>OZ219989.1:0-3307500 GCA_964291365.2 Stappiaceae bacterium
TTCCGGTCAAGCAGGAGCATTGCGACACGGGATTTCAAAAGCTTTAACTTATTATGAACCAGAATTGCGCAGTGTATTGAAGAAAAAAGGTTTTTTGACTCGAGATTCACGGGTTGTGGAACGAAAAAAATATGGTCGACGAAAGGCGCGCAGATCGTACCAATTCTCTAAGCGTTAATATTTCAACTCCTGAATGTTCTTGTAAAACAAGCATAAACTAAAGTTTATGCTTGTTTTTTACGTGTAAATACCATGCTTCAAAAAGCTGGTTGAAATTTCATCAGATCATTTATCATAAGAGTGAGAAACAGATTAACGTTCTTGGACAATTATTTTGGAAGCGACAATTTGCGAATCTAATTTTTCGGTTAGATTGGTTAGTTCAAAGTTTTGATCTATAGAAAAAAATAGATTTTTTGATTAAATTGAAATAATTTGAATTGAAAACAAATATTTTGGAATACCTGGATCACATTTGGAGAGTTTAGTGCAACAGTTGGCTATTCAAAAGCAAAGTGAAGAGTATTTGGTACATACTTCTCGTCATGCCAGAGCTATCGCAGAAAGTGCGGTAAAAATGCTTGATATAAACGAGAGTATTTGTCTTGGAATGCCAGAAATTGATGACCGATATGACATTTGGCGTGTACCATTGCTGAATTCCAATAATCAATTAATTGGTGAAACAGTAATTAATGCATTGAGTGGTGTTATAGATATTGAGAAATCTACTGATCGGCCTACTTTAGTAAAGCGACTAAACACCAAAATGAAGAAGGTTCATAAAAAATCGAAACAGGTACCTATTTCAATCAAGACTTTGAATGATACTATTATTTTGGGTGATAGTGAAGAAACCCTGAAAAATATACCATCTGAGTCAGTACATTTAATGTTCACTTCTCCACCATACTATAATGCTAGACCAGGATACGCAGATTACTGTGATTACACAGATTATTTAAATTGTATTGCGACTGTAGTGAATGAAATTAGTCGAATAGTGATCTCAGGTCGGTTTGCGGTAATGAATGTCGCTCCTGTTTTAATTCGACGAGCAAGCCGATCACAATCATCCAAACGGATTGCGGTTCCATTTGACATTCATCAAATATTTATTACCGCAGGTTTTGAATTTGTGGATGATATAATTTGGGAGAAACCTACTGGTGCAGGTTGGGCAACTGGGCGGGGTAGAAGATTTAGTGCAGATCGAAATCCATTACAATACAAGACTGTTCCTGTAACTGAGTATGTATTAGTTTACCGTAAAAAATCGGACAAATTGATAGATTGGTTCATACGCAATCACTCCAGACCAGAATTAGTTGAAAAGTCGAAAATCGTAGGTGATTATGACGTAACTAACATTTGGCGTATTTCTCCCACAAGAAGTAAGGATCATCCTGCAGTATTTCCGTTGCAGTTGGCAAAAAAAGTTATTCAGTATTATTCCTTTGAAGAGGATATTGTTGTTGATCCATATGCTGGAATTGGTACTACGGGACTTGCGTGTATTGATTTGAATCGGACTTTTATATTATGTGAACGAAAAGCCGAATATGTGGAGTCAATGAAAGAAAAGATTTTGAAACACAACAGCTATCGTGCATCGCAGATTAATTATGTTAATTGTGAGGTGCCATCAATACCGGCAATTCAAGGGGAATTGTTTCGTGAAAATAATTGATTTTGTACCAGAATGGTGCGTAAAATACATTAAACCTACCGGAAAAACTGTACTTCAGAATTATCCAATTGAAAAAATTAAAGCTGTTGTTGTAAATTCAATGTGTGGTGGAAATGTGCGCGAATTTACTGAACCGATAACAAAAGAAAGAATAGGAATATTAAATGCTGGATTATTTTTGACATTATTTTATGCAAGTCAAAAATTTTCAATAAAAAAAATTTTGGTGAAATCAAGTCAGGAACTAATTGATTTACCAAGAAGTGATCCACGTCGTTTAATTTTACAGTGGATTTTAGGATTGACAGAAAAACAAATCCAAAATGTTTTACGTTCTGATTATTCAAATGTAGAGAAATATCTAAATTTAGCAAAAACAACTATATTCAACTCGTCACAGTTTGTTGAAAAGAAATTTGGAAAAATTGACATCAATGTGAAATCAATTAATTCAAAAGTAACATGGGATTGGAACACATTACAAGCGCTGCTAACTTCAATTGGTGCACAAACCCTTGCAATCCGTGGATCAGAAAAGTCTATATATGGAAAAATATTCCAATATTTGATTTTAGGTTCAAGTCTAAACTTATTGGGTTTTTCGTTTGAAAAACAAGGTAAAGGGGACGCTATGACTTATTGGTTTCATAGTAAAAATGAAACTCGAGAGTCAGATGCAACTGCAATTATTGATAAAAACAGTGGAATGCGGTTTGATATTGGATTTATTGGTAAAGGAAATCCAGAAATTACACTTGATAAATTGAATAGATTTGATGGTCAACTTGATAAAAATTCAAAAATAGACCTAAAGACAATCATTGTGGTTGATCAATTGGGAGAGAAAAGTAAGACTAAGGAAATCTCAACACAATTAGGGGTAAGAGTATTTGAAATGAGTTCTCCAGATTGGTTGATTAAGTTGGATAAATCCATTAGCAATATTTCAGATGAGTATACTAGAGTATTTAATAAAAATACTTCAGTTGAGGAAATTAGAAAAGTGGTTAACCAAAAGACTACAAAAAAGTTTTTGGAAATGATTTTGAACGCGTAGACTAAAGTATTTTTCTGAAATTTGACTTTCTCACATTTGAAAAGCTATTGTCTAAATGATAATTTGTCGAAATTCATTCAATATTTGAATATCGTTTAGGTATTTCAACGAATGTTCGGTCAATCGTAAATTTAATTTGACTTGAAAACCAATTTTTCAGGGTTGATATTTTGGATAAAGAAAATTCGCAACTAGTGGTAAAAGCAGTTTCCAATATGAAGAATCCAATTGGTGCACATGTACCAACATATGGTGGTGTTCTCTCATTTATGCGTAGACCATATAGCCGAGATCTTTCCGATGTGGATCTTGCGATTTGGGGAATTCCATTTGATTCCGCGGTTTCCAATCGACCAGGTGCGCGCTTTGGACCACAAGGTATAAGAAGAGCTTCAGCTATTTTCGATGATGACCCACAATATCCTTTTAAACTTGATCCATTCAAGGTATTGAATGTTGTAGATTACGGGGATTGTATATTTGATTATGGATATAATAAGGATGTGCCTGAATGTATTGAAACTCAAGCCCGTGAAATCCTTCAATCAGGAGCACAATTGTTCTCACTAGGAGGAGACCATTTTGTAACTTATCCCTTACTTAAGGTTCACCAAGAGAAATATGGAACGCTTGCGCTAGTACAATTTGATGCTCATCAAGATACTTGGGACGACGATGGTGGTAGAATAGATCATGGAACATTTGTGGAAAGAGCGGTGAATGAAGGACTAATTGATCCTTCTAGATCTATTCAAATTGGGATAAGGACCCATGCACCAAAAACATGTGGCATTGAGATAATTTTTGGGGAAGAAGTTGATAGTTTAGGAATTAATGGTATTGCAGATAGGATCAAGGACCGGGTTAGTGACCTGCCAGTGTATTTAACTTTTGATATTGATTGTCTAGACCCCGCATTTGCTCCTGGAACCGGAACACCAGTTGCTGGTGGTTTAAGTTCGCGTGAAGCGTTACAATCAGTTCGAACACTAAGTTCATTGAACCTTGTTGGTGGCGATGTAGTTGAAGTGGCACCGGCTTATGATCATGCGGATATTACTTCTATTGCAGGTGCGACAGTTGCACAGACTTTTATTGGTATAATTGCGGAGCAGAAACTGGCTAAATCAGTTACCTAAGTGAATATAGATTTAAATTTCGTTTCCGAATTTTAAAAAAAACTGCAAATTAGTTGAACTAAGACATTACCTTTACATATGATCCAGGTGCATCTTCAATTATTGTTTTACGCTTGCTTCCTGGAAACCGTGCATTTGTTTGTCGGCCATTTTGTTTGTAAATCCACTCGTTCCAATTTGGCCACCAAGATCCCTTAGTTTCTTTTGCACCTTTTTGCCAGCTTTCAAGTTTGCCGTTAGCAGGACCATTAGTCCAATACTGGTATTTTTCTTTGTCGGGTGGATTAATCACTCCAGCGATATGACCAGAACCAGACAGAACGAATTTCACCTCGCAACCAAAAAATTTTGAACCCAAAAATACAGATTTTGCAGGTGCAATGTGGTCATCTTTTGTGGCTAGATTGTAGATTGGTATTTTTACTTTACTGAGATCAAGTTTTACATTGTCAATAATCATTTTATTCTGTGAAAGTTTATTTTCCAGATAACAATTTCGAATATAGAACGAATGATTTGCCGCTGGTAATCGAGTCGAGTCAGAATTCCAAAAGAGGAGATCAAATGGGAATGGTTCTTTTCCAAGTATATAGTTGTTGATTACATAGGGCCAAACTAAATCGTTTGAACGTAGCATGTTAAATACATTAGCCATAACCTTGCCATCCAAATAACCCTTCTTGGCCATTGTATCTTCCAATGACTTCACCTGTTTCTCGTCAACAAAAACTTTTAAGTCACCCGCTTGGCTAAAGTCTACTTGCGTCGTTAAAAATGTGGCTGAAGCAACTTTGTCAAGTTTTTTCGCTGAAAGATACGCAAGTGTTGCAGCTAAAAGGGTACCTCCGACACAATAACCAATTGCATTTACTTTAGATTGACCCGTAACTGATTTTATTACTTTGATTGAATCCAAAACACCCTCTTTCATATAATTTTCAAAGCTTTTCTCCGCAAGTTTTTCATCAGGATTTACCCAAGAAATAACAAACACTGTATGTCCGTGATCAACTGCCCACTTGATAAAGGATTTTTGCGGATTCAAATCCAAGATATAAAACTTGTTGATCCAAGGTGGTATGATTAGAAGTGGTAAGCTGAGTACTTTCTCTGTTGTGGGCATATATTGGATTAACTGACAAATATCATTCTGGGCGATCACCTTCCCAGGTGTCGTTGCTACATTTTCCCCCACTTTAAACTTTGAACTATCAGTTTGACGAATTTTTAATTCCCCATTTCCAGCCTTGATATCTTCCACGAGATTATCAATACCACGAACTAGATTTTCGGCATTACTTGAGATAGTTTCCTTCAATAACTCTGGATTTGTAAAGACATAATTTGATGGGGACAATGCATTGACAATTTGTTTTACATAAAATTGAGCCTTGTGTCGTGTATGTTCATCAATATCACCTGCATCATTTACGAAACTTTCGGCCCATTCGCTGGTTAGTAAGTACATTTCTTTGAGAAAATTGAAGAATTGATTTTTTTGCCAATCTTCATCTTTAAATCGTTTATCAGTTTCGTTTGCTTCAACAGTATCTATGTCGCTGTTGTCCGCTAATTTAGTCAGGGTGTTATTCCATATTTCTACGTATCCAGATATTAATTTTGATTGTAGCTCCACAACACGTTGTGGGTCTGACACCCAGTATTGACCAACTTTTGAAAGAGTTGAGGCTATTTCTGTAAATTCATCATCTAAACTCTTATTCAGTCCTTCGCGACTCTTTGAATCTGAATACGCGGCTATCGCTTTCCCAGTACCTTCAACAATTCTTGCAAAATTTTGTGCAAAAGATTCCGGGTTATTGATAATATATTCTAAAATAGAATCTTGTTTTTCCCTGGACATCAAATGTCCCCCTTTAATTAATAAAAATTTAGTAATACATTTGCAAATATGCAATTATCTTATTGTCAAACGTAAGTATTTAACTTTCTTACCAATAATGACCTATTACATTTCTAAAGCTAGCATATATTGAGTTAATTTTTATCAAATCAATTAATATTTGAACTATTTGAAAATTTTTACCTAAGTATTCAAACATAATATATTTAGTAAATTTTTTGGGAGTCAAATCCTATACTTAATTTAATCTTTTTAGTTAGAAAGTAAAGTATATTGATTATGGAACGAATTTTTTTAGCTTTAATCGCATTAATTCTCACCAGTTGTGGTGCAAGTACTGATGTTTCATTGCTTGGTAGTCTCAGTGAAAACAATCAACCTTCTGTGACATCAGACGATGAAAAAGATACGTCAGGATTAGATTCTGCATCGATTAATACTCAAGACGGTGAATCAATTTCATCAATTGATGAATTAATTGAAATACGCGACCTACACGGTGACCGTACTCAACAAAAAATCAAATCTACTGAGTAAATAAGTAATTTGATTCAGATAATAATCAACTTTCTTGGCTAAAAATTTTGACATTTCAATTCCAATTGATTAACAATTGAAGTTTGATGTTTTGATCTTATATTTTTTTGTACAAAATAGTTTTCTTAAAATTTAACTATCTTTTATAAGTGGTATCTGCCAATCATCATGAACGAAAAGTTGCGAATAGGTGTCGCAGGGCTTGGAACCGTTGGTTCTTCGTTATTGCAAATTATCCAAAAAAAAAATGAAGGTACAGAAAAACAGTTAATTTCAAAGTTAACTGTATCAGCAATCTGCGCGCGCGATCGGTCTAAAGACCGAGGTATTAAACTAGCAGATATGAAATGGTTTGATGATCCCGTTAAATTGGCACAATCTGATCAAATCGATGTATTTGTGGAGTTAATAGGTGGTGATAGCGGTATTGTGGAAGAATCCGTTCGTGCTGCGTTAAATAATGGAAAACATGTGGTAACTGCAAATAAAGCATTATTGGCGAAACATGGTACTTCATTAGCGCAGATTTGTGAAAAGAAAAACGTCAGTTTGAATTATGAAGCGGCGGTTGCCGGTGGGATCCCAATTATAAAAACAATGCGTGAGACGTTAGCGGTTACATCTGTATCGCGAATTTACGGAATTTTGAATGGTACTTGTAATTATATTCTAACGCGGATGGAACAAGAACGATTATCATTTAAAGATTGTTTGGAAGATGCGCAAAAATTAGGGTATGCAGAGGCTGATCCAACATTTGATATTGAGGGTAACGATACTTCTCATAAATTAGCAATATTGACTAGTCTAGCGTTTGGTACAGAAATTGAATTTGATTCGATTTTTATTGAGGGTATTACTTCAATTACAATCGCGGATATTGAAGCGGCATTGGAGTTAGGGTATCGAATTAAGTTGTTAGGAGTGGCGCAGCAAACTGAATCAGGAATTGAACAACGAGTTCATCCGACCATGGTGCCGCTTTCATCAGCAATTGCTCGTATTGATGGCGTTTTGAATGCGGTAGCAGTTGATGCAAATTTTTTGGGAGAGATTATTTTAGTAGGACCAGGAGCAGGTGGTGAAACTACGGCTACAGCTGTCTTGGCTGATTTGATTGATTTAGCACGAGGAATATATGTGCCAACATTGGGGATACTTGCGGATCAACTAAAACCATATCAACGCGCAAGGATGCGAACTCATGAAGGTGGTTATTATATTCGATTATCAGTATTAGACCAACCTGGTGCCTTTGCAATTATTGCTAAATCTATGGCGGAACATTCAATTTCATTAGAATCAATTGTGCAACGGAAGCGAAACCAAGATAATACCTTGACCGATTCGGATATTGAATTGCAAACAGTTATCTTAATAACCCATGAAACTACGGAGAAGTCAGTCAGAGATGCACTTAAAACAGTTGGGGCAGAAAAAGTAATTGTAGAAAAACCACAAATGATCAGAATTGAAAAAATGGTCTGAATGGAAGAGCACAAATGACAGAGAATGTAAAACCTGAGGCAGTTCTAGATCGAATATTAACGCTAGAGTTAGTGCGGGTGACAGAACGAGCTGCTGTTGCCGCGGCAAGGTTTCGAGGGCGAGGTGATGAAAAAGCAGCTGACCAAGCGGCCGTTGATGCAATGCGTCAGGAGCTTAATCAAATCTCTATTCATGGTACAGTAGTAATTGGTGAAGGTGAACGTGATGAAGCACCAATGTTATACATTGGGGAAGAAGTTGGAACGAAAGATGGTCCACGAGTAGACATTGCTCTAGATCCATTGGAAGGTACGACTATATGTGCTAAGAATCTACCTAACGCTCTTGCGGTATTAGCAGTATCGGAATCTGGTGGTTTACTAAATGCTCCTGACAGTTATATGAATAAAATTGCCATCGGCCCCGGCTATGAACCTGGTCTTGTTGACTTAGATCGAACTCCTACTGAAAATATAACAGCGTTGGCGAGCACAAAAGGTGTCGCGGTATCAGAAATAACAGCTTGTGTGCTAGACCGTCCTCGACATACCAAAATAATTGAAGAAATTCGAAACACGGGAGCAGCACTGCGTCTAATTGGAGATGGAGATGTTGCTGGAGTCATCCATACCACTGATCCAGAAGAAACCGGTATTGATATTTATATGGGAATTGGTGGTGCACCAGAAGGTGTCTTAGCCGCAGCGGCGTTACAATGTATTGGTGGACAAATGCAGGGTCGATTGGTGTTTAACCGTGAAGACCAAAAATTTCGCGCACAAAAAATGGGAATTGAAAATATTGAAAAGAAGTTTGAAATTGAAGATATGGCAACAGGTGATATTTATTTTTCGGCAACAGGAGTGACAGATGGAAATTTTTTACAAGGAGTAAAGTTCGCAAGAGACAAAATCGTCACTCATACTATTGTTATGCGTTCAACTACCGAAACTGTGCGATTTATTAAAGGGATACATACCCAATCTAATAAATTCCGTAGTCGCACTTGAAGCCACCCATTTTATTCGCGATTACAAATAATATAATGTTCCGTCTTAGTCTAGGTTAACAGTCAATCCAGATTAACTAATTTTTATATTTGACTAATATTTACGGTGACTTATGGAAAATGATGCTGAAAAGAAGGATAGTGGTGCGACTCCATTTTTGGGTGTATCGCATTCAGTCAGCTTGCGGACTTGGATGGAAAATTTGAGTTTATCACAACAATCTCAGGCAATTGCAATTTCTCAACAACATGGTTTGTCAGAAGTCATTGGCCGAGTGCTTGCGGCGAGAAATGTTGAATTAGATGATGTACCTAGTTTTCTTGAACCTAAGTTTAAGGACTTTATGCCGGACCCTTTAACTGTAAGTGATATGGATCAGGTGTGCGAACGCTTATATAAGGCAATAGTTGCAGGTGAAAAGATAGGGATTATTGGTGATTATGATGTAGATGGGGCCACATCTGTTGCATTATTTGGTAAATTTTTAAAATTTGTTGGGATTGACTTTGTATTTCATATTCCTGATCGCGTTATTGATGGATATGGTCCAAGTATTTCGGCAATTCATATGTTGAAGCAACAAGGAATTTCACTTATCGTTACTTTGGATTGTGGAAGCATTGCATTTGTGGAATTTGAAGAAGCGAGAAAATTAGATCTCGATGTGGTTGTAATTGATCATCACCAATTGAGTGAAGATTTACCTGAAACTAAAGGATTAATCAATCCTAAACGTGAAGATGATGTTTCAGAATTGGGCTATTTGGCTACAGTTGGCCTTACTTTTTTGTTTTTAGTCGCGCTGAATCGAAAATTAAGAGAAAATGACTATTACAAAAATGGTCAACCTGACTTGATGGAATGGCTTGATTTTGTCGCATTAGGAACTATTTGTGATGTTGTACCGTTAAAAGGATTAAATCGAGTATTTGTTAAACAAGGATTACAATGTATCAACAAGCGATGTAATCTTGGAATGAATGCATTATGTGATGTAACAAAATTGAATGGTCCGGCTGCGACATATCACCTCGGCTACTTGTTAGGCCCAAGAATAAATGCTGGTGGTCGGATTGGAGACCCCAGACTAGGAACGGAACTTTTACTCTCAGAAAATGAAAACGACAGCATAGAAAAAGCGAGAAAGTTGGATGACCTTAATAGACTCCGACAGCAAATGGAAACTGAGATGCTTGAACAGGGTAGAGTACAGGCAGAAACATTGATATTAAAAAATCCTGATACTCCTGTAGTAGTTGTTGGATCAGAAGAGTGGCATCCTGGAATAGTTGGATTAATTGCAAGTCGTATTAGAGAAACCTATAGTCGACCGGCATTTGCAATTTACTTTGATAAAGACGGCGTGGGACAAGGATCTGGTCGCTCTATTGAAGGAGTTGATATCGGAGAAATTGTTCAATCGGCGGTAGAAAAGGAAATACTATTGAAAGGTGGTGGTCACGCAATGGCCGCAGGTATTAAAATTGGTCGAGATAATCTAGCTAAGTTTATCGAATATGCAAGCAAGAGTATGACTGATGCAGTGCAAGCTGCAAAAAATTATTCCCATACCTTGAGAGTTGATGGTGCAATTTCCGCATCAGGTGCAACATTGGACTTTTATGATTTGCTAGAATCTGTAGGACCGTTTGGAGCTGGGCACAGCGAACCAATTTTTGTTATGCCCTCCCACATTCTAAAGTCTGCATTTGTTGTAGGGAAAGGACATGTCAAGGTAGAGCTTGAAAGTGCAGATGGTGTGAGAATTAGTGGGATTTCTTTCCAATCAGCGGAGAAACCGATTGGAAAATTTTTATTGAGTTCAATTGGATCGTATATCCATGTTGCTTGCATGCTTTCATTAAATTTTTGGAACGGACGAAAGTCTATAGAGTTTCGCATTGTTGATGTCGCAGATCCTAAAATACAAAAAACTGAGTAAAATGCGTGCTCCGTCTAATTTAGATATTTTGCTTAAAATTTAAATTCCGATTCAGTAATTGTGACAATTAAGCTATTCTTCTTCTACAAAGTCTAAATCATCAAACTTAAGTCCACCTAATGTATCTAGTATGGAACCTGTTAGCTTGTTTGATATAGGTACATATATCGTAGAGTGAGCAATTGTGGCCCAAGGTGCTTGTTCTTTAAAAGTAGTTTGTGCTGTTCGATATAATTCCCTTCTCTGATTTTGATCGGTAAGAGTTTTGGCTTCTTCAACAGCTGAGTCGAATTCTTCATGACACCATTGGGCAAAGTTTTCTTTTCCTACCCCATTACATCCAAGTAAAGTCCACAATAAACTATCTGGATCTCCATTGCCACCATTGTGACCAAACAAAACTGCGGCATTTCGATCTTCTGCTTTGGAATTGCTTAAAAATTCATCAAGCTCATATGAAGCGATTTCAACTTCTACTCCGACTTCGGCAAAATCGGCTTGTATTAATTCAGCTGTTTGTTGCGGGTCAGGGTTATAGGGAAGTGAATCTTCAATAACCCAAATATTCATTTTAAGTTCATTAACTCCTGCATCTATCAATGTCATTTTTGCGGCTTCCGGGTCGTATGGGTCATCTTGGACATCGTGATTGTAAGACCACATTGTGGTTGGAATTGGATTTTTTGCAATTTGACCTGCCCCTTGAAAGACTGAATCAATAATTGCTTGTTTGTTAATTGCCATATTCAATGCTTTGCGTACTTCAACTTTATCAAAAGGAGCAACTTTTGTGTTGTAAGCCAAGTAACCAACATTGAAACCTTGTTGCTCTTGCAAAGTGATAGTTTCGTCTGATCTTAAGCTTTTAATATCATCAGGAGTAGGGTTAGACATAACATGGCACTCACCTGCTTTAATTCTTTCAAGTCGTTCCGAGACATCAGCAAATATTACAAATGTAACTGTATCAATTGCGGGTACACCATCCCAATAATCTTTGTGAGCGCGAAAACGAATTATCGTATCGTTTTCAAATTCACCATATTCGTATGGTCCAGTACCAACAGGTTCTAAGTCTAATTTTTCCATGGTTTCATTTTCTTCAAGCGTGTCAGCATATTCCTTTGATAAAATTGACGCATAATTCATGGCGAGATTAGCCAAAATAGCGGGATCTTTGTAATTTAAAATAAATTTAACTGTTCTGTCGTCTACACGTTCTATTTCTTTGATGAGGTCAGACATCGTTGATTTATCAAAATTTTCCCATGTATTATCAGTAGCATATTCATGCCAAGCATGATCGTTTTTCAATTGACGCTCAATGGAAAAAATTACGTCGTCTGCATTAAATTCGCGCTCAGGTTCAAAATAATCAGTCGTTTGAAATTTTACTCCAGTTCGGAGATTAAATGTGTATTCCAATCCATCCTCAGAAATATCCCAACTTTGGGCTAGACTAGGACTAATATCTGTAGAACCTGGTCTAAATTTGACTAAACGATCATAAATTGTATTTGCTACAACGTTTAAGGTTGTTTCCGACGTATACAATGCTGGGTCAAAACCCATCGGTGAACCATCATAACAATAAACTAGTGTTTTTGCTGAAACAGGAATTGTAATAGTTACTAAAATACTCAATACGAAGCTGGCTTTTAGTAATTTTTGAATTATCATTCTATTCTCCTTAGTAGATAAATGTACAGTGTTAGATATAAAGTTAGAATATTACCGCACCCGGTTTGGCGTTAATAACATAAAATTAAGGTCTATTTTGAAATAAGTTTAATGAACAAATCGCAAAACTTTTTTCAAATAAAAACTTAAATCTTATAGCAGATTTCACGTGTAAATTTCAAGTTTTTAGCTTGTTAAATCTATCATTTTTGTAATGATTGTTACGTGTAAGAGTTTAAAATTTAGGTAAAAAAAATGTGATTTAATTTTATGTGAGTAACGATGAAGATTAACGTAGTTGATGTTGAATCTTGTAGACACCACTTGAATACAGACTAAAGCGAAATTGCAATAGTGCATTCAAGTGGAATCTGATTAAATTACCAACTTCCAGTATTTTCCATTGACTGCCATGGTTCTTGAAGTGGTTTTGCGTCTCCTTTTTGTAATAGTTCAATTGAAATTTCATCAGGTGATTTGATAAAGGCCATATTACCATCACGAGGAGGGCGGTTTATTGTGACTCCGTTATCCATCAATTTTTGACAGGTTTCATAAATGTCATCTACTTCATATGCAAGGTGACCAAAGTTTCGTCCGCTTGAATAAGATTCTGGATCCCAATTAAAGGTTAGTTCTAGTAATGGTGTTTTATTGTTTTCTCCAGATTCAACATCTTCGTTTGCTGCAAGAAAAATTAAGGTAAAACGCCCTTGTTCGTTTTCAATTCGGCGAACCTCCTGCATACCTAATTTATTACAATAAAAGTCTATTGATTTCTCAATGTCTGTGATGCGAACCATCGTGTGTAAATATCGCATTTGGTGATTCCTTTTAGTATTTTGGTTAGATTATACTTGTCTAACTTTGAGTGAAGTTTGTTATTAAATGTATTTATTAACTGAAAAAAATTGATTCGTAAAGCCTCATTGTTAGAATAGTATGTATTTTTCACCAAAACTCACTTTAATTAGCAACTGAAAAGGTATCATAATGCGAATATCGCTATATTCATTTTTGGTTTTGATTGTTACAACTCTTGTTGGGTTTCAAGTATTTGGACCGTTGGAGCAATTAGATATTGTGACTTCAAAAGGGATTCATGAATTTGAAGTGGATATTGCAGATGATCCATTGGAACGTGCGCAGGGGCTAATGTGTCAAGAGTCTAACCCAGAAGATTGTCAAACGGAGTTACCGAAAGATTATGGTATGCTTTTTGATTTTGGCGACGAGCAACCACGTGGTTTTTGGATGAAGAATACTCACGTTCCACTAGATATGATTTTCATCCGATCAAATGGAACTGTTGCATCAATTGCTAAAAATGCAGAACCTTTGAATACACAAAAAATAATTCGATCGGGTGCGGCAGTTCAGTTTGTTCTTGAAGTAGAGGCTGGAGTTACTGCCGATATTGGTTTGAAAGTTGGTGATAAGGTCAGGCACAGCAGAATGCAATAGAGCATAAATTTTTACTATTGAATATCCGATTGAATATATTATATAGTTGAGTATTGACAATTTGATCTTGTTTTACTATTTGTACCAAAGTCGGGGCATAGCGCAGTCTGGTAGCGCATCTGGTTTGGGACCAGGGGGTCGCAAGTTCGAATCTTGCTGCCCCGACCATCTAATTAGAAATTTAATTATTTTTTAGTGTGCGTTTCTTAATTATGTGATGTGTAAGGACGCAGTGTCATGTTGGCAAAAATTTTTCGACCATCCAAGACTGCAATGCAGTCAGGCAAAGCGAATACTAAGCGATGGACACTGGTTTACGAACCAGAAAAATCTCGAACTATTGATCCGTTAATGGGTTATAGTTCTTCGTCAGATATGAATGGTCAAGTACAATTGTTCTTTGATTCCAAGGAAGATGCGGTTTCATTTGCCAGACGCAATTCAATACCGTTTCATGTTCAGAATTCAAATGAACGGAAAGTCTTTGAAGCATCATATTCGGATAACTTTAAATTTGATCGCAGAATTCCTTGGACACATTAAATATTCAATATTTAGATGGCCTTGTAGCTCAACTGGATAGAGCATCGGACTTCTAATCCGGAGGTTGCAGGTTCGAGTCCTGCCAAGGTCGCCAAAATTGCTTAATATTGGATTGAATGATCATCGATAATTTTTAAGATTTTTTTACCTGACGTGGATTCTGAAAGATTTGAAAACTCACCATGTACTTTCATTGAGTGAGCTAAAATTTCTGAAAAATTTACCCTCATTATTTCAATTGCACCAAATTTCTTTAAGTGCGACGAGAAAAATTGAGTATCTAATAAGGTAAACTTACCATAAATTAATCGTGCGATTAAGTAAATGAGGGAAACTTTAGAGGCATCGGTTACAAGGGAAAACATGCTTTCACCAAAAAATGCTCCATTTAACGAAATCCCATACAAGCCACCAACTAATTTATTATCCTGCCATGCTTCAACTGAGTGACAATACCCTAAGTCAAATAATTCGGAATATAACTGGATAATTTGTGGATTAATCCAAGTATCTCTTCTGTATTTTGTTTTTTTTGCACAACCTTTAATGACTGATCTGAAATCTGTATCAACACGAATATCAAAATTTTGTGCCCGAACTTTTTTTCGTAAGCTACGTGAAATATGAACTTGATTCAATGGAATTACACCGCGCTTTGGTGGGTCAATCCAACAAAGTTTCTTGGCGGTGCTTGATTCAGCCATGGGAAATAGACCGTGCTTATACGCGCTGAGCAGATTCTTAGGGGTAGTCCCAACCAAGATATCAGACATAGACGATGACATTCACTCCCTGGAAGTTGATTTTGCTTCTAAGATTCCACTTCGATCAATTAGATAATTTTCTAGCCAATGGATATCGTAATCACCATTACAAATATCGGCATTTTTGACCAATTTTCTAAACAAAGGAAGGGTAGTTTCAATTCCATCAGCAAGAAATTCGTCTAAGCATCGTCGCAATCTCATTAAACATTCATTTCGATTTTGACCATGGACAATGAGTTTTCCTACAAGACTGTCATAGAATGGAGGGATTGTATAATCCTGAAAAGCACATGAATCTACTCGTACACCTAATCCTCCAGGTGGATAATAGTAAGTAATTTTTCCTGGAGATGGTACGAAGGTTTCAGGATTCTCAGCATTGATTCTACATTCAATAGCATGTCCCTTAAATTGTATTTCATCTTGTTCGTATTGAAGTTTTCCACCTCCAGCAATTCGAATTTGTTCATTTACTAAGTCAATTCCAGTAACCATTTCAGTTACAGGGTGTTCAACTTGTAGTCGGGTATTCATCTCAATAAAATAAAACTCACCATCTTCATATAAAAATTCAACCGTACCGACACCTGAATAACTAAGTTTCGCTATTGCATCGGCAACTATTTTACCAATTTTACTACGATCACTTTCATTGAGTGCGGGTGAGGGAGCCTCTTCTAATATTTTTTGATGTCGACGTTGTAATGAACATTCGCGTTCTCCCAGATGGATAGCTTTTCCACACCCGTCACCTAATACTTGAATCTCAATGTGACGGGGCTTTGTTAGAAATTTTTCTAGGTAGAGGGAATCATCTCCGAAAGCTGCTTTAGCTTCAGCTTTTGCACTAGGTACTGCTTCCAATAGTTCACGTTCTGATCCAGCAATTTTCATCCCCTTACCTCCACCTCCAGCAGCGGCTTTGACAAGTACGGGATAACCAATATTTTTCGCAGCAAGTTTTGCGTCGTCAATTGAATCTATACCCCCATCGGATCCAGGTACCACGGGTATTCCGAGTTCTTTAATTTTCTTTTTCGCTGCGATTTTGTCACCCATAACACTAATATGTTCAGCTTTAGGGCCAATAAAACAAATATTGTGTGCCGTCAATATTTCAGCGAACTTTGGATTTTCCGATAAAAATCCATATCCTGGATGAACAGCTTCAGCACCAGTAATTTCACATGCGGATATTATATTTGGAATATGTAGATAACTATCAGTAGCTTTTGCCGGTCCAATACAAACACTTTCATCGGCTAGTCTGACATGTAATGCGTTGGTATCAGCGGTAGAATGAACTGCAACTGTAGAGATTCCTAGTTCTTTGCATGCACGTAAGACTCTTAAGGCAATTTCACCCCTGTTAGCTATCAAAATCTTAGAAAACATGAGTTTTCTACCTACTCTATTGTTACCAATGGTTCACCAAATTCTATTGCTTGAGCATCTTGAACATGGATAGCAGTTATCGTGCCGGTGCGATCAGCAGGGATGTTATTCATGGTTTTCATTGCTTCTATAATTAAAATTGTCTGATCTTTTTTCACTTTAGCACCTTTTTCAACGAAGGGCGGTGCACCAGGTTCAGGTGCTAAAAATACAGTTCCAACCATAGGTGATGTTTGAACTTCAGTTCCCGATGACTTGTTTTCTGAATTCGAATCAAATTCGCCTTGTATTTCAGGTGAAGGAGTGACTGTAGTAGGCGCAGTATGTGTTATTACTTGGGGTGAAGCTACATTTGCCACGTTATTTTGTAGGTTTCTGACAAGTCGTATTTTTAGCTCTTTTTTCTCAATTTCAATTTCAGATAAGTCAGTTTCACAAATCAGTTCTGCAAGAGTTCGAATATACTTCTGTTCTTCTGATTCATATTTCGCCATTGGATTTTTCCCAAGTTTATTTTTCTATTAAGTGATTTGATAACAATATTTGTTAAATTACTTGAAATCTAACAGTTCTGCAAATTGATACTCAAATTTATTCACAGGATATAAATCAGATAGAAAAAGATAAATTTAGATGTATTGATAACCTGAAAACGAAAAAATTCTGAACTTGCAATAAATTATTATATTTGAGATAGCAGTTAGCAAATTGTTGAACCACAATTACGCATTGATTCTATTTTTTCTTTCAATGAGCTTGAATCTATTGCTCCTCTAATAATTTCAGTACCTAGTACAAATGCAGGTGTACCAGTGAGACTAAGATTGCGGGCTAAGTCATAGACTTCTTCAATTGTCGCTCGAGTTTCTAAGTCATTAGCGATTTTTTTGACCGCTTCAATGTCATACCCCACATCTTCTGCGATATCAATTGCATGGTCAGAAGTGGCACGATTTCGCGATAACATTAATTTTTGATGAAACTCAAGAAATTTTGAAGGTTCTAATCTGTTCGCTGCGATAGATATTTGTGCAACTTCCAATGACTGTTGTCCTAACACTGGAAATTCTTTTAATACTACTTGGATTTGATCATCTTCTTGGATAAGCCCTAATATATCAACAAGCGAACGTTTGCAATAACCGCAGTTGTAATCAAAAAATTCGACAAGAGTAATTTTACCTTCTGGGTTTCCTATTACGGATTGTTTTTCCGATGCAAATAATAACCCATCTTTTTCGGAAATCACTTTTTCCGCTCTTAAACGAGCTGCTTCTGCATTCCGGCGGTTTAGCTCTTCTTGTGCTTTTTCTATAACCTCGGGGTTGTTAATTAAATAGTCTTGAATGATTGATTCAATTTCAGTTTTTTGATCATCATTGAATTCCGTTGCGAAACTTGCAATTGTCAATAATAAATAGCAAAAGATTAAATTGATGATTGATTTATTGGGGATGAATTGCATTGATTTTAGATCCTTAGTTAAATTTTTTTTAATGGTACAAGAAACAAAACTAATTTGCTATCTCTTCAGGTTCATAAGTCACAATATCATCAGCTAATACCCATTCACGTGAGTTTTCTTCAAATTTGGAACGAGCGCGATGTGCATATTGTTTGGCAACACCATAATTTCCAGCTGCCATATGTCCCTGTGCCGTTGCTAAATCGGCTTCTGCAATTAATCCTAGTCGTCCTTTTGCAATAGCTAGCTGCCGATACCCTAATGGAGAATTAGAATCTTTACCCAATCCTTGCGTTAGATTTCTAACGGCCTCTTCTAGATTTTTGTTATCCTCACTGGCAACTAATGCATACCCATACCAGATTTGTAACTGACCTTCATTAGGTGCTAAAGTCATCGCTTTCTTAAATGGAGCAACGGATTGTTTTGCACGTCCAGCTTCAATCAAGGCCTGACCTTTTAGCTCCCAAAAATAAGGATTTTTAGGTTGTCGATTAATTAGTGCGTCGATGGTTTTGATTGCTCCATTGATATCTCCGCTACGCATTTTTGCAACTGCGCGCGCATAATTCGCTGCGACTGATTTGTCTGAATTTGGATACCAATTGGTTACATTGGATGGTTTCGTCGTAAATCCAATTAACTTGGCACGCACTAAATCATGCCGGTATTGCAAAATTTTCGAATCTTTTGTGTCAAAATATTTGCTTTTTTTTGCAATTGATTCTAGCTGTGAAATACGTTCTTTTGGAACCGGATGGCTCAATACGTATGGGTCAACACTGGAACCTATTGCTGTTCTTTCTAATCCCTCAAATACCTTCAATAAACCTTTTGACGATTGCTTAGTTTTGTTTAGATAAGTGACTGCAGCACGGTCGGCGGACAATTCTTCTGACCGCTTATAAGCTAAGATTGAACGTTGTGCGACATTTGCACCACCACCAAGTATTGCGACTCCTCCTTTCGCCGTATCAACTGAGTTTGATGCGGCACCCGCTGCTAGTGCACCTACTCCTAATAAAACACCGACAACCGCCATCAATTGTGCCTTTGATGCTACCTGACGTAAACGCACTAAGTGGTTTCCAGCAATATGTCCAATTTCATGCGCAAGTACACCAATAACTTCATTTGGTGTCTCAGCTTCCATGATTACGCCAAGATTTATAAAAATTCGTTTACTGTCTGCCACAAAAGCGTTATAAGTTTTATCATTTATTAATATTGGCTGAACGGAATCATCTCTTAATCCTGCTACTTTTAAGATTGGACGTGCATAGTCTTTAAGTAAACGTTCTGTTTCTGCATCTCGGACTATTGGGATTTGTTCAGCGACTACTTTTTTAGGTTGGATTACAAGCGAAAATGACAGAATTAAGACTGATACAAGTAAAAGAACTCGTTTGCCAAATTCTTGACAATGTCTGATACACAACATAATTGTATTTACCTCAGTTAGTGGAGAGTTACATTTATTTTTTCCCACCAATTCAATTAGTTTATTGTTACTTATATATAGTGATTGTTCTTGAAAGTGTCAATGTAACTTAGTTATTAATTCATGTTTTACCTATTATACTTGTAGAATTTTGCTACAAATTTATAGGAATTGTTGATGACAAATATGCCAATAGGATTAAACTCAGCAGCTCGTAGTGCGGTAGAACCATTTTATGCAATGGAGATTATGCGGGAAGCACACCGGTTAGAACAAATAGGTAAGAACATTATTCACATGGAGGTTGGACAACCTGGTGCATCAGCTCCCAAATCGGTGCTTGAAACAGCAAGGAAAGCTTTAGTTGACGGTCAATTAAAGTATACAGAAGCGAAAGGCCGAATTGAATTACGGGAAAAAATTGCTGAGTACTACTCAAATCTTCATAGCGTTTCAGTTTCACCAGAACGAATATTTGTGACAACTGGTTCTTCCGCTGGTTTTAATTTGGCATTTTTAAGTTGTTTTAACGTTGGTGATCGAATCGCGTTATCAACCCCGGGATATCCCCCATATCAAAACATTATGAGTGCATTGGGGTTACAAACGGTTAAGATTCAAGCTACCGCGAATTCTGATTGGGCACTTGAATTGGACTCAATCGCTGAGTTACATCGTCAACTAAAGATCAGTGGTGTTTTAATTGCTAGTCCTGCTAATCCATCCGGCACGATGCAATCCCGCGATACTTTGCAAAAAATTTGCGAATTTTGTGACAATCATGGAATTTGGTTGATTTCAGATGAGATTTATCATCGGTTAGATTTTAAAGAAAGAGCTGAAACGGCATTAAAATTTAGCGATCATGCGGTTGTTATCAATAGTTTTTCAAAATATTATTGCATGACAGGGTGGCGGATTGGTTGGATGGTAATTCCTGAAATTCTATCGCAACCGGTCGAGCGACTAGCTCAAAATTTTTATATTTCAGCACCAGATTTGTCGCAACAAGCTGCAGTTTCTGCATTTGATGCAACTGAAGAACTTGAAAAAGTCAAATCGGAATATTCAGAAAGTAGAATTATGCTTATCGAACAGTTAGCACAGATTGGATTTAGTGAAATATTACCACCAGATGGTGCCTTTTACATTTATGGAAATGTCAATAAATTCTCTAATAATTCACTGGAATTTACTAAAAATATGTTGCTGGAAGCTGGAGTTGCTACAACTCCAGGAATTGACTTTGATTCTGAACGTGGAAATAGTTTTGTGCGATTTTCTTATGCCGGTTTAGTAACGGATATGCATGAAGCGATAGTTCGACTAAAAAATTGGTTAGGTTGAGTGGAAGTCTACCGATACTAGTAAATGCGAAGCATTCACAAGTAAATTAAGTCAATTGTTTATTAGTACAATTGCACCTGCAAAATTAGATTTCAGTGCATTCTATCGCGAGTAAAAGCTAAATCTTACTTGAATGCACTGAAGTTGTATCTTTTATTTTGGAAATTAATTTATTTATCTGCGTCACTATTTGAACTTGATTCAGTCTTTTTTCTGTTCATCAGAACTATTTTCCGCGTCGGATTTATCTTTATTTCCTGAGTTTTTCGGAGTTTCCGTTGCATTTTTGGACTCCGCAGTAGCCGCGACCTCCTCTGGTTGAGTATCTTGCACCTCAATATTTTCAGTGATGTCAGATTCGTCACTAGATTTTGCAGATGACTTTGAATCAACTTTAGATTTTTGCTCCTTTTTGGTCATCCCATCCAAAGTTTTATCGTTCACTTTTTCAGAAGAATCAGTAGTTTCAGTTTTGCTCTCAGGGGGTTGATCAAAGTACAAAGCAATCGCTTCATCTGAATCTGGTTTTTGTTCATCTGCTGGAGTTTCGTCTGATTCAAATTCAAATAAGTCGTCCTCTTTCCCCACAAGAATCTCACCGCGAGCTTGACGGTCAGCCTCTTCTTCAGTTCTCGCCACATTTAAGTTAATTGAAACTTCAACTTCTGGATGTAGTAAAATATTAACAGCATGTATACCAATGGTTTTCACGGGCTTTTGCAATGCGACTTGATTCCGCTGAATTGTTACGCCATTTTCCGTAAGCAAATCAGCAACATTTCTAGTAGTTACTGAGCCATATAGATGACCTGACTCTCCACTTTGCCGAATAATTACGTGGGTAGAACCTTTCAAACTTTCGGCAATGAATTCTGCCTCCTGACGTTGTTCAAGGTTTCTTGCTTCGAGTTGAGTACGTTCATTTTCGAATCGATCAATATTCGCTTTAGTTGCACGCAGGGCTTTACTTTTCGGCAATAAGAAATTGCGGGCAAATCCATCCTTTACGCGAACTTTTTCACCCATTTGCCCTAATTTGGCAATTCGTTCAAGAAGTATAACTTCCATTTTGTTTCCTTTCCGTCTGTCCCAAATCCGCAAAATAAACAGATTTGGTTAGGGATAAAGTGTAGAAAATCATTTGATACCTTACCCCAACCGGTTGCCTGCCAAAGTCAAATAATTAACTTCAGGTTTCCGGCAATTAGAATTAATCATCTCGGCCATATTTTTTGATTTAGGAGAGATGACTGATGAAATTGGGAGCTACTTTAAAATATATGGTAGTAATCCCAAAAAACGTGCACGTTTTATTGCACGTGTCAATTCACGCTGTTTTTTCGCAGAAACTGAAGATATTCGACTAGGTATAATTTTACCTCGTTCAGAAACATATCGTTGTAATAAACGAACATCTTTATAATCAATTGGTTGTGCATTTTGGCCAGAAAATGGACACGACTTTTGACGACGAAAAAATGGTTTACGGTTTTGTGAATGTGAAGGCTCAATCATTCTCCTGCTCCTTCCTTTTCAACCTTTTTATTTTCTTCGGTTGATTCAAGATTTTCAGTGGGTTTAGCTTGATCAGTAGGTTGCTCAGTTGACTCTGTTTGGTCAGTTTGTTCAGACTTTTTAGAAGTTTGCTCTGGTTCAGCGGATTCCTCCGGGGCTTGCGATTCAATCTGTTCAACCAACTGGTCAAGATCAGGAGATGTGGTGGAATCAATTGCTTCAACAGTGTCAGCAAGTGTCGTTGGTGCGTCACTATCTATGGATTTCTCAATTTCACCAGAGGAGTCTTCAGAGACAACGTGATCAATTCGTTCTTCACGTTCCCGTCGTCTTCGTTCATCGCGATCTCGTTTTTGTATTATAATCGATGGATTTTCATCTAATTTGTCTACTTTCAGAGTTAGATATCGGATCACACTTTCGTTGATTCGCATTTGACGTTCCATTTCTGCAACTGCAGTATGCGGTGCATTAATTTGGATTAAGGTATAGTGAGCTTTTCGGTTTTTCTTGATTTTAAATGCGAGTGTACGTAATCCCCAAGATTCGGTCCTTTCGAACGTTCCACCAAGGTTCTTTACAATACCTTCGTATTCTTCCACTAGCCTAGTTACTTGCTGCGCGGAAATATCCTGGCGTGCCAGGAATACATGTTCATATAATGGCATGTTGCCTTCCTTTTCGTTGTCGCTCCAGCGCAAAGCCTCTTCGAAACCTTCGGAAAGGCAACAAAGATAATCTATTAAGAGCGGAGACACGGGAAGTCTAGGAAATCAAGCCCTCTTACCACCCAAATTCAAATGAGATTTGGTGTGATCTTCCGTTCAGCCTCCAGCTGGAACTCAAAAAATCATTCATAATTCTTTTTCTTGCAAATTGCAAACATTTTTTTTATGAATGGATGTTCAATCAAATATTTTCGTCGATAATGGCAAACTTAAAGTTTCAATGCTCTTAATATAGTATTTACGTAAAATTTGCCAACAAACTATATAGGAATTAAATTTTACGATGTCAATTGCTTTCACTTTTCCTGGTCAAGGGAGCCAATTTATTGGAATGGGGCAAGAAATCTATCAATCCTTTCCAGTAGCACGGAGTGTTTTTGAAGAGGTTGATGAGTATTTGGGAGAGCGTCTGAGTGAAATAATATTTAATGGGCCTTTGGAAAAGTTGACTTTGACTGCAAATGCACAGCCTGCTCTTATGACAGTTTCAGTGGCGGTTGCAAAGGTATTAGAATACAAAGATGTTAATCTTGCAAAATCTGTGTCGTTTGTTGCAGGGCATTCAATGGGGGAGTATTCTGCACTAGTGATTTCGGGTTGTTTATCACTAGGAGACGCAGCGAAATTATTGCGAATTCGCGGTGAGTCAATGCAAGCTGCTGTTCCAGTTGAAAAAGGTGCAATGGCAGCAATTTTAGGACTGGATTTAAAATCAGTTCAAGAAGTTACCAACAATGTAGCAAATTCAGGTGTATGTGAAGTTGCAAACGACAACGCTGATGGTCAAGTAGTAGTTTCCGGTGAAAAGAACGCAGTTGAGGAAGTAATTGAAATTGCAAAATCCCATGGTGCAAAACGAGCCGTGTTGTTACCTGTAAGTGCACCGTTTCATTGTTCATTAATGGCACCGGCAGCAACACGGATGCAAGCGGCATTAAGCGACGTAACTTTTAAAGATCCAAATATTCCATTAGTTTCAAATGTGACTGCTAAGTCTGAAATTTCAGGTCAAATGATAAAGGAGAACTTAGTTAAGCAGGTTACTGCTACAGTGAGATGGCGTGAGAGTATTTTATTTTTGGAATCTAACGGGATATCGACATTAGTTGAACTAGGTGCAGGTAGAGTTTTAACCGGTCTTGCTCGTAGAATTTCGCCGAATTTAGCGGGAATTGCCGCATGTACATCAGATGAAATTAATTGTTTATTTAAGACGGTAAATCTCGTATGATTTTAGTTATTTAATAGGGGGATTATTAATGTTTGATTTAACCGATCGGAAAGCCCTCGTTACAGGAGCGAGTGGTGGAATCGGCGAACAAATTGCACGTCAATTGTATGCTAGTGGTGCAAGTGTTACGTTGACTGGTACTCGCGTTGAAAAACTGGAAGAATTGGCATCAGAATTAGGGGCACGCGCACATGTTTGTGCGGCAAATTTATCAAATCGGGTTGAAATAAGTACATTAGTGGAAGATGCTAGTTCCAAAATGAATGGTATTGATATTTTAGTAAATAATGCTGGAATTACTAGGGATAATTTAGTTTTACGAATGAAAGATAATGAATGGGATGAAATATTGGAGCTTAATCTTTCAGCGGTATTTCAGATTTCTCGCGCGGTTCTGCGTGGAATGATTAAACAACGTTTTGGAAGAATTATTGGAATTTCTTCTGTTGTAGGTGTAACGGGTAATCCTGGACAAGTAAATTATGCAGCTACTAAGGCTGGAATGATTGGAATGAACAAATCACTTGCGTATGAGGTCGCTACTAGAAATATCACTGTAAATTCAATTGCACCAGGTATGATCGAAACACCAATGACGGATTCGTTAAGTGATAGTCAGCGAGAAGCAATATTGGCGAATATTCCAATGGGACGATTAGGACAAGGAAGTGAAATAGCTACCGTAGCTGTTTTTCTGGCGAGCAATGAAGCTAGCTATATAACCGGTCAAACTATCCATGTTAATGGCGGTATGGCGATGATATAATTGTTCTGGTTGAGAAAATTTATTGAGATAGTTGACAACTTCTTTGAATTAGACTAAAAATTTGTTTTTTTGAATTAAACGTGTATTTTGCCGTTGAAATTTAAAAGAGTAATACCAATTCACAAAATAGTATATTGGTAAACTTAATGGTCAAAAGAGTCCATTATTAATAAATTCTAAATCGGATCTTGAAATAGGTCCATTCAATTAAACAAAGGTTAGTAATTCTAACCGTAATAGAAATGGAGGCATACCTGCTATGGCAAATAATAACTCAGATGTTGCGCAACGGGTTGCAAAAATTGTTGTTTCAAATTTAGGTGTTGAAGAAGAAAAAGTCAATGAAAACGCAAGTTTTATTGATGATTTAGGTGCTGATAGCCTTGACACAGTAGAATTAGTCATGGCTTTTGAAGAAGAGTTTGGTGTAGAAATACCGGATGAAGCCGCTGAAAATATTCTTACCGTCGGCGATGCAATAAAATTCCTTGAGAAAAGAACCGATTAGTTTCCGATTGGTATCATTTCCAAACCAGTTAATTGAGGATCAATTTAATGCGTCGGGTTGTCGTTACCGGACTTGGTATGGTATCTCCGTTTGGAGTTGGTGTAGATTTTACTTGGAAGAAACTACTTAGTGGGGAGAGTAGTGCAGACCGAGTATCCGGAATTGATGTAAGTGATATTGCAAGCCAAATTGCGTGTCAGATTCCTCGTGGAGATGGCTCTGAAGGTACTTTTAATCCTGATGATTGGGTGCATCCGAAAGAGCAACGAAAAGTTGGTGATTTCATAATTTATGCAATCGCCGCATCAAAGCAAGCACTGGAAGATGCAAACTGGGCACCAGAAAGTTATCAAGATCAAATTCGTACTGGTGCATTAATTGGGTCTGGTATTGGTGGACTACCTGGAATTGAAGCAGGTGCTATCACCGTAAAAGAACAAGGTCCTCGACGACTCACTCCCTTTTTTATTCCTGGTGCGCTAATAAATCTTGCTAGTGGTCATGTTTCAATTCGTCATCAATTGAAAGGACCAAATCACTCAGTTGTCACAGCGTGTTCTACAGGGGCACATGCAATTGGTGATGCCGGTAGGTTGATTGCCTTTGGAGACGCAGATGTAATGGTTGCCGGTGGAACTGAATCTCCAATATGTCGTTTAGCACTTGCTGGGTTTTCAGCATGTCGTGCTCTATCTACTGGATATAATGATCAACCTAAAATAGCTTCACGGCCATATGATGCCGGGCGTGATGGATTTGTGATCGGTGAGGGTGCCGGAATTTTGGTGTTAGAAGAACTCGAACATGCACTTAAGCGCAGTGCTAAAATTTATGCTGAATTAATTGGATATGGTTTATCAGGTGATGCACATCATATTACAGCACCAGCAGAAGATGGTGATGGTGCAATGCGGTGTATGAAAATGGCGATTGATCGGGCAGGAATTGATCCCGCTGAAATTGATTATGTTAATGCACACGGGACTTCAACACCATTAGGTGACGAAATTGAACTTAATGCTGTATCGACTTTGGCAGCTGATTCTGCCTCAACCTTAACAATGTCATCAACGAAGTCTTCAATTGGCCACCTTTTAGGTGCAGCTGGAGCAGTTGAAGCAATTTTCACATTATTGGCAATTCGAGATAATAAAGTACCTCCAACAATCAATCTTGAGAATCCCTCTGTTGAAACAGAAATTGATCTTGTACCCATCAAATCAAAAGAATTATCTGTTGATACTGTACTTTCAAATTCTTTTGGATTTGGAGGAACAAATGCATCGTTGATCTTTCGACGATGGAAGGATTAGTTGATTAGTTACCCTGGATTTAGGATCAGATCTCATAATTAGCTCGCTGTTTAAAACTGTATTCAATTTGGTGAGTGTAAATGAAAAATCAGTCAAATAAAGAAAAAACATCGGATATTGACCAATCCTTGCTGGCACAACCAAAATCTAATTTGGCAAAAAAGCATGTAATGAAAGAACAAAATTCTCTAATTTCTGCCAGAAGAAAGGCAGACACTCCTATTTTTCGATCAAGATTAGTTTATATTTTAAATTTAGCAATGACGATTTTTGTTGTAACCATTGCACTTGCTGGAGCTATAATTTATTGGGGTAAGTATGAGTTTGAGGCAAAGGGACCGTTAACAGAATCCAGCATCGTTCAAATCGACCAAGGTTTTGGATTGTATCAAATTTCTCAGTTGTTAGCTAAAGAAAATATCATTGAAAGTTTCAGGTTGTTTGTTTGGGCAGTTCGAGTATATCAAAATGAAGATAAGTTACAGGCCGGTGAGTATCGATTTGAACCAGGTGTATCAATGCGTTCGGTTATGGATGATTTAGTTTCTGGAAAAGCAGTGACATACGACATTACAATTCCCGAGGGTTGGACTAGCCAACAAATTGTAGAGAAAATTAATTTGCTTCCAAAATTGAAGGGAGAAATAGTGCAGATTCCACCTGAAGGTTCTTTGATGCCTGAAACATATCAATATAAATATGGTCAAACTCGAAATGAAATAATTGGTTGGATGAAGGAAGCACATGAAAAGGCACTTGCTGAGGTTTGGGCAAATCGTGATCCTAAATTGCCCCTTAAAACTCCAGCGGAATTATTGATATTGGCATCATTGGTTGAAAAGGAAACGACCCAAGTTGGTGAACGTGGACATGTCGCAGGGGTTTTTATCAATCGATTAAAAAAGCCTATGCGTTTGCAATCTGACCCGACAATATTGTATGGGGTGTATCGTGGTGACGCGTGGTCTACATCAAGGACAATATTACAAACAGAGAAGGATCAGAAAAATGAATATAATACATATAAAATAGATGGATTACCTCCAGGACCGATTGCTAATGTTGGTCGTGCCGCATTGGAAGCGGTTGCAAATCCTTATCCGACAAAAGATCTATATTTTGTAGCAGATGGTTCAGGTGGTCATGCATTTGCAGAGACCTATGACGAACATAAGATTAATGTAGCCAAGTGGCGGAAAATAGAAAGAGAGAGAAAAGATGCTGAAAAAGTAGAAAATTAGGTTGTTCGTCAAAAGGTGTAGAAGGGGTGAATTTAATAGTTTTAAATTTAAACTATAATTTAGGTTTAGATAGAGATTCCAAAATTAATTGAACCGTATCAAGTGAAGTTATCTTAGCTACAAATTTGACTACTAACTTACAAATTCTTATCTGAACTTAAATCATCGGAGATTTGAATGTCCCCTACAGAAATTTCACGAGAAGAGGTATCTAAACAGCGTCGTGGGATGATGTTGGTATTATCTAGTCCATCAGGGGCCGGTAAAACGACTTTGACCCGAACGTTACTTTCTAAAGAGAGAGGGTTGGATTTATCAATTTCAGTCACAACACGGAAACGTCGAGCAAGCGAGGTAGATGGGGTTCATTATCACTTTATCAGTGAAGATGGTTTTGATCGAATGAAGGAGAAAGGTGAGTTACTTGAATGGGCGACAGTCCATGAAAATTCATATGGAACGATGCGAGCACCAGTCGAGTCGGCACTTTCTAAGGGAAAAGATGTGTTATTTGATATTGATATCCAAGGTGCGATGCAATTATACGAGCAAATGCGTGAAGATATTGTTTCAATTTTTATTTTACCTCCTTCAATTGAAGAAATGAAAATGCGTTTGCATCGACGTGCGGAGGATTCGAAGCAGGTCATTATACGTCGATTAGAAACAGCTATTGAAGAAATTCAATATTGGACAAATTATGATTATCTGGTTGTTAATGATGATTTGGATCGAGCATTTTCTGATTTACGTGCAATTTTTCGAACCGAACGAATGCGACGAACGCGATTAAGCTCTCTTAGTGGGAGTATTGATGGACTAGTTAAAGATCTCAAAACCGAACTTAATTTACGTCACAATATTGAGACTTAGTTTTGGTTGAGTTGTATTTGATAAGATTTTGCAAGATTTACAAAGTTGCAAATTGAAACATTCTCAGCTCGCAACGTTTCGTCAAGGTTGCAATCTTTAATTAGTTTTTTAGTATTTACTCCAAGTGATTTAAGACTTGTTCTTAACATTTTACGTCGTTGTCCAAATGCTGCTGCGGTTACTTTTTCAAGAGTCAAAAAATTGCAAGTATCGTCATGGATTATAGGTTCAAAATGCAAAACAGTCGACCAAACCTTTGGTGAAGGTGTGAAGGCTCTGGGATCTATGTCAAACAGTTTTGTAATTCTAGTCCGCCATCCGGCAACAATAGATAGTCGACCATATGATTTGCTATTTGGTTGTGCAATTATTCTGTCGGCAACTTCTTTCTGAAACATAAGTGTCATTGTTGACCACCAAGGTGGCCAGGGTTCAATGGTAATCCAATTAACTAGTAATGTTGTTGAAATGTTATAGGGGAGATTAGAAATAATTTTTACGGGTGATTCAAAGACTAAGTCAGTTGGAACATTTAGTGCGTCACAGTTTACAATTTTAAGTTGGTGAGGATAAGCGGATTCTAAATACTCTAAAGCATTAACGCAACGAATATCTCGTTCAATTGCAGTTAGAGACTTTACATTTTGTGCTAAAATAGCGCGGGTAAGCGCGCCAAGACCAGGACCAATTTCTAACACATTTTGGTTTGTTAAATTCCCCGCAGAACTTGCAATTTTTGCTGTCAAATTAAGGTCATTGAGAAAGTTTTGACCAAACGATTTTTTCGCGGTCAATTGATTTTTTTTTAAAATATCTCGTATTGGAGGTAAGTTATCAATTTGAGTCATTGAATTCAGCTATTTCATTGTCAGCTAGCATGTTCGCATAGAAAATCGCATTTGCTAAACTCTCTGGATTGCCTTTTCCTGTTCCAGCAATAGAGTTTGCGGTTCCGTGGTCAGGAGAGGTTCTAATAAATGGTAATCCTAAAGTGATATTTACGGTTTCGTGAAAATTAGTTGTCTTTACCGGAATTAATGCTTGATCATGGTACATTGTTATTGCGCAATCATAGTTATTACGCATTTCATTATGAAACATTGAATCTGCAGATAATGGACCAAAAGCGTTAATGCCTTCACTGTTTAATTGATTAATTGCTGGTAAAATTATTTCTATCTCTTCTTTGCCAAAATTTCCATTTTCTCCTGCGTGAGGGTTTAATCCGGCAAATGCCAGTCTAGGTTGTGAAATTTTAAAACGATTTTGTAATTCAGAATGAACTATGCGGGTTGTTTGGCAAATTAGCTCAACTGATAACAAATTTGATACCATCTTATGTGGCATATGAATTGTAATTGGCACCGTTTTTAGGTCTGAATTAGCCATTAGCATAATTGGAACAGATTCATTTTCCTTCCAGTGTTTAGCTAGATGACCAAGATATTCTGTGTGCCCGGGGAATGCGAAACCGAATTCAATTAGTGTGGACTTATTAATAGGATTTGTGATGACTGCACGTGCAAGATTTTGTTTAACATGTTCAACTGCTGTATTGATAGATTCCAAGATTGCTGGAACATCGTTGACATTTGACTCACCAGGAAATTCATTTACATTCCTTGTAATCGGAATCACAGGTAATGCAGAATCGAAATCATTACAACTATTTTGAGGGTTTGAAGTACGAACTGGAATTTCAATCCCTAATCGATCCGCTCTCTTTTTTAGGGCTTCAGGACATGCTATGAGATAAAACTTTGGTAGTTTACGCTTGAATCGTTGACTCCATAAAATTAGTGCTAAATCCAATCCTATACCCGCGGGATCTCCCATCGTTAAAACTAGAGGTGCATGATCGTCTGAATGTTTAATCATCTAATTTAACTTAACGGTATTCAATTACCGCAGTTCGTCTTAGTTCACCAAGGTAACGACGTGCCATTAATTGCCCCTCTTGATTCTGAATTTCACCTTTTTTTTCTGCAATTGCGGCAGCTTCGCTATCAATAAGTGATTTTGCACATACAGCAAATAATTCAATACCGCTTGGAGTATTAAGTGCTCTACTAATTCGATCAACCGGAATATCCTTTAATTCTTGAAGAAGTCTCGGATTCATTTCATGTTCTAGCTTTCGACCGAGTGGTTTTATTAAGACTTCATCGAGTCCTTCAGCAAATTGTGTGCCTTCTTCACATGAGGTATAGCGATCTCTAAAGGCTTTAACTTCTTTTTCTCGATTGGTTCTATAATTTTCATCAGAATCATTGGGGATAACAAAAATGTACTGAATTATGTCATATTCGGTTGTATTTTTCTTAACATCAGCATCTTCATCACTTCTTGATTGAAGGGCAGCTATTACCTCTTCATCACGTACTCTTATTGTTTGATGAAATCTTATTCTAACCGCATGGCTCCATGCAATATCAACCGTTAACCGGTCTCGTAAGGTTTTTGGATCAATATCCGCGTCAATAAGTGCACCTGTTAATTCTTCTGGTGTCAGTCGAGTTCTTTCAGCAATTGTTCTATAAGCTAGCTCAAGTTCTTCTGGATTAACACTAATCCCTAATCGCTTAGTTTCTTTCAGTTTTAGTCGCTCATTAATGAGTTCTCTTTCGGCTAATCGTTTTGCCTCTTCATCTGAATCACCTGTCGTTAGTTGCAAAAGTCTTGCCCGCTGATTAATGTCGTAGCTGGTGATTGGTTCATCGTTGACAACAATAACGATTCTGTTTTGCGCATTAACAGGACTAAAATGCAATATAATAAGAAACAACATTCCCAACATGAGTGGTTGCATTAAACGTATAAAGCTCATATGTTCCCCGAAGCGATTTGATATTTTTTTATTGTTTAAGGTTAAGTAGATTTTGATACGAATCAATTTATATATAATACTGAGAATTAGTTTTGCAAATATTATTTCTCTTTTGGATTGTTTCGGTGTTATTCAGATCCTGGATCAATCGCGAGAGAAAATCCAGTATCTCCTAACGTTCTAAATCCAAACCGAAACCACAGTCTTTGATTTTCCGATTTACCTTCAAGTCTAGTTCGATCTTCAGAAAAAGTTAAAGAAAAAGAAAATCCTTCATCGTCATATCCAAAACCAGCGACATTTTTGATAAAATTGTCATTTTTTAAGTCATAACGAGTAGAACCAAATATTCTAAATTTATCAAATAACCGAACATTCGATGCACCTATAATTTCCTGACGGTCATTTTCTATGCCTTGTTGTGGCCGCGCTCTTAAATATGCATAATTCAAGCTAGCAGAGATTGGACCAAGTAATCCAGCTGATTCAACCTCTAATCTATTAAAATTTAACTCTTTTTGGTCAACGCGAGCATTTGTTCCAACGCGAAATCCAATATTGGAATCTAAATAAATTGAAGTTACATAATCTGAAATATTATTATTAAGTCCTGACTCACCTGCAGAATTGACAATGTCAAAATTCTCATCATCAAATGAATTGTTCCCAAATAAGTGAAATGATTGTCCAATAAGTGAGTTAATTGACCCACCATTATTAAATTGCAGAAGTTGCTTGATTCCTATATTTGCTCTAATTCCACCTTCAGTACGATCAAAGCCTGAAAACTTATTAGTTTCAAATAATGTTGATGCATCAAAAACTAGACTCTGAGCATCCTCATTCGGAAATTCACCTATTCTTTTTTCATCAGGTCGAATAATTAGTTGAACAATCGGTTCAATGACTTGGCTACCCCAAAAATAAGAGTCAATTAATGGAAAACGATATTTCAGACCGACTGAAGGTAATCCTCGAACAACTATATTGTCAGAAGTTAAATCTTCCACACCAGAATCTAGATCTCTTAATACAAAAAGATCTCCTTGAAAGTTTAGAACTGGAGTTAAAACATGACCGTAGGTAAAGTACAAGTTTCGTTTCCAATTCAAGTAAACCGTAGATCGACTATAGTTACCTTTAATTCCCCGAAAAAACTTTTTGTTTTTATTATTTTTTTCTTTTTCGCTGATTTCAAAATAATCAGTTTTTTCACGAGATACACTAATGATATTGCTTCCGAATGATAATTCTCCACCTAATATAGAATTTTTAAGGAAGTATTGATAATCGATTAATGGATGCACTTTGGCTTGTTTTTCACTGGGGTCTGGAACATCGCACGTGGGCTGGCAGTTTGACGGAGAATTCTTTAGGTGCATAGTACTTTCATTGCGGATGTTGTCTTTGGGATGGTCACCAAAAATATCAAATCGGAGAACATTTGCTTGAAATGAGTTTCGCCCAGAATGCCCATTTAACCAAACTCTTTGTGTATCACTGAATCCACCAAGCGTAGTTACTCCGTAGTCATGAACAAAGTTTTTATCACTATATGAGTTAAAATCCCACCCCCAAGACCAAAGATGATTAAGTCTAGAATGGCCGTTGATGTTCACCGCTCCTCGATATTGTCTATTCCCAACTTGCTTAAATCCTTCTGATGTAACAAAAATATCGGGGTTTAATTGGCTTATCCCAGAACCACGTATTGTATAAGTTCCATTTTCTAATCGTTGACGAAATTCTCCACTCATCAGAAGTCCCTGATTTGTAAGAGGAGTAGCTGAAACTGTCACATCAAGGTTTGGTTTCAAATCAATATAGTAAGGAACTCTTACGCCATAACCAAGTTTAGTATCGGAAATCAAGGAAGGGCCTAAAAATCCTGTATATCTGGGTAATAATGGGTCTGCGACCGTGAAATTTGGCAAAACACCTAGGGGTAAGCCAAAGATTTCAACTCTGGGAGCAATAAAACTGACGGTATTTGCCTCATGATCGAGAATAATTTCAGTTGCACTAATTCTCCAAGGTGGCGCAAAATCTTCTGGCTGACTGAGATAAGGACTATATAAGCCATCTTTTAATGTAGTAAATTTTCCATCTTTTCTTTCAGCTTTTTGGGAACGAACTAGAATCCGTTGGATTGTCTCTATATTTAACGTCTGAAAAATTCCATTTTTAAAATCCTCTGACAGCTCAATTTTATCAGCAAAGATAATATTCCCATCGCGATCTAAAATCCTGACATTATTTTCTGCAACTACTGTTGAATCGTCTCGATTAAAATAAACTTTTTCAGCTCTTAAGGTATACAAACCGTAACGAATTTGAACATTTCCTGTTGCGGTTATACTACCATTTACATCAAATGTAACTTCATCATCAGCCTCAAGTAACATTTCTCTTTCAAATGCTTCAATATTAAACTGGAATTGGTCTTCTTCGTGCTGACTGGCATTTGTTATTGAGTTTAAACTCGTCGCCCCAAAAAATAAGGAAACTACCAATAAAAATTCAAAATTAATGCGAAACTTTAACAATAAATTTGTAGAGCTGAGGTATTTCAGGAACCTTTTCATTAACCGGTTATAGTAAATCATTAACCGTCCTCTTTATATAAAAGAATAAATACTCCGGCCATTGAAGCGATTAATCCTGGAGACCAAGCAGCTAAAATAGGCGGCAACATACCTGCCCCACCTAAATTTTTTATGAATTGGGTTATCAAATATAGTATAAATCCAGCTAAAATCCCAACTAAAAAAATTCGCCCTGGACCGATCATTTTTGAATAACTCATCGCGACTGAAGCCGCAATAAGTACCATTGAAGTCAACAATAAGGGCAATGATAGAATCGTGTGAAATTGTAAGGTATAGCGATATGCAGGCAGACCTGCTTTTTCAGTTAATTCAATGATACTTGGAAGGCTCCAAAATGAAATAGATTCCGGTTCCGCAATTCGTTCACTGATTTCTGCTTGAGTGAGAAAAGTACTGATATTCATTTTAGAAATATCTTTTGGCTTTGAGTTTGCATAAAATATCTTAGCATCAAATAATTCCCATAATTTCTGATTTAATACTGCTTTTTGTGCAAAAACACGTTCGCCAAACTTTGGATTATTGTCTAAAAATGTGATAGATATATCATAGAACTCAGAACGATCTGAATTGGTACTAGTTGCAAAGAAAATAAACTCACCGTCTTTACCATCTTGCCGGATCCAAATATTTTCTTGCGTTGAGAGTATCGTAGTACCTAATAGTGCAAATAAGTGTTCTCCAGTTTCGTCAGAAATCCTCTTTAGGTGCATTGATATTGGATTATATGCAACCATTCCAATGATTCCAAACACAAGTGTGATAATGAAGATTGGTTTAATTATTTGCCAAACTGATAATCCAGCTGCTTTGATCATCATTAATTCGTGATATCGATTTAGACTCACGAATGTTATTATGCCTGCAAGCAGTGCCACAAAAGGAAATAGTTGTTCGAGTAGACTTGGTAACCGCAAAATTGCAATCAATGAAACATTTGAAAATTCATAACCATCAAAGTCTCTTGTTCGACGTACAAGTTCTAATAAATCCGAAACGAATAAAATTGTGGCTCCAAAAAGAAGCAAGCATAATCCCCAAAACATAAACCGTTTTGAGATATAAACTGGAATTGTGTTACTAAACATTATTCATGTACAATTTTAATTAAACGCTTTTTGGTACTGTTTCAGTGGTAAAAGAAACTTTCCAAAAAACTTAGTTGTTGAAAGAGTTAGCTGACTTAAATATTGAGGTGGCTTATCTCTTGAAATATAAATCAATAACCAAATGAAAACCCCAATAGGGAGAATAAATACCAACGCTTTTGCAACAGTACTGACAGGAGAAATACTGTTTAATCCAAAGGTCATTATTTTAAGAAGAAAACAACTCAATGTTGCAATTATAACAGGTTTTTGTCGCTTTTCACGTAATGAATCTGGATTTCCTAAAAATACAAATACAATGACACAAAATGTAAGAGCAAAAATCGGTAAGCTAAGAATGTCATTGAAAGTTCGTTCAAATCGGTGGGCGCGACTAATATAATAGGGGTCATCTTTAGGAATTGAAATTAAATCAAAAATATTGCGTTCTTTGGGGGTATAAATATGGTGTCCTCGTGGTGGATTGAGAGTACTAAAATCAAACGCGTATTCTTCAAATTTGACAAAAGACATCGCACCAGACTCAGGTGTGTATCTTTGAATAACGCCATCAGTCATGAAGAGCAACAATTTATCGTCATATGTTGAAAACACACCATTTTTTGCGATATAGCTCACTTGTCTAGAAGGGTTTCTACGATCATCTAGTAGTAAACTCTGTAATTGTCCACGACCGCTTCGATTTTTCATATGGATTGTTAATCCATCTTGGATGCTATAAAATTGACCAGGTTTCATAATGTTGGCGATAAGGTCAAATTTCACCTTCAGTTTTTCACTTCGAAGTAACTTGAGTGAGGTGGGTGCTCCGTACAATGATAATCCATAGAGTATTATCATAATCACCGTAGCGAATTTGAGAAATGGTCTTAAAAGTTGTACATTTGAAATACCAGCGGCGTATATTGCATTTAACTCGCTGTCATTGATTAGTGCAATTAGCACCATAATCATAGTCATCATTAGAACAAATGGCATAAAGTTCATTAACAAGAATGGCATGGTCATCATTGTCATTTTGAAAAATTGCCAAAAAGTTTGACCTTTTGCCGAGACTAGATCAAATTGGCGGAGTGCTTGGGTAGCCCAAATTATTGCTCCAATTGATCCCAACGTGATGACAAATAAACGGACCATTCGCCAGTAAATATAACGTTCTAATGTTTTCATTTTTGATATTAGTTGGAATTTTGCTTATACTGATTATATACAGTTATTTTGGCTTTACAATTGGATAAATTCTAAATATGATAGAGTTAAGATTCTGAACTATTAGTTTAACTTTTAGATTTGTTAACTTTGCAAAAGAAACTTTGACCACTATATCAGAAATAAGTTTATTGGCAAAACTTTATCAATTATATCACAAAAATTCTTCAACAATGAGCAATAAAGGAATTATTTTGCGATGACACGATCATATATAATAAATATCACGCAATTATCGCGGATTGGTAAAGAGGGATTGATTGTTTTTGCTGACAAGAAATTGAATTTTGGCCCAATCGCAAAAAAAATTGATGAGGAAACAAAGGGGCTTTTGACCAATGCGTGTAATGTTGCTGGATTTAATGGTGAATTTGAATCCACAGTTGATATTTTATCTCCATCTGGTACCGAATTTCAGAGAATTATTATTGTAGGTGTGGGTGATAAGAACCTAGAAGTTGATGAAACTTGGGTAAAATTGGGTGGTATTATAATGGGTACAATTTCAAAGTATCCAGGTAAATATATTTCAATTGTACCGGAGTTGATAAATCGCGTGAAATTAACACCAAATCGGATCGCTAATTTAGGGTTGGGAATTCAATTACGCCAATATAAGTTTGATGAATATAAAACGAAACAAAGTAGACGAAATAAGGATAACAGTTCAACTTTGAGGCGATTGGAAATTCGCATTTGTTTAGGAAATCCAAATCCTGCAAGGAAAGCATATTCTGCACTTTCAGAAGTAGGGAAAGGAGTTACATTGGCAAGAGATTTGGTAAATCAACCGGCAAATATTTTGGGTACTGAAGAGTTTGTGGCAGTTGCGCAGGAGTTATATCAAATGGGTGTACAAGTTGAAGTATTTGAAGAAGAAGCTATGCGAGAAATGAGAATGAATGCGTTATTGGGAGTTGCAAAAGGATCTCCTAGACCTCCTAAGTTGTTAGTAATGAGGTGGAGTGGTGGAAAACCAACGCAACGACCAATTGCCATAGTTGGAAAGGGAGTAGTATTTGATTCGGGTGGAATTTCAATTAAACCAGGTCGCGGCATGGAAGACATGAAAGGGGATATGGGAGGCGCGGCAGCGGTACTGGGTGTGATGAGAGCGTTAGCGGGACGAAAATCAAGATTGAATGTTATTGGAGTAATTGGGTTAGTAGAAAATATGCCGGATGGGAATGCACAACGTCCTGGAGATGTTGTGACCTCAATGTCAGGTCAGACTATTGAAGTCCTAAATACTGATGCAGAAGGCAGGTTAGTATTAGCGGATGCACTTTGGTATACCCAACTTCAATATAATCCGAGGTGTACAATTGATCTTGCAACATTGACAGGTGCAATTATTGTCGCACTTGGTCAACATTATGCTGGCATGTTTTGTAATGATGATGCGACGGCGAGAGCTATGTCTAAGGCAGGTGAAGAAGTTGGTGAGAAGGTGTGGCGTATGCCGTTAGCTGAAGAATATGATAAATTGATAGACGGGACAGTTGGAGACATGAAAAATATAGGGGGTAAAACAGCAGGTGCAGTGACAGCAGCGCAATTCTTACAGCGTTTTGTCAATAATAAACCATGGGTTCACTTGGATATTGCCGGCACTGCGATGGATTCGCCAAAGACAAGTATCAATCAATCCTGGGCTTCTGGTTTTGGTGTTAGATTATTAGACCGATTTATCAAAAATAAATTTGAAAAGTAATTGGTTAAATATGTTCAGACTCGCTAATTTTTATTCTCAGATGTCATTTTAATCCGCACCTACTGAGTCAATTGTAATCTTGTCGTATAATGAGGGAATAGTTAGTATTAGTAATTTATCTAAAAATTTTCAAAAAGGGTAGTCAATTGACCGATATCATTATTTATGAATTAGTAAAAACTGAACCGATTCAAGCAGTTCCCGCATTAGTAAAAAAATGTTTAGAAAACCAGTGGAAAGTTGTTATTCAGTGTGCTTCTGAAGAAATGCGTGATGATTTAAATTCATTGTTGTGGACATTTGAAAAAGAAAGCTTTGTACCACACGGGACTGAATCAGATGGTTTTACTGAAAAGCAACCTGTTTTTTTAACTCATAAATGTGAGAATCCTAATGGAGCAAAAGTCAAGATGATGTTGGGAATGATTGAAGCGGATGAAATTGATTCTATTTCTGATTTTGATCGATATATGATTATTATTGATGAAAAAGATCCTCAAATATTGAAGGCAAGAGACGAATTTTGTGAACAATTGGTTAAAACTAATCATCAAGCGAAGTATCGTAAACAGAACACAAACGGGGAGTGGAGTGAAAGGGAAATTAAGTAAATTGTTCATAAATTTAAGCAGCTTGGATTAACGATAACTTCAAACCATAACTAAATAGTATCCCAAAACAGTAATGTTGAAATACAGGTTACAACTGTCTTTGGACGAATTTAATCTGTCAAACTATAATTAGGTTAAAAAATTAGCATTAGTGTTCAGACTATTGGGATTAAATTCATAACGTATTTTAAAACTTAACTTGTTATAGATTTCGTCAAAATATTATTGTGACCCGGAAAGTCCATCTTCGTAATCTGAAGATAGTGATAGCCATTTTTCTTCAAAATCACTAAGTTGTTTTTGTGCTTCTAAACGTTCTTGTGTATATTGCGAAACTTTTTCGGGTTCGTTTTGATAAAGCTCTTGGGAAGATAGTTTTAAGTTAATTGAAGCGATCACATTTTGGAGGTTTTCAACTTTTCGCTCTGTACTCTTTAACTCTTTTTTTATTTGCGCCAATAATGCACGTTGATTTGCACTATTTTTTCGTCGTTGTGTTGCTTGTGACCGGGAATTTGAAGACATGTTTTTAGTTGTATTTTTCGATTCGGTGCTTGATTTTAAGACATACTTTCGGTAATCGTTTAAATCTCCTTCAAATGGCGAGATAGTACCGTTATCAACTAGCCAGAGACAGTCTGCACATGTGTTGATTAATTGTTGGTCATGACTTATCAAAATGATCGCGCCATTAAACTCGTTAATAGCATGCAATAATGCGTCTCTACTATCTATATCAAGGTGGTTGGTAGGTTCATCCAAAATTATTAAGTGGGGATGAACTAGGGTTGAAAGGCCAAGAAGTAACCTAGCTTTTTCACCACCGGAAAGTGATTTAGTTGCTAAATCCATTCGATCAGTTGGTAATCCAAATTGTGATATTTTAGAGCGAACGATGGACTCTACTTGATCAGGTAAAAGTCTCTGGATATGTTCTATAGCTGTTTGCTCTGGTTCCAATTCGTCTAACTGATGTTGGGAAAAATATGCCGTCAATAACTTTCTCGATTTGACGAATTCACCACCAAATTTCGATAACCGTCCACTAATTAATTTGGCAAAAGTTGATTTGCCATTACCATTTGAACCAAGAAGTGCGATGCGGTCATCAGAATCTATTCGCAAGTTTAGATCCTTCAAAACAGTAGTTTCACCATAGCCAACAGAAACATTTTCAAGTGCTATGAGTGGGGGTGATAGAGCGCGTGAAGGAGTGGGGAATTTAATTGGTTTCACTTCGGAATCTATAATCGCTGAAATTGGCTCAAGTTTTTCAAGCATTTTGATGCGAGATTGAGCCTGTCTCGCTTTAGTCGCTTTCGCACGAAAGCGATTTACAAACGCTTCTAAATGTTTTCGGTTCGCTACTTGTTTCTTTATTTGCTTTTGTGCTAGTTCCATACGTAAGAGTCGTTGTTTTTTAAATTGATCGTAACTACCTTGATAAGTTGTCAAATTCAATTCATTGACATGAACTATGGAATTAACAGATTTATTGAGGAGACTTTGGTCATGGGAAATAATGATAATGGTATGTGGATAACGACTCAGGTGGTTTTCTAGCCAAAGTGTACCTTCTAAGTCAAGGTAATTGGTCGGTTCATCGAGTAGTAACAAATCAGGTTTGGAAAATAAAGTCGCTGCCAGCGAAACACGCATACGCCAACCACCTGACAGATTAGCGCACGGCATAGTATGTATATTATGAGCGAATCCAAGCCCTTTCAAAATAGTCGCAGCACGTGCATTGGCCGAGTGCGCATCAATATCAATCAAGCGATTATGAATGTCTGAAATTTTGTTGGCATCGGTTTCAGTTTTCACCATTGATAGAAGCTTGGAGCGCTCTGTATCTGCTGAAAGCACATAATCGATTAAACTAGTTTCGGTACCAGGTGCTTCTTGTTGAACATATCCAATGTGCGTTTGACGCTGAATCGAGATAGAACCTGACTCTGGTTCCAAATCTCGGTTAAGCAGTTGAAATAAGGTAGTTTTACCAGCTCCATTGCGTCCAACTAATCCAATTTTCGCTCCCTTTTGAACAAAAAGATTGACTTTGTCAAACAGCATTCGTCCGGCAATTCGATAGGTAAGGTTAGTAATTTGAATCATGATGTTGGTTGGAGAAAATTGTTAAAATAAAACGTAGAATACTTATTGGAACTTATTGCAATTAGTTATGAATATTAACAAGATTGAAAGAATATGAGTGTTAGATTTGTTTAAATTATGTTGACAGAATATTATGGACTGCTAAGCATTGAAATTGGAATTTATATTGTTTAGTTGGGAAATTATTAGCATTTAAATTAAAAAATTTTTTTCTAATAAAATATTTGTAGCAAAAATTAGCATTTATATTCAAATTAAAACCTTGGTTAATTATTCAACCTAATAAATTGGAGGACAAATGCCGATTACTATCTATGACCTATGCGGTGCCAATCAATCACATCGATTTAGTCCGTATTGTTGGAGGGCGAAGATGGCAATTATGCATAAAGAGTTTCAAATTGAAGAAATTCCAACGCCATTTACAAAAATACCTGAAATAGCAGGTGGAATTTCGGCGACAGTACCGGTGATAGAAGATGGTGAAAATACCATTTCGGATAGTTGGGATATTGCAAATTACTTGGAACAAACCTATCCTGGTCGACCCACATTATTCGGTGGTGAGCAAGGAATGGCTTTAACTCGTTTTGTTGAGAGTTGGGTAAATATGTCAGTAAATCCAATTATTGCAAGTCTTATTGTTAAAGACATTCATGATATTTTGTCACCTGAAGATCAAATATATTTTAGAGAAAGTAGAGAAAAAAGGTTTGGGAAACCACTGGAAGTGGTTCAACAAAATAGAGAGGACCGTGTTCAAATTCTTCATGATACGTTAAGACCATTTAATCGGATTTTGAAAAAGCAAGAATTTTTCGGTGGAGATTCTCCCTTATATGCAGATTATATATTATTTGGCTCACTGCAATGGTCTCATGTTTCAAGTTCATTTGAGCTATTACCAGAAGATGATCCAATTATGCATTGGTTTAAACGTTGCCAGTCCTTAAATGGTGGATTAGGTGAGTCGGTGGTAAGAGCTTGCAACTAGGTTCAAAATTTTCTTGCAGAATATTGAGAGTTAGTTTATCTAAATCAAACTCCAAATTGCGGAGCATCAGATTTTAACCTTTATTTCTATCAAAATACACAGGATTAGTAAGCATCATGAGTATTGAACGAACATTCTCTATAATTAAACCAGACGCGACTAAGCGTAATATTACTGGAAAAATAGTTACTCGATTAGAAGACGCAGGGTTACGTGTGGTTGCCCAAAAACGCGTTTTGATGACTATTCAACAGGCAGAGGGATTTTATGCGGTACATAAAGAACGTCCATTTTTTAGAGAATTGACGGAGTACATGTGTTCAGGTCCTGTTGTCGTGCAGGTATTAGAAGGTGAAAATGCTATTCTCAAGAATCGTGAAATTATGGGTGCAACTAATCCTGCTGACGCAGAACTTGGTACAATTCGAAAAGATTTTGCGCTTTCATTATCTGAAAATTCTGTACACGGTTCGGATGCGCCTGAAACTGCGGCTGAAGAAATTTCATTTTGGTTTTCTGAAGATGAGATTGTTGGCTAAGAAAGCGAAACGATACGAAATTCAGGAATTTTGATTATTTCTTATAGAATATTTGAAATTTCCGATAAGCGTGAAAAGTAAACTACCTTTTAGCTTTGGATATGGTACGAATTTTTAACCGTTCTGTTTAAATTGTAGATTTAGGTGAATCTATTGAAATTTTTTCGCTGGCGAGCATTGCGAGTGCTTTTGGGTATATTTGATGTTCAATTTCCAATACTCGTGAGGCAAGAGAGCTTTCATCATCGTTAGTCAAAACCGGTACCTTTCCTTGAGAAATTATGGGACCAGCATCTAGCTCAGCAATCACAAAATGAACTGAACATCCATGTGTTTTAACCCCAGCTTCCAATGCACGTTGATGGGTATTTAAACCCTTAAACGCTGGTAATAGTGCTGGATGAATATTTATTAGTTTACCGTGCCATTTACTTGCAAACCATGGTGACACAATTCGCATAAATCCAGCCAGACAAACAATCTCAATTTCAAGGTGTTCAAGTAATTCGTTCAGTTTTTTGTCAAATGACAATTGGGTATCAAAACTTTTACTGGATAGTGTTTTGGTTGGGATGCCATATTTTTTAGAAGTTTTTAAGCCGGCTGCATCTGGATTATTTGAGACAACTAGTGAAATTGTTGCAGGAAAATCTGGTTGCTTGGATGCTTTAATTAACGATTCCATATTTGAGCCGCGACCCGAAATTAAGATCGCAGTTTTTTTTGGAAGTTTAGTCATTTTCACTTTGAAGTTCACCTGAATAGGTAACTAGGTCTTTATTGCGTGCTGTAATTCTACCAATTATATAGGCATTTTCACCAGTAGCGGAAAGAGATTTAATAATTGAATGACTTTCTTGTTCCGAACATATCACGCACATTCCAATTCCACAGTTAAACGTGCGCAACATTTCATTTTGAGATACTTGACCGTAATTTGCAAGCCAACGAAATATTTTTGGAAATGGAAATGATGTAAGGTTAATTTCAGCGGACAATTGTTCTGGAATAACGCGGGGCAAATTTTCTGTAAGACCGCCACCAGTGATGTGAGCTAAAGCTTTAATCTTCTGAGTACGTATGATTGGAAGTAGGGCTTTTACATAAATTCGAGTTGGTTCAAGTAATGCTCTTGCAAGTGAAATTTTGGAGTCAAATGGAGCTGAATCACCCCAATTGAGCCTTGAAATTTCAACAATTTTTCGCACCAAAGAGAATCCATTTGAGTGAATTCCATTTGACGCTAGTCCTAAAATCACGTCACCTTGATCGATGTCTTTTAATGGAAGAATATGGTTGCGTTCAACTGCACCGACAGAAAAGCCAGCTAAATCATAGTGGTGTTTATCATAAAGACCGGGCATTTCCGCAGTTTCACCTCCAATAAGTGCTGCGCCTGCCTCTTTGCAACCGGCGACAATTCCACTAATGACCGTTGATGCGATGTCTTTATTTAGTGAACCGCAAGAAAAATAATCAAGGAAAAATAATGGTTCTGCACCATGGACTAATAAGTCATTGACGCACATTGCAACTAGATCAATTCCAATATATTCGTGAAGGTTAGATTCTGTCGCAATAAGTAATTTGGTACCAACACCATCACTGGCGGATACCAATACTGGGTCGTTAAATTTGCAAGCACCTAAATCAAATACTCCACCAAAACCTTTAATATCACATTCAGCTCCAGTTCTGGAAGTAGTCGCAAGCAACGGTGCAATTTGACTAATTAGCTCATTGCCTTTATCAATATTTACTCCGGCATCTGAATATGAAAGTCCTGTCACTAGTAAATTCTCCCAACAGTTGTGGATTGAATTAGTAATGATTGAAAAAGTACTTGAGAAAAAAATCTACATTATTTGCAGTATCACAAAAAAACTATTAAATTTTTGAACTTAATCTAGTTATTCACAATTAATTTTTTACCTTAAATTTTTGGTATTGAAAATTAATTATCAAATGCCTCATTATGCATCATTAATTCTATTCAACTAAATGAGGAATTTTACCTTGAATATCCCAAACTTATTATCAATATTGCGTTTACTTATGGTTCCAGTAATAGTCTGGGCAATTTCAGTAGATTTAATGGTTTTAGCCTTTTGGTTATTTGTGTTTGCTAGTATTTCCGATTTTGCAGATGGTGTAATTGCGAAAAAATTTGACCAAATTACTGAATTAGGTAAATTTTTGGATCCTTTAGCTGATAAAGCAATGCTTGTTTCAATATTTGTTACAGTCAGTATTGTTGGTTTACTTGACTCATGGCTTGTAATTACGGTAGTTGCACGTGACATATTAATTGTGACCGCGGTTGTATTATCATGGCTGATAAATCAGCCTCTAACGATGCGTCCGTTATTTATAAGTAAGGTGAATACTTGTTTTCAGATCGGTTTAGCTGGTGTAATTTTAGGTGAAGCATCTTTTGAAATAATGATGCCAGGTGAAATTTATTTGGTTGTGTTGACGGGTCTTATGACAATAATTTCGGCGGCTGCGTATTTATTTTCATGGTTGCGGCATATGGCCAGTTATGAAAAACCTTAAATTGTGGTATAGGCAAAAAATTTAATTCAAAATTATTAATTTTAATTTAAATTTTTTTGATATTTTCATAAACGCGGTTAAATATATATTTTTAAATACCTGTTATGCAATAAATGATATTGACTAGGTCTAATGAAGAGTAATGATAATTGAAGAATAACATTTCGAAACCTATAGTTTCACCTATATTTTTGAGTAAAAATATATGATTAACAGAAGTGAAAACTCTCCAATTCAACTCACTCTAGATTTACCACATGAACCCCTAATGGGAAGAGAAGATTTTCTTATCAGTGAATCAAATGAAAAAGCGTTTAAAATAGTTGAATCATGGCCTAATTGGCCAGCTAATTTTGTGATATTATATGGTCCAAAGGGGTCAGGTAAAACACATTTGGTGGAAATTTGGCGAAAATTATCAGATGCTCAGATATTTGATGTAACTGATTTAAGTCGGTTAGACGCAGTAGAAGCTGTCGTAGAAGGACCAGTTGTCATTGAAGATATAAATGATGGAACTGAATTTAATCAAGAGGCATTATTTCACTTAATGAATGCAATATTAGCCGAAAATAGTTCTCTAATTATTACAACAAACGAATTACCAGCGACTTGGAATATTTCAATACCAGATTTGAAATCACGTATTCGATTAGCAATTGTTGCTGAATTGTCTATACCAAGTGATAATTTGTTACGTCAGGTATTAATGAAACTGTTTGCGGACCGACAACTTGAAGTCAAAGAAAATGTGATTGAGTATATGGCTATGCATATGGAACGTTCGTTGCAATTTGCTCAAGAATTAGTTCGAGAGGTTGATAGTTACTCGTTGCGAGAAAGTCGTCGAATTACAAAACAAGTAGTTTCAAAAGTCCTAAATGAAATGGCTAGTGTATTGAATTAAGGAAACTTAACCAAATTTCTAGTAAGACGATTGTAAGACAAAATTAGTTTGATTTTTTCTATATTCCATGTTCAAATAGAAGAGAACATTCTAGATCTTCATAATAGTTGATTAGATTTGAATCAGTTTTTAAGACACAATTTAACAATTGGATTTTAGTGAAATGATTTCTACAAAAGTCGAAAAAAAATTGGGAAAAAGTTCTCAGTTTTCAAATAAAAAAAGTCCTAGTAAATCTACTAGACAAATTAAATCCACGTTAAAGAAATCAACTACACCTAACAAGGTAAAGGATATAATTTTTGAACTGCTACAGGAAACAAATGCACAGGGTGAAGGGATTCCTTATCGTGAAATTGTAGAACGGATTCATAAATCAAATAAGAACGCAAAAACTAAAGTGGCAAATGTACAGTGGTATGTATCCCAGATTCGCGCCAAAACACCAGGATACGATCATGTTGTTCTTCCCAAAACGCGGGCGAAACAATTAAAAGACACTGCTACTCAAAAGGCTACTAAACTACCAATTCATGTTTCACCTAAACGATTTGTCAATCGGGAGTTGTCTTGGTTACAATTCAACCATCGTGTGTTAGAAGAGGCGACCAATTTAAATCATCCATTACTGGAACGATTAAGATTTTTGTCAATTTCTGCAAACAATTTAAATGAATTTATTATGGTGCGAGTTGCTGGCTTACTTGGTCAACAAAGACAAGGGGTTGAAACCAAAAGTACTGATGGGTTAATACCAAGCGAACAACTTACAAGAATTAATTCAGCGGTAAACAAGCTTCAGGTAGAACAACAGCGTGTATGGCGGCAGATGCGAAAAGATTTAGCGATCGAAGGTATTGTATTAGTTGATGCAGAAGATTTATCAAAGTCAGATCGTGAGTGGCTTACACAGTATTTTTTGTCTGAAATTTTTCCAGTTATTACTCCGTTAGCGATTGATCCAGCACACCCTTTCCCCTTTATTCCTAATTTGGAAATTTCGTTGGTTTTGGATTTAGTGCCAATTATTGATGGACCTGGATTGACTGCATTGCTACGCATTCCGAATCGCGTAAATCGGTTTGTTGCGTTACCAATTCATTCAAAAGATAAGCAGTCTAGGTATTTGACGATCGAATCAGTTCTAAGTTTGTTTGCGACTAAGCTGTTTCCAGGGTATGAGGTTAATGGTAAGGGGGTTTTTAGGGTCATACGAGATTCGGATATTGAAATTGAGGAGGAAGCGGAAGATTTAGTTCGTTTATTTGAAACTGCGTTGAAACGTCGTCGACGTGGATCAACCATTCATGTTGAAATTGAAGCAAGTACACCTAAATCTTTGCGTAGTTTTGTTGTGGATGAATTAGGTGTTGCCGAGGACGAAGTTTTTGATGTTGATGGTTTACCAGCTTTGAATCATTTGTCAGAAATTGTGGATTCTGATCGACCAGATTTGAAATTTGACTCTTATTCGGCACGATTTCCAGAACGAATTCGTGATATGGGTGGAGATTGTTTTGCGGCGATTCAAAAAAAAGATATTTTAGTGCATCATCCATATGAGTCATTTGATGTTGTTGTCCAGTTTCTCAAGCAAGCGGCTGCGGACCCAGATGTTGTTGCCATTAAACAAACATTATATCGAACTTCAAATGACTCACCAATTGTGAAAGCACTTTCAGAGGCAGCAGAGTCTGGAAAATCAGTAACTGCATTGGTTGAGCTAAAGGCAAGATTTGATGAGGCCGCAAATATTCGTTGGGCACGAGATCTTGAGCGCGCTGGAGTTCAAGTAGTATTTGGGTTCATGGAATTGAAAACGCACGCGAAGCTTTCTTTAGTAGTGAGAAGAGAACATGGAAAATTAGTATCATATTGTCATATTGGAACTGGAAACTATCATCCTGTTACTGCACGAATCTATACGGATTTCTCATACTTTACTACTGATAAAGCTCTTGCAGAGGATACTGCAATGGTATTTAACTTTATCACTGGTTATGCGCAACCTGAAACATTAAAAAAAATGGCAATTTCACCATTCTCAATACGTAGTCGTATAATGGAAGAAATTGATTCAGAAATTGCGTTTGCAAAAACAGGAAAACCAGGACAAATTTGGCTGAAAATGAACTCCTTGGTTGATCCGGGAATCATTGATAAATTGTATGAAGCGAGTCAACAAAGGGTCAAAATTGATTTAATAGTACGTGGTATTTGTTGTTTGCGACCTGGAATCAAAGGATTGTCAGAGAATATTCAAGTTAAGTCTATTGTTGGTCGATTTCTTGAGCATAGTCGTATTTATTGTTTCGGTGGAGGAAAGAAATTACCGTCTCCAGATTCACACGTGTATATAAGTTCGGCTGATCTAATGCCAAGGAATCTAGACCGGCGTGTTGAATCATTGGCACCAATAACTAACTCTACCGTGCATCAACAGTTATTAAACCAGATCATGGCGGCAAGTTTGAAGGACAACCAACAAAGCTGGAAAATAAATTCTGATGGTAGTCATACACGCATTGAACCTGAAAAGGGTGAAGATCCATTTAATGCCCATAATTATTTTATGACCAACCCATCTTTATCTGGTCGTGGGAAGTCAATTCAAACCGAGCTACCGAGTCTCTCAGTTGTCTGATTTTCAAGATATAAGTTTTATTCGTAAAAGTATTGATCATGCGCCGGGACGAATTTTCGGTGATGGACCAGTTTCGGTAATTGATATTGGCTCAAACTCAGTCCGTATTGTTGTCTATGAGCGATTTGCTCGTTCACCAACATCTTTATATAACGAAAAAGTACTTGCTGGACTTGGGCGGGGACTTGGAGAATCGGGAGTTTTGCGTGCAGACTCAATTGAAATCGCATTGTCATCAATTCAAAGATTTCGTCATTTGAGTCAGCAATTAGGTTCCGGTCGAATCTTTGTATTCGCGACTGCGGCGACTCGAGATGCTAAAAATGGTTCAGAATTTATTGCCAAAGTGGAAGAAATTTGTGGAGTAAAGGTGACAGTTTTATCTGGACGAAAAGAAGCGTATTATACCGCGATGGGAGTAATATCAGGATTTCAAAATCCAGATGGAATCGCAGGAGATATGGGTGGCGGTAGTTTGGAATTGGTTGAATTAGATCAGAGTAAAATTGGTAATGGTCGTACTTTTTCATTAGGTGGAATTCGATTGCAAGAAGATTCAAACAGTGACCCAAAATCAGGATATCAATTGGCAATGAATCTCCTTGCTGACTGTGATTGGTTGAAGAAAAAGAAAGGTAAACCATTTTATGCAATTGGTGGAAATTGGCGGGCATTGGCAAGATTACATATATTTCATACCAATTATCCACTGCGCGTAACTCATGGTTATGCAATTCCTGTAAAAGCATGCATGGATTTTTGTCAGCAGCTCATTGGTGAAAGTGACAACTTAATTGATTCATGTGATGCGATTGCAAGTGCACGGAGACAATTGTTACCGTATGGTGCAGCTGTGCTTGCTGCTGTAATTGAGCATTCCAAACCTTCAGAGATAGTGTTTTCCGCGTTGGGAGTTCGCGAAGGATTATTATATGATAATTTGAGTACAGAAGAAAAAAGTAAAGATCCATTATTAGAAGCTGCTTGGGAATTAGCTTATTTGCGATCGCGATCTCCCGCACATTCTATAGAACTGTCAAAGTGGATGAATTATATATTTGAAGAATTGGGAATCGAAGAAACTAAGGATGAAAAGCGGTTACGTGCTGTAGCTTGTCTTCTTAGTGATATTGGTTGGCGCGCCCATCCGGATTATCGAGGGGAACAAAGTCTTAATATTATTTCTAATGCTGGATTTATTGGAATTGATCATCCCGCGCGGATTTACTTAGGATTAACAGCATTCTTTCATCATCAAGGATTAGATGAGGATGGTTTAGGTGAACAAATTAAAGCATTAACTACAGAACGAATGCTATTCCACGCAAAGTTGTTAGGATCAGCAATGCGATTTGCCCATCACCTTACTGGAAATATGCCAAATGTGATTCTAAAGACAAAGATTAAAAAGTCAGGTGACCAAATAGTTTTGAAACTTCCGCCAATTTTAGCTGATTTGGATGGTGAAAGAGTACAAAAACGATTTAATCAGTTTGCACGAATGTTAAATTGTAATGGTGAAATTAAGGCAGAGAAGGTATAGAAATTTGGATGAAAAGAGTAAAATTATTCTTTTGTTAAATTGAAGTTTGGAAAGAACAATTGGTGTCCATTTACCTTATAGTTTCTAATTAGAGTCTGACCATTAGACGACAAAATCCAATTTATAAATTGTTGACCCAATTCTTTTTTGGTGTGTGGGTGAATATTTGGATTAACCAAAATAATTCCATATTGATTATTTAAGTCTTCGTCCCCTTCAAACAGAATTTCAAAATTTTGTTTGTTTTGATAATTTATCCAAGTCGCACGGTCTGAAAGTATATATGCCCCTTTTCCAACTGCTATGTTGATAGCGGCACCCATTCCAGAACCTGTTTCTAGATACCAATCACCACTAAAGTCAGTGGGTTTTAACTTTGCGGCTTTCCAAAGTTGCGTCTCCTTTTTGTGGGTTCCTGATTGATCACCTCGAGAAATGAAGGTGGTTTGTGCATCAAAAATTTTTGATAATGCAGATATTATTGAATTGCTTGAACTAATGTTTGCTGGGTCACTTGCAGGACCAATTATGACAAAGTCATTGTACATTACATCGAATCGTTCAACACCAAAGCCGCGAGAAACAAAATTTTCTTCATCAGCTTTTGAATGAACTAGTACGACATCTCCATCACCATTTTCGGCGTTTTTCAAGGCTTGTCCAGTACCAACAGCAACAACATGGACAGTAATACCAGTTAGATTTGTGAAGTGTGGAAGCAAATAATCATATAAACCTGAATTGGCGGTTGAGGTGGTAGACTGCAAAATAATTGATTGACCAAAGGAGGAATTGGAAAAATAAAGGCAAAAAAGTACGCAACTACATAATATTTTTGCGATTCTGAACATGTGGTTTTACCGCATTAGTTTTTAATTTAGGTACTAGCAAAATTCAAATTAGATATTTAGTAGACTGTGTATCAAATGAAAAATCAAATTTAAATTATTAAAACTCAATACTACGTGCAATTTATTATTCTTGTAAAATCAACGTTAGAAAATTTGAGATAAAAATTTGCGTGTAAATCAACTGAGTTCAAATGTAATGGAAGGAATGAAATTTATCGGGAATAGAATTCATATCTGATTACTGTGATTATTGAATTGGCAAAATTGCCATTGGATTTTAAACTATTTTGCCTATTCTAATTGACATTCTACCGATTTGTACTAAATTCTACATATCCGAATTTACAATACAATTTTGTTTTCAATTTAGGAGAGATATCAAAAATGGTTACCCAAGATCAGGTTATGGAACAATTACGTACAGTTAAGGGTCCAGACCTTGAAGGTGATATTGTCTCGCAAGATTTGGTTTCTGATATTTTTATTTCAGAAGATAGTGTTGCATTTTCTATTACTGTACCTGCCGAAAAAGCACAAGAATTGGAACCGTTGCGAAAAGCCGCTGAAACACGGGTATTAGAAATTCCGGGTATTAGCAAAGCAATGGTTGCATTGACTGCTGAACGTAAACCAGGTCAAGGTGGAGGGGTAAAACCTGCCCCCACACAAATTAACACTGAATCCAACAAACCAGCTACAACCGAACGATCATCTTCAAAACCCGATGTGGTTGGAGTGAAGCATATTATTGCGGTTGCTTCGGGTAAAGGTGGTGTTGGAAAGTCAACGACCGCTTGCAATATTGCACTTGGATTGCAATCACTAGGAAAGAAAATTGGGATTTTAGATGCAGATATTTATGGTCCTTCAATGCCTAGACTCCTTGGAATAAGTGGGAGACCAACGACAGTTTCAGGTCGTATATTGAGGCCGATGGAAGGGTTTGGATTGAAAGTCATGTCCATGGGTTTTTTGGTTGATGAGGAAACACCAATGATTTGGCGGGGCCCGATGGTAATCTCAGCATTGACTCAGATGTTGCGGGAGGTAGCATGGGAAGATCTTGATGTATTGATCGTTGATATGCCACCCGGAACTGGAGATGCGCAGTTAACGATGGCTCAACAAGTACCTTTAGCAGGTAGTGTAATCGTTTCAACTCCACAGGATTTAGCACTGCTTGATGCGCGTAAAGGGTTGAATATGTTTAGAAGAGTTAATGTACCGGTGTTGGGAATCGTTGAAAATATGAGTTACTTTTTATGTCCAGGTTGCGGTGAGCGGTCAGATATATTTGGAAACGGTGGAGCACGACGGGAAGCGGAACGGTTAGGGGTTCCATTTTTGGGTGAAGTTCCTTTGCATATGTCAATAAGGAAGAATTCAGATGAAGGTAAACCGATTGTCGCAATTGATCCAGAAGGACCCCATTCAAAAGCTTATAGTGCAATTGCCGAAAATATTTGGAAAGAGCTTGAAGTTGCTCAATCCAGTGAACATGCGTCAACACCAAAAATTGTTATTGAGTAATTTATTTAACAATTGAGTTTAGTTAAAAATTAAATTGTTGAAAATTTGACCTTAATGTTGGAACCTCAAGATGAGAATTGATGGATTACAATACGCCAATTGGTCGGAAAAGATATTTCACCAACTTCGAGAAGGTAATGTTGATGCTGTCCATGTTACGATAGCATATCATGAGAATTTTCGTGAAACTGTTTCCAATCTGATTCAATGGAATAGTTGGTTTGAAAAGTATCCTGACTTAATCATGAAAGGACAAACGGCAGGTGATATTGATGTTGCCCGTAAAAGGGGAATTACCGCGGTTTTCTTTGGATTGCAAAATCCGAGCTCAATTGAATTTGATATAGGATTGGTTGAAATTCTTCATACTCTTGGTGTTCGTTTCATGCAATTAACTTACAATAATCAATCACTTTTAGCCTCAGGTTGCTATGAAGCAGAAGACTCAGGAATTACCCGGATGGGGCAACAAGTTATAAAAGAAATGAATCGAGTAGGTATGGTAGTAGATATGAGCCATTCTGCAGACCGTTCTACTATTCAAGCTACAGAAATCTCCGAACGACCAATTGCAATCACCCATGCAAATCCACATAGTTGGGCCCCAGCATTACGAAATAAGCGAGATAATGTTATCCAGGCAGTTGTCAGTAACAATGGTATGTTTGGATTCTCAATTTATCCACATCACCTTAAGGATAAGTCAAATTGTACATTGAATAGTTTTTGTGAAATGGTTGCACAAACAGTTGAAAAATTTGGATTAAAAAATTTTGGAATTGGCTCTGACTTGTGTCAAGATCAGCCAGATCGTGTTGTAGAGTGGATGCGTGTCGGTACCTGGACTAAGGAGATTGATTATGGGGAGGGGTCAGCGAATGCTCCTGGATTTCCGCGAATGCCGGAATGGTTTAAGGATAACCGAGATTTTGGTAATATTGAAACAGGTCTACGCACTGCAGGGATGAATGATTCGGAAATTTCGGATTTGATGGGTGGAAATTGGTATCGCTTCTTTGCGGAAAACTTTGTTGCACGGAAAGAATAAGATGGTTAGTCGTCGCAATCCAGCACAAGTAATGCGATTATCCCGATTAGGATCTTTTCATCAGTGTCGATTAAGCTTTATGCGCCAATTAACGCGACGAATGGCGAAAGAAAACTGGCAATTTAACTGTAGTATTTTTGACATTGATGCAAAGGGTGTAGGGTATGCTGTCTATACAATACATTGTTCAGATAGGAAATATTCATTAGTCGCGTTTTCACATGACTTACCTGATAATTTAAGATCAGATCGCGTAATTGCAAATGCTTGGGATGCAACGTTTGCATTATTTGATGGTGTTCCTTCGGCGACTGATATCGACCTTCTAGAAAAGAATATTCCAGTTCAAGAGGCAGGTCGGGTTGATGAAAAAGTTCTGGTAATTTCAAGAGCAAATAAGTCAGTTCGATTATGGAACTATGTTATTGAATCGTTAGCAAATGGGAGGCAACCTGATCAAGAAAAATTAATGGAAGTTGGATACCTGATGCGGACTACTGCAGTATACGGTTCAGGCAAATTTGGTGCAATTGATCGTGAACAGATTGCTGAAAGACCAGAATTGCAAGCACCTTTTCAAGCAGAAATGCTATTGGTTTATTTAATTAGAGATTTTGTGCGTGACTTGGTTAATCACATGGCTCGTCTAATCAATCAAGAAAACTCAGTAGAATTAGATCAAGGATTAGCAATTCAATTGGGGATTGGAAACTCAACTGGTTTAGGTATGGCCCCGTTTATTATTAATCATCCCGTACTTTTTAATAATTGGATTTTTGCTAGAGAAGAAGCAATTGCGCGGGTTAGGTCAGTGCAAGCTGCCACACAATTTGAACAAGAAACATTTTTGGCGTTGTTTACTCGCAACAAGATTCTGATTGAAAATTGGAATACTGAACATCCAATTCAGAAAGCTAGAATTGCAACGTTGATGCAAGATCTTACAAAATTTGAAAAATTTTTGACAGATCAGAAGTTAGACACTGATTATCCATGGAACAACTTAGTTAATTGGGCTGAACAGTCGCTAGCAGAAGAGGCACAGGAATACTTGGTTTCTTTGATACTAGAACCTTATTCTGAGCTAGTAGATGATTTGGTATTGAAAATGTCAGACAACAACAAGGATGCGTTCAGGATTGATGGCAATGTAACAATTGCTAAAGTAGTTGAGCTCTTGGAAAGAAACTTTGAGTGGGCTTTTAAATTAAACTGGAAGAATGAAAATAATTGTGCGCGGGTTTGGTATGTTTCAGCAGAGAAACTTGAGCCACGACTTGGTGAAAGGTATCAAGAACCAATTGAAGATTATGAACAACCTTTAGCACCGGCACGAGATGCAACGTTTGCTTACAAAGAATTAAAAAATTGGGATTCTGCTACTCCAGTAGCAGATTTTTTACGCAGTTTTCCAATTCATCGACATACAATTCGACGTGCTTTGATTTCTGAAATAGCTCCATATAGCGAGATTCATGATAATACAATCAGTGCAAAAATGATGCCAATTGACATGTTGCGGTCTAAGCTTTCCTTTTTCGGTGCGACACGATTTGACCCAAAATCTGATCGGTGGTTGAGAATTTGTATGTATGCTGGAGCACCTTATCCGGAGCAATTGGCCATAGAAAATTCAGATTTTTGGGTTTATCCAGAGGTGTAATGAGTTATTCTCTGAATGAAGTTGAAGCTATTGTAAAGCGAGCGACTTTTGCTAGTGGGTATTCGTGGGGTATGGCAGAGGAATCTGCTAAAGCGATCCGGTGGCTTTGTATGTTTGGGTTTGATGGTTGTGAAATTGTTGGTTCTACATTAAAGTTGCAATTTGCCAAGGCTTTAGATCGTCATAGCCCTAGGTTTGATGGTCATGAGTGGAGTGGTGAAGGTAAGTTATGCCCGCTAATTACTGGTGTTTCACTTTCAGATTTTTCTAGTCAACTTTTGAAAAATCCAATTGTTGTTCGGAAAATTGCAATTCCGAAAATGATTTTACCTTTTGTTTGTCTAGCGGCAACAGCGTTGGACAAAGTTCTAACGCTTCAATTGGCAAATAAACCCGAATTAAAATGTTTAGTAAGTGAGGAAGACTTAGAACTGACGGGAGAGTTTCCAACAAATGAAACCGATCTTAAAATAAGTATTGGTGGAAAGATAAAACAACCAATATGTAAAGTATTTCGGGTTCATCCCGGAATTGACAGTTGGACATTATTAAACAATCTAGCAAATTTAACTTATGCACCTGCTACGGAAGAATCACGTAAACTGGGAGCAGGTTCGGAATTAGAAGATAATGACTGAATAATGATCATTTTTAATTTTATTTTTGATGATTAACCATTGCAAACATAAATAACATTAGTTGCAGTGAATAATGCTACTCTCCATAAGGTATCCAAATATTTTTTACTTGTACGGATTTTCTTAAGAAAAGATCACTCTCGGGAGTAGTTAGTGTAAACCAATCGGTTGCATTACCGTTATCAACAAAGGTTTGTTTTAAATTACTGATTGATAAACGTTCTGTTGCTTCAGACATGGTCTCGGTTCCAAAGGTCCAAAGTCCATCAACATCTGCATGTTCTGCAAGAATGTTATTTAGAGATGCATTTTCACCAGTGACTATATTGATTACACCGGCTGGAACATCAGATGTTTCTAAGACTTGATATAAATCAGTTGCAACTAGGGGGTAATTTTCACTTGGAACAACAATCGTTCGATTTCCCATTGCAATCAACGGTGCAACAAGTGAAACGAAGCTCAATAAAGGTGCCTCTGGAGGACAAACAACTCCTACAACTCCTATTGGTTCATTCATAGCTAATGCGATACCATGGATTGGAGGGCTGTGTACCCGACCATCAAATTTGTCGGTCCAAGCGGCATAAAAAAATAGTTTGTTAATTGCTGACTCTACCTCTTTAGTTGCATTTGAAATTGTAGAACCAGTTAGGCTTGAAATTCTGTCCGCAAACTCTTTAGACCGAATTGAGAGATTTTCCCCGATGTAATAAATTACTTGTGCACGGTTGTGCGTTGATATGCTAGACCAATTAGTAGCCTTTCGCGCTACTTCAACGGCATTTCGAACATCTTTTCGATTGCCCTGACCGACCTCTCCTGCAAATGTTCCATTAGAATTGTAGATTGGCTTTGAATAATTTCCATCTGGTCTTACTTGTTTCCCACCGATATAAAGTTTTGCGGTACGGTCAATAGATTTAGCTTTGGTAACTTTCTTATTTTGAGGAGGTGATGGTTTTAACGGTTTTCGAACCGTTTGATTTGACAGAAATTTTGGTTTCAAATATTCCATAGCTCCTTCATGTCCTCCTTCTCTACCAAAACCAGATTCTCGGTATCCACCAAAGCCAACTCCGGCATCAAACAAATTAGTTGAATTTATCCAAATGACCCCAGCTTTGAGCTTTGGTGCAACATCCAATGCAAGTGAAATGGATTCACTCCAGATGCTAGCTGCTAATCCATAACGAGTATTGTTAGCGAGTTCTATTGCTTCATCAGGTGTTCGGAAACTCATAGCAGTTATAACTGGTCCAAATATTTCATCAATGGCAACAGTAGAAGCAGGATGAACATCACAAATGAGGGTAGGTGGATAAAAGTGCCCTTGACTTGGTAGTTTTAATTTTGGCTGAAACACACTTACACCTTCATTAGTTCCAATCTTAATGTACTTTTTTATTCGCTTTAATTGAATTTCATCTACTATAGCTCCTAAATCTATGGACTTATCAAGTGGATTACCAATGCGGAGCTTTTTCATCCGTTTTTTTAACTTTTCAATAAATTGCTTCTCTATTGATTCTTGGATGAGAAGTCGAGACCCAGCACAACACACTTGCCCCTGATTCAGCCAAATTCCATCTACAATTCCTTCTATTGCGGAGTCAATATCTGCATTGTCAAATACAATAAATGGAGATTTCCCCCCCAATTCTAAGGTGATAGATTTTTTGTTTCCGGCAGTAATCCGACGAATTTCTCGACCCACTTCTGTTGATCCTGTAAAGGCAATTTTGTTTATTCCTGGGTGTTTTACAAGTTCTGTTCCGGTGGTTCCATCTCCTGTGACAAGGTTGAAAACTCCCTTTGGTAATCCACAATCTTGTGCTAACTCTGCAAAAAGTAACGCAGTTAGCGAAGTGTATTCTGCTGGCTTCAAGACAACAGTATTACCAAGTGCAAGGGCTGGAGCAATTTTCCATGCAAGCATTAATAGTGGGAAATTCCATGGTATAATTTGACCGATGACACCAATTGGTTCGTGGCAAGGAAATTCAGACTCTTGGAGAGAAGCCCATCCAGCATGATGATAAAAATGGCGAGCAACTAATGGAATGTCAATATCTCTGGATTCTCGAATTGGTTTACCATTATCTATTGATTCAAGTACGGCAAAAAGTCGTGCATGACGTTGAACCATTCTTGCAAGGGCGTACAAAATTTTGGCGCGCTCAATACCCTTTAATCCACGCCACTTATTGAGCGCAAGATTGGCAGTATCAACTGCTATTGAAATATCTTCCTTCGTCCCAAGCGCGATTTTGGCTAATTTTTCATTAGTAGCAGGAGCACGTGTATCAAAATATTTCCCTTTAACTGGTTCAGTAAACTTGCCATCAATGAAATGTCCGAATTTTCGCTGATGTTGCTCTAACCATTGAATAGCTTCAGAATCATCTTCCAATGCAATGCCATAGTCCATAGTTTCAAAATACTCTTCTATTTTGGATTTTGACTTTTTCATAAAATAACCTCTTGTTATGCTATCGGGTGTCGGTTGAATGCCGAATAGTAACCAGTTGCATTATGTTCAAGTTGACGTTCGATATCCGCTAACAGCGAAGAAGCACCAAATCGAAACCTTGATGAATCTAACCACTCCCGTCCTAATTCTTCTTTTATCAAAATCAAATAGGAGAGTGCATCTTTTGCGGTAGAAATTCCGCCAGCAGGTTTGAAACCAACAATTTGACCTGTTAGGTCAAAATAATTTCGTATCATTCTTAACATTGTCAACGAAATTGGTAAAGTTGCATTCACACTTTCTTTACCAGTCGAGGTTTTAATAAAGTCAGCACCCGCCATCATACAAATCATTGAAGCTTTAGCGATATTTCGTAGGGTTTTGAGATCACCAGTAGCAAGGATGGCTTTTAAATGTGCATCGCCACAAGTTGCGCGAAAATCTTTCATCTCATTGTACAAAGCTTGCCAGTTTCCAGTAAGTACATGTTCACGAGAAATAACAATATCTATTTCGGATGCACCTTCCGTTATTGATGATTTGATTTCTTGAAGTTTTATTTTGTGGTCAATTTGGCCAGCCGGAAATCCTGTGGAAACCGCGGCAACCGGAATGCCAGTACCGTTAAGATTTTTTACCGCAGTAGAGACAATTTTATGATAGACGCAAACCGCACCTACGGTAATCGAAAATTTTGGTAGTCCTAAACTCGCAAGTAAATCAGCAGCTAATGGATTCTTAGCTTTTGCACAAAGTCTGGTTACTCTATTGTGAGTATCATCTCCACTCAATGTCGTTAAATCAATACAACTAAGTGCTTTCAATAACCAACCAACTTGAGCTTCTTTTTTTACGGTTCTCCGTCCTAGAAGGGTTGAAGTGCGTTTTTGGGTAGCAAAAGTATTAATTTGAATTTGATCAATATGTTTTAAATCTAATGGACATCCGGTATTTCTTGGAGATCGGATTTGACTCTTTGTTTGTTTGGGTTTTGGTGGAGATTTTTGCATGTACAGACTAACTTGTTGCGCAAACAATTGGAATTGTTGAGAAGGTTAAAATTTGTTAATTATATTATACGATTTGGTGAAATAATAAATTTTGGAACAATTGTGATGGTAATATAATACAATAGGTAGTTGCAAGGAAAAATTTTTAAAAGGAAATGAATGATGAAAATAAAACCTTGGAGTGAATGTGCTTCTAACTTAATAGATGTTGCGACCGGACGCAAAACTGCGGACATGGTCATCAATAATGGGAAGTGGGTTAATGTTCATTCTGGTGAAATAATTGAAAATTCTGATGTTGCAATAGTGTCTGGACGAATTGCGTATGTTGGTTCCGATGCTAGTCATATGATTGGCAAACAGACACAGGTAATAGATGCTTCGGGTCAATTTTTAGTACCAGGTCTGTGTGACGGTCATATGCATGTTGAAAGTGGGATGATCACAGTTACTGAGTTTGCACGTGCAGTGATTCCTCATGGCACGACTACAATGTTTATTGATCCACATGAAATTGCGAATGTATTAGGGTTAACGGGTGTCAAACTGATGCATGATGAGACCCTTGACTTACCTATAAATATTTTTGTGCAAGTCCCTAGTTGTGTTCCGTCAGCCCCTGGACTTGAAAACGCTGGTGCTAGTATCACGATTGAAGATGTCAAAGAAGCTTTAACATGGTCAAATGTTTGTGGGCTAGGGGAGATGATGAATTTTCCAGGAGTTGCGATGAATGATTCTAAGATGTTAGGAGAAATCTTAGCAACTCAGGTTGCAGGAAAAACTGTCGGAGGACACTACGCGTCACCCGATTTGGGAGAAATGTTTCATGGCTATGTTGCTGGTGGACCTGCTGATGACCATGAAGGAACACGTAAAATTGACGCAATTTCAAGGGTGCGTCAGGGGATGCGTGCGATGTTACGTTTGGGTTCTGCCTGGTATGATGTAGCTTCTCAAATTAAAGCAGTTACAGAAGATAAACTAGATTCCAGAAATTTCATTTTATGCACTGATGATTGTCACTCTGGGACATTGGTGAATGAAGGACACATGAATCGAGTGGTTCGACATGCAATTTCGCAAGGATTAAAACCAATGACTGCGATTCAAATGGCAACGTTGAATACCGCAACGCATTTTGGGATGGAAAGAGAACTAGGTTCAATTACTCCTGGTCGTCGGGCCGATATCATCTTAACTTCAGATTTAGTAGAGTTGCCAATTGAACAGGTGATTTCAAGCGGACAAGTGATTGCAGAAAGTGGAAAGTTAAGAATAGAGATCCCTTCGGTCGATTATCCGATAAGTGCTAAAAACACTATAAACCATGGTAAATCAGTTGAGATTGAAGATTTTGATATCAAAGCTCCCAAAGATAATGAGGTAGTAGATGTGCGTGTCATAGGAGTCATTGAAAATCAAGCTCCAACTAAGATGCTCAAGAAAACTTTGAAAGTTGCTAATGGACTCGTAGAAATGGATATTGAAAATGATATTTGTCAAATTGCGTTAGTTGAAAGACATAAAGCAACAGGAAATGTTATAAACGGTTTTGTTTCTGGATTTGGGTACAATAAACCCTGCTCTGTTGCATCAACAGTCGCACATGATAGCCATCATATGATTGTGATTGGAACATCTAAATCTGATATGGCTCTAGCTGCAAACCATCTTATTGATATCGGTGGAGGTATCACGGTATTTAGAGATGGAGAAAGATTGGCAACTGTGGAACTTCCAATTGCGGGATTAATTTCAGAAGAAAGAGCAGAATTAGTAGCAAAGAAAGCCGATCAAATGATTGATGCAATGAAACAGTGCGGTTGCAAAATGAATAATGCTTACATGCAACACTCATTATTAGCACTCGTTGTGATTCCGGAACTTCGAATTTCTGATATTGGACTTGTTGATGTATCCAGATTTGTGAAAACCGAGATATTTTTCTGATTAACCTAGTTGTTTTTGATTGGACTGCTTGAGTTTGACTAGCTGCTCATTGATATCCCTCAGATGGTATTTAGTCGTTGTTATTAATTGTTCATGTGATTTATTAACGAAAATATCTTTCAATGATTTGTCAAAATCTTCAATTTCCAGCTCAAGTAATTCTCTTACGATATATTTCAGCAATTCCTTACCATAATCGTAAATTTGCAATAAAATTTCGACATTCTCTTCATCTTGATTCAAAGCACTTCCAAATTTGATTTGTCGGTTTTTGGTTATTTTAGCTATATCAGTATTTTCAATATTATTTATATATATCTCCTTAATTTTTTCTATTGTATTTGAAATGGAAAGCTCAATGTTACCTGTTTCATTCAAAGATTCATTAAACATTTTTGTTACAGCTTCAAAACCTAGTCCTTCATTTATCGGAGCATGGTCAAGCATTTTGAACGCAAATCGTAGTGAGGATTCTTCTACCTTATTTGGGTCATTAATATATTTGATAATTTCTATTCTCACATCCTTCTCTAGAATACTTAAACTTTGGTTATTTTTAATTAAATTCGCGATTTTTTCAAAAATCACGGGTATTAAAATTAGATTCTCAATTTTGAGAACAGGTAAGACTAATATACCTTTTTCTGAAAGTTTTTTAACTTCTTCACAAGTGCGAAAGTCTCTATCAATAATACCCACACAATTTATATGCAATAAATTCGGGTTTTTCTTCATTACTTTTCTCATGACTTTAACTGACTTGATCACCGAATCACAATCATCTCTTGGAATGACAGTCCAATCAGGGAAACATGCTTGATAAACTGCATAATCTTTACTCTTGTAGGTACCCTCACAAAATAATATGTCATCTCTACTTCCCAAAATTTGGAAATAAATTTCTTCTCTAATTCCTGACACTTCAGGTATTTCTTCTATTTCCCATGCTGGATTATGTGAATAATTTTTAATAATAAATTTTTGTCCACCTCTAGTTGCCGCAAATTGAAGGTCGTGAGTGAGAAATATAAATCTACATTTTTCTTTAAGTTGAGTCAATTTAGACCAAAGTGGCACCATGATTGACTTATGTATATGTAATTCGGGTTCATCAATTATAACAACGGTATCTTCTTCAGCCAAAAGTACTTGACCAATTATATAAAAAATTGCACGTTCTCCATCACTTAATTCAGAAGGCTTAAATTTATCATCAGATTCTTCGGAGCTAACTACTAGTTCAAGTAACTTTTCGTCAAATTTCATTGCTTTGTCAGGGAAAATTTCATTCCAATTCTTAACTAGTTCTTTTAATTTTATATTAGCGTTATCGTGTTTGTAATAATGGGGAATGGCTACATTTCTCAATTCAGTAACAAGTGTATTGTTGAGTTGTCCAAAATCATCGACTAATTTTTAGGCAGAAACTTTGTCCCATTGTGATATAGTTTCAATTGCTCGGTGTACGCGTTTAGTAGCGTCAGGGTCAAGGTCAATAAAATCTTCCAATGTATTAGTTTTACTTGAAGAAATTGTTCCATCCACTTCACTGTTATCGGACTTTCTCCCTATACCTTTTTCTTGAAATAATATTGAAAATTCTGATTCAAAATGGCTAGGAGTAACCCTGAGATCTAAATTTAAAGCACGGTGAGCGGAAATAAAGATAGTATTAGCTTCTATTGCATGTTCTAAAAAGAAACCTAACCGAGTTTTTCCGCTCCCATTTGCTCCTACAAATGTGAAAGACCCACATTCTTGTAGATTATTGAAATGCATAAAATCATTTTGGGGCTTAATTTTTGGGATAGCAAAATCAAACGACATAAAAATATCTCCTTAACTAAATTGACTCAGAAAATTGAATATCATAATTAATAGGTATTTTGATTGAGTTCTCAAGCGAAAGATTTTTATAACAAATGAATAAAAAATAGATAAATTTTTGTACTTGAATTTTGGTTTTCTATAAATTATATTAGTTTTAGAAAGTTAAATTGTAAAGTGAATTTAATAATTTAGATAGGGAGTCTAAAATGGCAAAATATCTGGTTTCATATGATATCTATAATGTTTCTGTAGAAAGCTACCCTTTTTTGAATCGCTTTATAAATGAATTTATTAGTTACGCAGATTCAGTGCAAGTAACCAGTACAGTTTGGTATGTTGATTCTGTAGATGATGCAGCAGTTATTCGGGATAAAATACTTAAGAAATTTAGAAAATTTAGGAAAAAAATGAATGAAAAGGCGGCTGAAATTGGAATCTGTGTACAAAAAGTTGATATTGATGAATGGGCGACTAATATAGGAACTGTTGGAAGATGGATGAAGAAGTATAATGAAGGTTCTAAAGATCCAATTTCAGATTCAGAGGAAGCATTGGTCGCTCAGATATAATTTGTTAACTAGTAAACATTAATTTCCTCAATATTTTACATTTGAAATAGCTTTGATGAAATTAAGTACTTACATTTTTGAAATATAGGTCTATATCCAATCCAAGTCCCCAAATTAGCTAAACGATTTGTACACATTTTGATGGAGTTTAATATGGCTATGTATTTGATTTCATATGACATTAAAAATGCTTCAACTGACTTGAGCTATCAGTATTTGAATCGTAACGTTAATGAATATATTAGATCGTCTGATTCAAAAAGAGTTGCTGAAACATTGTGGTATATTATTACTGAAGTTGATGCAGGTTATATTCGAGATAAGGTATTAGAGACGTTTAATTACCACAAGAAAAGAATCCGCGAAAAGGGGGCAGAAATAACAATTTGTGTTCATATGGTTGTTTCTGGTCATTGGGCTACTTATAATTTAGGAAGAGTTGGAGAATGGATGGAAAGAATGGATGAGCAATTTGAAGATCAAGACAAACAAATGAAAGAAGCGGCTTATGCTTAGTTTTTGAAACATAACGGAAAGATTGGATTAAAATATTTGTTTTTTCTGAGGTTAACATCTTGTGGTTTGGTAATTGACTGGAGTTTTTGAAAGTAAATGTTAGGCAAAAATATTAAGAATCCATGTGCCAAACGTTGATTTGATATCAGTAAATTTGAGGAGTTTGAGAGATTCCATAGGAATTACTGGGTGTTATTATATTTTTTTGTATTTTCGGCTAGTTTACTAATCTACCTTTCCCTACTCAAATGTTTTTGCAGTGTTATAACTTGTGCGGCCGTAATTGCTATCATCTGAAAGACATCTTCTGTATTACAACCACGGGAAAGATCATTAGCAGGTTTTTTTAGACCTTGTAAAATTGGCCCTAACGCGGTTGCCCCTCCAACACGTTCAGCAATTTTGTATCCTATGTTTCCAGAATTTAAATCGGGGAATATGAACACATTCGCTTTTCCTTCTAAATTAGAATTGGGTGCTTTAACTCTTTGAATTTCGGGAATCAAGGCACTATCAAATTGAATCTCACCGTCAATTATTAAGTTTGGATTTTTTGATCGTGCAAGTTCAGTAGCTTTTTGAACTTTCGATACTATTTCATGGGATGCGCTACCATGAGTTGAAAACGATAGCATTGCAACCCTTGCTGTTATATCTGTAAAATTAGTAAATGATTGTGCAGTGGATACGGCAATATCGGCCAATTCTTGAGCAGATGGTGATGGAATTAGTGCACAATCAGCGAAGGCAACGACTTGTTCTTGAGGATTCTTGAGTAACATAAAGAAGTAACTGGATACTATACTTGAATTGGGATTTTTTCCAATTATTTGAAGTCCAGCTTTTATCGTATCAGCAGTTGTCTCAACAGCACCGGCGATGGTCCCATCAGCATATCCTAAATGCACCATCAATGCGGCGAAGTTGACATTTTTTTTAATAACCTGCTTTGCCTCGACTTTGGTAATACCTCGATGCTTGCGTAATTGATAGTATTCATCAGTGAATTCAGTCAGTAAAGGAGAATTGCTTGGATCGTGAATTTTGATTTTTTGGATATCAGGTGAATTTTTGACAAGTGAATGAAAAATTTCTGGTTTTGCAATTACAGAAATTTCCGCAATACCTTTGTTTGATGCTTTAACTGCCGCGATTGCAACACGCGGGTCTTCACCTTCTGCTAGCACAATATGTGGGAAATTTTTCCGAGCTTTGGTTTCAATTTTGTCTAGTAGTTCCATTTGCGCTTCCATAAAATAAAATTAGATGAAAGTGAAAATCAAAGAAGATTCATTAATGAATATGGTGATTAAGTGACTTGGGATCAGAGACTCAATCAAATAGCGGAAACAAAATTTCGTTTCCGCCAAAGATTAAGTGTGGCCAAAAGAAGAAAGGAAAACTTTCTAATTGTCTGAACCGCTCTTGAAATTGAACTCAGCCCCTTCACGAATTCCGGATGGCCAACGTGCGGTCATAGTTTTCAGACGGGTATAAAATCTGATTCCTTCCATACCATGGATGTGGTGGTCACCAAATAGTGATCGTTTCCATCCGCCGAATGAATGATAAGCGACAGGAACAGGAATAGGAACATTAACACCAACCATGCCTATTCGCGTTCGCGACCAAAAATCGCGAGCTGCGTCTCCATCACGAGTGAAAATGGCAGTACCATTTCCATATTCATGGTTATTTATCATTTCTACTGCTTCTTCGTATCCCTGAGCGCGAACAACTGACAATACAGGGCCAAATATTTCATCTTTGTAGATGGACATTGAAGTTTTAACTTTGTCAAATAAGCATCCACCTATGAAGTACCCGTTTTCGTAACCTTGCAACGATATGCCGCGACCATCAACTACTAACTCCGCACCATCGGCTATACCTTCTTCCAAATATCCATTGATTTTATCAAGACTTTGCTTAGTGATTACGGGACCAAAATCAGCACTAGTATCAGTATATGGTGCAACTTTAAGAGCTTGAACTCTTGGTGTGAGTGTTTCAACTAGTTGATCAGCCGTCTTCTCTCCAACTGGAACCGCGACTGATACGGCCATACATCTTTCACCGGCTGAACCATATGCGGAACCAATAAGTGCATCCGCTACTTGTTCCATGTCGGCATCTGGCATCACTACTAAGTGATTCTTTGCACCACATAATGCTTGCACGCGTTTACCTGTTGCTGTTCCTCGTGAATAAATATAAGAACCAATCGCCGTTGAACCGACAAAACTTATCGCTGATACATCAGGATGATCTAGGATTGCATCTACAGACTCTTTGTCACCATGCACTACATTCATGACTCCATCCGGTAAACCCGCTTCCTTGAGTAATTCGGCAATGCGTATTGTCACAGAAGGGTCACGTTCTGAAGGTTTAAGTATGAAGGTATTTCCGCAAGTAATGGCGACAGGATACATCCAAAGTGGAACCATTGCGGGGAAATTAAATGGAGTGATTCCAGCTACAACCCCAACTGGTTGACGAACGGCAAAACTGTCAACTCCACTTGCAACACTTTCTGAATATTCACCTTTAACTAGCGCGGGAATTCCACATGCAAATTCCACAACTTCTAATCCACGTGCCAATTCTCCCTTCGCATCAGCCAAAGTTTTACCATGTTCAGATGAAAGAATTTCAGCTAGTTCATCGTTATGTTTTTTTAACAGCGCGCGAAATTCAAACATAACTTGAATTCTTTTCGCGACAGGGGTTGCAACCCAACCAGGTAAAGCATTTCTTGCCGAACTAATTGCATGATCAACGTCAGCTTTGGATGCAAGGGATAATTGTCCAGTTACTTCACCGGTAGCAGGATTATAAATGTCACCAGTTTTGTTGGAACTGCCTGCCCAAGAAGCACCGTCAACAAAGTGCTGTGTATTTCTCATGTTGTATCTCCGTCTTTGTGAATAGTTGAATGATGTCAAAATTTGACTATAAATTTAAAGAAGTCAGTTACTTCTTCAAAATTCAGTTTAAGTAGAAGAACTCAAAACATTTTTGGATTTGTTAAGTTGTTGTGAAAATAACAAACTAATAATTCAAAATTATTATTCAACACCTCTTATTCGCGCTGAACGTCGTCTGAGCAATTCAATTGAGATTAATAGCAGAATAGATAATACAATTAATAGTGTTGCAACTGCAAGTATTGTCGGATTTATTTGTTCTCGTAAACCTGAAAACATTTGCCTCGGTATTGTACGTTGTTCAGGTCCTGCAAGAAAAAGCACTAAAACAACTTCATCAAATGAGGTTACAAATGCAAAAAGTCCACCGGAAATAACTCCAGGTCGAATCAATGGAATGACTATATCCCAAAATACTTTAAGTGGAGATGATCCCATACTGAGTCCCGCATAATATAACGATCGGTCAAATCCGGTAAGAGTAGCAGTAACAGTAATGATTACAAAAGGTACTCCAAGCGATGCGTGTGCAATTATGAGTCCTAAGTAACTTCCAACCAAGTTAAATCGAGTGTAAAAGAAGAACATTCCAGCCGCGATAATAATAAGTGGAACGATCATTGGTGATAATAAGAGTGCAGTAATCAATCTTTTAAATGGCATTGCGGGAGAAGAAAGCCCAACAGCCGCAATTGTACCAAGTACTGTGGAAAGCAGAGCGGCGAAAATTCCGATAATGAAACTATTTTGAATAGATAATAGCCATTTCTGGTCAGTGAAAATTTCTTTATACCAGCGCAAAGAGTATGCATTTGCATCAAAAGATAGCATTTCTGAGGTGAACGTAAAATAAGGTTCCGCATTAAACGAGAGCGGAATAATGATCAGAATTGGCAATATTAGAAAAAATAGTACTGCATATGCGGAAAATTTAAGTGAATATGAACCAAGAATATGCCAAAAATTATAGTATGCTGGAAATCTTGCCATATTGATCACCCTAATTTAATATTTCCAGCACCAACCAATCGATCATAGATCCAATATAAAGAGAGAATAAGGATCAATAGTAGCGAACCTAGGGCCGCGGCCAATTCCCAATTGTTTGATTGTTGCATATGAAAAGCAATGATATTTGAGATCATTTGACCATCTGTTCCACCTACCAGTGCTGGAGTAATGTAATAACCTACCGATATTATAAAAACTAATAACGAACCAGCACTTAATCCAGGTAAAGTCATAGGAGCATATACTCTTAAAAATGCTGGGATTGGTTTTGCACCCATAGACATGGCGGCGCGCAAATAACTTGGGTCAATTCCTTTCATGACGCTATATAAAGGTAAAATCATGAATGGTAAAAGAATATGTGTCATCGCAATAATGGTTGAAAATTGTGTGTAAAGCATCTCAATAGGTGAACTGGTTAGTCCAAGTGCCATAAAGGTTGAATTTGTAACACCGTTTGTTTGTAATAGAGCAATCCAAGAAGTTGTTCTAACAAGTAATGAAGTCCAAAATGGCAGTAATACAAATACCATAAGTAAATTTGCAGTCTTATTTGGGGCATTGGCAAGATAATAAGCAAGCGGGTATCCTAGAATAAGAGTTAGCAAAGTAATAATAAGTGCAATTCGTAGTGTTTTCGTATAAAGTTTAACGTAAATTCTGGCTGATTCTCGGGATTGAATTCCTCCATCTTCACTAATTTCTAGATCAAGAGCTGTCAAATAATAAGACGGTGTGAGTACTTGACCTGCTTGATGGATCGCTCGCCAAATATCAGTAGTTGACCATTTTGAATTAGCGTCAATTAGTATTTCATAACCGTTTTGAGCTAAGTCTTCATTTTCGATCCGACGAACTTTTCTCGCACTTGATTTAACGATACTTGAAGAACCAGGTAATGCCCGGTTAATTTCTTCGGCAAGTTTTCCAGATAATCTTTCTTCGGCAAGACGTTTTAGGTCTAATGCCATAGAATTGAATGTATCGTTGTCTGGTATATCACTACCATCCCAAGTGTTTAATTTTTCAAGTGTAACCGGAATGAGGTTGGCGACGGCAGGATGGTAAAAACTGCGATAAAGCATCAGTGTAATCGGTGCAACGAATGCAAACAAAATAAAAAGTAGCAACGGAAATACAAATGCGAATGCTGTGAATTTTCGTTTTCTGTATTCACGCTTGGACAGAGAAACTTCTTCTGGTGATAATGCTACTTTTGTTTGACTCATGAATCATTCTTGATTACAGTAATAGAGGCTTAATTACAACAGTATTGAATGTTGTGGCCGTTTTGCGCGACCACAACATAATTTTTGTTTGAGCTATAGTAAAAGCCACTCGTTGAACTTTTCGCCAAGTGACTCCCCAAAATCGGCCCAAAATATTCCATCTGCTTTAAGACCTTTATCAATATGTGCAGTTGGCAAATCATTTTGAACAGAAGGATCAACATGAACAGAAGATGATTTTCTTGTCGGTCCATATGCTACATCTTGCATACCGGCAAGAGGTTTAGTGCCTGTTGCAAATTTAACAAAGTCTAATGCCGTATCCATTTTATCTGTACCTTTAACAATGGCCCAAACATCAAGGTCATAGACATGACTATCCCAAATCATTCTGAATGGTTTGGAGTCTTTTTTGATTGCATCAAAGATACGTCCGTTGGCTGATTGAACGAGTGCGGCTCCACCATCATTTAATAATTGTGGTGCTTGTGACCATGAATCAAACCACACAATATCCTTCTTGATTGAATCTAACTTCTTAAATGCTCGGTCTTGACCTTCATCGGTGGCAAGTACATCGTAAACTTCATTTCGTGGAACACCATCAGCAATTAGTGCCCATTCCAAGTTAACTTGGGGGCGTTTTCTCATTGCTCGCTTTCCAGGAATTTTTTCTGTATCAAAAAAATCCGAAATAGTCGCAGGAATTTCGCTTCCTATTGAGCTAACGTTGTAAGCATAGATAATAGTCCAAACGATAACACCGACACCACATTCGCTCGCTATTGCATTTGGGATGAAATCTTCAGAAGCGGGTGTCCCATCTTCGCCTGCTGGGAAGTCATCAATTGAAATGGTCTCAAGTAACCCTTCTGAACAAGCACGCTCAAGGTCAATAGTCTCAATGTCAACGACATCCCATTGAATATTATTAGCTTCAACTTGTGCCTTGATTTCAGCGATTCCACCAGAGTAATCTTCAAATAAGATTTCATTGCCAGATTCTGCTACATATGGGTCAATCATATGCTTTTTTTGGGCTGCTCCATATGCGCCACCAAAAGAGACAACCGTCATGCTTTCTTGTGCACCTACAGGAACTGATATTGCAAATGCAACAGCGAAAATTCCTGCGAAAATAGTTTTAAATAGGTTCATAACATTTTCCTCATGTTATTTAGTTTTTGGTTGGTACCAGAATATTTGAAAGAATTAGACTAGGCCCTGATTACATGGTATCAAAACAAAAGCAATCTTTGGAAAGCCAAACTAATTCGACCTCTTGGTGATGATTAAATTCTGGTGCGGCGAGGTCATTTAAAACTTTAACTGTGATTTCAGATTTATCCGGTAGTTCAAAGTAGTATCGAATAAAATCTCCAACATAATGGCGAACTATAAACTTCGCGGTTATCTCGTTATCATATGCATGGTCAGTCGGTTTAATGAACATTTTTTCAGGTCGAACGGAAATGATACATTTTTCATTTGATTTAGCGTTTCCCGCTGCTTGTGCAACTACCTTACCACCACCTGCTAATACAACTGTTGCTGTTGCTTCTGAAAGCTCTGATATTTGACCGGGAATAAGATTATTTTCACCAATAAAATCTGCAACAAAGGCATTACTTGGACGTTCGTATAGGTCATCAGGTGACGCACATTGTTGCACGACTCCATCATTAAATACCGCAATTCTGCTTGACATTGTAAGAGCTTCGGTTTGGTCATGTGTGACATAAACAACAGTGAAACCCAAATCTTCATGTAAGCGGGTAATCTCAAACTGCATCTGTTCACGAAGTTTCTTATCAAGTGCTCCTAATGGTTCATCCATTAGGACAATTGTTGGTTCAAAAATCAATGCGCGTGCTAATGCAACTCGTTGGCGTTGACCACCTGATAGCTGCGCAGGGTAACGTGTACCAAATCCATCTAATTCAATTAGTTTAAGATATTCTTCAACTTTTGAGGTGATTTCCGGTTTGGATAACTTTCGCACTGAAAGTGGATACGAAAGATTCTCTGAAATTGTCATGTGTGGAAACAGAGCATAATTTTGGAATACCATTCCAATATTGCGTTTGTATGGAGCGGTTCGAGTTATAGATGTACCTGTCAGTTTAATGTCACCGCTCGTAACGCTTTCAAACCCAGCTAGCATCATCAAAACGGTAGTTTTCCCAGACCCTGAAGGTCCAAGTAAGGTGATAAACTCACCTTTTGCAACATCCAAGTTGAAATCTTTTACAACCAAAGTTTTTTGGTCATAGCTTTTTTTGACGTTCGCAAATTGCAAAAAATTTTGAGTTTGTGGCTCAGCCATCCTTCTGTGCCTCTAGTTTCAAATTTTTTAGAATTCATTTGGTTTGTTTCTTAACTGATGCTACTCTTCTACTTGGCAAAATTATTTATTTTTAAATTATATTCTACTTTCCGTAATTTTTAAACAAAAAGTAATTTTCAATTTTATACCTAGTTTCTGATTTTACAAAATTAATTCTATCCTAATCAAATGAGTTAATTTGGCGTAGTAGAATTTTTTCGTTTTTTTCATAATTTTTCTTACTGAAGTATTTGAGCAAACTGAGGATATTTTCAATTTCATATATTGATACTTTATTGCGGTACATTTGTTTCATTATATTGCATTTACGAAATTTGTTGTTTGCAGGAAGTTTATCTACCTTCGCTAATTCAAGAAATACTGGCCAATTTCGACCGATATCTAATTCTCCACTTATCTGGGAATGAATATCTTTAAATATTGACTCCACAACCAATCTCCGTTTTGCGCAATTAATTATTGCTACAATCGATATCGGTCCGCAATTTTTTACAATTTGCCGAGCTATTTTTAAAGGAATATTAATTTGCAAAACTTGACACGCACAGATAATCCAACATACTTCATTATCATGACCTAACTTTATACTTTTGCTCAAAATAAGATAAATTTGTTCGCGCCAAAGTTTGATATTAATATCTTTATAGAGTTTGTAACGCCATAATATTAGTTTTACTACATAATCTATTGTATAGCCACTAATTAAGATTACTCTCATTAAGAATGATTCAATTATTTTCCAAAGATCATCGTCATATATGAACTTTGATTTAATTACCATATAAATGACATATTCCAAAATTTTTTGATTTTTGTTTTCAATGCTAAGTGAATAACCAAAATCTAATGTTGATCTTAAATATTCAATCTGCGAATCTGAATCTGATGAACGAACTAATTCAAACTTTTGAGAAATGTCTAGTTTCCAGTGTTTCTCAAATGTATAATTATTTGAGTAAATATTTGTCTTTGCTTGGTTTAGATCAAGCTCAAAATTTCTAACTGCTTTACGATAAGTTGCAAGTGCAATTTCTGTCTCACTAATTGAGTTTGTACCTATCAAAATATCATCATTATATCGAATGAAATCATATATTATCTGGGTTCCTTTCTCGGAAATAGAACTCATTAGTTTAGTAAATTCATTATCAATGGCGTGTCCAATCAATTCTGAAAATATCAATGACATCTTTGGGCCAACAGGAAGACCTATTGTCTGACCACCTTGACTGCTTTGAATTATGTTATCTGCCTCGTTGAAAAAAATTTGTTGGTCTTTTGGAGATCTTCGAGATTTTGCTACAGGTTTAGTATGATAAGCCCAAGGAATTACATGAGTGTAGAGTGAGTAAAAGAATCTAGAAATATCAGTATAAACGATATATTCAAACCGTGAAAATCGATTGAATTTGGCATCTTCATATTTTTTTAATCCAGCAATTTCAATAGATTTCTGTGGATCAGTAGAGAGGAACGGAGTAGTATAACTGTGGTTTTTATTTTGGAAATACTCATTTAGTTTCATGCAATGACGATCAATAAAATCCGCCATTCTATATGCAACTACAGGGTGAATAATAGAGAAATCTCTTCGATTACCATTCAGTTGCGATGCATTATACAAAGATGCATGATAACTATTTTCATCATTGTAACTATATCCCACCTCAATGTTTGTTTGGAAAAAATCTGCAATTCCTGAAGATTTGAATGTTGGTGGAAAATTTTCTGGAAAGTAGTCGGTGCCAATTAATTTGAATTTCATTTTTCCCTAATTTGTTGTATCACTTAATTATTACTAGTGGTGTAGTTTTAGTGTAGTTTAAACTAAATCTACATCCAAATTTGTTATTTAATCAATAATAACTATGTTTGTATATTGGACTCTCTATGAAAAAGCTAGAATTAATTTTTGATCTTCAACTTTTTCTACATTGTTCATATGCCCATGAATTTCTGCGTTTTTAATGCAGTCTTTTCTTTTCTCAAAACCAGCAAATGAATCAAGTACTACTTCTCCATCACTTGAAATTTTCCGCCAACGCCATTCATCCAATATATCTTTATAAATTTCCCAGACGAAACCCTGTTTATCTTGGAAAAAACGGGTCATATTAGTCTCCTTCTAATTGTACAATTAGTGAAAATATACTAGATTGAGTTATTTAACTAGTGATATATTTATTAGTTATAAATATAATTTAAAATATTCCCAATTGCAACTCAAACAAATTATTTCAATTAGTAATTGAAATTTGAGTTTGGATTTGTTAACTATAATCTGATTTTCCAATAAAATTTATCAATAAGGGATCAAATTAATGCTGAATATTACAACGCGAAAGTCTTCAAAGAAGATGAAAAAAAGCGGGGTTATTGACTTAAATGATCATGACCATGCTGAGCTTCGTAAAATGTACATGTTTAATTTTGACGGTGTATCACCGGCAGATATTTTAGATGCGATCAATAAGCAGGCAAAGGAAATTCACAAATTTGTGATGGAAAAAATTGGGGATGGGAAGCACGTGCTGATTGGAAAAAGTAATATTCTATTAAAACCGTATCCATATTATAGTATGGGAGGAATGCCACCGCATTATATAGAACCATTCAGTGAGAAAATGGATGAAATTCCGCCTGAATACAGCATCAAAATAAGAGGAGTACCCCCATATTATATTTCTTCACTAGAGAAACTATTTATCGAGTCAGGAATTAACCCCTGTTATGCAATTTACGATGGACAAGTTCATCGGTTCATTTCAGCGAAGGTATAAATCATAGCAAGACTCTAATATGATACAGTAACTGTTGTGTTATAAGTGACATACACGAGAGTCAGGATGATTCATCTATCAAATTAGTACCCATTTGATTGAATAAGTCAAGGTAATCCAATAATACCCAATTCTCCATGATTTTTTTGTTATCACACCGATAAAAATCCATTACTCGCAATGTTAGTTTCTTTCCAGTTGCTGAAACACCTATATAGTCCCCTTGATGGGTCATAGTCATTGACGGCCACCCACTAACTGCCGCGTAATTTCCATCACCTATGCGACAATAATGGTCACCCCCCTTTCGGTCTGGAAATGCGGTTAGAAACGATCGTCGATGATCTTTTTCAAATCCTTCCCAACGATAATTTGATCCGATTCCACCTGGTCCATACCAGAGCATATCTTCATGCCAATACCCATCTGGACCGGTTTGACCTTTTGAAGTAAAATTATTTGGGTCAAACTTATGCAGGTCAGCAAGCATAGATTCAACGATATCTAATGTTGTTTCACCATCAACTTGACTTTGAGGAATTACACCGTCATGTGTAGCAGGTCCGGGAAACAACATTTCGGTTCCAAGTAATTGTGGAAGTGGGAAATTGCCGGATTGTCTCATCAAATCAAGTAGGTCTATTATAATTTTCGCTTCTGTTACTTTTCCTTTTTCAATTCGGTAAAACTCACCTCCGCGCAAAAAAACTAGTTTGTTGTTAGGTTTGATTCCGAATAATTCTTGATTGAAATTACCAATGTAATGTGTTATTGAGGCGATCCAATATCCACCTTGTTGTCGTCGATTATTACCGCCAATAAAAATTTCTTCACGTCTTCTTACATGTGAAATTGCTTTTCTAATCGGTAAGAAAAAGCTTTCTGCAATTTCTTCTATTCCAATCAAACTATTAATTGGGAATGATACATCCCATTGACAATCTGTTGAAATACTTGACTTAATTAATTGTGATAATTCATTCTCTGGTGTTGTAAGAACGTTTGAGAGAAATGTGCGGGTATGGGAGCGAATATCTTTCATCAAAAAAGGGCTCAATTTTTTGTTTGTAGTATTGAAAAAAAAGGCGTAGTCGCGTTTGCATGTGATTTATTTTATCAAAAATTAATTATTAAGTAAATATTTTATTTTTATTGCTTGACACCTTGAAATGTATTCATTATGTTCCTATATTATACACTATTAGTATAATATCTACTTATTACAAAGGAACACAACATGAATACCGAAATGGAAGACTTGTTTCGTCAACTAACTGATGCTGAAAAACAAGAATTGAAAGCATTGCTACTGGATGAGCAGGAGCCCGATGCGGAAAATGTGGCAACCGACTATCCAGTCGAGTGCCCTCATTGTCAGCACCAAGACATTGTTCGCAATGGTAGTATTGACAAGACCCCGCGTTTCAAATGCAAGGGGTGTACAAAAACATTCTCATTCAATACCAATAAACTTCGATATAAGAGTCGAAAAAGTCGTGCAGTCTGGAGTCAGTATCTTGACTTCATGTTTCAAGGGCTGTCGTTGCGGAAAATTGAAGATGCGATGGACTCTTGTGGGATGCACATTTGTCTCAATACCGCGCTGTATTGGCGACACAAGATATTGAGCTTATTGCGTCAAGCCACCCGCACCAACCTTGCTGGCATTGTTGAAGCTGATGAAACGTATTTTCCGCTCTCCTTTAAAGGTCAAAAGGGACCAAAAGGGAAACCAGTAGATCTTGGTCGCAAACCACGCAAACGGGGAACACCAGCGTCACAGCGTGGCATCAGTAACGAGCAGGTTTGTGTCTCGACCGCGGTTGCACGCAGCGGCGGTTCCTATATGAAACCAGTTTGTTTAGGTCGAATGAGCATTCACGACTTTCAGGAGAATCTCGCACGGCATATCAATTGGTCAAATACAACGCTCATGACCTATGGTCACAATGCTTATGTTCCACCTGCTACAGCACAAGATGTACTTCAAGTTCGAGTGCGTCACTTTGGCAGGGGAGCGAAACATATCAATACTGTCAATAGTGCTCATTCTCATTTGAAGAAGTTCATGGAGCGTTTTAATGGGGTGGCGACGAAGTATTTGGATAACTATTTGGCTTGGTTTCAATGGCGCAAACAAAATTATCGGGAACCATGCAAGACGTTTCGTGGATATATTGAAGGGTATACATTGCGAGAAATGGAGATGACGTTAACCTAAGTTTGATCCATGATGGACAGAGTTGACTGCTCAGCTCATCGGACAAAGTTAAATGTTAGCTGTTATCAATTCCGACCTTGAATAGCTTCTAACCAAGGATCGCACATCACATTAACTATCAGTAACTGGTAGCAATGCGAGTGAACAGGGTTCCTTTACCAATTTGCCAAACCAACGATTACCAGTAAATCCGCTATAAATCAAGCACTTTAGTAGTAAATACAAAGATCAATAGTACCTTTCATGCCGACAATTTAAGCTATCAATGAATAAAGAATTGGTTGAATTTACTGACCAATCATATCGTTGATCATTCGTGATTCAGATCAGCGAAAAAATTGAACTTTATTTGGCAAAAAAATTGCCGACCAAGCAGCTAATACTGCTAGATGACCGATAAAGTATGGCAATGCGTCAATCTGAAACAAGTTCTTGATTGAAAAACAAATTTGAACTATAGATTGAGTATTTTAACCGCATAACACTTTGAAAATATAAGTATTAATCGAGATATACTGTAATTTTAACGGTATCACAAGCAAACGCGACTGCGCCAAAAAAAATTGTAAAGTTAATTGATATTTTAATTGACTTATTAACAAAATTAAATTGAATTGTTGATTTGGGAGGTAAATGTGGCTGAAATAAGATTGAAAAATTTGACGAAGCGATGGGGAAGCTTTGTCGGTGTTGATGATTTTGACATGACTATTGGTGATCAAGAATTTTTGGTATTACTTGGTCCGTCGGGTTGTGGAAAAACAACGACAATGCGAATGATTGCTGGTTTGGAAGATGCAACTAGTGGTGAAATTGTCATTGATGGACAGGTGGTTAACGATTTAGATCCAAAAGATCGGGATATCGCAATGGTGTTTCAATCTTATGGACTGTATCCGAACATGAATGTGTATGAAAACATTCGATTTCCGTTAAAAGTGCGCAAAATAGATTCATCAACTCATGATTCTAAAGTTAGAAAAGCAGCTGAAATGGTTGAACTACAAGAGTTTATGGATCGAAAGCCAGCAGAACTTTCAGGTGGACAACGACAACGGGTAGCATTGGCACGTGCTATTGTACGAGAACCAAATGTATTTTTGATGGATGAACCGCTATCAAATCTAGATGCTAAATTGCGTGTCTCAACCCGCGCACAAATCAAAAATTTGCAACATGAACTCAAAGTTACAACTATCTATGTCACACATGATCAGATTGAAGCTATGACTCTTGCCGATCGAGTTGTAGTCATGAAAAATGGTGTCATTCAGCAGATTGGAACTCCGACTGAGATTTATGATCGACCCGCCAATACATTTGTTGCTGGGTTTATTGGTTCGCCAGCGATGAATTTAATGAATGGACGAATTGAGAATGGTACATTTATAGGTGAAAATGTTAAAATATCAAACCTAAATGGCAAAGATGGTGAGACTATTCTGGGATTTCGTGCGGAGGATGCAAAGATTTCCAATATTGAGTCTGAAATTAACGGACCAGTTTATACTATGGAGCTATTGGGAGATGCAACAATGATTACTGTTAAAGCAGGTGATACATTAGTGTCAGCTAAAGCTCCAAAAGATTTTCGAATTGAAATAGGTGAGATGGTGTCAATCTCGGTACCAAAAAGCATTTGTCATCTATTTAACTGGGAAACACATCAAAATCAAACTGTTAATTGATTCATTTTAGGGTCAAAAGTGACTCACATTGAAAAGTTATTTCCCAGACTTTTAAATGAAACAATTAACTTAATAACTAAAAACGAGGAGAATGCCATGTTTTTAAAAAGATTGTTGCTAACAGGCGCGATTTGTCTATTCAGCACAGGTACTTGGGCCGCGTGTTCATTTGAAAACTCTGTTCCATTGAAATCACTAACCGCAGGTTTTGAAGCTTGGAAAGTTGTAACTGAGGCGATGGCAGAGTGCGGTAACTTTGCACCTGAGTTAGACCAAGAATTTAGAACGAAACAACCAGCAGCATTTGAAGCTAATCCGTCACTATATCATATTGGAGGTGTGTCTAATGGTACTTTAACTCCGTTATTGAACAGTGGTACTATACGCCCGTTAGATGACTTAGTTGCAAAATACGGTCAACACTTATCACCAAATCAACTAATTAAGATTGATGGTAAAATAATGGCAATCGCCATGATGGTAAATGCTCAACATCTAATGTATCGGAACGATATTTTTAGTGATTTGGGAATTGATGTTCCGAAATCGTATGATGAAGTATTATCAGCGGCTACAAAAATCAAAGAAGCTGGTGTTGTAGATTATCCCTTAGGTGGAACTTATCAGAGTGGTTGGAATTTAGCGCAAGAATTCGTCAATATGTATCTTGGGATGGGAGGTGAATTTTTTAATGATGACAATACACCTTCCATTAATAATAACCAAGGAGAAGCCGCATTAGAAATGATGAAAAATCTGACAGAATTTATGGACCCAGAATATTTAACTGCTGATTCAACGTATGTACAGCAACAATTTCAGCAAAGTAAAATTGCGATGGCGAATTTATGGGCTACTCGGGCTGCGGCGATGAATGATGAAGCAGAATCCCAAGTTGTTGGAAAAGTTTCAATGGCATCTGCACCTAAAGCCGCAGAACGACCTGCATCAACAATATGGTGGGATGGAATTGTCATTGCAAAAAATATTTCTGATGAGGAAGCTGATGCAGCATTTCGGTTAGCGATGGAAGGAATCGATAAGGAAATGGTCCAAGCAAATAATGATGTAGCAGTATGGCTTATTGAAGGATTTAATCCAGGTGACCTTGCACAAGGTGCCGCTGAAACAGCCGCAAATGGTGCGCACCCATATCCATCAAGTACACAAATGGGATTAATGCAAACTGCGCTAGAAGGTGTTGCTGACTACCTAAACGGTTCAAAAGATGCCAAAACTACATTGGCAAGTATTGAATCATCATATACAACATCAGCAAAAGAACAGGGATTAATCGAGTAGATTGAATATTCTACCTTGAAATAATTCCAGAATATTAACTGCGAGGGGTAAACATGAAATTCAAAACTTTTGCATTTTTTGTTGGTCCCTCGTTACTAATGATGTTTTTGTTTATTGCGGCACCATTAGTTAGCGTCTTTACGCAAAGTTTTTATGTATCCCGGGCAGTATTAGAAAATATTGAAGTAGAAACTTGTACACCTGGTTTTCCTGATCAAATCTGTGTTACCGAAGTTCGAACGCAACCGAAGTTAGATGAAAATGGTAACAAAATAATCCAGACCGAATTTATTGGTCTTGGAAGTTATCGTAGTGTTCTTGAATTAGGAAAAGCGATAGATGCGCTGCGAAATTGGAATTGGGGTGAATTATTAACGATTGATTTTTGGAAAGCTCTTCGTTTTACCCTGACTTTTACGTTAATCACATTACCATTAGTAATTATTGTTGGATTGCTAATTGCCGTCGTAGTGAATAATGCGATTCGAAGTATTCGTGGTCCTATTATATTTATATCACTATTACCCTTTATAATAACTCCGATAATTGGTGGGTTGTCTATACGCTGGTTATTTATTGGTGATGGAATATTAACAGCCTTTTTAGAGTGGTGGTTGGCGCGCGATATTGCGATGTTCGCGCAAGGATGGACTATAGAATTGCTGATGTTGTTTTACCGGGTTTGGCATGTTGCGCCATTCGCATTTGTAGTGTTTTATGCTGGATTACAGACAGTCAATCAAGACACTTTAGAATCTGCAATAATTGATGGTGCAAGTCGTTGGGAGCGAATTCGATTTGTTGTTATTCCGCACTTAATGCCCCTAATTATTTTCATCTCTTTGATTCATTTGATGGATGCCTATCGGGTATTTGAAGAAGTTGTCGCTTTTTCTAGCCAAGCGCATCGAATTTCGTTGCAATGGTTAACCTATGAATTTTTAACTCCTGACGATAGTGGTAATCGCTCGATTTCGCGCGCCAGTGCAAGTGCTATGTTAACCATGATTGGCATTGTATTGATTCTTATTCCATTGCTTAATCGTACATGGCGTGATCATAAGGGAGGACGGATATGAGTACTTCAAGAGCTCTGCAGCAACCATTGTCACTGAAGCTAACTTCAAATGCATTTTTAATATTTTGGTGTCTAGTCGCGGCGTTTCCGATATTTTGGATTTTAGTAATGAGTTTTAAACTTCCAATTGACGCATTTGATGCGAATCCACTTAATGTAGTATTTGGACCAGAGACGCGAACTGAAGGAAAGGGACTTTCAATAGTTGATATAGTTTTTGGATTAGCAATTGCTTGGATGTGTTACCAATTTGCGAAAAAATTGCTACCAAACTTAGTGCGCAAGTTTTCACCCGCGCAATATTTGTGGTTCGGCTGGGTTGTTGGCACAATAATATTTATAGTTGCCGCCATAATTATTGTTGCCGGAATTTTGCCGACAGTATTAAGTGTGATAAACCAATGGCTTGGTCCAATTGGAAAGCCAATTATTGGTTCAACTTTGCAACATTATTATGAAGTATGGGTAAATAATCAGTTTTATCAGAATTTTATTAATTCATTGATTGTAACGACTGGTGTGGTGACTGTTTCGTTGACAGTTGGGACGCTAGCTGGATATGGACTTGCACGCACAGGTTCAAGTCTGGCCTTTTGGTTACTCATAATCGCATTAGTATTTCGCGCGTTGCCACATTCAGTTTTAGTTGCAGGGTATTTGCCACCGTTTATTAATTCAGCAGAAATTTTACGCCCAATACTTGGAGACGCTGCACCGACATTGTATGGACAACCGTTTGCAGTAATTGCGGTATTAGTGGCGATAAATCAACCATTTACTATATGGATGTTACGTTCATTTTTTCAAAATATTCCGTCTGAATTAGATGAAGCAGCGCGGGTGGATGGTTGTACACATTTCCAAGCGTTTCGATGGGTGATTATGCCGGTAATGTGGCCAGGTGTTATTACAACTGGATTATTTAGCTTTTTGCTCGCTTACAATGATTACTTAGTTACTTCGTTGCTCTTGGATGCACAAAATCAAACAATGGTACCAGCAATTGTTGGTTATTTTAATCGAGAAACGACAACGACGGACCAAGTGGAAGCAGTCGCAGCCGCAGTGTCAATTACTGCACCATTGTTTTTGTTAGTGATGGTTTTTCAACGCCAAATTGTAAGTGGGTTAACCGCTGGCGCGGTAAAAGGGTAACCAATATATAGAATTTATGATTCTGGAGAAAATGAAGTGAAAGGTTCGCGACCAGAACAAGCAAAGCTTTCCCACAACACTGATTTGAGTAAAACTGCTGAAACTAAGCGCATAATTGAAAATATGGTCGATGGTTTGAATGATCATCGAATTGGTGACATTGGAGAGTTCTTTGCTCAGAGTTTTCGCTGGATGGGGAATTTTGGGTGCGGTACCAAAAATGGGGTGCGAGAGTTTCAAGAGAACTGGCAGCGTCCTTTTCAAGCAGCATTTTCTGAAAAAGTATGTATTGATGAAGCTCGTTTGTTTATGGGTGAATGGGCCGCTGCGTTTGGTCGACAAGAGGCCATTCATTCTGGAGAGTTTATGGGGATAAAGGCAACGGGTAAAAAAGTTGAAATTCGATATATGGATTTTTGGAAAGTTGAAGATGGTAAGATTGTTGATAATTGGGTTATGGTAGATTTTCCATTTGTATTAAGTCAACTTGGAGTTGATGTGTTTAATGGTGAAGGTTGGGAAGTCTTTGACCGTGGCGAACGAAAACCACCTTCACCCGTAAATTAAGGAGAAAAAATATGGCGATTGAATATTTAAAGCGTGGAAAATTGGAATCGGAGCGATCATCTGACGACGACAAAGTACGTACAACTGTGGAAAAAGCATTGGATTCAATTGAAGCGCGTGGTGATGCTGCAATTCGTGAAATGTCGGAGTCATTTGATAATTATTTACCGGCTTCGTTTCGATTATCAAATGCAGAAATTGACTCATTAGTAAGTAAAGTATCAAAACAAGATTTAGACGATATTGAATTTGCTCAGTCTCAGGTGCGGGCATTTGCACAAGCACAACGTGATTCAATGTTAGATATTGAAATTGAATCAATGCCTGGTGTGATTTTAGGACATAAGAATATTCCGGTACAATCAGTAGGGTGTTATGTACCCGGTGGAAAATTTCCAATGGTCGCATCGGCACATATGTCAGTTGTAACTGCATCGGTAGCGGGCGTTCCACGCATAATTGCATGTACACCACCATTTAAAGGTGCACCTAATCCAGCGGTAATAGCCGCAATGCATATGGGGGGTGCTCATGAAATTTATGTACTTGGAGGAATTCAAGCAGTTGGTGCAATGGCACTAGGTACTGATTCAATTGAAGCAGTAGATATGTTAGTAGGTCCGGGAAATGCGTTTGTCGCGGAAGCTAAGCGTCAGTTATTTGGCCGAGTAGGAATTGATTTATTAGCTGGACCTACTGAGACTATGGTAATTGCTGACAGTACTGTTGATAGTGAATTATGTGCTACTGACCTATTAGGACAAGCTGAACATGGATATAATTCACCGGCAGTTCTAATCACCAACTCGCGCGATCTTGCTCAAAATACCATGGAAGAAATTGAACGTATTCTGAAAATTTTGCCAACTGCGGAAACTGCTTCGGTTTCTTGGCGAGATTATGGTGAGGTGATAGTTTGTGATACTTATGATGAAATGTTGCAAGTTGCCAATGACATCGCGTCTGAACATGTTCAAGTAATGACGGACCGAGATGACTGGTTTTTAGAAAATATGACTGCATATGGAGCATTATTTTTAGGACCACGTACCAATGTTGCTAATGGTGATAAAGTTATTGGAACCAATCATACTCTTCCTACTAGAAAGGCAGGACGTTATACGGGGGGACTATGGGTTGGTAAGTTTTTAAAAACGCATAGTTATCAAAAAATAATGTCAGATGAGGCCGCAACTAAGATCGGTGAATATTGTTCGCGCTTATGTAACTTGGAGGGATTTGTTGGTCATGCGGAGCAAGCAAATATCCGAGTTCGAAGATATGGACGAAAAAATGTACCCTATTGTGGGTCATTATAAATGAGTACAAATATTCACTCACAAAACAAAAGATTGTTAGACGTTTTTCGATATTCACTTTATGAGGGTGATTTATCAGCAACATCTGATGCTCTTTCGTCACTGTTTGATAAATCCGCGCCCATACATCTTGCTTTTCCGATAGAGGATTTAGATGGTCCACATGAATTATTGGAAAAAGCATTTAGACCTCTAAAAAAATCAATACCAGATCTTGAGCGACGTGATACAATTTTAATTGCTGGTACTGCTCTGACTGGATCAAATTGGGTTGGGTGTTGCGGTTACTATACAGGGAGTTTTTTGCGAAGTTGGCTTGATATTCCTCCAACGGGTCATCAAGTTTCGATGCGATTTCATGAATTTTTTCGGATAGAAGAAAATCGTATCATTGAAATGCAAGCGTTGTGGGATATTCCTGAATTGATGATGCAAGCAAAAGCATGGCCGTTGTCACCAAGTTTAGGGTGTGAATGGCATGTGCCTGGGCCAGCAACTCAAGATGGAATGATAGATAATTCACAAGATCAAGAACTGGCAAAGTCTAGTTGTGAACTGGTATCAAATATGTTGGCGGCTCTTGGTAATTTTGCCAAAGGTGGAGTTAATGCTATGCGGTTGCAAGATTATTGGCATCCACATTGTAGTTGGTATGGTCCCTCAGGAATAGGTACTTGTCGTGGTATTTCCGGTTTTCGAAATTGGCATCAAATTCCGTTTTTAAATGCAATGCCAGACCGAATTGGTTCAGTTGGAAAAGGTAATCTATTTGGTGACGGAAATTATGTTGGTTTTACCGCGTGGCCGGGGATGAATATGAGTATTTCTGGTGATGGATTCTTGGGAATTGCGCCATCGGGTCAAAAAATTACTATGCGAAGTTTAGATTTTTGGCGTTGTGAAGATGGAATGATTCGAGAAAATTGGGTTTTGGTTGATATTTTAGATGTTTATCATCAAATTGGTGTTGATGTTTTTGAACGACTCAGAGAGTTTAATAAAGCAAGGGGTGTTGCAACGAAGGGAATTGAATATGAAGTAGATTTCAAGTGATTGAATTCAATAAAATTTTTGATTTGATTTAATTGCGCGTTACATTTCAACTTGAAAGTAATTTATGAATACTATTGCAATTTGCAAATTATAATCTAAAGTATATTAAGTATAGGTTAAATTTATCAAGCTTTTAATATATTTAGGAGAAATATTATGCCAGTGTCTGAGAAAAATTTGACGTGGACTGAAATGCTAGATGGTATTATAGGTTCGGAAATTAATACTAAACAAAATTCATGTGACACAAAAGATTTGGGTAAACAGACTCAAATTAACCATCATGATGCAAAAGAAACTCCTGAAGAAGTAGAAGCTATCAGATTAGCAATTAAAGAAGGAGAAGAAAGTATCAAGCGTGAAGGTTATAGTAAGCGATCTGTTGATGAAATATTTGATTCCGCATTAGGCAAATACATTTTAAAATATGGTTAATTACAAGCTTGCGCCGACAGCGGATGAAGACCTTGATGAAATTTTTTATTATGGAATGGTTCATTTTGGAATAGAGCAGGCAGTAAAATTTCTTGAGGGGATTAAATTTCGTTTCCAAGAAATTGCAAATCATCCATACCAGTATCAAGCAGTTGATGACATAAGTTTTGGTCTTCGTCGAAGTGTTTATATTTCTCATTCGATTTATTATCGTGTTGGAAAACGAGAAGTTACAATAATTAGAATTTTGAAACATCAAGACCTTGTTAAAGCATTCCTTAAAGATATTTAATGAATCTTATATGTAAGAGTTAAATTTGAAATTACTGAATGGATATTCTGGAAATTGTACAATCGGATCAAAAAATGATGATGAGGAGTTTGGATTTTTGGTGAATTGAAAATGGATAAATGCGTGAGAATTGGGTTTTAGTAGACATATTAGTTGATTATTTTCAAATCGAGTAACGAGTAAGTTGAATTGCTAGAGGTTGCAGTTCCATAGATTATAAATACTACTTGTCAAAACAGCCATACACCCAATGCTACAACTGTTACACCGAAAACTAAAATGCTAATTGTCTTTGTCAAAAGATTTTCATTATTCTTTGCAATCTCTAAAGCTACTTTTGCGCGAGTTACTTCTTCAGAGTGTGCTATAAGATCTTCAACTGTTGCAATTATTCGTTTTTCAGATTCTTTTATTGAAATTGCCAAGTGACCATTAGAATCATGCATATCGTGCTTAATTGTCTTTATGTCATTTTGAGCCTCCTTGAATTCTTGCTGCAACTCGGCAGTAGATTCTTTGAATTCTTGCCGCATGGCCGTTTGATTGTCCACCACTTGGTTCCAAGCAACCTTCATAAAGTCAATATGCAATTCCATGGCATTCACATGTGATTTCATGGTGTTATTAAGTGAAATTACCATTGCACCAAAATCTTGGGGGGATATATGTGCGCTTTCATGTTGATTGGAGCTCTTTGCTTTATGAGTATTAAAGCCTGTTTCAGTAGTTGATTTTACCGAATGCTGTGACTCTACATCAAAATTTTCGTCAATATTGTTGTTCGTAGCTGATTTTTTTTCAAGTTTGCTCTTTTCAGAGGAACTAAGAATAGATTTTTTTTCAGACTTCATTGTCTTTTCCTTCATTCTATACGATATAAAGACATATCGATTATGTTTGTATTTTACGAGCTATTGAGCAAACTTGTATCTTCTATTTTATTAAATGAACAAAACAAGTACAAATATCTTTGTTAATCGCACACGAATTTTTCAAAATTTAAACAAGTAGAATCTGTAATTTCATAGTCTAAAATTAAATCTACCAATCTAAGTTCTAAATTTAATACAAATATTTCATGAATCAAGAAATTATTCACAATTTGTAACAAAGCTAAATTCAATTTCTTTAATTATAATAGTATCCACAATCCAATTCGATAAATCCATTAATTTTACCTGTATCTGTCTCCGATAAGATTGGACATGAAATTTACTGACTAAAATAGTGTAAAGTCAAACTAATCGACAAAATAGCTAAAAAGGCGGTCCGAAGACCGCCTTTATTTTTGTTGTCAAGGGTGGTAATTACCCCAGAATATCATGTGCTTGTTGAGCATTAACTTTTGATCTGTATATCGTTATTCGCATAAGTTAATTGACTATTATCTCCACCAAGCTACATCAAAAGTTACTTCAAATGCACATTCAAAATGGTTTACTGTATTGTTTTGGGTACATTCATTCATACGGCGACTGTGATCGCAAGCAGAAATGAATCCCGCAAGAGCGAGTACTACCAAAATTCTTTTAATCATGAGTTTGTCTCCTTATAGAGTTAGAGGGTTAATTGTTATTTCCAAAATTCAAACGTAATTACGTATTCTGTTACTTGAACCGCAGACGCTAGTTAAAATTCAGATTCATTAAAATCTAGACACACAATCTAGATGCTAGATGAATAATTCCAGCGCGATGATTACAAGTAAATGTTACCAGTTACGTGGATGAAACATATGAACGAATGCCATTAATCCACAGAAGTCTTCTTGATTACCTGCTTCATGAGCACCTCCTCGACAATCATTATAAGTATCATGAGGTTCGCAAGCACTAATGACAAGTAATAGAGGAAGAATAATCAACAATTTTTTCATAGTTATCACCATTGTTTGAGATTGTTGGATTGATTAAATTAAACTAGTTACAAATTAAGGTCAATGTGACAAATTGTCACATCCTCACATTATAGCGTTTATTGTCAGATTCAATAGTATTGCAATTCAAGAAAATTAGAGCTAAGGATAAAAAAGGTTGATGCTTGAAAACCATCATAGGATCGACAAATTTAGTTCAATTATTTTGACATATTTGCAATAATTAGATTTAGTTAAATTAATTTCCTTTTAAAATAAATACTTTTCTGTATTTATCTTATGTGTAATTTCATTGCACATAATTAAGAGTACTTAAAATGATCGAATTACCAAAAACTCCATCTATGCGATTGGATGGCAAACGAGCGTTGGTGACTGGTGCATCATCTGGAATTGGTTTGGCATGTGCTACAGCATTAGCAGAGCATGGTGCTCATGTAGTCTGTGCGGCGCGACGATCAAGTAAATTAAGTGAATTAGTGGATGCAATTAAAGATAAAGGTTGGCAAGCAGAGTCGGTAATCTTAGATATTAGTGATATTGAAAAAATGGAAAGCGTATTGGGTCAGCAAGATTGCTTTGATGTAGTAGTAAACTCTGCAGGATTGGCTCGACACGGCCCAGCTTTAGACGCAAATCCAAGTGATTTTGATGCAGTGATGAACGTGAATTTGAAAGGGGCATATTTTCTTTCAGTAATTTCTGCTCGTCAAATGATAAAATTTAATAAAAGTGGGTCAATTATTCACATTTCTTCGCAAATGGGATATGTAGGTGGTATAGAACGTTCAGTATATTGTGCATCTAAACACGCTGTTGAAGGTTTTATAAAGGCAATGGCGATAGAATGGGGACCTGATAAAATTCGGATAAATTCTATTTGTCCAACTTTTATTCGTACTTCATTAACAGAATCAACGTTTGAGAATCCCGAGCGAGTAAAGTGGATTGAAGAAAAAATCAAATTAGGACGAACTGGTGAAGTTGAAGATATCATGGGTGCAGTTATCTATTTGGCATCAAAAGCATCTGATTTGGTCACTGGAACTGCTTTGATGGTAGATGGTGGATGGACTGCGGATTAATGTTGTGAAATTTATGAATTGAATGAAATGTACTGAAAGTTTAATATTTAATGAAAAATTTTGAATTTATTGATACGCTATGGCTTTCTAAAGAAAATTATGAGTACGATTTATGGACTTGAACGATATAGGTACCTAAAATGAAAGGTTTTGAACCAAAATTCAAAGATTTTCCAGATTTTATTATTGGCATAACCAAGGAAATTTGGGAAGATCGCAGAATTGCCGCTTTGAACGAATATTATTCGTCAGATATTATTGTACGCTCTCCCTCTTCGGTAGTTGTCGGTAATAAGGATGTCATTAGCGCAACAATGGCTACTTTGGCTGAGTTTCCAGACCGAGAATTGCTTGGTGAGGATGTTATATGGTCTGGTACTCCTGAAAAAGGAATGCTATCTTCACATCGTATTTTGTCAACAGCAACTCATCTAGGTAGTGGTATATATGGTCCATCTACTGGGAAAAAACTAAAGTATCGAATAATCGCAGATTGTCACGCGATCAATAACCAAATTAATGATGAATGGATTATTCGCGATCAAGGGGCAATAATCCGTCAGCTTGGAATTAAACCCAGATCTTATGCACTTAAATTGATTGAAAAGAACCGTGAAAACCCAGATTCATATAACCCTTTAACCTTGAAATCAAATAAACCAGGTCCGTATAAAGGTAAAGGAAATGATAATCAGTGGGGAGAGCAATATAAAGATGTCTTGACCGGAATTATGAACGCAGATTTATCAATCATCCCAAAATTTTATGATCGAGCATGTATATTGGAGTATCCCAGCGCTGTTACAGGATATTCTCATGATGATGCCGATCGTTTTTGGATGGGATTGCGTGCTAGTTTTCCATCAGCAACATTCTCAATAGACCATCAAATCGGTCGAGAGGATAAATTAATGCCACCACGTGCGGCAATTCGTTGGAGTTTAGCTGGTAAGCATGATGGACATGGAATGTTTGGAAAACCAACAGGTGCTGAAGTTTATATTATGGGAATGTCTCATGTTGAATTCGGTCCTTGGGGAATTCGACGGGAGTATGTTTTATTTGATGAAACTGCAATTTGGAGTCAAATTGTTCAAACTACAGGATAAAATATGACACAAGAATCTTCAAAAGTCCGCATCGTTCGTTATGGCGAGTTAGTTCCATGTCGTACAGCATTTATTGATGCTCATACCCCAGGTTCTAATTTAAAAGAGAACTTCACAATAATTGGCGAAGGTGTATCAGAAAGTGCTGATCAGCACGTTCATATTAAGGATACACCAGGGTTCAATATTGGTGCCGCAGGTCAACCACCATATTGTCGAAACTCATTACATAGTCACCGAACTGCAGAAGTTTTTTTCGTATTAAAAGGACGTTGGCGATTTTTTTGGGGTCGATGGGGCACTGCAGGTGAAGTCACTTTGGAAGAAGGTGATATTATAAATATCCCAACGGGTATTTTTCGTGGTTTTGAAAATATTGGAACTGACTATGGCATGATCATGGCTATATTAGGTGGTGATGATGCCGGTGGGGGAGTTATTTGGGCTCCCCAAGTGATTGAAGATGCGCGTGAACATGGTCTAATATTGGGTAATAATGGTAAATTATACGATTCGAAAAAAGGTGAAAGTCTACCTGAAGGAATTGAACCAATGCCATTGTTAACGGATACCGAACTTATGCAATATCCAGAGACTCCGGTTGGTGAAGTCGTGCGTGACTATGTTGGCCGTTATCAAGATTTTATGGCATTAGCTAAGGATGGTCCATGTAAAGTAATCAGCGAGAATGGAGTGCTTCGTGATCGACCAGGTTTTGAAGTTGAATTTATTAAACGAGGCTCAATTGATTCAAAACAACAACAAACGGATAAATATAGTGTTGTTATGATCATGCGAGGATATTGGGAAGTATCGGCTGAGGGAATCAAAACAGTTCTTGCTCCAGGTGACACATGTCTAGTGTCGCCAAACACTGCATATAAACTAAACCCGACTATGACTGGCGAGTCCAGTTTGTATCGAGTAATTAATACCAATGATCAGGCTGGTTCAACTTGGATCCCAGCAAGCTAGGAGTTGAAGTTGGCTAGAATTTTAACCACTCATACTGGGTCTTTACCTCGTACTCAAGCGGTTGTTGATCAAATTTTCGCACGTGAGCGAGAGGAATCTTATGACCAAGACATGTTTGATCAGGTTATGGCTGAGAATGTAATGAGTACAGTGGGAAAACAAGTAGATGCAGGTATTGATTTTGTCAGTGATGGAGAAACTTCAAAGATTAGTTATGCGACCTATGTAAAGGTTCGATATACTGGTTTTTCTGGTGATAGTCCTCGTAATGCACCTGCTGATTTGAAGCTCTTTCCTAGTTTTCTTGAACGATTAGCTAAAGAAGGTGGAACACCTCAATACGCACGTCCAATGTGTACAGGTGAAGTTAAAAGTAAGGGGCAAGATGAACTCAACAAAGACATTATTAATCTGAAATCAGCCATGAAAAATCATAAAATTGAAAGTGGATTTATGAATGCGGCATCTCCCGGTGTTATTTCGTTATTTTTGCAAAATCAGCATTACCCTGATCGTGAAACTTATCTTTGGGCACTTGGTGCGGCGATGAAAGAAGAATACGAGACAATAGTGAAATCAGGTTTGATCCTGCAATTAGATTGCCCGGACTTAGCACTATCTAGACACATGCTATTTCAAGATTTGTCAGATGATGAATTCCTTAAAATTGCTGAATTACATATTGAAGTTCTTAATAATTCGTTGTCAAACATTGATTCAGAGCAGATTCGATTACATATTTGTTGGGGAAACTATGAGGGTCCGCATGTTTGTGATATTGATATGAATAAGGTGCTTACAACACTAATGAAAACGAAGGCGCGTTACATATTATTCGAAACCTCCAACCCGCGACATTCGCATGAGTGGACTGTATTTAGAGATCGAAAACAAGAAATACCAGACGACAAAATATTAGTTCCAGGAGTAATTGATACCACCACAAATTTTGTTGAGCATCCTGAATTAGTAGCTCAAAGGATCTCTCGGTTTGTAGATATTGTAGGGGATCAAAGAGTTATTGCAGGTACTGATTGTGGATTCGGTACTTTTGCTGGATTTGGCGCGGTTGATCCAGAAATATGTTATGCAAAATTGAAATCACTCGCTCAAGGTGCGGATATTGCGAGTCGCAAAATATGAGTTCACTTGTACTTTTGCCAGGACTTATGTGCGACGAACGATTGTTTGCTCCACAAATCAAAGAGTTTTCAAACCAACTTGACCTTTTGATTGGAGATATAACCGGTCATGATACGATTGAGGGGATCGCAAAAGATGTATTGCAACAAGCACCCTCAAGCTTTTGTTTAGCTGGATTGTCAATGGGTGGGATCGTGGCGATGGAGGTAGTGCGACAAGCACCGACGAGAGTGCAAAAATTAGCACTATTAGATACAAGTCCGTTAGCAGAATTAGATGAGATTAAAGAACGACGTAATAGTCAAATTGCCAAGGTACTCTCGGGAGGTTTGTTGGCGGTAATGCGGGATGAGTTGAAACCGTTTTATGTTGATGACGTTTCAAATAAAGTTGAAATTCTTTCAATTTGCATGGAAATGGCAATGAAACTTGGCCCACAAGTTTTCAAACGACAATCACATGCGTTGCAATCACGACCAGACCAACAAGCTACATTAAGGAAAATTGCAGTTCCTACCTTAGTACTTTGTGGAGAACATGATCAACTTTGTTCTGTCGCCAAACATCAATTAATGCATTCGCTAATTCCCAACTCAAAGTTGGTTATAATCAAATATGCAGGGCATCTTACAACTCTTGAGCAACCTGAGAAGGTAAATCGCGCGTTTAGTGAATGGCTGAATTGAGAGGTAATGGACTGTTACTTTACATTACTTTGGCAAAAACTAGAAATTGCTGTGTTTCAATAAATTTATATATTCATTTTGAATATTTATTGGCATGTATTCAAGTGGCTATATTTAATCCCATTTGCCAAAAGTCAGCTTCCAACTTGGTAGCGGTCTTAAAAATATTGAGTAGGTGTGGATAACGTGGTTCAGTGAGCAAATCATTAGCTAAATGGTCTAGTTCAGCTATTGCTGAGTTTGCTAGACTTTGATAGTCATCGCCACCATACTCTTCAATCCAGCAACGATATTCATTGGTGATTGAATCATTTAGGTTAGAGAGAAGTTTTAGACCGATCTCACCATAGCCAATGACACATGGTGATAACGCGACTTTCAAGTCCAGTAAATTTCCCCTCATTCCTTCTTCTAGAACAAATCTTGTGTATGCTACTGTTTGACTCGCTTCTGGTTCATTCTCTAATTCTGATTCGCTGATTCCCCAATTTTTGCATAGTTTAATGTGTAATTCCATTTCAGTGTTAATGATAGCTGAGAGAGTAGCAAGATTATCTCTCATATCCCTTAAATTGTTAGATTTATAAATTGCAAGGGCATAGGCTCGAGCAAATTGTTTTAGAAACAAAAAATCTTGTTTGAGATAATGTTGGAAACATTTTTTTGGTAACGAGCCTTTTCCCATTTGTTGAACAAATTCATGGTCAGTGTAGGAATTCCACTCACTTGGTGAATCAGATTTTAGTCTATTAAATAGCGACATAGTTTAGGTCCCGATTTAAATTTGAATGTTAATTGGAGCTTGGATAGTTTTTACAGTCTACAATTGGTTGTATTTCCTTAATTCTCAATCGTGTCAAGTTTTAAAGTTGATTATCAGAAATAAATTCAAAAGAAAATATTAATTCCTTATTAAAAACAATGTTTGTATTTGGAGTCTACTACTTTATAGTAGTAACGTTACTTTACTTTAGTTAAGAATAATACTTAGCTAAAAGTGACACAATATTCTTTAAATTTTAGGTTCAATATTTATTTGGCTTAATTGTATGAGAATTTTGATTACAAATGATGATGGAATACATGCTGAAGGAATTGCAGTACTTGAGCGTGTTGCTCGTCAATTAACTAGTGATGTTTGGGTAGTTGCTCCTCAATTTGACCAAAGTGGAGTTGCACATTCACTTTCGCTTCAAGACCCCTTGCGGATTAGTCAAATTAGCGACCACAAATTTTCTGTTTGTGGAACTCCTACTGATTGTGTAATCATGGCAGTAAAAAAAATCTTATCAACAAAACCAGATTTGATATTATCAGGAATTAACAACGACCACAATGTTGCAGGGGGTATTACTTATTCTGGAACTATCGCAGGTGCTATTGAAGGAACACTTTTGGGAATAAAGTCAATTGCTGTTTCACAGGCATATGTTGCATCATCGGAAAAAAACTCAATATTTACATTTGCTGAAGAGGTATTACCAAAGTTGGTCAATAAGTTAATTGATGTAACTGTGCCTGTGGGCACCTTTTTTAATGTCAATTTTCCAGGTCAATCGTTAGAAAATATCAATTCGACTAAGATTACTGTTCAAGGAAGTCAAGATTGTACTCAGCTCATTGTAGATGAGAGATGTGATAGTTACGGAAACTCCTATTTTTGGTTAGTATTCCGAAATAATGAAATTCAATTGGATGAAAATTCTGATTTAAACGCGATACGACAAGGGTATATTTCAGTAACTCCGCTAAAAGTTGACATGACCGATTATTCAACATTACAAGAGTTATCAAAATCCTTTAATTTGCGATTTGGTAATATTTAAGCAATATTTCATTAGTGAAATTTATCTCAAAGAGTGGTTGTTGAAAAAATTACAACAAAGTGTTGCAATAACAAAAATTTTAATATTCAAGATAATTTTTTTGCATGAACTACTTTTATAAAGTATTTATCCGTGATTATCGTACTATTTGTTAGAATATTCTTATTGGATAAAAATACTTATTTGAAAAAATTATTTTTTATTATATTATCTAATTTACATTTCAAATTTGAACAATTTTGTGGAGTTGAAAAATGAAGGCAAAAGTTATTGCACACAACCGTTATATAATTTCTGAAATTGATCATCGACTTTATGGCTCATTTCTCGAACATCTTGGAAGAGCTGTGTATACTGGTGTATATGAACCAACACATCCAACTGCAGATTCAGCTGGAATGCGTACCGACGTAATTGATTTGGTCAAAGACTTAAATACACCAATTTGTCGTTATCCTGGAGGGAATTTTGTTTCTGCTTATAATTGGGAAGATGGTATTGGACCAAAGGAAGAGCGACCAGTTCGGCTAGACTTAGCGTGGCGAACTTCTGAATCAAATCACTTTGGAATTCACGAATTTGCTGATTGGGCAGAAAAAGCGAATACTGAGATGATGTTAGCAATTAATCTTGGTTCTAGAAGCTTAGATGCTGCTCGAGAATTTGTTGAATATGTTAATCATCCAGGTGGAACTTACTGGTCAGAATTGAGGCGAAAAAATGGTCGTAAAGACCCTTGGGGGGTAAAAGTGTGGTGTCTCGGTAATGAAATGGATGGCCCTTGGCAAATCGGGCATAAGACCGCCGAAGAATATGGTCACCTAGCAAATGAAACTGCAAAGGCTCTAAAGGGAATTGACAAAAGTCTTGAACTTGTCGTATGCGGGTCATCAAATTCAGATATGGATACTTATCCACAATGGGAGGCAACAGTATTAGAAGCAACATATGATAATATTGATTATATTTCACTTCATATGTATTTTGACAATTTTGAGAAAAACACTAGAGAGTACTTAGCAATATCAGAAAAGGTGAATCAATACATCAATACCGTCGCTAGTACAGTAGATTATGTAAAAGCTAAATCGCGTTCTAAGCACGATGTAAAATTGAGTTTTGATGAGTGGAATGTTTGGTACCATAATCGAAAAGAAGACATGAAGCGAATCGGTGAATGGGATTGGCCGTATGCACCAGCACTCTTGGAAGACAATTACAATTTTGAGGATGTGTTACTAGTTGGATGTGTTTTAAACACATTTATTCGACAATCTAAGGTTGTTCGGATTGCTTGTATTGCTCAACTTGTAAATGTAATTGCTCCTATATTGGCAGAAGCTGGTGGCGAAGCATGGCGACAAACCATTTTTTATCCGTTTAAGTTTGCGTCAGATTTTGGGAGAGGAACCGCGCTTGATTTAGCAGTTGATTGCCCTAGTTATGATGCGGATATAGCACCAAGTGTAAAATATTTGGATGTTGCAGCTGTATTAGAACCAAATTCAGGAGTTGTAACATTCTTTGCCATCAACCGCAATGGTCAGGAAACAATTGAAACCGAAATCTCAATTGAAGGGTTCGGTAATTTTAGCTCGGTAGAACATATAATTATTAACCATGATGACTTAGAAGCGCGAAATACCAAAGATAACAAGAATAACGTGGTTCCTGCAAAAAGTGAAGGTGCAGAATTAACTAGTTCTGGATTGAACCTGAATCTTCCACCATACAGTTATTCGGTGATAAGAATAAAACCTTAAAAATTAGTCATACTTATAACCAAAGGAGGTATTGTAATTAGAATCTAAGTATAGTTACTTATTTACAAGAATTTTAAATTTTTTAGTGATTCTGGTGATTACAGCTAAAGTAACTTTATTTCAAGTTCGTCAGATTTAGTTTGTGTTAGGATAATTTTCAAATGCAATAGTTTAAAGTTATTATTTTTGATTGTTATAGCAATCCGGGTTTGAAAAAAATAAACAAACTTCAAATCCGTAACAACTAGGAGAAGAAAAATGCGAAAATTTATTTTTTGTACAATTGCTGGACTTTTTTTGAGTTCAGTCGTTCATGCACAAGAATCTGTCGTTTGGTGGGATTTTCTCAGCGGTGGTGATGGTGTACGTATGAAACAATTGCTTTCTGATTTTAATGCAGAATATGATGGTGAGATTAGTATTGATGCAACCACTTTAGAATGGGGAGTGCCTTATTATACAAAGGTTCAAACTTCAGTAGCGGTAGGAGAAGCACCGGATATCATGACTTATCATGCAAGTCGAATTCCTCTAGGTGTAGAGACTGGAGTACTTGACGAAATTACAAGTAGTGATTGGTCAGAGATGGGTCTAGATAAAAGTTCCTTTGCTTCTGATATTTGGAATGCAGTCAATATTGACGGAAAAACCTATGGTGTACCGTTTGATACCCACCCAATAGTCTTGTACTATAATAAAGATATATTAGGTGCTCATGATTTGCTTGATAGTAACGGGTTACCTAAAGGATTAGATAGTCATGAGGGTTTTGTTGAAACTCTTAAAAAATTGAAAGATTCAGGGTCGGTTCAATTTCCATTAGGTTCAACGACTGCCGATGGTAACTTTATTTTTCGGACAATTTACTCTTTCATGGGTCAGCAAGGAGGTGAGTTGATCACGAATGGTGAATTTTTGGCAGGAGATAACAAAGAAAAACTTAAAAATTCACTAGCTCTTTTACAAGATTGGACAAATAAAGAGTATCAATCAAAAAACACTGATTATCAGGATACAGTTGGATTATTTACGTCGGGCCAAGTGGCGTTTATGATAAATGGTGTTTGGGAAGTGCCGACTATGATTGATCTGCATAAAGACGGTAAGCTGTTTGAGTGGGGAGCTTCTGAACTTCCGCTTATTTTTGATAGACCAGCAAATTTCTCAGATAGCCATATTTTTGCAATTCCAGCAAATAACGATATGTCTAAAGAAAAACGGTCAGCAGTTCTCAAAACCATAAAATGGTTTTCAGAAAATTCACTGTTTTGGGCCACGGCTGGGCATATTCCTGCTTACCAACCCGTTACCCAGTCAAAAGAATACCAAGAAATGCAACCAAACTCTACGTATTCTTCTGCGACAGCGAATTTGATATATGATCCGAAAACACCACTTGCAGGAGTTGCTGGTCCAATTTACGACGTAATGTCCAATTACTTTGTACCAACACTATTAGGTGAATTAGATCCCGAAGAAGCAGTAGATGAAATAGAACTTGAGTTGAACGACTTGTAATTTTCTCTACAAATTGGGTCCACTACATTTTGGGAGGGGGAACATGATTCGTGAAACTGGACGAGAATCGGTAGTCGCATTAGCGTTAATTTCACCGTTTCTTGTGGTTTATGGATTAATCTTTATTTATCCAGTGATAGACATGTTTTCCCTCTCATTTCAAAAAGCTCCCTTAATTGGGGGTGGTGAATTCATAGGATTTGATAATTATACTCGTTTAGGACGAGACCGGAAATTTGATACCGCAATTTGGAATACTGCTTATTTTGTTTTACTTACAGTTGTTCCTGGTTCATTTGTCGCATTGATGATTTCATTAAGCATAAATCGCTTGAGTGGCAGAATTCAAGCACTTGTACTCGCATTGTTTTTTCTACCCTATATTTTACCAGTTTCGGTAATCTTTCGGATTTGGGAATGGACGATGAGTTTTCAATTTGGTATCGGAATGTATTTTTTTGATTTAATTGGATTGGAACGAGTACCAGTATTTAAGACCACTGCGTGGTTCATGCCTGCAGTTGCAGCAATTACAATTTGGTGGACTGCAGGTTTTTCAATTTTACTCTTTTTAGCTGGGTTAAAGGCGATTCCAACAGAGATTTATGAAGCAGCGTCTCTTGACAATGCAAATCGGTGGTCAACATTTTCACGAATAACATGGCCGCTTCTCTGGCCAGTGACAGCACTTGTTGTTACAATTCAGCTTATTCTTCAACTTAAAATTTTTGATCAAGTATACTTATTTTCTCAAGGTGGACGGCCAAACGACAATTTAGTTATGGTTTATTACATTTTTAACAGAGCATTTGTGAATAATCATGGCGGCAGAGCAGCTGCAATTGCGGTTGTTCTATTTATTATAGTCTTAATTGTCTCAGTTTTGAATTTTCAACTACTGCGCTTTTCAAATAGAAAGACATGAATAGTGAAAGAATACATCAAGTCAATTTAGTTGGGGCGTTATTAACAATAGTAACTGTTGTTATTGCTGTAATGTGGGCGTTTCCGATCTATTGGGGAGTAATAACTTCACTCAAACCAGAAGATGAAGTGATTCGACCATATATTGAACTGTGGCCAGATACACTCACATTTCAACATTATTGGTTTGCTTTAACTCAAACTCAAATTGGTGTTTGGTATCTCAATTCAATAGTGGTTGCAGTTGGAGTTACAATTTTAACAGTTGTAACTTCCATGTTTACTGGATATGCAATCTCTCAACTTCAATTTCCGTTTCGTCGATCACTTTATTGGTTAATTTTGGCAAGTTTCATGATTCCAACACAAACACTGATCATTAACCATTTTGTTTTGATGGCTGATATGGGATTGCTAAATACCTGGGCGGGAATTATTCTCCCACAACTAATACATCCCGTTGTTATAATTGTGTATAAGCAATTTTTTGATCAGGTACCGTTTGATTTTCGGGAGGCGGCAGTCATGGATAATGCATCAGAATTAGCAATATTATTTCGAATCTATATGCCAATGAATTGGGGTGTGACTACCGCGCTTTCAATCGTTACATTTATTTGGACGTGGAATTCATTTTTATGGCCGTTTCTAGCTGTAACAAAAACTGAAATGATGACAATCACTGTTGGAATTACGCAAGTTAATGATGCATTTGGAGTCGTTTATGCACGTCAAATGGCAGCCGCGGTGTTAGCTGGTTTTCCGGTAGCATTGGCTTATTTACTTTTTCAACGACGTGTTACAAGAGCTGTAACACTTAGTGCTGGAATAAAGGGGTAACAAATGGCAAATATTGAATTTGAGGGTATCTCAAAAAGCTTTGGTTCAGTAAAAGTTATTGACAATCTTTCATTAACTGTGAATTCGGGCGAATTTTTGGTGTTTCTAGGACCTTCTGGTTCTGGAAAATCTACGTTATTGCGTATGATTGCTGGATTAGAAAAGGTTAATAGCGGACGTATAAAAATTGATGGAAAAGAGTGTCAAGACTGGGCACCTGGGAAACGTGGTGTTGCAATGGTATTTCAGAACTACGCCCTTTATCCTCATATGACTGTTCGACAAAATATGGCATTTGGTCTCAAAAATATCAAGCTCTCAGCTGATGAAATAGATCGACGTGTGAAAGAAGCTGCACAAATGTTGGAGATGGAAGAATTATTAGATCGACTTCCGTCGCAACTTTCTGGTGGTCAACGCCAGCGCACGGCGATCGGGCGCGCGATAGTTAAAGAACCGCTAGCTTTTCTCTTTGATGAACCGTTGTCAAATTTAGATGCGGCATTACGTGTACGTACACGTGTTGAGCTTGCAGAATTACACCAGCGAATGAAGTCAACAATTGTATATGTGACTCATGATCAAACTGAAGCAATGACAATGGCAAATCGGATTGTCATTCTCAATGAATGTAAAATCGAACAAATTGGCACACCTATGGAGGTATATACACGTCCTGAGTCTCGATTTGTCGCGGAATTTATTGGAAGTCCACCAATGAATATGTTACCCGTTAAAGTTTCAAGTGACGAAAGTCGTTTGCAAGTAATTTTGGAAGATGGGACGACCTTACAATCTGAAATTGAATCTCCCATAAATGGTGAGTTTGATTTAGGTGTAAGACCCGAAGCAGTCACTATTTCAGCTTCAGGTGAAACTAAGGGGCAAGCAAAAATAGTTGAATATGTTGGCGAACGTACTATTGTTTATGTTCAACTGAGCGATGGAAAACTAATCACAGCTCAGGACATTAGTAGTTCAATGGTAAAACCTGGAGATAACGTTCAACTAAAGTTTGATACATCGAATCTTCATTTCTTTGACCAGAGAGGGACAGCTTTTCACTCAAAATAGTCAAAGTTCAACTCAAAATTTTGTAATACTTGTGAAAATAATATGACATTAAATGGGGTATGATCCCATTTCAGCTAAATATATTTTATCAATCAATTACTGTAGTACAGAAAATGTCTGAATTCATTTCTTTTGTGTATTAATTGAAAGAAAACGGCATTTTCAGTTGGATTGATTTTTCTATTGTTATTCTAGAAAGTTCGAATTCGTTTCGTAGGAGACTCAACAATTATGAATAATAATTCTTCGCAAATTGGGCCTAAAATTGCTTTCATTGGTGCTGGCTCAACAGTTTTCATGAAAAATATATTAGGGGACATATTACAAAGACCATCTTCTGATGGTGCACACATTTCTCTAATGGATGTAGATTCTAAGCGATTAGAGGAAAGTGGTATTGTGTTAGAAAAGATCATTAAGACCCTAAATGTTAATACAAACTTTTCTGTACATACAAATCAAAAAGAAGCGATTACTGGGGCAAATTTTGTCATTACAGCATTTCAAATTGGGGGATATGATCCTTGTACGATAACTGATTTTGAAATTCCGAAAAAGTACGGACTACGCCAAACTATTGGTGATACGCTTGGAATAGGTGGAATAATGAGAGGATTGCGAACTGTACCTCATCTATGGAAATTGTGTGAGGATATGTTGGAGGTATGCCCTGATGCCTTAATGCTTCAATATGTCAATCCAATGGCAATAAATACAATGGCAATTTCAGCAAAGTATCCTAAGATTCGTCAAGTAGGATTGTGCCATTCAGTTCAACATACTATTGGAGAGCTTGCGACCGACCTTAAAATTTCAACAGATCGAATTCGCTTCTTATCAGCGGGGGTTAATCACCTTGCATACTTTTTGCGTTTAGAAGAAATTCAAAAAGATGGTAGCTTAAACGATCTCTACCCTGAACTAAAATCTGGTTATATGAGTGGCTTGTATCCAAGAGTTGAATCGCAATGGAACCAGCGTTGCCCAAACAAAGTACGATATGAGATGATGATGAAATTAGGTTACTTTGTAACTGAAAGTTCAGAACATTTTGCTGAATATGTTCCTTGGTTTATAAAGTCAGGACATGAGGAATTAATTTCAAAATTTGGAATTCCATTGGATGAATACCCAAAACGATGTGAGGAACAAATAGAGGCTTGGGAGTCGCAAATTGAAGAGTTAAAAATCGTAGATACGATTGAGATTACAAAGAGTGATGAATACGCTAGTGAGATAATTAATTCAATTTGGACTGGGGATTCTTCTGTAATTTATGGGAATGTTTTTAATGATGGTTATATACCAGCGTTACCGAAGAGTTGTGCGATTGAAGTTCCATGTTTAGTTGATAGAAATGGCATTCAGCCAACAGTAGTTGAGAATATTCCACCACAGCTTATTGCAATCATGCGAACTAATATAAATGTTCAAGAATTAGTCGTTGAAGCACTATTAACAGAAAATCGCGAACATATTTATCATGCTGCGATGTTTGACCCGCATACAAGTACGGAATTGAATCTAGACCAAATTTGGTCAATGGTGGATGAATTGATATTGGCACATGGAAAGTGGTTGCCAGATTGGGTGAACAAATAATTAAGTTGAATTTTTTGTTTGAAAATATGTTTTAATTATGTTTAGATTGACATTCCAATTTCCAAAAATATTTAGACGATCAATAAAAAGGAGGATACATGTCTAAAATTTTCAAAATTGTAAGTCGAATTTCTATGTTTTTAATGACTGGGTTTTTCGCAATTTCTCTTGTCTCAGTATCGCAAGCTCAGGTAGATTTATCTGGTGAAACGATAGAGTTTGTTATTCCATTTTCTGAATCAGGAGGTTCAGCTCGGTGGGCAAATTTCTATGCTCCGCTACTGAGTGAAGCGTTGCCAGGAAATCCAACTGTAGTAGTTCGGTTCCGACCTGGTGCGGGTTCTACTAAAGGTGCGAATTGGTTTCAAGAACAAGATACAGCTGATGGCACGCTAATCTTTGGTTCATCAGGTTCAACTCAGTTTCCATACTTGTTAGGAGATCCACGCGTCAAATATGAGTATAAAGATTGGCAAGTTGTGCTTGCATCTGGAACTGGTGGTGTTACTTATTTACCAGCAGACTTAGGAAGTAAGTTTGACGGTGATGCCGACGACCTCAAAGGTACAAACTTTATTTGGGGTGTACAAGGATTTACGCGATTGGACTTAGTTGCTAATCTTGCATGGAAAATGCTTGGTTTAAACGTAGAATCTGTTGCAGGAATAAAAGGCCGAGGTGACGGACGATTGATGTTTGAGCGTGGTGAAGCAAATATTGATTATCAAACCTCTTCAGCATATCTGAAAAGCGTTGTTCCTATGGTGGAAGATGGTCGCGCGGTTCCAATGATGACTTGGGGTGCACTTGACGCTAATGGAAATGTCGTTAGGGATCCAACATTCCCTGATATTCCATCATTTAAAGAAGTTTGTGATGCAACTTCAGGTTGTGAAACTTCTGGTGAAGTGTGGGATGCGTGGAAAGCATTTTTTATTGCTGGTTTCCCGGCACAGAAAATGGTGTTTCTACCCAAGACTGCATCTGCAGAAGTTGTTGAGACTTTCCAAAGTGCGATTCGGTCTATTGTTGCTAAATCAGACTTCGCAGAGAAATCACAAAAGATACTTGGAGTTTACCCGCAATTGACCGGTACAGAGGCACAAACGGCTAAAGCTCTTGCAACAGAAGTACCGGATTCTGCGAAACAATTTGTCATTAATTGGCTTGAAGAAGATTACGGTGTAACTCTTAATTAGCTCAGAAATTTGCTAACCTCGCTAATACAGTGAGGTTAGTGGTTTTTACGGTGTCACTGCAATGGACCTTCTATTTTCAGCGTTACCCGCACTTGGCGAAGCCATCGCATTAATCTTCCAACCGCAACAATTGATATTTTTGTTTATTGGAGTGGTTCTAGGTCTAGCTATTGGTGTTTTCCCAGGATTAGGTGGTATTGCTGGATTGAGCTTAGTACTTCCTTTTATGTTTGGGTTAGAACCAGTTTCTGGACTAGCACTTATGGTGGGGTTGATTGCAGTGGTCCCCACATCTGATACTTTTGCATCGGTATTACTTGGTATTCCTGGTTCAACCGCAAGCCAAGCGACTGTACTGGATGGATTCCCACTAGCAAAGAAAGGTGAAGCTGCTAGGGCATTGTCTTCAGCTTTTGTTTCATCATTATTTGGTGGTCTATTAGGTGCCTGTGTATTAACATTCTTTGTGTTGATTGCACGACCATTGATTTTAGCATTTGGTCTACCCGAAATGCTTATGGTTACAATTTTGGGGTTGTCAATGGTTGCGATTTTAGCCGGACGTATCGCAATCAAAGGGGTAGTTGCTGCCGGGTTGGGACTTATGGTGGGAACTATTGGTGAGTCCGATGCTGGTGGTTCGTTACGGATGGCTACCTATGATATCCCTTATCTTACTGATGGACTTTCAATAGTAGTTGTTGGACTTGGAATTTTTGCAATTCCAGAAATTGTGGCTTTACTCCGACAAGATCGCGCAATTTCAAAGACAGGAGAATTAGGTAAAGGTTGGATTGATGGACTAATTGATTGGTGGAAAAATATTTGGTTATCGGTGCGATGTTCAGTCGTTGGTGTGTTGGTGGGCGTAATACCGGGATTGGGTGGTTCTGTTGTAGATTGGATTGCTTATGGATTCACGGTTCAATCTTCAAAGGATAAAACTAATTTTGGCAAAGGAGATATTCGTGGTGTAATTGGTCCAGAGTCTTCTAATAATGCAAAAGAAGGTGGTGGATTAGTTCCAACTTTGATTTTTGGAATTCCCGGCTCTGGAAGTATGGCAATTTTTATTGGTGGACTTGCATTGCTTGGATATGATGCTGGTCCACACATGGTTCTTCATGAACTTGACTTGACCTATACGATAGTTTGGTCATTAGCATTTGCAAATGTATTAGGTGCTGGTCTCTGTATTTTACTTTCTGGGCAAATTGCTAAACTTACAACCATCCGTTTTACTTTATTAGCACCATTTTTATTTATGGTAATAGCATTTGCCGCGTTTCAATCCAGCCAAGATATTGGAGACTTAATTGCGTTAATGGTAATTGGCATTCTTGGAATATTGTTACGACGTTTTGATTGGTCTCGTCCTGCTTTCCTTATTGGGTTTGTCTTATCATCGCAAGCTGAAAACTTTATTAATCAAGCAAATCAAGTTGCAAGTGCAAAATTTCGTCAAGATTTTTCAACTGGCTTGGAATATATAGCTTCTCCAATCGTCCTTATTATAATGGTTCTTACTGTTATTTCTGTGGTAATTGGAGTTAGACAGGCTAAACACATAATGAAAGCTGATGAATCGGCAACTGGTTCTAAACGAGCTCCGTTGATCTTTTTGATTTGTATCACACTGTATCTATTAATTGCATGGTTTGATGCATTAACGATTGATTACTTTGGTGATAAAATATTTCCTGTAATTGTTGGAACTGTTACGTTAGCTGGATGTTTGATTTTATTTCTGATGATGATGTGGCGACCTGAATCAGATGTGATTTTTACGGATCGTGAACGTGGCCCTGAGGATAGCAGTGCTCCTCACACCTTAGCTTCAACTCTAATGTGGTTTGGTTTTTTGTTGATTCTATCTATATTATTTGGGTTTATAATTGCGTTGGGAATATTTTTTCTGACATTTTTCCAGAATCGTGCTAAATTACCGTGGAAACAAACAATTATACTTTCAGGTTGTGGAATTGCCTTCATCTGTTTTCTTGGTGGTATATTAGGACGTGATTTTCCAGCTGGTTTGTTGCAACATTTTATTCAATTACCGTGGCCACTGACATGAGTCAAATACCAATACCTTATTTATTTATGCGTGGAGGTACTTCACGTGGACCCTATTTTCGTAGAGAAGATTTGCCATCAAATGCAGATGAATTAAGTAAAGTGTTGCTTGCGGTTATTGGATCTGGTAATCCGCGGAATATTGATGGTATCGGTGGCGGAAATCCTGTTACCAATAAAGTTGCGATTTTAAGTAAATCCAGTCACTCTGAAGCAGATATTGATTATTTTTTTGCTCAGTTGGGTGTTGAAAAAGAAATAGTTGATTATGGACCCACTTGTGGAAACATTCTTGTCGGGGTAGGACCGGCAGCAATTGAGCTTGGTTTATTTTCAGTCTCCGGTGATGAAACTAAACTGAGAATACATGCTGTAAATACTGGTGCAATAGTAGAATCATTTGTGCAGACTCCAAAAGGAAAAGTAAACTATGAAGGAGATATTGCGATTGATGGTGTTCCTGGTCGAGCTGCCCCTGTTGCATTAAACTTCTTAAACGTGGTAGGTTCAAAGTGTGGGTCAATGTTACCAACAGGAAATGTTCAAGATGAATGTGCTAATCACAAGGTAACTTGCATTGATGTCGCGATGCCAATGGTCTTAGGTCGGGCATCGGATTTTGGTATTTCGGGAACTGAAACACAAACTGAACTTGATGCAAATGAACAATTGTTCAGCAGAATCGAAAAGGTTAGGCTAGAAGCGGGAAAACTAATGGGATTAGGTGATGTATCAGACTCAGTCATACCAAAGTTTGGATTAATTTCGCAAGCCAACGGGAAGGGGCATTTCTCGGCCAGATATTTTACACCATGGAATTGTCATCCAGCCATGGCGGTTACTGGTTCTCAATGTATTGCCGCATGTGCGCTAGTTCAAAATTCTATTTTGGATGGAATAACAAAATCAATTGAAAATTCACCCGTGACAATAGTAATTGAACACCCTAGCGGTGAAATGGATGTTAAGGTAGAATATCAAAAAGTAGATGGTAAATTGGATTTTCGGTCCGCAGGTGTTGTCAGAACTGCACGTCTAATAGCACGTGGAGAGGTCATGGTTCCAGCGAGGTTTCTGACCACCTAAACTCAGAATTGTTAGCTTACAACCAAATTCTTTTATTGATGAAACAAAAAAATTTTAATCTTAAATAGTTACTAAATAGCGTTTTTTCAATTCAATGACATGGCTTTTAAGCTTATTGGGAACAGTGCGCTCCCAATGATTCCATAATTTGGAATAGCTCATGGATTCAAAGGTAGGCATTGAAGCAGAGCTAGTCACAGTCTTGAATTTTATTAATTCGTCAGCGTGAATGTTATAAACTTCTTTTAGCGGACCAGTTAAAGGATCAATGTTCTCTGGTTCCCAATATAAATAAAGTAAAGTGACTTTTTGCTCTTGAAATTCAGGGTTTTTCAAATATGTATTCATTAGACCAAATGTATGTTTGATGAGTTGTGTTGCATCTAGATATTGATAGTTTGCTAAGCCATCTCTTATTCGTATTAATTCATCATGGTAAATACTTCCTTTCCAGACTCTAGGTGCATCATCAAAGTATGTAGCTGTGATTTTGGTGTTAGATTTTTTATGTAATATTTCTGTAAATTTGGACTCAATTGCGACAATTTTACTGCCTTCCCAATTCAATAGTACATCTACATGAGGTGGTGTCCCTTTTAAACCGGTGTAGAATTTTTTTTCAAATTCTAAGTTGTGAAATTTTTTATTAGATAATAAGGGCGGTGGGAAACTAAGGCCGCCTATTTGCGACCGGAAAGGAGCAAAACTATTGATTACTAATGCAGCTGAAGAATAAATCGCGGGGAATTTACTTTCAAGTTCATTTCCCGCGCCTGAAAGTATGTTATCTATAAAGTCTTCAATACGAACTGAAGTGAGGAGATTATCTTGAAAATTTTTTACATACCCCTGCAAGTAAACTTCAATTTTGGGATTTAGACTTTTATAGACATTTACTAGTGCATCTATAACGATATTGTGCACTTGTTGCTCTGCTGGGGATTTAGATCCATAATTTTGCTTTAAATGGGACATTGTCAGCACTCAGTTAACAACTTAAAGTAAAAAAAATAATGTTATCAGAAAAATTGGTTGAATAATTGAAATTACTTTCTTATTAGATTCATTGAGTAAGTTACCAAAAAAATTTATTTGAGTAAACTTTATACTCAAGATTCTAAAATTTTAAACTCTAAACCCAACTTAAACACATGAGGAAACCATGACTGAACGACCAGAAATGTATCGCTTTAAAAATGGTGAGAAAGTTAAATTGCCATTTTCAAACCAAGAATATGAAACTCGGCTTGCTGGTTTGCGAGCTATTATGGAGCAAGAGGGACTGGATATAGTTGTCTGTACTTCAATGCATTCAATAGGATATTATTCTGGATTTTTGTATTGCTCCTTTGGCCGTCCATATGGATTAGTAGTCTCTAAAGACAGTTCAGTGTTAATTTCAGCCGCACTAGATGCTGGTCAACCTGGACGACGCTGTTATGGTGAGAATCTCATTTATACTGACTGGCAACGCGATAATTATTGGCGCGCAGTAAAATCGGTGACTGGTGAAGGGAAAAATATAGGGATTGAAGGTGATCACTTAACGATTATTCAAAGAGAGAAATTAGAAAACTTTTTGAAACCTGCTCAAAGTCTTGACATTGCGGAATTAGTAATGCGTCAACGAATGAAAAAATCAACCGACGAGATCAAGTTGATTCGCGAGGGTGCGCGAATTGCTGATGTAGGAGGTTATGCAATTCACGATGCTTTGAAGGAGGGATTGCGTGAGATTGATATTTCGATGGTTGGTCGAAATGCATTAGAAGTGGAAATTGCAAAATCATTTCCGGATGCCGAATATCGTGATACTTGGGTTTGGTTGCAATCAGGAATAAATACTGATGGCGCGCATAATCCGGTAACAGGTCGTATTATTCAAAGAGGAGAACCAATTTCATTGAATGCATTCCCAATGATTTCTGGATATTATACCGCGCTTGAAAGGACATTGTTTGTAGCTGAGGTTGCTCCAGTTAATTTGAAGTATTGGCAGGCAAATATCGACACACATGAATATGGAATCAGTTTATTAAAACCGGGTGTTAAGTGTTCCGAGGTCGCACTAAAGATTAATGAGTATTTGGAAGAACGCGATTTACTTCAATATCGCACCTTTGGGTATGGACACTCGTTTGGAATTTTGAGTCATTATTATGGTAGAGAAGCTGGTTTGGAATTACGTGAGGATATTGATACAGTGTTAGAACCAGGAATGGTTGTATCAATGGAACCAATGATAACAATTGCTGAAGGCCAAGATGGAGCTGGTGGTTATCGGGAACACGATATTTTGATCATCAATGAAGAAGGAAATGAAAATATTACAAAGTATCCCTACGGACCAGAGTTTAATGTGGTTGGTTGAGTATCTTTCAAGAATTGAAAGGTATTGAAAAATAGTTGGATAACTCTATATGATTTTGGACACTTATGAACATTGACATTCAAATAATTTTGATAACCTGAGATGACATCCACTTCTCAAACAAACCAAAAGCAGTTTGCCATTGCACCTATGATGGCCTGGACAGATCGGCATTGTCGCGTATTTCATCGTACTTTGACGAAGCGCGCACTGTTATTTACAGAAATGGTTACATCTGGAGCAGTTATTCATGGAAATCGAGAAAAGATCTTAGGATTTTCGCAAATTGAACATCCCGTTGTTTGCCAAATTGGCGGATCAAATCCAGCTGAACTAGTTGAATCTGCAAAAATAATTGAAAATTACGGTTATGATGAGATTAATTTGAATGTAGGCTGCCCGTCAAATCGAGTCCAAAATGGAAGTTTCGGTGCGTGCCTAATGAAAACTCCAGAGCTGGTTGGTAAATGCGTCGCGGCAATGAAGAAAGCTGTAAAAATTCCTGTGACAGTAAAATGTCGACTTGGTGTGGATGATCAAAATACTGAGACTGCATTAAATGAATTTACTGACGCGGTAATTTCAGAAGGAGTTGATGGGATTTGGGTGCATGCCCGTAAAGCTTTGCTTGATGGACTAAGTCCAAAGAAAAACAGAGAAGTTCCCGCACTAGATTATGAAAGGGTATACCGGCTAAAGGCTAGATTGCCGGACGTGTTTATTGGAATTAACGGAGGTATAGAAACTATAGCAGAGTGTCAGATGCATCTAAATGAAGTAGATGCAGTAATGGTTGGACGCGCGGCTTACCAAAATCCATGGATGCTCTCTGAGGTTGATGAGATAATTTATGGTGAAAAAACTAAAAATTCTAAACGGGAATCAGTAATTGAAGAATTCTCCAATTATATAGGTGATCAATTAATTCAAGGTGAAAGACTGTGTTCTTTAACTAAGCATATTTTGGGGCTGTATCATGGCAGACCAGGTGCACGAAGCTGGAGACGAATTTTGACTACTAAAAGTATTTTGAGTAGTGCAGGGTTAGAAATTATTGAATCAGCAATGAATGAAGTTGATAATACAGTTGTTTTAAATGATCAATTTAGTGATCAAAGAGTTCCGTTGGAATACGCAGCTTAGTTAGGCGTACCTAAATTGTGTCAAATTTTCGAATTAAGTCAAATTCTGAATGAACATACTATTATTCATGCAATTAGTGTTATTACCACAATAAAACTACTGAATATTATCTAGAATAGAAACCCATTCCCTACTACTAAAGTTAGAATACAATTGTACCTACTACAATAGGATTATTTTAAATAATGCATAGATTCCAACATTTTTGCGGTTTTGACTAATCCAATTTCTTTCAGACGATCAATAAGTTCCGATTTAGAAAGAAGTTTAATTTTGTTTCGTCTTTTCCTCAAAGCTTTAAATATTTCCAAAGCTATTTTCCTATAATGATCCAAGATATAAGCTAGAAAGTTATCAAGGTCCATAGATACTAGATCATACTTGTCCAAATTATCTGACACAATGTCAAGATCATTAGAAATTATTAAGTCTGCCTTTGCTTGGGTGTAAGATTATTATTATTTGGTTCAATTAAAGTTTTCTTGTTCGCTGAATTTTCTTCATTCGCGATTGAACGAGGGGAGGGTTCAACGGAGTCTAACGCGGATATTTCTAAACCTGAGTAGTCAATGTTGGTATCTTGCATAAATAGAGTTTTTCCCAATTGTTTGTGAAATTTAAATCCCAACAAAATTGCACTTTTTAAATCATTGCTCTTAAAATTCAACAAAACGGTTTCATTTAATTTATTGCAGGCAATTTTTCTTAGGAAAGAAGGACAAAATAAGTTCTAACAATAATAAGCAAATTACAATTGTAAAAATGAATATAACTCTTTTGCTACAATATTGCAACACTTTATAGTAAAATACACGATCATTACAATAATTTTTATGAATCATATAGTGTTATTCGAGAGTATAAGGACATCAATTTCGAAATTTTCCAGACAAACTTCTGGTCGAATATTTAATTCTTAAGAATTTCTCTAATTTACTCCCCATTTACCTAGAGTAAATCGCCGTTCTAGTTCAAAATCAAAATTTGATTTATTACCCAAAAAATTTTCATTGGTTTCATTGGCATTATATTCTTTCTCTTTTGGTCTTCGATTTTGAGGGTTAAATCGATTTTTTGAAAAGAAATTTTCAAACTCAAATGTGTATTTGCCATCGTTAGTTTGTCCGACAATTTTCTCAGTTTGAGAATCAATAAATGTTACTTCACTTATTTTTTCAATGCACTCAGTTAGAAAATCTTCATCAGAATCTTTGACATCTAGATAGACATCTTCTGGTCGCTCTGCCTTTAAATTTATCGAACGGTACTGATGAAATATTCGCATCAATTCAGGATTCAATACAATCAAGCGGTCGTTCCAACCAAACGCAACTGTTTTCGGTATATCTCCATTTGCTACATTATTATCTAAGAATTCGAAGTGAACTTTTTGATGTTTGTTTTTAACCCACTTGAGAAACATTTTTGGAATTCCAGTATATGCTTCTACATTATGGTATAGCAGGTCATCTACAGATTTATATCGACCGGTTGTATGTCCACGATTCCAAGCTCTTGGTACGGTTTCTGTTGGAGGAGTGATAACAAAAAACAAAAATACAGTATGACCAAATCTGCTCAACATCCTTTTTGACGGTTGGTTATTCATTCCCAATGCGAAACTATCAAATCTGAAACGATCAATTAGTAGATGAGGTAATTTCTTTTGGTTAGCTTTTGATTCAACGTAGAGATCTAGTTTCCTATCAATGACCTGTAATTCATGCCCCGTTAACATTGCCGCGTATTTGAAATCTTTGCCGATAGAGTCATAATCAAGTAAATATTTTCGCCAATAATCTGGGCTGATTAGCGCAAAATCTTCCCATTTGATATCCAACCGGTCGACTAATTTTTTTTGAAATTGTCGAAGGGTACTTTTGCCAGCTGCTGAAGCACCCTTTACATTTAAGATAACTGGTTTTTCTTGAGCTGGGAGAAATTTATATCCTTCTTGTTCAGCGGCATGACGGATCATGGGTTCAATTAATTCTCCGATTTTTCTGCTTCCTAAATCATTGCATACCCAATTTGTTACCATCTGAACTATCAACTCTTTATCACCAGTTAATCTACCCCGATGTCCTACAATTGCCCCAATAATTCTGTGCATTCCATTGATGCAAGCCTTTTGTATTGGACATTCTATTGAGTGGATGTCATTTTGCCACTTGTTTAAAGTATCAAATTCATTATTTGATTTGCTTTCGCGCGGTTTATTTTCTTTGTTAAAAATTTTGGCGAAAAACCCTTTTTTACTTGGTTTGGATATTCTTGGTTGAATACATAGTTCAGACTCATAGATTTGATTTAAACGAGCAAATACATCGCTTCGCAATAGTTCAACTTCAGCTTCCAATTGAGATAAATTCGGCGTAATGTACTTGCGAATAATTGTATCAGTCATCCCGCGCATACTTATTCCTAAGTCCTCATAATTTGGACCATCTTGTACATATAAATCACTGGTAACTCTGACAAAAGTTTCGTGTACAATAAGTCTTGATACATTAAACGCATTCATCTCATAGGGTTTTAATCCACAAAACTCAGCAAAATTTTTCGCTTGTTCATAATTGACTTGAGAATTTGCTGGATCAAATAAGGTTATTTTTGGGTATAAATGAACTGGTATGTCAGATGTGAGTCCAGGGTTCCATGCGTTAAATTCTTCGGATTCAGTTTCCATAGGTGGCACCTAAAAAATCTAGTCAAATTTCTGATTACTATTTGTGAATTTATTGTTCAATTTGCAACTGGTTTGGAATTAAATTCCAGATAAATAAAATTGCCGAAATACTTGATTTAACTAGTTAGAAGAAGCTTGCTGTTTAGAATTGGAAAGTTTGTTTTTAACCAATTTATATAATGGATAACCTAGTAAAAAGATCGCAATTATCGTTATTGGAGCGGAAATTGGTCGGCTCAAAAAGATCATTGGATCTCCAGAAGAGAGTAATAGCGATTGACGGAGTGTTGGTTCTGCGATTGGACCTAGTACAATTGCAAGCACTGCTGGGGCAAGTGGGTAATCAAATTTTCGGAGAAAGAATGCACTAATTCCAAATATCACCATGAGCCAAACATCATGCATGTCTTTCGTTGCGGCATATCCCCCTACTACAGAAAGAACGAAAATCATTGGAGCTAAAATTGTGAATGGTAATCGTAACATCCAGATAAATAGCGGAATAAATGAAAGATTTATTAATAAAGCAAAAAAATTAGAAACATAAAAAGACCCTATCAATCCCCAAACAAATACGGGCTCATCGGTGAATAGTCTAGGTCCAGGAGTTAATCCCCAAATCACCATGCCACCCAATAAAATTGCTGTTGTTGGTGAGCCTGGAATCCCGAGTGTTAGCATCGGTAGCATAGAACCAGTGGAAGCGGCATTATTTGCGGATTCAGGAGCCGCAACACCATCTGGATTTCCTTTGCCATAAGTTTCAGGTTTCTTTGATACTAATTTTGAAACGCCATAAGCCATGAGAGATCCAGGTGTTGCACCTGCGGCGGGCAAAATGCCGACAAAGAAACCAAGAAGTGACCCAATGGTCATGCCGTTTTTTCCTTTTTTGATTCCTTCTTTTGAATCAGATAGGACACCTTTGAACGATATTTTTGCTTCGGTAGTTGTTATCTTCCCACGTGTAGAATCAAGCGTCCATAGCATTTCACCAATACCATAAACTCCTATTGCTAGAACCAAAAAATTGATACCATGTAGAAATCCAGAAATGTCAAAAAATACCAATCTAGGTGCTCCAGAAATTTCATCAAATCCTACAGCTGCAAAGACAAGTCCAAGACAAATTGATAAAATTGTTTTTGGGATATCATCGCCACCTAGTCCAATGAATGTCGCAAAGGCTAATAACATTAAAGCAAAAATTTCAGGTGGACCAAAACTCAATGCAACCGTCGCTAATGGAGGGGCAAACAGTGTAAATAACACGACAGAAACTGTTCCACCAATGAAAGAAGCGATTCCTGCGGTAACTAATGCAAGACTAGCTTTACCCTGCATCGCCATTGGTCGTCCATCAAATGTCGTTGCTACAGCTGTAGATGCTCCAGGAATACCGAGGGCAATAGAACTGATTGCACCACCATACATTGCACCATAATAGATCGCAGCTAGAAAGATAATTGCTGAGGACGGTGGAACTAAGAATGTTATGGGTAGTAATATCGCGACACCATTGACTGAACCTAGTCCTGGCATAACACCAATAAATAAACCTAAAGTTACCCCAATGACAATCAACATCAGATTGATTGGTTGAATTGCTTCTAATAATCCACCGGTAAGAAGTTGCAAAATCTCCATTAGTCCACTTGTCCTAATTTGATTTTAAATTGCTCGTTGCTAAATTCTTTTTAATAAATGATTGAATAGAGAAAATTGAAAACTGGGTCGGTAAATCGCCAACCGGTAGGTAAAGTTATTCGCATTAGTGCTTCAAAAAAGAAAAATAGAATAACGGGAGTTAAGATTGAAATACTTAATGATAGTAAAAGTGAGTGCTTCCCTAAAAATCTTAGATAGTAGAACAGGAATAGCAGTATTGCACCATACATCGAAATTACTGATGAGAGAGCAACAAATACAACAATTCCACCAAATACTTGAAGGATAATTTTCCTTCCCAAGCTATCTAGTACTGGTTTATTGGACTGAGAAGGCGGAGAAGTTCGTCTAAATGCATTTACCGCAATAATAACGGTACAAATCAAGATTATTGCCGAGAGCCAGAACGGCCATGCTCCGCCTCCCGGTCCTTCATCACTGATATAGCCAATTTCGAGTTCGGCACTTTTCCACATCATATAAATGGAAAGAATCGCAAGAACACCTGCTGTTACAAACTCACCAACTCGCAAATTAGCCTCCCTTGAATTTAGTGTTTGTGTTACTGAATTTCACCAAGGTCAGTTAAGATGGTCTTGTGATTATCGATCTGTAGCTGCCAATAATCCTTTTGCTCTGATGGGGTTAACCATAGCGGAGACAAGCTTTCTGATGCCATATATCCTTGCCATTCATCCGTTTCAAATATGGTTTCAAACAAATCTTGGTAGTATTTTGCGGCACCATCTGATTGACCCGGTGCACCTACAACAGCTCTTTGATTGTAATAGCTGAAATCTTGCCCTTTCTCTTTGAGAGTAGGAACATCTGGTAGGGCTGGGAGTCTTTCATCAGAAAAAGCTAGAAGTGGTACAACTTCACCAGCTTCATGGAATCCTTTTGCTTCAGCGGGGTTATTAACTGTTGCCATGATTTGTTTACCAGCAAGATCTTTAGCAACTGCACCACCACCAGGATATGGAATATAGGTAACTTTGATACCAAAAGCTTTTTCCATGTAGCCAATAACTATTGAATCTTCTTGACCTTTACCCGTTCCTCCCATGACATAATCGCCAGAACTTTTCACCGTATCAAGCCATTGTTCAAATGTTGTAATTCCACTATCTTTGTGAACCCACAACACAAATGGGTCAACTCCCATCATTGCGACAGGGGTGAATGTAGTAACGTCAATACCGAGATTAGGTTGACGAAGTGGAGTTGTGAAAAAAGAATTTAAAGTTACCAAAATGGTATGATCTGGGTCTGAAGCAGTGTTTAATTCTATAAGTGCTTCTGCACCAGAACCGCCACCTTTGTTATTAGGTACCAATGGTCGATTGGTGAGGTCTTTTTTTTCAGCAACGGATTGAATAAACCGCGCAATTTGGTCTGCACCACCGCCGGCACCAGCCATGATAACAAAGTCAATCGGCTTATTTGGTTGCCATTGGGCATTGGCGAAATTAGTAATGGCAAAAAGACAAATCGCTGAAGTAGCAATAATTTTCGCCAAGAGTTTTGCTGTTTTTGACATTTTAACCTCCGATGGGTTTTTGGTGTATTGACACAATTTTTTTGAGAGGTTCTCAATTTAACTGTGTTTTCATGTATTAGGAAAATCCTTTTTGTAAAAGTTAATATAAAAAAGAATTAAATGCAAATTGACAATCATTTTAACATGAATAGAAGCCAGATTTTCGTCAATTTGCATTTCAACTATTTAAAAAATTACCGTGAAATTTCTGTTGTTCAGAAAATTTAGAATAATCCGTCAATCAGACCGTCTTCATTTATTCTAATTGATTCAGCTGACGGTTTTCGTGGAAGTCCAGGCATAGTCATAATTTCACCACAAATCACAACAATAAATCCAGCACCTGCAGATAAGCGAACTTCGCGAATTGGAAGTTCATGTCCTTGTGGTGCACCTCGCTGATTTGGATCAGTAGTAAATGAATATTGCGTTTTTGCCATACAAACTGGCAAATTACCATACCCTTGTTCCTCCCACAATTTTAACTGATCTTTAATTTTTTTATCTGCTGAAACTTCAACGGCTCGATAGATTTCTTTGGCTACTGTCTCAATTTTCTCAAAGAGTGACATTTCATCTGGATACAATGGTGTGAATTTCGCGTTTCCAGCTTCAATTACGTCTACAACTTTGTTAGCTAAATTTTCTGTCCCCTTTGAACCCTCTGCCCAATGTTTGCATAAAATAGCTTCAGTATTTTGAGTAGAGACATACTCTTTGATTATTTGAATTTCAGCATCTGTATCTGACACAAAATGGTTGATCGCAACAACTGCTGGAACTCCAAACTTTCGAATATTTTCTATGTGCTGTCCGAGATTTGCACAACCGCGTTTTACTGCTTCAATATCTTCTGTTCCTAAATCATCTTTTTTAACACCACCATTCATTTTCAGGGCACGTACGGTGGCAACTAATACTACCGCTTCAGGAGTCAATCCAGCTTTACGACACTTGATATCGAAGAATTTTTCAGCACCTAAATCAGCACCGAAACCAGCTTCCGTGACAACATAATCAGCTAGTTTGAGCGCGGTTGTGGTTGCAACTACAGAATTACATCCATGTGCAATATTGGCGAATGGACCTCCATGAACAAATGCAGGATTGTTTTCAAGCGTTTGAACTAAGTTTGGTTGCATAGCTTGTTGCAACAAAACGGTCATGGCACCATCAGCTTTAATATCTCGCGCAAATACTGGTGAACGATCTCGTCGGTAGGCGACAATAATACCACCCAGTCGTTTTTCTAAATCTTTAACATCTGTTGCTAAACATAGAATTGCCATGACTTCTGAAGCAACGGTGATATCAAACCCGCTCTCACGTGGAAAACCATTGGCAACACCACCCAAATTTACGACATTTTCACGAAGAGCGCGATCATTCATATCTAAAACTCGACGAAATGGGACTCTTCTGATATCAATTTCAAGTTCATTACCCCAATAAATGTGATTATCAAGCATCGCGGCTAAAAGATTATGCGCAGCCGTTATTGCATGAAAATCACCAGTAAAGTGGAGATTCATGTCTTCCATAGGAACGATTTGTGCCATACCACCACCGGCCGCACCACCTTTCATTCCAAAATTTGGTCCTAATGAAGCTTCGCGAATGCAGATCGCAGTCTTCTTTCCAATTGCACACAATCCATCTCCCAATCCAACAGTAGTAGTGGTTTTACCTTCTCCTGCTGGGGTTGGATTAATAGCGGTCACTAAAATTAAATGGCCATTGTTTCGACCTGATAGTGACTTAATAAATGATTCAGAAATTTTTGCCTTATCATGGCCAAATGGTAAGAGATCTTCACTTGGAATATCCAGCTTAGAACCAATCTCTTGAATTGGCTTTTTGTTTGCTTTACGTGCAATTTCAATATCAGACATAATTTACCACTCTCTTTTGTTGGTTAGTTTCCGAGCATATCGCCCTTTGAAAGATTAATTGAGTTTGCCCATTCAGTTGCTGTAACTTTGTCACTACCTTGCGGTCGAACTCGTTTTATTTGGATGCGTCCTCCAATACATTGCAATTCCACACCCTTGTCCGTTATGCTCATCACTTTACTGGATATTCCATCACCGGTAACTTTTGAACAATCGAAAATTTGCAATTCTGAGCCATTAATAGTGGTCCATGCTCCTGGAGAAGGATTGGTGCCACGGATTAAATTGTAGACCTGTTCTACGGGTTTGTTCCAGTCAATATGTGCGTGTTTTTTCAGGCAACGTCTTTCATAAGTTGCGTTGTTTTCATCTTGCTTTATTCTTGGTGGATTACCAGTGCGAAATAAATTAATCACTTCTAATGATGATTCAACCGCATTAGGATATATTTTTTTAAAATATAAATCAATTACGGTGTCATCAGGTCCAATTTCGCACTCCCAGGCCATAAGAACATCTCCTTCATCTAATCCGTCTGTTGGGTAAAACCAAGAAAAGCCACTCTTTGTACTTCCCATTATAATAGGCCAGTTTACTGCTGATGGGCCACGGTGTAATGGGAGTAGAGACGGATGAAAGCAAATTGATCCCATTTTGGGTGCGTTTCGTGCAGCTTCTGGCACAAATACATTGACAAACGCCATAACAATAAGGTCAGCATTCAATTGGTTGAGTTGATCCATTACTTGTTGGTCATCAAAATTCGCTGGTTGAAATACCGGAATTTCTTGTTCTTGAGCGAATTCTTTGATTGGATCAATTTTTTTATGTTCTTGGTCAGGTTCACAATAGACCGCGACGACCTCATCTTCGCCGTGTTCTAAGATTTTGGCAAGGACATCTTTTCCAAATGCCTGTTGACCCATTATAATGAGACGCATCGCTTTGACTCACTCCGCTGCTTCACGTTGAAAGTCTCCAACTGCCCCAGAATTCAGCACTTGGTCTAGTTCATTTCCAGAATAACCTAGTAATTCAGTAAGGATTTCTTCAGTGTGTTCACCTAAAAGTGGTGAAGCTTTGACCTCAACTGGACTATCCGAAAGTTTTATTGGACATCCAACTGACATATAAGTCCCACGTTCAGGATGAAATACTTCAACGATAGTTCCAGAAGCTCGTAACCCCTCGTCTTCTAAGATTTCTTTCATACTTAATACTGGACCAACTGGAATATTGAGGGGGTTACATATGTCCATAATTTCGAATTTAGTTTTCGTTTTTGTCCATTCTTCAATGGTCTCAAAAACTTCATTTAAACGCGGCAGTCGTGCTTTGGGTGTCGCATAATCTGGGTCAGTTTTCCATTCTGGTTTACCAATAACATCGCAAACATTTTCCCAGACTGCAGCTTGAGTGATGAAGTAAGTATACGCGTTAGGGTCGTTTTCCCAACCTTTACATTTTAAAATTCTTCCTGGTTGACCGCCACCAGAATCATTGCCTGCTCGTGGTGTGGTATCGCCAAATGGTATTCCTTCTCCAAATTGTGAGTATTCTTCCAATGGACCTGCATTCAGACGATGTTGATCGCGTAGTTTGACGCGACAAAGATTAACCACACCATCTTGCATAGGTGCTAACACTTTTTGACCACGCCCAGATTTTTCCCGATGTAAAAGCGCAGCAAGAATGCCAATTGTTAAGTTTAAACCTGTTCCACTATCACCAATTTGAGCACCAGTAACCGTTGGAACACTATCTCGAAAACCGGTTGTTGATGCAGACCCACCAGCGCATTGAGCGACATTTTCATATACCTTACAGTTCTCATAACGACCGGGACCGAATCCTTTAATGGATGCGAGAATCAGTCGTGGGTTAATCTCTTGAATTTTTTCCCAAGAAAATCCCATTCGATCGAGTGCACCTGGTCCTAAATTCTCAACTAGAACATCACAAGTCTCGATCAATTTAGTAAGAACACCCTTGCCGGTGTCATGTTTGGAGTCAATTTCTATTGATCGCTTGTTATGATTAAGCATGGTGAAATAGAGACTGTCTTTACCTGGAAAATCCACCAATTGTTTTCTAGTTGCATCTCCAACACCAGGACGTTCAACTTTAATAACATCAGCACCCATCCATGCAAGCAATTGAGTGCAGGTCGGACCGGCCTGAACGTGGGTGAAATCCAGTATTTTAATTCCTTCTAAGGCTTTCATGTGGTTTCCTTTCTGTTATTGATTGATATATTTGTGTTAATTCTTGGTTACGACGCTTTGCGGGTTTAAATTACCGATGCGCCCACTTTCTGTACCTGCGCTTGGATCAATGACTGCATTAACTAATGTTGGTTTTCCACTTTCAAGTGCTTCAGTAACGGCGCGTCGTAAATCATCTGGTGATGTAGCGTTGACTCCAACGCCGCCAAAGGCTTCCATCATTTTGTCATATCGAGCATTTTTAACAAAAACTGTTGTTGCGACATCAGGTCCATCGCCCGGGTTTTCATCTGTTCCGCGATATATTCCATTATTGTTAAAGACTACGATACAGACGGGTAGTTGGTATCGGCAAATAGTTTCAATTTCCATCCCAGAGAAACCAAACGCACTATCACCTTCAATAGCTAAGACATGTTCGCCAGTTTCTATGGCAGCGGCAATGGCTGATCCCATGCCAATTCCCATAACTCCCCAAGTCCCAACATCTATTCTTTTGCGAGGCTTGTAGATATCAATGATTGATCGCGTAAAATCTAAGGTATTTGCACCCTCATTGACGACAACAGTATCAGGTTGTTGTTTGACAATGTCTTTCAGAACACCAAGTGCACCATGAAAATCCATCGGAATATTGTTATTACGCAATTTTCCAGCCATTTTTTCAATGTTGGTATTAACTTTCTCACGTATTTTATCGGTCCACTCTGCAGGAGGTTGTTTCCAATTTGATTGCATTCCTTCAAGCAATAGAGTCGTACACGATTCAATATCGCCTACAATTGGTGCAACAATTTCTTGATTGCTATCCATTTCTCTAGGTTCAATGTCAATTTGAACAAATTTTTTCGCTTCGCTTCCCCATTGTTTCCCTTTACCGTGGGATAACAACCAGTTGAGACGAGCACCAATCATAATGACGACATCGGATTCTTTCAGAACTAGTGAGCGCGCTGCACCGGCGGATTGTGGATGGTTATCCGGTAGCAATCCTTTGGCCATACTCATTGGAAGATAGGGAATGCCGCTGGTTTCAATGAGTTCTTGAATTATATTATCTGCTTGCGCGTAAGCTGCCCCTTTACCTAGAATGATAAGTGGTCGCTTAGCTTGTTTAATGACTTCAAGTGCTCTAGCAATTGATTCTGGTGATGGAATTTGTGCGGGTGCTGGGTCAATAACCTTAATTAATGAATTTTTACCGTCTGTTTGATTCATAACTTGACCAAAAAGTTTTGCGGGTAAATCTAAATACACACCACCAGGTCGACCTGAAACAGCAGAGCGAATTGCCCGAGCAATTCCAATACCAATATCTTCAGCGTGGAGGATTCGGTACGCAGCTTTACAAAGTGGTTTGGCTATGGCCAGTTGATCCATTTCTTCATAATCACCTTGTTGCAGATCAACAATTTCACGCTCAGAAGAGCCAGAAATTAGTATCATTGGCCAACAGTTGGTTGTTGCATGTGCTAGTGCGGTCAATCCATTCAAAAAACCTGGTGCGGAAACTGTTAAACAAATGCCAGGTTTTTTAGTCAAATATCCAGCGACAGCAGCAGCATTTCCAGCATTCTGTTCGTGGCGAAAAGATATAACTCGTAGTCCTGCTGCTTGTGCCATTCGCCCAAAATCAGTAATTGGAATGCCTGGTACACCATAGATTGTGGTTAAACCATTAAGCTTTAAAGCGTCTATAATTAAATGAAAGCCGTCGGTTAACTCAACCGGTTCGGATGAATCAATTTGATTTTCAAGTATTGTAGAATTCATGGTTTTCTCAATTTTGTTGTTAATTTGCTAGTTATTCTGTTTATTCAATCCAGTTATTCGCTGGCCAAGAATTTTTGATATGGTCGTGTAAACGCATGGTGTGTTCTCTAACCAATTTCGCGGCATTATCTGAATCACGTGCAGACAATGCTTCAATAATTTGCATATGATCAGCAACCGATTTTGTGGCGCGGTCACTTTCACGCATTGCGCGACGTCGGACCGCTTGCATATGAATAAAAAGTCCATCAGCAGTCGAACGTAATAGCTTACAACCGGATAATTTCAAAATAGTTTGGTGAAAGGTAATATTAGCGTCAGAATATTCTTCAATTGCTGCGCGCTCAACATCTGAACTATGACGAATCGCAAAGTCACGAAGTGATTTCAATTCTGAGTCCGTAGCATGTGAGGTTGCAAGTCGCGCTGCCATACTTTCCAATGCTGCCCAAGTAATAACCATTTCAAGAATTTCTGAGAGTGACTTACGGCAAACAAAGACTCCTTTACGAGGTACAATTTCAATTAGACCTTCGTGAGACAGTTGAGATAATGCTTCACGTACAGGGGTACGAGAAATACCTAGTCGATCTGCTAGCTGTCTTTCGTCTAGACGCAAGTCAACCCCGTCACTATAAATATCCATGTCAAGTATGGCATCGCGCAATATTGAACAAGTATGATCCTTTAACGAGAAAGACTGATCAATCGGAGTGAGAAGTTCACTTACAGACATGATAATTTCCTAAACATGCAACGAATTTGATTCTATTTATTTGTATTTTGTGTCTGGTATACCACATACAAAAATTTTGTGCAAGAAAAAATAATTTTTCTTTATATTTTTTTAGATTTGCAAATAGTGTCGATATTTTGGGCGTTAATGTCGACTACTCTTAACTTAAGATAGGAATGAAATTAAATTCTACTGTGTTGTGTATAAAAATTTTTATCAACTGTAAAAAAATTAGCTTTGATAAATTAATTACTTTATTGAAAGAATTTGGGAAAAAGAAATGTGATTAAAACTAATTGAGCTAACACATAGAATAGCTGCCAAAGTAAATCCCTTCTTAGTCTATGAAGTAGAGTGGTGTGTGAGGAGTAAAATTCAGCTTGAGTTTAGTGAATTATTATTTGTCGGCACAATTACACATAACAAATTTTTATTTGCTAAGGTACCAAAACTAATCGGTCACCTTCAACGCGCCATGAATTTAAACTTTGTAATGCATTCATTCCCAACAAACTTTCATGTAGCGCGCCGGGCCTTGATACAGTAGCCTCAAGGTTATTAAGTGTAAAATCACCGATTTTGAAACGATCAATATAGATTTGTGCCGCAAAAGTCATACCATTAGCAGTTGATATTGGTAGCGAATAATCAAGTTTTTCAGGTGAAAATCCTATTCGAGTTGCATCCTCGGCGGTAAGTGCAACTGTACTTGCACCAGTATCAACTAAAAATCTAATAGTATTGGCATTGACATCTGCACTCACATAAAAGTGCCCATCTTGAGATTTAACTATTGAAATACTTCGGTCGGCATTTATGACAGTCAAACCTGGGACCAATGCTCCTAGTGTTCTATTTGCCATATTCGCAATATCATGTCTGATAGCGTACCCAAAAATTAGTAAGACAAACAATCCACCCCATATACCTACAGACTTCATAACCTCCCCAAAACGCAATTTTTTTCCCAAGAGTCCACCTACCGCTAAAGTAAGTACCCCACCAAGCAAAATTAGTTGGGGAATATATTCGCCAAAACTAAAGTCGTTTGAGGAAACTGACCAGCGTGAGACTAGAGTATAAAATATAAATCCAACTAAGATTGTACTTGGGGCTGTCGCATATGAAAAAAATTTGAGTCACTAAATCAAAACTATCAAAATTTCCATCTCAACTAAAGAAAAAATAATTTTTTTAAATGGTGGAAGATTATATTTGCGATATTTAATTGATTACTGGATTAAGTAAGAGCAATTTTGACGAAAGTTCATTGGATCTTACACAAAATATCATGCTCGGAAGCTTAATTCACCGTGAAATTCCGAATTTTACGATGAGAATCATAATGAATTTGCATGGTAGCGAATTCTGATTCTAATTTACGACTGATTTAGGACTAGAATGATCAGTTTTAGTTGGTTATGAAATTGCTGTTATATTGAAGTCCAATTTGAGTCAAATTTTGAATTATGCAACAGCCGCTGTCAATAATTTTTGCCCTGAAATTAACTTAAATAATCGGTTGATGTTATAGGCAATACCAACGACTTGAATTTCAGTATTGACCAAATCAAGTCCACGTCGGAGTATTTTTGTATAGTTCATATTGGCTTTAATTTGCCCGAAAGTCCCTTCATTGACTGAACTGCGCGCTTTTAGCAGCTTCTTATTGTGCGGTAGTTCTAACTGTTCAGCCATTGCTTCTTTAAAGGGTTTGAGTTTAGTTTCCGCAATCTTACCTGGATTGATTAAGCTATTGATTCCCAGCAGTCTTGCCATCTTAATTTCATAATTACTGAAATACCCACCATCGGCAACAGCAGTCGTTGACTCGTTGAGTTCAATTGGAATTTTGGCTAGGTTTGCTTGCAATAGCTGCCGGTCATTTTCATTGGAGACAACATTGGTCGCAACAATCATTCGACTCTTCGACAGGTCATTGACCGTCTGAACATTATAAGACTGAATAACACCTTTACCTGTTGGTTTCATGCGCCGACTGGGCGGGTCCGTTAGATTGATACGTTGATTGGATTTTGGTACTGCCTTATCCCGTGCGTTTTGAATCCCTTGATGCATTCGGTGAGAGTGATGATTATTCGCGAGCTCGGTGTTCGACCGCGACGCGTCTTTGTTATTAGGTTTTGCAGACTCTTGCTGTTTCAATAGACGTTGATTTTTACGCTTAATATAGTTATATTCCGCATCATTCTCAGCATCAATTTTGGCTTGTGCTAGTGCCTTCTTGATTGCCTCCTTGTCAATCGCAAGTTGTTTACCTTTTGACATCAAATTTCGGAGTTGACTTGACAATTGTTGCAGTTTCGTTGTCGACTCATCATCCTTGGCATCCCCAATTTCTTCAATTTGTAGCAACACCTTGTTCATATCTTGTTTGAATGTTTCAATCTTTGTCTCATATTGAGCCAACCAGTCCGTCGCCTCTGCGACCGTCATGCTCCGATTGATATTCGCATTTGCTTTGATTTTCGTGCCATCCATACCAAGATTCGTGAGGTCTAAAAAACCACCCGCGGCCGCAGTCAGTAAGATCTCAGTAAAAAACTGGTTGATCGCACTCTTATTATTGACAAAGAAACGGCAAATCGTTGAATGATCAATCCGTCGTCGGCCAGTAATGTACTGGAACGTAAGACTATCAATTGTTAGTCGTTCAATCGCTCGCGAACTGAAAATCCCAATGCAGAAGGCATAACAAATGGTTGCTAACAGCACATGTGGAGGATACTGTTTTGCGCCGCTATTGCGGTCGTTAACATGAAAAAAAGTCAACGGGACTTGATCAACTTGTTTAATTAAAAACAAAGCAAATGGATTGTGGATCTTGACATGATCATGTAAAGTGGGAGTAATGAGTGCATCACTACGTTGGCATGAAAGAAAATTTGGCATTCAAATACTCGCGTTAAAATTGGTATGACAATTTAATATATGGGTATTGATACCAATAATTTCAAGGGCTGCACGCAAATATTTTCAACTTTTTTTTCCTAGTTCTGCAAATTAAAAAATGTCCCCAAATTGCATTTTGTCAAAAAATTTATAAAATGAGTAAAAAAGACCCCAAATTTATACCGAAAACCCGCATAAATAAAAGAGTTTCATTTGCGACAGCCCCACTTAATATGATTATGATCGGACGGTTAAACATTTAGGAGATCCTAACGGCTCATTTGTGTTAACTTCGGTATTCAATTTATGATTATTTGCTTTACTAATTAATGTAATTTGTTTTGAATTTATCCAGTTAAATATAGTACTCAAATTAACTTTTTGCAATACTTACAAGTTAGGTTATTTAGTTTGATCTAATTTAGGTTATTTAGTTTGATCTAATTATGAGTCTGTTAAAAAATGTAATCGTTATACTTCAGTTTAGTATGAATCAAAAGAAAGTGCTAATTTGCGGTGTAATTCTGATTATTCGGAATCAATACAGGAGATGAATTTGCTAAGAAAATTTTGAAGTCAAATATGTAGGTACCCAATCAAAAATGCAATTTCAGCGAATTGCTGAGTTGCTCCAAGTATATCACCTGTACGTCCTTTGATTCTTTTATTTGCAACAAAGCAAACCCAAAAAGATACCCATAGACTCATTATGAATGCAAGTGCGAAAGCGGTAAAAGAAAAGTAGAAAATTAATGGAATGTTAATGATAAATGTATAGAGGTTGACAAAAACAAAACTTAAAAAATTAGGTGCACCAAACTTTGATGAAAGTCCGTTGTTTCTTGCAGGTTTCAAAAATACCCAAGGTGTGAGCATCGCGGCGCGACTAGTTGTTACTGCACCAATTAAAACAAAGGAACAAAGAAAATTGTTAAACTCAATTAACAGTTCTGAAAATAAAAATATTCGAATTGAAAACGAGAGAATAAGCGCGATCACACCATAACTTCCAATGCGGCTATCTTTCATAATTGTCAAGCGATTGGTCGGTGAATTACCGCCAAATAAACCGTCAGCACTATCTGCTAACCCATCTTCATGCAAACCTCCGGTTAATAAACAAATGGTGATAATAACTAGTGTTGCTATGACCAGAGGTGGAAGTTTAGTAAAGGTAAGGATAATCAACAAGAACACTGCAGGTAGTGCTATAATAAAACCAATTAGCGGCAAATTTAGCAATGAATCAGAAAAACTAGGAGTTCCCCAAATACCGTCTTTCGGTATAGCTTTCGGAAGTGGTAGTCTAGAGAAAAACCGAATATTGACCACTAGGTCGACGAACCAATCAACAAAAAATTTTCGTTTTGCCATGAATTGAATCCAAACAAAAAAAATATTCTAAAATTGGAATTGAAAAATTGAGTCATACTTACTAAATCTAATTGATTCAGTCAATGTTTATTTTAAATACAAGAGGATACTCTAATGAATTTAGACTCATCTGCAATCCCTTTTCATGACATTAGAAACTTGTTTAGTGAATTGACTAAACCTGATGCAACAGTAATTGAACAAGTTAGAGCACGTAATGCTCAATTGACGAAACCGCCAGGTTCTCTAGGTAGATTGGAAGAGTTAGCAGAGTGGTTTGCCTCTTGGCAGGGGCGGAGTAATCCACAAATTAATCAACCACTTGTGGCAATTTTTGCGGGGAATCATGGAGTTGTTGCGAAAGGAGTGTCGGCGTTTCCTAGCGAAGTTACACAACAAATGGTCGCAAACTTTGCGGCTGGTGGAGCGGCAATTAATCAGATTTGCAAGTTGCATAATATTGGATTGAAAGTGTATGAACTTGCGCTTGAAATTCCTACTGGGGATATTTCAGAAGTTGATGCATTTGATGAAGCTGAATGTGCAGGAACAATAGCATTTGGTATGGAGGCAGTTGCAAGTGGAACAGATTTGTTAGTAGTTGGTGAAATGGGAATTGGAAATACAACGGTAGCATCAGCAATTTATCTTGCGTTATTTGGAGGAAATTCAATGGATTGGGTAGGAGCGGGAACAGGTGTTGATAGCGAAGGTTTAAAGCGAAAACAACAAGTCGTTGCCGCGGCTGTTGAAAGAATTGGAACTTCTGTGAGTGATCCATTAGCAGTATTGCAACGAATTGGAGGACGCGAAATTGCGGCAATGACTGGGGCAATTCTTGCAGCACGTATTCAAAGAATCCCAGTTATTGTAGATGGTTTTGTTGCTACGGCTGCGGCTACGATTCTTTATATGATTGATGAAACTGCATTAGATCATTGTCAGTTTGGTCATGTATCGGCTGAAGGGGCACATGCGATTGCATTAAAAAAAATGAACAAAAAACCAATATTGGATTTGGGAATGCGGTTAGGTGAAGGAACCGGAGCTGCTTTGGCAGTTGAGATCATCAGAACCGCTATTCAACTATATAATGGGATGGCAACATTTGAACAAGCTGGTGTTTCAGAGAAAGACTGAAGTAACTTTGAATTATGTTTGAGTATTTAGCTGGAATCGTTTTCAAGTGAATAATGTATAAACTAGCCATGAATTCTAATCTTGAACAGCTAAAAATTCGAATCGAAAAGTGTAACGTCTGCCAAATAAATCCGATAAAAACTCCGTTACCACAAGCTCCTAGACCGGTGATTAGGGTTTCAAAAACTGCCCGCATTTGTGTCGCAGGTCAAGCACCGGGAACTCGTGTTCACAAAACCGGTATTCCCTTCAATGACCCTTCAGGGGACAGATTACGGGACTGGATGGGAATTAATAGAGAAAAATTTTATGATGAATCGCAAATTGCAATTATTCCAATGGGATTTTGCTTTCCAGGGCAAGATAATAATGGTTCAGACTTACCACCTCGCCCTGAATGTCGAAAAACTTGGCACGATATCTTATTTAAAGAATTACCACAGTTAGAGTTAATTATCCCAATAGGTAAATACGCACATAGCTATCACTTGGGAATTTCTCATAGTGTTTCAATTACTGAAACCATTCAGAATTGGTGGAAAAATTCACATAGATGTAGCCAAAATCAACCGAGATATTTACCTTTACCACATCCATCTTGGCGAAATTCAGGTTGGCTTAAGAAAAACCCTTGGTTTGAAACAAAAATTATACCCAGTTTACAATTTGAAATAGCAAAATTAGTTAAATGAGCAAAAGAATTTGTGTGAAATTATATGGAAATGTAATGGCATTTGTAGTGACTCATTATAATAGTTTTAGCACCTGAAGATTATAGCAATATCTTGAAATTTTAAGTGATTTAGTTTATGATTGTTAATAAAAACAATTGTAAGTTAGAGAATGTATTGATGTCAGACCGAGTGATAGATCGGATTGATCGGAAAATTCTTGCCATTCTACAAAAGGATTCAACCGTACCTGTGGCAGAAATAGGTAGAGTGGTTGGTCTTTCAACTACACCTTGTTGGCGAAGAATACAACGACTTGAAGAGGAAGGTATAATCAGGAAAAGGGTTGCATTGATCGATCCAGAAGCCATCAATGCAAACGTTACGGCATTTGTTTCAATTACGACTAATCAACATACTGAAGATTGGTTAACGAGGTTTTCAGCTAGTATCAGAGAATTTCCTGAAGTTGTAGAATTTTATCGGATGGCAGGGCAAGTTGATTTTTTATTGTTAGTAGTAGTTCCGAATATTGAAGCATACGATGAGTTTTACAAAAAACTAGTGTCCAAAATCGATATTGCTGATGTTACAACTACTTTCGCGATGGAGAAAATTAAGTATACTACCGAATTACCACTAAATCATGTTGAAAAAATTAAAGTGAAAAAATCATCAAATGATTTTGAATTCTGATGCTAGTGGCAATTGGTATTTGCTAACTTTTTTTATTTGCGATCATCTTCCAACCGTGCAATTAGACTTGACGTATCCCATCGATTTCCACCCATAGCTTGCACTTCTGCATAAAATTGATCAACAAGCGCGGTAATTGGTAGTCGGGCATCTAATTCTCTGGCTGTATTTAGACAAATTCCGAGATCTTTTCGCATCCAATCTACGGCGAAACCAAAGTCAAATTTATTGTCTCGCATGGTTTCCCATCGATTATCCATTTGCCAAGATTGTGCGGCACCACTAGAAACTGCCGAAATTGTTTTTGTAATATCTAAACCTGCTTTTTTACCAAAATGAATTGCTTCGGCTAGACCTTGAACAACTCCGGCAATACAAATTTGATTTACCATCTTCGTAAGTTGACCAGAACCTGATGGTCCCATCAAACCAACTTGTTTACCGAAACAATCCATGATTGGTTTAGCCTTTTCAAAATCCGCGTCATCTCCACCGACCATCACTGAAAGTACTCCATTAATTGCACCTAACTGTCCACCTGAAAGCGGGGCATCAAGAAAACCAAATCGCTTTTCCTTTGCTACTGCATGCAATTCGCGAGCGACATCTGCAGATGCTGTTGTATTATCAACAAAAATTGATCCCGGTTTCATTGATTCAAATGCACCCTCTGGACCAATTGTTACCGAACGGAGATCATCATCATTTCCAACGCAAGAAAATACGAATTCACAATCAACTGCAGCTTCACGGGGTGTTTGTGCAAATTGACCACCGTGGTCAGCGACCCAATCTTCGGCTTTGGATGTTGTTCTGTTATAGACCGTTACGTCATGTTCACCTTTGGATTTTAAGTGTCCAGCCATGGGGTATCCCATCACTCCTAGACCAATAAATGCAACTTTCGCCATTGTTTAAAACTCCATAATTTATTCTCGGCGTTTGAAACCGGTGATTTGAAGATTTTATTGAGTATAAATCTAAAAATACTCTTAATGTTTTAAATACATTATCACAAAAAATTTTAATTGTCACTTTTTTTTGATAGTGCTTGTTCAAGGTCGCCAATTAAATCTTTTGAATTTTCAATTCCGATTGAAAGACGGAGGAAGTTTTCTGGAATTTGGGAGAAATCTCCTTCTATTGTATTTCGATGTTCAATTAAACTTTCAAGTCCACCTAATGAAGTTGCACGTTTGATTAATTTAAGTTTTCCGGCACATTTTAGCGTTTCGTTTTTGTTTCCTGAAATGATAAATGACAGCAGATAACCAAAATCATTTTGCATTTGTTGTTTGGCAATATTATGGTTGTTATGATTTGGTAACCCTGGATAAAATACAGTTTCAATTTGTCTATGGTGGGACAAATATTGAGCAACTGCAAAAGCATTTTGATTCATGCGTTCAACCCGAAGCGAAAGCGTACGTAAGCCGCGTAGTAAAAGCCATGCTTCAAATGAACCAAGAATTGCACCGGAATTTTTGCGCTCGTTACAAATAAATTTCCAGTTAGGGAGATTTGAATCATTAGTGGTTACTACCCCAGCAAAGAGATCTGAGTGACCATTTAATGCTTTGGTTGCAGAATGTACAGAAAGATCTGCACCAAGTTTAAGAGGTTGACAGTTCAAAGGAGTAGCAACTGTTGCATCCACAGCTAGAATTGAATTGTGTTTATGACATGTGCTGGCGACACTCTGAATATCGGTGATTGCTAACCATGGATTAGACGGCATTTCGACAAATACTAGACTTGGTGTGTGTTGTTCAATTAAACTAGTGATTGTATTAATGTTAGTGGTATCCGTTTCAATTAGTTCAATTGCATTGTATTTGCAAAAATCTCGAACCCAGATGGTAGTTCCCCAATAAATTCCGCTTTGTACAATAATAGTTGAATTTGGAGGAACTGAGCGAAAAATAGCTGTAATGGAAGCCATACCTGAGGCAAAGACTCTTGATTCTTCACCACTTTCAAGTTGACAAATTAACGACTCAATTTTATGAAATAGCTCATTGTCATCTCGCCCGTATAACATTTCAGGTGAAGCAAGCTGATATTCACGATCTCTTGTGAATGTGGTAGAAGTTTGGACCGGTGAATTGATTGCACGTGCATCCGTGGAATCAACATTCCCCGCGTGTGGTAATAACGTGTCTAATTTAACATGAGTTTTTGTCATAATTGGTAAAATGAAATTGCAGGTACTGATTTAAATCAAGAGTTCCACCGAGGCAGAAGTTTAACACTCGCACGATTTACTAATTTGGGAAATATATTTGATGATGTGTACAATTTCAATTTCTTTTGTTAGATATTGAGTTTTGGTTGTAACACATTCACAAAACTTATTCCGGTTTTTCATGTAGGTTAATATGTCATTTACACAAATGTGAGAAGTTAGGTTTACAATTAATATGAATGTTGATAGTTTAGTTCGTTTGATTTTTTAAAAAATGTTAATTCTAACAAACCTCGTATTGGAGAAATGAAATGATTTCAAAAGATTTAGCACGTCACTTTGAATCTTGTAAAAGAGATATATACGAAATCGAGAGACAAATCAGTGATAAGGAAATTCAGTTTGAGTCACCTGTAATTGGAAAATTAACTATTCCGGTGTTGCAGAGTCTTTATCATGCTCAAATTCAATCAAATGAAACTTCAAATATGTTTATGAATGCAAATCTAGTCCAAGATGTCGCAGAATCTGTTGTAAAAAATTTTCAAAAATTAGTAAACGCTTTACCCAACGTTGCTGGACTACAGTCAGGTGTGGTAATCAGTGAATCGAACCCAAATTTTGATGAAATGATGATAAGAAGTTTTGTCATGCGACTCACTAGAGCGACTGCAATTTTGGGTGCAAACCGGGTAATTGAGCTACTTAATAGTTGGTTAAATGGTGAAAGTCTAGATTTTATACAATACTTTTATATTCATGGTATCTCAGTTGAAACCGAATATAAGATTTCAGATTCGGTATCCATTGTTCCATTTACGAAATATCAGTATTACATAAAAGACCTCTATGGATTGCAGGATCTTCCGGAGGGAGCATTGTATTTAGTTGTTAGATCTGAAAGTAGTCCTTTTCTTAAAGTTATTGCAAATGAAATCGAAACGATAGGTGATGATGACCTAATTGATATTGTATATGATACATTAGCGTTCTGTGATGTGTTATCTCTGGAGACTGGACATCATATAAATGTAATTTCGTCTTGGTGTGTACTTGATGAATTAAAAATCTTTGGTTCCAAGTTAGTTACTGAGAAAAAGACTTTCAATGATGTAGGTATTTTTTCTGGAATAGAGAAGTCACATAAATGTGTTGAAATTTCAAGCAGTGATGTTGAACTTGCATTAAAGTTGAAACAAAATATTAGCGAGTACACAAATAATCAAGATAGTCTAAAGATTGCGATTAACCGTTGGCGAGAGTCAATGCGTCTATCTGTTGGATTTTGGGACCAAGCAATTAATTTGCGAATTGCCCTTGAGGCGTTATATTTAGCAGATATCTCAAATAGTGGAGAATTCGGTTTCCGACTTTCTTCGCGTTGCGCTTGGCATTTAGGAAAAAATCTTAATGAGCGTGAAGAGATATTTTTTCTTTGTCGTGATTTCTATGGAATTGGCTCAAAAGCGGTACATGGAAATAACGTGAGAATTAAAGATCATGAAGTGGCGATTGTTGCAAAGGCTCGAGTAATTTGTCGGCAGGGTATTTTAAAAACAATATTGGATAATAAGAGATACGAATGGAACAAAGTAATTGTAGGTGCGACTCTGTGAAAGAAAGATTGGAATATTGTTTTGTGAAATAACAATATTGAATTGAAGAGGATGTCCTAAATTCGTAAAATAAGAACATCCTGCTTAGCATTTTATATGCGATAGTATTTTCTTGGTATTTGGTATCGTTTAACCAAATCCAACAACTCATCAACGTGATGAAAAAATAGTTTGTTTGCTCTTTTTTGAAAAACATGCGGTGCCCAACCAGAAGCAAACCATAATATTTCATTAATATCTTTGTCTGAAAGCACCACTTCACCTGTATTAGGGTTCAAGTTTTTTTGCATTCTCCATAGTAAGTTTTGAAAGTGGTTTTTGTCAGATTCTTCTTTTAGAAGCTCTTTTATTTCCTTTGAACTTAGTGTGATTTTTTTCATAAAGTATACCTCGCTGTACTTTACTTTTGGTTGTTTTAGCAATTTAAACAAATTTAAAAACACTTTAATTTGATGTAATATATATATTTTTAAAATAAAATGTCAACCCTACTTTTCCCGTTGAAAAATAATACTAATTACATTTTCAATTTGTTGTTACTATCTTTAACTTATTGGTCCAAAAACTTACAATCTATTATATTTAAAAACGATAATGTTTTCGTGGAATATTTAATTGCTTTGCTAATTCAAATAATTCATCAACATGGTGATAGAATAGTTTACTTGCCTTTTCTTGAAAAACACTAGGTGCCCAACCAGAAGCAAACCAGAGAATGTCATCCACGTCGTCATTAGAAAGTACAACCTCACGAGTTTCGTGATTTAAATTTTTCCGAAGACGCGAAAGTAACTGTTGAAATTGGTTATTTCCACTATAGTCTTTCAATAATTCTTTAACCTCTTTTGTACTTAAGAGTAATTTTTTGCATTATTTTTGCTCCATGTTTTTGCAATTATGTTGGTTTTTGGCTCTTGATCGAATATAAATGTATTTATAAAAAATTCAACCTTTATTTTTTACTTTGTTATTTTAATGGTCACGCAAATAGGAGAAATTTCTGTAAACCTTATTGTGAAAGGTTATTTCTGACAATATGAAATGTATCTGAAACAAAATTGTATTAGGTATAGCGAGATATTAAGAGAAATAATCCCTTGAAATAATTTTCATTGCAAATTATACTCGGTGAAAAGGTAAGAGTTTTTTCAGGATTATTGTATAGTGGATAGATACTTGACAAATCAAATATCTATTTCATAGTGGTAATACTTTCAAGGAATCCGGTGCTGTTTTGCGATTTCCAATAATTCATCCACCTGGTGAAAAAATATTTGCTCTTCTTTGAAGTACGTGCGGTGCTCAACCAGAAGTATACCGCAAAAGTTCATAAATGTTTTTGTCAGAAAGTTTAAGCTCCCCTGTTCTAGGGTTTAAGTTTTCTCTTCGTCTCGTGAGCAGAAAGTCAAATTAAGTTTTACCTGGTTCATCTTTCTTCAATTCGTTTACTTCTTCGGTACTAAGGACTATTCTTTTTAATTGAATACTTCACTTTTTATGCAGGTGGTGGTGTTTATAGTATCTTAAACATAATTGCTGAAAAATTAATATGGTAGTTAGATTAGTAAAATTCAATAAGAAAATCTTAAACCATTTCATAAAAATTATTATTAAAGTAATGTGTTACCTGTTATATGTAAAAAGACTCGTGTATTTAGGTCATTTTGAAGAAATTGCGATAAAAATATTGAAATCATGCGACAATATGTCTCATTTTTCGACTTTAGTGGACAAAAAGTGCTGAATTTACAGAAAATTTTGAGTGTTGCGATATGCTGACAAGTACTCAATTTCTTCAAATCAAGAATTGATTGGGTTGCATTATACAAAATAAATTTCAATAATTTCTGAAGCCAAATTTCAAAGAGGTGTAATATGAAACTCGTAAACATCAAAACATTTTTGCTATTACTGTTATTTACAGGTTTGTTAGGTGCGTGTGGACCAAATTGTTTTAGTCCTAATCTCAGTCGAGCAGATGCTGAACATTGTGCAAATGTCTGGGATTAGTATTTGAATAGTCTCAGCTACTTTAGTTCGCTCCACCAAGGTCAATTTAGTAGGTTTAGTTCTAATTACTTAGGTGACGGGTTAGACGTAGCTCAAAACGGTCCCATAGTCGTCTTAGACTTTCAACTAAAACCAAGTACATGACAGCCGCCCAAATGTATGCCTGAAAATCATATGATCGTGAATATGCGCGACGTACTTCACCCATGATATCAAAAACTGTAATAATTGATGCAATTGCCGATCCCTTTATCATCAAGATTATTTCGTTGCCATAAGGTCTAAGCGCGGTAATAAGTGCTTGCGGAAGGATGACACGAACAAATGCAATGTAATTTGGTATCCCCATAGATCGCGCTGCTTCCCATTGACCGCGAGGTACACTCTGAATAGCACCACGTAGAATTTCTGCTTGATAAGCAGAAGTGTTAAGTGAAAATGCAAAAACTGCACAGTACCAGGCATCTCGGAAGAACCACCATAAACCAATATCTTGGAAAAATGGTCGAAACGACCCTGCACCATAGTATACCAAAAACGCTTGAGCCAAAAGCGGTGTACCTCGGAAAAAATATACATAGCAATATGCAATTCCTCTGAGAATTGTACTTTTAGACATTCGCATTGCAGTCACTGGAATCGAGATTAATGCTCCAAGAATCAATGACACCGAGACCAACATAATGGTAACGATGAAACCATCAAAAAATTTTGGAACATATTTCGTATTAAATTCATGATTATAACTAGTAATCATGAACCAAAGTAAACCGATTCCCGCAATAATCCAAAATCCTAAAAATAAATGACCAGTAGTACGAGTTGCATTCCAATTGGGTTTGGGGTTTTGAGATGGAGGTGTGCTAATACTGGTGGTTTCATTCATGTTCTTACTTCTCCGCGTTTAGTCCATACGTCTATTCGATGTAATCCATAAGAAGAAATTATTGAAAGCACTAAATAAATGATACAGGCTACACTAAAGAAGAAGAATGGCTCCTTAGTCACACGTGCTGCGATTCCGGTCCATCTGATTGTATCTTCCAGTCCAATAACTGATACTAATGCAGTATCTTTAAGCAAAACTAACCAAAGATTGCTGAGAGCGGGTAATGATAAACGAATTAATTGTGGTAAAATAATGAGGTACATTACTTTCCAACGTGTTAAACCAAGAGCTGCACCACCTTCGTACTGACCTTGTGGAATACCACGAAATGCCGACAAAAAAGCTTCGGATGCATAGGAAGAGAATACTAAAGATAATGCAACAACACCGGCAACAAATGAATTTATATCAATATTAATATCTGGCGCGATTAGTTTGGTAACTACTTGGATTGAAATCTGCGCGCCGTAGTAAACCAAAAATAGTGTTAGCAATTCTGGCAAACCGCGGAAAATAGTAGTGTAAATATTGGCCGCAGCGATTAAGCTTTTTTCGGTTGAATTTTTTGCAAGCGCAAGAAGAAACCCAAGAATTAAACCGACTGGTAATGAAACTAAAGCCAAGCTTACTGTAATCAAAATGCCACTTGCAATTTGATCTCCCCAACCATTTTCGCCAATCGATATTAATGTAAGGTAGTAATCCATTTGTGATAATTCTCAATAAAGCTGGGAGTTTTCTAATATATTGTTTTTGACTGTTCCAATTTATTAAACTGGAACAGTCAAATGTTAAGCAACGATAGATTTAGTCTCCAAAGACATCAAAGTCAAAATACTCATCGTTGACTTTTTTGTATTCGCCATTATTACGGATTGCGGTGATTGCGCTTGAAAACATATCGCGCAATTCAGTATCTTCCTTTCTCACCGCAACACCTGCACCTTCACCATTTATTACAGGGTCGGTTGGTAATGGGGTCAAAATCTTACAACATGCACCATCATCAGTTGCAAGCCATTCACCCAACACAACGATATCATCAATCGCGGCATCTAAACGACCATTTGCAAGATCTAACTTATACTCATCAGGTGTGGGATAAAGTTTGATATCGCTATCTTCAAAGTATTTCTCGGCATAATTTGAATGGGTTGTAGAACTCTGTGCACCTAATGCAATATCTGCCAATGAAGCCTTTGTTGCTTCAGTTAAAGTACTATCTTTTGGAACCGCAATAGCTGGAGGAGTGTTGTAATACTTACTAGAGAAATCAACTTTTTGCTTGCGCTCTTCAGTGATTGACATTGACGCGATTACTGCATCAAATTTGTTGGCAAGCAGAGCTGGAATCATGCCATCCCAATCTTGGATGACAAATTCACATTCAACATTCATTTCTTTGCATAATGCATTGGCAATATCAATATCAAATCCAACCAAATCGCCATTGGCTTCAAGATTATTGAATGGTGGATATGCTCCTTCTGTTCCAATTCGAACTTTTGTCCAGTCGTGTGCGGAGACCACACTGACCGACATAAATAAAGTAGCTATTAACGCTACTATGCGAAAATAAGTTTGCATTTTTTCCTCACATTTTTTTTAAGGGTTATCCCTGAAAATTTTAAAGTTAGAAGAGTATATATATTTTCATAGAATATTTGCAAATGAAAGAAAAAAACTTTTTGATCAATTAGAAATATATTTTTGTGTAAGCATCATTGTGAGAAGTTTGATTTTGTTGTAATACCAAACTCTGAAAATGGGATGAAAGTCACCATATCACCCAGATTTATTGCAGTAATTTCTTCATTGAGTTCAATTAAACCATCGGATTCACACAATCCAGTGATTAATCCTGAACCGTCTCGTGGAAATTTTTCAACACAAAGTTGTTTACTTTGATTGTGTACCAAATTTCCTCGCAAGAATTCTCGTCGGTCGGGTTTCTTGTTTTTAATTGTAAACGATGCAGGAAGAGGAAAACGATTTGGTGTAAACCATGGTGCACCGGCAAGACAATATAGTGTTGGGAAAACATATAATAAGAAACACACCATTACTGCAACGGGATTTCCAGGAAGTGCCATTATTGCACAATCATTAATTTGACCAAAACTCATCGGACGGCCTGGTTTTATGGCTAATTGCCATAGGTGACGGGATCCAAGTGAGTCAATTGCAGAGTTGAGGTGATCCTCATCACCACGACTGGCACCACCTGAACTGATAATAACATCTAATTTTGAGGAGTAGCTATGTAGAGTATTTTTTATAGTTTCAAAGTCATCAGAAAGAATTCCCAAATCTGTGGTTTCAACCGGCAGTGAATTTAATAAGCTGTTAATGAGAAATGTATTTGAATCATATACTTGACCTGGTAGTATTTCGTGACCCGGACGGACAATTTCATTACCGGTAGACAAAATCCCAACACGCAATTTTCGGTAAGCTTTTATTGAATTGAAACCTGCGGAAGCAATTGAGGCCACTTCTTGTGGTCGTACTATCTGTCCAGTTGTTGCAATTGTTGAGTTTGCTTTAACATCTTCACCGGCTAACCTTAGATTGGAACCTTGTTTTAAATTTTTGGGAATTAATACTCGAGAATCATTATCCACTTCGCAGTCTTCTTGCATTGCAACAGTATCGGCACCATTAGGGATCATCGCACCGGTAAAAATTCTCACTGCAGAATTTTGAGGTAGTTCTATCACATTAGTATCACCAGCAACAATGCGCGCGACAATTGGAAATTTTCCGTTAGAATTATCAAAATTACTATGTCTAAATGCATAACCATCAACTGCCGCATTATTAGAAAGGGGGATATCTTGTGATGAAATGATAGTTTCAGCTAAAACTCGTCCAATAGTGTGATGTAAATCTAGAGTCTCCACGTCACAAATTGGTGTAATCCGACTTTTCAATATAGCAATTGCTTCTTCATGTTTCAGTCGATCTTTGTCATGAATAAAACAGTCGTTAATCAGTTTATTATTGATGGACATTTCTGTTTCCTAGTTGCAAATAGTTTGAAATGAAATCTGCAATACCAGTTATGTCACTTATATCAAAATTTGGGCGATCCGAACCAGTTATGTTCTGATTTGATGCAATAGCAACAATATGTGAATCCAATTCAGCAATCGGGGTTTGATCTTTCGCTGATTCGAGCCGTACCTCAATTTTGGGGTGGTTGTTTTTCTTATACCCCTCAATCAATAGTAAATCACATGGTGATAAGTGTGGTATAATTTCATCAAGTGTCGGCTCTGATTCTTCGCGTAATTCATGCATCAATGCCCATCGATTACCAGAAACAATTGCAACTTCTTGTGCCCCTGCTTCTCGATGACGAAAACTGTCGCGACCTGGATGGTCAATATCAAAAGCATGATGGGCATGTTTGATTGTTGAAACGCGCAAACCACGTCGAGAGAATTCAGTAATAAGTTCAGTAATTAAAGTTGTTTTCCCGGAATTCTTCCAACCAGTTATTCCAAATACGGGGGTCTGCATGATCAGCTCTCTCCAAAATTAGTTTTGCTGATGAGTTCAGTTGCAACGACTTTGTCGGCTGGGGTATTTATATTGAAGAATGGATCAATTAATTCATTACCGATTTGAATACCCTCAAATTCAACTATACTATTTGGGTGGCAATCCACCCATGATAATACTTTCTTAGATTGGCCACTTGTTAACCATTGCTTGAGATGGGTAGCCAAATTTACTGGCCATAAGCCGAAAACTGGATGCACTTTTCCATGCGAACTAGCAAGTTTAATTTCTGTTTCGTTTGGAGAATGGTTTGTTGATAACTTCTTTGCTAGTTCCATTGGAAAAAAAGGAGAATCACCAGCAACTGTTAACAAAAATTTTACCTCAGGAAAATTTTGCTTAGTCCAGAGTAATCCAGCTAAAATTCCAGCAAGTGGTCCGGCAAAACCTTTTATTGGATCTTTGACAACAGGTAAATTGAACAGTGAAAATCTGTTTGAATCACCATTAGCATTTATCACCAATTCATCGACTTGAGGTTCCAATTTTTCGACCACATAGTCTAATATTGGCTTGTTGACTATGTTGATTAAACATTTGTCGCCACCACCCATCCGTCGCGATAACCCACCAGCCAATATGCATCCTACGATCTTAGGTTGGTTTGGGGATTTTGATTCCATCACTTTTATGTCCTCAACAATAATAGGGTGACGATCCGAATTGGTTATAGATTTTCATCTGTAGATTCAAGTTTGGTATCCATATCAAATTCAATGCGTTCCACTCCCGCAAGTGCTGTAAACCGTTTTCCTCTCGCTCGACCGATAAGGGTCAAACCAGCTTGTTGCGCAAGTTCAACTCCCCAAGCGGTGAATCCAGATCTAGAAATCAAGACGGGTATTTCCATCATTACGGTTTTGATCACCATTTCTGAAGTTAACCGTCCTGTCGTATAAAATATTTTGTCAGTTGCAGTAATTTGATTTAATGCCATATAACCAGCAATTTTATCTACAGCATTATGTCGACCTACATCTTCCATGTATACCAAGGGATTTGCTTCTTTACACAATACACAACCATGAATTGCACCCGCTTCTAGATATAGGGATGGAGTTGTATTGATTTTTTTGGTTAATTCATACAACCAAGAAGTTTTAACCTTAGATTTTGAATTTAGTGAAATGTTTTCAAATTGATCCATTACATCACCAAAGATAGTTCCTTGGGCACAACCTGAAGTTTTGATTTTCTTTTTTAGTTTGTTTTCATAATTTGTTTGTCGTTCAGTTCGAACGACGACAACTCCCAAATCGTCGTCGACATCAATTGCTTCAATTTTATCGTCATCAAATAACATACGCTGGTTTTTTAAGTATCCTACAGCTAACAAGTCAGGATGATCCCCAATAGTCATCATGGTTACAATTTCTTGTTTATTCAGAAAGAGGGTAATTGGACGTTCATTGACAACACGAGTTTCAACCGATTCTTGATCTTGGTTAACCCCAATAACATTTTCTGCTAGACCAGCTGCAAAAGGGGAAGGTGCTAACAAAAGTGTTGACTCCGAACTTTGTTTTAGATTAGTCGTCATTATACAAGAATTACTCAGTGAATAAGTTGAATGGTATTATTGCAAGATTCTTTAGTACAATTCAGAATTTGGCATTTCATTTTGATCAAAAATCTGTTCAAAGATAAAATTACTTTATTACTCTTTCCTTTAATTTGAAAAAGAATTTTATTTTGGGACAATTTACTAGTATAGTTGAAAGCAATATAAGTTAAACAAACAAGCCAAATAAGAATGAAAAATTGTCATTCATATTATTTTAAAGTTGAGTTTCTTATCAAGTTTTTATATCAGGTTATTTGAAATATTATAAGGGTTTTTATGCAAGAACAAAATTTACCCCAAACTAATTTTCAAACTATTGTATTAATTGGTGTTCTTGTCGGGGTTTCAGCAATAAATCCGCTAGGGATGAATATTTTTATCCCTTCAATGCCAAGCATGGTTCAGTACTTTGATTCAAGTACCGCGGTAGTTCAATTAATTCTATCGTTGTATTTGATGGCTAGTGCATTTTCTATGCTGGTAATGGGACAAGTTTCTGACAAATTTGGCAGAAAACCAGTATTGTTAACTGGGTTGTCATTATTTGTCATTGGATCAATTATTTGCACGATTGCGACTTCGATTTCGGTATTGATTTTTGGACGTATTATTCAAGCAATTGGTGGTGCTTGTGGGTTAACAATTAGTCGAGCAATAGTGCGTGATTTATTTGAGCGAGACCGAGCGGCAAGTATGATGGGTTATGTCAATATGTGCATGGCGGTCGCACCAATGGTTGGTCCACTCATTGGAGGAAATTTGCATGAATTATTTGGTTGGCGAACAGTTTTTGGTTTCTTGGTTTTGATGGGATTATTGGTACTCTTGATAACGTGGATTCAACTACCTGAAACATTGCAAAAAGATGAAAATGAAAAACCAAACAAAGGAAGATTTGAAAGTTTTGCTATATTATTGCGAGACTCAAAATTTTGGTTGTTTTCAACAACAACTTTATTATGTTCGGGCACATTTTTTGCGTTTTTAGGGGGTGGTCCATTTATTGCAGAGGAATTACTGGGAATGACTCCAAGCGAGTATGGATTGTTTTTTGTTTTTGTTGCGAGTGGCTATATTTTAGGTAATTTTATAACTGGCCGATTCTCGGTACGTTTTGGTATTGGACTGATGATTACAACAGGAAACATCACATCATTGATTGGTGTTATGGCTATTGCTGTTTTATTTGCCCTTGGATTTTTTCATCCATTGTCCTTATTCGCACCAATGTTTGTTATTGGTATGGGTAACGGATTTACACTTCCCAACGCTATGGCAGGTGCAGTCAGTGTAAGACCAGATTTGGCAGGAGCTGCGTCTGGTTTGTCTGGTTGTATGCAAATATCTGCAGGTGGATTAGCTACTTTGGTAATGGGGTGGTTACTAGGAGGTGTAATTTGGCCTGGAACAATTTGGCCCTTGGTATTTTTCATGGGTTTAATTAGTATTTCTACATTAATTGTCGGGATTTTCACTGTTCGTGCAACTTAGAATGAAATTTTGTTGCGAAAATGTACGATATTTGATAATGCAATTTTTTGCGACAATTATGGATATTGTTACAATGAGAGAGAACAATTTGTATTTTCCGAGTGTATTCGGACATAAAATCTGAAATTCACTCTGATTTCTATATTTAACTTGAACACTAGAGTGCAAATTCAGTCAGTTAGGGAAAATCTAATGACAATGAGTTTGTGTCTATTGAAGAAGCATTTGAATATCTAGAAATTTAATTTCTAGACTTCAAAGAATCATTAGAGTTTTTGGAATTGTTAAATATAAAATTTATTGAATTTCTTAAGATTAAAAAATCATTTTTGAAGAATTTTTCAAATCAAGTACATTTAGCACAATTTCTTGTTGACTTAAAAATAATATTTTAACTTTTGCATCAGGTTAATATCTAAAATCTAGTAGTGTATAACTTTCGTATTTCAAACTCTTTCTTTGATATTGTGATATTCTAGCCAAAAAAAATGTTAGGAATCTTTAGACAAGATTTATTTATTATTCTTGTTAGTTATTTGTTTAGTTCTTCCTTCAAGCTTTTGCGGTTCAATACTATCATTTTTATTATTTGTCGATTCTTGACTCTTTATTTTGTTTATTAAAGATTTTGGTAATTTTTTTAGAACATTATCAATCTTTGCAGGGTCAAAATTCATCTTGTCAGCAATATAATTTACAAGAACAAATAGCTCTTCAGCTACCGCTCTATGATCTTCAAAGCCAATTTCACTAGGATGAACAGCATAATTCCCCATAATTCTAACAACATCTAGTGCTTCAATTAAGTTTTTGTTATATCCATCTCTTTCTAACTTTCGTATTTCGGTATTTAGACTCTTTTTATTTTTTTCAAATTGTTTAATAAGTTCTTCTATAGCAAGACGCAGAATAGCTATTGCACCACGCGGAGAAAGTTCAAGAATTAAATTTGCTTCATCAAAGTACTCAGCAACTTTGGTTGGCATTTCTGGGCATTTTTTAATTTGTTTAAACTGTGGATAAATCATTAAATCATTGAACCAAACTGTTGACTTCCCACAATTTTGACAGTTTGACAAAAATAAACTTGAAACCGGGTAAACTTCTTTAGGTGAGGATACTGGAAAAATGCTTATGTTCTGAACATAAAAATTACCATATGCTTCAGGACCAGTACCTGATTGGTCAGACAATTTTTCAATTCCTTTAAGAATTAATCGTCGCTGATTAATGTTTTGTAATAGTTCAGTCGGATTTTCATACTGGTCTACATACATAGCATACACACTTTGCTTAGCAATTATGCTACAATTTGGACATTTAATCTTGGTTTCTCCGGGTTGAAAAGGAGGATCACTCATCTGAAATTTCTCATTAGTAGTTATTGTTTATGATTGTTTAGATTACAAATTATTACAATGATTTGCAAAAATTATCAAATTAATTTTACAAGTTTGGTAATTTTAAATTTTGATATAATTATTGCTCCATAGATTTTTATTTACCCACCGGTCACACTCATATGTCGAGTAACTGCAGGTTGTTTAGTGTTCCGGTCAATTATAAAGTCGTGTCCCTTTGGTTTTCGATTTATTGCTTCAAGGATTGCATCGCTCAATAGGTCATTTCCTTCTGATGCTCTTAAAGGAGCACGTAAGTCCTTGCTGTCATCCTGACCAAGACACATGTAGAGCATACCAGTACAAGTAACTCGCACGCGGTTACAACTTTCACAAAAATTGTGAGTTAGTGGTGTAATGAATCCGAGTCGCCCACCAGTTTCCTTAACTTGATAATATCGAGCTGGACCGCCGGTTTTGTAAGGAATACTTTCAAGCGAATATTTTTCCATCAACGATTTTCGAACTTGTGACAATGGTAAATACTGGTCAGTTCTATCTTCGTCAATTTCACCAAGTGGCATAGTTTCAATCAAAGTTAGATCAAATCCTTGGCCATGGGCCCACTCAATCATGTTTGGAATTTCAGTTTCATTCACTCCTTTGAGAGCTACAGCATTAATTTTAATTTGCAATCCTGCTTGGTGAGCGGATTTAATTCCACTCATTACTTTGTCAAGGTTTCCCCAACGGGTAATTACTTTAAATTTGTCTGAGTTCAGTGTGTCAACTGAAACATTTATGCGCTTAACACCACATTCAACTAGTTCATCCGCAAATCGACTTAATTGAGAACCATTGGTGGTGAGAGTTAATTCCTTAAGCTTCTTTGAGTCTAAATGGTGTGAAAGAGAACGAATTAGGCTCATGACATTTTTTCTTACTAGAGGTTCTCCACCTGTTAATCGTAATTTTTCTACTCCATGCTCAATGAAAGCAGAACAAAGCCGGTCGAGTTCTTCGAGACTTAATACATCTTTTTTGGGGAGGAAGGTCATATCTTCGGCCATGCAGTACACACAACGAAAATCGCATCGATCTGTAACTGAAACGCGCAGATACGATACATGTCTTCCGAATGGGTCAATAAGGTTTGGTTTCATTGAATTTTCCTGTTCTATATTGGTCATAGATTGCCTTTCATAATGTGAAAATAAAATATGCGTAATTATGTCATTAATGCCTTTGAGTTGCAATAGATTTCAAAATTGTCAATTTTTTTGTGTCACATCAATATTTTCTGAAAAACTTGTTAATTTGTCAAGAGTATACCAGTACCATGAAATATTTGTACTAATCATAATCAAATACTTATTTGATAATTTTTACAATATATGCACCAATTTAATCTGAAGATAATAATTCAACTTTAGAGTGATTTTTAGATTCATAGTCTTTAAATAAATATTGATTTGTTATGGAGCTGTCGCAAATGAAATTGTAAACTTACATACTCATTTACGCTGATTTTAATAGATTTTGTAAAAGTTGTTGTAGCAAATTTTTTCTAATTTTGCAAAAAATCGTATTTAAGGTGGCCATTTTCATTTCGATAATACAAAAAGATTTTGAAATTTCAAGATAATTCAATCGTTTCCATCTGCGACAGCTCATTATAAAAATATGGTACTTCTCAATTTATCAAGCAATTTCAATTTTAGTTCTTAAGCTTTAATGTAGCAATCAGTGGACAGAAATTTTTAAAATAATGTTTGACGTTAAAAACCTTTTGGTTTACGAATTTAAATTTCGGAAAAGATAAAAATTATATTTTAATGGCACTAACCATTTGAATAAAAGGACATCAAAATGCTTGGTCTACAGCTACGAAATGAATTTATGGAATCGCGCCTGAAAGGTACAGCCATAGTATTTTCAGATGACAAGAGATACGGTTCATTAAATATAGAACCTAGAGAATTCTTGGAAATTTCATATCCAACCCATGATTCACTAAAGTGTTTGAGAGAGATTGGTCCAAATGGAGATAGACCAGTAGTTATAATTGGAGAGCGTGGACTTGGGAAATCTCACTTAATGACCATGCTTTATCATGCTACTCATAGTACTGAAACTATGCGTTCTTGGCTTAATGGTTGGGCAGATAAACTCAGTCGACCAGAAATAAGTGATATTGAACTACGAAAGGATATGCATGTAATTGGAGTCAGCCTGCATCGTCAGGATTACAATTTCTTGTGGGATATTTTATTTGAAAATCACCCAAGAGGGGAACACTATCGCGGGAAATGGGAAGGGATGGGAGAAGGTAAAACAGGAGTGCCTCCTTCAAAACTAATAATTGAAATGCTCCAAGAACAACCTACGGTTCTTTTGTTAGATGAATGTCAAACTTGGTATAATTCACTTACAAATAGTAAGCAGTATCCTTGGAAAAATTGGGCTTTTAACTTTATTCAAATTTTGTCTGAAATAGCATCGGATTATCCAAACCTACTAGTTTTAGTTGTATCGGTAAGGTCTGGAGATAATGAATTACATCAACAAATTCATCGAAATAATCCTGTAGTGATTGATTTTAAAGCAGGTGGAAGTCCTGAACAAATTCAACGGGATCGTCGTCGCATGTTACTTCATCGATTGTTCGAAAATCGCTTGAATATTTTAGGAACTGAAATAAATGAACTTTTAGAAGTGCATATAAACGAGTATTTTCGGTTGAAAAAGGTACCGACAGCAGAACAAGACCGATTACGTAGCGAATTTATAGATTCTTGGCCTTTTGCACCACACTTGTTGCGCTTTTTGGAAGATCAGGTATTAATTGCAGTTGCAGCGCAAGACACACGGGATTTAATCCGGATTCTAGCTAACTTATACAAGAGTCAAGGAAAGGATAATGCGATTCTTACCGCAGCGGATTTTCGATTAGACGATGAAAAATCCGGAATTGGTGCTTTATTGGATTCAATAGCAAATGAACACCATCGCACTCTCCGAGAAAAAGCGCAAAGAAATCTAATTTCAGTTGAAGATACACATTTAAATTCTATGAATAAATTGGAGCACCTTGATGGAATTATGGCCAGTCTATGGTTACATTCAATTTCGTTAGAAAAAGATGTTGGTGCTAGTTCAGAGACTCTTCAAGTGGATATTACAAAAGATGTTGAAATTGATGATAATGCTTTTCGTGAGGAACTCAATTCTATAGTGGAAAGTAGTTTCAATATTCATGAATTTGAATCACGACTAATGTTTAAGGAAGAAGAAAATCCGCAGGCTAAAGTTTTAGCACATGCAAAGAATGATCGATTATTTACAGATGGATTAGATTATGTCGAATTATCAACAGAAATCCATAATGCTATTACTAATAATGGTGAGATTTCTACTCATAATGTCATTGTCTTACAAAAAAATTGGTTAAATTTACCTTGGTCTGAATTAAGTGAAGATAAGCATCCTGATAATTGGGATGATCGTCTTCCCTTAATTATAATTCCTGAATTTCCAGTTGACTTAAATGCTACTCTTGGTGAGTGGATAAAGCAACATGTTCCATCAAACCGGAATACCATACGATTCTTATTACCGAAGAATGAATTAGAAAATGGAATATTTAATCGGAATTTACTGATTCAGGCACGTGCTATATTTAAGTCTAGAGAATTTAGTAAAGACTTTCCAATATATCTTAAATTTGTTGAAAAATTTCGTAAGGAGTTACAAAGTGAAATAAGTGAGTTATTTAATAAGTTTGCGATTTTAGATGTCTGGGAGTTTGGAGATTCTTCAAAGTGTAAATTTAATTCAGAATCTTTTCGAGAAGATATAGGTAAAATATTAGGAATGATTGAAACAAAGATTTCAAATGATCTATTTGTCCCCGAAGACTTTGAAGCAATTGTACTGAATTCAGCAGAAAATCATATTTCAATAAGAGCGGTTCTTGACGAGTTGAAAGAACCACCTCCCTCAACTAATAGTTGCATTCCATGGTTAGGTGAAATTCATATGAAAGAGCGCATTTTACGACTATGCGCAAAGGGAAAAATTGAGATTAGTGTGCAAAACAGATATACGTTACGAGCAGAACCTGGTAAGAGCGAGGATGAGGTGTGGAATGAGTTAAAATCTAGATTAACATTAACAGGTAGAGGTTTGTCAGAAGCAATACTACGTGAATCTAATCCAGTTCCTGTAAGTAGCGGTCAGAAACTGGATAACAAAGTTACTCAAGGTCAGTTTGAATCAAACTTAGTTAACGAAGAGGGATTGATTAACCCAGCAGATGAATCTGAGTCATTACCTAATATTGCTATAGAAGATGAAACTCATAAAGTGTGGAAGTATTTTGAAACTATCGAAACATCTGGCTTAAACTTATATGGTAGCATAGAGAGTTGGAAAATTAAACCAACCACACCTATTGAAGAAGTGAATTTAAAAATTTGTGCAAGAAATGGTTCTGAATTGGTAGATGTATTGAAGCAATTACCAGACGGAATTAGGTTTGTATTGTCACTAAAAAAGGATGAGAGCAATGACGATTAGTTTGAGAAATTTGCGGAGTCTAAATTCGGTGTCAAATTCTGAAGCTTGGGAACAGATAATAAATGAAACTGTAAGAATTTGCACACAGCAAATTCAACCTAATAATCTATATAAGCAAATTTCTGAACGGGACCAGAAAATAGGTATTCTAGATTTGTATATTTCTTCATGTGCTTGGGAATTGTGGCAGCATTTTGAAACCAGTGTTAAACGAAATTCAGTAGAATTGGTAGAGTGGTGGCAGAAATCGATCGGTTCTAAAGCAGTACTAATTCTTGATGGGTTAAGTTTAAGGGAAATTCCGTGGATCGTACAGGGCGCAGAATTGAATGGATTTAAAGTATCAACTAAGATTCATGCTGCTGAACTACCAAGTGATACAAATTCTTTTGCAAAAGCATTAGGCTTTAGCAGTCGTAGTCAGTTGTTGCACAATGGTGCAAAAAATAATCCAATGTTTGCTCCATTCTCAACTGATAGTGTTGACCATAATTGGAAAGGTTGCATTGATTTGATCAATTCAAGTCCAAATTGGTTCTTTTGGCATCATTGGCCAGATTCTAAATTACATTTAGAAGCAGGAAAAGGAAGTGGTCCGGAAAAACTGTTAAGTGAATTATCAAATCATTTGTTGAGTGAAGATTTTTGGGAGTTTATTAAAAAACTTGCACACGGGCGTAGTATTGTAATCACTTCAGACCATGGTTATGCAAATATTGGTCTGTTTACAGATGTTGATGCTAATCAAACAAAATTTTTAAAAGAAAAATTTGGAAACAGTAGATTTCAAAAAGGTGATATAGATTTAGGTTTTTTTTCACCTCCAATTGCTATGAATCTTGAATCTCAACACAATAAACATTTTTATGTCGTGGGAAGAAGAAAGTGGAGAGGACCAGGTGGGTTTCCTACTTTGGCACATGGTGGATTATCTCTACTTGAAACATTATGTCCATTTATTGAACTAATTCATTCAGGTTAAAACTTAATGAGCATTAATCAGAAAATTAACCAAGAAGTTAAGCGATTAGTGAAAGCGGGGGAACCTGCTTCGCTTGAAACAGTTGATTTTAGTGACCCAAATAGACCTAAGACTTGTTTGGAAGTTGATTTCCCAATTCTTCCAGTAAATCAAGTTGCTATTATTGAAGGTAATGCGGGAAAACCAATATATCAAATGTCTAAATGGTGGGCAAGACGAAGATCAAGTGTGTTTCGTGCTATGCTAATTGCTGCGGCTACAAAAGCACCTCTTGACTCTTCATTAGCAGCAAAAACTGTTTGGGATTGTTATTATTCAAATCATAAAAAAAATGGTGCATTTAATTCTATCAAGGTTGCTGACATTTTCATGGGAGGTGGTACAACATTAGTTGAAGGTTCTCGTCTTGGGATGGAAATGGTAGGAAATGACTTGAATCCAGTTGCATGGTTCGTGGTAAAGCAGGAATTTTCGGATGTTAACATTGAAGAAGTAAACGCTCTACTAGATGATATAGAAAATGAGGTTAAACCACAAATTATACCGTTCTTTTATTGCGATGGACCAAATGGTGAAAAAGGTAAGTGGAGAAACAAGTTAACTGGAAAGGTGGAAGGGAGTAATTTTGATCCGTTATTAATTACACCAGAAGACCGCATAAATTATTCGTATGAAGGACCTGAAATTATATATACTTTTTGGGCAAAGCATGGTCCTTGTAATGTTTCAAGTTGTAAGCACCGTACTCCTATATTCGCAACTTCAGTAATAGCAACAAAAACTTTTTCAGTAAAGTATTGGAAATACTCCTGCTCTTGTGGACACGAGTTTGATATTGAAGATAGTGAGGTGAGAATGGCTCCAGATGTTCCACTTTATATTTCACCATCAGAAAATGAATTTGTAACAAAAGTCGCGGAAGATGATCTTTATTGTCCCGCTTGTCAAACGAAAATTGCTGTTAACTTGAAATCGGGAGAGTCAAAAAAAGTTAATTTGACACTCTTGTTGAATCCTCAGTGGATTGCTGGAAGTCCCAATGAAAGTAAATTAGGGATAAATTTTGGTGGGGCACCACAAGATAATATTGAATCAACTCTAGCATGGAATGACGAGCGCGCAAGAACTGTAAGTTTTTTGGAAGTCAGGGGTGAATTATCTGAATCAATGATTTGTCAAGATTCAGGGAATGTATTTTTATCAGGAAAAAATAGTGGTACAGTTCCCAAGTCGTCACACTTTACTTGTTCAAATTGTGGAAAACAGCAACGTATAGCCACATCTATTGCTGAAACTGGTAAAGGAGGTCAATATGCGGGATATGCTATTCAAGGGTTTGCTCCTGAGAGAGCAGGTTTAAATGGAAGCTATAATGGACGATTTTTTGCTCCATTTTCCGATCAATTCGCTACACAATATAATCAGGCAGTTAAGGAGTGGGAAGCTCGTAAAGTTGGTGACCTTGCGAATTATTGGCCTAAATCAGAAGTTCCTGATGGTATGGAGACGAAAAATCTTGGCAATAATCATGGGTTGACTCATTGGTGGACAATGTTCAATCCAAGGCAGTTATTGGTATTAACACAGATTCTAAAGTCTATTATGGAAACAGGTTCGCATGAATGGAAAATAAGAGAGTATGTTTTAGGAGCGTTTCAGCAGTACCTAAGAAATCAAAACATGTTTTGTTTTTGGAATCCTCAACGTGATTCACTTGAACCGCTTTTTGCAAATAACAGATATAGACCAAAGGGAACTGTTATAGAAAACAGCGTATTCCCGAAATTTGGTAGAGGAAACTGGAATTCAGCATGCAAGACTATTTTATCTGGACTGGATTGGATTCAGCAACCTTGGGAGATTGTTTCAAAAAAGGAAATAGAGTGGAAAAATTCAGTATTGTCAAAGCGAATTTCTGGGAAAAGTATTAGGGTGAAAACAAATGATTCAGTAGAAAGTTGCAAAATTAGTCAAGGTTCTTCAACCGAGCTGAGAGATTTAACGGATGAATCTATTGATTTGATTATAACTGATCCACCATTTAGTGGATTACTAAATTATGCAGAACTGGCAGACTTTTTTCACGTGTGGTTGAGTATACCGTTGAGTCAGAATTATCCAGAAATATTTGATTCAGAATTTACACCAAAAGTGTTAGAAGCTGTGTCAAATGAAGTTAGAGTACCTGAGGACCCAGAAGGGTACTATAAAAGAATCTTAACCCAATGTTGGTTAGAAGCAAAGAGAATTTTAAAATCAAGTGGTATTCTGGCTTTTACCTTTCATCACAGTGCTGACGAACCTTGGATTACTGTATTAGAATCTTTGTTTGATGCTGGATTCTATTTAGAAGCGACTTACCCAATTCGATCTGATGAATCCAAAGGTGAAGGACAATTTGGTGCTCAAAAAATAGAATTTGATATAATACATGTTTGCAGAAAGCGTGAGAATAAAACTAAACGGGTAAGTTGGGCTCACTTACGACGGGAAATTATATCAGATATACGTCAAATTGAAGTTTTGTTGAAAAATCATTCACAGGCCGGTTTACCAGATGCTGATCTACAAGTAATCCGGAGGGGTAAAGCACTGGAATATTTTTCTCAGCATTATGGACAAGTATTTACAAGTGAAGATAATGTAATGGATCTGAAGAATGCAATTATTGGCATTAATCAAGTTATAGATGAAGATAGTACAACAGATGATGTATTCCCACCAACTTTGGCAGAGCCATTTACAAGACAATTTTTAAGAATTTTTGACGGACAAACATTATTGGCTAGAGATCAATTACAAAAATATTTAAGAGGGTCAGGTATCTCACCGCAAGAATTTGTAGCCAGGGGTTGGGTAGTCGAAAAGAATAGAGAGTTTCATCTGATTGATCCATTGGTTTTTGCTAAGCAGTGGAGCGGGAAACATAGAAGAAATATATCAAATGACTTGGATCAAATTCTGTTACTTGTTGGGGCATGTTTTGATGGTAGTGGTTTAAATGTAATGGATATTTTAAAGAATCCAAACTTTGAACCGCATCCATCTTTAACCGATTTATTATTATGGATGCGAGATCGCGGTCAAACTGGCAAAATTAGAAATGCGGCAACAAGAGCGATTTCAATATATAGTAAGTTTGTTCGTGATAAAAAAGCAAATATTCCGCAACCAACACTTTTTGAGGGAATAATATATGAGAAATCTAACTGATACGGTATGGCAACGTCGAGGTGTAAGCTGGATTTGGAATATAAAAGCTCTCTCATCAGTTGCAAGTGATTCTGAAATTTCTAGTTTCAGAAACTTTATGATTGCATCTGATCAGTTTCCTGATGATCTACCAAGTAACGACGGAAGAACATTGGTTGTATCTGGTTTAGATGCAAGTCTTGATGTACTCAAGCCTTTAGATGCTGAAGAGTGGCTAAATAGAGACTATAAGAAAGCTATTTTATCTTTCCAAGACATATTCACTGGTGACGCATCATTGATATTTTGGGTTCCTAAAGGTGATGACAGGTTTCATATAGAAAAGATTACAGATAATGTTCTATGGAATTGTGCTTTGCCAAATAATCAGCAACGGATTGAATTTGGAAGACTGCTTTGGGGAGATTCAAATGGAAATCCTCAAAAAATCAAATATGGTGGTACTGGTGAGATTGCAGGTCTTTTCCATCCACGCATAACTTAGGAAAGTAATTGTCTGATATAGAATTTAAACTTGGTGAAAGAGTTATCCATCCCGAGTTAGGGGAAGGAGTGGTAATTGAAGTACCGCATGATGGGTATCTCCGCGCTTTTTTCAAAAGTGGAGATGCGACCGTACCGCTCGAAAGTATTGATCAAGAAATTTCTCGGACAAATAGAATTTTGAAGTCAGTCGTTGGAACTCGGGAGCAATTGAGAAATGTGTGGTTATCCTGTCAGTCCCATGAGTTACCATTGATTAAGGACATACTACTATTAACGTCAGCTCCAATTGATCTTTTACCCCATCAAATTACTTTGACTCACCAAATTTCAACTACTTCACCCAGACGATACCTAATAGCTGATGAGGTTGGGTTAGGAAAAACTATAGAAACTGCATTAGTACTCAAGGAACTTGATACCCGAAATGAGCTTGGTCGCGCCTTAATAATAGTTCCAGCTGGATTGGTTAACAACTGGAGACGAGAGCTAACAGAAGTTTTTAATCTTAATTTTGAAGTTTTTGGTTCAGATGGTGACATAACTGATAGAAAGTCCAATGCGTTTGCTAAACATGACAAATTAATTGCGAGTATTGATACTCTTAAGCGTCCAGCGAGAGTGAATCGAATTCTAGATGCGGCAAAGTGGGATTTGATTGTATTTGATGAAGCACATCATTTGACTTGTCAAAAATCAAGCGGAAAAATTAGGAAGACCGCAAATTTTAAGTTAGGAGAAGCACTCAAAGATCATACCCGTGATTTGCTACTGCTGTCTGCTACACCACATCAAGGGGATCATTTTCAATTTTGGAAGCTTACACAATTGCTCAATCCGACTATATTCAACAGTCCTGAAGAAATGGTTGAGAATCGACATAGGTTAAATTCTGTAATGATTCGACGAACCAAAGCTGATGTCTGCAAATCTAATGGTGAACCCTTATTCGCCCGTAGGTTAGTCTCCACAGACTCTTTCGTTATGAGTTCTGAAGAATTGTTATTCTACAGAAGATTGTGCGAATTCATTGAGGATGGATACAAGATTTCAAAACAGGAGGGGGTGAAAGCGCGGTCTCTTGGTTTTCTTATGTCAGTTTTTCAAAAAATCGCGGCCTCAAGTTTCGCCGCGGTAAATAGTTCTCTCAAACGTCGTCTAAGAACTCTTACATTACAACAGTTGCTAAAAAATGACCAACATATGGAATTCAGTGAAAAAGAAAGTCTTACGAATGAGTTGAGAGAAATAGTCTATGATGAGTGGAAATTAGCTCGTGATCAGAATGGTCGAATTGAAGTTGATCGTATAATTGCGGAAAGTAAATATAAACTTGAGAAAAAGTTAAATGAGAAATCTGAAAAGTTGAATGTTGAAGTACAAAATAATGACATCGGAATACAAAATATTGAAGAGTCTCCCGAGAGTGTTGTTGATTCTGATATACCAGAAGAACGAAGAAGAATCAAAGAGTTGTTAAGTGTTTTTCCAGAATCAAGAGAAACCAAGGTTGTAAAAATGCTGGAAGCGTTGGAGGCGTTGTGGCGACGAAATGCTAATGAAAAAGTTGTAATTTTTGCAAGCTATCTAGGTACAGTTGACCTAATTGCAGAGGAAATTGTTAAAACTTATCCTAAACAGGGTGTTACTGTGATTCGTGGTGGAGATCATAGTAGCAAGACAGCTGCCGAACGAAAATTTAAAAAGAAAGATGGTCCAAAGGTCATGATTTGTACCGCAGCTGGCCGAGAAGGCATTAACCTTCAATATGCGCGTGTCTTATTTAATTTTGATCTACCGTGGAATCCTATGGATATTGAACAACGAATAGGGCGTATTCATCGATATGGGCAGTCCCATACTGCTCAAGTATATAATTTAGTGCTTTCAGATACAATTGAAGGTCGAATTTTTCTGCTATTGGATGAAAAACTTAAAGCCATTGCTCGCGCATTGGGTAAAATTGACAAAGGGGGAAATGTTGCTGAGGATCTGAGGTCGCAAATTTTAGGTCAGCTATCGGAACGCCTCAATTACGATAAATTATATCAAGATGCGCTTTCAGATCCAGAATTGAAAAGAACTCAGCTGGAACTTGATACAGCTATGGCTAATTCAAAAGAGGCACGTGAAGTAATGTTTGAGCTTTTCCAAGATTTAGAAAACTTTAACATAGATGATTATGAACCATTTTCAGATAGCTCTGAGAGTCTGGAAAAATTAGTGAAATTCTTGCAGACAGCAATATCAAGTCAAAATTATGACTGGAATAGAATAGATAATAAAACTATTGAATTGATTGATAAGGAATCCAATTTGAAGAGACTACTTACATTAGACCGAGACACTGCTTCTTCTGATGATAATTTTGAGCTCTTAGGTTTAGATCACCCAATTGTTAAACAAGAGGTACAAACTTGGCAAAATGTAGATCCAGAAGTTTTGGGTGTATCTGTGTTGGGTGATGTTTCTGATACCACAGTTTTGTCAATATGGAAGGTTGAGATCACCTCAGAGAATAAAACTAAACAAACAATAATCGTTCCTTTAGCTGTTAGTGTTAATGAGACTCGAAATTCTCAGATTGAACAAAATGTTGACTATTATTTGAAGGCAGAACCAATACAACCGAAATTATCTGAACAAGAGAGAATTTCTTTGATAGATAAAGTAGTTGAACCTATACTTCAGCGGGAACTGAAATATAAAGACTTAATAGGAAATGGAAGCTATACATCTACACTGGTGGGGTATGTTGAAATTGTTGTTAGATCAAATTTCTCGTTACTTAAATTAAAATTAAGATACATTTGCTATAATGGAGAGCTCAATGGAAGAGGAAAAGATGATATTCAGAGAATATTTCTTAATGGAATTAAATCTAGAGTGGTGATGAAAGTACCAATACGAAACTCATAATATTATATAAATGAAAAAAAAATCAAAATAGGGTTGCAACACAAAAAAAATTATTACATTAAACTCAATTACGACTTTTTGAAACTAATGCGACGTAAATTCTTAATTCTATGGTGTATTATTTATTATGAGTATACTTGTTCCAACATTCGATGACATTATGAAACTTTCACGTGACTCGTTTGAGGAGCTGATTGCTTTCCTAGCTGAGGCTGAAATTCGAGTAAATGGTGGTGATACAGAGTGGGTTCAACGATCTGGAAAACTCAATTCTTCTGACAGAGGTGTTGATGTAACTGTTAAAATACCAGAAGAAGGATTTAAACTCAATTATATTCCCTCAAATAATACAATTTTTCAAGTTAAGAAACGTGAAGTGGAGAAGAGAGACATAAAAGCAATAATGTGTAAGGGTCGAGGTAAAAAAAGGGAATTATACGACAGTATAAAAGACTTATCCCAGAATTTTGGTGCATATGTTATAGCAACTATTGATAATCTTGGTCCAGATAGTATTAAGAATAGAACGAATGAAATGAAACTAATAGTTGACGAATATGTTCCAGATAACAATTTGGAGCTAAAATTCTTTGACCTTAATGCCATAGGTAAGTGGTTACGACTTCATAGTGATGTGGTTTTTTGGTTAAAAAATGAAATCAGTAAAAATTTTAGCGGTTGGCGAGGATTTGAACCTTGGAGTAGACCTGATCCGAAATGTGATGATAGCTTAATTGAAAGTAATGGAGTTTATGTAGAGTTGCCAAGAATTGATGCAAGCTTGTCAATTTTGGATGGAATCAATTCTGTACGTAATTTAGTTCGTGAATCCAAAAATGCAATTAGAATAATTGGCCACTCCGGAGTAGGAAAGACAAGATTTACACAAGCATTATTTGAAAAATCTGTGGGGATTAAACCACTAGAAAATAACAACTTATATTATGCTGATGTAGGATCATATCCTCCTGATCCAGCACCATATATCTTTGTCCAACAATTACTGGAATCTAAAACAGAAAACGAAAATGCATCTACATTTATGGTGTTAGACAATTGCCCTATTGAGACCCATACAACCGTAAACAGAGTTATACGTGAAAATGGCTCGAAAATTAGGTTGATTACAATTGAATACGACATAAAGGAAGATTTCTCTTTAGAAACTGACAGAGTTTCAATAAAGACCTGTAGACCAAGTAGTTTAAGTGCTAAATCAAATACAGCGGTAGAATTACTATTGAGAAGATACCCGACTCTTGGTAAAAATAACGCTACACGAATTGCAAGATTTTCTGAAGGAAATTTGAGACTTTCAATTTTACTTGCGGAACAATTCCAATGTGGTGCAACTTCGCTTGCAAAATTATCCAATCAAGAATTATTTGAACGACTTTTCCACCAGAGAAACCCTTCTGAAACTAATCTATTCAAATTGGCTCAAGTATTGGCACTAGTTTATACTTATTCAACAAAAGATGGAGATACAGAGCTTGAAGTTTTGGGAAAATTAGTTAGTTCAACTGCAGACGAATTATTTGAAACTTCCAAAATTCTTGAAAAAAGACAAATAGTACAATCAAGAGAGCATATGAGTGCTATTTTACCTGAGGCATTAGCGAATAAACTAGCCAAGGAAATCTTAGAACAAAAACTTAAATCAAGAATTCTTGATGTATTTGAAAAGTCTAAGTCACCACGACTACTAACTTCTTTTTCCCATAGAATTGGTTTCCTTCATGACGAGAAAATTGTAATTGAAATTGCAAAAAATTGGCTAAGGCCCGATGGTTTATTGCACAATTTCGCTAATATTGCTGAAAATCAACTGAAAGTAGTTGAAAATTTACTTCCTGTTGAACCGGTTTCAATTTATTCTGTTATTGAAAAAGCTGTTGAATCACAAAATTTTAAAAATGAGATACCAAATTATTCTGAACATTTAGAAACACTATTAAATTCTTTAGTCTATTTATCAAAAGATCCTAAATTTTTCTCTAAGTGTCTTAATTTGATGCTGAAGGTAGTTCATGTTCACACGCCATTTGAGGATTTGGATATAATTTATGAGGAGATGCATCAATGGTCATTCGTAGACTTTGATTTTTCATTTGAATTAAACGAATTAGATCCAGGAATTAGATCGATTTTAAAGGTAATTCTTCCATCATATTACTGTACAAAGGAATTTGTTGAACAACGGAAATCTGCAATTTTTGATATGATGAATGATGATGATTTAAAGATCCAAAAATTAGGTTTTCTTCTATTGTATAAGGCATTAGGTGAACTCAATTTGGAATATACCAGATTGGAGAATTTAGATGCACGCCCACAAAGTATTGAATTTGACATTACTAATGAAGTTTACACTTATTGGTATAAAGAATTTCTAGGTGTAGCAATTAAGGGAGCTATTTGTAATAATGCAAATTACAGAATGTCTATTCGTCAGATTCTTGTCAAAAATATTGAATGGCTTTGGAAATTTGAGCCAATTAGAGTAGATCTTGTTAAGGGGATAAGAACAATTCACTCAAATCGTGAATGGTTTGAATGTTGGATTGTTCTCAAGAAAATGGTCAAACTAGCGAAAGGAGTTAAACAAGCGGATAAAAATAAGGACCAAACTAAAAAAATGTTGAATGAATTGGTGAGTTTTCTGAAGCCTGATTCATTGACTTCAAGAATCTCAGTCTATGTTCTTGGGTATTCACCAGATGTATATTTTTTGGATGATAATTTTGAAGAATCTAACGCAAATAGCTTCAAAAGGAGTACTGAACATTTTAATCAGGTCGCTTTAAAGTTAGGAGAAGAATTTTCAAGTGAAGGTCGTCGTATTAGTGAGATGGGTTTTGAAATTTTTGAAAGTGGTCCAAAATATTTTCTAGCGTCATTTGGAAAAGGCATTGCGAGTGGTAGATTAGATTCATTAAAAATTTGCTGGGATGAGTTTATAGAATTCTTTCATTCATATATTCGTAGCAAACCTGGTGTGGATTTTAATTCTTTGATAGGCCAACCTAATATAAGTTTGTTTGCAGGATTCATGGAGCAAGTTGGGCAAGTCAATGTTGAATTAGCTCGTAATCTGCTTGATGAATTAGTAGACTGTGAAATACTTTCAAATTTTTTAGTTGATTTACAACCTAGTGGATCATTTGAAAAACAAGATTTTGCTCGTTGCATGAGTGTTCTTGATCGTCCAAATATCCGCTTAGATATGTATCTTCCGTTATTGATTGATAAGCGATATACGTATATGACGGATGAATTAAAAATTTTATTGTTAAAGCGTTTATTAAATAAGAAAGATGGGGCATTAGTCGTTGTAAATGCATTTTGGGAAAATTTGCAGAGTCATACTTGTGATAATAATTGGTTAAGTGGAGAGTTTTTGAAACTTGGTATTCAGGCTTTAACGAAAAATACAGAAAATAACCCTCGAAGTTTAGACCGCTATAACGATGGTATCGTAGAATTAGTAAAAATTTTTTTGCAATCAAACTCTTCGGAAGAATTGAAATATGATTGGATGAGATCATTTCTCTCAGCTATAAATAGATGTTTCAACCCGAAGTCATTTGCCCGTGATGAAGTGTTTAAGGTTGTAACAACTTTAATTCCAAGATATTTCCTTGATCTACTATTTGATGATGAGGTCGTTGCAAAATCCATACGTGAATCATTACTGATAGAAGTAGATAATGGATTGTTGCTCTCAGAATTAGATATTGATACTCTAATACAATGGTGTAATAGCCAAGACAGCATAGAAATTTGGGAACTAATTGCTTTCGGTTTAAATTGTTTTGAACAAGATGAGGTTAGCACTAATTATAAATTCTCAACAAGGGCAAAGAAGTTTTTATTTGAAAGCCCTTGCCCAGAAAGAATATTAGGATGCTTTGAATCGCGAATTTACCCATCGACTTGGACTGGAAAAAAGTCAGAGGAGATGAAACGAAGATTGGAAGCGTTTGAGGTGTTACAAAGTCATTCAAACAAAGAAATTTCTAGTACTGTTGCTACCATATTTAAAAGACTGAATCTGTCAATAGTCAATCAGCAAAAAGAAGAGGAGAAAAATGTTAATTCAGATGATTTGTTTATATAGTGTGACTGAGAAATAGTTCTTTTATTTATCATAAGAGTTACAATTATTCGTTTGATACCAAAGTGTCATACTACAAATTAACTTTCTCTTGTCCAAATGGCTTGATAATTAACGAATTAGGTTCAAGATATTCTTTCTGATTAGTGGTTGTAAAATCCGAACGGTCTCGTGCCCTAAATTTTTTTTATATTTTGTCTTCTTAAATTGTACATGCTTCTAATGGGATTAAAAAGCCTTTAAAAGATGCCTACAATTTTCTCACGGAATTCCAAACTCAGAAAGATTAACTATTGAGGGTGAAAGAAATATTCTTACAGAGGAATCAATGAATCAAATTAAACGTAAACTCTTGGAATGCGTTCAAAATATTTATGCTGAGTCAATTGAGGTTATTCTGATTAGAGGTGAGATTCCAGGTTGGAAGAAATTTGGAAACTAGTTAGTGAAGAACTTAGCATTTAATTTTAACCTCATCCCAAATTGAGCTCTTTGAAAAAGTCATTACCTTTGTCATCTATAACTATGAAGGCTGGAAAATTCTCAACTTCAATTCGCCAAATTGCTTCCATTCCTAATTCTTCAAATTCTACTACTTCAACTTTCTTAATACAATCTTGTGCTAGACGCGCGGCTGGTCCTCCAATCGAACCCAAATAAAATCCCCCATGCGCTTGACATGCACGTCTTACTTGAGGAGAACGATTACCCTTCGCTAACATTATCATGGACCCACCAGCCGCCTGAAACTGATCAACATATGAGTCCATTCTTCCAGCAGTTGTAGGACCAAATGATCCTGAGGCATATCCTTCAGGAGTTTTTGCTGGACCTGCATAATAAATAGGATGTTGTTTAAAATAATCAGGTAAATCTTGTCCAGATTCCAATCGCTCTCGTAGTTTCGAGTGCGCTAAATCGCGCGCTACGATTAGTGGTCCTGTGAGTGACAATCGAGTTTTAGTTGGATGTTTAGTTAATTCACCTAGGATTTCTGACATATCTTTTGATAGGTCAATTTTTACTACTTGATCGGATAGTGATTTTTCATCTATATCTGGGAGATACTGATGAGGATTAGTCTCGAGTTGCTCAATAAATATACCCTCTCGGTTTATTTTCCCTATAGCTTGTCGGTCAGCTGAACAGGAAACTCCGATCCCAATTGGGAGTGATGCACCGTGTCTTGGTAATCTAATGACTCGTACATCATGACAAAAGTATTTACCACCAAACTGTGCTCCAACTCCAGTTGCTTGTGTCATTTTGTGAACTACTTCTTCAAGTTCGGTATCACGAAAGGCGTGTCCTAGTTCCGAACCAGAGGTAGGAAGATTATCTAAATATTTTGTGGAAGCTAATTTAACCGTTTTTAGAGTCATCTCAGCAGATGTTCCCCCTACTACAATTGCTAGATGATAGGGAGGGCATGCCGCGGTTCCAAGTGTTAGAATTTTTTCTTTCAGAAAATCTAGTAGACGGTCACGGGTAAGTAATGATGGTGTACCTTGATACAAAAATGTTTTGTTAGCAGAACCACCACCTTTGGCGATAAACAGAAATTTGTAGGTTTCTTCCCCTTCAGAATAAATTTCAATTTGGGCAGGTAAGTTGCTCTTGGTATTTTTCTCCTCAAACATTGAAATGGGAGCTAGCTGAGAGTATCTTAGATTTTTTTTGAAGTACGCATCTCTAATTCCTTGTCCTAATGCTACCTCATCTTGTCCATCAGTCCAAATGTGACGACCTTTTTTTCCCATTACAATTGCTGTTCCAGTATCTTGGCACATCGGTAGTACACCAGCAGCTGCAATATTTGCATTCTTGAGTAAATCAAATGCAACAAATCGGTCATTCTCAGTCGCTTCAGGATCATCAAGTATTTTTCTAAGCTGTTTTAGGTGTTCAGGTCGGAGAAGGTGATTGATATCAGTTAATGCAGTTTCAGCTAACAAACGCAGACCCTCCTGTTGCACAGTCACCATTTCAGACCCATTGAATTTTTCGGTTGATACAAAATCTGATGTTAGTTTGCGAAAAGATGTTGTATCTTTTCCCAATGGGAAAAGTGTTGAGTGATGATACTCAGGTAAAGGTTCATTTGACATTGGAAGTATTTCCTTTTGAAATATTTATCCCACCAACTCGTTCTGATAAAACTGTAATATTAGTTTACCAGTTAAGTTAATTTCAAACTACAATAATATAATGTGATTAGCTGAGAAATTCAAGATGCAGAATCTTAAATTTAGCATAAAAATTCTTTGACTACATACCATATTTCTCAGGATTTAGTCCCCAATCAATATCCTTAGCAATCTTCACTTTCAATTGATTGAGCTGTCGAGGTCCTATCAACTGGTTATGTTGCAACCGATCAACTACAATACCTGGAGAGATATTAATTTTGTTTGCAAACTCAATTACATCTGAGGTTCCAAATTGAGCAGAACTAGTAAATTTTATCCATGCTGGTTTTGGAATTAATTTATTGCTCGCCCATTCATTTGCTTGTTGCTCAATCTGCTCATCATCGCTTCTTTTATCATCAATGAATATATTATTTGGGTTGTGTAATAGGATATGTGCAGCTTCATGAAAAAATGTAAACCAGAATTGGTCCTCAGTTTTGTGAACGGTATTCAATTGAATAACTGGTCGTATTGAATTAACCCAAAATGCTGCTCCACTTACAGAAATTTTTGGAACTGGGGCTACGATTACAAATACCACTCCGGCCCATCCACAGATTTTTTCAAGTTCAACTAAAGCTTCTGAAAGTGGTAAGCATGTCAATTCTCTGATTTTTCGGATTTTTCTTTCAAACTTAGAGCTCTTAAATTTTTTAAACTTCAGACCACTGTGTTCATGATAATTTCTGACTTGATCATTGAGGTATTTATCTTTCGCAAAAATTTCACCTAGTCTCAGCCAAGTTGCTAAGCAATAAAAATCACTTTCAAATGATTTAGCGTGACGGAATCTGATCTTCATTGATTGATACCACTCATTCCATATTTTGGGAGTACTAACCCCAAAAAATTGAAGTATCTTGGAGAATCCCTCTGTAATTGATTTTGTTTTTGTTAACGTACCTCTTTTTACTAAGTTACTAATCGGAAACAATTGTAACCAATCTTTGTGTTGCTTGGCCTCCTGAATTTCTTCTAATCTGGCTAAATGAAACTGATAACGGTATTCAAATTCCAGTAAAGTTTCTGCTGCAATCCCCCCCAATACTCTTTCAAAATTAAATGCAACTAGAGGTTCAACTTCTCCACCATTGTCAATTATACAATTGATAAATTCTAATGAAAAACCGGTTTTGCGCGAAAATTCTTTGCGAGTTATATCTAAATGCTCAAGATAAGCATCAATAATCTGCCCTGGTGAAACCACCCAATCTGGGTCAAATTTTTTACTATATGTTCTCATGTTTTTTTCAAGAATATCGTTTCATTTTAAGCTTGTAGATATTTCAACTAGGAAACATTGGCTTAGATTTTATGATTATTACTAATCTAGAGTAAACTTAACTGATTTCAATTGTAATTTGGTGTTTTGACCTAACTTTACTTTTAACTGATTAAATTGGTTAGGCTCTATTAGGTGAATATTTTGTAGTTTATCAACGATGATGCCCGGTGCTACATTTAAATCATTGGCGAAAACTAAAATATTAGATTCTGTAAATTCACCAAAATTTATAAATTTCTTCCAAGCACGTTTAGGAATTAATATATTACTCGCCCATTCGTTCGCCTGCTTTTCCTGTCGTTTATTATTTGTTTCCTTGCCATCAACATAAATTTTTCTCTTACCGTGTAACATAATATGAGCTGCTTCGTGAAAGAAACTAAACCAGAATTGATCTTCTGTCTCGTGTTGCGTGTTTAATTGAATAACTGGCTTTTCAGTACTTAACCACCATGCCGCCCCACTTACATAGATTTTGGGGACTGGTGGAATCAGTAAGAAACAAACACCGACACTAGCACATATCTTTTCAATTTTAGGTAATGCATTAGTAATAGGAATACAAGTGAGTACTCGAATATCTTTCATTGCTTCTTTAAATTTTTTGCGGTCAAAATTTAAGTTGATCAAATTATTTGAACCTGCTTTAACTAGGTTACGTTTTTTGTCAGACCGAGTAATATTTTTGGCAACAATTTGACCTAATCTAATCCATGTTGTCAAACAAACAAAGTCGCTCTTGCGTAATTTTGAATGTCGATAGTCGGTATTTGAAGTTTGAAATTCTTCCTTCCAAGTTTGAATCGAACCTACACCATAAAACTCAAGTACTTTTGTATATTTATCTGCAAGTGAATTTGGTTTTTCAATATTTTGAGTTTCAACAATAAAATCAATGGGTATAGAGTTTAACCATTCATGGTACTTCTTCCCTTCGTTAAATTCTTTTGTTTTTGCTAATTGAAACCGATATTGGTGTTCGCATTCTAAAAGCATAGTCGCTGGAATTCCAATCGCTCTTTCAAGTTCAATTGCTAGTGAGGGTTTTATGGGTAGACCTTTGTCAATAACTTCGTTAAGATATTTAAGCGTGCAATCACAGCGTTGAGAAAGCTCAGTACGTGACATTTCATATGCTTCAAGCATACTGGTAATAAAATTTCCCGGTAGAACTGGTGACTCTGGTTCAAATTGATTGTCAAAATTTCTAATAATATTTCTCACTAGTGGTAGTTTTCAATTTCGATTATTTTTATGACCGTAACGTATTTCAAATTAATTCCGTTGTCTGAGTTTCTTGGAATTGTAACATGACCAACTTCAAAAATCAATCTTGTCTTTTTATCTAGTGACATTGCAAATTGTTCATTTCTGTCACCGGTTAAAGGATGTGTTTCATTCACTCTATTTGCAACTAACCAAAGCAAATTTGGTGCACGTGTAATTGCGATTAAACAATTTGACAATTTTTTAGCAACAGCATGTCCTTTGATTCTCTTTACCCTGGAATTGTTAGTTATAAACTCTTCGGTGTCTTTATCCTTGAATTTAATTTCCACATTGTCTACAATTTAAATATAATGTTCAGCTAGGTTTTTTCAAGTAACTCTTATAAATTTTGAGCATTTTGCCTAATTATTGAAGTTTAAGTGTCTTAGGTAGTGTTTATTTTTTGTAGGCAGCTTATTATTAAATCGTAAATTTTTTAACTTACCGCAAAAACATTAAAGTTGTTTAATTTAGTAATCTTTGTTTAATGATTGAATCATCCTAAATACAAAATTAAAGTAAATTTTGCAATTATTTCATTTTTGATTGTTAAAATTAGTTTGGTTTGATTAATCAAGTATATTTCAGCTACTCAAATATGATTTGAGATTTTAGATTCAACCAGATATGTTTTATCAAAGTCTACTATTTTTTAGTTAATTACTGAATAAATGGAATGCGGACTACAACTAGTAAGAAATTGTCAATATTTGCAAACTACAAAATCAAATTCAATACATAGTCAAAAATTCAATCACTTTATCGGCGATCAAATTACTCACTCGCAGATTTGATTCATGAGTTACTCCAGCAATATGTGGAGTTAATAACAAGTTAGGGATATTGCTAAATTTTTCTCCGTAAGATTCATAAATAGGTTCTTGTTCAAAAACATCTAATGTAGCTCCACCAAGTTTTTGATTCATTAGAGCATTAATCAATGCATTTTCGTCAATAATACCACCACGAGCTGAATTTACTATTAATGCTGTGTTCTTCATTTTTGCTAAAGATGATTGTCCGATTAAGTATTTTGTTTGGTCTGTTAAGGGAATATGAAGTGATATAATATCGGATTCGGTAATTAATTCATCAAATGATACATTTTTTGCTTGTTTCCAGATTGGATTTAAAGAATCAATATATGGGTCATGAGCAGTAATTATCATTCCAAGTGCTTTTGCACGAATTGCTACCTGTTGAGCGATTTCACCAAATCCAATTAAACCCAATATTTTACCATGTACTTCGTTTCCAATTAGTTCAAGTCTTGGCCATTTTCCATTAATCACTTTATCAGTGCTATTAAAAACTCTTCGCGTGAGAATGAGTATTGCGGCAATTACATATTCTGCGACTGAAATTGAATTTGCTCCAGTTGCAGGTTGAACCACAATATTTCGAGTTTCACACTCAATTAAATCAATATTGTCTAATCCTACGCCAAGTCTGGCAACAATTTTAAGGTTGGTCGCTTTATCCAAAAGACCTGAATTTACTTGAGTTTGATTTCGAACGATTAGTGCTTTTGCAGATTCTAATTTTGTTATAAGTTTTTTGGTTGATCTAAATAATGTTGGGTCATACTTAGTAGGAAATTTTTTTGAAATTTTTTCAACGGCCTTCTTATCCATGAATTCCGTGATGACTACCAAGGGGTTTGTATCTTTCATAATGTAGCCTTTGAATAGTGGTAGTTATTGATTGTTTTTTTGAACATTGTGCTAAAGAATTTTTTGTCTAGTCTAAACGTGTGTAGATGTTAGTTTTATAATATTTTGCAAAACATACATTAATAAATAGTAGTATGGATTCTAATTTCAATTAGATTGAAGTGAAATGAAAGCTAGGTTGAAAATAGGCAACAAATTTTACCAATCTCAAATTTGATAGAATTTTAAATCAAGAGCTGCTGAAGCCATTTTAATTGACTCAGTTAGGTCACCATAACCTAGCACCATATGGTGTTCCAGCCCTAAATTCATTATGTCTTGCATTACTTTTTCTGCATCACGATCAAACTTAAGAACACCGGAGGTTCCGGTGAAAGCCATTGGTGCCTTCAGCATTTCACCAACGCAAATTACTAATACAATTTCATTGCGTGCTTGACTTATTCGACATAATGTTACGGGACCAGGTTTGAGTGGGAATTCAAACAGTAGGGGCATTTTTCTATTGGTATGAACAGTCGCAGTTATCTCGGAATCTGGATTTGCCATGGAAATTGGTGCTTGACCGCAATGCCAGACTACCCCAGTATTGTCTCGCGTATCGATATCAACAAGGTCAACTAGAAAGGGTGGTAGACCTGTTAAATTTTGTATAAGTAGTTGAGTTAGTGAACCATAAACATCTGCCTCACAAGCACAAGGAACTTTATTTTCGGCTGATAAGGACATTGGTCCGCAAATTGCACCGCCATATTCAGTAAATGTTTCAGGCCAACATCGAATGGCAAATGCATCATAATTAGCCCGAAAGTTGTCAAGAGCAACTGATAGTTTTAAAGATTTATCCAATTGGCTTTGGTCAACTTGATTCAAGTCTTCAACGAATTCAGAAACTTTTTGTTTTTTGGTAGCGAGTTCATGATCTGAAACTTTTTTAGCTTGGTCAAATAACTCAGAAAGTTCGTGGTTCACAACCGTGACATTGAATTTCTCTTCCATTTCAGTTTTATCGTAACGGCAAGTATCAAATCCCGACGGGTGTTCTCCTATACAACCTATTTTACACCCCTGAAAGAAATTGTGGACCATTTGAGTAGAATTGGAGTTTGCTGTTTTTATATCGGTTAATTCAACTGGGGTTGTGAAATTTTTTTGAGTTAAAATATCTTGAAGGGCAGACTCCAAATCTGCACTTTCTGGGTTTTGATACAACCATGCAAAGCTTTTATCTCTGAGTCCTAAAGCATGTGCGGCTAAGTTTAAACCGCAAAATGAATTGAGTCGGAGCCGACTACCCAGACGAGGTTCAGGAATTGCCCAAATTGCCAAAGGTGGATTTAGTGATTCAGCAATTTCGCATGTGAGGGAGGCATCGGTAAAAGTGACTTGAATTACCAATACTAAATCAAGCTGCTTATTGCTTAGATTAGCGATTGCCGATTTTGTTGACTCTTCGTCAAAAAGTATTACATCCGTTCCAAGAATTTGATGATCGGTTTTATACAGTTGTGCGTAAGCATGCTGTAACATTTGTTCCGCGTAGGGCACATCAAATGTTGAACGTCCAATTGGTAAAACGCCAATGACTGCCATATTATGCTCCAAATCCCGAGTATTGATGCCGGAAGGTTTCGTCTTTTGGTTGAATATCAAAATTACCAGAAAACACCGTGTGTTCATGCCAGGGGAGGGCATTAAAGTCGGTAAGAGTATTAAGTTTTGACATATACTCGACGCTACTAGTCTCTAAATCTCTTGCCATTGCTTCCCAATCTGGAAACAAACTAAACGCCTCTGACCAAATCGCTCGTCCGGCAAGATAACCTGATGCACCGGCATGATAAGCTTGAGACACTATATTGGAAAATTCTGATTTACTTGCACCAGCCGACAACATAACCCATGGACGACCCGCTAGAGTTCCCATCTCATTAAATAATACTTGCACTTCTTCCCAACCTGGTTCACCTACAGCAATTACTTTGGATGCTTCAACTGGACTTTCAAGCTTAAATATATCAACTCCAAATTCAGGTTGGCTAAATTCCTCAACACTCTTTAAAACGTGGTCAGAGTTTTTCCCAGTCATTTCAACATACTCTTGAGTGTGCTGCGTGTCTTTAGGTAGTGGGTAAACTAAAAGCTCTAATAGAAATGGGATATCGTATTGGTGACAAAATTCCCCCGTACGTTTCGCAAAATCTTGTTGTAATTTTTTAATGGAAGCACTTGTATCTGGTCGGTACCAGATCAGTAATTTCACAGCATCACCACCAATTCGTTTAATTTTCTCTACCGACCAATCATCTATTGCAGCTGAAGTTCGCCCCTCATTGGTTTCATTAAATATACTATCTTCTAAAGTGATGATAAGACCTTTTGTTGGATCAAGAGCTGAAATTCCAGCGGGATATGCGTAATGTGGGTCAAGTAATAACGCGGAACTTTCGCATTGCAACTTTTCAATCAATAGTTTTTTAAATCCAGCAACATCATCCCAAGGTGCTGAATCAGTCTTACGAATTTTCTTGATTGGATTTTTAATTGGCGGTCGTTGGTCCACCGCGGTCATTTTAAATCGACCAGATGGGTCAGCCATCCGACGAAGTCCCCAAAGTTTTCCTGCGGTCAGTTCCATTATACATTCTCCTGTAAGAATTGCTCCACTTCTGCTCGAACAGGGCTACTACCTCGACCCCCTATTTTTGTGCATTTTAGCGCGGCAGCAGCTGAAGCGAATTGAATTGCATCTATGATTTTCATTTCTTCGGCAATTGCCAAAGCAAATGCTCCATGCCAAGTATCACCGGCACCAAGTGTGTCCTTTGCGTCAACAGAGAAGGCGGGCAAATGTTCAACTGAGTTTCCATCTGACCAAATTACCCCATGTTCACCAACTGTGACACATACCCAATTCCCGGTATCCTTTGCAATTTGCAGGATCTGTTCACCTTTGTTGCCAGTTCCTCTATATTCCTCTAATCCTTCTCCAGAAAAGGCAATGTGTGAGGCTAATTGAAGTGCCTGTTCCAAATCTGACTCAATCGTCCTCTCAACATCGATAATTCCGGGAATCCCTTGTTGACGCGCTTTTTTGAACAAATCTATTGCCCCTGTTGTCCATCTGTTGTCTGCTAGAATGACATCAATATGTTCTGGAATTTTTTCAGGAAACCACTCAGTGGATATTGGAAATTGTGGGTCACGAAAATTCATGATTTGTCGTTCACCGGTATTGTTGACATAAATTGATGAAAATGAAGACTTGATTCCATTAAATCTACGTATAAAGGTGCAATCCACATTTTCTTGGTCTAAACCACTGACAATAATTTCTCCTACCTCATCATTCCCAACTCTAGAAATTAAAGTTGCATTACCTCCTAAGCGCTGAATCGCAACTGATGAATTGGCGGCATTTCCCCCACCAACAATTGTTGCGTTCGCTGTTCGATACTTCTTGGCCTCATTGGGAAAATTTTCCATGTAATAGACAAAGTCAATTACTGCTACACCGCAGGTTAAAACGTTTGCCATAGCTATCCTTTATTTAACGAATTTTGAATTTGAAAAAAAATTAACAAAATGAACATTAGTAATGAAAACATCAAGCTAAAAATATGATCAAAACCGTAATGTTTCTTTGAAGTTGTATAATTTGTCGTATGTGAAAAATTCCCCGATTATTGTTAATCGGGGAATTTTTGTTAAATTGTAATTATGGTTTTATTACGAATGCAAAACTCAAAAATTGGCTATTTGTTAGTTATTTCCCGCACTATTTAAACGGCTAATGTGGTTAGCCAAACTTGGAACATAATCTTCAGGTCCAGTTGCTCCGGCGGCAATTGCGACTGCAAATGAATTTTTTATTGCATTCCCCATTGGATTAATCAAATTGACCGAGTCTGCCATTGATACTAGATACTTCATATCTTTTAATGCATTTGTGAGTGTAAATTTGTGTGACTCTAAATTTCCATTTTTTACATGATCGATGTAGGTTTGGTAAAAACCGCTATCCATTCTACTACCTTGTAAAACACTATCAAACTTTTCAATTGAAATACCTACTTTTTCAGCCAAAGCTAGTGCTTCTGAGTACAAAGCCGCATACCCCATTGAAATAAAATTATTCAATAGTTTCATCCGATGTCCATCACCAACTCCACCAATATGAACGACGGAACTGGCCCAAGCCTTAATGACTGGTTCTACGCGTTGAAACACTTCAGCTTTTGCCCCTACCATAGCTGCTAGTTCACCAGATTCTGCCTGGGTTGGGGTACCTCCTAACGGAGCATCAACCAATTCAACCCCTTGTGTTGCCAATTTTTCAGCGATCATCATTGTAGACGTAGGGTCTGCTGTTGAACAATCAATAATTACCGAACCAGGTTGCAAGCCTTCGCTCAATTGTGCAACGACTGCTTCAACTTGAGGAGATCCTGGTAAACAAGTGAAAATAATCGTTGAATTTTGTGCTAATTCAGCAAAATTTTTCGCTTCAGTTGCACCTTTTTGTATTAAATTCTCAACGGGTTTCCGATTTTTGTTCCCAATTATGGTTAAAGGGAAGTTCTTAGTTAAAATGTTATTAGCCATTCCCTGACCCATTAGACCGACTCCAACAAAGCCAATTTTTTCTGAAGATTCTGACATATTTGCGTTTCCTATTTAGTTGGTTCACTGAACCATTTGAAGTTTGAAAATTTGACTCAAATTGAATCAAAATGTTTATGACGTGGTTGTTTCAGCAAATTATTGTAAAATTGCTTAACAACTATTAAAACGATTGTTTAAGACTTTGATTGCTCTTAGTCAAAATAAAAATCAAATAATTCCAAGATTGGATTAAAAAGTCAAGATTAAATTGGGTAATTAAAAATAAAAAAACACCCAACACTTTGTATTGTTAAAATATGTGAAGTCGTGCAAGGATTTAGGGCTTTGTAGTTTGGTACTACTTTTCAAATTCTAGATCACTTGGAACTTTATCCGGAATACCTAATCTACCCTGCAAACTCTTTGTATCGGTGAGTGAATTAAGGAATGTTATGATCGCTGTAATTTCATTTTCTGTTAGTTGAAGAGGTTCAATATTGGAAGAATAAATTAATTTTTCAATTTCTCTATTGTTGTCCATTACGATAAAGTCAAGCTGAGAAAGTAAGGGGTGATGGGGCAAAATAACCTGACTTTGGTCATAATTCTTGAAAGATGAAATAGGATCTAAATGGTGGCGAATTACCGCATCAAGTGTTGCATATGCGCCGCTATGTCCGTATGGTTTGGTATGGGAAATATTGCGTAAGCTAGGGGTTCGGAATTTGTAAGAATCAGATATTAGATTACTTTGATTGATCCGTCCCATGTCTCGAACTACTGGGTCAAATTGTCCTGTCCTTATTAAACCAACCTGAGGCATCGCAATAGAGTGAAAGTTGTGATCTGTTTGAAATTTTCCAGTATGGCATGAATAACAATTGGCTTTACCATAAAATAATGCCATTCCTTGTTTTTCAAGCTTGGTAAGAGCATTTTCATTTCCTCGCAAATAATAGTCAAAAGGACTTTCATCGGCACGCCATTCTAATGCAATAAATTCTCCAATTGCATTTGCGATATTAACCATCGTAATATCATTTGCGTCGTCAATTTCCACAAATGCAGCTTTGAAAAGATTTACATATTCTGGGATTTCACGAATTCTTTTCGCAATCAGTGGCCAAACATCTTCAATATTGTATCGGAAAGCTGATGCCAAATCGTTTTCTTCTCCATCACCTAGCATCTCAGTCTCAGAAATAACCGGAAACATCGCTTGAACAGCTAATACATTTTTCAAGCCAGTAGGTAATTTTTCGTCAGCTGGAGAGTCAAACCCACTTAGTTCTTCAGAGTCAATTGAAACACGACCATCATTAAACATTACGGTGAATTCCTTTGCTCCAAGATTGAATAAGCTTTGGGAATTTCGCGGTACTCTAAACTCAATAAGGTTTTTACCTGTTCCAACAGTACGTTTTGGCCCTAATCCCACACCACCTTCTCCAACTGGTAGCGACAATCCATCAGTGGTTGCATGGTTATGGTGATGGCACGTTGAACAAGATATGTTTTTATTACCACTGAGTATTGGATCAAAAAAGAGTAATTGCCCTAATTTCGCTTTTTCTTGGGAATTACTATGATAGTCACGATCAGTGATCGGCTGAGGTAAATTTTGTTTCCAGTCTGTCGCTAGTACACTAGATGCAAGGACTAGACTTGTCACAAACAATGTTTGTATGAAGAATTGAATTGCGTATGCTAATGCTCTAACATTTTGCGGTTTTAACAACATATAAAGACTCAATTCTTTTAATAATTTTCTAAGTGTTAATTGCAAATTACTCGGTTAGAAGGAAAATAATGTCAAGAGACAAAAATGAAAGTGATTAGTTTGAATGACCTCAATGAGTATCATTATATTGGTAGTCAGGTTGTTGAATCAAGTACAATTAAGTTTGTCGAGGAATTGAATTTTGACTTGGTTGCAATATTGGAGACTTGTGATAAGTATATTGAATGGCGAATTTTTGGATTTTTTCACGTTATCAATCTTTCATTAAGGGGAGTTCTATGAATGCAATTTGCAAATACATAGCAATGCTATTTTTGTTGTTTTCGATGGTCACATATACATTTGCTGATGTACAAAAAGGACGTGACTTGATGGATGCGGGTGAATTTGTTGAAGCATACACATCATTATATCCTTATGCACAATCTGGGAATGCTGATGCAGAAGAACTAATCGGAATCATGTATGCTTTGGGTCTGGGAGTCGAACGGGATGATGAGCGAGCATTTGAATGGTACTTGCGTTCCGCTCAAAAGGGACATCCCGGGGCACAATCTGGTGTTGGTTGGTATTATGAGGTTGGTCGAGGGATGCCAGCACCGGATTTAGTTAGGGGATATATGTGGTATGTTCTTTCGGCTATTGGGGGTGATCCAGATGCCGCGATTTCACAGGAGGAGATCATTAAAAAAATGACAAATGAGCAGATTGAACGTGCTCATGTTCTAATTGATGACTATAAACCTTATTTATTTCCACGGGTTGATTGAATGTCTTAATGTTATAAAAAAAACCGCAGGTGAACCTGCGGTCAAATTGGAATTGTTAGGATTTGACTAGTTAAGATCCATTTCAAACCCAGTGTCTAATTCGGCTTCTGCTTCTACAGCTGCTTGATTCAATGCATCAAATACCATTTCGCCATGTTTGATATTTTCTTTAAACCAATCATAAACAGGTGCTGCGGCTTGTTTAAATTGTTCCTTTTCAGCTAATGTTGGGACATAAAGCGAACCACCACCTGCAACAAAATCTTGATAGGCTTGAATTGATTTTCGCTTCGGTGACGCAAAGGTAGCTTGTTGAAGTTGAGCGAAGCCATCAACGACCACACGACGCAGATCTTCTGGCATTGAAAGGAATATTTCGTTATTCATCCACCAAAGCGCACCCATGTATGCATGACCATCCAACGTTACATACTTTAACCCTGCATCTGGGAATTTCATCCCCATAATATCGGTAATACCATTTTTTGATCCATCAACAACTCCAGTTTGAAAAGATGTAAATAACTCAGGCCATGGAATTGGTGTTGGTGCAGCTCCAAGAGCACGTACTAATTCTTGAGGGAGGTCGGCCACAACGGTTCTAATTTTCAAACCTTCCATATCTGAAGGAGATTGAATGACACGTTTAGTATTTGCGAAATTTCTCCAGCCACCAGTATTTCCAATTGTCATCAATCGAATTTGATCGTTTGAATCTTCCAATGCGAGTGAGCGAATTGTACGAGTGAAATCCCCTGAAAGTACCATTTCAGCAACCCGATCGTCACGAAGCAAATAAGGCAGGTCTAACACTTGAACATATGGAAATGCACCAGCTGCTCCTCCAGAAGTAGAGATGTAAATATCAATATTTCCTTCTGCTAATCCTTGTAAGCATTCAGCTCCTTTCGAGCAAAGTTGTGTACCGATGAACAATTCAACTTCAATAGCTCCATTTGAACGTGATTCAACAAAATCTTTGAATACGACTAATCCGTCATAGTCCTCATCGTTTTCATTTGAGTTTGCAGTTGCACGAAGTGTGTAATCGGCAGCTTGAGTAAGTGAAATTACACTTCCTACTAAAAGCAATGCACCAAAAAATGATGCAAAAATAAGTTTAATCAACTTGGAAATTTTCATTTTTTCCTCCTTAGAGATTTTTTGATTGAGATACTAAATTGTAGTCTCAAGGTTTAAGTTTGGCGAATAATGACACTGAACTAAATTAGTGTCAACAAAATCTTTATTAATTTGAGAATTTTGGTTTAGAGATTTGTATTAATTTTACAAAGACCTTCAAGTCAAAAACATCTAATTTACAAATCCAAAAAATACCGGTAAGGCCATTGAAATTTGTGGGACATAAGTAATTAAAAAGATGACAAAGACTTCAACAGCAAGAAATGGTAGAATAGTTTTGGCAATAGTTTCAACTTTTTCTCCTGAAACACTTGACGCGACAAAGAGTACTAGTCCCATTGGGGGAGTTGCCAATCCGACGGTAAGATTTACACTCATTATAATTGCGAAGTGAACTGGGTGAACACCAAGGTCAATAAAGATAGGTCCCAAAATCGGACCTAATATTATAATGGCAGGTCCCGCATCTAAAAACATGCCGACAATAAAAAGTAGTATATTGATTAAAAATAACAGGATAAGTGGATCACTTGTTAATGAGAGGACAAATTCTGCTAACTGCTCGGCGGCATGCGATAAACTAACGACTGTTTTGAATGCCACTGCAGCACCAACTAGCAATAGTACGACTGCTGAAGTTAAGGCAGATTTGGTAAAAACCATTGGTAGATCGGAAAACTTAAGAGTACGTAGGACAAATAATCCAATAAATAATGCATAGGCGGCAGCGACAGCCGCGGCTTCAGTTGGTGTGAAAACACCTGAAAGAATTCCACCTAAAATAATGATAGGTGTGAGCAAAGGTAATATAGCTTTTACAAATGAGTTACCACGTTCGCGCCAAGTCGCACGTTGAGTTGCAGGTGGTAAAGAACCCCGACGCGCGATTAGTGAAACTACAGACATCAGACCTAAACCGACTAAGATTCCAGGAATAATTCCAGCTAAAAATAATGCTGCCACGGATTCACCCATGACATATGAGTAAATAATCATGATACCTGAGGGTGGGATAATCGGGCCGATTACCGAAGATGCGGCAGTTACCGCCGCAGCAAACTTACGCTTGTATCCATTTTTCTCCATTGCCGGAATCAACATTGAACCCAAAGCTGTTGTGTCTGCTACCGCAGACCCTGATAGTCCCGCAAATAGCATTGAAGACATAATGTTTACTTGAGCCAGACCACCCCTTACATGTCCGATCATTTTTTGTGAAAATTCAACAAGTCGGTGTGTAATCCCACCTTTGTTCATTAACTCACCTGCAAGCATAAAAAATGGTATCGCCATCAATGGAAAGGAATCAATTCCATTGTAGATATTGCGATAAAGAAGCGAAATATCTCTGGTCATACCTTCGCTGATTAGCATTATTCCCGGAGCAGCGAGTAACGCAAAGAATACTGGCATACCAATCAATAAAAAGAATAAAAAAAGTGGCAGAAATAGAATCAGCATTGCAATAAGTTACTCCGCGGGCATCATAAAATGAGGAGTTTCTGGAAGAGGGAAATCGTTTTCATTACCAAAAGTTCGACCAAATTCTCTTAATAGGATTTCAATATTGACTGAAAGCATTAACCCAAAACAAACAGTCATTGCGAGATATATCCATGCTAGTTTGATCTTCAACCCACTTGCCGTAAACAAAAAACCACTATTGAAATGATCAATTGCGCGAACTATTAAAAATCCTAAAACTGCGGTTGCTATTAACAGTAAAATGATTGTTAGGATTCCTCTGGCGCGTTTTGGTAAGGCATCTCGCAACATATCAATACTGACAAATCCTCCCCATCGATATGCCGTTGGTGCAATAGCCGCCATCATCCAAATCATCATGGAACGAGCGGCTTCCTCGGTCCAAGGTAACGCGTTGTTCAGTACATATCGAAAAAAGACCTGCAATAGAATAACCGCCACCATTAAAGCAATAAGTACCCATGCAACTGAACGAGTGTAGCGTAGTATCGTTGAATTTATGGTGGATAACAAGTCAACCAAGGTTTTGAGAATTTTCATGAATTGTCCGTTTAACTAGCTAATTTAACAAAATTGTTGGTTTGATTGAGTAAAATCTAATTTGTCTTTACAAAATTTTTTGAAATCATAAGTTACCGATTTCAGAGCTCAATTGCAAGATCTTATGAGAGTAGCAAAGTTTGAAAAATATTGTTAAAGCATACAATCAACTACGAAGATAAATCTTAATTAAAAGAGCACATTGCATTGAATTGCAATTGTCAAATCAAATCCCATATTAAGAGGAAGTGCAAAATAAATAAGTTTGATCAGAAATTTGAATATCAAATTTAAGTTTTACATGACATTAAGTATCTATAATTGTATTTTGACATGTAATTTTTAAGAAGCTAGGAATGAAATCAATAAAAAAGCAATATTTTCTGATTTATTCCAATTAAAAATTAGGAGAATTTGTTGCGACTACCATCTGAAACAAAGTTAGACAATGTACAAAGTAAGATTTGTAATGTACCCGCACAAGGGACCTATCTGGTGATTGGGCCTGCTGGATCAGGAAAAACTGTAACTGCGAGCTGGCGTGTTAAAAGCTTACAACGAGCCAATCAAAAAGTCATGTTTATTGCATGGAGTACTGCATCTACTAAGTATACCAATTCTAGTCAAACATTTGAATCATGGCTAAAATCTTGGTGGATTGAGTTATCAAACTTCCATAGAAAGGGAGTGAGATTAAATAAAGTTGTTAAATTTGTCGCACAAGAAATACCTACGATAGCAGGACATCCGTTGGTGATAGACTATAAAAAGACTTTAGCAATATTGTCCGAATTAGAAGATAACTTAATTGCAAAGGTGGGAATTTGCCCGCACATTATTCTTGATAACGCACAAGATTATTCAATAGAAGCACATCAAGTTCTAGCGAGTATAATTCAGAAGTATAACAATTCGGCAAAACAGCCAATTTCGTTAATGTTATTTGTTGACGAATCGCAACGATATACTAAAAAGATTTCCACTGTAAAGGAAATAAGAAGTATTCACAAAGTTAGAGCTAATAACCGATTTGAGTTGAATCGGAATTATCGAAATACTCGACGAATTGTTTGGGTTGCAAGACATTTTAACTCGAATACGCGTGGGAATATGCAAGAAACACCGGAGCTACTTGGAGAAAAGCCAAAACTTCTAACATCTTGTTCTGTTGCGGATTTAGTGGTTGAAATAGCAAAGCACGTCAAAAAATTTCCACAACATGATATTGGTGTCTTCATTGATCATGTAAGTCCACGTACTCAAGTCAAGAATCTATTGTCGGAGAAATTTGCAAACGAAAAAGTTTTATTGCAAGGTCCAACGGATGGTTTAATGAAACGTAGGGCAAAAAGTCATGCGTCGAAATTGAAATTCGATCAAGGAGGTACGATAACAGTTTTACCTTACGGGGATTCAAGAGGGATTGAGTTTGATGCGGTATTTATTCCGGCACTTGAGCAATTACCGGTCAAAAATGCAAATATGACAGTAAGAAAACTATTGCTCAATTCGCTAGTTCTGAGAGCAAGAACTCATCTGACGCTCGCTCTTGAAGATGAAAATCGAAAGTCAACAATTTGGCGGGTTCTACCAAGAAAAAGCCACATTTCTCAGTTGTTTGATGTTCATTAAAACTTTGTCATTGTTCATGTCTACGTCCCCAATTTACAGTGCACTTAGTAGTACATTTATGTTATCGTTCCAAAGCACCTTTTCCTGCAATAATTTTATCACGGAACTTTGTTATTCTTGAAATACGCGTAGACTTATTTTTGGCTGAATTCAGGTTGATGGAATAGCTTCTTTTGCGTCCTGGTGTTAGCGCATGAAACGCTTCCGCAAGCTCAGGATCGGCATCCATAGCTTCTACCAGTTCATCCGGAATTTCAATTTCATATGTAAGCTTTGGTGCTTTTATACCTGCTTCAGCATACCCTTTCGCTTCATTCAAGTAAGAGCAAATAGTTTGTTCCAAATTCTTTACATGTTCAATAGTAGTGAATTGTATCGTGTCTGCGTGTCGCGTATTTGGACCGGGTTTAATTAATATCCCTTCAGGATCTTTCATAAGCGCGGCATTAAATAATCCAAGGATAAATTTGTCTTGGAATGCCCCAATAATAGCAATGTTTCGACCTGCGTAAGCATAACAGGGTTGTCCCCATTTAACAGTTTCTTCCAAATCCATACTGAGACAAATCCGACGTAATTCAGTGAGGCCGGATTCAAATTTTCGAACCGAACAATTTGGTGTAGCGAAGCGGTTACAACGTCCACAACCTTTTACAAAATAGTCCTCAATATTTGAAATCATAGTCATTGGTGATCCAGGGTGGGAAAATGTAGATTCAGTTTTTATATAATATTTTTTTGATTTTGTGGACAAAATTCAGTATTTTGTTTTCAAGCAATTTATTTGAATTCAAAAATTTGAAATAGGGATAAATATACCATGTTTTACAAAGTTTCCGAGAAAAATTCTGAATTAAAGCGTGATCCATTTAAATCAGTTGTGATACCAAGACCAATTGGTTGGATTTCATCATTGGATGTGAACGATACTCGAAACCTAGCACCATATAGCTTTTTTAATGCGGTGTCTGCAGACCCACACATTGTAATGTTTTCTTCTGATGGGCTGAAGGATAGTTTGAAAAATGTTGAAGCAACAAAAGAATTTGTGTGTAATTTGGCAACCATTGAGTTGAAGGATCAAATGAATAAGACTTCTGCTCCTGTTGGTAGTGAAATTTCGGAATTTGAGCTTGCTGGTTTAACGGAGTGTACCAGTAATTTGGTCAAAGTTCCTCGGGTGAAAGAGTGTCAGGTGGCATTAGAATGTTCTTATTTAAAGTCGATTTCGTTGGAAGATCGAAATGGTACGAGCTCAAATTATAGAATAGTTCTAGGTGAGGTAATTGGAATTTTTATTGACGATTCGTTAATAGTTGACGGGAAGATTGATATGTCTAAGTTTAAACCTTTGGCAAGGCTCGGTGGATTTGATTATTCTTTTGTTAATGAAGTGTTTACTATGGTTCGTCCGACTTAGTAGATAATAAAGCCTAGTTTGAATGTTGATGCGATACTAGAATTGTAACCTTGATATGCGATTATCAGTAAATTTGTGCCTTAGATTTCTATTTCCACCGGTTGGTTAGTTTGGGCACTCTTCTCAGCAGCTTCCCCGACAATTACTGACCAAAGTCCGTCATTGAGGCTAACTTCAGGATTATTTGATTGCGTTTGAAGCATTTTTAAGAATTTGAGATGCTGGTAGTAAGTTGATCCGAAGTGACTTCCAGCAGATAATATTTGATCTTCTACACCTATTTCCGAAATATTCTTTATTCTGCTTCCACGTTCAAAGATTTCCACTTCTGAAGTGAATTTAGTACCACTTGGCAGAAATTCAATTGGCCCTGGTACCCGCGCATCAATTCTTGCCTTTTCACCTGTTACCGAGATTTCTTCTTGCCAGCGCGTTGTTTCAGCAAACATGCACAAATCAAGCATTGCGCGCTTTTCGTTTTCAAATTCAACGATGACAAATGCGTTGTCTATAACATCTGGAGTTCGACCTTCATATACCTCATCTAAATGGTTAACATTGATACCTGCGGATGCAAACACACGGACGGGGTCGCAATTTAGGATCAATCGCATGAGATCCCAAAAATGGCAACATTTCTCAACTAAAGTTCCACCAGTCCTTTTAGAAAATCGATTCCAATCTTCTACTTTTTCCAAAAATGGAAATCGATGTTCACGAATCGCAACCATGCATGGATTGCCAACAATTCCATTCGTTAGTTCGGTAAGTAATTTTTGCAGTGGTGGCATGTATCGATACTCCATTGCAACCCAGATTGGACAAGAGTTTGTGGAAGCCTTCTTAATCACCTCACGACAATGAATTGAGCTGGTGCATAACGGTTTTTCGCATAATATTGGTAAGTTTTGTTCTAATACAGCTAAAAGAATTTGGTGATGAGTGTCATTTGGGGTTGCAATAATAATGGCATCGCACATGTTTGCATTTAGTAGATCTTTGTAATTAGAAAAAGTCGCAACAGGATTTCCGGATAGATTTTTAGCCTTAGATCGCATTTCTTCGTTGGAGTCTGCAAGTGCAACGATTTCACAATCGTCAATTAGATTGAGATTGCGGATGTGTTCCTGCCCCATCATTCCTGTACCAATCAACCCATATTTAATCGGCATCATCTGGTTCCTTTCTATAGAAGAAGTTGCTTCGAACTATAATCCCAATCCACCTACACATGAATATTTGATGTTTAAGTAGTAAGCAACACCATATTTAGATCCTTCAGACCCAATACCGGAATCTTTCATTCCTCCAAAGGGTGCCACTTCTGTCGTGATCAAACCTTCATTGACACCAATTAATCCGTAGTCAAGTTTTTCCATTAGTCGGAAAGACCGGCCTAAATCTTTGGTATAAAAATAACATGCTAAACCATACTCTGTATCATTAGCTCGCTCGATCACTTCTTGTTCAGTTTCAAATTTGAACAATGGTGCCAATGGACCAAATGTTTCTTCTCGTGCAACTTTCATATCTACCGTCGCGTCGGTAATAAGAGTAGGCTCAAAGAAATTTTCACCTTTTGGGTGCCGTTTTCCGCCGAGAGTAATTGTACCACCTTTGCTCACGGCATCAGTGATATGTTCCTCGACTTTGGCAATTGCAATCGAATCTATCAAAGGACCTTGGGTAGTATTAGTGTCCAGTCCATTGCCAACAACTAGTTGATCCGACATTGCCGCGGCTAATTTCTTTGAATACTCTTCATAAACACCGGATTGAACATAAATTCGATTCGCACAAACGCAGGTTTGACCTGAATTGCGGAATTTTGAAATTATTGTGCCAGTTACGGCGGCATCTAAATCTGCATCATTGAAAACAATAAAGGGTGCATTACCACCAAGCTCCATCGTTATTTTTTTCATATGGGCACTAGCTGTGCTAGCTAATGTTTTACCAACTTTTGTTGAACCAGTAAAGGTGATTTGACGTAAATTAGGGTTTTCGCACATTTCAGCACCAATTTCGGAAGCGGTACCAGTTAAAATATTGATCACACCATCTGGAAATCCAACTTCCTTGGCTAATACCCCATATGCTAAAGCCGAATAGGGAGTTTGACTTGCTGGCTTAATAACCATGGTACAGCCGGCTCCAAGCGCGGCTCCTAGTTTTCTCGCAATCATTGAATTAGGGAAATTCCAAGGAGTTATTGCACCAACTACACCTACTGGTTGTTTCAAAATTAGAATGCGCTTATCAGGCCAAGGTGATGGCACAATGTCACCATAAATTCGTTTTGCTTCTTCGGCAAAAAAACGAATATAGTTTACACCGAGAGCAATTTCACCCTTTGCTTCGGCAAGGGGTTTACCCATTTCTGTTGTTAATATTTCCGCTAGTTCATCATGGTGTGATAATATCTTATCCCCAAGCTGATGCATTAACGTTGCCCGTTCATTTGCAGTTGTATCTTTCCATTTTTTAAATGCCAAATGTGCTGATTCAATTGCCCGAGTTGTTTCATTTCGTCCACTGCATGGAACAGTACCAATTATTTCACCTGTAGCTGGATTAGTTACTGAGATTGTTTTTTGGTTATCAGAATTTATCCATTGTCCATTAATCAGATTTTGCTGTTTCAAAAGCTTGTCAGATAGAGCCATTAACTCTCCTCCTTTTGTTTATGCACTTCATCTAATCAGATAAAATTTGCAGTTTCTTTGATAGTTCAAAATCAACTTGTATCAAAATTTTTCAAATTCGCAAATAAATTCAGCAAGGTTTTAAAATTTAAGATTAGTTCGCTTCTATGTTTATGGCGCATTTTGTTTAGAAAATTTTTTGGTTGGAAGCCGACAATTTATTCTAATGAATTTTGGAAGATATCGTGGATAGTGGTTATTTGTAATTTTCGGTTTAGATAAATTTAAGTTTAAATCATCTAAGCAGGTTTATTGCTAGGTGTGAGAACAATTTTCAGAATTGTAAATGCGGTTAAATTGAGCAAACGCAATTTTTTTATCAATGCGGTTTCAGGTCAATTTGCTACAAGTTTCAGTCAGAAGTTGAGGGTGTAGCTCAGTGGTAGAGTACTGGTCCATAAAATTAGATCCAGAGGCGGGGGTTCAACTTCACCCGCCCCCGCTAAATCCTTTATTTGAACTGCTGGTTCACAACAATGAAATAATATAAATTTTTACTAAAAACATAATGAATAGGGGTAAAGTGCAAAAATTTTCGTTTGCGAATTTAATTTAGAACAAGATAATTCCCGCTAAATTTTACTGTTGCAAAAGTAATATTAATTGTGTTTAATCCAATATTTCTGCAATTCAAATGTATTATCCCTGTGATTGGGGTATTGAAAAGTAAAGGAGGATAATGTGGCGATTCCACAATTACTAGTACATGATCATAAAGATAATGTTGGTGTTGTTGTTGTTGAAGGATTAACAGCAAATACTGATATGTTATGTGTGATTACGCATGATGATTCAGACTTTCACTTGACTTCAATGAATGATATCCCAATCGGGCACAAAGTCGCGTTAATAGATTTTAACGAAGGTGATACAGTGATTAAGTATGGTGAAGATATTGGTCGTGCCATTGCACCGATTAAAAAAGGTGAGCATGTGCATGTGCATAACGTCAAAACCAAGCGTTGGTAAGGAGAAAGCAAAATGAAAAACCAAAAAATAAATGCTTATCGTCGAGACAATGGACGGGTTGGGGTCCGAAATCATGTGGCAATATTGCCACTTGATGACATTTCAAATTCGGCTTGCGAAGCGGTCGCAAATAACATTAAAGGGACACTAGCACTGCCACATTCATACGGTCGACTCCAATTTGGTGAAGACTTGGACTTACATTTTCGCACGATGATTGGAACTGGCGCGAATCCAAATGTGGCTGCGGCAGTGGTGATTGGTATTGAACCAGAATGGACAAAAGTAGTTGCAGAAGGCATTCGGAAGACTGGAAAACCAGTCGCAGAATTTTCAATTGAGCAGAACGGTGATCTAAATACAATTGCTACGGCTTCAAGGCAAGCAAAAGAGTATGTACATTGGGCTACAGAGTTGCAACGTGAAGAATGTGATATTTCAGAGTTATGGATTTCCACAAAATGTGGTGAATCAGACACCACCACGGGGCTATCATCCTGTCCAACAGTAGGAAATATGTATGATAAAATGTTGCCGAGTGGAATCTATGGTTGTTTTGGTGAAACTTCTGAAATTACAGGTGGTGAGCATTTGTGTCGAGATCGTGCGCTTACACCTGAAGCTGGTGAAAAATTCATGAAAATCTGGCAATCCTACCAAGATGATGTAATTGAGGCACACAAAACTTCTGATTTGTCAGATAGTCAACCTACAAAGGGAAATATATTGGGTGGTCTAACCACAATTGAAGAAAAGGCCCTTGGCAATCTTGAAAAAATTGGCAGAACTTCCAAATATATTGATGCGCTTGGTCCAGCAGAACCACCAGAAAAAGGGGCAGGTTTGTATTTTATGGACACTTCATCAGCGGCAGCGGAATGTGTAACATTAATGGCGGCAGCAGGATTTGTGATTCATACATTTCCGACAGGTCAGGGAAATGTTGTTGGAAATCCAATCGTTCCAGTTATAAAAATTTCTGGTAATCCACGAACAATTAGAACTATGTCTGAACACATTGATGTAGATGTATCAGGTATATTGCGAAGAGATTTGACGATTGAACAAGCTGGCGAAGAGCTAATCAACATGATTGCAAGAACTGCCAATGGACGAAATACCGCGTCAGAAGCATTGGGACATCGTGAATTTGTGATGACTAAATTATATCGCTCGGCTTAATCTGAAATTAGACAAGAGTGTCTATAAAATTGACTGCGGATCAATAGATCAAGCTTCGCAGTCAAATTGTTGTTAAATATTTTCCACAATTTTTAGGAAATTTCGTTTTGATACTAAGATTAGAATTGTGTCGCTTCATTTTTGATTGGTCATTTATAAAAGGCACAAAACTAATTTTCTAATGTTGGTAGCGAAATGAGTAATTTTTTTTACTTCTAGTTGAAAATTCACCAAATGCTTCTTTGGAAACTTAAGGAAAAAGAGCCAAATTGAGTTTCAGTTTTAAACCGAATTTAATTTTCCAACATCCGACCAAAGGAGCAAACCAATATGAATGTGATGACAAACAATAATGAATTCAAAAGTGCTACACCAGCCAATATTTTTGTAGAAACTGTTACTGCAGTAAAGCACTATACCGACTCATTGTTTAAGTTTCGAATTACGCGTCCGAAGGGATTCCGCTTTCGTTCAGGTGAATTTGTGATGATTGGCTTGATGGTTGAAGGAAAACCAATTTATCGAGCGTATTCAATTGCTAGCCCTGCTTGGGATGAAGAACTAGAATTTTATTCAATAAAGGTTCCTGATGGTCCACTAACATCTCAGCTTCAAAAGATTGAGGTTGGAGATAAGATCTTAATGAAAAGCAAACCAACAGGTACATTGGTCAATGATGCGCTTATTCCTGGAAAACGATTATATATGTTCTCAACAGGTACTGGAATAGCACCATTTGCCAGTATTATTCGTGATCCTGAAAGTTATGAGAAGTTTGAGCAACTTATCTTGACACACACGTGTCGGGATGAAGCGGATTTGGAATATGGTAATGAATTAGTTGTAGTAACTAAGAGTGATCCACTGATCGGCGAGTTGGCACAGAAGCAATTGATGTATTACAACTCATTAACAAGGCAAGATTTCCCACGTCATGGTCGGATTACAGATTTAATTAGATCTGGGAAATTATTTGAAGATTTAGGAAATCCAGTTTTGAATTCTAAGGATGATCGGGTGATGATATGTGGTTCAATTGGGATGATCAAAGATACTCGCGCATTGGTTGAAGCCGCGGGATTGACTGAAGGTGCGAATAATCGACCAGCAGAGTTTGTCGTTGAACGTGCGTTTGTTGGATAACTGAGACTGAAAAAATCGTAGAGAAACACTTGGATGTTCGCATGAAATACAGTATTATGCAAAGAGTTGTTTTGTTAAATTTGCTGAAAAATCCACTTATTTACAGGTATTGCTTGAATTGATTCGACATTTTCTTTAGTGTTGAATATAAAATAAAAGAATATATATGTAAGAGCGTAGGGTTGCTAGATGCCACATTTGATTTGGTGAAATTATAAGTAATTTTTTTGAAAGAGTAATTCCTAATTTCAAATTCAATCTCTTACAGAATGTAACTAGTTTCAAACGCCGGCAATTTACAATATCGCATATTTGCTATTGTATCTTACAACATTAAGAGCCGGAATGAGTTAATCCAACATTTGAAGGATATTGTTAAATGGCACAAAAAATTTCTAATTTAAGAATCAAAAATTTGTAGCATTTAAGGATCTAGAAATTGAATTCTCACCTAATATTAATGTAATTATTGGTAAAAACAGTACCGGTAAGACATTTTTGCTTAAATCAATTTTTCATTTGTTCAAATCTGCTGAATCAGTGAATGGGGAAAACATAAATTCACCTGAATTGCAAACCAAAAAACTAATTGATTTGGTAGAAATATTTGATCCACGAGGTCGGATAGAAGACTTGGCATATGATGGATCAACAGATGACTCCTCTTTGGTAGCAAAATTGGCAGATGGGAATATCCTTACAACGGTTTTTAATGTACAACTGGGGACGAAGTCTATTCAAATGACGAAACAGATTGACAAAAATGCCATACCGATATTTATTCCTTGTAATGAACTTATGTATTTTGTACCGGAGTTGAGTAGCGTTGCGAAGGAATATGTTTCATTAGTAGATTTAACTTTCCGTGAATTGTTAGAATCTTTGCCTAAACCGATACGTGTGTTAGGTCAACTTAGTGAAACTGCCAAATCTATATTGTATAATATAGAGCGTCAAATTGGAGGAAAATTTTTTGTGGCCCAAGATGGTTCAATGTTCTTTTCAAATGAAGGATGGGCAGATAAAACTGTAGTTCGACGTGCGAATCTTATCGCAGAGGGTTATCGAAAATTCGGAATTTTAGCGAGATTACTTGAATCTCGCACTATTGCACCCGGCGAAAGTGGTCCATTGTTATGGGACGAACCTGAAACTAATTTAAACCCGAGTATGATGGAGCCATTTGCAAATATTGCTTTAGAATTATCTCGCAATGGTCAACAAGTGATATTTACAACTCATAGTAATGAAATAGCAAAATGGCTTGATATTCTTAAAGAAAATGCAAGAAGTGATGATGTTAAATTTCATAATTTTTTAAGAGAAGATAATGTTTCTGAACTAAATGTACTGACAACAGAGAACTACGATGATATTGACCGTAATTCAATAGATGATGCGATTTCAACGTTGTCAGATTTTGAAATGAAAAAACAAGTAGAAAACTTCAATAATAAAATGGAGAACGATAATGACCTAAATAAATCGAGATGGTTATCGGCTAAAGTTTGATGCTAGAGTGAAAGCATTTATATTTGATGAAGTTGACCAAAATAGAAAGGATTTCCATGGAGCTTCAATGCTGAAAGCGGTTGATGTTCTTGTTGAGTCTCAGGTGTATGATATATTTGTGGAACTTAAAAAATATCCAGATATCTTAATACTGCAAGAAATTTCATTCGTAACAGCCCATAAATAAACATCTACCTCTACTCAAGTGTATAAATCTGTTTTTAGACTCGCAAAATAAATTAATTATTTTCCTTGGGATTAAAATTAAATCTCTTGCAACATTCGATAAAATAGATGTTTTGTTATCAGTAGCTCTAAGATTCAAAAATAGATCTCATGAATAGTATTGGTAGTATCATGAAGACTAAAATACAACTCAAAAACTAGGGTGAGTGGGTCAACTAGATATTGTCTCAGGAATTACCCCAAGAGGAAGCGAACAAAGTGAGACTATATCAATATTGGTGACCATTAACAACAAATATTTGCGAAACTTTTGAAGCAAGTTAAATGTATGTATTCCTTTCAAATTTGGCAAGCAACGCGCCAACCCATCACTTATACTACTATTTAAAAGCCTAAGTTAACACGTCTAGTTATCCCAAATTGATTTATACTTCATAATACTTGATTCAAAATTTGATTTTTCTATTAACTTTAAGAACAACAATATCATCTAGTTGTTATTGCAGACTCAAGATTAGTATAATAATCAATTGAGCGAATAACATTATACATCACTCCAAAAACTTGAGGTTATAGGCTTATTTTAGGTTTTCACCAAGTAATACAAAATTCATTGCTTCATCTAAAGAATCAAAAGTAGGGCCTTCTGATATAATTTGTTTTTCAACAACTTTAGATTTGAGAGCTACTAACCACCGCCCTGTTAGAATACCATTTTCTTTTATTGGATACATTGCCCAAGTTCGTATAAAGTTCTTACTTTTTTCTACAATATGAAAACCAAGCAATTCTTTTGGGTTTGAATCCGTATATAGTCCATGTATTGTTCGACTAGTTGCCTTTAAAGTATCTTCATTTTGATTTTTCATTTTTGATTTCCCCAAAAAGTTGATTGAGCATTAATGCGAAGTATTTTTGTTGTTGATGATAATATAATTAATTGAATTTACAATGTCAAATAAAAATTTTAATTATTTTGAATATGTATAGATCTAAAAAGAGTTCTTTAAGTTGAAATTTTAAAATTAACATCAGGCATGATTTTTAGCGAGGTGATCAATACCAATTATACCTTGGATTCAGCGAAATCGTTAGATGTTTCAGTGAATTTTACAAAGTCATCAATAGCTGCTATTGCAGAATATAATTTGTAATGGAGAAGTATTTCATCCAAGAGTTTGGATGGTTCAATTTTGGTCACCTGAAAATGACATAAAATAAAAAACTAGGTGCAGTCAAGTTAATCTTTCATTAAATGTGCTCGCATTTGTTTATAACGCTTTACCAAAAAGATTTGTTTGTTAAGGAAATTCAGTAAATTCATTTGAAGAAAGACAATTTGACACTGATTAAATGGTCCACGTAAATTAACCGATAAAAAATCGCGACTAAATACTAATTTTCCTCTCCAAAGGGGTATTAGACTTGTTATATCGTGCACTAAGGTAAGATGTATTTACTTCAAACAGCTAATTTGCAATATTTGGGTTAGGGTTCATTTCTATCTTTTGAAATTATTTCAGGCAAATTTTTAATTCGCAGATTTCATTTGTAAATTATTAATGTATAAATTATTTTCGAATTGAATTACAACTTATAAGGAGATATTACCGTGGAAGAAAACAAAAATGGAAAAGGTATTATTGAAAGGATCGTGCTAATCGTTTTATTTGCAATATTTATTATGTTCCCAATTATGGTTGGGATTCATTGGATTCAATCAGGAATTGACGCTGTTTCAAGTGCAAGCGAGGATTATTCATATACAGTATTTAATTTAGTGTTACCCTTATTGGCAATTATGGCGTATTTCAAAAAAAATGTTTTAATTGATATTTTGAAAGATGTAGTGGAAATTTTTCGAAAATTTTATGCGCGTGATGACGCTCCATTGTCTACTAACACAGAAAAAGAAGCATCTTACGATTTCAATGAGCAATCTGGTTTTTCAAACGAACATGAAATGGATATTGAAAAATCTAATCAAATTTCACAAGATATTAATGTAACACAAGTAAATATTGATATTGGATCACAAACTTTCGAGTACTCTGAGAACAATGGAATACACCCCATAATATTCAACAATTTAGTATTTATCACAAAATGGAGTAAAGCAAATACAGATTGTATTTATGTATATAATCATCATCCAGAAATTATGGAGAGTGTAGCAAAGGCTGGGGATGTAATTTCAGGAAAAACATTCAAAAGCTTTGATGAAATTGATGATCCGGGTACTAATATTTTTCGGTCGTCATCTGATGTTAATATTGTTTCTTTAGGTGAAATTATAATTTGGAAGAATAAAAGTGGTGATTATCTTTTAACTAAAATAAATTCTATTGAATATAAAGGAAGAAATAGTGAATATGATCGAGTAAATTTTACTTGTCAGATTAGACAACATATAGAGTAAAACGTTTGATTGCAGAGCATAATTGGAACTATTCCAACTAAAATTTTAAGATCATTTGAACTGCCGACCATAAATCATTAAAATGTGAGATTACTAGGTCGGGTTTGAATTCTGAAACTGGAATTGGAGTGTAACCAAAATCTACAGCAACAGACCGAATTCCAGCATTTTTTGCCCCTTCAATATCTGGTCCAGAATCGCCGACCATGATTGTGTTTTCAGGTTTCGTCCCCATTTTACTCATAGTGTTTAGGATTGGCAGTGGGTCAGGTTTACCTATATTGTGCGTGTCAGCACCAGTTACTACCTTAAAGTAATCTAATACATTCAATTCTTTTAGTAATTTACGCGCTAAGTGTTCTAACTTGTTAGTGCAAATAGCAAAGCCCCAACCTTTTTCTTGAAACTGGTTTATAGATTCAAGTGCACCGGGAAATACTTTGCTTTCATTAGCAATATTTGCTTCATAGTGTATGAGAAATTCTTTAAATAGGTCATCTAGTCTTTGCTCGCTGATATTGACATTGCTCTCTTCAAAACCGCGCGCAATCATTTGGCGCGCACCATGTCCGATACAAGCACGTGCAGTTTCAAAAGGAAGTTGAGGTATTCCCTCATTGTTAATAATGTAGTTAAGTGAGTTAATGAGGTCTGGAGCGGTATCAATGAAGGTTCCATCTAAGTCAAAAATGAGTGCGTTTGGCATATTTCAATGAACTCAATTAAATGGTGAAGTTTCTAATTGGAGTTTGAATTAGAATTAATTTCAACTTGAATTGCAACTGAAAAAATTATTGTGAATAAATCAAATTTATTACTTTACAATATATTTGTGGTATGTAATATGCGTAGAACAAAATATACTGTGGTGATTTTATTTGACTTAAACTTTTTGTAAATTTATTTGTTATGCTTTATAGTGTTTGCTATTGTATCAATCATTAACTAAAATTCTACTAATTTTTGGGAAATTAGATTCCTTATGAGTGATAACCAAAAGAAGTTAGCTGCTTTGGCCGCATTAGATGAAGTTAAGGATAACATGAAACTGGGACTTGGAACTGGGTCAACTGCAGAGCATTTTGTCCGCGCACTTGGAGAAAAAGTTGCCAATGGATTGAATGTAATTTGTGTTCCCACCTCAAAACAAACTGCAACCCTTGCAACTTCGTTGAATATTAAATTAACAACGCTAGATGAATTACCAGAATTAGATTTAACAATTGATGGAGCTGATGAACTTGATGACCAATTACAACTAATAAAAGGTGGTGGTGGTGCATTATTACGGGAGAAAATTGTTGCAAGTGCATCGAAATTTATGATTATAATTGCAGATTCGTCAAAACAAGTTAAACAGTTAGGTAAGTTTCCACTTCCGATTGAAGTTGTACCTTTCGGCCTTGGAGCAACGAAGATTGCGATTGGAAGTTTATTTAAATCATTTGGACTTAACGATGATTTAAAGTTACGGTTAAATTCAAACAATGAACCCTTTTCAACAGATGGTGGAAACAAGATCATTGATTGTTCGCTTGGATGTATTAAAGAAGTTGCAGAGTTGGATATTAAATTAAACCAAATTCCTGGAGTTGTTGAAAATGGTTTATTTGTGGGATTGGCAAATAAAGCCTATATCGGTAGTCCAGACCGTGTGATAATTATCAACCATTAAAACCAACTTGGTTTTTAAATTGGAGACTAAAATGCGATCTCAATTTTTTCGTTTCATTACGAAACTTTTGTTAACTTTCTCACTAACTTTTTCAATTGCTTCCGCACAAGAGATTTCGGACGAACATTTTATCGCCGCACGCGATGCTCTTATTGCAAGCGATAGTTTGAAATCGCTTGATGAAATTCTTCCACAAATTGCGGACGATGCAAAGACATTATTTATTCGGTCAAATCCAGATATTATTGATGAGATTAATGAAATTACTAATGAGGTCGCACTTGACATGGTAAGTAGACGAGTAGATCTAGATAGAGCAGTCATCAAAATTTGGGTAGATAGGTTTTCGATTGAAGAACTTAATAAAATTGAAGAATTTTTTGAGTCTGACGTTGGGATAAAACTAAATGAACTTACGCCGGAGACTACTGCTTTGATGTCTGTTGAAGCTGTTCACTGGCGGGAGGAGATTTCAGCTGAGTTATACCAAAAGGTTCGATATCGTTTAATCGGACAAGGTTTGCTTGAAGAGTAAGTGTTGTAATATTAAATTTGATAACACAGATTTGAATTAGTCGAAATGATAAACTGTTTTTTGTGTAAATAGGGTGATTGAATTTGTTTGATTATGATTTATTTGTAATTGGTGCCGGATCAGGAGGAGTGCGTGCCGCCAGAATATCAGCTATGCATGGTGCAAGAGTTGGTATTGCGGAAGAGTTTCGATGTGGTGGAACTTGTGTCATTCGAGGCTGTGTTCCGAAAAAGCTGTTAGTTTATGCTTCTCATTTTAATGAAGAATTTGAGGATTCTGTTGGGTTTGGTTGGACTATTAGTAGTACTACATTTAATTGGAAAACTTTGATTCAAAATAAGAACAATGAAATTAATCGACTTGAAAATGTATACCAAGAAAATATTTCAAATGCAGGGGTAGAACTGATCAAAAGTCGAGCCTCTCTGGTTGATAGAAACACCATAAAATTGGTAGAAAATGATCGTACTGTTACTGCAAGAATAATTTTAATTGCCACTGGTGGAACGCCATTTGTTGATATTGAATTGCCTGGTCATAAATTAGCTATAACGTCTAATGAAGTTTTTAATCTGGAAGAATTCCCAAACCGAATGGTGATTGTTGGTGGCGGTTACATTGCTGTAGAGTTTGCTGGAATTTTCAATAATCTTGGTGCAGATACGACTTTGGTTTATCGTGGTGAAGAAATTTTGCGAGGATTTGATGATGAAGTCCGAACCAATCTTCATGAAGAATTGATAAAGAAGGGTATAAAGGTCGTCGTTGGTGAACAAATAACAAAGTTGACTCGTCAAACTGATGGGATCCAAGGTGAAGCAACCAGTGGGAAGAAATATGTTGCCGATCAATTTTTGTATGCAACCGGTCGTCACCCCAATACCAATGATATTGGATTAGAAGAAGTAGGTGTAGAACTCAGCAAATCTGGTGCAATTGTTGTTAATGAGTATTCGCAATCAAATATTGATAATATTTACGCGGTTGGAGACGTAACCAGTCGAATTAATCTTACTCCAGTAGCTATCCGCGAAGGACATGCATTTGCCGATACAGTATTTGGTTCAGCTCCTAGAACTGTTGATCATACCAATGTACCTAGTGCAGTATTTTCACAACCAGAGATTGGGACAGTCGGTTTAACTGAACAACAAGCGCGTACTAAATATAAGTCATTGGATATCTATAAAAGTCGTTTTCGTCCCATGAAGGCAACACTATCAGGCAATAACGAAATGGGATTTATTAAGCTAATTGTTGATACAGAATCTAACCGTATTATAGGGATTCAATTGATGGGTCATGGTTCGGGTGAATTAATTCAAGTGTTAGGAATTGCTATCAAAATGGGGGCGACAAAGGATGATTTTGATGCGACAATGGCAGTTCATCCAACAATGGCTGAAGAAATTGTTACAATGCGTGAACCAACAGAATCAATTAGAGAGTAAGTTGAAATTTTTTTAAACTTTCACATGTACTATAAAGGTCAGCGAAAAGTCTAATATTTATAGTATATATTTTTCAGGACACTTAAATGACACATCAAATTAAAGACACGTTCCGATTGTCAGTAGCACAGCTAAATACAACAGTCGGTGATATCACAGGAAATTGCGAGAAGATTCGAAAGGCAAGAGTTACTGCGAAGAATGATGAAGCTGACTTGCTATTGATGACGGAATTATTCGTCTCCGGATATCCCACAGAAGATCTTGTGTTAAAACCAGCATTTTTGCAAGCTTGTCGCGCACATTTAGAAGCATTAGCAAGAGAAACAGATGATGGTGGTCCAGCGATTTTGGCTGGAGCTCCTTGGGTAGAAAATGATTCAGTGTTTAATGGAGTTTTTTTGCTAGATGAAGGTAAAATTAAAGCCAAGCGATTCAAAGTTGATCTGCCGAATTATGAAGTGTTTGATGAAAAGCGACTGTTTTCAAAAGCGAAGTTACCGAGTCCAATAGATTTTCGTGGATTGCGTATCGGTGCACCAATTTGCGAAGATTTCTGGCATGAAGAGGTCTCGGAATGCCTAATGGAATCTGGTGCAGAAATCTTGTTGGTTGCGAATTGTTCACCGTTTAGCAAGGGTTGTACTGATCGAAGATTACAAAATGCGGTACAACGCGTCGTAGAAAATGAACTACCGATAGTCTTTGTAAATCAAGTCGGAGGACATGAAGAGTTAGTGTTTGATGGAGGTACGTTTGCTTTGAACTCTGATCGCCAACTTGCGATGCAATTTACTCAATTTGAGGAGTTAGTTTCAACAATGAATTGGCAACGAGGATCAAATGGAAATTTTGAATGTACTGATGGGGTGAAAAAGTCGCTTACAGAAATTGATGAAACGTTATGGACTGCCTGTGTATTAGGGATATACGATTATGTTAAAAAGAATGGATTTGAAAATGTAGTACTTGGTCTGTCCGGTGGGATTGATTCTGCAATTTGCGCAACAATGGCAGTTGATGCACTTGGTGCCGAAAATGTACACTGCGTCATGCTACCTTATCATTATACAAGTCCAGAAAGCTTAGCAGATGCGGCAGAATGTGCTAGATTGCTTGGAGTTTCTTTTGATGAAGTTTCTATCGTTGAACCAGTGGAAAGTATCAATAAGTCATTGTCCGAAATTTTTAAAGGACAAGAAACCGACAAAACAGAGGAAAATATCCAATCAAGAGTTAGAGGTACGATGCTCATGGCAATCTCAAACAAAAATGGGTCATTGTTATTGACCACTGGTAATAAATCGGAGGGTTCAGTTGGATATGCGACCTTGTATGGCGATATGAATGGGGGATTTAACCCGATCAAAGATTTGTACAAATCTGAAATCTATCGTTTAGCAGAGTGGAGAAATGCTAATAAATCAGTAAACTGTGCGGGACCAGAAGGGAAAGTCATACCACAAAATATCATTGACAAAGCACCCACCGCAGAACTAAAAGAAGGGCAAAAGGATCAAGACTCTTTACCACCTTATGAAAAACTTGATGATATTCTCGAGTGTTTAATCGAAAATGAAATGTCAGTAGCCGATATTTCCAAACGAGGACATCCAAGAGCAGAGGTGGAAAAAGTAGAGCATCTGCTTTATTGTTCTGAATTCAAACGGCGACAAGCACCTCCGGGTGTTCGGCTTACCCAAAAGAGTTTTGGGAAAGACCGACGATATCCAATCATCAATAAATTTAGAGATCGGGCTTAAGGTATTCAATATTACCCGTTAATAAGGTTGGAATTGATTGTGGAATTTCTACGATTTCTATTTGAAAATAAACGTTGGTTAATTGGCGCATTTTTGCTCATGCTTGCCTCAAATGCAGGGCAAACTGTTTTTATTGCTCAATTTTCAGCTGAAATTCGCAACGAATTTGGACTAACACATGGTGGTTTTGGTACCATCTACATGATTGCAACATTGTGTAGTGCTTTGATGCTGATTTGGGTGGGGAAATTTGCTGATATTTATCGTCCTGTAAGTCTTGGAATTGTATCAATATTGATCCTTGCATTGTTTTCATTGATGATGACAAATATCACTGCGATTTGGATGTTAATAGTAACAATTTTTGGATTGCGCTTATTTGGTCAAGCAATGTTGCCGCAAGTGACCATAACTGCGATTGGTCGTTGGTTTGCACAACGACGTGGGAAAGCAGTTTCAATGGCCACGCTTGGTTATGTGTTAGGTGAAGCGACATTACCAATTATTGCCGTAATCGCAATTGCATGGATTGGTTGGCGGCAGACCTGGATGGTTACTACATTGGTTTTATGTTTGATATTTGTGCCACTGATTTGGTGTCTATTGCGAGTTGAACGTACTCCTCAATCAAAGTTGGATTTAGAATCATTCAATACTGGACGTGAAATACCAGATTGGACCCGCGCCCAAGTACTCCGAGATTGGCGATTTTGGATTATTATGCTAGGTCTCTTGGTTTCACCTTTTATGATGACTGGAGTGTTATTTCATCAAGTACATCTGGCAGATGCAAAGGGTTGGGATCGAACTATTATTCCAGCGTCAATACCAGTATTGGCATTTGCTGGAGCGACATTTTCATTTCTTGCAGGGATGTTTATTGATCGTTTTGGGTCACCCAAAGCGATTATTGGTTCGTTGTTGTTGTTAGCTCTGGGGTTATTAGTACTTGGTTTGGTTGAACAAGCATTTTACATGCCAGTTGCGGCATTTATTTTGGGAGCTGGTGGTGGTATTGCTGGAACCATCCACGGTACAATTTGGCCTGAAATGTATGGAACAAAATACTTAGGTTCAATCCGTTCAATTGCTACAGCTGGGTCGACATTTTCGACTTCATTGTCGCCTGGATTGATGGGTTGGTTTATTGATCAAAATTTTTCTTTAAATAATCTATTTTTTGTGGCATCTCTATATACTTTTTTTGTCAGCATAATTATATTAGTATTAATACCTTATTTGAAATCAAAGAATCCACAAAATTCATCTCCTAAACTCAATAGCAATGTTTATGCACCCTAATGGAAGTGCAAATAAAACAAAGAGGTTAAACTTACCATGAGTGTTGTAGTACGATTTGCACCTTCACCGACAGGTTATATTCATATTGGAAATCTGCGAACTGCATTATTTAATTGGTTATTGCGGTGTAAGATGGGCGGTGAATTTATTTTGCGATTTGATGATACTGATGTGGCGCGGTCTAAAACAGAATATGCAGAAGCAATTTTAGAGGATTTAGCATGGGTTGGTATAGAACCGGATCGCATAGAATATCAATCTAAGCGAAGCACGCGATATGATCAAATCGCACAAGAGTTGAAAGATAAGGGATTGCTTTATGGATGCTATGAAGCATCAGATGAACTTGATCGGAAGCGAAAACGGTTACGCGCGCGCGGCTTACCACCAGTGTATGATCGCGCTGGTTATCAGCTAAGTGAAGATGATAAAAAATTTTTGGAAGAGTCAGGCCGCAAAGCACATTGGCGATTTTTGTTACCAAACTTTGAAACTGATCCGCTACAAACTAACAGAGTTGACGTTGAGTGGAATGATCTATGTCGCGAGCATCAGGTAGTTGATCTTGCCTCGCTTTCTGATCCTGTTTTGATTCGGGAAGATGCTACATATCTTTACACCTTACCTTCAATCATTGACGATATTGATATGGGGGTCACGCACGTAATTCGAGGTGAAGATCATGTCGCAAATACCGGGGTGCAGATCGCGATTTTTAAAGCATTAGGTGGGACTGTTCCTGAATTTGCTCACCATAATCTTTTAGTCGGAAGAGATGGTAGTGGGATTTCTAAGCGACAAGACTCGTTATCGATCCGTGAGCTTCGGAATAGTGGCTTTGAACCAAATGCAGTCGCGGCAATTGCTACATTGATTGGAACCTCACATCCAGTGGAACCTATTGATTCACTAAGCGACTTAGCTGAAGTTTTTGAGTTCAAATCAATATCGCGTACTCCTGCGAAATTTGATACGGTTGAATTGGAGCACTTGAACAAGCGTTGCTTACATGAATTAGCGTATGATAAAGCTAAGTCTCGCTTGCAACAAGTTGGTGCCGATAGCGGTGAAGCTTTTTGGGAAATTGCACGGCAAAACCTTGATAAATTTAGTGATGTGGTGGTTTGGTCAGAAGTGATAAATGGAGAAATTAAGTTTGAGAACAAGAGTGAGGATTTGGAATTCTTGGCGCGCGCAGCTGAACTGTTACCAAATGAACCTTGGGATGAAACAACTTGGGGTACTTGGACTAATCAAATCAAAAGTGATACAGGTCGAAAGGGACGAGAGCTGTTTATGCCGTTGCGCGTAGCTTTAACAGGTATGGAACATGGTCCGGAATTGAAGCGACTGTTGCCTTTAATTGGCTATGAAAAAAGTTCGTTGCGACTTCAAAATAGTTAGTTTTGATGAATGAAACGGTAGTAAATTCATTTTACAAGGTGTACATATAGAATAGAATATGAAGTGGAAAGAGTTCAGAAATGAAGTGTAATAAAGACAGGACAACCAACTTTGATTTTTGGAAAGTTGGGACGCGTGAAAATTTTTAATAATTTGGCAGAGTAACCAATTTATAATAAATTCTATCAAAAAAAAATAAATGTGATGACTATTGAGGCAAGAGCATTTCAACCTGGTGAAGTTGGTGAAATCAGATCACCAAATTCAAAAACTGATTCTGCTCCTACACAAGCAAAAAAAGAGGTATTTACACATAAAGAGATTGTTGGATACCTTGGTATTGAACCATTTACTCTTGAAGAAGCATTATTGGCTCTAGGAATATCTGAATTGGAATTTCAAGATCAATTGCATTCAAGAGGAATTTGTAAAAAGGATGATTTTGATCGAAATGGTAAATTTCCAGTGGAGTGGATTGATGCCCTTGATACTGGTGAGTGGAAGTTATATAAAATTTAGTCCAAGCACAATATTCATAATAAAACACTTTTGTATAGATTGAGAATTATCAATTGTTTGAATAAATTGTTCAGGAAAATGCAACTGCATTCTTCGTTAGACCTTATACCTGCTGGAAGTGATAATTTATTTTGAAATATGGAATTATTCTTGTTGAGTTGATACCAAGTTAAGTTCCAACGTATAAAGTTCTAGTGGTAATCAACCATTTAAGGAATGGATTTATAACTTACCAATGGATGATAAAATTAAAATTTTGCATAATATCGAAAGAATTCAAAACGAAACAAAAGTGATTGGCGGGGCGCAAAAGTTATTGATATGAAGGGTAAGGATGTTAAAGGAATTATGGAGTTGAAGTATAATCTTCCTTTTAATTGCTCGACAAGAGTTTTTTTGTATCAAAAATCGAGTACTATTACTGTTGCATTGGTTTTTTAAGAAATCCCAGAATACACCAAAGAAAAAAATTGCAGTCGCAATTACATAAAAGAGAGGACTAGAGAAATGACCCCTAAACAAGAAAATTGGGAAATTGGCCAAACCTTTGATGATTTTTTAAAAGAGGAGGGGTTGTATGAATTAATAAAATTTAAAGCACTAGCTAGTTACTTGATTGAGTTAAGTGTGGTTCAACCAGAATTTAGTCGCATAATTTCACAATCAATTAATGAATTTGTGAGCGAAATTTTGGCAAAGACAACACTAGAGTACAAAAATTACTAGCTTTAAATTGACAAAACAATTTTACCACGTTATTATGGTACAATTGAACTAACATTAGGAGCAAATTTGTGAAAGTTTCAGGGGTGTTGATGCGATTTTCAGTGAAAAGAATTTGAATTGTAATTTGCAAAATGAAAGAAATTGAAATAATTTTTGACAAATTTAGAATTTATTTGTATTTGATACTTGACATTTATATTTAATTAATTATATTCGTATTGTTATGGCCCAAATAGCAATCTACATCATTGCAATAATTATTAGCAGCTAGCATCATCGCTGGCTGTGGCTGTTCTCTCATTCCAAAAAAAGATTGATCACCCGTCCAGCGTAAACGGAATGGGAAAGATATGGAATTATCACTTTATAATACATTGACGCGGCGGAAAGAAAAATTTCAACCGCTTGATGCGACAAATGTGCGCATGTACGTGTGCGGACCAACGGTATATGATTTCGCACATATTGGTAACGCGCGCCCGGTTGTAGTATTTGATGTATTGTTCAGGTTGCTTCGGTATATATATGGGGAAAATTGCGTTTCTTATGCTCGCAACATCACTGATGTTGATGACAAGATTAATGCACGTGCCGAAGAAGAGGGAGTTTCAATTCAAGATATTACAACGCGGACGACACTTCAATATCATCAAGATATGGAAGCGTTGGGAACATTATCGCCAACGATTGAGCCCAAAGCAACTGAACATATTGCACAAATGCAGGAATTGATTGGTAAGCTAATTGAGCGAAGACACGCATATGAAGTTGAGGGAAATGTATTATTTCATGTTCCTTCTATGCCAGAATATGGAAAGCTTTCGCAACGGTCACTAGAAGATATGATTGCTGGTGCAAGAGTAGAGGTTGCACCATATAAAAAAGATCCAACAGATTTTCTATTGTGGAAGAAATCAAAAGAAGGTGAACCTTCGTGGGAAAGTCCATGGGGAGCAGGTCGACCAGGTTGGCATATTGAATGTTCAGCGATGTCAAAGGAACACTTAGGTGAAACATTTGATATTCATGGAGGTGGACTAGATTTGACGTTTCCACATCATGAGAATGAGATTGCCCAATCACGTTGTGCGTTTGGAATTGAAAAAATGGCGAACGTCTGGATGCACAATGGGTATCTTCAAGTAGAAGGACAAAAAATGGCAAAGTCGTTGGGTAATTTTATAACAGTGAACGAATTGTTAGAGAATTGGCCGGGAGAAGTTATACGTTTAACACTACTAATGACACATTATCGACAACCAATTGATTTTACTAAGCGTGGACTTGAAGAGGCTAAGAGCATTTTAGATAGTTGGTATCGTGTAACAGAGGATGTGGATAAATTGGGTGAAATGCAAGAATCAATGGTAAATGAGTTAGCAGACGATTTAAATACTCCTCAAGCATTAACATTTTTGCACAAACTGAAATCAGAAATAAGTAGTGGAACATCAGAGAGTGCACATAACTTAAAAGCAAGTGGAAAATTGTTGGGAATACTCCAACAATCCACTGATGAATGGTTCAATTGGAAACCTAAAAGTTTCACGATGGATGAGGCGGAAATCGAACGTTTAATTTTGGAGCGGTTAGACGCACGAAAAGCCAAGAATTTTGAATTATCGGATAAAATACGGGATGAATTAGCTAAGTCTGGTGTCGCTCTTACCGATTATAGAGATGAGACATCAGGTGAATTTAAAACTAGTTGGCAGGCAAAGTGAACAAAAAGGTAAAGAATACATTGTTGGTAGTTTAACAATTATAAGTTCAAATAAAAGAAACAAAGGAATTTAAGATGTCAAAGGAACGACTTTATTTGTTTGATACGACTCTACGTGATGGAGCACAAACGAATGGAATAGATTTTTCCCTAGACGATAAAATTGCGGTCACTGAGCTGCTTGATGAGATCGGTATTGATTATATTGAGGGTGGATACCCTGGTGCAAATCCAATTGATACTGAATTTTTTAGCCAAAATCGAACCAAGAATACTTGTTTCACCGCGTTTGGTATGACAAAAAGAGTAGGACGATCGGTTTCTAATGATCCAGGACTGCAAGATTTGTTGGTGGCTGATGCTAAGGCGATTTGTTTTGTTGCGAAAACATGGGATTACCATGTCAAAGTGGCACTTAAAGTCAGTAATGAAGAAAACTTACAAAGTATATCAGATTCGGTGACGGCAACTCTGGAAGCTGGGAAAGAAGCACTGGTGGATTGCGAACACTTTTTTGACGGCTATAAGAATAATCGAGAATACGCATTGCAATGTGCTAAAACTGCGTTTGAAACTGGTGCACGTTGGATTGTATTGTGTGATACCAACGGTGGAACTCTTCCTGCTGAGGTAGATCAAATTGTTAAAGATGTTATCCAAGTGATACCAGGTGAGAAACTAGGAATTCACACCCATGATGATACTGGTCATGCGGTGGCAAATACATTGGTTGCAGTAAAAGCAGGCGTGCGTCAAATTCAAGGAACATTGAATGGAATAGGGGAACGTTGTGGCAATGCTAATTTAGTCACATTGATTCCAACTCTAAAATTGAAAAGTGAATATGCTGATGATTTTGAAATTGGAGTATCAGATCAACAACTCAAAACATTAACGCATGTATCGCGAACATTTGATGAAATGCTAAATCGTGCCCCAAATCGTCATGCACCATATGTTGGCAGTAGTGCGTTTGCAACAAAAGCTGGGATTCATGCGGATGCGATATTGAAAGATCCGAAAACATATGAGCATATTGAGCCAGAATTGGTGGGAAATCGGCGACATGTTTTAGTCTCAGATCAAGCAGGAAAGGCAAATCTAGTGGGTGAATTGGAACGTTTGGGAATTGCCACAGACAAATCTGATCCAAAGTTAAATGTTTTATTGCAAGAGGTAAAAGATCGAGAAGCGATTGGATATGCGTATGAAGCTGCTGATGCATCCTTTTACCTGTTAGCTAGAGGTATTTTAAGTCAAGTTCCGAAATTTTTCGATATTGAGAGTTTCAAAGTCAATGTGGAACGACGACATAATGCGATGGGCAACTTAGTAACGGTATCAGAAGCTGTTGTAAAAGTAATAATTGAAGGTGAACAACGAATGTCTGTTGCGGAAGGGAATGGACCAGTCAATGCACTAGATATTGCATTGAGAAAGGATCTCGGCCATTACCAAAAGTATATTGAGGATTTAGTACTTGTTGACTTTAAGGTGCGAATTTTGAATGGCGGAACCGAGGCTATTACGCGGGTATTAGTTGAAAGTAGAAGCACTAAAACGAATGAACATTGGTATACTGTTGGTATTTCAACAAATATTATAGATGCTTCATTTCAAGCATTAGTTGATTCAGTGATTTATAAGCTGATTCAAAGTGATGCACCGCATTCGTCAAAATGAGTTGATGGAGTTTTTTTATATTAATTGACAGGGGTGTGTTGAAATAATACGCTTAAGTTCGAATGCATCGTCATAATTGTTGGGTGGGTCATAAATTAAGTGTTCCGTGAATGATTGTTGATTTGATAATTTTAATTGTATCTTGCTAAAGTTTGGTCAAATTGGTGCATTGAATTTTAACTACGCTTGAACTATATTTTGTAATCATGTAATTTTAAAAGCAAAGTTGTATTGAAATTCAATATTGCTCAAGAAAATATATCTAAAAATGACAAAAATCAAACTTAATGTTATAATTGAGTTTTCGATCTGAGGGAATCTTATTGATGTTACAGTCTTTCTATATTGACGGATTTAAGAGTTTGGAAAAGTGTCGCTTTACCATTAATCCAGGATTGAACGCGATTGTCGGTCTAAATGGGTCAGGAAAATCCAATGTTTTAGGTGCGATGGAATTTTCTTCTTACGTACTTTCAAATAAATTGACCGAAGTTCCGACTAAGCTTGGGATTGAAGATATTGACGAAATATTTTGCCTATCTCGAGAAAAGAAAGAAATTGAGTTAGAGCTAATTGGAGAAAATCGCACTGAATACCGAAATCTTCAAACCCCTAAATTGGTTTCAAATGAAAATTCTGATGAATTGTTAAGTCTGTTTACAAAGTATAAGTACCATTGTAGAGTACAATATAATCCCTCAATGCGTAAACCTTTCTTGTTCAATTATCAAAAGGTAGAACTTGATTTCTTAATTCGTGTAAATGATGCAACTCAACGCAATCGATTGGTTATCGAGTATGATAATTCAATTACTGAAATATTAGAAAATAATATGAAGACTGTGAAGACTCATATAACTAATGAGTTGGATTTTGAGTTGTTAGAGTCAAAAAAAACATTTGTAGACCTGGATCAAGTTTGTTTATTGAATGAAATAGGTCAACTTTTTTTTCCAATGAAAAATGTTGTTGATGAATTAATATTTGGTAAAGTTTATGATTTTCAACCTAACGTTATTCGAGGTGACTTACAGAAAGGACTATACCCAGAGATACAACCAGATGGTGGAGGTTTAGCTAACGTTTTATTGTATTTAAAAGAGCATGATCCAGATAAATTGAGATTTATAATAGATGAGGTGAAATTGTTGTCAAAACATATTTATGATATTGAGGTGTCGTATAATGAATTGGACAAAAAAATTCAGATCGATACAATGATCAGAAAGAATTATATTGATGAAAGTTGTGACACAGTTTCTTTTAAGAGATTACCAGATGGAGCACTTAAATGGATTGCATTGGTAACAATTTCTACATTGTCAGATAAGCCATTATTGATAGATGAACCAGAAAATAATCTATTTCCTGATATGCATCGGGAATATGTTTCGTTTTTGCGAAAAATTTTACATCGAAGTGATCGATTTGGTATAATTTCAAGCCATAGTAATGTATTTGTAGACTCACTTGAACCTGAGGAATTAATTGTTGTGCACTTTGAAGATGGATGTAGTCATGCAAATAGAGTGAAGGATTTAGAAAAATTCAAGAAGGATATGGAGAAAACTGGACATGGACTTGGATGGTATTACGAATCTGGTAGTTTAGATTTTTATTGTTATTGAGTTAAAAAGAGGTAAAAATGACTAAACCAGCATTTATTGTTGAGGGTTTTCAAGAACAAAAAATAGTCTATGAGCTTTGTCCTGGTTGCAGAGCACTTAGACTAAATACAAATGGCAAATTAGTTAAGTTGGAGAAAATAGCGGAAATGATACAAGACAATCTTTTGTCATTTGGAAATCGATATCATCCAATTGTAGTAGTTTTTGACCGCGAGAATAGAATTGAAAGTTCGCAGGCAATTATTGACGGTGTGCGAAAAAATCTTGAAAAATTTCAATCGAGAGATTTCATTAACAACATGATTTTTGGAGTTCCTGATCGAAAACTTGAAGCTTGGTTATTACCATTTATTGATAAAAATGGGAATTTTGTCAACAAACCATCTGATCAGCATGAAGGGCACCCATGTTTAGGTGAACTTGAAAATCGAATGTCAGAAACATTTGAAGGTGGTTATAATAAGACAGGAAATGGTGTTTCAATTATTAAGAAAATAGATCCAATTAAATTGAGCTTGGTATCTGCAAGTTTTAGATCATTTTTGTCGGAATCTAATGATCTAAAATGCCGATGGTTTGGTAATTTATGACATTGTATTTAATGCTAAGACAGCAATTTTGTAGATTTATCAATCAAAATAATTTTTTATAATGTTGAAACTTTTGGTTTAGTGTATTATTTTGAATTTAATAGACACGAATTTTTACCATAATAGTAAATTAAACTGAAATTTTGATTCTGTGAGTAAAATTTTTTGACTGCTGATAAACTTGAAATTTTCAAATGTGATGACACAAAAAAGGAGTAATGACATGTCATTATTGATTTTTAAAGTTTATGGAACAGGTGAAGTTTGCCCAATAAGTGGAGTATGGAAATCAGAAGAGAGTGAAGATATGGTCGTTTTAGGTAAAGGCGAAATTTTTCCCTCTCTTAACAAAAAGAATATTGAATGGAGACTGAAGAAAAAAGCTGTTCCACAATATAAGACAAGCGAAGAAATGTTGGCCGCAGGTTAAGTTTCATAGGTAACATGTTTGGTAACAATTATGGGTATGGATGCGTTTTCAACATACAAGTAAAACTGAAGAAGTAATTTCAAGAATCAAAGAGTATCACGTTGAATACCAAAGACAAAGAGCGAGACCCCCATATTTGAAATTGGTACATGTTAGGTTGCATTGTGTGATTTCAAAGGCGGAATTCTCTCTCAGCTAAAATTTGTCAAATTGTAAAGGACGTAATTCGAGTTTTACCTAATGAGAATTTAGGAGTTCATACCTGTTCGCTTAAATCGGAATAAACTGTATGTTGACAATTGACAAATTTTTGACTAAATTGTATATATTAGGTGAATTTTTGAGAACAGTTTTCTACTGGATCTAATGGAAATTAAATATAAATACCTGACACACAAGGATATTTCACCTAATATTTTGAAGTTAAATGAATTTAGGTATTTATAGTATGTTGAAGTCATTCTATTTGGATGGATTTAAAAGCTTAGAAAAATGGCACTTAGAACTTACTCCTGGTTTAAATGTACTAGTTGGTGAGAATGACACTGGTAAATCTAACATTTTGAGCGGGTTAGAGTTTTCAACTCACGTAATTAATTCAGGTTTAACTAATATTCCACAAAAATTAGGAGTAGATAATTGGGATAGTTTATATTGTATTTCGCGTGATGAGAAAGTAATTCATTTGAAAATAAGTGGTGAAAATCAGTCTTTATGCAGAAATTTGAAGTTGCCATTATATGTATCAGATGAAAGTTTAGATAAATTTATTTGTTTGAATACAAATTATCAGTATCAATGTAAAATTGAATTGAATCCACGTGGTTCAGGACTCGCGCGTTTTTTGTCTCAGGAATTAATATTGAATTTTTGTTTTTTCGGTGATGAAAATTATCAACCAAGTAAGATTGTTGTCGGCTATGAAAATGATACACTTGAATTGAAAGAGTATCAAATGAGAACATTCAATGAGCATATTTCACGTAAATTAGAAATTGATACACAGAATCCTGGGGATTTTTTCGTGCAACCTGAAAGAGATTCATTGTTATTGAATTTGAAACAGAGTCTGTATCCTATTGAGAATTTAACCCAAGAACTTATGTTTAGTAGAGCATTTGAAATTCAACCTAGTATTGTTCGGATAGATAACAAGAGTACAACTGAATCTGAAATACAATTCAACGGACGTGGACTTCCTACTGTTTTTTTAGATTTGAAAGAAAATAGTCCGGAAATTTATGATTTTATTGTTGAAGAAATCAAATTACTGTCAGAACATTTATTAGATTTTGAAGTTTCGTACAATGAAGTCAGCAAAAAAATTGAAATTTTTGCAAAAAAAAGTGCAACTGAGGTTGGAGGTACATATGAAAAAGTTCCATTTGAACTATTATCGGATGGGGTATTGAAGTGGATGACTATGGTGGTGGTGACTGTTTTAACAGAAACTGCACTAATTATTGATGAACCGGAGAATTTTTTGTTTCCTGAAATTCAACAGGAATTTGTCACATTTATGCGAAATATACTTAAACAGAAGGAGCAATTTGGGGTTATTACAAGCCACAGTAATGTGCTCATTGACGCTTTAGAACCAGAAGAGATTATTGTCGTTCAATATAAAAATGGTCGTACCACTACTAAACGTATAAGTGATTTAGATAAGTTTCATCAAGCAATGCGAAAATCTGAAGTAGGACTGGGTTGGTATTTTCAATCTGGGACTTTGGAATTGTATTGTAATTGAGTTTGTTTTTTTTCAATTACCATAAGATTGGGAGCATTAGAATGGTTAGACCAGCGTTTATTGTAGAGGGTTTTCAGGAAAAGAAGATTGTCCAGAAACTATGTCCTGGTTGTATCATAAAGAGATTAGAAGTAAATGGTAAGTATGTTTCATTGACTAAGGTGGCATTGGGAATTCAGCGTCATATTGATTCATTAGCAAATAGACATTATCCTATTGCAGTCCTTTTTGATCGAGAGGGACGAGCAGAAAGTTCTGAAATGATTATAAAAACTGTGCGAGAGGAATTGAAAAAATTTCAAACTAAGATTTTGTTGATAAAATGATTTTTGGTGTTCCTGATCGAAAATTTGAATCATGGATTTTGCCTTTTATTGACAAGGAAGGAAATTTTATAGAATCACCGTCACCAAATCATGAAGGAAATCATTGCTTAGGTGAATTAGAAAGTAGATTGATGAAGAGTAATTTGATATATAGTAAGACTCAGTTAGGAGTTTCGTATTTTTTGAAAGTTGATCCGGTGAAATTATGTCAAGTATCAGATAGTTTTAAGTTTTTATTTGAGGGGATCAAAGATTTATCTTGCCGTTGGCATGATGGAAGTTGAGCTATACATAATAAGAGGTATAATAAATGTAGTAGGAATTTCAGGATAGATATAGAAATTTTGATTTGTATTGGGTACTCTTTCAAATAGACTATAAATTGGATGGTTTAGGTAGAATAAGAATAGGTATTCTTGACAAAATTAGATTTAAGTCCTATATAGAATTAAATATACAAATTTTTTTTTAACTCGGAATTATTTTTTGGTAAGGAGCAGACTAATGTTATTGGGAATGCTAAAACCATTATTTACCGGAGAAATCTGCCCGTTTTCAGGGATTTGGTTTTCAGAAGAAACAGGGAAGAAAATCGCTTTGAGTAAAGGTGAGAGATTCCCTACACACAATAATAAAGGTGTGTTTTGGGAACTAAGGAGACGTGCGACCCTAGAATTGATACAGAAAGATCAATTAGCGACTAAGGGGGTGCGGTAGAATTTAACTTGTGTTGCTACATTTACATTGACGAGGTTCCTAGAAAACAAAAACAGTTGTGTATTTCTATTTATCTGGACACATTTTCCGAATGTCTATGAAATGTACGCAGTACAATGTAATCAATAATTACAGAAAAAATGTATAGCATTCAAGAGAAGTAAGCATTAAATTCGTATCAAATATAATCGAAAAATGCCGTAAAGAGGAGAACTGCTTTCAAGTTGATTCGTGAGATGTTGATAATTACAAATCTCATAAATTCATCAATGATGGGTAGTATTCAAAATATACTCTACTTGTGGGTTTTGTCAATATCACCAGTGTAGTATTACCGAATTACTGACGCATTCCGATGAATGATACAACTTGACAATATCACAAAACTTAAGTATTCTGTCACAATATCAAAACCGAAAACTTCAAACAAAAAAACTAATTGTCGCTCTAAACTATTAAACACGCGGCTATTAAATGTCGTTTTTCAATTACCAGCTAAATGCTCCATCTAGTTTGATTTTCCGGTTTTGAGTTCCTTCAGTATCAGTCTCTTGCGTTCCAGTCAATTCAAATGTCAAGTCGGAATCAAATTGAAGTCGCGTACCAACATGATACTTGTTATTAGATTCATTTGAATAGCCAATACTACTAAATGGTGTTAGCCGACTAGTATCACCTAAAATACTCAGTCCATAACCGATCTCGGTGTCAACATGCACACCATCCAAATACTGTCCAGTTTCACTGACATTTCCAAGAATGTCGCTACTCCACAGTGATCGACTATTGGACCCTTGCATTTGACCATATGATGGAGAAATCTCCATGAACGTGCCAAGTTTATCACTGCCTTGATCATACCTCACTGTTCCTAATAAGCTCCATTTTTGAATTTCCCCCTGTTCATTCAAAAACATATTGCTATCACCTGTGATTGACAATCCTAGTGTTGAGGTATAGCTAATTCCACTATTAACTTCCATACCGAAGATAGATTGCCTATCTTTACCATCACCTCGTAAACCAACCGAAATTGTTGGTTTCAAGGTTGAACCACTGGCTAAACTTTGAGTATGTGAACCTTCAATACCAATGCGATAATGATTAGCATCCGTTTGCAAGGAGTTTATGAGGTCTTCTACTCCAAATATATTTTGTCTTGCATACCAAGATTGACCAGTAATAGAGAGTTCGCTGAATCCACCTTCTAGAAAACTATCGGAAGCATAAATACGCTGATTACCAATGATTCCTAAGGTATGGTATGAATTGGATACGGTTTGGAGTTTGTAATTGGTTTGATCAATATCAATCTCACCAACACCAAAACCAGTGACAGCTCTCAGTTCTGCAGCTTGATCAGCTGAAGTCCAACCCAAATATGGATTTAATGCGGTGGTGCGTGACTTGAAGGTTAATGTATCTTCCTTTGTTCCCATATGATCAAAATCAGATTCAGTCACCGCAGCTGAAATACCTACCAATAGTCCTTGTCCAACCATGGCATCAAGTCCAAGATGACCAGTGAAGATATCTCCATCCCAATTGCGAGAATTTGAACCTTCTGTTGAAGTTAGATCACGGAAATCCCCTAGCCCCCAAATTGTTGCCATACTTGTTCCATTAGTTTCTGGAAACAGACTAATTGCAAATGATGAATTTCCAAGTACTTCACGTAAGGTCATGGAATTACCATTGATGGCTTCACCACCAACTTCAATGAGTTCAGTAAGATCTTGCTTACCATTATACATGAAGGTTGAAGCTACACCTTTACTTGCGAAAGCATTTGAGATTCGATCACTTGTAAAGCCAAGTGTGAGTGCCCCAAGAGTCCCAGTCATTTCGATTTGGATATCTTGAGCTGCTGAAGAAATGTCCTCAACCCGCTGTTGTCGATCCGCGGAGTCTGAAATAGCGACACTTGCACTGCTTTGATCAGTAAGATCATAAGTATGACCATCATGTAATGTTAACGTGAGTGAACCATCCCGTTCAGCTGTCGTATCATCAATAGTTGCGATTTTAACTAGTGCAGTTGACTGATTGGCTGACAAACTAACCCATTGCGAACCTTGACCTATGTTATCAAAGAAGTCACCTTCTGGTGTGAGTGTGTATCCAACAACTACGTCGTTGTTAAGATTATTGTGTCTAGAAAGATTGAATTGAACTGGTGTGCCTTCATCCACAATTAGTGTAACAGCTGCTACCGAAACCTTCGGTAATTCAATTGCTGGTGCACTTTCAGTAGTTGGTTCACCTGAAACTCTGAATTGAGGAAGATCTAGAATTGCATCTACGGCAACCTCAGCAACTGAGATTCTGTCTTCTTCAACTGCATTTTCATCACTATCTTCGGAAACTTCTACTTCAATGTAAGAATTATCAATTGTGAAGCCGGTACCAGCCCCAGAAATCGTTACTCTGATTGAACCTGCACCATCTTGGACGGAATCATCATGTGTACTAATATTGAGCGGTTTGATTCTCGAGGTCATCTCAACCACACGAGGTACTCTAAAGGCGATATAATCTTTTCCTCCCTGATCTACACTAATGGAAACTCGAATTGGACTTGTCGGAGTTGGGTGTGCTAATTCAGTTCTTAATTCAGTTCTTATTGTATCACCTTCATCTATTGTTGCGGGTTCATGCAAGAGAACGATTGAAACTGATGGTATTACAACACCAATTTCCATTACCGTAATTGTTGCAGTATTTGAAGTTCCAACAGTATAACCAGTACCTGAACCCAAGACCACTGTAATTGTTCCGCCCATCCCATCATGTCCTTGTGTTTCTAAACTAATTGTTGCTAACCACGGATCAGTAGAACCAGGACTTGAATCTGCTTGCGTAAATACCAAACTGATTGAACGTTCAACCCCTGAACCCTTATTAACATCGTCTTGAGTAAGTGGTGTTAGATAATTGGTCTCAGTTTCTGTTGGGGTAAAATTGAAAATTAACTCTCGTTTCGGATTTTCACTAGCTTCGACAATAATCTCTGCCGCTTTACCTTCATCTACTTCAATAGTCGTTGAAGCTGTTGTGATTGTTAACTCTGGAATCGGAACCTTAATGACAGATACCATTGCCGTATTTGCACCTGCAGTTGTTGATACTCTGTAAGTGACAGGATCAGCTGAATCATTTTGAAGGGTTACAGTTATTGTTCCCCCATCAATATCATTGACATCATCAATGGTAGCAAAACTTAATGTAGCCGTATAATCGTCTCCCACTTTAGCAAATGTCAGAGGTATGGTCCGGTCTATACCAGAATTCGTATTAGGTCCACCGCTAGTGCCATCGGTTTCATTCAAGTAATCACCGCCAGATTTGACTGGTTTATAAGTTACATTTAAGTTACCAACAAATTGAATTGAAGAAGTTACCACGAAAGTTGCATTATATCCAGCAAGAGTTTCTGGAGCATTCGCGATTGATAGCATTGGTAATGGATTAGCAACATCTTCTACTTTTGCACTCGTCGTATGATTTGGATTTGCTGTTGAATCAACTAAGGTGTATCCATTGCCATGAGTTAATGTCACCGTGATGGTAGATTCACCACTTAGGGTATTAATATCATCATCGGCAATGGGGACAGTAAATGGTGTTATAGTTTGGCCAGCTGTTTTACCTAACCGAACCGGCGAAACAGTTGAAGACGAAAGGAAATTACCACCTGATTCACTGATTAAGACATTGACATCAACATTATTAGTTGGAACATTACTCGCAATAATATTAAAGGTTAATTCCGAAGCAGTGGCTAATGAAACCGTTTCCGTGGCATGTGTTTGTAACGCCAACCTAGGTCGTGCCGCCGTTGGGCTACTATTATCTAACAGATTGATAGCCAATTCCTTTTCAGCCATCACAGTTGATATACTATAACCAGCACTCTGACCCGGGGTATTAAAACGAAGAGTTTTACCAACTTGGTCACCTGTAGTTCCAGCTACACTAGTTCTTACTGTAATCTCAATTGAACCAGTAGTTGGAACAGTAACCTCATTAGTCAAAGCATTACCACTACTATTTTCAAGACTAGCAAAGAGCCCTGATGGAGATACACCAGCAAAATCTAATTCAACGTCCAATGGATTAGCAGGATGCGGATCAGCTTCTACCGTAAATTTAAACGAATGACCAATTGTTACATTAGTCGGATAATTTTTAAACGCGACAACTGGTAGCTTATCTGTGACATTGATGGTAGCTGAAGACTCGTTAATGCGATAATCTGCCGTGACAAATTCCCTAGTATTTTCCAAAGAAAATTGGATATTGGAATTATCAGCAAGCGGATTACTGTGTAACGTAGTTGTGATCGTTATCTTTCGTTCATTTGCATTTGCTGGAATTGTACTGGCAATATCAAGTAAAGTTCCACCATAGATATTAGCATCGGTTACACTAATGTTATATTGGAAACTCACTTCAGCAGTCGAGCCCGTCCGGGTAATGGTAAACACCGCATCTTCACCTTCAATAATCGAACTTGTATCACCGGCAACAGTGAGTGTATCCGCGGTAGAATCTAGATCATAAACTTCAACATAGCCCACTTCTTTACCGGTTATTGGGACATACCCGACACCGTCAACTATTGTCGCAACCAACACCCCATCAAGTAATCCAGTTGTCGGAGCTTTCGTTGGTATAGTGAATGTTACGGATGTATCACCGGACTTCAATACCTCATAGAGTGTTGCTTCATCAATATAATCGGCAGTTCGGCCAGTTAGATCTGTGACACTAAGTCCAATCGTTAAATCAACACTTGAAGTTGTTGAAACCGATGGAAGCTGTGGTATTTGCACCGTAATGGTTGCATTAGAGCCTTCATTTACCGTTTTAGGTGCTTCAACATAAACTTGTACGTCACTAGGGGAAGCGACTATTGGTACTTCGACCGATTTTCCACTCGGAACAAAAATATAACCACTGACAGAATCAGCAAGTTTAATTGTAATCGGTCCCGTGACACCCGTATCCGCGACTGATACTCGACCAGTTGTGGAACTTGAGGATTCTCCTGCGGCTGGATTAACCACAACACCATTAGTTGGAGTCACAGTCTGGGCAACATCATTGTCATCAACTGCCACAATTGGAATCGTTACTGCAGTCTCTGGAGGTGGAGCAATTGAAACCGTAAATTCTATTTCACCATCCAAAAAGGTCTGCGCATTCTCAACCGATAACGTCAACTCCGGTATAAAAGGCGTTACATCTACTTTCACACTAGCCGCATTGGGATCAACCCGATACTCTGCTGAATTGAATTCACTCGGAGGAAGCACCCGCAACGTAATGCCATCACCACTATTAATCGTCGCTCCCGCGGTTGATACCGTAATCACGTCCGTGCTTTCACCCGCATCAAACTGCACATTCGTTAAATTTCCCAGAGTCTCCGTAGTCACCTCACCCGTTTCTATTAACTCATATCCAAACGATAATTCATCGGTGGTGGCACCTGTACGGCTAAAAGTAAAGGTAGCATTAGTTCCCGCCACAACGGAAGTCGGAGTCGCCATCACCGAAACGAATATGGGATCACCACCATCATTATCATGCACATCAACATAACCTGGCGTTGCATTAGACGGTATATTGTACCCAACCCGATCAGCCAAGGTCGCTTCCACAACCCCATCTTTCTCATCATTGGTATTATCAATGGTTGGTATTGAAATTTCAATACTAGATGTGTTTGCTGGTAATGTTTCATAAATCGTCGCTGCGGTCACATAGTTTACTCCCGTTCGGGTGGATAAATCATTTCCTCTAACCTCTACAGTCACTGGCACATTTGATTGCTGATCTGCAGTTATGGTAAACACCGCATCATTCCCTTCATCCACGGCACCTTTCCCAGCAATCGTTAAATTCGGGGTTGTTGTTTGTACAACCAGCTGTATATCAATCGATCTTCCAATCGGAACGAATGTATAACCCGTCACTGAACTCGCAAATTGAAGTGTCACTTGATTTGACACTCCAGTTGCCGGCACTGCAATTTGTCCTCGTGTTGTACTTGATGCTTTACCTGTGGCTGGATTTATCGTCACAGTTATCGGTGAACCTGTCAATTGCATACGGGTTCCATCAATCGCCTCGATTGCAATCTGTGTAGCTGACTCTGGTGGTGGTGTCATTGTCACATCAAATAATATCAAATCACTCGCTAACACCCCAGCAGTATATGCTGATTCCAACTTTAATTCCGCTACAGTCGCACTACCATCATCTTCTGTTACTGTGATTGTATCACTAACTTTTACTGTTGGGGCAGTAAAGGCAGCTCCACTAAGCCATGAGATTGTAACTATACCATCTGCTCCTGGCACGGAATCATTTATTATAGTGAATGATTTTAGTGCCTCAGTGTCACCGTTTCTTATTGGAAAGTCTTGATTGAAATCAGTAATTTTGTTGGTTGGGTCTGTTGCCGAAAGCTTGGCCCTTGAAAGTGTTCCAGTACTAAATGCGGGGGTGACTACCCCCACAACATTAAATATCCCCCCTTCAGGAACAGCATCCTCAATAATAAAGATTGAAACTCCAGGACTTGAGGCGGTAGTACTGGTTACGCTTGCCAATTTGTTCGCAGAAGAAGGTGTACCAACCGTATAACTTCCATGTGGTACTATTTCAATTCGGGTATGTGCCTGACTATCTGGAATAACCTCCTGTACCGTGTATTTTCCAGCAGGAATCGTCGCAGTTCCTGTAGTTTCAGCACCTCCACTTGCAATAGTTTTGTAATTTACAACTAAAGGTGAATTTGGTGCAATATTTCGGAAAAATATATAGTTAGGTCCACTTGTACTTCCTCTAAACTCATTGGCTACGACTGTAACTTCCCCAATTGCCATTGGTGCATCATCGGTTATTGTTGCGGTCGCGATATGTCCATTCGGATTTGCCAAACTATATTCTGCTCGATCTAACAACTTCACCGTTAGTTCACTATCAGCTTGATTCCCATTAGGATCGGAAGTTGCCACGGACAATGTCGCGGTATCTCCACTAAATGTTAAAACCTGATTAAAGTCATCATCCGCGACAAAATCACCTGGTTCACTGGCACTATAATATACATCAATTGTTCCTGTTGGTGCGGGAGTTGCAGTTATGGTGAAATTTGCCATCGCGCTTGAATCAGCTTGTACCAAATCGGTTATGTCCGCGATTGATAACCGTGGTTGTGCTGCGGTTGACGCGGTATTATCCTTATACTCCACCGGATAATTTTGACTAGCTCCCCCGCCTTCTGCTTTATAAGTCGCCGGAGAACTTGTATCGGAAGTTATAGTGATGTTTTCCGTTTGATTATCACTTGAATCTGTTGGATTTTGGGTGTTCACCATCACTACATGTGATCCACCAATGGGGAGGGTCACAGAACCTTCCGAACCATCTGAATTAAAGGCACTTGATGGAGTAACTCCGGTGATACTACCAGAAGTATTATTTAACAGAATTTTAACATTTAAAGGTTCGGTCAATATCGCTGAAGACTCTAATTTGAAGCTATATGAATGACCTTGCGTTACTGAACCCGTCAGTTCGGTAATCGAAACTACTGGAATAGAATCATTAATGTTTGCCGAAGTCTTATGATTTGGACTATCTGCAATTGTATAACCATCACCATCAACTAATTTTACAGAAATTGTTCCAGCTTGATTTGTAGCTAAACCATCGGAAATTTGAATTTCAAAATCTGTGTCACGATCAGTATCTAAAACTTGCGTTTCCAAACCATATGAACCATTAAAGAAACTATCACCAGTAGAATTTACTTGGACCTTTACTGATTTTCCCGCATTTGGAATTGGCGTAGAAATTAACTTAAACGTAAGAGTATTATACCGAGAAGCCGGATATGGTTTCGTTGGAAATGGTTCAATTGAGATGCGTGGTAACGCGGCAGTTGACGTAGTATTATCTTTGGAAAGAACTGTTTTTGTACCACCCGCACCACTTGCTACGGTATAGGTTGAACCTGCGCCGGCAAGTGTAATTGTTAAATCTTGATTTTGAACACTAGAGTCATTAGCAGTTGATACTGTAACGACCAGTGAACCACTTTGAGGGATTGTAATTGTACTATCACCACCATCTACGTAAGTTCCAGGGGATATACCAGTTATAATTGTCGCGGACCCCTCACCAAACTGAACTGTTATTTGTAATCCACTAGTTAACGTTTCACTTGCAGATACCTTAAACGTAAAATCATGCCCCTGCGTGACTGAACCTGGCACTTCACTTAAAGAAATTTGCGGTAAAGTTGCATTTGTCACAGTAATTTTTATACTATTTGAGGTTCCAACCCGGTACCTTGCCCCCGCAAATTGCTGTAATGAACGAATTGTCAATTCAACCCCATCATTTGCCCCATAATCCGTTTTAGAAGTCTTAAAGAAAACAGAAACATTAACTTCAGTCAGTCCATCAAGAATCGTTGCAATGAGTTCGGTGCCTTCACCATCAATCACATCTCCAGAATCTTCCAAAATATACCCAACTTCCATGTTCCCAGTATTAGCTGTACCTCGACTTATTGTAAACGTTGCCATATTCCCTTCTTCTATTGAAGTTTGAGTCGCTGAGACTGTTACTGTTGATGGTGTAATTCCATCAGTATCACGCACAACTGCAAAGGCTTCTTTACTGCTATTATTGATAGTATAACCACCAGCTGAAGTAATTGTCGCCATGACTGCGCCATCAACTCCCTCAACTTCATCATCAATTGTCGGTATATTTAACGCAGTAGTTTGCGCATTGGCATCTAACACCGCATAATACGTCCCCTCAGTAACATAATCCGCACCAGTTCGATTGGCAATATCTTGTATATTTACTGAGATTGTCATATCCGAGGAACGAGTTGCGTTGTCCGCGGTTAATGTAAACATCGCATTACTTCCCTCATTAACAGCACTGGTCGGACCACTAATTGATATTTCCGTTGCAGCCGGTGTTGCAATTAGTGGTATTGAAATTGTTCTATTGTTTGGTGTAAATTGATATCCATTGATTGAGCCATGCAATTTGAGTACCACTGGTGAACGACCAGTAGTCGTACCAGAATTAGCAACTCTGATCACTCCAGTTGCTGTGCCAGAAGTACCGACCGTAATGAAATTTACATCACGAGGCTCGGTCGAAATAGGCCCCTGAGGAACTCTTGACTCAAATGTCCCCGGTAAACTTAAATCAGCTGTTCCTGCCGTATCTTTTACAAACATTGGTATGCTTACCTGATTAGTTGGAGCTGGATTGATCGTCACTGAATATTGAATATCTCCCCCGAGAAACCCATTAGAATTTTCTGTTTCAAACATTAGCGTTCTACTGTCCGCGGGCTCAGCAGCTTTTGTAGCGTCGTCCGAGTTATCCGCAATATCAAACCTTATTCGTATACTCTTTCTCGGAGTTGGACTTGCCGCATTACTCAAAAAATGTATTGGAATTTCATCAGGTATTGTCACTATCACAATAACTCTTTTCGCGTCTTCTTTATAATCATCTCCCTTATATTGTACCTCAATTCGGTTTTCTGCAAGGGTAGAGGATAAATCTAAGGTCTGATTAGGGGGTATGACAAAGTCTGTACCTTCCCGAGCGGTGGTAGGACCTTCAACCACAGAGACAGTAACTGGAATTCTGCTATTTTCAGGGGACACTTGATCGGAGTTTTCAACAAATTGAGTATAGTAAAAACTTGCTGAATCTGAAGCCCCTGCTGGTTCAGTTCCAGTTACCGCATTTGTCGTACCATCGCTACCACCAGACCCAACTCTATAACCTATATTCCCGGCTTGGTAATTCACCACTGTAACCGGTTTAATAGGATCTATTTCAGTATCAGTTGCTTCATCCGTGATATTAAACGTTATCTCTATGGTTTTAGATTCGGGACCAGCCTGTCCCCCGGTATATCGCTTAAAATCCACTCCACTTGCCATACTATTATCAGGGGGCAAAGTCACTCTTAACACTATTGTCTCAAGTCCCTCTTTAAATGTGTCTGCAAGTAGCATGACTCTAACTCTATTGGCTGGACTTGGATTTGCAATTGACGCGTCAACGGTTTGATTCTCAGGAATAGTAAAGTCAACACCTTCACGCGCGGTAGATTTCGCAGTATCCACTGTAATAGTTAGAGAAACATTACTAAACTCACGTGCTTGAGATTCAACTCTGATAAAATCATAACTAACCTCTGTGGTTCCAGAATTCCCAGTTGGTTCTGTAACATCTGTTGATACCTCGGCTTGTATAGTGGATTCATATACAATATTGCGCGCTTGGGAATCCGATATTGGCAACACCACCATGCCAGCACTAAATATAGCACCCGCTACAGCTGTGACACTAGCAATGCGCACCAATGGTCTTGTAATCAATTGTCCAATCTGAACGAGGTAATAACCCACGGCTTTTGCAAGGTTGTTTTTGGCTGGTTCAATTTGCTTTAACAAGGTTGTTATTGCTGGTCGCGCTGGAGAAGTAGTGAAATGTGGTTGCTGTATTAGAGAAAGTATATTGAGAGCAGTGGCAGACTGCCGCGGTGTGTTGTGTTTAAAATCAACTCCTTGCTTAATAGAAGAATAGACAATTTCTCGAATTTGACGGTATGTCTGTCCTACCTTTTCAATGAGATAAGACGCATTGGAATTGAGAATTGACATTAAGTTTGCTCCTTTTATTATATCAGACTCAATTTTTTGGGTTACATTTTGATAAGTAGTTGAATCCAGTTGGGGACCAACTGAATTATTTAATGTATTGTGACCCAGCTGAACATTGTAATAGCTTAAAAATACTTTGTCAACTTCAGCACCCGCATGGAATAGATTGTCAAGATATTCGTCGCTTTTGTGTTTAAAAATAGTCGCAGTTGTGGATGTGATTTATATAGTACTAATTTTCTTAGATTGCAAATACTCTTTTAAAATTTTTACATGCTTAATTTTATGGGATTAATCTATTGGTGTACTTGTTGTAACCATTGAATTTGATTCCATTGAGGGGTACATATTGATCTTTTCTATTTTCTCTTCTTCCAACTTTTCCCCAATATTTAATAAACCTTAATTTGTGTTAGTCAAAAAACTAGAATTTTGATTATTAAATCACATTTTGAATTGCGACATTTATTCTAACATCGTAAACTAAGAGGTGAATTTGGCAATGGATTGGAAATTCTGGATAGCAATAGTGTCTTAACACCATTTAGTGGAATTGAATTTTCTAATGACAACGCGAATCAATATCTGCTTGGTACGAGTTTAGGACTTGGATCTAATACTAATTTTGAATTTTCTGGAATTCAAGAACAAAGCATCCCCGGGGTTAATTCAACCTAGTTTTGTATTGAGGGTAGACTGAACTGGTAATTTATAAATTGATTTAAAATGCAGTACTAAGCTAAGACACAATTTTGTGACATTCTTTTGACTCAAAATAGTCATTTATTTTAACATTCTAAAAAGGGTACTTCAGAGTTGCTTATAGGACATATAAAAAATTGGATGTCTTTATATTTTTTGAAAGGTTAAAACAGCTTATTTAGTTTTCAAAATGAAATAATATTTTTTGTTGCGGATTTCGAAGCGAAATTGCTAAAATATCGTTTAAAATTGCATTAAAACGAAATAGTGTTGTTATAAATTTTGCCAAATTTTTTCCATTTTACCATTTACTTTGGGAAATTCATTTACAATCCAGACACATTCAACTACTATTTCAAATTTATTTTTTGCACAATTTGCAATAGAATGATTAATTTTATTTTGAGTAATCACAAATCCAAACAACACAAAAATTTTAGCTTTAATATTGATTATACATCCTTTGTAATTTGGTTGCAAATCATATAATATTTCAATAAAATTTGTGTGACATTTTTGCAATAGATTTTAAAAAAATACAAAAATAGTAAAAAAGGTATTTGATATATTAAAATTTTGTTTTATATTTGTTTTATAGTATTAGGAATGCGAATTGGTCGGTTCCATTGAATCAGCGAATAGATATTCTTAATTTGAGTGTTTGCTCAAATTGTAGTAAACTTGACAAAAAGTCTTTTTTGTGGTATAATATGGGTGAATGAATTTAAACCGATTGAAATGGTGGTAGGACACCCACTGTCATTAAACGAGGAAACTAAAATGAATGAAAATCAAGAAACATATCCTGATAATAGTTCTGGTGCTAATCAGACTGGAACCAGTACTGGTGAATCAGATGATGCACAAGTCAACGGCGGCGAATCTACGCTAAATTTGATCCTAAAAGGAATGGCTAGATTGGAAGCAGGTCAGTCTAACTTGGAAGCCGGTCAGGCTAACTTGGAAGCCGGTCAAACAGCACTTGATGTTAAAGTATCTAAACTAGGTGTAAAAGTATCCGAACTAGGTGCCGAAGTATCTGCGTTTGGTACTAAGCTGGAAGGGTACGATAATAAAATATCCGGACAGGATGCAAAGATTGCTGGGCAGGATGCAAAGATTTCAGGACAGGATTCGAAAGTTGAAGCAGCATTTATAAAAGTGGATGCACAAGATACGAAATTTGAATCGCAGAATAAATCAATTGCTGGTCAAGATGCTAAAATTGAAACGCAGGACAAAGCGATTGCTGGTCAAGATGTTAAAATTGAGAATGCGGGTTTCAAAAGATTACATATGATCATCGCATTCATTGCTGCAACGATAATATTTCTTACGCAAGTTTGGATCTTGTTGCCAGATTCTGTAAAAGAATTTTTGACTCCTAGCAATAGCGGAGTAGCAGGAAGCTTTTTGATCGTTTTTGGTGGCACAAGACAAATGCACAAAATTATTTCAGATACACAGTTATTTCAATCAATTTCAAAATTTGGGAAATTCTTGCAAGAAAAGTGGTTGTACAATATTAGAAGAAATGGTGGACAAGTGCAAGAAAAAATATCGGAAATTTAAATTGTTTTATAGTTCATTGAACTTATTCTGGAATTACAAAAAATGCTAGTTAGCTACCATCTTTTCATAACGCTCTAATAGGTGTTCACAACGCTCTCGCTCCGATGTAAATTTTTTCTTTTGATATAGTTTATCAACTGTGAGGTCTAAATTTTTATGAGCATCTCGTAAATCTGAAGGCATCGTTATCCGGTTATACAGTTCACTTAAGCTTGAATTGGGGTACTTAGAACGGATTTTAAGAACCTGATTTGCACCTTTTTCAATATTACTTTTTCCTGTTGCTGAAATTTGTGGAACGGGAAAGGTTTTGTACACAAGTCCAGCTGAATAGCGGTACCTACTAGTTAATCGCCCACCAACTAGACGCATCCAACTCATATGCATTGCTGACATAACTATCCCGAATAATGTCTTGTCGGCATTTTCTAGGATCAATACTGCATCACTTGGAATTGTTGGAGGACTTAACCAACCAATCGGTGAATAATCTCTGTTCTCGGAACTAACTCGAGGAATAACAAGAAATGATTTTTGGGGAATTTCAATACCACCAAATTCGGTCGGTTTGTCAGCTTTTTCTCGGGTGGATTTTCTAGGACTTGATAAACGATAATTGCGGACTGCTTCAACACGTTGTTGAATTTGGGGAAGTGAACTTAATTCATTTGGTTTTATATTGTGTAGGTCTAATATCCAACGTTTACGAGCTTGAATAAATTCTTTACTACCAATATATGGTCGTAGAAATTTCTTTGCTTTAGGTTCAGCTTTTAAAAATTCTTTTTTCTCTTCTTCGTTAAAAATGTAATTTTGATCGTCAATTGGTTGAGATCCAATCTTAATTGGAGGAAAACCATTTAAAATTTGAGCTGATTCATGAACAACGATATGGTGATTGTTAGATGAATTTGTACCAAATAAATACGGTGAAATTGCTGAATGCGTAGCTTGGTGAGGTTCGGCATGTAAATCTTCATATGAAAACAGAAAACGGTCTTTTGGTGCGAATTCTTGTTTTGCAAGTCCGATAATAACTACATGTACATGAGCTTTTCCACGTGCTTCTGATTCCCAAGCAAAAGTCTGATGGGCAAATGTAATCTCCAATCCATACTCAGTGAATAATTTTGGCCATAACTGGGCAACTTGTTCACCTTGCGTGATAGAGTTGGTAGCTACAAGTCCAATTTGAGTTTCGCTATCTTGGATATACTCAGCCGACTTGATAAACCAACCAGCAACATAATCTAAAGTTCCCCCAGATTTTCCTAACGACAAGATTTGACGAACAGTTGTACGTTTTTCATCATCCTGCGGTTTTGCCCCTTGAAATGGTGGATTACCAATAATATAGGAACAATTCTTAGGAGCAATAATCTTCTCCCAATCCAGTATCAGTGCATCCCCTTTGACGATGTGAGGAGATTTATTGATAGGTATACGCGCATAGACTTGACCAAACTCCAAACTAAGCCGATTATTCATGATGTGATCCATCATCCACATTGCAGTTTCGGCAATGCGTACCGCGAATTCATTGATTTCAATTCCATAAAATTGGTCAACATTGATTAATGACAATTCAGTCGCATCCAGTAATCCTTGCCCTTCATCATCTTGATAGGTTCGAATTTCGCGAATAACTTCAATCTCAAGCATACGTATTTCGCGGTATGCAATCACCAGAAAATTTCCACAGCCACAAGCTGGGTCAAAGAAAGTTAGTTTAGACAGTTTAACCTGAAATTCCTGTAACCGCTTTCGTCGATGTGTTCCCTTACTTTTCTTTAACCGCGCAAACTCTTCCCGTAACTTGGTAAGGAATAATGGTTCCAATACTTTCAAAATATTTTTTTCAGTGGTATAATGGGCTCCCTGTTTACGTCGCTCATCTTTATCCATAACGAATTGAAATAACGATCCAAATATCGCAGGTGAGATTGTTGACCAATTAAAACTACATGCTTCAATGAGGTTTTTTCTCATTTTTTCAGTAAAAGCTGGAATCCCTACCTGATCAACAAACAATCCACCATCCACATAGGGAAACTCCTTGAGTTCCTGCATTAATGAGATTTCACGATCATCAATTGGTTGATTGAGGATCTGAAACAGGTATACTAAAATTTGTCCAACGTTAGATCCTTGCTCGTGAGTTTGAGTTTCAAGGAGCTCTAGAAAACTATCGCGAGAATCGAAAATACCGGTGTCATCAGCGAACATACAAAATACAATTCGCACCAATATTTTTTCTAGGTTAGGACTTTTATAACCAGAGTTTTTCAAATCATCATGAATTTTTCCGATTAGTTCAGAAGCAATAATATTAACGGGGTCTTGATCTTTAAATGTTCGTTTCTGTACTCCCATAATAAATGCAAAGTTCTCCACAAACTTTGGTAATTCCGTGAGTTTAAATTTTACTTCCGAGTTGTCATCAAGGTCATATAGTTCAAAGTTCTGAAAGTCACATACTAATATGTAACTAGGTAATTCATAATCCTTGAGACTTGCGAAGTAATCCAGTGCTTGTGCCTTTGCATTAACCAAACTTTTACCTGCACTCTTTTGCTCTACTAACAAATTACCTTTCCAAAACAGGTCAATATACCCAGTTTTACCACTCAATAAATTTACTTGTTGCTCAAAGGTTCCCACTTTGCGAACTGGTATATCAAAGATCCCAAAAAATTCCTGATAAAACAGCTGCGTTTGTCCTTTTTCATACCCCTGTCCTAACCACCGCGAGGAAAACTCTGAAGCGCGAACACGTATCTCATTCCAGGAAGAACGCATATTTAATTTCCAAATTAGAATTTTCAGTATTTTGCAAGTCTAATGTCAAATGTATGTAATTCAATAAGAAATTGAAAATAATTTTGATGATTGGTAAATTTGAATTTTTATTTTTGGTGGTTACACTTGATTTTTAGGCATAATTACCTTAAAATTGACTCGATAATACATCAAAAAAAGTTGTGGATAACTTTTTCGAGTGGCACATTATTTTAATTTTTCTGGGATAATTTTGGACAAGTTGATGAAAATTCATGTAATGAGGCACCTCACGGGGGAATTTTGAAATCAGAAGAATTGAAACTTAAAAATAAAATGTTACATTAATCTCAGCCACAACTTTGGGCCATTTGTTTGACACAAAATTGAAAAATGCAAAAAAACACTACTATCGTGAATTTTCTTTGGATGTTGATGATAACGTAGCACACATTTTTCTCATTGAAAAATAGTACTTTAAATTTTTCTTAAATGATGAAATGGTAAATATCGTCAGTGTATATAAGGAAGAGCGTCATGATTGATTACCGAGAAGGTGCAAAAATTAATTCAGTTTGTGCCTATTGTGAAAAAAGTGTAACGTCAACTCTTACAAAAGTGATGTTATCGTTAAGTGCAGGATTGGAGGAGGTTGACAACGTTTTAGTTGATATTTGTGACGAATGTGGAAAAATGGTTTCAATTCCCGCTCGGTCATTACCTCCGATTCAACAAGCAATACAAAATCTAACTGAATCGGGAGCCGTGTCAGATTGCAATAAAATTATTACTGAACTAAAGTCAGAAGTCGACGCTAGAAAGGAACTTATCAATAAATCTGAACCTGATTATCAACATGAATATTAAATAGCTGCTGGTTAAATAACAGATTTTGTGCAGTTTGAATCATTAAAGCGCAACATATCTCGTTAGATGGTTGTCATCAAAAAAAAGAAGTTAATTTGTCGTAGAACATATGAAGAGAACCTTGAGTAATAATTTTCTTCTCTGCAGCTTTTTATTATATTTAGCACAAACTCTGCATTAACCTCTCTTGTAAAAAGTTTATTTTTAATCCAAATTAATGGCCTTTCTAGAAAAATTCCAAACTTCTGTACAAAGACATATAATAGCTCCGGTTATAATAGTCTAGAGCGACAATTAGTATACAAGGTTAGGAGTTGTCGGCTTTGATTTTGAGACATCATAGCAAAATTTTTTGCTGTTGTCAATTGGAATCAATCCCGTTCCTAGTTTGTGAAGAACCTTTCAGTTTTAGTGTTGAGTTGCTGTTTGAGCGTTTGCTTGAATGGCATTAACAACAACAACTAGAAACCAAGAGAGGTTTTCACATGAAAGCGAAGAAAGCTTTAAGTACTGGGTTGCCGCGGTCGGCAACCAAGAAAGATGGCACGCCACGGAAGCGACCCGGTCCAGCGGATCCGTTAGCAGGGATTTGGGATGAGGTTGCGGTTCCGTGGTTAGCATCGGCTCCTGATTTACCAGCAGTTTCGGTCTATGAGCGGTTACTTGATGAGTTTCCGCATTTGGATGAGAGTTGCCGCAAGACGGTTGAACGTCGCGTTCGCACTTATCGAGCGACGCATGGTTGTCCCCGTGAGGTAATGTTTTCGCAACAAGCGCAACCTGGTGACTTAGGGATCTCGGATTGCACGTCGATGGCTCGGCATCGGATTACGATTTCGAATCAACTTATTGCTCACCTGATGTATCATTTTCGGATGCGGTATTCGGGATATGAGCATGCGCATGTTCTGTTAGGTGGTGAATCGTTTGTCGGGTTATCAACCGGGTTACAGGATGCGTTAGAAGGGTTAGGTGGGGTGCCCCGTTATCATCGCACTGATAGCCTAGCGTCAGCATACAAAAATTTGAATATTCAAACAAAGGAAGATTTGACGCGCCGTTATGACGAGTTGTGCGAAGACTATGGGATGCAACCGACCCGTAACAATCGCAGGAAGCCGCATGAAAATGGTTCAATCGAAAGTGCACATGGTCATTTTCATCGTGCGGTTCGCTCGGCCTTGCAATTTCGTGGGTCACGTGATTTTCGCGATCTCGCTAGTTATCGTCGCTTTATTGCGGCGATTGTGGCGCGACGGAATCAAAGTAAAGCCAAGCAGATTGCGAAGGAACGGAAGCATTTACGACCGTTACCCAATCAACGCAGTGTGGACTATGAATTGGTATTTGCCAAAGTCACGTCTTCAAGCGCAATCACCGTTCGCAAGGTGTTTTATACGGTACCTTCGCAGTTGATTGGTGAGCAATTACGGGTGCGGATTTATGATGATCGGCTTGAATGCTATTTGGGTGAGCGTTATCTGTTTCCGCTTCCCCGTGGTCGTCGTGGTGCTGGCAATGGTCTTGGCTATGTGATTGATTATCGTCATATCATCCACTCGCTCCGAGTGAAGCCAGGTGCGTTGCTGAACTTGAGTTATCGCTCGCAGTTATTTCCATGCTCGGCTTATCGCGATATTTTTGAGTTGGCGTTGACGCGACTTGATGATCCGCAAAAGGCTTGTCGGTTGGCGGTCGATTTATTATCGCTAGCGCATGAGCGTTGCTGTGAGCGGGAATTAGCCGTGGTGTTAGCCGATCATGTTGCACGGGGTCAGTTACCTGATGTCAAAGCATTACGTGAGCGATTTCACACTGATCTTGAGGCGTTACCGAGGATTGCGATTGCAACCCCTCAGTTGTCAAGTTATGACCAGTTGCTGGGGACTCAGTTTCAAGGCGAGCAGGAGGCTGATGATGGCGAAGAATAGCTCAGTAATCGATCCAAAACGAATCAATGCGGATTTGATGTCGTTGCGCCTCCCTGGGATGCGCACGCATTGGCAGGAGTTGGCTCGGCAATCGGACCAAGAGGGTTGGCCGGCGGCGACTTATACCGCGCGGTTGGTTGAAATTGAACAGGCAATGCGGGATCAAAATCGCAAGGATCGCCATCTCAAGGCCTCGAAGTTATTTCCGGGGAAGACCCTTGATCGATTTGATTTTTCAGCTCTACGGATGCTCTCTAAGCCACAGGTGATGGCCTTATCAACCGGGCAGGATTGGTTGACTAATGGGGAAAATATCCTGTTATTTGGTCCCCCTGGGGTTGGTAAGACGCATTTGGCTTGTGGGATTGGTCATGCGTTGATTGAACACGGGTTTCGGGTGATGTTTTATCGCACCAGTGACTTTGTGCAAAAGTTTCAGCGCGCCCAACGCGAGTTATCACTGGCCGGAGCAATTGCGAAGTTAGACAAGATCCATTTAGTGATTCTGGATGATTTTGTTTATACCAGCAAAGATGATGCGGAAACCAATGTACTGTTTGAGCTGATTAACACCCGTTATGAGCGACGCTCGCTGATTATTACGGCGAATCAACCGTTTGATCAGTGGCATAAGGTGTTTCCGGAACCAGCGATGACCGCGGCGGTGGTTGACCGCTTATGCCACCGTTGTGTCTCGTTTACCTTGAATGCCGAAAGTTATCGGCGACGGGAAGCGGAACAGCGACTGGAATCAGCGGAGGCATCCCCAGCAACCGCGAAGGCTAAATAAACATTTTGGTCATGATCAACTGGATCGGGTGCTCGCTAGTGCCCGATCTTTTTTTTGACGGGAACAATTTCCTGTGGATAAGTTGCCATAACGCCTTGAATTGATGCGTTGCTTGATTATAGAAGTGAGGATGACTGCAACCAGACCTTACGGAGATAAATCATCATGACGGCAACCCAACAGGTAACCGATGCCGAACATTACGCGATTCCTATTTTAAGAAAGTATTTTTCGATCGCGGAGATTGCGCAGTTTCTTGAGTATTCTGAACGCACCATTTCCGACCATAGTTCCGACACCGAGTCGCCATCGGAAAAGAAAGCGAACGCGGAAAAACGCGGCCCCAAAACCGATGAAGTCGCGCCTTATCGTGATCATATTTTAAGTTTGTTACAAGCGTCCCGCTGGGACATTCACGCCACCTCAATTCATGCCGACTTAGTGAAGAAGTATGGCGTTCAGTTTTCCGCTCGCACCGTGCAACGGTTTGTTAATGATCTGAAAATAGAGTTCGGGTTGATGAAACTACCCCCTGAAACCCAACCAACACGCCGTGGTAAGCATCAAAGTTTGACCGATGATCAACATCTGCTCATTCACAAGCTTGCTAGCCATGTTGTTCCGAACATCATTGCGGAATGTGTTGGTTGTGGTGTTTCAACGGTTCGTAAGCATATCAAAGATCCCAAACTGCCGTCAGCAAAGAAACAAGAACAAAGTTTCAAGGGACGACGACCAGGTCCGGAGAAATTGGCTCGTTACATGATTTTATTGTACCTGCTGTTGCTAACCCGATGGACCGCAACGGCCAAGGATCTCCACCGCTATATTGACGAGAACTTTCCCCAATTAACTTGCAATGTCAGAACCGTGGAACGAGAAGTGAATGATATTATGATCAAAGCGAAGGTCCCCAAGAGTGTCTATGCGATGCGGAAGAAAAGACCGGGGGAAATGATCCAATTGGATATGACCGATGTCAGTGATTTGGGGGTGACCATTGATGGCCAAGCGTTTCGTCACCGCTTCGCCATTGCGACCCTGCCATTCTCTGGTTATATCCATTGCGAAGTTGTGCAAGGAGGGGAGTCATTCGAAGCCCTACAAACCACCTTGATCAATGCGATTGCCGCTTTTGAAGGTGTGCCAGAATTGATCCAGACCGATAGTTTATCCGCGGCCTATCGCAATTTACTCAATGATCCCGAACAGGATGCGACCGAAAACTTCTTTGCATTGTGTCAGCAACTGGGGAGTCTACCAATCCGAATCAATCGTCAATGTCCCAATGAGAATGGGAGCACGGAAAGCATGAATCGACATTTTTCAACCGAGGTACGAGATGCCTTGGTGTGCCGAGGATCGAAAGACTTTGCTTCGGTTGCTGACTATCAAGACTTTATCGCGGAAGTGCGTACCGAACGTAATGAAAAAAAAAAAGACTTGTTAGCGGAAGAGCAAAACCATCTGCAACCCGTTTCTGATGACCTCAAAAATTCCTATGATAAAGTCATCATCAACGTTCGCAACACCGGTTGCTTTTGCCATGATTCGGTGATGTATAGTGCGCCGTCCCATCTTAGTGGGGGGCGGTTCAACAGCAAACTCCATTCGGATAAAATTGAGTTATACCACCAAGGCGAGGTTGAACTTTGCGTTGATCGCGTCAAACCCGGTAATCCAGACCAGATTCGCGCCGTGATCGATTTTCGGCATTGGCTTGACATGTTTCAGCAAAAACCAAATGCCTTTGATGATCACGAATATCGTGATGAATTCTTTCCTAGTCCAGAATATCAGCACCTCTATCAACTGGCCTTAACGCAAATGGATAAAGTCAAGGCGTGTCGATATCTCATGGCCGTATTGCAAATTGCCAACCAGCAAAACTGCGTGGAGGAACTGTCGGCGACAATTGCTGAATCATTGCAACAAAACCAACTGCCACCCCTAACGGATTTACAGACGCAATTTGGCTATCAAGCAACGGCATCAAAACCCGCAGTGGAGCCACCGCGCAAAAAACGATCAGCTCAGCAACGAGCCAACACCACAATGTTTTCCAACAAAACAGCTGATAATGCTAAGTTGTTGGCGATAACATCAAATTCATTCCTACAAGCCTTGCTTTTGCTGTGCTTTGCCATGGTTCAAATCATCATTCGGACCGAGTCAAGTCGGAAGCAGTTATCAGCGACATCAATCCAAGACCTAGTTCACACCTCGGCAAACGGTGATCTCCTGCAACAGCTGTGCGCAAAATTTTCCGCATCAGACGACCACAACAATGAGGCGAATCGCAATCACCTCGAACAAAGTTCGATCCTGCTACCAAAAGTGTTCACCACCATGCTTAGTGGTTTTCTGAACCAGCAACAAGATTCAATGATCCCCAGTTTAGCACTAGAATAATTTTTGCGCGCTGGAGTTCGCGTGAGTTCGATTTTTGAAAAATTTCGTGGGCCCTTCGGGCTAGCTCAGCTAAAAATTTCGCGCGGCCGGTTTCCCATTACAGCTAGCTCTAGCTAAAATTAATCAATATGGTGGTGTGAATAACGCCCCGCCCAGCCTTGTGGTGGGCGGCGGGGCTTATTATCCACACCATGCTTCAGACTAAACCTTCGGGATCCAGCTGACACATAAAAAAAAATCCGGTGCCAAACTTGTAATCTTGTTCTAGCTGTACTATTATAATTAATGAACACTAGCTGAGAGATTAGCTAATTGTCGCTCCCCGTCCAAAATAACTGTCGGGGGACAAAACTTCCCAATGTCAAGATTTTCTATAAACAATCCTTTCGCTTCATCAATTTCCATTTGATAGAATCCTTTTTCAAAAATTCAGATTCATATTCAAATTTAACCCCCTGATTATGTGAATTTTAACTTGATTGAATGAATATTCAGGATACTGTTTTCTATTACAGTACTTTAATAATTTTTTGCAACTCTTTTAAATTGCTCATCTAATCCTAGAATTAATGAAATCTAAATTTCCCCAAATAATAACGGGTTATACCAAACTTCTCCATGCATTTTTATAATGAACTAATTTCGGATTTGCAAGTTTTTTTCATTAAGCAAATTCAAGATGGTTGACTTATCTCTTAAAATTGAACATGTTTTTCAAGCAAAACTAAAAAATATTGTTTACTTTACCCGGCCGAATGTTTTCAGAACGGTGGCCGAATGGGTTAGGATTGTACAACAGCTTTCAACAAAATTTCAATAAACACGGCTCAAAAAAATGAAAACGTAGCACATCACTTATGTTGTACAGAAAGACTTTTCCCAGGATTAAATATAATAAAAACTTTTACACTGCTGACATACCCTACTACATGAAATCAAATGAAAATTCATGCCATTCTGTAATGAAATTGGTGATACCTACTCATGATTTTAACTAAACCCAAAAAAATAATTTTGACAAATGAATTTTTATAGTTTCAATTGCGGTCAAATTTCAATTTTTCTAATTTAATTTTCAACCTTTTTATGAAAGCAATAAGTTATGAAACAAATTACAAAAAAGCAGTCCTATTTGGACATGATTCCCAATTTTGATTACTTGATACGGTTTATAGTCATTGGAATTATATTTCTCAAACATTTTACCCTGGATGAGTTATGGGAAATGATTGCTACCAAATCTGGTAAAAGAATAAACGAAGTTCAAACCGAAGCCACGACTATGGAACAAAACTTTGCGAAGTATTTGAAAAATTTTCGTTCAAAATTTCCAGCAAATCCGAAAGAAATACCAGTTAAGCAAAGCGACTTAAAAAATACTGATACTTTGTTTCCTCAGGTGCTTCATTCAAAACAACCAGATAAAGTTACGTCCTATACTCCAACCATTTGTAAAAATTGTAATCACTCACTAAATGATTGCACTGACCCTACTGTCGCAGAAGTACATGAAATAGTAGAGCTGAAGACTTTTCATTTTCATCGGCATTCTTGTAAGTGTAAAAAGTGTGGATATAAAACTGAAGGAGAATTTCCAACTGGATTGAAAAATATTCAACATGGACCAAATTTTACCACAACTGTTGCAAATTTGGCTTATGTTGAAGGTCTAAGCTATGGTAAAATTTCAAAATACATGAAGGAAAAGTTTGATTATAGGATTAATGGTGGAGCTCTTTCAAATTTGTTTAAAAGACTCGGTAGGTTATCGGAAAAGTCACAAGCAAAATCATTAGAATTCCTCCGTAATGACCAAGTCGTTTCTGTTATTAAAAAAGCGATCAGTGTTAATGGTGAGCTGGCTTATAATATCATGTTTCTAAGTCGAAAAGCAGTCGCTTGTTTCGCTGACTTTAAAGAATGCGAAATTTTTGTGAAGACCATGGGCATGAATAAAATTCCAGCCATTATGATTGCTGAAATTCCTGTGTTACTTGAAAGTAATCCAATTTATGGGCAAGTGTGTTTAGACAGTTTACGTGCTATTGCTACACAAATTCAAGAAAACGAAAGTGCAATAATAGGAGCTAAGTTGGTTGAGTTAGTTGAAGACATTATGACGCTTGCGAAGAAAATTGAAACGCTACACCCAGCTGTCATTAGTCAACGTTGCGAAGAATTAAATCGACGCTGTACTGATATTATTGTTTCATATCCACATGGTAGTGGTTCTACATTCAAGCTACTTAACCAGATCTTTGACGCGAACAAGAAAGATTACCTTTTGAACTTCGCATTACGACGAGAACTAAAGATTTCACCTTTTCGCATTGAAGAATCGCAAATTTCTGTGGCATTAGAGTTTAAGAATAAAGTTAGGACGGTTTTCAAATCTTTTTGGGGAGCAAAAGCAGCTGTCGCGATCCGGGGTTATATTTTTAACGGAGTTATTAACGGAATAACACCGTTTGAATCAATCAGAAAGCTGGTATTTGATAATTGGAAAGGACCAGCACTTGAGTAGATGGTATCAAGGGTTGTTTATGCGTTGTGTAATAAAAGAAACATTGGTACCGAAATTAAGAGGAAAAATTGAGAATTGCTACGGATTGGGAGATTGAGTCAAAAAAGTAAGAAAATGAAGTTAAGTAGAAATAAGAGTTAAGAATTCAAAAAATTGAATTTGTAGCAAAGATAGGTAATTCAAGTAAAATTAGTGATGTAAGACCTTCTTGAGTTAATTCTATTGCAATTACCGTGCACGCGCATGCTCTATAGGTTTATGTTGTACCTTTGCTGACATTATAACTGATATCATTGTATCAATTAACCTCGATAAAACGTTGTAAGTGATATTATAGTATCATTTAAAGCTATATCAAGCAGAATTTTTGACAACTTATTTCCTGTGAATTAATACAAGAATCAAGTTTTAAGTAACCTCAAAATTAAAATTAATGCTCATTTTGACACTAAAACGACAGAAATTTTTCATTCTAAAGTTCGCGGCTTGAAATTTCTGTTAGTTGCTTTCATGCCGGCAAAATAAAATTATCTCAACTCATTTTTAATTCTGAAATTCTTCAACAATTACTAAGGAGGCAACATAAATTTTCTAGAACCATTAATCTTCTTTATTAGCATGCGTCACCATTATTTCTAATAAGCTTAGGTTATTTATCAGATAAACCCGGCTTGAGTTTCAAAATCAGAATATACAACCCGCATTAATTCTGCTTATTAATCAGCAAAGTCAACCAGTCGTTTGCAACGGATATTCATGCTGGTAATCTGGTTCAGATACTTTATTACCAGAATTTTCTGCATCCACTTTAGATTTAAGTTCAACTGGTATTTCACCACGTTCAGAAACAACCCCTGATTCAACAAGTCTTTTCATGGCTTGTTGTATCGGGAATACTGAACGGTGAGGTGTTGACGTAATATTACTGCATTCATCGCAAATATTTACTAAGATATTTTCGACTTCCTCCAGACCCTTACACAATGATAAGGTCTCACTTGTGAGGGTTGCGGTTACGCCTTTTTCGCAAAAAGCACAAAGTGAAGGACTTTTTACACCTTCTCGGTAATCAAGCATGTCTTTCTTCCTTATTAGCTTTCGCCACCATTTTTCCTAATAAGCTCAGGTTATATACAAGATTAACCCGGTTTGAGTTTTAAAATTAAAATATGCAACTCACATTAAATCTTCTCATTAATCAGCAAAGTTATCCAGTCGCTTGTAACGGATATTTGTGGTGGTATTCTGGCCCAGATTTCTTATCACGAGATTTTTTCGCATCCACTCTAGATTTAAGCTCAACCGGAATTTTGCCGGGTTCGGAAGCAACCCCTGATTCAACAAGTCTTTTCATTGCTTGCTGTATTGGTGAAACAGAACGATGAGGAATTGATGCAATATTGCCGCATTCGTCGCAAATATCAATTAAGACATTTTTAACTTCCTCCAAACCCTTGTATAATGATAGAGTCTCATTTGTTAGGGTTGCAGTAACGCTTTTTTCACAATTGGCGCAAACTGCTTGGCATTTTGCTCCTTCTCGGTAATCAAGCATGTCTTTCTTCTTTATTAGCTTTCGCCACCATTATTCCAAATAAGCTCAGGATATATTCAAGATAAGCCCGGTTTGAGTTTTAAAAATTTGAATATGCAACTCACATTAAATCTTCTTATTAATCTGCAAAGTTATCCAGTCGCTTGCAATGGATATTCATGCTGATACTCTGGTACAGTTTGCCGATCAGACACTTTTTCTTTGTCCACAATGGATTTTAATTCAACTGTGATATCTTCGGCTTTTGAAACCACTTTAGACTCCACTAATTTTTCTATTTTTTGCTGAATTGGTAACAATGATTGAGCAGGAATTGAACATATATTTCCGCATATATCACAAATATATACTAATATATTTTCAACTTCATCCTTTCCCTCACAAAATGATAATGTTTCATTTTTAAGGGTTACCTCGACTTTTTTTTCACAGGTTGAGCAAAGCGAAGCACTTTTTGCTCCCTCTCGGTAATCATACATATTTTCTATCCTTATGTACACTGATGATATTTACAATACCCTTTAGTAGAATAAATTTTATATACCATCCTTTGTTGATGAAAATGTGGGATTTGTTATCGTCTGCATCCCAAGAGTCCTCAGAGAAGTAGTTTTCCTCTTCATTGCAATTTTCGATTATATTTAGCACGAAGTCAACGTTAACCTCTCTTGAATATAATTTATTTTTCTCTGTTATTTTAGGTCTATCCCAATAAATTGCAAATTTCATTTTTTCGAGACTTTTGATAAGTAGTCTTTTTGCTTCATTGAATCCCATTTGATAGTATCCTTTCTTAGTAATTTTTGTTTCATTATTAGCCCCCTGTTTGCGTGAATTCTCACTTGATTATACAAATATCCAGGATACAATTTTGTATTATAGTACTTTAATTTTGATTTGCAATATTTTTTTTAATTGTGCATCTACACCTAGAATTTTGAAACCAAAAATGGTTCAATTTTAAATTGAAGTAACACCATATCACCTCCATACATTTTATATAATATACCAATTTGGATATTACAAATTCTTTTAACTTATTTTTACAAATATTTACAAAAATGTTTCAAGCAAAGAGATCGAAAAACCTAATTTAGAGCTGTTTGTACATTCAAAAATAGATATAGTCGGGAACAATTGGAACCCAGTTGATGTATTACATGAAATTTTTCTAACCCCAATATCTAGCTTCAATTGCAGAATCGCTAGAAAAGAGCGAAAAAAGTATAATTTCCAATTTATCGAGCGAAAATTTCCAAAGTAAGAACTTTGTCCTTGTAATCTTGCTATGCGAGTGACTCATCTGAGGTACGATTGGGAAACATACCTTAACCGCTGATAAACTTATATCTTAGGGTCAATAGATCCTATGATTAAATGTTCATTATTTAATTTTCGCAACACCCCCAAAATATCGCGCGGTGTCAAAGTTAATCCGAGAGAAGGGTTTGAATAAAAAATTAACACCAAAGGCAAGTTTTGAGAAAGCTTTAGCCAAAAATTGTTGGTAAGTTTGCGACTTGAAATATTTTGTTAGTTACTTTCATGCCGACAAAATAAAATTATGTCAACTCATTTGTAATTCTGAAATTCTTCAACAATTGCTAAGGAGACAACAAAAATTGTCTGGAAACATCAACACTCTTTTCAATACATTAACACGGATTTTGATTCTGAATTTTTAAGGATTAAAATAACAGGAATTTATTTTCATACCTGTGAATAAGTACAGAAATATTCATGACTAAATTTAAAAATTGAAATTTATAAACTTTGAGTAAGAACAATTTCTGTATACATCACTGCAGTTGCTTCCAAATTTGGAAGAAACTTCATTCACGATGATTCAAAATTTGAGTATTCGGTGTCAATCTTGCTAAGACTTGAATACCAATATCTAGAGTCGTCATAACTTGAAACTTACTAACAGGAGTAACTATATGTTTGAAACAAAAGAATCAAATCAGCATTTATATGACATTGAAACAATTGCTGGTACTATTAGTCGTACCAAACGTCAAGGGGTAATTGTTCAGGCCCAAAATGTACTTTCACCCGACGGCTCACGAATATCAGAGGTGACATGTGGCGATCCAGAAACTGGTTTGTTTCGGCGCAAAACCGCTGAAGGATTATGGATCTATGGAAACGTTCTGAAAGTACCAGGTGACTTAATTTTTAAAGATTCACCAAAACAAACGACCATGTGTGATTTTTCATCATTACCATTACCAACTCTGTTGAACGAAAGCTTAGCTATCAAGGAGCTCGTCAAAGACTTTGATTGTGCGATTGCTTTATTTTCAGGACTTGCTGGTAAGAAATGGACTGATGGTGAAGCTGCTTGTTCATTCAATTATGTTGAGGCGGGTAAGTATATAGCCAGCTTACGTAATATTGGGGAATGCTATAGTGATTATTTATATAGCGGTAGCCCTGGATACATTACAAATAAAACCATGGAAATACTTGGTGAATTTGGTTGGTACCCAGTCGCCCCTGATGCTAAAGTTGAAGATTCCAAGCTCGCAACTCGAATACTTATTGAGTGTGAATCTCGTTCAAAACAACAGCTGGAACCTTGGGTGTTTTATTATCACGATATTGCTAGACCCGGTGACAAAGAAGTGGAACGAATGATTCGATGTTGTTTGGAAGGGAAAGCAAAATTAGCCGATTGGGAACAATTTTATTTGAACTTTGACCTTGAGCTTAATAAAGGGGACTTAAACCGAAACGCTCATTTCAAAAATACTAATTCACCTGCTGTTGTTCGCGTCAACTAGATTATAGACGAAGTATTAATTATTATCACGACTCGGAACTTCTGGATCAAATTAGTTGATTTTACCAACTTATTTAAGTTGTTCTGAGTCGTGAGAATATTATGTCCAGTTTCAAGTATATTCCCGAAAATTCGGTAAGTGTCTGAATATAGGAAAGGGCACAAATTAGATCGAAATTGATATTCAATCACCTTTAGATTTACTTGAATTAACGGTTGCTCTTGAGCTGGTAAAATTTTGATTGACTTGAGAAAATATGAGTTATAACAAAAAAATTATGAAGAATTAGTTCATCAACGAGATGTTGGAAATTAGATTTTACGCACTCTCAAAACAAAACATGTATTGTGGAAAACTGAATATAAGTCCCTCAATAGCGACAATAGTTATTAAATAAAAAGATTTTACTTATCAAATTCTGATGAAGTCAAAACCATAAAGTTAGGTTTGATTTGTCAATTAAGACGGATGTAAACAAAGGTATTTCAATGGTTTTATTCTTACAAACTTATCTTCAAACGTGCAAGAATCTGGGGAACTCTTTGCTCTTTTGCATAATCCCTTATTGGTAAACTAGGTTTGTGATACGTCTTATAAATTCCCCAAGCAAGTTTTCTAAATTTTCTTATTGTTTTTTCATCCATATTTTTTACCACCGGTTCGGTGATATACATATAGATAATAAAATCAGGTGGAATAATTGACCGTGAGGCTTTATGCATCATAAATTTATGTTGGATTTTTTCATTTGTAATTCGACATACAAATTTAACCACAGGCATCGTGAAATAGTCAGCACAAAGTAATAATTTGACTTCGTGTAATTCCCAATCATCAGGTCTCAATTTATCACGGTCTGGCATTGGGACGACGAATCTATCCATCGCATCAAAACCTTTGCATACACTTTCAAAAGTCATATGATAAGATTCGGGGAGAGTAAAATCCTTACCCAATTGACCTCTTTCTCCGATAAGTTGCTCGTATTTGTCAAAATCTTTGCTTAAAAATTCATCACAATTAGCTCCATAACAGCACATCACGACTTTTCTCTCTGTAGGTATTGATACTCTATCTTTAATTTTTTTGAAATCAAGTTTCAAAGTTTTAACTCCTGTGTTTTGTTATCTAAAAAATTTTACCTTTGTAACAATTCAAATAGTTTTGAAAGGCAAATTGATGTTGAATGGTTTAATATAATATTTTGAGTATAAATTCAATTTTTATTTACTTGATACAATAAACTTTCTACTTGGTTAATATAGGGTGTATAAATTGCAAATGCAATAAAAAATTTTGCTTAGTGTGTATTCCGAATTAGGTTATAGAATGTTAAAATAAACGACAATTTGTTGTTTTAAAAAGTGTCACTAGGTTGTGGTTAAAAATAAATATAATATTTTCTTAGAAAACTGCAAGTTCTTCTTATTTTTTTCATTTATTAGATTTTTTTGAAATCAGCTTTTATCCGTTGTCAAAATGTTAATAAATCGGGAGCAGGTTTAATTGTTAGTTAGTTGAGATTTCAGTTTGTTATTTGAGTCATCAATTTCTTACAATTATTGGAAATCTGAAACTGGTTACATAGTACAAACATAGTGCCAAGTCGTAACCGAATAGTTTGTCACAAAACTACACGCGATACGTATAAAAAAATTTAGCAGATAAAATATATTTCATATAATTTCTCATATCCTAATTTGATTAACTGAATTGAGGGGTAATGACTTAACAAAAGAATTATGGAAAAAAAATACTCGACAAATTAAAGTATAAAATAAGTTAATTTTTATACAGATAGGGTAGGTTATCTCGGTTGTAGTGAAATTTTAATTTGAAAGAAAATTTGATCAGTTTTGGAATTTGAAAAATGACTAGAATGGAGGAATGCAAGCTGAATAATAACTAGTAATTAAGCTTGTATTTACGGGATTGGTTTTGAATAGATTATAGAAAAATTGAAATGTAGCATGGAATGGAAATTTTTTTGAAGTTGGATTTGATGCTTTTTTAATAAAATAGTTGAAAAAAATAAAAATGGATTCATATTGAATGGTAAAAAAATGTGTGAGTGTATTTAGACTAGATTATTGAGTAAATGTATCGCTAAATATCAGAGTATATTTGCTTGTAGAAAAATAAATAAAAAAAAATATTGATATGAAATTGACTTTGGTTATAATTTTTTTATATTTACTTTGAAATGGGCTTGAAACAGGATTTTATTATCAAATTCGCTGCTGGATTAGCAGTTCAATAACCACGGTAACATCAGAATTACCGAATAAAAAGGAGAGCATTGTGATGCACCCAAATTTATCTTCAATTCGCAACATTGCGATTTTAAGTTTTTTCATATCAGTGTTCAAAGGCGTGATTGCGATCTTTTGTGCGCTTGTAATGAAAATTAGTGTAGCGGTTTCGTATTTTCGCAATTTGAAGAGTGTGTACGCGTTGATTAATATAGTTGGTGATTTTTTTCCTTTTTCTTCGCAAATGGAGCAAATTTGTTCCATTCAACTGGATTCAAAACAGAGGTCATTCATTATGAAATTATTACGAACTGCATGTATTGCAATTGCTTTTATTGTCGGCACTTATTTCACATTACCAATTTCTGTCTCTGCACAAACAATGCCAGAAGTTTACTTGGCGCACACAGTAATTGATGGTGATGTAGTCAAAACCGAAGCAACTGAAGGGAACTTAATTTTAGTTGCCGTAAAGTCAAATGTTAATGTTAGTTCTGCGACAAATGTTATGGTTAATGTGTCACAAAATGGCAATTATTTAATCCCAGTTCCTATGAATACACCACTGGCAAATCAATTTACCCATGGCACTATTGGGAGCAACACCGTTACAATTGCCTCAGGAAAAAATATCGCATTTATTGGAGTAGCCACAAATGATGATGAATTTGATGAAAGTAATGGGTCCATTACATTTACAATTGCAAGCGGAAGCGGCTATGTGCAATCTGCTGACCAATCTAAAGTCCAAACTAAAACAATCATTGTGAATGACAATGAACCTGAGCCAAAATTTTCAATTTCCACTAAATATACAACAGTTTCTGGTTCAGATTTTTTTGAAGTTAGTGTAATTTCTAGTAAAAAATCTGAAGATACGTTCGCGGTAAATTTATCAATTTCATCGCCAACCTTAAATTTAATTGCAAGCCAAGATCTAAGTGCAACTCTTAATTTTGCTGCAGGAGATACGATTAAAACGCATATGGTTCCCATTGTATCAACGGTTGCTGCAGGTTTAACCAATGATATTCCAGTTACAGTAAGTATTGATCCATCGGATGCATATAATGTTGATAAATCTAAGCAAAGTGTCCAAGTTTTTGTGGAAAATGGGACAAGTTTACCTGTGCTATCAATTACAGCTAGTGGTGCAATAGCTGGAGCAGTAAGTGAAGGAACACCGGTAGCGTTTACCATTGGAATTTCACCAGTTCGTTCAACTGCAACTAAAGTTAATTTCGCTATTTCATCAGAGGGAGACTATATCTTTGGTATTCCAAGTGAAACAGTTGAAATTCCGGCAAGTGCAAACAATGTTTCTATTTATATTCCAACAGTAAGCGATGGCGCGACTACTGGTTCTGCTGGTAGTATTACGGTTACTCTTGAACCTGGTGAAGGATACAAACTTTCCAGTCAAGCAAATCAAAAATCTCAAATGGTCACAATAACAAATGATGGAATGGCGCAAAGACCGGTGTTGTATCTTGAGAATAAAGCTGGTGTTGATTCAGTATCAGTTGGGTCTGCAGGAAACGTAAATGCAGAGTTTACTGTATTTTCAAATGCTTTGCCTGCTACCCAAAGTAATCCATCTAATACAACTTTAAATATAAGTACTTTTGTAACTAATCTTGATGGCAATTTTGTGAATAGCGGAAATGCAGGTACACAGGGAAAAACCTTGAATTTTTCTCCTGTAACTGGAGCTACAAGTTTATTTAGTGCAACTTTACAAGTCCCTGTAATTCTTGATACGAATCGAAAATCAGGTGAAATTATGGTAGAACTTCGTAACAATGATAACTTGATGTATACTGTATTTGTGCCCAAAAGTAGAGCAACACTTCGCGTTATAGCTGATACTTCAACTTTGCCAGTGGTTTCAATTCGCGGCGGTGGTGAGTTTGAGGAAGGACAACCAGGAAAATTTTATTTGCAAGCCGATCGCACTCCAGCTTCAACTCTTAACGTCTCAGTATCATTAACTGACCCTGGTTCATTTTTGGAAAATTCAAGTAATAAAACTGTTCAAATTTCATCTACTGACCCTGTACCATTGTCCCTTCCAACTTCCGCCGATAATACTGATGAAGCTAATGGAACAATTACAGCAACAATTGTTGCTGAAACTCCAAGCGCAACAACATATGATACCGATACTAATAATTCCGCGACTATAACTATCGTTGACAATGATATACCTGATAGACCGGTCATAACCGTGGTCGGACCTTCATCAATAGAAGAAGGTCAGAATGCAGAATTCGTGTTTGCCGCGACACCGGCACCAGATAGCGAACTAGTAGTTGATTTTGATATTCTGGTTGAAGGAACTTTCTTCCCGGTTGGATTTGTCTCAGATAGAATCGAGAAAACGGTAACTATTTCTACCGATGGTGAAGGTCGGTTTTCACAAGCGACTATTGCAGATATCGTACCAGAAGACGATGGCAGTATTACAGCTTTTATTCGCACCAGCAAATTGAATCCAACAATTTATAGCGTGGGAACCCAATTCAGTGCGGAAGTAACAATTATGGATGATGACCATGAAGGCTTACCAGTTTTAAATGTTGTCAAAGGTGGCAATATTACAGAAGGTGACCATGCATTTTTCACATTTCAGTCTAGTAAATTAAATGATCCCGCAATTTCGGTTCGAATTTTAGTGTCACAAGTTGGAAACTTCTTTAATCCATCGCTGTTGGGTGTTAAAAATATCACTTTTAAAGGAGATTTTTATCCATATCATTTACCCACAAACTTTAATTTTAATGACCAACCAAATGGAAGCATATCAATTACAATTTTATCAGATTCAAATGTACCACCAAAATATAGTGTAGGTGTTGAATCAAAAGCAACAGTGATGGTTCAAAACAATGACGCGTTGGCTCCTCCAACTTTAAATATAAAATCAAATTCAACAGAAATTCAAGAAGGCCAGGAAGCTTATTTTACAATAACTACAAGCAGACCAATTACTAAAGATTTATTAGTAGGTTTTAAGCTAATTGATTCAAGTGGTAATTTCGATGATGATGCAAGAAATATTAGTGCAATTATACTGAAACCTACCACCACTAATATTCTTCATCAATTTAATCAAAAATTTCCTGATAAACTGAGTACGATTGAAATTTATAAAAATGAATCGACTCCTAATCAATATAGATTTAGTTTAGGTACTAAGTTAAATGCGATTATTTCTGATTCAAATAAGATAGGAGTGCAAATTTTACGTAGAACTGGTTATCAAGTTGGGGCTAATTTTAAAGCTGAATATAATGTAATTGATGCAAATACAAGAATCAAAATTTATCAGTCTAGAGCTGAGGTAATAAAAGGTTCAAGTGCGTTATTTCATGTATCTGCTAAATCAAGCAATTTATCTAGTTCAGTGCCAGTCACGGTAAAAATTGGTGCAGTTGCAAATCCCGGTAAGATTATTGAAACAAGCGAATTTACTACCGAACTGACTTTGGTGAATGGAACAGTAACTAAAGAATTTTCCATACCAATTCCAGCAGATACTAATAATGTTTACGAACCAGTTGGTAAACTTATTGTATTTATTAAAAATCCAAGAGGTACGGATACGGAAGTACGTTCGACAACTGATAAATATTTTGAAATTTCTGGTGAAGTTTCCGTACTAAAAATAATTGACGACGATGTTCCAGATGAGATTTCGATTTTACCTTTATCAGAATATATAATAGAGGGGCAACCGGCTAAATTTCAAATCGTTTCAAAACCTACAGGAAATAATGATCAAACGATAAGTTTATCGGTAACTGAAAATAATACGAGTTATATCAATGGAACATATAATGAAATAGTTATACCAGCGCATACTAATTCAGTAAATCTTGTGGTAAAAACAAATAATAGTTTAGTATATGGGGCACCTGGTGTGATCACTGCAACTATTAACACTAGTAGCGATAATTCATATAACCGTGCTGCTACCAACTTCAGTGCAAGTGTAACAGTGCGAGATTCAAATTTACCTGACATTACCGTACCTGATTTTACAGTTTCTAAAAGTACTTTGACAGTAATTGAGGGGCAACAATTTGAATTTTCAATTTTAGCAGACCCACCACCTGAAGTTAATTTCGATATTAAATTAAAACGTCTAGATAGTTATATTGATGATTATAATGATACTGAAACACAGGTTACATTTAGCTCGAACAGTTATACATTCTTGGCTAATGAAGAAGTTTTAAAGATAAGCGGTACTGCACCATCAACACAACTTGAAGATAAATTGATTGGTTATGCGATCGAAATTGTTTCATCTGAAGGTAGGACTGTTGTATCTACACATTATTTATCAATTCTAGTATTAGACGCAGACGCACCAGCACAATCAAAAGTATCTGTCGATTCTGTGGAATCTTCAGTTGTTGAATCTAATTCTGCGCGTTTTGAAGTTTCAATAGACTATGGGACTTTTAGTACTATTGAAAATGGTGCAGTAGTTACCAAGTCTATTACTGATGTGGAACCGATATTAGTAAACTTTAGACTTTTTGAGATTGGAGATGTATTACCTGATTTTCCAAATCGACCTGATTCTACCAATCCAGATGTTTTAAATGAATATTACAAAAGTTTAAATAGTATGACTCCATCGTTTAAAGATTGTACGAGTGATTTTACCACACTACAATTTAGCTGCTGGGTTAATAAAATGAGAACATTTGAAATTCCAACTACACTTGGTAGTGGAAGTAGAGCTCTTTCATTTCAAATTTTAGAAGGTAATGGTGGGGCTCTTGCGAATTATCGAATTGTAAAGGATGAAGCAGTTATTACCATAACTGATTCAAGTAATAATTCACCCGTTATTTCGATTGAATCAACTAGAGCAACAAGTCCTCACACTCCACAAAGTGAATTTGACCTTGGCAGAAACCTTAGATTTAGGATTAATGCACCTTTATCTGCTGAAACGACAATTACAATTCTTGTTGAAGATCCCTCAGGTGTGGTGATCGGTTTATCTGGTTTGGCATCACATCAATATAAATTCCCTTTTGAAACCGGTAGACCATTTGTATTACGTTTGTATAATGGAGGCCAAAGACATTTTAATCTTTTTACCAAACATCCACGTGGCCAACCTCCACAGGCTGATGGCATAGTTACAGTAAAAATTCTCCCACCCGGAGATAGTCAACATGCAAATTCATTAAGTAATTACCTAGTTGGTTCTCCCGCGATGTCGCAAGTCGTTGTAAAAGATCCAAGAACTCCGACAACTGGGGTTTCAATATTCCCGGCAGAAAATTCGATATTAGGGGGCGAAATGGCTATTTTTAATGTTAAATCAAATACTGATTTTACTCAAGAAACAACAGTTTCAATTCTACTTGATCAAAGTAACAGCAATATTATCGCCGGGTCGCAAGAACTAGCTCAACAATTGATTTTTGAAACCGGAACCCGAAGCAAGTTGTTGAAAATCAAAACTAATGAATTATCCCCCTTTGCTGATTCGGAAACTATAACTGCAACTCTTCAAACAAGTAGTGATTATACCCTCGTTACAGCGACTCAATATAGAAGTGCTCAAATTACTGTAAATTCTTATCAACAAAACCTCATCGCATCAGTTGAGAATGTGACAGCCGATGAAGATGGAACTCTTGAAACCAGTATTGCGGAGGGTGAAATTGCATATTTTGAGTTTGCATTAACACTACCAGCTAGAATTCGTAGCTATAAACCACCGAAAAATGGAATTAACGTTGGTTTTACCTTTGAAGATGCAGGTGGATTTGTAATCCAAGACGATTCACTCAAATTAGGTCGTACTAACACTGTTCACTTTGAAGAAGATATTTTCAAGATTCCATTGGATACCAAAAAATCAGAATTGACTGTAGCACGTGTGATTCTCCCAATTCATACTGGATTTGTTGCTGGTTCTAGCACTGGCTCAATAGCAATAACATTAGCTACCCCTTCTAATTCTGGATTATATACGCTTGCCCGTTCTCCAAAGAATAGTGCTACTATATCGGTTACGCATAGTACTTCGACTCTTCCAGAACTTTCGATTGAATTGGGGGTGGATCCACAAACCAACCAACAAGTTGATTCAATTGTTGAAGGTGGGATGTTGCGCTCAGTTATTTCAATTAGTCCTGCAGTTACTAATCCGCTTGAAGTTTTAGTGGGTGTGACGCAAACAGGTAATTATATTTATACCGGATCAAATACTCCAACTCGCGAATATTTTCAGAATGAATATAATCCCACTGACCAAAAAATTTTAGCAGTTATGATTCAATCTGGAAAAACTGAATATCAAATAGAATCTCTAGTTGGCGACGACAGGATTGGAGAGGATGATGGTAGTGTTACCTTTTCGATATTAAATCAAGGAGATTACAACGTAGAAATTAATAAATACTCAGTAACGATTAATGTCATGGATAATGATCGACCGCGAGTTTCAATTTCTAGTACCGTTCAGACTGTTGCTGAAGGTGCAGTCAATAGTATTGAGTATAAATTGATGGCGGATCCAGTTCCTGAGGAATCAATAATGATTGCAGTAAAGATAACCGGAGGAGCAGATTTTATTATGGGAACACCAAAGACGATGATACCAATGACGACTTCAGGAATGGCCACTGGCGAAATCATGCTTGAAGATGATTCAACACCAGACGATGAAGACACTATTCGGATTGAAGTGATTTCTGGAATTGGATATAACATAGTTAGCAATAATACTCCAAATACAGCTTTAAGTAATACAATTGAAATCGAACTAACGGATAGCGATGTCTTAACTCCGGCATTATCTATAACTCCAAGCAGTGTAGGTGCTCTAACTGAAGGTACAGATACCCATGCAAGCTTTACCATTATGGCATCGATACAACCAATTGGTAATATGTTAAAAATTAATTATATACCAGTAAGTGAAAATTTCTTACCAGGTACTATAACCTCTGAAGAAAGTATACTATCTCCAGATCTAATTTTTGATGCAACCTCAATGACGACGATGTTAATGATCCCAATTGATGATGATGAAAAAGCAGAAGAAAATGGGTCAATTAAAGTAACTTTAGCAGCTGCTGATGCGAATTCAGGTGATTATACTGTGCCCCCTGGAGATTCCGCAACTGCAACAATTATTGTTATTGATGATGATTCAGCGGTTCCTGTTTTAACAATAAGCGGTCCAACCGGTCCAGTATTTGAAAATGTGGGACAAATTACTTTTACTTTAACTGCTTCGGAGGATCCAGGACGTAGTCTAGTAGTTTATTATACACCAAGTGAACTTGATGTGACAGGAGTAGGCAATTTCCTTGATGATGACATTGAAAAGAAACAGTCAACTACTGCTCTTAACTTTATGGGTGATGGAAATGGAAATCAAGTTAGTACATTTACAGTTGATTTGGAAGAGGATGATACTCCTGAAGGTTCAGGTGAAATAACTGTAACACTTGCACTAGAAGAGACAGATAATGATGAACTCAGAACTTATACATTACCAGATAACGGAAGTATGGCAAGTGCAAAAATTTTGGATGATGAGGTTCCTGAATTGAACATTAAAGCTGGTGAGGATGTTTATGAATTAGAGGGAGTAACCGCGGATTTTATAATTACAGCAAGTTTTCTACCATCAACTGCACTTGCGGTAAGATATACACCAGTCAGTTCAAATTATCTTGCCAGCGGTGTGTCAGAGACTGAAACAACTGCAACCCCCCCTTTGACATTTTCACAAGGTGCAAATGGGATAACTGCAACATTAAGTGTTGACATTGATGTAGATGATGAAGATGACCCCGATGGATCAATCATGGTTACCTTAAATTCCGATACTGGTTCAATAACGTATACTATTGGTTCAGAAAAATCTGCTTCGGTAAATGTAACTGAATTTTCATACGAAATGAGGATTGCTGATAGTTTCATAAATGAAGGAGATCCTAATGAAAATAATGACCCAGACTACGAACAAAACATTATGACTTTTGTCGTTACTCTGTCACCGGCCGCAATTACTGATGTCACTGTGAATTGGAGTACAATTGATGGTGAAGGAGAGAATGCCGCAACTTTAGAAAATAACGATTTTACTGAAGTTTCAAATAGACCATTAACATTCAGGACCGGTGAAACGACAAAAGAAATTCCGGTACTTATTATCCCAGATACTGATAACGAAGGGAATGAGACTTTTACCGTTGAACTCAGCAATCTACCCGGTATTGTAACTCCTGTCAAAGCACGCGCAACGGGAACAATTGTTAATGATGATGTAGAAAACATTGACGAAATTGAAATTTCCATTTCTGCGGTTAACCCATCAGTTCCAGAAGGTACTCCGGCTAAGTTTGCTTTAGTAAGTGATGTGGGAGTAACAAGTAATCCAATAGACGTATATATTAGTATTACTGATCCTGGTTCGTTTCTAAAATGGAGGGTTCCAAAAATATTTAAAATGGATACAACACCGTATATGTTATCACTTGAAACTCAAAATGATAAAATTGTAAATCCAGAAAATGGTACAATAACCCTGACTGTTATTCCAAGAACTTATGAGGTAGGTGGAAATGGAACAGCAAGTGTGGTGATTACAAATGTTGATACATCCGAAACCATAGTGGAACAACCACGAATCTCTGTCGCTCAGGCAGCGGTGAACGCGATAATTGATTTTGTTAATGAACCCACCAGTAATCCATCTAGTTTTACACAAACCGAAATTGAATTTGTATCAACTGCAACACGCCCGTTAGTTTCAATTTATTCGGTTGACACCCAAATAAATGAAGGATCATCAGCAAGATTTACAATCTCAACCAGCAATGCTGGACCTACTGTTAATATTATTGTTTCACTTCAAGTTAATCAAGAGCGCGTTCAAATTGAAAGTCCAACAACTTTGAGAATTCAGCTAAGTGGTCAAGAAACACGTCCAATATCAATTGCAACCACCAATGATGGTCACGCTGATGAGGACGGTTTTGTTTCATTATCAATTTTAGAAAACCCAGATTATTTAGTATCTTCATCAGCAAGTAGTGCAGAGGTCATTGTTTCAGATGCAATTGATCGGCAAAATCGAAAATCTGAAATAACTGCTCGTACACAATCATTTTTGCCAGAATTAACAGGTACTATAGGTGCGAATACGTTGGAAACTGTTTCAAATCGAATTGAACTCGGTTTAAGTGAGGAAAGTAATCAAGTATTAGAGCTTGGCGGACAAAATTCTGTTTCAGGAATGCTAACAGCAAGTGGTGATGCGATCAACGAAAGTTCAACAACATTGAAATCGTTTTTAGGTAACTCATCGTTTGCAATCTCATTATCCGAAGATGAATTTGCTATCCCAACAACAATTTGGGGACTTGGGGACTACAAAAATCTTTCCTCAATTGGTGATGGAAAGGCATTTGACTGGTCAGGTGATTTATTTATGGGGCACTTTGGTATTGATGCGTTAATTCGTGATGGGTTGTTAGCAGGTATTTCTACATCAGAAACAGAAAGTGAAATCAATTTTGACAGTGTTGATTCTAACAATATTAAGTTTGATTTCCGTGCGACTTCACTCAATCCATACATTGGTTGGACTTCATCAAACCAGAATACAGTGTTAAATGCAACTGCAGGTTTCGGGCAAGGTGAGATTGGAATTGATCAAAAAGAATATAGTTATGAAACTATGAACAGTGAAACCTACACAATGGGACTAAGTGGTAGTCAGGTATTATTCACATCTGATAGTATTCTGAACGGGACTAGTAATTTTAGTATCAAAGGTGAATCATGGTTCGCACATCAATATATTGATGGTAAGGACGGCGTTCTGGAAAGTATTAGTACAAATTCTCAACATTTCAGAATTAAAACTGAAGGAACCTATCAATTTGATTTTGCAAGAGGTTCTTCCTTGGGTCCATTAATTTCAGTTGGAGTTCGCAGTGATGAAAAGGATAATCTATCAGTTTTGGGACTTGAATTTACCAGTAGTGCCGATTACAATAATCCGATCGGACTGACTATTTCAGGACAAGGGAGTATGTTGATTGGTCAGACTAGTCAAGTTCAAAATATTGGATTGAATAGTTCAATGAATTACGATTACAATGACGATAAGCAAGGGGTACTTTTTGAACTTGAAACTTCTTGGGGGCAAACCGAAACGGAAATTCAAAACTCAATTTGGTCTGGAAATAGTCTAAACTCTTATAACAGCGGTGGCCAATATTTTGATGGTATAGCCTTGGATACAGAAATTGGATATGGATTAGAAATCTGGGATAGAAGCAGTTTGTTAACACCTTATGCTGGATTTAATATTTCGCAAAATCAAGATTATGAATACCGAATTGGAACACTCATGAATATTGGATCAAATATTAAGTGGAGATTAACAGGGAGTCAAGTTACTAATGTGACAGCACACACCGTAAACAAAGTGCATGTTGAAGGTAATTTGAACTGGTAAAGTCGAGTAAAACTACACGGTTTTTGAAAAAATACGGTATTTCTAAAATTAATGTTCTACGACAAATTCATGTATATTTTTTGTTGACAACCTCTTCTAAACCCTCACTTAGCGATAACGTTACACTTGTAAGAGTTGAAGAGACTACTTTGTTATAGTAGCCACTCGGACCAAGGCTTTTTGTACAATCTCGGTAATTGATCATTTTATTCACCCCAAGCACCGAGACGAAATACATTGCAATACAGTTCAGCGAACTGGTCAGCTGAATTTCGTTCAAAATTCAACGCCGCCATTTTTTGTTCCACATTCAAGCAAATATCTAACTCCAGCGATTATCCGGCGGCCGCTACCATTGGATATTCTTGTGGATAATTTCGCTCGGTATTACTACTAGTGGCTTTTTTTTCATCCACTTGGGACTTTAGTTCAATGGTAATATCACGAGAATCAGAAACTGCTTTAGATGCTAACAGATTCTTTACCGCTTGTTGGACGGGTTTTACAAATTCATGTGAAATTGAACATATATGACCACATTCATCACATATATCAACCATTACATTTTCGATATCCTGCAATCCTTCACATAATGATATAGTCTCATTTGTGAGGGTCGCCGTGACACCTTTGTTGCAATTAGCACAAATTGAGGGAATTTTATCACCCTCTCGGTATTCCTGCATGTTTCTCATCCTTATGCACACTGTAGATATAAACTACTCCACCTCTAAGGCAAAACTTGATGTACCACCCATATTTGATGAATATATGGAATTTGTTATCATCTGCCTCGGTAAACTCTTGATACTTATAATCCTTTTCTACTACGCATGTACTACGACAAATTCACTTCCTTTATATTTCGACAATCATCTAATAATGACATGTTGTATGTTAAACCAAGGTAAGCAACATTTTTACTGTTTATGGTGAGAAGCCTTATTTCCAGCTGATAAAATAATTTATGTAACCTCTTTTGTTGTTGAATTCCAAGAATATACTGTTGTAGTGACTACCAGTTCAAACGTGCATTGAATTGATAATTATTCGTAGCGGAATCTGGTGAACCTATCTTGTTGATTCGCTCAAAATCTAGTCGTAAATTTGATCCGATTGATAGGTTTGTTCCTATTAGCAGTTCATCATTTGATGATGCGTCAAATTCATAACCGCTATATAGATTCAGTTTACTTGTATCATCACCAATCGTGAAGCCATAGCCGATTTCAGAACTAATTTGAGTACCGATGGTGTATTGTCCAACTTCCTTGTCGTTTGTAAGGATATTATTGCTCCAAAGTGAGTTTTGTACTTCCGATTGGGTTTGCCCCCATGTGGGAGAAATTTCAAATGTGAGTCCCAAATCGTCGCGCCCGTAATCATACCTTAATGAGCTTCTTAAATTCATTTTTTGAATTTCACTATCTCTACCGACAAGCATGCTACTGGAACTGGATAAGGTTAAACCAATTGGGTCAATATACTCAAATCCACTCGTGAGTTCCAATCCAATGAGGGATTGTTGATCTTTTTGATCACGTCTGATTCCGGTTGAAAGGAGTGGCGAGAAGGTTGAACCGCGTTTAAGTTCAAATTGATGGGTTGCTTCGGTACTGATTCTTAAGAATTGTGCATCAGTTTGGAGATCAGATAATAATTCTGATTTGCCGTCTATATTTTGTCTGATAAACCAAGAGTCTCCGACTAGTTGTAGTTTGGTTGTGCCATTCAAAATACTTTCGGATGAGTAGAGTTCTTTGCTACCAGCTAAGGCTAGTGAATAAGACTTGCTTGATAATATCTCAAAATCGTAGTTTGCTTGATCAATGGTGAAGTCTCCAATGCCATAACCAGCAACTGCGCGCAGTTCAGTGTCTTGAGTTGGTGAAGTCCAACCAAAGTATGGATTGAGGGTAGTTGCGTTGAGAGTAAATGCAAGTTCTTCAGAATTATCAGCTCCAACTTTGATGTCATTTTCAGTTATAGACGCGGAAAGGCCAGTAAGGGTATTTTGTCCAATCAACGCGTCAATGCCAAATTGTCCCGTGAAGACTTCACCAGACCATGAATGCGAACTATTTGACGCACTTGCACTCAGGTCGCGGTAGTCACCAATTCCCCATATTGTTGCCGGGGCGACAAATTCGTCACCTGATAATAATGTCATTGCAAAGGATGAATCACCAAGTACTTCGCGCCATTCCACTGAACCTTCGTTGGTCAGTTCACCACTCATTTCAATTAATCCTTTTAACGTGTTTTCACCTGCAAGATTGAGAGTGACATCACTATTTTTACTAAACCCTTGTTGGATGCGTTGTTCGATTAGACCAGAAGTTCTAGCGGCCATATTACCAATGATATCAGGTAAGAATGCTTGTGAACTTGCTACTAGTAAATCTTGTCGTAGTTGTCGATCACTAGCGTCCGATATAATAACTGAGCTAGCACTTTTGTTTGAATTTATTTGGTACGAAGAATCTGGAATGATAGATACTTCTAGTCGGCCATCTTCTTCGGCGATGGAATCATCAATAGTTGGGAAGATGACTCGAATATATTCTTGCCTTTGTATGCTTCTTGAAATTTGCGTAGGTTCATCAATGTCAAAAAAGTCACCAATTGGATTAACATTTAAATTCACTAAAGTTGCGTATGATTCGGATCTACCATTTGAGGTAATGATAAATTCAACTGAACTACCTTCATTAATTTGTGTCTGGATCGCGTCTATTGAAATTTTAGGCAAAACAGGTGAGGGGGCACGACTTTCTGTTGACCCAGTACCCTGATAAAAACTAGGATTATCTAACAGCTGATTTACCACTACTTGTGCTACTGATATCCGATCCTCGGGAGCTGTCGGTTGCGTTCCATCTGCAGGTGGATCATCGTCATCCATCACCGTTATACTCGCAGAATTTTGTGGTGGTGCTAGTATATCATAATCCTCAGTATCTACCAAAGTTACAATGATATCTCCAGTATCATCATCCACTTCATCATCATGAGTTTTGATTTCAAGGGTTGCCATAGCAGTATTCATGGAAATTGATCGTTTATATCTCCACAAGATAAAGTTCGATTCTTGCGTAACATTGAACCGAACATTTAAAGTTTCAGGTACTGGAGTTACTGACAAAGTAAATACAGCCGTGGTACCTTCCATAATTGGAGATTGAGTTGTCGCTTCAATCGTAACTTGAGGAGTCTCATCATTATCAATGATTGTGATCTCTTGTATTAATTCAGATCCACTGTCTGCGAATACAGCCCCAACAAGGTTAGAGAGAGTTAAATTGAATGTTTCATTCTCTTCTTCTTCTTCGTCATCGGTAATCGGAATTGATATAGTTGTCGAGGTACTACCAATCGCAATTTCTCCTTGTAAACTTGTTGGATTTGTATAGTCTTCTCTGTTAGTTGCGGTGCCCCCACCTAAAGCAATATTGAATGTAACTTTAACATCTGATGCATTAGCAATCTGAACTTCAACTTCAAAAATACCAACATTTTCATTCGTTGCAAAATTTGTCGTTCTAAATGAAAGCGCTGGTTCGTCATCATCTACTATTGTAACAGTAGCATCAAGTGTTGTACCACTCGCAAATTTAGCTCCATTGAGTTCTTTCAATCTAACGATAAAGGACTCGTTATCTTCTACTATTGCATTATCTTTGATTTTAATGGTAATCGAATTGGAAGTTGAACCTTCAGGAATTACTCCAGCCAAATTACTTGGTACAGTATAATCATCATCAGCAGTTGCAGTCCCATCAATTAATTCATATTTAAATGTTACATCTACTATTGCTGATGCAGTTAGTCCAACTGTAACTATTATTTCATCACCATCCTCGGGTACACTGAAAGTAGGATTAGTAAACTCTAAGTTTGGCAATGCCTGATCTGAAATTGATACATTTACAGTAATACTACTTGCTAAGTTCGCACCACGTGCACTACTTAATACCACAGTAAAATTCTCAATTAATTCATTGTTTGAACCTGGTTTGATAGTAATAACAATGTTTCCGGTCGTGCCACTGGCAATTTCAAGAGTTTGGTTGGTTTGTTCTTCAAAGTCGGTTGCTATTGCACTTCCAGTATTTGTTGACCATTCAATCATCACCGTTTCCGTAGTTGGATTGGATAATGTAACGGGGATTGTTAATGAGGTGTTTCCGTTTTTGTTTCTTTCAACAAACGGGTTGAGATTCGCAACTGATACTGTAGGAACTGGGTCATCATCTGTTACGGTAACCGAAGCACTTAAATTTGAAGAGTTAGTTTCATCCAGATAATATGTTGATAGTGTCGCTTCACTATTCAAAGTAACCTGTATAGTCCCTTCAGGTTCACGCAATTCATCATCAATTATAGCTATTTCTAAAATTCCTTCAAACTTTCCGGTCGTATCAAACTTAACAAAACTAATTGGTGGATCAGCTGTCACCTTGGTTCCTGAATTAGCAATATAACTTTCACTCGTGGCGGTATATTGAATCGGTATCGCAGCTGGTGGCATGACATTAGAGACAATAGTGAAGATAGCTTTAGCATCAGGTCCTTCAGTAACAGCTGGACCACCCACTATAGTCAATTCAGGAACATCATCATCCCAAATTGTTATTTTCCCTACTCTTTCGGATTCAGGTCCAAGGAGATAAACTGCAGAATTTTCTTTCAATGCCAATTGAATTTTACCGGTCGCTTCTTTATTACTATCATTATCAAGTTCTACCGGAAATTCACCAGTATAAACTTTATCACCATCGGGATCAGTGAATGTAACTGGTATTTCAACTTCAGTACCGGCAACTGCATCAGTTAGAAAATCACTATCATCCTCAGAGGGTGTTGCTTTTATCCTTATGGGAGTTGTTGGCACATTTCCACGACCAGTCAACATGAACTTGGCCGGTCCGTCACCTTCACTTGCGTAACCACTATCTGCAACAATAGAAATGAAGGGGAACTTGTCATCATCAATAATTGTTCCGGTTGCAGAGAATTTTGTTGCTGAGAGTCGCGCACCATTGCCTGGATTAGACAAAGTCACAGCAAAAGTCTCATCTTCTTCTGAAGAATCATCACCTAGGATTTCGATCTCAATTGCTTTGGTGGTATCAGTTGCCGCAAAGTTCAACGTACTGTTCGCTCTAGTATAATCGGTATCCGCAGTCGCGATATCGGTTCCAGTGCCGTCCGAAGTCGTCCATTGTACTGAAAATCCTGTCGTTGCAGGTGGCTTAGCCGTAACTGTAAAAATCATCTTGGGTTTGTCACCATCTCCACCTTCCAATAACCTTGCATCTTCAATTGTTAGTTCGGAGCCATCATCATTGGTGATGGTACCTTTAGCAACTCCCATTGTAGTCGAGATTATTGCTCCAGAAGTTTCATTTGATAAAGAAACTGTGAAAGTTTCATCAGGTTCTGGAGTGTTATCACCCTTGATATCGACTTCAAATGTTTTCTCCGAATCCGATTCGGCGAAGGTAAGTGTACCAGATCCAGGGGTATAATCAACATCTTCGGTTGCAAGATTTTCTCCAGTTCCAGTACCAGTTTCCCATTCTACCGAAAATCTAGTTGTTGCTGGTGGAGCTGCCGTTACGGTAAATCTCATCTTGCTAGTTTGATCCGTAGTGCCTTCGTTTATTGCAACGGGCTCAATAGTGAGTTCGGAACCATCGTCATTAGTGATAGTACCTTTGGCAGTACCTGCTGATTCAATAATCGACACACCAGAACTAGGGTTTGATATAGTAACGACAAAGGTTTCATCAAATTCAGGAGCATTATCACCAATGATAGGTACACTAAAGGTATCCGAAGGAGCACTTGCAGCAATCATTACCCCAGTTTGGGTCGAGGCAGTATAGTCAGTACCAGCCGTAGCAACATTTTCACCACTATCATCAGAAGTTGCCCAATTATAGGTAATTGGTGTACTACTGGTGGGAATAACCGAAACGGTAAATTCCATTTGTGAGGCACCAGTATTACCTTCCACCTTTCGAGCAGACCCAACACTTAATCCAATACCGTCATCATTGGTAATTGTTCCTTGTGCTGAACCATTTGAAGTTGAAATTTTAACTCCACTTGTGGCACTAGCTAAAGTGATATTAAAAGTCTCATCAAACTCTGGAGTGTTATCACCAAGAATAGTTGCGTCAATCATTTGTGTCGCGACTCCAGCTCCAAAATTTAGTGGATTTTGAACTATGCTATAATCAACATTCTTCGTTGCAAGATGTAATCCAGTTCCAGCAGAGGTTGCCCAATTTACCGAAAATCCAGTCGATGTTGGAGGTGTCGCGGTTACGGTAAACCGCATCACATTTCGATCAGTATCTGCACCTTCTGCAAGTTTAGACGGAGCGATACTTAACGTCGTACCATCATCATTGGTTATGGTTCCGGTGGCTTGAGAATTTAATATTGTCGCACCAGCTGCATTTGATAAATTTACAACAAAGGTTTCATCATATTCTGAATTAGTGTCTCCTATTATTGGAACATTAATGGTAACAGAAGGGGTATTTGCTGTGATGGTTACTCCAGTTCCCATGTTCGTTGAAAAATCTGAACCCGCGGTGGCAGGATTGGTACCAGAGGTGTCAGCAGCTGTGGTCCAATCAAAACTGATTTGATTACTACTTTGCGGGACCGCCTCTATCGTGAACATCATGTTATTGGTCGTTGAACCTTCAGCCATACTGACATCCGCAATACGAATGCCGTGGCCATCATCATTGGTGATTGTTCCTTGAGCAGAGCCTTTAGTACCTGAAATCTGCGAACCCGCACCAGCATTTGATAAAGTCACTACAAATGTCTCATTAAACTCAGGGATGTTATCATCTCTGATGCTTATTTCAATTGGTTTTGCTGAATTTGTTTCTTCAAAAGTTAACGTGCCGCTAGCACTAGTATAATCAACATCTTCGGTTGCAGGATTTTCTCCAGTTCCGGTGTCTGTTTCCCATTCTACTGTAAACCTAGATGTTGCTGGTGGCGAAGCGGTTACCATGAAAATCATCTTACTGGTTGCACCATTTGCACCCTCCGCTAAGCTTACTGGTTCGATTTTTAATGTTGAGCCATCATCGTTCAGTATTGTTCCTTTCGCAGTGGCATCTATTATTTTTGCACCGGATGATACATCGGAGAGTGTAATGGTAAAGGTTTCATCAGATTCGGGGGTGTCATCACCGGTAATCGGAACATTAATGGTAAAAGAAGAGGTATTTGCGGGAATATTTATATCATTGCCATTTAAGGTCATATAATCTGTATCTGCAGTGGCACTATCAACACCGACTACTATGGACGTTGCCCAATCAAAAGTGATAGGAGAACTACTTCGAGGCACAACTTCAATAGTGAAGGCCATGGTATTGTTGGTTGCTCCCATTGCACCTTCTTCCTTACTAGCCGCTTTGATGCGGAGTCCACTGCCATCATCGTTTTCAATTGTTCCCTGTGCGGAGTTGTTTACAGACAGCTGACCTCCAGTTGTGGGATTGGATAAAGTCACAGTAAAAGTCTCATTTATTTCAGGGTCATTATCTCCAATGATAGTAACAGTAAAGGTTTCGGTAGTATCATCTTTATCAAAAGTTGCGGTGCCACTTGCACTCATAAAATCAGTATCTGCAGTGGCTTTATCAACTCCGTCTACAATGGATGTTGCCCAATTAACCCTAAACTGATTAGCGGCTGGTGGAGTTGCGGTTATAGTAAAAGTCATCGTAGTGTCTGAACCGGTACCTTCTGCTTGACTCACTGGTGCAATAGTTAAAGTTGATCCATCGTCATTAAGAATTGTACCTTTCGCGGAATTGTCTAAAATTTGAACCCCAGAAGTCGCATTGGTTAAATTTACGAGGAATGTTTCATCATATTCTGGATTATTGTCCCCAAGTATCGGGACATTTATACTAACAGAAGGGGAATTTGCTGAGATGGTTTCACCAGTTTCATTAGAAGCGGTATAATCACTTCCTGCAGTGGCGGGATTGGTACCAGCATCATCATTGGCCGTGGTCCAATTAAACGTGATTGGAGTGGTACTTTTTGGTACTGCTTCAATGGTAAAAACCATGTTATTGGTAGTCGCACCTTCAGCCCTACTTACATCTGCAATTCGGATACCATGACCATCATCATTTGTAATTTCTCCTTTTGCCGAACCATTGGTACTTGAAACAAGAGCTCCAACACCGGGACTAGACAAGGTCACGGTAAAAGTTTCATCAAACTCTGGAATACTGTCAGCTTTGATTGTTACAGTAAAGGTTTCCATATCATCACCTGAGGTGAAATTTGCCGTATCACTAGCTGTAATAAAATCAGTACCGGGAGTAGCGTTATCATCTTGAGCAATAGAAGTCTCCCAATCCACAGAGAAGTTACTCGTTGGGGTTGGAGTCGCGGTAATTGTAAAAGTCATTGTAGTGTCTGAACCGGTACCTTCTGCTTGACTCACTGCCGCAATTGACAAAGTTGATCCATCATCATTAAGAATTGTTCCTTGGGCTGAGGCGACTAATAAACTCGCATTAGTTCCTTTTACATCGGACAGAGTAACAGTAAAGGTTTCATCAAGTTCTGGGTCATTATCACCAGTAATCGGAACTGTAATGGGTACTGAGGCAGTATTTGGCGGTATCCGCACATCGTTATCACTCGAAGCAGTATAATCGGTACCTGCCATAGCGGCATTTGTTGTGGAATCATCGGAAGTCGTCCAATCAAACGTAATTGCGGTTGCACTTTCTGGTACAACCTCAACAGTGAAGGTCATATTAGGTATCTCGTTGTTAGCACCTTCAGCTACACTGGACGTGGCTATGCGAATACCATGGCCATCATCATTGTTGATGGTTCCTTTCGCGGTGCCATTACCAGCAATCTGAGCACCAACACCTGCATTTGAAAGAGTTACGGTAAAGCTCTCATTAGGTTCAGGCATATTATCACCAGTAATACTAACCATAAAGGTTTGTTCATCATCCCCTACATTAAAAACTGCCGTACCACTCGCGGTGGTAAAATCCGTCCCAGCAGTTGCTTCATCACCTTGATCAATTGAGGTTCCCCACTGTACAGTAAACCCAGTCGTTGCTGGCGGGGAGGACGTGATGGTAAAGGTCATCGTCGTGTCTGCACTCGTACCTTCTGCTTGATCCACTGATGCAATACTCAAAGTTGACCCATCATCATTAGTAATTGTACCTTGTGCAGTTGCTTTGATTAATGATCCTCCCGATACATTGGATAAAGTAACAGTAAAAGTTTCATCGGGTTCAGGAGTATTATCCCCGCGAATCGGAACACTAATGGTATCAAAGGGAGTATTCGCTACAATATTAACGTTTGAGCGCGTGGTAGCAGTATAGTCCGTTCCTGCTGTTGCCGCATTACCACCTGCATTGTTTGAAGTTGCCCAGGAATAAGTGATAGGCGAACTACTTGGCGGAATTACTGAAACTCTAAACATCATTTGTGTAGTCCCACCATTACCTTCGACTAAACTCATGTCAGCAATACTGAGTCCGGATCCATCATCATTGGTAATCGTGCCTTTAGCTGTACCATTTCCTTCAATCTGTCCTCCAGTTGTTGCATTAGATAAGGTTACAGTAAAAGTCTCATCAGGTTCAGGGGTATTGTCACCACGAATAGTTACGGTAAAGGTTTTCATTGCATCGGTATTAGCGAAGTCTAACCGACCATTGGCTGAATTAAAATCAGTACCAATAATCGCCTCATCAACCCCGTCTTCTATACTAGCGGTCCATTCGACAGAAAAACTAGAAGTTGCAGGGGGAGTCGCAGTCACAGTAAAGGTCATGGTGGTATTTGCCCCATCTACTCCTTCGTCTATCGCTTCCGATTCAATGGTCAATAACGATCCATCATCATTAGTTATTGTTCCCTGTGCCGATGCAGTGACTAATGCGGCACCAGAAACATTCGATAGCGTCACGGTAAAGGTTTCATCAAATTCTGGGTCATTATCACCAATAATCGGAACCGTTATCCTATGAGAACTTGTGTTTGCGGAAATCCTTTCTCCAGTTTGAGTAGTAGCATCATAGTCCGTTCCAGCTGAAGCCGCATTGTCTCCACTATCATCGGAAGTTCTCCAGTCAAAATAAATCGGATTATTAACTGGAGGGTCAATCGTAATAGTGAACGCCATTTGCGATCTGACACCATGCGCTCCTTCGATCAAATTTGCCGCCGCAATACTTAGACCAGAACCATCATCATTGATAATTATACCCTGAGCGGACGCGGTGATTAGTCTCGCACCAGTTCCCTTTACATCGGATAATGTTACGGTAAAAGTCTCATCAGATTCTGGAGCATCATCACTTATTAGAGCTACAGTAAAATAAAAGTACTTGTTGGACTATTCGCGGCTATTGTGATGTCATTACCCGAACCGGCAGTATAGTCTGTTCCAGCTGATGCCGCATTGGTCCCTGCATCATCCGAAGTTGCCCAATCATAGGTAATTTGAGTACTGCTTGGTGGTACAACAGCTACCGTAAAGGTCATATTCGGATTATCACCAGTATCACCTTCATTTAACCGCGCCGTAGAAATGCTCAGTCCAATGCCATCATCGTTGGTGATGGTGCCTTTCGCGGTACCATTACCAATTTGCGCTCCAGTACTAGGGTTTGATAAGGTTACAGTAAAGGATTCATCAGGTTCGGTGGGGGGGGGGGGGGGGGGGGGGGGGGGGGGGTGGGGGGGGGGGGGGGGTGGGGGGGGGGGGGGGGGGGGGGGGGGGGGGGGGGGGGGGGTGGGGGGGGGGGGGGGGGGGGGGGGGGGGGTGGGGGGGGGGGGGGGGGGGGGGGGGGGGGGTGGGGGGGGGGGGGGGGGGGGGGGGGGGGGGGGGGGGGGGGTGGGGGGGGGGGGGGGGGTGGGGGGGGGGGGGGGGGGGGGGGGGGGGGGGGGGGGGGGGGGGGTGGGGTGGGGGGGGGGGGGGGTGGGGGGGGGGGGGGGGGGGGGGGGGGGGGGGGGGGGGGGGGGGGGGGGGGGGGGGTGGGGGGGGGGGTGGGGGGGGGGGGGGGGGGGGGGATGGGGGGGGGGGATGGGGGGGGGGGGGGGGGGGGGTGGGGGGGGGGGGGGGGGGGGGGGGGGGGGGGGGGGGGGGGGGGGGGGGGGGGGGGGGGGGGGGGGGGGGGGGGGTGGGGGGGGGGGGGGGGGGGCATATCATCACCTATGATAGTTACAGTAAAGGTATCGGCTGATTCACTTGCTAGAAACTCGGCAGTACCGCTTGCTTGCCTGAAATCAGAACCTGCGGTGGCATTATCATCTTGCGCAATCGAGGTTTCCCAATCTACAGTTATTCTAGAACTTGCTTGAGGTGACGCAGTAACTCTGAAGGTCATCGTTTTAGTTGAACTATTACCTTCTGGTAAACTCACTGATTCAATGCTCAATGTTAATCCATCATTGTCTAATACAGCTATAACGCCCACAGTGGTAGAACCAAGTTGGTATGTTATTGGTGACTTGTCATCAGCATTGAGCGTCAGCTTAATATCACCTGTTGCCTCAGAATTACTATCATCATCGAGAGTTACTGGTAAGAGTCCAGTGTACGTCCCATCCCCATCAGGATCACTAAATTCAACATTAAAGTTTGCCTTGTCACCGTCAACTGCATCGGTTAAAAAATCAGCCCCATCTTCTGCAGGAGTCGCACTTATAGTTAAGGTTTCTGTTGCAGTCAACCCTGTCGCAGTTAGTTTAAATTTGGCTGGACCCGTCTCGCTAACTTCACCACTATCTGGTTCAATGGATACAACTGGAATGGATTCATCATCAAGAATTGAAACTGTGATGGTTAAATCATCGGGATCATTGGAAAGTACGGCATTTAGTGGGTTAGAAAGAGTGACAAAAAACGTCTCAATTGATTCTGTTACTAGATCATCCAAAATCGGAATCTGAATTTCTCCAGTTGATTGGTTCGCAACAATAGATACCTTATTGCTGACTATTTGTGAAGCGGTATAGTCAGCTCCAGCTGTTGCCGCACCCGACCCAGATCCACTGGACGTTGTGTAGCGTACGGATACATCATTCGTCGTGACTTTATCTAAGCTAATCCCCAGTGTGACCATTCCATTTGGTGCAATTTCAGATACCGACGCGGTTCGTTGAGTAAATTTAATTGTTGGCACATCACTTTCTACAATAGTCACAGTAATCACAATACTAGTTGCTTCCCCTAAAAATCTCGCATGTTGTGGAGAGCTTAATGTGACAAAAAAGGTTTCATTTTCTTCGTCTTCAGTATCAGAAGTCGTTTGAACTTGAATGGTCCCAGTTAGACCACTATTAATTTGAAGATTGCCACTTCCAGCTGGGAAGTCATTAGCAGAGGCAGTACCACCAATAATAGAAGTTGCCCACGCAATTCTGACGCGGTCAGAAGTTCGGTTTGATAACGCGACTGGAATTGAAACTGTTCCACCTTCAATTACACTGAGATTCAAATTCTTAACTGAGATTGAAGGGATCGGGTCATCATCGAATATCGCGACCATTGCACTACTTGTTGTCCCAACTGAATAATTGGTAAGTGTCGCTTCATTATTCAAGGTTACCGTGACATTACCATCAGGTTCCTTTAAGTTATCATTTACAATGTCAATCTCAATGACACCCTCATATTTCCCTGTTATGTTATTCTTCTTAAACCTAATTGTTGGATTAGCTGTTACTTTGACCCCAGAATTAGCAATAAATTCCGCTCCCACTGGAGTGTATTGAACCGGGATTGCGGTTTTTGGCATTACATTTGAGATAACTTTGAATTTTGCTTTAACATTTGGACCCTCAGTAACTGCGAGACCAGCTACAATTGTCAATTCAGGTGCATCATCATCCCAAATTGTCGCCTCTGCACTTTTGTCAACCCCCGTAGAAATATTATACGTTTTTGGAGTCGCTGGGTCATCATTGAGGGTGACTTTAATCTTTCCGGTTGTTTCTGCAGTTGTATCATTATTTTGCAAGTTAACAGTAATGGTATCAAACCATTTGCCATCATTTTCTCGAAAGGTTAAAGCGGTAGTCACCGCGGTTCCTGTAACAGAATTTGTTAAAAAATCTCCGGAACTTACTTCATTAGGTGTGTACTTTACGTTAATTGATCGACCTGGATTTATACTTGTCGCTTTAGTTTGGTTTTCATACGCGGTGATAGTAAATGTTACTGAATCTGCACTTTCTGGAGTACCACTAGTTGGTGCGGAAATACTTAGCACTGGAAGATTTAATGCATCATCATCTTCAACATTTACTGTTGCGGAAATATTGTTGGTAGGTAACGTATAAGATATACTGCCGGCATTTGGATCTGGTAAGAGTGTGACCATTACCGTGTCGTTGTTTTCAATTAATGAATCATTATCTAATGGAACTCTCAATGTCGCGGTACTTGTGGTTTGTTGAGGCACTGGCGTAAAAGTTAAATTTCTCTCTGTTTGGGGCTGATTTGCGATTCCTACTGGGAGAAATGCATCGCCAACTGGTAAGTAATTTAAAATTAAACCTGACGTATTGGCTACTGTTGAGGTAATTAAAAAGTCCGCGGTTCCCGCAACACCATTTTCGGCTTCTTTTGTCGAACCAAGTGCAGTAATCGTCAGCTCTGGGGTTCCAGTATCATCATCTGTTATTGTTATGGTTTGAGTATGACGAATTACATTTGTTGGGTGTTTTGCACCTTTAAGATTTATTATCGAAATCGTGAAGGTTTCATCATCCTCATCACCAGAATCTAAAGCAATAGGGATAGATATAGTTTCTATCAAATCGTCACCCCTAGAATATGATTGGATCAAATAGCTGGTTCTGGGTGGGTTGAAATAATCGGCAAATTTAGTTGCAGTACCTCCACCCAATTCAACATCAAAAGTTATATCAAATATGGGTGATATAGGCACTTCAACTTGTACATCAAAATTGCCTCCACTGACACTTTCTGATACAGTGAAGTTGGTTGTTTTATAATCTAACGTCAGTGCCTCATCACCATCATCTATAATGTAAATTGTTGTGGTGAGTTCACCATATGTACTACCGCCATTAAACCGCAATTGAAAAGACTCAATTCCTTCTTCAATTGTGTCATTGTTCAAAGTAATCGGGATTGAAACTGAGGTTTGGCCTTGCGGTATAGGTAATGAATCAGTTCTATTTCCAGTAAAATCCGTTTTTGATGCGGTTCCCAATTCCGTTGTACTTAAACCCTCGATGTGCCAACTACCAGTAACGCTCGTTGTTGGTGAACCAAAATTTAACCTGACATTAACTTGACCGGCATCCTCAGCAAATATTAGGGTAGCTGGGTCGAAAGCGACAGCTGGTACCACTTCAGTTGCACCATCATTATAATTGATTGTAATTGTGATCTCATCAAAGTTTTCAACCTCTGCGGTGTTGGGTTTATCGAAAGTTGCATTCGTTACATTACTCAATCTCACCTTAAATGTTTCATTATCTTCTTGAGCAGAATCATCGGTAATTGGAATCTCAATAACCGAATTTCTGGCTAATGCTGGTATTGTATGAGTCTGATTGGTAAAGCTCATGAAATCTGAACCACCTGTAGCCGTATCATTCATGGTCGAGTATTGCAAGGTGATTTCGTCAATAGTTGGATTCGATAACCTGACATTGATGATTGCGTTACCAGCATTTTCGTCAACACTTAGTGCTTCAGCAACAGTTACTGTTGGCTCAGGGTCATCATCAGGAATCGTTATCGTTGCGGTACTTTTTCTAATTAATGCGCCGTTGGTTGGGTCAGATATGGTCAATGTAAATGTTTCGTTTTCTTCGTGGATTGAATCTGCAACGACTCGAAATGGAATTGAACTGGATTGAAGACCTGGTATGATTCTAGCTACTCCTCTAATTCCATTGACTTGACGAGGATAATCTACACCGTAAGTCGCAGTGTTACCAGCTTCGGTTGAGACACGCCAGTTTATTGAGATATCATAGGAAACTGGTTTATCTATTCTGATGGGGACGTATATTACATCTTCACCACTTGTACCGGTTACATCTTCAGCGGATACAAATATTGTGTCATCTTCATCATCAATAATGGTCACGGTAAAAAATTCAGAGTTGTTTGTAGTTATTGCAATTTGAAATTGTTCATCCTTTTCAATTGTATTATCTTGAGTTATTAAGATTCCAAACGAGCCACACAGTGTATTTGGTGGAATCGTTACAGTAATATTACCCTCATTATGTCCAAAATCTGTTGCTCCGGCAGTTTGATTCAATATTATAGTTCGATATTGGTATGTTTGCTCTAATTGACTCAGATGGCTCAATGTTGCATTTAGAACTAAAACTCCTGCACCTTCCATGACTGAAATATTTGGGGTTATAGTCGCGACATTGTCACAAGCATTTCCACCAATTGTGAAGGTAGGGGGCATCTCATCATCAATTATCGTCACTGTTATCGGATTGTTGATTATACCTGAACCATAGTTTGCTCCTGAAATTTTGGTAATTGTTACGGTAAATGTTTCGTTTCCTTCATGAATTTTGTCATCAATGATCGGGATTCCAATTGTTCCGGTTGCGCTTGAAGATATAGTATAAGTAGTTTGAGCTGGTAATTCGAAATCTGTTCCATTCTCAGCAGAATCGTTGCCAATAGTGTAAGTAATTGAGATTGGTGCGTTAATAGCATTAGTCAAACTTAACCCGATTTCGGCAAGTTTACTTTCTTCAGCGACAGAAACTTGAGTTGATGCTAATGATAATGTCGGCAGTCCTTCATCATCAATAATTGTTGCTGTTGCCTCTAGCACAGAAACTCCTCTCGCAAATTTTACGCCGGTTGGAGGAGTTGCTATTCGCACCTTAAATGTTTCATTTGCCTCATTGTCGTTGTCACCTTTAATAGGTATACGAATTGTTGTTGAAGTTGTATTGGCCGCAATAGTAGCAACTCCACTCTGGGTCCCAGTGAAATCTTTACCATCATTTGCTGTTTCGGCAACAGTTACATAAGAAATGTCAACCGCATCTTCGATAGGATAATTTAATCTCAATTTCAATTCAACGTTCGTTTCTGAGTCTGTTTCATATCCAGTAAATGTAGGTTCGGTAAATGTCAAAGTTGCTCTTTCATCATCAATAATTTTAACAGTAATGGTTAAATCATTAGGGTCATTAGCAAGTATAGCATTTTGTGGATTACTGAGTGTTACAGTGAAATTCTCACTATATTCCTTGATCGCATCATTTAATATTGGAATCTGGATAGTTCCGGTTTGAGAATTTGCCATGATTGTTGCGGTATTTGAACTAGGGATTGATCCAGTGAAATCAAGACCAGTCGTTGCACCCCGCTCTCCTTGTCCAGAGGAAGTAATATATCTTACTGTTACTTCTTCAGTAGTCATCTGGTCTAAACTAAGGCCAAGACTAACCATTCCACCTGTGACATTTTCTTGTACATTCATCGTTCTATTGGTAAATTTTAGGACTGGAATATCATCTTCAAGAATTGTCACAATGATCTCTATACTAGTAGTAGTTCCTGAAAATTTGGCATGCTCTGGCATAGTTAAAGTTACTTTGAAAGTTTCGTCATCGTTATCGGTATCAGAATTGGTTTGAATTTGAAAAGAACCGGTTACGCCACTGGATATTTCAAGAGTTCCACTTCCAGCAGTAAAGTCGCCGGATTCCGCAGTACCACCGACGGTTGAAGTTGCCCAATCAACTTCTACTGTCTCGCTGGAGGGATTCGACAGATTAACCGGAATTGTAACAGTTTCTCCTTCAGCAACAGACAGATTCACATTGTTTACTAAAATTACAGGAATTAGATCGTCATCAGCAACAGCCACCATCGCACTATTCGTAGTCCCAACTGAATAATTGGTTAGGGTCTCTTCTGCATTCAAAGTTACCGTGACATTACCGTTGGGTTCATCAATATCATCATCCACTATATCAATCTCAAGCAATCCTTCATATTTTCCAGTCAAATCATTTTTCTGAAAACTAACGGCTGGGTGATCGGTAACTTTAGTTCCTGAATTTGTAACAAAAGCTTCTCCCACCGGTGTAAATTGAATCGGTAATGCAGTTTTTGGTAATACATTGGAAATTACTCTGAATCTTGCTTTAACATTTGGACCTTCAGTAACACCAGTTCCAGCTGCAATTGTTAATTCAGGGGCATCATCATCCCATATTGTTGCTTCGGCAGCTTTATCTGTACCAGTTGACACATTATATGTTTTTATCGTTGCTGGATCATTATTAAGTGTGACTTTTACTTTACCGGTTGATTCTACTGTAGAATCACCATCCAAGTCAACAGTAAAAGTATCAATCCAAGTTCCATTATCTTCCCTAAAGTCTAGTATTGTCGTCGTCGCTGTTCCAGCGACTGTATCGGTTAGAAAATCTCCAGAACTTACTTCAGCTGGTGTGTATTTAATGGTGATTGGTCGACCAGGATTGATGCTATTAGTCTTAGCTTGAACATCATATGCCGTTACAGTAAATTCAACTGCACCAGCACTTTCTGGAGTGCCGCTAGTTGGTGCAGAAACAGTTAATACTGGAATTTTCGCATCGTCATCTTCAACATTTACCGTTACCGGACTATTGTCTTGGGATAATGTATAGGCTGGATCTTCAGTGGAGGAGTCAGGTAATAATGTAACTGTAACGGTGCCATTAGCTTCAGCTCGTTCGTCATCATCTAGATCTACTTTCAATGTGGAAATGATATCAGACTCGTCATCGTCTTCATCTTCCCGAGCAAAAGTTAAACTAGTGGCTATTTGTTGTTGATTCGAAACGCCAAACGGTAAAAATGAGTCTCCAACTGGTAAATATTGAATGGTTAAATTTGTTGGGATTAATATATCTGAAGTAATTTTAAAATCCGCAGTTTTTGGTGATTGATTATTTTGATCATCGGTCGTTGTCCCTTCCTTCGTTGATTCCATGGCCTCTATAGTAAGCTCTGGTATATCATCATTTTTAATCGTAACAGTCATTGATAAGTCTGCCGCGGTTGGTGAAAGTATAGCATTATTTGAAGGAGAACTGATGGTTACAGTAAACCTTTCATCATATTCAAGCAGTTCATCATCCACAATCGTAATTGGAATTAACCCAGTTAGCTGATTTGCTAGAATAGTTGCTGTAGTTGACATTGGTACCATAAAATCATCGGTAGCAGTGGCATCCTCATCACTATTTAAGGTTGAGGCTGCGAAAGTCACAGTGACATCAGTGGTTGATGTGCCACTTAAACTAATTTCTAAATTTGCGGTGCCAACGTCTTCATCTACTTCAATACTTGAATTTGTGAATTTAATCACGGGATTTTCATCATCTAAAATTGTGATTGTTGCTGATTTTTCAATGATGGTTTCTGTGAATGTCGCGTTTGTTAGATTCTTCAGAGTAATGATGAAGGTTTCATTCCCTTCATTATCAGTATCAGATGTGATAGGAATTGAAATTGTTTTTATCAAATCTTGACCTGTCGCACCTGATGTGATCGTAATGCTGGTATCGGTTGGATCTTCGTAATCGGTATCCTTAATTGCCGTACCATCACTTAATTCAACGTTAAAAGTTACATCACTAGTTGGAGATTCAGACAATTCAACTTCGACATCAAAATTACCACCACTGTTTTCTGATACGCTGAAATTTGTGGTATTAAAGTCAAGAGTTGGTACATCATCATCAACGATATAAACATTTGTGTTAATAGTAGTGAGACCGTCAATTAGATAAAGTTCAAAGAATTCTATACCTTCTTCTACGGCATCATCTATTATAGTAAAGGGGAATGATACCATTGTCGCACCTTCAGTTATAGGTAAACTACCGGTAGTAATTTCAAAACCATCAGGAGATGCGATAGTTATATCAGCACTTTGTCCAAAATAATCTATAAAATTACCACTAAAAAAATAGATTTCCCATGCAACCGACCTAGAACTAAGTGCGGGAGCTAATCTTGCAATTACATTTACTGTACCCGCATCTTCTCGAAATACTGTGGTACTTTCATCAAAAGCAAGTGTCGGTCTAGGATCATTCTCGTCTATTGTCACATTAATTGTTATGGAATTTTCAACTGCAGGAGTATCTAGGTCGTCAAATGATAGATTTTCTGGATCACTTAAAGTTACAGTGAATGATTCATCTCCTTCATAGGTCATATTGTCAATGATCGGGATTTCAATAACCGACGTTCTTGCTAATGCTGGAATCGTATGAGTTTGATCTGATTGGGCAATAAAATCTGCATCCCCAGAAGAATCTGTTCCCCCGGTTGCTGTTCCATCAGTTGTGGAGTATTTAAACGACATCGCTTTTGTCGTTTGATTAGTAATATTGAGATTTAACACGAGAGTTCCAATGTCTTCTTCAACTGTTTGGGCTGTCGCTGTTCTAACAATTGGTTCAGGATCATTTTCTCTAATAGTAACGGTTGCAACTCCATCTCTGATAGTTGCACCACCCGTTGGGTTAGATAAAGTTACAGTAAATGTTTCTTCACCTTCATTGATGGTATCTCCAATTGTTCCTACATAGAACGAAGTAGATAAATTTCCCGCGCGAATTGTGGAGACACCACTAGCTCTTGCTGGTTCGTTGGGGTAATCCACACCATATGTTGCAGTATCACCCTCTTCAGTCGAAACTCGCCAATTGACCGAAACATTATGTGGAACCCGTCGATTTAATCTTGGGTAAAGATAGACAAATGCACCATAGTGATCACCTTCATACGGGGAAGATACATCTTCAATAGTTATATAAAATGAGTCATCATCAACAATGGTTACGGTAAATACAATAATGTCGTCAAACTCAATTTTAAATTGTTCATCATCTTCTGCCAACTCATCTTGGGTTATGGGAACCATTACCTCGGTGCAGAGGTTTCCCGGATAAATTGTGATAACTGTAGGATTTGGATTATGATAGAAATCAAGTGCCGTTGCAGAATTGTCAATGAGCTCTGTTTTATAGCTAGTTGTTTGAGCAAAATTACTAGGGCGGTTCAAATGTACATGAAATGTTATATTTTCATTGGCTTCACTGATAGAAGGAGTACTAGTAAATGCCGTTCTATTTTCGCACGTATTTAATGAATAACTGAAACCTGGTGTAGCCTCATTGTCCGATATAGTTACTGATATTGGTGTATAGATCACCCCAGTTCCATAAGCTGCACCTGAGATTTCTGTTATTGTAACAGTAAAGGTCTCATTACCCTCATGAACATTATCATCAATAATTGGAATTGAGATATTACCAGTAGTTCCAGTTGATAATATAACAGTCGCATTAGTTTGACTCTCGAAATCTGTGCCACTTTTAGCCGTACCATCGGTGGTAGAATAAGTTATGGTTACTGGTCCGGAAGCAGTTGTAGATAAAGTAAATCCAACTTCGGCCAACCGGTTTGCTTCGGTTCCAGTTACATTACTTGAATCTATTGTAAGAGTCGGTAGTCCTTCATCGTCAACAATCGTTACTGTCAAGGGAGTATTTCCTATGCCTCTGGCAAACACTGCTCCAGAAACCTGAACTAACTCTAGTGTGAAGGTTTCATCACCTTCTTCAATGGCATCATTCATTATGGGTATTTCAATTTCAGCAGAGGTTGTTTCAGCTGCAATTGTTAAAGTTGTCTCGGTGGATTGTCCAGTAAAATCATTACTATCTGCAGTATCTATACCCTGACGGGCTACAGCTAAATACTTAACAACAATTTGATTACTTGAGGGTTCAGAGAGGTTAAGTCTAATTTTGGCAGGCCCTGCACTTTCACTAAATCTAAGGGATGAATTTTCAATTGAAATAATAGGAACTTCATCATCAACAATGGTTATTGTTGCTTCAATTGTTGAAACACCTGCTGCGAAGCTGAGCTGATCAGGGGGAGCTGCTATTCTAACTTTAAATGTTTCATTGCCTTCATTGTCATCATCACCTTTGATTGGAATAGTTATTGTTCCTGAGGTGGTATTTGCCGCAATACTTGTTGTTCCAATTTGGGTACCAATGAAGTCTTCAACGTCGGTTGCCGTTTCCGCAATAGTTACGTAGGAAATGTCAACTGCACTATCAAGAGCTCGACTTATATTAAGTGTCAAGTCAACATTCGTATCAGAATCCGTTTCATTAGTAGAAACTGTACTATTGGCAAAAGTTAAAATCGGTTTTTCATCATCAATGATTGTTAATTCAGCAGTATAACTCGTCGCACTATTTGTTGGAAAATTCGCATGAAGTAAATCAGAAAAAATTACATTAAATGTCTCACTTCCTTCAGTTTCAACGTCATTCGTTATTGGAATGGCGATTTTGGTAGTCTGAAGATTGTGTTGTATTCGATAATTGGTGATATCAGGAAGCGGAACCGGGTCCAAAAAATCTGTTCCCTTTGTTGCAGTCCCACTACTAACGGCAACTGAAAATGTTGCATCTCCTTTTGCACGAACAGATAATCCTACGTCAAAGACAAATATACCCCCGGTAACATTTTCGACAACACTCAGATTAGTATCAGTCACAGAAAAAATAATAGGTACATCATTATTAAAAATATCTACGTCGGAATCTTGTTGCCAAGATTTGCTGGTTATTGCGTATGAATTCGATTGACCAGGATTGGGATTTAGCTTTAGAGTAACTTCAATTCTTCCGGTGTTATTTTGGTCTTGTGGGTCAAAGTGTGTTTTAATTGCAAGAGTAGTTTCATCTTTACCCGCTTCAATAAAAACTGATCTTGTAAATTCTGATCTTGGAATACTAGAAATTGGGTCAATCCAATTTGGGTCAATCAAATTTGTGGTCGAGACGTAACGGCGTAAACCAGAATCCCATCGTTGTTGACGTACGGTAAAAAACACTTCGAGCCTATTCTTTACCGCATCATTTTCTCGTCGAATACGAAACTTTGCATAATTCAATGGTAATTCATAAATTGAGGGGTGTGAATCATCATGTGTAATTATATTAGTAATAAGTACATCGTTGTCTCTTACGGCAAAGGTCACACTTTGTTCATCCGTATTTAGTGTTTTTGTCCACCCAGCAGTAACTGGAAGTGTTGGTTGATCTATACTAACAGTAACCATCCCATCATCTTCTTTTAAATCGTCTTCTACAGTAGTAATCATTATAGTTGTAGAAACTGTATCCTCAGGTACCATTTTCGTCAGGGTAGTCTCGGAGATAAAATTCCCAGTTTCAGCAATACTAAATGCAAGATTTATGTCTTTTGCCGGTGGTCTGGTAAAGTAAATATTTATTGTTCCAGATTCACCTTCATCCAGTCCAGTCGTGAGATCTTCAGTCTCAACCATTGAAACTTGCGGAACAACGTGAGATCGCCCGTTTATAGTAAGGGTTAGTGTTCTCTTCATATATTCTCTATCAGCTCTGACATGAGCAATCTCAAGGGTAATCGTGACAGTTCCGTACAAACTATCTATCGCCGCTTTGTTAGGTCGAAAAAGTACGGTAAAACAGTTTATATATGTCAGATCACCGGTGCGACATCGGGTATTATCATTTAGTAAGTCATCACGGTGGTTTATTTTCCAGTCACCATACTTAAATGTATTGCGGCCAATATACCAAGAATCTGTAGGATTATCTCTCATCCAGTCAGCTTCTAATATTCCGGGTCGCCCAAGTCGATCTTCTGTTGCTCTGAAAACGAAAGTGTGCCCATTCGCAGCATTTGTACGTAAAGAAGTGAACGCTTTTGCTCTGGTAACAGGATACTCTGTTGTTCCGCCACGATATACACCACTTGTTATTTCTCCGTTAACCCCCGTATCCCATTCAATACCAACATGTTTTCGGGAAATTTCTATCGTAGCTTTGGCAGCATTGGAGGGAGGTGTGAAACCCACATTCCGGAAAGGACAACCTTGTCCACCGGTGGTATAATAGACAATGAACTCATATTTAACTACTTGATTTCTAATACTATTAATAGTAACACTGGGTCTAATCGTTCCAAAACCTTCAGCGTTATTGTCACCAACACCAGCAAAACCAGCATGAGTTTCTCTTCGAACAATGTTTCCAACTTCAACAGTTAAATAGCGGAAAGTCCACCTCAATGGAGAATTGTTGTTGGTTATATGGCGTGTAAACGCCCCATTGTCCGCTCCTGGAGTTAATACACCATCAATGTATTCGTTTACCGCGATTTCTATACAAGTTCCACCGAATTTATTATGCCACCGATAAAATTTTATTGGATCGTAGCGGTCCCAGGTTCCGGCGTTTATAAGTAAATCAGTCTTTAAACCACCTGGACCTATTGCGAGTTCACCGGAAGTAGTATTGGGATCTCTAAATTCAAATGTATGTTGACTCATTGCATCATCATTCCAGGTGATGTTTAGTAATACCGCGACCAACAATACTACACTCATCATCGCGATGGATCGCAACTTTGTTGCGGAATAAGTTACCAAATTTCGAATACCACCGCAGCGCGTGGAATCACGAATAGAAGAAGTAGAGAATTGTCCTGGCCGCGAACTATGCTCAATTTGACCCTTGGAACGAGATGTAGCTAAAATGATGTGTAAGGAATCCAGAAGCATCTGTATGTGCCCCCAAACGACAGGTAAAACTGATTGTTTGTATTGAGTATTCAACATGGAATTTCTCCCTTCCAAATCCGCTACTTAAGTTTGATTAAGTAGGGAATCAAATTATAGATTGGGTGCGAAATATTCGCAAAAATTGTTTCAAATGGCACTTCTAACATCTAAATTCGGTATAATTTGTTACATAAGTTCAATATTTTAATTTGTACTACCAAATTTGACAAAATTTCATCATAAAGTCAATAGGTAATTTTAGTTATTTATAACATTTTTCAAAAACAAATTTCATAATGAGCAAATATTTAGTCTCAAACAATTGTTTTTTAAACTTAATGGTCGTATATCACATTTTAATACAATTTTGTTACATATTTATAATTTTTCTTAAGTGTCGTTTGTATGGTCAATTTTTGAGCTGCGACAAATAGTCGCACGCCGAATATTTCAAATACAATTTAAAAATAGTAGGATATAATTCTGATTAATTCTTACTAACTAGGAGATTAACAAATGAAAATACCACTAATCGTTCTTATCACTCTAGGAATATTTGCGTTAAGTGCTTGTAATTCAGGAAGAAATCGAACCATGAATGAATACTATGATTACTACATGTCTTAGCCTGACTGTGATCAGTATCGTACAACAAATTGTTGGAGTCAGAGAAATTGATTCAAAAATTGGGTAAGCAACATATAATTTAAACTTTGTCTAATTGGTCCGCTTGGCTACACAATAAAAGATTAACAATAATCGAATTTTACAAGCTGCCCCACTATTCTTTGTCATCATTGGTCTCCACACTCGTGAACGAAAAATTGTCATATTTTGATTGATGATTTAACTTACAGTTTTCGTTATCCTGATTGTATTGAGGAACAGCAGTGCGTTTAGGTTGTGCTTTGATTGCAAAGTTTTTACCACTCAATCTTTCAAACCCGATTGCGCTTGCTCAATTCTCATAACATTCTGAAAGCAGCTTATTAACAAAAAATTTACCTGACTTTCTAAAACAAGATGTGTTTAATTGTCGCAGATCTTATGACCCTACACTTTTTTTCAGGAAATTCAAAATCTGCTATATAACTTCAATTGCCAGACGCATCCAGCTCTTATGCATTGCTGACATCAAGATTCCGCATAAAGTTTTGTCGGCATTTTCTACTATCAATACTGCATCACTTGGGATTATCGGAGGATTTAACCAACCTATAGGTGAATAATCTCGGTTTTGTGACATTTTTTTGACACTAAAACAGCATTTTTTCTGTCATTTTATACCACTTCAACGCTTTGAAAAAACTTTGTCGTAAATCGTTGAGAATTCGGCAATTTTCACAAAAATCTAAGGTCGTTTAGCTTGACATTTTTTGCAATTCGGGTTAGACAATGAGTTAAGATTATTCAAAATGTGTGGTTATTAAAACCTTCCATCACTTTGACGAATTGGCAATACTCAATGCCACTCAAGCAATGACAGCAGTGAGACTATTGTAAAAATTTTGTCGCAATAGCAGAATTTGCGGGAATTGGTTTCTATCACTTACTACATTAAGTCAGGTCTACTGAGATAAATAGCGCTAATGTCTTCACTACTGTGGATGGAACTTGGTAAATCACTAATCTCAGGGAACCCACTTTCTACTAGATACGCATTAATAAATGGCAATAGTGGCTTGTACAATCCATTTTTCCACACACCACATGAATCCAGCTTTAGAGCCAACTCAAAACCTCCAGCTAGAGATTTAAACCAGAGACTTTTGTGCCCTTTAAATTTATTCACATCTTCATCGGGAGTTCCATCAGGTATTATTCCAAGTGATGCCTCTAACATTACTTGGTAAAACTTTTTGTAAACCGCCGCCTCTTTGTAACTTTCATGAATACCCTGAAGCTCCGGCATATTACCAATAAAATCTAATAGATTTTTCAGGTTTAATTCGTCATCCTTTGGGTATCCAACTCGAACTGCAATTGTTCGCAATCGCTGATTGGGGCCAATTAGGGGACGTGAAATAAACTCCTCCAAGTGCTCTATGGGTACAGCTTGTATATAATTGGATTCCATATTTCCCTCTTCCCATTGAAAAAATAAGTCACCTAATAGTTCTATAAGTTCATCCAAAATTTTCTGATCTAGATTACTTTCATTATCAATAAAGAGACCTGCTATTTGTCCATCTTCGCTCCATTGTTCGATAAGAGCAAGTGCACTATTACAACCTTCTCCATCGCAAATAAATAATCCAGAATGTTCCGGAGGCTTCCCCGTTACCATTCCAAATAATCCAGTGAGTAATCCTACCTCCGTCGCACCTTCTCCAATAATAATCTTTTTGGCAAAAAGTGCATCTGGTTGACTGGTAATAAGTTTGTCTATCCGGCTACCTTCAACCCTTCCTATTCTATCATTGGGAGCCACAACAATAATAGCATGGTTAGGGGAAGATTTTAAAGTCGCAGGAGTAGTTGCAACCACAAACGCTTGACCACTCGTTGAGAGTTGATCTAGCATGATACGTTGTGACAAGGAGTCCATATTTACCGCGAATTCATCCATTAGACAAATCGAACCAGGTACTTGATTGAATCCTGCGTGTAGCTGGTGGAAGCCAACCTTAGTTCCACCACCCCAACTTGGCATTGAAATCGGAACTCGGGTTCGTGCTTCAATCAACTTCAAATCGGAAAGTTTTGTGCTGTCAACCATCTCAGCGGATGATTCAATACTAAGATTAGGTCGCGCATTGTTGGAAAACGCGGCTTGCAGTTCATCTAGTGGTACTGGTTGATTTGAGACTGGCGTAATGACAGCTGTATTCAGCAAATTGGGTTTTGCTGGTTGTATCTGTTCTTGCTCTGAATTAGCTAGAGGGTTACTCATAGCACTTTTGACCACTAGATTTTCTTGGTTACTGAGTCCACTACCAATAACTCTAGTTTTGCTCAACGTGTCCCAAATTTCTTCCGCTTCAGAGTCAGAGATCCCTTTAGTCTTCGGAATGTCAAACGCCAGCTTAAAATCTTTGGTGCCTTTGACTCTGATTATGAACTTTTGTCGAGAATTTGAATCTTTTTCAACGCAAGTTATCTCTGCCGAAATTTCAAACTCATCCTCCACATTCAACCCGTGGTAATCGGTATCCATCAACACTATTGATGTGTCACGCGATAGAAGCAAAGCAGTCCCATAAAGCACTGTTGACTTTCCAACATCATCCGCACCTGTTAATATGTTGACCCCATTGATGGGCCGAATCTTTGTATATTGAAAACAACGAAATCCCTTAAACTGAAGATATGAAATATAAATATCAGACATTTTGCTCCTTTTTTGGTTACAATTTTCATTTAAAATTTAGAATCTCTACCAAATTGATTATTCTCTCACGGATGTTTTTGAGATAACGCTCAAAACACCGTAAAATTACCCATCGCTTCGAATTCTCATTATCGCCACTACATTGAGACAACTTGAAGCAATTAAGTTCAAATGACTAAGACAAATGGAGATTTTACCCTAGTTGAAACCTGAAATACAGCAACTATTTGTTTAGGTTACAATACTAAGGTTAATTTGATTGAATACCTCGGAGGTCAATGGACTTTCCAAATAATGATTCCCAACTCTTTTTCCACCATAATATGATCCCAGGAATATCAAACTTTTCATACTCTATTCCCACGAGGTTTACATTCTTGAATGACGCACCTTTGATGTCCGCGCTAGCTAAGGTTGAACCAGCTAAATTCGTGTTGTGAAACAGTGCACCTGTGAGCAAAGATCCATTGAAATTGACGTTACGGAGATCCGAATTGACAAATTCTGCGTTACAAAAATTCAATCCACTGAGATCCCGATTAGCCAAGTCCACGTCAACAAATCGCGCACCAGTGAATTTGGTACCATTGAAGGTTGCACCTTGCAGTTGCGCCCCACATAGATTCGTTTCACTAAGGTCTGCAAAATCTAAATTTGCTCCAGTTAGCACCGCATAATGCAACCGAGCTCCTGCTAGGTTCGCGTGATTGAGGTCCGCGCCTTGGAGATCAGATCCCTCTAATTCAGCTTCGACTAGAAAGGATTGACTTAAATTTGCACCACTCAACTGTAGTTTACTTGCCAGCTTTGGATTGAAATGATCATCATGCTTTTTCTCTCCTATCGTTCCACGAAAATTAGTACGGAGACCGACCAGACTTCGACCAGAAAAATTTGCGTTTGTGAGGTCAGCTCCGTCCAAATCTAAAACAAATAGGTGAATATTCTCGCCAACTGCTTGACTCAAATCTATCCCTTGCATATTTGCCCCGGATAATCGAGGATCATCAAGTATCGCGCCCCTGAAACTAATATTTCTGAGGTCAACACCGCGAAAATCATTCGTATCTAAATTTGCCCCTTGGAGCTTCAAATTACTAAGCTTCGCACGTACAAATTTTGCGAGTCTGAGATTTGCATTTGAAAAGTCCACATTATCTAACACGGCACTATTAAGTCGCGCTTCTAACAAATTCGCCTCAGAGCAGTCTGAATTTCTTAATTCGCACCCCCAAAGGCAAGCTTTAGTCAAATTAGAGTTTCGAAAATTAGTCCCAACCCCAACTATACCTACTAATGAAATATTTGAAAAGTCCGATTCACTGAAATCGGTTCCATCAACTGTTCCACCGGAAAAATGAGTTTTGCGGAGATCCAGTCCACACATCTTCGCATGATCTAGTTTGACCTTTTGAAACTTATTGAACTCAGCTTCAAAAAGTTCAAATGTTGCGCCTCGAAAATCAGCGTTGCGAAAATCCGTTTTGATAAAATGGCAATCTTCGAATTCCGCATTTTGAAGGTTTACGTCTTGCAAATCCGCATTGGTCAACACGGTATTGTGAAATCGCATACCACACAGATTCGATCCACGCAAGCACGCTCTCGTCAAATCCTTGTCTTCAAAACAATATTTGCCAACTTCACGAAAATCAATATTCGAAAAATCTAACCCTTGAAGATCTCTTGTTGATTCAATCTTTTCACGCACCTCTGCCAGTCGCGAATGATCCGCGCGCCTCACCGTGTTCGTCATTGCGTCATTGGCAATAGGTTCAACTGTGCGCACATCATCTGCAATAGGATGGTTCATTGAGTGCATAGTACTAATACTCCTTAGTTTTCAGTTAGTGTTGATGCCAATGTCACCTGAAATACTAATTTAATTTCGCAGTAAGATCAACAAAAAATTGGTTTACATATCAATTTAATATACAAAAGTCAATTTGTCAAGCTCAAATATACAAATTTCAAATTTTTTTGAATATCTACTCTAAGTCTCGTAATTATCAGCATTTATCTACCAATATATTTTTTCATTTATTGATATATTTTATGATATTAGTCAATTCTGAGATTGCCGTCAAATTATAACGAGCAAATCAAGTAGCGTGATATGAAAACCTAGGAGATTTTATTGAAACTCCATCAGAAAAAATCTCCCTTGCTACATCAAAAGCAGCTAAACTACTCAAAGATTTGTTGATAGTTGTTGCGAAGAAATTCGAAGATCAGAGTAAACGATGATCAGCTAGTGAGATATTTTGTTCGTTTGTGATTCGAAGATTCCACTTTCAATTAAAATTGCTTGGTACGAGTTCTATCTGATCACATTTAATTGAGTTTCTGAAATTCACTTACGCAATTTTTATTGGATTGTGTATTCACTAGTAGCATTATAGAAATCCAAAATTTATCGAATCAAGTACGCAGCTGTTGCGACAAGTTCTTGTACTCATAATTGATTCAATTCTTTAATTGTGAAAGAGTTTTTTTTGCAGAAGTCACTAAAACTAATCTAGGATTAGAATACTCTCGGAAAATACACACATTTGTACAAAAGCCCATTTTCACACTTTACTATAGTTTATTTAGACACTTTCACGTCAAATCTTCCTGTCATTCCATATTCAATTATAAAATTGTATTGAGTTGAAAATAGTTTGCGACAAATTGTCACATTCAAATTTTTTTTTAAACATTTTGGAATTAGTTTGATATAATTCAGATTAATTCTTAACTAATAGGAGAACAACAAATGAAAATACCACTAATCGTTCTAATCACGCTCGGAGCTTTTGCGTTAAGTTCTTGTAGTTCAAGTTCAGGACGAAATCGAACCATGAATGAATACTATGATTACTACATGTCTTGGCCTGACTGTAGTCCGACTCGCACAACAAATTGTTGGAGTCAGAGAAATTGATTCAAAAATGGGGCAAGCAACAATTAATTTAAACTTTGTTAATTGGTCCGCTTGGCTACACAATGAAAGATTAACAATAACCGATTTTTACAAGCTGCCCCACTATTCTTTGTGATCATAAGTCTCCACACTCGTGAACGAAAAGTTGTCAAATTTTAATTGATGATTTAATTTACAGTTTTCGCTATCCTAATTTTATTGTTGAACAGCAGTGCGTTTAGGCTGAACTTAGATTGTAAAATTTTTGCTACTCAATTTTTCAAACGCGATTGAGCTTGCTCTATTTTTATTATCTTTGGAAAGCAACTTATTAACAAAAAATTTACTTGACTTTCTAAAACTGAGGTGTGATAAAATGTCAAAGATAAAGTTTGCAAAAACATGCGAGTCGATAAATTTTCGCTAAATTCATCATCACATTAGTTGCATGTTGCCTCAATCTAATATTTAGGTATTATTGCTACAAGATTTTATGAAAAGATTAGTAGTAATTTATGCGGTTTTAATTGAAATAATTGAAATTTTCACAAATAACAAAAAAAAAATAATTTTTTTTGCAATCCAGACATTTTTTTCTTATATTAGTTTAGTAAGTCAAAAATTTTGTACGAAATTGTACCTATTGAAATACTAGCACCAAATACTCAATAATTATTGGACCAGTGATTAATGTTGTCAAAATAACGCAGTCTTGTACCACACTCTAACGGAGAGAATCATGAACTCTAATTCAATTACCAAGCCGATCCCCGTTAAATTGGGGAGTAAGCTTACCACTTATTTTACCGAATCGGCAAATTTTCTGGGAGGAATGACGCGTGGGACCGCTCATCAAGTCCAACATGTCAGCATGCGGACGAAAAATTTGCTAGGATTTGTAGTCGCGAGTCTTGCAATGTTGTCGTTTTTGGTGATTTCCAATTTGTATGTGCCAAGTGAAGTGAGCGCGCAAGGTGTTACAAGTGTTACCTGGTCTGGCACCACAGCAACAACGATTCATGAAACTTCAAACACTTCTGCTGCTAGCCAACCAAACAATGCAAAGATAACAACTGACCATAGCACATTGAGCGAACTCAGTTTTAAATCAAAACTGTTTGACGAAAGTTCAACTCCGGTCGAAGCACCCCTGACCACTTCTCAAAGTATACTTGTTTCTGGATGGACTGGCGAAGAATTGTCGGCTGAGGTTATAAAAGGTACTACTTCCTACGGACACTGGGTAGTCGGTAATCTAGATAGTACAACTTGTGCTGGTGGTACACATTGCTACGATGTGCGATTCATTCCCAATGCAACTAATATTAATAATGTTATTGGAAAAGCCATAAAAATTGAATTAGATGTCTTATTAACACCTATGGGGCAATCCACACCCACTGAAACTGATACAATTTCTTATGTCCTCAATGCGAATTCCGTTGCTTTAAGACTAAATCGAGGCAGTACAAATCATTTTCGAGCAAATTCTCAAACCACTGAATTAGATGATGTAAACATAACTGCGTATTTCACAAGACAAGTGAATTTACCTTATTCAGCAGATCTTGGCGCAGCACAGGAAACGACAATAAACGATGGATCGTCTGTTACTGAAGGAACAGTTATAACAAATTTAAATAATCCCACGATGGTACCTGGATTTGCCTCTCACCGATATGTTACTGACTTAAGTCTGGGTTCGTGGTATTTCGCGAATCATGATATCTCTTCTTCCGATGCACAATTTGATTCTAACATTCGTTCATTTTCTCGTCGAGTTTTATTTAGACCAAATATAAGTAGAATAACCGCACTTCCTGCTAATTCAACACGCACTTCAACGGTTACCATTAGATTAAGACAAGGGAATACAACTATTAGGTCTGCAACTCTAACCGTTACAATTGAAGTTACTGATAAACCAACTCTTTCAATTTCTGCAGTAACCCCGGTCGTCGCCGAAGGTGATCCAGCACAGGTTAAAGTTACTGCTAACCTCAATCCTGGTACTGCGCCAATCAACCTAAAATATACTCCTACTAATACAGTGGGAAATTATCTTGATGTTACAAGTGAAGCATCAGGAATAACGCGCACAATTGAATTAAACTTTACCAAAACTGCAAATATTGATGAATGGACCGAAGTTTTTAAACTTGACACACGTGCCGCGGATGGAATGATTGCAGAAAATGGCACTATTTCGGTGGCTTTAGACCCAATTGAGGAAACATTAGCAAATCTAACTTACCTTGCCTCAATTACCCCAGTTACAATAACAGTTAATAATGTTGATCAGCCAGCAGTAGGTGGAACAGCTGAAATACCAGAAATTTCAATCAGAGCACCGGATCAACCACCACCTGCTGGTTATCCTAGAGGACTCCATCGACCTGGACGTGATCTGGAGTTCAAATTAACTTCAAGTGTAAGAGTCGCACAAGATATTACGATTCGGTATATTCCAACAGCAACAGTATCGAATCTATTGGACACAACGGATGGACCAGCTGGTAGAGAACGCAGACAAATAGTGAGTTTCAATGCACAAGGTGCTGGAATATTAACAATCCCAACCCTTAACGTGGGTACGCGGGCGGGTCGCATAATGATACAGCTCATTGATGAGGGGGAAACTTTGAATCCGACTTATAGCGTTTCTAACACTAAAACCGCCACTGCTAAAGTTTTAGATGCCTTTATTGCGATAGAAATGGATGGTTCAAGTACAAGAACAATTGAAATTACTGACACTTCAGGGCATTATCAACATATTCCCGCGGTAATAAGTACTAAATTCTCTGAACGAAGTTCATACCGACGTCATTTACAAATATTTAGAAGCGTTGATGGAGGGTCATTTACTAGGATTGAGGGTCCTATACCCTCAGACCCTGGGACTTTTGCTGGTACCGGTAATCCACAATTTTTCCAAAATAATTATACATCAATTTACGGTACTTGGCGTTTACCTGCTTTTGCACACGAAACTGCCACTGAAGATGTTGTATCTAAATCCAATGGAGTTCGATTTGAGCCAAATAGAACTGCAATTAACAATATTCCTATTGGAACTATAATTAGAATTGACCTGAATCTTAGAATGAGCGGACCAAACGACCAGACGAATAAAACACGTTTCTCAGGATTAACAGGTCAAACAACAATATTTATTCAGCATGAAGACTTAGGTTCAGCATCATGGGATAGCAATTCAAGCACATCAATTTCGGAAAGTCGAACCTCCTCTGACATCAATACCAATAAAGAAGCAACGATAATGTCTAAGTACGATACATTGACGGGACTTAGTTTTAAGTCAAAGCACGATAGAGATATCGCCAGCTCAAACCCGACTGAGATTACACTTACCCAAGAAGAACAAGTTGCTGAATGGTCGGGATTGGAATGGACCGCCCTAACTCCCTATGGAAGATGGAATGTTGGAAACAAAACAACCTGTCAGACCAACTTAAATTGTTATGATGTAAGGTTTGTACCAAATTCTTCAATTAGCACAATTACTGATCGCAATGTGGAATTAAAATTGGAGGCGATACATGGTAGCGGACAAAATGCCAAAGTTTTTACCACACTTTCGTACATTATAGAAGGGGAAGATGTATCTATTAGTCTTGCAAGTAACTCAAATGTTATTAGAGCAACCAGTAGTACAACTACAATACCTGACATCAATTTGACTATGACTGCACACAAAAAACCTGGAGACACCTATAGTTTTGAATTTCTTGAATTTCAAACTGATACAAGTAGCAGTAGACTAAGAGATATCGCATCTGAAACATCAAATTCGGTTGCAGGGTTCATGGCTGATGTATATGGTGAAAATTTTGTTCTTGGTAATTGGTATTTTGAAAACACTGGAACCACGACGACAGATTACGGAACCAATACTCGTTTTCAAACTGATTCCAGAAGATTAGTATATAGACCAAAAACAAGTGATATAAAGCAACTTCTTGATGGGTCCGTTCGAAGAACAACAATTACAATTAATCTTCAACGCGGGTCGAATACTATATCCTCAACAACCTATACAATTGTAATTTACAAAGCAGATTTACCAAATTTCACAATTTCGGATGCTACTGCGATAGATGAGGGTGGTACAGCACAATTCACAATTACAGCTGATAGAGATCCAGGAAGTTCTCCTGTTACAATCAATTATATACCGACTAACACGACTGGAAATTACCTTAAAACAACGGATGATTCTGGCGCACCTCAACCTTCTAAACAGTCTGGACGTTCTCGTTCAACACCTGTGACTTTTAGTCCAGCACAAGGGAGTACCACGGTGTGGACTGCCACACTTGAAGTGGAAACCGTAGCTAATGATAATGACGAACCACCTAGAACAATAACGGTCGTATTAGATCCAGTTACAGGTTCTATTGCTAGTGCAGCTTACACTGTAGCACTGGCTCCTGACAACTCAGCAACAGTAACGATAAATGACCTTAGCAAACCAGAAATCTCAATTGCCCCGGCTTCAGCTATTGTTTCTACGGACAATGCTGAATTCACATTAACTGCAGATGTCGTACCTTGGCAACCATTAGCCATTAAATATACACCAAGTGAGAATGGTAGTAGTTATCTTGACACAACTGATGGAAATTCTGGAGTGACACGAACTGCTGACCCAAAAATTGAATTTACTGCAACAGGTTCAGGTACGGAAGCGACTGGAACTTTGATCATTCCAACAATAGCTGATACTAATGTAAATACTGGAACAATAAGCGTTCAACTAGTTGATGATACCAGTTCTACTGCTGATAGCTACGACCTCGCGGTTACGAATACAACAGCAAACGTATCAATAACCGATCGACCTGTTGTGCAGCTAGCAATAACCGGTAGTTCAGTCTCAACTAATGAAGGTGATGCCGCAACAATAGTTGTCTCTACTGAAACTGATCCTGGGTTAGATGATATTACAATTAGTTTCACCCCAACTGAAACTGGAAGTGATTTTCTAGATATTACAAACGGCGCATCAGGTGTCTCACGAACTACAACACTAAGTTTTACTGAAGATTCATCAACAGGTGTTAGTGTGTGGAATGCCGAACTAACATTAAACACTAGGGCCGCAAATGGAGTGCTTGAAACTAATGGAGAAATAGTCGTAACATTAAATATCCCTGGATCAAATGCTTTCTATACAATTCCGAGTTCACCAAATGATCGCATCACCGTTTCAGTAAATGATGTAAATGACCCAACGATTAAAATTGATGATGATGCACCTGATATTATTATGGGTGAAGATGCTGTTTTCCCTGTAACTGCTTCAGTTCTACCTAATCAAGATATAAAAGTAAGATATACTGCAGTATCCACAGGGGGAAATTTCCTAGAACGTGTTGGTAGTCAAAGCAATCCTATTAGAACTGCTACTGTAAGTTTCTTTGCTCAAGGGGTAAACCAACCAATTGTCGGCACACTCATCGTTCCAACTATAGTTGATCTTACAAATACACCGGGTTCAATAACTATTACTTTGGTAGACGATATAGACCCTAATAATTATGTCATATCCCAAACACAGAGTGAAACAGAGGGTATGGTCAACATTCAAGGACTTTTAGTACCTACTCTCTCAATAACCAGTGTATCTGATAATATCAATGAAGGTGAAATGGCAAAATTTATAGTAACATCTAGTATTAAACCTGATTCACCTCTTACAGTCAAATTTACCCCAGCAGATGTTTCCGGTTCCTATTTGGATTCAACAGCTAATCCAACTGGTGGTGAAATAACGGAAAGATTAACTTTTAGACAGCGATTTGGTTCTCCAGAATGGACTGCTGAAATAAATTTACGCACTCGCAATGAGGACAGAGATAGACAGTTCGGGGGAAATATTAGTTTAGAGTTAAGTGCGTCAGATGATCCTACAAACTTTACAATTGCAGTTGCACCAAACAATTTGGCCACCGTAGCTATTCAAGATACCGATATCCCCATCATTTCAATCAACGATGCTCCAGAAATATTAGTAGGACGAACAGCTATATTTACCCTAGTTTCGGATATACAGCCAACTCAAGCACTAAATATTACTTATATTGTTCGAGAAACAGAGGGTAACTTTTTAGATGAAACTAACTTAACGTCAGGTGAAGAACAATCAAAAATGTTCACATTTGACACTCCCACTGATCAAGGCTTTACAACAACCCTTGAAATAGATACTGAAACTGATGCCAATTCAGATTCTGGAAAAATTTCTGTAACAATATTTGATGATTTTAACAATTCACCACAACTTTTTACAGTTTCACCAAACGTAGCAAATAGATCAGCTGAAGTGTCGGTGTTACCACTTCCAGTTCCAACTTTATCCTTCAGCGAAACGTCTATAGAAATTGATGAAGGAACAACCAATGCTACTGTAACCATAATTGCAAGCGAAGACCCCCAACGTTTGCCAACTGACGATAGATTTAATGTAAAATATACCCTTGATAATACAAGTAATGATGTTTTCCTTGATAAAACAACATCAGCGACGACTATATCAAATCAAGATGGTTCTATTACTAGAACTGAATCAGTAAATTTTACCTTTGACATGGCTACCTCCAAGTGGTCTGCAAGTTTACCAATTCCACTTCTCGCACGTGATAATAAAGATACACTTGATGGGGAAATTCAGATAACTCTTGATACCCCTGTAACAAATGCCGGTTATGAGGTAACGCCAACTTCGGCAAACTCAACAGTAATTACGGTAAAAAATTTGGATTTTCCAGCACTTTATATTAATAGTAGAACTGAAGCGCAACCCGGGTTTGCCACCACAATCACAATACGGACGATAAGCATTGAACCTAGAGCACCAATATCAATACGATACCAGCCATGTAATCCTAGCAATCAAAGTTGGGTCGATGAAACCGATGGTTTGGTTGGGACCATAAATTTTAATGTTTTTCCTCGTACATGCGAAGGAGGAGATATTAGAACGACAGAACCTTTAACATTTTTGCGATTAGGAATGAGTGTTTTTTATGAAACATCTTTTACTATATTAACAAGACAAGATGAAAATAATCAAAATGGAAGTTTTGATGTATATCTTCTAGATGATACAAATAATCCACGCAGTTATAAATTAGATACTGCTCGCAGACTTGATATCAATGTAACAGTTCGTACTCCTGCTAATCCTCCGCCTATTTATATTGTATCTGGACATTTTCCTGACCCGACGAATTTAAACGGTCAAACATTTAGGACAATAACTGAATACTCAGAAGGTAGTACGATAAATCTTAATTTAAGAACTCACACAGACCCAACAAGCTCACTTCAATCATTAAATTTAATTGCTACGAATATGAGTGGTTCATTTTTAAATTCTTCTTCTGTGAATTCAAGAGCAATCCGCATTGAAGAAGTAGATTGGGAAAGTGCTCAAATTTCGGGAGGACCTGGTGAGGGAAGGGCTACCTGGGTTACAGATGTTTCTATACCACTTCGAGATGCAGACGGGTTAGATTCAGCTCATGGTGAAATCAAGGTTACCTTACAATCGGGGAACGGTTATAGTCTTCCAACTGCTTCAGATCAACCACGTGAAGTCATACTTACAATACATGATGACGTGACTCCCGTAATCTCAATTTCAAACGCCCCTGAAATTTCAGCCACCAATACCGCACAATTTACATTACAATCTGATATCCTTCCACACAAGCCGCTAGCAATTAGGTATACTGCGACAAATACTACGGGAATGTTTCTCGGAACAACAACTACAACTCAATCTGTTACTTTTACCCAAATTACACCAGACCACCCAATTACTGGAATTCTGACAATTCCAACTGTCCAAGATGCGGGTAGTACTGAAGGAACAATTACTGTAACTTTATCTGATGATAATACAAATCCAAAAGATTATACATTACCACGAACTGACCCAGCAGACCCACAATCGTCGCTTGTACCACAAACTGCGACTGTTCAAATTAAAGAAACTCCTAAGCCAACAATTTCCATTAAACCAGCTACGGAAGATGCTGTTGAAACTACAAGTAATGGAATGGTAAAATTTATCGTTACCGCTAGTTTTGACCCAGAAAATAACTTAAATTTATCCTATACAGTCGCACAACCAACTGGCAATTTTCTTACTTCAGGTCAAGTAACAACCCACACTCCTTCTGCAAATTTTACCGCGGACCCACCAGGATCAACTAATTATACCTATGACATTAATCTCACACTGAGAGATAAGAATGAAACTGATGAAGAACATGGGAAAGTAACTGTTACTTTGAATACAGTAGGTACAACTTATATAGTTGCTGCTTCACCAAATAACTCGGCCGAAAAAACAATCTATGATGAAAAAGTTCCTTCAATTACTATAGAAAGAACATCACAAACAGTCAATACAATTGCCGGTATTGACGCAGCATTAACATTAACTTCAGATACTGAACCGCATCAAGGTTTAAAAATTAGGTTCAGGGCAACAAATTCAAATTCTGGTGGCAACTTCTTAGATACCACTGATGGTGCATCAGGAGCGGTACGAATTAGTGATAGTTTAACTTTTACTGAAATTGGGAGTTCTCCAAATATCAAGTATCAATCTACATTAATTATTCCAACTATTGAAGATCCTGGTGCGACTTCAGGTACCATTAATATTGTACTCCTTGATGTTACTGAATCGCAAGTGCATAGAAAAGATTATACTATTCCTGGAACCGGGGTTGATATCAATGCATCTGTTAGAGTGATTGCCCCTCCTATTCGTGAATTGTCACTAAGTACTACTCCAACTACGACTGAAGAGGGAACGACTGCAATGGTCATTGTTTCTACGGATGAGAACCCTATACGACCTCTCACAATCAAATACACACCAAGTAATGTAAAAGGAGAGTATCTTAATACAACTGATGGTGATTCTAATCGAACTAGAACAACTGACCCGCTCACTTTTACACTCAATACCACTACAAACAAATATGAAGCACAGATACCTGTAGACACAAATAGTGATGATCTTGATAAAGTCCATGGTGAAATCCTCATTATCTTAGATGATCCAGGAGAAAATGCTGATTATTCCGTTTCATCTTCAAGTAAACAAAATACCGTAATTGTTTATGATGATGAAACTCCCACAATTAAAATTGAACCACCAACACCATCTACTATCACGGCAGGAAACAATATTGAGTTTAAATTAACTTCTAATCTTGAACCTGCACAGGATATTATCTTTAGGTTTATACCTGACAATGATACCGGGAGTTTCCTAGATACTTCTGGTAATCAAGATGCCGGGAATGTTCGGGAATCTGCCCCATTAAAATTTAAACCCGAAGGTTCAGATTTTATTGCCACTCTTGAAGTCCCAACAGTAGATGACCCCAACGCAACTACGGGGACAATTTCTGTTGATTTAGAAACCGATATTACAAGCACAGAAAAACCCCGAGTGCATTATCAGCCTTCTGAAACTCCTGCGGAGCAAACTGCTCAAGTAACCATTAATGACCCGGCTGACAAGAGGACTATTTCTATAGAGGCTAGTAATAACGCTGTTACCATTAATGAAGGCGACACTGCTGAAATTGTCTTAACTGCAACCGGAAACCCTGAACGTCCTCTTGATATTGAATTTACACCGGCAAATGTTTCTACGAGTACATTTCTAGACACAACTGTAGACGCTAATAATACAACTCGCACACAACAGGTAAAATTTACAGAAACGAATTCCGTCTGGACTGGAACAATTGAAATTCCAACAAATGCCCTTAATCATATTGATGATGCTGATGGCTCAATTACGGTAACTTTAGACACCGCGGGAGCTGAAGATGCTTATATTACCCATAGCACAAATAGACAAGCGACAATAACAGTCAAGGATGCTGATGCTCCAGAAATTACTATTGACGATGCTCCTATCACCGTAGCAGGTAATACTGCAAAATTTAAGTTGACCGCGAGTATTCGTCCGGCAAATGATCAATTGACAATTTTTTATAGACCTGTGAGTCAATCAATTGATGATAATGGAAGTACAGTTTCTTCAAATTTTCTAAATACTACCGGTCAATCTCAGACTGGAGATTGGATGTCTACTGTGCCGTTTTCTTTAAAAAGTGGTGATCAATTATACACGGGAGAATTAACAATTCCGACCCAAGATGATCAAAATTTTACTGAAGGAGTAATTACTGTTACCCTAAGCGCAGATACTACTAATACCCCGGTACATTACACTGTATCACCCATCACTGCGCTAACAAACGCATCAGCTGTGGTAGTTGATGCTCCCGTTCCTGAGTTATCAATTACCGCAAAGGGTGTTTCATCAACTGAAGGTAATAATTTGAATATTGTCATCACCGCGAACAAAAATCCAGTCAATCCATTAATGGTAAAGTATAGACCAACAGAATCCACTCCAGCAAATAACCCCTCTGGAATTTTACCCCATCTTGATTCAAGTGATACTGAACGACCTCATACTAGTGGAACACCAACAACACAGGAATTGACTTTCAGACAAATCCATCGGAGAGCACCATGGACATCAGAAGTTCAAATTCCACTTCGCGATGCTGATGGCAGAGATGCCCCCTTTTCAAGTATTGCAGTAGAACTTCAATCAAACACCGGTTATACTATTTCCAATACTGCCGCGAATAATAATACAGTTGATATCCAAATTGCCGATGCTGAAATTCCTGAGCTTTCTATTTCCAATGCGAACTCAATTGAATTTGGTAGTGACGCAGAATTTCAAATCACTTCTACTGTAAATCCCTGGCAACCATTGAAAATTCGATATGTTGCTGAAAATGATACTGATAGTAATTTTCTTAATACTGGGATGGTTCCACATGGAGAAATAACTTCCGCAACAGTACCATTTACACCTTCTAATAATGAATTTGTTGGTACGTTGAGGATTCCAACCATAGAAGACGTACAAAATACCACTGGTACGATAACAATTACTCTCAATAATGACCGAGCTGATCCTGTAAATTATGTTATATCTGACGATGCTGGTGATGACACTGCTACGGTTACCATATCTAGGACTCCTCCTAAACCTAGTTTTTCACTTTTCGCATCACCAACTAAAGATTCAGTAGAAGGAAATAAGGCATATTTTATTGTACGATCAAATTCAGTACTTACAAACAATATTGTTACAATTGAATACTCAGTTGACGAAAATTCAGGTACAAATTCCTACCTTGATTCATCAGTTGATCAAACCAATCCTATAACTGAGACAGTTGAATTTACTGTTACTGACAATACAGGTATTTGGGAGGCACCAATTACTTTAGATTTGCGTAATGCAGATGGTTTTGATGCCGATCATGGAAGCGTAACAGTTACATTAGAACCTACCGAAGATACTGATCCTTACCAAGTTAACGACGCAAGAGATGAAGCTACCGTAACGATTTATGATAAGGAGTCACCAAGACTTTCAATTGCTAACGCTGATCGGGTTTTTTCCGGTGTAACAGCAATGTTTACTATAACTTCGGATATAAAACCGTGGCAAAATTTGGATATTAAATTCACTCCGACTGAATCTGTTGGTAACTTCTTAGATACGACTAATAATCCTAGTGCTGATGCGGAATGGACCGCAAGTGATCAGGAATTTACGACTACTTCACCTTATATGACTACCCTAGCGGTCCCAACCGCAGACGACCCAGCTGCTGGTGTTACATCTGGTGAAATTACCATAACACTTGTTGAAGAATCTGGTAGTGATAATTACAAGAAGGACTACATTATAGATACTGCTCAAACTGCTGGGACAACTCCTCCTGAGAATCATAAAGCGACTGTTTCTGTTATTGATGAACCAATTCCAGAATTATCCATAGTAGATGTCGTACCTGCAGTAAATGAGGGAGAAACAATTACTGTTACTGTAAGGGCAAATAAAGATCCATTACGCAAGTTAAAACTTAGCTATACTCCAGAAGATACCACATCAGGTATTCATAGTTACCTTGATACCACACCAGATCCAGACGTTGCAAATGACTCTGGTCAAGTTCGAGAAACAGATTTGATCACATTTGCACCTGTATCGGGTCAAAATTATTGGACTGCTGAAATTAGGGTTCAAACTAAAACTGATAGCTTAGATAATGATCATGGATCCATTAAGATTTCACTAACACTTCCCGGCCCCAATTCAGAGTATGCCGGTGATTATACCATTTCGGGTGAAACCGGAGAAGATCATGTCGTCGTTACAGTGCGAGATGTGGATATACCCGTAATTACTATTGCCAATGCCAATCCAAATAATATTTTAGCTGGAGACAATGCCAAGTTTACATTAACTTCTAACATCAATGTTTGGCAACCAATCTATATTAAATTCATCCCAAGCGAATCTAGAGCAAATTTCTTAAGTACGGAAGGAGTTGAATCTAATGGTGGTGCCGCTGATTCAGAACGTACCACAACAAATAAAATAACATTCCTTGCTACTGGTCAAGCTCCTAACCAAACTTTTGTCGCGACTGATGCTATTAAGATAAAAACCGTAGAAGACACAACGGCAGGTGTAACATCCGGTGAAGTTACCATTACTCTAGTTAATGAAGGGGTCGATTACACCATTAATACTACAGCTGTTGATCCCAGTGCAAATCCTATTAAATATCGACATCAAGGTACAGTCCAAGTTGAAGATGTCCCAAATCCGGTGCTAACCATTACTAGTATAGCGACTTCAGTAAATGAAGGAGACCAGGCGACTTTTGAAATTAGTACTCCAACCAACCCCAAACGTCAGTTAGATATAAATTTTGCAATTGAAAATCGTGATGGAGGTGATTATTATACAGTTCCTGATGATCCAAATACCCCTGAAGTTGATACAATACACATTCGTGATATAGAACGGACTTTAACCAAAGCAACTCAAGATGCTACCATGTACACCGCACGATTTACCATCTCAACTAGAGCGACCAATAATATGGATAATAATCATGGGAAAGTGAGAGTAACATTAAGAGATTCAAATACCGATAACCCTTATACTGTTGCAAGTGGGGTAGGTGGTTATGCCGATTTGGTAGTCCATGATGATTCAACTCCTCGAATTTCAATTAATAATGCCGCTGATGTCTATGCCGGTACTGATGCAACTTTTACTTTAGTTTCCAGTATTCAACCGGCGGGACCATTAACTATTCGGTATAAACCTGCGAATCAAGGTACAACCACTTTTCTTAATTTCACTAGAGATGGAACAACCTACGATTCCGATGATATCTGGGATTCGGTGGTAACATTTGGACCTGATCCAGACTCAACTTTACAAACTAAACCCATAATTGGAAGAATTACCATACCCACGCAGGAAGACTCTGACGCATCTGGAGGAATGGGAGTTATTGAAGTAGCTTTGCATGCAGACAACAATGAAAATGCTACCCCAGCTCGCTATGAACTTCTTAATCCTACAGCAACCCCAGCGACAGTAGAAGTTAATGAGGTTCCGATCACAACGCTATCAATTAGACCAAATGGAAATTCTATAGCAGAGGGTGGTGGCAATGCAGAATTTATAGTGAGTACTCCAGTTGACCCAGTAAATGCATTATTGGTCAAATATACTCCGACTCATACTTATGCGGAAGCATCGGAAAATTATATTGATACCACCCAATATACAATTGATCCAACAAATCCCTCAAAAGAGGTTACATTAGATTTTAAACCCAATTCCAATGTTCCACCAGATTTATGGACGGCTAAAATCTCGATCCCACTCCGCGCTAAAGATAATATTGACGCAGCTGATGGTACCATACAAATTGAATTGAATACGCTTCAAACTGCACTGTACGCAATTAATACGACAAATGATAATCATATCGCCACCATCTCAGTACTTGACCAAAATATTCCAGTCATCACTATTATAGATGCACCTGAAACACTTGCTGGAGGTGATGCGATGTTTAAATTATCTGCAGATATTACTCCGCGAATTCCACTTAAAATTAGTTATAAACCAACGAATGTCGCTTCTGGTAATTTTTTAGATACTGCAGCTGGTAGTTCAGGTGCAGACAGACGACTGGGTGAAGGGGCACTTAGTGGAGCAGAAGCACTTACATTTGATGATACGAATTCATCCGATATTCATGCGTTTCTTGAAGTTCTAACCAAGAGTGATGCTGTTAATGACAGCGGAAGTATTACCGTAGAACTTCTCAATAACTCAGACCGCAATTATGAAATTGATGACTCGCAAATTGCCAATTCAGACCCGGCTAGATTTAATCATATCGCGACTGTACCAGTAATTAATCCACCAAATGTAACTTTATCCATTGAATATAATGGAACTGCAATAACTGAAGGTGAAACAGCAACTTTTACTATTGTATCTTTACAAGACCCGAAACGTGATCTAGATATTAATTTCACCCCAACCAATGAATCTGGTAAGAATTTTCTAAAAGTTGATACGAGCACAAATCCCCACCCTCTCCCAATTTCTGGTGAGATGCGAACCGCGGAAGATCAGATGTTTGTTCAATTTGATGATGGTGGCACTATGAAATGGAAAACTGAAATTGAAGTTCAAACCGATGACGACTCGGTGGATGAAGACCATGGTAAAATAACTGTGACTCTGGATGGACCTGATACTTCAAAACCTAATGACTACACGGTATCTACCGTACTTGGTGAGAATAGTGCTGATGTGACGGTCAATGATAATGACATACCTGAAATTTCAATTGTCAGCGAACCAGAAACTTTAGCTACTCAAAATGCAATGCTCACTTTGACCTCACATATTCAACCCTGGCAACCACTTAATATTAAATTTATTCCGACAGACGTTACTGGTGGTTTTTTGGACCCAACACCAACAGGAACAGGTGAGGAAAGACAGACTGGCAATAAAACATTTACGAGAAACTCGGATGGCGATTACACGATTCCTCTACCCATATTGACTCGCGATGATGACTCATTAGACTCCGGGTCCTTTACCGTTGCGATACAAACCGATGCAACCGGAAGCTACAAACCAACAACTGATACTTCCAAATCAGCAACCGCCACAGTTAATGTTATTCGGGTTCCAATGCCAGTTTTATCTTTTACTGGTGATGTCACAGTTAAAGAATCAGTGACCGCAACATTGACAATAACAACTACTACTGAACCAAAACGCGATTTAAAAATCTCTTATACCCCAGTTGAAACTAATATTGTTGGTATTGAAAATTATCTTGATGAAAGTGAAATAGCTAATCCTGATGATCCGGCAAATCCAATAATTCGTACCTCTGGCACTCCTCGTATCGAAACTCTTGAATTTACGGAAAATCCTGCTGGTTCTGGTAATTGGACCACTCAAATAACTATCCCAACTCGAGCTAAAGACGGAATAAACTCCGCAAATGGAACTATTACCGTGACTTTAAATGATCCAACTGACGACCCAAGTTCCATTGCTGATGACTATACAATCACCGATTCAACGGATGTTACTACTGATGATACCGCGGTTATTGCCGTAGAGAATGATGACTTACCAACCATCAAAATCACCGCGGCCCCTGAAACATTGGCTGGCAGTGATGCCATGTTTAAATTATCTGCGGAACTTGAACCTTTTGAAAACTTAGCGATCAAGTATATTCCAACCAACACCCCTGTGACTGGTAACAATTTTTTAAAAACAACTGATGATCAGAACATGCCATTGGGTAATTCGGGAGAGGAACGCACTTCTGCAAAATTAGCTTTTGAATCTGAAGATGATGGTAATGGTAATATAACTTACGTCACATATCTTCCAGTCCCCACAATTCAAGATCCAAGTGATGCAAATTTAGCATCAGGTTCATTTTCCGTAACTTTAGTTGCAGTTACAGGTAAATATTCTATCTCTAATGTCGAATCCGAATATAAAGCCGCAGTATCAGTCATTAAAGTACCAAATCCAACACTTTCTATAAGATATAATGGTACACTTAGCACGGCAATCACTGAAGGTGATAACCCGACATTTACCATTGTGGCATCTGAAGATCCAAAACGTCCTTTAAATGTCAATTACACCCCTGATGATGGCACAGATGATTTTATCAAGGCTGATCCAGATAATAACATTCCAGCGGCAGGAACCATGCGAACTGCGACAAATAAGACATTTATGTCGTTTGATGACAATGGTACCATGCGGTGGAAAATCGAAATTACAGTTCAAACTGACAATGACAACGTGGATGAAGATCACGGTGATTTCACCGTAACTCTAAACGATCCTACAACAGCAGGTGATTATACCGTAGCAAGTTCAGCCAGTCAAAATAGTCAAATGCTCAGTATTCAAGATAATGACACCCCAGTCATTGAAATTAGTTCTGCACCACAAACAGAACCAGGTGATCCGGTTCGTGTCAATCTTATCGCTAGCATTCTTCCTTGGCAATCTAAACAAACACCCCCAAATGAAAAGGTTGCAATTCGATTCATTCCGACCGAATCCACTACTAGTTTTCTAACCTCAGCTAATGTATCTGGTACCACTTACACTGCTGACGTAGTTTTTACTAAAGGAGGGGATAACGTTGTAAGAGGTTCATTTGAATTTGCAACTGAGCTTGATGACCCCAATACCACGGGGACAATTGACGTAGCTCTAGCTGAAGACTCTGATACAACTGATCCAAAATACGAAGTCACTACCGATACCGACTTAGATTCTATTGAAGTATCTATTACTACGGCCCCTAAACCGACTATTGAAATTATTCCTGACACTGATAGAGCAATTGAGGGTACCGGAAATATGGCTAAGTTTATTGTAACAGCCACGTCCCAGCCAGAGAATGATACTCTTGATGTTGATATTACTATTACAGAAACTCCTGCAGCTGGAAACATTACATATATAGCTAGTTCTGAAGGTCTAACAAATAATACGAAGTCAATAACTGACCACACGTTGAATTTCAGTAATACCGCACAACAAGGTGATCCAGAAAAGTGGGAAGCAACATTCAATTTAGCATTACGTGCTACTGATAATGCCGATGAACCACATGGCATGGTAACAGTTGCGTTAGGAGTAGCTGCATTTGCTGATAATTTTGTTGTTGCTACTGGAGCAGGTAGTTCTGCCATGCATACTTTATATGATGCGGAGGTTCCAAAAATTTCAATTGTCGCGGTACCTAGTACTGTGACAGGAAATCAAGGCAAAATCCTTGGTGGCGACAATGCTACATTTACCCTGTCGTCGGACATAGAACCTCACGAGGATATCAATGTTAGATTTACCCCGTCAAACGGTCCTACCGGTGATCCAGGGAATTTTTTAGACACAAATGACCCAGTATCAAATACCACCAAAAACTCAGGTGATGAACGATTAACTAGTGACCTGTCATTTGCATCTGATGGTGCTCCTTCGCCTAAATTTGAAGAAACTCTTACCATTTCAACGTTAGATGAACGAACAAAGGCATCAGGGGAAATAATTGTAGCACTCGTAGACCATACCGCAACCATTACCGAAGATAAAGCTTATACTCTCGCTAATTCTAGCACATCTGCTACGATTGAAGTTTTACAACGACCTGAACCTGAATTATCAATTCCTGACCTCGTGACCCCAGTTAATGAAGGTGATGTGGCAACCATTACAATTATTGCGGACGAAAATCCACGACGACCATTATCGGTCAATTTTAGCGTTGCCAATACTAAGTTAAGTTTTCTAGGTGATCCAACCTCACCAGCAACTAGCTATTCACCTCAAACTTTGACTTTTTCTGCAGTTCAAGGTCATGCGACTAATTACTTTGCCACCATTATGATAAATACAGATAATGACGATGTTGATTCCGATTCTGGTGAGATTACTGTCACCTTGATGGATCCAAGTACTGAAAATGCTCGTGATTACACCATCGCTGACGACGCAAATGATGACCCTGACCACGTTGGAAAAGTGATTATTCATGATAATGACGCACCAGAAATTTCAATTACCAACGCGTCATTAACTTTAGTCGGTTCGGATGCATCATTTACTCTTAGTACAATGATAGAACCTTGGGAACCAATTGCAATCCGTTTTACTCCAAAAGAAACGACCACCAATTTCTTAGACCCGACTGGTGGTAGTAGAGTTGGCGGAGCCGTTGATGAAGTTAGAACTTCTACAAAATTTACTTTCTCATCCCAGAATAATGACGATATGCCTCCATACGTAGCGACTTTGAAGATTGCGACTCAAGATAATACAAACAACAATGCCACTTCTGGTACAATTCGTATTGAATTACAAGCTGATGATCCATCGAATGTTCCAGCAACCTATTCAATTACCACTGATCAAACCAAGATAGCTCAAAATACCGCCATGGTAGAAGTGAAGGACATCCCCAATCCCACATTATCCATTGAATACGGAGGTTCTGCTATCACCGAGGGGACTGCGGCAGTGTTTACGGTAAAGGCTTCTGAAGATCCATTGCGGAATTTAACCGTCAATTACACACCGGAAAATGATATAATATCGGGTAACACTAGATATGATTTTCTCAAAGTTGATACTAGCGACCCAGCCTTAAACCTTGGAGCATCTGGTGATATGCGCAGATTTGAAATAGCTAAGGCCATGTGGACAGAGACTACGATCAATAGTGTTACAACTTGGAATGCACAGATTAGTATCCCAACCGACAATGATGATGATGATGAACTTCAAGGAACCATAACTGTCACTCTGAATGATCCTGATACTTCAGCACCAAATGATTATACGGTAACAAATGTATCGGATGATCAAAGTGCTACGGTTACAGTTAATGACAATGACGCACCAGAAATTTCAATTGCCGAACCTGCTCCTTCTACACAAGTATTAGCTGGAAATGATATTGAACTCACAATAACTGCCTCACAACAACCAGCGGCTGATTTACAAATCAGGTTTACTCCCACTGAAACAACTACAAATTTCTTAAATCCAAATAGTGTAACAGAATCTGACGGAACTACGGTTAGACCAGGTGGTGCATCTGGTGTCCTAAGAACCTCAAATGCATTAGAATTCACAATTGTTGGTTCAGGTCCAACTTATTCAGCGACTCTTAAAATTGCCACTCAAGAAAATTCAGCTACTAGTGACACTTCAGGTACTATACTGGTAGAATTGCAAAATGATGATCCTGTAGGTTCCACCTACACCATAACTACTGATTCTACCAAGACTGATCAAAATGATGCCACTGCTTCGGTAACTGACAAACCTATTCCAGAACTTTCTATAGCTTATACAGGTAACGCGGTTAGAGAAGGTGATGATGCAACGTTTACTATTTTTGCGGATGTGAATCCCCGCAGAAATTTAACAATCAATTATACTCCCACTAATAATGTTCCTACCAATAATTCTGGTGGTGATTATCTTAAAGTTGATTTAACCGCGGATCCTCCTCTAACAGCTGCAGGTACTATGCGTGAAATTGAGATTTCTGAAGCGATGTGGACAGAGGTTTCTGATGGGTCGGGTGGCACCAGACAGTCAACCGATCTAGTCATTAAAACTCGTGATCCGGATACTAAGGATGCTGATCATGGGTCAATTACTATAACTTTAAATGGTCCACCTTCTGCAAGTCCGAACGATTATACTGTTAAAACTATGAATAATGAAAACATTGCAATGGTAACAGTTAATGATAAAGAAGAACCTTTAATAACTATCACTGATGCCTCTGAAGTATTAATCGGAGGAATGGCTGAATTCAAGCTAGAAGCAGATATTGAACCATGGAAAGCACTCGGTCTAGATATTCGGTTTGTACCATTTAATTCAGATGGTGCATTCCTTGATGATGAGGGTGATACTGACCCTAACACTGGTTATGATTCTGGTACTGTTTATGAGCAAAGAATTGTCTTTACACGTGATGATGATGGAAAATTCACTGGAACACTCCCAATTCCGACTAAAGACGATCCAAATGATGACGAGGGTGAAATAAGGGTAACACTTAATACGGATGACGATACTGTAAAGGATTACAAAATTGCACCAGCAGATCGAGCTGATGAAAGGACTGCAACAGTTAAAGTAATAGATTATCCGTACCTTTCTATTACAGCTGATGAGACCGAAGTTGATGAGGGAACAAGTATGGCTCACTTTACTGTGATGGCAAGTTATAATCCAGGTGCGACATTAAATGTTAATTATTCCATCACACAAACCAGTGGTAATTTCCTCCATGCTTCCGTTTCAACTGGTGCTCAAACTCCTGTTGACTTAACTTTTACCCGAGCGGATGATGAGTCTCCTTGGATTGCGACAGATAAAATTTCAATTCAACTACGCGATGCAGACTTGGTAAATTTTGCCAATGGTAAAATTGATGTTAGTTTAGATGCAGTGTCATCAACTGCATCTGTCAAATACTTTGTTGCACCAGCTCCAGGTGGTTCAGCTACTCAAACGGTTCGAGATGTGAATATTCCTGAGATTACAATTGCTGATGCCCCTACCACATTTAATGGTCAAAACGCAGAATTTATTCTCACTGCAAGTTTTGAAACAACCCAACCTCACACTATTATGGTTAAAGCAACCAATGGAGCTGGTACTAATTTCTTAGATACTGATGAATTTACTAATGACGTTGCTCAACCGGTAAGCAATATTAGTTTCGCTCGTACTGACCCAAGTAATACAAGTCTACCTTTTATTGCTACCTTGCCGATTCCAACAATGGTTGATACAGCATCATCATCTGGAACTATTGAAGTAGAATTAGTAGATACTTCAGATACAAATACCTATAATCTTGGTAGTAACAAAACTGCTTCGGTCACAGTAGACAAAATTGTAACTTTATCTATTGCCCGAGCAAGTGCTGAAGTTGATGAGGGTGGCACTCTAAACTTTGTTGTAACTTCAAATTACGATCTTGGTACAGCACTAAGTGTTGAGTATTCTATAACAGATACTAGTAATTATCGAAACTCTTCCATCATCAGTACAACTGGAACTCAGCCACCTGTGGATTTGACTTTTGAACGAGACCCTCTAGATCCTATGTCACCATTAACTGCCACATTAAATATCCCATTACGGAATCAAGACCAGATTGATACCGCTGATGGTGAAATAATCGTGGAGTTGATAAAATTGACCACCAATCCTACTTATGAAGTCGCGGCTTCACCAATGAATAGTGCCACTGTTACAATAAAAGATCTTGATGTACCAATGATTTCGATTGCCAATGCTAAAGCAACATTCAATACTGAAGCCGCAGAATTTATTCTGACTTCAAGTATTGAATCAACACTAATGCATACATTGATGGTTAAAGCAACCACAGAAACTAACACTAATTTCTTAGATACGACTAAATTTACCAATGGAGTTGCTGTACCAGTTGAAAACGTGAATTTCGCCCGTACTGATCCAACAAACGAGAATCTACCATTTATCTACACCTTATCTATTCCAACTATAACTGATTCTTCCCAAGCTAACGGTATGATTACCATTGAGTTGGAAGAAAACTCTTCAGCAGATACCTATAATCTTGCAACTAATAAAACTGCTACAGTTTCAGTATATAGAATCGTAACACTTGCTATTACTCGACCAGCAGCTGAAGTGAATGAAGGAGTGGATCTTGTATTTACGGTAACTTCAGATTTTAGACCGCCTAACACTCAAAATAACCTAAATGTCAAATATACTATAATGGAGTCAAGCAATTATCGTGATTCTACTGTGACCACCGGTTCTCAAGATCCAATTGACTTAACCTTTACCGAATTGGATAATACTATGGCTAATTCACCATGGACCACAAGTATAACAGTTGAACTACGAGATCAAGACAATATTGACGCAGAAAATGGATCAATTACCGTTGCATTAGAAGACCCAGCAGTTGATGCGACAACTAAATATCAAATTTCTCCACCAGCGAATAATGAAAACACTGTAACCATTCTTGATCTTGATACACCAACAATTACAATTGCAGATTCTGCCTCAACTTTTAATGGCGAAGATGCGGAATTTGTACTCACTTCAGATATTATGTCAACTCAAACCCATGCAATAATGGTTAAAGCAAAAAATACCTCAGGTAGTTTCTTAGATACTAATGAATTTGTAAACGATGTTGCCAAATCTGTTGATGTTCGCTTTTCCGAAACTTCACCATTCACCTTTACTTTGGAAATTCCAACTGTTGTTGATGCCCCAGATTCTGGAACTATTGAAGTTGAATTGCTATCCAATACAGCTGCGGATACTTATGATCTTGGATCTAAAAAAACTGCTACTGTCACAGTCAATAAAAATATTAGTATATCAATTGGTGCTACACAAGCTATGGTGAATGAAGGGAGTGGAATAATTTACTTTTTCATTTCTGCCGAAAGTGACCCTGGTTCATTAGATGTCACTTATTCTATAGCACAAATGAATAATTATCAACATTCGACTGTGACAACTGGTACTCAAGACCCAATTTCCTTGACGACATTTACACAGGATGATTCAGAAGACCCATCTTCACATTGGACAGCACAAACTCGAATAGAAATTCAATTAAGGGATGCCGATGGCATTGATGCTATGGATGGTGAAATAACAGTTACATTGATTGAAAGTGACGATTATAATGTTGCAGCTTTACCAGACAACAGTGCCACAACCATAATAAAAGATGATGTTGTTCCTGAAATTTCAATTCAAGAATCCGCGGTTATTCTTGCCAAAGAAACTGCGACATTAGTTCTCACGTCCAATATACAGTCAACTCAACCTCATTCGATAATAGTTACAGCAAACAATGGAGATAATACCAACTTCCTAGACACTGACCAATTTGCAGATAGTGTTGCTCAACCCGTTGATAATGTATACTTCACTAGCTCTGCACCAGGTCAACCACCTTTCATCTATGTCTTAGAAATTCGAACTGTGGATGATATCGATGCAATTACTGGACAAATTTCCGTAGTAATTTCAACCAATTCGTCTGCTGATACCTATTCAATCAGTCAGTCTAATATCGCGATAATTATGGTAAATAAACTACCAGAACTTTCATTTGAACCTAGTACCTTCGAAGTAAATGAAGGTGCAGAACTTAAATTTGTTGTAACATCTACTCAAAATCCAGGCGAAGCTTTAAACGTCAATTATACCATAGCACAAGAAGGTGGTTATCATCATTCTCCCGATACACTTGGCGAAAAATCACTTAGCTTAACATTTACTACAACTAACCCATTCACAGCTGAAATTCCAGTTCAATTAAGAGATGTTGACGGGATTGATGCCGCTAATGGAACAATTACCATAACTTTGACTGTTGACAAACCAACTGGAGGTGCTGAACGTAAATATACTGTAACCAGTACCTCAGCAAATCAAGCGATTGCTACAATTAGAAATGTTGATGTACCAGTTATTTCAATTGCTAATGCACTGGAAACAATACCTGGAAATAGTGCAATGTTCACTCTTACTTCAAATATCCAAACTAATTTAACTTCAATCATGGTCACACCCACAAATACTAGTGGAAGTTTCTTGGATTCAAACACCTTTACATCAGGGACTCCGAAATTAATTGAAAGTCTGAGCTTCTCTAAAGTACAACCATTCACCTCTCCCTTAGCGATTTCAACGGAGGTTGATGATGAGACATCGTCTGGTTTAATCACAATCACCCTAGTCGCCGATACTGCAGATCCAAAAAATTATACAATTTCTACTAATGTCGCAGAGCAATCCGCTACTGCGGCAATATTAAAACAAGAAAATGAAATCTCCATAGGTATAACTGATGCCTCTAGTTCAGAAGGAAATACAGGAATGTCCGATCTTGCTTTTACAGTAAGTATAACTGGCGGACCACTTAATTTTCCGCTTACGGTAAACTATGTCGTGACCGAGGCAACACAGAATCCTGCAACTAGTGGAGTAGATTTCATTTTAGAAAATGGTAGTATTGAGATTCCTGCTGGAGAAGCTAATGGTATGATAACTGCCAATATCATAGGTGATCGTACATTTGAAGAAAACGAACAATTAAATGTTAACATTTCCATTGCCGGCAATTCACTAATAAGTATATCGGACGCAGATGCAGTTGGGATAATTGTAAATGATGATCAGTCTATCCTTGATAATAAGCCTATAATATTTGTTGATGTCCGCTCCCCAAATAAAACGGTAATTACCGAAGGGGACCCCGCGATATTTACAATTTCTGCGGAACGACCAACGTCAGGTACTCCAGCTGGAAGAATTATTGTACAACTTCAAGTTGAAGAAGACGGATCATTTATTGGCTGGAGAACACCTAGAGCTATCAGCTTGGAAGCTCATGAAGTTGCGATTGATATCAGAATTGCCACCATTGATGACAAAAATTATGAACCAGAAGGTGGTACCATTACTATGAGAATTGTTAATAGTGATGATGATTATACAGTCAGCACAGCAAACCCATCAGCCATGGTAGAAGTCAATGATAATGACGAAGAAGGTGATTCATCCGCAGATGAACCTAGAATTGCTGTTGCACAGGTCGCCGTAGACTCTATTTTAGAAGATTTGATTGGAACAGCTTCACCTCCAGAATTAACGGAATCAGCTTATCGTGAAATTCCGACAATTTCTGTCATTGCTAACAATACGTTAATAACAGAAGGAGAAGCTGCAGAATTTGACATTATTGCTTCAAGTGAATTTGCTAAACGCGAAGTCATATCATTTACTATCAGTCAAAATGGTGATTTTCTGACTTCACAAGTACCAACTCAAGTTCAAATGTCAGACTTTGTGACTAGAACGAGAGTTATTGTTAATACTCAAGATGATCAAATTGCCGAGCCTGACGGAACAATAACCTTGCAATTATATCAAGACAATACTTATAGACTATCCACCAAAAATAGTGCCACGATTACAGTCTCTGATGCCGAAGACCGGCAGGTTCGCGAACAGGAAATCGCAACTCGGACTCGTGAAATTCTACCTCAATATCTCAACCTCATCGGTGGTCGTACTTTGGCAACAACTTCACAACGTATCCAGGACGCGCAAGGAGATACCAACTCATTCTCATCTTATCGCATCAATGGTGCAAATGGTCTCACTCAACTCATCACGACAAGTGGTGAAATTATAAATTCAGATTCGGAAACACTGCGATCGATTCTTGGTAATTCTGCGTTTGAATTGGATATCTATTCAGAGGATACATTGGCTCACCCTATTTCAATTTGGGGGTTAGGTGAGCTCAATGATGTATCCTCATCCAATGGTAGTAGTTCCTCAAACTGGCATGGTGATGCTTTCACTGGACACTTAGGTTTTGATACTCAACTGAACCACAACGTATTAATGGGGATGTCAGCATCAACAGTAGATTTAGATACTGGATATGCATTAGGACAATCAAATGAATTCTTGTTCCAATCTCGTTCAACCACCTTCAACCCGTATCTAAGTTGGATTTCTCCAAGTAATGATGCCCAATTACAAACCATAGTTGGCTATGGGTTTGGTGAAATTGATATAAAACAACCGGGGTATCAATATGAAACTTTACAGAGCAATTCCTCAAACATTAGTTTCAGTGGACGGAAACAATTATATTCAGCAGAAAGTTTCCTTATAGGTGGAATAAGCGAATTGAACCTAGTCGGTGAATCTTGGTTTACCAACTTACATGTTGAAGAAAAAGCTGGAATACTAAACGAAACAAATCTCAGTGCACAACATCATCGAATCGCGATTGATGGTTCTCACAAAGTCAGTTTTGAGCGCGGTGCCACAATAACACCAACATTATCGTTCGGGTTACTCCATGATGGCAAAGATCAAAATACACTGCGGGGTGTTGAAATTAACAATGGAGTTTCCTATTCAGATCCTATTGGTTTGGAGCTAGCTGGAAACGCACGAATGATTCTCGAGCAAACTAGTCAAGCCAGATTATGGAACTTAAATGGGACGATAAATTATGATTATGGTAAAGATCAATTAGGTACAATGTTCAAAATTTCTGGAACTTATGCACAAGCACCAAGTAATTACACTGAATTATTAAACATGAGTATAATTGACGGTGCTGGTTCAAGTTCAATGGAGAACGTTATTAACACCAAACTCCAATATGGTCTCTCAGTTTGTGGAACTACATGCTTGATAACACCATATACAGGATATGATTTTGATATCGATGGTCTAAATCAATCTCAACTGGGTGTACGTTTATCAATCGGTTCGTACATGAACTTAGAAGTTGAGCGCACGCATAACTCCAATTCTGAGATTTCAACAAACCAAAAAGTGCATTTTAATAGTAAATTGACCTGGTAGTAATTATATAGCCAGTCTGTACAAACTGAATGAAATTAACTTGGACTCCAATATTGATCTGTTGGTCTAGCAGTGCTACAGAATGCTCATAAAAAGGTGATAAGTTTAAATAACGCAAGTTCATGCAAATTTAGTCACATTCCTATTCCCCGAATTTGTAGTAAAGAAGCTATTGTAACCTTATGAATTTTGAGAACTAAAACCAAATCTTCTATCAGACTAAAACTTGAATTATTCATTCGTATCGTGGAGTATCAAATATCACAAGTCCGAAAAACCATGCTGTTATAAAAATTAATGCTGTTGATTATTGCTGAATTTATGATACAATAAAATTGGTATAGAGAATATGTGATTAGGTTTATAACATCAAAATAGTTTGCTGAGCCTATTACGAATTTTTGATTACCATCATAGGAACGACAAATACTTTGAGCATATTGAATGACGTATTCACCAAATATAACATGGATATGGGGATTAGGATAAGATTTGATCATTTTTCACGTTCGCATACTTAATGCGTCGCAATATGTAAATAAAGAGCTTGTAATTATTTCTCGTTCTGGTAATAATTAAAATAATTATTGTACAGCCACACTTTAAATAAGGAACTACTCATGGAAATTATTGATATTATTTTGATTGTCGGATTTTTTTTCCTGGAATGATTTGGGTCGCAACTGATGCCAAATGGGGTGTTTACCAAAAAATTGACCCCCGCCAAACGTTTATGAACATCGTCATGGTTGCATTAATCATGGCGGCACTTGTTCGACTCATTTATTTGGTTTCTGATCATAATTTTTCTTACTATGAGCTTCTAGCCAATATTGATACTTATGACCGAACTAAAGTTATCGATGAGATATTTTGGTCGTCGGTATTATCCGCGGTTTTGTCGTATCTAGGGTTATATATCTCTAAAGGTAGATGGATTACTAGAGCACTAGTTAAATTTAAAGCGACAAGTCGCTTAGAAGATGGAAGTGTATGGTCAAAAGTACATAATTCAAAAGGATTAGAGTTCAATTATGCTCACCTTTATGATTTGAAAAATCAATTCGTTTATATCGGAAATATCAAATCAACTTCCGAAAAAGAAGGACTCAGAGAGATCTTATTTCATGATGTAGAAGTCTATGATTTCAACGGCAACCTATTATCCCAAGCTCCGCAAATCTATGTTTTTTGTCCTGAGGACAATGTAAGATTGGAGTTTTACAACTATCGGAGAAAACCAAAATGACTAAAAAACAAAAATTACCTGATTCATTCCGGCTAGCCAATGGTGGAATTTACAAAAATTACATCAACGGTAGACCAGCCGTTCCGACTTATGATCCATGGCCGCTCCAAAATGGTAAATTTGGCACGCTTGATGAAACCAAAGGTTCAGAAGAATCAAAAGAGTCATCAGGTGGCGAAAATCAATAACACTTCCGCTAGATTATTTATGGATGGTTTGACCTGTATGGTTTAAGTCACCTATTATAATTCTAGTTTGGAATGGATTGAGAACGCTTGATCACTAAAGTCTATTGGCATGATTAGATCATGCTAGCTTATTATACTGGAGTGGGTTAGAAATCTATGCTGTCGTTCTTGACAAAGTAATTGTGTTTCCATTGATGTCTATGATTTCTACGGCAACTTACTATCCCAAGCCCCACAAATCTATGTATCCTGTCCTGAGCATAATGTAAGATTGGAGTTTTATAACTAAAGGAGAAAACCAATATGACAAAAAAAAGAAAATTACCTGAATACTACGAGCTAGCCAATGGTGGTATAGTCAAAAACTATTTTAAAGGTGAACCAATTGTACCAACGTATGATCCATGACCGCTCCAAAATGGTAAATTTGGCACGCTTGATGAAACCAAAGGTACAGACGAATCAAAAGATTCATCAGGAGGTGAGAATCAGTAACACTTCCATTATATTTTTAATGGAAGGATTGGTCCGTAAGGTTTAAGTCACCAATTATTATTCTCGTTTGGAATGGATTGAGAACGCTTGATCACTAAAGTCTATTGGCATGATTAGATTATGTGAAATACGACAGATTGAATATTATGTAAGCTGTTAAAAAAATTATTTTTGGTATTGACAAATAAATTTTATGCACTATTTTAGTAAAACGTGGATTTATATTGCAAAAATTTTAGATTGATTTGACGAATATTAGTGAGGTTTAATTTGACTTTAGTGATGTTTTGTGTGAAATTTGTTTCTATGATAAATTCTCATTGAAAAATAATTATAGAGTTGATATAATTGAAATTACGATTAGATAATTTTATCATGGAAAGTGTTTACAAATTTTCGATTGAATTGAGGTCAAGAATAGTTTAAAATTTCAAAATTAGATTGTTGGTTGAAATTTTTACGCATCCTTCAATCTCACAAATGAAGGAGTAGTATTTTGCCGATAGACAGTTTTATTTTCAATTTAACTATGATTTTTTTGCCAGGTATCATGTGGGCACTTGCAGATAGACGATGGGGGTATGAACAAGAACCTCCTGCTATTATCTTGTTGTTCAAGATATTTATGTTTGGATCTGTGACTTATGGACTTTTGATTACTCTCAGCTTTATGGGGTGGTTACCTGATATTTCAGAGTTTGTCAAAGAAGCGGTGCTTATATTAACCGGAGAACCTGAAGATGCACTTAAGGAATATGAACTATTAGTTTTATCAATACCGACATCAGCAGTACTAACGCTTATCTGGTTGTTTTTAGTGAACCTTAACGCGTTTTCTTGGATTTTATATAATATTGGAGTAATTAAATTTGATCAACAGCATAGTTTTATTTCAACAACATTGGAATGTCCGCCGAATAGTATATTGGTTATCCGAATATGGGATTTTGAAAATGGCCGTATTTACAAAGGAGAATTAGAAAGTTTTAAAGAATCAGGTGATTTTATAAGTTTAAAATTGAATGAAGTAGAGATTTGTGATGTTTCTGGTGATGTATTAGGTAAAGCTGAACGATATATATATTCACGACCAATCAGTAATTTTGAATTTGAAATAATTACAGTAAAGGAGAAAAAATGCAACAAATAGGTAAGGGATTTTATATGACCGAAGAAAGTCTTGAAAGAGCGCAAATAATTCGGTATGGTCCTAAATTAAGGTTGTTTCGAATGCTAAAATCCTTATTTAAGGGTAAAGCAAAGGAAACTTCCGAACCCAAAAAGTAATATGGTGTACTGTCAATTTCGAGTAGAAGTTCAGTTCGACAGTCAATCATATGCTGATAATTATGAAGGTTTGCTGGCTACCAATGTGACGCACTAATTGCATGTATGTAGGCAGTAAAGGTTTTTTGTATCAAATCAGACAATGGGATTTTCACGTCCAACTAAGAATTTTGAATTTGAAATTATCACCATAAAGGAGAAAAATTAATGAAACAAGTAAGAGAGGGATTCTTTGTTTCCGAAGAACGTCTTGCAATAGTCGGGAAATATCGGTATGGATCTGACAAAAATTTGTTTCAATGGCTGATATCCCTGTTTAAGGGAAAGGCCAAAGAGACTTCTGAACCAAAAAAGTGATATGGTAAATTCAGGGATTCGTGTAGTTGGACTGCACGAAAGTTAAGAGTATGTCGATCATTTTGAAGGTTTTCTGACCACTAACATGACGCGACAGTTGCATGTATGTAGGTAGTGAAGGTATTTTGAGTCAAATCGGATAATTGGGATTTTTACACTCAACCCAAAATTTTGAATTTGAAATAATCACCATAAAGGAGCACAAAAAGTGAAACGAATAAGAGATGGCTATTATATGTCCGAAGAACGTCTTGCAATAGTCGCGAAAAATCGGTACGGATCAGACAAAAATGTGTTTCAATGGCTAATATCTCTGTTTAAGGGAAAGGCCAAAGAGACAACTGAACCAAAAAAGTGATATGGTATATTCAGGGATTCGTGTAGTTGTATTGCACGATAGAAAATTGAATGCCGATCATTTTGACAGTTTGCTGACTACTTACATGACACGACAGTTGCGTGTATGTTTGTAGGTAGTGAAGGCATTTTGTGTTAAATCAGGTATTTGGAGTTTTTTACGCTCAACTAAGAACTTTGAATTTGAAATTATCACCATAAAGGAGAAAAAATGAAACAAGTAAGAGAGGGATATTTTATGTCCGAAAAACGTCTTGCAACGGTCGGAAAAAGTATGTATGGAGCTGAAAAAAATGTGTTTCAATGGCTAATATCTCTGTTTAAGGGAAAGGCCAAAGAGACTTCAGAATCAGAAAAATAATTTGGTGTATTCAGGATTTCGTGTAGTTGTACTACCCGATAATCAAGCATATGCTAAGTGAGTTGATGGCTTGTAGGCAACTACCATGACGCGCATATTGCATGGTCGTGGTGGATTTGATATAAATAGACTGAAATAATCGGGTTTATAAAATCGTACTCAAAACAAAGGAGAAAGAATGAAACGCATAATGCAAGGTTATTGGGTTTCCGAAGAACGTAATGAATCAATTCGGAGAAATCATTTTAGCCCTGAAAGAAAATTGTTTCAATGGATTAAGTCATTGTTTAAGGGCAAAACTGAAGAGAAACCTGAACCTAAGGAATGATTTTAAGCATCCTAGGTTTGGTGTAGTTATACTACACTACGAACAAAGGGTACTTGTGCATATTGTGGATTTGCTGACTGCTACTATTTCGTGTGTGCGTGAAGTAGTAATGGTTGGCAGTGGAGCATATATATTGGTAAGTCTAAGTGGTATTTATACGCGCTCAAAACAACGGAGAAAAAATGAAACATGTAAAACTCGGATAATTTGACGCTATACATTTGCGACAAAATTTATCAATTTTTTTGAATTTTACCTTCTTTAATTTCCCATATTGACTGACTTTACAACAATTTAATCAATTTTTCGTGATAATATACTTTACAGTCAGGCTTTTCACTTTCTAATTTTTTCTAACTTCTTAATAAAGTCACTTACATCTTTATCAGTAATACGTTCATTACATTCACCAATTTTTTCACCTACTCTTATGGCATCGTCAATTGAATACTCCGATTTTTCGACCAAAATTACTAATAGTTCTAATCCCCAAATGACGCTACCATTTCGTTTTAAACATGCCTTATAGAATGTCAAAATATTTGCCGCATTAGTGTCACAAAAAATGCCGCAATTGTGGTTGAGAATTAACATAAGATTTTTTTTCTAAAATTGCAAACTTTTTTCACTTTTTTTCATATACCCGATTTTATGGGATTTCTTTTATTGAGGTACTCATCATCATTTTAGTTTTAGTCCCAATAAGCGATATTCCCTAAATTTCTTTTCTCTTCCACCGACCTCTCCCTTATAGTATAGACACTTTAATTGATATTTATTCATGAAGTTGGATCAGTCTGGCAGCTTGAATTTTCAGGGTATGAAAGATTGTGTCACTTTTGTGTCGTTTTTCTGTCGTTTTTGTGTCACTAGAGTAGAATAGCGATAGTCACAAAGGAAGGAGAGCCCGTCCTAGTCATTAAATTTAATTCCGATAGGGACACCCTCTAAATCTCAGACCTATCCTCTTCCACCGACCTCACCTTAAATCAGAGAGGTGGTGGGGAGAATTTTGTGGAGAGATAGATGAGTCGTTAACGACTATGAATTAATTTTGTTGACTTTATTGATTATTTGGTGGTTGTCACCTGAGATTAAGAGATCATTCCAGTCAGTTCCAGGTTTTGTCGGAGCGACAATTTTGGTGAATAGTCGCAAGTCGCGTACGCGTGCTCCAAGTGATTTTGCGGCGGCAATTCCCGCTTGGTCATTATCTGCCGCAATAAGAATATTACGCGCGGTTTGGGGTGGAATGAAGTGTTTTAGTCCCATATCACCACCAGTTGCCCAAATTGCGATATTCATTTTGTCTTGAACTACCTGAGCAATGGATAGAGCATCTTCAAGCCCCTCAGTAACGACAATCGTTTCATTGGTTTGATTGCCGCTGACTAAAACACCGCAGTGTTTAGGAGAACCAGTAAAGCGTTTCCGCTTTTGTTTTTCCTTAATTAAGAAGAAGATTTTTTGCACTGCGGTTAATTCACCTGAAATTGTATGATCAAACCGTACGAGCAAAGCCGGCAAGCGTTGTTTAAAATCACCATGGATTGCATTGAATAAATAGCGCAAGTTTGGTGTTGATAACGAAATACCTCGACTAGCTAGATAGTCTTGTGCTGGGGATCCAGCAATTGGTTGTCCGCGATTAAACAAGTATTCTGCTTTATTGGTGGGGAGCGGGCCTGATCTAGCAGGATTACTGATTGATTTTAAGGTTGTCTTGGCTTTAGCCAAGGGTCGTTGTCCTAGCGGCAAATTTTGGATGATTTTTTGAAAGGCTTTTGGGTTTGTGCCCCCTGGTTGACACCCGCGACAATTAATGATGGCATCTGCTTTACGCACGGTAAATCGGTCGATACCGCCACATCCTGGACAACTCCCGTAGAAATAGGTATTGGTTTCGGTAAGATTACCATGAGCCTGGACGATTTCAGCGAGGGTTGGTCGTTGAAAAACTTTACGTGCAGGATAGGTTGAGTTAATGAGATTTTCAGAGCTAACATCACGCATTGGCACCACCTTGCATTGCCCATTTTGGTGGATTATTCTTGATGGTTACCAGAAACTGCTGGATGTTGTTGGTATGGGAGTTGACATCCACCCCAATTTGAGTTAGGAATTGTTCAAACAAGAGCGTTAAGACTTGGGTTGTTAATTCAACGGTGTCTCCGTCTTGATCCAACTCAGCAATCCGCGGAAATTTGACCTCATCGTTGACAGCATCGGTGGTTGTTTGTTCTGGCTCTGGTGTTGCGATTGTGGTTGACTGTTGCGTGATCGATTCGGAAGTTGAACCAGATGAAATATCGAGCTGATGCTCCTTAATTTGATTTAAGTCTTGCTGAATTTGTTCCGTCGTCGGTAAGGTGTGGTGATGAAGATAATGTTCTAAGACTTTTGCGACGGCTGTTTCATTATTCTCTTGCTCGGCAAGAGTTAATAGCTCAACGGTATATTGACACGCTGACCTTGGTTCCATTTGTTTTAGAGCAAATTCATGAACGGATTGAAATGCTTGATGGGGAAACATGTAATTTCGGTATTTGTACCATTGCAATGCCCGTGGTTTCTGACGGAGGCTGGGAAGAAAATGTCGATAATCAAGCTGGTAACGATGCTCATTTTTGGGCACCTCTGGTCCACGTGGTACCGTCGCAATGATGCCCTGTTGGTTATACAATTCAATTCGATTCTGGAAGATTTCAGCCGAATAGGAAGCCGCGGGAACATTTGCTGGTACACTATAAGTGACACGTTGATTTCTAAATGTTCCATTGTTATAAACTCTTACTTTGGTCAGTTTAGAGCTCTCAAAGTGGTCGATCGGTAACGGTTTTAAGAAGGATTGTTCAAACTTAAACAGATGCGCCGTCTTTTGATTGTGTTTTGCCATAACATTGGCAACTAACGCTTCGAACTCCTCAAATGAATCGAAATTCCGTGATCCACGGAGGATCAATTGATCTTCAATTTCGTTCTTGCGGTGGTCATGGGCTTTTTCCACACTACCATTTTCATTTGGTTTTTTTAAATTGATACGGGTTGCTTCAAAATCATAATGACTTGAGAGTTGTGCCATCCGCTCAGTTACGTACTTTTTAACCTTGGGTTGATTGACCCAAACCGCACCGAGGCTATCGGTGACAATTTTATCTGGCACCCCGTTAAATTTCGTGAACGCTGAGACCACTCCGTGCTCAATCGCTTCCCATGATTCACCACCTTGATATGCTGTCATGAAAGTATGCCCTGAAAAAGGAAAGTAAGCATGAAAGATGCGCACGGCTTGGTTGCTACCTTTGATGTTAATATTGGGAACAACAGTCGAATCAAGTTGTAATTTCTCTCCAGCTCGTTTTTCCTGCTCAAAAAATCGCTCTTGATTGCCGCTATAATGAGGTCGCAACACCCGAATGATTGGGAAAAGCGACCACTTATTAGCCTCAGGGCATTCAAGTTGCACGGCTTCAATAATGGCCTTACTACTAATATCGTTATATTGCTTTAATATCGGGATTATGATTTTTTCCCGAGGGATTTTGTATTTATCTGATCCACAACCCAGATTTGTTTTTGCTCGCTTGCGTTGTGAAGGGGGAAGCGTCAATTTGATATTTCGCTCTATTGTTCGCTTATGAACCCCGAGTCGATCAGCAATTTGTTGACAATTAGTGCCTTGTTGACGAAGTTCTTTGAGTATCTCAAATTGATTGTCATTGAGATGTTGACCCATAGTTATTCTCCTTATGGTTAGTAAAAACAACTATGAATAGCAATAGATTGGGAGAAAACAGGGATTTTAAAAAGTTATCCACAACTCTTTTTCAGAGCACTTTGCAACACCCGTCATTATCATGTTCTTTGATTACGAATTCGGCTCAACATCGTCTTTGAATTTGAACATCATCCCCATAACTTTTCGTTCTTCCTCAATATGACGTTTAAGCGTGCGAGGATGGCACAGATTAGGATACTTTTTAAAAATAACATCCATAATTTCTTGAGCGGGGCGGTCACGATTATATTCAAGCATTGGGAACATAATATCATCATGGAGATCTTCAAGAATTTTGGTTTTCTCACTTTGCCTTGGTTGACTAAGTGATCGTTGCGAGGGATACACTTCCGAAGATCGAATGCGATATCCCGTGCTGGTGCTAATCCCAACTAATTTGGCTGCTTCCGCAACGGACATGGTGCGACTCGCATTCTTAAAATCAATAAACTGCTTGTCAGTAATATGTTTCCCTGACATGTTAAATCCTATTGATTGTTGACTCAACTCGTTGCCAAGAGTTATATCCATTTCGTTATTAAAAGTCAACCAAGATGACATAACATCACCATCCGTTCATTCATCTAACGAGCGGTCGGTGGAAGAGAAAAGTGCTATGATTTAGGGAGTCGCTTCTATTGAGTTTACTGGCTAGACTGTGACAGACAATCCAGCCAGCAGTAGTAATTTCACTCTGATTGCGATGATTGATACCGTTCTTTTGCCTCGCGACGACGGTAACTTTCACCACTTAATTCAAATGTGACACTATGGTGAATTAAGCGATCTGCCGAGGCGGTCATGGTCGCGGGGTCAGGAAAAATTTGATCCCAGGCTTCAAACGGTTGATTCGCAGTAATCAAGATCGAGCGACGCTCATAACGGGTGTTGATCAACTCAAATAATACCCCAGATTCATCACTATTCTTGCTGGTATAAACAAAATCATCAAGAATCAATAAATGATACTTATCAAATTTTGCTAACGCTTTCTCCAGTTGTAAATCCTGATTAGCCCGTTGCAATCGCTGAACAAAATCATTGGTGCGAAAAAACATCACCCGAAATCCATGTTCAATCAAGGATCGACCAATCCCGCAAGCAAGGTGACTCTTTCCAACCCCAGGGGGACCAAACATCAAAATATTGGTGCCTTGCTCCAACCAATCGCGACCAGCTGATAACGACATCACCTGTGACTTCGAGATCGACGGAAGTGCAGAAAAATCAAACCCATCAAGCGTTTTTCCCAATAGAAGTCGGGACTCTTTCAGATGCCGTTCAATCCGACGTTGATCGCGGCCGTCTAATTCAAGTTCAACCAACTTTGATAACGCATTGGCAAATGGCCAACCTTCCCGATCAGATTGGGTTGCAATACGAGACCAATGCGCATGAATTTCAGGAACTCGCAACTCTTTCAATTGTGCATCAAGGAGTTGCGGATCCACGGTTTTTTGACTTGAGCTCATGAGTCGTCCTCCTGGTTCTTATCACCATGAAAACTAACTCCAGTGACAGCATCGTAGTCTGCAAGGGAAGGTAATTGGACCGAGATCTTCGGCAACTCTCCCACCTCAGCTGGAAATTGCTCCCGCAATTGCGCAATATCAGCAATCTCTTCTGCGGCCCACAGCACTGCTAACTCATCACCTAATGCTTGTTCACAACAACGCTCATGCGCAAGTGACAATATATCAACCATCAACCGACAAGCATCCCATTTCGTTAATTTTTTCAATGCTAAATCAAACATATGACCATAGGACTCAAGCGGAAATAATTGATGGCGATAATTGAGTTCAATTAACGCACGAGGACGGGCACGAAGCGACGGGAGGATATGACGATAATTGATGACGTAACCACGCAAACCACCTTTGCGTGGAAACCCCCGCGATAAGGTCAATTGACGTTTCCCTTCTAAATAAACATCCAAACGATCATCATACAGCCGAACCCGAACATAACTCCCAATATAAGATGAAGGAACAGTATAAAAAACTTTCTTTAGAGTAAAGCCACCATAAGTCGTAACTTTAACCTTATGTTCTTCATAATCGGCACTGCGGTGAACTGGTAACGGCCGCAAATGAGCGCGCTCCTCATCAATTAATCGAGACTTACGGGCATTGATGCCAGCAACAATCTCAGCGATAAATTGACGATACGCAGATAAACTCGGAAAGTCACAAGAATTACGTAACGCCAGTGCATCCTTGACCCGCTGTTTCAAATGACGATGAGCACTCTCAATCGAGCCATTTTCACGAGCAAGACCGCGGGTGTTCCGACTGGGAACCATGCCCAAATCTTGAATCAATTCATCATACCGAACCGTCAAATCTTCAACAGCACGGCGTTTTAAATTGCAAAAAGCCGCAGATAAACTATCGGTGCGATGTTCCTCTGGAATCCCACCTAAAATCTTCAGTCCATCCTGCAAACCTTCCGACAACCCAATGAAACTCTCGCCACCAATAATAACGTGAGCGTGGGTAAAGCCTGACCACGGTAAGCGAAGATGATACAAAAGATGCGGAAAAGAGACACCATTAAGGGTGACTCCCATACTCTCCATGTCGGTAAAATCCGATATTCCTAACCGACCAGGAACCTTGGTTTGACCAAAAATAACGTCGCGCTCAACAACATGCTCAGTTTTAAAAAGTCGCACTCGACGCTGAACCGTGCGCTTCACGCTGGGATCAAGTTCAGGATGTAACCGCAACAACTCTTCGTAAACCGTAACCGCACTCAAAGTCGGACAGGATTGTAATAACGGAACCGCATCTTGCTCCCAAATCCCCGCTAACGGATCACGGGGACCTTGACGACGACCTCCGTCGGTAACCTTAGAGTCAATTGACCCATCGTCATTCACTCTAATTTCCAGCTTAGAACTGGTTGTAAATTTTGACATTGTAAAAACCTCATTAGTTTTTGTTGATTGTGAAAGCCATCAAAACAACGTCCCAATGGCACAACCACAACTAAAAAAGTTCCAACAAAATCTGCTTGCAACAAATCAGCAAGCAACTCCAGTCTAAACTCTCTTAAATTCAAAATATGACACCGATGACTCAAAGTTTCCCCGAATCTAACTTTTCTCTTCCACCGACCTCACCTTTATAATTTACAAGCCTTAGTTGATGTTATTCAAAAAACTAGATTCTAGGTCACCAAATCACATTTTGAACTGCGACATTTTTTCTAACACTTAAGCGGCATTTATTCTAACATTGTACAATGCCTTCCGTAAATTCTTATCATTAGTCACCAAACTAAATCCTGAGTCAATCGTAGTATAAAGATTGAGCTGGTCTTCAATTGTGAGAGGGCCAATTTTGGTTTCGGACTCTTTTGTTACATGTTCCTTTGGTTTGATTATTACCAATCCAACATCATGACAAGCTTGTTTAGTTAGTTCAGGTACTTCGTTTTCAAGTATTTCTCTAAGTACGTATATTTCAGCGACATAAGTTTTTACGTCTTTCAGAATGTTAAAGTCAGAATTTAGTAAATCTATGAGTACATTAGCATCAAATAGTAGCTTTTCAGGTTCTTTCTTCATTCAGTGACCTAACAGCTCCAAGACTTTGCCAATTCGCGCAATTCTCGATGCGAAGTCTGAAGTATTTCGACCCCTCGTCCAAAACTAATTTCATCGTTCTCAAGTGCTTTCATCACTAGAGTAATTTGTCTACCGTGTCTGAAATCTTCTGGAGCTAATTTATCGGGTTCACCTTTAGATCTATCCTCTGGAAAGCTTGCACCAAAGGCATCCTTAACAAGTGCTTCTGGTTCAACATTACCAAGTAAAGGTTTTTTGTTTATTCTTTTGTATTCAGTGTGAAAACGTGCCCAAATATTAATAGAATCTGGGAAACGAACTGTATATCGATATAGCACAGTCTTGTAACTTACTCGAAAAATTCGTTTCACTTTTATGACGCGGTCAACTACCGAAAGTCCTTTGGTGTCATTCCATGCTTTGATGAAGGAAGTATCAGGCATCAAAAATTCTGATGCAAAGTTATTTGCTTCATTTTCATGCACTTTCTCTTCTCTCGTCTTATCTACATTAAAATCCGCGTGATGTAATACTAGGTGTCCAAGTTCATGCGCGGCAGTAAAAATCCAACGCTCAACTGGAATCTGACTCCAATTGTTCACGACAATTGCAGGTCCCCCATCCGCAGGACCTATTGATAGCCCGAAAAAGTCATGCGACTCCACCTCATGCTCACCGACTTTAATACCGTTTGATTCAAGTACACTACAAAGGTTTGAAATTGGCTCTTCTGCGTTAAGTCCAAACTTTTCGCGAGTCAGTTGTGCAACCTTTGCAATTTGCGCGTTCTTTCCCGAAGAATACTTCCATATCTCCTTAAGTGGATTTGATAAGTGTTCACCCAACAAATCCTCAATGAATCTATACTCATTAAGCCAATGCCCAGTCTCCAATATGATCAAATTTCGTTTTTCCAAATCTTTGTTGGAGCGAAACCGTACATTTTGAAGATTGTTGTCAAAATAAGTTAATTTAGAAACCCTCACGTTCAGTGCTTTTGCAATCACATAAAGGTCTTCGTTTGTAGTTGGAGATTTACCAGATTCAATATTCAAATATCGATCAACAGGTAACATTGACTTCTCAGCCATTTGTTGAACTGTCAATCCGTTAGCTTCGCGATAACGACGTATATTGGGGAATGTTGTATATTTTTTCATATTTGAACTTCTCCAATGACAATATAATGGAAATTTCTGTTCTGTCAAGTAAGTTTTGAGGCTATTATTATCAATAATCCTGTTAAGTTAAAATTTTGTAACCAATCGTTTAGTGAGTTTAAATTCACGAAAATTTTTAACTTACAACACTAATATAGTTAAAAATAATTGCTTGTCAACAAAAAAAATCGTAGTTGATGGTTGAAAACCATCATAGGAGCGACAAATAAAACTGATATTTATTAGACAATTATTTTTGCATTAACTGCTAATTCAAAGCTAATTGAGTTGGAGTAGGTAAAATCATTTCTTACTTCAATACCTTGAAGTGAGTCTTAATTTTTACCATCGTGAAGTAAGCAAATCGATAAGATTGGTTTAATTGAGTCGCCACGATCAAATGAGATTGTGTGATCCGTTATTACCAAATCCATGGGTGTATTTCAATTTGCTTGATTCATCTTTACGTTACCTTTCGCACTAGCTTCAATAGCCTCAGAAACTTCTTGAGCTAACTTAGTGTGATCTATGTTCAGCTCAACCAACAAATTTATAATTGCTTGAACTGTTACAGTTTCATACAACCCACGCTCTTTTAGATATTCGTCTAGTGTTTTACCTACTCGACAATTTTCAATTTTCGAGTTCATGACTTTAATCCTCTCATTCTCGATTGAGCTACTGCTATTTGGTTTTTTGGTGTCTTTTGAGATTTTTTAATAAACCCATGCAGTATCACCAATCGGTTATTGTTAATACAAAATAACAATCTGGCATTACGACCGGATGTCAATTTAGTCTAAATTTCCCTTATCCTAGGTTACCAAAGTTCATTACCAGTTACAAGTAGCTCAGTACATCTGAGCTGCCATCTTTCGCATTTGTCGTAGAACATTGGCGTTATACACTAATGATTGCTAACGGTCGCTCAACATAAATATTTGTATTTGATTCAAACTTACATTTACTAATCTGCACCGTTTGATTTTGTTACCAGTTCCAAAACCCCCTTGGTTTCATGTAGAAGTTTCAATCTTCTAGTAAGTGACTCTACATTACTAAACGTCAACGAGTTAAAGGGATATTGTACTGATAATACACGACACAGCTCATTCAGATCTGATTCAATCTGACCATCTAATTGTCCCTGAGCTACTGCTAAACTTTCACTTGAAACATTCATTGTGTTCTCCTTAATGAATTGGTTGTAATTTGCAATAATTCAATTTAGTTTTGGTCTCAGTTTGACAGAATAAATTTTTTATTCAAATTTTCTATCATATCTTATTTGTAGAATGACAGAAAAAATGTTGAATTAACGTCAAAATTATTATCAGGGGACAGACGTTCTATAATCAATTGACAAACGACAACTCGGTATACTTTTTTCATGTGTTTTGCAAAATGTAACATTGTAAAGTTAATCAGGTGATTTTTGATAATTGGCGATAACAGGAATTATTTAATTTGAGGTTGCGAACTATTTGCAATTTGACGTTAGAATTTTTATTCTGGTGTATTATGTCAATTTTACCTGACTCAATTTAACCAATTATGCCAAATCTTAATTGGTCCCGGTTTCAAATTAGAATTGTGGTCGTATTTAAACCTTCGGTCATGATAACTGTATGCTACATCACCCTTCATATTAGGTAAACTAGTTGGAGGAGTTTTAACCGCAAATCTTTTTGAATTTGAAATCTTCTTAGTTTTGTTCAAGAATGTTGTCAGAGTTGGGTTTATTGTTGAATTATCCCGAACGTATCCAATCATCATTGCTTCAGATTCATCCCAAGCATAATCACCACTAACAAACCGCAGTATTCCCTCCCGGCAATACAACTCCAACTTACCCCAGTTTCCACCAATTTGGTACACAATTTTTGCTTCTCCTATGACTATTTGACCAGTTCGTATTGAGCTTTGAATTTTAAATTGTAGGTCTGGGCGATTTTCCAATTTTTTCCCTTTAACGTTTATTATTTCACTTCCCCGTCCTACACTCTCAACAACCTCACTTAGTTGATGACCAGAATCAATCATATTTGAAAGTCTTGCTTGCATAAATGCATTTATTTCAATCTCAGGGAAACACTCAAACTTCTGTTGAGTAGATTTGATGTAGCTATATGCGTCTTGAACTGCAGAAATTATCTGCAACATGTACTTTTCTTCTAGTAAATTGGGGGGAATTTCCTTAAATCCTATAACTTCATTTATGAGATTAATCCGAGCTTCTTCGTTCAATATATTACTCCTTCTTGAAGTCAAATTCTGAAATTTTCATGGATAGTAATTGTGCTTCTGTATCACTCCAAAATTGCTTTTGAGCTAAAATACCTACCAGAAAATCCGTGTTATTGTATGGAATTAAAAATGGGTTGACCGCGGTATCACTTGCAGTCTTTATGAACACCTCAAAATCGCGGTCATTCGGTTTTTTATGCTTGTGAGTAGAGTTCTTACTGAACATTACGTTTATACATCGCCAAGGTGGGTCTGAGAATTGCTTGACCCGCTCAACTTTGACATTCAATTCATTGAAGCAAGGATTGCGTTGAATTTTCGATTTCAGAACCTTACAAAAATCCTCGATTTCATCAACTAATGGTGTTTCTTGTGCCAATCTATTATTTTCAGAATAGGGTAAACGGAATTTCACTGTATCATTGATGATTTGTTGATCTCGTTCACTGAAATTGTATAGACCAGCGACCCATTTATCCAATTCTTCCAAGTCTGAATCACGAAACTGATTAGAATTGAGTTTCTCAAAAAACTGTTCAATTGTGTCTAGCTGTGATGTGGAAAGTTTGTTGAAATTTGGGATTAACATGTTATCCAACTCAATTTTTTCTACGGAAGTTCTTTCAATGCCAAACTTGCCACAAGTCATCAAAGCTTGCCAGATCATAAATTTACTATTAAATATCAAGTGTAAGAATTTTACTAGTTGCAAACTATTTGGGTGACCCTTTGCGCTGTAACCAACATACGAGTTATTATATCGCAAATTCCCTTCACTCACAAAAGCCCTAAACCGCTTCAATTCTGCTGGAGGTGACTGATGCACTATCAATAATGGACCTTGATAAATTTCTATTTTACGTTTTTCCTGAACATTTCCAAGTTTCTCTCTACATAATTCATTTAAATTGATCAATACAGGACTAACGTATTCATTTGATAATACTGGAATGTTATTGAACTGAGTAAATTTCTCATTTGTAACTGATGAACGATCTAATTTTGCAGGATTACCTCTCTTAAACCCGGTACCACTGTGAAGTTTTATTTTAGAGTCTGTGTTTATGGGGTTGTCCCAGAATGATTTCAAAGTAGGGTGTCCTTTTAATTGCAAACGTGAAAATACACCATAATCCAACGTACTTCCTTTTGATAGTATTTTCAATATACTTGGACACTCTTTGTGAACAAACCGTCTAACTAACACTGAATTTTTTGTATCAATTCGAAACTTTCCGTCACCATTGATATCGTTATCCAGTCTTGGCGTGATAAATCGAAATTCTGAATTTGGTTCTGGAATTTGGTTTTTAGCGAAAATTATACAAAACGGTGCACTAGTGTTTGGCATAACTTTCGTTTTTCTGAGTTCTGCACCATTCACAATTACTGTTACATTTAATGTATCAAACAGCATATCTCTCATGGCTGGATTTGAAGAACCTTGTTTGAACAGAAATCCTGCATTCAAATTTAGAGCAATTTGACCATTTGGTTTAGCCCATTCCATCGCTTTCCACAGAAAGGCAAGATTTGAAGAGTTCTTTGGAATTGGGTTTGTTCGGCACTCAATTCCTCGGTCTTCGATCAATTCAAGTATTGATCTCCTCATATTAGTCCAATGACTAGAGTTCTTTTGACTAGACCACGGTGGGTTACCAATCACGATATCATATTTACCGATGTGTTCGGTACCGACTAAATTACTCAGACTACCAAGATCAGACTCACCTTTTGTTTTGTCACCGGCAAAATTGAACAGCACGTTGTCAATTAAATTTTTAAATTTCAATTTTGTTGTAGGGTTAGGGTCATCGTCTAATTCAATTGATATTAGGTACAATCCAAGGGCGGCAAATCTAAGTGCAGGTTCGTCAATATCAAAGCCAGTAATTTGGTTATTCAATATTTTGCGCAAACTTTTAGTATTTGGTCGTTTGCCATCTCTTTTCCACTGTTCTTGTACCAATTTTTGAAAAGCAGAAATCAAAAATACCCCAGCTCCTGCGGCGGGATCAAGAATTTTTGGTTTTTTGTCTTTAGATTGGGCTAAAGTCGCTTCTATTGAAATTTCAGCCATAAACTTTGCTATGTTAACTGGTGTATAGAATCCACTTTGTTCCTTTTGTTTTTGCCCGTGATGCTTCTTTAAGTACATTTCATAGACCTGACTTAGTATTCCAACTGGAATATGGGCAAAGTCTAAAAAATCCCATATTTTATCACTCCAACCTAGATAGAGTTGCCCGTATTCAGCTTTTCTCATAATGTTCCCTAATTCACTGCATGAGTCGGGAGTTAGTCGTGAAATGACAGCATCAGAAATAGGTAAAAAGTCGCCATTAAAGGTTTTATCAATCCAATGTGAAGTTTTCAGCACATTAGTGGGCGTGTCAAACAAATTACTTGCATCAGCTGCCATTTTCAGATTCTTGGGAATTAGCTCTCGGTCGGCGAGAAATCGTGCAAATAACGCGCGCCCGACCAGTGAAATTGTGTCATTATCTTTCACTTCCTTTAATTCTAAGATGTTACTGATTGATTTCGTAAGTAATTTGAGAATTACCTTTGAAACTGCCTCTGATTGACTTGTGCTAGAATTAGGTCGAATATTTGCAAGTTTTGCAAAAAACGCACCGTTATTCTCTACGTAGTTATCAATTTTAACTTCAGTGTCTTGAAATGACATTTCATCAAGCGAAATTTGATGAATTTTTAGCCTTTCAGAATGTACAATTCCTAAATATGGGGTATCTCCACGTAAAGCTAAAATTCTTCGTAATTTTCCAAGTTCTGGAGAGGGAGCAAGAGATTTACTACCATCAATCATGTACATAAGCGGTTCAGATTGCCATTCATATACTGAATTCACCATCTTCAATAGTTCGTCACCTTTCTGTATGCCCGATACTATTGTTGAATACCCAATATTATCTGGTGAAGGTGCTGTTAGACTCAACAGATTATCAGGGTCTCCTTTACTATTTACTATACAACGTTCAATTGCGTCCATTGAGTGAATACCTTACACTAGTTGTTTTTGAATATTATACCAATTCAAATTGAAAGTAAATTATTCGATTAACAAAATTTTATTTGGTCAAGTACAAAAAGTACTTTACAAATATATCGCGTCATTTTTCAATTGCAAATATTTTTTGATTTATTCGCAAATTATATTTAATCTTGAGTTGCTACAACTCAAGTAAATAATTGTCTACTAAATATCAGTTGTATTTGTTGCTAAACATCGCGTGTGCGTGAAGTGGTAATGGTTGGTAGTGGAGCATATATATTGGTAAGTCTAAGGGGTATTTATACGCGCTCAAAAGAATGGAGAAAAAATGAAACATTTAAAACTCGGATAATTTATATCCGAAAAACGTCTTTCTATCTAACCACAATTGAAACATTTTTTGTGACATTCTATATACAACTCTCGCAATCGACATGACCAGCGACCAAACAACATAGTCTAGTCGCTAGATTATTCAAAACCACAAGATTTACTCATCTGACTTCGCTGATGATTCAGCTGAATTAGCATCATCTTCTTTTTCAGGTTCAGCAAGATCACTTATATCCTTCGGATAATATTCTTGCGATGGTTTAAACGGTTTTCCATAATTATCGTGTGTTCGCCATATCGCGTTTTCAAGTACGATAATATGAGGATCATATCCAATTCTAGGTATTTTGTGATTCTCCTTTGTTAAAAAACTCCAATCTTACTTGGTCTTTTGTGACACTAGTAACCAATAGCTCAATACACTTGAGCTATCACCAACACATTTATTATGGTCAGCGACTAAACTCCATTGTCTAGTTACTGGATTATTCAAGATTTCATGACTTACTTTTCTGAATTTGCTGATGAATCTGTTGAACCTTTCGCATCATCAGTTTTTTCAGGTTTGCCAAAATCCCTTAGATCCTTAGGGTAGTAATCTTGAACCAATTCATCACCTGGTCTATTACCTATGTCGGTTCTCCAGATTCCATTATCAAGAACAATTATATTGGGGTCATATCCAATTCTAGACATGTGCTTCTTCTCCTTTGTTGAAAAACTCCAATCTTACTTGGTCATTTGGACACTTAAAACCAGTGGCTCAATACACTTGAGCTACCACTCTTCACATTTGACAGGGTCAGCGATCAAATATCATAATTTAGTCGCTGGATTGTTCAAAAACCTCAGATTTACTCCTCTGAATTCGCTGATGAAGCAGCTGAATTAGCTTCACGCTGTTTTTGCATTTTCTCTATGTCCGAATCCGTAGGGTAATATTCTTCGGACGATGGTTCTAACGGATTACCATCATGATCGTGGGTTCTCCATATCGCGTTGTCAAGTACGATAATATGGGGATCAAATTTCATTCTAGGCATTTTGTATTTCTCCTATGTTGAAAAACTCCAATCTTACTTGGTCTTTTGGAAATGAAAGATAGATATACGGAGCTTTAGATTGTAATTTCCAAGAGGAATCATAGACTTTCACATCAACTAATGCGACTTCTCTGAAGTCTTCTGTATAGGAATAAGATTTCATCTTACCTTGGTAAATTAGTTTATTTTTAAGGTCAAAATAACGACAATACTTAAATTTGGTAATAGCAGTATCTATAGTTTGTTTCCAATTACCACCTTCTCCCTTTCGATTAGTCGCCCTTATTTTTGTTAAAAACCAAGTGATCCAATCATTTTTAGAAACATAAAGCCAGAATATTGTCAAAATTATTGCATATAGGACTGATAAACTTATTTCGTCAACAAGTTCTGAACGATCAAAGCCCTTTATGTCGTTGATGAAGTCAAAATACGAATTCTCCCTACCAATTATATGATAGGTTAAAATTATGCATGCTATTATTACAAAATTGCAATAAATCATATTTATGAGCAACTTGCGGATTTCTAAAACTCGAAATTGCCCGTACTTCAGATCCATTGATGCCCAAGCACCTCCGGGAACTAAAATAGCGATAATTAAAACCAAGTAGATTAGGTACATAATTAATTCCTTTTAAATTTGTATTAGACCTGTGCGACTAAAATTAGGTTGTCCAAATCAAGTGATTTGAATTAGAACAACAACGTTTTTGCAATCACTTTATGCATAAGCGAAGAATCGATCCCATCCAGATTAAGAACTACGTCACTAGGTGCACTACCTAAAGATTTTGAAATTGAAATTTCGATTCAATTTACATTTCTTAAATTTTCCTTTTTGTTGCATCCATTTCATTCAAAACTAAAACTCAATTTAATACCATATCTTATCAAAATTTTTTTCCCTAACTTCAATATAGTACACTTAAATTTTTTTTGCAACTATCTTTTTCACAGATTCCGATTTTAGTTCAAAATCTTGTTCTAATTTCACCTATAATTCCTTATTTTATGGTTGTCAAGTACTAACATAAAAAAATGTCTAGCGACAAATACAACTGATATTTATCAGATAATTATTTTTGCTTCTCAAATAACTACCCAAAATAAAATTTATGCCGACTATTAAACATGTACATGCTACAGCTATTAACTGAGCACAAGATTAGCATGCGAATAAAACTCCATAGCTATTTTGGGTCGCGGAATCGACCCAATAAAATGCTACTACTTACCATGAAATTCGGCTGTTCAATTGAACCTTTTGGTTAGTTGTTGTATCGGAGCTTGGATTATACGAGCCTTCATATTCAAGATTCAACAATGTCCCAACAGAGAATCGGGTTCCAAATTGAGCACTGTTTGCTTTGTCAAGATTATAATTATATCCAGCATAAGGTGTTACTTGACATATATTTCCACATACCTTGAGTCCATATTGGAGTTCGGTATTGATAGCTTTATCCATTGTATTGGATCCAACGCCATCAAGAATACTCATATTCAATAAGTCGGTGTAATTTTCCTGTCCATGTGAATAGGTTCCAGTGATATTTAGTATGGCACCTAATTGATCACGACCATAATCAAAATCAAGTGAACCATTTAAGTTCCATAACCTTGCTTGACTAGAAGGTTCTAATATCAATCTTGCATTACCAGCGAGTCCAAAACCAATTGTATTGGAGTAAGTAAGTCCATTTCTTAATTCAAGTCCTTGTAATGCGTCTTGATTTTTGCCATCATGAAGTAAGCCAATTGATAATGTTGGTTTGATTGATGAACCATTATCAAGTGTAATGTTGTGTGAACCATCTACCGCAATGCGATGATGTTGAGCACTCAGGTTAGTTGCGTCAATGATATCTTGTTTTTCTGCTACTTGTAATTGGGTAATCCATGATTCACCAACCAAACTTAAGGTGCTGGTTCCACCAGTTAAAAGACTATCGGAAGCATACAATTGCTTGCGTCCGTTGACACTTATTGCAGAGGAGAAACTTTGCAAAGTTTCGTATTGATAATTAGGTTGTTTAATGTCAATCGCACCAAAGCCATATCCTACAATAGTTTGTAATTGTGCGTCATTATTCTGAGAAGTCCAGTTTAGGTATGGATTGAAGGTGGTATTGCGTGATTGAAGTATAAACTCATTATTTTGTTTTAAGGCAAAACCAGCATCCATATCTATGATGGATGTTGTCATTCCCATTAGTGTATTTGGTGATAACTTGGTATCAAAACCGAGGTGACCTGTAAATGCATCACCGGTCCAACCAGATGCACCACTGGTAGAATTAACATTTTTAAGTTCGCCTAATCCCCATACGGAAACTGGATTTGTCAAGTTGTCCTCTGAATATACGTCAAATGCAAATTCCGAGTTGCCAAGAATTGATCTGAGAGACTCTGGTTCAGAATTGATCATTTCACCACTGGTCGTAATGATTTGTTTGAGATCTTGTGCTCCGTTTATACGATAGGACGCACCTAAACCAGAACTACCTTGTGCTTGTTGAATACGTTGTGAAGTGGTTGCTAACGCATTACTACCAACTAAATTGAGTACTTCAGGTAAAATTTCACTACTTCGACTGGCAATTTGATCTTTTCTAGCTTGTCGATCAACTGCATCAGAAACCGCTACGGTGGCACTATTTTGTGAAGAAATCTTGTAAGTGCTATCGGGTATTAGTTGAAGGGTGATCGTTCCGTCTCCCTCTGCGGTTTGATCATCCTGCGTAGTTATAATGACTCTTGCTTGATTGGTTAAACGATGAATTTGTGCTTGAGATCGATTTTCCGTAGCTAAGAAATCACCACTCTGACTCATCATAAATGAGACGTTCAAGTTGTTGGTCAAATTATCGCTAGAGATTAGATTAAACTCTGCATTCTCACCTTCAGTGATGTTGGTTGTAAATGCTACTACCGAGATAGTTGGTAGAATTGAACTAGGTGCTTCTGCCGATTCGGTTCTATTACTTAACAAGTCATCAATACTTTCTAATATTTCATTTACCGCGACATCAGCAACGGAAATTCTTGGTTCATTATCAGTTGGAGTCGTGGTTTCGTCATTATCATTGACTGTTACCGTAGCTTCTGCATCTTCTCGGTTTAGATTAATGCCGTCTCCTGCTGTTATTGTAGCGGTAATTGTTCCATTGGTTTCATCAACGCTATCATCCACCGTGGCTATGCTGATTTGATAGCTTTCCTCATTTTCAGGGATTGAAATTTGTCTAGGTACACGCCAGCCGATAAAGTCATCCGTCTCTCCCTGCGATACACTTAATCCAATACCTATGATTGCAGAAGTATGGTTTGCTGGTCGGTCAGCATTAATCATAAATACTGCTGAATCACCTTCTTCAATTACTAAATTTTGTGCCTCAATATAAATAAATGGTTTAGGAGTAGGATCTTCTGGTTGATCATTATCGTTAATGGTTCCAACTCCAATAGAATTCCCAATTATAACTAGAGAATTTTCTGGTACTGAAATTTCAATATGAAATTCCTCAACCGGTTCAATCAAATCGTCATCAATTACAGGTACTGAGATATTCTGACTTAAGTTTGTATTAGGTTCAAAATCTACATCACCAGGACTAAGTGTAAAATCACGTCCTCTGATTGCGCGTTTGGCATCACCCGTATAAGAAATCACCTGATATCGCACTATTAGCGGAGCTTGAGGATTTATTGTCAATTCAACGTTAAACATTAGAGTTGAATTTGTATTGACATCGCCTTCTACTATTGAAGCGTCCATAATATTTAATGTAGGTATTAGCGATTTGTCATAAGTATCAACAACAACTTCTTGATTTTGAGCTACTACTTCATATATAGAATCAACTGGTTTTAATCTAACTGTAATTGAGCCTTTACCAGAATCTCCATCTGATTCATCACGTAATGGAATTGTAATACTTGAGGTCCAAGGTGAAGCCGCATCAGTGCGACCAAAAGTTAGTGCAATTGGATCTTGTTCACCAGGAGTAATGGACCCGGCTAGAAAGTCGGTTGTTGTTTCCGTTACGGTGTAAGTGACCATAACCGGCTCATTGTTTGGATTTAGATCAGATGTTACAGTAAATACGTGCTCATTAGTACCTTCAATGATATGGGGAATTACAGAGGAGATTTCAAGCGTTCTAACTCTATATACTTGAACAGTTGCTGTTTTCTGAGTGTCAACTATATTATATGAATTTGTTACGGACCCATCAATGAGTTCCACTTCAATTTCACCAGAAGCATTAGCGTTATCAATTTTAGTTTTGATTATTAGAGGAGCCGTATAAGTTCCATTAGATTCAGTGAATGTCACATCAACTGTTCGATTATTTCCAACAGCTGGACCACCATCAGGGTCAAAGAAATTTCCACTCTTATTGGATGGTTTAATGGTAATTGTATGCTGGCTTGTTGCAATATTGGAGGTGAGGGTGAATCGTGCATCTGTTTCGTTAAAGGTCAATTCTGCATTTGCTATTGAGATTTCTGGGATAACTGGATTGGTTACCGCAACAGTTACCGACGGACTTGGATCAACTAGGGAATAACTGGGATCATCAGTATTTGAATCAGCAAGTAATTGAATGGTAATGACTCCAGAATTATGAGCTTCATCAATTGTGGTAGGAACAGGAAGAGTACCAGTAATTGGAGTTGTTGCTCCACTTGGAGGCGCAAAAGTAATATCTTCAGTTCTCTCTTCCTCAGATGCAGGTTTATTTGAGACATCAAGGAAGTTACCAGTAGTATTAGTCGGTATAAATCTAATAGTTAATGGTTTATGTGGCTGGACACTAGCAGTTAAGGTGAATTTAGCGTCAGTTAAAGCTGTAACATCAGGGGCATTAACTATAGAAATTGTGGGGACAGTTAAATCTTTAACGTTAATGGTAATCCGGTCATTAGGATCTTTATTTATGGTATATTCAGCATTTGCGGGAGGGGTGTCTAACACGACGTTAATTACACCATTAGGCATATCAAAATCATCAGCATTGGTCATTATTGTGAATGAAGCTTCCAATTTTTCGGGTGAACCTTGTTGTGCAGTATTCATGAATTCCAATGATACTATTCGACTATCTGTACTACCATTTCCAGCATCATCATCTTTTAAATAAGTAGTACCTGCAGTCTCGGTTGGGATAATACTTACCATTAATGGATTAGTTTTTGGTATAAGATTCGTAGTTACTGTTATAGTTGCAGTTCCCCCTTCATCAATATTCATACTAGTTTGTTCAATAGAAAATGTTGGAAGGGTGGCTTGCTTTACCACAACGGATACTGGAGTCGTATTAACTTCAAAATCAGTGATAGAACTGGGTTGAACTAATGCTATACTGATTGACCCATCTTCGGTATCTGTGTTATTCCGTGCTCTTAAGGAAATTGGAAGTCTAGCAGTCCAATTAATAAGTCCAGTTCCCGTGAACACTACGTTGGTTGCGTCCAATTCAGACCCTTTTGTTACGCTTGGATCAAGGAAATTACTATTACTTTCCGACACGATGTATTTAAAGCTAAGTGTTTCTTGTGTAGTACGTGGTTTAAAGTCTGCAGTAACGACAAATACTAGTTCTCCCCCTTCTTCAACTTCAGCACTAAGTGGTGCAATAGAGAGAGTTGGTAATCGATACACCGTGACTGTTGCTGTCTTCTTATTAGGATCAACAGCATAGGTTTGTGGGTTAGCATCATCGTCTACTAATTCTACCATAAAAGAACCCGAAGTTTCATTGGCATCGATCATAGTTTCAATTGATAATGTTGTAGTGTATGGTGCACTTGCGCCAGCAAAGGTAATTCCACTCATTTCTCGGATCGTACCCGAAGTCCAATCAGCACTATTCGCTTCATCAGTTTCATCTAAGAAATTACCGTTAGTTTTAGTCGGTTTAAATCTAAGTGTAATAGCGTTGTCTGTTGCGACAGCTATATTTGAAGAAATTTCAAATACTGCACTCTCACCATTGAAAGTTACTGGTGCGTCGGCTATTGAAATTACTGGTAAATCAGCAGAAGTAATGATAGCAGTTGCTTCATTATTTGGTGCTTTTGCAACGAAATATACCGAATTATCAGCTGGTTGTTCTAAAGTTACTTTAATTAACCCAGATGTTGCATTGGTCATATCAGCAGTCTTTAACGCGATCGGGATTTGAGCAGTCCATGTGTTAGAACCAGAGACACTTTGAAATGGCAAGGATATTGGCAAAGGTGAGTCTTTGGTTACAGAAGCTGCGAGAAAATCACCACTTTCTTCTGATACTATATAATTAATATCAATCGCGGTAGTACCTGGATCTGCATCCGCGGTGACAGTAAATTCAAGCGTTCCACCATCTATCACAGCAGCTTCAGGAGCTGAGATTGAAAAGGCGGGGGTATTGATTCGATTTATCGTGACCACAAATGTATTGGATGATATTATTGTATCATTTCTTACAACATTAACGGTAAGCGTGGAAGTCCGGGTAGCAGCTACAGGTAGTTTAGCAATTTCGGTTGGATTTGGTCTGAACAAAACTGCGCGGGAAACTAATCGGAAATCTGAATCTAGTCCATCTGCGATTGGTGAGCCAGTGTTATTTTCCGCAAAATACCATGATCCAAGAGTTAAATCCGTTACATACTGAACAGATGCAAATCCAGCATCCATATTGGATGTAGTGCTCACTGTTCCCATATTTGTCGGTGTTGCAGAATTTGTAGTTGTTTCAGTAGCGGTAATAGTAAACGTATCCGAAGCCATTGCAAATAGACTGGCTGTTGCGTTGACATCAACTAATGTGATTGCAGTAGCTGGTGACTGAATGGTACTAGAGTTGTTTGCATCAACTGCGACATTTACACCACTACCCTCAATAGTATAAGTCAAAGTATCGGATTCGACCTCTGTCGAATTTTCAGTGATTTTAGTGATTAGTTCAAACCTAACTACTTTATCTTTAACATTATCTATTCTGGTAGCATTTGGAATGAATCGTACACTGTAGCATTTTGCACCAGTTTCACAATCCTGTAGATTACCAATGACCCATCGACCATAGATTGTTTGTTGGGCCGACCATCCCGGTCCAGACCATCCTCCTGCAATATCATTTCCAGCGGTAAGTGGTACATCAAGTGGGGTCGAACTTCCCTGATAGAGTTTTAATTCAAAACTCACCTCGCTTAATTCATCATGGTAGGTAGTTATGGTTGCTTCTTTATTTGTAGTGAAATCAGCTGTATTTCGATTTTCTGCTAGGGTTGTATCAGTTGTGTTATTCCAAAATATCGTTGTGTTTGGAACTAGATGAAGTGTTGCAGAATTGGTTACTTGGTTTGGTACGGAGAAATTCAAGTCAATCTTAGCTGTAGAGCCAACCGAAATTGCATCTATTTCTGCTCTAGTAATTTCAAATTTTGCATCCGTTGAGCGTTCAGGTCCAGTACCGGTCCAACTATCTTCCAATGTCCAGTCACCATAAGGAGTATCAAGAGAACCAGTTTTCCCAGTCACTGGGGTAGCAGTGCTACCCTCAGCTGTTGAAGAATCATCCAAGTACCAACTTGCTTCAAATGTTATCGCTTCATTAGTTACATCTGTTGCCAATGCATCTGTTTTGTGAGTGATGGTGTAATCTGCTGGAGAATCTTTATAATAGAGTGTAACGACTTCTCCATCATTTGGATCGATAGATACGATATTTTGGGGAAAGGTGTCCACTCTTACAAATGATGGATCATTTACTGTCACCATGCCAGTCTTGACAGGATCGGTTGCACCTAAGTTATAGCTTAAGTTATCATCTTGTAGAACGACTTGAATGGTACCACTACCAGCACTTGAGTCATCCATCGTAGGGACTTTCAATATCCCACTAGTCCCTGTAAATGTAACCTCAGCAGTTGTTGGAGTATTTGTGGCATGACCTAGGAAATTTCCTAAGGGTGTCGTTGCAGTATAGATCACCATTAATGAACTACCAACAGGAGCAGTAGACGCGGTAATCGGGAATGAGGCATGAATAATGTCATTTTCACGCATTGTATCTGCAGTCACATTCGGTGCATTACCAATCGTGATAGTTGGAGTATTGGCATCCTTTATCCTAACTACAGCTGAGCTGTCTGCTCCGGTTGCGACTATATAGCCACTAACTGAACCTGAACCCAACATCACCGTTATTGTTCCCGGGCCAGTATCGGTAGAGTCGTCATCGCGCAATTCAATGTTAAATGTCTTAGAATATTCGGTACCTCCACCGCTTGGTAATGTAATAGTGGAAAATGTGAAATCCCTTAATTCTCTTGACGTACCTGAGGCACCACCCATTGTTTCGTCAATATGATTTTCACCCGTATGAGTTGGAGTATAACCTACAGTAAAAGTACCAGTTCCTGGGTCTCTATTTGAAACAATTTTAAATTGAGCAGTTCCTCCTTCATCAACGATATTCGTCACTACTTCAATTGAGAAAATGGGTAGATTGCCACGACTTATCGTTACTATTAACTCTTGGGTGACTATTGTATCCATACCACTTACTGTTTTTATTGTTAACGTTGATTTTCTAATTGCCGTCGAAGACAGCATTTTTATTTCATCAATATCTGGTTTAAACGAAAATTTTGGTGTGATAGTATGAAAATTTGAGTCGACCATGTCCATAACTTCAGTAACATTAGACCCTTCTTCAACATACCATTTACCTAAAGTTAAGTTGTTACCATATACTTTGGATTGAAATCCTGCTGTTGAACCGACGTTCGTATCTATGGTACCTATGGTTGGAGTGGTTCCTTGGTCGGTTGTCGTTTCTTTTGTTTCAATGGTTAGCGTATCGGCTGACTTTTTGTATATGGTTGCGACTCCAGTAATATCGTCAAGCATTGTGTCACTATCAGTAACATTGAGTTGATCAGAACCAGGGGTATCAAGGGCTAGTGTGGTATTATAGCCATTCACAATATAAGAGATGGTGTCTGATTCAACTGTAGCTGAGTTTGAAACTATTTTGGCTTCCAAATCAAATTTTACAGTTTTGTTGGCTATCGCTTGCAATTCAGCCCCACTATTACTTGGTTCAAATTTCACATCAAAACACATTGCATCTGTATCGGTAAGACAAGCTCTTTGATTATTGACAACCCATTTGCCGTAGGACGTGGTATAGCTCCATTCTCCTGAAGGTGATTCCGTTAAATCTTGTTCATCTGGAGTGGAACTTCCGTCATAGAGTTTTGATACAAAACTGAGTTCGGAAAGGGGGGTATGAAAAGTTTTGATAGTTCCAGTTTTTGGGGAACCAATGCCAGAGGCATCGCTATTTTCAGTAATCGTAGTTTCATTACTAGTCCAAGCAGCTGTGGTATTATGCACAAGATGAAGCGTTGCGGAATTGGTTACGCTATTTGGTACTTCTAAATTTAATTCTATTCTAGCTTTGGAACCCGATGGGATAGCATCAATTTCTGCTCGAGTTATTTCAAACTTGGAACTTGTTGTTTGACCAGGTCCAGTACCAGTCCAACTATCATCTAATACCCAATCACCATAAGGAGTATCAAGCGTACCGCTTTTCCCAGTAGTTGATGCCGTGCTACCTTCAGCTGAAGAAGAATCGTTTAAGTACCAACTTGCCTCAAATGTGATATCTTCATTTGTTATATCTGTTGCTAAAGCATGAGTTGTGTTGGTTATGGTGTAATTTGATGGTGTGTCTTGAATATAGAGTGTAGCTACTGAATTATTTTTGGCATCAACTGATACATTATTTGAGAAATTATCCACACGGATATAGGACGGGTCATGAACAGTTACATTACCAGTTTTTTCTGGATCTGTAGTCCCTAGTTCATAACTTAGGTTATCATCTTGAAGTACTACTTGAAAGGTTCCACTACTAGCAGTAGAGTCATCCATTGTTGGAACTTTTAAAGTTCCACTAGTTCCAGTAAATGTTACTTCTGCAGTTTGCATAGTACCCGCGGCATGACCAAGGAAATTATTTGAAGTTTCTGTTGCAATATAGTTTACCATCAATGAATTTCCATATGGAGCTGCTGTTGCAGTAATTGGGAATGATGCATGAATGATGCCATCTTCGCGAGCTGTATCGGCAGTTACTTCAGGTGCATCACCAATCGTAATCGTCGGTTGTGTATTTGCATCTTTAATCCGTACTACTGCTGTGTTACTCTGTCCAGACGCAATTGCGTAGGTGGTGGTACTGCTTACCGAAACTGGTCCTAATACCACCGTTATTGTTCCTGGTCCGGAATCGGTGGTGTCAGCATCTCGTAATTCAATGTCAATTGTTTTTGAATATTCTGTACCTCCACCGTTTGGTAATGTAACAGCGGTAAATGTGAAATCTCTCAATTCTCTTGACGAATCTGAAGCTCCCCCTTGAGTCGCATCAATATGAGTACCTTCGGTATCAGTAGGTGTATAATCGACTGTGAAAGTACTAGATCCAGTGTCTTGGTCAGAAATTATCTTGAATTGAGCGGTGCCACCTTCATCAACGATTCTTGTTACCACTTCAATTGAAAGGATCGGTAAACTAGTTATCGTGATTGTAACGGAAATTTCTTGGGTTATTATGGTATTTGCACCACTCTTTGTTTTGACAACTAATGTTGACTTTCGAACTGCGTTTCCAGGTAGTGCCGCAATGGCGGATGGTTTTGGTTTGAACAAAAATCTGGGGGTAATGGTGTGAAAGTTTGAATCTAGAGTGTTTGCAACCGGTGTGAGTCCGGAGACTTCTTCAAAATACCAAGAACCCAAGGTTAGATTATTACCATATTCCTTAGATTGGATTCCATCTATAGTAGTGATAGTTTGATCTATCGTTCCGTTAGTTGTATTTGTTCCCTGATCATTAGTTGTTTCTTTAGTTTCTATGTTCACAGTATCGGTAGCTGCTTTCAAAATGGTCGCGGTACCAGGAACATTGTCAATTGAAGTTGTACTTGAATTCGCACTAATTTGATCTGAACCACTTTGATTAAGTGCCAAGGTAGTTTGATATCCAATGACTTGATAGGTAAGAGTATCTTTTTCAATTTCAGTTGAGTTTGAAGTTATAATTGTTTCCAATTCAAATTTTACAATTTTACCACCTATTGCTCGCAAATCAACAACACCATTAGTTGTACTTGGTTCAAATGCCACATCAAAACAAGTTGCATCAGTATCTGTAGGACAAGTCTGTTGATTATCTACTTTCCAGGTTCCATAGGAAGTGTTAAAAGTCCACGTACCAGATGGTGATTCGGTTAAATCTTGCGTAACTACTGGTGTAGTTCCATCGTAGAGTTTTGATTTAAAACTTAGCTCGGAAGGAGTGTCATGGTATGTTTTAATAGTACCAACTTTATTGGAACCGATATTTGTACTGCTTGAAGGTTCATTGAATATTTCTTCTGAATTGCTATCCCAAAGCGATGTCGTATTGTGAATAACATTTAGAGTCGTAGTACTTGTTACTTGATGTGAAACTTCTAAATTTATATCAATTTTTGCTTTAGAACCAGATGGTATGTTAGCAAAGTTAGAATTAGAAAATTCAAATTTGGACGATGAACTTCGACGAAGACCAGTTCCAGTCCAACTATCATCTAAGGTCCAATTACCATATGGAGTAGTGATCGTCCCAGTTTGACCGGTTACAGGAGGAATAGTTGTACCGACTTGTGAGCCATCTAATGACCAAACACCTCTAAACGTTATATTTGTATAGTCGTGTTCTGAGGCACGGGTCGTATTTGTCACTGTATAAGTATCTGTTGGTTTTTTGATATATAATGTAGCCTCTTGACTTTCGGAAGCCGTTACGCCTCCTGCAGTTGATATAGTAACTTGACTTGCATCAAAAGAATTCACCTTAATAAATGACGGATCATTTACTGTAATAGTACGCATAAAGTCACTTATTGTAGTAGAAAGCTCATAGTTATCCGTATCAGCTAATAGGGTAAACGTGAATGTCCCTGAGTTTTTATCTGCGTCATCCTGTAATCCTAATTCAAAAGATCCAGTAATATTGGGACTACTTCCCGAAAAAGTAATTACAGTAGTAAGTTCTTCATTCGATGTAGCTGCTGGATCAAGGAATGTTGTTCCAGTTTCTTCTCGTCTATATTTTAAAGTTAGATTACCGTTATCATGCGGTACTTCGTCTGATGAAAATGTGATTTTAGCTTTAAATTCATCGTCAGCGTTATAACCGGTCACATTCGGTGCTTCTGCGATTTTAATTAAAGGTTTGGTACTATCAATGATATCAATAAATACATGATCATGATTGGTGGTATTAGAGACTGTATACCCAGATCCAGAATTTAATTCAACTTTTATTACACCATGAGGTCCATCTCCGGCAACAGTTTTTGTGTTTATAGGAAATGTTGCTGTATATTTTCCAGTTCCATCAGGTTGGAAACCAGTGAGAGTAACAGTGCGTGGCATACCTGAAGCATCAGCATTTGAAGTTGTAAGTAGGAAATTTTGTACCTCATCTTCTGGTGTAATGCTAATATCTAAACTGGAGCGTATTGGATCTTGATCCGCGGTGACTGTTATTGTTGCCATCCCGCCTTCTTCAACTCTTACACGACTTTCTTGAAGTGAAAGTTCTAATGTTGGAAAAGTAGCAGTAATTGCTACGGTTTTGGTATTGTCAGCAGGAGTCTGGGAGATATTATAGCTTTTGTCTGTGGTATTTTGGTCGGCTAATATCCTAACGCTAATTTCACCAGTTGCAACATCATCGAGCATAGTAGGTATAGTCAAAGTTGCAGTACTTGATGACATTCCACTAGGAAAGGAATCTCCAGTAGGGAAATCAATTTTCGGGTTTGTAATCCGGACAACGCCAGAATCACCAGCGGTTTCGTCTAGAAATTCACCGATTGAATTTGTCGGAGTGAACTGAATTGCCAAATCTTGCCAGGTCGGTGGTGTAGATGTCAAAGTGAATACAGCATCTGCGCCAGCACTTATACCAGGTGCATTTACAAATGAAATTACTGGTACACTTTGGTCTTTAACTGCTACAGTAGCCACGCTGTTTGGGTCGGTTGTAAAGGTTGCACTTGAAATAGAACCAGAGGGCCGATCCAATTTGATTGAAATTATCCCGTGATCTTCATCTGTGCTGTTATCAGCTCGTAATTCCAAATCAATTGTATTTGATGTCCAAGAAGTCGTATTCTGTTGTTGGTCAGGGGTAAATGTCAAATTACTTATAGACTTTGAAGTGTTTAAATCCGCAGCTTTAAGAAAACTCCCTTTGGTATTCGTAGGAGTAAATGTCACTGCATGTGTCGTAGTTCCTGGGTCTGAGTCCGTAGTAATTTTAAATTGTGCGGTACCACCTTCATTCACAGAATCAGTGACAGCTGAAACTTTAAAAACGGGAAGCGTCGCACCATAGATCGCAACAGTAAATGTCTCAGTGTTGATAACATTTGAGCTACGCATGGTACTAACGGCAATTGTAGCATAACGTACATCCCCAGCACTAAGTCCATTTACTGCCGTAGCGTCTGGGATAAACGTGATTTTACGTCTAACAGTGGTGTAATCAGAATGAGAAACAGGGTTAGCATTATCAGCCTCTGCAAAATACCATTTTCCAAGGTTCAAACTATATTCACCTGCTGAGTATCCAGCAACCATATTTGGTCCGACTTTAGTTGAATTAACAGCAGAGTAGGTTCCCGCATTGTCTTCTGTTTCTTTAACTTCAACACTAAATGTATCATCTGATTCCTTGGTACTAGTCAGAGTTGAATTGATATTGCTAGCAGTATAGGTTGTAGATGCATCAATAATATTTGAGTTATTATCATCAATTGCAATCTGAATGTCTTCATCAACTATAATATAAGATAGAGTATCTGTTTCCGTAGTACTACCCGAAATTGTAGTTTCAAGGTCTATTTTCACAACTTTGTTTTTTATACTATTGATAGCCGTCAAATTCGGTTCAAACTTTACATCATAACAATTTGCATCATTTACTCCTAAAATTGATTCACCACAAGCTCTTTGATTATCAATAGTCCAAGTTCCGTAAGTTGTGGTATGAGTCCATTCTCCACTGGTTTCACTCAAAGTCACGTCTTCTGATGTTCTCGACCCGTTATATAGTTTCGATTTGAAGCTTAGATCCGATAAGGTACTGTGGTAGGTTTTTATTGTTGCATATTTGGGAACACCTACATCATAAGTATTCGGATTTCCTGTAATTGAAGTTGTAGAATTGCTATTCCATGTGGTAGCTGTATTATGTACAAAATGTAGTATTGTTGTATTAGTTACATTTGTTGGGACTTCTTTATTTAATTCAACCATTATTCTTGAACTTGGTGGTATTGCATCAATGCCGTCGTCATTTGGCTCAAATACAACAACATTAGTAGTTGTCATATGTTCATTAGCTTCGTTTCCCAAATCATCATCAACAACCCAAGTACCGTATGGGGAGACCAGATCGTTATCTAATCCTTCTTTGGATGATTGATTGACAAAAACACCATTTTCATACCATTTGACTTGGAACCTAACATCATCTTCATCTTTGCCCCGTAAGCGAGTTATGGTAGTTAAATTTGTATAATCTGTCATTGGATCTCTAATATAAAGGGTAGCGATTTCATGATTTTCTCGGTCAATACTGGAATTATGAATAGATAATTGTGTATTTTCATTACTATGAGTTCTAAATTTTACTGAAATATATGAATGATCGATTACAATTACGGATTTGGTTCGCTCTGCGACTGTGTCAGAAATAGTGTAGTTTATATCGTCTTCTTGGAGCGTAATTGAGATCGTTCCAGCAGGTACTGTTCCATCTTCTTCTTTGGTTGGAATTGCTAAGGTTCCAGCACTAGATGAAAAAGTAATTGTTGTAGATTGTTCGTCAGTTGGATTTGTTATCGTAGATGAAAGAAAGTTTCCAACATCTTCCGAAATTGTGTATTTGATTGCTAATGTATTTCCAACCGGTTGAAAACTTGCTGTGAGGGGGAATTCAGCATCAACACTACCTACAATTTGAGGGGCATCTGCTATTGTAATTGTAGGCTTCCAGCTATCATAAACAGTAATATCTACATGATCTTCATTTGGTGTAGAACTTATCGTATAATTTCCAATGTCATGTGTTTCTAATTTAACCTCTATTTCACCATGAACTTCATCAGTAGTATTGGCATCTCTGGTATTAATTGTGAAAGTGTCTTGCCATTTCTCAGGAGATCCAGGTTGTGATGTATTTGTAAACGTCAGCATCTCAATTCGACCAACACCATTCCCACTTTCCAAATAAGAACCAGTTGTATCAGTCGGTGTAATTTTAACGGGTATGTTACTAATTCCTGGGTTCGCAGTTGCTGTCACAGTAATTTGAATATTTTTATCTCCTTCGGTGGCTGTCAGAGTGGTTTCTTCAATTGACAACTCAATACTTGAATAAGAAAACACACTAACTTTTCCAGTGTTTTCTGAGGGAGTTTCTGATATTTGGTAGGTAGGGTCTGCAGTATTTAAATCGTCTAATATTTCAATATTAATAATTCCGTTTGTATAATTGCTATCAAGTACGGTTTGCACGTCAAATGTTTCAGTATAAGGTGCTGATTGTCCCGAAAAACTTAAGGAAATTATATCTTTTGGTGTGGCTGAAGTTCCAAACGCAGAAGAAAGGAAACTTGTTCCTGTTTCAGTTGGTCTCACTCTAATTGTTAAGGTTTGATCTTGTCGCGGTTGAGGGTCAGCTGTCAAAGTAAATGTAGCAGTACCTGGTGCCACAATTTTGTCCGCATTAGCTATTGTTATTGTCGGTACTGTGCCATCTTTAACATTGATTGTTAAAACCTTTTTAGTATTATTAAGTGTATACATAGCACCATTTTCAGGATCGCTCAATGTGAGGGTAATTACTCCATTTGCCTCATCTCTGCCGTTATCATCTTTAGTATCAACTTTAAACGTAGCTGAAAATTTCGTGGTGTTGGGTACTGGTTGGAAATTTCTTAAAGTTACAGGTCTTTCCGTAGTTGCGACACCAAGTGTTGTATCTAAAAAGTCAGTTCCAGTGACACTAGGAGCATATTTAATTGGAACCGATGTACGCACCGGGTCTTCACTCAAGATAACTTTTATCTCTATCATTTTATCACCTTCATCAACATTCATTGTTGTTTGTTCAAATTCAATTTCTATCGTTGGAATGGTAACATTCGACATAATTTGTACAGTTCTATTATTACTGGTATCATCTTCAGTCCCCATTATCGCGTAACTAGGATCAGTAGTATTTTCGTCAGCTTGAAGTTTTACACTGATTGTACCAGTGGTACCAATATTATTTAAATCAGTAACAGTCGGTATTGATAAAGTACCTTCAAAGGTGTCACTATCTGGAGGTGTTGCTGTTACTCTAGTGAATTTTATTTTGGGACTGGCTATTCTAGACGCTCCACTTGCTCCTCCAGAAGTGTTAAGGTACATTGTACTTGTTGTTTCTTCCGGTGTGTATTTAATCCCTAGTGCACGATGTGGAAGATGAGATGAAGTGAGTTTAAATCGCGCAATTCCTGCGGGTTCAACTTGGGTAGCATTAGCTATGGTTATAGTTGGAACTGTGCCATCCCTAACATTAATTAGTACACTATTGTTTGGACTAGCAGCTATTGTATAGCCATCTTGGGCAGAGGGGTTATCTAGAACAACCTCAATGAGTCCATTTTTCCCATCTTCGTTATCATTATTTGTCATAATAGTAACTGTGCCTTTCCAAATACTAGGACTGACACTTGTATCTTCTACAAAAGTTAAGTTTGAAGCTGTTCTGGACATCCCAGTACCAAGACCATTTTCAGCTTTGAGGTAACTTGTCCCCATACTTCTCTCAGTAGGTCTATATTTTATTAACAAATTAGAATTATTAGGATTCCCATCTGCAACAAAAGTAACATTTTGCATACCACCTTCAGTGATAGTTGCGGAACGTTCTTCAATGGATATTTCAACGATTGGATTAGTTGATACCCGTACTTTTTTTGTATTAGCATTAGCATCACCGACAATTTTATAGCTGGGATCTGAGGCATTTGAGTCAGCCATTAGCTGAATACTAATTTCACCACTCAGTTTTGTGCTATCATTCATTGTAGGTATTGATAATGTCCCAGTTATCGGTGTAGTAGCCCCTCCACTTGGTGGACCAAAAAGAATGGGTGACGAAGGACCAGTTGTACCGGTCATGAGAAAACTGGAACCAGTCTCACTAGGTGTAAATTGAATCGTCAAACCTTCTCTAGGTTGAACATCTGCAGTCAAAGTAAAAGATGCAGCTGTCCCTGGGGTTACATCATTTGCATCAGCAATGGTTATAGTTGGAACGGTTAAGTCTTTAACATTTATCGTAACACTTTGTTCATTAGTAGTTGTTGTTCGCGTGTATCCATCATTACCACCCGGCATATCTAACATTACAGTTATCACACCATGAATTTGATCCATTTCATTGTCATTTGTTTCTATTTCCACTTCCGCTTCCCATTGACCATTTATTTCCTCAAAATCTAAAATAGCTGTACGTGAGACACCTGACCCATTGTTATTAGAATCATTTGCCAGATAAGTGGTATTAGCACTAGTTTCAGTTGGTGTATATTTTATTGCCAAGTCGTTGCGTCCCGGATCATCATCTGCTATAAATTTTACTTTAGCGGTTTCACCCTCATTTATTGTAATAGCAGTATTATCTAGTGAAATGATTCGGGATGGTGCATTTCTATTGACAGTTACGGTTTTTGTGTGATCAGCTGGATTTGCGGAAAGTTGATAACTTTTGCGTCCCGTACTTGGATCAGCAAGTAGTGTTACGCTGATCGTACCACTTTCATTCGATTCATCTAAAATGGTTGGTATTTCAAGGGTTCCGGTAATTGGGTTAGTACCGGAGAAAGTAATTTTTGGATTAACCGTGCGCGGTAAATCATCCCCACCATTGGCAAAATCTAAGAAACTACCCATTGTATTTGCTGGTTTGAAATAAATTGCTAAAGGTGCATGTGGTTGCGAACTCGCGGTTAAGGTAAATTGAGCAGGATTTCCTTGATTAACAGCTGTTGCATTTTCAAATGTAATTGTCGGTACAGTCGCATCTTTGACTTCCACTATAGCCACATTACTGGGATCAGTGACATACTTGTCGTTTGCAGCTATTGCTACATTAGGTGCATCCAATTTTATGGTAATTATCCCGTCAGCTTCATCAATTGTATTTGCAGTTCGTAGAGACAATTCAAATTCTTTCGACCATGTTTGGGGTGAACTAGCTGTATCAAGTTCAAACGTCAAACCTGCGGTTTGGGAAGTATTGTGTACACTAGATGCAAGATATGTACTATTTATTGGAGTGTATTTAACATCAATAGAGTTTGCACCGGGATCAGTATTAGTTGTGACTTTCAAAGTGGCTGATTCACCTTCATTAACCGAGGTATCTACTGCAGTAATTATAAACACAGGTTTATCGGCCTTATAGATTGAGACAGTGTAAGATTCAGTACTAACGGGACTTGTGCTACGCATTTGTTTTACCGTGATAGTTGAATATCGCACCTCTCCAGCCGAAAGGGTTCCAATAGCTGAATCATCAGGGATGAATTTAAAATTGCGAGTTACAATGGAATTAGTGGTATGATCTGGAATGTTTGTTGTTGAAGCATCAGACTCTTCAAAGTACCATTTACCAAGACTTAGGTCTGTTCCATAGACTTTGGAAGAAAATCCAGCATCCATATTTGCGGTATCTCCATTTGTTCCAGTCATCTCAGTTCCAGCATTATCGGTTGTTTGCTTTACTTCAATTTCAAAAGTGTCACCAGATTGTGTTATTGCAGTCACTGTTCCGTCCATGTCATCAACCGACGGTGAACTACCCGTTGCTTTGATAATATTTGAATTGCTATCATCTAAGCTGAAATTGATACCTTCACTGGTAATAATTAGTGAAATTGTATCAGCTTCACCAGTGACTGAAGTTTCCAAATCTAATTTGACGATTTTTCCATTGATTTGGTTGATATTCGTTAAGTTTGGCTCAAATCTGACATCATAGCATTGTGATTGAGTCATGTGTTGAGGGACAGTACCGCAATTTTTTAGATTACCAACAATCCATTTACCATAATCGGTTTCATGTGTTTTTTCCATGCCCATCCAATCTGGTTCAACCTCCTCATCCATAAGTGTATCTTCATCCGCGGTTGTGCTATTATCATATACTTTAGATTTAAAGACAAGGTCAGTTACAGGGTCATTATGGGTAATTATTGTGCCCTCTTTTGTGGTGCCTACTTCATAGGTATTTGCTTTCTGAGTTATCGTATTTGTTTTTGTGTCGGTGAAACTATTCCAATAGGCTTGAGTATTTGGCACCAGGTGTAAAGTCGTTCTATTAAACACTTCGGTTGGAATTTCCATGATAGCAACTAATCTCGCACGTGATCCTAATGGTATCGCATTCAATTTATCCCGAGTTAAAATAAATCCTGCCCCTCGGGTCCGGTGGGGGTCACCCCCGCCCCAACCAGTACCATCTAATTGAAAATCTCCATAGAGTGTTTCAACTTTTTCATTGGCCGCGGTCGGATGTTCAATGATATTAGCAGTTGGTGTTACACCACTACCCTCATCTGAAGTCGATTGCGAATTGTTCAGATACCATTCAGTATAAATCTTAAATTTTTCCTTTTCTCGATCTAATACACGGGCCGTGGTTCTTGCTGTATAGTTTGCTGGGGCATCTTTAAAATATATAAATCCGGTCCTACTGCTATTTGTTCCGTGTGGAGTAGCGGTTCCATTTACTACGAAGGCATTCATCTCCGAATATGATGGATCAGAAACCATGACCGAACCACTTCTTTCGGCTAGGTTATCAGAAAGTATGTAATTGTTATCAGGGTCTTCTAATAAGGTAACTGTGACTGTACCTTCTGCAGAATCATCGCGGTCATCTAAATTATGGTCAAAGTGTCCGTTCTTAGTAGCTCCGCCACCTGAAAATCCTATTGAGACTGTTTTTACTTCATTTTCATCGGTAATAGCAGGATCGAAAAAATTAGCGGTTTCTGATCTTCTATATCTAAGTTCCACATTTCCGTTATGAGTTGATGTCAAAGGAAAACGTGCGTGCAAAAGATTACCAGCACGAGTTCCAGAACCATGAAAACCAGATACTGCATTACCATCCCGAATTTTGATTAACGGTTTTGCTAGATCATCAACAAATAATGTGACTTTGCGGTCATTTGCCGCGGTTGCGATCCGATAAAAACTTTCTCCGGGGTCATCCAATTCAAGCTCAATTTCCCCATCCCCGTTATAATTATTATTATTATCTTTTGTCTCGACCGTTATTTCAGCTTCCCATTTACCAGTTGTTAAATTTTCTTCAAACTTTAAAGTGGCAGTTCGTGAATCACCAGTACCATTACCATTTACATCATCTTTAATATAGTCGTGATCTCGATGTCTTAGGGTATAACTTATTGGTAAATCATCGCGCTCAGGGTCACCATCTGAAACGAGTGTGATTTCGACAGACTTCCCTTCGTCAATCGTAACATCATCTTGTTCTATCGAAATTGTTCTAATTGGATAAGCTGATATTGATACAGTTTTGGTTCGACTTAAATCAGTGCCACTAATTTCATATGTTTTTTCTGTTGAGTTATCAGCAACTAGTAAGACTTTCAAAGTTCCGATTGAGACAGCAGAATCTACTCTAGTCGGTATAGAAAGAACAGCTTTACCAGATTTGTCTGGTTGTTCGGTAAATGGAACAGATTTCATTGTTTCTTCAGTTGACGTACCACCTGTTGGATCTAGAAAATTCGAACCAGTTTCAGTAGGTATGTATCTAATCATCAGTGGTTGACGGGGCTGAATATCAGAAGTTAGTGGGAACATCGCCATCTGACTTGCTACAATATTAGGAGCATTATCAATTGTGATGATGGGAACATTTTTGTCCTTAATTGTCACTTCAGCTGAGTTATTAGGTGATTTAGCAACTGCAAAAGTGATGTCGGTGACTGCACTAGTAACCTTATCTAGTTCAACTTTAATGGTCCCATTAGCTTCGTCTAGATTATTTAAATCTCGAATTGCAACATTAAAAGTAGCAAAATACTCAGTACCCCCACTTCCGTCTGACCCCGACATAAATGTTAAACTCTCCGTTTTTGAGACACCTGATGGGTTATCGCTGGTTTTAAGAAAATCCCCTGAAACATCGGTAGGAGTGTACTTAACCATATAGGACCCAGAACCAGGATTGATATTGGAAATTACTTTAAACTGTGCATTGCTAGCGTCTTCATCAACTGAGGTCGCAACCGCTTCAATTGAAAAGGTTGGTATGTTGAGTAAATAAGTAAGGGTGTCGGTTTCTATGACCATGTTATTATTATCAGATAGTGCTATCTCAAGTTCTAATTTTAAATTGTCAGTTAATCCGTTTAGAGCATCAGTGTCTGGTACAAACTTTACATTCTGGCATTTCAGACCATTACAATTAGTTGGAGTTCCAGTTGGAGTCCCAACAATCCAAGTTCCATAAGTTGTATCATATGCCCATTCGTTGGTCCAAACGGTATCAACATCTTGCTGAGTTAAAGCATTTGACATGACTTGATTGGTTCCAAGATATAGATTAGATTTATAACTAAAATTTGAAAAGTCACTTTCATGTGTGGCAATTTTTGCTAACTTCTCGTTACTAATAGTGTTGGAATTTGGTTGTTCCGCAATATCTCGTACTGAACTTGTATTTCTGGAAGCTGTATCCCACAATACGGATGTGTTGTGTCTAATAAATAACTTATTACTAAAACGATTGACCAGATTATTGCGTTGAGGTATCCGACCAATTAATTCTAGTGTGGCTACTGAACCCGGTAGCAGATTTTTTATTCCGTTGACGTTTGGATAAAACCATTGTAGTGCAACCACGTTAGTACTAGCTTGTGCCCAAAGATCCCAATAACCATATGGTGAGTCAAATCTGTGCCTACTAATACTTGCGACACTGGTGGTATCTGTACTTCCTACTTCAGTTGCATTTGCATTCCCCAATTGGTCCTCTTTTAAAAACCATTTAAGTTGAGCAGTCCATTTTTGGGCATCGTGACCTAGATGTCTCACAACTCCCTCTAAACGTTGACCACTGGTTGGATCTGTTTTAATTGCCGCATTATATCCTGGCCCACTAAAAAAATCTGAACGCGTAGTTTCTGTACCATATATTGTAATTGTTTCTTCATGATGACATCGTTCCTCTGCGTCATTATTGGTATCAGGGCATAAGGTATGGTTATTTGTACGATGCCACCATTTTATTGACATGTATGGAGTTACTTGCGCATTCACTTGATTTGTAACTAATATATTTGACATTGCCAGCATTGCAATCAGGGTGAGACTAGCTAACGCTAATGGTAAGAAATTTTTCACCCGGGTGGTGAATTTTTGAATTTGTCGTGTAGTCATACAAAAGACTCCTAGCAACACTTTTGTCAATCCGGTAAACAGCGTGGTAAACACCCGCCCGAATGCTGATGGGAATTGATTGTTGATTACAATAGGATTCATTGTTTTCTCCATTTTGGCTAAGGTAATTTGATGCTGAATGGATTCCCTTCAATCCATTGCTAATTGGTTATGGTTAGGGGAGCTTTTGACGCTCTATAGTTTCTTTGATTCTGTTTTTTTTAACATTATATCTAATTTGAACCAAATGTCAATCAGATTTCGGTCTTCAAAAATTTGAGTTGTAAATCCAGAAGTTTCTCGATTAAGCTGTGAAAGCTGCCTAAATTTCACATTGTTATTTGCAGCGAAATTAAATATTGTCGCCTTCGCGTAACTCTTTCCAGAGGTAGTATTGAGATTATTTGCAAATTTGTTAAGATTACTGTGGGTTGCAATTGCAAAACGTTCACTTACCTCAAATATAGCATATTCTTCGTTCGGCCAAGAGTCAGTGAATTGACCATATCCAACTGAATTTGTGCAGTTACCAGTGGCATTAATTATACCAAACTGATTCGCAACAACAACACTAGTTGATGCTTGAATAGTCAAAGTTGCAATGACCAGTGCAATAATACAGACCCCTATGTAGTGCATCGTATAGTGCGCAGGTGTACAAACTAACTTGATCAACCGATTGTATGTTTTGGTTTTCGCAAGCATCATTTTCGCAAACCTTTATCCAACAACCACTGGGTTAAGAACAGATATAAAGCAGGTTGTTTTTACTTTTCAATTAACTTTTAAGTTTCTGATTTTAGTCTCAAATTCTGTACTGTTTATTCTTAAGATTCGTTAATAATATCATAAGTTTTGTTAATTGTTATTTCAAGTACAATTAATAAGACAAACTTTAAATATGTCAAACAGAAAATTATTTTCTTTATCACTTTTTTGTGAACAATGTTGTAAACCTTTTAAAACAAGCAGTTTTAGACTCAAATTAGTTGTGGAAACTTTTTCAAATTTAACATAAATGCCGACAAAAATGTCTTGAAATTTGATTCAAGAAAAACTTGTCAGATTTGGATTTGAATTTAAATTCTATAGTCCACTGTGAAGTGCCCAATTACATGAAACTAGGTGATAATTTCAATGATGATTCACTATATTGTAACAAAAAAAATTTGTCAGGTGAATTGCTAGTTTTTTGGTTCAAGTTTCCTTACTCTTTTCCGGCATTACCCAAGTCTGGTACATACTTTTTACAAATCTCACGTACTTTTTGCAGAGAATCAGAAGTAGTAGGAACATATTTGAGTTCGTCGAAAAAAAATTGGAGTCGAGAATTGCAGTCCGCAATTATCTGTGCCCAAGTTTTAACCCAAACTGAAATTAAAGGATTTTTTTGTTGGTCTATTAGCCCTGGTCTTCGGTCAGACTGATTAACTCGGGCCTTTGCAAAGTCACCTAAGCTATTACCTACTACCCAAAACTGCCAATTAACAGCGGTGGACTCAAACCGTTCATCGGTAGCGACAGCGGTTGCATATTCTAGGACCTGATTTATCTCATTGCGTCCGATTTGTACTTTTGGCCGTTTCAGCTCAACAATTAAATGTTCCTTGTTTTCAGTACCTGCTTGTTGGATTTTTCTTGATAGCATTAAATCTACAATTCCTCGTTTACCATCTGACTTTAATACTGGTTTATCAATGTTTACATTAAGCTTCAATGATTCGGCATGGTTCTTGAGAACAGTAGTTAAAGATTGATCGTCAACTGATAAATTATATTGCTCTCCAAAAATCCAAACATTTTCAGCAATAATTCGGTGTAACTGTCGGCGTTCCTTCAAATTTTCTCGGCTGGGTTTATCAAATAGAAGGGACTCAAGGCCTTTGATAAACTCAAGTCGCGCTGCAATTATCTTTGTGGCCGATATTATGTCGGTCAATGTTGTATAATCCAGCATTTTAGCTAAATCTCGGCGTTTCCCATCAAGTAATTCAAGAATCTCAGCTAAAATCTCTTTTAAATCTGATGGATCCTTTTCAAGTGCTCTTCGGAGTAATCGCAAATTTATCCGTTTGCTTGTGGAGTCAGAAGCTTCAAATGACGGTAAGTATTGATTGACATTGAGTGCTACAACATTAACCTGAATTTCCCAAAGTAGTACCAAATTTTAATTTTGTCACCCATAAAATTGACATGCATTGAAAAGTGTGTTATCCTCCTGATGCTACAAATCATAACTTGTAGCCAAAGCTTTTTTGGGGGAAGCAGGGAATTCATTCAATAGTCGTCTATTTCTGCTTCTATCGGTTAGGACGTATGACTTTGAATGAGTTGAGCATCATTTTAGGACAATGATGCGAGGTTGATGGGATGGGTGAGAGTATCACGATCGTCTAACTCGCGATGGGTTCCTGTCTCGTCAACCGAACCCCTCCTTTAGTTTCCCAATGCGAATTGCCTCCTGATGCACTCGATAGCAGGCTCGAGTAAACAACTTTTTATAGGGAAAGTAAGCGGAATATCCCAAGTAAATTCGTTGTTTTGTGTTTCGGACAATCGCCGCCACTTTGACGATCTTTTTGCGAATGGTATCAAAGGTCGGGTTTTCAAGTTTGGTGCCCTTAAAGGCCAGTCGACGAATGTCATTGGCAAGTAACTGTGCGGTGATGGCGAAATTGAGTCGCATCTGATTGGCGGGGAGTTCATGGGCACTCATCCGTTTTCCGAACAGGTAGCGTTGATTCTCTTTGATGTGATTTTCGGAGTCACCGCGACCACAATAGAAATCGCGATAGATTTTACGCGCGCCGCCATATTTCGGATCCAAATTGGTGACAATAAAGCGCAGATTCAGCGGATTTTCAACCTCAGCGATATATTCCACTTTGGCAATCACTCGAAAGGAACGCCCTTGCCAACTATCATTGCCAGGTGTCCACAGAAATTCCGTGAAGATCTGCTCAGTTTGACCCGAATCACGGTGTAACTTCTCAACCAGTTTGATTTGTCGGTCTATCTTCCGCTTCAATTCTGCATTACTGGCATAACCAACCACAAAATCAATCCCGAGTTTATGACATAGGAGGAGCAATTCTGGGGTTCTAAATTCACCATCAGCTCGAAACATGAACTGCTTGTTCGGTAACTTTCGCTGTAAGTATGGCACGATGTCATTCAAGGCTTCTGCAGTCGCTTTGGCACAACGAACATTACCAGGTTGGACTTTCCCATATAATGGCATGTTCCCAATAAATGCCAATAAAGTATGGAGGCAATTACATTTGGCATGCCCGTTATATTCACCGCCCTTTTGGTTACCATGGATTTCGGCATAGGTTCCATCAACATCAATGATGACTCGTCGTTTACGGCTATTTTTAAGGCGTTCAACGCAGATGTCCAACAGCAACTGATTAAACAAATTCTGGAAAAAACGAAACATCTTCACATCCGCGGAATCAGATTCACAGCTAGCGTGATCTAGTCGAGACATTTGCATCACCCCCCCCCCAATGCTTCACAATTCTTCCGCTTGATGCCAGGCGGATCAGCCACTAAGGCCATTGCTTTCTCCTTGCGGAGTGTGCTGTGATCATTCAGGTCTTCATAACCAAACAATAATCCCACAACTCGTTGTTTCACCAAGGTATACAGCGATTGGACGACCATGCTTTGATCGCGCAAATCTTTGAAACAATAATCCGCAACTCGCTTCATAATGCCCGTGGCAAGTTCAACTTCGCGAATCAATAGAATACCGCCATCACTGGTGAGGTCGATTTTAGAAAAGCCCCCTTCAACCCGCTGATTGCCATAATCAGAAAAAATCAATTTTTCCTCATCAGATCGAACTGAAGTGGTTGCAATCTGTTTTGATCGCTTCTTTTTTCGTCGTTTCATTGGCATAACTCAATCCTGTGTTGTTAAAAAGGTCAATACGAACGCAAATTTCGTATAGTTATCGACCTAATTAATTCAGGAGTGAGAAAATTGCTGCTGCAGGGAATGAAGTTTTCCACAACTTTTTTCGATAATTTTTGACCGACTGGTAATTCAAAATGAACCAGCTTAATTTTGAGTCAAAATAACTAAGATCAAGAAATGCAGCTTGAAAAATTGAAAAATGTCATATTAAATAGCCAAAACACTATGTATTTTGGGCGAATCATGTCGTATTGTTTTTGTAATTTTTAAATACTTTGGGAAATAGGGGTTAAACATCTGTTGCTCTATTTCTTCAATAGTGTCTCTTGGTGCTTCTGTAAACGGATAAATTTTTTGCTCCTTCCATTCTTCAATGAGACCTGTGGCTTTAGTAGCAGCTAATTCACGAAAGTGATCTCGAATTTTTTCCTTTGCTGTTTCAATTACTTTAACGATATGCGGGTCCATGTCCCAAAAGTCAATTTGATTATTCAAAAAGAGCTGCGCAAAATACTCAGATTTAAGATAAGCCGTGAAATTAAAACCAGTTGTATTGATGGAAGGTGTCATTTCTTCAATTGGAAATCCAGTACCATTACATAGGTAAATCTCATTCTTGGTCTTAATATTCCATTCCACAATTTCCAAGCTAACTGTTTCACCAGGTACAATATTGGGTAGTTCAACAGTAGTACTACTGTGAATATTTGTTGATACATCCAATGGTACACCTTCAAAATATATTTTTACTTCTGGATACTGGCGGAGATAAAGGGCAAAGTTATGTTCTAAATCGTGCAAAATTGGAACTGATAAACACTTCTTGGTTTGAACACCTAGTTCGCTCACATTAACAACGACTCCGGAATGAGAGTCTTTCGGAGCTTTCACCAATTCGCTAATTTGAAATTTCCGTAAATTGTCTTTGTTGATCGCGATCTGATAATTCTTTAGAGTTTTGCCATCTGAACAAGTAATATCCCATTCAGATATTCGACCAAGCTGCAAGGCTTGGAATCGACCCTCACCATTTTGACCGTGCAAAAATCGGCTTGACTCTTTGGTATGTTTTTGGGTGCGTTTCCATGATCCTCCTAAGCTACCAAATAAATCTTCTGCTTGAGGAAAGGGAATGGCATTGCCATTATCAATTATTTCGATTGCAGATGGTTCATTGAGGGGATTTCGAACCAAGTTCACTTTAACAATATTAGCATCCGCATCAAGTGAATTCCAAATCAGCTCAGAAATCGCTGGTTTTGGTTTACTTTTTGAAGCTAACCTGACTAGATGGTCGTTCTTTACTTCAACAGTTCCAGTTATTGATGGCATAATTTTCTCCAAAGTTAATTGAATTTAGTGATAGAACAATTCGTTTATATAGTCTGCCATTTTTTTTATTCAAGATTTTTTAAGTTATCCACAAGTAAAAAATCAATGAGAGTTAAGGTGATGAAAAATGAATTTTCAACATTGGGGTTGTTCCGATAATGGTTTTTAATCAATATATCAACCGCACAATTTCAATTCTAGCACAATTTGAGTAGCAAGTTTTCTTCTCGCGAAATAAATTGAATCAGCAAATCGTAATATCAACGTAATTAATGGGAGAAATAATTATAAATTAAAGCAACAGACTTCCAAATGAATTGTGAGACAGCCTCTTCTAAATAGTTTTGATTTGAATTTGATAACTAAGCGGAAATTAATTTAATCTAATGGACTGCAAATTTAATTAGACATAGTTGAAGAAAAAGAAGTGAGTTTTTTAAAATTGAATTGACCAATGATGACGTTAATCCTAAAATCTAAATTTTTTAGTCAACAATCGAATAGAATTGGCACGCATTAGAATAATTTTGCTGAATTTGTGAAGTGAACTTTGTAAATTGCGGTAGTAAGATCTACGATTATTGAAAAGATGCAAAACAACAATCAATTCCAAGCTAAGGATAATATTGAATCTAAGCGGTAATTTGGGGTCACTTCAGTAAGTTGTTAGAAACTCATTTCATTAAATTTTGATTGTAGTAAATGGAAAATTGAATTTATGGTGGTATAACAAAAGAAATGGACTATATTATCGTATTGGTTCAGAAATTTGTGCATTTGAGTAAGTAATGACTAAGGTCAGGATTGAAAAAGCTTCAAAAATAAAAAGAAAGAGCTACCATCAAACGCTAAAAAACAAGACCAAGACATGGAGGTCAAATGAGTATGGAAATCAGATTCACTCATGAAGTGACAAGAGCTTTTGAGAAAAATAAAATGTACGCGGGAGAAATTAGTGCGGATTTCCTGCTTAAACTAATTGAAAAATGCGAGGAAGAAGATTACGATTCTTCGTTCTGTGCAGATGCGGATGATGAGAAATATCACATTTTTATTAAGAACGGGTGGTACATCAAATTTTGTGTCGTTGATGGAATAATTAGAATAGTCAGATCACATGAGGACAACTATCATGAATAAATTTTTCGCTGGTACTAAAAGCACTTCACTTTGTGCTCATTGTGAAAAAAAGGTCGCTTCAACTCTCTCCTATGCCACATTATCCTTATGTGAGGGAGTTGAGAGTGTAGATAATATCTTAGTTTACATTTGTGATGAATGCGGAAATTTAGCAGAGACTCCTCAGCGTTCTGTATTTCCTATTCAGCAAGCGATTAAAAGAATTCTTGAATCAAAGGTTGTTTCAGATACTGGTGAAATTACTGTTAAGGTAACGTCTGTAGTAATTAGTAAGAAAGGGATTGATAGTAAACTGAGATCAAAAAACATCCATAAGTATTCGTTTCATGCTACAAGTTAACCAAACTGGTTGATGTGTTGCACAGCTGTGGTTACGAAGTCTGGCTAAGCAATAATAATGGGTTGGGTTTGAACAGCGATCTAAATCGGAATATTGTGGGGCTGTCCCTGTGATGGTTTTCGACCATCAGAGGAGGAGGAACTACTCTTGAGTATTTTGCTGGAATACATGAAGGTGAGTATTATTAGAGAGTACTAAGAGCGTTCAATGATTCCTATATTATGGTCTCAAAAACTCCAATTTCAACAACAATGTATGGGGAGATAGCAAAATTAATTCGCGGGACGCGTCTTAGATTTATGAATGATCTTAACCACTCTAATGTGTTGAATTTAGTTCCTATGTTGGTTTCAAACCATTCTAAGAAGTAGTATGTTCAAAATTTGCTAGGTTTAGTTCATCCAAATAGCAAATCCGTACTAAATGACCACCAAGACCTTTGATGCAATTTGTTACCAGTTCACGTTTTGATGTATTAGAATTGCTAACAGGTAAAGGTTTAGGTTCAATATCTGTCATCGTATTATCCTCCGACCTTGTACAAAACTAGTTTTGTATTTTGCGCGCCTTTTAATTTTGTCAAGTTTCACAAACGAGCAAATAGACTCAACCCTATAATTCCTTCCAAGTAACCTCACCAGCAATTCTGGTAATCAATTCAAACACACGTGCTGAATTTTTCTAAATTCATCTGCGATACTTGATTGATTAGCAATTTTATTCGTTTTATTGATATGTAATTTCTGGATAAAGTTAAATCTTCTCAATTAATTTTCTTGAGTATAGGACATGGGACCTTATGAAAGTCCCACATGCCATAAATCAATTGGGCCGGCCCTATTAAATGGCTCAACAATGTGCTTAAATTTTCGATCATGAACAGAGCAGGATACGTCTCCTTCAATTTCATCATAAGGAATGGCCAAACTTTTTACACTGTATTTATTTTGCTTTGGTGGGTTGCCTGAGGTAAAATAGCGATTCAAGTTAGCGCATAAATTTGAACCATCGCGGATGTAGGCAATCATCATAGCTTCTGACAGGTGCCAGTTAGACATCCCTGAAATATTACTATCCATGGCAGATGCACAATATTGACCTATATATTTGCGACTGTGTCGATCAATGATTGCTGCTTCAATTTGGAAGTCAAATCTCTTACTATCAATTTCTAGTGCTAGGACGATATCGGGTCTGAATTGTATTGTCGTTGCATCATAACTTAATTGTTTTGGTTTTACCGAAACCGCATTGATATAAGAATCCAAAAATGGATCTCTTGCTATAAATTGATTCATTAGAGCAACGAGGTACATATTGACATTAGGCTCGTGCCAAGTTAATACACTGCTAGTTCTACGTTTTGCAACTTCATATGATTGATACAATAATCTTATGATTCCGTGAAGATGCTTCTTGCTCAATTTTTCATAAGGTATCTTTGCATTACCGACTTCTGATCGAATAAAATACTGTCTAGTTGCTAAATCACGCATTGACCAACTCCTTAACCTGAATTGCTCAAAGTATCGTTAATTTTTTACAGGTAAATATAGTTTTATCACTTATGGTATAAAGGTTTATTAGCTCATTTTCAAATCCTCTTTCAATTTACAGTATGTATTTTTAGATTGATCACTTTGGATCAGTTTTTCACAGCTTGAAAAAAAAATTTAAAACAGGGACTGCTTTTTGTTCACTTCGTTGTTATATGAAATTTTAAGTGCATGTTTTTGCATTCATTGTTGCGTTAACAACGGAGTTAAGGATGAAAAAGCCAAACCCAAAGGCACGAACAAAGAAGACTAAGTCGCCTAATTCAGGGCAACCAGAGAAGCTGATTTGTTCAGAATTTCAAGGAAAGTCAGTTGAGGTGACGTTTTCACGAATCAATTTAAGCGGTGATGCTGGTTCATTGTTGATTCGAGAAGCTGAATTGGCAACTGGAATTATGAAGCGACTGTCCAATTGTTTTACTGATAACCGCGATCAACGGATGGTTGTTCATAAATTGGAGACGCAAGTTCGACAACGGATTACTGGGTTACTACATGGTTGCCCGGATCACAATGATCATGATGAACTTTGTCGGGAGCCAAGTTTTGAATTACTGGTTGATGAGCCTGGCATTGTGCGAGAAGATTGCAAACCGTTAGGGACTCGCTCGACGATGCGTCGGCTTGATGAAGCCAATCGGCAGATCGCTGATGGTGAACAGAAGAAACTTGAGTTTAACCAAGATCAGCATGACTACCAGCTGTTAGAGGATAGCGTTGAGTGGATCAGACGGTTAAAGAGTAAATTGCTGATTATTGACATGGATGCTACGGCTGATCAATTATATGGTAATCAAGTCGGAGGTGCTTGGAATGGATTTTACCGATATAAATGCTTACTGCCGCTGTTGGCCTTTGTCGGGCCAAATCCGGTCTATTGTCGCACCCGAGCTGGAGATGTTGATGGAGCGTTGGGCACCGCGGAAGCGTTGAACAAGATTGTGCCATTCTATCGCCAACGATTTCCAGAAAAGCTTCCTGTTTTTCGCGCTGATGGTGGTTTTAACCGACCGGAACTGATTTGCACGTGCCACGAGATGGGGCTTCATTTTGCGATTGGTCTTGCCAAAAATGATGCATTAATGGCACAAATTACACCGCAAATCAAACGTGTTAAAAAGTCTAGCTTGAGCTCGGGGAAAACCAAACGGGTATTCACTGAATTTAATTGGACCACTGGCAATGGCAGTTGGGGCGGACAGTTGTTTCGAGTGATTGCCAAAGTTGAGTATATCAATACCAATAATCATCGGAAATTGAATGTTCGATTTATGGTGACCAATTTGGATAAGAAGTTTGGTGGTGCTCGCAAGTTATATACTAAACTATACTGCGGTCGGGGCGATGCGGAGAACCGCATCCAAGAGAATCAGTATGAATTATTCGGGAGTCGCGTGAGTGCACACAATCTCGAAGCGAATCAAATGCGATTAAATTTTGCCGTTTGTGCTCATAAGGTTGCTAATGCGATTCGAACGATTGGTTTTCGCGACACCAAATTAGCCTCGGCAAAGTCAAGCACAATTCGCCGGAAAATACTGAAAACGCCAGCCATTATTAAGCACAGCTGTCGTCGAGTGTGGATGGATTTTTCCACTGAATTTGCTAGCAAGGATTTGTTTGTGCAGGCAATCAAGAGATTTATGAACTATGGTTCGCGACGACGGGGGTTAACGGAAGGGGTTGGATAATATCCATCAACACATTATTGAGATTGAATCAAACAAGATCATCTCTTCAACCCTTCCAATCAATAACGCATCATTTGAAATTTAAATTGGTAAAATGATGCTCAACTCATTCAAAGTCAAACAACCGCACGAAAAGAAGCACCCCCATTGCTGACTATTGAATGAACCCAGTGCTTCAAATAATTGAGAATGGCGACAAGCGGTAATTTGTCGCAACGGAGGAGTTGTATTTTTCGCAAAAATAGGATAAAATTTGACCAAATTTACGCTTTTTGTTCGCAGCTACTTTGAGCAATCTAGGTTAAAATACTTATGGTGTGAATTTGCTGTTTTAATTGCTAACATCCTTGTAGTTTTCATGTTAATAAATTTGTTTTACGTCAGTACCCCGATCAATAGGCCACTTGGAATTTTTGCAAAGAATAACTGCTCATTAGTGCGGCTTGAAGCAGTCAAAAAATCCATTTTGGCTTGAGTATCATTTATAACTGAGCTGTTGTCAATACCGACAAAAGTGCACGTATAGGAATATGCAGGTAATGTATCCATTAGCTTCACTTTCAATCCGAATTTTTTGGTAAGAAGCCCAATTTGTGAATCTACATCTAGAATCTTACAAAAATACTTGATTTGTGATCGTGTTGGAATCTTATTAGCATAGTCGTGGTTGTTTGAAAATGGGAGTTTGTCTGCAAGCGTATTGCAAATATTTTGAAAGTCTACTTCGTCAATGTTATACAATTCTGCCACCCATCGGTCAAGCTCAATTTCAGATTTTTTACCATCTTTGATGTTATCAAAGAGTTCTGAAATTTGACATAACTGCGGTTCGGTTAACAGGTTGAAGTTAGGTATAAGAATATTATCGATGTCAAACTTGCTAAGTGAAGCATCACGACGAAGTTTACTTAATTTTGATAGAGTTTGACCATTACGACCATCAATTAAATACATGAGTGGGCTAAATTGCCAAAACCGAGTCGAAAACACGCGATCCGCTTTTTTTTGCTGACAAGATTGTTGCGTATTCAATGTTGGATGGATTCAGTTCATCTAAATAACATTTTCGTCCCGGATGACCATCAAGACTTTTGACGCAATTCGTTACCAGTTCACGTTTTGATGTATTAGAATTGTTAACAGGTAAAAGTTTAGCTTCAATGCCCGCCATCGTATTATCCTCCGACCTTGTACAAAACTATTTTTGTATTTAGCGCGCGTTTTAATTTTGTCAAGTTTCACAACCGAGCAAATAAACTCAACCCTATAATTCCACCTATGTAGCTTCACCTGCAACTTTGGTAATCAATTCAAACACTGGTGCTGAATTTTTCTCAATTCATCTGCGATACTTGATCGACTAGCAATTATATTCGTTTTATTGATATGAATTTTCTGGATAAAGTTAAATCTTGTCATTAAATTTTCTTGGGAATAGGACATGGGACCTTATGAAAGTCCCACATGCCATATATCAATTGGACCAGCCTTATTAAATGGCTTAATAATGTACCTAAATTTTCGATCATGAACCGAACAAGAAACATCCTTATCAAATTCATCGCAAGGAATGGCTAAACTCGTAACATTATACTTTTCTCGCCTTGGAGGAGTCCCAGAGGTAAAGTAACGATTCAGGGTCGAGCATAAATTTATACTATCGCGGATATAAGCAATCATAATTGCTTCTGATTGTTGCCAACCATATAATCCAGTGATAAATTTATTGATTCCCTTTGCACAATATTGGCCAACATTTTTATTTTCAATACGACTAATGATTTTAGCTTCAACTATTAAGCTAATCTTAACACCGTTTATTAGAAGTTTAAAAATTAGATCGGGAGATACATTTAGGCTGTCCCCATCATACGAGACACAACTCTCGCTACGTACTACATCAATAATAAATTTTTGCAAAACTTTGCTAGAGTCAATTATCTGCAATAACACACTTTTCATGCGTAAGTTGATTTCATCCTCTGATAGAGTTGAAAATCTCATATAATTTGACTTTAAGGTTCTATGTGAGTTAATTAGTAATTGAATAATTGTAAATAGATGAAGCCTGTCTAAAATATCGGATGGTATATTGGAGGTTGCCACAACCGAACGGACAGAGTCTTGACGAATCTTAAATTTATCCATTAAGTGAAGCCTTGAATTTACTCGAGAACAAACTTACAATTTTATCTGCAAGCGAACTTGCTGATTGTTGGTTAAAGTTTCTTTGCTGAGCTAAGACTCCGAATAAAAAGCCATCTGGCATTTCCAAAAATACCGTAGATTCACTAGTACTGCTTATAGTCTGCAAATATGATGCCTTAAATTTTTCCATTTTTGCAGTTGAACCAGTATTTTTATTGCTATCATTTACATAAAAACAAATGTATGGATAAACTGAGAGTTCATCTACTGAAGTCAGGTTTATGTCCATTGACTTAGTTTGCAAATGTAACCCTAACTGTGACTCTAGCATCACTTTAAATTTACTGATAAGAGATTGTTTAGGTATAAGTTGAGATTTTTTTCTGTTGTTAGCAAAAGGAAGTTGAAATTCAATTGTATCACAGATAGTCTGGTAATTGAAGTCACTAATTCGATATAATTCGGTGACCCACTCATCTAACTCAATATCCGTTTTTTGGCCTTGGCAAATATCCTTAAATAGTTTATTAACCTCAACTAATTTGGATTCCTTAATTGAGTTGAAGTCCGGTATTAGTATCTTGTCTAAATCGTCTTTTGTGATTTTCACATTGCTAACACCGAAATTCTCACCTGAAACAAGCAACTGCCAGATTGCAACTCGACTGCGCAATATAATGCACAAATACTTTAACAAAGATATTCCGTTTGGGTAACCATGTGTACTAAATCCAATATAAGATGAGTTATACAACAAGTCATTATTTGAAATTGTAGCTTGAATTCTATTGTCGTTTTTGGATAATGATTGATTTACAATTAGAATAGGTGCTTTAAATATTCCAGTCTTTGGTAAAAAATTAATTTTTTGGACATCAAGTGGCTCAATATCTTTCATACCAATAAGCGGGCCAACTACATTTTTTTCGATTAAATCGGGTGTTGAAGATAGCCCAACATCCAACAAAACTTGTGAATAGTTACCCTTATTATTTTCGCAGTATCCATTTGTGTAACCATTACCACTCAGTTCACTGGGGATTGTTCCCGTTACCTTAGATATTTTTTGCCACTGGGATTCAATTGAAAGTGTGCTATTTCGATGTAACATTCGACTATAGATTCCATGATTTTCTTCGCTACCTGAAGAAATATTTTTAATTGTAAACGGATGCTCCAAATAAAATGCAGGACTCAATATATTTGGTGATTGATGTGTAATTCGAAATAAACCTGAAGCGTTCAAACCTGTTTCAAATTGCGGCGTGAATAATTTAATTCCTAAGTTATGGGGAGCTGCGCGATTTATACCTTGAATTAAACAAAATGATTCTGGGTTATTTGGCCAAACTGAAGTTCCACCTATTTCGGTGCCATTAATAATGTATTTTAAATCTAATGCGCTAAATAGTATTTCTCTCGCTTCGTTTATACCATTCTCTTGTCCAACTAACAATTTTGCGTTTGCTGTTATTGCGATTTGACCCTCTGGCTTAGCCCACTCCATTGCTCGCCAGATAAATGCTAAGTCTGAGGATTGAAACGGTAATATCTTCTTGGTATCCCTGAAATAGCGATGTTTTGCATATTCTTGAATTTGTGACTTCAATATCTTCCAATCTTTCGACCGTGCATTGCTATGCCACGGTGGGTCCGAAATGATGATGTCAAATTTTCCACGATATTTCTGACCAATTTTCTCGTTCAAACTACCGTATTCATGCTCTTTATCATCTCCAGCATTGCTCACATTATGCAAGACTTTGTCGCGAATCTTGTTGTTTCCAACTATTTGTGTAAAATCTGGTATTTCTGCCAGTTCCAAAGTCATCAAATTGAGCGAGAGCCAAGCGAATCGGATTGCAGACTCATTAATATCAAACCCCGTTAGTTGTTTCTGTATCATCAACAATAATGAACCTATGGTTGGTGGAGACTTTGTAGTAAGCCAATGTTCAAGTACCAATTGTCGGAAAATAGCGATTAAAATAACACCAGTTCCGACCGCGGGGTCAAGGATCTTCAATTGGTTGAACTTTTTTGTAGATCGTGTGGATTCAATAGCAGTTAGTGACATAAAATCGGCGATTGGGGATGGAGTAATTTGATTTTCAATCTCGTTCAACCGGGATTGATAAAATTCATTGAAAAACTGTCCCAATACTTGACTAATGATTGTAGTTGGAACCAACGCAAAATCAAAACATTGCCATGTTTTATTCCATTTGATATTCTCAATACCTTCCGCGGATTTACTCATAATGTTTTTCAATTCTCGGTTGGATTTTGTCGTCAGATTTGAGTAACCCGGTTGAAAGCTGGATAGCTGATTCCCAACGCAGTTTTCTTCCAACCACTTGAAGGTTTGGTCTAATTGATTGGAATGTTGCTTAGGTGAAGTACCTTTATTGAACCCAACAGGAAATAGGTTTTGGTCTATGAGGATGCGCGCTAAAAATGCGGTTTCTACTGCCGCAACGGTGTCAGTTTCATGTGGGAAATCGCCGCTTTTTTGCAATCTTTCAACTGACTGCGTTAGCAAATTGGTAATTATTGACGCAATATAATGTGATTGATTGGACGCATGAGGACGGATGTTTGCTAAATAAGCAAATAACGCGACTTCTTGCCCCTTTATTGAATCATAGTGAATTTGGGTTTGTACGAGGTTTTTGTTGTCAAGTGCAACACTATAAACATTCATTTTACCATTCTTGATGACTCCCATATAGGGGCAATCACCTCGCATTGCTAAACACCGACGAAGTTTGGTTAATTTTGATATGGTTTGACCATTGCGACCATCAATTAAATACATGAGTGGGCTAAATTGCCATTCATAAATAGCCAAAACCGAGTCGAAAACACGCGATCCGCTTTTTTTTGCAGACAAGATTGTTGCGTATTCAATGTTGGCTGGATTCAGTTCATCTAAATAACATATTCGTCCCGGATGGCCACCAAGAACTTTGACACAAGTTTCAACAAATTCGCGTATTGAAAGCGGTTCTTCTAACCAAACATTTTCGCTGGAATAGGTTGTCGAACTTCTGGTTTTGACTCTTGAATCATAAGATGTAGTTGGTATAGGTTGCGCTACCGGCCCCGACATTTGAATTTCAGTCTTCGCTGCGCGCGCCTGCATAAATTTGCGCTTTTTTGGTTTAGAAGCGTTCGAAACGTTGCCGCGATTTAACTTCGGTATATGTGATGTGATAACTAATTCCTCAGCTGACTGATAGGTGAATTAAATCTGGTTTTAATAACCCGTAATTTCAATATAATAGATTATCAAAATTAATACAACTAGAAAAGTAATTTATTTCAGTGCGGTATAAATTGTTACTCTATTATTAAATTTAAATAAAATTGGCATTGAAGGAATTTGTCAAGCAAATTGTAATTTAATTTTGTTTTAAAATTTTACCAATTCGATGATATTTTGTTGAAACCAAAGCTCGACTTACTCATTGGCAATGTCATTATTTGATTTAAGAATCTTCAATTTGGTGTGGATTGGAACAAATGAATTAAAAGCATTATATTCGTTTGTTTCTTGAGTAAGTTGAGATATACCTTATTCAATTAGAATGAAGGTAAAGCAAGAATCGCAGAATTTCAAACTAGCGAAAGTTTAGATTTTCACTAACTTAGATTTTGTGTATATATTTTCTTTGTTCAAAATGTTGTCGGCATTTTTTACTTTCACCCCGAACAATTATAATTCGCAGGTTTTAAATGCAACGCGGGATTGTTTCAAACTTTGATTCACAAGTACAATTGGGACTAGTGTCGGCAATTTCTGCGTATTTACTATGGGGATTTGTCCCGATTTATTTTCGCTTGGTTGATCATATCGGCGCGTTACAGATTGTTGCACATCGTATTATTTGGTCGGTAGTTTTTGTTGGTTTATTCTTAGTCTTGACTAATAGATTTGGGGAAATTCTTGCCGTTTTTAAGAACCTTAGAACGATTTTGTTACTATGTAGTTCTTCAGTGGCAGTTACTTTCAATTGGTTGGTTTTTGTGTATGGTGTTGAAACCGCGCAGATTTTGGCAGTGAGTTTAGGTTATTTTATCAACCCGTTGGTAAGTGTCGCGATTGGCATGATATTATTATCTGAACGACAACAACTGCTCCAAACCATTGCTATTTTTGTTGCTGGATTCGCGGTCGCGATTCAAACTTACTTGGTTGGTGAGTTACCGTTGATTTCTTTATCATTGGCTTTTTCGTTTGCGATTTATGGTTATTTGCGAAAGCATATTCAAGTGAGTGCATTTACTGGTATTTTTATTGAAACTCTTTTGATGCTTCCATTTGCAATAGTATTTCTGATTTTCTGGGGTGGAGTAGGGGGTCCTATATTTGGGTACTCATTTTTAATTTGGCCATTATTAATGGGATTAGGTTTCGTTACGTCAGTTCCCCTTATATTGTTCGCGGTAGGAGCAAGACATTTGCGTTTAACAACTCTTGGAATACTACAATATATTGCTCCATCAATACATTTTTTGGTGGCGATATTCTTGTTCGGTGAACAATTGATTATTGAAGCATTAGTCACTTTTGTTTTAATTTGGATTTCACTAATTTTGTATAGTTATAGTTCCTTTCGTACTCGTGCTACAAACAAATCGGTTTGAAATTAATCTTCTACGACATTAATTGATATTCACATGCGACTAATTGTCGCATTGACATTGGAATCGAGAGCAGACTTTGAATTAACTGAAGTGTCACATGCTAAGAGTCTTGGGATCACTTGATTGATATCGTCTTCGACCAAAAATTTGAATTCAAACTGTTGCCGGATAAACGCTTCGCTTCGCATTTTTTCAAACAAGTCTAATAATGGATCCCAAAAGTGATTAATATTTGCTAACAAAATTGGTTTTTTATGTTGTCCTAATTGAGCCCAGGTCATCATTTCAATGACCTCTTCTAAAGTACCAATACCACCAGGTAGTGCCACAAACGCGTCGGCTTTTTCAAACATTAACATTTTGCGCTCATGCATATCTTCGGTGACAATTAGTTCACTCACTCGTTTCAGCATGATTTCTCGGGCTTCAAGAAATTTTGGAATTATACCAGTTACATATCCGCCATGGTCAAGTACTGCACACGCAACTATTCCCATTAATCCGATTGAACCACCGCCATAGATCAGCTTTAATTTTTGTTTGGCAATGTCTTTACCTAAAGTAGTGGCAATATCAGAAAATTGAACAGTTTTCCCTGTATTTGAGCCACAATATACACAAATTGATTGGATTTGATTCATTAGAATTCTCTTATTTGATGATTTTAGTCGTTTTGATTTAGTCCGCGGTCAACTTAACAATTTAAAATTGACAGCCAGCATCATAAATGTTACACGTTATGCTGTCAAATAAATTTTAGTTTGAAAGATTAATGATATATTTTTGCTTTGACTAATTTCATTTAGTGCACTATTAAGAAATACTCTTATTTTTAGGTTTGTTACATTAGTATGACAAGTTAGTTAAGTATTTATGAAAAAAGTTGTGGATAAAATTTAAAAATTGAAATAACTATGCTTTTTTTCTGTTAAATTAATCAATTATTTTTATTTTTTTTATTAAATCACGCCGTTTGGCATTATATTTAAGGAATATTTATTATGACTAACACTGAAACACATCCCACTCAATCTAAATCCAGAGTTAGATTAGTTGCTAGTATTATTGGCATTATTTTTACCGTTGTGATTCTAGCATATTTAGTCAACATATTTTATTCAGATCAATCTTCAGAAACTACTTCATCAGTCTTAACTGATATTAATGAAACGTCAGAACCTGAGACCGCGGAGGTGCCTAAAATAGCAGAAGAACCTGAGGTAGAAGAGGTTGCTACGGTAGCTGAAAAACCTGAAGTAGCGGAAGTACCTGAGGTAACAGTAGCAACTGAGGTAGAAGAGGTACCTGAGGTTGAAGAAGTTGTTGAGATCAATGAATCACTTGAAACACCAGAAATAGAGGTTGCATCCTTAAGTGATCTTGATATTGTGCGGGTTGAACCCGATGGTAGTACGATTATTGCTGGACGTGCGGAACCAAATGCTCGGATTACGATTATCTCTGGAGGAAAAATTTTAGCGGAGACTATGGCTGATGATTTAGGTGACTTTGTCGTTTTGCTTGATGAACCTCTTCCCCCTGGAAGTCATGAACTTAGTATCTTAGTAAATGGTGTGTTAAGTGACGAAACTATTGGTGTTTTTGTTCCTGAGCGTGAGTCTGGCGAACAGCCATTAGTTATTGTCTCACCCATTGACGATGCAACTGAAATTTTGCAGCTACCTGATTCAAGTGAGCAAGACCAAGTAGATTTTGCAGAACCTGAAGAAACAATTATTACTGAAGAAACAGTTGATTTACCTGAATACGATTTAAGTATTCGGGCGGTGGAAGCTGAAGATGGTAAGGTATATGTTGCCGGTGAAGCAACTACTGGTAAGATTGTAAACGTTTATATTGAAAATGGATTGATTGGTGATGAAAAACCAGATTCAAATGGGAGATGGTTACTAGAGGCCGATACGCAATTACGTCCAGGAACACATACTGTACGTGCTGATTTAATTGATGGGACTAACGGAGAGGTCTTACGACAGGTTGCAGTTGATTTTCAAAAAGAAGAAGGACAAGAAATAGCACTTCCGGTGGTTTCGCAAGGTGACAATACGGATTCTGAAGATTTTTCTACATTAGAGTTAACAGTTAGTGGTCCAAGTGCTATAATCATTAAAAGAGGAGATAATCTTTGGAATATCTCACGTAAATTATATGGTGATGGTATCCGATATACTACCATTTATGAAGCAAATCGCGATCAAATTGTGGATCCAGACTTAATCTACCCAGAACAAAAGTTTATTACTCCTGAGCTGGATGAATTGACTAATCAGTAAAGAGTTCTGAAGATCAATTTGTTAGTTGAACTTGCCTAACCTCAACTATTTTGACTTAACCGTAAAATTTTGAATTGCAAGTCTTAGAATGTCAAGAATGTACTTTATGAGGTCTAAGCGACTGTTAAATTGAAATCTAAGGTACCTTATCTGAAGAAAAAGTTGTAACAGATCAGTATCCTAATTGATCTCAATCAATCTCAATTGTTAATTCAATTAACAGGAATTAGTCTTAAGAAAACACGCGGCATTTTATTTGTTTAAAAACATCTTGACATATTTTTGTTTCAGTGTATTATTGGTTTGAATTCATTTCAAAGTGTTATTTTTCGCAGAGATTCAATATAATTCGGACTAAAATTCATAATCTAATGTTAAAATTTTAAGTAAATTATTTTTTAATTTTGATCAGCAAAATTTTAGTTCAAATATAAACTTACTTATTAAAAAAGTCTTGTTGTATGTGAACCAAATTTTTTAATACTTAAAAGGAATGTAAATTGGCAGAAACAAAGGAAGAGAGTCAAAAACAGAAAGCTAGTGTTGGAGAGTATTCAACGTTCCAAACTATTGTTGATCTGTGGCCATATATCTGGCCAACTGGTCGTTTCGACCTAAAAATAAGAGTTGTTTACTCTTTACTAATCCTTATTGCGGCAAAAGTTATAACAGTATTGGTACCTTATACTTATAAGTGGGCGACTGATGCATTAACCAACCCTGATATTGATAATAGTATCCCTATATTCATCACGGTTCCGGTCATGTTGATAATTGCGTTTGGAGTTGGTCGTATTTTAATGGTGGGATTAGGTCAATTGCGTGATGCTCTATTTGTTCGGGTTGGTCAGCATGCAGTGCGACAGTTAGGATACAAAACTTTTGGTCATTTGCATAACTTATCGCTTCGATTCCATTTACAACGACGTACTGGTGGTTTAAGTCGAATTGTTGAACGCGGTGTCAAAGGAATCGAAAATATTGTTCGATTCACTATTTTAAATTCAATTCCCACTGGTATTGAGTTTGCATTGATGGCAGTCGTTATTTGGTTTCAATTCGGCTTTATTTATGTGGTCATTGTTGCAGTGACAATTTGGCTTTATGTGTGGTTTACTGTTTTAACGACCAATTGGCGGATCGGTATTCGTCGCCAAATGAATGAATCAGACACCGATGCAAATTCTAAGGCGATTGATTCGCTCCTGAATTTTGAGACGGTAAAGTATTTCAACAATGAAAAGCTTGAAGCAAAGCGATTTGATAATGCGATGGCGCATTATGAAAAAGCTGCGACGCGAAGCTGGGAGTCACTCTCTTGGCTCAATTTTGGTCAAACACTCATTTTTACTTTTGGGCAGATTTTATGCATGGTACTATCTGGCATTGCGGTATTAAATGGGACTCAAACGATTGGTGACTTCGTTATGATCAATGCATTATTGATGCAGTTATCAATACCGCTCAATTTCATTGGTTTTATCTATCGTGAAATTAGGCAGGGGCTGACTGATACTGGGGCGATGTTTGATATATTAGAGATGCCAGCTGAAATTAAGGATAAACCTGATGCAAAAGAGTTAGTTGTCAATGAAGGTTTGATTAAATTTGAGGATGTTTCATTCAGTTATGAGTCTAATCGGCAGATTTTAAAGCGCATTTCATTTGACGTACCTGCTGGAAAAACAGTTGCAATTGTCGGTCCTTCGGGTGCTGGGAAATCGACTATTTCGAGATTGCTGTTTCGATTCTATGATGTAACAAATGGACAGGTTACGATTGATGGCCAAGATCTACGGGATGTTAAGCTTGATTCATTGCGTTCAGCTATTGGGATCGTACCACAAGACACAGTTCTATTTAATGATACAATTCGGTACAATATACGTTATGGCCGTCATGATTCATCGGATGCGGAAGTTGAGGAAGCAGCTAAGTTAGCACAGATTGGTGAGTTTATTGATTCATTGCCGATACAATATGATACCGAGGTTGGTGAGCGAGGGTTAAAGCTATCTGGTGGAGAGAAACAACGAGTTGCTATCGCCAGAACGATTTTGAAAGCACCACCAATATTGATTTTGGACGAGGCAACCTCTGCGCTTGATACCCATACTGAACGGGAAATCCAATCATCTTTGGATCAAGTCTCCAAAAACCGCACCACTTTAGTCATTGCCCATCGTCTATCAACAGTGGTTCATGCGGATATGATTTTGGTGTTAGAAAATGGGGAAATTGTCGAGCGAGGATTACATAGTGAACTGTTGGAATTAGATGGCTTGTATGCCTCAATGTGGTCTAGACAGCGTGAAGCAGATGAAGCTGAAGAGCGGTTGCGGGTTGCGCGCGAGGCTGATAAACAAGGGCTAACTTTCCGAGGTCCTACTGCTGAAAATCAGTCTATGTAAGAGTTAACGACAACAGAGTTAGACTCTGTACTGTATTTAGAGGAAAAAGCCTAACTTTAGTAATTTTTCAGTACTATTGCAAAATTGATTAAATCAATTTATATTGGTTTGATAAAAATTAAAGATTATCATTTTTTAGGTGGAAAATATGAGTGTATTACAAAGCACAAAAAAAATTATCGTACCGATTCATAAAGAAGGTTGGGTATTCATTGCCATTGCTGCAGTGATAGCAATCATTTTGGGTTGGTTGTGGGAACCTTTGTTCTGGGTTGGTTTAATAATTACTGGTTGGATTTGTTATTTTTTTCGCGATCCACCGCGGGTGATTCCGACTAAAGATGGTTTAATAGTTTCACCTGCAGATGGCATTGTTAGTGGTATCGGTTTAGCGTATCCACCAAAAGAATTAGAACTTGGTTCGCAACCATTGATGCGAGTCTCAATTTTTATGAATGTTTTCAATTGTCATGTGAATCGAGCTCCAATTGGTGGGAAGATTGTGAAAATTGCTTATACTAAGGGTAAGTTTTTTAATGCTGAACTTGATAAAGCAAGTGAACATAATGAGCGGAATGGGCTTGTGATTCATTCAAGTGTTGGATATATCGGTGTTGTTCAAATTGCGGGCTTAGTTGCACGACGGATAGTTTGTTTTTCTGAAGAGGGGGAAGAAATAAGTATTGGGGACCGTTTTGGATTAATTCGATTTGGATCAAGAGTTGATGTTTATTTGCCAGATGAAACTAGAGTACAAGTTTCAATGGGACAAACTATGATTGCTGGTGAAACAGTGATTACTGATTTACGTGTTTCAGATTTGAAATATTTTCCATCCCGGGTTAGTTAATTCAAGAATTTTTAGAAAGCTGAATATGTAGTGATTGAAGGGGAATATTATTGTCCACACCATTCGCATCTTTTGAACCTGATGGTCAAAAAGAGAACAACAATTCTGATCGGAATTATAAACGAGTTCCGTTGCGTTTAATCTTACCTAATGTTGTCACTCTACTGGCAATGTGTGCAGGACTAACCGCGATAAAATTTGCGATTGAAGAGAATTGGTTTTGGGCACTTGCTGCGATAGTTTTTGCCGCGTTTTTAGATGGAATTGATGGTCGGGTTGCCCGATTTTTGAAAGGTACTTCTCGATTTGGTGCAGAATTAGATTCTTTTGCAGATTTTTTGAGTTTTGGCGTAGCACCAGCAATAATACTCTACATTTGGATTCTTGATACAATTCCAACTCTGGGATGGATTGCGGCACTGATCTATGCGATATGTAATTCGTTACGATTAGCAAGGTTTAATCTATCAATTGGTGAAGAGAAAAAAGAAGGCTGGCGTTTATACTTTCTGGTTGGAGTACCAGCTCCAAGCGGTGCGTTGTTAGTTTTATTACCGGTAACTTTGTATTTGATTGGACTTGTATCTCAACAACAATATTTTGCGTATGGTATAATTTGTTATACAATTTTTGTTGCTTTGTTGATGGTTAGTCGCATACCAACTTATTCAGGTAAAACTCTAGGGTCAAAAGTGAGACGTGATTTTGTCTTCCCAATTTTAGTTGGATTTGTGTTATATGTTGCATTAACTGTCAGCTTCCCGGTAACAATGTTGGCTTCATTGACGACATTATATTTATTTTCAATTCCATTTTCTTGTCGTAGCTGGATTTGGTATAAGCGGCAAGAAAAAGGAGAGGAGAGTTTAATAAACAATGTTTGATTAAATGACCTTTTCAATGCCAATTTAGGATTTCAAAGTTGAATTCAACAATCAGTAATTGAGCTATAAGATAATCGGGATAGATTTTACGAGATAGTAAACTCAAGTTCAAAGGAAAACACTTGACAAAATAAAAAATAGGATAATATTGAAATTGAAGGAGTTCAAAGATGGAAGAAATCGAACATTTCCCCAACATACAAAGATATCGCGTGGCTAAAGGTATATCCATTAAGGAGATATCAAACAAAACTAGATTGTCAGTTAAGCAGTACGAGAATATTGAATCTGGTAAGTCAATGTTAACAAATGAGAAGCTTAATGCGATTTCAAAAGCGTTGAAAGTATCTGCTCCTAAATTGACATATTATGACAGCAAGCTTCAAAGTGTTCGTTTTCGGTCTAATCATAAATTGAAAGATCGGAAGCACATCATTCTAGAAGTAGAGCATTGGCTAAACGAATATAAATATATTGAGAATTTATTGGAAGATCACCAATCTAATCCATTGAAAGAGATTGCAAAACAGGTAAAACATGGGGAGAAAAATATTTCAAAGATCGCAATGTTGACTCGTGAAGTATTCGGTTTAAGTAAAAGTGAACCTATCAGTAATATCGGTGGGATACTTGAATCAAACGGAATTAAAGTTGGCGAGTATGTTGTGAAATCTCACGATTTTTTTGGACTCTCAATTAGTCCTGAGGATGGCGGTCCAGCTATAGTTGTAAATACTTGGAAGCAAATTCCAATAGAGAGGTGGATTTTTACCGCAGTACATGAGCTTGGGCATCTAGTTCTGCATCAATCAGATTTTAATATAGACGAAATCAAAGAAGGCAAGTTGCATGAAAGAGAAGCGAATGCTTTTGCGACAGAATTTTTGATGCCAGAACCATCATTTTCTAATTTGTGGAAAGAGTTTCGCGGAATGTCTTTCGTTGAACGGGTATTGACGGTAAAACATATATCAAGTTAGCTATAAATCTGTTTTATATCGGTATGCAACTCTCAATCCAAATTCAAAGAATGTGTGGGTTCGATTTAAGTCGGATTACAAGAAAATGTTTGAGAAATAAAAGTTTCGAAAACTTGAAACTATTGAATCAGCTGCAGATGAATTTACTGCGAGTTTACCAGAGTTCAGTGTTCGATACGAACCAGAATCTTTATCTCGTGCAGATTTCAAATGGTGCAGATTTGTTGGTCTTGTTAGAACGGCATTTGAAGAACATAAAATAAGTTTTGGTCGAGCCGCAGAAATTCTCCAGATTTCTCGGCAGGAATTGAGTGATTTAGCAAATACTTGGTGAAGTCGGATATTTGAATGGATATAAAGGAGAGAAATATTTTATTCAACGCTAATGTTTTAATTGATTTTCAAAAATCTGATTTTTCGGTATTGGCTAAAATAAGATAACAGATTGGAAATTTGTATCTGCTTGAAGACGTTCGAGCTGAAGTTCCTGGGTTAACAAGAAATGATTGTGACTTAGTTGGTTTGAGGAATATTTCACCACCGAGTCGGATTAAAAAAATGACTAAAGAGCCATATCATGGCCTTTCACGGGAAGATGGACTTATTCTGAATACTGCAAAAGATTTTTGACTTGAGATTACTACAAACGATACAAAACTTAGAAGAGAAAGTGAAAGAAGTGGAGTAAAAGTAATTTGGGGGCTAGAATTACTACTCGAATTTGTCGAAAAATCCGAATTTTCAATTGACAGTGCCAAAATTATAGGAGAAAGAATTGTTGCAAGAAATCTGTATATGACCGAAAAAATTTTAGTTGAGTTTGTCGAGAAATTAGAAAACATTAGAACAAATAGAACTTGATTGAATTTGGAGCTGTTGCATATTCGAAAGTTTATATGAACTTACAACTGTTCAGCATGATTTGAAAAATCGAGGTTATCAAACTTGAATATTGTCAATTTGAATCTTGAAATTTTTTCGCTAATGTTGTTTTTACAGATTGACGTGGTCTGGTTTTGAGGTTACTGGACTTCTCACAAGGTCTTTTCAACTTTTTCTTTTGCGAATTATTAATAAGACGTAGTTTTATCCTTAAGTTTGAGAATTTGGTGCAAATTGATAATAGGTGCTGACAATTGATAATTCAAGCTAAGATAATTGATAGTCCTTAAATATTGACTTATTTACTAAATATACAAAAAATAATACCCAAATTTAAGGTTCAAAAAATATTTTTTATTGTATTTTGGATTGTTATGTAATATCTTTGTACTTATATACAATTAACATAATTTTTCAGGAGGTTAAACAATGAAACGAACTGTAGAGCAAACTGCATTATTGTTAGCTGTAATTTTAAATCGAAGTAGACAAACGCGGGCACGCATAAGTACCAAAACTATTAAAGCACTTGCTAATCGTCAGCATATGCGATGCATGTTTGTCAAAGAGTTGATTGATACTCTCGCTGATCGACATGATTGGATTTTGGTTGAATTAGCCAGTGGTGGGTTTGGAGCAGTCTTAGCGCGAACTTTGGAAGCAGCAAGACCAGTTATGACACATAAATTTTTAACGGAAGACGAAAACCAAGGATTACAAACTGGTGATATTGATTGGGTTTATTTGGAGGAGGAAGCTTTTCCAAGAAGTGAACTTGATGAATTGGTATTTTAGTGGAAGAATGAGGCACACACATTTGTAGCAAAGTCAGCCAAGTAATTCTTTTTCACTTGGGGTTGAGAAAAAAAGGAGTAAGTTGATTTAGTTGCAGTTTGGAAAATTTAAAGTTTAAGTCCAAAGCGCAGAAATTGGTACGGCAGCTAATTTATCTCCATAATATTGTACTCGATCACCGTTGTATAATAAGACTCCAAATACAAATCGATCCTTATGCATTTCAAGTAAATTTTGTAAACCGTAAAAATCCGAAAAACCAATAGAACTCCCAGCTTTGACTTCAACACCAGCAATCATACCATTTTTTTCCCGTAATACGACATCTACTTCATATATGCTATTATTTCTATAATGATAGATATTCAGTCGCTTTGAAGAACCTGTCATTAATTTAAGAATTTCAGTCAGTACAAAGTTTTCAAGCAATGACCCAAATTTAGATTGGTTTAGTTTTAATTGATCGAAATCTAAACCTGATTGATTTGCTAACAAACCTGTATCAAGAAAATGAATTTTCGGGGTTTTCACAATTCGACTACGAATTGGTAGGTGAAATGGTTGAAGTATTTTAATTAGGTAGAGTCGCTCTAATATTTTAATATAACGTCTTACTGTATTATGATGTATGGTCAATTCTGAGGAAACTTTTGTAAAATTAAGTAATTGCCCAGAATGTGAAGTCAATAGTTGAATCAAATCAGGTATAATATCTAACTTCTCTGAAAGCACGATATTTCCTAAATCTCGGATAATTGTAACATTAATATAGTCTTCAAACCATGCTTGCCTTTTTTCTTCATCTGCGTCAAGAATTTCTGGAAAGCCACCTAAAATTACTAACTGAATAAGGTCATTTTTTGTGATGGCTGAGAATTTCGTATCATTGAAATTTCCAGTAAATAAATTTTCTAAGAAAGTTGGTGAGATTCCCTCAATTTCCGCCCGAGCAAGCGGTAATAATTCAAGAAGTCGGATACGACCAACTAAACTGTCCGCCAATTCTGGTGTCTGAATGACATTTGCTGAACCAGTTAATAAAAAGCGGCCATAACGGCGATCATTATCTACCGATAATTTGATTGTTCTAAAGAGCTCTGGAACAAGTTGAACTTCATCCAAAATGACTTTATCCAAAGCATTAATAAATTCAATTGGATCTTCCCTTGCATACTGAAGAGTATTTTTATCATCAAAAGTTAAATACTCGCGATCTGAATCTTCAAATAATCTTGCTAATGTTGTCTTTCCAGCCTGACGTGGTCCAGTTATTAAAGTTACAGGGCTACTTGCAAGAGCTCTTTCAACCTTTTCTTTTGTTAATCGTTGATACATTGTAGTTTTTTCCTCATAGTTGAGTACTTGATGCAAATTGATAATAGGTGATGACAATTGATAATTCAAGTTAAGAAAATTGATACCTCTTAAATTTTGGCTTTTACAAAAATAGTACAAAAATAAGACCTTAAATTAAGGTCAAAAAAATATTTTTTATTGTATTTTGAGTTAATATGTAGTATTTTAGTACATATATACAATTAGTGCAAACTTTTCAAGAGGTCAAACAATGAAACGACCTGTTGTTAACCGCAATTATCTAAGTAATCTTTGAGATTGTACATATCAATCATAGAAACGATCAATATTTACTGTGATATCATTGTTTATTGATCTGTTAAGTTGTCAGCATGATAGAAACAAATATTTCAGCTTTTGTGGTCAACGAGCTTTAACTTAAGATAAGAAGCGTGGACTAATATTTGCATTTGAGGTTGCTAAAATTTTCAAATTTACTTTGCACCAACAAACTCTAGAATAGGTTCAAAGTCATAGTCATCAGCTGCTCTGAGCGAAGCAATATAGTTTTTACGTACTTCTTCGCTGTTTTTATAGCGAGTTAAATCTAACTATTTGATCGGAGGATGTTTAAAAACATGTTGCAAGTATAAATTAGTTAGAATTCTACCATGTCTTCCGTTACCGTTTGGGAAAGGATGGATTTGTTCGAATCTGACATGTAATCGAGCCGCAGATTCTAATGGACTGTATATTTCATTTTGAAACCAGTAATCTGCTTCGCGTAATAATGCTAACAATTGTTCTTGGATTTGCGATGGGTGAACTTGTCCTATGCTTTTCTCACTCGTTCTAAAGATTCCAGCCCAATCCCAAACATCCTCGAACATTTTTTCTGACATTCTATATTTTGCAATGTTCAATATTTCTAACTTATTCAATTCTCCGTGTGTTGTAATATTTTTAACTTTCAATCCATGTCTCTAGTCTGGATTCAAATGTGTTGTGTTACCTATATGTCTCATTTATGTTTTACCCAAAGTTTGTGTCTAGATTTTTTGAGCTTTTTGGCTAGCAGTTTCTTTTGTTCACGTAATAATTCATTCGGTATACCTTGATTTTTTAATATCATCAATTCGTTTGCACTATTTAGTACTTTTATGGCAACTCTTGTTGCTTGGCGTTCGCGAATTTTTTCAACTGATGTTTTAGGAATAAGCGCATATACAAATGTTCCTCCCTTATCGGTGATAAACTCATCAATCTGTTTAATTTTCCAATTATGAATTTGATTCTTGTTTAGTTGTTCGCTGAAAATTTGTTCGGGTAGATTTGTCCAAGTTAATCGGCAATATAAAGGTTTGGCATACTCTTCTAATTCCGCAAGACTTATTTGACCCTGAATTTCTCGACGCTCGTCTCGTCTGATATTAGATATTTTTATATCCATAAGTGTTGCTAAATTCCTTCTAGACATTCCTAAAACTTCACGCATAAATTTTATCCAACCACTCTCAGGAGGAAAATTTGCTGTTAATCTATCTTTTCCAAATTTGTTCAAATTCTGATTTAATACCTTCAATTCATTCCAATTTAGGGTTTGCATTGACAAATACCTCTAGCAGTTGCACTTTAAATTGAACGTAGTCTAAGTTAGATCAAGAAAATAATTGTAATGATTTGTTACCAAAACTAGGTCTTTGGGTTCATGACATATTGAATAGAATTTAAATGTCAAGTGTAATGAAAAATTTATTGAGGATATTCTGTGAATGAGAAGGTAAGCTGCTAGAAAAATTGAATAAATTAAAATAATTTTTTCTCTATTGCCTCCACTAGTGATAGGGTATGTGTGCCGATTTATCTGGATACATTTCCGGCAAAATCTTGGCTTCAATAACTACTATAAAAATTGGTTAAAAGTTTTTCTCTTCCAAAAGGAGTTGAATTTTAGTTTTAACCACAGTTCAAATACGGAAAGAAATCAAACGAAGTGATAGCCTATATGCAGGACTAATATTAAGGTTGGTAATTTAAATTTGACTGAAAGTAATTATTTCTAAATAAAATCAATTAGGATTTAGTATTTTTGCGCTCCAAGATTACCTCAATCAGTTTATATACACGAGTACACCGTTCTAAAGGCCATTTGTCTATAGAAGTTTTATCTCGATTTTTGGCAAAATCAACTGCTTTCCATACATTTTCATCATTGATAAATTTTGTTGGAAACCATTTATTGTATACAAAGTTATCATTTTTTAATTTGTTTCTTAATTGGACTTGCAAACGATTTTCACAATCGCTTCCTCCGCGAACAGCATGATCACAGTCAAAATGAAGCAATAACCAAAATTCAAAATTTGGATTACTTACAGCCAACCTATAAATATTTTTATTTTCCATCCTCCACGTTAAAAGCTGGTCTATTTCACTCTTTTGATATTTATCTTTTTCATCATTATCTACGACTATCCATGCCTGATCATCAGATTCTAACTCTTCTTTAGTTATGGCATATTCCATCTTTTCTAGCAATTCCTTTGCACTACCACCCTTTTTACACTTGTGAATTTTTACATTGCAATTTGGAACAATAGAATCTAGTTCTTTCAAATCACGAAAATAGTTTGGCTCAGTTTTCTCCCCTTCTGTAACCACAACTATTAATTTGTTTAATTTTTTCGGTGATTTTCTTCCCTTAAATCGTGATCGAAAATTACTGCTCATTATATTTCAGCCTCTTGACTAAAATCACTTCCACCTAATAAAATATCTGGAATTCCACCAAACCGTCCATTTAAATAATCTTTATATAACTCATAGTTTTTTTTCTTTGTTTCAAATTCATCAAGAGAACTGATAGTAGTAACTCCTCCCTTTGATCTCTGAGTAACTAGCATTTCATCGCGACGCAACATATGCTTGTCCATTAGTAGAATATCATGAGTCGTAAAAAGTAATTGTGAACGAGAATCAGTAGAGCAGTTTTCCAAATAAGCAATAAGTAGATTACGGCTTAGATCAGTATGTAGACTTCTATCTATTTCATCTACTATGTATACTTTTTTGGACACTTTTCTTGAAATATCCAAGAATCCTGGAATTAAATCAAGAACCCGAGCAGTTCCATCAGATTCCTCCTGAACTATAAACTGCACCAAATTACCCTTTTCATTTTGATGAAAAGTAACCATTCTTTCAGCTAATAATTCACCATCTTTTTCTGAAACAACAACCCGTGATATTTCGTTTCCAGCTATTGCACCATTTGTCTCCTCCAAACGTTGCTTAATTTTAGATAACGTGGTTGGATCCATTTTAGCAGTTACATCCTCATTTCCTATTGAGACTATCCCACAGTCTAGTTTTGAAATAACTGGATTAATTGCTTCTTGATATCGCTTTTCATTAAATATTTCCGCACGAATTTTTGTCTCAGGTAATATTATGACTAAATTTTCCTTAAACCAGCTATAGACCGGCCAGCTGTTAATTGGGTCCATTCTACCGATGAAAGATAGAAATAACTGGTTAGATTTTAAGCCTTCTGCAACAGTTGTTACAAATCCATTTGAATCAAACTGATCTGAAAATTTAATTTTTTTACCTTCTTTACGTTCATAAACCAGTTCTACTTTTTTAGAATTAGGATGGATTGTTGACAATTTTTCATAAATTATTGTTTCTTGTATTGCGGTAAATTGGAAATCATACATTACCTCATCTACTAGCACTACAAACTTAAATTCGGTCGGTGAATCTAAACTTACTTTATCTAACTTATGTGGTCGTAATCTAATTGATTCATCTGAATTCTGCGGTCCATCTATTATCAACCACTTAACATAGTCAATAGCTCTTAATAAATTTGATTTACCAGATGCATTACCTCCGAACACTGTCGCAATAGGAAGTAATTTCACTTTATAATCCTGTATATATGGAATTCTGTCATTAAGAAAGTCGTTGTCACCTGCTGCCATGCAAACAGTCGTGGAATCTTTGAACGACATCCAATTTTTTATTGAAAAATTTACGAACATTTAAATTACTTTTTGATTTGACAAAATACAGATTTACAATGTAGTATATCAAAACAATATTTTCAACCCCAATCTCTCATATAAATTTTTCTCCAGTAAAAAAAGTTATGACTATTTCATGTTGAAGCAAAAATATTGAAATTTTTTACTACATTCTCAGATGTATATTCCGATTTGTAAGGATAAGTTTTCTTGCAGGGTTGAATTTCAGTTTTATACAAAGTGCAAATACTGACTATCCCATTTAATAAGAGGTTGTGCTTGAACAAAGTTTGTAATCCCAGATTATAGTTTGAATCATTTTTTTCTGTTTATTATTATGCCGACAGTATATAATAATTGTCAACTTTCTTAAAATTTGAAATTAGTCTACCAAAGGAGGATGAGATGTTTCAATTATTGTGCAAGAAAATTGGCTTAGCCATTATTCTTACAACTTTCGTAGCGCAAATCTCAGTATTTTCTACGACAGCAAACGAATTCAAATGGGCTTCTACCACGGACCCTCAAACTATGGATCCACATGCGGTAAATACAGCTCCAGTGTTAGGTTTTCTAAATAATATCTATGAAGGATTGGTGCGTCGTGATACCGGAATGAGAATAGAGGGTGCACTTGCTGAATCTTGGGAACCAATTGGAACCGATGGATGGCGGTTTAATCTTCGTAAAGGAGTTAAATTCCATGATGGTTCAGATTTCGATGCCGAAGATGTTTTATTTTCGTATGAACGGGCTACTTCAGAAAAATCTGATGTACAGTCTTGGTTTGCTCCAGTTGAAAAGGTGGAAGTCGTAGACCAATATACTGTGGATTTTCTGACCAATAACCCTAATCCAATTTTTCCCGATTCCATTGCAAATTTTATGATTATGGATAAAGGTTGGACGGAATCCAATGGAGCTGCTCAACCTGCTAGCGAAACTGAAACTTATGCCACGCTAAATGCGAATGGAACTGGTGCGTTCAAACTTGCAGAACGCGAACCGGGTGTGGAAACTGTATTAGTTCCTCATGAGAATTGGTGGGATCAAACCGATCACAATATCACAAGGGCTATTTTCGTTCCAATTTCTAATCAGGCAACAGCAGTCGCAGCGCTTCTCTCCGGTGAGGTCGACTTTGTCAATCCATTGCCTATCCAAGATGTCCCAAGACTTCGTGAACAATCTGGCATAAATGTGTTGGAAGGAATTGAAGCTCGGGTCATTATGATTGGGTTCCCTCACCAAGCCGATCAACTTATTGGTGGCGATGGTTCTATTAATGTCAATCCATTCCAAGACCTGACTGTTCGTCAGGCGATTTATAACGCGATTGATGTGGATTTGTTGGTTGACAAAATAATGAGGGGAAATGCAGAGCCCGTTTCGCTTTTAGTTAGCCAACAAATGCGTGGTGCAAGTTCAAAATTTGCAAACCGACAAGCTGCTGATGAAAGTTCGGTTCCAGAGTTGTTGCGAAATGCTGGCTATCCTAATGGATTTAAATTTCGGTTTGTCTGCCCTAATGACCGTTATATCAATGATGAAGCAATCTGTAAGGCAATTACCACAATGTTTGCAAAACATGGGATCGAAGCTGAGCTTCAAACAATGCCGGTGCGAAATTATTGGCCAGAGTTACGTGCAGGAAATTTTGATATGTATCTATTAGGTTGGTCGCCAGGTACTTTTGATGCTGAGCATCCAATCAGGTTTCTTTTGTCTACTCCTAATGCAGAGAAAAAACTTGGCAGTTGGAATTTTGGTGGTTATTCAAACAGTAGGATTGATGAATTATTACCACAAATTCAACGCGAAATAGATGACCAGAAGCGACAAGCAATGCTAGATGAGGTTCATGAAATCATGCAAGACGAGGTCGCTTATGTACCTTTATATGTTCAACCACTAGTTTGGGGAACAAAAGAAAACATTGATGTTGTACAACGGGCAGATAATTTCTTCATACTTCGTTGGGTTCAGATCAATTGATAGAGGAGAAATTACCTGCAATCAAAATATTGACCGGCATTTACCGTAATTGACTGTGTAGTGTCGGTTAATAGCTATCTGTATATGTATTTGCTAGCATAGGTTGGCTTTTCATTTACTTGCATTTTGTTGGTATCAATACAAATAAATTGAAATTAAATGACCAATTAGTGTTCAACATCAGAGATTAGTGCAGTAATATTAACAATGGAAAAATTGAAAGTCGGCAAGTAACGGAAATTTCTATAAAATGTTCACTTAACCAGCTAAATGTTTTCGGAAATCCTGTTCGAATAATTTAGGAGTTCATGTCTGAATGCCGTCGGAATTTACATACTATGGCAGATTTAATTGGATTAGTATTATATAGTTGAAAATATACCCTATATTTGCGCATTGACAAAATTTGGAAATCTGGTATTCATAATATACGTTGAAATTTTGGTAAAAATAGAATCTCATTATTTTGTTTTGGTAATTGAATTGAGGACAATTGAAATGAAACTATATTACGGTCTTAAAAATCTTAGATCTATAGATTTATCTTCTGTAGAGCTACGCCCCTTGACAATATTGTTGGGTGAAAACAATGTTGGAAAGAGTACGGTTTTAAGATCAATTCCGTTACTGAAACAAACAATTGAAGCAAATAATGGTGTTTCCACAATGTGGAAAGGAGAATACGTTGATTATGGTGATTATTCAACAGCAGTTAAATTCGACCATGAGAATGATGGGATCGCGTTTCAATTTGGCATTGAAAATTTCTCAGTTTGTAATGAATTGATGTATTATGGCAGACAACATGTTGGAATTTCTACTGACTTTGAATTATTCATGAAAGACCAAGTTAATATTAGAGTGTTGGTTGCGAACGCTGACAATAAAACATATCGAAAAGAGAGTTGCATATGTATACCAGAATATAATATTGAATTCTGCATACGATTTTCAGGTCATGAAAAATTTGAAGGTGCGTTATTTAACGGTGAAAGATTACCTGACGCTTTACAAAATTTGTTATTCAGGTTTCCTAATCGTCACCTATTCTCATATGTACTGCCATTAACATCGATTCAAGACGATGTTATATTCAAAGACTTATTGGAAGTTGGTCACCTTTTTTTGCGAGAAGTTGGAAATATTTTAACAATAGCTACTGGAGTTCGCCCGCAAAATGCAGGTATTTTGAAAGAGTCAATAAGAATTTTAGAATACCCAGTACTTGATAAAAATTCGCTAACCAAACTGGCTGAATCCGCAATACAACCATTTCAAGAGTTCTATTTAAAACAAATTAAGAGTCCTGATAAGGATTTGAAAAGTTTAAATGTGATATGTGGACTGTCTACTGCAATTGCTACTTATAATCAATTAGTTCAAATTTATGGGGTTTTTATTTCGAAATCCATATACATTGGGCCTACCCGACATGGTATCAAGAGATTACATCAAGTTGAACCGATTACAAAAATGGTTATTTCCCACGACGGGCGGAATCTTGCAGATTTTTTAGCATCTCTTGATGATGATTTAATTACAGAATTTTCAGAGTGGTTAAATTACTATTTTGAAATTGGAATTTCGATTGAAAAGCAAAATGGTTTAGCAAGAATTAATGTGATAAACTCAAATGGCAGAAAGGTTCATATTGCTGATAGTGGATTTGGAATCTCAGAGTTCCTTCCATATTTGGCACAAATTTGGTTTGAATCACAGCGAATTCAAGAATTGCCAACTGTATCCAAGTCATCAGGTAGTGGTCGATTTCGTGAATCTACACAAATTGATATGTTTCAGCTCATTGCTGTAGAGCAACCTGAACTGCACTTACACCCTAAACATCAAGCTAACTTGGCTGATATGTTTGCTAAAGTTGTCAACCTTCCAAATGTGAAGGATAATGCGCAAACCGTCAAACCTATGTATATTGTAGAGACACATTCTGAAGCAATAGTCAATCGATTAGGAGAATTGGTAGAATATGGTGAGATATCACATGATGATATACAAATATTGATTTTCTCAAAACAAACTAAGAAAGGTCAAGAAGTTGTTAATATTCGGACCAGTGAATACAATGAAAAAGGTTATTTAACTGATTGGCCCTATGGATTTTTCAAGTATAAACCTGGGCCAAGGCCGTAATAATCTATACTACTTATATTGAGTTGCAACTTGAAGTCTTTTCGACTAATTAGACTCTGGTACTTGTTAATAATCCATTGAGAGTTTATTTTATAAAAAGTTGGAGGTAAACTTGTTAGTTAACATAAAAATGACCCGTGCTAAATTAAACCAAGAGTTAAGTTCTTTGAATCAAGAGTCTGGTAATGTGCTTAAACAAAATTTAGCTGATTTTTTTGATTACATGCTAAATGTTAGTCGTGAGGGGATACATCGGGTATTTATGGAACGGGATTTAATGTTGTGGGTATATGAAAATATTGAATTGCACAACAAAGAGCGTTCTCAACTTCGTCAGATTTGGGCAAATTGTACACAGTTGGGTAGTAAAGTTGAGAGTATTCCATGTTCAATGACCGTGACATTTGCACAGAACGAGTTTATAAAGCGTGAGGGGTACAATTGGGGTGTCAGCTATTTGAATTTTGTGAACGGGTTGCGTTTTTCTAGAATAGAATTACTAGTTGAAAATGAAATTTATGATGGTGATTTTTATTCACACATTTTTCAAACAGTAGCTAATAATGAAAAGTACGATGTTGGATTATTAAATTTTAATCCACACCATTGTGGTGGAAAGCAATTTATGATAAAGCTTTTACCACGTTATGTAAATCCAAAGACAATGGCACTTTGTATTGGTGACCGCGATACTTCTCATCCCTCTGATGATTGTGCAGATGAGCTAATAAAAAAGTATCATGAAATTGTTAGAGATGACTTTTTTGGATTTGTAACTATCACGGTAGGTCGTGCAGCTGAAAATCATTTAACGTTAGAAATTTTGGAATTGATGTATCCTAAGAAGGACACTTCAAAGTTAAAGAATCTTATTAACAATCAGGAATTTACGGTGAAAGGTGATTCTCTATGGTTATACTATGATATAAAAGAAGGAGTAAATCCGAAAAAAATTTTAGAAAATTGTGAGTTTGATGATAAGAAAGCATGGATTCGACAGCAATATCAGATTGATCAATTCAATGCAAAAGATGAAAATCTACCTAGATTTGGAAATAAAGTACTTGAGCATTTTTTGAAAAATCCAAAAGCACAACAAGAATTTAGCGAGTTTATTAATACCGATTATTGGGAGGATCACTTTCACGAATGGGTAGAACCGATTCTTTGGTATTTGTGTGGTGAAATACCTCAGAAGTGAATCCACTTTATAGAATGTCAAAATATTTGCCGCATTAGTGTCAAAATAACTGTCGGGGAACAAAGTAGGTCAAATACAACAGCACTGACATAAGAGATAAAATACATAATGAAACCATTTGACGACCAAAAAAATATTAACTCAAAAGATACAATTATAAGAGGTATTCAAAAGAATCATCTGATGACTGATAGTACAGGGAAAACTAGGATTTACACCTTGGCCTTTAGTCAATCAAGTGCAGGAAATAAGGGGATGTCAGTGGAGATTGAGTCATTAATTGTTAATGATGATTTAGATCCCAAAACGTACGTTATGGAGAGTGGGAGGTATATCGGGGCAGTCAAATTTCGTTATTTTAACAATTCAATGCACTGAAGTACGGTTTAGAAATTCCTTGAATAATGGAAACGAAAACGATACACGAGAATTTTCAGGGCTGAATATAATTCCTTTCTCAATTAGTTGACTTCTAATCTCATAAATTTTATTCGTTGTACATCCCATTTTTTCGGAAACTTCCTTAGTCAATGGTTCAATAGATTCAAAGGACGCGATCGCTTTTAAAAACCTTTTTTGAATATCAGTTAAGTGAGCAAAGCGAACACTAAAAAAACTTTCATCAAGTTCGAATTTCACATTTTCTGAAGCTCCTTGCACATCTGCAAGTGATATTGGAGAATGCGTGGCGTTATTCCAAGAGTAAAATCCCCATGTCTGAATAAAATAAGGATATCCCTTTGTCTGTTCAAAAATCTCATCAATTGCTTCATCTTTGAAAAATACATTATATTCCTGCGCGGGTTGGATTAGCACTTTTTTTGATTCTGATGCGTCCAATGAACCAACATGATGAAATTTAAACAATCGCTCAACATAGGTTTTAGAATTTACTAAATTTTCTACTAAATTTGGTAATCCTGCCCCAATTATCATTACCGGTAAATTTTTTTAGTTTGTACGGTGAATCGCAGAATTTAGGGCTTGATTAACTTCTGGATTTAGGTCCTGAATCTCGTCTATCAAAATTACAATCATACAATTCTGAATTTTTGCGCGGTTACCTAAATCTAACAATGAATCTGTTAAATCTTTCGCAAATCGGAGTTCTTTTTTTTCCGCATTGTTTCGTATGTTTCCTGGAATATCTACACTAATTTGGTAATTGTTTGTTAGGTTTTGAATAAGCTTTTTGGGGAGTTTGATCAATTTTTTAATAAAACTGGTTTCTTTTTCAAGTTTGTGACTCAAAGAAACGACTACTCTTGTAATCTCATCGCGAGATTGATCATATTTACTGGACTTCACCTCATGATATTCAGTTATTGCGTTATACTTTTTTGTTCGTTCTTCTAATTCGTTTAACAGCACAGTTTTGCCAACCCCACGTAATCCATGTATCATTTTGCTAAGTTCTGGTTTACCAGCTAAAATACGTTCAAACGAGATTTCTGTATTGGTTAGCAACTCATCCCGACCAACCAACTCTGTGGGAGTGATTCCAGCACCTGGACTGTAAGGATTCAATTTGAGGTCCACTTCATGCCCTATTGTTTTATTGTTGAAAACATGAATTCAGTGCCGAAAAAATTTAAATCACAGTGTATTTTATTCAAGTTTTTAAATTTACGTCTAAGTATCCAAACTAAAGAATAATTAGATCAAACTTTTAACACTTCGATTCGATAACAGATCTTATTCTGCTGGTTGCAAATAAGGTGCTTGACCGCTTTTTTCCCTATACTCTCTTTGTTCAGCTGATTCATTTTCCACATATACTGGAATTGGTTCTGGTTGCCCAGCTAAACCCATTTTTCGTTGTCTTCTTCGTTCAGCTCTTCTTTCACGTCTACGATTCAATTTATTTCGTAGTGATTGAAATGAACTAGACCAAACTTCGGGTATTGAGAGCATAGTTGGAATAATGACAAGAGTTAAGATTGTAGAAAAAGCCAATCCTGAAATGATTGCAGTTGCTAATTGTGTCCAAATAACTGAAGAGATGTGACCAATATTTACCACTCGGTTAATAAAATCTAAACTAAACTGAGTAGCCATCGGGATTAATCCAGCTATCGTGGTAATAGTTGTTAACAGGACTGGACGTATTCGTTGTGCTGATGACTTTAACGCGGCTTCAAGAGGCATGACACCATCTTTGCGGAATCGATTGTAAGTATCGATCAATACAATTGCGTTATTGACAACAATTCCAGCGAGCGCGACAACACCAACTCCGGTCATTACGATTGAAAATTTTTGCCCAGATACGATCAATCCAAGCAATACACCCATGAACGAAAGCACAACTGTAGATAGAGTGATGATTGTTTGATAAAATGAGTTAAATTGTGTCAATAAAATGATGAACATTAAGAACAATGAAGCAATCATCGCTTTTACCAAAAATTCTTGTGATTCTTGTTGGTCTTCATCAGCCCCTCTGAATTGAAACTGGATATCTTGTGGCCAAGTTTGGGAAGCGATCCAAGTATCAATTTCACTGACTTTTTGGTCTACAGTAATTCCTGTACTTTGATCTACTCTGGCTCTGACAAACATTGAGTAACTACCATCTCGTTTAGTAATTGTGGTAACTAATTTCTGCGGTTCTCTTTTAATAAAATTTGCTAACGGGACCGGACCAAGACGGGTTTGAAGTCTTAGATCTTCAAATTGATCTAATGATCTTTGATTTTGAGGGAGGCGAGCACGAATTTCAACTTCATCTTCACTATCATTTGGACGGTATTTTCCAATCAGAACTCCATTTGTTACCAATTGGACCATGGCTCCGACTGACGCAATGTCGGCTTGGTATCGTCCTGCTAGTTCACGATCTATATTGATCTGCCATTCAATTCCAGGCAGTGGGCGGTCATCCTCAATATCAAGTAATAATTCGATTGTTTCAAATTTTTCTCGAACAATTTCAACAGTATCAATAAGTAGGTCATAATCTGAAGATCGAACCTCCAATTGAACATCTGTACCAGTTGGAGGACCACCTTCAATTTTTTTGACAATTACTTTGATTCCGGGTAATTCTGCAGATTTATCACGTATTTCTTGAAATATTTCTTCGGCTTTTCGTCGACAACAAAAATCAGACAATTCAAGATTCATCTCACCAATGGCATCTGCAGGTTTTTCTTGTGTACCGCTTAAAAAATCGCCACCACCGCTGGCACCCGGTGGGAAAGAAGTACTTACGACACTTTCAATTCCCTCAGTATTTAAGACAATCTTTTCAACATCAGCGACTAGATCACTTGCTTCATTAACAGAAATATTTCCTCGACCTGATACAAATAATACCGCGAGATCAGGTTCCTCTTCAACAAAGAATTCTACACCTCGATTGGTTGTTATAAATGTTGTTACAATCATGAAACAAATTACAACAATAGCAGTTAGAGTAACAATGTTTCCAATTGGATTACCCGCTAGCAATTTTAGAAATCTGACATAGAAACCAGTAATTCCAGGTACTTTTTTTGCATCAAAGTGCCCTCCTGCACTTAAAATCAAAGCTTGTTCTTTGTCTTTTTCAGCGCGTCTCTCTGCATTTCTTCGCGACCAAGCGACAACTGGAGTAAGAAATTTATTGCTGTATCTAACCACTAGCAAAAATACGATTAATGAAATTAGTCCATTAAGTAGTGTGGAGATAGGGTTTGGTAAAATTTGGGTGACTTGACTCAAGAACGGCGCATTGAAAGTAAATAGTAATGCGAGTATTCCAAATAATAATGACCAAATTATCTTTGCGTTTCTACCAAGCCACATAAACACTCGAGAGAAAGCACCACCGGTTACGGGTAAGAAAATCATTGCGGTTATTAGCGATCCAGAAAGCACAATGATTACCATTGTCGGAAGATAACTCATAAATTCACCTGCAACTCCAGGCCAAAAGAGTAACGGTACGAATGCCGCTAAGGTGGTTGCAGTTGAAGAAAATATTGGCCAAAACATAAGTTTCGCCGCTCGAATATACGCCTCAGTTTGCTCCATTCCTTCATGAATTTTCCGATCGGCATATTCCACAATTACAATCGCACCATCAACTAACATTCCAACACAGATAACTAAACTGAACATCACCATTGAATTTACAGTCATACCGAGCATACTGAGAATAAAAAATCCCATCATAAAACTAGTTGGTATGGCCATTCCAACCAATAATGCCGATTTTAAACCTAATGCGGCAACTACCAATATCATCACTAAGAATATTGCAGTAAGAATTGCAGATTGTAGCGAAGCTAACATATCAAAAATGTAAGTTGATTGGTCTGATAGAATGTCAACTTTGATAACTTTTGGCCAATCTGCGGTGAATGTTTCAACTGCGGCTTGAACTGCGAGATTGTTTTCAATAATATTGGTACCAATCCGCTTGCTGATGTCAATTGAAATTGCTGGCCGTCCATTTACTTTTGTATATTGACTAGGATCAACAAAAGTTCGTTTGATTTCAGCTATATCACCTAGGGTAACAACACTTTCACCATTTTGTTTTACTGGAATATTGAATGCATCTTCGCTTGTTTCAATGAGACCTGGAACCTTCACATTAAATTTTCCACTACCTGATTCAAGAAATCCAGCCGGAACCAGTTGATTATATGCACTGAGTACTGAAAGTAATTCCTGTTGTGTAATTGAATAAGAATCTAACTTTAAAGTATCAATTACAACTTCCAATATTTCTTCGCGATGTCCACTGAGTTCAGCTGTTCTAACTGAGTCAATTGATTCAAGGACTTCTTTGAGTGTACGTGCATGCTGATACAGCGTACGTTCAGGTACGTCACCAGATAATGCGACGATTATGGTTGGAATTAAAGCAAAATTGATTTCGTTTATCGTTGGTTCACTTGCATCATCTGGGAGCTGTCCTTTCGCTTGTTGCACTTTATCTTTAGTATCAGCAGTAGCTTGGTCTATATCTATATTGATATCAAATTCTAGGATGATGGAAGCATGACTCTCAGATGCAATTGAGGTGATTTGTTTTAATCCATCTATGCCCCGAAGTTCAGTTTCTAATGGCCGAATGAGTAATCGTTCCGCGTCTTCTGGTGACACTCCAAATTGAGAAACAGAAATGTATAAGACAGGGATGTCAATGTCAGGACTGCTTTCTTTCGGAATGTTGATATATGAAAAAATTCCCACACCAATTAGTGCAAGCATAACAACCAAAACAGTCTTTGGTCGTCTTAGGATTTCTTCTAACATTGAGATCATTAGTTCACCTCTACTTTTTCTAGAACAGGATCCACTTCTTGACCATGTATCACATACTCTTGTCCAACTGTGATGACATTTGCTTCTTCAGGTAGTCCTTTTACCCATACCCCATCAGTCTCACCACCGGCAAGTTCAACAGGGATAAACTGTACCAAATTCTTTCCATTAACAGTTTTGACCCCTAATTCTCCGTCACTATTTAAAGTCAAAGTCGAAGAATTAATAAAATGAGCCATTTTAGGTGGGAGAATAATTTCGATTTGCGCGGTGATTCCATCTCTGATGTCGTTTGAATCATTCGGTAACTCAACTTCAATTCGAAAAGTTTTTGTATCTGATTCTGCCCCACTAGCTATATAACTAATCTTCCCTTGTTTGGTTTCACCATTAACTAATTGCACTTTCGCTCTTGTTCCAATTTTCATTTGCCCCACTTCTCGTTCTGAAATTTGTCCTACTGCTAACATTGGATTGGTTTTCAAAATGGTTGCACAGGGACTTCCATTTGAGAGTAATGAACCTATTTCAGCTATCGGTGTTTCGATGATACCACTAAATGGAGCTTCAATAGTTGTCCGCTCTAGTTCTAGCTTTGCTTGCTCCAATCTTGATTTAGCTGATTCTAAATTAACTTGCAATTGTCCAACTTGAGTCGTTGAAGAAAATCCACTTTTATTAAGTTTCTCTGCACTTCTTAATTGGGACTCTGTAAACAGAAACGACGCTTGAGCCTCATCAATTTGCGCCTGTCGTGTTCCACGGTCCAACTGACACAAAGTTTTACCTTTTTCAACAAAATCACCTTTTTTATACGGACGTTCAATTAACATCCCAGTGGTTTCAGCTTGAATAGTAACTTCTGCAGAAGCTTCTGTTTTTCCATGAACTTCTATAATTGAATTTCGATCGGATGCCTTGATTCTTGAAATTTGAACTTTAAATAAATCGCTTCGTTCTTGGCTTACACGAATCGCGGGCGGAGGGAGGGCGTTTTCGGTATCGACCTGTCCGCTAACTACTATTGTTCCACTATACATCCATGCAATGACACCAGCACTAAGTAGCACTGATAGAATGTACGAAAATTTTAACCTCATTTTTATCTCCAGCTTGCGGCATCAATTCTGTATCTTTTGGAGATCATTATATAAAGTATACTTGCGGAAGATTGAATCTTTCAATTTCAAAAACAAGATTTTTTCTATATTTGAGATATTTAGCAATATTTGGAAAATTATCGCAAGATACTCAAAAATAATGCACTTTAGTCTGAATCACCAACAGCATGGACAGCTTTTCGATCAAGTTATACAAAAGAATGCCCGTATTTTAATTTTAGACTGTATATAATTTTTCAAAATTATAATGTGTTATATAAGTTATCTTGGGCTGAATTGCAAGTGTTTATTAAAAAAAATTCTCGCGAGCTTCAACATCATCTATTGCTATTAAAAATTTGTGGAAAAATGTAAAAAATTTTGTCGGCATTTTTACAACAATCGTAAAAAAATACTTAGTTAAGATGCATTAATTATGACGTTGTATTCGTCACCCCAACTAGAAGAGATCTAGTGGTCTACAAGCAAGTCCGCCATCAGTGATTTCAAATGAGTACGCATTGCCGAATGAGCTCGACTGCGGTCGCGACTTTCAAGAGCTTCTATTATAATGTCATGCTCCATGAATGAATGGTAATCTTTTGGCGGACCATCAGGAGCGAAGTCTCGTCGTTTTTTTGAAACGACAGCAACTCGAACCGCATTAACGATTCGATATAGTTCAAACAATAGTGAATTATTAGAAGAACGCGCGATCAAAGCATGAAAACGAGCATCAAGCCTTTCATAAGTACTCCAATCTCTTGATTGTTTCATTTCATCGTTAAATGACTTTATTTTTGCCAATTGACGCGTAGTTGCATGAGCTGCAGCAAGACTACACAGTTCAGGTTCAAGTGCGAGACGTGCGATTGCAGCATCTTGAGGACTAACTTGTTCTGTAAGTAACTGAAAATCACGACTATTTTGAATAGGTACGTTTTCACTGACCTTTACTGCTAAAACCGCGCCATGACCTGTTTTTCGATCGATAGCCCCACTCATTTCCAGCACAGCCATTGCTTTGCGTAAATCCGTAGCTGAAACGTCCAATTTTTCGCATAACTCACGTTCTGGTGGAAAACGGTCACCTTTATTCATCTTGGAACTGGAGATCCATTTTTCTAACCGAGACAGTGCGATGGCATGTTCTTCTTGGGGTTCAGCCATAATCTAATCCTATGCTATTTGATACCTTAATTGCTGAATTAACTAAATTAGTATTGTATTGCGAAAATAATATTGCTTTAATTATATACGAACTATTCAAATTATGCAAACCATTATATTATAAATGCCTTTTAAATTGCATTCTTGATAGGAACTAATTCATTTCTATCTTTCATACGATTTTCAATTTGACCTCTATTTTTATTAAAATGAAAGCATTTATAAGAAAATTTAGCAATTCAAGTATATTTATCAAACCTTACAATTTATTGTCATGAAAGTAGTGATATGTAGTCTCGAATCTCATCAAGTGATCCATTAGCCGAATTGTACCCTAATCGAATACTTTCTTCAGCCCGGTGAAAATCGAAGAAACCAATTTTTCCAAGTCGTGGTGCTATTTTGATGTCAGGTGGATCACCAGCTAATCGAGCGCGACCAATTCGATCCATTATTATGTTAAATGACTCCATCATTATTCCAACAACACCTGGCAAATCATCTTGCGATTCACTTTTCCCCAAAAACTTAGCAATTCGTGAGTCAGTATTAAGGTTTGTGTCATCATCCAAAACTTTACCTTGAGTCAAAGCTGAGTTGGCAGCTGCAGGCAGTGGGTGCACGACTGTTGAATGCGCTGCTAGTACTTCTGGAGTAAGATCAACTGCGATAACAACACGGGCACCAAGCGCGCGACAAACCGAAACAGGGATTGGATTGACTAAAGCTCCATCAACTAACCAACGTCCACCAACATTACATGGGTTCAAAATTCCAGGAAGAGATGCTGAAGCTCTTACAGCATCAACTAAGAGTCCAGTCCCTAGCCAAACTTCATGACCAGTTCCTAGTTCGGCAGCAACACAAGTAAACGGACGATCAAGATCATCTATTTTGACCTCACCAATCGTATCAATAAACTTTTTCTCTAGTTTATTGCCAACAATCAATCCAGAACCACCTAATTTGAAATCGGCTAACCCAAGCATGTTTCGATTGGTAATTGAGAGTGCAAACTCTTCAAGTTTTTCAATCTTATCGGCAGCATAACAACCACCGACAATCGCACCAATTGAAGTTCCAGAGATAATATCAGGACGAATTCCACCGTCTTCAAGTGCGCGCAGTACTCCAATGTGAGCCCATCCACGTGCGGCTCCTCCTCCAAGGGCGACACCAATTGTTGGTTTAAATTGTGCCTGTTCCAGATCTTCTGGAGTTTCCCAATCTTCTAAATCAAGGTCATCGTCAACAGACCGCATCAACATCCATTGTGATAAATTCTCTAGCATCGTTAAAACCTATGACTAAATATATTTTTTGGTGAAATTTACCCAATAACTAAATGTTTCAATCTAGATTGCTTAGTTAATACCGGATTTGATATAGATCGTTTTTTAAACATTTTGATCAAATAATTGGTCAATGGATAAATTGAACCAACTTGATGTAAAACCTTTACTTTTAGATATTCATCAAATGATTGACTGATTTTTCTTATTTTTTCGGTAGTCAATTTTGTTATCCTTTTATAATTGATCTAGAGAGCGCAATTACTCTCAAGTTGTTTTTACCATTTATATCAATTGAATGCATTAAAAAGTTATAACATTTGAAGACCAATATAAAATTGTTCAAATTATGGTAACCAATTCAAAAAGTTGCGGAGAAAAAAGTTTAGATTTTTTGCTTTAAATGAAATCACTACAAAATCAAAGGTATTAGATATTTGCTTTTTAGAGCGTAAGTTAACTAGAGAACTTCATAACGTGATTAATTCCCAGTTTCAACAGGTAATTCTGTTTTACTACCCCATTCAGACCATGAACCGTCATACAATTTTGTATCATTTTTATTTAGTTCCGATAACGCAAGTGTAACAATTGATGCTGCAACTCCAGAACCACATGCGGTAGCGATTGGTTGATCCAATTGAATCTCAGCTTTATTAAATATTTGCTTAAGGTCGTCATCCCCTTTTAAGCACCCATTTTTATCAATGAAATTTGGAAACGGAATATTAATGCTACTTGGTATATGACCCCTTTTTAATCCTGGTCTTGGTTCTGGTTCATCACCAGTAAAACGTCCCTGTGGTCTTGCATCAATGACTTGAAAGTTTGGTTTACCTAGCTGTTCTAAAATATCTGTGGAATTTACCACCATTGTAGAATTTAAACGAGCAGTAAATTTGCGTTCCTTGTGTTGTTGTTCACCTTTTTCAATTGGGTTTCCATCAGCAATCCATTTTGGTAATCCACCATCTAAAACATAAACTTGTTCAACTCCCATTACACGGAAAGTCCACCAAACTCGGGCCGCTGAGAATAACCCGGCACCATCATATACTACCAGCGTTTGATCATCACCAATTCCTAGTTTTGACATCGCCGAAGAAAATTCTTGTGCAGACGGAAGCATATGTGGTAAGTCGCTAGATTTGTCACAAATTTCATCAATATCAAAATATATTGATTTTGGGATATGTTGTTCCAAGTATTCAGCTTTAGGATCTCGGTTTTCTGTCGGCAAATACCAAGAACCATCTATTGGGAGAACGTCTGGTGAGTTAATACGTTCGGCTAACCAGTCTGTTGAAACTAAATTTGAACGAGTCATTTGTTTATCCAATTTTTGTATTTACGATAGGGTTAATCTGATGCGGCGGTTTTGCTTACCTTTGTTTTCAATTTTGGTTATTTCAATAGGCCCAATTTCACTTGTTGATTGAACATGAGTTCCACCGCATGGTTGCAGATCTATATCCGAACCAATTCGTACTAATCGGACTTTACCAGCACCAATCGGTGGTTTAACACTCATGGTTTTAACCAAACTTGGATTATTTGCCAGTTCTTCATCTGTTATCCATTCATCTGATACTTTATGGTCCTGTTCAATAATTTCATTAACTTGTTGAGTTAATCTTTCCTTAGAATAATTTTGTTCTGGGATATCAAAATCTAGCCGACCACCTGTGTCAGAAATTTGACCTCCAGTCACTGGGAAGGGAACTACAACTGAGAGAACATGTAAGGCAGTATGGGCGCGCATATACTTGTATCTGCGATTCCAATCAATTTCCAAATCGACTTTCTCACCGGTGATAAGGGTTGCTTGACCTTCTTGTGGCACATGAATGATTTCAGTTTTATTTTCACCAAAAATAGAAGTTCCAATTTCAATTATATCACCACGAGATGTTTTGAGAGTACCGTTGTCACCAGGTTGTCCACCACTGGTTGCATAGAAAATTGTTTGATCAAGCAAAATACCACCACGATCGTTTATACCAATGACTTGTGCTTCACAAGTTTTCATATATGCATCATCTCGAAATAATTGATGAGTCATTGAAAAAATTCTCCAAATTAATATACAGGTTATTTTTCTCTTTAGTGATATTTTAGTTAATTATTAAGTTTAGTGTAATCGTGAGAGTTATTCAACCTGCAGACAAAAAACATGGTTATTACGCGGGTACTTCATCAAATGGAATTTGAATATTAGATTTTTTCTCAATCCAATTAGGTACAGGAAGTTCCTTTGATCTTAAAAATTCTGGATTGAACATCTTTGATTGATATCTAGTAGCAAAATCACATAACACTGTTACAATTGTATGACCAGGTCCTAATTCTTTGGCTAATCGAACTGCTCCAGCGACATTTATCCCGGTTGAGCTACCTAAACATAAACCTTCATGCTCTAACAACTCAAAACAGTAAGGCATTGCTTCCGAGTCTGGAATTTGATAGGGAAAATCAACCTTCAAACCTTCTAGATTGGCAGTGATTCGACCTTGACCGATACCTTCGGTTATTGATGAACCTTCTGCTTTCAATTCACCATTTGCGAAGTAATTATATAGTGCGGCTCCTTCGGGGTCGGCAAGTCCGATTTTGATGTTTGGATTATGTTGTCGTAACCCCATAGCTACTCCAGCAAGGGTCCCACCAGTACCCACAGCACAAATAAACCCATCGATTTTTCCATCAAGCTGGTTCCAAATTTCTTGTGCCGTAGTCTCAATATGACCTTGTCGATTCGCAACATTATCAAACTGGTTAGCCCATATTGCTCCACTTGATTCAGTTTCGGCAATTTGTTTGGCCAGTCGACCAGATATTTTCACATAATTGTTTGGATTTTTGTAGGGTACTGCAGGAACTTCAATTAGCTCAGCACCAAATATTCGAAGAGTGTCTTTTTTTTCCTGACTTTGTGTTTCTGGAATGACAATAACAGTTTTATATCCTAGTGCATTAGCGACTAATGATAATCCAATTCCAGTATTGCCAGCGGTTCCTTCAACAATAACTCCACCAGTCTTTAATTTTCCCTGTTTTACGGCTTCTTGAATAATGAACAGTCCAGCTCGGTCTTTTACTGACTGTCCGGGATTCATAAATTCGGCTTTTCCATATATCTCACACTCAGTCATCTCAGAAACTTGATTTAATCGAATTAGCGGTGTATTGCCAATTGCTTCAATGACAGATTTTTGCAAATTCATCTTTGCTCCTTATATATCAATTGTTGAATGATAGTTTGACATTTACATTAATAAATTATCAACTTAAAAAACAATTAAATTCTACTAACTTAAAACTATGACGGATTGACATGTAAAACGTCTTGTCGGAAATTATTATTCTAATTTATTCATATTCATTAATCCACAAAAGAGTTAATCCCAAAATTAGGTCCAATTATTTCACTCATTAGATTATCAAATCCTTTGATAGGTATTAAGACAAGGTTTGTACCTATATTTTCTGATAGTTCCTTTATTTTAGGAGAAAGCTCAAAATTTCCGTTTGGTTGGTAAGTACACCAAAATACCCCATATGGGAAATTCAATCTCTGACTTTCATTTCTAAATTTTTCGTTCAAAAACAAACCATTCATAATTGAATGTTCAATACCGCGATAACCAATCACAATAATAGGGTTATCTTGTAAGGAGGGTAAAATATAATTGGTAAGACCAGAGTTTAACGAATGAATCTCCTCGGGTATATTTTTGTCATTATAGTTTTCAATTGCGCCATGTAAATAAATAATTTTAGGCGTGTCACTAGGAATTTGCCTTGATACAAAAGGATTGATATCGGATACTTCTTTGATAAAATGAATTTTAGGTGGTTTGCTAAATAATTTTAAAGTCTTTGAGAAGCAATTATCTAAATTTGTTGTTAAAATTGTAGTTACCAAATTAATTTGAACTAGTTCAACTAATACAGAATACCCGATACTTGGCATAACATGGGGACCTTGTAAGTGATATTCAAAAAATTTTTTTCGATCTTCACCAACTTTAAGTATGTGCTCTACAGCAAGTGGATAGAGTTCACTATTTTTTTTGCTTTCATCGTACCAGTCAAAGGTTTGTTTAAGCCAAGGTTTGTATGTATTGCAATCAATTTCTGTATAATCAAGTTTTGTTACATTTTCGTTCCAATAACCAAATTGAAATATTAATTTTGTAAGCTCATTGGTAGCAGGAACACCTGAACATACAGATGCTCCTGCTCCAAGAAAAATTACAGATTTTTTGCCACTTTCAAATGCTCTGACTAGACGATTAGGTGAAGAAATATGTTTTTGGGGAAAACCAATTATTTCTGACAACTCTTTTTGCTCCTCAAGTAACTGATAATACTGAGGAGTTTCATCAGCTGATGTTTATTGTTTCAAAGTATTTAAAAGTTTAAGTGAGTTTTTTAATCTCACTTTCCATAAGGTTATGTCAAATAATTTTATTAATTCCGTCTGGATGCAAGTACTTCAGTAAAACCTCTGTGTCGAGATTTTTTATTGAAAGTCTCAAAAATTTCTCGAAATTTTTCTGGAACAAGTTTATTGAAATTTTCTTGTCCGGAAATTTTTTTGAATAAAGCAAGAAGGTGGTGGTCCAATTTGTCAGTTAAATTAAATTTTTCAGCAAAAGCGAGTGCGGACTTTGTCCACTCGTCAAATTTTTTCTGATTTAACTTCCCATTTTTATTTACGCAAGGTAGATTATTCCATGAATTTAGCAACAATTCTGCAGCATTGGATTCTATTTTAAGCATTTTTGCAGATTTTATTCCCAAGTCAGGTTTTTCAACATTAGATTTTTGATTGTAATGTCTAAATAATGCCAATACCAAATATTCAGGATCATTATTAAATAATCGATGCCAGACTAAAGTTCTGTAGCTTATGTATTCTCCATATTCCAATATATAAGGAATATAAGGAAGTTCAATTTCAGCAATTTCGATGTCAGTGATGTTGGTATCTTCATCCATTAAACACATTACGTCATCAAATTTATTTATATATGGGAGCTCACTTATATTATGTTCTGATCGGGCTATGCTTTCTAGGGTTTCTTTCCAAAGCATGACATCTAATTTTTCTAAATGTGGTTCGGCAGCATTAAACGCCGATAGTCTCCGTCCACAGCTTAATAATTTATTTACAGCAAATTTGAGGTCTTTCTTACTGATGTCATAATCGAACCAAATAGGAATAGATTCCCAATAAATGTTTTCAAACTTGGAACCCATTTTTGAAGCAATTGACCATCCAAGCGGTGTGGTTGGCAAGCTCTTTACAAATAGAAGTTGTTTCAATGGGTAACTTAGAAGTTTATCTGATTGAACAAGCTTACTTACCTTTGTAATTTCTGCTTCATTCATATCTCTTAGCATTTGAGAAATGAACTGCTTTGTAGATGCACTTTCATCTAACTGTAAAGCATACTTCACCCAATAAACCCGCTCGTGTGATGTTTGATTCATAATCAAGAGCGATCGCGCCACCAGCTCTGAGTGATTCACACTTTCTATGAAATTTATCAATGCATCCGTTCCCTGAATTTTCAAAATTTCTTTGACAGCATTCTTTCGTATGGTATCAATCATTTGATCGAAATCGACCGGTTTAGTTCGAACTCTTTTATCAGTTAACAAAGTCCAATTGATATAGTCCCAATCAAATAGCCAACGATGTCGGATTGAAGGTAATTGAGGGGTTAAAAGTCGGTTCAATTTTTCAACTGATTCCCATATAGAGTCATCTGGGTCAATTTGATAATATCTCAAAGCAACTATGCTGGCAAACAAGGAAGCGCGTAATTTTGCCCTAATATTGTCGTTCGCATTCTTGTGTCGTGACCAAGTTTCAACTTCTTCCAATAATTTCTGTGTCCCAGAATTTTTTAGCTCGTAAACTTTTGAAAGCAATTTTTGCAGTTCTTCAATACTAAATGGGGCCATTTTAAATAACAACTGTCTTGCATTTTTCTCGGAAAATTTCGATTCTTCTTTTGTTGCGGGAGTAATCCATTGGTCCAGTACTCTCCACTTTGGTAGTGTTAAAGGTGAAGTCCATTCTGTAGATTCTCGGAGTTGAGAAACACAAACATCAAACACCTGAGCTCTGAACGCTTGTAAATTTTCTTTTAACACTGTATAAAGCATAGGTACTGGAAGTCGTGTAGATGGTTCACAAACACGAAATAATTTTCGGGTTATTTCAGCTGAAAAATGCTTCACTTCTTCACATGAATCAATACTACTGATCCAAAATAAAACATTAGCGACTTTTTTGAAGTATTCTGGATGCCAAGCAAGTGATTCAAAAACTTGAAACAGTTTCTTTTGCAATCCTATGACTTTGTTCATATTTTGATAATCGCTATCTAATATCTTACCCAATCTTGGTGCAGTTTTTACACGATTTGTGGAGAAGCTTTTGAAAAACATTTTAGGTGACGCTTCCGCTAAATAGTGTAAAAATTGACGAATACTTAATCTATGATAAGAATCTACATTGTTTAGTACTTTACCGACAATTTCATCTACCTTTTTAGGAATATCAATCCCTAAGCGGTTACCGCAAATTGCATTTCCATAGATTGCCAAAATACATAATGAATTACATAACCCAAACTTCAAGATTTCTGAGCAATCTAAACTTTCCTCATTTTTACTGCTGTTTCGTTGAGATTTTTTTACATGTTTTAAAGGATCTTTTTGTTTCATTATTTGTTCGAAAATTTCAAAAAATTGGTTCAAATGAGATATTTGGATTGAATCCTTAAGATCAAAAATTAAATTGAATTGAGACTTTACCTGAATAATGTCTTCGAAATGTATTAATGGAGTATCTTCAAGTTTTTTTAGTTGTTTAAAAACTTTATCAATTTTATTTATTTCAAGGTTGCCGATTTTAGCTAAAACCAACTTATCTTCAAGCATTCCTTTGTAATCATTTCCAAATTCAGGTGCAAAAAGGGTGTCAAATTGGTCAATGAAATAAAATTTTCCACATAATGCTAAAGGAACCAGCATTTGTACGGTTTCAGAATCATGAACCCAATCAGGTTGGTTTATTTTGCCGCGAGAAATTTTTTGCTTCAATATTGGAACTGAGTATCCACATTCATCGGCAAATTGATTTGTCTCAATCTTGGGAATTCCGAAAGATTTTAATTGGTCTTGAAACTTTGTTTTCGGTATTGAAGAAAGTGAAATTGATCCCTGAATGTTTGGTGTGCCTTTTTGATAAGTACGAACGACCACTTGGTTATCGCTGTTACCGAATTGTGGATTACAATCTTCTGGAAAATCACATATGATTATTAATTTTGAGTCACTCAATTCAGGAAAATCATATTTTTCGTTTGAAACTACAACGACTCTATCTAATAAATCTTTGCGAGGACTTTCAAATAATGAAGCAATTACGAATGCGACTGCTTCCTCCTGCGTATCACCCATAACTGAAATTTCAGATTCATTCCGATGAATTCGATTAATGAGCTCCTTTGAATCATTGAATTGCCGGGTCGATATGAAAGAAGTTGAAAACTCATTTTTCAGATTTGAATTCCAGTTTTTCCACCATGCACTTGGAGTTTGGACTCCATTATTAATCCGTCCTAATTGTTCACTAAGCCATTGTTTAGTAGCAACAGTAGTTTCCACCCAGGATGCAATATGGTCTGCGTTTAGTATCCGAAATTGATGAATTTCGTTCCCCTTGCCTTTAAATTCTTTTCCTGATTGTTCAATTGAGTGACTTGTATCGCGTGGTGCAATAAAAACAAAACTACTGGGTTGATGACAAAGAGTAGGAACTTTCTTAATCTTTTGCAGGTATTTGCTTTCAATACTATTGAAGTTCTTTGCACGGCTTACTTTCCAATAGCTCTTACCTGCGTCCACCCATTTAGTTGAATTCAAATTATCAGAAAATCCATCAAAATTCGGTAAACCATTGCCATTCTTAAGTGGAAATTCGACTGATTTCAGCAATGGAGTAGTTTCAACTACCAGTCTTCTTACTAAATTTGGAAGTCTATCTTTACTATTGGAAGCAGTAGCCCAATCCGCGATTTCGTGCTCAGCAATCACATTTCTATGGATCATCGATCCACCTTATTGTAGGTTTGTTTTGATTCAATATCAATTTTTAATACTATCTTTTAAACAAAAGTAATAACTTCAAACTTAGAAAATTACAAGTTTTAAGAATATTATAATTGAAATACAAAAAAGTTTGCTAAACTTTACATGATTTCGCGACGCGGTTAGGATTAGTATTTCGGTTTGCTCCTGATGGCTCCCCAGGCCGGACTCGAACCAGCGACCCAGTGATTAACAGTCACTTGCTCTACCAACTGAGCTACTGGGGAAAATTGTCAGGATTATCAAAAAAAATTGCTTGCAAGGTAATATAGGTACCATATTTGAAATTGACAAGTACTTTTTCAAAATTATTTTTTTATATCAAATTTAGCGACTGAATAGTATATGTTTGGTGGGTTAGAAAGAAATTTATTTTGCAGCAAGGCTTTGATTTAGGGGAAAAATTTATCAACTACTAGGATCACGTAATTCTCGGTTTGTATTTGGTTAGGTTTTGGTCGTACTTGGTATATTTTGTTTTTTGCCAATAACTGAATTCTGGATGATTCCACTAGGTTTGTCAGTGTTATTAATTGATAATAAGGGAATACGAACGCAGCGTCGGAATTTTTTGTGTGGTGGGGAAGGTGGTATCTGTTTGGACGTAGCAAAAAATCTACAAAAGTTAAAAATAGAGACAGGTCAAATAGTCATGTCAGTGATTAGTAGAAATTTATAATTTGCAGAAATAGAAATTGATTGATTTTGGTTATTGGTACTTGCATAAGTGTGAATTATTTTAGCTTTGAACTAGTTGTTTTTAAATTGTGTGCTGAGTAATTTAAAAATTCTGTAAATATTCACAAAAAATATTAAGTTTTTATCATGGGTTCAAAAAATTATAATGATGACAGAAAATTTCCTACCTAATGAATTTGATTGTAAGTCTGTTTTAGTTACTGGTGGTGCGAAGTCCGGTAAGAGTCGTTTTGCTGAAAATTTATTACTAAAGTCAGAAAAATCACTGATATATTTAGCAACAGCAACGGCTTTAGATGATGAAATGAGAAAGCGCATTAAACAACATCAGTCACACCGAAATCAGCGCTGGAGTACCATTGAAGAATCAATATCTATCGTTGAAGTTATCAAAGCAAACTCTAAGCGGGATACGGCGATTCTAGTAGATTGTATTACGCTTTGGCTCACAACATTGATGGTTAAAGAAATGGATATTGAAGGTGAAACGGAGCGATTGGTTGAATTGATTCCGACGCTTCCTGGCGTGATTGTGATAGTTACTAATGAACTTGGAACTGGATTGGTACCAGAGGTAAAAATGGCACGACAATTTCGAGATTATGCGGGATCAATGAATCAGAAATTGGCAAGCGTTTGCGACGCAGCATACTTAGTTGTTGCGGCGCAACCAATTTTATTAAAACCTGTGTTACAACCGGAGATATCTTTATGAATTTAGGTAAGAAAATTTCTGCCACAGTAGTCACTGGCTTTTTAGGTGCTGGAAAGACGACACTTATTCGAAATTTAATTTTGTCGGCAAATGGTAAACGAATAGCACTAATTGTGAATGAATTTGGTGACTTAGGATTTGATGGTTCACTACTAAGTAATGAATGCAGTGATTCTGGTTGCCAAATAGATGATTTGATTGAGCTCAATAATGGGTGCATCTGTTGCACAGTTGCTGAAGATTTTCTACCAACGATGGAGCAATTATTGGCACGGGAACCACTACCTGATCATATTGTAATTGAAACCTCTGGACTAGCGTTACCGCAACCACTGGTTCGTGCATTTCAATGGCCTTCAGTTCGGAACAAAGTGACAGTAGATAGCGTAATTACGGTTGTGGATTCAGTTGCTTTAGCCAACGGACAAGTGGCAATTGATGAAAGAGCTGTGGCTAAACAACGACTTGAGGATGATGCATTAAACCATGAAGACCCCATTGAGGAATTGTTTCGCGATCAAATTCGTTGTGCAGATATGATTGTACTGAATAAACTTGACCTAATTTATGGAGCAGATGTCTCAAAAATAGTTGAAAGAATTGATTTAGATCGACGTGAAAAGGTTCAAATTCTCAAAGCGAAGCATGGTAAACTTCCACCAGAGGTGTTACTGGGTATGGATTCTGAAGCAGAAAGTGATATGGAGTCAAGGCAAAGTATTCATGAGAGCCATCATGGTAATGGTGAAGATTTAGACCATCACCACGATGACTTTGATAGTAAGGTTTTTACCAATAGCAAGTTTCGTAATCTTGATCATGTGAAAGAGGTCGTTGAAAAAGTCAGTGCAATTCCCGGAATATTAAGAGTTAAGGGTAAAGTTGACACCCTCGATAAAAAGTCACCAGTTGTAGTACAGGCAGTTGGACCTAATATACAAACCTGGTACGGTGCACCTAATGAATTAGCGAACGGGCTTGTTGTCATTGGACTTGGTGAAATAAGTAGTGAAATTTCAAACTTGCTGACCTTTGATGCATAGTCTGAATGGTGCGTGATGCATATCCTTGCACCTCAATCGCAACGAATTGAAGATGCTGACCAAGCTGTCGACCTTGGGCAAGACCCCGGTGATATCGTCTTTTTAACTTCTGCTGACACTGAAATAGCAGGCTTTTCGCAAAATGCTCATGTGCTAGGTGACAATGTTTCATTGCGCTTAGCAAATTTGTTATCACTTTCTCATCCATATTCGGTCGATTTGTATGTTGAAAACACCATAATTGGTTCCAATTGCATAATTCTTCGTTTACTTGGTGGTGCAAATTATTGGTCTTATGGACTTGAGGCAATTGTTGAGTGTACAAGAAAGAATGATATTCCGCTACTGGTCTTACCAGGGGATGATAAATGGGATGAAAATTTAGTTTCTAACTCTTCTGTTTTGTCGGAAACTGTTCGAGAATTGTGGCGATATTGTGTTGAAGGTGGTGATGAAAATATTAAGAATGCGCTACAATTTGCCGTTAGTATAATCAATAAAACTGAAAATCCACCACCCCCAAAACCAATTCCTCGGGCTGGACTTTGGTGGTTAGATCGAACATTTCCGACCTTAGATGAATTTGAATCTATTTGGCTCGAAGTGAATCGACCTATTGTTCCTATAGTCTTTTATCGCGCGTTAGTTCAAGGTAATGCAACAGCACCATTGCAAGCTCTATGCGAATCGTTAACAAAGTTTGAACTTAATCCACTACCAATCTTTGTTTCAAGTTTGAAAGAGGATGAGTCAAAGGCGGTATTAGCAAAAATTTTTGCTCACTTCCCACCTGATTTGATTTTGAATGGAACAGCCTTTGCAGTTTCTAATAGCGGAGCGACTCATCAACCAACTCCACTTGATGAACCAGGGAAACCGGTTTTTCAGATTGTTTTTTCAAGTTCATCGGAAGAATCTTGGCGAATTAGCAATAACGGGTTAGGTATTCGCGATTTGGCAATGTATGTCGTGTTGCCAGAAATTGATGGAAGAGTTTTGACTAGATCGGTGTCGTTCAAAGAAATTGGTGAATTTGATCAAAGAACCCAAACAACACCAATTCAATTTGTACCTTTGCAGGATCGAATTGATTTTGTTGCTGAACTTGCGCGTAATTGGGTTCAATTGGGGACGTTGAAGAACGAAGAGAAGAAAATTGCAATAATACTTGCAAATTATCCCAATAAAGATGGGCGGATTGCGAATGGAGTTGGTTTGGATACACCAGCTTCGGTAATTTCAGTTATTGAGGAATTAAAACGAATTGGTATTAAGTTGGATAACGTTCCTCTTTCCAGCAATGAATTAATGAACCTATTGTTAGGTGGTGTTACAAATAATTTCGCTAAATTTAAGGCGAATTCATCGAATCCTCGAATTTTAGTTGATTCATACATTAACTACTTTAATACATTGCCGGAAACGACAAAAACTGAGATAAATCAACGTTGGGGAGTTATTGAATCGGATCCATTTGTTAAAAATGAGTTTTTTTATTTACCAGTTATTAAATTTGGCAATGTGATAGTCGGCATTCAACCCGCGCGTGGCTATAATATTGATCCAAAGGAAACATACCATGACCCAGATTTGGTTCCGCCACACAATTATTTAGCATTTTATTTTTGGCTACGCTTTGAGTATCAAGCAAATGCGGTAATTCATTTGGGGAAGCACGGGAATTTAGAATGGTTACCAGGTAAAGCTTTGGCGTTATCTCAAGAATGTTATCCAGAGGTGGCCTTGGGTCCAATTCCAAATATTTATCCATTTATTGTCAATGATCCTGGTGAAGGTTCGCAAGCAAAACGCCGAAATTCTGCAGTAATCATTGATCATTTAACTCCTCCGTTAGCGCGAGCGGAATCGTATGGGGTCGCTGCGGAATTAGAAATTTTATTAGATGAATATTATCTCGCAGCAGGAGTAGACCCAAAACGAACGATACAGATTGAGAATGAAGTATTTGACCTAGTCAAAAAGCATGGTTTTGATATTGACGTAGGATTAACGAATGAAATGGAACGAGGAACTCAGCTAGCTAAAATTGATTCACATTTGTGTGATTTAAAGGAATTACAGATTAGGGATGGTTTGCATGTATTTGGAGTTAGTCCGCAAGACAATCTTATGACCGAGTTAGTTGTTGCACTCGCCCGTGTTCCTAGAGGTTCATTACCCTGTGAACAGTCAATTCAACGAGCAATTGTTGCGGATTTGGGAATTGCTAATTTTGATCCACTAGATTGTGAATTTTCTGAACCCTGGCAGCGAGAAAAACCAAAGTTTTTATCCGACATTTCTGAGGATCAATGGCGAACCAATGGTGATACAGTTGAGCGAATTGAATTATTGGCAGCGAATTTTGTAACCGGACAAAAAATTCCAAAAAATTGGGGAAATACTAAAAAGGTAATGACTGAGGTCAAGGACCGTTTGATGCCCTCGATTATTCAATCTGGTGAGAAAGAGCTGGAAGCAATGAAAGTTGCAATTGAGGGTGAGTTTGTTCCACCAGGCCCCTCAGGAGCACCGACTAGGGGACGACCAGATGTATTACCGACTGGACGCAATTTTTATTCAATAGATGTCCGAGCGGTTCCCACCGAGATTGCGTGGAATTTGGGATTCAAGTCGGCGGAACGACTAATTGAGCGATATTATTTGGAAGAAGGTGAGTGGTTAACTTCTACGGTCATTACCGCTTGGGGAACATCCAATATGCGAACTGGTGGTGATGACATCGCACAAGCGATGGCACTATTAGGAGTTCGACCAGTTTGGGAGAAAGGGTCAGGGCGTGTGACTGGATTTGAAATTATTTCGGCAGCGGAATTGGAACGACCACGCGTTGATGTGACTATCCGTATTTCTGGGTTTTTCCGAGATGCATTTCCACATCAAATGAATCTATTTGATTCGGCAGTTAAAGCCGTTGCAAAGCTAGATGAACCAGCGTTAACGAATCCACTTGCTTCGCGGGTAAAGTTGCAAGAACAAGAATACCGAGCTGCAGGACAAAGTGAACAAGATGCCTTTCGTCAAGCAACATTTCGCGTATTTGGTTCTAAACCAGGTGCATATGGAGCGGGGCTGCAAGCCTTAATTGATGAAGGAATTTGGCAAGATAAGTCTGATTTCGCGAACGCGTATTTGGCGTGGGGAAGTTATGCTTACGGTAGCGATACAACTGGTAGAAAAAGTCAAAAATTGATGGAAAATCAATTACAAAATGTTGAAGCTATTGTTCAAAATCAAGATAATCGTGAACACGATATTCTGGATTCAGATGATTATTATCAATTTGAGGGTGGGTTATCCGCGACGATAGAAACGCTACGAAATCAGGCACCTAAAATTTATCATAATGATCATTCACGACCTGAGCGACCAGTGATTCGTTCGTTAGAGGAAGAAGTTGGACGAATTGTTCGCGGCCGTGCGTCAAATCCAAAATGGATTGCTGGAGTAATGCGGCATGGCTATAAGGGTGCATTTGAAATTGCCGCAACCGTAGATTATCTTTTTGCATTCGCAGCAACTACAAAATGTGTTCGTAATCACCATTTTGATCAATTACACTCTGCATATATTGAGGATGAACAGGTGCGTACGTTTATTCAGGAACATAATTCTGACGCATTCATTGAAATTGTCTCCCGATTTGCTGAGGCTATTGACCGGGGGTTGTGGGCACCGCGACGAAACGCAACCTATAGTGAATTAATGGAGTGGAAAAATGTCACCAACATCTCTTAAAGACAAACAAGCAAACCTTACGGAAGAAGAGATAAATGCACGCCATGCAGAAAAAATGCGAAAAAAGAAAGCTGCGCGCGACAAAATTATGGCAACGAAGACCATAGAGAAGGGGTTACTTATTGTTCATACCGGGAAAGGAAAAGGCAAGTCTACAGCTGGGTTTGGGATGGTGTTCAGGATGCTTGGTCATGGATACAAAGTTGGTGTGGTTCAGTTTGTGAAAGGTCGAATTGATACTGGAGAACGACTTGCGTTGGAACGATTTGAAGATTTAGTAACTCTTAAGCGTATGGGTGAAGGATTTACTTGGGAAACACAAGATCGAACCCGGGATATTGAAGCTGCTCGTGCCGCGTGGGAATCTGCAAAAGAAATGATTTTGTCGGGTGAGATGAAATTAGTGTTATGCGACGAACTCAATATCGTGTTACGCTACGAATATATAGCATTAGATGAAGTTTTGGATTTTTTTAAAAATGAAATACCAGCAGATGTCCATGTCATCATTACGGGACGAAATGCAAAAGAAGAACTTATTGAAATTGCTGATTTAGTAACGGATATGACCCAAATAAAGCATCCGTTTCGTTCTGGAGTTAAACCTCAAATTGGAATTGAGTTTTAGAGGTTCCTGATGGCCGGTTTATCTTTTATGGTTCAGGGTACCGGTTCAAATGTAGGTAAGAGTTTAATTGTAGCTGGATTATGTCGACATTTTACTAATCAAGGAATGCGAGTCCGACCGTTTAAGCCACAAAATATGTCAAATAATGCTGCTGTGACTTCAGACGGCGGAGAGATTGGTCGAGCACAGGAAGTGCAAGCATTGGCATGTCGAGTTGATCCAAGTATTCATATGAATCCATTACTGCTCAAACCTGAAACTGATGTTGGTGCGCAGATAATTTTGCAGGGCAAATTCTATGGCAAAATGTGCGCGACTGAATTCGGTAAATTGAAAAGCAAATTGATGCCCAAAATAATAGAGAGTTTTGATTCACTGCGAAAAAATTGTGATCTAGTAATTGTTGAGGGAGCTGGAAGCACCGCGGAATCAAATTTAAGGTCAAATGATTTAGCCAATATGGGGTTTGCCGAATGCGCTGACATATCTGCGATTCTAGTTGGAGATATTGAAAAGGGGGGAGTAATAGCTAATTTAATTGGGTCATATGTTGTTCTGAGTGAACTTGATCGGAGGCGCGTTAAAGCATTCCTAATTAACCGATTTCGAGGTGATCAATCGCTTTTTCGCGATGGCTTAAATGAAATAGAACAGTACACCAAGTGGCAATCAGTTGGAATTTTACCATGGTTCAATAAAGCACATCAACTACCCGCAGAAGATGCTTTAGATCTAGTTGACGGACCTAGTAATGCCGACAGAAAAATAAAAATAGCAGTTCCAGTGTTAAGCCGAATTGCCAATTTTGATGACTTAGATCCATTAAAATTAGAACCGTGTGTGGACCTTGTATTAGTGCAACCAGGAGAGCCGATTCCAGGGGACGTAAAATTAGTGATTATTCCTGGTACAAAATCAACAATAGGTGATTTGAAATTTTTTCGAAAACAAGGTTGGGATATTGATTTGTCTGCACACCTTCGGAGGGGTGGTAAAGTTTTAGGGCTTTGTGGTGGATTTCAGTTGTTGGGAGAACAAATATCGGACCCGAAAGGAATTGAAGGTCAACCTGAGACTATTAAAGGTCTAGGATTTTTAAGGATTGAAACTGAATTAGATACGAGAAAAACTTTGACCAAGTGTGTCGGTATTCACTTGGAAACTGGAAGTGAAGTAACAGGCTATGAAATTCATTTAGGTCTAAGTAGTGGAAAAGATTGTGACTCACCGTTTATTAAATTAGCGAATAAAACTGATGGAGCGAAATCATCAGACGGAAAGGTTTTTGGAACCTATTTGCATGGGTTATTTACGTCAGATGAATTTAGAAAAGCATTTTTAAAACAATTAGGTGTGCAGTCAGAATTGACTTACAAATCTGTAATTGATGAAACCTTAGATGAATTAGCAGAACATTTGGCTGAAAATTTAGATATGGATTTAATTCTGAATTTAGCGACTGCACCATAAATTTACTCATCATTCATTAGAACTGAAATACATAATTTGACTTATCTGATAAGAGGTCACAACAACAAGGTTAATAATACCAGAACAAACGCTAATATTAGAAACTGAAATATACAGACTGCGACCAAAATTTTAAGTGCGTTGTGGATTTCAATTGATCCAATTTCTTTCCGTCCAATATCATTGATCCAATTACCATCTTCTTTGTGTGTTGAGTATATTCGTGGACCTGCTAAAGCAACCCCTAATACGCCCGCCATGGAAGCCTCTGGCCAACCTGCATTTGGTGAATTGTGTAGAGATGCATCTTTAATCATTGTTTTAAAAGCGGTTTTGATAGAGCCATTAACGCAGGGAGCACAAAAAGCAATTAAGAGACCAGAAAGTCGAGCTGGGATATAATTTACCAAATCATCTAAGCGTGCCGTAGCCCATCCAAAATTTTTATACTTCTCATTTTTGTATCCAATTGTTGAATCTGCAGTGTTTATGGCCTTATAAGTAAGTAATCCCGGCAACCCAAATAAGAAAAACCAGAATACAGGAGCAACAATTCCATCAGAAAGATTTTCAGCTGCAGTTTCAATTGTCGCGCGTGCCACTCCAGATTTATCTAAATGTTTTGGATCTCTTCCAACAATCTTTGAAACTTGTTCTCTACTTTTTTCTAAATCGTTGCTTTGCAGTGCCTTGTACACCGGCTTGACATGGCAAAACAAACTTTTTTGTGCGACAAAAATTGATGCGGTCAACGCGGATATAATTATACCCCACCAAGAATCTTTAAGTAAATAGGCAAGAATAATCCCAATCAAGATAGAAATTAATGTTAAGGCGGTAATTGCCACAATTCCGAATAACTTATCAGTAGCTGGAGTATTTGATGGTCGACGTAATTTGTCAAAATACAGAACAAATGTGGCAAATAATGAGACAGGATGCCTAACGCGTTTCCATAACCAATCTGGGTCTCCAATAATTGAGTCAATTAGGAGCGCAATAATTAATATTGCTAGGGTATTTTCATCTACTAACATGCTTTAGTTTTAGCCAAATTTGCAATAAACCGAGCAGTGGGAAATTAAGTACCAAAGATTGAATAGGTTAACAGCATCCACAATTTGACGGCCATTATTGGTGTTGAGAAATTGATGGATCAATTTTTTCTAAACTAGTGTGGAAATCTTGCAATATTACCATAACATAAAAAATTATTCAGAAAAATAACCGCGATTGAACATATTTTGTGACATATAGTCACATCCTAGTAAACCTTATTGCAACTTAGAACACAAAAGGTTAATGTTGTATTGTCAACAATTTTCAACGTATGGAGTATACTATGGTTAAAATGTTTACAACATTCGCCTTACTAATAGGGATTTCAATTTCAATTGCTAATTGCGATTCATGCATTGGTCAACAATTTCGAGCAGGACATACTTTGGATGAGCACTGCCGGCATAATTAAGATCTGCATTTCTCAAGTAATATTAATAAAAAGTTTGATGGAGTAAAAAGGCACAGTTTTTACATCATCGATGTGGTGGTTACTTTAGCAAATTCGTAACATTGGTTGGAATAGTTTGAATGTTGTTATTGTTAACGGTTACGGCTAATTCACCATGCTTTACTTTTAATGCAATTTCACCAAAAAGCTCTCTACGCCACCCTTTCAAAGCAGGTACATTAGCGTGATCATCCATCGCAATTCTTTGTAAGTCGGTTGTTGATGCAATGATTCTTGGTGCGACATCATTTTGCATACTGATAGATTTGAGTAAAATTTTAAACAAGTCAATGAGGTTAGTGGAATCTTTAGATGGATGTTGTTGTTTTGGTAATTGAGGAAGCATTGTTGCCGGTAAACGTAAAACCTTTTCGACGATTGTGACTATTTCTTTTCCTGCCTGCACTTTAGCAAAATTTTTTGGTATGAATTTTAGTTTTGCTAGTGCCTCAGTGTCAGTCGGTCGCTTAGATACGATTTCATAAATCGCTTCATCCTTTAAAACTCTAGGTCGTGGAAGATTTTTAGTATGCGCTTTGTGTTCACGCCATGTGGCAATTTCTTGTAAAATTCCTAACTCAACAGAATTCTTAATTCGACGTAGGTTTAGTCGTTTCCATGCACACTCCGGGGGGACTAAGAAATTGTTAATCTCAGCTAAATTTTGTATTTCTTCTTCAATCCATGTCATCCGATTTCTATTTTGCAACTCTAATGATAAATATGAATAAACGTCTCGAAGGTGTGTAACATCGGCAATAGCATAGTCTAATTGTTTTTGTGAAAGGGGGCGAACGGACCAGTCTGTATCTTGGGATGTTTTATCTAATTGAACACCTGTTATATCAGCAACAAGCTTGTAATATGAGATAGAATCTCCATAACCACATACTCTTGCAACAATTTGGGTATCAAAAATTGGAGTCGGAAGTGAATCACTCATTTTGGCAATAATTTCAAGGTCCTGCCACGCCGAGTGAAAAACTTTTAATACGGATTGTTCCCGCATTAACTCAAAAAATGAGGTGAGGTTGAGATTCGGGGATAATGCGTCAATCATGACCGCATCATTCGCACTAGCCATTTGAATTAAGCAAAGTTTAGGCCAGAATGTATCCCGTCGCAAAAATTCTGTGTCAACTGTTATGAAGTCAGATTGGGCAAATTGGGTACACTTTTTTGAAAGAATTTCTGTACTCGTTATCAATTCCATATAGCTTAGGTTCCATTGGTCTTTATATGTTTAATCAAAACAAATTTATAGCACATTAAATGATATGGAAAAATTATCAAGTACAATTTGGATTTCTATATCATTACTTATATTGAGCTATAGGGTAAATAGGGGATTAAAAATCAATTATTCAAGTACTTATGAAATTAAAATAATATTTATGAGTCCGATATTTTGCTTATTCGTAGTAAACTTAGAAGTTTTCTTATGTAAATAAAAATGGCAATTAGTTGGTTCAATTTTCCGTTGCAATAATTCTTGTGGTTAAGTAACACATAAATTTAATATTCATCAGAACTTGCCTTATTTGAAGATTGCACTATTTATATTGTAATCCGCATAGTAATTTAACCACTACTAGAAAATTGACTGTGAAAACCCGATAAAATTCAACGAACGATGATATAAACTCTATTGATGCTGAGACTTCGTTGTATTTATTTTCAAAATATAGATTCTTGTTGGTCTTCACTTTTTTGAGTTGCAGAGATTTTGCTTGAATTTTTTTGATAAATGTGGTTAATGCGCTATATCAATTTTAATATTTCTTACCAATTATTTACTTCTTTGAGGAAAAATGCACTCTTATCGTAGCCATACATGTTGCCAACTCCGGATGGGAGATGTAGGTGAAATTGTTAGATTATCCGGTTGGGTTCATCGTGTCAGAGATCATGGTGGATTGTTGTTTATAGACTTGCGTGATCACTATGGAGTGACTCAGTGTGTCGTTGACCCTGATTCAACTGCTTTTAAGTTGGCGGAGTCGGTGCGAAGTGAATGGGTGTTGCGAGTTGATGGTGAGGTAAAGAGTCGTTCTGATGATACCATCAACAAAAATTTACCTACTGGTGAAGTTGAAGTGTTTATACGGGAAATAGAAGTATTAGGCAAAGCAGATGAATTACCACTTCCTGTATTTGCAGAACCTGAGTATCCAGAAGAGACCAGACTAAAATATAGGTTTATAGATCTTCGCCGTGAAACTATTCATGCAAACATTTTGAAACGATCCGCTATTATTCGGTCAATGCGCAAACGGATGGAAGAATCTGGTTTTACAGATTTTCAAACTCCGATTTTAACTGCATCAAGTCCAGAGGGAGCACGCGATTATTTAGTTCCATCACGATTACAACCCGGTCATTTCTATGCACTTCCACAAGCACCACAACAATTCAAACAATTGCTTATGATTGCAGGGTTTGATCGTTACTATCAAATTGCACCATGTTTCCGTGATGAAGATCCACGTGCTGATCGACTTCCTGGTGAGTTTTATCAATTAGACTTGGAAATGAGTTTTGTGACTCAAGAAGATGTACTTTCCACGATGGAACCAATTATTCGAGGGGTTTTTGAAGAGTTTTCCGACAGCAAACGCGTTACTGAGAAATTCCAACAGATACCATATAAAGAGGCACTTAGAAAGTATGGTACCGACAAACCAGATTTGCGGAATCCGATTGAACTTGGAAATGCAAGTCAATTCTTTGCTGGATCTGGATTTAAAATTTTTGCAAGCATGCTTGAAAGTGATCCAAAAGCTGAAGTTTGGGCAATTCCAGCAAAAACTGGCGGAAGTCGAGCGTTTTGCGACCAAATGAATTCATGGGCTCAAAGTGAAGGACAACCAGGTTTAGGTTATATCTTTTTTCGTGAAGAAGGCGGTGTCATTAGTGGTGCTGGCCCATTAGCAAAGAATATTGGACTTGAACGAACAGAAGCACTTCGCGTTGAGTTTGGATTGGAAGTTGGGGACGCAGTTTTTTTTGTTGCTGGAATTCCACATAAATTCATGGATTTTGTAGGGAAGGCACGGGATAAAGTAGGGCAAGAGTTAAATTTATTAGATGAAGATCAATTTGCATTATGTTGGATTGTAGACTTTCCAATGTATGAGTGGGATCCTGAGCAAAAGAGCTATGACTTTAGTCATAATCCATTTTCAATGCCACAGGGTGCACTTGAAGCACTTGATTCAAAAGATCCCGCTGAAATTGACGCGTTTCAATATGACATTGTATGTAATGGGTATGAAATTGGCTCAGGTGCAATTCGAAATCACCGACCTGAAATTATGAAGCGTGCATTTGAAATTGCAGGTTACAGTGAAGAAGAATTAAACTCTCGTTTTGGTGGGATGTTGCGTGCGTTAGAATTTGGTTCACCACCACACGGTGGAATGGCCGCCGGTGTCGATCGAATTGTGATGCTACTTTGTGGAGTTGAAAATTTACGAGAAATTACGTTATTTCCGCTCAATCAGCAAGGGTATGATCCATTAATGGGAGCACCAAGTGAAGTATCGACCTCGCAATTGCGTGATTTGCATCTTCGTATAATCCCGCCAGCGAAGTGATTTGCTTGAGTTGGAGTTAAATTATTCAAAACTGACATTCAATTAATGGATTCAAAAGTCCTCCGAAATGACGAATTTTGGGAATTTGCGCGTGATTTAGATGGAATTTCCCATCTTCACTCATTTGACGACTTTACCAATATTAAATCGGATGAAAATATGCAGAATCTATATTTAGAAGGCCGGCTTGGAGGTATACCTAATATTTTATTTGATAATACTGAAATCAAGCCATTTGTGTTTTCAAAATATGCTTAGGAGAATTGGAATGACTAATGAGCGTATAATACGTCCAACTGAAGAGGAGATCAAAATTGACAGAAGGATTAGATCAAAACCCAACAGAAATTAGATTGAAGAAAGACCGTAAATCCTTGATTGTGGTTTTTGGAGATGATCAAACATTCGAATTATCGGCTGAATATTTACGGGTAATGTCGCCATCTGCCGAGGTTCAAGGGCATTCACCTGAACAACGTAAAATTGTTTCAGGAAAAATCAATGTTGAAATTCTAACGGTAGAACCGATTGGAAACTATGCGGTGAAATTGACTTTTGATGATATGCATAATACCGGCATTTACTCGTGGTCGTATTTACGAGAATTAGGTGAATATTTCGAAGAAAATTGGCAAAACTATTTAACGGAATTAGAGCAACATGGATTGAAAAGAACACTGAGCTGAATTCACTACTGAATTTAATTTATTTATTTTGGAGAATATTTATGCGAGACGGTGGACGGCTAAGTGCCGCAACAGAAATTCTTACTGAAATAATTGATAGACACCGACCTGCAAAGGATACCTTAAAAGATTGGGGAATTCAACATCGTTTTGCCGGCTCTACTGATCGAACCATAATTGGTAACTTAGTTTTTGATGTTTTGCGGTGTAAAAGTAGCCTAAGTTGGAGAGTAAACAGCGACAATGCGCGGTTGTTAGTACTTTGTGCGTACGCAATACTGTGGAACAATGGAGTTAAAAAACTACAGACTATATTAGAAACAGACAAATATGCACCTGAAGGGCTTAGTGAAACAGAGCGTAAGAGCATAGAATGCAGTGATCTTAAAACCGCACCAAGTTTTGTCAAAGCCGATGTTCCAGAGTGGCTCTGGCCATCATTTCAGGCAAATTTCGATGAAGAAGCTGTAGCTGAGGGGTGTGCTCTTTCTAACAGGCCACCGATTGATATTCGCGTAAATTTGCTCAAATCCACGCGGGATAAAATTGAGAAAAAAATGGTAAACAGAGGTGGAAAACTTACATCTATATCACCAGTTGGAATTCGAATTGAAGGTCGATTAAATACCAGAAAGGTTCCAAATGTTAAATCAGAAGAAGGTTATCAAAAGGGATGGTTTGAAATTCAAGATGAAGGTAGTCAAGTTGCTTCATTGCTTGTTAATGCACAACCGAAAGAGCAAATTTTAGATTTCTGTGCTGGTGGTGGCGGTAAAACTTTAGCATTAGCTGCAGAGATGGATAATACGGGTCAAATACATGCATATGACTCCGACAAATCCAGGTTAAGTTCGATTTACCAAAGATTAAGTCGAGCGGGTGCAAGAAATGTTCAAGTGCTAGATTCAAGTGGAAATTCGCTAGAAAGTTTAGTCGGCAAAATGGATCGAGTACTTGTAGATGCTCCCTGTAGTGGAACTGGAGTTTGGCGGAGACTTCCAGATTCTAAGTGGCGAATTAGCGAAAACTCTCTTGAAACGCGCATAATTGAACAAGAAAAAGTTCTAATTGAAGCATCAAAATTTGTTAGAGTAGGAGGATATCTTATTTATGTTACTTGTTCAGTGTTGCCAGAAGAAAATGAACAACAGGTTTATGCATTTGAAACTAACTTTCCAAATTTTGAGGTAATTTCTGTCGGTGAAGTTTGGCAAGATCGCTTCGGGTTTGACGCACCTAAACCTTGGTCTAGCGATATGAAGACAATTACTTTAACTCCTGCTTCAACAGCTACAGATGGTTTTTACATTGCAGTTTTGGTGCGCAATAGGTAATGTAAAATTTGTTTCAATTTAAATTACTTGAAAGGAAATTCAATTGTTATGGTACAAAGTATATTAATTGTAGATTTTGGCTCTCAATACACCCAGTTGATTGCACGAAGGGTGCGAGAAATCGGGGTATATTCAGAAATAGTACCATATCAATTAGTAGCTGAGAAATTTAGTGAAATTAGTCCATCTGCCGTGATCTTGTCGGGAGGACCGGCTTCAACAACTGCAGTTGAAAGTCCTCAAGTACCTGATGTTGTATTTCAGTCGGGAATTCCAATTTTAGGTATCTGTTATGGGCAAATGACTTTGTGTTCACAATTAGGTGGGCAAATTGAAAGTTCAAACCATCGAGAATTTGGTCGTTCATTTCTTAAAATAGAGAAAGACTGTAAGCTATTTGTCGGTGTATGGCAGGTTGGAAGTCAACACCAAGTATGGATGTCACATGGCGATCGTGTCATTGAAATACCTAATGGATTTGAGATTTTCGCAAAATCTGAATCAGCTCCTTATGCAGTGATTGGAGCTACAGATCGCAATTATTATGGTTTGATGTTTCACCCTGAGGTGGTGCATACCCCAGATGGTGAAGCGATAATTAAGAATTTTGTTCTGAATGTATCTCAATGCCAACCCAATTGGAGTATGGCAACGTTTAAACAGCAAGCAATTGCATCTATTCAAAAGCAAGTTAGAAAGTCAAAAGTCATTTGTGGATTATCAGGAGGTGTAGATTCATCAGTTGCCGCAGTACTAATTCACGAAGCAATTGGAGATCAATTGACCTGCATTTTTGTTGATCATGGATTATTACGTGCTGGTGAGGCAGAACAAGTTATTTCGCTTTTCAGGGAACATTATAATATTGAATTGATACATGTCGACGCGAGTTCAAGATTTTTGGATGCATTGCATGGTATCGAAGAACCTGAGTCCAAACGTAAGGAAATTGGCAAACATTTTATTGAGGTTTTTGAACAAGAGGCAAATAAAATTGGAGCTGAGTATTTAGCACAAGGAACACTATATCCTGATGTAATTGAAAGTGTTTCATCATTTGGTGGACCTTCTGTTACTATTAAGTCTCATCACAATGTTGGTGGGTTACCTGAGCGAATGAATTTAAAATTAGTTGAACCTTTACGTGAGCTTTTTAAAGATGAAGTGAGAAGTTTAGGTGTTGAACTAGGATTACCAAAAGCATTTGTAGATAGACATCCATTCCCTGGTCCAGGATTGGCAATCCGTTGCTTGGGGCAAGTTACCGCTGAAAACATTGCGATTTTGCAACAAGTAGATTCAATTTTGTTGAATGAAATACACAACGCTGGGTTGTATGATTCAATTTGGCAGGCTTTTGCGGTTTTACTACCAGTAAAGTCAGTTGGTGTAATGGGAGACGGCAGAACCTATGAGCAAGTTTGTGCTTTACGGGCGGTAACATCGGTTGATGGCATGACAGCAGATTTTTATCATTTTGATATGGAGTTTTTAGGTAAAATTTCAACCCGAATTGTCAATGAGGTGCGTGGCATCAATCGAGTCGTCTACGATGTTACTTCCAAACCACCGGGTACTATTGAATGGGAATAGTAATAATACATTAAGTTATTGTTTTTATTATTTTTTCATTTTACAAAGTACTGACAAAGTCAAAGCCTTAAATATTGCATTTGTTAGGTTTGTTTGTTATTAGTTGCAAACAAACTTACAAACTAATGCAACTATTGATTTTCATAACGCTATGCGAAAGAACGAAGTAACGATTGGTACGTTAGGTAAAGCGTGCATATATCAAAACGAATATGACGTTGGCAGTTTAGAACTTGGCTTGCAGACGAAAACAAGTACTATCGTATTAGTTTGCGTACAAAGCAACGTGCAGATGCATTAGAAAAAGCAGAAGACTTGTATGCAGAACAGCGTGTTGCAAAGAAACAAGGCAAAAAAAACTTCAGCATTAGCATTAAAGATGCAGTTGCAAAATATTTAGAGTTTCGAAAAAAAGATGTTGGCAAAGGTAGAGGTGCTGGCATTGTAGAAGGTAGATACGGAACTATAAAAGCACACTTAAATCACTTCCTTAACTACGTACATAAAGATGCAAAAGTAAAAGATTTAGGTAAGAACACGCTTGTTGAATATGAAAGGGAAGGAATAACAACTGACTATATACGCTTTAGAAAACAGCAGAAAGCGGCTGACAGCACTATAAGAAACGAAGTAGCAACGATTAACAGTTGCATACGCTACTTACACGAATGCGATGAACACTATTCAGAGATAAGTGCGTTTCGTATCCCTAAACAAAAAAGCAAAGCATATAAAGCAGACGAAGCAACTATACGCAGACAAACATTTACACGCGAAGAGTGGGAGATGTTTTACAAAGCAATGCGTACATATGCATCAAAACAAAAGTGCAAAGACGAAGTAGAGTATTTGGACAAGCAATTTGTACGACATTACTTGTTATTTGCGGCAAATAGTGGCGGAAGAAGTGGTGAGTTAAGAAAACTTAAATGGAATAGCATTTTAAGTTATGAACAGCAGAAAACACGAAATGGCAACGAGTTATTACTTGCTAAAATACAGGTAGAAGCAGATACAAGTAAAGTTGGTATTGGAAGAACGTTTTATGCACGTGGTGGCAAATACTTGCAACGTTGGAAGGAGTTGCTACAAAAGAGTGGTGCAGATATAAGTGGCGATAAACTTATTTTTAGCATTGATGGTAAAACAGAGTATTGGAACAGCACACTAAATCGACACTTTAAAAAGATAATGCAGATGACAGAAATAGATGAAGAACGCAGAAGTAGTTTAGTGCCGTACAGTCTTCGTCATTTTTACATCACGTCATTAGCGTACAGTGGTGTAATTTGTGCTGACATTGCTTTTCAATGTGGTACAAGTGTAAGTCAAATCGAACGCACTTACGATCACATAAACTAAACAAAACGATTGCAAGTAGCGACAGCAGAGTATAAGGAAGTAGATTGTAAGATTGTTGCTATAACAGATTTAAATGGTGACTAACTGTAGAGCGTAATGCTTCCAACTACTCTGCAAATTGTTTCAAAATAACCTTTTGCCACAACGTAGTTTGGAGCATTTGTCTTTATGACTGTTGGAATGCTGATTATTAGTACTAACGCTTTCCCTTGCATCTTTAAAGCATCTCTATTGCGTTCTGCAACATATTGTCATTTACGTCTATGTACTTCTGTGTTGTAGCAATGTGCTTGTGATTAGCAAGTTCAGCAATAACACGTACGCTTACGCCTTTCGCACTCAACGCAGTAATGCCGCTACGTCTGCCGCTATGTGATGTAGCACCTCTAATAGCGGCACGTTCGTATAAGTGTTTTAAAAGCGTTGTAAGTGCGTTTGTATTAAACCGCTTACTCTTTTGTGTGTTAAATAGATAAGCGCGCTGTAAGACGCTTAAATCGCTTTGTAAGTACCTTTTTAGTGCTTGTTTTGCCTTTTTACTTACAAATACAAGTCTACTGTCATTTCCTTCCGTCTGTTTTGCTGTTAAAAAAATCACATCATTTATTTCGCCATCTGCATTAACTACATCGCACACCTTCAAACTTGCTACCTCTCCAACCCTTAACAAACATAAGTGTGTAAGCAACAGCATTGCTCTGTTTCGTTCTGCGTATTTGTCAAAAGCATCAATGTAGTCGATTACTTTCTTTAACTCTTTATCTGTAAGTACCTTTGCCTTTTTCATCTCTATCTCCATCAAAATGTAATGTTTTGTATGTAATAAAAGTAGTTTCTTACATTTAAATGGACAATTGATTTGTTGTTCTTTTTCTTCTCTTTCGTTTTCAATAATTTACGTGTAAATGTAATGTTTTATGTATTTTCTTATATTTTACTCACAACAAGAAATTGCATTTTAGCAAACAGTTCATTGCATACAGCCGCTTTTAAGTGCATTGCTTCTTATTAGCGTTTTTTCATCTGTGTGCGTAAATAACAGCATTCCGTAAATAGTTGTTCGTTGCTGTTCAATCTGTATTCCTTTATTCCGTATCCATTTTTGTTATCGTTCTTTGTGTTTTCGACAATGTGTAATGGTTGCGTATAAGGAAGTTTTTTCCATACATCGTGCATTACTAAAATCATTGCTAACTTTTGCCTTTTGTTATCTGCCTTACAAAAAAAATGTGCGTGTAAAAAATCTCTGCTTTTACCTTCTTCTTCATATACAAAACTTTCAATACGTTTGTTGTGTTTCTGTACTGCATTAGGCTTGTGTATTCTTTTATCTACTTCGTTCCAAAATCGCTTGTACTGTTTCTGCATTTTCTCTCTGTTTAAGTTGCAGTTAAATGTAAAAAGCAATGTTCCAAACAAGTCAAAGTTTTGCTCTCTTTGCCAACTTGCAACAGCCTCTTTGTATACCTTTATCTTTTCGTATTCTGTTGTACTTCTATCTGCTAAATACATTGTGCGTTTCCATTAACGTTAGTGCGTACGTTTATTTAGCAACGGAGACAGATATGACTGCAGAAAACGTTTTAACAGAAACTTATGGATTGCTTACTGACATTGGAGTTGTAAGCACACGGAAAAAGCTTAATAGAGATTGGTTAGGTGTAAGCGAAGGCTACTTTCGATGCTTACGCTTTAATAACAAACAACCATCTACGCAAACACTTGCAACGTGTAGTTCAAAATTAAAGCATTACAGTTTGCTATTCGCACAACGTAGCGACACTGACAGCAAAGTATTAGCAAACAACTTTTCTTCACTTGCAACACGTTTAGATTCAATCATTCAAACTAACAGTAAGAGTAAATGGTTAGACATTATGAAACGTACAGAAGCAGAGGCGATATGCTGAAAATGGTATTTGCTCGCAAAAAAATGGCGTGCGGATTTTTAGCAAATGCTTTTTTCGTTAGTGCATTGATTTTGCACCACCACACTTTAAATATTGGATGATTATGGACTACAAAGACGAGTTAAGAAAATGGATTGATGTTGTTAAACAGCAGAGCTTTTCTGCACCATTAACAACAACATTAGATGACTTAAAAACACTTACAACGGCAACAAAAGACTTAAGCGATTGAGTAGATATGCGTGTGCGTAAAAGTCTGCAACAATCAGACGATAAAGCAAAAGCAAAGCCAAAATCTAAAGCAAGTAAAAAGGTAAAACCGTTTAAAGCAGTAAAGCCGCCAAAACCATCAAATCCAAATCAAAACAATCCAAATAATGTAGTACAAAATCAGCAGTCAAATAACTTGCCAACTTCAAATCCAATAACATCATCTGCTTTTACAAGTGCTGACTTAAATAGACTGCGTACTGATTTTGTTGCAAATCATTCAGTCATTACGCCAACACCACCAAAGCCACCTTTAAGTATAAGTGCTGATTAACGTGTTTTTTTAAACTGCGTCAAAAAATAAATGTACGAAAACGAGTCGAAATCGCACAGTTTTGTAGTGTTGTCATTTGTGTATTGAAGTATGACTAACAGACTATGCGATACACTTTTTAAATGCTTTTCTTCTTGTGTATATGCACTTATACTTGTTAAAAAAGTCGCAAACAACATCATAAAAATACACGGAGATGTGCAGATGAATTTCGATTTACTTGTTGATTTGCATAAAAGAAATCAAAGACAAGGGCCTGGTTCAGATAAACACACGATGCTTGCAATGGAAATGGCGAACATCATTGGTAGCGAGAAGCGGCTGAACATAGCAGATATTGGTTGTGGAACTGGACAACAAACAATAGTATTGGCTAATAATACTAATGCAAACATTGTTGCTATTGATGTATTTGATGATTTTTTATCAGTGCTTGATGCGAGAGCAGAAGAGGAAAAATTGTCGTCAAGTATTGCAACAAAGAACTGCAGTATGGATGCTTTAGACTTGCAGAAAGGTAGTTTAGATGTTGTGTGGAGTGAAGGGGCGTTGTACAACATTGGTTTTGAAAAGGCAGTAAGTTATCTAACGCCGTTTATTAAGAAAGGTGGAGTGTTGGCGTGTTCTGAAATTACTTGGCTTACAAAAAATCGTCCAAGTAGTCTTACTGAACACTGGCATAGTGAGTACAGTGAAATTGGTTGTGCAGAAGACAAGATAAAAGTGCTTACTGACAATGGCTTAAATCTAATTGGTTATTTTTCTTTAGACGAAAGTTGCTGGATGCAGAATTATTACAATCATCTTGTTGCTTCTTTTGATTCTTTTTTAGAGAGACATAACAATAGCGAAGATGCGATTGCGATTGTGGAAGCAGAAAAGTATGAAATTGACTTGTATGAAAGCAATAAAGAATACATTAGTTATGGCTTTTATATAGCAACGAAGGAGTAAATATAATGGCACGTACGATTGCTGAAATTGAAGCAGAAGAAAAAGCATCGGCTGAAGAGAAGAAAGCGGCACTTAAAGAACATAAAAAAGTGCTGTTGAGCAAGTAAAACAACTTATACTTGAGTACAAACTTACAAGAGGTGATTTACGTGGTAAGGCAATGCGACAGTAGTTAGGCGAATAACTGTGCGTATATACACTTAAGAACTTCGCAAGTTATGATGTTGCAATAGTGGTTTTACTAATGGCTAAAAGATGATGGACTTACAAAATACTTACATAGTGAAAATAAATACTATTAAAAACAATAAGTTAAACAATTGCTATTATTGAGTGGGAATAATTCAAAGTAAAGCAACTTAAATTACACAAATCAATCTAGCTATTGTTTCCAGAATATAAGTATTGTTATTCAATCGCAGGTACATCTAATGCAAATTAGATATCATTACTTAGATTTCTTAAGAGCACTGGCGATGCTTTTGGGGTTGGCGGTTCATGCACCACTAATTTATATTTTTCCTTACGTTGCTCAAGCTATGGGTTTAGTAGGTGTTCCTGAACCAGAGTTCTGGGTATATGTTGTATTAGGTTTTATCACCAGCTGGCGAATGCAACTATTTTTTTTGCTTTCTGGTTTTTTTTCAATGTTACTAATTCAAAAAAGGGGGCTGAAAAATTTTTTGGTTAACCGAATAATTAGGATTGGTTTAACGTTTATTTTATTCGCGATGCTGTTTGATTTCTTTGATGGAAAATTTGATGGAACTTTGGAGCATCTTTGGTTTTTATATTACCTATTAATTTTCATATTTATTATATCAATCTTGTGTTGGATTCCTTTTGTCAAAAAAGTGCTCTCTAAAAATCTAGCTTCAGACTTAGTGTTAATTATTGGTTGCTGGTTAATATTCTCCTGGCTTTTGGGAACAATAGTTAATGGAGAGAATATAGAAGCACCTCTAACCTATGCAGATACTCAATTAGGGTCATTAATATACTATTTTTCATATTTTATTGTTGGGGTGATGTTGTATCAAAATCATTATCTTTTTGATGAATTTGCTCGGAACAGAGTAATATTAATTCTTACACCGATGGCATTGATGACATTCACATTTCAAGATGTTTTTCCTTTACATTGGATTCTTTCGCTAACTTTAGATGGAATAAATTCGTTGCTATGGTGTATTCTACTAATCGGGCTAGCTTCAAAATTTATTAAAACTGGTAGTATTTTGCTTAGTTGGCTTGTTGAGATTTCATACCCTGTCTATCTACTACATGTTACTGTGATTGTAATAATCAGTTCAGCTTTATATGAGTTTGGTTTCAATCAATTCAACGCGTTTAGTATTTCAATCATTTCAGGTTTTACAGTTTGCGTAGTTTTGTATTATTTGTTGATTAAATTTACACCATTAAGTTGGCTGATCAATGGTTATAGCAAGTCATTATTTAAATTTAAATTCGCGTATCGTGGTTAGTGACGAGAGTAAAAACTTTAGGTGATGGAATTTTTTGATTAGTTCTTTTTCCCTGTAACTTTTATTGAACAAGGGTTCAACTTCCCAGCTATTGTGACAAATCATCACACTTACTCAATACATCTTGCGAATTCAAATTTTAACTCCGATATAAAAATCTAATTTAAATCATAGGAGAAAAAAATGATTAAAATTAAACTTACTTTAGCGTTATTGCTACTTGCTAGTTCGCTTGTGGCATGGGGCCCAGCTGAACGTTGTGCTGATGGTCAACCTCCAGTAATAACTGGCGGAACATTGCATTGTCCGAATGGTTGGTAAATGAGACGCTAGAGTCCAAAAAGTGGCGACTCAGTTCAGAATTTTTTTTATTATTGTTCTATGCACAATAGTTTTAATTTGAATTGAGTCGTCAATTTTTTCTCATGCTATGTTCATAAATTTGAATTCAAATTAAAATTGCTTTAACTTTGATTCTGAATTATCCATTAGCCTAATGGGACTCATTTATAATATGAAGGTAATCTTCCAGGTTTAGAATATATTCGAGAATATTTAGGTCCTAGCGAACGATTCTCTACAAAAATCATTTTTTAAGATTTATTTTTTATAAAATAGTTATTTTATTACTTTCACCTATAGCACTAACGACATTACTTCTGCGGGATAACTTTCCTTTACATAGATTTTTTTACTGGTTAGTAAATGGTTACATAAATAATTTTTAAATAAATTTTCTTGTAAATTGGGTAGTGTCTCAAAACTAGGTATTTATAAATAGTGTTTAGTATTCTGTCTTTTCTTTCCCATAATTTAATAAGTTGACCGTTTGATCAATTGAATTTAGTTCGTTGAATAATACTTGAAGTTCATAAATTTGTACAATTTACTACAAGTTTGGTACTCATTTTTCAGACCACTGTGACAAATCATCTCAAATCCGAAATGCCTCTTGCAATTTCAAATTTTGAAACAGATATAAATATCTAATTTAAGTCATAGGAGAAAATTATGATTAAAATTAAAACTACTTTAGCGTTTTTGCTACTTGCTAGTTTGCTAGTAGCATGGAATGCACCATTACAATGTGCTGATGGTCGAAATCCTATCATGACAGGTGGTGGGATCTTAATTTGCCCACATGGTTGGGATACGAATCGCTAAAGTCAACAAAATGGCGACTCAATTCAGAATTGGTAAAACTGTTGTTTAGTGAACAACATTAAATGAAGAATTGGGTCGCTTTTTGTTTTAAATTTTAACTACACAGATTGAATATAAAAGAATTAATTTTTTCGCGTAAAAATATGCATTTGGAGGTGAATCCTCTAATGATGTTTGCGAATTGTACAATTAAGTTACAATATCAACATAAAATAGTTTAAAATTTAGTAATTCATTTAAATATGAAATCTCTCAATTAGAATTAGCTGTTAATCAGGAATATTATGACAATACCGAACGATACCGCGCGGAATATGCTCGAAAAACAAAAACTTGAGCTGGAAGAATTGCAGGAAATGTCAGAAGAGTCACGAGATACGGTTACACTTGATCAACAAACTGTTGGACGACTCTCCCGAATGGATGCAATGCAAATGCAAGCAATGGCACAAGCGACTGAACGGCAAAGAAAGCTGCAATTGGAAAAAATAGAAAGTGCCCTAAAGCGAATAGATGAGAATGAATACGGATATTGCTCAAATTGTGGTGAAGAGATTGAAGAAAAACGTTTACAGATTGATCCAGCTACGCTTTTATGCATCAATTGTGCGCAAAAAACTAGATAGAGTGTATCAACTAATAAAATTTGAACTTGAGATTATTTTGAGTTAAAATCGGTAGTTACAAAGGAATTATATCATTTTGCGAGAGTGAGTTCTAAAATTGAAACTTAACGAATCAACAATTTTTAGTGATCAAAAAAAATTATTTGATGCTATATATGTTGAAACTTAAGCAATGGGTTGGAAAATGAGATAAGCATGAATTGAGAATCTATGACTTCAAAGCATACAAGTAAAGTTAAAATTTATTTTAATCAAAAGGAACTTTAAAATGACAATCTTACTAATAGGACTTTTAATATTTTTGGGTGTCCATTGTATACCTACGTTTTCTATGTTTAGGTCGTCGTTGATTGCGCGATATGGATTGTTTACTTACAAAATCACATACTCGTTAATAGCGGTAGTAGGGCTTTTTTTAATTGTCTTAGGATACTATATTGCCAGTTTCTTTCCAATGGTATTGTATAATCCACCTATTGGACTCCGCCATTTGATGTTGCTGTTGATGTTACCGGTGTTTATTTTATTTTTTTCTTCATTTGGACTAGGTTTTATTAAGCGTGCAGTTAAGCATCCGATGCTTCTTGCCATTAAAATATGGGCTTTCTCTCATTTACTTGTTAACGGTGAATTAGCATCTATTCTGTTGTTTGGCAGTTTTTTAGCATGGGCGATATATGATCGAATTTCATTTAAACGCAGGGATGCGATAGTGGAAGTACCGCCAAGTGATAATAATTTGCCAAACATTAGAGTAGATGTTGCGGCCATAATTGCAGGGTTGACTTTATATGTTTTGGTAGTTTGGAAATTACATTATTGGATTTTTGGGGTAGCAGTTTTTTGAGAAAGTATATTGTTTTTTAACTCAGAGTGTTAAATTTTCAATAAAGTAGAGAGTAAAGGTAATCGGTAATCTGGAATAAATAGCTAGTTGAAATTTATCCAATTGTGAATGTTTTCACATTATCACTTGCGATTCTAAATTTAATTCCTATATTAATAATGATTTTATTTTGCTAACCTTACTTAAAAAATATTTCCGCCATTATTACGGGCTTAGTGGATTATAGGGTAATTCGTATATTCACACTAAAATCTGAACACAACTTGAGAGGACAACAATGTCAGATGTTTTTCGCGAGGTAGATGAAGACCTACGCAAAGCGAGACTCGCTAGAGTATGGAAACGGTTTGCTCCTTATGTAATTTCGGTAGCAGTGTTGGTAATTGTAGGTGTAGCTGGGTATAAAGGTTGGGAAGCATGGAAATTAAGTCAAGCAGGAGATGCGAGTGAAATTTACTTTACCGCAATTGAAAAGATTGAGGATGAGGAATTTGAAGAAGCACATGAGCTCCTAGCCTCCTTGGAGGATGGTCCTGCAGGATACCCTATTGTTGCATTAATGCGTTCGGCGACAGAGTATGGATTGAAAGACGAGATGGACAAGGCGGTCGAAATCTATGATAAACTTATTGCAAATAACTCAATTCCCCAATTATATCGTGAATTAGCGGCAATTCGTGCCGCATATTTGCTCCTTGATGGCGAAGATATGGAACAAGTACGGCAACGAGTAAATGAAATGACTGGTGATGAAAATCCATGGCGACATCTAGTTTGGGAGATTTTAGCCATGGCTGAGTGGAAAGCCGGTGAAGGTGAAACTGCGGTGTCGTGGATGGACCGTATTACTGAAGATGAGAGTTCACCACGTGGTATAAATTCACGAGCAAAAAGTATGAAACGACTAATGGAATCAGAAGGTTTTATTAGTGAAGTTGACAAAAAGAAAGAAGAAGAAGAAAACGCAAGTAGTTAAAGGATACTATCAATGAAAATTTTCACTTTAATATTCCTACAAAGAGTAGGACTTTGCCTTGGATTAGGGTTAATTTTGTCGTCGTGTATGACTGATGAAGAAATTCTTGAAGGTGAAAGAATTAATGTCACCAATGCCAATTTGATCATTACTGATGAGTTTAAAGCTTCAGGTAAACCTTCAATAGGTCGAGCAACTCAACTATCAAATTGGTCGCAAGGGTCGGGAACACTTGCTAACAATCCAGGTAATGTTGTTATTAGTGCAGAAAATCCAAGGAACCCAGTTTGGACCATTGATATTGGTGTAGATAATGCTGGTCGATTACTTGGTGGTGGTACACTAAGATTAGCGGCACGGCCTTTAGTTTATCAAGATCGAATTTTTACTTATGAGCACAATGCACGAATATTATCGTTTGATTTAGCAACTGGTGCAAAGCATTGGGAACAAGATCTTAAACCAAGAGAAGAAGATGGTGCTGGACTTGGTGGAGGAATTGCCGCTGACCGAGGACGGATTTTTGTTGCAACTGGTTATGGTGAAATAATTGCACTTAATGCTAATTCTGGTGAAGTGATTTGGCAGCAAGAATTATCAACACCGGTACGTAGTGCCCCGGCCGCGGGAAATGGGATGGTTTTTGTCGTGCTCCAAAGCAATGAAGTTATTGCTGTCAATCAATCTGATGGATCAGAAGTTTGGTTATATGCAGGGGTTCCTGAAAACGCTGGGTTATTGGCTGAATCAAATCCAGCAATAACTGGTGATAAAGTGGTTGTACCATTTACTTCTGGTGAAATTATGTCAATTGATGTTAGTACTGGAGAACCAGATTGGGTTGATACAGTTAGTAAACCGTTTAAGACTCTTGCAGTTTCAGGAATTTCTGATGTTGCCGCTAGTCCCGTTGTGTCAAGTGGTGATGTAATCGCAACTAGTGTCGCTGGTCAAACAATTTCAGTAAATTTAGAAACTGGTGAAAGAAATTGGGAAAGAAATATAGGTGGTGCTCATACTCCTATTGTTTCAGGAAATGCTATTTTCATTGTTGATCTTGATGATCGTTTAATTGCTCTAGACCGTCAAAATGGCAAAACATTTTGGGTAACTCAATTGACAGTAAATAAAGATGATTCAAATCGGGCGACTTGGTCTGGACCGTTATTAGGAAATGGAACCCTTTTCGCGGTATCAAGTGAAGGACTACTTGCTAAAATAAACCCAGCTGATGGTGAAATTCTCACCGAAACTACTGTAGCAGAAAATTCTTATATTGCACCGGTCACGGGGAATGGTTATCTAGTTGTTGTGAATTTAAGCGGACTTACTGTTATCCAGTGATATTTAGTGTAATTTATTAGGTAGCTGCATTACAAAAAATTTAGGAAACTTGTACTTCTACTTTTCAGCAATCAATAACTCCTAGTTTTCCAACAGGTATTTAACTAAATTTTAATAGTGGAGCGTCCAAGTGAGTGCGAAAGTTGCCATCATTGGTCGTCCTAATGTCGGAAAATCTACTTTGTTTAATCGACTGGTAGGTAAACGACTTGCTTTAGTCGATAATTCCCCAGGGGTAACACGAGATATCCGAGAAGGTGAAGGGAGAATCGGAGACCTCCGCTTTACTGTCATTGACACTGCAGGTTTAGATGAAGTGAATGAAGAGAGTTTGGAAGGACGCATGCAACTCCAAACTGAAAAAGCAATTGTAGGTGCCGATATAATTCTGTTTGTAATAGATTCAAAGGTTGGGATAACACCTTTGGACTCCTATTTTGCTGATATAATCAGAAAAACAGATTCTCCAGCAATTTTAGTCGCAAATAAAGCAGAAAGTGTATCAAGTGATTCTGGATACTATGAAGCATACGCGTTAGGATTAGGTGAACCCGTAGCAATATCAGCCGAGCATGGAGATGGAATAAATGATTTGGCGAATAGTTTGCGTTATAATTTAGATCTTAAAGATGATACCAAAAGTGAAATAGGCAACGAACACATTGAAAAAAGTGATTATGAAGATAGCGGTTCCAAGCACCGACCACTACGGATCGCCATAGTTGGTAGACCAAATGTTGGAAAATCAACCTTAATCAATCAAATTGTAGGGGAAGAGAGATTGTTGACCGGACCAGAAGCCGGGATTACAAGAGATTCAATTGCAGTGAATTTCGAATGGTCAGGAAAGCATTTAAAATTATTTGATACTGCAGGAATGAGAAGAAAATCCAGAATAAGTCAAAAATTAGAAAAGCTTTCAGTTGCTGATGGTATTAGGGCAATTAGATTTGCGGAAGTAGTCGTTGTGACACTCGATTCAACAATGCCATTTGAAAAGCAAGATTTACACATCATTGAGTTAGCCGCAAATGAGGGGCGATCGGTTATCATTGCATTGAATAAATGGGATTTGATACAAGATCGGAAAAAAGCTTTAAAAAAATTGCAAGAAGATGCCGATGCATTACTTAATCAAATCAAAGGAGTTCTATTAGTTCCAGTTTCAGGATTACAGGGGAAAGGTATAAATAAACTGATCAATTTAGCCTTTAAGGCCAATGAAACATGGAACATTCGAGTTTCAACATCGCGATTAAATCACTGGCTTGAGAAAGTATTACAACGTCACCCACCGCCAGCAATAAGTGGCAGACGAATTAAAATACGATATGCAACTCAAATAAAACACCGACCACCGCACTTTGTACTATTTACTTCACGACCGGATAAATTACCGGGTTCTTATTTGAGTTATCTCACAAATTCGCTTAGGGCTGAGTTTAGTCTTTGGGGAACTCCGATAAGATTATCATTACGAAAGGGTCAGAATCCATATGCACAGAAAAAACGCAATAAGTGACGGTTTAATGCATCTTTTGACGCATTTGCAAAGTTCTATTTTAAAGGGTGGTTTTAAAATTTTTAAATTTGTTGGAACGAAAATCGTAAAGTACACCAGTTTGGTCAAATGTTGGCATAAGTAGTGGAATGATACTTTCCGCAAGTTGTTCGGCAGTGGTTAATGTTTCTGGATTTTCACCGGGCATGGCCTTCGCTCGCATCGCAGTTCGAATTGGTCCAGGGTCCACTAAATTGACTTTTATGTTTGAAACTTTCTCAATTTCTATGGCATAGGTCCTAACTAATGTTTCTAACCCAGATTTTGAAGCTGAATAAGCACTCCAATATGGCTTGCAATCTTTAGCAGCTGAAGATGAAATAAATATTCCACGTGCAGATTTAGAATTACGTAGTAGAGGGTCCAAACTGCGAATCAATCGCCAATTTGCAATTAAGTTTACCGCAATTACTTCTTCAAAAATTTGCGGTTCAATGTGACCGATTGGTGAAAGGCTCCCTAAAATTCCCGCATTCCCTACTAATATATCCAGTTTATTCCATCGGTCAAATATTGATTCACCAAGTCGGTCAATTGCATCAAAATCACGTAAATCTAACGGAACTAGTGTAGAAGTGCCACCAATGGACTTTATTTCATCATCTAATTCTTCAAGTCCACCAACAGTTCTTGCGACCGCAATTACATGTGCTCCCTTTGCAGCAATCAGTTTTGATAACGCATATCCAATCCCTCGGGATGCACCAGTTACTAGTGCAATTCGACCGGCAAAGCCATTAGACATTACTAACTAGCCTCAACTAATCTGGGATAATCTTCAAATCTAAGTGTTTCACCATGTACATTGACAATGTTTGTTGGGTAATCACCAGTGAAACAATGATCAGTGAACTGTGGATTTTTGTTGTTGCGTTTTTTGTGTCCTAATGCACGATACAATCCGTCAATTGATAAAAATTCTAAGGTATCAGCATCAATATACTTTCTCATTTCATCCAAACTGTGTGTTGCTGCTAAGAGATGTTCCTTTTGCGGTGTATCAATTCCATAATGGTCAGGAAATTTAATCGGTGGTGATGCAAGTCTGAAATGTACCTCCTTTGCTCCTGCCTCGCGCATCATTTGGACTATTTTTAGAGATGTTGTTCCACGTACTAGACTATCATCAATTAAGATTATTCGCTTTCCATTAACTTTTTGGCGATTCGCTGAATGCTTAAGTTTAACACCAAGTGCTCGAATCTGTTGAGTCGGCTGAATAAACGTTCGACCAACATAATGATTTCGGATAATACCTAATTCAAACGGAAGCCCGGATTCTTGAGAAAATCCAATTGTTGCTGGGACACCTGAATCAGGTACTGGAATTACAATGTCAGCACTAACCGGTGCTTCTTTTGCCAATTCTGTTCCAAAATTTTTTCGCACTTCATATACCGATTGGTCTTGTATAATTGAATCGGGTCTTGCAAAGTAGATATATTCAAAAATACAGGGTCGCGGTTTGACATAGTCAAAAGGGAAAAAAGAATCAATACCATCACGCGTACATACGACTACTTCACCATTTGTAATTTCTCTGATAAATTTTGCACCAACAATATCAAGCGCACACGACTCTGAAGCAAAAATTGGTTGTCCATTTAAGTCACCCAATACTAGAGGTCTAATACCATAAGGGTCGCGCGCACCAATTAGTTTTTTTTGCGTAAGTGCTACAAGTGCGAACGCACCTTCAATTTTAGTAATTGATTCAATAAATCGTTCTATAATCTTTTTTTTGCGACTTCTTGCTGTAAGCTGAATGATTACTTCTGAATCTGATGTAGATTGGAAAATTGCACCCTTTTTGATTAATTGTTCACGAAGAGTGTACCCGTTGGTCAAGTGACCATTATGGCAAATTGAGATTCCTCCACCATCTAATTCGGCAAACAGTGGTTGAATATTTCGAGCACTAGCACCACCCGCAGTAGAGTATCGAACATGACCAATCGCATTAGACCCTTTTAAATTGGTAATGGTCTCTGCACTTGAAAAATGGTCACCTACAAGCCCAAAATGTCGTTCAGAAAAAAATTGTTGACCATCAAAAGTTACGATACCGGCAGCTTCTTGTCCTCGATGTTGCAGTGAATGCAGACCAAGCGCAGTTAATGCAGCAGCATCTTCGCAATTAAAAACACCAAAAATTCCGCATTCTTCCCGCAGGGTGTCAGCATCCCATTCAGTACAACTTCCTGGATTTGATGAAAGCGAGCTATCGTCTGGAGAAGGCATATGAGTATATTCCTGCATTTATGTCAAAATCTTTGTAATCAAATTTTCTTAATCTAGGAGAATAATCTTTCATTCAAATTTTGAAATAATAAGTTCACTTAAATCCACAAGATTTTTTTGGGAAATCCAATCACCTCGATTTTAAATTTGATTTCACTTCATTTGCTTGGTGAAACCAAAGTAAATTTTAAGTATTTACTAACTATCACTAGGTACTAAACTACTTTCTAAACTTTCATTCGTTAGTGAATCAAGTTCCTGTGTTTCGTCAAAATTAGATTCCAATTCCTCTTGGTTTGCGGGTATGAATCTCTTAATACTACCACCAACTGAATCAAGAATGGGTTTTGACTTTGCATCTGTTACCCATGCTGGTTGTTGAGCGTCTGTAACAAACAAGTTGAACAACAACATCGCAACGACCATTAGTAAAAAACCTCGAGCTGCTCCAAAAATAAATCCAGCTGAACGATCTAATGTACCAACCTTTGTATCAAGCAAAAAGTCTGAGACCTTATGCGTGATATAGCTGACAATGAAGAGCGTCGCTAAAAATATAATTGTAATGGAGATACCGTGTGAAATAATCTCATTAGAGATAATGTCATGTATATGAGGTAAAAGGTCATCGTATAAAAAATAGGTGGCAACACCTGCAACCACCCAAGATAATATCGATAATACTTCGCGAATAAATCCGCGCGCCATAGAAAGGGCAGCTGAAATAAGGACAATTGCGATCACAATTCCATCTAGAAACGTTATTGGCATATTTGTTTTTTCCTTCTTACTAATTTGATTTCACACATCACTTGTCTCAATTACTTTTTCATTCGTATAGGATTTTGAAGCGATGCGTGATACTAATTCACCCAATTGCTCTAAACCAAGCAAATTAATTTCAGCTACCGTTTCATCTTTTTCATTTATAACGGGGCAACAACAATTTGTAAAACCTAATTTTCTTGCTTCTTTAAGTCGAAGCGTTGATTGACTAACTGGTCTTATTGCTCCAGACAAACTTATTTCTCCAAAATACACATAATCTGATGGTAATGCAATTCCTGTCATTGAAGAAATTAGTGCTGCGGCAACTGCTAGGTCTGCACCAGGTTCATTTATTTTAATTCCACCAGCGATGTTAAGAAACACATCATGTTGACCAAATCGCACACCACAACGCGCTTCTAATACAGCTAGAATCATTGATAAACGTGTTTGATCCCAACCCAGTACCGAACGGCGTGGGGTTCCAAATGGAGAAGGGGCAACAAGTGCTTGAATTTCAATCAGAATAGGACGTGAACCTTCTACACCAGCAAATACAGACGAACCTGGTGACGTAGTGCTACGTTCTCCAAGAAATAGCGTAGAAGGGTTCAATACCTCTTGGAGACCTAAGTTAGTCATTTCAAATACACCAATTTCGTCAGTTGGCCCAAATCTGTTTTTAACTGAACGGAGAATGCGATACCCCTGTGCTCCGTCACCTTCAAAATAGAGTACTGCATCAACCATGTGTTCTACAACTCGGGGGCCAGCAATTTGTCCATCTTTTGTAACGTGACCAACAATAACGACAGTTGTGCCGGTTTTTTTTGCAAATCGAATTAATAGTTGAGAAGACGCGCGTACCTGGGTTACAGTTCCTGGAGCTGAGTCTGCAAGGTCAGTCCAAAGTGTTTGCACAGAATCTAATATTACAAACGCTGGAGGTGGTCCTGCTTCAAGTGTTGTCAAAATATCTTCAACACTAGTTTCGGCAGCAAGTTCAACTGGTGCATCTGATAATCCCAATCTTTTTGCGCGTAATCGCACTTGATCAATTGCTTCTTCCCCTGAAATATACACGCTTTTGAAATTATTCTTTGCTAACGCCGCACATGCTTGAATAAGTAATGTAGATTTCCCAATTCCTGGATCTCCACCAACTAATATTGCGGATCCTTTTACAAATCCACCTCCAGTAACTCTATCTAATTCCTTTATACCTGTAAAGTAGCGTGGTGTTTGATTCGCTTCACCAGTTAACCCGACGAATGGAACAATTCGACCCTTTCTTGTTTTTCTAGCGGAAGGTCCTCCACCGATCCCAGCTGCGGCATTTTCTTCCGTAATTGTATTCCATTGACCGCATGCTTCACACTTTCCAGACCATTTGTTGAAGGATGCGCCGCATTCTTGACAAACGAATACAACAACCGCTTTCACCATTATTCAACTAACTCCGTGTGGTTATGCAAGTATCTTCTGGTAACGCGTGGACCTAATCCAGTAAAAACTTCGTAAGCAATAGACTCTGCCCAAGTAGCAACTTCATCTACTGAAATATTTTTACCAAATAGTTCTACTACTGTATCACGGTGACACAATGATTCTGGAATATCTGTCACATCAGCTTGGAAATGATCCATTGAAATCCTACCAACTATAGGTGCTCGATAACCGTTGATATAAACACAAGGTTGATGCTTACTATTCTGAGAGTTTATCATGCGAATAAATCCATCAGCATATCCACAAGCAATTGTTGCAATTCGACTTTGTCGTTTGACCGAATATGTCGCACCATATCCAATAGTTTCACCAATAGGTAGCGTACGTATTTGTAGTATTCTAGTAAAAAGACTTGCAATTGGTTTAGTAAGACCTGGTTTATCTGCTATCGCATTTGCCCCATAAATTGAGATCCCTGGTCTAGCAATGTCAAAATGAAACTCATTTCCGAGGAAGATACCGGCTGAATTACACATGGACGCAGACGCATTTGGAAATAATGTCTGAAACTCTTTAAACCGTGTTAACTGCTCAGTATTTTTGGGATGTTTTGGTGTATCAGCACATGCTAGATGCGTCATCACAAGCAACGGATTTTTGATTTTGTTTACTGGATTACTGTCAGCAATTTTTTGAAGCGAATTTAATTGCATTCCTAATCGGTTAATTCCAGTGTCAAAATGGAGAACAATTGGAGTATGTCTAGGTGCGTCTTGTAAAATTTCCATCCAATCAAAAAATTCTTCTTCACTATTTAGTGAAGGAATCAAATCAAATGCGCGGTAGTACTTTGCTTGGTTTGGGAACAAACCATTGAGAATAATTATTTTAGCATCCGGTGCGTACATTCGGACAACTTCACCTTCTTCCGGTAATGCAACAAAAAAATATTGACATCCTGCTGAATATAGCGAGGAAACTACCGGTTTAATTCCAATTCCGTATGCATTCGCTTTTACTGCAGCTCCACAATATTGTCCACTAAATTGTGTTTGCAAATATTTCCAATTACTTACCAATATCTTAAGGTCAACAATGATTTCAGCACCTGTCAAATCAGTGATTCCTGAATTAACAGGTTTACAATCTGTCATAATTAATGTCTCTTAATCGGAATATGGAGTTGAACCTGACCAACAAGAGAATCTAGTATATTCTCCGTGAAATGCCATATTTATTGTGCCGGTTGGACCATGTCGTTGTTTTGCAATGATGACTTCAGCGATGTTTTTTACTCGTTCTAATCGCTGTACCCACTCGGCATATTTTTCTGAATCTTCGTCTGGTTTATCATTTTCAACATAATATTCTTCACGATATATAAACAGCACTACATCTGCATCCTGTTCTATTGCACCTGATTCTCGTAAGTCAGATAACTGCGGTCGTTTGTTATCTCTTGACTCCACCTGTCTTGATAATTGCGATATTGCAATGATTGGTATATTCAATTCCTTCGCTAGTGCTTTTAATCCAGTAGTAATCTCTGCGACCTCCTGTACTCGATTTCCTTGATATTTTCCAGCACTTGACAATAATTGAATGTAATCAACTACAATGAGATCCAAACCTTTCTGCCGTTTTAGTCGACGAGCTCTTGAAACTAAAGCACCTATTGAAATTCCCCCAGTCTCTTCCACGAATAAGGGTAAGTTTTCGCATTGTCTAGAGAACTCAACGATTTTATCAAATTGCACTTGTTTGATTTCACCTCGACGAATATCGGTTGAAGGAATTTCGGTTTGTTCAGAAACAATACGCGTAGAAAGTTGTTCAGCAGACATTTCAAGTGAAAAAAAACCGACTATTCCACCTTCAATTGTTTTTTTGGTACCATCTGCCTGAGTCTCACTCCGATAACTTGCAGCAACATTGTGTGCAATGTTAGTTGCTAAAGCGGTTTTTCCCATTCCGGGTCTACCAGCAATTACGATGAGATCAGAAGGTTGTAAGCCTCCCATTTTTTTATCGATATCTACTAATCCAGTTGAGATTCCAGTTAATTTATTATCTCGTTGATATGCATGAGCGGCCATCTCAATGGTCAAGGAAAGTGCGTCTGGAAACGGTATAAATCCTTTTAGATTGGAACCTGACTCAATTAGTTGATATAACTGTTTTTCCGCATCTTCAATCTGTGATGCTGGGGAATTATCGATCGGTGAGTCAAAAGCAAGATTAACCATTTCTTCACCAATTTGAATTAAACCGCGTCTTAATGCGAGTTCATAAATTGTCTGACCATAATCACGGACATTAATTAATGTTGTTGGATTCTTAGCGATTTCCACGAGATATTGAACAGCTGTCATATCAGCGATCTGTTCGTTTGCCGAATAAAATGGTTGCAATGTAATTGGAGATGCAACCTTTCCCATTTGGATAACTTTTGCAATTTTTTCATAGATATCTTGATGGGGTTGTAAATAGAAATGACTAGGTCGCAGAAAATCGGAAACTTTGAAGTAAGACTCATTATTGATGAATATTGCTCCAAGTAACTGTTTCTCAGCGTCTTCGTTATAGGGAACCGTTCGCATTAGAGTTGTTTCAGATTCGGTTCGATTTATAGTTTCTGTCTCGCTCATTAATTAGTCCTCAGTTTGCTCATAGAATTGAATATTTGTGAAATTCTTCATTATTCTAATCAACTTTTACGGAAAAAAATTTATTTGACCAAAAAAATTGAAAATTTAATATCCTGTGGAGAAAATATTTAGCTCCTGAACAACTTCAGTCAATTTAGAAATAAACTGACTAAACATTGTTAAACGTTGCTACTACGCGTGTATCAAAAACTAACTTTTACTAAATTTCAATGCTGTTTATAGTAGTTTGATAACTATTGTCGAGTTGCCGTAGTCGTTCTTCTTCAAAGTTAATATAGTTTCGCGTTAATGGCACAGCCTCTTGTTCTTTGCACAACTGAATCTGAAATACCATCATGTCTCGAAAACGAAATGCAATTTCTGCTGTTGCAAGAAAATACTCCCACATTCTACAAAATCGCTCATCATACAGTTTTTCTGCTTTAACGCGATTTTGCATAAATCGTTGTCTCCAGTGATTTAATGTATCAGCATAGTGTAATCGAAGTATTTCAATATCTGTTACAACTAGACCGGATCGTTCTATTACAGGGATCACTTCTGATAGTGCCGGAATATATCCACCTGGAAAAATATACTTTTCAGTCCACGGATCAGTGAAACCAGGACCATCAATTCGTCCAATTGAATGCAGGAGCATTACCCCATCGTCAGTTAATAATCGATTTATAGATTTAAAGAATTCTTTATAATGTCCCAAACCGACATGCTCAAACATTCCAACTGAAACAATTCGCTCAAATTTTGAGTCTAGAGTACGGTAATCTTGGAGTTTAAATTCGGTTTTATTCGCAAGCTCCATTTTTGTGGCACGATTATTGGCAACCTTAAGTTGTTCTTGCGAAAGTGTAACTCCCTGTACTTTAATATCATACATTGATGCCAGATATAGTCCCATTCCGCCCCAACCACATCCGATGTCAAGTATATTTTGCTTTGACTTTATCGCAAGTTTTGCGGCAATATGACGCTTCTTTGCAAGCTGTGCTTGTGCTAGGTCATTGTTTCCTTCTTCAAAGTATGCACAAGAATATTGCCAATCTTCATCTAAGAACAATCGATAATGAGCATCGCTTAAGTCGTAATGATGGGAAATATTTTTGCGAGAATACTTCAAGGTGTTTCGTTGCTTAAAACGACGCATAAGGTATCGTGTTGCTTCAAGATACAGCCAAGCTTTTTCGTGCTTAAATTTCGTATTCTCGAAGATCAGTTCAAGAACATCGTAAACCGTCCCTTGTTCAATTGTAATTTTTCCATCCACAAATAATTCACCAGATCGCAAAATCGGATCCCACATTATTTTTCTAACGGTTTTGTGTTCCTGAATTTGAAATCGTGCAATTGGACCAGTTCCATCTCCAAATGTATGGGTCAGTCCATCCGGGTCAATATACTGTAAATTACCTTTTGTAATTATTCGTTCCAAAGTTCTGACGACAAAACTCTTCACAGGTTAATCTCCAAATTTTTGATAATAGTTTATGCGTTGCAGGTTGATTTTCAACTCAATTGACATGATTTCGTTTGTTCAGATCAAATTTACAAGCACATTACTAGTAAATTTTATCGTCTATTTGCGAGTAGATTCGTTCAGTCATTGTTAGGCTAATTCTTTTTGCGGAAGTTTTTCACTTTGTATTGCAGTATCTATTACCAACTGACTTGTACTTTGGATTGGTTGATTGGTTTCTTCGGCCTTTGCGGCTATTTCAGGTACAATGGTAGAACCGATATTGTCTGGTTGCGCTTGGGCCAATTGAGAATTTGCCGGTTCTAAATTCTCTTCAGAACCAGATTTGATGATTGTTGAATTTGCTAGTAACTGATTAACATCAGAACCCATAGACCGCACTGAAAATTCAGTTGAATTTGACTTAATTTTACTTTGTGAAGTTTTTTTCTTGCGCGGTTTTTTCTCCGAATGGTTGTGAGTGACTTCGGACTTTTCACTGACAGCAGAGTTTATCAACATATTGGTAGAAATAGGTTGATTCTCTGAATTTTCAATCTTTGGTATTGGTTGCTTAGCTTTTTCAGCCGGTTCAATCGTATAGTGTTGCATGTGCAATGTATCATCAATTTCAATAGACACTCTTAAACCAAAGTGGTGCTCAATTTCTATAATGTTTTGGCGTTTTTGATTCAATAAATAAAGTGCCACAGGAGACTTGGTGCGAACAGAAATATGATGCAATTTATGAGTCTTCAGGTAATCTTCAATAGAGCGAATGACTAACAAAGCAACAGATTCGTTTGATCGAATTGCTCCTGTGCCATGACAATGAGGACAAGTTGCTGTTGAACTTTCAAGTACACCAGAACGCATTCGTTGTCTAGACATTTCTAGTAGACCGAATGGTGAAATTCGGCCAATTTGAATCCGTGCGCGATCTGCTTTAAGGCATTCATTCAGGTGACGCTCAACTTGGCGATTATTTCGATGTTCCTCCATATCAATAAAGTCAATTACTATAAGACCTGCCAGGTCACGTAATCTTAGCTGACGTGCGACCTCAGTTGCTGCTTCCATATTTGTTTGCAATGCCGTTGTTTCTATATTCGCGAGTTTTGTTGATTTTCCTGAATTTACATCAATTGCCACTAGAGCTTCAGTTTGGTTTATAACAATTTGTCCACCAGATTTTAAGTCCACATTAGGTGAAAACATTGCGTCTAGCTGTGATTCAATATTATGCTTCGCGAAGAGAGGCGTTTTTCCGCGATATTGTTTGATATGCTTTACATGACTTGGCATCAGCATACCCATAAATTCTTTTGCTTCGTTAAATCCCTTCTCTCCAGCGACTAAAATATCGTCAATATCTTTATTGTATAAGTCGCGAATAGATCTTTTAACTAAATTTCCTTCTTCGTAAACCAAAATTGGGGCAACTGATTTGAAAGTTAAATCGCGGATATTCTCCCAAAGTCGGAGTAAGTATTCAAAATCTCTTTTAATTTCTGTACGTGTTCTTGTAGCCCCTGCGGTACGAAGTATTACACCCATCCCTTCGGGTACTTCAAGATCAGCAACGATTTCTCGCAGGTGATTTCGATCAGTTTGTGACGTTATTTTACGGCTAATTCCACCACCACGACCAGTGTTTGGCATCAATACCGAATAACGTCCAGCTAGTGAAAGATAGGTGGTTAGACTGGCTCCCTTATTTCCCCTTTGCTCCTTTACGACTTGTATTAAGATTATTTGGTTCTTTTTGATTACTTCTTGAATTTTGTATCGCTTTCGTAGATGAGGGCGTGGGACTTCAACAACAGGATCATCAAGACCATATGATTGTACCTCAAATGGGATTGAGTCATTTGGCATATCGGTTGAAAGTCCGGAACTTTCAATTGGGGAAATTGCTTGATCTGGGATAGATTGTGCAAGTTCAGTATTTAGTGATTCATAGATATTATCAATTGGTTCATCTAATTGATTACCAGGACTGTTTGGTTCCTCAATATTTACTGTATCTGCTTTTAATTCTGTCGATTTTACGTTGGAATTACTTTCTGCAGTTGAATCTTCAGTTACCGGCTCATAAAGTGCTTTCCGGTCCGCTAGTGGGATTTGATAATAGTCAGGATGAATCTCATTGAATCCTAAAAAACCATGGCGGTCTCCACCGTATTCAATGAAGGCAGCTTGAAGCGAAGGTTCAACTCTTGTGACTTTGGCAAGGTAAATATTTCCTCGGAGTTGTTGTCGGCTAGCCGCTTCAAAGTCAAATTCCTCAATCGATTTTCCACGAACGACAACAACCCTAGTTTCTTCGGGATGTGCCGCATCAATGAGCATTTTATTTGGCATGTAAAGTATTCTCCGCGGTCAGTACGAGAAATTACTGAATCGCATATTGTTTTGTTTCTCATATGTCTCGAGACCGCTATGTAAGTAATTGATTTATGTGAAAGGTAACAAAATTCGCAGCAAGATTTTCGTGTCGTTTTCAATTGTTGTCTACCTTTATTTTCAGATTGTGTTGCCATTGTGCTTTTCCTGTTACCCATAGGTTTGTAGTGAAAAATTTGGTAAGAATTTTCCAATTTTTGTCTAGTCATCAGAAGACCAGTGCTTATTGCTTAATGTGAACAAAAAGTATGATTGCAGGATGAATCGATTTCTAAGTAAGTGATGGATCTGCACTCTTTATTTCGTACACTTTCTTTAGTTTAAATTGACAGCATGAAAGTAAAAAATAGTAAAATCAAAAAATTTTGTACGTTACAATTTGAAATTTTGTTATACAATTACTTGAAACTAAATTCAATCAAAATTTTATCTAAATTTATTTAGTTTTGAGAAAAAATACAAATCAACTTACTGTTACAAAAATCAACTACTAGATTGACTGTGAATAACCTGTGGAAAAGAATTAAAAATAAATCCAAATGAAAACCAAAGATAATTTTAGACTTCTGCAACAACTATCGTTGTGTGTAATACTTTATTGTTTTTGTTTTAATTCTAACTCAGTGCGTGCCAATGATATTCTAACTATTACTGGCGCACGAGTTGTTGGTGACCATAAAAGTACTAGATTTATTGCTGATGTAAACAAGTTAATCCCGTATAAAATTTCGCTTTTAAGTAATCCATACCGTGTTGTAATTGATATTCCGCAAGTAGGTTTTGAATTAGCTGAAAAACTATCAACCAATGGTCGAGGATTAATCACTGATTTTCGATATGGTTTGTTTTCGCCTGGTAAGTCACGGATTGTGTTAGATGTATTAGATCCGGTTCAAGTAAACGAGTCAGTTCTGATCCCACCAATTGAAGGACAACCTGCTCGATTAGTAGTAAATCTTATTAGCACATCGCGTGAGGAATTCGCAGAAGGTATTGTTGAATCAACCTTTAGACCGGAAATAGTTTCTGGTCTTGAAGAGACCATTAGCGATCAACGCGAATACTCTGAGACTAAAATTAATAATCTTCCTGTTATTGTAATAGATCCTGGACATGGTGGGATTGATAATGGTACCAAAGGATTAAATGGTATGTTGGAAAAAAATGTAGTGTTAGATTTTGCAAAAATTTTACAAACCAAAATTTCCAGTAATAATGAGTTCATTGCTTATTTGACCAGAGTTGATGACCGCTTTTTGACTTTATCGGAACGGGTAGAATTTGCACGAGAGCGTGACGCAGATTTATTTATTTCCTTACATGCCGACAGTGTATCGCAAGCCGAAGTACGCGGTGCTACAGTTTATACATTATCGGAACAAGCAAGTGACAGTGTGACTGCACAGTTGGCAATAAAAGAGAATCAGTCAGATTTAATTGCAGGAGTTGACTTGAATGATAGTTCCGTAGAAGTTACTGAAATATTATTTGATTTAGCCAAACGTGAATCAATGAACTTTTCACGCAAGTATTCGCAGTTCTTAGTGAATAAATTAGCCTCTGCTACAATTGAGATAAGTAATAATCCAACTCGATTTGGAGGATTTCAAGTATTATCCGCACCTGATATACCGTCAGTTCTATTGGAGTTGGGATATCTTTCCAATGAAAAAGATAGTGAATTATTAACTTCATTGCAATGGATGGAGCGTTCAACAGAAGCGATAATTGCTTCATTAAGAATATATTTTGAATCAAAGTTGGTAGAAAATTAAAAAAAATTTAGGGATTAAAAATGAATTATTCGTAAATTTAGTAAACTAAATTGAGTAAAGTACTAATTTGACGGTTTGTACGGAAAAATATGTATTAGTGAATTTGGATTTTGTAAAATGAATGCTTATGTATAAAAAAATATTTTTCCCCAGAACGGACAAATGTTAATTGATTTACGCAAGTTTGAGTTGAATTCATTAATTATTCGGACAAAAATCATGAAATTTACCACTCTTTGTGACGATTAATCGATTAATGGGAACTTGATAGTTTAATGCATCGTGTGTTGAAATTTGTTAGTTACATATTTGGAGTCGCAGGTTTGGTATTTATTGCCACTGCGGTTGGACTAGCTGTATATATTAGCCAGATTATTGGCGATATACCGGATTCTAGTGACTTGGAGGACTATAAGCCACCTGTGCTCACAAGAATCCATGCTGCCGATGGTCAACTAATCTCTGAGTTTGCCAAGGAGAGACGGTTGTTCTTATCAATAAAATCAGTTCCAGATTTACTTGTAAAGTCATATCTCGCTGCGGAGGACAAAAGCTTTTTTCAACACAATGGCTTAGATTTTGTAGGAATAATGAATGCCGCAGTTCAAAACATTATCAATTATGGTACCGGAAAACGACCGATTGGTGCATCTACAATTACACAGCAAGTTGCAAAGAATTTCTTTTTTACCAATGAAGTTAGTTATGAACGGAAAATTAAGGAAGCTATCTTAGCTATCAGATTAGAGCGTACGTATTCGAAAGAGACAATTTTGGAATTATATTTGAATGAAATATACTTAGGACTGCAGGCTTATGGAGTCGCATCAGCCGCATTAGCTTACTTTGATAAAGCAGTTGACGAATTAACATTGCCAGAAATGGCTTATTTGGCCGCGTTACCTAAAGCTCCCAATAACTATCATCCAATTAATAAACCAGAAAACGCGATTGACCGGCGCAATTGGGTATTAGATCGTATGATGGCAAATGGTTTTATCGATGAAGAAACCGCTGAAGTAGCAAAGACAGCACCATTGAATTTCAATCCGAGGTTACATGAAAAATTTTTAACTGAATCAAATTACTTTGTTGAAGAAGTCAGGAGGGAACTTATTGAACTCTATGGTGAAAATAGTTTGTATGCAGGTGGATTATCGGTGCGAACTTCAATTATTCCAGAGTATCAAAAACTTGCGCGGAAAGTGTTAATGAATGGTTTAATTGATTTTGATCGGAAGCGTGGAAATTGGCGTGGTCCAATTGAGAATGTTGATTTGAATTTAGAAACTAATTGGCAAGAAGTTTTTAAAGAGGTGTCTGTTTTAGATGATGTACCAGAATGGTCCCTTGCCGTAGTAACTTCGGTCACAAATTCAAAAGCAGAAATTGGAATTCGACCGACTAAACATTACTTGGAAACAAATAAAGAAAAGTTTGAAATTGGAGAACTATTTCTAAGTGAAATGAGTTGGGCGCGAAATGAGAAACGCCAACAACCGAAAACAATATCAGATGTACTTAAAGTGGGTGATATTGTTTATGTTGAACAAGTTATCAGTTCTGAAGGAGATGTTAACAAGTGGGAGTTACGTCAATTACCAGAAGTTTCTGGAGCGTTAATTGCAATGGATCCTCATACTGGGCGAATTTTAGCATTATCAGGTGGATTTAGTTATTCAGAAAGTGAATTCAATCGTGCTACCCAAGCACAACGCCAACCAGGATCTTCTTTCAAGCCTTTTGTATATGCCGCTGCATTGGAAAACGGTTATACGCCATCTAGTGTCATAATGGATGCACCTATCGAACATGATCAAGGGGCTGGGTTGGGAATTTGGCGGCCTTCAAATTATTCAAACGAATACTTTGGTCCGACGACGTTGAGAATCGGAATTGAAAAATCGCGTAATGTGATGACGGTTCGATTGGCAAAAGATATGGGAATGGAGCAATTGGCAAACATTGCGCGACGATTTGGTATTTATGACAATATGCCTCAGGTACTTTCAATGGCTTTGGGTGCTGGGGAGACTACAGTAATGCGATTAACGGCAGCGTACGGTATGTTGGCAAATGGAGGAAAAAAAATTACACCTTCATTGATTGATAGAGTGCAGGATCGATACGGTCGGACGGTATTTACTCACGTAAGAAGTCAATGTTTTGAATGCACTGTAGATAGCTGGGATGGTCAGTCCGAACCTGAAATTATAGATAACCAAGAACAAGTGATTAATCCATTAACTGCCTATCAAATTACCTCAATGCTTGAAGGAGTTGTAGAACGAGGTACGGGGAGAGCAGTGCAAGCGGTTGGAAAACCAATTGCAGGTAAGACCGGAACAACTAATAATGAAAAAGATGCATGGTTTATAGGGTATTCACCAGATTTAGCTGTAGGTGTATTTATCGGTTATGATACTCCCCGTAGTATGGGGCGAGGTGGGACTGGAGGTCAAGTTGCTGCACCTGTTTTTACTGAGTTTATGAAGGAAGCTTTAGCCGACGAACCTTCAATTGAATTTCGTGCACCACGCGGGATCGAATTTAAAACAATTAACCGAAAAACAGGAATGCTTGCTACTCCTGGGGCACCAGATTCTATTTTGGAAGCCTTCAAGCCAGGGACAAAACCCCCTGATTCTTATTCAATTATTGGATTTCAGCAAGATTTTAGTAATGCAAACCCGAATAATCCGCTATCACCAGAGGCTGAGCAGGGGATAACTGGTGGAACTGGAGGGTTATACTAAGAAAAATTACTGACAAATTTGATTTTTAAACCATAATTCCTATATATCATGTTCGTCACCAAGATTTTTGGTGTCTTAATTTTTATTTGTTTCATTGAAGAGAAAACCTATGAAAGCAGAAATCCAAACACTTGTTGAAGAGATAAAACAAACACTTATCCTATTACGGAGGCATCTTTGACTGGGATAATGCTTTAGTACGACTTGATGAACTGAATGCTGCCGCGGAAAACCCTGAATTGTGGTCTGATGGTGAGCAGGCACGTCAGACAATGCAAGAACGGCAATTGATAGAAGAATCAATTACATTTGTAAAGCAATCTGAGTCTGAACTTTCTGAAAATATTGAACTATTAAACCTCGGAGAATCAGAGGGTGATGACGAACTAGTTGCTGAAGCAGAAAATTCGTTACAAGGGTTATCAGAATCTGTTGCAAAACGGCAGCTTGAATCGCTGTTATCAGGTGAAGTTGATGCGAATGATTGTTACTTGGAAATTCATCCAGGTGCTGGTGGAACTGAAAGCATGGATTGGGCTAGTATGCTTCGCCGGATGTACATGCGTTGGTCAAAGTCCCGTGAATTTAAAATAACTACTTTGGATTTACAACAAGAAGCCGAACTAACAAAGTCAGTTATCATGTTGATTAAGGGACATAATGCCTATGGTTGGCTGAAATTTGAGTCTGGGGTACATCGTTTAGTAAGAATTTCACCATTTGATTCGCAGTCTCGGCGACATACCAGTTTTGCCAGTGTGTGGTGCTATCCCGTAATTGATGATTCAATTGAAATAAATGTTGTGGAAAGTGATTGTCGAATAGATACCTATCGAGCATCAGGAGCTGGAGGGCAACATATCAATACAACAGATTCAGCAGTTCGAATAACTCATAATCCGACCGGAATTGTGGTTCAATGTCAAAACGAGCGTTCGCAACATGCAAATCGTGAAACGGCATGGAAAATGTTAAAATCAAGGTTATTTGAAGTTGAATTGCAACGTCGTGAGCAAGAAGCAAATGAAATTGCCGCTGGAAAAACGGAAATTGGTTGGGGGCACCAAATTAGATCTTATGTACTTCAGCCATATCAGTTAGTGAAAGATATGCGGACAGGAGTAGAAAGTAGTGCACCTAATGACGTGTTAAATGGTAATTTAGACAACTTTCTTGTCGCATCATTGGCACAGCGTTTGGGAGAATGTGAAAATTAAACTGGTATTTTTTACTGGGGATTTGACAATACAATTGCTTAAGAGTTTGAAATAAAAATGGGTCAATTGACGCTAATTTCAGTGGTGAAGGGAAAGTTATTTCTAAATGTTTGTTTTATACAGAATCAATTTGCAAATATATTTGTTGTATTTTGAGTTTTTGATTCATATATAGTAGTCTGAAATTAACAAGTTCAAATTATTTGTAATGTATTTTTAGAAGAAGGCTTTTGGTACCAACAAAATCTGTTGAGTATACAATTCAACAATTGAGGAATGGTGAAAAACCTCATGAAAGAGATCTAACTGGGGCAGATTTAGGTGGTCTAGATCTGGTAGTGCTTGATTTTCTGGGAGTTGTTCTCAAAGGATCAAATCTTACAGGATGTAATCTAAGTAACGCAAACCTTTTTGGAGTTGATCAAAGAAAGGCGAGTTTAAGAAGCGCGAACCTTTCGGGGACAAATTTATATGGCGTAATCTTAAAAGGTGTCTCTCTTTTTCAGGTAAATTTGAATAAAGCCAATCTCTATAGAGCAAATTTAAATAATGCTAGTATTTACAAGGCTGAATTTAGTTTCGCCAATCTTATTTGCGTAAAGTTAAAGAATGCAAATGTTGGTGATTCAAATTTCTCTCATGTTGATATGAAATGGTCAGATTTAAGTTGGGCAAATTTAATGCAAGTAAACTTAGCACAAATTAGCTTATATGAAGCTTATTTGTTTCGCTCATTACTTGGTGGGGTGAATTTGAACCAAGCCAACTTATGGTGAGCAAATGTAAGTGAAGCAAACCTGTTTGCGGCTAGCATGGTCCAAGTAGATTTAGGTGGAGCATATTGTTGGCGAGCAAATTTTAGCAAAGCAAATCTTAATGTATCGAATTTAAGGGGAGGAAATTTTGTTGAAGCAAATCTTTTTGAGGCAAGTCTCGAAAATTCAAGACGTGACAATGTAAATTTTTACCGGGCAAATATGTTGGGAACAAATATTGGCATTGTTGAGAATCAAAGAATATTTTCATAAAATCCAAATGAAGTAAAAGGTGCTTGGGACACATTGACACAAGATACACTTGCCGTAGAACTATTAATGGTTCCGAAAATATTAAGATTCGCTATCTTGAAAATTGTTGGTGAATACAGCTGACCAAAGGGAGGAAAATAGTGAATTTAGTAACTCAAAATGCAGATTAAAAACCGGAATCTATACCTGAAATTATACAACCACAGCAACCAAACTAAATTTTAATTAAGCGTGAGGTGATTGTTCCTGAAAGACCTAAGTTATTGCATGAATTTGAATAATATAATCCAGGTTTTATGAAACAGGTTTCGGAGAATGTTCTTGAACAATATAAGGAAAATAGACGTAACTGAATTAGATATGGTCAAATACAGGCATATACATCATTGGTACTTTTAACTTTAATTGGTATTATTGCAGTTTCCGTTTTTGTATATATTTCCGGTGCAGGTATCGCAACCTTTTGGAATTCAATATTAACTGGTTTTGTTCTGTTACTAGCGGTCGGAAGAGGTCGTGGGATTACTAAAATAATTGATGCAGTTTCTAGAAGAATTAGAAACTTAAAACTTAAGAACGATTAGTTGACTTTGGTATCACTCATTATTCATAGTCTTTACAAAATTGAGATATTTTATTTCGCAAAACAGTATTAGAAGACTGTCAACCCGTGAAAGATTATAAATAAATAATTAAACTAGTTTGGTTTAACCAAAACGTGTTTTTTCTTACCTAATGAGAGTTTTATTACACCTTCTGAGGTCAAATCAATGATTTTGACAGAATATCGTTCATCTTTTATAGGTTGATCGTTAATTCTGATAGCTCCAGATTTTATATTTCGTCTTGTATCACTATTTGAACTGCATAAACCTGCTAAAACAAATAATTCTAAAATACCAATTCCTTGTTCTAACTCAGATTGTTCCACATTGATTGTAGGTAGGTCAGTAGCTATTTTAGCATCCTCAAATGTTGTACGTGAGGTTACTTCGGCTTGCTTAGCTACAGTTTCTCCGTGTACAAATTTGGTAGCCTCAGTTGCCAATATTTTTTTTGCGTCATTAATTTCTGCTCCTTGAAGTGTTGACAAGCGACTAATTTCACCAAGTGGTAAAGTAGTGAATAGTTTGAGAAAACGACTGACATCTGCGTCTTCTGTATTTCGCCAAAACTGCCAGTAATCATATGCAGAAAGCAAATTAGAATCTAACCAAACTGCACCAGAAGCGGTCTTACCCATTTTTGCACCAGAAGATGTCTCTAAAAGAGGGGTTGTTAGCCCATACAGTTCAATATCATTTAAACGTCGACCAAGATCTATCCCAGAAACTATATTGCCCCATTGATCAGATCCCCCCATTTGAAGTCGTACATTTTGTCGTTTGTTTAATTCTGCAAAGTCAAATGCTTGCAAAATCATATAATTGAATTCTAAAAACGATAGATTTTGTTCTCGTTCTAGCCTCAATTTAACTGCATCGCGTTGTAGCATTTGATTGACTGAAAATTGTCTTCCAATCTTTCTTAAAAACTCGACATAATTGAGCTGCGACAACCATTCTGCATTATCTAACATGATTGCATCGGTTGGACCGTTACCAAAAGTTAGAACGTGATCAAATATCCGTCGAATTCCGGATTTATTTTCTTCAATTGTATCCAAAGTCAATAGTTGGCGTGTGTCTTCTTTGCCAGATGGATCACCGACTTGCGATGTTCCCCCACCCATTAAGACTATAGGTTGATGTCCACATTGTTGAAACCAGTAAAGTAACATGATTTGAATCAGCGAACCGACATGGAGGCTTGGAGCAGTGCAATCAAACCCAATATATGCTGAAACTATTTGGTTTTTTAGCAGGTTGTCCAGTTTTTCTGAGTCAGAAATTTGATGGATAAATCCGCGCTCAGATAAAATAGATAAGAATTCGGATTTTAATCGAGCCATTGGTAGAATTCCTAAGTTATTTAAAACAATAATTTAGCAACAAATTTAGTGTCAAGCATGAATAGTTATATAATGTCGTGTAAATATTTTTACATCAACCAGAAATTATGACTAATTTTCTATAAGTTTGATATTAAAAGTAAATTTGTATCGTTTAGTGAAGTCAAAGGAAATCAGGAGGACAAGTGGCTCAGATAGAGCCACTCATCGGATTATTTCTACCTTAGATTGATTCCAGCTGAATTAATCTCAGTTTATCACGATTTTCTATTTCCTTCAGCAAGAATAATACATGTCAAACTCAACAGGGTGTGGAGTTTGTTCGCATCGCTCTACTTCCTCCTGCTTTAGTTCAATGTAAGCGTCAATTTGATCGTCATTGAATACACTGCCTTCTTTTAGAAAATTTCGGTCAGAATTCAATGAATCTAGTGCTTCACGCAATGAACTAGAAACAGTTGGAATCTCACTTAACTCCTCTGGTGGTAGATCATAAAGATCTTTGTCCATTGGTTCACCAGGGTGAATTCGATTTTTAATTCCATCAAGCCCAGCCATTAGCATTGCGGAAAATGCTAAATACGGATTTGCCGCGGGATCTGGGAATCGAATTTCAATACGTTTTCCTTTTGGTGAGGGACTGTATGGAATTCGACATGAAGCCGATCGGTTTCGAGCAGAATATGCTAGCAATACTGGTGCTTCATAACCCGGTACTAAACGCTTGTATGAATTAGTTGTCGGGTTTGCAAATGCATTGATTGCTTTCGCATGCTTTAGGATTCCACCAATGTAGTACAGGCACTCTTCCGATAGATCAGCGTATTGGTTCCCAGCAAATACAGGGTTTCCATCTTTCCATATTGATTGGTGGCAATGCATACCAGTTCCATTATCGCCAAAAACCGGTTTTGGCATGAACGTTGCAGTTTTACCGTAAGAATCTGCAACTTGATGTACACAATATTTATAAAGCTGAACGTTATCCGCACTTTGCGTCATTGTAGCGAATTTGATTCCAAGCTCATGTTGCGCCGCTCCTACTTCGTGGTGATGTTTTTCGACCGACACACCCATATTTGCTAATTCAGAGATCATAGTTGACCGATAGTCTTGACCTCCATCTACTGGAGGAACTGGAAAGTATCCACCTTTTACCCGGGGACGATGACCTAAATTACCTGATTCATAAACTGTATCTGTGTTTACCGGTAATTCACGACTATCAACTACGAAACCCGTATCATATGGATCAGTGCTGAAAATTACATCATCAAATACAAAAAACTCGGGTTCAGGACCAAAGTATATCGTATCACCAATTCCGGTTGATTTTAAGTAGGTTTCGGCTTTTTTAGTTGTCATTCGTGGATCGCGATTGTACGCTTCACCTGTTGATGGTTCCAAAATGTCACAAAATATTGTCATAGTAGGATGAGCGAAAAAGGGATCCATCCGCGCGGTTTCCGGATCAGGCATCAATGTCATGTCGGATTCATTTATTGCTTTCCATCCTGCAATTGAAGAACCATCAAACATGATTCCATCTGCAAATGCATCTTCATCAATGCAAGATACATCCATAGTCAGATGTTGCATTTTACCGCGTGGATCACTAAATCGTAAATCCACAAATTTCGCTTTATTCTCGGAAATTTGTCCAAGTACTTCTGAGGCTGTCGCCATTTGAAAATTCCTTTTTTGTAGGTTTTGGTTGTACAACCGTTTAATTCACTTGATTAAACTTAAGTTGCGATGAATTTTAACGTGGAAGTGACGTGGGTTAGATTGCCTCTTCACCCCGTTCATTTGTTCTAATTCGAATCACGTCCTCGATATTTGATACAAAAATCTTTCCATCTCCGATTCGACCAGTGTGTGCCGCGGTACTGATTGCCTCAATCGCTTTTTCCACTTGTGAATCAGAAAGGACAATTTCAACTTTTACTTTTGGGAGAAAATCTACGACATATTCCGCACCACGGTAAAGTTCAGTGTGCCCTTTTTGACGACCAAAACCTTTCGCCTCGACTACAGTTATGCCTTGAAGGCCAACTTCGTGTAATGCTTCTTTGACTTCGTCAAGCTTAAATGGTTTGATGATTGCTTCTATTTTTTTCATGGTATAGAAAATGTTATTTAAATCCAAACTGCACTTGCAATGGACTAGTTACCAAAATGAGGTACATTGCATTTGAATCAAGTTTTAGTATTTCAAAAATTTGATTTCGAGTCAACAATTTTTTTATTCGTAAGAATTATTAATTTAACTCTAACTCGTAAAACATCTTTCTGTGAAAATATTTTTTGTTAGAATCGTTTACTTGAATAAAAATATTAGGAGTCAATTAGAAAAAAAGAGTTCAAAATAAATGTAAACTTAAAAATTGATGGTCAATAATTGGAGTTCTGGAACTACCCAATTAAATTGAAAAGTATATTATGAAAGTGATGAAACAAAACTGTGTTTTTAACTCTGGTTGTAGATTTGTTGCAATTGAATCATTGGTGCTAAAATGCCGATATTTGATTATGCACAAAACTTTCTTGAAAACAATAATTTAAATAGGCACTTAGAATGCTTGAACTTCTAACCCCTAATGAAATGGCAACAGCTGATCAAACCACAATTAAAAGTGGAACTGCAGGTATAGAATTGATGAAAAATGCTGGCAGCGGGGTCGCGAATGTTGTTACAAAACTGGGGTCAAATTCCAAGTGTGTTACCATATTGGCGGGACCAGGAAATAATGGTGGAGATGGTTTTGTGGTAGCAAGAATTTTGAAAGACTGTGGTTATACAGTGCAAGTTGGTTTACTTGGAGAAGTACAGAAGATACAGGGAGATGCAAAACTTGCTTTTGATGACTTGAAGGAAGCAAATATTACAATAAGTAATTTATCACCGGAGATTATTAGCGAAGGGGATATTATTATTGATGCGATATTTGGTGCAGGATTATGCCGAAAAATTGATGGAGAAGTTGCGAAATTAATTGATGCAGTTAACAATACTGGAAATTTGGTGATATCGGTTGATTTACCAAGCGGAATTGATGGTAAAACTGGTAAAGTTTTGGGAAGAGCAATTAAAGCAACAGAGACTGTAACTTTTTTTCGTAAAAAACCAGGTCATTTACTGTTTCCAGGTAGAGCTCATTGTGGGAACGTTTCAGTAGTTGATATCGGAATTCAGGCTAGTGTTTTGAAATCGGTAAATCCAAATATTTATTGTAATCAAATTGAATTTTGGGAGGAGTATATTCCGCGATATAAGCAAACCGGCCATAAATATAATCGCGGGCATTCACTTGTTTTTTCAGGACCCATTCACTCAACGGGAGCAGCAAGATTATGTGCACAAGCAGCATTAAGGGTTGGTGCAGGTTTAGTGACTTTGGCAAGTCCTCAAGAGGCACTAGTTGTCAATGCGGCACATTTGACAGCTGTAATGGTTAAATCAGTTGAAAGTCTTGAAGAATCAAAACAACTATTGGTCGATAACCGATTTAATTCAATTGCGATTGGACCTGGATTTGGAATTGGGGTAAAAACGCAAGAATTTGTGTTGGCAATTTTGGATGGGGATCAATCTGTTGTATTGGATGCCGATAGTTTAACGAGTTTTTCGGCAGACCCAACCAAACTTTTTAACCAAATTCAGAAATCTACTAACCGTGAGGTGGTATTAACTCCCCATGCAGGAGAGTTTGCGCGTTTGTTTGGTGAATCAGTGGAATTGGAAAGTAAAGTTGATTGTGCAAAGCAAGCGGCGATACTATCCCAAGCAGTTGTTGTATTTAAGGGAGCTGATACTGTAATTGCTGATCCAAGCGGCAAATGCGCAATTAATGAAAATGCACCTTCTTGGTTAGCAACTGCTGGTTCAGGTGATGTGTTAGCTGGAATAATTTGCGGTTTAATTGCACAATCTGTACCAGCTTTTTTTGCTGCGTGTATGGGGGTGTGGATTCATGGTGAAATAGCAAAAAAACTTGGTCCTGGAATCATTAGTGAAGACCTAGTTTTGGGGATTCAATCAGTAATCAACGAAATATATCAAATTTAAAATTCAAAATAACCAGAAAACTTTTGTTGACTTAAAATAAAACCTTGCCAATTTGAAAAAAATGATTATATAACTCTTGCGTAGCTTGAAAAAGTTATTTAATCTTTCACATTTTTAGGAGTTTGAAGCAATTGAGTTTGCTTTGATTGTGCGGCTGTGGCGGAACTGGTAGACGCACCAGATTTAGGTTCTGGCGGGAGACCGTGGGGGTTCGAGTCCCTCCAGCCGCACCAGTAGTGAAAAGTTTTTTACTCTAGAAGGGAATAGTGGCACTTTGGTGAACTAGCGGTGCAATTATTGTTGTTTTGTTGAAACTCCTGCAATGTGGTTTCTATCTAATCAAATTAACAAAATCTATTTGGTAAACGTCTGCGAATGTGGACTTACTTTAATAATAGAGGGGATTGAGTAAATTATTATGCAAATAGTAGAAAAAAATAAAGAAGGGTTAACGCGCGAGTTAGAAGTAGTTGTAGCCGCTGCCATGGTTGAGGAAAAACTTCAAGAGCATTTAATTGAGTTACGCCCAAAAGCTGTAATTCGGGGGTTTAGACCGGGGAAAGCTCCAATGGATGTTATACGGAAGCAATATGGTAAAAGTGGTTTGAATACCGTTATACAAACTTTGATGAATCAACTTTGTAATGATGTGATTAAAGAACGAAAAGAACGGCAGTATTCCCGTGCATTATATTATTTACCAGAAAAATGGGATGAAGATTTATTAGCAGGACAGGATATCTCAGTCAGTTTGGCATATGAGGTATATCCTGAAATAGACCTTAAACCATTTGCCGAATTTAAAGTAAAGCGCACAGTATATGAGGTAACGGACGAGGTTATAAACTCTTCAATCATGCGGTTAGCTGGCCAGGATGAATTATTTGAGAAACGAGCGAATGGAGGTCCGGCCGAAAATGGTGATCGATTGAAAGTTTCATTAGATGTAAAGGCCGATGGTAAGAAGGTTGATGAGCTTTCTGTAGAAGATTTACCAATCGTTTTGGGAGATTCAAACCCGATCAAAGAAGTAGACAACGCATTGATTGGGGCTAATGTTGGTGAATATCGCAAAACTTTTGTCACATTACCTGAAGATTTTGGTAACAAAAAATATGCTAACAAAGAGGTAGAGGTTGAAATTCATGTGATTGAACTTGAAAAGAAGAAAGAATTTAAAATTGACGACCAATTAGCGCAACGATTGAGTTGTAAAGATGAATCAGAGCTAAGAAAGCTTGTGAGACAGCGTTTGGAAGAAAGTTTCCAAAGTCAATCAAATCAAGTTGCAAAGGATGAGTTATCTGAACAACTCTTGACTAAACATGAGTTTTTAGTTACTGACGCGATGATAGATTTAGAAGTTCAGTCTGGTTGGCAAGATTATCAGTATACGATTGAAAACAAAACCTCATCAGAATTAGTTGGGGATCTGACCGAAGAGGAATTTGGTAAACAATGGCGTGAATACTATGAACGAAATTTAAGACTTAGACTAATTTTTCTTGCCTATGCTGATAAATATGACATCAAAGTGTCAGAAGAAGAATTGAAAAACTCTCTTCAATCCAGTATTTCGACTTATAGTAATTCTGAAGAGATGAAAAAATATTTTTCTGAAAAGAAAAATTTGGCTGATTATACGAGACTTTTGAATTCGCAATTGACATTGCAAAAAGCTTTAGACTATATATTTGAACATGTGGAGATAATTGATGAAACAAACAATTCAACTGATTTTGAAGTTATAGAAAGTAACACTGAATCAAGTTGAAGTTATGGATGAGTGAATTCAATATAAACTGATTGCGAAACATATATAATAGGTCAATAAACCAAATTATAAAAATCTTTATTGGTGGTAAGGTTATGGATAAATCAGAAGAGACTGGATTATCAACATTAGTTCCAATGGTTGTTGAACAAACAAACCGTGGGGAAAGAGCTTATGATATTTATTCACGACTATTGAAGGAGCGAATTGTATTTATTACCGGCATTATTGAGGATCAGATCGCTACTGTAGTTTGTGCACAGTTATTATATTTGGAGGCTGAAAATCCAAAGAAAGAGATCGCGATCTACATTAATTCACCTGGTGGTTTGGTCACTTCTGGATTAGCTATTTATGATACGATGCAGTTTATCCGTCCAGAAATTTCTACTCTTTGTATTGGTCAAGCCGCTAGTATGGGGTCTTTATTGCTTGCTGCCGGTAACGAAGGAAAACGAGCTGCATTACCTAATTCGCGTATCATGTTACATCAACCTAAGGGGGGATTTCGTGGGCAAACCTCAGACATCATCCTTCATGCGAATGAAATATTAAATATCAAGAAGCGATTAAATGATATTTATGTCAAACATACTGGGAGGAAGCTGTCACAGATTGAGGTAGCATTAGAACGAGACAATTTTTTGACTGCTGAAAAGGCTAAAGAGTTTGGAATTGTTGATAAAGTAATTGAACATCGAGTTGTAAGTACTGAAGATGATGGATAAAGATTATACATTATAATAATAAGCATTTGAAACTGAAACAATTTTTGAATTTTAAAACTTGGATTCAATCGCGTGAACCAATTGCCCTCTTAATCACCATTGTTAATATTTGGAAATTATTGCAAAATGAAGAATCCTAATAGAAATTACAAATTGAATGATTATTTTGAAATCAAATTAGGGAATATACCCTTAATGTCTGATAGGAGTATAAATGAAAAAAAGTAGTACTAAAGGGAGTGGTCCTTTACACTGCACATTCTGTGGGAAAAATCAAAAAGAAGTTGGGAAGCTGATTGCAGGTCCAACGGTATTCATTTGTGATGAATGTGTTGAGCTTTGTGCGGATATAATCAAGGAAGAACGAAAGAAGTCAATCGCAAAGGTTAAAGATTCAGAAACACCGAGTCCAAAAGAAATTTGTTCTGTGCTTGATGAATACGTAATTGGACAGGAAGAAGCTAAAAAAGTTTTATCGGTAGCTGTTCATAATCACTATAAGAGATTGAACCATGCATCAAAGTCAAATGATGTAGAACTAGCCAAATCAAACATTTTGTTGATTGGTCCAACTGGTAGTGGAAAGACTTTATTGGCACAGACATTGGCTCGTATTCTCAATGTACCGTTTACAATGGCTGATGCAACGACATTGACGGAAGCGGGTTATGTTGGGGAAGATGTTGAAAATATCATATTAAAATTGCTTCAAGCAGCTGAATATAATGTAGAGAAAGCACAACGAGGTTTAGTTTATATTGATGAAGTGGATAAAATTTCGCGGAAAACTGACAACCCATCAATAACCCGGGATGTTTCAGGTGAAGGTGTTCAACAAGCATTGCTAAAGATCATGGAAGGTACAATTGCTTCAGTACCACCACAAGGGGGACGGAAGCATCCACAACAAGAGTTTTTGCAAGTTGATACGACAAATATTCTGTTTATCTGTGGTGGTGCGTTTGCAGACTTGGAAAAAATTATTTCTAAAAGAGGACGCAATACGTCTATTGGATTTTCGGCAACTGTTGAGTCTCCTGATGAACGAAAGATTGGGGAAATATTTGCAGAAGTTGAACCGGAGGATTTGTTAAAATTCGGACTTATCCCTGAGTTTGTTGGCAGATTACCGGTCGTTGCATCGCTTAATGACTTGGATGAAGATGCGTTGATTCAAATTCTATCGAAGCCAAAGAATGCACTGGTTAAACAATACAAAAGCTTATTTGAGATGGAAGGGGTTGAATTAAGTTTTCAGGATGATGCGATTGTTGCGATTGCGAAAAAGGCATTGGTAAGAAAAACTGGTGCTCGTGGATTACGGTCAATAATGGAAGATATTTTGCTTGATACAATGTTTGAATTACCAGAATTGACAAATGTAAAAGAGGTGGTTATATCTGCGGAGGTAATTGAAGGCGACGCGAGACCCCTGTTAATATATGAAGAGGAATTTGCAAAAGCGGTATCAGCTGGGTAATTTTATGGAAAAAAGTTGTGAATAAAAGCTTGACAAACAGAAATAGTGAACCTATATTGCAATAGTTGATAAAAAAGAATACGATATTAGCTTAGGTCAAGTTGAATTGTTCACTTGAATTGGTAAATTGAAAAAAACTTAATTATTAAATTTAGTTGCTTTAATAAACAGCAACTGCAGAAAATTGAGGAAAAAATGGTATTAAAAGCAAGCACGACACGCAGAGTTTTGAGAAAAAAGACTAACCCGGTGTTACCTTTGCGGGATATAGTTGTATTTCCACATATGATCGTTCCACTATTCGTTGGACGGGAAAAATCGGTGCGAGCACTTGAGGAAGTTATGCAAACTGACAAACAAGTGCTGTTGGCAACCCAACAAAATGCATCGGTAGATGAACCTAAATTTGAGGAAATTTATCGAGTCGGAACTCTTGCAACAGTTCTGCAACTATTAAAATTACCTGATGGAACCGTAAAAGTATTAGTTGAGGGAAGTAGTCGAGCAGAAATTACAAGTTTTATTGACCGTAAAGACTTGTATGAAGCTGAAGTTAAAGTGATAAAGGAACCTAAAGACGATTCTCCGGAAACTGAAGCATTAGTCCGGTCGGTTCTCCATGAGTTTGAGAATTATGTTAAGCTAAATAAGAAAATTTCACCAGAAATCCTGAGTGCTATAACTAATTTGGACGATTACTCTAAATTAGCAGATACCATATGTTCTCATTTGTCAGTAAAGGTTACAGAGAAACAAGAACTACTAGAAATTGTTTCCATTTCGACCAGATTAGAAAAAGTACTTGGAATGATGGAAAATGAGATTTCAGTTTTACATTATGAAAAGCGTATTCGATCTCGAGTAAAACGGCAAATGGAAAAGACCCAGAAAGAATATTATTTGAATGAGCAGATGAAAGCTATTCAAAAAGAATTAGGAGATTCAGATGACAATCGTGATGAAATGAAAGAGTTAGAGGAGAAGATTGCAAAGACTAAACTCTCAAAAGAAGCAAAAGATAAGGCTACAGCTGAGCTCAAGAAATTAAAGCAAATGAGTCCAATGTCAGCAGAAGCAACTGTTGTGCGAAATTATCTAGACTGGATCTTAGGCATACCTTGGGGCAAAGCATCGCGAATCAAAAATGATTTGAATTTTTCACAAAAAATTCTTGATACAGATCATTTTGGATTAGAAAAGGTTAAGGAACGCATCATTGAATACTTGGCGGTACAATTGCGGGCTAACAAATTAAAGGGACCGATCTTATGTCTTGTCGGCCCACCTGGAGTTGGTAAAACATCGTTGGGTAAGTCAATAGCTAAAGCAACAGGCCGTGAATATGTTCGTATGTCATTAGGTGGAATAAGAGATGAAGCTGAAATTAGAGGACATCGACGTACTTATATTGGTTCATTGCCAGGAAAAGTGATTCAGTCTATGAAGAAGGCAAAAAAGGTCAATCCATTATTTTTGTTAGATGAGATTGATAAAATGGGGATGGATTTCCGAGGTGACCCCTCTTCCGCATTACTTGAAGTATTAGATCCAGAGCAAAACAACAACTTTATGGACCATTATTTGGAAGTAGAATATGATCTTTCCAATGTAATGTTCGTAACGACTGCAAATACTCTAAACTTGCCTATTGCATTAAAAGATCGGATGGAAGTTATTCGAATTGAAGGGTATACGGAAGACGAAAAACTAGAAATTGCCCGAAAACACTTACTTCCGAAGATTGAAATGGAGCATGGTATTAAAAAAGGTGAATTCAATATTGATGATGAATCAGTTCGAACAATTATTCGCCGGTATACTCGTGAAGCTGGGGTACGAAATCTTGAACGTGAAATAGCAAATTTAGCGCGTAAGTCTGTAAAGAAACTAATGATGTCAAAAATTAAAAGCGTTAACATTACCACAAAACAGCTAGAAAAATATCTTGGTGTACCTCGATATCGCTTTGGACAGACTGAGGATGAGGATAAAGTTGGCATTGCAACAGGACTTGCATGGACTGAATTAGGGGGAGATATACTTACGATTGAAGGGGTTATGATGCCAGGAAAGGGTAAAATGATTGTCACTGGGAATTTGAAAGATGTCATGAAAGAATCAATCTCAGCGGCAGCGTCTTATGTTCGTTCACGGGCAGTTGATTATGGCATTGAACCACCAAAATTTGAACAGCGTGATATCCATGTACACGTTCCTGAGGGAGCAACACCAAAAGATGGTCCATCAGCTGGAATTGCAATGGCAACAACTGTTGTATCAATTATGACTGGAATACCAATTAAAAATGATGTTGCGATGACTGGAGAGATTACATTACGTGGGAGAGTTTTACCAATTGGAGGTTTGAAAGAAAAACTACTAGCAGCACTGCGAGCTGGAATCAAAAAAGTACTAATTCCGGAAGAAAATGCAAAAGATCTTGCGGAAATACCAGATAATGTTAAGAATGGAATGGAAATTGTACCTGTTTCTCGTATGGGTGAAGTGTTGCAACACTCATTAAAATATATGCCTGAAGCAATAAAGTGGGATGAAAATCAATATATAGTTGACACAACCACAAATAATGAGGAGGATGTAAGCGGGCTGACAGCACATTAATTTGTGCTATAAAAAAGTTGTTTCATTTTAATTGAGACAAAAAAGTACTTTTTTTTTGAAAAAAAAAGTAGTACATTGGAGTTATGTTTTTTTACTTGCTATTTTTTGAATAGCATTTTATTTTCAACAAACCAGACTAGCGATGGTTGCTAGTCTAACAACCGAAAAGGAACCATAATGAATAAGACTGAACTTATTGCAAAGGTTGCTGGCAAAGCAGGCCTTACTAAAGCAGATGCTACAAAAGCAGTTGAAGCAACTTTTGAAGCAATCACTGGTGCTTTATCAAAAAAAGGTGATGTACGCATCATCGGATTCGGTACTTTTAGTACTTCAAAACGCAAAGCACGTGATGGCCGAAATCCTGCAACTGGAAAGGTAATTAAAATACCTGCGACAGTCGTTCCACGATTTAAAGCTGGGAAGGGACTAAAAGACGCTGTCAAGTAATTGATCAGTTGATAAAATGTCCAAGTTATAAATGCAATCCTGCCAAAATATTTGGAGGCAGGGTTGCTTTTTTTTGAGTTATTTATTATATGTAAGTATGAAAGATAAAATTAGGTAAATTCGGCGATAAATGTTAGTAGTGGAATAGGGCGGTTAGCTCAGATGGTAGAGCGCCTCGTTTACACCGAGGATGTCGGGAGTTCGAGTCTCTCATCGCCCACCAGGTTAACTTTTTGATGGTGGTATCATTAAATCCGCATTCTTTGAATTCTAACCTGTTTTATCAATATTAGTCTACACTTTTTGTGTTTCTGCTATTCAAAGTGTAATGAAACAAACTTACTAAGGTGAAAATACGGCCTCCATCAGCATAAAATTTATGCTTGTTTCGGAGGTATACGATAGAAAATTCAAATAATTGGATTTGGATTTACAAAATCCCACAATAGATTTCACGAAAAGTACCTGTTACATAGATTGAATTTTTGACCAAAAATTAGCCTGTAGCAACAGGATTTTTTTAGTTGCTACGAAGTTCAGAAAATTTTAATAAAAAATACTTAGATCAATGTAACGGTAGTCGACGATATTTTCGTGGATTGTTTGGGTCTTCAAAGTGATTAATCGGACCATTTTCCTTAAAGTGAGTTGACCACTTTTGAATTGCATTGGAATCTAATTCAACCCCGAGTCCTGAACCATTTGGAACCGAGACTACATTATTGGTTTGTCGGAAGGGACCATCTTTAATAACATCACCAATTTGCCAACGGAATAGCGATTGAGAAGCTTCCGTTATCCATGGTGTTGCTGCTACAACATGTAAATAGGCAGAGGTCATGATGCCAAGATCGTTTGAGTAGCACCAAAAGCCTTTTCCCATGGCTTCGCACGCCGCGATAAATTTGAGTGTCTTGGATAATCCACCGAGTGCCGCAAAGTTACACACAAAATAGTCTGGTGCACCTAAAGCTACTGCTCGTTTTAAGTCTGGGATATGAGTTGAAAAAGGAATTATTGAATGCTGTCGCAATGCCGCCATTTCCTCAAATGTCGCAACAGGGTCTTCATAGTTTCGAATATTGTAAGGTTCAATTGCCTTTAACACCCAACGTGCGGTCGTAAGTGACCATTGCATATTAGAATCAAGTTTAAGTTGAACATCAGGACCAAGTGTTTCTCTCAACTGTTTTACAGTTTCAATTTCTAAATTGGGATCACCTAAGATCAATTTGCCTTCAAATATCGTACTTCCATGTTCTTCTCTCATTCGTTGGCAATACTCCACAATGCTTTCAGGTGACATTTCACCACCAGCACCATTATGTTCAGGACGAAACGAAAAATACTCAGAAAAAGGAATTTTTGTACGAACTGCACCACCAAGTAATTTGTAGAGCGGTTGATTGAAAACTTTTCCTTTAATGTCCCATAGGGCAATTTCAACCGCACCAAAAGCTACAGTTGAAGCATTTTCACCGGTATTGGCAGTAATTTGCCAAGGGGGGACACATCTGCTCTCACAATCTGCTAAATCTAAAGGGTCGGCACCAATTAATGCTGGTGCGATCTCTTCTTTGATTATTTCACCAAAGTGCCACCAGGGGGCTTCTCCTAGGCCAACAACACCCTCATCAGTTTGAACTTCAATGATTGATTTTGATGCGCCACCATAGAGTCCAGCAGTCCACCAAAATGGTGCATCAAAAGGTATATTTACGTGAGTAATATTGATTCCAGTGATTTTCATTGTGGTACCTCCTAATACCAAGCATCTTCCATTGACTCTTTTCGCTGCTTGACGAATTCTTGAAGAGCTTCGTCAATTGCTTGGTCAAGTTCAGGTGCTTCATAGTCTTCTAAGATTTTTTTCCACTTATGATTGGCTCTGGACATTGCATCAACACTTCCAGCCTCAGACCAAGTTTCCCAAGGGTCATTATCTGCTAATTCAGAGTCCCAAAAAGCAGTTTCATAGTGATTAAGGGTGTGAGAACAGCCAAAGAAATGGTTTCCGGGGCCTACTTCTTTAAATGCATCAACTGCCAAAGTATCTTCATTAACTGATACACCATTCATGTATGTTTGTAATGAACCAGCAAAATCTGAATCAAGTACAAATTTTTCGTATGACATTGATAATAACCCATCAAGAAAACCAGCAGTGTGTAAAATAAAATTTCCACCACTCAATACGGCTGAGAGCATTGACATTGTAGATTCTTGCGCCGCTTGAAAATCAGGTAGTTTTGATGTGGTGAAGCTACCGCCACAACGCAGTGGGATTCCTAAGCGACGTGCCAATTGACCAACGATGATAGTCCCTATTGCTGGTTCTGGAGTCCCGAATGTAGGTGAACCGGAGCGCAATGCCATTGAAGATAGAAAATTTGCAAAAATAACAGGAGATCCTTTTCGGACTAGTTGTCCCAGCGCACAACCTACCATGGATTCGGCTAATGATTGAGCAATTGCTCCTGCATTAGTTACTGGTCCCATTGCACCGCCAAGTATAAACGGTGCAACAACAGGTGCTTGATTAGCTTCTGCATAGGTACGAAGTGCTCCCGTCATCACTCCGTCCCAAACTAATGGTGAATTAACATTAACATTACCCAAGATCACACAATTCTTATCAACAAAATCTTCACCAAATAATATACGACACATCTCAATTGAATCTTGAGCACGTTCAGGTGCGGTAACTGATCCCATAAAAGCACGATCAGAATAGCGCATATGCGAGTAGACCATATCTAAGTGACGTTTATTTACAGGAATATCGACTGGTTCGCAAATAGTTCCACCTGAATGGTGTAACCACTGTGAAGAGTACGCTAATTTGATAAAATTTTGAAAGTCTTCAATTGTGCCGTATCTGCGTCCTTTATCTAAATCCATGACAAATGGAGAACCATATGCAGGTGTAAAAACTACATGATTTCCTCCAAGTTCTACTGATTTTTTCGGATTCCGTGCGTGCTGAGTAAATTGTTTGGGAGTAGTTTTTAAGATTTCAACAAGCATCCCAGGTTCGAATTTTACAGTAACCCCTTCAACTTCTGCACCGGCTTCACGAAATAAATTTAATGCAATTTCGTCATCTCTAATCTCCATCCCAGTTTCTGCTAAAATCTTATCCGCAGCAGATTCAATTTTAACCAGAGTTTCTTCGGGTGCGATTTCAAATGGTGGAATTTTTCGCGTGATATAAGGCGGTGCTTGAATAGTCTCCCGTTCACGCGTTTTTCTGCGTTTACTTCGTTTAGAGTTAAGTTCAGTTGACTTTGGCATTGTTCCAACCTTCTTTGTGATTTATCAAATGGTAGGTCATTTTAAATTCAATTAGTATTAAACCAATACATTTGCAAATGTTAATTAATGTTTCGGTGAATTAAAAGACAATTGAGTGATTATAACTAACACAAAGAGTATTTTTCGAGAAAATGACATCAAAATAATGGTCTTCTTCTATAGTTTACGAGCGAATAATAATAGGTAATTTTCTATTAGTAAGTTGAGATTTGCTGTTGTTGCAGTATAGCCGTGTTAGATAATTCTAAGAATTTAAAAATTGTGAAATTAGCGGACAAAATTGAGAAGTATTGTAATGGTTGATTGTTATATCAACTGATGATTTTTGACAATCTGTAAACTCAGCAATAGAAGCTGTGTTTGAGATATCTGTAAATAGAATTACATATCAATAATCTTTGCAAAGAAAAGTTTTTTTAATAGGTGGCGCGCTTGCAGTTGTATAAACGAGCAACGGACCGGTCTCATAGAGTGCCATAGATTAGTGTCACCTATTTTCTTGTTTGATGCGCTAATGACTTTTTGTCTCACCAGCTGGGTGGTTTAATGATGTTTGTATCAGGGATTCGCTCAGGCAACCGGTTACTTTTAAGGTCTTTAAGGGTTATTCGTTGATGAAAATCTACGAAACTAATACCATTTCCAAAAAAGATTATCGTATAAAGTGAATTTACAATTTACATTTGTGTTTTCCTCATGTATTCTTTCAACTATTCAAAATAATGTCAATTAAATATTTTGATTAGTGAGAGAATCGTTATTTATCATGGCACGAAGAGCAACACCACTGCGTTCAGATTTCAACTCAGAGAGGTTACAAGAGATTCTTGATACCTGTAAGATTGTAAAGCAGTATAAACGTCTCCTTGCCATTAAAGGAGTCTATGACGGGTTAAGTCGAACTGAGGCCGCTAATTTAGTCAATCTAAGTATTGACGTGCTTTGCTATTGGATCAAGCGTTTCAATGAATATGGTCCTGATGGTTTAATTGATTTTAAATCAACTGGTCGGCCGACTAAACTGAGTAAGAAAGAATTGAAAGATCTGGTTCAGCGTGTTCGTAGCCGACAATTAAATTCAGCTGAAGGTGGGGCGGTGCGATTAGTTGATTTGAAAGGTTACCTTAAACAAGAGAATGATATTGATGTGTCGATTTCAGCCCTGAGTATCATGTTAAAGCGAGAAGGGCTTCAACTTCAAGCCGTGTAACAACAGTATCAAAATCGGTTTATCGCTTTATTGTCGCCCACTCTCTTGTCCCTATTTTAGAGATCTTTTCTGGTAATTTGCACAATTGATTCCAAGCCCAACAAATTGCCTCGACCAACACGTCCCATGTGTTAAAAATACGATTGGGTAGATAATTTTTCCGGAGAAAATCCCATATTTGCTCAATTGAATTGAGTTCTGGACAATATGGCGGAAGATAAATGATGGTGATATTGTCGGGAATTCTAAGTTTTGTCGTGGTGTGCCAAGTGGCGCGATCCATAATAATAACGCCATGGGCGTGATCAGTAATTTTGTCGCTGAGACAATCAAGAAATATTTGCGTTGAAGCTGTGTTTGCACTTGCCATGACTAATCCAACAGCCTCCCCTAATTCTGGACAAATTGCCCCAAAAAGGTAACCAACTTGATATCCCATGTCAGCTGGTACGATTGGACGTTCACCGACCGGTGCCCAACTTTTCGCTTGATTATTCTTTTCACCAATACGAGCTTCATCTTGGAACCAAATGTGAATTGGTGTTTCCTTTGAAACATGCCGCGTTTTACCTGTGACTAATTCATCGAAATCCCTTTTAAATGCGGGAATATCATCAGGGTTTTGTTTGGGGTGACGAGGTCGCGGAGATTGAATCGAAAAACCTTCTCGCTTCAGCAAGTTCCACACTGATGCGATCGTGATTTTAATACCAAAAGTTGTATGAATAACTACTACCAAATCACAGAGCCGCCAACGGCCAATTCCATTGATTTCAGGATTAGGGCCAGCTTTAACAACTTTGATAAATTCAACTGTTTGTGCCGCTTCCAATTTCCGTGGTCGACCGGGAGACTTTAAGTCAATTAAACCATCAAGTCCTAAGTCATTATATCTGTTTATCCAATAACGTAAAACATCAGGACTCATATGGCCACGTTTCGCAGCATTAGCCCGAGATGCACCGTTCATAATATCAATGATGGAACTTACTCTCCGATATACGTTGGTATTGTCGCAGCTTGCAGCAAAATTTTCCAACTCATCAAGTGAATGATGTTTTACCAGTGGAATCGCTCTTCTTGACATATATGCCTCAACATGGTTGAATTTAATGGATAATTCAACCATAGCTTGTAAAAGAGCGAATTAATATATACCTTAAAAAGATATTCACAAGAAATGTGATAAGTTTATACAATAATCTTTTTTAAAATTGGTATAATAAGTTCATTTGATACATTAGTTTGTTTACCGGGTGTCAGGAGCCCGACTTTAATTTCACTTTGAGTTTTAATTTTTTTTCAATACACCGGAAAAATCGCTGTCGTTGGAAACTAATACCACACATTCACATTTTTTCAGCAATGCGTCACTTAACATTTCAATTGCTAAATTAACATCGGTTCCTTTTTCTTCAAATGTGGTGAATTCTCTATTTTTACGAGAGTATCCTTTAATGTTGCGAGGGATGTGAATTGTTCTTTTTTTGAATTTACCAAAGTACATTTCCAAATTTGGAATGTAGGATTGAATGGCATTATGATAAATCCCTTGTTCAATTGAAGCAGTTTTATTTTTGCCAATAACCAAAAGATTGGAAGTAAAAAATTTGATTGTTGTTATCTTATGGTAAGATTTAAGTTTTGAGTTAAATAATTTTGAAACATTCAACCAAAGTGAACCGGAATTTTTTATGATCCTGTGGTAAAAATTGAACCAATCAACATATATAATTGTTCGCATGTGTTATATCCAAAATATTTTGAGATTTAAATGCGATCTAAATTTCAAAACTTAAATTGTCAATTAACGGAATTTTGAAAAAATTAAAAACCCTACCGACCAAATTGGCCAGTAGGGCAAGACTCGCCTCTTAAAAGAGCTTATCACCCAGCTGCAGAGCATCTGGTGTGGTTCTTGGGAATCCAAAATGAATCCCCGCATCCAATTGACGAATCAATGAGATGCAGTACTGATTAATAATATAATAAGTCAAATTAAGTTTTTCAACCTCTCAAAAAAATTATTTTTTTATTATAAACACAAAAGTGTCTAGTTATTTGATTTTTATTATTGGAAAATTTTTTCTTTACAATGGCTAATTTTATAGCGAACCCTACCAACCGCGCGATTGGTAGGGTTCTAGTAAGATTCGCTCCTTTTCGAGCTTATCACCCAGCGGCCGAAGCGACTGGTGCGGTTCAAGGGATTCCAAATTGAAATCCCGCATCAAACTAACGAATCAATTAGATGCAGTACTGATTAATAATATAATAAGTCAAATTAAGTTTGTTAACCCCAGGAATTTTTGAACATCTACCACCATTAATTAACGTTAATTTGGTAATGTTATATAAATCTAATCAAAGAATAAATTAGACTACAAAAAATCTCCTTTCACCAAAAACATTTGATCAAAACTACGAAAAATCATCATAATTGTTGAGAAGTGTTAATCCAATTACCTCAAATAGTGACATTTGAAAGAATTATGCAACAGACTCATTACTGAATGATTCACTTTATTTGAAATTGAAAATTAAAAACCCTACCATTCACGCGATTGTAATGTTCTGGTTAAAGTACGCCCCATTCGGAGCTAATTACCCAGTGCTAACAAGTAAACCGCATGTGGGTTTCAAAACAAAACATTCACATGAAGAATCAATTAGATGTCGTATTAACTTGACATGCAATAACAAAATTGAAAATGCCAAGTGTTTAAAATTTTTTTAAAAGATGGTACTGTGAGCAATCTTAATAAGAACCGAAAAAGCGTGGTTAATCTTTTGATAAAGCTCATTCCCGAAGTGTCTACCACCACATCTTTTGCAAGTTCTGTTGTTTCTTCTTTTATTTCTTCATTGTTCATTTTATCCCCCGTTGTTTGTATAATTGAAGAGATTTTTTAATATGCTAAAAGTAGTAAACTGCTTAAATTACGAAAACGTATTGAATTCTTGTTACAATACTTTCAATTGCTAATTTTCAGATTTTCACTATTGAGTTTTAAAAATTAATTATTTTTAATATTTGACTTGTAATTTTTATCCAATTGAAATTCAAAGAATTCAAAATATATAACCAGGAATAATTTGTGAGTATTTAATTTTTTTATCAACGAAATCGGAATTCTAAAATGACTAAAAACGACCCACTTCTGCAACCCTATCAGCTTAAACATTTAACTTTGCGAAATCGTATCATGTCAACGGCACATGAACCGGCGTATTCTGAAGATGGTATGCCTAAAGATCGGTATCGTCTTTATCATGTAGAAAAAGCAAAAGGTGGAATTGCACTCACGATGACTGCAGGCTCAGCACTGGTATCGGAAGATTCACCACCTGCTTTTGGTAATTTGCATGGCTATAAAGATGAAATTGTACCTTGGTTGCGTAAAATTGCTGATGAGTGTCACGAACATGGCACTGCAGTTATGATTCAAATTACTCACTTAGGACGACGCACAAATTGGAACAAATCAGACTGGTTGCCAGTACTAGCTGCGTCCTCAGTTCGTGAACCAGCACATCGATCATTTCCTAAAAAAATAGAAGATTGGGATATTGAGCGAATTGTGGCTGATTATGCCACAGCTGCTGAGCGAATGAAGGATGCTGGGTTGGATGGTATTGAAATTCAAGCATATGGACATTTGATGGATGGATTTTGGTCCCCGGCTACCAATAAACGAAATGATCAGTTTGGTGGATCTCTGGACAATCGGTTGAATTTTTCTTGGCAAGTGATTAATGCGATTCGTGCAAAAGTTGGTGAGGAATTTATAGTAGGTATTCGTATGGTCGCGGATGAAGACTGGGATATTGGACTCTCAAAAAAAGATGGAATTGAAATTGCAACACGATTTGCCCAATCGGGTAAGATAGATTTTCTAAATTTAATCCGCGGGCATATTGATACTGACGCGGCACTTTCAAAAGTTATCCCAATTCAAGGGACTCCTTCGGCACCGCATTTGGAATTTGTTGGTGAAGTACGAGCGGCGACTCGATTTCCAGTATTTCATGCATCTAGAATAAATGATGTGGCCACCGCGCGTCACGCAGTAGAGGCCGGAAAGATGGATATGGTTGGGTTGACAAGAGCGCATATTGCAGACCCGCATATCGCGCGCAAAGTATCAGAAGGACGGGAGGAAGAGATACGACCATGCGTTGGTGCAACTTATTGCTTAGATAGGATTTATGAGGGACATGAAGCTCTCTGCATTCATAACGCAGCAACTGGACGTGAATTGACAATGCCGCACATAATTAAGCGTATTACTGGTTCGCCGAAACATGCGGTAGTTGTTGGTGCAGGACCTGCTGGATTAGAAGTCGCGCGGGTATTGGCAGAACGAGGGCATAAGGTAATTGTTTTTGAAGCCGCATCTGAAGCAGGTGGACAAGTTCGCTTGGCTGCAAGGTCACCGAGAAGGAAAGAACTAATTGGTATAATTGATTGGCGACTCGGTCAGTGCGAAAAACATGGTGTTGAGTTCCGGTACAATATATTTGCGGACAATAATGAAGTTTTGGCATCTTCACCGGAAATTGTTGTTATTGCAACCGGCGGACTTCCTAACACCGATGTCTTAAAGTCAGGTGCAGAATTTGCAATTTCAAGTTGGGATATTCTATCCGGTGATCAAAGTCCTGGAACCAACGCATTAGTGTTTGACGACAATGGTGGTCATCCAGCAATGCAAGTAGCCGAATGGCTAGTTGATGCTGGAACCAAAGTAGAAATAATTTCTCCAGAACGTTTTTTTGCGCCAGAGATGGGAGGACTAAATCATGTACCTTATGCACAAAAACTTCAAAATAATGGGGCAGTAATTACCATTAATTCAAAGCTAATATCAATTTCACGCAGCGGAAATGAATTGTGTTGCGTTATAGGTTCTGATTATAGCGAAGTTACAACCGAACGCACAGTTGATCAAGTTGTAATTGAACATGGAACACTACCGTTAGATGATCTGTATTTTTCACTGAAAGCAGATTCAATAAACTTGGGGGCAGTAAGTTATCGAGATTTTGTCAAATTGCAATCACCATTTCCAACAAAAAATCCCGATGGCGCATATACATTAGTTCGAATTGGTGATGCAGTGGCCTCTCGAAATATTCATGCTGCAATTTATGATGGGCTTCGTTTTGGTATCCAGCTTTAATTATATGCTTACCAAAGTTCGCAATTAAATCTAAAAGAACATAATAATTGCTTTTGTCAAAATGCAGACTATTAATTACGACAGAGCTGAGTGGGTATATTTGCAGTATTTATAGGTGAATTTGAATCAATTGATTTTCAACAACAAATTCATTGTAGCATCAGATAATACTTTGTAAAAAATAGCCAACACCCCATGCAATGCCAGCTGCGAATAACCCGATTATTGTAGTTTCAAATCCTGACTTGGACCAGTGTACCGTAGACCAGAATGATTTTATTGATCCGATTCCGAAAAATACCATTACTGTCAGCGATGTGGCAATAATTGCGGCGTTTGATATACCAAAAATATACGGGATTAGTGGAACAACTCCACAAATCACAAAAGCAATAAATGTCGTAATTCCAGCTATTAGTGGTGAACGTAGAATGATTGATTGACCATGCTCTTCAAGCAACATGGTTTTAATCCAAGTTTCACGATGATGGGTAATAAGTGCAACAATTGATTCAAGTCGTGAACCGTGAAAACCTTTTAATCGATAAATTTCGCGAATTTCTTCCCGTTCCCCTTCTGGATTCACATCAACATGACGTTCTTCCATTTCTCTTAACCGATTATAGTTGTCACTTTCGGCTTTGGTACCGGAGTAATTTGCTGCACCCATTGAAAAGCCATCAGCTAGTAGATTGGCACATCCTAGAATTAATACGACTCTATATGAAAGATCAGCACCAATTGCTCCAGCGACAATTGCAAAAGTGGTGATAGCTCCATCAATCCCACCATATACCCAATCTTGGATATAATTTGCTTTAGGACCAGCTGAGATTCGTTTTGCGATTTCTACAGGAGTATGTTCGTGTTCTAATTTCAATTTTTGGTCCAGTATGTCTTTGAGACTTTATTTTTTGTGAAAATAGTTTATATACTTTTAGTTTTAAACCAATTAATTGTTTAAAGCATGAAGATATATAGCGACTCTAGGTAGCAATTTCAATTTTAGGAGCAAAGAATGGCAAAAAATTGGACCCCGGATTCTTGGCGATCAAAACCTATTGTGCAGGTACCAGAATATCCTGATTTGCAGAAATTATCGGAAGTGGAAGGACGACTAGCAACTTTTCCACCGCTGGTATTTGCAGGGGAAGCAAGAAAGCTAAAGCAGAAATTAGCAAGTGTTGCCTTAGGTAAAGGATTTCTGTTACAAGGCGGTGATTGTGCTGAATCATTTGCAGAGCATAATGCCGACAATATTCGAGATTTCTTTCGCGTCTTTTTACAAATGTCGGTTATTTTAACTTTTGCTGCATCGCAACCTGTGGTAAAGGTTGGAAGAATAGCTGGTCAGTTCGCGAAACCAAGATCGTCGCTCATAGAAAAACAGGGTGACATGGAATTACCAAGTTATCGTGGTGATATCATTAATGGGATTGAATTTAACGAAGAAGCAAGAATACCTGATCCAATGCGACAAGAAATGGCGTATCGACAATCCGCCGCAACTCTGAATTTGATTAGAGCATTTGCACAAGGTGGATTTGCAAACTTAACTCATGTTCACCAATGGACCTTAGGATTCTTAAAGGATTCTCCTCAATCTAGTAATTATCAATCAATTGCTGATCGAATTACAGAAACCCTAGAATTTATGAGTGCATGTGGAATCGATAGCGATTCAACACCTATTTTGCGTACGACAGAAATGTTTACCAGTCATGAAGGATTGTTGTTAGGTTACGAACAAGCCTTCGCACGTATAGATTCTACAACCGGTGATTGCTATGCTACCTCTGGGCATATGATTTGGATTGGTGATCGGACTCGACAATTTGATCATGCTCATGTTGAATTCTTTCGTGGTGTTAATAACCCAATAGGGATTAAGTGCGGTCCCTCATTAACACCCGACGAATTATTGAAGTTATTATCAGTTTTAAATCCTAGCAATGAACCTGGTCGGATTACGCTCATTTGCCGATTTGGTGCCGACAAAGTCACAGAATATCTACCCAAATTGGTTCAAGCAGTCAAAAATGCAGGTAGTGTAGTGGTATGGTCCTGTGATCCAATGCATGGTAATACTGTGAAGGCGGCATCTGGTTATAAAACCAGACCATTTGACACAATTTTGAATGAGGTAGAAACATTCTTTTCAATTCATCGAGCAGAAGGGACTCATGCGGGTGGCATTCATGTTGAAATGACTGGAAAAAATGTTACTGAATGTACAGGTGGTGCCAGAGCTATTTCTGATGACGACTTGTCAAATCGATATCACACTCATTGTGATCCGAGACTAAATGCCGAGCAGTCTTTAGAGCTTGCATTCTTGATTGCTGAAAACTTGAAACGGGAACGGGATGAACGGGTTGAACAGCAACTAGTTGCTTAAATGTTTATCTAATTTTACAGACTTATTTTGCCACAACAACAACTTTCATAAAAGGGAAGAAATCTAATACGTAACAAAGCGAACAAGGGAGTTTTGCGAATTTAAAGTGGTCATTTTTTGAATTCACTTGTTAAGTTTTCAGAGTAAATTATAACCCAATTCCTGGAGTTCTTGCACCACGTAAGATTTGTGATAAAAAGCTATATTCGGCACCACCAGTAGGTGTCTCGCGACTAATAAAGTCAAATACTTTCTCATCTTTTAAACCGTAATCGGCATATCGCTCTACCCGTGAATCGTTATTAAAGTAAATCGCGACAACGTGCTGATCGGTGATTTTTGGATGCAAAAATGCGGTCTGTTCAGCTTTTTGAGATATGTAGTAATATGTAACGTCATCTAATGTCGTTATTGTTGAAGGAGTCCCCAATAGCAACTCAATTTGCTCTGTACTTGCTCCTACCTCAATTTGTTCAAGTGTTTCTGGTTGAATTACATGACCGTGGTGAATTGTACGAGTAAAGCAGCTGCTTAGTGACAGCGTTAATATCAAGCCAAACGTAATCAATATAGTGATACGAATTGGAATGTTAATTGTTTTAGTTGTATTTTTGATTCGCATCCTTTACGTAGACCTCCGTTTTAGAATGTTGAATTAAGGATTTAAAGTGAAAAATGCAATTCAATTATATAAGTATTTATAATATGTTGTTCAAGTTTTTTAAAAATCAAGAGGCGGACTCAATTAATCGATTGTATCTAAGTACAGTCGAACAGGCTAGGCATAAATATTTTTATCAAGTATTGGCCGTTCCAGATTCAATTGATGGGCGATTTGATTTGATTGTATTGCATGTCGTTGTAATTCTAAATCGGCTCAAGGATGAAAACAATCAGATGGCTTTATTTGCAAAACGGTTTTTAAATTATTTTTTCTTGGATATGGACCGAAATTTACGTGAATTAGGTGTGAGTGACTTGGGTGTTCCGAAAAAAATGAAAAAAATGGCAGAAGCTTTCTATGGTCGTCAGTTAGCATACAGTACTCCTCTATTAAATAATGACTTAAATGCGTTGACTTTGGCCCTAGATCGTAACATATTTCCGGATCAAAATGTTAATTCACAAACTAAATTTTTAGCAAGGTACCTATTCACTGCTACACACAAATTGGCTGAACAATCTGCCAAAAATCTATTGTTAGGAAAAGTTACCTGGCCTAATCCAGAACAAATTGAAGAAGAGAAACCCGCATGAATGAGAATAAAAAAATTTTGGATTGGATCTACAACATTACCGATTCACCAACTGGTAAGTCACAGTTAGTATTTGAAGCTACGTGTGAAGAATTGAAGCAGCTTGCTAGCGAATTTCAAGTTAGAGAAATTCGGAGTTTTAAAGTCAAGTATGATATTGAACCGTGGATTAAAACTGGATTTTCCGTGAAGGGATTGTTACACGCTATTGTAATACAGAACTGTATTATCAGTTTAGTTCCAATAGAAACAATAATTGAGGAAGAATTTTGCATCAATTTTGTTCCAGAAAATGAAGGGAGTTTATTTGAACCAGAAATTTCTAGTGAAGGTGTAATTGAAATTGATTATTTAGATTCTGACCCCCCTGATTTGTTTTCAGGCACTGAAATTGAGTTGGGTAAAGTTGCTGAAGAGCAATTTGTATTAAATTTACCACCTTTTCCTCGAGCAAAGGGAGCGGAATTTTCAAAGGATAATAATGATCAATATGATTCAAACGCAATTGCAAATTCTCAAGACTCACCGTTTGCGGTGTTAGCAAAATTGACAACGACACAGATTGCGAAGAAATAAAGGTAATTTCAAGACACAATAAACTAGTTGCTAGCACAATAAAAATAAACTAATTTTTAATTCGCTTTGAAAGAATTTTGAATAAGATTTAACGAACTTTATATTTTAAATATAAAAACAAGGAAATTGCGAAAAATATGGGAAATAGTGTAAAAATTTCGTTAGATGCCATGGGAGGTGACAATGCTCCCAAAATGGTATTTGACGGTGCAGAACTATTATTGGAGCGGTTGTCAGATATCGAATTCCTGTTATATGGGGATCAAGCTGTTATTGAACCGATGCTTCGTAATTATCCGCGTCTTAAAGCAGTTTCAACCATTTGTCATTGTGATGTTGTAATCAGAATGGATGAAGAACCCAGTACAGCGTTGCGTCGAGGTCGCGGAAAGTCTAGTATGTGGCAATCCATTGAAGCGGTTAAAAATAAAGAGGCAGGGGTAACGGTATCAGCAGGTAATACGGGAGCATTAATGGCAATGTCGCGATTTTGTTTGAAAACTATGGCAAATATAGAACGACCTGCAATTGCGGCAATTTGGCCAACTAAAACTGGTGAATCTATCGTACTTGATATGGGAGCAACCATTGGTGCTGATTCTCAGCAATTGATTGATTTTTCAATTCTAGGAAGTGCGTTGGCTCAAATTTTGTTTGATAAAAAAAGACCGACGGTAGGATTACTAAATGTTGGGGTTGAAGAGATGAAAGGGGTAGAGGAAGTTCGTACTGCTGGTCGAATTTTGCGTTCGGCAAATTTGCCTTTTTTGGACTATGCTGGGTTCGTGGAAGGGAACGATGTTGGAAAAGGAACAGTAGATGTAGTCGTTACCGAAGGTTTTGCAGGAAATATCGCTCTTAAAATAGCAGAAGGAACAGCAAACCAAATCACCAGTTTTTTACGTGACGCGATGAAACGAACTTGGCGGACGAGATTGGGCTATCTCTTAGCAAGAGAGGCATTTGTAAGTCTAAAAGAAAGTTTAGATCCAAGAAAGCATAATGGTGGAGTGTTCCTTGGTTTAAACGGATTGGTTATTAAGAGCCATGGTGGAACTGATGGTGATGGTTATGCTTCGGCACTGGAGATGGCTTATGACATGTTGAGATATGATCTAATCTCACAAATATCTCAAGATTTAAGCAAATATCATGACACTGGGATACAGGAGAGTATTAAAGAAAGTGAGGAGGTATCATGAGTAATTTTCGGTCAGTGATAATAGGATGTGGTAGCTATGCGCCAGAAAAAATTTTGACTAATGCTGATTTAGAACAATTAGTAGATACAAGTGATGAATGGATTTTTCAGCGAACTGGTATACGAGAACGCCATATTGCAGCAGATGGTGAAGTTACTTCCGATTTGGGATTTCATGCTGCAACTAAGGCGTTAGAAAATGCAAAAATTGATCCTCAAGACATTGACCAAATAATTCTTGCAACGACTACCCCAGACCAAACTTTTCCAGCTACAGCTGTCACAATTCAAGATCGATTAGGGATCAGACATGGGTCAGCATTTGATATTCAAGCTACCTGTTCAGGGTTTCTTTTCGCATTGTCTACTGCTGATACCTATATTCGTACCGGAATTTCCAAGCGAGTTTTAGTTATTGCTGCAGATACAATATCGAGACTTGTGGATTGGGAAGATCGAACAACTTGCGTATTATTTGGTGATGGTTCTGGTGCAGTGGTACTTGAACGACAAGTCAATTCGGGGACCGTTAATAATTGTGGCATCTTAACTTGTCAGTTGCGCACAGATGGTAGTTATCGAGATAAATTATTTGCCGATGGCGGGCCTTCGTCCACTCAGACCACAGGTCATTTGCGTATGAATGGTCCTGAAGTTTTTAAGTATGCTGTAGGCATAGTAACTGATGTAATTGAGAATGCATTTGCGGAAACCAAAACTAGTGTTGAAGAATTAGATTGGTTCATTCCTCACCAAGCTAATCGACGAATTATTGATGCAACTATCAAGAAACTAAAAATTGCACCTGAAAAGGTGGTGGTTACTGTTGATAAATTTGGTAATACCTCAGCCTCATCAATTCCACTAGCACTTGATGTTGCAGTAAAGGATGGACGAGTTAAAAAAGGTGATTTGGTCATGTTTCTAGCATTAGGTGGTGGATTTACTTGGGGAGCAATATTGATGCGATGGTGATTGAAATTTGGAAGATCGCTACATTTTTATTGTTGTCAATTAGTCGTTCTGGATATTGAAAAAATAATGAGAGACTCAGATGGTAAATGAATCTAAAATCGTTTCAAAAAAATTGCTATATGATGTAATTTATGATCAATTCAGCATTACTCGTAAAGAATCCACTCAACTGGTAAATTTAGTTCTTAATGAAATTTTGGAGACTCTTGTTAGAGGTGAAAATGTAAAGCTTGCAAAATTTGGTACTTTCTCAATCAATAAGCAAGCAGCTCGACAAGGGAGAAATATCAAAACTGATGGTGAAGGTTATACTTCAGCACTTGGATTGGTTTATGAAATGTTAAGATTTGAACAAATCTCACAAACCTCTGAGGATTTAAGCAAATATCATGCTATTGGGATTCAGGAGAGTATTAAAGAAAGTGGGGTGGTATCGTGAGTGATTTTCGGTCAGTGGTAATAGGGTGTGGTAGCTATTTGCCAGAAAAAATTGTGACAAATTCTGATTTAGAACAATTAGTAGATACAAGTGATGAATGGATTATTCAGCGAACTGGAATACGGCAACGCCATATTGTAGCAGATGGAGAAGTAACTTCCGATTTGGGACTTAAGGCAGCAATTAAGGCGTTGGAAAGTGCAAAAATTGATCCTCAAGACATTGACCAAATAATTCTCGCAACGAGTACCCCAGACCAAATTTTTCCAGCTACAGCAGTCACAATTCAAGATCGATTAGGGATCAAACATGGGTCAGCATTTGATATTCAAGCAGTCTGTTCTGGGTTTCTTTTCGCACTGTCTACTGCTGATACCTATATTCGTGCGGGAATTTCCAAACGTATTTTAGTTATTGGTGCAGAAACATTTTCACGAATTTTAGATTGGGAAGACCGAACAACTTGCGTATTATTTGGTGATGGTTCTGGTGCAGTGGTACTTGAACGACAAGCCAATTCAGGGACCGTTAATAATAGTGGCATCTTAACTTGTCAATTGCGCTCAGATGGTAGTTATCGAGATAAATTGTTTGTTGATGGAGGTCCTTCATCCACTCAGACTACGGGACATTTGCGTATGAAAGGTCCAGAAGTTTTTAAGCACGCTGTTGGTATAGTTACTGATGTAATAGAGAATGCGTTTGCGGAAACCAATACCAGTGTTGAAGAATTAGATTGGTTCATTCCCCACCAGGCGAATCGACGAATTATTGACGCCACGATCAAGAAGCTAAAAATTGAACCTGAGAAAGTGGTGGTTACTGTTGATAAACATGGCAATACTTCAGCCGCATCAATACCATTAGCACTTGATGTTGCCGTAAAGGATGGACGAGTTAAAAAAGGTGATTTGGTGATGTTTGAAGCATTAGGTGGTGGATTTACTTGGGGAGCAATATTGATGCGATGGTGATTGAATTGTGGAAAATCAACAGATTATGATTTTTGTTAATTGATCATTTACGGTTTAAAAGGAATAATGAGAGATTCAGATGTCAAATGACTCTAATATCGTTTCAAAAAAACTGTTATATAATGCAGTTTATGATCAATTCAGTGTTTCTCGTAAAGAATCTGCTGAATTGGTAAATTTAGTTCTTGATGAAATTTCACAGACTCTAGCTAGTGGAGAAGATGTAAAACTTGCAAAATTTGGAACTTTTTCAATCAAGGAGCGAGCAGCTCGACTAGGGAGAAATATCAGAACTGGTGAGATTGTGAATATAGAACCTTGTCGTGCTTTGAAATTCAAACCAAGTAGTGTACTATTGGAAAGAGTTAATTCAAATTTGGTCGTTGAATCAGATTGACCACTTGGAATTTCATTTAGTTTTGAATTTAATACAGGAACTCCTCTGATGAATCATGAAATATACCGGTCAATTAGTGAAACCGCAGAAGAGTTAAATTTGCCTCAGCATGTATTGCGGTTTTGGGAAACGAAATTCAGCCAGATTAAGCCTACTAAACGTGAAAGTGGGCAAAAATTTTATCGATCAACAGATTTGGAACTATTACATGGTATTCGCCACTTACTTTATGAGGAAGGTCACACAATCAAGGGAGTACAAAAGCTTCTAGAAGAGTATGGAGTAGATTGGGTAATTTCATTAAAACAACAAGAAAGCCATTCTCAACAGCAACACTTCGAAAATTTTGACGGGAAACAAAGTCAACAAATGGGATCAAGTGATTCCACATACACGAGAAAAAAGAAAACGACACCTTCTATTGAGACCGATCACATTGTAGAGGAATTACAAGAACAACCATCGTTATCAATTGATAATTCCAAACCAGAGGTTACCCCAAAAGATGTACTCACTGAGGAAACTGGGAAGGAAAGTACTGAAAAATCTGCACTGAGTTTCTTACCACTAAATCGTGGACAAAGTACAAGAATAAGACGTAATAAAAAAGGAACTGGATTGACTAAGGATGAAATTAGACGACTTAATGGAGCACTTTCGGAGCTACTGGAATGTAAACGTTTATTGGACCGAGCAAGCAATTGATCAAATTAGTAGTTACTGAAAGTGAAATAGACTATTGTTACGTGAGATTATTGGAATGTAGTTAGAAATTCTTAGAACAGTTTGGAATTATTCAATTGATTTTAGTTTTGTTTTTTCAATACCATTCCATGATATTAATTAATTAAATGAGTTCTGGTGCGACCATTTGTGATATATTTTAAATAAGTTCCCATTTTAAATGCATGAAACTAAGCAACGATTTTGAATATGAAACTGTTCCTCCTATGATGGGTTTTAACAATCATAGGAGGAAAACGTCTTTATTACTGTAAAGGATCATCAGTGAACAAATAGACGAAACTGTACCCGAGAGTCTGAAAAGCACAACCAGCCTGATTTCGACCTTCATCAACACATCGGTCCCAGTATCCTTGCGGACTGCCATCAGGACCGATGTTTTGACATGCACTAACTATTGTGGTCAGTACAAGAAGTAGTGAAAAGAGCTGTTTCTTCATTCTACTGGATCATCTGTGAATAGATAGGTAAAAGCGTAACCAAAAGCTCCAAAAGCACAACCTGCCTGATTTGTGCCTTCACCAACACATTCGTCATAGAATCCTTGTACACTATCATTTGGACCATAGTTTTGACATGCTCCAACTATTGTAGTTATTGCCAAAACAAGTAAAAGTTTCTTGAACATTTTGAATGCTCCTTTTTAGTTAGGTTTCCACAAAATTACAAAATAATTCCTATCTTGTCAATCTGCAATTCTGCGACATAGTGTCGCAGACCTCCCCTGTTAAGTCTTTGGATTGATTTCAGTAACCTATTTCCAAGTTTTGGAAGAAAGGACGTGTAATAGACTGTTTTTTAAACAAATTTTCATTAGAAATTCAGTAATCTTGATTGAGAGGTACCTCAAAAACCCAGCTATTTGTGAGCTTTTGTATTTGAAACTTTTACAAAATTTGGATATTGAAATCTTATTTAGACTAATTTTTGTGTTTAATAGCCCCGTCCTCTCTCGCTAAAGTTGCTGAAAAAGATGGGGTGAGTCAAAATGTCGCAATAATCAATCTAATTTATCTTATCATTGATGAAAATAAGTGAAAATAATGCAAACGAAGAATTTTGCGTTTCCACTCAAGAGAAAATTGTCAAATTTTTGGAAAACCCAGTTTCAATTCTACATTAATTTGGAGCTTCAAACCCTACAAATTAATTGAATGTTACCGTTAAAGCGAATGAGTAATTTACCATTGGTCACAACACAATTCTAAAGGTTCAAGAACAATGTTATGTAAACCATATCTTACTTCTAAAACTGTTGTGCTAAATATGAAAAAACTTCAGCTTCCTGAAAAATTTTGACATTCAAATAAATCATTTGGGAAGAGACATTCCTGACTTCCGTTTTCTGTAAACAAAGCATTACGAACTAGATTAATAGTTTGAGTTTTTCTTATCTTGATTTTTAAGAATTAGGTACGTGCACTTGCCAATAATTAGTAATTGAACCGCGAAAATTAATGCTAAATGCAAACTATTTGTTCAATAATTTAACAGAAAGAATAAAAGTGAGAATAAGCACTGAAATTAAGGTTTTTACTATCAAATTTTATTCGGTAGAAACTAAGCTGCAATTCAAATAATGCTTAATCGGTAACTAAGTGTAAAATGTGACAAAATGTCGCATTGATTTCCAAATTTTGCTTTGCTAATTTTAAGATTAATTTTTTCAAACTAAAAACCACTATACAGATGCTTATAGTCTTAAATTACGATTTCGTGTTCGGAGATAATAACTAAATCGAATCTGGTCTGGTTAATTCTGGATACGCTATTGAAATGATTTGAGGACAAGCAACTAAATTAAGGAGAAAAACAATGAAAAAAATCCTAGTGATTCTTGGCACATTGATATTTTTAGCTGGGTGTACAGAAACCAGTGAAACCAGTTATGATGAGTGTGCGTCTGGACATGGTCCCGGACATACTCCTATCGGTTGTGCTTTTGATGAGTTCGGCTGGCAAGTCGGTAATCTCTTTGCTGGATGCTTTTGGGGTGACCACTGCTAATCATAATTCTTAGGATTAGATTTGTCCTATCTAATTATACTACCACTCAACCTAGTCATGCTTAAAACATGCTCAGTCTTGAGTGGTAGTGGCATGGAATTAAAAGAGCTAGTCTGTTAGCTATTCTTGATTCTCGCACATCTTGAATTTCTTAGGTGTATGTAAATGAACACCTAATGTTCTAAATAGCTAGGATACTTGTTAATCAAGATTCAACTATTACCCCTAAGTATATTCCGCATGAGTGTTCTGTTGGTGATAAAAATATTAAACAGGTTACATCACTTGATGAGTCGGGTGTTGTTATAAAAATTTACTCTATATAGAATTTTTGAATTGATTAGGGTGGTATTTTTGCCGATATTGTTACAAGAGACCCTGAAGGATAGATCAAGCTGTAAAAATTGTTATCTAAAAAACCCGGGTTCTAAAATGTCAATGAACGAGGCTGTGAATATTCGTAATTGCTGGTCTTTTCACTAATATTTTAAATACTCAGAATTGCAATCACAAATCATAAAGTTGAATTCTGATTGACGAAAATTATTAATTTAGGTGTCAAATATAACTGGCAGATTATCTAAAAATTATGGTAACGAGCAAAACTGTATATTGTTCTTTTTCAAATATCCGATCTTGTGTTAAAATTTCAGTATTTCACTTATAATATACTACGAAAACATAGTGTATTTTAAGGAATTAGGTTACTATAACCCAATCACAATTAGGTAAAATAGAGTTAATATATAAATGAGTTCTAATCGCAAATTTTCGTGAATAAATTTATCTAGGGATATTGGTATGGTAGCTTCTGCCATGAGTTTAAAATCGTATGATATAATTGTCGAAGGTATGCATTGCGCGTCTTGCGTTAGTCGCGTAGAAAAATCACTGAAATTAGTGTCTGGTATAGAAGATGCGTATGCAAATTTTGCAAATGGAAGTGTGAAAATTTTTTCGTCAAGTGTAATTTCTAGCTCTGAATTAGTTGAGGCAATTGGTAAGGTTGGATATCAGATAGCTCTTGAAGAAGTACCACTAAAAATTTCAGATCTAAGTATTGAGTCCAGTGTTGAACAAATTGAAAGAGTTATCAACCAAGAACCAAGTGTTATCGCAAATGAGCTAAACTCGGCCAATAATATCGTGAAGGTTACGTTTCTAAAAGGCATAGTTCCGTTAGAAATAATTTTGGAAGCAATTAAAAAAATTGGTTATGAAGCGATTCCTATAGAAAGTGTTTTAGAGAGTCAAATTTCGACAGAAATAGGTGATTTTGAGCGGATTTACTTAAAGCGAAAATTGGTGCTTTCTATTTTGCTGGCACTTCCAGTATTTTTAATTGAAATGTCTAGTCATGTATTTCCTCAAGTTGACTTATTCATAGAGCAGACTATTGGGCATCAAACTAGTCATATAATCCAATTTATGTTGACAACGATTTTACTGCTTGGCCCAGGAAAAGTGTTTTTGAAAACTGGCTTTCAAGCACTTTGGCGACTTTCTCCTGATATGAATTCACTAGTAGCGATCGGTACCATGTCTGCTTGGGGGTATTCTGTAGTCGCCACATTTGCTCCACAGATTCTTCCAACTGGAACAGCCCATGTGTACTATGAATCAGCTGCAGTAATTATCACGTTGATACTGTTTGGTCGATATCTTGAATCAAGAGCAAAAGGGGTAGCGAATAATGCAATTCAACAATTAGTTGATCTAACACCAAGATTTGCAATTGTTGTCAGCGGTGGCGAGGAAATTGAGATTCCAGTCTCAAAAATAAAAAGTGGCATGATTGTCAAGGTGAAGCCAGGTGAAAAAATTTCTGTAGATGGAGTGGTTGAAGCAGGTGAAACTTACGTAGACGAGTCATTGATTTCAGGGGAACCTGTTCCGAAACATAAACAATCAGGTGATGAAGTTATTGGCGGTACAGTCAATCAATCAGGGGCCATAAATGTGAAGGCAACAAGTGTAGGTACAGACAGCGTCATTTCACGCATTATTCAATTAGTGAGAGACGCTCAGGCAACAAAATTACCAATACAAGCTTTGGTTGATCGTGTGACGGTTTGGTTTGTGCCAACAATTATTGGAATTTCAATTCTTACTTTTGTCATTTGGTTGGGGTTTGCTCCAGATCCATCGCTAAATTACGCAGTTGTAACTGCCGTTGCTGTTTTAATAATTGCTTGTCCTTGCGCAATGGGATTAGCAACACCTACTTCAATAATCGTAGGAACAGGTAAAGCGGCGAATATAGGTATTTTATTTCGTAATGGTAATAGTTTGGAGCAACTCAGACGTGTCACAATATTGGCATTAGATAAAACTGGAACGTTAACTGAGGGGCAACCAAAACTTCGGAAAATTGTTCCAGTGGTGGGTTATTCTGAAACGGAATTATTAATATTGGCATCATCCTTGGAAAATAATTCGGAACATCCAATCGCTAAAGCAATTTGTTCGGCAGCGAAATTACAAGGGTTGAAACAACTGGAAGTTTCAAATTTTGAATCAATACCTGGTCGGGGAGTTATTGGAACTATCAAGGGTCAAAAAATTTTACTGGGTAGATTGTTATTATTACAGGAAAATGGGGTTAATATCGAACAAACTAAGGATGTCACTCTAGATCTTATTGATGAAGCACACTCAACATTCTATCTGGCGATAGATGGTGAATTAGCTGGTTTGTTTGCGGTTTCAGACCCCATAAAGAGAACAACACCGGCAGCTATCAATGCAATAAAAAAATTAGGGATAAAAGTCGCGATATTGAGTGGAGATAATTTACATTCAGCAAATTCGGTAGGCAAATCACTCGGTATTGAAGAAGTTTATGCTGAATTACTACCTGAAGACAAAATCGAAAGAATAAAATATTTCCAACAACACGGAGAAATTGTGGGATTTGTCGGTGATGGGATTAATGATGCGCCGGCAATTTCTGGTGCTGATGTTGGAATTGCAATTGGTTCAGGAACTGATATCGCTATTGAAAGTGCTGAAGTTGTTTTAATGTCAGGTAATCTGCAAGGAGTGGTGAACGCAATATCATTGTCGCGAGCGACAATGCGAAATATTTCAGAAAATTTATTTTGGGCATTTGGCTATAATATTTGTTTAATACCGGTCGCAGCGGGAGTTCTTTTTCCCGTTATTGGAGTTTTGCTTTCACCAATGTTTGCTGCCGGTGCGATGGCAGCCTCAAGTTTATTTGTAGTGTTTAACGCGTTGCGATTAAAATTGTTTAAACCATTGTTAGTTTCATAATGAAGCATATGTAAACACAATTAAGCGATTGACTGGAAGCAAGACAAAGAGACTAAGATATGCACAAAAAAATAAGGTCATAAATTTTTCTAATTATATTCACACCGTTAGAAAATATAAAAAATTAGCTTGAAACTTTCTGATGGACAACTAAATATACAAAGAGAAATTATCGGTAAAAGTTGAAATAGTATTATTTGTCGGGCAGTAGCGCAGTCTGGTAGCGCACTTCGCTGGGGGTGAAGGGGTCGTCAGTTCAAATCTGGCCTGCCCGACCAAAAATAAAATTATTCGTACTTGACAATTAAATTTTGAAACTTATATTAGAAAAACTCATCAATCTTTTGTTGGGGGTGTAGCTCAGTTGGTTAGAGCGCTGGCCTGTCACGCCAGAGGTCGCGGGTTCGAGTCCCGTCACTCCCGCCACTCCCTTCCTAAAACTGATTTGCACCATTCTATTTGCATTGATGCATAGGAATTTCATGTGTTTTGTGGCGCAGATTTTTGAAATTGTTAGTTTACATATTAAAATGTAGCGAAATTTAAGACTACGAAAAGTTTATTTTGAGTCATGTAAATCAACTATTTTAAATTTCTCTGTAGGGGAGTCTAACTTTTACAAATATTTGAATTAATTTCTTTACATTCGTAATAGTTTTTACTATAAAATGTTTTTCAAATTTAAATTCATTTACTCTTAATAAGGAATTTTTTGTTTTTGGATTTCTCTAGATGGAAGATCTACTTATAGAATATATCCCGATAGTAGTATTTATCGGAGTTGCATTGGTGATTGGATTAGCACTGATGATTTCTCCCTTTTTATTAGCGTTTAAAAGTCCAGATGGTGAGAAACTGTCGGCATACGAATGTGGTTTTAAAGCATTTGATGACTCACGGATGAAATTTGATGTGCGATTTTATCTGGTCTCTATTTTATTTATCATTTTTGATCTAGAAGTTGCGTTTCTATTTCCATGGTCAGTCGTTTTGGGAGATTTGGGTTGGTATGGATTTTGGTCAATGATGATTTTTTTAGCAATTCTGACCGTAGGTTTTATTTATGAATGGAAAAAAGGAGCTTTAGAATGGGATTAGAAAATAATGTTTTACAACCTGATAATTTAGTTGGAACTAATTCGAAATTGGGGACTACACCTACAAATTTAGCCCCAGATCATGGCTTAATTATGCAAGGTGTAAATGACGAGCTCGCAGATAAAGGATTTCTTGTGACTTCAACTGATAGTCTGATTCAATGGGCTCGTACTGGTTCATTGATGTGGATGACTTTTGGATTAGCTTGTTGTGCGGTTGAGATGATGCAGATGTCAATGCCCCGCTACGATGCCGAACGATTTGGGTTTGCTCCACGTGCTTCACCGCGACAATCAGATGTTATGATAGTTGCTGGAACCTTAACTAATAAGATGGCACCAGCACTGCGAAAGGTATACGACCAAATGCCCGAACCTCGTTATGTGATTTCGATGGGGTCCTGTGCGAATGGTGGGGGGTATTATCATTACTCATATTCAGTTGTTAGAGGTTGTGATCGCATTGTTCCAGTTGACATTTATGTACCCGGATGCCCCCCGACTGCAGAAGCACTATTATATGGTGTAATGTTGTTACAAAAGAAAATTCGTCGAACTGGTACAATTGAACGATAAGTTTTGTTAATGAAGCAATCAAAATTATAAAATGACTTTGAAAATGAGTAAACAGATGGATAATACGATAAGCGAACTTGGTGAATACATTTCACAAGCACTTGGCGATAAAGTAATAAATAATTCGGTTGAGCTTGGAACTTTGGTGATTGAAACCAATGCAACGGATATAGTAGAAGTTTGCCGGTTTTTGCGGGATGATGTCAGATTTTTATGTGTTAATTTAACTGATATATGTGGAGTAGATTGGCCAAATCGCGAAATGCGATTTGATTGTGTTTATCATTTACTGTCACCGGAAAACAATTTACGAATCCGCATTAAAGTAGAATGTAATGATGTTGATCCGGTTCCCTCATTAACAGAGTTATTTCCTGCCGCTGAATGGTTTGAACGCGAAGTATATGACATGTATGGGGTGTTATTTTCATCCCATCCAGATCTTCGACGAATTTTGACTGACTATGGATTTGATGGCTATCCTTTACGCAAAGACTTTCCGGTAACTGGATTTGTAGAAGTTCGTTATGACAATGAGCAAAAACGTATTGTGTATGAACCAGTTCAACTAACTCAAGAGTTTCGCAATTTTGATTTTCTCTCACCCTGGGAAGGTACTGAATATCGGTTGCCTGGTGATGAAAAAGAAAGCACGGCGTGAGGTTAATAGCGATGTCAGAAACTCAAGTTAGAAATTTTAATATCAATTTTGGTCCACAACACCCGGCGGCGCATGGTGTACTTCGCTTGGTGTTAGAACTTGATGGTGAGATTGTAACTCGAGTTGATCCTCATATTGGTCTATTGCATCGGGGAACTGAAAAGCTTATTGAGCAAAAGACTTATTTACAGGCGGTTCCATATTTTGATCGACTTGACTATGTCGCTCCAATGAATCAAGAGCATGCATTTGCTTTAGCTGTAGAAAAATTATTGGGAATCTCGGTGCCAAAACGCGGTCAGCTGATTCGGGTCTTATATTCTGAAATTGGTCGTATTTTATCACATCTACTCAATGTCACAACCCAAGCTTTGGATGTAGGGGCACTGACTCCACCACTCTGGGGATTTGAAGCACGAGAAGAGTTAATGGTGTTTTATGAGCGAGCATCAGGGTCACGAATGCATGCCGCATTTATTAGACCTGGTGGTATACATCAAGATTTACCAGTTCAATTGTTAGATGATATCAATAAGTTTTGTGATCCTTTTTTGAAACTGTGTGATGATCTCGAAGGGTTGCTTACTAACAATCGAATATTTAAGCAACGAAATGTTGACATCGCGGTAGTCTCATTGGAAGATGCTTGGGCTTGGGGCTTCTCAGGTGTAATGGTGCGTGGTTCTGGTGCTATTTGGGATTTACGAAAAAGTCAACCATATGAATGTTATGACGAATTGGAATTTGCTGTTCCAGTAGGTAAAAATGGCGATTGTTATGATCGATATTTGATTCGTATGCAAGAAATGCGAGAGTCAATCAAGATTATTAAGCAATGTTTATCGATGTTGGAACAAGAGACCGGTGCTATATCTGCGCTTGACAATAAAATTGTTGCGCCAAAACGTGGAGAGATGAAGCGATCAATGGAATCGTTAATTCATCACTTTAAATTATACACCGAGGGATACCATGTACCAGCGGGAGAAGTTTATGCTGCGGTTGAAGCACCAAAAGGTGAGTTTGGGGTATTTTTAGTATCTGATGGTACGAATAAGCCATATCGTTGTAAAATTCGAGCTCCTGGATTTGCTCACCTACAAGCAATGGACTTTTTGTGTAAAGGTCATATGTTAGCGGATGTGTCTGCGGTACTTGGTTCACTTGATATTGTATTTGGAGAGGTGGATCGATAATGACTGTACGCCGACTTCATCCTAAACAACCAGGTAGTTTTGAGTTCACAAAAGAAAATTTAGAGTGGGCTAATGCTGTGATTCAGAATTATCCCAAAGGTCGACAAGCTTCGGCGGTTATTCCATTACTTTGGCGTGCACAGGAACAGCATCAAGGTTGGTTACCTAAACCTGCAATAGAGTATGTTGCAAACCTTCTCGAAATGCCAGTTATTAGAGCTCTTGAAGTTGCCACCTTTTATACGATGTTTCAACTGGCACCAATCGGTAAAAAGGCACACATTCAGGTCTGCGGTACTACCCCCTGCATGTTACGTGGATCTGAAGACATAATTGCAGTTTGTAAAAAGAGAATTGCGAGTGAGTCGCATACACTTTCGGAAAATGGTGACTTTTCATGGGAAGAAGTTGAGTGTCTTGGGGCCTGTGTTAATGCACCGATGGTGCAAATTTTCTCTGATACATTTGAGGATCTAACAGAAGCGAGTTTTAATAATTTATTGGATGATATTGATGCAGGTAAAGAAATCAAACCTGGACCACAAACTGACCGGTATTATAGTATGCCAGTAACTGGACCTACGACATTAATTGATTCACAAGATGGAAAGCAACATTCTAAAAATGTTACCACCAGTAATACAGCTTAGAAGGTAGAGTAGTTATAAATATGTTAAAAGATCAAGATCGCATTTTTACCAATATTTATGGTGTACATGATTGGACGCTAAAAGGGGCGATGACGCGCGGTTGTTGGGAGAATACAAAGGTAATCCTTGCTAATGGGCGCGATTGGATTATTGAACAGGTGAAGGGGTCAGAATTACGAGGACGTGGTGGCGCGGGGTTTCCGACCGGACTTAAATGGTCATTTATGCCAAAAGAAAACGATGGACGACCGCATTATTTGGTGGTTAATGCTGATGAATCTGAACCTGGAACTTGTAAAGATCGAGATATCTTGCGTCATGAACCGCATCATTTGGTAGAAGGTTGTTTGATAGCTGGTTTAGCAATGGGGGCTAATACAACATACATTTATGTCCGGGGTGAATTTATCCGAGAGCGAGAGCGATTACAGGCGGCAATAAATCAAGCGTATGATGCAAAATTGATTGGCAAAAATAATAAAAATGGTTGGGACATGGATATTTACGTCCATCATGGTGCCGGAGCATATATTTGTGGTGAAGAGACCGCATTGTTAGAAAGTTTAGAAGGAAAAAAAGGCCAACCACGTTTAAAGCCGCCATTTCCAGCGAATGTTGGATTATATGGATGTCCGACTACAGTAAATAATGTTGAGTCAATCGCAGTGGTTCCAACTATACTTCGACGAGGTGCTGAATGGTTTGCAGGGTTGGGTAAACCCAATAATTCTGGAACCAAGTTGTTTTGTATTTCGGGGCATATCAATAATCCATGCACGGTTGAGGAAGAAATGGGGATCGGATTTCGTGAGCTGATTGAAACACACTGTGGTGGTGTGCGTGGTGGTTGGGATAATTTATTGGCTGTCATTCCGGGTGGTTCATCTGTACCTTGTTTGCGTGCTGATAACTGCCAAGATTTAGACATGGATTTTGATTCGTTGAAAAGTTTGGGATCTGGACTTGGAACTGCGGCAGTAATAGTCATGGATAAATCGACTGATATAATTAAGGCAATTGCTCGCTTGTCTCATTTTTATAAACATGAATCTTGTGGCCAGTGTACACCTTGTCGGGAGGGCACAGGATGGATGTGGCGCGTGATGGAACGGTTGGTGCGTGGTGAAGCAAAGAAGGGAGAAATTGATATGTTATATGAGGTAACTAAACAAGTTGAAGGACATACAATTTGTGCGTTAGGTGATGCCGCTGCTTGGCCAATTCAAGGATTAATACGGAATTTTCGTGATGTAATAGAACAGCGAATTGAATCACATCAAAAGGAATCTTTACCATCAGAGTTTTTGATGGCGGCCGAGTAATAGAGGATAACTGGAATGACAAAAATACTAGTTGATCAAAGAGAAATTGATGTTCCACCGGAATATTCTCTTTTACAGGCATGTGAAGAAGCTGGTGCGGAAATCCCACGTTTCTGTTTCCATGATCGCTTGTCCGTCGCAGGCAATTGTCGAATGTGTTTGATTGAAGTTAAAGGTGGACCACCTAAACCGGTTGCTTCATGTGCAATGAATGTTCGAGATTTGCGACCAGGACCCGAGGGACAACCACCTGAAATCTTCACGACTTCACCAATGGTGAAAAAAGCACGTGAAGGTGTGATGGAATTCTTACTGATTAACCATCCACTTGATTGTCCAATTTGTGATCAAGGTGGAGAATGTGATTTACAGGATCAGGCGATGGCTTATGGTGTTGATGCATCTAGATTTGCTGAGAATAAACGAGCCGTAACTGATAAGTATATTGGGCCATTGGTAAAGACGATTATGACGCGATGTATTCATTGTACTAGATGTGTACGTTTTACCACTGAAGTTGCAGGAGTTTCGGAGTTGGGATTACTTGGCCGAGGTGAAGATGCAGAAATTACAACGTATCTTGAAAGTTCAATGACTTCGGAATTACAGGGCAATGTGATTGATTTATGTCCAGTTGGGGCATTAACTTCGAAACCATATTCCTTTCAAGCCAGACCGTGGGAGCTTAATAAAACTGAAACTGTAGATGTCATGGATGCTTTGGGTTCTTCAATTCGAGTTGATACCCGCGGTCGCGAAGTTTTACGGATCATGCCAATTTTAAATGACGCGGTGAATGAAGAGTGGATTTCAGATAAATCTCGTTTTGTTTGGGATGGACTACGAACCCAACGACTGGATCAGCCTTATATAAAGAGTGAAGAAAGATTAGTACCAGCTACTTGGGATGAAGTGTTTGATTACATTGCAATGACATTGAATGGAGTTGATGGCAAGCACATTGGTGCAATTGCAGGTGATTTGGCTTCTGTAGAGGAAATGTTTGCTTTGAAAATGTTATTGCAAAAACTGAATTCACCAAATTTGGATTGTCGACAAGATGGGTCGGCTCTTGATCCAAAATATGGTCGGGCAAGTTTTCTATTTAATCCAAGTATTCAAGGAATTGAAGAAGCAGATGCGATTTTGATGATTGGTGCAAATCCACGTAAGGAAGCTGCTGTATTGAACGCAAGAATTCGTAAACGCTGGCGAAAAGCCAGTATTCCAATCGGATTGGTAGGTGAAAAAGTTAGTTTAACCTATGATTATGATTATCTCGGATCTGATACCAGTGCAATAAAACAATTAGCCTCTGGACAGGGTGAGTTCTATGAAAAATTAAAAGCCGCCAAAAAACCAATTTTAATAATAGGTCATGGCGCGTTGTGTCGCACCGATGGGTTAGCTCTGTTATCAAGTGTTGCGAAAATTGCAACAAACATTAATGCCGTAAGTGAAGATTGGAATGGATTCGCGATTTTACATACTGCAGCTGCAAGAGTGGGTGGATTAGAATTAGGATTTGTACCAATGGAAGGTGGAAAAAATACCGCGGAGATGATTTCTGCATTATCAACTGGCGGTATTAAAGTATTGTTTTTACTTGGAGCAGATGAAGTTGAAGTTCCAAAGACTGGAGACGCGATTGTGATTTATATAGGTTCACATGGTGATGAAGGTGCACAAAATGCAGATATAATATTACCTGGGGCAACTTATACCGAAAAGAATGGCATGTATTTGAATACAGAAGGTCGTGTACAACTTGGATTTCGCGCAACTTTTCCGCCGGGTGATGGGCGAGAAGATTGGGCAATTCTACGAGCATTATCAGCAAAAATTGGTAAACAATTGGAATTTGATTCGCTACGCGAATTGCGAGAAAAAATGTTTTTAGAGTATCCTGAATTACTTGAAATTGATTCTGTTTTATCTACAGATTTCAATGAAATTAAGAATTTGGCAAACATGAATATGGAAATGAACGGTTCAGCGATTGAATGTGCGGTATCTGATTTTTATTTAACAAATCCAATTGCACGAGCTTCGGCAGTGATGGCAGAATGCTCCGCAATGTCCGGTAAGCAAGTCGAAGTATCAACAACTTAGGTATAAAAATTATGGCAATGTTTTGGGTAGATTATGGATTTCCATTTGTAATTATGTTAGGGCAAAGTTTGCTCTTACTTGTTTCATTATTGATCGTAATTGCTTATATACTTTACGCTGACCGCAAAATTTGGGCGGCAGTCCAAATTCGACGTGGTCCTAATGTTGTAGGACCGTGGGGATTACTTCAAAGCTTCGCTGATTTGCTAAAATTTGTACTTAAGGAACCGATTATTCCTGCCGGTGCAAATAAAGGAATTTTTCTATTAGCTCCTTTAATTTCTGTTACTCTCGCCTTAGCAACATGGGCTGTTATTCCAGTAGCTGAAGGTTGGGTTATTTCAAATATTAACTTAGGAATTCTCTATATTTTTGCTATTTCAACGTTGGAAGTATATGGCGTTATTATGGGTGGATGGGCTTCAAATTCTAAATACGCGTTTCTTGGTGCATTACGTTCCGCGGCTCAAATGGTTTCATATGAAGTTTCAATCGGTTTTGTCATTGTAACTGTATTACTTTGCGTTGGTTCATTGAATTTAACCGAAATTGTAATGGCACAATCGAGCGGACTAGCAGATTTATTGGGATTAACTGGATTTACAATTCTAAATTGGTTTTGGTTACCTTTATTTCCGATGTTTGTGGTCTTTTTTATCTCGGCATTGGCAGAAACAAATCGACCTCCTTTTGATTTACCTGAAGCTGAATCAGAGTTGGTCGCTGGGTTTATGGTTGAGTATGGTTCCACACCTTATATGATGTTTATGCTTGGAGAGTATGCCGCGATTTCGTTAATGTGTGCGTTGACGACTATATTATTTCTTGGCGGTTGGTTACCGCCATTTGATTTTGTACCTTTCACTTGGGTACCTGGTGTTGTTTGGTTCTTAATTAAGTCAATTTTAGTATTTTTTATGTTCGCGTTAGTTAAGGCGGTCGTACCACGGTATCGATATGATCAATTAATGCGATTAGGGTGGAAAGTCTTTCTTCCACTCTCATTAATTATGGTATTTGTTGTCGCGGCATTTTTAATGATGACTGGTTTAGCACCAGTATAAACGAGTTAATTTCAATGAATGAAGGAATTAGTGCAATGATAAATAAGTTAGGAGGGAACTAGATATGAGATTAAATTACGTGACCCGTTCATTATTTTTATGGGAGTTCATTTCGGCGTTTTTCTTAGCTATGGGGTACTTTTTTAAACCTAAACCGACGGTAAATTACCCCTTTGAAAAAGGACCCGTGAGTCCAAGATTTCGTGGTGAACATGCATTAAGACGTTACCCAAATGGTGAGGAGCGATGTATAGCATGTAAATTATGTGAAGCAATATGCCCAGCTCAAGCAATTACGATTGAAGCAGGACCTCGCCAAAAAGATGGTACCAGAAGAACAACACGATATGACATTGATATGGTCAAGTGTATATACTGCGGATTTTGTCAGGAAGCATGTCCAGTTGATGCTATTGTAGAAGGGCCAAATTTCGAATTCGCCACTGAGACTCGAGAAGAGTTATACTTTGATAAAAATCGGTTGCTCGAAAACGGTGACCGATGGGAACGTGAAATAGCGAGAAATTTAACGTTGGATGCGCCTTATCGTTAAAGAGTTTACTCCAATTACAGAATTACAATTCAATTTCACTAAGGTCTATAAATTAGGTAACTAAATCAATGATACTTTATGCAATTTTCTTTTATTTGTTTGCAACAGTTGCTGTTTTGGCTTCGGTAATGGTTATTTCATCGCGTAATCCAGTACATTCCGTATTGTTTCTGATCCTGGTATTTATTAATGCAGCTGGACTGTTTTTGATGCTTGGTGCTGAATTTTTGGCCCTTATAGTTTTGGTAGTTTATGTTGGTGCTGTTGCAGTACTTTTTTTGTTTGTCGTAATGATGTTAGATGTTGATTTTACCGAATTACGACAGGGATTTTTGCAGTATTTACCTATTGGTGGATTGGTCGGGATTATTTTGCTGGTTGAATTGTTAATTGGGGTAAGTGCTTGGGTAATAGATTCTAGTGTGTCTTCTACTCCAGTTGCACCAATTCCTACCGGCGGAGAAGTTTCTAATATAGAGGCCATTGGTGAATTGCTGTATACGAAGTATTTTTATTATTTCCAAACTGCAGGAATGATTTTACTTGTCGCAATGATTGGTGCGATTGTATTGACATTACGACATAAAGCAGGAGTTAAGCGGCAAAATATTTCAAATCAAATTGCTCGTACTCCAGAAACTTCAATTGAAATACATAGTGATGTTGAATCTGGGAAAGGATTAAAGACTTCGCGGTGAAGTTTTATTTAATGAGGATTTTATGGAAATTGGATTATCACATTTTTTAACATTAGCGGCTATCCTCTTTACGTTGGGAATTTTTGGAATTTTTCTTAACCGGAAGAATGTAATAATTATCCTGATGTCAATTGAGCTGTTACTATTATCGGTCAATATAAACCTTGTAGCTTTTTCAAGTTACTTAGGTGACTTAGTTGGACAGATCTTTGCACTGCTAGTATTAACAGTAGCCGCGGCAGAAGCATCAATTGGTTTAGCCATTCTGGTAGTATTTTTTCGCAATCGTGGTTCAATCGCGGTTGACGACATTAATGTAATGAAAGGTTAATCTAAATGTATCAAGCGATTGTATTCCTCCCATTGATCGGTTATTTCATTGCCAGTATTTTTGGTCGTGTAATTGGTGCTAAAGCTTCTGAATTTATTACCAGTGGTTTGGTGGTTTTAGCGGCATTATTATCATGGGTTGCATTCTTTGAATTCCTATTTAGTGAATCTGGCACTCTCATTGTTGATTTATTTCGTTGGATCAATTCTGGAACCCTTAATGTCAACTGGTCAATTCGAGTTGACACACTGACTGTTGTGATGCTGGTTGTTGTTACGTCAGTGTCATCCCTCGTTCACATCTACTCAATTGGGTACATGCACAGCGACCCGCATCGACCACGCTTTTTTGCCTATTTGTCACTATTTACTTTTGCGATGCTTACTTTAGTAACTGCAAATAATTTGTTACAAATGTTTTTCGGTTGGGAAGGAGTCGGTCTTGCGTCTTATTTGTTAATTGGATTTTGGTACCATAAACCGTCAGCGAATGCCGCCGCGATCAAAGCATTTGTGGTGAATAGGGTCGGCGACTTTGGATTTGCATTAGGAATTTTTGGTGTATTTTATTTGTTCAATTCTATTGATCTTGAAATTATCTTTGCGGGAGTTCAGGGCTTTGTTGAAACACCTTCAGCTGAACCAGCAATGCAATTTTTGGGTTGGTCGCTCAATAATAACACCGCATTGACTGTTGTGTGTTTGCTCTTGTTTATGGGAGCGATGGGAAAATCGGCGCAATTTCTATTACATACATGGTTACCTGATGCAATGGAAGGACCTACACCTGTTTCGGCATTGATTCATGCGGCGACAATGGTTACCGCAGGTGTATTTATGGTAGCGCGGTTATCACCCTTGTTTGAATTATCACCAGTAGCCTTAACCGTTATTATTTTCTTTGGTGCCACAACAGCCTTTTTTGCCGCAACTGTTGGCTTGGTACAGAACGACATTAAGCGGGTAATCGCTTATTCTACATGTTCTCAATTAGGTTATATGTTTGTTGCACTTGGGGTTGGTGCTTATTCGATTGGTATTTTTCACCTCTTTACTCATGCGTTCTTCAAAGCACTATTGTTTTTGTGTGCAGGTTCAGTTATTCATGCCGTATCAGACCAACAAGATATGCGAAAAATGGGAGGTCTGCGGAAACATTTACCGATTACTTATTGGACTATGTTAATTGGTACATTAGCAATAACAGGCGTTGGTATTCCATTTACTCATTTTGGTTTCGCCGGATTTGTATCTAAGGATGCAATTATTGAAGCTAGTTATGCCGCAGCTGCCGCAGGACCAGGTGCTTTTGCCTTATATGGTTTCTGGCTAATTGTGATCGCCGCAGCTATGACTAGTTTTTATTCATGGCGGTTAATATTTATGACTTTTCATGGACAGTTTAGATCTTCAGCTGAAGTCATGAATCATGTCCATGAGTCTCCGCTTTCAATGACAATTCCGCTTGTGTTGCTTACAATTGGTTCAATACTTGCTGGTTATGTGTTTTATGGACAATTTGTCGGAGAGCAGGTTACGGAGTTTTGGCAAGATTCATTGTTCTTCAGTGCACAAAATACAATTCTTGAAGATTTGCATCATGTTGATTCATGGGTAAAATTATCACCATTTATTATGATGCTAATTGGTTTTGGTATCGCATGGCAGTTTTATATCCGTAAACCAGAGTTGCCAAAGCAATTAGCGAAGACGCATCAACCTATTTATAAGTTTTTGCTCAATAAATGGTATTTTGACGAGTTATACGATTATGTTTTTGTAAAACCTTCATTGTGGATTGCGCGGGTATTTTGGCAAGTAGGTGATGGTAAAGTGATTGATGGTTATGGTCCCAATGGAGTTGCAGACCGTGTTTTAGACCTTTCAAAGCGGGTGGTCCGTTTGCAAACCGGTTATATCTATCATTATGCGTTTGGGATGCTGATTGGCGTAGCGATTTTAATCACTTGGGCAATGTTTACTGGGGGAGGAAGTCATTGAAATGAGTGATTGGCCAATCCTATCGTTAGTAATTTTTGCTCCTTTAGTTGGTGCGTTTGCGATTATGTTAGTTCAGGGTGAGGATGAGCAAGCGATCCTGAACATTCGTAGATTAGCATTAGTTACGACAGTTTTCACTTTTCTACTTTCGCTTTTCATTTGGGTTGAGTTTGACAATGCGCAATCAGGTTTTCAAATGGTTGAAAAGCGGAATTGGATCAATGATTTGATCACTTACCAGGTAGGAGTAGATGGGATTTCGATGTTGTTTGTAATTCTAACGACATTTTTGATGCCATTTTGTGTTTTAGCAAGTTGGATATCTGTTAAATCAAGAGTAAAGGCCTATATGATTGCATTTCTAGTTTTAGAGACTTTGATGATTGGAGTATTTTGTGCTTTGGATTTATTGATGTTTTATGTGTTTTTTGAAGCGGGATTAATACCTATGTTTATTATTATTGGGGTTTGGGGTGGAAAAAACAAAGTTTATGCGACATTTAAGTTTTTTCTGTATACCTTGCTTGGCTCAGTATTGATGCTACTTGCAATGATGGCGATGTATTGGGATGCTGGTACGACAGACATAACCCAATTATTGCTTCATCAATTTCCGACTCAGATGCAAACTTGGCTTTGGTTGGCCTTTTTCGCTAGTTTTGCTGTAAAAATGCCAATGTGGCCAGTGCATACCTGGTTACCGGACGCTCATGTGGAAGCTCCTACTGCCGGTTCAGTTATTTTGGCCGCGATTTTACTTAAAATGGGCGGTTATGGATTTATTAGATTTTCAATACCTATGTTTCCGCTTGCTTCGGACTATTTTGCTGATTTTGTTTTTGTCTTGTCAATAATTGCAATTATTTACACGTCGCTAGTTGCATTAGCACAAACTGATATCAAAAAATTGATCGCCTATTCTTCGGTCGCTCATATGGGTTTCGTTACAATGGGAATTTTTACTGTAACTGAACAAGGACTTCAAGGGGGATTATTCCAAATGATCTCGCATGGAATAGTTTCTGGTGCGCTATTTTTGTGTGTTGGGGTGTTATACGATCGAATTGGTTCACGCGAAATTGCTACATATGGTGGTTTAGTCAATCGAATGCCAATATATGCATTTGTCTTTATGGTATTTACAATGGCCAATATCGGTTTACCAGGAACCTCGGGATTTGTTGGCGAATTCTTGACTTTGATTGGTGCATTTAAAGTGAATACCTATGTCGCGTTTTTTGCAACAGTAGGGGTTATATTATCTGCAGCTTATGCTCTTTGGCTGTATCGACGAATCATCTTTGGTACACTTGAGAAAGAACGTCTAATGGAGATTATGGATTTGACCTCGCGAGAAAAATTGATTTTGATTCCATTAGTTGTTTTAACACTCTTTTTTGGACTATATCCAGCTCCAATTATGGATGTTACCGCGGCATCAGTTGATAATTTAATTCAGAATTATCATACCTATTTAGAAGTGGGTCGAAATACATTATCAATCAGTCAATAGGACTAAATTACGATGTTTGAGAGTCTCAATAATGTTATTTTGTTTTCACCAGTGCTTCCCGAATTGTTATTGGCAGTAGGAGTATTGGTTTTACTGATGATTGGTGCTTATGGAGGTGATAAGAGATATCCTGTCATAACATCAATGAGTGTAAGTTTTTTATTAGTCGCTATTGGGACTTTGATTTTCTGGGTACGTGATGGAGCGGTGTTTAATGATGCCTTAGTCCTTGATGACTTTGAGCGTTTTATGAAAGTGCTAACACTTATCGGTGCAATTGTCGCACTGATATTGTCTTGGACATATAATCGTGAAGAAAATTTTCAACGATTTGAGTTTCCAATTTTAATATTGCTTGCCACATTAGGCATGATGCTGATGATTTCTGCCAATGACTTGATTGGGCTTTATCTTGGCATCGAAATGCAAAGTCTAGCCCTCTATGTAATTGCCGCAATTCATCGTGATTCAATTCGTTCGACAGAAGCTGGCCTTAAGTACTTTATTTTGGGTGCGTTGTCATCTGGTATGTTGTTATATGGGATGTCACTGGTATATGGATTTACTGGTCACACGGCTTTTCCAGAAATTGCTAGAGTTTTATCACAAAGTGAGTATTCAATTGGTGGTACGATTGGGTTGGTATTTATACTGGCGGGAATTTGTTTCAAAATTTCTGCGGTTCCTTTTCATATGTGGACTCCGGATGTTTATGAAGGTGCTCCTACACCAGTAACAGCATTTTTCGCGGCAGCTCCGAAAGTAGCTGCGATAGCAATGTTGACGCGAATTCTAATTTCGGCCTTTGAACCGGTGATTGGTGATTGGCAACAAATTATCGTATTTGTATCGATTGCATCAATGATATTAGGTGCGTTTGCCGCGATAGGTCAAACCAATATAAAGCGACTTATGGCGTATTCATCTATCGGTCATATGGGATTTGCATTGGTTGGATTGGCAACTGGTAACCAAGAAGGGGTAATTGGAGTTATCATTTACATGTCAATCTATATGGTTACCACGCTTGGAACGTTTGCATGTATTTTGGCCATGCGTCGGCGAGAGGAAATGGTTGAAGATATTACTGAATTATCTGGACTTTCACGTACTCATCCGGTCTTAGCATTTATGTTAGCTGCTATGATGTTTTCACTAGCTGGGATTCCACCTTTAGCCGGATTTTTTGCTAAATGGTATGTGTTTCTAGCCGCAATAAATGCGGGGTTGTATCCGCTGGCAATTATAGGGGTTTTGGCAAGTGTAGTAAGTGCGTTTTATTATCTTCGTGTCGTTAAAGTGATTTATATAGATGAACCAGTTGAGGCATTTAATCCGATGTCAGGTGGTTTAAAATCGGTGCTTGGTATTACCGGAATACTGGTAATTGCGTTTATCTTGATCATCGGGCAATTTACACCATTGATTGAAATCGCGGCAGGATCATTGTTTTAATTAATGGATACTAAAATTCAAAGCGTCATCACTGGTGATTATCAGAAATATCGATGGTTGAAATATTCAATAATCGATTCTACAAATTCCGCGTGCCTAGAATTGGCAAGATCCGGAGATTTGGGGTTTTTGTGGATCAGTTCAGAACTACAAACTGCTGGTCGTGGTCGCTATGGTCGGCAGTGGGTTTCAAAACCTGGAAATTTATATGCCTCATTGCTATTAAAAAATCCGGCTGACAGGTTATCATTGATTGGACAACTTCCATTTTTAGCGGTGTTGGGACTTGGACTGGCACTTGAAGAATTGACCAATCACAATAATCTTGCTGAATTTAAGTGGCCAAACGACTTGTTGATTAATGGTGCAAAGGTAGCTGGGATATTATTAGAGAGCGAGCAGACAAAAGATAATCAATTATATGTGGTACTTGGATTTGGTGTGAATTGTAATAACCACCCTGAACAGTCATTATATCCCGCGACTAATTTAGAAAGACAGGGATTTCAAATAGAGTCAGAGGATTTGTTTTGTTGTTTGGTAGAGCAAATTGACAAATTACTTCATAATTGGAATCGAGGGTTAAATTTTTCAATGATTCGTGATCAATGGTTTGCAAAAGCTTTAGGTGTAGGACAAACAATTACAATAAAAATTTCGAACGCTGAGTTAGAAGGTACATTTGAAAATATTGATGAAACGGGATTATTAGAACTGCGATTAAAAAATGGTGAAATAAAGAAAATTTCAGCGGGTGATGTGTTTCTCTTTTAATCAACTTAAAAATTGGAAAAATAATGAATGATAGTTTAAGTGAGCTCGTATTTTTGCCATTAGGTGGGGTAGGTGAGATTGGTATGAATCTTGCTTTATATGGGTTAGGTCCGCCTGATGATCGAAAATGGTTGATGGTTGATTGTGGGGTTGCATTTGCTGGACCAGACCAACCTGGTATTGATCTTATGATGCCAGACATTCGCTATCTTGTTGGTGAACGACGAAATTTGGCGGGTATTGTCATCACTCATGCGCATGAAGATCACTATGGGGCGTTGGTTGACTTGTGGCCTATGTTAGGGGCACCACTTTACATTTCACCATTTGCAGAAGGGTTGTTGAAGGCAAAATTTGCGTTTGAAGACGACTTACCTGATCTTCCTGTTCATATTGTCAAAAGCGGGGACAGATGCCAAATTGAGGAATTTGATGTAGAGTTCATTCCAATGTCTCACTCAATTCCTGAATCAATGGCATTAGCGATCCGAACTATACATGGAAATGTTATTCATTCTGGTGATTGGAAATTTGATAATGAGCCTTTAGTTGGACTACCGAATGATTTACCAAGACTTAATGAAATTGCAACGGAGGGAATTCGAGCTTTAGTATGTGATTCCACCAATGCAGTTCGTGAAGGAGTTAGTCCTAGTGAAGCGGAGGTTGCAGAGAATCTCAAAACAATTATCGCAAGTGCAAAGAATCGTGTTGCAGTTACATTATTTGCATCAAATGTTGCACGTATTAAGGCGGTAGTAGAAGCCGCAAGAGCTAACAATAGAGAAATTGTTATTGTTGGACGGGCAATGAAACGCGTAATAGATGTTGCAACGGAATTAGGATATTTGGATGACCGAGTGAATTTTCTTGATGAAAAAGAATATAGTAGTCTTCCACGAGATAAGGTTGTCGCTTTGTGTACGGGAAGTCAAGGAGAAAGGCGCGCAGCATTAGCTAGAATCTCAGAGGGGTCGCATCGACATGTTTCATTTGCACCTGGGGACATGGTGATATTCTCAGCCAGAACAATACCAGGAAATGAAGTTGAAGTAGGAACTATAGTTAATCATTTGTTCAATCAAAGTGTTGAGGTAGTCACAAATAATGATGAGCTGATTCATGTGTCTGGACATCCGAGAAAAGGTGAACTTGAACAATTATACAAAATATTGAAACCAGAACTCTTGATTCCAGTACATGGTGAAGCGTTACATCTAGAAACTCAAGCACAATTCGCAAAAGAATGTGGAATTAAACAAGTGTTGACATTGCGAAATGGTGATGTAATTAAAATTTCACCAGGTGAAGCGGAGGTAGTTGATAGTGTCCCAAATGGAGTTTGGTTTAAAGATGGAAATTTGTTGAATAGTCCTGAAGATGCTGGAACCACTGAACGGAGGCAATTAAGCTTTTCTGGATGTGCAATGGGAATCATTACAATTAATAAAAAAGGGAAACTGGTAGATAGTCCGCAAGTTGTTTTGATTGGTATACCGTTGAAAGATCAAAATGAAGTATTTTTTGAAGAAATAGCAATCAATGGCTTAGTTGAGGCAATCAAAGGTATTCCGGAAAAGAAGCGGAGTGATCTAGATTTAATATCAGAAGCAGCTCGTCGTGGTATGCGTTCGGCAATTTCAAAACAGTGGGGGAAAAAGCCTGTTAGTAAAATAGTAGTTCAAATGGTATAGATGTCTTATACTTTTTTCAAAAAAAATCAAAGTTAGGCGATCAAAATGATTGGTAAACTTAATCACGTTGCAATTGCAGTGCCAAATCTGGACGATGCGATCTCAACTTACAAAAACATGCTTGGTGTAACTGTTTCAGCAAAAGAGCAACAACCAGAACATGGAGTTACAGTAGTATTTATAGAGCTTCCAAATACAAAGATAGAATTGTTGGAACCACTTGGAGATGATTCTCCGATTCAAAAATTTTTAGAAAAGAATGGCTCTGGTGGTATTCATCACATTTGTTATGAGGTAGAAGACATAAATCAAGCAAAAGAGCGATTATTAGAAAATGGTGCGCGAATTCTAGGTACGGGTGAAACCAAGATTGGTGCGCATGGTAAACCGGTTTTGTTCTTACATCCTAAGGATTTTAATGGAACTCTCGTAGAATTAGAAGAGAAATAACAATTTTAGGTTACCCTTTGGTATTTTTTGCAAAATCAACTTGAATGAATAATTTGGGAATCATTTACAAAAGAACCATTAGTTAGTTTGTGAATGTTTCCGGTGGTAAGAAAATAAAATATTTATTCGTTCATCGCTTGAAATTCTAAAACAAATATGTTATTTATCTTATATTGATTAAGATTGGACTTGAAAGATAAATAAAATTGGTAAAATTCCTGTATAATAAACATGTAAATTAATTCTCCGGGTAATCAAATTAATTTTGCAAAAACATTGGATCTAATTATGTCTTCAGTACCAATTGTTGCTAAAGAAACTTTTTCAACAACTCTAACTAGGAAGGAACCCAATAGAGTTGGTGAGGTTTATAGACTAAATTCTTCTTCAATAGAGAATTCTGAAAGTACCTTCCGTAGTGGGTTGATTGAACATCTACGGAAACTGCGAGAGCCAGAATTTGTTATGGATAAAATTGGAATGTTAATTCCAATTACAAGAATCGAAGACGCGATTAGAATTATTCAAGATTGGCCTGAAAATATCACTCTTCCAGAAATGAATGAAGAAAATGGTGAAATTCACTTTTACGTATACGATCAAAATGGTTTTTGTACTGCGGGGCTAGAGTTGCATGGTGATGGAAATATGTGTGCTTATTCTATTGGCTTTGTTGGGCATGAAACAATGGGAAAGTTTGATGCAAGTTCTTTGGAAGAACGGAAAATATTTTTTGACTTGTTGAAAGAAATGATAGGTTAAATGAGCAAAATATCAGAGGCTGAACAAAAGCGAATCTATTTAAACTGGTGGTGTGAAAATGGCAGTTTGAGCGAAATTTCAAGAGACTATCCAGATTGTGTTTGTGAAACTGCAAAGCCTGTTGAATGTGGTTTTGGTCAAGTAAGAGATGAAGAAAAACTAAGATATTTTGCTTCTTCTACGTCTGATATAAACTACAAGAAACAACCCAATAAAGAAATTGGTTCAGAAATATTTTCAAGAATTTTTGTTAGTGGCGTATCTGTTGTACGTTTGGATTTTGCAGAAAGAAGCGAATTAAATCTAACCGCTCAAATCTTGTATAATTTTCAAGTTGAAAGAAATCCTAGTCATGGAGGAATAGTTGGGGTGGTAGATTTTCAGGCTAAGGAGGTACGTTTTCCAATAAATTTACAATTGCAAACTTGCTGTGTATTAGACACACCTATTCAAGAAAGGATGTCACATGCTGATATTATAAGTAATTCCAATGAGATAGATAAAAGTAAGCAAAATCAGATCAAGCGGCATTTATTTAATAGTATTGGAGGTAAAAATGCTTTTAAATTGTCTCAAGATGTCAGTGATACTGACTTAAGTCAAATGGTTCCTAAAATGAGAAAAAAGGAACCAAATATTCTAATTGAGTGAGCTATAGTTAGATGAAAAAAAAGAGTTCATTCAAAAAATTCTAAATTGGCAAAAACCACTAGTGGAACGAAGTATTAGCAATAATTTCATTATTTTGGCGGGATTATTGAGTGCAGAGTACTATAATGTCAATTCCTACGGCCTTAGCAATTTATTTCATAGTATGGTGGGTTACGCTCTTCGCGGTACTTCCCTGGGGAATTAAATCCCAGTACGAAGCAGGTGAGGTGACTGAAGGTACAGAACCAGCCGCGCCAACTCAACCAATGATAATAAGAAAACTTATTTATACAACTATTACGGCTTTGATTATATTTTTAGGAATATTTTGGTTAATTGTATATTCAGGATTATCTCTAGAAGATTTACCGTTATTAGGTAACATTTAAATCTCTTGCATTAACTAATTTGTATGGTATTATTTGTAATATGGGAAAACATTTGTTTATATTATGCTTTTCCTAATGAATGACCAAAAATTGTTACTAAAAATTTATTTTTTTCTTACGAGTTTACAAGTTAGAAAATAGACTTGAGTTTTTTGCAATTTTTCCCACCCTAATTTTCACTTTGATTGAGAATTTTAATGCGTTTATCTAATTTTTTTCTACCTGTTCTTAAAGAAACTCCTAAAGAAGCTGAAATTGTTTCACATCGCATGATGTTGCGAGCAGGTATGATTCGGCAACAGTCAGCAGGGGTATATTCGTGGCTTCCTTTAGGAATGCGTGTTTTGCAAAAGATTGAAAATATTGTTCGAGAAGAACAGAATCGTTCAGGTGCGATTGAATTGTTAATGCCGACTATCCAACCAGCTGAACTATGGCGAGAAAGTGGTCGATACGAGGCGTATGGTAAGGAAATGTTGCGGATTACGGATCGTCATGAACGGGAAATGCTGTATGGGCCAACAAATGAGGAAATGATCACTGATATTTTTCGTGCATCGGTTAAAAGCTATAAAGACCTCCCATTAAATATGTACCATATTCAATGGAAATTTCGTGATGAGGTGCGACCACGGTTTGGAATTATGCGAGGTAGAGAGTTTTTGATGAAAGACGCATATTCATTTGATGTTGATCAAGAAACTGCACGGCACGCATATAATCGGATGTTTGTTTCATATTTGCGCACTTTCCATCGTATGGGATTGAAATCAATACCAATGCGTGCAGAGACTGGTCCTATTGGAGGTGATTTGAGTCATGAGTTTGTCATTTTGGCTTCAACTGGTGAAAGTGAAGTTTTTTGTCACAAGAGTTTAATGGAATTACCAATCCCAGATGAAAACACCGATTACGAAAATGATTTACAACCTATCGTTGAGCAGTGGACAAGCTCATATGCGGCTACTGATGATATGTATGATGAAGCGGAGTTTACTAAAATTCCAGAAGCAGATCGGGTATCTGCACGTGGTATTGAAGTTGGACATATCTTCTATTTTGGGACAAAATATTCTGAACCAATGGGAGCGAAGGTAACATTACCTGATGGTACTGATGTGCCAGTGCATATGGGTTCTTATGGAGTAGGAGTTTCAAGATTATTAGGAGCAATAATTGAGGCGAGTCACGATGATGATGGAATCATTTGGCCACAATCGGTTGCACCGTTTGATTTGGGTATCATTAATATGCGTCCGGGAGACTCAAAAACGGATGAGGTATCAAACAAATTGTATCATCAATTAGTTCAATCTGAACTGGAAGTCTTATATGATGATACAGATGTACGTGCAGGAAATAAATTTGCAACAATGGACTTGATTGGATTACCTTGGCAACTTATTGTCGGCCCCAGAAGTTTGGAAGCAAATGAAGTTGAAATTAAGAACCGAGCGACTGGCGAACGAAAAAATATCGGGGTAGATTCAGTAGTAGCGAGTTTAGGTGCTGAAATATCAAAATCTATGGCAATACTTAAGTGAATCTTGAATCAAAATACTGATAAAATTCTGACATTTAAATTTATTGATATAGAGCACTAACGATCACTGAAAAACAAAATTCTCTATATTGTAAGGAAAACTTAAACTTATGGAAGCTGGACAGATTCCTAATCGAGATCAGAAGCCATTTTCTAGATTTGAATGGATGGTCGCTGGACGTTATCTTGTCAGCAGGCGGCGTGAGGCCTTTATTTCAGTTATAGCTGGATTTTCTTTTGTTGGTATACTGTTAGGTGTGGCCACTTTGATCATAGTCATGGCAGTAATGAATGGATTTAGAGGTGAACTATTATCAAAAGTGTTAGGTATCTCAGGACATGTCACTGTTCAAGCGATTGGACCTCCATTCACTGATTATGAAGATACAGCAGAACGGATTAAAGGTGTAGAGCGCGTTGAGTCGGTAATACCGTTCATAGAGGGGCAAGCCTTAGCAACAGGTCCATATGGTTCTTATGGTGTCTTAGCAAAAGGAATGAGCACAGAAAGTTTGTCGCGATTGCCATTGGTTTCTGAGAATATAACACAAGGTGGATTTGAAGGTTTTGATGACGGACCAGGAATTGCTATTGGACATCGGTTAGCAGAAAATCTTGGCGTGATTGTTGGTGAATATATCACTTTAGTTTCACCCAAGGGTAGTGTTACACCACTTGGAGTAGTCCCCCGAGTTGAGGAATATCCAGTACGTGCAATCTATAAAATAGGGATGTCAGAATTTGATGCAAGTATGGTATTCATGCCATTTTACCAAGCGCAGTTATATTTTGGTAAGGAAGAAAACATTACAGGATTAGATGTATATGTTGATGACCCAGATAATATTGATGGATTTGTCGAATTAATTGAAGACGTAGCTGAGCGTCCAACTTATACGATTGATTGGCGGGAACGTAATTCAACTTTTTTTGGTGCTCTCGAGATTGAACGAAACGTGATGTTTATCATCTTAACCTTGATTGTTTTAGTTGCCGCCCTCAATATAATTTCTGGTTTGACAATGTTGGTTAAAGACAAATCACGAGATATTGCGATTCTTCGGACGATTGGCACACCAAAAGGTGCAGTTATGAGGATCTTTATGATCACTGGAGCTAGTATAGGTATCTTAGGTACTATTGCTGGATTCATTTTAGGTACGATCATCAGTATCAATATTGAATCAATACGGGAGTTTATTTCTTCATTAACTTCAGCGGAAGTATTTCCATCAGAGCTTTACTATTTGAGTGAACTACCAGCACAGATGGACCCAACCGAGACTACTTTAGTGATTATTATGGCATTGGTTCTTTCATTTATAGCTTCAATTTATCCTGCTTGGAAAGCGGCAAAATTAGATCCAGTAGAGGCCCTTCGGTACGAATGACTCAAGAATTGACTGCAACGGAGATTCAAGTCAATATTGCTGACAAAAATAAGCAAGTGACGCTTGAATTGAAAAATGTATCACGCTCATTTTTTGAGGGAAAAAACTCAATTGAGGTGCTTCAGGAAGTTAATCTTTCAGTCGATGCGGGAGAAACAGTGGCACTTACCGGACCTTCAGGTGCAGGTAAGTCTACTTTATTGCAAATCACTGGATTATTGGACCGACCAAATAGCGGCGAAATTCATCTCTCAGGACATGCTTGTAGCAAGGCAGATGATAAGGTTCGCACCCGTATGCGACGAGAATACATTGGTTTTGTTTATCAGTTTCATCACCTCTTACCGGAGTTCACTGCTCAAGAAAATATTGCATTACCACAAATGGTGAACGGTGTTGAAAAAAGTAACGCAATGGAAAATGCAATACGGTTGCTTGAGACCTTAAACCTGGAAAATCGTGCTACTCACCGACCATCTGAATTATCTGGTGGTGAACGCCAGCGAGTGGCAATTGCTCGTGCGGTTGCAAATTCACCAACCTTGTTATTGGCGGATGAACCAACAGGTAACTTAGATGTTAAAACTTCTGAGCAAGTATTTGAGACTCTCTCAATTTTAGTGCAGACAGCGAATCTAACTGCTGTTGTTGCGACACACAATATGGAACTGGCAGAAAAGATGGATCGACGAATCACACTATCTGAAGGTAAGTTATTAGAATTAATCTAAATGTTATTAGTTTGATTTGATTTAGCTAATTGGTATAAAATTAATTTAATTTTGTTGAAAAATTTTGATTGATTTTCGTTATTAATTTCGGCATCTTTATTTAATTATTATGGTTCCTTAAAAACTCTTAATTTATCAATATTTTTTGACAAATATAATTTGATTATGTTTAAATTTAGACAAGAAATATTTTAAATTTGGATGAGTTAAAATTTAAATTTGGATGAATTTAAAATAAAATTTAGACGAGATAAATCTTAAATTTGGATAAGAAAAATTTTAAATTTGGACGAAATACCTTTCTTCAGAATGTTCAGTGAAGACATACTTAACAACTAAAGGTTGTAATTTTTTGCGAAATCATTATATTGAATTTATAATTGAGATTTCTCAACAAAATTTGAGTCTTGGGAAGTAGTTTGAATTAGACTCAATTTGACTAATTTGTAAGTAGTGCCAAATATTCTGATTTTACGACAGCATCAATTGTATATTCAATTACTATAAAGTATAGTAACAAAGCCAGTAACCGGAACAACTAATAAAAATAAATTAAATTCGCTGGATTTAATGCTAATTGCATTGGGAGATGCCAGTTTATGCAAGAATCTAATTTTAATTACTCGGGTTCTAAAAAAAATGCGATAAATACCGTTGAAGCGATTCCTCAATTAATTTCAAAAGAGGATGATCCAACGTCCAGGGGAAGTGCAAAAGCATTGAAACGCCGCAGTTCTTCACCCGATCAACGATCAAATTCCAAAAATCGACCTAAATTAAAGGTTTCCAAAGCTACTGGACGATATCCTTATAGCGAATTGCTCAAAGTTAATATTTGTGTTGGTATTAATTACGAAAATAGTCGATTACCAGGTCAATTTTTCAGTGGAAATATAGACACTATGAAAGATATACTGAGAAAGTATAATATTCCCAATATTAATGAAAGTAATCCCGTTGCTATTACATTACTTGTTAAAGATCAAGCGAATCTCCCTCAATTCAAAGTAGCGATTTCTGAAATAACGAAGATACTATATTATTACTTGTTGAAGAGAATTAGAAAGCAGCTACTGAAAATCCCAGATCAGCTTTTAACCACAGAATTTTCCGCAGCAATTTTATGTATTCGTCATGAAAGTTTTTTAGAAATTTTGGAAGAAGGTAAAATACCATCACATAGATTTGGAAATTTCAATTGCGTCAAATCTATTGACTTGTTTAAGTACAAGGAAAAAATCGATGAATCGCGAGAAATTGCTTTTCAAGAGCTTCTTCAGGGTGAATAATTAAGTCTATGAGATTGGAATTTTCGTGGAAATTAAACAATTGTACGAATTTGTGTTATTGGACGCTAATACCCTTTATGGAGACTTAACAAGAGACTTACTTCTTAGTTTGGCGAAGGGAGAAATGTTTACCCCGCTTTGGAGCGATAAAATTCTGGATGAAGTCCAGAGGAAATTACTTCAAAATTTGGATATAGATTTTCGCCAAACCCGACAAATAATGACCAATGTGTTTCCAATGGCTTTGGTCAAAGATTATGAACAGTTTGAATCTGAAATAAATTTTCCAGACTTGAATGATAAACATGTAGTGGCAGCTGCACTTAAATCTTCAGCAGACTTGATTGTAACTAATGATAAAAAGTTTATTTCTGAATACTTAGATGTGTATGGTCTGTCTGCGATGGAAGTAGACCAATTTCTCGTTTATATATTTGATGTTTATGGGATTGAAGCTATAGAGATCATTGAAATTATGAGGAAGAGACGTAAAAAGAAAAAATTACTTTCTAGACTACAACTCATAAATCATCTCAGGTCGGCAGGTTTAAAAGACACTGCAAAAAAGTTGATTGCTCTGCACTATTTAGACTAAACAACTTTAAATTTTGGAAAGAAAATATTCTAAGTTTGGATAGGTAAAATCAGAAACTATACTTGTAAATACTCGAAAATCCTATTTTTTCGGCTAACTTGAAAATTCCAGCAAAGAACATAGTTACCTAATTTACAAATCTATTTTTGCCAAACAACAAATTTGATTCTTCAAATGTTTGGCCAAATTTATGAGGGTAACTATATGTATAATCGATATATCACAAATCAATTGAAATCTTCGTTGGAGAGTTGTCGAATTACGCTTTTGACTGGTCCGCTTCGTTCGGGAAAAACTACATTGATTAAGCAAATTATAGATCCAAGTATGGAGTATTTGACACTTGAAGACCCCAAAACTCGAGCTTTTGCTAAATGTGACCCTAGTGGCTTCGTAAAGAATCTGGACCGGGCTGTTATAGATGAAATTCAACGTGCACCAGAAATATATTCCTCGTTAAAGATGTCTGTAGATTTTGACCAAAGATATGGTCGATTCTTGTTAGCAGGATCAACTGATATTAGACTGATGTTGGGGCTTGCAAATTTTATGGTTGGGCGAATGTTCAGTCATGAGTTACTACCTTTATCTGCGACAGAATTCAATGGACATAATCCAACTTTCATTGAAAAGCTAACAGAGAGAAAATTTTGTGACCAAGAAAAAGTACCAAATGCAATATTGGGTAATAATCTGAAAAAACTATTGTTGAAAAGTGGGTATCCAGAACTAGCTGAAAAGGGAGTAGAGGACACTAATAAGTGGTATGAGTGTTATTTAGAAGAGGTGCTCAGTCGAGTATTAATGAATCTTGGTTTTGTCAGAAAAATAGAATGTTTTGTCAAATTGATTCAATTATTGACTGAGGAAGTGGGGAAACCACTTAATTATGAGAAACTTGTAGAAGAAATCAACGTGAGTATCAGAACGCTTCATCGCTACTTAATTATCTTGAAGTCCCTTTACTTAGTTGATTTTCATCTACCATTCTATCCTGGAGTTCGTGGCAAGTACTCGAAGACTGCAAAAGTATTTTATCTTGATTCTAGTATGCTAGCTTCGTGCGCGAGTATAAGTTACAACACCCTTTACTCTAATCCAGAAAAGTTTCAGCTTTTGCTGAAAAATTTTGTGTCATCTGAAATTTCCAAACAGGGAGCAATGCAAAATGAGTTGTGGAATTACCAATATCATTTTTCCGATGATCAAAACCATACAGTAGACATAATATATGGCAGTATTGGTTTGGATGTAACAGGTATTAACATTAGTACGAAAACAGAATTAGAACCTGAAGATTTCAGGAGTTTAGAGCATTTGGCAAATTTATATGGATCTAGATTCCTTTCTGGTGTTATACTATACGATGGGGACACCGTGTATCAACATCAAAGACGTTTCTTTGCAATACCAATTTCATCACTTTGGTCCTAGCTTTGAGATTTGAAGAATAGACTTTCGACTGAAATTTCTTAAAAATTTTGTTTTCTTACGTTTTTGAGTTTGTCTTAAAAATTTGAACAAATCTCATAAAATAGGGGAGTTTGAGCAAACAGGAGTGTGACATTTTTGCAACAGTTTAAATATTTTTTGCAAAATTTTAATGTTTTTTGATAGTCTTCTTGCAATTTGAACAAAAAAGGAACATATTGTAATTTTCAAACTTGAACAAAAGGAGAAGATTATGAAACAGTTCCTTATGGACTTTGCAACAGCAACATCATTAGCCTTGTTTGGTGCTTCGTTTTTCATCTGGACTTATCTATTAATAAGTATTTAGATGATCTAGATAGGTACGATAGAACTTGTGAAAATTTGATTTAAAATTTTCCTTAATTGAAAATGGTTGGTTATTATTTCAATTGAAGTATTATCTTTATAGCCAACCTGCACCTATCACTTAAAAGGATCGTCGTATGGGTACTCCAGACTTTATACATCTAACCACGCACTCAACATATTCTTTGTTGGAAGGTGCAATGCAATTGGATCAGATATTAGATATTGCAAAGAAAGACGAACAACCAGCGATCGCTATCACAGATACCGGAAATCTATTTGTTGCTTTGGAGTTTTCGGAAAAGGCCTATAAATTAGGAATCCAACCAATTATTGGTTGTAAGTTAAAAGTAGATTTTGGTGATCAAGCAGATAGTATGAAGGGTTCCGGTGGTTTTTCAGAATTAGTGTTGCTTGCAGCAAATCAGGTTGGAGCTGGTAACCTTATTGAAATTGTATCTCGCACTTATACCGAAACAGACGCAAGCAAATTCCCTCACGCGACTTATAATTTACTATCTAACTGCAACGAAGGATTGATAGTTTTGACAGGTGGGGTTGATGGTTCGCTCGGGCAACCATTATTCCATAATCGAAGGGATTTAGCACTGAGTCGGTTGAAGCAATTGGAAAGATTATATGGTGACCAACTGTATATTGAGCTGCAGCGACATGATACAACGGTAGAGACTCAAATCGAAGGTGAATTAATTGAAATTGCATATGAGGCTGGAATACCCCTAGTCGCCAGCAATGAGTCCTATTTTTGCGCGCAACAAGACTTTGAAGCACAAGATGCATTAGTTTGTATTGCTGAAAATTGTACAATTGCTGAGAAAAACCGCAAACAATTTACCAAAGAACATTATTTCAAATCACGTAAAGAAATGTGTCAACTGTTTGCCGATATTCCTGAAGCATTAGAAAATACTGTTGAAATAGCAAAGCGGTGCCATGTAAAACTTACTACTCGAGATCCAATTTTACCAAGTTTTGCGAGTTCGGAGTCTGAACCAGAACAAGCTGTTAAAGCTGAATCCGACGAATTGCGGAAGCAAGCTAGAGAGGGTTTAGAAGCACGTTTTAACGATTTTGGTATGGCGGATGGAGTAACAAGGGAAGAATATGAGGAGCGATTAGAATTTGAATTAAATGTTATTGAAGAAATGAAATATCCCGGATATTTCTTAATTGTTGCCGATATTATAAAATGGGCCAAGAGTCAATTAATTCCAGTTGGTCCCGGTCGTGGTTCAGGTGCAGGCTCATTAGTTGCGTATTCACTTACGATTACTGATTTAGATCCGCTTCGCTTTGGCTTACTATTTGAGCGATTTCTAAATCCTGAACGGGTTTCCATGCCTGATTTTGATATTGATTTTTGCCAAGATCGTCGTGAAGAGGTGATCCGTTATGTGCAAAAAAAATTCGGTGAGGATCAAGTCGCACAGATAATTACGTTTGGAACGTTGCAAGCGCGCGCAGTGATAAGAGATGTTGGGCGTGTGCTTCAGATGCCACATGGTCAAGTGGATCGATTAGCAAAATTAGTTCCTTCCATGCCACTTGGCATCACTCTTAAGCAAGCACTAAAAGATGAACCTAGGTTTGAAGAAGAACGTAGTAAGAGCGAAGTTGTAGATAAACTACTCAATATTTCATTGAAACTTGAAGGTTTAAACCGGCACGCTGGCACCCATGCTGCCGGAGTTGTGATAGGAGACCGACCATTAGAAAAACTAGTGCCAATATATCGAGACCCGAAATCAGATCTTCCAGTGACCCAATTTAATATGAAATGGGTTGAACAAGCAGGATTGGTTAAATTCGATTTTTTGGGTTTGAAAACACTTACGGTTATTGACAATACAATTAAATTGATAAAACAAAATTCCCCTGATGTTGAGATTGATATTAGTAAGCTCTCATTAGAAGATAAGAAGACCTATGATTTAATTGCAAGAGGCGAAACAGTAGGTGTTTTCCAATTGGAAAGTGCCGGAATGCGACGCGCGATAGCTGGTATGAAACCAGACCGTTTTGAAGATATTATTGCCTTAGTCGCTCTATATCGACCCGGTCCGATGGATAATATCCCATTATATAATGATGTGAAACATGAACGCAAAAAACCCGATTATTTGCATCCAAAACTAGAACCGGTGTTGCAAGAAACCTATGGAATCATTGTTTATCAAGAACAAGTTATGGAATTGGCTCAAGTTCTTGCTGGATACTCACTTGGAGGTGCAGATTTATTACGCCGAGCAATGGGTAAAAAAATCAAGCAAGAGATGGATGCACAAAAAGATGTATTCATTGAGGGTGCGAAAGAAAATGAAGTTTCAAGCATACATGCCAAAGAAATTTTCGATAAAGTAGCTAAGTTTGCGGATTATGGTTTTAATAAGTCCCATGCTGCAGCCTATGCGTTGGTTGCTTATCAAACTGCTTGGCTGAAAGCGAACTATCCAGTTGAATTTCTTGCCGCATCAATGACTTTAGAGATTAGCAATGTGGATAAATTGCACATGTTACGACAAGAAGCGCGGCACATGGGAATTGAAGTAGAACCTCCTTCGATTAATAAATCTGATTCTTACTTTCAAGCGATTGAGGGAAAAATTGTTTACGCAATGTCTGCAGTTAAAGGTGTTTCTCGTATCCTTACTGATCACTTTGTGTCACTGCGGAAGGAAGAACACTTTAAAAATATTTCAGATTTTGCGCGGCGAATTGATGCTAAACAAACATCAAAGAAACAATTGGAATATCTGGTAAGTGCTGGTGCTTTTGACGAATTTGATCAGAATCGAGCGCGATTGTTTTATTCTATTGACCATATTCTTAAGGAGTCCTTACGGACTAGTGAAAATCAATCAACAGGACAAGCTGATTTCTTTGGAAATGATGCTGAAGCAGAACCACTTGTGTTGAAAGAAGTTGACCCCTGGTCTCGAGGTGAACAACTTAAAAATGAACACGTTTCGATAGGTTTTTATTTGTCTTCGCATCCAATTGATGATTACAAATTGTTGTTTGATAAATTGCGAGTACAGTATTGGGACAAATTTATTGAATCTGTAAAAAATAGCGAAAAGAAATCTGGCCGTTTGATCGGAATTATTGATTCACGCTCAGAACGAACAACAAAATCCGGCAATAAAATGGGAATTATCAAACTATCTGATCCATCGGGACAATATGAAGCAATAATGTGGTCAGAGACTTTAATTAAATATCGTCCGTTACTAGAAGTTGGAGCTCAAGTAATCTTGACAGTAGGTGCGGAGATGCGTGATGAAGATGTTTCATTAATTGTTAATCAAGTGGAATTATTGGAAAAAGTTGCCAATGATTTGGGTAAGTCTATGGAAATTTTTGTTAGAGATACGCAACCAATCAAGTATTTGCAGAAGCATATCAATCAACAGAGTAAAAAAGGGCAGGGGGAAATTAATTTTGTAGTTGTTCGAGAAAAAGCTCAAGATGAAATTGTTGTTAAATTAGCAGACAAGTATTCAATTACACCGCAATTCGCTGGTGCACTTAAGTCAATACCTGGTGTAATTGACGTTCAATTACACTAGTTGTTAAGACTTATAAGCACAAATATTCTTAGTAGCTTTGTGATTTTTTAATAAAGTATCTTTTTGACTTGAAATTTGAATTTAGACACCTTATATTGAATTTTTTTAAATCCCACACGCGGGACCGGGTTTTAATTTATTAGAATCCATCCGGTGCACATAAACGTGTGTCTTTTATGGTTCCGTGGCGGCTAACCGGAAAATGGAGAAAACGAGCAATGGCTCTACCAGAATTTACGATACGTCAGCTAATGGAAGCTGGAGTTCACTTTGGCCATAGAGTACATCTATGGAATCCAAAAATGTCGCGTTATATTTATGGAACGCGCAATAAAATCCATATTATGGATTTAGGACAAACTGCCCCCTTACTTTTTACTGCATTAAAAGAAATAAGCGATACTGTTGCGAAAGGTGGTCGAGTACTGATGGTTGGTACTAAGCGACAAGCCCAAGATGGTATTGCAACTGCAGCACGCGAGAGTGCTCAGTATTTCATTAATGCACGATGGCTTGGTGGTATGTTAACAAACTGGCAAACCGTATCACAGGCAATTCAGCGTTTGCGCGATTTGGATGAAATTCTTTCAGCTGATACTGCTGGTTATACCAAGAAGGAGACCCTCAATATTACGCGTGAGCGAGATAAACTTGAGCGAAACTTAGGTGGTATAAAAGATATGGGAGGAATCCCAGACATGTTATTTGTTATTGATACAAATAAAGAAGCAATAGCAATTAAAGAAGCAGCTAAGTTAAATATTCCAGTTGCTGCAATACTTGATTCAAATTCAAATACTGATGGTGTTACTTACCCGATCCCTGGAAATGATGATGCTGCGCGATCCATTAATTTGTATTGTGATTTAGTTTCCCGTGCCGCGATTGATGGCATTGAACGAGCTCAAAGTGAATTGGCAACGGAAGGTGATGAATCTAGTGATGAAGCTGGACCACGTCGTTCAAAACAACGGCGACAAACTAAGCAACGGAAGATAGAAATTTCTGATGGTAAAGCTACATCAAAAACTACTAAAGATGTCAACACTGAACCACACTCAAAATCAGAAGAAGGTGATAATACTGAGGCAAAAAGTGGGACTATGGATAAAAAAGCTGCTACAAAAACAAAGAGTGAAAAAGCACCATCGAAAAAAGTAGCAAAAACTAAAGAAAAAACAGAATCTAAATCTAGTACAAAATCTGAAGTGAAGACGAAGCCCTCAAGTACCAAAAAATCGGGAACAAAGGAAACTAAAACTGCGACAATAACTGAATCTAAATCGAAAGTCGCAACAACTAAGAAAGCAAATTCTACTGCAGAGTCTAAAGTAACAGCTAAGACTGAGGACAAACCTGTTGAGAAGTCAGTTGCAAAAAAAACTACTGCTAACAAAGTAATCAAATCGGCTTCAAGAAGTAAGTCAGAATCTATATCAACGACGACTTCAAAAAAAGATGCTACTTAATCAATTGCTGACGCTTTAGTGATCTAAACTGAAATGCAGTTGAGTTTATCAACGCTGAAATACTCAACTATAAACTCCAATATAATGTTTGTGTTTAGACAGACATTTTTCTTGAATGGTGTGATTTTTCACCACCAATTAATACTAAGTTAAGAGGAAATAAATGACTATAACAGCATCAATGGTCAAAGTTTTGCGCGACAAAACCGGCGCAGGCATGATGGACTGTAAAACAGCACTTACTGAATCAAATGGTGATATGGAGGCAGCAAGTGATTGGTTACGAAAAAAAGGAATATCACGGGCAGAAAAAAAGGCTGGACGTATTGCCGCTGAGGGATTAGTTGGAGTATTTTCTGACCAAAAATCTGCAGTGGTGGTGGAAGTGAATTCAGAAACTGATTTTGTTGCTCGCAATCAAGATTTTCAAAAACTAGCTGCTGACGTTTCTCAAATTGCAATGGGTGTAAGCAGTATTGATGAGCTTACAACTGCAAATTATCTTGGTACTTCAATGACAGTAGCAGAACAGGTTAAGGAATCTATTGCTACGATAGGTGAGAATTTGAATTTACGGCGTATGGAAAAAGTTTCAGTAGATGATGGGACAGTAGCAACCTATGTTCACAATGCGGTTTGTAATGGGTTAGGAAAAATTGGTGTGATTGTTGCGTTGCGTTCAACAGGTGATACAGAAAAAGTCAGTGTATTTGGTCGCAAGGTTGCGATGCATATTGCCGCCACTAATCCACTTGCCCTTTCTTCTGATGAACTAGACCAAGAGGTGATTGCAAAAGAACGTGCGGTGTATTCAGAACAAGCAATTGCGTCGGGTAAACCAGAAAATATTATTGAAAAGGTAGTGGATGGACGCATGCGGAAATTTTTTGAAGAAGTTGTTCTGCTTCAGCAAGCATTTGTGGTCAATCCTGATTTAACTGTTGAAAAAGCTGTTGAAGAAGAAGGTAAAGCTATAGGTGCTCCGATTGAGATTATAAAGTTTGTTAGATTTGGACTTGGTGAAGGAATAGAAAAAGAAGAATCCGATTTCGTTGCCGAAGTCGCAGCGGCTTCTAATATATAACTATTTGATAAAATTGTGTCGACTTTCTTGTCGGCATTTTTTTCATAAATGGAGATTAGAATTGACAGAGAGTTTAACTTGGAAACGTATTTTGCTTAAAATTTCAGGTGAGGCTCTGTTAGGAAAACAAGAGTTTGGCATTGATGCCGATGTGGTATCGCGCATAGTTTTTGAACTCGCTGAAATCAGAGCGATGGGAGTTGAGGTTGGAATCGTTATCGGTGGAGGGAATATTTTTCGGGGAATAACAGTCGCTGAAAAAGGGGGGAATCGGATAATAGGTGATCATATGGGAATGCTTGCGACAGTAATGAACGGTTTGGCACTAGCCGAAGCAATGAATCACAATGGAATGAAAGCTCGAGTTCTTTCTGCAATTGAAATCCCAGCAATTTGTGAGTCTTTTACGCAACGGGCAGCACAAAATTATCTCGCTAATGGAGAAATATTGGTGTTTGTTGGGGGAACTGGTAATCCACTTTTCACGACAGATTCCGCTGCCGCACTACGGGCAGCGGAAATGAATTGCGATGCAATATTAAAAGCAACAAAAGTAGATGGCATTTATTCGGCGGACCCCAAGGTTGATGAAAATGCAATTCGATTCGATCGTATGACTCATGGTGAAGTACTAAAGCGTGGTTTGAAGATAATGGACGCAGCCGCTATTTCTCTTGCAAGAGAAAATGATATTCCTGTAATTGTATTTTCGATCCAAATTCCACGAACATTGATAGATGTAGTTTGTGGTAAAGGACGTTCAACAATTGTTACAGATTAAATATAAATTTTTGTTATAATTACAACCTAAATTGGAACCGAAATGGAGTAGAATAATGTCTCAAGCTGATGATTTTGACCTTGCCGATTTGAAGAGACGTATGAATGGTGCATTGTCAATTTTGAAATCCGAATTGGCAGGACTAAGAACTGGACGTGCGTCAGTTTCAGTATTAGATCCAGTTATGGTTGACGCATATGGTAGCCAAATGCCACTAAATCAACTTGCAACTGTAAGTGTACCTGAACCACGGATGATATCTGTGCAAGTTTGGGACAAATCAATGGTACCAAGTGTTGAGAAAGCAATTCGGGAGTCAGATTTAGGGTTAAATCCAGTAACTGATGGGCTATTGCTCAGGATACCAATTCCTGAGCTTAATGAAGAACGTCGTCTTGAAATGGTTAAAGTGGTTCACAAGTATGGTGAGCAAGCGAAAGTTGCAGTTCGTCATGTTCGACGAGATGGAATGGAAATTCTTAAGAAAATGGAAAAAGATGGAAATTTAAGCCAAGATGAGCAACATACGAAATCTGACGAAGTTCAAAAACTCACAGATGAAATGATTGCTGAAATTGATTCAATGGTTGAAAAGAAGGAAAGTGAAGTTAAGCAAGTTTAATTTTGAGCAAATTGGGTAGTAACCATGGCATTAAACGCCGATGTGACACCGCCAAAATCGCAATCAAAAAACGTATCAACCTTACCAAGACATGTCGCGATTATAATGGATGGTAATGGGCGGTGGGCGACATTCAAGGGGTTACCACGAGTGGAAGGACACCGAAAAGGTCTACAGACTCTTCGTGAAATTGTAAAACATGCAGTAAAACGACAAATCGAAATTCTAACCCTTTATAGTTTTAGTTCTGAAAATTGGCAACGTCCAACAGATGAGGTTAGTTTTTTGCTTGGTTTGTTACGTCACTTTGTGGATCAGGATTTGAATGAATTACATTCAGCAAATATTAAAATTCAGGTGATTGGAGAACGTGAGAATCTAACCGATGATATTTTGCAACTTTTGCTAAAGGCTGAAAATTTAACGAAGCAAAATACTGGAATGTCACTGGTAGTTGCATTTAATTATGGTGGCAGAAATGAAATTGTTCGTAGTATTCAACAAATTGTAGCCGAAGTAGTTGAAAAAGGCTTTAAGGTTAAGAACATTTGTGAGCATTATGTTTCAAATAAGTTGGATACCTTTAACTTACCTGACCCGGATTTAATAATCAGAACCAGTGGTGAAAAAAGGTTGTCAAATTTTTTATTGTGGCAAGCCGCGTATGCAGAATTAGTATTCAGAGATGAGTTGTGGCCAGACTTTACACCTTCAGTTTTTGATGAGGCAATTGTTGATTACCAAAATCGAGAACGTCGATTTGGTGGCACTGGAAAAAAGATTTACGGATGAAGAATGAATCTCCGCAAAAAAACATCAATATTAAAAAATTTACTTGGTTCTGACATTCTTATTCGATTGCTTTCAATGGTGATTTTGGGACCGGTAGTTTTGGTGATTGTTTGGTTTGGTGGGGTGACTTATCAGATCACTGTTGGAATTTGTGCGACATTGATGTTACATGAATGGTTGTCAATCACGTTATCGGTTCGCAGTAAAAAACGTAATACGGTTGCTTTGTTATTGATGTTTTTGGGTAGTTTCTTAATTGGATTACAAGCTTACGTTTTTGCCCTCGCAAGTTTTACCCTCTTAATTATTTACGTAATTTTGTGTCCACAATTTTTAAAGCAGAAATTTTGGGTACTTGGAGGAATTTTTTATGTAGCTTGTTCTGCTTCTGCTCTACTATTTCTACGCAATGGTATTAATGGTTTGCATTTAATTTTTGGACTGCTTGCTTTAGTTTGGGCTTTTGATAGTGGAAGTTATCTATGTGGAAGGTTGATAGGTGGACCCAAATTATGGGAGTCTGTATCTCCGAAAAAAACATGGTCAGGGATGATTGGTGGATTAATTATAGGTTTAGTGGTAATTTGTATTATGGCTTACTTTAGTGGATATAAACATTTTGGTTTGATAGTATCAATTGGGTTTTTCACGACAATCGCGTCACAATTTGGTGATTTAGCTGAATCTTCATTTAAGCGAAAATTTAACACAAAAGATTCTGGCTCAATTATTCCAGGTCACGGTGGAATATTAGACCGAGTTGATGGTTTAGTTGCCGCCGCTATGTTCGTAACTGTTGTTGGTTTTATTTTAAGTGGAGGTGATGATGTAACGTTATTTTTGGATACTTTGTGAAGCGCGTGATAACATTACAAGTTTCAAAACTCAGATAATTTCTGTATTTATAGTTTGAGTCTTAAGGATAAGTTTTGATTTTCTTGATGTGCAAAATTGAAAAACGAGAGTTAAATATGAGTAAACTTTTTGGCAATACTTATCAAAAATTACTTGAGATTCCGTCACATTGCTTATTTACCCAAAATAAATTTTCAATTAACAAATAAGTTCAATTGTATTATTCCATTTGGGAACATTTTTTGATTAAAAATTTTTTAGACTGGAATTAATGTTTTTAATTACCCTGAAATAACTACCATGATTATTAGGATAATAGATTTTGGTTTACAAAATAATATTCTCAAATTACGGTCAAAACTTGTGAATTCAAAAACAAATTACTATTGCTATTTTTAAAATTAATATTATATATCACTCAACAGAATTTATTTCTAATAGGAGCAAATAATGGAATTGATTCTCAGTTCAGGATTGGGGATTATAGGAACAGTTGTCGTATTTTTAATTGTTCTATCTATCGTAGTTTTTGTCCACGAATTTGGTCACTATTATGCTGGTCGGGTATTAGGAGTAGGTGCGGATGCATTTTCAATAGGTTTCGGGCCAGAAATTTTTGGATGGACAGATAAACGAGGTACCAGATGGAAGATTTCGCTATTACCGCTAGGTGGATATGTGAAATTTTTTGGAGACAATTACGAACGTGTAGAGGGAAAAAATCCAGGATATTATAAAATAGTAGATGGTGGTCGTCTTCGTGTTCAATCTGAGGAATTGAATAAAACATTAGCAGGAGTTCCAGTTTGGCGACGTGCAGTGATTGTTGCCGCCGGGCCGTTTGCAAATTTTATTCTATCAATTGTTATTTTTTCATTTTTATTTATGTCGTTTGGAAAGGTAAATTCAATTCCGAGAGTGGATGAAGTTGTTTCAGGTGGAGCCGCTGAAATCGCTGGGATCCAAGTAGGTGATATTGTGCGTTCAATAGATGGCACGAATATAGAAAGTTTTGGTGATATTCAACGAATTGTAACTTTAAATGCGGATATTGAATTGCCGATTGTTGTGGAAAGAAGAGGAATTGAATTGGCATTCACTGTAACCCCTAAACGGGTGAAGGATACGGACTTTCTTGGTAATGTTCAAGAACTTGGTCAATTAGGAATTAGATCAATTCCGAATCCAGAAGATGTAACAAGAATTAGATATTCTGTTCCTGGTGCGATTGTAGAAGGGGTAAGAGAGACTTGGTTTATTATTAGCACTACGGTGAAGTTTGTTTATGGGATGATTGTGGGTAGAGAAGATCCTAAAATGTTAACTGGACCAATTGGAATAGCTGAAGCTTCTGGTAAAATTGCATCATTTGGAATTCCAGCTCTTTTGTTTTGGACGGCACTTATTTCAACAAGTATTGGATTAATTAACCTATTTCCAGTTCCAGTTCTGGACGGAGGTCATCTAGTCTACTGTGGTTGTGAGGCAATTCGTGGTAAACCAGTCAGTCAGAGAAGTCAAAGTATCGGCGCAACAATTGGAGTTGCATTAGTATTGATGTTACTGGTATTTGCTACGTGGAATGATATCTCTAGGTTTATTTATCGTGGTGGTGATGGAGCGTCAGAACTATCCAGTCCATAATTTTTAATTTGTGTTAAGTGTTTGGCAATTTTTGATGATAAGTCAGTTTGTCCAAATGATTATGAGGAGAATATATTTGATTGCAAAAGATTTGTGTGAAATTAGTAATATCAACATGAAGTTGGTTTGTTGAAATTTGAAATATTACGGTCAACCGATTAAACTACTGTGTTTTGAAGTAGTTATCTGAAATTTGAGACTCATTTCAACTTTAACAAAAATATTAGAATCACTCCGGTAAGTTTATGATAATAGAGTCAAAAGAAATTACCGGCTTAACAGAAAGGTTAAACACACCAATGGAATTATATTCTTGGCTCCGAGCCACAGCAATTGTTGTTGCTATAATAATACTTCTTGGAACGGTATCAACTGAATTCTCAACTATGGGGACCGCAGCTGCGCAACCTTATACAGTTACTGAAATTGTTGTTGAGGGTAATACACGTATTGAAGCTGAAACGATAGAAACCTATCTAACTATTCAGCGTGAATTACCGTTTACTGATTCAGATCTTGATGATTCATTGAAGGAAATGTTTGCAACTGGGTTATTTACCGATGTCGGTATTGAACGCAGGGGTGAAACATTAGTAGTAACTGTTTCGGAGAACGCACTAATTCGACAAATCTCGTTTGAGGGTAATAGCCGTATCGCGGATGAAGCTCTTCAAGAAGTGATTCAATCTGAAGAACGAGAGGTATTAACTCAAACTAGGGTACAAGGAGATTTACAACTCATCTTAGAATCGTATCGTAGAATTGGTCGGTATCGGGCATCAGTAGAACCAAAATATATCGAGTTAGAAAATAATCGCGTAGATCTAGTTTTTGAGATAAATGAAGGAACTAAGACAAAAATTGAGCGAATTACATTCATTGGGAACAGAAATTTTAGCGATAGAGAGCTGCGGGGTATTGTTCAAACACGCGAAGCTGGCTTTTTTAGTTTTTTAAGAACTTCTGATGTTTATGACCCGGATCGATTTGATGCTGATCAAGAATTGTTACGACGCTTCTATTTCCAACAAGGATATGCCGATTTTCGGATAGTTTCTGCGATTGCTGATTTAGATCGCGAACAAAATCTGTTTTACTTGACAATCACCATAGATGAGGGAGTTAAGTATAAATATGCCGACATTAATATTGATACAACACTCATTTCGGTTGATCCGGAAGAACTAAAGAAAGTCGTTGTCACTGAAACTGGAGATACTTATGATTCCGGAGAAATTGAAACTAGTGTTGAAAATATCACCGTTGAGGTTTCTAAACTCGGATTCGCTTTTGCAGAGGTACGACCTAGATTTGATAGAAATTTTGAAGAACGAACGATTGATGTGACCTATGTTGTTGAAGAAGGTCCGCGAGTTTATATTGACCGAATCAATATCACTGGCAACAATCGCACACGAGAGTATGTTATTCGTCGTGAATTAGACCTTGCTGAAGGTGATGCGTTTAATAGAATCTTATTGGATGCCTCTAAACGCCGATTAGATAATTTGGACTATTTTAGATCGGTCAATTTGACCACAGAACGAGGATCTGCACCAGATCGAATAATCATCAATATTGAAGTGACAGAACAACCAACAGGTGAGGTATCTTTTGGAGTTGGTTACTCAACTTCAGACGGTTTTGTTGGTGATGTTTCAATTTCTGAAAAGAATTTTCTGGGACGCGGTCAATATGTGAAAATAGCTGGTAGTTATGGTGAATCTTCAAGAACATATGAGTTGGTAGTTCGAGAGCCATATTTTGCAGGTTTACGGGTATCTTCAAGTTTTAATGTGGTCAGACGTACATTAACAGAAAATGATACTCGATCCTATGATGAAACGAGCTCCGGTGGTGGAGTCTCGTTTGGATTCCCGTTAAATGAAAATGTGTCTTTGAATACTTTTTATCGGTTAACTAATAGTGTACGAACTTCTGACAGTTCTAGTGTATCTGATGTTATCAAAGCATCTACCACTGATGATGAGAATGATGAAATAAACAGAAGATTGACATCACTTATTGGTTTTTCATTAGTATACAATACGATTGACAATTTTCGATTACCACGAAGGGGACTATATGGTCGGTTTAAAGAAGACGTTACTGGTCTGGGTGGTGATTCTCAATATTTTAGAACAGAAATTGAGGGGAGGGCATATACACCAATTATTACAGATTGGGATGTAATAGGAATGATTGGGACAAAAGGTGGGCATGTTCAGTCTTGGGGAAAAACATTAAGTGTATTTGATCAATATTTTATTGGAGGTGAAACCATTCGTGGATTTAGATCGCAAGGGATTGGTCCACGTGATGGAAATAAAGATTTAGATGATGCAGTTGGGGGGCGAACTTTTTTTTCAACCACAGCAGAGCTGACATTCCCAACACCGTTACTACCTGACGAACTTGGTCTTAGAGGAGCACTATTCTTAGATGCAGGGTCGGCTTGGGGATTTGATACCGAAATTGCCGAAGTAATTGAAAATGAGACTACAAGAAAGAGTTTTTTAGATAATCTTGTCAGTAATGAATTTGAGTTTAGAGTTTCAGCAGGATTTGGTTTTGCTTGGGATTCACCATTTGGCCCGATTAGGGCGGATTTCGCATGGCCTTTACAGAAAAATGAAAGAGATAAAACGGAAATTTTCCGCTTAGGTGGTGGTGGTCAATTTTAGACGACTAGTTTCTAGAGTGAGTTTAGTTGGTTTGTACTTAGTACCCAAGCAAATGGTTGAATTATTCTAACACAAAGTAATAGTAAATTTGTTATCCCTGTAAATTCTGTTTGCATCGCAAAAATTTTTGCTTTATTCACTATGGTTGTAACCACATCAATGCGTGGTTGCTTATTTATGAATTTATTATGATTCATTATGATAAGGGATAAAGCATGTCTGAACCTCTATTCTTTGAAGAATTTGCCGATTTATCAGTTAACTCAATTGCAAACACATGTAGTGCAGAGATAGTTAGGGGAGATGGAGAAGCTATAATTAACGGGGTTGCTGCTTTGGAATACGCAGGACGCTCGGATATCGTGTTTTTTGATAATATTAAATATGTTCATCAGTTAGCTGAAACAAATGCAGCTGCTTGTTTAGTTTCTCCAAAATTTGTTGAGAAAGTCCCAGAGCAAGTTATTCCACTACAAGTTGAACAACCATATCGTGCTTTTGCCCACTTACTGGGTGTCTTGTATCCCCAAGGTTTGAAACCAATCCCAGTTCTCACAAAACAAGGTGTTCACTCGTCGGCAAATGTTGCTTCAAGTGTTCAATGTGAGATGAAAGTTTGTATTGATGCAGGGGTAGTAATCGGTGAAAACGTAGAGATAGGAGAAAATACGTATATTGGAGCAAATGCTGTAATTGGAGCAAACTGTAAGATTGGGAGAAATTGCTCAATAGGTGCAAATACAACATGTCAACATACATTGATAGGAGATCAAGTAATTATTCATCCCGGTGCAAGATTAGGACAAGATGGATTTGGTTTTGCAATGGGTGAACAAGATCATTTGAAAGTACCACAAGTAGGTCGAGTCATTATTCAAGACCATGTTGAAATCGGTGCCAATACAACAATTGACCGCGGAGCAAATCGGGATACAATTATTGGAGAAGGTACCAAAATTGACAACCAAGTGCAAATTGCACATAATGTACAAATCGGTCGTCATTGCATCATAGTTTCACAAGTAGGTCTTGCTGGAAGTGTAACACTTGGTGATTTTGTGGTGTTTGGTGGACAATCTTCAGCGGATGGTCATGTCACCATTGGAGAAGGTACACAAATAGCTGGTGTTTCTTGTGTTTATGGTGACTTGCCCGGTGGTGGAAAATATGGTGGTATTCCAGCAGTTCCGGTAAGAGAGTGGTTCAAGCAGATTGCTATGATTAATCGCCTTTCAGGTTCCAAGCGTGAAAAACAACTCAAAAAATAGTTAACAATTTACAAGGAAATTTTAAATATGATGGTAGAACAAATATCAAATACTCTTGAATCGGCAGATATTTTGAAAATTATGAAATATCTACCGCATCGTTACCCGTTTTTAATGATAGATAAAATCATTGAGATAGATTTAGATGATTCATGTATTGGAATTAAGAATGTTACATTTAACGAACCACATTTTTTAGGACATTTTCCAAGTCAACCAGTAATGCCTGGTGTATTGATAATAGAAGCAATGGCTCAGACTGCAGGAGTATTGTGTGCTTTATCACTGGAGTCAGACTTTAGTCCAACTCTTGTTTATTTGATGACGTTAGATAAAGTTAAATTCCGAAAACCGGTTGTCCCCGGTGATGTGGTTCGAATTCCAGTTGAGAAAATTAAAAAACGTGGATTAATATGGCGATTCAAGGCTGAAGCATTAGTAGATGATGAAATAGTCGCTGAGGCGGAAATTTGTGCAATGATGGTAGAGGAGTCTGAGAAATAATATGCCAGAGATTCATCCAACTGCGATTATTGAGGATGGTGCCAAAATTGGAACGAATGTAAAGATTGGTGCATATTGTATCGTAGGGGCTAATGTAGAATTGCTTGAAAACACACACCTCCATTCACATGTAGTTATTACAGGACATACTAAAATTGGTACAAATTGCCAAATTTACCCATTTGCTAGTATTGGTCAACCGCCGCAAGATTTAAAATATAAAGGTGAAAGAAACAACCTGATTATTGGCAATGATAATGTTATTCGAGAGTATGTTACGATTAATCCCGGAACCGAAGGCGGTGGATTAACAACGAAAATTGGCAACAATTGCTTGTTGATGGTTGGTACTCATGTAGGACATGATTGTAAAATTGGAAATGAAGTAATATTTGCTAATAATGCCACCTTAGCTGGGCATGTAATCGTCGAAGACTATGCAATATTTGGTGGGTTATCTGCAGTCATCCAACATCGACGAGTTGGAAAATTAGCGATTATTGGTGGATTGACTGTAGTGGATTTAGATGTCATTCCATATGGTCGGGTGGTTGGAAATCGCGCTATTCTAGATGGCTTAAATCTCATAGGTTTAAAGCGTCGAAATATTCCCCATGTCCAGATCCAAGAACTACGTAATGCTTATAATCTCTTATTCGTAGATAAAGGCAATTTGCAAGATCGAATACAGGAAATAGAGCAAAAATTTCCGAACCAATCATTAGTGAATGATGTGCTAAACTTTTTGAAAGAAAACACAAGTAATGGAATTTGTCTTCCCGAAAATCTTAAAAATAGAGTTGAATAAGAGTTAAAGTACAATAGTTTGACTGCAACATTTGTTAACAAAGTTTGAAATGATGCATACCAATAAATCAGTGGGACTTATAGCAGGTAATGGAAATTTACCAGTTGAATTAAGTCAAATTATTCAAACAAAGGGGTATAATCTAAAGGTTATCGCGTTGAAGGAAGAGGCAACCCCTGAGATTTCGGAATTTAATCCGCAGTGGTGTAGTTGGGGACAGATTGGAAAGATTATCAATCTGTTAAAAGACAAAAATTGCCAAGATGTGATACTAGTTGGTGGGGTAAATAAGCGACCAAACTTTAGCTCAATTATTGGAGACTTTGGGACAATTAAACGAATTCCCAAAATTCTTACTGCATTAAAAGGTAGTGATAATACTGTACTTCTAGGTGTAATCCAGATATTTGAAGAAGAGGGATTAAAAGTCGTTGGAATACAAGAATATGCACCGGAGTTACTCATAGGGTCAGGAATATTGACCAAAACCAAACTGAACTCCCATGTAGAATCGGATATTTCTATTTCAGTAAATGTTACTAAACAACTTGGGTTACTTGATATTGGACAATCTGTAGTAGTAGTGGGTGGTAGGGTGATTGCGGTAGAAGCGGCTGAAGGTACAGATGCGATCTTGCAACGTTGCATTGAACTCAAGAAGTCTCAACGCGTAAATTGGGATGGAAATCAAGGAGTTCTAGCAAAGTTTGTTAAGCCGGGGCAAGATTTCCGAGTTGACCTTCCTACAATTGGACCTGAAACAGTTAAGAGAGTTGCTTTAGCTAAGCTAGCCGGTATCGTTGTAAGTGCTGACTCCGTATTGGTTGTTGAAAGAAAGAGAACTATTTCTATGGCCAATGAAGCCAATATCTTTATTAAAGGAATTTAACCAAAGAACTAAAATGTCAAGTTGCTCCACAACTGAATTGACAGTATATTTAGTCGCTGGTGAAGCATCTGGAGATCGATTAGGCGCAAGCTTGATTCAGGGACTTTCAACTCTTATGCCTAATAAGATTCGATATGTAGGGGTTGGTGGTGAGCAAATGTCAGTGCAAGGTTTGAATTCAATTTTTCCTATTGATGACATCGCCGTGATGGGATTAACTTCAGTTTTTCGTAATCTCCCGTTGCTACTTAATCGAATAAAGCAAACTGTCTCCTCAGTAGTTGAATCCAAACCAGATGTATTGGTGATTATTGATAGCCCAGATTTCACTCATCGCGTTGCCAAGAAAGTTCGAAAGAAACTTCCGAATCTTCCGATCATCAATTATGTATCACCAAGTGTTTGGGCTTGGCGACCGGGTCGAGCGAAATCAATGAATAGATACATAGATCAGATACTGGCAATTTTACCATTTGAACCCGAAGTACATAAAAAACTAAAGGGACCTGAATGTATTTATGTAGGGCATCCATTGGTTAATCAACTAAACGAATTACGTCCTCAGACAGTAAATGAAAGGATACCCATTAGTCGGGCAGAAAAATTGACTTTGCTGGTATTACCAGGTAGCCGTAGAAGTGAAATTGAGAGGCACCTTGAGTCATTTGGTAAAATTGTAGAATCAGTAATAAAGACCATACCAAATTTGGAAATTGTGCTACCAACATTGAAACCATTTGAACAGTTAATTCAAAATCGAGTCAATTCTTGGTCTTTCCCCGTTCAAATTATCGTAGGTGAAAAGGAAAAATACTGTGTATTTCGGCGAGCACATGGTGCCTTAGCTGTTTCTGGGACAGTTAGTTTAGAACTGGCACTAGCAAGAATCCCCATGGTTGTCGCCTATAAAGCAGATTGGATTCTAAGTATTTTTTATGGTATTCATAAAATTGTACCCTTAGGAATGGTAGATTCGTTTGTGTTACCAAATATTATTCTGTCAAAAAAAATTGTTCCTGAATTTTTTAATAAAGCGGTTAATGAGACAACGATGGCACCTGTATTGAAAAATCTACTTGTTGAAGGTACTGCACGTGGTATGCAGGAAAAAGCTTTTTTGAAACTTGAATTAGTGATGCAAGTTGGGGAGGAAAGTACACAAGCAACTAATGTAGCTCAATTGGTATTGGATAAGATTAAATAATTGTGTTGCTTTTTTGTGATTAAAACCTCCGGTGTGTATTCCATCAGAGGTTTTATATTTTATTGAACATTTAACGCTGAGATATTTTGACATATTCTCTGGTGGTTTCACCCGTATAAAGCTGACGTGGACGACCAATTCGTTGTGAAGGATCTTCAATCATTTCTTTCCATTGAGCAATCCAACCAACGGTTCGAGCCAATGCAAAAAGCACAGTAAACATAGAGGTAGGAAAACCTAAAGCGCGTAAAGTGATACCAGAATAAAAGTCAATATTAGGATACAACTTTTTCTTGATGAAATAATCATCAGATAACGCGATTTTTTCCAATTCCAGAGCGACCTCAAGTAGTGGATCATCCTTTTTACCTAGCTCATTCAATACTTCGTGACAGGTTTTCTGCATGATTCGAGCGCGCGGATCGTAATTTTTATAGACTCTATGTCCAAAACCCATCAATCTAAATGGGTCTTTTTTGTCTTTAGCACGCTTGACATATTCTGGAATATTTTTTGCAGAACCAATCTCAGAAAGCATGCTTAGGGCAGCCTCGTTTGCACCACCATGAGCAGGTCCCCATAAACATGCAATACCAGCAGCTATACAAGCAAATGGGTTTGCACCGGAAGAACCAGCTAAACGGACCGTTGATGTGGAGGCATTCTGTTCATGATCAGCATGCAAGATAAAAATTCGATCGATGGCACGAACTAATACCGGATTAACTTTATGTTCTTCGCATGGAACGGAGAAACACATATTCAAAAAATTTGCTGAATATGATAGATTGTTTTTCGGATAAACAAACGGTTGACCAACATGGTATTTGTAGGTCATTGCCGCAATAGTTGGTAATTTCGCAATCATTCGGATTGATGCAACCATACGTTGATAGGGATCTGAAATATCCAAACTATCATGATAGAATGCTGAAAGCGCACCTACCATACCTACTAATACTGCCATTGGATGTGCATCTCGTCGAAAGCCCCCAAAGAATTTCGCCATTTGTTCATGAATCATGGTGTGATAGGTGACGCGATGTACAAAGTCATCTTTCTCACCTCGAGTAGGGAGTTCACCATATAGTAACAGGTAGCAAGTTTCTAAAAAATCACCATTTTCAGCAAGTTGTTCTATTGGATAGCCACGATACAGTAGAATTCCCTCATTTCCATCAATGTAAGTAATTTTTGATTCACACGATGCAGTAGACGTGAAAGACGGATCAAGCGTAAATTTTCCGGTTTGACCATATAGTGATGAAATATCAACTACATCAGGACCAATTGAACCTGATTTTATTGGAAACTCAAAAGTTTTTTTACCTAAATTTAAGGTTGCTTGTTTGTTGCTCATGGCCGTTCTCCTCATAATTGAATTCTGGTTAACTAAAATAGTGCTATGAGTTTGAATTATTATGTCAGATCTCGTCTACTCGCACTTAATCAATTATTGCTTATGTTAGCAATCGTATTGTTAGAGTATGTTATATTGTAAAGAAATGTCAAGTCTGTTAAGCAATGAAACTTTGAATCATAACCAAATTTTTGAAATTTGGTTTATCATTTAACTTGATCTTGTATTCTGGCGATTGATTCCTCTTTACCAAGCACAGCAAGTACATCAAAGATACCAGGAGACTTGACTTTACCTGTTAATGCTGAGCGTAACGGTGGAGCAACCTTTCCCAATTTCAATTCGTTCGTTTCTGCAAATGAATTTACAATGTCTTCAAGGGTTTCAATATTCCAATCAGAAACTAACTTCAACTCAACTAGTATATTTTTTAACATTACTTGTGCGTCAGAATCTAGTTTTTGAGAAGCTTCTTCATCAATTTTAAGCGGTCGCAGAGCCCAAATAAACTCTGCTGAATCTAATAGTTCAATTAATGTCTTGGCACGTTCCTTTAAACTTGGCATCGCGATCGTTAATTGGTGAATTTGCAATTCAGTGAATTGGCTAATTTTATTAGCATTTCGACCGATTAGTAAATGTAAGTTAATAACCTCTTGTACTAATTTTTCATCAGGTGTAGCACGAATATAATGGCCATTCAGATTGTTTAATTTTTTAAAGTCAAATCGAGCGGCAGATTTACCTATCCCAGATAAATCAAACCATTTGATTAATTGATTAGTATCAAAAATTTCGTCATCACCGTGACCCCAACCTAATCTAGCAAGATAATTTCGCATTGCTTCAGGTAGATACCCCAATTCACGATATGCATCGACCGCTAACGCACCATGCCGTTTTGATAGCTTTTTGCCATCAGGTCCATGAATGAGAGGTATATGTGCCATCACTGGAACATCCCAGTTGAGTGCCTCAAATATTATAGATTGACGTGCCGCATTTGTTAGGTGATCATCACCGCGAATGATATGAGAAACTCCCATATCGTGGTCATCAACTACAACTGCAAGCATATAGGTCGGTGTACCATCTGAACGCAATATAATAAAATCATCTAGATCTTTATTAGGAAACGTAACTTTCCCTTGCACTTGATCGTCAACAATTGTTTCACCTAACAGCGGAGTTTTAATTCGTATTACGCTTTTTGCACCTGGAGGAGCTTCAGCCGGGTCCCGATCTCGCCATCGTCCATCATAGATTGGAGGTCGATGTTCATCTTTTGCCTTTTCACGGATTTCTTGAAGTTCTTCCGGGGTAGTAAAACAGCGGTAAGCTTTACCACTCTCAAGTAATTTTTCGGCAATTTCCTGGTGTCGATTCACATTTTCGAATTGTGAAATGACATCGTCATCCCAACTTAGTCCTAGCCACTCTAAACCACTTAATATTGCGTTGATTGCATCATCAGTTGAACGACTACGATCGGTATCTTCAATGCGTAACAACATTTTTCCATTATTTTTTCGTGCTAAGAGCCAATTAAATAGCGCGGTTCGGGCACCGCCAATATGCAGGTATCCAGTAGGTGAGGGAGCAAAGCGTGCAATAAATGGTTTATTCATGTTGTTACCTTTGATCAAATTATTGAATAAATTGTAATTTGTTATGGTAAAGTGGATTTAAAATTGAAAGATTACATAATTTTGAAGGTAGAAATAATCGTGATTAGAAAAAGTTATATCATGAAGTGGCAATTGTTCACTTCGCGCAATTATTACATCATATTTCGCTGAATTTAAATAATTGGTTTTAAAACTGAGCCACTTAAACTTGGAATTTAGTTTATGGCTCAGTTTAGTTCGTTGCGATTCTGTAAAGCAGTTTTTTTGTTTGTTCCAGTCAATACTGTCAATTAATATTGGCGGATTAAGCTCACCAATTTGCCTTGAACAGTAACCCGATCATGTTCATAGATTCGAGTTTCGTATTCTGGGTTTGCCGCTTCTAACGCTATTCTTGTTCCTCTTTTTTTGAGGCGTTTCAATGTCGCTTCCTCTTGATCAATAAGTGCAACAACGATTTCACCATTATTGGCAGTATTTGTTTTCTGAACTACCACGGTATCGCCATCAAAAATTCCCTCATCTATCATCGAATCTCCATTTACCACTAGAGCAAAATGTTCACCACCTGAAATCATATGCTCAGGAACCGCAATGGTATCACTTTGGTTTTGAATTGCTTCAATTGGTACTCCCGCGGCGATCGCACCCATGACTGGAACTGAAACCACTCGCTCCTTGATATTGCCAACAGTAGAACGTACTTTGGAAGCAGCGGATTTAATCACATTGTCATTAGAGAATGTGGTATTCTCATTAACCGATGCTACATTTTGATGCTGGTCTGTCGCAAGATTCTTTGGAAGTTTGATGATTTCGATCGCACGGGCCCGATTGGGTAAGCGGCGAATATATCCCCTTTCTTCAAGACTTGCGATTAATCGATGTATTCCTGCTTTAGAACGTTGTTTTTGTGAAACCCGCATTTCTTCATATGAAGGAATGTATCCTGACTCCTCAACGGATTCATGGATATATTTGAGTAGTAGGTATTGTTTTCTTGTAAGCATTAGGTATTGCCTTTGTTATTTTGTTTGTTAATTGTTTAATTCAATATAATGTGTTTATATATTGTTCGCAAGTACTTTATTCACAATTTTTTTATTTTGTTCACATCTATCTCAATTTAATCAAGTAAAATAGGACATAATGATTATTTTTAATATTGAGAAATTTTTGAACATTTTGTGAAAATTTAACAGATTTCATCAAAAGTGGTCCGATTTGTTAAACCAAACATCTGGTTTGTATAAAATTTGTATTAGATTAGATTAGTAAAGCTTGAACTAACGAACACGGCTTTTCAGCTGGCGCAAATGGCGGACGAATAATCAAACAATCAGATTCAGTTAAAACTGCTAACATTGAAGAATCTTGCTTGCTAAAGTGTTTTACATATCGTTTACCATTAGGCTCTTCAATGATTTTCGCTCGTAAATAGTCCTGTCTTTGGTCATTCGCCGGTAAAGATTCTTTAGTGGGAAGCAACAAATTTTTTTGTTCTATTTGTTGACCTAGCATTTTTTGTAATAGGGGACGTAAAAAAATTATAGAGCAAATAAGTGAAGATACTGGATTCCCTGGTAACCCTAAGATTGGCTTGTCACCAATGTGTCCAAAAATAAGTGGTTTACCTGGACGCATTGCGATTCGAGAAAATTTTTCATCTAAACCTTTTTCTTTTAACTCACCTTTGATTAAGTCATATTCGCCGACAGAGGCACCACCAATGGTAACAAGAATATCAATGTTTGATTTTAGGGCACAGTCAAGTTTTTCTGAAATTTCCGATGGATTATCTTTGGTGATACCAAAATCTATCAATGTTCCACCATTTTGCTCAACAAATGAAGCAATTCCGTAACTATTGGAAGAAATTATTTGTCCTTGCCTGGTTGAATTTCCGGGTCTAACTAATTCATCACCTGTTGCAAAAATGCCGACAATTGGTTTTTTGTATACTGGTAATGTTGGATGATTCATTGAGGCCGCTAAAGAAATATTACGAAAGTTTAGCTTAGTACCTTTGTTTAATAGTGTATCCCCCTTTGTGAAATCCAATCCAGAAATACGAATGAAAGCACCTTTCTCGATCTTCTCAGAGATAATTATATTATCGCCAGATTGTTGAACATTTTCTTGAATTATAACGCTATCTGTTCCTTTAGGAATTGGTGCACCAGTAAAAATCCGAACAGATTCTCCAGTTTTGACATTACCTGTAAACCAATGTCCTGCTGGTACTTCGCCAATAACAGCTAATTTAGTGGGTAAGGACTTTAGGTCAGACACCTTCACTGCATATCCATCCATTGCGGAGGTATCAAAGGGGGGGTGTGTTCGTAATGCCTTTACATTTTTGGCTAAATATCTACCATTTGCCTCTGTAAGTAACACCTGTTCTGAATCAGTTACTCTTACATTTTTTAAAACCAGCTTTAAGGCTTGTTCGACAGAAGTTAGTGCCATTTTGATTAATTCTCTTGATTGACCCAAGAACCTGATTTACCGCCAGATTTTTCAATTAATTGGATGTTATCTATAACCATTCCTCGGTCTATAGCTTTTGCCATATCGTATATCGTTAAACAAGCCACTGAAACTGCTGTCAGTGCTTCCATTTCAACCCCTGTTTTCCCTGATACCTTAGCAGTCGCCTGAACTCGTAAACCTGGTATACTGTCGTCAGGTTTAATTTCGATTGAGATTTTTGATAGCAACAATACGTGGCAAAGTGGAATTAATTCTGCTGTCTTTTTTGCTGCCATAATTCCTGCTATTCGTGCCGCACCAAGTACATCTCCCTTCTTTGTGTTTCCTGCCAATATTAACTGCAAGGTTTCGGAATTCATTCGAACCTGTCCATTAGCAACAGCAATTCTATTTGTAGTATCTTTTTGAGAAATATCTACCATATTGGCTTTACCTTCTTCATCCAGGTGTGTAAGTTGACTTGTTTCGCTCATTTTATTTTCTCTTAAAATAAATTTGATTTTGAAACCCAGTTAGTAACAACTGAATAAAACAAAGGTTAACTACTGGGGGTTAGTAATCTTTTTGTTGCTAATTCTACATCATTTTCCCGCATTAAACTTTCACCAACAAGAAAAGTGCGAATATTTTTTTGAGCTAACTGGTGCATATCTGCGTGCGTGTTGATACCAGACTCTCCAACAATGAGAGTGTTGTAGTCAATTAATGGTGCAAGTGATTCACTTACTGCAAGTGACGTTTCAAAGGTTTTCAGATTACGATTATTTATTCCTATTAGTCTTGAACTTAGTTTCTTTGACCGCAAAAGTTCTTCTTCATTGTGAATCTCAACCAACACATCCATTCCTAGTTCAAGTGCAGTCTGCTCCAAGATTTGCGCCTCCTCATCGCTAACCGTAGCAAGAATAATCAGAATACAATCTGCGTTCCACATTCGTGCTTCGTACACCTGGTATGGTTCATACATAAAATCTTTGCGTAAAACTGGTAATGAAGTTGCTACGCGAGCTTGTGATAGGTAGTCAGGAGAACCTTGAAATGATGGTTGGTCAGTCAAGACTGATAAACAAGTCGCACCACCAGATTCATATGACTTCGCAAGTTTAGCTGGTTCAAAGTCTTCACGGATTAAACCTTTTGATGGACTTGCCTTCTTTATTTCAGCGATTAGAGCAAAGTCACCATTCTCAATCTTTTCGGCTAAAGTTTGTTTAAAATTTCGTACCGGTAATGCATCTTTACAGCGTGCAATTAATTCGCTTTCACTGATTTTCGATTTTGCATGTGCGATTTCTTCTCTCTTATAAGATTCGATTCGCGTTAAAATGTCTGACATGATTCAAGAGTTTGACACTTCTATTAGTTTATTAAGACATTTCAGTGCTAATCCGTCATCAATAGATTTAGATGCAAGAATTATTCCCTGTTCAAATGAATCTACAAGTCCAGAAACAGCTAACGCCGCACCAGAGTTCATAAGCACTATGTCGCGATAGGCGTTTTGCTCTCCTTGTAGGACACATTTTAGAGCTTCGGCATTTTTTTGCGCATCTTCACCCTTTAAGTCGTCAATTCTTACGACATTCAAACCAACATCGGTTGGTAATACCTCAAATGTTTTGATGGTATCATTTTTGAGTTCTGCAACAAAAGTTACTCCAGTTGTTGTTATTTCATCCATTCCATCGGCCCCATGAACTACCCAAAGGTGTTTTGAACCTAACTCTTTAAGAACTATTGCAACGGGTTCTACCAACTGCTTAGAATAAACTCCAATTAGATGTTTTTTTACACCAGCGGGGTTGCAAAGGGGGCCAAGTACATTGAAAATTGTGCGAACACCTAATTCTTGTCTGGATGGTCCGACAAAACGCATTGCAGGGTGGTGTTGTGGTGCAAAAAGGAATCCAATCTTTGCTTCATGAATGCATTTTGATATTTGTTCAGGATTAATGTCCAATTTAACCCCAAGAGCTGTAAGTACGTCGGCAGCACCACTTTTTGATGAAACATTTCGATTACCGTGCTTGGCTACCGGAACTCCGCAACCTGCAACGACAAACGCAACAGTAGTAGAAATATTATATGTACCGTGACCATCCCCACCTGTCCCTACAATATCAATTGCATCAGCAGGTGCAGTTACAGTTGACATTTTTGAACGTAAAGATTGAACTGCACCACTTATTTCTTCAACAGTTTCCCCTTTGAGTTTTAACGCCATTAAAATCCCACCAATTTGCGCAGGAGTAGCATCACCGGACATTATAATGTCAAAGACTGATTGAGATTCGCTACGAGTAAGATTTTCTTTACTTGCCAGTTTTACAATGAAGGGTTTAAGGTCTGGCATAAGATGAATCTATTGAATCGTTTACTGTAAAATGAGAGTTAAAGAAGAACAGTTAGAACTATTCTCGCTCGCGATCGTATTCAATGATTGCTCTGTAAATAGGTCGATTCAATGAAATTCCAAAATATTCAGCGGCAGCAACTCGATATTGCTCTTGTAGTCCTTGTTGTAGTGTATCAGCAATTTCATCTTTAAGTTTGGTAATTTCTTCATCGTCTTCCTCAGGAGGTGGTGGGTTTTCAACTTTTAAGATTTGTATCAGCACAACATCGTCTTCATCACCATCACCAATCTTGAACTCACCTTCAGGAGCAGAAAACGCGGTTTCAATTGCTGGACGAGGAAGTCCTGCATCAGTATCACGGCGCGTCATCATTGGAGTAGTTTTCCCATGCAAGTCAAGTGGAGCCGCAATCAATTCCAAGATTTCTCCATCTTCCATTCGCTTTTGAATTTTTTCCGCTAATTTTTCCTGAAACTTCTTCTTGATTGTTTTCTCCCAAGCTTCAACTACGTCTTCATAAACGTCATCAAGTTCAGGTTCAATCTCAGGAATGATATCAAGTACTGTATACCAAATATATCCAGTATCTCGAACTGGAACTGGATCGTTCTCAATATTAATATCGCTTTTAAATGCCTCACGTAAAACAGTGTATTGTTCGGGGATATTTACATATTCACCATCAACGTCATTACCATCTTTGGAAACCGGAACTGTAGTTCTAACCGTTAGGTCAAAAAGATCTGCAATTTCTTCAAATGAATCGCCTGCGGCGCGTGCGTCTTCTACTTTTTCATATAATTCATCAACAAGTTCTGAAGCTCTTTCACCGGCTAAAGTCTCTTTGTATTCTTCTTTAATATCTTCAAAAGGTTGTCTTGATTCTGGTAAAATATCACCTACTTCAATGATCACTGGACCAAATCGGCCTTCAATAATTTCGCTTATACCTTTTTCTTCCATCGCAAATGCGACTTCATCAACGTGCTCATCCAAAATTTCGCCTTGTTCTTTAAAACCTAGATTTGCATCACTACTTTCAATTTCAAGTTCAGCCAGTAGATCGTTGAATGTCGTTCCATCATCAAGTTTTTTCTTCGCATCTTCGGCACTTTCCATGTCTTCAAAAATAATTTGCGAGATTAGTCTGCGTTCCGGTGTGATATGGTCATTCGACGTTGACTCTTCGTATTTTTCCATTGCCTCTTCATCAGTAATTTCCTCCGGTCGTTTTAAGTCTTCTGGATTCAACTCAAGGTACTCAACGACTCGATATTCTGGAATTTCAAATTCTTCTTTGTTTTCAACAAAATATTCTTCCAGTTCTCCTTCAAATGGAATTATTTGTTTTCTTCGCGTATTCCATTCTTCCTTAACCAATTCTTTCACTTCGTCATATTCGCGTTCAACTTCATCAACAATTTCAACGACACTGAACCAAACGAAATTGGTGCGTTCAGATGAAATTGGTTCAGGTAGAGAATTCACTTCACTAGCAAATACCGATTTTAGTAAATCTTTTTGCAATGGAAATTCAATATTCTCTCCATCTTCATTGATTCCTCGTTTTGAAACTAAAACTGAGGTCATAATTTCAGAATCTGAAATTTCAGCTAGCTCAGATAATGTGTCAGCACCGTCGCGTGCATCTTCAATTTGCTCAAATAGTTGCTGCAAGTCATCTTCAGCTTGTTGCATCGCAAGAATGTTTTTGTATTTTTCTTTGACATCCTCAAATGGAATTTGCTTTTCAGGAATAATATCGCTCACTTCTATTATTACTTTACCGTATTCACCATTAATTATTTTACTAACTTCATTTATTTCCAATTTAAATGCGGCACTAGCGACTTTTGGGTCTTCAATTTCATCTCTGGATAAATAGCCAGCGTAAGCTTCGCGATTTGGAATATTATTTTCGGTTAAAATTTCAGTAAAAGTTGCGCCTTCATCTATTTTTGACTTGGCATTACTTACCGCTTCATTTTCGAGAAATGTTAAAATTGAAATTTCCCTCTTTTCTGGAATAATTTCATCACTTTTGTTGGCTTCATATTCTTCCATGACTTCCTCGTCGGAAACTGTATCTATTTCAATGAAGTCTTCAACATTAAGTGAAAAATACTCTATTTTTCTATACTCGGGGATGTTGAATTCTGCAGTATTTTCTTCATGATATTCAATTAAATCATCTTCAGTAGGATCATCTGGTTCACCAATTGCATCAGGGGGAATTACAACAAAACGAAGTTTGCGCTCTTGAGTACGAAAGACGGCGGCAGCATCATAGAAGATTTTTAAATAGTTCATGGGACCAGTAATTGCATCGTCAATCAATTCAATCTCTGCTTGTTTGCGCCGTTGCTCAAAAAATCTTCGTTCAGTTGTCCCAGCTCGTTTTAATGACTGGGTTAAAGCAACTTCGTCAAATGTACCCGTTGGACCTCTAAATGTCTCATCTTTTTGGAGGATTTTTGCTAATTGTGAGTCTGAAATACCGAGTCCCATAACGCGCGCTGTCTCTACGAGAGCCGCATCACCCGTTAACTTATCTAACGCACGTTCTGGGATGGTTGAATCTTCTAAATCAGCGATAGTGTAGGGACGGCCTCTTCGATTCTCGGCACGTTCAATTCGATTGTTAAATTCTCTTTGATAGGCTACGGACTTAATCTCAGTTTCACCAACTGTTGCGATGTTATTAACGGTGGTACTTGTCAAAAAATCAGCGATACCCCAAATTCCGAAACTGACTACTAGCAGTGCTACCAATATGATTTTGATGTAAAATGAACCAGAGCGGTTGAGCATATTACTTAACATTTTTAAATTTTACCCTTTGTTTGTTGATTAGAAAGAGTCTTTGCAGACTTAATTTGTTTAATTTAGTGCAAAAAAGATGTTTTGTCAATAGCTAACCTATGAAAATTATCATCATTGTTATTGAAATTGGGTTAATCTCGTATATTAATAACTGCTATATTTTTATGAATATCAAGGATCTATTGTAATATGTTGACAAGAGTTAAACCATTGGTAGCTGGAAACTGGAAAATGAATGGTACACTAGCAAGTCTGAATGAGATTAAAAAAATTTTAGAATCCAGTTCAAATTACAATCCATTTGTTGATTTATTAATTTGTCCACCTGCCACCATATTGCACTTATTGAATGAAAACTTAACTGAGCCGACATTAGCATTGGGTGGACAAGACTGTCATTTTGAGCAATCAGGTGCATATACTGGGGATATTTCGGCCGCAATGTTGCGCGAAGCTGGGGCCAGTTATGTCATTGTAGGTCATTCAGAACGTCGTACTGGCTATACTGAAAGCGATGAATTAGTTCGAGCAAAGGTCTTAGCTGCTTGGTCCGCAAAGCTAACCGCAATTATTTGTATTGGTGAAACTCAAACGCAACGCGATGGTGGTACAACGAAAGAAGTGGTATTGCAACAGATTAAAGGCTCTGTACCAGAACATATTGAATTAAATTCTACTGTATTAGCTTATGAACCAGTGTGGGCAATTGGTACTGGATTAACTCCTACTGTGGAAGAAGTCGTAGAAGTCCACAATATGATCAGAGATTATTTAGTTGAAAGATTCGGTAACGATGGAGAGACTATACGACTTTTATATGGCGGGTCAGTAAAACCAGAAAACGCAAGAAATTTAATGGCACCTGAAAATGTTAATGGTGCTTTGGTGGGAGGTGCAAGTTTGAAAGCCGAAGATTTTTTGCAAATCGCGAGTGTTTATCTTAATAATTAAAAGGTTAATTACTATATTTCAAATTGAATCTGTAAATACAGGTGGAAATTTAAACTCGAATCGTGTATCTTTTATTTTCGCTTAAACACGATCAACAAAACAGGTGAATTTTTTTGAAATGGAAACAGTCATAATAGTTATACATCTAATGGTAGTACTAGCTATGGTACTAGTCGTTTTACTGCAACGTTCTGAAGGAGGCGCACTTGGAATCGGTGGTGGTGGAGGTGGTATGATGGCTAACCGTAGCGCAGGTAACCCATTAACTCGAGTAACCGCAATTCTTGCAGTTGTATTTTTTGCTACGTCGCTTGGATTAACAATTTGGACGCGTCAGTACGAAGGTGCAGGATCAATTTTGGAGGAAGTAACTGGCGAAATTTCAGGTCCAGTTAATGAAGCTAGTGAAGACACAGAAACACCATCTAACGTACTTGAAGCATTGAGAAGTGAAAGTGGTCTTGAAGAAGAGGAAGAAGATCCGGAAGTGCCGGAAACACAATAATTTCAACTATATTTTCAGAGAAATATTTTCACCCAGCAATTTTATTGTTGGGTGAAAATATCCTGTGGAAAACTTCAAATTGATTTAGCAAAACTAGACTTAGGTGAGCTACAATTTGATTCCATGGTAAAGTATATTTTTATAACTGGTGGCGTGGTATCCTCTTTAGGTAAGGGACTTGCTTCAGCAGCTCTTGGTGCTTTATTGCAAGCAAGAGGTTTTAAAGTTCGACTTCGTAAATTAGATCCATATTTGAATGTTGATCCTGGAACAATGAGCCCGATTCAACATGGTGAATGTTTTGTTACCGACGATGGTGCAGAAACAGATTTGGATTTAGGGCATTATGAACGATTCACTGATCGACCAGCGAATCAGAATGACAATATTACCACTGGTCGAATTTATCAGGAAATTATCGCAAAGGAACGACGCGGAGATTTTCTTGGCGGAACTGTACAAGTAATTCCACATGTTACAGATGCGATCAAAGAGTTCATTCAGGATGGCAATTCAGAGTTTGACTTTGTCATTTGTGAAATTGGAGGAACTGTTGGAGATATTGAAGGATTACCTTTTTTTGAGGCGATCCGTCAGTTTGGAAATGATCAGCCAAAAGGAAATGTAATATACATTCACTTGACGCTGATGCCATATCTTGCAAGCTCTGAAGAATTAAAAACAAAACCGACACAACATTCTGTGAAGGAATTGCGATCAATTGGAATTCAACCTGATATTTTACTGGTTCGGTGTGATCGTGAAATTCCTGAATCAGAACGAAAGAAACTAGCACTATTTTGCAATGTTCGGGAACAATCAGTAATTCCAGCGTTGAATGTAGACTCAATTTATGATGTACCGATTGCATATTCAAAAGTTGGACTTGATGCACAAGTTTTGAACGCGTTTGGGATTTCAGAATGCACTAAATCAAATCTCGCACCTTGGCAAAAAATTAATACAATTATCAAGAATCCTGATGGAGAGGTTACAATTGCGATTGTTGGCAAATATGTAGAATTGAAAGACGCTTATATTTCATTAATTGAAGCATTGAACCATGGTGGAATTGCAAACAAAGTTAAGGTTAACCTTGAATGGATCGATTCTGAAATATTTGAGAGTGAACATCCTGCTGACCACTTAACACAAGTTCACGGCATTTTGGTGCCGGGAGGTTTTGGTGAACGTGGAGCTGAAGGAAAAATTGCAGCGGCAAAATTTGCCAGAGAGTATAAAGTTCCATACTTTGGAATCTGTTTTGGGATGCAGATGGCGGTGATTGATGCTGCGCGAAATTTAGCGGGAATTAATACAGCAAATTCAACTGAATTTGGTAAAACCGATACTCCTGTCGTCGGAATTATGACTGAATGGATGCGAGGTGAAAAATTGGAAAAACGTTCATTGACTGATGGACTCGGCGGTACTATGCGACTAGGGGCATATCCAGCGAAATTAGTAGCGGGTAGTAAAATTGCAACGATTTATGAAAATTTGGAGATTTCCGAACGACATCGCCATCGTTTTGAAGTGAATATTTATTACAAAGAGATTTTAGAATCTACCGGATTGGTATTTTCTGGAAGTTCACCAGATGGCTTTTTGCCAGAGACAATAGAATATCCAGATCATCCTTGGTTCATTGGGGTGCAATATCATCCGGAATTGAAATCTCGGCCGTTAAATCCGCATCCACTTTTTCGTTCTTATATTGATGCTGCTCTTAAGCAGAGTAGATTGGTTTAAGACTACTAATTATATGAATTTTTGATTGTAGATTCTAAGATGTTTGTCAACTAACAACTTACATGGAACATAAGCCCATCATAAGCTGGTTCAATCTCTTTCGGTAACTCTCGACACATTATTTCGTAATCAAGATCGGTATGCATGTTAGTTAAAATCGCACGTTTTGGTTTAACCTTATGAATCCAATTTAGAGTATCCGTAAAACAAAAATGAGTGGGGTGAGTTCGTCGACGTAGCGAATCAATTATCCAAACTTCAAGGTCTTCTAATGCTGGAAAACTTTCGTCGGGTATTTCTTTGACATCAGGGGTGTATAATACCTTTCCAATTCTAAACGTGAGTGCATCAATGTCACCATGGTTTACTCGGTACGGGATAACTTGAATTGGCCCCCCTTGTCCATTGATCTTGATGGGTTGTTTTTCATGAATTCGATGTTCCTTAAGGATCGGTTTGTAAATTTCACCAATAGACGTAAAGCAATAACTAAATGCTTCATGTGCACGATTTGAGGTGTTGTTATCCATATAAACTGGTACTAATTGTTGAGTTCTGATTGCAATTTGTCGTAAATCATCAATTCCATGTAAATGGTCAGCATGCGGGTGAGTGTATAAAACTGCATCTACTGATTCGACCTTGGCGCGCACTAATTGCTCTCGGATATCAGGGCCTGTGTCAATTAAGATGGTGGTTCTTTCACCAGATATATTAACTCGTTGTACAAGTAACGAGCAGCGAAGTCTTCTATTTTTTGGATTTTCGGGATCACATTCTCCCCAATCATTGCCAATCCGAGGTACACCACCAGAAGACCCGCAACCCAAAATAGAGAACTCTAATATTTCTTCACGATCGGTTTGATCCATTTCTAAGCCGTGTGGGTTAGGTTGTTTGAGCTCTGTTTTGGTACTTTCGAAAATAATCGGTAAAAATTTTCTGTTGTTAGTTTGGCAATTACTTCCAGTGATGTGTCTCTGATTTGAGCAAGAACTTTTGCAGTCTCCACGACATAAGCTGGTTCATTTCGGGTTCCTCGATGTGGCGTAGGTGCAAGATAGGGTGCGTCGGTTTCAACTAATAAGCGATCAGAGGGAAGTTCTTTTGCTATCGCTCTTAATTCGTCTGATTTGTTGAAAGTTAAAATTCCCGAAAATGATACATATAAGCCGAGATCAATTCCACGAAACGCTAATTCACGTCCAGAAGAAAAACAGTGTAATACCGCTGTAAACTTACCTTTACTCATTTCTTCTTCAAGTATTTTGATCATGGTTTCATCAGCATTTCTGGCGTGAATTACCAAAGGTAACCCTGTTTTTCGTGCGGCATCAATATGGATCCGAAATCCTCGCTCCTGATCCTCTCTTGGCGAGTTATTTCGAAAAAAATCAAGTCCAGCTTCACCGATTGCTACAGTTTTTTCATATTCAGCTAATTTTACTAAGTCACTACTGGTTATTTCGGGTTCTTGATCAGCATAGTGGGGATGCGTACCAACTGAACAGAAAACATTGTCATAGGTTTCGACAATCGCTTTAATTGAATTAAACTTCCTGACTTTTGTGCTTATTGTGACCATCAAGTCCACACCAGAATGGGTTGCATGATCAATTATTTGATCTCTTTCGCTCTCAAAATCGGGGAAATCCAAGTGGCAATGACTATCAACAAGCATGATAGATTGATCTCATTTACTATTATCAGTTTTATCTATGTGCCGAGGAAATACAGCCACAGGAGGTGGCAATTTCGTTCCTGCTTCTAATCTTGCCGCATTACCTAGTGAATTAAAGTCTCTTTTATCAGCTTCAATACCTAATAAATTCAACAATTTATCACATGAGGTTGGCATCGCAAATTGTGACAGGATTGCAACTTGTCTTAAAACTTCAAGAGTTGTATACAATACAGTATTAAACCGTTTTGAATCTTTAGATTTAAGTTCCCAAGGTGCTTGCGAGGCAAAATAACGGTTGGCATCTGCAATTACCGACCAAATAGCAGCCAATACGGTATGGAGTTCTTGTCGAATCATCGCAGTAGTGCAAAAACTGTATAAAGCATCAGTCTTATCTAGTAATTTCCGGTCATCATCAGTGAATTTATTTGGTTTAGGGACTTTGCCATCAAGATTCTTTGCAAGCATAGAGAGGGAACGTTGTGCCAGATTGCCAAGATCATTAGCTAAGTCTGCATTGATTCGTTTAATAATCCCTTCATGGCTATAGTTACCATCCTGTCCAAAAGGTACTTCACGCAATACAAAATATCGCAGTTGATCTAATCCATACAGGTCAACTAGTTCGAATGGATCAATTACATTTCCTTCTGATTTGGACATTTTTTGTCCATCGTGAAACAATAACCCGTGAGCGAAAACTCTTTGTGGAACAGCAATGTTTGCTGACATAAGAAAAGCAGGCCAATATACCGCATGGAAGCGAACGATATCTTTACCAATTATGTGTACATTTGCCGGCCAATACTTCCATAAGGGCAATTTTTCATCTGGGAATCCAACACCAGTTATATAACTTGTCAGCGCATCAACCCACACATACATAATATGGTTATCATTGTTTGGAACTTTTACCCCCCAGTCAAAAGTTGTCCGAGAAATTGAAAGATCTTTGAGTCCACCTTTAACAAAACTGATAACTTCATTTCGTCGTTCTGCTGGACCGATAAAATCCGGTTTCTGCTCATAAAGCTTTAATAAACGATTTTCATATTCCGACAATTTAAAGAAAAAGCTTTCCTCTTCAACCCATTCAACCGGGGTACCTTGAGGTCCATATCGCACACCATCTTCACGCAGTTCCAATTCACTTTCTTGATAATACGCTTCATCACGTACGGAATACCATCCTGAATAAGTTCCAATATAGATATCGCCGTTTTCTTCCATACGTCGCCAAATCTCTTGGCTTGCGAGATGATGACGTTGTTCTGAAGTTCGAATAAAGTCACTATTTGAACATCCCAATACGGCGCACAATTCCGCAAAAACAGCACTATTTTTGTTCGCAAGTTCCGCTGCTGAAATACCTTCTTTGGCAGCAGTTTGAAACATCTTTTGCCCGTGCTCATCAGTTCCAGTTAGGAAAAACACATCATGACCATCAAGACGCATGAATCGTGCAATTGCATCGGTAGTAATGGCCTCATAAGCATGCCCAATGTGTGGAACCCCATTTGGATAATTAATGGCAGTAGTAATGTAAAATGGTTTCTTTTTTGTGTTCATGGTATGAAATGCCCAATAATTATTAGCAATACAGTATAGGATGTAATTGCTATCGAAGTTGTAGTTTTTCAATATTTGCTAACATTAAAGTTTCAGATAAATTGTTGAAAGTATTTATTACAATCTGTTTTTTATCTAAGTTGAATTTTTCAGCGAGAGCCACACTTTCATTAGATTCTTCCCATACATCAACCCAATTTACTATTGAATTTAGTGGGATGTCTTTTTCAATTCCTTGATAAATTAGTTTTCTTATGTTGCTACGAACTAAATCTTGGAAAAGTTCATAACTGTCTATCGCGTTCCGTGCACTAACTGTTTCAGCGAATGCAAGCATCTTTCCAGTGTCTGCTTTTGGAAGCTGATTAAATAGCTGCTCAAAGTCCTCTGCAATTTTGATACCGTCGTTTACAAGCAATTTTGCGGCGCGCCTTACACTGCCCTCTGCAATTTTAATTGCAAGGTTAATTTGCTCTTTTGATAGATCGGTAATTATATCATATTTTTCAAGAGCTTGAATTAAATTTTCTTCATCTAGAGGCGTTAAGTCTAAACGACGACAACGCGATCTAATTGTTGGGAGCAATCGACCAGGAGCGTGTGCTAGTACAAGAAATATGGCTTGTTCTGGTGGTTCTTCTAGAATTTTCAATAATGCATTTGCCGCATTTAGATTCATTTCATCCGCTGCGTCGACAATACAAATTCGCCAACCGTCCTGTCCTGCTGTTGTTCCATAAAATGGAATTGTTCGGCGGATTTCATCAACGGTGATCTCATTTCGATATTGTTTGGTAGTTTGATTCCATGGTCTGGTTAGATGTAAAACATTAGGATGTGATAATATAGAATTATAGTTAGTCGGAACGAGGTTACTCAGTTCTGTCAAACTATTGGCATTTTTACAATCTTTGCTGAAACGATGGGGGTATGCTAGCATAAAGCGAGTGAATCTAAAGGCAAGAGTCGCTTTACCAATACCACGGGGTCCTCCAATCAGCCATGCGTGATGTAATCGTTCTGAACGGTAGCTATTCAATAAAGTTTGTTCGGCTTGATTATGTCCAAATAGATCTGTTTGCTCATAAGGAAACGGCAGACCAAGAATTTCATCTAGTGGTGGTATTTCGTCAGAAGTCACTTCTTTAACCATTTTTACTTTCCTATCAAAATTTATTATTGAGTCAATGGGAGGACTAATTGCCAAATATGTTGTTCAACTTCGTCTACACTATTATGACCGTCAACAACAGCATACCGATTACTATCGTTTTTTGCTAATTTTAAAAAGGCTTGGCGTCTTCTTTCGTGAACTTCAATTGACTCTTGCTCAAATCGGTCTGGTGCTGTTTCTAATTTTAATTCGTTACGATTTTTTGACCGCTTGAGTCCTTCTTGCGCCTTTATGTCAATAATAATTGTCAAATTAGGAATAGTTTGGCCTATCGCAATATTTTCAAGGGCGACAAGTATTTCTTCTTTGACACCATCTTCTCCTTGATACACCAAGGTTGAATCAGTAAATCGATCACATAGTACCCAGTTACCTCTCTTAAGTGCTGGGTTAATTAACTTGTCCACATGATCAAGTCTAGCTGCAGCGAATAACATTGCCTCAGCAGTTGGTCCAAATTCTTTGATAGAACCTGAAAGGATTGCTTTTCGAATTAATTCAGCTTTAGGGGTGCCACCAGGTTCTCTAGTTACTGTAGTAGTAATACCGACTTCGTTTAATGTTCTCGTAAGACGTTTTATTTGAGTGGTTTTTCCAGCACCTTCACCGCCTTCAAAGGTAATGAATACGCCATTTATAGTTGATTTGGTGTCGATTCTGTTCTTAGTGTTAGGAGGGTTTGAACGCATTGATTGTGTATTTTCTGTCACTTGAATAATTACCACCCCAATAATAATTCTTCTAATCCATCCTGCGCGCGCTGTAATAAGGATCCTTTCGCGACGCTAGTCTTCGCAAGTAACGGTATTTTTCGCAGTTCAATATCACCGTTCCAAATAAAAAGGTGACCAATTAAGTCACCACGAGAAATAGGTGCAATTAGGGGTTCACTAAAAACTATTTTCCCAGATAAGTCTTGTGCTTGTGTACGCAATAAAGAAACAGAAATTTCATCACCTGCAACCATCTCAACCTGATTTTGTTCTCCACCGAAAACATTTGCATACGAGATTGTTTTGGTTTTTTCATATAATTTAACAGTCACTAATTTGTTAAATGAATCTATTAAAATTTGTTCTGCAATTTCAACTCTGTTTTCTTCTTTCAAACCAGTAATTACGATAAAAATTCGCTTTCCATTGAAATTTGCGGTACCCGCAAAACTATAACCAGTTTGTTGACCAAACCCTGACATTAGTAAGTCAACGCCATATTCTGATTCAAATAGAAAATTTTTATTTCTTTGTAAGATTTCGTTCCATTCAAAACTAGGTTCAGTGAAATAATTGTTGAGTTCAGGGTAATTTTCGAAAATATGGGTTACCAGCAAAGACATATCATAAGCAGTTGTTTTTCCACTTGTGAGATTTAAACCCGTCGCATCAGTAAATTCTGACCCTCTCATTCCTAAATTTGTTGCAAAAGAATTCATCCGTTCAACAAATTTTTCTTCACTACCCGATATCCCTTCAGCTAGAATGATTGCAGCATCATTTGCATGCTGAATAATGAGACCTTTAAGTAAGTTCTCAACAGAAATTATGGATCCAAGTTCAGCAAACATAGTTAATTTTTGACTTGGTGCACCACCGGTTCGCCAAGCGTTTTCGGATACGGCATATTGTGTACTTAAACTAATTTCATTTTGCGTTAACGCCTCAAACACCACAGCAATGGTTAATAATTTAGTCAATGAAGTAGGGTGAAAAGAGAAATTCTCATTTTCTGACTCCAAGATTGAACCAGTGTCAAAATGAGCGATAAATTGACTTTTTTTAAATTGTGATTGTGCGGCTGTTTGTGCGAAAACACTCATAGGTACGAAATAAAGTATAATTGTGAGCACAACGATTCGAAAGTTCAGTGTACACCACATAGTTTTCACATTTTCAGCTACCTTCTCCAAATTGACTAAATGTACCAATTGTTTCCTCCTTAAGTTAGCATTGGATTGACTCCAATTGTATAATCACTTAACTTAATTGTTGCTGTAAGTCAAGTAAATTATTGCAACTTTTAAGTAGTGGAGAAGTCCTTAATACGTTAGAATATTAAATTTTTTCGAGAAAATTAGTACCTACAAATATGTTGGATTTCTTCAAATAAATTTTCTTCAAAACTAAACAATTTTCAGTTTAGTAGCCGGCAGTGGAAGGTGAATTTTCTATTACATTGTTGAATTTGTGCAACAATATAGTGTTTCTTAAATTTTCAGAAAATTCAATGCCGTGATATAATTTCAACTCCAATAAACAAATCTATAATTGTAGATTGATAACACGACTAAAGTTAAAATATTTATTCCACTAGTAGTTTAGTTTCTATTAACTTGAATTAGGTTTAAGTTTTGGTACTGGTGAGTCTATAACATTTGATTTTTGTTGGGGCTGAATAGTTGTCAAGTCTGAAATAAATTCACCTAAACTTGCAGTTTGCGACCGATTATTAGATGCGAATACTGGTTTGGGTATAGGAATAGGTGGGTTTAGAATTGTCGCAATCTGAGAGATCGATGTTTTACTTTCCCCAGGAGCATTGTACGTTAAAGCGAGAGTTTTGTAATCGTCACCAGCTAAGCTTGCTGGACCAACATATTCTACCTTAACCTTAGCTATGCCTCGATGTTTAAATCCTAGAACTGTTGCTGCTTTATCTGAAACATCAACAATTCGATTTCCATAAAATGGTCCTCGATCATTAACGCGCAATACTAACGAAGAACCATTTGATAAGTTGGTAACTCGGGCATATGAAGGTAAAGGCATGGTTGGATGTGCCGCGGATAAACCATCCATATCAAATACTTCTCCGTTTGAGGTTAATCGACCGTGAAATGTTCTGCCATACCATGAAGACCGACCAACTGCAGAATAGTTAGGGTCATGTTTGGGATAGTATTTTTTTCCGGCTATAACATAAGGTTTCCCGATAACTTGTCTGCCACCTCCCTTTGGCACAGGATCACCATATTTGATAACTTGTGGACTCGCTGGACCATATAAGCTCGAGTTAAACTTCGCATTATTGGTACATGCAGCTATGCCAAATAATAAACCGATAGCTACCCCAACGCGGGTCCAGATTCCAGTTGACTTTAAGATTGAGTTTGGAGACTTAGACTCAAATCCTTTAGTGGCTTTATTTTGGTTATAAGAATATAACATTATGTTCATGCAATTATTTGATGGAGGTTGGTGACTAATTTGTCCTAATTCGGCAGTTAATTTCGTCATAAATTCACAAAACATTAATTTATATATCAAGTTTGAATATTTTAAATATGGATTTTAATTTGAATTTCAAGGGTTTATTAAAGTTTTTCACAGCTTTTTAACAATTTTTTGAGCAGATTTTGCGAAAACTTAATTAAATTGTTAATAAATAGAGGGTTATAAATCAAATAAATATTGAAAAATTTTCTACAAATTAGGGGAATTCTAGTAATAATTTTCGACATTTTCCTAGTAGATTATTCGATTTTTATCAAAATTAGCATTCTCATTAAGATTTAATTTGCAAATAATTGCAACTTAATTCTGAAGTTAAGTGTACTTTTATTGGAGAAGTGGGTCTTTTCAAAAATTTGATTTGCAATTGACATAATGTAGAATTTTGAAATTTTTTATTTCGTTACACTTGACAATTTAGATACACTATCTATATTAACCGAATATATTTGGATGGGTGGCCGAGTGGTTGAAGGCACCGGTCTTGAAAACCGGCGTGCGTGCGAGCGTACCGTGGGTTCGAATCCCACCCCATCCGCCAAATATTGCTCCTTAATTAATTGATAATTTATACATTCCCGTACTCAATAATTGTGCAATTATCCAGTTTTGAAACTGGAAAACTTCTTAATTAAGTAAAATTAGATAAAATTATTATATCATTTAGGAAAGTTTATTTTGTAGATTGAATATAAAAAAACTTTAAAAGATACAAGACGGAATAAATTGTCAAGAGTAACAATCGTGAAACATCAGATTTACAAAAGTTAGTTAGTGTTTCATTGATTTAAAACATTAACTGAACGTGATACTTACTGATTTTTATGAACTAAGAACGTTTACCAAACCACATTCGACTGATTAAATTATCTTTTAGAACAAATTGATGATAAAACGCAGCAAGCACGTGCAATATCATCAGAGCTGCCAACAGTAGTGAGAATATACTGTGCACCATCCGTGTTGGATAGGACGACAAATCATCAGGAATTTCAACCTCACCACCATAAACTAGGGGAAATATACCAGAGAGTAAGGCAGTAGATAATCCAGTTAAAACCATAAAACCAACCAGTACATATAATCCCCAATGCGTCCAAACTCCTAGTTTATCAAGAAAATCATTTCCAGTAGTTGCTTTCACTGGGCGTGTACTTGTTAATCTTGTAATTAAACGAATGATTAGGAGTGAACCAAGAATCAATCCAAACAAAATATGTCCTCCTAAAGCTTGCTGTCGTTCTAGAGTATTGCCAGTTAATTGACCCAAGAACATCTGCCCACCAGTTATTGCCATGATCAACATGATCGCCATTATCCAGTGAATAATAACTAACAAAATGTGGTACCTTTTCATAGTGAGTTCCTTTAAAAATTTCATTGATGTTATTGAATTCTACTTAGTTTAAGAACAATTAAGGCTAATCATATAGAATTTAATGTCAAATAGTAGGTAAATGTCTTTCGAACGCGATCAAATAAATCTTGAATGCTGATAGGAAAGGGTTCTAATTAATTTTATGATGAGAAATAGTTGTTAATAAGCATGCACTGTTTGTTGATCAATTCGGTATTACAACTAAATCGAAAATTTTGAACACAAAAAATTGATTGGGTTTAATCACCAGTTTACATTAAGATATGAATTCAGTTTTTTGATCACAGTGTAGTTGAGAAATTATGGAACTGATTTTCGCTTATTTTGCAGGTCTATTAACACTTATTAATCCTTGTGTGTTACCGGTATTACCAATTATATTAGGTTCAGCAATAAATGAGAACAAGTATGCCCCAATTGCAATGGCAACGGGAATGAGCGTATCATTTGTGATTTTTGGTATGATTGTTGCTACGGTTGGTCACTCTATTGGACTTACTGAAGCTGTACTGGCGAATATTGGTGCAACCGTAATGTTAGGATTTGGAGTTATATTGGTGACTCCAATGTTTAGTAGAAGATTTGAGTTGGCTTTTGCTGGATTGGCCGGTGGTGCGAATCAAACTATGAATTCTGTGAACCTGAACGGAATGAAAGGCCAATTTTTAGGTGGCACTCTGCTTGGTGCAGTTTGGTCACCTTGTATCGGACCTACATTAGGTGGTGCAATTGCACTTGCTTCACAAGGTCAAAATTTAATCTGGTCAGGAACAATTATGGTATTTTTTGCTCTTGGCGTTTCAACAGTAATAATTGGACTTGGTGCAGGTGCTAGGTCTACATTACAAAAACGAACGCAGGCACTCAGTGGACTTGCTGAAAGATCAAAATTGATTATGGGAGTTATCTTAATAGCAGTGGGTCTTATGATATTATTTAAAATTCATTATTTGATTGAGGGTTATGCGCTTGAAATTTTACCCTATTGGCTACAAGACTTATCTATAGCCTTCTAAAATTGAAAGGTGAACTATGAAAAAATTAATGATTATAATAGCAACCTGTTTGGTGGCAATTTCTGGTCCAGTCTTTGCTGAAAACTCATTGAACTACAAGCCTGGACTAATTCAAGAAGCACTTGAAAATGGTGAGATTGTATTTGTTCGTTACGCCACCACTTGGTGTCCAACTTGCAACAGTCAAGCTCGAACAATACAAGCTCTACGTGCTGAAAACCCAAAATATGATAGAGCGTTAACTTTTGTACGTGTTGAATGGGATGATTATCAAACGCATGAAGTCTCAATCTCTAGGAATATTCCACGTCGATCAACTTTAATAGTTCTAAAAGGTGAAGAAGAACTGGGAAGACTAGTTGCGGAAACCAACAAGGAAAAAATTAAGAATCTTTTAGACTTAGCAATCAATGCATCAAGTTGAGCTTGATGAGACAAAATAGTTAAGTCGCTATCTATAAGTAACTTTTACTGAGTAGAAAATCATTCATGTGAAAATCTTTAATTCACTTACCTAAATTGATAAGAGTTGATGGGTTGAAAAAAGTCAAAAATTGGCTATACTATAAAAAGAAATAATTAGGTGTAGCATTAAAAATCAATTATAATGTGGAATCCCCACAAAGGAGAAAGCTATGAGTAAACTACTTACCATCACAGCCGTTCTATTAGCCATCTTCGTAATTCAAGTTCAAGCTGGAGAAACATTGGACTATGAACCAGGGGTGATAAAAGAAGCATTGCAAAACGGTGAGACTGTATTAGTAGAATATGGTGCACATTATTGTTCGACTTGCAAAGCACAAGCACGAGCAATTAATGCGTTACGGCAGGATAATCCTGAATATGATAAGAAAATCACTTTTGTTCGTGTTGAATGGACTGAATATCGTAATCATGAAGTAGCAACTGAGCGAAATGTTCCACGAATGTCAACCATTTTATTACTTAAAGGTGAAGAGGAAATTAACCGTACTGTTGCTGGAAATAAAAACCAAATCAAAGAACTCTTAGATCAAGGAATAGCAACTGAAAGTTAAAAAAACAAAAAGGTACGCTTTTGAGCGTGCCTTAACTTTCCTGATACTGTTCAAAGTGAGTGTTTCAAATTTGAACTTTACGTAGCCCTTATAATTTTTTTATGATTTTTATAGAATTCTGTTAGCTAAAATTTCTTCTGCTGTGGATTCTCAAATTTCAATTGTTTAATAATTGTTGTTTCTCAACATTGCTGAGATGACTAATTCTCAGTAATTTCATTAAGTTTAAACTTGTATTTCTGGAATTTTATAATTTATGAGTGAAGTGACGTTAGAGAAAGAAGTCAAACGTAGACGAACTTTCGCGATTATATCTCACCCTGATGCCGGCAAAACTACTTTAACCGAAAATCTTTTATTCGCTGCGGGAGCCGTACGAATGGCCGGTGCAGTACGGGCTAAGGGGGAAGCAAGACGAACTAAGTCAGATTGGATGAAAATTGAACAGATGCGAGGTATTTCAGTTACTTCATCAGTCATGACGTTTGAGCGCGATGGAATCATTTTCAATTTATTAGATACACCTGGACACGAAGATTTTTCCGAAGATACCTATCGTACACTTACAGCAGTTGATTCTGCGATAATGGTAGTAGATGCAGCAAAAGGAATTGAAAGTCAGACTCTAAAATTATTTGAAGTTTGCCGTTTACGAGATATCCCAATTATAACTTTTATCAATAAAGTGGATCGGGAGGGACGCGACCCATTTGAACTAATTGATGAAATCCAAGACACATTAGCATTAGACGCTTGTCCATTTGTTTGGCCAATGGGAATGGGAGCAGATTTCAATGGATGTTATGATTTGCAAAACAATGTTTTTATGTCAGCAAAAGATGGCATGAAGTGCGACACATTTACTAATTGCTCTGGTTTGAATGATGAAGTTTTGGCAAATACAGTTCCGGAATATGTCTTAGAATCTGTCCAAGAAAATTCTGAATTAGCAGTTGATGCGTACGCAAGTTTCGATGAAGAATCTTATCTTGCAGGTCATCTTTCACCGATTATTTTTGGTAGTGCGTTACGCAGTTTTGCAACAAGTAATCTAATTGATTTCATTGGTAAACATTCTCCAACTCCAAGATCGGCTCCATCTGATAATCGCGTGGTATCACCAAATGACAATCAAGTTTCTGGTTTTATTTTTAAAATTCAGGCCAATATGGATGTAAATCACCGAGATCGAATTGCTTTTATGCGAATGTGTTCGGGTGAATTTAAGCGTGGGATGAAACTCAAACAAACACGAACAGGTAAAGACATCATGATTCATAGTCCGATTATGTTTATGGCTCAAGATAGAGAGATTACTGATACTGCATATTCAGGTGATATTATTGGAATTCCAAATCATGGAACAATTAGAGTTGGTGATACTTTTACCGAGGGTGAGAAATTGCGATTTACTGGATTACCTACTTTTGCTCCGGAAATATTGCGTCGAATAAGTCAAGCAAATACCAGTAAGATTAAGCAATTACGCTCGGCACTTGAAGATTTGGCGGAAGAGGGACTTATTCAAGTTTTTCGGCCGAAAATTGGGTCACAATGGATTATTGGAGTCGTTGGTGTATTACAACTTGATGTTCTTAAGTCTCGTGTCCAACAAGAATACAAACTCGAAATTGAATTTGAAAATACACCTTATGTAACAGCACGCTGGTTACGAAGCAATGCCCCCGTTGTCTTACAAAACTTTGTTGATAGTAATCAAGGACAAGTAGTCAGTGATAAAGAGGACAATCCAGTTTTTCTGGCCAAGTCAGACTGGGAGGTTAATTACGCAGCCGAGAAGAATGAAGGCATTGAATTCTTAAAAACGCGAGAATTAACTTAAAATTCCAATCACACCGAAACTTGATTAAAATCCAATTCATTAAATGACTTTAATCCCTAAAACTCAATCATATAAGCAGTTTTCAAAACAGCGCACCAAAAATAATTTTTTCCAAATAGTATATACTGTCGGCATAATAACTCAAAACTTAAAAGTGAAGTTTTCTGTTTTCTTGGCAATTTAATAATTGTGTCCAAATTTTTTTGTTTCTTGTTTATATTTTCGGAGCTTAATAAGCTAAGTTTTTAATTGCAAATAAAGATTACTCTTGAGATTGGCTATTATTGGTAGTTTAGCAAGGAAATTGGAACATATTTACATAGTTGAAAATTGGAAATCAGCTTCCGATATATATAGTAAAGTGTTGTAGAAATCATTGGTTTACTTGGGTTTTTAATCATATTGTTTGCAAGTATTGTGTTCAAATTTATGGTTCATATATATATAAGTAAAGCAAAGTCGATGATACGTTCAAGAATGTCACATGGATATGGAATAATCACTAATTTTTGATGAATAAGTTTAATTCTTATGTTAGTTTAAATTTGAACTGTACATGTCATTTGATTGAAATAGTTAAAATAATAAAAAAATTCTCGGCATTTTTGAAGAATATTGAGGTCAATTAAATTAGTTTCGACTAAGGTAACAAAACCGAAGTACCTGTCGTCATTCGAGCTTCTAATTCTTTGTGAGCTTGCACCGCATTCGCGAGCGGATATTCTTGATTAATATGAATTTTAACTGCCCCCGATAGTACCATTTCGAATAGGTCGTCTGCTGTTTTTTCTAAAGCATCTCGGGTGGCAATATAAGAGAACAAAGTTGGGCGTGTTGCAAACAGTGAACCTTTTTGTGATAGTAAACCTAGATTAAATTCTGAAATCACTCCTGAAGATTGTCCAAATGAAACCCAAAGACCTAGCGGTTTTATGCAATCTAGCGATGCAGGAAACGTATCTCTTCCAACAGAGTCATAGACAACATCGCATCCGCGACCATTGGTAATTTCTTTAACGCGTTCAACAAAATTTTCGGTTTTATAATTGATTACATGAGTATATCCATTCGCCAATGCCAATTCTGCTTTTTCTTGAGAACCAACTGTTCCTATAGTGACCGCGCCAATTTGTTTTGCCCATTGACCAGCAATTAGTCCAACTCCACCAGCAGCGGCATGAAACAATAGCACAGTATCACTTGTAACATTGTAAGTTTGGCGGAGCAGATATTGCACAGTCATTCCCTGTAACATCATGCCGGCAGCAACCTTTTCGCTGATTTCATCAGGTAGTATTACCAGATTATTTGCTGGTATAACGCGTTTTTCACTATAAGAACCAATTGGACCAGCATAAGCTACTCGGTCACCCAATTTTAGGTGCTCTACACCAACACCAATTTCTTCAACAATTCCAGCCCCTTCATTACCAGGGACAAATGGTAACCCAGCAGGAACTGGATAAACCCCAGAGCGAAAATATACATCAATATAGTTCAATCCGATTGCAGTATGTCGAATTAAAACTTCACCTTTTTCAGGATTGGAGCGATCAATATCCTCCCATTTCATAACATCAGCGGATCCAGTGTTATGGACTTGAATTGCTTTAACCATTTTATCTCCTATCGGTAGCTATCTTGTTTTATTTCCATATAAATTAGAATCTTAGGTAAAAAGGTAGATCTTAAGATGATCATTTTAGATTGATTTAACTTGTTTCTCAACCCAAATTTCGCTGCTTAAGGATATTGATGAATTTGGCAATTGCTCCAAAAGCAAAATACATTGCAACCAACGCAATAATAACTGCTGTGGCCGTAACTCCCAAATCTTTTGTCATTCCGATTGCAGTCACAATAGAATCTATAGAAAATACCATGTCTACCATAATGATTTGAATGATGATTATTGCAAACATAGTGGAATAATTCTTTCCAGTTGTCAGAGGGGCGTTTTCTTCTATTCCAAAATGGATTTCCATTGTCGCTTTATAAATTAGAAATGTTCCACCACCGATGAGAATGAGGTCTCGCCAGGAGATTGGTTAACCTAATACCTTAAATAGTACTGAGGTAAACTCTATAATTTTAGTAATTAGGGTTAGCATGATAATGCGAAAGATAACTGCAAGTGTGAGACCAAATTATCGAGCTTTTTTCTTATGTTGAGGTGGTATTCGATCTATGATGACTGAGATAAAGACAATATTATCAATCTCTAATATAATCTCTAATGCAGTAAGAGTAAGAATACTAAGTAAAATATCTGGTGAACTGATCCACTCAAGCATTGCAAAATTCTATCCTTTCAAAGCTAATCTTTATGATTGGCTGTGTTATCACTCTTGGTAAAGAAAATTTTTGGGAACAGTTAAATACCAAACTACATAATCTTTTTTTTGTCAAAAATACCTTTTTAACCTTGAAATCTTTCTAAAGGTAAAGACTTAGGTTTTTTGTTTTATGCCGACAGTATAGCTGCATACGAAAAAAATTTATTCGCATATATAATGTTTCAAAGAGTTACGTAGTTTAATCAAAAAAATTATTAATGGATTCTGGAATTTGTTGCGAGAGATGATCAAACAGCGGAGACTCAGTGATAAAAAATATGAAGATTGTTGCTGTTAGAATTGAAATGATAGTACCAAAAAGAATTGTACTAGAGCTCCGATCTATGTAAGAATTATATTGACGTGCAAGGACATAAACATTGGTTGCTGGAGGCAAGCATGCCATTAATACTGCAGTTTTGACCCAAATTGGGTCGAAATCTCCTAGCCAGCTCAGCAACACAAAAATTAAGATTGGGTGGATGATAAGTTTGAGTATCAATAAAATTGGTAACTCATAGGCAAATCGGTTAACTGGTTGTAGGGCTAATGTAACTCCAATTGAGAATAAGGCACATGGTGCAGCTGCGTTTTTCAAGAGTTCAAGTAGCGAATAAATTGCAGTTGGTGGTGTAAAGTTAAAGTACGCTGCAATTACACCAGCAATCGTTGCGAGTATAAATGGGTGACATAAAACTTTTTTAACTACAATATCATAGATGGTTTCAATTAAACTGCGTTGATCATATCCACTGATGGCCATTAATAGGGGGGCAAGTGTAAAAAGTAGGATGTTGTCAAAACAAAAAATTAGTGCAGTTGGGACTGCTGCCGCTGTTCCGAAGATTCCAATTGTAAGACCTGGTCCCATATAACCGATATTGGAATAGCTACCAGCAAGTGCTTGAATCGTGGCATTGTTTATTTGTCCATGTGTAGCCAACATTCCGACAAAAAATGCGAGAACAAAAATACAAAATGTTATGAATGTAGTCGCCACTATGAAAGATAAATTTCCCAATTCATCAAATGGTGTTTGAGAAAGAAGCTGGAAAAACAAAGCGGGGAGTGCCACATATAACACGAATGTGTTTAACCATGCTAAACCATCTTCGGGTAAACGTTTTATTTTCCCAGCAATATAACCCAAGAAAATAAGTCCAAAAAAAGGCAATGTTAGCGACAAAACTTGTGCCATTTATCGTCTACCTATGTTCGGATTGCAGAAGAATAGATTGGATTGAAAATGATTACATCGTTATACTATTTTAGCACTCAATTCTATTGAGAATTTGAGGTAGTAAGATTTCAAAACTAAAGTTTACTCCAACCAATAAATTTATTTCAATTGAAGAATAGGTGACAGTCTTGGAGCAATCAAGATTGAATTTCTGGTTAAAAACTCGCTACCGGGTAGAATGGTTAGGAATGCTGTTGATTTCGGGGCTAGTTCGTATATTACCATTATCATTGGGACCAAAGATTATCGGGAAGTTTTGGCGAATTTTAGCTCCAATAACTAGTCGCAAACGTCACACACGTGCAGTAGCAAATGTCAATCTGGCGTTACCTGAATTAGCAAAGAGAGTTAGAAAGCAAATTGTTTACGATATGTGGGAGACTCTAGGTCAAGTCTTAGGAGAGACTTTACAGGTTGATCGCATTATTAAGCGACGAAATTTTTCTTTTCAAACAAGCGATGCTGCAAAAAAATTGAAAGAGTCTGGTGGCAACGGTGGATGTGTGCTCATATCGGCTCATCTTACCAATTGGGAACTTTCTATCATGCCAGCATTATATGAGGGTTGGGAAGCATGTGGCGTGTATCAAGCACTAAAAAATCCTTATGTAGAAAAGTTTTTGTTCAATCTTCGTCGACCTCAGTTTAAAGCTGGATTATACCATAAGTCCAGTCGAACGGGTTGGAAATTGGTGTCCACATTACGTGATGGTAATGCTGCTGCTTGCCTTGCTGATCACCGTGATATTCGTGGAATTAAAGTAAATTTTTTTGGCAATCCTGCTTATGCTACTACGTTTCCGATATATTTAGCTCTTACTCAAGATGTACCTGTAATCTCATGTCGGGTGATTAGACGAGCTGACGGTGGGTTTGATTTTTATGCCAAAATCGTAGAAATCCCACGGGAAGGAGATTTGGAACAAAATATTGCGACCGGTACTCAAATAATCCACGACATATTTGAAAAGTGGATCCGTGAAGATCCTTCGCAATGGATGTGGATCCATGGAAAATGGGACTATACTTAAAATAGAAGGTGATTAATTTGTCAGAAAGAAATTAAGTTTGGACTAGAACTAGAAATGGTAAAGCTGTGAATAGATTAGTTTAATTGCTTGCAATTGAATATATTAGCCACTAATAAAAACTCATCACTCTCATTGAGGAACTTCTAATTTTCAATCAATATTTTACGATTCAGCGGAAATTTCAATGACACCAAAAGACTTCTTTAAACCATTAGCATTAGGTGCTCCGGCACCAATAAGAGAATTACCTGTTACATTAGAGCGGATGATACATTTTATACCTCCGCATATTGAAAAAATAAGAGACAAAGTTCCGGACATGATTCCGAAGGTAGATGTAATATTGGGAAACTTAGAAGATGCTATACCTGCAGATCAAAAAGTAACGGCAAGACGGGGATTCATTGAACTCGTTTCAAAAAACGACTTTGGAAATACTGGAGTATGGACCCGTATTAATAGCCTTGATAGTCCCTGGGTGTTAGATGATATTACTGAAATAGTAAGTGAAGTTGGTAATAAAGTAAATGTGATAATGTTGCCGAAAGTAGAGGGTGATTGGAATATTCATTATTTGGATCAACTTTTGGCACAATTAGAAGCAAAGAACAAAATCACGCGTCCGCTATTGATTCATGCGATTTTAGAAACTGCACAAGGTGTGAATAACGTTAAGGAGATTGCATTAGCTAGTCCAAGAATGCATGGAATTAGTCTTGGTCCAGCAGACTTGGCTGCTTCAAGGGGAATGAAAACAACGCGAGTTGGAGGAGGACACCCAGATTACGTAATTTTAGCGGATAAATTAGATTCACAAAATCGAAATGCTTCACAACAAGATCTTTGGCATTTTACGATTGCAAAAATGGTTGATGCATGCGTTGAAGCTGGCATCAAAGCTTTCTATGGACCATTTGGTGATTTTTCTGATGAAGAAGCGTGCATGAGTCAGTTTCGGAATGCATTTTTATTGGGGTGTCATGGTGCATGGACATTACACCCAAACCAGATTCAAATCGCAAAGCAAGTATTCAGCCCAGACAAAAGGGAAGTGGCGTTTGCTAGGAAAATTATAGAGTCAATGCCTGATGGTTCTGGTGCAGTCATGATTGATGGAAAAATGCAAGATGATGCGACTTGGAAGCAAGCAAAAGTTATCGCTGACTTAGTTGATTTAGTGATTGAGAGAGATCCAAGTTTCGTCGAGCTTTACAATTAAACAATTTTATGCTATATATAATGTATGAGCATAATAAGATATGCGCGTACGAAATAATCTGAGGTAAAACAGAATGATTGAACTTGCAAAAGCAAAATTTTCAGTTGGTCAAATTGTCAAGCATCGGGTTTATCCATTTCGGGGAGTGATATTTGACGTAGACCCTGAATATGATAATACCGAGGAGTGGTGGCAATCAATACCAGAAGGTGCGCGTCCACGGAGGGACCAACCATTTTATCACTTATTAGCGGAAAATGCAGAAACCGAATATGTTGCTTATGTATCGGAGCAAAATCTTGAACTAGATGATAGTGGTGAACCAATTGTACACCCACACCTAAGTGAAATCTTTGAGCAATTAGATGACGGTTCTTATAAATTACGAGAGGAAGACCGTCACTAATTTTTTGGTTTAATATGTTAAAGTGCTAAATTTCAGTTGAATATTATAGTGGTACTCTGGTCATAGTTGTCATTAATTGCTGGAACTCTTCAAAACCTTTAAACCCTTTTATCGACCAATATTGGTGTTCACCTCTCTCACTTGTTTTTTTTCTAAATTCAAAGTTACTTTCTTGTAATAATTCAAAACTCTTGTGATTTTCGATAAATACTTTGGAAAAGTACCATTCATTTATACTGCGGTTGAATCCTCCAACTTTTTTATTACGAAAAAAAAATTGTAGTTGTATGGCCAAAATTTTACAACTGTAGTCTGAGTGGTTATCAAGTTTATTGAAGAATCTCCTAACTTGGTAGGGGAAAGATTTAGTTACCTCAATAAGTGGTAATTTTGTCATTGTCAATTTCCCTATGGTTATCCTGTACCCTAAATTTGAATTGGACTATATACTTTATGATCAGTTATTAAATTCAATTCAGAGTTAATTCAAACCAAATATAAGTTTACCGACTGTCATTTTAAACGTAAGGAAGTGTATTACTAATTTAGATATTCTGGACTCAATTTGATTGTTAAGAATTTTTATTGCTCATTGATTAGATTCTAAAGTAGTGGATTCCGAAGCTTTGCGTTGTTCTTCAAGTAGTTTCTGTCGTGCCGCATCGGCTTGTTCTATAAGCTTTTTTTGTATCCCTTGTTGTCTTCTTTGAAAGTCTTCAGGGTTAGTTGGATCTCCCTCATAGGTTTCGGTAAAACCTATTAGGCTTAAATTATGTGGTATTTTTTTAGCTTGTTGGTTATAGGTAGTGATTCTTAGCTCATTTCCTTGTTTGAAACTGGTTACTACTTCCTCACTTACAACTAGTTCTGAATAGCATGCATTTGGAAAACATATACCATATTTCGCTTGCTTTTCTTGTTCTCCATCAATGTTAAATGTTAAACCTGGTTGGATCAGCATCCCTGGGGGAACTGACAATATCAAAGTTTTTCGTTCTTCGTCAGAAATTTCACGTAGGCCTACTGATACAAGTAGTTGTCCTGTCGGAGTGCGTTTTTCAGTAGTTATAAGACAAATTTCTTGGCCGGTTTCCTCGTCTGTATCACAAAATTTTACCCATATATTTGTAGATTCTTCCTCTTGTGCAAAAACACTTGGAATCAAAAGAGCTACTGGGAACATTGATATAGCTAAATATATAGCAGTGAACAGTTTGAGCTTCTTAAAAATCATTTTTTGTTTCCTTGATTTGTTAGTGAAGGTAACTTGATGTGAGATTTAATTTGACAGAGTGTTATTTAAAGTATAAAATCCACTGTGCAAAAATATAATCCAAGATTTACTTGAATTTAATATTTTTGTCAAAATATTTTATTTTGTTTTTAAATTTCCTTAATTTTTTGTAACATTTCACAAATTTTTAATTTTTTTCGTAAGGAGCGAAGTTTTTGATTAGTGATTTAAGGAACATAAGTCTTTGAGAATTTCGCATTTATACATAAGGATCATTTACAATGAAGTATCTACCAAATTTTAAATTCAATTGTAATTTTCTGCTGTTGATATGTTCACTTATTTGGGTATCTGTGAATATTTCAATTGTAAACGCTACACCGATGCATGGTATCGCAATGCATGGTACTCCTCAATTACCATCAAATTTTGAATCTCTACGTTATGTGAATCCTGATGCACCGAAAGATGGAAAAATCGTATATGGGGTTCAGGGAAATTTTAATAGCTTAAATCAATTTATTGTTCAAGGTGCGGCATCCAGTGCAAGAGGATTAAGAGATTCGGTTTTTGGTAATAATGTATATGAAAGTTTAATGTTTCGAAATCGCGATGAGGCATTTACATTATATGGATTAATTGCAGAGTCAATTGAGACACCTGAGGATAGAGCATGGGTTGAATTTAAAGTTCGCAAAATTGCTAAATTCTCTGATGGGATGCCAATAACTGCAGATGATGTGATATTTAGTGCAGAACTATTAAGGGATAAGGGACGACCAAATTATCGTTATATGTATGATCAGGTAGCTGAATTCAAAAAAATTGATGATTATACAGTTCGCTTCATTTTTAATGATACAAGTAATCGAGAGCTTCCATTATTGCTTGGCATTGCTCCAATTTTACCTAAACATGCGATTGATGTAGAAAACTTTGATAAATCAACACTCACTCCGATTGTTGGTTCTGGACCTTACTTGATTGATGAGGTTAAACCCGGTGTATCAATTACTTTAAAGCGCAATCCAAATTATTGGGGAAAAGATTTACCAATAAAAGCCGGACTTGATAATTATAGTCAAATCCGAATCGACTATTATAAAGACGAAAATGCCCTTTTTGAATCGTTCAAGAAGGGAAATGTTGATATATTAATTGAAGGTGACCCTAGTCGTTGGCAAACAGCTTATGATTTTCCAGCGGTTGAAGAAGGTAAAGTAGTTAAAGAAACTTTTAAAACTGGGACTCCAAAAGGAATGTTTGGTTTAGCAGTGAATCTTCGTAAAGATGTGTTTAGCGATATCAACGTTCGTCGCGCTTTGATCCACTTATTTGACTTTGAGTGGATAAATCAAAACATTTTCCACGGAATTTATCAACGTACTTCAAGTTTTTTTGAGGGGTCAATCCTAGAGTCAAGTGGGCAACCTGCAACAGACACAGAATTAGAACTTTTACAACCATATTTGGATGAAATTGATCCCAAAGCTTTGGATGGAACATTATTGCCACCTGTTATGGATGGTTCCGGGCGTGATCGAAAAGTAATAAGTCAAGCCATTGAATTTTTAAAGATAGGAGGATATGACGTTATTGATGGTAAGGCGACTCACAAAGATACCGGTGAACATCTTGTATTTGAGTTAATGACAAAATCACAAGATGAGGAACGACTTGCATTAGCATATCAACGTTCACTTGAATTAGCCGGAATAAAACTAGAAATCAGAGCAATGGATGATACACAATATCAAAAACGCAGACAAACATTTGATTTTGACATGATGTTTAATTTTTGGGGTGCTTCTTTATCACCTGGAAATGAACAAAATTTCCGATGGAGTTCATCTTCTGCAGATATTGAGGGAAGTTGGAATTTTTCAGGTGTCAAGAGTCCAGCTGTTGATGCAATGATCAAAGCGATGCTTGAGGCAAAAGGTTCAGATGCGTTTGTTTCAGCTGTAAGAGCGTATGATCGCGCTCTGTTATCAGGTGCTTATGTAATTCCATTGTATCATTTACCGGAAGTTAGGATTGCACGGTGGAATCATATAAATCATTCAGAATTCCAACCATTAGTTGGCTATCGATTAGATTCTTGGTGGGCGGAGTAATTAGTTAAATTTTGCTGAAAGTGAAAGGATATAGGTATTGCAATTAAAGAAACAGAATAAATCGGATTGTACAAATAGTTTCTAAACTATTGATTATTACTAATATTTTGGTGAAAATAAGACTGAATATTGTGTGCTTGGAATATATAGAAACGCATTTTGCACTTTAAATCAATTTAAAATTTCAATAATTTAATTTGAGGTTAAATCTAAAAACGGTTAAATCTTGTAGAGTTGTATCAAAAATTTAGAAGGACAGTAGAAGAAATATGTTAAGTAACCAAACTATTCATATAGACATTGTTTCAGATGTAATGTGCCCATGGTGTTTTATTGGAAAACGGCGGTTAGAACGAGCAATAAAATCACTTGATGATTTATCAGTAAATATAACTTGGCGACCATTCCAGTTGGATGAAACACTACCATTAGAGGGTAAAGATCGAAAACAGTATCTATCAGATAAATTCGGCGGATTAAAAAATGCACTAGGAATTTACGAAGCAATCAAAAGGGCAGGAGACTATGAAAATATTCCTTTTGCATTTGAGAAAATTAAAAAATCACCAAATACACTTAACTGCCATCGTTTAATCAAATGGTCTAAGTCCGTTAAGAAACAAAATGAAGTTATTGAGGAATTGTTTAAACAGTATTTTGTTGAAGGAGGAGACCTAACCAACAATGAATTACTGATAGATGTGGCGCGTAAGGTAGGAATGGATGGTGAACTGGTTAGAGAGCTGCTTGATTCAGCTCACGATTTAGCTGAAACCAAAGGTGAAATTGAAACTGCAAAAAAGATGGGTGTTTCTGGAGTTCCATGTTTTATTTTTGGTGGAACATATGCAGTTTCCGGTGCTGAAACACCTGAAGTACTTGCAAGTACAATGAAGATGGTGATGGAAAAGATTCAAAGTACCTAGGTTAAACGCATATAAGCTACTTTATATTGAATTGAGTCAGAATTTTCGTCGCTTTCTAAGATTTCAATATCAACTAGTTCACAGGTAAAATTGATTGACCTGAAAATTTTGCTTGATTTCCAAGTTCCTCTTCAATCCGTAGCAACTGGTTGTACTTAGCAGTGCGATCAGAGCGTGCTAAAGAACCAGTTTTGATTTGCCCACAATTTGTTGCAACAGCTAAATCAGCGATTGTTGAATCTTCAGTTTCGCCTGATCTATGAGACATTATTGCAGTATACGCAGATCGTTGCGCAAGTTCTATTGCGTTAAGCGTTTCAGTAAGAGTACCAATTTGGTTTACTTTGATGAGTATTGAATTAGCAATATTTCGATCAATTCCAGTTTGTAATCGTTTTGAATTTGTTACGAATAAATCATCGCCTACTAGTTGACACTTGTTACCAATTGCTGTGGTCAATTCTTTCCAACCATCCCAATCCTCTTCAGCCATTCCATCTTCAATTGAAATTATCGGATATTGGTTTACTAAGTTTTCTAAATATTGTACCATTTCGCTACTTGCCAATGATTTACCTTCACCATTAAGTTGATATTTGTTTTCACGAAAAAATTCTGTGGAAGCGACATCAAGTGCCAAGTACACTTGCTCTCCTGGTTTGAATCCAGCTGTCTGGATTGCCGCCAAAATAAATTCAATCGCTTCATTAGTAGATTGAATACTTGGAGCAAAACCACCTTCATCCCCGACATTAGTATTGTGTGATTTTTCTTTTAGTGCACTCTTTAAGGTATGAAAGATCTCAACACCTATTTGCAGTGATTCAGAAAACGAAGATGCACCTACTGGCATTATCATAAATTCTTGAAAATCAATTGGATTATCGGCATGTGCACCACCATTTATAATATTCATCATGGGTACTGGTAAGACATGGGCGTTTACACCACCAACATAACGATACAATGGGATGTTAAGTGAATTTGCCGCAGCTTTCGCAACAGCAAGAGATACTCCCAAAATTGCATTTGCACCTAATCGCCCTTTATCAGGAGACCCATCTAAGGTTAGCATCGCAGTATCAATTGCGAGTTGTTGCTCTGCATCTAGACCATTTATGGTTTGAAATATTTCAATATTAACTGCATCTACTGCTTTAAGTACTCCTTTGCCTTTGTATCTTGATTCACTATCCCTTAATTCTATTGCTTCATGGGTTCCTGTTGAGGCACCAGAGGGGACTGCAGCGCGACCGAAACTACCGTCTTCTAATTCAACATCAACTTCAACAGTAGGATTGCCGCGACTATCTAAAATTTCGCGACCAACAATATTTATTATGGCAGTCATAGTTGGAAACTCTTTAATAAATTGTAAAGGTAATAAATATAACTGGGATCATAGTTAGTTGCAATAAATATTTTCACAAATTTACTTTTTTTAACATGCTCTCTTTGTAGTGAGTAATAGATCAAACCTTTTTATGTGCGGGTGGTTTCCCTACACTTGTATAATTTAGTCCCGCTATCACCGAGTCATCTAGTTGATAAATGTTCCTTAGATCAATCAGCTCTTTACCTTTAATCAATTTGGTCATTCTAACCAAATCTAGTCCGTGATATATTGTACATTCAGTGAGTACCAGAAGTGCATCAACATCTTTCATGGTTTCATATGGATCAGTTGTCTACTCCATGCTAGAAAATGTTTCGTCTTGTTTTTGCTGAACTTCAGGGGTATGTACTTTAACAATAGCATTAGCTTGTTGAAGCTTAGAGATTATTACCAAACTTGGTGTGTCTTGAAAATCATCAGTATTTGGCTTATAAGCAACTCCCAAGATGCCGATGGTTTTAATCTTCAGGTTTTGAACCAAGTCCAACTAAAATTAGTTGCACCATTTGTTGATTTCAGCCTTTATTGATTTTTATGGTAGTTTAAATAAGCTTTAGTGGTGTACTAAATTCTCTTCCAGTCTCTACTAATCAAGCTCCAAATACTAAACCAACATATCCTGTTCTAATTATTGCAATGCAATTATTTTTAGTTCATTTTCAGTTGTAGTGATTTAGAAATTAGCTAAATGGTTTTTGGTCAATGCATCTAACTCTTTAACTTGCATCAAAAGAGATTCTAATTTTGAAAGCGGAACCATGTTTGGTCCATCTGAAGGAGCATTGTCTGGGTCCTCATGTGTTTCTATGAACAAACCAGCGATTCCAATCGCAGTCGCGGCGCGAGCTAGTATTGGTACAAATTGCCGTTGTCCACCTGAAGATTTTCCTAAACCACCAGGTTGCTGTACGGAATGTGTCGCATCAAATATAATTGGTGCGCCAGATTCTGCCATAATTGGTATAGACCTTAGGTCCGATACTAATGAATTATATCCAAAACATGTACCTCGCTCGGTCAGCATGATGTTTGAATTCCCGCTACTTTCAATCTTTGAAAGCACATTTATCATGTCCCATGGTGCTAAGAATTGGCCTTTTTTCACATTAATCACGCACCCGGTGTTTGCAGCTGCTAGTAAAAGGTCAGTTTGTCGACACAAAAATGCAGGTATTTGTAAGACATCAACGATTTTGGCAACTGGAGCACATTGTTCTACACTATGGATGTCCGTTAAGACAGGAACACCAAGTGTTTCTTTTATTTCAGCAAAAATGGGCAGAGCTTCATTTAATCCAATCCCGCGCGCGCTATTTAAATTTGTTCGATTTGCTTTATCAAAACTACTCTTATAGACCAACGCGATATCCAGTTTTTGGCAGATCTCCTTAAGTGCAATGGCCATTTCTAATGCGTGAGTTCGATTCTCAAGCACACATGGACCTGCTATTAACGAAAGTGGGGAACAATTGTTAAAAGTAACTGATCCAACAGCAACAGTTTTATGTATACTTTGCACTTTGTACCTGCACAATTGTAATTCTTAGGCCGAACGAATATAAATTCTATGAGCTCAGAGAAATAGCTATAACCTATTAACTTGCATATAACAACTATTGCACAACAATAGATGGATAAAAGCTTCTTGTAATAATTTAATTGGGACGCGAATAAAAGATCCAATTTTTTAATTAAATTGGATTAACTTAAATTCACTTAATCGCCCTGATACTGTGTCAACAAACTTTGATCTCCTACCGCCACAAAATAGGGATTTTCAAAGTCTTCTTGAATACACTTGCCGCTATGAGAGTATTTCAACTGGTTCATTTTTATATCAACAACTTTACCTCCAGCGTGGCTTAAAATACAGTCACCTGCGGCGGAGTCCCACTGCTTAGTAGGTGCATATCTAGGATAGAAATCTGCTACTCCTTCAGCTAACCGACAAAACTTTATTGCTGAACCTACTTTTTCAACCTCGGACACTGTTAGTGCCTGTAGTGAGTTTTTTGTCGCATCGTTATCGTGCGAGCGACTTATAAGTGCTTTTATACCACCATTAGGCTTGTTTCTCACTGACAATTTTTTTAATTCAGCAATCGAATGTCTTCTGATTTGAGTTCGGTAGGACACAACCCCAGCACTAAGAAACATTTCAGCGGTATAGGGAGCAAATATCACAGCACATTGAGGTCTACCATTTTCAATTAATGCAATGTTGACTGTAAACTCACCATTTTTTTCGATAAATTCTTTGGTGCCATCAAGAGGGTCAATCAATATAAAGCGGTTTTCAATTTCAGGGATATTTCCATTTGATACCAATTCTTCTGAAATAATTGGGATATCATTGCAGTCCCGAGTGATTGTTTGGATAATTTCGTTCTCAGCTAATTGGTCTGCTTTTGTTACGGGTGAATTGTCAGATTTCTTAAAGGCTTTAAAATCTGTATTATAGACAGACAATATCGCTTTACCTGCACTAATAGCTGCACCCATAAAGACCATTGTAAGTTTTTGATAAGACATTTTGAATTACTCCAATTTTCTGGTGTCATGAATAATTTTCTTTTCCCATTGTAACGCGTGGGTTACAATTTCATCAAGATTGTTATATTGCGGTTGCCATCCTAATTCACGTTGGATTAATGCAGAGTCAGCTACCATTTCTGCCATATCACCGGTCCGTCGGTTTTCTTCAACAACTTGAAAATCGCAACCAGATATTCTTTTAATTGAATCAATAACTTCGCGAACGGAAAATCCTGTACCATACCCACAATTGTAAATCGCACTCTGACCACCTTCATTTAACATTTCTAGTGCTTTTTCATGTGCTTGGATCAAATCACATACATGGATGTAGTCTCGAATACAAGTTCCATCGGGTGTCTGAAAATCAGTCCCAAATAGCGATAATTGATTTCTAATTCCAAGGGCGGCTTCACAAGCAAGTTTTACTAATGTTGTCGCCTTTTTAGTGGATTGACCCGTACGTAATTGTGGGTCTGCACCTGCTACATTAAAATACCTTAGTGAAACATATTTCAATTCGGAAACTTTGGAAACATCTGAAAGTATTTGCTCTGTCATCATTTTTGACATACCATATGGTGAAATCGGGTCAAGGGGAAAGTCTTCTCGTACAGGAATTGAATTTGGGATTCCATAAACTGCAGCTGTAGAAGAAAAAATGAATTTTTTCACATTATGTCGTATACATGCATCAATTAAAGTAAGTGAATTTGCAGTGTTGTTCTGGAAATATTTGATTGGATTTGCGACAGATTCTGGTACCACAATTGATGCGGCAAAATGAATGACAGATTCTATTGCATCTTTTTGAAATATTTGGTCTAACAGCTCGCGATCCCCAACACTTCCTCGATGCAATGTAACATTAGGAGGAACGACCCATTCAAATCCAGTAGAGAGGTCATCTAATATTGCAATATTTTGGTTTGAGTCAATCAAACTATAAGTCATGTGACTTCCAATATAACCAGCTCCTCCGGTAACTAATATGGTCATGAATCTAACTCACTTTGTTTATTGAGGACTAGATGGAATTTTGTAAGCAAGCCAATAAAAATTTATTAATATTATTAAATTATAATAAAATTATAGCAATCTATTTATTTTACACAAAAAAATATATCTAAAATTTCAGGTAGTTTATAATAATTCTTGCTTTTTAACTATTACATTTTTTGTATCTGATTTACAAATTCATGAAATGACTAGATGTGATCAATAACTGAAAGTCAAAAAAATTTTTTTAAATATCACAATTGAACTGAAAATAAACGATAGAACATGTGATTATTTCTATTTGATTTAGCACAATTAATCTAGTTTTGATTTTAGCAAAATCAAGTTGTTTTTAAATTAAACAGTCAAGTTTTTTAGTTTATTGGTTATTCAGAATTATCCTGTGTAATGCTAAATTTTGGGTAATGAAATTGTATTTTATCTTAGCACCCGACACTTTTTTGATGAAAAACAATAGGTTTTTGGGGGATTTAACGCCCCTTTAGTTTTTTATGCTAAGAATTGGAAGCTTAATTTATCATTATTTGGTGTCAAATGAAAATTCAACTCTTGATGTTCAATATTTTTTCCAATTGTTCATTTCACCTTTCGTAATTTATGTTGAAATCGTTTGGCAAATTCTGCAACTTTCGGTTCTAATGCGGGGAATACATCAGCATTGGGGTCAAAATCATCGTCGAACCATGCGACCGTGTCTTCATAATCCTCCCGTTCCGGTTCGTTAAGTGTTACAAGAGCCCAGTTGTAATGGAAGATTCCACCGATATCATCTGGGGGTGCAAATCCTTTTGCTGCGACCAGTTTTGGATAAATTTCACCAGGTTTGGGATCACTCACTGCGCCAACTTTGATCAGATGATCCCACTGATCGCCATAATCGTAGATATAGTGAAAGGACTTTGCATTCGTATGGTGTAAAAATTGATTAATGCTCCACTGTTTTGTGCAGTGAATTGGGCGACTACGGAATTCCGCAAGTTCATCTTCGTCCTCTTGCCAGTATTCTTCTTTTTGATAATGAAATTCATGCATGTGACTATTGTCCCACGGCATTGCAGTTTGGATCAGGCGGTGAAAATCATTTAAATTCATGGCCTCAGGGACTTGAATCCGCCGACTAATGATAGGGTTTGAATCAACTAGTTTGATTGTTAAGCTTCGGATCTTCATCGTGTTATTCCCAATTTGATGCAATATTTTACCTGCAGGAAAAATATTTCTTGTGGATAACTTTACGACTGACCTTCAAAATTGTCAACAAAAGACTACGCTGTGTTCGGTATCAACAACGATATAAGGAAGTTGATACGTGAAAAATGGCAACACGACACGTGTAACACCAAAAGATTTGAAAAAATACCAAGGTAGTCCCGATCTTCATAAATTTACATCAGTACTGGATGGTATCTTAGCTTTGAACCCCGAACTTAACCGTTCATCAATTCGAACTTATGCTGAAGTTGTCACTGGTTTGATTGACCATAACAATGTCAACACGGCAATCTTAGGTGCGCGATCTCCTCGAATGACAGCCAACGCGAAAAGTTGCACGAAAGCAATGACGCGGTTATTTGAAAATCCGCGTTTTGATCCAGCTGTTATGATTCAACCAATAATTGATGAAATCTTTACCAACGCGGTCAACCGCAACCAAACACTGAAAATCATTATGGATCAAACCTCGACCAATAAAGAAACTGAAGGACTGGTGATTTCCGTCAAATATAAGGGACGTGCACTCCCACTCTTAAGTACCGTTGTCGAACGAAACCGTGGCGGAATTGGATACCCAGTGCAACGTCAATTACTTGACAAATTCTGTCAGATTTTGGCTCAGTATCCAAACCTTCAATTTGTCTTTTATGGTGATCGATTTTATGGCACTCAAAGTTTGATCAAATTCTGTAATCAACAACAATGGCGATATTGTTTGCGACTACGCGGAAATTTATGGATCACTTATAACGGACAGACCTTTAAATCTAGTCAGAGCAAAAAGCTCTTTCCCAAGGGCATCACCAATGCCGAACTTGGAAAAAGTGGCATCCAAACCTCAATCTATATGATCCAAGATAACGGCCAAGATGAGCCTTGGATCATTGCAACCGCAGGTAAACCGAGCAGACAAAAAGCAAAAAATTATAAAGATCGATGGGCAACTGAACCATTGTTTAAAGATCTTAAGTCTGGTGGATTTAACATTACCGATACCAAACTTCCATACACCGACCGAATTGAACGACTCATTTTATGTACCGCGACCGTAATTTATTTTTGCGTTGCCTTAGCAACGTTCATTGAACCAACTTGGGAGAAATATACGGCTGCAAAAGCAAAACGAAGTAAATTATCTCAATTGCAACATGGGATGAGAGCGTTTTATCAGTTATGGGGAAAAAATCTTCCGATTCCAAAATATTGGCAAAATATCGGGATGCTCTTTGAACCAGTTACCCCTCAAATTAAATTGGAATAAACCTGCGCGACAAGATTCAGCATCCATCCTATTGTCAAGTGCAATTCAATTTTAACGCTTAATTGTTAGATTAAGCGAACAAGTTTGTTATGTGAAAAACTTGTCAAAAGAAAAATTTCAGCACCATTTCATTCAAAATCATCCAAAAATAGCCTTCCGAACCAGAAAGTCAAAACCAAAATGTAAAATAAATCAGCTAAAATATTGAATATAATTCAAATTTTTGATAAGATTTTAACACAGACCAAAAAAAGTGTCGGGTGGTAAGGTATTTTATTAAATTTGGGTACATGTAAAAATTCATTGAAAACTTTAAAAAAAACTTTTATTCGTAAAAGATTGAAAAATTAAAGTTATTAGATTGGATAACTGGTGTAAAAATGACATTTATTTCTGTATGATTTTCTACGTTAATTAGTCTTTTCTAACATATTTTTAAATTTATGGCTAAACTTTAATGACTACGAAAATTCGGAAGGCGGTATTACCAGTTGCTGGATTAGGTACGCGATTTTTGCCAGCAACTAAAGCAGTTCCAAAAGAAATGTTAACTGTTGTCGACCGGCCAATCATTCAATATGTGGTGGATGAAGCGCATGAAGCAGGAATAGAGCATATAGTATTTGTAACTGGTCGAAATAAGCAAGTAATTGAAGATCATTTTGATATCGCATTTGAGCTAGAAGAGACGTTGCGAAAACGAGAGAAAGATACCGCCCTCCAACTACTAAAGGGAATTCGTCCACAACCAGGGACAACTAGTTTTACAAGACAACAAGAACCACTTGGATTAGGACACGCGATCGGTTGTGCGCGTGACTTGATTGGTAATGAACCATTTGCAGTTTTATTACCTGACGTATTAATAAAAGCCAAACCTGGCTGTCTTTCTCAAATGTTAAAAGCTTTTGAAAAACAGGGTGGAAATGTGATCGCCGTTGAAGAAGTCGCAACAGAGCAAACTGATCAATATGGTGTAGTAGAAATTGAAAAGGGAACTGATGATATATTTACAATCAAAAATATGATTGAAAAACCAAAAATCGGAGCTGCGCCTTCGAATTTGATTATTACTGGACGTTATATTTTGCAACCCGAAATTTTTGACCTGTTATCTCGTAAAAGGATTGGTGCTGGAGGAGAAATTCAACTTACCGATGCAATGCTGTCATTAATCAAGACACAACGTTTTACTGGGGTAAAATATTCTGGTACAACTTTTGATTGCGGAAGCAAAATTGGATTTCTCTCAGCAAATGTTGCTTTTGCATTGGATCGAGATGACTTAGCAACGGATGCAAAAACCGCATTCAGTGAGCTACTCAATTTGTCAACATCTTGATTCTTAGTCACTGTAAATTGTTAAAAATAATTAGAACAATAGAGCAAGTATGGGTAAGGTTTTAGTTACTGGAAGAGCAGGGTTTATTGGCAATAGCGTTGTTGAGCGGTTGTTAAGAGAGGAACAAACTGTTACTGGGGTTGATAATTTGGATGATTATTATGATGTCAGTTTAAAACAAGCACGTTTTGATCAACCAGTAAGTTTTGAAAGATTCAAGCAGTATGAAGTTTCAATTGTTGAACAGCAAAAAATTCTAAATATTTTTTCGTAGTTTCACCCCAATCAAGTCATCCATTTAGCAACTCAAGCAGGTGTGCGATCCAGTATTGCCAATCCGCAACAATATGTAGATACCAATATTTCTGGTTTTTTGTCAATTCTAGAAGGTGCAAAAGAATTTAAACCTGATCATATCATCTTTAGCTCTTCATCTTCAGTTTATGGTCTTGATGCTCATTTACCATATTCGGAAAAAATTGTGGGTAATCACACGATTTCGATGTATGCAGTTACCAAAAAGACGAATGAGTTGATGGCTCATTCATATACACAGATTTATCAGATTCCAATGACTGGTTTAAGGTATTTTTCCGTGTACAGTCCTTGGGGACGACCTGATATGGCTGTGTTTAAGTTTGTTAGGTCTATTTTAAAGGATGAACCAATTTCTCTCTAAATTAGCGGTGATATGGTAAGAGATTTTACATACATTGACGATGTGGTTGAATGTATTGTTAGATTATTAAATCAGCCAGCCGTTCTAAATGAAAATTGGGATCCTACTAAACCAGACCCCGCGACCAGCTCAGTTCCTTATCAAATTTTCAATGTTGGAAATGTGAATTCCATAACTTTGCGACAATTAGTGACTACAATTGAAAAATGTCGAGGGAAAAAAGCAAAAATAGAAAATGAGGATATGCAAACTGGAGACATGTAGGGCACACTTGCCGACACAAATTGTATCAATAGTAAATTGAAGTTTAAACCTTCTACCAGTATAGAAGAGGGTATCGCCACATTTGTTCAGCGGTATTTGGATTATTTTGGTAATTCTTAGTTGAGATTTTACTCTGAATTAATTCAGATTTGATGTATTGAACGAAATTTTAGCATTTTTCAGGATCTCCAATCTCCCATGTACTTTTTGTTTGATTACAATACTCTAAAAAGTTTCCACTAGCTATTGCCATACGACTTTCTTGCATTAACATCTGGTAATAATATAGGTTATTCCAAGTAATTAACATTGATGCCAACATTTCTTTAGATTTAACTAGGTGATGTAAATAGGCACGACTGTAATCTCTAGAAGCTGGGCAATCTGATGTTGAATCCAGCGGTTTTGTATCTTCCGCGTGTTGTGAGTTTTTTAAATTTATTTTACCAAATCGAGTGAAAGCTAGTCCGTGTCGACCAGCGCGAGATGGCATGACACAATCAAACATATCTACACCTCTAGCAATTGACTCAATCATATCTAATGGTGTGCCAACTCCCATAAGATATCTAGGTTTGTTTTCAGGCAAAATTGGAGTTGTGATATCAAGCATTGCTAACATGGTAGCTTGAGATTCCCCAACTGCTAAACCACCAATCGAATACCCTTCAAAGGGTATATCTGTTAATTTTATTGCTGATTCAGTACGTAATTTTGGATTGTCACCACCTTGAACGATTCCGAATAGACCTTGTCCCTTAGTTACTCCACCAAATTCTTCAAATTTTTGTCGTGACCTTTCTGCCCATTTTAAACTGAGTAACATTGCGTTACGGATATCAAATTCGGTGGCAGGTAACTTAATACATTCATCCAGTTGCATTTGAATATCGGCACCTAGCAAACTTTGTATTTCGATAGAGCGTTCGGGGGTTAGTTCATATTTTTGACCATCAAGATGACTTTGGAACACTACAGCATGATCAGAAATTTTTCTGAGAGTTGATAAAGACATAATTTGAAATCCTCCGGAATCAGTCAGAATTGTGTGTGGCCAATTAGCAAATTTATGCAAGCCACCAAGTTTGTCTATGCGTTCCGCAGTTGGTCGTAGCATCAAGTGATAAGTGTTCCCGAGGATAACATCAGCACCTAATTCCCGCACTTGGTTAGGATACATTGCTTTTACTGTACCTTGAGTACCTACCGGCATAAATGTTGGTGTTTGTACGATGCCATGAGGTGTTAATAATTCACCGCGGCGGGCATTTCCATCTGTAGCAATTAATTTGAAAGAAAATTTCTTCATAGCGGAGCTTGATTTGGAAAGAGTAAGGAACAATCACCATAAGAATAAAATCGATATCGATTTTTGATCGCGTATTGATATGCTTCTTTTATGGTATCTAATCCACAAAAGGCAGAGACAAGCATAAATAGAGTGGACTTAGGAAGATGAAAATTCGTTAACAACATGTCAACTGCTTTAAATTTATAGCCGGGAGTGATGAAAATAGATGTCTCACCATTGAATTCTTTGGTAATAAAATATTCGTTTGTTGCACTTTCTAACAGGCGAAGAGATGTTGTACCTACAGCTATGATTCGTCCACCATTTGCTTTAGTTTCATTGATTGTATCAGCGACTCTCTTGGAAATACGTCCCCATTCAGCATGCATATGATGATCCTTGGTGTTATCAACTTTCACAGGTAAAAATGTTCCTGCACCAACATGTAACGTTAAGTAGAGGAGTTTTATTCCAACGTTTTCCAATTTATGCATGAGTTGATCAGTAAAATGTAAACCTGCGGTTGGTGCTGCGACTGCTCCGTTATGTTTTGCATAAATTGTTTGATAATCTACGCGGTCTTTTTCATCATCAGCACGAGTCTTTGCAATATAGGGAGGTAAAGGAATATGTCCAATTTCATGGATGATGTGGTCTAACCGTTCACCAGAAACATCAAATCGTAGTCTGACTTCGCCGCCGTTTTTATCTTCAACAATAGCCGAAACTTGACCAGATAAGCTTTTAAAATCGATCACATCGTTGTGTTTTAGACGCTTAGCTGGTCTTGCAAATGTAACCCAACTGTTCAAGCTTTCTCGCTTATGCAACGTAAATGAAATTTGAACGGAGTCACCATTTCTGATTCTATTTCCAACTAAGGCCGCCGGAATTACTTTGGTATCGTTGAAAACAAGCGTGTCACCGCATCGTAGAAAGCTTGACAACAGACTTACTTTAGAATCAAGAAACTTTGGATTCTGGTTTGGTCTGGTGACTAATAATTTTGCAGAATCTCGAGGGTAAACTGGCCTCGTGGCAATAAGTTCAGTAGGAAGATTGAAATCAAAATTTTTGATATGCAAGGTTTTAACCTTAGTAGCTGAAGTTCAAGATTTAAACAAATCAACTTACTAGTTTTGTGAAACAAGATTTCGGACAGATTAGATTATATTTCAGAATTATCCAATAATTGATTGTATTTCAATGTTGCTGATAGAAAAACAAATTTTAAAAGCAATTGGATAACGTCTTGGTAATACGGTTGCAATCTCGAATTAAAATTGACTATGATGGAGGATTGCATACGCGAATGTAGAGTAACATTAGATTAGTTAAACTAACTGGATAATCAATATCCAATGAACTTTTTCCAATGTTACCCAATTCATTTGAAGAACTAAATGTGTAACAGTTTATTATTGGTCAGCATCAGCAGCAACTTGCATTTTCTCAATAATATCAGGGTTTTGGGGTGGTTCTCCCCGGACGATAGCATCAACAAATTCCATTCCTTCGGTAACTTCACCCCAAACTGTATATTGACCATCTAAGAATGAACTGGTCTCAAACACAATGAAAAACTGAGAGTTTGCCGAATCATTGTCCCCACCTTTACGTGCCATCGAAACCGTACCACGAACGTGTTTTGTGTCAGAAAATTCCGCTTTGAGGTCTGGTAAATCTGAGCCACTGGTGCCAGTTCCTGTTGGATCTCCAGCTTGAGCCATAAATCCATCAATCACACGATGAAACTTGATTCCATCGTAAAATCCTTGTCGTGTAAGTGTCTTTATGCGCTCAACATGATTTGGTGCAAGATCTGGACGCATTTTTATTACAACGCGACCATATTTTAGATCTAAATATAGAGTATTCTCTAGGTCTGAATCTATGGCTACCGATTGATCAGTTTGCTCAGATTGTTCGGTTTGATCAGTCTGCTCGGTCTGGTCAGTCTGTTCTGATTGATTTGCAAGTTCTTCTTCTAGATCCTTTATTTGATCGTCTTTAGCTTCTGATTCGCTTTCCAGCTCTTTGATTTGTTCATCTTTATCTATAAGTGTTTCTTCTAATTCAGTGATTTCTCTTTGCATATTTTCGAGATTATCTTGTTGAGCTGAATTTAAGTAAAATATTACCCCAAGAAGTGCGATACATAAAACTCCAAGCAAAGCAATTCCTGCTTTGAACATTGAAGGTATTCCTTGCTGTACTGTTGATTCTTGTTGTATTCTTTGTTTTCGAGGGTTCTGTTTTCGTGGGGGATGTTGATGGGGCATTCTGTTTCGATTACCCATTTTTAAATTCTCCTGTTAATTTGTATCAAAAAAAGTGGTTTGTTTTATATTAACTTTTGTTTTTTTGCAAGCACTGACAAATTTTTTTTATAGGACTCAGTAATTCAGTTTCCTTAAAATACTAATGTATCTTATTGAGCATCAGCGGCGACTTGCATCTTAATAATTGTGTCGGGGTCTTGGGGAGGTTCACCGCGAACAATAGAATCGACAAATTGCATACCCTCTATTACTTCACCCCAAACTGTATATTGTCCATCCAAAAAACTACCAGGTTTGAACATGATGAAAAATTGTGAATTTGCAGTATTGATATCATGGCCTTTGCGTGCCATAGATACTGTTCCTCGAACGTGCGGGGTGTCAGAAAATTCTGCCTTAAGATCAGGTAAACTTGAACCACTGGTTCCTGTTCCTGTTGGGTCTCCAGCTTGAGCCATAAATCCATCAATTACACGATGAAATTTAATTCCATCATAAAACCCTTGGCGAGCAAGAGTTTTGATTCGCTCAACATGGTTTGGTGCGATATCTGGCCGTAATTTTATAACAACCCGTCCATATTTTAAGTCAAGATATAACGTGTTCTCAGGGTCTAGATCTTGGGCAAGAGCATAATCTGTAGTTGTAGCAACAGCTAACGCTAACGCTATGAAAAAATTAATCACGTAGATTCTCCTTAATTTGTAATTTTTATTGTGGTTGTGAAGAAAACATTGACTTCAGTCGCTTGGCAACCTCGTCAGTGACAAACGGAGTGACATCCCCATCCATTTGAGCAATTTGACGAACTAATGTAGCAGAAATATGACGAACTCCACTCGATGCCGGGATAAAGATAGTGCTAATTTCGGGAGACATAGTACTATTCATTCCGACCATTTGCATTTCGTAGTTAAAATCAGAGCTATCTCTAATTCCTCTTATAATAACATTCGCACTGTGTTCTTTTGCAGAGTCAATTACCAATCCAGTAAATTTAGTTATGGATATATGTGTTACATTCTCAGGTTCAAAAGAAGTGTTTATTACATTCATTATCATTTCTTGGCGTTGATCAAAATCGAATAAACCAGTTTTTTTGGGGCTAATACCAATCGCGAGTACGATTTTATCAACAATTTTGAGTGATTGTCGCAATACGTCAATATGACCATAGGTAATCGGGTCGAATGAACCTGGATATAAAGCAGTTCGTGGCATGGAAATGGTTCTTATTTACTAAATTCGGAGATTTAACTGAATACTTTGGAGAGAGGGATTGATTTAGAATATATAGTAAAGAATTTGAAACTTTACAAGTACCTAAGAAGGGTATTGATCATAATTTTTGCCTTAAATATTATAGCGGATTTTTGTCCATCTTTTATTTAATCTGTAGTATTCTAATTGGTTCAAATTTATTCGCTAAATGTTATTCAGTCTCATCGGGGTCTTGGTTTGATGGCTCATCATCTGTCTGATCAGTGTCATTATTTTCAGATTCAGTTTCGTTAGAGTCGTTTGAGCTTGAATCACTAATTTCATTTTCAGCTTCGTCGACCACTGATTCGTCTTCCTCTGAGTCCAGTTCAAATTCTAAATCTGAGAGTCGTTCAACTGAGACGACCCTTTCATCTTTTGCAGTTCTGAATACAATGACACCTTGAGTGGTACGTCCTGCGACTCGGATTTGATCTACCGGGCAACGAATTAATTGACCTGCATCGGTAACTAGCATGATTTGATCTGCATCTTCAACAGAAAATGTTGCAACAAGGTTTCCAGTTCGCTTATTAACACCCATGGCCTTGATTCCATAACCTCCTCGTCCTGCAATGCGATATTCATAAGAAGAGGTGCGTTTACCCAAACCATTTTCGGAAACAGTTAAAATTATCTGTTCGGCAGCACTCATTTCTGCATATCGTTCTGGTGAGAGTGGTCCACCAACATTTTCATTGTCTACCTCTTCAGCTTCACCACGCATCAATCGACTTTGTTTAAGATAAGTATTGCGTTCTTCTGGTGTCGCATCAAAGTGATTAACTACAGACATTGAAATAACAGTGTCTTTGTCTTTAAGCCGAATTCCACGAACTCCAACAGAGTTTCTGGATTGAAACACACGTAACACATTAATTGGAAATCTAATGCATTGCCCCAACTTAGAAGTAAGGATGAGATCATCATTTTCCGTACATGTTTCTACACTAATAATTTTTACATCTTTGGGTGGTTTCATCGCAATTTTACCACCTTTATGAACATTTACGAATTCTGAGAGTTTGTTTCTCCGAACTGAACCACTTGAAGTTGCAAACATTACATATAGTTTATTCCATGAATCTTCGTCTTCAGGTAATGGTAGAATTGATGCAATACCTTCACCTTCGTTTAACGGTAGTAAATTTATCAGTGCTTTTCCACGAGCTTGCGGTTCAGCTTTTGGGAGTTTGTGGACTCCTAATTTGTATACGATTCCCTTAGTTGTAAAGAAGAGAAGAGGTGTATGAGTATTTGTCGCAATTATACGTGTGACATAGTCATCATCCTTTGTTGACATTCCTGAACGTCCTTTACCACCTCTTCGTTGTGCTCGATATGTTTCAAGTGGTACTCTCTTGATGTAACCACCACTTGTGAGGGTGACCACCATGTCTTCTTTTTGTATGAAATCTAAGTCGTCCGCATCCCAGTCACCTCCTTCAATAATCTCCGTACGTCGAGGGGTAGCAAATTCCGCTTGAATATCCGAAAGATCTGCTTTGATAATTTCCATAATTCTAGCTCTTGACATTAAAATGTCTAGATAATCTTCAATTTTGTCCCCTAATTCCTTTAGCTCATCGCCAATCTCATCTCGACCAAGTGCTGTTAGTCGTTGTAATCGTAAATCCAAAATTGCACGTGCTTGTGTCTCCGATAATTTATAAGTTCCATCTTCTTGAACAATATGTCTTGGGTCATCAATAAGATTAATCAGTGGTTCGATATCATGTGCTGGCCAATCTCGTTCCATTAGTTGTGCACGTGCCGTAGCAGGATCAGGTGCCGAACGGATTAATTTGATAACTTCGTCAATATTGGCAACAGCAATGGCAAGTCCGACTAAAACATGTGCACGGTCCCGTGCTTTATTCAGCAGAAAACGGGTTCTTCGACTTACAACTTCTTCTCTAAATGAAATAAAACTAGTTAGAAAATCTCTAAGCTGATGTGATCTTGGTTGCCCTCCATTGAGTGCGACCATGTTTGCACCAAAAGATGTTTGCAGCTGCGAGTTGCGATAAAGTTTGTTGAGTACTACGTCGGATACGGTACCTTTCTTCAATTCTATTACAACACGCATCCCTGATCGATCTGACTCGTCACGAATTTCTGCAATTCCTTCCACTCGCTTTTCAATAACCAATTCACCAATCTTTGCAATCATTGCCGCCTTATTAACCTGATACGGGATTTCGGTAATGATCAAGGCTTCACGTTCATTTCTGATGGTTTCTGTATGAACTTTTCCTCTCATAATCACAGAACCGCGAGCTTCATCAGTGGTATAGGCATTGATAATTCCGCTACGACCAAGAATAATGCCACCAGTTGGGAAATCTGGTCCAGGGATAATTTCCATTAACTCATCATTTGTTAAGTCAGGTTTGTCAATTAGAGTAACCACAGCATCAATTACTTCTCCTAAATTATGCGGAGGAATATTAGTAGCCATACCAACCGCGATTCCTCCAGCACCATTCACAAGTAAATTTGGAAATCTTGCCGGGAGAACACATGGTTCTTGCTCTGAGTTATCGTAATTTTCTTGAAATTCAACGGTATCTTTATCAATGTCATCTAACATTCGGTGGGTGACCTTTTCTAGACGACATTCGGTATATCGCATTGCTGCTGGAGGGTCACCATCAACTGAGCCAAAATTTCCCTGTCCATCAATTAGTGGTAAGCGAAGCGAGAAATCTTGTGCCATCCGAACAAGTGCATCATAAATTGCATTGTCACCATGTGGGTGGTATTTACCCATGACATCACCAACGATGCGTGCTGATTTGCGATAGGGTTTATTCCATTCATAACCATTCTCATACATTGAATAGAGAATTCGACGATGTACCGGTTTTAAACCGTCTCGTACATCAGGTAACGCGCGGCTAACAATTACGCTCATCGCATAATCCAAATAGCTTCGCTTCATCTCATCAGAAATGGAAATTGGCTGGATGTCAGATGGAAGTCCATCGAGTGGCGATTGTTCGGTGGTATCAGACAAAAAATTTACTCACTTAAGTTTAGAAATTTCGGGAAATTTTGGAAATCCTATTGTAATGTGTAACTTTTAAATTTCAAAATAAAAAATTTACTATTTATTTCATTAATCTGCTTCAAAGAATTGCTAATTAGTTGTTAGCAATTGGTAAAAATATTGCAAATAAAAAAAAGAAAGTTATTCACAGCTGAAATGGATTATCTGTTTCCAATTCAAAAGTCTAACTAAATACTTGAAATACTTTAAATCGTTAAAATTCATCTAGTATCGTTCAAGTTTCAGTATGTAAGCCTCATTGCTTATGCCATGAACCGAGTCGTTAGCTAAGATCGTTACTTCGGTCAGGGTTTCCGGAATTTCGACTGAAGAGAGTGATCTAGTGAATGGTTGTTCGTTGACGTGTGGATGTAGTAGTTTACGTGAGCTAAGTAAGTTACCATCAGTATCAACTATATCCCAACGATTTGCATAGTGATCCCAGCCGGAATCATCATGTTGTAATGTGACAGAAATGGTCCAAGTTTGATCATCTCCTTGTGTGGCAGTAGCACTAATAACTTTGACCTCACCCGCTGTCGCAACAATAATTGATGCGACAAAAAACGAAAGTTTAAACCCAAAGAGGAATTTGAAAAATAATTTTAGCGTCAATTTTTACTCCTTTGTCGTTTGTCATTTTTAATGATTTAATGTATCAAATTCTATTAGAAGAAAAATCATTCTTAAAGGATCACAATATGGCTGTAGGTTCAAAAAAAGTAGTTTACGCTGCGTTAATCGGAAATTCACTTATATCAGTTACGAAATTTTTCGCAGCGGCATATACTGGATCATCAGCGATGCTATCAGAGGGGATTCACTCCTTAGTTGATACTGGCAATCAGTTATTATTACTTCATGGTATGCGAAGAGCGAAACAACCTGCTGATGAAAAGCATCCCTTTGGTTATGGTGCCGAGTTATATTTTTGGGCTTTTGTAGTTGCGATACTTATTTTTGCAGTCGGCGCGGGAGTTTCAATTTATGAGGGAATACAGAAAGTTATCCATCCACATCCTATAACAAGTCCAATAATCAATTATATCGTTCTTGGATTGGCGATGATATTTGAAGCCGGTGCATGTTATGTTGCTATTAAAGAATTTAAGGCAGTAAAAGGTGATCTTTCATATTTAGAAGCGGTCCGACAATCCAAAGATCCCGCGATGTTTACAGTATTGTTTGAAGACGCTGCCGCCATGGCAGGACTAATTGTCGCGATGATTGGACTCATGTTAGCTCAATATTTAGGTTTATCTTGGTTGGATGGTGCAGCGTCAATAATGATAGGACTAATTTTAGCAACGACTGCAGTGTTTTTGGCCTATGAAACCAAAGGACTCATTATTGGTGAATCGGCATCAACAGCCATGCTTGAGTCAATACGTAATATTGTGAAAATGATGCCAACAGTAAATTTAGTGAATGAATTGCGTACACTACATCAGGGACCTGAAGATGTGTTACTTGCGCTATCAATAGACTTTCAAGATGGATTATCAATTGAGGAAGTTGAAAATTCGGTGTTTAAGCTAGAAAAAGCAATCAAAGAAGAGTTTCCAGTTGTTAAAAGATTGTTTATTGAAGTACAGAGTCAACAGCATCATAATGAAATGGGCGATTATCATTAAATTCAAAAATGGTAATTGTATCAAATATATAAATTGGACTGTTTGAACACAGTAGTTGTCGGAGCAACAAGTAAAATTAAAATTGTTCACTAATAGATTGTGTGACCGTTTCCTCAGAATTAAATTTGGAGCATGATATTTTGCAACATTTTAAGCACAAAAATGGTATTTTATACACAGAAGGAGTAGATATCCGCCAGATTGCCAATCAGGTGGGAACACCATTTTATTGTTATTCTCATGCGGCGTTTGTACATAATTTTAAAGAGTTTTCTGATGCTATCGCTACCGTATCAGGTCAGGTATTTTATTCAGTTAAAGCAAATTCAAATCAGGCAGTTTTAGATACACTGGCCAACTTAGGAGCTGGAATGGATGTAGTGTCTGTTGGTGAATTAAAACGGGCGCGTGCAGTAGGTGTCCCAGGTGAAAAAATAGTTTATGCAGGAGTAGGCAAAACGGAAGCAGAGCTTTCGTATGCACTTGAACAGAAAATCTTACTTTTTAATATTGAATCAGAACCAGAACTTCGATTACTATCAAAAATAGCTACTTCAAAAGGTGTAACCGCGAGTGTTTCAGTTAGAATAAATCCTGATATTGATGCACAAACACATGCAAAAATTACCACTGGTAAAGCAGAAAATAAATTTGGTGTTCCATTGGAATCAGTTGACCAAATGTACCAACTTGCAGCTGAACTTCCTGGGATAGAGGTTAAAGGAATTGACTTACATATTGGGTCTCAGATTACAGAACTTGCTCCATTTGATTTGGCGTTTAAATTATTATCAGACAAAATTGTTGAGTTGAAAATTCAGGGATACAATATTGAATTTATTGATTTAGGTGGGGGATTTGGAATTTCTTATGATACTAATAGTCAACCCAATTCATTGGTACTTAACGATTATATTTCAGTAGTAAATGAACATCTTGGTTCATTGGGGTGCAAAATAATATTTGAACCTGGACGTTTTATTGCAGGAAATGCAGGAATACTCATTGCATGTGTAATTTATGTAAAGAAAAGTCGAAATCATCGATTTGTTATTGTTGATGCAGCAATGAACGATTTTCTGCGACCAACACTTTATGAAGCTTATCATGAAATAGGCCCTGTAGTCTTATCCGAACGAAGTCGTGAACAAGTACTCTCACATATTGTAGGTCCAGTGTGTGAGTCAGGAGATTATCTTGCGAAAGGACGAAAAATTGAGGCAATGCAGGCAGGTGAATTACTTGCTATTTATACAACAGGTGCATATGGTGCCGTTCAATCTTCAACTTATACTAGTCGTGCACTTATTCCAGAAGTTATGGTTAAAGGTACCCAATTTGAAGTGATTCGGGATCGAATTGTTGAAGAAGACTTAATCAAATTAGACCGAGTTCCTACCTGGGAACTAAATGTATGAATGTCATAATGGTAAATTTTTGAATTTATGTAAATATTGGTGATAGGTTATTAACAATTACATCGGTAAAAACAAAAAATTTACTCTTTTGCATGGATAGTAATTGAAATTTTTTGTGTAAATTAATAGGTAGTCAGTTGTATTGGTTTGTTCCCAAAAAGAAGGCGCATAACGCGCCCTCTAAATTAGTTTGAAATTTTGACAGTTTGAATCCTTAGAATGGGATTTCGTCGCTGTATTCTTTTTTCTCCTCAGTAGGTGCGTCAGTACTTGATGATACGCCATCTGTATCAGCAGTTTGGGGTTCAGGTGCTGGTGAATTAGTTTGCTGAGCTTCGGTTTGTCCACCTCCACCTGCTCCATAATTTGATTCGTCATCACTACTTTGGTGCTGTCGTCGATCAAGAAAATGTAGAGCTGAATTCCAATTTTGAACAACAATTTCAGTCGAAAATCGATCACGACCTTCTTGGTCTTGCCATTTTCTTGTCTGTAATTGCCCTTCCACGTAGACTTTGGATCCCTTTTTCAAGTATTGTTCAGAGATTTTTGCAAGTCCATCACTGAGAACAACAATGCGATGCCACTCAGTCTTCTCTCGTCGTTCTCCGGTACTGCGATCCCGCCAAGATTCAGAGGTTGCCAGCTTTATAAGTGCTATAGTTCTGCCATCCTGTGTTCGACGAATTTCGGGATCACTTCCCAAATTACCAACTAGTATTACTTTATTTACGCTACCGGCCATAAGCGGTGCTCCTTCTTTTGCTATCCGCATTTGCAGCGGATTTAGTTCAATTGGTTGCAGCGGATATGTTAGTTACTAAACTTCGTTTATGCCTAAGCATTTCGCTGATTCTACGTTTAACAATTAGAAGTCCATATATCTTATCTCAAGCTAACGCCTTTGGAAAACATCTGGTCTACTAAATCAAACACACACTATATTTGACCTTTGCATTTAAGTCAAGCATAGTTTTTACAACTCAAGAAACTCTAGTTTCTCTCAATTAAGATAGTTCAAGTATCTCTTATTGATTCAATTTTGAGTAAACAAAATTAGAAATTTCAAAATTGAATTGTGATTAATAGTGGATTGACAAGATGGATGTCAAGATAGTTTCAAAAAAATTCCTCGTGGACAAAATTTTAGTTGTAAATCTCTGTTCAATTTGGTGTATAAAATAAACTTGAACCGACCATAAAAAAACCATCACTAGCTCTGTAACGACTGTAATTTAAGGGTTCTTAAAGGTAAGTGAATCACAAATTTGAATTTTTGATGCAGAACATTTTTACTCTTCATTAATTGCGAACACAAAGGTTAATCATGACTTCAATAGAAAATAAGTTTGTTGAACAAAATGCAGAATCACAAAAATGTATTTCGGTGCGAGGTGCACGCGAACATAATCTAAAAAATATCAATGTTGATATTCCGCGAGATCAATTAATTGTTGTAACTGGTTTATCTGGTTCAGGAAAATCATCTCTCGCATTTGATACTATTTATGCTGAAGGACAGCGTCGATATGTTGAAAGTTTGTCGGCTTATGCAAGACAATTTTTGGAAATGATGCAAAAGCCAGATGTTGACCAAATTGAGGGATTATCACCTGCCATTTCAATTGAACAAAAGACTACTTCACGTAATCCAAGGTCTACGGTTGGAACTGTTACCGAGATTTATGACTATTTGCGGTTGTTGTTCGCAAGAGTAGGTATTCCCTATTCACCGGCAACTGGACTTCCAATTGAGAGCCAAACAGTCTCGCAAATGGTAGATCAAATTAAAACCTTTGGTGAGGGTACCAGATTATACTTATTAGCACCGATAGTGAGAGGTCGTAAAGGGGAGTATCGAAAAGAAATCGTTGAGTTAACAAAAGCAGGATTTCAGCGACTAAAAATAAACGGTGAATTTTATGACATTGCTGATACGCCAGTACTTGATAAGAAATTTAAGCACAATATTGATGTTGTTGTAGATCGAATAGTTCTACGTGAAGATTTAGGTAATCGGTTAGCAGATTCGCTTGAAACTGCACTTAAACTAGCTGATGGACTTGTTGCCGTCGAAATTGCAGATAAGAAAGATGATAAAGGAAATCTGAAACGTCATCTATTTTCAGAGAAATTCGCTTGTCCAGTTTCTGGATTTACAATAAGTGAGATTGAACCACGATTATTCTCATTTAATAATCCATTTGGTGCATGTCCAAATTGCGACGGGTTAGGTACAACGTTAAGTTTTGAAAAAAATTTAGTTGTTCCTGATGAAGAGATTTCATTAAGAAATGGAGCAATTCTGCCGTGGGCTAAGACTGGAAATACATCACCTTATTATATCCAGACTTTGCAAGCACTTTGTCATCACTACAAACATTCAATGTCCACACCATGGAAAGACCTTGATGAGGGGTTTCAGAATGTGATTTTATTTGGGTCTGGTACTGAAAAAATCGATTTCCTTTACGATGATGGACTACGAAAATTTACTACTAAAAAAACATTTGAAGGAGTAATAGGCAATATTGAGCGACGATGGAAAGAAACTGAGTCAAATTGGGTTCGGGATGAATTATCGCGTTTTCAATCTAGTAGTCCTTGTCCAGATTGTGAGGGGGCAAGACTGCGACCGGAAGCATTAGCGGTAAAAATCAATAAATTACACATTAGTCAGCTCACTGAAATGTCAATCAAGGAATCTGCAAAATGGTTTGAAGTATTACCAAAAAAATTAAATAAAAAGCAGAACGAGATTGCAATTCGAATTTTGAAGGAGATTCGAGAACGATTACGATTTCTTAATAATGTTGGATTGGAATATTTAACGTTGTCACGTGCATCAGGTACTTTATCGGGTGGGGAGAGTCAGCGAATTCGATTAGCGTCGCAAATTGGATCTGGTTTGACAGGTGTACTTTATGTTTTAGATGAACCAAGTATCGGGTTACATCAGCGAGACAACGCACGACTTTTGGAGACGCTAAAGCATTTACGTGATTTGGGTAATACCGTAATTGTGGTTGAACATGACGAAGAAGCAATCCTGAGTGCAGATCATATTATAGATGTCGGTCTTATGGCTGGAATTCATGGGGGTGAAATTGTCGCAAGTGGTAAAGCAAATGCAATAATGGAAAATTCAAAGTCATTAACAGGACAATATTTATCTGGTGAACGTCAAATTCCACAACAAGAAAGTGCTCGAAAAATATTCAAGTCTAGACAACTTAAGGTATTCGGGGCAAGTGGGAATAATTTAGACAATATTGATGTTAAAATTCCGCTTGGAACATTTACTTGTGTAACTGGAGTGTCTGGTGGCGGCAAATCTACTTTTTTAATTGAAACTTTGTATAAATCCGCTGCCAGAAGATTAAATGCTGCGCGAGCAAATCCAGCAAAACACGATCGGATTGAGGGATTGGAGTTATTAGATAAAGTAATTGATATTGATCAATCTCCAATTGGACGTACCCCAAGATCTAATCCTGCGACATATACAGGAGCATTCACCCCAATACGGGAGTGGTTTGCTGGATTGCCAGAGTCTAAAGCACGTGGTTATAAACCTGGGAGGTTTTCATTCAATGTAAAGGGAGGGAGATGTGAAGCTTGTCAGGGAGATGGAGTGATCAAAATAGAAATGCATTTTCTTCCAGATGTCTATGTATCCTGTGATGATTGTAAAGGGAAGCGTTATAATCGAGAAACCCTTGAAGTTGTTTTTAAAGAAAAATCAATTGCCGATGTCATGAATATGACTGCTGAAGAAGGGGCAGAGTTTTTCAAGGCGGTGCCAGCAGTTAGAGAGAAGTTAGATATGCTTGTACGTGTAGGACTTGGTTATATTAAAGTAGGTCAACCAGCGACCACTTTATCTGGTGGTGAAGCCCAACGGGTTAAACTTGCGAAAGAACTATCACGTAAATCAACTGGAAAAACACTATATATTTTGGATGAACCTACAACTGGATTGCATTTTTACGATGTAGAGAATTTGTTGAATGTATTGCATCAATTGGTAGATCAAGGTAATTCGGTAATTGTGATTGAACATAATTTAGAAGTAATAAAAACTGCCGACTGGATAATTGATCTTGGTCCAGAAGGGGGAGATGGTGGTGGAAAGGTTGTAGCATGTGGACGCATAGAAGATATTGTAAAATGTGAGCAAAGTTATACCGGGCAATTTTTGGGTGAATTACTTAATCGCCGACCCCAATTCTATGCGGAAGCGGCAGAATAACATACATAGTTTAAAAAATGTATTTAACAATTTAGGTTTGAATTTGATTTGCCGACAGAATGAGATTGTTTTTACTTAGTATTAGTAATCTTTAGCGTTAATTTTCACTAAAGTATTCTCAAAACCGTTGATATTATTAAGGTTATCAAGCCTTGCATTTTTTGCAAGTCAAATATGAATTTGTTGCACTGCACAATTCAATTTTACTCACTATATATGTCTCGAACGCACAGAGAGTTAATAAACTCACCGTGATTGAACAAACTAAAAATTAATTAAGGAGATTCGAATGTTTACAAACTTCAAAAGAAAACTTGGAGAATGGAAAAACTACCGTGATACATACTCGGAACTTTCTCAGCTTTCTAATCGTGAACTTGATGATCTTGGTATCTGTCGAGCAGATATAAAGTCAATCGCATTACGAAAAAACTTCGATATGTAAGAGTTTTGAGGTGAATCAATAATCACCCTAGAAACTAAATTTCGTGTCGTATCTACATTAAGCGCAAGCCAAAGGTTCTACTTAATCTTGCGCTTAACCTTTATCAAACGTTTTAAAAAAATATGTATATTATGTTGCAATGCAAAAAATGCAATTCCGATATGCAAGATTGGCAGTACTCATTTCTATGATTAATAACTATATATGAAACATCAGGACTCAAAGTCTTGACATGTAGAACGAAGATGCTGAACCTTTCTCCTTGGTTTTACATGCATTGTGTCTTAGGGTTTTCTCCTCCCTACCCAAGATACAATTTAGGGTAAGGTAACCTCCTCCCTGCCTTACCCAATATATTGAACGCCTACCAGAATTTCCTCCCACTGGTAGGCGTTTTTATTTGAAGTCTAAATATGTCTTCAACTGAAAAACATTAAAAACCTCAAATTTAAAGTCTTAGACCGAAATAAATATTATTTGATCATGAGTGTTAGTAATTTTTGTAACGAAAATTAGAAATTTAGCTAAGTTGGTTGCGACATATTGTCGCATCTATTTTTAAAATATAGTAGTATTTATAGTTAATGTAAATTTATTTATCATTTAAAGGTCGCTTAGTAATATAAATTGAGTTGAACAATTAAGTTCAGCTAGTAGTTATGTTGCATTGCAACAAAAACACAGATAGCAACCTAAAATTTTCTTAACTTTATTCTTTGTTTGTATTGTACAATTACTTTTAACTCTGAGAGATTTTCTATTGCTATTGGGTATGTATACGAGTTTACATGAAAAAAATACATATAATTGGCGGTGGTTTAGCTGGATCTGAAGCAGCATGGCAAATTGCTCATGCGGGTGTACCAGTCGTGATTCACGAGATGAGACCAGTCTGTACTACTGTAGTCCATAAAACTAACGGATTAGCTGAGTTAGTTTGCTCAAATTCTTTTCGATCAGATGACTCTGAACAAAATGCAGTAGGTTTGTTGCATGATGAACTTAGAAAGTGCGGTTCTATTATAATGGAGAGTGCGGACGCTCACCAGATTCCAGCAGGAAGTGCATTAGCAGTTGATAGAGTAGGATATTCTGAAGCAGTTACGGCTAAGTTAGAGGACCATCCATTAATTGAAATAGAACGGGAAGAAATATCTGGAATTCCACCTACTGATTGGCAATCTGTCATAATTGCGACGGGACCGTTAACGTCTCCGAAGCTATCCGATGCAATTATTGGGATTACTAACGAAGATTCATTAGCCTTTTTCGATGCGATCGCACCAATTATTCATTTTGATTCAATAAATATGGAGATAGCATGGTTTCAATCCCGGTATGATAAAGTAGGACCAGGTGGAACTGGTAAAGATTATATCAATTGCCCCTTGTCCAAAGAAGAATATGACAACTTCATTAGTTTACTGTTAGCAGGTGAACAGACCGAATTTAGAGAGTGGGAAAAAAATACTCCTTACTTTGATGGTTGTTTACCAATTGAAGTAATGGCATCGAGAGGTCGGGAAACTTTGCGGTTCGGTCCGATGAAACCGATGGGTCTAACTAATTCACACAAACCTGATATTAAACCCTACGCAGTGGTTCAGCTACGCCAAGATAATTCGTTGGGTACGTTATTTAATATTGTCGGTTTCCAAACAAAATTGAAATACGCAACTCAGACCGAAATTTTTCGTACTATACCAGGACTGGAAGAAGCTCAATTTGCTAGATTAGGTGGACTTCATCGTAATACATTTCTAAATTCACCCAAATTACTTAACAGTTCGTTACAACTTGAAACCGAGAGAAGAATTAGATTCGCTGGTCAAATCACAGGTTGTGAAGGATATGTCGAATCAGCAGGAATAGGTTGCTTAGCGGGTCGGTTTGCAGCTCGTGAACTGAAAGGTCAATCACCAATCCTACCGCCAGTAACGACCGCAATGGGAGCACTTCTAAACCATATTACAGTTGGGCACCAGAGTAACGACGAAAAAGGCAAACCTAAAACTTTTCAACCTATGAACATCAATTTTGGGTTGTTCCCGCCAATTGAAATAGAAAAGTGTGGGGTGGATGGAAAGCGTTTGCGAGGAAAAGAAAAAGCAAGGTCAAAGAAAATAGCTATGACTAAACGAGCAAAAACAGACTTTTCTCAATGGTTATTGGAAACTAAAATCTAAATACAAGTAAGTTGTGAAATTATCTGAAATTAACTATTTGTGAATTTGTAAGTTTATAGAGATTTATTCAATGACATTGATTTTGCTGACTTGGCCGATGACCAGATCTTTTTCATGCGTTGATATAGACTTAGTTCAATTTTCGAATTAAATGGTTGGTATTGCTTATTCTCCATTTTCTCCAAATAGAGTTCAATTAGACATATCGGTAGGAAAACTGGATATGCTGGAAGAGGGATATCGGGTAAATATCTTTCAAGTTGTTTGATGTGAAGACGGACTTGATTACGCATTTCTGTAAGAATATTAGTAACCCCCTCCAAGTTTGAAAAATTGTACAAATCACTTTCAGTTACTTCATACTTTTTGATGATTTCCACGGGAATATAAAGTTGCCTTCGTCTACAATGAAGGGGAAAGGAGCGTAGTAAATTAGTTAGACCATAAGCTACACCAGCGTGCCCACATGCATCTGCTAATTTTTGAAACGAATTGCTGGTTAATATGTGTGTAGCAAGTTGAAATAGAATTGATGAAGTTTCTCCTAAGTAACCTTCTAAATCATGCATTGTTGGCATTGGGTCGTTATATATGTCAAAGGTGCGGGCTTCCAATAAATTGCAGATGGGGTCAATTGGTAATTGATAATTTTCTATTGTAGATATTAGAGCACTTGCAATCGGATGATTTCCTACGCCTCCAGTTTCATTCCCAGTTATTGCGTCACGCCACCATTGAATTCGAACTTCACCTGGAAATGCATCACTTATTTTGTCGCGAATTTGATTAATTTCTATATCAAATGCATACAGTGAAAAAAGTTGTTGCCGGCGTTTTGAGTCTGCTAAACTACCAGATAAATAGCGATTTTTGTCATATTGGCGTACTAATTTGGTACAATACTTGTAATTTTCATCCATCTAATTAATTTAATCAAGATTGAGAATTTAATCAACAGCAATTAGTGATGTTGCAACGGCACGATTTTCTGCAAGTAGCACATTGTAAGTTCTAATCGCGGCCCCGGATGACATTGTATCTGCCAAGATTCGTTTTTCGCGAAATATGGTACGTAGCCCATTGTTTAGAGGAACTAATTTCTCACCTGTACCAATCAGAAGTACTTCTATTTGATCTGCTTCTTGCAAGACTTTTTCAAAAGACTCCAATGTTAAATCGGAATGCGATTGGGGATTCCAACTATAAATTCCGCTTGGTAGACAAAGTATAGAACCTTGATGGGACATTCCTGCAAATCGAAATCCACCGTTTCCATATGCGTCTATTGGGGTACACTCTGGAAAGTGTGCTTCTTTTAATTCAAATCCTTGGTGATTGGAATTCATACCTGACTTTTTGCAGTTGTCAGATTTTCAACAGCTGATTGTTGAGGTTTTTCACCTAAAGGACGTAAATTAAGCCGAATTAAAATCGGTGCGGCAATAAAGATAGATGAATAAGTACCTACAATCACGCCCCAAATCATAGCAAATGTAAAGGAACGAAGTACTTCACCGCCAAAAATAAATAGTGAAATTAAAGCTAGCAACGTAGTGATTGATGTCATCATTGTTCTAGATAGTGTACTATTGATTGACGTATCCAATATTTCGGTAAGTTCTTTTTTCTTGTATTTTCTTAATGTTTCACGGATTCGGTCGTACACCACTACTGTATCGTTTAGTGAATAACCAACGATTGTCAAGATCGCGGCAATACTAGAGAGCGCAAAATCAAGTTGTAACAATGAAAACATGCCGATAGTAATAATGACATCATGGACTAGTGCAATTATTGAACCGATTGCAAATTGCCATTCAAATCGGAACCAGATGTAAAATAACACTGCAATAAGAGCGGCAACGACTGCATAAAAACCCGCTCTTGCCAGTTCACTTGAAACTCTTGGACCAACTACTTCAGTTCGACGATAGTCAACAGTATCTCCAAATTCGCCTTTAACTAAATCTACTACAATTTGTTGCGCTTGATCATCACCCTCTTGTCGCTCAATTCTAATTAGTACATCAGTTTCAGCACCAAATTCTTGTACTTGAACATCACCTAAGTCTAGATTACCCAATTTTTGGCGAATTTCACCAATATCAGCAGGTCCATCTTTGGTTTGAATTTCGATTAAAGTACCACCTTCAAAATCAATTCCTAAATTAAGGCCAACGGTTAGAAACATCACAAGCGACAATACTAATAGGAAACCAGACAATGGAAAACTCCATTTCTGATGTTTCATAAATTGAAATTTTGTATCTGGCTTAATAAGTTTTAAATGGCGCATTCTAGTTCTCCAAATTAAATTGGTAATACTGAGGGACGACGTATTCTAATCCATCTAGATACGACGAATCGTGAAAATGTAAAGGCTGAAAATAGGGTTGTTATGATTCCAATTGCTAATGTGACCGAGAATCCTTTGATTGGGCCGGAGCCGAGGAAAAACAAGATTACTGCTGCAATCAAGGTAGTAACATTCGCATCTAAGATTGTGAATTTGGCACGATCATACCCCATATCTATTGCATTTAGAACAGATCGGCCAAGTCTGGACTCTTCACGAATACGTTCGAAAATTAATACGTTCGCATCAACTGCCATACCAATTGTTAAAACAATTCCGGCAACCCCAGGAAGCGTCAATGTCGCTCCTAGCATGGATAAAGCTCCGAATACTAATGCAACGTTAACGATCAATGCTAAGTTTGCAAACAATCCGAATAATCCATAGGCAACAAACATAAAGATGACAACGGCAACTGCACCGACTATTGATGCGATTTTTCCCGCTTCTACGGAATCTGCACCTAACCCTGGCCCCACTGTTCGTTCTTCAAGGACATTAAGTTTGGCAGGTAAAGCACCAGCACGAAGTAATACTGCTAGTTCGTTCGCACTTTCCACAGTAAAACCACCCGAAATCTGACCGGAGCCCCCTAGAATTGGTTCACGAATGACAGGTGCAGAGATAACTTCATTATCAAGGACAATTGCAAATTCTTTATCTACATTGTCAGTAGTAATTTGACCGAATTTACGAGCACCCGAGGTATTAAACTTAAATGTAACAAGGGGAATATTTGAATGCTGGTCAAAGGCAACTTGTGCGTCACTAAGTTCGTCTCCACTTATCAAAACAGCTTCTTCTACTAGATAAGGAGTCTTATCCGCATCAGTACCGTATAAAACCACACTACCGGGAGGAGGACGACCTTCTTCGGCTGTATCTGCCTCAACAGATTCGTCAATTAAGTGAAATGTTAGCTGAGCAACTTCTCCAATTAGTCGTTTCAATCGTTCAGGATTTTGTTCTCCAGGGGCTTCGACTAGAATTCGATCGGTACCTTCGCGTTGGATACTTGGTTCGGTAGTCCCAAGTTCGTCAATCCGTCCACGAACGACCTCAATTGATTGACTAACCAATTCTCTCATTCTTTGAGTTAAACCGTCTTCAGTAAAGTTGAAAGTAAACAATCCATCGCTATCCGTCGAAAGCTCAAATTCATGTAGTACATCACTACTTAATATCTGGGTTTCAAGAGGGTTAAGAACATCCTGTAGTCTCTCTTCAGCTTCACTAACTTTTTCAATTTCACGAATTCGGACTTGAACCGAGTCTTCTAACGCGGCAAGTCCAGTATACCCAATTCTAGGTGCTTCGCGTAATGAATTGCGAACCTCACCAACAAGTTTCTTCAGCTGTTTTTGTTGATAGTCCTCCTTATCTACCTCAAAGAGCAGATATGAGCCACCTTGAAGATCGAGTCCTAGTACCAACTGTTTGCCAGGAATAAAGCTTGGCCAATTCTCTTCAAGTGTTTCGCTACTAATGAAATTTGGAAAAACTCCCATTAATCCGATTATGATAACTAACAGGATTAAAACAATTTTCCAGGGGGCAAAATAGAGCATGTAGTGGTATCCATTTTTTAAAAAAATTGTGATTTAAGGTTATTTTTCGTCTGCAGGTTCACCTTTGGCACGAACTTCTTGGATCATTCCACGTACCGAACGAACTTTGACTTGGTCAGCGATTTCAATTTCAATTTCAGAATCATCAATTACTTTTGTCACTTTACCGATAAGCCCACCAGTAGTCACAACTCTATCGCCGCGACGTAGGGCTTCAACCATAGCTTTATGCTGCTTCAATTTCTGCCGTTGAGGTCGAATCAACAGAAAATAAAACACTACAAAAATAAGGACAAAAGGTAGGATTTGAATTAGTAGATTAGCATCACCACTGCCTACTTGTGCATATGCAGGTGAAATAAACATTTTATGCTCCTATTGTTCGATGTGTCTACCGCAAAAAATAAGGTGCGAATAGCCAGATTGGAAATTTTTGCCTGAGTTGTTTGAATCAATGCAGACAATAACGTAGTGTTTAGTTAATGCAAGCATTTTTTGTTAAAGGATATGTATAATTTTGTAATTTCATTATCAAGTTTATAAATTATATTTTTGATTTCTGTGAATAAAAAGTTTTAATTTTTAATCAAAAAATTTTAGGGAGTCAAATAAAATTATGACAACACAATCTGATTTACAAGAAATTAGTTTAAAACTAGATAAATTAATTGACATAATTTCAAGAGTTGCACCTCCAGTAGTCACTGAAGTTGATTTTGAAGAAACAGATGCATTTGTTTGGCATAAAGAACCCGATCATCTCGTTCCTGTCAGTAATGTAAACAAAGTTGCAATTAAACTTTTGTGTGGGATTGACAGGAATCGAGATTTGGTTTATGAAAATACTTACCGCTTTGCTCAAGGGTATCCTGCCAATAATGTGTTATTATGGGGCGCAAGAGGAATGGGTAAATCATCATTGGTCAAAGCAGTTCATGCACAAATTAATTCCGAAAATTTAACAGATAATTTATTTAAACCGCTGAAGCTAATTGAAATTCATCGTGAAGATATCCAAAGTTTACCAGGATTGTTAAAGTTAATTCGTGGAGCAACATATCGATTTTTGCTCTTTTGTGATGATTTGTCGTTTGATCATGATGATACCAATTACAAATCTTTGAAAGCTATACTTGACGGCGGTATTGAAGGCCGTCCGGAAAATGTAATATTCTATGCAACTTCAAATCGCCGACATTTAATGCCGCGCGACATGATGGAAAATGAACGATCGACGGCGATCAATCCCAGTGAAGCGGTTGAAGAAAAAGTTTCGCTTTCTGATCGGTTCGGTCTATGGATCGGTTTTCACAATTGTTCACAGGATGAATATTTGATAATGGTTCAAAGTTATGTGGAATACTATAATTTGCAAGCGGGTACTGAGAACTTGCGTGCAGAAGCGTTAGAATGGTCGGTTACTAGAGGAGCACGTTCGGGTCGTGTCGCATTTCAGTTTGTACAGGACCTAGCGGGTAGACTTGGGCAGAAACTTTGTTCAAAAGAATGAAGTAAATGAAATTACTGTTTAGGAAGGTATTCTAATGGGTTTACCGGTATATTTTCAGAGTTTCGTAACATAAAATGTAATTGTGGGAATTCCGCTAAATTACCAGTAGCTCCGGCTTTAGCAATCTCATCTCCCCTACGTACAATCTCATCACGCTTAACCAATAATTCCTCGTTATGTGCATACGCAGAAATCCAGCCGTTATCATGGCGAATTATAACTAGCTTTCCAAAATCTACTAAATCCTCGTCAGAATAAACTACCCTTCCATCTTCAGCAGCTTTAACAGGTGTACCTTCTGGCACCGCAAGATTGATTCCTTCATTTTGTCCGCCAAACTCTTTAATTGTGCGACCAGTTACTGGCCAGCGAAAAAGCTTGGTTGTTTTTTGAGGTTGAACTAATGCAGTCTGTACGTTTTCAGATTCATTTGAAATAGGATCGGTTTTTTGATTGTTATCCTTTGAATTTTCAATCAAATTTTGGTCAACGACTTCTTCAGTAGGGGTAGCATTTATACGTTCAGTAGGCTCAGTTGAAGGTTCTTGTGTTGATTCTGAATTCTCTTCTACTGAAATATCCTTGGGTTGGGGTAGAACATTGATCGCAGATGCGGTTTCTTCGGTAAGTACTTCGGGTTCAACCACAGTTGATTCTTCTAAAAATGAATCAGAATCTTCTGTAATAATAAGTGGTTTTACAGTTGTGTCAGGATCCTCATGTACAATTTCTCCTCCTGAATATTCAAAATTAGTATCACTGCTCTGCAGTTCAGATTGTAGAGTTTGATTTGTGGGGTTACAGCTCACCTCTGAAGTACCTTCAGGACATGTAAGTGCAACTTGATTTGTTTGTAAGTCAGCAAGCTGTGTTTCAGGAGTGTGCAATTCTCCCTGCTGATCAGAATACAGGTTTGAATCAAGCTCATTTGATGTATCTAATGAATCAAGCGGTACAGATTCAATTGGGATATCATTTGAAACAACCTGAGTGGTGGTTTCATCATAAAATTGTGCCCAAAAATTATGTGCGATTATTTTTTTTTGATTTTCGGTACCACCTACTGGAAATGCGTCTTTGACATTCTGCAAAAATCCGTGGCAGCTCGAAAGTGAGAATGTTAATGTGATAGTGACAACCAATACTAAGATTGTATTGGGGTACTTTTTGAATGTGAAATTTGTCATTTCATATACCATTAAACAGAACGTTGCTGTTTCAAGGGTTGTAATAAATTACCTAAAAAATAATTTAGTTTCAAGTAAAAATACTCTTAAAGACTCTCGGTAATTCCTTTTTTAATTGGTACAAATCGCACGTTACAAAGAAATTGTTCGTCAAAATTATTTCCTGAACGAGTAATTTTAATTAGTTTTTGTATTTCGTTTTCAGCTCCTAGCGGTAAAATCATAATACCACCTTCCTTTAACTGTTCTTTAAGTTGTTTTGGAATTTCTGGACTTGCTGCTGTTAATAGAATTCTATCAAACGGTCCCTTTTTTGGTAAACCAAGTGTTCCATCGGAATGCAAATATGAGACATTTCTAATATTGAGACTTTTTAATCGGTTTTTTGCTAACGCCAACAGGGTACGAAATCGTTCGGATGTGTAAACTTGGTGAGCAAGTTTAGACAAAATTGCAGTTTGATAACCAGAACCAGTTCCAACTTCAAAAACGATACAATCTTTAGTAATTTGTAATTCTGACGACATTATTCCCACAATTGACGGCGCGGAAATGGTTTGACCACAATCTATAGGCAGTGCACAATCTGATAACGCCATTGAATGTTGTTTAGCGTTTAAAAATAATCGGCGAGGTATTTTTTCCATCGCTCTTAATACTTCAGCATTCCTAACACCTTCAGACCTCAAATGTAGTAAAAATTTTGCTTGTTCAGTTCGGTCTGGACTTTCTGTTGGGTCGGTAGGATAATTGAGATCAATCATATTCTTCTCTTAGTTTACTAGATAAATATAGTGAAAGTTAATTCAATTGCAAAGTTTCAGATAGTTCTTGAAAAGTTGCATAGTCTGTCATGTCAACTTGAAGAGGGGTGACAGAAATATTTCCTTGCTGAAGTGCTTTTACATCAGAATTTTCATCCAATTCGGTATCACTTTTTCGGAATGCCAACCAAAAATACGGATTACCTCTATTATCATGTCTTTCATCAACAAAGAGGCCGTCCCAATTTTTTTTACCTTGAATGGTGAATTCGGTGCGACCAATTTGATCCAAAGTTCGGTTGGGAAAGTTAACATTAAAAAAAGTTCCGCTTGGTACTGTAATTTCAACTAATTTTTTAATTAATCCTGGTAATACTTGTTCCGCTAACAAGAATTTTGGTGCCTTATTCGGTGCGGACATTTCTTGGGATACTGCAATGGATCTTATTCCTAACAAGGTTCCTTCAATTGCCCCTGCAACAGTTCCCGAATAGGTTATATCATCTGCCACATTTTGGCCATTGTTGATACCTGATAAAATCAAATTTGGTTTTTTGTCCATCACTTTATCAACTGCCATGATCACACAATCTGTTGGAGTACCTCGAATTGAGTATTTCTTGTCTGCTATCTGATGCAATCTCAGTGGGTCATGCAGAGATAATGAATGTGCTACGCCACTTTGGTCAAATTGTGGTGCGACAACCCATACATCATCGGTAAATTGTCGGGCAATACGTTCAAGCACTTCAATACCTTCAGCAACGATACCATCATCATTGGTTATTAAGATTCGCATTCTGAATTTTCCATTATCTAAAAATTTAACTAAAAAATAGTAGGTAATAAATTTACATCCTCGATTAAATGATATTGCTGAAACACACTGTTGCTAAATCGAACAGGTTATATTTGTCTGAAATATAAAGGCGATTTGAACTACTCTTGTGGGGTACAAAATTTACATTTTGTAGTTACCTACAGTTTAATATTTAGCAACAAATCAAACCAATTCAATGAAAATTCTGTAAGTTTCCACAGGTAATTTTTTGTTTGAATAACTGTATCAAGTTTAATTTTTTGTTATCTCAATTAAGTCTAAACCGCCCATATAAGGTTGCAACACTTTTGGGATAGTAATAGAGCCGTCTTCATTTTGAAAATTCTCCAAAACCGCGATTAATGCGCGTCCGACTGCAATACCTGATCCATTAAGTGTATGTACAAATTGTGTTTTGCCGTTTTCATCTCGATATCTAGCATTCATGCGACGGGCCTGGAAATCACCGCAAATAGAACAACTTGAGATTTCTCGGTAAGTATTTGCACCAGGTAACCAAACTTCTAAGTCGTAAGTTTTTCGCGCACCAAACCCCATATCGCCAGTACTTAATATTACTACTCGGTAATGTATATTAAGTTCCTTTAGCACCATTTCAGCACATTCACGCATACGCTCTAACTCTGCAAGAGATTCGTTTGGCTTTGTGATAGACACTAACTCGCATTTTGAGAATTGGTGTTGTCGTAACATGCCGCGAACATCGCGACCAGCTGAACCAGCTTCAGAGCGAAAGCAGTAGGTTAGGGCTGTTACCCGCATCGGCAGTTGATTTATGTCAACAATTTGGTCATTGACGAGGTTAGTTAGCGGTACTTCTGCTGTTGGGATCAACCAAAGATCATTGGTCGTTTTAAATAAATCTTCAGCAAACTTAGGTAGTTGATTGGTACCGAACACTGCGTTATCGCGAACTAGTAATGGTGGTGAAATCTCTTCGTAACCATTTTTCTCAGTTTGTAAATCAATCATAAATTGGCCAAGAGCTCGCTCAAGTTTGGCAAATCTTCCCTTCAATACCACAAAGCGGCTTCCGGAAATATTGCCAGCAGTCTCAAAATCCATACATCGATGCAACTCACCGAGATCAAAATGCTCTTTTGGTTCAAAATCAAATTCCGGCCTGGTTCCCCATTTATGTGATTCAACATTCGAATTTTCATCTTCTCCGACTGGTACGTCTTCTAAGGGAATATTGGGAATTTCTGAAAGAACTAGCTTTAGTTCCTCATTTAATATTCGTTCCTCCTCTTCTGCATTTTGGATTAGTTTCTTACTTTCTGCAATTTCAGCAATTAAAGTAGTAGCACGTGCTTCATCACCAGACGCTTTGGCTTGACCTATTTCTTTGGATGCTTCATTTCTTTGGGTCTGTGCTTTTTGTAGTTGACTTACATGTTTACGTCGTTTTTCGTCAATTTCAATAATATGTTTTGCAATAGGTGACACACCTCTAGTTTGCAATGAACGATCAAATGTATCTGGGTCGTCCCGAATTAACCTGATATCAAACATGGATACCTCAAAAACTGGTAAAGTTTAATTTGTAAATCCACATGGATTTGGAAAGTGAAGTATTTAAGCAACTGCTTGTTCTGCAGCTTGCCTTTTTTTCTCGACCATTCGGACGGCATAGATTGATACTTCATAGAGCAACAGGGTTGGAACTGCTAAACCTATTTGGGTAATAGGGTCTGGTGGTGTCAATACCGCAGCCACAATAAATGTAATAACTATCGCCCACTTTCGTTTAGTTTTTAGTGTATCAGAAGTTATTAGATCAGCGCGACCTAACAAAGTCAATACTACCGGTAGTTGGAATACTAATCCAAATGCAAAGATCAAGATCATAATTAAGCCAAGATATTCACGTGTACTAGCTAATAGTTCAATCTGCGCCTGACCATCTCCGATTTGTTCCATTGAAATAAAAAATCGCATTGCCAGTGGCATTACTAAGAAATAAACTAAACAAGCACCGATACCAAACAAGATTGGAGTCGCGATAAGATATGGAATAAATGCTTGTCGCTCATTTCGATATAACCCGGGAGCCATGAACATATAAAGTTGTGATGCAACGACTGGAAATGCAAAAAATAGGGCACCAAATAGGGCTAGTTTGAGTTTGGTAAAAAAGAATTCTTGTGGTGCAGTATATATTAACTTGATTTCTCGATTATCACCCGCAGCTTGCTCATAAGGACCAATTAGAATATTAAATATATCTGTTGCAAAGTAGAAGCACACTAAAAAGGCAATTAATATTGCGCCAAATGCCCACATCAAACGCTGCCGCAATTCAATTAAATGCTCAATTAGAGGCGCAGAGCTATCGTCTATATCCCCCTTGCTCATGGTTTTTGTCCTTACGCTACCGATTTTTCACCAATTAACGTGGTCGTAATCCCTTCCGAATTTTTGGTGTTATCTTGTAAATTTTCTTTAGTGGTTTCTGTTGACTTCAACTCTAGAGATTCAGGTTCAGTAGAAGATTGTTTTAATTGCGAATCTAATTTGGTAGCAGAATTTGAATCGGCAGAAACTGCATCTTTATAAGTTTGAGTGGTATTGTTGATATGATTTGTAGATGCTACGGAGTTTTCAATTTTATTTGCTGATTGCTCAATGGTATTCTGTGCTTTTTCTTGGTTTGCTTTGTTGCTGTCAGAATTGATTAAATTGTCTACACTGAGTGACTTTTTAAGGTCGTTAACAGGGTTGAGTTTTTTGACAGAATCAACTTCTTTGCGAATCTCATCTACTCCTGCTTGACGTTCAGCATCCTTAATCGCATCGTTGAAGGTTTTCTGAAAGTCACTTGCCATTCGTCGTACTCGACCAAGTAATTGACCAGCCGATCTCAACATTCCAGGTAAATCCCGTGGGCCAACTATTATGATTGCAATAACGGCAATAACGAGAATTTCTGTCCAACCTAAATTAAACATTTGATTTCGCTTTTTTCTTACTAATGATACGTTTCTACGACACCAGCTCGGTTATGTTAACTGGCTTTAGTTTTTTCTTCTGCTTTGTTTGATGTTACAGTTTCAGCAGGTTCGTGATCAATGGTTTTGCTTTCAGTGGTATCAGTATCATCTTCATTGATACCTTTTTTGAAATTTTTGATTCCGCTTGCAAGGTCACCCATTAATCTTGGAATTTTGCCAGCTCCAAACAGCAATATGATCACAATTGCAATAATCAAAATTTGCCAAAAACTTATTCCCATAACTTTCACTCCTATTAGATTGTTAGCTTGAACGGTATGTCCACATTATTTTAACGAAGATTCTATTGCAGACAGTTCTTAAAAAAATAATTACTTTTCATAAGTATAAGTAATTTTCCAAAAATATATATAAACCAAATCTACCAAAAATCAAGCAACTAATTTTCAAATGAAGTTGTATCAAATAATAGAACGCGTTCTTCTTTTAGCTTCAAACTTATATGTTCAGGCCATTCTTGACCCTGTCTGGATGGGAGACGAAGACGTATCTTGTTAGCATCATTTTCCATTTGCAAGTCAACATGATCCACTTCACCAAGGAAGCGGTGTTCTACTACTTTGGCACGAATTCCTGAATTAGCATCAGAAATTTCAAAATCATGAGGTCTTATTCCCACCCAGGCATTAACACCATCTGCTAAACCATTTGCATGAATTTTACCGAATGGAGTATTGACTATTCCGTTTGAAACTACGCAGCGGATTTCATTAATTTCGGAAAAAAAACGAGCGACAAACGGATTGACTGGATTAAGGTAGATGTCACCAGGTTTACCGAATTGAACAATGCGTCCTGAACGCATTAGGGCAATGCGGTCCGCTACTTGCATGGCTTCTTCGGGGTCGTGGGTTACAATTATACTGGTGGTACCAGATTGTCTTAGTAACTCAAGAGTATGGCCACGCACGTGGTCCCTTAGACGTTTATCCAAACCATTAAATGGTTCATCCATTAGTAAAATATTTGGTTGCGGTGCTAAGGCACGTGCTAATGCCACTCGCTGTTGTTCACCTCCGGAAAGAACATGCGGATAATCTTTTAGATATTCACCTAATCCCATCCGTTCTAGAGTGGCGACGGCCTGCAAAGTTGCCTCTTTATTAGATAGCGTTGAAAGACCGAATCTTACATTGTCAAGGATGTTCATATGAGGGAATAGTGCATAATCTTGGAACATCAATCCAACATTCCGCTTCTCAGGTGGTAATGAAAACTTTGGTCCAGACACTTCTCTGCCACCAATTATCACACAACCTTCGCTTTCACGCTCAATACCTGCTGCGATTCTTAATAAAGTAGTTTTTCCACAACCTGAGTCTCCTAATAGACACAGTATTTCACCATTATTGACTGCAAGTGATACATTTCGAACGCTTGCTAATCCATCGTAATTGTGACTAATATTATTGAAAACTAGGCGAACATCGGAATTTGCGTCAATAGTTTGCTCAGTAAATTCGTTCATTTCCATTAAAGTAAATCCTTTCACCTATCTTAAATTTATCAAATTATTTGTATTACAGTTGTTAGCAGAATTGAATGCTCAAGCAAATTGAACTCTGAATTTCATACAAAGTATTTTAATGTGTAGATTTTGAAAATGGTAATTCTATTGATTTTGGACTAGATTCGTCTGACGATCTTAGAATATTGAAATTTACTGAAAAAGCACTATCTAATAATCCTGCCCCTTTTAACTCTTCAATATCTGGTAAATCTTCAATTGAATTTAGGACAAAGTGATTTAAGAATTGTTCTGTAGTGCCATAAGTGATTGGGCGACCTGGACTTTGACGTTTGCCACGCATCTTAATCCAACCAATTTCCATCAATACATCAATTGTTCCTTTGGAGATAGTAACCCCACGGATCTCTTCAATTTCTGCTCTAGTAACCGGTTGGTGATAAGCAATGATTGCTAAGGTTTCAAGGGCAGCGCGCGATAGTTTCTTTTGTTCAACAAAATTTTGTTGCAAAAGATATGCTAAATCAGGGGCGGTTCGAAATGCCCATTTTCCGGCTATTGGAACTAAATTGACACCTCGTGTTTCATAGGCAGCTTTAAGTTCTTGTAGAATTGCTCCAACATCAATCTTTTCTTTGATACGCTGCTGTATATCGTTTTCGCTTATTGGTTCTGCGCTAGCGAATAAAATCGCTTCTACGATTCGCATCTCGTCAGAAAATTCAGTAAGGTTGGACATTGACTTAAATTCCAAAAAGTAAAATTTTACTATAAGTATTAAGTGTCAAACTGAGACCAGTTTACCGTAAGATTGATTCGCAAGCACTTGCTCTTTATATCGAATTAGCGGAGATTCAAACAGTTTTTGTTGGTAAATCTCAGCTGTTCCTTCTTTGACTAATTCAAGACTGGCAGAAAACGTACTTGCGATAATGGATGTTCTTTGGTCATTATGCTGAATTATGAAATCTAGCAAGTAATTTTCTATTGGAAGCCAATTGATGTTTGTTCCAAGTAGTTTAGTTAAAATTTCGCGCGCTTCAGACAAAGTCCAAACTTTTCGCCGATGCATTCCAATGTAGGAAGTTACATGTTTTTGACAATTTGATACATATGCCAATAATAATTCATATAATGTTGCTGACCATTGACTAGTTTCATTGACTAAAATAGGCTCTGGCATACCCCTTGGCCACACGTCTCTCTGTAATTGATTAAGATTCATTATTTTGGCCGCGGAATTTCTCATTGCATCAAGTCGTTGTAACCTGAATGCTAGTGCGCTAGCTAATTCTTCACCTGATGGTTCTTCGTCTGAGTGTCTTTCAGGGACTAATAGTAACGATTTTAAATAAGCAAGCCACGCCGCCATGACTAAGTATTCGGCCGCGAGATCAATTCTCAGTCGTTTGACTTCAGAAATAAAGTTTAGATACTGTTCGGCGAGCGCAAGTACGGAAATGCATGCGAGATCTACCTTTTGGGTTCTTGCAAGTGACAGTAAAAGGTCTAACGGCCCTTCATAGACATCAACATCTACAACGAATCGCAGTGACGGAGAGTTAGGATTTATTTCTAGCTGTTCGTCAAACTCATCTGGAAGATAGGGTGTAATCTGATCCATTTTGTATTTACACTGATGCAAAGTTAAAATTAACTAATCAATTGTTCAAAATTTTTATGTGCGATTTCAATATCAACTTTTTGATTTTCCACAATTATTTTAAGTCCGGCCATTGAGCGGTCTTTAGCCATCCCTGTTAATTCTAGCGAATGTTTGGCGACATCGCGCATCTCATGCATTTTACCATTGCAATGAAGAACTAAGTCACAACCTGCATCTAAGGCACGTGCGGTGCGTTCACCAATTGACCCGGGCAAGGCTTTCATTGAAATATCATCGGTCATCAGACAACCAGTAAATCCGATTTCCTCTCTAATAATTTTTGAAATAACAAATGGAGAAATTGTTGCTGGGTTCACATCATCTAATGCAGAATAAACTATATGTGCAGAAATCCCAAAGGGGGAGTTTTTAAATGCCTTGAAAGGTTTAAAATCAGCTCGCAGTTCGTCAATATTTGTATGAACAACTGGTAATTCTAGATGACTATCTACTAAACTTCGACCATGGCCAGGAAGATGCTTGATGACAGGTAAAATACCACCGGAAAGCAATCCATTGTACATCTCTTTTGCGAGGATTTCGATGACGTTTGTATCATTTGAAAAAGAACGGTCTCCAATTACATCTGATGCACCCTCAACTTGAGTATCAAGGGTTGGAATACAGTTAATAGTAATTCCTACTTCATTCAAATCGAATGCAATTAATCTTGCACCTAACCAAGTAGCGCGCATTGCAATTGTTGGGCTTTTTTCGTAGATTGTGCCAAATTTACCTGCTGGTGGATAGGCAGTCCACACCGGTGGAACTAATCGTTGTACCCGTCCACCTTCTTGATCAATTAGGACTGGGGCATCCCAACCTACAGTAGTTCTAAATGATTGACAAAGTTGTTTAATTTGTCGCTTTGATTTGCAATTTCTAGCAAAAAGGATTAGTCCCCAAGGTCGTTCAGTTCCAAAAAATTCAATTTCTTCTGGAGTTAATGAAAGTCCCGAGCAACCTGAAATAAAATTTTTACAATTCACTTTATCTTGGATGTTGTTGGTCGGTAATGACATAATTGATTGATATCAATAGTAAATAAAGAAATTTTTCAACTTCATCTGCGCGGAACAAAGCATTCAATATTCTGTGTTTTCAATGATTTACAAAAATTTACAGCTATTGAAAATGAATCCATCGGAACTTGCACTCTAAACCAAGTTTTATTATTCACTACGGCTTTTTGAATAACTGGTGAAATTGTTGCAAATATTTCTGGATACTGGTCCCGTAATTTGACAAACCCCTGCTGGGCACTGTTGAGACTAAGCTCAGCCATAAGCTGCGCAACAGGAGTTCCAGTTGGGATTTCGGTAATCTGTGGTATAACGTTAATCGGGGTACTAGGTTCGAGTTCAAGTAATTCAACTTGCTGATTAGTTGCGGGAGTAGTTTCATTAAGAGGTGGTACATACTGTGGTTTAAGTTTGGGTATCGGAATTGTGATTTCAATCTCTGTATCATTATTATTGCTTTCCTCAGGAGATTCAATCTCCTCAATATTTGCATTATTTTTAATGGGTGATACAATTTCATTGGGATTTTCAGTATTAGTTTCTGAAGGAGTAGGAATTGCAATTGTAATTTCTGGTTGAATAGGTTCAGAATTTGTAGGTGTTTCAGTGGGTGTAGTGGTCACTATTTTCGATTGCACATTATTAATTTCAAATTCAATTCTTTCTTCTATGATTTCACCATTTGAGCGCACAATTACCGTCCTAACTTGCCCTGGAGTAAAAGATTGATTCGACAAAGCATGATTTTGGGGTGAAATAAGATTTGGAAGTTCTGGAAATACAGTTGATTCTTGGAAATTGAATTTTATCTGAGGGTCAGTAATATTACCACTAGTAATACTCTCAAATATTGCGCTACCTTCAGTTTGATCGCGATTATTCTCATTTGATTCTGGAACTACTTTTATTGGAGTTTTATCTGCTTGAATAATTCGAGGAGAACTATCAATTTCGAAATATCCAAGAAAATTTATTAGAAAAACAGTTCCTCCTACAAGCAGTATGACAATTAATCCAATAATTGCATACATTGGTCCACGACGAGGTTGAAAAACATTTTCAGAGATTAAGGGATCACTTAACGGTAATCTACCTTGATCAATAGATTGAGTAATTGAAGATGGATCAAAATTTGGAGTAGATTGTTGTGGTTTGATTTCTAAATTAGAATAGTCTTGTTGGTTATTTGCGGGTGTTTTTGGGACTAAATCTGGATTGACAAAATGTGAGTGTTGTGGATTAGGTCGAATTTTTTCTTGAGAATGGTTGGAATCTTCATGCGGCCAAGTAGAATCAGAACGAATAGTTTGATTCAAAACGGAGTTTTTTAATTGCTGATTAAATTGATCAAATGGATCTTGATTCTCTTGTTGTAAGTTTTCAGTTGAATTCTTGAAGTTGTTTGTTAACTGTGTTTCATCAAAATTTGAAACATTTCCTGGAGGTTGTTCTTGATTTTCAATTTGTTCTGATTGGCTTGAATCTTTAGTCTCAAATGATGAATTCTGAATTTTAGTATGAGTAGATTCTTGATTTGGGGTTAGATGGCTTTCTGTTGAAGGAACCAAATTGTCTTCGTTTTGACTTGATTCATTACTTCTCGGAATCAAATTTGAAAAACTTGGAAATCGATAGGATTTTATTCTTGTGGCTTCGTCATGGCCAGATTTTGTAGACGGGAGATTGTTTTGAGAGTTCTCAGCTTCTGTTGATAAATTAGTTTCAGAATTATTGATTGGTACACGGAAATTAATTACCTGTGGTGCCTGTTCAGCAAATTGTGGTTGACTTACCTTAATCTCAGGGGAGTCTGAGTAAGTTGTGTTATTTTGCACAATTACGGACTCTGCACCCCCGTTTGAGTCATTAGTGCTTTGATTATGATTATTTTCATTTACACTTTTTGCTAATTCTATTAGCGTATCTCGTTCAGTACCCATAAAATCGACCAATTCCTGATTTCGTAACTTTGTGAGGGAATTTATCTAAGTTGTCAATTAGCATATTTAAAACAAAATTCCAATATGAAATTATAAATTAATTTAAAGAAACTATCTGAATTTGATATATTTACCTCATTTCTTCTGGTGAGCTTACACCTAATATAGTTAAACCTGTATTTACAATTATTGAAACTGCTTTGACTAGAGCTAATCGTGCCGTAGTCAAGGCTAAATCATCTTGAATAATAAATCGTAATGAATTGTTATCAGTCCCTTTATTCCATTGTGCGTGAAATACGCTTGCCAATTCGTACAAATAAAATGCGATTCGATGCGGTTCTCGATGTTCGGTAGCTCCTTCAATAATTCGTGGCCACATCGCCAACTTTTGTAATACCTCTAATTCTCCATTATCCACTAGCAAATCTAAGTTTGAATCGGCAAGGAGTAAGTTCTGAAATTCAATTTCAGGGAAAACGGACTTGGCTTCGCGAAAGATTGAAGCACAACGTGCATGGGCATACTGGACATAGAATACTGGGTTTTCTTTAGACTTTTCAGTAACCTTTTCAAAATCAAAATCTAATGGTGCATCATTTTTACGGAAAAGCATCATAAATCGAATGGGGTCTTTGCCGATTTCATTTACAACATCTCTAACGAGCTCAAAATCTCCTTTTCGTTTTGACATTTTAACATTTTCACCATTCTTGATTAGATTAACCAATTGGCAAACACAGACTGAAACAGTTGCATGGTCACCTGCGATCGCTTTGCCGATTGCTTTTAATCGCTTGATGTAACCGGTATGGTCTGCACCAAGTACGTATATCATGTGGGTGAAACCACGGCTAAATTTAGAATGAAAATATGCGACATCCGCGGCGAAATAGGTGTAAGAACCATCTTTTTTTATTAGTGTTCGATCCATATCATCTGAATACTCAGTAGCTCGAAATAGTGTCTGTTCATCATTTTCCCAGTCCTCGGGAATTTTACCTTTTGGTTTTGGTAGGTGTCCAACATAAACCAAGTTTCTTTCTCGCAATGTCTTGATGGATTCCTCAATTGCTGAAAGTCCCTTATTTGATTGGGTGTGTAGCGAATGTTCTGAGAAAAATAGATCATGCTGAATATCCAATTGAGCTAAATCATCCTTAATTAATTGCAAGACCATATCAAGTGCGACTTTCCGCACGGTAGGTACCCAATTTTCTTCATCGGCATTGACAAATTTATTACCATAGTCAGTAGCTAATTTTTGGCCAACTGGAATCATGTATTCACCGGGATATAAATTTTCTGGAACCGGAGGTTCGACTAATTTAAGTGCTTCCAAATATCGCCAATAAGCAGTATCGTATAAGACATTCACTTGGACACCCGCGTCATTGATATAATACTCCCTTATCACATCAAAACCCGCATATTTCATTAAACTTGCTAAGGCATCACCAAATACAGCTCCCCGACAATGACCTACATGTAAAGGACCTGTTGGATTGGCTGAAACATATTCTACATTTACTTTGATATTGTTACCTTGAGAATTTGCACCAAAATCACTCCCTAGATTTAAGATTTTAGTGAGGATGTTTAGCCAAACTGAATTTTTGAGATGTAAATTGATAAATCCAGGTCCTGCTACATTAATTTGCTCCACTTCTGGTAATTTGGTAAGTGAATTGCAAATAGCTGTTGCCAAGTCGCGTGGGTTTTGACCAACTTGTTTTGCGAGAATGAGAGCGATATTGGTTGCTAAATGGCCATGACTGTGATCACGCGGGGGTTCAACAGTTACTTTGCTGAAATTTAAAACAACATCGTTACGTTGGGTTAGTGATAAATTTGCAACACATTTAATAATTTGCTCTTTATAGTCTGCGAAGACATTCATTTGGATTTGTGCTCCTACAGTGAAGGATATTAAAGGATTTTTGATTGGGTGTAAGAATTCTAGTATAATAAATCCAGCTGAACATTTAACACTCGATTATGTTCTTTCAACGCGAATCTATCGGTCATTCCAGCGATATAATCAGCTATCCCCCGACTTCTATCAAGTTTATTTTTATTTTGCAATTGCAAGTACCAATCAGCAGGTAATTTTGTTGGGTCAGTTACAAATTCTTCAAAAAGTTCTCGTACTACTTGAGATACAGTTTTGCGAACCGAAAGAATATTTTCATGCTTATACATGTGTTGTCGTAAAAACGTCTTAATTTCCGCAATCGACTTAGTCATTGAAGGTGAAAAAATTATTGTTGCAGAATCAGACTTTCGAATATCATCTGGATTTTTGGGTGTTAGATTATCAATTCGTTTCATAGACTCTTTGATGACATCTTCCACTGATCGAGTAATGACTCTACGGTGTATTTCATTAATGCGACGTGACTTTTCTAGTTTCGGATATTTATTATCAACTTCCTGAATAATTTCACTGACCAAAGTAAGATTCTTCATATCTTCAATACAAAATAATTGAGCACGTAGTCCATCATCAATATCATGGGCGTTGTATGCGATATCATCGGCGATGGCCGCGGCTTGTGCTTCTGCACCTGGCCAAGTTTCCAACATCAGATCCGTATGAAAAGGAAAAGACGTGATACCGATTGGTAAAGAATGGTTCTTAAATTTTCCAATTGCATTACCTTTGGCATCAGTAAGTGGACCATTATGTTTAACCAGCCCCTCTAAAGTTTCCCAAGTAAGATTTAATCCATCGAATGTTGCATACCGGCGTTCAAGTGAAGTAACAACTCGGAAACTTTGCGCATTGTGATCAAATCCGCCATTGTCGCGGAGACAGTCGTTGAGGGTAGATTCTCCCTCATGACCAAACGGTGCATGACCAAGGTCATGAGCAAGTGCTAAGGCTTCAGTGAGATCTTCGTCTAATCTAAGCGCGCGTGCAATTGAACGAGCAATTTGAGCTACCTCAATTGAATGAGTTAATCGTGTTCGAAAATGATCACCCTCGTGATATACAAATACTTGCGTTTTATATTTGAGTCTACGAAATGCAGTGGAATGGATAACTCGATCCCGATCTCTTTGGAAGACAGTACGAGTAGGACTATCATCTTCTGGAAAGAATCGACCTTTTGAGAAATTTGGGTTAACTGCATATTCAGCTCTTGGTTCGACTCCATATCCAAGTTTTTGTTGCATTTTATTACTTTAGTTTGTCAGCTTGAATTTATAAATTGAGTTTTCTAACTATATTGTGATAAGACAATATACACGAAACGAGAGATTTGACTTGCTACTTTGTAAGATTAAATATATAACAAACAATTATATTTTGACAATAGGATCGCATTCAAATGTCACAAATCGCAATGAGTGAACGAGCTGCTCAGCGAATCGCAAAAATAATTGCCAATGAGGCAGAAGCTAATGCTTTGCGTGTTAGTGTTGAGGGTGGAGGGTGTTCAGGTTTTCAATATCGTTATGAACTTGTGAATGACAGTGAAAAAGATGACCTAGTTCTCAAAAAAGATGGTGCTACAGTATTAATTGATTCAATTTCACTTCAATACTTAGATGGATCAGAGATAGATTTTGTAACCGATTTAATTGGTGAATCTTTTCAAATCAAAAATCCAAATGCGGTCGCGGCTTGTGGTTGTGGTACAAGTTTTTCAGTTTAAGGCATATTGAACAGGTGAGATAGTTTATGTAATTTATGAATTATTTTTCAGATTGTGAAAGGATTTATCGTATGAAAATTGCTAGTTGGAATATCAATGGTATCAAAGCGCGCCTTGAAGTCGTTATCTCATGGTTGAAGAAAGCTTCACCTGATGTCGCATGTTTACAAGAAATTAAATCAGTAGATGAGAATTTTCCAATTCAACCATTTATGGACATAGGATACAATGTTGTCACACATGGTCAAAAAAGTTTTAATGGTGTTGCAATTCTTTCAAAACGTCCAATTGAAGATACATTTAGAAGATTACCCGGTGACGATTCTGATGAACAAGCCCGCTATATTGAAGGTGTGATTCCGAATGACTCAGGAACCCAAATGATTCGAATCGCGTCGCTTTATTTACCCAATGGAAATCCAATTGACACAGAAAAGTATCCTTATAAATTGAAATGGATGGAAAGATTGTGGGTTCATGCGAAAACACGACTGGAAGAAGAAGAACCATTTATAATGGCCGGAGACTATAATATTATTCCTGAACCGATAGATGCTGCAAACCCAAAAGTGTGGGAAAATGATGCGTTATTTTTACCACAAACCCGGCAAGCTTATCGAAAAATATTAAATCTAGGATTTATTGAGGCATACAGGAATTGTGATGCTAGTGCCGGGCGCTATAGTTTTTGGGATTTTCAGGCTGGTGCTTGGCAAAAAAATAACGGTATTCGAATTGACCATTTATTGTTATCTCCTTATGCATGTGATATGCTTGTTAGTACCGGGATAGATAAAGAAGTTCGTGGTTGGGAAAAACCATCTGATCATGTACCAGTATGGATAATGCTGAACTAATAAAAATTGAATGGAATGTTATTATTAGTATTTAGTAACAATAAAATATGTTACTCGTGTTGAGTGAATCGGATCAGGAAATGACATTTGTGATATATTTATATTTGAATTGATTTGTTCACCCATTATAATTGGGGATTGATTATGCTGAACAAATTTTTTGTCGCAATTGTGCTAATTGTAGTGGCGTTTTCACCTCAGGTGTTTGCACAAACTAAGATACCTTGCACTTGTCGATTCCAAGGGGCAGACTTTGGTTTGGGTGAAGAAATATGCATGAAACGGCCAGCTGGTTCGACCATGGCGCGATGTGAAATGGTTTTGAATAACACATCTTGGAAATTTACCGAAGCACCCTGTCCAATAACCGAATTTCAATCTTCAGTAACAGTTTCAAAATCAACAATTACACTGAAAAAATTTGTAAAATTTAAAGTTTCGGAAAATATTCCACGATAAAATGTGTGAAATATTGATTTGTATGACGCATCTTATTAGAAGACACAATTGCGTTTTTGTTTATATTCGTTTCCAAGCCAATCTTACTAACCAAACAATTACATAAATAAATATTAGGAAAATAATAAAAGGTGATAAACCGAATAAATTCCGGAATTGTAGATTTATAATCAACATATAGAGTAATAAATAAAAAACCGAGTATTATTAGAAAATCTTTCTCATCAATTCAGTCCATTTTCTAGAAAGTAGGACTAGAATCATACATCAGCGTAACATTTCTTTTCCATAGCCCCACCTGGATGAGTAACGGCACCTTGAAAAGCAGGTCCAACTAGTTGACTGTATTTCCAAATCGAACCAGAAGTATAGTCGGTATCTCGAGGTTGCCATTGAGCGCGTCGGTCTTCTAATTGAGCATCAGTTAATTGCACACTCAACTCACCAGTTTCAGCATTGATTTTAATTGTATCCCCGTTTTGTAGCAAACCGATTGGTCCACCAATAGCCGCTTCAGGTCCAACATGACCAATACAAAACCCTCGAGTCGCCCCTGAAAAACGTCCATCGGTGATCAGTGCAACTTTATCTCCCATCCCTTGACCATAAAGTGCCGCAGTAGTTGATAACATTTCGCGCATTCCTGGACCACCTTTTGGACCTTCGTAACGTATGACTAAGACTTCACCTTCTTGGTAATCTTTTTGTTGGACGGCAGCGAAGCATTCTTCTTCACTATCAAAGCAACGTGCTGGACCAGAAAACACTAATTTTGACATTCCAGCCACTTTAACAATTGCACCTTCTGGGGCTAAATTACCTTTTAATCCGACGACTCCTCCAGTTGGAGTGATTGGATTTGAAGCGGAGCGGATGACATCTTGTTCTTCGTTCCATTCTACATATTTCATATTTTCAGCTAATGTTCGACCTGTTACGGTAAGACAATCCCCATGAAGGAAACCTTCATCAAGTAAAGTCTTCATTAATAGTGGTATACCACCAACTTCGAATAAATCCTTTGCAACATATTTTCCACCTGGCTTTAGATCTGCAATATATGGAGTTCTATTAAATATTTTTGCGACTGAAAATAAATCAAAATCTATTCCACATTCGTGAGCAATTGCTGGTAGATGGAGTGCAGCATTGGTAGAACCTCCTGACGCAGCGACAACAGTTGCAGCATTTTCTAAAGCCTCCAAAGTTACAATGTCTCGTGGTCGAATATTCATTGCAATAAGTTCCATAATTTTTTCACCGGCAGCATAGCAAAATTTGTCGCGAAATTCGTAAGGTGCTGGTGCACCAGCAGAATATGGCAGGGCTAGCCCAATTGCTTCCGAAACAGTTGCCATAGTATTCGCAGTAAATTGTGCACCACATGCACCGGCTGAAGGGCAAGCAACCTGTTCTAATTCGTCAAGATCACTATCTGACATTGAACCTACAGAATGTTGGCCAACGGCCTCAAAAACGTCTTGTACAGTTACTTCACGTCCCCGAAAATTTCCGGGTAGAATAGACCCACCATAAATAAAAATTGCCGGGACATTTAATCGACACATCGCCATCATCATACCAGGTAGTGATTTATCACATCCTGCCATACCTACTAGCGCATCATAACAATGTCCACGCATTGTTAATTCAACAGAATCAGTGATTACATCGCGGGATACCAAGGAGGATTTCATTCCTTGATGTCCCATTGCGATCCCATCAGTTACAGTAATTGTCGTGAATTCCCTAGGAGTTCCTAATGCAGCGGCAACACCTTTTTTGACAGATTGAGCTTGACGCATGAGTGAAATATTGCATGGAGCAGTTTCATTCCAGCACGTCGCAACACCAACAAAGGGTTGATGAATTTCTTTAGCAGAAAGTCCCATTGCGTAATAGAATGATCGGTGTGGGGCGCGTTGTGGACCTTCGGTTACGTGCCGACTAGGTAATCGATTTTTATCAAAAGTTTTTGCATCCATGATAGTTATCCTTTGTATGAAAATGTGAGGAATTGAGCTGAGTTAGTTCACTGCTGAATTGATAAGAAATATATTCTCCCAAAAAATCAAATAATGGGAAAATTGTCGGTAAATGTCAAACAGATTTTGTTCAGGAACTCTTTGAAAATGGATTGAGGATAGAATTCGGTTGCATTTTAAAATTTCTTTTTTATTCGTTGATTTATTTATTAATTAACTATTATTACCAGTCCGAAGACCACTACTATTATTGGGTGAAGTTTTAAATCAAATTTGTTTTTTGCAGAATTTTGATTTATAAAAAATATTCAGTTTATGATATATGCAGTGAATCTATGCGAATAGACTAAAAATATCTGTGGAAGAAACAGATGTTTAACTTTTATTACTTGAATGAATCGTTACATTTCCCCTGTAAATATTTTCACATTTCTTTATGACGTGCTGAAGTTTAAGAGAATCCTACCTTAAAATTACGCACAATGGGGAATGAGCATGACTGACGATTTATTTTCAATAAATGAAAATAACGAAAAAGATTTAATTAATGACGCCGATGGGAGTGGTGGAATAGCTATGGTAAAAACAAAGACTCAATCAGCAGGACTAATAGATCAACTGATTGACAGTGACAAGGCTACTATTGGTGGTGATTATACTGCTGCTGATATTGAGGTTTTAGAGGGATTGGAACCAGTTCGAAGACGACCTGGTATGTATATTGGTGGAACTGACCAAAAAGCTTTACACCATCTTTTTGCAGAAGTAATTGACAATTCTATGGATGAGGCTGTTGCAGGTCATGCTAATTGGATTGACATATATCTTTCTGAAGATGGATATTTAACTGTTACTGATAATGGTCGAGGCATCCCAATTGATCCTCATCCGAAATTTAAAGATAAGTCAGCACTAGAAATTATTATGACGACACTACACGCTGGCGGTAAGTTTGATTCAAAAGTCTATGAAACTTCAGGTGGATTACACGGTGTGGGGGTATCAGTGGTGAATGCGCTTTCTGAAGAACTAGTAGTTGAAGTCGCACGCGGTCGCAAATTGTTTAAGCAAGAATATAAAAAGGGGAGACCACAAACGAGTCTTGAGAAAATCGGTGAAGTTCAAAACCGTCGCGGAACTATGATTCGCTTTAAGCCAGATCCAGAGATTTTTGGTAATTTTGTATCATTTAATCCATCACTACTGCTCAAAATGGCCCGATCTAAAGCGTATCTTTTTGGTGGGGTAAAAATTCGGTGGAAATGCGACGAAAGCCTAATCAATGAAGGGGATGCGATACCAGTTGAGGGAGAGTTTCATTTTCCAGGTGGGTTAAAAGATTATTTAGCTGAATCGCTAAATGAAGAAAAATTGGTTCTTAACAAGGTATTTGCAGGTAAATCTGGAAATACAGGTGGTCATGGAGCTGTTGAATGGGCTATTACTTGGTTTGCTGGCGATGGATTTGTCAATTCCTATTGCAATACTGTCCCAACTCGAGAGGGAGGTACTCACGAAGTAGGGATGCGGGCTGCATTATTACGCGGACTTAAATCATATGGAAAGTTGGTAAACAATAGAAAAACTTCAATCATAACTGGAGATGATATATTAACATCAGCAGGTATTATGTTGTCGACTTTTATTCGCGAACCAGAGTTTGTTGGTCAAACAAAAGATAGACTTGCTACCGCAGAAGCTACCAGAATTGTTGAAAACGCAATCCGCGATGCATTTGAACATTGGCTTACTGAATCACCAAATCAGGCCAACAAATTGTTGGAGTGGGTAATTGATCGCGCTGATGAACGGTTGCGTCGTCGTCAAGAGCGAGATGTGGCACGTAAAACAGCGGTAAGAAAGTTAAGATTACCTGGAAAACTGGCAGATTGTTCCCGTTCTCAATCTAAGAATACGGAACTATTTATTGTAGAGGGAGATTCGGCGGGTGGTTCTGCAAAGCAAGCACGTAATCGCGAAAACCAGGCAGTTCTCCCGTTACGTGGCAAAATACTCAATGTTGCCAATTCTGGTAGGGATAAGTTAGTAGCAAATCAGCAATTAGCGGATCTTACACAAGCATTAGGATGTGGAACTGGAACTCAATATCAAGATTCAGATTTACGGTATGAACGGGTCATTATAATGACCGATGCCGATGTTGATGGTGCTCATATAGCTTCGTTGCTCATTACCTTTTTTTATCGTGAAATGCCTGAAATAATTGATAATGGCCATTTATATCTAGCAGTTCCCCCGCTTTATCGGATTAGTCAAGGTGGAAAAACACGATATGCACGGGACGATACTCACAAAGACCAGCTCATTAAACAAGAGTTTGATGGTCGAGGAAAGATTGAGATTGGACGATTTAAGGGATTAGGTGAAATGATGCCGGCTCAGTTGAAGGAAACAACTATGCATCCTAAAGATCGAACCATACTTCAGATTTCAGTTCCGCAATCAGAGGTGGAAATTACCGAGCAAGTAGTTGAACAATTGATGGGAACAAAACCAGAAGCGCGGTTTAACTTTATCCAATTAAATGCTGAATTTGCGGAAGAATTGGATATTTGATGCAGTTGACTTTTCGAATTTATACAGGTAAAATTCATGATTAAATTTGACTTTTTAGCTAAACTTTTTTTGACATAAGTATTTTTACTGCTATACTGCCAAATTCATCAATAAATTTTCCAAGATAAAGCATAGTAAGGAATATAGTGAACTAATACCATATGAATTTTTCTTCTCTAGGTTTAAGCGAAAAAGTACTTTTCGCAGTAGAAGCTGCTGGGTATAAAACGCCAACTCCAATTCAATCTGGTGCAATTCCGTACGTTCTCGAACGGCGTGATGTGTTGGGTCTCGCACAGACAGGTACTGGTAAGACTGCTTCATTTACACTACCGATGCTATCTTTGCTAGAACACGGCCGGGCACGTGCTAGGATGCCAAGAACAATTATCTTGGAACCAACTCGTGAACTTGCTACTCAAGTAAGAGAGAATTTTGATAATTACGGTGCCAATCATAAGCTCAGTGTTGCACTATTGATTGGTGGTGTTTCGTTTGAAGAACAAAACAAAATCATCGATCGGGGGGCTGATGTATTGATTGCCACCCCAGGTCGTTTGATTGATCATGTTGAAAATGGAGGGTTAATTCTTCAAGGAGTAGAAATATTTGTTATTGATGAAGCGGATCGCATGCTTGATATGGGTTTTATTCCTGAAGTTGAGCGGATTTCTAAATTAGTTCCACCTAGTCGGCAGACATTATTTTTTTCAGCAACAATGCCACCTGAAATTAAGCGGTTAGCAAATCAATTTCTGAAAAATCCAGCAAAGGTAGAAGTTGCGCCACCGTCAACGACTGCAATCACGATTACTCAAAAACTAGTCGCAGCTGACTCAGAACCTGCGGCAAAACGTGAAAAACTAAGAGAGCTGATCAGAAGTGCAGTAGAACTCAAAAACGCGATAATTTTTTGTAATCGGAAAAAAGATGTTGAGATTTTATATCGTTCGTTAGCTAAGCACGAGTTTAGTGTTTGTTGCTTACACGGGGATATGGATCAAAAAAGTCGAATGGACACTTTAGAATCTTTCAAAGGCGGCAACTATATATTATTAGTTGCAAGTGATGTGGCGGCGAGAGGTCTTGATTTACCAGATGTAAGTCATGTATTTAATTTTGATGTTCCAGCCCATGCAGATTACTATGTTCATCGAGTGGGACGAACTGGACGAGCAGGTCGAACCGGAACTGCGTTTATGATTGTAACTCAAGCTGATGAGAAGCACTTGGAGTCTATTCAAAAATTGATTAAGGCAGAAATTGAATGGGTCGGAGATAAAATTGATTTTTCAAATCCAGTTTCAAGAGCAAGAACTTCCAAAACAAAAACAAATACACCTGAAAAGACAACTCCAGTTACTAATACTTCCGAATCAAATGTCATAAATCAAGTATCTCATCCACCTGAGACAAAAGCATCAACAGTACAGACTCCCAAGCCAGCAAAAAAGAGTATTCTAACCACGCAGATTAAAAAACCACCATTAAAAAAGACAGCAAAGGGATTTTTGGGGTTTGGCGAGCATATTCCAGCATTTATTTTACGAGCAGTTCCAGTACGCAGGTAAGTAGCTCTATTACTATAATTGCAAGGTTGTATTATCAGTGATTTTCAATTCAAACTGAACTTCTATAATTCTAAAAGTTCAGTTGACTCTTATTTCATCCTGAGTTTGGAATGCAGTTGGATCAGCCGGTTTAATTTCAACGGATTCACCACAACCACAAGCCGAAGTTTGATTGGGATTATTGAATACAAATCCAGATGACAATGTTGATTCTTGATAGTCCATTTCAGTTCCCAGTAGAAATAATACAGCCTTTGGATCAATGAATATTTTTATGTCTTTTTCTTCCACCACATCATCCGACGGATCAACTAACGTGACGTAATCCATTGTATATTCCATTCCTGCACAACCACCATTCTTAACTCCCACACGTAATCCCTGAACATCTTGTTCCGTATCTGACAATATGTATCGGATTCGGTCAGCAGCTGCATCGGTTAGACTAATTATTTTGAAACCTGTAGTAATTGACATTTTGAGAACCTCCGAAAGTTGGTTACGAGTTAATTAGAACCAATTCAAAGCAACTCGCGCTTCATCTGACATTCGGTCAGGATTCCAAGGTGGATCAAAAACCATATTAACATTAACCGGACCGACTCCGGTCACTGAAGATACTGCATCTTCAACCCAACGCGGCATTTCTTCTGCAACTGGACAACCTGGTGCGGTTAAAGTCATATCAACATCAACGGCTCTTTCATCGTCAATATCTACTTTGTAGATTAAACCTAATTCGTAAATATCACACGGAATTTCTGGATCGTAGACAGATTTTAGTGCCGCAATGATGTCATCAGTGAGTCGCGATAGCTCATCCGCAGGAATAGCCGATACCTCTTGGGTAATTTCGGCTTGTGATTGTACTTCATCGCTTCCAAAATATTTTTCTTCTGATTGTGCTGAAACAGTATTTGCAGTCATCATAATTCCTAAGTTAGCATATCTTGTGCTTTTTGTAAAGCATTAAACAGAATATCAACTTCTGCATGGGTATTATAAAGTCCAAAAGAAGCGCGGCAAGTTGAAGTTACCCCAAATTTTGCAAGTAGTGGTTGAGCACAATGCGTTCCAGCACGAACTGCAACACCTGATCGATCAATGATAGTTGAAACATCATGAGAGTGTGCGCCCACCAGTTCAAATGAGATTATTGCTCCTTTTTCTGGGGCAGTTCCAAAAATCCGTAATGAGTTGATAGTAGATAATCGTTCATGCGCGTATTGACACAAAATTGCTTCATATTTTGTAATTTCTTCACGACCAATTGATTCTATATAGTTAATTGCACTCGCTAATCCAATAGCTTGAACAATAGATGGTGTACCAGCTTCAAATCGGTGTGGTGGTTGATTGTAGGTAATGTCATTTTCAAAAACGTCCAAAATCATTTCACCACCACCATTAAAAGGTCGCATTTGTTCTAATAAATACTTCTTTCCATATAAGACTCCAATCCCGGAAGGGCCATACAATTTGTGTCCAGTGAAAACGTAGAAATCAGCGTCCAAGTCTTGTACATCAACAGACATATGAACCGCAGCTTGACTACCATCAACCAGTACTAATATTCCTTTTTGATGCGCTAATTCACATATTTTTTTTATTGGAACGACTGTTCCGGTGACGTTAGACATTTGCGTGATTGCAACTAATTTTACTTTTGAGGTTAATAGTTTTTCAAAAACTTCTAAATCGAAAGTAGCATCTTCTTTGATCGGAGCCCATTTAATAATGGCACCGTGACGCTCTCGTAAAAAATGCCATGGCACTATATTTGAATGGTGTTCCATGATGGATAGAACAATTTCGTCACCCTTAGATATATTATCTACCCCCCATGAATATGAAACTAAATTGATAGCTTCTGTAGAAGAACGAGTGAAAATTATTTCGTCGGAACTTTCTGCATTTAAAAAATCTTTGACTGTGTTTCGAGCACTTTCGTAATTATCTGTAGCTAAATTTGATAGGTAATGTAAGCCGCGATGTACATTTGAATATTCTTGAGAATAAGCTTTTGTAATTGCCTCAATTACTTGCTGGGGTTTTTGAGCGGATGCGCCATTATCCAAATACACAAGTGGTTTACCATGAACTTGTGTAGAAAGAATTGGAAAATCCTTTCGTATTGAGTTCACATCGTAGGTTTGATTTGTATTATTAACCGGTGATTTATCATTCATTTGCGAATATCTTTATATTCGTTTTGGAAACAACAGTTAACTAATGGTAAGGTTTATTTGGTACCTAACCAGGATCTAGTTTTATGCTCAAGAAATTCCACCATTTCTGGATTTTCGATTTCTTCGATGACCTCGGATAAGAAGGCCAGTATAAGCATTGTACGGGCCTCATGTTCAGAAATTCCCCGGGAACGTAAATAAAATAACAGTTCATCATCAATCTGACCAGTTGTTGAACCATGACCACATTGTACATCATCTGCAAAAATTTCCAATTCAGGTTTAGAAGACATTGCCGCATCGTCAGATAGAAGCAATGATTGAACCATCATTTTTCCATCAGTCTTTTGAGCATCTTGTTCAACTACAACTTTACCTTGAAAAACACTGTGCCCATTATCATCAATGACTGATTTATAGTATTCACTACTTTCACAATTTGGAACTGCATGATTCACTTGAAGCGTGACATCAGAATGTTCATTTCCTCTGACTAACGATACTCCATGCAAATTTGCTTTTGAGTGCTCCCCCTTGAATTTTACAAATAGTTGGGTTCTGGTGAGGTCGTTCCCTTCACTAAAGGTAAAATGATCTAATTCTGCATTATTTCCTACATCAATTATTTGTGAACCTATATTAATTGATCCAGATTGCCCTTCAATTATCTTAATCCAGTTAAGTTTAGCGGATTCAGCAATTGTGGTATTGATAACACTGTTTATTTGATTGGCTGAATCCCCTTGTGCAATGTACCTTTCAATAATGGTCACATTTGAGTTTTCCCCGACTCTTAAAAAATGTCGTGGATAAATTGATAAGTTAGGACCATTTGATACATGAATTAACTCCAAAGGTTTTTCAAGCGTGGTATTATCTGGAATTTCAATAATTGAACCTTCCAGCAAAAAAGCAGTGTTGAGATCAATGAGAGGATCGGGTGCTTGAGCTTTTAGTTGAGTAATTACAGTGATATCATCTACTTCGCTGGCTAACGATTCCGCTAGCGATTTGAAATTGATAGATTTATTTTTTCTCTTTTCTTTACTTGGAATGGGATGAAATTGACCATTTAAAAAAAGTAATTGGTCAGAATCTATAGAAGTTGGAATAGATATCTGAATTTTTGGGATAATTTCGTCGATTTGAACAGGCCAAATTTCAGACAACTTTGCACGCAAGTCAGTATAGTGCCATGACTCTACCCTTTTATGCGGGAGTCCGTGATTGGTAAAGGCATCAAATGCAGATTTGCGAATACTTTTAATAGTCGCACTTCCTGGCAATATAGTTCTTAGCTTGCTAAACTGTTCAATCAAAGATTGTTCGTTTGTTGGTATAGCTAATTTATTTGCAGTATTCACGGGATTACATTCCTTAATTAAGCAACGGCTTGCGTGATTTCTGTATAACCATTTTGTTCTAATTCTAAGGCTAGATTTTTATCGCCAGATTTAACGATTTTACCGTTAAAAAGTACATGTACGACATCAGGAACAATATGGTTTAGCAATCGTTGGTAATGAGTGATGACAATGGTTGAGCGATCAGGTGAGCGTAATTTATTGACTCCATCAGAAACGATCTTCAAGGCATCAATATCAAGTCCAGAGTCGGTTTCATCCATGACACAGAGATTTGGTTCAAAAATTGCCATTTGTAATATTTCAGCGCGCTTTTTTTCACCACCTGAGAAGCCAACATTTAAGGGTCTTTTTAACATTTCAGGTGTAACATGGAGATTTTTCGCTTTATCGCGAACTAGTTTCATAAAGTCTGGTGTAGAAATCTCGTCCTCATTGCGTGCTTTTCGTTGTGCATTAAGGGCCGTTTTAAGAAACGTCATAGTTGCAACACCGGGAATTTCAAGAGGATATTGAAAAGCAAGAAAGAGTCCAGCATTAGCTCGCTCATCGGGACCCATTTCAAGCAAATCTTGACCATTGTAGGTTATTGACCCTTCAACGATTTCGTAGTCATCCTTGCCAGCAAGCACATAAGATAGAGTAGACTTACCAGAGCCATTTGGTCCCATAATCGCGTGAATTTCGCCAGACTGTACGGACAGGTCAACTCCGCGTAAGATTTCATTACCTTCAACGGCAACATGAAGATTTTTGATTTCAAGCATATTTATCTCTGTTTAGATGATTAAGTTTAAAAAATTAATAGAGTGTGTAAGTTAAGAGTTTAACCAACGGACCCTTCTAAACTAATACTTATTAGTTTTTGGGCCTCAACGGCGAACTCCATTGGCAACTGTTGTATTACATCTTTGACAAATCCATTCACGATAAGTGCAACTGCTTCTTCTTCATCTAATCCACGTGATAAACAATAAAACATTTGGTCATCGGAGATCTTGGAAGTAGTTGCTTCGTGTTCAAATACTGCTGTGGAGTTTTTGCTTTCAATGTATGGGGTTGTGTGTGCGCCACATTTGTCACCAATTAGTAAGGAGTCACATTGGGTATAATTGCGTGCATGGCTGGCTTTTCGATGTGCGGAAACTTGTCCTCGATAGGTATTTTGCGAAACACCGGCTGAAATACCCTTAGAGATGATTCGGCTAGAAGAATTCTTACCTAAGTGCAACATTTTAGTTCCACTATCAATTTGTTGGTAACCATTTGAAATCGCGATTGAGTAGAATTCACCGACGGAATTTTCTCCTCGCAAAATACAACTGGGATATTTCCAAGTAATTGCAGAACCAGTTTCAACTTGGGTCCAGGAGATTTTGGAATTTTTGCCCCGGCAATCACCTCGTTTAGTGACAAAATTATAAATTCCACCCTTTCCTTCAGAATCCCCAGGAAACCAATTTTGTACGGTAGAATACTTAATTTCAGCATCATCCATTGCGATTAGTTCTACCACCGCGGCATGAAGTTGGTTTTCATCGCGTTGGGGTGCAGTACAACCTTCCAAGTAAGAAACGTATGAACCTTTTTCAGCAATTATCAGGGTGCGTTCAAACTGCCCAGTATTTTGTTCGTTGATTCTAAAATAAGTGGAAAGTTCCATTGGACAACGAACCCCTTCAGGCACATATACGAATGATCCATCAGAAAATACAGCAGAATTCAAAGTTGCATAGAAATTATCGGTAACTGGTACAACGGAACCGAGATATTTTTTAACTAACTCAGGATGGTCTTGGATGGCTTCTGAAATCGGGCAGAAAATAACACCTGCTTTCGCTAATTCTTCCCGAAAAGTTGTTGCAATTGAAACACTGTCAAATACCGCATCAACTGCGATTCGATTTTCAGGTGCAATCCCTGCTAAAATTTCCTGCTCCTGTAATGGGATACCTAGCTTTTCGTAAGTCTCCAATAGTTGCGGATCAACTTCATCTAAGCTCTTTGGTCCATCAACACTCTTGGGGGCAGCGAAATAGTATAAATCTTCAAAATCAATTTTTGGATATTTGACGCGCGCCCAAGTTGGTTCTTTCATTGTTCGCCAGCGATGATATGCATCAAGTCGCCAGTTGAACATCCATTCAGGTTCATGTTTCTTTTGTGATATGAACTGGACAATACTTTCATCTAAGCCCTTCGGGGCTTTTTCTGATTCAATGTCTGTTACAAATCCATATTTATACTGGTCAACATCAATTTGTTTGACCCTGTCAATTGTTTCCTGTACTGCAGGCATATTAATTCTCCATCCATAGCGGATTCAAGGACCGCCGGTTGTCGAAACGATGGTTACGCAGCTTGTTTGATCATTGCTGGTCGCAACCGTTCAATTAATAAACGCATTTTATCTAAGAAGCGTTCAATATCCTCTTGTTTGTTAGCCCATCCGAGACTCACTCGCAATGCTGCCTGAACTAAATTCACTGGAACATTCATTGCTTTCAACACATGTGATTCTGCAACTTTTCCCGAAGAGCAAGCAGAACCAGATGAAATTGCAACACCTTCAAGGTCAAATGCAATCACTGCAGTTTCTGCCTTAATCCCTGGAATTGAAAAGCAGCTTGTATTTCCGATTCTCTCTGCTATATCCCCAAAAATTCTCAAATCAGGTGCAATCAACTTCATTTCCTGTTCAAGATAATCTCTAAGGTTGTTAATTTCCTTTTGCTCTTGATGATTATCAATTATTTTATCTGCAACCGCACCAAATCCGCAAATTGCTGCAACATTTTCAGTACCTGCTCGATTGTGAGATTCTTGACCACCACCTTTTATTAAAGGGGATGGTCGTAAATTTTTTTCTATAAATACGATTGCCCCAACACCAAGAGGCCCACCAAGTTTGTGAGCAGACATTGTTAACATATCACAGTTCAGTGATGCAAGAACTATTTTTTTACGACCAATTATTTGTGTCGCATCAACATGAAAGTAACCATTATACTCCTTTATGATTTCGCCAAGTCTTGCAATTGGTTGAATAACACCAGTTTCATTATTGGCAAACATGATGGAGACTAAGGTTTGGAGACCATCATTTTGATATTTTTTGAGAGTCTGTCTTAGGTACTCACAGTCAATGAGTCCATATTCATCTACCGGCAACTTTTCAAATGCGGTTGAATCAAATCTACCACCAGATAAGACAGACGGGTGTTCTGTCGCGCCTACCAATAATTTGTCAAAATTTATTAAGTCTACTCCTTTTTTGTAAATTGGCGATAGCACATGCATATTAGCTTCGGAACAACTACTGGTAAAAACCACGTTGTTTGCTTCTGCTTTAACTAAAGTCGCAACATGATCTCGCGCTAAACTAATTCTTGCTAACGCATCGCGACCAAGTGTATGAATTGACGAAGGATTGCCAAACTCTGCCAGAACAGCTAGCATGATGTCACGTGCTTCTGTTCTCAGTGGTGCTGTTGCATTATTATCTAAATATATGTGTTCAGTTCTATTTCCCATTACTTTTTTCCAAAACTAACGTAGTTATAAAAATCGTACGATTTACTGGTACTACCCAATTTGTACTTTTGAATCATTCTAAACTACAATTTAAGTTCTTGTTTGACAATTGTCAAGGGTTGAACTAAATATTATTTTTCATCTGCCTTTTTTCAAATTACAATAAGGACTTGATTATCCCATGCCAGAAATAACTATCAGTGGCCCAGTTGGTCGACTTGAAGGCCGGTTTCATAAATCTGAAGAACCGAATGCTCCTTTAGTCATAATGTTGCATCATCATCCAATGTCCGGTGGTACTATGAATAGCCCAGTTATCCATAGTTTGTATTATATGTTTGTGGAGCACAAATTTTCGGCACTTCGATTTAATTTTAGGGGTGTTGGTCGAAGCGTTGGTGAATTTGATTACGGTCATGGTGAATTATCAGACGCAGCATCGGTTATGGATTGGGCTACTACTAATGCTTCAGATCCAAAAGTAGTTTGGATTGTAGGGTATTCATTTGGTGCTTGGGTTGGGATGCAATTATTGATGCGTCGACCGGAAATTAAAGGATTCATCTCAGTGTCACCTCCGGCAAATCTTTTTAACTTTGATTTCTTATCTCCTTGCCCTTCATCTGGGTTAATTATTAATGGTGATAAAGACAAAGTAGTTCCCACTAAATCTATTGAAGAGTTAGTTGAACGATTGCAAAAACAAGATGGGATAGGAATAGAACATAAGGTTGTAAAGGGTGCAAACCATTTTTTTGAAAAGAAAACTGATCGGTTAGTGAAACTTTGTGGTGATTATGTTAATTCGCGAATAGAGCAGGGGACCTAGTCTAAAATGTGATAGCTCAGCTATATATTATTTGTGTTAAAGTTTAGTCAGATTTTTTGCAACAAACTCCGAATCATTAGGTTGGAACTAGGACATTTTATTTTGGTGTCCATGCGTCATAGTCACCAGTCACTTTGGGGCGATTTTCAGGAGTTAGTATAGAACCAGGAGGGTGATACGCTTGTGGAGTACCAGTTTGATTGCCTAAGTGTTCCTTTTGCCAAGGTTTTGCCACATACTCTTCTTTTGTAGGGGGGACATCAATTCGATGGTGCATCCAACCATGCCAACCAGGTGGAATCATGCTAGCCTCTGAAAGACCATTGAATATGACCCAGCGACGCTTTCCCTTCTTCTCTTGATAGTATTTATTTCCAAATTGATCTTTGCCAACCAGAATACCTTTACGCCAAGTGAAAAACTTGGTTCCAATAGTTTGACCGTTCCACCAAGTGAAAAATTGTATGAGAAATTTTTTCATAAACTTTTTCCAAGTTGTTTATCTCATAGATTAAAGTATTAGCATGCTTTTGTCAACCAAAAGTTGGCATATTTTTGCGGTAATTGCAATTTTAAAATTGGGTTCATAGCTCATTGAAGTTTTCCTAAGGAGCTATTTGTGAATCTAATTATTATGTCAATTCAATAAGTTGAAGTTTGAAATTGATTAGACTACATTAATATCGGTATTACAAAACGCTTGAAGTGGTTAGAAACAGTTAGTTATAATTATGCTGACAACATAAATTATAAAATAGTAATCCTTATATAAAGTTAAATTTTGTGCATGATTTTTAGGGTAACTTTAGTAGCAACTTTAGTTTTAGGTAAATCTAAAAAGAGCTCACATATATTATAATGTATTATACAGGTTGTTACTGATGAGAATTAGCAAAAGTTAAGGAGATTTAAAAAAGCTGTGAATAAATAATAGTTTTTTTCATTTTTTAAAACTGAATGTTGAAAACTAAAAAAATATTTTATTTGAAAAAATATGTCAGATGAAACTTCTGACCGAGGAGATTTATTACAAATGAAAATAAAACGAATTTACACGCGATCAAATCAATCGCCTTATTCAGATTTATGTTTTCGGGAAACAACTAGCGAAATCAAGAATCCAGATGGTTCAGTGGTATTTCGTCTTGAAAATGTGCAGGTTCCTGAAGCATGGTCACAAGTAGCATGTGATATTCTTGCACAGAAATACTTCCGTAAAGCAGGTGTTCCAGTTGCGCTTAGAAAAATAGAAGAAAATGATGTTCCCTCGTGGTTGTGGCGATCAGAACCTGACCAAAAAGCAATGAAGGGTGTACCAAAGGCTGAACAATTTGGTTCAGAACATGATTGTCGCCAAGTATTTGACCGATTAGCAGGAACTTGGACCTATTGGGGATGGAAAGGCGGATATTTTGATTCTGAATCAGATGCTCAAGCATTTTTTGATGAATTACGTTTTATGCTGGCGACGCAGAAAGTCGCACCAAATTCACCGCAGTGGTTCAATACTGGTTTGTATTGGGCGTACGGAATAGATGGACCAGGGCAGGGCCATTATTTCGTTGACAATGCTTCTGGAAAGTTAACTAAATCTACATCATCGTATTTGCATCCACAACCTCATGCATGTTTTATTCAGTCAATCAATGATGATTTAGTCAATGAAGGTGGAATTATGGATTTGTGGGTGAGAGAAGCGCGTTTATTTAAATATGGTTCGGGAACGGGTACGAATTTTTCTAATCTACGAGGTGAAGGTGAACCGTTATCTGGCGGTGGAAAGTCCTCGGGACTTATGAGTTTTCTTAAAATTGGTGATCGGGCAGCGGGAGCAATTAAATCTGGTGGAACAACTCGTCGCGCTGCGAAAATGGTGGTAGTTGATATTGACCATCCTGATGTCGAAAAATTTATTGAATGGAAGGTAAAAGAAGAACAAAAAGTATCAGCATTAGTTACTGGGTCAAAGATTGTATCAAAGCACCTAAAGTCAATATTGAAAGCTTGCATTAATTGTGAGGGGTCAGGAGATGATTGTTTTGATCTCAATAAAAATCCTGCATTGAAGCGAGAAGTTCGCGCTGCGAAAAAAAATCATGTTCCTGAAAATCTCATTCAACGGATAATTCAGTTTGCAGTACAGGGATTTAAAGATATTGAGTTTGCTGTCTTTAATACAGATTGGGATTCTGACGCATATTTAACTGTATCAGGACAGAACTCTAATAATTCGGTGCGAGTTTCCGATGGTTTTTTACAAGCCGTGGAAGATAATCGAGCTTGGGAATTGAAAAATCGAACTGATGGTTCGGTGGCAGGTGTTGTTGACGCACGAAAATTATGGGACAAAATTGGATATGCTGCTTGGTCATCTGCTGACCCTGGAATTCAGTATCATACAACTATTAATGATTGGCATACATGTCCTGCATCTGGAGTAATAAATGCTTCAAATCCGTGTTCAGAATATATGTTTTTAGATGACACCGCATGTAATTTGGCCTCAATAAATCTTATGCAGTTCCGTGATCAAAACAACGACTTTGATGTCAAAAAATTTGAACACACGACACGATTATGGACTGTCGTATTGGAAATCTCAGTCATGATGGCGCAATTCCCTTCAAAGGAAATTGCTCAATTATCATATGATTATCGAACACTTGGGTTGGGTTATGCAAATATTGGTGGATACTTGATGACTTCAGGTATACCTTATGATTCAGACGAGGGGCGTGCGATATGTGGTGCAATAACCGCAATATTAACCGGTATTTCCTACGCGACTTCTGCCGAAATGGCAAAGGAGCTTGGAGCATTTAAGGGGTATAAAACAAATTCAAAGCATATGCTAAGGGTGATTCGAAATCATCGACGCGCAGCGCACGGCGAAGCCGATGGTTACGAAGAACTAAATATATCCCCAGTTCCACTTGATCATAAATCTTGTTCAGATAAGAGATTGATAACCCATGCGAAAACAGCTTGGAATAAGGCGTTAGAATTGGGTGAAAAACATGGGTTTCGAAATGCCCAAGCATCAGTGATTGCTCCTACAGGTACAATTGGATTAGTAATGGATTGTGATACTACTGGAATTGAACCTGATTTCGCATTAGTTAAATTCAAAAAACTAGCGGGTGGCGGATATTTTAAGATTATCAATCGGGCGGTACCTGAAGCTTTGAAAAATTTGGGTTACAACAAAACTCAAATCAAAGAGATTGAGGAATATGCGGTTGGGTTTGGTTCACTTGATGAAGCTCCACATATCAATCCAAAATCACTTAAAACTAAAGGATTCACCGACGAAAAAGTCGCACAACTGAATGTAGCGTTGGAAACATCCTTTAATATTAAGTTTGCTTTTAATCGCTGGACGTTAGGGGATAAATTTTTAACTGAGTTCCTAGAGGTTGAAGATTCTCAGCTTTCAGATGTAAATTTTGACTTGCTTGAATTTCTTGGTTTCTCCAAGGCAGAAATTGAATCAGCAAATACTCATATTTGTGGTGCCATGACTTTGGAAGGTGCACCCCATTTGAAAGAAGAACATTTACCTGTATTTGATTGTGCTAATCCATGCGGTTCAACAGGGAAGCGATTCCTTTCTGTTGAAAGCCATATTCGAATGATGGCCGCTGCTCAACCATTTATTTCAGGTGCAATTTCAAAAACAATCAATATGCCAAATTCGGCAAAAATATCTGAGTGTAATGAGGCTTATATGCTTTCGTGGAAATTAGCCTTGAAAGCAAATGCACTTTATCGGGATGGTTCTAAACTATCGCAACCGCTTAATGCGCAATTATTAGCAGATAATGATGATGAAGTAGAAGAGATAGTGGAAGAATTAGTGAAAAAGCCTCCACAAGCTCGTGTTGAAAAAATTGTTGAGAGAGCAGTTGAAATTCGGGGGCAGGAGCGAGAGCGTTTAAATGAACGTCGTACAGGGTATACCCAAAAAGCCATTGTCGGTGGACATAAAGTTTACTTACGTACTGGTGAGTATGATGATGGTCGTCTTGGTGAAATTTTCATAGATATGCATAAGGAAGGTGCAGCATTTCGCTCTTTGATGAATAATTTTGCTATTGCTATCTCGTTAGGTTTACAATATGGCGTTCCGTTAGATGAATTTGTTGAAGCCTTTACATTTACTCGCTTTGAACCCGCAGGTATTGTTAAAGGAAATGATGCTATTAAGAATGCAACGTCAATCTTGGACTATGTGTTCAGAGAGTTAGCAGTGTCCTATCTTGACCGTGAAGATTTAGCACATGTAAAACCAGCCGATATTGATGGAACTGTGCTGGATGGAGAAGACGTTGCAGTCACACCTGTTTCGAAGGGCTTAATTCGAGGTCAAACTAATCGGTTACGAGTCATTGAAGGAAGTGAATCAACTGAGGAAGCGATTGAAGCAGTTGCAGTAAATTCAACACAAGGCTTTCATATGGCAACAAAGTCAAATGCCGCAGTCAAAATAGAACCTGAAGTTGAATATCAGTCAGAAGTTATGGCTTCTTCAGATGTGAGTACCAAAGTAGCGCGGGCAAAAATGCAAGGTTATGAGGGTGAAGCATGTTCGGAATGCGCAAATTTCACTATGATACGTAATGGTACTTGTTTGAAATGTGACACTTGTGGTGCAACTTCGGGGTGTAGCTGATCATCAATAAAGTTAGGTTCCAAGAATATTTGGCAACCTAACTTGATATTACTAACATTGTGAATTAAATATAGATTTAGGTGCTTATCCTAAGTATATTTTTTTGTGAACATGGAGTATCTATACAATGGAGATATCAAACCAAAATAGAAACGAGCGACCAATAAATCGTCCTTTCATTGTAAGAGAAGTTGTTGCAATTATATTGGGTGTTGTAGCTGTAGGATATTTAGGTGCAGCTACTTATATGTATGCATTCCAAAGTAGTTTTCTTTATAAACTGGAAGGTACATTAGAATCACCTGAAGAAAAAGGTTTAAAAGGGGTAGAAGTTGAGATGGTAACGATGCGTGATGGTGAACCAACAACAGTTTGGAAAAAAACAGCAACTAAGAAGTCTTTACCCACAATATTATATTTTCATGGAAATTCAGGCACAATTGGTCGTCGCGCGGATCGATTTGAACAAATACTAGCAAGTGGATATGGCATGTATGTTCCAGTAATTAGAGGTTTTCCAGGAAGTGAAGGTGAACCAAGCGAAGAGTTAATAATAGCTGATGCGCTTGAACATTTTGATCGGATCAATGTTGATGACTCCAAGATTGTAGTGTATGGTGAATCATTAGGAACTGGTATCGCAACAGCTGTTGCTGTTTCACGTGATGCAAGAGCATTGATATTAGAAGCTCCTTATACGTCCACCGCAGATCGTGCACAAGAATTATACCCGTGGTTGCCAGTAAAATTATTGATGAAGGATAAATATTTAACGAAAGAGCGAATTAGAGAAGTTGATGAACCGGTCTTGGTCATACATGGAACCAAAGATAATGTGATGCCCGTTCAACATGGTAAGAAAGTATTTAAGCTGGCTAATGACCCTAAGGAATTATCCATTGTTGAGGGGGCAAATCATGGAAACTTATGGGATAACGGGTTGTGGGATACAGTGAAAGAGTTTTTGAAAAACTTCAGTACGGGCTAAAAAATTAACCTAATACCCGATCTCGTTGTTGCTGATACACTGATATTGATTGAGAAATCCAAAGAGCTGATTTTTTTAATGAATTGTTATAGGATTCATAAATTTTCCTGAATAACTTATCATCCATATTTTCCTCATAAACCATTTTCGTCGCATCACCAAACGCTTCCCATACCGAATCGGGAAACTCAGAAATTATAACGCCCTCTGAAATCAGTCGTTGCAATGCAGCTCCATTGTTAGCCAGGTATTGTGTCATATTCCAAATATTGGCTTCACCACATGCAATTTCAATTATTTTTTGATGCGTTGGTGATAGATTTTCATAAACCCCTCTATTTATTGCACAAGAGAGTGCTGCGCAGGGTTCATGGAAGCCGGCAACATAGTAAAATTTTGTAATTTCTTGAAATCCAGCTTTTTCGTCAGCCCAAGGACCTATCCATTCTGTGCCATCAATCGCTCCAGAGGAAAGTGCTTGATATACTTCTGCACCAGGAATATTTTGGACTGAAGCTCCCATATAACCAAGGGCTTTTCCACCAAGTCCAGGCATTCTATACTTCAATCCTTTGAAATCCTCGGGACTTTCAATTGGTTTATGAAACCATCCGCCAGCTTGTGAGGTTGTATTACCAGCGACGAATGTTTTCAGATTGAATAATGCACCAATTTCATCATGTAATTCACGACCACCCATGTGGTACCACCAATTATTATGTTCGGTTGCAGTCATACCAAATGGCACACCTGTAAAAAATGCAAATCCGGGATGTTGTCCAATGAAATTACTATCGGCACTATGATACATATCAGCTTGGCCAGAAGAAACAGCATCAAATACTTCATATGCTCCGACTAATTCTCCCGGTGCATTGATTTCGATTTCTAGTGTTCCATTCGACATTGTATAAACATTATCCGCAACACGTTGTGCCGCTTCAAAGACACCAGCAAGTCCGCGCGTCCAAGAGGTTACCATGGTTAATTTACTGGTACTTTTTGCGTGTGCTGGTATTGGAAAGGTTTTTGCTACAACTACCCCTCCAAGTCCAAATCCAGCTTTGTTGATAACGGTTCGACGGTCCACTTCATTCTCTCACTGAAAGACATAAGAGTATTTCATCTTTGAATAAATTCTAAGTATATAATGGCTTGAATTGAATTTAGTAGTTTTACCATTCATTAGTGTGAATTTTGAAATAAATTGTTTTAATAAATCAACTCACGCTCACTTAATGTTCAAGTTTGATTGGGAAACTAATGATTTACAACAGGGAAAAATCATTGAAACAAAAATAAACTAGAAACTAAGAAAAAGACTATTTCTTGAACTCAAAATACTAAGCTTTTTGTGGATACTTGCGGTGAAATTGAGTTAATTAGGCAAATATGTGCCAGATGTAGCTATGAGTGTATTTCATTGTGCCTTAGATTGATTCTTTCCTACGTCTACAGAAAGGTTTGTTTACCCCCAATCGATTCATGAATACCCAAAGAAACGCGGCATTGTCTTTGTGTGCTTAGTGATGACTTTCTCTTATCGTGACGTCAAGAATATGGTGGATTTCTTCAATTCCCTAATGATCCTACTTGATTTAAATCGCCTCCGCAGTTGATAGTCGCGGACAATCCAAAATAACTGCCAGGGGAAAATTAATCATAAATTCACAAGTCTCTTGTTTGATTTTAGAACATGACACTATTGAGTAGAAATGTCCATCTTTATTGGAAATCATTTTTGTTTTAAGCATTATTATTACACGCTAATAATACTCAATATGATAACGGTAAGTGGAGATTTTATGTTTCCATTGAATCTAACACTCAATTTCTTTATTACTTAAACCATCGGCAGTTTGGTAGACTTTTTTTAGTTTCAACATAAAATTTCTTAAAGCTAGGTGATACCACTGCTAACTTTTCAGGTTTTACATATTTTATAAACATATCAACTCCTGATCCTGTTTCATGATATTCTCGAAATTCATTTTTTCCTTCCTTGTTACCTCTCAAAATTTTCGAGTTTAATTTATTTTTCCACTTTTCCTCGTCACAATTTTTGATGGGATCTGGAATGAAAGAACCTTCTTCGTCAATGAATGGCATGATCCAAGATTCTAGCGAGCGATCGGGTATACCTATTACTACTTCGTCAGTAACTTGATTTTTATTCAGCATGTCCTTTATTGTTGAAACTATGTCATCTACACTCTCAACTCTTTGCTCACGGTCAAATATCACGAAAATTGGATAGTATCTAGTGCCAAATGACTTTATATGATCACAAATTTTTCCAGCAATCGTACTAAGCTGGAAATCATCACCATTACCGATTTTTGGAATAGGGCAATTGCCGCATAGTTTTTTAACAATTTTCCGCTCCTGTTCACCTTCAACTATAAACGCAGGATTATTCATTTTGGCCTCTTATATTTTACCGCTAGCCTTGGAATCGTTGCAATACAATTCTAATGAACCAGTGTGATAATACCACCCAAGTGGAAAACCAGATGAGTACATATTTTTTTTGAGTCTGTCAATTTCACCGATTCTTCTGACTTGCACTGAACCAGAGTCAGATTCTGAATCAACTAAAAGAATTTCAACTGGTTTAATTGTATTTACTAATGTTTCACTGTGTGTGGTCACAATACAGCACTTTTGTGCATTTTCAATCTTGTTTCGTAGGTAATTACTAAATTCACTCTGCATTGTCGTATCCATAAAGTTTTCCGGTTCATTGATCAACAGATTCTTTTCAGACAATAAAATTGCTGAAACTAACGAAAACCACTTCAATTGACCATCGGACAATAATTGAATTGGTATATTATTATTTGGGAATCCTTCCCGGTCAATTGTAATTCTGGTGTAAAGGTCATCATATGAGTTTTCCTCAATTTTAATCTTCAAGTCATTTGGTGAAATGAGATTAAAATCGTCAACTAGCTCACAAAATTTTTCAGGTTCAGAAATCTTCAAATTTGCGAGAGTAGAATATAACCCGCTTCCGTCAGATGCAATATCTCTTTTATTTAAAACTAAGTCATCATTACGAATTGAAGGAGGGATTATCTCAAAGGGACTTGCAAAACTGATTTCTTGAATAATATCTAAGGTTTGATTAATGTTTTTTCCTAATAGTTTTAATAGTGGGGAATATTCTAGCTGTTTTGGGAAGTTTTTTAAATAAGAAAGAAGTATAGATAAATCTTCATTGTTTTGATTGCTGAATTGTGATTTGAATTTTAATGGTTTAGGAATTGTGCAAACTCCATTAGAGTAAATTACTTCTAAGATTTCCTCAATGTTCCCATCAACTTTAAACTCAAGAATTACTTTTTGAAATGAAAAAGTAAGGGGATGCTTGTTTAATTTATTAAGTTCAATTTTACATTCATAACTATATTTTGTAATAAAACTAGTATCGTTGTTGACATTGGTCGATGAAGGATAATGAATCTTAGAAATATCCAAGTTACTGATATTACTAGAACCTTCTAGTATAAAGTGTATAATTTTTGGCGTTTCTTGATTATTATCAATAGGTTGATATTCAGTTGATGTTGGAACACTATTTAATTCCCAATAAAAAAGTTGGCTTATATTTGTAACACCTAAAGTTCGACGTATACTTTCGAGACCATATTCCAAAAAGTGTGAGATGAAAGCAGTTGCATTTAGTATGTTAGATTTCCCTATTCCATTAGGCCCTACTAACACATTAAGCCCGGATTTGAGATCAATTGTTAGGTTTTTGAGGTTTTTAAATCCATCTATATAAATTGAATTCAGCACATTTTCACCTTTAGTTAAAATAAATCAATTTGTAACGTGATTGTAAACTAAGTTAACTAAATTAATCAACTTAATTATTTAACCTCGGGCACTATGATGAACAATTCCCATTCGTTAAGTGTTAAGTGTCGTGAAAATTAATCAATAATCTGAATGTATTGCGATTAATAGTCACAATTTAAGCAGTTAATTTAAATCCAACTCCGCCAAGAGCCAACCATATTGAGCCGCGTGCATATCACGGTCTTCTCTGCTTCCTTGTATAACTGGTCTTGGTAAACTAATTTTCAACACACATAACTCCGTAATTTCAAATTTCTTTATCAATTCTACTGAAGTTCCATACAACTCAGCAATACGCTCTGCAGGTAGGAATTCTGAAATTTGCTTCAAAATAGATTCGTTTGCACAAAATATATCAATTGTTAACCAAAATGGACCAGCATTTTTTGATCGAATCAGCGTTACAATTTCGCCGAGTTTAGCCATAACTTACCTCATTTATTTGGATCTGAAAAGCATCCATTGGATTTTGAAGTTCCAGGATGTGATTTAAGACAAATTCATAAAGCGGTCCTCTATTCCAGTCAGCGGGTGAAAATGGAAAGGCGAATGTTGCGACGGGTTCATCTTCAGTCAGTGGGTAATGGAGTAAGAACGGATTGATTAGTTTCGCAATTTCGCTAGCTATAGTTTGTGTGTCTGCTGTTATAACGCACAATACACCGACTTCATTTGGATTTGTTGTTTTAGTTTCGATTTTTCCTAAAGTGGCATTCATTCCAATCAAGCGAAATTCAATACTATAATCTGCAGGTTTCAATTGCATTCGCTCAAGTATTTCTCGGTTTAGAAACTCTGTTAATTGGTTTGTCCATTTAGAGGCGTTCTCTACATATTTTTGTTCTCTTAGCAATGTTAATACTGTTGATTGATAACCACTTAACTTTGCACCTTCCAGTTTAACGGTATATCTATTACTTGGAACCCATTTAGAATTGATTACTCGGACTTCTTCGTCATTCAATGCTATATATTGAGATTCAGTAACATCTAAGTGTCCCCCTGGTTCATAGAGTATGTATGGATTTGTATTTTCATAGAGCATGTGAGAAGAAACTGATTTGGGTGTACATTTCGCATTTTTGGCTAAGGCATTTACTGTGAAACCTTTGTTGTTAAAATCAACTAATATGACACCACTACTTGGATGACTTGAACAATACGCACCGCACTCACAGATTTTAGCCCCGTGCCATGACGCACCGATATTTTCATTGCGCAGAATTGGCAATGTAGCAATTATTGCCGTATCGGTAGTGCGTCCAGCAATAATGATATCTGCACCTGATTTGATGGCTTCTCCAATTTGCTCAATACCAGCCAATGCCACAATATTTTCGCAACTCAATAGCATATCTGATGTAAGGTCAATTTGGGGTTCCAGTGGAGAAATGTTACCAATGTCTAATTCCTTTGCGAGATACTTCGGATCTTGGCTTGAATATATACGTGCAATTTTAATTGACTGTTTTAATTCTTTTGCTAATTCAAGGGTTATTTCATACATCCAGTCAACAGTTGAATCAGTCCCGCAAGTACCTGCAGAACCAATGATTAAAGGGATGTTTAATTTAGCGCGCCCCTTCATTAGTTCTCGCCATTCCGATTTTGTGGATTCCTGAGAATATTTTGAGGTTCCAGTTCCAAGATAATAGGGGCCACTATCAGTTGAGCCTCCATCAACACAAATCGCGTCTGGGCTCAATTTTAATCCACGCTGAAATGCTTCAAAATCAAAACCAAGTCCGATTGCACCAGTTGGAATTAAAATTCGGGTAGACATTTTAGTTTGGTGTAATATTTGGTTTTGTTAAGAATTTTCGCAAAAACATTGGGGCGACGAAACCGGCGATGGCAGCAATCCATAAACCAATAGCAATTGGAGAAGAAAGAAGGTAAGTCCATTCACCATTTGCAATAACCATTGCTCGACGTAGACTATCTTCCATATGCCCACCAAGAAGAATTCCAAGGATGATTGGTACAGTTGGAACATCTATTTTTCTTAAGAAAAAACCTAACACACCAAATCCAATCATGAGAATTAGATCAAAGAAGCTGCCAGAAAGTGAGTAAATTCCTACGAATGAAACCATTGTAACCCCTGGTAGTAAAACCCAAGGAGGAACTGAAAGAATTTTTACGAAAATCTTTACTAATGGGACATTCAATATAAGTAATACTATATTGGCAATTAGTAGTGCCGCAATTAGTCCCCAAACTACTTCCGGTCGTTCTTCAAATAAGAGCGGTCCTGGTGTTATATTCAAAGTTACTAACAATGCAAGTAATACGGCAGTAGTTCCAGAACCAGGTACTCCTAGAGTAAGCATTGGAACGAGTGCACCTCCAGCGGCAGCGTTATTACCTGCTTCTGGTGCTGCAACACCTCGCGGGTCACCAGTACCAAACTTTGCTTTCTTACCTAGAATTGATTTTTCTGACATGTAAGCTAAGAAACTACCAAGTGAAGCACCAGCACCTGGAAGTACTCCCGCACCAAATCCGATTAGTGTAGATCTGAGCATCGTTAGAAAACTTCTAGAAATATCTCGTACTGGAATAGTCAATTTTTCGACTTTTACACCAAGAGCTGAACTTTTTCCGTGGCTTTCAATATAAACGAAGACTTCGGTTACGGCAAACAAACCAACAATGGCCACGAGAAAATCAACGCCGTCCATCAAATGTAAGTTACCATAAGTAAATCTTGGAAAACCAGTTGAACTGTCAAGACCTATCATTGCAATTCCTAAACCTATACAAGCTGCGATAGCCGCTTTTGCTTGATTTTTTGATGCGATACCGCCCAAGGTGCAAAATGCCAGCATATACAATGCAAAATACTCAGCTGGTCCAAATAGATAAGCAACTCGTGCTAAAATTGGTGCTAACAACATTAATCCAATGGTTGCTAGAAATGCCCCAACAAATGAAGCAACTCCAGATAGAACAAGGGCATCAGCAGCGCGACCAGCTTTGGCCATTGGATAACCATCTAGGGTTGTCATTAACGCCGGTTCGTCGCCAGGAATATTCAAGAGAATTGATGAAATACGTCCACCATACATTGCGCCATAATAAACGCTTGTCATCAAAACCAATGCATGGGTTGCATCTAGTCCTAACGAAAAAGCAAGTGGAATCAAAATGGCGACTCCATTTGATGGTCCTAATCCAGGCAGAGCACCAATTATGGTGCCAAGGCAACAACCAATAATTGCTAACAACAAAGTTGTTGGTGTTAATGCAACCGCAAATCCTTGTGCCAAAAGTGAAAAAGTTTCCATTTTTTCTAGACTCAAAATAAAATTCTAGGGAATGCAAATAACCCTAAACCAAGTGCATACTTGAAAATGAAAAATAAACCTATTGACAGAACAATTCCTGTAAGTATTGCAAATGAGAATCTTGCTTGAATTTGATAACTTATAACTGCAGAAGCAATTGCGGTAGGGACAATAAATCCAAGTGGGCGCAACAAATAAGCGTAAATAGCTAATACAACAACGGCCAATAAAAGTTTTGAAAATACACCCCAGTTAGGCCAAGTGGGGTTTTTATCGGGTCGCAACACCACGGTTAAACCACAAAGTATCATCACCCCACTGACAATATAAGGGAATAGTCTTGGTCCAACTGGTTCGGGTACAAAACCGAGCGGAATTTGAGTGGCACTTATTATAAAAATAAGTGCCACAGCAATAATTAAGATCCCGAATATTCGGTCACCCATGATTATTGGATGATCCCAATTTCTTTTGAAAGATCTTGGATTTCTTTCATGACATTAGCTAAGTAATTTTGAAATTCATCACCAACTTTTGTAAATGGTGCCAGTCCATTTGCTTTCATAGCATCTGCCCATTCAGGTGATGCTGCAACTTTTGCCAGTGCATCAGACCACTTTTTGTAGGCCGCATCTGAAATTCCCTTTGGAACATATAAACCACGCCAATTCACAGCAACAACATCAATTCCTTGTTCTTTTGCCGTTGGAATATCTTCAAATCCAGGTATTCTTTCTTCGGTAAATGCGGCGATTACACGAACATCCCCTGATTTAAGAAAACCAACAACTTCGGAAATATCTCCAGTCATGGCTTGAGTGAAGCCACCAATGGTTTGGGTTATTGCATCAGCACCGCCATCTAAACTCACATATTTGACAGATTGTGCATCATTGTAACCTGCTCGTCCTAATGCCATCAGCACTTTAAGATGGTCAAATCCGCCAGCTGCAGAACCTCCCGCAAAAGTAATTGCACTTGGATCTGCTTTAACAGCATCAATTAGATCGTTGAGTGACTGAAAAGGTGAATCTTTCGCAACGACAATAACACCTGGATCTGCACCAATAGAACCAAGAAAACGAACTTGGTCAGCAGTCATTCCAGCGTAGGCATTTTGTGCCAATCGAGTAGCAGTCGCTGAAGATGCAGCGACTATAAGTTCTTCATCAGTATTTCGTTCATTGACTACATGTGAGTATGCGATTCCCCCACCTCCACCAGCCATGTTTGTGACTTGAATTGGTTCAGAAACGGCACCAATATCATACATTATTTTTCCAATGGTACGACAGGTAAAGTCCCAACCACCACCAGGGTTTGCTGGTGCGATACATTCTGCCGCACTTGCTTGTCCAGTAACGAATAGGCCGACTAGTAGTCCAGCGGTAAGTTTAAGAAATCTGCTAAGATTCATGGATTTTCTCCCATATGTGTATAATTATCCGAAAATTCGGATTTTGTTCATGCGGATGTTCGCATTGGTTTAATTTGATTTGCGAATATTATTGAATTATCAATAAAAACGCAATTCAAAAATATTTTTTTATGTGACGATTTGTCGCATTTTTTATTTGAATTAATAATTTACAATAGATCAAATGTTAAGCCTTGTGCTAAGTAATGAAATAACCGTGAATAGGAACTGCTATAATTGAACAAACAAATAGGTTATTATTAAATTGGGAGCAATTAATGTTGTACCAATTTCTTGATATAAACAAATTAAACCAACATAGGAGTCAAAAACATGACTAAACTAAAAGTAATTGCAATTATCCTTGCCTTGGGACTAACTGCACCCACTCTTACCGGTTGTGTTTCGCAGTGCAATATGTGGGAGCGGATTATGGGTGAGTGTTAGTTTACTTTTGATTTCCCAACAAATAACTAACTGGGTTATTGTGGTGTTATTAGCCTTCGCTAACGTGAGCTAACAAACCAAACTAATGATTTCAAATAGTAATAGATAATAAATCAACCAATTTTGGAAGTTCAAAATGACTAAACTTGTGGCGATAACAGTTATTCTAATATTAGGTCTTACTGCAATAGGTCTCTCAGGATGTGTTGAATCCTGTCCATTGTGGCAACAGGTTAATGGCGGTTGTTAATATCTTCCTGATGGTCAAAAATCATTAAGGAGAGTCATAAATTGTTATCTTATGTCTTTTGTTACACATTAGTATAAGGAATAGCGTGGATTGCATTAATACAATCCACGCCTAAATTTTGAGAAAATCAATTTTCTCAAGTTCTCCCTACCCAACAAAATTTTTATTCTACATAGAATTTGACAGATTTATTATTGAAGTCAAATAATATTTAATCTTATGTTCGTCTAGCTGTTGGACTTCATAATTGCTACTGCTTCTTCAGGTGAGAATGGCATTGGTTTTTCGCAGCTAGTTTTCAGTTTAATGAATTTAGATTCTTCTGCCGATTTAAGCAGACTTGTCATCGCATCAATCGCATGAATTGCTAAGTCAATTGAGCATCGTGGTGTACGATTGTTTAAAATTGAATCGGCCATTTCTGATAAACCAGCAGTTCGATAGTTTGCGACCTTACCGAACGGGTGTTCTTGATTTAGGATAGAGAGGGGGTGATGCCAGCTTTCATTAGGAGTTACTTGCTCCGGACCCTCAGTGTAAATCACATCCCCACCAAAAAAGTTTGGGTCTGGAATAAACATGGCACCTTTCTTACCATATAATTCCATACTTTGGTGTTGATGTTTCCAAACATTCCAACTGGTTCCTAAAGTAATGAGTGCACCATTTTTGAATTTTAGAACACCATGAATCGTAGTTGGTGTTTCTACCTGAATTTTTTCTCCATTTTTAGGTTCGCTACTTATAGTTCTCTCGGGCCATGGAATTGAACTCATACTAACAACCTGTTCAATTGGACCTAACAAGTTTATCAAATTAGTAATGTAATAAGGACCAATATCCAAAACTGGTCCACCACCTTTTTTGTAAAAAAAATGAGGGTCTGGATGCCAGTGTTCCATACCAAAACTCATAACATGGCATGTTCCGGAATTAACTTCACCAATCCGATCAGTATCAATTAATTTGCGTGCGAGTTGATGTGCTCCTCCTAAAAAAGTATCAGGTGAACTTGCTATCACTAGATTTTTCTTTGTTGCTAAATCACGCAGTCGAAGACCATCATCCAACTCAAGTACATATGGTTTTTCAGAGTAAACATGTTTTCCAGATTCAATCGCATTTTTTGTCACTTCGTAATGTGCGTTGGGTATAGTTAAGTTAACTACTATATCTATAGTTTGGTCTGCTAGAAGTGAATCAACATCAAGTGCATTTAAATTGAATATTTTAGCTTGTTCGTTGGCTTTATCCATATCTATATCTGCACAGGTGCAGATATCAATTGTTCGAAATAATGTTGATAATTCAAAGTACGCGGTTGATATATTGCCACAACCTATTACACCGACTTTAAGTGCGTTGCTCATTAAATTATCCTTAGAGTGAGTTGATATATTCTATGGAACGTTTGGCAAATCTTGCCACATCGCTTGGTTTATCATGCTCAACGATATAATATTTTGTTGAAGATGACAGTGACTCTAAAAGCATTTTCCAATCCATAACTCCGTGACCAACATCGGCCCAACCATCTTCATCAAGACATTCATTTGTCTTCGCAATATCTTTGATATGAACCGCTTGGATTCTACTTTTATATTGATTGAGTGAAGTCATGGGGTCAACATTAGCACGCACAATCCATGCAATATCAGCTTCCCATTTTATACTAGGAGCTGAATCCAATATAATATCAATTGGAGTTTCACCACTCGGAAGTTTTTTAAATTCAAAATCATGATTGTGCCATGCAAATTCAAGTTTTTGTGTCGCTAACTTTGCCGCGATTGATTCGAGTTGTTTACCTAATTCTTGCCAACCTGTCACATCATGTGGACGACGGTTTACATCCAAGAATGGACAAATAACCATTGACATACCGAATCGTTTTGCAAGCTGAACCACGTTTTCAAACTCTGATTCCAATTGCGGTAAACCAAAATGTCCAGTTGGAATTTTGAGATTAAATTTTTTTGATAGCTCTGTGATTGCTTGCGGATTTGCATACTGCGCAGCGAATGTTTCTACTTGTGTATAGCCAAGATCAGAAAGTAATTCGAAGGTTTGTTCAATTGGAGGAAATTCACGCGCGCTGTAAAGCTGAAAAGATAAATCTTGCATTGGAGTTTAGTCCTTTTTTTGTAAATTACATACGTTCTTCGGTTTTAGCATCAAATAACGAAGAAGTCGAGATGTTGAAATATACGGGTAATTTTTCGTCAACTTTAAACTGATTTTGCGAATCAACGCGAACTGAAAATGTTGTATCACCAGACCGTAACCAGATTAGTGAATCAGACCCCATTGGTTCCGTTAATTCAACAGTAGCAGTCATTGCTTCAAAATATTCTGGATTTGACTTACCAAGCTGAATATGTTCAGGACGAACGCCAAGTATGGTATTCAATCCATCGCTTAACTCTCGCTCAGCCTGATAATTTTGTAACGGAATTTGGAAGTCAGGGTTTGAGAATATTGGACCGTTTTCTTTGTTAATTATTGAACCAGATATAAAATTCATACTAGGTGACCCGATAAATCCTGCGACGAAGAGATTTTTTGGCTGTTGAAAGATGGAAAGCGGTTTGTCAAGTTGTTGAATAATACCACCTTTCATGATGGCAATCCGGTCCGCCAATGTCAGGGCTTCGATTTGATCGTGTGTCACATAGATCATAGTATTTTCTAACTTCTGATGGAGTCGTTTTATTTCAACCCGTAATTCGGAACGTAATTTTGCATCTAAATTAGAAAGTGGTTCATCAAACAAAAAAACATCTACGTCGCGAACTAATGCTCTGCCGATTGCGACACGTTGCCGCTGACCACCAGATAATTGGGCGGGTTTGCGGTCGAGTAATGGGCCTATCTGTAAAATCTCGGAGGCGCGTTCAATACGAGAATCAATATCGGATTTTGAGTGCCCGGCGATCTTTAAACCAAATGAGAGATTCTTCTGGACTGACATTTGTGGATAAAGCGCATATGATTGGAACACCATTCCTATGCCACGCTTATTAGGTTCTTCCCAAGTGACATTTTTACCACTTATGAAGATCTGTCCATCAGATACATCAAGTAATCCAGCAATGCAATTAAGTAACGTAGACTTACCGCAACCTGATGGCCCTAATAGTACCAGAAACTCCCCCTCTTGTACATCAAGATTTAGTGAATTTAAAACTGAAAGTGTGCCAAATTTTAGTGACATTTCTTTAATTGAAACACTAGCCATAATGTTATCCTTTTACTGCTCCGGCCGCGATGCCTCGAACAAAGTATCGTCCTGAAAGAAAGTAAACAACAAGTGGTAATAATGCGGTTAGAATTGTCGCAGCCATGTTGACATTGTATTCGCGTACACCAGTAGTGGTAACTACAATATTTTGCAGTAAGACCGTCATTGGCATATTTTCACGACCCGCAAATACTAATCCAAATAAAAAGTCATTCCAAATACCAGTTACCTGTAAAATAATTGCTACGATAGTAATTGGAACTGACATTGGTAGCATAATTCGGAAAAATATTCCCCAAAACCCAGCACCATCTATGCGCGCTGCTTTGAAAAGTTCCTCTGGTAACGCCGAAAAATAATTCCGATATAATAAAGTCAAAATTGGCATCCCAAAAATCGTGTGTACGATCACAATTCCAGGTAATGTCGCAAATAGGTTGGCTTCTCGAAAGAAAATAATAAGTGGATAAATCACAACTTGGTAAGGAACGAATGCACCAAAAATTAGAATTCCAAACAATAGATTCGCATATTTATACCGCCAATAAGAAAGCGCATAGCCGTTGATTGAAGCAACAATAATGGAAAGAATGACGCTTGGAACTAAAATTTTGACTGAGTTGAAGAATCCAGGTGAGATTCCATTACAATCTCTTCCAGTACAGGCTTCAGTCCATGCTTTAACCCATGGGTCAAAAGTATAATCAGTGGGCAAATTAAATAAATACCCAAGTCTGATTTCAGGCAGAGTCTTCAGTGAAGTAACAATCATAACATAGAGTGGTAAGGAGTAAAATAATGCTACACCGATCAAAAACGCGTATATTCCAAGTCGAGCTGGAGATATTCGGTTTGGTTTGGGACCGCATGGTTCATTTGAAATGGACTGATTATTAGTTTGCATGATTGAAGAGACAGTCATTGTGAATACCTCGCTTTCAATCTGTTTGCCCGCCAACGTGAAATTCCACCCAAAATTGAAATTGTAAAAATGTGACTTCTATTTCTGAGATACATATAGTTCCTGGCAATGGGGGGTAAATGAAAATACCAACGGATTGATTCGAGACTTTTTTCCAAAAGGAACGGACTTCCTAAAGGTTACAGATGCAGAAGTACAATATGTTGAAGACAAGCTCAATGCTCGTCTGCGAGAGACACTTAATTGGTCTACTCCTGATCGAGAATTTGTAAAGGCTTGTGCGGCACTAGCATCGTAAGGTAACCTAAACGCGTTAATCCACCTTGGATTCTAGATATGATGAGATCAAGTCAAGCCAAACGAGTGTTCTGATGAGTTCTCGTTACAGAGAAATAATATCTCATTAACAAGGTCAAAGCAGTCCGTAGCGAATGAAAGTGCCAATCTATTATAAATTAGTGGAAAGTTGAAATGAAAATGAAATGTACGTCCCCAAATATTCATCTAAAATGAAATTGATCTTGAAAAATTAGATCAGGTTTATTAGATATCATGTAATGGGGCACTTCACTGTGGACTATAAGTTTATTTTAGACAGTTATTCTTTTTCTATCAACCTTCATCTCAACGATTAATTTGCCATGTACTGTTCTTCACGAGACTTTAAAGAATTTCAATATCCAATTTTGCTTGCCGATATTGGTGGAACCAACGCCCGATTCGGTTTATTGAAAGATACAACAACACAGATTAAGTTGTTAATTTCAGTACCAACCGGTGAGTTTTTGAACTTAGAATCTGCTATCAGGTCCGTACTACCTGACCTTAACAATATTTCACTCAAAACCGCTGTGTTTGCAATTGCTGCACCGATTCAAGGTGATAAGATTCCCCTTATAAATGGTAATTGGGAAATCGAACCCAAAAAAATTATAAGTGAGCTTGGACTTAATACCGTAATCATGCTCAATGATTTTGCAGCTCAAGCACTTGCATTACCATTTTTAAAAAACGAAGACCTCACACCAGTTGGTGGCGGTACAGCCAAAGCAAATGCACCAAAGTGTGTAATCGGGCCAGGTACTGGACTTGGGATGGCGGCATTAGTATACACAACGGATTGCTGGATTCCAATACCTAGTGAAGGGGGACATATCGAAGTTGGACCTAGCACAGAAGAAGAGTATAAAATATGGCAAAGTTTACCTCGATTTAGTGGACGAATCGGTGCAGAGATCATCCTAAGTGGTAAAGGAATTTTGCGAATTTACAACGCCATTGCGAAAGCAAATAATCAACCCTGCATCTTAAATTCTCAATCAGAAATTACGCAAGCAGCGGATTCTGCTAACAATTTGGCAATTTCAACTCTCAATCTTTTTGCCCGCACACTTGGGCGAGTGGCAGGAGATCAAGCTTTAATGTTTCTGGCACGTGGAGGAGTATACATAACTGGTGGTATTCCCCCAAAAATAAGCAAATATTTATTGAACGGTGAGATGCGCGCCGCTTTTGACAATAAAGATCCCAATAGCTCAATTTTACAACAAATTCCGTTATTCCTCATTCAACATGAATGTCCAGCATTACTAGGTTTAGCTGCATTTGCAAAAGCACCTTCCCAGTTTGCAGTTGAACTCAGTAACCATATTTGGAAAGCAACGGATCCGAAATTAATTAGTCAATGAGTAATAGATTTTTCAAGAATTCGACATATTAAGTAAGGAAACTTTATTATGGAATTTGCTTAATAGAGGATAAGGCATTAAACTTGATTAGCAACTCAACCAATACCAAATTGATTTCTCAAAATCAACCCGAATTCGGCAGCTGATGAGGAGTTTGTAACAATTATGCTCATCCAATTATTTGCGTTAAGTTCGGAAACTTTATTAAGGAATTTGCTTAATGAAAGATAACGCTTTAAACTTGATTAACGACTCAACCAATTCCAAATTGATTTTAATGAATTTGAACTGGTTTATTTGATTTCATGTAGTTGGGCACTTGACTTTTGAATATAAGGAATAAAGGTGACTAATTTGTCGCTACGATGACGAATTTGTCGCTTATTAGATAAGCCCTTAGAATTAGCAGTTCTTAGGTGCTAAACCCAATTTTAATCCTTTTCCAGCTGGTAATTTGTCGCTGAGAATATCACTTGGAGTCACGATAGCGACAAATTACATCAGTCCAATATATCACCAGAATTTATGCTTATACTCAGGGACTAGTAGGCGCGTACGTTGGACCAATATAAGATTTTTTTCAGGGGGAAAGGAAGGAAGTTGGTTAGGTTGAATACCGCTTTTTTCACAGCTGCCGTTGCAATATCTTCACTTAACTGGATTAGGTTTTTATATTTATAATAAATAATTTGTCGTTGAGTGTATAAATATCTTAAATTAGCTATTCTTGTTGTCTGATTCAACTGGAAATTTTTCAATATCACTTAAGATTGGATAAATTTTTCAAGTAAATCACCAAATAAATTAGACCTTTGAAGGCTTCATTGAAAGAAAATAAAAAAACTTGTAAAAGATTTTTTCACTACATTATATTATTAAATTGAGTCATTAAAGCACAACATATCATTGTTAGATGGTTGTCAGCAAAAAAAAGTTAATTTGTCGTTAGATGCCAAATTAGTGATTGCATCATTATACATAATCAAAGATACATTGTGGAGAAAGGAACAGCGGAAGAAGTAATCAAAAATCCACAGCATCCATACACACAAACATTAATTGCGGCGAACCCGTCGACTGATCCCAACCATGAGAGGTAAAAGCCATGCCATATTATTATTTTGATTCAAAGAAACACTTTACTAACTACCTTAACGAATTACACGAGGGTATTTTCAGGCCAGTGGCGAAACTCTCAGCAAAGGTGTGGGTTACAGCAGAACCTGTAGGTTTTGAAGAGAGAAGATCCGGCAAACAACTGAAAATTAATACAGGTGAGACTTGGGGTGAACTTTGGGATTGTGGTTGGTTTCATCTAACAGGAACTATCCCAAATAGTTTAAAAGGTGAGGAAGTTGCACTTATAATAGATTTAGGTGGCGAAGGTTGTGTTGTAGACGAAAACGGTGATCCACTACTTGGATTGACTACGGAAAGTGTATTTTTTTTCTCTCCGCATAGTTTCTCAGAAAAATGTATAGTTCCGTTTACGTCTAATGCGAACGGCGGTGAATCTGTAAATCTTTGGATTGAAGCAGGTAGTAATGGACTATTTGGTGAATATGATTCCGAACGCGGGATGATCAAACCAAGAGCTAGCATTAGTCAAAGTAAAATTGGAATATTGAATCAGATAGATATCGCAGTAGTTAATCCGGAAATCCGTAAACTCTACCATGATTTTCGCATTCTACACAATCTGATGGAACAAGTACCAACAGATGAAGCGCGTTACCATCGGGTCCTATCATCCCTCTGCCACGCAATGCAGGAATTATCCCCATCGTTCAACGAAATGGAAGCGAAAGCTGCCCGGAAACATCTAGAATCAGAACTTAATAAAACAGGTGGTACACCATCCCTGAAAATTAGTGCAATTGGTCATGCACATATAGATTTAGCTTGGCTCTGGCCGATCCGGGAAACTATTCGCAAAGGTGCACGTACTTTCGCGACGGCATTATACAATATGGAACTATATCCTGACTACGTTTTTGGCGCAAGTCAGGCACAACTCTACCAGTGGATCAAAGATAGTTACCCTCAGTTATTTGAAAAAATTAAAAAACGAGTTACCGAAGGCCGGTGGGAGATCCAAGGTGCATTATGGGTAGAACCAGATACAAATGTTCCAAATGGAGAATCCTTGATTCGTCAAATTTTGTACGGGAATCGTTTTTTCAAGAAAGAATTTGATATTGAATCGAATTGTTGCTGGTTACCAGATGTATTTGGTTATTCTGGTGCTTTACCACAAATCCTCAAAGAATCGGGAATAAAATATTTTTTAACACAAAAGTTGTCATGGAATCTGTTCAACACCTTTCCACATCATACATTTATTTGGGAAGGTATTGATGGAAGTCAAGTACTTGCGCATATGCCTCCAGAAAACAGCTACAATAGCTCAGCAACTCCCGAATCAATTCGAACCGCGGAACGGAATTTTGCTGATAAGGTAGTTTCAGATAATTGCCTGCTTGTATTTGGCATTGGAAATGGAGGTGGTGGGCCAGGAGAAGACCATCTAGAAGCACTTCAACGCGAGAAAGACCTTGCAGGTATTCCCCCGGTTACTCAAGAACGATCTGAAACCTTTTTTGATCGGATTGCTTCCAACACTGATAGTTATAAGGTCTGGAAGGGGGAACTTTACATGGAACGTCACCAGGGTACATATACAAGTCAAGGACGGAATAAACAATTTAATCGACGAATTGAGATTGCTTTGCGCGAACTAGAAATGTGGTCTGCATTCTTAGATGGCACCTATCCAACAGATGAGCTCGAAAAAATCTGGAAAGAAATTCTTTTATACCAATTCCACGATATTTTACCTGGTTCATCCATCAAACGTGTCTATGATGAAAGTCTCAATCGATATGATTTGCTGGAATCTAAGATTAAAGAACTCATTTCCAATACAGATGTAGCACTTGCGCAGAAAATTGATTCGAGTAAATTTTCAAATCCTGTCATAGTGAAAAATTCACTATCTTGGGAACGTAGTGAGTGGTTACACATTGATGGAAATTGGTTGAAAGTAACTGTTCCACCGATCGGTTATGCCACATTTGACCTTAGTGAGAATTACAATATTCCACTTGTTTCAGTCGCACAGAACAAAATTGAAAATGAAATTCTGCAAGTTTGTTTTGAAGCTGACGGAAGGATATCGTCAATTTTTGACAAAGAAAATAACCGGGAAGTTTTAGCCGCTCCAGGAAACTTACTTGGCGTTTTTGCTGATCACGGTGATGCTTGGGATATTGAGTATGATTACCGTGACAGATCTCCGGAATACTTTGAATTAGTTGAAGTATCGGCTAACCAAGATGGACCTAAAGGTATACTGTTTCAGACATATAAATTTGGTAACTCAATTCTTGAACAAAAAATTGTATTGACAGCTGGAAGTCGTCGACTAGATTTTGAGACAAAAATTGATTGGAGAGAAGACCATAAAATGGTGCGAACCAAGTTTCCAGTTAATGTTTTCAGTCAGGAAGTTATTTGCGACATTCAGTTTGGACAAATCAAACGTACTACACACGTAAATACAAGTTGGGATATGGCACAACATGAAATTTGCGCGCATAAATGGGTAGATCTTTCACAACCAGATTATGGTGTAGCACTTCTGAATAATTGCAAATATGGCCATTACATCAAAGATAATATACTTGAATTAAACCTGTTACGAAGTCCAGACTATCCTGATCCCACTGCAGATCGTGCGAAACATGAATTTACTTATGCACTCATGCCTCATTCGGGAACCCACGTTGATGGTTATGTAGCGCGTACCGGCTATGAACTGAATATGCCAATGACAGTTGTGAAACCCCCAGGTAAAGGTGAAGAATTGCCACCTGTTTGCAGTTTCCTATCAATTGATGCAAAAAATATTGTCATAGAAACCATCAAAAAGGCTGAAGACAATAATGACACTATCGTCCGGTTGTACGAGTCTCAAGGTGCAAATACAAAATTAAAATTGAGGTTTTGGTTCACTCCGAAAACAATTTTTCAAACTGACCTCGTTGAAAATAACAAATGCCAGTTAGACTTAAACGATGACTTCCTAGAACTTGACTTCAATCCATTTCAAATTATAACCTTGAGGATTACAACTTGAATGAATTAACACACTCAAGTGGAAGTTTAGAAATTGAAGTTGTTCGTCGTGAAGTAAATCATTCACAAACGACTAGAGAAACCTATTGTCCACGTTCATTATTACTTTAACTTGGCTTGGTTCATTACAGCAACAAGGAGCAAATGCTTGACCCTTTGCAAGAATTCATAAAAGTTTCATGATTTAACTGAAATTACCTTATTGACAGCTTGTGAAGTTGATCAGCTTGGAATAATTTCACAAATAATGGAGTGTGTAGACAAAATTTTTGGGAATTATATACAAAAGTGCCAAAGTTTGAAATCCCCTTAAATACTACGTTTTTCTAGAGTTTTCCACAGCATATCATTTAATTTTTTGCAATCCCTTGAATTTTCGCACGAAATTTTCGTATATCGCGCTCAAATCAATAATTCAAGGGACTTAATTTGATGGCTTCAAAAGCTCCTGGTCGGTCTGAGCGGAAAGGAATTAGTATTCTACGATTGATCCGCATGTTTCCAGATAATAACGCGGCAAGAATTTGGTTTGAATCAAAGATCTGGCCTGATGGACCTCGTTGTCCTCATTGCGGTTCATCTAATATTCAATCGAATATTGTTCATAAATCAATGACCTATCGCTGTCGAGATTGTCCGAAGAAACCGCGGTTCTCCGTTAAAACCAATACGGTCATGTCCAGTTCGAAACTTGGTCTTCAAATCTGGGCGATCGCTTGTTATCTCTTTACAACTGGGTTGAAGGGAGTCGCTAGTATGAGACTTTATCAAGATTTGGAAGTGACTCAGAAAACCGCGTGGTTTTTAGCGCAAAGATTACGGCAGTCATTTGAGTTAGGTGAAGAAAATCCGCTACTATTTATGGGAGCAGTAGAAGCCGATGAAACGTTTATTGGGGGAAAAGAATCCAATAAGCATTGGGATAAGAAGCAACGTCTTGGCCGGGGAGCTGTTGGTAAAGTAGCAGTTGCTGGATTAAAAGAACGAAATAGCGGTCGGATTGTTGCGGAAGTGGTTGAAAATACCACCAGCTCGACGCTTCAATCTTTTGTGACCAAATATACTCATGAAAGTGCATCAATCTTTACCGATGAAGCCCGTGCTTATCTTGGTCTTGACCGGCACCATGAAACCTGTAATCACAGTGCAAAGCAATTTGTTAATGGCATGGCTCATACCAATGGCTTAGAATCATTTTGGGCATTATTTAAACGAGGGTATCATGGCACCTACCACCAGATGAGTAAAAAACACCTACACCGTTATATTGCGGAATTTTTATACCGACATAACAACCGTAGTCTTGACACCGAAGTACAAATGAGTAAAATTGCCTGTGATATGCGCAATAAACAATTACGTTACAAGGACGCAGTAGCATGAAAAAGAAGAAGCCATCGGTAACAGGCAATCAAAAAACCATTACTCTACCACATTCCAGCTATCAACCAACGAAAGCGGAATTAGAAGAAGAAGTTCATTTTGACTGCACGCCAGATGAACTGGCGCGCCGTTTATTACAACCAGTTAAGATCAAACGAGAAAACCCGAAAAAACGTTGACAAGAGCACATCAATAGTATTACCCTAGCCTAGATTGCTCAAAGTAGCTGCGAACAAAAAGCGTAAATTTGGTCAAATTTTATCCTATTTTTGCGAAAAATACAACTCCTCCGTTGCGACAAATTACCGCTTGTCGCCATTCTCAATTATTTGAAGCACTGGGTTCATTCAATAGTCAGCAATGGGGGTGCTTCTTTTCGTGCGGTTGTTTGACTTTGAATGAGTTGAGCATCATTTTACCAATTTAAATTTCAAATGATGCGTTATTGATTGGAAGGGTTGAAGAGATGATCTTGTTTGATTCAATCTCAATAATGTGTTGATGGATATTATCCAACCCCTTCCGTTAACCCCCGTCGTCGCGAACCATAGTTCATAAATCTCTTGATTGCCTGCACAAACAAATCCTTGCTAGCAAATTCAGTGGAAAAATCCATCCACACTCGACGACAGCTGTGCTTAATAATGGCTGGCGTTTTCAGTATTTTCCGGCGAATTGTGCTTGACTTTGCCGAGGCTAATTTGGTGTCGCGAAAACCAATCGTTCGAATCGCATTAGCAACCTTATGAGCACAAACGGCAAAATTTAATCGCATTTGATTCGCTTCGAGATTGTGTGCACTCACGCGACTCCCGAATAATTCATACTGATTCTCTTGGATGCGGTTCTCCGCATCGCCCCGACCGCAGTATAGTTTAGTATATAACTTGCGAGCACCACCAAACTTCTTATCCAAATTGGTCACCATAAATCGAACATTCAATTTCCGATGATTATTTGTATTGATATACTCAACTTTGGCAATCACTCGAAACAACTGTCCGCCCCAACTGCCATTGCCAGTGGTCCAATTAAATTCAGTGAATACCCGTTTGGTTTTCCCCGAGCTCAAGCTAGACTTTTTAACACGTTTGATTTGCGGTGTAATTTGTGCCATTAATGCGTCATTTTTGGCGAGACCAATCGCAAAATGAAGCCCCATCTCGTGGCACGTGCAAATCAGTTCCGGTCGGTTAAAACCACCATCAGCGCGAAAAATAGGAAGCTTTTCTGGAAATCGTTGGCGATAGAATGGCACAATCTTGTTCAACGCTTCCGCGGTGCCCAACGATCCATCAACATCACCAGCTCGGGTGCGACAATAGACTGGATTTGGCCCGACAAAGGCCAACAGCGGCAGTAAGCATTTATATCGGTAAAATCCATTCCAAGCACCTCCGACTTGATTACCATATAATTGATCAGCCGTGGCATCCATGTCAATAATCAGCAATTTACTCTTTAACCGTCTGATCCACTCAACGCTATCCTCTAACAGCTGGTAGTCATGCTGATCTTGGTTAAACTCAAGTTTCTTCTGTTCACCATCAGCGACCTGCCGATTGGCTTCATCAAGTCGACGCATCGTCGAGCGAGTCCCTAACGGTTTGCAATCTTCTCGCACAATGCCAGGCTCATCAACCAGTAATTCAAAACTTGGCTCCCGACAAAGTTCATCATGATCATTGTGATCCGGGCAACCATGTAGTAACCCAGTAATCCGTTGTCGAACTTGCGTCTCCAATTTATGAACAACCATCAGTTGATCGCGGTTATCAGTAAAACAATTGGACAGTCGCTTCATAATTCCAGTTGCCAATTCAGCTTCTCGAATCAACAATGAACCAGCATCACCGCTTAAATTGATTCGTGAAAACGTCACCTCAACTGACTTTCCTTGAAATTCTGAACAAATCAGCTTCTCTGGTTGCCCTGAATTAGGCGACTTAGTCTTCTTTGTTCGTGCCTTTGAGTTTGGCTTTTTCATCCTTAACTCCGTTGTTAACGCAACAATGAATGCAAAAACATGCACTTAAAATTTCATATAACAACGAAGTGAACAAAAAGCAGCCCGGGTTTTAAAATTTTTTTCAAGCTGTGAAAAACTGATCCAAAGTGATCAATCTAAAAATACATACTGTAAATTGAAAGAGGATTTGAAAATGAGCTAATAAACCTTTATACCATAAGTGATAAAACTATATTTACCTGTAAAAAATTAACGATACTTTGAGCAATTCAGGCTAGCAAGCATCAATCCAGCTTTTTATCCAAAATCGCACAGCATAGACACATAATCATTGAAGATTGAATAACGCATAAACAACAAATTTGGAAACTTATAATTGTATTGTAGTGAGCGTAAGGAAAATTACTGAAAAATTTGAAAATATTTAATGGCACTTTTGTATATAATTCCCAAATTTTTAGTATCTTGGAAGGTTCCATTCGGAGTTGGAAATTATTCCATACTAGGTATTAAAGCCCAAATGTAACTCTGAAATGCCCATCCTAGATTAGTAGTCTTTTTGGACAAGAATAGATTAATCATTTGAACTATTCAAGTGAAAATTGCTGCTGATTTTGGATTTCAACAAACACTTCAGAGTATGTATGTTGCATGAATCAGCAAAGATGTGAGAAGAAATTATTATCGCTTGACTTGATAAATTTAAACGTTTAAAATGTATTCCAGCACAGCAATTAGAATTAGTCAATATTTTTTCACTAAGGAATCAATAAATGTAGAATAGTAAAATTTAGTAGGGGCTCAATTTTACACTATTGCATTCAGATTACGAGAGTTTTTCATGGAAATTTTTATTCAAGAAGACGCAGTTGAAAACGGAATTAGCGCGGCAAAAGCTGGATCTGATCGAATTAAACACGCAATTGAAATGCAGGGATTTGCCAATATTATATTGGCAACTGGTATAAGCCAATTTAACATGCTGAAAAATCTCGTTGGCCACAATGATATTGACTGGTCAAAATGTACTGTGTTTCATTTGGATGAATACATAGGACTTTCGATTGACCATCCAGCGAGCTTTGTCAATTACCTTCAAACGCGATTTGTAAGTAAAGTTCCAGTGCTCAAACATTTTGAAGCGATTAACGGGTTAGGTGATACAAAGATGGAACTTAAACGATTGAATGCTATTATTTCACAACATGAAATTGACCTAGCATTTATCGGAATAGGTGAAAATGGGCATCTTGCGTTTAATGACCCTCCCGCTGATTTTGAAACTACGCACCCCTATATTAAGGTAAAATTGGATAGTGAATGCAGAAATCAACAAGTATCAGAAGGTTGGTTTTCTAAACTTGATGAAGTACCTTCTCACGCTATCTCAATGAGCATCAATGAAATTATGCGCGCAAAATTTATTATTTGCACTTGTCCTGATGAACGAAAAGCCCGCGTGGTAAAAGAGTCTGTTGAAGGTGAGATTACTAATATGTGTCCTGCTAGTATTCTACGTAAATCACAGGGTAAAGTTCATTTGTATTTAGATAAAGGATCTGCTTCATTACTTTCACACGAATCAAATGACTGATCTAGCTAATCAACACACAAAGATAAATCTACGTACTGATAAATTGGTTGTATCCTTTTTCTGTGCGAAACAAAGTCAAATCAAAATTGCAAGAATTTATGAAAATGGCCTTACTGAAATAACCATAGAACCCTCTGAAACTCCCCCAACATTTGATTCTACATTTGCAACTGAAGGTTTTTTTGATCTCCAAGTCAATGGATTTGCTGGATTAGATTTTAACCGACCAGGAGCTACACCTGCTCAAATAGATTTGGCATTAGCTGAATTGGCGATGACTGGTGTTACCAAATTTTTACCAACATTGATAACTGGTACGGAAGAGCACTTAACCAAAACTCTTACTGAACTTGATAAAGCAATTTTGAACAGCAAACTTGGTCCAATCATGACGGCTGGTTATCATATTGAAGGCCCTTTTTTGTCTCCAATTGAAGGATATGCTGGCGCACACAATCCTGATTATATGCAAGATGCAAATTTAGATTTGATTACTAAATTACAAGATATTGCCTCTTTTCCGATTCACATCATAACTGTTGCGCCAGAAAATCCTACTGTATTAAATCTCATTCCAAAGATATTGGATCGTGGAATTCATGTGTCCATCGGTCATTCTGCAGCGAATTTAGATCAAATTTCCGATGCAGTTCGTGCTGGAGCATCCTTAAGTACTCATCTTGGGAATGGACTTCCGCAAATGCTCAATAAAACCGAAAATCCAATATTTTGGCAACTAGCCGAAGATGACTTGACAGCAATGTTTATTCCTGATGGGATTCATATTCCAATTCCAGCTCTTAAGTCTATGTTGCGCGCCAAAGGATTACAAAAATCTATCGTAACCACTGATGCTGTTTCTGCCGCAGGTCGAAATACACCACTTGGATTCTATACATTAGGTGAACTTGAAATTCAATTAGAAGACGATCGGTCAGTCCGTATACCCAATTCCGGAAATCTTGCGGGGTCATCCGTTACAATGGATCAAATACTCCGTAATTTGATACACTGGTTTGATTATTCAATTCCAGACATCTTAATTTTAGCTCAACTGAATCCAACAAAGGTGCTAGGTTTATCACATGAGTCTAACCATACCGATAACTACGCTCGCATTATTGAGTGGATTCCTGCATCAAATGGTCCTTATGTTGCGAAAGCGCATATCGGTCCCTATACAATCCAATAAAACAACATTTGGAGGAATAAATAAAAATTCTCAAAAAATAGTCACAAGTTTGATCGTATGTTGTGCACTTGTTGCTATATCCCTTCTAGCTTAGCACAAGCAGTGTTTAAACTTGCTGAGAACCAGCCTGAGACTAATCCGGTTACGGTTGCTATGCTCCGTTTTACGGAATTAACAAAAGAATATACCAATGGTGAAATTGTCATTGAGGTTCACTCTGGTGCAACGTTGGGTCAGGAAGTAGAAACTATTGAACAAACTCAAGCTAGTATTATTGCAATGGCTTGAGTTAACACTGTCCCGTTAGCGGCAATTACACCAGTGGTTGGTGTGTTCACGTTACCATACATTTTCCGAAGTGCAGACCACAAATATAAGGTACTTGATGGCGATATAGGTCAAGAGGTATGTAAAGAAATGGAGAGTGCAGGTTTGGTTGCATTTGATTTTATGGAAGCTGGTAATCGCTCTTTTTATACGCGTAGTGGTCCCTTCAAAACTCTTGCTGACTTAAATGGTAAAAAAATTGGAGCCCAACAATCGGAAATTTCAATCCGTATGGTAGAGTTGTTAGGGGCAGTACCTACACCAATGAATAATGGTGAAGTGTATTCGTCGTTGCAAACTGGTGTGATTGAAGGTGCTGAAAATGACTTTGTTAGTTTTCATACATCAGGTCACTTTGAAGTTGCACAACATTATTTGATGGACGGACACCTTAGTCCACCCGCGATTGTCATTATGAATAAAGCAAAATATGACAACCTTTCAGCAGACCATCAAAATGCGATTTCAAAAGCAGCGCGTGAAGCAGCTTTTTATGAACGTGAACTAATGTTTGCCGTGAACGATGAAGCAAGAAAAAACGCTAAAATGCTGAACTTAGTGCATAAGTACTATTCAGAACTGTGCGTAAATGTTTTTCAGAATACTGCGTAAATAAATCAGAGTACACACATTGTTTTCAAAAATTATTTTTTGATTGCAATTCAAATTTTTAATCTATAAGTTTCAAGTTAAGCGTTTTTTGTTATCAAAAATTAACCAACAACGGAGGATTGAAAAATGCGTCTAGGAAAACTCGTAGCCCCTATAATAGGCTCACTTATTCTAACTAGTGGAATCGCAAAAGCTGTCGATCTCGAAGTCATCCATTGGTGGACTTCTGGTGGTGAGCAAGCCGCTGTAAGTATCTTTGCCGATGAATTTGACAAACTCGGTGACGATAAATGGATAGATACCGCTATATCTGGTGCTGATACAGCACGGTCAGCAACATTTCAACGAATCCTTGGTGGTGATCCACCTGAGGTAGCACAATTTAATATTTCACGGCAGTTTGAAGAGTTAATTGAAGACGACTTGCTTCTAGACTTGACCGAACTTGCGGAGAAGGAAGGTTGGCGCGATTTCATTCGACCCGCAAGCATTTTAGAACCATGCGAGTATGAAGGCAAAATTTATTGTGTGCCAGTTAACATTCATTCGTGGCAATGGGGATGGGCTTCAATCCCGGTATTTGAACAGAGTGGTGTGCCAATTCCAAAGAATATAGACGACTTTTTGGAAGCTGCACCCAAAATTCAAGCCGCTGGATTTACTCCGTTTGCAATGGGTGGCGAACCTTGGCAACAAAGTGGTGTGTTTAGTGTGATTCTGCTGAATATTTTGGGAAAAGAAACCTATACAAAAATCTTGCGCGATAAAGATGCAGATTTTGCTCGACAACAAGTCCGCCCGATTTTTGAAAAATTTCGAATGCTCAAGCAATATATCGATAAAGGTAGTTTAAACCGAAATTCGGCTGATACAACCAATCTTGTAATAACCGATAAAGCCGGTATGCAAATCATGGGAGACTGGGTACGCGCTGAGTTCACACTTGCTGGTGAAGTTCCTGGTATAGATTATGAATGCATCCCGGGGCCATCTGATACACCTCATTTGACTACTGGGGGAGATGTATTCTTGTTCCCGAAACATGATGACCCAGAAGTAGAAACCGCACAGTTGAAATTGGCTTCAATGATGCTCAATCCTAGAATTCAAGCTCTATTCAATATTACAAAGGGTTCTCTCCCTATTCGTGCTGATGTAGATCTTACATTAGCCGACTCCTGCATGAAAAAAGGACTGGAGCTACTGAACGATCCTAACACTGTTGTTGCAGATCCTATCCTTTGGATAACCCCCGATACTGCTGGTCAAATGCAAGACTTGTTTGCAGAATTTTGGGCCAATGACAGCATTAGTGTTGATGAGGGTATTGAACGTTATGCACAAATTCTAGAAGCCGCTAAGTAAATACTCAGCACATTATTTGTACGGAGTAAATTAGCCTTTACTCCGTATAATTTTTGAAACATGGTGTTTTTCCGCCTAAACCATCCAAATCATACATCTACGACATTCTCTAGTTCAGCAACTTCACTTCGAATCTGTTCTAGGTTCTCAGAATTTTTAATTGCCACTATTAACTCCTTATTCATGAAAAAATAAATTTGAAAGATTCACCAATTACTACATATGTATTGGCTTACTAAAAGCACCTAATGCGGCTTCTTTTACTACTTCAGACATAGTTGGATGAGCATGACAAGTGCGGGCTAAATCTTTTGAAGATCCTCCAAACTCCAGCATCCAAATGCGCAAATGATGTAGCAGGGGGCAGGGTCTGTCAAGTCGTCTGCTGGTACATAGATTGCTTGTACTGATGTTATAGAACCACTTTGTGTTGTTGTGATTCGCTCTTGTAAAGCACCCATATCAGTGGCTAAGGTCGGCTGGTATCCCACAGCTGAAGGTATACGACCCAACAATGCTGAAACCTCAGACCCAGCTTGTGTAAACCGGAAAATGTTATCAACAAAGAAAAGAACATCTTGACCTTGATCACGGAAATATTCTGCCACAGTTAACCCTGTCAATTCGACTTTAGCTTGTGCACCAGTTGGTTCATTTATCTGTCCGTACACAAGTGAGCATTTTGACCCTTCACCTCCACCTTCAACATTAACTTTAGATTCAATCATTTCCCAATAAAGGTCATTTCCCTCACGAGTTCGCTCACCAACCCCAGCAAAAACAGAATACCCACCGTGAACCTTTGCGATATTGTTAATTAGTTCCATAATCAATACAGTTTTTCCAACTCCAGCTCCCCCAAATAAACCAATTTTCCCACCTTTCGCATAAGGTGCTAAGAGATCCACCACCTTAATCCCAGATTCTAAAATTTCAGCATCGGTTGATTGTTCAACATATTGGGTGCAGGTTGATGAATTGCTCGAAATTAATCAGACTTAATTTCACCGGCTTCATCTACTGGTTGCCCAATCACATTCATGATCCGACCAAGTGTATTATCGCCAACTGGAATTGCGATTAGTTGACCTGTGTCAGTAACCTCCTGACCTCGAACTAATCCTTCTGAACTATCCATTGCTATTGTACGTGCCGTACTTTCACCTAGATGTTGTGCAATTTCTAAAACCAAGCGATTACCTTGAATGTCAGTTCCTAACGCGTTTAGAATTTGAGGAAGATGACCATCAAACTTTACATCTACGACGGCTCCGATAACCTGCGTTACCATTCCAACTTGATTGTTTTCCATTTTTGATTCCTTATTAGATTCCAATTAAAGTGCTTCTGCACCAGAAATAATTTCGATTAATTCTCTGGTGATCTGTGCTTGACGTTGTCAATTATAACTGATGGTTAATTTGTCAATCAATTCACCAGCATTCCGGGTTGCGTTATCCATTGCCATCATTTTTGCTCCCATTTCACCAGCAGCATTTTCAAGCAATCTTCTAAAGATCTGCACCGAAATATTTCAAGGAAGTAAATCCTCTCATATTAATGTTTCGTCCGGTTCATACTCATACATAGTCGATTGATTACTTTCATCTTCAGAATCACTTGAAGAAATATCAACTGGTATGAGTTGTTTAGCAGTTGGTGGCTGTTTTGCTACAGACTCAAAGCGTGAGAAAAACAGGGTACAAACATCAATCCTTTCTAAATCGAACATTTCGCGAATTTGATCCCCAATTGTATCTGCATTTGAAAATCCAATTCGCTTGACATCACGTAGTTCAACCGTCCCCACAATTTTTCCACCAAATTCGCGTTTTAGTGCGTCATTTCCTTTTTTTCCGACACACAAAATCTTAATTTTTTTATTCTCTGCTAGCAGCTGTTGCGCAGATTCTTTTGCCAATTTAGCTATTGAAGAGTTAAACCCGCCACAGAGTCCACGTTCTTCCGTACAAACAACCAATAAATGTTTTTCTTCTTTGCCGGTTCCACCAAACAATTTTGGAATTCCTTCTTTCTCTGCTTGTGTCATCGCAAGGTTAGTTAGAACATTGCTTATGCGCTCAGCGTAAGGACGCGCGGCGACCACCGCTTCATGTGCACAGCGTAATTTCGCTGTGGTAACCATCTGTATTGCTTTGGTAATTTTTTGAGTCGCTTTTACCGAACTAATCCGATTGCGTAAGTCTTTTAAACTTGGCATTACTGCACTTGCTTCTTAGTTTTCACAAATTTTTTATTACGCTAAATTTTTGGCAAAATTATCTACCACCGCTTTTAATTTTTAATTAACATCATCACTTAATAATTTTTCATTGCGAATCGTTGTCAATAGATCGCTGTGATCACTTCGAAGATTTAATAGTAACTCTTGTTTAAAATCACCAACCCGACTGATTTCAATTTTGTCAAGATAACCATTCACCCAGGGTTAATGGGATTGAAAATTAAATTTATTGGATTTTTCGTTTTGAGCGATTTTCAAACTATGCGTATTTCTCTATTGCATTAAGATTGCCAAGTTTCAAGGGGTATAGGCTATCTAGTGGTGGAAATCCCCATTATATAAGGGTTAGAACCCATTGCACGGTTGCAGCCAGTCACTGGCGCGGGTTTCGAGCAATTTGATGTTGATATTTTGTCATGTATTTTGATTGTTTCGATTCAAATGACCCCTCAACATTGATAATTTTTTCGTAATTTTCTGTCATCAATTTAACGACGAAAAAAGTTATTCACAACTTTTTTAATTTTTTTTTGCGGGGATGTTGTGGTAACAATGTCGGTGATGGGATGTCGTAATCACTCTGATATTTCGGTGAATACAGGTGATTTTGACTTCACTGATTGATGTCAAGTTGCCATATTTTGGTGTTGATGTGCTGAAACCTTCATAAATACAGGGACTGCAAAATATTTTTTCGGTGTTATAATTTCTTTACAACATCAGACTCATATTTTTGGGTCACAACACTGGAAAGAAATCATGGTTGCTTATTCACAGCAAAAGCGTGCGGCTTTTTTTATGAACTTGAACAAATTGACCTTAAGACGGGAAAACTGGTCTCAATTCGCGAAACCGCTCGTCGGGTTGGTATTTCACACCAAACTGGTTTGAATTGGATTAAACGCTTTCAGCAAACGGGTCAGAAATGGTCGCGTCAAGAAGCGGGTGAGCGTCCCTCGTGGTTACAACCGATTAAATCCGAATTATAAGAGAGTCTTCAGGGCAATCCAGCATAATCGCTTATTCAATTCCGAGCCTTTGGCAAGACTTTAGGTATTGTCGCAGATCAGGTGACCTATCAGCGACATTTTCATCAATGGGGATATTACTATGACGGTCAATGTTGGTCTCAAGTTCATCGTGATGACCCATCATCCGCTTCGACGACACTATCAGCAACTATTGTGACCTTAGAACCACCATCGGTAATCTCAAACCATGATACAATGATCGCCAATCCGGTCGGTCATGATCCGAACGAGACCTCCGCGTGCAGTTCGCCAACATCAGAAGTTTTGAATGGTGATCCTTAGCGTGCCGATGACGAAACCACATAGGACCATTCGAATTTAGCAATGGACATCGTAACTGATCCCGCGTCTGATGACGGGTTGGAGCAATAAATCGCGGGCTCAACTGACTTACCTCCTGAAGTTGAAAAAAAATGTCAACAACAGGGGAATCAAGATGACTCTAACAATTCTAATCATGACAACGCAACGGAACAGAGTTTAGGAGAGTTATTGACAAAGTTACGCACCAAAGTCCATGGTCACGTCGCGAATCAAGTTGGACGACTACTGATTCAGTTAGAACCATGTCATGCCGCGATTATCAAACGAATTCAGACCTATCCGCACGTGACGACGAAAGGTCTTGAAACATTTGTCAACAATAAATTGGGGGTCGCGTGTTCGGATTATTGCCTTGATCAATATTTGATCAAGGTTGGCCAGCGAGCTTATGAAACCGGAATCTCGATTGTACTTCCCATTGATGAATTTGGTTCTTTGATTGAAAAATGGATCGAAGACCAACCCGGACTTCCCTATCAAACAATTCTCGCCCGTTTGCGTCAAAATCGTTATTGTCGGTGTAGTTTTATTACCCTCAGATTATATTTGCAACAATGTGGGCTCTTTGATAAGGTCTCTAACATGCACAGTAAAGACGAATTTCGACCGCTCACTAACAATGAGATTGCCCTCGTCGTCCGCAAGATGTAGCTCACGGCCCCTATTTTCTGCACCATCATCAACCAATATGACAATCGCCGCGTCAATCCCAAAAAAAAATGCGGCATCGGACAAATTCTGTTAATGTTGTTTATTGCCGCAATTGCCAATCATTGTGCGCTCAAAGCGGCCGCCAAATTTGCGATCTACCACTATCAACTATTCCGCGAAGTAATCCCCAATCTACCGCAACGCTGTCCCCATGAATCAACCATGCGTGATGCTCTTGTCTCCATGGGAAACCATGTCCAACAAATTACTGACACGGTGCTCCAATTCAGCCGCGAAATTCCAGAAGAGTTTGATGGCAATCTTATTGTGAGCATGGATGGTAAAACATTGCGTTGAAGTGTCGATCCAACGGTCGGACAAAAAGCCTTACATGTGGTGGAAGCGACAACCCATCAAGACCTTCAAACCCTCCTCATGCAAATGGTGCCATGTGTGGGCAAGGAAAAACTAGTCCCCACCGACTTGATTACCGACCTAACCACGCAACCTGACTTGATCAATAAAAAATTAATTGTCACGATGGATGCTGGATATTGCCATACACAAAATTTACTGGCCATTGAAAAGACCGGACATATTTATCTGGTGAAGGTCAAAAACAATCAAAAAAATTCAAAAAAAGAACCTAATTTATATCACCGACCAATTAGGTAATCCTTATGATACTTACCAAGCCGAAGATTTAAGTTGATGCCGCATTGTCACCTGAATCATTGAGATGTATCATGGCGATTTTCTCACCGAAGTATACAACTGGGAGGGGTCTCCATTGCCAAAGTCACCATTGAGCGACATGGCAAATTAGAGGAACATTTTTACATCACTAATAAAAAGTTTTCCACCAAGCAATTCGCAATATTGTCCCGTGAACATTGGAGTATTGAAGTGCTCCACTGGTGGTTAGATAACATTCTCCGTGAGGACGAACACCGCTTCCTACGAGGAAAAATACCCGCCGTGTTAAACGCAATTAAGCGTGGGGTCGCCAACAAAATCTTCTCTTTTCCAACAACAATGTCACCAAGCGAATTATTGCAATATGCGAATATCAATATTTATGTCGCATTGAATATTTTTACCAACTCAAAATATAATAATGTTGAAAAAGGCAAATTAATGAGTTTGTAATTGCTAATTTCAATCCCATTTACCCTGGTCTAAGATTACAATTTCGATAATCTCCAAAAATAATGTTCTTACAAAAAAATTCCTGATTATAAATCTACAAAAAAAATATCTTTTTGTTTGAAATTCAGACATTTTATCTAGGCGCAGTCGCGCTTAGTTGTGATTTACTTTATCAAAAATCAGCTTGAAAGTAAATTCTTTTTAAAAAACCAGTCATGGGTTAAAAATTCTGTAATTCAACGACTTAATACTTTAAAAATATAAGTATAAATCGGATTGTAAATCTATCACAAGCAAACGCGACTGCGTCTTAATCTATAAGTTTCAAGTTAAGTATTTTTTGTATTCAAAAAAACAACAATAGGAGGAAAGGAAAATGCGTTTAGGAAAACTTGGAGCCTTTAATAATAGGTTCATTAATTCTAACTAGCGGAGTCGCAAAAGCAACGGATGTTGAAGTTATTCACTGGTGGACTTCCGGTGGTGAGCAAGCCGCAGTTTGTGTTTTTGCTGATGAATTTGACGCGCTTGGTGGCGACAAATGGATTGATACTGCGATTGCTGGTGGTGACGTAGCAAGAAATACTACACTACAAAGAATTTTTGGAGGTGATCCCTCCGAGATAGTACAATTTAATATTTCACAACTATTTGAAGAGTTGATTGAAGCAGACCTACTTCTTGACTTAACCGAAATTGCAGAAAGGGATGGTTGGCTTGAATTCATCCGACCATCAAGTATCCTTGAACCATGTGTAAAAAATGGTAGATTCTATTGTGTGCCGGTTAACATTCACTCTTGGCAGTGGGCTTGGGTATCAATTCCAGTATTTGAACAAAGTGGTGTTCCAATTCCGGAAGATCTTGATGACTTTTTGGTAGCAGCATCGAAAATACAAGAAGCTGGGTTCATTCCATTTGCAATAGGTGGTGAAAGATGGTAAATCGGTGGTACATTTGGATTAATATTTCTGAATTTACTTGGAAGAGACAATTATGAAAAAATTTTGCGTGACAAAGATGGAGATTTAGCTCGCACAGTAGCTCGCACAGTAGTTCGTCCAGTTTTTGAAAAGTTTCGTCAACTCAAGCTATTTAGTGATCTAGGTAGTGCGAACCGCAACTGGAATGATACAACTAACCTTGTAATTACGGATAAAGTTGCTATGCAAATCATGGGGGATTGGGCTCGTAGTGAGTTCTCACTTGCCGGTGAAGTACCTGGTAAAGACGATGAGTGTGTTGCTGGACCTTCAAAAACTCCAAATTTGGACACTGGTGGTGATGTATTTCTATTTCCAAAACAAGATGACCCAGAAGTTGAAGCTGCACAGTTAAAACTGGCTACAATGATGGTCAATCCTAGAGTTCAAGCCTTATTCAATGTTGCAAAGGGATCTCTCCTTATTCGTTCTGATGTTGATCTTGCATTAGCCGACTTCTGCATGAAAAAAGGACTTGAACTACTAAATGACCCTGACACTGTTGTCCTTGGTGCAGGTATTTGGTTGTCACCAGATACAACAGGTCAAACTGATGATTTAATTGCGGAATTTTGGGCTGATAACAATTACAGCGTTGACGATGAGTTGAAAAATATGCACAAATAATAGAGAGTTCAAACTAGAGTTTTCAGCAAATTATTTGTACGAGGTGAAATATTCCTTTACACCGTACAAATTTAAGATGAACGAGAGGATTTTGTGTCAAAGCATCCGAAATATACTTCAAACCTCAAGTCAATCATTGAAGTCATTCCAATGGCCATGATGGTTATTGGTGTGTTTATCGTTTCAGTAATTTTTTCAATTATTTAATCTTTCACTGACTCGGGTCTCTCACCAAAATTTATCAAAATTTCAATTGCATATTAAATTTTGGGAATTATATACAAAAGTGCCATTAAATATTTTCAAATTTTTCAGTAATTTTCCTTACGCTCACTACAATACAATTATAAGTTTCCAAATTTGTTGTTTATGCGTTATTCAATCTTCAATGATTATGTGTCTATGCTGTGCGATTTTGGATAAAAAGCTGGATTGATGCTTGCTAGGGTAATACTATTGATGTGCTCTTGTCAACGTTTTTTCGGGTTTTCTCGTTTGATCTTAACTGGTTGTAATAAACGGCGCGCCAGTTCATCTGGCGTGCAGTCAAAATGAACTTCTTCTTCTAATTCCGCTTTCGTTGGTTGATAGCTGGAATGTGGTAGAGTAATGGTTTTTTGATTGCCTGTTACCGATGGCTTCTTCTTTTTCATGCTACTGCGTCCTTGTAACGTAATTGTTTATTGCGCATATCACAGGCAATTTTACTCATTTGTACTTCGGTGTCAAGACTACGGTTGTTATGTCGGTATAAAAATTCCGCAATATAACGGTGTAGGTGTTTTTTACTCATCTGGTGGTAGGTGCCATGATACCCTCGTTTAAATAATGCCCAAAATGATTCTAAGCCATTGGTATGAGCCATGCCATTAACAAATTGCTTTGCACTGTGATTACAGGTTTCATGGTGCCGGTCAAGACCAAGATAAGCACGGGCTTCATCGGTAAAGATTGATGCACTTTCATGAGTATATTTGGTCACAAAAGATTGAAGCGTCGAGCTGGTGGTATTTTCAACCACTTCCGCAACAATCCGACCGCTATTTCGTTCTTTTAATCCAGCAACTGCTACTTTACCAACAGCTCCCCGGCCAAGACGTTGCTTCTTATCCCAATGCTTATTGGATTCTTTTCCCCCAATAAACGTTTCATCGGCTTCTACTGCTCCCATAAATAGTAGCGGATTTTCTTCACCTAACTCAAATGACTGCCGTAATCTTTGCGCTAAAAACCACGCGGTTTTCTGAGTCACTTCCAAATCTTGATAAAGTCTCATACTAGCGACTCCCTTCAACCCAGTTGTAAAGAGATAACAAGCGATCGCCCAGATTTGAAGACCAAGTTTCGAACTGGACATGACCGTATTGGTTTTAACGGAGAACCGCGGTTTCTTCGGACAATCTCGACAGCGATAGGTCATTGATTTATGAACAATATTCGATTGAATATTAGATGAACCGCAATGAGGACAACGAGGTCCATCAGGCCAGATCTTTGATTCAAACCAAATTCTTGCCGCGTTATTATCTGGAAACATGCGGATCAATCGTAGAATACTAATTCCTTTCCGCTCAGACCGACCAGGAGCTTTTGAAGCCATCAAATTAAGTCCCTTGAATTATTGATTTGAGCGCGATATACGAAAATTTCGTGCGAAAATTCAAGGGATTGCAAAAAATTAAATGATATGCTGTGGAAAACTCTAGAAAAACGTAGTATTTAAGGGGATTTCAAACTTTGGCACTTTTGTATATAATTCCCTAAATTTTTAATCTATAAGTTTTAAGTTAAGCATTTTTTGTATTCAAAAAATAACTAATATAGGAGGAATGGAAAATGCGTTTAACAAAACTAAGAGCTTTTATAATAGGTTCACTTATTCTAACTTGCGGTGTCGCTAAAGCAGCTGAAGTTGAAGTTATCCATTGGTGGACTTCTGGTGGAGAACAAGCCGCGGTCAGTGTATTTGCTGATGAATTTGATGCCCTCGGTGGCGACAAATGGATTGACACCGCGATCGCTGGCGGCGGTAATGCACAGACTGCAACATTACAAAGAATTCTTGGTGGTGATCCCCCCGAAGCAGCACAATTCAATATTTCACGACAATTTGAAGAACTGATTGAAGCAGACCTACTTCTTGATTTAACTGAAATAGCAGAAAAAGAAGGATGGCTTGATTTCATCCGACCATCGACTATTCTTTCGCCATGCGAAAGAGATGGTCGTATTTATTGTGTTCCAGTTAATATTCACTCTTGGCAATGGGCTTGGGCATCAATTCCAGTATTTGAACAAAGTGGTGTTCCAATTCCTAAAGATATTGACGAGTTTTTGGCTGTAGCACCGAAAATTCAAGAAGCTGGGTTCATTCCATTTGCAATAGGTGGTGAAGGATGGCAAATCGGCGGAACATTTGGTGTATTGTTTCTGAATGGCCTTGGTAAAGAAACCTATACAAAAATATTACGGGACAAAGATGGAGATCTTGCTCGTACCGCAGTTCGTCCAATTTTTGAACAGTTTCGCCAACTCAAGAAATTTACTGACCCCGGAAGTGCAAACCGCAACTGGAATGACACAACAAACCTTGTGATTACTGATAAAGCTGCAATACAAATCATGGGGGATTGGGCTCGTGGTGAGTTTTCGCTTGCTGGTGAAGTACCTGGTGAAGACTATGAGTGTATTGCTGGACCTTCAAAGACTCCACATTTAAACGCGGGTGGAGATGTATTTCTGTTTCCAAAACAAGATGACTCAGAAGTTGAAGCTGCACAGTTAAAACTGGCTTCAATGATGGTCAATCCTAGAGTTCAAGCCTTATTCAATATTGCAAAAGGGTCTCTCCCGGTTCGTGCAGATGTCGAACTTGAATTAGCTGATGCCTGCATGAAAAAAGGACTAGAGCTTCTAAATAACCCAAACACTGTTGTACCTGATGCAACTATTTGGTTATCACCAGATACAGTAGGTCAAACAGATGATTTGTATTTGGAGTTTTGGGCCGATGATAGTATCAGTATTGACGAAGCGGTTGAACGTTATGCAAAAATTATAGAGAGTTCTAAATAAAATTTGTTGCATATATTTTGTACGGAGTGGACAATTCATTCACTCCGTGCTATTTTAAAATTTAGAGGGGGAGAGTTAATGTCAAAACGACCAAAAAAATATACTTCAAATCTCAAATCAATTATTGGGACTCTTCCAATGATCCTCACGGCTATTGGTGTATTTGTTATTTGTGTCGTTTATTCAATAATTTTATCTTTCACTGACTCAGCTCTATTTCCAAGTTTTGATACATTTGTTGGATTGGAAAATTATGAACGATTGTGGACAACAAGTCGCTGGCTCATCTCAGTAAATAATATTTGGATTTTTGGACTAGCTTCTATTGTTTTTAATTCTATCTTTGGATTGTTATTAGCGATATTTATGGACCGCAAAGTGCGGATGGAAGACACATTTCGAACCATCATGCTATATCCTTATGCAATGTCGTTTGTGGTAACTGGTTTGGTTTGGCAATGGATGCTTGATCCAAATTTAGGACTTCAGGAAGCTGTTAGAAATCTCGGTTTTTCAGATTTCACATTCGCACCACTTACTAATTCTTCAATCGCGATCTTTGGTGTTGTTCTCGCTGGAATTTGGCAAGGTTCAGGAGTTACTATGGCAATTATGCTAGCTGGTTTGCGAGGAGTTGATGCCGAGATTTGGAAAGCTTCTCGGGTTGATGGTATACCTGTTTGGAAGACTTACTTATTTATCATTATACCAATGTGTAAAGGAACCATCGCAACGTCTTTGGTTTTGCAAAGTGTCGGAGTTGTTCGAGTTTATGATTTGATTGTAGCGTTAACAGCTGGTGGGCCCGGAATTGCAACAGAAGTACCGGCAAAGTTTGTAATAGATCATTTTACTAGCCGAATCAATGTTTCACTTGCAATGGCAGGTGCGGCAATGTTACTTGTTCCTATCTTGTTTATTCTGATTATCGCTGGAATTTCAAGATGGCGTTCAAATCGATTAAAAGAAAGGCTAGCACAATGACAATGTCAAATACTTCCCAAAAGAATACAAATAGTCAATTCATCACGTATGGACCCAGCGGACCTAAGCCAAACCGGCTTTCCCCCGCTAGAATAGGTATTTATGCGTTTCTCATTGGTGCTGCAATTTTTTATTCATTACCGCTCTATATCATGATTGTTACTTCGCTAAAGACCTTACCTGAAATCAGACTTGGAAATTTATTTAGTCTACCTGCTGATTATACATTTGAACCTTGGGTCAAAGCATGGTCTGAAGCATGTACTGGAAGAGATTGCAATGGAATCAGTCCTGGATTCTTCAACTCAGTCAGAATCTTAGTTCCAAGTGTCATTCTTTCAATTATTGTGGCCTCAATCAATGGTTACGCATTAGCATATTGGCGGTATAAGTATGCAAATATAATATTTGGTATTTTGATATTTGGTGCATTTGTTCCTTTCCAAGTTGTGATCTACCCACTTATAATTTTCTTCCGAGAAGCCAATCTATTTGCAACATTTCCTGGTATTGTAATTATTCACACGATCTTTGGGATGCCAATATTAACCCTTATATATCGAAATTATTTTTCTGCGTTGCCAGAAGAGCTTTTCAAAGCGGCACGGGTTGACGGGGCTGGATTTTGGGGAATATTTTTCCGGATTATGCTTCCAATGTCAGTTCCAATTACCATCGTTGCAGTCATTTTACAGGTTACAGGGATTTGGAATGACTTTTTACTTGGTTTAATTTTTGCTGGTCGTGAATATATTCCAATGACAACTCTACTACAAAATATTGTTGTTACTACTACTGGTGTACGTCAGTACAATGTCAATATGGCCGCAACGATTCTAACCGCATTAACTCCACTCGTCGTTTACTTTCTTTCAGGACGATACTTTGTTCGCGGCATCGCCGCCGGAGCAGTAAAAGGATAACATTATGGCTAGTGTTTCAATTAATGATATGTCACTTAATTTTGGTACAATCTCAGTACTGAACTCACTAAATCTTGAAGTGCAAGAAGGTGAATTTTTAGTACTATTAGGTCCATCAGGTTGCGGAAAATCAACTCTACTTAATTGCATCGCTGGATTACTAGATGTATCGAACGGGCAAATTTTCATTAGTGGTAACAATGTCACTTGGGAAGAACCAAACAAGCGCGGGATTGGTATGGTATTCCAATCGTATGCGCTCTATCCACAAATGACGGTTCGTAAGAATCTCTCTTTCAGTTTGAAAATTGCTGGGCATTCAAAGTCCGATATAGACTCACGAATCCAGCGCGCCTCTGAGATGTTACAGATTGGACCGTTGCTTGATCGTAAACCTGCACAACTGTCTGGTGGTCAACGGCAACGTGTCGCAATTGGTCGTGCACTGGTTCGTGATGTTGATGTATTTCTATTTGATGAACCGCTTTCTAACTTAGATGCAAAATTACGGTCAGAATTACGCGTTGAAATAAAACGACTGCATCACAAGTTAAAAAACACGATGATCTATGTAACACATGATCAAATCGAAGCCTTAACATTAGCAGACCGCATCGCAATCATGAAAGGTGGTATTATTCAGCAACTTGATAAGCCACTTTCAATCTTTCAACGGCCAAAAAATCTCTTTGTTGCCGGGTTCATTGGCTCACCAAGTATGAATTTCATATCTGGTTCAATTATGAACCAAGAAAGTGGTCCGGTGTTTTCAAACCCCGACTTTCAAATTTCGTTACAAAATTATCATGCAGAGCAAGAGTTAACCGACGGAATGAAAACGATTCTAGGTGTTCGTCCCGAGCACATTCAGCTTGGTAAGTCAGATCCGGATTATGTTGAAGCAATGACTGCCACTGTTGAATTGACGGAACCTATGGGATCTGATTCGCTGGTTTGGTTACGATCAGGAGAAACAACTTTTTCAGTTCGAGTTGATTCACAAAATCAATTTAAAGTCGATGAGAAATTACCAGTATATTTCAACATCTCAACATCTTCGCTATATGATGCCAATACCGAAAATCGCATCTAATTAACATTAAAAAAAGGTACTATCCAATGCAAGATTTATCATTCCAACTATATAGCGCGCGCGAGTTTCCACCAATCGAAAAGACCTTAGAATTGCTCTCTGGTCTTGGATATACACAAGTGGAACCATTCATCGCGCAATATGAAAATCCACAAGCATTCACAGATTTGTCGGAAAAATACAACCTCAAAATTCCAACAGGGCACTTTTTTTACCGCAATTGGAATCGGATTTTGAACAAGTGGTTCAAATTACAAAACAATTCGGTATGTCACTAGTTATTTGCCCCTTCTTAGAGGTAAATCAACGTCCACAAGATGTCGTTGGTTGGCAAGAATTTGGAAAACAACTGGAATCAATCGCCGCTAATTTGGTTACAAAAAATCTTGAATTCGCATGGCACAATCATGATTTCGAATTTAAGAAATTACCTACTGGTGAAACTCCAATGGACATCATATTGGATACCGCTCCTAGTATAAAATGGGAAGCTGATATTGCATGGATTGTACGAGCTGGCGTGGATCCAATGATTTCTATCAAACAACATCAAAGTCGGATTCAAGCAGTTCACATCAAAGATATCGCAAAAACTGGTGAATGTTTAGATGAAGATGGTTGGGCAGATGTTGGTCATGGCGTAATGGATTGGAAAATGCTTCTAGAAGTACTTTCATCATCATCAACAAAGTATTATATAGTTGAACATGATAAACCCAGCGATGTAGCAAGATTTGCGAAACGCTCTATTGAATATCTCAACTCACTAGAAGGTTAAAATAATGAGCGAAGCACTTAAAGTCGGTGTTATAGGGTGTGGTAATATATCAACCGCATACTTTGGATTATCAAAGTTATTTCAAACTATTAATATCTGCGCTTGTGCCGACATTGATATGGAGAAAGCCAACGACCAAGCTGAAAAATTTAATTTAAAGTCACAAGAGGTTGATTCACTACTTGCAGATCAAGCAATTGATATAGTTGTCAATCTGACTATTCCAAATGCACATTATGAAGTATCAAAGCATGCACTTGAAGCTGGAAAACATGTGTACTCCGAAAAACCTTTTGTGCTTGAACTAGAAGATGGACTCCGACTACGTGATTTGGCGAAAAAGAAAAATTTAGTAATTGCAAGTTCACCAGATACTTTTCTGGGAGGTGCGCATCAACTCGCACGAAAGTTAGTTGATAGTGATCGAATTGGAGAAATCAGTTCTGGTACTTGCCATGTCATGAGTTACGGAATGGAACACTGGCACCCTGATCCCCACTTTTTCTACAAAAAAGGTGGTGGTCCAGTTTTGGATATTGGTCCCTATTACATCACGAATTTGATAAATTTATTGGGTCCCATCGAACAAGTAGCTGGCATGAGTTCAATTCCGTGGCCTGAAAGAACAATAAATAGCGAACCCAAAAATGGAGAAAAGATCCAAGTTGAAACTCCTACTACGATTCACGGAGTTCTCAAATTTAAAAATGGTGCACTTATCACATTAGGAACTAGTTGGAATGTTTGGCACCATAATCACCAACATATGGAATTGTATGGAGAAAAAGGTGCTATGTTTGTACCAGACCCAAACTTCTTTGGTGGTGATGTAGTATACACTGATGGACCAGAGCAAGTGACTCCAAATGAAGATTGGCATCATCCCCTATCAGTTCTAAATCTCGAGCTTCCTTTTGGTAAAGTTGCAAACTATCGCACTGTTGGTTTATCGGAAATGGCCGATTCAATTCTCAATAATCGTCAGCCACGTTGCTCAATAGATGTAGCAATTCACGCAATTGATGCAATGACTAATTTACTAAAATCATCGGAAGAGTCTAAATTTATTGAATTGACGACTTGCTGTGAAAAGCCAACGCCATTTTCACCTGAAGAAGCAGTTTCGATTATGAAGTCTGGTAGCTAATGAAACTCAACTAGAAATCAATTGACTTCATTGGGAAAAATTCAATGCCCAAAAGCAACACTGAAGTGCCCGGCCTTGATTAGTGGTATTTTTGAGCAAGAATAGATTATTTATTTGATTTATTCAAGTGCAAAATACTACTGATTTTGGATTCCATGGAACACTTCAGAGGATGTATTAGTCATGTATCTGCTAAAATTGGAGATGGGATCAAATTTGGTTGACTTGACAAAACTAAATATTTATATTATGTTCTCTATTTGTTTAAAAAACAGAGGATATATACATGAAACCTAAAATGAAGTATCATCACGTGAACTTGACGGAGCGGTTGTTGATCCAGCGGCATTATGAAGATGCGCGGCCGTTAGCGGTCATTGTAGAAATGCTTGGGCGTGACCGCCGCACGATTTCACGAGAAATTGAGCGGCATTCAATATACGGCCGCTATGATGCCATTGTCGCTGATGAGATGTATCAACTTGCGCGATCAAACGCGTCGAGTGTTGCTTGGAAGGTGTCGTCTTGGATACTTGAGCTCATCCCGATTCTGATGAAAATTGATCGTCTTAGTCCGAAACAAATTTACCATTGGTGTCTTCAACAAAGTGTACAAAGATATATAATGGCTCCGGTTATAATAGTCTAGAGCGACAATTAGCATTCATGGTTAGGAGTTGTCGGCTTTGATCTTGAGACGCATAGCGGGAGTTTTATGAATAGACTAGGTGAATTAGTCAGCAAACAAGAATTTGATCATAAGGATATTCAGATATTGTTTTTTGCAAAGGAAATGCAGAATTCAGGTGTTTCAGCGAAAATTACAGAAGCATACTATGATGAAACCAGCCATCTAAAGAATTGGCCATGTGGATTTTTTAGAAATTCAATTGGATAAGATTCAAGTTGTGCTACTTAAATCGTTTATAGTTTTTGATTTTCTAACTAAACTAAGGTAGAATTGTTCTCTTTATTCATACACATATAATTTTCAATTTGGACTCTAATTATTATGTCGGTAATTAAATCCAACATAAACATCAATTCAGAAGAGTGTCGTGAGAATCGTCTGCAACACGAAAAGCTTTTGAGTGAGATTAATGTAGCAGCTGAATTTGCATTAGCAGGTGGAACTGAGACTTCTAAAATTCGCCATGTTGAACGTGGAAAAATTCTTCCACGAGATCGCGTAGATTCTTTAATTGATCCAGGATCCCCGTTTTTAGAGATTGGATTGTTCGCAGCGAATGGGTTGTACGAAGATTCTTCACCCAGTGCAGGAATAATCTGTGGAGTAGGACGCGTCGAAGGACGTGAAGTATTAGTTGTTTGTAATGACGCTACAGTAAAGGGTGGAACATATTTTCCTCTAACTGTTAAAAAACATATACGTGCACAAGAGATTGCTCTAAGTAATAATCTTCCTTGCATCTATTTGGTCGATTCTGGTGGTGCGAATTTGCCGAATCAAGACGAAGTTTTTCCAGATCGGGAGCATTTTGGAAGAATATTTTACAATCAAGCTAATATGTCCGCAAAAGGTATTCCACAAATCGCGGTAGTTATGGGATCCTGTACGGCAGGGGGTGCTTATGTGCCTGCGATGTCTGATGAGACAATCATTGTTAAAATCCAAGGCACAATTTTTTTAGCAGGACCACCATTAGTTAAGGCGGCAACTGGTGAAGAGGTTACAGCGGAAGAATTAGGTGGTGGTGATGTCCACACTCGCTTATCGGGTGTAGCGGATCATTTAGCTGAGAATGATGAGCATGCTTTAAAGTTATGTAGAGATATTGTTTCTAATTTTAATAAACCAAAGAAAAGTGTACTTGAGTTAAAAACTCCTCAAGAACCAGTTTATGATCCGGATGAGTTGCTAAGTATAGTACCTGCGGACTTGAAGATTTCATATGATGTTCGAGAAGTCCTAGCTCGAATTTTGGATAGTTCTCAATTTTATGAGTTTAAATCACGTTTTGGTACGACATTGGTGTGTGGTTTTGCCCATATATTAGGAATACCTGTTGGTGTCATAGCCAATAATGGAGTGTTATTTTCTGAAAGTGCACTCAAAGGGTCACATTTTATTGAGCTTTGTTCGCAACGTAAAATTCCACTAGTATTTTTGCAGAATATCACTGGTTTTATGGTGGGTGAGAAATATGAGAATGAAGGTATTGCAAAGCACGGTGCCAAAATGGTTAATGCAGTTGCAACAACTGCGGTTCCAAAAATTACAGTTATCATTGGTGGTTCATATGGCGCGGGAAATTATGGTATGTGTGGTCGGGCCTATGAACCAAGGTTTTTATGGTCATGGCCAAATTCACGTATTTCAGTAATGGGTGGAGAGCAGGCGGCAAGTGTTCTTGCAACAGTAAAGAGAAATGGATTTGAGAAAAGAGGAAAGCAATGGAGCAGAAAGAAAGAAATGGAATTCAAGCAACCAATAATTGATCAGTTTGAACGACAAGGTCATCCATTATATGCATCAGCTAGACTTTGGGATGATGGGATTATAGATCCCCGAAAAACAAGGGAGGTACTTGGTTTATCATTGTCTACCTCACTAAACTCACCGATTGAAGATACTAGATTTGGATTGTTTCGAATGTAGGAGTTGTAGATGTTTAAAAGAATATTGATTGCAAATCGAGGCGAAATAGCTTGTCGAATTATAGAAACTGTAAAGCGGATGGGAATTCAAACTGTTACGGTTTATTCAGATGCTGATACGAACGCTCTGCATACAGCTCAAGCTGATCGGGCATTTCATATTGGTCCTTCACCATCTTCCGAAAGTTATCTTCAAGTTGAAAAAATTATTCAAGTTGCTAAAGAGAGTGGAGCGGAAGCAATCCATCCAGGTTATGGATTCTTATCTGAAAACTCGGAATTTGCACGAAAGTGTAATAATTCTGGAATTGTTTTTATCGGTCCTTCAGCAGATTCAATCAAGAAAATGGGACAGAAAGATGTTGCAAAGAGAATAATAGAAGATGCAGGACTTCCAGTAATTCCTGGTTATCATGGAGAAAATCAAGATATAGAATATTTGACTCAATATGCAAAGAAAATTGGATTTCCAGTATTGATTAAAGCTAGTGCTGGTGGTGGGGGAAAAGGGATGCGAATTGTAAATACAAGAGATGAATTTGGTGACTCACTTACTGCGGTTCAGAGAGAGAGCCAGTCCAGTTTTGGTGACCAGAGATGTATAATTGAAAAGTATTTGCCGAAAACTCGACATATTGAGGTCCAAATATTTGGTGACAAGAAAGGTAACTATGTGCATTTATTTGAACGAGATTGTTCAATTCAGCGAAGATACCAGAAAGTGATTGAAGAAGCACCTGCACCTAGTATTTCAGATGAAATGCGGAGTAAATTGGGAGAATTTGCAATTCAGGTTGCGAAAACAGTGAACTATGAAAATGCTGGAACGGTTGAATTTATTGCAGATATATCAAATGGTCTATTAATTGATTCAATCTATTTTATGGAGATGAATACACGGTTGCAAGTTGAACATCCAGTAACTGAACTAATTACGGGTCAAGACCTAGTTGAATGGCAGCTCAGAATTGCCTCTGGAGAATCTTTACCTGTAAAACAAAGCGATTTGCAATTAAATGGTCACGCGATTGAGGCACGAATTTATGCCGAAGACCCAACAAATGATTTCTTACCTTCTATAGGAAAGCTAAATTATTGCGAATTTCCATCTGGAGAGATTCGAATTGACTCAGGTGTAAGGCAAAGTGATGTTATAACTCAATATTATGACCCAATGATCGCAAAAGTAATTTCTCATGCAAAAACTAGAAATGGATCAGTTAATTTATTGGATTCTGCATTATCAGAATGTTTCATAGCGGGTGTTAAAACCAACATTCCTTTTGTTAGAAAAGTCTTGAACTATGAAATGTTCCTTGGAGGTGAGGTTGAAACTGGAATAGTAGACCGAGAAATTGAAAAATTTACAGAGATTCAATCTCCAAGTTTAGGAATTATCGCAGTAGCGGCATTAGATAGCCTAGGTTTGTTAGAATTACCAAAGTATAATGACCCCTGGTTATTTTTAAAGGGCTGGCGAAATTGGGGAAAATCAACTTGTTTCGCAAAGATAAAGTGGCAAGATGAATTACATGATTTGCAAATAGAACTGAAAAATAAACTTAACTTTATAGTATCCGACGGAAAAGATTCAACAAATATTGAATTAATTGGTCATGTTGATGGTATTCATAAGCTTAAGATTAATCATGCAGTAGAGTCTGTGAAGACATTCCGTCAAAGTAATAATATTATTTTATATAAAGAGGGTGAAACATATGAATTTTTGATACCCGATTTAAATTCCTTAGAAGCTAGTAGCGTTGGAATAAGTAATCAAATTACCGCACAGATACCCTCGGCTGTTAAGGAAATATATGTATCTGCAAATAATCATGTTGAAGAAGGGCAAAAATTATTGGTCTTGGAGGCAATGAAAATGGAGCATACAATTTATTCAATGCAGGAGGGAATTGTGTCCGACATATGTGTCAAGGTAGGTCAACAGGTTAAAGAATCTGAAATTTTAATTAAATTTGGTGAGGATTCTGATGCTTCCGAAAGCTAACACTTATGATGAACTTTGTAAAAAGTTTGAATGGATTATTCCAGAATACTTCAATATTGGAACTGAAACCTGTGACAAATGGGCTAATGAGGTACCAGATCAAATAGCAATAGAGTCGGTTGAAAGCGATGGAACAGTAAAATTTTTGAGATATGATGAGTTAAAAAATTTATCGAACAAACTTGCAAATTTGCTAGTTGAATTAGGGATTAAACCGCAAGACCGAATCGGAGTAATGCTACCGCAAATTCCTGAAACTGCAATTTCACATATTGCTATTTTTAAAATTGGTGCTATTTCGGTTCCACTTTTCACACTTTTTGGTGAGGAGGCACTGAAGTTTCGATTGAGTGACGCAGGTATTAAGGTTTTAATTACCAATAAAGGTGGTGTAGAGAAAGTTACAAAGATTAGAGATTCACTACCTGAGTTGAAACAGATAATTTCTGTTGACGATATTCAAAAAAATGAATTGAATTTTTATGATTCATTCAAAAATCTATCTAAAGATTTTGAACCAATATCAACAAATGCTGATGACCCAGGATTGATAATATACACTTCTGGAACTACTGGTAACCCGAAAGGTGCTTTACACGCACATCGCGTTTTGTTAGGACATCTACCTGGAATGGAAATGAGTCATAATTTATTTCCGCAGACAGGCGATAAAATATGGACACCTGCGGATTGGTCTTGGATTGGTGGATTGATCAATGTTTTGTTACCAGGATTATTTCATGGAATACCAGTTGTAGCATGCCGTTTTGATAAGTTTACCGGAGAACAAGCATTTCAATTATTGGCAGACCAACAGATTCGTAATACATTTCTTCCAGCTACAGCACTAAAGTTGATGAAGCAGGTTAAGAACCCAAACAAGAAATGGAACTTTGAACTTAGATCAGTAGCCAGCGGTGGAGAATCTCTAGGAGAAGAACTTATTAAATGGGGTCAAGAGACCTTTGGATTAACTATAAATGAATTCTATGGACAAACAGAGTGTAATTTGGTGGTTTCTTCATGTGAACAGGTTATGAAACAACAATTTGGCAACATGGGCAGATCAGTACCAGGTCATGAAGTTGAAATTGTTGATGATGATGGTGAAGTTGTAACAAATGGTGAATTGGGAAATATTGCTATCAGAAGTCCTGATCCTGTAATGTTAATAGAGTATTGGAATAATGATAATGCCACAAACAAAAAATATAATAATGACTGGTTGATTACAGGTGACAAAGGAACTAAAGAAGAAAATGGATGGTTAAAGTTTGTTGGTCGCGATGACGATGTAATTACATCAGCTGGATACCGTATTGGACCAGGTGAAATTGAGAACTGTATTTTGAAACATTCAACAGTAGTAAATGTAGGTGTAATTGGCAAACCTGATAAAATTAGAGGTGAGGTTGTAAAAGCTTACATAGTTTTGGCTAAAGGTGTTGAACCAAGTTTAAAATTAAAAGAAGAAATTCAACAATTTGTGAAAGATAAATTAGCCGCATATGAATATCCACGCGAAATCAATTTTCTGGAATCTCTACCACTAACAATTACAGGTAAAGTAATTCGCAGAGAACTGCGTGAAATTGCAATTGCGGAACTAGAATCTGATGGAGTACTAGATGAGTGAGTTTGTAACTATTTTTGAAGTGGCACCTCGAGATGGACTTCAAAATATAAAGAAAGTGATCCCCACCGATGAAAAAATTCAATTTGTGAATATACTTTCAAAATGTGGTTTAAAAAAAATTGAAGTGGGAAGTTTTGTAAACCCATCGAAGATTCCGCAAATGGCTGATTCAAGAGAAGTTATGAACGGAATAACTCGAAATCTAGGAGTTAAATATTGTGCTTTGACTCCAAATTTGAAAGGATTGGAAAGAGCTATTTCTGTAAACGTAGATGAAATTGCGATATTTGTGTCTGCATCTGAAAGCTTTAGTCAAAAAAATACTAATTGTTCAATAGCGGAGAGTATTGAACGGTATAAACCTGTTGTTAAAGCAGCTAATGAGAAAAATATTCCAATTCGCGGCTATCTATCTTGCGTCGTAAACTGTTATTATGAAGGTTATATTAAACCAGATATGGTGGTTAAAGTTGCCAAAAATCTTACTGAACTGGGAGTTTATGAAATATCATTAGGCGATACGACTGGTAAAGGTACACCAAATTCAGTTTCAAAAATGTTAGATGTAGTGATGAATGAAATCCCATCAGATAGACTTGCAGGTCATTTCCATGATACAAATGATAAAGCGATTGATAATATTGAAATTTGCCTAGAAAAAGGTATACGGGTTTTCGATACATCAATTGGTGGCTTAGGTGGATGTCCTTTTATGCCAGGCGCGAAAGGCAATGTGGATACGTTGAAAGTTTTTTCAATTTTAGAAGACAAAGGTTATACTACAGGATTGGATCTGAAAATTTTAAATTCAGCTGCGAAATTTGCTGAAAAACTTGGAGGAAAATATGACTGAGTTTGAAACTATAAAATTTGAAATAGATGATCGTGATGTCGCTAAATTGATTCTGAACCGTCCAGAAAAACATAATGCACTTTCTGCACAAATGATACAAGAATTAACGGATATTGCACATGTTATTGCTAAAAATAAAGAAATTAGAGTAGTTGTACTTTCGGGAGAAGGGCATACATTTTGCGCAGGTGGTGATATAAATTGGATGAAACAACAATTGAATGCAACAAGAGAACAAAGGATTTCAGAATCTAAAAAACTTGCCTTAATGCTCAAAGTCTTGAATGAACTTCCAAAGCCACTGATAGGTTCGATTAATGGTTCTGCATACGGTGGAGGAGTTGGGATAATGTGTGTTTGTGACTTCGCAGTAGCTGTGGAGAGTGCAAAATTTGGGTTGACAGAAACTAAACTCGGATTAATTCCAGCTACCATTGGGCCCTATGTAATCGCGAAAATTGGTGAAGGAAAAGCGCGTCAAATATTTATGTCTTCGAGAATTTTTCGTTCAAAAGAGGCGTTTGAATTGGGTATTTGTTCTAAGGTTGTATCAGGGGAAGAGGTTCTAGAGCAAGAAATTGAAAATGAAGTTCAGTCATATCTTAAAGTTTCTACAAGTGCAGTAGCAAAGGCAAAGACATTTGTGCGATCGCTTGGTCAAGAAATAAATAATGAACAAATTGAAAATTCAATCATTCAATTAGCTGATGTATGGGATTCCGACGATGCGAGAGAAGGAATTTCAGCATTTCTTGAGAGAAGAAATCCACCTTGGTTAAAGTAATACTGAACTAGACAATTTGTCTTTATTGTAAGTCTTGTATCCCTATGAAAAAAAATTAGAAGAATTACAAAATGTCAAAAATTGAAAACTTTGAAATATGTATAATTGGCGGTGGACCAACTGGATTAATCTCCGCCATTATGTGTTCTCAACTTGGAGTCAAAACGGCTTTGATTTCACCAAAGATCGACTCGTTTGATGGCCGCTCAACAGCTTTTCTAGAATCATCTTTAAAGACTCTTAAAATCCTCAATATTTGGGAAAGATTGAAAGTAAATGCTAATCCAATTACAAAATTACGTTTGATTGATGACACCGGACGATTGATAAGAGCACCAGAGGTTGTTTTTGACTGTACAGAAATTGAACTTGAAGCATTTGGATATAATATTTTGAATCAAAATTTGGTACAGAAATTAAGTGAGACATGCAGTAGTTTTGAAAATCCATCTCGTTTTGAAACTATGGTAAATTCGCTGAAATTAAATGAACAATCAGTGGAAATCCGCTTAGATAACAATCAAGAAGTTTCATGTCATCTATGTGTTGGAGCGGATGGTCGTAATTCTATTGTACGCGAATTCATGGGTTTAGAAGTTTCGCAGCGAAAATATGATCAAAGTGCTTTAGTTTTGAATTTAAGACATTCGGTATCAAATCAGAATAGTTCAACTGAGTTTCATACTCCAAATGGCCCATTTACCTTGGTACCTTTGACAGAAAGGCAGTCTAGTTTAGTATGTGTTGACACGCCGCAAGAAATTGAAAGATTGAAAGAACTAGATATTGATGAGCTTGAAAGTGTACTTGAAAAAAGATCTAAGTCAATCTTAGGAAAACTCTCTGTGATAAGCGAGAAACAAGTTTTTCCAATTTCTAGTGCTACCGTGGAAAAACTTGCAACCAAACGATGTGTAATTGTAGGTGATGCAGCTCACGGATTACCTCCGATTGGAGCACAAGGTCTGAACTTAGGTATTCGAGATATCGCGACCCTTGGCGAAATCCTTGTTCAGGCAAAAGCTGCTAATCAAGATTTAGGAAGTCAAACAATTTTAGCTGACTTTGAGCGTGCGAGAAAGATTGATATTCAGTTGAGATCCAAAGCAGTAGATTTATTGAATCGATCACTTCTAACTGGTTTTCTACCAATTCAAGCCTTACGTTTTTTGGGAGCTCAAATATCCAACAAAATTCCAATTATTAGAAACAATTTGATGAAGTTTGGTGCGTTTGACACTTTCTCTGTACAATCCGATACATGTGTACGCCTAATCCGAAAACATGTGTACACATTTAACCACCTTTAAAGGTGGTTAAAAAATTTTTTGTTCAAGAGGTGGTGAATTTTGTTTTTCTCCACTTTTATATCATTTGGTGACCAAGTAATATTTATTCTATTCATCAGATACTTCTATTACTGACCTATGTCAACAATTATTTTCGACTAGTCCTATAATCCCCTTATTTTGGTAGGAACTTCCGTAACGATTCTCCTTGTAGGTTGAGTTGATGTGCATTAGGAATAATGCGATCTAAAATCGAATCGGTATAAGTTGGATCCCCGATCACTTGATCCCAATACTTGATGGGCAGTTGACTGATGATCAAGGTTGAACTCGCTTCAAATCGCTCTCCAACAAGTTCCCGAAAGTCACGACGTTGACCAGGAGTCATCTTGTCTGGTCCCCATTCATCAATAATCAGCAGTTTGGGTTTTGTTAAGGTGCGAAATGCTCGACGGAATTCCCCCTCGAGATGGGCTTGATCTAACTCATCAAGTAATTGCGGTAAACGTTTATATAAAGTTGGATAACCACGGCGACAAGCCGCAACACCGAACGCACAAGAGAGCCAGGTTTTACCGATCCCGCAGGGACCGGTGACAATCAAATTTTGTTTGTTGTCAATCCATTGACAAGATAATAAGGCTTTACAAACCCCTTTATCAAGACCACGACGGGACTTATAGTCGATATCTTCTGGGAAAGCCATCTGGGCGCGAAGTTTTGCCGCTTTGAGACGGCTTTGAATTTTCTTGTTGTCACGATAGGTTTCTTCAAAATCAAGCAGAATACTCAAGTATTCTGCATGACTAAGCGACGATGAATCGGGACTAGTTTCTAAATCTTCAAAGCCATCGGCCATGCCAAACAGCTTCAATTGACACAATTTATCATAGGTCGGATGTGGTTGCATTTGTGTGCTCCTTATTGGATAAAGCGGTCCATCCCGCGAATATTCTCATGGTGAAGGGTTGAGGTCATATCCAAATCTGAATCCAGATGCTCTTGTTGATCCTGGTTGGATTGCAAAATCCCTTTGATTGCTTCAATTGACTTCGCATGTTGCTTTAAACCAATTTTGCAAGCTAATTCAAAGCGGTTAGCACCATACTTATTAACCAAATTAAACAAGCCAAAACAAGCTTGACACCATTGGCTCTCATGCTTCTTCGTCTGACGATACTCGGTAACAAATGCCGTCGCATGCGGACCAATCTCGGCGGCTTGTTGCATAATCTTGGTTGGAGTCCATTCAACGTATTTCTTATGCTCTGGTGCTAAATGCGAAAGCTGCATCGACAACCCATGCTCATGATGTACGCGTTGGTGCGACGCAATCTTGTGTTCGTCGTGATAAATCTCAACCAAATCTTCCATGATTTTGACACCAGCTAAGACCCCAATATAATTATAGGGAACTGAATAATGGCACGTTCCGATCCGCACCGTGTAATCGGAACGGACACGGGCTTTTTGCCAGATCCCAAATTGATAAGGCTCTGAACGTAACGGCTTCAGCTGCGATTGTTCTAGCTGTTCAAATAACTCACGACGACTGTTCTTCAAATAAGGAGTCACTTCCTCGTTTAATTCCTTGAGTTGCTCCCAATACGCAACATTCGCTTCTTCAAGGCTAAAAAAGGTGCGATGACGCAACGGAGCCATCACTTTACTTTCAACAGCTTTAACTCCAGCTTCAACTTTCGCTTTATCTTGCGGCTTACGCGGGCGGGTCGGACAAATCGCAGTATCATAATGATCAGCCATATCTTCATAAGTCAAACTTAGCGTCGGTTCATGACGACTCGCCTTCGTGACCGCGGTCTTGACATTGTCCGGAACTAATAACTCCGGAACACCTCCAAAAAATTCCAACGCTCGAATCGTCGCATTAATGAAAGATTCTAACTGAGCCGAGTCACACACTTCCGTGTAGGTATAATTAGAAACCGCCAACGTCGCAACAAAAACCGGAAACTCCTTCACTTCCCCGGTCTTAGGATCTTGAATTAAACAAGTCGGACCTGCCCAATCAAGGTATAAACACTCTCCAGGCTTATGATCCATCCGCAAGGTGCGCTTAACCAGCTGTTTCCAAACCCGATATTTCGCAAAAAACTGACTCCGTTCATAACCATCGGGATGAACTTGCTTATATTCACGCCATAACCGATCAATATTCACGCCCTTGATCTTCTTCGCCAATTCTTTATGGATGTATACATAATCTGGCTCAGGTCGCGTGCTGTCATCAACAGGTTTAGGGGGATAGAGCAATTGCTTCAAGTCAAAGTCTGACATCGACTTAACCTTGGCCGCTGTTAGTTCCGCAGCTAAAGCACGACGAACACAATTATAGGCCATCGTACGCTTAACACCAGGAACCATTTTTAAAATCGTCGAAACAGGTTTATCCTGTTCCAAACGAAGTAACAGAATCTTTCTGTTCTTCTTCATGGGTAATCTTCTCATGTTGGACTCCAGTAGGTTAAAACTGAAGTCAGGTTAAAAGATTACCTCTTGAACTAAAATAAACTATCTCTAGTTATTCACAAAAATCTGTACACATAATATTGGATTTCATGTACACATACTCTCGGATTTTACATTTCTCCGTTCCGAAACTTGAAAAGGCAATTAAATCAGAAAATCAATATTCAAAATGTTAACGATGACCGTAATATAATGAAACTGAATGCTGTGCTTCGGCAAAAAATAACCATCGAGAGATAAAGATCCCAATCAAATGAAAAAATGCAGCGAGTGGATAAAATATCATTTGAAATCCGATTACCAATCCAAAAATTAACCAGATAATTGGGACGATTGCACCAATAAAAGCTGAAATCTGCCGTAATCTGTTTGCATGCTTGCGACCAACTATATATACCATTTCTTTCATTAGATAATTTGGATTTGTGTGTGGTGATTCCAATAATCTAACTTTTCCCCAATCTCCCAAACCAGTTGCTGATTCTGGAGACGAACCAACCTCTTCTAAAGTTGTCTTTTGGAAGAAGTTCCAATTTAATAAAATTATCAACCAAGATATACAGACAATTGCAATTGAAATGTATGAATAGTTAAAATGATCTGAGGCTATTATTTCAATTATGCTGTAGAAAATTAACATACCTGAACTTGTCGCGCAGATTAAGAAAACTAAAGGTGTGAGAGGAGTATTCCAGCGTGGTACTGTAGGGAGTTGTGCATAAATCATGGAGGTTGAAAAAATAGTTGATATTGCAAGCACGGTTCCCGCTAATCCAAGCCATAATATTTTTTCATTTAAGATTAGCAGATAGAACGAATAAATTGCAATCACACCTAGAGTACAAACTGCTAAAACACCTTCAATCGATAACCAAGAAGAACGCCATTGCGTGAATGCACGTAAAGCACGTTCAGGATGCTTTAGGTGGAAAGTTGAAGCAATTAGACCACTTGAAGCCAAAAAATAACCAGTAAACAACGTAATCCAGTTAAATAAAGAATTTTCAATAGGTCCGATTCCTAAACAATACAATGCAAGCAATCCAAAGCCAGCTCCACTGAGAGTAGAAAATAAAATAATACTTGGTGCGGGATGCATCTTAATCTAACCTCTGGAGTGCTTGGTCTAACCACCCTAAAAAACCGCGTATTTTTGGCTCAGGTAATGCTTTTTCGGATATTGCAATTTCATTAATGTCATGCTTTGGACGAGGTGGTAAATATTTGTTGACTGGATTCGTATTCATTTCAGGCATTAAGTCAAATCCATCTCGCTCCTCGGTTAGTTTAGATACATTTGAGTCTGGGTCATTAAAATCACCAAAATGTCGTGCATTTGCCGGACAAGTTTTTACACATGCTGGAACTTGGTCTTCTTCGGGAATGTTTTCGTTATAAATTCTGTCAACACATAAAGTACATTTTTTCATTACACCCTCATCAGCATCCATTTCACGTGCTCCATAGGGACAAGCCCAAGCACATAATCCACAGCCAATACACCAATCTTCATTGACCAAGACAATACCATCATCCGCCCGCTTGAAACTCGCACCAGTAGGACAAACGGTTACACACGGTGCATCGTCACAATGCAAACAACTCTTAGGAAAGTGGACTAATTGGGAAAGTGATGGTTTCTTTACATGTTCAGGAGAATGGTCTTCTACTGTAACTTCAAAAGTGTGCACCCGGTTCAACCAAGTACCAGTTGCTAATTCACCGTAGGGGTTTTGATCTGATAAGGGGGCACCATATGCACTAGTATTCCATTCCTTGCAAGCAACTTCGCAAGCGTGACAACCAACACAGGTATCCAGATCAATTACTAACCCCAGTTTTCTTTCAGTTTTGTTGGGAAGTTGGGTCATTTAGTCCACTCCTTGCCATAAGCAATACTGACAATACTTTTATCAATATCAACTGGTGAAACCTGAGCTTCAAATTTTGGGATAGATTCTTGAATATCTGGCTCTGCTTTCTCAATTTTTACCTTTAAATCATACCAAGCCGCTTGACCAGTAATGGGGTCTGAATTTGACCATCTGTAACCATCACTTTGAATTGGTAGTAGTTCATGAATTAAATGATTGAGCAAAAAGCCTTTCTTTACTTCAGGTGAATTTGACTCTAATGCCCAAGCACCACCGCGTTTGCCAATTGCATTCCAAGTCCAAACGGTATTTGGATTGACAGAATTCATTCGAACTATAGGACACTTTATTCGATTGTGGAAAGAAGATAACCAGACCCAATCACCATCTTTCAATTCATATTTATCACATAAGTCTCCAGATACATAGAGTGGGTTATCACCATGAATTTGCCGAAGCCACGCGTTTTGCGAACCCCAAGAATGATACATTGCGGCCGGCCGCTGGGTGATGGCATGGACAGGAAATTCGTCTTCACCTAATAGTTCGGACGAGAATGGTGCATACCAAATAGGAAATGGGCTAAACACTTCTTGTATTAACGGTCGAAGTCGATCCGGTGGTTGAATTTGACCATGACCTTCCGCTGCGAGTTGAAATTTTCGGAGCGGTTCACAGTATAAATTAAACAAGTATGGTTGTGGAGAGTCAAAAAAGCCTTTTTGAACAGCCCATTCTTGATAATTTTTATTCCATGGTTTAAAAAATTTTGCATTATCCGGTAGTTCTTCTGACCAAAACCCGCCATTTTCAACATATTGTGCTAATTGATATTGATTCGGTTCACCACGACCAAATTTCTTCCCATCGTTTCCGCGAAAACCTGCAAGTGGTCCAATTCCCTCACGTCGTTCATGATAGACCATGTAGGAAGAATAGTCGGTATATTTTGGAACACCTTTTTCGTCGACAAAACCTGGTAATTTTAGACGATTTCCCAATTCAATTAACACCGATTGAAATCCTCGAACATCTCGATCTGGGTTTACAACTGGCCAGCGTATTGAATCTGCTACAGCATCTGGTTCACTGATTGGACGATCTAGCAATGAGATACAATCAAATCGTTCCAAATATGTCGTATCAGGAAGTACAAGGTCAGCAAATGCAACCATTTCTGAAGAATACGCATCAGAATAGATAATTTTTGGAATTAAGTATTGTCCTTCGGAATCTCGAGCCCTTAACATATCCATAACCGCACCTGAATTCATTGAAGAATTCCAAGACATATTGGCCATATACATAAACAAAACATCTATTCCATAAGGATCTTTGTTGGCGGCATTAGCAATCACCATATGCATCAAGCCATGGACTGAAAGAGGTGCATCCCATGAAAAAGCTTTGTCAATCCGAGCCGGTTCACCATTCGCATCTAATGCAAGGTCTTCTGGTCCTCTTGGAAATCCTAGATGTGGGCCGTTCAAAGGGCAGTCAGCAGCTGAAACACAATGTGGTGAAGGATGTGCTTCAAATGGTTTTGGGTAGGGGGGCTTAAATCGAAATCCACCAGGGACTTCAACTGTACCAAGTAAAATCTGAAGTAGGTGAATCGCACGGCAAGTTTGAAATCCATTGGAGTGAGCAGAAATTCCACGCATGGCATGGAAACTCACTGGACGCCCGATCATTTTTTGATGATGGCGGCCAAGCCAGTCTGTCCAAGGTTGATCAATTTCAATTTCTTCATCAAAAGCAGTATTCGCAAGTTCAGCTGCGATTCGCTTAATGGTCTCCTCAGATACTCCACATCGCTCAGCGACATTTGTTGGAGCAAAGCTTACAGATAAATATTTTTCACTCATCAATTGAAAAACGGGTCGTACTCTTCGTCCATCCCGCAACGTAAAAGTCCCACGAAGTGCAGGAGTGGAATTAATTTCATTGACGGGCATCTCCTTACCAGCCACCCGATCCCAAACCAGCATTTCGCCCTCAGAATTTCTAGCCAATAAACCATCTGTTGGATCTCCAGGTATATGTATAACTAAACAAGCCGCATTGGTGTAGCGTATCAAATATTCAAGGTCAACATATCCAGTTCTTAATAACTCATGGACAATAGACAATACAAACAAGCCATCAGTTCCAGGTTTTATTCCAATCCATTCATCAGCTATAGCATTGTAACCACTGCGGATTGGATTAATTCCAACAATCTTACCGCCACGTTCTTTGATCTTACTTAATCCGGTCTTGATAGGATTTGAATCATGATCTTCGGCAACTCCAAAAAGCATTAACATTTTGGTGCGATCCCAATCTGGTGAACCAAATTCCCAAAATGCACCACCCATTGTATAAATTCCAGCAGCTGCCATATTTACTGAACAGAAACCACCATGAGCGGCATAATTCGGAGTACCAAATTGCTGAGCCCACCAACTTGTCAAAGATTGAGACTGATCACGCCCAGTAAAAAATGCCAATTTGTTAGGGTCAGTTGATCTGATATCACTGAGCCAAGATGTTGCGATACCAAGTGCTTCTTCCCACTCAATTTCAACAAATTTCCCATCTCCACGTTCACCAACTCGCTTGAGTGGTTTACGTAGACGAGCTGGCGAATAATGTTGCATGATACCCGCCGAACCTTTAGCACATAATACACCTTTATTTACCGGATGCTCATTATTGCCCTCAATATAACTGACTTTTCCATCGCGAATATGCACATTGATTCCACATCGGCAAGCACACATGTAACAGGTGGTATGTCGAATTTCATCAGAAACATGCGTGGTTGTAGCAAGCTCTGGCTCGCTGGTTTTACCATATAATAGCCCTTGTAAAATACTCAAATTGATGCCTCTTTCTCATTAAATAATAAAAGATAATTATGTATTTAGGAGTTCTAATTTTTAAATTCAATCGGTAAATCAAAAATCGGTATATAATAAAACAAACTTTTCTGAAAATTCTTTATCAATTTTTAACATGCTTATCAAGATGATTGTATTGAAGTGATAGTGGTATTCAATTGTAGTTGTTGTAATTTTAATATTCATAATAATTTGATTAGCGAGATTTGCTTGTAATCAAATAGATCGTACCAAAATCGTGCAATCTCAAAACTAAAGTTGAGGATGACATATCTTTTATTCAAAGCAGTTAGTTTCAATAAAATATCGTGCCAACCTAGATTTATGACTTTTCTAGCTGTTTCATTATTGCGATAAATTTTTAGTATATGGTTTCGCTATTCTAGCCCAAATTTTAAACAAACAGTCATAATAGTTGGGATCAGGTATACAAAATTTATGAAACTTTGATCGGCAATTCTCTATTTTTTATGTGACGGGTGTTACGACAATTTTTAGATTAGCAATTTCGCGATTACCCAAACTAAGTTTGATCGGATTATATTTCTTCTCAACGAAATTCTTATATACACCAGATTTTTTACTACCATTTAGAGTCTTATATTTTTGAGAATTTTTTGTACCGCAATTTACCATATTTATGGCTGATTTAATTGCATCTTCAGATTGTGCTGGGATAGCAATAACCTCATCACATTCGTTACAGATTAGTAAAAGCGCGTTTCTAATCAATCCCAAACCATTTTCAATTGGTAATGAGCGTTGCACGTATGTAGAATTCACGTGTTTTCTGCAATTTGAACAGAACCCACGAATTGTTTCCCCCTCACTGAAATATCCCATTAGAAGACTCCATTTTTTATTGGTTATTGATGTACGCTTATGAAAGTGACTATTGAGTTTTCATAGTAAAATTTGATATACCATCCATCAATAACAATTTCGTGAATTTCTCTATCTTTAAAAGTATAATCATAAAACACGCGGTAATTTTTTTCTTTTAACTTACTAATCTTGTTTCTTACAAATTTAGCATCGACTACTTTAAATGCTAACAAATTTTTTTTGTTTATTGCTTGGCGATGTTCATGGTTATATGCACCTGTATCTAAAGCGTTGATAACAATAGATTTTATTTCATTAGATTTCATGGCAACTAAACTTAGCAAAAAGTGTTACTCGAGCCATAAAAATCTTATGAAATAAATTTTGATGACACATAATTACTGAATGACTTTTATGACTATAGTTTCTCCTATTCTGGAATGAATTTTGTTTCTATGAAGTCAAGCTTGAGATTATGTGGTTTAATTTTTTTGCCATCACGTCGGAATAATGGCATCATCAATAGCATGTTGTCTTCTGACTGTGCAAGTTTATAAATAACCCCCTGATTTGATTCCATGTAGAGAGGTTCACCACCTTCTTTCTCACGACCAACAAAAGGTAAATTTCTGAATCGCTCGTATGCAATAGAAATACCAAACTTTATAGTTTGGTTTGCCACTTCCTTAGGAATTACATTTTTATTTTTCAGTTTCATTTTCGTTATCATTATTTTATTAAAAGAGTCCGTTAGAAATTGAAATAGATCATACTATTGATAAATAATAATTTTATAGCGGGTTATCAAGTACTTTTTTAGATTTTTTATAAACCGCTAAATTTAGTAGTTTTTTGTGTTTAGTTCAACCGGTAGGTAAATTTAGTTAACACTTCATAGGTTTAATGATCATTGATCAATTTTGTAATCGAAAATCAAGCTGCCTTAGTATGTATCACTGGTTCCATTTTCTCCAATTCATTAATATCCATATGGCACATGATTTGATGATCACTGCTTAGTTTGTGAATTGGTGGAGTGTCCACATCACATTTACCGGGAATCATATATTGACATCGAGTCGAAAATGGGCAACCAGTCGGAGGGTTTGTTGGAGATGGTATTTCACCTTTCAAAACAATATGACGTTTTTCAATACTAGTGTCAGCAATAGGTACCGCAGCAAGCAATGCTTCCGTGTAAGGATGATAAGGGGGAGAGAAAATTTCTTCGGTCGTTCCTTGTTCCATAATTTTACCCAAATACATCACGATAACTCGGTCTGCAAGATAGCGAACTACCGACAAGTCATGACTAATGAACAACATCGTTGTTCGATTGGTACATTGGATTTCCATCAGTAATTCAGTAACCGCCGCTTGGACTGAAACATCTAACGCTGAAACAGGTTCGTCGGCAATGACGACATCTGGATTACCAGCAAAGGCTCGTGCAATTCCAACACGTTGCTTTTGACCACCTGAAAGTTGGCGGGGACGGCGTTTGATAAAATCACGTGGTAATTTAACTGTATCAAGTAATCGATATACAATTTCATTGACTTCATCTTTTGATTTTGCAACACCAAATTTTCTAATGACACGACCGATTTGACCACCAATCGTATGTGAAGGATTGAGCGTGTCAAACGGATTTTGAAAAATCATTTGTAAACGAGAGATTGTATGCTCATTACGTTTATCAACAGGAAGCTCACCCAGTTCAATATCACCTAGCATAACCTTTCCAGCAGTAGCGTCTTCCAGCCCCATCAACACTTTTGCAAATGTAGATTTTCCACAACCAGATTCACCAACAATAGCAACAGTTTCGGCTTCACGTGCCGAAAAACAAAGTTTTTCATTTGCTTTAACTGTTTTCATTTCACCACCAAAAACTGCCATTCCACCTTTTTCAATCTGGTAGTGTTTGGTCATATCTTCGACATCTAACACTACATCACCTGGGGTGGCACTGGCGCGTTGTTCGCCATGTCGCTCATCGCGTTCAAAGTCAATATCAAGAAAACACTCACATCGGACTTGATGTTCTTCAATTTCTGGAACCGAATGCATTGAAAGTGAGTTTTGATCGCATGTACCTGCTTTAAAATAGTCACAACGCGGTCCAAAATTGCAACCAGTTGGACGTTCATGTGGTAGTGGAAGTTGTCCTGGAATAGAAACTAGTGGCCGCGCATTCTTATCAGCACCGGGAAGTGGAATTGAATTGAATAAACCTCGTGTGTAGGGATGACGCATTTCATCAAATACGTCATGGATATTACCAACTTCAACCGCTTCACCTGAATACATCACTGTTAATCGATCACAAGTCTCAAGAATGAGACCAAGATTGTGAGAAATGTAAATCATTGAAGTGCCAAACTCTTTTGAAATTTCGTTTACTAAGTCAACTATCCCTGCCTCAACCGTTACATCAAGCGCAGTAGTTGGTTCATCTAGTAGAAGTAGCTTAGGATTTGACAGCAAAGCCATCGCGATAATTACGCGTTGTTGCTGTCCACCAGAAATTTGGTGTGGGTAGGAATTCATAATCCGTTGTGGATCAGGTAATCTCACTTTTTCCAATAAATTTGAACTACGTTCCCAAGCTTCCTCATTTGAAATACCATCATGATATATTGGTACTTCCGCCAATTGACTCCCAATCAACATAGAGGGATTAAGCGAAGCCATTGGTTCTTGATAAATCATCGCGATCTTTGAACCGCGCAGTTGACGGAGCTCTTCCTCACTCATAGTTCGCAAATCTCGACCTTCAAAGAGAATTTCACCTCCAACAATTTCACCATTTTTTCCCATATACTGCATGATGGCTAAAGCAACAGTTGATTTACCACAACCTGATTCGCCGACTATACCGTGGGCTTCTCCTGGCATCAATTTCAGATTGAAATCTACAACTGCGGGTATTTCACCGGCACGAGTGTAATATGAGATACATAAATTGCGGCATTCTAATACCGGGGTCGCTTCACTCATGTCATTTTCCAATTTTTGTCGGCATAATTGTTAAGAATATTGATTTTAAAATTTATTAAATTTGGGTTTGAATCTCTAATCTCGTAAGCTCATTTCTCGCAATCCATCAGCAAGTAGGTTGAATCCCAAAATCAAACTGGATACCGATAATGCAGGAATAAGTAGCATGTAGGAGAATTTCCAAAGCATTGCAGTTTTAGCGGCTTCTTTAATCATTAAACCCCAATCAGGGTCTGGTGGTTGCAAGCCAAGTCCTAAAAAGGTTAATGTGGTAATGGCAACAGTCGTATAACCTAATCGTAAACAGGCATCCACTATAATTGGACCACGTACATTTGGTAATAATTCAACTACCATAATGTACAGCGGATGTTCGCCTCTGGTTTGGGCTGCAAACACATAGTCTCGGTTTTTAAAATCTAGCGTCAAACCTCTAACAATCCTCATTATCGCTGGTGCAGAAGCAAAGGTAACGGCAATGACTATGTTAAATCCAGATGGCCCAAGATAATTTAAAATTACAATAAATAGTACCATGACAGGAAATGATAAAAAGATATTGGCTATAAATGAAATGACTTCATCCCACCAACCCGAAAGATATCCAGCAATCAAACCAAATATTGACCCAATAATATATGCGATCAAAGTTGCAGTTACACCCCAGACCAAAACACGTTGGCACCCCCAGATTGCGCGAGATAACATATCTCGCCCCTTAAAGTCTGTTCCTAAGATGAAAAAAATGTCGTTCTTGGAAGAAAATGGACTGACAAATGGTGCAATTGGTTTGTTTGGGTCAATAAGAGGAAGATATGGTGCACAAGTAGCCATCAATAACCAAAAGAATACCAGCGATAATCCAATCAATGCAATCCAACTCTCTCTAAAAGAGTAAACTCCGATAACATAGAGCAACATTACTGCTGGAATCGCCGGAATCAAAATGTAATCTCTGGACGGTCCTAGAAGGTTTTCACCTATTACATAAAGCGTTAATGGAAACCACATTAACAGCAATAATGCAATGATTGATCGCGAGCTGGTAAGACGCGTCATAATGCTTTGGGTTTCAACAATTTCAACATTTGCCATTTTAAACGACCTTTAACTGAACCTGATTCGAGGATTGAGATAGGTGTAACCAATATCGGATATGATTTGTGATAAAACCGCAACCAATACTGCTACCAACGTGCAAGCCTGAATAACCGCAATATCTCCAAATAGTGCGGCTTCAAGTAATAATTTTCCAAATCCTTTGTATTCAAAGAAGACTTCAACAACCACAACTCCGGACAAAAGCCAGTTCAATTGTAAAACGATAATTGTGAATGGAGCAATTAATGCATTTCTGAGCGCATGTTTGAAGATAACTCGACGATAAGGTAATCCCTTTAATACCGCAGTACGAATATACTGACTAGTCATTACTTCAGCCATTGAAGCCCTCGTCATCCTTGCGACATAACCAAAGTCATATAGTACTAAAGTCATGACCGGAAGGATGAGTTCCCAACCACTAAATCCATTGATCATTGCAGATTTTGGGGGAAATAAATTAAGACCAAGTGCAAAAATAACAGTAACAAAAATCGCCGTAGCAATTTCAGGCATTGAAGTCGTAAATACTGAAAATACAGTAATAGATCGATCAAGACGTGAACCTTCTCGCATGCCCGCTAAAACACCTAGAGTAAGAGAAATTGGGATCATTAGCGCGAAGACCCAAAACGCTAGAAGACCTGTACTTACTAATCGATCCCAAACAAGTCCACCAACAGGAGTATTTTTTTCAATACTCATCCCAAAATCACCAACAAAAACTTTACCAATCCAATCAATATATCGTTCATAAAATGGAACATTGAGACCCTTTTGTTCCAACCAGGCTTCATATTCTACATCAGTTAATGCGGAGACTGCAAAGTTGCCAAGTTCCTGAGTTGCTACTTGTTTTCGAAATTTGTCGGAATCAAAAATCACAAATAGTGCTAATGAAATTACAGCCATGATTAAAAACATCTGAATTAATCGACGGCCAATAAGTTTAAACATATTGAATTTGCTGACCAAAGGTCAGCGACCTCCCTCTTTACTTATGATTTAATCGAATTATTTAATAATCTCAAATAAAAACTGGCCGAATCGAATTGATCCGGCCAGATTTATTTTATGACTTCCAGACTTTGTTGAATTGATGGTATTGCGTCGGATGAGGTGGATAACCATTAACCGATTTCGCAACCATCGTAAACACTGGTCGGAAAAGTGGTTGAATCATTACACAATCGTCTTGAATGATTTTTTGCACTTTTTCCATTGCTTTGCGGCGTTCATCAACATCCAAAATAGATTCTGCATTATCAAGGGCAGCATCAAATTCAGGATTGGCATAATGGGTTTCATTCCAAGGAACACCAGTCCGATAACCTAGTGAAAGCACCATAGTTCCGAGCGGACGGTGGGTCCATGCGGTTGCACCAAAGAGTGTTGTGTCCCATATTTCCCAATATTTTGATGAAGGCAAAACATTGATATTCAAAGTAATACCAATATCTTTTAGTTGGTCACGCATAGCTTCACAGATTGTTTGCTGGTGAGTGCCTTCGGTATTACCAACATCAATTGACAATTCAAGACCATCACCATGTCCTGCTTCTGCTAATAGTGCTTTCGCACCCTCAACATCCCGCTTTAAATCGGGTAAGGCAAAATATTCTGGATGAATCGGTGAAACATGCGTGTTCCAAGCAACACTACCGTCATTGGGGTATACCAATGCTTTGATTGCGGCATTATCAATACCTTTCACAATTGCTTGCCGAACACGAATATCATCAAATGGGGGACGATCAACTTGGAATCGGCAACACAAAGTTTGTGCCGTTGGTGCGGCAACAATGTTACCATCAAGTGCTTTCGCCAGCTCCATTTGTTCTACTTCAAATTCGTAAATTGCATCAACTTCACCTGAGGAGAAAATTGTCAATTGGTTTTCTTCATCAAAGTTGTAGTAATGGATCTCATCCAAATATACTTCACCACCCCAATAGTCACCACTTCGACGCTTAAGAATGCATTTTTCTCCGACGACTAATTCAGCTAACTCAAATGGACCAGTACCAATTGGGTTGTCAGAAAGTGGTGCTTTGAATGAAGGGTGTAATATTGCAGTTGGATAATTATATAAATCTTCTGCAACAGAAAGTACCGGTTTTGACAAATGAAATCGGAACGTATAATCGTCTACAACTTCAATTGCTCCATCGCGGAGAACTTTTTTATCACCTGATTCCTCAAGTAAACCAGAAATTGATGATAAACCAGCATTTGAGGATGCAAGGTCTGGGTCACACCAGCGTTTGACATTAAACTCAATATCGTGGGCGGTAAGTTCATCTCCATTGCTCCACTTTACTCCTCTGCGAATATAAAAAGTCCAGGTTTTAAGGTCATCAGATGCTTCCCAGCGTTCTGCTAACATTGGACGAGTGATATTGTCAGGTGAAGTAAAGGTCAAATGCTCAAGGATATGTCGTGTCTGATTTGACATTTCAACCCAAGAATAAGTCGCGGGGTCTTCCATTTTCTGCACCTGCATGGCACATTTCAGAATGCCACCAGATTTTGCATTTGGGTCATCTGCTGGAAACGGTAAATTGCCAGCTGTCTGGGCATCAGCTGGTATAGGTAACTCGGCAACTGCATATGCAGTTCCTGCAGAAACACCAAGTAGCGCGGCAACGCGAACGAATTCTCGTCGGCTCATCCGGCCTTTCTCCATCAAACCAAAAGCTTCATCCACTTTTGGGTGGTGGTTACCAATTATTGAACTGGAATCTTTCATAGGATTCTCCTCTCCTTCAAATTAATTTTATTTTGTTTTTACATCTCTGAATTGCAAAAAAAATGGTAATGCTGAAACTACCGAGATTACAACGCGTTGATGTTTGATTTGAGATATTAACATGGTAGATACAGTGATGCAAGCAAAAATATAGAAAATATTGTAAATGTCGTAAGTAAGCGAGTTTTAGTCGCACCCAATTTTTGAATTTGAGCTAGGTTTTGGGACATTAAACTATTAAAGAAAAAATAGTTTGGGTAAAAATTTGAAAAATAATTTAATAGTAGAATTTGGTGAATTCTCGCTGTATTCATTTTTTGAAGTATAAAGTTGAATTTTGATAAAATTTACTACAAAAAGTATCCGTAGGTGAGGTGATTATAATGGATGCACAAATCTCTGCTGATTCACGAGAGGCTGATAGAACCGCAAGACGTGGTCGTCGTTCAAATCGAAAGGCCAGGGGAGGTTCGCAATCAGGTATATTGATTGAGCAAAAACCATTCACACAACCTAGACATATTTATAAACCACTTGCTGCTATATCTGAAGACGAACTGGAGGCTATTCACGATGCATCGCTTCGAGTCCTTGAAGATATAGGAATTGATTTTATCAATGAAGAAGCTAAGCAGATTTTGAAAGTAGCGGGTGCTGACGTTGATCCCAATTCAAATCGGGTACGAATGGATAGAGATTTGGTTCTTTCAGCAATTTCAAGTGCCCCATCTGAGTTTACATTTCACGCGCGGAATCCGTCACACAATGTTACTATAGGTGGTGATAAAATTACATTCAATGCAGTGGCAAGTGCTCCGAACTCAGTTGATGCTGACAATGGTCGACGACCAGGGAATAGAGAAGATTTTCGCAATTTTCTGCGATTGATTCAGTATTTCAATATTATTCATATCACCGGTGGTTATCCAGTTGAGCCGGTAGAAATACATCCATCAGTTCGCCACTTAGATTGTCTTTCTGATATGGTCAAATTTACTGATAAATTTTGTCATATTTATTCATTAGGGAAAGAGCGTAATCTGGATGGGATTGAAATTCTTCGCATTGCCACTGGTGTAGGTGAAGAAGAACTCGTTGAAAAACCAATTTCGTTTTCGGTAATTAATACATCGTCACCGCTACGGATTGATACCCCGATGTTACAGGGAATCATTGAGATGAGTTCACGTGGACAAGCGATTGTCATTACACCCTTCACTTTAGCAGGTGCGATGGCTCCAGTCACAGTAATTGGAGCTTTAGTCCAACAAAATGCTGAAGCCCTTGCAGGGATTGCGTTTACCCAACTAGTACGAAAAGGAGCACCGGTTGTTTATGGCGGATTTACGTCGAATGTTGATATGCGCTCAGGTGCACCCGCGTTTGGAACTCCCGAATATATGAAAGCTGCCATTATTGGTGGACAATTGGCGCGGCGTTACAATCTTCCGTATCGAACTTCTGGAGTTTGTGCGGCGAATACGGTAGATGCTCAAGCGGCTTATGAAGCAGTATTTTCATTATGGGGGGCACTAAATGGTGGTGGTAATGTAATTAAGCACGCTGCCGGTTGGCTAGAAGGTGGATTAAGTGCTGGCTTTGAAAAATTTATAGTTGATGTAGATAATCTACAAATGTTAGCGGAATATTTTACACCTCTCACTGTAGATGAAGATAGCTTTGCCATAGAAGCAATGAGAGATGTTGGTCCTGGTGGCCACTTTTTTGGTACTGAACACACGCAATCACGTTATAAAACAGCATTTTATTCTCCAATTATTTCAGATTGGCGAAATTATGAAACTTGGGAAGAAGCAGGTAAACCAATTGCTTATGAAAAAGCTAATACAGTTTACAAACAAGTTTTGGCAGAATATCAAAAACCCGAGCTTGATCAGGGAATTGAAGAGGAAATTGATAGTTTTGTTGCAAAACGAAAAGAAGAAGGTGGAGTACCGACAGATTTTTAGTAGTTATAATTATTGATGACTAGTTAAATAGAATTGACTAGTAAAAACTAACAAATAAGGAGCAAACTAAAATGAAAACTTCTACACAAGTAGTAGTGATAGGTGGTGGTGTAGTAGGTTGTAGTATCTTATATCACTTGACCAAATTAGGTTGGAAAGATGTAGTATTAGTGGAGCGAGATGAGCTGACGTGCGGTTCTTCGTGGCATGCAGCGGGTGGTTTTCACACACTTAATGGTGATTTCAACATCGCACAACTGCAAAGTTATACTGTCAATCTATATAAAGAACTAGAAGAAATTTCCGGTCAGTCTTGTTCATTGCATTTGACTGGTGGGGTTATGCTAGCAGATACGCCAGAGCGATTAGATTTTTTCAAGCAGGCACATGGACGCAGTCGATATTTGGATATGGAATTGGAAATGATCAGTGTAGCTGAAGCAAAAGCTATGTTCCCGCTCATTGATGAAAAATATTTTCTAGGTGCACTTTGGGATGCTGCGGATGGTCACTTGGATCCTTCGGGTACAACTCACGCTTATGCAAAGGCCGCGCGTATCAATGGTGCTGAAATTTACCGAAAAACCAAAGTTGAAGAATTGGTACAAACAGTGGATGGCACATGGGATGTAGTCACAAACCAGGGTACTATACGTGCTGAGCATGTAGTAAATGCAGGTGGTTTGTGGGCACGAGAAGTTGGTCGTATGGTGGGGATTGAATTGCCAATATTAGCAATGCAACACCATTATTTGCTAACCGAAGATGTACCAGAAATTGTTGAATATAACGAATCTTCAGGTAAAGAATTGATTCATCTCATGGACTTTGGTGGCGAAATATACACCAGACAAGAAGGTAAAGGTGTATTGTTAGGTACCTACGAACAGGATTGTCGCCCCTGGAGTCCATTTGTAACTCCTTGGGATTTTGGCAACGAACTGTTGGAACCTGACCTTGATCGGATCACACCGGAATTAGAAGTTGGTTTTGAACACTTCCCACCGCTTAAAAATGTCGGTATCAAAAAATTGATCAATGGACCGTTCACGTTCGCTGCGGATGGTAACCCTTTGATTGGACCAATCAGAGGATTGCAAAATTTCTGGGTTGCATGTGGTGTGATGGCAGGATTTTCGCAAGGTGGAGGTGTTGGATTAACATTAGCGAATTGGATGATAGATGGTGATCCAGGTTATGATATATGGGGGATGGATGTAGCGCGATATGGAGATTGGGCTACTTTAGCTTATACCAATGAAAAGGTACAGGAGAATTATCGTCGTCGTTTTCGCATTAGATTCCCGAATGAAGAATTACCCGCAGCACGACCACATTTAACTACCCCATTATATGATACGCTACTCGCAAAAGGTGCAGTAATGGGAGACAATTGGGGACTGGAAGCACCAATTTGGTACGCAACTGAAGGAATGGAAGCTAAAGATATATTCTCATTTCATCGCTCAAATGACTTTAAACCAGTCGGAGAGGAGTGTCGCGCGGTTCGTGAATCTGTCGGCATTTCAGAAATATCAAATTTTGCTAAATATGAAGTTAAAGGGGAAGGAGTGGAGCTATATTTGTCAAGATTAATGACTAATAAAATGCCAAAAACTGGACGTATGATCCTTACTCCAATGCTGAATGAAAAAGGAAAATTGATCGGCGATTTTACAATTGCCAAAATTGCTGATGATCATTTCTACATGTGGGGATCTTCGCAAGCCGAAGAATATCATATGCGTTGGTTTGAAAGACATAAACCAGCAGATCAACCAATTTCAGTGGAAGCGATCAATCTTAATTGGGTTGGTTTATCCATTGCTGGACCTAATGCTCGCAAAGTTTTGGATAAGTTGACTGATGTTGAAGTTTCAAATGAAGTATTTGGATTTATGAATATAAGAAATATGGATATTGCGACGGCTCCGTGTGTCATTAATCGAATTAGTTTTACTGGAGATCTGGGATATGAAATCTGGATGAAACCTGAATATCAACGTCGTGTTTATGAAGGTTTATTAAGTGCGGGAGCTGAGTTTGATATTCGGCATTTTGGGGTTCGTGCATTACTTTCGCTGCGACTTGAGAAAAATTTTGGTACTTGGGCGCGGGAGTATCGACCTACCTATGGTCCTTATGAAGCTGATTTAGGTCGTTTTGTGAAACTTGATAAAAACGATTTTATTGGACGTGAGCAGGCAGCTGAAGAACAAAACCTAGGACCAAAGAGAAAGCGGTGCTCGTTTATCGTTGATGCTAATACGGCTGATGCGATTGGAGATGAACCAATTTGGCAAGGTGATAAGGTAATCGGTTGGGTAACATCCGGTGGTTATGCGCATTTTGTCGAAAAGTCAATGGCACAGGGATATATTCCGGTGGAAAACAGTACTAATACAAATGAAGGAGCATTTGAAATCGAAATCCTTGGGGAAAGATGTAAAGCGACAAAAATTACGCAACCACTTTTTGACCCTACCGGTGAAAAAATGCGAAGTTAGTATAGTAATTTGTTTTATTGTAAAACCGGATTGGCTGTTTAATTCATAAACTCTCATGAATTAGGAGATAAATCATGCACGACGTTCAAAAACCATTTAAGCATCGTAAAATAGTTCCATATGAACTGCCACCGCTTCCAGCTGACTCAGCAAGTTATGCTGAATTAGCACAGTATGCGATGGAAAAAGCTTCTGCGTTAAATAAACATATATTGGGATTTGGCTCATTAGCGGAATCAGAATGGAATGAACGCGGTCTTCCAGCACCAAATTTGTCGGAAATGCATAAATATCGGTTGCAAAGAATTCGGGAACAGTTAAAAAAGCGGGATCTTGCAGGTGCAATATTGTGTGACCCTTTGAATGTTCGGTATGCTACCGACTGCACGAATATGCAGGTGTGGTGTACACACAACGCGGTGCGATATTGTTTTGTGGCGACTGAAGGTCCAGTAGTATTATTTGATTTTCATAATTGCGAACATCTAGCAGCCCATGCACAGCAAGTTGATGAAATTCGTCATGGTGTCGCATGGTTTTATTTTAAAGCCGGGGAACATTATGAGGAACACGCAAACTTATGGGCAAAAGAGTTGGCAGAGCTTATACACCAATACGGAGGTGGAAATTCACGAGTTGCAATTGATCGGGTTAATCCAGAGGGAACCGTAGCGTTACAAAAGTGCGGAGTTTCATTATTTAATGGTGAGGAAGTACTTGAACTTGCGCGCGCGATTAAGTGTGATGATGAATTGAAAGCAATGCGGCGTGCTGTGGTTGCTTGTGAAGCGGCGATGCTTGTAATGGAGTCTTCACTCAAGAGTGGTATGACTGAAACCGACTTGTGGTCGATCTTACATGCTGAGAATATTCGACGTGGTGGTGAGTGGATTGAAACTCATTTACTTGCGTCTGGACCACGTACCAATCCTTGGTTTCAAGAAGCGTCGGCGCGTGTCATTGAAGATGGTGATATTGTTGCTTTTGATACGGATTTAGTTGGTGCATATGGCATGTGCTGTGATATTTCGCGAACTTGGTTATGCGGAACCGGTCGTCCATCAAATGAGCAAATTTCACTTTACCAAATGGCGCATGAGCAAATCCAAACTAATACTGAAATGCTCAAACCAGGAAAATCTTTTTCGGAACTTTCACAACAAGCGAAAAGTTTGCCTGAAGATTATTTGCCAAATCGTTATTCAGTGTTGTTCCACGGGGTTGGACTATGTGATGAATACCCGGCAGTTTATTATCCAAGTGATTGGGATAAGACAGGTTATGAAGGAATGTTAGAACCGGGAATGGTAGTTTGCGTTGAGAGTTATGTCGGTCGCCACGGAGGACATGAAGGAGTGAAATTAGAGGAACAAGTTTTGATCACCGATACAGGATTTGAAAGATTATCCACGTACTCATTTGATGACCGGTTATTACCAATGTAATGTAGATTTAATAATAATTTGGAAATATTGGGTTTACCGGAATAGTTGAATAATTTTATGAGTAAATTGAAAGTATAGCTTGAATAATTTAATAATCGCTCTATTTATTTTAAGTTTTATGAGATTAGGATATGAATTTGAGAAAAATTATAGATGAGTTACACTTTCAGTTTTGTAGGGTTGAGAATTATTTGAGTTTTGAATTCACGCATTCTAAATAATATTGGAATTTGAGATTTATTATCTTCATAGTTTAGATTGACGTTGCTGAAATGTTCAAATTATTTTTTGGGTTTGATATGTGGTAAATAAATTTAATTGCTTTCTTTCCAAAAAGACATAGAGGCACAAAGTGTTATTAAATTTTACTATTGAGAATTGGATGTCGTTTCGTGACAAAACTTCTTTTTCTATGGTTGCAAGTGAAGAGAAATTGCATGATTACAGAATTCCAAGAATTGAAGAACATGAAACTAATGTACTTCCAATAAGTGCTGTTTTTGGCGGAAATGCGTCTGGAAAATCCAATTTTTTTAAAGCGTTAAGTTTCGCGAAGCAATTGGTAATGAATGGTCGCATTGAGCCAAATTCGATAGATGTTTCACCTTTTAAACTTGATCCTAAGTCTGAGGCCTCTGAAACTAAATTTTCTTTCGAAATATTTGCTACGGGGAAATTATATGAATTTGATTTCTCTGTATTTCAAAATGAAATTACAAACGAGAAGATGTCTATAATTCGATCAGGGAAGCCAGAAAGACTTTACGAAAGAACTAAGGACGGTAAATTCAAATTAAATCCTTCACTCAAAAAACGAGACTATGTAAATTTAATTTCCAGTAATATTCCAAGAAGCGAGCTATTTCTCAATAATATCATGAGGTTCGGTCAAGGTGAGTCATGGCCGGTATTTGATTGGTTTAAGAAATCGTTAGTTATGGTGTTACCAAATAATCAATTTCCTATTCGTTTATTTGAAAATGATGGTGATTTACTCGGTGAACTTAACCGAGTCTTACCACGAATTGATTGTGGGATTACACAAATAGAAAGATGGAAATTCCAAGGAGAATTACAATATATACTTTCGCCAACAGAGCTTGAATATGTCAAGGCTATTGGTGAAGGGGAGTCAGTTAGATTCCACAAGCAAGAAATACTTGTTTCAAAAGAGAAGGGGAACTTGGTTGCCGAAAAGTTGGATTTTGTACATTCTAACATAAAAGGTGACGATGTAAATTTTAAAGGAAGTGAGGAATCTGATGGTACTTTACGTGCATTAGATTTGTTACCTGGATTCTTAGAATTGTCATCACTAGATTCTCCTAAGGTATATTTTATTGATGAACTAGACCGTAGTTTGCATACTAGATTAGTTAAAGAGTTAGTTTCCGCTTATCTTGAAAATTGTACTTCTGATACTAGATCTCAGTTAATTTTCACTGCGCATGATGTTATGCTAATGAATACCGAATTATTGCGTCGAGATGAGATGTGGATTTCAAGACGGTTGAATGATGGTTCAACAGATATGTTTTCAATCGGAGATTTTGATGACGCTAATAAAGAACGTATACATTTAGATTACTTACAAGGATTTTTAGGAGGATTACCTAATGTAATGCTATATGGATTTGACTTTAATTCAAATAAGGTAGTGAAACAATGAGTATGAAAAGTGCTAGAAACCGTTTGGGCTCTAAAAGTCGCAGTTTGAATAAACTTATTTGGGTAATTCCCGAAGGACGGGTCACAGAGTATGAATATTTTAGAGATTTGAAAAATACAATTCCCAGAAATGGAAGTCTCTCCTTAGATGTTGCAAAAAATCCACGGGGTGGATCCGCAACAAATCTAGTTTCAATAGCAGAGAAAATAACTTCGAAAATTTCTTATGAAATTAATTATGAAGTATGGATTGTATTGGATGATGACCGTCGAAAAGATAGAAAAAGATTACTTGATTGGGTCAAGGATGATAAAAAAAATATACAAAAACTTGCGGTAAGTAACCCAATGTTTGAACTCTGGTTACTTTTACATTTCAATTGTAAAGCGATATATTCAACTAAAGATGAATATTGTAAAAAGTTAGAAAAAGAGATTTCAAAAATTGTAGGAAAACCATACAAATATAGAAACAAATTGGATTCACAATTCATCAGTATCAATCGGATTAAGAGTGCTTGTAATTTGGCTAGAGGACGAGAGATTTCTACAACTAAGGATTGGCCAAAGTTAGGGACTACAAACGTTGATTTGCTACTCAAGCGAATTTTGAATCTGAAATAGAAACTTATCAAAGAATGGAGAGGTATTATTGGGAATTCACTTCATACCCCCATAAGGGGTTTGAATTTCCAGACGAAAATTCAAATAAAGCAATGTATTTTATTGTAAGAGCAAGTTGGAATAGGTGAGTGAAACTGGATTGATCAAATTTTTGCTAATTCCTGTTCCAAATCTTGAATCTCGACTCCTCCAGCCATTAAATGGCGAATGTCAGCTCCTGCTAACTCTTCTTTTGTTCCCTTACCTATAACTTCACCCAACGCGAGGAATGTAAAGCGATCTCCTACTAATTTGGAATGTACTTCGTTGTGCGTGATGAAAATAATCGCAATATCACCGCGTGCTCTCACGCGTTTCATGGTTTTAAGCACTTCCATTTGTTGTTTTTGACCTAATGCCGAAGTTGGTTCGTCCAGGATCAGAACTTTTGCACCAAAATATATAGCTCGAGCGATAGCAAGTGTTTGCCGTTGTCCACCTGACATAGTACCAACAGCTTGGTCTGGATCAGAAATATCAATTCCTATTTTGATCATTTCATCATGTGCAATTTGGTTCATTTCAGCTGAACGCAATAATCCAAATGGTGCTGGACCAGCATACATTTCTCGTCCCATGAAAAAATTTCGAGTAACACTCATTAATGGATTTACTGCTAGGTCTTGGTAAACTGTACCAATCCCGGCATGACTTGCATCACGTGGAGAGCTAAAAATATGTGGTTTGCCTTCAACAAAAATTTCACCTTCAGTAGGTTGGTGCACTCCTGAAAGAATCTTAATGAGTGTAGATTTTCCTGCACCATTATCACCGAGAAGTGCGTGAATTTCTCCTTTATGAATTTCAAGGTCTATTCCATTTAGAGCAGTAAATGGTCCGAATCGCTTGACAAGATTTTTAATTTGAATAATTGGTTCAGACATTCCTAGATTCCTCCTGTAATTCTTTTGCGAATACTTTCGTTTAAGAAAACCGCTAATAATAATACGACACCTACGAAAACGCGATAGTAACTACCATCAATCGCAGGTATAAAGAAAACCGCGTTGGCTACAAGTCCAAATGTAACAGCCCCAAAAACTACACCAATAACTGAACCAAAACCACCAGTCATTAATGTCCCACCAACGACAGCAATAGCGATTGCTTCTAGTTCTTTAAGGTTACCCTTCGCTGAGTCGGCTGAATTGGTGTCAAAAACTTGACAGGCAGCAAATATGGTTGAACAGAAAGCAGTAAACATGAATAGTGAAATTCTGACTTTGTCAATTGGGACACCATTAGCACGTGCGCTTTCTGGATTATCACCAGTTGCATAAATCCAGTTACCAGCTTGTGTTCTTGATAGGACGATGTAGGCAATTACTACAATAATAATCCACCAAAGAAACCTGGCATCAAAACCAGTTACCCATTGGTCACCCGCACGATTTAAATTGCCGCCTAAATAAAACCAAATATCGTAGAACCATTCAAAAACCTGACCACCAAACAAATCAGCAAACCAACTAGTTTCCTTAAAATCTGGTAATCCTGAAATTTGAGTAGATTGGTTGATTACACGGTAGGAAACTTCAGTAGCACCCCTAAGAAAAAATAAAAATGCCAACGTAACAATGAAACTAGACAATTTAGATTTGACTACAATTGTTCCAATAATCCAACCGATAAACAGTGTGAAAGCTAATGTGACAAAAAATGCAGAAAAGGGAGAGGCTTCACCTAATCCGAACGGAAGTCCCCATTTGAGCATCATTGCCATCGACATGCCAGCAAATCCGATCATTGAACCAATAGATAAATCAAAATCTCCAGCGATCATCAGTAGACATGCACCAGTAGCAATAATACCAAATTGTGCGATAATGGTTAGATTATTTTTTAGTCCAAGTGGGTTGAAAGCATTACCGTTACTCGCAAATCCAATCGCAATAATGACTATTAACATTACCAAAAATGAACCGACCTCGGGTCGTCTTCTCAATTGCGAAAATAGACTTCCTTTTTGCATTCGGTCATGTTCGGAACGACTAGTTTCAGATGACATTTCGGATCTCCCTTTTTCTAAAGCGAAGACAGAGCCCCTGTTAATCGGGACTCTGCAATGATTTGGAATCTTATCGATTGATTCCAGCTTGTGCTGCCACATCATCTACATTTGATGCATCAACAAAACCAGGACCTGATGGGATATTTGCCCCAGGTAACATACCCGCATAGTTGTTATACAAATGTAAAGCAATTATTGGCATATAACCTTGCAGATATTGTTGTTGGTCAATAGTGTATGCTACTTTACCTTCTTTAATAAGGTTTGATACAGCAGTATTATTGTCAAAACAAGCAAGGTGAATATCTGCACCAACATCAACTATAGCTTTATAGGCAGCTTCACAAACGTGTGGCCCAGCAGCAAGGATTCCGTCAACTGCAGTATCGGCTTGAAGAGCCGCTGCGGTACGTGTTTGGATTTGTGCAGGGTCATTGGAAGAATCAATCATATTTAAAGTTTGACCTAGTGATTCAAAATAACCTTCACATCTGTCTACTAATGCCGTGTTATTTGACTCCTGATTTAGGCAAAGACCTTTTGTTACACCTTCATCTTTGGCGCGAGCACCTGCGGCTTGACCAGCTAAATATTCTGGTTGACCGACATGCATAAGTGCACCGACGGCTTTTGAAGACTCAAGACCTGAATTCATAGTAATAACTGGAATACCACTGTCAACTGCTTGTCGGATTACATCACCTAGTGCATCAGGATCAGGTAGTGATACAACAATGCCATCCGGTTGAGTAGCAGTCGCAGATTCAATGAGTTCAACCATTTCATCCATAGTACCATTTGGAATAAAGTTGTATTCAAAATCTGCTCCAATAGCTGCAGACGCATCTTTACCTGCTTTTTCAACAACTGGCCAAAATGGATCGTTACCACGTGAGTGAGTGATCATGACATAACGTTCTGCGATAGCAGTACCCGCAAACATTACAGTTGCGGCAATAACAAGTATTAGTTTTTTCATTACTAATCTCCCTTTATTTGTGCGCAATTGCGCGTAAGTTTTAGAATCTAGCGTGATGCTAGAAAGTGACATATTTTGCATTGTTGTTGTTATTAGAATTGAAGACAACAATTGAAAATCATAAATCAAACTTACTTTATAGTTTGGTCGGAATAAAATGCAATGTAATTCGTTATCAAATTCAGATTTAAATCACCGCATTTGTTTAAATACTCTCCAAAATAATAAGTAGTTTGTTAATTCTCAATTTGTAAATACAAAACAGAATCGTACTCTAACATAAAATTTTATGTTGTCAATAATTTATTTAATTTTAAAAAATAATTGACAACATAGAAGGGAGAAACGTTGAGATCAAAGTAGAAAGTTTAGGGGGGGGAGTAGCGGATTTTTTTTGACTCAAAAAGTTAGGTTAAAAATAGAATATTATTTGTAGCGAAAGATTTAGCAACGTGATTATTATGGTTTGTTAGCCTCCAATTTTATATTTGGATTTCGCCAAACGAAAAAGTTAGTCACAAGTGAGCTTGAAATATGGAATTTATTACTCAATTTTGGAATTAGTTATTGTTATAATCTTACCGATAGATTTTCGCGAGAAGTTCTTGATACTAAATTTGTTTTGAGTGTAAATTTTTATGGATATTTTTGAATTATACAAATTTATGAAATTCAAAAATATATGTAGATAAGGTAAATTAAATGATGGATAAATTTTAAAGTTTTGCAATTTATTTCTTAATGTTGTAATTGCATAATTTGTTAAAATTAATTGATTGTAATAATTGAAATTTATAAAACGATTGATTGCTGGAATTGAGTTTGCTTGAACAATGTAGCAAATTTGCAATTGTATTAACCTGAACTAAATTTTTTATCTGTAATGGAGGTACACTTCAATGCCTGAATTTAAGGTGCCAGAGCAAATTCTGAACAAGCTAAATGAAATTCGTTATAGAGAGATAGTTCTTCATGCACACGGCAAACGCATACGAAACTACTTAACCTAACAGGCGTTAAAGGATATATTTGACATTATTTTCGTTTTTCTAAACGCTTATAGATTTTTGATTCTTCCTTTAATATGTTCGCGTAGTTTTTTATATTCGCGTTAAATCCAGTTAAGATTGGGATTAGATTATTTGGATTGAATGAGTTTCCTTTCATTACCGCACGATTGCTATCATTTCCGTGGAAAATTCTAACCAAATTTAATGCGGTGCGAGTCACCACTGCGAGCACCTTAACCGCATTCATGTCTGTTGCTTGTTGTTCGTCTTCACGTAGGTTGACATCTAATTCCCAATGCACGGATTCAACACTCCAATGATTTCGAATGAGTAATGCGGCTAATTCTGGTTTACAAACTTCAGAAAACAAGAATACCCGTCGTTCGGTCTCCGCAGGCAATGTATAGGAATCGCAAACAACGACCATTGCGACACCGGGGAAATCAAACTGCGCTTGGATTCTCTTTCTAATTTTATAGCAATATACGGTGCGGATTGTGGTTCGACCATGACTGGTGTCAAGTTGTTGAAAAGTGCCATCATGACTCTTGCGACTGCGAACATAATCTTCAACCTGATAATACACGGTGCGTTGATTTTTCCGTAATCGAAGACAATATCGTGCCAATCGTTGCAGAATTAATCCAACGGTTTCCCGATTGCAATGCAGGGCATCAGCGGTAACCCATAACCCAGCAATATCTTGACTTCGGAGTAAGGTTCGGACGGCTTCAGCTTCTTTGCCAAACTCATAATCAACCGAATCCAATACTAATTTTCCAACATGGCTTACAACGGACGCAATCCCAATTTGCGGGAGACCTTGTTTCTTACTGCCAGACCCACAGATAATTTTGCCATCAAGAGTCACCGCTCGATACAATTTTTTTGTCAAGCCTTTGAGCATCCCTTTATAGAGAACTTTACGAACCGTTTTATCGTCCAATCCACCAAGTGCCCGCGTTAACGTGTCAACATTGAACATTGTTGTCGGCAAGTCCATAAACTGGCGAAAAAACCACGCATTATTCTCGCAATATAAAACAATGTCTTTGAATTTGCTTTGTCCAGCTAAACACGCGAACAGGGTTAACAACAGGATATCTTCCCCGCGATATTTCATCGCATTCCCTTTGCGCCCGTCTTTTAACCGGTAAAACGCACATAAACCATAGAAAAAACGAACAAAGAGTCTCAACGCGATCACTTTCGCTTTTGAAAGTTTATATGCTCTGATCGGCTCCGCTTCAACTGGTGGTGCTACCGGTTCTTGGGTCGCATTGGTTGCTTCCAATTTAGCCAACTCGCGTCGCACCTTTGGTGGGGCAAACCCATACCGAAGTAAGGCCTTGCCAATCGTCGCTTCGGCAACAGAATAACCAAACGTTTGCTCTAAATCCTTCTTGATGACGGCTGTCGTAATGGTTGGAGTGGCTGTTGCTAGAGCAACAATATACTCTTTATGTTGATCTATTTCGTATCGATTCTTCCCTGGTCGGTGTGGTCCAAATACCCCATACTTGATTTTATTGAGTCGCCAGCGTCTGACCGTTGAATAAGCAATATTAAATACCCTTGCTACTTTGCGATCAGAGGCCTTAGGATTAGCAATCCAATACTGATGCACGCGTTTGACAAATTTTGCCTTATGCGGTTTCATAGTACTTTGATCCCCAAATGATCACCGTGGTCCCTTAGTCGTTTAGAACCAAGCGGTGTTACGAATCAGCAACCAACGACTTTATGACCAAACAATTGGAAAAAAAATCAAGGTGGCTGCGGGTTAAAATTTAGGGATAAATATTAATTTGAATCGCATAATTCTAGCCACTATCAAAAGTTTTCCACAGAAAACTTCATTACGAACGATGTCGCAATACCGAAATGGTTCCGATTGTAGATCAAAAACGTGACCAGAAAAACTGAAGTATAAGTTTAATTTTACCGTGGAGCTACCCGTTAAAAATGCCGAAAATACAGGGGTTTTAAGCACTTTTCAATTGTGATGAAACATCTATAAACAGGGGGAGTACAATATGAACTGTTAAACTAAAAACCATTTAAAATGCGTCTGCCGTGAGAGGAACAGGAATTCCCTGTAATATATATCTGAGTGGTGAAAAATATCAGGCTCCATCTTTGAGAAATGGAATGCTTCATACTATTCGATATTTATTGAATAATAGAGTGAGTGTTGATGAACTTAACTCAATGGATTTTGAATTGCGACCTCGTCTTTTGATTCTGGGTGTTAATGGTGAAGTTAAAAGTAATGAATTTATTCGACTTGCTAAAATTGAAAGAGAAAAAATTGGACTGAGATTTGATCCTCAGAGACGATTCATATGCTCGGATGAGAATTTAATGTACCTTGGAGGAAGGACTTACGCAATTAATGGTGAATGGACTGAAACTAAATTTAAGAATGCAATATCATTATTAAACAGAAACTATCCAGAATTAAAAATAGACTTTGAAATTCTATAATTTAGAGTTTAATTATTGCTTTCGTTTACTAGATGACTCACAGAAAAGATTAAATTAGAAGAGTTATCAAACTCAACAGGACTATTGCGTAATTATAACATCATTGAGCGGATAGAACTTCTATAATTTTGGGTTGTGACAAGCACTAGTGAAGGACTTTTGCTACAACCCACAGCTTTGTAATTTAACTTTGAAAGCGGTAAATAAAATTGGCAGGTAAAATCGAATAGTAGAACTAATGAGTGGGATACCTTAATTCTTTTTCATTGATTATTATCGCTGTAATGAAAAAAACTACTAATTCATCTAAACTCATGCCTACTTTATACATCTTCTCTTTGGGTAAACTTATCTTAGACCATTCAATTTCCTCAGAGTAAGCAAGATCTTTGTATCTTTCAGTTTTGGACTTTGCCAAGTTATACATTAACTCAATATGAGCTCCATGAAAATACTCTAAGAATTTTTTAATTTTGCTAATTTTTATTTTCCTGGTTGACCAATTCAAAATTTCATAATCTGATTCCTCAACATTTTTGAAAATTGATTGAGATTCTGTCTGTTCCCAGTCAACAGATATTCTATATTTTGCAATGTAAGAATTTTTACAGAAAATTAAAATCATATAAAAAAATAGTTTCATTTTAGTGTAAATTATGCTTGAAAATGTATGGATCTCTTCTTGACTTTCTAGATATGATTTTATTGATTCTATTAATTTCTTCATTTTTATACCTTCTTGTATTGCAAATTGAAGTTTAATTGAATTTTATATTAGCAAATATAAATAGAGAGTTGAATTTTTTGAATAAATTGCATGGAAGTCAATTAGTGAATTCGGACCAAATTCGTTTTTATCTCTGCGGTACGAAGATAATCATCCCGATCATAAATATCAGTGTAATAACCGATTTCTCCATCTTCCTTTGGCCAAGCTGTGAAATATGTAACAAAAACCGGAATTTCACTAGTTACTTGCTCTGATCTAGTTAGACCTCGGTTAATTTGTTTATCAATGTGATTGGTGTCGGTGTTCAATACTGCCGCAGCCATTCCCCTTGGGTCCTGTAAGCGAATACAACCATGACTAAATGCCCTAATGCGGCGATTAAATAAGTTCTTTTCTGGTGTGTCATGCATATAGATTGCGTGTGAATTCGGAAACATTATTTTCAATTTACCAAGTGCATTTGTTACACCAGGTCGTTGACGTATTCTAACCAACGACTGTTTCGTTGCTACACTTTGCCAATCAACCATACTCACGTCAAGTGGTTGTCCATCCAGTGAAGTTATTACATAATCGCCATCTGCTAAGTGGTTAGGGTCCTCAATCAAACTCGGGGCCATTTCATTAATGACGATCGATTTTGGAACTCCCCATGTTGGATTATATTCAACTCGTTCAATCTGGTCATAAAAGAAATAGGTTTGGTTTTCTTTTGTGCCGACAACTGTTCTAGTTTTTAATTTTTCAACATTATTTTCAAAATAAGATGCACTGAAAGCTGCTTGATTTACAAAAACTCGTTTTGAACCCAGATTTCGGGGTAACCAGCGAATTCGCTCCATTGCAAACTTAACTTTCTCTATTTTTCCTGTGTTACTTTCAATATGCAATGCTTGTATTGTGTTCTTACCTACAATCCCATCTACCTCCAATTCAGCTTCAGCTTGGAAATCGCGGACGAACTCTATGAGAGGTCCTGTGTAAATAACCGAACCTTGATAAGAATTTAGAGTATCGGCATGTTTATTGAGTAATTGATTTGAGGCTTTCATTTGAATTGCGGCAATTACATTGGGTAATTCAACATGGATTTTGCCAGGTTTGATCAAGGTTTCTGGACCTATTTCAACCCGCTCAATTTCAGGTGAATCCCTGAGTCTTTCGAGTTCTTCTACCAAGTCGTTGAAGTAACGGTTATTGGGGTGGATGCTTTGTAAGTAATAACTCACAAAATCGTCTGTATCGGCCGATAGTATATTTGACAGAATACGAGAAAGGTCAACTTTATGTCTCGGCAAATCATGGTAAATTGAAATAACATTAGGATTTATCCGGCCACGGGTTCCATCTAATACATAAGTCAAAACCTTAGCTGATAACACCATTTCAAACTTAATCTGGTTTTGAAGTTTGTTTTGCTCTGGTTGGTCTTGATTGGAACTTTTTGGAATGGTTATTTCATAATGTTTGGGATTCAGTCCGTATTTATCAGCATTGGACAAAATTTCTAAAGCATCAAACGCTTTATCGTTTTCAAATCCATCCGTAATCCAAACAAACTTTGGGTGTTGCCTGTAATGATCAAGCAGTGCCTCTGCAACTTCCGGTAATGTATAGAGTTTGAAAGATTCTAAAAATGGGCGTGCTTGATCGAAGAGTGATGGGGAAACCTCTAAATCTATAGTGGTTTGATTAAAAAATTGGCTTTCCAATGATGCAGTATTAAGAATTGACAAACTTTCTAGTGAAAAATAGTCCAGCTGGTCAGGTTCGTAGGGAAAATATTTTAACTCAACTTTCTGCTTGGGTAATACTAATTCTCGCGAAGTAGGTTGGTCATCACGATTGAGGACTCCAAAGTTCTCTACTGTATCATAATCAAAATTTGAGTTTATCGCAATTTCTCTAACTTCCTGTGCTTTAGGAGTTTCGGTGGATACAAACGAAACTACACCTAAAAAGAGTAGCATTATTAGCACACGCCAAATTTCAAATTTTTGAATTTTACCTATAACCATTGGGTTTCCTTACCAGTTGTATGTTCAAGTAGCAATTTTTTCACATTGTATTTTCTAAATGATGTTTAGATAGTATAGTTTTTTATTCAAATCGCTAATCTAAATAATGGATAATATATTGTCTATTATTATAAAATACGAATTTATTTTTGAATTTTCAACAGTTTTTACTCTATTAATCCCTTCAAGTTGATAATTCTTTAGTTTGTTGCAATATTGCAACAACTAGAAATGAACTAATTAAAATCGGGAATTATTAATTGTTAAGAATAGCCGCGAACGGTAATACTAAAATATTTTTTAGAATTTACGTAAAAAAATACCGATTTTGATTTTAGAATAGCATTGATGCTAAAAAACTTGATCTAATTCACACTTTAGCATAATTCGTAATTGATTAGAGTCAAAAATTTTGTCCGTTAAAATCTAAATTCTCCAGATGAAATTTTTGCACCTGGAGAATTCATTCTCAAAGTATTTCCCTAATCAGTTACAAGGGTTACTGCCCCACCAGTCACTACACCATTCTGGACTATTTGGATCATTACATGAAGTAATTGTTAATCCAGTCAATGTAAGTACTAATACCAATTTTAAAAAAGATTATTGTATAAACTTATCACATTTCTTGTGAATATCTTTTTAAGGTATATATTAATTCGCTCTTTTACAAGCTATGGTTGAATTATCCATTAAATTCAACCATGTTGAGGCATATATGTCAAGAAGAGCGATTCCACTGGTAAAACATCATTCACTTGATGAGTTGGAAAATTTTGCTGCAAGCTGCGACAATACCAACGTATATCGGAGAGTAAGTTCCATCATTGATATTATGAACGGTGCATCTCGGGCTAATGCTGCGAAACGTGGCCATATGAGTCCTGATGTTTTACGTTATTGGATAAACAGATATAATGACTTAGGACTTGATGGTTTAATTGACTTAAAGTCTCCCGGTCGACCACGGAAATTGGAAGCGGCACAAACAGTTGAATTTATCAAAGTTGTTAAAGCTGGCCCTAATCCTGAAATCAATGGAATTGGCCGTTGGCGGCTCTGTGATTTGGTAGTAGTTATTCATACAACTTTTGGTATTAAAATCACGATCGCATCAGTGTGGAACTTGCTGAAGCGAGAAGGTTTTTCGATTCAATCTCCGCGACCTCGTCACCCCAAACAAAACCCTGATGATATTCCCGCATTTAAAAGGGATTTCGATGAATTAGTCACAGGTAAAACGCGGCATGTTTCAAAGGAAACACCAATTCACATTTGGTTCCAAGATGAAGCTCGTATTGGTGAAAAGAATAATCAAGCGAAAAGTTGGGCACCGGTCGGTGAACGTCCAATCGTACCAGCTGACATGGGATATCAAGTTGGTTACCTTTTTGGGGCAATTTGTCCAGAATTAGGGGAGGCTGTTGGATTAGTCATGGCAAGTGCAAACACAGCTTCAACGCAAATATTTCTTGATTGTCTCAGCGACAAAATCACTGATCACGCCCATGGCGTTATTATTATGGATCGCGCCACTTGGCACACCACGACAAAACTTAGAATTCCCGACAATATCACCATCATTTATCTTCCGCCATATTGTCCAGAACTCAATTCAATTGAGCAAATATGGGATTTTCTCCGGAAAAATTATCTACCCAATCGTATTTTTAACACATGGGACGTGTTGGTCGAGGCAATTTGTTGGGCTTGGAATCAATTGTGCAAATTACCAGAAAAGATCTCTAAAATAGGGACAAGAGAGTGGGCGACAATAAAGCGATAAACCGATTTTGATACTGTTGTTACACGGCTTGAAGTTGAAGCCCTTCTCGCTTTAACATGATACTCAGGGCTGAAATCGACACATCAATATCATTCTCTTGTTTAAGGTAACCTTTCAAATCAACTAATCGCACCGCCCCACCTTCAGCTGAATTTAATTGTCGGCTACGAACACGCTGAACCAGATCTTTCAATTCTTTCTTACTCAGTTTAGTCGGCCGACCAGTTGATTTAAAATCAATTAAACCATCAGGACCATATTCATTGAAACGCTTGATCCAATAGCAAAGCACGTCAATACTTAGATTGACTAAATTAGCGGCCTCAGTTCGACTTAACCCGTCATAGACTCCTTTAATGGCAAGGAGACGTTTATACTGCTTTACAATCTTACAGGTATCAAGAATCTCTTGTAACCTCTCTGAGTTGAAATCTGAACGCAGTGGTGTTGCTCTTCGTGCCATGATAAATAACGATTCTCTCACTAATCAAAATATTTAATTGACATTATTTTGAATAGTTGAAAGAATACATGAGGAAAACACAAATGTAAATTGTAAATTCACTTTATACGATAATCTTTTTTGGAAATGGTATAATATGAGTGTTAATTGTTTAATCATAGATTCTCTCCAAATTGTTTATACTGGTTACTATATCGTTATTATTCATAAATTTCAATTCAATCTGTTGCGATAAATTATCTCAGAAATCTAAAATCTCGATAGATTAAGGAAGTGAATAGACAAACTTTCAAAAGAAATTAATACGTTGAATGTTACAAGAGGATTAATTATTGCTGGCAAGAGTCACATGAAATTTATTTGGTTTTAATGATGCCATTAATTGTGGTTAACGAATAAACGTTATCAATTTGTTTTTTAGAAATTATTATTACGTAAAAAAGGGGCATGAAAGTACCCTTTAAACTAATTTTAAGTTTAGAAGTTTATAGGATATGTATTTACAATTCTTATAGTACTGACAATATTATTCTTATTTTGATACTCTTAATAAGTTTGTTATTAAGTTGAGTTTATAGTGCAGAAGCTAAATTATAGTGGAAATTACAATAAAAAATTCGACAAAGTGTAACACGAAATCCAATCTCTTATTGAACGGTCTGGTTGAGGTTCTATTAGATATGGTTCAGTGCCATAACTAGGTTCTCTTCAACCTCTACCAATTTAACAACCGTAGGATATAATGAAATAAGAAAGGATATATATGATTCCCGGCAAACAAAAGAATTTTAAATTTGGCATATTAATAATACCCAAATCAGAGATCATGGGTTTGAATACCTTCACCCAACCAATCCAACCGTCAGTCACAGAATCAGAGTTGATTAAAAATATTACCTTTACCTTAAATAGGGTTTGGAGCTGGTTAATTTTTTATTGACAAATCACTGAAAGTTAGACTAATTTTCCACATAATTTTATTCAATCAATACGTCGGTTTCTTAAATCATGTCGATTCGAAAAACTCTTGATGTTATCACCATTGGCCGTTCATCGGTTGATCTCTATGGTCAACAAATAGGTTGTCGTTTGGAGGATATAAGCACATTTGCCAAGTCGGTTGGTGGATGTCCTTCCAATATCGCAATCGGTGCGGCTAGAATGGGGTTGAAATCTGGTTTGATTACTAGAGTAGGTAATGAGCAGATGGGACGATACATTCTTGAACAAATGGAACGAGAAGGCGTGAACACTGCTGGTATAGTCACTGATCAAAACCGGTTGACCGCATTAGTATTATTATCAGTTCGTGATGAAGATTCGTTCCCGTTGATATTCTATCGTGACAATTGCGCGGATATGGCATTGTGCGAAGATGATATTGATGCCAAATTTATAAAGTCTTCTCATGCCATCGTAGTTACGGGTACGCATTTTTCAACTGCAGAAGTTGAGGCGGCAAGCCGGAAAGCAATCAAAATTGCCCGAGAAGCGGGGTCTAAAGTTATTTTCGATGTTGATTATCGACCAAATTTGTGGGGGTTAGCTGGACATGATGCTGGTGAGCAAAGATTTATTGCGTCTGAAAAGGTATCACAGCGGTTGCAATCAATTGTCAAGCATTGTGACTTAGTAGTAGGTACAGAGGAAGAGCTACATATTGTTGGAGGTGTTGATGATACGTTAGCTGCAATTCGAGAGATTCGTAAATTGACCGGTGCGGTTATTGTTTGTAAACGAGGACCAATGGGTTGTGTAATTTTCCCTGATGACATACCAGCAAATATTAAAGAAGGCATCACGGGACCAGGATTTCCAGTTGAAGTATATAATGTATTAGGTGCCGGTGATGCATTCATGTCTGGATTTTTACGTGGCTATCTACGGGATGAAAATTGGGAGACTTGTGCAAAGTGGGCAAACGCTTGTGGAGCATTCGCGGTTTCGCGGTTACTTTGTTCGCCAGAAATACCGACTTGGACTGAATTACAAACCTTTTTGGAGCAAGGTTCCAAATTTCAAGCACTGCGAATAGATAAATTATTGAATCATGTTCATCACGCAACAACGCGACGACACCATCCAGAGAGATTGATGGCATTTGCCATTGATCACCGGTCACAATTGGAAGAAATTGCTGACCATTCTGGTGTATCGCATGAGCGGATCGCAGAATTTAAGCTATTAGCACTAAAGGCTACAGTAGAAGTTGCAAGTGGTGACCCAGGATTTGGAATTTTGCTTGATAGCGATTATGGTCGTTCCGCACTGTTTGAAGCAGAAGGTGAAGCGATTTGGATCGGACGACCAGTTGAACAACCTGGGTCACGGCCACTTGAATTTGAGCATGGAGGATCATTGGCAGCTAAGTTAAAAGAATGGCCATCTCATCACTGTGCCAAATGTTTGTGTTTTTATCATCCAGATGATTCAGAAGAAATTCGAATACAGCAGGAACGGGAGTTATTTCGCTTAATTGATGCATGTCGTTCAACTAATCGTGAAATGATGATAGAAATAATTGCAGGCAAACATGGACAGCTAAATGAAGAGACTATACCTCGTGTTATGAATAGACTTTATGACTTGGATATCAAACCGGACTGGTGGAAGCTGGAACCTCAAGATGACCCAATCGCATGGAAGAATATTGACAATGTTATTCAAACGCGCGATAAACTTTGTCGTGGAGTAGTCGTATTGGGTTTAGGTTCAACTGAAGTTGAGTTAGTAAAAGCACTTGAAGTAGCAAGTCAGGTTAATTGTGTAAAGGGATTTGCAGTTGGACGAACTTTGTTTGCAAATACTGCAGAAGATTGGTTTAATGCAAAAATCTTTGACCAAGCCGCGATTGCTGAAATGGCCGATAATTTTAAGCGACTAACGACAATTTGGGAAAGATTGAGAGATTGATAGAAATTTGAACTGTGTCGGAAAAGAGAAGGGATAAATGTGATGCAAATCTTAGACTTTAGAAAAATATGGACTTTTTAATTTTTGAGTCAAAAAAACGAATTAAATATTTTTAAAAGGGGATTGTATGTCCATGAAAACTAAAAGATTAACAATGGCGCAAGCATTAGCGCGGTTTTTGTCAGTCCAGCAAACTGAGGTGGATGGAACTTTTGCACCATTATTTGCTGGAGTTTGGGCAATTTTCGGACATGGTAATGTTGCCGCATTTGGTGAAGCATTGTATCAAGTGAAAGACCAACTACCAACTTACCGTTCACATAATGAACAAGCGATGGTACATGCCGCGATAGCCTACGCAAAAGCAAGTAATCGAAAACGAATGATGACTTGTACCACTTCAATAGGTCCCGGAGCGACCAATATGGTTACCGCGGCGGCGGTTGCTCATGTGAATCGGATTCCAGTGTTATTGTTACCAGGTGATATCTTTGCCAACCGACGACCGGAACCAGTGTTACAACAAGTTGAAGATTTTGGTGACGCGACAGTTTCAGCTAACGACTGCTTTAAACCAGTATCACGTTATTTTGATCGAATTAGTCGACCAGAACAACTGATTCCCGCGTTGCGACGAACAATGCATGTATTGACCGACCCTGCTGAGTGTGGACCGGTAACGTTATCGATTTGCCAAGATGTACAAGCAGAAGCATATGATTATCCTGAATCATTATTTGAACCGAAAATTTGGCAAATGCGGCGGGTTCGACCTGACTTCAATGAAATGGAATGTGCAGTCAATACTCTAAAAAATTCGCAAAAGCCTATGATTGTGGCTGGTGGCGGAGTGCTTTATTCAGAGGCAAACGAATCCCTGACAGAGTTTGTAGAAAAACATCAGATTCCAGTTGCAGAAACTCAAGCAGGCAAATCTTCAATACCCACATCAAACCCTTTGAATATGGGAGCGATCGGAGTAACTGGAACATCTTCTGCTAATAAATTGGCTAGCGAAGCAGATGTAATTTTGGCAGTTGGTACGCGTTTGCAAGATTTTACGACTGGTTCATGGTCGTTGTTTAAGAATCCAGATCGAAAAATTATTGGATTAAATGTACAACTCTTTGATGCAACTAAACATAGTTCGCTTCCTTTAGTTGGCGACGCTAAAGTAGGATTACAGGATTTGGTGCAAGGTTTGGGTGATTGGAGAACTTCAGAAGGTTGGGTAAAAAATGCCACTGAAGCGAAAGCAGTTTGGTCAGAAGCCGCGATCAAGATCACAGCTCCAACTAATGCTCAGTTACCTTCGGACGCTCAAGTTATCGGTGCCGTTCAACGTAGTTCTAGTGATAAGACAATTCTAGTTTGTGCCGCTGGAGGACTTCCCGGCGAACTCCATAAGTTATGGCAATCAGATGTACCAGGTAGTTATCACTTAGAGTATGGATATTCGTGTATGGGATATGAAATCGTTGGAGGACTTGGGGTAAAACTAGCCAAACCTGATCGTGATGTTGTCGTTATGGTCGGGGACGGGTCATATCTTATGATGAATTCTGAAATTGCTACTTCAATCATGCTTGGTCAAAAGATTACAATTGTAGTTTTGAATAATCGAGGGTTTGGTTGTATTAATCGTTTACAAGTGGGAACTGGAGGTGCAAGTTTCAACAATCTGTTAAAAGATGCTTATCACACCGAATTACCTGAGATAGATTTTCGAGCGCATGCGGAAAGTTTAGGAGCAATTGCAGTCAAGGTGGAAAGTTTAGCAGACTTGGAAAAGGCTATAACGGATGCAAAATCAAACGAAAAAACTAGTGTCATTGTGATTGATACTGACCCAATAGAGTCAACTGAAGCAGGAGGAACTTGGTGGGATGTAGCGGTACCTGAAGTCAGTGACCGTGAATTAGTGAATCAAGCACGGTCAAAGTATGAAGCTGGTTTAAAAACTCAACGGTTAGGAGACTAATCTGACTAATTTATTCATGCGATGTTCTAGTTTAAACTTAAACTAAACCATTAATAATTATTGGTTTAATAATATTCTACAAATCAAGACGGAAAAAATAAATGTCAATACGTATTGGAGTAAACCCTATTGGTTGGTCAAATGATGATATGCCAGAACTTGGTGGGGAGATCCCTTTAGAACAGTGCTTAGCTGAAGCACATATGGCAGGGTATCATGGCATTGAAATGGGAACTAAGTTTCCCCGTCAATTACAAGAGTTGCAAAAAGTACTTGACGCGCATCAATTGTTGTTAGCTTCGGGTTGGTATTCTGCTAGTCTGTTGGAACGAGAAGTCAATCCCGAAATAGAAGTACTCAAACCTCATCTTGAATTACTTCGAGATTGCGGTTGTGAAGTATTGATATTCGCAGAAACATCAAACACCATTCATGGTGATAAGAGGATACCACTTTCAAAACGTCCGACTATTGCTCCAGAGCAATGGGATGATTTTGGCCAAAGAATAACTGAAGTTGCGGAATGGAGTCGCGCTAATGGTTTACAATTGGTCTATCACCACCATATGGGGACAGTTATTCAATCAGAAGAAGATATACATAACCTGATGCATTCAACTAGTGAAGGGGTACATTTGTTGTTAGATACAGGACACGCAACTTGGGGAGGGGCAGACCCAGTAAAGTTGGCGGCCAAATATCGTGATCGAATTTCTCATATTCACGTTAAAGATGTTCGTCCACATATCATGCAACAAGCCACAGCTGAAAATCTTAGTTTTCTTGATGCAGTCATTGAAGGTGTTTTCACGGTACCTGGTGACGGATGTATTGATTTTGTGAGAGTACTCAATGAATTCCCGAATTACCGAGGTTGGGTCGTGGTTGAAGCGGAGCAATATAACCAAAGACTCAGTACAGGTGAGTTTGCCAACTTGGGTGCAGATAATCTAAAGGAATATCTTAAACAATCTGGATTGAAATAATTAGAAATTCTATTGACAGGAGTACTATGGTAAAATTTACAGATTATATTGTACAGGTGACGAGTAAGATCTGATTTGAATACGAGGTTATTGTTTAATTTGAGTTAAATTCTGTATGATTCAAAAGCACTTGTTGTTATTGAAGAAATCGTAAAAACAATTGATGTTATTGAAGTTTTGGAATAGGTCTTGATTATTTCAATTTAAAATATTAGTTTCCAAAGTTTAAAATTTTTACTCCTTAATTCTTAATTGAGAATTTTGTCATGATAGTTGATAATAGATTAAGAGTGCAGTAGCATTCCGCAGAATTTTGCTCAGATTAAAAATGTGAAATATTGCTCTGATTCTTAAATTGAACACATTGTTGATAAAATAAAATAATTTCTCGAGGAAACAATGAAAATTAATTACGAAAACATTGTTGATACTTTAAAAAACGATTCAAAGGCCCTATTTAATTTTAGTGTTTGGTTATTAGCTTTGCAAATTCTGGTACCTTTACCATCAATTATTACTATTTTTTTTCAAGAAGCAAATTTTCTTTTGGTTTGGACACTACCAATTTCAGGTGCTATTCTATGTTTCTATTGGTGGAAAAAATTTGAGTACTTTAGTCAAAGAGAATTGAATTTCGATGACCGTAGAGCTTCAGTTTTTTATTTAGGAGTCTCTAAAGACTTGTAGCAAGTAGATGGTGAAAGTTATACTCAATATACTAAATTTAAGTCTGATATTTTAGATTATATTCAGTATAATATGCAAAACAAAGAGCGGTGTAACGACTTTTTACATGTCTTACTTGTAATTTTTGTGTGCAATAAGTTCCTATACGACAAGAGTTGGAAAATATTGATATTTTTTGTGGTTGTTTGCTTGTTTGTGGCAATGAGTTTATTTGCTAACATTGTATTACATACTAGTAATGATACTGGAATTACTGTAGGATTAGTAATATTGACCGTCATGATTGTATTTTTTTCGTCTGATTTGCTCAATATTGTGTTTCATCATCAATCTGTTGTTAAGAAATTAGATTTATTAATACAACATTTGCAATTACTTTATGGTAAAGACAAATTGAAAGTTGAGAGATTGCGTGTTAATTTAATTGATGCTTCAATGGGTTACTTTGAACTAATGTCTAATGCCTACGAAATTTATCCGCTTATGTATGATATATATGGAGAAAAACTCTTGAGAGAATTCAAAGGAATTGAAAGGTCAATGAAAAAGGTCGGCTAAGAAATTCTAAAGAATTGAAAAATTTTGTGAATCATAATATAAGAAATGTAATAATTCATCATTAAAAATTTTAGCTCCTAGTACTAAAATTGAAATTAGAATTTTTGACCAAAAAATTTAATAGAGGACAGAATCCAATGAACGTGAGCTCTAACACTTCTCAAAAGAGCAAATTTTTTGCAAACTTTTACCATTTGTGGACTTATGAGGGAGTAGACGATGTTATGGAAGCAGTAAAAACTGCCGCAGCGGATGCTGGGATGAGTTTGGAATCAGTGGTACTCGCGTTGAATGAGGTAGAGGATCGGAAACTTGAGGCTTTAGCGGGTATCAAAAATAGTCCAGCAGTTGTATGGTTTAAGATTAATGCAACTGCTATTGCAAGATTTATCGAAGGGTCAAGAGAGTACAAAGGTCGATAATTGATTTTGATTCAATTCAGGGAAGTAAATTTTGAAAGCTGTTTTTTTCTCTCAATCAGAGGTGCTTTTTTGTAAATGCACCATTGTGGGGTAATAGTTTGAAGTTGTTCAAAGTATTATAAGCTTGACTTTGTAATCTATTTCTGTTAAGCGGTTTCTTTGTGCATCATACTTTGAGTGATCTCAAATAATTTAGTAGCATTTATTTTGAAAAATGCAATTACCGAACCGTCGCCAGTTTTTGATAAACCATCCCACTTTCGATTCATGACTTCCTCAAATAATTCACTGACCTGATCAAGGCTCAAATTTGTCTTTCTTTGTGCTTCTTCAATTGTGGCAATCACATCATCGTTTTCTTCGTATATTCTTTCGTTATAGAAAGTACTAAAAAATTTTGCTTTCAGTTTATCGTTTTTATGTTTGTTATTCATTGCATTCGCTCCCATTTGTTGAAACTATATAAAATATAACACTAAAAAAACAGATTGCAACCCCGAATAATACTTTTTTTATTTGCTTTGTGTTGAATTTGATATTGTGTAATTTCCCATATTCACGTTAAAGATGTGCGTCCGCACATCATGCAAAAAGCCACAGCTAAAAACCTTAGCTTTCTTGATGCGGTCATTGAAGGTGTCTTCACGGTATCTGGTGATGGATGTATTGATTTTGTGAAAGAACTAAAGGAGGCACCAAATTATGACGGATGGGTTGTGGTAAAAGCGGAGCAATATAACCAAAGACTCCGTGCGGGTGAATTCGCTAAGTTAGGTGCAGATAATGTAAAGAGCTATCTTGATCAAGCTAGTCTAAAGTATAGTTGAAAACTTCATTGTTGGTGCATATTTAGGTAGTAAATCCGGCAAATAATTGCTGATTTGTCAAAATTGGTGAAAAAATTTTTTGCAAGTTGTTGGATGAGTAAACGAATCTGAAACAAAATGGAGTGTTAAAAATGAAAAATGAAGTTCAAGTTGACCCAGTTTTTAAATTATTTGCATTTGGAAACAATTCAGCTTACCTTTTTGAGTCACTTGCGGTTCACCCAGATGGTTATTTGTATTTGGAACCAATTTCAAGTGAAGATTCCCTTACATTAGATCACGAGGCATCTGCTGGTCTAACCAGATTTGATGCAGATTACCTCTATCGTACTCTTAATCGAACTCCTGATATTGGTTATAGTTCAAATTTAGGAATTGGTGTAATAGTCTACCCTACACCTCATGCGCGACTTGATTCCGACGACTATCAAGAAATTTATGAAGTTTTCAAGGTAGATATCAACAAGTATCTGGCCACAGATAGTTTACCAGGATTGGTTGGTTGTAACATTAGCAATCAGCACTATCAAAAGACTATAAACTTATTAAAAGTTTATGTTAACGAAAAAACAGAGGTTTGTATTGAATCTAAATTTGTATTGAATGAATATATTCATACGGATAAACCTCATTTGAAAGTTAAAACTTCCCAAAATATTGGAAAGTTCTTGAATTCTATAGATTGGATAGAATTAACTAAAACCGCAAAGAAAGTGAATAAGGTTGTAATGAGAAACTAACGTAAAAAGTAAAGGAAAAGAAAATGTCTGCAAATTATTTTGTAAGCAACTATATAGTTTCATAGGTGCAGATAGTAAATAGTGTAAGTCAATAAATGCCTTTTAGAAGTGCTATCGTATGTTCATCTTTATTTGGTCGTCGCCAAAGATATTTTAATTCTGGGGCGGCTACTTAATAATCACAAAGCCACTTTACATTCAGGAGAATCTGATCATGGCTAAAAATAAAGAAAATCAAGAGCAAACCTATGGACACCCTCCAACGGTTGCATCAAAGGTTATTCGCAATCCAGAGTCAATTCGTGACACACGAACATTGGCAGGTCCTTACCTTACTCAACGACGTGAAAGTGCTAAGCACAATTAAAATTGAAAGTTGACGTGGAAATAGTGCGGGTTTCGTTTGAAGTGCGTGAATTTTGTCATTAGGTACTGTTTTATTTTGCTTAGATAAATGAATTACATGGATGGTAATTTGGACGTAGATTTAATGTAAACCCAACTACCAACTTATTATTCCATCTAATTGAAGCAGATGATTCGTTAAACTTTTTTGATTGGTCTCTTGTGTTCCAGTAAATTCAAAATTTAAATTTGAACCAAGCTGGAACTGACTTCCAAATTGAAAATTGTTATTTGAGATATCTGAATATAGAATCCCACCAAATGGTGTTAGAATAGAAGTTCCATTTAAAAAACTCATTCCGAAACTCAATTTGGCTTTAACATTTATTCCTTCAATATACTGTCCAGTTTCGGTGACACTATTAAGAATATCTTTACTCCAAAATAAGCGAGCACTCGCATTTTGCATTTTTCCAAAGGATGGGAAATTTCTATTAACGGTCCAAGTTGGTCATTGCCATGGTCATTGGTTAGATTACCTAGGATATCCCAGGTTGTGAATTCCAATTTATCTGTACGGGATTTTCGAAAACATGACATAAATTTTTGTAGAAGTGGGAAGCATTAATTTAACTTTCAAAAATTGTATGATAAATTTTTTCAAACTGTTCCACCTCAATTTTAGTTAAATGAGCAAATTCTCGATTAAGTGCCCGTTTTGAAAACTTACCTTTGTTTTGATAGAGAAATCGATACATTAAGTGAATTAAGTGATCTGGTATATCCATAAAGTTTTTGGACTGAAGAACAAAGTCCTCAAATTTTATTTGGAAGTCTGCTACTTCTGGTATATCCGACTTTATTGCGCGATGAATGCAAAAGTATAGAAATTCAGTGTAGCGAGTTGCATCAAAATATCGATAGAAATCGCAAGTATCATTCAATACCTTCACATTTCCTTTTTCTGTTGATTCCCATTCAATAGCAGATAATACTGGTTTACTATAGTCATCCAATACCTTCCGATATTCATCCAACTCTTGATGAAATACGACAGAGATAGGGAAATTCACACCACTTTTTGTATAACCACACCTTGCCAGTACATGGTGGATAAGATAACGGTGAATGCGACCATTTCCATCTTCAAAGGGGTGAATATTGACAAATCCGAATGAAAGTGCTGCGGCCGCAATTACTGGATTTAATGACTTGATAAATTTTTCATCATATTCAATTAAACCTGAAATTAATTGTTTAAGGTCTTGATATTTTGCACTAATATGTACTGGAATTGGTGTTCGATCAACAGGATCTCGAGAACCCACAAATCCCCATGTCTTTCGAAGTCCATATTGGAATCCATATCTATTTTCTAGCACTTCACGTTGCAATTTTTCTAAGAGCTTAATGCTAATTGGTTCATCACCTGATGTAGCTACTAATCTACTCCATCGTAGAATTCGTATATCGGAAGGAGTTTCATTTTCAATTAGAAAGGAAGACCTTGAATCTTTTAGCTGAAGAACATTCATTGCTAGATCTATGTATCTTTTTGGTATTGATGACAATGATTCATGAATAAGTTGGTCAATGTCTTGTTCCATATATTTGTCAAGTTGAGCAGTGCGAAATACTAAGGGACAAAAATTTACTGTACCAGGTAAATTGTTAGTCACAAAATGACGATGTGATGGTTTTCCCTTGGTTGCATATTGCAATTTGGTATCAACAATTGGTACAAACTTAGATTTTTTACAATTTGGTAAATCAAGTTGTTCTTCCAATAACCACTCGTACAAAAACCAAATTTTTCGTAAAAGTGTACTCGTCGGATTTTTACGAATTTTTGCTTCAATGGTGGTTGGACCAACGGACACAAATAATCGTTTCAAAACTGTTAAATTTAAACCTTCAAACTTGAGAGCAAATTTTAGATGACCGAAAAGTGTGTTTTTTGGTAAATGTTCTGGTTTGGTGAAATTCCAATTTTCTTGTGGCTTTGAATTTTTATTAATCACTGATAACTGATGAGGTGTCGGTACATTAAGATTATGTGCTATAATTAAAGCGGCATACCCCACTGGTCGTCCCGATTTAGGGAGGACGCGGCCTAAGATTGAGCGTGATTTGGTAGTTGGGTATAAAATTTGCGGCATAATCTTATGTCTCTCAATTAAAACAACCTATACATTTGAGTCAGTCACAATATGTGATGAAAGACATGTAGAATTTGAAATTAATTGACAATTAATTTTTGAAGTTAGTTATGTTGTAGAAATCCAACTTTAAATATTTAATCTATTAGTATCATATTTTCAAGAAATTATTGTTAACTAAGTTGCATCAAAATATTTCAGACTAATTAACTACAAATTCTTTAAATCTGACTACAAATTGATTGTTCTACCAAATTGTTAAGGAAGTGATTAAGGTTGAAACGAGAAATTAACGTGGAAAATAATTATTCAAAAAATGCTTTTAAATTAATTTGTAAGTTACTACATGGTTAAGATGGAGTTTGTAGCTAATAATGTAATTCAGCTAATTCCCTAATAGTGTGATACTGTAAGTTCATAATTATTTGTTCGTCGTCTAAGTAATTCTAATACTGTAACTACTTCTTAATTATCACAATACCACTTAACTTACACGAGAGTTTAATCATGGCAAAAAAACAAGAAAATCAGGAGCAAACGCTTGGTCACGCACCGACGACTACGTCAAAGGTTGTTCGCAATTCAGAGTCAATTCGTGACACACGTACTTTGGCCGGTCATTACCTTACTCAACGACCTGATAGCGCGAAGCGCAATTGAAATAGAAAATTAACATGGAAAAAATGTGGGATTCGCTTGACGAGCGAGGTGTCAGTCATTTGGTAAATTCGCGAGAATTAAAATTGTGTATTGTGAATTACAGTTTCAACGAATTTTATTACATAATTAAAAGCATTGTCATGTCTCTTAGGTTTGGATTTTTTAAAATTCTGTTTATTTATTACGACAATTTTACTCGCAAAAGAAAAGTAGAAGATTGAATTACCATTTCATTGTTCCATCAAATTGTATTTTTTGATTGGTAATACCGGCAGTGCTTGATTCTTGCGTTCCGGTCAATTCAAGTTTTAGATTTGAACCAATTTTTATACGAGCACCTACATTGTAATGTCTATTGGAAAATTCAGAAAAGTCAATGTTTCCGAAAGGAGTTAATGACCTTGTTTCATCTATGATGCTGATTCCATAACCAAGCTCTGATTTGAAATTAACACCATCTAGATACGGACTATAAACAATATCTCTTTCAAAAATATGGCTACTCCAATTGGAAGTTGTATTCAATTCTTGCAAAATTCCATACGATGAAGAAAATTCTAAGATTGTGCCAAGTTGGTCATTATCACGGTCATAGTTTAGGTTTCCAAATATACTCCATTTTTGTATTTCATCTTGTTCAACTAATAGAATTTTATTTTTTCCGGTCAAAGATATTCCAAGTGGTGAAGTATAGGTTAATTCATTACTAATTTCTAAACCGAAAGATGACTGTTGGTCTTTGTTGTTTTTACTTAAATTGAATGAAAATTTTGGAATTAAAGTTGAGCTGTCGGATAGATGTTGGGTATGTGAACCTGAAATTCCAATTTGGTGATAACTTGAAGTGGATTGTAGAGAGCTAATTAATCCTTCGATACCATGTAGATTTTGTCTGGCTATCCAAGACTTACCATTAATTGTTAGCTTGCTTGTGCCACCTTTGAAGATTCTATCAGAGGAATAAATGCGTTTGTCACCACTAACACCAATTGTATGATAGGAGTTTGAAACAGTTTGTAATTCATAATGAGTTTGATCAATATCAATTTCACCTACTCCATACCCTGCTACCACTGCTAAATTTGCATCTTGGTTTGGTAAACTCCAACCTAAATATGGATTTAAAGCAGTAGAGCGCGTCTTAAACAGTAACTTGTCCGTCGTTGCACCCGTATGTTCAATTTCGGACTCAATTAAAGAGGTTGAAAGTCCTGTAAGAAATCCACTTCCTAGTATAGAGTCAAAACCAATTTGACCAGTGAATACATCTCCTTCCCAAGAATGTTGATTTAAACTTTTACTTGAAGTTAGATTACGAGAGTCTCCAATTCCCCAAAAAGTTGTTCGGTTCGGTTTTAGATCTTCAGCGAATAGTCCAATCGAAAATGAAGAGTTTCCTAATATCTCTCGGAGTGTCAATGAGTTTTCGTTTAACGCTTCACCACTTGCAGTTAAAATATTTATCAGGTCTTGATTCCCATTGAACTTAAAGGTTGTTAAATCATTTGAATTTGAAAATGCTTGTTCCATCCGACTTGTTGAGATGTTGAAGGTGTTCGCTCCAATTGTATCAGTTAGATTTGAAAGAATATCTTGGCTTGCTAACGTGAGCTGGTTAACGTGCTGTTGTCGATCCTCGAGATCAGAAACAACAACTCTTGCACTACTTTGATCAGCGAGATGATAAGAATCGCGCGCGATGAGTGATAATGTCATCGCGCCATCTGGTTCAGCGAATTTGTCATCAATGGTTGCAATTTCGATGTTGGCATTAGTTTGAGATCTAGATAAGTGAACTTGTCTGACCTCATTACTGATTCTACCATAAAAATCACCTTCTGGAATTAACATGTAATCTATAATCAACTCTGAATTGTGGAATCGATTTCGGGAAATTTCAAATTGGATTGGTTCCCCTTCATTGACGAATTGCGCTAAGGCCGAAACGGATATATTTGGTAATTGCATTTGCGGGGAGTTGGCTAATCCAGGAGATGCCCCAGAATTGCCTTGGTTTCTCAGAATCGCTTCAACTGCAGAAACTGCTATTGAGATTCTTGGTTGTAATGTAGTCGGAAGACTATCATTGTTTGTGATGTTGACGTTAATAAAAGACTTTTCGTGATTTATGCCAGCTATACCTTCGCTGACAGAGATTGAAATTACTATGGTACCACCTTCCATATCTTTGGCATTTTTCAGAGTTTGGATCCTCAAAGTTTTGGAACCGGTTTCCATTTTGACAACGCGTGGCATTCTGAACGCAATAAATTTTCTACCTTGTAATAGATTAATATTGAGATAAATCGGATTTAACATAGTTGGTGGGGGAGTTTCCATTGTTGTTAATTCTACTTCAAATGTTTCACCTTCTAAAACTGGGGTTGTAGCTTCATCTTCACGTACAATAGATACACGTGGAATTTCATCACTAAATATTGTACCTATAGTAGTCGTAAGTGGAGTTTTCGCATGATCTGCACTGTATGTAATGGTAAATGTTTCATCTAGTTCTTTTTCACTATCACCAATTGATTTGATGACAAAGGATTTTGACAGCTCACCTTTCTGGAAAATTAGACGAAAGGGAACAGGTTCTGCAATAAAATCAATTCCTGGTTCGGCAGTGTCACCGGGTGCCATGAATGAGGTAATGCGTACAGTGATATTTCTACCAGAAGACCTATCTAATGACGCGGTAAAACCGATGTCGCCCATTTCACCTTGATTGCCTTCTAAACCTGAACCAGCAGAAATTGTTAAAGTTGGTTGAACATCAACAGTAGCATTGATTATTGTAGCTGTACCAACACTTTTGGTAGGATGAATACTAGCATTTGCACTTGGGTTGGGATTGGATAATGTCGCCGTGAAGGTTTCATGTTCTTCATCTAAATTATCATCGCGAATAGTAAATGAAATGCTCCGAGTTTTTGAAACGGTGGGGATATTTACTTTCGGAAAAATTAGTCTCCTAGTCATTCCACCATTTCCAGAAATTTCATAGTCTTCATTTTCACCTACAGTAGCTGTACCATCTTTGAATGTAACATCAACGGAAACAGTTTTACCAGATGGAGGTGTTTGTGTAATCATGAATACCCCTTCTGTAACTGAACCTTCTGTTACCGAAACATCGTCAATTGAAAATACCGGTGGGTCGTCATTATCAGTGATGGTAATGGTTTTCGGACTATTTGCTCCTGATTTAAATTGAGCATTGGTTGCTGAAGTTAGTTGAACAGTGAAAGTTTCATTATCTTCATCCATATTGTCGGCTTTAATTCTCAGCCTAATTATTTGAGTGGAAAATCCAGGATCAAAAGTCAACGTGTTGGATGAATTATCTAAATCATAATCGTGAATTGCAACTGCAGTACCAGGGGTTATTGTAAAGCCTACGCTTACAGTTTTGTCTGATGCAGTAACCGCAGTTCCATCATTCAAAGTTACAGCAATATTATAAAGTGTATCTGTAGGGGGGGTTGATGCTGTTGTCTCAATATCTTCCATTTGAGCTGTTATCTGAGCGATACTGATTTTTGGTTCCGCGTCATTATCCATTATGGTGATGGTTCCAATCCCACTATTGAGTCGTGTTACATTTGGTACATTAAATAATTGAACAGTAAATGATTGATCATCTTCGTCATTGGAATCATCCAAAATCGTGATAACAATTTCTTCCTCTTTATCAATGTTGGTACCATCAAATTCTAATGTTCCTTTGTTCGTGGCAAAATCATTGTCTGCCATTGCTGTTCCAGCAACAGTTTCCCAAGGGACACTGATTGCAGATCCTTTAGGGTTAGCCAATTTTACTTTTAATGTTACTGTACCAACGTCTTCATTTACTGTCTTTGATTCAATTGATAGGGTTGGATTGTCATCACTCAAAATTATTCCAGTCACAGTCCTATTTGGTGTATTTGCATAATCTGCTCTATACGTTATGGTAAATGTTTCATCTACTTCGTCAATATCATCACCAATTGATTTAACAGCAAAAGTCATTGATTGTTCACCTTTTGCGAACACTACCATAACAGGTGTAGTTTTAAAGTCTATTCCAGCCTTAGCAGTATCTCCAGATTCCGTTGATGGAGTAATGGTTGCGGTAATGACTCTGCCGCTAGGTTTGTCTAACATTGCGGTGAAACTAATATCACCCATTTCATCTTGATCGCCTTCTGAACCTGAACCGGCAGTAATTGTCAAAGTTGGTGGCAGATCATTAGCGGCATCGACTATTGTAGCAGTTCCTACATTCTTAGTATCATGAATATCTGCATACGCCCTCGGAGATGGGTTGGATAAAGTAGCAGTGAAGGTTTCATTAGCTTCATCTAAATTATCATCTCGAATAGTAAATGCAATATTCTGAGTCACTGAAGCTGCAGGGATATCGGTCTTTGTAAATTCTAATGTTTTAGAATTTCCACTTGATTCAGAAATTTCATAATCTTCGTTTATACCAGCAATAGCTGTGTCATCAGCTATTGTGACATCAACAGATACAGTTTTGCCAGATGCTGGAGTTTGTGTGATGATAAACATTCCACCAGAATCAACACCTTCAGTTACTGATACATTTTCAATAGAAATTACAGGTGGACCGTCATTATCAGTAATAGTAATAGATTGAGGACTATCTGCACCAGAAGCAAATTGGGCATTAGTTTTTGAGGTGAGTTGAATAGAAAAAATTTCATTATCCTCATCCATGTTATCGGCTTTGATCCGCAACATAATTTGTTGCGTGGTGGTTCCAGGATTAAATGTCAGTGTGTTTGATGAATTCACCAATTCATAATCGTGCGTTAAAACTGCGGTACCTGGAGATATTGTAAAGTTCACACTAACTGTTTTTTCTGACGCAGTAGCTGCGGTTCCATCATTCAAAGTTACATCAATATTATATAAAGTATCAGAAAGTGTTGCCGGCGGAATTGCTCCATTATCTTCAACTTGAGTAGTTACTTGTGCAATAGAAACCATAGGTTCATCATCATTGTCCATTATGGTAATAGTGCCCGTTCCACCATTGAGTCTTGTAATACCAAATACGTCCGCTAGTTGAACAGCAAAGGATTGCTCATCTTCATCATTGGAATCATCTAAAATAGCAATTGCAATCTCTTCTTCTTTATCTGTATTTGTACCATCAAATTCCAGTATTCCTGAATTCGCGGTAAAGTCTCTTCCAGCAATAGCTGTTCCATTCATTGTGTTCCAAGATACTCTTATTGCAGTCCCTTTTGGGCTAGCTAATTTAACTTTCAATGTCACCGTACCATCATCTTCACTCACTGTTTTTGATTCAATGGATAGAGTTGGATTATCATCACTTAAGATTGTACCAGTAGCAGTTTTTGGTGTTCCTAAAGTGACTATGGATGTATCCGCTGGGTCATCAAGTGTAATGGAAAAGTCTTCATCAATCTCATCAACATTATCTTGAGTGGTAGTAACAGAAATTGTTCCCCCCATAGATTTTGCTGGAATCATTAGTGTTCTAGCACCATCAGCAGGATTTACATAATCATTATCTGCAATGGTTGCAGAGCCATCGGCTAAAGTATAAGATATTGTAATATCATGTCCTGATGGTGCACTTAAGGATACTGGAAATTTAACTGGTATTCCTTCTGAACTTTCTGCAGTCGCAGAGTCAAATTTAATACTTGGGACTGGATCATCGTTTTCAATAGTACCAGTTGTAGATATTTGAGTTTTGTTATCTGCAAATTTTGCATTTGTTGGATTGGACAAAGTTATTGTAAATAATTCATCCGCTTCATTGTACGAATCACCAATAATGGTCACTGTGATGGTTTCCTCTCTATTATTAGTATTTTCCGAACTTGCATTAGCAAAGGTAAGTATTTTTTTTGCAGGAGTATCATAAGCATGGGTATAATCCTCGGTTGGACCTACTTTAGCAGAATCTCCTACTTTTCCAAACGCAAAGACTACTGTAATATTTTTAGTAGAAGCGCGATCTAAAGATACATTAAAATCAAAAGTATTGTAGTCTGCCGAATTTTGCTCGGTACCCTCTTCATCTGTTACTGCAGTTATTGAAATCTCTGGTACTTCTTCGTCGTCCATAACATTAATGGTGGCCTGTTGTTCTGCGCCAATTGCGTATGTTTTTGGAGATTTCAACTTTAGTCTCGCAGTAATTGAGCCGTCTGGTTCATCAATCTCATCATCCTCTATCATTTCGGTGAGAGGAAAAGGTGTACCAGTAGTAATCATCGGTTTTCTTACTCCCATAGCTTCGTCAAGAAAGTCTCCATTTTGAGTTATTATTACCTCTACTTCAATAGGAGTTGAACTACTAGTTTCTGAAGAAGAATTGATGGTAAACATAGCATCGGATGTTCCTTCGGTAATTGTTTGATCACTTGGATTGGCAAGTACTATTGTGACACTTGGCAGGTTTGTGTCGTCATCATCGATTAATGCCGTAGTTGCGAAGTAAGGATTGCCAACCGAATAAGTTGGAGTTGGTTCTGTATCAGCAACAAGTTGAACAGTGACTGCTCCTTCAACTTCAGTAACTGCGTCTGGCATAGTTGGTAATTTAAATGAAGCAGGTCCTGAGGATGTAATATCAATGTCATCTGGGGTCGTGAACGGTGCGAGGAAGTCACCAACTTGAGTAATTTGAAAATGAACGTTAATCACATCATTATTTTCTGGTAGTTTATCAGTAGAAAATGTGAAGATTGCTTCATCCCCTTCAATGACTTCAGGTAAACCAGCAATAGTGATGTTTGGTGCCCCAGCAGGTGCATCATTATCTTGAATCGTAATTGACGCTGAATTTGAAGAGCTTCTCAAATAGGTCGCATCCATTGTTCTACTAGTTTTCTTAGGATCCTCTTGAACAACAACAGTAATGGTGCCATGGGATTCATCGTTCGTATCTGCAAGAGTCATTACTTCTACTAAATCAGAATTGCTGGACATATCAAGTGTTGCAGAAGTTGGTGGAGTTCCAGTAATGAAATCTTCACCTGCTCCCTGAGAAACTAATATAAAAACTGGTAAGTCCGCATTTAGTGTTGCGGTAGTGGAGATAGTGAATTTCGCAGTCTCACCTTCGATAATTGTGGTAGGACTAGTACGCGTTATAGTAATTTCTGGTAAAACTTCTTTAGCGATGACTTTCACATTGGTGGGAGTTGTTGATATCGCATCATAATCATACGTTGGCACAATTGTGAGACTGATTGCTCCTTCGGAACTATTCACGACTTCAGATGTTGGAATGGGGACAGGTTTGTTAGTAGTTGTATTAGGTGCGGCAATAATCTCTATTAACGAATTGGTGTAGTTGAGATATGTTCCTGTGGTATTCGTAGCTTGTAAGTCCACCATGATTGTTTGTTGAGTATTACTAGTAGAGGTCGCGGTTAGTATAACAGCAATATCATCTCCTTCAACAACACTTACTGGAGCATCAATCGCAACAAAAATCTCTGCAGTGTCATTATCTTCAACAGCTATTTCAACTTTGCGATTATTCATGTTGATATTGTAACTTTCACCATTTGCAAGTTCTACCGCGATACTACCATCCAATTCGTATGCATCATCATCTTCAGTATTGATAGGTACAGAAATATTTTGGTTATTTACGACTACATCTTGTTGTCTCATCCCTGCAGCTCCTTCTAAGAATGAGCCTACTTCAGAAGTGCTGTAGAGAATGACAAAATCATAAGTTGCTGGTTGATCAAGTTGAAAAATTACTGCTGGATTTTCGCCTTCGATTACAGATGTGATTGGATTAGTTGTATCTTGAATGGTACCAGGTGCTAATGAAATAGTCGGGGCTGGTTGATTGTTATCATTAATAGTGATTTGGGTCGTAGTGGTACTTGGATAATCAGCAGGTAAATACCTATCAACTGCTTCTGGATCATAGTTTATTTTAATTTTGACTAATCCAGTATCTTGACCCTTAACTACTTGAGTCGGGATTTCAAGATTATGGGGATCAGAAAGCAAGGTAATTGTGCTATCACCTAAATCAGAAGCTGATTGAATAAAGTTTCCCCCTGATTGTTGGACATTAATCGAAACTGGAATCCCACCACTTGGAAAACTAAATGTCGGGGAGAGGGAGGTAGTGGTAAAATTGATTGTAATATCTTCACCTTCATAAACACTTGAAGCTGAGGTGATTGATACTCTGGGCAAACTAGGAACACTTTCATCACTAAATACTAAAATTTCATCACTCTTGTTGGATACAACTATGCTATAATCATTGCTCGTAGTTAAAGTTGCCTTGATAAATCCCGTTGCAGTAAAATTGGGGAAATTAGTGGTGTTGATTTCAAAGTCTTTTGATTTATCATCAATCTCAAATATTACATTTCTAGTTGATGCACCAATGATCGATCCACGACCGCCATCTTCTAGTGAAACTGCAACAGTAGTTTGTGATGAGACCGTAGAATCCGTACGAATTTGAAATGTTGCGAGTTCACCCTCGGTAATTGATTCCATTACAGCAATAATGGAAAATCCACCTGTTGGTGTGTTCTCATCCTCTATTGTTACACTTGCGCTGGATTCGTTAGCTATGGTGTAGTGAGTGCCATCTTCAAGCGTCACAGAAACGACACTATTGGGCTGATAATCCGTATCCGCGGGTTTGGTGGTTAAACTGAGTGTCGTTTCTAATACCGTTTCCATACTCATTTCGTCGAAATTTGAATCAATACTATTCATTGCTAAAGATTCTGCGGTTAAAAAATTTCCAGTTTCGCTCACACTAAACATAATTGCAAATTTAAACCCCAATTTTGCATCAGCAGTTATCGTGAATTCAACATCATCTCCTTCATCTACCTCTGATTCATTTGCAGTAATTGAAAGCTCTGGCTTTTCATCATCCGTAACAATAGTTTCAGCCTCACTCATTTCTTTATTAGCTAAAGCATAAATCTGATTACCCTCACCACTACCTTCCAGTAAAGTTAAAGTAATCAAGCCGTCTTCATCATCCATACTATCATCAGGATCCTCAGTCATTATCACATGGTCAACACTTGAAGCACGTAATGGAAAGGTTATAAATCTGGAACTCAAGTAACCTGAGAAAAAATTTCCCTCAAGGGTCACATTATACCTTACATCAACTCTTCTAGTTGCTGGAGGATCTAAAATAATCTTGAAAACAGCTGGACTTCCAGCAAGAACTCCATCGGATACTGGTTCTACCGAAACTTTAGGCAGTAAAGCAGTTGGATTGTCATTATCCAATACTGTTACCGCAAGCGTTGAGTCAGCCGCGACAGTATATTTGTTATCTGCACTATCACTTATATCAATTGAAACTATAGAGTTTGGCGGGGCTTCGGCGATATTACCAGTCCAAGTCGTGGATGTACTTCCTACTGGTATGGCTAATGTTTCTGGTGGTGGTGGGGTTGTTGGAGAATAGGTAATACTTGTATCACTCGGAGTCGGAGTAAATTCGATTGTCAAATCCCTAGTTGTCGCTGGTGTTGAATGAACATTAAAAGTAAAATCATGTCCTTCTGTAATTCGAATTGAAGCTGGAGAGATTGATAATTCAGGTACAACTTTATTTATATTCACCGTAGCACTTAAATTTGAACTAGCTTTTGTATAGTAACCATCAGCCGTAGATTGCAGAGTTGAATCTTGGATTATTACCGTAATTGAACCATCATCTGCAGTGGCGTTGTTTTTCTTAGTTGGGATTTCCAATAATTCATAACTACGACCTGATCTAAAAGTAACATCATTATACGGATAGTCTGAGTTAGTTTGATCAATGAAATTCCCAATTTCAGTTGTTGAGATATTTATAGTTTTTTGAGAAGTTAACATCGTATCTGAAGTTATTTGAAAGATCGCTGTCTCACCTTCCGTTATGGTGTCTTTAACTTCATAAATTGAAATTCCTTCAGGTTGATCATTATCAAAAACATCAATGGTAATGGAACTTTGAGAACCTAATATGTATTGATCTGATTCTAAAATAGTAACAGTGAATTGACCGTGGGCTTCGGCTACATCATCATCAAGGGGAAATATAGTAATATTACCAGTCGTTTCTATTGTGTTTTGTCTATGAAATGTTGTTTGTCCACCCAAACTTACAGTACTTATATCTGGGTCAAAAAAATCTCCAGTCTGTTCTACGTTGATTTTAACCGGTATGTGACGTGAAACAGGAACAGAAGAAATTGTTTTGAAATAAAAATATCCACTCTCATAAAAATCGTCTGAACTAATGGCAGTATCTAATGAAATCGTTAGAGTTGGTCGCACAAAGTCATTATCTGCTACCGTAATCGTAAAACTGCTTTTGGAATTCACATTGTAATGCATGTCTTGTGATGCATCTACGGAAATAGTTATTGTACTACTTTCTTCTTCTACCATATCATTCACCGTTTCAACACACAATTCACGAGTATGTTCACCAGCTTCCCCGATATTTACTGTTGCTATAGTATTTCTGAGAATAGGACATCTTGCACTTGGTCGTGTTGTCGGTTGAGTTCCTGGCCTTGGAATTGGATGAAGAAAGTTACTGGTACCTTCAAAAACTCTAATCTTTGCGTATTTTGTCGTAATATTGTCTGTTTCAAAATTAAATCTTATGGTCGCTCCTTCTGTGATGTTTGTCGCTGTTAAAAGTTTGAGAGTAAATGTTGGATCAGCGTCTTGATAATCTTTCACCGTAACTTCCACTCGTTTTTTTAGATTGTCAATTAGATACTTTGTGGCATCTGGAACTATTTCAATAGAAATGATCCCATCATATTCATCAACAATGTCATCTAGCGTAGTAAAAGTATGTCGAAAATAAGAGGTTCCCTGTGGAAAATCATAGATATAGTAAGGAAAGTATTCGTTATTGGCTTCAAATGTTAAAAATTCCGCAGTATTTGGGTCACTTAAACTAGCAAGTTCAGGTGAATTTTGATTGATTTTTACCCGAAACCTGAACCCTTGCGGGATTATTTTTGTTGAATTAAATTGAACAGTTATACCTTCCCCTTCGTTGATAGTTGTTGGACTAATAGTTGCAACACTTAATGTTGGTAAAGTACCTACTGTTGGAGCATCATTGTCAAGCACTTCTATTGAAACCCAGTTTCGAGTGCTGGCTTTGGTGTAAGTTGCAGGGGAGTTTAAGTCATCCAGTATTCTCAAGGTGATAAGTCCATTCTCTTCATCAATTGTATTGTCAACAGTTTCAACTTCAACAATTGCAGTTCGTTGATTTGCATTTAAGACAACCTCTTCAACTGGTGTTCCAAAAATAAAGTTAGAGCCTTCAGAAACATTTATCCTTACTCCGATAGTGTTTGCAGAATCACCTGGTCTAGTTATTTGAAACCGAGCATACTCACCTTCAGTTATAATATTTTTTTCCGCAATTACCGAAATTCCTTGAGAAGGGGCATCATTATCATGAACTTTGATTATTGCCATACTGGGTAGAATATTATGGAGTTCATAATCAGCACCCATAGTTAATGTAACTTTAATACTTCCATCTACTTCATATGTGGAATCTTCTAATGTAGGGATACTAAGAATTGATTTCCTTTTATCTTTAATAAATGTGTGAGACGTGCGAGTAACCCCGTCAAAAAAGCTGCCAACTGTTTCAACACTAATTGCAACTGGTAAGTCGGTTGCTAGGGCAATTTCGCGAAAATTGAGTAATGCCGAAATCTCAAACTTTGCTGGTTGACCTTCTTCAATAATCCCTGATACTGCAGTAATATACAATTGAGGGGTACCAGTAGTATTGGTAACGCTGAAAGAATATGAATTATTTGGACTGGCCGCGATGTCATAATTTGTTCCAGTGGCAATGGAAACAGTAACTGTTCCAGAAGACTCCATCATACTATCTTTTACTGTTTGCACTATGAAAGGTGTTGAGGTTTGAAAAGATGTTAAAGTAGCACTCAAAGCTTGTGAAGCTGGAATAAAGTCATTAGTCCCTTCAACAACATTCAGGTTAACAGTAATTGGAGCTTCAATTCCTAAATTTGAATTGACACTAATAGAAACACTCTCACCCTCAGTAATGGTTAAATTGGATTGTCCGCTGAGTGAAATACTTGGTTTTACACCTGGCGGTGGTTCATCATTATCAGTAACATTGATCTCGGCTTGATTTGGTGAAATTTGAGATTGGTCAAATTCATACCTTGCATTCGCGGTTATAGCGGCGATGATTTTGCCATTGGGTTCATCCACAGTATCATCTTCAGTAGGCACATTAAAGTCCCAAGCAGTTCTGTTTGCAGGAATATTGACAAAAATTGGTGCAGTACCCTGAATAAAATTTCCCTCTTGGGTGATGTTCAATTCAATTCTTACAGCAATTGTTTGGTCTCCACCCACTCTTGAAACATCAAAGTTAGCCGGGGTTCCTTCAACAATGCTTAGATCATTAGCAAAAATTGCAACTTTAATACTGTCATTATCAGTAACAATAATTTCAGCGCGATTTGGTGAAGTTTGAGACAGGTCAAATGTGTATCGTGAATTCGCATCAATAGTCGCGATGATTTTTCCGTCATCCTCATCAACGGTATCGTTTTCAGTTGGAACTCTCAAATCCCACGCAATTTGATTCGCAGGAATAGTCATGAAAGTAGGGGCAGTACCTTGAACAAAATTCCCCATTTGAGTGATACTCAATTCAATTCGCAACGAGCTAGTTAAGTCGCCACCAGTTCTTGAAACGTCAAAACTAGCCGCGGTTCCTTCAACTATACTTGTATCATTGGCAAAAATTGCGACTGTGGGAGTACCAGAAGTTGCACTCGGTTGTGTCGCTGGATAGGTTAATTGTGCAATTGATTGGGGATTTTCAAAATCTCTTGAAGTGGCATTTGATGGGTTAGTGCTGATTTCAATCGGAGCAAAGGGTGCGGCTGTGGTAGGGATTTCTGAATGAATCTGGTCAGCAGTTAAAGGTTTTGAAATTAATACTTGGTTGCGTTTTGTGGTTAATTCTGTGATATGGATTAGATCAAATTCTGTTGGTTTGTCAATTTTCATAAATGCGCGATTCAACGTGGAATATTGTTCTGTTTGGGAGAAATAAGAATGCTCGTGTGATTCCAAAACTATATTTGAAAACGTAGCAGTGGGTAAGCAAATCAACAATAATACAACAAACAAACTAACTGCGGTAACATTGAACTTAAAATAATGAAACATTAGTAATGATTTACTGGTCATTGAATTGATTAAGGGTTAAAAACAATATAGTAGTAACTTGAACCAATTTTGTGTTTGTGTTATGTGATATATCAAGCGATTCAAATTAAGTTGCAAAGTTGAATATAAATTGTAAACTACCGTGAAATTGATCCATAAAATACTAATTTTTGTGTATTGAGTAACGCTAATAGGTGCAATAATATAAAGGCGTTCAATTTTTTTGTTCTAATGTTATATTGTTAATATAAGCAATTGTATAAAAAATGTCAAGTGGGGTAAAATTTAAATGAGGAAAAAATTTAATTTTGGTTAAATTGATTCTGTAGAAATTCTGTATTATTAAGAAAAGTTGATTAATTTGGTTGATGATTCAACAAATTGTTGAAAAGAAATTCAAAAAGGGATTGCAATTGAAAGTGGAATCTGCGATCGGATTGTATACTCTCATTTGCAATCTGCCGAAGTCAGAATAGCAAATTGGTCAAGTTTTGATGGAATGTACTGATAACTGGACACTTGATTCCTCACTCTCAATCTACCTGTACTATGTCTCTCGTTTCAATAGAAATCGCATTTACTTGTGTTTTTGAAGATTTTCTTACCAGGTGAATCTCCCATTGAAATTAATTTTCTGATTTATTGGGTCATCAACGTTTATCTCCCGAGAGGTTTCAATTTCAAACGTATAATTATTACCTAAAGTGAATTCGGTACCAAAATTAATATCAGAGTCTGAATTTTGATGTAAATGAAATCCTCCGAATGGATTCACTAGTATGTATTGATGTCCCATTTCAAGACCATAACCTAATTGGTATTGAAGAATAGGGGCATCATGAATTTGACTAGTTGGAGTTAGTGTCGTAAATCTCCGTTCGCTTACCAATGAAGCCGAGGTTTTATTTTTTATTTCACTCAATGAGGAGCTTAATTTCATTGTCAATCCAACACCTTGAGTAGAGTGGTTGAATTCCAATGCCCCTTGCAATGACCATTGGTCTAATGAATAAGCTTCACCAAAATAAAAGTTACTATTTAAATTCAAATTCAATCCACGCGCTAATCCGAGTTCAACTTCTGATTCTACATTGGTTCTTAAAGTCCAATTATTAATTTGTAAATCAGCATGCATCCCTACTCTAAGAACATGGTTAAGGTACAAGTCATCCAAAATCGGATAATTTTTCTCACCTGCTGAATATAGTTTGGAAAAGCCTTTATAGTGTTGAATTTGGAATGGGTAAATGGAATTTTTATCTAATGAATGTCTTGTAAACGCTGACTGAGAGAATATATTGAGTGAATCAAATAGTTGGGAATTAGGGTGATTCGTTGAATAAATATTTTTGTCTAAATCAAGTGCGATCGTTTGGTAATTTCCATAGAATGACTGTTCATCTAATAGAGCATTGTTAGTTTCAGTTCTTGATTGACCTAGTCCAATTATGGTGGATAAATGAAATTTATCATCTGGAGAGTTCCAACTCAGATAAGGTTGAATTCCAGAAAATTGTGTTTTATATGTTTCAAATTCGTTTCCCAATGATTCTACATTTACCTTGGAGTCTGAACTAGCAATTGCTAGTCCCGTAAATAGATCGTTACCGAATTGAGAATCAATGGCGATGAATCCAGAATACATATCGCCTGACCAATAATCTTCACCCGACGATTCAAGTTGGTCAAAATTAAATTCTTGAGTCGATGCTGATCCCCATAGGTTTAATGAATACGGTTGATTGTTCCCTTCGGTCAAATTGATTTGAAATGAAGAGTCTGCAAGTAGATTACGCCAGTTTAGGGAATCATTGTTTGTGAGTTCTCCACTGCGTGTGATCAAACTTTGTAATGTGTTAAAACTTTGTACACTTAAGTTTTTGGAATTTGATGCTTGACCAATTCTGGTTCTACGTTCAGAGAATGCATTATAGAATTCAATTTCATGTGAGCTTATCAACTCTGGTACAACCTCACGTGACCAGCTTTGAAACCGAACTAACTGAGCTGCATTGAATTCAGTATCTAATATTTTCAGGGTTGCAATATGAGAGTCTCCAAGAGTATATTCTTCACTATCAAGTAATCTTATTGAAATTGAACCATTTTCTCCATGTATTCCATCAACCCTTGTTGGGATTTCAATTTGAGCTTGTAGTTGGTTAGGTTCTATTTGAATTATTGAAGGAACTGCATTTGCGATAAAATTACCATTTTGGTTGACGACAATCGGAACTGAAATCTTCTTTGCAACAGATTGAGAAGAATTGACAAGAAAAATCGCGGTACGACCTTCGTCAATAGTGTTTGTATCGACTGAAATAGATAACTCAGGGATAGTAATTGATTCGTGGTTGGGTGATCGGTGCTCACTATTGAGACTTGGTAGCGTATTCAAAAGTGCAGCAACAACTGCAGATGCGACTGCTATATCGGGTTCAACACCTTCAGAATCATTTATATTGTCAATAACCATGACTTCGGCCATATTTTGGTCAATTTCATAGTTTTCACCCGGTAATATTTCAACTTGTAATCTTCCATCGGGTTCTGGTAGAGAACTTGCAATTGTTTGTAGATTTAATTCTACATCATAGTGTGACATTTCAAACGATTGTGGTACACGCCAAAGAATATTTCTATTCAGCTGTGAAATTTTTAAATTAATTTCTAAAATTTGGTCTTCAAATTCAGGTATCGCTGTTAGCGTAAATTTTGCGACTTCACCTGCGATAATTTCACTATGTATTTTGTCAATTGAAACTAAAATTTGATCGGATTCATCGTCTACAATTTTTCCAATGGCTGACATTGAATCATTTTTTGAAGCAAAACGAGCATTGACAGGTTGATTGAGGGTAATTTCAAACTCTTCAATTTCTTCAGGAATTGAATCATCAATAATCATTATTTGAATCAGACCTTTTTGATTTTTGGCGGAAATGATTGCAACTGACTGATTTGTTGAATAGTCCTCAGTGGTTGCAGTTCTTTCAAATACTTGATATTGGATCGAAATTTCTTTTTCTGAATATTCAGAGAGGGTCAATATGAAAGTTAATTCGTTAGAATTTTCGGCCACGGCCGCATCATTGATAGAAAGTATTGGGGGATCATCGTCGTCTTGCATTATGATTTGTACTTTATCATTTGGTTTAGTCGCAACAGTATATGAAATTTTCGCCATGATTTGAACAGTAATAGAACCATTATCTTCATCTGTTGTATCGTGTTGGGTCTCAATAGTTAATGGTAATTTTATTTCACCACTTACTAGTTGATAGGTTTGGTTGTTTGGATCTTCGCGCAAGTAATTTCCTTCTTGAGAAATTGTTACGTTGATTTCTAAATTCTCAGAAACTGGTTTGTTTGACGACAACAGCAAATTAATTTCTTGTCCTTCAATATGTATGATTTCAGTTTGATTGGGTCCATCTTGGTATGTTATTGAAATAACTGGTCGGTTAGGGTCAGGTTCGTCATCTATAACAGTAACTTGAATAGGAGTTCCAGTGGCATCGTAGCCGATTCCATCAAGCACTCTCACCGTGATTTCACCAGTCCCTTCAAAATCATCATTGTCATTGGTTTGAACTGTAATATTTTTACTGTTTTCAGAACCTCTGATTCTTATTGGATTAGGTGTGTAATCTTTGAAATAACCAGTTATAGTTCCAGTATCTTCTATTGATAATAAAATTGTTAAAACATTACCAGAACCTGGAACTTGACTGGCTGTAAGAGTAACTTCAAAAGAACTATTTTCGACGACATTGGTTGCATTCGTCGTTGCTGAAACTGTAATAGGGGCAGGATCATCGTCCGTTACTTGAACTACTACTGAGTTACCTAAACCTTGGTACCCAATCCCATCAACTACTTGAATCGTTAATTCACCATCTTGTTCGTAATCTGTATCTCCATTTGTTGCTATGGTAACATTAGTTTGGGTATTTGTTCCAGAAATCTCAATCGGGTTAGGTGAATAACTTTTAAAATATCCAGTTCCTATTCCGGTATCTTCTACAGATAATGTAATAGAAAACTTTTGACCAACACCCGGTGCTTCAGTTGCAATTAGCATTATGCTGAAAGATTGACCCTCAACTACACTTGTTGTTGTTGAACTCGCTGTAATATTAACAATTTTAGGGTCATCATTGATAATCTCAACTTTTACTGGCTCACCAGTACTATCATAACCGATTCCATCAAGTACGCGGGCTGTAATTTCACCATTTTCCTTATAGATATCATCACCATTTGTTTCAATGGTAATATTTGTACTGGTGTTTGATCCGGTGATTTCAATCGGGTTGGGTGAATAACTTTTGAAATAACCAGCCACGGTTCCAGTATCTACAATAGCAACTAAAATTGTTAGTTTGTTTCCAGCACCTGGTGCGGAAGTTGCAGTAAAAGTTACATTAAATGAGCCATCCTCAACAATACTTGTTACAGTGGTACTTGCCGCTACAGAAATTGGTGCAGGGTCGTTATTAATGATTGAAAATTCAACTCTGTAACGGTTCAAATTAAATTCATAACTTACACCATCTAAAATTTCTACCGTAATGGTTCCATCTAATTCATAATCGTCGTCATCAACGGTGTTTATTTGAACTCGAATGTCTTGGTTGTGAATATTAATATTCTTTTGTTTTACTCCCGCATCAATTTGCAAAAACGAACCTGATTCAGTTAAGCTATAGTGCAGAATAAAACCATACCTAGCAGGTTGATCTAATTGAAATATTACAGATGGGTTGTCACCTTCAGTGACCATCTCTATTGGATTGTTCGTTCCCGGAATGGTATCGGAGCTTAAGGAAACACTCGGTGTCGCTAAACCATTATCCTGAACTATAATTTGAGTTAACGCATTTGGATAATTTGCTGGAAGATATTGGTTATCGGAATTCGGATCATTTTTGATAACAACATTTACTTGTCCATTACCTTGACCTTTGACCACCTGAGTCGGTATTTCAAAACTTTCGGATGTAGAATTTAATGTGATTGTTCGATCTCCAATCTTAAAGGAAGAGTGGAGAAAGTTGCCAATTGATTGTTGGACATTTATCAATATTGAAAGACCAGCACTAGGGAAACTATATGATTGTGATGAAGATGTTACCGTGAAATAGAGTGTGATCGCAGTTCCTTCGGTTACACTTTGATTTGAACTAATTGATACTCTGGGTAGATTCGGAGTTGTGTCATTACTTACAACTTTAATCGTCGCAATTTTATGGGTATTAAGGACATCGTAGTTTGAACTTTCATTAATCGTTACAGTAATAAACCCATCTGCAGTGTAATTGGCAAAATCTATTGTTTCAATTGTGAGATAAGACGACCGGGTCAGTCTTTCAATTACCAGGTTTCTAGACTTTGACCCGATAAATGATGCTTTGTTACCATCACTTATTGTTATAGAAACACTTCTTTGACGAAAACTCGTGGTATCTGATCGAATTAGAAAGGATGCATCTTCCCCCTCGGTAATTGAGTCAGAAAATGTAAGAATTGAAAAACCACTACCTAATGAGTTAATATCATGAACTACAACTGATGCGAGATGATCTCTAGTGATTTGATAATGTTCAGTATTTACAATTGTGACTGAGACAATACCATCAGGTTGAATTGTGTTAGAAACCGGTTTTGTTGCTAAATTAAGTCGGTGTATTATCCCATTACCTGAGCTAACACTTTTCATCCTTTTTGATTCATCAGTTAAAAAACTACCACCCGTTTCTTGCACAAAAAATTCGATTGGATATTTGTAGCTAACGGGAGAATCAGCGACAATATGAAAGCTAACAATCTCTCCTTCGTTGACTGATGCGATTCGTTCTGCAGCTTGAATTGATAATGTAGGTTTCATTTCATCAACAATTGACACATTTGCAGTGTTGTTTGGGATCGCGGCTAACGCGTAGTTTTGACCAGATACACCTGTTCCATCTTTTAAAGTCACAGTTAATGTACCAGTATTGTCATCAGTGTTATCAGGATGTCGTGTTGCGATATCAAACTGGTGATTTGCAGTATAAGCTGGGATTTGAATAGTCGTGATTGAAGTCGGATTTGAGACCAGTTTCCCAATTTGAGTAACATCAATATTTATATTTAACTGATTTGCTACTGGTGGTTCTACATTGATGTTATAAGACGCTGGACTTCCTGCGCGAATTGGAAATTCTGAATTTGGTGCAATGGAAATTCTCGGATAAGAATTTGTTGGATTGTCATTATCCAGTATAGTAACAGCAAGGGTCGCGTTTGTTCCCAATTGATATTGGTTATTTGAACTTGCACCAAGACTCAAAGAAATTGTTGATGCTGATGTAACTTCACCTGCTGTTGCCGTCCATTGCTTTGACCTGTTTCCAGTAGCAATTGAAAAAGTGCTTGGATTATAGGTGATTGTTGGACTACTGGGGGCTGAATTTATGTTAAGTGTTAAATCTCGCACCGGGGAAGGTGAAGAATTAATGGAAAAATTAAAATCATATCCTTCAGTTACTTGGATCGTATTTGGACTAATTTTCAGATTAGGAATAATTTTATTTATTGTAATGGTCGCTTGCGTATTTGAATTTGCTAACGAATAAGTGCCGTCAGTTGGAGTTGCAAGTGAAACTATAATCTGATCGCTTGTAAGTGATGTGTTAGTTGAAGAGGTTTTAATTTCAAGTATTTCATAGGTACGGCCTGATCGCATAGTGATTTCATTATATGGATAATTTGGGTTGGTCTGATCAATAAAATTGCTTGGATCAGAAACTGAAAAACGAACTATATGAGGGGACAATATTGCAGATCCAGCATGTATTTGAAAGGACGCAATACCTCCTTCGGGTACCGAATCTTCAACTTTAAATATTGAGATTCCAGAGTTGGGTAAGTCATTATCAGTAACTGAATAGGTAATTGAATTTGAGGATGCAAGGTTATATTCCGCAGATTCTAAAACAGTAACTCTAATTGTACCATGGGCTTCAGCGATAGAATCATCCTCGGTACTTATTGTTTGCATAATTTCGGTAGAATTTTCAAAACTCAAATTGATAGTTTGAATGCCTGCTGGTAAAGATTCAGTCCCACTTTCGATAAAATCACCAGTTTCTTTAATATTGAGTTGGACAGGTAACGCGCGGGTACTCAAAATTGAAGAGCTGAAGTTAAATTCAAAATCTTCCCCTTCGGATTTGGTGTTATTAGAATTTGTAGTAGAAATTGAAATTGTGGGTTTATCATTATCTAAAACTGGTATCGCGATACTACTGGTAGTTCCTAAATTGTATTCAGTAAGTGTAGTTGTACGTAAATTGATCGTTATTTCGCCGTCGGTTTCATCAATATTATCATCATTTGTCAAGATACATAAATCTACTGAGTGTTCACCGTCTGGCAATACAATTCCTCCGAAATAATCTGCTTCATAAAATTGACAACTTAATTCTTCTGGCATTTCAGAGTGAAAAAAATCACTTGGACCGTCGTTGTAACTAAAAAAAACAGATTGAGTTGACAAGATATCACTTTCGATTCTAAAAGCGATGGAATCACCTTCGGTTATACTTTTTTCCGAGATTAATTTAATTGAAATAGTGGGTAATTCTTCGTTATCACTTACCGAAATTGTTACTACTTTTGCGGTATTATCAACGTTATATTTTTCTTCGGTATCGGTATCATTTAATAATCTTATTGTGATGATTCCATCAAGTTCGTGAATGACATCATTTTCGGTAGGAATATTATACCTGAAACTGGAAACGCCTTTTGGAAATTCAATTTGGTAATGAGGAGAATTATCATCATTTGGACGAATTCCAAGGAATCTGACTCGACCATTTCCTGATTGGACTCTTTCAGTGATACTGACTTTCAGTTTAAAGCTTTCAGTGATTATTTTTGTCGCATTGAATTGAATCGTAATGTCATCACCTTCTTCTATTGAGCTTGGACTTATTAAGGTAACGCTCGCTATTGGTAGAGTACTTGTGGTTGGTTCATCATTATCAACCACTTCAACCGATGCCCAATTTCGAGTCGTAGATTTTATGTAAACTGCTGGTACATTTTCGTCCTCTAATATTCTTAAGGTGATTAAACCGTTTTCCTCATCTACTGTGTTGTTGATTGTTTCAATTTCGAAAATCATGGCGCGTTGAGCTTCTTTAATAATAACTTCTTCAACTGGAGTTCCAAATATAAAATTTGAATCTTCTGAAACATTAATCCTTATTCTAATTGAGTTTTCGGAAACACTTGGTCTAGTTATTTGAAATCGAGCATACTCACCTTCAGTAATTTCGGATTTAATCGCTACTACCGAAACACCTTGAGTAGGGTTATCATTATCAAAGACTTGAATCGTTGCCGAATTTGGAAGAATATTGTGAAGTTCATATCCAATACCAGAATTTAGGGTTACTTTAATGCTTCCATCTGCTTCATATGTGGTGTCTTCCATTGTCGGTATACTTAGGATTGACTTTTTATTGTCTTTAACAAAAGTATGTGAGGTGCGGGATACTTCATCAAAAAAGTCCCCAGTTGTTTCAACACTGAATGCAACAGGTAGATCTGTTGCTAAGGCAACTTCGCGGAAATTTATTAACGCGGCTATTTCAAATTGTGCAGATTGACTTTCTTTAACGGATTGGGAAACTGGAGTAATATAAAGTTGTGGAGTGCCCGTATTGTTCGTAACATCGAAGGAATAGGTATTGTTCGGGCTGGCAGCTATGTCATAGTTCGTTCCTGTAGTGATAGTGACACTTACAGTTCCAGTAGATTCGGTCAAGTTGTCTTTTACAGTTTGCACTATGAAGGGTACTGAAGTTTGAAAAGACTGTAAAGTGACCCTTGTAAGTTGCGAAGGTGGAATAAAGTCACTTGTTCCTTCATCAATATTCAGATTGACTGTTACAGGAGCTTCAATCCCTAAACTTGAAATGACACTAATCGAAACACTTTCTCCTTCAGTTATGGTAAAATCTGATTGTCCGCTGATTGAAAGACTAGGCATTACTCCCGGTGGAGGTTCATCATTATCAGTGACAATGGATTCTGCTCGATTAGGAGAAGAGAGAGATTGGTTGAATTCATATCTTGCATTCGTAATTATGGTGGCGATAATTTTTCCATTAGCTTCATCCACCATATCGTCTTTAGTTTGCACATTAAAATCCCATGCGGTTCTGTTAGCAGGAATAATAACAAATGTCGGTGTGGTTCCTTGAATAAAGCTTCCCAACTGGGTGATACTCAGCTCAATACGTAGCGAATCAGATAAGTCACTACTAACTCTTAATACGTCAAAACTTGCCATAGTCCCTTCTACAATGCTTTGATCACTGGCAAAAATTGATACCTTAGGTAGGTCATCATCCATTACTGTTATTTCGGCGCGATTTGGAGACATATATGTTTGGTTAAAAGTGTATCGTGCATTTGTATCAATAGTTACTATGACCTTTCCATTTTCCTCATCCATGGTGTCACCTTCAGTTGGAACGCTTAAATCCCAAGCTATTTGATTTGCAGGAATTGTCATGAATGTCGGTGCAGTTCCATGAATAAAATTTCCCATTTGGGTAATACTCAATTCTATTTTCAATGAGCTAGTTAAGTCTCCACCAGTTCTTGTAACATCAAAGCTCGCCGCGGTACCTTCTATAATACTTGTATCATTGGCAATAATTGCGACTGATGGTGTACTAGAAGTAGCACTGGGTTGAGATGCGGGATTGGTTAATTGCGCGATCAATTCAAATTCAACTAAATCTTCTGAAGTGGTTGTTGAGTCGCTTCTGTTGATCTCAATAGGAGCTATTGAATTGGTTTTGGGAAAAAATTCTGTGGAATCTATCGTTGCAACAAGCGTTTGGTACGTCAATTCTTTGTTAGCAAGCTGGAAATCGGAAATATATTCAGATTGCTCTGATTTCGAAATAGACACCGCGATTGCTGAATTGCATGTGACCAATAGTGTAACGAGCAAGCCAGTTGCCAAATGTATGATATTAGATTTTTGAAGCATCTTTGGCGATTTTTCAATAAATTTTGGTTAAAAATTCATAATATTATAGCATTAATTTAATCTTTTTTCAAAGTGCGATAAATTACCACAACCTAACCTGAATTTCCCAAAGTAGTACCAAATTTTAATTTTGTCACCCTTAAAATTGACATGCATTGAAAAATATACTATACTCTTGATGCTACAAATTGATAACTTGTAGCCAAAGGCTTTTGGGGGAAGCAGGTAATTCATTCAATAGTCGTCTATTTCTGCTTCTATCGGTTAGGACGTATGACTTTGAATGAGTTGAGCATCATCTTTGTTGGACGATGATGCGAGGTTGATGGGATGGGTGAAAGTGTCGCGATCGCTGAAGTCACGATGGAATTCTATCTCATCAACCGAACCCCTCCTGTAGTTTACCAATGCGGATTGCCTCCTGATGCAATCGATTACAGGCTCGAGTAAACAACTTTTTATAGGGAAAATAAGCTGAATATTCCAAGTAGATTCGTTGTTTTGTGTTTCGGACAATCGCCGCCACTTTGATGAATTTTTTGCGAATGGTTTCAAAGGTGGCGTTTTCAAGTTTAGTGCCCTTAAAGGCCAGTCGACGAATGTCATTAGCAAGCATTTGTGCGGTGATGGCGAAATTGAGTCGCATCTGATTGGCGGGGAGTTCACTTGCGCTCATCCGTTTTCCGAACAAGTAGCGTTGATTTTCTTTGATGTGACGTTCGGAGTCACCGCGACCACAATAGATATCGCGATAGATTTTACGCGCGCCGCCATATTTCGGATCCAAATTGGTAACTATAAAGCGCACATTCAGCGGTTTTTCAACCTGCGCGATATATTCCACTTTGGCAATCACTCGAAAGCAACGTCCTTGCCAACTATCATTCCCCGGTGTCCACAGAAATTCCGTGAAGATCCGCTCAGTTTTGCCCGAATCACGGTGTACCTTCTCAACCAGCTTAATTTGTCGGTCAATCTTCCGCTTCAATTCTGCATTATTGGCATAACCAACCACAAAATCAATGCCGAGTTTATCGCATAGGAGGAGCAACTCAGGTGTTCTAAACTCACCATCAGCCCGAAACATGAACTGCTTGTTCGGTAACTTTTGCTGTAAGTATGGCACGATGTCATTCAGGGCTTGTGCAGTCGCTTCGGCACAACGAACATTACCAGGTTGGACTTTCCCATAGATTGGAATATTCCCAATAAATGCCAATAAAGAATGGAGGCATTTACATTTCGGATACCCGTTAAATTTGCCGCCCTTTTGGTTACCATGGATTTCAGCATAGGTTCCATCAAAATCTATGATGATTCGTCGTTTGCGGTTATTTTTGATGCGTTCAACGCAGTCGTCCAACAGCAACTGATTAAACCGCTTCTGGTCAAAACGAAACATCTTCACATCAGCGGAATCAGAGTCACAACTAGCGTGATCTAGTCGAAACATTTGCATCAGCCCCCCCAATACTTGACAATTCTTCCGCTTGATACCAAGGGTATCAGCCAATAAGGCCATCAATTTATCCTTACGGAGTTCGCGGTGGTCATTGAGGTCTTCATAGCCCAGCAAAAATCCCACAACTCGTTGTTTCAGCAACGTATACAGCGGTTGGACAACCATGGCTTGATGGCGCAAATCTGTGAAACAATAATCCGCAACTCGCTTCATAATGCCGGTGATGCGTTCAACTTCACGAATCAACAAAATACCACCATCACTGGTGAGGTCGATTTTGGAAAAGAACCCTTCAACCCGCTTATTGCCAAAATTGGAAAAAATCAATTTTTCCGCATCAGACCGAACAGACGTGGTCGCAATCTGATTTGATCGTCTATTCCGTTTTCGTCGTTTCATTGGCATAACTCAATCCTGTGTTGTTGAAAAGGTCAATACGAACGTAATTCCGTATTGTTATTGACCTATTAATTCAGGAGTGAGTAAAAAGCAGCCCAGGGAATAAAGGTTTTCCACAACTTTTTTCGATAATTTTTGACCGACTGGCAATTCAAAATAAACCAGCTTAAACTTGGGTCAAAAAACTCAAAGCTAGAAAAACAGTTTATAAAATTGAAAAATGCTATATCAAATAGCTAAAACTCTATGTATATTGGGCGATACATGCGATCGTGATATTGAAATTTTGAAATACTTTGGGAAATAGAGGCTAAATATTGAAATTCTTCCAATTTATAGGTTTTATCACTAGATTTATTTGTTTCATGAAATTGGTATAAATTTCCTAAAGTGCTGAAATTGAGAGTTTGAACAAATTATGGTTTAGAAAAATTTTTGTACCAATTTAACCTCAACAATATTGAATGCTATATAAAATAGTCAAGTAGTAGTTTGAATAAAATTTATTGAGTTGAAATTCAATTTTTTTGACCAGTGTTTCTATTTGTGATACTGCGTAAAAAAATGTTAATAAACTTTGGAGTTCACTATGGTGAGCTAAATTTCGATTTGATAATTTTACCGGCAATTACCCTTATACTTTGTTGATAATTGGGCTTTATGTTATTCTCATTTGCAAACTGCCGAAAGTATAATAGTAAATTGGTCAAGCTTGGATTATGATAAATTCCATTCAATTATACTGAAAAATCGAGATTTTGAAATATTCGCTAACAATCTGCCGCAATAATATTAATAATTAGTCGAAAAATTTCTCCGTATTATAGGACAAAATAATACATGGTTTGAATTCCAAAAATATTTTGGTTCAATTGAAGCTACGTCAGGTGTTACGAACCTCAACATGTCAATTTAATTTTAGCCAACCTGAATTTCAGCAATATTGCACTAATAAATGGACACTTGACTTCTCACTAATAATCTGCCGCAGGAATATTAATAATTGGCTGAAAAATTTCCCTCAAGTTATGTGACAAAATAATTTTTGTTGTGGTTGTTGACATTAATAAAAATTTATTTTTTTACAAGGTATATTTGAAATTCATTAAAAATAAAGTCATTAAAGTAACGAGGTTTTTCTTTGTTGAAAAAAATAATTTTTTTGGTATTGACAATACAATTTTTATACACTATATTAGAGGTGATTATGAATTTTGTTTCAAGATTACAAAGAAGAATTGAGACTAATTTCAGGTGGTATTGGTAATAGACTCAGTGAAATTTGTGAAATATATTTTTGAGATGGTAGCGAATCTACTTATTGCGGTATTTTTTTAATCACTTATATATTTGGCAAAAATTGTTGGTGTTCGTTAGCAGTGAATATAGAGTATTTGTAGATCAATTAAACAATGACAGTAATTTAAATTTTAAATTTTTTTATGTTTGGAATATACTAAGTGAAAATTTGAATCACTTTAGATTTTTGAATACTTAAACTTGATCATTATTTACTCCAGTTTAAAAGGGAAAGTAAGTGATAATTTTGAAATTTTTTTGGTTTGTATTAGGTTTCACTTTCATTGTGGGAGTTCAGCCAGTATTGTCAATGGCGAACTGTGCAGTGGGTAATAGTGACCGTGCTGAAATTCCAGATGATGGTACTGTAGATCAAAATATATTCACATCCACTTCAGATGCCCTTGTTTTGACTGTTCACACTTATACTTTTAGGGTCATTGAGGGAGAACCAGTAAGTTTCAATATCCGAGCCAGTGTACCACCTAGAAGTGATTTATCCGTAAAGCTTTTTATTGGAATTGACAATAATAGTCAAACTAGAGCCATTCAGAGCGAAGAGGATATACCGACCTATATTAAAACTCCTTATCGACGAGTATCTTCATCTCAGCTTAGCACTTCGCTTGATATGTGGCTTTACGAGGGGCTAACGGTTCAGTTTCCGGCTGGTCAAAGAGAACATCAATTTTCTTTGAATACTGAGGTAGATCCTATTGATGAAGACTATGCAATTAATGTGGTATTGAATCCGAATACCGAGCAAAGTAATTATGAAGTGGATACATCAACGGATCAATATGTTGCTGGGGCGGTAATTATCAACAAACAACTGGAGTTTTCAATAAGCTCACTCCCTAGTGCAGTGAATAAAGGTGATTGTACTAAATTTAGACTTTCTGCGTCGCATGACAGTTTTACTCATCGACATGTGCTATTGCGTTATTATGGATGGTATGGAAATGGAACCCACCGGGATGAAAGCGTACTTTGGGTTGGAATTCATAAAGAGATTGATGTGATATCAACTGAACCAATTCCAGAGTATGTGTCATTGAGTGGAATAGTGGTGAGAGTCGTTGATGGTCTCGAATACAATGTCGCAGCTGCACCAAACAATCGAGTGGCAATTAATATGAATGGATTGGCTACTGGCACAATACCAAGTGATGCACCAGTAATAACAGTAGCCGCAACAACAACCAGTGTAGTTGAAGGACAACGGGCACATTTTTTCATAGGATCAGAAGATATTCCAGCACCAAGTAATATGAATATTAACATAAGTGTGACAACCACGGGGGATTTCATTAGAGGGTCTGTGCCGACATTTTATACACTGAAAAAAGAAATGAATCTTGATGATTTATATGTTGCAACAAATGATGATAGTCTGGATGAAGAAAATGGAATGATTACAGTTAGAATTTTGGAAGGATCAAACTATTGGGTTGCACCAGCTACTGCCGGCATCGCTAGCATAGTTATCGAGGATAATGATCAACCTGTTGAACTGCCTATTCTTGAAATAGGTGCTTCAAAAACTTCGGTTAAAGAAGGTAGCTCTTTTGAGTTCTTAATTGGTATAGAGAATGATGCAAGACATCAATCTGCATTAACGATTAACGTTGATATTGAAAAAAATGGAAAATTTTTTACCAATACCCCACTACCAACGACTCAAATTATGAGTGTTGATGAAGATTTAAAAACAATCCTAGTTAATACCATTGCAAATACAGAGTATGAGCCACAGGGTAGAGCTATATTAACATTATTACCAGGAGCTGGTTACAATCTTTCCACAGAAACTGCTAATACAGTAATCGTATATATCAATGATAGAGAGAGTCCAACTTTACCGGTAATTTTCGCACAAAGTCAATCAACTTATACTGAAGGTTCTAGAATTATTACTGCAGATGGTACTGACACTGGTCCTAAACCAATTCGGTTCGGTTTTTTTGCCGATGAAGTTACTCCTGCAAGTCAATTAATGGTAGGCATTTCGATTGCAACGCAAGGTGCGTTCAATATTTTTCATATGAATAACAGAGTTAGACAAAATAGTTTACCAACTAGTATTACTTTTGCTGCGAATGAAGATTATGCATATATAGAACTATTTGTCGAAGATGATGATTGGTATCAGGAAGATGGTTCCATTACAGTTACAATTAAAACTGGTAACCGATACATAGTTGCAAATAAGCCACATAACCCTGTAACCGTAACAATATATTCCGACGAGACTTTACCAACTATCTCCTTGTCTGGTACCCAAAGTTTAGAAGAAGGAGCAAGTCTAGTTGTACCATTTACTTCAAACTTTAAATCTCTCAATGATACGCAAATTCATTTCCGAATTGACCAAGACGGCAGTGATTTTCTCATTGGAAGTACATTGAGAACAGCTGTTTTATCAGCAAAAACCAACACTTCAAGTTTTAGGATTGTCACCTTGGATGATGAAGAAGATGAAGATAACGGAAATTTAACTATTCATGTCTTGGCCGATATTAACAATCCTCCAACTTATGTAATAGGTGAATCAAGTTCCTCAAATATAATAGTAATGGACAATGATAAAATTGTCGTTGGGATATATGTTGAAAATGAAGTTGACGAATCTGCAGAACGGCTTGAATTTTCAATAGTTTCTTCATCTACAGCAGAGCGCAATTTACCGGTATTGGTTAGAATTGAATCAAACGATGCAATAAATAATGAACCAGTTCAACAAATTATTGAGATTGAAGCGGGGCGAACTTCCAAAGACTTAGTTTACACTTTTAAAAATGATAAAATTGATGAAGAAAATGAAACGATAACAATTACTATTGAATCCAATCGCGACTTTGGTACTACGACAGATGCATTACGAAGACGAATAATTGTCCGAGTTATTGATGATGACGATACACCGCAGATTTCAATTGAAGCCGCGATGACAAGTATTACTGAAGGAAGTGTGGCGACATTTAATGTTAACTCAACTGGTCAATCAGCTCAAAATTTAGATATTCAATTACAAATTACTCAAAATGGGGATTTTATCTTATGGCGGATCCCAAGAGCGATAATTTTGGAAAAATTAACTCAAAAAGCAAAACTGAGAATTGCAACTAAAGATAACACAATTACTAGTAATGACGGCAACATCACAGTAGAAATATTAGATGGTGTTGGGTTAAACTACTTAGCATATGAAGTGGATCAAAATAATAAAGTTGCCAAGATAGATTTTGAAGATAATGATTTGGCAAACGCACCGGCAGTAACTCGTAATTCGGGTCCACGAATTTCAGTAGCTAGCCATGTTGTAGCTGCTCTAATACAAAGCTCTGGTGATTCAATAAGCAATATACAGAGTGAAAATCCTTTATTATCCAGAGATCCAGTTATCGTCGCCGGCGATTTGGAGATAATTATACCAGAAATATCAATTTATGTAAAAAATCAAGTAGTTCATGTTGGTGAGCCAATTGACCTCACAATTAGTACGTCTATAGTTTTGGACTACCCATTAACAGTAAACTTAGTTGCTTCAGAAACTGGTGGGTATATTAATCGACTCCCCTCACAACAAATAATCCTAGAGTCTGGTAAAACAAATACTAAATTAACTATTCCAACAATTGATTCAAGACAAAATCAACCAAGAGGTAGTCTAACAATTAAAATAGGAGAAGGACGGTCATACATCGTTGGTGCTAAGAGTGAAGTATCAGTAACAATAATTGGCAATCAAAATGAAATAAGAAGACGAGAGCAATTTAGTGCCATCAACGAGCATCTAACTCCCCAATTATTAGGATATCAAGGAACTGATATATTTGAATCCACACTTGATCGCACTACATTAGCATTTTCTGATAGCAACTCAGTTGTAAACAACTATGCAAATTTACATTCAATTACTGAATTGGTAAAACAAAGTGGCGAGTATCTCAATTCCGTTCAGGATTCACTAAAATTCCTGCTGGCAAATCAAGTTTTCTCACTTGAACTTTTCCCTGATGACTATTCAGCTATCCAAACTAGTTTATGGGGAAAAAGTGATTTTCAACATCTTTCTGGCGGGACTACAAGTTCTGAAAATAATTGGAATGGTGATCGAATTGCTGGACAATTTGGGATTGATGCAAAAGTAAATAACAATGTATTGGTTGGAGTTGGATACTCGCACACTGAGGTAGATATTGATTTTGATCTCAAACCAGACGAAAAACTTGATGTGTTTTCGCAAGCATCTATTCTATATCCCTATATTGGATTGAAAGTAGACGAGTGGGATGCACAATTTCGTGCGACTACAGGATATGGACAAATGTTATTGCGAGTTGAGAATAGTGAAAACATAACGGATGAAAGAATAGTTAATCTAATACTCACAGATTTTAATGCTAGAAAGCAATTGTATTCAGATTCTAGAATTGGTGAAAATAATTCTAAGTCATTGGCAATTACCGGAGACTCCTCATTATTAAGATCAATTGATGAAGAAGGACAAGAGTTAGGTTACAATACCCAAATTGGATTGTTGTCAGCTAAACTTGCAACCGAAGGTTCCTATAAAGTTGAATTCGCTAAAGACTCGCTTTGGCATCAACTTTTCTCAATTGGTGCATATACCCAAAACAATAACTCAGAACAAGATATTGGTTTAGAATTAAAAAGTGTAACTGAAATCAAGCTTCACAAAGGTGTCAGCTTCAGGAATCATGGTTTGCTGGAATTTCTCAATTCAGAATCAACTGCAGATTGGTATCTAGGTGGATCAGTGGATATAAACGAAAGTTCTGATGAAGCTGGTATAAACATTGGATTGTCGGCATTATTGGATAAAAATCGGAAATATGGTAATGGTTCTAATTGGCAAAATGGTAGCATTTTTAACTTAAACAACCAAAGAACCGATGAGATAGATTTCAATGTCAATTCAACTATTGGTTATGGGATCAAAATATTTAACGAAACGGCAGTGATTACACCATTTATTGATTTGAATTTTACAAATGAATATTCAAACAAGTTTGGTTTGGGGACTCAGCTTACGATAGGTTCAGATTTTGGGGTGGAATTTTCCATAAATCAAAGCTTGAATTCTCAAAATAACTTTGACCACGACTACTTATTAAAAGGTAAAGTACAGTGGTAATAATCGGATATGATTGAGTATCCAAAATTATTGTTGGGGAACAAACAAAAAAAATAAGCTTGAAATCATAAATTGAATGGTTTATATTATTTGTGAAAATAAATAAAATTCGAATTTGACAACGTGAGATAAGGACGTTAAATTAAATAGTTATTCTGTAGTCTTATAGACAGGTTGTAAATCTGCATTGCTTTTTAACTGCTATATTAGAAAACTGGTACAACGATGAATTGTTTAGTATTGTATTTAAATTTAACAAACTTAAATGTTGAATTGACAGACAATTTTGGTGAAAGCTTGTAATGGTATTAAATAAGTGTAAGTTGTTACATTAAATTCACTGAACAATATTATCATGCTCGTCCAGCAAATAATATTGATTTTGAAATACTAAACCAACAGGAGATTGATTATGATTGAAGTTAAAGAGGGTGTTTTTGCGACAGAAGCATCGCTAAAGGAAGCTAGAGAAGCTTACGCCAAACCTTACAAACCAAGTTTATGGTCAAAATTTTACCGCAAAATGGTAGAAATTGATGCTAAACCCACGGAAAAAGAAATGTTCCGAATGTATCGAGAATTTGTAAAGGAACACGAAAAAATCAATACTGAGGATACTTAAGTAATTCACAGAATTAGGATAATATTTGAAGTACCGATTTGTGTTTTGAATCGGAAGTAGTACTGAGAAGGATTAGAGAGGTTCAAACTAAACCTTAAAATTTTTGCTTGTGGCCGAAATTGCACATACATTGACTTATTTAAATCCTTAACCGAAAACGATGGAAAATATGTTTGAAAAGTGCCATGATTTAGTATAGGAAATGTAGCAAAATAATGCTACGGTTGACGTGAATTGATAGGTGTATGTATACTTCCCAAAGGTTGAATTATGCCACATTTTGGTTTTGAGATTCAGACAAAATCTGATTTACTTGTGCGACAAAAATTGACTGCAATGCGTGAAATTAGTTTAAGGATTTGTCCTAGTTCATTTTTTCGAAACTGAGATTGATTTTGTTTACGATTGTGAGTTGAGTTAGTGTATTTCAATACAAATTTTCAACTATCAATATTATGACTAGAGTTTTTGAGATTTTGTTTAAACAAAACGCTTCTGCGATGAGGTTGTTAACCATCATCGGAATATTATTAGGTTCTCTCATTATCGCGACTAATGTTGAAGCTGGATTGGATCCGTCATTTCCAGCAGAGTCGTATGGAAGTGATCAATTCACCAGTGGTGAATTTGGTGATGAATTGTCTGACACCTACAAACCAATGATGGTCGCGAATGCTGATCCATTGCCACTTTTAAAAATTACTGCTCCACTAAGCCCAACAATTGAAAGTGCTGGAATTGCAAATTTTATCATTTCGACTAACGCGATGTCAAATCCTGGAATTCTAAGAGTCCGTTATGACCCATCGGAAGCTGGTGGTGATTTTTTGAATCAAAATGCACCACTCAGTCAAGAGGCACCAGTATCTCGTGCTGTTAGGTTTGGCGGCTCAACCGGAGATTTCAAAGGTACATTAAGAGTTCGGATTCATGATGATTTGGTTGTAGAATCGAATGGACAGATTCAGGTAACTCTATTGGCTGATAATGCGTCACCAACTACATATCGGATTAATGTTGAAGGGTCAATAACTGCGAGGGCAGACATTTTAGATGATGAGTCGTTTCCAGTTTTAACGATAAGTGGTGGGCCTAAAGTTATTGAGTCTGATGTGGTGGGTTCACCAGCGGTGGCGATGTTTACTGTACACTCAAAGGCAATACCAGAAAGTGGTGTTATTAATGTTAAATATACCGTAGTTGGTGCATCATTTATTGCCAACTCTGGCGACGAAATGATGTCACCATTGATGTTTGAAGAAAGTATGATCGATGGTGAATTTCAAGCACGACTACCGATTACAATACTCAGTGATAATATTGCTGAACCGAATGGACGGGTAACCGTAACGCTAAAAAATGAGACTTCAATCACGAATTATTTGGTAGGACATCCAAGAAGTGTATCAGTTTTGGTTTTTGATGACGAATCGCACCAACCATTATTAAGTGTAGCTGGTCCGTCCGCTCCAGTATTTGAAAATGACATGGCGACTTTTACAATTACTGCAAGTGAGGATCCAGTAAGAAATTTCGAGGTAAATTATATTCTTGAAGAAACCGATAGTGACTTCATTGCAAAAAGTAATGAAGGAAGAAAAAAGACACCCACACTAAAGTTTACTCCTGATGATAATGGTATATATACCGCGACATTTGCAGTTGAATTGAATGATGATTCTGATGCTGAAATTAGAAATAACATTTATTTAACGCTTCTTGAAGAAGATGCCGCTACAACTCAAAGAAAATATTCAATTAACTTTGGCGGAACTAGTAATAGTGCTACTGCGACAATTTTAGATAATGACGCACCTGAATTATCCATTGTAGCTGGTGCAGATATTGAAGAAGCAGATGAAGTAAACGCTGAATTTAAAGTCATCGCAAATTTTATACCAAGCACAGGGTTATTGGTGAGATATATTCCAACTAGTGAAAATTTTTTGGCAACAGGAGAATCTGGTGAAGTAACGCAGGTTTCAAGCGCACTAAATTTTCAAAATGTTAATGATCAGTTTATTGCGACTCTACCGGTAAGAGTTAATAATGATGAAGTTGTTGAACTTGGTGGAACTATAAGGGTCGATTTGGTGGATGATAATCCAAATTTACGTACATATTCGCTAGCACCAGTACCAGCAACTACTGCGATAGTTAATGTTAGCGATGATGATTCACCAAAGTTAAGAATTGCCGATGCTTATGTCAATGAGGGAGATTTTTCTGGACAGGTCCAAATTTCAATTACCATGGAACCAGCATCATCGGAAGTCGTGAGTATTAAGTGGTCTACTGGTAAACTAAGGGATTCCGCTAGGGCAGGTGAAGACTACATTGAGGTTTCAGGAGAAACTGTTACATTTAATCCTGGTGAAACGGTTAAGATGGTAACTTTAGAAATAGTAAATGACAATGAAGTTGAACAAATGGAATACCTCTCGGTTTTTCTTCATGAACCCAGGGGTGGTCTAGCTGCAATTGATCCAACAATGGATACTGCCGAAGTAACTATAGACTATGATGATTATGAGATTTCAATTTCAGATCCTTCTCCAATTTTAGAAGGAAATTCAGGAGTTAAAAATTTAGATTTTAATGTCACACTGATTCCCGTAGCAAGAGATGTCATAACAGTAACCCCAGTAGCCAGAATTAATTCTGAAAATAACGCGGATGAAAATGATTTTAGCATCGAAACGACTGATGTTACCTTTTTCCTTGGTGGGCCCAGTGCGGTGATTCGTGTTGAAATTCAAGGTGATGAGATTGCTGAAACAGATGAAAGTTTTGTGATAGAATTGACTAATCCAACAAGTAGCGAAAGTAATGTGTCCTTTAAAAACAAGAGCGCAACTGGAATTATTTTGAATGATGATACTGGTTTTTCTATTGCTGATGCAAAAAGAACTGAAGGGGATACCGGAGATAGCAGCGAGATTGAATTTGTTGTGACAATTGATCCAGTTGTTACGGTTACTACTTCAGTTATGGTTTCGACTACACTACAGGAGGGAAGTAATAAAGCAAGCTCAGAAGATATTAAAAGTATCAGTAATAAGCAAGTGAGTTTTCCTCCCAATACTTCAAGAAGCAGATTTAAGGTCACAATAGTTGGTGATGTTACTCCAGAGTTTGATGAAACATTTTCAGTAATACTGTCAAGTCCATCTAATAATTATGAAATTGTGCGCGGTGTTGCAACTGGTACCATAGCAAATGATGATTCTGGGGTATTAATGTTGGATACTGAAGTTGTTGAAGGGGACCCGGGTGAAACAACTCAAATGGCATTTACCGTGCAAATGTATCCACCATTATCAGGTCGTCAAACAGCAATGATGAATTGGCGAATAAAGAATGAGTCAACTGATAATGGGCCATCTAAAATTGCCGTTATTGGTGAGGACTATATGGTAGGTTCAGATAATAAAATTTCGTTTAACTCTGGACAAGAAACTGCAAAAATTGCAATTGATATCGTTAATGATGAAATTGTTGAATTCGAAAAAATGCTTACTGTAGAAATCTTCAATATTCCAACAGAAATTGGCAATATTAAAAGTACTGCCACAGGAATCATTCGGGATGATGATATTGTTGGGATAAGTATTCATGATACAGAACAGTTTGAAGGAGATAGCGGTACTAGTGAAATGAATTTTCGAGTTACATTAGATGTAGAATCTGAAATCCCCATTACTGTTGATTGGGAAACTCTCCCAGATGGAGGCGCGGCCATTGAAAATGACGATTTTATTCCAGGTGCTGGTAAAATAACCTTTAACGTCGGGGAAACTTCAAAGATGATTGGGGTTTTAATAAAAGGTGATAAAAAAGGTGGTGAATCTGATGATGAACTTGCGGTTCTGTTATCTAATCCAATCCCCCCAGAAAAAGTTAAATTGATTGATGACATGGCAATCGGGGTAATAAAAAAGGATGATACTTTTTCAGGTTTACCAGAGGTTTCAATAACAGCAAAAGAGCCCATAGTTACGAAAGGTTCAACAGTTACGTTCATATTGTCTGTTTTCCCACCTACACTAACAGAATTTGAACTTGACATTGAATATATGGCAGAAGAAGTGGAATTCTTTGCAACTGAAGACTTCTTACTTTGGCGAGCAGGTAAAATATTTAAATTTACTGCTGAAAATAATGAAATGACTTTCAAAACCTATGATACCCCAGAAAGTAACAGTGAAGTGAGACTAATAGTTACTTTAATGAATACCGACCAATATATAGCACCGGAAGGTAGAAAAATGGCAGAAGTCGTGTTACGCAGAGATGATACAAAAATCATCCCCACCAATGAACCGCGAATATCAGTAGCAAGTTCAGTTGTTTCATCAATTTTGAATTCACCACATTTGTCAAATCCAAATACTGAGCAACAAACTGCATTGACAACAGCTAAGCCAATTGTATCAATATATGCAAGCAAGTCATCAATCGAAGAAGGGGAGGTTGCAGAATTTTATTTGTCATCAAATCATGTTGCAGAGACATCTGTACAAACAGTAAATTTGGAAATTAATCAAGTTGGAGATTTTTTTCATCAAACTCAAGACCAGATGTCAGTTCAGCTTGATGGATCTGCACTAATTCCAATCAGGATTCAAACTATTAATGATGATTATGCTGAGGACGATGGAAATGTTACCATTAAAATCAAAAGTGATGAGGCCTATAATATCTCAGAACAAAGAAAACAGGTAAAGGTGATTATTTCGGATGAAGTTGACCGAAAAGCAAGAGAAAATCAATTGACCTCATTAACACAGAGTTTTCTACCTAATTTAGTAACAGAAATCGGCAAACAGAATGCTGAGATATTAACCGCTCGAACACAACAAAAAGAAAACGAATCTGACCGTGTACAATTGAAATTAGGGGGGCAAGAATCTATTCAAGGAATATTATCAGTGAGTGGGGACGCATTAAATAATAAATCAATATCATTTCGTAATTTCTTAGGTGAGTCGTCATTTACAATGCCAATTTTGAATGGGGTTAATGCTACTACTCCAACGAATATTTGGGGGATAGGAAATTATCAAGAGTTGTCATCCGATTCACAAGTCAATTCAGAAAACTGGACAGGTGAGCTTTTTACCGGCCATATCGGCATTGATTCTTTACTTGCATCAGGTACAAAAACGGGACTTTCATATTCAATAACCGAAGCAGATGTTGAAATTGAAGCAGATACCAGTGAAATAATTGATTTTACTATGAATTCAACTGCAATTAACCCATTTATCGGTTGGAGTTCAGCGAATGGTGATACGAATTTGTACGCGATGCTTAGATACGGATTCGGTGAATTAGGAATTGATCAACCTAAGTATGAGTATGCTCAGCTCAAGAGCCAATCACGTGCTTTCACTTTAAGTGGAAGTAAGCAATTATATTCTTCAACAAGAATTCTAAATGGACTTACTGAAATTAATGTTTATGGTGAATCTTGGCTGGAACATCAATCAATATATGGACAAGTCGGAATCTTGGAGAATTTGAATGTAGATGCAAATCATTTCAATATTAGAACAGAAGGGAGCCACTTAATTAAATTTCAGGATGGTGCTACATTGAATCCGCAGTTTTCAGTAGGATATAGAAGTTTTGATGAGTTTCAGCCATCCCAATCTGGAATAGAACTTATTGGAGATATCAACTACGTTGATCCAATAGGCATCTTATTTTCAGCAACTGGAGGTATGTTGATAAGTGACGACAATGCCATTGCGGTATCAAGTTTGGAAAGTACCATAAATATTGATTTTGGTAACGATAATTTGGGATTGATGTTAGAAGTCACGCCAACTTGGGGTCAAGCGAAAGTTAGTAATTTTGATTCAACACGGAACAATTTTAATTTTGGAAACAGTAGAGAAACGAATCGCTATACAAATGGGATAAAATTAGATTCAGAAATTAGCTATGGACTTTTGCTCAACGAAAATTCAAGAATGAATTTCTCTAGCGGATATTACCAAGATAATATGAATGACAGTGAATTGAAATTAGGTACTGGTTTAACAAGTGGTGAAAATTTATTTTTTAGGATAGACGTATTGACAGCAATGGGTTCAGAAAATAATAATAGGAATAAAGTTAAGTTAAGTGGAAAAATGATTTGGTGAGATTTATTAGATTTGTGAGCAAAGATTATTGACTCAGCATTATTAGTGATTTGTACTATTAAAATGAGGATGAAGAATAAGGTATTGAGAAACTTATAAAAAACCACAAAGAAAAGGATTGAATTTCAATGAGATTATTAAATTTTATTGTAAAGGCTTTATTAGGACTAGATAGCTCACGTCGTAAAGACAAACCTAAAGACTACTTCGAACACGAGAACTTACCACCATGGAGCTATCAAGGTAAAAAATTTAACCGTTATTTTTATAAATGGTCAAAAGGCTTTGTTTATGTATTAGTATTTGAAATCAACAATGAAATCAGATATTACATCGGTTGCAAATCATTTTTTGGTGGTTCCAACTGGAAAAAATATGGTGGTTCAAGTGATATAACAAGAGATATTTTGAAAAGTAGTCAATGTCATTTGAAAGAGCGAATTATATTATCACTTCATAAATCATTTGAAATTGCAAATTCACAAGAAGAAAATGTAATCAGATTAGTTGAAGCTCGCTATAATGATTATTTTTTAAATCAGAGAAAGCCAAATTCATTTAATTTAAAATTAAGCACTGATTTCATGTATAACGCCGCCTACGCATTTGCTAAATCGTGTGATGCCGGGAAGAAATTTGATTACCACAAATTAAAGAGTCAAATAAGTAAGCTAAAAAAATAAATATTAAATTATTTGGGACTTATACACATATTGCCCAAAGTAACAAATAACAGTATAAAAGTCCCAAAAATTAAGGCACACCTTATTGATGTGCCTTTTAGAAATCATACCCGTCGTCATATTCTCTTATTTCGTAAGAGAAGGTAATTTTGTCAAAATCGCTGTTTATTCCTTCGCATTCAATTGAATCAATTTTTATTAGCAAATATACATAGTCTTCTTGTTTGTATATTGCTATTTCTCCTTCATTAAACTGATTATATCTTGAGGTATTATCAAATATTTTACTAATCGGGTTGGTAATGTCAAAGAAATTTTCAAATATTTCTCCGGTAGCTTTATCCTTAGCCTTATAAATACTACCGTTATTTCCAAAATCCTGGTTACCTCCAATTATAATAGTATTTTCATTTAGTTTTTTAAAGTTGATGTGAAAGCTTCTGATATGGGTATCACCTTTGTATTGTCCTAATGTATAGTTACCATTAAATCTTGAATAATCTAGTGATAATTGCCCCTGGTTATTTTTTAATTTTAACACATTACCTAATGGGTTAGTTTTATTTTCTTCATCAAATTTTTTTCGTTCCTCCAGCATTTTAATGAAAATGTTATTATATTTACCGGGTATATCTGGGTAACCTTTAGAATTTTCTCTGCAGTAGTTTTCACATTCAAGGACTATATTCGTAAGGGTGCTGACAAGGTCGTCAGTGATGTCTTCGTCACCTAACAGCTCAACCATACTGACAGCGGTGAATTTATTGTCTTTTTGATTTAATGGGTCTTTCCGCTTTGCTTCTAAATAAATGCGGTCACATGTGCGTTCCATCAGAAAATTTCTCATTATACCCTCAGAAATATCACCATATTTATTATTGACTAAGTTATTTGAAATTTTTTCCTCGCTATCGTGCCACATAGCTTTACCTAAACAATGTAACTGATAATCACAAACAAATGCTGGTTCTGGCTTTGTTGTCCTTAGTCTTTTGTTCCAATTTGTTATTTTCCTTTTAATAAAAGGATAAAGAATCTTCATTATCCCAGCTACTACTAATAATAGAATTCCTACTAGTATCTCGTCTATATTGGTTACAAAAAATTTAAGCATGCTAAACTCCTTTAGTTAAGTAGATTACTAATACAGTTATTTACAAATTAACGACAATCATTATGGGTCAACAAGTAGATAAGTCCCAATTAATTCTTAACCACAACTGTAACATTCTTCTTTGACACTAAATCAACAAATTTTCTGACATTCTATACTTTGCACATGCATCAGAACATACACTCTAATCCATTGAATACCTGTGAAGTGGTTAAAATCATAGGTCATAATTAAAATTCTTTGGATCTACGCTTTGCCTACCTTGAGGCGGTCCATTACATTCAAGTGTCGATGGGATCGGTAATTCAGATTCAATAAAACAAGGTCCAGCGACAATCTTAGCTAAAATTGACTCTAATTTTGTATCTAGACTCAATGTCTCTTCAATAATCCAAATTAGTTTTAGAAGTTCTTCAGTCATATTTGATTGCCAACGCTCTGGTCGAATGTCTTCAAGCGGGGATGATTTTCGGCCACGACGTGCTCTCATTCGATATCCTAGCCAAGAATCAATGATTCTCGTGTTTGATACACTATACCGCCAAACTTCGGGTGAAAGGTTTCCTATCACACCAGATCCTATTGAAAGTTCTTGGGTAGTGTGGTCATATTTAAAGCTAGTCGGAAAACTTTCAGTTTGATATGGAATTTCTTTAATTAATTTTGCTTTTCCCTTCGGGATACTAGTATCATCATCACCTGGATACTGCTCACCATAGGTATGAAGCCAAATTAACTTTTCTCCCAATTTTGCTACTTTGTCAAATAAATCTGAGTTCTTGGTGATTGGTATTCTTATTCCAGGAATCAATAACTCTGTCTCGAAATTCTCAGTATAGGATTGTCCAAGTAAGATTGCACACACATACGAAACTAGATTCTTCTCAGTTACCTTTTTGTCAAAGTGACCTTCAAGAGTGGCAATTAAGCCATTTGTAATGTTAGGATCAGTACATTTACTGTCCCGATACATTGGAATTACGTTTTTGCCCCCAGCCCACAGAAAATTCTGGTCAGCTAATTCTTTTGTAACAGCTATAGCAGGACCTGAATCAGGTGACTTTCGATGCAACAAAACCAAATAAAAGTTTTTCTTACTATGTACTTGAAGAAGATTTGGTCTAATTCGATCGGCTAAACGCATATCAATTATTGCATAATGACGATCTAAAAATCTGTACCCATATCGCATGATTGGTGGAGTCGGACTCTGTTGCGTACATTGATTCAGAGTTTCAACTGGGTATCCAAATATATCAATAACTTTGGAATCTATTTTCCGGTCACTAGTCTCTTTTAGCAATTTTGATCTTTGATTCTGATTTGATGAACAAAATGTTCTCCAACGAACTTCCAATAATTCTTTTGATTCCGCAATAGGCCAAGTTCTATGAAATTTTATACCAGGAACATTCCACGGAAATATGTGATCAACTAGTGGCCAGTCAAAATACTCACTATTTCCCATCGGCAAAAAGGGGCTATGCCAATCATTTGGGCAAACTTCCCAATCAATCTCATTAAATTTTGAAATTTTTGAGATTTTTGATAATTTCTCTTCTTGTGTTTCCGCAACAATTTTTGTGTACTTTACAACTGCAGGTGTTTCAGGTGACTTCAATTTTCCTCGAACTCCAATTCCTATCGCTACTGGTATTTTTATATTGAAGACATTTGCAGACTTGCGTGGGCCCTGGTTTCCACCTTCAAGATCAATAACCCAAAATTCGTCAAACGTTCGACGCATATATTCTCGCATCCCAATAAATCCTGGTCCAACAATATAGCTCGAGGGAGTAATAAATGTTACTATTCCCCCTTGCTGTTGCTTTTCGTATAATTTCCATATGGCCCAACGCCAAAAATATACATAATCATTATACAAACTTGGGAGATAGATACTTGCACCATGATCCCGAGCTGGTCTCAAAAAATCCTCAAGTATAGGTAGGTCAATTCTCGTGTTCTGTGGGGTGCCATCACCATATCTAACCCATCCACCGTTTTTCTTGCTATTGTTTGAAATTGAATCACCAGACCCTGTTTGATGTCTTAGATATGGTGGGTTACCAATACAAACTAAAATATCAGTATTACTCTTGATATCGCGGGCACTCTTGAGTTCTGTTGTCAATGGTTCATATAATAAGGGTAAAGTACCGATTGGCTCCACATTTGGACTCTCCAATGTATCTGAAAGGAATATTTTGAGATTATGATCTAGTTTTGCTTTCTCATCTTTTGGAGATTTATTGAAATTGATTGCACTTTCAATCGTCTGGGTTAATCGCAATTTTGCAACCGCATATGGTCCAACCAATTTTTCAAATCCGAGTGCATTTTGAGCTAACTGATTTGCGCGCGAAGGAACGATTTCTGAACCATATTTAGTTTGTGCCTTTTCTAAACCTTGATTGATGGCCTCAAGTAGATAAGTTCCGGTACCAACAGCAGGGTCAATGAAAGTGACATCATCATCAGCAAACCCCAGTTGCTTATTAAAACGCGTTTCTAATAATTCGCTTGCTAGGTTGACTTGTAACTTTACTACCTCACGTGGTGTAAAATAAACGCCATATTCCTTTCGCAACTTTGGATCATAGGCTGCCAGAAAATTTTCATAAAAATAGAGCCATAGATCGGCTTTTGAATTTTTAAACTTGTCAAAATCTAATGCTTCAAGAAAGCGTTGCAGTAAACCGAAACTTAATTGGAGTTCTTTCTGGGCTTTGGGGTGCCCTAATATTTCTATCGCACCAGCAAGAAGACTATTGTTTTCACCAAGCGATTTTGCAGCCGTATGTGGTTCTAATTTTTCTGCACCTGATAATCGCGCTAATAGCAATGAATAAGTAACAGTTTGCGCGTATGCATCAGCAAATCGAGAATGGTTGAAATTAGGTGATAGATACTCTCGCCACTCATTAGCAAGCTGAACTAATGTAGATTCTGGATTATTCAATGCCTCTTCAACTTCAGACTTTAGTAAACTTGCCAGTGGAGCGACAAATATTGCTAAGGATTCTGGATTAGTAGGAACTATAGGTTGCCAATTTAAAAAATCTTTAAATAGAGCTTCAAATGCTTGTGCATTCTCTTCTGACACTGCTTTTTTACCAACTTTTAATAAATTGCTACTTAAACACACAGTAGAATGCTCGTGAGGCTGTATTCCATTTCTAAATAACCGCCACTTGATGCCATTGGTATAAATCAAGTTGGGTAAACACTTCAATTTGTTCCATTGCACATTATCATGCTTAGTTCCACGACGGGTCGGGTCAGCATGATGGTCTGGTGCCTTCAATTCAATATATCCGCAGTATAAGTGACCAATTGAAACACCAATATCAGGACGAATATTGTGTTCAGAATTGCGAACTTCGGTATGAGTTTTAACGTTTTGATTAAAATGAGAACCAACGGATTCCAATAAATTGCACACAAGCGGTTTCAGTTGATCTTCAGGTTGCGCTTCACCTAAAAAGCTAAATTTTTCTTTCACACCCTCAGCATATTTATTTAGGTATGACAGCATACTTTCCGACTCCCAATAAAAAATTACAATTGAAACTTACTCTATCTAAGGCTTCAAACAGTAAAAAGTTCCCAAATCATAATTTCGATTTTATGTATAGATTTAGACTAGTCAAATTAAAAAAAAGTTATTCACAATTTTTTTAATCGCTTTTTCTTACGCCATTCTAATCAATTTTAACAATCTAGTCCCATTAATTTTGTGTTGATCTGATCTTGCTCAGTTAAAGAAATTCAATTCACCTGATTTTTGTCTATCATAAGTTCCATTCTTAAATACACATATTTTAAGTTCGGATTAACGGAATTTTCTCAATAATTATACTAATTTCATACTATTTATTCTTTGTAATTTAAATTCAAGAAAGATTTAATTGACAAAAATTTATTTTGTTTTATTTTGCACTTGAATTTAATTTGTTGCTTGACTTTTCTATTTGTTAAGAAATTGAAATAGGTGAGTCAGAGGGAGGTATATATGAATTCAACAGAGACTATTAAATTAGGAATCGATTGGGGTGGGACAAAAATCGAGATTATTGCGCTTGATAGTTCAGGGACTCAAATACTTCGTACGCGTTCTCCGACACCAAAAGATGATTATCAAGGCTGTCTCCAAACTGTTAAGGAACTTGTTGAGGAGGCAGAACGTGAACTTGGAGGTAAAGGCACTGTTGGTTTTGGGATTCCAGGTACAATTTCCCCAGCTACAGGATTAGTAAAGAATGCAAATTCAACTTGGATGAATGGACAGCCACTAAAAGAGGATCTTGAAAAAATCTTAGAACGTGAAGTTAGAATTCAAAATGATGCAAATTGTTTGGCTGTTTCAGAAGCAGTGGATGGTGCTGGTGCTGGTGAAAATGTGGTCTTGGCGATTATAATCGGAACTGGTTGCGGTTCGGGAATTGCGATTCATGGTTCTGCACTAACCGGACATCAAGCAATTGCGGGAGAGTTTGGCCATATTCAATTGCCGTGGATGACCAAAGATGAATTTCCAGGTTTGCAATGCTGGTGTGGACAATTGGGATGTTTAGAAAAGTATGTTTCGGGGACGGGGATTGAAAAAGACCACAAACTGGTGAATGGTGAAACTCTTACTGGTCACCAGATAATGGAACAAGTTAAGCTTGGGAATGGTGAAGCACAAGCGACATTAGATCGATATGTTAGTCGGTTGGCGCGAGGATTGGCTGTAATGGTTAATGTAATTGACCCTGATGTAATTGTACTAGGTGGCGGTATGTCCAATATAGATTGCTTGTATGACAGGTTACCAAATCAAATTCAAAATTATGTTTTTTCAGATACTTTCACGACACCAATTCGTAAGGCAATGCATGGCGATAGTTCAGGTGTGCGAGGGGCAGCCTGGTTATGGAACGAGTAAACAGGGAGTAAATAGTTGAGGAATTGAGATTAACTTAAATATGAAAAGAGTAAATGATGTTCAATCAAAATTAATTGATTGCTTAAGGTTGAAATTTTTGATTTTGCACTGACAACTAAAAATGAAATTCGTAGCAGTTTATAAAAAGTTTTGTTAGGAGCACAAGAGATACCTGTTGATAAAAATGTTAATGTGCTTTTGAATATTGTTTATATGGTACACAATTTAATGGAGCTCGTCAGATGATTCCAGAAAGACCAAACAAAAGAATTTAAATTAAAAATATAATGCAATTTTAGAAAGAGAAAAATATATTTATTTTAACCACAAATTTTTACTGCTTAATTTATACAAAACGGTCAGTTAATTACACTTTCTAAAACAAGGGTTATGAATGGCTAACAAGATTTGGTGGTAGGATGAGTTTTTTTTGGGAATTAAAATGTCTGATTGAAAATATTATTACATTGAGTAAAATTATTATCAGAATAATTGCGATAATTAAATGGAATTTAAGAGCGTCTAATTTGTATTTGATTTATCAGTTTTTAATTTGAAAGAAATTTGCTAAAATTAAGAAATGTCAATTACATTACAATTTATCAGGGATGCATATTATGAATAGACCGTATACATATATCATTAGCGGAATAGTACTATTACTGTCGCTCACAATTGTATCTTGTGGAGGAGGAAATAGTGGTGGAGGAGGAAATAGTGGTATTGGTGGAAATAGCGATGTTGTAGGAAATAATGGAGGAGAAACACCCGTACCCATTACCGATGACGATTTAGAACTCATTGAACCTGAAACATTGGCTTCTTTTTCTTCATCCGAAGATAATGGAAGGGTAATTCGATACACCAATGCAGAAAACGGTCCATCCAAAAATAGAGTTTTACCTGGAATGCACCATGTAATTGAAATTGATAACAATAAACCATACCCTTCTGAACTTATCTTCGGAGATAATTTCGCATACAATTCTTTTATCTTTAGTAACTCAGATTCTAAAACTAGAAATGAAAATTTAGTGGAGTTTCGACGTGGTAATTTTAATAATGGGGATGGTACTGAAATCTATCGAGTTCACAGCTATGATGTCAAAGCATTCGATGTTGGAAATTTTGGGGTTTCTGCAGAATTTATTGCGATAGAGCCAATACCAAGCATGACTAGTTGGGAAAATGTAAGTAACTACGCAGTTCATGTTACTGGTGTAATAAATGGAACTTTACCCACTGGAATATATGAATATGAAGGCTTAACTGTTGCCACTAGTAGAGTAGACGGAAGTTGGTTTGGTGAACAACCATTTCAATTAATTATCAATTTTGCTAATGGTGTTGGAACGATAAATGAAAAACCAAATAGTATTGGTACTTTTTTAACACCCAACAGAACAGAATTCAATGAAGGTAAAGTTATTTTGAATGGCAACCTCGTAGTTGATTTAACTGATGGTACATTCATGGGAACTAATCTCTCTTTTAAAAGTGCAGAGACTACAAGTGGCACAGAAACAGTGCATTACGATAGTTCAATTAATAATAATGAATCTGTGTCACTGTATGGATCATTCCATGGTCAAACGGGTGAAGGGATATCAGGTGTATTCCACGATAACGCTGATTCACCAACATTAATTGGTGCAATAATTGGAAGAACAGTCGGAATATCTGCATTTCCTGCACTACAAACAGGTATAATTCATAGATTACCAGACGCAGATGGTGGACAGGTATTTTACTACGAAAATATAAATTCTAGAAATCATTATATTTTGAGCATAGGAGACACCCATTATCCATCAGTACCAGTTCAAGGTGCAATTTTTGATGCAACTTCAGGGTCAGCAACTTTTGGTGAATATGGAGATGCGAATAGAACTTATCTTGCAACTGGAATTTTTAACAAAAATTTTGACGATGTTTATGGGTTTGCAGGTTTTAGCGTAAGGGGCCACGGGAATGCTCTTGATGCTAATGGCAATACCATACCAGTTCTAGACGACGATGGGATGCCCGTTCATGACAATAATGGAAATCCTGTTTTACAGTCAAATGATAATTTGTTGAAGCAAGTGTATACGGAGTTTGTTGGTCCTTTTCCGGCAAATCATCAGGGTAACAACTGGATTAGTCATGGTCGAAATTGGGAAGTCAGGGTCGGTGGACCGCCAGTTGGAACTTTACCTACCGGAAATTTTGAATATGGTGGACTTGTTACTGTTTTAGATAAAACAGAGTCAAATATTAAGATGACAAGAGTTGATGGTAGAACTCAGTTTCAAATGGAAGAACAGTATATTTTTGATATGAATGTTAACTTTGATATGAGCAAAGGTTCGATTGGTGCTCATAGTCAACATACTGATTTGATGAATAAGTTGTCAGGTGATTTTGTGATTAATCCGACTGACGGAACTTTTAAGGGGACAAATTTAGATTTTAATGAAAGAACCCAAGCGGCACTTTATGGATCATTCCATGGTCCGAACGCTGAAGGTGTAGCTGGTGTATTCCATGGTATAAGCGATACTAACATAGTTGGGTCAATTATAGGTGGTCAAAAAAGATTTTTGCGGATAACTTATGCAGGAAAATTACCTGTGACCAATTTTTTTTCATGGTTTCGAAAAATTATGATTTGAAGTCGAAATGTTTAGCATGATCGGGATATTTTTTGTGAAATTGTGTGAGTTGTGCGAATAAATTTAAGATATTACCATTACCATATTGCATTGCACCTTTGATTGGTTCACGTCCTCGACTTCGATGTAACTCGTTTAAACATAGTCGATTGCTAAGAGCCCAATTCATTGCGGCGTTATCTTTTCTTGCTTGGTGATGATCTTCTTTCATCGCAACATCAAGAAGATGGTGATTTTCTTCAATTCCCCAATGTTCCCGGATTATTGTTATGGCTTCCTCGGCTGATAGTTTTTTTGAACTAACAAAAATCCGGGTATATGGTAATTTGGTTTGGTAGTAATTGGTAAATTTTGTTAGATTTTTCTTTGTCTCACGGGTTGGGTCTTCAACCCTATAATAGATGAGTGACTGCAAATTTTTCCATTGCGGGTATTGGTCACGGATCAAGCCAGGTACGTGATGTACAGTACAAGTGCGGATGGTTGATGGTCGTTTTTGATCCTGCTGTTGATAGCTGTCGTCCTTAGGAAACATGTCAAACACAAGGTGGCACCCTTGGACAATGGGTTGCTTTTCTTTGACGGCCAGAAAATAGTCACCGCCATGATTGATAATGGCTTCGGTAACAATTGGTTTGCCGTGGAGCGCATCTGCGGTAATCATATTACCGTTGACGGGGATGGTTCCAGCGGCAATGGTATCCAAGAGGGTTTTGGTTTCTTTCATCAACCGACCAGTTCGGAAAACCGCTAAGGTGTCACGGGTTTTGTGATCCATCATTGATGCGGTATGAAGATAATCACAATCGGGACCATCTTTTGACCCGCGGCTGGTTTTCGCATCCCAAGCAATCGTGAGTCCGGTCATCGGGAGTCTCAATTGCTCACGTCGAAACATGGTAAATTGAATAAAACACATTGAAAGTTCAAACGCATCAATTTGTCGCATTAGCGCACAGATGGTCTTGGCTGTTGGCATGGTTTCAAATGCATGTTGCCCCAAAATTGGGCGAATCCATCGTAATCGATGCTCCGTGCCAAATCGTTTAACATTTTCGGCATTTCCTGCCGCGACCATCCCATTCAAGAGCATCATAAATAAAATCGTTACTAAATGATGGTTAACGGCATGAGCGGTGCGGACATCGGTTAAATTCCCAAAGTGTTGCAAAAACCCTTGCCAATACAACATCGTTTCTTGCAGTAATTTGTTGAGGACACGTACAGGCATATCATTCGCAATATTGATGATATCACCCACATACCCATTAGTATTGGTCGAGAAGCTTCCAGTGCTCAGTCTAGGTTTAACCACTACTGGTTCTGGGAAAGTCGTCGTTGATTTCTGTTGACTACGGGTTCGCGTCACTTGACGCTTCAACAAATAACGACGAATTTTACCTTCCGAACATCGAACCCCGTGCTCCTGCAATAACCAAGCTTTCAACTCTTTATACGTCATATTTGGATTGGTTTTGGCCGTAACCAAAACAGGATATTGACTCAAATCAACAGTGGAATAGTTTTCCGCCCGCTTCTTTCGTCGCAACCGCCCCTCAGTCTGATAAATCTTTTTCCAAACATAAATGGTTTTATTATCAACACCATGCTTCTCAGCCGCATCCTTAACTGTCATCCCCTTCTTGACAACATCATGCATGACCTTGGCACGACGTTGAGGAGAGTACTGCTTCCGTTCCGTTACAACTGTGGTGCGATTCAATAATCCCGTTTCAACTTGTTGACGCGCCGATTGTCGGATCTCTCCGTTGTCATCAATCACTGTAATAATATTCGACCATTTTCCCGCTTTCTGCCCCTGAGCGACAAGATTATGCGGCAATTGATGAATAATTCGGTAATTTCGCACCAGTTCATGAGACACTTCTATATCAAACCGAGACTTTAATTCACGAGCTAATTGTCGGTGCGATACACACCAACCAAGCTGAAAAATCAACAAACAAATTTCACAATGATAAATTTCTAAATCGGCAGAATATCGCACGCCACCAATCTGCACGGGTTTCAGAACACCATTGTTCGCAATCGCTTCAAGATTTTTTCGACGAAGAGTTGTGGCACTAAAGTTATGGAGCTTCGCAACCGCTTCATAGGATAAATCGGGGTTTTCTCGATACATCTTAATCCCCGCATGCAAATCCTGCTCTGGAATCAAACGCATGGAAATGATCACCTCTCGAATTATTGTAACCAAACCGTGATGAGAACCCATTGATTAGCTCACCATATCTTGAAATATAGCTAGAAAATTTGACCATTCAAGCCGCAGAAAGTTCTCCCTGTGGATAATTGTGAGAGGCTACAACGCGCGATTTCTATTAGCATTAATTGAAATTGACAAAAAGTAATTTCTTAAATATTACAAAAAATTTAGAAAATAATTTCAATTTTATCCATCTATTATTGAGAAAAATTAAGTTAATTGAATTTGACAATTTTTTTGCAGGTAATTTCCCTGATAACTTATGCAGAAAACAAAAATCCTAAAGAATAACTTTACTTGATTATCAGATTAAACAACAGGCTGGATTCGAGTTTTTAAGGTAGGCTAATTTCAAAACAGTTGGCTAGTTTGATAAGTATCCCTATTTCTTAATACTGTTCTATTGCTTGTGCAACAACCTTTAAATCCCCTCAATATCTCGAATTTAGTGAAGTTTTCAACAATAATTACATAGTTGTTGGTAAAATTGTGGTTTGTCTTCGCCACAAAGTAAGAAACCTTTAGCAATAACCTACTTAGACATAGATTTCTTAATTAAACCATGTGGCAAATTAATTGTGTTGTTAAAGATGCAAAATAAGATTTCTGCAATGCGATTTGGAGTTTAAATTACTTTAATCTCCCACAACCACCTTACACCAGCGATAATTACAAAATTACATCTTCCTGAGGTGAAACTGCATCTAACTTTTTAAATTTGAAAATCAATCTTTTTTCAATCTTTAGAAAGAAATACAACAGTTTACTCATCATTCGGAATAGTGATTCCTAATAAATCAAAGCAAAGAAATTTTATCCAGTGTAACAAAAATATAGACGGCAATTGATGCCGTCTATACTCAGGAGGAAAGGTAAGAATTTCATCTTACCACGGACTAACCCAACGAACACATTGAGTGTCACGTCCTCCTACATTACAATCGTAAAATTCTTGTTGACAAGATGCAATAGTAAATCCAACTATTACAGCTATTAAAGTTATTGAAAGTTTTTTCATGGTTCAATACCCAGTTCTATGTTAATTTGATGGTTCATGAAGAATTATAATCTATGAATTTGATTAATTTAATAGGACAAATTGTCGCACTTTGTCATTTTATTTAAAATATACCAAATAATAATTGTTTTTTATCAATCCTACGACTATGTAATCCATTTAACGAGCAGTTGATAGGTTTCGGTGATTTGGTAATTAAAGCAGTTATGTTTGGGTGAAATACTGATTGAAAACCAACATAAGAACAACAAAATATTCTTAATTTTGAGATAAAATAAACATTCAGAATTATTTGGATTTTTTGTTTGTATATTTTTGAAAATTTACACATAAATCTTAAAAAACTGTGGAAACAAAAAAATAAAGCTTGAAATTGAAATAAAATGTGCAATATTTTGAAATATTTTTACAATGTCAAAACTAAGTATTTTTATCCAAGATTTAGGTAACATTAAAGGATATGTTAATGGTTGATGTAGTTGAGCAAATTTTTTGCAATATAAAATTTAATGAAAACTTCCTCACAAAGAATAAACAAGAGTTTGAAGATTGGTTCGTTCAGCTTGGTAAACTCTCTTATGGTCACGTTTTTGAAGCTGTAAAGGCGCATGGTAACCTAGGTGATAGTAAAACAGATGCTTGCATACCAAGCGAAGGCATTGTCTTCCAAGTTTACGCACCGGAATCTTTCAATTTAAATAGATGTAAATACAAACTAAAATCTGACTTTGAAGGTGCATTGAAATATTGGGGAACCAAATTGAATAAGTGGATTTTCGTTCACAATCAACGTGGTGGTTTACCAATGCCAATAATTGAATTACGCGATAAACTAATAGAATAGAACCCTACTGTAAGTATTGAATTTTGGGGAGATCAAGAGATTAAGAAATTGTTTAATAATTTGGATCATGACTATAAAAAGCAGATGTTTGATAGTGTACCAAGTTCGGGTGATTTGAAAAATATCAATCTTTCGGATGTTGCGGACTTTGTTAAGAATTTAGCTAAGATTGATTTTGATCGAGGTCATATCACATTGAATCCTCCATCAACGTTGAAACAAGAAAAGAATAATCTCTCCGAAGAAGCCATTGATTACCTGAAACATGGTCGTCGGAAAACTAAGTTGGTTTCGGAATATTTAAAATCTACAACAGCTCTTGAATTAAGTGAACAAATCGCTAATTCTTATAGAGAGAAATATAATGAACTAAAGGAACTAAAATTTTCAGCTGAAGAGATATTTGAGCACTTGCAGAGATTTACTGGATTTTTTGACGGTGGACCTCGACAACAAGCTACTGCTATGGCGGTTTTTGTTTACTATTTTGATCGCTGTGATATATTTGAAAATCCCAAAAGTTGAGAATTACGCCATGATATTACCAACCAAACATATTGAAACTAACCGCTCCTTAATCGGGCTTGGAGCAGTGGTTTTGCAGATTCTTTTTGAACCAATGACTGTTTCGGGACTTTGGACTGCGTTTCGTAGTCGAAGAACAGTTGAGCACCCCAATTCACCAATCAATTATAAATGGTTTATTTTGACACTTAATTTCCTATTCATAATCGGTGCGATTGAATTTAAACGTGGAGTCATTAGAAAGCGGAGTAAGCAATGATTCACAAAATTTTTAGCGATCTTAAATCGTTTAAAGAGCTAAAATTTAGTCCTGGTCTAAACATTTTGTTGTCTGAAAAAAGCAAGGATTCAACCGAATTGCATTCCAGGAATGCTGCGGGCAAAACTAGTCTTGTTGAGTTAATGCATTTTCTGCTTGGTGCAGAATCAGGTCCCAAAGACATATTTCGATCAAATGCGCTGAAGGCACATACTTTTTTTATGGAAATTGAATTGGGAAATGAATTATATACAATCTCACGGTGTGGCAAAACTCCAAACCAGTTAATTGTTAAAGGAAACTTAGAAAAATTGCCAATATTGGGAAAAACAGATTCTAAAGAAAATTCAGTTAAATTAAAAAATGATGAATGGAAATTATGTCTTGGTCAGCTGTGGTTTGGATTACCAAAACCCTCTAAATCTGAAATGACTCGATTTAGTCCTACTTTTCGAAGTATTTTTCCCTATTTTGCTCGCAGGTCAGCAGATAATGGATTTAGTATTCCAACTCAACATAGCAAACAACAACAGAAATGGAATCAGCAAGTTTCATTATCCTACTTGCTTGGATTGGATTGGAGAATTTCACAAGGATTTGAGGAACTCCGCGCTCAGGTGAAGCTTGCTCAAAGTTTTAAAAAGGCAGCAAAAGATGGAGATTTAGGACAGTATTTCAGTACAGATGCTGATCTACGAACTAAGTTAGCAATATTGCAAAAAGATTATGAGACACAAAAGGCGGATCTTGATAATTTTCAAGTGATAAAACAATATCATAGTTTAGAACAAGAAGCTTCTGAAATTACGCGGCAAATGGAAGAGCTCAGTAATCAAAATTTTCTTGATACAGAACTATTAGACGACTTACGAGATTCGCTGGATGAAGAAGTGCCGCCTGAAATTGTTGATTTGGAAAATATTTATAAAGAAGCCGATGTCGTATTTCCTGAAATTGTTTCTGAGAGAATTGAACAATCAAAAGAGTTTCATAAGGCGGTTACAAGAAACCGTAAAGTTCATTTACAAGACGAAATTAAGTCTGCTGAAAAGCGAATTCTAGACCGAAATGAAAAGATCAATAAAATAGATGAACGCAGAAGAGAAATTATGTCAATTCTCTCAAGTGGGGGAGCTTTAGAACAATATACCAAATTGAGAGAGGAGGTTGGCAGATTAGAGGGTGAAGCTTTAGTACTTCAACGTCAATTGGAATTGGTTGAAAAAATCACGAGCACTAAGCAGAAACTAGATTCACAGCGTGTGGATCTGAAAGGTCGATTAATAGCAGATATACAAGAACGAGAGGAAATATTGAAAGATGCGATACTTTATTTTGAAATATTTTCAAGATCGCTATACGAAAAAGCCGGAAGTATAACTATTTCTCATTCTGAGAATGGGCCAGAAATTGACATCAAGATTGATGGTGTTCGAAGCAAGGGAATATCTAATATGCAAATTTTTTGTTTTGACTTAATGTTAATGGAATTGAATAGAACATTTGAAAGAGGTCCAGGATTTTTAGTCCATGATAGTCACTTGTTTGATGGTGTTGATGAACGACAAGTAGCTATGGCTCTTCAAACCGGAGCTGAATACTCCCTAAAGGGAGGGTATCAGTACATTATTACCATGAATTCAGACACATTTCCGAGTGACAGCTTAAAATCAGATTTCAAGGTAGAAGATTATATTCTAGAGCAGTCTCTTTCAGACAAAACAGAAACTGGTGGATTATTTGGATTCCGATTTGAATAACCATATAATTTTGGATTCATTTGAATGGTTGAATTGGAAAAGTATAGACGATCTCGCATATTTCAGCCACTTGTTTCATGTTAATGAAAATAAACTTCATAATAAAAAACCTGGCCGAATAATTTCAGAATGGTGGCCGAATGAAATCGGAACAGTGGCCGAATAGATTGGTATAGACAAACATATAGTGAGGATTGAAAATTAGCTAATTTTGACAATTTTTATTAAAAAACATTCTTCCTTTGTACAATCCGATAAATGTGTACGCGTAATCCAAAAACATGTGTACTTGTTTTAGAATATGAAGTTTACCCTTTGGATTTATAGAAATCGCGTGAATGTTGGGAGCTGGTAATAAATATAATCAGGAATACGCGAGAGAACGAAGGGTAGATTTGAATCAAGTTTATTGAAATTTATCCTCAAACTATAAGTGTTACCAAAATTCAAGCTGGGAAAAATACTTATTTTACATAATTCAGTGAATTGCGTTTAAATTTAGAGTTTTCAGCCACTTAAATCCTTTATTAAACCGCAAATTCGTAGGAGAATTGGTACTCTAACAAAATGAATGCTTACAGTTGTTATGTATCAGATTCTGAACTAGATTTCAATTCAGCATCTTGTCAATTTTAATTTCGCTTTTCCAGAAATAATCCAAAATAATTTTCAATTGTACTAGCAAGTCATACCTTAATAATAAAGAAAAATAACTACCTCGGCAAGAAAAAAATAATTTGAAAACTAAACAAAATTTTAAAATAGGTTTGTAAGTCAGTATTATCAATACTTTATCGCAATATTGCACAAACTATATCGCATGTATTTTGTCGGCATTTTTTCCTTTTTTCATTTAGACCTAAATTTAAATCGTAAGTTCAAATTTGTCATGTATTTATCGGATTTTCCGATAAATTTTTGCACCTCAAATCTTTATCTCATTTGCTAGTTTAATCGCGAATATAGGCAATTTTCCGTAAGTACTCACCCCAATTATCACGTTATTCATCATTGCATAAATTTTCAGTAAAGAATTTATTTTTTGGTGGAGTGGCAAAGGTGCAGGTGAATACTTCCTGTATAAAAGTTGATGATCAAATCGCAGAAAGTTTTGCGACTAACGGAGTTCTGTTGGGTTCATTTTTTCTGCCGTCATTTTTCGTGCCCGATGTACGAATCATTTCGCGACGCGACAAAATCTGTTGCAATCTCACTTTCGCTGCCAATCAAATTAATATTGATCGGTGTTTTGGTGGATACGAAAAAAGTGCAGATTCTTATTTTGGTTCCAGTCGTATTCTTGTCATCAGGACATTGGTATCATCAACTACAAATCTTGCACTTGAACGTATCTGCTATGTGAAATTTATCAATTTCGCATTCAAGACCGCATACATGGTGATTACGCTCGGATCCGACATCTATAACGCGTTAGATAAACCGACAATTGATCAAGGATGCCTCATTTACCGAAAATTTTTGCAGAAATTTCAAATGGAGGGTAACTATGTTGAATCTTAAGTCAATTACAAAATACCTTATCAAGCAATACAGTCATGTATTGTTTGGGATTCGCAAAGTAATTTCAGCGGTGTGTTCAAATGAAACCAAATTGATATTACTGGATACGAAATCTCAAATTTCAACTGAATTCAACCTTGTTAATTCGTTGACTCATAAATCTGTTGTTGAAGTGGGTGAGACCAAATCAGTTTTCCAATGTAATACAGATAATGCAATTGTAAAGTTTCACCAATTAGCATTAGGAGTTACGCGGCTAAAGCAATTTGTCATAAAATTTTTCTGCATTGCTCCTAAATTGGTGAAAATATTAGCAAGTTTTGTAGTTTTTGTTGGTGTTATCGCGGTACCTACTTCATTGGTAAATGCCCAAACGAATAACAATGAAGACGATCCCAGTGTTGGCTTTTCACCGTATTACTATGACACTAGTGAGCTAACTAAAAATATAACTGAGCCAGCATCTGGTGAAGAAACAATAGATGTAAATTTACTTTTTTACTTAGTAACCCATCGAGTAACTATCGGAGAAACATATCCGGTCATGGTTAGCGTTCATGAGTCTAGTACCGCAACGACAGATGATTATACTTTGATAGAAAATTTATCGTTTACCACAGGTAGCGGATTATTCGAGAGAAATGTGGCAATTCCCATAATTAAAATAAATGGTGATAATTTGGATGAAATCCAGGAAACAATTGTATTAGATTTAACCTTTGCTGAATCAACCCGGGCTAATTTTCGAGCTCGAGGTGGTACTGAATGGGTAAAAACTATTCGACTCACGATTAACATTATTGATAATGATGAGTCCCCGGACTTGACAATTGACGATGTTGCTGAAGAAGAAGGAGGGGAGGGAGGAGAACCCTTTGAATTCTTGCCAACATTGAGTCGAGTATCAACTCTAGATGTTACGGTCACTTATTCAACTAAACCTGGTGGATTTTTTCCTGTAGATAGTGCTGACTATACTTCAGTATCTGATACAATCATGATTCCCGCTGGTCAATTAACTCCAATTGATTCAAATGGCGATCCGAGACCAATACCGGTCAGGACTACGGAAGATAGTATTAGTGAACCAGATGAAACATTTATTTTAGATTATAGTGCCGACTATGCTAATGTTACAGATACCGCGACAGGAACTTTGTTTAATGATGATGCTCCGATTTTGACTATAAATTCATTTTCATTTGATGAGGAAGATGGAACGGCCAACTTTGAAGTAAATATAACTCCCGCTCCAGAAAATCCAGTGGATGTTACTTTCACGACATCAAATGATTCTGCAGGAGCTTTGGATTTTAATGTCGCAACGACATCACCACTACAATTTGCCGCCGGTGAAAAAACGAAACAAATATCAATTAACATTATTAATGATGATTTAGATGAAGATGATGAAACGATTACTGTAACACTAAACAATACAGCTGGATTACGAATGTATCAAAATGGGATCGGAACTCTGACTATTATAGATAATGATTTGCCCCCTACAGTGAGTTTGACTTCGGCTACTTATAGTTTTAATGAAAATGATGCAACCAAGAATATGACTGTAGAATTGAGTGCGGCATCTGGACGTATAGTCACTGCTCAATTTGATTTAACTGAGGATACTGCGACTGAACCGGAGGATTATCGGTTAAGAACTGGGGCGACAAAGGTGTTGACATTTAATCCAGGTCAAACCAGCATGGTGCTTCCGGTTGCCATTAGAAATGATCCTCATGATGATCCTGATTCAGAAACTTTTACTGTATCGCTTTCAAACTTGAGTAATGTTAATCCTGGTGCATATTTGTCCAGTACAGTAACTATTCTTGATAATGATTTGCCCCCTGTTGCTTCCATTTTGGCAAACGCAACCGCACTTGAGTCTTCAGGGGCGAATGATGCGTCTGGAGTTGTAGTATCTTTGGGTGTCGCTTCTGGTAAAACTGTGAAGGTGGGTTATACATTTGCCAACGTTACAGCGGAGCAAGGAGTGGATTATACTGCAACTAATGGTATCTTGACTTTTACTCCAAGTGCAACGACTGGTTTAACTCCGACATCAATTTTTGTACCATTTTCAATTATTCAAGATAATGTCAATGAGGCCGATGAGACCTTTACCATTACGTTATCGGAACCAAATGAAGCCAATGCAAGTGTTGATGATGAAAATAAGCAAGTAACTGTTTCAATAACGGATGATGATTCAACACTTCCAGTTGTAGGTATTGCTGATGCCAAAGGTGGTGAAGGAAATGGTACCAATAATGGAACGATTACCTTCACAATCTCATTAACTGCTTCAGATGGGACAGTAGTCACAGCTGGTCGGGATATTGATGTCAATGTGTCGACTTCGAGTCCAACAACTGGTCGTGCAATTGCAATTGCAGGAACAGATTATCAAATCCTTACAAATAAGAAGGTGACAATTGCAAAAGGTTCTACAAGTAATACAGTTGATGTTACTACGATCCAAGATATTGCAAAAGAATCAGATGAAGTATTTGAGATAACTTTATCTGATCCAAATTATGCAGATATTTCAAATACCGCAAATAAAGCGGTTGGTACTATATTAAGTGATGACAAACCTGTCTTTGAAATTGTTGATGAAAGTCAAGCAGAAGGAAATACTAGTGACAATAATAATATGGAATTTAAGGTGAAACTTTCTACCGGTGCAAGAAGTCAGGCTACGGTTCACTATGCAACTTCTGATGGGCCTCCATTAGCTGGAGAAATAGCAAGAAAAGGATTGGATTATACGGAAACGACTTCTTTGGGTGGTACACCTTTAAATTTTGCGGTTGGTGAAACCGAAAAGTCAATTCTAGTACCAATCATTGGAGATGATAAGGGAGAACATGATGATACATTCACACTTACACTCTCAAATCCAAGTTCTGGAGTTGAAATATTACCAAGTGGAAGAGTAGCAACGGGTACTATATTAAACGATGATGAGATCCCGGTATCTGCTATTAGTGTTGCACCAGCAACTGGAAAAGCAAGAGTTAGGGAGGGGCAAGCTGTTGAGTTTACATTCACAGCTATACCAAATTTATTAAAACCAACGGATATTAAGATTTCATTAACTGACCCGCAAAATTTTCTTGCTCCCGGTGTTGTCACTACAAAAAAGTTTACTATGAGTGCAGGCAGGACTCATACCGAGTCTTTCATGACTAAATCGGCTAACACTCGTTTTGATCCAGATAATATTGTTTCTATAACTATTGAATCAGATGCACCTAAATATATCGCAGATACTCAAAATTCAACTTCGGTAGTAGTTGAAGATACTTTGACACCTAGTGGAATTTCGGTGCTTGCTCTTGAAAGTTCAGTTACAGAAGGTGATCGAGATAATTTGACCGCAGATTTCCAAGTGAAATCTAATGTGGTTCATAGTTTAGCACGCGTTATTAATATCGCGGTCACTCAAGGTGACGCAAATTTTTTAAGCACGGATACCTTAGCAATTGATGAAGTTAGAATTGAAGCTGGAAAGCGAACGGTTCTGCTTCCAATTCCAATTGAAAATGATGAAGTGTTTGAAATACATGGTATGGTTAGTGTTGAAATATTGGCTTCTGATAGTAGTTCTGCAACTTATAATGTAGCTAGAACGAATAATACAGCAAGTATTGCGGTACTAGATAATAACTTCCCAATTACAGATGCAAATAACAGTGTGTCGATTCGGGCAGTAAAATCAACCGTTTCTGAAACCGAAATGGCACCCTTTCAGATTATCGCAAAACAAGCTATGACAAATACTAGAACTGTAAAAGTACTAGTTGCAAACAAAAATTCAGGAGATTTTCTTCCAGCTTCTACATATGATAATGCAATAGATGTCATAATCGGAGTAGGTGCCTTATTTGCTAACTTTAATGTATTGCTTGATGACGATAGTAAATTTGAAGCGCAAGGCGCAATCACTGCGACAGTTCAAGCCGAAGATCTCTCTGGTGGTGCGACCAGAACTTATCAAGTTTCAAGTATCAATCAAGCTGAAATTGCGGTTACTAGCAATGACCCAGACGTTCCAATCATTTCAATTTCTTCTACCGCAGAAACCTCAGGGGTTACCGAAGGGTTTTCATTTGACTTTGTAGTGACATCCGATCGTCTAATTTCTAGTAGTCCTTTAGAAATACAATTCACTCCAAGTTATAGTGGTGGTAGTGTTGACCCAAATGTTCGGGTTTCTGGTCGAACTGTTTCAATACCAGTTGGACAAACTGAGGCAACTGGAACTGTTACGATGAATTCTGGATTTGATATTGGAAGTTCCGATGATGTAAAGATTGGTATTGCTATTAATGAAACGACAATCTATGATGTGAAGACATCAGATGCTTCAATTACTGTACCGATCAAGGATAATGATGCACCATCAACAACAATTCCGAGAATGTCAATTTCAAGTGTGAATTATGTTGCCGATGGTGAAACGGCGAAATTTACAGTAAAAGCGTCTCATCGGCCGGCTTCAACAATTAGCGTAAATGTCAATTTGAGTGGAAGAGATTTCTTAGATGATTCGCAAATTCTAAAAGTACCTGTACCTTTTGATGGAACTAAGATTAAAGAAACTTTTAATGTCTCGACTAAATCGGGTTCTGTTACCACCAATCATGGAATTATCACGGCAACGATTGTAGAAGGTACCGGATATGTTCGCTCAAATACCAGAGCTGAAAATGAAACTACGGTAGCAGTTGTTGATGACTTACCAGTCATTTCAATTTCCGAAATCTCTGATGTGAATAAATCTGCTGGTTCTTTCACATTTACCTTAACCTCTGATTATCAAGCTTTAGCAGGTTATCCGATCAATATCACTTCACTTACTGTAGATGATACTAGTACAACTACTCCCCAATATTATACTTCGCATGTTCCAACTCAAGTTGAAATTACGAACTTAAGTACTAGAAATTCTGAAACTGTATCAGTGACAATGACAGCAGATAATACTAGATATCAAGGTTGGGGAGAAATATCGGTTTCGCTTGCGAATGGTGCAGATTATATTGCAAATGCGAATGCAAATTCACGTGCGGTTACAATTGTTGATGACAAAGATGCCCCGGTTTCAGTTGCCGTATCAGCACGGGGGAGTGTAATTGAAGGAAATACTTTTGATGTAACTTTTGAAGCAACAGGAATATTTCCAGCAGGTGGGTCTATAGAGATTGAACCAGATATATCTGAAATTGGTGGAATTACTGGATATTATAGCAGTCATACACCACAAAAACTTACGTTATCTGCCGGAAATCTCCGTGATAGCATTACAGTCACCACTACCGGAGATGAGTTACCAAGTGGAAACGGTGAAATCACTATAAGTATTGAACGAGGTGATGGTTATGAAGTTGATGGAGTAAATCATACCAAAGTTGTTGCCGTGTTGGATGATGAAATTTTGCCAAAGGTTTCAATTGTTGCAGTTAGCACCTCTATAGATGAAGGTCAAGATGCTGTATTTGAATTAACTGCGACAGGAACATTTACCAGTGCATTGGAAGTTGATGTTAGTGTAGATGATGGAGTCGGCGACTTCTTGACAACGACCTATAGTAGAAAAACTGAAACTATTCCAACAACGGGATCAGTACAAATACCCTATTCAACGAATGCAGATATTGTTGACGAAGCCAATGGAACAATTACTGTAACAGTGTTAGATGATAACAGCGACATTATAGCATACTTGGTAGATACAGATGCCAATAGAGCTAGTAGTGCCACCGTATCTGTAATTGATAATGACGACAATTCTCTACCTAGCATAACAATTGAGGCTGATCAAACTATAATTAATGAAGGTGACGTGGCTTCATTTACTTTGACAAGTGATCGAACTTTCACTACACCATTATCGGTACTGGTTGAAATTATTGAAACCAATTCAGGAACGGGAGACTTCTTTGCTGGTAACTCAAATCACTATACTCCTGATCGGGTTAGTATTGATACGACCTCACTCAAAGGACATGTTGTATTGCCTACTGTACCAGATGATTTAATAGAAGCAGATGGTACCATTACTGTGCGAATAAAAACTGATGATTTAGTAACAAAAACGTACGCTGTAGGTTCCAGCCATAGTGCTTTTATCGCGGTGAAAGATGATGATAAACCAAATCTACCTAGAGTTAATATAGTATTGACGAATACAGCTCAAACTTCAATCACAGAAGGAACTGGAAACGCTAGATTTACTATCAATTCTACTGCAGGTAGTGGCTCGTTAGCAGTTGATGTTAAAATCACTCAAGATGGTGATTTCTTAACTAACGGAGAAAGAACTTTGACTCGTAACATAACAATTGGAACCGACCATTCTTTTGAAGTCAGAATTGAAAATGATCAGTTTAATGAAGCCGATGGTCGGATATATGCAACACTTAAATTAAGAGATCCGCAAACCTATGCAATTGGCTCGAATATTCAGGCCCAAGTAGCTGTTGTTGATGATGAAGTAGCTCCAATATTTTCTATTGATCCCGTAACGACATCTATTTCAGAGGGAACAGATTCCAATCCTGCAAACTATAACACTTATGCGTTTAATGTATCACTTAATCAACAATCAGCGAGTGATGTTACGGTAGAATTTGCGTTTGGAGCTGTGGATGATACAGCAAAAGAAGGTGCTTCGGAAGACTATACGCATAGTTATGATACTGCGGCAAAACGGAAATTGACCTTTGCTGGTGCGAGCAATGGACAAGCGGGAGAAACTTCCAAAACGATCATGGTGAAGATAGTTGCGGATGCATTGAATGAAACTAATGAACAATTTACTGTAACACTTTCTAATCCAACAAACGCTGAATTTGCAGAAAATAAAACAAAAATTTCTGCTACTGGAACAATAACTGATGATGATGGGCCACCGAGCATTAGCTTTGAGGTAGCAACCGTACAAAGCAATGAAGGAACTAATGTGAACTTCAGTGTACTCTTAAGTTCGCCATCTGGTCGTGATATTACTATCGCTTATACTTTGACTGATGGCTCGGCAACGATTGCTAATAATGATTATACCAATCCTGTAGAAGCAGATCGGATTATTACAATACCTGCAAAATCAAGAAGAGGAACAATTTCCGTAGCTACGATCCAAGACCGTCATACCGAAATTGATGAAGATTTTACCATAACTTTGAATGAACCTGCAGACTTGACAATCGTAACATTAGGAACTAGAGCCAAAGCTACTGGAATTATCAAAAGTGATGATGCAGCAATCCTTAATATTGTCAATACCAACACTGATGGTGCAGTGACAGAAGGTGGTGATGCAACCTTTGCAGTAACGCTTTACGGTCGATTCCCAGGTAGAAATGTTAACATAATATGGAATGCCGAAAATGGTGCCGCAAGTTATCAAGAAGATTATGCGTTAAATTTAGGAATTGAAGAATTTACAGCCAGCAATAGAACTAATATCATAACTATATCTACAATCGATGATAATATTGATGAAGCCGATCAGGAAGATTTTATTGTTAGAATAGTTGTTACTTCAGATTCACGAGATGTACTTACCTTCAATCAAACAGCAACAGTAAATATCAACGATAATGATTCTGCACCAGAAATTAGTTTTGGCACGATGGATCCAATTATGGAGGGTAATAGTGCTACTTCTACTGTGCAAATTCCAGTAACTTTGAGTCATCCAGCGTATCGAAGAATCACGGTAGATTTTGCTGTTACCGCTGGAACCGCGACGTTAACTCATGACTATACCGTACTTACAACTTCTCCAACTTTAATCATTAGACGAGGGAGAGTTGAAGCGTTTATTGAAATAAGCATCGTAGGTGACACCAACCATGAAGGTGATGAAACCTTTATCATTGCGCTGTCAAATCCGACTAGGGCAACCATTGCGACCGCGGCTTCAACGGGAGTCTCATTTGCTATCAATAATGATGATGACGCACCGGTCTTTACCATTTCAAAAACGGCTACAATTGCAGAAGGTGCAACTGCACCCGATAATACAGCCAAATTTACTGTAACTCAAACACCTGGATCGGGAAAAGTGGTCTCTATTCCCTACACTTTTACTGATGTCAACGCAGTTGAAGGTACTGATTATTCAGTGACAGGTGGAAAAACTGGTACTTTAAACTTCCCCGCTAGCAACTCACCAGCTGCTTCCGTTACCATAGATATTGAATTCAGTGTGATAGCCGATAATTTGGATGAATTTGATGAGACGTTTACTGTAACGCTTTCCAACCCAACCGTCACTACTGATGGTACCATAGATACCAATAACAATAATCATATTGGGACCGGTACGATTACAGATGATGATGACTTACCGACATTAACAATTGCGGATTCTAGTGCTAGAGAGGGTAGATCAGTTGGATTTACCCCTATACTGAATGTGGTTTCAGGACGCGATGTTGTGGTAACTTATTCAACAGCTTCAGGGGGTAATTTTCCTGTCGATGATAGTGATTACTTTTCGGTGCCTCAGTCTCCTGATCCTAATCCAACTATAACAATACCAGCCGGTCAGAGATCACCTGTTGATGAAAATGGTAATCCGCAAACAATAAATATAGATACGAAAGAAGACACTGACAGCGAACCTAATGAAACATTTATTCTAAGTTATAGTGCAGATTATGCAGAAACTGCTGAAAATGCAACGGCAAAGGGGAAGATTGAGAATGATGATGCGCAAATAATTACAATCAACTCAACCACAATTCCCGAAGCGGGTGGTCGCGCAGAATTAGAAGTCACCATTTCACCAGCATCTACTAGTCCAGTCAATATAGACTTCTCAACTTCTACTGATTCTGCTGGTTCATCAGATTATAGTTTGGTGACGAATTCACCACTTCGATTTTCTGCAAATGAGAATAAAAAATCAATATTCATAGATATCACCAATGATACATTAAATGAAGCAGATGAAACAATAACTGTGACATTAACGAATACAGCAGGAATTTCTCCTTATCAAGAAGGTAAGGGAATAATAACAATTGAGGATGATGATACGACCTTACCAACAATAGAATTAGCATTGGCTACTCAAAATGTTCAAGAGGGAACAGGTACTAACGTTAATCCGGAAATAATGGTGAATGTGACCCCAGCATCTGGACGAGCAGTCACCGTACAATATGTGTTAACGGAAGGCACTGCAACGGAACCAGAGGATTATGGATTGGCACCAGATGATACTGGTATACTAACTATTGAGGCGGGGACAACTTCAAAAGCGATTCCAATCTCTATTGAACCAGATGCAATTGATGAAGATAATGAGACATTCAGGGTAACAATTTCAAACCCAACGCATACAACACTTGGTACTAAAACATTCAATGACGTGACAATTGTCGATAATGACACTCCAGAGGCTTCAATAATTAATGCTTATCCAGCACCAGAAGCATCTGGTGCTAATACAGCAAGCGGTTTGAATGTTTCGCTAAGTGCCGCGTCAACTAAAACAGTAAAGGTAGATTATGCTTTTGCTGATGGAACTGCAGAAAAAGGAGTAGATTATTCAGCGTCCAATAACACCTTGACATTTGAACCAAATGAAACCACTGGTTTAACACCAATCTCGAAGTTTGTACCATTTTCAATAATTCAAGATAGTATTAATGAAGCAAATGAAACATTTACCATCACCTTATCAATTCCAGATGGAGGAAATGCTACGGTAGATGATGCGAAAAAGGTTGTAACAGTAACAATAGGTGATGATGACGCGACTCTACCAATCATTAGTATTGCGGATGCTGAGGGTAGTGAGGGAGATCCTGACAATCCAACCAATGATGGTAAAGTGACCTTTACAATCTCTTTGAATTCCTCTGCTGGTACACCAGTCGTTGCTGGTCGCGAAATTGAGGTCAATGTCTCAACTTCAAGTCCAACAACTGGAAGAGCTATTGCAACAGCTGGTACTGATTATACTTCTTTAACAAATCAGAAAGTGTCAATTTCAAAGGGACAATTAAGTAATACATTTGATGTCATAACCAAACAAGATGCAACAAATGAGTCGGACGAGACCTTCATAGTAACTCTGTCTAACGCGTCGCATGCAGATATTTCAACTACTGCCAATAAAGCAACTGGAACTATATTAAGTGATGATACTCCAGTTTTTGAGGTAGTTGATGTTAGTCAGGCTGAGGGAAATAATAGTTCCGGAAACAATATGGAATTTAAAGTACGACTTTCTGCTGGAGTTACAGGTGAGGCAACAGTAGATTATGCAACTTCAGATGGACCAGCACTCAGCGGTGGTGCGATTGCTACAGCTGGTGCTGATTATACTGAGACTACTTCAATCGGTGGAACCCCATTGCGATTTCGTGCTGGACAAAAAGAACGGATAATTCGAGTACCAATTCTCGGTGATACTGCTCCTGAACACAGTGATACTTTTACACTTACTCTCTCCAATCCAAGCACTGGAACAGAATTATTGGTAGGTGGTGAGAGTGCAACTGGAACAATAGAAAATGATGATGGATTGGTGTTGTCAACTATAAGTGTGGCTCCTGCTACTGGTAAAAAAAGAGTTGCGGAGGGTGAGATAACTGAGTTTACCTTTAGTGCAGATCCAGTATTATTAAGTCCGCTTGAGGTAAAGATTTCATTATCAGATCCGGGAAATTTTCTCCGCACTGGAATAGTATCAACGAATAAAGTAACTTTGAATGCAGGGGCAACTGATACGAAATCATTTGCAACTAAAACCGCAAATGGCAGAATTGATCCAGATAATATTGTTTCGCTCACTATTGAAACTGATGCAACGAATTATAAAGTGGGTTCTGTAAACTCAGCGCAAGTTATGGTAGAAGATGATTTCACCTCTAACTTGAATGGTATTTCAATAATTGCACTTGAAGAATCAGTTTTAGAAGGTGATACGCTAAATCCTACTGCCGATTTTCAAGTAAAATCTAATGTAGTTGAAAGTTCATCTCGAGTGATTAATCTCAACATTTCCCAAGGTAACGCGAATTTCTTAACTTCGCAAACATTGAACAATTACCAACAAATTACTATTGGTGCAAGAGAACGGACGGCAAACTTACCACTGGCGATTAATAATGATGGTCAATTTGAGATAAATGGTAATATTGTGGTACATATTGCCGATTCGGGAGGGACTTCTGCAACTTATAATGTCGCGAGTTCCAATAAATCAGCCAGTATCGCAGTCTTTGATGATGATTTCCCAAGTGCAGATGCAGATAACAGTGTTGCGATACGTGCCATAAAATCTAGTGTTTCTGAAACAGAGGTCGCTCCATTCCAAATCATTGCAAAGAACGTGACGACAAATGTTAGAACCATCAAAGTCTCAGTTTCTAACAAAGATTCAGGTGACTTTTTACCGGATATGACATATGACAACCCAATTGATGTCGTGGTCGCTAGTAATTCGAAATTTGCCAACTTTGATGTCACGCTTGATAATGATAGCAAATTTGAAGCGACTGGTGCAATCACCGCGACAATTCAAGCGGAAGACCTCACTGGTGGCGGTACGGCAACATACTCTGTGTCAAGCAATAACAGTGCAGAAATTGCAGTAACCAGCGAAGATCTGGACGTGCCAATTATTTCAATTTCATCTGATGCGGAAACGACTGGTGTGACCGAAGGTTACCGATTTGAGTTTGAAGTTGAGTCGGATCGCGCATTAAATGGAACGGCCCTAGAAATTGCATTTACCGTTACTGATAATGACACTGGAGCGACTATTACAGGAACAACTGTTTCAATTCCTGGTGATCAACAAGTAGCTACAGGAATAGTGACCATGCTAGCTGCTAATGTTTCAAGTGCAGGTGCTAATATTATTATCGAGATTGATGAAGCCGTGTTATATGATGTGAGTAGTTCTGATCCTTCAATTACTGTACCAGTCAAAGATAATGATGCTCCCTCAACGACAAGGCCAAAGATGGCTATTACAAGTCCAAACTATGTTGCGGATGGGAGTATGATTACCTTAACTGTTACAGCATCCGATCGCCCTGATTCAGCAACAGATGTAAAAGTCAAGTTAAGTGGCGATACCAATTACTTAAATGATCCAAATGCACTGGAAGTTACAGTTCCGTTTGATGGTACAAAGGATACAGAAACTTACAAAATCGCAACAAAGGCGGGTTCGGCTTCAACTAATCATGGTATCATTACGGCAACGATAATTGAAGGTGCCAGATATGTTCGATCTAACTCTAGAGGTGAAAATAGAACATCCTTTGCAGTAGTTGATAATCTACCGGTCATTTCAATTTCTGCAATACCTGATTTGAATAAATCTCTTGGTGATGAAGCGCGGCCAACTAGTTCCTTTACATTTTCATTGACTTCTGATTTTCAACCAATAGTTGAATTACCAATCAAAATAACAACACTTTCGGTTGATGACACCAATACTACTGGTCCTCAATACTATTCATTGCACTCTCCAAATGCTATTGAGATTACGAACTTAAGTACCAACAACGCGGTAACTATAACAGTATTACTTACGGCTGACAACACGCAATATCAAGGTTGGGGAGAACTAACCATTTCACTTACTGATGGTGCAGATTATACCGCTGATACTAGTACCAAGACTAGAGAAGTGACTATTATTGATGACCAAACTGCTCCTGTAACAGTAGAAGTATCAGCTCGGGGGAGTGCGGTGGAGGGAACAGCTTTTGATGTAACATTTGCGGCAACTGGGACGTTTCCAACAAATGGATCTATTGAAGTAATACCAACCATAAGTGAAACCGGGACGACAACAGGATATTATGGTAGTCATACTCCACAAATGGTGACATTATCAGCAGGTAATACATCTGATACAATTACAATTACCTTACCTGATAATATTGATACCGAAGACAATGGTGAACTCACAATTAGTATTACACGTGGCGATGGTTATGAGATTCATGCGACTAATCACACTAAAGTATTAAAGCTATTGGATGATGAAAGTCTCCCAGAAGTTTCTATAACTGCTGTTAGTTCATCTATTGATGAAGGACAAGATGCGGTATTTGAACTGGCAGCTACGGGTACCCTTACTGAGGCCTTAGAGGTGGAGGTGAGTGTAGAAGATGGAGATGGTACTTTCTTAACTAATACATATACCAAAAAGACTGAAACTATACCGATCACCGGTTCAAAGGTTGCAAGCTATTTGACTAGTGCAGATACTGATGTTGAAACAGATGGAACCATAACAGTTGAAGTTCTTGAAGATGATAGTGACATCATAAAATACCTAGTTGCTGATCGTGGAGGACGAGCAACCCTCACGGTAAACGATAATGATGATACTTCATTACCAAGCATAACAATAGTCGCTGATCAGACCTCTATTTATGAAGGTGATATTGCATCATTTACTTTTACTAGTGCTACAACTTTTACCGGATCACTTTCTGTCCTAGTTGAAATAAGTGAAACTAATTCGGGAACTGGTGACTTCTTTGCTGGTGCTTCAAATTTATATACTCCGGCTGATCGGATCAGTATAGATGCGACCACACTTAAAGGTGAAATTGAATTACCAACAGTACCAGATGCAGAAGTGGAAGATGATGGGGCTATTACAGTAAGAATAAAAACCGATAGTTTGGAAACTAAAACTTATTCAGTTGGTGCAAGGCATAGTGCTTCGATTGCCGTTGCGGATGATGACAATACAACACTACCAACAATTAATATTGTAGCTAATGAACGAGATATTACGGAAGGTGAAGCTGATGCAGTATTCACCATTAATTCTTCGGGTGGAACAACGGGTGCAACCTTATTGATTGATATTAATATCTCTGAAAACAAAAATTTTCTTAATGTCACAGCAGGTCTTAGGGAAAATATCTCAATCCTAGTCGGAACTCCGTATACTCATACCGAAGTCATTCATGATGATGGGGTAGATGAAGACAGTGGTAAAATAACAGCAATGTTACAACTAAAGAATCCACAAACCTACGCAATTGGTGCGAATCTCAAAGCTGAGATTAATGTGAGTGATGATGAAGGGTCGCCTGAAATCTCAATAACTCCGGTATTAACCTTTGTTGAGGAGGGACATGACACTAATTCAGCTAACTACAAGACTTATACATTTAATGTGAGACTCAATCGGGAATCAACTAGTAATATAACAGTAGATTTTAGCATTGGTGCAGTAGGGGATTCTGCAAAAGAGGGGGCATCCGAGGATTATATCCATGACTATGATACTGTTGCTAAGCGAAGATTGACATTTACTGGTAAAAGTGGAAATTCAGCTGGTGAAACCTTAAAAACCATTGTAGTGAAGATAGTCGGTGATACCTATAATGAAGCACACGAGCAATTCACCGTAACTCTTTCAAATCCAACTAATGCTGGATTTTCTCGTGGTACTGATACGACTAGTGCAACTGGACAAATCAATAATGATGATGCTGTACCAACAATCTACTTTAAATCCCCAACAAGTGAAGCAAATGAAGGGAGAATGATTAACTTTCCAGTGACGTTAAGTGCGGCTTCAGGTAGAGATATTACAGTATCCTATACTTTGACCGAAGGGTCAGCTACTTTGGCTAATAATGATTTTATTAACCCTGTTGAAGCGGATCGAACTTTGACTATTTCAGCATTAAGTCGAGAGGGTACAATTTCTATCAACACAATACAAGATGCGATTGATGAAGCTGACGAAACCTTCACCATAACTCTTGATGATCCCACGAACACCACAATTGTGACTCTCGGTGCTCAAAAAACCGCGACTGGAACGATCTTAAGTGACGATAATACCACGCTATCCATTGAATCAAAATCAGTCAATGAAAGTGTTGGTTCAGTAATTTTAAAGGTTAGATTGGCGAACCCAAAAGGAACAGTTATCAGTGTGCCATGGAATACTGTTGATGATACGGCAAAAGTAGGTTCTGATTATATAAGGAATTTTGGAACATTAGTTTTTTCGGGACATCCTACCGACAAAGAAAAAGAAATTGAAATTACTATTAAGGACGATGATAGCGACGAAGAGAGTCAAAGGTTTACTGTACAATTAGGTAATGTGGAAAGTGTAACCGAACTTGAAGGAGGTACTGGAACAATCACTATTTTAGATGATGATGGTCCACCAACAGTAAATATTTCAACTATTACTCCGCAACTGGAAGATGATGATAGCAACGACCCAGCAACAGATACAAGATATAGTGTTGATGTGACTTTAAGTCATCCCTCGGAAAAAGATGTCGCTGTTGGATTTACTGTGACTGCTGGAAGTGCCGTCGCTACACATGATTATGTCTTGGTAAACACCTCAAATTCGCTTGCTTTTGAAAATTTATCAACTAGTAAACAAATCACTTTTGATTTTAAAGCCGACAATATTTATGAGGATGATGAGACATTTACTTTACAACTTACATCCGCATCCAATGCTCAATTCGCAACCAATGCCAATGATGCAAAAACAATAACAATTACGGACAATGATGCACCACCAGTAATATCGATAAGCAGTGTAGATGTAACCGAAGGTGTTGAAACTGGTGGTACATTTGTAATCACTCAAACACCTGTCTCAGGTAAAAATGTTGCAATCACGGCCACTTATGCTGATGTTTCGGCGACTGAAGGCACTAATGAAGATTATTTGATTACATTGGCAGGGTTTACTGCGAATTCGCGAACAATCAATTTTGCAAAAACGGATATCCCGTCTACATCAGCGACTTTTAGTATTCCATTCACAATTCGGAATGATGCTGATGCTGAAGGGGCAGAAACATTTACTATTACTTTGTCCAATCCAGATCCAACTGGTAATGCGACGCTTGATGCGAACAATAAAGTAGGAACTGCGACTATTTATGATAATGATTCGGCACCAGAGTTGACAATAGTTGCAGATAGCACAGAAATCAATGAATCTTCGGATGCAAGTTTTACAATTACCGCGAATGTTATACCAGCTGCAGGCTTCACATATCGGTATGAAATTTCGCAAGAAGGAGATTTCTTAGCATCTTCAGTGAACACTTCGACACCACAAATAGATTCCCGAACATTTACTGGAAGTAGAGCTAGTTATACTTTGCCCCTTAACATTGATATTGAAGATGATTCAAAAGGTGAATCTACTGGATCAGTGAAGGTGAAATTGCTCGCAGCAGATGACGATACCAGTAGTTATACATTAGGTTCTGATTTTGAAGCTGAAGTTAAGATTCTTGATAATGACCGACCTGAGCTTTCGATTGCTGGGGTCGCTGGACCGGTAGTTGAAGGTTCTGGTGGAAAGGTACAATTTACTGTTACTTCTAGTTATCGTATTGGAACAACAAAGGTGCGATATCGAATAATTGATAATGGTAGTAACTTCTTAGTTGGTGACATTGAAGGGTCCAACCAAGAGGTTGCATTAAATTTCAATAACACAAGGTCTGCAATTCTTGAGTTTGATATTGAAGATGATGAAGTCGTTGAAGAAGATGGCGTGGTTAGAGTTCAGTTACTTGCTGATTATCATGTTTCAGCAGTTCCTGAAAACAGGCTTTTCCCTGGGTTGGTGATTCCGGGAGTTGCAGAGAATCCCATTGAGTACACAGTCGTTGCTGATGAAGCGATGCAAGTTGCGGAAGTTACAGTGCAAGATGATGATACTTTGGGTGCGACCATTCCAACTATTACTATCGTTTCTGAATACTTGCCAAGTGATTCAACAACTGCGACCTACTATATCACCGCTAATCAAGCACCAGCAAAAGATTTAGAAGTGATTTTGGAATACAATTATGAAGCTCCGAATCCAGATCCGGTTGCTGGCGGAACCATAGACTTTTATCGAAATTGGGTAAGAACAGGAATCGTGATTCCTTCCGGTCTGACCTTTGGGACATTTACGCAAAGTCGCGGCTTCATCAGTACTTATACAACCAATACACCACCTTACTTTGTGCAACTAACCAGAACCCTTAAAGTCAGATTGGTTGATGGGGATCATTACAATTTAGGAAATCCAAGTTCATCAGGTTTACCAACCAATGAAGCTTCAGTGACAAATCCTTTAGTAACGATAAGTGTAGTTGGTGATCATCGTGTAGTTGAATCTTCTGATTTGGTATTTGAAGTCGTTGCGTCACCAGTTCCATCAACAGAGGTGGAGGTTCCGGTATTTGTCACCCAGACCGGTGACTTTATTTCTGAGTCCTTGGTTTCAGATCGATTAGAAAAAACTGTGACTATTCCGACAACTGGAACGAATAGAGGGCGGGCTCAATTTACTGTTGGCTTGGATGATGATGAAGTTACGGAAGGTTCTAATGGAGTGATTACAGCCACAGTGCAAACTGGAACTGGTTATGTCGTTGATAGATTTAATAATTCTGTTCAAGCCACAATTTATGATGATGACACATTACCGGTGGTCACGATTGCAAATAGTGATCCGGTCGCAGAAGATGCTGGGTCGGTAACTTTTACATTGACTGCGAGTGTTACTCAAAATATTGATTTGGATGTTGCCTACACAGCTCAGAATGAAGTTGGGGATTTTTTGGGCACACAAATTCCAGCGACTGGCCCGCTTCAATTTAGAGAACGCAGTGTTGCGTATGTTGCTGATATCACCATTCAATTGGATGATGATCAAGTGGATGAAGCTGATGGGTCAGTGAGTGTGATAGTATTGACCGATACGACGTATCCATTTACATATAAAGTTGGCACGGCCAATAAGGGTATTGCAACGATTCAGGATAATGATGTTCCATCTGCAACAATACCAAAAATCACACTTTCTAGTCCGAATTATATCAAAGAAGGGACTAGTTTTGATTTAGTCGCAACAGCCTCCCACCCGCCAACTAGTTTAACTACTATAAATGTTGTGCTCTCTTCAGATGCTGATAACAATTTTCTTGCGTTAGGTTCACGCGGTCCAAAAACCATAACGATTCGACCCAATCAACCTTCTGGAATGATTTCGATAACATCACAAGCAGATGGTACAACTGGGAATCGAGGATTGATTACAGCTGAATTATCATCAGGTTCGGGATATTTTACTTCTGGAGTGGCCAGTGAAAATATGACCTCAGTGGTCGTGTTGGAAGTTTTACCGGTAGTTTCTATTTCAGTTGCAAACCCTAAAGTTAAAGAAGATATCGGAACATTTGAACTTACTTTAGAACTTGAATCATTTACTCCTGAGCCTAATCGACCTGTCAACATTTCTGGTTTAACCGCTTCGGATACCGGGACACCAGCTGATTACTTAGGTTCGATTGATTTGACATCAATTGCCATTGATGCAACACTGCAAAATGGTAAATATCAAACAGTGATTGATGTGCCGGTGACACATAACACCAACTATCGTGGTTGGGGTGAGATCACTTTTGTTTTGCGTGATGGTGAAGAGTATACCGCTAATATCGATTCCAGCAAGCGTATTGTTAGGGTTACCATTGAGGAAGAGGAAAAAAGTTCTCGTGAAATCAGGGTCTTTGCACCTGATCGAGTAATCGAAGGGGATGATTTTGAAGTTACTTTAACAACAACTGAAGTTCTTGGTTCAGGTGAAAGTATTGCAGTTGAATTTACTGTGGAAGCTAATCCTACCGGGTTCTATGATGTTGCTAGTTCTGATACATCACCAATTGTGATGACTAATGCGCGCGATGAAGAAAAATTTACTATTGTTACCCATGATAGTACCACTCTCAATACGAATGGAACGATTGACATTTTAGTAAAGAGAGGTAATCAATATGAACCGGCTTCAACAACTGTAGAATCTGTAATCATTGTTGCCAAAGAAACGCTTCCAACGGTTTCTTTTGCCCAAACCAACCCAAGTTCTATAGATGAAGGGGAAGATGCAGTATTTGATGTGATTGCAACTGGTGTGACGTTGACTCAAGCACTAGATGTTCATGTCGATGTTGAAGAAGGAGTGTCGGATGATTTTATTGATACTGCAGTAGCAATTCCACCTATTGTCACGGTCAATACAAGTGGTACCGGTAAACTACGCGTCAAAACTACTGCAGATACTAATGATGAACCCAATGGCACGATAACCGCGACTCTAAAACAAGGTTCTAGTGCAACTTATTTGCTGGGGTCCCCCATTACCGATTCAATTACGGTGAAAGATAATGATGACGATGGCACTTTACCTGAACTGACCATTACTGGTACAGCTCCGATTTATGAAGGTGATATTGCAATATTTACGCTGGAAGCAGACCCAGCACCGACTGGTGATGCTACCATTTCCGCCAGAGTGAAAATAACTGAAACGGGAAATTTTTTAGCAACACCAGCAAAAGCTACAGCACGTATAGAACCTGTAGTAATTGGGAGTGCAGGTGGTAAATTGAGATTGCCGACAGCATCAGATATTATCGATGAAGCCGATGCGAAAATTGTTGGACGAATCATTTCTGAGGATAATAGCGATGGTTCTACCCCGACCTATACAATTGGCGCAAATCCATTTGCTGAAATCACGATCAAGGATAATGATGACCCGACATTACATCAAATCAATATTGACGCAGTTTCCAGCTCAGTAACAGAGGCAACTGGAGCAAAAGTACAATTTAGACTAACAGCGACGGGTGGGTCTTCAGGGGACACTAATCAAGTCGCAGTTGATCTAGCGATTTCTCAAGAAGGAGATTTTTTAGCGGTCGCACCAGATACTAGACTCAACATTATGGTGACTCCAGGTGTACAAGGAGTAGTAGGTTCACCGAAAATACATGAAGAATTCATTGACGATGACGAAATTGATGAACCCAATGGTAAAATCATTGCCAAAATTGTTTCAACAACACGTTATGCAGTAGGTGCTTCAAATCAAGCAGAAGTTGACATTGTTGATGACGAAGTTACCCCAACAATTTCAATCACACCGACTCCCAAGAATGAAGGTCAAAGTGGCATCACCAATTATGATATTGGAGTTAACCTTTCACACGCATCTTCTAAGGTGGTTAAGGTAGATTTTGCAATCGGCAAGGCCGGGGATACCGCAACCAAGGATGATGATTATACCGTTGAGAACACCAGTACAACGTTGACTTTTCCAGCTGAATCGACAGCCCCGCAATATATCAATATTGACATTGCTGGTGATACATTATTTGAAACGAACGAAGAATTTACCATTACACTTTCGCTTCCCGCTGGCATGACGGCGGCTGAGTTACCGGTCAATCCAACTTGGACTGGCACGATCACTAATGATGATGATAAACCAACAGTATCTATCGCAGATAATTCTGGGACTGAAGGAACGACAATGGATGGATATGTTGAGTTTACCGTGACTCTTTCTGCGGCTGCGGGAGTTCCAGTCAAGGTAAATTATACGACATCAGATCTTACTGTGCCTACATCGGCAACTAGTGGAGTCGACTATATTCCAGCGACAACTGATCCAGTAAAATTTGTTACTTTTGCCAAAAGCGATAATTCTGGTACCTCTAACACCGAAGCTAAATTCAAAATAATCACAAAAGCAGATAGAACACCAGAGGCTGATGAGACTTTTCAAGTCGAATTATCATTTCCAACTGATGCGAATGCGACAGCCGGAACAAAAACTACCGCAATCGGTATCATTGTAAGTGACGATGATCCTGTTCTTAATATTGTCAACACTAATACTGATGGTGAGGTTGATGAAGGTGAAGAAGCAAAATTTATGGTAACACTTGCCGGTGCAACAACTGGAGATGTTACTGTGCAATGGGATACTGCTAATGGAAGTGCGGTCAAGGATGATGACTATACCACCGGTACTGGAATTCTAACTTTAAACTTAAATAATAAGAGCAAACTGATTACTGTGACAACATTAGACGATGCGTTTGATGAAGTTGATCAAGAAAACTTTGTAGTTAGGTTATCAAGTCAAAATCCAACTAGTGTAGGGTATTTGAATCAACAGGCGATGGTTAATGTCAAAGATAATGATGCTCAACCTGAATTGAGCTTTGGGACTTTACCACCTATTACAGAAGGTAATGAATCATCCACTACAGTTCGAATGCCGGTACGGTTGAATAATCAATCTAATAATGTCGTAACAGTAGATTTTACTATTACTGAGGATTCTGCGAAACTTACTCATGACTTTACTGTGATTACCAGTCCGAATAAATTAACCTTTAACGCACATGAGCAAGTGAAGTATATTGAAGTGGGTATAGTTGGAGATATTTATTTTGAGGATAATGAGACATTCTCTGTTGCACTTTCAAATGCGACAAACGCAAGTATTGCTACCGCAGCTTTAACAGGAATTTCAGTAACCATTAACAATAATGATGCAGCTCCCGTGATTTCAATTAGTGATGTGCATGTTACAGAAGGTCTAGAAACGGGAGGTTCATTCACTATTACTCAAAGACCAGGATCAGGGAAAACTGTCTCGGTAACATTAACTATTGCTGATGTAACTGCTAGTATGGGTTCCAGTGATGATTATGAGATTACTTTAACTGGTTTTTCTGGTACTACGGGAGAATTGGAGTTTACCAAATCAGATACTCCTTTGGCATTGGTAACTAAAAATATTCCATTCACAATTCGGAATGATGATGATGCTGAAGGGGCAGAAACATTTACTATTACTTTGTCCAATCCAGATCCAACTGGTAATGCGACGCTTGATGCGAACAATAAAGTAGGAACTGCGACTATTTATGATAATGATTCGGCACCAGAGTTGACAATAGTTGCAGATAGCACAGAAATCAATGAATCTTCGGATGCAAGTTTTACAATTACCGCGAATGTTATACCAGCTGCAGGCTTCACATATCGGTATGAAATTTCGCAAGAAGGAGATTTCTTAGCATCTTCAGTGAACACTTCGACACCACAAATAGATTCCCGAACATTTACTGGAAGTAGAGCTAGTTATATTTTGCCCCTTAACATTGATATTGAAGATGATTCAAAAGGTGAATCTACTGGATCAGTGAAGGTGAAATTGCTCGCAGCAGATGACGATACCAGTAGTTATACATTAGGTTCTGATTTTGAAGCTGAAGTTAAGATTCTTGATAATGACCGACCTGAGCTTTCGATTGCTGGGGTCGCTGGACCGGTAGTTGAAGGTTCTGGTGGAAAGGTACAATTTACTGTTACATCCAGCTATAACATTGGAATCATTAATTTACGATATCAAGTGGTTGATAATGGTAGTAACTTCTTAGTTGGTGACATTGAAGGTTCCAACCAAGAGGTTGCATTGAATTTCAATAACACTGACACTGCGATGCTTGAGTTTGATATTGAAGATGATGAAGTCGTTGAAGAAGATGGCGTGGTTAGAGTTCAGTTACTTGCTGATTATCATGTTTCAGCAGTTCCTGAAAACAGGCTCTTCCCTGGGTTGGTGATTCCGGGAGTTGCAGAGAATCCCATTGAGTACACAGTCGTTGCTGATGAAGCGATGCAAGTTGCGGAAGTTACAGTGCAAGATGATGATACTTTGGGTGCGACCATTCCAACTATTACTATCGTTTCTGAATACTTGCCAAGTGATTCAACAACTGCGACCTACTATATCACCGCTAATCAAGCACCAGCAAAAGATTTAGAAGTGATTTTGGAATACAATTATGAAGCTCCGAATCCAGATCCGGTTGCTGGTGGAACCATAGACTTCTATCGAAATTGGGTAAGAACGGGAATCGTGATTCCTTCCGGTCAGACCTTTGGGACATTTACGCAAAGTCGCAACTTCATCAGCACTTATACAACTGATACTCCACCTTACTTTGTGCAACTAACCAGAACCCTTAAAGTCAGATTGGTTGATGGAGATCATTACAATTTAGGCAATCCAAGTTCATCAGGTTTACCAACCAATGAAGCTTCAGTGACGAATCCTTTAGTAACGATAAGTGTAGTTGGTGATCATCGTGTAGTTGAATCTTCTGATTTGGTATTTGAAGTCGTTGCGTCACCAGTTCCATCAACAGAGGTGGAGGTTCCGGTATTTGTCACCCAGACCGGTGACTTTATTTCTGAGTCCTTGGTTTCAGATCGATTAGAAAAAACTGTGACTATTCCGACAACTGGAACGAATAGAGGGCGGGCTCAATTTACTGTTGGCTTGGATGATGATGAAGTTACGGAAGGTTCTAATGGAGTGATTACAGCCACAGTGCAATCAGGAACTGGTTATGTCGTTGATCGATTTAATAATTCTGTTCAAGCCACAATTTATGATGATGACACATTACCGGTGGTCACGATTGCAAATAGTGATCCGGTCGCAGAAGATGCTGGGTCGGTAACTTTTACATTGACTGCGAATGTTACTCAAAATATTGATTTGGATGTTGCCTACACAGCTCAGAATGAAGTTGGGGATTTTTTGGGCACACAAATTCCAGCGACTGGCCCGCTTCAATTTAGAGAACGCAGTGTTGCGTATGTTGCTGATATCACCATTCAATTGGATGATGATCAAGTGGATGAAGCTGATGGGTCAGTGAGTGTGATAGTATTGACCGATACGACGTATCCATTTACATATAAAGTTGGCACGGCCAATAAGGGTATTGCAACGATTCAGGATAATGATGTTCCATCTGCAACAATACCAAAAATCACACTTTCTAGTCCGAATTATATCAAAGAAGGGACTAGTTTTGATTTAGTCGCAACAGCCTCCCACCCGCCAACTAGTTTAACTACTATAAATGTTGTGCTCTCTTCAGATGCTGATAACAATTTTCTTGCGTTAGGTTCACGCGGTCCAAAAACCATAACGATTCGACCCAATCAACCTTCTGGAATGATTTCGATAACATCACAAGCAGATGGTACAACTGGGAATCGAGGATTGATTACAGCTGAATTATCATCAGGTTCGGGATATTTTACTTCTGGAGTGGCCAGTGAAAATATGACCTCAGTGGTCGTGTTGGAAGTTTTACCGGTAGTTTCTATTTCAGTTGCAAACCCTAAAGTTAAAGAAGATATCGGAACATTTGAACTTACTTTAGAACTTGAATCATTTACTCCTGAGCCTAATCGACCTGTCAACATTTCTGGTTTAACCGCTTCGGATACCGGGACACCAGCTGATTACTTAGGTTCGATTGATTTGACATCAATTGCCATTGATGCAACACTGCAAAATGGTAAATATCAAACAGTGATTGATGTGCCGGTGACACATAACACCAACTATCGTGGTTGGGGTGAGATCACTTTTGTTTTGCGTGATGGTGAAGAGTATACCGCTAATATCGATTCCAGCAAGCGTATTGTTAGGGTTACCATTGAGGAAGAGGAAAAAAGTTCTCGTGAAATCAGGGTCTTTGCACCTGATCGAGTAATCGAAGGGGATGATTTTGAAGTTACTTTAACAACAACTGAAGTTCTTGGTTCAGGTGAAAGTATTGCAGTTGAATTTACTGTGGAAGCTAATCCTACCGGGTTCTATGATGTTGCTAGTTCTGATACATCACCAATTGTGATGACTAATGCGCGCGATGAAGAAAAATTTACTATTGTTACCCATGATAGTACCACTCTCAATACGAATGGAACGATTGACATTTTAGTAAAGAGAGGTAATCAATATGAACCGGCTTCAACAACTGTAGAATCTGTAATCATTGTTGCCAAAGAAACGCTTCCAACGGTTTCTTTTGCCCAAACCAACCCAAGTTCTATAGATGAAGGGGAAGATGCAGTATTTGATGTGATTGCAACTGGTGTGACGTTGACTCAAGCACTAGATGTTCATGTCGATGTTGAAGAAGGAGTGTCGGATGATTTTATTGATACTGCAGTAGCAATTCCACCTATTGTCACGGTCAATACAAGTGGTACCGGTAAACTACGCGTCAAAACTACTGCAGATACTAATGATGAACCCAATGGCACGATAACCGCGACTCTAAAACAAGGTTCTAGTGCAACTTATTTGCTGGGGTCCCCCATTACCGATTCAATTACGGTGAAAGATAATGATGACGATGGCACTTTACCTGAACTGACCATTACTGGTACAGCTCCGATTTATGAAGGTGATATTGCAATATTTACGCTGGAAGCAGACCCAGCACCGACTGGTGATGCTACCATTTCCGCCAGAGTGAAAATAACTGAAACGGGAAATTTTTTAGCAACACCAGCAAAAGCTACAGCACGTATAGAACCTGTAGTAATTGGGAGTGCAGGTGGTAAATTGAGATTGCCGACAGCATCAGATATTATCGATGAAGCCGATGCGAAAATTGTTGGACGAATCATTTCTGAGGATAATAGCGATGGTTCTACCCCGACCTATACAATTGGCGCAAATCCATTTGCTGAAATCACGATCAAGGATAATGATGACCCGACATTACATCAAATCAATATTGACGCAGTTTCCAGCTCAGTAACAGAGGCAACTGGAGCAAAAGTACAATTTAGACTAACAGCGACGGGTGGGTCTTCAGGGGACACTAATCAAGTCGCAGTTGATCTAGCGATTTCTCAAGAAGGAGATTTTTTAGCGGTCGCACCAGATACTAGACTCAACATTATGGTGACTCCAGGTGTACAAGGAGTAGTAGGTTCACCGAAAATACATGAAGAATTCATTGACGATGACGAAATTGATGAACCCAATGGTAAAATCATTGCCAAAATTGTTTCAACAACACGTTATGCAGTAGGTGCTTCAAATCAAGCAGAAGTTGACATTGTTGATGACGAAGTTACCCCAACAATTTCAATCACACCGACTCCCAAGAATGAAGGTCAAAGTGGCATCACCAATTATGATATTGGAGTTAACCTTTCACACGCATCTTCTAAGGTGGTTAAGGTAGATTTTGCAATCGGCAAGGCCGGGGATACCGCAACCAAGGATGATGATTATACCGTTGAGAACACCAGTACAACGTTGACTTTTCCAGCTGAATCGAGAGCCCCGCAATATATCAATATTGACATTGCTGGTGATACATTATTTGAAACGAACGAAGAATTTACCATTACACTTTCGCTTCCCGCTGGCATGACGGCGGCTGAGTTACCGGTCAATCCAACTTGGACTGGCACGATCACTAATGATGATGATAAACCAACAGTATCTATCGCAGATAATTCTGGGACTGAAGGAACGACAATGGATGGATATGTTGAGTTTACCGTGACTCTTTCTGCGGCTGCGGGAGTTCCAGTCAAGGTAAATTATACGACATCAGATCTTACTGTGCCTACATCGGCAACTAGTGGAGTCGACTATATTCCAGCGACAACTGATCCAGTAAAATTTGTTACTTTTGCCAAAAGCGATAATTCTGGTACCTCTAACACCGAAGCTAAATTCAAAATAATTACAAAAGCAGATAGAACACCAGAGGCTGATGAGACTTTTCAAGTCGAATTATCATTTCCAACTGATGCGAATGCGACAGCCGGAACAAAAACTACCGCAATCGGTATCATTGTAAGTGACGATGACCCCATTCTTAACATTGTCAACACTAATACTGATGGTGAAATTGATGAAGGTGAAGAAGTAACATTTATGGTAACTCTTGCTGGTCAAATCAATGGAAATGTTACCGTGTTATGGTCGACCGCGGATGGAACTGCAACACAACCGCATGATTATACGATGGCTTCAGGATTATTGACTTTTACTAATATAGTCAGGAGTGTTCCAATTGCAGTAACGACAATAAATGATAATTTTGATGAAGTTGACCAAGAAAATTTTGTCGTCAGATTATCAGCTCCCAATCCAGCCAGTGTCGGTTATTTAAATCAAAGTGTCACCATCAACCTCAATGATAATGATGCCGAACCAGAGTTGAGCTTTGGTACATTACCCACAATATATGAAAGTGATACCACAACTAGGATGGTTCGAATCCCAGTACGACTCAATAATGCATCGAATAAAGAAATCACAGTAGATTTCGCAGTGACTAGCGGAACTGCGGCATTAACCCATGATTATACCGTGGTAACCAGTCCGGCAAATTTAACTTTTAATGTTCAAGATCAAGAAGAGTTTATTGAGATCAATATCTTACCAGATTTATATTTTGAGGATAATGAGACTTTCACAATTAAACTTTCAGATGCATCAAATGCAAGTATTGAAACCAATGCTTCAACCGGAGTTTCGTTAACAATCATTAATAATGATGCCCCACCTGTGTTTACAATTAGCGATGTGTATGTGACTGAAGGTGTCGACTCAACAGGAGAATTTGTCATCACTCAAACCCCGGGATCGGGTAAAACAGTTGCTGTCACGGCGACAGTTGCTGATATAACTGCGACTAAGGGTACTAGTGAAGATTACGATATTACCTTAACTGGCTTCACTGGAAATTCGCGAATAATAGAATTTACAAAATCTGATACACCTGCTACTTCGGAAACTTTTAGGATACCATTTACAATTCGAGATGATGATACTAATGAAACAACAGAGACATTCTCTATCACGTTATCCAATCCAAATCCAAGTACTAATGCGACAATAGATGCCGATAATAAAGCAGGTACAGCGACAATTTATGATAATGATACCCCACCTGAGTTGTCGATTGCACCAACAAATGCAGAAATATACGAATCTACAGATGCTGAATTCACGATTTCAGCATCTGTCATTCCTGCCTCAGACTTCACATTTAGGTATGAGGTATCACAAGAAGGAGATTTCTTAGCATCTTCAGTGAATACTACCCAACCACAATTTGCTATGCGACCTTTTACTGGAAGCAATGGCAATTATACCGCATCACTTCCGATCGAAATTAACGATGATACATATGGAGAAGTCACAGGTTTAGTAGAAGTTACCTTATTGGAAAGCAATTCAAATTCTAGCGAATATACTTTAGGGTCAAGTGTGAATGCTAAAGTCATGGTTTATGATGATGATTTACCCGAACTCTCAATTGCCGGGGTAGGAGGTCCTGTTGTCGAAGGGTCTGGTGATACAGTAATGTTTCGGGTGACCTCCAGCTATAGTGTTGGAGAGATTGCAGTACGATATCGACCACGTGTTACTGGTAGTAATTTCTTAGTTGGTGGTATTGAAGGTACTGATCAAGAAATGGTACTGGACTTTAATGATACTACGTCCGCTATTCTTGCGTTGGCTATTGATGATGATGATGTGGTTGAAGAAGATGGCGTAGTTCAGGTACAACTCCTTGATGATTTTCATGTGCCGTACATGCCAGCCATACCTGCGGACCTAGGACGACCCGAGGTACCAGCAGTGCCAACAAATCCGATTGAATATACTGTAATTAGTGACGACACAATGAAATTTGGTTCAATAGCAGTGCAAGATAATGATACATTGGCAAGTATACCGACCATTACACTAGTAACAGAATATTTACCGACGGGGGCGACGACTGCTACATTTTATGCAGTTGCAGATTCAGCACCTGCTAAGGATTTAGAGGTGACATTGGAATACAATTACCAAGCTGAAAATCCAGATACTGATGTTGGGGGTAATATTAATCTCTTTTCAACTTGGAAAAGTACAAAAGTTACTATTGATGCCGGTGATACTTTTGAGTCCTACAAGCGGGACACTCATTTTACTGCTCAAATTACTGTTCCAAATTCACCAACTCCGGTATCTACAACGGGTTCTTTGATGATCAGATTGGTAGATGGAGATAATTATAATCTTGGTAATCCAAGTGAATCTGGTTTACCGGTGGCTTCTACTGCGGACAATCCAGTAGTTTCGATTCGACCAGTGGGAACTGCACATGTTGTAGAATCTGCTGAGTTGAAATTCGAAGTTATAGCATCACCTACTCCCACCGCGTCAAAAACTGTAACGATTCATGTCACTCAAACGGGTGATTTTATTGCTGAAACACTGAATTCTGGGGTTTTGATGAAAACTGTAACTATTTTACATACTGGAATTAATGCCGGTCGTACAGAATTTATGGTCGTATTAGATGATGATGAAATTGCGGAAGATGCTAATGGGATTATCACAGCTACGGTTCAAGCCGGAACGGGTTATGTACTGGGTCAATTTTCCAAAACTACAAAGGTAACAATCTATGATGATGATGCACTACCAGTTGTAACCATTGCCAATGCAGCTCCAGTCTCAGAAGATGTTGGATCGGTTAACTTCACTTTGACGGCTACTGGTATTTCTCAGAATACAGACTTGGATGTAAAATACACCGTTCAAAATGAGAGTGGTGACTTTTTAGCGATGCAAACGCCTCGATATGGACCATTTCAGTTTAACGAAAATAATGGTACTTATGTTGCTACTTTAGCCGTTCAACTAGATGATGATTTAGTAGATGAAGAAGATGGTTCGGTAAGTGTGCAACTAATTACTGACACAACTCATCCTTTTTCATACAAAGTTGGGGCAGCTAATAAAGGAATCGCAACGATTACCGATGATGATGTACCTTCTTCTGCTACTCCAAAGATTACCCTAAAAGGTCCAAATTATATCAAAGAAGGTGCTAGTTTTGATATAGTTGCGACTGCTTCACATCTACCAGACAATTTAACGACCGTTAATGTTGTCGTTGGTTCTGATGATAATAATAACTTCCTTGAATTTGGTTCTCGCGGAGAAAAAACTATTCAAATTCAACCTAATCAAAAATCTGGTAAGATTGTAGTATCTTCACGCGCTGATGGCGAGTTTGGTAATAGAGGATTGATAACAGCTGAATTGAAAGCGGGATCAGGATATTTGATTTCAAGTTCTCAGAGCAAGAACAGGACTTCAGTGGTAGTGGTGTTAGAAACATTACCAATTGTTTCAATTTCAGTACCTCATACTCAAGTTAGAGAGGATGCCGGTACATTTAATCTAGTTTTAGAAACAAAGAATTTTACACCTGATCCCGGTCGTCCATTAAATATTTCAGGTTTATCGGCCATGGATACTGGTACACCAAATGATTATTTGGGTACAATTGATTTAAGTACCATTGAAATTGGACCTTCTGGAAGAGAAGTGATTCAAGTACCGGTGACTCATAATAATACTTATCGTGGTTGGGGTGAAATCACCTTTACGTTGCGTGATGGTCAGGAATATACTGCCAATTCTGAGGAAAATAAGCACATTACTAAAGTTACCATTGCTGAAGCTGAAGAAAGTACGCGTAAAATCAACGTTTCTGCTCCAGACCGTGTCATTGAGGGAGAAAATATTGAAGTAATGTTAATGACTACTGAATCCTTAAGTACTGGTGAAAGTATAGCAGTGGAATATAGTGTTAGAGCCAGCCCTTCAGGGTTCTATGATCTTGACTCCTCAGATCAATCACCTGTTACCATGACCAGTGCTAGTGATACCAGCACTTTCAATATCGCTACCTATGATAGTATCGTCCTCAATCAGAACGGGATGATTGAAATATCAGTAATAAGAGGTGATCAATATGAACCGGCTACAACAACTGCTGAACAAGTTATTATTGTTGCGAAAGAAACCATCCCAATGGTAACCATTACCCGTATCAGTCCAAGTTCCATTGATGAAGGGGAAGACGCGGTATTTGCAGTTTCTGCATCTGGTGTCACTTTAACCCAACCAATTCAAGTTTCTGTTACTGTTGCGCAAGGTGCTTCAGATAACTTCATTGATACGGCAACAACTATTCCATCTTCAGTGATTGTTCAAACTAGTGGCACCGGAGAATTAAGAATCAAAACCAAGGCCGATGCGATTGATGAAACTGATGGAAAAATTTCGGTTACGCTAACAAAAAGTGCTGATGCAATGTATTTACTTGGATCTCCTAAATTTGCGATGATTACGGTGAAGGATAATGATGATGATGGAACTCTGCCAAATGTCGTTATCGCGGGTGATACTCCCGTCAATGAGGGAGATAATGTTCGGTTTGTCTTACAAGCGAATCCAGCACCGACGGGTGAAAATACCATTACAGCAAGAGTACAAGTTTCAGAAACGGGGGACTACTTAGTGATGCCGGCGAAAAATGTTCCACGTGTCGTTAATGTAGTGATCGGAAGTTCCGGTGGAATATTAAGTTTACCGACAGTTTCGGATGCAGTAGATGAACCTAATGCAAAGGTGATTGGAAGAATAATTTCTGAAGACACCAGTGATGGGTCAACAGCAACTTATACTATTGGTGAAACACCAGACTTTGAAATAACTGTACAAGACAATGATGATCCGACATTACCAAGTCTTAATATTGCGTCAGTATCGAACTCTGTTTCCGAAGCACATGGTGCAAAAGTACAGTTCAGCATTACTGCAACGGGTGGGTCTTCAGGAACTACTGGTCCAATTGTAATTGATTTAGCAATATCGCAAATTGGAAATTTCTTGCAGACCGCACCTGGAACAAGAACCAATATCATGGTTACACCGGGAGCACAAGGGATTGCTGGTTCTCCAACTATCCATCCCGAGTTTATCAATAATGATAATGAAGATGAACCGACGGGTAAAATCATCGCAAAACTTGTTTCCAAGTCACATTATGCGATTGGAGTGTCAAATTTAGCAGAAGTCGTAATAAATGATGATGAGGAAGCCCCAGAAGTTTCTATCGTAGAAGTTTCAAAAGCAGAAGGTCGAAGCGGAATGACTGATTTTGATTTTGAAGTTCGCATTTCACGGGCATCAGCTTCAAATATAATTATTAAATTCGCGGTTGGTAGTGAAGGGGATTCAGCAACCTTGGATGATGATTACCGAGTTGAAACAATTGGAGATTCCTTGACTTTTCCCGCGCATTCAACAGCCTCTCAATATATTCACATTGATGTTATTGGTGATAGATTATATGAATTTGAAGAGAAATTCACCATTAAACTTTCACTTCCTGAAGGTTCAAATTTAGCTGAATTACCTACCGACCCCACTTGGACTGGTACCATTCGTAATGATGACTCCCTACCAACAGTTAGTATCGCGGATAGTTTTGGTGATGAGGGGAATGGGGGTGTTAACGGGTCAGTTGAATTTTCAGTAACGCTCTCCGAAGCAGCTGGAGTTCCAGTTAAAGTTAATTATAACACTATTGATGGTACGGCAATTGCAACTGGTACAAGTGATGATGATTATGTTGCGGTTGCAAATGGAACATTGACAATTCCAGCGAGCAATAATTCGACAGCAAATTTAAAGGAAAGTTTCTCGATAACTACGAAAGCTGATGAATTGACCGAAATTGATGAAACTTTCACGGTTGAGTTATCGCTTCCAGTTGATGCCAATGCAACGGCTGGTGCGAAAATGACTGCAACTGGTGTAATTGTGAGTGATGATGCTCCAATCCTCAATATTGTCAATACCAATCCCAATGGTGCGGTTGCAGAAGGTAGTGACGCGACTTTTGAGGTGACACTTGCTGGTCAAACTGCCGGAATAGTTACTGTACTCTGGGCAACGGGGGATGGTAGTGCCGTACATACTGAAGACTTTACAGCTAAATCAGGAACTCTAGTCTTTATTGGCAATGAAAACAGCAAACAGATTACGGTCTCGACGATTGATGACTCCTTTGATGAACGCGATCAAGAAAGTTTTATGGTTCAATTATCGGGACAGAATCCTCAAAATTTGGTTTTCGCGAATCAGGCAGCTTTGGTTAACATTTATGATAATGATGCTGAATCAGTGCTCAGTTTTGGTGCAGTACCAACCCCAACTGAAAGTGATGCATTGTTGAACACTGTGCGAATCCCCGTGATGTTGGACCGACCTTCAACTCGAGAGATCACGGTAGACTTTACCGTGACTAACGGAAGTGCGGTATTAACTTATGATTATTCAGTGATTACTAGTCCAACCCGACTAACTTTCTCTGCCCAAGATCAATTAGAGTACATTGAAATAGGGATTGTTGGGGACATATTTTATGAGAATGATGAGACTTTCAATGTTGCGCTTTCAAATGCATTTAGTGCAACGATTGCATCAGCTGCCGCAATGGGAGTCTCGCTAACAATCAATGATAATGATTCCGCTCCAGTATTTAAAATCTCAAAAACCGCAACAATCAATGAAGGTGTATCCTCACAAAACAATTCCGCGCAATTTGTGGTAACTCAAACTCCTGGATCAGGCAAACCAGTTTCTGTGGATTACACTTTTAATGACGTAGATGCGAAAGAAGGTGCTGGAAAAGATTATCTTGCATCAATCGTGAATGCTACTCCAGTTGATGATGGTAAAACTGGCAGATTAACTTTTCCAGCCAGCGATAATCCAGCCGACTCTGTGACAATGAATATTGCATTCAGTGTTGTGCCCGATAATTTGGATGAATTTGATGAAACCTTTACTGTGACTCTTTCCAATCCAATTCCTAGTACAGATGGTAGCATTGATTCAAATAACCGTAATCATATAGGAACTGGTACGATTATTGATGATGATGATATGCCGGAATTGACTATTTTAGATGCTGAAGCAAAAGAGGGGAGTGAAATTGTATTTATGCCAAAATTGAGTGTGGAATCTGGTCGAGATGTTGTGGTTACTTATTCAACTTCACCCGGTGGAGATTTTCCAGTTGAAAGTGATGACTATTCTGCTGTTCCTGCACCTTTGCAAGCAAAACCAATAATTATAATTCCAGCGGGTGAACGGTCTCCCGTTAATCCGATAGAGATTTCCACGACAGCTGATGGGACTCCTGAACCGGATGAAACATTTGATTTAAACTTTATTGCGAATTATGCTGGAGTTGATGGGGGAACTAAAGCCAAAGGTAAAATTCTCAATAATGATGGCCAAGTTTTAACAATTACTTCAACTACGGTAGATGAAGGAGCAGGAATGGCTAACTTAGTAATTACTTTATCACCAGCACCTGAAAATGCTGATACGGTAGTGGTAAGTTATACCACAAGAGATGGTACCGCGATTAGTTCAAGTAATGGAGTTAATGCTGATTTCACTGCGATTACTCCTACAAATATTACATTTGACAAGGACAATAGCTCAGAAACAATCGAAATCACTATAACGGATGATGATTTAAATGAGGCACCGGAGTCATTTACTGTAGTTGTCGAAACTTCTGCATCTGGAGTAACAACTCCGGTTGGAAATACTGGAACAGTAACGATTAATGATAATGATTCTACAGAACTAGAAATATCAATTGAGACTTTGAGTGATCCAATTAACGAGGGTACGGATGAAAGTACAAATACCCTTCAAAATATTGCTGTGAATTTAAATCGATCAGCCGCTCGCGAAATTACTGTAGATTATACGTTATCCAGCTCTAATGATAGTGCAAATATTCCGTTAGATGTGAAGTTAGCAAATAGTGCTCCTGGTAGAATTTCTGATTCTGTAGGGAAATTGACATTTTTGAGGGGGGAGAGATCGAAAACAATTCCACTTGAGATTATTGCTGATGACTATGATGAATCAAATGAAACTTTTACAATTGAGCTTACAAATGCGTTGGGAGCTGAATTAGGTACCGCAATGAGCGTGGTAATCATTGGTGATGATGATAATGAACCGAAGGTTTCAATCGTTGAAGCAATTACCGAAAATGAATCGGATGTCAACTTTAACAAGACCTTTACTATTTCTTTGGATCATGCATCGGGAAGACTTGTAACTGTTCCCTATACTGTAACTGGAACTGCAACTTCTGCTGATTATATTTTGGCAGATGGTATAATAGAATTTATTCCAGCTGCTAACACCACAATTACTCCAACCACAAAGGATCTTATTTACACAATAATTGGGGATAACATTGGTGAAATTACTGAATTTTTCACGATTACTCTTGGTGATCCAACCAATGCTGATAAAACCGGAGTTAATGCAGAAAGCAAGATCACGATTTTAGATGATGAAGCACCAGTGTTGAGTATTGGAAATGCAGCTGCAGTTACTGAGGCGGCTGGACTTATGGCAGAATTTCCAGTCACGGCTAGTTTCAATTCAGACGAGATTACGGTCTATTATACTCCCACTCAGCCTACTCAAGCGGGGAATTTCTTGGGAGGTAGTTTGACTTCAGAGACGACAACCTCGGTTGAGTTAGACTTTGATGGTGGTACCAGTGCGATGTTGGAAGTACCGATTGCTAGTGATGAAAAACCTGAAGCGAATAATTCTATCACCATTACTCTTGAAGATGACCAGAATCGAGGTGATGGTCAACTAGTCATCACTTATTCAGTAGCAGATAGTCCTAATAATGCGGGTACAGTTGAAGTAACGGATGATGATTCGTTGCCCATAATATCAATTGTTGCAGCTAATGGTGAAACTGCTGAAAATGCAGGACCGGCACAATTTACTTTAACTGCAATGGGATTAACAAGTAATACTATGTTGATGATTAATGCAATTCCAGCTGAAGTAGGGGGAAATTTTATCACCACAGCAGTTGAATCCGATGCAGATTTTCCAGTAGAGTTTAGATTAGGTAGTGATGGCAATTATAATGGCAAGTTACTAGTGACACTTGACGATGATGAGATTGGAGAATCAACGGCTGATATTCAAGTAACCTTGAATGCAGATCTAAAACCTGCGAAAACTTATCGACTAGGAACAACTACAAACGGAACAATGACAATTCTTGATGATGATGCACCGGAATTATCAATCTCTGCTGGAACACCTGTCACAGAAGGGGATAATGTGCAAGTTGTGTTCAATATTACTGCGAAAGTACAACCTGAAAATAATTCTGTTGTCATTGACTATACTCCATCGAGTGATGATTATTTGGCAGTAGGTGAAAGTGGTAAGAAAGTTGAAAATAACGTGTTAATTTTTTCGGGAAATGGACCTTATACTACAACTTTACCAGTTTCAGTGGATGATGATGCAAAAGTAGAAGAAACCGGTAGTATCAAAGTGACCTTAAACCAAAAAGCTCAGAATCCAAGTACGGGTTCAATACCTGGTTATACTGTTGCATCCGCTCCCAATAACGAAGCATCAATTGATGTATATGATGATGACGGGTTACCAGTGATAATGATGGTTACAGATTATGAAGATGTTATAGAGCGTGACTTACCAGTGATGTTTGAACTAATCGCAATGGGTTTGACTCAACCTACCACTCTCATGATCAATTATACACCAGCTGAAGATGGTGGTGATTTCTTAGCTGATAACCTTCAAGGCAAAGAAGCGACTCATCCAGTTAACTTTACTAATTCTAATAGTGGCAATACCTATACTGGACACATCCCAATATCACTAGTCGCAGATGATACAGGTGAAATTTCTGCGAATATTCAATTGACAATAAACCCAGATCCAGAGTTTCAAGATAGTTACAAGCTTGGTACAATAACAACTGCTAAAGTTAAAGTTTTAGATGATGATGCTCCTGAATTAACAATAAAAGGAGGGGCACCGGTATTTGAAAGCAATCTTGCTCGCGCTGAGTTTATTATATCTACGAAGGTGCAACCAAGTGGTCCTATTGATGTTGATTTCACCCCGCATAGTTCAAATTATTTGTTATCCACTATATCGGGGGAGAAACAGACTGAAAAGATGGTGCGATTTATTGGAAATGGTCCTTATATAGCTACCTTATTCGTGGAAGTTGATAATGATTATACTGCAGAAGCTAAGGGGGAGATTACTGTGTCGCTGAATCAAAGAGCTCCGATTGTTGGATATACAGTAGCAAGCACTCCAAATAACTCAGCTTCAGTTGAGGTGTTTGATGATGACCAAAATAGACTTCCCACAATTTCAATTTCTGCAGTGGATTCAATCTATGAAGGGGAAGATGCAGTATTTGAGTTTGCGGTTAGTGACTTATCAGTAGAAGTTTCTAAAGTAAGAGTTCAAGTTTCGGAGTCAGACTATTTCTTAACTAATTCGGCACTAGAGCCACGAATAGTTGATATTGATATCACTAATGGAACGGGGAAATTGGTCGAGGCGACAGAACCGGATTCACTTTTAGAAGACGAGGGGAGTATTACTGTAAAGATATTGCCAGATCCTGAAGTTAATGACACCTATACTGCTTTTCCTGAAGTCACTAAGACTATCCGAATCATAGATAATGATGGCGAAAGTCCTCCTTCAATTTCGATTTTTGCAAGTGGAAATATCGTGGAAGGTGAAAGTGAGAATGTGCAGTTTACACTGGTGTCAACTACTGGAAGTGATAAATCAATTAGGTCTATTAGTGAGGTGCAAATTGAAATTACTCAAGTTGGGAATTATCTGGCAAATGGTGTCGAAACAATAATGGAGACTATCGAAACCTTAGGTTCTCCGAATACTATTTCAATTGGAATTGAGGATGATCAATTTGATGAAGAAGATGGCGAGATTATTGCGCGAATTTTATCGGATACCCATGCAAATCAAAGATGGTCAGTTGGGTCCGCTGACCGGGCTAGTGTTTCGGTTATGGATGATGATTCGGAACCGGAGATCAGAATTGAATCAGTCGAGATTGATGAAGGCAATTATCCAGACCAGAAAAATAAAATGATTTTTGATGTAAAACTGATGGATTCTAATGGCAATGAGATTAAATCTGGTAAAAACATATCGGTAAATTTTGCAACATTAGCCAGAACCGCAACTCCTTACGATGAGTCGGAAAATCTAGAAGGTGATTTCCTCATGCAGACTGGTACTTTGTACTTTTCACCGGTAACATCGGAATCAGATTCTGGGGAGTCTAGCAAGCAAATTATAGTCGAGATCGTCGGTGATACAGCTGATGAAGAAAATGAAATCTTAATGGTTAGACTCTCTGAAGCCGTAAATGCAAGGATACCAGATGGTAAAGATGTTGCTGAAGGGATGATAAGAAATGATGATCAATTTCCGTTTGTATCAATTCACCTAGAAAATGAATCTGATCAAATTCTTGAAGGTACTACTCTTAATGTCTTGTTGAAAACCGGAACGAATGCACCAACACCAGATAGATCAATCAGAGTTTTGCTTAGTGCTCAGCAGACTGTCGGGAACTATATCGCGTTTAGAATACCACGCAGTGTGGTAATGACTTCAAATCAAGCTAGATTCAAAATTTATACCATTGATGATTTGATTCATGAGGGTAATGGCACAATCAGAATTTTTATTTCTGGAGATGACCAAAGTTTCCAAGTTGATTCACAAAAATCCTATATTGAAGTAAGTGTTACTGACGATGATCCAGTAGGTACACAAGATGTCAGAATTGGAATTGCAAATATAATAGCAAATAAGCTTTTAGAAAATTCAGGAGCCTTTACTAGATCACCAGAAACATTGCAATCACCTGCGATAAAAGTACCGAAAATTTCGGTGATTGCGGAATCTGAGGTCGTACAAGAAGGGGAAACCGCACTGTTTGAAATTAAGGGGGATGAATATGTTAGGGATACAATAGCGGTAGAGTATATTCTGCAACCAGAAGGTGACTTCTTTGAAAGGATAGGTACCGCAATTAAGCACGTAGTTCTTTCTAATACTCAACGGTCTTCTCTAATTCAGATTAATACCATTAATGATAGCTTGGCAGAGCAAGATGGTGCGATCAGTTTAACCTTAATTGACAGCGACTTATATGAGCTTGCCGAGCAAAGTAGTGCTCGAATAGTAATTTCTGATTTAGCCGATCGACAACAGCGAGTTGATGAAATCACGCAAGCGAGTCAAGATATCCTGCCAGAAATAGCTGGATCAATTGGGGCTCGAACACTTGGGATTGCAACTCAACGTATTGCGACAGCATTCTCTGAATCAGGTGGATTATCAACTTTCAATTATGATGGTAACCAAAATCTAACAAAGATTCTAACTGCAAGTGGTGAAAATTTGAATGACAATACTTTAACACTACAAAATGTGCTTGGAAGTTCATCATTTGCAATAAATCTTTTTCCAGAATCGGAAAGTTCAAGTTTAGCTACCGTGTGGGGAATTGGAGACTTACGTGATTTGAATTCAACGAATAATTCAAGCCAACGGTCTTGGAATGGTGACATATTCACTGGACATATTGGTATAGATACCAAAGTTGGTGACGGACTGCTAACTGGACTTTCTACATCTGTCACTGAATCGGAAATTGATCATTCAGGTGCATCTGAAGATGGGTTAACTTTCACTTCTCGCTCAACTGCTTTGAATCCTTATTTGGGTTGGAATTCATCAACACTGGATTCTCAATTTAGGGTAATCGCTGGCTATGGTGTCGGAGAAATTGATATTGATCAAGTTAATTACCAATTGCAAACTGTTTCTAATACTCATTATACAATAGGTGCAAGTGGCAAAAAGAGATTATTCATTTCAGATAGTACTATAGAAGATGGTGAAAGTGAACTATTAATTACTGGTCAATCATGGTATGCGCGACAAAATCTGTCAGGAGTTGAAGGATTGATCAATTCAATGCAAACTGATGCGGGTCACTACCGAATTGGATTAAAAGGTTCTCATACTCAACATCTAACTAGTGGTTCAAATTTGAATCCAAATATTTTCTTTGGATTGCGTGGGGATAACAAAGATCAGAAGTCCATTTTTGGTATGGAAGTTGGCAGTGGACTTAGTTTTGATTCACCTAGCGGTTTGACCCTAACAGGACTTAGTAATTTATTCTTGATTGAAAAAGGTGAAATTCAAAAGTGGAGTGTTATAGGAACCTTCAATTTTGACGAGGGTAAAGATCAACTTGGTACCATCTTTGAGATTTCACCATCTTATGGTCAAATGCAAGAATCAAATTCACGTTCATTGTGGAGCAAAGATATTCTTGAGAGTGTTAGTGATTCTGGTCAATATATTGATGGTCTCCAAGTCACATCAAATTTAGGTTATGGAATTGGAATATTTGATCATACTAGCAAACTTACGCCTTTCGGAAGTATTGATTTTGCAGAAGATTCTAACAATAAGTATCATGTTGGTACTCGCGTTCAACTGGGTACAGATTTAAGATTTGAGCTAACTGGTACTCAAGAGTTTAATACTGAGGGGTCAATTAATCAAAAGATTCAGTTGGATGGAGCATTTAGCTGGTAGTTGGGTTTGATTAGAAGTTTTATTGTCAGATAAGCTCCAATATATTTTGAAATAATTATAACGTAGTAGATTTAAGTGATAAATCTTTTTAATTCAAAATAATTTGTCAATAATCCATTGGTGTATTGGTAGTTTGAAATTAAATCTTTTCAAAATATCTTTCAACTAGTTTATATACAGTAGTACAACCATCTTGTACCGGCCATCTTTTCTGTGATGATTGCTCTTTTGATTTTGCTAGTTGAATTGCTTTGTTAAAATTTTTATATGACAATAGTTCAAATTGTGGTTCACCATTCTTATTACAATATTTTGCTTTGAAATGATCCTTACATTGACGCGAAGTTGAAAAATACAACTTTCCTTTGGGATTGTAATGAAGAATAAGCCATAATTCGAAACATGGATTGCTAACAGCTAGGTTATACTTGTTAGATACTTTTGTCCATTTATTCAACATTGTAAGATCCTGCTTTTTCCAAGAATTTGTGTCAACCACGAGCCATGCTTCATCATATTCTTCAAGTCCAGTTTGGTCTATGTAATCTGTCATATTTTTGAGTAGCTGTAATGGAGCACCTCCATTAGAAACAACTTTGAATGTATTGTGAGTTGGTTGTTTATTGAGAATTTTAAAATAGCGCACTTCTGTATCAGTTCCTTCAACGGAAATTAGAAACCGCCTACGACGTAGTTTTCCAACACTATATCCAATTTTCTTTTGTTTTCGCATTACTCAATTCTCTCTCTCTATCTGTTTTTAAATGGCTTAATTGCAGAACCTTCAAACAAAATTTCAGGTACACCACCTAAAACTCCGTCTAAATACAATTTAAAGATGTTTTCATTCTCATTAATATCAATAAATTTCCCGAATGAATTCATCCGTGTAACACCATAAATATCTCTATCAGTAACCCAGATTTCATCTCTTCTAAGTGGAAGATTGGACATCAGAAAAAGGTCGTGAGTCGTACATATGAGTTGAATTCTTGTGTTTTTATTACAGGAGTCTAAGTACGCACTCAATAAATTCTTGCTCAATATTGAATGAAGTTTACTGTCAATCTCGTCTACGACTAAAAGTGACGTTTTAGAATCAGATGTTAAATCAAAGAATGCCGGTAATATATCTATCAACCGACAGGATCCATCAGACTCTTGTTCCAACCTAAATTTAACTATTTCACCTTTTAAGTTGCGGTGGTGGGTTACCAATGCTTTCGCATTTATTATTCCATTTTCAGTTTTAAAGATTATTTTTTGATCACCAATCATTATAGCTTGTGTAGTATTTTCGCCTAGTTTGTCGGATGAAATAATACTATTTTCAATCATAGATTTGACCAAAGTATCTGATAATTCAACATTCTCAATTCCCATTATTCCCGTATCTAAATCAAATAGTGTCTGATTTATCTCATTAAGTAAATTTCCATTATTATATAAAAGCTCTTCTGATTTAGAAAATTTTGTTTTTGGTGTGATTATTTGAACAGAATTTTGAAACCAATTGTAGATATTCTGGAATTCATCAAGATTGTGTTCCATCGAGCTCGTTAAGAAAAGTTGATTTTCACGAGTAAACTTTTTGATATATGATAACTCAGTATTTTCGTATTTTTTTCCGAATTTGTACTTCTCTCTCTTTCGCAGAAATAGAACCTCATCATCTGAATTTTCTAATTTCTTTACAAGATTTTCTTGTATAACGCAGTCTTTGGTTACTGAAAAACCATATTCATACAAAATCTCGTCAATCAGCAATTCAAATTTGAAACTGTTTGGTTTGTCAACAAATTTTGGATCCAACAAGAAGGGTGATACATCAATCTTTTCATTGAGCTTTGTGCTATCTACAATCAAGTTCTGTGCGAAGCTTAGTGCACTAACAAAATTTGATTTACCGGATGCATTTCCACCATACACTACTGAGAACGGAAGTATTTCAGCTTCGTAATTGCCAATCCATGAGATATTCCGATTTTTGTTCACGAATGGACCAGCAACCATAGAAAATTTATTTTCATTTTTGAATGACATCCAGTTTGTGAACCAAAAATTTATTAACATTGTTAAATTTCTCCTATTATATGCGGAAAAGTCGATATCAAATTTAATGCCTTTATCAAAAATATCTATATTATCAAAACGTATAATAATTTTCAATTGGATTTAAAATAGTGAAACAAATTCACAATTTCAACTATTATTTGAACTCAATTTTATACAAAGTATGATTGTAAGTTTGAGCCATATATTGGATGAAACTAGAAATTACGAATACTTGGCTTGATAATTTTCGCTGAACTTGACAAATTAGATTTGTTTTATTATGTTTCATAGAATTGGAAATTTCACTGTGTAGTGCAAATTTAAGAGTGATTATTCTGAAGCACTTCCTTAGATTGTATTTACTTTTTGAGTTGTATATTTATTTACAGAGACTTTAATTTAGGAATTTTATTGAATGAATCTTGAAACTAAGAACAGAATTGTGACCGCTGGCGGCATAGAAATTGACCGCGAATCTCACCAAATAGATTATGAACTAGGTACTCAGGAATGGACCACGCGTCTTGATTCAGAACGTGGGGCGGTATTTTCCTCAAATTATGAGTATCCAGGTCGGTATACACGTTGGGATACTGCAATTGTTAATCCACCACTTGTCGTAACATCTAGAGATCGAGAGGTAATCATATCCGCGCAAAATGAACGTGGTCAAATGTTGTTAAAATTGATCAATGATAGAATTACGCAATTAGATATTATCGAGAGAATTAGTTACAATGAAGATAATATTACTTTAGCTGTTGTGAAACCGACAAGGATTTTTCAAGAAGAAGAGCGGTCAAAACAACCTTCAGTTTTCTCTGTAATTCGCGCGCTTGTTGAGTTATTCTCGTGTGATGATGAACATCTTGGTTTTTTTGGTGCATTTGGATATGATTTGGTTTTTCAATTTGAGCCAATTAAACAGAAATTAGAACGTCCTGATAATCAACGAGATATGGTTTTGTATCTCCCCGATGAAATATTGGTAGTTGATCACCATGCACGAAAATCCACAGTTTTTACTTATGGATTTAATGTTGATGGCAAGTCTACATTGGAGCTTTCCAATAAGTCTGCGTCTGCTCATTTTATGCCAGCTAATCATGACCCAGGACGAGGTGATCATGAACCAGGTGAATATGCGAAATTGGTAGGAAAAGCCATTGATTACTTTCGTCGTGGCGATTTATTTGAAGTCGTTCCAGGGCAAACATTTACAGAGCGATGTGCGGCAAATCCTTCAAAAGTGAGTCGTGTATTAAGAGAAATCAATCCTTCACCTTATTCATTTTTCATTAATTTAGGTGAAAATGAGTTTTTGGTGGGTGCTTCTCCTGAAATGTATGTTCGGGTTTCTGGTGGTCGACGTGTAGAAACTTGTCCAATCTCTGGAACAATAAAACGAGGTCGAAATGCGATTGAAGATGAAGCGCAAATAAGAAAGTTGCTTAATTCCAAAAAGGATGAAGCTGAATTGACTATGTGTACTGATGTAGACCGTAATGATAAAAGTCGAATTTGTGAACCAGGAACTGTTCGTGTAATTGGTCGTCGTCAAATTGAAATGTATTCTCGTTTGATTCATACTGTTGACCATGTTGAAGCGATATTACGTGAGGATATGGATGCATTGGATGCATTTTTATCACATGCATGGGCGGTGACAGTTACCGGTGCACCGAAGCGTTGGGCAATGCAGTTTATTGAGAATAATGAGAAAACACCTCGTGCGTGGTATGGAGGTGCAGTTGGAATGATCAACTTTACCGGTGACTTAAACACAGGTTTGACTCTTCGAACGGTTCGGATCAAGAATGGTATTGCTGAAGTTCGTGCTGGGGCGACGTTGTTATTTGATAGTGATCCGGCAGAGGAAGAGGCTGAAACCGAATTAAAGGCATCAGCGATGCTAACGGCAATTCGTGATGCCAATAAAGTTGCGTCAAAGATAAGTCAACCCAAGGGATCGCAAATTGGTGATGGTCTAAAAGTACTATTGATTGATCACGAAGATAGTTTCGTGCATACTTTGGCCGATTATTTCCGCCAAACCGGTGCAAATGTTATTACTTACCGAACTCCGGTAGAAAATAAAATTATTGAAGAGTGTAAACCAAATTTGGTGGTTCTTTCACCAGGACCAGGATGTCCAGCAGACTTTAACTGCAAAGAAACCATAGCTGAACTAGTAAAACGGAAAATTCCAATTTTTGGTGTTTGCCTTGGGTTACAAGCTTTATGTGAATACTTTGGTGGTACATTAAATCAATTAATTGAACCAATGCATGGAAAACCATCGGAAATTTCATTTGAACAAGATAGTGTCTTTGCTTCGGGACTAAAGTCACCAGTAATCGTCGGACGCTATCATTCGTTATATGCAAATCCCAATCAAATTCCAAATGAATTCAAAGTAACTGCACAAACAACAGATGGTGTACCTATGGCAATTGAACATTGTTCAAGTCCAATAGGTGCAGTTCAGTTTCATCCTGAATCGATCATGTCACTTGATCAAGAAGCTGGTCACATAATAATCGCAAATGTCATTCAAAGATTAGCAAAGTCAAATTGAATGATCCAAATTCAATAGATTGCCGAAAACTAACATAGTAAACCCTCAATGAATAAATGGCATGAAGAGTACTTTAAAGCTTTCCGTGAAATATCACCACTTGCGGTGGGAGTCGCAACTTATGGACTAGTATTTGGTTTATTAGCGGCACAAGCGAGCATGAGTGCGTTACAAACTGGGATTATGGGCACAGTAGTATTTGCAGGTGCATCACAGATTGTTGCTATCGAACGCATTGTTGCGGGTGCAGGCGCAGGAGCGGCTTTGGTAGCTGGTTTGGCCATCAATCTAAGATTATTATTAATTGCCGCATCAGTTCAAGCTGAACTTAAGGGACGACCTTGGTGGCAACATTTACTCGGAATCTATTTTTCAACAGATGAAAATTGGTTACTAATGCATGCGATGCGAAATCGTGGTGCACATGTTGGATATTGGTATTTAGTAGGAGGTGGAAGTTGTCTTTTGATTGTATGGATTATCTCTACTGTAACAGGTGTTATATTAGCTGGGAATATACCAGAGCCAACTGCATTAGGATTGGATTTTGCCTTTGCCGCAGCGTTTATTGCAATTGCAAGAAGTCTTTGGCGTGGTAAAAAAGATATTCTGCCGTGGTGTGTAGCAATTTGTCTAACAATATTAATAGTAAACTTAACTTCACTAGAACCGTCTTGGATTGTAGCATTGAGCGGCGTTGCAGGTGCAGTTCTTGCTGGATTTTCAACAAGGTAGAATTGAATATGGATAGTATTTGGAATTTGATTTTCGCACTGGCACTAGGTACTTTTATGATTAAAGTCTCCGGCTACCTGCTTGCACAAACATTGCCACGTGATGGGTTTGTTGTTCGATCGCTTAATGCATTACCAGGAACCTTAGTAACGGCACTAGTGACAGTGATTTTATTGCAAGGGACACAGTTAGAATGGATCGCCGCGCTACTGGCTATTGCAACAGCAATTTTAACTCGAAATCTACCACTAACTATGATCGTTGGAGTTGTTGCCGTGTTTTTGTTGCGATTTTTTGTTGGCATAGGTTTCTATAATGAACTATATTGAATTTCCAATTACAATTCCTCAAAATCATTTAGATGGATTAAAAAAGGAGTCAGAAAAAGATAGCAATATCAATAGTAAGGTTTTGCAAATACTTAATAATCTTGTAAATGATAATGGAATCCAACCTCCTTCAGCAGAAGTAATTGTTTCTCAGTTACAAAGCTTACTAGAACGGTTGGACGTAGTAAATGTAATCCATTTAATTTTATTTGGATCAACTGTACGAGGTGAAGCTGGAAAGGGTAGCGATATTGATATATTGGTAGATTTTTGTAGCAAGGTAGAAGATTCAGATTTAGAAAAGGTCAAAGAGATTATTGAAGAAACTTTAGGGCGAAAGTACAAAATTGATGTGGTAGCAAAGTCAAGAATACAAGTTGAAATTCTTAAATCTGCAATCAATGAAGGCATTCAGATCTTTTAACAGAAAAAGTGTCTTATTGATACATTATTCAAGGGAAATTAAAAGTGCAAAAGGCTATAGAACCTAATCTTATTTTGAGTTTACCTGAAGACCTGTTAACTGCGTTAAAGGCTATCGCTAGAGAGCGCGAAGTGGAGACAGCAGACTTAATTCGAAGTTCAATTGAAGATTATCTTGATATTGGGAAATTGAATCCACCTACGATTACCATTGTTGTTGAACAATTGAAGAAGGTACAATCTAAATTTGAAAGACAGAATGTCAAGCATGTCAGTTTAATTGGTATTAGTCCTGGAAAGTCACTGTGGAAATGTGAAATTAATCTGTTGTTTGAATTAGAGCAGGATTGTTTGGTTCAACGCACACCTCCGGTTTGGGTAACTGCCTATAATCAGTTTGGTAGAAAATATTTGGTCAATTCTATGTTCAGAGGTGAATTGAGTCCTGAAGAGTTGGATGTTATTTTGAAGGATGCAATTAAGATATTTTAAACTATTTGAATAGTAAATCTGCGGTCAAGGAAAGACAGCATATTGTGTGTACTATCCGATTGTACAGGATTTTTAAAATTAGTCTTCAAATTTAATATAACAAGTAATTAGGTTACAATAATGAAAACAAATTATTTCTCTTGCATTTAAAGGCTAATCAGGTGCTGAAAAGTAGGTTGTACTCATGAAAAAAGCAGCTAAGATTTTTTAGGGAATTAAGAAATGGTACAGAATTTGGTGTACCGCAAAATTTAGGTGCAAATATTTTTGAATTTTTACTTGAAATGCAAAAAATGTGAATTATTTTAACAAGTGAGGTAATTAAAAATGTCTAATATTATAACAAATGAAATGAAAAAAATCGCGATGGAGCATCCTGGCGGTATCGTTGGTACTGTAAATGCCGATGGAACTCCAAATGTATCACCAAAGGGAACAATGGTAGTATTGGATGATTCAACAATTGTTTTTGGTGAAATTCGATCACCAATGACTTTGAAGAATATAATGGAACGTCCAGCAATGGAAATTAATTTTATTGATGTTCTTAGTCGGAGATGTTTCCGCGCGAAAGGGTTGGCAACTGTCGCTAAGAAAGATACTCCAGAATTTGACACGCTATACCCAAATTTTGAAAAGTGGGGTGAACTCGCTAAACGGATTCGTCATATAATCGTTCTCAAGGTCTCAGAAACTAAGATAGTTTCGAGTCCTTCTTACGATATTGGTGAAACTGAAGATAATTTAAAGTCGCATTGGAAGTCTCACTTCGCCAACTTGACTTAGTGTTTGTTGCCAATGAATTTTTGAAATTACATGTGAATAGAAAACTTAAGTAGAATTTTAGTTGTGAGTTAGCGTCAGTCTAAATTTCTTATTTCTTCCAATTTTTTTCATTTCGCTAAACTTCACCATGATATTGGCTGTTTATCTCGGAAGAATCCACCATTTGGACCGTTATCATCCAGTGTTGCTAACCAAATAGCAGTTGTGGCAGCTTCCTCAGGTGAGCGAGTAGCATTTGCACCACCCATTTGTGTACGTACCCAACCTGGACACATAGCATTAATTTTGACGTTATCAGGCAGGGATTTTGAAAAGCAGAGTGTCAAGGCGTTTAAGGCAGCTTTACTCACCGAATAAGCACCTGGACCATTTAAGCCATCCGAAAATGCTCCCCAACCGGATGAGACATTCACTATGCGTCCATAACCACGCTTAACCATCTGTGGTACAAGAGCTCGAATTAGTTCAAACGGGGCTTCAAAATTGACACGCATTGAGCGGTAGAAATCTTCTTGGCTCACATTCATCATTGAACCATTTTCAAGTATACCGGCATTATTTACTAACACATCAATCTGCGAAAAATTCGTCAAAATTACATCTAAATCATTAGCAAGAGTTTCACGGTCAGATAAATCTAATTGAACTATATTGGCATTGATTTTTCCCGCATCATTTTTGACCGCATCAACATTTCGGCATCCCATCAAAACATTAAGTTCTTGTGCAACCAATTTCTTTGCAATTGCAAGTCCAATCCCTCGATTAGCCCCTGTTACAAGTGCTGTTCGTTTCATAATTTCATATCCTAATATGTCTTTGGAAAATTGTTTATTAATTTCATTTGTTGTCGGATGACTTCATTCTCTATCCTTTGTCAATATCTAGCTGTCTTTTAGGTTATTGATTTTAGTTGCGTTGTACATTCGTAGTAAGTAGAACCCCCGTGAATAACAAAACCCCGACAATATGCATTGCTGGATCTGACAGTTTTCTTTCATTTTACTTTAGGCTTTCAACCTTGATCAGTTCATCGCCCAATATAACATAATCTTGACTAGTTTGACATTTTTATCACGGTAAATGAAACGGGATTAATCAGCATATTGCAACGACATGCGCGTGATTTTTCCATTTTCATTCCACCAGTAGGAATAATGAACTACCCAACTGAGCCAGTTCACCTCAGTTTTTGCGTACCTATCCTTGGATTCAAGGATTTTTCGGTGTTTGAATGTTTCACCATTTGGAATCACCTCACGTAGTGCCCATGTGCGGATAGCATCTTGACCGGTAAAGATTCGCGATACATCAATCATTTCCACGTCCTCTGTGAAACACGCCATATATGCATCAATGTCTTTCGCATTCGTACTGGTTTGATAACAATCAATAGCAGTTGGCAAAACGTCATCTGCATAAGTCGGTGTTGCGGCTAGTATTAGGAAAAGTAAGAGAATTTTATACAATGTTTTTGCTCCTCCTATGTAGAATGATAGAGTATTTGAGTCTTGTGATTCAATTTTTTTGTTTTAATCAGAAAATTTTATGCTAATTCAGTACTCCAGAATTGGGATTTTATGGTATTTCAAAAATAATCAAATTGTTGTTAATTTGCATGTCTAAAATAACTTTTTTTTGATTGCTACAAATATTGCTTGAAACGAAATATAGGGAGTGATAATATTACTATTTTCAATTCACATGTTGAGGACTTTTTTCATGGCAAAAACATTAGATTTAATCAAATTGGAAGATTATCAGCCAACTCCTTATATTATCCCGAAAATAAACTTGAGGTTTGATTTAGAACCTAAAGCAACTCGAGTCTTCAGTAACCTTGAAGTGGAACTCCGAGATCAAGATTCAAGTGGTTTACCTCTTATTCTAGATGGCGACGAATTGAAACTCATTTCCATTAAAATTAATGGAGGAGATTTATCAAAAGATGAATACAAAGAGGAATCTAATCGATTGACGATTAACAAACCACCTCAATCTCCTTTTAATCTAGAAATTGAAACTGAAATCTCACCTACGACAAATACAAAATTGATGGGATTGTATTACTCATCCAATATCTATAGTACTCAGTGTGAAGCAGAGGGGTTTCGCCGAATTACTTATTTTTATGATCGCCCTGATGTGCTCTCAGTTTATACCACCAGAATTGAAGCGGATAAATCAATTGCACCTATACTACTTTCAAATGGAAATCCAATTGATCAAGGAGAATTAGGAGCAGACCGCCATTTTTCGGTGTGGCATGATCCACATCCTAAACCATCTTATTTGTTTGCCCTTGTCGCGGCTGATCTTGGTTGCGTTCAAGATTCATTTTTAACAACCAGTGGGAGAAAGGTTGATCTCAAAATCTATGTTGAACATGGCAAAGAAAGTCTTTGTTCATATGCGATGGATGCCCTCAAGCGGTCAATGAAATGGGACGAAGAGGTTTATGGTTGTGAGTATGATCTTGACTTGTTTAATATCGTCGCGGTTTCCGATTTTAATATGGGGGCAATGGAAAACAAGGGACTCAATATTTTTAATGATAAGTATGTATTAGCTGACCCAGAAACTGCTACAGACCAAGACTATGCTGGGATCGAAACTGTTATTGCACATGAATATTTTCACAATTGGACTGGAAATCGAATAACTTGCCGGGATTGGTTTCAACTTTGCTTAAAGGAAGGATTAACAGTTTTTCGTGACCAAGAGTTTTCTTCAGATATGCGATCGCGCGCTGTGAAGAGAATTGCTGATGTTCGCCGATTGCGTTCCGATCAATTCCCAGAAGATGCAGGGCCACTTGCTCATCCAGTCCGACCGCGTGCATACCAAGAAATAAGTAATTTCTATACTCCAACAGTATATGAAAAGGGGGCAGAAGTAATTCGTATGCTGAAAATGGTGCTTGGTGATGCTGGATTTCAAAGCGGGATGAAAATGTATTTTTCCCGTCATGATGGGCAAGCAGCAACAATTGAGCAATTTATCAAGTGTTTTTCAGATGTTACGAATATTGATTTGACTCAATTTTCACTTTGGTATGAACAGGCCGGTACTCCAATTGTAACGGTAAAAGAACAGTGGGATTCTGATTCAAACTCTTATCGACTGAACTTGGAGCAATCAATTCCTGATACGCCTGGTCAAACAAATAAAAAACCTATGGTCATTCCAATGCAATTTGGATTAGTTGGACCAAATGGTCAAGATCTTGACTATCAGGCAGTTACAGGAGCTGAATGTAATAGCGATGTGATAATTTTAAACCAGCATAAACATACTTTGGAGTTTACTGGGGTATCAACGAAACCAGTACCATCACTGTTCCGTCAATTTTCAGCACCAGTGCGACTTGATGAAGATATGTCGGTTGATGATAAAATATTCTTATTGAATCAAGATCGTGACCCATTTAATAAATGGCAAATTGCACAAAATTTATTGCAAACTCATCTTATATCTCAGACAGAGCGCGCGAAATCAGGACAAAGTTTTTCCGAAGATACCAATTTGATTGAAGTTTTTGGTTTGCTACTGGACGATGTCAATTTAGATAACGAATTCAAATCACTAATTTTGAGAGTTCCTAGTGAAGAAGCGATTGCGCAAGAAATTAAAACAGATGTAGATCCTGAAGCAATCTGTAGTGCGCGTTTATTCTTCCGTAAAAGTATCACGTCTCATCACTGGGAGAAACTTATGGAATATTATAACAATCTTTCCAATAAATCAGAGTATTCACCTGACGCGATTTCAGCCGGACGCAGATCATTACGAAATGTTTTACTCTCTTATCTAAGTTTAAGTGATTCAAATAATGGGAATGAAGTTGTTTTTGCTCAATATAACAACGCTAATAATATGACCGATCGTTTTGCTGCATTTACTTGTGCAATTTTTGAGAATCACCCAGAGGTAGAAGAAATACTTGACGCTTTTTTTAAAACATTTGAGTCAAGTCATTTAGCGATTGATAAATGGTTCTCTGTTCAGGCGATGGCACCGTCAATCGAAACTTTAAATAAAGTTGAAGAATTGATGAATCATTCTGAGTTTTCATGGGAGAATCCAAACCGATTTCGTTCGTTAATTGGAGGTTTCGCGTTGAACAATTTCAGAAATTTCCATCGAGCAGATGGTGCAGGATATCAATTTGTTGCAGAGCAATTAATTAAACTCGATCAGACTAATCCTCAGTTAGCTGCACGCCTTTTAACCAGCTTTCGTTCATGGCAGAGCATGGAACCTCAACGATTTAAACTTGCGAAACTTGAATTGAAAAAAATAGCTGATCTTCCAGATCTCTCAAGAGATGTGGTTGATATCGTAACAAGGTCTCTTGCAACAAATTAAATTTTCTATATCAAATTGAAAAAACTAGTTGTTATAGTCAATGGATTGTGTTACATTACTTATGATAAATTGAAATAATTTGTTAAACTAAATTTTAGTCTGGTAAGATTTAAATCTGGTCTGCAAATTAATTTTAGATTGGAAATAATGTCTAGAATATAAGCTGACCTGAATGTCGGATTTATTTGAGTTGGCGATATGGTACATACAGTAAATAATAATGTACAACTTAGAGATTATCTCCGCCGATTCCTTGGTAAAATCAAACTAAGATCGCTTGTTGATCGTATCAAGGATAAACTTTCGGTGTTGTTGGCGCATCTACTCAACAAAGATGTGGTTCTTCGGTTTTATGTACCAATTATTTGTTTGGTATTGATTTTCTTGTTTGCGGTGTCACGTGGTTTGGAACTTTCTGATGACTATAGCCGCATTCACGAGGAGGCAAAGGAAAACAGTTACCTTATTGCTGCGACCTTAACGACACAACTTAACCAAATTAAAGAGGAATTGGATGAAACCGAATTTAGGTTGAGACTAGCATCGTTATTAGACGAATCGCTCCCTTCAAGTGAATTAAATGAAGGTAAATATATATTTGTTACTGATGAAACCGGGGAAATATTCGGTTCAATTCCATTTAGTCCAAGGTATGAAGGGCGAAAATTGCAGGAATTAATTGCGTCTGGACAACCACTCTATATTTTTGGGGAGCGAGCAGGAACTTTACCAATTGAATTTGAATCGGGAATTGAAGCAATAGGCACAGTGCATCATTTGGAAGATCGCTTAAGTATGGTGGCGATCATTCAGACAAATAGTTCACTTTATGGAGGTTGGTATCGGGAATTAATTATCAATTTAATCCTCTATCTTGTGTCTAGTGCTATACTTTCAATGATAATTTATGTGTATTTTTCTCGAGAAATTGGGGAACGAAAAACGATTGGTTTATACGCTGAAACCCAAGATCGTATAAATATGGCTTTAAGTAGAGGTCGATGTGGGTTATTTGATTGGGATCTCAAACACGGTAATATCTATTGGACTTCATCAATTTTTGAGTTACTTGGTTTATCACCTCGGGGAGATATTTTGAGTTGTTCTGAGGTTGCTAAGCTTGTTCACCCTGATGATGACAACATTTTTATTTCAACTGATAAAATTTTGACTGCAGGACAGACCTATTATGACCGAGTTTTTCGCATGCAACATACGAATGGTACCTGGATTTGGATTCGAGCGCGGGCTGAACAGGTATTTCAGCAAGGGCAAGAGATGCCTCATTTAGTAGGAATTGCGGTTGATGTTACAGAGCAACGAAAACTTGAAGAAGCTAATCAAATTGCACATATGCGGTTGAAAGACGCGGTAGAAGCAATTTCAGAAGCCTTTGTGATTTGGGATGCGAACAATCGTCTCATTATGTGTAATTCAACCTATCAGGAGTTGAACGGTCTTCGTGAAAGTGAAGTTCAAGTTGGTGCTTCGTATGAAGAAGTAATGCGTGCAGCGCGTAAACCAATGTCAACTAGCAAAATTAAAGAAGAACATCAATTCCGGCAAGGAATGCATGGTTATATGTTACAATTGGATGATGGACGCTGGTTGCAAGTTGAAAAGAAACGGACTAATGATAATGGTTGGGTTTCAGTTGGTACTGATATTACGATGCTCAAGAATAATGAAGCAGAGCTGAAAAACAAAACTGAACAGTTAGTAGAGTTAACTACAAAACTTGAGCAGGAGAAACAACGCGCGGAAGAAGCCAATCAAACAAAATCAAACTTTCTGGCAAATATTTCACATGAATTACGTACTCCTCTAAATGCTATTATTGGTTTTTCGGAAATTATGAATAATGCGATGTTTGGAGAACTTGGAAGTGACAAATATAAGGAATACTCTTCTGATATATTCGAAAGTGGTAATCATTTGCTTGGTTTGATCAATAATATCCTTGATATGTCAAAGATTGAAGCAGGTCGGTTTGAGCTAAACTATGAATTATTGAATGCTGAGACATTGTTGAAGGACGCAATTCGGACTACAACCGCATCCGCTGATGAAAGCAAAATTAAGGTAAAATTAGATGTCGCCAGCGACTTAACTTTCTTTGCTGATCGTCGTTCAATGAAGCAAATTTTATTGAATATCTTCTCGAACGCCATTAAATTTTCGAATGAAAACGGTACAGTTACTGCTAGTGCAGTGAAAGTCAATAAGAATCTCGTATTTGAAATTGAGGACACAGGAATTGGTATTCCGGCAAAGTTTATTGCCAAGTTAGGACAACCTTTTGTGCAAGTCAACCCAATTTCGGTAACAAATCAAGGAACAGGTTTGGGGATTTCAATTGCTCAATCGCTTGTAAATCTGCATGGTGGTAAATTAAAGATTGAGTCAAAGGAGGGGGTCGGGACAAAAGTTGAAATCACTTTACCGTTGAAGAAAGCGATAAAGAAAAAAGTTTCCGCGAAAACATAGTGTTATTGCAATACTCTATTGTAGCGACTTCAGTTTCACCAGTGTGCAAACATGACCCTGACCTCTGGATTGCTAAACTTTAACAATTAATTTTTTAAAATTGATTCAAAAGCGGTTCTTACTTGCTTTTGCATTGACTTAATATCGTGTTCTAATCTTTGAAAATCAGGTGCTTCACCGGTTTGTGCCAATAAACTGATCACCCCTGCAGGAACGTCCTCTTTTCTAAAATTCTCAGAAAGTGTCAATCTGAGAATTTGGGTAAGTTTTTGAAATAATCGTACAGCTGGGAGGATAATTTCCGAATTTTCGGCTGAAATTAGACCAGATTTTGAAGCATTTTCAAGAACAGTTTTTGTATTTGTAGAAATGATTTCTGGATTAGATTTTCCAAACCGAAGCTGTAAATATTGAGCAATGAATTCCAGATCAACCAATCCTCCTGGGATATGTTTGAGGTTCCAAATGTCTTCAACTTTTTTATTGTCTTCAATCATTTGACGCATCATAATTACGGCATTTTTCAATTCTTGTGGCTCGATTGCTGGAATGGTTGCTGTGGCGATGGTTTGATTGATTTTTTGGGTCAGAGATTCAGAGGTAGATACGATTACACGAGCACGTGTCAGAGCCATACGTTCCCAAATACGTGCTTGGTTTTCATAGTAGGTGTGAAATGAAGAAAACTGTGTCGCAATTGAGTTAGCACTCCCCTCTGGACGTAATCTGAGATCAACTTCATAAAGTTGACCTTCCGCAGTTGGTGCTGATAAAGCTGAGACAAAACGTTGTGTCAATCGAATAAAGTATTGACTTGTTGCAAGTGGTTTATTTCCATCAGATTGTGTCACATCATCAGGAGTTTCATAGATTAGAATGACATCTAAGTCGGACGCAGCTGTCATTTCCATTCCACCAAATTTACCTAAAGCTATCAAAGCCATTTCTGCCCCAGGGAATACTCCATGTTGTTCAATAATATTTTCTCTTGCCGCTTCTAGTAATTTTTCCGACATAACTTCTGCTAACCGCACATAAGCTTCTCCAGATTGGTCTGCTACCAGTGTATTTGAGAGGACTCGCACTCCAATTAAAAACATTTGTTCTTGGCCAAAAATTCTAGTGCGGTCTAAAATATCTTCAAATACTCTTGCATCAGCAAGACTTTGATTGAGCCGCTGACGAATTTCATCCTTGTCAGGCATTGCACCAAAAAAAGCCGGGTCAAGTACCGAATCCAAAACATGGGCACGTTTCGAAATCAATTGTGCCATTCTTGGTGCATCACCCATAATTCGAGCAAGTAGATGAAGCAGACCAGGATTGGAATGTAATAGTGAAAATAATTGAATACCGGCTGGTAAATGAGATAAAAAGTCATCAAATGCAATTAAAGCTGCATCAGGGTTGTCTGTTTTCGAAAATGCTTCAATCAATCCACTTTGGATTGTTGTTAATTGTTGTCTCACCCGAGTAGCTCGAGTTGCAGCATATCGTCCAAAATGCCATGCACGAATTATTTTGGTAATCGTTTGCGGATCTTTATATCCCAATCGTGATAATGTATCCAAGGTCTCTGGGTCGTCATCGTCACCTGTAAATACTAAATTACCTAATTCTGAAGCAAGGCCTGGCTCATTTTCAAATAGTTTTGCGTACTCTTGTTGCACAAATTCAAGTTGTGTTTGTAGTCCTACCTTAAATTCATCTAAATGTTCGTAACCCATTAGGTTGGAAATTTGTGTTAGTTCAACCTCACTATTTGGCAATGTATGGGTTTGTTCGTCATGTCGCATCTGTATACAATGCTCAACACGACGAAGATAACGGTAAGCATTTTGCAATTTAGTTGCGGAATCTGAACCGATCCAACGATGTTCGGCTAGTTTTTCTAACATCTCTAAGGTTTGTTGGCCGCGTAGCTCTGGATTACGTCCACCGGCAATGAGTTGCTGAGTTTGCACAAAAAATTCGATTTCTCGAATTCCTCCACGTCCTAATTTTACATTATGACCTGCTATCGCAATTACGCTGTGACCTTTGTTGATATGAATTTGACGTTTCATGGCTTGTACGTCGGCAATTGCCGCATAGTCCAAATACTTTCGCCATATAAATGGTGATAGATCTTTCAAAAACTGGTTGCCACTTTTAACATCTCCAATTGGTCGCGCTTTAATCAACGCAGCACGTTCCCAGTTTTGTCCTAGACTTTCGTAATAGACTAGAGCTGCTGGAACTGAAATTGCTGGTGCTGTCGCACCAGGATCAGGACGAAGACGTAAATCAGTTCGAAAAACATACCCGTCAGCAGTGCGTTCCTGTAGTAATTTAACTAGTCGTTTAGTTTGACGTACAAATTCAACTTGGATTTCAACATCTTCAGACAATCTAGATTTTTCAGGGTCAAATAGAACAATAATGTCAATATCACTTGAGTAATTTAATTCAAAAGCACCATGTTTTCCCATTGCTAATGCAAACCAACCCGAGTTTTCAATAATGTTTTCAGGGTTTACGGGAGTATATCGTCCACGGCTTTCTAAATCTGCTAAACAAAATTGCATACAACAATTAATTGTAGCATCAGCAAAGTCACTAATAATTTTTGTGACATCCATGGTGGGTAGCACTCCAGCAAGGTCAGCGAGGCCAACTGCAAGAGCTACATGTTGCTTGTATAATCTTAGTTGGTGCATTAAATCTGATTCATTGTCTATCTTGATGGTTTCGGTATCTTTTATGATTTGATTTAAACTTTGTCTTAGGTTGGTAGTGAGAATACTATAAAGTCGATTTAGGTCGCGAATACCAAGCTCTTTCAGAAAAACTGAATTTGAAAATACACCAGTTAAGAAATTGGAAACTTGAGTGTTTTCAGAAATTAGTTGGTTTAAATCGGGTGATTCAGATTTAGACTTTTCTTTTAAATCTGATAATATTTGATTTGCAATTTGAAATTCACTAGCTCGCGGAATGACTTTAAGAGATTGATATAAAGTTCCATCATGGTTTGGTTGCGGTAAAAATTGAGTAGTAATATTGTCTTTGATTGGCATTATAAAAGAGTCTCCAAATTGAAACTTAGTATTTGATTAATCATCAATTTATGTGAATCTAGTAATTTGATTGAAACATTGGATAAAATATTCATTCTAAAGATTATACTTTCATTGGACTTTTGTTGCCAAAATAAATATAACAAATTTCGACTTTACACTGTTGAAAAATCTAATTATCTAAAAGCCAATCAATACCTCAGACAGAGATTTTAGGTAAAAATTCTAACTTTGTGGATTTATAATTCAGGTATTAATCACTAATCCTTAACAGTTTGAACTAATTTAACTGTCTTATTTCCGTTAGTTATATTTATTGGTATTTTCATGGTCACTATTAGACCGGGTGAATTATCTTTAAGAATTAATTCACCTAAGTGGAGTTTCATAATTGCTTGTACCAAACTCAATCCTAGCCCTGAACCTAGTCGTGTTCGACTTTTCTCTAATCGAACAAATCGCTCTTTCACTCTAGTCCGGTCAGATTCTTTGATCCCAACACCAGAATCTGCAACCGAAATAATTGCATGACTTTTGGTTTTAGTAAGTGAAACTGTAATGGAATTGGTAGTGTCATCCTTGGCACGACCGTATTTCAATGCATTATCCAGTAAATTTATAATTGCTTGTGAAAGCAATTCTCGACTACCCATTACTTCAGCGGAATCTAATTTGGCAAGATTAAATTTGAAGTCTTGATCTTCAACCATGGGTTCATAGAATTCAACGATTTCTCCCACAATTTCATCCACCCTTAAGACTTCTAATTCTTGATCGGCAGAACCAGCTTCCAATCGGGCAATTCGCATTAATGCATCAAACAATTTAATAAGATTGTCTGCTTCGGTTAAGGTATCTTTAACTGTTTCTCGGTATGTATCGATGTTTTCTTCTTTTCTAAGTACAGATTCTAGTTTTCCGCGGATACGGGTTAACGGAGTTTTTAAGTCATGCGCAATACTATCGGTAACATCCTTAATTCCTGCATTTAACTCTTGAATTTTATCTAACATTTTGTTGAGTGATTCAGCCAGACGGTCAAATTCATCACCTGAACCGGTAATCTGCAATCGCTCATCTAGATTACCTGACATTAATTTTCTACTAGTATTTGAGAATGAGTTAATTCGCTTGAGAGCTCTTCTACCAAAAAATAACCATCCAACGATTCCAGATACTATTATGCCTCCTAACATTAATAAGAGTGCGCGATTTAAAGTACTTGAAAAATATACAAATTCACTGATATCGCGACCGATGACAAATTTTCCCTTATTTCCAATTTCAAAAATTCGTACTATTGCTTGTCGGCTAATATTTCTCGTGGAATTGGTTCTGAACTTCTCGTAGTTGATTCGTATGGTGCTTCCATCAGCCTGGTTGAGAATTGAGTTAGATAGTGTTTGGATATTTCCAGCAACAGGATTTCCGGAAAAATCTGTCACTAAAAACAAATGTGCACCTGGTTCTTGTGCTTTTGAATTAACTACTCGAATCAGTCGACGCAGTCCACCTAGTCGATAATGGTTTCTTAATTCATTTATTTCAGATAAAACCGACTCATTAAATCGGTCTTGAATAGCTTGCTGAGAGCTTTGACTTATATAGACTCCAGAAATTGCCGCACAAATTATAAATGTTGTAATAAATAATGCCGACAATTTGAAAGCTGTAGTGCGAAAAATCCTAATTATTGTCACGAAGTGTATATCCAGTTCCTCTTATTGTTTGTAGTAACTGCTTGTTAAATCCTTTGTCAATTTTATTTCGTAAACGCGAAATGTGAACATCAATTACATTGGTTTGTAAATCAAAATGATAATTCCATACATGTTCGAGTAACATTGCACGCGTAACCACTTGCCCTGCGTGTTTCATTAAATATTCTAACAGTTTAAATTCGCGTGGTTGCAAAGTTATTTTTTGGTGATTTCGAGTTACTGAACGAGTTAATCGATCAAGTACTAGGTCATCTACTTGATAGGTATTATCTCCTTCATCTCCTTTGATTCGTCGTCCTAGAGCTTCAACTCGTGCCAATAATTCATCAAAGGAATAAGGCTTTGGTAAATAATCATCTGCACCTTGATTTAGTCCTGCGACTTTGTCTTCAACTTGCGTAAGAGCTGAAACGATTAAAATTTGTGTTTCATTGCCTTCTCTGCGAAGCTGTTCAATCACATTCAATCCATCGCGACGAGGTAACATTCGGTCAATGACTAAGATATCATATTCGCGATCTTTTGCCATTCGAAACCCTTTTTCGCCATCCGACGCAAGTTCAGCAATATGACCTGCTTGATTAAGCCCACGTTGCATTTCTGTAGCGGCTTCAATATCGTCTTCCACGATTAGTAAACGCATGGTGTTTATTCCTCTTAGGTTGGTTAATTTAGATGAGTTTGGTAGAAATAAATTCTAAATCCAACTTTAACATTATAATATTGATTACCACAAAAAATAACTAGGTAGTAGATCGAGAATTTCAATCTACTACCCATTTGTCGTTGGAATAATGTCGAGTTTGACCCAACTAAATTATTTTTAATGTAGCTATGTCCAACCAAATTTTAAATTTGGTTTATCCAATTGGAAATGCTACAAACCGCGCTGTCTCACCATTACTAACTCTGATTAATATTGCTTTTCTGCCAACACTCCTAGCTTCAGTAATAAACTCGGCGATATCATTAGGAGTGAAAACTTTTTTACCGGAAACTTCCAAGATAACGTTGCCTATTCGTAACCCCTTCTTAAAAGCAACACTTCCAGGACTGATATTTGTGATAATCACTCCGCTGTCAGCGACTCCGGCAATTTTAGCACTCTTTAGTCCCAATCCGAGTTTTGATAATTCAAAATTTTCTTCGTCAATTGAAACCTTGTCATTATCTGCTGGATTGTCAGGTAACACACCTAGTTTAGTGGTAAAAGTGTGTTCTTCTTCGTCTCGCCAAACTGTAAGATTGATAGTTGTTCCGGGTGTGTAACTAGCGATTAATCTTGCTAAGTCGCGTGGACTTAAAATTTCGGAGTTATTGATTTTCACAATCGCATCGCCGGATTTTAAACCTGCATTACTTGCAGGACTGTTTTCACGAGGAGAAACTACAAGTGCACCAAGTGGTTGATTTAATCCAATACTTTCAGCAATATCTTCAGTAATTAACTGAACTTGAACACCTAACCAACCACGCACCACAGTTCCTTCATCTCGCAAATCTGCAACAACATCTTCTGCAACAGTAGAAGGGATTGCAAAAGCGATTCCAACATTACCCCATATTGGTGAATAAATTGCAGCATTTACCCCAACTACTTCACCTTTTAGATTGAAGGCTGGTCCACCAGAATTTCCTTTATTTACTGGTGCATCAATTTGAATAAAATCACTATATGGTCCCGTACCAATATCTCGACCACGCGCTGAAACAATACCCGCGGTCACTGTACCACCAAAGCCAAATGGATTTCCAATTGCGACTACCCACTCACCAACTTCAGGAATATCATTACTGAATTTTACGTAAGTTAACTCATTAGGTTGGTCAATCTTAAGTAATGCAATGTCTGTACGCTCATCGGTACCAATCAACTCAGCTTCAAATTCGGCTCCATCATTAGTCACCACCACGATTTCATCAGCATCACGGACGACATGTTCATTCGTAACGACCATACCATCAGCTGAAATAAAAAAGCCTGAACCAATTTCTTTGATATAGTCTCTGCCTTCGTTTTCTGGTTTCTTACCTACATTATCAGTGTCCAAGTGCTCATCAAAGAGTTCTGCAAATGGTGAATTTTCAATTTTCGGCTCAGCTTCGAAAAACAACTCAGGGCCAGGGGTACCTTCAAATTCAGGTAGGTTAGGAGAGCCTAAAAGACCTGGAGGAATTTCAAATTCTTGAATTCGGTCGAAGATACCTTCACTTGAATTCAAATCAAGATTGTATTTGCGAGTTTTTACACTGACCACTGCAGGAGTAACGGCTTTTACTACATCCGAAAAATCAAACTGTGCAACTGCATCTATTGAAACAGGTTCAGCATTCGCTTGAAATTTCATTGGTAATTCGGTTTGAAGTAGAAAGATTCCTGTGGCAATTAACACAAGGAACCATCGGAAGAATCCAAAATTGAATGACTCAATGCGGGATTCTATTGTTGACATCATAATTTTTTTGTACATTTTTTTTTTACCTCATGGGTTAGGTGTTTTTATTTTTGCACCAGCATTACAACTAATGCAATTTGTGTACATTCTATATAGCGGTTTAAATTCATGATTTTTTTACCAAGAAATAAAACTTTCGTAATGTATAAAAATTATTTTTTAAATTGATGCCGTAATCAAAAATTTGAACAGCTTATTTTTATTGAGCTAATCTTACTCATTTTTAGAATAAGCAATGAAATTTCTGTTTTCATTATTTCAAGAGTTTATGGCAGATATTTTTGCAAAGAATTTTTTTCTCCCACTGATTTCAGATTCTTAATTTTTGTATAGTCAATAGTACGTATTTTGAATAAAATTTGTGTAAAAAAAGATCTTCTAATTCTAACAAATAATTAATGTTCTCAAAAACTGAAAATATTTTTTTGTTTTACAGGGGTTGAAACCAAATTAATTGAACTGGTGGGGTACATCTGTAAAAGACATTATTTTTGGTAGTGATTTGAAAGCGATTTCAAATTTTGGGGGAGTCGTTTTCTAAAACTTGTTGTAATTTTTTTACTTCCTCTTCAGTGAGATTTGGTTCAACAGTTACTTGTAAGTTTTTTCGAGGGAAGCGGAAGAGGATTATTACAGCAAGTAGCCCAACTAGAAAGATGAATAGGGGGAGAAACCATAAAATCAGCGTATGGTTAGCAAACTTTGGCTGTAATAGTACAAATTCACCATATTTGGAGACTACAAAGTCAAGAACTTCTGTATCACTGCTACCATTAAGGAGCTGTTGTCTAACAAGGACGCGCAGATCTTTGGCCAAAGGGGCATCGGAATCATCAATGGATTGGTTTTGACACACTAAACAACGTAATTTTGCAGACAATTCGCGTGCACGTTCCTCAAGGATAGGATCTTTCAGAATTTCATCTGGAGTAACTGCATAAGTAGGTGATAGCAATATCAGTAACCAAGTACTAATATATATTAAATATTTAACACTCATTATTACTGTTCCACCGTTCTTAATCTATTCTTTGATGATTTGGGAGCACCAATCCGAAGTCGTCGATCAGTAAGTGAGATGACTCCACCTAAAGACATTATAACAGCTCCAATCCAAATAAGTGTAACTAATGGTTTAAAATATAGGCGAACGGTAATTGAATTTTCACTAATGGGATCACCTAAGGTGATGTAAATCTGAGAAAAATTTCTAGTTGTAATGGCCGCTTCGGTAGTTGGTGTTTGTCGAACAGGATAGAATCGCTTTGCTGGTTCCATTAATTGAATTCGAGTGCCATCTTGATTTAGTGCGAATTGTGCAATGGTTTCTGTGTAGTTAGGTCCATCTTGTTCAAGAAAACCAAGTAATTCCAGTTGATATCCTGCTACTTTTTGAGTTTGACCGGGTTCCATGTTCAAAATAGTTTCGGTTTCCCATGCGGTTACCGAAATAATGCCCATTAACGTGACTCCTAATCCAAAGTGTGCGAAAGTTGTACCAAAACTTGAGCGAGGTAAACCTACCAACCGCCTATATGCCAATTTGAATTCTATCTGACTAAATTTAGCTTTCCAAAGAAGTTCACTTAATGAACCAACCATTAACCAAAAAGCTAGTCCAATTCCGATTGGTGCAAGAATTTTTTCCCCGTTTTGAATATAAAATGTAAGTAATGTTGCAATAATTGCAAAGCCAAAAGCGAAATATAAACGTTGACAAACGGCAAAAAGGTCTCCGCGTTTCCAAGCCAAAAATGGACCAAATGGGATAATTGTCAACAGTGGAATCATTATGGGGCCGAAAGTTAAATTGAAGAATGGGGCTCCAACAGAAATTTTATCTCCTGTTATTGATTCAAGGGCAAGTGGATATAAAGTTCCAACTAAAACTGTTGAGCATGCTACGGTGAGAAATAGATTATTAAGAATAAGTGCACCCTCGCGGCTAATGGGCGCAAAAATTCCACCTTGTTTCAATACTGGTGCACGAATCGCAAATAATACAAATGCACCACCAATAAATACCGACAGAATTAACAATATAAACAGACCACGAGCTGGATCGGTTGCAAACGCGTGAACCGAGGTTAATACACCCGATCGTACTAAGAAAGTACCAAGTAGTGAAAACGAAAATGTTAAAATGGCTAGTAGAATTGTCCAAACTTTCAATGCATTACGTTTTTCCATGACGACTGCTGAATGTAACAGCGCGGTTCCAATTAACCATGGCATGAACGATGCGTTTTCGACTGGATCCCAAAACCACCAACCTCCCCAACCGAGTTCATAATACGCCCAATAAGATCCCATCGCGATACCCAGAGTCAGAAAAACCCATGCTAAAATGGTCCATGGACGAATCCAACGTGCCCACGCTGCATCGATTCTACCATCAATGAGTGCCGCAACCGCAAATGAGAATGAAATTGAGAACCCAACATAACCAATATAAAGAAGCGGTGGATGTATCGCTAAGCCGATGTCTTGGAGTATGGGATTAAGATCGTTTCCTTCAATTGGAGGAGGAAATAATCGTTCAAATGGATTACTTGTTGTTAAGATGAAGAGAATAAAAGCAAATGAAATTAATCCTTGTACAGCAATTACATTTGCTCGCAGAGTAGGGGGGATATTTTTACCAAATAAACCAATAATCGCACCGAATAGAGTTAAAATTAGCACCCATAGAAGCATCGATCCTTCGTGATTACCCCAAGTTCCAGAAAATTTGTAGATAAGTGGTTTAGCAGAGTGAGAGTTTTGCCATACATTTAGAACCGAAAAATCTGAACCAAGATAAGCCGAAATTAACGCAATAAATGCCAGTAACACAAATCCGAATTGGGCAATAGAGACAGGATAGCCAATTAACATTAATGTCGCGTCTTTTCGATAAGCACCAAATGCTGGCAGAATTGATTGCACGATGGCTAGTATCAAGGCAAGTACAAGTGAGTAATGGCCAGTTTCAACTATCATTGGCAATTTCCATATGTACTTGGTGAAAGAGTTGTTGCGAGAAATTTGATTGTATGGAAAGCTAGTTTATTTGACATCGGATTCGTTGCCTTTCCAGACCCCTTGTTCTTTAAGTGCATCTGCAACTTCTTTTGGCATATAGTTTTCATCATGTTTTGCTAATACGGTATCGGCTTTAAATATTCCATTGGTTTGCAAAATACCTTCAGTGACAACACCTTGCCCTTCGCGGAATAAATCAGGTAAAATTCCAAAATGGGAAACAGTAATGGTGTGTACTGTATCTGTGACTTCAAATAGTACCTGTCCATCTTTAAGAGATTGGATTGAATTTTCTTTTACAAGTCCACCTAATCGAAATCTTTTACCATCCGATATACTTTTTGCTACCACGTCACTGGGTGTTTGGAAAAAGACGATTTGATCCTCAAGTGCAATCAGTACAAGAATAGTTGCGAGTGACAAAATCAAACCCGCGATACCAATCATAGTTAGTCGTCGTTGTTTTCGTGTCATAAATCTAAATTCTCGATTTACCAAATTAATGCAAGTAGGTACTTTGCAAAAATTACTGTATCCTTAAATTTGCTGACTTGGCAACAGCTGAGATTGTATTAATAGAACTTTGGTCACCTGAAAATTGTTTTAGTGCTTGATTAACTGAATCTTGCGCTTCAGTTTTGTTTCCAAGTACGATTTGTGAATTAATTAATTGCAACCATTCATTAAGTGAGCCACCTTCGTTCTTCAATCGCTCATTTAGTCCTTCTACCATCCCAGTAATCATTTGATTGCGTGTTTCTAAATCAAGATTTTCGAAATGTTCGAGATTAAGTCCAGACAAATTTGGGGCAATACCAGAATTTTCAATTTCTATTGGTATTTCTGATTCCAGCGCAGCGAGTTGTTGTTTGGCAGTTTCTAACCAGGATTCATCACCACGTGCCGCTGAGATTAGATTTTTCCAATTTATGATCGCTTGTGTAATTTCACCAGATTGGCTTTGTCCCAATGCCAAATAAAATTTGGACTTCGTTGAATTTTCATTAATTTCTAACGCACGCTCAAATGCTGATATCGCTTCAGGAACAACTTGACCATTATTTACTAACACGATTGCTTCACCAAGACTTGACAATCTTGCTTCATTGGGACCAAGGAGTCGAATGACATTATTATAAGCAACAACCGCTTTTTCCGGTTGTTGAAGACGAAAATATACAGGTGCGATGACCTCCCACCCCTTACCGTCTTCAGGATATTCAGCTAGTCTTGCTTCAACTTGTGCAATTAAAAGTGAAATATCTTGTTGTTCAGTTGGTAAATTTGTGCGTATTGCTATTGGCATATCAGGTAGTTTTGGTGATCCAGAAAATTGATAAATCCCGATTGCGAAAATTGGTACAAGTACAAGTGCACAGAAAATAACTAGTGGTTTTGAATTGAATTGAGATTCAATAGTTGCGGTATCAAAATCTGCTGAAGCATTTAATATTCGACGGGAAATTTCGTTTTTCGCTGCTCGAGCTTCATTTAGATTTATGGTGCCATTGTCCAAATCTCGTTCAATTTCAATAAGTTGATTTTTATAGACGTTTAAGTCGTGTGAAGTATGTGAAATATTGAGATCCTTTTTAAAGTAAAGGGGAAACAATATTGCCGACACTGCAACAAATGTTAGTAATGCGATAACAATCCAAAGTAGCATGGAAATAGTTCGGTTATTTGTTTTATTGTAGGAGAGTGAATTCTGCTCAGATTATGAATGCTATTGTGAGCAACCTTAATTTTGCGCCATATTATAATTTGATTTGTTGACTATAACAAATAATTAATTTTGATGAGATTTTGTTTTTTCTTCAAAGGGTTCAGCATCATTACAACAGGAACGGAGAAGTTAAATCATCTTTTCTTGAAAAAAGTTTTACAAAGAAAACTTACTTAATTCAATATTGATTGATAATTTCGGTGGCAAAAAATTAAAGTGAATTTAAAAAGTTATTGACGCAATAATTTAAATATTATTATATTAAAAAAAATTTAAAGGAGAAATTTATGCCTAATTCAAATTCATTCCCACTAGATTCCCGTCGTTCTAGATTGTTTCCAGTTCTCGGGGACAATTCAAAAGAGGGGCGTGCTACATCAATATTACTTTCTTGCTTAGAAGTTGTTGATGAATTTCGCACAACACTTCTTTCTAAGTTGGGAGTAAATAAAATTCAACAACACAATATTAAAACTTTCACTGAAGTAGAATTCCCTGAGCCAAAAAATTCAAAAAATTTGCGTCCAGATGGTTTTATTTCAATTGATCGAGGTAAATTCAAATGGAGTGCAATTGTAGAGGCAAAAATAAGCAAGAACGAGCTTAAAGCTGATCAGATTGAAGATTATCTTAAACTTGCGAGAGCACAAGAGATAAAAAGCGTTTTAACGATTTCTAATCAGTTTTCTACTGTTCCTGATGAACATCCAGTTTCGGTTTCAAAAAATTTAAAGCGGAGTGTTAATCTGCACCATTGGTCTTGGATGTATATTCTTACCGAAGCTCAGATGTTAATTGACAATGAAAGAATTTCAGACCCAGTACAAAATTATTTATTGAAAGAATTGGTTCGTTTCTTAGAAGATGATAGTACTATAGTGATGGGGTTTGTTCAAATGCCTCAATCTTGGCAGGAAATCACTTCTAAAGCCAAGCATGGTAAATTCTATAAACCGACTGATAAAGTAATCCAAGAAGTAATTGGTGCATGGCATCAAGAAGGTAGGGATGTTAGTTTAATATTAAGTCGTGACCTAGGATTACCCGTTCACGTAAAAATTTCTCGTAAACATATGTCGGAACCCAATTTGAGAGTTTCTGATGACGCAAAATTGCTTTGTAAAGAAAATCGACTACAACTCACATTTGAGGTTCCAAATGCCGCTTCTAATATTGAAGTATTAGCAGATTTGCGAGCTAGCACGACAAAAGTGGCTATGAGTCTTGCCGCGCCAAATCCAAAAAATATGAGGATTAAAGGTCAAGTGAGCTGGTTACTTAATCAGCTACGCAAAACTGAAAACAAAAACATAAAGGTTAAATTTGATTGGAAAGGTCAATATCCGCCGGATACATTTTCATTAAGAGAACTTGAACAGGATAAAGACCGTGTTCTTTCAAATTTACCCAAAGCCGAATTAAGGGAATTTGAGGTCGCTGCGATAGTAGTCGATGCAAAAACATTTATGAATCGGAAAAATTTCATCAGCACATTGGAAGCGAAAATTGTTGACTTCTACAATGATGTTGGTCAATATTTAGTCGCGTGGCATCCTAATGCGCCAAAACCGATAAAGAAAGAACCAGAACATGTTGAACAAATTATTGGAGCAATTGTGAGCAGTGAAACTAAAATTGATTCTAATGGTGACGGTGGGTAGTAAGAGATAATAAACTTTTCTTAATTCATTAATCTGGATAGAATCTAATTGATCTCATGCAATTTGGTTCGGTATTTAATTTGGATTTGAATTCTGCGCTTACAAAAAAATCACATGTATTTCTGATTGCAATTAATCTTTCATGAGATTCAACTGATTCACTGAGTAAATGGTCCGCACTCAACTGAGTCATAGCAGAAAAAATATCGTGTTGCATGCTTGGTATACGAAAGGTGCGTAACGTGTTCTTGATATTAGGAGGTTTAATTAGGTAAGTTTTATAGTGTGTTTTGTAAACTAGCTTTGGTTTGTCAATAAACTGAGCATGAAATATAGGATGATTTAATTTCTTAAGCTCTAAGTCGTAGTGGATTGAGCAGAGAAAATTTAATTGATTCTTTTGTTCATTAGCAACTCTATAATACTCTAAGTAAGTTCTATAGTCTCTTGTCTTAAATTTACCAGATGTAGTGACAGCCAATTTACCAGTAGAGATTACTTTATTGAATGACAGCCAACCTGAAACTACAACCACTAACTGGTTAGTTGTTTCTTTTTGAGACTCTATTTTGGTTTTTTCAGGAATGGAAAACGCAATTGGGTTATTGACTGAAAACGTCACCAATTTTTCTGATTCTGCAATCGTAAGGAAAGCAGATGGATGTTTCGGATAAATGAAACTTTTGGATTCATGGCGTGCATAGCGCTTAATGTATTTGTCCAAGCATTAAATAATTTCATGCGTGCAGTGTTTTGCGGAGTTTGAACCAAAAAATTCACCTTAATTATTTAGTAGTGGTGCCCATCTATCAAAAAACTTTTTATCAATACGGCAAAGATTGTTACCACTTGGGATAAAGGTGGATGACGTTAGTGAACAGCTTAATAATTCGCAAACAGTTTTTTTGGTATATGGACAGAAAAATCCTCCATACTTTCCATTGCATCGGTGACATTCGAATGGTTTAGCAGATATCCCAAGTTTTTGAAGTACCGCGCGGTGGATTGCACCATATCCGTCAAAATTACCAGTAATGTCATTATAATTTTTTTGCATAATTTGATTAACATCTTCGCGCCAAAAAAAAGGTCCAATAGAGTTAAACGGTCCTTTATATAAGGCACTCTGAAAAACTTTTTCTAAATCTGAAGTTGTAGTGGTCTCAATTGATAAATATGAACAAAGTGCTTGCTTAGAAATAATTGGTCCAGGGAATTTGAGAATCGAATTTAATAATAAGTGCCCAATTACATAGGTTGAGATTGTTTGAAGTTTCTTTATATTAAACTTTTTTGTTCCATTCATAAATAAGACAATATTTTTGCTAGCTAAGGCTACATTCTCTATGTAAGGGTAGAATTCTAAATGCAAGTGGTCTCGACCTAACATTGTAGAAATTAGCTTTGGCAGACCTATTTTTTCCTTAAACAATTTCTCATTTGCCTCAATGAAGTTGCGAATAGATATAAAACCTTCTACTATAGAAGCTATGTGTTTTGGTGCTATTTTGGTGTCGCTGGGAAGAGCGATATCAAATAAATTTGGTTGCTCAAAATATTCAACTTCGTTGACTTGTGAATACTCACCAACTGGAATCAATTGAGACTTACACCACTGAACAATTGTGGGTCCATAAAATCCATCTAATCCATCACTAGAGAGTTCATTGTCAGTTATGACCATCACTGGATTGTCTTTAAGATAATTTTTGATAATTTGTGCTGGGTTTTTATCACATTGTACAGGATTCCAAGCATTAACATGGACTCCATGCGGTTTCAAAATTTTACCAAGCGCATGATTTATGCGTCCAAGTTTTTTTGAATTATCATCAATCAATAATACGTTTTCAATAGTCATGATCTACTCAATTTTTTGAAATGTTTGGAGTCAAATGTTAGCAAACTTTATTATGGTGTAGAGTTATTGGATTTGATATTTCAAATGTAAAATATTTATTCAAATAATATTATTATAGTGTTTATTTTAGAAAATTCAATAATTGAGCTGAATTATTTTTATCAGAAATTTTTGTAATTGGTGTTTGAGTAGGATTAATTATTATTTTGAATTGAGTACAAATTTGTCGTTAGTGAAATAATTACTAACACCTATTGTATAGGCAACAATAATATTAGATACGTTAATTCAACGTTACAAAAATTTGTTTGGAAAATTTTGGGGTACTTACTTGAAGTTTTAATCTAGGTTTTAAATCCATCTACAACTTTAGATGTATTAGTTCCGGTCAATCTAGATAATTGTTCTAAATGCTTCTCAACAGGAGATTCCATAGCATTTTTCAACTCGCTTACCGAATCTTTACTGGCTTCAATAATTTGAACCTTAGCATCAGTCGCCAATTTAAGTGCCGCTTGCCCTGCCATATAGAATTCCTTTGCACCTTGCATACTTAAATTGTGACCGACTAATTTTTCAAATGCAGTTTGATGTTCCTCTGACAAATAATTCCATCGATCCATATTCATAACTATATAGAAACTGTCAACTGAGGCAGGAATGTTGGTCGTAATAAATCTTGCGACATCCTGCATTTTGTATGAGCGAATTCCAGATGGCCCCATTATTACTGCATCAATAACTCCAGTATTCATTGCGTTAAAAATTTCAGTAATGGGCATTGAGACTGGATTTGCACCCCACGCAGCGACCACTTTAGCCATAACTGGATTAGGTGCACGAACTTTTAATCCCTTAAAATCAGCCATAGATTGAACTGGACTTTCGCGCGTGATACAGACTGCTGGATTATTTGCCCAAAGAGCTAACAGTTTTACTTCTTTATATTCGTCTTCAAGATTCTCAATATTTTTCCAAATCGCATTTGTTGCTACTTCAACGTTTTCAAATAGTCCTGGTAAATGAACTAATGCAGTTTTTGGAAACTGATTTGGAGTGTATGCAGGGATGCCAAAAGCAATATCAACTGCCCCTGAAACTACCCGCTTGTATTGTTGAACCGGCCCTTTTCCCAATTCTCCTGCAGGATGAATCACAACACTTATTTCACCATTGGTCGCAGAACTAACCTCTGAAGCAAATGGTGTCATAACACCGCGGTCCATCGGATGCCGAGAAGGCATAAAGTGGGCGAGATTTAGTTCTAATGCCGCCCCTTTCGTACTCTTCTTACTTTTTGTAGGCTTAGTGCTTGTTGTACTTTTTTCTTTCTCTGGATCACGAGTGAACGTGTCTCTGACTCGATTTCGTAAACGAACAAAGAAAAATATGACCTCTAAAACTGGTCTAATCAAATTCATTGATTATTCCCCTTTTTATTTAACATTTTTTATCATGTACAAATAGAATTGATTGTCAAGTATATTTTCTATTAATTAAATTGAAAATTTTTTCAAATTCTAATTTATATTACAATCAAATAAAAATTGCAACAATGAAAAAAATATAAGTCAACATTTTTTTATTCTTAGTTCAGCTTGATACAAAAGCATCTTGTTCGCAACGCTTTCTGAAATCAGATTTTTTCTAGTGAGGTAACGATAAGTTATCTTTGACATCTTCAATTATTTGGTGTGAAACCCAATGATTTTGATGTCAGTAGTTAAATATGTAACTTAAATTTATCTTAGATTTTTTGCGAATTTGCTTCCTTTACATTTGTAAATTTAACAAAAAATTTGGAACAAAAAATACTTGAAGATACCTTAATACTTTTGATACAATCCGTTTAACGTGAATAGTAAAGAATTCAGGAATCTAAACCCATGGTAGAATTAAGGACAGCACATACCTCTCCAATTCACAAACGACTCAAGATCAATGCTATTACTCTGAATGACGTACGCAATGCATTAATTTCAGGAATTGGGGATTTCGCACGTAGTCCAATTCAAAGTGCAACATTTGGTTTACTTTATGTTTTTGGTGGTTTGTTTATTTTAGCCGCGTTACTTTATTTTGGGTTACCTTGGATGATCGTACCTGTTGCAGTTGGTTTTCCATTAATCGGGCCATTTGTTGGTGCTGGATTATATGAAATTAGTAGACAACATCAAAACAATAAGAAGCTTTCATTGATAGCTGTATTCAAAAGTTCGATGAAGAAAAAAGAACTTGGATGGATGGCTTTTGTAGTTTTATTTGTGTTTTGGATCTGGATTTATCAAATTCGCATATTATTAGCTATTTTTCTAGGATATAGTTCATTGTCCTCAATTGGACAGTTTTTGGCAATTGTTTCTACTAGCTTTGATGGTTTATTGTTTCTGGGTGTTGGAACGATAGTTGGTGCAATTCTATCTACTATCTTATTTTCGTTGACCGTTATTTCAATGCCACTGTTAATTGATAAAGAGATTGATGTCGTGACAGCTATGATTTTTAGTGTAAAATCTGTATTGGCGAATCCATTGACAATGTTATGTTGGGGACTTTTGGTTGCAGTGCTATTATTTTTAGCATTAATTCCAGTATTTTTGGGCTTAATTTTTGTATTACCAATTTTGGGTCACGCTACTTGGCATCTGTATTTGTCAACCATTGAGGAAAGTTCAGAAACCTAATAGAAAAGAGTCAAATATAAGATTTGTTAATTGGATTAATATAGTGTCTACACATTGTGATTATTTTAACACGCAATTAAACTATTGCAGTCGGAATCAACTTACCATTAATTTCATTCATATTCCAAATAATTTCTGCACCATTCGCTATTAATTCTGTTGCATCTGTTTGTGAGTCACCGGCATAGCCTAATACTCTCATACCAGCAGATTTAGCCGCACGCACACCATTGACACTATCTTCAATAACTAAGCAAGACTCAACGTTTACGCCCATTTTGTTTGCGGTATGCAAAAATAAATCAGGAAATGGTTTACCGCGTGATACCATCGATGCAGAAAATAGGACATCTTTAAATAACGACAATAACCCAGCTTGGCCAAGTGTGATGTGCATTTTCTCGACTCTACCTGAGGATGCAACACAATATTGTATCTGCTTTTCTTTCAACTTTTCCACTTGTAACTTAATTCCAGGTATAGCATTTACACCTTGTTGCTTAAAAGCTAACTCAGTTTCAGTGCGAATGTCTTGACACCAGTTTGGATCAAGTGTGATGTTATTTTCAGTTTCAATTATTGTCTTGATGTGTTCAATTGATAAACCTAAAAATTTTTCCCGAACTTGACTAATACTGAGGTTAATTCCAATCTTTGATAGTGAATTTTTAAGGATTTCATTAGATAATGGCTCAGTATCCACGAGAACTCCATCGCAATCAAAAATAACAAGTTTGACTTCCATTGCTAAATTCCGTTAATTCATTGGGTTCATTGAAAATAATAACAAAACTAAATTAGTCTTTATTTGAAACTATACCATATCTTGGGTATTGTAGGGAGATTTGAATTAAGTTTGAATACTTTTGTCTGATTTCAAATTTTGGTAATTTTATATTAAGACTCTCGCAAGAAAACATGTTATACATTAATTTGAAAATTTGTATTGTCGGTTTATGATGAAGATAAACCTTAGTTGGAATTGTCGCAACAAGTGAATTTGATATTACCGAAAATTCTGGAAAAAATTTTTCAAGTGATTTTACTTCCCAAAAGCTTTCCATAATAGATCTCGAAATTAGTGCAATCAATTAGAGTTATCAATTTAAAATTTGTCCAAGAGGTTACATCATTATGACTATTAAATTTGCGATTTTAGGAGCGGGCCGTATTGGCAAAGTACATGCACGCGCAATTAGTACCTGCCCTGATGCTCAGTTAATTTCAGTTTCTGACCCGTTACCAACATTTGCAAATGAAATTGCAAACCTGTATGGTAGTAAAGTAGCATCAATTGATGAGATTGCAAAAGATTCTGACATTCATGCGGTTCTCATCTGTACCCCTACAAACACTCATGCCGATTTAATTGAAAAATTTGCAAATGTAGGGAAAGCTATTTTTTGTGAGAAACCAATTGATTTAAATTTGCAACGAGTGCAAGCATGTTTAAAGGTAGTTGAGCAAAAGAATGCAAAGCTGATGGTAGGATTTAATCGTCGCTTTGATTCTCATTTTCAAGGTGTTAAGCAGACGATCAATTCAGGTAAACTCGGCAGTGTTGAGCAAGTGATTATCACGTCTCGTGATCCAGCACCTCCCCCTGTTGACTATATCAAAGTATCAGGTGGGATATTTCGTGATATGACAATTCATGACTTTGATATGGCGCGATTTTTGTTAGCAGAAGATCCAAAATATGTCAATGCAATGGGATCCGTTCTAGTTGACCCTACAATAAAAGAACTAGGAGATTATGATAGCGCAGTAGTAACCCTGGAAACCGAGTCAGGAAAGTTAGGTATCATTTCCAATTCTCGTCGGTCCAGCTATGGTTATGATCAACGTATTGAGGTACTCTGCTCAAAAGGTTCAGTTACTGCCGAAAATCAACGACCTGTGTCAATAGAAATTGCAACTAAAGATGGATTTACTCGATCACCGTTGCATAACTTTTTTATGACTCGATATGAACAAGCATATGCTGATGAAATTAGCACATTTGTGGAATGTGTAAAAAACAATGCAACACCAACACCAAATGGTCAAGATGGTCTGGTTGCACTGGCAATCGCAGATGCAGCAATGTTATCAATTATCGAACAGCGACGAGTTAGTTTAAGTGAAATAATATAAAGTTTGCTTCATTAGTCTAGATTTATACAGTTACACTTATAACAGCTTGATGTATAAAAAAAATTAGATAAAATTGAATTTCAGTAGCAAAATTTGTTTAGAAATTATGTGTAAATTTTAAACAATATATTAATTCAAACAAGGAGGAAACAAAGTGACTATCGAGCAAATGACTCACTTTTTTGGCTGGTGTCTTCTAATCAATTCAGTCGTTTTGTTAATCACTACAGTTGGTTTTAAGCTAGCCAGAAAAAAAGTAGTTGATATCCACAGTCAAATGTTTGGAGTAGAGTCTTCTGAGTTGTCTAAAATTTATTTTAAGTATTTGGCCAATTATAAACTGCTTGTAATAGTGTTCAACTTAGTTCCATTTATTACACTATTGATCCTATAAATAGGTCAAATACACTAGATGATTCATACGATCGCGGTATCGGGATATAGGTCGCTTCGAAATCTAATTATCCCGTTAGATATGCTTACAGTTATTACCGGTGAAAATGGAAGTGGTAAATCTAATCTGTATAAATCAATTCGTTTACTAGCCGATATTTCGCAAGGTTTAATAATTAGTGCATTAGCTCATGAAGGTGGATTACAATCTACATTGTGGGCGGGACCAGAAACCATTTCAAAAGCAATGAAAAGTGGTGAACATGAAGTTCATGGAACTGTTCGTCGTAACCGTGTTGCTCTAAAACTTGGATTTGCGGATGAAGATTATGGTTACTCAATAGACTTGGGATTACCGCAACCATCTGCTTCTGCTTTTAGTCATGACCCAGAGATAAAAGCTGAGGCACTTTGGGTCGGAGAATGGCTAAAAACAGCCAATGAAATTGCATCGCGTACCGGACCAAGTGTTAGAGTTTTACAACAAGATGGTACGGGAAAAATAGTGAAACGGGATTTGGATACTTTTGATAGTATGATGACACACGCCTCGGATCCAGTAAACGCACGAGAATTACTTGAAATTCGCGACCGGATGAGACGTTGGCGATTTTATGATCATTTTCGTACTGATTTCAGTTCACCGATTCGGTTTCCACAAATTGGAACACGGACGACTTCGCTTGATTCGTCTGGGGTAGATTTAGCAGCAACTATACAAACAATCCGTGAGATTGGCGACCCTCGTTCAATGGATGTTGCAGTAAACGACGCATTTCCTAATAGTTCGATTGACATTGATACTAATAATGGATTATTTGAAATAAAGATGAATCAAATGGGATTATTGCGCTCCCTAAATGCGTCGGAATTGTCGGATGGAACGATTCGCTATTTGTTATTGCTTGCCGCGCTACTTTCACCCAGACCTGCTCCCTTGCTGATCTTGAATGAACCTGAAACTAGTCTACATCCATCATTATTACCACCTTTGGCAAGATTGATTGCTAACGCATCAAAAGTTTCCCAAACTATCGTTGTCTCTCACTCTCGATTGTTGGTTGATGAATTTGTTGGACGACAAAATTGTACCGTATATGAATTGAAAAAGACTCTAGGTGAGACTCGGATTGATAATATTGAATCACCAAAATGGGTTTGGCCTAAACGCTAATATATTTCGTTTGATTTGTTGATTTTGGGAAAAATCTTTTAATTACAATTTAGTGTTGACAAACAAATTCAATCGTGATATTTTTACATATAGATATCTTGTAAAACTATCCTGAAAATTATACTGCATCGAATAAGAGACACTTTATTGCAATTCTCGAAAAAGGTTTTACAAATTTTAAAATCCAAATTTTTAGGATTTTGTAGAGAATTCATTAGGGTACTTAAAATTACTTAATAAAGGAGAGACCAGTGTCAGCTCAGAGTACAAAGAACTTGATTGTTGAGGGAATTGTTAAAATTACAGCCGCACAACAAGCTTCTCAACAACCACTTGCCCCTAAAGATGTCCAAAAGTTTATGCGGGACATTAGTGTTACCTTGGTAGAATGCGTTAATGATGTAAGCTCTGCTATAGGACCAGAATTTGCAAACTCAATAGGAAAAAAAGGTTCAATTTATGATCAATTTCCAGACCTTCCACGTACCCCAGCGATACCGATAGAAGAAAGCGTTACAGATGATAAACTATATTGTTTATTTGATGGTAAGGGTTTTACGATGTTAGCGCGGTATTTACGTTCAAAATATAATATGGAACCAGCACAATATCGGGAGTATTGGAATCTTAAGGATGATTATCCGATGGTTACTCGTGGCTTTAAAGAGTCCAAAAGTAAAAAAGCAAAAAGTCAGGGATTTGGTAAGGGGAGTCGGGGGCGACCTCGTAAGAATGTGAGTGAAAGTTTCGCTGCCAGAAAATCAAGTAAATTATTGACTACCAAAGTGAAAACTAGTACTAGAGGTCGTCCTAAAGGAAGAGGAAATAAACCTAATTTACCTGGTCTTGGTCGGCCACAACTATAGATATACGTTCCACCTTTGTGTCTTTGACTCAAAGGTGGAAACTAAATTTGATTAAAATAATCACCAATTCTTATTGTTGAACAATTTTGAGATTGAAATTTAGGATCGAAACTTTTGACTTTTGAGCTACAATATTTAAAAGTATCACCACTATTTATGAGTTTTTCTTATTGTTGTCGGCTAAGAAGGTGGTATCTACTAATAGTCTCAATCAATTAAGATAATCTAATGTTTCAATAAAATATGATTGTTTATTTTTAATCATACCAAGCAGACTATACCGGTAGGGTTATGATTCTAATGATAAAAATTACTGATTGAAATTTGTATTTTTAGAGCGATTTTAGCCCAAGTGGGAATTACATTTATTATGCAAACACATTTATTAGTAAATTAAATTGTTTCAAAATTAATTTTTATTTAGATAGTGCTTATATTCCTATGATGGTTTTCAACCTGACAATTACAGACCAATATTTTAGTGGTCTCTAGTCACAAATAGTTAATTCAGTGGCAGTGAATTTAGCAATTTTTCATTTAAAAATTTTGTGTAATGTGTTAGTGTTTTTAATTTTGAATTTAATCCGAATTGGTAATTTGATTACCACATAAACCAAAAGGACATTTGATATATGCCATTCAATAAATTAAAAAGATTATTGAATTTGAAATTAAATAGATTGGGTGATAAATGTCTACCAACAGATAAGCAAAATATTGAGGAACAATGTAACGTATTACTGACAAAAAGTGGTGAAATTACTGGAAAGCAGACTGCTGGTGAAATATTAACCAATTATAACACTATTAATCAAGCAAGAAAAATAAACTTTTTTAATTTTTTAGTGGAAAAATTGGGTCTTGATTCCAAAGAAGTAGGTCGATTTTCAGTACAATATGAGGGACAACCGACCAAAGAAAATTTTAACAAATTAGTTTCTGTAGTAGAACCACCGCGATTAAAACTTCATAGTCGACCAAATCAAGTAGAGAATGTGACAGCAAATTTGGTTCCAATGAGAGCAGACTTACTTGAATTGATAAAAGACCATGAAGCGTTTGAACGCACAAATATAAAATATAAACAAATATTACACACGCGGTTTAGTCGTATTTTTTTAGATTTCCAACAAATTGATTGGGAAACACCTGCGAATATATTAGTAGACCTTATCTTGAAACATAAAAAATTTGTTAATGAAAAATTAATTGAACCCTCAAAAGCAGTCTTAATATTTTTAACTACATTTTCTAAATAACCAAAATATAGGAGAAATGATTAATGGCGAATTATCTTATTGATGGTCTTTTTAAAAAAATTGATACCTTAAGTAATTTTGCTGAACTGGAACATAATCGACGATACACCTACCAACATGTGTTAGATGTTTCTGCACAATTTGCAAATGTGTTAGTTGAAAGTGGTTTGCAACCAGGTGACAGAGTTGCCGTACAGGTACCAAAATCAATCGAGGCGATAATGTTATATCTCGCAACGATTCGTGCTGGTGGTGTATTTTTGCCGCTAAACACAGCGTATACGACCAAAGAGGTAGAGTACTTTCTAGTGGATGCAAAACCGCGCATATTTGTCTGTGCACCTGAAAATGAGAATGCTTATAAGAGATTCACGGTTGATCAAAATATTACATTAGAGACGATGGGAGTGTGGGTCGGACATCAAGCAAGTGCTGGTTCGCTATTTGACTCTGGACTTTGGGCAGAGAGAGAATTTCGAGATGTACCACGAAAGAAAACAGATTTAGCGGCTATCTTGTATACATCTGGAACGACAGGTCAAGCAAAGGGTGTCGTGTTAAGTCATGAAAATCTTTTGTCTAACGCGCAAACTTTGGTGAAGTTTTGGCAATTTACTGATACCGATGTATTACTGCATACTCTTCCGATTTTTCATACTCATGGGTTGTTTGTAGCAACAAATGTAAGTTTGGTGGCCGCTGGGGCAATGATATTTTTACCAAAGTTTGAAATTACTCGTGTAATAGAAGAATTACCTAAAGCAACAACAATGATGGGTGTGCCGACTCACTATACTCGGTTATTGGAAGACTCACGTTTTACGCGAGAATTAGTTTCACACATACGAGTGTTTATTTCCGGAAGTGCACCGCTACCTGTAGATACACATACAGCATTTCAATTACGTACAGGTCATAGTATTCTTGAAAGATATGGAATGACAGAAACCAGTTTGATTACGTCGAATCCATATGATGGATTACGTAAACCGGGAACAGTCGGCGTACCATTACCTGGTATTGAAGTTCGAGTTACAAGCACTAAATCTGGAAAAGCTGTTAAAGATGGGGATACTGGTATTCTTGAAGTTAGAGGACCAAATGTGTTTCAAGGATATTGGAAATTGGCTAAGAAAACAAAGCAAGAATTTCGTAATGATGGTTTTTTTATCACCGGTGATATGGGGTTGATTGCAGAAGAAGGTTATATTCAATTGGTAGGGCGAGCAAAGGATTTAATAATATCTGGTGGAGAAAACATTTATCCAATGGAATTGGAAATTTTGATAGATGCTCAAGACAATGTTGAAGAGTCTGCAGTAATCGGAGTGCCCCATTCTGATTTAGGTGAGGCTGTAGTTTGTATCTTGGTTCCTAAGAAGGGGACAACATTGAGTGAAAGTGAAATTTCCAAAGCTATAAAATTCAAGATTGATCGCTTTAAATTACCAAAGCGCATTTTTGTGGTTGAGGAATTACCTCGCAATACAATGGGTAAAGTATTAAAAACCGAGTTACGAAAGCAATATAAACAGACTTTTGTTAAGGATACTAGTCGAGTGGAGTAGCTCTTTAATCATTACTCAATTGGCAAAGTTTGAAAAAAGCACGATAATTCATAAGCCAAGATAGCTCAGATGATTTTGGTTGCAATTAGATTTTGATAAATTTTGGAAGTGAAGGTGATGCAGATTGGAAAATCTGTTGTGGTAAAATTTAAAATCCATAAATTTTCTGAGGTTTGGCAACATTTGCAAATTAAACATTCAAATTTGGCATCAGTTATTATGAAGTAGAAATTTGTTTCAGAAATGAAAGAGTTTTTTTGATTACAAGATTAGGATATTCTTCAGCTAAATAGTGTCCACCTGGTATAGATTCCCCCATAACATTATGTGCACGCATTCGCCAAAGTTTGAGGCAATCAAAGTGTTTTTCAATTGCACCATCACGTCCCCATAAAGTCAAAATAGGTACTTTAATCTTATCATCGCCATAGGTAAAGGCATCTGCATTGTCATGTTCAATATCTATAGTCCAAGCCGCGCGATAATCCTCGCATGAACTATGAATTGCATTTGGATCTCTGAAAGATTCTAGATACTCAGACAAGGCTTCCCAGTTAAATATTGATAAATTTTTTGAACCTGGTGCTACTTTTTGAATCCAATAATAGTCTGGGTCGCGACCAATCATTGTTTCGGGTAGAGGTGATGGTTGTGTTAACCAGTACCAGTGCCAATAATCTTGTGCAAAGGCACTATCACCATACTTATACATTTCCCGCGTTGGTGCAATATCAAGGATTACCATCCCTAATACACAATTCTGATGATCCATTGCTAACCGGTGTGCAACGCGTGCTCCGCGATCATGAGAGACAATTACAAAGTACGCGTACCCTAGCTGGTTCATTAATTCTACCATGTCATTAGCCATTTCACGTTTAGAGTAAGGTGTGTGGAATGCATCTGTTTCAGGTTTATGTGACTTACCGTAACCTCTGAGATCAGCACAAATAACCGAATAGCTGTTTGCAAATTCAATTGCTACAGGGTGCCACATCGCAGAAGTTTGAGGATAACCATGTAACAAAAGCATAGGTGGACCACTCCCCCCAATTCGGCAAAATATCTCACCCATGCGAGTTGCGACATACCGTTCTTCAAATCCAGGGAATAACTTTCCAACTCTTGGTAATGATTGTTCGTATTCTTTTTGTAGCATTGGTACTCTCCTTGAAAATTTGTAATTAGATTTTCTAATAATTTTTTTAACAGATTTTAATTTTGTTGGTTTGTTTTTAGCGAAAATTGTTGTTAGATAATGATTAAAGAAAAATTTCTTGATTTAACAATTCAAACGTAGCAATTTTCTGACTTTGATACTAGTAGATAGAATTCTATAATAAACTGGGAAGAGATAATGAATGCACAATCACTAAAGAGTGAAAGATTAATCAGACATCGGTTTAATGTGAGTAGTGGTGATTTTGAATTATTCAAAATGCAGACTACTCGAGAAACGCGAATTGAAGAATGGCCGTTTGCGCGGGAAATAATAAAAAATATCCCAATCTATGATGCCTCATCATTAGCAAAAATTGCATTAGAGCCTCTTGAACGAAATTTACTCTTGGCTGAGTTTGTAGAAGCTTTTTCAAATGGTCCAGGTGTAATTGCAATTAAACAAGCAATTGGGGATCATGACGTAATTGATAATGCCACTAAGGTCTTTGATCAAATTATTACTGCACAACGGAATTCGCAACAAGCAGGTGGTGGTGATCATTTTGCAAAACCAGGTGCGAATGATCGAATTTGGAATGCGGTTGAAAAGCATTGTTTGGCAGATCCAGAAAATTTTGCGCGATATTTTGCTAACCATGGAATTGCATTACCTTGTGAGGCTTGGTTAGGTCCGAATTATCAAATCACAGCTCAAGTCAATCGGGTAAATCCAGGTGGTCAATCACAACAACCACACCGAGACTATCATTTAGGGTTTATGCAATCCACACAAATGCTTCAATACCCAACACATGTTCATTTGCTTTCACCAGTTTTAACTTTGCAAGGTGCAGTCGCCCATTGTGATATGCCAATTGAGAGTGGACCTACACAATTATTACCTTATTCTCAAAGTTTCCCGCAGGGATATGTCGCATTTACCCGGCCAGAATTTCAAGAGTATTTTGCTGAACACTATGTTCAATTAACTTTAGAGAAAGGAGACGCAGTATTCTTTAATCCAGCATTAATGCATGCTGCGGGTAGCAACACTTCTAAAGACATATTTCGGATGGCTAATTTGTTGCAAATTTCTTCCGCGTTTGGTCATGCTATGGAGGCAATAAATCATGATGAAATGGTTAAGGTATTATATCCTAAGCTAGCGATGTTGAAGAAAGAAAAAATTCTTGATGAACAAGAGATTAATAATGTAATTTATGCCACGGCAACTGGATATCCATTTCCAACTAACCTAGATACAGACCCACCTGTTGGAGGTTTAGCACCAAAATCACAGGTAGAACTTATGCAGGAGTCGCTATACTCTAATTTGAATTCAAAAGAGTTTGATGCATTAATAAATGAGCAGAATAAGAGAAAGGAAGCGTAAATCAGTATGGTTTGAATGGAAAAAAGTTAAAAAATTACAGTAAGTGTATCCAACAGGTGATTACAGAAAATTATTTTCAAGAAAGATTCTTAAATTGCTACTGATTCTCAGGATTGATCAATTTACCAAATCCATAATGTAATTTTCAGTTACTTCTGCAATTCGTTTAGATCCAATAATTGGTGGAAATAATGTTTTAAAGTCTCCATCGGGTCCCAACAAATAGATAAATGAACCGTGGGAATAAATTGCACCAAAGTCTGGATGGTCAGCAATATATTTTTTCTCTACATTGAAAGCCTTGTAAGCAACATTTAGTGCTTGTGCAGAACCAGTAAGTCCAATCAAATCTGGGTGAATTTCACTAACTGATTGTTTTAGATTTTCAATTGTATCCCGTTCTGGGTCAACAGTTATTAAAACTGGCGTAACATGGAAATCTTTACTCTTCAATTCGTCAACAGCGACAACCATTCTTGGAAGTGCCACGGAACATATAGCTTTACATTTTGCATAACCGAAGAAAATTAATTGATATTGTCCATTTGGATCTTTTGAAGTGCGTTTTTGTCCAAATTGATCAATTAACGAAAAATCCCCACCTTTGACATTTGGAAATCCTAATGTATTTGGAGTATCATTAAGATGGGTAGTAGCTTCTTCAACTGATTCATGAATTACTCCATCATGAGATTGTGCAATAATAGTGTGGCTAAGAAAAATTGCAGAAATTACCACCGCGCTAGTACATAATTTTGCCACTACACGCGGCGTAAATTCTAGTACAGAAGAAAAATTCCATACCATTATTCATTTTCCTTTATCCATTCTTGGTCTGCTTCTGCTCCCAATCCAAAATGACCTGTAGCCTCAATTTGTGCTTTTACCCGAGGATCACGACGAAACCAAGGTCCTTTACCTTTGCTGTCGGGATTTCGCTTGGCCCACTCTTTGGTCCAACGATTAGTTTTTTTCCATTCTTCATCACCCTTATTACGAATAAACTGAACCATATAGACCTTAGCCTCTAGTAAATCTTCATCGGCAACCAAAACCCCATCAACATCTACAGTTTTATTGCAATATGGTAACAAATCGTCAACGGCTCCATTGAAGGATGCTTGTCGATTTTTTAGGACCGGTACGAGAACAGAGTCGCTTTCACGAACAATTCCTAATTGTCGTAATCCATTCCCGCAATTTTCTGGACAATTCTCGGTCAATTCACACATTATATCAACTACTTTTCCAGTAAATAATGCTTGTTCTTCACCAAGTAGTCCCCATTCTTTGGCTTGACTACCTTCGGCAAAATCCTGTGCAAATAGGGTGCTATTCTCTGAAGTCAGTAAGAATGTCACTGTGATGGTACAAGTAAGTGCAAACTGTTTGAATTTATTTCGCATGGTATCCTCGCTAGTTCTTTGGTGCAGAGAACGGCGGAACCGCGCCGTAATCAACATGATTGAGATTTGTTATGCCATCATTGGAGACAATTTTTTCAACGATAAGATAATTTACACCATCACGTAAGTAATGTTTACCTTTTGCGGTTATTACGTCACTTTGAATTTTCATTATTGCATCAGTTTGTTCAAGTACCTCTGAATTTTCTAATTTTAAAACCATATAAATGGTTCCATCTTCAGTTAAAACACCGACTGGTATCCCGCCTGCCGCGCACCATAGAGCACATGTATGGTGAGCAGAACCACTAACAGCGTCAATACCACCCATAACACCAGATAAAGCACACCAAGTGTCAATGACTTCACCTTTTATTTCAACATCTTCACCAGTTGTAGCAGCTGCAATATTTGGTATCATCATCATTGCAATAGTAAAGGCAGATACAACAGTCAAAGTTTTCAATTTTAGAATGTTATTCACGTTAATTACTCCTTTGTTAAGTTACGGAAATGGATTATCGCACTTGATTCAATTTTCTAAACTAACCAAAATATAGTACTACGGACACAGTTTTACCAAATATTATTTTAATAACTTTATCACATTAATGTGATGAGCTTTAAAATTTCAAAATTCTTTTTAAAGTAGATGCCGATTGTCCATTTTACTATTAAAAAGGTGTGATTTACTAAACCCTTATTTTGTAACCTGTCTTAAAGATATAAAATACTGTAGCTAAGCAACCAATCAAAAATAATGCTGTCGCAAATACACTGATACTTATACTTACATCACCTGAACCAAAGAATGACCACCGATACCCAGAAATCAAATATACAACTGGGTTGAATAATGAAATTGTTTGCCAAATAGGTGGAAGCATAGTGATTGAGTAAAAACTTCCTCCTAAAAATACTAATGGTGTTACTACTAGTAATGGAACTAATTGTAGCTGTTCAAAATTTTTCGCCCAAATTCCAATTAATAATCCGAATAAGCTAAATGTAATACAGGTCAGTATTAGAAATAAAAGCATCCAAAATGGATGTTCAATATGTAGCGGGACAAAGAATCCAGCCGTGATCAAAATGATGATACCAATTATTAATGATTTCGTTGCCGCTGCCCCGACAAAACCAAGGACTATTTCAAAACCTGAAATCGGTGCAGAAAGCAATTCCTGGATAGATCCAATAAATTTTGGAAAGAAAATTGAAATAGACCCGTTTGAAATACTTTGTGTCAATACTGTAAGCATAATTAATCCTGGTACTATGAAACTCCCATAATCGACACCTTCAATCCGCTCAAAATGTGAACCGATTGCGGTTCCAAAGACGACAAAATAAAGTGACGTAGAAATCACGGGTGATACCAGACTTTGTAGTAAAGTCCGATATGCGCGTGCCATTTCTTGAAGATAAATTACTTTTACCGCATGAAAATTCATGATCATCCTTTCACTAGATCAACAAAAATTTCTTCTAGTGTACTTTGTTGCGTTTCAATGTCGGTGACAACGATACCTGCAGTTTTAATTTGATTAAGTAAGGTCGTGATACCAGTACGGTCACCATGCGTTTCATAGCAATAAACTAAGGTACTTCCATTGTTAATTAACTTTAAGTTATATGGAATGAGTAGCTCAGGAAGATTTTCAATTGGGGTTTGAATTTCAATGTTTAGTTGCTTCTGTCCCATGCGATTTACAAGAGACTCTTTTTCTTCAACCAAAATCAACTCTCCTTTATCAATGATGCCTACCCGATCTGCTATTGCCTCAGCTTCTTCAATATAATGTGTGGTTAATATAATTGTATTGCCGGCTTGTTTCAATTTTTTAATTAGTTCCCACATATCTTTTCGTAATTCAACATCTACACCGGCAGTTGGTTCATCTAAGAATAGAATTGGGGGTTCATGTATCATTGCTTTGGCAATTAGAACTCGACGCTTCATACCTCCAGAAAGAGTCATGATTTGAGCCCCTTTTTTATCCAATAGCGATAGTTGTTTTAAAGTTCGCTCAAATACCTCTTTGTTTGCAGGTTTTCCGAACAATCCGCGCGAGAAAGAAATCGTATCTTTAACCGTTTCAAAAGGTGTTAGCGAAATTTCTTGGGGTACTAACCCTATTTTGCTTCGACTTTGACGAAAATGGGTCTTGTTGTCTAATCCATCAACAGTAACAGAACCAGAACTTGCGTTTACAATTCCACAAATAATTGAAATAAGTGTGGTCTTTCCAGCTCCATTAGGACCAAGTAATGCTAAAATTTCTCCGCGATTTATTTCAAGGTTTACCCCCTTAAGTGCGGGAACTCCGTTGCTGAAAGTTTTGGTCAAGTTTTTTATTGAAATAATAGATGAAGTTGAATCAATCAGTGTCGTTCTCCAATTTTAGTAGTTTTGTAATACATGACTTTGAATTAGCGTATTTACGTTGTCATAAATTAAAGCAAAACTCAGTAATACGATAGGTGAGCATAATTTTTTGGAAATGGACTTTAAATTATTTTTATTACTTTTACAACACAATTTATTTTTGTCGGCAATTTAGTACTTATTATGCAAGGTGACAAAATAAAGCAATAAGCTGAAAATGATGGGGCGGATAATTCAATTTGAAGTTGATTCACTGGTTTTTCAAAGAGAGAAATTTTATTTTTCAAGTTCTCACAGTTTAGTACACATAAAGCAATTAGAGACTATGATACCGGTTTTTGGAAACTGATAAAATTTGTTGCGAGTTAACGATATATTTGATTTTTGTGGGTGAATCAAAAAGTCATGTTGCATATTTCCTATATTTGCGACAAACTATTTGAGTATTTTTTATTAGTGAAAATTGAAAATTTTCAGTTAAAATTTAAATTAAAGCTTCAATTGTTGAGGAATATTTTAATGTTTGATTTTGAAATGGCGCGCAACCGGATGGTTGATAACCAGCTTCGAACTAATGAAGTATTTGATCAAAGAATTTTAGGTGCAATGGGTAACGTTCCACGTGAAGTATTCTTACCAGTTTCGAAACGCGCGACGGCTTACATTGATGAGAATATTTGTGTTAAAGAGGGGAGCGATGAGTATCTTGCTCGTTATATGTTAAAACCTACGGTTATTGCACGTCTTTTGGAGCTCGCAGAACCAAAGTCTAGTGATTTAGCATTAATAATTGGTAGTTCCGTTGGGTATGCCACTGCAGTAACAGCTCAAATTGTTGAATCAGTAGTTGGTGTTGATGAAGATGAAGAATTAGTAAATAAATCAATAGATGCAACCACAGAGTTGAGGGCAAATAATCTTGCATTTATTGTCGGTATTATGTCACAAGGAGTGGAGGCAGAAGGACCTTATGACGTAATATTTGTTAATGGTGGTGTAGAAAAAGTACCAGAGGTGTTATTTGATCAGTTGAACGAGGGGGGACGAATGGTTGTCGTGGTTGGACGAGGTTTAGCAGCGCAGGCGACAATATATCGAAAATCTGGTGGCTCAGTTAGTGGCATTGCAAAGTTTAACGCCTCGGTGCCACTATTACCTGGTATGGAATTACCGAAAGAATTTCAATTTTAGTATTTAAGAATAAGTTTGAATTGAAAAATTATTGACAAATGTTACCAGAGGGCATATTCAATTCTAATGAATAAAATTTACAAGTAAAATTTCTTTGGGGGGTATTATGAAATACTTTCGATTGTTTATAGTGAATTTAATATCATTTGCTTTTCTTGCATTAAATTTTGGGACTGCCGCCTATTCTCAGTCACTTCAAGAAGCTTTGGGATTTGCTTATATTAATAATCCGACGCTAAATGCAGAAAGGGCTGGTGTGCGTGCAGTAAGAAAAACAAGGTCGCAAGCGATTGCTAGATTTTTTCCCTCAATATCGGCAACAGCAGGTTACGGCGATCGCGGTATTGATCTCAAACCTAGTAGAGTTGTGAATGAAATAAATTGTATTGATGGTAGAAGATTTGGTTTGGAAGTAAGTGAAATTTGTGTACCAGGTGAACCTAAATCTAGAGTTGACGAGGACATTGAAATTAAACCAGCAACTCAAATAACTCTTTCGTTAGATCAAGTTTTATTTGATTGGAGGACAGTGAGTGGATTACAGCAAGTTGATGCAGGAATTCAGCGACAAGATCACAGTTTACTTGCCACCGAGCAAGATGTATTGCTCAACAGTGCAACTGCATATATGGATGTGATTCGTGATACAGCTATCGTAGATTCAAGAAAATCAAATATAGAGTTTCTTGAAAATGAAGTTCGCGCAGCAAATGATCGATTCGGTGTTGGAGAGATAACTAGAACAGATATTCTACAAGCGGAAGCTCGTCTAGCTGCCGCGCGTTCCCAACTTAATAGCGCAGAGGCAAATTTAACATCAAGTAATGCAAAATTTCGTGAAGTGATTGGACAGGATCCGAAAAATTTGGCAACTGATGCTAGTATCGTTAGATTTATACCTAAAAGTCTCAATAATGCAATTGAGCTAGCACAAATTGATCATCCAAATATTCGACAAGCTGAAGTTGGTGTTGTAGCAGCGAAAGCCAGTGTTAGTACCGCAATTGGTGATCTATATCCAAAGTTAAATGCAAACGCTTCAGTTACAAGCACTTTTGATCATGAGAAAAACCTTGGATTTCAAGAAGAAAACCCCAATCTTTCTGCCTCATTTGGTATTCAGCTAAGCATCCCAATTATTAGCGGTGGTAAAGAATATGCTGAAATTAGTGAAGAGCGAGAAAAACTCAAGCAAGCAGAATTAAATCTTGCAACAGCTAGACAACAGATTCGCACTTTTGTTACTCAGGCATGGGGACAATATATTGCTGCTTCAGCTTCAATTCCCGCTGCTGAAGCTGGTTTGGAAGCCGAAGAATTAGCTCTTGAAGGAATAAAGGCTGAGCAAGATGTTGGGCAACGAACAACGCGTGAAGTATTAGATCAACAACGTTCGCTTGTTGAAGCGCAAGTTAATCTAATTGAATCGCAACGAAATAAGATTGTTGCTGCTTACACTTTAGTCGCAGCGACTGGTGGATTGACCAGTTCAAAAATTGATTTGGTTTTAACGTCACCCATTTTAAATGAGTTTACCATAGATTAATTGAATTAAGATTCGCTTCGTATGTTGAAAAAATGTGTTTGGACAATATATTTTTGCGTGACCAAATTTCTGGGTCTATTGGTTTACAATATCATTTATCGGTAGGTTTTCGGTTTTCTTGTTTCAAGCTCCAACTTTGATTCAATTCCCTGCTGTTAAATTTGGATTGAGAAAAAAACTCATTTGATCAAATTTTGAGCGTCTGAGACCGAGTTCAATTTGATTTATATTTTGATTTAAACTTACAATACTTTGGAAATTAGTATGCTTAACAAAACTTATGAAGCTAGCGAAACGGAATCGCGTATTTATAATGAATGGGAACAGAGTGGTACCTTCAAAGCCGGAGCTGGTGCTAATCAAGATACCGCTTCATTTTGTATTGTAATTCCACCACCAAATGTTACTGGGTCGCTCCATATGGGGCATGCCCTCAATAACACCTTACAAGACATTTTAGTGCGCTACTATCGAATGAAGGGACGCGATGTGTTGTGGCAACCAGGAATGGATCATGCTGGAATCGCAACCCAAATGGTTGTAGAGCGTCAATTAGCTGAGCAAGGAAACAAAGCTACACGACGTGAATTAGGACGAAAAGCTTTTATAGATTGCGTCTGGGATTGGAAAGATAAGTCGGGTGGGATGATTGTCAATCAACTTCGAAGATTAGGTGCTTCATGTGATTGGAGCCGGGAACGGTTCACGATGGATGATGGATTGTCCACCGCTGTAATCAAAGTTTTTGTTGAGCTTTATAAAGATGGTTTGATTTATAAAGATAAAAGACTCGTTAATTGGGATCCCAAACTTCATACTGCAATCTCAGATTTGGAGGTAGAACAACAAGAGATTGATGGAAATTTGTGGCACTTTCGTTATCCAATCGAAAATGAAACAGACAAATACATCGTGATAGCTACAACTCGTCCAGAGACAATGCTAGGTGATACTGGAGTTGCAGTTAATCCTAGTGATAAGCGGTATACAGATTTAATTGGTAAATTTGCTATCCTTCCATTAGTTGGTCGAAAAATACCAATAATTGCTGATGATTATGCAGATCCGGAAGCCGGCTCTGGAGCTGTGAAGATTACACCTGCCCATGATTTTAATGATTTTGAGGTTGGGAAACGTCACAATTTACCAATGATTAGTATAATGAATCGAGACGCAGCGATTGTATTGAAAGAGAACGAGGATTTTCTGAAGGGAATTTCCAATTCAGATGAGCTCGCCACCACGATTAATCAATTTGATGGATTAGATAGATTCACAGTTCGAAACAAAATTGTTGAAAAATTAGATAGTCTAGGATTATTGTTAGAAACGGAAAATCACCGACACAGTGTGCCCCATGGTGATCGTTCGCAAGTACCAATTGAGCCATTTTTAACTGATCAATGGTATGTCGACGCTGAAAAATTGGCAAGACCGGCAATAGATTCTGTTCGTGCAGGACATACGAAATTTGTACCTAAAAATTGGAAAAATACTTATTTTGATTGGATGGAAAATATTCAACCATGGTGCATTTCGCGACAATTATGGTGGGGACATCAAATTCCAGCTTGGTATGGTCCGGATGGTAAAATTTTTGTTGAGAAATCTGAGTCGGAAACCCTAGAACATGCGACGCAACATTATAGAAGTGATATTGAAATTGTAGAAGAGGAAATCGCACGCGTTAAATGGGAAGAAAATTCAAATGGAACAGTATACCTATATCGAGATCAAGACGTGTTGGACACTTGGTTTTCGTCAGCATTATGGTCGTTTTCTACTTTAGGTTGGCCTGAGCAAACAGATGCACTGGAACGTTATTATCCAACAAATGTATTAATTACGGGATTTGATATCATCTTTTTCTGGGTTGCCAGGATGATGATGTTTGGACTTCACTTCATGAAGCAAGTGCCATTTGATACGGTTTATATTCATGCTCTAGTGCGCGACGAACATGGTGCAAAAATGTCAAAGTCAAAGGGAAATATAATTGATCCTCTAGAATTGATGAATAAACATAGTGCTGATGCGCTTAGATTTACACTTGCTGCGATGGCCGCGCAAGGTAGAGACATTAAAATGTCTGAAAGTCGCGTCGTTGGTTATCGAAATTTTTCTACAAAATTATGGAATGCCGCTCGCTTTGCAGAGATGAATGGTTGTGAGCGTGATAATAAGTTTGATCCCTTAAAGGTTACTCGCTCAATAAATCAATGGATTATTGCAGAAGTAGTTCGCTGCGAAAAAGAGATTACGTCTTCATTACAAAATTATAGGTTTAACGACGCTGCAAACGCGATTTATCGATTTGTTTGGCACACTTACTGCGATTGGTACTTAGAACTAATCAAACCAATTTTTGCTGGGAATGATCAAGATGCTCAAGCAGAAATACGGAAAACTGCTGCGTGGATATTGGATGAGATGCTGAAGTTGTTACATCCGTTTATGCCTTTTGTTACTGAAGAGTTGTGGCAACAAACAGGAGCACGCGGTACTAAACGTGAAGGTATGCTAATATTGGCAAGATGGCCTGAATATGATTCGGTACAATTTAAAATTGTTGATGAAATTAACTGGATGATTAATGTTATTTCTCAAATTCGTTCAGTTCGGGCCGAATTAAACGTTCCTGCTGGTGCTTTTGTATCCTTAGTAGTTGTTAATGCGACGAATAATACAAAGTCTTGGTTAAACGCAAATGAAATAATGGTTAAGCGACTTGCTCGAATTGAAGAGATAGTATTCGCGAAGGAATTACCTAGAGAATCTGCACAAATTGTAATTGAAGAAGCCGCGTTTTGTATTCCATTAGCAAATATCATTGATTTAGAATCAGAGATGGCGCGGCAGCAAAAAGTGCTAAATAAGATAGTTGGAGAAATTGAGAAAGTTGAAAATAAACTCAATAATTCAAAGTTTGTTGCAAATGCACCCAAAGATTTAGTTGAGGATGAGCGCGCACGGTTAAACAAATTGAATGAACAGAAAAAACGCGTGAGCGAAATACAAAATCAACTGAGTAAATGAAAATTTTAGGTACCGATGCGCAAATTATACCAATTTAAGGCAATTCAATTAGCAACAATCGCCGGAATTCTATTATTTAGCAGTCAAACAGTTGCTGAAATAATCCCAAATCCGGTCGCAGAATTTGCTGGACTTGATAAGATCACAGGACGTATTACTTCATTTGATGTGTATTTGAACGAAACTAGAGAATTTGGAAGTCTGAAAGTAACACCAAGGGTGTGCAATTCCCGTCCACTAACCGAAAAACCTCATACTATTGCATTTATTGAGGTTGACGAATTAACTTTAGAGAACCAAGAGCAGCGAATTTTTACAGGTTGGATGTTAGCGTCAAGTCCTGCACTTAACGCAGTTGAACATGGAGTTTACGATATTTGGTTAACTGACTGCAAGAATCAAACTACAGTGTTACCACCAGAAAATTATGCAGGTTTACCTGTAGAAATTATTGAAGTGAAGGAAACACAGGATATTGAAAGTTTAGTTAAGCAACAAACCAAGGATCTGAGCTCTGCAGCTAATAAAACTTCAGTTAAAATTCCTATACCGCGTCTTAAACCTAAGTCTATTCAATAATCATTATCTCAGTGAATGTCAGTGCAGTTAGTAATTAAGACTCTCTAATTTATAATATTTAGTTTGTGAAAGTTTTTTTGTATTGCTCTTGATTTTTTTAGGGTGATTACTTATATAAAGTTTTAGTTTATTGAGCCCGTAGCTCAGTCGGTAGAGCGACTGACTTTTAATCAGTAGGTCCACGGTTCGATCCCGTGCGGGCTCACCAACACTTTTGGAGTTCAACTTTAAAAAAAGTTCGATTTTTTGACGAGTTGAATCTACCCACCATATTTTAGTTTAATTTCCAATAAATTTTTCTTGTCTATGTATCCATTACGGGTTTTCGCAACTATGCGATCGAACCTGCATTGATGTTGGATACATAGACATTGTACTCACATATTAGGTTTTTAAGTATTTTAATTGTATAGAAAATTTCTAATCTTAAATGCTACAAATATTGAAAGTTGAGAATTATATTATAAAAATTTTAAAAAAATATATTTATTAGTTGACAATAATTTTGTATATAATTAAAGGAATATATTTATTAGTTGACAAAGAGTTTGTAAATATTAAAATAAAATTTATATTTATTGGTTGACATGTTAGAAAATTAAACTAAATTATAATCTAAATTGAATCATGTATTTAATTGATTCAATCGTGGTTATGAGAATACTTCTTAAGGAAAATTCAGTTAGCTATAAAATATGATTCATATAGAAATGCAGGTACAGTTAACTAATCATGGATAATTTTTCATTTAATTAGATAGAGTAATAAAAATTAGAATCCAAAAACAAAAGGAGACTTTCTAACTATATCTATATAAATACATCCCTGTTTCACTATATATTTGAATATTAAAATATTTAGTATAATTGCAAAAAACTATGCAGCTCAACAGAGTTGTTTCAATTCAACACCCTCCAAAAGGAGATAAAACATATGAAATCTCGTAAACCAATTAAAAGACGGCGAGCATCTCGAGCTGAGCTTGGGAAGTTCAGAAAGGTTCGTAACAAGTCAAATATTATTGCAAAATTTTTCAAGGTACTCGGTCACAAGAGTCGGTTAGAGGTGCTATGTCGGCTTTGCAAAGAACCAAGTACGGTTACTGAACTAACAAGACACCTCGACTTAGAACAAACGACGGTTTCTCAAATTCTTTCGCGTTTGGAATCAGCAGGATTAGTGAAATATGAACGATACGACACGAGATCCTTGTATGAACCTTACAATGATGAAGTAAAAGATACCATGAACGAGATGCTTGAAATGCTTTTAAAGGCAGATGAAACTCTAGTAAGAAAGCGTAAGGGGAAGCTATTTCGATAATTTCTTGTTTCTACATTATTTAATGCTTCTATAATCCAGTGATAAAATATTCGGACCTTACTGAAGGTATTGAAATTTTGTACGAAATAAATTGCTTCTGTGGAGATTGCAATATCAATCTATGAGGGTCTTTGGTCGGAGTGAGTGGATTTGAACCACCGACCCCCTCGTCCCGAACGAGGTGCGCTACCAAACTGCGCTACACTCCGATTAAAATTGCTTTACGTTATAATTAATAAGCTAATTGCACAATTTCAAGATAATTTTGGAATTCAAATTTAGTGGTAATACTTTGGTAAGTTTAAAATGATTGACATTGAATCTAGTTTTGTCGGAACATTCTGTAACAATTTTGGTATAAGATGAAAATTTATTTTGCTAAGTTACTTGACATGTGCTTCAGAATATTATATGAAATTTTTTCCCTTGCAAATTTTAATTTGTGACTATATATATCGGGTAATTTAGCTGGATCTTTAAAATGGGGCGTGGCCAAGCGGTAAGGCAGCGGCTTTTGGTGCCGCCATGCGCAGGTTCGAATCCTGCCGCCCCAGCCATTCGCGAAAACTATAATATAATGCTATAAGCTTTGATTTCTTCTTTGATAAACTTGTATCTTGTAATACAGGTTTAACTGATTATTCACTAAAATTTTCTGATGAACTATACCGAATCTAGCTATAAATTCACAATCTAAAATCACCTTTCACTCATTCATTACATAACGTAAACATACTGTAAATTGAGCTGTAGCAACTAATTGAAACTACATTTTTCAAATATCACTGAACGAAATCAAATGCTACACTCAACATTTAGTTGCTTTCCAAAATAGAGAGGTAATAGTTGAAAATAGCAAGTTTCGATTTACCAGTAGGAACACATACGGTAGCACTGGGAGTAGGGGATTTAAATGGTATATTGCGTGGTAAGCGTATTCCAGCAACAAACTGGAAAAATACTTGCCAACATGGCAATGCTATTTCAGTCTCACTTTTTGCTATTGATATGACTTCTGATCTTTGGGATACACCCTATGTCAATTTTGATAGTGGTTACCCAGATATGCACCTATATCCAATGGAGAAACCAGTATCAATTCCGTGGGAAGAAGGAGTCGCATTTTGCTTGGCATACGCGGAAGGAAAGGATAACAAACCAGTTCCTATAGATCCTAGAGGTGCTTTGAAAGAACAATTGCAACGGTCGAAAGATATGGGTTTTCAGATTTTTGTTGGAACTGAGTTAGAGTTTTATTTATTAGATCAAGAAACTATGCTACCAAAAGACAAGGGTATCCAAGTGTACAGCCTTGCTCGAGCTTCAGAATTGGAACATGTTCTTGGACCAATTCGACAGCAAATCAATCAATTTGGTATTCCAGTTGAGCAATCAAATCCAGAATATGCACCCGGACAAGTGGAAGTGAATATTCATTATGACGAGGCATTAAAAGCGGCAGATCGGGTTATAATGTTCCGTTCACTGGTAAAAGAATTAGCGCATCGGCATGGATATATAGCTACGTTTATGGCTAAACCATTTATTGATCAATCTGGTAGTGGTTTTCATACTCATTATTCAATCTGGAAAGACGGTAAGAATGTTTTTGCTGATAGTAATAAATTAAGTTCGTTTGGGATGTCATTTTTGGCTGGTTTGCAAAGTCAAATGGCAGGTATTGCGTTAGCTGGTTCAACTACACCAAATGCATTTCGTCGTCGTGAACCATTTTCTTTTTGTCCGATCAATAATAGTTGGGGCTATGATAATAGAACTGTCGGAATTCGGGTTATAGAAGGTTCTGAAAGTGCAGTTAGAATTGAAAAACGTGACGCAGCAGCCGATTGCAACCCATACTATTTATTGGCTTGTGATATTGCCGCCGGATTAGATGGAATTGAACAAAAATTACAACCAACGTCACCATGTTTAGGGAATGGTTACGAATTTATAGATGCAGAACCGCTTCCGGATAATATGGAGCAAGCAATTCAATTGGCAAAAGATTCAGAATTAATGACACGAGTATTGGGTTTGGATCGAAAACAAATATTAATTCAACAAGCTGAGCGCGAGCAGAAGTTTGTCACTAATCAAGTAACCAAAGTCGAGATTGAGCGATATTTAGGAAATTTTTGACTAATCTTTAGTGGCCAGGTGAAAATTTAGGCATAAAAAGTTTTGTTGAGAATATGTCGCAAATCAAGTTAGATTTTTCGTATCAAATTGTCGAGAAGACCAAAAATACATTACTGAGATTGAACTAGGTGAATGTCGCTTTAACTCATTCAATAGATTGCGGATCAATTGGAATGTTTGGGTTATTCATAATAAGTTCAATGGTGCGCGCACTTGCTAGTAACTTTGCTTCACTTCTGGGTCCTCCAATTAATTGAATTCCGTGTGGAAGCCCATTCGCATTAAATCCAATTGGTAAAGAAATCGCCGGTAGTCCAGTAACAGTTGCGAGAAAAGAAAATCCCAACCAATCCATATAATGGTCTAATTTGATTCCATCTATTTCTCTTACCCATTCCTCTGTTATTGGTTTTGGCATACAGCCAACAACTGGGCACGCTATCACATCAAATTGAGACAATACTTCAAGCAATTCATAATAAATTTTTGAGCGATTAATTTCAGCATCAGCTATTTGGGATGCGGAGAGAGTTTCACCAAATTTAGTATTTTCTTTTAGTGTTTCTTTGAATTGTGCTTTTATTTTATCTGGTAGTCTACGAGCGTGACAAACCCACATGATCCCGCGCAGTGTTAAGTATGTTGACTTCAGATTTGTCAAGTTCAATTTAACCTCTTCAACATATTTAATATTAGTTGCGATAGTATTTATACAGTTTTTAAGGTGATCACGGATTTCTTTATCAATTGGTGAAATGTTATTTAGATTGGGATTGAATGCAATTTTTATTTTGTGATCGGCATTTTTAACGGATTCCAGATAAGAGGATTGAGGCTGAGGGAATGAGATAGGATGTTGGTTATCAAATCCTGACATGGTATCCAAGAATAAGGCACAATCCATCACCGATCTAGCCATTGGTCCTTGTACACCTTCTCGCATAAACGCAAAATCTTTTGAAGAACCGCCAGCAATCCCAGGTGAGGGACGCAGTCCAACAATTCCACAGAAAGCTGCTGGTGTGCGGAGGCTACCACCGTGGTCGGAACCATGACTTAACCAAACTTCACCACTTGCAAGTGAAGCTGCTGCCCCACCTGATGATCCCCCTGGGTTTAGATTGGTATTCCATGGATTTAAAGTAGACCCGTATACATCATTAAAAGTAACACCACCTGCACCAAACTCTGGTGTATTGGTTTTTCCAACAATTATTGCTCCGCGATTTTCAAGTAACTCAACTAGTGGATCACTAAAATCAGGTACATAGTCTGCAAATGCATCAGACCCAAAAGTTGTGCGCACATCTTTGATAGGTAGTAAATCTTTAATTCCAATTGGTAATCCAGCCAACCAACCTTGGCGAGCGTGATCATCTGTTCTCAGTTTTTCAGCAGCTTTGTATGCACGCTCTCGACAAGTATGTACGGTTGCATTTATTTTGGGGCTGACTTCATCAATGCGTTCAAAGGCTATGTCAAGCAATTCTTTGGATGATACTTGTCGTGATTTAAGGAGTTCAACTACTTCATATGCCTGTAATTTACTTAATTCATTTCCAGAAAAACTCGGTAGGTGATCATTTGACATGAGTATCCTCAATTTAAGATTTGCGAATTAACATTATACAACTACATTTAATATCAAAAAGTAAGCATAACACTTTAATTTCAAATATAATTTAAAAAATTTTGACATTATAAGTTGAATCTAACAAAATAATTAATTAAACTATTTTTGTGAACTGATTCAAAAGTTTAATTTATAAGTTGTATTTTGTTAATTTATTTATTAAATCTCAATATTAAGTAAACGAGGTTTTAAATTTCGAAATAAATATGTTAATTGTGGAAATTATATAAATATGAAAAATTAGACTATTTTTCTAAATTTGAAAATTTTAATTGACAACGATGTTAAAATAGTATTCAATGACAAAATGAAGTAAGTAATATATTTTGTTTTAATGTCAATTGTAGCCAAACAATGAAAATTAAATGAAATGGATAATTTTATATATTATTAAATACAATAATATTTAACAAATGGTTACCTTCATGAACAAAGTGAATTTGTGAGTAAGGTCCAAGACTATCATGTAAACTTTACAAGTATAGTAATATTAAGGTATTTATTTCAAATCATGAGTAAGGAAAACTTTTTTAGAACTTTAGATTAATTCCGAACTTGGAATTTGAATGAGTTATATTTCCGTTAAAATCTGTACAAGTTAATCGCAATTAAGGTTTTTAAATTGGTTAAATCTAGCAACTTCAATTCTGAAGCAAACTAAATAAGGAATAAATAACTACTATGACACTTTTAACTTCATTTAATGAAAATAAACCAAAATCAAATAGATCGATTGAAACAATAAGCTCAAAAAAATATACCAAAGATCCAACGGGTTGGGTTCCTGCAGGGGATTCTATAAACGTAAAAGGTTATGATATTGGTGGTATGGTTTACGTTGAGACTCCACCTGAAATTACAAACTTTGATAATAAAACTGAATTGAGCAAAGCATATATTGATCCGACAAAAAACGTTAGTAGAACTCAATTTAATGATCAAGGTGAATTTGTTCCTTTCGCGACTTCTTATTCAAAAATAGATTCGGCTTCTCGTGCATCTTATTTGAAATGGCTGGCTAATGGTAGAACTGACATAAATTTCTCGTCGAGTTATTACTTAATGTACTTTTTTGGACTTGAAAGACGTTTTATGTTAGACGATGCGTCTGAGGATGAAAAGAAATTGATTGTTCATGAAGTAAAGAGAATTTTGGAGCTAATGCCGAAACGGAAACTCAAACCATATTTAAAACATTTTTTGTCATTTGTAGGAATAATTGAGAATACTAGTTCTTATTGCTATGATTTTAGTGAAGAAGTTGAGGGAAATTTGCCGTTTAATCTGAAAGCTGAACTCGGATGTGTTTTGGTAGAAGAAGAAGGCCGGTTTACATCACGCCAGATGCTTGATTGGTTTCTGCAACATAATGAAAGTCAATTTGGACCTGCCGCCGAGAAATTCCCTGAAGAATTTTGCGAGTTATTCCGCGCTAAATTGGACAAACAAAAACCAAATGGAATAAAGATTGCACTCCATCCAAATCAACAGATTGCTCCATTGGTAATTGAGTATTATTCAGCATCAGAAGAGTTTGTCACCAATGTCGGTCTTAAGCATAAAGGTAAGCAGGTTCCTGATATTTCTGAATTTAAGGAACCGCATACTTTTGTTCAGAAATTAGCAGACGAAGTTGAAAATAATTTAAGTAATTATGTTCGATATTGTACTGAAAATCGAAATGCAAGAAATAAGGTTGAAGCAATTGCGTTACTGCCATTGGCCCTGAGAAAAACTCGAACAATAAAGGGATTGAGAAAATATCATAATTGGGCAAATCAGGTTATGAAAGATGGTGGAGTTGCTACGGCTGGAGAAGCAATAGCATTGATTGAAGGTAAGAAGTCTACAACAATATATCGAGAGCAATGGGAGAAGACGGTAAATTTATTTGCATTAACAGGATTTGGATTAGCACCAGATACTAGTCTGTTTCATCGTCCGGTGAAATCGGGGATTCCAGCAGTTGTATTTCATTTAGAAGAAAGAGAAAAATTTGTACGGGCTAACTCTGATCAATATCGATTTATGTTAACGAAACTTGCACTTGGATCGTATATACTCCATGTTAGTGGTGAGATTACGCAGAATAAACATGAAGTATTTAGAGAAGTTTTTTCCAAAATTAGTGGTTTATCAGAGCATGAAACAAAATGTATTTCTGCGAATTTTAAGTATTTGACATTAGTTCCACCGGATCAAACCTTTTTCCAACGGATTCAATTGGAGCTGCCGGACGATCAAAAATTGGCACTCAGAGCGGTTGTTGTTGAAATTGCGAAAGTTGCAGGTACTCTGAAAACTACTGCAGTATCAGCACTTGAAACTTTTTATGAGGCACTTAAAATTGATCGTCAGTTTGCATATTCAGATCTTCATGCAGGTGAAGTAGTTAATCCTTCAGAAGTAGTGCAAGCAGCTACAGTCAAAGAAGATGCGTCGAAAGAATTGGGGACGATTTGGACCGAATCAAAGACAGTTGAGACCCCTAGTTTAGTATCAAATCAAAAATCAGTGCAGACACAAGTCTCAACAGCTCCTCAACTAAAATCTGAAATTAGACCAATTGAGACTGTTCCTGTTGATGCCAATCAATTTTATACTGAACAAAATAAACCTAAACCAGCAGAAAATATACCAGAAACGCAAACTGAACAGGTTGAAAAAACAGATACAGATGCGAATAAAATGTCTTCGGTTTTAAATAATTTATTAACTAAACCTAAAGACCTTGACGATGAATCTAAGCAATCTAAAAAAACTACGCTAGTGGGATTAGATGAAAAACAAACGAAAGTAGTGAAGACTTTGGTTGAAAATCGTTATTGGCCCGAATCAGAATTTTTGAATTTAGTTAAACGTAATGGTTTTGAATCAGCTAGTCTCGTTAAAAAACTCAATGAATGGGCCTACTATGAATATAATGGTCCATTAATAGAGTTTAATAATGGCTATCACGTTGAGCCCCAATTAGCTCGAATTCTAAAGAGCGAGCTTCTGAATGTGCAGTAAATTTTAGAGTACATGAAATATATGTTTGTTAGTAGATCAGCAGTTAGATGTGTCATCAGCATGAACTGCTATGATGCGGGAAAGTTATGTTGAAATTGATGAATACTTTTTGAAAAAATGTTATTTCTCAAAATTTTATTGTCGTAGTAACTTATTTAATTTTCTAATTTTAGTAGTTTGTAAATAATATAAGTTAAAAATTTGGAGCTACATTCTATGGAAATTCTAGACGGAAAAACCGCAATAATTACTGGTGCTGCGAAATCGCGTGGTATTGGAATCGCAACTGCAGAATTATTTGCGATGCATGGTGCTCGTGTTGCAATTATTGATTTAAAATCAATGAATCCGAAACAAAAAGCCAATAAACTTGGTGATCAACATCTTGGTGCCGAATGTGATGTTTCAAATAAAGATGAGTGTTCTTCAGCGGTTAACGCAATTTTAGCCGAATTCAGTCAAATTGATATCTTGGTTAACAATGCTGGAATTGTTGATTCACATAAAATAGAAGACATTGAACCAGAAGATTTCAATAAGATTATAGATGTTAATCTACGTGGCACTATGTATATGAGTCAGTTGGTGATTCCGAGGATGAAAGCGCGCAAAACTGGTTCAATTATCAATATTTCATCGGTGGCGGCACAAAGAGGGGGAGGAATTTTTGGTGGACCACATTATTGTGCCGCTAAAGCAGGAATTCTTGGATTAACAAAGGCAATGGCTAGAGAATTGGCCCCTGATCAGATTCGTTCAAATGCAATTTGTCCTGGTTTCATTGAAACTGACATAATTGAGGGACGCATTACAACTGATCAAAAACAGCAGATCTTAAGTGGAATTCCCATGGGACATGGTGGACAGGCGAATGATGTTGCAGGATGTGCGCTATTTTTAGCTTCTGAGTTTTCAAAATTTGTCACTGGAACAACAATTGATGTAAATGGGGGGTCACATATACATTAGTTTTCTGTTTTATCCCGTACATTAATAATTCAATTCCAAATAAACTTCATCAGTCTATTGTTAAAATTACCGATCCGGCTCGATTTCCTGCTTCAACTACCTCATGAGCTTTTGCGCATTCACGTAGACTGAAAGTTTTATAAATGTCAAAGTTGATTGAATGGTTGTTCAGCAAATTATTGAGATTGGAAATCGCCAACTTACGTTCTGAATCGGTCAAGAGATAGACTAGGATTAGAGAAATTGTCACACTCTTAAACATTAGTGGGTAAAATGGAAATTCAGGAGTCATGTTGAGGGCTGAACCATAGGATACTATTCTTCCGTGTTCTTTGATAATTGCTGTGTTTGTTGCAATATTGTTGCCAAATTCTACTTCAACTATATGATCAATCAATTTCCCACTAGTTTCATTTAGAACTTGTTCAGCGAGATTCTCTGCTCGATAATCCAAGACCACATCAGCTCCTGCGTCACGAGCTCTAGTTGAACTTTTTTCACCATGAGCAGTTGCTATAACATAAGCACCTGAAAATTTAGCGAATTGAATTGCAAGTCGTCCTACCGTTCCAGCACCGCCACTAATTAGTATTTTTTTGTTAGCAATTGGTCCAAATCCCAAAACTGCATGGATGGCAGTTAATCCTGGGATACCTAATATCGCTCCTTCTTCCATTGATAGATTTTTTGGCATTGGAACGACTTGTTGTTCGGGTATGGTGATCAATTCTGCCGCGGTACCAAATGGACGTTGCCATTGACCGTTCCAAATCCAAATAGGTTGCCCAATCCGTTTTTTATCAATACCTTCTCCGACTGCTTTAATTACACCAGCACCATCACTATGAGGAATTATTTTAGGAAATGGTGGTTTCGTAATTCCTGGTCTAGAACCAGCCCGCATTTTGACATCTGATGGGTTTACTCCAGATGTTAGAACTTTAACAAGCACTTCACCAGGTGCGGGAACTGGGTCGGCAATTTCCTCTAATGTTAATACATCAGATGCGTGTCCAAATTTTTCATAAATTATAGCTTTCATCTTTATCAATTATTTTATTTGTAGTTGAGAGCATTAGTTATTTGAATTTTAGTCAATTAATTAAGCAGTAACCAAGTGAAAATAAACTTTGGCTAATAATTGTGCATCAATTAATGCACTATGGAGACCTCTTTTTTCTGAAGTTACACCATACCGAATACACAACGAATCAAGATCATGAGAACTTGCTGATGGATCAACCTTACGTGCCAATTCAAGAGTATCCACAACCTCATTGTTTAATGGTTTTTTCCTCGTTAGTTGCATTTCGGTATCAAGGAATCTCATATCAAAATTAGCGTTATGGATAATCAGAGGATCGGAACCAATGAATTGCTGAAACGAGGATTGAATTTCCAAAAAACTATTTTGGTCGGCAAGGAATTCATCAGAAAGACCGTGCACATTATATGAACGTCCAACATTTCTGCCTTGGGGATTTATATATTTATGGAAAGTTCGACCAGTCTCTTGATTATCAATCATTTCTACAATTCCAATCTCAACTATCCGATCACCTTGTTTCGGACTAAACCCGGTAGTTTCAGTATCTAGTACATTCACTCGATTGAAATTTGACATCTATATAGTCCTATAAACTTTTGACGATGTTAGTAGCTCATATTCTGAAAGGTGTTTAGGTTGTAGAAACTCTATATAACTTACAAAAAAACACATTTCAAATTTGATGTTATAATACTCAGGGTTAATTAACTCTTTTTAAAGAATCTGAGTCAAAAAGGTGGCAGTGTTCTGGTGGAAATAATAATTTTAAGTTGCTATTTTCGTTTCCAAGTCGGTGTACTCCTGGTAAGCTCACAGTGAAAGGAGAATTGCCATTGTTCAATGAGCCATGAAAAACTGTATTCGCACCAAGTGGTTCTGCGATACTGGTTTGAAACTCAATAACCGCGTCTTGCTGTGTTACAACGTGTTCTGGTCGGATCCCAAGTTTTACATTTGATTTTGAGAATTCTGATGGTGCAGAACAAATTTTACTTCCAGCAAACTGAACACTACCTTCAACAATTTTTGCATCAAGAATATTCATAGCTGGACTTCCAATAAACTGAGCAACAAATTGTGATTGTGGTTTGGTATATACATCAAGTGATGTACCGATTTGCTCAGCTATGCCGCTGTTCATGACAATCATACGATCAGCCATGGTCATTGCTTCCACTTGGTCATGAGTGACATATAGCGTTGTAATACCTAATTTAGTTTGCAATTCCTTAATTTCCAATCGCATTTGTACTCTTAACTTGGCATCTAAATTGGATAATGGTTCATCAAATAGGAAAACTGCGGGTTCTCTAACAATAGCGCGTCCCATTGCGACACGTTGACGCTGACCGCCAGATAGTTGCTTCGGTTTACGGTCCAACAGATTTTCAAGTTGAAGCAATTGTGCAGATTCAGTCACTTTTTGTTGGATTTCATCTTTCGATTTTCCCGCTATTTTGAGTCCATATCCCATGTTCTGTGCTACGCTCATATGTGGATAGAGTGCATAGTTTTGAAACACCATTGCAATATCTCTGTCCATTGGTTCAACATCATTAACTCGCTTTCCATTAATTTCAACTTCACCAGAAGTTATTCTCTCTAGACCAGCGACCATTCGTAATAATGTTGACTTACCACACCCAGATGGACCAACAATTACGACAAATTCACCATCGGAAATACTAGTATTGATACCACGTATAACGTTAACTTGTCCAAACGATTTTTGAACATTTTTTAGATTTACTGTTGCCATATTTATTTCTCGCTATCTACTAATCCTCTTATAAATAATTTTTGCATCGCAATGACGACTACAACGGGAGGTATCATTGCCAAGATGGAAGTTGCCATGATAACAGGCCAATCCGCGATGTCATCACCTGACGGAAACATTTGCTTGATTCCCATCACGATTGTATTCATTTCAGGTTCAGTCGTGATCAATAATGGCCAAAGGTATTGATTCCAACCATAAATGAATAGAATGACAAACAAGGCCGCGACATTAGTTCGGCTCATTGGAACAACTATGTCCCAAAAAAATCGTAATGGTTTCGCCCCATCTACACGCGCGGCTTCGGCTAGTTCATCCGGGATTGTGAGAAAGAATTGGCGGAACAAAAATGTAGCGGTAGCCGATGCGATAAGTGGAAAAATTAGTCCTGAATAGCTGTTTAACATACCAAAACCAGCGACCACTTCATAAGTTGGAATAATACGAACTTCAACTGGAAGCATGAGAGTAATAAAAATCATCCAAAAAAATAAATTTCTAAACGGAAATCTGAAGTAGACAATCGCAAATGCCGAAAGGAGAGAAATTGCAATTTTGCCGACCGCTATTCCAATTGCCATAATGAGTGAATTAAAAAGCATGGTTGCTACCGGTACATTCACTCCAGCGAATAGAGCGTTATAATAGTTTTCAAAAAAGTGACGACCAGGCCAAAGTGGCATTGGCGGACGAACAATTTCTGGTTGCGTTATAGTTGATGCAACAAAAGCTAGCCAAATTGGAAAAAATACAAGGAGCACTCCTAAAATCAACAAGGCATGCGTTAGCCACAAATTCGCGCCGCGCTTTTCCACCATTCCATGAAGTGTGTTAGCCATTAATAGTGCACCTTCTTTTCAATATATTTAAATTGAAGCACCGTTAAAATTCCTACAACTAGTAGCAAAATAACCGATTGCGCTGCTGATGAACCATGGTCTTGCCCAACAAATCCATCTGAAAACACTTTATAAACCAGGATAGTAGTTGCTTGTTGTGGTCCACCTGCAGTTATCGTATGAATTACACCAAAAGTTTCAAAAAAAGAATAGACAACATTGACGACTAATAGAAAAAAAGTAATTGGTGACAATAACGGTAAAACAATGGTAAAAAATCTTCGCCAAAATCGTGCCCCATCAATGGCGGCCGCTTCAATTACAGAGCGGGGAACAGATTGTAATCCAGCAAAGAAAAAGAGAAAATTGTAGCTAATCCGGCCCCAAGCTGATGCGATCACTACTAAACCCATTGCTTCGGAATCATTTAACACGTGATTCCATTCATAACCAAATTGTCCTAAATACCATGAAATTAATCCAACTCTTGTATTAAACATGAATAACCATAAAACACCCGCTACTGCTGGTGCGATTGCATATGGCCAGATAAGCAATGTACGATATGTACCTGAACCTTTGATCAGTCGATCAGCAATGACAGCTAAAAATAATGCGGGAATCATTGAGGCTAATGTGACTAAAATTGAAAATATTGCAGTGGTTAAAAATGAGGCTCGGTAATATGAATCGGTTAACAAAAATTCAAAATTTCCAGTACCAACAAATTGTTTGGTAAGTCCAAATGGGTCTGGAATAAACAAAGATTGCCAAATAGCTTGAGCGGCTGGATAAAAAAAGAATATTCCAGAAATCGCAACCTGAGGTGCAATTAATATTAAGGGTAACATCCACCCTTGGAATATTACTCGTTTTTCCATTGAATGTTTCCAAAGCAGGCCGTGAGCAGGTAATTTCAATTACCTGCTCACTTTAATACTAGGTCTATTGGTTTGCTTGTTCAAAACGTCGTAACAATTGGTTACCACGTGCAACTGCAGAATCTAATGCAGCTTGTGCTGATTTATCACCAGACCATACAGCTTCAAGTTCTTCATCAATAATCCCACGGATTTGATCAAAAGATCCAAGACGAAGACCTTTAGAATTTGCTGTGGGTTGATTTTTTGTCATCTGAATTACTGCAATGTCAGTACCTGGATTTTCATCGTAGAATCCAGATGCTCTAGTTGCTTCACCTGCGGCAGTGGTAATTGGTAAATATCCAGTATCCTTGTGCCATTGTTCCTGGACAGGTGTGGTTGAAAGATAACTCAAAAACTCACCTACACCTCTGTATTCAGAAGCATTGTGACCTTCCATAACCCATAATGAAGCACCACCGATTATGGTATTTTGAGGAGGAGTTCCTACACCTTCTCGGTATGGAAGGGGACGAACTTCAAATTCGAATTCAGCCTCACTACTAATTCCTGCGTATCCAGCAGAACTTTCGGTGAATAATGCACATTCGCCAGCACGAAAGTTTGCACCACCTTCATTACGACGACCTGTGTAAATAAATTTTCCGTCTTTCGCCCATTCACCCATTTGTGCAATGTTAGAGACCTGCGCTTGGTTGTTAAATACTAGCTCGGTATCAAGTCCGGCAAATCCATTGTCTTTAGAAGCAAATGGAACATTATGGTATGCCGAATAGTTTTCAAGATGGATCCAACTCTGCCATGCTGTGACCAGTGGGCACTCTTCACCGGCAGATTTAAGATCATCTAATACTGCATCAACTTTTTGCCAAGTTGAAAGGTCAATATTTGGATCAATGCCAGCACCTTTAAGTCGGTCAACATTTACCCAAAGGACTGGGGTGGATGAGTTAAATGGTAACGAAAGCATTTGCCCATCGGTTGTTGTGTAGTAACCTTTAACCGCACCGATATAAGCATTGGGGTCAAATTGTGCACCACTTTCTGCCATGACTTCATAAACTGGTTTGACTGCTCCTTTTGCTGCCATCATGGTTGCGGTCCCAACCTCAAACACCATTAAAATGTGAGGTTGTTCATTAGCACGAAACGCAGCAATCCCAGCATTCAATGTTTCAGAGTAGTTACCTTTGTGACTTGCAATAACTTTATAGTCAGATTGATTAGAATTGAAGTCATTGACTTGTGCGTCAACTAGCTCACCTAAACGTCCGGTAAACGCATGCCAAAATTGGATTTCAGTTTGTGCAACAGCCGCAATTGGCGACAACAAAATTGCGATGAGGGTAAAAAGTGATAATAGTTTCATAATTTCCTCCTTTAAGGGTTTACGATCATTGTGATCGTTTATTAGTTAGATTGATAGTATCAAAAAAATTTAGATTACCATAGTAAAATATATTACTTGTAAATTTTAGAAATAATTTAATTATGAACTAAATGTAAAAAGTTATTCAAAAGCAATATTATCAAAGTTTAAATTAAATTTTAAGGTTATTTGAAAGCATACTCACGCTATATTTCCAATTGCAGTCTATATACAAATTTCGCATTTTTTTGACAATGCCCAAGATTCTTTTTAAAAGTAATTTACGAATATTAATTGTCTAAATAATAAATTAATTGGTCTAGAGAATCAAATTAGTAATATTATTTAGAATATTCCAATTAAACTTGAAAAGGGGTCAATTTTTATCAATAAAAAGCGGAATTTAGCACTTGTATATTTGATTTGAATTAACAAACTTGATTTTTGTCTAGAATGCCACTAATATTAATTTACGTTTGACCAAATGAGGATATGAAACTAATGAAAATTAAATTAAGTAAAGTCGACTACCCAGTATTGGTACTCGTAATTACAGCGTTCAACTTTCTAAATAAGAGCACTGCAAAATTTTTAATGCTCCTGACTTCACAACTTATAGCTATTAAGAAAATCTTAAAATGTGAGTTTTCTGCGATTACATTAATGGGCGCAGTTTTTCTGTTACTCTCAATTGCAGGTGTAAATGCACAGTCACCAGTAGTTACTATTGAAGCGAATCCATTTAAGGTAAGTGGTACTGAGGGTAATAGTTATATTTTGATAGCAGACAAAAAACTCACCGAAAACCTAGTCGTAATATATGAAGTTTTACCTGATTCTGGTACCCCGATTTCTAAAATGGCCACAATACGACCGACAGGCGATAATTCCAATGTTACCCATACTGAATCCCGCGTAAATGTGACCGAATCGCATACTGAAGTTAGACTTGTAGCTAGTATGGATTATAGTTTGGGAGAGCCAAACAGTGCTGTAAAAATTAACTCACCAATTGAAACAACTCCAGCTACACCAGGCGTTCAATTTAAATTTAGGCAAAATACTGTAAACGAGGGTAGTTCTGCGATAGTTGTTGCAAGGTTAACTCCATGGCCAGGAGGTGTTGGATTTATTAGGTTACGTTTTCTAATAAAACTAGACGATGGAAACTTCATACCTGTATTTGGTGAAAATGACACTTCATTAATTGAGCGAGTAGTGGCAATTGGAGCAGTAACAGGATTTAATATGGTAACGGAATATCAAGAAATTGGATACTTTTTTAAGGAAACTGATTTTGATCTAAATGACATTAATGTTACTGTTAAATTTGAGTTTGAAAGCCGATTCAAAAATGATGTAAATAACATTACACTAGCGAGTGAAACAAAGGGTGACGAGGCCACCATACGTGTAATTAATAATGATATTACCCAATTGGTGAAAATTGAAACTACAGAGCAAAAGGTTAACGAAGGGGAGAGTTTTAACGTATCTATTACAACAAGTCGTCCAAAACCCGGTGAACCTATTGAAGTTGAATTTTATCATAATGACAACGGAACGGGTTTTTTTGACTCATTTGAACCTGAAAGTCCCGTAATTCTTACTCACGAGGAATCTTCAAAAACTATTAGAGTGAACACAGAGAATTTACCTGGTCCGCAAGGTGATCGCACTATCAATGTCATTATACGAGAAAATCCACGCTACACCATCGCGGCCGGAGAAGACCGAGTTTCTGTAAAAGTTATGGATTTTGACGCGTATGAGGTATCAATTCTTACAGAAACCACAGAAAATACAATTACTGAAGGATATCCTGCCAGTTTCAAAGTAATGACTGAGGATAGTACTATTATAGATTTGGATATTAATATTATCATTGACGATATCGACTCAAAAGATTTTTTCACTTGGCGAATTCCTAAATCTGTCAGGTTACTAAAAGGAATGACCGAAGCAAGGTTTTCAATAGAAACTGGGACTCAAAGTGATGCTGATGGGAGCTTTCGTGTTTCAATTGTAGATGGTTTTGGTTATAGAGCAATTGAACCTTCTGTAGTAGAAATTACTGTTAATGCAGATTCGGACGAAGAAATCATTGAACAACGAGTATCAGTAGCAAGTTTGGTTGCCCAAGACATGTTATCAATTGATTCTCCTGAACCAGCAGAAAGCCAAAACAAAACTACATTACTGCCGGTTATTTCAATTGTTGCTAATTCACGTACTGTTGAAGAAGGACATTCTGCTGAATTCACTTTGATTTCGGAACGAGTAGTCCCATTTCAATTAAGAATAGGATTAAGAATTGAAGGAACAAGTGGACTTATAGTTAAGGAAACAAATCAGGTTATTGTTTTAGAGATGAATCAAAGTCGTAAAAAAATTTCAATTCCTACAATTGATAATGACCGAGCCGGTAAAGATGGGTTCGTAATGGCTTCAATCAATCCAGATTTCAGATATAGGACCGGTCGTAATTCAACTGCAGAAATTATCATAACAGATCATTTAGATCGAGAGCGTCGCAGAATTGAACTTGAAACAGCGAACCACGAAGTATTACCAGAGCTATTTCGTAATATAGGAGTTTCAAGCTGGTCGAATCTATCTAGTCAAATTGAGTTAGCATTTGCTCGCAAAACCAAAGCATCAGTTGTTTTTGGTGGACAAAATACAATAAATGGGATTCTTACCGCTAATGCCAAAGCACTAGAAGCAGAAACTTGGTCTTTGCAATCAATTTTAGGTAATTCGTCTTTCACAGTAAACTTAAGTCCAAATAATCAAGGCAATAAATTGGGAACAGTTTGGGGACTTGGTCATCAACAAACTCTTTCGCAAAATGAAAATAATGGTTCAAGTTCATGGAACGCAGATATATTTACTGCTCAATTTGGTTCGGATTTACAACTTAGAGATAATGGAATAGCTGGGTTATCAATATCAGTTTCAGACTCTGTGATTGAATTTGGTAATGAAGAGTCATCTGCAATTCAGTATGACCTTCAAAATAATTACATTCAATCATATTTTGGCTGGAATTTTCCAAATCATAATGCACAAATTCGAGCTGCTAATGGATTTGGAGTCGGTGAGATAATGCTTAAGCAGAGAGATTACAACCCGCTTTACTTGAACAGTAACTCTTATTCACTTGCAGTTAATGGTAATCTAAAACTCTATTCATCATCAATATTGTCAGGTCGATTAACAAATAATGTTTCATTAGTAGGTGATTCATTTTTGACTCAAATAAATGTTTTTGATTCCAAGAAATTCCTAAATGACCAGCAATACATTTTTGGTTGGAATCAAATGGGAATTGAAATTTCCAATCAATTTGGTCTAAAACACGGTAAATCCCTTCAAATCCGGTCATCTTTAAGCGGACGGTCTACCATCGAAGATAATGAATCACAATTGGGATTAGTTTCCCAGTCTAGCCTTACTTATTCTGATCAATTGGGACTATCAGTTTCAGGTACAGGGCAATTAATTGGGGGGCAGAGCCAGCATTTATTTGATAATTTTGGCATTCTCGGAACATTCAACTATGATTCTAATCAAGATAAATTGGGAACTTTAGTGAGATTGGTTCCATCTTGGAATTTTAACCAACAACATCATATTAAAGGTTTAGCGGGAACTCAATTGACTAATGACAATGTAATCGAATTTGTTCAAAGTGATACTGAAACTAGTTTATATTCTGAAGTAGGTTATGGCATTGGATTTTCAAAGGGTTGGTCAATTTTAACTCCATATAGTGGTATTGAGTTGTATGATTCAGGAAATCAATCTTACCGTTTAGGGAGCAAATTCAAGATTGGTGAAAGTTCTTCTTTAGTTATTGAAAGTTCTTACAATTTATTGGAAAATGAAAGTAGTGAATATAAAGTGAAATTTAACAGTAAGATTCAATGGTAAATATTTCAAATGTTTTTTGATGACAAACTGTTTTAGTTTACAGAATTTGACATACCGCTAATTCTAATGATTTTCATTCGGTCACTAGAGCTTCATTATACTTCAAAAAGTGAATTTTGGACTCCTATTCTATTTTAAGTTATTAAATCAAACTTAAAGTTACTTTTTCAAATTTATTGATTTAGCTTTAAAAGATACTTCTGTGTGAGTGTCCAATTTCAATCAATCTGATTTTGCAATACGGTGCGACTTTTTTACACAGGGTGCAACTAATTTTAATTCGCTTTACCGAAAAATATGCTGATTTTAAGTCTTTATCAGCGTTAATGGGTGATTACTTGTTACGCGGCAGATTGATTGTGAATTTTTGTTTAGCAGGTCTTTATTGAATGTAAAAATAAAAATCCAATTTGTATGAAAACGAACAAAATTATCAGAAACAGGAAGAATATATTGGATTTATTGAAATCATTTACGCAATAACAGCATTTATGGAATTTTGAATTGGTTTATTAACTCAAATTTTTTAGGCAATTTCCTTATCCAGATGTCATTGATGGAAAAAAATAGAAAAAAATTTTAGTCAGACATAGAGACGACTGAGAGCAAATTACTGACATGAATACTCATGTCATCATTAACAAAGCGTCGAGTAAATACAGTGTTATATTTTATGAAAGAATTATTTCAGCATTCGCAAACAGGTCCAATCTCAGTATTTGGAACTGGAGTCTCTTTGCATCTTTTGATTGTTGTCACAATTGAGTACTTGAGTCAGATTGTCTTTATTACCGGAAATCGGCTTTTTTATTACTACAAAATTTATTTCATACCCTTAAATGCTTCATCTGTCAACTGGCACACAATTTTGTGTCAACGATTGAAGCAATTAAAACGGCAAACTGAGTCTGTTTTATCAGGACAATTAAACCAAAAATTATTTCAACTAGAACTACATTTCAGTTCACAATTTAAGAGGAAATTTTTCCCATGTTTAATAATTTTTCAAAGTATATTCAAATTAACATTTGCACCTGGTGTATTATTTTACCGTTTATACTAGGTATTCAAACTTTATTTTTTGCTTATCAAAGTTCTGCACAAGAAACCTTACCTTCTATTTTTGGTAAGTGGCCGAGTGTAAATAGTAATTCAATTGACCAGGAAATTGGAGGTTTCCAAACCTATCCTGAGATGACTGCTGAGTTCACTTATTCTCGATCGGTAAATAATCCTAATTTACGGATTGAAGCAAAAGAAGTTGAAATCAACAGTGGGCAAACTTTCACGCGTACGGGAGTACATGAAGAGTACATGGGTTATTACATTTCCGGCAAAAGAAATTTAAACTTCGGGAGTTGGGCTGTTTTTAAAGATGGTTGTGAATCAATTAGAAATATCTGTCATGCACGCGCTATATTTCGTCCAAATGTGACTAAATTTAATAGTGTAATAGACGACAATATCGCAGTGACTGTTGAAATCAAAGTTAGTTTAGAATCAAATCAAAGTATTAGTGCAAATGTGTCAATTGACTATGAAAATACAAGATTTATTGAAGTTAGATGGCAGGACAATTTTGATGGAAATGTATATGCAAAAGGGTCAAACAATGGTAATAACGGTAGTTATTCTAATCGGGTGCTAGATCTTCGTACTAATAGCGATGATACAGCAGAATTGACATTTAGTGTCTCAGAAATAGTTGATTCCCAAGGTACAGAAACAACTAGCCCAATTTCAAATGCTTATATTCAAACCATTGATGTTGAATATGGTACTTGGCGAATTCAACAGTCACAAACATGTTCTGTGCAAAAATGTACAACGGCAGAATTTATTCCTAATCAACAAGCAATTAATGAAAGCTCACAAGGTAAGACAATTGAAATTAGACTTAAAATTAGATTTAACTATTTAGGATTTACACTTGATGAAGAAGATGTCGTCGTTAAAATTTATGGGTTGCCGGAATCTACAGTAGAATTATTACCAGTTTCTGATAGCCAAATAAACATAAATGGCAGAGACATAAATATCGCTACTTTTGGCAATACCCATGATTATGCTGATATGAAAGGACAGTTAACACATTATTATCATAGGTATTCTTCAATTCAATTTAGTGCAACAGAACAAATATTAGGAGTTGAACAGAGCCCAATCAATGGTACATATGGTAGTGTAATAATTTTTGAAAATGAAAATGCTCATCAATTAGGTACAAATTTTCGCTATGGTATATGGAATATTGGAACTCGCACTCATGGTACAAGAACATTAAGTTTAACCGAAGGTGTACAAAATTTTTGGTTTATTCCCAATGATTCAGCAATTAAGCAAATTCCCATCAACCAAACGGTTCGGCTTATTTTTACAGTTACTTATCGGGTTACAGATGGTTATTTTGCACCATTTGCGCGTCAATATATTGTTGAAATTACGCGTTTCCCGCATGTTGCTGAATTGAGTTTTGCGTCAAATCATCAAACACCTCATACAATAGATGAAGGGGATGAAGTTGATTTAATAATTTCATTGACCCCCGCTCCAGATGAAGATACTAATGTTACAATTTTGGCGGAAGATGTTATTGCTGGTGCAGAATTTGTTGGTACTTTATCGCAGAATCCAGTAGCAGTGGGTTCAAGTGGAGTCGCGAATTTCACCCTTTCAACTCAAGTCGTTAAATCAAACTTGATCAATGGTCAAATTAATGTCGCGCTGATTGAGAGTCCAGAAATCTCATATTCTGGGACCGGGCTAGAATTAAATGTCAGAAATGATGTAAATCCGACAATTTCAGTTTATCAGTCAGATAATCAAGAGCGAATTGAAGAGGGGCAAAATATCAATCTAACATTGAGAGCGATTCCAGCACCAACCAAACCAGTTGTAGTTGCACTTAATCTTTCTGAATTAGAAGAGAGTAGGGGGTTTTTACCGACTGACCATATTGAAAGTGTGACAATAGGAACAAATGGAATCCAAGAAATCTTAATTCCAACAACAGTAGTTAAGAATCACGAAACTGATGGGAGAATTACTATTTCGCTTGGTTCAAGCCCTTATTTTGATTTGAGCACGCATTCAAATATGGTTGTCGTGGGAATAAATAATCGTTTGACACCAACTATTTCTATTACGTCCTCGGATTCTTCAATTACTGAAGGTGAGGAATTCTCGTTTCAAATTATAGCAACTCCAGCACCAGAACTACCAATACTGGTGAATTTTGGTGTTAGTGAATCTGATGCACACTCAGGCTATATTCACAATGTTTCGATTGAGAATCCAGTAGTAATCCCAACCAGTGGTGTGATTGATGCAATTATTGATACCAATGTACTTGTACCGTCACAAAGTAATGGTGTTATTTCTGTGAATCTTTATGCCGGTGAGCAATATGAACTAGAGTCTCAGACAGATGAAGTGGTAGTCTTTATCACTAAAGTAAGCAATGCACAAGTTCCTGAAGTATCATTGAGTTTCGATAGTATAAGTCCTAGTGTAGTTGAAGGTGAGAATTTTGAATTCAATCTTGTCGCAACACCTGCACCAATCAAACCACTTTCTGTTTCCCTTGAAATTATAGAAACTGGTACAACAACGGGATATTTATTAAATAACCCTGAAATTATTGAACAAACAATAGAATCGAATGGTTTGACTAGTTTATCAATTGCAACAATTAAAAAGCTTGCAAATGAATTGGACGGTGAGTTTACGATTTCCATCATTGATCATCCTGCTTTCACAATTTTACCGAATGCCGGTGAGTTAATAGTTACTGTTGAAAATACTTTAACACCTGTAATTTCTATCCAATCAGCTGAAAATGGAGGTATTGTTACCGAAGGAATGAATTATTCATTTACTTTACATGCATCTCCTTTACCGGAGTCTACTGTTCTAGTTGATCTCGCCATTGAATATAGTGGAACGGGTCATTATGGTGGAATCTCAGTAGCGAATCCAGTAGAAATCTCAAGTTCAGGTCAAGTAACTATTGAAGTTACAGTAAACAATAACCAAGATGAGATTGCAAATGGACAAATAGATATTAGCATTAATCATACTACGGATGATACTTACACTGTCCATGAATCTTTGAATCAAATTTCTACTGCAATCAGTGATCTTGAACGTCCTACAGTTTCAATTGTGTCTGACTTTGATCAAAGTGAAATAATTGAAGGTGATGGTTTTACCTTCAGGTTAGAAGCAGTACCAGCACCGCTTGAACCACTTGATGTAGTTTTGACAGTCCAAGATTCAGGTGCAGGTCACCTTTCTGCACTTCCTAGTGGAAATACAGTAACTATTGGAAGTAGTGGAATTTTAGACATAGCTGTTAGTCAGACAACCACGACTTCTACTTATCAAAATGGTCAAATTGATATTGCAATATTAACTGGTGATGATTCTACCTACATCAAATCTGTAAACCGTGACACAATTAGCATTTCAGTTTTAGATCAGCAACCGGTCGTTTCAATTACTTCGGAGCAAAATAACGGTAGTATTGTAGAAGGTGGTAGTTTTACGATAAATGTTGAAGCTTACCCTTTTCGGCCATCGCCAAATCGAAGCAATCTTACGATTCTATTAACTCACTCAAATCCGTCGGGTCACTTTATAAACTTTTCAACTGGTAACTATCTCATTATTAGTCCTAATCTAGGTGAGTTAAGAGGAACAACTGCAGTTACTGTAAATACTAGAATTCTTAGTACACAGAGTAGTGGTCGAATAAGTATTGGTGTTGGTTTTGGCAATAGTTACGAAATTTCTCACATAGATAACGCAGTCTCAGTTGATGTAAAAGACCAGACTGCACCTGTTGTTTCAATTACATCACCTGAAAATGGTAATGGTATTACTGAAGGTGACAGTTTTTCTTTCACTTTGGAATCTAATGTTATTCCGCAAACGCCATTTGATGTTGAATTTGTCGTTTCAAAATCAGAAACTGGTCATTTGAATTTATTAACAATAGATGATCCAATAACGACACCACTGACTACTAATCGCGTGACTGTTGGTGCAACTGGTTCACGTGTTGTAACTGTAACAACCAATAACGTAAGTTCAGAGATTAAGCACGGGTTCATTTCAATTTCATTAATAAATCGTCCCAATAGTATTTATGCGATTTCAGGTGGGGAGAGAGCAGTTACAATTGGTATAAAGGATACCGTGAAACCAGTTGTTTCAATTTCTTCTGAATTTAATGAAGGAGTAGTGAATGAAGGTGAAAGTTTCACATTTACATTAACAGCTATTCCTGCTCCACAATCGTCAATTTTTGTTCAACTAACCGCAGGTGATTTGGGAACAAATCATTTTGGTGGTCTTACAATGGGTAATCCAGTTGAAATAGGTATAGATGGATTGACCGAAGTAACTGTACCCATAAGTTCAGACGTGTTGAATGTTCAGCATGGGGAGATTAACATTCATATTGATGAAGTCTCAGCTGATTCTGATTATTATGTAACACCACTATTGGTAGAACAGTCAGTTCATGTAATTGTTAAAGATCAAGTTACTCCAGTAGTTTCAATATCCGTTGAAGATGATATTGATGTTATTACAGAAGGACAATCCTTTAATATTGTGTTGCAACCCATTCCTGTACCTTTGGAACCAATTTTAGTTAACCTCGATATCAACGATCGTGGTTTCGATCACTTTTTAAGTATTTCGGCAGAAAATCCAATCATGATGGATTCAACTGGTATGACTGAAGTTTCAGTTTCAACTAACAATGTTGATGAATTCATTCAGCATGGACGCATTGATTTAGTCGTAACAAGTGGTGACTCATCTAACTATGTTCCTTCTTTGCAAAATGGCTATGTTAGTGTAGGAGTTAAAGATAGTGTAAAACCAGTGGTGTCAATCACTTCATCAGACGATAGTATGATTCTTTTAGAAGGTTCACCTTACTCATTTACTCTTTCCGCAAATCCAAGACCTTATTCACCACTTGCAGTTGATCTTGCTAGTGCAGATTTAGGAACTGGACACTTTGTTGCTTTCAGTGATGATGGAGTCGTTGAAATTGGACTTGATGGATCCACTACAATTTTGGCTTCAACAATCAATAATACAATTGAAAAAAGTAACGGTGAAATCAATATCACTATTAATGATGTAGAAGAAACTGCAGAATATATGATTTCTGAATCGGAAACTGAACGATCAATTCAAATTCAGATTGCAGATTTCATCGTTCCAGAAGTTTCAATTAATTCTGATGTAAATAGACAAAGTGTAATTGAAGGTGAAGACATCAACTTGACGATCAATTCTGACATTGAACCATTAGTTCCAATTCAGGTAGGATTGAGATTAAATAGCATGAGTACAGATCATTTTGTTGATTTTACTCCTAGTGATTCCATCACGATGTTGAATACAGATTCTGTCTCAATAGTTGTTTCTACTCAGGTTGTTGCTGGATTTGCGCACGGAGAAATTAGTGTTGCTTTAATTGACCCGATAGAATCGCAGTTTGTAATTGACTACTCAGCTAACACAATCGACGTTGGTATTAGGGACAATGACTTACCAGTTGTTTCTTTATCAACAACCTTTGCAGATGCAGTAATTACTGAAGGAGATTCATTTACCTTTTCCTTGATTGTCACTCCGGCACCTTATGCACCAATTATGGTAAATCTGACTGCATTTGATTTCGGATCAAATCATTTAGTAGATCTTGGTGAAAACAGTCAAATTGAAATCGGAACAAGTGGTAGTAATCAAATTACAGTTCTGACCGAAAATACCATTGAAGATATTCAAAATAGTGAAATCACAATCGCAATTGATGAGGTGGCAAATTCTTATTACCAAACCACTACTTTGGTAACTGAACGTGAATTCCGTGTCCGAGTGAAAGATAGCGAAACGCCGGTTGTTTCAATTTCGACAAGCAAAAATAACCAGAATATTATTGAAGGAGAATCTTTTATCTTTCGATTAGAATCAATTCCTGCACCAATCACATCAATCATGGTGGAATTGGAACTAAATGAGAGTACACCCGGTTACTTAAATCGAATTTCAACTAATAACCCAGTGATGATATCAAGCAATGGATTTACTGATGTCACTGTATATACCAACCAAACGGCAGAGAGAGAACTTAGTCAAATAGATATAGAGATTGCTAGCGATGATTCTGCGGAATTTGAGAAGTCAACGACGGATGGAGCAATCTCGGTAGGAATCAAGGATCAAATAAAATCGGTAGTGGCAATTACTTCAGATCAAAATAATGGGGTAATTAGTGAGGGTGATGAATTTGGATTTACTTTATCTGCGACTCCAGCTCCATTAGAATCAATTTATGTTGATGTTATTGCGGCAGATTCAGGAACAAATCACTTAGGACAGCTTTCAGTGCCAAGTCCAGTTGAAATAAGTACCGATGGAGTTGCATTAATTACGGTATCAACTAACCGAGTTACTGCAAATTTGGAACATGGGATAATCAATATTATTTTAGATGAGACTTCTAGTCAGGATTATGAGGTAACTAATGAGGTCGCAAATCAGTCTGTTCAAGTCACAGTTAAGGACAATGTTACACCAGTAGTTTCTATTACTTCAATTGTAAATGGACAAAATATCACAGAAGGTGAGAGTTTTGAGTTTACACTAATTGCTAGTCCATTACCACTGACTCCTATTGCAGTGAATTTAACAGCAGAAGACCGTGGATCAAATCATTTCTTAGGTTTATCCGAATCAACTCCAATAACCGTGGATGAATCTGGTTCTACGGTAATTACAGTTCAAACGCAAAATGTAGTAAATACAATTTCTACTGGTTGGATTGATGTTACAGTGAACAATGGAGACAATGCTCAGTATAGTGTAGATGGAAACAATAACACAATAAATGTTAGAATTTTAGATGTAGAGTTACCTGTCGTATCAATTTCGTCTCCTACAGATGGTTTGGTTGTAACCGAAGGGGAGAGTTTTGAAGTAACACTCACGACTAATCCACTACCAATGGTACCGATCATGGTAAACTTTTCTGCAAGTGACGAAGGTACTGGACATTTCAAGGAATTTTCAGAAGTCAGCCCAGTTGAAATCGGAACTAATGGAGTGACTACTATAACAGTTAGTACGAATTTATTAGCAGATCGAATTGAACACGGTGTGATAAACTTTATTGTTAATGAATCTGAGGACTCTAGTTATGCTGTTACCAATCCAGAATCTCCACCAAGTATTAGAGTTTTAGTCAGAGATTTGATAACCCCAGTTGTTTCAATTACTTCAAGTGTGGATGGAGAAATTGTTAATGAAGGGGAAGATATAATTTATCAGCTGGAAGCAGTTCCCCCACCTGTCGCACCATTAACAATTTATCTTGGGATGACAAGTGTACCTATTGGTCAAGTTGATCAAGATTCATTTTCGAATCCAGTAGTGATTAATACCACCGGTGAATTCATTGGAGAAATTAGAACTAATAACTTGGCAGGTGTTCCAAACCATGGGAATGTAGAGGTATCAATCTTAGATTTTGGTGGATCAGACTATTCGGTATCATCTGCTGAACAACTGATTAATGTGCAAATTCGGGATCGAGTTCAGCCAGTAATTTCTATAACATCTGAAAAATCAAATGGGAGTATACTTGAGGGTGAAACAATAAACTTTACTCTTCATGCGGAACCGACTCCATTGACACCAATTCAAGTGAATCTTGATATTCAAGAAGAACAAGGAACTAGGCATCTCATTGGATTAACTGCTAATGATCCAGTCTTAATTGGGATAAATGGGCGATTTGAAGGAGAGGTTAGTACGAATAATTTGCGAAATCATGTTGGTCATGGACGTATTAGAATTTCAATTGAAGAAAGTACAGACTATTCAATTTCGGCGAATTCAAGGGAATTTACAACTCAGGTTATTGATCGTGAAATAGTCAATAAACCAGAAGTATTTGTAACCTCAAGTCAATCAAGTATATCTGACGGAAACATTGTAGATTTTACATTTACTGCAATACCGGTCCCTGAAAGTGAAATTAAGGTCAATATTCTAGTAGTTCAACAAAATAGTTTAGTACAATGGAAAGTTCCACGGTCAATTAGCTTGAGATCTACAAGGTCTATTTCAGTAATGATTCGTCATCAAGAAAATACCGAATCTGATGGTGAGGTTTTTGTAATGGTACTGGCAGGGGAAAACTATATTGCAAATGATCAAGTTGCTCAGGTTACTGTTCAAAAGCGAGACGATGATCCAATTACAGAACCAGAAGTTCGAAATTCAGTAGCAAATTCAGTGGCACAGCAACTATTATCAATGCTTGATGACTCAATAGATGAACCGATTGTTTCCATAATTGCATTGTCTGAATCCGTTACTGAAGGTTCGACGGTTCAGTTTCAAATTTCTTCAATTCAAACAGTGACAAATGATATAAATTTAAATATTTCCCAAACGGGTAATTTTCTTGCATCGAGTCCACCTGAACAGGTTTCAATGTTAAATCAACGGGAGGTAATTTTTGAAATAGATACCCTTGCAGATGAAGTTGTAGAGGAGAATGGTTCAATAACAGTATCGCTGGCTGATGGGGTTGGATACAGTGTATCAGAATCTGAGTATTTTGCTTCAGTAGATGTGATTGATATCTCATCAGAAAACTCTGTTACTGAATTATTATCTGCAGGATTACAAAACACATTACCTAATATTATTGAATTCAGCAATAAAGTGCTGACAGAAAATACGTTAGGGCAAATTCGTTCGGCATTTAGCAATCAAAGAAATAGTAATTTTAAAATTGGAGGAAATCTCACGACTTCAGATGTAATTCAAAATGCAGGGGAGGAATTGAATCAAAATAATTTTGAATTGCGCAATCTGCTTGACAATTCGATATTTGCATTTGGAAATTCAAAAGGGGTCGGGGGACGTATACTTTCATTGTGGGGATTTAGTGATTATCATGATTTAAACTCTGTTAGTACATTTGGTGAAGATACTATAAATGGTGAAATGTTTTTAGGGCAACTTGGATTAGATGCTCGTATCAATGAAGAGATTATTGCTGGTGTTGGAATTATCACAACAAATACAACCTTTGATTATGACGCAATTGATTTAAATAAAATTCAGTATTCTACTTCGTTAATTGGGTTTCAGCCTTACGTTGGGTATTTATCTACAGATACGGGATTAGAATTCAATTCTATAATTGGGTTAGAAGTTGGCCAAATTGATGCCGCGTTACCACAATATTCAATTGAGAACATCAATTCAAAGCAGTATTTGGTGTCAATGAATGGACGCTACCCGTTTTATAAAAATTTAAATAAACAGGGAAATATTGCAACAGAAATTAGTGCTTCTGGTAACACAATGTTTACTCAACAATTAGTTTATGGTAATGAAGATTTCAATGAGGAATTGAAATTGAGCTCACGTAATATTCAACTGACTTTGGATGCTACACAACAAATTGAAAGTGAAAAAAATGCTTTGTTTAAACCGCGCATTTCAGCTGGAATTGTTAGCAAAAATAATTCTGATAGCTCAAATGTTAGTTTGAATATTGTTAGTGGTATTGAATATTCTCATCCCTTTGGGTTAGATATTAATAGTTCAAGTTTAATTCAGCTAAATGATTTTAGTGGGATGGACGAATGGCACATTGATAGTAAGATTGATTTTGATTTAGATCGTGATGACCGTGGCCTCTACACCAATTTTTCTGCAAATTTTGAAAATTTAAATTCAAAGATGACTGAAAATTCTTGCGATAACATGTTGAATACAAACTGCAATCCTTTAAATGAATCGCCAAAAAATTCTAGTACATTTTTAAATTCGATTAAAGCTGAAATTGGTTACAAATATGGACTAACTGAGAATAGTAAAATAACTCCATTCGCGAAGGTTGATTTTGATAATGATATTTTAACTCAAATGAGTTTTGGCGGTCAAATATCGCTGGGTTCATATTTTAATGTTAAACTGAATAGTTCTCGAGATGCAAATTCGTCAAGAAACTTTGATCATAGTTTTAGTATTGATGGAAGCATTAACTGGTAATTTAGACTTAAGTTATATGTAAAAGAACTAGAATTTAGTTTCTCGGTAGAAGCTTTAATCATACGATTGAATTCCCTTAAATTAAACAAATTTTTATTTGGTATATGAAATCACAAATACAATGTACTATTTGATGTTTAATCAAACTGCTGATTTTTCATCATATCCAAATTTCACTCAATTTGAGCGAAATTATCCACAATTGAAACTTATTCCTTATCAATAGGGGAAATCATGAAAATAAAATTTCTAGTTTTGTCAACAATTGCTTTAGTCGTATTCGTCGTATCAGCAGTTGCCGAACCTGTAACATTGCGAGTTCAAACACCTTATGCGGCAGAACAACCTACTGGAAAACTTTTAGCTGATTGGGTTGATGACGTAAGGGTAATGTCAGGTGGGGAAATTAATATTGAGTTATCATATTCATCATCTGTAGTTCCAACAAATGAAGCCTTTGATGCGGCCATTAGGGGAGTGATTGATTGTGATGCAACTAGTGGTTTATATCAAATTGATAAAGATCCAGCATTTCAGTTTGTTGGGGATTTAGTAGGGGGATATAACACCCCGTGGCAACAATATTCATGGTTATACTATGGAAACGGTTATGGAGCGGCTCAAGAACTTTATAATGAGCATGATATGTATTTAGTGGGATGGGCAGTTCATGGAAAGGAATCTTTATCTTCACTTCGTCCAATAGGTGGATTGCAGGATTTGAAAGGGTGGAAATTTAGATCACCACCTGGTATGGAGACTGAAATATTTAAAGAGTTAGGTGCCTCACCAGTTGTTATGGATCTTGCTGAGACGATAGAAAGTTTAAAAAATAGAGAAATTGATGGTGCTGATGCATTTGGTCTTGCAAATAATGCAGTTTTGGGACTTTACGATATATTTAAGCATGCTAATTATCCAGGATTTCACTCAATGCCTTCTGAGCATTTAGCATGTAATCTTAATGTTTGGACTGGTATAACGGAGCAACAACGACGTATTATCGAAGTTGCTTGGCAAAAATATGCATTCCATATTGCATTATCAGATGAGAAAGCAAATTTGGAAACAGCGAAACGATTACAAGAAAATGGTGTGACTATTTATGCTTGGTCTGATACTGATCGAAAGAAATTTCGAGATACTGCAGAACTTGCATGGGAGCGATGGGGGAATAAAAATGAGCACGCTCGTGAAATACTTGAAAGTCATAAAACCTATCTTCGTCAGCTTGGTCATATTAATTAGTTCTTAGTTATAGTCCTCCGACAGTTATTTTGGGTACTCCGCGACAATTAGTTGAACCTAAAACGAGTTTTCGTGGTTATTATTCTGGTACTAATGCACTTTAGTCATTGAGTTGGAACTAGAGTGAATTTTTGAAGCTTGGCAAAAATTGAATAAATTCCAGACCAGTAAAATTGAATCTAATTTAATCAAAATTTCGTAAATTATTCCCGATCGGTAAAGTATTGGTCATTTTTAAGATTTTTGATTGAAATTTTCCCGATCGGTAAATATATTGTACTTTGTACTTTAATATTAACTTCGATAGGAGATCAAGATGAAATCTAAAATGACACCAAAAGAAATTGGAAAATTAGTGCGACAGTATCGTAAAGAACAAAATTTTTTGCAATTTCAATTAGCAGGGGTTTGTGGAGTTGGAGTTCGATTTATAGTTGATTTAGAAGCAGGTAAACCTACAATTCAACTTGGTAAGGCACTACGAGTATTGCATATGTTAGGTTGTAAAGTAAATATTGAACCACCTGGCAAAAGGGAACCGCTTATTCTGTAGGATATATTGTAAATCTTACCTTAAATAAATGTAGTGACTTCAGTATTTATTCAAAACCAGCAAAATGGATATTTCATTTTTAAAGGTGCTGAATGCTAAGAGTATTTGGTTCAGCCTCTAGTTTTTTTCTCTCTTAGCAAGATTGGCCTCAATGCTGATATATTTGCTCAAGTAATCAAGCACTAATTTGAGGTCGGTAGGTTCCATCGGTTCCATTTCATGCTCGTCATACATCCATTGGATTGTTTCTCCCCAAGCATCTCGTGACAAACCTTGTTGCGCTACTAATTTCAAGGAATGGCATGGTGCACAGAAAATCACCATTTCCTCTCCACCAGTATCAGATGGAAGCCCCAACTCTGTTAGTTCGGGTATTTCTTCAGCACTTAAATCCAAAACGGAAATAATTGCAAGTATTATCAGGGCGGCAACTAACGTAATGAAATATCGCATATGTTTAGAATGCTAGTACTAAAAATCATGGCTAGAATAAATTTATCTCTCCAACCATGACTTTAGCTTAGGTATTATCCTGTTCGTTTAACCGAAATTCGGTGCATAGAATTATTTAGGTAACCTTTTGGATTCCATGCAATGGCATGTGGTTGAGAAATACCTTTATCGTTAGTAGCTCGGGCCCAAATTTCATAATACCCTTGAATCGGTAATGAAACATTTGTGCTAAATTGTTGCCAAGCATACGGATTTGTTGGCTCAGTCAACTTGGTTTCAATCCAAGTTGCACCAAAATCTATTGAAATTGCAACCTTTTGAACCTTATCATCTCCTGCCCAAGCATGACCACGAACTTCGATTTCGCTATCATTAATTTCAGATTCACTCATGGGAGAAGTGATAATAGATTTAACCGGCATTGCTTCAATAATATCAAAGTCCGCTTCATCAACTTTTTCCCCTGGTTCAACAGGACGATTTGGAACACGGTAAGAAGTTCCAGTCATTTTTGGACCATCATGAACCTGAGAACGCGTGTAGACTTTTGTTAGCCATTTTTGGGAGCATGAACCTGGCCATCCTGGGATGACGAGACGAAGTGGAGCTCCATTCATAGGGTGAATATCTGTACCATTTTGTGCAAATGCGATTAGGTTATGTGGATTCATTGCTTTTTCAATCGGAACACCGCGAGAAATTGGCAGTTTTCCTTCAACTCCAGAGAGATGGGTATCTGCACCTTCATGTGCAGTATAGATTGATTTTTGATTTACACCAACGGCATTCAATACATCTGCTAATCTCACTCCAGTCCAGCTTGAACAAGCAACCGCACCGTAAGTCCATTGATTGCCTTTAGCGGGTGGATTAAAAAAAGCGCGACCATTGCCACCGCATTCAATAGTAAGATTTTCAGTTACAACCTCAAAGTTATTCTTGAGGTTTGTAATACTATAACTAGTAGGTGAATTTACTTCACCTTCAATTTGCAGCTTCCAAGAATCTGCATGAAAATCATTTGGTGGATTGCCATTGTTTCGAATAAAATGCCGGGCGGTCGGTGTAACAGCATCGTCTAACAAGTGTGGTGGTGTTTCGGCATTGACCGGGCGGTCATTCAAAACTGTTAGACCATCTTTTCCCTCAATTTCTTCGGAGTTAGCTAACGCGATTGGAATGAACCCACGTGGAATATTTGCTGAAAACGGAATGACAGTACCAACCATTGCGCTCATGGTCGCTAGACCAGCTCCTTTGAGGAAACCACGGCGATTTGAATTAGTGATTCGACCAAAGAGCTTCTTATCAGCTTCAATTTCATTTTGCTCATAGAGCTCAAATAAACCGATTTCATTTTGTTTCATAACTAATCTCCTTATAGTAATGAATCATGGAATCTAGGATTTTTTGGTTGTTGCATTATTTTGAATAGTTTAGTATTAATTGCACATGAATGCAAATTGAAAAATATTTCGAAATTCAAAATTTACCAGGATAACAAATATTTTATGCGTCCCTTGAAACCAAATTTTATAGGATAAATTCATGAAAAACATGAATCAACCAATAATACGTTTACATGAATCAGACAATGTGGTAATTGCACTTCAAGAATTAGAACAAGGTATGAGTTTGCCTACTTATTCCCTAACATTAAGGGAGCAAATACCGCGAAGTCATAAACTTGCAATTCAGCGAATTTCGACAGGAGAAAAAGTAGTTAGATACGGACAAATAATTGGTGAAGCTAAACAAATTATTGAAGCTGGAGAGCTCGTGCATAGTCACAATCTTGGAATGGGGAACTATAAACAAGACTATGCATTTTGCACTAATTCAAATTCATTACCTGTAATTGATGTGGACAGAGAATTTATGGGATTCCAGCGACCTAATGGAGAAGTTGGAACCAGAAACTATCTTGGTATCTTAACATCTGTAAACTGTTCAGGTAGTGTAGCAAGATTTATCGCTGAATCTGCTGAAAAGAGTGACTGGTTCCTGCAATCAGAAAATATTGATGGAGTTGTACCAATAGTACATGGAACCGGTTGTGGTATGTCAAATAAGCACGAAGGGTACGATACATTATTTCGAACACTTTCAGGGTACGCGCGTCATCCAAATTTTGCTGGAATCCTACTTGTCGGTCTGGGGTGTGAAGTTATGCAAATTCCCGAATTAGTTGGTAATGATCGTATGAAACAAAGCGAAAATTTTCAGTATATGACGATTCAACAGACTGGTGGAACAAAAAAAACGATTGAAGCTGGGGTTTCAATCCTCAAAGCTATGGCACAAGAGGCAAATCAAATTCAGAGAACCAAGCAACCAATTAAGTATTTATCAGTTGCACTTCAATGTGGAGGATCTGATGGTTATTCTGGTATTACTGCAAATCCTGCACTTGGAATTGCTTCTGATTTATTAGTTCAACATGGTGGTACTACAATTCTGGCGGAAACACCCGAAATTTATGGTGCTGAACATTTGTTAACGCGCCGTGCCGCAACACCTGAAATTGGTCAAAAACTTGTTGATAGAATCAAATGGTGGGAAGAATACACTAGTCGAAATCAAGGTGAAATGGATAACAATCCCTCACCTGGTAATAAACGAGGGGGATTAACAACAATTCTGGAAAAATCACTTGGTGCAGTCGCTAAAGGTGGAAGTGCTCCACTTGCTGGGTTTTATAAATTTGCGGAAAATGTTGATAGTAAAGGGTTTGTATTTATGGACAGTCCAGGCTATGACCCATGTTCAGTAACAGGGCAAATTGCATCGGGAGCAAATTTAGTTGCATTCACGACCGGTCGCGGGTCGGTATCTGGATACAAACCAACACCTTGTATCAAGCTTGCGACTAACACAGAAATGTATGTACGAATGGCTGATGATATTGATATAAATTGTGGTGATATAATTACAGAGAATGTGAGTCTTGAAGAAAAGGGACATGAAATATTTGAAACCTTCATCCGCGTTGCTTCAGGTGAAAAGTCAAAAAGCGAATTACAAGGATTTGGTGGAATAGAATTTGTACCATGGCAAATGGGTGCAGTCATGTAAAAAATTTGACTGGAAGATTAATATTTTTATGTCAATTTACTTAGATAAATTTTCGTAAATATACAGATATTAATTAATCGCGCTTCAAATTGTTAAGCAGTTTGCATTATCGGCTCATTTCTTCAAATCCGCGAAGTACAGGCCACCAAATGGCTGGACCAAAAGTCGAGAACGCACAGAAAAATTCATTGGTACCTGACCCTCGACATCCGTTCCAGTGCCCTTCTATGTAGTCATTTGCTTCTTCACAACTACTTAAAATGAATGTGGAAGCGATTAGAATTAAGATTAATTTTTTCATGAAATTTCTCCGATGGGTTTATGTACAAGCAAAGCAAAAATGTGTGAAAAGTTGTCACATCATCCGTATACTCAATTCTACTTGAAGTATTGTTTTTGGGTCGCGGCCAGCACTGAGGTATGTATTGATTGAATGATTAGTCAATTATTCCAATATTTAGTGCTCCAATAAATATTCAGTAAATTTAAGACCGCATTAAACAATGCAGTCCCAAATTATGATTATTGGAAAGTTCTATCCCTATTCCCAACTAGGATGGATGAACATATGCCCTGTTGCATGAACAACACAGTAATGTTGATTCTGCCCTGCATCACGGCATTCTTGATAGGTATCTTGTGGGTCGCAAGCTGAAACAAAACCAACAAGCCCCAAAAGCAAGATGATTTTACGCATAAGGTATGCTCCTTTTTGTATTTCAATATTGAATTGTTGTATTAAAATGTTTGTCGTGATTTGTGTGGTCTGCACCAACATTATTATTGATTCTCAATAACAATCGTTTCTATAGAGTATCCATACAAGTCACGGTTTATGTCCCAAGTTCAAATTAGAGATTTTGGTACCCATATCAAATTATTATGGCATTCGCAAGTGAATACTATGCGACAAATTGTCACATAGTTTGGAAATATTCAATATTGAGAAAATTTTATTACATAATCTCAGAATTCAGTACATTTAGTATGCACATCGCGATTTCTGAAAAAATATTCACACACAATCACAAATTGAATAGAAATGTGGTTGGGAAAAACTGAATCGATTGACTCAAAGCCTTAGCAATCAAATCTCCCTTAGTTTTTTCGCTATATTACTTCAATATCGGGTAGAATTATATCTGAAACCTTCGTAATTTCATGCTGGTCTTTGAATGATGTAGAATTTTGCTTCTTCCAATGATCAGCAACAAACGGAGACCATAGTTCAGCAACTTTTTCAATAGCCCCAGGTGTACGCCAGTCATATCCGCACCGAATAACAAGATTTCCAAGTGTTTGATTAATTTTCCCAATTTTTTCTTGAAAATTAATAATGTTTTTCCAGTTTATTGCAATTTTATTCAAGGCAATTGATTTTATATACCAGTCCAGTGCATCAAGTGCTTTTGGCGATGGAGTTGAGTTACGATATCCTTTTGCCTGTCTTATCTTCAAGTAACTTTGGTGTTGTTTCGGACGTTCAAATTCTACCGTGCAAAGTCGGTTGAAGGTATCATTTTGAATTTCGCGAATTGAAATAATGTGGCAATCACCTGTTAGTGCTTTATGTTTATAAGAAGCAATACAATGATCTAGTCCTTTGTTCCCACTTGGATCAAACCCTGAAGACCCTTCCCACTCCAGTTGTTCAGGTGTATTAAGTGGAATTATCTCTAGTCCAGAAGGTGATTGTACATTTTTTGTCAATGCTGGCCATGCACCTTGACTAAGTTTTTCCAACTCTGATTCCTCTTTATTTCCCACTTGCCGAATGGCTTCATTGATGGCATTACGTTGAGTTGACCAACGCCGTGTGTTTTCCGCTATTCCAAGCGCACTACGACCTGAATTCAATATTTCAAATGCACTCCTAATCGCGGTAATACGTATTTCAGGTGTAACATGAACATCTGTTTTAGTTTTTGTTCTCGCAGCTTCTGGGATTATATAAGAGTCAGCGAATTCAATTAGCATGTCTTGCGTATCAAGAAGCACCAAGTTTGCCGCATCAACTCCTCCGTCTGGGTTGTGTCCGCCTTCAATACAAATTTTACGAAGCAATTTAACCCAATTTCCAGACCGTCCTTTGATTAACTTAGGGATCACTTCAAGTGGTACATCAAGTATGCTCAAAAACATTTTAGCTGTATAGCAAAAGACATCCCATTGACCTTTTTCATCAGGAATCCAATCAATTGGAATTTGGGTAGCAAATGACAATACTTGGTCCAGTGAACATGGTTCTGGGATAATTGGTGCTCTTGCAAAACGTTTCAAAAGTCCCTTAGAAATTTTCGCCCCAGTGCGTGATTCTAGTATTTCGCGCAAAACAGGTACCAATGGTAGTTGCCGATCTACGGAAATTTTTGCTTTAATATTTGATGCCAAAATACCAGCAGCAAATGGAAAACTTTCTGCGGATTGTCTTCGGTTGAGTGCTACTTTACTATCACCAGAATAATACGGAAGACTTTGAGTCTTTCGATCTCGCACCTTTGACAATGCTGCGATCGCTCGTCTATCAACATTATCACTCAAAAAATTTGCCGAATTCGTAAGTTCAGAAAGCAACACAGAATGGATTTGTTCTCGGTGTTTTATCGGGATACAAAGCATCTGATAGACTGGTGTTGGGTTGGCACCAGTGAGGATTGAAAATATCCATTCTTCGTTACCATTATGATTGTACCATGTGTCACTTGGTTTGATACTCGAAATTTTCTTCCGATTGAAGATTCCATGTTGGGCCAAAATTTTTATCGGTGTAGACTCAATGCGACAAGCATGTAGATTATTTCCAATTGAATATCCATAAGTCACAATCAGATGGTTATCGGAGCTGACTTGGTGTTCCAACTGTAGCTTATTTATTGAATTAAAGTAGACGGATTCTTTGGTCATTGTTTTAGTTCCTTTCTGTGGATAATTAACTAATTGCAGTGCCAGCTTTACTGGAATAAAAAGTTGAAACACCGATATCTTCAAGGATTGTCAGAATCTCATACAATTGTTCTGCAGATTCGATTTCTTGCGTAGAAATACCAGATTTATTTTTCATACCAATACTAAACAAATGCTTATATTCCTCTGATTTCCATAGGATATATCCACCGCGTCGTTGTGGTCGTGGAAGGTGTAGTTTCCATCCAGATTCGGATATAGGGATAATTGTTACACCAAATTTATCTCGTTCAGGTTTGGTGTCTACACGAATCTTTTTTGATGTTAGAGCATCAAAAACTTTAGATTTTCCAATCAACTGTTTAGGTAGGTGCTTTAGTTTTTTCTCAAAATCTTTTCGAACCAAAACACCCTTATCGCGAATTCCATTACTATTAACGAACGAAACCAATGAACCCAATCCGTATTTAGTTGCAATTCGGGTTGCTTTGAATACATTTGAGGTGAGAATTCTCACTCTTCGGTATTGTGTTGATAGAGATTCGTCAAACATTCGTAGGATCTCGTCATAATCTTCGCCCTCCAATCCAGGTTTTGAAATAATTACAAAGTCACCATTTTCATTTCTTTGTGATACAGTCGGCATTTTCAGAAGAGTGCTAATGTGGTAACTCTTCAATTTTACTTCACCTGGAATAGCAAGCTTGACGCGATATTGATTGAGGAAGTGCTCAAATCCAGATTTCGGTACAGAAATACCAGTGATGATTGCATCTACTTTTTCCTCATAAGGTGTAATGATTTGAATTGTTCGTCCTGGTGAGAGGTGTTTTAGAGTGGTGCACAATTCGGCCATTCGTTGCTGAGTCTCTAGGATTTTCTGATTTTTCGCTGATACAGCCTGTTCTATATTGCAAGCATTGGTGGGCAAATAGGATTCAAGATACAAGTTTTGTTTTTCAGTCAAGATTTCAATACAGCGGTTGACCGGGGACATTTGCTCAGAACCACTCGAAACTGCTTCAATTATTGTATCTGAGTCAATTGCATTGACAACACGCTCAACTTTAGCCTCTTGCAAATAAAGCAATTCATCAAAACAACTCGTTGACTTTGCATTGATAGATTTTTCAAAAAATGGTTTAGCAGCTCCAAGATGAACGATACCATCAATTTGTTTTGGTCTTAGTGGGTTTTCACCTTGTGCATCAAGTTCTGCAATCATAAATTCATATTCAGAAAATAGCTCTTCAATGATACGTTCTTGATGTTGCGTTGGCAAAAGACTCAGCCGTGACAAGAAAGTGTTCGCAGAATGTTTGACTTCTTTTTGTGACTCTTGATTAAACTCATTTGCGTTTGACTTTTTGGACTTAAGTGCTTTGGTATCAAGACAAAGCTTTGTCATCAAATCCGGTCTGATTCCCGCATATTTGGTAATAACGGTATCTCCTATTGAATTAATGATATCAGGAATATGTTTAGTCAGATAAACACTATCTCGATTAGATGTTACAGTTGCAGACATCCGACGTAGTCTGCTATTTCGTAGGGCTGCAAGACGTACTTCATTAGGAAGCTCAGCTGACAAGAATTCGATTCGCGGTGGTACAGCTTCATTCTTTCGACTGATTCGGCCAAATGCTTGGATTTGTCGTTGCACACTTTGCGGTGATTGGAGTTCTATGAATACCCGCCGTCGTTGATCTTTGAACCGATTTGAAGCGTGGAGGTCGATTCCAGTTGTAGAAGCGACATTGATTACCAATGCATCAAATCGACCACTATTAAACCCATTCTTTATTTCGGTACGATTTCGATTGTTTCGAGTTATCACACGCCCGTTACACACTTCCAAAGTTCGACCAGTTATTTCACCACATGAAAATCCTGCTTCTTGGATTGAATTCTTGACTGTATCAATAGGTGATGCATTGAGGACCGGTAGCTGATCTATCAACTTGTTGACCTCGTTTACCGATTGATTGATTATTCGTTGACATTCAATTGCTTCTGCGGAGTTTTGACGATCTTTGTTTTTGGCAAGATTAGCACGAATGAAATGTGAAAATACACGCTTCAATACTGATTTAAATTCAGGAACACCAGTACCTGCTTTCAGAAATTCCTCCAAAATCGCATGCACGGTGTTGTCAACCATAATAATTGGTTTTTCATTGTTCTTGAGTGCATGAATTGCTCGTTCAACTGCAAGGTCAACACAAAGACAAGCGGAAGCAAATCGGGTTAGTGAATGCAAATACAATCCGAATGGAACAGATCGCATGATCAGGTTTTCTTCTTCACGGTCCAATTGTTGGTTAAAAGTAAATACAATATCGGAAATTGACTTAGCAATTTTCGCCATATGAGCGATGACTTTGGACAATTTGTCCATGTAATCCCGGTTTCGTTTCTTATTTGAGGAATCAACGTGTTGTGAAAATACAATACTGGACAAATCTCGTTCACGACGTATCATCACCCCATCTCTTACCAACATGTTGGTAATTACTTCTTGAAGTGGTTCACCACCTTTGGCAACAATTCGCCCCATTTCAAATGGATCAATGTCTGCAGGAAAGAGTTTGTCGTAAAAAGTGATCATGCGTGAAGTTGCGGCAAAGGTTGCTGAGGAATAAAATACGCTACCTGCATTGTCAGTTGCATTTATGAGATTGACTGAAATATTTGAGCTTCCATTAGCTGCATTGTGTGCTTCGTCGGCAATCAGCACAACGTTTTCATCAACAGCATTATTCAACCAACGCGTTCGAGGTGAATCTGACTCTAGTCGGTTAAATTGCGAATATGTACCGTATACGACATTGATATTCTCGGGCCAGCTAGTGGGATGTTTTTGAAAATCAAGAACTCTATTTGAATGAAAATTGAATGGCAATTCGGTCTCTTCATCTATAAGCTTTACACCAGTGTTGAGAACAACTGGAGTAAAGGCATCCAATCGACCAATGTGTTTAATATCACGCTGAATATCGGAGAGATTGCTATCTTTTTCTGAAAGAAAAATGACTTTTTTACCTTGATTAACTGCTCTAACAATCAGGGCAGCTAGTGGCCGACCTTTTCCTACACCTGTTCCATCGGCAAGTAGAAATCCCCGATTTTTAGATTCAGCATTGACAGCAAGAGCCAAAGCATCAACTTGTTCTGGTGCAAATACCTGTTTAAATTCGGATTCCGAAAACCCAAACTCACAAGCCATTGCTTTGTCAACATCATTATATTGAGATGCGATTTGACTTAGTGCACTGCGGGTAGCACCATCAAGTTCACGGGGAATCATCGTCGTGGGTTTGTCAATTTTAGACAATGAGTTGTAAGGCTTTTGAAAATTATTATTAGAGAGTGTAGGATCGCAATCTGCTAGATTTTCGCAATATTCTTGCCCTGAGAGGTTGGCTGTCTCATTATTTAGCCTGATTATCTGTTCATTGACCCAACTATTTAGCTTTGATAGGGTAGCCAGATTGACCAGTTTTGGTATCTTTGGAGATTTTTGGGTTCCAAATACAGAAGCAATAAGGATTCCATTTTCTTGCTCTGGAAAGTAACCACAGTTTTGAATTATTGTTTGGGAGGTTATGTCCCTTAGTAGTTTCTTTGCAACTTGTTCTGAAACTTGCTTCAGAATCAGAATAGCTCTACTTTCAGGAGAGAGCCGCTTGAGTGCATCAATTACCGACTTTCTGCTTTTTGTCAGAAGTAGTTCAATGTCAAAGTCATCATTTTTATCAACAAATTGAACTGCTTTAGGTGCGATAACATTCTGTATATCTTTGCAAATTCCAGTGAATTTGACTCTTGAACCAATCAGATCTTCTTGTTTACCTAGCAATTTTCTACCTATGAAGGTAAACAACAAGTCAGTTATGCTTGGTCCGATAGGTGAATCATTCAATACGTGATAAAAAGCAATACACTCTTCGATACGCTTATCAGTTGTGAGGTCACTTCGATGCAACACCCTTCGGTTAATTGATTTTTCAGTCGCAGTGAAAAAGTCCTTGAAATTATCTATACCGCAGATTTTTGCAAACTTTGCTGGATTGGTGTTGATTTTACTTTCATTAGTACCAATAGTTTCAATGAAACCTTCCACACAGGATTCGAGATCCGTATTTGACTTAACTCGAAGAAATTTTGCTGGGGCTGTACCTCGGTCAGAGTTTTCCCATTGAGGATTGTCATTTTTATCCAAGACATATCGTTGCTCTTGGCTTCCAATATAGACTGTTTGGTGGAGGTGGTTTATTCCAAGTGGAATATGGATTTTATCATTGAACGATAGACTGGATTCGTCTGACTTCAAGAGAAGACTAGTATCAATCGAGGTTGAAAAAATTTTTTCAACTGGAAGCTCAATAATTTTACCTTTTGACAGTTCCCGGAGGAAATCCCGTGGCACGATATTATTACAATTTATATTGAACCACTCCCCAGTTTCATCACATTGAAATCCAAGTTTTCGCAATGCTTCTGGTTGTTTATTACCATTTTCAACGTGAAGGATGCGTTGACCGGATGAAATTTGTGCAATACCTAGTTTCATCCCGTAGTCGGATAGATCTACCCATCGTTGTTTATTCATAAGTCACCTTTTTCTTCATTCACAATTTCAAGTCAACGTTTCCACGAATTTTCTCTCAATTGCATAGAGATACCCCTAACCAAATAGAGGCAATCCCATTCAGTTTTTGATTTGACGACTGGCAACTCGCAACTAAAGAGACACAATTTCTCCGTCGGGTGAAAGGCCAGTTAATGTCGTTATTTTTTATATTTATGGAAATATTTCGTATCGCATGGATATATTCAAATCCACGCGAATCGTGCTAAATCGCAATTTTTCTACCAATCTGTTTAAATGTTTAATTTGTTTAAATTTTGTTCAAAACAAATTGGCCTTTCCCCCTGGGGGATATTAGTTACATTGATTGTAAAACAAGTCAAATTTGCAGCTTACAAGTACATTTTTCATTCTTTGTGCAACTTGTACACGTAAACAATCTTGTGTACATATATATATCATGATGGAGAACATTGCAAGAACAAAATTTTCAACACTTCATTTTTTTGGAACATGTTGCAAAAATGTCACAGTGCCATGCTCAATCTCCATGTTTATCACGAGTTCGAAATCTGGAAATTTTGAGATTTTCTTGAAAATGGTAAATTTCTAATCAATATTTTCAAAAAATTTAGAATTAATTTTAATGTGATACCTCGCACGCGCGCGCATAGTGACCCCATGCGCGTTATTTGTGGGAGATTATTCAAATTGACTTGCGTAACTTTTAACGGAGGTCGCTTGACTATTGTCAAATGAGAATTAATTGCTTATTACTGTTCGTTATATTTATAATAATTTGAGAAAAAAAATGTATTGTCAATTACCAATTGTGTGGCAAGGTTATGGGAAGAAAACAAGATCTCGCCACAAAAAATATCATGTCATTTGCGAATTTATTGATGTTGAAATACGAGAATTCAACGCGATTGATGCACCTGTTTCTGTGCAAACTGGTGATATGGCGATCAGATATTTTGAAGAGGGACATTGGTATCCGCTTTCTGAACGCAATTCGATTGCGTTGCCATCGTCAGGAGAACAACGCCATGATCATATTTTGATGGCACTTACTAAAACTCGACAGGACTTGAAATCGCCAATTCTGACTAGAAAGCCATTAGCCCCTGAATCAGATGGGGATTTCTATTTTAATGAATATGCACATGACATTTGTACAATTGATGAAGTAATAGATCTTGAGACCAATAATCAAAGCTGGGCGATGGAAAACTGTATGAATCGCCTGAAATCAATAATCTTAGTTGATGGATATGTATGGCATAAAGCAGGAGCACCGGCTCTTTATGTTACTTCTGAATATCAAACCGCTGGAAAATGGGAAGCAAATATAAGATTGTTACCACTTGATGCACTAGAACGTCAGTTTATAAGTTCTAGTAAGGGGGATGCGATGTTCAGTTTAGAAACTGAAGCGGACATAATCCAAGAAATGTTTCCAGAGGTAGAAAAAGTCAAATTACCAGAGCTGCAAATTATGATTTCGGATGTACTGGATGAACGCATTACCGAGATTAACTTTGTCAATCAAATCAAGGAGCGATTAGATAACTGGTGGATGCATATTTCACGTCAACGGAGCACGGATGATTTGAGTATAGAAAAATTAACAACGTTTTTAAAGTTGCTCTCCCTTGTGCAAGGATTGAATATCAGTGCAAACAATGTCTCAGTTGATGGACTTGTTGATGTGGTTTCAAGTATTGTTGAATCTGGTATACAATCAGAGGAATTTGGACAAGTTTTGAGCGTGTATAAGAATATTAAGGCGCGTACGGATAAAATTGATTTTACTAATATTGAAGTACCTCTTCACTAATTTGATTTTAAGCACGGATTGCAATCATACTGGATCAAAAGCAACTTTTTTGTAGTTGAGTAACTAAAATAATTGAAGAGGTTGAAGTTTGAGAACAGTTTTTTTGATTGTGAGTGACAGTAACGAAAACAGCTGAATTGAATATTTAAATCTATTCTTGATTTTTCAAGTTGTAATTTTTATATTTTTTTTAAAACTAGCTAACAATTGTGAAGTATTTGACTATAAATATTCTGCATGGATAAAATTTATACTTTACTTTAATTGGTTGAGAAAAAAATGGACGATTTGGTTTTGTAATTTAACTTGGAGATAATATATATGGCACATGATCTTGATGAAGCGTTTGTGAAATTTGAAAGTGTACAGAAAAGCTACGATGGTGAAACGCTTGTCATAAAGGATCTCAATTTTTCTGTTGCAAAGGGAGAGTTTCTGACGGTTTTAGGACCATCAGGTTCTGGTAAGACGACTTGTTTGATGATGTTAGCAGGGTTTGAAACTGCCACGCATGGTGAGATCCTTCTAGAACAACGACCAATTAATAATATTCCACCTCATAAGCGTGGTATTGGTATGGTATTCCAGAACTATGCGTTATTTCCGCATATGACTGTAGAAGAAAACTTGGGTTTTCCATTGGAGGTTAGGGGAATAGGCAAGTCAGAACGCGAGTCAAAAATCACTAAAGCACTAGACATGGTGAAAATGGCGGAATTCAAAAATCGTCGGCCAGCACAACTTTCAGGAGGTCAGCAACAACGAATTGCACTGGCTCGTGCATTAGTATTTGAACCAGGATTAGTATTAATGGATGAACCACTTGGTGCACTAGATAAACAATTAAGAGAGCATATGCAGTTTGAGATCAAAAATTTAGCACATTCAATTGGTATAACTGTCGTATATGTGACTCATGACCAAACTGAGGCATTGACAATGTCAGATCGTGTTGCAGTGTTTAATGATGGTATGATTCAACAATTAGATCCACCAGATGTATTATATGAAAGACCACAAAATAGTTTTGTGGCACAATTTATTGGTGAAAATAATACTTTAGAAGGTACAGTAAAGGAGATTCATGATGGATTGTGTGAAGTTGAACTTGATGATGGTACAATGATTCGTGCTACACCAGTTAATATATCAGGTGTTGGTTCAAGAACAAGAGTCTCGATTCGTCCTGAGCGAGTAGAAACCAATAAAACCCGTATGTCACCTGATTCATTTCTGCTATCTGCTAAGGTATTAGAAGTAATTTACATGGGTGATGTATATCGTACGCGATTGAAAGTAGCTGGAAATGATGTCTTTATTGTACGTTCACGTAATGCCGCAGATTATAAGAAATTACAACCAGGTACAGAAGTTGAAATCGGTTGGTTACCAAATGACTGTCGAGCATTAGATATTTAACTGAACAAAGCACCTTATTGTGAGGAGCTTTTCTGTTGTTACTGAGGGACTTGTAACGACGGATATCAAAATCAATATAGTCCCAATGAGGAATAAAAAATGAAGTTCACATTTCTTACATCGTTGGCAGTAGCTGTTGGAATGGTGTTTGGAGTATCAGCACAGGAAGTTACTGTCATGTCTTGGGGAGGTGCTTATACCAAAAGTCAGGTTGAGGCATATCATAAACCATTTACTGCAGAAACTGGCATCAAAGTAAATTCTGTTGATGCTGACAATCCAGCTAAACCAATTAAAGCTCAAGTCGAGGCACGCAATGTATCAGTAGATGTCGCTGATGTTGAACGTTCGGATGCACTTCGGTTATGTGATGAAGGACTACTTGAACCAATTGATGCCTCAGATCTTCCAGCCGCACCTGATGGAACATCACCAGTAGATGATTTCATTGAAGGTGGTATAGTGGATTGCGGTATCGCCACTATTATTTGGTCGACCATTGTTGCTTACAATACAGAATCCATATCGGGTAAACCATCTTCAATTGTAGATTTTTTTGACTTAGACAAATTTCCCGGAAAACGTGGTTTGAAAAAAGGGGCAAAAGCGACTTTGGAAATGGCTCTTATGGGTGATGGTGTACCTGCAGATGAAGTTTATGATCTACTTGAAACCGAAGCAGGGGTGAAACGTGCTTTGGCAAAATTGGAGACTATAAAAGATAATATCGTATGGTGGGAAGCAGGAGCGCAACCTCCGCAGTTACTAGCTGATAAGGAAGTCGTTATGTCTATAGCCTATAATGGTAGGATATTTGATGCAGCGGTAGGTGAAGGTCAACCTCTGGAGATCGTTTGGGATGGTCAAATCCTTGATTTTGATCTTTTTGTGATACCTAAAGGTGCTCCAAATCCTGAGGAAGCTAGAAAATTTATTGCCTTCGCAACTGGAACTAAACCTCTTGCTGACCAAGCAACTTGGATAAGCTATGGTCCCGCCCGTCGGTCATCAACAGACCTTGTAGGAAAGTATCATGATGGTGTTACCGATATGGCCCCTCATATGCCTACAGCACCTAAAAATCTTGAAAACGCGTTAGTCAATAATCATGAATTTTGGGCTGACCAAGATACAGAACTCAACGAGCGTTTCAATGCTTGGTTGACGAACTAATTTGTAATAACTTATTTGGCCCCGTTTTTTTTTCAAATCGGGGCCATTTATAACCTAATAGTATTATGTCAGTTTCAGCTGAATCTACATTGTTAAGTCCATTAACAACTGCGGATGGCCGTCCATTGAAAATCGCGTTGCGTAACGCACAACGGCGCGCTCAAAGACGGGCGATATATTTAGTTGCCCCCTTACTTCTCTTTATCGTAATAACTTTTGTAATTCCGATTTTTCAGTTGCTATTTCAAGGGATTTATAATGATCGCTTTACTTTACAACGGGACCCAGTATCAGGTGAACAAACGCCTTTAATGGTAAATTTGAGCGAGTGGTTTACACAAAATCCTGCTGGAATTGAACCTGATGAAGCGGCATATAAAGCTTTAGTGTCCGACCTAAAAGTATTACGCGAAAATCGCGCTGCTGGTCAAGTTGGTACCCGGATAAATTATGAAATTTCAGGGACTCGTTCGTTGTTTACATCAACGACTAGAAAATCGGGTAAATTTGAACCACCGTTTAAAGAAGCTGTTTTAGAATCAGACGAAGAGTGGGGGGATTCAAATCTATGGCGCGCAATGCGGGATGCCGCTAACAGTTATACCTTAAATTTTTTTCTTGCAGCTGTTGATCAAAAACGAAATCTATATGGCGAAATTATAGCAGTAGATAAAGAACGACAAATATACCTAAAATTATACGGACGTACATTAATTCTTTCAATATTGATTACATTTTTGTGCTTTTTGTTAGGATTTCCAGTCGCACACCTACTAGCTAATTTGCCGACAAAATATTCAAATTTACTCATGATTTTGGTATTGCTCCCATTTTGGACTTCGTTACTAGTTCGTACGACGAGTTGGATTGTGCTCTTGCAATCTCAAGGATTAGTTAATGACGTGTTAGTAAATATTGGATTGGTTGGGGACGAGAATCGTCTGCAAATGATGTACAACCAAGTTGGCACAATAGTAGCAATGACGCACATTTTGCTTCCGTTTATGATTTTACCGCTTTATTCAGTTATGAAAGGAATCAACCCGTCACATGTTCGCGCAGCTCGCAGTTTGGGGGCAAACAGTTTTACTTCGTTTAGACGGGTTTATTTTCCACAAACTATACCAGGTATAGGAGCAGGTGCTCTCCTTGTTTTTATCCTTGCTGTTGGGTACTACATTACACCTGCATTAGTTGGTGGGGCTGAAGGACAATTGATTTCAAATCTAATTGCTTTTCACATGCAACAATCTCTGAACTGGTCATTAGCTGCTGCGTTGGCGACCTTACTATTTATTGGTGTCTTAGGATTATATTGGTTGTACAGTCGATTAATTGGTGTTGAAAATGTTAAATTAGGGTGATTGAACGATGGCATTACCAGCACATGTTACTTTTGTTGAACGAATTTGGCACTATATCTATTTAGTGATATGTACGCTGATTTTCTTATTTTTGATTGCACCGATATTAGTGATAATTCCATTATCCTTCAATGCTGAAGCTTATTTTACATTCACCCAAAAGATGTTGCGATTTAACCCTGATGGTTATTCCTTACGCTGGTATGACCTCTTACTTACTTTTGGAATGATTGCTCCAGAAGGACTACGTGATGCTAGTTGGTGGGCTGATGCTTGGGTGAATTCAACATGGATAAACGCGGCGAAAAATTCAGCAATTATTGGTTTCTTCTCAACGATTTTGGCGACAACACTTGGAACTTTGGCCGCGTTAGGTTTAAGTCGAACAGAAATGCCGTTTAAAGGGCCAATTACCGCTATTTTGATTTCTCCAATGATTGTACCAATTATTATCGTTGCGACTGGTGTGTTTTTCTTTTACTCATCAATTGGCATACAGAATTGGGGAATTCCATATCTTGGCATTATTTTGGCGCACACAACTCTGGGTGTACCTTTTGTTATAATCACAGTAACTGCAACGCTGATCGGATTTGATAAGTCGTTAACTAGGTCAGCAGCATCACTTGGTGCGAATCCTGTGACAGTGTTTCGTCGTATTCAATTACCACTTATATTGCCAGGCGTTATTTCAGGAGCATTATTTGCATTGGTGACTTCAATAGATGAGGTGGTTGTAGTTTTGTTTGTTGGGGGACTTGATGAGCAAACCATTCCCCGCCAAATGTGGAACGGTATTCGAGAACAAATTAGTCCAGCAATCTTGGCTGTTGCGACAATTTTGGTTTTTCTTTCAATTGCTCTGTTAACAACTATGGAACTGTTGCGACGACGTTCTGAAAGATTACGAGGTATTACCGGACGCTAAATTGCCGACAAAATAAGAAATGTCTATTGAAACAGTAAGTTCATTTGATCCAGTAAAATTTACACAGGATTTGATCCAATTAGAAAGTTGTGACCCACCAGGTGGTGAGTTAAATGTCGCACGATTGGTAGCTGAAACTTTAACTGAATTGAGAATAGACAACAAACTAGATGAATTTGCACCAGGACGAGCCAATGTAATTGGAACAATTCCAGGTAGTGGTAAGATTAAGCCACTAGTATTTTCTGCCCACTTAGATACGCTACCAATCGGTAATCAAGATTGGAATTTTTTACCATTCGCTGCACAGAAAAGTGAAGGTAAACTATATGGTCGTGGTGCATCTGATATGAAATCAGCGGTCGCTGCGTTTGTTGGAGCAGCAAATTTCATCAAACAACGAAACATTCCTCTAGCAGGTGATTTGATTTTGGCTTTTACTGCAGGTGAAAGTGCAAATTGTCTTGGTGCACGTAAACTTGTGGAGCAAGGATTTCAATCACAAATTGGTGCATTTCTATGCGGTGAACCTAGTAATCTTAATATTGTAATTGTTGAGAAAGCCGCACTTTGGTTGGAATTAGAATGTACGGGTGAAATTGGCCATATTTCAGGAAATAAAGGAACGAATGCGATTGAGTTAATGTCCGATTTCATCAGGAGTCTCAATAAATTTCAACTCAAAACACCTCGGCATCCGTTGTTAACAAATGACACAATCAATGTTGGCCGAATTAATGGTGGAAAGGCAGTAAACCTTACACCTGATAAATGTGTTATTGAAATTGATGTTAGGTTTGGTCCTGGTATTTCAGCTGAACAAGTAATTGAGCAAATTTCTGAATTTGCGTCGCAACGGGTAAGTATTAAAAAGTTAGATTACAAACCAGCAATTGAAGAAAATCGTGAGAGTACATTTGCCAAAAGTTGTTATGATAGCATAGCACAGTGCATAGAAAAAAAGCCAACATTTAAAGGTGTATCATATTATAGTGATGGAGCAGTACTTCTTGATGGCTTAGATGTACCTTTCGCAATCATTGGACCAGGAGAAATTGGAATGAGTGGGCAAACAAATGAATATGTGAAAATCGAAAATATTATGAGAGCAACGGAGATATATAGTAAAATTGCCGAAATCTGGCTACGGTAAAGATAAGACTTTAAATGATTCGTAAATTAAAATTGGCAAAACATAAATCGAGAATTCAAACGAAATAATTTGACACATTATTGAGTAATTAAAATAAATTTAAAAATTACTTTGACATTTTTAGAAAATTTGTATTTAAATTTCCGATTAAAATGAAATTTATCTTGTTAAATTGAACCTGATTTATTAATTTAAATGTAATTGGGTACTTCACAGTGAAATATAATAAACAATTAGTCTAATTACCTACAAAAAAAGGAAATTGACAAGGTTGAACTCTCTGCAAATAACCCTTTGTATCCTGAAACAAAGGATACTGCTTTTTCGGAGGTCAGTCCGCATAACATTGAATTGAAAACTATTAAAATGAGTATTTCAGTGTTGTTGCCATCTGCTATTCTTTTGATTTTAAGTAGCTCAATTTTTATTTCATATCCTATAACAATAGCTGATCAAAAGATCGTTGAAGATAAGTTGCATGAATATGTCGGTTATGGTATGTGGTTTCATTATTTTGTGTTATTGTTGACGGCAGTTATTTTATTTCGCAAATCATATAAATTTGTGGATAAAATGCGAACAAGGTCCGATGAAATTAACTTGACCGTAACGAAGCAGATGGAGTTACAACAATCTTTGATGAATCGTGCTAAAGAAATTGCAAATAAAAATCTAGAAGAAACTTCCTGACCATACTAAATGTGAGTTCGGAATTTCTAAACTGGAGTACAGAACTTTGAAGCTACTGTTAGAACCGAAAGATACTTCTGAAGTAATTCGCATAAAACAAAGTGGTTTATTAAGCTCACTAAAAGGAATCTTAATGAACCACGAAAATTTTCAGGTACCAGAATTTTGGCCTGAACAGATAGATACGTTTCTTTCATCTGCACCGGAATTACCTGTAATTGGGTTAATTCCCACAAACTGCAGAGATTCACAGGATATGATTGAAATGGGTAATATTTATGCTAGTGTACCTAGAAATAAATTTCCAGCGATTACTCTTCCACCATCACCGCAGGGATTAAATGCATGTCAAGAGTTAACTCGACGCAAATTTGTTGTATGTATTGGTCCTTGTGTAACTGCGAATCAAGCTATTTTAGCTGCAAACTCAAATGCTACATTTATTGGATTATTTAATCAAACGAAATATAAAGAATTAAGCTACAATAGTTTAGAGTTAATTCATGAGATTAGGGAAACATTTAAAAATCAACCTACATTGAAATCTCAAATTCTTGTAACGTCGATTCGGAAAGCTGATTTATTTAAATTGGCAGTCTCTTATGGAGCTGATGCGGTTAGCATACCAAGCGATCTATTGCTTTCAATATACTCACCCTAAAATATGAATTTATAATGGAATAAGAAAAGTATTTAGTTAAAGAATAGGGATTATAGCGATTATACTGCTACTCTAATGTGAACTATAGATAATTTCGGACTTTATGTCTGAACACTCACGGTTTTTACATTCATTTAATGAATTCAGATTGTCATAATTTAACTTATAAAGTGAGATGTTATTTTTATTAAATTCGTGATTTAAGTGGTATTTTGACAGGGAAAATTTGCCTACCTTGCCGTGTAGAAAATAGGTATTGAATTTTCAAAGGGATTAGCTTATATCATGAGTGTTAAAACTACAAATAAGCTTTTAAATCTATCAAAATATGAACGGAGATTATGAGAATGTTTCTAAGTAGCAAAAGTGTAAAACTTAGTAAACTTACTGATGCTTCCCTCCCATCAGCGGTATTTCTTAAGTTTGGTGAAAACGTATCGCCAATAATTGGTTTATTAGGTAATTTTAACGAAGAAATACATGTAGTACCTTTAGAAGGGGAATATCAATTTGAGAAGATTGAGGCTAATGAAAGACTATTTCAACAACGTTTTCACCTTGTGTTACCAAACATAAAGTTTGAGTACAACTTTAAGAGTTTCTATCAAACAGATTCCAATGAAAATATTGAGATTGGTTCATTGGTCAGAATTGGTTCTGATTTACAAATAGTAACGAAATCAATCAATGACAAAGCTCGACCTAGAGTTTCGCTTACACTTACTAATGGATTAGAAGATCTAGGAAACGAAAAAGTATATTTTTCAGATTGGTCCGTATTTTTTAAAGATGAATTAGATTGGAAAAAAATTTGGGAAAAACATACTCCACAACATCAAGAGTAGTTTCATGTTTTAAAATGTTTGAGACAAATCAAGAGATTTTCTTAAATTGAATAATTGATGAATTAAGAGTCAATTGTTCGCTTTCTTTAACCGAATTTTCGAATTTATACAATGATTCAGGGTGAATTCAACCTTCTGAAAACTCACGAATAGATGTTTAGAGTGAAAAAAGAATGACAAATCAACTAAACTGGATTGATCGCGCTGAACATGTATTACCAGCGGCCACTTTTGGAAATTTTGAATCCAACATCATTATTAATAAGGGAAAAGGATCTCGAGTCTGGGACGAAGATGGAAAGGAGTATATTGATTATTTAATCGGTTCTGGTCCTATGTTACTGGGGCACGGCAATGAAGAAGTATTAGATGCAGTTAAAACTCAGTTACCAAAAGGGTTAACATTTTTTGCTAATAATAGTAGTGGAATTGAGTTAGCTGAGGAGATATGTCGCGCGATAGTTTGTGCCGAACAGGTACGATTCGTTTCATCGGGTAGTGAAGCAGATATGTACGCAATACGTTTAGCGCGCGCCTTTACAGGTCGAGAAAAAATCCTTAAATTTGAAGGTGGTTATCACGGGATGAGCTCGGAAGCTCAAATGAGTTTAGCACCAATTCGACAAGTGAATTTTCCAACTGCTGTTCCCGATAGTGCGGGAATTCCTGCCAGTGTGAGAGATGATATGATAATTTCTCAATTCAATGACCTTGTGCTCACAGAATCGTTAATAGATGAATACGGATCACAGATTGGTGCGATTATAATTGAACCTCTACAACGTATAATTCCACCCAAAGAAGGTTTTTTACAAGGACTCCGTTCTCTTTGTAATAAACATGGAATATTGCTCGTGTTTGATGAAATTGTAACGGGATTTCGTTTAGCTTATGGTGGTGCTCAAGAATTATATGGTGTGATTCCAGATATTTGTACTTTAGGTAAAGTAATCGGCGGTGGTTTTCCATTGGCCGCGATAGCTGGAAAGAAAGAAATCATGTCGCACTTTGATAAAAGTAAAGCAGGTGATGGTTTTTTAATGCAAATTGGTACTCTTTCTGGAAATCCAGTTGCCAGTGTGGCCGGTTTAAAAACGTTAGAAATTTTGCGTCGGGAAGGTCAATATGAACACTTCCGTAAAATTGGATCCCGAATTCAAAATTTATTTTCTGTTGCACTTACTAAAGCTGGAATTGATCATCAAGTGGTTGGTGACCCGACTTTATTTGATGTTATGTTCACGTCAAGTGAGGTGGAAAACTATCGGCACACTCAAACTGTAGATTCTGATTTAGCTGCTCGATTTAATAAAGAACTTAGAGTTAAAGGTATTTTTAAAGCACCTAGCAAAGTATATCCAAGTTTAGCACTTACTGAAGAAGATCTCAAAATTACAGAAAATGCAATTAATGTTGCTGTTGAGACGATCCAGTAGAAATTGAAAATTATTCGGTTTTAATTTGCGACAAATTGTCACAGAGTATTACATTTACTTGAAATTCTAACTTTTGTTATTAATAGATAATTGGTAATGTCTATTAACAATAACAAAGGATCAAGAAATGAAAAAGATTACTCAAATTTTATCATTGGTTTTTATTGCACTTGCAGTGGTTTCGTGTGCAGACACTCGGAATGATTGTGTTGCAAGAGGGCAAAATGAGTTTGTTTGTTTCTTGTATGGAATCGGTGAAGACATAGTAGAAAGTGCAACGGGACAAGAAGTGCAACATAACTAAGGTGTTGTGGTAGTTATTTTCTAACTTATCTAGATTGGAAGCAGGAAATACTGAAAAATATCAAAGTACATGGAGCTTTATATTTAACTGGACAAGCAAATTAGCTGTAAATGTACGAAAATAGATTTTTTCAGAAGTAACACTAAAATCTAGTATATTTCCGAGTCCAATAAATAACCCAAATACTTGGTATTCGGGTTATTGTGAGTTTTTTAATTTTTATACTGGCACCTTGCATCAGATTATTCAGATGGGTACCAATGACCAGTTACACTTTCATCTGCAGGTGTAAAGGTTCCTTGAACGTTACAAGATGAAATTGTAAACATTATGGTGAGCGTGGTTATAATAATACCGAATTTTCTCATTACACTACTCCTAATTTTATTATATGGTTTCAATTCAGGATATTTGGAAAATGCGTAAAATTCAACCGATTTATCTGCGACATAGTGTCACATCTAAAATAGATGAATTTAATTTTGTAATCACAACTATACTCACTTGTCAATGGTAGGACAATTCAGAAAATCTACATCAATGTGAATTAGGTAGTTTAATCCACAACAGAATTAGAATCGAATGTCATACTCATATTAAAATTATCATTTATAAACAGCAACTGGTTTACCTATGATTGACTCGTCCGGAACGATTCCTATACCAGCAGAATCTGGTGGTGTAGCAAAACCATTGATGTTTCGAGCACCCTGTTTAGGAACTGGGTCAACTGTTAAATGATAGTGACAAAGCCATGATTCAAGTCGATATTCTTTGGGTACTGAGCTTGCTAAATGAACTGCTACCGTGTCGGCTAGTGCTGACCCACCGACATCTTCAATGTGCATTTGCCAACCAATGGATATCGCAAAATCACAAATTTGTCTAGCTTTTGTTAATCCTCCAACTCGATTGGGTTTAACCTTTATGCCAACACATGCTTTCTGTTGAAATGCATTTAAATGATCCTGAAATGAGTGCAAACATTCATCTAAAAGAATTGGATTTGTAACCTGATTCGCAACCAATGCACATTGTTCAAGAGTCTCACACGGTTGTTCAATCCAATCATTGGAATCAACTGAATTTAACACTTGCAATGCAATTCCCGGTGTCCATGCACGGTTTACATCAAAGGTAACTTTTTCGGTATTTGGTAAAAAGTTTGAAATTGCGTTTATACGTTCAATATCTATTGCTACGGAATTACCACCGATCTTTACTGAATGGGTACGGTAGCCATGGTCACTTGCAGCTTTAATTTCTGCTATCATGTCGTCAATTTCACCAGTGGAAATAGATGAATTTACGGCTACCGCTTCACTTTGTTGACTTCCAAGCAACTTCCAAAGGGGTAAATTGCAAACTTTTCCTAAAATATCCCAACAAGCAATATCAATCGGAGACTTAGCATATAGGTGACCAGGTAAGGTTTTATCCATTACTTGATTAATTGTGTTGATAGCGCAAGGGTCCAAGCCAATAATACTGGTTGCAATTGTTTCAATTCCTGCACGTACACCAGGACCATGTGCCGGTAAGTATGAATGACCCCAAGGACAGGCTTCACCCCAGCCTGATATTCCTGTGTCGGTATCAATTCGGACAAAACTAGAGTCTAATGATTCAAATTTAAGACGACCCCCTGAAAGATAATAAGGTTTTGAAAGTGGCAGATCGAGTTGCCAAACTGATATTTGTGAGATCTTCATACTGAAACTGACTAATAATCTTATTGGATAGGGACTTTCACTAACTTTACTAATAATATTTCATTAGTTCATCGTGACCGCGATATTACCAGTATGCAATTTTTTTATGAATGCCGATTGAGCAGTCTTTAGATCTTTAAGTGGATATGTTGCAGCTAGTAACGGACGAATTTCATCGTTTTGAATATATTGCACAACTCGTGGAAATATCTCTGGTGGAACAATGGTAGAACCCGAAAATGTTAAATCTCTTAGATAAAGGGTGCGTAAATCAAGTTCAACAACAGGACCAGCAATAGCTCCAGAACAGGTATATCGGCCGCCTTGTTCCAATGCATCAATGTGGTCACCAAATCGTGATCCGCCGACGATATCGGCTACGACTGAAACTTTGTTCTTTCCAATCGCATTCATCAAATCTTCTTGTAAATTTTTGGGTTCACGTGCTAAGACAAAGTCAGCACCTACCGCTTTTACATCATTATGTTTAGATTCCGATGCGAGAGCGATAACTGTTGCACTTCGACGCTTTGCTAGTTGGATAAGTGCAGATCCTACTCCACCTGAAGCTCCAACAATCAAAATAACATCTCGTTCCGTTACATTCGCACGACTAAGCATACCTTCAGCAGTTGTATAGGAACATGAAAAAGTTGCTAATTCTGCGCTAGTTAATGAGGACTCAATTGGTGCGACATTTCGATGGTGGATAACGGTATAATCTGCAAACCCTCCATTAAATTCTGAGCCAAAGTAACCACATTTTTCCATATTGAATGGATCATCCCAATCACGAACCCAATTGTCAGTAATGACTCTCTTTCCCAGAAGTGATTGATCAGCAGTTTTGCCAACCTTGATGACTATACCACAAGTATCAGCTCCTTGTATTCTTGGAAAGCTAATTGCAGAACCACCCCAAGCTGGATCGGTGTCTACGGACTCATATTGGTCTCCGGTGGTTGCCTCATTGACTGATTTTGAGTACCAGCCCGAACGAGTATTTACATCAGTATTGTTAAGTCCACATGCTTCAACCTTAATCAATACTTCATCATTTGAAGGTGAGGGAACCGGCCAACTTTCTTGATATTCAAGTTTGTCCATATTGCCATGGCCAGTTAGTACAAATGCGCGCATTGTTGTGGGTATAGTAGGGGAATTAGTCATTTGGTATCCCTTCAAATGATAAAAAATCTTGTGAAATTGAATCTGAGTTTTCAGAACTAAAGATACTGTACATGCTTCCACTTGATCAAGACATAATTTCACATAGAAATTTGATTTTACTGTTATGTATCCATTCTCGGTCGTAAATTATTTGGGTCGTAGGTGGGTTGATCTAAAATTCGTGCGGTTCTATCATTTCCTGCAATTGAAACAATTAATTCTGTTCCAGGACTAGAATAGGACTGATTGATATAAGCAAATGCAAGGATTTTACCAACGGAATGCCCATATGCTACTGATGAAGTGGTTCCCACAACTTTACCGTTAAATAATACCGCTTCACCACCGTGACCGTCTTCTACGCCATTTTCTGAAATTTCTAAATAGGCACAGATCCACGGCATTTCATTGTTCATTTTAATTTCATTACTCGTTCGAGTTTGCTGAGCCCCCAAAAATTCTTTTTCTAAATCAACGAATCGCATAACATCTGCTTCTGGTAAGGTAACTTCGTTTGTTAATTCGCTTGCTCCCTTGAAAGCTTTTTCCATTCGCATCGAGTTCATCGCAAATGAACCATAGTTCACGATTTCGAACTCCTTTCCAGCATCCCAAAGTTCACTATAAATTTCAACTAGCGAATCAGAGGGAGCATGTAATTCCCAACCAAGTTCTCCAGCATAAGACATTCTCATTGCGATCAAATCTTGATCTGCAACTTTGATTTCCTTTGCAGATAACCAGCGAAAAGCAGAGTTAGATAAATCAGCTTCAGTGCACTTTGCTAGAACTTTTCTTGACAATGGCCCATTTATAGCTAATGCACCGATCTCTTCAGACTTGGAAGTAATAGTAACATCAAAATTAGCAGAATGTTTTTCAAGGTGGTCCAAAAGTCGGTGTTCAAAAAATGCTGCTGAAACTAAATAAAACTTATCACTTGATAGACGCACCATCGTTAGTTCTAGTTCAATGCGTCCTCTTTGATTGAGCATATGTGTCAAAGTTATAGAACCATCTCTTTGAGGCATTCTGTTGGCTGTCAATTGATCAAGAATTAAAAACGCATCTTTACCGGAAACTAATACTTTGCAGAAAGCTGTTACATCCATAATTGCAACGCGTTCTCGAACAGCTTTAACTTCATTAGCGACGACCTCATGAATTGGTGTCCGTCGGAACGAGTAGTAATCTCTTTGTTCTAAACAATTGTTAGCGAACCAGCGCGGGCGTTCAAAACCAAAGATCTCTTCATAAACAGCACCTTTTTTCTTGAGTGGTTCAAACAATGGAGAAGGTTTAATTGGCCGACCTTCTAACCGATTTAAATGTGGAAATGGGATTTCGTGTCGAAGCTTGTAATCTTCATGTGCCTTTATTACTTGCCATTTTGGAGTTGCGTATTGTCCAAATCGACGAGGGTCAAATTCACGCATTGAAATATCAGCTGAACCGTGAATGATCCAGCGAGCTAATTCACGAGTTAAACCAGGCCCCCAACCAAATCCAATTTGCGTTCCACAGCAACACCAATAGTTTTGAACACCAGGTGCCGGTCCTATAAGCGGATTTCCATCAGGTGGATGGGAAATTGCGCCGTGTACCTCTCGTTTAATACCTAAATTTGAAAAAATCGGCATCCGCCCCATTGCATTTTCAAGCCACGGCATTATTCGTTCATAATCTGCTTCAAACAATTCATTTTCCGATTCCCAAGGACAAAAATTTTCCCAAACTGAGTTACTATTCTCCTTTTCATAAATTCCAATAAGTCCAGATTTTTGTTCCATCCTAATATAACCTGAAACTAACTTATCATCTCGAATAACTGGTAGTTCAGCTTCTAATTCTTGAAATTCTGGAACAGTATCAGTGACAAAATAGTGGTGAGTCATTGAAGTCATCGGTAACTGTAAATTTGACCATTCACCAATTTGTCGCGCGTAAGTTCCCGCCGCATTTATTATATGTTCGCAATCAATATGAATTGAATCAAGAAAAACGCGCCATTCTCCATTAATTTTTTGTTGTATGTTGGTTACTAATTGTCGACGGAAAATCTTTACTCCAAGTTGTCTAGCCCCTTTGGCGAGTGCTTGAGTAACTCCATTGGGGTCAACATGCCCATCCTCGGGTGTATGAAGTGCGCCTAAAACCCCGTCTAAATTATAAAATGGGTGTAGTTTTGCTATAACAGAGCTGTCAACAAGGGATATATTAAAACCTAGTGCTTGACCAACTGATAGAGTGTGGCGAAACCAGTCAAGTTCATCTTCAGTATAAGCCAATCTAAGTGACCCACATCCATGCCAACCCACATTCTGACCAGTTTCGTGTTCTAATTTCCCAGAATATAAGCTAATATTGTAGTCAACACATTTCCCTAAACTAAAACTGGAAGTTGAATGTGTGATTTGACCAGCTGCATGCCAAGTTGAACCAGATGTTAGTTCCGCTTTCTCTAATAGAATAACATCTCTTGCACCTTCATGTGCTATGTGATAAGCGAGTCCACAACCCATAATACCACCACCGATAACGATATATTGGGCGTGGGAAGGTAACTCAACGCTGTTCATATTCAAATCCCTCAGATTGGTGAAAATTTATGTCAAAACAAAGTTCTATAATTTGAAACAAACTTTGATATCAACAAAAAGATTTCATCAAGGAATTAATTTTTATTGAAATAATTTTGTGTAATGTTTAAAAAGAGAGTGTATTATATTATCAAATTTATAAAACGACTATAATAAATAATGAAATCTTTGGTTGAAATATGAATGGTCCTATTCGTTCACTAGATGCCAATTATTACACAGATCCTGAAATTTTTACAATAGAAAAATCTGGATTATTGCGAGAAACTTGGCAGTTTGCGGGGCATGGTTCTCAAGTGCAAAATCCTGGGGATTATTTTACCTTTTCAATCGCCGGTGAGAATTTGTTTTGTATTAAGGGAAAAGACGGTAATTTGCGCGCGTTTTACAACGTGTGTCAACATCGTGCCCATGAATTGGTGAAGGATACTGGACAGTTAAAATTGATAGTATGTCCGTATCATGCGTGGACTTATGAATTAAATGGCAATCTTCGTGCCGGTCCAAATATATCTGTTGTAGATGGATTCAATCGTTGTGACATCAAGCTGACACCTGTTCGTATTGAAGAATTTTGTGGATTTATATTTGCAAATTTGGATTGGAATGCCAAAGAGATGGATAAATGGTTTCCAAATGTGCGCAATGAGATTAGCGATTATGTGCCACAGTATGCAGAGCTTGAACCTGTTGAGTGGGTTGAAATTCCTGAACAGTGTAATTGGAAAGTTTCAATTGAAAATTACTCGGAATGTTATCATTGTTCACTAAATCATCCTACATTTTCAACTGGTGTCGTGAACCCTGCAACTTACAATATTATGCCCCAAGGTTACTGTTTACGGCATACGACAGAGTGTCAAAATCTTGAGTCGATGACTTATTCAATTGATCTAGATGTAAATGAATATGCAGGTAAATATTCTTCCTGGTTTTTATGGCCAATGTTTTCATTTCAAGTTTATCCTGGAAACGTATTGAACACTTATCATTGGCGCGCAATTGATGAAAATAATGTTGTGGTTTGGCGCGGTTGGTATGCACACGATGAAGGCACAACGTCAGTAGCAAAAAAGTTAGCGATTCAAGATCGCGAAACCACAGTTGCAGAAGATATAGGTTTGGTTGAGAGTGTTCAACGGGGGATGAAATCAGCCGGTTACAATCCGGGCCCGTTGGTAATTGATCCAAATTGTGGAGTGAATTCAGAGCATTCCATCCAGGTGCTTCAACAATGGATAAAGGAGGGAATCAATGTCTGAAGGAGATCATTATTATAAGAATTTAATTGATGGTGAGTGGGTTGATGGTGGTGCCGGCCGACTTGATATCATTAATCCGGCGACTGGTGAAGTTCTCGCTGAACATGCCCTAGCTGACGAAAAAGATGTTGATCGAGCTGTTCAAGCTGCGAAGAGAGTTCATGAGGCAGGAACTCTATCTGATTTGAGACCCGTAGAGCGAGGACGTATGGTTCAGGCGATGGGTCAATTTTTATTAGCAAATGCTGACGAAATTGCAAACTCATTAACGCTTGAACAAGGTAAGCCTTTGTGGGAAAGCCACGTTGAAATAAAAGGGGCTGCACGCTATTTTGAATACTTTGGTAATCAAGCTGAGACTTTAGAAGGCCGTTCGATTCCCTTAGGTTCAAGCTATCTTGATTTTACAATACTGGAACCATATGGAGTCTCAGCGCAAATTATTCCATGGAATTTTCCCTTAGAAGTGGGTGCACGTTCAGTTGCAACAGCATTGACATGTGGAAATACTTGTGTGGTAAAGACTGCAGAGTTAACACCGATAACAGATGCTTGGATTGGGAAAGCTGCCGAAACAGCTGGGTTTCCAAACGGTGCGGTAAACATTATTTGCGGATACGGTGAGGTTGCTGGAGCTGCATTAGCACGACATCCGAATGTAAATCAAATTGTGTTCACTGGTTCGGTGGGGACTGGTAAATCTATTGCAAATGCGGCTTCTCAAAATATCGTACCATGTGTTTTGGAATTAGGTGGAAAGTCAGCTGCAGTTGTATTTGATGATGTCAACTTAGAAAATTTTGAAAACGATGTTCGTTGGGGAATTTTCTTTAACGCTGGTCAGGTTTGTTCAGCAATGAGTCGGGTTGTGATTGATGAGACAATACATAATGAGTTTGTTGATCGAGCTGCAGAGCTGGCAAGTAAAATAAGTGTAGGACCGGGAAATGAACGAGAGGAGGCAGGTCTGAATATGGGATCAATGATAAGTGATTCACAACGAGATCGTGCTGTTGATATGGTTCGCAATGCAGTTCAATCTGGTGCTAAACTAGTTGTCGGTGGCCATGTTCTAAATCGATCTGGTGCGTTTATGGAGCCTACAGTTTTAACAAATGTGACTCCTGATATGGAAATTGCGAATGAGGAGGTATTTGGTCCAGTATTATCAATTATGAAATTTACTGATGAATCGGAAGCAGTACAGATTGCCAATGGAACAGATTATGGGTTGGTAGGTGGTGTGTTTACAAGTGACTTAAATCGTGCTACTAAAGTTGCATCAAAAATCCGTGCGGGTCAAGTTTTTATCAATGAATGGTTTGCCGGTGGAGTAGAAACCCCATTTGGTGGGTATGGAAAGTCAGGATATGGTCGAGAAAAAGGACGAGAGGCATTACAAAATTATGTTCAAACTAAGAATATAGCCATAAAAGTGAGGTAGAATGTCTGATTTCTTTAATGAGGATTTGTTTCTAAAAGGGTTGGAACAACGTAAAAAAACATTAGGTAAGGACTATGTTGAAAAGAACCTTGCCGCGGCTGACGAGTTTAACCGCCCATTTCAAGAGGCAATGACAGCTTGGTGCTGGGGGTTTGGATGGGGTGATGACGTAATTGACGCAAAAACTCGATCAATGATGAATCTTACTATGATTGGTGCACTTGGTCGGATGACTGAGTGGGAAATTCACTGTCGTGGTGCACTAAATAATGGTGTTACAAAGCAACAGATTCGAGCAATTGTTCATGTAATTGGTATTTATTGCGGAGTTCCAATGGCATTAGAATGTTTCAGAGTTGCGCGTAAAGTTTTGGAGGAAGAAAATCTCCTCTAAAATATATTAAATGATGTGTTTTTTTTGTATCAGGTTACTGTCAAATATCAATATTACACTCATCCTCCTATAAAATATTGTCAGTAAAATGGATCCAAGTTTAGTGGAAGTATTGATAGAAATAAATAATTGTATTCAAGAAAAAGTAAAAAAAATAGTATTTTGATCAATAAAATACTATATTGGTGTAAGCGACTAAGACTAAATGAGGATTACCTTATTTACATCAACTTTTCAATCATTCCAATTCTGCTAAGGAGACAAAAATGAATTTGAAAAGAAGGGAGGTGTTAAAATTTGGGGTATCGCTAGGTGTATTCACTTTTTTTCCGAATTATAATGAAAGAGCTAGCGCGGGAAAACATCAAAAATTAGTTGCGAAGACGGGCTCAGTTCAGCTTGCCCCATCAGAATATCAAAAAACTGAAATTTGGGGATATAATGGTTTAACTCCAGGACCCTTGATCCGTGTTAATCAAGGAGACCAAGTAAGACAGGAATTTGTAAACGAACTACCGCAAGAAAGTTCTATTCATTGGCACGGTATTCACATAGAAAACTCAATGGATGGTGTATCAGGTTTAACACAGGAAGCAGTAGCACCTGGTAATAACTTTACTTATGAATTCAATGCTCTTGATGCTGGAACTTATTGGTATCATTCTCATCATAATTCAATCGAACAGGTTGGCCGTGGACTTTATGGTACATTGATTGTTGATGAAAATGAAAAGATTGATATTGACCGAGAGGAAATTTTAGTAATTGACGATTGGCGAATTGATCCTGAAACTGGCCAAATTTATTCTAATTTTGATAATGGTCATGATCGAAGTCATGCCGGACGAATTGGTAATCTAATAACAACAAATAGTGCTTTTGACTATACGCTTTCAGTAAAGCAAAACGAACGAATTCGATTTAGATTGCTTAATGTCGCGAATGCTCGGGTTTTTTCTATTGGATTATCAGGGTTAATTGGTTGGATTGTCGCCTTTGATGGAATGCCTGTTTCAAAACCAATACAATTTCCCAAAAGTATTTCACTAGCTCCAGGACAACGAATTGACCTAATTGCAGACGTAGTTGCTGAATCAGGTGAAGTTGCCGATATTGTTAGTAATGAAGATGACCATGGATATTCACTTGTCAGTTTAAATGTAGAAGGAAAGAATTCATCTAAGGTAAGACCTACTCCCCATTCATTACCTCCTAACCCGTCAGCAATGTTAACTAAATTGGATGACTATCGAGAAATTGAATTTAGGATGGAAGGAGGTGCAATGGCAAGACTTGGAAGTGTTATGTTGGATGGTCAAGAAAAAACTCCTCGTGAGATTGCAAAGCAAAATCAATTTTGGGCATTTAATGGAGTCGTTGGTATGACAGATACACCTCTAGCAACTATTTCAATTGGTGAGACTGTGCTAATGACTCTCAAGAATGAGACAAGGTTCTCTCATGTAATTCATCTTCACGGAACGCATTTTAGAAGCGTTTCTAATGAATTAAACCTTGGGGAGTATCATGACTCTATTTTGTTATCAGCTGGGGAATCTAAAAAAATAGCGTTTTTGGCTAATAACCCTGGAAAATGGTTACTACATTGCCATATGCTTGCACACTCAATTTCAGGAATGAAAACTTGGATCAATATAGTTTAAACTAATTTAGTTGGTATCACATAGAGCATAAGGTTGAATGAATTAGATTGTGACGACAATAAATACTTATTTCCACAACTAATAATGTTAGGTGAATTTCAACTGAAGATTGAAATTTATACTTTCATTATTTGTTTTATGGTAGGGCGTAAATGTTTCGGGATGCGAAAATTATATTCTCCAGTTTTATTATCAAGTTGTGAATCAAGGAAGTGATGGTCTTCTTTATAACCATCTGTATGTGCAACTCGACGTCGTAGTGCAACAAGTAATCCCTGCAGCTGACGTGGTGAATATTTTAACATTTGACATAGTTTTGAAGTAGGAACCCAAATTCCTTCTTTAGTTGAAAGTAAGTTCTTCAATAGTTCTGCCATCGAACCTGTAATTGGTCGTCGTTCAAATACCTCTTTTATGACTTCCACACTTACAAATTTCTCTTTTGGTTTGGTACCTAAAAGAAGTGGTTTACGTCTTGTTTTTAGTTTTGATTTTGATTCGGGTTTAGTTTTAACGTTTCCACCTGCAGAATTTGATTTAAGTAATTTTTTAGGTGAAGAATTTGATTTGGTGGCGGTTGGATTGGTTGCAATCGTAGTAGAAGCAACTTGATCAGAGTACTCAGCTTTAAGTCGTTCAAATGCTTCAAGTACTTCAACTACTTCGGCAACTGAACCATCAAATATATAGGCTCGCATATATTTCCTCCTGAAGATTGTTTAGTTTATGATTGAAGAATTATATATCACATAAATTTGATTGTCTATGCGCAAAACTATACTTTAAAGTCAAAATTGCTTTACTTAAATTGTGTGGTAACCAAATATAGGAGTTTATCACAAGAATTGAATATTTCAATTAGCATCAATCAAGATTTTATAAACTCAAAATAAGTTTAGTGGTAAAAGTTAAGATTTGTTAGCTTTCGCCAATTTTTGTTCCTCTTCTTCAACCAACTCTTTTTTGGACAATTTACCGATCATTGTTTTTGGTAACTCGTCGCGAAATTCAATTTCAGCAGGAATTTCGATCGGATTTAAGTGTTCTTTCAAAAATGTCAGTAAGATTTCAGCGGTCATCGTAGAGCCTTCATGTTTTTTCACAAACGCTTTTGGTTTTTGACCACGGTATTCATCGTGAATTCCAATTACAATTGCTTCTTCAACATCCTTGTGTAAATAGAGTGCTTCTTCAATTACTCTGGGATAAACATTGTATCCTGAACATAAAATTAAATCTTTGATACGATCAACTAAAAAGACATATCCGTTTTCATCTTGGTAGCCAACATCACCTGTATGAAGATACTCTTCTTTAATAGTATTTGCTGTTTCATCGGGGCGATTCCAATAGCCCATCATAACTTGTGGTCCTTTTACACAAAGTTCTCCTTTTTCACCCAAAGGTAAGGGTTTTAAGCGATCTTCCTCACTAATTTTTTGTGCTTCATCGGAATCATCGTCTAGTGGGCAAAATTTAATTGTTGTCCCGGCGACAATTTTACCAATTGATCCAGCAAGTGCGGTACCATCAATTGGATTCACTGCAACAAGAGGTGAGGACTCAGTTAATCCATAACCCTCTGCTAAATAACAACCAGTTATTTTTTCAAACTTTTCTTTCACTTCAACGGGTAGCGGTGCACCGCCGGAAATACAATATTTGAGACAACTTAGGTCGTAATTACTGACGTTTGGTGAATTATTGATTGCAGTAAATATTGTTGGTACACCTAGAAATAATGTGGCTTGTTTTTTGGCAATAGTTTTCAATACTGGCTCTAATTCAAATCGTGGAACTAATGTCATCTCGGTTCCAATCGCGATTGAAAAGTTTTGCCCTGCAGTCATTGCAAAAACATGAAAGAATGGCAAAACACATACAATTCGCTCTGCACCGGGTTCCAGACCGTCACGAAATGTGTGGCGAATTTGTTCAACATTGGCTGACAAATTTCGATGTGTTAGCATTGCTCCCTTAGGAATGCCAGTTGTTCCACCGGTATATTGTAGAAGTGCAATATCATTTTCAGGATCAATAGTTACAGGTTCAGGTGTGGTATTGCCTTCCATCAAAACACTATATGGTAGCCGTTTTGAATCAAATTTGATGGACGCAAGTTCTTTCCCTTTAAACAGAGTAAACAGGATTTTCTTCAACCATGGCAATGCTTGTGTAAATGGACAAACAATTACTTGTTCCAATTTTCCGGACTGAAGGATAGGTTCAAATTTGTCATAAATTTGTTTCAAATCCAGAGTGACCATTATTTTGGTTTCGGAGTCTTCGATTTGTTTAGAAATTTCTTGTTCAGTGTACAGTGGGTTGTAATTCACCACAACCCCGCCAATTTTTAAGATCGCAAAATAACAAATTGTATAATAAGGGATATTAGGTAAACACAAGCCAATATGATCACCTTTTTTAAACCCGAGTTTTTGAAACCCAGATGCGACTCGGTCTACGAATGCACCAAGTTCACTATAATTGATTTTGTTACCAAAGAAATCTATTGCCGGACGGTTCGGAAATTCTCGAACAGACTGGTCCAGGTATTCTGGAACGGGAATTGGTTTTAAATTATTTAACCACTCGTTCGTATCACCCATATGAAAACTCCTCCATGGTAGTTATATCTATGAAAACAATTCTCTTTGTTTAAAATTTAACATCAAAAACATTCTTTTCAATATCAAAAATCACATACAAATTATTATAATAATATTAATTGATTATTTTAGTGTTCAGGATAAAACGTTTCATTATTCTTTGCCATGTCTACTAGGAGTTGATTTGGTGTAAAGCGTGAACCCCATTTTTGTTCAAATTCCTTGCATATTTCGACAAATTTAGGTGTACCAATCATATCAATATATGAAAGTGTCCCACCAGTAAACGGAGCGAATCCAAAACCTAAAATTGAACCAATATCTGCTTCCCGCGCGTCGGTTAGAATCTTCTCTTCATAGATTCGAGCAGTTTCAAGCGACATCATTACTAATAATCGTTGCTTAATTTCCTTAATATCAAATTCTTCGGCTGGTTTAGGTGCACCAGTTACGTCAACGATTCCATGCCATAATTTTTTCTCACCAGATTCCAGATAATCATAAAATCCTTTTTTATTCTTCTTGCCACATCGATTTTGTTTGACAACCATTTCCTCAAGAATGGTATCAAGTGCAGTTACCTCATATTTTTCACCTAAATCTTTTTTAGTCGCTTGACCAATTTTCCACGCAAGGTCAAGGGCAACTTCATCCGCCAACGTAAGTGGGCCGACTGGCATCCCGGCTAATTTTCCAACATTCTCTACCATTGCCGCTGGCACACCATCACCAAGTAGCAATAACCCCTCCCGGATATAAGTCATAACGACACGGGAAGTATAAAATCCACGTCCATCATTTACAACAATAGGTGTCTTTTTTACCGTAGCAACATAATCTAGAGCCATGGCAAGCGCGTGGTCGCTTGTTTGTTCTCCCATTATTATTTCAACTAGCATCATTTTTTCAACTGGTGAAAAAAAGTGAATGCCAATAAAATTTTCTGGTCGTTTAGAATTTTTTGCGAGTGAACTAATTGGTAATGTTGATGTATTTGAAGCTAAGATTGTATTAGAATCTATCTGCTCTTCGGTTGCAACGGTGACAGTTTTTTTAATTTCGCGGTCTTCAAATACTGCTTCAATTACTAGGTCGCAGTTTTTAAGGTCTGCATATTCTGCTGTCGGTTTTATGTGGTTTAATAGTTTAGTTGCTTTTTCGGTAGTCATTTTCTTACGTTTTACAGCTTTTTGTGCGATTTCATCACAAGAAGACTTTCCTTTCTCAGCAGATTCGATATCTCGGTCAAGTAGAACTACATCAATGCCAGCTGAAGCGGTGACATATGCAATACCTGCTCCCATAAACCCTGCCCCAAGAACACCAACCTTTTTAATTTCGTTTTTCGGAATTTCGGTAGGACGACGCGCACCTCGGTTTAATTCACGCATTGAAAGAAACAGTGTTCGAATCATATTTTTTGCTTCCTTGGTTTGAATTACTTTAGCAAAAATTCGACTCTCAACTTCTAGTGCAAGGTCAAACGGTAATTGCAATCCTTCATACACTGATTGAAGAATCCCTCGTCCACCTGGATAATTATCATGGGTTTCACGCCGATAAATTGCATTTGCTGCCGGCCAAAACTGAAATCCTGCCGGTGAATAAACTTTTCCACTCGGCAATTTAAACCCTTTTTTGTCCCATGGTTTTTCCGGATCTAACCCATCTTGAATACACTTTTTTGCAACGGGTATTAGGTTGTCTTGTGCTACAACCTCATCAACCAATTTTGTTTTCAGTGCGGCATCTCCAGACAGAGAATTGCCTCGTAACATAAATTGTAATCCAGCTTGAGCATCACACATACGCATCACGCGTTGTGTACCTCCTGCACCTGGAAATATTCCAACTTTAATTTCTGGTAATGCAATTTTTACCTGATCACCTTCTGCAACAATCCGACTATGGCATGCCAAAGCAAACTCAGTACCTCCCCCCATGCAAGTTCCAGCAATGACTGCGACCCAGGGTTTGCCACATGTCTCAATTTTGCGAAAAACCTGAGATAATTTTCGGGTCTCGTTAAAAAATTTTATCTTTGCCTCATCAACCTTACCCGCGGCAACTGATTTATTGTAATCTTTGATACCTGAATTAAGCATTGATATATCCGCACCACCAGAAAATGAATCCTTACCAGAGTGAACAATTACCCCTTTGATTTCAGATTGATCAATGACTTTATCGGTAATTTCATCCAATTCCTGGATTGTCGATTCATCAATTAGATTCATTGGTCGCTCAGGCATGTCCCAAGTCAAGACTGCAATACCATCAGTATCTACATTAAGGTCAAAATTTTTGTAACTCATACTGAAATTTTCCTATACTAGATCCGTTCGATAATCGTTGCAGTACCCATTCCTGCACCAATACATAAAGTAATTAGAGCAGTCCCCAAGTCTCGCCGCTCTAATTCATCTAACGCGGTGCCAAGGATCATTGCACCTGTAGCACCTAATGGATGTCCCATTGCAATTGCACCACCATTAACATTGACCTTGGTTTCGTCTACATCAAATGCTTGTAAGAATCGTAATACAACAGCTGCAAATGCTTCGTTAACCTCAATTAAATCAATATCAGAAAGGGACATTTTTGCATTCGCTAATAACTTGTTGGTGACATCTACGGGTCCTGTTAGCATCAAGGCAGGGTCAGATCCGATGTTAGCGAATGCTTTAATGCGTGCTCGTGCAGTAAAGTTGTTTTTATCGCCAGCTGCTTTGTTGCCAATTATAATTGCTGATGCTCCGTCAACGATTCCTGATGAATTCCCAGCGTGGTGGACATGATTGACTCTTTCAACATCTGGATGTGCATCAATTGCAACACCATCAAATCCGCCCATATTTCCCATTAACTCAAATGAGGGATTTAAACTTGCTAAACTTTGCATGTCAGACTCAGGACGCATATTTTCATCATGATCAAGTAATGTAATACCGTTTATGTCGGTAACTGGAACAACTGAATTCTTAAAATATCCTTCATCCCATGCTTTTTTTGCGCGCTTTTGACTTTCGACGGCATATGCATCAACATCATCACGTGAAAATTCATATTTAGTTGCAATTAAATCTGCAGAAACACCTTGTGGCATAAAGTAACTGGGAACTGCAACTTGTGGATCAATTGGCCACGCACCACCAGATGCCCCAATTCCAATTCGTGACATTGATTCGACACCACCAGCAATTACTAAGTCATGTTGATTAGACATTATTTGACTTGCACCCATATTGACAGCGTCTAACCCAGATGCGCAAAATCGGTTTATTTGCATTCCAGGGACTGAATGATCGTAGTTAGATGCAAAAACTGCTGCGCGCGCAATATCACCACCAGCTTCACCAACGGGGTCAACGCAACCTAATATCACGTCATCAACTTCTTTGGTGTCTAATGAATTTCGATCTCGTAATGACTTCAAAGTCTGAGATGCGAGGGATACCGCGGGAACCTGATGTAAAGACCCGTCTGATTTTCCGCGCCCTCTTGGGGTACGAACATGGTCAAATATCAAAGCATCGGTCATTTAATTTTTCCCAATATATGATAAAATTTAGACTGAATTTGGTTAGCATAATTCAATTAATAAATGCATCTGCTGGCAATGTCATCATAGTATCGGCACCGGCAGTGATGCGGGACAGATGCAAATTAGTGAAAGGCATCATACGTTCCATATAGAATTTTCCAAGAGTAATTTTATTGGTCATAAATTCTATATTACCGTCGTTATTAGAAATTTTTTCGTTGGCGACTTTAGCCATTTTTGCCCACATGTAACCAATCGTTACCGTTCCGAGTAGTTGTAGAAAATCTGTTGCACCTGCTCCGGCATGATCAGGTTTCGCCATTGCGTTATTCATAAACCACATTGCGGCTTCTTGTACATGATTTATACCAGTTTCAAGTGGTTTTGTGAATGGTTCTAATTCAGAACTTTCAGAATTTTCTTTAATAAATTCTTTCACTTGCCCCATAAATTGCATGATAGCACGCCCACCGTTTGCACCTAGTTTGCGGCCAACTAAATCCATTGCCTGGACACCATTCGCTCCTTCATATATCATCGCAATACGAGCATCACGCACAATTTGTTCCATACCATGTTCAACGATATAGCCATGTCCCCCAAAAACTTGTTGCGCATTGACCGTATTTTCGAATCCTTTGTCAGTCAAATATCCTTTTAATACTGGTGTCATTAAACCTAAAATATCTTCTGCAGCTTCTCGAGCTTTTTCATCTTCAGACCGTCTGAAAAGATCAACGTTTAGTGAAATCCACAATACAAATGCACGAGCACCTTCGTTAAAAGCTCGAATAGTCATTAATGTGCGACGAATATCAGGATGAACAATAATTGGATCAGCAGATTTTTTCGGTTCTTTTACCCCAGAAATTGAGCGACCTTGTAATCGTTCATTTGCATAAATGGCTGCGTTCTGGTATGCGGTCTCAGATAACGCCAATCCTTGAATCGCAACTCCTAATCGAGCTTCATTCATCATGGTAAACATAGCTCGAAGACCCTTGTTTTCTTCTCCTACTAACCAACCTTGTGCTCCGTCGTAATTCATTACACAAGTAGAGTTAGCATGTATTCCCATTTTTTTTTCAATCGATCCGCATGAGACATTATTGAATTCACCGATAGAACCATCGTCATTAATTTTATATTTCGGAACAATAAATAAGGAGATGCCTTTGGTACCTTCGGGTGCACCTTCAATTCTGGCAAGGACTAAATGAATTATATTCTCAGTTAGATCATGTTCTCCGGCTGAAATGAATATTTTGGTACCCTCAATATTGAAACTTCCGTCGGCGTTTATGCTGGCTTTTGTGCGTAACAATCCTAAATCTGTACCACAGTGTGGTTCAGTCAGGTTCATGGTGCCAGACCATTTTCCGGAAATTAGATTTGGGAGATATTTCTGTTTTTGCTCGTCAGAACCATGGGTTGATAATGCGGCAATTGCACTTTGTGTCAATCCGGGATACATCGCAAATGACATATTTGAACTGCAAGTAAACTCATTCATTATTGCGGAAACTAAAAAAGGGAGGCCACTACCCCCTAGTTCTGGATTTGCAGAAATGCCACCCCAAGAACCTTCGCAATACTTTTCGTATGCAGCTTTAAAGCCCTTTGGAGTATTTACTGAATTGTCGTTATTCCAAATGCAACCCTCTTGATCACCAGATTGATTGAGGGGAAGTAACTCTTCTTCGCAAATTTTTGCTCCTTCCCGCAAAATTGCTTCAATAGTTTCTTGATTTGCATCAGCAAATCCTGCGACATTTCCATAACTTTCTAGCTGCAGAACATTATTAAGTATAAACAGAGTGTCATCAACTGGTGCTTTGTAATTGGTCACTAAATCAGTCTCCCTATTATTGGTACATTTATTTGGGCAAGTTACTTGTAAAACATTGTTGCTTTATGCAAGTAGCAATCGTAACATGAATTTGAAATTTTCGCAAACATTATAATGTAGAAACTTTGAAGTGTCAATTGATTGCAAGTATAAACAATAAAAAAATGCCGACAATATATTTTTATCAAATCTCAATTAGTCAATTTGAATAACTAGCAAATCGCTAAAAGCGCGAGCGTTTTCCTATATTATCAGGTAACCAGGTTGCCAATTCAGGAAATGCAATCAGTACAAATACCATGAAGACCATAATTAAAAACATAGGGAATGCAGCACGGGCAATAACATTCATTTCATGTGTTGTCATCCCTTGGAGGATAAACAGATTAATTCCAAATGGTGGTGTAATTTGGGCCATTTCTACAACGACAACGATAAAAATACCAAACCAAATAATGTCAATTCCAGCTTCATGGATAATCGGTTCAACTATATCCATGGTTAATACAACAGAGGAAATACCATCTAAGAAACATCCAAGGATCAAATAAAATACTAACAACGTAAGCAATAACTCAAATGTTGATAAATTATAGCTAGCAATTAAGTTAGCGAGATTGCGCGGAATTCCGGTGAATCCCATAGATAAAGACAAAAATGCAGCACCAGCCAATATTAAGGCGATCATTGCCGATGTTCGTGTCGCTCCTAATAAGCTTTCCCTAAAAGTTTTTCAAGAAAGTGACCCTTGAGTTGTAGCAAGTATTAGTGAACCGATAACCCCAAATGCGGCAGCTTCAGTTGCAGTTGCAAAGCCAAAATACATTGATCCAATAACAAATAAAATTAGGCAAATTATAGGAATGAGAAATTTGGAGTTTGAAATTTTCTGGGTAAACGTCAAAGTTGGTTCAGGTGTTGGGTTAAATTTTCGAGAAATATAGGAATTCGCTGCGACGTAAGTCATGAAAATAATGGCTAGTATTAAATCTGGAAATACACCTGCCAAAAATAGTTTGGTGATAGATTCATTAATTGACACACCATTAACAATGAGGATAAGCGACGGTGGAATCATTAGTTCTAGAGTTGCTGCTCCCGCAAGCGTTCCAATAATCATATTTTCTGGGTAGTTACGTTTCCGTAATTCAGGTATTGACATTTTGCTGACTGCGGTTAGAGTCGCAGCAGATGATCCAGAGACTGCTGCAAATATCGTACAACCCACAATATTGGTATGTATTAATCCACCTGGTAATCTCGCCATCCAAGGTGATAACCCTTTAAACATGTCTTCTGATAGTCTAGTTCGAGTGAGAATTTCACCCATCCATATAAGTAATGGCAACGCTGTTAACGTCCACGAAGAAGATGAAGTCCAAATAGTTGTAATCATTGCGTCGCCAGCAGGTCGGGTTGTAAATAACTCCATCCCTACTTATGCAACTCCAAGTAATGCTAATCCAACCCAAACACCAGAACCGAGCAGTAAGATTAATATCAACAAAAAAATTGCGATTGGGAATAAATGCTCCATCTAGGTACCTAGAGTTGATCATCTTGGTAATGTAGATTGTCAGTAATTTTTCCATGCCGTCCTGAAAAAATTATTCTGATTAGGTTGTCCCAAAAACAAATTGCAAGAATCACGGAACCGACAGACATTGAGAGCTGGGGAATCCAAATTGGTGTCGCGTCTAACCCTTGACTTATATCATTGAGTTTCAATTACCAGTAAGTTCCTTTAATTGCATACCAAGCAAAATAAGTTGTAGTCAATGATCCAATGAGAAAACACCAAACTTAACCAAACCAACGGTTTTTACCTAATGTATTCAAGAACAAGGAAACTCTTATGTGCGTACCTTAATTCAAAGCATATGCAAATACGAAAAAACTTGCAACTGCCATCGCGTACCCTGCATAATCAGATGCTCCAGGACATAATTGTCCGGACCACCGAGCAATAATCTGAAGGACAATGAGAATTAAAATTGTTACCAAAAATAGTGCGGTAATGGCACCACTTAATTTATAAACAAAATCCAATACTGTACGTATCCGCCGCAGGAATATCATAAATTTTTGTGCTATAAATAGGTTTGTTGAAAAGCCAATCAATCAAAGAAAGATTACTGATTTTGGTAAGAGTTTATAATTTCTAAACCAGCAGATCCTGAAGCGTCAAGCCATTCTTTAGTCATTGTTTCACCAATGTTTTTCAATTCTTCAATAAAGGAGTCTCCTGCATGTAAAACCTTCATACCACCATTTCTAAGGCCTTCTAGCGTGGTCTTCGTGTAATCCTTTGATCTTGCAAGTCCCTCGGTTTTTGCTTGTGTTGCACAGTCGTTGAATACGTTTTGGGTTTCGGAATTAAGTCTGTTCCATACATCGGAGTTTACAAATACAGCATTTCGAGGTAACCAAGCATCAATTTCATAGAAATGCGAAAGATGTTCCCATAATTTTCTGTCATACCCTGTAGCTGCAGAAGAAATCATACTCTGTGCTACACCTGTCGCAAAAGCTTGCGCCACTTCAGCTTCTTCAACTTGAGTTGGTATCATTCCAGTCAATTCAGCTAATCTTGCTGTTGCAGTGTTATATGACCGAAATTTAAGACTGTCCATGTCGGTAATCGAATTCACCGCTTTATTAAAGTAAAAGCCTTGTGGTGGCCATGGTACTGAATAAAGATAGTGTAGGTTATCTTCCGCCAATACCTCAGCGATTTTTGGTCCAGCAATTTCCCACAATTTCTCATGCTCTTCAAATGAGGAGACTAAGAAGGGTATTGAATCAACACCATATAACGGGTTTTCATTTTGATGGGCTGATAGAAGTCGCTCACCAATATTGACTTGTCCAGTTTGAACTGCGCGCTTTATTTCATTTCCTTTAAAAAGTGACCCAGAAGGATGGGTAACGATTTCAAGTTCACTTTCAGTTCCATTTGTTACACATTGAGCAAATTCTGCCCCTACTTCAGAATGAAAATTTGTAGCGGAATAGGCCATTGGCATGTCCCACTTTTCAGCGGTTGCAATTGCAATACCAAATATAGCCAGTACCGTGACAAGAGTGATTAGCTTAAGATTGTAAAACACTGAAATTGTCCTAGATTAATTTGACCATTTACCGTAATTAACGACTTTGAAATCGGGATGGTGAAAATGGTGTTAAATCTATATTAGTTTTCTGACCAGAAATCAATTGCGAATGTAACCAACCTGTTTTTGGGCCACCAGTTAATCCAACATGGTCGTGTCCAAATCCTAAGAAAACATTCTTAATTGCGGATATTTCTCCAATAACAGGAAGTGAGTCTACAATTGTAAGTTGATGTCCCATCCATTTGGTAGATTCTTTCCACGTAAGAGCTGGAATAGTAGATTTTATATTATTGAGGAGTAAATTGAATGGTGCTTTTGAAGGGGGTTTGTTCAATCCACCAAATTCAACTATCCCAGCTAGTCTAAGTTGACCTTCCATTGGTGTCGCGACGAACTTACCCGCTGTCAACATTACTGGTGAACGTGGCATAATGTTAGGTTCCCATAATTCAAGGTGATAACCACGTTCCGATTCGAGTGGAATTTCTAAACCAAGCGATTTAGTTAATGGTGCTGACCAAGCACCAGCGACAATAACCGCCACATCACATTCAATTGTTTCATTTGTGGTGCGCACACCAGTTACGTGACCTTTTTCATGGACAATGTCGGAAACTTCAGCAGTTAGCAATTTACCGCCATTTGAAACAAAGTGTGTTGCAAGGTCTTTGATATATTGACTTGGATCAGAGATCCTACCATGATTTTTACAGCATGTCGGGAAATTATTCTCGTCTGAAAATATTGGATCATAATTTCGGAAATTTTGTCCCTCTAAAATATCCCAATCAAATCCATTCGCTTTTCGTATGTTCCAATCATATTTATCCGCTTCATATTGAGCACGGTCGCGATAGATGAACAAGTAATCCGAAGGAATTACCAACTTAGAAGCAATGGTGCCATTTGAAAGTGCTTAGTGATCAGCAAGGCTATCTCCAATTATATTTGTAATTGCATTAGCTCGTTGTTCGACAATATCCCGCTTGCTTTTCTTGAGATAGTGTATTAGCCAAGGGATTAATTTAGGTAAATAGCTCCATTTTAAGAATAAAGGTTGTCGTGGGTTAAGCAACATTTTTGGAGATTTTTGAATGACACCAGGAGTAGCAACAGGTACAATTGAGTTTGAAGCTAGTACACCTCCGTTTCCATAGCTAGTTCCACTTGCAGGGCCGGATTTATCAATTAAAGTGATATTGTGACCACTTCGTTGTAACCAAATTGCCGTTGATACTCCAACAATTCCAGCACCAATTATGGCTACTGTTTTTTCGTTCTTCGTCAATGGGATACCTTAGATGTCTAACTATAATTTATGACTTTTTTGAAAGTTTGCGTATATATATTAGATTAAAAAAGTAGAGATTGACAGAAAGTTATCCGCATTTTGTATTTCGATGTATCACTATAATATTTTGGAAATGAGTGAAGTAGAATCTCAACAAACAATTTTTATTTGGGGTGCATTACAAAATCCGCTGCGAATCAAAGTGTTTCCCAAGTTGCACAAAAGAATTCAATTTCTCGGAAACGCTGTTAAAGAATTAAAATTTTGGTGAATTTTTTCAAAGATTAGGAAATTCCTGGAACTATTTTATGTTAACAAAATCTCTAGTACTAACATAGTTAGTAAATTTTGAGGGTGAAGAAAATTCGTTTGTACTTGAATTTTGAGATTATATTTTTATATAACTTGAAATGACTTTCTTAATCTTTATATTTGATAAGTGATATTACATCTTGCAAACTAATTTATTTTGCAAAAAAACAAATTTCTGAGTCATAATTATAATGGCGGAATCAATGAATGACATAGAAGGTATCCGAAAGGACCTATTTGCAGTTAATGAGAAATTGATGGAACGTATCCGAAAGGATCCGCTTGCAATTAATGAGGAGTTAATGGTTAATGGGGAAGAACCAATAGCTTATGACATTGTAAAACTTGATGATAAACGGATTGAAGAAATATCCAAAATGATGAAACAAGAGTTCATTATAAAAGAATTGGAGAATGAAATTAAGGAAGCGCAAGCAGAGAACAATGAGATATCAATTATTGATCTTGTAAATAAAATGGCACCACGTAAAGTATTGGTGAAACAATTTAAATCAGATATCAAAATAATAGAAAAAAGATTGGAAATGATGTTCAATAAAATTAATGAGTGTCTTTCAAGCTAATGTTGTTACTGACCCTTTTTATCGGTGTTATATGGTTCAACTAGCTTCATTGTAAATTATTAGAAGTATTATTTGGAACTTTGCCTTTGGATTAGTAATTGATTCAAACAACAAATCAAAAAAGTTGATTACTTGATTGAATGAATCAAGTTACTTATAGCTAGGTAATTTTTTTACTGAAATGCTACTTACTGTACTTATCCCAATATTTTATTGGTTCTCTTTCAATAAAAGCACTTCATTTTCCAAATTCTTAATTCTATTACTATTAAGTTTGTGAAACTCATTATAGTAATTGCTTTCATTAACTATTTTTTCACGCAAGTTGCTTGTTTCTCCTTGCATAATTCTTATTTCTTCGCGAATCAAATCGGTTTGGGTCGAGACACTTTCATAAATATTTGACTCAGAAAGTTTTCGTGTAACTGCGGTATCAATGTATAGTCTTGTAAAATAGGCTACTACCAAGAGAATCATAAAAATAACTGATATAATTAATCTTATTCCTTTGTACCAATTTATTTTCATGTTAGATTTCTCTCAATATTAAGTTAAAAAGTCAATACTAAACTAAACTTGGAACTTTTGCATATTGAATGTTTAATTTGTGGGGGTGAGATTTAGTATCATGATTAACTCAAATAGTTTGATCTACAGAAATTCCGATAACTCCTTTTAACTTGGCATCCGTGAGTTTAATTCCCTCCAAACTTGCATTACTTAGATTAGCTCCACGTAAGTCAGCCCCGCTTAAATCGGAGTCTTTTAGGTTTGCATTTTTCAAGTTTGCATTTCTTAAATCTGCTCCTACTAATATCGCATATTGTAAATTGGATGATTCTAAATCTGCTTGAATTAGTGAAGTATCCACTAATAATGCTCGTTTTAGATTAGTTCCAATTAAATTAGAATTATCCAGACAAGTGCCAATCAGGGTTGTATCGCATAAATCAGAACCGCTTAAGTCAGATCCACGAAAATCTATATAGTTTAAATCAAAATTTTTCAATTTTAAATTTTTGATAGTTAGATTATTAAATTTTATTTTACCTTTTTTTAACTGAAGAATAATTTCTTCTTGATCCAATACTAGTTTTTTATCGGTAATTGTTGAATTTTTTGAGCGATTTTCTGAGGAAGGAATAAATGCAAATACAATAATTGATATAATTCCAATTGTTACAATTAATGTAAATACTTCAACAGACAAAAAGTTATATGATATTACACCTAATACAGCGGCTAAAATTCCAGCCAACAAACCCAATGCAACTACCACTAAGAGTTTTTGAATATCAACTTGATAATTTTCAAGATTTCCAATGTTATAGTTTGACATTTGAAAGTCCCTTTCTATTGATAATATACTTAGCATAGATTTTCTATGCAAAATTTTTTAGTGAAATTTTTTGTAATACAAATATACAATTTAAATATTAATTGCAAGACTTGTTTGGTGGTAGTTAAATTATATGGAATTTGATAGCAGATTGCAATTTTTTTGTTTAGTTAGATTGCTACCGAGAAAATTATACGATTTCTGTTTCTTTGTTTGTTTGTAGAGGATTAAATCGGGTATAAAGGATCAACACTAAAATTAAAATTTTTCAATAATTTCATGTGATAGGGGATTAAATGGAAGTCAAAAAATTTTGTCGGCAATTTGCCGCTCAATGATTCTTGGCTAAATAATTGAACTGAGTGAAATTGCACCTTGACAGATAATTTACTATTTTGTTGTATTATTAAGTCTATAGTGAATTGAATCGCTTCCCAAGTTTGTTGCAGAAGAATTATAGTCTTGGTAGACCAGTTAAGGTATTAATATTTTGGCGTGTTGTAACTAAGTTACGAAAATTCTTGTTACTACTTCGTGCTAACAAAATAACTGGAATTAAACCAACGAGTACAATTGTAAGTGCGGGTAGGGCACTTTCTTCAAAAACTTCACGTGAGGCATAGGCATAAACCGTTGTCGCAAGTGTTTCAAAATTAAAAGGGCGCAGTAATAAAGTAGCAGGTAATTCTTTCATACAGTCGACAAATACTAGTAACGCAGCGGAAATTAAAACTGGCTTGAGCAATGGAATATTGATTTTAACAAGTGTTTGTCTTGTATTTTGTCCAAGTGTTCTTGATGCCATATCTAAGTTTAATGTGATTTTTCCAAAACCGGCTTCAATTTGTCCTACAGACACTGCAAGGAAACGACAAGAATATGCATAAATTAAAGCAAACCCCGAACCTGTTAGAAAGAGGTTAATGCGAACGTCATAGAATTCTTTTACTAAATTAGCGATAAAGTTATCTAATGCCGCGATTGGATATAAAATTCCAATGGCGAGAACAGTACCTGGTACCGCGTAACCAATTGAAGCAATTCTTGTGAGCGTATTTAAATAAGGTGACTGCCAAAGTCTATTTGAATAGGCTAATATAAGCCCAAAACAAACGGTTAATAATGCAGCAGGAGTGGCAAATAGAATACTATTTTTTGCTGCCAAGAAAAATGCGGGATCTAATATCGTATCAATACGTCTACTTGCAAAGTCAATTAGTAAAAGTGCCGGAACAATAAATCCTAAAATTAGCGGTGTTAGACATGCAATTATAGCAAGAATTGATTTTCCTATTCCTAGTTCAAATTGAGGAAGTGGTCTCAGTTTTTTTGAAGTCGTATTATATCGTTGGTACCGGTGGCTACGTCTTTCAAGCCACAACAACAAAAAAATAATTATTAACATTGAACATGAAATTTGCGCTGCGCCAGCTAAACTACCTCGGTTTAGCCAAGTCTCATATACTAAAAAAGTTAACGTGCGCACGCCAAAAAATTCAACTGCACCGATGTCGTTCAAGCACTCCATAAGTGCAAGTGAGATTCCAACAATAATTGAGGGACGCGCTAATGGTAACGCAACACGGTAAAAGAGACTTAAGGGATTTGCACCTAAAGTGCGAGAAACTTCAAATGTACAAGTAGATTGCATTAAGAAATTTGAGCGAGCAGTTAAATACACATACGGATACAAAACGACGCTCATTACAAATATCGTACCACCTAACGACCTAATTTCAGGAAACCAATAATCTCTTGAATTTTCAAATCCAAATATTGTACGAATGAATGATTGAACCGGTCCAGTAAAGTCTAAAATATCAACATATGCATAAGCAACAATGTAAGTTGGCACTGCCAGTGGAATTAAAAGTGCCCAATCAAAAATTGACCGGCCTGGGAATTTACACATCGTTACCAACCATGCTGTTCCAACCCCCAGAATTGCAGTTACAATTCCTACTCCTATCATTAACAAGACTGTGGTAGAAACTGCCTTGGGTAAAACTGTAGAAATTAAGTGGACCCAAACATCAATGGTTGGTTTTAGCGATAATATTACTAATGCTACTAATGGAACTAGGCTAGTAATTGCGACAATAAAGACGACAATAATCCACCTATTTTGTATCATTTCAGAGAGTGGAATTCGCGCCTTTTCGACTGTACTTCCACTGAATGTTGCATTCAGCATGTTTTACTTCGAGCTCTGATTGCTACAGGGAAATCTACAATTTGATTCATTTCAAAGAGGGTGGTTCAATTAAATGAATGCACCACCCTCTTCTCAATTTGAATTAGCTACAATAAGATCGTGATTGCTCAGCTTGATGGACCGTCGTCAAATCCGACTTCATCTACTAGTTCGCTTGCACGCTTACGATATTTGGCGATTTCTGCAAGTGGTAAAGTATCTCGCTTAAATTCACCCCACGACTCTACCAGGTCAGCTATAGGAACATCTTCACTCACCGGATATTCAAAATTCTGCTCAGCATATATTTCTTGAGCGTCATCCGAAGACAAGAATTCCATAAACTTAATTGCATTTTCTTTATTTGGTGCGGTCTTAACTAGTGAAACACCAGAAATATTTACATGGGTTCCTCTATTATCTGTGTCTGGAAAAAGAATGCGAACCGATTCTGCCCAATCTTTTTGTTCAGGCTCTTTATCATTTGTCTGCATTTTACCCATGTAATAGGTATTTCCAATTGAAATGTCGCATTCGCCAGCAAAAATAGACTTGACTTGTGCGCGATCGTTACCCTTTGGTTTATGAGCTAGATTTGCTTTTAAGCCCTGTAACCACTCTCTTGCTTTTGCTTCACCTTCATTAGCAATAATTGAAGAGATTAAGCCTATGGTATAAACATGCTGTCCACTACGGGTACAAATCTTTCCCCGCCATTTTGGATCAGCTAGTTCCTCATAAGTGATTGAATCTTGTTGTACACGATCTTTTGACGCATAAATAATTCTAGCGCGGGTCGTTAAACCAAACCAGTGACCTTCAGGGTCACGGAAAGTGGCTGGAATGTTACCATCTAGTGTGCCAGAATTAACTGCAGCTGTTAAACCAAGATCTTTAGCTCCAGCTAATCTACTGATATCAACAGTAAGTAGAATATCAGCAGGTGAATTTGCACCTTCGGCCTGTATTTTTTCTGCTAATCCTTTATCTGCGGTAATCACATTTGTCTTGATGCCAGTTTCTTTGGTAAAGGCATCTGTTAGTGGTTCAAACAAATAAGGTTGCCGATATGAGTATATGTTAATTTCTTGAGCGGATAATGAATTATTCGCTGCAGAAAAAGATAGAATCACAAGTGTGAGCATCAAACCGCTCACAATTGCGAACATGAAGTTTTTGTGTGTTTTAAGTTTCATTGTTTTCTCCTATTCGGGTTCAAGGCCCGAAAGTTGATATTAAGAGGTTAATTTTGTACCTCATTTTTAAAAATAATGCACTGCAAATTAAAGTCAAGTAAAAAAATAATTTTATTTAAAAAAAGTTATTTATATTTGTTAGATTAGAATTATTCTAATTAAAAACTAGAAATAGTTAGAATTTCTCAATATGTCGTAAGTATTAATATCATTTATACTTGATTTGTGACAAAAAGGATTTGTGTATGGTCTCTGGTAAATATACAAAAGGCAGTTCACTGTGGATTATAGATTTTAAAATAATTGCTGTTACTGGTTTATTTGACACTATAATGTATGCCACTGTTTCTCTCAATAATATTATTCAAATTCTCCAGGACAGAAATATCGGCAAATAGAAATATATTAGTGAAAATTTTGTTTTAGCTTGAAGATTAAGATTTTCTAATTTATATTTGATTACAAATCATATTTTACTACAAAAGGAGCATTACATGTCTAATATTGGTGAAAATTTTGAAATTCCCGAACAAGTACGGGAAGTTGCTAAGAATAGCGTTGAAAGTGCACGTAAAGCATTTGATGAGATCATTGAAGCCACTAAAAAGGGGGTAAATGAAATTGACGAGAAATCAAATGTAGCGCAATCTGAGTTAGTAGAAGCAAACAAGAAAGCTTTAGCTTTTACTGAAGAAAGTGTTGGGACAGCTTTTGATTTTGCTCAAAAACTTGCTCGCGCAAAGGATGTACAGGAAGTGATGAACTTACAAAAAGAATATTTGGAGAATCAGATTGAATTTGTTGGTGAAAAATCACGCGAATGGGAAAATGTTGTTGCGAAAAATGTTGGCGCAACTAAATAAGTCACCATTATTTGTCCTTTGAATGGATAAATTTGGTAATTGAAATCAGATGGCAAGCCTTTATTTTTAAGGGTTTGCCATTTTTTTTATAAAATTTTTTGTTGCAATGCACAAAAATATGTTGCAATGCACAAAAATAATTCCTATATAGGTACCAGAATCACAAAACCTACGATCAATACAAAGGTGATGAGATTTCAAATAAACCAAATACTTCAATATGGAGAATTTAAACAATGGCAACGTCAAAGCTTACTAAGAAACAAACTCGGGAAGATACAAAATTTGTGTCTAAGCGAGTAGCAAATGTTACAAGCGCGACGGAGTCCACAATTCAACCAACCGATGTCAAAGCTGTCAATCAAGGACTAAACTTTGCATCAACAATGGAGATTTTTAACATGCAAAATTTCGAAATACCATTTGCAATTCGTGAAGTTGCTGAACAGAGCCTTGAACAAGCTCGTGAAACTTATGATAAAGTTAAATCAGCAACTGAAACTGCAACAAGTGCATTAGGAGATTCAATTGAGTCTTCTCGAAAACACGTCGTTAAAATTAACGAAAAAGTATTGGATGTTGCAAAAGCAAATACCAACGCAACGTTTGATCATTTCAAAGGTGTAACTGCAGTTAAAACTGCTGGTGAAGCATTTGAATTGCAAACTGCGTTTACTCAGAAGCAATTTGAAGTAGCAAACAAACAAGGCAAAGAACTACAAGACCTTGCGTCTAAGTTCGTAACTGAGATTGTCGCTCCTGCAAAAGAAGCTTTCAATAAGACTTTTGGAACTGCACAAGTAAACTAATTTACTTGTCATACTACTTCAGTAAATTACCCAGTCAATTAATTTGGCTGGGTTTTTTATTGAATATATCCCTCTTAATTTTAGGAGTTAAAATACTCTCCCATCACTCGTTGATGCAAAGCTCGATTACCAAAAATCGATACCAAACCATTCCCGAAGCTCTGCGGCAGCTCCACAAGCAAGTTCACCAGCTAGTTCATTTGAATAATCAATGTTTTCTCGACATTCGTCTTCGGTCATTCGAGGTCCATTGTCGCAACTAGTGAGCAGAGCAATAATCGCAAATGTAGTTAAAAAGTATTTCATTCTTTCTACTCCTTCATAGCTGTTAAAGATAAGTGTTTGTAAACGAATAATTAACAAAACCTATTGTTATTTACTATAGAGATTAAAACATTGAATTACAATAATCAATCCAATAATCTCAAAAGCCAAATTCGTACAATAATAGATTGCTTATATTAATTTATGTGACATTTTGTCGCACTGAAGAGATAAGTTCTTTGATTCAAATAGTTTGAATTCTATATTCATCTCCGAATTGTACCATAAAATCTTTGAAGCACATCGTGGTTTACTCATGATTGAACCTCAAAAGTTTATTAAGTATTCCTTATCATGCCCCGAAAACATCTAATCTCGAAGCTAAACCACTTTTATTAACAAATCTATTTTTATCTAATTTCTTGTGGGGAAAAAAATGACGCACGTTATATTTGGTGGCGCGCTATTTTAATTCTGTTAACGGAGTTTTAATCAATTTTACCTTTTGCGGTATTTTGTATATAAGTCCTTAATTTTAAAACAGTTTTAAAATAAATAATAACTTTTGTCGCGATGCAAAAATTTGTGTTGCAATGCACAAAAATAATTACTATATAGAAGTTAGAAATATAAAACTCGTTATCACAAAAGTTGTTTTGTGATTCATTAACCAAACAATTTACTCTAAAAGGAGCTTAAAAAATGGCGGCTATAAATACTAAAACCGCATTTGGAAAGGCAAAGGTCATCAAGCATAATGATACTGTGGCAAATATAACTAAATCTGAAGATACAAGCGATGTATCAACAACAACCTCGCCAAAGGTGACCGAGCAAGGGATCAAATCTCGGCAAACTTCTATTAATTCAAAAAAGGTTAATGTTGGGTCTAGCTCAACAAATCAGGATGCAATAGTTTCTAAACCTGAAACTGGAGCTGAAAGTAAGGTTTCAATTCCAGCAGTAAAGATGAGTGCCGCAAAGAAATCCGTTGCTGAACCAAATTCTAAGGTTATGACTGCGAAAAAAACGAACAATGGCGGTAAGACAAAGGTTTTGAGAAATGTTAAATCACCAAGTAAAGCTGCCAAACCAGTGCAGACAACGGTTAAGGTTAGCAAGAAAAATGCACCATCAAGTTCAAAAAAGAATAAGGCAATGTCAAAAAAGCCTGAATCTAAAATGAAAAATAAAACCTCGGCACCGGTATTTGAAAACACAGCAGTAGCGAAACCTGAAATTCAACCGGCTCTCAACATTGTGGCTAAATCCACACCAAAATCAACTGATGTTAAAGGTCCCAATATTGAATTTGACTTTACATCAATAATGGAGGTTATCAATATGCAAAACTTTGAAATACCATTTGCAATTCGTGAAGTTGTTGAACAGAGTATTGAACAAGCTCAAGCAACTTATGATAAGGTTACGTCTACTACTGAGGGAGTGACAAGTGCATTTGAAGATTCAATTAAATTGTCGCGTATGCACACTACAGAAATCAATGAGAAAGTACTAGATGCTGCGAATACTAATACAAGCGCGGCATTTGATTTTTTCAAAGATGTCATTGCTGTGAATTCTGTGAATGAAGTAATTGAGCTTCAATCTGGATTTGCTCAAGAGCAATTTTCCGTCGCGACCAAACAGGGTGAAGAAATTCAAGAACTTACTGTAAAGTTTGTAAATGAGTTAACTTCATCAGTAAAAGAAGTTTTTAGCAAAAATGTTGGTGTACATTCAAGATAATATTATTGTCGCGCAAAAAGGCAAATGACCCGGCTTAACATTTTAGTCGGGTTTTTTATTTGTGATTCAGGTTGAAAATTCAAGGATTTTGAATATTTTTTGAAAAAAAAATGTTGCAATGCAAAAATTTATGTTGCAATGCACAAAAATAATTCCTATATATGTATCAAGATCACAAAATCAACTATAAAAACAGTGGTTATGTGATTTACAAATATAATAGGTCGTTTCAATTTGGAGACAAAAAATGGCAACTGCTAAAACAAGATCTCGGTCTGGTGCAAAAATGGTATCCAAACCAAGAAAGACTGTTACGAAAGTAGCGTCAACCAAAGCTGGGACAGCAAAGGATAATCAGGAATCTACTCTGATGCAGAATAATGAAACTGCATCAGATTCTGAAATTCAAACGTCTCAAAACGTAGTGACAAATACCACTACCAAACCAACTAGTGCAAAAGTAACCAATGATCAATTGGACTTGGCAACAACAATGGAGTTATTCAAAATGAACAACTTTGAAATACCATTTGCAATTCGTGAAATTGCAGAGAAAAACGTTGAACAAGCTCGTGAGACTTACGAAAAAGTAAAGTCCGCAACTGAGGCCGCAACAGAAGCGTTGCAAGATTCTGCTGAATCTTCACTTAAGCAAGTTGTGAAAATCAACGAAAAAGTTATAGATTCCGCAAAGGTAAACACAAGTGCAACCTTTGACTTTTATAAAGATGTCGTCGCAGTAAATTCTCTGAGTGAAGTACTTGAACTTCAATCAGGATTTGCTCAAAAGCAGTTTGCTAACGCTAGCAAACAAGGTAAAGAACTACAGAGTCTAGTATCCAAGTTTGCAACCGAGTTTACAGCACCGGCAAAAAAAGCTTTTGAAAATACCTTTGGAGCAGTTGCAACAAACTAATTACTGATTTGTTGCAATAAATTACCCGGCCAAATTGATTTGGTCGGGTTTTTTATTTGCTTAGCACTTGACAATTTTGTAAAAGTTTACTATCTTTGTATTTGAAAATACGCGCAGACGTAGCTCAGTAGGTTAGAGCGTCGGATTGTGGCTCCGAAGGTCGGTGGTTCGAATCCACCCGTCTGTACCAGATTTCAAAATTTTTTACTGTCCAAATTAAATTGTTTCATACCCCTAACCTAGATTGCTCAAAGTAGCTGCGAACAAAAAGCGTAAATTTGGTCAAATTTTATCCTATTTTTGCGAAAAATACAACTCCTCCGTTGCGACAAATTACCGCTTGTCGCCATTCTCAATTATTTGAAGCACTGGGTTCATTCAATAGTCAGCAATGGGGGTGCTTCTTTTCGTGCGGTTGTTTGACTTTGAATGAGTTGAGCATCATTTTACCAATTTAAATTTCAAATGATGCGTTATTGATTGGAAGGGTTGAAGAGATGATCTTGTTTGATTCAATCTCAATAATGTGTTGATGGATATTATCCAACCCCTTCCGTTAACCCCCGTCGTCGCGAACCATAGTTCATAAATCTCTTGATTGCCTGCACAAACAAATCCTTGCTAGCAAATTCAGTGGAAAAATCCATCCACACTCGACGACAGCTGTGCTTAATAATGGCTGGCGTTTTCAGTATTTTCCGGCGAATTGTGCTTGACTTTGCCGAGGCTAATTTGGTGTCGCGAAAACCAATCGTTCGAATCGCATTAGCAACCTTATGAGCACAAACGGCAAAATTTAATCGCATTTGATTCGCTTCGAGATTGTGTGCACTCACGCGACTCCCGAATAATTCATACTGATTCTCTTGGATGCGGTTCTCCGCATCGCCCCGACCGCAGTATAGTTTAGTATATAACTTGCGAGCACCACCAAACTTCTTATCCAAATTGGTCACCATAAATCGAACATTCAATTTCCGATGATTATTGGTATTGATATACTCAACTTTGGCAATCACTCGAAACAACTGTCCGCCCCAACTGCCATTGCCAGTGGTCCAATTAAATTCAGTGAATACCCGTTTGGTTTTCCCCGAGCTCAAGCTAGACTTTTTAACACGTTTGATTTGCGGTGTAATTTGTGCCATTAATGCATCATTTTTGGCAAGACCAATCGCAAAATGAAGCCCCATCTCGTGGCACGTGCAAATCAGTTCCGGTCGGTTAAAACCACCATCAGCGCGAAAAACAGGAAGCTTTTCTGGAAATCGTTGGCGATAGAATGGCACAATCTTGTTCAACGCTTCCGCGGTGCCCAACGCTCCATCAACATCTCCAGCTCGGGTGCGACAATAGACCGGATTTGGCCCGACAAAGGCCAACAGCGGCAGTAAGCATTTATATCGGTAAAATCCATTCCAAGCACCTCCGACTTGATTACCATATAATTGATCAGCCGTAGCATCCATGTCAATAATCAGCAATTTACTCTTTAACCGTCTGATCCACTCAACGCTATCCTCTAACAGCTGGTAGTCATGCTGATCTTGGTTAAACTCAAGTTTCTTCTGTTCACCATCAGCGATCTGCCGATTGGCTTCATCAAGCCGACGCATCGTCGAGCGAGTCCCTAACGGTTTGCAATCTTCTCGCACAATGCCAGGCTCATCAACCAGTAATTCAAAACTTGGCTCCCGACAAAGTTCATCATGATCATTGTGATCCGGGCAACCATGTAGTAACCCAGTAATCCGTTGTCGAACTTGCGTCTCCAATTTATGAACAACCATCCGTTGATCGCGGTTATCAGTAAAACAATTGGACAGTCGCTTCATAATTCCAGTTGCCAATTCAGCTTCTCGAATCAACAATGAACCAGCATCACCGCTTAAATTGATTCGTGAAAACGTCACCTCAACTGACTTTCCTTGAAATTCTGAACAAATCAGCTTCTCTGGTTGCCCTGAATTAGGCGACTTAGTCTTCTTTGTTCGTGCCTTTGGGTTTGGCTTTTTCATCCTTAACTCCGTTGTTAACGCAACAATGAATGCAAAAACATGCACTTAAAATTTCATATAACAACGAAGTGAACAAAAAGCAGTCCCTGTTTTAAATTTTTTTTTCAAGCTGTGAAAAACTGATCCAAAGTGATCAATCTAAAAATACATACTGTAAATTGAAAGAGGATTTGAAAATGAGCTAATAAACCTTTATACCATAAGTGATAAAACTATATTTACCTGTAAAAAATTAACGATACTTTGAGCAATTCAGGCTAATGTAAATATTAAGTTTGATTCTTGTCACGGTGAGAGTTTGAACAATTAATCGCGTTATATTCATATCAAAATTGTAAAATTTGATTGTTGAATTAGAAAACGGTTTTTGATATTTGAAATTAATTTTCGAAGTTCGCTTGATGCAAAAATAAAAAATTTTTAACTAACACTGATATAGGAGGAGCTTAATCAATGAGTAATGGTGAAGGTTTAAAGAAAATTTTATTGAATTTAGCCCGAACTAAAGAGTTTCCTAGTGGCTCTAAGCATCATGGTTATGTATTTACGGTACCATTAGATGCTGAACAACATATCGATAAAACCAAATGGGAATCTATGCGGGATCAATGTCGCGTTCATCGCTTTTGGGGTGAAGAGGAGAAGGAAGATGGACATTTGATATTACAACAAGATGGTACGTGGGCATTTCATTATGATATTGAAGGTGAAATTGATGACGAAGCGGGATATAGGTTTGGTGCGCATCCGTTCATTGTTGGAGAATATGTTTCGATTCATGAAGAATTTGGCGAATTGACAACCTTTAGAGTGATATCCGTGGTAGACGTATAAATACGACAACTATTGGGTAGCGTATTTTTTCTTACTTAAAAGAAAGAGTGAACTATTTTGAGGCGGATTCAATGAACCCGCCTTTTTTGATTGGTAAAGCACCAATTTTTTAGTGGTAAACAGGTAATGAATCTAATTAATGTGCCATTAGGACTGGAACAGTCATTGAATCAAGCATTCCTTTGGTAACTCCACCAAGGATTAGCTCACGCATTCTGCTGTGACCATAACCACCCATAATTAGCAGATCAACGCCTTCATCAGAAATGTAATTTAGAATTGCCGTTGTTGTGTTCATTGGAGGTTTTTGAATGGTTTTGATTAAAACATTTGCACCATGTCTGGCTAGATATTTCGCTAAGTCGGCTCCCATCTGAGTGTCTGATTGATCACTATGTTGAACCATTACAATTGTAGTTTTTTCAAAAAAACCAAGAATTGGAATGCTAGCGTGAATAGCTCGAGTAGCGGTATTACTTCCGTCCCAAGCAATCATTGCATGCTGGTGACTGAAACCAGATCTATAAATGTAGGGAACGACCAGAACAGGAATACCAGAATCAAACAACATAGACTCAACAATAAACTCGCGCATTGGTTCTGGTTCGTCTGGGTTGTCTTGGCCAACGACAAGTAAATCGGTAAAACGGCAATTTGCCAATAGTGGCTCGGCTATACCACCACTAATCATTTTTATTGAGCTCGTCTCAAAACGGACATTGGCTTTGGTCGCAAGTTTACTAAATTCATTAAGTGCATTTTTTATCGCATCTTCTGTTTGCTTTACTGAAATCTCCATATATTCAGCTGGAACAGCTAATGTACTGTAGCCAGGTAAAATTGGATCAACCGCAGTTGCTATCCCGGTTACATGAGAATCAGTTATGGTTGCTAAATCTAAAGCTATCTGAGTTGATGCGCGGTGGCCATCTAGATCAACTAGATTAACAATTTCTTTAATAGACACTGCTACTCTCCATTATTAATTATTCGTATATTGCATAAATGGTTAGTATTTATTTAATCCAATCCAAAAAATAAGTAATTTGCTCAATTTTTTTGAATAATTGCTGTAATTTCGCAAGTTCACGTCTTCAACATTCTACTTTATTGAACACTTTGTTGCTTTTGAATAAGAACGATGTCAATAGTAAACAGTCTAATTTTGCAATTATAGTTTTGTTTTAATATATTCTTTGCAATGAATTTTGAAAATAGTAGGTTTACATTATTCAAAATGAAATACCCAACAATTCTGCGTAAAGCAGTAAATTACAAAAATGAGTACGTTGTCCAACACAGGATATAGATTACTCAAACCAATATGAGGAAAATACCATGAATTTTATCAATAAAAAAATCACTGTTGTGATCGCATTGTTTGTGGCGGTAACTTTTGTCGGCGAAGTGCTCGCAGCGGAAGTAACTTGGAATGCTTCATTATGGGGGAAGCGACGTGCTTTTACCGAACATCTTGAAAAACTTTCCGAATTGGTTTTAGAAAAAACCAATGGTGATTTTGAAATCAAACTAAATTATGGTGAAAGTTTATCTAAATCTCGGGAGAATTTAGATGGAATTTCAATCGGTTCATTCGAGATGGCACAGTTTTGTGCATCCTATCATGCCGATAAGAATCCAACAATTACTGTTCTTGAGTTACCTTTTCTCGGTGTACCAGATTTAGAAACTCAAGTTAAATTAGATCGCTTGGTGTATGAACATCCAGCAGTAATTGAAGATCTGGCGCGGTGGAATGCAAAATTATTAATGTCATCACCAATGCCGCAATATAATTTTGTCGGAAAAGGTGCACCACCTAGTTCGGTTTCAGACTTTGAAGGTATGCGTGTTCGAGCATTAGGTGGCGTTGGAGCTGCAATGGAGGTGGTTGGTGCAGTACCAACTACTGTAACGGCATCGGAAACTTATCAAGCGTTAGATTCTGGAACAGTCCAAGCAGCGAGTTTTGCACCCCATGCGCATTTGTCGTTTAAAACAGTGGAGGTTGGGAATTGGTGGACAACTAATCTTAATCCTGGAACGGTAAATTGTCCAGTCGTTGTCAATAAAGATGCTTATGATGTGTTACCAGATAACTTTAAAGAAGCCTTAGATGAATCAATTGCACCCGCAATTGAACATTATCTCGCAACTTACAAAAAAGTTTATGATAAGTGGTATCCTGCACTATCAGAAAATAGCATCACGCAAGTTGATTTTCCTGCTGAACAACTAGAAGCATTTAAAGAAAAAGCCGGAAAACCAAATTGGGATACTTGGTTAGAAAATATGAATGAAAAGGGACTACCTGGACAAGAGCTACTTGATTTAGTTCAATCAAATTTGAATTAAATTGACTAATTGTTTCAGACAAAACAATATACCGCCCCAATACATCTGAATTGGGGCGGAAAATGGGTGGGGAGGATGAGTGAAGATAGTTCTAATGGTAACGGAAAATCAGCAAGTATATTGCGGTTTGATGGTGCGCTCGGTCGGATTGAAGATTCTTTCAACTTAATCGCAGCAACAAGCATATTGATTTTAATGCTACTTGCGGTCGTACAAGTGTTAGGACGGACGCTGTTCAATTTTCCAATTCCTGGATTCATTGACATTACTGAACAGGCGATGGCTGTTTTTGCATTTCTTGGTATTGCATTTTGCCAGCGAGTTGGTGGACATATTCGGATGGGATTGGCATTGGGGAAGTTGCGTGGACGTAATTTGTGGCTGGTTGAGTTTCTTGGTGTGTTACTAATTTGGATCGTTATCTCAATTTTGATTGTTGGTTCTTGGTTACATTTTCAACGGGCTTGGGAACTTGGTGATAGCACCATAGACATTGGATTACCAGTTTGGCCCTCTAAACTAATAATTCCAGTCGCATTATCGTTACTTTGGCTACGATTGATCTTACAAATGTTCGGCTATCTTCGTTTGATTATTAATCCTGATGGATCACCAATAGTCGTACCTGAAAACCTTGACACAACTGAAACCGCACAACATGAAATTGATACGGCTCTAGCAAACGAACCAGTAGAAAGGAAGCAAATATGACTTCACTTGAACTCGGTTTGTTAATGACTGGGATATTGCTGGTTCTGGTGATTTTGGGGATGCGTGTAGCATTTGCAACAGCTCTGGTCGGTGTTTTTGGTCTTATCATATTTTTTTCACAAAAGTTCGGTTTTTCGCGTGGTTTTTGGACTGCCCTACAAGTATCGGGTACGGTACCACATTCAAAATCTGTTACCTACGCGTTATCGGTACTTCCAACATTTATATTGATTGGATTTTTAGCATTTCATGCAGGTTTTACTCGGCAATTATTTGAAGCGTCAAAACGTTGGCTTGGTTGGTTACCGGGTGGACTCGCAGTTGGTACAATTATTTCAACAGCAGGGTTTGCTGCTGTCTCGGGTGCATCTGTTGCAACCGCTGCTGTATTCGCACGAGTAGCAATTCCAGAGTTATTGGCAAATGGATATACTAAACGACTTTCAGCTGGTGTCGTTGCAGCAGGGGGAACCTTGGCAACATTAATTCCACCATCGGCCATTCTAGTAATTTATGCGATTTTGGTAGAGCAAAGTGTTGGCAAATTGTTGTTGGCAGGATTCTTACCTGGAATTTTTTCGGCTCTGATTTATATACTAATTATAGTCTGTTTTTCTGCGTTTCGTGGTGACGCACCAACAGCGATTAAATATACATGGACTGAGCGATTCGTTGCTGTTCCCGGAACATTACCCATTATCGCAGTAGTTGCGATTATTTTTTGCTCATTTTTCTTTGGATTAGCAACACCTACAGAAGCTGGTTCACTTGGTGCATTTGTTGTGCTGATTACTGCGTTTGCCAAAGGGATGAAATTTTCACAATTAGGTAAAGCGTTACATGATACAGCAAAGATGACAGTTATGATTTTTACCCTTATTTGGGGAATACTGATTTATGCAAGGTTTTTAGGGTTTGTCGGATTACCGGAAGCTTTTGAAAATTTCATCGTAGGATTAGATTTTAATCCGTGGGTCATTATGATTATCATTCTGTGTGCTTATGCAGTACTTGGAATGTTTATGGACGCAATTGGTATGTTAATATTAACGGTACCAGTTGTTTATCCGGCAGTTATAGCATTGAATGGTGGTGAAGATGTCGCAGCAATTGACAGTACATTTGGGATGTCAGGAGAAGCCTGTGCAATTTGGTTTGGGATTTTAGTGGTTAAAATGGCTGAATTATGCCTAATAACCCCACCAATTGGGTTAAATTGTTTTGTCGTGTCTGGAGTTAGACCTGATATTCCATTGCAAGATGTTTTTCGTGGGTGTGGGCCGTTCTTTGTTGCAGATGTCTTAACTATTGGTGGATTGTTAGCATTTCCCTCAATCATTACTTGGATTCCAAGTCTGATATAATTTGAGTGTAAAGTAATCATAAAACTGTAGTAACTAAACTATATTAAATTTGGTTGTTTAGAGTTAGATGAAGACTTGGAATTTTGTTTTTTGGTTTGCGTTTGATCAGTTTTGGTACTTAGTTTTGAATCTGAAGTAACCGAAATCCGATCGTCTGAGAATTGAATACTGAGTTTTTGATTTGGTAATACACTCGCGGCTCGTCGAATAGTTTCATCGGATTCATCGCGTACTAAGGCAAATCCACGGTCTAATACTCTTTGGTATGACAAGGACTTTAGTAGAAAACTAAAATTCTCAAGTTGTGATTTTTTGTGCTTGAAGTCATTCACATAAGCTTGATTAAATCTTTCATTTAAAGATATAAACTGAGTTCTTTGTTCAATTGATCTTCGGGCAATATCACCGATGGTAAGTTGGTTTGAAATTGAATTAAATTGTGTTCGTTGTTGTCTCAAACTACTAAATATCGATTGGACTAAACGTTCTTGTTGCGATTTAAATTGGTTTTGAAGTGATTTAATAGATTGGGTAAGACTGTTTACTGATAACCGAATGCGGCTAAATGATTCGCGATGAGATTGGAGATTTACACGTAACGCATAACTTAATTTATCAGAAATTGCATCAAAGCGTTGTCTAGGTAAAGCCAATAGATCTTTTGCCTGTGGTAAATCAACGACTCGCAATTCCATTCGACGGGTTTGGATGAGACGCGTTTGAGTCGTAATTAATCGTCGTGCGTGATCATCTAAATCCGCCATTAATTCTGCTTTAACGGGGACGGCAATTTCCGCTGCCGCAGTCGGAGTTGGTGCGCGAACATCCGCGGCATAATCAATAAGTGTCCAATCAGTTTCGTGTCCAACTGCAGAAATAACTGGGATTTCACTGGCAGCAACTGCACGAACAACCATTTCTTCATTGAACCCCCATAAATCTTCAATTGAACCCCCACCACGTGCCACAATCAAAATATCTGGTCGTGGAATTGGATCATCAGGTGCCAATATATTGAATCCACGAATGCCATCGGTAACCTCCTGACTACAGGTTTCACCCTGTACTCGAACTGGCCAAACAATTACATGTAGTGGGAATCGGTCCTCAAAACGATGCAGAATATCTCGAATAACCGCACCTGAAGGTGAAGTGATCACACCAACAATTGTTGGTAATGTCGGTAGTGCTTGTTTTCTTTCATGTGTAAATAAACCTTCTGCTTCAAGTTCTTTTTTACGTTTTTCGAGCTGGACCATTAATGCACCGAGACCAGCCGGTTCCATGTTTTCAATAACAATTTGATATTTGGATTGACCAGGAAAAGTAGTAATTTTTCCAGTTGCAATTACTTCTAAGCCTTGTTCAGGATTGATTTTCAATGATCCTGCTGTCGACCGCCAAATAACACCATTGATCACGGAGTTTTCATCTTTTAAATCTAAATAAATATGACCTGAGCTGGGTCGGCTAATTCGACCAAGTTCTCCACGAACTCGAACATAGCCAAAGTTTTCTTCAACGGTGCGCTTAATAGCAGAAGAAATCTCAGAGACAGAGTATTCTGCTACATTACTGATAGGAGTTTCCAAAACAATTAATCCACTTTATTGAACCAAGTAAGTTAACTACAAGTTAATCTTTGCTTAGTTCAATTGTAAAGTACTTTTCTGCTAGCAAGAGTATGAATTCTTGTGAAGTAAATGATATATTGTTAGAAAATAAATACAGAGAGTGCCGTTACACTAAATGCAAAGACTATATTTACACCAAATGTTGGCCAAAGGTTCAAAGATCTCTGTAGATCGTAGCCAATTAAACTATCTTGTTAATGTGTTGAGATTAAAGGATGGTCAACAAATTTTGGTATTCAATGGTAAAGATGGGGAGTGGTTAGCGACGCTGGAAATAGAAAGTCGTCGTATTTGCTATTTATACCTCGCTGAAAAAACAAGGGATCAAACTGCGATTCCGAATTTACGATATTACTTTGCTCCACTTAAGCAAGGTAGACTTGATTATATGGTGCAGAAAGCAGTTGAATTGGGGGTAGGGGAGTTGATTCCAGTGCAGACACAATATACCCAGATTTCAAAGTTAAATATTGATCGATTAGAAGCAAATGTCAGAGAAGCTTGCGAACAATGTGGTGTTTTAGCTGTTCCAAGAGTAAGAGAAATGATACAATTGAGAAGAGTAATAAATGGTTGGAAAAATTCTGATCCAGAACGCGTATTGTTATTTTGTAATGAAAATGATTCCAATCAGAATCCATTGGAAATATTGTCTGGGTTGGAAAATAAACCTATTGCGATATTAGTTGGTCCAGAAGGGGGCTTTTCAACAGAAGAACAGCGAATTTTGAAATCACAATCGTATGTCAAGTCGTTACCTCTGGGACCACGAATAATGCGAGCAGATACTGCGGCAGTTGCTGCATTAGCAATTGTCCAATCAGTATTAGGGGATTGGAGATAGTATGGTTAAGAGTTTGATTTTCATGTATACATTCTTACCGTAAAAATTTATTTTGTAATGTTTATGTTGCACATCGAAGTGCTGAAAAATCCGATTTCAATGTCACTGTCTTTTATAGAGTAGTGTAAGTTAACTCCCGTGGACTTTGGAATTTTTGTGAAATTTTAAACATTGTGCGATAGTTTCAATGAGAGATTCAATCACTTTGTTACGCTTTTTTTGGGTAAGTAAAAAAGTCACCAATTATGTAACAATGAAAATCTCGAACTTATAAAATTGACATCTCGGAAATAATATTATTTCCTGAAAATCTTGAAACCGACTTTTGTATATTTCCATTATAGATTCAAACTTTACCCCGAGAGTTTGATTCGCTTATATTGACTTTTGGAACTAGTCCAATTTTGGGTTGTATGAAGTACATCCACGTAAAAGTTTGTTGAAATTAAAGTTGCGTCAATTTGCCACATTGAGAATCCAAAATTTATAAGATAAATTCACGTAAATCAACTTAATTTAACTAGAACTCAGTCAAATTAATGTACTTGGTTTTGGACTGGAGACACAAAATGAAAGTGTTCAGGAATCTAAAGCTCGTAATAGCGATAAGTTTTTTGTCAGCTATTATTTCTTGTTCTACTGGTAGCGATTATGGTTCAGATCAACATAACGAACCAAATTGGGTACCAGAACCAGTAGTCCACCAATGGGGTGGCGATGAATGCAACTTTGGTTGCTGGTAATTTAGTGAAATCACCATCAAAATTGAGAGGTAAAACAAATGAAACTATTTAAACTACTATTAGTTTCGCTCATTGTTAGTACTTCGCTATTAGTCATTAGTTGCACCGATAGTGATGGAGTTCCAACACCACCTGAAACAGCACCATTCTCGGAAGCTGATTGTCCATTAGGGGTTTGGGACGGTTGGTGCGACGTTGGTGAATAAGTATTACAAAATGAAGTGAACATTTTACTACCCGTGAATTAGAAACGATCCTCAATTTGCGGGGAGTAAACTGGTGAATTAAAGAGTGTTAATTAGCTTGATGATTTAAAACGCATATTCATCAAAAATTTTAGCAATGTCACCTCGCCATGCGCCTTTGTATTTTGATAGCATGTTATCAGCCGGAGTTTGTCCGCTACCAATAATATCTTCTAAGGGCGCAAGAAATTGGGATTCATCAAAACCCTCTTCGTTTATTTGATTACGATTTTTCAATCCATCGGTGCTAATTTTTATAAGCTCTTTGGCAACATCCAAAACTGTTTGATTACGAAATGGGGTGTCTAATCCAAGTCGATTGACGTTTTTTCGGAGATCATTTCGTTCTTCTAGGGTCCAATTCTTAATCATTTGCCATGATTGATCTAAACTATTTTGATCATACAATAAACCAACCCAAAATGCTGGAAGTGCACAAATTCCTTGCCAAGGTCCGCCATCTGCACCGCGCATTTCTATGAATGACTTAAGTCTAACGTCTGGGAATAAGGTTGAAAGATGATTGTTCCAATCTCCAATAGTAGCAGTGCTATTTGGAATAGTATCATTTAATGCACCGTCCATAAATTGTTGAAAAGTAATGTGTGTCGCTCGGTGATATTGATCACCGCGTTTGATAAAATACATCGGTACTTTTAGTGCCCAATCAACATACTTTTCAAATCCAAATTGTTCCTCAAATACAAATGGGAGTGGACCTGTTCGATCGGGATCTAAATCACTCCAAATCTCACCGCGAAATGATTTAAAACCATTTGGTTTGCCATTGGTAAATGGAGAGTTTGCAAAAAGTGCAGTGGCAATCGGTTGTAAAGCGAGTCCAACTTGCAGCTTGCGGTACATATCTGCTTCGGAAGAAAAATCCAAATTAACTTGGATTGTAGCAGTCCGGTACATCATATCTAATCCATATTTCCCAACAGCTGGCATATAATCTGTCATAATTTTATAGCGGGATTTTGGCATTTTAGGCATGTCTTGATAGGTCCATGTTGGTGCCATGCCAATACCCAAAAAACCAACTCTAAATGGCTCAGCTAGTTCTCGAACTTGTTCTAAATGTGTATTAGCTTCTTGACAGGTTTGATGGAGATTTCGTAATGGTGCACCAGATAATTCGAATTGCCCCCCAGGTTCTATGGAAATAGCACCACCTCCAGATTGTTCGGCTAAACCAATGATGTTACCTTGTTCTTCAATTCGCTCCCATCCCAACAATCTTTGCATACCTTCAAGTAGGTTGCGGACACCATGTTCCCCTTCGTAAGGAATTGGCATTAAGGTATCAGCACAGAACCCGAATTTTTCGTGCTCGGTTCCAATTTTAAACTGGTCGGGAGGTTTACAACCCGCTTCAAGCGTTTCAATTAAATCACTTTTTGAAGTAATTGGAGTATTGTTTATGGTATCTCGTGCCATCTAAAGTCCTATAGTTAGAGGTAAGATTTTGGTAAAAATTTGTGTATTTATATATGAAGAAACTTACTGGTGAAAATCTAATGTTATTTGATTATGCATAAAAGTTGTTTGGAAGTATGTATTAGTTAACGATGATGAAATGCAGTGCTCTGGGTCCATGAGCACCAAGAAGCAAAGTTTGTTCAATATCAGCGGAACGGGATGGACCTGTAATCATATTGACCGTTCGAGGTAAAATTCCTTTACCAAATTTCTTTCGAATTTTACTCCATGTGCTTTCAAAATCACCGTCAATTGTATTTGCATCAATCACTACAATGTGTGCTTGAGGTAGAAAATTGTTACCAGTTGGATTTTCTTTTCCAGAGTTTAGCACAACTGTGCCAGTTTCTGCAACCCCTGAATGTGCATGGGAAATCGCGACTGTTTCTGCATCTGTATTTATTGACCGTTCAATTTGTAGATGTGGTGAATTTTTCCAAGGAATTGATCCTAATACGGTGTCATCTCCCATTTGAAGTATGGATGGTAAATTGTTATCACGTAAATATTTTGCTACTGCATTTGGAATTTCAGTTAAGTTTTTCACACTATCAACTGTGGTTTGAACGCTCTCTGCTTTTTCGGTAAATAGCTTGCATTTTTCATCTTTTTCAAGTTGCCCACGTTGAGGTATAATCCCAACAGGAGCTGAGAATAATCGCTCCTTAACTTTGATTTGCCGAGTTGTATCATCATCTTCAACTGCTAGTGATTTTCGAATTCGTGATAGAATTGCTTCCCGGCCTGCCATCAATGGTTCTCCAATTCATTTTGCTTTGAATGCTTTTTCCACAATTGTTGAAAGGTTTTGCCACTTGTGACTGGTAATTGTCGGTGTTTTGTCCAGCCACCCGCAAACGGTAAATATGAGAGTGATCCCTTTTTTCTACCAAAAGCATATAGAATTGATGTGGTAATACGTGTAACTGTTTGGTAAAGTTTTGGTCGCTTCACAAAATATGCCCAGATGCTTAATCCGTACCTTACTGTATTTGGTTGTAAGTGCATCTCAAATTCTTTTTCACGCCATTTACGCATCATCTTGGGTAGGGGAATTCGCATTGGACACACTGCTTCACAGCGGCCACAAAATGTTGATGCGTTTGGAAGATGTCCACTTTTTTCAATGCCAATCAATGAAGGTGTGAGTACTGCCCCCATTGGTCCAGGATATACCCAACCATAAGCATGCCCCCCAATTGCAGAATATACCGGACAATGATTCATGCAGGCACCACATCGAATGCATCGTAACATCTCTTGAAATTCTGTACCAAGCATATTTGAGCGACCATTATCAAGTAAGACTACGTGATATTCTTCCGGACCATCCGGATCATCTGTTCGTTTAGGACCAGTGGAAAATGTAGTATATACCGACATTTCCTGTCCTGTCGCTGATCGTGCTAATACTCGCAAAATTTGCGAAACATCTTCCAATGTCGGTGTTATTTTTTCAAGTGATGCAATGACAATATGAACTTTGGCAAGATTTTGTGTTAAATCACCGTTACCTTCGTTAGTCACTATTACAGAAGTGCCGGTTTCAGCAATCAAAAAATTTGCTCCAGTAATTCCAACATCGGCATCTAGATATTTTTGGCGAAGAATTGCTCTTGCCTCATTGAGCAAAGTTGTTGGTTCTTCAAGATTACGCGCTGAATCTAAGTGGGTATGGTTACGACGAAAATCGGCTTCGATTTGACTCTTAGTAACATGGATTGCAGGAGCAATGATGTGACTAGGAATTTCATCTCGCAATTGAATAATATATTCACCTAGATCGGTTTCAATAGGTTCAATACCATTTTTTTCTAAAAATTTATTGAGGTCAATTTCTTCTGTTAAGATAGATTTACCTTTTGTAACAGTTTTTGCATTTACTGAATTGCAGATATTCAGAATGATGTTGCGCGCGTCTTCTGCAGTTTCTGCCCAATGAACCTTACCACCACTTTCAGTAACTTTTTTCTCATAGGCTTCAAGATATAAATCAATATGTTCTAATGTATGATTTTTGATCTCCCGAGCTCGATCGCGTAGTTCTTCAAATTCAGATAAATCATTTATGGCATTAACACGTTTTTCAATAAACCCACGCTTTACATGACCAAGCGCGGCTTGCAAATTACTATTAGATAGCGCGTCTTGCGAGTTTTGTTTGAAATTCGGTGAGGTGATTGCAACCATGACTGAATCTCAACTATTCATCAACCAGTAATTCAACAATAACTGTATCTCGCCACTTGCCATCTAATTTTGCATGGCGATGATATGTACCGACTTCCCGAAAACCTAAGGCGTTACACAATTTCCGACTTGCAGTATTTTCTGGAAAAATTCGGGATAGAAGTTTCCATCCACCTATTAGTTTTACTTGTTTAATCAAGGTTTGAACGGCCATTTTGCCGCAACCTTTTCCGCGAAAATCTCGATGTGTGTAAACCGAGAATTCATGGACACCCTGATAACATTTTCGGTTTCGGTATGGAATCCCGACGGCAAATGAAATTGGTGAGTTTTCTTCATCAATAACAACTACAATTGGATAGTTTGCTTCAAACCAATGTGAAATCGAAGATTCATTACGAGGTTCGGTTTCAAATGTTGCAGTTCGGTCTTCAATTCCTTGATTGTAAATGATCGTAATCGCCGATACATCTGAAGCAATTCCGGCGCGAACTGAATACTTAAATTCAGGTGCAGACTGATTCATACTATTTCCCTAATTTTTCTCCAATCGCTGGTTCAGTGGGTAATCCAGAAATTACTTCTGCAATGTGACGAACTTCTATATCTGAACCAAGTCGCTTTAATTTGCCAGCGATATTCAACAAACATCCTAGATCACCTGCCAGAATAGTTTGAGCTCCAGAATCAATGATATTTTCGACTTTTATGTCAACAATTGCATCAGAAATATCCGGATATTTAACGCAAAATGTTCCACCAAAACCGCAGCACACATCAGAATCCTTCAATTCTGTTAATTTTAGTCCTTGTACTCTACTTAGAAGTGTGCGTGGTTGTTGGTGTATGGATAATTCGCGCAATCCTGAACAACTATCGTGGTAAGTAACAGTTCCTTGGTAGGGGCTATTGATTGATTCAACCTTCAAAATATCAGTAAGAAAACTAACTAATTCATAAACTTTTTCCGAAAATTTCTGAGCACGTGGTTGCCATTTTGAGTCTTTTTCAAATAATTCCACGTAATGTTTTTTCATCATCCCAGCACACGAACCTGATGGCAAGACGATGTAGTCGAAGTTTTCAAAAGCCTCAATCACCTTTTTAGCAATTTTTCGTGAATTGGTTTGATCACCGGAATTGAATGCAGGTTGTCCACAACAAGATTGATTTTCAGGAATATCGACTCGACAACCTGCGTCTTCTAATAGCTTTACAGACGAAAATCCGACACACGGTCGAAATAAGTCAACCAAACAAGTTATAAATAGACCTACTTTAGGTGTTATGGCAGTAGATTTAGAATCAGAAGCGGTGGTCATATTGTTCGTATATCCATAAATTGAAAACAGCAGTAGGTTATTATCTGTTTATTTAGTGGTAATTTTGAAGTTTAGAATCTGTTTGGTTGATTTAGTTATTGCGTGACCCATCAGCATTGAATGACTTCAAGTATTCAATTACATCTACCCGGTCTTGATCTTTCTTCAGACCTGCGAATGCCATCTTCCCTTTTGGTATAACATCTTTAGGTTTTTTGAGGTATGCATCAAGTGTTGCTACATCCCAAGTTCGCCCTTCTTTTTTCCCTTCAAGGAGTGTTTTTGAATACTTAAAACTTGGAATTGTACCCCATTCTTGATTGATGATTCCATTGATTGGAGGCCCGACGCGATTTTTTGCGTTTTCTCCAACCATATGGCAGGCTTTGCACTTTTTGTACACTTTTTCTCCGTTCTCAATATCACCTGCGGCAAATGTCAAAGTGGTGCTTACGAAAAGCGTTGAAACAACCAAAATTACCATTTTGATCATTGTTAAACCTCCATTGTGTGTTTAAGTATGGAAAATTCTGAGTTTCAAATTTTAAGTTGAATGATACCATAAAAATTATCAAGATGAAAGTGCATTGTCTTAGAGGTAATATTTATTTGATAAAAGTACTGTGTAAATTGATATTATTGCAAGTTTAATTTAATTGGTTGGGTCAAGATTGTGGATATGTTTTTAGCGACCGCATGCAAATTTCTTTGACGATGATATTTTGTAGGCTGTTGGTTCCAAGAAAAAATTTTGAAATTTTTGAGAATTAGATTGGAATTTGGTATTCATAAAATATTCTTACAAGTTATAGGAGCGGAGACCATTTATCATAAAGACTTTGTTCTATTCGGCATAGATCTGCACCCTGAGTAACCCAGCGGTTTGACGAAACTGAACAGCGGGTATCAGCATATACAGTTTTTTTTGAAATTGGGCAAAAATACCCCCCTCTTTCACCCTTACATTTGTCGCATTTGAAAGGCTACAGTTGATATTCCAGAGTTTTCCAATACTGCACGATTAAATGCACCTTCTCTAGGATAATTTCTATTGAGATTCTTGCCTTTGCTGTACATTATTATATCAACATCGCGCCTCCAGTAAAATCGGTTCAATTTACAAAATGGCCCTTTATATTTAGCACCTGAAAACAATTTTTGAAGTGCATCAGGCGCAGGTTTTTTGATTGAAAGGTATGAACATAATGCATCTTCCGACAAGATAGGTCCTGGATACTTTAATACAGAATTTAAAAATATATGCCCAATAACATAGACCAATATATATTTGATAAGCGTTTTTTTGGATTTACCAGAAAAATTTGAATTTTCGGTCATATACTTCGCAAGATTATTGTCAGTAATATTTTTTGTATACCAAAAAAAGTCATTGTACATATTGTCTCGACGAACAATATTTGTCATAATTTTGGGAAGATTCATCTCATAATCTGAAATTTGAGGATTTAAGTTTAGATGTTCCTGGATCATTTTGAAACCGTCATAGATGTGTGCAATGTATGTCGCTAAGTTGTCGCTCTTGTATGGAATTATTATATCAAACAAGTTAGGATTTTCTATGAAATCGTTGTCGACATGTTTGGAGTATTTTCCAACTGGTATTAAATTAGCTTTGCATATATTTACGACAGCCGGACCATAAATATTCTTCAATCCATCAGGAAATCCATAGTTTGTAACTTCCAAAATTGGGTTTATCTTAAGTATTTTATCTATATTTGCAAGTGAGCTAATATTTTCAACTCTTGTTACCCAATTGCGAACTTCGACTCCTTTGGATTTAAGCTTTTTGCTCAATAAAGAGCTAAACTTACCCAAATTTTCTGGATTGTCATCAATTAGAAGTATGATATCTTTAGACAGTTTACTCTCTCATTTTTGAATTTAAGTTAAAACTGGAAGTATATGTTTGAACTGAATATATTAAATTAAATTATAAAAAATTAACATTAGCTTTTTATTACTTAATTTGAGTTTCTAGTAAATACTAATTTTTCATTTAGTGTAGATGTGTTAAAATTTCAAGCAAAAGTTTTCATGTTATCAAAATTTAGAATTGAGTTGAGATTTAGGTTATTGATTTGGTAGAATTTATTATTAATTTTCAATAATTGAAGTTACATGTTAATATGAAAAATGAATTAGACATTACTTATAAGCAAAGAAAGAGGTTTTGATGGGAATTGCAATGCCAAAATTAGACCAAGAGGTATTGAGCCGACGGTCTGAAATAATTAAGAAACTACAAAAATTTGTTCCTATTGAAAATGTATTGGTTGATGAAGTTGAACTCCGTCCCTATGAAACAGATGGATTGACAGCTTATCGACAACTTCCTTTTATTGTTGTGCTACCTGAAACTACAGGTCAAGTATCAAGTATCTTACGCTATTGCTATGAAAATAATGTAAAGGTCGTTCCAAGAGGTGCAGGTACTTCACTTTCTGGAGGTGCAATTCCACTTGGTGATGGTGTGTTATTATCCATGATGAAGTTCAATCAAATTGTGGATGTAGATTTTGAAAACCGTACCGTTGTTACACAACCAGGTGTAACGAATTTAGCAATTACGCGTGCGGTTGAGCATAAAGGGTATTACTACGCACCAGATCCTTCATCTCAGATTGCGTGCTCAATTGGTGGAAATGTTGCGGAAAATTCTGGTGGTGTCCATTGCTTAAAATATGGCTTAACGACAAATAATTTGTTAGGATTAGAAATAGTCTTGATGACAGGTGAAACAATTCGTATTGGTGGAAAACATTTAGATTCTGAAGGTTATGATTTCTTAGCGTTGATGACTGGGTCCGAAGGTTTGTTGGGTGTCGTAACAGAAGTAACTGTTAGAATACTTCAAAACCCTGAAACTGCGCGCGCGGCTTTAATTGGATTTCCAACTAATGAGGATGGAGGTAAGTGCGTTGCTGATATAATAGGTGAGGGAATTATACCTGGTGGTATGGAGATGATGGATAAATTAGCAATAGATGCGGCAGAAGATTTTGTACATGCAAATTATCCAATGGATTGCGAAGCATTATTGATCGTTGAGCTAGATGGACCCGAAGCAGAAGTAGATTTGTTATTGGGGCGCGTGAAAGCAATCGCAGAAAGCAATAATGCAAGTTCAGTTAGAATTTCTGAAAGTGAGGAAGAACGGGTACATTTTTGGGCTGGTCGGAAAGCGGCATTTCCAGCTATTGGTCGAATTTCTCCAGATTATATCTGTATGGATGGAACAATTCCTCGAAAGGAATTACCCAAAGTGTTAGCAGGAATGCGTGAGTTGTCAAAGAAACATGGATTAAGAGTGGCAAATGTGTTTCATGCTGGGGATGGTAATCTGCATCCTCTTATATTATTTGATGCGAATAAGCCAAATGAATTGGAGGCGGCAGAAGCTTTTGGTTCTGATATATTGAGACTTTGTGTGGAAGTAGGAGGAGTATTAACAGGTGAACACGGCGTGGGAATTGAAAAACGAGACTTAATGGGTGAAATGTTTACTGAAAACGATCTAAAGCAACAGCAACGTGTAAAGTGTGCGTTTGATGAGAAGCATTTATTGAATCCAGGAAAAGTATTTCCAGTTTTACACCGATGTGCAGAACTTGGCAAAATGCATGTGCATAAGGGTGAAATGCCATTTCCTGAAATTCCAAGGTTTTAGATATTGAATGAATTATGGATATTCAATTCCAAACCATTTAACTAGTAAAGATTTGAAATTGTTTTTTTTGCATTATATTGTAAAATCTTAATTCAAAACTTTTGAAGAGATAGTTAAATATGTTAATAAAATTTTCATTTGAAAATTGGAAATCTTTTCGCGATCCAACTTCTATCTGGATGGCTAATACTGATGATGCGTCTTTTGAGTATCGTGTCCCTTATTTACCAAAATATGATTGGCGAGTGCTACCAGTCGCAGCACTATTCGGTGGCAATGCTTCTGGGAAATCAAATCTCATTGAGGCAATTGATTTTGCACGATGGTATATAGTTAATGGTCCTAAGCAGGCCGATTCACCAATTGCAGTTAGTCCTTTTAAATTAGATTCTATCAGCAAGAACGCTCCTACAAAAATGAATTTTGTTGTACTGGTGGATGAAGTAGTCTATGATTACAGTTTTTCATTCACTCACAAGTCTGTTGTTTCTGAACGGTTATCTAGAGTGACGGCAAAATCTGAGAAAACTTTGTATCATCGAGAAGGACAAGAATTTAAATTTTTTAATTCACTTAAAGACAATGAACTAATTCAAAGTGTATCAAAAATTACACGTCCCAATTCATTATTCCTTACTTTGATTGGTCGAGATGATCCAATATTAACTTGGCCTGTATACGATTGGTTCAATAACTCGCTTACGATAATACATCCTGCAACGGCACTAGGACTAGGTCAATTTGGAGATGCACTGTTCCGAAAACGAGTTAATCAGGTACTTTCAAAACTTGATTGTGGTCTACACTCCATTGAAATACAAGATGTAACAAAGAGTATTGAAAAAAATATACCTGATTCATTAAGACGGGAATTGGAACGCGGTGAACGATATACCACTGGTGATTCCCATATTGAACTATCTGTTAAAGAAGGAGAGCTGTTAGCTGAGAAATTACATCCTTACCATCAAATGAAAAGTGGTCAGTTTGTTGAATTTACCTTTGATGAAGAGTCTGACGGCACTCAGCGTGTCCTTGATTTGATTCCAGGTTTTCTGGACATGTCAAGCATAAACTCAAAGAAGGTCTATGTAATTGATGAAATTGACAGAAGCTTACATTCATTTATGAGTAGGAGGTTGCTTGAAAGTTATTTGGATAATTGTACTCCAGAGACTCGGTCGCAGCTAATATTTAGTACCCATGATATATTTTTGATAGATAAATACTTGTTACGTCGAGACGAAATGTTTATGACTCAAAGACAGTATGATGGGTCTACTACAATTTGTTCAATTGATGATTTTGAGAATATTGAAACTGATTACGAATTGTATAAAGACTATTTTAACGGTCGGTTTGGTGGAATACCGGAAATATTTTTGGGGGCTAACGATTTTAGTCAGGATGGAGATAATGATGACTAGTAGAAAGCAAAAAAAGTTTGTAAGAACGAAGTCACCCAAGAAGTGGGTTAAAGTGGTGAATGTGGTTACTGAAGGTAAAAAAACCGAACCAAATTATTTTACTGAACTGAGAAAGATAAGTGCGGATAATAAAAACCTGTCGGTAAAAATTCATCCAGGTAGAGGTGGCAATGTAATGGAGCTAATTAAGAAAGCAGAACATGTTATGCCGATTGGGTCCAAATTAAATCCAGGAGATGAAATATGGGTTGTGGTGGATGACGATGAAAGAGACAAAGAAACAATAGAACAACTTCTTGATTGGCAAAAAAAAGATCCTAAATTAAATAAATTAGCTGGAAGTAACCCCTTATTTGAGTACTGGTTGTTATTGCACTTTGAAAATGGTAACGCTGTTACTGGTAAAAAGGACTGCGTGACTCGATTGGAGAATTGGCTGAAATCTGAACTTAACAACAGTGAGTTTCGTTATAAAAAGGGATTTCCAAAACAGCTTATTACTTTGACCAGAATTAAAGATGCGATCAAGCGTGCCAAAGAAAGAGATAAAGTGGCAATTGAAAAGTGGCCGGAATTGAGAAATACTAGGGTATATATGTTGGTTGAAACTATATTGGCAGGTAAATTAAATAGTAAGTAGAATGTAATTTTTATAGGAAGTTGGGGTTTAGCTCCTGAATTTCTTACAAATTATTAAATCAATTAGCTGAAATTAACAAATATCTTTTCCAACATTATTGCTGATATTTAGAATTAATTGGAGGTTTATGTCTGACCATTTTAAACCAAAAAACTCCAAAGAAATTGAATCAATAGTCCGATGGGCTGTTGCTGAGGAGTATTCGCTTGAAATTGTCGGCTCTGGAAGCAAACGAGAACTTGGTCGACCAACACAGGTGAGTAACGAAATTTCATTAGAGCAAAATACCGGTATTTTATTTTATGAACCAAAAGAACTGGTATTGAGTGTACGATCTGGCACACCAGTGAGTGAAATTGAATCGTTATTGAAGGCGGAGAATCAAGAGTTAGCATTTGAGCCGATTGATTTGAGTTCGATGCTTGGAACTCAAAATGGAAAGGGTACGATTGGTGGTTTGCTTTCAAGCAACTTTTCTGGTCCAAGAAGATTAAAAGTAGGTGCAGTACGAGATCATGTTCTTGGCATTGAAGCTATTTCTGGACGGGGGGAGATCTATAAATCAGGTGGTCGGGTTGTAAAAAATGTCACTGGATATGATTTATCACGAGGAATCTGTGGTTCTTGGGGTACGTTATCAGTATTAGCGAATATAACTCTCAAAGTTTCTCCAAGCGCAGAAACTCAACTGACTTTCTGTATTTTGGGCTTGACAGTTGAAGATGCTCTTGGTGCCATGACTACAGCAATGGGTTCTCCAACTGAGATTTCTGGTGCCTCTTATATTCCTGCTAGTTCTGTTACAAGATTACAAGTTGAGGGAATTAATTTTTCGGAAAGGTCTGTAACTCTATTGCGATTAGAGGGCTTTGCTAAATCGGTCGAATATCGTTTTGAGAAATTGAAATCGCTGTTTAATGAATATAAAGATGTTGAGCAATTGAATTCAGAAAATTCTAAGTCAGTCTGGGAACAAATCAAAGATGTCAATTTATTAGAGCATCGTGAAAATTCAATAGTTTGGAAAATCTCAGTTGCACCAACTAGTTCCGTACCTATTATAACTGCATTACAAAATTCATTTAGTTTTGATTATTACATGGATTGGAGTGGGGGGTTAATTTGGCTTGAAATCAGTGACGGCAAGCCACATGATGCCGAAATTAGAGCAGAAGTAGACAAATTTGGAGGCCATGCAATGTTAATGCGAGCACCAGCCCCAGTTCGAGGATCAATTTCAGTATTTCATCCACAATCACCTGAGTTGGCTGGATTAACTAAACGACTCAAAGAACAGTTTGATCCAAAGCGAGTTTTGAATCCTAGTCGTATGTATGTTGGGGTATGAAGTAGATGCAAACAAATTTTACGTTAGCACAATTAGCAGACCCGAATATTGTGGAATCTGAGAAAATACTACGCAAATGTGTACACTGTGGGTTTTGCACAGCAACTTGCCCAACATTTACTCTGCTTGGGGATGAGTTGGATAGCCCCCGGGGTAGAATCTATTTGATTAAAGACATGCTTGAGAAAGATCGAGCAGCTGATAAGGTTACGGTTAAACACATTGATCGATGTTTGTCTTGTTTTTCTTGCATGACAACCTGTCCCTCTGGAGTTAATTATATGCACTTGGTTGATCATGCGAGATCACACATTGAGAATACCTATCAACGACCATTAGTCGACCGGCTACTCCGTTCTGTCTTAACTCTTGTCTTACCTTATCCTGATCGGTTTCGATTAGCGATTCAAGCGGGAAGGTTGGCTAAGCCACTTGCCAAATTACTTAAGTTTCCAGGAAGTTTTTTTAAGAAAATTTCGAATTCACTTGAACTAATACCTAACCGGTTGAAAAAAGGGGCATATAAAATACCAGGTGAGTATTTAAGTGAAATTTCCAAAAAGGCTGGACGTGTTGCATTACTCTCTGGTTGTGCACAACAGGTGCTTGATCCAGGAATTAATGACGCGACAATAAGACTACTGACGCGAATCGGTTATGATGTAATTTTACCTGAAGGCGAAACATGTTGTGGAGCTTTAACTCACCATCTTGGCAAAGAAGCGTCTGCGTTACAATTTGCGCGACAGAATATTGATGTTTGGTGGAAAGAGATAGAAGGAAAGGGATTAGATGCAATATTGATGACAGCATCTGGTTGCGGAACTATGATTAAAGATTATGGATATCTATTTCGAAATGATCCTGACTATTCGGATAAAGCATCAAAAATAGTTGCATTGGTAAAGGATGTAACAGAATTTTTGTCGCAAGTGGAGCTTAGTAATTCGCAAGTTCCACAACAATTTAATGTGACCTATCATTCAGCATGTTCAATGCAACATGGACAAAAAGTAACACAAGAACCCATAAAGCTGTTAACACAGGCAGGTTTCAAAGTTAGTAGTGTCCCTGAAGGGCATATGTGTTGTGGGTCAGCCGGTACCTATAATTTGCTACAACCAGAAATTGCAAATCAATTGCGTAATAGAAAAGTGGAAAATATTAAGAAAACGCAACCAAACATTGTGTCAACTGGAAATATTGGCTGTATGACTCAATTGAGTGATAGTCTAAATGTTCCAATAGTCCATACGGTTGAATTACTTGATTGGGCTTATGGTGGGACCAAACCTAGTGCAATTAAGTATTGATACTATATTAAAAAATGTCGGAATATTTTAAATTGGATGAGTTCAATCTATTTGGTACAATTGTCAGAATCAAAAACTCTCGAAGTGATGTTGACATATGAAACGAATATAGTTACAATCTCAACAATAACTTCTATTTAAAATCACAACTCAAAGGAAAATATTATGGCTATTGAGTCAGCCGGAATATCAATAAGTGCTCCAGTAGAGGGCGAATTTAAAGACATTCTAAGTGATGAGGCATTGAATTTTGTTGCTGGATTGCATCGCAAATTTAATGATACTCGAAACCAATTGCTTGAGGTCAGAACGACGCAACAGGCAGCTTATGATAGTGGTAAACTACCAGATTTTCTGCCAGAAACCAAGAATATTCGAGAAGATTCATGGAAAGTAGCCGAAGTACCCGCTGATCTGCTTGATCGTCGTACTGAAATTACTGGTCCAGTTGATCGCAAGATGGTTATTAATGCATTAAACTGCGGTGCAAAGGTATTTATGGGTGATTTTGAAGATGCGTCGTCACCAACTTGGACTAATATGATTGAAGGTCAGATCAACTTGAAAAAACGTTGGAACGGAACAATTGACTTTGTTGATTCAGGTTCAGGTAAAGAATATAAACTTTCGGATCAACCTGCTGTTTTACTAGTTCGTCCACGTGGTTGGCACTTACCTGAAAGACATGTCAGCGTTGATGGTGAAGAAATTTCGGGGAGTTTATTTGATTTTGGCTTGTATGTGTTTCATAACGCGAAAAAGATTCTGAATCAAGGAGCTGGGGTATATTTTTACCTACCTAAGATTGAAAGTCATCAGGAAGCAAGACTTTGGAATGAGGTATTTAATTATGCACAAGATGAATTAAAAATTCCTCGAGGAACATTCAAAGCGACAATATTGATTGAAACCTTACCAGCTGCATTTGAAATGGATGAAATACTCTATGAAATGAAGGAGCACATCGTTGGATTAAACTGTGGGCGTTGGGATTATATATTCTCCTTTATCAAAACTTTTCGAAACAATAACGATTTTATATTACCAGACCGCAGTCAGGTTGTCATGGGGAGCGCGTTTTTGAATGCTTATGCAAGATTATTAGTTCACACATGCCATAAACGTGGTGCATTTGCAATGGGTGGAATGGCGGCAGCGATTCCAAATCGTAAGGATCCTGAAGCTAATGCTGTCGCTTTAGATAAAGTGCGGGCTGATAAAGAGCGTGAAGCACGCATGGGTCACGACGGCACCTGGGTAGCACATCCGGATTTAGTCTCAGTAGCAACTGAAGTTTTTGATAAATTTATGCCGGAATCGAATCAACTATCAGTTATTGATGAAACGATTAATGTAACACAAAAAGACTTATTAGAGATTCATGACGGAACAAAAACGGAAGCAGGGGTACGGGAAAACATTCGGGTTGGAGTTCAATATATTGAAGCATGGCTTCGTGGCCGAGGTGCAGTTCCACTGTATAATCTAATGGAAGACGCGGCGACGGCGGAAATATCTCGCGCTCAAATCTGGCAACAACTAAAATTTGGTGTAACTTTGGAAGATGGTCAGAATGTTACTGTTGAGTTGTTTGACAAGTTATTGGTAGAAGAAATGGAGCGAGTTAAATCAGAGATTGGTGTTGCGTCCTATGAAGCAGGTCGATTTGAAGAGGCAGTAGAATTGTTTCGGAAATTGTCAATTGCCAAAGAATTTGAATCCTTTTTAACGCTTCCAGCATACAAATTGATTGATTAAAGGGGACATCTTTGGTGTTAAGAATTTCATGAGTAATGGATTAATCGTTGGAGATGACGGTAAATCACGTTGTTTCTGGCATGACAATAAACCTGATTATGAGTTATACCATGATGTTGAATGGGGTCGCCCAAATGCTGATGATTTTCAATTATTTGAAAAGATCTGCTTAGAGGGCTTCCAGTCTGGGTTATCTTGGTTAACCATTTTACGCAAAAGAGATAACTTTCGGGCGGCTTTCGCTAATTTTGATTTCAACATTGTTGCAACATTTGGTGAAAAACATGTGGAACAAATATTGCAAGATCAGGGGATTGTGAGACATCAGGGTAAAATTCGTTCAACCATCAATAATTCACAACGCGCGTGTGAGTTGGTACAAGAATTTGGGTCACTTGCTGAATTTTTGTGGAGTTTTGAGCCACTCCAGGCGAATCGGCCAACACGGATTAACTATGATACACTAATGAAATTAGCAAAGACTGAAGAAAGTATTAAGTTGTCAAAGGAATTAAAGAAGCGGGGATGGTCATTTGTTGGTCCTACCACCATGTATGCGTTTATGCAAGCTACGGGATTTGTTAATGATCACATTGAGGGTTGTTGGGTTCGCGAGCAAGTAGAAGAAGAACGGAAAAATTTTGCTCGACCAAATCGCATTTGAAATTATTGAGATGGAGCAGATTTAAATTCTAACTGCTGTCCTATAGATTCAAGTAGAGTTAATGCTAACTTCCCAAACTCAACTTTTGAAATTTTTTCAGTTTGTATAAATTCTTGTACTAACTCAACAAGAACCTCATAATCAGCTCTAAGTTTAGTTTCCTCATAGAATCTTTGCTCCTTTAAGAAATCATCAAACTTTTTACCTGGAATCCAAGTTTCATTATCTAAATGCATGTTTTTTCCTTGTCCTAGAGGTTGTATCCGCTATTTTTCAAGAAACGATATATCAAAATTGATTTCATCAAGTTTACGTGCTTTTAAACCCTTATTTATGTAGTGAAAGAGTTGTTTTGCGATATCAATATTAGCATTATTCCATTTGGCATCTTGGGATGCAAAGAGGTGTGCCTGAGATTTTAGAATTACGCCATCATCAAGGATTTTAAGGTCATTTGCTCGCAGAGTACTACCAGTACTTGATATATCTACGATCAATTCAGCAGATCCAGCGGCAGGTGCACCTTCGGTAGCTCCCACACTTTCTACGATTCGATATTCTGTGACTCCATGTTCAGCAAAAAATTCAGTAGTCAAGTGCAAGAACTTAGTCGCTATTCTCATTCTATGACCATGCCGTGAGCGATAATCTGAAGCAACATCATTCAAATCCTCCATTGTAGTAACATCTATCCACGCTCTTGGAACTGCCAAAACAACGTCAGCATGACTAAATTCAAGAGGTGTGATAGAGTAGACCTGTTCATTATAGTTTGGGATATTTTCACGGACTAGATCCAATCCAGTAATTCCAAAATTGATCGCTCCTGAAGCAAGTTCTTTAGATATTTCTGAAGAAGAAAGAAATGCAATTTCAACGTTCTCAATTTCTTTTAATTTTGCTTGATAATTTCTTATACCTCCACTTCGTGTGATGGTAAGTCCTGACTGTGTAAATAATTGGTCGCAGTGTTCTTGTATCCGACCCTTGGATGGAAGACCGATGACTAGGTTTCTCATTGCTGATCTCCAAGTATTCGTTCTAACCAAATTGAGAAACCTATTGCTGGAATTTCATCTGGTGCACCCAGTAGTCGCAATAAGTGGTCATACCTTCCACCACCACATAGTGGCAGTGTTGATTTAGAATCGGAACTAAAAATTTCAAAAATAAATCCAGTATAATAATTGAGTCTTCGACCAAAGTCAGCGGAAAATTTCATTGAGTTTGGACTATATTTTGAAGTCTTAATTTGATCTAATCGTTCTTGATACCTTGAAATAGATTCAGATAGGTCAATTTGTGCAGACTTTTCAAAGTTTCGAATTGCATCGGTGGATTGTTCAACTGGACTATTGATATTGAGAAAGTTGGTCAAAAGATCAGTTTTCTCCTTTTCAATTTTTGTGGAGAGCGTTATTTTTTCAAGTAAGCGATCAGCAATTTCTTGCACTTTTCGCTCACCTACAGGGATGATTTTTTTGTTTGTCATGTAGTCTTCCACTGCAGAAGCGTTAATCTCTGGAACATTCTTGCTAAAATATGCTAGTACTTCGTCGTCTTTTAAATCCGGGGAGTCTTTACCAGACATTCTTAATATGGCTTGATTTAAACGTTTGCGATCACCGAAGAGATTTTTAAGTCGTTTAGTCCATACCGATGGTAAATCAATTGCCTTTAAAACGTCAGAAAATATCGCTTCATCTCCGATTTTAACTATTGGATTTTCAATTCCTGCGGTTATGATTGATAGGTATGCAAGGTTAAGCGTTTCAGCATCCGCAGCCACCGGTTTATCTGAACCAATTTTTTCAATACCAATTTGTTGAATTTCTCCCCTTTGTTGCGCTCTTTTGCGGAAGATAAGTCCTGAATAGTAATATGACGCACTTTGACCATTCAATCCACTTTCAATGTAATATTGGGCAATTGGAATTGTAAAGTCAGGTCGGAGGCATTTGTCGATTCCGTTTTCAGCTGTCGTACGGAAAAGCCTCTTACCAATATCTTCACCAGCAAGATCTAAGAATAGAGTAGAAGGGTATAATACGGGAGGATTTGCATTAATAAACCCATATTTTTCAAATAACTCTGATAATTTTGCTTGTAAGGGAATTTGAGAGGTCATATTGTACAAGTAATTTGGTCTTAAACCTGAGTTTGCCGCGCGATTATATCTTTTACGGCTTTAACTAAATTTTTTTCGGGAACTTCAATCTGAGCTGGACGACTTTCACGCCAAGTTTGATTATCACTAATTTCGCTAGATAATCGTTTTCCTTCCACTAAATCTTTTATCTGAATAACACCTTCAGCACGTTCATTTGAACCTTGGATGATTACACAGGGGGAGTTTCTTTTGTCGGCGTATTGAAGTTGTTTGCCAAATTGCTTTGGGTTACCTTGAAATACCTCTGCTGGAACACCTGACTCCTGGAGTTGATTAGCGAAATTAAGATATCGAGATAAACTGTCGGAATCACGATCCATAACACAAACAATAACTGGTCCAATTGATGGTTTTGCTTTAAACACTCCAAGAGATTGTAGTGCAAAAATCAATCGTGAAACACCGATTGAGATCCCTGTACTTGGCATTGATTGAACTGAGAACCGACTCACTAGTCCATCATACCGGCCACCCCCAGCTACGGACCCAAAAATAACATTCTGCCCTTTTTCATTCTTTACTTCAAATGTGAGTTCAACTTCATAAACTGGACCAGTATAGTATTCTAATCCTCTAACAACAGATGGATCAATGATGATTCGACCATCGTTATATCCTGCAGAATTAAATAGGTTGGCCATTTCTTCAAGTTCATTCACTCCATTGATACCAATTTCATTTGCTTTAACAAGCGAACGCAGATTAGTTATGGTGGTCTCAGAGTTATCGGAACCTGAAACTAGAAATGAGGTAATAGTTGCAATAGCATCTTCATTAAGTTGGGCTCCTTTAGTATAATCCCCAGATTCGTCTTTACGTCCTTTACCGAGCAATAATTTTACCCCCTCAATACCTAATCGGTCCAATTTGTCAATTGCTCGCAATACAGTAAGACGATTGTCAGTACTTTCGCCCGTATCAAGCCCGATTGTTTCCATTATTCCATCTAACACCTTTCGATTATTAACGCGAACTAAATAGTCACCGCGTTTGATTCCAAGTTTTTCCATAGTATTGGCGGCCATCATGCAAATCTCAGCGTCAGCCATAACTGTTGGTGCATTTACTGTGTCAGCATCAAATTGTAAAAATTGACGAAATCGTCCTGGTCCTGGTTTTTCATTCCGAAAGACATAACCAATTCGGTAACTACGAAAAGGTTTAGGCAGAGATTCTGAGTTTTGTGCGACGTATCGGGCTAATGGTGCGGTTAAGTCATATCTTAGGCTAATCCATTGTTCATCATCGTCTTGTAGTGAAAATACTCCAGCATTTGGACGGTCTTGATCTGGTAAAAATTTCCCCAGTACGTCGGTATACTCAAAGAAAGGGGTTTCCAATGCCTCAAAACCATATAGTTCAAAGTTTTGACGTATTGCTTGAATTGTGTTTTCAACTTCAAATATTGAAGCGGAATTTAGATCGGTGAAACCTCGAGGTATACGTGCTGATAGTTTGTCTGTTTTTGCCATTTAAGTTTTATATCTTGATTTGATATTTCCATACAACGAATTGAATTTGAAATGTTAAACCTTATAGATAATTTTGAATGCGCAATTTTCAAGGGAACAGAATTGGATTAACTCTTAACTGTTTGTGGTTTGAACTATTGCTGTTGAATTTATAGCAAGTTATTTAGATTGTAAATCATAAATAGTTTGGTTGCCTATTTCTGATGCACATCAATTTGCGGATAAGGAATGGTAATTCCACCTTCATCAAGCGACTCTTTCAGTTTTTTTAATAGATCAAATTTCTTTATCCAAACATCGTCGGTATTACACCAAACTCGTGATATAATATCTACAGAACTATCGCTAAGGTTTGTTACTCCTATAAATGGTTCTGGGTCTTTATGGATCCATTCTTCTTTTTCAATTACAGCTTTAAATATATCAATCGCTTTATTGATATCATCCCCATAGCTTATACCAATTGTCAGGTCAAGCCGACGAGTTGGTTTTGCGGTGTGATTTTCAATCGGAGTCCCCCAAGTCTCACTATTTGGTAAAATGATCAGTACATTTTGTGGTGTCTCAAGTTCCGTTGTAAAAAGTGAAATTTCTGAAACTGTACCAGAATATCCTCCAACAGTGATATAATCACCTACTTTAAATGGGCGAAAAAATAAAAGTAAGACTCCGGCCGCAACATTAGACAACGTTCCTTGAAGTGCAAGTCCAATTGCAAGAGTACTCGCACCTAATACTGCTACTAAACTTGTCGTTTCAATTCCAAAGAGTTGAAGTACTGCAATTCCTACAACAATAAGGATGAGGTATCGGATTATATTTGAGGCAAATGATATTACGGTAACATCAATTTTATCACTCAACTTTAATAATTTACGCAAATAACTTTTAGCGTAACCAGAAACCCACCATCCTACAATGAGTATAATGATTGCGTAAATTGCATTTAAGGCATAACTTAGGATTTGATCTAACATGAAATTCTTTTCTCTTTATGAAGTTTAAAATTATAAATAAATTATGGTCTAAATTGCAACATTGCTCTAGTATATATTTTCCAATCATTTATTGGAACATCATACTATGTGATGAATTATCAAATGTCAAATTGAATCAATGATGAGCGATTGTCAACAGGGAATTCAGACCTTTAATGTTCGGGTATTCCTACATAGGCTTCTTCACCCCAAAGGGACTTTACTTTAGCATTTCGACCGCAAGTGAGTCGGTAAAAACTATATCGTAATGGATTTTTCTTATAATAGTCTTGGTGGTATTCTTCGGCAGCGAAAAATTCACCGGCTGTTTCAATTGGAGTAACAATAGGTCTATTCAGTAGTCCACTTTCATTAATTGCATTTTTAGACTCCGTTGCAATTTTTTGTTGCGAACTATTTGTGGCGTAAATTGCTGTTGAATAACTATCACCACGGTCACAAAACTGACCACCGGCATCGGTTGGATCTACACTCCGCCAAAAAATGTTAATTATTTCTTCAGCTGATATGATCTCTGGGTCAAACGTGATCTTAACAACTTCTTTATGACCGGTATCTCCTCCGGTAACGTTTGCATAAGTTACATCTGTATTAGTATGACCACCTGTAAATCCAGAGACAGCATCAACAACTCCAGGAACACTTTCAAAATCAGATTCCACACACCAGAAGCAACCACCGGCTAGTAATATTTCTTCAGTCGCAGACAGAGCTGGTAAACTAAATGAACCAACGAATAATACAAACGTTAACAACGCTGTTTGAATAAATCTTGATGTTAATTTGAACATGGTCATGATGCCCTCTAGTTGTAGATTTTTGTTAACTTTGTTTAAATTCACTACTATGTTACATTTTGTTGGTAATTTGAAACTAAGTTGAATTGTATTTCGATCTATAGATTAATATTTAATTTGTTTTAGTTTTTCAATTAAGAATAAAATATTGTGAACAGAAGCTTTGGTAAAATTTATGTTACTAATCTATACAAAGTTTACATAATAAATAGATTTGGTTACTGAAATTGCTCATGTTTGTAAATGCTAGGAAAAAACAACAGTAATTGCGTTCATTCGTATTTTTGTGTTCTTGTGAATTTTATATGAAATCAATTGCAATTCATAGTTACTGCTAAGTTTCGTCTCATTTAAAATTTGTCTAGTTACCGAAAACAACGAAAAAATTACTTCATCTTTAGAATCTAGTATAGACTAAAATGCAGTTTTTGGATTTTCTTACTAGTAATCCTCAATTTGCTAAAATTGTTGGTATTTATTGTAATTTACTTTTCCCAGTTTAAGGATTTTGCCCGGAAGTTTAGATTTTAGAGACAGTTTCCTCGGTACTTCAATAAAGAGAGATTACTGGATACCAGCCAATTTGAGAAGATGTTCCTCCATAGTAAATGCTAATTGTTTGGCAGTTCCAACTTTATATACATATTTTCCATAATAACGATGGTCTCTAAGAAGAAGTTCATTCTCTACTTGGGTAATAGAGTAGTTATAAATTTTTTTCCCGTCATTACCAACACTATTAAAGTCAAAACTTAAGTCAGCTGTACTATGTATGCCGTCACCCTTTGAACCAATTACGAAGGACTTTATTTGACTTTGTATTGAGTTCTTTTTTACTTTACAAAAAAATGCAGAGCTAGATATTTGGAAGAATTGACCTTGCAGTCCTTCTCTACTCTCTACACACTGGGATAGTTTTTTAAATTCTAATTGAACTGTTTCAAATGCTTCGGTTCGAAATTTGTCCAGATCAATTGCACCATTAAATTGGTTTAATTTTTCTGAAGGCAAAAATTTTGGTGTAGCAGGATGCGCGTCCATTATGAAACCCCAAAATTATAATAACTTTGTTGTGGTCTAGTTTTATAATATCAACATAGTGACAAATTTCATTATCAATATCAAATTCCTAAGGTTGCAAGTTTAAAATTAAAGCAACAACTTTGTTTGAACAGTGTGCCAATCTTAATAATAGCCCACATTTTAGGATACATCTAACTGTGTTTAGTTATTGAACGCGTAATCTGCATTGTTAACTTTGGCGATAATTCGCAAGTCAATATAACGTTCTACCCATTGTCTAAATTCCTCAAAAAAGTTGCCTTTTTTGTCTAGGTTCTTGAAATTTTTTACATACTTATACTTGTCATCATCAGTTAACGTGAATCCGCATTCCTTTTCAAGGAAAAAGTTGAATAATACAAGCGCAGTTCGCTTGTTACAATATTCAAATGGTTGTTTTTCCACAAAACCTAGAGTTAAACTACTTAGCAAAATTGATGGGTCGCCATGTCCACTCATATAGACATCGTGAGTTTCATTAAATACTTCTTCAAGTGCATCACCATTTCGAACAATACTTTTTTGTCCATACTTATTACACACAATTTGGTTTACTTTAATTGCCAAATTTTTTGAAAGCCAAGGTAATTTTGACATTAGTCATCAAGCTCCTCTAGTGCTTTATTGTTTTTGTGAATTATTTGAGAAATCAACTGCAACTCTTCGTCGTCTTCAAGATTAGTCCCGGTTAAAACCAATCCTGTTGCTGAAAACGATGAAAATATTTCTTCGCCATCAAAATCGGGAATTTTCTCAAATACCGACTTTGGGATTTTAATATGATAATTTTCATCAATTAATTTTACTGGTACTTTTTGCATTACATAATCTCTTTATTGATTTTAGCATGAATTTAGAATCTAAACTATCACAAGTAGGAAGATTAAATTTAATTAGCATAAGTTTTCGTCAATTTCACTCAATTATTATTCAATTTGGATCTAATATAATATTAAAAACTTAAAATGTCAAGTATTGATTAAATTTTTTTCTACAAAATATCAGGAAATTCAATTAGGAATCTGTTAAGTAAGCGGTTTTGTTTAGATAAGTAACATTTCACAAGAGTTTAATTGCCACGATACTTTGAAAAATTGTCTTTATATTTTAAAATTAGCTCGTCCCAGCACGGAATTGAACCATGATCAAGGATTTTTTTGATTGCAAGTGAGCAAATTTTCTGAGCACTCTTTAGCGATTGCAATTTCTGATTAATCAATTGCATTTCTAACTCGTCTTCTGCTATTGATTTGTTTTTATCAGTTAGCTCATTTCTCCGTTTTTCTACGCTATTTATAAAGTGTTTGTTTGATGTTCCTTCTGACGAATGCAATATTCGTGACGCAATATCGTAAAAATCCTCGATTATTCTATAACTTTCACATTTGTCGGATGGATTTTCATCGAGTAAACAAGTGCAGTTTGCTGGAACTAAAAACCAAATACTGTTTTTGCTTTTGGACTTGTCATATAAGAAGAGAGATTCTAAAGCGATACGCATGTCAATACATCTATTGTTGACCTGATTTAAATCATCAGCGATTCTCATTGATTCTACCAAACGAAAAATTGAAATGTCGAGTGCAACTAACATCATAATGGGGTTGTTTTTGCGTACTTCGTCTCTTTTATTAAGAAATAGAATTGCTGAATGTTGCAATTCTTTTGAACATTGTATAGTATTTTCTCCTTCGTCTATTTTTTTTGAATCTACGGAATTACCAGCAAAAAAAATCACAGATGCACCTGAAAAAAATAAAACTGAATTTCCTGCATCAAACCAATTAAAATTATATGAAATATTTGAATCACTGGCAAGTGATAGTGTTTCACACATTTGATTTACGCAACGAGATGCGACATCAATTCTCTCTCGATTTTTGTAGTGAGCTTGAGTATTACTTGGCAAAAATAACCCGTTAGGAATCTCAAAGTCAAATGCTAATGTATCTAAATCCTCCAATCCCTGCTTTATTGGACTATCTGCGAATTGATAGCTAAGATTCGCAGATTGATTCTTAATATGTTCAGGGGATTGATAACTTGAAGGTAATATGCGAGTTGAATCAGTCAGAGTTATTGTCTTACAAACTGATAGACCTATTATTTTACATTTTAGAGAGAGAGTTAATGGTACCCGATTAATCCAACCATTCAGTAATTCAATAATCGTATCGGTACCTAAAACAACCGATGCGCGAATAATTTCTTGGGTAAAATTCAAAACACTAATGATTCGTGGTGTCGAATTTAGAAAATTGTATCCAATGCCAATGTTCCTTTGTCCATGAATATCAACTTCAATAAAATCGCTAAATGTAGAATAAATTTGATTTGTCAATTCTGACTTAATACAATCTAGAGTGGGCTCCCAATTACTATATTGATTAAACGCTTCACCGAAGTCATTTTCATTTATACCGCCAAAAATGCTATTATTAAGATCAATTGCTTCCATATAAACGTTAGTACGTTTATTTTTGAATACAGCACGTTTTGCTGCAGAATTTATTTCATCTTGTAAACTTCCCATTGAAAATCTCCATTTAAATAATATTATTTCTAGCATTTTATCAGATTTGGTTATTGAAACCAGAGCATAGATAGCCAGAATTAAGTTAATTTATCAAGATATTTGAAATTATCAAGAAATAAAATTTTGACTTAGATTTTCAAAAGTATATGCGTAATTTATTCAAAGTTATTTAACCCAAACGTGGATCAGGCAAAAGCTTTCAACTGTTAGTGTTTGAATTTCAAAAAATGCATTCTCGTCATAAAAAAGGGCGGCCAGAATGCCGCCCTTCAATGTGTTTGAGTAGATCAAATGGTGGATTAGAAATCCATACCACCCATACCACCCATACCACCACCACCTGGCATTGGAGGCATAGATTCCTTCTTAGGAAGCTCAGCTACCATAGCTTCAGTAGTGATTAATAGACCAGCGACAGATGCTGCGTCCTGTATTGCAGTCCGCACAACTTTTGTTGGGTCAATGATACCTGTCTTGATCATATCAACATAGGTTTCATTTTGTGCATCAAAGCCTTTGTTGTCATCTTTCTCATCTTGTAGTTTGCCTACAACGACGGAACCTTCAACACCGGCATTCTCAACAATTTGACGTACAGGAGACTCCAATGCGCGAAGCACAATGTCTATTCCAGCTTTAATATCGCTATTGTCAGATTTCAATGCCTTAACAGCTTTTTTAGCACGAAGTAGTGCAAGACCGCCACCAGCAACGATGCCTTCTTCAACAGCAGCACGTGTTGCGTTAAGAGCATCGTCTACACGATCCTTTTTCTCCTTAACTTCAACTTCCGTAGCTCCACCGACACGCAAAACTGCTACCCCGCCAGCCAATTTAGCCAAACGTTCTTGTAGTTTTTCACGGTCGTAATCGGAGGTTGTTTCCTCGATTTGAGCTTTGATTTGATTAACACGTCCTTTGATATCTTCTTTGGAACCAGCACCATCAATGACAGTTGTGTTCTCTTTTGTGATTTCAACACGCTCAGATGTACCGAGCATTTCTAATGTCACATTTTCAAGTTTGATACCAAGATCTTCTGAAATCACTGTGCCACCAGTAAGGATTGCAATATCTTCTAGCATTGCTTTTCGACGATCGCCAAATCCAGGTGCTTTTACCGCGGCAACTTTCAAGCCGCCTCGTAGTTTATTAACAACAAGGGTTGCAAGTGCTTCACCTTCAACATCCTCGGCAATAATAAGAAGCGGACGAGTTGATTGCACAACTGATTCCAAAATAGGCAACATTGCTTGCAAATTGGAAAGCTTCTTTTCATGTAGTAGGATATATGGCTTTTCCAAGTCTACTTGCATTTTCTCCGCATTAGTTACGAAATACGGGGACAAGTAACCTCGGTCAAATTGCATCCCTTCAACAACTTCAAGGTCTGTTTCAAGAGATTTTGCTTCTTCAACAGTTATAACCCCTTCGTTACCAACTTTTTGCATTGCATCAGAAATATCTTTTCCGATTGCGACATCACCATTTGAAGAAATTGTACCAACTTGTGCAACTTCTTCTGAGGATGAGATTTTTTTCGAACGCTTTTCCAAGTCCTTAACGACAGCTTCAACCGCAAGGTCTACTCCGCGTTTTAGATCCATTGGATTCATCCCCGCTGCGACATATTTCGTTCCCTCTTTCACAATAGCGTGAGCGAGAACAGTTGCCGTGGTGGTTCCATCACCAGCGATATCATTGGTTTTGGTTGCGACTTCGCGAACCATTTGTGCGCCCATATTTTCAAACTTGTCTTCAAGTTCAATTTCCTTGGCGACTGTAACACCGTCTTTAGTAATACGCGGTGCACCAAACGATTTGTCAAGAACGACATTTCGTCCTTTTGGACCAAGCGTTACTTTGACAGCATCAGCGAGAACATCAATTCCTCGCAACATTTTATCACGTGCTTGTTCCTTTAATCTGACTTCTTTTGCAGACATAATATGTTTACTCCGTAAATTGTAAGTTTAGTTTTTTTGAGTTTGTGCACCCTAGAAATTCATAATGGGTGCGAATTGTGTGGTTTTGGTTATTTTTCAATAACACCCATGATGTCGGACTCTTTCATAATGAGTAGCTCATCACCTTCGAGTTTAACCTCGGTTCCAGACCACTTTCCGAACAGAACTTTGTCCCCTTTCTTAACATCAAGAGGAACTACTTTTCCTGTTTCGTCTCGTGCGCCTTTTCCAACTGCAATTATTTCACCTTCTTGAGGTTTTTCTTTTGCAGTATCCGGAATAATAATTCCGCCTGAAGTTTTTTCCTCTGAGTCAATGCGCTTTACGACGACGCGATCATGCAATGGTCGAAATTTCATCGTTATTTCCCTTTTTTTGTTAATCCCATTATTGGGATTGAATGTTGAATTTAAATTAAGTGAATGCACAACATTGCTGTTGAACATCCGAGTTTGAGATAAAATTATTAGCACTCGCGAACGGCGAGTGCTAACAACTGAACTACATATAGGAATTAAAAAATTATTGTCAAGGGGTAAAATTGAAAAAAAATTGAATTTTTTTAGATTTTTTATATTAAGTGCTGAAAATAAGGGATTTATGTTGCAATTCTTTTTTATTTTTTTTCAAAATTTACACATTTAAATAGAAAATTTCGAAGTGACATTACATAAAAGTCATTAATTTTGCTTTAACTATTCTGATGTACAAAAAAATACACTCTTCAAGTGTAAATTTATATGTGATAAAACTTAACTTTGGTTACCGACAATCACAAAAGTAGGTTCTGCATTAAGTAACATTTGTTTGGCAATCCGCTTGACATCTTCAAGTGTCACAGCATTTACTTTACTATTTCGAGTGTTGATATAATCAAAACCACGATCTGTTAGTTGTATTCCAAGTAATTGTCCGGCGATTTTTTCCGAGGTATCAAAGCGTAGCGCGTAAGAACCAGTGAGATAAGTTTTCGCTGCGTCCAATTCCTCTTGAGTTGGACCTTCAGTTGCCATACGATTTATTTGTTGTTTGATTAACTCAATTACCTCTTGCACATTCTCTGGTCTAGTTGAGGTTCGTCCTTCAAGTACTCCAGAATGGTCATATGCGGTTAAGCTAATGTAGATTCCATAGGCCAATCCACGTTTTTCTCGAATTTCTTCATATAACCAAGAGGTAAAACTGCTCTCACCGAGTATTTGAGACATTAGATATCCAGCAAAATAATCTGGGTCATGACGTTCAAGTCCTGGTAATGCGTAACGAATAACAGTTTGTGGGACATCAAGTTCAATAGATTCCGTAACACCAGACTCGGGAACAATATAAGAGATTTCATCTAGGTTTGATTTTTCAGGGAGCGTTAGAAAGACTTTATCAATCATTTTTCCAAGTTCTTCAGCACTAATATCACCGACGACTCCAATTTTAAGATTGTCGCGGCCAAATATTTTTTGACGAAACGCACGAATATCTTCAGGAGTTATACTTTCCAACGACTCTACCGTACCTCTAACTGGACGTTCATAAGTATGGTCTGGATATAATAATTTGGATAACTCTTTACTGGCGATTGAATCAGGTCGAGTTTCATTCCGTTGAATACTAGTTATGATCTGCGTTCGAATTCTTTCAAATGGTTCATCATCAATATGTGGTTTATTGACAGCAAGAGATAACAGCTCAAATGCTCGATCTTTGTGAGGAGTTAAAGTTTGTAAATAACCATAGAAAGTATCACGTCCCGAACTAAAGTAAAGTGACATTGACAAATCATTTAGAGTCTGTTGAAAATCCTGTGAACTAATACCACCAGCCCCTTCATCAAGTAATCCAGACATTAAATACGCTAACCCTTCCTTACCTTCTGGATCTTGAACAGCACCACCATGTAAAAACCCGTATCGAAAGGTAATTATTGGCAACGAACGTTCTTCAACTAACCATGCCTCTATTCCACCTGGACTAATTACCCGTTGAATCTCAATCGCTCTTGCCGATTGGATAACAACGAACGATAGAGTTATTGCAATAAAGCATTGCAACATCAAACCAAGAATAGCTCTCCAAATGAAGGTTTTAGGAGACCGGAAGTGGTATGATACGTTTCTTTGAAAAAATTGTATAGTTTTCATGATTAGTTACTTTCTGTTTGAGATTCACCGACTAGTCTGCCGATTACTGCATGTTGATTATAAAGGTACTTGCGGGCGACATCCTGCACGTCTTTAGTTGTAATCAATTGTACTTTTTCAGTCCAATTCAAAATGTTTTCTAAATCTTGACCTGTAGTTAATTCGCCACCAATCCAACGGGCTAAATTGGTGTGATTGTCTTGGGCGTAGATATCATCAGCAACAAAATTTCGTTTAATACGATCTAATTCGTCTTCGTCAATTCCTTCTTCTACAATAAGATCAATTTCAGCTTGGACATCGGCTAAAATTTCTTCTAATGATATCCCATCTCTTGGGGTTGCAGAAACTGAAAAGTTAGAATGGTCGCGGCGAGAATCCCAATAACTTGCGTTGACAGAAGTCGCACGCTTTTCCTCGACAATTAACCTATTGTATAAACGACTACTGGTACCTTCCCCTAAAATGTTCTCTAACATAGTTAAAGCGAGGCTTTCATTGCCTGTTGCCGTCAAATCACTTGGAACAATCCAATTTTTCTGCACTGATGGTTTTTGTACCCGTTCATTAGCAAAAGTAATGACATGTTCTGCCAAAGGAGGTTGTACTTTTGGACGTACTCTTTCTGGGAGTTTTTCACCAGCTGTTATTTGTCCATAGGTTGATACGGCAAGATTCCTAACTTCTTCAACTGTTACATCACCTGCTACCACTAGGATGGCGTTGTTGGGGGAATAATATCGCTTGTAAAATGCTAATACATCTTCAACAGATAAGTTTTCAATTTCATCTTCCCAACCGATCAATGGAATTGAATAAGGATGGTTGGTGAATAGCGAGGAATGAACAATTTCTGCTAATTGCGATCCAGGATTGTTATCCACTCTAGACGCACGCTCTTCTAAAACTACTTCACGTTCTGGTGCAATAACATCTTCAGTTAGTATGACATTTGTCATTCGATCAGATTCATATTTCATCATTAGAGGTAGATGCTCTTTAGCAATTTTTTGGTAATATGCGGTATAATCATATGATGTGAAGGCATTTTGTTCACCACCATTTTCATTAATGACGCGATCAAACTCTCCAGCTGGATAGTTACTCGTCCCCTTAAACATCAAATGCTCGAGAAAATGTGCTAAGCCAGATTTTCCAACTGGTTCATCCGCACCACCAACTCGATACCAAATCATATGGGTGACAATTGGGGCACGATGATCAGTAATGACTATTACGTCAAGACCATTTGCAAGACTGAATTGAGTTGTTTTTTCTTTTAGACGCTCGCTAGCATTGAGAGATTTGATGATATCATTTGTAGAGGAGCGGGTTAAAATAATTTCAGCATTAGCTATTGAACAGGTGAGACTCAACAGCAGTGATAATGAAATTAGGGTAGTTTTCAGTCTACTCATGTATTTTCCCTCCATAAAGTTGACTAATTGATTCCAGTTATGAACTTTCTTCGTCAGATTCCTCTGCTGGATTGTCAGGAGGAATACTGTATTCAATTGGTGGTTCAATCAAACTGCACCGATTGTTTGGGTCTGATTCGTCACATTTTTGATCGGTCAATGGATTGGATGTATCCGAGCTACTTTCTTTTGTGGTATCAGGATCGGTAGATAGTACGATTGACTCTGTATTAGGTTTTTCCTCGTCGCTTTGAGTCTTGGTTGTGTTGTTAGTCACAGCATTTGGATCTGGTAATTCATCAAGTGTTTCGGGTATTGCTAATGGATCACGCTTTTTGTATTCAATTGGATCTTCACCAGTTCCAATTGGGATAATATCATTAATAGCAGAGCGTATTGTCACTACGTCCGGAATAACTTTCGGTTGCTCAAAAGTATGCTCGGTGCGATTTGCACAAGCTACCAAACTGGCAAATATTCCTGTGAAAATTAAAATAGCCAAGAAGTTATTAGTGTGATTACGAGACACGGTTGAATTCCCCAAAGTTCAGTTGAAATTATTGAGCATCTCATGTGATTAGAATTGCAGTCCTTCTAACTACTTGATGGTGTTGATGATTTGGATTTGCCAAAAAAAGTATCAAATAATACGCCAATTACTCCAATTACGATACATACATCAGCAATATTAAATACATACCATGAAAAATTGCCGACAAAAAAATGTAAAAAATCTATAACGGGTCCTAAAAATGCTCGATCTATCCCATTTCCAATCGCCCCCCCAATAATTAAACCTAAACTATATCCTGTCAATTTCTCTTTGACACGTACTGACCACACCCATAAAAATATTGATGCACCAAATGAAATCAAGCTCAAAATTGTTCGACCTAAGGTTGTCGTTTGTTGGAATAAGCCATATGAGATACCGCGATTTTCTACGTATACTAAATTGAAAAATGGTGCGACATTAAATGCTCCCTTAGTTTTGAGTTCAAGTGCACTGACCAATAGATGCTTAGTAGCTTGATCAATTATGACTGAGAAAACTATGATCCAAACCACATAGTAGCTTAGTGTTCCCCACAGATATTGTTGTTTAAAAGTTGAATTTTCTGACATTGGCTTTATCAATTAGTTGTTTAAGTTATATGTAGTAATTGAGTTATAGATTGAGTTCTCGCATAGTTTCAGCATCGCGTAGCGAAAGATCTGGAAATTGTGAATCTGTTCCTACTTCAGGGAGAATTTTCCAACAGCGGGCACATTTCTTTCCTTCGGCAAGCTCGGATTTTACGGCAATGTTAGCAATATCATCAAGTTTGAAAGCGTCTGCAGGTGCTGTTTCTTCCGAAATTGTAATCTGACTGGTAATTGCAATATCCGCCAAATCAACTTCATTTAAAATTGCAACCAATTCTGAATCTGAAACATAAACTACTGGGTGCGCTTCCAATGAAGAACCAATTCGCTTCTCTTGTCGCTCAATTTCTAATGCACCATTGATTACCCTTCGTACATCCTTGATCTTATTCCATTTCGTTGCTAACGCGTCATCTTGCCATTGCGGTTGTGCTGAAGGGAATTCACGTAAATGAACAGATGAATTCTGTTCAGGAAAGCGTGTTTGCCAAGTCTCTTCCATGGTATAAACTAGAATTGGTGCAAGCCAGGCTGTTACAAAATTAAACAACTGATCAATAACTTCTAGGGCTGCTTTGCGTCGAATTGATGATGGTGCATCGCAATAAAGTGCATCTTTGCGAATATCAAAATAAAATGCGGATAATTCAACTGTTAAAAAGTTAAATAGTTGAGCAAAAACTTTTTTGAAATCAAAATCCTCATAGCTCTTGCGAATCAAAGTATCCAATTCAAATAACCGATGTAGCATTAATCGCTCTAATTCCGGCATTTGATCATAGGGGACTGACTCATTTTGATAGTGTGTCAATGAACCAAGCATCCAGCGAATTGTATTGCGAAGTTTACGATAAGCATCCACATTTGTTTTCAATATTTCTTGACCAATTCTTTGATCTTCGGCAAAGTCAGATGAGGCAACCCAAAGTCGTAATATATCTGCACCATATTGCTTTATCACATCTTGAGGGAAAGTTTGGTTCCCTAAAGACTTTGACATTTTTCGTCCTTTTTCATCCATGGTAAATCCATGCGTTAACACTGCATCATATGGAGCATGTTTGCGGGTTCCACAACTTTGTAGCAAAGATGAATGAAACCACCCACGATGTTGGTCGCTACCTTCCAAATACAATACATAATCTTTACCACCGAGTCCCTTGCGATGAGGTTTCAAATCTTCTCGTTGTTCTAAGCAAAATGCATGTGTTGAGCCACTATCAAACCATACATCTAAGATATCATCCACTTTTTCCCATTCAGCGGGGTCATAGTTGTTACCTAAGAACCGTGCTTTGGCATCATCGGCAAACCAAGCGTCAGCTCCTTCGGTGCTAAATGCTTCAAAAATACGTTTATTTACTTCTGCATCTTTCAAGACTTCGTTGTTTTTGGTATTAACAAAAACTGTGATTGGAACTCCCCAAGCCCGTTGTCGTGATAACACCCAATCGGGGCGGTTTTCAATCATTGAACGTAAGCGATTTTGTCCACTTTTTGGTACAAATCTAGTTTCAGCAATTGCCTTGAGCGCACGATTGCGTAGTGTGTCCTCAGTTCCATCAATGGGTTTATCCATATATACAAACCATTGCGGTGTATTCCTAAATATGATCGGTTTCTTTGAACGCCAAGAGTGTGGGTATTGGTGTTTGATTCTGCCACGAGCGATTAGCTGACCTGCTTTCACCAACATATCAATTATTGCTTGATTCGCAGAGCCTTTTTTGCCTTTATCGGAGATAATTTGATGACCTTCAAAGCCTGGTGCGTCTTCGGTAAAGTATCCGTCATCGGCCACAGTGAAGGGAATTTGCGAATCAATTCCTTTTGCTTCAATGGAATTTCGATGTTCAGTCCAAACATCAAAATCTTCAGCTCCATGTCCAGGTGCACTATGTACAAATCCAGTTCCAGCATCAGCAGTGACATGGTCACCAGCGAGTAACGGAACTGTAAATTGATAACCTCCTAGCTTTAGATTGGCAAATGGATGTGCGCAAGTAACGTCGGCTAACTCATCGTTCTTGATTTGACGCAATTGTTTAAAGGTAGTAACGCGCGCCTTTGCCATAACTTCATCAGCTAAACTTTCAGCTATCAACAATTTTTCACCTACCTGTGCCCAATTTTTCTCTGGAACTTCCGTGACTTCGTATAGTCCATAAGAAATCTGGTTAGAATAAGAAATTGCCCGATTCCCAGGGATGGTCCATGGCGTAGTAGTCCAAATGACAATCGCAACATCGGATAAATCTTTTGATTGATTATTCTTTGCGTGAGAAATAATGGGAAATTTTGCCCAAATGGTGTCAGATTCATAGTCCAAATATTCAACTTCAGCTTCTGCTAATGCAGTGCGCTCAACTACAGACCACATTACTGGTTTGGAGCCACGATACAATTGCCCTGCCATTGAATGCTTCATTAATTCATTTGCAATTGTTGCCTCAGCTGCATAGGCCATCGTTAGGTAGGGATTTTCCCAATCACCTTCAATTCCAAGTCGCTTAAACTCCTCGCGTTGCACACCTATCCAATGTTCGGCAAATTCTCGACATTCACGGCGGAAATCATTTACTGGAATTGAATCTTTATCTTTTCCAGCAGCGCGAAATTGCTCTTCTACTTTCCACTCAATTGGTAGTCCATGACAATCCCAACCAGGTACATAGTTTGCGTCATAACCAAGCATTTGCATTGAACGAACAACCAAATCTTTCAAAATTTTATTAAGAGCTGTTCCGATATGAATATTACCGTTCGCGTAAGGTGGGCCATCGTGTAGAATAAACTTATCTCGTCCTTTACATTGCTGCCGCAATTTTTCATATAAGTTCATTGATTGCCAAAGTGTTAGAAATTCCGGCTCACGTTCTGGTAAACCAGCGCGCATTGGAAAATCTGTTTTTGGTAAGAAAAGGGTATTGGAATAATCTTGATTTGTTGTTTCGGTCATATTTTAATATTTTTGAGTTGCATGAACTATGTTAGTTTTCGGAAATGTGTGTAAAGTTATGGCAAATGAATTTAACTAAATTGGTAATTGCCTAATTTAATTTTGATGAAAAATTTAAATTTTTGGTACACAATTACAATAATAAAGTCAAAATACTTGCATAATATTTGTACATAAAATTAAACTTTCAAGTATAAAACGACTATATATTGGTTGAATAAAAAAAGTAAAGAGTCGGTAAACTAAATTTTTTTTTATATATTTTTATTGTTTTAAGCAAGCATTTGTTGTTGTCGTTCGCGATGTGCAACGTAAAGTCCACTGGCAATTACAATTGCAATCCCAAGCCACGTCCAGTTGTCAGGAAAATCACCAAAGACTAAATAACCAAAGAATGTAGCACTGACAATCTCAATATAAGATAGTGGTGCAATGACCGCGGCTGGAGCATTTTTTGCTGCAAGGACAATCAAACCATGACAAACAAATGAAAACACCCCAACAACTGCTAGTAGTAAAAATTCAAATTGATTTGGTACAGTTGCAATAAAACCGTCCAATTTCAGAAGGGAAGTAAAAAGTAAAATAATTCCTAGCAGCAAACTTCCTGATAATCCAGTATAAAATTGGATTGTTAACATGGTTCCGGAAGTTGAAAGTCGACGAGTAAAAATGATGTAAAGTGCAAAGAGAAATGCGGTTCCTAATGGTAAGAGAGCGTGCCAACCAAAAGACAAGATTCCGGGTCGTAAAATAAATAAGGCACCGATAAATCCGACGACCACAGCTCCCCAGCGTTTCAGTCCAACTGGTTCTTTTAACATAATTGCCGATAGTGCAGTAAGGATAAGTGGTTCAACAAAAAAAATAGCGATTGCATTGGCAACAGGCATATGTTGAATTGCAGAAAAAAAGAGTAGTGTAGCTCCCGCTAAGAAAAAGCCACGCAAGAATTGCGGGACTAATTTTATACCGCGCAAAGTTGTTAATTTGGAAAATAAGAGGATAAAAATCAATGCAAATAGGGTTTGAAATATGAAGCGACAAAATGCGATTTCAAGCGGTGCAATAGTTGCTGAGAGATACTTTGCAACAATATCCATACATGGAATGATGAGCATGGCGAGCGTCATCAAACCAATACCATGCAAGGTATTGCCGCTATTCTGAATTTCGTCACTGCCGGTCATTTGATAACCGAAATTTTTTCAAGGTCAGTCTCAAGCTTTGAAAGTGGTTGCAATTCTGCAAGGTCAGTTTTGGCGTTTTGCACGTCAATATTCATCTGAGCAACTAAATCGTCAATTTTTGCAAATTTTTGTTCAGATCTTAAATACGAACAAATTGCAACTCTTATCGTTTCGCCATAGATGTCACCTGCGAAATCAAATATAAATACCTCAAACACCGGTTGTCCATTATCAAACATTGGGCGACGACCAAAACTTGCAACCCCATCGTATCGTTTGCCATGTAGAAAGACCCGAACTGAATAAATGCCAAATTGTAAGCGATATTCTTCTGGTAGATGGAGATTTGCCGTAGGGAATCCAAGTTCGCGTCCTCGCTTTTCGCCATGCATTACTTCAGAATCTAAAAACCAACGATAACCCAGCATCTGATTGGCAACATTAATATCACCAGCACTTAATGCCTCACGAATTTTGCTAGATGAAACAATTTCAGCGCGATCATCTTCAAAAGGTGCAATTACTGAAACACTAAACCCATTTAAATCTCCTTGTTTTAATAAATAATCTGGTGTCCCTTGACGATTCTTACCAAAGTGAAAGTCATATCCTATGGTCGCATGTTTGATTTTAAGTTTTTCGATTAGAAATTGGTTCACAAAATCATCAGCAGATAGATCGGCAAACACTTTATCAAATGGAATAATCCAAATACCATCAAATCCAAGCGCACAAATGAGATCGGACTTAGCTTCTACTGGGGTTAAACGAAAAACTGGATGCTCAGGGCGAAAAACTGTCCTCGGGTGTGGTTCAAAGGTCATTACTAGCGCAGTATTGTTAGTACGGTCGGATTCAGATAGTGCATCTTCTAATACCGCACAGTGTCCCTGATGAACACCATCAAAATTTCCAATAGCGACAACAGTACCGTTAGAAGATTTAGGAACAGAGTCAAGTCCTTCACAAATCTGAAATTGGTTTGGAAATTTGGAGCAATTGGAAGACATTAAAACTTATTTCCTATAATATCTATTATAAAAGTGATGGAGTTTCTTATCGCAAATTTAGCACAACTTACAATGATATTTTGTAAAATTTCATGTACGCAATTTTTGAAAATTTAAAAAGGTGTGAATAGTACTAAATTTTTTTTAAATCTAGTAACTTTGTTCATTATAGTTTGAATAATTGCAAATATAAGTTGAAATATTTTGGGTTGAATTTTGCAATGAGCGTTAGTTTGGTGCAGTTAAATTGTTATAAAATCTTATAATTTTTGGTTAAATCAAAAAATAATTGGGTAAGATAACACAGAATAGTGAGAATACAAAATGTCAGTTCGACAACTCTCAGAATCGGTAATTAATCGGATTGCAGCTGGTGAAGTAATTGAGCGTCCAGCAAGCGTGATGAAGGAACTGGTAGACAATGCAATTGACGCTGGTGCTGATCGATTAGAAATCATCACAGCTTCTGGTGGCAAAACTTTGATTAGTGTGACTGACAATGGGAACGGAATGACGGCTGATGACCTTAAATTGGCAGTGGAACGACACTGTACTTCAAAATTAGATGAAAATGACTTAACTAATATAAAAACCCTTGGATTTCGCGGGGAAGCATTACCTTCAATTGGGGCTGTCGCACGATTAGCCATTTCTACTCGAAATGTCACCGAACCTAATGGTTGGAAACTAATAATAGAAGGTGGAAAAAAAGGTACAATTGCTCCTACAGCATTAAATCAAGGTACTCGTGTTGAAGTTAAGGATCTTTTTTTTTCTACACCGGCGCGATTAAAATTTCTTAAATCAGATCGTGCAGAAGCAAATGCTATAACAGATATTATCAAACGAACAGCGTTAGCTTACCCAGAAATTCAATTTTCATTGACAGGCTCGGACCGTCAATCATGTGAGTTTGGTTTGTGTAGTGGTGAAAACGCATGGCGGGAACGAATTAGTCAGGTCATGGGGGAGGAATTTATAAAGAATTCGGTGGAAATTCGTGCTGAAAGAGAAAATGCAACACTAGCTGGTTTTGCCAGTTTGCCTACATTTCATCGCGCAAATTCGTTGATGCAATTTTTCTTTGTCAATGGTCGTCCAGTAAAAGATAAACAGTTGTTAGGGGCTTTGAAGGGAGCATATGTTGATGTATTGGCACGAGACAAATATCCATTAGCAGTTCTAAATATAAACCTTCCGCCACAAGAAGTTGATGTTAACGTCCATCCAGCCAAAACTGAAGTACGGTTTCGTGATACCAATCTAGTAAAAGGATTATTGGTGGGTTCAATTAGACAAGTTCTAACGGAACAGGGACATCGTGCATCAAGTGCTGTAACCTGGGATAAATTTGTCAATCGCGGTGACGGTCAAAATCCGTCTGAAAATCAAAATAGAATCGAGGGTGCTAAATTGAACAGCACCTATAATAATGACATAAGATCAATTCGAAGCGGGTTTTCAAGTGTTAATGGTTCATCAGCTCAACCAGTGATGGCAGATGTGGATATTCCAAGCGGTGATAATCGTGCATATGAGAATCCAGTCAATGATGAAAATATTTCGCGACCACTTGGTGCACCAAGAGCGCAAATCCATGAAAATTATATAATCTCGCAAACTAACGATGGCATGATAATTATAGATCAGCACGCGGCACATGAGCGATTAGTTTACGAGCGAATGAAAGAAGAGATGGCCGCAAGTGGTATCAAGCGGCAAATGCAATTAGTTCCTGAAGTAATTGAGTTACCAGAAGAGGATGTAAATCGATTAACTGAGCGCGCAGCGGAATTTGAGACGGTTGGGTTGGTGTTGGAAGCATTTGGTCCGGGTGCGGTAGTTGTTCGTGAAACACCAGCAATGTTGCGTAATTTGGATGTAAAAAGTTTGATAATAGACTTAGCTGATGATTTGGCTGCGTGGGATAGTGCTACCAGATTAGAGGAAAAGTTGAATTTTGTTGCCGCGACAATGGCATGTTATGGTTCGATTCGATCAGGTCGACGATTACGAACAGAAGAGATGAACGCACTGCTTCGAGAAATGGAAGCAACACCATTATCAGGTCAATGCAATCATGGACGACCGACCTATGTTGAATTGAAGCTCAAAGATATTGAGCGATTGTTTGGACGTAGATGATAAATTAACAAAAATACAAATAATTTGTGAATTTTGTAATGGGGACTTATATACAATTTGCCGCAAAAGTAAAATCGGCTAGTAATCACTCTTTACAAAACTAATCAAAGCACAGATAACTTCACGGTTCTCTTTTCAACAAAATGATACTTTGGAACAAAAATGGATTGGATTTGAAATTAATTCGGATTATGTCAAGATTGCAACTGGACGGATAACGGAATTGATTAATTAGCCGTGACGATAAATCGCATTTAAATTAGTAGTTTGGAAATGTAATTTAATTGTAACAGTAAAATTCCAAATATAAGTAAAACAATGATCAAGAAATTAGTTATTTCCATGTTAATGTAATTACATTAGGCTTGCACTTATGAGGAGACTAGATCAACATGGCATGATTGTCGGGAAGGGGGGCGAGATGAATTTTCATGTGCATGGGAATCTTTTGCAGTTTCCATATGGAAACCTGCGTTAGGCCGCTAACAAGATCTCGCTACGGGTAAATTTAATCCGTAACGATTCACATACATCTCAATAAGTACTGGCTTACTGACAAATTACTCCCACAAGCCGATAAACTTCTTTTCATCAAGTTTAGCATAAGTTGCGGTATTGGTAATGGAGGTATGATTTTGGTATGCTGGATCGTGCGAATATCATAGCCGTTATTGATCATGCAAAATCCACAGCCATGCCGTAGTATATGCGGGTTGGTTGGGGGTAGGTTCACTTGTCGACTACACTGTTTCAATAGACTATTGACCGTGTTGCGGATGAGCGGGATCCTTCGCTCCGAGATAAATAAATTCGGAAATGTCAATTGCCGTTCACGCAGGTAGCGTCTTAAGAGTCTGAATTCATCCCCCGCCATTGGGTGCATACCATCGATACCGTTTTTAACTCGCTTGATAAAAATTTTCGACTGCTCCAAGTGTACTTGATCGAGTTTAATGTGGCACAGTTCGGACACCCTTAACCCATGGCGAAAGAGCATTAAAATAATCAATTCATTACGCACTGGGTTTCTGATTTGTTTTGCCACCTGGCAGAGCGACTTGACCTCGGTGGCGGTGACCCAATTTTTTACTTTGGAATGAAACTCTTAACAAAATATTAGTTGGGAGCTAATTTTCTTGGTAGTTGGTAGAGTTTTGATGCCTTAATTTATGGCAAACTTTTAGCAATATCAAGTAATGCGTGGCGTAAATTTTTCACATTATGTCTGTTTTGTGAAATGTTGCCAGCGAGTCTTAATAGCACACTCCTAAGAGCTTGTACACCAAGATCAATTTTTTGTCTAAATTTAGCGAACGTATTTCAATTCAAAACTTGCGCTATTCACTAAGTGAACAACCATATTATTTTCAAATTCTATTTCCTGGCACTCTTTTTCATTTTGATCAACATGTTGAGATGTTGTAATCATTTCAATTTCTTTAGAAAAATGCTGAATCACTTCTGGTTGCTCTAAACTCAAGTCAACTATAATAGTAGCCAATGCTTGAGTTTTGATGAATTCATATAACCCTTGCTTTTTTAAGAAGTCATCAAATGATTGACCTATTTTACATTTTTCTACATTTATAGTCATTATGATAGTCCTTTCATTCTTGATTTGGCAACTGCAATTTCTTTTTGGGGCGTTTTAGTTGTTTTTTTAATAAACCCATGCAGTAATACCAATGTTTGATTTTCAATGCAAAACAATAGCCTTGCAATACGTTTAGATGGCAAATTTAATCTAATTTCTCGAAGACCCTTTACTCCTTTAATGTCTTTGATTTTAGGATGTCTAGTTGTAATAACCCCTGTTTGAACTAATTCAATATCACGCATCACTCTAATTTTATCTTCTATTGGAAGATTTTCAACCCAATCTTCAACTGGTGAATTTCCACTATCCAGTTCTACGAAACTAATACTAAGATTAGAATTATCTGATTCTATCATATCAAAATCAATTTATCTATGCAATTAAATTTTTGTACCGGTGGTGAATTGTGATTCACACTGTTTATACCAATCAGCAATTTTGTCATTTTCAGTTAATTGCAAAATACCTTTACTTATGGCATTATGTAATGAATGGAATGCTTCTTGGTCCACTTTATTAGGTTTTTCTCCACCTATAAATCGACTTTGAGTAAGCAAGCGATGTAAATTATCCAATATTGAATTTAAACCCAATAAAGGCAATTCCATTGCTGATTTTGCAACTTTTTTGGGGTCTTCGCCTGTCTCGGCATGAAGTTCTTTTGCTAATTTATTCACTGAAGCATGAATATACATATATCGTGCAATTGATGGATTTAAAGTTTTTTCAACCCATTCAGATGGTAGTAATTTGGTCATTTTCCCTCTTTCTATTAAAATATGGATAATTGAAACTTCTCTATAATTTTCAATATAATTTTATGAAACAATTTTGTCAACATCCACTTGAAATTATTTTTAGTTACAACTAAGAATCTCATAAAATCAACATTTATTAGCTTATTTGATCAAGTTATAAAAATGATTGATTGATTTTGGACCAATTTGCTATTTTTGCTCCCGAGGGGAACAGTTTAATCAATTTACAAATCAATCTTAATTTTAGATCTACAACGAGATTCAACCACCTCATTCAAAGAACGCGCTAATTGATTTGTCGATTTTCAAGAGCATGCCAAGCCCGTACAATAGAAACCTCATCATTGATGTATTGATACCGAATGACTTAACCGCGAGCACCAAATTTTACAAATAATTCTCGTAGATTCATTTCTTGGTCCCATAATCTATCTTGTTCTGGAAATTTTGCTAAGGTTTTCGTAGCATTTAATAAAGTACTGATTGCAAGAGACGCTGTAGCTTGACTATAAGGTTCAATAAAAGCGTATAATCGATCCAAATCATTCTGTGCCTTAGGAAGCCATTGAACTTTTACCATCAAGCAGGCTCATTTTTGGTTTGCCCCAAACTTGCCGCCCATTTTTCCACATCTGCATGGTCAATAGCTTCACCAGTTAGTTTATACTCTTCCAACCTAGCTTTAGCAATTTTGCGTTCAGCCTCTTCAACATCCAGATAGCGTTTAACAGCAACTTTCATCAGATGATCAGGGCTTTGATCTCGAATTTTGCCCAATGCTTCTAGTCGGTGCTGAGTATTTTTATCTAGACTTACACTTGTTGTATTTGTAGTCATTGTTTTACCTCTCAAGTTATAAATGCTATAAAATATATAATATTATTGTACATTGTTGCAACTAAATTTTTTTAAAAACCACTATAAAATCAGTATTTCAATCAATTTTAATTCCAATCTTGATTTTAGATCCGTAGCGAGACCTGATCATCTAATTCAAATTTTTGTCTTGGTTCCAGTAGCAAAAAAATTTCTACCTAATGAATTTCTAATCGATAATAAATTTCCGCGAAATCGCGCGTGCACGAGGGGTTGGGTTGCTTGCGATGTAAATTTTTTTCTAGAGTTATAAACATGTTAGATAGCTAGAGTTACACCCCAAAGGATGGTTCAAAAACAGGTTTTAATCTATTGAAAAATAAAGATTTTTAGACAAGTAAGAATTTTTGGCTTATGTGCAGAATGCCAATTGTTCATGTGTAGAATGCCAATGTAGAAATTTAAATAATTGAGATACTGTTGATCCTGAAAAATGTTGATTTTAACGGATTTCGGAATTCTCTACCTGGTAGAACTTGAAAAATTTAGATTTGATGAATTGCAAAATCTTCGTAAAATCAAGAAACAAAATTTGAAACATTCAACAGAATGTCCATTTTATGAAATGTTGCAAGAATCAATTTTTGTTCCAAAGGATTATTTTGTTGAATAGAGAACCGTGAAGTTATCTGTGCTTTGATTAGTTTTGTAAAAAGTGATTACTAACCGTTTCTACTTTTGCGACATATTGTTATAAGTCCCATGTATTGGTATTCATCATCGTGAATCCACTCATCACCAAAAAAATATTCGGGAAATTGTGTATCGATAAATTTTAACCGGGAAAATTAAGCAAGGGTTAAAAAAAGTGCTTGGCTATCACCACAGATTTTTTGACTCAATACTACAAATCCTACGGGGATTTCAATATTTGATTTGACATCTTCTTCAATGACGCAAAGTGAATTTGGTGTTAACCAGTTTCCAAACTGTGCTGACTTTAACGCCAGTTCACTCAATCCTTTGCTGTAAGGTGGGTCAAGAATTACTAAGTTAAATGGTTTTAGTGCACCTACTGGACCAAGTCGGGTGACATCGCGTCGAAATACTTTTGTTGATCCCTCTAAGCTAAGTTTTTCAATGTTGGAACGTATGAGTGCACGTGAGTTTGCGGATGAATCAACAAATAAGCAAAATTTTGCGCCACGACTTATTGCTTCAAGTCCATTGGCACCGGAACCAGCAAATAAATCTAGCACTCTAGCGTTTTCAAGCGTAAAATTTGGATGATGTTGTAACACATTAAATATAGTTTCACGCATACGGTCTGAAGTTGGACGAATTGAATTATTTGACGGCGATTCTATTCGTGTTCCTTTAAATTTTCCTGCAATAATCCGCATTACTATTTTCCACCCTTACTGCGATTGAATGTTTTCTTAGGTGCTGACCTTTGATTTTGAGGTCTTTGTTTATTACGTCTGGTGTTATTTGAATGTTGCTTTGTAGAGCTATCAAACGGACTAGATTTGTCAGATTTTTTCGACTGATGGCTATGCAATTTTGAACTGTTGGAACTTCTATTATGTCTATACTTTCGCCTACCTTTATCAGAGGTAGATAATTTTTTGGTTTTTAGCCCTGAGAGTCTCTTAGACTTTGGCTGGTCAGGTGAATTAAAGCGAAAAACAAGTCCAGCGTCAGCAATTTGCGATTCACTTAAATAATTGATAATTTCATTTTGTTCAATTTCAATGACTTGACCAACTGGTAACTCGTTAAGATTGTAAGGACCATATGAAATACGGATTAAACGATTTACTTGCAACCCCAAATGCTCTAGCACATTTTTAACTTCGCGATTTTTACCCTCGCGCAAACCGATTGTTAGCCAGCAATTATCTTTTGTTGCTCGATCAAGAGTTGCTACAATTGATCCATAAAACATTCCACCAATTGACAATCCATCCTTTAATAAGTTCAATTGTTCTTGTTGGATTCGACCATATGCTCTCACTCGATACTGCCGAAGCCAACCAGTTGCGGGTAATTCAAAAATACGCGCCAAGCCCCCATCGTTAGTTAGCAATAACAAACCCTCGGTGTTAAAGTCAAGTCGTCCAACACTCACCACACGAGGTAAATTACTTGGTAATTTAGAATAAACCGTAGGTCGTCCTTCTGGGTCCTTGTTGGAAGTTATAACACCTCGTGGTTTGTGAAACATCCATAATCGTGTTGGTTCAATATTCGGGATCAGATTACCGTCAACTAGAATTTTATCTTTAGATGTGACTAACGTTGCTGGAGTTATTATCTCCTGCCCATTTAGTTTTACTCGTCCACTTTGTATCCAACTCTCCGCCTCACGGCGGGAGCACAAACCAGCGCGCGCGATGACTTTCGCAATCCGTGATGAATTTTCACTACGTTTTGTATTGTTAGAGGGGGCTAAATTTTGTCGTGGATTTTGAGTCTTAGACATAGCAGTTGAAATTTGCATAAAATTAGTTGCGAATTAGATTGAAACAAGTGGATTGAACTGTATTATAGCTATTTTTTGAAATAAAATGAAGGTAAATAATGGTTCTTGAATTGGCCACGATTTCAAATCTGTCACTTTTTGCGTTCGCTTTTTTCATGGCATCATTTGTCAAGGGAATAACAGGATTGGGGTTTTCGACTACCTGTTTGGCGATATTAGCGATTTTTGTTGGCGTAAAAACAGCTCTTCCATTAATTATAATACCTTCGCTGGTGAGCAATATTGTAGTGATGGTAGATGCTGGACAATTTCGACCAGTACTGAAAAGATTTTGGCCACTCTATGTTTCGGCAATTCCGGGAGTTGTTATTGGACTCATTTTCTTAAGTCTAGTCGAAACTGTTTTTCTGGGTGCAATTCTGGGAAGTGTGTTGATTATATATAGTATATTCGCATTATTGCAACCAGAATTTAAACTGTCAACGCGATTTGAAAAACCGCTTTCACCTCTCACTGGATTTTTTACGGGAGTGATAAACGGGATCTCAGGTTCGCAAGTAATGCCAGTATTACCATTTTTGATGTCGTTGCACCTAACAAAGGATCAATTTGTACAAGCTATCAATTTATCGTTTTCAATATGTACGTTAATAATGATTGTTGGACTCAATCAACTGAACTTAATTTCGTTTGAAACTATGGCAATTTCAGTCGTAGGAGTGATACCAATGTTAATTGGCTTAAAGATTGGCTCAATAGTACGAGAAATGTTGTCACAAAATATATTTCGAATTTTAGTACTCTGCTTTTTGATATTTTCTGGAATTGTATTGATATTTAAGTTGCTTTAAATTTCAAAATTTAGAAAGATATTTGGGGTAAAGATGAATCTTGAAAATAGCGGATTTATGGATGTTGCACTTGAAGAAGCTCGCAAATCTAGTGTGCTAGGTGAAGTTCCTGTTGGCGCATTAATTGTTGCCGACGGATCAATTGTCGCGAAAGCGGGAAATCGAATAATTAAGAACTGTGATCCAAGTGCTCATGCTGAAATATTGGCAATACGTAGAGCTTGTGAAGTACTAAAAACCGAGCGACTTGTTGGTTGCGACCTTTATGTAACACTTGAACCTTGTGCGATGTGTGCTGGTGCTATTTCATTGGCACGAATTAAGAGACTTTATATTGGAGCAACAGACAAAAAAGGTGGTGCGGTATTAAATGGTGTTAAGTTTTATAGTGACTCAACTTGTCACCATCGTCCGGAGGTATATTCAGGTTTTCTTGAAACTGAGTCAGCGAAGCTCCTAAAACAATTTTTTGCTACTAAACGCGTGAAAGAATAACCAGTTCTTTACTGTGTTACCTGAGAAGTTAAGTTATTTTGGGGATTTATATACAATGTGCCGCAAAAGTAAAATGACTATTAATTGCCCTTTACAAAATTAATTGGCGAAAAATTGTTTTCAATTAGAAATTGTCCAAGTAGAAATTTTTGTCCCCAGGATAGTTTATCGTGGTTTATTCATTGAATAATCTCCTTACCAGTCATCTCGTGTGGATCGTAACCCACCAGAAAATATGGAACCAAAAGCTTGGAATCCGCACATAGCTTCATCTCTACCACGCTCTCGGCAATCTTCATAGGTTTGTTGAGGATTAACTTCACAAGCCACAATAAATAATCCCATTACTAGGATCGTTAATAGTCGTTTAATCATTCAATTATATCCTTTGGTTAATTTTGTTGTTGGTTAGATTAAATTACAGGGAAAAATCTGGAAATAAATGCGACAAATCGTCACATCGTAAATAAGAAAATCGAATGCATTCTTGTCCCTCCACTTTGACTTTCAGATTTATAATTTTTAACATTATGTTCATTTTGTTGAATGTTGCATGAGGTTCAATTTTTGCTCCTGAGGATTATTTTTTTATTTTGTAATTAGCACCGTGAATTTATCTGCGCAAATTAATTTTTGTCAAGCGCAATTAATTGTCATTTTTACTTTTGCGGCACATTGTATATAAGTCCCTTATTTTGCTATGAATAATTGTTCATCAGGTAATGAATTTTCAATCTGCTTCATGGTCTGTTCCTTGATAAACTTGGTGACTTTGAGGATATTCTGTACTTTCATAAAATCTAATACGCGAATTTTTGGTATATCTGGTTTAATGAGAATATCCGGTTGATTTAGCTTGAGATTCTGTTGGATAATATTTTGCATTAGAATTTGCGTTGCACCAAAAAAAGCCTCAGTTGTTGAAGGAGCTTTACGATGAACTTTATTTTGCGGAGTTCCAGTAACATCTACAGCAATAGTAAAATCAATATCCTTTGGCAATAAATCAATCGGCAATGGATTGGCCATTCCACCATCAACCATAAAAGTTTCTTTTACTTTTACTGGACGAAAAATTACCGGGATTGCAATAGAAGCTGCAACTGCTTGTTTTAAATCTCCAGTTTGAATTTTTACTGCACTACATTGGTAATAATCTGTCGCTACCACAGTTAACGGAATCAATAAGTCATCAAATGTTGCGGGAATATTATTTCCAACAAATAGTTCTAAGGCTTGCATGGCATCAAATTGAGAAATATTGCTGAACCCAAAAGATCCGGAAAATCTTCGTAGTTTCCAAAGTTTTGCCATAACTTTTGGAGGGTATCCTAAATTTTCGATTGCAACTTCTTTTATTTCTTCTCCAGTTTGTCCGGCCGCGAAACTCGCACCTAATATAGAACCAATGGAACAACCCACAATCGCGCTAGGTTGGATCTTTAATTCATTCAAAGCTTCAAGAACATGAATATGAGCTAGTCCACGCGCACCTCCACCACCTAAAACAAGACCAATTTTTGGAGTAGCCATTTTTGATTGACCTTAATAAATTTTGTTCACACAATTACTGCCAAAGTTTGCAATTAAATTGGCTGAATTTGGAAACTGAAAGAGCAAATCAGGTTACACATATAGTAATTTTTGTTCAAGCAGAAATGTTATGTTATGCGGATCTTGGTGTCAAGTTTCGTTTGTAACCTCTTGACCTATATCAGTGCGATAAAATTTGTCTTCCCACTCAATAGTATCAATTGATTTATAAATGATTTCTCTTACTTATTGAAATGATTCACCACGAGCGGTAACATTTAGTACACGTCCGCCATTTGCCAATAGTACTCCATCTTGAATTGTCGTACCAGCATGAAAAATCTCCAAGTTGGGATTTGAACTTGCGGCTGATAGTCTTTTGATTGGGGTATGCTTATTGTATTCACCAGGATAACCTTTTGCCGCCAATACAACAGTCATCGCTACACCGTCATACCAGTTGAGTTCAATTTGGTTAAGAGTACTATTCGCTGCGGATTTAAAAATTTCAAGTAAATCAGATTGCAATAGCATCATCAAAACTTGGCACTCTGGGTCACCAAATCGCACATTGTATTCAATTAGTTTAGGTCCACTCTCTGTTAACATAAGTCCTGCATATAATACTCCCTTGAAGGGTTGACCATTCGCTTTCATATAAGCAATGGTTGGTTGAATAATTTTATTTATTGACTCTTGTTCCAAAGCAGAGTTCATTTTTGGGGCTGGTGAAATTGCACCCATCCCACCAGTATTTGGTCCTATATTATTATCATAGGCGCGTTTATAGTCTTGTGCCGTTAAGAGTGGCAAAATATTTTCGCCATCGGATAATACGAAGAGGCTTGCTTCAGGACCAAAAAGACACTCTTCAATGACAATTTCTGTGTTTGATTGTCCAAATTTGCCTGATAGGCAATCTTCAATTGCAGTAATCGCATCGGATTCAGATTGAGCGACAACTACACCCTTACCGGCCGCTAATCCATCTGCTTTAATAACTATTGGGGCACCTTCTTGTTTGAAATAGTCTATTGCTGAGACTATTTCGGAAAAGTATTGACATTTGAATGAAAGATTGGAGGAAATTTAGAATTTACGGTATCACTATTCAAAGTAAGAATTTCTAGGTAAAACAACTAACTGGAATAAGTGAATGTAATAGTTTATTGAAGACTAAAAAATCAATTTATTGCGAGAGAAACTCTCATGGTTTGGATTATCTAATTTGTAAAATAACCTAAATTAATACTAGATTTACCCTTTAGTGAAATTGCGGAGTTTCTTGGAATAATTACTCTCTTTATGTTCATATTTATTGCGATATTATCTCCATTCTCTTCTTCAGTAGAAGTGATTAAGCTCATGTAAATGTCTTTATTATCAGGAACATTGTGATAATATCGTAACTCACTTTCGTTTATTTTGGAATGTCCCCAGTGCGACTGTTGAAATAAAAAGTTATATTTATAACACTTCTTACCTTTTTGCACTAAAAACCATCGAGTAAAATTCTTGTCGAGTTCAAAAATTTTGCTAGATTTTTGACGACGAATTATACCTTTTGATACTTCAAATACTTGAAAGGCCTTTGAAATGTCAGCACCTGCTAATACGGCAAGTTCTTTTCGCTTCAATAATTTTTTAGGACTAGAATAAGGTGTTCCGTTCAATACAAAATTAAAAGGATTATTTTGTCTCTTTGTATCATTGATTTTGGTTTGAATATTCATCTTGATTTCCAAAAATTGAGTTTGGTAAAATAATATAATAATAAAATTAATTTTTCAAGTTTGATTTACAAATTTTTTAATTTTTAATTGTCACTAATACAAAATCATTGTTAAAATTGATGCTTACAGAAAATGTAATTTTTGAAAAATTGTATAATTTAAAATTTTATATTTGATTATTGATCTAATTTAAAATATAGTCAATTTTTTTCAAATCAAATGCTTCTATAACTGAGGGAAGTCTTAATGAAATACCGAATTAGTAATTTAGATCGCAATTTACAAAATTGGTTTTTTAAGAATGAGAATCATTCACCGGTTACATCCATTGAATTGGTAAGAGGAAATATTAGATCATTATATCCACATAAAGTAGATTTTGAATACCCCATTACCGCTATTGCTGGAGTGAATGGGGCAGGTAAAACAACAATATTAGCAATGCTTGCTCAGACTTACATAAGACATATTCGTGGAAGTATTTTCAATGATAAGGAAACTGAAAATGACCCTTTAGAGCTTCAGTTGTTAAATACAGGTAATGATTATTCGTCAGATGAGTTGGATATTAGCTGCCAGATTAGAACCTCAAAGAAGTCAAGTGCAGATAAATCTAATCAGTCTTCCAATCAAGCTAGTACAACAGTGTCACAGGATTTAAAAAAAAACGTGTTCTTTTTAGGACTGAATCGACGAGTACCTTATGTGGAACGATTAAGGCTAAGTAGTGGAGATCTAAATCAAGACGAATTAACTATTGAGAACGAGAGCAAAATTTCTGAAATTGCTTCACGTATTTTTGGAAGAGAATATAATTCATACACACACAATTCGGAGACTGACGGGCCATCAAACAGTGTAAAAATTGGTGATGTATTTTATACAGGAATAGATATGGGGACGGGAGAGAGTGTAGTTTTCCATTTGCTTGAAACAATAATTGGTTCGAAAAATCATCAATTAATTCTAATTGATGAAATTGAATTAGGTTTACACGAGAGTGCACAACGAAAATTAATAGATGAGTTGAAAAAACTTTGCAAGGATAAAAAATGTCAGATAATATTTACAACCCATTCAAAACCAATATTGGACAGTCTGCCCCCATTTGGCCGATTGTATGTCATATCTGGAGATCAGCAGACGTTTATTAGGTATGGAGTTTCAGCTGATCATGCCTCTATGTTGATGGGGGATGATAAATCTACTGAGCTTAATGTTTTCGTAGAAGATGAAGTAGCAAGAGATATCGTGTTAGCTTGGCTCGATGATGAGACACGTAGACGAATCAATGTAATACCAATTGGTTCAATAGATTTCGTATTAGATCAAATGGCTGCGTGTTTTCGAGAAAATCGTTTAAATTGTATGTGTATTCTAGATGGTGATATTAGGAAAAGCGTTAAAAAATGTGTAAAGTCAATCATAGATAAGACTGGAAAAGAAGATAAAGACGGAATTATTGAAGAATGGGCAACGGCTAGAATTGCGAAATTACCCGGTAAGTTTAGTCCCGAAAAGTGGTTGTTTGATCGAGTACTTTCACATTTCAAACGAAAAAATAAGACGGCAATTCACAGTTTGAAAAGTTCGTTACAAGTAAATTGTGAGTCTCGTCTGCATCAACTGCTTAAAAAAGCTTACTTAGAAGACACTCACGATATGTTTTTTGAACTTAGCAATTCTCTTAAATTTGAAGAGGTTAAGGTTCGTATATTGATTTTGGATTCAGTTAAACGTAGCTATCCACGCGCATTATCTAGTATTTCGAATGAGATTTTGAAATTATTAAAGGAATAGTATAGACATTGCTTAGTTCTTTGAAACACCATAGAAACATTTGAATTGGATGAATTGAGTTGGTACAATAATTTTTTAAATTGTACAAAAATATTGTGTAAATTAATATTATGAGTTAGCTATTATTAAGAGATTCATTACCTATATCAGTGCGATAAAATTTGTCTTCCCATTCAATAGAATCAATAGATTTGTATATGATTTCTCTTACTTGTTGGAACGACTCACCGCGAGCGGTAACATTTAGTACGCGCCCGCCATTTGCCAATAGTACTCCATCTTGAATTGTCGTACCAGCATGAAAAATCTCCAAGTTGGGATTTAAACTTGCGGCTGATAGTCCTTTGATTGGGGTATGCTTATTGTATTCACCAGGATAACCTTTTGCCGCCAATACAACAGTCATCGCGATACCATCATACCAGTTGAGTTCAATTTGGTTAAGAGTACCATTCGCTGCGGATTTAAAAATTTCAAGTAAATCAGATTGCAATAGCATCATCAAAACTTGGCACTCTGGGTCACCAAATCGCACATTGTATTCAATTAGTTTAGGTCCACTCTCAGTTAACATTAGACCTGCATATAATACTCCCTTGAAGGGTTGACCATTCGCTTTCATGTAAGCAATGGTTGGTTGAATAATTTTGTCTATTGATTCTTGTTCCAAAGCAGAGTTCATTTTTGGGGCTGGTGAAATTGCACCCATCCCACCAGTATTTGGTCCTATATTATTATCATAGGCGCGTTTATAGTCTTGTGCCGTTAAGAGTGGCAAAATATTTTCGCCATCGGATAATACGAAGAGGCTAGCTTCAGGACCAAAAAGACACTCTTCAATGACAATTTCTGTGTTTGATTGTCCAAATTTGCCTGATAGGCAATCTTCGATTGCAGTAATCGCTTCGGATTCAGATTGAGCGACAACTACACCCTTACCGGCCGCTAATCCATCTGCTTTAATGACTATTGGTGTTCCTTCTTGTTTGACATAGTCTTTTGCTGAGTCTATTTCGGAAAAACGTTGATATTTTGCAGTTGGAATGCCAGCATTTGTGCATAGATCTTTAGTAAATCCTTTGGAACTTTCTAATTGCGCGGCATTTGCACTTGGACCAAAGGTCAAAATTCCAGCGGCTGTCAAATAATCGACAATTCCATCTACCAAAGGAGCTTCTGGTCCAACTACGACAAGTTCAATACCATGCTGTTGACAATAATGAACAACTGCTTCATGGTCGCTGATATCTAACTCTGCGATTTGCGCTATCGCCCCAATTCCAGCGTTTCCAGGGGCGACATAAAGCGTGGTTAAGCGATGAGATTTGCAAATTGCATATGCAAGTGCATGTTCACGTCCGCCTGACCCAATTAGTAAGACATTCATTTTGATTCTCTTCACCCATTAAATACATTGTACGATAAGGTTTGAGGTAACAAGTGTTGGCAAAGTTTAGAGCAATTATAACATGTTGATTTAAAATGCCGATAAAAAAATGAAAATAATTTACGAGTGGTGGGAAACTATCCTTGAAACTCTGATAAATGAGGCTGTAGTTTGGAGATTTTTGGTTCGTAGTGATTATGAAGTCTAGAATAGCAACAAGTAAGAGAATATTGGGTAGAAAAATGTGTATCTTGATGAAAGTCTAGCTAACTACACTGAAGAGATTGCATTAAATTCACCTAAAAATAATAGCTTGAAATTTAAAGTATTGCACTTAATTATATATCAAAGGAGTTAAAATGGATGTAAAGATCTTATCTAGCAATCTTAGTCTATACCGAAAAGCAAAGAAGCTATCAATGAAAAAAATAGCTGAGGAATCTGGATTACCATATAACATATATAGAAAATTAGAATCTGGTGAAGTTAGTGATTTTTCGGACAATTTAGACTCAATTGCGGTTGCGTTAGATGTATCAAATTCTAAGTTAATGCGAACTTTGCGTGAACTTAGACATGTACGACTTCTAACCAACAAAAAATTAAACGAACGCAATACTTTGCTTTTGGATGCAGGGCATTGGATTGTAGGATATGAATGTATAGAAGATCTACTTGATGATCATATTCCAAATCAATTGGAAGCTATTCGAAAACAATTAACAAATAAAAATGATAGAGCAAAACAATTAGCGAATGTCACACGGAAGGCATTTGGTTTGAAATATAATGATCAAATATACAGTCTCTGTGGTTTATTAGAATCTGAAGGAATCAAAATGGGAGAGGTAAAGGTAGATTCATTTGATTTCTTTGGGTTTTCAATAAATGAGAATGACGGCGGACCAGCAATAATTGTAAATACTTTTCCCTCAATCTCAGTTGAACAACGGATTTTTGCGGCAGCTCATGAACTAGGTCACTTATTATTACACAAGTCCGATTACGAAGTTGATACAGTGAAAGAGAAAAAACAAAATGATATTGAAGCAAATGAATTTGCATCACAGTTTTTAATGCCAGATGCAGACTTCCAAGAAGTTTGGGATCATACAAGTGGTCTTGCACTAATTGATCGGGTTATTAAAATAAAACAAATGTATCGAGTAAGTTATAAAACAATATTGTATCGACGTACAATTGAAAGTACCGGTGGAGTAAATTATTGGTCGCGTTTTCAAAATGAAGTGATGGAGGTATTCCGGAAGAAAATTTTAAGTGATGATGAAATTGAGTCATATGCAAAAGGTGACTTTCGTGGCAACTACCCAGAATCTAGACGAGACCATGAACCTGAGACTTTATATTCAATTGACTTTTTGATATGTCGGTTACACCGACTTGTGAGACAAGCAGTTGAAAGTGAAAAAATTAACCTCAGTAGAGGTGCTGAGATTTTGAATCTTTCTTACGAGGGAATGTGTGAGTTAGCTAGATCTTGGTATCCTCCATACAGGAATAAAGAGTTGCTTTAGGTGTTTGTTGAATTTTTACGATGATAACTAATAGTGTAAAGAATAATTTTTGTTTGAATTAGTCATTTCAAATTAAATTGTTGCTTGTGTTTGACAAATAAGTGAAAATAGCTTATATTGGAAGTATACTAAAGGAGTTTTGATATGAGTATAGAAATGGATGTTATTTCACCAAACCTTCGCCACTACCGAAAAGTAAATGACTTCTCGAAATCTCAGTTGGCAAAAATGGTGGGAATTTCAGAAAATAAATATAAAAAAATTGAATCTGGTGTTCTTGAAGTTAGTGCTGGAGATTTGTATAATCTGTCAATTGCACTAAATGTACGATTTTACAAATTAATGCGGCCAATTCGTAACCTGCGGACTGTTCGATTCCGTTCAAATCAAAATCTTAATGGTCGAAATCGAATTTTGTTGAATGTTGAACAATGGTTGGAGGATTTTGATGCAATTGAAGAGCTCTTGGATGATCGTATACCGTTTAAATTTACCTCAATTAGTAAAAAATTTGAAGGGAGTTCTGGTAACGGAGTGTCAGCAGCGCGAATGGTCCGAGAATCACTTGGTTTGGGTCAGGAGCAACCAATAGTGAATATATGCAAATTACTTGAAGATAGTGGAGTCAAAGTAGGTGAACAGGTAGTTACAACCCCTGGTTTTTATGGTCTTTCTGTTGGAAAACCAGATGGTGGTCCTGCGATAGTAATTAATACCTTTTCACAAATTCCAGTAGAACGGTGGATTTACACTGCAGCTCATGAACTTGGGCATATAATATTGCATCAAACAGACTTTGATGTTTCAAAAACGATGGAAGAAGAGAATCATGAAATTGAAGCTGATGAATTTGCATTAGAATTTTTGATGCCAAAAGAATATTTCATGAAAGAATGGGAAAAAACGAGTGGACTTGCAATAATTGACAGAGTGTGGGAACTTAAACAAGCTTTTCGGGTAGGTTATTTAAATGTATTGCAAAGACTTGAGGGAAATTATTTTGATATTGAAAGTATTTCATCTCAATTCTATACGGATTATGGGATGCGGCATAGAAAAACATTATATCACAGCGATGAACCCATGCCACTTTCAAGCTCAGTATTTCGATCCTGTTTTTCAAATAAAAACTTGAAAGGTGCATCTGGTAATTTACTCAGAGTAGAAATAGTTAATAACCGATTACTTTGTTTAGTTAAGAAAGCATTAGAACGTGACATAATAAGTGTTGGGCGTGGTGCTGAAATCCTAAAACTAACACGTACAGATATGCGAAAACTGCTAAATTCCTGGGTTGAATAGGGTTATGTATGCCGATTCAATCAGGAATTTTATTATTTGATGCTGATGTACTTATTGATTACATGAATTCTGACTTAAATGTTATAAAGCAAGTGAGTGAGCAATATAGTCCGGTATATACAATAACATCAGTGTTAAATGAGGTTGATGGACTTGATTTGAATTTGTGTGAGAAATATAGAATAACAGTTATTGAACCAGTAATAGGTGGCGAAAATAATAAACTTAGTGAAAGTAAATTATCAGCTTCTGACTACTTGAGTTTTGAAACAGCATACTGTTTAAATTTCGTGTGCGTGACAAATGATAATGAGCTTCGAAAGGTTTGCAAGAGAAATCAGGTAAAGACACTTTGGGGGTTGGAATTACTTAGAATTTTGGTTGAAATAAAATCAATGAGCTCTGAAAATGCTATTATGGTGGCCGAAAAAATTCAAAAATCAAATAGCAAGTATATAACAGACTCAATTATGGAACGATTTTCGAAAAGTGTTAAAGATTTTAAAACTTAAACAAACTACTGAAAATAACAAGACAAAGGCCAAAACTGTATACTTTTAAATGTTAAAGCCTAATTTTCGTATTTAGCTATAAAATCTCTATTAATATTTGTGTCGTTTTATAATTTGAAGAATTTTCATCAACAATTTAGGAATCAAAGCGTAAGAAATATATGAAAATAGAACAAGGTGAGCAAACTTTACCAGACGCGGTGAGTGGAAACTGGGTAAATCGATTTACACCAAAAAGTATTAGACCTTTAGTAAGGCTTGCGCGTTGGGACCGTCCCATCGGCTGGTGGTTATTATTATGGCCATGTTGGTGGTCGATTACGTTAGCGGCAAATAGTGTTGAGCTTTTTCCGCCAAATCTATGGTACCTATTTTTATTTTTAGTTGGTTCAATTGCCATGCGTGGTGCTGGTTGTACTTATAATGACATAGTTGATAAGAATTTGGACTTGCAGGTTGAGCGAACACAGTTGCGTCCTATACCAAGTGGTCAGGTAAGTATCTTAAAAGCAACTTCATTTTTGATGATGCAAGCATTTATAGGATTGATTGTATTGCTCCAGTTTAACTTTTACACCATTATATTAGGGTTGCTCTCATTGCTGGTCGTCGCCATTTATCCGTTTATGAAGCGAATTACTAATTGGCCACAATTTGTATTGGGTTTAGCGTTTTCTTGGGGTGCGTTAGTTGGATGGACTGCGGTCGTTGGTAGTTTACACATATCTACATGGCTATTGTATTTTGCTTCGGTATTATGGACGATAGGGTATGATACTATTTACGCGTTACAAGATAAGGAGGATGATAGTATCATTGGGATAAAATCAACCGCATTATTGTTCGGGAAGAGAACTAAACTTGCACTTATCGCTTTTTACTCGGGTTGTATAATCTTGTTAGCTGCTTCATTTTTGTTGGCAGATTCTGGAATTATAGCTTTGTTTGGTATATTGGTTGGCAGTGTGCATTTTGGTTGGCAAATTAACACTTTAGATTTAGCGGATTCTTCACGTTGTTTACGTTTGTTTAGATCGAATCGAGACTTTGGCTGGATTATTTTTGCCGGTTTGATATTAGATGGGATATGGAACTATGTTGATTTGATATAATTTTTTGCACAAATTTATAAAGAGTTCCAAAATTATTCTCGGATTGAGTATTTGATCTTGAAAATGGAGAAAAAACATTTAAATTGATATAGAAGGAGTAAATTAATGGAAAAATATAGAGTATTTCCAAATATCCGTCGTTATCGTGAAGCTAATGGTTTTACTGTTCAGCAAATGGCTAATAAGTCAAAGTTATCTGCTGAGCGATACTCGGATATTGAATCTGGAAATTCACCAGTTACAAATAAGGATCTTTATTTGATCGCAAAAGCACTAAATGTGAGAGTATCTAAATTGACTTACTATCAGAACGAACTTGAAAATGTACGATTTCGTTCCAACAAGAAACTGAAGAACCGAAATTTGATTATCTTAGAGACTGCTCATTGGCTAAATGAGTATAAGTTTATTGAGGATTTACTTGGTGAACATCTGTCAAATCCGCTAGAGGAGATATGGAAGCATTCTTCTAGAAAGGCCAAAGAAATTGCGGAAGTAGCGAGATTTACTCGTAAAACTTTTGATTTAAGTTCAGAAGTGCCAATATCAGACCTGTGTAGTATTCTTGAATCTAACGGAATTAAGGTTGGAGAGCATGTGGTCAAGTCACATGACTTTTTTGGTTTATCAGTTGGTCCAGAAGATGGTGGACCAGCAATTGTAGTAAACAGTTGGGAGCAAATTCCAGTTGAGAGATGGATATTTACCGCGGCTCATGAACTTGGACATTTGGTATTACATCACTCGGACTTTAAAGTTGATAAAACAAAAGAAGAGAAGGTGCATGAAAATGAAGCAAATACCTTTGCTTCAGAATTTTTGATGCCTGATTTATCTTTTATTGAGGCTTGGAATGGAACAAAGGGACTCTCATTAGTTGACCGTGTCATAAAAGTGAAACGTATATTTCGTGTGAGTTATAAGACTGTATTATTCCGATATAGCTTACATTTTCCAGACTCAGTTAATATTTGGGCACAATTTCATAAAGACTATAAGAGAAGATACGGAAAGCCGCTACTGCGTAATGATGAGCCAGAGGCACTTGTTAAAGATGCTTTTCGAGCAAGCTTTCCTGAGTATAGAGCCAAAGGTGAACCTGAAAAATTAGCTCCAGTAGATTTTAGACAAGGAAGGCTAACAAGTCTTGTGATGAAAGCACTTGAACAACAGGAAATAAGTATTGGTCGTGGTGTAGAAATACTTCAGACCACGCATAAAGAATTGCGTGAATTGGCAAAATCTTGGTATTGTTAGGGAACTTAATGACCAAATTATCTGAAAAGCTATTACTTGATGCTAATGTCCTCATAGATTTACAAAATTCAGAATTAGAAGTATTGAGTGAAGTGAAAAAACATGTCGCTGAAATATTTGTACTTAAAGATATTTTTGATAATGAGTTACCTGATTTGACTGAATCAGATTGCCATAGAGTTGATTTGGCTATAATCGAACCGAAAGAACATGTCTCAAGGGAAGTAGATAAAAATTTTGTCAAACTTACAGAAGAAGATCAACTAAATTTATTTACCGCGGTAGATTCAGGATTCATTTTAGTAACTAATGACGTGAATCTACGGAAGGCATGTGAAGAACGACAAGTTAAAGTAATATGGGGGTTACAGCTAATACTTATGCTTGTTGAAAAATCTGAATATTCAATTGATGATGCAAAAAACATAGGGGAAAAGATTGCCGAAAGTAATCCATTTATTACTGAAGAAATTGTTCTTGATTTTAATGAGAAGTTGGAAAATATTAGACACAACAAAAATTAAATGTGATAGAAAATTCACTTGACAGTTTTTTGAAATTTACTTATTGAATTAATTCATTCAATTGATTGAATGTTTTATATTTCATGGAAATAAAAATAGAACCAATATATTTTTTGAAATAGGAGTTTCATTTACATAATGTCTATATCAATTAATCAAGAAAATTTGGAAAAACGGGCACAACAATTTGTGGAGGTGGCAATTAAAGCTGGAGCAGATGCTTCTGATGCAGTTGCAATTACTAGCATGTCATTAGGAGTTGAAGTGCGTGATGGAAAAGTTGAGGAAACTGAACGCGCGGAATCGGATGCAATTACATTGCGAGTGTTTGTCGGTAAGCAAGTAGCTAGTGTATCGTCAAATCAAATTGATGGTTTGACAGAGTTGGCAGAGAGAGCAGTTGCAATGGCTCAGGTGGCACCAGAAAATCCATACGCAGGATTAGCTGATCAAGAAATTTTGGCAACCGATTTACTTGAACTTGATGTTCTTGATGAAGTTGAAGTATCACCAAATCAATTAACCGAGAACGCAAAATCCGCTGAAGAATCTGGACTGACAATTTCGGGTGTTTCAAAGAGTGGTGGGGCATCTGCTAGTTGTACATTATCTGGTTTGGTATTAGCAACAAGTCACGGTTTTTCTGGAGCTTATTTAACGTCTCGACATGGTATTTCAATGATGGCAATAGCGGGAGAAGGTACCGCTATGGAAAGAGATTATGAATTTGATTATCGAACTCATTACTCTGATTTAGATACACCAGCGTCAATTGGGAAGAGTGCTGGTGAGCGAGCGGTGCGTAGACTCAATCCACAAAAACTTGATTCTACTACTGGTACAGTTGTCTATGATCCGAGAGTTGCAAGAAGTATAGTTGGGCATCTGATCGGTGCAATAAATGGATCGTCCATTGCACGAAACACAAGTTTTTTGAAAGATAAACTTAACCAACAGATTTTTCCAGAACATATCACAGTTATAGATGATCCACATAAAAAGCGTGGCCATTCATCGCGTCCATTTGATGGGGAAGGTGTTGCTACTTTACCTCTGAATTTAATTGAAGCAGGTAAACTCAAATGTTGGTTGTTGGATAGTGCATCGGCAAAAGAGTTGGGACTAAAAACTAATGGTCGGGCTGAACGAAGTTCTTCTGGAACTACTCCGTCATCGACAAATGTTATTTTACAACCTGGTGAAAAGTCTCCTAAGGAATTGATAAAAGACATTGGAACTGGTTTGTATGTGACAGATCTTATTGGTCATGGTGCGAACACAATAACAGGAGACTATAGTCGAGGTGCTTCGGGGTTCTGGATCGAAAATGGTGAAATAACATATCCAGTCAGCGAATTGACAATTGCTGGTAATCTAAATGATATGTTTGCAAACGTAATGACAGCAAATGACCTTGATGATAGATATTCAATCAGTACCCCCACAATTGCAATAGGAGGAATGACCATTGGTGGACGATAAGTCACAAAACTCGTTAGATTGTTCAAAAGATTTAGCTCTTATAAGGTCAGCTGCAGTGCGTGGAGGTGAGGTTTCGTTAGAGTACTTCAATATGAAACCTGAAGTCAGTTACAAGGAGAATAATTCTCCGGTATCTGAGGCAGATTTGGCAGTAAATCGAGAATTAAATGATCTTCTTCGCACCGCAAGACCCGACTATGGTTGGTTATCAGAAGAAACCGAGGATTCCAAAGATCGGATGTCTTGTGAGTCATTATTTGTTCTTGATCCAATAGATGGTACCAAAGAGTTTTTAAAAGGAACTGATATTTGGACGATTTGTATTGCAATTGTTGTAAACAATCGACCAAAATATGCCGCAATCTATAACCCAGTGCGAAAAGAATTGTTTTCAGCTGAAGCTGGGAAAGGGGCATGGTTGGGAGATAAAAATCTTGACCTCGGACCAATACCAAATCAAACAGAACGACGGATTTCAGCACCAAAAAAAGTACGAAAGCATAATTATTGGCAAACGAAGGGGTTTACAACCACACTTTATATTGGGTCATTAGCATATCGATTAGCACTAATCGGAGCTGGTCTAATAGATGCGTTAGTAATTCGTCAAGCGGCTCATGATTGGGATATCGCGGCCGCAGACCTAATTATTGAAGAAGCCGGTGGGTTGCTAACCGATATTGATGGAAAATCTATTCAATATAATCAAGCTGTGATCAAGCATCCCCCACTCGTCGCCGCGCATAAAATGCTACATCAAGAGATTCTATCTGGAGCTAGGTTGATCTTTGATGAGTACTAAGGTTGCCAAATCTTAGTTGTAGACATTATTCTTGGTAATGAACAGGAAACATGAGTTGATTTTGAGAATGTTATTATTCAACACAATGCACAATTAGAAAAAGTTTAGATATTTGGTTATTTGGACTTAAAACTTTTGAGAGTCATTTTGAAATGAACTCAAAGATGTGATATTTCTTTTGAACTACTTAAAAATTCATCTGAGCAAAGAAAAAAAAGATGCTTAAAAAATTTGGACGAACTCCCATTGTTCTCAAATGTGTTGGGAATATCTTGGCAAGTTATTTGTTGTTAGTAAGTAAAACTTCAACTTTAAAGTCCGACACACCTGGTTATGTCGAGCAATTAAGGGAGTTTGATCCGTTTATAGTGGCCATGTGGCATGGTCAAACTTATATGATGCCGTTTTGTCGACCAGCTGACTGGGATGTGCGAGCTATTGTCTCAAAATCACCAGATGGTGAAATGAAAGCCATTGCATTATCAAGACTTGGACTTGGAATAATTCGAGCTTCTGGGGCTCAAAAGAAAGAGCAAATTCTGAAACGAGGTGGTATGCGTGGTATAAAGGAATCCTTACGCGCACTTAAAGAAGGTGGATCTATTGCATTAACTGCTGATGTACCTAAAGGACCAGCACGTAAATCGGGATTGGGAATTATTCAACTTGCTCGTCTTTCAAACCGACCGATTGTACCTTTTGCGGCCGCTACTAGTCGGTATATAAATTTGAACACATGGGATAAGCTGACTATAAATCTACCGTTTAGCAGAATTGGATTGTCAATAGGTGAGCCAATTTGGGTACCAAGAGATGCTGATGAAAATCAAGTCAATCAGTTTAGTTTAGACTTGACTGAATCACTTAATGAAACAACCAAACGAGCTTATGATGTTGCAAAGGGTAGGGTATAACGTTGGTTGGTTCAGCAATTTATGCACTTTATATTGGTCTCGGCTATGTAGCTACCCCAGTATTAAATTGGTTATATGGGAGACGGGTTGCTCAAGGAAAAGAAATTGTCGATCGCAAGGGTGAACGTTTCGGAAAACCTGGACGGTCGCGACCGGAAGGTAAATTAATTTGGTTTCATGCCGCAAGTGTTGGTGAAACAAATTCGGTATTGCCACTAATTAAATCTTATACGGAGCAGGGACATTCGGTATTGTTTACTTCAGGTACCGTGACTTCGGCAAAAATCGCACAAGAAAATTTACCGAAAGGGGCAATTCACCAGTTTATGCCATATGATGTGAAGCCTATAATTAAGCGATTTTTGGAATTTTGGAAACCAAGTGCGGCAGTTTTTGTTGAATCTGAAATTTGGCCAGCCAGTTTACATGAACTAGAAAAAAGGAAGATTCCAACATTTCTGGTTAATGGACGAATGTCTGAGTCATCACTTCAAAGTTGGCAAAGAGTTCGTGGCATGAGTAAAAAACTGTTCGGTAAAATAGGTTTGTGTTTTGCACAATCTGAATTAGATGCGGAACGGTTTGAGGATTTGGGGGTGTTAAGAGTTGAATCAATTGGTAATTTGAAATTTGATATTGAACCACTTGATTACAATAAAAATTCATTTGATGAAATTGTCACTCAGTTGACTGATCGACCAAGATGGCTTGCCGTTAGTACTCATCCAGGTGAAGAAGAAGTAATTCTGACAGCTCATAAAATGATGAAAGATAAGTATCCAAGATTGTTGACAATGGTAATGCCGCGACACCCTAAACGAGGGCAAGATTTAGTGAACTTGTTTGAAGCCAGCAAATTAAATGTAAATCAGAGATCTAATCAACAACCAATTGAAAATACTGATGAAATTTATATTGTTGATACGTTAGGTGAAGTAGGTTTGTTTTGTCGATTGAGTGATATCGTTTTGTTAGGTGGATCATTTTTGAATTTAGGGGGACATAATCCGATTGAGCCAGCACAACTTAAATGCGCGATTTTAACGGGTCCTCATACGGACAACAACAAAAAAATCTTCCAAGCGTATTTTGAAGCTAATGCAGCTTTGAAAGTAAATAATGCCGAAGAACTTGTAAATACAGCTCAAGAGTTGTTGAATGCACCAGAAAGAGTTGCTGAACTGGCAGATCGAGCAACAAAAATTGTGGAATCTGGGCGGGGTGCTTTGATACGTACCAAAACTAAGTTAGATTCTGAATTGAAACGGTTAGGAAGTGAAGACTTAGGAGGAGGTTGAAGTTTATGAATGCTCCGAGATTTTGGTGGGGAAAATCCTATGGTATAATTGGGATGTTGGCACGATTGATTGCATTTGGGTATGCTTTGGTTGCCAAGAAACGAATGCAACAAGAACCAAAATATGAAGCAAAGATTCCTGTTGTTTGTGTGGGAAATTTTGTTGTAGGAGGTGCGGGAAAAACACCATTTTGCATTGCTTTGTTCAAATTGCTCAAAGAGAAGGGTTTTACACCAGTGTTTTTAACTCGTGGTTACGGTGGTCAGCAAAGGGAACCTATTCAAGTTGAAATCCAACACCATGATGCAAATCAAGTTGGAGATGAAGCATTGTTACTTGCGAAAGTAGGTTCAACGGTCGTTGCAGAGGATCGTGGTAAAGGAGCAGAGTTGGCTACCCAAATCGGAGGAGACATTATAATAATGGATGATGGGTTTCAAAATCCAAACTTAAAAAAAGATGTCGCAATCGTGTTGATAGATTCGAAATTTGGTATTGGAAATAGCCGATGTCTCCCAGCAGGACCATTACGTGCACCACTTGATGTGCAAATCCAAAAAACCGATATCTTAGTAGTCATTGGTGATGGCGAAAGAGCCGATGAGGTAATACAAAATTGTTCTCAACATGGAATTACAACATTACATGCAGAAATAAAGCCGATAAACATTGGACAATTGAAAGATGTCGCGATATTAGCATTTGCTGGAATTGGACATCCTCAAAAATTCTTTGATACATTAAAAGAGAAAAGTTTAAATGTTATTCATGAGATTGGATTCCCAGATCATCACGTTTTCAAGAGTGGTGAAATAAGGGATATGTTGAATATTGCAGAACAAGAATCATTGACGTTGGTTACCACAGCAAAAGATTACGCGCGACTATTAGGAATTGATAATGAACATGCGGTCAAATTGCGGGAGCAAACAAAAGTGCTTGAAGTGGAAATGGAATTAGTGGATTCTCAAACGTTTGTTTCAAAGTTAGTGGACTTGTTGGGTACAAAAATCACTAAATAGATTCCGAATTCCCATCAAAAATTCAGTTATTTTTCTTTTAGTTGCCTGCGTTCCATATACCGTGTATATGACGCAGCTGCGTCAATATAAGGTTCTTGAAATTCTGCACTCCAATAGGTCAGTTCGCTCAATGGAATCTCTTTCCCGGTCACGGCACAAATGACGAAATCACCTTTCATCAAGACATGAAACTCTGCTGATTCGTATTTGACTTTGGCCGCGCGTCGTGCTGGTTTTGGAAATAAATTATGCATGATATTTTAGATTGTACTGTGATTAAATATTTTGCGGTTGTTTATCATAAATTTTATCGCTTTGCAATAATTTAATATAACTGATGGTATAATTTAAGAATTGGATAGAAAATTTGTTCTTGAAAAGATATCTAAATTGAATGACAGCTTGACAAATTTAATTAGATTCATTACTTTAATTTAGCAATATCATAGCAAGGTGTTTACAGTGCAAATTTCAGTAACGGTCACTCCAGAAGAATCTCAATATCTAGAATCTTCACTTCAATCCCAAGAAAATTCTGCTGGCGAAATTCTTGTTGATAAGTTGCGAGCTGAATATGAAGATGAACAACGAGCGATCAAGGAACTAGATGACTTTCTGTTACCTACTATAATCGCAATGAAAAATGGTGCTGTTTCAGATAAAACGGGAGAAGAAATTGTTAAAGAGGCTATTGAAGAAGCAAAAGGTAGAGTACGTAAAGATTGATTCAAAAAGAGGGTAGAAGTAATTGGATTTTTGATGAAATTAGTACCTATTCAACAGAGAAATTGGGGGGAGGTGAAATAAATACTTGATCTGAGTTTGAAAAAGAAATTATAATGTAATATAGCATGACAAGAATATCTTGTTAAAGTGTCAAATTTTTAAATGTCTTCTGTAGGCGCACACAATGTCAGTTTCAGTAGGAGTCACCTCAGTGGAATCGCAATCTGTAGAATCTTTATCACGGTCTCGCGAAAAATTAGCTTTGGAAACAAAATCTGATAAGTTGCGAGATGCGCAGGAAGAAGTACAAAGAGCAAAAAAGGCTCTTGCTGACTTTTTAGAACCTGCTATAACCGCAGCGAAAAATGGAAAGTTATCAAAAAAAACTCCAGATGAAATTTTTAAAGAAGCAATTGAAGAGGTAAAAGGTAGAGTAGGTAAAGATTCAAAAAGAGGTTAGAAGTTACTGCTAATCTCGATGAAATTAGTACCTGTTCAATAGAGAAATTAGAGGAAGGTGAAGTAAATATTTATTCTGAGCTTGAAAAAGAAATTAATTTGAAATATAACTTGACAAATTTATTTTACTACATTATGTAATACTATAAAACCAATGACGGGAGTTTACTATGATATTAACATGTGATGTAGAACCAGAGGTATATGAATTTCTGGAGCGTCGTGCTATTGCGCAAGGAAAGTCGATGAACGATGTCATTCGAGATATATTGTTCAAGGATGATAAAGAAGAAGAAGAGGAAGAAGAGAATTGGCTTGAATGGGATGATTGAAATCATCCCTGCCTTTTAAAATCTTTTGGAATTTGAAGCTCAACCGTTTGAAATGTTACAAGTAAAAACTGTTCGGATTAATGATGATTGAGAATGTTAATCTAGTGGTACGGATTCTTGATCAGAATGCTAATTGGATTTAAGGGTGGTTGAATTAGAATTACCTGATTTGAAATTCCAAATTGGTCTCTGTGAATAACTTGAAAGTTATTAAACTAACGAAGGGAGGTTTCTATGCAAGTATCAGTTGAGGTTGCCGCAGAAGAAGTTCAATATGTGCAAAATTCTTCACTTTCCCAAGAAAAGTTAGCTTGTGATATTCTTGCAGAAAAGTTGCGGGCTGAATATGAAGATGAACAACGAGCGATAAAAGAGTTGGATGACTTTTTGAAACCTGCTGTAATTGCGGCAAAAAATGGAGTTGTAGTAAATCAAACTTTTGATGAGATTGTAGAAGAAGCACGTAAAGAAGTCGCTAAGTAAAGCGAGTAATCATATATCTACCAAAAAGAGTTTATAGTGCAGTTATCAATTGATATTGAACCAGACTTGTATCGGAAAGTATAATCTTTAGCTTCTTTACGAGGGGAACCTATAGAGGATTTTGTTCTTCAACAAATGCAGTCTGTTTGGGATCAAGAACAACGAGCAATAAGGGATTTATTGGATTTTCTGGAAAATGTGTCAAAAAAGACATTCAAGGAGATTGTAAAGGAGGTGCTCGAAAGAGATGGGAAAAATGAAAGTAATGACATAATAAATGTCCACTAACATACTGTAATTTTTAGTTGTAATTTCTCGTTACATCAAAATTCCAAATTCTATTCTGGCAGAACTAAAAATTAAAACTGTTTTATCATTTTGAATTGGATTCATTCTCTACTGGTCCATTACTCTGTTTCCAACCTGTGAAACCCGTTTCAATATGAGAAACACTTTTTAATCCCATTTCTTGTGCAGTTCGTGCCGATAATGCAGATCGCCAACCAGATGCACAGTAAAAGACGAATTGTTTATCCGACTGAAATTGTTCTTTTGCATAAGGACTTTCAGGATCAATCCAAAACTCTAACATACCACGAGGACAATGAAACGAATTTGGTATCGAGCCTTCTCGTTGTAGTTCGCGAATGTCACGAAGGTCAACGAATAAAACAGATGGATCCGAATGCAAATTAATAGCTTCCTCGGCAGTTATTGTATTTACAATTGAATTGGCTTCGGTTATCATATCCTTAACATGTTTCATTTTATTAACTCCTAACTAATATTTATGTGAAGTGAATGTAAATAGCTTCTAAACATAATAATCTAGCTATCAAACATTTTCAAGTTAAATTTAATGTAATTGGAAAAAATCTCTTTTGGTTTGAAATTAAGTGTACCTTCCAATCACTCTCAATTGCGATTTTGAATGAGTTCAGATTTTGATTCCGAAATTATTTGGACAAATTTTCGGTGAAAGAATAGATAGAAATGAACAAATTAAGAAGTATGTAAATTTTAGTAGAATAGTGCCGAAATGGTACTATTCATTTCATAAAAAATTAAGGTGACATACTAAAATCATTGGAAGTGTCTTTAGATTCTTTAGTAAGATTTGGTGTTGGTTCTAATTTATCATTTGTTTCAAATGAGAAAATCTCTTCTTTTGCATTTTTGAGTTTTTCAAACATGATTTCGGACCGTTCATTCGCACGATCTTCAAAGATTTCTTTTATTTCTGGAGGGAGTGTAGGAGTAATAACTTCTGAGAGCGGTGAAATTGGACCAGTCGGGTCCGTTCGATAGGAAGTTTTGACGTTCCATTGAAACTCATCATCTTTACCACTTCGAGTTAATACTTGTATTGAGGGAGCATATCCTGCTCCCATTGATACTTCATTATTATCATTTACCACTAGATCTCCAAGCTCACTGATTAACGGTGAATCATATTGGATTGAATCGTCACGGATGTGTTCCCCAGATTGATTTTCTGGCAAATTATGAAATCCAGTGTTGAACCGCTGGTAAGGAATTAATTCAAAATGTATTGCGTCTGTTACGGATTGTTCGATCTCTTCCATCCAATCAGAGTTGCTTAAATTGTAGATAAAATTTTCTACTGACTCAACGGGATCTTTTCGAGATTTTTGAGTAGGGTCCCACCCAAGCTCAAGACGACGAGCAAATGATTGGACGCTCAATCGATTATGTTCTAATCCAATATCTGTACATCGGATTATAACTCCTGGTACACCACACCCACTAGAGTTTCTATTAAAACTTGATTGTTCATTTGCATTCAAATCAGAAGAAGGTGAATTCGATTGGTCAAGCATTTCAATTGCACAAGATTTAAATTGATCCATTCCTTGAAATTTCAAAGCTTTGGTTTGATCAAGTGAAATGCGATGTTGATAGAAGTCACGTTGACCATTAGCTCGCACAAAATATCGTTGTTGCTCAACGCACATTAAATTTGGAATACCTTCGGAGTTAGAAACTTGACAGGCTTCCAAACCGGACGATAAATCACGAGCACCTACTGCTAACCAACCTCCAGAAATTGATTGTGTGGTTTTATCAAAGTATGCTCGTTCGAGAATTACTATTCCACCAGTAGGTACTGGTAACCAATTATCTTGTTGTTGGGTGAGTTTAGCTATGCTTGGAGAGAAATATTCGGATTTATTAGGTTCTGGTTCACGAATACGAAATTGAATTTCAGTTTGAGGATTCCCATTATGATCAAATTCTGCTGTTATACCGCAAGCATTGTGGAGAAGAAATCCAGTTGCAAAATCGTTTTCAAAATTTGGTTGGGTAGGGTCATTAAGGTGAATCTGAGAGAGTTGGATTGCGATATTTTCAGTTTTGGGAATAAAATTAGGCTTTGGTCGTAATAGTTTCTTTGAAGGCATCCATAGTTCCTTTTGCGACTGATTTACTAAAGTAAATCAGTGCTATGATCGGTTTGAAGGAAATGCCATGAAAGTTAATTAACCATCGAAAATTCATGGCACTACGCTACCTGAACAGCTGAACTGAACTTAGACAGGTGCGCACTTCAAATATGTGGTAATTCAGTACAAGGAAAAAATGCCGACAATTTATTGTTTCACTGAACAAATCTCCCATAAATAAAGGAGTTTTGGAGATATGGCCAATGAAGTGTTAACAATTTTTTTAGAATTGAATTCGACGAATCTTGTTTAATTAATCATTAAAATTTACAAAAATAACAGATTTAATGTAATTTAAAACAGATATTTTGTAAGAAAAAACAGGTAAGATTTAATTTTAATCTTTTTTTAACACAAAAATCGTCAAAAATATTTCGATGTTCTATTGGTAAAACAAATGAAAGAGAGTAGCTAAGTTGAAATTGTCAATCTAAGTTGAGATTACCGTAGGATATTATGCAATTTTCTATAAACGCGATGAATAATTAGTTGGGTATTTTGAATAATCAAAACGAGTAGTCTAAATATTTCAGATGCAAATGATAAAAAGTCAGGGCGAGTTTCCCACAGTTTAAAAATTTTTTTGTCGGCATTTTTGCACTTAAATGTTTCGTTAGATTCAAGATTGGATTAAATTTACCACAAATTTTTTGAAGTTCAGAATTTAACCTTGCTACTGTTACCGCGTTTTATTTCTTCTTGATGATTTGACCTAAACCAGTCAACGGCGCACCTTTAGTAGCCATACTGGTAGAGATTACACCAGACGTTGCAGATTGAGTCTCAGACCCATCATTATAACCTTTTCCCATACTCACACCGATCCAGCTTCCAATGCGGTCAGCGATCGTTGGAACAAGTCCAAATAATCTTATCGTTAAGTGCCACTGTAGAAACAAAAATAGAATATGCTCGGCAAGATAAGTAAAGGGAGAAGTAATACCTCTTCCCAAATTTTGGAAGGTTCCTTCAACATATTGCTGGTCAGACCACGCTCCATCCCAAAGAAATAATAACCCTCGTAAAATGGTCGGCAAAAGAATCAAACCACCAATAAAAACTAACATACCAACAGCAGGTCGGATCATTAAATTAAAAAGTAATGCAAGTCCAGGAGCTTGATAACGATCAATAAAGTCCTTGCCATCCATTCGAATGAAAGCAAATGCCCATAGCACACAAGCAATGGTTGCTTCTAAGAATAAAATTAACCATGATACACCCATCATAAAGACCATGATAAATGGTATCATTGGTAAGACATAAGCATGCAATAGTCCGACTAAAAACATGATGGTCACGGCCCATGTTGCCCAGCTTATCGCGTATTTCAATGCACCGCTTAACGCTTCAGTTGAAGTAAAGGTAAGTACCCCGACGGCATCGTTATCTAAACTGTTAGCAAAACCAGATGCTACCGCGAGCGCAGTACCAGCACCAGTCGCTGACATGATAAAATAATGACCGCGTTGAATCATTGTACCAACTGGATCTGCGACAAATCCAGCGGGGTTCTTTAGTGGTTCAGGTACAATGAAATAACTCAATAATTCCGATTGGAGATCATTGACTGAGCTATATTCTCCAGTAATAGATACTGATTGACTGGAGTTTGAATTGTTAGATGAGTTTCTGATTGATAGCTGTTGTAATAACCTATTTACTTTGTCTACTTCATCCAAGACATCGCGATCAACCGATGGCCCTTCGACCGCTAAGGTTTGATTGGCTAATTCCATAGTCAGTTTGCTAACTTGTGAAATGTGTCTTTCAAATCCACCTGCTGCCATAAAACCAAACTGAGTAATTTTTTCCTTTAAACTAGCGAAGTGTCCAGTATTCTCTTCAGCATAAACAGTTCCAGCAAATTCACCTACAATACTATTCCAATTTTGGATTGTACCAGTGATATCATTGAGTGAAGGGAGTATGTACTGTCGGTCAATTAACTGTTCCAAAAGTTGTGAATCTTGTTCTGGTATGCCATGTTTACCGATATATTCTTCAAGTTTAACGTTATCAAATTGGTCGGCAACTAACTGACGAATGGCTTCGGTGATCTCGATTCGCTTAGTGTAAAACGCAGCGCGATTATTAGATTGTTCACTTGTTCCCAATGGAAATGAGAATGAACCACACGGTCCATAATTCCACTTAAAAGATTGTTGTGAATTTGAATTGGACCAAATCCAAAATCCACCACGTTCTTCAACTTCCTCACCAAATTGGGGATCAAATTTACCAGACCAGTTTAACCAACGATGTTCCTGCAATCCATTATAAACTCTAATGCAAACTTCTTTTTCTAATATGGTTTTGACCACCTGTGCTCCTTGCGAACTCGGAATCCCAATCGGTTTACCAGTTTCTAAGTGATCAATGTAAGAGTTAATTGGCGCGTTGCCTAATTGAATTGCTACAACACCAACTACATTCCGTAATAAATAATGGACGGTAGAAAATCCATCCCCAACTGGTACCAATAATGCAAATCCTAAAACGACGCGTAATGGAGCATAGATTTGATGATACCGTTCTCCCAGTATTTTACCGGTAGATGCCGAACTAATGACACCAGCAACGACATGCCAAGCCAGTATTATGGAGGCAATAAAGATAAGTATACCTGTGAAGGTTGCGATTGCTTTGGCATAGGCTGACTCACCAGTTGGAATCAAGATTTTGATCCAACTATAAGCAAGGTCTGCAGTCGCTGGATTGGCAAACAATTCAGAGAAATTCAAGGGCTTTACTCAAAAAATATTGAAAATTGGATTCAAATATAGTGGAGTAAAATGCAAGGAAAAAATGCCGACAAAATATAAGAGAGTCTAAACGATGCAGTACTTCTTAAAAAATTTAGCGCGCGACTTACTACAAAATGAAATTGAAGGAATTTTAGTAAAAACAGAGATAGCGTGCGAGGAGTGCAATTTAAAAGAGTCAAGTATGAAAACAAATTCAATATTGGTTGGAAGGTGATCCGCATGACTAAAGAGTTAAATCTAAAAAAAGGGGAGTCGAAATCGACTCCCCTAAATATTTATGTGATACGTATCATGGTACCAAATTATCAATAGAAAGGACACAAACCTCTCAGAACATAATGTCTGGTACCTTCAGAATTGGGTTCGCACCACTCGTATTCACAAGCTGTGAGAGTGAGCACAAGTACAATTCCAGCTAACGCTAGTGAAAGTTTTTTCATAATTATCTCCTCAAGAATGTTGGTTCACGAATATAGAATATCACAAGAAAAAATTAATTGCAATGCGACAAATTGTCACAAGCAAAAGAAATTCGAAATCATTGTTATTGTGGGGATTGGGAGGATAATATTTGGGAAATTTTGGAAACTAAATATAATAAAATAATTGTCCAAGTTGATAGAGGAAGTAATTCGAATCAAAGCCAACAACAATTTTGAAAAGAGAAATAGAGAATTAATGGACATGAAATTAAATCAAGTAATACGGATATTGGAAATTGAAAGGTTGTTTATTGAATAGTTGGGATAATAGTTATGCCCTGTATTGAGGATATGAAATCGAAGTGTTCAAAACAATTTCATTCAAAGGTGGGATTGAGTTTTTCAATAAAGTGCGATGATTTGTCACATATTACAAGGTAATTGAATTTAACTTATAAGTTAGAATATTCAATAAATATCGGCATTCAGATAGTCAATAATTGTGAAATTAATTATTCTGTGGAAATAGAGAATTATTGTTGCAGATTCTTGAAAAATTGTTTAAATTAATCTAAACTCTAATTCGGAGACTTAAATATGACAATTAAAGAACCTGCTTTACCTCAAACACTTCAATGGATATTATCTTTATTCATGGCTAAAATATTTGCGTGCTTTTCTAGACTGAAGAGTAATTTAATTGCCCGCATACGTGAAAGATTTATCTTGGGGACGCAAAAAATATTTTTGATCACCCTCGTATTGCTCGCTGGATTAGTTTGTGGAGTATTAGATCCACAATCAGCGAAAGCACAATCTGATCCTGTAATACCTGAGTGGGACAGTGATGATATGGCTGAAACTTCAATCAATAGTAATGGTAGTGGGACTTATAATCGAATTTTAGGAACCTTTCATTTATTAGCAGGGGGCCGCTTATCTACTGGATATTCTGCAACACAAGAACGGAGCGGTGCTGCTACGGTAACTGCCACAGATACAAACCCAGATACTAATCCAATTACCGATCCATCTAGTAGATTATTTGAGGGTAATGAGCTTGTGTATGAATTACCGTTTGGTACTTTTTACGTCGGACATTTTGGAACCTGTAATTCTGACAGAACAGAATATACATGTTTTAAAGTCGCATTTGATGTCAATGCGACACAATTAAATATACTAGATAGAGAAACAGTCACATTAAAGCTAACAGCAATGTATAGATTTGCTGATGCCAACATTGGAAACACAGGACAAGTTGAAGATACTTTAGTTGTCAAACTTAATGGAACTGGTGCAAAGGTTTCATTGACCTTAACTCATGGGAGAAATTCCTTAATAGTTTTTGGAGATTTATCATCTTATCCAAATAGTCGTGGAACTATTGAGTTGTTCAACCCTAGAGATAATGATGTGGTGGTTAATAGAATTGATACTAACCCAGCCGATGTGGCTAATACAAAAAATGCAAAGGATGAAACAAATTCTGACGTTGGCTATGCGGCAGATGTTTTTAGTAGTGATTATGGAAAGTGGTACGTAGCTACTGACTACTCAAAGTTTGAGTTTAGACCAGATGCAGATTTAATAAACGCAAAAAGTGCAGGTGACTCATTTAGTACAAAAATAGTTATTGGAGTCAAAGATGGAACTACGCAATTAGCATCTGATAGCATAACAATAATGATTGAATATCGCGGCACCCCGTCATTGACGTTAGCTAGGGAGTCTGGTGCAAATTATACAGCTGAGAGTGGTGGAGTTACCACTTCATTTGCCGGCGCACTTTTTGAAGATTTAGTTGGGACGGTAGAAATAACAAATGCACCGCATCAATCCAGTATTAATTACACTGCATCAGCTCGTGAGACCATACATGATGGTACACCTCAAGGCGCAAATGTCGCTGTGATACGAAATATAGAAATAAATGGGATAACTTACAGACAAATTGGTACAAATTTAAGGTATGGAACATGGTATTATGTTACAAATGGCACTGGAAAGTTCTTGTTTAGACCCAACCCAGCGGGATATCGAACAATACCAAAAGCAATGGAAGGAACTTCAGTATTGACACTAAATCTTCGTGAAGGAGGTAGAGTAATAGCGACGCAAACATTCACGATAAGATTTACGCGACCGGCGGATATATTTTTAGTGTGGGATGACTCCGCAAATGGTGGTATGGTTTTTAGTGCTGGTGGGACAGCAACTTATGAAGATTTAGTAGGAACTATAGATAACACTCATACACCTACTTCACCAGGATATGTAATTTCTGTAAAAGAAGGTGTAACTGGTCAAAGTTCTACTACTACTGGACTGAAAGGAACAAATACAACAATAAATAGTTTAGAGGTGGAAACTTACGGTACAAATTTAACTTATGGAACCTGGTATTTTGCGACCGATCATACCAAAGTGATTTTTAGGCCAAATAGTATTGCAATTAATACTCTGAAAATAGGAGATAGGTCAATAACCTCAACACTAAACCTTATATTGAATGAAACAGATCCTGCTACAACTAAACTTGATGAATTTACTGTAACAGTCGAAATAATGAGCCAACCTTCAGTACAACTTACATGGGATTCGGGTCGTGAGGAAGAATTGATTCAAAGTAAAAGTGGTACGACAACTTACAATGACATTACAGGACGAATTCATATTACGAATGCACAAGGAGTGGAATTCTTTAATTTAAATGATTCGCAAGCAGAAGAAATTCTAAATCCGATTAGATTTCCGGATTTAACTTCTATTCATAATCGAACATTAAGGCAAGTACCTGAAATAAATCCAGATCGAATGGTAACAAATTATTCAGGAGTTGAACTAGCAGACCCGCATCCTGGTTTTTCTGCTAGAACTATTCAATCTCCTGATGACAATACTTATGGAACTTGGTATATTGCTGAAGATTCTACTCAATTTTTGTTTAGACCTAAAGCAACTGCTATAAACGAATTGAAACATAATCAACAGGCACACGCTAGATTAATTGTTGCGTTAACGCAAACCGATGCAGCCGGAGAAAACGACAGAATAGTGGCGAGAGGGTCTATAATTGTAACTTTAAAAGGAATTGAAACATCGGTAACACTTACTTGGGATTCTCAAAGTTTTCCTAGAGTAGTAAGTAAAGGATCAGGAACATATGAAGACTTAATTGGAACACTTGAAATCCAAAATCCAGTTCCAGGTGATGCAGCTAACAATTTACCTATTGGAAAGAATGAGGATAATAATAGAATCAGGAGTTGGGAATTTGGCCCTTCTGATTCAGTTGAAAATGAAGCAACTAGTTTTAATAATCTCGGGCTAAGTCAACCATTTCCATTTACAGCTAGATTCATCGGATTTCCCAGCGATGTAAATTATGGTCGTTGGTTTATTTCAAGTGATTTTACCAAAATTGGGTTTAGACCAAATGCAAATAACATAAACAGTTTAGCGACTGGTCAGTCAGTTGTTTCTACATTTTTAATTCCAGTAGAAGACCCTAGTACTGACCGACTTGTCCAATTGGCAACAATTACTGTTATAATTTCTGGACCTGCTCCGACTGTGGACATCAATCTTAGCTCTCGACAACAGTCGGCAACCATTAATGCTGATGGTTCCTCAACATATGAAGATATAACTGGACAAATATTTACAGCTTCTGAGCCGACTAATTCCAATATAAAGGTGATTGTAACTGAACAGAGAGATGATGAACTACTTAAGACAGCTGAATCAGTATCAAATAACAGAGATGCAGGGTTTCTGGCAACTCCGTATCAGACAAATCTGACTTACGGGGTTTTGTACTATGCTACTTCTGGAGAACAATTTTTATATCGACCAAATTCAGCTAGGATCAACGCACTTGATCCCGAAAGTTCGGTTGTAGTTACATTCAGACTTGAAATGTTTGATACAGATAGTAGTACGACGACACCAGTAGCGAATGATGAAATTGTTATAACTATAAATCGAAGAGCTTATAATATGGTTGAATTTGTTTGGGACGTTTCTGCAGAAAATGGTGAAATTGTTGGTGGAGAATCCTCAGGTCCATTTAATGATTTAGAGGGAATCGTTAGAATAAATAATATGCAGAATTATCACAGTCTCAAAGTAGCTGTAGTTGAAGAATATGATGCACGAGTAAGTGAGTCAACGGGAGGAGACCGTAATTTGGATGCTGGTTTTTCTGCGAGAGAATTTAGCCAAAACCTTGAATTTGGAAGTTGGTATTTTGCTACTAATAATCAACTATTTTTGTTTAGACCAAATGCCGATAATCTACGTGACTTACCATCTGGTCGAACAATCACCTCAACGCTTTCAGTTATCGTAGTAAATGACGAAACTCAGTTTGAATTCCCACCAGTTTCTGTTGTGGTCACGATTACTACCCCGTCAAAAAATAAGGGGGATGGACCATTTATTTCAATTTTGGCTTTTCCTGAAACTGTAACTGCCGGCAATCTAATTCGGTTTCAGATTGCTTCAACTGAACCTATGGAATTAAACACGTCAATAAATATTCAGTTTAATCAAGCAGGTGGTTCAGTAATTTGGAAATTACCAAAAACTTTCCCAATGACCCGAGGTGAACGTGACTATTCTTTCAATGTATTAACTCATAATTTTGGATTTGGTACAAATGATATTATTACAATTACTGCAACTGTAATGGATGGAACTGGTTATGAAGTTAGTGCTGATTATGATCCAGCTGTAGTTACGGTAATGAAACGAGCTGTAACGGTTACATCAGATACCAGAATTTCAGTTGCACAAAGTGCAGTTAGTGCGATATTACAAGCGATAAATGGTAATAGTAATTCACCTAGCCAAGGTAATTTAGGAGCTATTAAACCTACAATTTCAATTCATAGTGAACAAACGGAAATTCAAGAAGGAGAAGTCGCATTATTTCAGCTAAGGTCATCTCCCGCACCACAATCAACCCTGACTATTACGGTCGCAGTGGAGGAGATCGACCAAATTTCAAGTATTGCAAAACGATCTGTTTCTTTTGCAAGTGGACAAGAAGTTGTTTCTTTCGCGTTTCAATCTACCAATGATGAAATAGCAGAAAGAGAAGACGGAACAATTAGTGCGGTAATCCAAGCCGGAACCGATTATCAAATTGATCAGTCGAATAATCAAGTTTCAATCGTGGTGTCTGATGCGGACGATCGAGAAAGGGAACGTCAACTAGGAATTGTTGCCCTCAATGAATCTGTAATTCCTGAATTGGTGGAGTCAACCGGTGAGCGAACACTTGATATTCTATCTTCACGCGTATCGACGGTGCTTAATAGCAATCAACAGGCGACTCTTAGATTAGGAGGTCATTCTAAAATTCAAGATATGCTGACAGCAGGTGGTGAATTGGTGAATGACTTTTCAATTTTTAGGTCTGAAATTTTAGGTAGTTCATCGTTCTCAATTCCAATTTCTCCAGAAGAAGGATTGGTAACACCAATGGAAGTATGGGGAATTGGAGACTACCGAAACATTTCGGGAAATAGTAATAAGTTGAATCAATTCTGGCAAGGCGATGTTTTTGCTGGCAATGTGGGTGTTGATTATCGGTTTTCTGATGAATTGCTAGCCGGTTTTTCAATCGCGGTGGTAGATTCTCAAATTGAATTTGCCAATAGTGATGGCGATGAATTAAGTCATGTTACTTTGTCACAGAATTTACAACCATATATTGGTTGGAATTCACAAGATCAAGCGACACATTTGCATTCTATGATTGGAGTAGGGCAAGGTGAAATCAAGGTAACGCAAGAGGGACATGAAAGTGAAGTATTGAATAGTAGTATTTATTCATTGACAATAGCAGGTGAGAAACAATTGTTGGTAGGGAGCAATATATTCCTACCAGGTCAGAGTAAGCTAAATTTATCGGGTGATGCATGGACTGTGAACATGTCTGTGAGCGGTAATGGTGAATTTATAGATGATTCTGAGTTTAGCGGTAATCATGTCCAACTTGCAATGAATGGATCACATCAGTTTGACTTTGCAAACAACTCATCACTGGTTCCATCAATATCACTAGGTTTTAGAAACTTTGAAAAGTCCAAACATCGTGAATATGGGTTGGAATTTAGCAACTCAGTGGCATACAATCATGATATCGGATTGAGAATCTCTGGTACCAATAAGATATTTGATTCAGTTAACAATGATTCGCAAAAATGGGAACTTTCAGGGAAAGTAAAGTACGATAGAAATAATGATAACTTTGGAGAATATGTTAACCTAAGTCCAGTTTGGGGAAAGGCAGAAAATAGTGTATCACATGCTGGCACAACAAGTAATTTTGCGTCAAATTCAATAGATGGTGCAAATTACATTGATGGATTTCAACTTGATTCGGAATTTGGGTATGGACTTGGTATAATTGATGGAAAAGGAAAACTGACACCTTACAGTGAAATCAACCTTTCAAAAAATAACGGAAAAAAATATGGATTAGGTAGTAGATTCTCACTTGGTTCAAATATTAAATTTGATCTGGTAGGTAGTAGTAAACAGACAGCAAACAGTGTTACTGAACAGAAAATTAATGTTTCAGGGAGATTAAATTGGTAATTGATTGTATCGAATTTATTTAATACAATTGATATGTAATTTTTGCTTTGCAACCAAAATTATTTGTAGATTGGAAAAAAATTGGAGAATCAAAATGTCCCAAAAAAAGAAATCTAACGCTTGGATCCCAAGAGTTTAAGAGTACGGAGTCAAAGGACCAATTATAGATTCAGTACGACCACCGATACCTACTCTAGCATATCCACCAGAAGAATATGACTTTGGTAAGGCACACAAATAAAACAAATGTTGTGACTAAGCTTTAATTTTTAACAAAGTGTTTGATTTGGTTTCAACTTAGTATTAATTGAATAAGTCTCATTGTAATTTTTAATGATCTCAGCGCGAGTAAACCAAGCTACTCCTCCATTTGCACAGGAATGACCTTCCCATCGGTTTCTTTTAAAATTCTCCGCTAACTCGTTTGGGTCGATCATGGATTTGATGTAATATCCGCGATTATTAGGTGAAGGTTTTTTGATTACTTTACCTGGATTTGCTCCAAAAACAAAAAAATCAAAACTAGATTTCATGGCAAATTCGAAATCTTTGGTTACAGCATAGTCCGCCACATTGAATCGTAGGTCTGGTCCTTGATTTGATTTTTCAAAAACGAAAAATGAACACGGCGCATGACGAACTTCACCATTGTAGGTGAATGAATTTCGTTCTAGTGGTGTAATGCTTCGAATTCGCCATTCTGATGGAATGATTTTTTGTCGAGTTGGTTTATTATAGGTGTTAGGAAGAATAAATGCTACCAACTTAACTCCATCTAAATTAAAAGATTTTTGCAAAAACGCGTCAGATAGACGATGTCTTATCCCAAAAGGTGGATTCCCAATAACTAAAACTTTCTTATAACTATCTGGTATTTTATACTCAAGAAAGTCACATTGAACGATACCTTTAGCCATTGGATTGATGTCCAATGCGATAATATTTTGATGATTCATTTGTTTTAGAAATGAGCCATTACCTGCACTTGGTTCTACAATACAGTCGTAATCTTGTGGTTTTACCTTTTTAAGACACATTTTAACTGCTTGACTGCAAGTGTAATATTGGTCAAATTCGATTTTTGTTCGTCCGATTACGGGCATAAGAAGATACTCTTTGAATGGGTGTGCTCAAGAATTCTTTAGATTCAACGTACATTTTAGATATTGCCAAGCTTGTAGTCTTAACTCTGTAAGATTTTTTTTCTTAGGGATTTCAGTTCAAATTAAAGTTAGGTGTTTTCTCAAATGAATTTTGCAATTTACAACAACTAATTTCGGTTGTCAACTCTTTTTTGTAATTAATGTAAATTTTATTGTGTGCTTTCACTCTTATAAGTTTGCAAAGAAATTAGTGCAGTGAATTCAAAGTTTCGCAATTTAACACTTCAAATCCAAGTGAATCACAGTTGTAGGTTTACAGTGAGGGTAATGAGATCTAACTTAGAAACTCTTTCAGAATTCTCGGAAAACAAAATTTTTGTAAACTTTCTTTAGTTATAATCATTTCGACAGATTATCATTCGAAACTTTTTTCCGAAAACGAATTTTTATCTGGCAAAGTTGAGATCTTGTTGAACCGGTAGAAAAAAAATTGGAAAAATTAGTTCCTTGCATGCCGACAGTTTTTATAAATGAAATGGTTTAGTCATTGAATTGGTTTTATAGTATGAAGGAAACTTATCATTTATTAGTTGAGTGGTTGATAGACTGTCTGACGCATTGGACAAATAATCTGAAGTTAAATATTTGCACCTTGTATATATGAATTTTGTATTCTCATTGTGCAATTGTTTCAAATCAAAAGTGTTTGGTAGTTTCGCAGATTAACTATTAGCAATGATTTATAGCTAAGTTTGTCCAAGTTGTGTTACCAGTGCTTGATGCTGAAAATTGTATCTCATTGACTTGTAAATCCATTTTCACGCTTTGTTGCAAAGCTTCGCTTCAAGACATGGTCTACGAATTGACACTTTATTGTTCCAGTCTAGAAGTTTTGTTCGTTTTGGGGTGATTGGAAGAATGTAGCAAGGATTAAAACAAACTTTTTAAGTGAGGTACCTATTTATGAGTGAAAGACAATTTGGTGAACGTGTGAGTTGGAAGGACTTTCCCGCGGTAATTCGAAATTCTGGTGAAAATCAATTAGCCAAACATATGAGTTACATTGCCGCAAAATTCGGTAATGATGAGGCCGCGATTAATCTAGTTAATGAGACCTTGAAGGATGATACCACCCGCGCTATTTCGTACACTATCAAGGACAAAAATCCTTGTTTGCTACCAGTAATTGCCACCAATGATAAAGGTACTGATAAAGTACCACTAGCAATAGCCAGTGTGCTTGCGGATCGCTTAAACCTTGATGTTGAAGTAGGGATTGTACAAATTGACCAATTGCTTCCAAACGATGCGAAACCGAAACTACAATTGGCCTACAATCCACGGTTTTCTGGTGAAGTGGAAACTGGCCGCAATTATTTGTTACTTGATGACTCTCTAAACATGGGTGGGACAATCGCTTCATTACGGGGATTTATCGAAAACCGTGGTGGTCATGTGATGTCCGCTATGGTCATGAATGCTGATGCTCGGAGTTTAGAGTTACCGATTTCACCAAAGATGGAACTGGATCTAGAATCAAAGCACAGCACTAAAATTCATCAATTCTTAAAGGAGAACTTTAATTATGAAATCGACAAACTTACCCAACGAGAAGCAACCTTTCTCTACAATTCCCCGTCACTTGACTACGTCAGAGATTCAATCACTACGAAAATCAACGAGAGAGTCATCAAACCTGATGCGGAGCAAACTGAAAACTATGCGCCCTGTGCCCCTTCACCAATGTGAGGAATTCGCTTATTAAAATTTTGTGAACCGAGAATTCTCTTGGCATTAAATTTAGTGTTTGGCAAGAATAATTTTTAATTCAAGCTTGCACCTAAATGTCATGCAAAAATTGGATAAATGCCTTTAATTTTTTCAGGCAATTCTTGGTTCACAGCTTAGGTATGCAGTTTTGGTCTGAGATTCGATGCAGTTGTTGTCAATTAGCGATTCCAACTCAAAAAAGTTCATGGTTGGAAATTGCTCTTTTGTATGGGGATTGCGTTGGGATTTCATTGACCGATGTTACTTAGTTGTTCAAAAAGCAACCCAAGTAAATTTTTCAATTAACAGAAAGGATGCTTTTAATGATTGATCTTACTCAAATATTAAACTTCTTGCCACCAAATATTGTTGAGATACAATATGAATTGACGGTTTTTCCTCTGATTCTTCTTGCTATCTTGGGATCAATAGTTGTAAATGGGTCACGGTTTATAGTTGATAGAATGAGTCTATTACAAATTGATGGGTTTTTCTTAAAGTCGTTAACCAGGTGGAATTCGAAATGTTCAAATTGTGGTCGTTTTCTCATAATTCGAGATTGGTTTCCGATACTTGAGTGCCTAATCGCTTCTAAAGCATGTAAGAATTGTACCCTTAAACTAACTCGAATTGAGTTACAATTAGATCTAGGAGTTGCACTTTGCTCAATATTGATTCCATTGGTGTTAGGATGGTCAGTAATTGCATTCTCCTTGATATGGATCATTTGGGTTTGTGTATTGATTTCATTGGTTGATATACGCTTTCAGATTATACCTGAATTTGCATGCTGGTTATTGTTATTTTCCGGATTACTCTGGTCCCCATTTGAACCTGAACCAATGATACGGATCGCAGGAGCTGCAATAGCCTCCTTTGTAATGTGGGTATCACTTACTTGCGTAGGATTAATTAAAGATGAAGATACTCATGCTGGAGGTGATGTCGCTCTTGCTTCAGCATCAGGAGCATGGATTGGCACTGTGAATTTGCCATTATTTTTGATCATTTCGTCAATGTTGTTTGCTGGTTATGGGTTCGCACGATTGAAACTACTAAATCAACAGTGGACACCAATGGCTCCAGCGATTTCGGTTGGGTTGGTGGTAACTTTGTTAACTTCAATGCATTAGTCAACCTTACCTTTTAACCTTAGCAAATTTGGCGGTGACATAGTTTATCTTAGTTTAACTACGTACCAATATGTTGTGGTGTTGAATTGACTAGATTAAATCCAAACCAAACGAGGTGTTCTGTAAAATGCCATTTACAAATTTGATGTCTTCGTTGCTGAATATGATTGAGGCAACAACTAAGAAATCAATTTCATCATTTTCGTTGCTTGAAACTGCTGATGGCCAATATACCTTTGTGGCTAAAGATGGATCATTGGCTTCAATGATTAAAGTTGATGGTATTAAACAAATTGCAAGTGATAAAAATATTGCATCTCTTGTTGAGCATCTGCAAACTAGAATGTCACCGTATTTTATTGGTGAAGGTCATGCACTTCAATTCTGGTATGCGCGTGATGTCGGTCAATCAAATCACTATGTTAAAAATTTAATCCAACCAGCGCGTCAAGTCGCTCAGGAATTGAAACTTGATTTGGCAGATTTATTTGCCGAACGGGAGCAGTTTCTGCCAACATGGATGTCTTGGGATGGTTGTTATATTGTACTTTGGACTCGTCTTGCAATACTTACAAAAAAGGAAATTCAAGCGGCAAGAGCAGAAATGACTCCACCAAAATATTTACCGAGTTTAGCGGATGCACAAGATCCATTTCGATTGAGTCAAATGATTTTTGATCGACATCAGGCTTTTTCACAAAATTTTCTAGCAGATTTATCAGAAATCAACATACGTGCTAAGTTATTAAGGGTTCATGATGCATTAAATGCAATGCGTAGTTCGGTTTATCCAGACCTAGTTGGTCATAATTGGCGAGCGACATTACCAGGTGACCCAATTAGGTTCAGAAATCCAGAAATCAACGACTATGATATGTCACACTTGTTATGGCCACGTCTGGAAGACCAAATCTTTGACCGGGAGGCAGAGTTCATCAATCCACGCGTTATGCGGATCGGTGAATATGTATTTTCATCATTGGATCTGATCGTTGGACCACAACAAACTGAACCATTTTCAAATTTGCTCCAGCGCATGCAAAGTTTAGCAGAGTTTCCTTGGCGTGTATCATTTGCAATTGATGGTGGTGGACTGCAATTTCTTGGCGTTAAAAGTGTACTTGCTTCAATTTTTCAAATGACAAATTTTGAAAATCGACAAATACGCGAAGCCATTGAAGACTTACAAGAAATAAGACAGCAGGGAGATCCGATTGTAAGATGTCGAGTTTCATGGTCAACTTGGGCGACAAAAGACAAGGTACGACTGGTTGAAGAACAAGCCCTAAAGCTACAGCGGAGTGTAGAAAGTTGGGGATTTTGTAAAGTATCTTCCCTTGCTGGGGATCCATTAGCGGCAAAGATGTCAAGTACATTAGGACTGGACACTGGTTCCACTGCACCGGCAGGTGCCGTTCCGCTCGCGGACATTTTGAAAATATTACCGTGGGAACGTGACGCATCACCATGGGAAGAGGGCACGGTATTATTTCGCACCCCTGATGGGAGAGTCTGGCCTTATCAACCTGGGTCGTCTTTGCAAAATGCATTTGTTGACTTAATATTTGCACCACCGGGACGAGGAAAATCGGTATTTCTAAACGCACTCAATTTAGCACACTGTCTATTACCAACCGCATTGGCAGGACGCGGAAACACAAAACTACCACGCATTGCAATAATTGATATTGGGGCATCCTCGTCAGGACTTATTTCAATGTTACGGGAAAGTCTACCAGTGAATCGTCAACATGAAGTCGTCTATCATCGGTTACAAATGTCAAAAAGTTTTGCAATGAATCCATTTGATACGCAATTAGGATGTCGATATCCACTACCAACAGAAAAGGCATTTCTGGTCAATTTTTTGGTAACTTTATCAACTGACCTTGGTGAAACAAAACCACCCTCAGGTTTGATTGGAATTGTCAACACCGCCATAGATTTGATGTATCAACAATGTGATGATGGTCACCGCAAAGGAAATCCAAAAATATATCATGCAAATATCGCTAAGAAAGTGGACCAAGCAATTGCTAAACATAAGTTGGAAATAAAGTCTGGTGTTTCAAGTTGGTGGGATGTCGTTGATTTACTGTTTACAACGGGTGAAAGTCATATGGCAATTCTTGCTCAGCGATACGCAGTTCCAATTCTAGAAGATATTATGTCAATTTTGCGAGATCCTCAACTCACTGATATTCATGGGGAGGCGACAACCGCAACGGGGGAATTTGTCATTGATGTATGTGCACGGGTAATTTCAAGTTCAATTCGAGAGTTGCCCATTTTACAGTCACCAACAGTTTTTGATATTGGAGATTCACGGGTCATCGCGCTTGACTTGGATGAGGTTTCACATAAAGGAGGTGGTGCGGCTGATAAACAAACTGGATTGATGTATTTGTTAGCACGATTTGTGTTAGCCAATGATTTCTTCTTGAATAGTGAAATACTTGCTCTCATTCCTGCAAAGTACCGTAATTGGCACGAACAGCGAATAAATCAAATCAGCGAATCACCTAAACGATTAGTTTATGATGAATTTCACCGCACAGCTAATGTACCAAAGGTACGTGAACAAGTGCTTGCAGATATGCGGGAAGGTCGTAAATGGGGAGTGCAAATCACATTAGTTTCTCAATTACTAAATGATTTCAGCAATGAAATGATTGATATGGCTACTGGATGTTGGTTATTAGGAGTTGGAAGTGAGCGTGCCGCGCATGAAGCAATAGAAATGTTCGGGTTATCACCCACGGCGGAGAAGATATTAACTGGGGAATTAAATGGACCAGGAAAATTTGGGACACCAATGCTGGCGATTCTAGAACTCAAAGAAGGACGACATGAACATTTACTTTATCTCACGCTTAGTCCAACTGAAATTTGGGCATTTTCAACAACTGCTGAGGATGTTGCGCTTAGACAAAAACTTTATGATTCACTTGGTGCGGTTGAAGCGCGCAACCGATTGGCGCGATTGTTTCCAACTGGGTCTGCAAAATCAGAACTGGAGCGACGTGCGACCAAATTATTATCAGGGGGTGATCACGGCATGCAAAGTTCGGGAAGTAGCGTAATTGAAGCGTTGGCGGTAGAAATTATAAATGAGAAACAAGTAGAAAAACAATAGCTTACAGTCAGTATTATGAGTTTCGCTATGGTATCGGATTTTGTTGAAGTGTTTGTAATTTAGTGTGCACCAACAAATTCTAGTAAAGGTTTAAAGTCATGCTGGTCAGCCGCTCGGAGTGAAGCGATATACTTTATTCTAGCTTTTTCTTTACTCCCAAATCGCTTTAGATCAACCCATTTGATTGGAGAAGTTCCAAAAACATTTTGGAGATAAAGGTCTGTCATCAATCTGCCGTGTCGTCCATTACCATTTGGGAATAGGTGAATTTGTTCAATGCGAAAATGAAAGCGGGCGGCCGCTTCTAATGGACTATAGGTGCTATTATTATTCCAAAAGGAAGCATCTTGTAATAATATTGCGGTTTGTTCTGTGATTTGAGATGGTGAAATTCCAATGTTTTTCTCACTTAGCCGAAAGGTACCGGCCCAATCCCAAACGTCCTCAAACATTTTTTTATGCAGAAGCTTAACGAATGGAATATTTAGAATATTGTTCAAATTTTGACTTTTTACCCAAAATCCACACTTTTCGATATTTTTTGCTTCTAGGTCATTAAGCTCACCATGAGTTTGAATATTTTTGACTTTCAGACCATTTCGTTCATCTGGGGTTAAGGGGGTAGTGTCACCGTAATACCAATTCATCTTGGTGCCACCCAAAATTTATGAGATGGTTGAGAAAGAATCATCTCTGCAAGGTACTTTTTGTGTTCTTTCAATTTTTTTGGTGGTAAAGCTTGATTCTCTAATATCATTAGGTCATTTACATAATTCACTATGTGTTTTGCAACCTTATTTGCATGATAAGTACGTATTTTTTCAATAGACTTATTCGGTAAAAGGACATACAAAAATCGACAATTTTGTTGCTCAGCAAGTTCAGTCAGTTGGTTGATGGTCAAATTAACCAATTCAGTTTTGGCATGATTTGTTTTTTTCCAAATCGTTTGATCAGGTAGGAAAGTCCAACTTAATTTACTATACAGAGGGGTGGCATATGTCTTTAAGTCGCCCAATTTTAATTGACCATTCTTTTCACGATATTCATCTCTTTTAACTATGGAAATTTTGGAATCCATCAAATTTGCTAAATTTCTTCTCGACATTCCCAAGGTATTTCGCATAAACGCAATCCAACCGTTAGCTGGAGGAAAGTCAGATTGCAGACTGATTCTTCCAGCGTCGTTCAAGTTACGAATTAATGGTTGCACTTCAGTCCAAATTTTAAGACCGTCTTTCATGGTATGAATTTTCAGTTGAATTTGAATGAGTTTATGATTTTAATCCTAGCATGAATTTTAACAAAAAACTTTTCAATAGATAATTTATTGAAAGAAATCTAATTGTCAAGGAGTGTATTAAAATATTTTTTGGAATAGTTATGAGCAAAAATTTATTTTTAGTACGATTAAATTGATTGAATTATGCTCGCTACCAATAAGCTAAAATCCTTAAGTAAAGCGAAATAAATTAGGACGTGAAATTAGTTGTAGAAATAATTGATATTGCACTTGACATTTTAAACTGCTTCTCTATATAGGTACAAATATCAATTTAATTTGATCTGAGAATTAAATTTTTTTACCATTAAATCAAAAACTAAAAAGGAACATTACGTGCCAGTTAAAACACCTACTCATTTGTTGCCGCAGTTAGAGCCTCTTGAGAAAAAATATGATGCTGATGTGTTTATCCACAATGGCGATATTCAGTATGAACTACCAGAAAAAATCCAAGCTGAGATTACCAAGACTAAGTCTATGGCAAGAAGTCGAAAGAATGGGTTGCTAATTTTGACGACTTTTGGTGGATATGCAAACCCAGCATATCAAGTTGCCGATATATTTCAAAGCAGGTATGAAAAATTTTATGTCTACAATCCGAAGTATTGTAAAAGTGCTGGGACGTTAATGTGTTTAGGTGCGAACATACTGATAATGGATAAGTATGCTGAAATTGGTCCGCTTGATGTTCAACTTCCAAGTCGAAGCGGTATTAACTCATTTCGAAGTGGTGCACAGAACATTTATACTTTTAAAAATCTTAGCACAGAAGTTAATAATTTATATTTAGAAATTGTGAAAAGGATTACCAATAGTGAAAATATTAACATTAGTGAAGAGGTTGCGCGAGAAATTGCAATTGATTTAACAATTGGAGTCATGGAACCAATATATACTCAAATTGACCCGCATGAACTAGGGAGTGACCTACGGGACCTTTCTATTGCTATGCATTATGGTCAACGCTTGGCAGCAAAATCTGAAAATTTACAAGAAGAAACGGTAACTCAGTTAGTTACAGGTTATCCATCCCATGACTTTGTAATTAATTTTTCCGAGACACGTGAGTTATTCAAGAATGTAGAAATAGCTACAGATGATTTTCGTAAGTTTGTTCAAGGTGTAACAGAGTTTCTTCATCTTATAAAAATGGATGAGGAAGATGAATGTAGTGACACAAATGATGTCAATCAAACTTTTTCCTTGACTTTTGGATTACGAAATGTTATGTTTCCAAAAGAGAAATAATTTTAACAACCAATGGAGATTCAAAATGACGACAAAAAAAGCAAAAAAGGCACCGGATGAAATTCAATTTACTAGACCAATTACTGCTAAAGAGAAAAAGGATGCAGCAGCTATTGGTCGAGCGATGAAGTATTTACGTGAGAATGGCGGTGCATATGCTGGTGCCTATTTGAGTGGAAAATAGTAGTATTGATTCTGGTTTCATCGTAACTTGAGGTCTAGAATTCCGAGTGAACGTGTGCGAGTTTAGGCTCACTTGGGTAGCGCGGTAGTGGTATAGTCACAAGAGTATGTATTGCGTGGGAGTAAAAGAGAAATAATTTTAACAACCAATGGAGATTAAAAATAACGACAAAAAAAGCAAAAAAGGCACCAGGTGAAATTCAATTTACTAAACCAATTACTGCTAAAGAGAAAGAACGTCAAGTAGTTCTTGGACGGGTGTTGAAGTATATTCGTGAAAATGGTGGTGCGTATATTGGTGCCCATTTGAGGGGAAGATCGAGCTTTTAATGCAGGTACTATCGAATCTTGAGGTGCTGATCTCCGAGTGAACGTGTGCGAGTTTAGGCTCACTTGGGTAGCGCGGTAGGGGTATAGTCACAAGAGTATGTATTGGACGGGAATGAAAGCAAGATAATTTTAACAACCAATGGAGATAAAAAAATGACGACAAAAAAAGCAAAAAAGGCAATGGATGAAATCCAAATTACTATACCAATATCTGAAAAAGAAAAGAAGCATGCGGCAGCTATAGGTCGAGCGATGAAGTATTTACGCGAGAATGGCGGTGCATATGCTGGTACCTATATTAGAGGAAAATATTAGTATTGTTTATATTATCATGGTACTTTGAGGTTCAAAGCTCGGAGTGAACGTGTGCGAGTTAAGGTTAACTTGGGTAGCGCGGTAGGGGTAAAGTCACAAAAGTATGTATTGGACAGGAATGAAAGAGAGATAATTTTAACAACTAATGGAGATTAAAAATGACGACAAAAAAAGCAAAAAAGGCAACGGATGAAATCCAAATTACTATACCAATATCTGAAAAAGAGAAAAAGCGCGGAGAAGCACTTGGTCGAGCAATGAAGTATTTACGTGAGAATGGTGGTGCGTATATTGGTTCCCATTTGAGGGGAAGATCGAGCTTTTAATGCCGGTACCATCGAAACTTGAGGTGCTGATCTCCGAGTGAACGTGTGCGAGTTTAGGCTCACTTGGGTAGCGCGGTAGGGGTATAGTCACAAGAGTATGTATTGGACGGGAATGAAAGCAAGATAATTTTAACAACCAATGGAGATTAAAAATGACGACAAAAAAAGCAAAAAAGGCAACGGATGAAATCCAAATTACTATACCAATATGTGAAAAAGAGAAAAAGCGTCAAGCAACACTTGGTCGCGCGATGAAATATTTGAGTGAAAATGGCGGAGCATTTGCTGGAGCTTATAATAGAGGAAAATATTAGTATTGTTATATTATCATGGTACTTTGAGGTTCTAAGCTCGGAGTGAGCGTGCGCGAGTTTAGGTTCTTGGTTTTAATTCGAGGAATTGAACAAGGTTGAATGACAAGTTCTACTGATAGTTTCCCAAAGTAGCCAAATATAATTGATTAGCAAAGCATATCAGAAAATCAATGATAGTTAGCTATTTTTTTTTATTTGATTGGTAATTCAAAATGTTGATGAGATTTTTCAATTGGTAAATTGGCAATGGAACTTCTGTTTCCTTTGAAAAATAAACGCGCACAGTTAATAGATAAGGTTCACTCAATAATTTTAGTTAAGTAATTAGTTTTATAATCTATATCCATACTTCATTTGTTAACTCGATCATTTTACCAGTTTTCTTAATTCCAATCGTTTCCGGACTATGGAATTACAATATCCTTTGGTTCGTTATTAAGAAAGATTCTGGATTACATCGTACCAATTTTAATTCCCTACCAACATTGCCGCAATGTAAAAATCTAGCAAAATCCTATCAAAACGCCAGGAAAATTACCTGTGACCAATTTTTTTTCATGGTTTCGAAAAATTATGATTTGAAGTCGAAATGTTTAGCATGATCGGGATATTTTTTGTGAAATTGTGTGAGTTGTGCGAATAAATTTAAGATATTACCATTACCATATTGCATTGCACCTTTGATTGGTTCACGTCCTCGACTTCGATGTAACTCGTTTAAACATAGTCGATTGCTAAGAGCCCAATTCATTGCGGCGTTATCTTTTCTTGCTTGGTGATGATCTTCTTTCATCGCAACATCAAGAAGATGGTGATTTTCTTCAATTCCCCAATGTTCCCGGATTATTGTTATGGCTTCCTCGGCTGATAGTTTTTTTGAACTAACAAAAATCCGGGTATATGGTAATTTGGTTTGGTAGTAATTGGTAAATTTTGTTAGATTTTTCTTTGTCTCACGGGTTGGGTCTTCAACCCTATAATAGATGAGTGACTGCAAATTTTTCCATTGCGGGTATTGGTCACGGATCAAGCCAGGTACGTGATGTACAGTACAAGTGCGGATGGTTGATGGTCGTTTTTGATCCTGCTGTTGATAGCTGTCGTCCTTAGGAAACATGTCAAACACAAGGTGGCACCCTTGGACAATGGGTTGCTTTTCTTTGACGGCCAGAAAATAGTCACCGCCATGATTGATAATGGCTTCGGTAACAATTGGTTTGCCGTGGAGCGCATCTGCGGTAATCATATTACCGTTGACGGGGATGGTTCCAGCGGCAATGGTATCCAAGAGGGTTTTGGTTTCTTTCATCAACCGACCAGTTCGGAAAACCGCTAAGGTGTCACGGGTTTTGTGATCCATCATTGATGCGGTATGAAGATAATCACAATCGGGACCATCTTTTGACCCGCGGCTGGTTTTCGCATCCCAAGCAATCGTGAGTCCGGTCATCGGGAGTCTCAATTGCTCACGTCGAAACATGGTAAATTGAATAAAACACATTGAAAGTTCAAACGCATCAATTTGTCGCATTAGCGCACAGATGGTCTTGGCTGTTGGCATGGTTTCAAATGCATGTTGCCCCAAAATTGGGCGAATCCATCGTAATCGATGCTCCGTGCCAAATCGTTTAACATTTTCGGCATTTCCTGCCGCGACCATCCCATTCAAGAGCATCATAAATAAAATCGTTACTAAATGATGGTTAACGGCATGAGCGGTGCGGACATCGGTTAAATTCCCAAAGTGTTGCAAAAACCCTTGCCAATACAACATCGTTTCTTGCAGTAATTTGTTGAGGACACGTACAGGCATATCATTCGCAATATTGATGATATCACCCACATACCCATTAGTATTGGTCGAGAAGCTTCCAGTGCTCAGTCTAGGTTTAACCACTACTGGTTCTGGGAAAGTCGTCGTTGATTTCTGTTGACTACGGGTTCGCGTCACTTGACGCTTCAACAAATAACGACGAATTTTACCTTCCGAACATCGAACCCCGTGCTCCTGCAATAACCAAGCTTTCAACTCTTTATACGTCATATTTGGATTGGTTTTGGCCGTAACCAAAACAGGATATTGACTCAAATCAACAGTGGAATAGTTTTCCGCCCGCTTCTTTCGTCGCAACCGCCCCTCAGTCTGATAAATCTTTTTCCAAACATAAATGGTTTTATTATCAACACCATGCTTCTCAGCCGCATCCTTAACTGTCATCCCCTTCTTGACAACATCATGCATGACCTTGGCACGACGTTGAGGAGAGTACTGCTTCCGTTCCGTTACAACTGTGGTGCGATTCAATAATCCCGTTTCAACTTGTTGACGCGCCGATTGTCGGATCTCTCCGTTGTCATCAATCACTGTAATAATATTCGACCATTTTCCCGCTTTCTGCCCCTGAGCGACAAGATTATGCGGCAATTGATGAATAATTCGGTAATTTCGCACCAGTTCATGAGACACTTCTATATCAAACCGAGACTTTAATTCACGAGCTAATTGTCGGTGCGATACACACCAACCAAGCTGAAAAATCAACAAACAAATTTCACAATGATAAATTTCTAAATCGGCAGAATATCGCACGCCACCAATCTGCACGGGTTTCAGAACACCATTGTTCGCAATCGCTTCAAGATTTTTTCGACGAAGAGTTGTGGCACTAAAGTTATGGAGCTTCGCAACCGCTTCATAGGATAAATCGGGGTTTTCTCGATACATCTTAATCCCCGCATGCAAATCCTGCTCTGGAATCAAACGCATGGAAATGATCACCTCTCGAATTATTGTAACCAAACCGTGATGAGAACCCATTGATTAGCTCACCATATCTTGAAATATAGCTAGAAAATTTGACCATTCAAGCCGCAGAAAGTTCTCCCTGTGGATAATTGTGAGAGGCTACAACGCGCGATTTCTATTAGCATTAATTGAAATTGACAAAAAGTAATTTCTTAAATATTACAAAAAATTTAGAAAATAATTTCAATTTTATCCATCTATTATTGAGAAAAATTAAGTTAATTGAATTTGACAATTTTTTTGCAGGTAATTTCCCTGATCAAAACGCTGGGTAAGCAGGGGTTTAAACTTAAAGTAGAATTTAATGCCATTGCTAAGTTGAAGATAATTTAAAGAAAAAGTGGCGATTATACTTTAAATTATTGTGATTTTTTAGAAAAAAATTATAAAATTAAAGATAAAAATATTAAAATATAGAAAAATTATCTTTTTTGTATTGACAAATATTTAAATATTTGTTAATTTAAATTTAACTTTAATCAACTAAAAGGAAAATCAATTGTATAATCCAATTAACAGACCATGGACTGTATCAGAGCGATCCGAGTTAATTCGTCTCTGGCCATTGGTGCCAAGTAATGCACTGATTGCAATCGAAATGAATCGTTCTATCTCCAGCGTTCAATCGCAAGCAAATCGAATTGGTTTGCCGCGACGAAACAACAAGACAGAAAAAACTTATGCTCGATGGACTCATTACGAATCCGTCAAACTCGAACAAAGTCTTGCAACTCATACCGATGCTGAAAATAAAATTCATATTGTGAAAATTGCCGATGAGGTAAATCGCAGTATTGATACAGTCATCAGTAAGCTCATCGAAATTTTCGGTAGCGAGAAAGAAGTATTAAGTCGTTGCCACGCGCCGTTAGATTTAAAACTGGGGCAAAAGCAAAAGGCAAAATTTTTCGATGATCGAGAGAGCGCAAAGCCTCGAAAGTGCTTAACCTGCCAAAGGCAGTTTTGGTCAGAAGGTGCGTATAACCGAATTTGCGCACCATGTAAGGAAGCGAATCAAGAAATTGAATCTACTGAACATTCGTTCGTTTGGTAAGAGAACTCTTTAATCCGCATATCGCGGTATAAAATCCTGTTTGGATTACAATAAGAGGCAAGATAACAAAATTTGAGACTCAATTTATTGGTGATCAATTGTCACCAGTTCGAAAGTACTTAGTGATTTTGCTGAGCACCTAAATTAATTGAATTGAGAATTAAGTTTGAATTTTACATCAACTTTCTTACTCTTCACAACGATATAGGGCCGAATTGGCCCTGTATCAAATCTGAATAATGGTGTGGTGATAGTAATCAAGTTACTTGAAAGTACCCATTTTGGTAGAGATAGTATTTGTTATACTTCCGGACGCAGTTGAATACTGTTCTGAAACTAAGTTTTTCGCGACATGAGTTTTAGTTTGGTCGAGTCAAACGATAGATTGACCAATAATTTGTTCGGAGTTTGATTTGTCAAGTGTGTCTACTATTGGTCAAGGATTTTTTGACCAAAGCTGAATACAAAAGGCGTATTAGTTTAGAGTAATGACATGCAAGCAACAAGTGGTAATTTTGAAAATGTTGAATTTCATGGTAACGTATTGACAAGATAAATGAAATTTCGTGATACACATTTGTTTTAGCGCAATTTGAATTACTCACATTTAAGAAATACCTTCGCTAATATGAGAATTTAATAAGAAGAGGAATTCTTGCTCGATTCAACTTCATCAGACTCACCAAGAGATTTTTTTTGTTAGAAGTAATTAGGAAAATAGCTATGGAAATAAACCAGAAATTTGGCGCGAATTTTGTCGACACGATAGCAACAATAATTTTGTGAAAATATCAAACAAAAAATTGCAAAAAATATGAAAAAAATTTTAACTGTTTAACCAAGAGATAAATAATCGCGGAAAAATAGAATTTTTCATGGGAATAATGTTAATCCCAAGATCTATATGTCGCAATGCGTCAATTTGCCTTAATTTCTCGTGTAATAGTTTAACTGCCAAGCAGTTTCAAGACTTTATTCTTTCCAGCAACGGAATTCTAACCAAGATTGCTACTTGAATTTTGATTACTAAACCACATCTATCATTCAAACATTATTTTTCATTCATTTCTACACAAAGGAATTTTTTAACCATGAATAAAAATCAAAATTTGTTAGTGGCATCTGTACTAGACCTAAAACCATGTAAGTTGGTGCCAGCTTTAAATAAAAAGGAAACACTCGCGGAAAAACTCTTGGCATTTCGCTGTTGTTTCCATGAAAATATGTTGTTGTTGCGGTTTAAAGTAAGAAAGTATGTTACTTATTTGAGCATTATTGTATCTGTGATTAGAGCAAGGAATTAGAAAGCGCAAATTAGTTGAATAAAATTTGTTGAGGGTGATTATTGGGCGCGAATTTTCTTAACAGTTTTTACTGAATTTTTGAATGATTCGTGCCCAAAAATGGCGTTAAATATTTGAAAGAAAGTAATTAAATATTGGAATAGATTATTTCTGGGGAGTAATGTAATAATGTTAAAATTCAATTTGAGTCAGAATGTTGGATAAATTTTCGGATTTTCTGAATCACATGTTTGAAAATTTAGTTGCAAATGTGTGCACAAATCGAAGTTGAAATAATGGTGATTAAAAATCCGCAGCGGAAATAGCTTTTCTGGACAAATTAGATTCTGTTTGTAAAGATTTGTTTTATTAGATACTTCTCTGTGGATAATTGTAAATGAATAGTTGACATTAGAAAAAGATTGGAAAAAAGAGTTGATTCATAATGAAGAAAAAAAACATCGATTTTTTTGGATAGGGTTTGTTAAGATTCAATTTAATACAACAGATGAGTTAGCGACTGGCTAATTTGAACTTAAATTTTAACTTGTGAAAGTGAAGTAACCAACAAATGGATCTGCAAACGGGAGGGAAATTTCACCATATCTTGACTTTCAGATTTAAAAACTCATAGATTAAGCGTTGGAGTAAGATATGGTAACAGATGTATTGAAGCGATTTGCTGAACAATCAAGCGTAAAGTGTGATTTTAATCCAAAGTTTGACAAGTTCATAAAAAAAATAGAGATCGAGTTTTGGAAGATAAAATACTTGAAAAAATTGAAGAGGTTTGTAAGAATCCATATATTGGAAAAAAGAAAAGAGGTAGAATTGATGTTGTGTATAGTCATAAATTTTATCATATTAGAACTCAATATATAATAACTTATGAGATTATTGAAACAGATGTTAACAGTAAAAAGGGAATTGAATTTCTAAGGGTTGATGGTCATGGAGATGACTATAAATCCATAGAAAGATATAAGTCAACATCGAAACGTAAAAATTTAAGGAGATGATCCATGGGATTAGCAAAGTCTGTACCTAGTTCAATAGGCTATACGCGTATTGAAACTCCGAAGGTAAAATATACACCACCTTTAGTTCAAGAGGAGGAGTTACAATCTACTTTTCATAAAGTTGCCGATGATGAGTATACACATGATGAAGCACTTGCTTTTTTGCATATTACGGAAACTGAGTTTCTTGAGTTGTTAGTGGAAAGCGGCAATTGTCCGTCAGGTAAATTAGACAAGAACCGTTTATATCCTAAGGAGTTGATATTTAAGATTGACCCAGGTAAGTGGAAAGATCCAAAGGTATATACTCTAGAAGATTTGTATGGTGATGTAGTCAATAGCTCATACACACTCGAGGAAGCACTTGAAATTTTAGAAATTACAGAATCGAAATTCAAAGAAAGGTCGCTTGACCGTGGTTTTTGTACAGCGGATGAGTTTAACAACATTAAAGAGTTCCCATTTAAGTGGGTATGGTATATTGATAATTATTATTGAGGAGTGGGTAAAGTATAAAGATTGAATGCTGAAGTTCATGACTCTGAATTTGATAAAGAACAACGTGCGAAAGAAGCTTTTGCTGTAAATGTAGCAAAAATAGAGATGTGCTAGAAGTTACAATTGAAGATAAAGTGAATGAGGCTTTAGGGGAAACTGCTAACGAGTGGTAAGGTAATTTGTTGATAGTATTTTTAAAATTGGAATGTTAGACTAATATTTTTGACTTGAAATAAAATTTACTGTGATTCATGACTTAACTAGTGAAATTTTTTACATTAATTTAATCTAACCAAAACAACAAAAGGAGCTAATTGTGCAAGTTTCAGTTGAAGTTACCCCAGAGGTATCTCAATACGTCAAGACTTCAGAGTTAACTCAAGAAAAGTCAGCTAGTGAAATTCTTTCTGAAAATCTGCAAGCTGAATACGAAGAATAGCAGCAAGCGATAAAAGAGTTGGATGATTTATTGGAACCAGCACTAATTGCTTTAGATTATGGGGAATATGTTGGTCAAACTACAGAAGAAATTGTAAAGGAAGCCTTAGTAGAAATTGCTAATGAAAAACAATAATAGTTTAATAAGTTAGGTTTTGATGCGAAGGAAGATCTGTTAGAAATTACCCGCTATACTTCGGTTAAATGGGGATCTGATGCGGTTGAGTCATATGTATATGAGCTATTGAAGAGTTTTCATTCCTGTGGTTAAGGGCTATAGGTTCTTACAAGGGAAGGGAGGATTAACAACATGAGTGAAAATTTAGAAAAAGGGCGACCTGGTAAGTACTTTGACGATTATTTGAAAGAGAAAGGTACTTATGAGAGCACAACACTGCAGGCTTTAATTGAATTGCTCGTTGAATCTATCGAGGAATCAATAAAGGTTTCTGATGTTGATAAGTCTGAAATCGCACAAATTTTGCAAAATTTACTTGTAAAATTAGAACCACAATACCGAACGGGTCAATAAACTAATAGGTTTGTTGATAAATTGGTGAAAACAGTAGCGACTATAAACAAAAATCCGAACTATGGACCCAAGGTTGCTATCGTCCCTCAATAAAGATATGGTAAAATTAAACATAATACGGGGTATCGGATTGCGTGGGAAGTTGAGCGAATGGATAAAGATCAAATTACAAGGGTTATCATACCGACGATAATATTTTATATGTTTGATACAGGTGAAGATTTTTACAAATTTCTTGGAAGATAACTTATCTTAGTAAACTGAGTTATAAATACATAAAGGTTGGTGGCAATGTCAGTAGAAACTAGAGTAGATCAGCCTAGGGTTGCCGGGGTTAGTTCGTCTAGAATAGATTCACAAACTAGTTCAAACATCAATGAGAATGAAGTATTTACCCATGAAGAAGTCTTCGGTGATGTGGTTATTGACCCATTCTCGCTTGAAGATGCCCTGGATATCCTTGAAATTTCAGAGATTGAATTTCAAGAGCAATTGGATTCGCGCGGATTTTGTCCAAAAGAAGATTTTGACAGAAATGGTAATTTCCCGGTGGGGTGGATTGGTGCACTTGATACGTTGAAGTGGATGGTAGATTAATTGTTTTTATCTGAGTGATGGAATTTATGCAAATCATAAAAAGTTTGTCAGTATTTTTATTGGTGTACACACAGGTGAATGATGAGTCAAGAAAACTATGCCGATAGTTCAACAGGTTCCCATGTCTAATTCTAAAGTGAATCAACTTTCTAAAATGGAGACTGATCCAGATATACCTCTTTCGGAAATATTCGCCGGAGTTGTTGATGATGGTTTTACACACGATGAAGCACTTGAATTTATGGAAATTTCAGAGGCGGAATTTCTCGAATTGCTTATAGAAAGTGGAAATTGTCCGTCGGGAAAATTGGATAAGAATCGAATATATTCCACAGAATTGATATTTAAGATTGACCCTGAGAAATGGATTATAAAAGATTATTGAGATTATTGTTAACTCATCTATTTTGGAATTAGATGCTGGTACAGGTATTTCCTTTTGAGTGGGTGTGGTATATTGACAACTTGTATTAAGGATTGAGTCCGGTATGTTGATCAATTTGAGTGGGTAATAGTTTCCCAATTTGAACAAAGAAGATTCGAAAACTATTTCCCTAAATGTCTCACTCAGTCTTGTTTATCATGCAGAATTCTAGTAATTTCTACTGTTTTATCTGACCTAACCCTATAATATAATGAGTAATAACGAACCTTTGAAACGTAGAGATTAGATACTCACCTAGGTACTTTTTCCATTACTACTTCACTGCTAGCAATTGCATCAAGTCTTTCTTCAATATCGCCGAAATATTCTTATACAGCATCTATCCCCCATTTATGAAAAGTGTAATGAGCGATTTCATCTATGTCCTTCATTGCGCTAGCAGATAAAACATAGGGCATTATTTATTTTTCCTAGAAATTTTATCTAAGGTTTCATTTACATTTTCTTTGAATGTTTTATGAGATATTTCCCCATTATCTAAGTCAATTAAAGCTGGTTTCAATAAACCATCTAATTCTTCAATGGTTTGCTGCTCTTCTATATTATTAGTCTGCGATATATCAACAAGAGTATCGCAAGCAGATTTTTCTTGAGATGATTGTCTAATTTCAAGGTATTCAGATTCCTTTGGGGTACCTTCAGCAGTAAATTGCATAGCAAACTCTTTACTCTGGTTTATCAGAATAAGTTATAGTAATAAAATAATTTTGTCAAGTAACAATTCGACCCAATTAGATAGTTTGTTATAGCCTGGACTCTCATTCATTATTTACTTTGAATAAATCAAAATTTTAATCTATCTTAGTTCAAATATATCTCTGATCAAGGACAGGTACTTCAGAGTGTCATTCTGCTTTATAAATTAATTGAGTTTGAGATCAAACTACGATAGAGTATCCCAATCAAAAAAAACTGGGAGGTCGCACGATACGATATTTTTTGTAATTGACAAGATTCAAATGGGTTGTTAATCTAACTGTGATATGGTTAATTTTGTTTAAGGGAATGAGTGATTATCGTTTTAAAACAAAAACATCCAAAAAATAGCCAACCGATATTAAAGTTACCGAGCATTTTTTATACAATCTAGATGGTCTAAATATTTTGTGAATATTGACCATGTACAAGGAGATTCAGTTGAAAACTTTTGTTTCTTATTGTCACCAAGATGAACCTTGGTTTGATCGATTTAGAATTCATGTTGCTCCACTTGTAATGAATGGAATAATCAGTATTTGGTCGGATCAGGAAATTATGGCCGGACAATCGTTGGATAGCGAAATAGCATCCAATATGTCTTCGGCTGAATTATTTGTGCTTTTATTGAGTCCGGCTTATTTCGCGTCAGATTATTGTATGAATGTTGAATTAGCGCACGCAATTTCTCGTCATCTGTCAAATGAGGTGAAAATTGTACCAATTATCGTTGAATCTTGTAAGTGGGACGCGATTCCTAAATTGCGAGAGCTAAAAATCGTTCCGAAAGATGCAAAACCGATCAGTGAGTGGTCTGATCAGAATGCCGCATTTGTGGAAGTAGTAAATGAGATTGAGAATCTGGTTCAGAGTGAAACCGATAAAAAAAATATTAAAATATTGGCTACGCGTAATACATCAGGAATAATTGACGATTCATCGGGGCTGGATTCTAAACAAATAGTTCGGACAAACATGCAGACTTCGGAAGTAATTGAGCAGTTAAATCGGGGAATTAAGAATTTTCGAGCGGTAAGTGTTGAGAATTTTGAGTTAATGAACTGCGATTTGCGGGAGATTGACTTTTGTGAGGCTAATTTACGATTTGCTAAACTGGAGGGAACAAATTTAGTCGAGGCTAATTTTTCAAAAGCCAATCTAGAGTCTGCAGACTTGAGTTTGACTAATATGAGTCGTGCAAATTTATCAGCAGCGAATTTGGCGAAAGTAAATTTGGTAGGATCCAACTTAATTTTTGCGAACTTATGGAATTGTCAAATGACTGGTGCTCAGTTAGAAAATGCATCGCTTGAAGGGGCAAATATGGTTAAAGCTTTTTTAAATGGAGCAAGCTTGCAAAATTCTAAATTGGAGTTTACTATAATGTTGCATGCAGAATTGAATGGAGCAAATTTAGAAAATGTCATTCTAGATGGAGCGAGTCTAGTTTCTGCTGAATTAGAGAACGCAAATTTAATGATGGCCAGTTTAAATTGTACTAATTTAGCGGGGGCTACTTTGAGGGGGGCAAAATTGATGGGTGCTGATTTAAGGTTTGCAAACTTTCATGGAGCTGACTTAGAGGGCGTGAGCTTCCAAGGTGCTGATTTAAGTTATGCAAACTTAATGCAAACAAATCTAAATAAAGTGAATTTTAAAGATTCAATCCAAATAGGTGTATTACGATGACTAAATTGACATTGTTTAGTTTGTTTCTGAAAAATTACTTGAAAAATGTTTTTGGGTTGCATTGTAAAAAAAAAAATACTATGTTACTATAAACTGTGGCGTTAATTTTTGATATGGATTGAGAGCTATTTGATAATTCAATGTTACTTTTTATAAATATTCGCAAATACGGAGTAGAGTGATGGACTATGTTTTTGACCGGATGCGATGGATGCCAAGCCTATTGAAAGCTGATTTTTATATTAGTTTCGTTCGCTGGTACGAAATTAAAGGAGTGAAGGACTTAAAACAGGCGATGCAAAAAGCAGCAGACGAAGTGGGTGTTTCATTGCAGGATGCCCACGAGTTGCTTAAAGAATGCAATGGGCATATTACTCCTGCGATGGGAGCAATTGGTAATCGTGAGATTGCGTTGTATTATCTGCAGAATGGTGAACGGCTAGCACGAGAATCGGCAAAAGTTGTGGAAGCGGTTGAGACTGTAGGTTAAGCATTGCAGTTTTTAAGTCGTTGTTTGAAGCAACAACAGGACTGTGCTTCCTATCGTATTGTTGCGAAAACAATGTTGATGTGTATTGGGGTATTTGATTTTGCAGTTATACCCCTTTCACTATTAGTTTTAGCGGTTGAATGAGCGAACACACTATTTGATAATTTAACGTTACTATAAGTTAACCTATATAAGGATTAGAATTATGGAAAGTGTTTTTAATCCGATGCAATTGATGCCTAGTGATCTAAAAGTTGATTTTTATATTAGTTTCGTTCGCTGGCATGTAATTAAAGGTGTGAAAGATCTAAAACAGGCAATGCAAAATGCCGCGGATGAAGTGGGCATTACATTGCAGGAAGCCCATGATTTATTTAAGGAATGTAATGGCCATATCACCCGTGATATGGGAGAAATTGGTAATCGAGAGATTGCGTTGTATTATCTACAGAATGGTGAACGGCTAGCACGAGAATCGGCAAAAGTTGTGTAAGTGGTTGAGACTGTAGGTTAAGCATTGCAGTTTTTAAGTTGTTGCAAGTCACGATATGGGAGTTGTGCTCGCTGTCGCTTTGTTGCGATAAGGGTGTTGTTGTGTACGGTGGGTATTTGACATTACGTTTTTACCCTTTTCACTATTAGTTATAGCGGTTGAATGAGCGAACACACTATTTGATAATTCAACATTACTTCAAATATGTATCAGTAAATAAGGAGTAAAACTATGGAGTATGTTTTTGATCGACTTAAATTGATGTCAAGCCCAATGAAAGCTGATTTTTATATTAGTTTTGTTCGCTGGCATGAAATTGAAGGAGTGAAAGACTTAAAACAGGCAATGCAAAAAGCCGCAGATGAACTGAACATTACATTACAGGATGCACATAGGTTGCTTAAGGAATGCAATGGCCATATCACTCGTGATATGGGAGCAATTGGTAATCGTGAGATTGCAATGTATTACCTGCGGAATGGTGAACGGCTGGCACGAGAATCAGCAAAAGTTGTGGAAGCGGTTGAGACTGTGGGCTAAGCATTGTAGTTTTTGAGTCGGTGCTAGTAGCAACATCAGTGCTGTGTACCCTATCGTTTTGTTGCGATAAGAGTGTTGTTGTGTATGGGGGTATTTGATATTACGTTTAAGCCTCCTTCACTTTTGGTTTTAGCGGTTGAATGAGCGAACACACTATTTGATAATTCAACGTTTGAAAAGTTGAATAGGAAATGGAAAAGTATAGATTATCTCGCTAAATTTCAGCTATTTGTTGCATACAAATTTAAAAAAATATTTTTTGCAATACCCGGCCGAATGTTTTCAGAACGGTGGCCGAATTGGTCAGGATTGTACACAATTGCAATCCGCATTAATTCCACCAATGAACCAGCGAAATTACCCAGTTGCTTGCAACGGGTATTCATGCTGAAAGTCTGATTCAGATTGACGTTCATCAGCTTTTTTCTCCTCCACTTGTGATTTCAATTCAATGGTAATTTCACCATAACCTGACACAGAATTTGAATCTACAAGTCTTTTAAATGCCTGTTGAAGTGGTCCAACAGACTTGTGTGGAACCGAACTCATGCTACCGCATTCATCGCAAACATAAACTAATGTGTTTTCTACTTCCTCTAAACCCTCACACAAAGAAATAGTCTCATTCTTAAGGGTTGCCAGAGTAGCCCTCCCACAATTTGCACATAATACTCGGCATTTTGCACCTTCTCGGTAATCAATCATTTCGTTCATCCTCATGTACACTGATGATATTTACGATACCATCAATTAAGTTAAATTTTATGTACCATCCATAGTTGATAAATATATGAGAAAAGCCATCATCAGCATCTCATGAATACTTTGTGCTGTAGTGCTGTTCCTCACAATTCTCAATTATATTTAGTACGAAACTAACATCAACTCTTCCTGAGTATAGTAGATTCTTTATTAAAATATCATTTCGCTCTGTAAAATGTGTAAAATTGTGTTTTATTAAACTATCAATCAAAAGACTTCTTACCTTATCAATTCCCATTTAATAATATCCTTTCTTAAAAGTATTTGTTTCAAATTTAGCCCCCTGATTACGTGAATTCTTACTTGATCATACAAATATCCAGGATACTATTTTGTATTATAGTACTTTAATTTTGATTTGCAATATTTTTTAATTTGTGCATCAACTCCTATAATTGTGAAACCAAAAATGCTTCAATTTTTTTATTGAGGTAACACCATATCATCTCCATGCATTTTATATAATATACTAATTTGACCTTTGCAAGTTTTTTTTTCAACTCTTTTAAAAATCGTACAACGACTTGATAATACGTGCTAGATTTAAAATTAACGACATAAAATTTAAGTTCTTGATTGGTTATCTAAATCGCATAAAATTTTTGTACTTTGGTAAAAAATTTTCCTTCATTGGTCAGATTGAAAAAAAAATTATCCGCGCGGTGGGGCATTGGCATTTTAATTCAGTATTTTCAGGATTTATAAATTTTCACATGACGATTATTTCGGCATTATTATTCAAATTTAACAATCAATAATACCAGGATGGTGTTGCTTGAGTGTCTGAGGTATTGATGGTGATTTAGCAATATATTGTGGTTGTTGCAATTGAATTGAAAGGGTTGGTACCGGTACTACCATTGCACTTGGTAGTAGAAAAGTAGTGTGATATTGTTTTATTAGATGTGTGTTGTATCAATTAAAGAATGGTGGTTGATATTGGATTGTGATATTCTAGTCGTGAATTGGAATTCTAAGCGCAGTGAATAAACTTGAATGATTAGATGACGCGCGTGATAAAACAGAAAAGAACAGTTTGGAGGTAGAGAACAAGAAGCGTGATAGAAGCAAAGAAGTCACCCGCATGAAACGAATTGGAGATATAAGGATGGAGCAGTGGACGAGTATTGACAAAGGGCGCAACCCCGCAGCGGCTATAAATCTGTCAAATATTGTACAAGTTGTTGTTAGCAAAATCCGCATCGTTTTGGCAAAAAAATCAGTTATTTAAAGGTCACAGGTCACGCGACAATAAGCAGTCTAGATCAAATTGGTGGCGAATTGGAAATTGGTTCAGCAGTGCAGAATGTTGCACCAATATCTGATCATGAAAAATACCAGCAACGAAATGCAGAAAAGCCCGCGACAAGCCGAGTGGGAGGATATAATTGCGAAAATTGTAGCCGCGACTTGATTGCGTAGCAAGTTATCAATCCACCAAGTGTCCCAACTATCAATAAATCCGCATTAGTTCGTGCGGCAATCGTAGGGGTTTTAAATGGAGCTGATACAGTGTTGACTCCAGTGTTTAATGCCCAAACGAATAAAGTTGTGGAAAACAAAAATAACTATTTGACATTAAGGGAAATGCAATCTATAGAGATATTTAAGAAGTTTAAAATTTTATTTTTGACTTTGAAGTCTAGAACTGCTAATATTCAATTTGTATGAATAAATCTTATACAACTGTCAAATTTCAATATAAATGTTCACTGGAGAGAGTGAAGTATCAATCAAATGAATCTGCTAACAGGAGGTAATTTTTTGGTCATGGCTTAATTTTCAGATTTTAAACACTTATATAAAGTGAAGGAGTGTGATGTGGAAGATTTAAAAAAAACTTGAAGAAAATGCGAATATAAATCTTGAATATGAAACTGCATTCAAAAAATATGTAAAAAAAATCCGTAGTCAAAAAATACTTAAATATAGGATTCAAGAATTGTTGCTACTATTTGTGATAATCCCAAATTAGGAAAACTCGCAACTGGTGACTATAAAGGAAAGCGAATTTGTAATTTTTCTATTGCGAAGAGTCCATTATAGAGTATTATATAAAGTGGAGCGGAAAAAGAGAGGTAATTCTATTAAGTCAGTTCAACCAACTTTGTTTCTTTGCAAAGCAGGTCTTCGTAAAGATGTTTACTAAAATTTTGGTAAAAAATCCATGTTTAACTTAACTTAATCAAAATAAGGGAATAAGTGATGTCGTTGCAAGCAAAAACTTTTCAATCTGGTGATGGAAGTGAAATATGGTCACTGGATTCAAAGGTGAAGTCTACACCAATTCAAACTGAAAAGGAAGTATACACACATGAAGAGGTGTTTGGGGATTTCACGCTGGAACCGTTCACGCTTAAAGAAGCTTTAGAAGCTCTTGAAATTACAGAGAGGGAATATCAAGAGCGGTTAGAATTGAAAGGTATATGCCCAAAAAAGGACTTTAATAGAAAAAATGAATTTCCAGTAGAATGGATTAAGTCAGTGGACACACATAAGTGGATTTTAACAGATTAAATGTCGCGATTGACGAAGAAAATAGTTGGATCTGGTGAATTTTCGCATGTAGCACCTGTTGGTGTCAAAGCGAGATCACCATCAATTGATATGCAAAAGGGAGATCTAACTCTCAAAGTAGCTTTCAGTGATATCAATATTGATTGGTGGACACTAGATGAAGCTTTGTCATTTTTGGAAATTTCAGTGACAGAATTTCGAAAAAAAGCTATATCTAATGGATTTTGTTCTAGTAAAGACATTGACAAGTATCAAAAATTTCCGTTTAGTTTGATTAGAGCACTTGATAATGGGCACTGGATGATTGATTGAGCTGAATAAGGAATTGAGTGATGACATTACAAGCACAAATCTTTCAATCTGATGAAGTCAGGTCACCCAGTACAAAGGGGAAGTCTACTCCTATTCACACTGATAAGGAAGTGTATACTCATGAAGAGGTATTTGGTGATATAGTCATAGGGCCGTTTTCACTTGAAGACGCACTAGATATTTTGGAAATTTCAGAAGCGGCATTTCAAAAGGAATTGGATTCGCGCGGATTTTGCCCAAAAGAAGATTTTGACAGAAAGGGGAAATTTCCGGTGGGGTGGATTAGTGCACTTGATACGATGAAGTGGATGGTTAACTAATCGTTGTTCTCTGAATGATGGAATTTGTACTAAACATAAAAGGTCTGTCAGTATTAATATTGTAAAATACTTTGGTAAATGATAGGTGTAGAAAACTATGCAGATAATTCAACAAGCTCCCGCGTCTAATTCTAAAGTGAATCAACTTTCTAAAATGGAGACTGATCCTGATATACCTCTTTCGGAAATATTCGCCGGAGTTGTTGATGATGGTTTTACACATGATGAAGCACTTGAATTTATGGACATTACAGAGGCGGAATTTCTCGAATTGCTAATGGAAAGTGGAAATTGTCCGTCGGGAAAATTAGACAAAAATCGGATATATTCCACAGAATTGATATTTGAGATTGACCCCGAAAAATGGATTGTAAAAGATTATTGAGTTTATTGTTAACTCATCTATTTTGGAATTAGATGCTGGTACAGGTATTTGCGTGTATGCATATAGCTTTTGTTTGATAAGTGCACACACACTTGCTAAATGCAATTGAAATGTAATAGGTTAAACTGAAGTAAAATTGGTATGGATTGAAAAGGGGAACTGATTGCGTTAATATCAACTTTTAAACAAAGGAGGTTTTTATGACTCGTTTGAATGAAAATATTGTTGAATCTAGAGTAGATACACCGATTAGTGTATTGGGTGATACCACAACCTCTCCGCCAGTTAAGACCAAGAAAGAGGTGTATACTCTTGAAGAGATTCTATCTGAATTTCCAATAAATCCCTTTACGCTTAAAGAAGCACTCGAGGTGCTAATGATATCAGAGTCGGAATTTAAAAGACAGCTTGATTCCAAAGGATTATGTAAGGCAAAGGATTTTAGCAAAAAGCAAGAATTTCCAGTTGAGTGGATTCGTGTTCTTGATACTGGAAAGTGGAAATCGCATTAAAATTAGAGTGACTGTGAGATTTTTCATTTGGTCTTTAATTTTTGATACTGATATAAACGGGTAGCTAGCAGGTGTCAGCGTTAGTTGTTGATCTACCGCTTGAGCTAGTAGAATTGAATTAAGTTAAATAGTTGATTGAATTATCATGAATATTTATGAACTGATGGTCAATTAAGACAATGTTGGGGATGAATTTGAGTGAGAATAACTGTAAAATTACGAGATAAAGAATATAAGGTAATTCGGTGAAATGATATATTATGTACAATCCGATACATGTGTACGCGTAATCCGAAAACATGCGGACACATTTAACCACCTTTAAAGGTGAAAAAGTTTTTCCAGCCGGTTGGACAATCTCATTTAGTTCAGTATTTTCAATACTTTGAAAATTTGGTTGTAGGTAGTTTTCAACAATTGGTTTCCAAATGATAAATGCTGATGTCAATTTTTACGGTTAATACCGTAAAATTGTTTGATGCTCGGATTTATTTCGGCAAATTATGATTACTTTAACTAAGTTATTGAAAAGAAGTGGGCTAGGGCTGTTTGTAGAGGTTGTCAAATACATCAGAGCTGTTGTTTGATGTTTTACTTACTTGTAGTGATGATATTCAATGCTTTGAAAGCTGATTGGCAAAAAAATTGTCGGCATTTTTGTTATCATTAAGTTAAACCGTGATTGGTAAGAAGAGTTAAGATTTAATTCTAAGTGTTACATTCACCTAGTCGCATTATGTTATTGTAACGAAGGTTTAGTATCTATTTAACACTCAATAAATTGAATTGGTTTGTAGTCTGTTAAGGATTAAAGTTTGGCTTGAACTGACATTTAAATTAGGTTGATGTTTGCGATATTGAATAAAGTGTGATTGGTGAGTGTTTATGAGTTAATGGATAGTTTGCTTGATAAGTTGCTTAAATCGAGAGCAGTACATTTGTCGTCTGCGAGTATAGTCGGTGTAGGGTGAAATGTATTTCACACAGATCATTCTGAGCACGTGGTATGTTTGTCAATGGTGTTAATAGCGTTATGGGAGGCGACGGTAGTTTTTGGCAACACACGGTTGATGCTAATATGAAAACAGAAGGCGATTGATAATATCCGTTGCGTGAAGATAGTTCTGAAACGATGAATAAATTCAACGTTGGTATTTGGCAACGGGTGTCGCGATACCGAGAAGAATTTTTTTAGCGATGTAAATGTAGTATTTGAATTACGGTGGCGCGCGTCAGGTATGTTGTCAACTAAGTTGATAGGAGACAGTTTATCAGCATCAAATATTGTAATTGGTGAGAATTCGGCAAATAAAGGAGTCGCTTATCAAATTATCAGCAGCGGTGAGAGTTTTGATGAAGGTATACAGGTCAAGATTTATGAGGAGAAAGTAATAAGCTGTGCGCCAAAAGCGCGGGTAAATATTCGGGAGCGGATTTCGCAGCGAGTTGCAAAATTTTTGGTGACAAATTAGGTAACGGTAGAAAAAGTAATTGGGAAAACAGTTTTACCAAACGTACAGACAGCGAAATTAGGAAATTCATTACGTGATAAAGTTGAAATTAACTCGATTACAGTTGCAATAGGGAAAAATAATGCGTTGCATAATGAATTAGCTGTGAATGAAGTTTAAGAGGTAGACGATACCGTAATACATAAATAATATAAGTATGAGATGTGATCAATTAGTGAGTCAAACTAACAATTTATCGCGTAGGTCGTCGTGGGGTTTTTATTATTGCTGTTGCTAGTGTCTGAGGTTAATTTATAGGTTGAGAAGTTTAATTTATTAGAATTGAAAATCTAACTTGCAATTTAATGAAAATTGTAATATTGTTAAAAATATACAAATTATGAACTTGATAAAGCAACAATGTATACTATATAATGATGTAACATAAGTAAATTAAACATAATACAAACTCAACTCTAACAATAGGAGATGCTCAGATGAGAAAAAAATTAAAAGAATTTGTAATTAATATCAATGGAAAACGACACGACACCGATAATCAAGTAATTACTGAGGAAATTGTAAAATTATCTGGAGTAACGGATAAGAAGAAACCAGATTATGTGTTGTTTTTTAATGCAAGCTCAAAACCACAAAGAGGGTTACTTTCTAGGGGCAAGAGGGTAATACTCTCAAGACCCCATCCTACTAGTTTCCAAGTTGTCTTGAATTGAAATACTTTTTAAACTGTTGCACATTAAATTATATTTTAATATTATAAACTAGACGGTTGAAAAATTTACAATTTAGATTATTATTTGAAAGAGTTCTTCAATTCTACAACAAATGTAACCAAAACTATGGGAGAAAATAAAATGAAAAAAAAGTCAAAAGAATTTGTAATCAATGTCAATGGAAGAAGACACGACATTGAGGATCAGGTAATTACATATGAGGACATTATAAAATTATCAGGAGTAACGAAAACAAAAAAGCCAGATTCTGTATTGTTTTTCAATTCTGACTCAATACCAAGAAGTGGGTTGCTTTCGCAAGGAAAGGAAGTTATACTATCCAGAGTTTTTCCTACTAATTTTCAAGTTCTTTAGAATTGACTGATTTTTATTTCTATAGAACACTTTGAATGTTTATAAAGGATGTGTTGTGAGATTTGTGGAAGGAAGCGACTGGATCCCAGACAATTTAATTGACCAAGTGCAAGAAGGAAAGGTAGTATTCTTGTAATTCGCGTATTGATGCGAATGGAATGGCGGCAATAAGTGCAGAGACCAATTCCAACATCATGATATACATCAAGCCACTAACTCAATTAGTTGTCCAGGTGCAACATGGAGTAAAATGTATTAGTAATCTAATCAAGACTAATCTAGCATCAATTGCAAAAGTGCCAAGCTGTAACGTATACAGTGGTGGAAGAAAAATAGAGGAGTCATTGTCGCGTGTTACAAGACTGGAAGTATTTATGGAAGTTATCAGTAGCTATTGTGGTAAATTTTCTGGTATTTTGACAACTAATGTAAACATGCAGAGCTTTAATACTGAATTAATTTGGTATAGCAATATGAAAAATAGTTTTAAGGAATTGAATTAACTTGTAAAATTCAAGTTATCTGAGTTATTAACATTGAACTAATATGAAAATTAGTATTGACTTCTCAATCTAATTTTATTATTTACAAAAACAAAACACAGTAAGAAGGTGTAATACAAATGCTAATAGATTTTGCAGTTGAAAATTGGCGATCGATTCGTGACCCAATTTCCTTGAATATGTGTGCAAATGGCGAAGAACAATTTAAGGACCGCATTTATACAGTTCCGAAACATGGAACAGAAGTACTTCCAATAACAAGTATTTTTGGTGGAAATGCATCTGGAAAGTCGAATTTGATTGATGCGATTAATTTTGCTGAAATGATGGTTTGCTTTCAACCTGATAATCAATCTACTTACAGATTGCATCCTTTCCGACTTGATCCAGCTAGTAGAAAGGGAGCATCAAAGTTTGAATTTACGGTGTTAGTTGAAAACTCAATTTATAAGTATTATTTTGAATTGAATGATAAAGCAATCGTACAAGAAGAATTGGGGGAAGAAATTCCTGGCAAAGATGATCCAAAATTTTTGTATAAGAGACACGGACAGAAATTCAGATTTTCAGAGGAACTTAAGTCAGATTCTGTTGTTATTGAGTTGTCAAAATCAACTCGAGCTAACCGGTTGTTTTTACCACATGTAGCGGAAAATTATAAGAAGAGAACTTGGCCGGTTTATGATTGGTTCAAAAATTCATTACATGTGCTTACATCATCTAATCATTATGGGTTCAGACAATTGTTGAGAGAGGATAAGGTAAGAAAACTTGTGAATGAAATTTTACCAGGTATGGATTGTGGTGCTATACAAGTTGATAGTCAGGAAGTTACAGCGAAATTTAGCTCATCGACGAAATCAAAATTTAAAAAAATAATTGGAAATAAATTTATTAGACCTTATGATTATTATGATTCGTCAACGATAGTTTCTAAGAAAGGGGAAAAGGAATCCCTTGAACGATTAGCGACTATTCATGACTCAAATAGTGGTGATGGGGTTCAATTTGAAGTTTTTGATGAGTCTGATGGAACTCAACGAATTCTTGAATTGTTGCCGAGTTTTGTGGGGTTAACGAAACCCAATTCAAATTTTGTTGTGATAATTGATGAACTTGATCGAAGTTTACATACTTTACTGACCTACGGATTGTTGAATTTCTATCTGGGTCAACGTCGCAAAGAGTCACAATCTCAATTGATATTTACAACCCACGATGCGTTACTTATGAGTCAAAATATATTTCGAAGAGATGAGATGTGGATTACTGAACGGGATGAAAATGGGGTGACTAGCTTAAATTCAATTGACCAATTTGAATCAGCAAAAGACGCAGGGTTTGAATTTCATAAAGATTATTTACTCGGCCGCTTTGGAGGTATACCTCAAATTGCTTTTTCTGGGGTTGATCTAAGTGTTGCAAAGGACAATTAAATGAAATATTTGGGAAGAAAGAAAAATAGTCGAAACAATTTTGGTAGAAGCAAACCAAATATGAAGCGTCCTAAAAATGTTATATTGATAATTACTGAGGGGACGGTGTCAGAACCAAATTATCTAAATATTGTCAAAAATATAAAGTCTAAAAAACACTATAAGTCGGTTTTGATTTATGGAAATGGGAATAATACACCACATCGTCTAATCGGTACCGCTAAGAGTAAATTTCGATATGGAGAGATGGGAAAAAATGACGAGGTTTGGATAGTATTAGATGTCGATGAACTGAAAAGAGATTTTTTCAAAGCTTTATTTGTGTGGAAAAATGAAAATCAAATTCAACATAATTTGGCAATAAGCAATCCAAATTTTGAATTTTGGTTTCTCCTTCATTTAGAATCTGGTGATGGTATAAATGATAAGAAAAGATGTGTAGCTCAATTGAAAAAGAAGCTGAAGGATGAAATTGGTAATAAATTTCGATATGATAAGGTTTTTCCTGCAAGTTTAATTAAGTTAGATAAAGTTAATGAAGCATTGGAAAGGGCGAGAGATGGCGATGTTGGTCAAGACCAAGATTGGCCAGAGAAAGGAAGTACAAAAATTTATAAATTGATTGATGTATTGCTTGCAAACTGTAAAATTAATACGTGAATCGCAAGGTGGCAGAAATTTCGAAGATGTGATAGAATTTCAAATTTTCAAGATTTCTATTTTGCTGTATTATTTTAAATTGAGGATTGGTAATTATGATTTTAATGATGCTAATATTAAAAGTAATTCACTATGTCCACCGTTAGTTTTTTTGAATAATTCGCGACAATTATCAATTTCTCAACTAGAGTTCATATAAATGTGTATTTATTAAAGAGAGTTAGACAGTTAGCATGAAGCAGTTATTATATCCAGAAAAGTCAACTAATGTATATCAACAGAGACGTAAACATTTTGACTAAGGCACATGAACTCATATGGTCATACCATGGGAAGATTTGTGTTTTAGTGTTGTGCCATTTGATTCTGGTCTGACTTCCGAAAATCAAGAGCGGTTTGCTTATGCGGTTGCATATATGTTTAAACCAGTTTGTAACAAGGGACCAAAAACGTTAACTGCCCCTATAATTAGAACTCAAATAGAGTGTGAAGGTGATATTGCCTATCTAAATAGTAGTATTACGATTCCTTTTTGATGCAAACTGCTGGGGGATATTTTGCAAAGATTGGAAATTGAGGTGGCTAGTATTTGGTCAAATTAATACTACTAAACAATAATTTGAGTTAAACGATAATTAGATTGTCGTTACTAGGGTTGTTGTAAATTCCTGCGAATATTCTTGTTTTTTTCTATTTGGAAAAAATCTCAATTCAAAAATCTGGTTAAAAATACAGTTTTATTCAGCCGGTGAGACAATGGCATTTAGCTCAGTATTTTCAATACTTTGAAAATATGGGTGTTGGTGGTTTACAACAATTGGAGTCCATTTGATAAAAGCTGATTTCAATTTTTACGGTTAATACCGTAAAATTGTTAGATGCTCGGATTTATTTCGGCAAATTATGATTACTTTAGCTAAGTTTTTGAAAAGAAGTAGGCTAGGGCTGTTTGTAGAGGTTGTCGAATTCATCAGAGCTGTTGTTTGATATTATACTTACTTGTAGTGATGATATTCAATGCTTTGAAAACTAGTTGGCAAAAAAATTGTCGGCATTTTTGTGATCATTAAGCTAAACCGTGATTGATATGAAGAGTTAAGATTTGATTCTAAGTGTTACATTCACTTGGACCCATTATGCTATTGTAACGAAGGTTAAGAATCAATTTAACATACAATAAATTGAATTGGTTTGTAGTCTGTTAAGGATTAAAGTTTGGCTTGAATTGGCATTTAAATTGGGTTGATGTTTGCGATATTGAATAAAGTGTGATAAGTGAGTGTTTACTTATTGTTAGGTAACAATAAGAAAGGAGTCTGAAGTTGGTAGTTAATTCGTGATAATAACAAGAGGGAGTATAATATATGAAGATGTAGCATAGTGGTGAAATTATATTGGTGGATCCTTAAAACCAAAATTGCTTGAGTTTGTTGCAAAATAAATTGGTTGGATGGTTGTGGCTAAGATTGTAAGATTGGTATCAATTTTGAACGTGGGAATGTAGCTGTTGTATTGTTATCAGGTAAAGTGTGGATTGATAATGGAGGGTCATGGAAGGTCATTGAGGGGTATGGCTGGATTGAATGTCGTGATTGTGAAAGGTTATTTTAACTGCTATGGATATATTGTCATTGGTGTTATTGGTTGGTAGTGAGGTTGTTTAATATTATTTGGGTTGTAGAAAGGGATATGATTAGCTTGTTACTAGCTGAGTATGTGGTAGAGAATAATGAATTCGTGAATAGGACCTTCTCAATACTATGGCTATGAATATACAAGAAAAAAAATTGTGGAAGAATGCAAAAAATTTATTGTTAGACTAATGCAATAATTTGTATGAATGATGGCTATAAAATTTGGTAATAGTTGAGGTAAGGTTTGGGATAAAAAATATTTTTTGGTTTAACTTGACAAATTCAAGAATTGGATATATATAGAAACCCGTTTGAAAAAATACGGATATTGGTTGATGATCAAAATAATATTTATATGAGTTTGAAAATAAGATGCCGTCAATATATATTGCGGTTTGTCGTATAATAACAAAAATACAATTTTCTTAAAGGAAATCAAATGACACTAAATGTTGGCAACATCAAAGTAACACTTGCTCCTGATGGGGTAAATGGTGGACCTGCAAGACAGCTACAAGATGATGAGATCATTGAGAAAGCAAATCGGGTCAATTACCTTGATAACAATTTTTTTATACCTGAAGTGATTGAGATGCTCTCTGAGGGAGAGTACAAGCAAATTGATCTATTTCCAGAGTACCAACGTAGATTGGTTTGGACTGTTGATCAACAATCTGCGTTAATTGAATCAATCTTGTTAGGGATACCGATACCATCAGTTTTTATGTTTAAAAAAGGGAGTAAAGACTATGAAGTAATTGATGGACTTCAAAGATTGAACTCAATTCGAGGTTTTCGCAATGATGAGTTTAAGTTGAGTGGTCTAAGAGTACTTCGCTCATTAGAAGGTTTCAGTTTTAGCAATTGTAACATTGCTATCCAAGAGCGTTTTGATGGTGCTGTTTTGCCAGCAAAAATTCTTACTATGGGACGAATTAATGGAAATGGTCTGGTTGGAGACTTTGTTGAATCTGATATAAGGAGATTCATTTTCAGCCGCATTAACAGAGGTGGAACCCGTTTGAATTCCCAGCAATTGAGAAATGCGGTCTATAAAAATGATTTCAATAGTGCTATCAATGAATTAAGCAAAACTGCTGAATTCAGACAAGCGTTTGATATTCCGCAAAACATAGATGAACCCTCTAATCGTCTGGTCAAAATGACTCAGGGAAATAGCGGTTTATATTATGACATGAAAGATTGCGAACTGATTCTTCGATTCTTTGCATTGCGAGGTGATCACAAAACAGGTTCATTGGAGGAAATTTTGGATTACACTATGGAACGTGAAAATGAAATTGATATTAAACGAGCAAATGAACTAAAGGTGGAATTTCTTGAAAGACTTAGGTTTTTGATGGAACTCTTTGATGGTCGTCCCTTTGATACACTTTCGGTTGATCGTGTAGAACGTAATATACTATTTGACTTGTATGAAGGATTCATGCTTGGTATAGATTATATTTGGGAAGAGCGAGATGAGGTCATGCAACGGAAAGCAGAAATAAATGAAGCTAAATATAAGGACGTAATCTTTGTTGATCAACTTACAGAAAGTCGCGACCGGGATTCAACTGATGACTATATAGTTCCTCGTGGTGGCCTTGCATCACAGATATTAATGGCTGGAAAATAAATAGTGATTGCAGTTATAGACATCTCCACAAGTTAATTACCTGTGGAGAATCCTCAGGATATTATGTGCGGTTATTTAGATGTTAATAAGTAATTTTGTAATTCCTATCCTTTTAGTTATAAAGTTGGAGACTATTGCCCTAAGTTTCTGATTTAATGTTAGAATTTATCTTTTTTCACTTGACATTTGCATTTTCAGAATTATATGTTATATTTAGTAATTTTGTTTGAAAATTAAATAAATTTCGACAATGAAATTTGTTCTGAAACCTGTAAATACGGTGGTTTAAATGGAATTTAAATTTTATTCTCTTGTTTTTAAGGGATATTGGACACAATCTATGGTACAAGACATTCCAAAAGTGTCGGGTATTTATTGTGCGTATGTTTGTGTATTTCTTCAGGAGAGTAATACAGTAAGTATTAAACAGCTATTGTATATTGAAGAAGCCGTTGACATCCACCAACGGATAAGCGAGCATTTGGAATCAAAGACATGGGATCGAATGCTTATACCTGATGACGAAGTATTATGTTTCAGCTATGCTCCATTTGATTCTGAGCTGACTTCAGAAGATCATGAGCGAATTGCCCATGCGTTTGCATACAAATTTAAGCCAATTTGTGATGAAGGCTCAAGAAAGTCGACTGCGCCTAAAGTTAGAACTCAAATTGAATGTGATGGTGATATCGCTTATCTAAAAAGTAATTTTACAACCCCCTTTTGATGTAAACTGCGGGGGGCAATTTGTTAAGATCGGAAATGGAGTTTGTTAATATTAGGTCAACTTAATACTACCATACAATAATGTGAGTTTAACGATAATTAGATTGTCGTTACCAGGTTCGTTGAATATTCCTGCAAATATTCCTGTATTTTTCCATTTGGTAATGAATCTCTTTTCATAAATCAGGTAAAAAAAGTTTTATCCAGCCGGTGGGACAATGGCATTTAGCTCAGTATTTTCAATACTTTTGAAATTTGGGTTTTTGGAAGTTTACAACAATTGGTTTCCATATGATAAATGCTGATATCAATTTTTACGGTTAATACCGTAAAATTGTTTGATGCTTGGATTTATTTCGGCAAATTTTGATTACTAAAGCTAAGTTTTTGAGAAGAAGTGGGCTATGTCTGTTTGTAGAGGTTGTCAAATACATCAGAGCTGTTGTTTGATGTTATACTTACTTATAGTGATGATATTCAATGCTTTGAGAGCTGGTTGGTAAAAAAATTGTCGGCATTTTTGTTATCATTAAGCTAAACCGTGGTTGGTATGAAGAGTTAAGATTTAATTCTAAGTGTTACATTCACTTGGTCGCATTATGCTATTGTAACGAAGGTTTAGTATCTATTTTACATTCAATAAATTGAATTGGTTTGTAGTCTGTTAAGGATTAAAGATTGGCTTGAACTGACATTTAAATTGGGCTGATGTTTGCGATATTGAATTAAGTGTGATTAGTGAGTGTTTACTTATTGTTAGGTAACAATAAGAAAGGAGTCTGAAGTTGGTAGTAATTTCGTGATTCTAACAAGAGGGAGTATAATATATGAAGATGTAGCATAGTGGTGAGATTATACTGGTGGATACTTAAAACTAAAATTGCTTGAGTTTGTTGCAGAATAAATTGGTTGGATGGTTGTGGCTAAGATTGTAAGGTTGGTATCAATTTTGAACGTGGGTATTTATCTGTTGTATTGTTATCAGGTAAAGTGTGGATTGATAATGGAGGGTCATGGAAGGGCATTGAGGTTCCCAGAGGATCATTGAGGGGTATGGCTGGATTGAATGTCGTGATCGTGAAAGGTAATTTTAACTGCAATGGATAGATTGTCATTGGTGTTATTGGCTGGTAGTGAGTTTGTTTAATATTATTTGGGTTGTAGAGAGGGATATGATTAGCTTGTTACTAGCTGAGTATGTGGTAGACAATAATGAATTCGTGAATAGGACCTTCTCAATGCTATGGCTATAAATAGACAAGAAAATAGGTTGTAGAAGAAAATAAAATGTTCATTGGTAGAATAGAGCAATAATTTGTATGAATGTTGGCGATAGAACTTGGTAATAGTTGAGGTTAGGTTTGGGATAAAAAATATTTTTTGGTTTAACTTGACAAATTCAAGAATTGGACATATATAGAAACCCGTATGAAAAAATACAGACATTGGTTGATGATCAGAATATTAATTATATGAGTTTGAAAATAAGATGCCGACAATATATATTGCGGTTGATTTTTGAATTAGATAAAGGAGTAGTGATGATGAGATGTTAATGGTTATGGTGGTAGTAATGAGAAGATAACGAAGGTATGGTAAGGAAGGATAGTTAGTAATTGGTAGGAATAGGGATTGATTAGCTGGAGTAGTGAAAGGATTTGAAGAGGATAGGAAATAATTTGAAAAGAATAGAGAAAAATTTAAAAATTTATTTGACAATTTTCTAATATTGAGTTAAGATGTTTTTTTAAATTAATTGTCGTAGCAAAAGGATGAACTATTTGCACGTAAATAAGGTAAGTAGACAAAGAATTGCAAATTTAAATCATTCGCATCCAGTCGGTGAAGCTGGTGAAAGGGCGAATGTATTTGTTCGCGGGCTATTCCTGGTGCGTGATGTTCTTGTCAATGGTGTCGACAACGTGAAAGGAAGCGACAGCAGTTATTGGCAACGTGCAGTTGATACTATTACGGTGTCGAAAGACGATGTTAAAAATCCGTTGCTTGATGATTGCTCTATTGCGATAAATAAAGTTGGCATAGGTATTTGGCAACGCGCAATGCGATACTGGAATGAATTTTCTTACGACGCAAATGTAGTAGATGAAACACGGCAGCGGATTTCGCAGCGAACTGCAAAATTTTTGGCGACAGATTCAGTAGTGGGAGAAAAAGAAATGGGGGACGCAGTTTTAGCAAACGTGCTGGCAACGAAATTGGGAAATTCGTTACGTTATAAAGTTAAAGTTAACCCGATAGGAGTTGCAACAGGGAAAGATGATTCGCAGCGTCATAAATTAGTAGTGGATGAAGTTAAAGAGAATAAATATGCCGCAATCCATTATAATAACACTGAGTTATATTATAATATAAGTAAGAGATGTAATCATATAAGTAATGGACGTAATAAATTGCAAAATAAATTACAAAGTGATGATGAAACAAGCAGAGCTGCTTTATATGATGAGCAACAAAACGTTGCATACGACAAGCCAACTTTAAATCCACCAAGCGTACCAACAATAAACCCTGCTGTATCATCTCTGCTTGCGAGCAATCAAATTTACTGCAACGTCACACAAACAAAGTACAATACATCCACAACTAACTCTAATAAAAATCAAATGAACACAAATATGAATACAATAACTAATGCAGACCCAACTCATGTACACTCAAAGCAGATATGTTTGTATTGGCAGGGAACAGCAACTTATCTAAAATTATGTGTTCCTTTTCCAGTTAGACAAAATCTCACACAATCTTATATAAAAAGATTCAGTAACCATATAAAGCTAGTTGGTCTGTCTAGTTGGTATTTAAAAACAGTCACGGTGTTCAGTCAAGTTTTATTTTCCATGAAATTGATTATGTGGTTGTGTGTATTTGTACGAGTTAAAATGACAGCTAAGTTAGATTATGTTAGAATCTAAAATGGAGTAGGGAGTAATAATAATGTCAATCTATCTAGTTACCTATCAAACTAAGAGAGAAATTTTAGATCGTGAACACGAGGTTTTACGAAAATTAATTCATAAAGCGACTCAATCCTACGGCAGTTTACAAATAATGAATACTGCTTGGCTTATTGATTCTGATGACTCAGCGACTGAAATAAGAAACGCGATAAAGCATTCAATTCGCAATGCAAGCAATTATTTTGAGCAATTATCTGATATTTCAGTGTATGTACATAAGATGGCTAGATCAAATTGGGCTACACTTAATAGTAGTGAAATTGCAGCTTGGTTAAAAAACCAGAGACAAGAACAAGATTATCGCCACGCAAGTTTTATCTGATTAGTTTCTTGCTAATTCAATTTTGCATATATTAGCAGTTTTCAGTACTTAAACGTTACTTTACTAAAATGAGGTTTTTTTATGTTTGAAGATACAGACGGTCCAATTGTGGATGCAAAGGATGATAAATATGGTTTTAAAATTCTTGCTGAGGCAATTGCAAAGTCTATTGTAGAAAATGACAGAGATGAAGGTACGGTCTTATCAATATACGGTAAGTGGGGGTCAGGTAAGAGCAGTTTAATAAATATCATAGAAAGTAAATTACCTAAGAAAAAACTTGAAACGGTATCAAATTCTGATAATGAGGAATCTCAAGCAGATTCTAATAATGAAGTTTCAGAACATTCTGAAACTAAAGAGGACCAAGAAACTTTTCAATCAAAATCAGTTATTGTCACTAGATTTAATTGTTGGTGGTTTCAAGGGGAGAAGGCACTGATTTCTGAGTTTTTTCGTCAATTGTATAGTGTAACTAACAAATCAAATGATGGAAAATTGTCGGAGTTGATTAAAAGTTATGGTTCTAAAGTGTTAATAAATTTTGCTCCTGTTTTCGGTGCAGTTGCGAAAACCTTCGTTCCACCTGCAGGAGAAATAGTTGAGGAATTATCAGAGTCATTTGGAAAAACAATCGCAGATGAAACAAATATAGATGAACAATATCAAGATTTAATTGAGCATTTGAAATCCCAAGGCCAAAGATATGTGGTAATAGTTGATGATATTGATAGATTACTTCCACAGGAGGCGTATTTAATTTTTAAACTAATTAAAACTGTTGGACACCTACCTTATTTTACTTATATACTCGCATATGATCGTTCGATTGCAAATCAAATTCTCAAGAAATATAAGACTTTTCAAGATATTACATTTTTGGAGAAATTTGTGCAAGCAGGTATTGATGTACCTCATATTTCACAACTTGCAATAAAAAGTCATGTAGATAATAGGCTTAGAAGAATAGTTAAAGATATAAGTGTATTAAATACCAAGCACTTTAAGACTAGATATAGAAACTTGATTGCACCACTGATTCTTACTCCACGTAATGTCACAAGGGTGTGCAATGTACTAAGAATCACGTGGCAAACAGTTAAAAATCAACTTGACTTTGCCGATTTTGTAGCAGTTGAAACCCTTCGAATTTTACAACCTAAGTTGTACCACACCATAAGATTATGCAAGGATCAAATACTTGATAAGTGTAATATCAATGACCTTAATTTATGCAAAATTGAGGAGATAAACTCTAAACTGGTGAATTTAGAAAAAAAAGGATTTGATAAAGCTTTACTTGTTGAAGGGTTACATGACCTGTTTACTGCTTATACTAGTTTTGATGAATATGGCGGTGAAATTGGATTAAATTGTTCGGTGGTAAAATTTAGAGAAGCACACCACTTAATAGGAAGCACCAGTTGGTTTGATCAGTATTTTCAATATTCACCTGATGACTTAAGAATAAACCGTCCGACTCAATACCTGTTTGAAAATATTGAAGACAGTGAGCAAGTTAAAGTGAAATTAGACAAAATTATTGAGGGGTATGAGAAATTTGGAAGAGATGATATTGATAAATTGCGGGATTTTTTTGAAGAGATTGCATTCACTTGTGTAGACTTGCATATTGAAAGTCAAAAAATTGTTCTAAGTGCTTTGATTTCTGTATATAAGCGTATTAGAAAAATCATAGTAGTTGACCACCGTGATGATCAAATACGATCTACATTTATAAATTTTTACTGGCAAGTAATTCAACAAATGTCGTTTTATAGCACTCAAGAGGAATTAAACGCTATTGAATCGGAGAAATTGAAAACTATATTGGACTGTGCTGGTAATTCTAATTTTGAGTTTGTTTTTGATTTTGCTTATGTGGTTTATCATAAACCGAGAGAGGAAGTTGCCGCGTCTCATTCAAAGTCAAAATTACGATATTTGTATGATGAGAGTAATAGAAATACCCTTTTTCAAAAAGTTGGGGAATTGGCCGCGAAAACGGATTTTTGTGATGATATAATTGATCCTCATTTCTTACGAGATACATTATTATTCATGGATAAGTTTTTAGACAATGAACCGTTTAAACTGGCGTGTATTCAATTTTCGCTAAACATGGAAAATGAGCAATTTTTGAAAAAGTTCTTACTGGCATTTGCAATAAATGTTGAAAAATCTGAAGAGTCTGACTTTGATGATGAAGAATATGAAATAGAATGGGAAGATATTGGAATTTTTTTGGAATTAGATGGGGTAACGGACCGGTTACAACGATTAGTTGAGCAGGAAGGTTTGGAACCTGAAATAAAGTTTATCGCTGAAAAAGTTTTAAGGGGCAGAGATGCCTAAGATAAATTGACTAATGTAAATTATGTGAGCTGACGTGTTACACATATTGGGTTACTAAAATTGGAAATGAGTTTGTAGTCTTCTAATTGGTGTATGTGTGATGGGATATATTAAATTGTGAAATGACAGGTTGTAATTAGCAAAGTTTATTAAAACAAATTGAATGCGGTATTCAAATGCAAGACGAAAGATTACTAACTATATTAAAGCCTGCATATACTCCCTGTACACATTTTTCTGGTAATTGCAAAGAAACTTGTAGGTGGAGACTAAAATCCGGTTGGGTTCCATCTGGTTTCGGTGGAGCAAGAGGTAAATTATCAGATGTTAAACTTGTAATTGTAGCTGCTGAACCTGGTCGACCAGTTGATAATGCAAATTATGAGGGAGAACCTATTGACAAGGTGAAAAATTCAATAAAGATATTTGATGAAGCGATGGATAATAAATCAGTCTCCAGGAATCAACGAAAAGTTCCAACATTTCACAAAGGTTTGACGGAAATTTTGAAACTTTTTTGGAATAATCTAGACAATGAAGAAATATTTCGTCGAACATGGTGTACTAACTCTGTGTTGTGTCCGTATCCTGGTAAGCAATTTGGTGTTAGAAAGTCTAAGCATATCAAAATTGTTGAGAATACTTGTATTGATAATTACTTGAAACTTCAATTGGAGTTATTTGAAAAGATATTTATTCTAGCATTAGGGTCAAAAGCGCGTGATCGATTGAATCAGAATAATATAGATTTTCATGCGCAAGTATATCATCCGAGTTATCCAATTTCTAATATCAAAAAACATCAATGTTGGAAAGTAGCAGCTTCTAAGTTTCATAGATTTTTGGGAAATAACGATAAGGATGTAAAAAGACCTTTAAAAACGTGTAATTTTGAAAAATGAACGACAAAAAATAACAATTCTAGAGTCGTTGTCTAAACTCCATTAAATTTTCGTACTATACAAAAAATCTCACTTCATTGGTCAGGCTAAAAATTACAGTTTTAACTACACGGTGAAACAATGGCATTTAGCTCAGTATTTTCAATACTTCAAAAATTTGGTTGTAGATAGTTTACAACGATTGGAGTTCATTTGAAAAATACTGATGTCAATTTTTACGTTTAATATCGTAAAATTGTTTGATTTTTGGATTTATTTCGGCAAATTATGATTACCTAAGCTAAATTTTCCAATAAGAATTGGCTAGGGCTGTTTGTAGAGGTTATCAAATACATCAGAGCTGTTGTTTGATATTATAATTACTTGTAGTGATGATATTCAATGCTTTGAAAACTAGTTGGCAAAAAGTTGTCGGTATTTTTGTTATCATTAAGCTAAACCGTGATTGGTATGAAGAGTTAAGATTTAATTCTAAGTGTTACATACACTTGGACCCATTAAGCTATTGTAACGAAGGTTTAGTATCTATTTTACATTCAATAAATTGAATTGGTTTGTAGTTTGGTAAAGATTAAAGTTTGGCTTGAACTGACATTTAAATTGGGCTGATGTTTGCGGTATTGAATAAAGTGTGATTAGTGAGTGATTACTTATTGTTAGGTAACAATAAGAAAGGAGTCTGAAGTTGGTAGTAAATTCGTGATTATAAAAAGAGGGAGTATAAAATATGAAGATGTAGCATAGTGGTGAAATTATACTGGTGGATCTTTAAAACTAAAATTGCTTGAGTTTGTTGCAGAATAAATTGGTTGGATGGTTGTGGCTAAGATTGTAAGGTTGGTATCAATTTTGAACGTGGGAATGTATCTGTTGTATTGTTATCAGGTAAAGTGTGGATTGATAAAGGAGGGTCATGGAAGGGCATTGAGGTTTCTAGAGGATCATTGAGGGGTATGGCTGGATTGAATGTCGTGATCGTGAAAGGTTATTTTAACTGCAATGGATAGATTGTCATTGGTGTTATTGGTTGGTAGTGAGTTTGTTTAATATTATTTGGGTTGTAGAGAGGGATATGATTAGCTTGTTACTAGCTGAGTATGTGGTAGAGAATAATGAATTCGTGAATAGGACCTTCTCAATGCTATGGCCATGAATATACAAGAAAAAAAGTTGTGGAAGAAAATATAAAATTTATTGGTAGGCTAAAGCAATAATTTGCATGAATGATGGCTATAGAATTTGGTAATAGTTGAGGTCAGGTTTGGGATAAAAAATATTTTTTGGTTTAACTTGACAAATTCAAGAATTGAACCTATATAGAAACCCGTATGAAAAAATACTGATATTGGTTGATGATCAGTATATTAGTTATATGAGTTTGAAAATAAGATGCCGTCAATATATATTGCGGGTTGATTTTTGAATTGGATAAAGGAGTAGTGATGCTAAGATGTTGATGGTTTTAGTTGTAGTAGTGAGAAGATAACAAAGGTTTGGTCAGGAAGGAATGGTAAGGAAGGATAGTTAGTATTTGGTAGGGATAGGGATTGATTAGCTGGAGTAGTGAAAGGATTTGTAGAGGATTGGAAATAATTTGAAAAGAATAGAAAAAAATTAAAAAATTTATTTGACAAATTTTTGTATTAGGGTTAAGATGGATTTTTTTAATTTAATTGAAGTAACAATTAGTTGAAGTAACAAATGGGTAAACTAATTGGACGTAAATAAGGTAAATAGAAAGAGAATTGCAGATTTAAATCATTCGCATCTGGTCGGTGAAGCTGGCGGGGGTGTGGATGTTTTAGCGCGTGTGCTAGCTGCTGGAAATAATGTTATATTAACGAATGATGATCATGGTTGGTAACAAAGTTATAAAATGTTACATGGGGCGGTATTGGAAAGAGGGTTTGATTCGCAGCGAACTAATTGTGGAGGAACGCGGACTTGATGGAAATTTCATGCGAAATAATGTAGAGAAGCGAGAACACACTTTGCAGCGGGAGTATAAATTGGAAACAGTTTTATTCACATCTGGTAATAAGGAGTATCAAATATGTCAGTATTTTTAGTTGCTTATGGTACCAAGAACAAAATTCCAGACCGGGAACACCGCCTAATTCAAAATGCAATTGAAGCGGGATGTAAATCATACAACAGTTACAAAATTTGGCCAACCACTTGGCTTATTGATTCAGATGATACTGCCCTAGAAATAAAAAATAGTGTGAAGTATTCAGTTCGTGAAGTTCGTGATCAATTTACACATCTTTCGGACATTATGGTGTACGTTCATAAAATGGCAAGAAATAATTGGGCTACAATAAATAGTGATGAACTTGCAGATTGGTTAAACGACCAAAGAAATGCACAGGATTATCGGCACGCAAGTTATATCTAGCCAAAATACCTAATCAACCGACTATTTAGCTTATTGGGTGGTTAGAATAGTCAACTTTAACAACACAGAAGAGATTATTATGTGTATTGTGAGTGATAGTCCCATTAAGGATGCTCGAGGTGATAAATATGGGTTTGAAGACCTAAGTAAAACAATTGCAAAGTGCATTTCTGAAAATGTGGGTGTTGATGGTACTGTATTGTCCATTAATGGTGATTGGGGGTCTGGCAAGAGTAGCTTAATTAACCTTGTTGAGAGTAAATTAGTTGATGAAAATGATATTTCTAGCGTAGATAAATTTGAAACCAGCAACTTAAGTGACAAAGAAGAAGAAAGCAAAACAAAACCAACTTTAGTTGCTAGTTTCAAACGCTGGATTTCGCGAGATAAAATGACTGAAACTAATGGTGATGAAGTAGAATCAAATGTTCAATCGGATTCGGTTAATACGAAGCCAATAATAATCTCCAGATTTAATTGTTGGTGGTTGCGCGGAGAAGAGGCATTAATTTCTGAGTTTTTTCGCCAAATCTATAGCGTGGTGAGTAAGTCAGAAAACCAAATTTTGAAAAAACGAATTCAAGAATTTGGCTCCAAGGTACTAATCAATTTTGCGCCTGTATTAGGTGCTTTAACGAAAACAGTAGTTCCAATTGGGGGGGAAGTAGTGAAAGAGATGTCCAAAACTTTAGGGGAATCTCTTGCGGTAGAAACGAATTTAGACGAAAGGTACATGGAATTATGTCGACTGTTGGAGAACCAGCAACAAAGATATCTTATAATTATTGATGACATAGATAGAATGTTACCGGAGGAATCTTTTTTGATTTTTAAGCTAATAAAAACAATAGGACATCTGCCATATTTTACTTATTTACTTGCATTTGATCGACCCAAAGTGGAGAAAATATTTGAAAAACATGAACAAATCAAAGATAAAACTTACCTTGAGAAATTTGTCCAAGCAAGTTTTGATGTTCCACACATCACTCCACCAGTTATCAAACAGCAAGTATACAAAAGATTAAGAGAATGGATTGATAGTCCGAGTATTTTATCCTCAAATCAGTTCAAGTTGAGATATCGTAATCTGATTTCGCCTTTGATTCGAACACCACGAGATGTTGCGAGGGTGTGTGGTGTAGTTCGAATTACTTGGCGAGCAGTCGAAAGACAACTTAATTTTGCAGATTTTGTCGCGATTGAAACGTTCCGTGTGTTGCAACCTGAGTTGTATCACACAATAAAAGCAAGTAAAGAAGATATTTTAAAAATTTGGGAACATGACCACATTGAAGGATTTAATTTCAATGAAAGAGTAGAAACTAAATTGAATAAACTTGATTTGCTAGAATCTGAGAAAACAATTCTTGCTAAAGGGTTATATGAAATGTTTACTGCCTATTCTACCTATTATGAGCACGGTGGGGAGATTGGGTTAAACTATAATGTAGATAAATTCAAGCAAATTCATCATCTAATTGGTAGTGTGAGTTGGTTTGATCAATATTTTCAATTTTCATCAGATGAAATGAGTTTGAAGCGACCAACACAGTATCTAATTGAAAATATTGACGATAAAGAGCAGGTAAAAACACAATTGAAGGAGATTATAGAGGGGTTTGAGCAATCAGAAAAAGAAGAAAATGAACAGTTACGGGATTTTTTTGAGGAAATTTCAGATGTATGTATAAACTTTCCGGTTGAATATCGAGATTCTGTGCTGGAAACACTTATTTCAGAGTATAAACGTATTCGTAAACGAATCGTGGATGATTATCGTAGCGATAAGATACGGACTGCTTTTGTAAATTACTACTGGCCTGTAATACAGCAAATGCCGATTTATAGCAAACAAGAAGAATTAAATGTCATAGAAGCGGAGAAATTAGACACAATACTGAACTGTGCAGGAGAGTCAAATTTTGAGTTTCTATTCGACTTTGCTTATGTGGTGTATCAAAATTCAAAAAAGGTTGAGACTGATTCACTAACAGAGTCTAAGTTGAGATATTTGTATGATGAAAACAATCGCATTACTTTATTCCAAAAAGTAGGAAATCTCGCCGCACAACTGGATGTAAGTAGTGATGTGATCGACTCTGATTACTTTCGTGATATGATGTTGCATTTGGATGAATTTTTAGGAAATGGACGATATGAGTTTGCGCGAACATTGTTTTTAAATAAATTGAATGATGATCGATTTTTGATCAAATTTCTACAGGCATTTTCATTCAATGTTGATACAACAAAAAAGACTGATTTTGCATTTGACGAATTTGAAATTGAGTGGGAGCAAATTAAGCCTTTTGTTCAATTAGATGGTGTAAAGGAAAGATTGAAAAGTTTTTCTGAACAAGACGATATTGATTCAGAAATTAAAACAGTTGCAGGAATTGTATTAAGTAAGTTGGAAGTAGAAGACTGATGCAGGTATGCTGATAACACTAGGTTAGCTGAGAAAACGAAAAAATTAGTTTTGTAGGTGGTTGCAACGATTATTCACAAATTTTGAAACAAGATTTGCAATTAGACCAAATACATTTCGGTTAACTCTTCAAAGAGGAAGAGTTTAACTATTATTGTATATAGAGGAAACTGTTGACGTAAACCAATGTATAAGTGAACATTTGGAATCAAAGGTATGGAATCATATGCTCATACCTAGTATTGATAAAAATAGGATCATTAAAGCTACAGGTTTGAATGATGTTCCAATGGCTAGTGGTCTAAATGGTGAATCATCAAATGATCAGTTGAATTTTAATGGTCGATGTGCAAATTTCGATACTAAAGGAGGTTGTGTATTTTGTCAAAACACAATCTGTCAAAACGAATTTTTTGATAAAGTAGTTATCCAACGACAGTTATTTTGGGTTCAGGTTGACAATTGTTTGAACCCTCAGCTAGCGTTCATTAATAATTTAAGTACATCTAGGACAAGATTACAAGTGATGGTGATATTGCCTATATAAGAAATAATTATACAGCCCCGTTTTAATGCCAATTGCAAAAAAAAGTGGATTTACAAAAATAATCTTTCATATTCATGCTGTGCAGACCGTCATATCTAATCATACATTTATGATAGTTTAATAGTTTGCGTTGAATTCTGCGTTTATGGGTTATTTTATTAATACTTCAGAGTATATATAGTGCATTTAGTCTCTCTTGAAAACAGCGTTACATTTTGAACAATTAATTTTGACTTATTTTGTTAGGAAATAGATTTATCCGTACGGTGAGACTATGGCATTTAGTTCAGTATTTTCAATAAACTTAAAATTTGGTTGTTAGGTAGTTTTCAACAATTGGTTTCCATTTGATAAATGCTGATGTCAATTTTTACGGATACAATCGTAAATTTGTTTGATGTCTGGATTTATTTTGGCAAATTATGATCACTTTAGCTAAGTTTTTGAGAAGAAGTGGGCTAGGTCTGTTTGTAGAGGTTGTCAAATACATCAGAGCTGCTGTTTGATATTATACTTACCTATAGTGATGATATTCAATGCATTGAAAGCTGGTCGGCAAAAAAAATGTCGGCATTTTTGTTTTCATTAAGCTAAACCGTGGTTGGTATGAACAGTTAAGATTTAATTCTAAGTGTTACATTCACTTGGTCGCATTATGATATTGTAACAAAGGTTTAGTATCTATTTAACATTCAATAAATTGAATTGGTTTGTAGTCTGGTAAGGATTAAAGTTTGGCTTGAGCTGACATTTAAATTGGGCTGATGTTTGCGATGTTGAATAAAGTGTGATTAGTGAGTGTTTACTTGTTGTTAGGTAACAATAAGAAAGGAGTCTGAAGTTGGTAGTTAATTCGTGATAATAACAAGAGGGAGTATAATATATGAAGATGTATCATAGTGGTGAGATTATACTGGTGGATACTTAAAACTAAAATTGCTTGAGTTTGTTGTAGAATAAATTGGTTGGATGGTTGTGGCTAAGATTGTAAGATTGGTATCAATTTTGACCGTGGGTAAGTAGCTGTTGTATTGTTATCAGGTAAAGTGTGGATAGATAATGGATGATCATGGAAGATCGTTGAGGTTCCTAGCTGATCATTGAGGGGAATGGCTAGATTGAATGCCGTGATCGTGAAAGGTTATTTTAACTGCAATGGATAGATTGTCATTGGTGTTATTGGTTGGTAGTGAGTTTGTTTAATATTATTTGGGTAGAAGAGAGGCATATGATTAGCTTGTTACTAGCTGAGTATGTAGTAGACAATAATGAATTCGTGAATAGGACCTTCTCAATGCTATGGCCATGAATATACAAGAAAAAAAGTTATGGAAGAAAGCAAAAAATTTATTGGTAGACTAAAGCAATAATTTGCATGAAGGATGGCTATAGAATTTGATAATAGTTGAGGTCAGGTTTGGGATAAAAAAATATTTTTGGGTTTAACTTGACAAATTCAAGAATTGAACATATATAGAAACCCGTATGAAAAAATACAGATATTGGTTGATGATCAGTATATTAGTTATATGAGTTTGAAAATAAGATGTCGTCAATATATATTGCGGGTTGATTATTGAATTGGATAAAGGAGTAGTGATGATAAGAAGTTGATGATTTTGGTTGTAGTAGTGAGAAGATTATAAAGGTATGGTAAGGAAGGATAGTTAGTAATTGGTAGGGATAGGGATTGATTAGCTGGAGTTGAGAAATGATTTGAAGAGGATAGGAAATAGCTTGAAAAGAATAGAAAAAAATTGAAAAATTTATTTGACAATTTTTTGAAATAAAGTTAAGATGGATTTTTTTAATTTGATTGAAGCAACAATTAATTGAAGTAACTAAAGGGTAAACTAATTGGACGTAAATGAGTTAAGAAGAAAGGTAATTGCAGGTTTAAATCATTCGCATCTGGCCGGTAAAGCTGGCGGGGGTGTGAATGTTTTAGCGCGTCAACGTTCAGCAGGACGTGGAGGTGTCACCAAGCTTGATGTTGGTGGTGAACCACAATGTAAAGATGGATCATTGGGTATGGTTAATAAGCTTGAAGAAGAGGGTAATATATTGAAGCAGAATGATGAATTAGCCGCGACGGCTGGATGTGAGCTTGGTCGTTCGCTACAGGAGGATACTGAGCTTGGTTATTGGCAATGGGAGTATCCAATGGGTGTGGCGTGCCTGACGGGTACAACGGGTATGGAGAATGATAAGATTGCAAGCGGTATACGTGATAGTGGCGATACAGGATATGGTGTTAAGAGTGTTGCGATTGAAAATGGCGCAACTGTTAATAATCGTACCAGTGATGCAAAGGGCATTGGTAGTAAAAATGCCGACAATGTTAGCAATGGGGGAATGATTGTCGTGAATGAAAGTAGTGTAAATGACAATAATGATAAACAGAGCATGCGTGATAGTAGCAAATCCGCTGCGGATTGCGCGCTAACAAGCGACGTATTACCTGATGCGGATTTAGTATTCACTTCAGCAAGTTGCGGAATGGGAATGAGTTCGTTGCTAGATTTTGACGTGAAACAAGCATTACCATTAACAAATTTATCTTTGCACTCGCAGCGAACTGAGGTATTAAGTGAAGTGATTGATCAAGTCGTTGCAGAGAGTAGCCATGAAACCAAGCAGAGCTACCAAGACATATCTAATAATGTAACGAACGGTGCAATCAACGGTACCACTAAAGGTCAGACAAGTTTCAATGGTAGTAGTGCAACATTGGATCCAACTTTAGCCAAAAATGTGGTCAACCCACAATGTACTCATGAAGATGTGCGACAAGATTATGGTCAAATGCAATCTCATTATAATGAGGACGCTCAATTAACAATCAATGCGAACCAGGATTCGCAACAAAAAACGAACAGTAATACACATTATAAAGAGGTAGGTAATATTACCCATAATCTGAATAGTAATGTTCTCTTGGCTAAACCCAAGAAGGCAAAAGCCAGTTCTGAAAACATGACACAAACGAATTCACAAAAAAATCCGCAAACTCAGGCGGACAAAATTACAACAATCAATTATCAAACTAATTCGCAGCGGATGTTGACTCAGCAAAGTCCATTCGACTTCAATATAATCGGAGCAAATAAAATGAACCACGCGAAAAATCTAACCAACAACTCACTTGATGAAGCACTGGGACATGGTCACCAAGTCAATATGGAGACTAATTATTGGGCAACTCATACAAACGCTGCGCACAAACAACAATCACCATTAAATGGGATCACTCATGCAAATACAAAGCAGACGTTGCGAACTAGCCAACGAGAGCTAGATGCACACGGAGATAACACCATGCATAAGCACATGTTTAAAATAACATCCTTAATGAAAACCATTAGCAGATTGCCAATCGCAGTATTATCAACGCGAACCAAACAATCTGACCAGCAAATGCATGGGGCAAAATCGGTAGCAACAGCTACAATCAATAATATGAATGATCAATTATATGATCACTCGACACATTATAATACAGAGTCTGAGACACAATTAGGAGAAAATTCAATGTCTAAACTCAAAACCACCACCAAATACCTCACCAAGCGAAGCGGTGAAATCTTAGCTCGAACCCGAGATAAACTCTCAGCAGTCGTGCTGGGAGACAAAAATCCCACTGCGGTGACTACGCCAATCGTAGACGCAGCATCGGGCAACTCATATAACACGGTTCGGCAGCGAAATTACGCTGCGGATTCCGCGCAAATATTCGGAGGCGCAATTATGCAGCGAATGAAACAAGCGACAAGGCATTTGGTAAGAATTGCTAGTGGATCCATAAGAGAAGTGCATCAAGCAAAAGCTGGTGTGAATTCCCAAAAGACGGGGATTTTTGCGAGTTTAATGGCGCGCGCTGCGAAATTTTTCGCTGCCGGGGGGATAATTAGTAAAGGGGCGATTGCTCGTGCTGCAAGTGTTGCAGTTGCTACTGTGGTAATTTTTGGTGCTGGTTCTGTGGTGGTACCGGTGTCAGAAGCCCAAGCGCAGAATATTATTTATAATTCAACTGTGGAAGGACAGGTGTCGCAAGATGTAACTGAGCCAGCTGGAAATGCTGGTTCAACGGAGGTTAGTTTTTCATTTGATTCTGTTCAAACACCAAGATCAGAGTTTAGTAGTGTTGACGTAACGATTGCCGTAGTAACTACCGAATCCACGGCACGTGAAAATGCAGATTTTACCGTTCAGAAAGTTCAAACTTTAGATGCTTCGGATGCCAATGCAATGAATAATATTAGTGTAACGTTATTAGGTGATACGTTTAAGGAGGGGCCAGAGAAGATAGTATTAGAGTTAACGTTACCAGCTGATGATCCGATGGGTAGGGGAGTGGATTTTAAGCAAACAACTAGTGGACCAGAGAATAAAACCATTAAGTTAACGTTTAACATTACAGATGAAGCTAGTGATACAGAAATTGATCCTGTTGCTCTGCCAGTGCCAACGTCGGCACAAGATTTAGTAATCCAATATCAAAATCGAGGTGCGAATGCTGGAACTCCACCAGATATAATTGGAACTGAACCTGCGGTAGCTGGAGCTACTTCTAATCATACATTGACTTTTAGTGCAATTTCTGGTACACCACCCCCTGGATTTACTAAAGTTCCTGTGTCTATAACTGTGCTCCAAGGTCCTCCTATCGCAAGAGCGGCGATATTGGGAGAAGATTTTACAATACCGGCTAATCAGACATTAGATTTCTCTACTGTTGGTAAAGTTAACACACTTAATGTGACGGTTTTAGGAGATGCTTTAAATGAAGATACGATAGAAAGGGCGTTGTTGTGGATATCATTACCTGAGAACCTTCCAGTATATTTTCTAAGTGACGCATCTGGTGCGGTAAATCAAAAGGCAATTCGAGTTAGAGTTGACATTACAGATGACAATACCGATAGTGGTACTGTTCCGACAGGGCCAACTCCACCTAGATCAATAACGCTAGAGACAAATAGTGCTGTTGGATTTTTTGGTGGTGATATTCAGTATTCTGTGACTGTTAATCCAGCACCATCTAGTCCAGTAAGTGTCCCATTATTTGTGCGAGATTCAAGTGGTAACGAAAATGGATTGACTTTGCCAGGAACATATGTATCAAGGGCCCCTGCTGGTGCCGTTGGCGAACCGGTAGATGTAAATTATATTACAGTTGGTCCTTCGGGTAAGGCCACTGGAGTGATTCGAGTTCCTGGAACTTTAGGAGGGCCTACATCGGTAAGACTCACGATACAACAAAGTGTCATAGGGCATCCAGTATCTGGTGGTACTTACACTACGTATACGATTAATCCATCTGTCAGATATGTTGATGTGACGATTACGCAAGCACCAACGGAATCACCGGAAATTTCAATTAGCGGTCCATCTAATTTTGTAAATGAAGGTAGTAATGCGGTATTCACATTAACTGCGAATAATGCAACGCGTTCTGCGGATGTGACAATCGGGGTGAATGTGCGGGATATTGCTGGACGAATTGCTGATTATGTCATTGATGGTCCAATGTATACAGTGTTAAAAGCTAATTCTCAAACTGCCACTTTAGAAATTACAATACCTGAAGATAATGTTGATGGGGTTGATGGCGTTTTGATGGCAACAATTGCCGATGGTGCTAACTATACAATAAAGAGTGGTGAGAATATTGCGTATGCCAATGTACGTGATAATGATGGAACCACACCTTATGAAGTAACAGTTTCAGCGACTCCAACTTCAATAGAAGAAGGGAATATGGCAACGTATACGATAAGTCGAGGTACTGCGAATACCGGTAATTTGGATGTTGCTTATATTTATAATGAGACTGGAGATGTGATTGATGGTGAAGACACACAAATGATTGCAACGATTCTTGATGGGCAAACTAGTGTTAATGTTTCGGTCCTCTTTAAGACTTCAGGGACAAATTATGATACGAATGATGGGGTAACATTGACAATTCAGTCAATTCAAGAGTTCGCAGGTGCAAGGTATCGGGTTGGTACGTCCAATAGTGTAAAAGTTACAGTGACTAATGCGGCCGGTCCGCCAAAACCTGAGATTTCTATGAGTATGATGCCAGCATCTGTAACGCAAGGTCATAGTTTTAAATTTACTGTTTCAGCTAGTGAAACATTAACAGAGGATTTACCAATTACTTTAGAATTGCGTGATGGCGGTCATGGTATAATAGAGAGTATGTCACCTGGTGATTATATTGTTAATGGTACAAGCACGTTAAGAATACCACAAGCAGGTACACAAGAAGTTACAATTACAACGAATAAAGTTTCGGGGCATGATAATCAAAATATTATGATAACTCTGACCGGTGCCGGTGCAACTTATTCGGTGGCTTCTGGTATTGGTGGCTCAGATACAGTGCAATCAAAGGATAATACTGTCGCTTCAGCGGATAGACCGCGGGTATGGTTTGAGTCGTATTCTGAAATACCAGTAAATGTTAATTCGGCTCAGGGGGCTAGTATTACATTTAAGATTATGTCATCTCATGAGACAAGTTCTCCTCCAACGGTAAATATTTATGTTGATACTACGAATGGTTATCTTAATGGTCTTCCTTATTCAGCTACAGAAACATTGAATTCTGTCGGTACGGAGAAGAATTTTGTGGTTAGACCGGGTAATCCTCCAGCGAATAATCTTCCTGGAACGATAACCGTAGAGTTACTTGATGGGGATGGATATACACTAGCAGATGCAAATCTTCACAAGACCGAAGCGTCAACTATTCCTACAGGAACACCTGCAGTCTTACCGATTGTATCAATAGAGTCACCAGCTGAGATGACTGGGGTAACGGAGCGCGGTTCATTTCCAATTACAGTTTCTACCGCAGAAAATGTTGGTGCAGATTTAGATGTGATTTTGAATATTCCTGATGGTAGTGGTGAAGGAATAACATTTACATTAGAAGTTGGTGGTACTACAGTAACCAATAATACAGTAACCATTACTAATGGAACAAGATCAGTTGCAGGAACGATAAATGTTGGAATTACTTCTGGTCCTCCTGGAGGTGTTGTTCCTGATGCACCAACTGATTTTACCTTTGGTATAATGGCAGATGCAACTAAGTATTATCTGCATAGAAGAGACAGTACATTTGATGTTACGGTGAAAGATAAAGATGCTGGTGATGCGGATACACCATTGTTGACGCTGGCTGGCCCCACCTCTGGTTCAGTGGTTGAAGGTACAACCGCGACTTATACCGTGACCGCGAGTCATACTCCGAATGGTCTACCTTTAACGGTTTCGTATACCGTGGCGGATGATCAAACTGGTGATTTCTTAGCGACGGCTCAAGAAGGTGCAAAGACTGTAAATATCACCTCGGGAACGACTACAACGTTTGATGTTGTCACGCAAGCAGTTGCTGGAACTACTACTGGAACAATTTCCGTGGCAATTGTAGATGGAGCAGGTTATGCATTAGGGGATCCGGTTAGCGTTAGTACAAGTGTGACTGATTCGACACCAGCTCCAGCATTACCAGTCGCGTCGATTGAGACATTATATAATCATGTGTTGCCGGATTCGTCGATCTGGGTTGAAGTGAAGGTTGAGGAGGCTCCGAGTAATCCGATTGATGTTAGTATTGCGGCCCGGGATGATGATGGTACTGGGACTTATACGTTGTATCAAGTTGATGGTACTGAGATTACAACGGGGGTTGTGAGTGTTGGTTCGAGCGGGTCAGCGATGGTTCGAGTTGAGGCTGATCGCGGTACGACGGCTGGCGGGGTTGCGGCTGGTGAGATTACTAAATTGATCGTGGAATTAAGTGGTGGTGGTACGACTTATACGCTTGATCCGGCGAAGACCTCAGTTGAAGTGAATTATGATGATGGACCGACGACGGATGCGGCGTTGACGATTGCGGGGCCAGCTGTTGCGGTTGATGAAGGGGATGATGCGATGTTTACGATTACGGCGACTTCGACCGCGGATGTTGATTTAACGGTCGAGGTGTCAGTATTTGATTTACTAAACCGTAATGGCACGGCGGGTAGTCAGCTTGATTATGTTGATGATGCGACGCAGTATGTGCGACTCGCGGCGAATGCAACAAGTATTAATGTAACGTTTCCAACCAAAGCTGTGACCGGAGCTGATTTAGATGGGGTTATGGTGGCGACGATTCAGAATGGTGAAGGCTATACGCATAGTGGCACGGGTTATGCCAATGTTTATGATACGGATGGTACGGGTCAAATTTATGCTCTTGCTGGTCAGACTGGTGCTACAACGATCACCGAAGGTGGCAATGCCGTTTTCCGGATTGAGCGACAACTCGAGGGTGGTGGTCTTGTGACGACCGGTTCTTTAACGGTGCAGTATGCGATTGTTGAAACGGAGGAAGTAACGACGGATAAACCGACGCTTGCGGATCGTACGGTGACGATTCCTCCTGGTCGGAGCAGTTTTGAAATTATGATTTCGACAGATATTGATTTGAACACGGCGTTGACTAGTGATGCGGGCTTGCGGATTCGGATTTTAAATGCTTGGGAGAATACGGATGCGACGTATCGAATTGGTCGGGCGTTGAGTCCGAAGGTTACGGTGGCTGATCAGAAACCGACAGTTTCTTTTGTTGGTAGTCCACCAACTGGAGTGACACAAGGTCGTCCGCTTGAATTTACCTTGCAAGTCGACCCGCCACAGAGTGGAGATACTACCGTTTTTATCTTTTTCAATGATAGTAGCAAAGGCATTTTTGATAAAACTAATTCGACTTCAACGCCCGCTTCGGCCTACACCTCAGATGAGATTACTATTCCATCGAGTGGTTCGATTGCTGTTTCCCTGCCAACCATTAATCCTGGTGGTAGTGAAACCGGGGTTGTGACCGGTGATATTAGTTTGTCTCCACCGTCAGGTGTCGTGATTCAGACTGGTCATGATACTGTGCCCCTTGAATTTTATGATAATGAAACTCCAATCGAAGCTTATCCGCGAATGTCATTGGAAGATGGACCAACGGATCCAGTTAATATTACCTCTTCAACTACGTCGGTGGCATTATTTAATGTGTTGTCAAATCCAGCTCCAGCGGGGGTTAGAACTGTTGTTGTTAACTTAAGTGAGACGGGTAATTTCCTCACGGCGACATCACAAACGGTTACAGTGACAAGTGCATCAACGCCGGTGATGGTGCCGTTGACGGATAGCGATGGGACAACTGATGCCGGTCCAAGTACAATTACCGCGACTCTTGTTCAAGGCTCTCAGTTCTCATTAGCTGATTCACCAGCTGATACAACAACAGCAACCGTGACGGATGCTGCACCAACACCAACAACAACATTAACTTTGTCAACAGATTATACTGGGGTACTTGCTGGTGATATAATCTTGTTTGATGTAATGATGTCTCCTCCACCTGCAACCGCGATTGATATTGATATTGATGTGGTTGATTCAGGGAATAGTAATACAGCATTATCGGGATCTCCAGTTACTGTGACGATTAATCCAGTCGAAAGTGGAACGTCCAGTTCAACGAGGGGACAAATTGCGGTGCCAAGTACTGGAGTAACTGGTCCGATTATTCTAAAATATGCAGATTCAGTTGTAAATTATATTTTTGAACCAACCTCGAAAATGCGTTCTGTACCGCTGGTGAGTCAAACGACCACTCCGAATTTAACGATTGCAGGGAAGGGAACGGTTGATGAAGGAGATAATGCGGTCTTCACCATTACCGCTAGTGCACAATCAAATGTGCCAGTGACAGTAGAAGTAACTGGAGCTGATTTAGCAACTATAATGGGTGTAGATTATGTTTCTGAGGGCACGTTTTATGAGACGTTACCCGCTAATACGTCAACAGTTGATATTGCGATTCCAACCATTGAGAATACCGATGATCAATTGGATGGTGTTGTGATGGCAACGCTGGTTGATCGGGTTGGATATAATTTAGCAGCTGGTGCAACTCCTGGTCATGTAATTGTGGAAGATGATGATGGTACGGTTCCGGCAACAGTTGATCTTTCAGTCGCCTCAGACATGGTTGTAGAGGGAGATAATGCAATGTTCACGATTACAAGAACTGGTGGTGATATGACAAGTAAACTAATTGTTGGATATGAAATTGAAGATTTTGTCGGTAAAACCAGTGTCGACGGAGATAATTTAACTGCAACTATTCTTGCAAACCAAAATTCGGTGATTGTTCCTATAAAAACAATTGCTTTTGCAGCTCCGTTTTCTACCGGAAGTATCACTATGAAGATTAAATCAATTCTAGATTATTCAACTGCAAACTATCGACTTGGATCAACAACCGAGAGAACGGTAGCAGTAAATCAATCTACTCGCCCTGTAATGGAACTTGATACATTCAGTCCAGACATCACTGAAGGACAGCAAGTGGATTTCATCGTAAACTTACGACATGCTCATTCAGGAACCTATAAATTTAACTATTCAATTTCTCAGGTTGGAAATTTTCTGGCATCAACTGTAAACACTTCTGGAACGATTAATGATGATGTTATTTTAACAGAAGCAACTTCTAATGCGCAAATGGGACATTACAGATTATCTACAGATGATGATACAATGCGTGAAGAAGCCGGTTCAGTAACTTTAACTTTAGAACCAAGTGATACAAATACTCCACTAAATTATGTTGTCGGTTTTGCTAATGAGGTTACAATAAATGTTGCTGATAATGACCCAGTACCAACAGTAAATGTTTCAAGTTTTGCTGTAGCTGATGCAAATGGTACAACTAATTTTGAAGTTGAATTGTCAAATCCAACTTATGAAACAGTAACAATTGCTTATACTGTTGCTTCTGGTAGTACAGCAACTGCTGGTACAACTGCCGGATCAGATTTTTCTCTTGGTACTACAAGTCCTTTAACTATTAACCCAGGTATGACAACAGGAACGATTCCTATTACGATCAGGGGTGATACAAATACAACCGAAGGTGAAGAGACTATTATCTTGAATTTAACAGCGACGAATGCAACTTTTTCAGGTGGTTCTGCGACGGGTACGGCGACGGGACGAATTACGGATCTACCGATTGCATCGATTTCGACTCGATTTGATGGTGTGTCAGAAGCGGATTATCTTGAATATACGGTAAGATTATCAGAAGCTCCTGGTAGTGGAAATTCTACTTTTGTGTTTCTCACTCGTGCTAGTTTTCCACTGGACGATAATTTTGGTAGTACAGTAACATTTACTGGTGATGAAACGGAACAAGTGGTGAGAGTGAGTTTTACTGAAACCTATGATGATGGCGGTGATACCCCAACTAGTTTTGATGTGAGCATTAATTCAAATCCCAATTATACAGTGAACCCGATGCAAAGTTCAGTTAGCATTCCAGTGTCAGATAGTCAGAGTGAACCAACAGTTTCAGTGATGACAACGGCGGGTAGTGTTGATGAAGGGGGTGATTTTGATGTGGTGTTAACTGCCGATATGGATCTTGAAACGAGTGAAAGCATCATAGTGAATATTGCGGTGTCGGATACGGGTTCGGTTACTGGCTATTTCGATGCGTATACCCCAACAACAGTAGAGATCTCCGGTGCTACACGAACAGCGACGGTGAACATCACTACCAATGCTGATGATCAGAATCGTGGTAATGGTGAAATTACATTACAAGTTGAACCGGGTGTTGGATATAATGTGGGAACTCCACCCAGCGTAGCCTTTACTATTAATGAAGATGATATTGCATTACCTGAAGTGTCAATTGAAACGGCTTATGCGCAAATATTACCAGGTGGGGAGATCTTAGCGACAGTTTCAGTTGATCCGGATCCAGCGACATCGCTCAGTGTCGGAATTTCGGTAGATGATAATGATGGTACTGGTAGTTATACAATTTATCAAAATGGTAGTGAGGTTACGTCAGTAACAGTGGGTTCGAGTGGTTCGGCGGAGATACGGTTGATTGCCGATCATATTATGGCGAGTCAGTTGAGCAGTGCTGGTGGTAATGTAAGTTCATTAGAGGTTGATATTGTTGCTAGTTCTGATTATACGATTGATTCGAATAAAGATGATCTTTCGGTGCCATTTGCGGCGGTGCCGGGGACATTAGCCGCGTTAACAATTGCTGGCCCAGCTAGTGCAGTCAATGAAGGTGAGAGTACGACCTTTACGGTTACAGCGAATCCGGCTCCAACTGTTGATGTTACGGTTGGGGTGCGGATTTTTGATGCGTTAAATCGGTTGGATTATGTTGATGATGCGACGGTTTACTTTCGGTTAGCGGCAAATGCGACAAGTTTAAGTGTACCAGTACAGACTAAGGATGTTACTGGTGATGGGTTAGATGGGGTTGTGACTGCGTTGATTCAGAGCGGTGTAGGTTATTCCTTTAGTGGTACGGGTTTTGTATATGTGCATGATAATGATGGAGCAACTCCATCTACAGTGAGTGTTACTGCTGATGATGCAAGTATTACTGAAGGGCAAAATGCAGTATTTACATTTTCACGAGGAACAGATACGTCTGGGGAATTGTTGATCGGATATGTAATTACCGAAACGGATGATGTTTCAACAAGTTCTTCTGGCGATACAGGTATCGCAACAATTCCTGACGGAATGCCAGAAGTTAAAGTTCCTATTTCTACGGCAGCTGGACGAACCACAATTACACCGAATTCTGCTATTGGTGTGAGAATACGACGTACTGATGAATATACTTCAGGGACTTATCGTATTGGATCACCAAATAGTGCAGAAACCAGTGTAACAGAACAAGTCGCTAATTTGGGTGAATTAACAATAACAACTAACAATGATGAAACTTTCTTAGGTGGTGATATTCTGTATGAAGTTGAACTTGAACCAGCTCCAAGTGGTTCTGATACTGTATCAGTTGCTATGGAAGTTTCGGATCCTTCAAATGCGACTGATTACACTTTGGTTCCAACGTCGTTGACGATTGATAGTTCGGGTACCGCAACGGGTCGGGTACGAGTTGGTACAGCTGGTACAGCTACTGCGCGAAACCCTGTAGAGATAAAAATTTCTGATAAAGCGGGTTATACCTTTAATCCCCAGTCGGTTTCAGTAAATGTTATTGATATACCAGCATCTCCACCACTTGTTGGAGTAGTAAGTCCACCTAGATTTGTAAATGAGGGAGAAGATGTTGTATTTACTGTAACAACACCTCTTGCTCGAACTTTTGATTTGACAGTTGGTGTAAATTTTGCTGATGCTGATAATCGTGGTGATTATATTGAAGATACTACGGAATATGTAGTGTTAGAATCAAATGATGGTATTGGTAATGCAACAATTTCAATCCCGACAAGGGAAGTTCCCGGTGCAGGACTCGATGGAGTAATTGTCGCGACATTGCAGAATGGTGCAGGTTATATACGTTCAGCTGATGATATTACCGCATATGCAGATGTACATGATGGCCACGGAACCCCAGAAACAATTTTTGTGCGTGTCCCAACAACAAGCTCAATTAAGGAAGGGGAAGATGCGGTTTTTGTGATAGCGCGGCGTGAAGGTACTACAGGTGAATTGATGTACCGTTATGATTTGGATGTACCGGACGATCTTTATGTTGGTAACAAAGTGAGTGTGGAAGGTACAATTGCAGCTGGTGCTGACACCGATACAATTACAATAACTACTTTGAAAGCTGATGAATTGTTGACTTCGGATAATTCGGTCAAATTGACTTTACAATCTGCCCGAAGATGGGAAGATGCAGCTTATCGTGTAGATTATGGTGCTATTAGTCGAACGATTACTGTTTCAGATGATTTACCAGTGATCTCACTGACAGGTCCGGTTTCGGGGACTCAAGGACATCCATATACTGTGACGGTAACAGCCTCAGAGACTCTTACGAATCCCATTGAAAATATTCCAATTAATGTTACTGACAGTTTTGATGGCGTTTTAACTACATCATTATCAACTACAGTGACAATTCCTGCAATGAAGAATTCAGCCACTGTAACAATTAATACAGGTGAAGGTGATGGTGGCTTTGGAGAGGTATCACAAGTTGGTGTTATAAGTTTGGGTATGCCCCCTGAAGGTGCAAAATATATTAATCATTCACAAGATAATAGTATTACCCCCGACTTTTATGGTAACAACTTTGCTTCGGAGAGTCGCCCTAGTATCTCAATAGCTGCGGATTCAGATGCGACGGTTAATGTAAATTCTGCGAATATGGCTACGTTTACTTTGACGGCATCGCATGAACCGACTAACGCGACAACGGTGAAATTAATGGTGAGTGAATCAACTGGAGGTAATTTCGTCGACTCTACTTTTGATAAGACGGCAGTGCATGAGATTCCTCTAGCAACTACTGGTACGACTACTCCGTATAGTGTACCAATCGCTGATGATGATCCTTCCGCGGATGTTGCTGATAGCACGGTCACAGTCACATTACTTGATATTGGAACGGCAGACCCAACCTATACATTGGCTGATCCAGAAATGCACAAAGCCAGTGTAATGGTAAGTGACGATATGGTTGTTGTGCTACCAAATGTTGGGATTACAGCACCTGCTTATGTAATCGAAGGTGATATGGTAACTTTCAGAATTAGAGCGGATACTGATCCGACCGGAAGTGATAGCTATGCAGTTAACTTTACTGTGACTCATTCTGGTCATGATTATTATAATGAGGGTACACTATCTCCTGCTTCACCAGTGACCTTAAATGCGACAACCACTTATCATGATATCACATTTGATACTCATGAAAATCCAGCAGGTGTTAACGGTAATGGTGAAATTCATATCCAGATAACCGCAGATGGTACAAACTATAACCCTGCATCAGCAACTGCAACCATAGTAACCGTACAAGATAAAGCAACTATTCCAGAAGTTACTATAGCACGTATTAGTGAACCTATGATTGAAGAGGGTGAAACCGCGGTATTTGAATTAACTGCTGGAACTCCTGGTGTTAATGCGAACTTCGATGCTACCGTTCGAGTTTCTCAGACTGGTACCGGTAATTTCTTAGCCACAACACCTCCTTATAACCGAATGGTCCAACTTTCTACCGGGACCAATAAAGGTACATTTAGAGTACCAACGATGGCTGATGCTACAGATGAGGATGATGTTACGATTTCGGTAACCGTGCAAGCTGATCCAAATGCAAGTGATTCTACTAAACCGCAAAATTACACTGCATCAGCGACTGCCGCAACAATTACCATACAAGATAATGATGTACCAGGAGCAACTACCACAGTTACGGTTTCTGGTCCAACGAGGGTATACGAAAGTCAAAGTGCCGATTTTACCTTTACGGCAACACCAGCTCCTTCTGGGGATGATAAAGTTACCGTAAATTACCGTATTAGTGAAGTTGGTTCATTTTTAACGACTTCCGCCAATACCCCGATTTCTGGAACGATTGATATTGGTTCGGGTGGAACAAAAGTACTTTCGCTTCCAACCAGTTCAGACAAAGATGTTGAAGATGATGGTTCGGTCTCAGTGCAAGTTCTTGCTCATACAACTGGAGCAATTGTCTATAACGTTGGGGTAAAACCTGATGGTTCCACTGACCCTGATTATATTGCTACGGCTGAGTTAGTGGATGATGATGATGTGAATCTTCCAAATGTGACTATTGCTTCAGTAACTAGCCCGGTTGGGGAGGCTGACAGTCCCACGGTTGATTTTAGAATTACCGCAGAAGCATTAGCAGGTGGTACCTTGGGTACAGATAGTTTGACGGTAAGTGTTCAAATTTCCCAAGAAGGTGATTTTTTATCAGGGAGTGCCGAGACTCGACGAGAAACCTTAGCTGATCGTTCAAATCCTCATATATTTAGCGTAGGTATTCGCAATGATAGTTTTGATGAAGACAATGGGAAAGTCATTGCCACTCTTGTTCCAGATACGACAGCGACACCGGTATACTCAGTAGGAACAAATTATCGTGCTGAAATTGTAATACTGGATGATGATCTTCCACGTAACATTCGAATTTCAGATGAATCTGAACCTGAGGGAAATGCAGAATCTGAAAACAAAACGATGACATTTGAAGTAACTATGTCTAGGGCTACAAACCAAACAATCTCAGTAAATTACACGATAGGTAAACAAGGAGATTCGGCTGTCCTTGGTACAGATTACACAGTCAGTCCAACTTCAGGGACCATCGTATTTGAGAGTAGTCAAACAAGGAAAACTATTGTCATCGATCTTATCGAAGATACGACACCTGAGCAGGATAAAACTTTTACTATCACGTTAAGTAAGCCAGACCCCGAAGAAAATCTTCGGGATGCAACAATTGCAAAAGCTGAAGGAACAGGAACGATTCAAAATGATGATGGCGCGATTGTATCGAATTTAACGATTGCTCCAGAATCAATAGCTGAAGGAAATAGTGGAACAAGTACAATGACCTTTACTGTCACCGCAGATCCTCCTGCAGCTGAAGGCTTTACTGTGGATTGGGCGACTTCAGTTGAAATGGGCGATTCTGCAACAGCAGATAACGATTTTACAACTGCCTCTAATACCTTAACTTTTGCGGCAACTGATACAATGAAAACCTTTACTGTTGATATCTCAGGTGACACCACACCGGAATATCCAGAAACTTTCACCGTGACGATATCAAATCCAAGTACTGGTGGTCGAATTACCGGGGATGGTACTGCAAAAGGAACGATTAACAATGATGACGGTACGGGTATTAGTATTGCGGCATCAAGTTTAACTGAAGGTGCATTAAATTCAAATTCAAATATGACGTTTACGGTTTCAGTAATTCCACCAATCAATTCAACTATTACTTATGATTGGGCAACTTCGGTTGTAGATGGTACCGATAACGCAACAGCTGGTACCGACTTTATGACAACTACAAGAACGGGTGTAACAATTGCCGCAGATGCTCCTGAGCATACCTTTACTGTTCCGATTATTGGAGATGACACTCCAGAACCTGATGAAACCTTTACTGTGACTTTGTCAAATGTCAATGGTGCATCAGTTATTAACGCAACAGCACAAGGGACGATTGAAAATGATGATGGTTCTTCACTTACTATTGCATCAGTTGAGCAACCTGAAGGCAGTACATCTAATAAGATGATGTTTACTGTTACTGCTTCCCCTCCAGCTGAATCTCAGTTCACTGTAGATTGGGCAACTTCCGTAGTTGACGGTGAAGATAATGCAACAGCAGGTTCGGACTTCACTTCTGCGAATAATACCCTAACCTTTATTGAGGGTGATGATGAAGAAACCTTTGAAATTGATATCTTAGGAGATAGTACTCCAGAGTTTGATGAGACCTTTACCGTGACCTTGTCAAGTGTAAATGGAGATGCTGAGATTGATGGGGATGGTACCGCGAAGGGTACAATTGAAAATGATGATGGCTCAGGACTGAGTATTGCTGACACAAGTTTGGTTGAAGGTGCGAGTGGAGAAACCCAGATGACCTTTACAGTTTCAGTGATTCCACCATCTGATAGTCAAATTATGTATGATTGGGCAACTTCAGATGATTCGGGTGAATCAGCTGCGGTAGCTGGAACAGATTACACAGCAGCTTCAGATACTGGAGTCATGATTGCAGCTATGGAAACGACTGATACCTTTACTGTACCTATTTCTGGCGACACTAATCCAGAACCAGATGAAACTTTTACTGTAACGTTATCCAATCCAACTGGAGCAACAATAATCAAACCTACGGCAAAGGGTACGATTACCAATGACGATGGTTCATTGTTAAGTATTGAAAATGTCTCTCTCGCAGAAGGTGCTAATACTGAAAATCCAACCATGACCTTTACGATTACTGCGACTCCACCAGCAACCCAAGACTTTAGTGTTAATTGGGCAGCTTCAAGTGAAATGGGTGATACGGCAACAGAAGGTACTGATTATACTGCCAATACTGGTACTGCAAACTTTGTGGCTGGTGATCCAAGCAAAACCTTTACTGTTGCAATTACCGGTGATGATACCCCTGAGTTTAATGAAACCTTTACTGTGGCCTTATCAACTGCAACCTCAGGAGCAACAATTTCAGCGACTAAAGGTAAAGCACAAGGATTCATTACTAATGATGATGGTACTGGTTTACGTATTTTACCAGCTAGTTTAGCTGAGGGTGCAACTGGAGCAACTAATAATAATATGGTCTTTACTGTTGAAGCGGTACCACCAAGTAGTACACCGATCACATTTGATTGGACGACTGGTGATGATACAGGTGCAAACTTAGCAACTGCAGACACAGACTATTCAATGACTTCAAATACGGGTGAGACAATCGCAGCTGATACCCGTTCAGTTACTATTAGTGTACCTATAACTGGTGATAATATTGCCGAAGCGGATGAAACTTTTGTCGTCACAATTTCGAATCCAACGTCTGGGGTAGAATTGTTGGTCGCATCCGCAGTCGGTACGATTCAGAATGATGATGGTTCTGTGTTAATGATATCTTCAGAATCACAAAATGAGGGTGATAGTGGGACTACGCAAATGACCTTTACTGTGACTACCAATCCACCAGCAACGTCTGATTTCTCGGTAAATTGGGCAACTTCAATTGAAATGGGAGATGAGGCTACTGAAGGTACAGATTTTACCGCAGGAAGTGGTAAATTAGACTTTTCCTCAACAAATCCAACTCGAACCTTTACTGTTGATATAATGGGAGATACTACCCCAGAATTTGATGAATCCTTTACCGTGACTCTATCTAATGCAACCGCGGGTGCTCAGATTGAGGGGACTGGTAAAGTGACGGGCACAATTGAAAATGATGATGGCACTGGACTTAGTATTGCGGCCTCAAGTTTAGCGGAAGGTGCTCAGGGTTCCAGACCGCAAATGTCCTTTACGATTTCAGTGATTCCACCAATTGCTTCATCTATTGAGTTTGATTGGGCAACTTCGATTGAAGCAGGTGTTGATAACGCAATAGCTGGTACGGACTATACAACAACTATGATGGAAGATGTTGTGATTCCAGCGAGTGCCACTGAGCATACTATTAGAGTTCCAATTATAGGAGATGATAACCCAGAACCAGATGAGACCTTTACAGTAACATTATCCAATCCAAGTGGTGCGACTATTATCAACGCTTCTGCAAAGGGAACAATTACCAATGATGATGGATCATTATTGACTATTGAAGATGTGAATATGGCTGAAGGTGCAGATGGCACTAACCCTGTGATGACCTTCACTGTTACTGCGACTCCTCCAGCTGGTACCGGTGGCTTCACAGTAGATTGGGCAACTTCCGTGATAGATGGAACTGATAACGCCACAGCAGATACGGATTTTGATACGGCAAACAATACCTTAACATTTATGGAAGATGATCCTAGTAAAACCTTTACCGTTACTATTAATGGTGATAATACCGCTGAGTTTGATGAGACCTTTACGGTATCCTTAACGAATGCTGGTACTGGTGCAAAAATTGATGGAACAGGTACGGCACAAGGTACTATTGAAAATGATGATGGATCGGGGATTCGAATTTTAGCAGCTAACATAGATGAAGGTGCTGATACCGATACTCCAAATATGGTCTTTACCGTAGAAGCAGTACCGCCACGTGCTACTCCGATCACTTTTGATTGGATGACCCGTGATGGATCTGGTGCGAATATCGCAACTGAAGGTACAGATTATACTGCGAAAACTGAAACGGGTGAATCGATTGCGGGTAATACAGCCTCTGTTAACCTAAGTGTTCCGATTACGGGTGATAATGATCCAGAATATGATGAGACCTTTGAAGTGGTATTATCAAATGTATCAACAGGGGTTCAATTACTTGTGGATTCAGCGACTGGAACAATTAACAATGATGATGGATCTGCATTAAGTGTTGCTGATGTATCTATGGCAGAGGGGATAGATGGTGCAACCACTATTTTTACCTTTACCGTTACTGCGACACCCCCTGCAACTGAAGACTTTACGGTGAATTGGGCTGCGTCAAGTGAATCCGAAGACTCGGCAACGGAGAATACTGATTTCACTGTAGCGAATGGTCAATTAGAGTTTGTTACTGGTGATGCAAGTAAAGACTTTACTGTTAGTGTTTCAGGTGATCCTGATCCTGAGATCGATGAGACCTTTACCATAACCTTATCAGGTGCAACTACTGGAGCAACTATTTCGGATGGTACTGCAGAAGGAAAAATCACCAATGATGATGGATCCGGACTCAGTATTGCGGATGTGAGTTTAGCTGAAGGTGCACAAGGTGAAAATCCGATGATGACCTTCACGGTATCAGTTATTCCACCAAGTAGTGGTTCGATTACTTATTCTTGGGCAACTTCAGATAATGGGACGACCAATGCGGCGACCGCAGGTACAGATTATGTTGCTGGTATGGATACGGATGTAACTATTGCGGCAAATGCTCCAAGTGATACTTTTACTGTTCAAATCACTGGTGATGATACCCCTGAACCTGATGAAACCTTTACGGTAACCTTATCAGGTGTTAATGGTGCGACGTTTATTGATGATACTGCGACCGGAACGATTGCTAATGATGATGGTACGACAATCAGTATCGCTCCAGTATCACAAGCCGAGGGTGATACGGATACGCAAATGACCTTTACCGTGTCCACAACGCCACCAGCAACGTCTGCTTTATCGGTAGAGTGGGCGACGACGATCGTAGCGGGTGTTGATAGAGCTGTTGCGGGTTCTGACTTCACGGCAGGAAGTGGTACCCTTAACTTTGATGCCACAAATCCAACTCGAGAAATTGTGATTGATATTTTGGGTGATGCTATTCCTGAACATCCTGAGACCTTTACTGTGACTTTATCCAATCCTGGCACTGGAGCGAAGTTAGGAGCCAATTCTAGTGCGAAAGGTACGATTCAAAATGATGATGGTACTGGGATTAGAATTGCGGATGCGCGTTTAGCTGAAGGGGCACAAGGTTCGACCCCACAAATGACTTTCACCGTTGAAGTAATTCCACCAATTAATTCTGCTATTACGTTTGATTTTGCAACCTCGGTAGAATCTACTGATAACGCAACAGTAGGTACGGACTTTGCAACAACGACAAGGACAGATGAAACTATCGTTGCGAATGCTCCTAACTATACCTTTAATATTCCGATTACGGGAGATAATACTCCTGAACCTGATGAGACCTTTACCGTGACGTTATCAAATGTTACGGCAAGTATAACAGCAATTGATCTGATTGCGACGGGCACAATCATCAATGATGATGGCTCGTTAGTGACGATTACGGCGGCAAACTTAGATGAAGGTGCGGATACTGAGACAGGTACAATGACTTTCACTGTTACTGCGGCTCCTCCAGCAGGTACTGGTGGCTTTATGGTCGATTGGGCAACTTCTGTTGAAGAAGATGATAATGCCACTGCTGATGATGATTTTGACACCGCAAATGGTACCTTAACCTTTAATGAGGGTGATGATGAAGAAACCCTTACCGTTACTATTAATGGTGATGACACTCCAGAGTTTCCTGAAACTTTCACCGTAACCTTGTCGAATGCTGGTGCGGGGGCACAGTTAGCGGATGATCCTACTGCGAAAGGAACGATCAATAATGATGATGGGCATGGGATTCGAATTTTAGCAGCTAGTTTAGCTGAAGGGGCAAATGGAGCAACTAATAATAATATGGTCTTCACAGTTGAGGCGGTGCCACAAAGTACGACTCCAATTACGTTTGATTGGGACACTTCCGATGATTCCGGTGCAAATGTGGCAACGGCAGGTACTGATTATACGGCTTCCAGTGCTGATGGTTTAGAGATACCAGCAAATACGGCTTCAGTTACCTTTAATGTTCCAATTACTGGTGATGATGACCCAGAGTTTGATGAGACTTTTGTCGTCACATTATCAAATGTCACGGCTGGAGTACAATTGCTTACGCCTTCAGCGAAAGGAACGATTACCAATGATGATGGCTCTGCATTGAGTGTTGCTGATTTAGCAATAGCAGAGGGCGCAGATGGTGCAAACACTACTTTCACCTTTACGATTACGGCGACTCCACCAGCAACCCAAGACTTCACTGTTGATTGGGCGGCTTCTAAGGAAGCTGGTGATAGTGCGGATGAAACTGCTGACTTTACGGCAACTAGTGGTACAGAAAGTTTTACCACGGATGATCCAAATCAAACATTTGACGTTACTGTTATTGGTGATGCTGTCCCAGAACCAGACGAAACCTTTACCATTACCCTAACTAATGCGACTACTGGTGCAACAATTACGGATGCTACCGCAGTAGGAAGAATCACCAATGATGATGGATCGGGACTGAGTATTGCGGATGTGAGTTTAGCGGAAGGTGCACAGGATGCAACTCCAACTATGACCTTTACAGTTTCAGTGATTCCACCAAGCAGTGCTCCAATCACATTTAATTGGACGACGATGGATGATTCGACCACGAATGCGGCAGAAGCTGGTTCGGACTATACTGCGGATTCTGGTACAGATATTATAATTCCGGCGAATGCGGCTTCTTATGATATAACTGTTGATTTAATCGGTGATAATGACGCTGAATTGGATGAAACCTTTTCTGTTAACTTAACTAATATCAGAGGAGCAACAGCCATAGATGCAACAGCACAAGGCACGATTACCAATGATGATGGTGTCACAATCAGTATCGCTCCAGTGTCACAAGCCGAGGGTGATAGTGGAACCAGTACCATGACCTTTACCGTGTCCACAACACCTCCAGCATCGTCTGCTTTATCGGTAGAGTGGGCGACGACGATTGAAGCGGGTGTTGATAGGGCCGTTGATGGTTCTGATTTCACGGCTGGAAGTGGTACCCTTAACTTTGATAACGCAAATCCAACTCGAGACATTGTGATAAATATTTTGGGAGATACTATTCCTGAATTTAATGAGTCCTTTACTGTGACTTTATCCAATCCTGGTGCTGGTGCTAAGTTAGCAACCAATTCTAGTGCGAAAGGTACGATTGAAAATGATGATGGTACTGGGATTAGAATTGTTGACGCAAGTTTAGCTGAAGGGGCCCAAGGTTCAACCCCACAAATGACTTTCACCGTTGAAGTAATTCCACCAATTAATTCTGCTATTACGTTTGATTTTGGAACTTCGGTAGAATCTACGGATAACGCAACAGCAGGTACGGACTTTGCAACAACGACAAGGACAGATGAAACTATCGTTGCGAATGCTCCTAACTATACCTTTAATATTCCGATTACGGGAGATAATACACCTGAACCTGATGAAACCTTTACCGTGACGTTATCAAATGTTACGGCAAGTATAACAGCAATTGATCTAATTGCGACGGGCACAATCATCAATGATGATGGCTCGTTAGTGACGATTGCGGCGGCAAACTTGGATGAAGGTGCCCAAGGTGCTACTGATCAAATGACCTTTACGGTAACCGCAGCTCCTCCAGCTGGAACTGGTGGGTTTACAGTAGATTGGGCAACTTCAGTTGTTGATGGTGTTGATACTGCGACTGCTGATGATGATTTTGATTCAGCAATGAATACCTTAACCTTTAATGAGGGTGACGATGAAGCAACCTTTACTGTTGATATTAATGGTGATGACACTCCAGAGTTTCCTGAGACCTTTACTGTGACCTTGTCGAATGCTGGTGCGGGGGCACAGTTAGCGGATGATCCTACTGCGCAAGGAACAATTAATAATGATGATGGTCATGGGATTCGGATCTTAGCAGCTAGTGTGGCAGAAGGTGCTGACACTGAAACTCCAAATATGGTCTTCACTGTTGAAGCAGTGCCACCAAGTAGTGATGCCATTACTTTTGATTGGACAACTGGTGATGATACTAGTGGTGCTAATCCAGCGACTGTAGGTACTGATTATAATCTACTAACAGGTACAGGTACTGAAATTGCGGCTAATGCAGCTTCAGTTTCCTTTAATGTTCCAATTACTGGCGACAATGATCCAGAATATGATGAGACCTTTGTGGTCACCATATCTAATGCAACTGCAGGAATTGAAATTCTAACTGCCTCGGCAATTGGAACGATTACCAATGATGATGGTTCTGCATTGAGTGTTGCTGATGTCGAAATGGCCGAAGGTGATGATCCTGATACGACAACCTTTACCTTTACAATTACGGCGACTCCACCAGCAACCCAAGACTTTATGGTGAATTGGGCCGCTTCCAAGGCAGCTGGTGATACTGCCGATGAAACTGCTGACTTTACGGCGACTAGTGGTACAGCAAGCTTTACTACGGATGATCCAAATCAAACATTTACTGTTGATATTGTCGGTGATGATGATCCGGAACCAGATGAGACCTTTACCATAACCCTAACTAATGCGACTACTGGTGCAACAATTACGGATGCTACCGCAGTAGGAAGAATCACCAATGATGATGGATCGGGACTGAGTATTGCGGATGTGAGTTTAGCGGAAGGTGCACAGGATGCAACTCCAACTATGACCTTTACAGTTTCAGTGATTCCACCAAGCAGTGCTCCAATCACATTTAATTGGACGACGATGGATGATTCGACCACGAATGCGGCAGAAGCTGGTACGGACTATACTGCGGATTCTGGTACAGATATTATAATTCCGGCGAATGCGGCTTCTTATGATATAACTGTTGATTTAATCGGTGATAATGACGCTGAATTGGATGAAACCTTTTCTGTTAACTTAACTAATATCAGAGGAGCAACAGCCATAGATGCAACAGCACAAGGCACGATTACCAATGATGATGGTGTCACAATCAGTATCGCTCCAGTGTCACAAGCCGAGGGTGATAGTGGAACCAGTACCATGACCTTTACCGTGTCCACAACACCTCCAGCATCGTCTGCTTTATCGGTAGAGTGGGCGACGACGATTGAAGCGGGTGTTGATAGGGCCGTTGATGGTTCTGATTTCACGGCTGGAAGTGGTACCCTTAACTTTGATAACGCAAATCCAACTCGAGACATTGTGATAAATATTTTGGGAGATACTATTCCTGAATTTAATGAGTCCTTTACTGTGACTTTATCCAATCCTGGTGCTGGTGCTAAGTTAGGGACCAATTCTAGTGCGAAAGGTACGATTGAAAATGATGATGGTACTGGGATTAGAATTGTTGACGCAAGTTTAGCTGAAGGGGCCCAAGGTTCAACCCCACAAATGACTTTCACCGTTGAAGTAATTCCACCAATTAATTCTGCTATTACGTTTGATTTTGGAACTTCGGTAGAATCTACGGATAACGCAACAGCAGGTACGGACTTTGCAACAACGACAAGGACAGATGAAACTATCGTTGCGAATGCTCCTAACTATACCTTTAATATTCCGATTACGGGAGATAATACACCTGAACCTGATGAAACCTTTACCGTGACGTTATCAAATGTTACGGCAAGTATAACAGCAATTGATCTAATTGCGACGGGCACAATCATCAATGATGATGGCTCGTTAGTGACGATTGCGGCGGCAAACTTGGATGAAGGTGCCCAAGGTGCTACTGATCAAATGACCTTTACGGTAACCGTAGCTCCTCCAGCTGGAACTGGTGGGTTTACAGTAGATTGGGCAACTTCAGTTGTTGATGGTGTTGATACTGCGACTGCTGATGATGATTTTGATTCAGCAATGAATACCTTAACCTTTAATGAGGGTGACGATGAAGCAACCTTTACTGTTGATATTAATGGTGATGACACTCCAGAGTTTCCTGAGACCTTTACTGTGACCTTGTCGAATGCTGGTGCGGGGGCACAGTTAGCGGATGATCCTACTGCGCAAGGAACAATTAATAATGATGATGGTCATGGGATTCGGATCTTAGCAGCTAGTGTGGCAGAAGGTGCTGACACTGAAACTCCAAATATGGTCTTCACTGTTGAAGCAGTGCCACCAAGTAGTGATGCCATTACTTTTGATTGGACAACTGGTGATGATACTAGTGGTGCTAATCCAGCGACTGTAGGTACTGATTATAATCTACTAACAGGTACAGGTACTGAAATTGCGGCTAATGCAGCTTCAGTTTCCTTTAATGTTCCAATTACTGGCGACAATGATCCAGAATATGATGAGACCTTTGTGGTCACCATATCTAATGCAACTGCAGGAATTGAAATTCTAACTGCCTCGGCAATTGGAACGATTACCAATGATGATGGTTCTGCATTGAGTGTTGCTGATGTCGAAATGGCCGAAGGTGATGATCCTGATACGACAACCTTTACCTTTACAATTACGGCGACTCCACCAGCAACCCAAGACTTTATGGTGAATTGGGCCGCTTCCAAGGCAGCTGGTGATACTGCCGATGAAACTGCTGACTTTACGGCGACTAGTGGTACAGCAAGCTTTACTACGGATGATCCAAATCAAACATTTACTGTTGATATTGTCGGTGATGATGATCCGGAACCAGATGAGACCTTTACCATAACCCTAACTAATGCGACTACTGGTGCAACAATTACGGATGCTACCGCAGTAGGAAGAATCACCAATGATGATGGATCGGGACTGAGTATTGCGGATGTGAGTTTAGCGGAAGGTGCACAGGATGCAACTCCAACTATGACCTTTACAGTTTCAGTGATTCCACCAAGCAGTGCTCCAATCACATTTAATTGGACGACGATGGATGATTCGACCACGAATGCGGCAGAAGCTGGTACGGACTATACTGCGGATTCTGGTACAGATATTATAATTCCGGCGAATGCGGCTTCTTATGATATAACTGTTGATTTAATCGGTGATAATGACGCTGAATTGGATGAAACCTTTTCTGTTAACTTAACTAATATCAGAGGAGCAACAGCCATAGATGCAACAGCACAAGGCACGATTACCAATGATGATGGTGTCACAATCAGTATCGCTCCAGTGTCACAAGCCGAGGGTGATAGTGGAACCAGTACCATGACCTTTACCGTGTCCACAACACCTCCAGCATCGTCTGCTTTATCGGTAGAGTGGGCGACGACGATTGAAGCGGGTGTTGATAGGGCCGTTGATGGTTCTGATTTCACGGCAGGAAGTGGTACCCTTAACTTTGATAACGCAAATCCAACTCGAGACATTGTGATAAATATTTTGGGAGATACTATTCCTGAATTTAATGAGTCCTTTACTGTGACTTTATCCAATCCTGGTGCTGGTGCTAAGTTAGGGACCAATTCTAGTGCGAAAGGTACGATTGAAAATGATGATGGTACTGGGATTAGAATTGTTGACGCAAGTTTAGCTGAAGGGGCCCAAGGTTCAACCCCACAAATGACTTTCACCGTTGAAGTAATTCCACCAATTAATTCTGCTATTACGTTTGATTTTGGAACTTCGGTAGAATCTACGGATAACGCAACAGCAGGTACGGACTTTGCAACAACGACAAGGACAGATGAAACTATCGTTGCGAATGCTCCTAACTATACCTTTAATATTCCGATTACGGGAGATAATACACCTGAACCTGATGAAACCTTTACCGTGACGTTATCAAATGTTACGGCAAGTATAACAGCAATTGATCTAATTGCGACGGGCACAATCATCAATGATGATGGCTCGTTAGTGACGATTGCGGCGGCAAACTTGGATGAAGGTGCCCAAGGTGCTACTGATCAAATGACCTTTACGGTAACCGCAGCTCCTCCAGCTGGAACTGGTGGGTTTACAGTAGATTGGGCAACTTCAGTTGTTGATGGTGTTGATACTGCGACTGCTGATGATGATTTTGATTCAGCAATGAATACCTTAACCTTTAATGAGGGTGACGATGAAGCAACCTTTACTGTTGATATTAATGGTGATGACACTCCAGAGTTTCCTGAGACCTTTACTGTGACCTTGTCGAATGCTGGTGCGGGGGCACAGTTAGCGGATGATCCTACTGCGCAAGGAACAATTAATAATGATGATGGTCATGGGATTCGGATCTTAGCAGCTAGTGTGGCAGAAGGTGCTGACACTGAAACTCCAAATATGGTCTTCACTGTTGAAGCAGTGCCACCAAGTAGTGATGCCATTACTTTTGATTGGACAACTGGTGATGATACTAGTGGTGCTAATCCAGCGACTGTAGGTACTGATTATAATCTACTAACAGGTACAGGTACTGAAATTGCGGCTAATGCAGCTTCAGTTTCCTTTAATGTTCCAATTACTGGCGACAATGATCCAGAATATGATGAGACCTTTGTGGTCACCATATCTAATGCAACTGCAGGAATTGAAATTCTAACTGCCTCGGCAATTGGAACGATTACCAATGATGATGGTTCTGCATTGAGTGTTGCTGATGTCGAAATGGCCGAAGGTGATGATCCTGATACGACAACCTTTACCTTTACAATTACGGCGACTCCACCAGCAACCCAAGACTTTATGGTGAATTGGGCCGCTTCCAAGGCAGCTGGTGATACTGCCGATGAAACTGCTGACTTTACGGCGACTAGTGGTACAGCAAGCTTTACTACGGATGATCCAAATCAAACATTTACTGTTGATATTGTCGGTGATGATGATCCGGAACCAGATGAGACCTTTACCATAACCCTAACTAATGCGACTGCTGGTGCAACAATTACGGATGCTACCGCAGTAGGAAGAATCACCAATGATGATGGATCGGGACTGAGTATTGCGGATGTGAGTTTAGCGGAAGGTGCACAGGATGCAACTCCAACTATGACCTTTACAGTTTCAGTGATTCCACCAAGCAGTGCTCCAATCACATTTAATTGGACGACGATGGATGATTCGACCACGAATGCGGCAGAAGCTGGTACGGACTATACTGCGGATTCTGGTACAGATATTATAATTCCGGCGAATGCGGCTTCTTATGATATAACTGTTGATTTAATCGGTGATAATGACGCTGAATTGGATGAAACCTTTTCTGTTAACTTAACTAATATCAGAGGAGCAACAGCCATAGATGCAACAGCACAAGGCACGATTACCAATGATGATGGTGTCACAATCAGTATCGCTCCAGTGTCACAAGCCGAGGGTGATAGTGGAACCAGTACGATGACCTTTACCGTGTCCACAACACCTCCAGCATCGTCTGCTTTATCGGTAGAGTGGGCGACGACGATTGAAGCGGGAGTTGATAGGGCCGTTGATGGTTCTGATTTCACGGCAGGAAGTGGTACCCTTAACTTTGATACCGCAAATCCAACTCGAGACATTGTGATAAATATTTTGGGAGATACTATTCCTGAATTTAATGAGTCCTTTACTGTGACTTTATCCAATCCTGGTGCTGGTGCTAAGTTAGCAACCAATTCTAGTGCGAAAGGTACGATTGAAAATGATGATGGTACTGGGATTAGAATTGTTGACGCAAGTTTAGCTGAAGGGGCCCAAGGTTCAACCCCACAAATGACTTTCACCGTTGAAGTAATTCCACCAATTAATTCTGCTATTACGTTTGATTTTGGAACTTCGGTAGAATCTACGGATAACGCAACAGCAGGTACGGACTTTGCAACAACGACAAGGACAGATGAAACTATCGTTGCGAATGCTCCTAACTATACCTTTAATATTCCGATTACGGGAGATAATACTCCTGAACCTGATGAAACCTTTACCGTGACGTTATCAAATGTTACGGCAAGTATAACAGCAATTGATCTAATTGCGACGGGCACAATCATCAATGATGATGGCTCGTTAGTGACGATTACGGCGGCAAACTTGGATGAAGGTGCCCAAGGTGCTACTGATCAAATGACCTTTAGGGTAACCGCAGCTCCTCCTGCTGGAACTGGTGGGTTTACAGTAGATTGGGCAACTTCAGTTGTTGATGGTGTTGATACTGCAACTGCTGATGATGATTTTGATTCAGCAATGAATACCTTAACCTTTAATGAGGGTGATACAACTAAAACCTTTACTGTTGATATTAATGGTGATGACACTCCAGAGTTTCCTGAGACCTTCACCGTGACCTTGTCGAATGCTGGTACGGGAGCACAGTTAGCGGATGATCCTACTGCGCAAGGAACAATTAATAATGATGATGGTCATGGGATTCGGATCTTAGCAGCTAGTGTGGCAGAAGGTGCTGACACTGAAACTCCAAATATGGTCTTCACTGTTGAAGCAGTGCCACCAAGTAGTGATGCCATTACATTTAATTGGACAACTGGAGACGACACTAGTGGTGCTAATCCAGCGACTGTAGGTACTGATTATAATCTACTAACAGGTACAGGTACTGAAATTGCGGCCGATGCAGCTTCAGTTTCCTTTAATGTTCCGATTACGGGTGATGATGACCCAGAATATGATGAGACCTTTATGGTCACTATATCTGGTGCAACTGCAGGAGTTGAAATTCTGACTGCCTCGGCAATTGGAACGATTACCAATGATGATGGCTCTGCATTGAGTGTTGCTGATGTCGAAATGGCCGAAGGTGATGATCCTGATACGACAACATTCACCTTTACAATTACGGCGACTCCACCAGCAACCCAAGACTTCATGGTGAATTGGGCCGCTTCCAAGGAAGCTGGTGATAGTGCGGATGAAACTGCTGACTTTACGGCGACTAGTGGTACAGCAAGCTTTACTACGGATGATCCAAATCAAACCTTTACTGTTGATATTGTCGGTGATGATGATCCGGAACCAGATGAGACCTTTACCGTTACATTATCTACCGCAACTGCTGGTGCAACAATTACGGATGCTACCGCAGTAGGAAGAATCACCAATGATGATGGATCGGGACTGAGTATTGCGGATGTGAGTTTAGCGGAAGGTGCACAGGATGCAACTCCAACTATGACCTTTACAGTTTCAGTGATTCCACCAAGCAGTGCTCCGATTACATTTAATTGGACGACGATGGATGATTCGACCACGAATGCGGCAGAAGCTGGTTCGGACTATACTGCGGATTCTGGTACAGATATTATAATTCCGGCGAATGCGGCTTCTTATGATATAACTGTTGATTTAATCGGTGATAATGACGCTGAATTGGATGAAACCTTTTCTGTTAACTTAACTAATATCAGAGGAGCAACAGCCATAGATGCAACAGCACAAGGCACGATTACCAATGATGATGGTGTCACAATCAGTATCGCTCCAGTGTCACAAGCCGAGGGTGATAGTGGAACCAGTACGATGACCTTTACCGTGTCCACAACACCTCCAGCATCGTCTGCTTTATCGGTAGAGTGGGCCACGACGATTGAAGCGGGAGTTGATAGTGCCGTTGATGGTTCTGATTTCACGGCAGGAAGTGGTACCCTTAACTTTGATAACGCAAATCCAACTCGAGACATTGTGATAAATATTTTGGGAGATACTATTCCTGAATTTAATGAGTCCTTTACTGTGACTTTATCCAATCCTGGTGCTGGTGCTAAGTTAGCAACCAATTCTAGTGCGAAAGGTACGATTGAAAATGATGATGGTACTGGGATTAGAATTGTGGATGCGCGTTTAGCTGAAGGGGCCCAAGGTTCAACCCCACAAATGACTTTCACCGTTGAAGTAATTCCACCAATTAATTCTGCTATTACGTTTGATTTTGGAACTTCGGTAGAATCTACGGATAACGCAACAGCAGGTACGGACTTTGCAACAACGACAAGGACTGATGAAACGATCGCCGCGAATGCTCCTAACTATACCTTTAATATTCCGATTACGGGAGATAATACTCCTGAACCTGATGAAACCTTTACCGTGACGTTATCAAATGTTACGGCAAGTATAACAGCAATTGATCTAATTGCGACGGGCACAATCATCAATGATGATGGCTCGTTAGTGACGATTACGGCGGCAAACTTGGATGAAGGTGCCCAAGGTGCTACTGATCAAATGACCTTTACGGTAACCGCAGCTCCTCCAGCAGGCACTGGTGGGTTTACAGTACAGTGGGCAACATCAGTTGAAGAAGATGATAATGCGACCGCGGATGATGATTTTGATTCAGCAATGAATACCTTAACCTTTAATGAGGGTGACGATGAAGCAACCTTTACTGTTGATATTAATGGTGATGACACTCCAGAGTTTCCTGAGACCTTTACTGTGACCTTGTCGAATGCTGGTGCGGGGGCACAGTTAGCGGATGATCCTACTGCGCAAGGAACAATTAATAATGATGATGGTCATGGGATTCGGATCTTAGCAGCTAGTGTGGCAGAAGGTGCTGACACTGAAACTCCAAATATGGTCTTCACTGTTGAAGCAGTGCCACCAAGTAGTGATGCCATTACATTTAATTGGACAACTGGAGACGACACTAGTGGTGCTAATCCAGCGACTGTAGGTACTGATTATAATCTACTAACAGGTACAGGTACTGAAATTGCGGCTAATGCACCTTCAGTTTCCTTTAATGTTCCGATTACTGGTGACAATGATCCAGAATATGATGAAACCTTTATGGTCACTATATCTGGTGCAACTGCAGGAGTTGAAATTCTAACTGCCTCTGCAATTGGAACGATTACCAATGATGATGGCTCTGCATTGAGTGTTGCTGATGTCGAAATGGCCGAAGGTGATGATCCTGATACGACAACCTTTACCTTTACAATTACGGCGACTCCACCAGCAACGCAAGACTTCACTGTGATGTGGGCAGCTTCTAAGGCAGCTGGTGATACAGCGGATGAAACTGCTGACTTTACGGCGACTAGTGGTACGGCAAGCTTTATGGAAGGTGATCCAAGAAAAACCTTTACAGTTGATATCACTGGTGATGATACTCCAGAGTTTCCTGAAACCTTTACCGTTACATTATCTACCGCAACTGCTGGTGCAATTATTACGGATGCTACTGCAGTGGGACGAATCACCAATGATGATGGCACTGGACTGAGTATAGCAGACGTGAGTATGGATGAGGGTGCGCAAGGTGATACTCCAACTATGACCTTTACGGTATCAGTGATTCCACCAATTAGTTCTCCGATCACTTATTCATGGGCTACGTCGGATGATGGGACTTCAAATGCGGCAACGGCAGGCACCGATTATACAGCTGGTATGATGACAGGTGTAATGATCGCGGCTGATGCAACTGAAGATACCTTTACGGTTGATATTACGGGTGATAATGATGCCGAACCAGATGAGACCTTTACTGTGACCTTATCTGGTGTCACAGGAGCCACACTAATCAACTCTACCGCGACAGGAACAATTACTAATGATGATGGTTCAGTGTTGAGTATCGCGGCCGCAAACTTAGATGAAGGTAATCAAGGTGATCCAAACGGTAAGATGATGTTTACAGTAACCGCAGAACCACCTGCGACAACTCAGTTTACCGTAAATTGGACTACTTCTATTGAAGCGAATGTTGATAGGGCCACAGCTGATGATGATTTTACTTCAAATTCTGATACATTGACATTTATGACCGGTGATTCAGAAAAAACCTTTACTGTTGATATCATAGGTGATAATGACCCAGAGTATGATGAAACCTTTACTGTGACGTTGTCGAATCCTGGTACTGGATCTAAGTTAGCGGATAATCCTTCCGCGAAAGGTACAATCAACAATGATGATGGTACTGGAATTAGAATTGTCGACGCAAGCTTAGCTGAAGGGGCACAAGATTCAACTGCACAAATGACCTTTACGGTAGAAGTGATTCCACCAATTGCTTCTGATATTACGTTTGATTGGGCAACTTCAGTAGAATCTACTGATAACGCAACGGCTGGTACGGACTTTGAAACATCTATGATGACGGGTGAAACTATATCAGCGAGTACTCCTAACTTTACGTTTAATGTTCCGATTACGGGAGATAATACTCCTGAACCTGATGAAACCTTTACCGTGACGTTATCTAATGTTACAGCAGGTATAACCGCAATTGATCTAATTGCAACGGGTACAATTGAAAATGATGATGGTTCATTAGTGACAATTGCGTCGAGTTCATTGGCTGAAGGTGCGGATACCGAGACAGGTACAATGACTTTCACTGTTACTGCGGCTCCACCTGCAGGAACTGGTGGATTTACGGTACAGTGGGCAACATCAGTTGAAGAAGATGATAATGCGACCGCGGATGATGATTTTGACACCGCAAGTGGTACCTTAACCTTTAATGAGGGTGACGATGAACAAACCTTTACCGTTAATATTAATGGTGATGACACTCCAGAGTTTCCTGAGACCTTTACTGTGACCTTGTCGAATGCTGGTATGGGTGCACAGTTAGCAGATGATCCTACTGCGAAAGGAATGATTAATAATGATGATGGACATGGGATTCGGATTTTAGCAGCTAGTGTAGCAGAAGGTGCTGATACTGAGACTCCAAATATGGTCTTCACTGTTGAAGCAGTGCCACCAAGTAGTGATGCCATTACTTTTGATTGGACAACTTCACCAGATACTTCTGGTGCTAATCCAGCGACAGTAGCGACAGACTATACCGCGTCAAATAATACAGGGGAGATGATTGCGGCCGATGGAGCTAATACCACCATTATGGTTCCAATTATCGGGGATGATGATCCAGAATATGATGAGACCTTTGTGGTCACTTTATCAAATCCATCAGCTGATATTGAAATCCTGACTACTTCTGCAATAGGAACAATTACCAATGATGATGGCTCTACCCTAACTATTGCTGATTCAAGTGGAGATGAGGGAGATGATACTGATAACAATCAAATTACCTTTACGATTACTGCGACTCCACCAGCAACGCAAGACTTTACCGTGATGTGGGCTGCTTCAAAGGAAACTGATGATACAGCCGATGAAACTGCTGACTTTACGGCAACTAGTGGTACAGCAACCTTTATGGAAGGTGATGCGACTCAAACCTTTACAGTTGATATCACTGGTGATGATACTCCAGAGTTTCCTGAGACCTTTACTGTAACCTTGTCAAGTGCAACAGCTGGAGCAACAATTGCTGGGGATGGTACTGCAGAAGGTATGATTACTAATGATGATGGGACTGGCTTGAGTATTGCGGATCTGAGAGTCGCTGAAGGTGATAGTGGTGATACAATGATGAATTTCATAATCTCAGTGATTCCTCCAATTAGTTCACCGATCATGTTTGATTGGACGACTAAGGATGATACGACTACAAATGCGGCGACTGAAGGTACTGATTATACTATGAATTCAGCTACAAATGTCACAATTGCAGCTGATGCGACCTCTCATACCCTTACAGTTATTGCGAAGGGTGATACAGATGCTGAATCGGATGAAACCTTTACAGTGGAGTTATTAAATCTTATGGGAGCCACACCTATTAAGGCCACTGCGACTGGAACGATTGAAAATGATGATGGTTCATCATTAAGTATCGCGGCCGCAAATTTAGCTGAAGGTGATCAAGGTGATCCTAACGGCAAGATGATGTTTACGGTAACCGCAAATCCACCTGCGACAACTCAGTTTACAGTAGATTGGGCAACCTCAATTGAGGCAGGCGTTGATTTCGCTGTTGCGGGTTCAGATTTTGTTGCTGGAAGTGATACCTTAACCTTTGAAGTAGGAAATGCAATGCAAACCTTTGAAGTTGATATCATTGGTGATGATACTCCAGAGTTTCCTGAAACCTTTACTGTAGCTTTATCCAGTCCTGGTGCTGGTTCTAAGTTATCAAGTAATTCTTCAGCGAAAGGTACCATTAACAATGATGATGGTACGGGAATTCGGATTGCAGATGTGAGTATGGCTGAAGGTGCACAAGATGCTACCAACAATAATATGACCTTTACAATAGAGGCTATTCCTCCAAGTAGTGATGCTATTACATTCGATTGGACCACAGCCGCTGGTACTGGAGATAACTTAGCGACTGTTGGTACGGACTATACAATGTCCTCCAATACTGGTGAGACAATTACCGCAAATGGAGCAAATACTACCATCACGGTCCCAATAATTGGGGATAATGACCCAGAATTTGATGAAACCTTTGTGGTCAATTTCACCAATCCATCTTCAGGCATTCAAATTCTGACTCCTTCTGCGACAGGAACGATCGAAAATGATGATGGTTCATTACTATCTATTGCAGATTCTTCATTTGCAGAAGGTGGGAATAGTGATTCAAATATGATCACCTTTACTGTAACCGCGACTCCTCCAGCAGGTACTGGCGGATTTATGGTGGATTGGGCGACTTCTGTTGTAGCCGACGTTGATAATGCAACGGAAGATACTGATTATGACGGGGATAGTGATACTTTAACCTTTGCAGAAGGTAATGCCATCCAAACCTTTACTGTTGATATTACTGGTGATGAAACTCCAGAGTTTGATGAGACCTTCACTGTGTCCTTGTCAAATGCTACAACTGGAGCAACAATTTCGGATTCTGCTGGTTCTGCACAAGGTAAAATTACCAATGATGATGGTACCGGACTCCGTATTACTGATGTGAGTATGGCCGAAGGTGCTATGGGTGCGACTAACAATAACATGGTTTTCACTGTAGAAGCTGTGCCACCAAGTAGTTCTCCAATTACATTTGATTGGACTACAGCTAATAATACCGGTAATAACTTGGCTACAGTTGGTACAGACTATAACATGGCATCTAATACTGGAGAGATGATTGCCGCTAATGGAGCTAACGCGACCATTTCTGTTCCAATCATTGGGGATGATGCTCAAGAACATGATGAAACCTTTGTGGTCAACCTTTCTAATCCATCAGCAGATATTGAATTACTGAATATGTCAGCCATTGGTACAATCGAAAATGATGATGGTTCGTTACTCACTATTGCTGACGTAGAAATAGCTGAGGGTGCAGATGAAGCCACTCCTATGATGACTTTCACCATTACCGCATTCCCACCAGCAGAAGTTGACTTTAGTGTGGATTGGGCGACTTCAATTGTAGCTAACGTAGATAATGCTACGTCAGGTACCGACTTTACCGGTGGAAGTGGTAAGGCAGAGTTTAAGGTAGGTGATAGAACAAAGACCTTCATGGTTAGTGTTACTGGTGATGATATGCCAGAACCTGATGAGACCTTTACAGTATCTTTATCTAATGCAACAGAAGGTGCAACAATTTCAGATACTAATGGTTCTGCACAAGGTACAATTACTAATGATGATGGTACTGGAATTAGAATTTTGGCTTCAAGTTTAGTTGAAGGTGCAGCTAGTGCAACAAACAATAACATGATCTTCACTGTAGAAGTTATACCGCCAAGTAGCACTCCAGTTATGTTTGATTGGACAACTTCTGATGATTCTGGTGATAGTGCGGCTGAAGCTGGAACTGATTATACCATGGCATCAAATACTGATGAGACAATCCCAGCAAATATGGGTACGCATACTATTATGGTTCCAATTACTGGAGATGATATACCAGAACTTGATGAGACCTTTACTGTTACTATCTCAGGTGTAGACGCTGGAATTGATATATTAGTGGCTTCAGTAAAAGGTACCATCCTTAATGATGATGGAGTGGAAGTAAGTATTGATCCAGCATCTCTAGCTGAAGGAGCAGAAAGTGCAACTGGTAAAATGCTCTTCACTGTAACGGCCGATCCAGCACCAACTACGGATTTAATGGTAACATGGAGAACTTCAATTGCAGAAGATGATAATGCAAGTGGGAATGACTTTACTTCTGCTACAGATTCTGTAACCATTTTGGCTAATGCGACTACGGCTACCTTTGAAGTTGATATTGTGGGTGATAATACACCAGAAGAAGATGAAACCTTTACAGTAATCTTAGCAAGTGTTGCAATCGGTGGAAAGATTTCAACTACTGAAGGTTCTGCAAAAGGTACGATCACTAATGATGATGGTTCGTTATTGACTATTGCGCCAGCTTCAGGTGATGAAGGTGCAGCTTCAGCAGATGGCACTGGAGATGGTAAAGTGACATTTACTGTAACTGCATTCCCAGAAGCAACAGCGCAATTGACCGCAACTTGGACAAGTTCAATTGTAGCAAATGAAGATACTGCAAGTGCGGATGATTTCACAGTTGGTACTGGTATGGTAACCATTGCGTCTGGTTCAACAACTGGAACCTTTGATGTTGCGACTACTGGTGATAATATGCCAGAACCCGATGAAACTTTCACTGTGACCTTATCAAGTCCAACTGGTGGTGCGCAACTTCTACCAAATACCACAGCAAAAGGTACAATATCCAATGATGATGGTACTGGATTAAGAATTGCAGCTGCTGAGATTCTTGAGGGGGATGATGGAGATACTGTTACTTTAGACTTTACAGTAACTGCTATACCACCAAGTGCTACTGATATCATGTATAATTGGTCTGCTTCAAAGGAAACAGATGATACCGCGGATGGTACCGGGGTAACAGCGGACTTTACTGCAACTACCGATAATCCGGAAACTATTTCTGCTGGTGTTGCTACTGATACCATTAGTGTTCCAATAGTTTCTGATGATGAAGCAGAAGCGGATGAAACCTTTACAGTTACTCTTTCTCTTCCAGTAGGTGCGACTGGTGTGTCATTAATTGATACAACAGCTCAAGGAACAATCCTCAATGATGATGGTGTCATCTTCAGTATTGCGGATGGAACGCTTGCAGAAGGTGCAACAAGTGCAACAAACAATAATATGTCGTTCACTATAACCGCAAGTTCAGATCTATCTGCTGGTGAAACCATAACAGTAAAATGGGTAACTTCAGTTGAAGAAGGAGATTCAGCAACTGCAGGTGAAGATTTCACTGCTGTATTGGATGGTAGTGTTGTATTTGATTCAACTAGTAAGACAAAAGATATTACGGTAGCGATCTTGGGGGATGATATTCCAGAAATAGATGAGACATTTACAGTAACTATCACTGAAGTTGGTGTAGGTGGTCAAATTTCTAAAACTGACAACTCAGCTCAAGGTACTATCACTAATGATGATGGAACTGGCTTACGTATAGCTGATGTAAGTATGGCTGAAGGTGCTGATACTGAAACACCAACCATGACGTTCACTGTTGAAGCCGTTCCACCAATTCCAGCAGGAGGTGTTCCTATTACTTTTGATTGGACTACCAAAGATGCGACTGGTGATAATTTAGCCACAGCAGGTACTGACTATACCACGAATTCTGGCGATGATATATCCATAGCTGCGGGTACGTCTTCAGTGGATATTACTGTATCATTAATTGGTGATAACGTATCTGAGTATGATGAAATCTTCCTTGTAGAGCTATCTGATCAGAAACCAGCAAGTGGAGCTGATACGATTAAATTGTTAAATGCCACAGCTACGGGTACGATTACCAATGATGATGGCACCACAATTTCAATAGCACCTGCTAACATAGCTGAAGGAGATGATTCTGCAACACCAGCAAAAATGATGTTTACTGTAACAGCCATTCCATCTTCAAGTGCAGGACATTCTGCGACTTGGACGACCTCTATAGTTGATGGCACTGATAATGCAAGTGCTGATGATTTCAGTGGTGGTACTGGTACAGTTAACATTGCAGCTGATGAGGAAATGGGAACTTTTACTATTGATATCGCTGGTGATACCACACCAGAAGAAAACGAAACCTTCACGGTAACCTTGTCAGCTCCAAGTACTGGTGCGACAATTTCAACAACTGCGGGTTCTGCAAAAGGTACAATTAACAATGATGATGGCTTTGGACTTAGTATTATGGATGCAATGGTGACAGAAGGCGATACTGGTGATACTGATCCTGTAAACATGGTATTCACCGTAACACTCATTCCAGAAAATGTGACCAATAATATCACATTTAAATGGGCGGCCGCGAAAGTTACTGCTAATAATGATACAGCGGATGAAACTGATGACTTTACTGCTTCTTCCAATAATACTGGCACAATAGATGCAGGTGAGACCACTACCATGATTAGTGTTCCAATTGCTCTGGATACTGTATCTGAAGCAGATGAAACATTCACGGTGACTTTAACTGATCCTATCTCAGCAGGTTCTGGTGAAACGGTCTCATTCTTACCTGGTTTAGATACAGCAACGGGCACTATTATTGATAATGATGGTCCAGTGTTGAGTTTTGATCCTGTTACTGTATCAGTGGATGAAGGAGCTGATGGAGATACACCTACTATGACCTTTACTGTTAAGGCAGATCCAGCACCAACATCTGATGTTACCGTAAAATGGGCAACCTCAGTTGAAACTACGGACCCTGCAGATACCGCAGAAGAAGGTGTAGACTATACTAAGGGTGAAGGTACACTAATGTTTGCGGCGACAGAAACTTCCAAAACATTTACTGTTGCTCTTATTGGTGATGATACACCTGAAGCCGATGAAACCTTTACTGTAACTTTATCGGGAATCACAGGAACTGGTGCTTCACTTCATGATACTAACAATGTCGCAAAAGGAACAATCACCAATGATGATGGTTCAGAGTTGAGTATTGCCGCGGGAACATTGCCTGAAGGTGATGGTACAAGTGTTGGTAGCATGATGTTCACAGTGACGGCTTTCCCACCAGTACCTTCTGATGCAACAGCACCATTGACTGCGACATGGGTAACTTCAATCGAAGAAGGGGATACTGCAACGGCTGATACTGATTTCCGTAGTCAAACTAATGGAACAGTTTCAATCACCGCTGGTACAGAATCAAGTACCATAGTAGTGCAAATAATAGCAGATGAAACTCCTGAGTTTGATGAAACCTTTACTGTGACCTTGTCTAATCCTAGTACTGGTGCTTCAATTAAGAGTGATGCAGGTTCAGCGAAAGGTACGATTGAAAATGATGATGGTACTGGATTAAGTATTGTAGCTGCTGAACTAGCAGAAGGTGCTGAAGGTGAAACAGCTAACATGGTCTTTACTGTAACTACTATTCCACCAAGTAGTGATGCAATCACATATTCATGGGCGGCTTCAACCGAAACTGGTGATTCTGCAACAGCTGACGAAGATTATACCGCTTCTTCTGGAACAGTTGAAACAATTGCGGCAGATGCCAAAGAAAGCACCTTTAATGTTCCAATTCTTGGAGATGGCGATTCAGAAGGACCTGAAACATTTACTGTAACCTTGTCCAATCCTACAGGAGGAGCATCATTATTAGTTACTCAAGTTAAGGGAACCATTATCGATGATGATGCACCTCCAGTATTACCAGTCGTAACTATTGCCGCTGATAATGGATATGTCAATGAGAATGAAGGCCCAGCTAATTTTGTGCTTACTGCAGCTAATCTAACAGCGGATACCACGTTGACAATCAATGCAACTCCTGATCAAGGGGATCTTGATTTCTTAGAAGAGGGAACTTCTGGTGTCGCCAAAAATTTTGAAGTTGAATTTACCGACCCAGACGCAGATGGCACATATACTGGTATGATACCTCTAACTTTAGTTGAAGATACGGTTGAAGAAGATGATGGTGATATCACGTTGACCTTGAATAATGATACCGCAACAACAAGAACCTATGAACTTGGAACCGCAGTTTCTGGTACTATTTTGGTGGTCGATGATGATTATAGTCCAGTCACCCCACGCGTATCAATTGCATTGACTCCTGAAACTGATAGTGCAGATGGTAATATCAATGAAGGTCAAACTATTGATATCACGATTGCGGCAACCCCTGCTCCTAGCTCAATAGATGTCGTCATCAATGTTGAGCAAGAAGCGGATTATATCGCCTTTAGAGTACCACGAGTTCACCGGTTGACCTCTGGTTCGGCATCAATTAGAATTCGTACTATTAATGATACGGTTCCAGATGGGTCAGGAACAATCACTGTTTCTATTGTTGAGTCAGGTTCTACCTATAATATTGATCCGGTTAATGATGAAGTTGAAGTTCTGGTCACGGACACAGATACAGAAGATACACCCGATGAAGATAGAATCTCGATTGCTGACCAAGCCGTAACAGCAATTCTAGGTGTATTAGGAGCTGCTAGTCCTCCCGTACAAACCCCAAGTGCACCGGTGATATTACCAAAGGTTTCGGTAGCAGCTGGTGCTGGAAGTGTGGAAGAAGGTACTCCAGTGTTATTCAATATCTCTGGAAGTGGAAATCTCGCTGAAGATATTGTTGTTGAATACACTCTCAGCGCAGAAGGGGACTTCTTTGATAACTTAGGTCAAGGTATCCAAAGAATTAAATTAACTGCATCTCAGCAGAGTGCACTAATTCAAATTGCCACAGTTGATGATAATCTTGCTGAGCGCGATGGTGGAGTCACCTTAACCTTGATTGATGGTCAGACATATGATCTGACTGATCAAAATAGTGCAAGTGTGGCAGTAACTGATTCCGCGGATCGACTACAACGGGTTGAAGACATTTCTTCAGCGGCTCAAGATGTTCAATCAGATATGACAGGAGCTCTTGCGGCACGAACTTTGGGGATTGCATCGAATCGTATGGACACAGCATTTGCCAGTAAAGGTGTAGCCTCAACTTTCATGTATAATGGTACTGAAGACCTTAGAGAGCTCATAGAAGTTGGTGGTGAAGCAATTAATGGTAGATCCATGACGTTGCGTGAAGTGCTTGGTAGTTCATCATTTGCATTAAGTCTTTTCCCAGAAACTGATGGACCAAGTATGGCAACAATTTGGGGCATCGGTGATTACCGCGACATCGATTCAGAAGGTTCTTCACGATCTTGGGATGCTGATGTCTTTACTGGTCATCTTGGTCTTGATGCCATGGTTGGTCAAGGACTATTGATTGGTATTTCAGGTGCAGTCACAGAATCCGATATTGATCATACTGGGGCAACGGAAGATGCTTTGACATTCAAATCACGCACCACTGCCTTGAATCCATATTTGGGTTGGACTTCATCTGATCAAGAGTCTGAATTACGAGCAGTTGCTGGTTATGGTGTTGGAGAAATTGATATTGATCAAGCCAATTATGAACTGCAAACCGTATCCAATACTTACCGCACTCTAGGGATCAGTGGTAATCAGCGCATCTACGCTTCGGATAGTATTCTTGAAGGTGGCACTAGTGAATTGTCCATTACCGGTCAATCATGGTATGCACGACAAAATCTAATTGGCGCGGTAGATCTGATCGATTCAATGCAAACAGATGCTAGCCATTACCGCATTGCTGTTGTTGGTACCCATACTCAAAACCTGATTAGTGGTTCAACCCTGAAACCAACAATTTCAGTCGGCTTACGTGGTGATGGTAAGGATAATCAATCTATCTTCGGTATGGAAATTGGTAGTGGCATCAGCTACACGTCACCAATTGGAATATCATTCACTGGTAATAGTAACATGCTCTTGATTGAACAAGGTGAGATTCAAAAATGGAGTGTGTTAGGTACAGTGAGTTATGATCAAGGCGATGACAAACTTGGCACGATCATGGAAGTTTCACCTTCTTATGGTCAAATGCAAAGTGTTAACAGCCGTTCATTGTGGAGCAGTGACATTCTTGAAAGTGTCAGCGAAACTGGTCAATATATGGATGGTGTGCATGTGGATACCGAGTTAGGTTATGGTTTGAGTATTTTGGGTAATACCAGCCGACTAACACCATTTGGTGGAATTGGTTACTCCGATGATGCTGATAACAAGTATCATGTCGGTACTCGTCTCCAACTTGGTTCTGACTTGAATTTTGAGTTGACTGGAACCCAAGAGACCGACACCGAAGGAACTCTAAACCAGAAAATTAAACTAGATGGAGCCTTTAACTGGTAGAGTAGGGGTACGAAATATTCTAATCAAAGTCCTATTGACTGGTTAGCAACAGAAAGGTGGGCAAGGTTGAATAGTTATTCGCAATTTGCTCACCTTTTCTTATACTTGGGTTTGACAAAATGTAAAAAAGGGTATTAAATAACAATTGTGTGAAAGAAACAGTAGATGAAACTAGAGATTACATTCACGGGGCAAGAATTCAGTTAAACTGAATCACTTATAGGAGGAGAAAATCAAATGCGAAAGCTGATCACAGCTATGAACAACCAAGTCAACCGATTAACCAAATCAACGCGATCAAGTGTTATTATAACACCACGCACTGTAATGGAAAAGGCCAAACCTGCTGTCACAAGGATTAAGTTTGAGCCAACTAATTTCGTAGAACAATTCAATGACCTCCAACCAGGTCTAATGACTCATTATAAAAACGCACAAACTAATAGTGAGTCTGAATTAGCACAAGGAGCTAAAAGAATGTCTAAACTTATTACCACCACAACCCACCTCGTGAAAAAAGGTGGGATCATAATGTCTCGAATCCGAGATAACATCAAATCCTTATTTGTGCCAGGAGGCGATATGAAACCTAACTGCCATATGCTATCAGCTGGTGAGGCAAATTCACGTATAAACGCGGGAGTGCAAGCTCACTTTGCATCCCAGGAACAACAAGAAGCAACAAACATGATGACAAGAGTAGAAGCTGGATTGGAAATAATGGTAAAAGCAGTAAGTGCATACATCGTCGGGGTTGGACGGATGATTGCTGGGCCGTTAGGGCGCGTGGCAAGCGCGGCGGCAGTCGCGGTGGTTGTTATTGGTATTGGTTCTGTGGTGGTGCCAGTGTCAGAAGTCCAAGCGCAACAGTCTGTGACGTATGAATATTCTAATTCACTAACTGTAAATGAAAGAGAGCGTCCAGCAGAAAATACTGAAGCAAGAATCAGAACGTTTAATTTTCAGGGATTATCTGGTGATGCTGGAGAACATAATTTAGTCTTTTCAGAACGACCTGATCATACTGCGACAGAGAATGAAGATTATAGAATTTTGACGGACAAGTTTACACATAATGGTACAACAAGTTTGAATACAATTCAAATACAAATATTGCAGGACGGTATAGATGAAGATGATGAGCTAATATCTTTAAATGTAGATTTTGCTGACCGAACTAAAGCTCAATTTCAAACTGGCGGAATAGTTCAGAATAGAATTCAGATTGCCATTACTATAAGAGATAGTAGAACAGATGTGGGACCTCTTGTTACGACAAATTACCCAGATTCTAACACGATGGAAGTGTCAAAAGATATTGACGCTTTTGACTTGGAATTTAATTTGAAGAGAATTGTATTTGATGATAATTCCGATCCAATGACAGTTTTACCTGGTGAGACTATTGTTTCAAGTCGTAATGTAGATATTGCGTATACTGTAGGTGGCACTGCATCTGATATACTTACCGCTGACACTTTGACAATAAATGCTGGTGATTCAACAGGCAGTATACCCATATCATTAAGTGGTAAAACTGTAAGTGCAAATCAAACACTTATATTAAATTTCACATTAACGAATGCCGCTTTTGCTTATGGAAGTTTAGGTACAAATGTTGCTAAAGATAACAATATACCTGCTGACCCAGTAAATACTGAAACTCTCACTATAACATTTGTTGATAAACCAATCGTATCTATATCAACTTCGTCAACAGAAATATCGAGTACAGATTATTCTGAATGGGGGGTGTCAATATATCCAGCGCAAAGTGAACAAATTACTGTAGGTGTTACAGAAGGGGGAACAGCTGGAAGAGATGGAACGGCCATTACTCAAGTTGTAATTCCTGCAAATACCACTTTCGTAAGACAGGAACAAACATTTTCGTCAACAGGGACATATACAGTTGCATTAAATAATTCACATGCTGACGCATCAAAATATGTTTTCGATTTTGGTAGTAAAGATCTAAGTGTTGAAGTAGTTGATGGAACAAGCCTACCAGCTATGTCTTTAGATGATGCCCCTACAGTTATAAGTACAAGTGAATCATTCACTATTACTGTTCGAAATACAGATACTGCCACACAAGCAGATGTAATACGAGTTAATTATAGAGTAACAGATTCTGGAACTAATAAAGGATTTTTAGTGAGTAGTCCAATAAGTAACACGATAGATATACCAACATCAAAGTCAGATGATGTAACCGTGTCTATTCATAGAGGTGGTACAGTTGATGGTGATGGTCAAATCACTGTAGAATTACTGCCTGGAGCGGGGTATAAATTGGGAACAAATGCTTCAAGAAATGTTGCCATTCCAAGACATGGTGCAGCAGTGTTACCAGAAATTACTTTGACAGGTGTACCAGATACAGTTACACAAGGTCATACGTTTAGTTTCACAATTGAAACTAGTGCTACATTGGTTGGGGAATTGCCAGTAACAGTTGAGTTTAATGAAGGAACTGCGACAATTATTACAGATATTTCTCCTGGAACTTATGTGGATGGAAGAGATAGTATGGTTACTATTCCACAAAGTGGTTCGCAGGTTGTTACAGTATCAACAGCAAATGACCCTAATTTTCAAAATCAAGATATAACGATCACACTAACAGGTGACGATTCTACTTACACAATCGCGAGTGGTAAGGGCGGTACAGATACAGTTGTTTCCAAAGATAATACTACTCCGACTGCCGCAAATCCTCGTATCTCGTTTGAGACATTTTCCACTAAACCAATTTCTGTGGCTACCAATTCAACTATAACGTTTAAGATTTTGTCTACACCTGCCCCAGCTACTGGGAAGCAGGTGATGGTATTGGTTGGGAGTACCGGCGCAAATTTCTTGAGTGGTTCAAATGGATTGTTGCCACCTCAAACACTATCTGGTGCGGAGACGAATTTGGTGATAGATGTCAGAAATCCAAGTGGAGCTACCGACGAAACTGGAACAGTAACGGTTGAATTGGTTGATGGGACTGGTTATACATTAGCGAATAGTCCTAATCATAAAACTGTTGCAAATCTAAATGATAATTTACCAGTGGTTGCGATAACAAACCTCACTGGTTCGGTGACACAAGGGCATTCATATAGTTTTAATGTAGAAACTTCAGCGGTGGTAACTACACCTTTACAGGTTCGAATTCAATTATATAATTCTAATGAATTTATTACTAGTGTAACACCATCTAGTGCGTTTCCTGAATTTGGAGAGGGTACGGTAACAATACCTACTAGTGGTTCAGTAAAGGTTACGGTGAATACCCAAAATCCAACAACAGGTTCTAATCCAAATGGGAATCAAACGGAAGGTATAGATATTTTTCCCAGAGCAAATTCTTACAATATTGAAGGTGGTGGCGCGATACGTAGTTATCAAGTGGAGTATAAGGATAATACCGCGTCAACGGCTTCGCAACCACGGCTTTCAATTGCGAATATAACTGATCCAGTACAGGCTGATCAGAGTGCAAGTGCGAATTTTACGATTACTGGGACTCCGGCCCCGACTGGCACCTTTACGATAGCTTATAATGTGAGTGAGTCAGGTGATTTTGTCACAGATGGTGATTTCACGGTTGCAGATCAATCATTTACTGGTACGACGTTAACCTTACCGATTGTGACTTCGGATCCTGCTGGGGATGATGCTGATAGCACGCTTACCGTGACTTTGTTAGATAGTGCGAATTATAGTTTAGCGGATGCTTCTAGTCATGTGGGAACGGCGACAATTACCGATGATGCACTTTTGGGAAATATTACGTTGACTTCACAATATAGGAATGTGGTGCCGGATTCGGAGTTTGAGTTTACGGTATCGATTTCGCCGCCGCCCTCGGGTCCGATTGAAGTGCCGGTAACGGCGAGTGATGGGACCAATAGTTCGTTGGTGATTACCCCGGCTTCGCCGCTTTCAGTTGGTACGGGTGGGTCGGTAACGGCCCGGGTTTCCACCTTAGTTAGTTCGTCGGGGATGTTGACGTTGACATTAGGGTCGGTTGCTAGATATGGCTTGGCGGCACCATTGGAGATCCCAGTTGAAAGTCCGTCTACCCCGGCGACACTGACGATCATAGGACCGAGTGTACCGGTGGCGGAAGGAGGGACTGCGACCTTTACGATTGCGGCAGACCCAACTGCGGATAAAGATATCACGGTCGAAGTGAATGTGATTGATTTTGCTGGCAAAAGTACTGGATTTGTGGATGATGGGGTACATTATGTTTGGTTACCAGCGAATGAACCTAGTGTTGACTTAGTGATCACGGCTAAAACCGATAATACGGCGAGTAATGATGGGGTATTGGTGGCGACAATCTTAGATGGTGCTGGTTATACTCATACCTCGCCATCAAATACAGCCAATGCAGAAATTCATGATGCAGAGAATACAACCCCAGTTGAAGTGACGGTTTCAGCGAATGCAACTTCGGTGGTTGAAGGATCGGATGTGATTTTTACCTTGAGTCGTACGGGGGCGACGACGGAAGCGTTAACCGTTCAGTATGATGTGGCTGATAATGGGGATTTGATTAGTGGTGAAGGTACCGCTACGGTGACGATTGCGGCGAATAGTGCAACGAGTGATCCGATTAGTTTCACGACGGCGACTTCGGCGACGGATTATGGATCGGATGCTGGGGTGACGTTGTCGGTGCATTCAGCCCGTATTTATGCGGCAGGAAAGTATCGGCTTGGGACTGACAATAGTGTGAAAGTTGCGGTGACCAATGCGATTGGGACGTTGACGCTTGCGGCACTGAATGATGAGACGTTTTTGGGTGGGGACATTTTATATACGGTGACGCTTGATCCGGCCCCAACGACTGGCACCACCGTCACGATTGCGATGGAAGTCTCCGATCAAGCCGGTAGTAGTGATTTAACACTTGCTCCGGCTTCATTGACGATTGATGATTCAGGGTCGGCCGTGGGTCGAGTGCGGGTTGCGACTTCAGGGACAGTTTCGGCCCGCACACCAGTTGAGATTAAAATTTCAGATTCCAATGCGAACTATATCTTCAGTCCGCAATCAGTCACGGTGCCGATTGTTGATGAACCGGGGACGTTGCCATTGATTGCGATTGCTGGTCCGGCTTCGCCGATTAATGAAGATGCGAGTGGGGATGTGGAGTTTACGTTATCGGCTCCGACTCCTAGTGCGCATGATTTAACGATAGGGGTTAGTTTTGCTGATCTTACTGGTCGATCTACCAATTATGTTGTGGAAGTAACGAAATATGTGGTGTTAGAGGCGAATGAAAGTAGTGTGACGATTTCGGTACCGAAGCTTGATAATGCCGAGGCAGGGGATGACGGGGTGATTGTGGCGACCTTGCTTGATGGTGCTGGTTATGATCCTGACGCGAATGCGACGCTAGCGTATGCGGATATCTATGATACTGATGGCACCGATCAAGCGGTCGTGACGGTTTCAGCGAATGCAACTTCGGTGGTTGAAGGATCGGATGTGATCTTTACCTTGAATCGTACGGGTGCGACGACGGAAGCGTTAACCGTTCAGTATGATGTGGAAGATAACGGGGATTTGATTAGTGGTGAAGGTACCAATACGGTGACGATTGCGGCGAATAGTGCAACGAGTGACCCGATTAGTTTCACGACGGATATTTCTGATTCAGATTATGGATCGGATGCTGGGGTGACGTTGTCGGTGCATTCAGCCCGTGTTTATGCGACAGCGAAGTATCGAGTTGGTGATCCAAGTAGTGTGAAAGTTGCGGTGACTAACGCGGGCGGGACGTTGACGCTTGCGGCACTGAATGATGAGACGTTTTTGGGTGGGGACATTTTATATAGGGTGACGCTTGATCCGGCCCCAACGACTGGCACCACCGTCTCGATTGCGATGGAAGTCTCCGATCAAGTCGGTAGTAGTGATTTAACACTTGATCCGGCTTCATTGACGATTGATGATTCAGGGTCGGCCATGGGTCGGGTGCGGGTTGCGGATACCGGGACGGAAGCGGCCCGTACGCCCGTTGAGATTAAAATTTCAGATTCCAATGCGAACTATATCTTCAGTCCGCAATCAGTCACGGTGCCGATTGTTGATGAACCGGGGACGTTGCCATTGATTGCGATTGCTGGTCCGGCTTCACCGATTAATGAAGATGCGAGTGGGGATGTGGAGTTTACGTTATCGGCTCCGACTCCTAGTGCGCATGATTTAACGATTGGGGTTAGTTTTGCTGATCTTACTGGTCGATCTACCAATTATGTTGTGGAAGTAACGAAATATGTGGTGTTAGAAGCGAATCAAAGTAGTGTGACGATTTCGGTACCGACATTCGCTGAAACCGTCACGACCGCTTGATCGGTGCCATCAGTATCATAGATATCCGCATACGCTAGCGTCGCATTCGCGTCAGGATCATAACCAGCACCATCAAGCAAGGTCGCCACAATCACCCCGTCATCCCCTGCCTCAGCATTATCAAGCTTCGGTACCGAAATCGTCACACTACTTTCATTCGCTTCTAACACCACATATTTCGTTACTTCCTCAACATAATTGGTAGATCGACCAGTAAGATCAGCAAAACTAACCCCTATCGTTAAATCATGCGCACTAGGAGTCGGAGCCGATAAGGTAAACTCCACATCTTCACTCGCATCTTCATTAATCGGTGAAGCCGGACCAGCAATCGCAATCACTGGTGGCGATGCCGGTTCATCAACAATCGGCACCGTGACTGATTGCGGACTGAAGATATAGTTCGCATTGGAATCTGAAATTTTAATCTCAACTGGTGTGCGGGCCGAAACTGTCCCTGAAGTCGCAACTCGCACTCGACCCATGGCCGACCCTGAATCATCAATCGTCAATGAAGCCGGATCAAGTGTTAAATCACTACTACCGGCTTGATCGGAGACTTCCATCGCAATCGAGACGGTGGTGCCAGTCGTTGGGGCCGGATCAAGCGTCACCGTATATAAAATGTCGCCACCCAAAAACGTCTCATCATTCAGTGCCGCAACCGTCAACGTCCCGCCCGCGTTAGTCACCGCAACTTTCACACTATTGGATACCAAGCCGATACTTCGCTGTCGCATAAACACGGGCTGAATGCACCGACAACGTCACCCCAGCATCCGATCCATAATCTGAATCAGAAATATCCGTCGTGAAACTAATCGGGTCACTCGTTGCACTATTCGCCGCAATCGTCACCGTATTGGTACCTTCACCACTAATCAAATCCCCGTTATCTTCCACATCATACTGAACGGTTAACGCTTCCGTCGTCGCACCTGTACGATTCACGGTAAAGATCACATCCGATCCTTCAACCACCGAAGTTGCATTCGCTGAAACCGTCACGACCGCTTGATCGGTGCCATCAGTATCATAGATATCTGCATACGCTAGCGTCGCATTCGCGTCAGGATCATAACCAGCACCATCAAGCAAGGTCGCCACAATCACCCCGTCATCCCCTGCCTCGGCATTATCAAGCTTCGGTACCGAAATCGTCACACTACTTTCATTCGCCTCTAACACCACATATTTCGTTACTTCCTCAACATAATTGGTAGATCGACCAGTAAGATCAGCAAAACTAACCCCAATCGTTAAATCATGCGCACTAGGAGTCGGAGCCGATAACGTAAACTCCACATCCCCACTCGCATCTTCATTAATCGGCGAAGCCGGACCAGCAATCGCAATCAATGGCAACGTCCCCGGTTCATCAACAATCGGCACCGTGACTGATTGCGGACTGAAGATATAGTTCGCATTGGAATCTGAAATTTTAATCTCAACGGGCGTACGGGCCGCTTCCGTCCCGGTATCCGCAACCCGCACCCGACCCATGGCCGACCCTGAATCATCAATCGTCAATGAAGCCGGATCAAGTGTTAAATCACTACTACCGACTTGATCGGAGACTTCCATCGCAATCGAGACGGTGGTGCCAGTCGTTGGGGCCGGATCAAGCGTCACCGTATATAAAATGTCCCCACCCAAAAACGTCTCATCATTCAGTGCCGCAAGCGTCAACGTCCCGCCCGCGTTAGTCACCGCAACTTTCACACTACTTGGATCACCAACTCGATACTTCGCTGTCGCATAAACACGGGCTGAATGCACCGACAACGTCACCCCAGCATCCGATCCATAATCTGAATCAGAAATATCCGTCGTGAAACTAATCGGGTCACTCGTTGCACTATTCGCCGCAATCGTCACCGTATTGGTACCTTCACCACTAATCAAATCCCCGTTATCTTCCACATCATACTGAACGGTTAACGCTTCCGTCGTCGCCCCCGTACGATTCAAGGTAAAGATCACATCCGATCCTTCAACCACCGAAGTTGCATTCGCTGAAACCGTCACGACCGCTTGATCGGTGCCATCAGTATCATAGATATCCGCATACGCTAGCGTCGCATTCGCGTCAGGATCATAACCAGCACCATCAAGCAAGGTCGCCACAATCACCCCGTCATCCCCTGCCTCGGCATTATCAAGCTTCGGTACCGAAATCGTCACACTACTTTCATTCGCCTCTAACACCACATATTTCGTTACTTCCACAACATAATTGGTAGATCGACCAGTAAGATCAGCAAAACTAACCCCAATCGTTAAATCATGCGCACTAGGAGTCGGAGCCGATAACGTAAACTCCACATCCCCACTCGCATCTTCATTAATCGGCGAAGCCGGACCAGCAATCGCAATCAATGGCAACGTCCCCGGTTCATCAACAATCGGCACCGTGACTGATTGCGGACTGAAGATATAGTTCGCATTGGAATCTGAAATTTTAATCTCAACTGGTGTACGGGCCGCTTCTGTCCCTGAATCCGCAACCCGCACCCGACCCATGGCCGACCCTGAATCATCAATCGTCAATGAAGCCGGATCAAGTGTTAAATCACTACTACCGACTTGATCGGAGACTTCCATCGCAATCGAGACGGTGGTGCCAGTCGTTGGGGCCGGATCAAGCGTCACCGTATATAAAATGTCCCCACCCAAAAACGTCTCATCATTCAGTGCCGCAAGCGTCAACGTCCCGCCCGCGTTAGTCACCGCAACTTTCACACTACTTGGATCGCCAACTCGATACTTCGCTGTCGCATAAACACGGGCTGAATGCACCGACAACGTCACCCCAGCATCCGATCCATAATCTGAATCAGAAATATCCGTCGTGAAACTAATCGGGTCACTCGTTGCACTATTCGCCGCAATCGTCACCGTATTGGTACCTTCACCACTAATCAAATCCCCGTTATCTTCCACATCATACTGAACGGTTAACGCTTCCGTCGTCGCACCTGTACGATTCACGGTAAAGATCACATCCGATCCTTCAACCACCGAAGTTGCATTCGCTGAAACCGTCACGACCGCTTGATCGGTGCCATCAGTATCATAGATATCCGCATACGCTAGCGTCGCATTCGCGTCAGGATCATAACCAGCACCATCAAGCAAGGTCGCCACAATCACCCCGTCATCCCCTGCCTCGGCATTATCAAGCTTCGGTACCGAAATCGTCACACTACTTTCATTCGCCTCTAACACCACATATTTCGTTACTTCCACAACATAATTGGTAGATCGACCAGTAAGATCAGCAAAACTAACCCCAATCGTTAAATCATGCGCACTAGGAGTCGGAGCCGATAACGTAAACTCCACATCCCCACTCGCATCTTCATTAATCGGCGAAGCCGGACCAGCAATCGCAATCAATGGCAACGTCCCCGGTTCATCAACAATCGGCACCGTGACTGATTGCGGACTGAAGATATAGTTCGCATTGGAATCTGAAATTTTAATCTCAACGGGCGTACGGGCCGCTTCCGTCCCGGTATCCGCAACCCGCACCCGACCCATGGCCGACCCTGAATCATCAATCGTCAATGAAGCCGGATCAAGTGTTAAATCACTACTACCGACTTGATCGGAGACTTCCATCGCAATCGAGACGGTGGTGCCAGTCGTTGGGGCCGGATCAAGCGTCACCGTATATAAAATGTCCCCACCCAAAAACGTCTCATCATTCAGTGCCGCAAGCGTCAACGTCCCGCCCGCGTTAGTCACCGCAACTTTCACACTACTTGGATCGCCAACTCGATACTTCGCTGTCGCATAAACACGGGCTGAATGCACCGACAACGTCACCCCAGCATCCGATCCATAATCTGAATCAGAAATATCCGTCGTGAAACTAATCGGGTCACTCGTTGCACTATTCGCCGCAATCGTCACCGTATTGGTACCTTCACCACTAATCAAATCCCCGTTATCTTCCACATCATACTGAACGGTTAACGCTTCCGTCGTCGCACCCGTACGATTCAGCCCGGTAAAGCGAATATGACATCCGATCCTCGTGAACCACCGAAGTTGCATTCGCTGAAACCGTCACGACCGCTTGATCCACCATCAGTCGCCGCAATCGTCACATAGATAACCGCATACGCTAGCTAATCAAATCGCATTCCCGTCAGGATCTTCATAGGGGTGCCAACCAGCACCATCAAGCAAGGTCGCCACAATCACCCCGTCATCCCCTGCCTCGGCATTATCAAGCTTCCGGTCGTCGCACCTGTGCGATTCACGACGGAAGGTTAACAGATGGAACTTCCGATCCTTCAACCACCGAAGTTGCATTCGCTGAAACCGTCACGACCGCTTGATCGGTGCCATCAGTATCATAGATATCTGCATACGCTAGCGTCGCATTCGCCAGGATCATAACCAGCACCATCAAGCAAGGTTGCCACAATCACCCCGTCATCCCCTGCCTCGGCATTATCAAGCTTCGGTACCGAAATCGTCACACTACTTTCATTCGCCTCTAACACCACATATTTCGTTACTTCCACAACATAATTGGTAGATCGACCAGTAAGATCAGCAAAACTAACCCCAATCGTTAAATCATGCGCACTAGGAGTCGGAGCCGATAACGTAAACTCCACATCCCCACTCGCATCTTCATTAATCGGTGAAGCCGGACCAGCAATCGCAATCAATGGCAACGTCCCCGGTTCATCAACAATCGGCACCGTGACTGATTGCGGACTGAAGATATAGTTCGCATTGGAATCTGAAATTTTAATCTCAACGGGCGTACGGGCCGCTTCCGTCCCGGTATCCGCAACCCGCACCCGACCCATGGCCGACCCTGAATCATCAATCGTCAATGAAGCCGGATCAAGTGTTAAATCACTACTACCGACTTGATCGGAGACTTCCATCGCAATCGAGACGGTGGTGCCAGTCGTTGGGGCCGGATCAAGCGTCACCGTATATAAAATGTCCCCACCCAAAAACGTCTCATCATTCAGTGCCGCAAGCGTCAACGTCCCGCCCGCGTTAGTCACCGCAACTTTCACACTACTTGGATCACCAACTCGATACTTCGCTGTCGCATAAACACGGGCTGAATGCACCGACAACGTCACCCCAGCATCCGATCCATAATCTGAATCAGAAATATCCGTCGTGAAACTAATCGGGTCACTCGTTGCACTATTCGCCGCAATCGTCACCGTATTGGTACCTTCACCACTAATCAAATCCCCGTTATCTTCCACATCATACTGAACGGTTAACGCTTCCGTCGTCGCACCTGTACGATTCAAGGTAAAGATCACATCCGATCCTTCAACCACCGAAGTTGCATTCGCTGAAACCGTCACGACCGCTTGATCGGTGCCATCAGTATCATAGATATCCGCATACGCTAGCGTCGCATTCGCGTCAGGATCATAACCAGCACCATCAAGCAAGGTCGCCACAATCACCCCGTCATCCCCTGCCTCGGCATTATCAAGCTTCGGTACCGAAATCGTCACACTACTTTCATTCGCCTCTAACACCACATATTTCGTTACTTCCACAACATAATTGGTAGATCGACCAGTAAGATCAGCAAAACTAACCCCAATCGTTAAATCATGCGCACTAGGAGTCGGAGCCGATAACGTAAACTCCACATCCCCACTCGCATCTTCATTAATCGGCGAAGCCGGACCAGCAATCGCAATCAATGGCAACGTCCCCGGTTCATCAACAATCGGCACCGTGACTGATTGCGGACTGAAGATATAGTTCGCATTGGAATCTGAAATTTTAATCTCAACGGGCGTACGGGCCGCTTCCGTCCCGGTATCCGCAACCCGCACCCGACCCATGGCCGACCCTGAATCATCAATCGTCAATGAAGCCGGATCAAGTGTTAAATCACTACTACCGACTTGATCGGAGACTTCCATCGCAATCGAGACGGTGGTGCCAGTCGTTGGGGCCGGATCAAGCGTCACCGTATATAAAATGTCCCCACCCAAAAACGTCTCATCATTCAGTGCCGCAAGCGTCAACGTCCCGCCCGCGTTAGTCACCGCAACTTTCACACTACTTGGATCACCAACTCGATACTTCGCTGTCGCATAAACACGGGCTGAATGCACCGACAACGTCACCCCAGCATCCGATCCATAATCTGAATCAGAAATATCCGTCGTGAAACTAATCGGGTCACTCGTTGCACTATTCGCCGCAATCGTCACCGTATTGGTACCTTCACCACTAATCAAATCCCCGTTATCTTGGTGCGGATGCTGGGGTGACGTTGTCGGTGCATTCAGCCCGTGTTTATGCGACAGCGAAGTATCGGGTTGGCGATCCAAGTAGTGTGAAAGTTGCGGTGACTAACGCGGGCGGGACGTTGACGCTTGCGGCACTGAATGATGAGACATTTTTGGGTGGCGACATTTTATATACGGTGACGCTTGATCCGGCCCCAACGACTGGCACCACGGTCTCGATTGCGATGGAAGTCTCGGATCAGGCTGGTAGTAGTGATTTAACACTTGATCCGGCTTCATTGACGATTGATGATTCAGGATCGGCCGTGGGTCGAGTGCGAGTTGCGACTTCAGGGACAGTTTCGGCCCGCACACCAGTTGAGATTAAAATTTCAGATTCCAATGCGAACTATATCTTCAGTCCGCAATCAGTCACGGTACCGATCATTGATGAACCGGCATCGCCACCAGTGATCGAGATTACTGGTCCGGCTTCACCAATTAATGAAGATGCGAGTGAAGATGTGGTGTTTACCTTATCGGCTCCGACTCCTAGTGCACATGATTTAACGATAGGGGTTAGTTTTGCTGACCTTGCGGGTCGAACGGCGAATTATGTTGAGGAAGTGACGAAATATGTGGTGTTAGAAGCGAATGAAAGTAGTGTGACGATTTCGGTACCGAAGCTTGATAATGCTGGGGCAGGGGATGACGGGGTGATTGTGGCAACCTTGCTTGATGGTGCTGGTTATGATCCTGACGCGAATGCGACGCTAGCGTATGCAGATATCTATGATACCGATGGCACCGATCAAGCGGTCGTGACGGTTTCAGCGAATGCAACTTCGGTCGTTGAAGGATCGGATGTGATCTTTACCTTGAGTCGTACGGGTGCGACGACGGAAGCGTTAACCGTTCAGTATGTTGTGGAAGATAACGGAGATTTGATTAGTGGTGAAGGTACCAATACGGTGACGATTGCGGCGGATAGTGCAACGAGTGATCCGATTAGTTTCACGACGGCGACTTCGGCGATGGATTATGGTGCGGATGCTGGGGTGACGTTGTCGGTGCATTCAGCCCGTGTTTATGCGACAGCGAAGTATCGAGTTGGCGATCCAAGTAGTGTGAAAGTTGCGGTGACTAACGCGGGCGGGACATTGACGGTTGCGGCACTGAATGATGAGACGTTTTTGGGTGGCGACATTTTATATACGGTGACGCTTGATCCGGCCCCAACGACTGGCACCACGGTCTCGATTGCGATGGAAGTCTCGGATCAGGCTGGTAGTAGTGATTTAACACTTGATCCAGCTTCGTTGACGATTGATGATTCAGGGTCGGCCATGGGTCGAGTGCGAGTTGCGGATACCGGGACGGAAGCGGCCCGTACGCCAGTTGAGATTAAAATTTCAGATTCCAATGCGAACTATATCTTTAGTCCGCAATCAGTCACGGTGCCGATTGTTGATGCTCCGACGGACGTATCGGTTTATGTTGATGCCCCGGGTAATGTTAATGAAGGTTCGGAGGCCGCTGTTGTCGTTCATGTCTTATCAGGTACGACAACGACAGATTTAGTAATTGGGCTTCGTGTTGCGGATTTTGCGGGTCGAACGGCAGAGTATATTGATGAAACGACGTTGTATGAAGTATTAGAAGCGGGACGAACAATGTTAACGTTTGATGTGCCGACGAAAGCGCCGACGACTGGGTTACTGGACGGGGTGTTGGAGGCGACGATTGTTAATGGCGTCGGTTATACACCAGTATCAGGTAGTGATGTTGATTATGTTGAGGTTTATGACCTGACTTCACCGGCTGACATTCTCTCAGTGAGTGCGGAGTCTGCTTCCATTGTTGAAGGTCAAGATGCGGTGTTTAACATTTCCCGCACGCGATCAGCGGGTTCGACTGGTGCTGAAGTGAGTTTCCAATATAACCTCACTTTTTCCGATGATAATTTTTATGGTGGTACCAAAATTGATGTTGCAAGTACGATTCCCGCGGGGATGGATGAAAGAAAGATTACAATATCAACAACTGAACTGACAGGTTCGGATCCTTTTCCGACCTCTACTACTGATATAAGATTATCGTTGGAAAATACGAGAGAGTTTTCTACGGCAGATTATCGTATTAACCAGAAATCAGATACCATTGATATCACAGAAAATTTACCAGTGGTGAGTATTAAGAATTATCCAACGAATATTACCATTGGTCATGAGTTTAGCTTTACGGTGGAAGCTAATCAAGAACTTGCGAATCCATTGACGGTCGGGTTGGATTTTTCCTTCATTGCAACAGGGTTATTTGCTAGTATCGTCGATAGTGACAATAATGCCATTACGAATAGTGTTACGTTGCCAACGACGGGTTCGAATAAAATTACGGTAACCACAGCGGCACTTGCCACTCCTGGTGATCAAGTTGGTCAATTTTTTGATTTAGCTTCGGGCACTGGTTATTCGATATCAACAGTAGCTGCTGAAAGGCAACCAACCCTCAATTTTTTAGATAATAGTAGTCCGACCGCGGCGCGTCCCAATGTTGCGTTACAAACGTATGGCACGGATACGGTTGCTGTCGCCAGTGCGACGGAGCTGACCTTCAATATTATTGCTACTCCTGTTCCCAGCAACGATGTTGATGTGAATGTCGAAGTGAGCGAGTCTGGGGGTAATTTTCTTTCGTCTAGTACGGTTGCGCCGGTTCGTTTAAGTAAAACTGCAGATCAAACCATGACCCCCTTTACGGTTGCCATTGCTGATGATGATACGGATACTGAAAATGGCGATTCGACGATTACCGTGGCGTTAACACATGGGGATGGGTATACTTTAGTTGCGACGACGGCTGATCCCAATCATACCACTTCAGCGACAGTGACGGATGTGGTGCCGGTGCCGGTGGTTTCGATTACGGGGCTTGGTGGTTCAGTGACACAGGGTCATTCGTTTAGTTTTACGGTGGAAGCGACGACGACATTGACTAATCCATTGCCAGTAGTTATTGGGATTGAAGATCAAAATTCTGGGGCGATTGTCACTGGGGCAACCCCAAGTGGAGTGTTTATTCCGGATGATTCGGGGGTCGTGATGGTGCCAATTAGTGGTTCAATTCCGGTGGTGGTGACGACGGTGAATCCGGGTGCTCTTAGTGGTAATGTGACGGGTAATGTGACCCTTTATCCACCGGCCCCGGCGAATGCGGGTGCTTATCAGCTTGTTGGCGGTGCTGACTTTGACTCGCAAGATGTGGTGTTTAAGGATAATACGGCATCGACGGCTTCGCAACCACGGTTGTCGATTGCGAATATAACGGACCCAGTGCGGGCTGGTCAGAGTGCGAGTGCGGAATTTACGATTACAGGGAGTCCGGACCCGACAGGCAGTTATACGATTGCGTATAATGTGAGTGAACCCGGTGATTTTGTTACCGATGGTGATTTCACGGTTGCAGATCAATCATTTACTGGTGATACGTTAACGTTATCAATTCCGACTTCGGATGCTGATAATGCCGATAATGCTGATACGACCCTTACGGTGACGTTGTTAGATGCGGCGGATTATAGTTTAGCGGATTCCCCTGGTCATATGGCGACGGCGACGATTACCGATGATGCCCCGCCAGTGGTGTTAGGTCAGTTATCAATTGCATCGTTAGTTGACGAGACCTATTTGGGTGGTGATATTCTGTATACAGTGACGCTTGATACCCCACCAACGGGTGCTAATACGGTGGATATTGCGATGGAGGTTTCGGATAATGTGGGTAATAGTGATTTGACGCTTGATCCGGCGACGTTGGTGATTGATCGTAGTGGTACGGCAACGGGTCGGGTGCGGGTTGGCACCACGGGTACGTTTGGAGCACGGACCCCGGTTGAAGTAAAGATTTCTGATAATGCCAGTTATACGTTTAATCCACAAATGGTTTCGGTGCCGATTGTTGATGCTCCGACGGACGTATCGGTTTATGTTGATGCCCCGGGTAATGTTAATGAAGGTTCGGAGGCCGCTGTTGTCGTTCATGTCTTATCAGGTACGACAACGACAGATTTAGTAATTGGGCTTCGTGTTGCGGATTTTGCGGGTCGAACGGCAGAGTATATTGATGAAACGACGTTGTATGAAGTATTAGAAGCGGGACGAACAATGTTAACGTTTGATGTGCCGACGAAAGCGCCGACGACTGGGTTACTGGACGGGGTGTTGGAGGCGACGATTGTTAATGGCGTCGGTTATACACCAGTATCAGGTAGTGATGTTGATTATGTTGAGGTTTATGACCTGACTTCACCGGCTGACATTCTCTCAGTGAGTGCGGAGTCTGCTTCCATTGTTGAAGGTCAAGATGCGGTGTTTAACATTTCCCGCACGCGATCAGCGGGTTCGACTGGTGCTGAAGTGAGTTTCCAATATAACCTCACTTTTTCCGATGATAATTTTTATGGTGGTACCAAAATTGATGTTGCAAGTACGATTCCCGCGGGGATGGATGAAAGAAAGATTACAATATCAACAACTGAGCTGACGGGTTCGGATCCTTTTCCGACCTCTACTACTGATATAAGATTATCGTTGGAAAATACGAGAGAGTTTTCTACGGCAGATTATCGTATTAACCAGAAATCAGATACCATTGATATCACAGAAAATTTACCAGTGGTGAGTATTAAGAATTATCCAACGAATATTACCATTGGTCATGAGTTTAGCTTTACGGTGGAAGCTAATCAAGAACTTGCGAATCCATTGACGGTCGGGTTGGATTTTTCCTTCATTGCAACAGGGTTATTTGCTAGTATCGTCGATAGTGACAATAATGCCATTACGAATAGTGTTACGTTGCCAACGACGGGTTCGAATAAAATTACGGTAACCACAGCGGCACTTGCCACTCCTGGTGATCAAGTTGGTCAATTTTTTGATTTAGCTTCGGGCACTGGTTATTCGATATCAACAGTAGCTGCTGAAAGGCAACCAACCCTCAATTTTTTAGATAATAGTAGTCCGACCGCGGCGCGTCCCAATGTTGCGTTACAAACGTATGGCACGGATACGGTTGCTGTCGCCAGTGCGACGGAGCTGACCTTCAATATTATTGCTACTCCTGTTCCCAGCAACGATGTTGATGTGAATGTCGAAGTGAGCGAGTCTGGGGGTAATTTTCTTTCGTCTAGTACGGTTGCGCCGGTTCGTTTAAGTAAAACTGCAGATCAAACCATGACCCCCTTTACGGTTGCCATTGCTGATGATGATACGGATACTGAAAATGGCGATTCGACGATTACTGTGGCGTTAACACATGGGGATGGGTATACTTTAGTTGCGACGACGGCTGATCCCAATCATACCACTTCAGCGACAGTGACGGATGTGGTGCCGGTGCCGGTGGTTTCGATTACGGGGCTTGGTGGTTCAGTGACACAGGGTCATTCGTTTAGTTTTACGGTGGAAGCGACGACGACATTGACTAATCCATTGCCAGTAGTTATTGGGATTGAAGATCAAAATTCTGGGGCGATTGTCACTGGGGCAACCCCAAGTGGAGTGTTTATTCCGGATGATTCGGGGGTCGTGATGGTGCCAATTAGTGGTTCAATTCCGGTGGTGGTGACGACGGTGAATCCGGGTGCTCTTAGTGGTAATGTGACGGGTAATGTGACCCTTTATCCACCGGCCCCGGCGAATGCGGGTGCTTATCAGCTTGTTGGCGGTGCTGACTTTGACTCGCAAGATGTGGTGTTTAAGGATAATACGGCATCGACGGCTTCGCAACCACGGTTGTCGATTGCGAATATAACGGACCCAGTGCGGGCTGGTCAGAGTGCGAGTGCGGAATTTACGATTACAGGGAGTCCGGACCCGACAGGAACCTTTACGATTGCGTATAATGTGAGTGAGCCCGGTGATTTTGTTACCGATGGTGATTTCACGGTTGCAGATCAATCATTTACTGGTGATACGTTAACGTTATCAATTCCGACTTCGGATGCTGATAATGCCGATAATGCTGATACGACCCTTACGGTGACGTTGTTAGATGCGGCGGATTATAGTTTAGCGGATTCCCCTGGTCATATGGCGACGGCGACCATTACCGATGATGCGCTTGTATTGCCAGTGGTATCAATTGAATCAATTGCGGCAGGTTCGACAGGGACGGGGGTCACGGAAGGTTATTCTTTTGACTTCACAGTAGGAATTGACTCAGCATTAAGTAATAGTCTTCCAGTGACATTGACAATAGGTGATGATCATGCTTCAGCAACTCCACAACCGCAGCTGCAACCTTCTGGCAATCAAGTGACAATTCCTGCAGGTGAAACTTCTACAAAAGGTACAATATTAGTAGATGGTGATATTGCAGCTGATGAAACAGTTAATATTACTGTTGCTATTGATACGACTCCAGGAACTTATACCGCAAATACAGCTGAAGATAAAGATGATATTGCTGTACGGGTAAAGGATAATGATGGAACGGCAACCGCAGCTAGTCCCTATGTTTCAATTGAAACCTTCCCAAGTAAAACAAGTGCATTAGAAGGTGATAGTGTGACTTATAGAGTAAGAGCAACTCCAAATCCTGCAAGTGATATTACAGTAAATGTCAATATCTCAGAAATGCTAGATCTAGCTAGTGGTGAAACTGCAAGATTCCTCGATCCTAATCAAGAACCTGTCGTTGGTGTACCAGTTACTGCGGCAGATGGGACGGGAACATTTACAGTTACAACAAGAACTATAGATGCGATTGTTGACTCTGCTGGTGAAATATATGCACGAATTGCAGAAGGAAGAGATTATACCTTACCAGATGCAACAGCAGATGGGCAATCTACGCTCCCGATAACTAATGTCACATTACCTGAACTAACATTAAGTTCAGAATATAGTAAAGTTGGTCGAGCTGCTCAAGTTCCATTTACAGTTGCTTCAAGTATTCAAACAGCTATTGGTACTGTAGGAGTATCTCTATTTGATTCAAGTGATGTTGAAGTAACTGGATTAACTTTTTCTGATATTACGCTGGGTTCTACTGCAGATAGTGATAGTGCATCTTTCTTTGCACCAACTACTGATGGTACGTACACCCTAAAAATAGATCCAACCGATCCTAACAATCCAAAATATACAGTTTCAAATCCTGATGGAATAACAATTGTGGTTGAAGAACAATCTTCAACTCCTATAGTTACATTAACAAAATCTGCTGATAGCGTGAATGAAGAAGCTGGTACAGCTGGATTTACCTTAGCATTAGTTGATTCAACTAATACTGCAACAATGACAAACGTGGACTTGCGAGTCAGTGTACGAGTGAAGGATATTGATGGTAATCCTGTGGATTATATTGATGAAGGTACTTTGTACTTTAGAATTCCAGCAAGTGCCGACTCATTAAGCATTACAATACCAGTGAAAGATGTCTCAACCGACGGACCTGATGGTGTTTTAGTTGCTGACCTAATTACTCAAGGTGGATATACAGTTCCGAATGATAACTCCATTCAATATGTTATTATTAGGGATACTGATGCTCCAGAGCCAGCAACAGTTGAAGTTTCTGTAGCTTCTGATATGGTTGTAGAAGGGAGTGATGCTTCATTCACGTTTACTAGAACAGGTGGTGACATGACTAGTGAACTTGTAGTTGGATATGAAATTGAAGATTTAAATGATAAGACCAGTGCAGAGGGGGATAATCTAACTGCAACAATTGAAGCAGATGATCCTTCTGTAACTTTCCCTGTAAAAATTGATGCTATCTCAGGTTTATTTAGTGCTGGAAGTATAACCTTGAAGATAAAATCTGTTATAGATTATCCAACAGCGAATTATCGACTTGGTTCAACTACGGAAAGAGTAGTAACGGCAACTCAGTCACCTAATCCAGTTATTGGACTTGATACATTTAGTCCAAATATCACAGAAGGTACAGATAATAATGTAGATATTATAGTTAATCTACGTCATAGTACACCAGGAACTTATAAGTTTAATTATTCGATCACTCAAGTTGGTGATTTCTTAGCATCAACTGTAAATACCTCTGGTACAATAAACGACGATGTTGTATTAACTGAAGCAACAACTAATCAACAAATGGGGCATTATTTATTACCTTTGGATAATGATTCAATGCGTGAAGAAGCTGGTTCGGTAACTATTACTTTAGAACCAAGCGATGCAAATACCCCACTTAATTATGTTGTGGGTAAATCAAATCAATCTACAGTAAATATAGCAGATGATGATCCTGTGCCAACTATAAGTGTATCTGATATAGTTGCACCAGATGCAAATGGCACGGTCAATTTTGAAGTTGAGTTATCTAATCCAACGTATGAAACGGTATCTATTGCTTATTCAATTGCTAGTGGTGGAACGGCAACCGCAGATGATTTTGTTCTTGGTAGTGCTGGTCCATTAACAATTAATCCAGGTGAAACAACTGGAGTGATTCCAATATCGATTACTGGTGATACAGATGCAACAGAAGGTGAAGAAACTTTCACCCTAAACTTAACTGCAACGGGTGCTAACTTTGATGATGGATCACCAGATGGTTCAGCAGATGGAACAGTTACAGGAACAATCACGGACTATCCAATAGTCTCAATTGATACTACTTTTAAGCGGGTTTCGGATACCGATTATGTTGACTACACATTATCTGCCGCTTCATTAGCTACTGGTTCCATTATTGTGAATCTTGATGTTACTGATGCGGATAGTAAAGTGGATCAAACAACTTCTATGCTATCACCAGAATTAACAAGTTCAGATCCAACAATAACTGGACGAATTGAATTGAACGAAAATGCTTCAGATAATAGTTTAGTTGAAATTGCAATTCGCTCAGGTGGAGCAGATTATTCCATCAATCCTGCTATGCCTCAAATTTCATTTATAGTTGATAGTGGTACGAATTTACCAGCTGTATCCATTGTGGGAGATGGACCGGTCAATGAAGGAGAGAATGCGGCGTTCACAGTAAGTACTGATGAATCAGCTAGCAATTCGCGAACAGATGATTTGATTGTATCAATTGCAGTTTCGCATAGCGGAACTAATTTTATTTCTGGTGATCCTGTTGAAACAGTTCCCATCCCACGTGGATCAAACTCGGCTTCATATACTGTAGCAACCACGAATGACAATACACCGGATGGCAATAATGGTACAATTACTGCGGCAGTAATACCAGGTCCAAGTTATAAATTAGCTGATTCAGGCACTAGTGGCACAGTATTAGTGCGTGATAATGGTGGAACATTTATGGTGTCTACCATTTCAGTTGCAGCTGCTACAGGTAAAGCAAGTGTCGCTGAAGGAACAGATGTTGAATTTACCTTTACCTCTACACCGCCAATTGATATTGATACCATAGTGAAGATTACTCTAACGGACTCTGGAAACTTCCTTGATACTAATATAGTGAACACTAATACAGTAACTTTAAATCCAGGTCCTAGTCAAACCGTGTCATTTGATGCAAGAACTGCAAATACAGCATTTGAACCAGATGGTGTTGTAACTATAACTATAGAACCAGATGCCGCAAAATATACTGTTGGTGATCCAAATACCGCTGAAGTAGCTGTGACGGATGGTTCAACACCAACCGGAATTTCTGTTATTGCCATTTCTGGAGCAACTATAACTGAGGATGGTGAAAACGAGAGTCAAGTAGATTTCCAAATTAAAGCTGATTCAGCTTCAAATTCATCTGCAGATCGAATTATCAACATTTCAATCAGTGATGGGGATGCGAACTTCTTGCATGCTGATGATAGTGCAAAAACGAGTGTTACGATTCCTCAAAATAAATATTCTGTGAATCTTCCAGTTAGAATTTTGGGGGATACAGATTTTGAACCTCATGGTGCGGTTATAGTTACGGTATTGCCTTCTGGAGGTAGTTCCTCAACTTACAATGTAGCAGGTACCAATAGTTCAGCTAGTATTGCAGTATTTGATGATGATTTCCCTACTGGAGATGCTGATACCAGTATCGCGATTAGAGCATTAAAAACCACGGTTTCTGAAGCTGAGATGGCTCCATTCCAGATTATTGCCAAGACTGCTAATGATTCAGCGACAAGAACAATAAAAGTAATGGTTGCAAACAAAGCTTCAGGAGACTTTTTACCAGCAACTACCTATGATAATCCTGTAGATGTAGATATTGCTCAAGGTGCATTGTTTGAAAACCTTAATGTAATGCTTGATGATGATGATGCCGTTGAAGATACTGGAGCGATTACGGCGACCGTTATAGCTGATGGTAGCGCAACTCCCCCTTATACACTTTCAAGTGAAATAACTGCAGAAATTGCGGTGACTAGTGAAGATGTTGCAGTTGTGTTGCCAGTAATCACAGTCAGTGGAAATTCTGCGACTGAAGGTGGTACTCCAGACAATATTACCTTTAGTTTGGATAAACCAAACGGAACTGATTCAGTTGTCATTACCGCGACTATTGATGCAGTTAATAGTTCAGCGAAAGAAACGACAGATTATTCTTTATCTGAAAAAATGGTAACCATCGCTTCAACGGACCAAGATGGTATGATCACAGTTACAGTGGTAAATGATGATTATAATGAAGCTAGTGAAACCTTTGTCTTGAGTTTAACCGCAACCGGAGCAACATTTACCTCCGGTCATGATACACTCACTTATACTATTACTGACAATGATGCTGAACCGACAGTTTCAATTGCGACCGGTGGATTTGAAAATGAAACAGATGCTGATACTGCTGGCATGATTACCGTAACTTTGAGTCAAAAATCAGGACAAATGGTAACTGTACCTTATACTATATCAGGAACAGCAACTGATGCTATGGATTACGTAATTACTGGTGCTACCGGGAATACCGGGACAGTTACATTTACTCCAGATTCTGGTACAACAATTACCACTTTGACTCAAGATATAGAGTATACAATTAAGGGAGATACTGATCCAGAATCTGAAGAACAATTCACCATCACGCTTGGAACACCAACCAACGCTGATATCACTAATCAAAATATCACGTCTACTATCACAATCATTGATAATGATTCTGGACCTGAATTAGCAGTTTCAGTTTTACCGGCTAATACAGAAGTTCATGAAGCTGATAATGTAAAAGCTGTCTTTACCATTTCTGCAAATAAAAATCCAGGTGATAATTTCGAGTATAGATTTGAAGTTACTCAAGAAGGTGATTTCCTAGCAACTACTCCAACAAATCCAGATACTCATTCACCTGCTTTCAGCGGTAGTGATAATAATTACACTGCATCTCATGAACTTGGTGTTCATAATGATGAAGTCGCTGAAGCTAATGGTTCTATTACGCTAACATTGTTAGCTCCAAATGGAAGTGAATACACTCTTGGATCAAAAGTTAGTGAAAAAGTTATTGTATATGATAATGATATGCCAGTGCTTTCAATTGCTGATGGTGCAGCAGTTACTGAAGGATCAGGTGCTAAGGCAACCTTTACAATTACCTCTGTGGTTGATGTCACTGAACGGTTACGAGTATTATATAGACCAGATGATGGCATCGGCAATTTCCTCATTGGAGGTATTGCTGAAAGTGACCAAATTGCCTACTTGGACTTCAATGGTGGTAAAACTGCGACCCTTACGTTAGATATTGCTGATGATGAAGTTGCTGAAGAAGCAGGAATGGTTACTGTAACTTTACAACCTGATGATGCTAATCCGATTAACTATTCAGTTGTCGCATCAAGTAACACTGGATCCGTTGCTGTAAGTGATGATGATACATTGGCATCACCCCCAATGGTAACGCTTACTACGGAACCTCAACCAGCAGGTTCTACAATGGCAACTTTCTACGTTACTGTTCCAACTACCCAAGCTAGTGATTTAGAGGTTATTGTTGAATACAATTATCGAACTTCAGCCGATGGCGAGCCAGTCACGTATTTATATGAAGACTGGCGGCAAACTGTTGCAACTATCCCGGCAGTTCAGACTTATGGATCGGTTACTTTGAGTCTTACTCCTCCAGTTCAAGGTGCAAGTGGTTCTAGCGGTGGTGCTACCGGTCAAGCTGACCAAGTTCTCCAAACAAGATTAGCAAGTGGGGCTAGTTATACTCCAAGTGCAACAGAACCGATTGGGGTATCAGGGACTTCTGCTTCTCAAGGTAATCCACTTGTTTCAATAAGATCTACGGTAGGTAATGACATTTTTGAATTTAATACACTTACTTTTGAAGTCTCGGCTTCTCCATCTGGTACAGCTATAAGCGGTGTTAATGTAGAAGTTACTCAAACAGGCGATTTTATTGATACTGGTAGACATACATTGACGGGAGGTACTAGTTATACTGAATCTGTAGATATTCCAACTGAGGGTAGTGTTACATTTAATGTCACTCTTGATAATGATGATGATGGTACAGAATCTGATGGAACAATTACAGCAACGGTACAGGCAGATGCAGGTCGCTATACACTTGGTGATCAATCCAAGTCAGCAGTAGTGCGAGTGCAAGATGATGATTCACTACCAACAATATCTATTGCTAGTCCTTCTACAATATCTGAAAGTGCAGGTCCCATTACTTTCACACTTACAGCTGGAGGAGTAAGTGCAGCTACTGATTTGACAGTTCGATATCTCATTGAAAATGGTACAGGTGATGACTTCATTGACGTGACTACAACAACAGTGAATGCACCACTTCAATTTACAGATGTCAATGGTAATTATGAGGATACAATTACTGTTGCACTCGATGATGATAGCTTGGATGAAGCTAATGGAGAAGTAAGTGTAACAATACAAGCTGATCCAACTCCTCCATTTAATTATGTCGTTCATGCAACCAATTTTAAAGGAACGGCACCAGTAACGGATAATGATCCAGAACCAGAACTAACAATTGCTGATTCTGCAGGGGATGAGGGTGATGGAACTAATAATGGTGCGGTTAAATTTACACCGACTTTAAATGTCGTATCCGGTCGCGATGTTATCGTTTCCTATTGGACAACACTTGATACTAGTGGTGTTGGAGATCCAGCTGAAGCTGACGATTTTACTGCAGTAGCTCAAGCTTCTCCAGATACCATTACGATTCCAGCTGGGTCTTTGACTCCACTTGAATCGGATGGAACTACTGTTGATACAATTTCAATCACGACCATCGCTGATGATGTGCATGAAGAAGATGAGACATTTGTCTTGAACTTTGATGGAAATTTTTCAACAGAACCTGGTGGCATAACGGCTACAGGTACGATAAGGAATGATGATGCATTACCGGTGATTACGGTGACGGGAGTGAATATCACAGAAGGTGGTGCGGCCGCGGATATTCAATTTAGTTTGGATAAAGGAGCTGGTGTGGGTGGTGTTAGCATTACCGCGGTAGTTGATGCTGCTAATAGTACGGCAACGGAAACCGATGATTATACGCTTTCTGTGAAGTCGGTTTCGATTGCTGAGGGGTCGCGCACTGGGACGATTACGGTGACGGTGGTTGATGATGATATTGATGAGGCAGATAATGAGATGTTTGTGTTGAATTTGACGGCGACGGGGGCAACGTTCTCGGGTGGAGCGAATATGGGTTCGGTGTCCAACACCATTATGGATACTGATGATGCGCCGGTGCTTTCAGTGGCTTCGTTTGCGGTTGCGGATAGTTCAGCGAGCACGGCGAACTTTGTGGTGACTTTAGTTGGTGAGACGGAGCGTGATGTCTCAATTATGTATGTGCTTGATGCGAGTGGTAGTGCCGCGGCGACTGAAGGTACGGACTTTAATCTTGGAGGTGCTAGTCCATTAGTGATTACTGCGGGGACAAAATCGGGGATGATTCCGATTTCGATATTAGCGGATGCGGAGACTGGTGAAGGTGAAGAGACGATTGTGTTGAATCTGACCGCGTCGAATGCGACCTTTGCTGGTGGTGCAACAACAAGTACAGCTACTGGTATTATAACGGATCTTCCAATTGTTTCAATTGATACCCGGTTTGAACGAGTTGCAGAAACTGATTATGTTAGATATTCGTTGACTGGAACTGGGATAACTACTGATACAACGGTAACTTTAAGTGCCACTACCAATGCAGGTCTTATTCATCCAGCTAATTCTGAACTAATGCCAAGGTTGACATCTGCAAATTCTACAACAACTGGACTAATTCGCTTTATAGAAGAAGGTACAAATAATAATGAACTAGTTGAAATTGGAATTGTAAGCAGTGCAAATTATTCAATCAATCCTTCTATGTCTCAAATTTCGTTCCGGGTTGATGCTGGGACAAATTTCCCTGCTGTATCTATTATGGGTGATGGCTCCGTTAGTGAAGGAACGGATGCGGCATTTACGGTAAGTACGGATGAGTCAGATATGACGCGAACGGAAGAACTGGTGGTCGCAGTTTCAGTTTCGGAAAGTGGTACCAATTTCATTTCTGGTACACTAAGATTGGAAGATTTGGAAGTGAGAATTCCTGGCGGATCAACCTCAGCTTCTTATACAGTTTCAACTACTGGTGATACGAATCCAGGTGGTAATAATGGTACAATCACTGTGTCAGTAGAACCAGGCCCACATTATAAGCTAGCTGCTTCTGGAACAAGTGATTCGGTAACTGTTCGTGATGATGGTGGAACATTTATATTACCAGAAGTTTCAATTACTTCGGATGCAGCTGGTTCAACCGGTACTGGGGCTACCGAACGTTATTCCTTTGAATTTAATGTGGAAACTGTTAGTAATGTAAGTGAAGATGTCGTTGTTCAATTAACGCCGTACCCGGATGGTAGTACTAATGGACTTTCATTTACTGGACCTACTCAGTTGACAATTAGTAGTGGTTCACGTAAATCAAATCCATCAGGGGTAGTTTCAATTAGTGTGACTAATGCTACTGGTCTTGAAAATGGAGCAACAGCGGATTATACTTTTGGAATAACGGCTGTGGTAGGTAAATATACTGTTGGTACCGGTTCAATTACGGTTACAGTCAAAGATGGTAATACTGGTAGTGAAACTACACCGGTAATGAGACTTTCCAGTCCAGATTCGGTGGCAGAAGGGGATACCGCAACAATTTCAATAACAGCTAGCCATACACCAACTACACCGGTAGATGTTTCAGTCACAGTTGCGAATGTGAGTGGTGATTTCTTAGCAGCTGGTCAAGCGAGAACTGAGTCGTTTACAGTATCAAGTACGACACCAGTACCAGTTACTGTGGCGACGAAAGTTAGTGATGGAACTGGTAGATTTTCTGTGATGCTTAATGAAGGAGCCGGTTATGCAAGGCCTAGTGCAGGAGGCGAGCTTACGCGAACTATTAATGTAACCAACCCAATTGTATCAGTAGAACCTCGTGAGATTTCGGTTACGCAAGGTCATTCATTTAGTTTCGTCGTTAAAGCATCTGGAACTTTGACAGCACCACTTTCAGTGCGGATAGCTATTTCTGGAAGTGCGGATATTATTACTAGTGTAACTCCACCGAGTGCATATGATCCAGCTGCTGCGTTAGGAATAGGTTCCATAATGATTCCAACAACGGGGACATCTGAACTGATCACAGTAAATACAACCAATCCAGCAGGTACTAGTCATAGAGGTGATGAATTTGGCTCTATTAGCATCTTTAGACCGGCAGGAGGAGGAACGGAATATCAGAATGAAGAGAATGATTTACAAACTTCCTATTCGATTACGTTTAGGGACAATGAGACTCCTACCACAGATATACCAAGGGTATCTTTTGCACCTTACACTGGTAGTGCAGTTTCAACTGATTCAACTTCATCAATAACATTCCAAGTTGTTGCTAATCCGACACCTCCTACTTCAATTAATCCAAAAACAGTAAGAGTAAAAGTTTCTCATACCGGTACTGATTTTATAGTTGGTGATGATGATGTACGGACACTTAACTTAAGTACGGATAATGTTAATACTGACTTTACGGTTGATATTGCCGATGCCGATGGAATTCCGAATAGCCAAACTGGTACAATCACGGTAGAACTTCTTGATTCGACCGGTGATATGTTAACTGATGTTGATAAATATACCCTAGCGGATGCAGATGCACATAAGACTTCAGCGTCAGTGAATGATACTGGAACAATTACATTAACAACCGGTTATCAAAGTGTTGCGGCTGGTGGGGATATTGAGTTTACAATAACTGCTTCTCCAGCACCACCTGCAGGGGTGACTATACCAGTTACGCTTAATTTGGGAGATGGAGTAGGCACAATTAATACCTATAATTACGAAATTGGTAGCAGTGGTACAATTACACGTCAAGTAACAGCAAGACCATCAGCGCATCCGACTCAAGGTCAACCAGATTATACTGATGCGGCATTAAATAAACTTATCTTTGACACGTCATCTTCATCTACGGCTTACGTTTTTGCACCAGATCTTGAAGTAGACTATAATACCCCTGCTACACCAGCAGTTATCAAAATTTCTGGTCCAAGAACGGTCAATGAGGGCGAATCTGCAACTTTTACAGTCTCTACCGATTCAAGTGTTAATGTAGATTTAGCTGTTAAAGTGAATGTGGCTGATATAGCAGGAAGCAGCTTGGATTTCGTTGATGAAACTGATTATTTGGTACGACTTCCAGCCAATACCCCAAGTGTTAATTTAGACCCAATCTTAACCAAGCAGATTGCTGGGATTGGACCTGATGGCATTATTGAAGCAACAATTCAAGATGGTGGTGGTGGTTATAGCCATTCTGCTCCATCTAATAATGCATCAGTTATAGTCTATGATACCGACGGAACAGGTCGAGTTGAGGTTTCAATTTCTACCTCAACAAGTTCAATTGTAGAAGGCGGAAATGCGACCTTCACGATAAACAGAACTGGTGATACCACCAATCCTCTAACTGTAGGATATCTGGTTATTGATAATGCTAATATCACTGATGATGATGACAATTCTAATTTGACAGCAATGATTGATGCAGGTGAAAGTGAAGGAACATTCACGGTAAGTACATATGGTAATTTAACCGGACTAGCTGCTAACTCTAACATCGTTGTGAAGATTAAGACGATTGTTGAAGATTCAACAGTGAATTATCGAGCCGGGGGAACTGGACAACAACAGGTCACGGTGACCGCTTCACCTACGGTTATAGGTATTAGCGCAGTTAATACAACTATCAATGAACCAAGTGGTGCAGGAGCAAATATAAACGTACCGTTTACCATTAATTTAAGACATAATGCGGCTGGGACCTATAAGTTCAACTATCGAGTTGCTCAAGTGGGTAATTTCTTAACTTCGACAGTAAGTACAACCGACACAATAATTGGTGAAGAGGCATTTAGTCTTGTATCAGGTGATCAATATACGGCTACTTTGAATATACCGATAGATAATGATGCTATCGCTGAAGAGAATGGATCCGTAATGGTTACTTTACAACCAAGTAGTGCAGATACTCTAACCTATGTATTGAGTAATCAAATTGAACAAATGATTGTGATTGATGATATGGATATTCCTATAACTCCAGTGTTGACCATCGCGGATTTAACGACACCAGTTGATGAGAATGTAGGTTCAGTTATGTTTGTGGTAACCGGTCGTGGCGGTGGCCGTATTAGTGTTCGTTATCGGGTGAGCGATGCGGGAACAGGTGATTTTGTAGTCGACGCAGAAAAGACCGAAAATTTTGATTTTGCTCAAGATGTTCGAGATGAAGGTCCATATGTTCATAGAATTAGTGTACCAATTGTTGCTGATAATGATCCTGAAGCAACTGGGCAAGTTCAAGTTGAGTTGTTAGAAGATAATGACGGTACAGAAAATTATCTAGTTGACTCTGATGGTTCACAGATTGGGACACTGACAGTTTGGGATGATGACGCGCCTGAGTTATTTATTCGTTCGGCTGGGGATGTGAGAGAAGATGCAGGTAATGTAGTTTTCAATGTATCCGCCCGAGTTAGTCCTAATAAGACGGTTATGGTGAATTATGAAGTGGCTGAGAGTACTGGTCAAGGAGTTGGTGACTTTATTGCCGAAGAAAATGAAGGTACTTTTTCTACTAGTAGTAACAATCCGGCTACACTAGATTTCAGTTCAAATGCAACGACAGCGTCATTGAATATTCCTTTAGTTAATGATGAATATGGTGAAGGTAATTCAATGGTCACGGTGACGTTGAGTGATGAGGTCGGTGGAATAAGTACTTATTCGGTGGCGGCAAGTGCGGAAGATAATACTGCAACCGCGACGATTTCCGATGATGGTGATCGGACTATAACGGTTTCCATTGCCGGTGGTGATGCTATTAATGAGGGACAAACTGCAGTATTTACGGTAAGTACGGATGAATCGGATACTTCAAGAACGACACCTTTAGTGGTCAATCTCACGACATCAGGAAGTGGTGTTAGTTTCATTTCTGGAACACCTGAATCTACAGTAACAATTCCTGTTGGTTCAACCTCGAGAACATATGAATTATCCACTACTAATGATAATGTGCCGGGAGGTAACTCTGGTTATATTGTAGTCACTCTCGGAACCGGGATTGGATATAATCTAGGTGAATCTGAAACTACAAGTGCAAGAATAGGTGTACGTGATAATGCCGGAATTAGGAGAAATTTGACCGAAGCATATATAGCAGATGCGAGTGCAACGGTAGAAGGTAATGACATGGTCTTTACTGTTAATTTAACGCGTTCTCCATCGCTTGATACAAGAGTTCACTTTAACATTATTTATTCAGATAGTACAGCTGAGAAGGGAGAAGATCATAATCAACCTTATATCATTGATTATGATGGTACTGTTGTACCGCTTGAAAATTCTGTTAGATTCCGACGACGGGCTGGATTTGGACCTTTTGCCAGACCTGAAACTACAAAGCAAATTCGGATTCCAATCATTCATGATAATTTCGATGAGTTGGATGAAACCATCGTGATTGAATTAACCAGAGCGGACAACAACTATCGTATTGATCCTTTCGATAATCGAGCAATGGGCACGATAACTGATCATGCTAGTGATATTGCTATGGTGAGTGTTGAAGATGCCGCGGGTCTAGAAGGTGATACAGGTAATAGTAATATTCCTGTTACAGTCCGTCTTAATATTCCTTCGACACGGGATATCATGGTTGATTGGGCAACGTCCGTTTCACCTAGTGGAACTAATCTTGCAACTGCGGTTGATGATTTTGTGGTTGAAGACAAAAATTCTATCAATTATTCTTCTGCTGTAATAGCTGCCGGTCAATTAACTGGTACATTTAATGTGCAAGTTGTTGGGGATACTGATACCGACGGTGCTGAACCTGATGAAACCTTTACTGTTACCATTAGTGACGCAACCAGTGGAGCCGTAATTGACAATGCTACTGCGACAGTCACAATTAAGAGTGATGAAATTCCAGTGTTGAGCATTGCGGATGGTCCAGTGACCACTGACCCAGCAGATAGTACTGCGACTGCCAATGCCGTATTTACTATCACGTCGACAGAATTACCAGCTACAAACCCATTGACTGTTCATTATACTCAAACAAGTGCTAATTTCCTTGCACCTTCAGTTGTGAGCCCAACTACAGCTCCTATTACGTTTGATACTACTACGCTTGTAGGATCCTTAACCATACCAGTACATAATGATGATGAGGCTGAAGCATTTGGTTCGATTAATGTCACGTTAATTGAGGAACGAACTGGACCTGGAAATACTTATAGTGTTGATCCAGCAAATGAATCAGCTAAGGTTGATGTAAGAGATGGTGATTCACCGACTCCAGTATTATCTATCGCTGGACCAGCAAATGCAGTTACTGAAGGGGATAATGCTGTAGCTGAATTCATTATAACGGCTAAAGAAACCTCTGCAAGTGATGCAACTGCACTCAATCCATCTAACCCAATTATCATACTTTATAGTGTGACGGATGCAACTGGAAACTTCTTGGATACTGCTGATGAAGGGGATCAATCAACTGGCACTGCGGTGACTTTCACTAGTGATGGAAATGGTAACTATATTTATCGATTGAATATTTTAGTTGGTGACGATAATGTTATCCAAGCTAATGGTGATATAACTGTTACTCTGCGAGCAGATGATCTTTCACCAGAGACCTATACTGTTGATACTGATACAGCTGATCAAAGTGCTACCGCATCAATTGAGAATGATGATACTCATATCGCGTCCTTTACAGTTTCGGAATTTGGTGCTCAAGAAGGTGGCACTTTAAATTTTGTCGTTAGACTGAACGAAAAGTTACCGGATAATACTTCAACATTAGTCTATTACGAAATTCTAGATACGAGCACGGCCACCGCGAGGTTAGACTTTATTCAACCGTCATTAAGCTATGTACAGTTTAGAGGTTATAATCCAAGTTCTGCGACTATACCGGACCCAGATAATCCTGGTCAGTTTATACCTGACCCCAATAATCCTGGTCAGCAAATACCCGATCCAGCAAATCCTCCTCAGCGTATTCCAAATCCGAATCATGTTCCAGAAGGTAATTATACTGGTAACATTCAACAAATTATTGAAATTCCAATAGTTGATGACGATTTCCATGAATTAGATAGTGAATCTATCGTAATACGATTGACACATGCAACTGGTTCAACTGCTATTTCGGACACAAACCACACAGCTACCGGTATCATCAATAATAATGATGCATCTCGACTTATTGTTGATGCAACTTCTGCTTTAGAAGGGGATAGTGGACAAACTACAGTTCCTGTAACTGTGCGAATAACTGCTCGAAATGTAGGTGAATTACCGATAACGTCCACCGAAGATATTACCTTTACTTGGACGACATCAATTTTCCCAGGAGGAGGTGGAGTTGCAGCTGATACTGCGCAAGTAGGAGATTTTGTCGCTGTTACAAATGGAACTGGTAGAATTCCAGCTGGTCAAACTAGTGCAACAATTTTTGTTGAATTTGAAACTGATGAGATTTCGGAAGGTAATGAAACCTTCTCGGTAACTATTGATAATTGGTTACCAAGCAATGATTTATCTGTTTTTGGCGGTGATGATCGTGCAAAAATTACCATCAAAGATGATGATCGTCCAGTATTGACTATTGCGGGTGGTAGTCCAGTTCGAGAAGCCGCCAGCGTAAATGCAACATTTACTATCACTTCAACAGAAAGGCCAACGAATGATCAATTGATTGTCAACTACACCCCAGTTAGTGCTAACTTCATTGCAAATTCTGGAACCCCTGTTACACCGACAAATCCACTTACTTTCCGACAAGATGGAACTGTTTATGTTGCAACATTGGATATTCCACTTGTTTCAGATGGTGCAGACGAGAAAAACGAGTATCTAGTTGTCACTCTTGATGAAGGCACTAACTATACAGTTGGTGATATCGCCACAGCACAAGTGCATGTTAGTGACGATGATGCGACTATCCCAGAATTAAATATAACTGGTCCAAGTGTAACGGTATATGAAGGAGTTGATAGTATGGCGGAATTCACGATCACTGCATCAGTAGATCCTGGAAGAACGATGGATGTTCGTTATACACCTTCAGAGTCGGGTGCCGACTTCTTAGCAAGTAATGTTGAAGATGTGACAGTAACCGCGTCTTCTTTAAACTTCTCTAATTCTTCTTTGAGTGATACTATCAGTATTCCAATAGAAGATGATAATGTGTATGAGAAAACTGATACATTCACTGTGACCTTAGTGGAACAAGAAATTGGTGTACGAAAAGCCTACACTTTAGGTTCGAGAGCAAGTGCAACGGCCACTGTTCAAGACAATGATGGAGTAGTACTATCGATTTCTGCTGGTCCACAAGTGATTGAAACTGGGGACGCAACTGTTTCTGCTACTTTTGTTGTAACAGCAAACGGTAGTCCAAACGCAATAGTTCCAGTGAGATATTCATTTGATCGGAAGTATTTTGGAACCATTACGACTGATAAAACTGGTAGCGGAACTGTAAACTTAGACTTTAGAGCTGGAACCAGACCTGATCCGATATTAGGTGAGATTACTAACACTGAACCAAAAACTGAGGTATCATTTCCACTATTACTTAATCCAAACGGTGAAACTCTGTCTGCATTCGCAAATGGTGAATTTGAGGTTACTCTAGTTCCTGATTCTGAAACTGCATTTAGATATGCTGTCGCCGGGGCACCAAATAATGTAGCAACAGTAGCCGTGGCAGATGATGATATTCCAGAATTATCAATTACGGCTGGTCCAAGGGTAATTGAAGGGGCTGATGATAATGCGACCTTCATCGTTACAGCTACAACAAGTCCTAATACGATGCTTCCAATCAAATATTCATTTGATCGCAAGTATTTGCCGGATAGTAATTCAAATAAAACTGATACAGATCAAGATGGCACCTTAGATTTCACGAATTCATCAACCGTTGCATCATTAACAGTACAACTTAATCCAAATAATGATACGATACCAGAGTTTACTGATGGAGAATTTGAGGTAACTCTTGATCCAGTTGTTGTATCACAGAATTATGGTGTTGCACTGGCACCAAGAAATACGGCTACCGTAGATGTTCTTGATGGCGATAAATTGCCAGAAATAAACATTTCTCCCAAAGTGAGCACAGTGGCTGAAACAGATGCTGGACCTGCGATGTTTACTATTACAGCAACGGGTACAAATCTTGAGGGTAAAACTCTTGCTGTTCAATATAAACCGGCAGAAGTTAATTCTGGTGATTTCTTACATGATAATGAAAAAACTGGTACTGATCCATTGACGGTCAATCTGACATTTACTGCTGATGCACAAGGAGATTTCAAACAAGATTTTTCCGTTTTCTTAGACGATGATTCAATTGCAGAAGCGACCGGAGAAATTGAAGTTGTGCTTCATGGTCCAGCTGCTACGACCGCAGAAGATAATTCATATCGTGTTGGGGCAACTAATAATGCAAAAATAACAGTTTACGATGATGATGCCCCTGAATTATCTATCGCGAATGGAGCGGATGTTACTGAAGGTACGGATTCTGAAGCACTATTCCCGGTAACTGCTAAGGCTAGTCCAAATAGAGTAATAGTTGTACAATACAAAGTAGAGCAACCAGGTACCGGATATGACTTTGTCGCAGTAACTGATACTACGATTCCCACACCTGAATGGCCGACTGCACGATTAGATTTCAAGGATGGAAAAACCACAGCAAATCTGCCAATAGCACTAATAGATGATAACCGCGTTGATAGTAATGGTGTTGTTCGCGTAACACTTGTTGAATCTACAATGTTTACATCTGTTACTGATAAGACAGTGATACCTCGTACAAATCCTCAATATACAGTATCTTCAGTAACTGGTGAAGACTTTGGTGATGTTATGGTGATGACGGATAATGATCCGACACCGATGTTGACTATCGCAGCTCCAGCTACTGCAATTGCTGAAAATGATGGGGTTCTTCCAACATTTCGAGATATTGGTTATGTCAACTACGTGATTACATCGACTGTTGATTTGGGCCGTGGTTTCAGAGTTCGTTATGACCCATCTGAAGTTGTCAGTGACTTTCTCTCTTCAAGTCAAGAAGATATTGCCGTTGAAGCAATAGATTTTATTGCTTCTGGTAGTGACTTTGTTGCAATTTTACCGGTTCCAATACACAATGATGATGATGGTGAAGATTCAGGTGAAATTCAGGTTGAACTATTGGTTGGGGATTCAACATCCGATACTTATAGCGTTGCAACAGATGGAAGCCAAATTAAAAAGGCAATGATTCATGATGATGATGCACCGGTTATTACAATTGCTGATGCCGGCACATTCACCGAATATAGAGACACTAGAATTGAATTTCCTCTAACCGCATTAGTAAGTCCAAATAAATCATTTAATATCAACTATACATTAGCAGAAACGTCTGAAGGGAATGGTGATTTTATTGATGACGCACGAGAAACAACTGGACGTACAGGAGAGGTGGACTTTAGAAATGGTCAAAAACAAGCAATTTTATACGTTAATATTGATGAAGATGACTCAGAGGAGAAAGATTCAACCGTTACTGTAACTCTAGAACCACAACCAGGTGGATTGGCTGATGCTGTTTGGAATTTAGCTTCTCCGAATACACCAGCGACCGCGACAGTTGTCAATTCTCCTCGGCTAACTACAACGATTACATCTGATAATAAGACTGTTACACCGAATTCGAGTGTAGTCTTTACGGTAACATTGGATCCGAGACCTGTTACTCCAGTGGTATTTCCAATCGTTACCGGACTTTATACTACCTCATTGATTAATACACTAACTGTAGTCGGCGACACAATATCAAGTGTTACGAGGCCAGGTGGGTCTACTGAATACTTTATTACAGTTGGAGCTGGAGTTGATAAAGCAACAGCGCGTGTTCTCACTGCCCATGACACTACGGGAAGCGTAGGAGTCAATTTAACAGGAAGCTCAAATTATCCAACACCAGCAGAACTTAGAGTTCCAATTCAAGCAGTTACTCGTGCGGCATCCCTTACAATTGCTGGCCAAGTTGAAACAGGGTTTGAAGGTCAGGAAGTTACATTTACTATTAATGCAAGCACGACCGCAGATAAAGATGTCACAGTCGCAGTCAATGTAAGTGATATGACTAGTACTGATTTTGTTGATAATGGTGATCATTTTGTGGTTTTACCAGCGGATTCAAATAGTACTACATTTAAAGTTCAAACAAAACGCGATGCAAATTCAGCTGTTGATGGTATTTTGGTAGCAACAATACAGGATGGAACTGGTTATACCCATACTTCACCAACAAATACCGCACAAGTTGCCGTTAATGATGTACATATAACAGATCCGGTAGAACTTAGTATTTCCAGAAATGCTGAAGCCATTTATGAAGGAGAGGATGCAATCTTTACAGTTAGTCGAACTGGTGATACCACTAGTTCGTTGCCTTTCAAATATACATTGTTTGATACCGATGATGTGATTGACAGAGAAGGCACTGAAATACCAGCTGAAATACCAGCTGGTAGAACTCAATTGGTATTACCAACATTAACAACAAAAACTGGTGCCACATTGACTGATCAATCAGGAGTCACTCTACAACTGCAGTCGGTGATTGATGATAACACAATTAATTATCGAGTTGCCAATCAGTATAGTGGTCAAAGAACAATAAGGGTGCATGCACGACCAGAGGTGGTGCTTTCTATTGAACCAAACTATATATTAGCAGGCGAGTCGTTTGAACTTAAGGCAACAGTCGCACAGACTCTGATTAGACCAATAGAAGCGAGAGTTGATCTCGGTTCTTCATTAAGTAATAATTTCCTTGCACTAGGTTTTCCTGGTGTAAAAGTTATACCAATTCCGGTAGTTGAGACACCGGAAGGTGAGACACCGGAAGATGAGACAACTGTAACGTTGTCAGTGAGATCTAGGGCTTCTGAAGTAAGTGGAGCTAATGGAACTATAACAGCGCGATTGGTAGATGTTTCAGGTTATACTCGCCCGGATTCTGCACCCGAGCATTTAGTCACGGTAGGTGTGTTTGAAAGTTATCCTTTTGTTTCTGTAACTGTACCAGAATTGGTTGAAGAAGATGTTGGCGTGATTGCAGTTACTCTGGATACCGGTTCATTCAAACCATTTGCTGGTCTACCAATAATCGTTGATGGATTGACAGCAAGTGAAAACGGTTCGGTTACTGGTTATCTTGGTACTTATGACTTTGATGTACCAATCAATATTGAAACTTCTGGTAGTACTACTATTGAGGTTCCAGTAATAGATCAAAGTGGTTATGATGGTTGGGGTGAAATCACTTTTGCATTAGCGAAAGGTTCTGAATATCGGGTGTCCACTGGAGATAATCCGACCACGGCAAATGTAATTGTTGAAGATACTGATCCCCATCCAAGTCGAACAATTTCAATAGCTGCAACTGACCAAGTCTTAGAAGGTGAAGATATTAATGTAACACTAACAAATAATGCAGCTTTGAGTGCAGGTGAATCAATTGATGTAGCATTTAGGGTGACTGCAAATCCTGAAGGATTCTATAATCCTACTGGTTCTCGTACTTCACCTATTACCTTTACCGATACAACTCCTGGTAATGAGCAAACTATTACAATTAAAACTAATGATGATGAAGCTCTTACTGCAAATGGTACGATCAATATCGAGGTGGTGCGTGGTGACCAATACGAACCAGCTTCTGCAACCCCGGAACAAGTTACGATTATTGCGAAAGAAACACTTCAGCAAGTAACTATTTCTAGAAGTACTCCAGCCTCCATTTATGAAGGGGATGACGCGGTATTCACAGTATTTGCACCGAATGCTACGTTAACTCAAGCCTTACCAGTTGGGGTAACCGTAACCCAAGGACAATCAGATGACTTTATTAAAGACTTAGCTTCTGTACCGACTTCGGTAGATGTTACAACAACTGGAACTGGCAGATTGCGAATTGAGACAATTGCTGATGCTACTGAAGAAGCAGATGGCACAATCACCGTGACTCTTGCAGCTAGCCCTGATCAATCTTATGCAATTGGTTCACCAGGATCAGAAAGTGTGACTGTTCTAGATAATGATGATCCGGCATTACACAAAATTAATATTTCTGCGGTTACTAACACTGTAGCAGAAGCAGATAATGCGATGGCTATGTTCAATATCACGGCAACAGGTGGAACTTCTGCTGATCGCAGTGCAATTGAAGTAGATGTTGAAATTTCTCAAGAAGGAGACTTCTTGGCGAATGCTCCAAGAACGATAGAAGATATTCCCGTAACACCTGGTGCAGTAAATATTGCTGGTATAGCTGTTCCCCTTAATGAAGCAATTGATAATGACACATATCATGAAGCCGATGGTAAGATTATCGCTAAAATTGTGGGGTCACCTCTATATGGAGTCGGTGCAAACGCAGTCGCTGAAGTAGCTGTCACAAATGATGATGTCTTACCAAATATAACAATTGCGGCAGTTGGTTCATTTACAGCTGAGGGAAGTCCTGCTACACCAACAGGAGCCTACCCTGAATCAGATTATAATTTTGAAGTACGTCTTACAGAAGCGACAGCAAACGAAGTTTTCGTTAACTTTGTAGTTGGTAGAGCCGGTGATACCGCAACTCTTAATGATGACTATACAGTTGGTAATGCAACCAATACATTAAGATTCCCTGCGAATTCAACTACCCCACAAATGATCAACATTAAAGTTGTTGGTGATGCGTTGAAAGAGGTGGATGAAGAATTCACAATCACGTTATCATTGCCATCTGGTATTCCATTAGCTGCTTTACCTAGTGATCCAACGATAACTGGTACCATTGCAAATGATGATACAACTGTTCCTACAGTGTCTATTGCTGATGCCGCTGGATTTGAAGGCAGTGGTACTTCAAATGGTTCCATTGAGTTTACTGTGACGTTATCATCGGCCATTGGTCTCCCTGTAACAGTTGAGTACGCAACGACGGATGGTACCGCAAGTAGTACTAGTGATGCAGATTTCATTGCTGTTGATGATTCGTTAATTATTCCAGCAAGTGGCAATACATCTCATAATTTAACGGGAACTTTTGTTGTAACCACAACAGCTAATGATACAGCTGCAGCTAATAAAACTTTTGATGTTACCCTAACTATCCCTTCAGATGCAAATGCTACTGCTGGGTCTAAAACTTCGGCGACGGGTACGATTATTGATGATGATGCAGTAGCTAATCTTACTATTGCAGATGTAACAACCCCAGTTCTAGAAAGTGCTGGTTCCGTAGATTTTGTTGTTTCTTCTACAGCTGCTCGAATTGTAACGGTTCGTTATCAGGCCGCTGGAGTTAGTGCTGATGATAACTTCTTGACAGTAGCACAAGCGACTGAAAAGACTAAGACATTAGTTTTTGGTTCGGCTGGTGGTAGTGCACCATTTACCGATACGCTTAGTGTAGAGATTGATAATGATGAAATTGGTGAAGCAACGGGTCAGCTAATGGTTACTTTATTACCAGAAACGGGTGGTCCAACGACCTATTCGGTTCCAAGTAATGGTGATCAGATCGCGATGGTAACGATTTGGGATAATGATGCTCCTGAGTTACTAATTAGCTCTAATGGCAATGTAAACGAGTCTGATCAACGTGCTACATTCTCTGTATTAGCTCGGGTAAGTCCAAATCGGTCATTCAGCGTGAATTATAGTGTTGTAGAAAGCACTGAAGTAGGTGATGGTGACTTCATTGCTGACGCGGACGAGGGAACAGGTAAGTCAACAACGCTTGATTTCACCGAGGGTAGAATCATTGCTAAAGATCCAATTGCTATTACATGGACTGATGATGGTGCCCCAGAGGGTAATTCAATGGTCACGGTGACCCTAACAGCAGAGGATCCAGTAGGGGGTACGATTGCCCATTATACTGTCGCAGCTGCACCCGATAATGCAGATATGACCACAATTACGGATACTACCCCAGCTGGTCCAGGTGATCCAGTAATTTCGATTCAGTCTACAGCTGAAACTACAGGTGTGACTGAAGAATATACATTTGACTTTGTTGTATTTGCAAATCGTAACTTAGGTGGGACTCCATTAGATATTGCATTTACCGTTACTGGTGCTGGAGCAACTATTACTGGAACGACTGTTCGAATTGATGGTGACCAGCAACGGGCAACTGGAACAGTAACAAATATTGCGGATATATCCAGTGCTACTGATATTGTGATTGCAGTAGTTGATGGTGCTAATTATGATGTTAGTTCAGATGATCCTTCAATCACAGTAGCTGTAAAAGACAATGATGCGACATCTGCCGCGGAACCAAGTGTAAAAATTTCAGGACCTAACTATGTCGCTGAAGGAGATACTGTTGAGTTTACTGTGACTGCATCTGAACAACCAACTAATGAAACAACGGTGAATGTGCAATTTGAAGTTCGAGGAGATTTTATTGGAGCAGGTGAGACAAATAATTCAACGAAACCAGCGGTAATTGCCAACACTGGAACAACGGGAACAGTTTCTTTTGTTACAAAAGCCGATGTTACAGATGGTGTAGATGGTTTAATAACTGCCACGATATTGGATGGAGCTAATTACGTTAGATCAAATACATCCTCAGAAAATGCAGCTTCGGCGGTTATATTAGATCAACTTCCAGTTATTTCAGTGTCTGCACCGGCCATGGTTAATGAAACAGATGCCAATTCAACATTTAATGTAACGCTTGCGATTGAAACTGCTGACTTTGTGCCATTGGCCGGAAGACCATTGGTGATTGATGGTCTTACGATTACAAATGTCAGTGATTCATTATTCCATAATTACTACCAATCTCATATCACAGATATTCAATTTACTGATGCAAATGATTCAACTGATCGTGATATAACAGTAGCAGTCACAATTTCTGGTGATGATGTGTACCGGGCTTGGGGTGAAATATCTATTGCATTAGCAAGTGGTGAAGAATATACCGCTGACCCCAATAACAATTCAGCTACGGTTTCTGTTCGTGAAGATGAAACGTCTGAGATTACTGTTGCTATTGAAGTCGCCAATACTGCAAATACTGTTGTCGGAGGTGAAAATATTGACGTAACCTTGGTTGCTACTAATAGCTCTAGTTCAGATGTTGATGGTCTCATGGTTGACTTCCAAGCAGATAATGTATCAGGAACCTATCTTAACTATACCAATGCTAAGGTATCTATTGATGCAACCGCAGGAGCTATGACAAGGAAACAAGTGCTAATCCCAACAACTGCAGTTCCAGAGGGTTCTACGGGAACAATTAGTCTTGTTGTTAATAGAGGAAATGGTTATGAAACTAGCTCAGCGACACCGGTGAATGTGACGGTAACGCCGCCAATTCCAGATCCCGTGTTGACTGTAGCTGCTGGACCAGCAGTTGACGAAGGGTCAGGTGATAAAGCTACCTTTACAATTACTTCAGACGATGATTTAGGAACCGGTTTCATATTTAGGTATCAATTAACGCAAATTGGTAATGTCCTAGCTTCTGGTCCTACTATTGGTAGTCCGGTTCGAGAAACCAAAGATTTTACGCCATCTGGCGGTAAGTATATCACAACGTTTGAATTTGATATTGAAGACGATGCTGATACAAAAGAGATAACCGGTCTCGTTACTTTAACATTGTTGGCAAAAGATGGTACCACAGGAGATTACGCAATACCTGATGATCCAAGTGCTACCGTTAAGGTCTATGATAATGAAGTACCAGCTTTGTCAATTGCTGGTTCGGGAACAGTTACCGAAGGGCCGAATGCGAAAGCACAGTTTGATGTTACTGCACGGTTTAATGTGACGGGTGCTATTCTATTCAGATATCAACCAGATGACGGGTTTGGCAGTTTCTTAACCGGCACCACCGCGGGAACTCCGCAAATTGGTCGGTTAAACTTCAATGGAACTGACACTGCTTCATTTACAATACCGATTTATGATGATACGGTTGCTGAGGAAAATGGTGTTGTTACTGCTGAATTATTACCTGAAAATGGTGGAATATTTAATTATACTGTTGCTCCGGCACCTGGTAATATTGGATCGGTAGTTGTTAATGATAATGATGCAATACAATCTGCTGATATTCAGATGGTCACGCTTCATACTGAACCGATCCCAACTATTGGTGCAATTGGTATCGCCAATGTGGATTATTATGTGAGTGTTGGAACTGCGGTTACTAAGGATCTTGAAGTTGTTTATGAGTATATCTATGGTTTGGGTGAAACTCCAATAAGTAGTGGTAATGGTGGTGGAACTGCACCAGGATTTAATCCTAATCCTGTACAAGATGCTCCAAGTCAATGGACTAGAGGAACTGTTACTATTATTGCCGGTGATACGACTGGACTGTTTACAATTCCAGTTCAAACATTCTTTGGTACTAATGTTACAGTAAGATTGGTAGATGGTGTAAATTACGATTTGGGTAATCCAAGTCAGCAAGACTTGCCAACTCAAACTGCTACTGCTTCTGATCCATTAGTATCTATTGATGTGGTTGGTGATCGTAGAATTCTGGAGATACCAGATGTTGTTTATCTGCGTGATGATAATGGTAATTTAATGCTTGATCCTCAAACTGGTGCTATTATGATTGATACCAGTCATACCAAATTCAAGACCAAATTCGTGGTGTCAGCAAATCCATCACCGGCAGGTGGCAGTTCAATTCCAGTTGATGTGAGTTTCACAACAACGAATGTTAGTATAGTTGGAGAAAATTCAAATACATTTACCCGAAGGGTTGTACTATCCAATCAACAAGCAACGGCTGAAATTGAGTTCGAGTTAGAGGTAAATGATTCGGCCGGTGGTCACGGTACTATAACTGCACTAGTACCAGACGGAACAGGTTATCAAGTTGGTAGTTACTCAAATTCAGCTGCGGTCAGTATTATTGACGATGAATCTTTACCAGTCTTAACAATCAACAACCCAGATCCAGTTTCTGAAAGTGCTGGAAGTGTGACCTTTAATATTAGGTCTAATTCTCAACCTGCTGGTGATTCGTTACGAGTACAATATGGTCTTCGTGAACCAACTGGAGATTTCTTGGTTTTCCAAGCACCGAGTTACTTACCTCTTGAACAACGAGTTTTAGCTGCTTCACAACTTCTTAATTTCACAGAAGTTGCTGGTAGTTCTGGTACTTATGAAGCTGATCTAGTCATTGAATTAGATAATGATGAGGTTGCTGAAACTAATGGTTCTGTTAGTGTAACCCTAGTGTCTGATACCAACTTTACCTATCATGTAGTAACTGGTACTAATGATGTTGGCGTTGTTCAAATTACTGATGATGATACCCCAGCTCCAACTCTCCCAGTAATTTCGATTTCATCGGCGGCCGAAGCGAATGGCGTAACTGAAGAATATTCATTTACCTTTGAAGTTGAGTCAAATATTGACTTAGGTGGGACTCCATTAGATATCGCATTTACTGTTACTGGTGCTGGAGCAACTATTGCTGGAACAATTGTTCGAATTGAGGGTGACCAGCAACGGGCAACTGGAACAGTAACAAATATTGCGGATATATCCAGTGCTACTGATATTGTGATTGCAATAGTTGATGGTGCTGATTATGATGTTAGTTCAGATGATCCTTCAATCACAGTAGCTGTAAAAGACAATGATGCGACATCTGCCGCGGAACCAAGTGTAAGAATTTCAGGACCTAACTATGTCGCTGAAGGAGATACTGTTGAGTTTACTGTAACAGCATCTGAGGAACCAGATCGTGAAACAACGGTGAATGTACAATTTGAAGTTCAAGGAGATTTTATTGGAGCAGGTGAGACAAATAATTCAACGAAACCAGCAGTAATTGCCAACACTGGAACAACGGGAACAGTTTCTTTTGTTACAAAAGCCGATGGTACAGATGGTATAGATGGTTTAATAACTGCCACGATATTGGATGGGACTAATTATGTTAGATCAAATACAGCCTCAGAAAATGAAACTTCGGCTGTTATATTAGATGCACTTCCAGTTATTTCAGTATCAGCACCAGCTATGGTTGATGAAACGGATGCCAATTCAACGTTTAATGTAACGCTTGCGATTGAAACTACTAACTTTGTACCATTAGCAGGAAGACCATTGGTGATTGATGGTCTTACAATTGCAAATGTCAGTGATTCATTATTCCATAATTACTACCAATCTCATATCACAGATATTCAATTTACTGATGCAAACGATTCATCAGATCGAGATATCACAGTAGAGGTTACAATTTCTGGTGATGATGTCTACCGGGCCTGGGGTGAAATTTCTATTGCATTAGCAAGTGGTGATGAATATACCGCTGATCCTAATAACAATTCAGCTACGGTTTCTGTTCGTGAAGATGAAACGTCTGAGCTTACTGTTGCTATTGAAGTCGCAAATACTGTTGTCGGCGGGGAAAATATTGATGCAACCTTGATTGCAACTAATAACTTTAGTTCAGATGTTGATGGTCTCATGGTTGACTTCCAAGCAGATAATGTATCAGGAACCTATCTTAACTATACCAATGCTAAGGTATCTATTGATGCAATCGCAGGAGCTATGACAAGGAAACAAGTGCTAATCCCAACAACTGCAGTTCCAGAGGGTTCTACGGGAACAATTAGTCTTGTTGTTAATAGAGGAAATGGTTATGAAACTAGCTCAGCGACACCGGTGAATGTGACGGTAACGCCGCCAATTCCGGATCCCGTGTTGACTGTAGCTGCTGGACCAGCTGTTGACGAAGGGTCAGGTGATAAAGCTACCTTTACAATTACTTCAGACGATGATTTAGGAACCGGTTTCATATTTAGGTATCAATTAACGCAAATTGGTAATGTCCTAGCTTCTGGTCCTACTATTGGTAGTCCGGTTCGAGAAACCAAAGATTTTACGCCATCTGGCGGTAAGTATATCACAACGTTTGAATTTGATATTGAAGACGATGCTGATACAAAAGAGATAACCGGTCTCGTTACTTTAACATTGTTGGCAAAAGATGGTACCACAGGAGATTACGCAATACCTGATGATCCAAGTGCTACCGTTAAGGTCTATGATAATGAAGTACCAGCTTTGTCAATTGCTGGTTCGGGAACAGTTACCGAAGGGCCGAATGCGAAAGCACAGTTTAACGTGACAGCACGGTTTAATGTGGCGGGTGCTATTCTATTCAGATATCAACCAGATGACGGGTTTGGCAGTTTCTTAACCGGCACCACCGCGGGAACTCCACAAATTGGTCGCTTAAACTTCAATGGTACGGACACTGCTTCATTTACAGTACCGATTTATGATGATGCAGTTGCTGAAGAAAATGGCACAGTTACAGCTGAATTGTTACCTGAAACAGGTGGAATATTCAATTATACGGTTGCTCCAGCACCTGATAATATCGGGTCAGTAGTTGTTAATGATAATGACGCAATACAATCTGCTGATATCCAGATGGTCACGCTTCATACTGAACCGATACCAACTATTGGTGCAATTGGTATTGCAAATGTAGATTATTATGTGAGTGTTGGTACTGCGGTAACCAAGGATCTTGAAGTAATTTATGAGTATATCTATGGGTTAAGCAGTACTCCTATAAGTACTGGAAATGGTGGTGGTAATGCACCAGGATTTGATCAAAATACTGCAAGTAATTGGACTAGAGGAGTAGTAACGATACAAGCTGGTGATACAACAGGACAGTTTACAATTCCAGTTCAAACATTCTTTGGTACTAATGTTACAGTAAGATTGGTAGATGGTGCAAATTACGATTTGGGTAATCCAAGTCAGCAAGACTTGCCAACTCAAACTGCTACTGCTTCTGATCCATTAGTATCTATTGATGTGGTTGGTGATCGTAGAATTCTGGAGATCCCAGATGTTGTTTATCTACGAGACCAAGATGGTAATTTAATGCTTGATCCTCAAACTGGTGCTATTATGATTGATACCAGTCATACCAAATTCAAGACCAAATTCGTGGTGTCAGCAAATCCATCACCGGCAGGTGGCAGTTCAATTCCAGTTGATGTGAGTTTCACAACAACGAATGTTAGTATAGTTGGAGAAAATTCAAATACATTTACCCGAAGGGTTGTACTATCCAATCAACAAGCAACGGCTGAAATTGAGTTCGAGTTAGAGGTAAATGATTCGGCCGGTGGTCACGGTACTATAACTGCACTAGTACCAGACGGAACAGGTTATCAAGTTGGTAGTTACTCAAATTCAGCTGCGGTCAGTATTATTGACGATGAATCTTTACCAGTCTTAACAATCAACAACCCAGATCCAGTTTCTGAAAGTGCTGGAAGTGTGACCTTTAATATTAGGTCTAATGCTCAACCAACTGGAGATTCATTACGAGTTCAGTATGGTCTTCGTGAACCAACGGGTGATTTCTTAGTATTCCAAGCACCGAGTTACTTACCTCTTGAACAACGAGTTTTGGCTGCTTCACAACTTCTTAATTTCACAGAAGTTTCTGGTGGATCGGGTAGTTATGAAGCAGATTTAGTCATTGAATTAGATGATGATGAGGTTGCTGAAACTAATGGTTCTGTTAGTGTAACCCTAGTGTCTGATACCAACTTTACCTATCATGTAGTAACTGGTACTAATGATGTTGGTGTTGTTCAAATTACTGATGATGATACCCCAGCTCCAACTCTCCCAGTAATTTCGATTTCATCGGCGGCAGAAGCGAATGGCGTAACTGAAGAATATTCATTTACCTTTGAAGTTGAGTCAAATATTGACTTAGGTGGAACTCCATTAGATATCGCATTTACTGTTACTGGTGCTGGAGCAACTATTGCTGGAACAACTGTTCGAATTGATGGTGACCAGCAACGGGCAACTGGAACAGTAACAAATATTGCGGATATATCCAGTGCTACTGATATTGTGATTGCAATAGTTGATGGTGCTGATTATGATGTTAGTTCAGATGATCCTTCAATCACAGTAGCTGTAAAAGACAATGATGCGACATCTGCCGCGGAACCAAGTGTAAAAATTTCAGGGCCTAACTATGTCGCTGAAGGAGCTACTGTTGAGTTTACTGTGACAGCATCTGAGGAACCAGATAACCAAACTACGGTGAATGTGCTATTTGAAGTACGAGGAGATTTTATTGGAGCAAGTGAGACAAATAATTCAACGAAACCTGCAGTAATTGCCAACACTGGAACAACGGGAACAGTTTCTTTTGTAACAAAAGCTGATGTTACAGATGGTGTAGATGGTTTATTAACTGCCACGATATTGGATGGTTCTAATTACGTAAGATCAAATACAGTCTCAGATAATGAAACTTCGGCTGTTATATTAGATCAACTTCCAGTTATTTCAGTATCGGCACCAACCGTGGTTGATGAAACGGATGATGCTACTTCAATGTTTAATGTTACATTGACAATTGAGACTGCTGATTTTGTTCCATTAGCAGGAAGACCATTGGTGATTGATGGTCTTACAATTGCAAATGTCAGTGATTCATTATTCCATAATTATTATCAATCTCATGGCACAGATATTCAATTTACTGATGCAAATGATTCATCAGACCGAGATATCACAGTAGAGGTTACAATTTCTGGTGATGATGTCTATATTGCTTGGGGTGAAATTTCAATTGCATTAGCAAGTGGTGATGAATATACAGCTGATTCTAATAACAATTCAGCTACAGTTTCTGTTCGAGAAGATGAACCAGCTCCAGTTTCTATTGCAATTCAAGTAGATAATAGTGTTGTCGGGGGTGAAAATATTGACGTAACATTAGTTGCTACTAATAGTAGTGCCGATGTTAAGAATAATCTCATGGTTGACTTCCAAGCAGAAAATGTATCAGGAAGTTATCTAGACTACACCAATGTTCTAGTATCAATTGATGCAGCTGCAAATACTGATACTAATAAGCAAGTGCTAATCCCAACAACTGCAGTTCCAGAGGGTTCCACGGGAACGATTAGTCTTGTTGTTAATAGAGGAAATGGTTATGAAACTGCTTCAACGGCTCCAGTGAATGTAACAGTTACCCCTCCAGCTCCAGTTCCTGTATTGACTGTATCCGCTGGACCAGCTGTTGATGAAGGGTCGACAGATGCTCAAGGGGATTTGATTGATGCTACCTTTACAATTAGCTCAACCGAGGATTTAGGGACCGATTTCAAATTCAATTATCAAGTTTCCCATACTGGTGATTTTCTATCTTCAAGTACTACTACGCTTGATACTCTAATTTTAGCTACTGAAGACTTTACACCAGATGGTGCTGTTTATACCACCACATTCGAATTTGATATTGATGATGATAATAAAAAAGAACATACAGGACTTGTCACGGTAACGCTGTTAGCAAGTGATGATACAACAGGAAACTATACGTTACCGGCAACTCCAAGTGCTTCAGTTACGGTTTATGATGATGAAGTGCCTGCTCTAGAAATTGCTGGTTCGGGAACAGTTAACGAAGGTCCGAATGCGAAGGCGCAGTTTGATGTAACTGCACGGTTTAATGTGACAGGTGCTATCCTATTCAGATATCAACCAGATGACGGGTTTGGCAGTTTCTTAACCGGCACCACCGCGGGAACTCCGCAAATTGGCCGGTTAAACTTCAATGGAACTGATACTGCTTCATTTACAGTACCGATTTATGATGATACGGTTGCAGAGGAAAATGGTGTTGTGACTGCTCAATTGCTGAATGAAAATGGTGGAATATTCAACTATACCGTTGCTCCAGCACCTGATAATATCGGATCGGTAGTTGTCAATGATAATGATACTATTCAATCTGCTGATATCCAGATGGTCACACTTCAAACTGAACCGATGCCAGCAATTGGTGGAATTGGTATCGCAAATGTGGATTATTATGTGAGTGTACCTAACGCGGTAACTAGAGATCTTGAAGTTGTTTATGAATACATCTACGGATTGAGCAGTAGCCAACAAAGTGGTGGTGGCACCTCACCAGGATTTGATCCAAATACTGCAAGTAATTGGACTAGAGGAGTAGTAACGATACAAGCCGGTGATACGACTGGACAGTTTACAATTCCAGTTCAAACCTTCTTTGGAACGAATCTCACTGTAAGATTGGTTGATGGTGCAAATTATGAACTTGGAACTCCTAAAGAGCAAAGCTTACCAGCACAAACCGCCACTAATGCTAATCCATTAGTCTCAATTGATGTTGTCGGGGATCGGAGAATATTAGAAGTACCAGATGTTGTCTATCTACGAGACCAAGATGGTAATTTAATGCTTGATCCTCAAACTGGTGCTGTTATGATTGATACCAGTCATACGAAATTCAAGACCAAATTCGTGGTCTCAGCAAATCCATCTCCGGCAGGTGGCAGTTCAATTCCTGTTGATGTGAGTTTCACACAGGCGAATGTCAATATTGTGGGAGAAAATTCAAACCCCTTTACCCGAAGGGTTACACTATCCAACCAACAAACATCGGCTGAAATTGAGTTCGAGTTAGAGGTAAATGATTCGGCTGGTGGTCATGGTAATATAACTGCAGTAGTACCAGACGGAACAGGCTATCAAGTTGGTAGTTATTCAAATACAGCTGCGGTCAGTATTGTTGATGATGAATCGTTACCAGTCTTAACAATCAATAACCCAGATCCAGTTTCTGAAAGTGCTGGAAGTGTGACCTTTAATATTAGGTCTAATGCTCAACCAACTGGAGATTCATTACGAGTTCAGTATGGTCTTCGTGAACCAACGGGTGATTTCTTAGTATTCCAAGCACCGAGTTACTTACCTCTTGAACAACGAGTTTTGGCTGCTTCACAACTTCTTAATTTCACAGAAGTTTCTGGTGGATCGGGTAGTTATGAAGCAGATTTAGTCATTGAATTAGATAATGATGAAGTGGCTGAAGCAAATGGGTCTGTCAGTGTAACCCTAGTATCTGATACCAACTTCACTTATCATGTAGTTACTGGAAATAATGATGTTGGTGTTGTACAAATAACTGATGATGATACGATTTTACCCACGATCACAATTACCTCGGATGCAGCTGGTTCTACTGGTACTGGTGTTACTGAAGGATTTTCATTTGATTTTGAGGTGGAATCAGATCAAACGATATTTGGAACTCCACTTGAAATATCATTCACTCCAACTTTCACTGGTGCAACTGATCCAAATTTAGCAATCACTGGAAGAACTGTTTCTATTCCAGTTGGTGAAGATTCGGCAACCGGAACGGTAACTATGGATTCTATATTTGATATTGGTAGTTCCGATAATGTTGATATTGTCATCACTATCGCGACTAACGCCAATTATACTGTTGGAGACCCAGGTGCGATCACGGTAGCAGTTAAGGACAATGATGCGACATCTGCTGCAGAACCAAGTGTAGAAATTTCAGGACCTAACTATATAGCTGAAGGTGATACTGTTGAGTTTAATGTGACTGCGTCTGAACAACCAAATAGTGATACGACGGTGAGTGTGCAGTTTGAAGTTCAAGGCGATTTTATCGGAGCTAGTGAGACACAATTAACGAAACCAGCTATGATTCGCAACACTGGAACAACGGGAACAGTTTCTTTTGAAACAAAAGCCGATGCAATAGACGATGTAGATGGTCTAATAACCGCTACAATATTGGATGGAAATAATTATGTAAAATCAAATACGGCCGCGAATACTGAAGCATCAGTTGTGATCTTAGATGCACTTCCAGTTATTTCAGTATCTGCACCAGATGCAGTTGATGAAACAGATGATGCCACTTCAATGTTTAATGTTACATTGACAATTGAGACTGCTAATTTTGTTCCGTTGGCCGGAAGACCACTGGTAATTGATGGGCTTACGATTGAAAACGTAAGTGATTCATCATTACATAATTACTACCAATCTCATGCGTCAAATATTCAATTCACTGATGCAAATGATTCAACTAATCGCGATATCACGGTAGAGGTCACAATTTCTGGTGATGATGTCTATATTGCTTGGGGTGAAATTTCAATTGCATTAGCAAGTGGTGATGAATATACTGCTGATCCTAATTCCAATTCCGCGACAGTTATTGTTCGTGAAGATGAACAATCTGAGATTTCAGTAGCTATTGAAGTCTCGGATTATGTCGTCGGCGGTGACAATATTGACGCAACCTTAGTTGCAACTAATAATTCTAGCAATGATTTCACTGGTCTTATGGTTGATTTCCGAGCAGCTAATGTAACTGGAACGTATCTCAACTATACCAATGCTAAGGTATCAATTGATATAACAGCAGGAGCAACAACAAGGGAATCAGTGTCTATACCAACGACTGCAGTTCCAGATGGTTCTGAGGGTGTGATTAGTCTTGAGGTGTCAAGAGGAAATGGTTATGAAACTGCTTCAACAACACCAGTAGAAGTAAGAGTATTGCATGAAGTACCATTGCCGGTATTATCTATTACAGATGCAAATGAAATTCTTGCTGGAACTAATGCGAATTTCGTAGTCACTTCATCTAGTCCAATTACTGGAAATTTGATGGTTGCGTATACACCAGAAAAAATGGGTGGTAATTACCTCAATGAAACAGATGGTACTGATACTTCCAAACCCAATACCAATTCAGGTTTACAACGGGTAATTACCTTAGAATTTAATGGATCAAACACGGCGACCTTAAGTTTTGCAACAGTGGATGATCCAACAGATGCTGATGGTAGTGGTAGTATTAAGGTTACGTTGAATGCAGACCCAGAAGCTACGGATACTTATTTGGTATCTCAAGTTCAGGATGAGGATAACGCATCAATAGCAGTAATTAGACCAGGAAGAGTTCCAACTGTATCAATAACTGGTGGTGATCCAATTAATGAAGGACAAAATGCGGTATTTACATTAACTACGAATGAATTAGATTTGTCAAGAACACAAGATTTGGTAGTTAATGTGACAACATCATACACTGGTACTAACTTCATTTCCGGTACACCAAGTCCAACTGTATCAATTCCAGGTGGGTCAAAATCTGCTCAGCACACTGTACCTACTACGAATGATGGATCAGCAGCTGGTAATTCTGGTTATATAACTGTGACCTTGCAAACAGGTGGTATAAGTTACGTGTTAGGTGAATCAGAAACTACTAGTGCACGTATCGGAGTGCGTGATAATGCAGGAAATAGAAGTAGATTGGCCGAAGCATATATTACCGATGCGAGTGCAACAGTAGAAGGTAATGAGATGGTCTTTACGGTGAATTTGACTCGTCGTCCGGTGCTGAACACAAATGTATATTATACCATACATTCGGATAGTACGGCCGTAGCTGGAGAAGACTTTACCCAACCTGCATTGAATTATATAACTTTCCGTCGTGGTTCAAGGTTCCCGATTCGCAGACCTGGTGAAATCACCAAACAAATTCGAATTCCAATCATTCAAGACAATTATGATGAATTAGATGAAACGATCGCGATTGAACTAACCAGAGCGACCAATAACTATCGCATTGATGCTTTTGAAAATCGAGCAATGGGTACGATAACTGATCATGCGGATGATGTTGCTATGGTTAGTGTTGAAGATACCGCTGGTTTAGAGGGTGGTGCTGGTGATAATATCCAAATTCCGGTTACGCTCAGACTCAATATTCCTTCAACGCGGGATATCATGGTTGATTGGGCAACGTCCGTTGCAACTGGTGGTACTAATGACGCAGCTGCGGATGATTTTGTGGTTGAAAATCAAAGTACTGGTACTAATTCTCCGGGTGTAATTTCAGCGGGTGATCTCACTGGTACGATTACTGTGCAAACTCAAGGTGATACCACACCTAATGAAGGCGATGAAACCTTTACTGTAACCATTAGTGGTGCAACAAATGGAGCAGTAATTGACGATGCAACCGCGACAGTAACGATCAAGAGTGATGAAATCCCAGTGTTGAGTATTACGAGAGTAGCTGATATTACGGAAGCAGATCCAAGTGATACAGCTGTCAATGCTGAATTTACTATCACGTCTTCACAATTACCGGCTACTGTTAATAATGCACTGACTGTGTACTACACGCAAGCAGGAGGTACTTTCCTTGATAGTTCTGCTCCAAGTTCGACTTCAACAAGTGTAGAATTTACCGATAATAGTGGAGTGGTTACTGGAACTCTACCGATTACTATTGTGAATGATGATGAAGCGGAAGCGAATGGTGAGATTAGTGTTGTGTTGATTGAAGAACAATCTGGAGACGGAACGACATATAGTGTTGATCCTGCTAGAGATTCAGCTACGGTTAATGTAAGAGATGATGATGCACCAACACCGGTATTGTCAATTGCTGGACCGGCAAATGCAGTTGCTGAAGGTGAAAATGCTGTCGCTGAATTTATTATTACATCTAGAGTTGGTTCGGCAAGTGATGCAGCTGCACTTAATCCACTTAATCCAATTGTCATCCGCTATAATGTTGCGGATGCTACGGGAGACTTCTTGGATGCAGCTGTTGAGGGTGATCAAGCTACGGATTCAGCTGTAACATTCACCAGTGATGGTAGTGGTAATTATATCTATACGCTTAGTATTCCAGTAGGTGATGATAATGTTATTCAAGCTAATGGTGATATTACTGTCACCTTGCGAGCAGATGATCTTTCACCAGCAACTTATACTATAGATTCTGATTCAGATGACCAGAGTGCAACAGCAACTATAGAGAATGATGATACCCGTATAGCATCCTTTACAGAATCAGAATATGGTGCTCAAGAAGGTGATTCTTTGAGATTTATCGTCAGACTGAATGAAAAGATACCGAATAATACTTCAGCATTAGTCTATTACGAAGTTCTTGATACGGGTACAGCCACCGCGGGAGTAGACTTTATACAACCATCTCTCAGCTATGTACAGTTTAGAGGTTACAATCCAAGTTCTGCAACTATCCCTGACCCAGATGATTCTAGTCAGACAATTCCTAATCCAAATCATATCCCAGAAGGTAATTATACTGCCAACGTTGAACAAATTATCGAAATTCCAGTGGTTGATGACGACATCCATGAATTGGATAGTGAATCTGTCATAATACAATTGACGCGGGCCACTGGTTCGGTTGCTATTTCGGACACAAACCATACAGCTACGGGTACCATCAATAATAATGATGCATCTCGACTTATTGTTGATGCAACTTCTGCTTTAGAAGGTGATAGCGGACAAACCACAGTTCCAGTAACTGTGCGAATAATTGCTCGAAATGTAGGTGAATTACCGATAACGTCCACTGAAGATATTACATTTACTTGGACGGCATCAATTTTCCCAGGTGGAGGTGGAGTTGCAGCTGATACCGCGCAAACAGAAGATTTTGTCGCAGTAACAAATGGGACTGGAAGAATTCCAGCTGGTCAAACTAGTACAACAATTTTTGTTGAATTTGCAACTGATCAAGTTTCGGAAGGCAATGAAACCTTCACGGTAACCATTGATAATTGGTTACCAGGCAATGATTTATCTGTTTTTGGCGGTGATGATCGTGCAAAAGTCACCATCAAAGATGATGATCGACCAGTATTGACCATTGCGGGTGGTAGTCCAGTTGAAGAAGATACTGGTGCAAACGCAACATATACAATTACTTCAACGGAAATGCCATCTGGTGGGACTTTAACAGTAAACTACACACCAGTCAGTGCTAACTTCATCGCAAATTCGGGAATGCCAGTTACTCCATCTACACCACTTAACTTTACAAGTTCTGTAAACGGAATTACAGCACCATTAAGCATTTCTCTTGTTGACGATGGTGCGAGCGAGAATAATGAGTATTTAGTAGTCACTCTTGATGAAGGTACAGGATATACAGTTGGAATTGGTGATACCGCGACGGCACGAGTTCATATTAGTGATGATGATGCGACTATACCAGAACTGTCTATAGCTGGACCAACTGATCAGGTATTTGAGGGAGGTAACGCGATATTCACGATCACTGCAACTGCAGACCCTGAAAGAACGATGGATGTTTATTATACACCATCTGAATCTGGAAGTGATTTCTTAGGTGTTGATATTGATGGTATAACTCAAATCGCCTCGTCTCTAGACTTTACAGGTGGCGATCAGACTGCTACCATTTCAATTCCAATTGTAGATGATTTAGTGTTTGAGAATACAGCTGATATCACTGTGACTCTGGTGGAACAAGCAGTTGGTGCTCGAAAAGCCTATACATTAGCTTCTAATCCAAGTGCCACGGCCACTATCCTAGATGATGATGCACCGTTGTTCGCTATTCGGCCCGGACCGAGAGTGATAGAAGGGGGAGATACCCATGCAACATTCATAGTCGAGACTAACAGGAGCCCGAATTCTGAAGTTCCAATCACATTCTCATTTGATCGGATGTATATGCCAAGTGCTGAATCTAGTAAAACTGGTACTAATCAGGTTCATCCGGTCACTTTAGATTTCCGAGCCAATGCTGACCCGAGTGCCGGTCCAATTACGCCACCAAAAACTGAGGTAACATTTACATTACCATTGAATCCAGCTGATGCAACAATTGATCCATTTACGAATGGTGAGTTTGAGGTAACACTGCTACCAGATGATGCATCAACTATTCTTTATGCAGTGCAACCAACACCAAGAAATGTTGCGACAGTTTCGGTGATTGATGGCGATTCGCTACCAATGCTTACAATTGCACCGAAAGCGAATGAAGTTGCTGAAGATGCTGGTTCGGCAGTATTTACGGTTACCGCAACTGGTGGCAATATTGATGGTAAAACACTAGCGGTTCAATACAAACCAGCTGAAGTTGGTACGGGTGACTTCTTACAAGATAGTGAAAAAGATGGTACAGATCCATTAAGTATTGATTTGAGATTTACTGCTAATGCTGATGGAGATTTCATTCAAGAGATTACTGTACAGCTAGATGATGATAGTGTACATGAGGCAACTGGTGAAATTGAAGTTGTACTTCATAATCCAACTTCAAGTACTGCAATAAATCAATCATATGTGGTGGGGACTCCAGGTAGTGCGACCATAACAATTAATGATGATGATGCCCCAGTATTGTCCATTGCCAATGGCGCAGGTGTTGAGGAAGGTACCGATGCTAATGCAGTATTCCCGATCACGGCTAATCCTAGTCCAAATAGAGTGATTACTGTACTTTACAAAGTTGAACAACCGGATACGGGATATGATTTTGTTGCGGAAACTGATACAACGACTCAACAATTTGAATGGCCGACGGCGCGGTTAGATTTCACTGGCGGGAAAACTACCGCAAATCTTGAAGTAGCACTTATTGCTGATAATCGCGTCGAAGATAATGGAATCGTACGTGTTACACTGGTAAATCCGGTAGAAATAATGGTAACAATCGGTCCTGACAATACACCAAACAATGTCGCGATTCCTCATTCCTATCCGCCTTACAAGGTTTCTGAAACATCTGGTGAAGAAGATGGTGATGTAATGGTGACGGATGTTGACACTCCTCCTCTGCTCACTATTTCCTCTCCAGCAAATCCAGTTGTCGAAAATGAGGGAGTTGTTTCAGGAGATGCAACCACCGGTTATATTAATTACATCATTACATCTGCTGTTGATCTGGGTAATGGCTTTACAGTTCGTTATGATCCATCTGAAGTTGCAGGCGAATTCTTAAGAGCAAATCAAGAAGATATTAGAGTCGAGACAATTGATTTTATTCCTTCTGGTAACGACTTTATCGCAATATTAGCGGTACCTATTGACAATGACGAAGTTGCTGAGAATACTGGTGAAATCCAAGTTGAACTATTGGAAGGAGATTCAATGACTGATATGTATGAAGTTGCAGATGATGGAAGTCAAATTCAAAAAGCGACGATCTATGATGATGAAGTACCTGCGATTTCAATTGCTGATGCTGGTAATTACACCGAATGGGTTGATTCTGAAATTCATTTCCAGCTTTCTGCATTGGTAAGTCCAAATGATAGAATTACTATCAAATATACCTTAGCGGAAACTAGTGTAAAGGACGATGGCACACCAGGAGATGGTGATTTCATTGCTGATGCATTACAAGTTTCTGGTAAAGAACAAATGGTTGACTTCAGCAATGGCAAAAAAGGTGCAATTTTAACTGTTCCTATTGTAAGTGATGATGTTAGTGAGGATAATTCAACTGTCACAGTAACGCTTGAATCACCTGATGGACCGCTAACTGGTGCTGATTGGAATATAGATACTCCAAATACTCCGGCAACCGCAACAGTTACCAATTACGTTCGATCTCTGGCGACTGTTTCAACTGATTTTGACACTATAACAAGCAATTCGCGGCTACCTTTCACCATAACAGTGGATCCAGCACCTACTAGTCCAATAGATATTCCGATCACTGCTGATACTGGAACTACAACTATTGATGTAGATGGTAACATAACTGGTTATACTGAAACTGGTGATTTAACCCTCGGAGGTAGTGCGATACAAGGTTCGGGTGATCAGACCACGATAACTGTAGGAATTAGTGGTACTGCTACTGCATATGTAAATTCCGGAGCTGAAACTTCTGGGGTTGTTAGGATTTTACCTGAAGGAAGTTCGACTCACAGAGTGAGCGGTCCATTCTATGTTTCAATTGAAAACCCAACTACTGATGCAACTCTTACTATAGCTGGTTCGTCGTCAGTGACTCTAGGACACTCGGCAACATTTACTATTTCTGCCAATCCACCGGCTGATAAGGATATTGTTGTTGAGGTTATGATTGGTGACTTGGCTTCAAAATCAACAAATTTTGTCATGAATGAAACACGTTATATTAGATTACCGGCGACTATGGACAGTTATACATTTGAAGTTAAAACAAGCATACCATATGAAACTATAACTGATCCAGATGGTAATGAAAAAGAACAAATAGTTGCGGCCACAAATGATGGTATTATAGAAGCACGATTGGTAGATGGTGAAGGTTATAATCCTGACACAACTGATAGCAATGATGTTGCTTATGTTGAAGTTCAAGACCCACGGATTATTGATCCAGTTATTTTATCAGTTACTGCTGATGCAACGACTGTACATCACGGTGAAATGGTAACATTTACCGTAAGTCGCACTGGTGATACCACGAATCCATTAGAATTTAAGTATGACATAATTGATACTGAAAATGTCATTGATAATAGTCTTGAAGTTGTAGATGAACCTGGTACGATTATTGCGGGGCAACCCAGTCTTGTGTTACCTGCACTAACAACGCAGATTGCGGCAACTAGTTATCCCGCAGATGCTGGTGTTACATTGCGGTTGCGCCCTGCCAGTGAAAATACCGCGGCTACATATCGGGTTGCTGACCCTGAGCGTTTAAAAGTTGGAGTGATTTCGGCAACACCAGAAATTGCATTGTCAATTGCACCGAATTATATCGGTGAAGGTGATAGCTTTAATTTGGTTGCTACCGCAACTCCACCGGCTGTCGTGCCAATAACGGTGAATGTGACCTTGTCTTCCACTGATAGTGACGCTTTCCTTGCATCAGGATCACGAGGTGCACAAACGATCACGATTGCGGCTGGCCAAACAACTGGTGAGACTTCTATAACCTCACAAGCAGATGGAACAGCTGACAATAGTGGAACCATTACCGCGCAATTAGAAACTGGAAATAGATATAGTCGTCCAGCAACACCCGCTGACCCATCAGTAGTTGTGCTTGATGCTCTACCAATTGTTTCAATTTCCGCTCCAGCTAAAGTTAGTGAAAATTTAACTAATGGAATGTTTGATGTTACTTTGGATACCGGATCATTCACACCTCTCGCTGACCGACCAATTAGCATAACTGGTTTGACAATAGAGGAAACTGGTTCAACAACCGGTTATCTTGGTTCAGTAGATTTAACAGCTGTTGAAATTGATGATTCGGGGACTTCCACAACGGTTTCCGTATCAATAACACCTACTAGTGATTATCAAGGTTGGGGTGAAATTACTATTACGCTGGTTGATGGAGTAGATTATAAGGCTAATACCGCTGAAAGAATTCATAGAGTGATCATTGAAGAAACCCAAGAAAGTACACGTGAAATAACGATTTCTGCTCCTGATCAAGTCCTTGAGGGAGATGATATTGAAGTGATGGTCACCAATAATGAGTCCCTCAGTGCTGGTGAAAGTATTGACGTAGCGTTTAATGTCGTCGCGGCTCCTGAAGGGTTCTACGATGTAGCTGGTTCTGATACCTCTCTCACCATGACCGAAGCAAGTGATACTGGAATTTTCACCATCTCAACCAATGATAGTGATACTCTCAGTGCAAATGGTACGATCAATATCGAGGTGGTGCGTGGTGACCAATACGAACCTGATTCAGCGACTCCAGAACGAGTTACTATTATTGCGAAAGAAACACTTCCGCAAGTATCTATTGTTAGTAATACTTCTTCAATTTATGAAGGGGATGATGCAGAATTTACTGTGTATGTACAGAATCTTGTGTTAACTCAACCAATATCGGTTGGATTAACTGTAGCGCAAGGTACAGGTGAAAATTTCATTGATGAAGCATCAACACCTACTTCAGTTGATGTTGCTACAACTGGAACTGGTAAATTACTAGTTAAAACAATTGCGGATGCTGATCAAGAAACCGATGGCACAATCACTGTGACGCTGGCAGCTAGCACGAACCAAACTTATCTACTTGGTTCACCAGCAACAGCAAGTGTGACTGTTCAGGACAATGATGATCCGGCGTTAGCTAGTATTAATATTGTTCCTGCTTCTAACACAGCAGTAACAGAAGCAGATGATGCGATGGCTATGTTTAATATCACGGCAACTGAAGGAACAACAAGTGGTACCACTCCAATTGCGATACAATTGATGATTTCTGAACAGGGGGATTTCTTAATGAATGCCGCCGGAATCAGACCTGTTGCCGGGGGAATACCTATTATGGTAACTCCAGGAGTAGCAGGATCAGAAACGGTTACTGTTCATTCAGAAGCAATAGAAAATGACACATATCATGAAGCAAATGGTAAGATCATCGCTAAGATTGTGAGTTCCTCGCTATATGGAGTAGGCGCAAACGCAGTAGCTGAAGTAGCAATTACTAATGATGATGTCTTACCAAATATTTCAATTGCGGAGGTTAGTTCACTTACAGCTGAAGGAAGTCCCGCTTCACCAACAGAAGCCTACCCTGAAACGGATTATAATTTTGCCGTAAGTCTTGCACCAGCTACTCCAAATGAAGTATTAGTTAACTTTACAGTTGGTAGAGCCGGTGATACCGCAACTCTTAATGACGACTATACAGTTGGTAATGCAACCAATACATTAACATTCCCTGCGAATTCAACCGATCCACAAATGATCAACATAAAAGTTGTGGGTGATCCATTGAAAGAGGTCGATGAAGAATTCACGATTACGTTGTCATTACCTTCAGGTACTCCGTTAGCTGCTTTACCTAGTGATCCAACTGCAACTGGTACCATTCCAAATGATGATGAAACTGTTCCTACAGTGTCTATTGCTGATGCCTTTGGATTTGAAGGCAGTGGTACTTCAAATGGATCCATTGAGTTTACTGTGACATTATCAGCGGCCATTGGTCTCCCAGTTACAGTTAATTACGCTACGACGGATGATACGGCAAGTAGTGCTAGTGATGCAGACTTCATTGCTGTAACTGATTCGTTAATTATCCCGGCAAGTGGGAATTTGTCTCATAACTTAACGGGAACTTTTGCTGTAACCACAACTGCCAATGATACCGCGGCAGCAAATAAAACTTTTGATGTTACCTTAACTATCCCATCAGATGCAAATGCTACTGCTGGAGATACAATGGCGACAGGTACAATTATTGATGATGATGCGGTAGCTGCTCTTACTATTGCCGATGTAACAGCACCAGTTTCAGAAAGTGCTGGTTCAGTAGACTTTGTTGTTTCCTCTACAGCTGCTCGAATTGTAACGGTTCGTTATCAGGCCGCTGGAGTAAGTGCTAGTGATAACTTCTTGACAGCAGATCAAGCGGCAGAAAAGACACAGGAATTAGTTTTTGGTATGGCCGGAGGTATTGCTCCATTTGTTGATACGCTTCGTGTTGAGATTGATAATGATGAAATTGGTGAAGCTACTGGTCAGATCATGGTGACCTTATTAGCAGAAACGGGTGGTCCAACGACTTATTCGGTTCCAAATAATGGTGATGAGGTGGCAACAGCAACGATTTGGGATAATGATGCACCTGAACTAACGATCACTTCAGCTGGCGATGTATACGAATCAGAGGGTAATGTGCGATTTGCAATTTTAGCTCGCGTTAGTCCAAATGATATGGTTGAGGTAAATTATGATGTCGCAGAAAGCACTGGAGCTGGTGTTGGAGACTTTATTGCTAGCGGTGAAGAGGGAACTGGTGATGACGGTAAATCAAAAGAATTTGATTTCACTGGAGGTAAAACCTTAGCACTATTAACTATTCCAGTGCAAGCAGATGTCTCTGCAACAGCTGCTTCGACCGTTACGGTGACTCTAACAGCAGAAGATCCTGCGGGAACTAATTATACCGTAGCAACAGCAGTAACAGATCCAGCAGTAGCAGATAATGAGGCTATGGCCACCATTACTCCAGGTGACCCCCCAGCTCTAGGTACCCCAGTTGTAAAGATTACATCTGATTATGAAGCGACCGGAATTACTGAAGGGTATGAGTTTGAATTTGAAGTTGAGTCAGACCGTAGCCTGGTTGGTAGACCTCCAATAGATATTGAATTTACCGTTACTGATAACGGCACCGGGGCAACAATTTCAGGAGGGACTGTTCAGATTACAGGAGGCACGACGGCAACTGGAACAGTTACAACTATTGGTAATATAGATACTGCTACAGATATAGTAATTGCAATTAGAGATGGTGATGACTATGATGTTGATACAGATGATCCTTCAATTACGGTAGCAGTGAAGGATAATGATACATTATCTGAAACAAATCCAGGTTTAACATTCTCTAATGTAAATTATGTTGCGGATGGAGAGGCATTGAGCCTAACTGTAACGGCTTCTCATATTCCTAGTGCAGAAACAACAGTAAAAGTTCAGCTTGCTGGTCAAACTGGTTTCTTGGATGATGGACAATCACATGAGGTTGATTTTGTGTTTGCAGCTGGTGGTACCGATATGTCAAAAACTGTGGATATCAATACTAAGACAGGGTCTGCTTCAAGTAATCACGGGATTGTTAGAGCGACCATACTAGAAGGGGATGGTTATGTTCGGTCCAATACTGTTGCAGAAAACGAAACATCCTTTGTGGTAGTGGATGATCTTCCAGAAATTTCAATAGATGCTATTGCTACAGTGGATGAAGCGGATGGAATGTTTACAGTAACTCTAAGATCTGATTTTGCGTTAGTCACTAATTATCCAATCACTATTACTTCTCTAGATGTTGACGACGCGGATACTGATGCTCCACAATATGACCCGCAAATCACAACCACTTCGATTCAGATTCCTAGTGCTAGTGGTAATAATACTGCAGAAGTTACTGTGACCTTTACTGCAGTTACCGATGCCTATAGTTATGATAATTTAACGGTATCGCTTACCGAAGTGGACAATGATTTGTATACCGTTGATACGAATACAGGAATGCGCACAGTAACGATTAAACCAGTAGAAACATCAGATAGAACAGTCTCAATTGATGCACCTGCTAGTGTGGTTGAGGGTCAACCTATCGCTCTGACTCTAACTGCAGATCCAGCACTTGGTACTGGTGAGTCGATTATGGTTGAATTGAATGTAACGAATGTAACGGGTACTTTCTTTGATTTGAATCCTAATAATACTATGAAGTATGAGATTAATGAAAATAGTATGGTAGATACAACTCCAAATTCAGTTTCAGTATCAATACCTACGCGTAAACAGGATTCAACAACCGATGGATCAATTTCTGTAGCCGTTGTTCGTGGTGAAGATTATGAGCCTCATTCAACAAACGGATCTAAAACTGTGACTGTTCAAGAAGACGATCTATTGCCAAGTATTACGATTGCTAGAAAAGATGGTGGTAATACTGATATAGTAGAAGGGACAGCTGCAGAATTCACAGTTAGTGCAGCTAATCCGGCTGATGCAGGTGTTACACCTCCGACCCAAGCGATTATGGTTAAGGTTCAAATTTCGCAAGTTGGTAATTTCTTAGTAGGCTCAAGCGATAGAACGGTTCCAGTAATGTCTGGTGCGAGTGCAGATCTCACTGTGATGATCGATGATGATGAATATGATGAGGACAATGGTAGTATCACTGCTGTGGTCTTACCGGATATGCCAGAATCGGGTTCATCCGCAACCTATGGTGTAGGTGATGATAATACTGCGATGATTGGTATTACCGACGATGATGATGAACCAGTTGCTTCAATTGTTTCAACCTTTGATGCAACTGAAGGATTAACCTATGGTGATGATGGTTTAGCAGTTACACTAACACCTGCTTCTGGTAAAACTGTGAAAGTTAGTTATACTTTCGCTGATGGCACGGGGGCAGTCATTGGAACAGATTATATGGGCACGGATGAAACCTTGACCTTTACTCCTGATGCTACATCTAAGCTAACCCCAACGACCATGTATGTTCCATTCTCAATAGTATTGGATGAGATGGATGATCCGGACGAGACATTTACTATTACGCTATCGATTCCAGCAGATGGTAATGCAAGAGTGGATGATACAACTAAGGTTTCAACGGTCACAATTGTAGAGTCGGACACTCCGGTGCTTTCAATCACATCAGCTGCAGACACGACTGGGGTTACCGAAGGGTTAGATTTCCAATTCACAGTAACTGCTGAAAATCCGGTTCCAGGTACTGCTGGTATGGATGATATCACGCTTGATATAGATGTTAGCGATGGTGGAGCAACAACTGGGGCGATGATTGTTGAAACCTCAAAGATTATTGTTGCAGGTGAGCGTTCGGCTACCTTTACTGTGTCAATGAATTCTAATTTTGATACGGATGGTTCAACACCAGTTAATATTACCGTAACGTTGAATGATACTGCTGATTATAATCTCAGTTCCACAGTAGCTCCTATTATGGTAACAGTTAAAGACAATGATGCACCTTCGGCCGCTAATCCTATAATCACCATTGCGAGAGCAGCTGATTATATTGTTGAAGGAGGTGATGCAACCTTTACAGTGACTGCATCAGAGTCACCAGAAGAAGCTAAAACAGTTAATGTTGTATTGAGTGCCAATAATAATGATTTCATAGCGACTAGTGAATTAACAAATCTGGTGAAAACAGCAACGATTCCTGCGACTGGAGATCCAAAAGCTACAGTTTCACTTACAACCAAAGCTGATGATCCTGATGGAGCTGATTATGGAGTAATAACAGCGACACTATTGGATGGTGTAGGTTATATTCGGCCGGATGCTGAAGCTAATCGAGTCGCATCAGTTGTGGTGTTAGATAAATTACCTGAAATTTCTTTAGCTGCTATCGATCCAGTGGATGAAGCTGATGGCGAGTTTACTGTAACTCTGCAATCTGATGTTGCGTTAGCTACTGATCGTCCAATCACTATTACTGCCCTAACTGTAGTAGATACCGAGGGTACAGATGCTCCAAAATATAATCCACAAATCACAACTGATCCGATTTTGATACCAACTGGTAGTAGCAATAATTCAGGAGAAGTTACTGTGACAATTACTGCGGTTGCCGATATGTATAGTTATGATGATTTAAGGGTATCGCTTGCCGAAGTTGCAGATGATTTGTATACTGTAGACACAAATGCGAATTCGCGAATGGTAACGATTAGACCGGTAGAAACATCAACTAGAACAGTTTCGATTGATGCACCAGTTAGTGTTGTTGAAGGTGAAATGATTATGGTGAACTTAACTGCTAGTGCGGCACCTGCTGCTGGTGAACCCATTATGGTTGAATTAAATGTCACAAATGCAACCGGAGATTTCCTTGGTTCTTATAATAATTCAACAAAACATATGATAGCCGATACGACGACGGATCTCACTGTTCCGGTTTCGATACCTACGAGTGAGCAAACTTCAACTACAGATGGATCAATTAGTATAGCCGTTGTTCGTGGTCCTAATTATGAGCCGGATGCTACTAACGGGACTAAGTCAGTAGCTGTTCAGGAACAAGACTTGCTATCGAAAGTTACAATTGCACTACCTTCGGGGGCACCAACAGCATATGATGAGGGTGAAATTGTTACTTTTGAGATTTCGGCAAGTGCGGTATCAACAGAAGTGGAACTCACAGTATTTATCATGCTTACCGATGATGCTACCCCTAACCATGATTTCTTAGCTGATGAGACGACAACTAATGCTCATCGGGTAACAGTTACTACTGGAAGTTCTAATACATTACCAATTCCAACTGTTGCTGATACGGTTGATGAAGGTACGGGTGGTATGATTACTGCTACTATTCAGCCCGATCCAAATCAGACTCTTCGAGCACAAAGAACGACCTATTTACCGGGTGCAACTGCTGATATTTCAGAAATGGCATCAATTACCGATAATGATGATGATGGAACACTACCAAGTGTTAATATTGCGGCTGATCAAACTGCAGTATATGAAGGTGATACCGCATCATTTACCGTAAGTACTGAAGCGACTTTATCTGGACCAGTTACAGTACTTGTTGAAGTAATTGAAACCAATTCCGGCACCGGTGATTTCATTGGAGTTGGAGGTAGTTCAAATACCTTCAATTTAGAGTTGGTCATTGATCAAGAAACTGGTGAAAAAACAACTGAGTTTACAACTGTTGCTGATGCTACTGCTGATGATGAAGGTACACTTACCGCAATGATTAAAACAGATACAGCAGTTTCGGCGAGATATTCGGTAGGTGCGAATCATCGTGCTTCAATTACCTTGCAAGATAATGATGATGACTCACTGCCAAGTATTACCATAAGTAGAATGGGTACAAGTACAACTGATATAGCCGAAGGTGATAATGCGGTATTTACAGTTACTGCAGCTAATCCAGCCAGTGGAACACCTCCAACTCAAGCCATTATGGTTAATGTTCAAATTTCTCAGGTGGGCAATTTCTTAGCAGACCCAGCCAACCCAGCGACCACCTCAAGAGAAGTTTCAGTAATGTCCGGTTCAACTGCAGACCTGACAGTGGCGACCGATGATGATATTTATGATGACTTGGATACTGGAAGTATCATCGCGAAGGTGTTATCCGATATGCCGGATACGTCTCAAGGTGAAACCGCAACTTATAGTGTGGGTATGGCTAATACGGCGATGATTGGTGTAACCGACAATGATGTTAACATGCCAGAGGCTTCAATTAGTGCAACTTATTCCGTCTCAAATGCTGGGGACAATGATGCTGATGGTTTAGTTGTTACGTTAACACCTGCTTCTGGTCGAACTGTGCAGGTAGCTTATACATTTGCCGACGGCACTGGGACAAAAGGAACAGATTATGATGGTACGGATGGAACTTTGACCTTTACTCCTGATCCTATGACCGGAATAACACCAACGACCATGTTTGTGCCATTCGAAATTCTACTGGATGCTGTTGCGGGTACGACCAAAACATTTACCATAACATTGTCTGCTGTTTCTAATGGCAATGCAACAGTTGATGACGATGCCAAGGAAGCTACAGTTACAATTGAATTTATTTTACCAGAGCTTACAATTACTGCTGGGCCTGCCGTTACTGATGGTGCTGGTGTTAATGCAATGTTTACTATTACCTCGCAAGTAGAACCAAGAGGTGGTACAATTGATATTGACTATACTCCAGTCAGTGCCACCTTCTTAGCGGCAGCTGCTGGACCTGGAGTTACTATTGTATCCGGTACTAAAGTTGAAGATCATACTTTGACATTCACTAGTGAAAGACCTTATACCGCGTCATTAGAAATTCCACTTAATGATATTACCCCTGGTGTAGATGGTAATAATAATGGTGATATCATGGTGACTTTGAATGATAAGGATCCAATTGTTGGTTATGAAGTTGGAACACCTGGTAATGCTACGGTAACTGTTTACGATGATGATGCGTTGCCGACTATTAATATTGCGGCGACTTATCCTGATGCGATTGAGGGTACAACTCCGATCATGCTTGAGTTGAGTGCAACTTGGCCTCAATCTCCTGCTAGTACAACTATTTCAGTTAACTTCACTCCATCTGAGGTTGGTGGAGATTTCTTAGGTGATACGGTTCAAGATCCAGCAACTGCTATCACGGTTCAAGATGTCGCAATTTCTACAGATATTTCATTTACTGATCCAGATAGTGATGGTACCTATACCGGTAATCTTCCAATAACACTTCAAGCCGATGATGTTGAAGAAATCTCTGCACCGATACAAGTTACTATCAATTCTGATCCAGACGAACAGGATGAATATAAACTTGGTACAACAACTGTTGGCATGATCAAAATATTGGATGATGATGCTCCTGAATTGACGATTACTGCTGGATCGCCGGTTACTGAAGGTGTTGGAGCACAGGCTGTATTTACTGTTACCTCAGTAGTAAATCCTGGAACTGAACCAATTATGGTTGATTATACTCCAACTAGTACAGATTACTTGGCCGACGGTGAGTCAGATAAAAAAGTTGAAAATCATCCGTTGACATTTAGTGGCGATGGACCATATACCGCGACTATAACGATAGATGTTAATAATGATGACAAGGCAGAAGCACCTGGTGCGATTACGGTAACTCTGAATCAGAAATCCCCAATTGATGGCTATACTGTGGCCGCTGATCCAGGTGATTCGGCTTCAGTCGCAGTTACGGATGATGATGCCGGGGCATTCCCAACTATTTCAATTACGGCTGATGCTTCTATCTATGAAGGAGAGGATGCAGTATTTGAGTTGGCTGTGAGTGATGCAACAGCTGCGGTTTCCAAAGTACGTGTAGAGGTATCTGAAACTGGTAACTTCTTAGTTCAATCAGCTTCAACAGTACGTAATGTAGATGTTGACATAACTAATGGGGTTGGAAGACTAGTTGAAGCAACACAACCAGATAATGTTGAAGAAGCTAACGGAAGCATTACGGTAAAAGTATTACCTGATCCAGAAACTGTTGATACGTATACGGCTATTCCAGAAGTTTCTCACACCATGATGATAGTTGATAATGATGATGCAGCTTTACCATCATTGACTATATCTGCTGGAACTGCTACAGATGAAAGCCAACCTGCTATGTTTAATATCGTATCAGAGGCAGGAGACGATGGTGCAACCTCAGTTTCTGGTGTGATGATTGAGATTTCTCAAATTGGAAATTATCTGGCAAGTAGTGTATCTTCACCGATGTCTGTTGATATTACCGCCGTAGGAACGGACACCCCTGTACCTATAGCAATTGAAAATGATCAATATGATGAGGATGATGGCCGGATTGTTGCTCGAATCCTGACCGATACCCGTGATAGTCAAGCATGGTCAGTTGGTACCACCGATCGGATTAGTGTGGTGGTAATGGATAATGATGATGAGCCAACTTTGAGTATTGAAAATGTTTCATTGAGAGAAGGTAGCAATCCTGATAATAATAGGTTGATGGTGTTTGAAGTTAAGCTTGTTGATTCAACTGGTGCTGAAGTCAAATCTGGTAAAGAAATTACTGTCGACTTTGCAACTTCGGAATCATCTCCAGTATCTGCAACAGCAAGTAGTGATTTTGCAACAGCTGAAGGTGATTTCCTTACGTCAACAGGTACCTTGACCTTTACACCGGTGACTTCAGTAGCCGGATCGGGTGATTCAACTCAGCGTATTGAAATTGAAATTTATGGTGACACAATAGAAGAACTAGCTGAAACATTTGAGTTAACACTTTCAAATGCAGTAAACGCTTCGCTTCCAGAGACTCCTACTGTGGTAGGTACAATTGAAGATGATGATGATGCACCATTCGTATCAATGACACTTGATAATGCGACCGATTCAATTGCAGAAGGTGAAACGATGGTGGTCACTATATCAGTTGGTGACCTGCTTCCAACAAGTCCAATTGTATTGGATGTTAATGTGGCTCAAGATGGTGATTTCATCGCCTTTAGAGTACCAAGAGTTGTTGAGTTGACGAACACAGTAACTTCTAGAACAATTAGAATTGCGACAATTGATGATACTACCAATGAAGATGATGGATCAATCACAGTTACGATTTCTGGTGCCGGTGATGGTTCTGATTATAATATTGATCCAGATAGTACTAATCCAGACAGTACTCCTGCTACGATTATAGTTACGGATAATGATCTAAACACTGTAGTAGAGGATAGAATCTCGGTTGCTAGTAACGTAGTAAATTCTATCTTAGAATTCTTAGATGGCCCTTCACAAGTATCGGGTCATGAAAGTGCACCGGCTATTGTATTACCGAAGGTATCGGTCGCAGCTGTTACATCAGTTGTAGATGAAGGAGCACCAGTTCAATTCAATATTTCTGGTAGCGGTAATCTTAACAACGAAGTTGTGGTGGAATACACTCTCAACTCAACAGGGGACTTCTTTGATAACTTAGGTCAAGGATCACAATGGGTCAGTCTGTCTGAAAGTCAACCAACTGCCTTGGTTGAAATTGCCACGATTGATGATACGACCGCTGAGCGTGATGGTTCACTCACTTTAACACTACTTGATGGTCAAACATATAACCTTACTTCGCAAAGTAGTGCAACAGTCGCTATCTCAGATTCGGCAGACCGGCAACAGCGAGTTGAAGACTTAACTTTGGCAGCTCAAGATATCCAATCAGATATGACAGGAGCTCTTGCGGCACGAACTTTGGGGATTGCATCGGATCGTATGGACACAGCATTCGCAAGTTCAGGTGTAGCCTCAACCTTCATGTATAATGGTACTGAAGATCTTAGAGAACTCATAGAAGTTGGTGGTGAAGCAATTAATGGTAGTTCCATGACGTTGCGTGAAGTGCTTGGTAGTTCATCATTTGCATTAAGTCTATTCCCAGAAACTGATGGACCAAGTATGGCAACAATTTGGGGTATCGGTGATTACCGCGACATCGATTCAGAAGGTTCTTCACGATCTTGGGATGCTGATGTCTTTACTGGTCATCTTGGTCTTGATGCCATGGTTGGACAAGGACTATTGATTGGTATTTCAGGTGCAGTAACAGAATCCGATATTGATCATACTGGGGCAACGGAAGATACGTTGACATTCAAATCACGCACCACTGCCTTGAACCCATATTTGGGTTGGACTTCATCTGATCAAGAATCAGAATTGCGAGCAGTTGCTGGCTATGGTGTTGGAGAAATTGATATTGATCAAGCCAATTATGAACTGCAAACGGTCTCCAATACTTATCACACTTTAGGTATCAGTGGTAATCAGCGCATCTACGCTTCAGATAGTATTCTTGAAGGTGGCACTAGTGAATTGTCTATCACCGGTCAATCTTGGTATGCACGACAAAATCTAATTGGTGCGGTAGATCTGGTTGATTCAATTCAAACTGATGCTAGCCATTACCGCATTGCTGTTGTTGGTACTCATACGCAGAATCTACTAAGTGGTTCGACCTTGAAACCAAAAATTTCGGTTGGCTTGCGTGGTGATGGTAAAGATAATCAATCCATCTTCGGCATGGAAATTGGTAGTGGCATCAGCTATACGTCACCAATTGGAATATCATTCACTGGTAATAGCAACATGTTCTTGATTGAACAAGGTGAGATCCAAAAATGGAGTGTGTTGGGTACAGTGAGTTATGATCAAGGCGATGACAAACTCGGTACAATCATGGAAGTTTCACCTTCTTATGGTCAAATGCAAAGTGCTAACAGCCGTTCATTGTGGAGTAGTGACATTCTTGAAAGTGTCAGCGAAACTGGTCAATATATGGATGGTGTGCATGTGGATACCGAGTTAAGTTATGGTTTGAGCATTTTGGGTGATACTAGCCGACTAACACCATTTGGTGGTATTGGTTACTCCGATGATACCGATAACAAGTATCATGTCGGTACTCGTCTCCAACTTGGTTCTGACTTGAATTTTGAATTGACTGGAACGCAAGAGACCGACACCGAAGGAACTCTAAACCAGAAAATCAAACTAGACGGAACATTTAACTGGTAGTAGGAGATTAACATATCCAAGTCAAAGTCCTGTTAACTGAGTAGCAACGGAAAAGTGGGTAAGGTTGAAGAAAATTCAACTGAAATTGCCCACTTTCTAGTTAGGTTGACTAGAATCAGTACAAAAAAGTTGTGGATAACTTGCAAATAAGCTTGACTTTGTGATATAATATATACTACTAGAACTGAAAAAATGGTCTATTATTCGGAATTAATTTAACTTAGTTATTCAACGGTACTTAAATGTCAGACATTCAAGATAAATATGTAGTAGGGCCGTGGGTAATTCATCACGGACGAAAACTTGCACAAGTTCAAGAAGGTGCGGCAGATTTTCCAGTAATTGATGTTGCAGCAAAATCTGCAACTCTGCTAGCGAGAATTGGTACAACTAATAATACAGAATTAACTCACCCACAAGTTGAATCTATCGCTAGATATATTGGATTAAATCAATATCTTGAATTACCGGAAATTTTGAGAATATTAGAAAAAAAGCGTTTGATAGAATCTACAGATACCGGCGTTGCTATTTTGGGCATAACTTCTCATGTTGCAGTAGGACACGCTTCAGAAATCTATTTTGATATGAGTCCTAGCAAAAAAGAGAATGCAGCAATTTTATTATCTGAATTAACTTCTGATTCGCCAAAACGCCAATCTGAGATTATTGAGCAAATTGGTGACGAGTCAAAGTTAAAAAAGCAAGACTTAGAAAACTTTTTTCAAAGTGCAGAATATTTTGGTTTCATTGACAATATTGAATTAGGTGGCGATAAATTATATTTCAACGGAAATCTCTTTCGGAAGCAAAATGCCGAAAAAACACACAAAATTCTCAAGTCATTAAGTCGCGAAGAAACTGATCATATGAATGAATTTGTCGAACTACTTGAAAAATCAGGTTGCATAGATTATAATCAATTTAAAAAGATTCTAGGTCATCATTTAGCTGAAAAATTAATTGCGGCAGGTGTATTTGATTTGAATAGAATATCAAATGAGTATGGAGAACATATTTATGTTACTTCACCGTCTGCATTTCACAAATTTATAGATCCAGTAGTTGATGATTGTTTCAATATGGCAAAATCTCTAGTTTCTGCACTTACATATGGTAACCAAACTCGGTCACCAATGAAGGGGAGAATAAGATCCATTCGAGTATTATTGCAAGCATTGATTAATGGACGTACGATAGGTCCAGCAACTGCGATCGGAAATGACTATCGTATATTAGAAACGAACCGAGTGGTTGAAATTATACGATCACAAGATCATCCTGACCGATTTTTCATGAAATTGTTAAAGATTGAAGTTGGCGAACTTGCTATGATGGTATTATCCAAACAGATGATAGCTGAGAGTTCTGAAACAGATTTAAATAGCGAGCCTATGACTTTATATTTTGGTCCTGAAATAAATCGAACTGGAGTTCGAAAGGAGCAAAGTCCTGAAAGTGAATCTCGTTTGAACGAAGTACTAGAATCATTACGAGTGGAATAGAGTACAATGGAAAACAAATCTCAAAATACAAAAGGATCTAGACTTGAAGAACTGCTACGCGCGCATTTTATTCGTGAAGGATATTTTGTTGTAAGAGGAGTACCTTATTATTATGACGGTGAAGAATTAACTGATATTGACTTGTGGCTTTATGAACAATCAGCTGCTGGTAATCCAATAACTCAGATTTGCGACATTAAAAATAAATTGAAGTCAAAAACAATTGAACGTATTTTCTGGACAAAAGGACTAGCTGAATCTCTCGGAATAAATAAAGCTTATGTAGCTGCAATTGAAAAACGAAGCTATTTAGGAAAATTTTCTGCCAAGTTTAATGTTCATTTGATTGACCGTTCTACAATAAGATTACTGGAGGAAGAAAATTTGGTTCCATTTAATGATCGAATTGATGATGAAACATTATTTGAAGAGATTAAAAATGTAAATGAAAAAAATTACGTAAAAGTAATGCTTCATGATAGAGAGACTTTGATGTCATCAATACCTACAGGATTTGGCAAATTGTCTTTGATAGGTGCACTACGCACATTTAAAAAACACGCTGTAGAGTCAATCAATTTGCATCCAGATTCATCTGTGGCAAAATTGTCAGGTCGATTGACATATTTTGCGGCTGCAATTGCTTGTATAAGTCTTGATAAAATTTGTATTGAAGTACCATTTCGAACATTGCCAGATTGTGAGGAACATATTAAAAATGTAATTCGTTCAGGTGAGATACAAAATGGAGATAATTACAATGTATTTGAACGAGCAACAAAGTTGGTAGAAAAGTATTTGGGTCACTCACCTGCATTTGCAATGAAAAATAAGTTATTGAAAGACATAGAAAAAATTCCCGCAGAGATAATAGCTAAACAAACTGTTCGATTGCAATCTAGCAAAGAACTTTTTAACGTCGCTAGAGAGTTTGAAATGGCAAGTTACCTTAGACAATTACCAACATTTGATGATTTAGCGATTCCGACAAAATCCATGCTCGGTGCATTACTTGATTACTCAATGGTTTCACGTGAACGATTTGCAAATGCTTGGAAGTTTGCACAATCTAAAGAAACTTCTTCATCAAAGCATTCAAAATCCATAGAAAATTCAGGTGAAAATCTAAATACTCGAGGTGACGAAAAAATTCTTGAGAAAAATCAGGTAACACCAGCATTAGAATACAATTTAACTTAATAGTTGCGTCTTTTGTCTATGCCGATCTATTCTGCCACTGTTCCGATTTTATTCTGCCACGATTCCGATAACATCCTGCCACTTAAGTCAGTTGTTGAAGATGGGGCACCAGCTCAATTCGTTATCTCTGGTAGTGGTAATCTTAACAATGACGTTGTTGTGGAATACACTCTCAACTCAACAGGGGACTTCTTTGATAACTTAGGTCAAGGAACCCAAAGAATTAGACTAACTGCATCTCAGCCGAACGCACTAATTCAAATCGCTACAGTTGATGATAATTATGCTGAGCGCGATGGTGGAGTTACCTTAACCTTGATTGATGGTCAAACATATGATCTGACTGATCAAAGTAGTGCAAGTGTGGCAGTAACTGATGCCGCGGACCGGCAACTATAGAATGTCAGAAAAAATGTTGTTTTAGTGTCACAAAAATCGTGCGTAAATAAATCAGAATAGACAAATTCAGTGTCACGAAATAAATATTGAAAATAATAAAAAATGTACTTGAATTTTGAAAGTAGAGTCATCATGTATAAGAATTGATTGAAGCGTACATGATATAAATTGAAGAAGAAAAGAAATGATCAATTCAAATAACCATTAGTTAAATAACAAATCTTGGAGTCAATATGTTGAAAAATAAACTGAAAGTAGCAATAAATCGTAATGGTGGATTTGCACTTGACTACGTCAATAAGTTGGCACAACTCTCACACGGATCCAAAAAATTGGCAATTAGAAGAACAAAAATGAGCTTGAAAGACCGCATTCGTGCTGGAGTTGTTAATAAGGGTCAGTATCACATTTCGCGGCACGTGGATTCTGCCGATGATGGTAATTTTCACAATTCACCTTATGGTGAATCTCAATTTGAGAAACGTTGCTCAGCTACAACTTCACTAGAAGAGTCTAGTCTCAGTTTACAAGGTAGAGCGATAACTGTTCTAACCGACCGAGAATGGGAACAACTAATGGATGCATTGGATAATCTAAAAGGACCAGGTCCACAGTTAAAAAAAATGTGTAAAAAATATGCATAGGAATAGACATGTATGTCCAATGGTTGTGTTTGAGAACAATTAATGTATTGGACTTTCTAATAGTGAAACTTTTCTGAAAATTAGCTAAATTTTCATATAATGTGAAAACAAATGATGGAGTTTGCAATGCAAAAGAGTAAACGAAAGGTAGCAATGAACCGAGTTGGTCAAATTGGTACTGTGAGTGATACTGGACTAGAACCGATAAAATACTCGCGCATAACCAAGAAATTGGTAACCCGGGGACTAAAAATGCGTAAGAAAAAACTTGGTCGTGCCATTGGGGTAACTATAGACCGGTATTCTAATGCATCATACGCAGTTTCTGCTGATTCTAATAATTGTCGAAATTTGAGTAATGATCAGTTTGTTAGTGTAACTCAACGTGCAGAAGCTCAAATAGAAGACACTTCCTCGGGAGAAATTAACTATAGCGAATATGGTAACCCCGCAATCTTTGTATCAGAAAGAGATTGGAAACTGGTAATTGACATGATTGAAAATCCACCAGATCTAAGTCCAAAATTGCTTAAAGCAATCAAAAGATATAACGAGTCTGTTGAAAGTCGACAGTGAGGAAATAGGGGTGATGAAATGTATCTTTCAACTGTATGGATGGGTTATAATATCATTTGTCGTATACAGGTTACAAATTTAGGAAGAAATTTGTCGAAGAATAGAATGACAGAAAAAAATTGAGCGAAGCAATATTGCAATAAAAGGGAGGTTGAATGAAGCATCTCAGAGTGTTAAAAATCGCTCTGATTTAAATTCAGAAGTAGAGTCTAATTTTTATGAATATGGTAATCCAGCTTTAGTCGCTACTGAACGGGATTGGAATCTTGTTATGGAAATGATTGAAAATCCGCCTGAACCAAGTCCAATATTGTTTAAGGCAGTAGAGCGATATAATAGATATGTTGAGAGTAAAAGCGACACAAAAAAAGTGGATAATTGAACCTTTTAATTGCAGTGCACATAATTGCAATGCTATTTCTAGTGGTGCACTTGAATTGGACCACTTCATAAATACTATGATTATTAGGATGAGATTCGAAATTTAGCTTTGGTATTTATGGCATTGACAACAATACGGACTTCATTGTTGCGTTTTACAATTTGAATTCAATTGGATTTTTAGAAAGTTCAATTCATACAAGAAGTATTGAAAATTTGCTCACCAATATTGTTTAAGACTTGATATAATTGGAGAGTTTATTATATGACAATAATGAGTAAAATGAAACAGACTAAACTAGGGATTTTATTAACCACTTGGAAGCATTAGCACCAATACAAAAAAGGGAGTTGAAATGTTGAAGGGAAAACAACTAACGACATTGAATTTAAATGGTGTTAGTACTCATCCAGTAGTCGTCTCGCATGTTGTTAAAAAACTAGCAAAAAAACGAATCAAAAAGAGAATGAAAAAAGTTATTCGTGCCAGTTTAGCAGCTAAAAGGAAGCGGAATGAAGCACCTCAATACGCGCAGAATCGTTCAGATTTTAGTGCATTAGATGCGGAGATTTATCCTGATTATGGGTGCCCTGCAATTACCCTTTCAGACCGCGATTGGGATAAACTTATGGATGCATTGGATAATCCAGGGGAACCAAGTCCAGAGCTAGTTAAAATGTGGCAAAAATACGCATAAGTCAATTGTAAATCAACTTAATTGATAACTTGTACCAATATTTTGTGTATACTTTATAGACGATGAACAACAGAATTTGTTGATTTCTTGTCTTTTTTGTTCAGTCTGCCTGTTATTTGGGTTCAATTGAAATAATAGCTTGTATTGTTTTAATAAGACTTGAAAGTATTAGGATAATGTTTCTTGTGAATAAACTAAAAAAAGTATTGTATTTCGAAAATTAGGAGTATATGTTTAGATTAAATTGGGTATAACCTGACTAATATGTTAAAAAGTTATTAGGAGACAACAGTGTTTCAAGGTAGCCCAACTACCAAGCATGATCAAATAAACCATAAAGTGGTAATATCAAATTACGACTCAGGTTGTGATGTATTCGTTAAGAGAAAGAACAGTAAATTAGCAATCAAGAAATCAATAGAATCTGTCACAGATAAAAAGATTTTGAAGTCACCGTTGCGTTACCCGGGTGGCAAGACGCGTGCGACAAAAACAATAATGGAATTAATTCCAAAGGGAGTTAAGAGTTTAGTATCACCATTTACAGGAGGTGGTTCTATTGAATTAGCTTGTGCATCTGAACGCGGCATGCGAGTATTTGGCTACGACACTTTTACATCAGTGGTAAATTTTTGGCAAGTTCTGTTAAAATCTCCTGTTGATCTCGCTGATTTGGTTACGAAGTATTTTCCATTAACTCGTACTCAGTTTTATAAATTGCAACGCGATTATACCACGATAAAAAGCGGGTTGGAGGTAGCAGCCATATTCTATGTATTAAATCGCGCATCTTTTTCGGGTACTACTCTTTCTGGTGGAATGTCACTTGGCCATCCGCGGTTCACCGCGACTGGAATTGAGCGGTTACGTAGTTTTCAAGTTGATAAATTAAGTGTTGAGCAAGCTGATTTCAAAGACTCAATCGCAAAACATAATAATGATTTTTTATATCTGGATCCACCCTATGCAAATGGTGGGAAACTCTATGGTAGTCAAGGTGATTGTCATACCTATTTTAATCACGAGGAGTTGGCAACAAAATTGAAGCGACGTGATGCTTGGTTACTTTCATATAATGATTGTCAATTGATTCGTGATTTGTATTCGGATTACAAAATGATAAAACCGCATTGGCAATACGGTATGAGTAAAAATAAGTGTTCAAATGAATTATTGATTTTTAGTCATGATTATAGGAAAATATTATGAGGCAGGTTCGAAATGGCAAAGCATTCGAATTTGCAATTGCTACCAATCTTGAGAATCGTTTTAATGTCCCGATAGAAATGGACAACGTAGCTTGTAAGGCCAAGGATTATTATGATCAGTGCACCTTACAATATTTAGATGAAGCAGCTAATTCCGCCGTTGAGTTTTTAAGTAAAAATGACCCCAGATTCCAAATGGCGACTAAAATTTGTATCTTACCTGATAAAAGAGGCGAATTTGGTGATGTACGCGACATTATTACAATTTTGGTTGAAGGTAATGAAATTGGTTTGTCAGCTAAACATAATAATAAAAAAGCTAAACATCCAAGAATTTCAGCTCAATCTGACTTTGGCCAAGAGTGGACTAGGTTTCCTGTAAGTGATTCATACTTTGGTGCAATATCACCAATATTTGAACGATTGCAAAATGAAAAACGTAGCTACTGGAATCAAGTACCCGACAAGATGGATAATATCTATTTGCCAATACCTTCGGCCTTTAAAACTGAGGTAATTCAACTTAGTGAACGGCATCGTGAAGCATTTGTCCAACGACTTTTTCAATATCTGGTCGGAAATTTGGATTACTACAAAGTTATTTGTTTTGAGGGGAGCGTTATAATTCAGTCGTTCAATATTAATGGCACATTGGAGTGGGGAGAAATACTCAATACACCTAAACGAATACAATGTATTACTAGGAAACAAGGTTCAAAAACGACATTGATTGTTGAATTTAGCAAAGGATGGAAGTTTTCATTTCGGATTCATAGTACCAAAACAGAAATTGAATCATCACTTAAATTTGATATAGAGTTTTTTGATAACAATTTGCCAGAAGGTTTAGAGAGTCATCAAATTTTGTTAAGTTAATTCAATCAAGATGGGTGGGGTTCAGAATTGTTCAGTTTCAAATTTCGATAGCAAATCTGCCCGGTCCTATGTTGTAAATTTTTCCAATTTACAATTAAATCCGCGTACCAAATTCAAAGTGCGCAATATAATTTCTCTTTTACTCTTGGCATGATTATAACAAATTAATTTTTCGGACGCTTTGTTCTGGTGCTGTAAGGTGAACCCAAATAGAATGACAAATTAATTCAAATTTACCGACAAAATCTTAACTGGAGAGTCGCGGTATTTAATATTTTGAAGGAGGGTTTGTAGTAGTGGTGCGAGTACTATATTAAATACTCAGATACCCGGGCGAATAATTTCATAATCGCGGCCGCGTGTTTTCAGAATAGTGGCCGAATGTGATCGGAATGTACAAACTAGGTTTGGTAAAATATTATATAAAAGTGAAATTTAAAACAGTTCCTAATATAAAAAATATTTTGACTGAGGTTGAAAATTTTTACTTGTGCTCTATGTAGTAAAATTAACTCACAAATATGTAAATTCGTTTACATCTAACAGATAAATTTGTAGAAATTTCTACGTTACGACAGGGAACTAAATACAATGGCAAAAAAACCTAGAGTTTTTGTATCATATTCACCTGATTGCCAAGCACATGTGGACTGGGTTGTAGGTTTGGCAACGCGACTTGACCAAGATGGAATTGAAGTAAGATTGGATCGGTGGCATCTAAAACCTGGTGAAAATATTCAAGGATTTCTGGAAACAGAAATTGCAAAAGCGGATAAAATCATAACAGTCGTAAGTGAATTCTATATCCAGAAATTTCACCTTGGTGGAGAATTGGAAGGAAATTCTCTGACTTTTTTTACACCCAACTCAGATTTAAAATATGGTAAAGAAGATCAATTGATGATAAGTAGAACGTCATTGAGTGATCTTGAGTGGGATATATTTAAGTTTGTTGAGGGAGAGAATTGTATTGAATTCGCAGTTGAAGCAGATTATGAAGATCGTTATAAATTACTTCTGGCGGCAATTTGTAAACAGTCTGGACCTCAAGTAGCTAAAACGATTATATCGTCTTTAAAATACGACTCTATACATATGACAACCACCGAATTTTTACAACATTTCAAGCGGGGTGAAAGAAACTTTTATGGTATGGATCTAGAAGGTGATAAGAAATTGTGCGGTTTGAATCTAAAAAGTGTAGATTTTCGAACTGCAAATTTGTCTGGAGTTGATTTTTCGGGATCAGATTGCAGCTATGCTGAGTTTGGTTATACAAATCTTGAAAATGCAAATTTTTGCAATAGTACTTTAAAAAATGCTTGGTTTCCGAGAGCAAATATGCAAAACGCCGATTTAACACGTTCCAACATGAAGGAAGCGCAATTGAGAGAAGCTAATTTAAAATCAGCAAAGTTGAAAAAAGTTTACGCTGTAAAGGCGAATTTCTGTATAGCTAATCTTAAGGGAAGCAAATTAACTCACGCTAATTTTTGTCAAGCAAATTTCATGTCAACAAATATGGCAAAGGTTGATTTGTCAAATTCCAACTTAAGCAAATCTTTTCTAAGTGGAGCTATACTAGATAAAGCTAATTTGAAAAATGCATTACTTGTAAATACAGATTTAAAAGAGGCAAGCCTTAAGTCGGCAAATTTAAAAAAATCTGATCTGACAAATGCATCGTTAGCGAGAGCAGATTTGAGTAATGCTGTGTTAGATGGGGCTAAAATGCTTGATTCAAATTTGACTTTCACAAAACTGAAGAAAACTAGATTTGGAGCTACTAATTATCGGTTTTGCAATTTTAGAATGTAGGGAACAAACATTCAACAGTATTAAAAAAAATAGTTTAAATGGAGCTAATTTAGATAAAACAAACCTAGCAGGAAAAATAGATGGAAAAATTGCGGAGTGCGTTGGTTCATTCGCGTGGGATTTGGAGTTTGTATTAGATTAGTAGTGTTTAAACTATAATAAGTGAAAGCAAGTAGCATCTAGTGATTATGTTGGGTGTTAGTAGTATAGATATTCTATTAATCTAAACCAAAACTTTGTTTAATTTTTTGTGACACAAAATTGTTATATATTTTAACATTCTATTTCACGGAGCACAAAAAGAGCATAAAAACTTTTCAACCCATTTGCATATTCCGATGACATCTAGGCACAGTTCTGATTTTATCTAGGCACTTGTACAATCTGATAGTATTTACGCGGAGTTCTGAATAGTACTTACGCACGATTCTGAAAAACATTTACGCACTTTTTGTTGAATTTACAAGCTTTTTGTAAATTTGTCATACCCGAAGGCTATTTTCAGCGAGATAATCGTTATATTTCCGGTTCCATTTTAACATTCATATGGAGCGAAATATGAAAAGATTATCGAACTCGACGATTCGAGTTATATTAGTGCTGAAATTTGCCTTATATTCACATCGTCACATAGCGAAAGCTATTAAACGCAGTCCTGGTGTTGTTGACGATTATATAGCCCGTTCTGAACGGGCGAATATTACCGAGGCCGAATTTGAAACGATTTCGGATCCAGATTTGATGTTGCGGTTATTTCCCCCTTCTAATACGTCAGGTAACTCTACTTATATCCAGCCAGATATGGAACATGTTCACCGTGAAGTGACGGTGAAACATGCTCCACGAGATGTCGTCTGGAATGAGTATCTTGATGTCAACAAAAAAGATCTCAAACCAGGTCAACAATTATATAGTTTGAGTCATTTTTGTCAACTTTACAAAGATTGGTTAGGAAGTAAAGATTATACCATGCTCCAAAAATGGATTGCTGGTGAGATTGTTGAAATAGATTATGCAGGACGAACGGTGCCGAATTATGATGCCAAAACAGGTGAAATTCATGACTGTCAAATTTTTGTTGGAGTGTTGGGAGTTTCAAGGTTAGTTTTTTGTGAAGCAACATTGACGCAACAGCATCGGGATTTTTTTGGTAGCCATGTTCGAATGTTTGAGTATTTTGGTGGTGTTCCCCAATTGGTTGTTTTTGATAATGCGAGTACTGCAGTTACGAAATCGGACCGGTTTGATCCAGTCAAAAATGCGGCTTATTTGGAGTTGATTGGTCATTACGGCACGTTATTTCACCCGACTCGAGTTGGTGAACCAACGGATAAACCACTAGCTGAAGGTTTAGCTAATTGTCGCTCCCCCAAAAAAATAACTGTCGGGGGACAATTTTGGTAAAGTTTTTAACTTTTTTTGACTTTTTGCGCGTAATTTTTAGTCATTTTTCGCGATTGAGAATTTAACTTGCAAATTCCACTAAATATTGGAAGATTTTCTGTAAGTGTTGAGCGCGAAAAGTGTTGGAAATACTACACGAATTGCAAAGTAACACGATTTTGCCAAGACTAAATATTCTGGTGAGGAAGCAGTTGAAAAATGAAAAAAAATGTCTGTACTAGTCATTGATTGACTTGTTCAATAGCATCCTATCTACTCTCTCACCATTTAATACGTCCAGCGAATTTAATTTCCTGTGCGCTAGCGCGACCAGTTTTGAAATCCTGCTGACCTATCAATTCAAATTCTACAGAATTTCCGAGAGCTAGCTGACTGCCGATTTGCATGTGATTAAGTTCATTATTCTCTAATCTTATGCTGTAAGACGGTGTAAGAATTCCAATATTATTGCTGAGCTCAAAACCATAACTTATTTCTGAGTCAAATAGATTTTGATTTGATTGCGCAGAACCAGAAGTATTTGTGGTTAGATTCTCGTGAGCGAATAAGGAATCATGGCCATCATTTTGTATTTGTCCGACTAAATGTCCCACTTTAAGCTGACTACCTAAACGGTCTTGGTTCTTGTCATAGACTAAGGTCGTATTCAATCCCCAATCGTAATCTGCAATGATTTCATTTTGTAATATTTGTCCAGTGCTTGATAGGACGAAACCTGTAGTGTTCTTAATTTCCAAATTTCCTTCAACAAAGAGTCCAGAGCTGCTTAGAGTAGAGTTTTTGCGACCAAGATATCCAATACTAACGGCTGGGTTTGCAATGACACTTTCGGAGATATTAAATTGATAGTTTCCTTCAACTGCGACATTTAAGAGACTAGAATCTAATTTAGTGATTGGCAGATTCTTGTTTTTAGTTTCAGAATATAATTGAGCTAACCATGCTTGACCATCCAAATTGATCTGTATAGGGTTTGTCAATGCCTCATGGTGAATCGACCATAATTTTTTATTGCCACCAACTCCCAAATAATAAAGGGTATTGTCATACAACACTGTCTCGTGGTCTTGATGTTCAATAAGGGACTGACCTTGTTTGATGCTTGATATAAAATGGATTTGAGCATCTTGACTGGGTGAATGCCAACCCCAATAGGGACTTACACCGTAGAATTCAGTACGATGTTGGAGTGAATCGCCATCATCAAGGTTGAAATCAATCTGTGAATCTGCATATGTATAGGTAAATCCAGTTAGAGAATTTTTGCTAACTTTGTAATCGGTACCTAGTGTCAAAGTATACATATCGCCACGCCATAATGGACTCAGTTCATCCGCTCTATGATTTAAAGTTTGAAAGTTTCCTTGACCCCAAAGTCCAGCCCGACTAACGACACTTGCTTCTGGGAATAATTCCATAGTAAAGGATGACTCTCCAAGTGCTGAAGAACGCAGTGATTTATTTTCAAATAAAATCTCATTACTGGATTCCATAAACTTAGCAATTCGATTATTACCGAGTTGAAATTTGGTACCTGAACCTCCTGATGCCAAATAATTTACTCTATTATTTATGAGATTTAGTGTTTCGATACTTGTTCTTTCGATAAGGTTGTTCAATATTGATTCATTGACGGTATTGATTTGTGATAAGCGAACTCTCTCTCGATCAGCTGAATCAGATATTTTTACACTAGCGTGACTCTTTATTCCGATTTCATAACTGATACCATTAACAATAGAAACATTTACAATACTATCTTCACCTGCCTTATCGTCATTAAGTGTTGCAATGCTAAAATTGGTTGAGTTTTGGTGGGCAGGAAGCGAAACAGTTTGATATTGAGCGGTAGAAATCTTTTTATTTGGTTCAATATTTAATTGAATCGCAGTTGCGTTGCTTGATAAAATTGAAGTTTCAAGTCGAAATATTGCGGCATCCCCTTCTTGAATTTCCTCAGTTACTGCATGTATCTCAATTATTGGGGGAGGGGTATTTGAACCACTTGACTCAGGTGGAGAATTGACACCACGTAATGCCAATATTGCGTCAACAACCGAATCTGCTACAGAAATTCGAGTTCCCGCTTGATTACGCGGATCATCAATTAGTTCCCCTGTTTTATTTATTGGTACCGTTTCTGAACCGTCACCGATATCATAACCTACTCCGCTTTCAATCATTACGGTGAGTTGCTTTGGAATATTTCCTTCAGCATAGAATTTTTTTGTTTGAAGGGTAAAAGACATTTCTCGGTTTTGCTGATCTAATCTTACTGAAATAGGAATCCGCCATAGGGTTAATTCCAGAGCATTTTCAATTGATACATTCACATCAATTACTTCTGTATCAGTGAGATTTCGATCTGATTCTACGGTAAATGAAATTGTGCTACCGGCCGCGACTGAAGGTGCTGGTGAGGAAATTGAAATAACGGGTAGTTGAAGTTGGCCCGCAATTGTCGCGGTTATGGTAATTGGATCAGCAAATACTTCCACACCAGTTTCTTCGTTATAAACTCTAACGTTTAGTACTGATGTAACAATATCATTTGGCATTAAACTATCAAACATGATAGAATTGGGTCTAAACAAGAACCTTGAATTATCTTCCGCAAAAAACCATGTTCCATAAACTAGATTACCTTCAAAATGGTTTGAGGAATCAAGTTCGGTACTTGTGGAACTAGTATTAGCAACAATCGGATTTTCACCATTTTTTGTTTCGGTAATACTAACATCAAAAATTTGCGAAGCAGGTAAAAATTTTGAGGTTACTGTACCTTCCAAGTCATCGTAGGAGCTTGCAGAACTATCAACAACTACTGTCCCAGTAGTACTTGTATTCCAACTTAATGCAGTTTGCGGAGCTTGAATGGTATAGCTTATCGTCTTTGGTGCATTGAATATATTTGTTGTCCCGTCTCCTTCAAATACTGATACACTCATTGTAGACGTAACAGTTTCACCAGGTTCTAAATTGTTGATCGCGTCGCTATTCGGTCGAAAAAGAAACCTTTTATTATCGTTGGCAAAAAACCATGTACCATAGACAAGATTACGTTCATAGTGAGTTGCTAGAAAATTTGTTTCTAGACTTGCCCGACCACTGCTAACAACAATATCTGCTGTTCCAGCTTTTGATTCAGTTATTTTAATCCCAAATCGATGAATCGAAGTAATTTTAAAAGTGCTTATTGATCCAGTTCGATCACCATAATTAGCTGAATCTGCCGCTTTTGTTACTGTACCACCAAAATCCGAATCCCAAGCAAGGTCGACAGTTTGTGTAGCTGAACCGAATATTCGCACTGTAAGAGTTTTCCGAACCAAAGTCACTTCTTCTGTATTTATACCTTGTCCTTCACAAGCACCATTACAAACTGCAATCACCACGGTTATAACAACAATGTCATTGCTACTCAAAGCATTGATACGACTGACATTCGGTATAAAAAAATATTCATGTTTGCTTGCATTTGTATCTTTTGAATCCCATTCTCCATGACCACTTGCATGTGTGGATACTAAAAAATCTGTATTTCTTTCGCTTCGGGGATCTCCAGCCTTTAGTGCATAGGTAATCTTGCTACCGTTGTTCTTCTGCTCTTGAATTATCTCAGTTCTGGAAGTTGCTCCGTCAGGTGGATTCATTATCGTTCCAATAGCTGCATATTGAGTTTCAAGAGTACTACCACTATTAATGACTAATTCATCACGACCATTTGATGAAAATGAAACATCAAACTGAATTTGACGGGTAATCTCTAATATTATTGTAGCTTCAGCTACTTTCCGATTTTCACCATTACCATCTTGGATTACATAGCTTATAGTCAAAGCTGAAACATAAGTTTGCCCAAATTCTATCCCGTTATTCCCGTTGATATTCATCGCATTTGGTCTAAAAAAGAATCCACTGTGATCTGTTGCTACATACCAATCACCATAGCTTAATGCCCCAGCCGAACCAACAATTTCAAATCCTACTTCGGTAGATGAAGCTAAAGGACTCGCGGTCGTTTCCTGTGTGTCAGTTGCAAGTTTTTGTGAAGCCGAAGCTTCAATATCAAAATTTGATTCTACTCCTTCCATAATGCTGATTGTACCTCTTCGTTCAGGATAAGTCATAGAAGAACCATCAGTTATTATCTTTTCATCTCCAGTATTTAATGTAAGTGTAATAATAATTCTTCTTCCGATCTCAACCTCAATAGATCCTGTCGCAGATTCGCTGTTACTTTCCATAGGTGTAATGCTGATAGTCAATTTTGACGTAATTACATCACCTTTTGCAAATCTGTTTATCGCAGTGGCACTCGGTCGAAACACAAATTGACTAAAATCCGTTGCTACATACCATGTGCCATGCGATAAGTCAGAACCATACGCGGTGGCTTCAAAATTGTTAATTGTAGTGGCAGTGGGGGCTACATCTCCTGTAGTAGTTAATGTACCTTCAATCTCAGTTGAACTGATTGATGTTTGAGAAATCCCAGCTTTGTCATATCGATGAATACGTCCGGCCAAATCAGGGTAGGTTCCATTATTTTCCCAACTTATTTTTCCTGAAGAGCCTTGATCCCAAGTGAGGTCAACTTGAGATTGTCCTTGAATAATTGCAGAGAGTGTAATTGATGCCCCTGTATCAACGTAGAAATCTGATGAACCTCTACGTTCACGGACCACATATTGAAGTTCAATTGTATTAACAATTGTTGCACCAACTAATTCCTCAATTGCATCATCATCAGCGACAAAGGTAACATCTGCACAATATCTATTACTATCAGTTGGGCAGTCTCCAAAATTGCGAAATTCCCAGTGACCGTGTTCAAATTCACCTTTTCCAACATCAAAATTGGCATGGTTTTGATTTCTCCGTGCGCCAATTGAATCACGGACATTGTTCCGAATTTTTTGACCATTTCGATAAGTTGTAGCGATGGCCTCATAAAAACCAGATTTAGAATACTGTAGTTTACCTGTACGGTCATCATACGAACTTGTACCTGCCATTGAGATAATCGGGGTATCTTGACCAGTATCCCATGTCAAAGAGAGATTTGAATTTTGTGCGTGTGCAGAATTAATTACACCACCACTAAATAAATAAACTAGAAAAATCAGGGACAGACAAGCAATAAGCGCGCTAATGCAGCATTTTATTTTTGATACTAAACGAAAAATTACTTGAGAAGCGATGAATCGCTTGATAATTTTTGTAATTAGTTTAGTGTATGTAATCATTGTATTTTCTCTCCTTTGAGGGTAGCAGTTGAGATTTATTTTGGTGTTAAATTTGAATTCTAACATTAATATTTTTTAATACAAGTAATTTTTTTTCAAAAATTTTATTTTTTTAGAGAATGAGTGAAATTAAAACAATCTTTCCCCATGATTCAATAGTTATATAAGGTATAGAATATAAGGTAAATAGGGACATGAATTGGATTAATTTTTATACAGTTTTTTATTGGTTCATTGAATTGACCTGTGGAAAAAATTTACTGGAAATTTGAAATGAAGTTTATTATGTTATCATGCGTTGTATGAATTAAGAAACAAAATTTGGTTAAAATTATTGATGTTATGAATAAACATCGGAGATAAGTTATGAGACCTGGTAAGCAACTAATTAAGATTGAATGTCCAAGCTGTGAGCAGCTCGCGTTGCCGTTTGTGCTACAAGAAGCAGTTTGTGAGAATTGCCAGGTTTCGTTTGCGGCAACGGAACTCAGAGAAATCTGGCCGGATACTTTTCCAAAAATAATTCGGTCGATTCAGATTTCTCGCCATATGGAAGACGTGGTAGTTTGCGGAAAATGTCTAAGTCAAGCTATGATTTTTCATGAAAATTTGAAACTATGGATATGCTTTTATTGCTTTAAAACTTGGCAAGAAAAACAACTCAAGTACTGTGAGTATTGTAAAATACACAAATCATTAGGAAATTTTTATTCCACTAGTGCGTGTAATATGTGCTGGGAGTACTATTCGAATTACGATAAGTACAAACCGGATGAATTGCCACCTGCGTGGTTGTGGAAAAAGTATGATTTTGTCAAAGACAAGATATTTTGGTGAAGTATCTTGTATTAGATTAGGAATTTGGTCTGTGGTAGTTTTGATTATATTGGTTAATTGATGATTTGTCGCAGACCAAGATAGTAAATTGCTATCAATACTAATAGTTCTTGAGTTTTGCAAGGTTTTATTTAGGTAACAAAATATGGAACTTGACAAATTGACATTTTTGTGTTATATTGGTACATTGAATTAACTTGTGGAAAAAAATATTTGACATTTGAAATTAACTTAATTATGTTATAAAGTGTCGAGCAAATTAAAAATATAATTTGGTTGTATTTTTTGAAATTATGAATTAACCTTGGAGATCAATTATGACACGACATATGCAAATAACTAGTATAGAATGTCCAAGCTGCGAGCAGCTTGCGTTGCCGTTTTTGCAACCAGAAGCAGTTTGTGAGAATTGCCAAGGATCTTTTTTGGCAACGGAACTTAAAGATATATGGGTTGAAACATTTCCGAATAGAATTCGATTGATTAAAGTTTTTCGACATATGGAAGAAGTGGTAGATTGCGGAAATTGTCTAGACCAAGCTATGATCTTTCATGAGGGTTTGAAGCTATGGATGTGCTTTAATTGCTTTAAAACTTGGCAAGAAAACCAAATTAAGTACTGTGAGTATTGTAAAATTCATAAATCATTGGGAAAATTTTATTCTACAAATGCGTGTAAAATGTGCTGGGAGTATTACTCGAATTACGATAAGTATAAACCTGATGAATTACCACCGGCGTGGTTATGGAATAATTTCGATTTTAATAAAGATAAAATATTTTGGTGAGGTGTACTGCTGAAGTATGGTAATTTGGTCTGCAGTAGTTTTTGATTGACTTGTTCAATTGATGATTTGTCGCAGACCAAGATTGCGAATTCCTATCAATACTAATAGTTCTTGAGTTATACAAGGTTTTATTCCTGGCAACAAAATATGGAACTTGAAAATTGACTTTTTTGTATTATATTGGTACATTAAATTAACCTGAAAAAAAACTTGACATTTGAAATGTACTTGATTATGTTATAAATTGTAGAACGAATTAGAAAATAAAATTTGGTAGAATTTATTAAAATTTTATATCAACTTCGGAGACTAGTTATGACTCTAGGTATGCAAAAGACAAAGATTGAATGTCCAAGTTGCGAGCAACGCGAATTACCATTTTTGGAACCTGAATCAGTATGTGAAAATTGCCAGGGATCTTTCGTGGCAACGGAACTAAGAGACAATTGGCCGGATGCTTTTGCAGATAAAATTCGTCCGGTGAAAGTTTTTAGCCATTTTAACGACGTGGTGGTTTGTGGAAGTTGTCTAAATCGAGCTATGATTTTTCATGAGAGTTTGAAGCTATGGATGTGCTTTAATTGCTTTAAAACGTGGCAGGAAAATCAACTCAAATTTTGTGAGTATTGTAAAATTCACAAAACACTGGGAAATTTTTATTCTGTCGATGCGTGTAAAATGTGCTGGGAGTACTACTCGAATTATGACAAGTACAAATCAGCAGAACCACCTCCAGCGTGGATGTGGAATAATTTCGATTTTGTCAAAGACAAAATATTCTGGTGAGTTTACTGTTGGAAATTGGAAAATTGGTCTGCGGGAGATTTTGATTGACTTGGTCAATTGATGATTTGTCGCAGACTAAGATTGCAAATTGCTATCAATACTAATAGTACTTGAATTTTAAAAGATTAAATTTTAGGCAACAGAATATGGAGCTTGACAATTTGAAATTTATGTATTATATTGGAATACTGAATTTACTTGTTGAAAAAACTTGACATTTGAAATGAACTTGATTATGTTATGAAAGTGTAGAACGAAGTTGGGATATAAATTTTGGTTGAATTAATTGAAATTTGGTTTTAACATTGTAATTCAAACACGACACGAGGTTAGCAAATGATTAAAATTGAATGTCCAAGCTGTGAGCAACGCGAATTACCGTTTGCGCACCCAGAAGCAGTTTGTGAAAATTGCCAGGTTTCGTTTGCGGCAACGGAACTTAAAGACAAATGGGCAGATGCATTTCCGGATAGAATTCGTCCCGTAAAAGTTTTTCGCGTATTTAGTAATTTTGTAAATTGTGCCAAATGTTACGACCGAACTATGATTTTTCATGACGGGTTGAAGCAGTGGATGTGCTTTAGTTGTTTTCGTGTGTGGCGTGAGAATCAACTAAGACTTTGTGAATATTGCAAATTTCACAGAACTTTAAATAATTTTCAACGGGGAGATGCGTGCACTAAGTGTTGGAAATATTACACGAATTACGATAAGTATAAGTCGGATAAATTACCACCAGCGTGGATGTGGAAAAAGTATGATTTTTATAAGGACAAAATCTTCTGGTGAAGTATTCTGTTGAAGATTGTAATGGTGGTCTGCGATTGTAATTGAATAACTTTATCAATTGATGACTTGTTGCAGACCTAGAGTATGAATTATAGACTGAATTTTTTTGAAACGAAATTAAAGTTTGTGCATGTTTTTAAAATTATTGTTAACCTCTCTACAAAAAATTTTAGAAAACTTAAGTGTTTATTTATATTTCAATTATTTAATTGTAGTTTGATATTATTTGTAATAGAGTTAGTGCGATTTCAGATTATTAAGTATAGAAATTTAATAGGAATTTGGAAGTACACTTATTTGCTTGAAATTGAGTGAGAGTTAACTACAGTAAAATTGATAGAGAAAAATTTTGCTTTCATTTGTGCTAGAAAGTTAGTAGTTTTCGGCAATATAAATTTCATCGTTTGACTTTGCTAGTCAATTTCGTTAAACTTGTAGTTTAATATTTTTGATTATTGTTTTGAGTTCACTTCGGTCGGGAGCATCAAAAATGTTAAAACAATCACAGGAGATGTTTCATGACTAAAGTAGTCAATTTTTTGATTGTACAAATTCGTGGATTAGTTGAATTTTTCGGAAACCCTGATACCCAGTCAATTCTATATAGTGGTCTGAATGGTACAGGAAAGACTGCGATGCTTTATGCTATTGACTTTGCTATAACAGGAAAAAAATTCATTCCATTACATCTAGAGTTTGACCCAGATACAGGCGAAGAATTTTTTCCCCATATTGAATTCAAAGATCAAGCAAAAAACGCGCGAGTAGAATTGGAATTGAGTTATGGAGAAGAGGGTAAAACTTTTACTGTGACTCGTTATGTAAATTCACCAGATAAACCTAAACTTGTACCAGATAATACCCAGACCCGAAAAACATTTGCAGAATTATCTGCACAACATCAGCGTGTTTTGTCGCGTCAAAATCTACTGAATTTCGTCAAAGCACAACCCGAAGCACGTGCAAAGATGTTAGAAGTTGCTTCGGGGAAAGAAAAAATCTCAATCGAACGAGAAAAATTGGAATTTGATCTGGCTCGAGTCAATTCAAATTTAGAGACTTCTATGGAAGAATATTATGAATCATATCAAAAATTAGCAAAACTTCTTAAAGTTGAAGCAATTAACGGCAATGATATTTTAGTTGTTGTGAATCGGTATCGTCGCGAAATTAATTTGGAACCATTGAATGTAATTCCTGAAGATCAAAACTTTCTCACCGGTGCTGAAAAGAAAGAAAGTTATCTAAAGACTAATCTTGGCATTATTAAGTTTAGATTGTCCAGATTTTTACAATTCTTGGATAAATTACCCAATCTTGCAAACATAGAGGTTCAATCTCAATTGGAGAATATATCAAAGTTGGAAAAGGACGAAAATCTATTACTTTGGCCTAAGATTCATTCACTAATTGAAGAAGTGAAGGAACTTCAGATTGAGAAGTGTTGTCCAGTATGTGATACCGAACTTCAGTCTAAAGTTTCTTTTCAAAATCAAATCTCCAAGGCATTGTCAAAGAAACCGGCGCAAAAATTATGGAAATCAATCAATGAGAATAATAGTATTTTGGTTAAGCAAATTGAGAACATAACAAAACAGTTCACTTCAACCATAGGTACTTTTAGTCGAATAGGTCAATCTAATTTAGCTGAAATGCTAGAAAATTGGTGTTCAGATTTGGAACATTTGAAAGTACAGCTTCTTGATCCGAAAAAGCTAGTTGAGGTAAAGAAACGACTGCAAAGTAACTGGGTCGGAATTCCAGAAGGTTCAATTCAGCAATTTGACAAATTGTATGAAAGCATTAAACTGATGCCAGCTGAAGGTATAATTGAAGATTATTTTGGTGGAAGAGATTCGGATGAAATTGAAAAAATTTTGGAGTCAGCGCAATGGTCTTATCAGGAGTATATATTAAACAATGAAAAATTGGAACAAGCAAAGGAAAATGTCAATTTGGTAAAAGCGGAGTATCGTGAGTTTAGCAAATTTACAGATGCTGAATTAAACGCTGAATACTCAGAAATTGCAAAGAATTTTAGTAAATTCTATCGATATTTAATTAGTGATGAAGTTAATGTTGAAGAGAAAGATTTAGATGTTAAATTGGAGTCTGAGCAAGGGGAACTTCGCTTTGATGTTGTTTTCCATAACCGCGGTACTTTCCCACCAACTGCTCTTCATAGTGAAGGGTATCAGGATGTTATTGGAATTTGTATGTTTTTAGCAGTCATGCATCACGAAAGAGAAGGCAATGTGCCATTCATGCTACTTGATGATGTGTTAACTTCGGTTGATGAAAATCATCGGGATCAGGTTTGTAAGCTATTAAAGAAATTTTTCAAAGACACTCAGATAATAGCGACAACTCATGATCGCGTTATGGCGCGTCATTTTCGGAATCGGGGTCTGATTGATAAAGAAGTTCGCTTAGTTGGTTGGAACCTCAAGACCGGACCAAAAACCTATCAAGTGGATAATTGGCTGGAAAGAATCAATAAATTGCTTGAACTTGGAGATATAGAGATGGCGGCACATCAGTTGCGGTATCATCTTGAAGGTGTTTTTTATAACATAGCTTGTGACTTGGGGGCTATGGTCAACTTGCGACGTGATAATCAATATGATTTTGGTGAATTAAAGGATGGAGTTGTGGCGAGAGTCAACAAACTAGTTGATGGTGCTAAAATAAGAATCAACACAAAATTAAAAGCTGATCCAAAAAATCTGGAATTGGTAGAAAACTTGAATGTAGTAAAAAAATTTCAGCGACAGTTCAAGAGGTCGGTAAATCGCGCAGATGATCAGCAGTGGTTGATTAATCCGACTCTTCACAATAACCCTTCGCAAATAGTCTCAAAAAATGAACTTGAAGAGACTGTCTCTGCTTATGCAAACTTGCTTAATTGTCTACAATGCCCAAAGTGTAATCGATGGCTTGATTTGAGGAAATTAGATGCGACTTCTACTCCACTTGAGTGCATACGTGATCATATGAATTTTAGCTAGGACGAAAGGAAATTTGGTACATGTTTATAATAACAGATTACTTTGAGATTTAGCTTGAGGGAGAGGTTTCGGACTATATACAAATAAAGTAGCATATTTATGTTGAATTTAATATCTCGGTAAAATAATGTTGATAACATGTGTAAAAGTTTTGGTAAACCAAAAATAACTGTGCATAAATATCGTTTATTTGAAGGTTTTTCAAAATTTAGATTTGATCTTGAACAATAAATGACAAAGTAGCTTGACAATTAATTTTTTCTTTGATATTGTTAAAATCAGAACGGTAAAACGGTACACTAAATCGACTAGAATATTTTTGAATTGATCTGTTTGCGAGATGATTGATATAAGAATTCAGAATTAACTAGTTAAATTTTTTAAAAATAAGTTGTGGATAACTGAAAATAAAATTTGTAGTTTTTGAAATTAGGTATAATATAGAATTGCTACGATAATTTTTTAATCAAACGTCATGGACAATGACGCAAACTATAATTGTGAATTTGGAGTAAATGAAATGAACTGGTATTCTGCTGAAAACTTAGCACCAATGAGTGCGAATACCCCCCCCCCCCATACTCTAACTCCTTATTTTTTGGGACGAGCTGGGTACTTCAGCCCCTGTTACTATTTTTCATCAACATCTTCCTATCAACCCGAAAACTCAGGGGGGTGTTCATGATGTTAAAATCCTCAATTAATTTAGTTCGGTCTCTTATATTAGTCTCTGTAGTCCAAATTCTGCAAGTACCTAAACTAATTTATTTAGTCATGGTTCCATCAATAATTTTTGTCGCAAGTGTGAATTTAGCGCAGGCACAACTTCCAGAAGTTTTTGTTAAGAATGTTGGTGTTGCAGTTCAGAAAACACACGAAGATGAGAATTTCACTTTTCTACGGCATACATTTATTGTGAATGCAAGCAGACTTCTTGGGAGTAACGAGGTTATAGATGTTAAATACCGAATTACCGAAACTGGTAACTGTGTGCGTGATAAAAACATACTTGATGTTGATCGAACGATTAGAATTACTAGTGCAAATGGGAGTAAAGAACAATTCCGCGTGCATTGGAATAATGACAATGTAGATGAGGTAGATTGCGTCATTACAACTACGTTAAAAGCTGGAACTGGTTATACTTTAAGCACAACAGAACCAACTAGTGAAACAATTACGGTAAGGGATGATGAAAATCCTCCCGTAGTATCATTAAGTACATCATTTATTCCAACGACAGCAGGACCAAGCAATACAGCTGATATTTTTGTAACTGCGACTGGACGATGGGATGCAGAGTTTACAGTTGGGATTAATGTAACGAATCGAAGAGGTAATTTTGTTGCTGAAAACAGTTGGCCCATGAATGGTATAACCTTTCCACCCAACTTAACCGAAGATTCCGTTCAAATGACTTATAGTATCCCAACTCAATTTGGCGACACTGATGATGATTTGTACGAATCATCTGAACGTTCAGGTTCGGTAACTGTAACAGTTAGTGATGACCCCGCTGGTGGACGAACTTATTATACAGTGCAAAATTTTACCCGAAGTTTTCCAAAAACAATAAGAAGTGAAGATATTCCACATTTAACGATAATTCCTCCGACGACACCAGTTGTTGAAGGTAACACAGCAGTCTTTACAATTACTGCTGAAGGTAAATGGGACACTGCTATGACTGTTTATGTAGAGGCTTCAAGTGATATTGATGAATTGATCGGAACTCCTGCACCTGTTACATCAATTGTATTTGCTCCTAATTTGTCGGCTAATTCAGTTAATATGGATTTTCGCGTACCTACTGTTGAAAGTAGTCAGTATAGAATAGGAGGTCTTAAATTAAAAGCGAACTTAGGCACATCACTTGGATTATATAATCAGCACTATTCAGTGGTACAAGATGATTCATCAGATCCTGATTGTTCGGCAACATCCACTACAAAATCTTGTAGTGAAATTATCATTAGAGACAAAAATAACCCACCAGCTGTTAGTATTACTACCCAATCAAGCACCATCAATGTCGGAGAGACCGCTACATTTACAATCTCGGCAACTGGGAATTGGACTCCTGCCATTAATATTGAACTTGAATTGACAAAAGTAGGAGATTTTTTTGCGAACAATGATACAACTGGTTCAGTTAGTTTAGAGGAGAATATGTCCGATCCCTCAAAGTCTGGTACTTTTGAGGTTGTTACAATGACTGATGCTGATGCAATTTATGAGTCTACTGAATTTAATGGCTCAATTACTGTTATCATTAAGGATGTCAGTAGTGAACCTGCACCTAACTATACGATCACGACTTCTTCAGTTAAGGTTAATGTGATTAGTGAAGATATTCCAGAAGTCTCTATCTCAGCACCAGTAATTACAGCAAGTGAGGGAGATCAAGTGGAATTTACCATCAATGCAACTGGTCAATGGGAGACGAAATTCTCTGTTGCAGTGAATACTGTTGCCGGTAGCGCAAATTTATTTGGCTCTCCTGCACCAGTCAATTCAATTGAATTTGATCCAAATACTTCTACTACTTCAGTCTCAATGATGTACTTGATTAATACAGTTGATGATGATATTGATGAGAGTGAAAATAGAATCACTGTTTCGATAATCAGTTCGGTTGAAACTTACCATTATTCAATTCCAGATGATGGAACCGAATCCGCTTCTACCAATCTTACCGACAAGGGACCTTCATTAACTATTGAAAGTGTCAATAATGAAGTGACAAAGGGGCAACCAGCTCAATTTAGAGTTTTTTCGTCTTCTGTGGTTGTGAGCAATGTAGTAGTAATGATCAATGTAACGGATACAAACGATTGTATATCTGGAGCTAATCCTACTCAGACGATGATGTTGACAGGTCAATCGGTACAGTTGCTTGAAATAATGTCAATTTCAGAACTGACTGAATCTAATTGTTCGATTTCTGTAGCTCTTAGTGAAGATGCGAGGTATAAAGTAGGTGATTCAAATAATTCAGCAACCGTAACAGTAAGTAATAAAATTTTTTACACAATATCAATTTCAACTGGTGAACCAATCATTGAAGGGCAGGATGCCATATTTACAATAACGACATCTCCTGTTCCGGAAACCAGTTTTGAGTTGGACTTAAACATTGAACTGACTGGAAATTATGTCTTGTGGAATGTTCCAAGAATGATTAGTACAAGTATATCTGGGTCTGAAACAGTTTTAACCATTAAAACGCATGATGACTCTGTAAATGAAAACCCTGGAAGTATTTCCGTTGCAATAGGTGATAGTGAAGATGAAGGCTATCGATTGGGTTTCCCAAGTGAAGTTACTCTGAAAATTTCAGATAATGAACCCGAGACTCCAACTCAAAGACTAGATGACAATGACCAAAGAATTTCTATTGCGGATACTGCTGTTACAGCAATACTGGAACAGCTCCCATCACTCAGTTTGGGTGAAGTTGATCAAACTAGCTCAAATTTTACAGAGGCAACACGTCCAGCACCAAGTTCAATTGGATCACTAGAGCAACCTAAACTATCAATAGTACCTGAACAAGTTTCTATTATGGAGGGAGCGTTAGCTAAATTTAATATAGTTTCAGATATACCAGTTCAAACTGACTTACTTATTCCACTTGAGGTGGTTGCTGAACCTACCCTTTATTTTGGGGATACTTTGACATATGTGAGATTACAAACTGGACAAAATTCAGTCCACTTTACAATTCAAACTATAAATGATGATCAACCTGAGAATAAGGAACAAATCCAAGTTTTTATTAAGGATGGATTTGGTTATGATGTTATTCCTTCATCAAATCGCGCACTTGTATCTATTAATGATTTTGAAGATCATGTTCGGGTTAGAGATAGAATGTCAGAAGCATATAATGAAGTTGTTCCATTTATGCTTACCTCTATTGGCACTAGATCACTTGAAACTGTATTGACGCGCTCTAATTTAGCTGCCACAAATATTGGTAGCTCTAGATTTGAACTTAAAGGACTTTCTGAGATTCCTAGCATCATAAAACAAATCGGAACGGTTACTAATCAGGATTCGCAAATGTTGAAGGACATGTTGCGAAATTCTTCATTTTCTATAGGACTGCAACCTGACACCTCCATTACAAATAATGTAACCATTTGGGGAATCAATGATACTGGTGAAATTTCTTCATCGAAGATCCAGAATTCCAAGAATTGGAGCGGTGAACTTACCACGAATCAAGTTGGAATTGAAACTTTGTTATCGCAAAATATTTTGGCCGGAATGACTGCGTCAATGTCAAGTGCACAAATTGGTTATGGTGTTGATGAAGAAATTGAATTGCATTCTGATAATTCCAACGTTCAGACTTATTTTGGATATGTTCCTATTAGTGATAGTAGTCAGTTTCAAATTGCAACTGGATATGGGAAATTTGCGACAGAAATAATGCATGAAAGTCAGATTGGTGAGACGTTATCTGAGGATTATTTGACATTCGCAGTTGCTGGTCGAAAAAATTTGATTAACTTTGGAAATGCTGATGGAATTGGATCTTTTGAGCTCGCAATGACTGGGCAGTATTGGAATACCCAGATAGTCAAAAGTAATGGAGGTGCAATTTCTTCAAATGTGGATACAAATCGCTATGAATTATTATTAGCACCAGAGGGAACTTATCAAATTTCATTACCAAGTGGGGCAGAAGTTTCAAATGTGACTTTAATAGGATTAGGGACAAATAATGAAGTTGCAGTTTTGAACCAGGTTTTAGATTTGAGAAATAAAGTACAATACTCACACCCCGTTGGTTTCTCAACATCTCTAACTGGGCAGATACAAAAGTCAGTTGGCAATCAAGTTACTGATTTGAGTTTTGTAAAAACATTCCGATTAGATTTTGGTTTTGATAGTTTAGGACCTCAGATTGAAATACAATCCCAAGTGGGTCGTTCCAATGGAACGAGCTTTATTCCAAAAACGTCTTTACATGAGCTTTCCAGCAACAGTTTATTAAATCCAAAGATTGATGGCACAAGGTTCAATTCTAAAATAGGGTATGGATTTAAATTTGGGGATTCGAATTTGCACTTGGTCCCATATGGTCAGGTCGAATATTCTGGGTATGAAACGAGTAAGTTTAGAATTGGTAATAATGTTGAATTAGGACCAGTTGCAAATTTCAGTGTCGAAGGTGGGTTTAATTCCAAACAAAGTGGCAAAATCTCACGTGAATTTAAATTTTCAGGAAATCTAAATTGGTAGAATCTCTCATTAAGCGAGGTTGATTTCTCTTAGTTGCTTATTTGAAATGTTCATTTACCTAAGAATGTGAAATGATTGGTGAGGATTTTACCACATATCGTAACTAATTTTTTAGAATTTGAAGATTATAGTAGTATATTCAATAATGTGATGAAAGTTGTTATATTGCCGTGCATAAATTGTGGATAATTTGTGAATTTTTTACAAACCAGTGATGAAATTGCATCACTTACATTTCAAAACGACTTCTATTCCTGCTGATGAATAATTTGTGTAGTTTAGCTGTAAATCTCCCATAAAATCTATGATATTGTCAATTTTATTCCTGTGGATAACTTGTGAATAACTTGTAGGTTGTGATTGAACAACTAGTTTACTAACTATAAATTCGGCAATTTAGAGTTCAGAGCAGTTCTAATTTTTTCCTACAATTTAATCTCGTGACGTATAGTGGATTTATGCGAATTGTAAAATTGTCTTCAGGTGAAATTACCAAAAATTAAATTGAAACATTATAGTTTACTTCCTATTTGTAAATTGATAGAAACAAATTCCTGTTATGTTGATTTATGTTATGATATCAGAATTTTTAAAAGACAGAAAATTAATGAAAATTAAAAATATCATCAAAAATGCATTCTGTTTGTTGAGAAATTACCAGAAATATCTCACGATACTTGTTAGTTCGGTTACAGTCACAGCAACATTTTCAGGTGGCATCGCTTATTCCAAAGAATTACAAATAGAGCAACAGAATCCACAAGTTGTGGATACAGCAAAGGATTCTATTGAAAATCCATATAAAGCAGTTTTTCGTGCTGGGTTTGGTGCTGGAATGCGTCCAAAATTTCGCGGCGCATCTGGAATCAATTTTTCTCCATCAGGTGTTTTTCGCTTAACCTACCTTAGACTGCCTTACTTCAATAGAACTAAAAGTGAAACTGAGATAAAAGAAGGAAGACAAGGATTTAAATTGTCGCCATCTTTCAGCTTTTCCAGTCGGCGTAATTCAGAAACAAGTGAACGTCTTGAAGGATTGGAACCTATCAATTATGTTTTTGAATTGGGTATACTAGTTGGTTATAGACTTCAAAATTATGAGGGGTATATTTATAGCCGCCGTGGATTTGGTGGACATCAAGGTTTTCATGGAAATTTTGGATTGAGATTCTATCATGATTATTCAGACCGGTTACATTTTGCTGTTAGTTCTTATATTTCCGCGGCTGATAATAATTATATGCATCGATATTTTGGGGTTAGCGAGCAGGAGGCAATTGAATCTCCGTATATTGATCAAGCTTATAATGCTGATGGTGGTCGAAAAAGTATTGGGATCGGTTTAGATTCAACTTATGATTTTACTGATAAGGTTCGCGGTCATCTTCGATTTGATTTAGAAAATTTTATCGGTAGTGCAGGGGAGTCTCCAATCATTGAAGATGGTAGTAGTCTACAATTCACAGGACGAATTGGACTAAGCTATTTGATTTCGATTGAATTGTATGATCATCTTTTTCAATGATTAGTATTGTAAATTTATAATCTTTGTCTAAATTGAATTTGCAAGAATCAAAAATTCAAGTATATTAAATTGAAAATTGTGTCAGGTATTTATATTAGTTGCAAAGGTGTAGTACATTTTTAAATCTATTGGTTTGAATTCCATTTCAGGTAAGAGTAAAATTATTTTTCAAAACTTTACAAAACTTTACCTTTATGTAATTTGGACGAAACAATCAGCTGTTAAATTTGAATTATCTTGCAAAAGCAAGTGGTCATAAACATGGAGTAAAATACATGACTGATACTAATCAAAATGCTCAACCGAGCACAAACCCTAAACGTAAACGCAACTGGATATTTGCCATTACCGGAATTTGTTTGTTGGTGGCTGGAGTTTTTGCCACCCAAGCAGTTATGTCCAGTAAATCATATGCACATATGAAACTGTTCCTCAGTGAAAGTTCAGAGTTTAAAGGTTCAGGCCAAATTGAAGATGCACATTGGCGTGGTGGTGATGACCGACGCGGTGATAGAAATTGGCGACGAGGTGGTCGTGGCAAAGGACACGGTTTCTTTAGTCGCTCAAGGTTTTCGAATTGGTCTGATCAAGAGATTGAAGAGAATGTTACACGAATGATGAAGCATGTATCAATTGAGATTGATGCCACTTCTGAACAAGAAGAGAAAATAATAGCACTTGTTGTGCCAGCAGTAATTGAAATGAAGTCACTGCGAGGAACCATGAAGGAAACGAAAGATCAAATTGAAGAGTTGTTTTTTGCTGAGTCAATAGACGCTCAAGCAATTGATGCATTGCGTGCGCAACGTTTAGCTGATTTAGATCAAATTAGCAAGACTTGGACGAAGGTTGCCACGGAAGCCGCGTCAATTCTGACGCTTGAGCAACGCGAAATGCTCCATGATCGCATGAATGATTTCAGGGGATGGCGTAGATGAGTACGTTTGCTAGATTAACCTTAATTTAGTCGCAAATTAAGCGTCACCAACAAATCCGAACCCGCTTAATGAAGTCTATTCAATGAGTGGGTTTGGAAATCAATTTCTTTTCAAACCGCGGTAATCAAAATTCTTGGTGAATAACACATTTAAACTGCATTGTGAAATTCTTTCAGCGATAATGGATACTAGTTTTGTGAATCCCATAAATACTGGCGGCGCGAGATTAATTTAGATTTTGATAACCTAATTCTCTGAGTTGTTCTTAACATCTTGTTTTTGGCAATATTTGCGATTGAAAATTGAATTGTTAAAATAAATTGAATTCAAATTTTTCGTCGCTTCGTAATGCTACTTGTGTTTACCGATTAATCTGGTCAAGTTTCCAGATAATATTTGGACATCTAGTTGTCACCCATTAAATTTAGGGAGCAATGCGCTTAGTTTTCACAAAAATAAGTGTCAAAAGTTTGATTACCATGAAAATTATTGTTTGTTTGACAAATTGATTCCGATATTATAGTATAAAGTACTATTTATTTTTATATAAAAAAAAACTGTGGATAACTTTATAAAACTACTTGCATCCCTAAAAACATAGGGTATAATGCGATTTAAAACTTACAACTAAGTTTTAGGTTTGTTGAGTCTTGATGAGTGAAAGAATAAGATTTAGCTTGAAATATTTTGCCGACACTTTATATTAAATATTGTGATTTGTTGGATCAGATTGTTGATGGGTGAAATCGGTTGTTTTATTCAAATTGACTGAATGAATTTAAAGTAAACCATACTATCAAGCTACTTTGTAGTAAGATATTTCAAAAAGGATTATTGCAATGACACTAACTCAACCTGCTGTTCCAAAAAGTTACAGCCTCAATCCATTTGTAGCCGATACAAGTATTGCACACCCGCATAGACTTAATCCGGTTCTAGCAAAAACTGATGTACTAACGAATAACTCTGTCATCGCTAAATGCGTAACAGAAGTAATAAATTCCTTAACCTTAAATCCGCAGCAAAAGTCGCCCCAGGCAACAACTTCATTTGCAACTGGTATTATTGCGTCTAATTATAATGATCAAGTTTACGTTGTAGACGGTGCGCGAATAGAAAAAATGCAAATCGCCGCGCAACGACGTGCAAAACCGAAAGATTTAAAGTCATTCATTCACGATATTTTGCAACAACTCAGAATCCCTATCGTCAATAATTTTGTGGATAAATTGATCTTAAAAATAGAAAGTGTCAATCAATTTGCGAATGAGATTCCAGAGGATCAACCTAGTAATCCCCCAAAAATATGTACGATTACAGGTCTCGAGATCAAAAAGCGAAGAATGCGTGATCCAGTTCATAATTTGATTGAATTTAAAGGCAATCAATTGGGTTGCATCATTTGGGCAATTATTAATTTACCAATTTTTCAACGACTTCGAGAAATCAAACAGTTGGGGGTTAGCGAATTCGTGTATCCTGGTGCTAATCATAGCAGATTTCAGCACAGTCTTGGGGTATATCACAATGCAGGTATGATACTAGATATTCTACGGGAGCTACCGGATCATAAATTTAACGAAGAGCGTGCAGAAGTCGTCTTGGTTGCGGCCTTGGTGCACGATATTGGACATGGTCCATTCAGTCATGCTTTTGAGGGTTTTTGCAAAGAAGCGGGAATTAAAGGGGCGAAACATGAAATGATTAGTGAAGAAATTATTCTTGATTCGGAAATTACAAAACTATTGAATAAGTATCGTGAGGGATTTGCTAAGGAAGTCGCAGACATGGTTGCTGGAAAACATCGTGAGGATGCATATGCCGCAATCGTAAGCAGTCAATTTGATGCAGACCGCTTGGATTATTTGCAACGCGACCAGTTGATGACAGGATCACAAAACAGTATAATTGACTTAATTTGGCTGATTTCAAACATAGAAATAAGAAAAATCCCGATAGAAATTGAACCAAATAAGATCATAAAGATTGAAACTATCGTTTTTAACGCAAAGACGATTTTGGCTCTACAGACCTATATTCTTGCCTTATTTAATTTGTATCATTCGGTCTATTTCCACCCCGTCACGCGAGCAGCGGAACAAGTATTAAAGAATCTAATGCTCCGCATTCACAAGCTAGTCCAATGTGGAGATTTGGAAAAAATAAACGTTGCTCTTGATCATCCGATTATAAAATTTATGCAAAATCCAAACCAACGGGAAAATGTAATAAATTTAGATGACAAGGTAATTCGGGGAGCACTTGTGAATTTGATGAATTCTGAGGATACCATTGTTGCTGATTTGGCAGCTAGGTTCAAAAACCGTCAATTGCCAAAGGCATTTGATATCCGAGAAAAAGTAGACAGATATTTTTTGAGCGATGAATTTGAAGATCTTGATATTGGGCAACGAGAGGAACTCATTGAGAAGAGTGTGGGAAAGTTTTTAAAGCATGCTAAAGCATATTCCTTAGAATCTGATGAGAATAAACAATTTTGGTTTGACTCTGGTTCCCGAGTCGCTTATAAAGCCGCAGGAAAGAAACCTGGAAAGCTGGACACGATTCAAGTATTGAAAGGTGGAAAAATATTAGGTATTGAAAAACTTTCCAAAGTGGTAAATGTGGCGGGAGTATATAAATTTGATAGAGTTTATCTTCCGTTTGAAAATGTGGAAATTTTAAATTACTTTAACTCACTATTATCAACCTGTTGTAAGGAGGTATCTCAAAATGGTTTGCAAAGCAAATAACGACATTGATGCGGCAGTTCAAATTATTGCTGCGGCACCCAATGGAGTAATTAAAGGCCGGGACGTATTACAAAATGCTACCTATCTGTTAGAAGTTGCTGGTGTCGGTTATGGTTTCATATTTGGGTGTGAATTCTGTTCTCCTTTTAGCGAAGAATTAGAAAATTCAATTCGGTATGCTAAAGCACTTGAAGAAATTGAGGTGATCAATACAATTACTGATTGGGGGGTGACTAATACAACCTACAAATCGAATATTCCATATCAAGGTAATGGTGGGGTGGATGATTATTATCAAATCATCGTTACTAAGGCAACTCAATGTGTCCCAATACAACTTGATCTAGCTACCGCAGCAGCTTATTTTCAAAAAATAGAGATAGACGATCCTTGGGGTCGGATTTGGCGGCTAAATACCTTTGACCGTGAAAATGGAACGTTTGAAAAGTCGCAAGAATTGTATAAAGAATTACAGTCAATGCCGGCATTGGCTAATTTACCTGAAATCGCGGTTCCAACAAAGTTAGCGGCTTAAAGTTCAGGAAATGGTGTGGATTATACCTATGAATGCTCACTAATTCGTAATTGGTTAGTAAAGGTGGTGGATGGGTAAGTGCTAATATTGAGTGTAGTATGTTTGGAATTAATTGTTGAGACATAACAGTAAGATGTGGTGTTTTTGGTGATGAATAACCTGTTGTAAGGAGGTAACTCAAAATGGTTTGCAAAGCAAATAACGATGTAGATGCAGCTGTTCAAATTATTGCCGCTGCACCCAGTGGTGCAATCAAAGGACGAGATGTGTTACAAAATGCTGCCTATCTGTTAGAAATTGCCGGTGTCGGTTATGGGTTCACATTTGGTTGTAAGTTCTGTTCTCCTTTTAGTGAAAACTTAGAACTTGCAGTTAATGGTGCAAAGGTTTTAAGTGAAATTGAGGTAATCAATACAATTACAGATTGGGGTGTGACTAATACAACCTACAAATCGAATATTCCATATCAAGGCGATGGTGGGGTGGATGATTATTATCAAGTGATTGTTACCAAGGCAACTCAATGTATTCCAAAACAACTTGAACTTGCAACAGCTGCGGCTTATTTTCAAAGTATAGAAGTGATTGATCCGTGGGATGAAGTTTATGTACGAAAAACCTTTGACCATGAAAGTGGAACGTTTGAGAAATCGCAAGAGCTGTACAAGGAATTACAGTCAATGCCGGCTTTGGCAAAATTACCTGAAATTACAGTTCCGGCTAAATTAGCGGCTTAGATTTCAGGGGATGCCACGGTTTCAACAAGCGATTTTTCACTGATTTGTAATTGGAGTGTAATGGAGATGGTTGAATAATTGTGAATGTTGAGTTTGGTATGTTTGGAATTAATTGTTGAGACATAACAAGAAGATTTGATGTTTTTGGTGGTGAACAACCTGTTGTAAGGAGGTATCTCAAAATGGTTTGCAAAGCGAATGACCCTATAGATGCGGCTGTACAAATTATTGCCGCGGCACCTGGTGGCGAAATTAAAGGAAATGTTGTATTGCATAGTGCGGCATATTTATTAGAAATCGCAGGTGTCGGTTATGGGTTCAAATTTGGCTGTGAATTCTGTTCACCCTATTGTGAAGAATTAGAAATTTCAATTAATGATGCAAAGGTAATTAGAGAAGTTAAGCAAATTCACAAAACTACCAAATGGGGTGTAACTAAAACTACCTATAACACTAAGATTCCTTACTACGGTGATGGGGGGACGAACGATTTTTATCAAATCATCGTTACCAAGGCGACTCAATGTGTACAAAAACAACTTGAACTAGTGACAGCCGCAGCTTATTTTCAAATGATAGAAATAGCTGATCCGTGGAATCGAATTTGGCGGTTGAAAACTTTTGACCGCGAAAATGGCACGTTTGAAAAGTCGCAAGAGCTGTACAAAGAATTACAGTCAATACCGGCATTGGCTAATTTACCTGAAATCGCGGTTCCGACAAAGTTAGCGGCTTAAAGTTCAGGAAATGGTGTGGTTTATACCTATGAATGCTCACTAATTTGTAATTGGTTAGTAAAGGTGGTGGATGGGTAAGTGCTAATATTGAGTGTAGTATGTTTGGAATAAATTGTTGAGACATAACAGGAAGATGTGGTGTTTTTGGTGGTGAATCACCTGTTGTAAGGAGGTATCTCAAAATGGTTTGCAAAGCAAATAATTCTATTGATGCAGCTAGTCAAATTGTTGCCGCGGCACCCAGTGGCGAGATCAAAGGACGGGATGTATTACAAAATGCTACATATTTGTTAGAAGTTGCCGGAGTCGGTTATGGGTTTACATTTGGTTGTAAATTCTGTTCACCGTTTAGTGAAAAATTGGAAAATTCAATTCGCTATGCAAAGGCACTTAGAGAAATCGAAGTGACTGATACAATTACTGATTGGGGGGTGACTAATACAACCTACAAATCAAATATTCCATATCAAGGTCTTGGTGGGGTGGATGATTATTATCAAGTAATTGTTACAAAGGCAACTCAATGTGTCCCAATACAACTTGATCTAGCTACCGCAGCAGCTTATTTTCAAAAAATAGAGATAGACGATCCTTGGGATCGGATTTGGCGGTTAAATACCTTTGACCGTGAGAGTGGAACGTTTGAAAAATCTCAAGAGCTGTACAAAGAATTACAGTCAATGCCGGCATTGGCTAATTTACCTGAAATCTCAGTTTCAACAAAATTAGCGGCTTAGATTTCAGGGGATGCCACGGCTTCAACAGGTGATTTTTCACTGATTCGCAATTGGAGTGTAATGGAGATGGTTGAATAATTGTGAATGTTGAGTTTTGTATGTTTGGAATTGAATATTGAGATCGTTGGGAAGATGCAGTGTTATGTGGTAAATAACCCGTTATATGGAGGTGTCAGAAAATGACTTGCAAAGCTAACGACTCTATAGATTTGGTTGATCAAACTGTTGGTACGGTATTTGGTAGTCTAGGTGATATGATGGATTTGTGTGCTCAGGGCCTTGGAATTTGCAAAGATTCCAGATTATTTGCGCGCGGGCTGATTTGTCGTTAGAAATATAATTCTGCTGTCCAACAACAGATTTTGAATTGTTGTTGTTGCATTAAGATTTATGTCAGCTTCAAATGTATCAAATATAATCTGTAAACTTCCAAGGAAATTAGAACGAACCCGAACTATATATGTCCGGTGTCCGTTCCTTTACCTCAAAGAGAGGTTAAACTGCTGATAAGAATCTGAGGGGGCATTTTCCTACCAGCTCAAGTATCCATTTTCATGGAACTTGACTAAGATGGAACACTTAGTTCCAAATTCCTATTGTATTATTAGAAATGAATTTACTTGTGTGCAAATCTAAATTTCAGATTGAAATTCTCCCTCCGTTAATATGCTATCATTATCGATTAATATAATAACAAATTTCAATAATTATTTTCCTCAATATTTGATATATGAACTTTTAAGTACCATGTCAAGTACTTTTTGTAACGATTTTGTGAAGTCCTAAAAAATAAGTGCTTAATAGTTACATTTTACAATTTTGTGCAGTTGGATTAATGAAGTCCAATATCAGTGTTTTCGCAACAGAATTTTGGAGGAGTCAATTACATTCAGGCGAAGATTTTTTTTCACCGTTGTTGTTGTTAACTTTGCGCGCAGTAATAAGTACAATCTCAAAAAGATTGTGCAACCGAAAAAGTTATTGAAAACGCGGGGTCAATTCTACCTTCTTGGTCATATTCAAACTCGGTCTTTATTGCCTCATTAGATCCGACATAAGTTACTGTGGTTTTCAAAAATTCTCCGTTGATAGAAAATATTAGTCCGTCTAGGAATTTATAGTCCAAAGAGGTACCTATCATCAATCCATTGGCATGTAAATCATGGTCAGTAATTGAATAAAAACCGCTATTTAGGTGTAAACCAAATTGAGGACTAAATGCATGAGTAATGCCGCCGTTGATTGAAAATCCCTGCGTTACTTTTAGTTCTCGAACATATGCTTCTTCGGATTCGTCTTCGCTTGGAATGACTAGAGTATGTTTGAATCGTTCCATCATTACGGGAGTTGAATTTACAAAGTCCGCTCGTGAAATTGGATCACCCATGTCATCCATTGGTCGACCCGCATTTTCACCATCAGGTATGCGTTGTGCTAACTTTATCTTTGGAATTCCTAGTTTTTCCAGTGTGCCGTTAATGTAAAAACCATTTGCACCAATTTTAGTTTCAGGACTAAAAGGCGCGACCAATTCACCACCTATCCCAACATAAAATGCAATGACACCTAGATCGCGCACATCATTAATTACCGCTTTTTCTTCTGCTGTCAAATTAATATAAGCGGGATGTTCTTTATCAACATAGGCATTTTCATAGTGATGAATTTGATTACCGCTTGCGTATCCAATTCTACCCCAATCTCCAAATAGTTCACCGCGGTAACCCATATCCCATGTATTATACGGATTGGAACTTGTTATTCGTTCAAGCGAGATTCCAAAATTGAACAAGTTGAAAAAGTCTCTAGAATATCCAAACAAGGGAGTAATGTTATCAGCGTGGTAGAGATTGTAATTGGCATTGAGTGCGAATTCTCCATAAGTCAAATTGCCAAGAGAGTGAGTAAGTCCAAAGTATAGATTACCATACTGCGCAGTAGCTTCTTCAAATGTCAAATCACCGTGAGCATCACCAGATAACTTGAGTCGGGTTCGCACTACTTTATCATTGATCAATTTTTGTGTATCAAATGTAAGTAACCCACGCGCGTCAATTCGGTTTGTTAATTCGTCATTTAGTTCAATACTATATTTTGAATCTTTTACCTCAATTCTTGGCCCGGAACTGACATGAAAGCGACTACGTACTTCTCCACCAATTTTCAAACATATATTTGAATTTGGTAAATTAATGTAACTGTCTCCAAAGTTTGCACAGTTCATGAGTAAATTCTGAGATTCGAATTGCGCAAATGATTCAGGCGCCGATAAAAAGTACGCTAAAATGCCGCTTATGATCAGTTTAACATATTTAGTTTTAGTTAACATTATAAACCTGATTAACAAGTGAAGTTTAAAAAGAGGTTGTGATCGAAATTGTGGTCGAAAAACTTGGGTCCAATTGACCTTCATTGTCTGCTGAAAATTCTCGGGCAATCGCGTCATTGTCACCAGAATATTCAATAGAACTACTTTCAAATTCTCCTCCAAATGAAAATACTATATTCTTCAAGGGATTTATATCAACAGACGCACCAACCATGAAGCTGTTTGTAGTATAGTCATAATCTGTGGTGTTATAGTATCCACCATTCAAATTCAAGCGCAAAAATGGGTTAAATTCATAAGTGAAACCACCATTAACCGAAAATCCCCATGGAATATATTGTTGCTGGATATAGGGTGCGTCCGTGGTATCTTCAGTTGGCACTAAGGTAAAATCTTTGAATCTCTCAATCATATCAGGAGTTGATATTGCAAAATCCGCTCGCGAAATTGGATTCCCCATTTCATCCATTGGTCGTCCGGCGTTATCACCGGATTCAAATCGCTTTGCTAGTTTTCTCTTTGGTAATCCGAGTTTGGAAGCCCCACCGCGATAATAGAAACCGGTGAAACCAATATTTGTGTTTGCTAATTTTGGAATTGGAAATTCACCACCACCACCTAAGTAGATTCCAAAAGTTCCAAGTTCCTCTGGTTCTCCAGCAACATCTAATTCTTCTGGTGTAAGTTCAAGATAAGCAGGATGTTCTTTGTTGAATCCACCTTCTTCAAGATAATGAATCAATACACCACTTGCAATTCCTAACTTTCCCCAATTTCGACTCACTTCAGCACTCGTTCCTAAATCAAAATTGATGTAGGGCATTTCACTTGAAAGATCCTCAATGGACACAGAAATATCGGCAGTTTTACCGAACTTAAAACTATATCCAAATAGTGCAGTTGAATTGTCAGCATGATACAGACTATGATTGGCATTCAATGCAAATGCACCATAAGTTAAATTGCCATGGGAGTCTGTCTTTCCAGCCGAAAAATTACCAATGTGGACAAATCCTTCGGCAAGTGTGAATATACCATTTGAATCACCTGAAAATTTGATATGAGTTTGAATTGGTCCAAGTTCTGATTGTCTACGACTGTCTACAATCAACCTTGCACGCGCGTCAAATTGACTTTTTAAATCCTGATCTGACTTTGAATGGATATGATACCTGCTACGTATGTCTCCGCCAATTTTTAAACACCAATCTGAATCGGGAAAGTTGACATAACCGTCACCATGATTGGCGCAATTGGATAAGAATATTTCCTCTGCTTTGGCTACGTAATTAATTGTAAGTAGAAAGCAAAGAAGTAGAGTACTCAATCGGATGTAGAAATTTAAAGGATTATGATGTATTAAGTTCAATGGAATGCTCCTGTTGAAAATAAAGTTGGCTAAATTATAAAATCTAAAATTTAATTTACAACCCCAATCTACAATTTTTTTTAATTATGAGTATTTTTTAAATTAATAATTTTCACACTATTTTAGACCGTCAAAAACATCTTAAAACAAAAGAAAATTTCATAAAGAATTTGTTTGAGGTGTAAACGAAAAATTTGTCGGCATTTTATTCTCGCAAGTGCAGTCTCAATATTCTTAAAATGAAAAATCTACACACCAGCACGTTGCACAAACCTCATTTAGAATATTTGCAAGCAGAGGATATTAAGTGTGACAAAGAAATTGAAAACGAACGCGGTCAAGTTTCAGAATCGCCTTCAATTATCAATTCAAAAATTCAAGAAGTTGAATTGCAAAATCAGGATTTTTTAGATCGAGTTAATCTAGATGGTCGGAACCCTACTCAGAATTCAATTCCTTCTTATCCAAGCAAAACTAGAACTATAGCAACACAACGAACCTATATTCGTCGTGGGTTAGATTTGGTTGAGCAGTATTTAAAAAGCATTGATGGTCAGGAACTTTCGATTCGGGATCTGAATCCACTGTATTTCGTAAAATATTTATACAGTTTGAAGCGAAATTGGACAGTAAAGTCTTGGGAATATAATCGACAATGTGCACTTGCAGTTTTGCCAGTAATGGCGAATTCTGCTAGAAATGAAGCCATAAATTACTTATATGATAAAAATAATCCATTCGCGGATGTTTTAAATACTGAAAGTTCGATGAAGAAGATTAAGACGCAATCTGTGAAGAGTAAACGAGCAAAAAAGCAATATACGTCAACAAAATCGCCCATTAAGGTAGTTAAGCAAGAATTATTTGTTGAGGTTATCCATCAGTTATTAGAACTCAACACCAAAGATAGTATGCTACTGATTAATTGGTTAATCGCGGGAATTTCAACTGGACTTCGACCGATCGAATGGATGTCAACAGAACTAAAAAGAATTCGGCATCCAGAGTCTGCAGAAACAGAGCAACTAATGTTATTTGTGGTGAATGCAAAATCTACTAATGCCCGCGCAAATGGACCTACTAGAATAATGGATATAAGTGATTTTCATTATTCGACTATAGGTGCGATTCAAGCGATGGTTGATGAAGGGGAAGTTTGGCGAGTAAATGGATGTTTTACAAAAGTACATGCTAGAATTGCTTTACTCCTTAAGAAGATAGTAAACTCACTTCATACCAAACAAGGTTCTGCAAAATCACAAGGATTTACTTTATATAGTTTACGACATCAATTTGCTTCAAACATGAGAATAGTTAGAAAACCAGCACAGGTAGCTGAACTGTTGGGACATAATTCTTCAAAATCAGAAAAAACTTATTATGGAAAAAGAGGTGGAGGTTGGAAACTTAAGCAAATTATTGACATTCCTGCTCCGATTGTTAGTAAACAATTAGAAATTCAACCAGCTAATCAACTTCAACAACAAATTAAGCTGAATTCAGATCAAAATCTCAGTCCAAGATTAGAATTATAGCCAACATCGTACTTTATTACCTTCAAGTGATCCCATATGAAAAGTTTGTATTGGATAGAGGTGAAAAAATTGAATGGATTGAAGAAAGTTGTTACGTAGCTGGTGCAATCGCAGATTCAATTCACATTACTGAAATATTCAGTAACCATAGTAATTTGAGCGGTTGATCGGTTTTCCGGTGTTGCTGTTAGATGAATCCTATTCAAGTTAGCTCTCGGTAAATCTTCAGCATTTCCCGACTATATTATGTATTACTCTGAAATGTTGTCAATAATATATTGTAAATTGTAAATTTTTACTTAGATAATTCAATTTTTTATTAAATATAAAGCAAGATGTTACGATTTATACTGACAAAATTCTCAATATATCACAATATATAACAAATCATTTAGTTAAAATTATAGAAGTTCCCAATTGAGAGGATTATCTTGTAGTAAATATAATTTTTGTGGAATTAATACTTTAATAATTTCAAATATTTTCAAAGCTTTACTACAAAATTATTAACAATACTTAAACATTGTAATACTTTATTTTAAAGGATCATTCTATTGCGGAATTTCTCACAATCAATTAGAGCACTGACATTGGAAATTATAGGTTTTAGATCACTAGGAAAATTCTTATGATTTCTAATTGCTTGGAGTATAGATCGTTTAAATGGACAGTATTACTTGTTGCACTTTATTGAGCATACAAGGATTTATTATGAACTGTTCTGAAAAAACCATATTGAACCTGCAGTGTAAGGGAATCGTACATTGCCAGGATATAATAAAAACACCAGCTCTTCAGATTATTGCATTAACCAATTACCTAAGCTCAAGTTTTCAGTTCGTTGAAGTTTCCCGATTTTTTCGCTGGTTGGTTGGACTACATCTTTTTGCAGTTATCTTGATTTCAGGTTTCACTAGTTCAGCAACGGCTGCGACCAGTGTCAATGGAAATTGGCGCAATACCACTGAAAATAGAATTCAAGTTGAGGTAAATGGAACTCAGACATTTTCTGATCAATATGCTGATTTCTCATATAATTTTGGTGAATCGAGTATAGATGACATAGATTTTGTCGCGGCAGATGTCACCCAATCCTCAACAAGATTGCGAAGAAGACGTGTTGATAACGATGACTTTAATGCCACCACTGGTGTAGTTGTTTTTTATATGAGCTATGGTGTTTGGAGAATTTCAAAGAATCGATGTGCTTCAGGCACCTGTTATGGGTCTGCTCAGTTTACACCAAATTTTGATGCAATCAGGAGAAGTGTTTTCAATGCCGACCAAACCGTAACAGCTAAAATTGAAATTCGCATTTATGCTAGCCAGCAACGTCGTATTTCCAAAACGATTTCAGTTGAATTTGTTGATGAAGAAGACATTTATTATACTTGGTATAGTAATGAGGATAAAGAGATATTTTTTGATGAAAGTAATTCACGTCTTCCCCGATTTTCAGGACGGATATATGCGCAACAATCAACGCTGTCGCTACAATATAAAGGTATAGAGACAATAAACTCAGGACCACCAACAACGATTGTTGGAACGAATTCAAGTAACAATCATAGTTATACAATTACTCAACAGTTCGGTAGTTGGGCAATTTCTCCACTAATTCAGTGTCTGACACAATTTTGTCAAAATGTTACCTTTACACCAAACGCAAGTGCAATCAATGGCAACTTGAGTCTTGGGAAAAAAATTGTTGCAAGTCTAAATATTAGTAACTTAGTCAATGGTAGCACAACTGAATCAAAAACCTTGACTGTAACAATTTATGGAAAACCTGGTATCAGTGGAACTTGGTCTTCACGTACTGAACCATTTATATCTATCGCCAATGGATTTTTGAATGTCGGTCCGGAAATTAATATAACTACAAACGGGCACTCTCTCACCAACCCAATTTTGGCTGGTTCCATGTCAGTTTTCTATAATAAGAATTATACTATGCAATTTAGTGCCAAAGAATATTTTGATCTAGCAGGAACTGAACAAATTGGTAATCGCTCAGGTCTAGAAGCTCGCACCTTTAGTGGCAGAACTAGGAACGTACGTCAGTATGGCAACAATTTTTTATATGGTAAATGGGTGGTTGAAGCTGAAACTTATGGAACTTCAACCACGAATGCTACCAGCGGTGAGCATAAATTTTGGTTTGAAATTGATAACAGTTCAATTGCAAATATTGCATTTGGAAACAGGATTTTGTATACTTTGGTCGTTTCATTCTTGGATTCTGACAACAATGTTATAGATAGCACAAATATTACCGTCAGAATTATCCGACCGCACCCTAAACCTACGCTTAGTTTTGTCAATGGGAGTTCATCACCGCTTACGATTGATGAAGGTGATGAAATTGAGATCAAAGTGACGCTTGATCAGTTTCCGACAGCTCCGATTGATGTCACGATTTCACAACATGACATTGGTATTGGTCGAGGTTTTGTTGGTACATTTTCAACAAATCCAGTATCAATTGGTGCTAGTGGAACAGCAACAACTACATTCACCGCCGGAATAGAAAATTCTCACGATTCTGATGGTACATTAGATTTACGTGTTGCTAGTAGTCCAAGTTTATCTAATTCCAACTCAAAGTTAACGCTAGCAGTAACCAACCATTCACATCCTACATTATCAATTACCTCAATATCAGATCAAAGCAGTGTTGCTGAGGGAGACGATATTACAATTAAATTATCCGCATTTCCGCGGCCAACCACCGACCTCACTGTCAATCTTGTTTCCAGTGAACATGGTGAAGGAGTTGGTTTTCTTAGTCCACAATCGACAAAACCTGTCATTGGAACTAGTGGGGTTCTTGAATGGGTAATTCCTACCAACACTGTTACTTCACATGACGATGAGGGCAATATTACAATAGAGCTTGGTGACAGTGATTATTATGAAATCAATACCCATTTGAATCAAATAACTGTTGCAGTTGACAATACTCGTAATTCAGAAATCGCAATTATTAATGCCCCCAACACAGTTATGGAAGGACAGACCATTTCATTTCAACTGCAAGCGACACCAGTCCCTGATGAATCACTTGAAATAGCACTAGAAATAACGGAATCTCCAACTAATCATGGATATGTACGAAGCAAATCTTTTACAAATTCAGCAACTATGACTACCAGTGGATTAGTTGATGTTACAATTGATACCAATGTGCTGTTAGCTGCTATTGGTGCTGGTGAAATCACCATTTCAATTGCAGAAGGAAAGCGGTATTTTCCATCAGAGCTGAATAGTGTGAAAACAGTAGCAGTCACAAAAGACCCAACCGCAGTTATTCCTGAAGTTTCGATTGTATTTTCAGGACAACAAAGTCAGATTACTGAAGGTGATGATTTAGAATTTTCAATCCGGGCTATTCCTAGTCCGACTAGACCTTTAAGTGTTCAATTTGAATTTGCAGAAACAGCAAGTATTACTGGTTACTTAGTTGATGATCAAAAGTTAAGTCCAGTTTCAATTGGTACCAATGGTGTGGCCAACCTTACAATTGAAACAAATAAGCAAATTGCGAATGAGTCCGATGGTGAGATTACAATAACATTGCTCGCTCAGCCGACCTATACCGTTTCATCTAGTGAAAATGAGTTGGAGATTGCAATTCAAAATGTACCAATTCCGGTGATTTCAATAGAATCTGTCAATGATGGTGAAGTTGTGGAAGAGGGGATTAATTATTTATTTAAATTGACGGCATCTCCTGCTCCAACTAATGATTTAGCTGTAAATCTTTCAATGAATGGCGGGGATACCGGACATTATCGAGGAATTTTAGCATCAATTCAAGTGCCTCCTATTTTTGTTGAGTATGGAACTGTAACGATTCCAACCTCTGGTACTATTTCTGTAACAGTACTAAATCGATATGTCTCAAATTCAGTAAGACATGGACAGATTGCCATCAGTATCAGTCCAGTTGAGGATAAGAGTTATGCAATCCATCAAACTAAGAACAGAATTGCGACCTTGATTAAGGATTCAGTGGATCCAAAAATTTCAATAACTTCTGATTTTCACAATAATCATGTGATTGAGGGAGAAGAGTTTTCATTTCAATTGGTTGCAAATCCTGCTCCAGTATCCCCTTTGAATGTCGAGCTTAATGTCGTGGATTCTGGAATTGGGCATTTTTTAGGATTGGCAAACGGAAATACTGTCACCATCGGTACGGATGGTTTGCTTGAGATTACGGAACAAACAACTCGTGTCGGTGCAAACCAGACTGATGGCCAAATAGATATCACAATTGTATCAAGTGGGACCTCTAGCTATACCAAGTCTTCCAATAGTCAGTCCATTCAGATTAAAGTATTGGATACAACTCCTGTAGTTTCTATCGAATCTGAAATGAATAGTCAGAGCATTCAAGAAGGGGATAATTTTCCAATCACTTTATCGGCTTATCCGCTCAGTAGCTCAATTACAGTTGCATTGACACCTACGAATCAAATAAACCATTTTTTGAGTTATTCAACAGGAGCTAGCGTAACAATCAACCCAAGTGGTGATGATTTGAGAGGGGAAACTGAAATTACTGTCAACACCAGAGTGCTATCCAATTTATTAAATGGAGAGATAGAAATTAGAGTAAGCCCTAGTTCAAATGCAAGCTATAAACTATCCACGATACATAATGTCGTCACAGTCGCGGTGAAAGATTCTACTTTACCGACTGTCGCAATAAGTTCAGCTGCAAATGGTACCAGTATTACTGAGGGGGAGAACTTTACATTTACATTAACGTCAACTCCAGCACAAACATCAAATCTTGAAGTTGAATATTTTCTGTGGGTATCAAACGAAGGGCATTTAGGTACTCTAACTATTGAAAATCCTGCGACGACTGTAATTTCAGATAACTCAATCCCTCTTGGCACTAGTGGTTCACGAGTTGTAACTGTTTCGACCAATAATGTGACTGCAACCAAAGCACATAGTACCATCACGATTACAGTCGTCAGTCGCACATCAAGCGATTATGTTGTCGCTCCAACAGCAGGAAGAATCGATGTTCGCATCAAAGATGCGGTCAAGCCAGTTGTAACGATAACTTCCAACAAAGATGGAAGTTATATTAATGAAGGTGGTCAATTTGAATTTACCTTAACGGCCACTCCAACACCAATTGCACCTATTTCAGTGCCATTAACGGTAGGGGATAATGGATCTCATCACTTTAAATCAATGTCTGAGAATTTTCCAATTGAAATTGGAACTGATGGGATGAAAGTCATTACGGTAAGAACTTACCAAATTGAAAGAGTTCAACGAGGTGAGGTCAATATTTCATTAGACCCTGTCAATAGTAACACCGCGTATCAACTTTCTTTGGATTCTGCTGAACAATCGGTTAGAGTACTGGTAAGAGATCGAGTAACTCCTGTAGTGTCAATACAAGTTCCTAGTAAAATATCCACTATTATCGAAGGTCAGAGTTACACTTTTAACTTGGTTTCAACGCCAGCTCCAGTCAGTCCAATAAGTATTGATCTTGAGGTCAATGATGGCGGTTCTGGTCATTTTGCTAACTTATCAACCACGGGTCCAGTTGTTATTGGTGAAAGTGGAACCACTCAAGTAACTGTTAATACGAGATTGGTCAATAATATACAACAACATGGGAATATTGGGATTTTAATAACCACAAAGAGTACTCGAGACTTCAAAGTATCTCAGACCCAAAATTTAATTAGAATAGGAATCGTAGATAAAGTAAAACCAGTGGTATCAATTTCGCTACCACGTAGTCAACAGGTGCTCACTGAAGGTGAAGATTATATGCTTCATTTGTCGGCAAAACCGCGTCCATATTTGCCAATTTCGGTATCACTCACCGGTATGGATCAGGGGTCTGGTCATTATTCCGCGTTACCAAATAATGGTGTAGTGGAAATTGGATTGACTGGCACAACCAGTATTTCTGCCACTACGATAAATAACACCATTAAAAAAGGCAATGGGCAGATAGATATTGCATTAGCTGAGGTTTCAAGCAGTAGTGTTTATACTATTAATCCGTTAGCCGCGAAGAAAAAAATCGGTATATCTATTGCTGAATCTCAACCATCTGTAATTTCAATTTCATCAAATTTGGCGGGTAAGAGTGTCGTTGAAGGTGAATCCTTCAATGTTACTTTGACTGCTGATGTTGCACCACTTTTACCAATACAGGTATCATTGCAAGCAAATGATTTGATTAGCGGCCATTTTGTTAATTTCACTCCTGCAAGCCCAGTTTCCATGGTGAATACAAAGACTTTAACAGTTGCGGTAGGGACTCAAGTTGTAACTGGTATTGCGCATGGATTGATTACGGTTTCGCTTCCTCCACCAGCAGTTGTTAGCTATTCCAGCAGTGCTGAAGATAGTTCATCTGATTCGCAACAATTACCGGCTAGAACTGTTGCAAATTATACTGTACATAGTGAAAATTTTTCAGTGCAAGTGGGAATCAGAGATAGTGTAAAACCAGTTGTGTCGATTGATTCTACCGCAAGTGTTGTAACGGAAGGACAATCTTTTGAATTCACTTTAACTGCTACTCCAGCACCATATGCACCGATCATGGTAGCATTGACGGCTGGAGATGCTGGAACTGGGCATTTCGTTAGTCTTTCAGAATCAAGTCCAGTTGAAATAACTGGTGGTACCAAGAAGGTTTCGGTTACGACTCAGGTACTTTCAGCCGTAGCCCATGGTGAAATCAATGTCGCTATCAATGTTTCGTCTAATGCCTATTATCAATCAGCAACAGCAGATGCAGACCGAATTTTGAGTGTTACAATCAAAGATTCCCAAGCTCCAGTTGTGTCTATTACGTCGAATAAGCATAATTTGAGTATTATTGAGGGAGAAACCTTCACTGTTCGACTTGAAACAGTTCCAACGCCAATTGATAATATTGCGGTTGAATTGGAAATAACCCAAGGGACAACCGGACATTTTAATCGACTTTCAACAAGTAGTCCAGTTACTGTCACTAATTCTGGTGTGGTTGATATCACTGTACATACTAACTCAACGACGACGAGAGAGTTGGGTCAACTAGGAATTGCAGTAGTTAGTAGAGATGCAAATGTTTATGGGAAGTCGTCGACTGCAGGAGCAATCAGTGTTAAAGTAAAAGACGCAGTAAAATCAGTGATTTCCATCTCTTCTACAAAGCATAATGGAGTCGTCAATGAAGGTGAGTCGTTCAGTTTCCGATTATCAGCCACACCAGTTCCGTTAGAAGCATTTATGGTAGATATTACAGCTGCTGATTCAGGTACTGGACATTTAGGTGTTCTGTCAGATCCTGATCCCGTTGAAATTGGTACAAATGGTATTGTTGATGTTTCTGTTACCACGTTAGCCGACTCAACTAATGTCAGACATGGGGTGATAGATATAACTCTTGATGATGTGACAAGTCAAGATTATGAAGTGTCTTCAACCCAAGCCAATAAAGCGATTCAGGTCAAAATTAAAGATCTTGTGAAACCAGTTATTTCAATTTCTTCCATTAAAAATGGGCAGATTATCACTGAAGGTGATAGTATTGAGTTTAGTTTAGTTGCCAGTCTTGTGCCAGTTGTTCCAATATCAGTTGAACTTGATATTGGTGATGGGGAGCTGGGGCATTTTAAAAATATCGCTCCGACTGCACCAATAACAATCAGTGGTACAGATCCAGTCGCAGTCACTTTGTCTACCAATAATACATCAACTGCAGTGCAAGGTTTAATTCAGGTTGCTATTAATGAAGGTAATAGGACAAATTATCAAGCATCTACTACCGCAAATTCTATTAGTGTTAAAATTAAAGATACTGTTAAACCGGTGGTATCCATTGCTACAACCCAACTAAATAATATTGTCACCGAGGGTAGTCCTTTTAATTTTACTCTTTCTTCCATACCTGCACCAATTGCGCCAATTTTAATTGATATCTCTGCGACCGATGGTGGTACCAGCCATCTTGGTTCAATTGCTAATCAAGTTGAAATTGGAACCAGTGGTTCCAAATCGGTTACTGTACCGACACTTGCTGACTTAAGCTTGGTTCGACATGGTTTGATAACCATTGCCCTTACTGAAGTGTCTAATGCAGATTATGTCGTAACAACGACAAGTACCGCACAAGCGATTAAGCTTAAGGTTCGTGATCAAGTTGTTCCAGTGGTGTCTATCACGTCAGAACAGAATAATTTGAGTATAATCGAAGGTAATTCATTTACCATTAGATTGACCTCAGTACCGGCACCAGTTAGTGATATTGCAATTGAACTGGCTATTACCGAAGGAACGACTGGACACTTTAATCGGCTTTCGCAGAATAGTCCAGTTACGTTATCTGATACTGGTGTTACAGACATAACAGTGTTTACCAATTCAACGACCACGCGTGAGTTAGGACAATTGGGGATTGCCATTGTTAGTAACGATATCACCGTGTATAAAATGTCGACAACTGCAGGTTCAGTTAGTGTAGGAGTCAAAGATGCAATAAAATCAGTGATTACAATTTCTTCAAATCAGAATAATGGAGTCGTTAATGAAGGTGATTCGTTTAGTTTTAGGTTATCAGCAAATCCTGTACCGTTAGAAGCAATCATGGTAGATTTAACTGCAACTGACTCGGGGACGGGTCATTTAGGAGTGTTATCAGACCCAACTCCAGTTGAAATTGGAACTAGTGGAACTACCGATGTGTCAGTTTCAACAATTTCTGATGCAATTAACGTTAGACATGGTTTAATTGACATTGTATTGGATGATATTGTCAGTCAAGATTATAAGCTAACAACGAACACCTCAGAAAAAGCGATTCAGGTTAAAATCAAAGATTTGGTCAAGCCAGTCATTTCCATTTCTTCTACTAGGGATGGACAAATTATCACCGAAGGTGATAGTTTCAGTTTTAGTTTAGAAGCCAGTTTTGCTCCAGTGGTACCAATTTCAGTTGATTTAGCTGTCAGTGATGGTGAATTGGGGCATATTAAAGGGTTGACTCCATCAGCACCCATTACAATTACTGATACCAATCCAGTCCGGGTAACATTAACAACGAATGATACAACAACTGCAGAACAAGGGCAGATCCAGGTTATGATCAATGAAGGAGATCGTTCAAATTATACAGCTGCAACTTTAGCTAAAGACATTCAAGTCAAGATAAAGGACACAGTAAAGCCAGTCGTCTCAATCACTTCTACTCACGATAATGGAGCAGTTACTGAAGGTATTTCATTTTCAGTTACTTTTTCTGCTATTCCTGCACCAATTACTCCGATTATGGTCGACATAACTGGAACTAACAGCGATACCAATCACCTTGGTACATTGGTAAATCAAGTAGAAATTGACACCAGTGGCACAAAATCGATAACGGTTCCAACCCTTATTGAAGCAAACGAGGTGCGGCATGGAAACATCAATATTTCACTCGATGAGGTCACTAATGCATCTTACGAAATCACCACAACTTTAGCTGAACAAGAAATCAACGTTATCATCAGAGATCAAGTTACACCAGTCGTTTCAATCACTTCTGCACATCATAATAAAAGTATCATTGAAGGGGAGACTTTCAATTTTCGGCTGGAAGCAAAACCCACTCCGATTGATGACATTCTTGTTGAGTTGGAGTTGACTACTGGAACTACGGGGCATTTCAATCGATTATCACAAAGTAGTCCAGTCACGATGACGAATTCTGGAGTAGTTGATTTAACAGTTTATACCAACTCAACGACGACAAGACAACTGGGGGAGATTGGTATTGCGGTTGTGAGTAATGATGCGACTATCTATGGAAAATCTTCATCTGCTGGGGTGATTAGTGTCGGGATCAAAGATGCAATAAAATCAGTGATTTCTATTTCCTCAGTTAAGCATAATGACTTTGTTACCGAAGGTGATTCATTTGGTTTTCGTTTGACAGCAACACCTGTGCCTTTAGCCCCAATTTTCGTTGATGTAACAGCTACTGATTCAGGAACCGGTCATTTGGGGCTATTATCAGATGCCAGTCCAGTTGAGATTGGAACTGGTGGAGTTGCTGATGTTTCTGTTGCAACAATTGCAGCTAATGCGTCGATTGAGCATGGTGTCATTGACATATCAGTTGATGAAATGGTCAATCAGGATTATGAGGTAACAACTATAACAGCCAACAAGGCCGTTCAGGTTAAAATCAAGGATAACGTCAATCCAGTCATCTCAATTTCGTCTACTTATAATGATCAAATTATCACTGAAGGTGGTGATTTTGAATTTAATGTGCAAGCGAGCTTTGCTCCTGTCGCGCCAATTTCAATTGCACTTGATGTTGGCGATGGTGGATTGGGTCACTTCAACTATTTATCACCTACAGCACCTATTTCTATAAACGGAGCTGATCCAGTTACTGTAACACTTTCAACAAATAATACTTCGTCCACGGAACAAGGGCAAATTGAAGTTTCCATTAACGAAGGAGATGGTTCTGACTATACCGCATCAACTTCTACCCATTCTATTCAAGTCAAAATTAGAGATAGTGTCAATCCTGTAATTTCGATTACTTCTACTCAAAATAACCAGATAATATCTGAGGGTGCTGATTTTGAATTCAGTTTGGAAGCAAGTTTTGCTCCAATTGCACCAATTTCGGTTGCACTTGATATTAGTGATAGAGGATTAGGTCACTTCAATAACTTAGTACCAACAGCACCTATTTCTATAAGCGGAACTGATCCAGTCACTGTAACACTTTCAACGAATAATACTACATCCACGGAACAAGGGCAGATTGAAGTGGCCATTAATGAAGGTGACGGTTCCGATTATAGTGCATCAACTTCTACCCATTCTATTCAGGTCAAAATCAGAGATAGTGTCAATCCTGTAATTTCCATCTCCTCTACTCAAAATAATCAGATTATTAGTGAAGGTGGTAATTTTGAATTCAGTTTGGAAGCAAGTTTTGCTCCAATTGCACCAATTTCGGTTGCTCTTGATATTAGTGATGGTGGATTAGGTCACTTCCATAACTTAGTACCAACAGCACCTATTTCTATAAGCGGAACTGATCCAGTCCCTGTAACGCTTTCTACAAATAACACAACATCCGCGGAACAAGGGCAGATTCAATTATCCATCAATGAAGGTGACGGTTCTGATTATACCGCATCAACTTCTACCCATTCTATTCAAGTCAAAATTAAAGATAGCATCAAACCAGTCGTATCTATTGCCTCTACCCAGCATCAAGGTATCATTACTGAGGGATCTTCATTTGAAATCACGCTTTCGGCTAATCCTGCTCCTATTTCTCCTATTTTGGTTGCCATAACTGGTGTTGATAAAGGCACCAATCATCTGGGAACCCTCGTTAATCAAGTTGAGATCGGTACAAGTGGTACCAAACTGATCACTGTCCCGACATTAACCGATGTCAAAAACATTCAACATGGTGAAATTGAGATTTCTTTAAACGACGTATCAAATTCAGATTATGAAATCTCCTCAGTTGGTTCCGAACAAATGGTTCAAGTGAAGATTCGTGATCAAGTTGACCCTGTAGTGTCAATCACTTCATCTCATCACGATGGACGGATAATCGAAGGGGCTAGTTTTGAATTCAGTCTAACAGCAAACCCAGAACCACTAACACCAATCACAGTAGAATTGGAAATTGACGATACTAGTAAACATTTTAGTCGGTTATCACAAAGTGGACCAATAATTATCAACAACGCTGTCCCAGTAGTTCTAACGTTGTTTACAAAATCCACAAATTCACATGAAAAAGGACGGATTAGAATTGCTGTTGTTGAAAATGAACAGTCCATCAACATTCAGTCCAATTCAAATACTCCAGCAGCTATCATTGTTGACATTGCCGATGCAATTACACCAGTAGTCGCAATATCTTCAAAACAAAATAACGAAATTATTACTGAGGGTGAAACCATTTCATTTACATTAATAGCCGAACCAGCACCACATACACCAATTATGGTAGCTATGATTGTTACAGATTCTGCTGATCACTTAATTTCACCTTCGTTGCTAAATTCAGTTGAAATAGATACAACTGGTAGGAAAACAATATCCCTACCAACAATTGTTGATAGTAAAACAATCCAGCATGGCAATGTAGTGATTTCACTCAATACCGAGGGTAGTCCAAATTATGCAGTGTCTTTAATTGACGCGCAACGTTCAATCCAGGTAACGATAAAGGATGAAGTAAAACCAGTGGTTTCAATCAATTCAAAATTTGATGGTGATAGTATCGTTGAAGGTGCAAATTTCAGCTTCCAAGTGTCAGTGAATCCGCAACCAGTCGTACCAATCATGGTTAACCTCGAGATTGACGATAAAAATTTGGGTCATTTTAACCGATTTTCAGTTGCAACTCCAATTCAATTGAGTACCAGTAATCCAATAGAGGTGATTGCATTGACAAATGTTGTGTATTCTGCTCAAAATCAAGGAAAAATAACAGTTTCTGCTGTACGGGACGAACGACAAGACTATCTAATTTCACCAACCAATAATGTAGTAAGTGTTGCTATTCGTGATGCAGAGAAGCCTACGGTTTCTTTAATTATACCAAATACCACTACACCAGTGTTGGAAGGTGAAAAGATTCATTTTCAATTGCAAGCTAATCCTGCACCACTTACTCCGATTCAAGTGGAAGTAATCGCGTCTGATCAAGGAACTGGGCATTTTGTGCAGGTAACTGAAAATGGTCTTTTCACTATTGAAACAGATGGTATTGCAAACGGAACGATCGTCACTAGAAACAATTTAAATTGGAGAGGTCATGGGAAAATTACTATTGAAGTGAATAACGGTCCCACCTATAATTTGTCCGATGAATCTAATTCAGTTGAAATAGTTGTATTGGATCAAGAAATGTCAGAACTACCAGAAATTTTTGTTTCAGCACCTTCTGTGATCAATGCTGATCAAGAATCATTTGATATTACTTTTACCGCGATTCCAGCATCATCAACAGGTATTGAGTTAGCATTTCAGGTGTTTCAAAGTAGCGATTTAATTCAGTGGAGAATTCCAAAATCAATAGTATTGCGAGATACCAAGACTGTTTCATTGCATATTCAAGATAACTTGAATAGTGAAACGGAAAACAGTATTTCGCTTTTGATTATGGAGAGTCCGAATTATATCACCAATTTGAGTTTGGTAAATGTTGAAATCGTTAGTAGAGATAATGCTGTTCAAAATGAAGAACCAGAAGGACAAGCTAGAATATCTGTGGCATCTCTTGTTGCAAATCAATTATCGGAAAATGTGCTTGAACATACTGAACAACCAGTTCAAGGTGAAAGTAGCATAGGACAGTTACCAATTGTATCTATTGAAGCTGTCTCTGAAACGGTTCAAGAAGGAGAGAAAGTTCGGTTTTTAATCTCATCAACACAGGCAATAAATGATTTGGTATATCTGGATTTACAGGAAACTGGTGATTTTTTAGTTGATAAATCAATCGAGCCGTTTGCAATGGTTGGAAGAAACAACGTAGTATTTGAATTGGAAACTATTAACGATGAAGCTGCTGAATTGGATGGAATGGTGTCAATGACTCTTAATGAAGGTTTAGGTTATCTGTTATCAGCAGATGCTCAATCAGCAACAATTACAATTTTGGATTCAACGGACCAAGTAAACCAACGTAAAGAGATGATTGCGACTATAGAATCAATTTTACCAGAAATTAACCAAACCGAGCAAGAATTGTTAAACAGTTCAATTACCAATCGCATGCAGTTCTCAAACTCTGATCGTAAAGCATCTTATTTCAATTTAGGGGGACATCAAAATATAACCGATTTAATTCAAGGGACTGGTGAATTGGTTCAACACAATGCTGATCTAACACATGAATTGCTAAACGGTTCAAATTTCGAGATCAATTTATTTCCATCAATTGGATTGTATTCTCCAATTTCGATGTGGGGTCAGCTTCAGTTTCATACTCTTGATTCTGTAAATGTTGGTAATGAAGAATATAGTGACGGGGAATTAATCGCAAATCAATACGGCATTGACGCACAACTTTCTCCAACATGGATTGCTGGAGTAGGTGGACTCTCTACCCAAGTAGAATTAGACCGTGCTTCTCAAGATATTTCAAGAGGATTAATTTTAACTAGTTCAAATCAGTTAAACCCATATTTGGGCTGGTCGTCCGTTGATAGTAATTCCTATTTTCGAACAATTTTTGGCATTGGTGTGGGTGAATTAGTGATAAGTCCAACTGGACTAGAATCGAAAAAATTTGATACTAGACTAATTTCGCTGGCACTTGAAGGGTCGATAGAGTTATTTTCGCGATCCCTTAAAAAGACTAAAGGTGACACCACGCTCAAAATTTCTGGTAATACTAACTTTTCCAACCAAATAGTGAAGATGGACGCGGGTTATGAAAATGATATTACAGTCAAAACTGGATCAACGCGAATCGCATTAGAAGGTGAACATAGTTTTGGTCTAGGGAATGGTACATTAATAAAACCAAAGTCCTCCATTGGGTTTCAAGCAGTGAATTCTACGATTAAGGATCCAATTTTATATAATTTAACTGGTGGCATAGAACTATCAATGGCAAGTGGTTTGGAATTAATTGGTGAGGGGATTTTCCAAAATTCGCAGTTTGATACGAATCAAAAATGGCAGTTTAAGAGCTCACTTGATTATGATTTCGATCAGGATGATTTAGGGTTGATGCTTAATCTCGCTTCGGAGAGTTGTTCAGGTTGCAAGTCAAATACATTGTATGACTTTGAGTTCGCTTCAGTTGAATTGGGAGCGCGACATGAGTTTTCTAACAAAGACTTACACTCACAAACGAGCAAAATTTCAGGTGAAGTTGGGTATGGATTTGAGCTTGGTGATGATGTAGGAATTTGGCAACCATTTGTTGGATTTGATGTCACAACAAGCGAATTCAATCAACAGCGAATTGGAAGTCGAGTAACTACAAATTCTAATTTTGACTTTGAGTTTGTAGGCATCAAGAATCAGAGCCATCTGGATGAAGATTTCTATCAATTGATGTTCAGTGGTAACTTAAGTTGGTAGTTGCAGCTATTCAAAAATTTTTAATAACAAGTTTCGGGCTGAAAATAATCTTATATCTCAGAAATATTCCAAGTGAATATCAAAATTAGGTTAAAGAATTCAACTCAAGAATAGTGCAGGGTGTTAAAGTTGCCAATAAAACTATTCTGAAGATTGTACATCCAATGTCGAAAAATTCTATTCGCCTGTGTAAATAAGTTTAAATTTAAAAGAGCTCATGTAGTTCTGTTTTCTTTTGTTTCGGTAGTTTAATTTAGCATTCTATTATCCGAATCCATTCGGCCGTCCTTCTGAAAACATATGGCCGGTTTTTGCTAAATTTTCAAGGTATTTCATTCTTTGAGCAGTAAAATGGTGAATTTTTAGCGAGATAGTTTATAGATTTCCAATTCTTAAGTCTATTCCTATTCTAAATATAAAAAGTGAATTAGTTGAATCTGCATCAATTCTCGCTATAATTATCATATTTTGGCATTGATTCAGGATTATAATTGTTGCAACTTAAATATTATGTGTAAAAAAATAATTTTATTTGTTGCAATTTAGAAATTATGTATTATGTTATAAGTAACAAAAATACTTACCAATGAAATTTATCATTGACAAGTTATTATTTTGTTTGTAAAGTAATTTTTGAACAATAAACTAATAGGAGAACTATTATAATGAATGATCAGAATCAAAGGGGAACCTCGCCGGCTTGGCGTAGCATAGTTATTGGCATAACGATTATAGCAATATCAGGTGTTTCAGGCTATTTCACTAACGATTTATTGAAGGACAGTGGGCGTGATGTCCAAATTGAAAATCTCGTATTGCAAATTTCGGATTTGAAAGATAATATTGATAAGCAGTTTGCTACGGCAGAAAAAAATGCCGATACGCGTTATGATGCAATCAAAATGCAGTTTGCTGCGTCAGAAAATAGTGTCAATAATCAGTTTGCTGCGGCAGAAAAAAATGTCAATAATCAGTTTGCTGCGGCAGAAAAAAATGTTGATACGCGTTTTGATGCAATTGACAAGCGTTTTGATGCAAATGACAAGCGTTTTGATGCAATTGACACGCGTTTTGAAACAGCAGACAAAAATGCCGATAATCGATTTAATGATTTGAAAGAAAGTAACAATACTCGTATTGGTGATTTACTCAGCTTATTGAACCGTTAGAGAATCTGTTCGCTAAATTTTGGGAACTATCAATATTGACTTTAGAGATTTTGCAATTCAATTAACTGAAGTTAACTTGTGTGGCTGTTTCACCAACTGCCTATGTAGGTATTCGTAATGACAGTGTTCTAATCAACTATTACACAGAATTTTTCGAATCAAAACCCTTTTAAAATCGGCGAAAAATAAATTTTCAAAAAAAGTTAAAAAAAACTTGCAGAATTAAGATTAATATATTATATAGATTAAGCGAAGGTAATATGTTGTTAACTCAATAGAAACCTTTGAATATTTTTGGTTTCAATAATTATAGGAGTAAATGCAAAATAAAAATTAATTAATATAAAAATCCAATATAGTATCCTGGATATTTGTTTAATCAAGTGAGAATTCACGTAGTCAGGGGGCTAGATTAGAAATATTAAAAAAAGGATATTATCTCATGGAATTTTCTTTGGCAAAAACACTGCTTATTAAAATGATTGAGGAACGAAATTATTATTTTTATACAGAACGTTTTGATATTTTGGACAAAAATAAATTATATACAAGAGAGGTTAATGATGAATTTGTCCTAAATAAAATAAAAACATGCAAACGAAGAAACTATCACACAGAGTTTTCTTTGGATGCCGATGATAATAAAGCTCATATCTTCATCAAGGATCGATGGTATATCAAATTCTGTCTAATTGATGGAGAAATTTATATTGTCAGTGTACATAAGGAAGAAAAATATGTTTAATCACCAAGATGGTTCAAAAAGTGTCTCTCTTTGTTCTAATTGTGGAAAAAGAGTCCCAGCAACCCTTAAGAATGAAACAGTATCATTGTGTGAGGGTTTAGAGGAAGTTGAGAATGTATTGGTCGTTGTTTGTGACGAGTGTGGTAGCATGACCGCACTTCCTGCTCGATCTTCACCTCCCGTTCAGGATGCATTTAAAAGACTTTTGGATTCAAAGGCTGTTTCCAATTATGGTGAAATAACCATTGAATTGAAATCTCAAGTGGATGCTAGAAGAGAGTTAAACAAAAAGTCTGAACCTGATTATCAGAATGAATATCCGCTACAAGCTACCGGTTAAATTTGGGAAGTAAAAGCAGTTTGGATTCAGATTGCAATTGTAGATGGCTTAACTTCAATAGGATTTCATAAACTGGACGTTTTGGCTGGGATGTGATTCAGTTGGTACGCGTACAAAAGGGAGAAAAATATGTTTGATCATCGAGATTGTTCAAAAAGTACCTCTTGTCTTACGACAAATTAACTTATTTCACTTTTCGTCAATCATCAAATTTTGAAATGTTGTATGTTAAACCAAGGCAAGCAATATTTTTACTGTTAATGGTGAGAAGCATTATTTCCAGCTTATAAAATAATTTAAGTTTCCTCCTTTGTTGTTTGAAAAGCCTGAACATTCTATAATGAAAGATTCATCTAAACCATTTGATGTTCAGATTCTATTTCAGGTTGAACCTTTAATAAAATCTTTCGCAGTTGGTTCGCGACTTCAGATTTATCAACATCACTGGCCTCTATCAACTCAGTAATTGAGTCGTCTAACATTTCTATTAGTGCTTGTAATGTTGTACTTTCGTAGCATCCCATTTCTTTCAAAAAATCATCGAAAGTTTTGTCAGATGCGCAACCTTTAGTTTTTGCTTTCATTTTTTAAATATCTCATTCGTGTTACTGTAAGTTCAAGGTCTTTGCTTGGTGTTTTTTAGGTAGTTTTCAAAAAACCATGCAGCAACAATAGTGTGTTATTGTTAATGCAAAACAAAAGTCTTGCGGTTCGTTTTTGGGTTAAATTACAGCGAATTTCGTATGCCCCAGAATATCCGGTTAGCTTTCGAAAAATCCCCTGTAACGTACACTTAGGTTTGCAATATTTCCGATTAACTATTGTTTCGATAAAATATTTTGGTGGTGAAAGTGTAGAATTTTAACCCCACTGCATATTATTGATTCTTACCCTCAAGTGCGATCAATCTTAGTTCAAATTCGTCAATTTGAGAGACTACACCTTCTAATTTAGTAATACGCGTAGCAGAATCAGTGGTGGTTTTAGCAATTTCAGTGACCATATTTGTTATTTTGGTTAGACTGGTTTCAAGTTCTGAAAATTTCGTTTCGGTTTCGGATTTAAAATCAGAAAGTTTTGTATCAAGCGCATTAAGTCGCATTTCAAGATTATTGAGTCGCAAATTCACAGTTGATTCTAATGTGTTTAAGCGGACATCATTACTAGTGAAGCGTTCATTTACCCCAGTGAATCCAGTGTTAACACTCCCTTCTAAGGTGTTTAAGCGCAACTCTACCGAATCAAAGCGTGTATTCATATTTTTTTCCATGCTTTCAATTTGTGCGGAAATAATAGTAACATCGGCCTCAATTGTATTTGCCGTCCAGAGTTCATTCGCTATAAATCCGAGGAACCCTGCTACAAGCACAGTTACCAATCCTGGTGCATCGATCAGTTTTTGGAACCAAGTCGGTTTTTTTTCTTGCATTTTTTGATCAGTCAAATTGAAAATCCTAAAATTGTTGATGTTAAAGTTAATTTACAATCTAATTAACTGTTTGTGAATGACAATTTCCATTGTCAATTGATTCTTTGTCATTTATAATATAATACACTTTTTTATTATTGCAAGCAAAAAAAATATATTTTTTTATTCAGTATCCAAGCTCAATAGCAATATTCCTTTACTTAATCAATGTTTTAATCATTTATTGTTTAATCGGTATTTTAAAATAGCTTTTTATGACCTCCTTTGTTATTGGATTTAACAAGTATTGATGACTAAGGTTACCAACTTAAACGCGCGTTGAATTGATTTTTACTCGTAGCGGAATCTGACGAACCTATCTTATTAACTCGCTCAAAATCTAGACCTAAATTTGATCCGATTGATAGGCTTGTTCCTAAGAGCAGTTCATCATTTGATGACGCGTCAAATTCATAGCCGCTATATAGGTTCAAATGTCGTGACTCCTCACCAAGTGCAAAGCCATAGCCGATTTCAGTACCTATTTGCGTGCCTTCTGTATATTGACCAACCACATTACTACTTGCTAGGATTTCGCTACTCCAGAGTGAGTTTTGTATTTCTGCTTGGGTTTGTCCCCAAGTCGGCGAGAGTGCAAATGTGAGCCCCAAATCGTCGCTTCCGTAGTCGTATTCCAATGAACCTTTCAAGCTCATTTCTTGAATATCGTTTGCTCTGCCGAGCAACACGCTTCCGGATCCAGATAGGGTTAATCCAATCGAGTCACGATAATCAAACCCGCCAGTGAATTCCAATCCAAAGAGGGATTGTTGATCTTTTTGATCGCGTCTAATTCCAGTTGAAATAATTGGAGTAAGTGATGAACCGCGTTCAAATTCAAATTGATGGGTTGCTTCGGTGCTGATTCTTAAGAATTGCGCATTGGTTTGGAGATCAGATAATAATTCTGATTTGCCATCTATATTCTGTCTAGCGAACCATGAATCCCCAATTAATTTTAGACTAGTTGTGCCATTCAAAATACTTTTGGATGAGTAGAGTTCTTTGTTACCAGCTAAGGTTAGTGAATAAGATTTGCTTGTCAGGACTTCGAAATCGTAGTTTGCTTGATTGATGGTGAAGTCTCCGATTCCATAACTAGCAACCGCGCGCAGATCAGCGTTTTGAGTTGGTGAAGTCCAGCCAAAATATGGATTGAGGGTAGTAGCGTTGAGGGTAAATGCAAGTTCTTCAGAATTTTCACTTCCCACTTTGATGTCATTTTCGGAAATAGACGCGGAAAGACCAGTGAGTATTTCTTGTCCAATCAAAGTGTGAATACCAAACTGTCCCGTGAAGACATCACCTGACCATGCGTGCGAATTATTTGACGCACTTGCACTTAAGTCGCGGTAGTCACCGATTCCTCATATTGTTGCTGGTGCGACAAAATCATCTCCAGAAAGTAGCATCATCGCAAAGGATGAGTTACCAAGTACTTCGCGCCATTCTACTGCACCTTCATTGGTCATTTCACCACTCATCTCAATCAACCCTTCAAGCGTGTTTTTACCACCTAGATTTAAGGAGACATTACTCGGTTCACTAACCCCTTGTTGAATTCGCTGCGAAATCTCACCTGAAGTTCTTGCTTCTATATTGCCGACAACATTTGGGAAGAAAGTGACATGTTTTGTCGCAAAAATAACATGGCCTTTGTCGTAAATTAATTTTGAAAGTTTTTAACTAGGGGTTGACAAGTTCAAAAAAATATTATTTTGAAAAAAAATTGCAATTTAATTTGAAATAAACAATTTTGATTGTAAACTTATAAGTAACTTAACCGACCTATCAAGGAGGTGGTAAAATTAAAAAGAAAAAATCAAAATAACTTGACGAGTTTGGATTTCGGTTTTATAGCGAAATCTTGGAAGAACTCAGAGAAAAATGTAAGAAACATATCTCTGACCCTGAGTATTGTGATACACTGTTGAAACATACATATACGTTGAATCCTAAAAAGGATGCTGCAAAAGAATCATTTGAGGAAGTTCGAGATCAATTATTTTTGAAGTCTCTACGTAAAATGCAAGGAGTGTAGTGTGGAGAAAAAAAATGAAGAGTCTAAGAAATCATTAGATTATGTGATTGCCGCATTTACTCTTACTTGTTTTTGAGCGATTCGGCATTCCTACCGTTTTGAATTTAGCGGCAATGCACGGAATTTAGCAATATTTGGTCTAAATGGATTTGGAAAATCTAGCATCGTAGACGCTCTAGAGTTTGTTGTGTCAAAATTCGGATCAATTGAGCGTCTTGGCGCGGAAGAAAATTTAGATCGTAACGAAGCCGGTCCTGATGCTTTAAGTAATGTTTATGCTGATGCGAAAAATGAAAAAGCATCAGTTCATGTTGTATTTGAAAAATCAATGGGAGTGCAAGCTTCAGTTAAAGAACAGGGTAAACAGAGAAAAAAGTTTAATGTTAAGAATGTGAATGCTGGTTTGGATACAGTTGAGATGACCCGCTTTGTAAAAGAAACTGCACAACAAACGTCAATTGAGTTTGATAATCTAGTCTCAAAAATCAATGTATCACTATTTATTCGAGGAGACGAGTTAAATTTACTATTGAGTCATACGAGTCCTACACAGCGGTTTGAAACCGTAGTAAAGTCACTTGGTCGTACAGAACTCTTTGATAATTTAGTAATATATTGGTCTAAATGGATTTGGAAAAAAAGTATTGCGGATGTGGTAAACTTCATAAAAAAATATTAAATTAGGGGTTGACAAGTTTAAAAAAATTATTATTTTGAAAAATAGTTGCAATTAAGTTTGAAATAAATTGTTCTGAGTGTAGACTTAAAATTAATTAAACCGGCCCATCAAGGAGGTGGTGAAATGAAAAAGAAAAAATCACAACAACCGAACGAGTTTGTGTTTCGTCCTAATAGTGAAATCTTGAAAGATGTCAGAAAGATTTTTGAGAAAAATATCACAGACCCTGAATATCTGGACATATTGATGAAGCATACTTTGACGTTGAATCCCAAAAAGAATGCCGCTAAAGAAGCATTTGAGGAAGTCCGAGATCAATTATTCTTGAAGTCTCTACGCAATACGCGAGGTGTGTAAGATGGAGAATACAATTGAAGAGTCTAAGAATTCATTGATTTATGTGATTACCGCATTTACTCTTACTTGTTTTCGAGCGATTCGACACTCCTATCGTTTTGAATTTGACGGCAAAACACGGAATTTGGCGATATTTGGTCTAAATGGATTTGGAAAATCTAGCATCGTAGACGCGCTAGAGTTTGTTGTATCAAAATTCGGATCAATTGAGCGTCTTGGTACGGAAGAAAATTTAAATCCTATATTCCACAGTGAAGTGCCCAATTACATGAAATCTAATAAACCAGATTCTATTTTTCAAGATCAGTTTCATTTTTAGTGAAATTTTTGAGTAAAATTTATCATTTTCAGAGCAACATTCAGAAAAATTCTAGGAAATTATAGCTTTTGTCAGTCACGTCCTACTCTATTAGCATAAAATTGATATAACTCCCTTATCACGAGAACTTCGTAGTCCCTCGTTGATCTCTGAACTGATCCTATCACATCAATAAACCGAGATTTATTGATACCTCAAGAACATCTTATGACATCAGTTTCGCACACGCTGCGGCAAATTCTTGATTGGGAGTAGACCAATTGAGTGTCTCCCGCAGACGATTGTTGAGTTTGTCTTCAACATATTGAACTTCTTCATCCGTAACTTTGAGAAAGTCGGTTCCCTTAGGGAAAAAGTCGCGGATCAAGCCGTTGGTATTTTCGTTCAATCCACGTTGCCAGGAACTATAAGTGTCACAGAAAAAGAAATCACAACTTAGTTGCTTGGCAATTTCTTCATGTCGGGCAAATTCCTTGCCATTATCCGCTGTGAGTGTCAAAATATGCGGAGCAATCGGTCGTAATGCCTTTAATAAGGCCGTTGTCACCAAGATTGACGAAAGACCCTCGACTCTGCCGATCTTGAGGTATTTCGTGACCCGGTCAACATATGTCACCAGACAGCTCTGTTTCCCTTTCCCCTCAACCGTGTCAATTTCACCATCACCCAACCGAATCTTCTCACTCACGATGGCTGGACGTTCGGAAATATTACGCACATTCGTCAGGTAACCACGACCTGCCTTTTTCTCACCACGCCACTTGCGCTTACGACCGCGACGACGGAGATATTTATACAACGTCCCGCCATTATCACGATCTTTCCGAATCAATCGATAGATCCAAGTTTTACTTACCATCTTTATCCCCCTTTGAAGACACCAGTGGTAAATTTGCTTAGGACTTAATCGATCCACTTTCATCAGGGTCGAGATGATTGTATGCATACAAGCCGTCATTTTCCAAACACCACTAGACGCTTGCGAACGAGCTTGATGATACATGCTGTCAGCAACCAGTGCGTCATAGCGACCATGGATTGAATGCCGCTCAATCTCGCGCTCAATTGTGCGCCGGTGCCGCCCCAACATCTCAGCGATTTCAGAACACGGGATTCCCACCTCATAGTGCCGTTGTGTCACTTCCCGCTCCGTCAAATTCAAGTGTTGATAGCTCTTTTTTGGTCTCATAATTATATCCTCTATTATATGAACAAAAAGAGAATATAAGTAGAACTTTTTTATTTGTCAAGTCAAGCCATAATATTTTTTGTTCCCATTCATGCTGACTCATGCTACATACATCCTCTGAAGTGTTTTGATGGACCCAAAATCAGCAGCACGTTTCGCTTGAATAGATCAAATTTTTGACCTAATCTTATTTAAAAAGACCACTAATTAAGGGTGGGCACTTCAGAGTTGCTTCTGGGATCGTAACGAAACAGGTCCCGATGCTTTAAAGAATGTCTATGCTAATGCGAAAATTGAAAAGGCATCAGTACATGTCATATTTGAAAAATTGATGGGAGTGCAAGCTCTAAATAAAAAAACAAGTAAACAGAGAAAAAAGTCTAATGTCAAGAATATGAATGATGACTTGGATAAAATTGAGCTGACTCGCTTTGTGAAAGAAACTGCACAACAAACGTCAACTGAGTTTGATGATCTAGTTTCGAAAATCAATGTATCGCCATTTATTAGAGGAGATGAGTTGAAGGTACTCTTGAGTCATACGAGTGCTACACAGCGGTTTGAAAATGCAGTAAAGTCACTTGGTCGTACTGTACTCTTTGATAATTTAGCTCAAAATAGAGCTCTATTAGCAGACCAACGTATTGAATTCTCTCGGACTAACCGTGATAATCTATTATTGAATAATACGATTTCAAAAGATACAAAACGAAAAATTAAAGAATTTAATGAACCGTTGATTCTAAAGTTTCTGAATGACAAAGTGTTATTACCACTTGATCCGAATTTAAGACTATTAAGTTTGGATGATAGAGACCCAGTTTATAAACTCTTAGGTATACGGTCAGAAGGTTCAGATGATCTTGATTTATCAGACAATAAAATTTCTAAAAATCGGGAGCACAGCAAATTTGAAAAAGCATATTCTGTTGTTAAGAAATTCATAATTCACAAGCAAAATAGCATTAGATTGAAAAACAATGCTGAGGAACTTCAAACACGAATAAAGGAACTTGAAGTTTCTGTCTCTGATTTTTCTGAGCTCCTTGTTTCGGAGGTACGTTTGGGAATAGATCAAATAGAAGTGCCTATGAACGAATACTTTCAATTCCTCCAAGGAGATACTAGTCAAAAGGTTCAACTTGAAATTGATAATGATGAAGTGACGGGTTTAGAGCGATTGCACTTCAAAATTGACTTTGCACCCAGTTGTGAAGGTGTATTACCAAATGGGTTTCAGTGCAATTCACATATGCATTCGTTCGCATTGTCGTTTCGGCTGGCATCAGTAAAAGTGTTGAATCCAAGAATTCCATTGTTGGTGCTGAATGATATTGTGACGCTATATGATGTAGAATATCGCTATCGAGTAGCGGGTCTCTTAGCGAAGAAGTTTCATGATTCTCAAATAATTCTGTTAACACACGACGAGCTATTCTATCAAATTTTGATTGATAAAATGGACTCAAACAAGTGGGAATTTGAACGAATCATTAGCTTTGATCCTAAATTTGGACCAATCTTCAGAAAGTATCTTCCTACTGTAGAAGAAATCAAAAGTTTATGGAAAAATGGTCATTCAGCCATACACCTAATCCGGCGGCGGCAGGAGAAATTTGCCAGACAGTTGGTAATGGATCTAGGGATCAAGATGCCTGTGTTGTCTTCATATACAACTCGGAACCATAACCGAGCTGACCTGTTTATTGCAATTGCAAAATATCTCGAAAAATTAGGACTAAAGGTTCCAAAGCTTGATACTGTTGGAATTGAAATCTTCCAGTTCTTTTCCAAAGGATACTTAGAGAATGCCGGTTCGCATTTTCAAGAGGAGATTTATGGTTCAATCTCAATCGGTGATGAACGAGCTCGGTTGAAAGAGTATCTTAAACTGGAAAATCTATTTGTCTGTCGGCACTGTGGTAATGCTCGATTTAAAACTAAGAAGAAAAAGATGGTTTGTCGGGACGAAAGTTGTGAAGAGGTGTTTGAATTTAAAGAATCCGTGTGAGTTAATTAGTTCAAGTAGATGTCTAACGACAAATTAACTTCTTTCATTTTTCAACAATCATCTAATAATATGTTGTATGTTAAACCAAGGCAAGCAACATTTTTACTGTTAATGGTGAGAAGAATTATTTCCAGCGGATAAAATAATTTACATGCCCTCCTTTGTTGTTTGAATTGAAAAAAATATAGTGGTAATGATTACCAACTTAAACGCGCGTTTAATTGATATTTTCTTGCTGTAGAATCTGGAGAACCTATCTTGTTAGTTCGCTCAAAATCTAAGCCAAAATTAGATCCGATTGATAGATTTGTTCCTAATAGCAGTTCATCATCTGATGACGCGTCAAATTCATAGCTGCTGTATAGGTTCAATTGTCGTGACTCCTCTCCAAGTGCAAAGCTATAGCCGATTTCAGTACTAATTTGCGTGCCTTCGGTATATTGACCAATCTCGTTGCTACTTGTCAGGATTTCGTTACTCCAGAGTGAGTTTTGTATTTCTGCTTGGGTTTGTCCCCAAGTTGGCGTGAGTGCAATTGTGAGCCCTAAATCGTCGCGTCCGTAGTCGTATTCCAATGAACCTTTCACGCTCATTTTTTGAATATCGTTTTCGCTACCGAGTAGCACGCTTCCGGATCCAGATAGGGTCAACCCAAGCGGGTCATGAAAATCAAACCCGCCAGTGAGTTCTAATCCAAAGAGGGATTGTTGATCTTTTTGATCACGTCTGATTCCAGTTGAAATTAGTGGGGTGAAGGTTGAACCGCGTTCAAATTCAAATTGATGGGTTGCTTCGGTACTGATTCTTAAGAATTGCGCATCGGTTTGGAGATCAGATAATAATTCTGATTTACCAGTTATATTTTGTCTGGCAAACCATGAATCCCCAATTAATTTTAGACTAGTTTTGCCATTCAAAATACTTTCGGATGAGTAGAGTTCTTTGCTACCAGCTAAGGCCAGTGAATAAGACTTGCTTGTCAGGACTTCAAAATCATAGTTTGTTTGATTGATGGTGAAGTCTCCGATACCATAACCGGCTACCGCGCGTAGTTCAGCGTTTTGAGTTGGTGAAGTCCAACCAAAGTATGGATTGAGGGTAGTAGCGTTTAGGGTAAATGCAAGTTTTTCTGTACTATCAGCTCCAACTTTGATGTCATTTTCAGTTATAGACGCGGAAAGACCAGTAAGGGTATTTTGTCCAATCAACGCGTCAATGCCAAATTGTCCCGTGAAGACTTCACCAGACCATGAATGCGAACTATTTGACGCACCTGCACTCAGGTCACGGTAGTCACCGATTCCCCATATTGTTGCCGGGGCGACAAATTCATCGTCTGATAATAAGGTCATCGCAAAGGATGAATCACCAAGTACTTCGCGCCATTCTACTGCACCTTCATTGGTCATTTCACCACTCATTTCAATTAGACCTTTTAACGTGTTTTCACCAGCGAGATTGAGAGTGACATCACTATTTCCACTAAACCCTTGTTGGACGCGTTGTGAAATTTGACTTGAAGTTCTAGCGACTAAGTTGCCAACGACATCTGGTAAGAAGGCTTGAGTGCTCGTTTTTATTAAATCTTGACGAAGTTGTCGGTCACTAACATCAGAAATCAATACTGAACTGGTATGTTTGCTTGTATTGATTTTATAGGAAGAATCTGGAATGATAGTTACTTCAAGTCGGCCATCATCTTCAGCAATGGTATCATCAATGGTAGGGAAGGTGACTTGGACAGACTCATTTCCGTGTATACGTCTTGATATTTCTATTGGTTCGTTGAAGTCAAAGAAATTACCAACTGGTTGAACATTCAACTTAACTACCAATTCAGTTGCAGTAGAATTATTACTTGAAGTTAAAGTAAATTTTACCGGGTTTCCTTCATTCACTTGTGGTTGAGTTGAATCAATTGAAACGGTTGGAATTACAGATGAATTAGGTAAGGGGAGAGCACTTAACGATGACTCTGAATTGGTATAAAGATTAGGATCATTTAAAATCATATTTACTATAAGTGATGCAATTGAAATTCTTGGTTCAGGTTTATCATCATCATTTTCATTGTCGGTTACATCAATTTTAGCTGATCTTTCATTTTCACTTGCAGAGAGATCATAGCTCTCAGTGTCAATTAAGATTACTTGAATAGATCCATCACCCTCATTAACATCATCATCATGGGTATCAATTGATAGATTTTCTGAATATAAATTTGCATCTATGTTTATAGTTCGTTTAGTTCTCCAAAGAATAAAATTACCTGTTTGGGTGACACTATATTCAATTTGTAATGGTTGATTAAATTTTATACCTTTTGGACCAACTGTTAACTCAAATTCTGCAGGAGTACCCTCTACGATGCTTTGCGGTGAAGAAGCAGCTATTGAAATTATCGGTAAATCAGGATATTTGTTAACCGTGATCGCCCCGGAATTTTCTTCAGCGTCTGTTGATACTGTATAAGTTTCAGTTGGTTTTGGGTCTGCATTCAGAATGACCTCAATCATACCACCATCAAGATCAGTCAAATCATCAACTGTATCAAAACGGAGTGTGGCGGTATAATCTCCATCAGCATTGACGGCAAAATCTAACAGAATGGTGCGTTGAATACCCGATTCGGTATTTGGACCACTCTCAACAGCCGTGCCATCACCATCACTTTCATCTAAGAAATTACCACCTGATTTTTCTGGAGTAAAGGCGACGGTTAAGTCATCCGTAACTGGTATCGAAGAAGTGACTTCAAAGACGGCTTTATTACCGGCATAAACTGCAGTAGCATCAGCAATTGATAAGACTGGGATCGTGATATCTTCAACCGAAATAGTTGAAGTCTTCTCGGTACCGACCGTATAACCAATACCATCAATTAATACTATCGAAATCGTCCCACCAAGTTCGTCATCAATTTGAGTCCTTACAGGTAAAGTTGCTAACCACGGCCCCGTACCCGGAGTTGCTTGTGTAAAAGGTAAGGTTACAGTGCGGTCATCACCAGAACCTTTTGCAACACCATCTTCGGTAATCGGTAATAAGTATTCAGTTCCAGTTTCTGTTGGTATGTACTTGAAGGTCACAGGTCGGATCGGGTTAAGACTAGCCTCAACCATAATATTCACCGTGCCACCTTCATCAACATCAAGAGTCGTTGAACCTGTTGTTATTGTCAGTGTTGGTACGGGATATTTATTAATCTTGATTGACCCAGAATCTGCTTCAGCGTCCGTTGATACTGTATAGGTATCAGTTAGTTCTGGGTCTGCATTCAGAGTGACCTCAATCATACCACCATCAAGATCAGTCAAATCATCAACTGTATCAAAACGGAGTGTGGCGGCATAATCTCCATCAGCATTGACGGCAAAATTTAACAGAATGGTGCGTTGAATACCCGATTCGGTATTTGGACCACTATCAATAGCTGTGCCATCACCATCACTTTCATCTAAGAAATCTCCACCTGATTTTTCTGGAGTATAAGCTATGGTTAAATCATCCGTAAATGGTATTGAAGAAATGACTCCAAAGACGGCTTTATTACCGGCATAAACTGCAGTAGCATCAGCAATTGACAAGACAGGGATTGACACATCATTTACCGTAATTGTTGAAGTCTTCTCGGTACCGACCGTATAACCAATATCATCAACTAATACTATCGAAATCATCCCACCAAGTTCGTCATCAGTCTGAGTCCTTATTGGTAAAGTTGCTAACCACGGCCCCGTCCCCGGAGTTGCTTGTGTAAAAGGTAAGGTTACAGTGCGTTCATTACCAGAACCTTTTGCAACACCATCTTCGGTAATCGGTAATAAGTATTCAGTTCCAATTTCCGTTGGTATGTACTTGAAGGTCACAGGTCGGATCGGGTTAAGACTAGCCTCAACCATAATATTCACCGTGCCACCTTCATCAACATCAAGAGTCGTTGAACCTGTTGTTATTGTCAGTGTTGGTACGGGATACTTATTAATCTTGATTGACCCAGAATTTTCACCAGCTTCCCTTGATACAGTATAGGTATCAGTTGGTGCTGGATCTGCATTCAGAGTAACCTCAATCATACCACCATCAAGATCAGTCAAATCATCAATTGTATCAAAACGGAGTGTGGCGGTATAATCTCCATCAGCATTGACGGCAAAATCTAACAGAATGGTGCGTTGAATGCCTGATTCGGTATTTGGACCACTATCAATAGCGGTGCCATCACCATCACTTTCATCTAAGAAATCTCCACCTGATTTTTCTGGAGTATAGGCGACGGTTAATTCATCCGTAACTGGTATTGAAGAAGTGACTGCAAAGACGGCTCTATTACCGGCATAAATTGCAGTAGCATCAGCAATCGACAAGACAGGGATTGACACATCATTTACCGTAATTGTTGAAGTCTTCTCGGTACCGACCGTATAACCAATACCATCAACTAATACTATCGAAATCGTCCCACCAAGTTCGTCATCAGTCTGAGTCCTTACTGGTAATGTTGCTAACCATGGATCAGTTGAACTTGGACTTGGATCGTCTTGTTTAAAACGTAAAGTTATTGAACGTTCATCACCAGAACCCTTTGTAACACCATCTTCGGTAACCGGTAATAAATATTCAGTTCCAGTTTCTGTTGGTAGGTACTTGAAGGTCACAGGTCGGATCGGGTTAACACTGGCCTCAACCATAATATTCACCGTGCCACCTTCATCAACATCAAGAGACGTTGAACCTGTTGTTATTGTCAGTGTTGGTACCGGATATTTGTTAACCATGATCGCCCCAGAATCTGCTTCAGCGTCCGTTGATACAGTATAGGTATCAGTTGGTTTTGGATCTGCATTGAGAGTAACCTCAATCATGCCACCATCAGTGTCAGTCAAATCATCAACTGTATCAAAACGGAGTGTGGCGGTATAATCTCCATCGGCATTGACGGCAAAATCTAACAGAATGGTGCGTTGAATGCCTGATTCGGTATTTGGACCACTATCAATAGCGGTGCCATCACCATCACTTTCATCTAAGAAATCTCCACCTGATTTTTCTGGAGTATAGGCGACGGTTAATTCATCCGTAACTGGTATTGAAGAAGTGACTGCAAAGACGGCTCTATTACCGGCATAAATTGCAGTAGCATCAGCAATCGACAAGACAGGGATTGACACATCATTTACCGTAATTGTTGAAGTCTTCTCGGTACCGACCGTATAACCAATACCATCAACTAATACTATCGAAATCGTCCCACCAAGTTCGTCATCAGTCTGAGTCCTTACTGGTAAAGTTGCTAACCATGGATCAGTTGAACTTGGACTTGGATCGTCTTGTTTAAAACGTAAAGTTATTGAACGTTCATCACCAGAACCCTTTGTAACACCATCTTCGGTAACCGGTAATAAATATTCAGTTCCAGTTTCTGTTGGTAGGTACTTGAAGGTCACAGGTCGGATCGGGTTAACACTGGCCTCAACCATAATATTCACCGTGCCACCTTCATCAACATCAAGAGTCGTTGAACCTGTTGTTATTGTTAGTGTTGGTACCGGATATTTGTTAACCATGATCGCCCCAGAATCTGCTTCAGCGTCCGTTGATACAGTATAGGTATCAGTTGGTTTTGGATCTGCATTGAGAGTAACCTCAATCATGCCACCATCAGTGTCAGTCAAATCATCAACTGTATCAAAACGGAGTGTGGCGGTATAATCTCCATCGGCATTGACGGCAAAATCTAACAGAATGGTGCGTTGAATGCCTGATTCGGTATTTGGACCACTATCAATAGCGGTGCCATCACCATCACTTTCATCTAAGAAATCTCCACCTGATTTTTCTGGAGTATAGGCGACGGTTAATTCATCCGTAACTGGTATCGAAGAAGTGACTGCAAAGACGGCTTTATTACCGGCATAAATTGCAGTAGCATCAGCAATTGACAAGACTGGGATCGTGATATCATCAACTATAATAGTTGAAGTGTTCTCGGTACCGACCGTATAACCAATACCATCAACTAATACTACCGAAATCATCCCACCAAGTGCGTCATCAGTCTGAGTCCTTATTGGTAAAGTTGCTAACCATGGATCAGTTGAACTTGGACTTGGATCGTCTTGTGTAAAACTTAAAGTTATTGAACGTTCATCACCAGAACCTTTTGCAACATCATTTTCAGTAATCGGTAATAAGTATTCAGTCCCAGTTTCCGTTGGTATGTACTTGAAGGTCAAAGGTCGGATCGGGTTAACACTGGCCTCAACCATAATATTTACCGTGCCACCTTCATCAACATCAAGAGACGTTGAACCTGTTGTTATTGTCAGTGTTGGTACCGGATACTTATTAATCTTGATTGACCCAGAATCTGCTTCAGCGTCCGTTGATACTGTATAGGTATCAGTTGGTGCTGGATCTGCATTCAGAGTGACCTCAATCATACCACCATCAAGATCAGTCAAATCATCAACTGTATCAAAACGGAGTGTGGCGGTATAATCTCCATCAGCATTGACGGCAAAATCTAACAGAATGGTGCGTTGAATACCCGATTCGGTATTTGGACCACTATCAACAGCGGTGCCATCACCATCACTTTCATCTAAGAAATCTCCACCTGATTTTTCTGGAGTATAGGTGACGGTTAAATCATCCGTAACTGGAATCGAAGAAGTGACTTCAAAGACGGCTTTATTACCAGCATAAACTGCAGTAGCATCAGCAATCGACAAGACTGGGATTGACACATCATTTACCGTGATCGTAGCCGTGTCCTCTCCTAAAGTTGAGGAAACAGTATATTTATCATTTGCGCGAGGTTGATTTATGACTACGGCAATCATCCCTTCTAGTGCATTAGCTTCTTGTGTCATCACTCGCAAGGTTGCTAACCATGGATCAGTGGAACTTGGACCTGGATTTGCTTGTGTGAATTCAAGCTCAACTTTACGGGACGATCCTGAATTTAAGGTCATACCATCATCATCAGTGACTGGAGCCAAATAAGTAGTTCCGGTCTCAGTTGGGGTATAGCTAAATTTCACCGGTTGTTTCGGATTTAAACTTGCCTTTATAGTGATTTCTGCTACACCACCTTCATCGACTGGAGCTGGGATTGAAGCAATTGACAATGTTGGTATTGGAGCGGCAATGACCGATACGGTTGCTGTATCTTCACCAGGTACTTCAGATACAGTATATTTGGCTACAGTATTGGCATCATCTTCAAGCGTAACCGTGATTGTACCTGTACCATCATTTTCAGGATCTGAGTCATCTTCAACGGTAGCAAAACTTAAAATAGCAGTATAATTGCCACCTGATTCTTCAAAGTTTAAGGTTGTGATTCGATCTTCACCGGAGCTCTTATTAAGTCCGGCATTGGTACCATCAGTTTCATTGAGGTAATCACCACCTGACTTGACAGGATTATAAACCACGTCAATGTTACCGGTAAATGCTTTATCCGAAGTTACGATAAACATTGCATTTCTACCACCAACGGTTTCTTTTGCATTCGCAATAGAAAATACTGGTGGCACATCATTATCAATTACCTTTACAGATGCCGATGCACTCTCAAAATCTACACTAGTAGGTGTTGGTCCAGATAAGGTTACATTAAAGTTTTCTTCAGCTTCAATTTCATCATCATCATTAGTAGTTACTGTAATAGTTTCAGTTCTATCCCTATTAGTAAAATTAAGGGTTGCAGTTCCAGAGATATAATCACCTTCATTTGGATTCGTCGTATTGAATATTGCCGTTCCATCTGCTGTCGCCCAATCTACCGTAATTGGTCCAGTTACTTTACCATACAATGTCACCTCAAAAGTTGCATCACTACCTTCAGTAATCTCATTATTTGTATTGGTATTAACAATGTTGAGGATTGGATTATCATCGCTCTCTATCGTTCCAATAACTGAGGCCAGCTCAGTAGCATCATCGGCTGGTAACTCTGAATTTGTAGGTTCAGTTAAGGTTACTCTTATGGTTTCATCTATTTCAGGTGTAGAATCGCCAACTATTGGAATTGAAATTGTTTCTTCAATATCTCCTGCATCAAATGTTACAGTTTGTTGAGCTGGTAAGGTATAATCCTCAGTGTCTGCAGTGATTGGATCAACAGTGTAATTAACAGTGACCTCTCGACCTGAAACCGGATTCAGAGTTACGACAAAATCAATATTACTGGAACCACCTTCATTACCTTCTGGACTTGAATCAGCTGCTATACTTACTGTTGGAAGCGGGTCATCATCATTAATCGTTGCCACTACTGAAGTAGCATTAGTTGGGTGAAGATTTGCATTAACCGAATCAGCTGAAAGTTTGACTTCAAAAGTCTCATTATCTTCATCTAACTCATCACCTACCAACTCAACCGTAATTGTTCCAGTAGCGGTAGTTTGGCTTACTAGACCTTTCGGAATATTTACATCTTCAATTGTATCATTATAGTCAGTAATAGCAACGGCAGAAATCGGGTCTGAATTTTCTAAAGTATATTTGACGGTGACATCTTTTTCAGTTGCTCCATCACGTGTTACGGTATAGGTTAAAGATCCGTTATCACTGGAATCATCTCCTTCATTAATCGAAGCATTTCTGGTATCTGCGACAATACTGATTGTTGGAACATCAGCCGCTTCACTAGTCACATTGACAACTGCTTGAAGTTTTGCTCCCACTGACCAGTTTGTGGTTCCATCAGTATCACGTAATACTCGGGCAATTACCATTCCTGGCTCTTCATCAACATCATCATTATCAATATCAATATTAATTGGCACATCAGTTCCAACCACAGTAATATTAATATTCTTGATCGTAACATCGGTTGGACTTATATAATTTCCGACTTGAGAAATTTGAACCTTCACATTATCCACTGAGTCAATTGTTGTATCTGTTCCCTGAACTGATTCTAACCTAAATTTAGCTTGCGCACCGGCCCCTTCTGTTACATTAGCTGAAACAGGAAAAATCGTGATACTTGGTAAAGCTAAATTATCATCGTCCTCTATAGTAGCAGTTGCCGCATGATCCGGTGAACCCGCGACTGTATAATTGGTAGGACCGCCAGTTTCATTGATCAAAGTTATGGTTACTGTAGAATTGGCTTCTGTTTCACCATCAGTCACAATATTAATTGACAATGGAGCGAGGACTTTACCTTCTGTGAAATCAAATGTAGCAGATTTACCAGTATTATTAGCTGCAGTTCCCTGATCATCGGCGGCAATAAAGTCACCATTACCTGTAGAATCTTCCTCTACATCATAATTCACCAGAACCATGTCATTCGGACTCACACGTGCTAAGATCGTGAATTCAACACGAACATCAGCTTCTGAGACATCACCATTAGAAATAATTGTTAATTCAGGTGCATCATCATCATAAATCGTAGCAGTTGCATTCTGGGTTCCATCACTTGGTACGATATAAGTTGTTGTACCACCTGTTTCCGTAAACAAGGTTACCATGATTTTACCAGTAACTTCACCATCATTATCATCATGAATTGGGACATTTAGGGTAGCCACATATGGTCCTCGTCCACCTATTTGCTTAAAGGTTAATTCTGTCGCCGTCTCGTCTTCTTGACCATTTGAGTCATGTAAGAAATCATGGCCACTTACTTCAGCGGCTTGATAGCGAACAGTCAAAGTTCGTGCACGAGTTGAGGTTACCACAAAATCTACGGAACCTGTACTTTCAGCAACTGGAATAGTTACGTCAGCAATAGAAAGTTCAGGTGTCGTATCATCATCATAAATCGTACCAGTCGCCGAAATTGCTGATAATCTTACCGGAGCATTATCAGGATCTTCTGGGAAAACAGTATTTGCATCCGATGGAAGCGTTAAAGTTACAGTAAAGGTTTCATCATCTTCAGCGGTATCATCAGCATTGGTATCAATGGAAAGCGTTGACACGATATAGTGAACAGCGTTAGTGCTTGGAGCTATTATGAATTCCCTTGCAGTTACTGTATCAAAATCATCATCAGCTGTAGCAGTACCACCAGTCGTGGATGTTGTATAAATAACTTTAACTGGTAGGCCGGATGGTTTTGATAATGATATCGGAAACTCAACTGTTCCATCTGAAGTACCATTCCCTTCAAATCCAAATCCATTGGCAATTCTCACAATAGGTGGGGTATCATCGTTATTGATCGTTCCAGTCACGGTTGGAGTTCCAGGGAGGGTTGCTAACGCGGAACCACTAGGAAGTGATAACGTAACAGTGTAATCTTCGTTTGCTTCATTCAATTCATCTCCAACTACATTTATGGTAATATTTTGAGGACCGGTTGTGCCAGCTGGGAACTTCAGACTACCTTGAGCAATACGATGAGAAAGCATGGATCCTAGGTTATCTGGATCTGGATACCTAGTTTCACCATCTGTTGAATTTGCAACCGTGTAATCATCTCTATAAGTCGCGGTATCACTTTCGTCGCTAACTGCGAAATTAACAACGACATCTTCAGATGTTGCATGGGAAAGATTGACCGCGATGTTAACTGTCCTACTTTCGTTTTCATCCTGTACTGGTGGTGCAGTGATTGACACTGCAGGAATGCCTTCATTGTCATTTACAACGACTTCCGCTACCGCAGTTGATAACGTGCCAACAGCATATTGAGTTGAATTCTCAATTGTTGCAACAATCTTCCCATGAGGTTCATGAATTAAGTTATCGGCAATTGCTTCTCGATGAATGACAGGTGTACCCGAGACTCCCTCAGCACCTGGAGTGACCATAATAGGGGGTCTTGTGGTCAGAGGGGAAGTCATCAAATAATTCCCTTCTTGTGAAATTACTAAATTAACCGCGATTGGACTTAAGTCCGCAGAAGTTCCACCAGTTGCAACAATTCTGAACTCCGCCATCGCCCCAGTAGCTTCTGCCACTGGAGTGGTTACTGGTTCAATGGCTATGCGATGCAACGCAGGTCCATCATTATCTTGTACAGTGATAGGATGCACAGGATTTGCACCAATCGTATAAGTAGCACTTGACTCATTGCTTGTATCCTCAGATACAACTCTACCATATACCAATCCATTCTCTTCAGCGTCTGCATCCAACATGGTTGGTAGTTCTAATTCTCCACCAGAACTATCAATAACAACGTCCACGACACGAGGTTCAAGTTTTGCTGGCTCAGCTAAAAAGTCTCCAGATTCAGAAATTTGTACTCTTGCAGTAATAGTATTATCACCAGTTGGTGCTGGGTTAGCTGCCAACTCAAATACAACATTATCACCTTCAACAACCGGTGAATTACCACTAATTGTGATATTTGGTAAGGTACCATTATCGTCATTATCTTTTATAGTTATCGAATTCCTCGCGGGAGTACCAAGCAGATAGGTGGAATCATTGCTAGCAATAAGAGATGCTATGATTGAACCATCGGCCTCATCAGTTGCATCGGCAACCGTCTGTACCCGCAATTCACCCCTTCTACTATCCATTTTCACCATCACTTGTGCAGGTGCTGAATCAGGATCAAAAAAGTCCTCATTATTACCTTCTGCTATCGTCACGCCGACTGGTAAATCTTTTGTCAACTCACCACCCGTCGCCGTCACTGTAAATACGGCATCTTCGCCTTCATCAATGGTGCTAGCAACTGGTATAATAGAAACAACCGGTCTTGAATCTTCCGCAATAATGGTTACCTGATGAGGGGTCGTAGAAGCAGGTTCATAACCATCACCACGAACGACTAAAATATCAATTGTACCATTCGTCGTCAGAGCGGGATCATTAACGGTAGCAATTATCATGTCGACTGATCGATTAGGATGAAAAATATGTCGAGGAGTGGTATTCGTGTTAATAGCATCATAAAGTCCTGCTGGATTAGCAACAATGTTAAAGGCCACTCTGATACCACCACTACTTGGAACACCTGTATTTGATGTGAAACTAACATTGATATCCTGCCCTTTATATACCTGATCTGGTGCTGAAATTGAGACCATTCTTGATGCATGTATTTGCGCTTCTTCAATCACGACCTTGACAACTCTTGAACCAGCAATTGGATTGGCCGTATATCCAGCACCATCAACTAACGTTAAGGTAATCTCACCCCAGCCGCGATAGGTAGGATCAGGATTTATTGGTATCGCCACAGTTGTAGACCCAGACGAATCAATTTCAACTGAACTTAAATTTGTCGAACCAAGATAACCTTTTGTGAAGTCAGAATTTGGGTCTTCTTCAACTGTCAATCCGGTAATTTTAATTGCTCGACCACCAACTGGGGTGAATGTAGAGGTATCATAAGATAATGTAATGTCAAATGAACCTCCGGCTATATCTTCCTTGACTTGCACCGGAGCCGAAATCGAAACAATTGGTTTAGATTCTAGCACAACAACTGTAATCATTTGATCAGTTGGTAAGTTCGGGCGAGTATAACCACTGCCAGTTTCTAATTGAGCTGTGATTAAACCAGTATTATCACTGGTGCCATCAGCTTGAGATGTGATTGAAGTCGTACCGGTAGTTTGACCAGCCTCAATTTCAATGGTTTGCGTTCCCCTAGATCCAGACTCTAGGAAGTTATCACTTTGATCAGAGGATAGAGTCGTCGTTACGCGAATATCCCTAATTGGGGTAACAGATGCTGTTGCAACCAAATCAAAACTACCCCCTTCTGTAACGTAATTTGGTGCAGATAACGTAATTTCAGGTATTGTATTAGAACTTACTCCAACTGATATACTAGCTGGATCACCAACACGATAAGTCACCTGATTATTCTCGCTTACTGTAAGCAATCTTAAGGTAAACCCATCACCTTGGACATATGCAGAAGTCGGGGTCTTGATTGTAAATGTTCTGTCATCACTGGGCTCATTAGCTTGGATTGAACCCATTTGATTCAGATTCTCACCATCTATGATATCTTTACCTGTAGTTTCAGTTAAATCAAACCAATAATCTAATTCACCAGAAATATCACCGGTTCGGCTAACGGTTACTGTTACAGTTTCTCCCACATAAGCGAGGTTTACATCAGCAGATACAGTTAATGTAACTGGATCAGCAATCCGTTGATCTTGAACCTCTACATATGAAACATTATCCCCATTAGTCGTATCCGGAGTATATCCGATACCATCTGCTAGTCTTGCTTCAATAACACCATCAGATGACGCGGCGACATATCTTTCAACATCCACCCCATTTTCATTAACAGTTTCAACTGGGGTTCTTGTTTGGACATCAAAAGCAACACTAGCAGTGTTGGCAGGTAATCTAATATAACGAGATCCATCTTCAATAAAATTAGTTCCTCTTGAAGTAAATTCACTTACATCAACTTTCACCGTAATGTCCTTATCGGCTTGTGGATTAGCTGAAATTGTAAATGTTACGTCATCCCCCAAAGCGATCGTATTTGCTGAAGCGGCAATGGTAAGTGAGGCTTGAGCAGTTAAGCTCCCTACCATGACATTAAGCGGTCCAGCTGATTTGAATATAGAACTTGCTACCGTATCCTCAGTAATGTTCTGCACTGAATCGTAACGTGAATTAGCTGCGATATTGACATTGACATTGCCGGTAGTACTAGCGAGTGTGGTGACCCTCGCCGTTGCCGTACCACTGGAACCAACGGTTACAGAAGCTGGTGTGACAACCAGACTACCGTTTGTACTATCGCTTGCAATTAATGGAACTGCTACAGGAGGTACTGGTGTCGGGTCAACTGTTACGGTAAAGATAAGATCTGAACCAGGAGTAATATGATCATAGTTTGAATCAAATGACACTGCTGGGAGTGAATCATCATCAAAAACTTTTGCCTCTACCGGAGTATTCGTAACTGGAATCGTATATTTGGCAATTTTTATATCAGGATGTGCCGCTAAAGTTACCACTATGGTTGCATTATTTTCAACATCGGAGTCATTTACCAGTTCAATAACTAAAGATGCACTAGTTGCATTGTTTCTAAAGTCAACAGGTTGCATCTTATTCATACCTTTATCGTCAGCAGCTATGAAATTTGTACTATGTCTAGTTATTTCAGTTGTATCATCCTCTAGCTCCCGTTCTGTTTCGTAGTATTCTACTACAGAATAATAGACATCAATCATCGCATCTGGACTTTCCCGCACCGTTAATGGAAATACAATTTCAGCGTTATCAGCTTCTAAGACATTCGGAGCATCTGCAATATGTAGTTCAGGTATTTCATCATCCCAAATCGTTGCTTTTTGAGTTGCATTTGCCGTTAATATTGTATAAGAATCTGTGGTAGAGTTACTAGTTAGCATTTGAATCTGGATTTGACCAGTTGCTTCACCAACTTCATCATCATGGATTGGAACCCGAAGCAATGCAGTATAAAAGCTATCTTCAGCTTTAACTCTTTCAAATCTAACCGTATCAACTGCAATATCTTCTTGATTTAATTTTGGATCATAACTTCCGTCATCTTTAATTCCATTATTCAAAAAGTCAGCACCTCCTACCTCAGATGGGTCATAACGAACTTTAAAACTACGTCCCAAATTTACACGTGATGTGAGCAAAAATTGCACAAATCCTGCACTTTCAGAAGTTGGATTTGTTGGAGCAATTAATGTAAGCCTTGGTATTGCATCATTGTCTGCCAACACTGTGACTTCACCAACATCTTCACCAGTCACACTAGATACTGTATATGTAATTGCTCTTGGTATACCATTATCATCTACTTCATTATCAGATAGCAGAGTCACTTGAACTATTCCATCAGTATCAACACGACCATTGTCAACAATGCCAACTTCAATATTTGCACTGATTTTCCCACTTGAAAAATCTAATTCCGTTTCTCTTGACCCCGATCTTGAAATAAAGTCATATCCAGTTCCTGGTTGTGTAACTGAATATCTCACAGTCAAATTACTGTTTGGACTGAAACTCGCAGTAACCGCGAATGATGCGGTAACATCCATACCTTCCGTAACTCCTGCTGAATTATCTGCTATTGACAATTCTGGGACATCATTATCAAATATCGTCATTTTTGCACGGTTTGATAACCCAACACTATAGAATTGATTAGCTGGTGTGTTAGCAGCTGGACTATTAAGCACAACCTCAATTTGCCCGGTTGCTTCTGGGTCTGAATCTTCAGCAAGAGTTATTGAAATATCTTCAGTATAATTCCCATTATCATTCGTAAAGGTTAAATCTTCAGTTACTTGTGTCGTACTGCTTAAGAAATTACCAAGATTAACCTCAACAGGTGTATAACGAACTTTAAGTGTTCTACTACTTGTGGTAATTCCAACGGCAGTAATGGTAAACACAGCTGGTCCAGGTTCGGATACCTCAGCAAACTTAGGTGCAATAGACAATAATGGTGCATCATCATCAATTACAGAAACTGTAGCAACATTTGCGGGAGCATCTGCTACCAAATATTTATAAACTGGACCAGGATCGGGGGTAAGTGTGACATCAAATTCGCCATTGATAAACACACCTAGAATTGCATTTCCTGGATTAAGTGGTACTATAAATGATGCTTCTGTTCTTGCCCCAGAGAAATCAATATCTGCAGATCCAGTACCTTCTTTATGACCAGTATCATTTGTAAACTTCCGATTAAATGAGTAGTAAACTTTAATTGATTCATTTGGACTATTGGTAGCAGTCACATTAAAGGTCGCATGAGAATCTCTCCCTTCAACAACTCGTGGACCAGCTGAAATAGACAGAACTGGCGCATCATTATCTAATACTGTGACGGTTGCTTCATTATTGGGTGCTAATGCAACCGCATAATTGCTGGATACACCTGAAACGGCATCTAGTGTTGCCGTTAAACCTCCTTTAACAAAGGCAACCAAAGTTATATTTGCGGGATCATGATTAAGTGCTACTGTAAATGTTGCTTCAGTTGCTCCACTTCTAAAATCTAACATAGCAGCTACATCGCTTCCGGTCTTGTTAGCAGTATCACTTGAGAACTCTCGGTTAAATGAATATTTAATTGGCAGTATCGCATTCGGGCTAGTCGATGCTGATACTGTGAATGTTGCGTCATCATCTACTCCTTCAGTTACAACAGGACCAGCTGAAATTGATAATTCTGGCACGGCATCATCTGCTACAGCAACTGTTGCCACATTATTAGGTGCTACCGCAACTGCATATTCAATTGTCGAATCTGAATCTGAAGTAAGTGTTACTTCTAACTCTCCATTAGCAAAAGCAGTTAATGTTTCGTTATTTGGATTGATATCTACTTCAAATGCTACAACTGTCTTTGGTTCCTCAATAGCAGAAGTAAACTGACCCTCTGTGAAATCAAATTGTTTTGTATCTGCGCGGAAATCCAACATCGCAGTTCCCGTTCCAGTTTTGCCAGTAGATGTCGTACCAAAGAATTTCCGTTCAAATGAATATTCAACTTCAATCTCCGCATTCGGACTTCTATTTGCGGTGACAATAAAGGTTGCTTTATCATCTACTCCTTCAACCACTCTTGGACCAGCAGCAATAGATAAAATTGGTGCTTCATTATCATAAATGGTTGCCGTTGCACTTGGATTGGAAGCTAATATATATGCTTTTCGAACACCAACTGCTTGCGCAACAAGAGTCACCGTAATTGTATTTGGATTCTCAAACACGTTATCATCTTCAATTGGAATTGTAATGGTAGCAGTCTGGTCGTCACCTGTGAAGTTTAGAGACGGGGCGATTTGAGTCACACCATCAATTTCAGCTGCTAAGAAGTCACTACCCGATTCGGAGGCTGTATAATAAACATCAATGATTCTTTCTGGATCTGCATCAGCTGTGATCGTGAATATCGCGTTACCTCCCTCAAAAACCGGGTCATTTGGTCCAGCTATTGATAGTTCAGGGAGTGTTGCATCATCATCACTAATATGAACTTGTGCGGTAGCCGTATCTCCAATACCAACAGTATATGCGGTACTCTTATCAAGTGTGACAACTAAATATCCATTTTTCTCTTTTTCATTGTCATCATGAAGTGCAACGGTCAATGTCGCTTCATAAATACTTCCAGCTGCTTGGAAGTTAAGTGCATCACCAGGTCCTGGTGTAACTGGAATTCCTGAATTCTGGATGAAGTTACTAACTGGAGTATAATTAACTACTAATGAACCACCAGTTGGCATTTCCGTTGAAGTAACAGTAAATGTTGCATTTGTATCTGTTCCTTCTAAGGCCGGACTACTACCAGCAATGGTCAACACTGGCCGATCATCTTCTTGAATCGTTATTTTTGCCGAACGGCCGTTGCTTAATGTTACGTTATGGATAGGAGTGACTCTTGTAATATTTACCGTAAAAGTTTCATTATCTTCTGTGTCATCTGTATCTCCCTTGATTTGAACATTAAACGTACCTGTTAAATTTCCTGCTCTAATCAATGTGGAACTTTCTGAAACCGCGACATAATCTGTATCTGCTGTAGCAGTATCATCACTGGAACGTGGAGGAGCACTTATCTCACTCTTAACCTCCCAATATACAGTTAAATCAGTAGTTGATAGTGTACTTAATCGCACAGTAATTGGTACATCTATATTTCCACTATCTCCTTCAAAAGCGGTTCTTTCATCTATAATTAAGGAAACAAAATCATTTTCTTCAATAGTTCCTGTTGCAGTATTATTTGAGTCCGAAACTGCAGTGGTACCAGTTGCTCGTGTTAACCGTAGATTGATAGTTTCATCTAATTCATGAAGTTCATCATCATTTAATTGGAGTTCAATAATTTGCTCGATGTCACCAGTATAATTGCCTTCTGCAACATGATTTGGATTTGGTAATAGCTGACCAGGATTGCTTGGGTCAGGTATATTCGCAGAACTTGGATTGTAACCTCTAAACTGAACATAATTTAAAGATGGTTGAATAAAGTCTACTCCTGATGAAGCTGTTCCTGTATTAAGAATTTCATAATAAACTAGAGTCGATGAATTATTCGGTATCTCTTTATCTAATCTAACAACAAATCTTAAAGTTCCATCTTCTTTTGCACTATAATTTTGTGTTGTAAAAGACGCAATGTGGGTATCATCATTCTCAATAGTTGCAGTTGCACTCTGATCAGATAAATCTGTATCTAAAGTATAGGTTGCTGGTGAATTATCTGCTCTTAGTGTTACCGTAATATCACCATTTGATTGGATTACATTATCATTACCCACTGGAATTCTAAGCGTATAAATATAATTGCCATTACCATCAGAGGAGAATGATACTGGAGTTCCAGTAGATTGATCACCTTCATTAGCTGCATCCAAGAAATCTCCAGAAGCGTCTGTTACGTTATAAAGGATAATAATTGGGTTTGATGGATTAAGTGTAGCTGCATCAGTTGCAGAACTGATCTTTGATGTAATTGTAAATTCAGCGACAACATCGTCACCGTTAACATCGACCCCTTCAGTGATTACATTAGCTGGTCCAGTGATTGATAATACTGGTATATTTGAATCATCATCCCGCACTTCAACCGTAGCTGAATTATATGCAGGATCTACACTGTAAGTAGTTTCAAGACCAGATTGTTCCTCAATTAAAACAACTTCTATCGTATCATTTGCCTCGGCAAAATCATCATTCACAATAGTAATTTCTAACATACCTTGTTTAGTTGTAGGATCAAACATAACACTACCTGTAGTGGTCGTGGGTGTTGCATTCGCAAGGAAACTAGAACCGCTCACCGTATAGTGAACAGTTAACGGATTAGTCGCTGGGTCTTTTGTTATCGTAATAGGAAATTCAGCAACCACCGCGGGATCAGTTGAATCTCTTTCCTCAACAGGAGTTCCATTACCAATACTTAAAACTGGAATTTCATCACTTTTAATTGTTATAGTTGCAGTAGCATCTGCAATTACTGCATCATTCATTGGATTACTAATGGTAACAGTAAAGGTTTCATCGCCTTCATTTGCTGTTTCGTCTCCCCGGGATTTCACATTAAATGTTCCCATCAAATCTCCTGCTGGTATCTTTGCTGGTGAACTTGAAGATTCAACGATAAAATCATCTACAGTTGCGGCATTGGTTCCACCTGTTGCAAGCGATGTTGCCCAATCAACCGCAATATCTCGTGTTGAGGGAATATTGAGTCTGAGTGTTACTGGAATATCGTTATTGCCACTATCTCCCTCTAAACCAGCGGCATCTTCAACACTAACCATGACAATATCATTGGCATGATCAGTTATCGTACCCGTTGCCCGATTACCGAAAGGATCAATACGATAGTTATTATCCGCTGAGGTTAGTTCAATCACGATAGTTTCATCAGTCTCATCATAATTGTCATGGATAAGTGGAATCCGAATTTGTTTTGTTATCTCTCCTGGTCGTCTTATTGGGAATCTTGAACCACGACGGAATGTGATATAGTTCAACGCTGGTGTAGTATAATCATCTCTTTCGACCGCTGTACTATCCGCATGTATTGAATAATAAACCTTCGTATTTAGTGCCGGACGACGAGTCAATCGAACAGTAAAGATCATTTCTTCGTTTTCTGCTGTTGCCCTTGCATCAGAAATATATGCTTCTGCTCCTCTAGTTCCCGCATTATCACGCACTCCGATTCGTGCGCTATTAGTATCTGAATCACCTAATTTATAAATAGCACCACTTGGTAGTAAGGTCACCGTAATATAACCAGAGATACCACTCGCTACTCCATCATTGGTAGTCAGTACATTATATGGAGCAGATGTTGAACCACTTGGAATTGATAAGGTTGGACTTGGAGTACCGGCAATAAAATTGGCATTATTGTCTGATGCCACAAGACTAACTACTAAATCTTCGGTTCTTGATGTATTCAATTCATTTGTACTTACAGTGAATACCGCGACTTGACCTTCATTAATGGCATCACTACCAGTAATTGTTACTGTTGGAATACTATCTGGTCTAACCACAGTTACCATTGCAGTATTTTCACCTGGTACTTCAGAAACTATGTATGTGTCTTTAGTCTTTGGATCATCATTCAATGTTATCCTGATTTTGCCATTCTTTGTAGCCGTTGAATCATCAATTGTAGGAAAGCTTAATGTCGCCTGATAGTTACCATTGAACTCTTCAAAGAGTATAGTAGGTGTGCGTTGTAGACCTGTATTAGTATCGTTACTTGCAGAAGTATCAGTACCACCAGTTTGACTTAAGAAATTACCGTCAATATTATTTGGAGTATAGGCAACTGTCAGGTTTCCAGTATGCGGAATTGTTGATGAAACTATGAAACTAGCATTATTTCCAGCAATAATATCAGGTGCATCAACAATTGATAATACTGGTAGTGGAATATCAGTAATTGTACCTGTTAGCGTTAAAGTGTTTGAAAATCCAGCAAATACAGCATTAGTTAATGTAACGGTAATTGCAAAGTTTTCATCGCCACCCTCATTTAACCGATCATCTACTAAATCAACATAAATTGTTCCGGTTGAAACGCCACTTGCTATCAAATTCATGGAAATACCAGTAATAGTATAATCTTCACCAAGAGTTGCTGTAGTTCCAGAGTTTCCAGCATATGAAACTCTAACATTACCAGTTGATGCTGGTGTCAAGGTGAAAGGATATGCTATTCTATTGCCTTCTACTGCAGTTTTATCTGTTGAACTAAATGTAACAACTGGGAAACCAGTGTCATTTAATACCGCCACTTGTGCGCTTCTAGTTGATAATTGACCTAGCTTGTATCTAGCACCGGGGTAGATTTCTGTAGTTATTGTACCATTAATACCATCTGCGCTGTCTCTTTCAGTTTGAACCGCATAAGTAACTTGATTGGAACCAGGTGCTATTGAAATGATACTAGCTGGTTTACCACTTATATAGTTAGTAGTCGATTCTGTTGTATTGAGTCTAACAAATAACGTAGTACGTCGGGGGATGATATTATCATTTTGGTCGGTTGGGTCAACAACCGAAACTGTGAAAAGGGCAACTCCACCTTCATTAACGTCTCCATCACCAGTAATTGACACAACAGGTAAATTTTCACCATCATCAACACGAACTGATACACCACCTCTATCTTGATCAATGATGTAATTTGAGTTCTCACTGATTGTGATTGAAACTAAGGAATTGTTCGCGGAATTGTTATTAAAAATCAATTGTTTATCAATGCTTTGATTGGTAGTTGTCAATTCAACAGTAGGGGATTCATCGGTATCAGTAATTATGTCTTCCGGGGCATCTGTAATCGCTAGCTGCACTGATAAATTGTTTTTCAAACTTGGTTCTGCTGAAATGGTATAACCAAAATAATCAGTATTGGCAACACGATCAAATATTGATGAAATTGAAACTAATGGTTTTTCGGTAATTTTACCAATAATGATAGTATTGGTGAAACCATTTTCAAACTCCGCATTGGTTGTTGTTAACTCCAGTACAAATGTTTCAAGTTGTTCATTTATTGAATCGGATTTGATGATAATTGGTATCTGTCCTGTTAATTGAGTTGGTGTTAATGTGACTCTATATGGGGAACTTCCTACTAATTCAAAATCAGTTCCTTCAAATGCTTCACTTGTCAGTCCTACATTATAACTAATGACGACATCACTTAATGGTGCCGGTGAAATACTGATTGGTACATTGAACGTGGTATCAGTAGACTCTTCTAACACTACAAAGTCAGAGATAGAAATTACTGGTAAATCGTCTTCTCTTATTTCGACGGTCAGGGTATTGTTCGGTGCAGTTGCTGGTCGATACTGATTAGTTACTCCACTTACTGCTAAAGTCAACTCGCTATTTCCATCATAAGTGTCATTATCATTAGTTAAAATGGCACCGCGTATTGACCCAGAGTCATAAATGATCAAAGGATTCGGAATAAATTGATTAAAGAGGTTACTTGGTGGTATATTTTCTAACGTAATGGTTTGAGACGTACCCGGAGCAGGTGGTGGGGTCATTGATAGCGTGAATGGAATCACACCACCTTCACTGATTGATTGAACATTTGAAGTAATAGAAACTACTGGGAGGTCGGCATCATCATCATTAACTACAACTGAAATGGAATTATTTGGTGACAATGAGGCGAGATAACCTAAGGAGTCTTTAACATTAATTGTAATTTCGCCATGGTCTTCATCAACATTATCATCATGGGTAGTAAATGTAATTTCAACTGGAGAACTATCATTAATTCTAATAGGATTGGGTGAGAAACTTTTATAATACCCAGTTCCTAGTCCAGTTTCTTCAATTTCAAGCACAATTGCTAATGAATTTCCGGATAACGGAGCTGGAGTCGCAGTCAATTCAACAACAAAGTTTCCACCTTCGGTTATAGTTGTTGATTGTCCTGATTTAAGAGCAATTGATACGCGTGGTAGGTCAGCATCATCGTCCATTACGACAACAGAGTCTGAAGGTTGAATGCCAATTTGGTAACGGGGAGGTATATTTGAATCAGCACCAAGAGTTGCAGTTACTGTGCCATCATGCTCATCTTGCGAATCACCATTTGTTTGCACCATTAAAGTCCCTATGCCAGAAGTTGCGACTCGAACATTTTTGATAAATGTTTCAGAATCATCTGCATCAATCGTAATAAAATCTCCAATTTGCGACAATAAAACATTAACCATTATTGGTGCGATGGGCGGTGGATTCATAGTAATTGTGAAGCTTGCAGTTTGGCCTTCAATAATTGCATTGCCACCAACAATATTCAATGTTGGTATATCATTGTCTCTAATGAGAACTGAAGCGTAACCCGAGTCTTTATCTACAATATAGTTGGTACCTGATAGGAGTGTTAATGAAATTGCTCCATCAGGCTCAACCTTATTATCGTCTTTGATTGGGATTGAAAGTCGCGCAATTCTTGAATTTGCGTTGAACTCTACAAACAACCCATTTGCTAAAACCATAGAATCATCTGTGCTTTCAACATATTGCGTTGCATCACCAGCATAGACACTATTGATGTAAATAGTTTTAAATTGGTTGAAAAGTGCTTCGCCATCAACAAACTCATTAACACTTCCACCAAGTGAAAGTCTGACTCGTGCTTTTTCAGTAGATATCACGGAAGTTGCTCTAAATATAAATTCCGCGTGTTGTGCTTCCCCAATAATTGGAGCAGATGCTTCGATTGAAATCATAGGTATTTCATCATTGTCACTGATAGATACACTAGCTTCATGAGCAGGTGGAGTTGCAACTGCATAAGTAGGGGAAGCCGCAGAATCATTTAATAATCGCAAAGTAATCACACCATCAGCTTCATATTGGTTGTCATCTTCTAAATACACGACATGGGTATGTGTTGTCACACCATCTGGAAATTCAATGGGTTGCTCTTGATTCGCATCAAGGAAATCACCTGTTCCTTCATCAATCTCAATTCGAACCGATAGTTTATCAGTAGGTGCAGTACTTGCTGTAATTACAAATTCAGCTTTATCTGCTTCAGTTATCGTACCTCTTGAACTATCCGTTGGTGCAACTGACAAAATTGGAACTCCTGAAACTGTATCATTATCATCTTGAATTGTTACAGTTGCTGATCTTTGCGTACTGATGATTCGATAACCTTCACCAAATTGAAGCGTCGCTGTAACTGAGCCATCACTCTCATCCAGAATGTCATTGTGAGTCTCAATATCAATATAACTAACATTGACTAAATCAAAGGTTCTATTTCCTAACGGACTAGTTACAAAATCCCCGTCCTGAGTAATTTGGACATTTACTTGTAAAACCTGATTCAAAGGAACAGAAACTGCATCTTTTGTTTGCACCCGAAATCTGGCTGGTTCACCTTCGTTTATAGTTGCATTGGTTTCCAAAGAGATGCCAATAACTATTGGTGCTAACACGCCATCGGTATTGTCATTATTACCATCATTATCCCACACGGTAACTGCGGCATTATTTTGCTCTGGATTAACTACATAATTGATCTCATTTGGTGTACTATCGCTCATTACTGTAACGAATATTCTGCCATCAACTTCTTCAACATCGTCTGATATCGTAGTAATTTGGAGTGGAACTGAAGTCGTATCATGGGGAATTGTAACTGAATTAACCTGGGTATCTGAGATAAAGTCACTTGCTACTCCTTCGGTTGCACTATATTCTCCAACCGCTACACCAACTTCTAATCCACCAGTGGTTGTTATTGTATTATCTGATCTGATGGTGAAATTAGCCATGGCCCCTTCGGTAATGGATTCAATAGAATCAGCTGTAATTGAGATTTTTGGTAGCGTTGTAGTTCCGTCATTATCAACAACCTTAACATTTGTAGTATTATTATTTGAATCGACATTGTAATCAGTACCATCTTGAATTGTTACAGTAATGGTACCATTTGATTCAGTTTGAGAGTCATCTTCGGTAGCCACTTCAAAGTTAATTTCATCTTTTCCGGCTTGGATTTCAACTTTGGTTGGTCTGGTTCCACTAATAAAATCAGAAGCACCGGTAACAGCAAGGGAAACATCATATGGTAACGACAAAACTTCAGTTGCATTCAGATAGAATTTGGCACTGTCACCTTCAACAATTGCAGTTACATCTGCTGATATTGAAATATCCGGAGTTGGTATAACGACTCCACCATCATTATCAGTAATACTTACTTGTGCTGAATAGGCGCTTGGAGAAACCGTATAGTTGACTGGGAATTCAACTTCGCTTTCTAACGTCACCTCTATCTGCCCATCATCTTCACCCACTTTATCATCGTTTGTTTTGACAATATATGTCACGGACATACTACCCGCTGGAATAGTAACTTCAGTTGATTGTTCTGAATTGATAAATTCACCATTTCCACCATCAAAATTCACTCGAATCACTTTATCTAATAGTGAAAGTCGATTAGCACTGATCCTAAATTCTGCATCCGTTCCCTCGCTTATTGAACCACTCGTGATTGCGGCAATAGATATTTCCGGAACAGAGTCATTATCAAGAACTTGAACCGAGGCGGTATTTGTGTACTGCTCTGGATTGGTTACAGGAGTTTGAGCTGTACCAGTTCTTGAAGTATTGATTCGGTATCGATTTGAATTATCAACAATAAGATTGGCAATAATGCTTCCATCTGGTTCTTCAATTTGATCAGCAACTGTTTGAATATTGAAAGTAACATTGGACCGGTTCGCTGGCATTTCAACTTGTGTCGTCAGGAAACTGACCGGTACTATAACCAAGTTATTATTTTCATCTCGGAAAGTTAAATTAGTAATGTGATTGACATTTGAAGCTGATCTATCAATGAAATCACCACCAGTATTCGTTAATCCAATATCAATGGTATATGCGGTACCAACTGTTTTTGAGGTGGTTAGGGTAAAATGAGCTAATCCGCCTTCAATAATAGGAACATTTGAAATCGGTGCGATTGAAACAAGTGGTAGGTTATTGGTATTGGCACCACCACCATCATTATCTCGTACTCTGACAAGCGCGGATTGAAATTCCGGTAATGGATTAATGTTATAAGAGGTTGAGGTTAATATAGTAGCGACAATATTTCCGTTGTATTCATCAGTGTTATCATCGCGAGTAGGTTCGCTCAATTCACCTGAATATTCAACAATGACTTCGACACCATTAATTGTTTCTGTTCTTGGCGTAAGAGTAATCATTCGTTCGCCAGCAGAATTGGTTAAGAAATTAACACCATTGTAACCGGTTTGGGTAACATTAACGCGTACATCAAAGCTATTTCCCGTTGGGAATGGAATTGCCGAAACTTTGAATTTCGCTTCAGTACCCTCATCAACTCCAGAAATTGAAATCGGTTCAATTGATATACGTGGTCGATCAACATCCCAAATCGTCACTTCTGCAATTGTTGCAGTTGAATCACGAAGATTGGTAAAAGTAGTTTGAAGCTCCGCTATGATTTTTCCATCATTGGTTGGAACTCCCATTCTATCTCCGGACTCATTTAAGAATTTCTTGGTTTGCACTACAAAAGTTTCAATTTTTTGACCGGCTCTAAATATAACTTCATTGTAACCTTCGGCTAAAGAAGTAGAGCCAACTGTAGGTGCTAAAATAAAATCACCAACTTGTGAAACTAGAATACTCAATGGAACATCCGATGCCGGAGGTGTCGAAGCAATGACTTGGAATTGCACATCTGTACCTTCAGATTGACAACCTTTTGCACCTAATACACCGATAGCTAGCGGATGATTGGTTTCACCACTTGGGCGTTCTCCACAAATACCGCGATTTGTTTGTCCACCAACCGCAAAAATCGAGAATGTCTGAAGGTTTTCATTATCCCAAATCGTCACTTGAGCTCTTATTTTACCTTCATCTTTACTAATTGTTGCATTCTGCGGATTGCTTAATTCAATCACAAAGGTTTCATTTCCTTCAACTAAGGTATCACTGATGATATTAACTGTAATATTGCCAGTCGTTTCCCCACTAAAGATAACAAGCGGTGATTGGTTTGCAAATTGAATAAAGTAGTCGCTAGCTGTTGCAGTCTCTGGGATAATGGTCCAATCAATGATTACTGATTCTTTGGTTGGGTTACTTAACGTAACTGGAATGGTAATTGATCCACTTTCTTCACCAATTCGTTGATTTAGATTAGCAATAGAAATTGTTGGAATAGCATCATCATTGGTTATTATTCCAATCCCTTCGTTCTTTTCAATTGTCACTCCAGTGGTTGGATTACTGAGAACAACTGTGAATTGTTCATTTCCTTCATACAACGTTTCTTCTTGAATAGGTACTACAATTGGCAGACTTGTTACGTTGGGGTTAAAAGTCAATGTTCCACTCGCATCAACATAATCTATAACTTCCGTTGCAGTATCTCCTGATTTACCAATTTCATAATTGACAGAAATTGTTCGTAGGGACTTAAATGCAAGTGTCACATCAAATGTAATCGTGACATCTTCAAAAGGATTATTACCTTCATGGACTGCAGACGGATCATTTATACTAATGTTAGGTGATGGGTCATCATCAATTATATCAATAGATTCTGTATTACTATATCCGACTGCATAATCAACAGCTCCTTTCTTATCAGGTACTATGGTTGCAGTTATAGTACCATTAGGTTCATCATCGTTATCATTAACGATTGGTTCACTATGAACTTTGTTGGTCCCTATAGTTAATTCAATTTCGCGTATGCCGGTTGCATCACGAAGGAAATCACCTTCTTGAGTAATTTTTAGGTCGACCATTATCTCAGTTCCAGCACTGGGTGCCATTTGATCGTTAAACAAAATTATGAAAGCTGCAGTATTATTGCTACTTTCAATGATACTAGGTGATTGTCGTTGTAATCCGATTGATGGAATCACTCCTGGATCATCATCGCTAACTAAGGTTATGGTGTCGTGATATTGTGCCCCAACTGAATAGTTAGTCGCACCCCCAATTTCACTGAGTATTTCAACTGTAACTGATCCGTCATTTTCTTCAAGATCATCTGGAATTGTTGCAAGAGACAATGTTGCGGAACCAGAACGACCAATGTTGATTGATTGTCTTGTCGCTGGGTTAGCAATTGTATTGAAAAATGAATCAGTTTGAACAAGTTTGTAGTATACTGTAACTTCTGAATCATCGGTTGGGGGAGAGGTAATTCTAAACGTAAATTCAGCATCTTCACCCTCATAAACGCGTTCAGTTGCACTTGAAACAGTCGCTACACTCAAACCAGCACCATCATTATCATTAATGGTGACACTTTGAGAAGGATTACTACCGACTAAATACTTTACGTCTTGTTTAGGATCCGCTTTTTTTGGATCATCTTGCACCGTAATCGTGATCATCCCGTTCCCTTCGGCAACTGAATCAGGTATTGTATCCAATTCAATGCCAAATATATTGGCTGGATGTCTAATTTCGTTTGTTTTCGTTCCAATTTCACTTTCATTAAAGAAATCACCCGTTCCTGATGTTTCGACGTTATAAGTTACTGCTATGTCCTCAGTCGTTATCGGACTAGCCGTTATCAATACGAAATTAGCTTTTTCACCCTCTTCAATTGTCAGCGGACTGATTCGCGATACTGAAACTTCTGGTAGTAAATCTGGGTCAAGAATTTTTACTGTTGTAGGAGTCTCAGGAGTTGTGAATATCGCGCCTACACCAACATTAATTGTAAATTCACCGTTTTTATCAGAACCTCCATCGCCATTCCGATTTGTATTAACCAAAATATCAACTTCTGAATTATTGGATTCAGTAATAGAAACAGAACTGGGAGTATGGTTTAAATAACTTGTTCCCACACTTGATTCTGTTATAGTATAATCAATATTAATTGATTCACCCAACCCGAGTTTTGGTCTCATCCTCAGAGTTATATCAATATTGTCACCAGCCAGAACACTTTGCGGTGCAATGGTTTCTACAGTTAGGTATTTTTGTTGTGGACTACCATCATCAATTACAGTAATCGTTCTTCTAAAACCTGTAGTAGCGAGTTTATAGTTTGGTCCGGGTAAAATTTCCATGGTTATGGTACCATGATAATCATCCTTAATTCCATCACTTAAAGTTGGTACATTGTATGTTACTCTATTTTGACCAACTCCCAATGTCGCATTTGGTAAAACAACGTTTGCAAGAAAATTGGTTTCTTCTTCCAATACTGCGATTGTTATGTCTAACGGACTGGTTCGAGCACCATCTGATTCATCGGAAGATATTTCAAGGGACGCAACTTCACCCTCACTTATTCTGACATCGCTCACGATTGATATGGTAGGAAAATTTGCACCATCATCAACCTGGAAAGAGATTTGGGGTTTGTCAGAGTCAATTACATAGCTAGAGTTTGTTCCTATACCAATTTCAACTAAACTATCATTGGCGATTCCTGTATTAAATCTAATTGATTGAGTAACGCTTGGAACTGCACTCGTTAAATTAATGAAAAGTGAATCCGAGGTAGTCGTATTCACGATGGAATCTGCATCAGTGTCTATATTCAAAGTAACACGTAGGTTGTATGTTAATGGAGTCGCGGTAACCGTATATTCAACATAGTCGGTATCGGAAACTCGTACGTAGCGAGTATCAATAGATACAACTGGTAAATCATCATCAGAAACTGTAGCAGTGGCGGGGTTATTGGTTGTAGGAAGATTATACTTCGCGGTTGCTAATTCACCTGGTTGGGATTCTAAGATCGCAGAAACTGTTGAATTTCTTTCTTGTACCATATCAGGTTCAATTGGAATAGTTAAAACACCGGTCGTTGCATTACTAGTGAAGTCTACCGGCTTAAATTTACCAGTACCTTTTTCATCCATCGCAATAAAGTCACCAATATTGTCCCCAGAGCTTTCCGCTAATTCATAATAAACATTGATGGATGCGTCTGGACTGACTAATGCGGTCACTGGGAATTGAATTACGGCATTATCAGACTCTGTAACCGCGGGAGCATTTTCAATGGAAATAATCGGAGCATCATCATCCCAGATTGTGGCCATTCCAATATTATTAGCTGAATCTATTTGGTAAGTTTTTACAATGCTGGTTTGAGTAAGCAATGTTACTTGAATCTGTCCAGTGTTTTCACCAATTAGATCATCGTGAATTGGAATTGTCAACGTACCAGTATAGGTTTGACCACTATCTGTGGTTGAAAAATTAACCGGTAGAGTATCAATATCTTCTTGATTGTTAGCAGGGTCAGAATTGAGGAAATCGCCGGTGGTAACTTCCGCAGGTAGATAACGAACCATCAAACTAGGACCAGGATTAGCTGTTGTTGAGAGAGTAAAATCAACTTCACCAGCATTTTCAGCAGTTGCAACAGTTGTGTCATCGATTGTTAATGTTGGTAAAGATTCATCGTCAGTAATATTGATTGGTACACCATTACTTGGTAGACTTGGATCAACGGAATATTCCTGAACTCCACCAATTTCATCTAACAATCGGACAGAGACTATCGTATCATTTTCAACCATATCATCATTTTCAATATCAATCTTAATGGTATCAGTTTTTCCGCCTGTTAAGTCGATCATTTTTGATTTATCTCCTAGATTAGATGAAGCAATAAAGTCTCCAAAATTTGGATCTGTAGGAACAGAGACATTGTAATATAATGTATAAGCACTAGTTGGACTAACTTGTGCTGAAATTTCATATATTGCTTCTGCATTCTCAGCTTCGGTAATTATTGGATAATTTGTACTTATTGTAATTTCAGGAGCATCATCATCTAAAATCGAGATAGTGCCTTCGGAGATTGAACCAATTTGATAAATAGTAGGGTTCGCATTCAAGGTAAGTTTTATATCACCAGTAACTTCACCAAATTCATCATTATGAAGTGCGACCTCAAATACTCCAGTGTATATGTCATCTCGATCAAGATCACTGAATAAAACCGAAAAGTTGATTGGATTATCAGCAACAGCATCAGTTAGAAAATCACCAGTATTTTCTGCCGGGGTGGCATTAACCAGCAAAGGAGTATTGTCAACTAAGAGTCCAGTGGCCGTCAACATAAATTGCGCGATTCCAGCACTTTCCGCAACGCTACCACTATCTGAGGTTATTGCAATGACTGGCAAACTATCATCATCAATCACTGTGAATGATGCGGAATTATTTGGCGCAGTTGCCACTTTATATGTAATTGGATCATCAGGTGTTAAGGTTACAGTGATAGTACCATTTGGTTCATTATTACTATCACTAACAATATCAATTGATAATGTAGCTTCGGTTTTTCCGTTAGTGAAATCTAAATTATCAACCTTTTCAGTACCTTCATCATTGATAAAATTATGACTTTCAGCTAACTCAAATTCGATTGTAATCATTGTATCTGGACTACTTTCAGCTGAAACTATAAAGTCTGCAGTTACACCTTCTCCTTCAATAACTGAATCACCGGCTCTAATTTTGAGTACTTTAGCATCATCATCAATCACATTGACAACAGCTGAATTGTTTGGAGAAGGGGCTACCGTATAACTAGTTGCTGGTATGTCTTCTTCAACTAAAGTCAGTGTGATAGTACCATTTTCTTCACCAAAAGAATCACTGGTGATGTCAATTGGTAATGTTACTTCAGTACCTCCATTGAATTCTAATCCAGCAGATAATCTATTTCCTTCGCGATTAATGAAATCATGGCTGTCAACTAAATTATATAAAATTGTAATTTCTTCCCTCGGGATTACTTCAGTAGAAATTTCAAATTTAGCCATTACATTTTCAGCTTCAGTAATTGTCGGGGTCAGTGCCTTAATATTCAGTTCGGGAGCATCATCGTCCCACACAGTAATTGTTCCTTTGGTGGATGAACCAAGCAGGTATTCAGTTGTTTTGGCATTCAACCTTAATCCAATTTTACCAGTTGAATCTCCAACACTATCATCTTCAATATTAACAGACAATATACCAGAATAAGTTCCATCATTATCAGGGTCGACAAAAGCAACTGTGAAATCATCTGCTTTTCCAGCGATGTTACTGTTCAGAAAAGTTGACCCACTTATAGCAGTCGGTGTAGCATTCACAGACAAAGTTGTATCCGTAGTTAAATTTGTAGCCGTCATCATGAATTGAGCTTGACCTGAACTTTCAGCAACACCTCCATTATCAGCGGCAATTGAAATCACTGGTAAGGTGTCATCATCAAACACATTAATAGTAGCTGAATTATTCGGGGATTTTGTAACAGTATATATGATTGGATTCGCCATATCAGGCGTTAAGGTTACAGAAACTGTTCCATTTACCTCTTCCATAGTATCGTTGGCAAGTCTAATTGGTAAAGTTGTTCTAGTGGTTCCACTGGTAAAGTTTAAAATTTGTGTTTTATCGGAACCTTCATTTAGTATGAAATTCTGACTTTCGGTTAAATCATAATGCACGGTAACGTATTTATCTGGACTTATTTTTGCCAAAACTATGAAGTTTGCATCCGCGTTGTCAGCTTCGGTTACTGGTTGACCCGCAATGACTCTTAGTTCTGGAGCATCATCATCTAAAATTGTAATTGATCCTGTAGTTGTTGATCCCAGTTGGTAGGTTTTGGCTGAGTCAGGATCAGCATTCAGTACAACTTGAATATCACCAGTCGCTTCACCAATATCATCGTTGTCAAGTGGAATTGTTAACACGCCGATATAATTACCATCACCATCTGGACCAGTGAACTTAACTTCAAATTCAGCGGCCGTCCCGGCAACACTAGATGTGAGATAGTTTGCTCCCGCAACACCGCTTGGTGTTGCATTAATGGATAATGTAGTATTGGCAGATAAACCAGTGGCTGTTAACTTAAATTGTGCTTGACCAGAAATTTCAGTGACGATACCATTTTCTCCAACGATAGAAATTGTTGGTAATGAGTCATCATCTTCAATTGTAACCGTGCCAACATTATTGGGACTTGCGGCAACGATGTAGGTTTTTACAACGTCTCCATTTACCATATTTTGATCATCGGCTAGTGTAATGGTTATTGCTCCATTTGATTCTGAATTTTGATCACTGGCAATTGGAACCTCTAACATTGCGCGCGTACCACTGCCGAAATCTAATGGAGTTGAGATTGTTGTCCCTGCAGTCAAACTAGAAGCTAAGAAGTCACCGGACTGAGTTGGTGTGTAATATACGGTGATCATGTTGTCATCAGGGTCAGGATCGGGATTGAAACTTGCCATAATTGGGAACATCGCCATTACACCTTCAGCTTCGGTCACCGTAGTGCCATCACCAATGCTCAATTCGGGTAAATCATCATCTAACACCGTAATGACTCCTTCCGTGATTGAGCCAAGCCGGTATGCCGCTTCTGGATTCGTTGTATTAGCATTCAACGTTAGTTTGATTTTACCGGTTGCTTCACCGTCATCATCATCATCAAGTGGTACCGATAAATCACCAACATAGGTATTATCGCCATCTTCATCGGTGAACATTACTGGAAAACTTGAATCATTTGTTTCTGGTAGAAAATCACTACCACTACCATCTTCCGCTGGGGTTGCTTGAATGGTTAACGTCGTATCACCAGAACCTGTTATTCCAATTGCTGATAGTTTAAACTTCGCTGGTCCTTCATCTTCAAATAATTCGCCACTATCGGTGGCAATCGTAATTGTTTTTGGAGAATCATCATCATAGACCGTAACTTCGGCCGTATTATTAGGGGAGGGGGCGATAGTATAACTAGTTGCTGGTGTTCTCTCCTCTTCTAACATCACACTAACCATTCCATCACTTTCCGCAACTTCATCATTATGGATGACAATCGGCAATGTCGCAGTGTAAGGAGCATTAATAGTAAAGGTGATTGGGTGATTGTCAACTTTCACACTTGTTGATCCAGACTGAAAGAAATTTGCGCTCTGAGTAGAATAACTGACCATTAATGAAGCAACTGCAACATTTGAAGTAATGGTGAACTCAGCTGAGGTTGTATCTTTTTCCGTGACTGGTTGACCAGCTGAAATTTGGAGTTCAGGTGCATCATCATCCCAAATCGTGATCATACCTTCAATGGTTGAACCAAGTTGATAAACTGTCGGTTCCGCATGTAATGTCAGCTTGATTTTACCAGTTCGTTCACCAATCATATCATTATCAAGCATTACTAACAAGTCACCGCGATAAATACCATCATTATCAGCATCAGTAAATTGAACGGTGTAAACAGCCGCATTGTTGGCAATTTCATTACTTAGAAAATCATGACCAACTTCATTTGGAGTCGCTTTAATAGTGAGAGTAGTATTTGAACTCAATCCTGTTGCTGATAATTTGAACGGAGCGGTTACATTACTCTCCGCAATTGCTCCACTATTTGCATCAACAACAATGACGGGTAAATCATCATCGATGACATTAACGACTGCAATATGATTCGGGGCGGGTGCTACGGTATAAGTCAATGTATCTGCATTGTCTGGAGTTAAGGTCACTGTGACTGTGCCATCAGCTTCAACAGCTGTATCACTAATTATTGGAATGGATAATATCGCTTCTTTAGCACTATTCCCGAAATCTAGATTAACTGATTTATTAGTACCTTCACCGTTAATAAAGTCATGACTTTCTGCTAGATTATACAACACCGTTACGGATTTGTTCGGGCTCACTTCAGCTGAAATGACAAAATCCGCATTCACATTAGCTGCTTCAGTTACTGGACTACCAGCGGATATTTTCAATTCTGGTGCGTCATCATCCCAGATCGTAATGGTTCCTTCGGTCGTTGAACCAAGTCGGTATGGGTCAATTGAATCAGGTGCAGTATTCAAAGTTAGTTTAATATCCCCAGTCATTTCACCAATATCATCATCATCAAGTGGGATAGATAATTCACCTTGATAAGTATTGTCGCCATCGTCATCGGTAAATATTACTGAAAAGTTAGCTGCTCTATCCTCAATTGCATTATTCAGAAAATCGCCACTTTTTTCAGCTGGAGTTGCATTAACCATTAAAATAGTATTAGTCTGAAGTCCAATTGCGGTCAATTCAAAGCTAGCAATTCCATTACTTTCAGCAACATCACCACTATTAGCGGCAATCATTATGGTTGGAGGTGAATCATCATCATATACCGTTATTTTTGCAGAATTATTGGGGGAAGGAGCTACAGTATACTTGATTTGAGGTGCTTTATCTGCAATTAATGTCACGGTGACCGTACCATTTTCTTCAGGGTCTGTATCACTTGTAATTAAAATTGGCAACATCGCTTCGGTGACTTCATTAGTGAAATTTAAACTTGCCATCTTATCATCACCTTCATTATCAATAAAGTTGCCGCTTTCAGCCAAATTATAGTGAACAGTGACAGTATCATCTGGACTTACTTCAGCTGAGATTTCAAAAGTTGCTGAAAGATTATCAGCTTCGGTGATTGGATTTCCGGCAGTGATTTTTAACTCGGGTGCATTATTATCCCAAACTGTGATCACACCTTCGGTGCTTGAACCAAGTCGGTAAGTTACTGGTGAAGCCATATCAGCATTCAATGTTACTTTGATATCACCGGTTGCTTCACCATTTCCATCATTTTCAAGATTTACTGACAATTCACCGATATAAATTCCATCATTATCGGGGTCGGTAAAGTCAACCGTAAAGTCTTTTTCAATATCTTGCACATCGGTCGCTAGATAGTCGGCACCATCTTCAGTTGGGGTTGCATTGATCATCAAAGTTGTATCGGATGTAAGATCAGTGGTCGTTAACATGAACTTTGCTGGTCCAGCATTTTCGGCAACATCACCACTATCAGCTGAAATTAAAATTTCTGGAATATCATCATCACTTATATCAATTACCGCAGTATCATTCGGGGAGGATGCAACATTATAGGTAATTGGATTGGCATTATCTGCGATCAGAGTTACCGTAATGGTACCATCTGTTTCAACTTTAGTGTCACTAGAAATTGGAATCGATAAAGTTGTATCTTTCGCGTCGTTTCTAAAATCTAATCGTGTCAATTTTCCAGAGCCTTCATTATCAATAAAGTCTTGACTTTCCGTGAGATCATAGCGTATAGTGATATAATCATTCGGACTCACAGCCGCAGAAATTGTAAAGTCTGCTGTTGCATTTAGTACTTCAGTGACAGGACTTCCAGCTGTAATTGATAACTCAGGTGCATCATCATCCAATATGGTGATAACACCTTCGGTAGTTGTATCAAGTTGGTAAGTAGCAGTTTGTGCATTATCGGTACTCAAGGTCAATTTGATATTCCCAGTCACTTCACCAATCTTATCATCATCTAAGGTAACAGAATAATCACCAGAATAAGTACTATCACCGTTCGGGTCCTTAAATGCAACCATGAAAAAGTCCATCGTATCAGCAATCGCATCGGTTAGAAAATCACCGCCATCTTCGGACGGGGTGGCATAAATCGTTAATGTACCATCTTCAGTCAATCCAGTTGCAAACAGTTTAAACTTAGCAGTTCCTTCACTTTCAGCAACTTCACCACTATCAGTAGCAATCCAGACTTTTTTTGGTGAATCATCATCATAGACGGTGAGTTCTGCGGTATTATCTGGTGCTGATTTCACTGTGTATGTAGTTGCTGGGGTGCTTTCCTCATTCAAAGTTACAATGATGGTACCATCACTTTCTTCAACCAAATCATTATGGACGGTGACTGGTAAAGTAGTTGTGTAAGGACCAGCTCCACTAAAGGCTAATGGATTTGGGGTAGCAGTTGGTTGTCCAGAACCGGATTCAATAAAACTTGCACTTTCAGGAGTATAGTTAATCGTAAGCGAAACTACAGGTACCTGCGAAGTGATAGTGAAATTAGCCATTATATTATCATCTTCGGTGACCGGGTTTCCAGCTGAAATCGCCAACTCTGGGGCATCATCATCAAGAATTATCGCTCTGGCCGTTTGCGTACCATCTGTTGCTACTTGATAGGTTTGAGTCATTGAATCATCACTTAATAAAGTGACTTCAATTTGTCCGGTGCGTTCTCCAACTTCATCGTCATGAATCGGTACAGATAAAGTTGCGGTATAAGAATCACCTGAACCATTAAAATCAATATTCTTAGCTGTAATTGCTTCTTGATCAATTGGGGTTGCATTTTTATCAAGAAAATCACCTGAATTGACCTCCGAAGGATCATAGCGAACCCGGAAACCTGAACCCAGATCAATTGTTGAGGTAACCACAAAATCCACTGAACCAGTCGTCTCAACCACCGGTGTTGTTGGTTCCGTAATTGTCAAGAATGGTAATGAGTCATCATCCGCGACATTAATCAATGCTGAATTATTTGGTGAATCTGCCACAGTATAACTAGTTCCAGGTATATTTTCCTCATTCAATGTTACCCTCAGTGCACCACTACTCTCATTGGTTTCATCATCGTGAATTCTTACTGATAATGGAGTTGTATATGGTCCATCTCCAGTGAATTTAAATTCATCAGAAGTTTTGTCACCTGATCCTGACTCTATAAAGTTTGCACTTTCTAGGGTGTAAAATATCGTTAGTGAAGATACTTGAATTTGTGAGGTAACAGTGAAATTGGCCATATTTCCATCACCTTCGGTAACCGGATCACCCGCAGTAATCTTTAATTCGGGAACATCATCATCTAAAATAGTTACCCTTGCCGTTTGTGTGCCGTTTGTTGCTACTAAATAAGTCTTCACCGGGGCATCATCCGTTAATATTGTCACCTCAATTTGCCCAGTACGTTCTTTAATATCATCATTATGAATAGGAACTGGCAATGTTGCGGTATAATTTCCTAGAGTACCGGAAAAGTTAAGATTGTCAAACGTGGCCAATTCTTGGTTAGTTGGGGTTGCATTTTCATTGAGAAAATCACCTAAACCTACTTCTGAAGGGTCAAAACGAACGCGGAAATTTGGACCGGGATCAATAGTTGCATTAATCACAAAATTTACTCTTTCTGCAGTTTCCACTATTGGTATTGTTGGTGCAGTGATTGATAATGTTGGGATTGAATCATCATCTGTTATACTCACTGAAGCCGTATTATCAGGAGAAGGTGCGACAGTATAAGTGGTTGCCGGTACAGTTTCATTATTGAGAGTGACACTGATCGTTCCATTATTTTCTTTGTTATTATCTTCATCTACTATGATGGATAATGGGGCAATATAAGGGCCGTTACCAGTGAAAATTAGGGTATGATTTTCAACCTTTACACCTGATAAATTAGCTCCCAAGAAACTTGCACTTACAGGAGTGTAGTCTATTTCTAACGTTGTCACCGGAACTTGTGAGGTGATAGTGAAATCAGCAGTATTACCATCACCTTCAATCACTGGACTACCTGCAGAAATTTTGAGTTCAGGGGAATCTTCATCAAAGACCGTTATTACTCCAGTTGTTTCGGTACCAAGACGATAGGTTTTGGTTGAATCAGGATCAACATTTAGTAAAACTTGCAGATCTCCAGTTATTTCACCAACACCATCATCAACAAGAGTTAATGATAATTGACCAGTATAAGTACCATCGCCATCAGGATCGGAAAAATCAACTTCAAAATCATCGGCCATTCCCTCAACTTCAGTAGCTAAAAAGTTCACGTTATTTAAACCACTTGGAGTTGCATTGATGGATAACATAGTATCAGCGGATAGACCAGTAGCAGTTAACATAAATAGTGCTGGACCAGCATCTTCAGTAACTTCACCATTATCGGCCGTTATTGATATCACTGGTAATGAGTCATCATCGGTTATACCTACGGTACCAGTATTATCGGTATTTGGATCAATGGTATAAGTGATATCCAACTCATTATTACTATCGGTATTTTCATCATTCATCAAAGTTATCGTAATTGAACCATTTACTTCTGAGTCTTCATCACTAGCGATGGGTACTGCTAACATAGCAGTGGTTCCATTCCCAAAATCCACAGCTGATGATGTTGTCATCCCCGTAACCAAACCACTACCTAAGAAATCACCAGATTGAGAAGGGGTGTAATACACGGTAATCATATTATCGTCAGGGTCTGGATCAGGATTGAAACTTGCCGTAATTGGGAACATCGCCATGAGTCCTACGGCTTCAGTTATGGCAGTACCATCTTCAATACTGAGCACTGGTGCATCATCATCCTTAATCGTAATAACTCCCTCTGTAACTGAACTAAGTTGGTAAGTCGCTGGTGAATTGGTGGTATCAGCATTTAATGTTAAGGTTAGATCAGCAACTGCTTCCCCATCATCATCATCATCAAGGGTTACCGACAAATTTCCGGTATACGTGCTATCACTATCGGAATCAGTGAAAGTTACGGGGAAGCTAGCTGGTACGGTATCAGGCAAATAATCACTACCATTTTGTGTTAGTGTCGCAAAAATTGTCAATGGGCTATTTGCATCCGTTACCGTTAACCCAGTTGCGGAAATTTCAAACATTGCCATTCCCGCGCTTTCCGATACTTCGCCATTGTCTGCCGCTATCCAAATCTTTGTCGGTGAGTCATCATCATATACGGTGACTTCTGCGGTATTATTCGGTGAAGATTTCACTGAGTAAGTAGAAGTGGGAGTAGATTCTTCGTTCAATGTTACTCTGACTGTACCATCGCTTTCAACAACTTCATCATTATGAACCGTAATAGGTAATATGGCAGTGTAAGGACCAGCTCCATTAAAATTAATTGGATTCGGAGTAGAGGTTGGTTGTCCAGACCCAGACTCAATGAAATTTGTACTTACTGGAGTATAATTTATTGTTAATGAAGTCACAGGAACTTGTGAAGTAATAATGAAATTAGTTACGATATTGTCATCTTCCGTGACTGGACTTCCAGCAGTTATCGCTAATTCTGGTGCATTATCATCTAAGATCGTGGCAGTCGCAACTTGAGTACCATCCGTTGCGATCTGATAGGATTTAACTAACGCATCATCTTCAAGTAATGTAACTTCAATCTGCCCAGTACGTTCAGTATTCGCATCATTATCAATTGGTACTGGTAAAATTGCGGTGTAGGTACCTCCAGCCCCAGTGAAATCAATTTCTTCCGATGTAATCGCTTCTTGATTTGTTGTTAAGAAGTCACCGGAGCCGACCTCGGACGGATCAAAACGAACTCTCACATCATCACCAAGGTCGGTCGTTGCCGTAACGACAAAATTCACCATACCAGCACTCTCCACTACCGGTGTTGTTGGGGCAGAGATGGTAATTAAGGGTAACGAATCATCATCCTTAATGTTAACAGAAGCGGTGTTATTCGGAGACTCAGCGGTTACGTAAGTTATTGGACTCATGTTATCAGGTCTAAGTGCAAAAGTTACTGTACCTTCATTTTCAGTTTCAGAATCATTAGTAATTGGAATTGACAAAGTTGCTTCAGTTTTGTCATTAGTGAAATCAAGTTCAGTTTGTCCATTTCCTTCTATGTCAATAAAGTTTTGGCTCTCCGTTAAATTGTATCTTATAGGGAGATTAACTTGCGGACTATAGGTAGCAGTAATCAAGAAATCTGCAGTAGTATTTTCAGCTTCGGTTACAGTTGAGTTGACAGCACTTACTTTCAATTCAGGTGTATCATTATCAAACACTTTAATTCTATTTATCGTATTTGCGACACTTTCCCCTTCGAGTTTAGAAATTTTGTAATCAATTTGCTCATCCATATCGGGATATACGGTCATTTTAATGACCCCTGTTGTTTCACCAATACTATCATTATCAAGGGGTATTGAAATTTTGCCGCTATAAATATTATTGTTATCAGGGTCAGTAAATAAAACATTATATTGTCTAATGACTCCTGTGAATGAGTCAGGTAAGAAATCACCTACTTCTTCTTCAATCGCAACATAAACATTAAACTGTTGATTAAAAGCGGTTCTAGTTAACGTTAAATCAAATGATGCTCCTTCATCCTCCATAACATTGCTACTAGTTTGAGGAACAATAAGGTTTGGTATTCTAATATCATCATAGAGTACAATAGTTGCTGTATGATTCGGACGGGGTACCACCACATAGGAAATTGAGTCAGCGTTATCAGAAATTAAAGTTACTGTGACAGATCCAAAGGTCTCTGGTATTTCATCATCTGTAATCGGTATTGATAATGTTGCCTCTGTCTCCTCATTTCTGAAATCTACAGGTGAAGACTTTCCTTGTCCTTCATTAGCAATATAATCTTGGTTTTGATCATCATCTTCTGACAAATCATATCGAATATCAATTATTTTATCTGGACTTACTTTAGCCGTAATTAGAAATACTGCGAAATCATTTATGCCTTCTGTTGCCGCCTCAGTTGAAGCAGAGATTTTTAATTCAGGGGCATCATCATCATACACTTTGATCTTTCCCTCAGTGATTACACCAAGTTGATAAATGAGCGGTCTTGCATTTAATGTTAGCTTGACCTCATCAGTTACTTCACCAATTGAATCATTATCTAGTGCTACAATTATTTCACCACGATAATTATTATTTCCTTCGGGATCACTGAATTCTACTGAAAAATTAGTTGCACCCGTTGAATCAGGCAGAAAGTCCCCTCCCACCTCAGATGCTGTTGCATTAATGGTTAAAGTTGTCGTTTGGGTTAATCCTGCGGCTGATAAGTTAAATTTTGCCATTCCGAGATTTTCAAAAGTTTCACCATTGACTGCATCAATCGAAATCGTCGGTGGTGAATCATCATCAAAAACATGAACAATTGCGGTATTATTGGAAGTACTTGGTAACACATAAGAGATTGGGTTTGAATTGTCGGCAAGAAGTGTTGCGATGATTGAACCATTACTCTCACTAAAATTATCATCAATAACAGGAATTGACAATATTGCGGTTGTTGCTCCATTAGAAAAATCTAAGCTTCTAACTAGCTTAGATCCTTCAGTAGTAATAAATTCATGACTCTCTGCCAAGTCATATCTGACATTAAGTCGTTTATTAGGACTTGCAGAAGCAGTGACAATAAAGCTTACAGAATCACTTTCACCTTCAGTGACAGGGTTACCAGCAGAAATTGTCAATTCAGGTCTTTCATCATCTAAAATTGTAATCTCACCACTGGTCGTATTGCCGAGGTTATAGTTTGTCGGATTAGCATTTAATGAAAGTCTGATATTACTAGATAGTTCTCCTATTGTATCATTATCTAACGGGACCATTAGCAAACCACTAAAAGTACCATCATTATCTGGATCACTAAATTGAACTGTGTAGTCTGTCGCATTATTTGCAATTGCATCGGTTAGATAGTCACCACCTACTTCATTTGGGGTAGCATTTACAATCAATGTTGTCGTTTCAAATAAGTTAGTTGCTGATAATTTAAATCCAGCCACCTCATTACTCTCAGCTACTTCACCACTATTTGCATTTATCATAATTGTTGGAATCGACTCATCATCATAAGCACGTAGTGTTGCTGAATTATTGGGGGAGGATGCAACAGTATAAGCAATTGGATTGGTAGAATCTGAATTTAAAGCCACTGTGATTGTGCCATTATCTTCATATGTATCATCATTGATAATTGCAAATGACATCGTTTTTTCTTTTACTCCATTTCTAAAATCAAGTCGTTGAGTTTTACCAGTACCTTCAAAGTTAATAAAGTTATGACTCTCCGTTAAATCATATTGAATTGTTACAAAATCGTTTGGACTTACTTTAGCTGAAATCACGAAATCTGCAAATATATTATCCGCTTCAATCACATTAGGACCAGCAGTTATCTTTAATTCTGGAGCATCATTATCCAAAACTGTGATTGTACCTTCGGTCGTCAATCCAAGCTTGTAAGTAGCAGGTGAGACTGTATCGGCATTTAACGTTAGTTTAATATTACCAGTTGCTTCACCAATCTGATCATTATCTAGTTCAACTAATAATTCACCATTAAATACTCCATCATTTTCTGGATCAGTGAAATTGACTGTAAAATCAGCCGCAATATTCGCAACGGTGGTGTTATCAAGGAAATCACTACCATCCTCTGCAGGAGTTGCGTTAATTTTTAGTCGTTTATCAGAAGTAAGTCCAGCTGCAATTAATTTGAACTTTGCCTTACCATCAGCTACATTTTCAGCGACTTCTCCACTATCAGACGCAATGGTTATTGTTGGGGGTGAATCATTATCAATTACAGTTACACTTGCAGTATTGTTAGGAGCGGGCGGTACCAAATAAGAATTTGTGGTAGACCTTTCCTCATGTATTGTTACAGTAATTGCTCCGTCATTTTCTTGCACATCATCATCATGGACTCTGATTTGAATTTGTGCTGTGTATGGACCTTCACCTTTAAAGTTAAGAGTCGCAAATGTTTTGATACCTGAACCGACTTCCATATAATTTGCACTCTCAGGAGTGTAATATACTGGAAAAGCTGTAATTGGAATTTCTGATTTGATGATGAAGTTCGCAGTGTTTCCATCCCCTTCAGTAATTAAATTACTGGCAGAAATTTGCAATTCTGGGGTATCATCATCATAAATAGTGGCATTTGCCACTTCGCTTCCATTTGTTCTAATTCGATAAGTTTGACTCCTAGCATCATCAGCCAATAGTGTTACTTCAATTTTACCGGTGCGCTCACCAACGGAATCATTATGTATTGGAACAGATAATGTCGCGGTATATGAATTTGCGGAACCAGTAAAATCTACTAGCTGTGAAGATGGAACTTCTTGACTGATCGGAGAGGCATTTTCATCAAGGAAGTTCCCTGAACCCACTTCGGCAGGATTATATCGAACCCGAAAATCTGATCCAAGATTAACAATTGTTGAAATGATAAAGTCAGCTGTACCCGAACTTTCTAAAACAGTGTTAGTTGGACTAGAAATAGTTAAATATGGTATTGAATCATCATCCGTTACACTAACTGATGCTGAGTGATCCGGTGATGTTGCCACGGTATAATTAGTTGCGGGGGTACTTTCTTCATTCAAGGTCACTGTGATTGTACCATGGCTTTCACTAATTGGATCATTATCAACACTAATTGGTAATGGTGCAGTGTAAGGACCTTCACCAGTAAAGTTAAGTGTTTCAAATGTTTTGATACCTGAACTACCTACCATAAAATTCTCACCAACAGGGGTAAAAAATACTTTTAATGAAGTTACTGGAATTTCTGATATAACCGTGAAATTGGCCGTATTACCATCACCTTCAGTAACTGGATTTCCAGCTGAAATTTTCAATTCCGGTGAGTCATCATCCAAAATTGTTGCTCTAGCAACTTGACTTCCGTCGGTTGCAACTCGATATGTTTCTGCCATCGCATCATCTCCTAACAAAACTACCTCTATTTGGCCAGTGCGTTCACCAACTGAATCATTATGAATTGGTACAGATAAAATGGCGACATAATTATTAGTAGAAACTGAGAAATCAATGTTGCTTGAAGAGATTGCTTCTTGACTAAGTGGTGTCGCATTTTCATTAAGGAAATTTCCAGTACGCACTTCTGATGGATCATAACGAACGCGAAAATCCGACCCGAGATCAGTTGTTGCTGTGACTATAAAATCAACTTTACCCTCACTCTCTGTAATTTTTGTTATAGGTGGTGTTATTGTCAATAATGGTAATGAATCATCATCAATAATTCTAATTGTGGCACTATTCTGGATTCCTACGGTATAAGTTGTACCAAATGTTGTTTCATTTTCAAGCGTCACTGTAATTGATCCATTGGCTTCAAGATTTGCATCTGATGCGATATCAATGGATAATGGAGCTGCTAATTTATTTCTCCTAAAATCTAATTGTGCTGTGATTGAGGAATCATCGCTAAACCTTCCGCCAATAAAATCCCCTTGATCAGTTGGCTTGAAATGTACGGTAAGATTGGAATTGGGACTAAATGTTGCAGTAATCATGAAATCTGCTGTTACTGATGCCGCTTCGGTTTCTGAATCTTCGTTAGCGACAATTGATAATTCAGGAACTTCATCATCTATGATGGTTGTTCTTAAAGTCTCTTGATCAGTAACTGGTGCGAGTTGATACGTTTTTGCATCCACATCATCAGGTAACAAGATCACTTCAATCTGACCTGAATTCTCACTGACTTCATCGTCATGTATCGGGATGGGTAATGTCGCGGTATATGGACTTACCAAACCGGTAAAATCGAGATTGGTTTCGGTTGCTACGTCCTGACTAAGTGGTGTTGCAGCTTCATTTAAGAAATCATTTAAACCGACTTCGGAAGGTTTATAGCGAACGCGGAAGTTGGTACCTGGATTAGTTGTTGCAGAAATAGTGTAATTAACTGAACCGTCGGCTTCAGAGATTGGTGTCGTTGGGGCCGCGATTGAAAGTATTGGTAAGGAGTCATCATCCGTGACATTAATTGTAGCAGAATCATCGGGTGAATCTGCGACAGTATAGGTTGTAGCAGGAGGATTTTCTTCATTCAAGGTAACTCGAATTGTGCCGTCATTTTCACTCACTTCATCATTATGTACTGTAATTGGTAAAGTTGCAGTGTAGGAGTCGATTCCACTAAAAATAATCGGTGAAGGAGTAGTAGTTTGAGTACCTGATCCTGTTTGGATAAAGTTCGCACTCGTTGGGGTGTAATTTAGTATTAGAGCAGAAACTGGCACTACCGACGTGATAGTAAATTCAGCTGTCGTGTCAAATCCTTCGGTGATTGGACCTGTTGCGGAAATTTTCAATTCTGGTGCGTCATCATCTAAAATCGTTGTTCTAACAGTTTGAGTACCATCGGTTGCAACTTTATATAGTTCAGTTGACAAATCGTTTCTTAATAATGTAACCTCAATTTGACCGGTTCGTTCACCAACCTCATCATCATGGATCGGTACTGACAATGTTGCAGTAAAGGAATTATTGGAACCAGTAAAATCAATTGCTTGGGTTGTCTCTGTTTCCTGACTAATTGGGGTTGCGTTGTCATTCAAGAAATCCCCTGAACCTACTTCGGATGGGTCATAACGTACTTCGAAATCAGACCCAAGATCAGTAGTGGCTGTTATGGTAAAGTCAACGGTCCCTGAACTCTCAGCAACAGGTAATGTTGGAGCTGAAATCGTCAATAATGGAAGCGAATCATCATCAATAATATTCACGGTAGCGGCATTATTAGGTGATGCTCCCACTGAATAGGTAGTGGCAGGGGTACTTTCATTTTCAAGAGTTACAGTAATAGAGCCATTGTTCTCAGTATTGGTATCGGATGCGATATCAATTGCTAAAGGAGCAGTCGTCTTACCACTAGTGAAATCTAATTCAGCAGAAGTTGAGGTATCATCAGTGAAACTGCCACCAATAAAATCACCAACATCAGTAGGTTTTAAGTTTACAGTTAGTTCGGAATTCGGGCTGAAGTGAGCGGTTACGGTGAAATTTGCTTTAGTAGCATCAGCTTCAGTTTCATTTTCTTCGGTCGCAGTAATTGTTAATTCTGGAACATCATTATCATAAATTGTCACATAGGCATCTTCGGTGCCATTAGATTCTACTCGATAAGTTGGGGTACCTCCTGATTCTGCTAATAATGTCAATTTAATCTGTCCAGTCGCTTCCCCGTCACTGTCATCATGAATTGGTACAGAAATTGTGTCAACAAATGGTCCAGTACCTCCAACTTGGGCAAAATTCATTGGTTCTGATTTTCGTGATTCTTCAGCTGTTTCTAGGAAATTTCCACTACCGACTTCACTAGCTTGATAATAAACGGTTAATTCTGTTGCAATCGGAGCGGTTACCACAAATACGACTTCATTTGGATCGGTGTCATCATCTGCATCAATATCCTCACTTACCGGATCTACAATATCAGCAACTCTCAATACTGGTGTGCCATCATCATCTTCAATTGTAACTGCTTTTGCAGACACTGTTGAAGCTAAGTTATAGTTCGCCTCAGCTAATGTTCCCGGTTGTGCCACCAAGGTTAATGTAATTGTGGAAGTTCCTTCGGCAAGATCATCAGGAACAATCGGTATTACTAAATCAGCAGTTGTTTTACTTCCACTAAAATCAACTGATTTTGATTTTGGATTTGTTGCATCGGAACTTTCTTCATTAGCATCAATAAAATCACCATCTCCTACCTCAGTGCTTTCTGTTAAGGTATAATAAACGTCAATTGAATCATTTGGACTAACTAGTGCAGTCAGTGGAAACCGAATTTCAGCACCCGCGGCTTCGGTAATTTGTGGTGCAGTAGCATCTCCAATTGATATTTCAGGTGCATCATTATCCCAAATCGTTGCAGTGGCTACTGTTTTAGCTCCTGAATTTATTCTGTAAGTCCTCTCACCACTTGGTTTTACCAATAATGTTACCTGAATTTGCCCGGTCGCTTCACCAACCTCATCATTATCAATAGCAACACTTAGAGTATCAACAAATGGCCCAGTTCCTCCATCTTGAGCAAAGGTCAAACTTTGAGATTTGACTTTTTCTTGTTCTGTGGTCAGAAAATTTCCACTACTGATTTCACTTGCTTGATAATAAACGATCTGAGTCATTGCTGAAGCTGCCGTAACGACAAAATCAACTGATCCTGCACTTTCTGGGATAGGTGTTGTTACTTCAGAAATTCCAGTTATATAGGGAAGTTTATCGTCATCGGTCACAATACCAGTTGCGACTCTCCGACGTGGATCAACTTTCCATCGGGATTGTCCTGGACGGGGTGCCAAAGTAACTGTGACGATGGAATTATTTTCCGTATTTTCATCTTTCACTATTGGAATCGATAACATGGTTTTGATTTGCCCGTTAAAGATAATTGTTCCAAAATTTCCATTATTTTCTTCAATCCCGAATCGGAAATAGTCTCCGCCCCGTTCGGTTAAATCCCATAACAAAGTAATTGGCGATGTGGGTGGAACCAATGCCGTGAGAGGGAAGCGGATATGCGAGTCGAAATTTTCTGTAAAAGTCCCCGCATTTCCGATTATTATTGTAGGATCTCCATCATTATCCCAAATCGTTGCAATTGCATCCTGTGTTCCATCAGATGATACCAGATAAGTTGCAGGGCTTTCAGTATCTGCTTTTAAAGTAACTCTGATTTCACCGATATCTTCATCAGCACTATCATCATGGATATCCACCATTAGATTAGCAGTGAATGGATCTTCTGGGTCAGACCGAGAAAAGATCAAATCCTGTGGCTGTTCAGCTGCTTGACTTGGTGATGTCGTTTCGTCTAAGTAGTCACCACGCACTTGACTTGCTTGATAGCGAACAGTTATTGTGCCACCAGAAGTAGCATTTGATGTAACTTTGAGCGAAATACGACCTCCAGTTTCAACTCCTTCGGTATCAGCTATGGTTAAGGTCGGAACCAAAATTGCACGGATCATGGATACCTGAGCTGAGTTCGCACCAGTCGCAGTTGAAACAGTGTAAGTATCTTGGTCTGCAGAATCATCTTGTAAGGTTATGTTGATAGTACCACCAGCCGGAGAATTATCATCATTAATGGTATCTACTGCTAACGTCGCAACATATTCAGTGCCATCCAAGGCAAAGTTGAGCGGGACTGTTCGATCTTCGCTAGAACTCCAATCCGCACCATTCGGCCCATCACTCCCATCCAAAAAACTGGTTCCAGTTTCAACTGGTTGGTAGGTAACATTAAGATTACCAACATATGGAATATTGGACGTTACTTTGAATTCCGCATCGTTCCCACCAATTGTTCGCGTTGCATCAGAAATTGATAATTCTGGAATGGAAATATCATTGACTGTTACTATAGATGTATTTGGTGTTCCAACAGTATATCCAGTTCCAGTCGTTAATACAACCGAAATTGTTCCACTTAATGCCGTGTGTTCTTGAGTTGGTATATTCAAAGCTGCTCGCCAAGGATCGGAAGAACCTGGATCAGCTTGCGTAAACTTAAGAGTCGTTGAACGGGTATCACCGGTCGCTTTTGATTCATCATTTTGTGTAATTGTTTGTAAGTAACTGGTGCCAGTCTCAGTCGGGATATAATTAAAGGTCAATGGGTGTTTTGGATTTTCATCGGCTTCAATAATAATCGCCACTGGTGTACCTTCATCTGTAGAAACTGCTGTTGAGACAATCTTCAAGGTTGGTTCAGGGATCTTGATAATACTTGCTGTTGCTGAATCCGCATCGGCAATTGCTGATACAGTGTAAGTTGTTGGATTATTGGTATCAGCTTTAAGTGTCACCTCAATCATACCACCATCTGTGTCGGCAGAATCATCAACTGTTCCTACTCTTAATGGAGCTTTATAGTTGGTGCCATCATGGGCAAAAGTTACACTAATTGTTCGATCTTCACCTGAACTCCAATCTTCATTACTGGGTCCATCACTTTCATCTAAAAAATTTCCGCCAGATTTAACTGGATTAATCACGACCATTAATTCACCTTCAAATGGGGTCGACGAAGTTAATTCAAACATCGCGTCAATTCCAGCTAAAGTCTCGGATTCCGCATAAGTAATGGTCAATTCTGGAATGCCGTAGGGATCTACTACTACGGTACTTGCACTCAGTTCATTTGAATCTTGTGGTAATGCATAACCAGAGCCTTCAACGATTGTCATCGTTATGGTACCAGCATCACCATCGGGATTATCTGTTACGGTATCTATCTCTATAGTACCAGGTGTACTTGCACTTGAAACTGGAACTTGATGGGTTCTTTTGTCATGGGTGGCTAAGAAATTGCCGGTTGTATTGGAAGCCAATACTGAAACGGCTAATGGTACATTGCTTGGAGTATGACTGGCTGACACATTGTACCTTGCAGTTCCACCTTCAATTATAGAAGTTGTACCAGAAATTGAAATGACTGGTGTTTCTGCACTTCCATTATCAGCATCTTTTACAGGTACCACAATTTCACTATCATCACTATTTACTTGATAACGTCCTGAAATTGGCGTGACGGCAACTTTAATTTGACCAGGTGTGGTCGAATTAACACCACCTGAACTCACATTCATTTCAATAATACCCGTTACACTTCTTTTTCCAAGTGGAATTGTGATTGTATTACCACCACCTTGCAAGCTTGGATTAAGGTCATCATTATTCTCATCAGTTATTGTAATCTGCACCGGTAAATCTGCATTTACATTAACAAGCGAAGAAATGGTAAACTCAAAATTATGTCGTTCAGTTACTCCAGTTGTGACAGCACGAGAATTTATTGATATTTCTTGAATGGATAAGTCTATTACATTGGTATCAACTTTTGAATTATTGCTTGATACTGGTAATGCGTAACCAGCTCCTTCTATCAAAGAAATTCTAATCACACCCGTTGGTCCATCTGGATTATCAGTTTTCGTTAAAACCTCAAATTTTACAGGGGTAGAACCAGTAGTGATTGGAACTTTTCTAATACCTGCTTGATCTACCGCTAAGAAATCACCAGTAATTTTTTCTACATTCACCGAAACCATTAAGGGTACACTATCAGGTGTATGACTTGCTGACACATTATAGGTAGCGGTTCCACCTTCAACCACAGAATTCGGTCCTGAAAGTGAAATAATTGGAGTTGTCGTACTTCCTACATCAGCATTTTTTACAGAAATAACTAAGGATCCCGCAGTATTAGAAATAGTGTAACGTTCTGTGTCAGCAAGAATTGAAATATTTATTGTTCCACCTCCAGCAGGTACATTTGCATCGGTTGCCATGATTACAGTTCCTGTTACTTCTTGATTACCATTCGGAATCGTTACTTTATTACCGCCACCTTGTAAGAATGGTTGTAAGGTATCAGTCCCACCTAGAGCTTCTGAGATGAAAAGCGAAACATCAAAGTCATCTACAACAGGTCGATTCGAACGAACAGTGAAATCAAATGGATATCGTTCTGTTACCCCGGTGGTCATCACATCTGAATGGATTGAAATCATTAGTGGTGCATCATCATCTAATATAGTTGAGACAGCTTCATTATTTGGGGATGCGGCGACAGTATATGTTTTATTATCACCTGTCTCTTCAACTAAAGTCACAGTTACAACTGAACTACCCTCTTCAATCTCATCATTGTTTATAGGTATCGGTAAAGTTGCCAATGTTTTATTTGAACGAAAATCAAGCATATACTGCTTACCGGTTCCCTCGTATATTGCCGCGATGAAATCATCATTTTCACCGCTTCCGTTCTCTGAGACACTATAATTTACCGTAATCATTTGATTCGGACTAATTCGTGCCTCAACCGGGAAATTTACTATTCCGCCGGCGACTTCCGTCACCGTACCAGCAGTTTTAATCAATAATTCTGGAGAATCATCATCCCAAATTGTGAGTGTTCCCTCCGTTGTTGAACCCAGCACATACGGATTACTTTGAATTGGACTTGAATTTAAAGTTAGTTTTATATTTCCAGATGGTTCTCCTGTATTATCATTATCTAGTGCAGTAATAAATTCACCAGTATAAATATTATCGCCATTTGGATCACTGAACTCAACTGCATAATTTACTGCAGTTCCTGCAACTGAATTAGTCAGAAAATCATGACCATCTTCGGTTGGAGTCGCATTTATCATTAGAGTCGTTGTTGCCGACAACCCAGTTGCTCGCAATTTAAACCGTGCTTTTTCAGTTATTTCTGCGACCGCACCGCTATCTGCCAAAATTGAAACAATTGGTAATGATTCATCATCAATCACATTTACTTCAGCAGTATGATTTGGTGCACTTGCCACCATATAATTAATTGGATTTGATAAATCTGTTAAGAGTGCTATTGTGATTGTTCCATTGTCTTCAGGATATGAGTTATCATTAATTGCGACAGATATAGTATCACTTCTTTTTCCATTAGTAAAATCTAATTCTTCAGTTTTACCAATACCTTCAGTTGAGATGAAGTCGCCACTTTCAATCAGGTCATATCGAACTGTGACAAGTTTATTCGGACTAACTTCAGCTGAAATCACAAAATCAGCATTTGCTCCTGTCGCTTCTATAATTGTACTACCCGCGGTAATCTTCAACTCAGGTGCTTCATTATCCCAAATTGATGCATTACCAACTGTGGTTGAACCAAGGCGGTATATCGTTGATGCTTCATTCAATCTTAACTGAATACGTCCAGTCGCCCCTGGATTAGTATTGTCAACTATTGATATTGGTATTTGCCCTTGATAGATTCTATCTCCATCACCATCAAGAAACCGTACTGGGTGATTGCGGGGGGTATTCTCATCAGCACTAAGTAAAAAATTTCCATCAACATTAACTGGCGTAGCATTGATCATTAAAGTTGCTGAACCACCTGTTAACCCGGTTGCCGTTAAGTTAAATTTTGCTTGTGCCGGATTTGCATTTTCTGCGATACCACCACTTTCTGCTAAAATTTCGACAGTTGGTAGCGAATCATCATCAAATATTTGTATATCAGCTGTATTAGCTGGGGAAAGTGCTACCTCGTAAGTCGCAGGACTTGCGCGGTCTGGAACTAACGTGACCGTGACCGTTCCATCATCTTCAGAATTAGAATCATTCATAATTGGAATATCTTCTAATGTTTTAAACGCACCATTGATATAACTTGCAATCCCAACTTTATTCCGACCCTCATTTGAAGCGGAGATAAAATTTCCGCTTTCAGATACATCATAATAAAACCTAACTATAGTGTTAGGACTTTTGTCGGCGTTAACCCAAAACAATGCATTTGTTGACTCCACCGCCGCACCAGCTGATTCAACCCGCAATATGGGTAAGTCATTATCTCTGACATTGATCGTTGCATTATCATTGATACCATGCACCTTATAGGTCATATTGGCAGGGGATTCGTCTTGTAGGGTTACCTTGATTGTACCATCATATTCAAATTCATCATCATCATCCAAGGGAACTCTCAGTGTAGCTGTTGCTGAAGTATTACTTTGGTCATTTACATCAACAGGCGTAAAGACAAGCGGTTGAGAAGTCGTTTGTTGAATCCCAGTCACACCGCCCTGTAAGAATGACGTGGAAACATTTCGGGTATAATTTTGACTAGCAAACAATTGTTGAAGTTCAGTATTGATTATCGTAGTACTCACGGGTATATATTGAATTGTAATACTATCATGTGGAATGATGTCAGAAGTTATAGTGTAGTTAGCCGTCGCATTTGGTCCTTCTTTAACACTACCAGTAGCAGAAATTGAAAATTCAGGAACATCGTCATCATCAATGGTTACAGTTATGGTCGAATCACTAGTTCTATTTGAAAGTACGGCATTTTGAGGATTACTTATTGTAACATAAAAAATTTCAGCTGCTTCATCTAGTTCGTCATTTAGAATTGGAATTTGAATTGTTCCAGTTAATTCAGTCGCTAAAATCGTTGTGGTATTTGATCCAGCGGTAGGAGTTATAAAATCATTACCGGCTATAGCACCTTTTACACCAATACCATTTGAAGTAGCATAAGTCACAGTAACTGGATTTGTCGTTGCACCGGTTAAACTAATTTCAACATTGGCCATACCGCTTGAAACATCTTCGGCAACTGATGCAGTAGCATTGGTGAATTTCACTGTTGGAATTTCATCATCAACAATTGTTATGGACTGAGTAAGGGTGGTACCATTCGCAAGTTCTGCTCCAACTAAATTTGAAATTGTTAAATTAAAGTTCTCATTTCCTTCATTTTCGGTATCTGCCAAAATCGGAATTGGGATAGTAACCTCAGTTGACCCTATTGGAATTTCAAAACTCGTATTGGTTGGGTTATTATAATCAACAAAATTATTAGCGGTTCCACCTCCTAATGTGACATCAAAAGTAACCGCTTGACTTACGGTCCCCATCAATTCAACGACTGCATTAAAATCAGCATCTTGCTCTGGTGAGTTAAATTCTGTTGTTTTAAATGCTAATATTGGTAATTCATCATCAATGATGGTAACTGGTGCTGAAATAGATGGTGCAGAATTGGCAAAGGTCGCATTAACTGCATCACTTAAAATTACGTTAAAATTTTCATTCGGTTCGTTTATTTCGTCTTGATTGATGGTAATGGTAAATTCGGTAAAATCTTGTCCTGAGGGGAATCTCAGTTGTTGTTCCGGTATTGCAATAAAATCAGGATTTTCACCTGAACTTGTTGCAGTATCATCTGATGTTGCATAGTTTACTGTTACGGCGCGGTTGGGGATATGATTCAAATTAGCTCTAATAGTTAGTGTTCCTGCAGCTTCATTGACTTCGGGTGTTGAGTCAGCAAATGAAATTTGGGTGCTACCTTCATTATCTGTGATCGTTACGGTTATGGGATATGTCGTCAGATTATTTGGAAACATCGCATTTTCGACATTACTAAAAGATATGGTAAAGTTCTCATTATTTTCTTGCAGATTATCATCATTAATTGTCACTTGAATCATTGCTGTGGTACCACTGGTGATTTCAACAATTTGATTGGATTGTTCACCAAAGTCATTTGCAGATGCGGTCCCGGTAGAGGTGCTCCAACTAAACCTTGCTGATTCACTGGTCGGATTTGATAATGTAATTGGAATTGTTAGAGTTGACGTACCTTCACTAATTGTGGGAGTTGTATCTGCAACCGAAATAGTAGGGATTGGGTCGTTATCGGTTATTGCAACGGACGCACTGGCTGGTGAGCCGACATAGTAATTTGTTGGGATTTCTTCACTGTTTAAAGTTACAGTTATATCACTATTCGGTGTGTATGAGTTGTTGTCTACTATCGGAACTTCAATCAACCCTTCAAATTTGTTGGTTAGTGGATTAGGGATGAAACTAATGGCCGGATTTGCTGTTACTTTGGTGTCTGAATCAGAAATATAGTTGGCACCTTCGGGAGTGTACTGAATTGACAATGGAGCACTAATTTGGACATTTGAAATGATTTTAAAGGATGCGGTTGCATTAGTTCCCTCTGTAACGGCATTACCAGCCAATATTGTCAACTCAGGGATATCGTCATCCCAGATAGTTGCTTCTGCACTGTTATCGTTTCCACTAGAAACAGTATAAGTATCAATTGTTGCGGGGTCAACATTCAAGGTTATTTTGATTTTACCAGTTGCTTCGGCATTGGTATCATTTTCTATTGCAACAGAAAACTTATCGCTCCAAATACTGTTGTTCTGGGTAAAAGTTAGCTCCGCTGTTCTTGCAGTTCCTTCATTCGCTAAGAAATCTCCAGAATCAATTTCTTCAGGAGTGTATTGAATGGTGATTGTCCGTTTGGGGTCAATACTATTGGTTTTGGCTTGGACATCATAGGCAGTTACAGTAAAGTCTACTGAACCGGCACTTTCTGCAGTACCATCGGTTGGTCCGGTAAAGAATAATACTGGAACCTTAGCATCATCATCTTCAACGTGAACAGTGGCTTGAATATTGGTTGCATGTATCTTATAGGTTGTATCGGTTGGAGTTTCGCTTTGCAGAGTCACTACTACTGTTCCATTGGCTTCTGCGATGCCATCATTCGCTAAATCTACACTCAACGTGGTGTAGGGATCGCCATTAGGTGGGTCAATAAAAGTCAAAGGTTGTGGAGGAGATTGTTTGAAAGTTGAAACCCCGTCAGGTAGGAAAGATGTACTGACTGGAATATATTGGATTGTGAGACCAGAATGTGGTAAAATATCTGAGGTAATTCTAAAGTCCGCAGTTGCATTTGCACCTTCTTTTGTGATCCCAGTTCCACTTGCCATGATCGATAATTCTGGAATATCGTCATCGGTAATTGTTACGGTAATAGTTAAATCTGCAGGTATACTCGATAGTTCTGCTCCAGTTGCACTTGTTATTGTCACAGTAAAAGTTTCATCGGCTTCGTCTAATAGATCCTGATTAATCGGAATTTGAATGATTCCAGTCGATTGATTCGCTTGAATATCCGTACTACCTGTAGTCGTACCAGTAAAGTCAAGGGTATCGGTTGCACTAACAGCCGCAGTGCTATAGTTTATTGTAACAGCTGAACTCTTAGTTCCACTTAAACTTACTTCTAAATTGGCCATACCACCAGTAACATCTTCGGCAACAGTTATGGTCGGGTTAGTGAATTTCACGGTTGGATTTTCATTGTCTAAAATTGTAATGGTCTTGGTAAGTATTGCACTACGAGTAATAGGGTCACCACTGGCAAAGGCCGCACCGGTTAAATTTGATAGCGTAAGTTCAAACGTTTCATTTCCTTCATTGAGTGTATCACCTTTAATTGGGATGGTAATCGCACCATCTTGAGCAGTGTTGGCCGCTATTGTAATTATGGGATTAGTTGGGTTTAAATAATCTGAATCTTTTGTTGCAGTTCCATCGGTTACGACAACATCAAAGGTAACCGGATTCGGACTTGTACGCGACAAATTCACCCTAACAACAAAATTTGAATCAGCATCAGTTTCATTCGTATTAAATAATTGAGTATTGTTAAACGTCAAAGTTGCTGAATCATCATCGATAATTGTAACAGTTGCCGTGATTGTGGTAGCAGAATTGGCAAAGTTTGCATTCGTTGCCTCGCTTAACATGATGAAAAATGTCTCATTACCTTCATCTATTGTATCTTGATTAATGGTAATGGTAAACTCAGCATAGGATTGATCTGGGGTAAAATTGAGTAGAGTAGGGGTTGTTATTTCTCCAAAATCAGCATCATTACCAGTTCCAGTTGCAGTTCCGCTCGTAGTCGAAGTCGCATATTTTACCGAAACGGTTTCAGTGGTTGCGAATTCCAAATTGGCACGAACAGTTAAAGTTCCACTTGACTCATCAATGCTTGGAGTCAAATCCGCAAAGGTAATTTCGGGGATACCTTCATCATCATTGATAGTTATTGTTATCGTCAAAGATGTATTTGAACCTCCAAAACTAGCATTGCGCGCATTACTTAATTCAACTTTAAATTCTTCAGCTGATTCTTTCACCATGTCATCAGTTATAGGAATAGAAATCCCTCCCAAGGTATTGCTGTTCGTTTGGGTACTCTGCTTAAATTCGAGCGTTTTATTAAGTTGTTCTTCAAAATCCGCACTTGACGCTTTACCAGATCCTAACTCAATGCTTGTATTCCAATCAATTTGCACAGTATTAGTTGTCGGGTTGGATATGTTGATTGGAATAAAAATTGATTCTGCGTCTTCATTAACAGATAAGTAATCAATGATGATTATTGTTGGGACTTGATCATCATCCGTTACTGGTATCATGGCAGTTGCTGAAGACCCAACAAAATAAGTAGTGGGAGGAGATTCACTATGCAAGGTTATTGAGATTTGGCCGTCTGGTTCTTCTAATTGATCATTTTCAATGTCGATTTCAATGACTTCTTCATATTGTCCGGTACTAGAGTTTAATTCAAAATCAGCGGCCGGGATAGATTTCGTTACTTTGATACCTGAATCAGCAATAAAAGCCGCACCTTCAGGTGTATACTCAATTGATAAGTCAGTTTTTGGTAACACATTGGAAATTACTTTGAATGACGCTTTAGCTCCGGCACCTTCGGTGACAGGTGGACCGGCAATAATTGATAATTCTGTTGCATCATCGTCGAATATTAAGACTTCTGCTGTTCGATCACCCCGAGAAGATGCAGTATAAGTCGCATAAGTAAGTGGATCATCGTTTAATGTCACTCGAATTTTTCCGGCTGGTTCTGAATTATTGTCATCATCTAATGCGACAGTAAATGTGTCAGTCCATGGGTTATCGGTATCACCATGTTGGGAAAAAGTTAATTCCTCAGTAATTTCAATTCCAGCGACCGTATTGGTTAAGAAATCACCACTGAATTCGTTAGGTGTGTATTGAATTGTGATATTTCGACCTGGATTAACGCTGTTTGATTTGGCTTGGTTGTCATAAGCTGTTACGGTGAATGTTACTTGATCGTTGCTTTCTGAGACTCCCTCTGCTGGACCAGAGATTGCAAGCACGGGAATCAGTGCATCATCATCAATGACATCAATCGTTATAGTGTTTTTGTTTGGATTCACCTTGTATTGACTGCAAGAAAAATGGTTACATTCAAGAGTTATCATCAATGTCCCATTTGCTTCCGTAATTTCGTCATTGTGAATACCAACTGGTAATACAGCTCGTGCCCGTGTATTCGTTGGGTCATTTGCATCAACCAATGTAAACTTGGGTCTGAGTGGACTTGTCGTTAGGATGTTACCAGAGAGACCAGAAAGTAGGAAGTTTTCACTTACCGGCATGTACTTCAGGAAATAATCTCTAACTGGTTTTACATCAGCCTCAATGATAAAATTAACGATCCCGGTACTTTCATTGACGAAAGTATTATTAGTTAAAATTGATAGTTCCGGTATATCTTCATCATTGATAGTTACAGTTGTAGATGAGTCAGTCACGATTTCAGAAAGAACTGCATTTACTGGATTACTTATCGTAACTTTAAAAACTTCAGGTTCTTCGTCAAAAATATCATTAATGATGGGTATTTGAATTGTTCCGGTTCGTTGCCCTGCTTGAATCATTGCTGTACCGGATGAAATGGCTGTAAAATCAATATCCGCGGTGGCAGTTCTATTCCCAGTCATTGTGGAAGTTGTATAGGATACAGTCACGTCCTGAGCGGTAATCTCTTCAATACTGATTTCAATATCAACATTACCACCTAGTTGATTTTCGGCAACCGTTGTATTATTATTGGTAAACTTTACTACTGGAGGTGACTCATTATCCACTATCGTGACGGTAATAACTATGGTAGATAAGGGGCCTTCAGGTAGAGCTGAGTTGACTGGCTCGCTTAATGTTATGGTGAATGTTTCATTACCCTCATAGAGTTGGTCATCTGTTATGTTAATTGTAAGATCATTTTGTAGGATTCTTTGGTCCGCAGTACTTGCTTCAAATCTAAGCAGTGTTTTTTGTGAAGATTCGATAAAATCATTAGCTTTGGCAGTCCCTAAGGTTGTATGCCATTTAACTGTGGTGAAATTCGGAATAGGTTTAGATAAACTAATTGGAATCGTAATTGAACCAGCATCCTCTGCGATCGTAGGACTCAAATTCGCGACTTGAATAATGGGTAGGGAGTTATCTCCTTCAACAATAACGGTCGCACTAATTGGAGCCACGGTAAAATAATTCGTAGGGTTTGTTACATTGTTTAAAGTCACAGTAACATTGCTATTGTTGAGTAATAAATCAGTATTTGATAGTGTAACACTGATTGTTCCTTCATATTTGCCGGTTGTTTGGTTTAGGATAAAACTAGTTCTTGGTTCACCAGTCACTTTCGTTCCTGAATTTTCAATTAGGTTATTAGTCGCAACAGGGGTATATTCGAGTGGAACTTTTTGAGATGGTCTAACATTTGAAATAACTTTAAATTTGGCTTTTTTAACTGAATTCTCGGTAACAATTTGACCAGCAATAATGCTCAATTCGGGTGCATCATCATCCCAGATGGTTGCTTCTGCACTTTTATCACTTCCAGTGGAAACTATATAGGTATCAGTGGTTGCAGGATCATCATTGAGCGTGACCTTGATTCTTCCAGTCGCTTCGCCATTTGAATCATTATCTAAGTTTACAGAAAAAGTATCTGTCCACACTTCATTTCGTTCATTAAAATTAAGTACAGTAGTTTCAGTCGTTCCACTCGCAGTTAAGAAATTCGCTGAGGCTAAGTTTTCAGGGGTGTACTGAATCGTGATATTTCGACCAGGATTAATGCTACTAGTCTTAGCCTGATTATTATAGGCGGTTACAGTAAACTCAACGGATCCATCACTTTCAGGAATATTGTTCGGTGGTCCTGTGATTGTTAATACAGGTACGAGGGAGTCATCATCTAATACAACAAGTGAGGCTTGATTTTTCGTGGCAGCTACGGTATAATTTGCTGGGGTTGAAGGTGAGGTGGGAGGGGCAAGTAGTGTTACTGTAACTGTACCATCAGCTTCAGCAATTTCATCATTTACGATCGGTAATCTAAATATAGCAGTAGTCGGGCTATTACCTTGTCGAGTGAATGTCATCGGTCGTGAAGTTATTTGTGGTTTATTAGAAATCTCCGGTGAAAGAAAACCTTCACTGACTGGTAGATAATGAACGACAAAATCATTATGTGGTAATATATCTGAAATAATCGTGAATCTCGCGTTTACATTTTCGCCTTCAGTGATTAGGGTTCCAGTTGAAATCTCAAGTTCTGGTATATCATCATCTTTAATTGTTACAGTAATCTTTGAATCTGCAGGGGTTGCAGACAGAGCCGCATTTTGTGGATTAGTAATTTCCACGGTAAAAATTTCATCGGGTTCAGCTAATCTATCCCCCAATATCGGAATTTGAATTGTTTGAGTTAATTGATCAGCTGGAACAGTTAGTTGATTGGGCACACTAGTTGCCGTAAAATCCATACCTGCAGTCGCAGTACCAATCTCAGTACCAGCAAAAGTCGCATATTGAAAGGTAACAGGATTATTAGAATCAGTCGCTAGACCACTTAAACTTACTTCAAGATTTACCATAACGTTTGCATCTGTTTCCTTTATCGTTTGTGTTCGCTCGGTGAATTTAATAACCGGCATTTCATCATCAACAATTGTGATAGGTCTTGTCAGTGTTACACCATTATCTGTAGCTAAGGATTTAACAAATGTTGCACCAGTTAAATTTAAGAGTGTTAAATCAAATGTCTCATTACCTTCGTTTATTGTATCAGGTGTAATTGGAATTGTAATTGTTGTATTTCTACCTGTGCCAACTGGAATTGAATAGTTGGTTTTAGTCGGGACTGAATAATCGCTAGACTGGGTAGCTGTTCCCTCACCCAATGCGATATCAAAAGATATTGGTTTTACTGCCGCTCCTGCGCCCATTATTTGTACTAACACTTCAAAATTACCTACACTTTCGCTTGCGTTAAAAGATTGCAAATCACCAAACGTTAATATTTGTGATTCACCATCTAAAATTGTAACTGTTGCTGAAATTGTTGATGCAGAATTAGCAAATGTACCACCATTGGGGTTTTTTAAGGTGATGTTAAATGTTTCATTCCCTTCAGTTGCCTCAGGTGTATTGCCAAGAGATTGATCATCAATAATGGTGATGGTTATATTTTTTGATCTTTGACCAGCTGTAAAATTGAGATCTTGTTCTGGTTGAATGTTAAAATCCGGGTTGGCACCTGAACTAGTTGCAGTTCCATCAGTTATAGCATATGTCACTGTTACCTGTTGGGAAGAGGCATGGCTCAAAATAGCAGTTATCGTTAGTGTACCATCATCTTCATTAACAATTGGATTCATATCTGCAAAGGAGATTTCTGGAATAGATTCATTGTCACTGATTGTTATAGGAAGTAATATTTCTGCTGGATCACCTGGAATTGTGGCATTATTTGCTTGAGCTATTCTGATGGAAAAAGTCTCATTCCCTTCATATACTTGATCATCCTCAATTTTAATAGTAAAGGTATTAGAGAGAGTATTAGCTGGAATGGTGTGAATTGCACCAGGTTGGGTTGATATGAAATCTCTGTTTGCCCCAGTTCCAGTTGCTGTATCTGCTTCTGTTGCATAGGACATTGTAACAACTTGGTCTGTCCGATTGGTTAGAGTTGTTGTTATGGTTAACTCACCAGCATCTTCATCAATATTAGTTGGTGCACTTGCCGATAAAGTAGGGATAGATTCATTGTCCATAATAGTACCAATTGCGATTGCATCGGCAATTTCAGCTCCACCGGTTATACTTGAAAGGGTCACGGTAAAGGTCTCATTTCCTTCAAAGATGGAATCACTTACAATTGGAATTCTGATTGTTTTGGAAGTTTCCCCGGGTGTAAACTCTAATGAACCTGTGTGAGAATTGGTTGTACCAGCATAGTCGATACCTCTAGTTGCGTCATTCCCCGATTCAGTGGATGCAGTCCAAATGGCCGTTGTCGTTTGACTAGATGTGTTAGTTAAGGTCACATTAAAAACCATATCAACAGTACCCAAATCACCTTCTCTCACTGAACTATCCGCGATTCTTATTGAAACCTGATCATCATCGTTGATGGTGATTGTAGTCGTTGGGGTTGTTCCACCAGCAAAGGTTGCTCCGTTTAAATTAGTGAAGGTAACAGTAAACTGCTCATCTGATTCATCAATTTCATCGACCGTTATTGGAATCATTATTGGTGTTGTCGTGTCTGGCGCAATGGTATGAAGGGTTGAAGTTTGTTCGGTAAAGTCTGTACTTGAAGCAGTTCCTGTAGTCGTTGAATAGTTGAAAGTAACTGGATTACCACTTGCTTGACTTAAAGTTGCGCTGATTGACGCATGACCGTCACCTTCTGCTACTGATACAGCTGTCGCAATTGTGAGAGTTGGTATAGAATCATTATCGGTAATTGTAACCATGACTGAAATATTCGTCTCACCAGTAGCAAACCTAGCATTCGTAGTTCCGGTTAATCTTACTTCAAATATTTCTGGAGACTCAGCAATGTCATCTTCGTCAATAGAAATTGTAATCGTACCGTCCGTGTTGCTGATTGTTTGAGTACTTGCGTCAATTTCTAGTGTTTGGTTTTTTTGTTCAACAAAATCATCAGTTGATGCGGTACTTGCGAAAGTACTCCACTCAATTGACACGGTTTCTGTTGAGGGACCAGATATTGTAATTGGTATTGAAATAGATGAATCACCTTCACCAATACTTAGCTCTAAATCTGCTACAGATACAACGGGTACTTGTTCATCATCAGCAACCGCGACCATACCACTTGACTGAGTCCCAACAATATAGGTTTTTGGACTTGTTGTATCATCATTGAGAGTAACAATGACATTGCCATCGGATTCTTTTAGGTTATCGTTCACAATATCAATTTCAATTTCACTTTCATACTGTCCAGTTTGGCGGTTTCTGTAAAATCTCAATGCAGGGCTTGATATTACTTTAGTTCCAGAACCCGTAATATAGTCTCCACCGACTGGTGTGTATTGCACAGCTAAATCTGTTCTTGGTTTAACATTGGTGATAACTTTAAATTTAGCCATATCTTCAAGTCCTTCAGTAACTGCAGTTCCTGCAACAATCGTCAATTCTGGAGCATCATCATCCCATATGGTAGCTTCAGCACTCTTGTCATCACCAGTAGATACGATGTAAGTTTGAATTGTTGAAGGGTCCTCATTTAAGGTTACCAATATTTTTCCAGTTGCTTCTGATGTACTATCATCATCTAATGCAACTGCGAAATTTCCGGTCCAAAGCCCACTGTTTTCCGTAAAAGTCAATTTAGTAGAGTCTACCGTATTTGCAACGGAATTAGCTAAGAAATCTCCGGTATTAATTTCAGCAGGTGTAAAGTGGACAGTAATCGGCCGTTTCGGATCAATACTATTGGTCTTAGCTTGATTACTATAAGCAGTCACTTTAAACTCTACTACATCAGCATTTTCTGCAGTTCCTGGAGCTGCTGGTTCAACAATTAGTACGGGAACTTCCGCGTCATCATCTTCAACAATCAATGTTGCTTGATTATTTGTATCACTAACTAAGTAAGTTACATTGGTTAAAGGTTCATCTTGTAAAGTTACCATTAATGCTTCATTTGTTTCAGCAATATCATCATTATCAAGAGCTACTCTAAGTGTTGCAACAATCGGGGCACTATTATTTTCTTGTGTAAATGTTAATGGTTGTGCGGTAGATTGTTGGACAGTTGAAACTCCAGCGGGAAGGAAAGAGTTATTCTTCGGTAAATAATATAAAGTCAGTCCGCTACTCGGCATTATATCAGACGTAATAGTGAAATCGGCAGTTGCACCAGGAGTTTCTTTCACGTTGCTATTAGCTGAAATTGACAGTACTGGAATATCTTGGTCAGTGATTGTAATGGTTGCTGTTGAATCAGTAATTGAATTTGAAAGTTGAGCGTTCTGTGGATTACTTAAAATAACGGTAAATGTTTCATTTCCTTCATCTAATTTATCATACAAAATTGGAATTCGAATCGACCCTGTCAATTTACCTGCTGGGATCGTTGCTGTTGTTGCTGGTGAAGCAGGTGTTGCAGAAAAGTCACTATCGGCTGTTGCCGTACCAGCATTTGTTACATAATTTACTGTTACATCATTTGCTGATTTACTAGTTAAACTAATTTCTAAATTTATCTCACCGCTATCTTCCAAAACCGTCCTATTTCTGCTGTTAAACTTTACTGTTGGTTTGATCTCATCATCAACAATGGTAACATTAACCACGACTGTATTGATATTTGTTTGGTGACGAATGGAATTTAAAAATTTTGCTTGAGTTGGTTCAACAATAGTAACGGTAAATGTCTCATTTCCTTCATAGATATCATCATCGGTTATTGGAATTTGAATCAGACCAAGTAAACTATTTTCAATTTCCAAAGTTTGAGATTTTGTTTCAAAGTCCTTAGTTGAAGCAGTACCTGTAGTAGTACTCCAAGTTAACTCTACTGTTTCTGAAGTTGGATTGGTCAATTGTACTGGAATTGTAATCATATCTGCGTTTTCGTTAACGTGTGGACCTTGATTAGCAATCAATATTGTCGGTACCGGGTCATTATCAGTAATCGGAATCGTAGCCGTATTAGTTGAACCAATGGTATATGTGGTCGTAGGAGATTCACGATGTAACGTGACGGATACATTCCCATTTGGTTCATTGATGCGGTCATTTATAATATCAAATTCAAGAATACCTTCATATTTTTGAGTAAATGCATTTTTTGTAAAACTAATTGGCGGAGATGCTGTCACTCTGATTCCAGATCCACTAATAAAACTGGGTCCTACTGGAGTATATTGAATGGGGATTGGCACCTTTGGCATGATATTTGAAAGAATTTTAAATCTGGCTTTAACATTTGGACCTTCAGTTACCGCATTTCCAGCTTTGATTGTTAAAATTGGTGCATCATCATCAAATATTGTAGCTTCAGCACTTCTTTTGTTAGCATCATTAGGAAGGGTGTAAGTTGTAATTGACGCACTGTCTTCATGTAGAGTGACTTTAATCTTTCCAGTTACCTCTGGTATCGCATCATTATCTAAGGGAATTGGTAAAATAACCGAATTTTTTAACTCTCCAAAACTTAAAACAGCAGTTTGAAGTATATCAGCATTTTCTAAGAAATCACCAGAGTCTAATTCTTCTGAAGAGTAGAGTATGGTAATGTCCCTACCTGGAGCAAAATTTGAACTTGATGTTTGTGTTGCTCGAGCGGCAACAGTAAATTCTGCAACCCCTATATTTTCTGTAGCATTAGTGGGAGCAGATATAAATAGTACTGGAACTTGAGATTCATCATCTTCGACATTGACTATCGCAGAATAATTGGTTGTATCTACTGTATAAGTGGGATTGGTTGCCGAACCATCTAGCAAAGTTACCATAACTGTTCCATTTAATTCTTTTAAATTATCATTGTCGAGCAGTACACCAAGGGTGGTAGTAATAGGACCATCATTTGGTGCTTTGGAAAACATCAATAGTTGTGAAGTCTGTTGGTTTCTGGAAATTCCATCAGGAAGGAAATAATTACTAACGGGTAAATAGTTAATAGCAAGGTTTTGATGTGGCAAAATATCTGAGGTTATTGTGAATTCTGCAGTTGCATTTGCTCCTTCTTTCGCGTTACCTTTAGCGGTAATTGACAATTCAGGAACATCATTGTCTTTAATTGTTACTGTTGCTATTAGTTTTGTGTCTGCAAGTCTTGCATTCTGTGGGTTGCTTAAGGAGACTGTAAATGTTTCATCTGGCTCATCTAGTTCGTCATCTTCAATCGGTATCTGAATAGTTCCAGTGAGTTGATTAGGTAAAATTTTACCCAGGTTTGATCCTGCAGCGGGTCTGATGAAGTCAAGATTTGCAGTCGCTTGTCCAACTCCATTACCTGATGCCGTCGTGTATTGCACAACTACTTCATTTGCAGTTGCACCATTCAATCCAATTTCCAAATTGATCATTCCTTCATCCTCTAATACCGTTGCACTTGTTTCGGTGAAATTCAATTCTGGTTGATGCTCATCTACGATCGTTATAGTTTGTTCAAGAGTTGGAGTACCACTTGCAAATGTTGCACCGGTCAAGTTAGAAAGTATTAGATTGAATGTTTCATTCCCTTCGTAAAAATTTAAAAAGCCATCACTATAAATCGGAATTGGAATTTCCTTTTCAGTTCCCGATGTAATTGTAAACTTTGTATTGGTAACAGGTACGTAATCAGATAAGGGATATGCGGTTCCACCACGAGTATCAACATAAAAAATAACTGGATTGGTTGTCGGTGCAGACAATTCTACCACTACACTATAGTTCTCCGTACCTTCAGTTGGCATGAAATCATTTGATTTAAAGGATAAAGTCACAGAGTCATCATCAATTATGGTTACAGTTGCTGTAATGATACTAGCAGAATTGGGAAAGAGTGCATTATTAACTTGCCGCATGGTTATTGTGAATGTTTCATTCCCTTCATTGATTGAGTCTTGGTTAATTGTAATGGCAATATTTTTAGTGGTTTCACCAGGGGCAAAATCGAGTGTTTGATTCGTTAACGAGATGAAATCTGCATTTTCACCGGAACTGCTAGCTGTTACAGCCGAAGTTGCATATTTGACTGATATTGGTTGGCTAGATGCGTGATTTAAATTCGCTGTGATTGTTGCCAACCTTGACGACTCATTGACAAATGGAGTTGAGTTGGCAAATGAAATTTCTGGAATACTCTTGCTTTCATTGATCGCGACATTAACTTTCAGTGTTTCAGCATGAAATGGAAACGTCGCGTTATTTACTTCACTTAAAGTAACGGTAAAAGATTCTAACCCTTCATAGATGTTATCATCCATAATAGGTATTTTTATTGTACCTGAAGTTGCTAGTGCTGGAATTGTAAGGGTTTGATTGGTTTGTGCAATGAAATCAGTTCCACCAACTGCAGTTCCATTAGTTGTTGAATATCGTAATGAAATTTCTTCTACTGTTTGATTAGACAAATTAATAACAATATTTAAACTTTCATCAGCTTCGTTGACATTTACATTTGTTAATGTAGAAAGAGTCGGTTTCGGATCATCATTGAGTATTGTTCCAATTGCAACGCCATCGCCAATTTCAAATCCAGTTCCAGGACTTGATAAAGTCACAGTGAATGTCTCATCAGGTTCATAAATTGTATCTCCACTTGTTTCTAATCTTTCAATATTGAAAAAATTTTTTCCTCCTAAAATTGAGACTTGACGTGTATGTGAATTATGATCAGGAGCGTAATCTTCACGAAAGGTCGCGGTATCACCCGATTCTGTTGAGGCGGTCCAGATAATACTAGTGGAATCATTATCTTCGGTTCTGTGGTTATTAGAGTACACATAGAAATTCATTTCAGTATTGGTATCACCCTCAAGAATTGTTAGGTCGTCAATGTTCCAAATGATTGGATCATCATCTAATATTTTTACTTCAAATTTACTATTGTTACTCAAGCCAACTTTATTCACATTAAAGGTTGTAACGGAGCTATTAGTAAACTCTACATCAAATTGTTCTTCTTCTTCAAATAGCTCATCATGGGTGATTGGGGTTGAAATTTCTACACAGGTTGTTCCAGGGTGTATTGAATATTGAATTGAATTACTGACATAAAAGTCACTTTTACTTGCGAAATTCTCGCGGTTATTAACTTCAGTTGAGTAGTTGAAAGTAACGGGTGTCTTACTTGGATGACTCAATTTTGCATTAAAAATCATATTTCCCGCAGATTCACTGATGGTAAAATTACGAGGTATCGGTTCCGAATCCCCACAGGTGTAAGCAAATATTGTGAGAGTTGGTTCAAGATCATTATCCGTTATTGTTAAATCAATTGGAGTATTAATTATTCCAGTACCATAGGCGGCTCCAGAAATTTGCGTGATGATGACTGAAAATTCTTCATTGCCTTCATAGCTGTTATCATCAATAATTGGAATGAATATTCTTCCAATTGTTCCAGATGTGATTATTGAAGTTACATTAGTTTGTTGGGTGTAATCAACATTACTAGTCGCAGTTTTTTCAGTAGTTGAATAAGTGACTGACACTGTTTCAGATGGTGCGGTGGATAGATTTAATAAAATTTCTGCAAGAGCAGTCTCTTCATTAATATTTCTGTTTTGCGACCCAAGTGTTAGAATAGGGAGTCCTTCATCGTCAATAATGGTAACTTGTATGACAATATTACTCTGACCACCGGAAAATACAGCTCCACTAACATTTGATAAAGTTACAGTAAATGTCTCATTTTCTTCGATATCTGAATCATTTGTGATTGGAATAGCAATTAATCCAGATGTTGAATCCGATGAAATAGTAGTAGTTGTTGATTGTGCAGTAAAGTCAGTTTGTATGGCCGTATCATTATTAGCAATGGACGTTGAATAATTTACAACAACCGTTTCACTTGAGGGACCGGAAAGACTGAGTCCTACGTGCGTAGTTCCAGCACTTTCGCTTACAGTAAGGGTGGAGCGATCGACAGATAATGTGGGTAATTCATCATCAACAATAGTAATGATCGCTTCTAATTCCGTAACTCCATCGGCAAAAACTGCATTGGATGGTGGGTCAGTGATTCTAATTTTAAATGTTTCCTTACCTTCATTAAAATCATCACCCTTGATTTGAAAATTGATTGGTATCGACGATGTATTAGCCGGTATAGAGATTGCACCATTCCCAACGTCAACAAAATCCGTTCCTTCGGTAGCGGAATCCGCAATCACTTCATAGGAAATGTCAATTGCTTCATATATTGGACCAGATAAATTCAGTATCAATTCAACATTTGTGTCAGTATCTTTTTCAATAACTTGTTTAGTACTATTTGCAAGAGTTATTGTTGGTTTTTCATTATCAATAATTGTTATTTCAAAAGACTGTACTCTAGTTTCATCAGCAAATGTAGCACCTTGCAAATCGTAAATCCTAACATTAAAAGTCTCAATTCCTTCATTATCTACGTCGTTTAGAATCGGAATTCCAAAAGTGTAAGTTTTTTCAGTTTCTGAAAATGCATGACGTGGACTTGTTGAATCTCTTGGAGGTGTTTCAAAATCAATATCTTTCGTCGCAGTGTCTGAACTAGTTGAAACTAAAAAAGAAACTGAATCTGAACTAGTAACAGGTTTAGTTAATTCAAGGTCAATGACAAAAACACCATTTACAACATCTTCGGTGACAACAAAATCTGTCGTGACAATGTTCATTTCAATTGGTTCGTCATCAGTAATAGTTACAATTGCTTCTAACTCTGTAACTTCACGAGCAAATACTGTGTTCTCGGCGGGAGAGGTAATTCTAACCTTAAACGTTTCATTATCTTCACTAATTTCATCACCGATAATGCGTAAATTGATTGGAATTGATGTGGTATTTGCCAAAATAGTGACTTGTCCGTTCGAAACATCAGTATAGTCAACTCCTCCAGTGGCGGTTTCGTCAACTAGAGAATATGAAATATTGACTGAACTATCAATTGTACCGGACAAGTTCAAGGTAAGTTGGATATTTTGATCATCATCGGTTTCAGTAACAGTAATAGAATCTTGAGTTAGGGATAAAATTGGGTCTTCTTCATCGATGATAGTGATTTCATATTCAAGTGTGGAAACATTGTCGACGAAATTAGCCCCGATTATGTCAGAAAGAGTGATCGTGAATGTTTCGTTTCCCTCACTTTCTATGTCATCAAGTATCGGAATAGAAATTGAGGCTCTGCGGTCACCAGCTTCAATTTGATATGTTGACGAGGCGGGTTCGCGATAATCAAAGTCTTTCTTTGCAGTACCTTCATTGACAGCGACAGTAAACTTTGTAGGGATCACTGCCGCTCTAGATAGTTCAAAATTTATTAAGTAGTTTCCACCCGAGACATTTTCTGCAACATTGAAGTTCGTGGTAGTAGGTGAGAGTGTAATCGGACTATTATTATTTAAAACATTAACTGTGGCGATTTGTTCTGCTTGTGATCTAGGTATTCTATAGGAACCGAGATTACTTAGATTTTTCTTTAGTCTCACACTTATTGTCCCACCAGTGTCTGTATTGGCATTGTAGTCAGTTTTTATTCTTAAAATACCAGATGTTTCACCAGCTTCAAATATAACTGATGCCGGTGGTGTGACTTTTGTATCACGGTAAGGAATGCCAGCAAAATCATATAGTATTTCAAGTTTTTGAATAGGAGGACGATCTGCAGTCAATTCAAATATTGCATAGGACGACGGTAATTCTAGAACATTTGGATTGGTGAGTTGATGTGGACTAATTGTGATTTCTGGAATATCATTATCCCTGACGGTAAATGTTTTTGAATTCTCAGTTGGTATATCTGAATATCTGAAATCTTGACCCTCTGTTCCACTTAGAGTCACAGTAATAGAACCGTCCAGCTCATCTATCTCATCGTTAATTGTTCGCAATGTGACAGGATTACTTCTCCGATTAGGTCCTAATACTGTTACAGTAACTTCCGGGTTGGTTACAAAAAAATTCGTTAGATAGTTACCTGTTTGGGATACCGTAAACTTAAGCACTCTCCGATTTCCGTGTGCGATTGGTTTACTTAATACGAAAAAAACTTGTGCTGACTCTCCTTCATCTATACCATCAGCAGTTTCTGGTGATAATTCTAAAGAAACTATAGGTATAGGTGTAGTAGTTGAATGTTCTTCGTAAATTACAAGTGATGAAATTTTTTTGCTTACCAATTCAACATTATTTTCCATATAAACCAATTCAAGATTGATGCTAACTGAACCTGATAAATTATCGATGGCAGTCTTGTTAGGACGAAATGTTAATGCAAAGCAACTAGAATGATGTGCGATCGTATATGCAATATTGCACCGTCCATTATTGTCGGCTGGAATCGCACCAGAAACAAATATAAACCATGTACCATAGTCAAATACATTATTACCGAGATCATATTTGAATTCTGTACCCCGTCGTACCCATTCTGCTGACTTGACTGGATTACCATTATGCTGTTCAGTTGCTCTAATTTTAATTTTTGAATTAACATCAGCATATGGAAAGACAGAAGTTGCCCATGCTCTTGGTATAGGATAATCTGTTTCACCTGAGCTATCGCTAAATATTTCAACATCTCGGTTCACTGGGTTGCTTTGATCAATACTACCACCATTATTCCAAACCATTTCAATAAGATGATTTCGCGAAATATAAAGATTCACTTCATCTTTGATATTGGGAGAAGAAGCATGCCATACTTCAAATCTATATCGAACTTCTTGATACCTAATCGCATTAATGCGTGTGTCGTTAGGACGAAAATGTGCTCGTCCTAGCGCATTTGAACCACTTTGAGTATAATGATCAATCCTAATTGTTCCATATTGCAAAGTGTAGTCAACCGAATTTCCGGAAAATGAAGGACTAGGTGACTGTTGAACTGTTTGAAAACCATTTATATATTCCGTAAATCTAAATACTATTCCCGTACGATTGACCCAGCTATTTACTTGAATTCGGATCGGAATATCGTCTGGGAAATCGGTGACAGCACCCGCATGGATATACCACTCTTTGTTATTGACACCTTGACCGACGCCTGTTTCAGATGTACCAGGTAAAATTGAGTTGTTAGTATTGACAAAATTAGTATCAACAGTCACAGCGTGTGCATTATTAAGTAAGATCGCACTAGCTGAATTTATAATAATTAAAATCGCTAAAAGTTTCAGTGTTAATTGAATCGTAAGTGAATAGCGTGATATTATTCGCATAGGTGCCTCATGTAAAAGGTTTAATTCAATTAAATTAATTGAATGATGATTCTCTATATTATTAATTTGTGGTTTATTGTTTCATTACCTGAAACAATTGATGAATGAATAAGAATATTGTTCAATATGTCCAGATTGCACAATAGAAAATTTTTTAAGACAAAATTCTGCAGATAATTCTTCTCCAACTTGAACTTGTCGTTTTAACTCAACTAGTTGCAGTTTTTAATATTGAAGAACATTTATTTCTGAGAACAGAGTCTGTATTACTCCAAGCTGAAAAACTTATTTCTAATAATTATCAATCTATAAAACCTCCATTATATTTGTTTATTAAGGATTTGGGAAATATAACCTTGGTACGTTAAAAAAATAGCTATTGAATTTTATTCCTTTGTTGTATTTGAGGTATTAATAATTTAATAATTTTTTTGAAAATGGTTATACGTAACAATACTAGTAATAAATTTTTTTTTATTTTGATTTTGTAAGCTAGTTTTAATTCCAATTTATTGTGGTACTAGTTTGAAATACTCTCTGACGGTCAAGTTGCTATTATACGATTTTCCAAACCAATTCTTGACTATTAGTTTATCTCACATTAGTTCAAATAATTATATACAAAATTATAAAGTTATAAAATGTTTATATAATTTATTTTAAGTAATTTTACTTATTTCAAATCTGTTAGAATAAAGAAAAAATTTAATAAAACGAAACTAATTTGCTTTAAACTCAGGCAATTATAGGTAAACTTACAAAAATTAAAGAAAAAATTAATTGAAATATAAGAGAAAATTAATTGAATTTTAAGAAAAAAATTGGAAATTCAAAATTAGTAGCGATTTACTCCAAAGATGCAACTTATTTATACAAAGTATTTTGATTCTTGTCTGTAAAATCCGAGAGCATTCGGACATAAAATCCGAAATTATTCGGACGAATTTCTGTGGATAACTAGAGATAGATTATTTTAGTTCAAGAGGTAATCTTTTAACCTGACTACAGTTTATGATTACTGGAGTCCAGTATGAGAAGATTACCCATGAAAAAGTGCAGAAAGCTTCTGTTACTGCGTTTAGAACAGGATAAACCTGTTGCGACGATTTTGGATATTATACCGAATCTTAGTCGTTCTACGGTCTATGATTGTTTACAACGAGCAACGGTTTTGGGATTGACAGTAGCTAAAATTAAGTCAATGTCAGACTTTGACTTGGAGCAAGTGCTCTATCCTCCTAACCCTGATGCTAACAGCAAACGTCCAGAGCCGGATTATATTTACATTCATAAAGAATTAGCGAAGAAGGTTAAAGGTGTTTCTATTGAAACGTTACGGTGTGGAAATGAGTGGACACATCCAAATGGCTATAAAAGGAGTCAGTTTTTGCGAAATATCGGGCATGGTGAAAGAAGATTAAGCACACCGTGCGTGTTGATTATAAGCCTAGTGAGTGTTTATACCTTGATTGGGCTGGACCGCCTTGATTGGTTCAAGATTCCAAGACCGGTGAGGTGAAGGAGTTTCCGGTTTTTGTTGCGACGTTGACGGTTTCCAATTACACCTACTCGGAGGTGTGTGAATCGGCTTAGTTAGAAGCGTTCATTAACGCGAAGATTCGAGCGTTGAAATTTTTTGGAGGTGTTCCGGAATTATTGGTTCCAGACAATGTCAAGACAGCGGTCACGAAAGCTAGTCGTCATGAACCGACCCTTAGCTTGATGTATGAGGATATGGCTGATCATTATGATACAGTGATTTGTCCGACTTGCCCTCGTAAACCGCTTTCGCTATGTTACAACTATAAAATTAATTTTGTATAGTACATTACCAGCTTAAACGCGCGTTGAATTGATATTTTCTCGCCGCGGAATCTGGCGAACCTGTCTTGTTGATTCGCTCAAAATCTAGACCGAAATTTGAACCGATTGATAGGTTTGTTCCTAATAGCAGTTCATCATCTGATGATGCGTCAAATTCATAGCCGCTATATAGGTTCAATTGTCGGGACTCGTCTCCAAGTGCAAAGCCATAGCCGATTTCAGTACTTATTTGCGTGCCATCGGAATATTGACCTACCTCGTTGCTACTCGCTAAGATTTCGCTACTCCATAGTGAGTTTTGTATTTCCGCTTGGGTTTGTCCCCAAGTAGGCGAGAGTGCAAATGTAAGACCTAAATCGTCGCTTCCGTAGTCGTATTCCAATGAACTTTTTATGCTCATTTTTTGAATATCGTTTTCGCTACCGAGTAGCACGCTTCCGGATCCAGATAGGGTCAACCCAAGCGGGTCACGATAATCAAACCCGCCAGTGAGTTCGAATCCAAAGAGGGATTGTTGATCTTTCTGGTCACGTCTGATTCCGATTGAAATAAGTGGGGTGAAGGTTGAACCGCGTTCAAATTCAAATTGATGGGTTGCTTCGGTACTGATTCTTAAGAATTGTGCATCGGTTTGGAGATCAGATAATAGATTTGATTTGCCGTCTATATTCTGTCTGGTAAACCAAGAGTCTCCGACTAGTTGTAGTTTGGTTGTGCCATTTAAAATACTTTCGGATGAGTAGAGTTCTTTACTACCAGCTATGGCCAGTGAATAGGATTTACTTGCCAAGGTCTCAATATCATAGTTTGCTTGATCAATGGTGAAGTCTCCAATGCCATAACCAGCAACTGCGCGCAGTTCAGCATCTTGAGTTGGTGAAGTCCAACCAAAGTAAGGATTGAGGGTAGTTGCGTTGAGGGTAAAGTCTAGTTTTTCAGTATTTCTACTTCCCACTTCAATATCATTTTCAGTAATGGAAGCGGAAAGGCCAGTAAGGGTATTTTGTCCAATCAACGCGTCAATGCCAAATTGCCCCGTGAAAACATCTCCAGACCATGCTTGTGAATCATTTGACGTACTTGCACTCAAGTCGCGGTAGTCACCGATTCCCCATATTGTTGCCGGGGCGACAAAATCGTCACCTGATATTAATGTCATTGCAAAGGATGATTCACCAAGCACTTCGCGCCATTCCACTGAACCATCGTTGGTCATTTCACCACTCATTTCAATTAATCCTTTTAACGTGTTTTCACCTGCAAGATTAAGAGTGACATCACTATTTTTACTAAACCCTTGTTGGATGCGTTGTTCGATTAGACCAGAAGTTCTCGCGGCCATATTACCAACGATATCAGGTAAGAAAGCTTGCGAACTTGCTACTAGTAAATCTTGTCGTAGTTTTCGATCAGCCGAGTCAGAAATAATAACTGAGCTAGCTCCTTTGTTTGAATTTATTTGGTACGAAGAATCTGGAATGATAGTTACTTCAAGTCGGCCATCTTCTTCAGCGATGGAATCATCTATTGTCGGGAAGGTGACTTGAACTGATTCTTGACCTTGTATGCTTCTTGTAATTTGGTCAGGTGTGCTAAACTCAAAAAAGTCACCTTTTGGATTAACATTTAAATTCATTAAAGTCGCACTTGACTCAGAACCACCATTGGAGGTAATAATAAATTCAACTGGACTACCTTCATCAACTTGAGGTTGGACCGCGTCAATAGAAATTATTGGTATAGGTGAGGGGGGACTACTTTCTGTTGATCCAGTACCCTGATAAAAGTTAGGATTATCTAACAGCTGATTTACCACTATTTGTGCTACTGAAATCCGATCTTCAGGTTCTGTTCGTTGAGTGTCATCAGTTGGTGGATCATCATCCATCACCGTTATTCTCGCAGAGTTATTTGGTGATGCTGGGATCTCATAATAATCTGTATCAGCTAAAGTTACAATGATATCTCCATCATTCTCTTCAACTTCATCATCATGGGTTTTAATTTCGAGGGTTGCCATTGCTGAATCCATAGAAATTGATCGTTTATATCTCCACAAGATAAAGTTCCCTTCTTGGATAACATTGAACTGAACATTTAATGTTTCACTTTCATTAACTGCGCTTTCTGGAGTAACCTTTAAGGTAAATACGGCCGTGTTACCTTCCATAATTGGAGAAGGAGTCGTAGCTTCAATCGTAACAAGAGTAGCCCCTATATCATCATCAATGATTGTTATTATACCTTCAGAAGTAGAGCCAAGTCTATAAACCGTCGGTTTTGTATTCAATGTTAATTTTATATCACCATTTTCTTCAACCATGTCATCATCATCAAGTGTAACAGATAATTCACCAGTATAAATGTTATCTCCATCTGTGTCAGAAAAGTCAACAGAGAAGTCCGTAGCGATTCCTGCAATTGCGTCAGTTAGGAAGTCATGACCATCTTCTGCAGGAGTTGCATTAATCAAAAGAGTTGTCGTATTCGATAACCCTGTTGCGGTCAGTTTGAATAGTGCAGAACTCTCGCTCTCTGCAACTTCTCCACTATTCGCTTCAATCATTATTGTCGGTAAGTCATCATCAGTTACTTCAACAGAACTAGAGTTTTGTGCACTTGAAACCGTATAAGTCAAGCCAGAATTACTTTGATCAGCCATCAATTCTACTGAAATCGTCGCATTATCCTCATCAATGTCATCGTTAACTAACGGAATTGTTAAGTCTACACTTGTTGCATCCGAACTAAAATTCAATTGTTCATTCTGATTACCTTCTTCCGTTCTTGCCAAGAAATCACCAGTACCATTGTTTGGAGACTCTTCAGATACCGTATAATAGATTGTAACGGGTTTGTTTGGACTTACTTTCGCTGAAATCGTAAACGTTGCTACCGCGTCATCTGATTCCGTTACTGGATTTCCACCAGTGATAGTAAGTTCAGGTGCATCATCATCTAAAATTGAAATCACACCTACAATTATTGAGCCAAGACGATAAGTAGCGGTAGTATTAGAATCTGCATTCAAAGTCAATTTAATGTCACCGGTTGCTTCACCATCACCATCATTATCAAGATTAACGGATAGCTCACCAGTAAAATTACCATTGTTATCAAGTTCAAATGAAACAGGGAAATTAGCCTCTGAATCTGCAATTGCATCAGCTAGAAAATCGCTCCCATCTTCAGCTGGTGTAGCATTAATTATTAACGTGGTATTGCCAGTTAATCCGGTTGCTGTTAACTTAAATTTCGCAGAACCAGCATTCTCTGTAACTTCTCCGTTATCTGCAACAATCTCAATTGTTGGGAGACCATCATCATCCACAACAGTGACATCCGCCACATTATCAGGAGAAGGAGCTACCGTATAGGTAATTGGAGCAGTATCCGTAATCAGAGTAACAGTGATCATGCCATCATCTTCTTTAGTAGTATCATTAGTAATTGCTACTGACATCACAGCTTCTGTTTTGTTAGCACTAAAATCCAAACTTTCTGATTTATCATTACCTTCATTATCAATAAAGTTTTCAGTTTCAGTTAAATTATAATGGATAGTAACAGGACCATTCGGGCTTACTTCAGCTGAAATTATAAACATCGCGACTGCATTATCTCTTTCTGTTACTGGATTTCCAGCCATAATTTTTAACTCAGGTGCGTCATCATCCAAAATAGTAATTGTACCCTCATTTGATACAGTCGGGTCAATATCATAATTACGTGGTGATGCATTATCAGTATTCAATGTCAACTTAATTGTACCGGTCACCTCCCCAGTGTTATCAGTATCAAGTGTCACTGATAACTCCCCGGTAAACACTGTATCTCCATCGGGATCACTAAACGCAACATCAAAATCATCCTCTGAATCAGCAACGGTGTCAGTTAAAAAGTCATGACCATCTTCGGCCGGTGTAGCATAAATGGTTAAAGTTTCCGCCGCGGTAAGGCCACTTGCCGTTAACTTGAAGTTAGCTGTTCCAACACTCTCGGCGACACGCCCGTTATTGGCCTCAATCAATATAGTCGGTACACCATCATCATCACTCACATTAACTTGTGCTTCATGACCGGGGGAAGAGGCTACAGTATAAGCAATTGGTGCGGAATCGTCAACCAGTGTTACGGTGATCGTGCCATTATTTTCATCATCATCATCGTTGATTATTGGAATTGATAGAGTTGCTTCCTTCTTGCCAACAGTGAAATTCAGCGGTTCAGTTTTATCGTTTCCTTTATGTTCAGCTGCGACAAAATTCGCACTCTCTACCAGATTATAACGAATTGTGACTTCTTTATTCGGACTAATTTCTGCGGTAATTTTAAACTCTGCTCTTGCACTAGCAGTCTCTGTAACTGGATTCCCTGCCGTAATTTTTAACTCTGGAGCATCATCATCCCAAATTGTCGCCAATGCAAAATAATCATCCGTTCCAAGCTGGTAAGTACGTGTTAATCCTTCTTCATTGAGCAACGTTATCATGATTTTACCCGTGTTTTCACCAACATCATCGTTATGTATTGGTACTGTAAGTGTCCCAGTCCAAGTTAATCCATCTGTTGTCGTAAAGTTAACTAGTTTAGTAGTAATCTCTTCTTGGTTTTCTGCTGATGTAACATCAAGAAAATCACCAGCCAACACTTCCTCAGGATTGTAGCGAATCATCAAACTTGGACCAGGATTAGTTGTGGTAGTGATCGTGAAGTTGACTTCTCCATCGCTTTCTGGTGTACCCGAAGCTGTATTTGCTATCATCAATTCCGGTAACGAATCGTCATCCGAAATTGTAACCTCAGCGGCATTGTTGGGTGACTCAGCAACTGTATAGTTTGAAATCCCACCAGACTCATCTCGCAAAGTCACAGTAAGCGTTGAATCACCTTCGGAATTAGGATCATCTTCTAGTGGAATCATCAACGAAACTTCACTTGATCCAGCGAAATTGATATTTGGCTTTTCTTTATCTCCTTCTTCACCAAGTACAATAAAATCACCATCAATAATTCCGGTACTTTCTTCAACGTTGTAATACAAAGTGATTGGAGATTCGGGAATTACCCTAGCCTCAATAGTAAATTCCACATTTGCGCTCGCACCCTCGGTTACATCTCCAGCAGATTTGATCAACAACTCAGGTGCATCGTCATCCCAAATAGTTGCCATAACTGTTTGGGTACCATTTGTTGCAACTTTATAGGTTTGCGCTGGGGCATCATCTGGTAACAACTCAACTTGAATCTGACCGGTACGCTCGCCATCACTATCATCATGAAGTGGAACTGATAATGTTGCGGTATATGTTCCACCAGAACCAGTAAAGTCAATTTCTTGTGAGGTAATTTCTTCCTGACTAGTTGGTGTTGCAGTTGCATCCAAGAAATTACTGGAAACCTCAGATGGGTCATAACGAACTCGAAAATCTGTACCAAGATCAATAGTTGCTCCAATCATAAAGTCAACTTTAGTTGTACTTTCTGCAATTCCTGTTGTCGGTGCTGTTATGATCAATACTGGTAATGATTCATCATCAGTTACCGCTACTTCTGCAGAATTGTCAGGCATTACTGCTACTGTATATGTTGTTGCTGGGGTTGATTCCTCATTTAAGGTGACTTTAATTGTCCCTGCTGAGTCAACTTGATTATCATCATGTATCGGAATCAACAGTTTTGTGGTATAGGGACTTTCAGTGGAAAATGTCAATGGATTAGGTGTTGAAGTCGGTGTACCCGAACCTCTTTCAAGAAAGTTTGTACTTTCAGGGGTATAGTTCAATGTCAAAGAGGTTACGGCAATTTGTGAGGTAATTGTGAAACTTGCATGGGTCGCAGTGCCTTCCGTTACCGGTCCATCTTCAGCAATCTTCAACTCGGGGGCATCATCATCCCAGATGGTCGCTATCGCTGTTTGGGTTCCATCTGTTGCGATTCGATATGTTTGGGTGGTAGCATCATCTGCTACCAACGATACCTTAATCTGTCCAGTGCGTTCTCCAACTGTATCTTTATGAATGGGCACCGATAGTGTTGCGGTAAATGTATTACCAGAACCAGTAAAGCGTATTCTTTGCGAAGTAATATCTTCCTGACTGGTTGGAGTTTCGTTTTCATTCAAGAAATCACTAGATACTTCAGATGGATCGTAACGAACCCGGAAATTTTCTGAACCGGCACCAAGACTCTTGGTCGAACTGATTTCAAAATTAACACTTCCGGCACTTTCTGCAGTTCCTGTCGTTGGTGCCGTAATCGTTAGTAAAGGTAACGAGTCATCATCAATTACATTTACAGTAGCTGAATTATCTGTCTCTGCAACAGTGTAAGTTGTACTTGGGGTTGGGACTTCCTCTTTCAAAGTGACCATGATGGTGCCGTCGGCTTCCGAGGCACCATCATCATCGACTCTTACCAACAATGGAGCAACCCACGGATTAGAACCAGTAAAGTTCAATGTCGTTGTAATTGGACTGCCGGAAGATTGAAGATAGTTAGTACTCACAGGAGTATAGCGTACTGTCAAGGAAATAACTTCAACTGCAGAGCTTACTGAAAATCTTGCGTCTACGTTAGGACCTTCGGTAATCCGACTTCCACCAGTTATTTTTAATTCAGGTGCATCATTATCCCAGATGGTTGCCATCGCCATTTGGGTGCCATCATTTTCAACCTTATAGGATTGCGCTCCGGCATCATCTGACAACAACTCAACTTGAATCTGGCCAGTACGTTCTCCAATTATATCATTATCGATTGGTACAGATAAAGTTGCGGTATATGTGTTACCTGAACCGGAAAAGTCAACCATTGACTCATTTGGCTCTTCCTGACTGACCGGAGTAGCGTTTTCATTCAAGAAATTGCTAGATACTTCAGATGGATCGTAACGAACCCGGAAGTTAGTACCAAGGTTTCTGGTTGCATTGACCACGAAGTTCACAGCTCCGGCACTTTCTGCAGTACCAGTGGTTGGTGCGGTAATTGTCAATACTGGTAGTGATTCATCGTCTGTTACATTTACCACCGCGGAATTATCAGGTAAACCAGCAACAGTATATGAATCTGCCGGAGGTGATTCTTCATTCAAAGTCACCCTTATTGAACCCGCTGGGTCAGGCTGGTTATTATCACGCAAAGGAATCAATAGTTTTGTGGTATATGGACTTTCAGTGGTAAAAGGCAATGGATTTTGTGTAGAAGTTGGAATACCCGAACCACTCTCAAGAAAGTTTACACTTTCTGGTGTATAGTTTAATGTCAAAGAGGTTACGGCAACTTCTGAGGTAATTGTGAAACTTGCATGGGTCGCGGTACCTTCCGTTACTGGACCATCTCCGGTAATCTTCAACTCAGGAGCATCATCATCCCAAATTGTTACCATCACGGTTTGAGTTCCATTCGTGGGTATTCGATAGGTTGCTGGCGAAACTGTTAGTAATGAAACCTGAATCTTACCAGTGCGTTCTCCAGCCATGTCATTATGAATAGGTACAACTAAGGTCGCGGTAAATGTATTCCCTGAACCGGAGAAATCAATATCTTTCAGTGAAATTGATTCTTGATCATTAGTTGGATTTGAATCTAAGAAATCACCACCTGAAACCTCAGAAGGATCATAACGAATCGGGAAATCATCACCAGGAGTAGTTGTTATGGATGGTGGGACTGTTGCAGTAATTGTGAAAGAAACTTCACTATCACTCTCATTGACTGGAGAAGTTGGTGCAGTTATTGTCATTAGTGGTAACGAGTCATCATCATTGACATCAACCTCGGCCGAGTTTTTGGGGTGATCCGCCACGGTATAAGTAGTACCAGGAGTTGATTCTTCATTCAAGGTAACCATGATTGAACCATTCGATTCAATTTGATTATCATCATGAATTTCAATTTCAAGTGGTGCCATATAGGGTCCAGGAGCTGATCCAGTAAAGTTAATCAATTTTGGCACTGGTGCTCCGGATCCACTTTCTAAGAAATTGGTACTTACAGGTGTATAATTGACCGTTAATGAATTTCCATTTACCGGAACTGCAGAGGTGACGGTGAAGATGGCATTTGCATCAATACCTTCGGTAACCAACGTACCAGCAGTAATCGTCAATTCAGGAGCATCATCATCCAATATTTTTGCTCTGGCAAAAAATCCCGGACTATTTGGTTCTAATTTGTAAGTTTTGGGAGTCATGTCATCGGTAGACAGTGTTACTTGAATGCTACCAGTTCGTTCATGAATCGAATCATTATAAATCATTACGTTTAATGGTGCCGTGGATGTTCCGTTCCCGGTATCAACAAAGTTTATTTGTTTGTCCATATCACCTTCTTGACTTCTTGGAGTTGCACTTTCATTCAAAAAATCACCACCGGAGACCTCAGAAACGTTATAACGTACTCGGAAATTATCTCCTGGGTTACCAGTTGCAGTAACAATAAAGTCAACAGAACCAGTACTTTCTGGAGTGGGAGCCGATGGTGCGGAGATTGTCAATAATGGAACAGAGTCATCATCCCGTACGGAAACCGAGGCGGTATTTTCCGGTGTTGTAGGATCAGGAGTTATTACGGTATATGTTGACGCTGGAGTTTGCTCTTCATTCAATGTCACCATAATTGAACCATCATTTTCTGCGTCATCATCATCGTGCACATCAATTTCAAGTGGTGCCGTATAGGGTCCAGGAGCTGATCCAGTAAAGTTTAGTGACTTTGATGTTGGTGATCTTGATCCTGTCTCCATAAAGTCTGCGCTTTCAGGGGTATAATGTACTGTTAATGGGTTATTTGCAGTCGGTATCGGTACTTGTGAAGAAACTGTAAAACTAGCTTTTACTCCAGGACCTTCTGTAACTTCAGCTCCTGCGATAATTTTCAATTCTGGTGCGTCATCATCTAAAATAGTTGCTATCACTGTATTTGTATTGTTTGTATCAATCCGATAAGTTTGACCAGCCGCATCATCGGCTAATAACTCAACTTGAATTTGACCAGTTCGCTCGCCATCTCCGTCATTGTCGATTGGAACCGGTAATGTTGCGGTGAAATTGCCTCCAGAGCCGGTAAATAAGATTTGTTTTGAGGTTATTTCAGTTTGACTAGTTGGCGTTGCACTTTCATCTAAAAAATCTCCTGGAGTAACTTCAGATGGGTCAAAGCGTACAGTTAAACTTGGACCAGGATTGTCTATTGATGAAATTGTAAAGTCAACCATACCAGCACTTTCAATAGCCGGCTCAGTTGGTGCCGCGATTGTAAGCACAGGTAACGAATCATCATCTACTACTTGAACCGTAGCCGCTTCTGAAAGTCTCACTGAATAGGTTGTTCCAGGTGTGTTTTCGTTGTTAAGGGTTACGGTAATAGCCCCATGCCCCTCTACATCGGCATCGGAGGCGATATCAATTGATAATGTAGCGGTTGTTTTACCGCTGGTAAAATCGAAAGAATCGGAAGTTGGTGTGTTTTTAGTGAACCTTCCTCCAATAAAACTTCCGGCCCCATCTGTTGGGGTAAAATGAATCGTTAAGTTTGAATTTGGGGTAAATCGCGCGGTGATTGTGAAATCAGCTTTCACTGAAACGTCCTCAGTTTCTGCGGTTTCTGCCGCTTCAATCGTTAATTCAGGTACTTCATCATCCCAAATAGTTGCTTCGGTTTCTTTTTCATTTGAGTTTACCAAATAAGTCTGTGCCCCAGTTGGTTGGTCTGACAAAGTATCTTCTGTTAACAAAGTGACTTTGATTACACCAGTGATTTCACCATCTTGATCATCATGAATATCAATTTCTAACGTGGCCTCAAATGGACTTGATTGCGAAAAGGTTAAATTTTGATCCAGTTCAGCTGCTTGACTTGGTGAAGTCGTTTCATCCAAAAAGTTACCAGTCATTTCAGTTGCTTGATAATGTACATTGAGTGTACCTCCAGCAGGCATAATTGAAGAATTGATAACAAAGTCAATCGTACTGTCTTCTTCTACCGGTCCGGGCAAATCGGCAATTGATAAGACTGGTAATGAATCATCATCTATGATAGTAATAGTCGCATCATCTTCTGTTCCAACTGTATAGGAATTGCCAACTGGATTATCATCTTCAAGAGTTACGGTAATTGATCCATTACTCTCTGTGCTGGTGTCGGATGCGATGTCAATAGGTAGTGTGACTGTTGTCTTACCAGTCGTGAAATTTAAAGGATGGGAAGTTTTTGAGTTATGAAAATATCTACCACCAATGAAATTGCCGGTTTCAGTCGGAGTAAAGAAAACTGTTAAGTTTAAATTCGGACTAAACGAAGCGGTAACAATGAAGTCAGCGGTCGTTGAAGGAGCTTCCGTTTCAGCCATTTCCATTGTGGTTATGGTCAACTCTGGAACTTCATTATCCCAAATTGTTGCCATCGCTTCTTGTCTACCATCAGTTGGCACGATATAGGTTTGAGAAGTGCTGGCTTCTGCCAATAATGTCACTTTGATCGCTCCCGTACTCTCTTTGACCAGATCATTGTGAATATCAACCTCTAAGATGTCAGTAAATGAATCAGTGGTTAACGTACGGGTAAAATTGAGATCTTGATCACGTTCTTCAGCTTGATGTGGCGTTGGAATGGACTCATCCAAAAAATCACCAGTTTCTTCACTAGCGATATAATGTACATTCAATGGTCCACTTTTTGATGACGTGACGACAAACATTACCGGTCCACTATTCTCAAGAACTGGATCAGCCAAATCAGCAATTGTCAGTAACGGCAACGAATCATCATCCCTGATCATCACTGTCGCATCACTTGGAGTCCCAACGGTATAAGAATTACCAAGTGTGGCTTCATCCTCAAGCGTAATCGTTATCGAACCATTTGGTTCTGGATCGTCATCGGAGGCAATATCAACGGCTAACGCGACTTCGGTTTTATTGTTTCGAAAATCTAATGGAACCGGCGCAAGAATATTATGAACGAAGGTTGTGCCACCAATGAAATCTCCAGATTCAGTAGGGGTCATTCGTACGTTTAGAATTTTGTTTGGACTAAACCGTGCTTTGACTTTGAAATCGGCTTTTGCTTGATTACCTTCGGTCTGCCACACTTCGGCCGCAATAATCGTCAATTCTGGTACATCATCATCCCAAATGGTCACTTCGGTATTTTGACGACCATCAGTAGGTACGCGATAAGTTCGTAAACTACCAGTTTCAGGCAACAAGGTTACTTTAATAGCACCGGTTGCTTCCCCAACACCATCATCATCAATCTCCACACGGAGCGAATCAATGTATGCGGACGTTTGCCGTTGATCAAAATTGAGTGGTTGCATTTTTTCTTCGGCTTGAGCTGGGGTCAAAAAATCTCCTAAACCAACTTCACTGGCTTGATATCGCACAGTCAGCGAATGGGTAGATGTGCCACTTGAGGTTACAATCAAATTGACTTGCGCTGCATCCTCTGCAATTGGACTGCTTCGGTCACCAATGGTTAATAGCGGTAAATTACTTCCATCGGAAATGGTTGCAGTGGCCGGAGTATTCGGGGAAGCTAGATTGTAATTTGCATCGGCTAAAATACCCGGTTGTGCGGCCAGAGTCACAGTAATCATCGAGTCGGCTTCGGATGTATCATCCACATTAATCGGAATCAACAAATAACCAGTTGTACTATTTTCACTAAAGTCAACGGGCTTTGATAGGGGTGTGGTTGCGGATTCCTCTGAAGGGGCAATAAAATCACCCCCACCGGTAGATTCGGTTAACCTATAATAAATAGAGATGGAGCGGTTCGGACTGACTAATGCTGTCACAGGGAAACGAACTTTCGCACCGGCAACTTCTGTAGTTGCGGTAAGCGGACTTGTAATTGTTATTACTGGTGCATCATCATCATGAATCGTCGCGGTCGCTTCGGCAGATGCATCAGCATTTATCCGATAAGTTTTTGTACCAGTGGATTCTATTAACAGTTTCACCATTATTGAACCGTTTGCCTCGCCAACCTGATCATTATGAATATCTACCTCTAGCATATCCTTAAATAAACCTGTACCTCCGGTTTGAATTAGTCTTAAAGTTTGCACGCGTCGCTCCTCTTGGTGTGGAGATTGTAACGATGCATCTAAGAAGTCCCCATTCGAAACCTCAAACGCTTGATAATGCACATCCAATGTTGCGGGGGGAGTTGTTGTCGTTGATACGATAAAATTGACTTGTCCGGTATTCTCAGCGATAGGTTCAGTCGGATTGGCAATTGTTAGGATTGGTAGGGAATCATCATCCGATAATGTCGCTGTGGCGGTATTCTTGGGTTGCGCGGTTACTAAATAATCCACCGCACCATCCGTATCAGGTTTGATGGTCACCGTGAGTGTTGAATCTCCTTCAATATCTCCATCATCAACTAGATCAATGGTCAAGGGAACTTTCGTTGTATTATTGGAGAAATTAAATGAGTCAGATTTATTTTGTCCTTCATCGCCTGGGGCAATAAAATCACCGTCACCTTGGCCGGTACTTTCCGCAACACTATAAAGTATGGTGATTGATTTATTCGGACTAGCCAATGCTTCGATCGTAAAGTCTACTGTACCATTTTCACTCTCAGTCACATCCCCATCAGATTTGATTGATAATTCAGGGGTGTCATCATCCCAAATCGTCGCAGTCGCTTCCTGAGTACCATCGGTACGCACACGATAAGATTGAGAACTACCAGATTCTGCTTTCAAGGTCACCTTAATTTCACCTGTCGTCTCCCCAGTATTATCATCATGGATGTCAACGACAAGTGGTGCTGTATAGGGTTCACTTGAGATGGATCGACTAAAGACCAAATCTTGAGTTCGTTCCGCGGCTTGACTAGGAGTGGTTGACTCATCCAAAAAGTCATGTCCAGATTCTTCACTGGCTTGATAGCGTACCGTTAAGGATTCGGCGATCGTCGCGGTGGTTGTGACGGTAAAGGTAATTTTACCAACACCATTTGCCGTATTGCCATTTTCTGGACCAGAGGTATCGGCAATCGTTAAGATCGGCAAAGAGTCTTGACGCACCACAGAGACTTGAGCTGTACTCGCGCCCAGTGCAGTTGACACCGTATATCTACCTTGATCCACTGAATTTAGTTTCAGAGTTAAGTTGATAGTCCCACCCAACGGTGAAATTGGATCATCTTCGGTACTCATTCGTAATAACGCCCGGTATACTGAATTTACTTCGGTAAATTGAAGAAGTGCGTTACGGTCGCGTCCAGCCAGCATATTTGTTCCACTGGTTCCATCACTTTCATCTAAGAAACTAGTTCCCGATTCGGTTGGATTATAGGTCACTTCTAAACTCCCGATAAATGGAATGTCAGAAATAACTTGAAATACGGCTTCACGCCCGGCAACAGTTCTTGGGGCATCTTCAATTGAAAACGCCGGAATAGAGATATCTCTAACGTTTAACGTTGATGACACCGGTGACCCAACGGTATAACCGGCCCCTGGAGCTAAGGTTACGATAATTGATCCACCTAAACCCACACCTTGTTTGGTCTGTAAATTCAAAGTAGCTCGGTGTGGGGCCACGGTACTAAATGTTAAAGTCTCGGACCGCTTGACACCGGATCCTTTGACTTGGTTATCTTGCGTAATAGGTGCTAAGTAGTCCGTACTATATGTTGTTGGGGTATAATAAAATTTCAAGGGTCGCTTTGGATTCACACTTGCTTCAATAACAATCGCCGCAGTTGTTCCTTCTTCAGGAGAAAGGGATGTCGAAATCACCTTTAATGCCGGGATCGGAACTTTAATCACAGTAGCAACTGCCGTATCCGCGCCAGAGTTTGAGGAAACTGTATAGGTATCCGTCGGTGCTGGATCGGCTTTTAGGGTTACGGTAATGGTCCCGCCATCAGTATCTCCTGCATCATCTACCGTTGCCACATTTAACGGTGCCGTATAGTTGTTACCAGCTGCAGTAAAAGTAACGGTTACCGTTCGATCCCGTCCAGTACTCCAATCAGCATTATTGAGACCAGGACTTTCATCTAAGAAATTGCCACCAGACTTGGCCGGATTATATGTGATTGTTAAGTCACCGACAAATGCCGCGACTGAAGTGAGTAAAAATTTCGCTCCATTGCCAGCTAAAGTTTCGGGTTCATTATAGGTGATACTTAGTACTGGTATCGCCGGGTTTTCATCAATGATTGAACCAATCGCCGCTAATTGGGATTGACGGGCAAAGTTTGCATTAATTGGTTCACTTAACAATAAAGTATAATTTTCAATGGCTTCTTGTGAATCACCAGATGTAAGCGTGACTGCAATCGTGCCACTCCCCATTCCGGCCGGGATTTCCAATGTTGGTGGATTGGGAAGGGTAAAGTCAGTGTCTTTGATGGCAGAACCATTCTGAGCATCAATGCTAATTGAAATTTTCTTACCAGATGTGGTTGCTTGATTGGTAACTGGATCTAACACATTCACCACAAAATCTGCAGTTCCACCTTCGGTTCCTTCAACATTGGTACTCGCAAATGCCAATATTGGAGCTTGGTCATTATCGTGAATGGTTCCTGTTGCCATTAAAGTCGACCCACCACCGGCAAAATTTGCGGTATTAGTATTGATTAAACTTAATACAACATTAAACGTTTCACTATGTTCATTTATATTGTCATCCAAGACGGCGATTGAAATGTCATGCGTGCGACTTGAATTTGAAAGATTGAATGTTTGATTACTTACTGCAGTATAATCTGAGGTAGCTGTCGTTGCTGTACCATCGGATGTTGAATACGACAAACTTACCGCGGAAGATGCAGACCCGACTAATGTCGCGGTAAAGGTCATGGTACTCCCACCATCGGCCTCAGTTATTTCAGCATTACTGAGGGAGACCACCGGTAATGATGTTGCGGCATCATTATCAATAACAATACCTTGGGTAGAAATCGTTGATACTCCCCCTGTAAATTGTGCATTGGTGGCAGAATTGATGGTCAAAGTGAAACTCTCATTTGATTCTGAAACATTATCTTCAGTTATGCCTACATTGATAGTTCCGGTTCGATTTCCAGCCGGAATCGTTATCGAAGTTGGCGATAATGTGAAATCATTCGTAGTCCAATTTGTATCTGTTGCTATTAAGTAACTAACAACGACATCTTCAGTTGACCAATGCGACATGGAAACACCAAAAGCTATATCTCCCACGTTTTCATTCGCAACCACAGAAGTTGAGTCAAAAGTCAAGGTCGGTGCCGCATCATTATCCTTGAACATATATGTAATCCTTGTACTTCCAGCTGCGACCTTATAATTGCCATTTTGCACTAATTGAACACTCAATTCGCCATCGGGTTCATCGAGATAATCATCAACAGCTAAACCATAAAAATACTTTTCACTATCTCCCGTATTGATTTGTACAATTTTAGTCCCATAGCCTTTAGTACCATCACCGTCCCAGAGGAAATCAGTGCCTCGTTGGTCAATGAAGAGTTCAACTCGGAACGGATAAGCCGCCGGTGGATCAATAGCAAGCTTGACACCCCATGCGTCTCCTTCGGTAATTGATTCAATTGGGATCGAAGTTCCTTCAATATTGAGTTTGCTGAGCGCAACTGTTGAACCAGCTAAACCATTATCAATAATGGTAACAGTCTTTTTGTTTTCAGGAGCTTCGGCGACTTGATATAGTACTGGAGAATTATCATCGTTATCGATTGAGATTGAAATTTCACCGGGATTATTTTCCGGATCAACTTGAGTGGCGATAATAATATGTTTGGTACCAAGACTGTTGAATTTAATTGCTTTTTTACCAGTTGGTGAATGCCGTGAACTTTCCGCAACGTAAATAAAGTTTCCTCCAGTCTGAGTGATAGTAAAGTCCACATAAACTCCTTCACTAGTTGGGAAAGAATACGAACTGTCAAATGAATTTTGCGATAAGGTGATTTCAAAGATGATAATACCTATTTCCTGTGTTATGTCTTGACCTCTTAATGAACCAACAGCACAGTAGAAGTCACATTCTAATGGACCAGAATCATACTGCACTCTAGTACGTTCAGTATCGAGATATTTTCTTATATCTAGAAAATCTTCAAGAGTTGTGTCTCCTTCAATTACCTCGGTATAATTTACCGAAGACACAGCCGCGGTCAGATTCACGTCATTGCTAAATACTCTAATAGTAGACTGATTGCCACCTGAGGTAATGCTATACTGGTTGTTATTGTCACGCAGAGTCGCGGTGATTGGAGTGGGTAATGCATATTGATCTAAATCAACTATTGGCACACTAAAATTGACCGCACTTTGTCCAGCGTCAAATCGAACGACATGGTCTAAATTTCCTAATCCGCTGATGTTCGCTTGTTGATTCAAATTCTGTTGGACAATAAAATTACGTCCTGGAGTATCATTAGTAAATCGGACAACGACCGATAAAGTTTCAGTAACCGGCGCGATAGAGCGAATTTGAAATTTGGCCCGACCACCCTCAATAATTGAGTCTTCAAATGCAATAATTGAGAGTCCTCCAGCAGGTGTGCTACCATCAGTAACCAAAGTAGTAGCACTTCCAGCAGAGCCAACAACATAGGTCGCGGGAGTGTTTATCGACCCATCGTCATTATATTCAGGTTGATCGGCAATTAATTGCACTGACACCAGACTATCTGGTTCGAACTGGTTGTTGGCTGTCTTTGTTCTGACGAAAATCTTATTGGGATTTTTTGAGCCTGCGAATTTAGTGAATAATCCTAGTCGTTTTGATTCAACAAAATTTCCTGTTTCTGTAACACGATATTGAAAGTCTATTGGAGAACCAGAAGGAACCATACTGATATCAAATTCTAATCGGCCCCCTTCAGCGACTTCAGAATTCTGTGCCGTGATAGTTAGACTAGGTCTAGATTCATCGGTTACCATAACCGTGGCTTTATTATTCGGACTATCTGCGATTCGATAATTCACATCATGCCCATTTGCTAGTGCTAATGCTACTGATATGCTACTTGTACCTTGTGCGGTATCATTAACACCATTTGGATCTCGTGTAGGTACTGCAAAGATTCTAGTGCCATTAACAGTAAATATTTGACTTGTTTTAACACCAGTACCAAATGCATTCCCAGTTTGGCTCAGATTCAACGCAACAACTGCGGTATTGGGAACCAATCTAGTGTGCCAATCATTATTGGAATCGCGATAATTTTCTGTAACCATCGGAGGATCAAGCGCAATTTCAAACTGCGCCGGGGTACCTTCACTGACGGAACTATTTACGGCACGAATTGAAACATTTGGTCTTGTTACCACTGGACTATCATTATCTAAAACTCTGATGGTCAGAAAACTTTTTGGTTTCTTAAGAAATTCTTTATATGCAACGAGATCTTCAATGTTGGCCCCATTAGTGGCCGCGATTAGGTTAAGTCGATGAAGTTCAGTATAATCATCTCGAGAAGCCGCCTTATATCGCGTCGTCGCATCTTCTTCAATAGAAATTTGATAAACCATATCTTCGCTAATATCTTCTTCGCTATTAACTGTTACTTTCACTGAAGTTGCCCCAGCATTTAACACAATTTCACTCGGTGTAAATGTAAATGGTGTACCGGAGATAGCATTGGTCGTTAGTTTAATTGGGATATTATTCAATGGAGCTGGATCTGACTTAATGGTAAACACCTGAGATTGCCCTTCAGTTACCTGAATCAACGATTCTTCAATTGATAGTGTTGGGACATTCGTGTCTCGAACAGCAACATTTGCACTTGAATACGTTCCATCCACAAAATATCCTGCACCCGTAGTATGAGGTTGTAAACTAACACTAATGGTAATATCGGCAAATTCATTTGATTTTTCAACTGTAGGAATTCGCAATCTGACAATCTGGTGAAGCCAAGGTAATCTAATTCGACTTGGTGCTTGGCCAGCAATAATATTGCCACCGCCATCACTGACTGTTAAATTAATATCGCGGTGCAATGAACTAGTTGTACCGGAGAAAATTACAAATTCTGCTGTGTCCCCTTCATAAATATATTCAGAGGAACTCAATATTGAGATTCCGGTTGGACGATCATCATCAACCACCCTAACTTCAGCACTTGGATACAAACTGAGATCATTATTGCGACGAATCTTTGTCTCTGAACCTGCTGATTCTACTAAGGTAAAGTGGGTGTTGAGATCTAAGATCGTGGCTGTTATAGTACCACTGCGTTCAAACATACTATCACTATCAACCGGAACTGGTACGGAAAATACGGCCTCTTTTTGATTGGCATCAATTGTGACGCGACGATTGGTTTGTGGGGTTATGAGATTAGTTGGATTGGCTGATATACCAACCGTGAAGGTTCTTGCAATCCCCATCGAAAAATCTGATCGAACCTTAAATTCTGCATTGTTGCCTTTGGTAACAAATTCATTAACTGATTCAATAAATACTGAAGGTACACTTTTCTCTTCGATGGTGGTTGTCGCGGTACGCTCAACTAATAATTGTGCGGGTTGATAGCCCAATCCATCCAATACTTCAACCGTGACTTGACCGGATGAGTCAATATGGTCATTGATCGGGTTCGTCTTGAATACTACATCCGTACTGCTAGCTCTTAACAAGTTAATTGTCGTCATTTTATTTGACCTAGCTGATAAGAATCTACTTCCTGATTCGGTAATTTTTATTCTAATTGCGGTCTCCCGATCGGGCATCTCAGTAGGGATAAATCGCATAGTAAATGGATCACCTTCAGCAATGACACTATTTAATGCTGTAACGGATACACGGAAGGTATCTTCAACTAGCACAATTGCTTCAATTGGAGATACCGGAGGGGGATCTGATATGTTTAAAACATCATAGCGTACCTGAGTACTATGATATGCGTTTGCCGGAATGAAAGGTAACACATAACCATTTCCTTGCATTAATCGCGCTAGAATGACACCTCTCTCTTTATTCAATTGTCCTGTTACCGTAGCAACATTAAAATTCACAGAGTTCTGACCAGCTCTCAACTGAACTGTGCGGGTATTCAATTGCGCACTTTGAACAAAATTACCATCAGCTGAAATATTGACTTTAATATCTAAATTGGATGTCGGAGTGGGGGTTGCCGTCAATTTGAATGGGGCCTGATCTCCTTCACCAACTCCATATGGATTAGCAGAAGTGATTTTAACGGTGGGACGTGCGGCGGTAGGATTCTGGTTGTCCCGCACCGGAATTTCAATTTCAGTCGGTTGAGTTCCAAATCTGAAACTATAGGGAACACGATTTAAAGTTAATTTATATTTTGCATCTGCTGGTATATTACCAGTGAAACTTGAATCAACAAAAATGCGATGAATTGTTGAGGTCTGGTTCGCTGGGATGATAATGGATCCGCGTTCTTGATTTATCGCGGGTGCTTTATTACCAACATTTTCGATTTGATAAGGTATGTATAGATTGGTATCTAATGCTGAATCTAAACTGATCTCAACTTCAATCGGATGTCCTTTGGTCACTCCTGAAGTTGCTAAATCATTAGATACTGTCACAACTGGTAAGTCAGTATAATTATCAAGGTTAGCTACATTGACTGTTGCACTGCTATTCGTTCCCGGGATATATTCGGATGGACTATCTTGTGCTGGTGGTAAAATTGTTGCGGTCACAGACCCATCTGGTTCCGCATCATAATCCAGATTTATTGGTTCGTAATGTTGGGTATATATTGTTACCGGTATAGTTTTGGTGGATGGTGTGATAAAATTTCCAGTTTGCGTAAATTGAACTCGTACATCAATAGGATCAGTTCGACCTGGTCCACTTGCACTAAGGTAAAATGTTGCATCTTCACTTTCATCAATATCATCCCCAGGCCAGACTGAAACGACATAGGGATCAACAACTCGGGTTTGCACCTGAGAAGCAGCTGGAGCCGCTAGGGCATAACTTTGGCCGTCAACAATAGTTGCAGAAATAATTCCCGGTCTTCCATCAGGGTTATCAGCTACCGTGTCGATTTCTAATGAGACAGCTGTGCCTCCTGATGCAATTGAGATTGGATGAGTTTTTTCCTCACCAGGGGCTAAGAAACTACCCCTTGTATTTGCGACTTTGACCGAAACTTCGATTGGACTAATATAAGGTGTATGACTTGCAGTTAATTCATAAGTTGCAGATTCACCTTCATAGACTGAAGTTGGTCCAGTAATACTGATCACTGGATTATCGGCATTACCTACATCTGAATCATGCACAGTAATTAGAATTTCTGGATCGTTGCTATTAACCGAATATTGGTTTGCAACCGCAGTTACTGCAACTTTGATCTGTCCCAGTGTTGCGGGAGTTACCCCATTTCCGTTTCCTAAATCCATCGCTACAATACCTATACCTTTCCTTTTTCCAGCAGGGATAGTGACAATGGTACCACCGTCTTGTAAACTTGGATTCAGATTTTGACTATTTTCATCAGTAATGACAACCATGATGTCCAAATCAGACGCAACATTATTGGCTGTTGAGACTTCAAATTCAAAATTATGCCCTTCAGTCACTCCGGTGGTTTCTGCATTAGAGCTGATTGATACATCATAAATGGGTGGATCAGTAATACTGGTACTGATACTAACCGCACTCGATGCCACTGGTAATACATATCCAGCTCCATCAAGTAGCTTCACCGTTATTGAGCCATCTGCTCCATCTGGATCATCTACTCTGGTTCTAACCTCCCAAATTCCTTGACCAGTGGTTCCATCAATCAAAGCTCGTTTGACACCAGATTGAGACACCGAAGGAATTGGATTTGGAACAAGGTTAAAAGTCCCAGTTAGCTTATCAAATACGTACTGGGGACTTCCAGAGTCATACACTTTTAAAAATTCACCAGTAGTATTTTCTACTTGGAGCGATACCCAAATCGAAGCCGCACTTGGATTCGGAGTCGCACTCAATGTATAAGTTGCAATTGCACCTTCAACTATTGTAGTCGGTCCGGTAATTGATACGACTGGAGTGGTGGCACTGCCTGTATCCGCATCCTTAATGCGAACCGCAACACTAGATTGACCAGACAATAGATATTTAGTCGTGTCTTGAACGATACTAACATTTATTGTCCCACCACCGACCGGTACATTAGCACCAGTTGCCATAACCACGGTCCCCATAACTTCTTGTTCACCAACTGGAATAGTAACTGTGGTACCACCACCTTGTAGACTTGGTTGTAGTGTGTTAGTTCCACCAGTTGCTTCCGCAACATTAATTGTAACATTCAAGCTCTTTCTTAAAATTTCATTTGCTCTCACATTGAAGTTAAACGGATATCGCTCAGTAACTCCAGTAGTCGTCGCATCTGATGTAAGTGTAAGGGTAACTAACCGATCGTCATCCAAAATCGTTATCGTACCCTCGGTTGTAGAACCGAGTTGATAAGTTCGTGTCGCACTTTTATCAGTTTTTAGCGTAAGTTTAATATCGCCATCATTTTCAAATGTACTATCATTGTGAAGTGCAACTGACAGAAGTCCTGTATAGGTTCCGTCCCCATCCGGATCACTAAATTCAACCATAAAATCATCCTCAGAATCGGCGACTTCGTCAGTTAGAAAATCATGGCTGTCTTCCGCGGGGGTAGCATAGATTGTTAAGGTAGTTGTTTGATTGATTCCAGTCGCAATCAACTTAAATTTAGCAATTCCGGAACTTTCATTAGCTTCACCGCTATCAGGTTCAATTGAAACGAATGGAACAGATTCGTCATCACGAATAGATACGGCAACGGATAAGTCTGCAGGGTCGTTTGAAAGTACCGCATTTTGTGGATTTGAAATCGTAACAAAGAATTTTTCAAGTGGTTCCCGTAACTCATCATTCAAAATTGAAATTTGGATCATACCCGTTTGTTGATTGGCGGTAATTCTTGCGGTATTACTAGTTAAAGTTGACGCTATGAAATCAACATCAGGTGTTGCAGCTCCTGGACCCACACCAGTGGAAGTGGTATATCGTACTGAAACCTCATTAGAAGTTGTTTTATCTAAACTAAGGCCAAGGGTAACCATCCCAGTTGAGACATTTTCAGCGACTGGGATAGTCCGTTGCGCAAATTTTATCGTCGGGATATCACTTTCAATTATTGTTACAGTAATCACTATACTAGTTGCGATACCGGCAAACTTAGCTTGGGTCGGAGAGCTGAGAGTAACAGTAAAGGTCTCATTTTCCTCATCTTCGGTATCCACAGTCGTTTGAATTTGAATTGACCCCGTTACACCACTACCAATTTGAAGAGTTCCATTTGCGGCGGTAAAGTCACTTGTTGTTGCGGTGTTTCCAGCTTCAACTGAAGATGCCCAAACTATTTCTACGGTTTCTGTAGTTTGATTAGATAATGTAACTGGAATCGTAACCATCTCTCCTTCAACGACACTCAGCGAGGTACTATTAACCGAAATTAAAGGAAGCGAGTCATCATCGTTGGCAATCACCACAGCACTATTTGCAGTTCCGACAGTGTAATTGGTGGGGGGAGTTTCGCTATTCAAAGTTACCGTGACATTGCCATTGGGTTCAAAGATATCATCATCCACAATATTAATCTCAATCAAACCTTCATATTTTCCAGTCAAGTCATTTTTCGTAAAACTAACAGCTGGATGATTGGTAACTTTGACTCCTGAATCAGTAATATAACCTGCGCCAACAGGAGTAAATTGAATCGGTAACGCGGTTTTCGGCATCACATTGGAAATGATTCGGAATTGTGCCTTCACATTTGGACCTTCTCGCACCACTTGTGAGCTGGTAAGAATCGTCAATTCGGGGGCATCATCATCCCAGATGCTTGCTTCTGCAGTATTATCATTAGCTTCAGCATCAGTAGAAACATCATAAGTTTTTGTCATTGCAGGGTCGTCATTGAGAGTGACTTTAATCTTTCCAGTTACTTCTGCAGTAGTATCATTATTCAAGTTCACAGTTATGGTATCGAACCAAATATCGTTATTCTCTCTAAAATTTAAGACTGCAGTTGTCGCAGTTCCTGCGACTGAATTGGTAAGGAAATCCCCTGGACTGACTTCATCTGGTGTGTATTTTAGAGTAATTGGTCGTCCGGGTGTTATACTATTTGACTTTGCTTGGTCGTCATAAGATCTGATGGTAAATTCAACTGAACCTGCACTTTCAGGGATACTGTTTGTAGGTGCAATAACGGAAAGCACTGGTATTTTCGCATCATCATCTTCAACATTCACAGTTGCCGAAATATTATTTGTTGGTAACGAATAAGATGGATTATCAGTGTCAGGGTCAGGTAAAAGTGTTACAGCAACCGTTCCATTAGCCTCAACCTGGGTATCATCATCTAATGCTACTTCTAATGTGTATGTGTATGGTGAGCTTTGAGAAAATGTCACATTGGTAGCCATTTGAGCCTTGTTAGAAATACCAAATGGTAAAAATGAGTCTCCCACTGGTCGGTAATGAATGGTTCTTCCCGTGGGGATCAGTTTGTTTGAGGTAATTGTAAAATCCGCAGTTCCAGGTGTTCCATTTGTTGCTTCTTTCGTTGCTCCAACTGCGGTAATGGTGAGTTCGGGAAGATCATCACTCTTTATTGTAACTGTCATCGATAAATCAGCTGCAGTTGCTGAAAGATCGGCGTTCGTTGGTGAACTAATGGTAACGGTAAAACTTTCATCGTCTTCAACATCTCCATCATCCACGATCATAATTGGTACCATTCCTGTTAGTTGATTTGCTTGAATAGGTGCGGTTGTACCAGATGTTGGGGTAATAAAATCATTCGCGGCAGTAGCATGCCCAGCACCAGCTTGAGTAGTTGTTGCAAATGTCACAGTGACTTCATTGGCAGTCGGACCGCTCAAAGTAATCGGTAGATTTGCAGTTCCAACATCTTCATCTACCTCCATGGTGGTGCTAGTGAATTTTACCGTTGGGTTTTCATCATCTACAATAGTAAGTGTTTGTTCAGCAAAAAGTGTATCACTAGAAAATACCGCTCCGGTTAAATTTTTGAGTTTAAGTTTAAAGGTTTCGTTCCCTTCTTTATCTGTATCTGTAGTGATAGGGATTGAAATAGTTTGAATTAGGTCTTGTCCGGTTGCACTTGCAGCGATCATGTAACTTGTAGTCATAGGGTCGGTGAAATCAGTGTCCTTAAGTGCAGTTCCATTTTCCAATTCAACTTCAAAAGTTACTGCATTAGTTGGTGATTTAGATAATTCAACTTCGACATCAAATTCACCCCCGGTTACACTCTCAGAGACGTTGAAGTCTGAAGTTTTAAATTCTAAAGTTGGTGAATCATCATCAATAATTGTGACTGTAGTTGAAATTTCTCTAGTACCCGTAGCAGTTACAGTAAAATTCTCCAAACCTTCATCATCTGTATCCTGGTGTATAAAAATTGGTATATCTACAGTTGGAGAACCAGATGGCACATTAATTATATTAAGGTTACGGATACCAAAGTCAGCGTTTGCCCCTCCGGTCGCAGTTCCATTAGCAGTTGAAACTAACAAAGTTGTAGTTCCACTATCCACATTAACCCTGAGGTTTATAGAACCCGCTGATTCCCTGACCGTGGGGTTTGATTCAGCAAATGATAGCTGTGAAGTATCTATTTCACCATTAATTGTTACTGTAACTGTAGCAGAGTCTTCAATAGTATTTGTTGTACTTGGATTGTCAAAAGTGGCATTGGTTGCATTGCCAAAAGTGACCATAAACGTTTCGTTCGCTTCTTCCAACATATCATCAATAATTGGAATTTCAATAACAGAAGAACTAGCAAGTGCTGGAATTGTATGGGTTTGATCGGTAATAGTCATGAAATCTGTATCTCCTATCGCAGTATCGTTTGCAGTCGAGTATTGCAATGTAATCTCATCAACTGTTTGATTGGATAAACTAATAACTAGCATGACTTTGCCATCAGCTTCATTTGCGCTTACAGTTTCAGAAACGGTTAAAGTTGGTTCAAGGTCATCATCAGGAATAGTTATGGTTGCGGTATTACCTCCAGCTTTGAGTTGAGCACCATCCGTGGGATCCGATAACGTTATCGTGAATGTTTCATCACCTTCGTGGATTGTATCCGCAATGATATTAATTGGAACTGAGGTGGATTTATATCCGGCTTTTATTGTAGCAGTTCCACTTGCTTCACTGGCCATATTTAAATAATCAACTCCATAAGTCGCGGTGTTATCAACTTCAGTTGAAACTCTCCAATTAACCGAGACATCCCGAGATGCTTCATTACTTAAGGTTATTGGGGCATTAACCACACTTCCTTGACTTCCTCCCTCACCACTTGTACCAGTTGCATCTTCTGCGGATACAAATAATGGGTCATCATCAACGATAGTTATGTTCACGCTAGTACTGTTTAGACGGACTTGAAACTGTTCATCTTCTTCAGAAATAGCATCTTGGATTATCGGTGTTAAAATCTCTATGCAAAGATTACCTGGAAATATCGTGTATCTAGTATTAGAACTTTGATAAAAGTCAGTAGCAGTTGCAGATCCACTAATAAATTTAGTACTAAAACTAACAAGTTGGGGAATTTGACTTTGATGGCTCAATGTTGCATTAAGAACCAAATTTCCTGCACCTTCGCTGATCCGGTTTGAATTCCGGCTAAGTGCGGTTGAGTTTTCACACGAGTTCACGCCAAAATTGAAACTGGGGGCAGACTCATTATCCGTTATTGTAACAGGTATTGGTGCATTAATTATTCCAGTACGATATGCTGCCCCTGAAATTTTGGTAATTTTTACGGTAAAAGACTCGGTACCTTCGTGAACTGTATCATCGATGATTGGGATACTAATTGTACCAGTTGTACCAGAAGTTATGATTAATGAAGCTCCCGTTGGGAGTTCGAAATCTGTTCCCTGTGTGGCGGTATTATTGGTAATAGTGTAGGCAATTGATATTGGTACAGTACTAGCTGTGGTTAAATTTACCCCAATTTCAGCGACTTTAGCTGCTTCGGATACTGTTACTTGAGTAGTCGCTAATGTTAATACCGGGAGATCTTCATTATCAATAATGGTGATAGTAAGAGGAATACTAGTAGCATCATTAGCGAATACTGCTCCCGTGATACTATTCAATGTTAGTGTAAAAGTCTCATCACCCTCTTCAATAATATCGTCTTTGATCATGAATTCAATTTCATGTGAGGAAGTATTAGCAGGAATAGTAAGATCAACATCACTACTTGAAATAGCTACATCTAAATCGCCAGTATTGCCATGTGCAGTTGAATAGTTTACCGTAATTGGTCCACTCGCCGGGCCCGAGAGATTTAGTCTCACGTTCAACGAACCAGCAAGTTCACTTACGCTGAGGGTAGAAGGATCAACAGATAATATCGGACCCTCATCATCCACAATCGTTACTGTTGCTTCCAATTCAGCAATCCCACTTGCGAAAATCACTTCGTCAGGTGGAGATGTTACTCGAACTTTAAATGTTTCATTGCCCTCATTAACGGTATCACCAATGATAGGAATACTGATAGTTGTTGCAGTGGTATTGGCCGCGATTGTCGCTGTTCCACTCGTAATACCGGTGTAGTCTTCTACATCAGTTGCGGTTCCTGCCATCGTGACATAAGAAATGTCAATTGCATTTGCAAGTGGATGATTTAATTTAAATATCAATTCAACGTTTGAATCAGTATCCGTTTCATTTATTGAAACTGAATGGTTGTCAAATCTCAACGTTGGTTTTTCATCATCAGTGATAGTAATTGTTGTAGTTAAATCAGCAGGATTATTGGCAAGTACAGCATTTTGTGGACTAGAGAGCGTGACAAAAAAGGTTTCAGAGGGTTCTTTAATTCCATCGTTTAAAATCGGAATCTGAATCATGCCAGTTAATGCATTTGCGGCAATTGTTGCAGTATTACTTTTCAAAGAAGAACCAACGAAATCTGAACCAGAAGTTGCAACACCTGAACCTGTTCCAGTGGAAGTTGTGTATCTCACTGTTATCGGCATAGTCGTGGTTTTATCCGCGCTAACGCTCACAGCGACCATTCCATTAGTGACATTTTCGTCCACGGATACTGTTCTTTGGGTAAATTTTACCGTCGGTACATCACTTTCAATTATGGTTACAGTAATTGCAAGACTTGTTGCAGAACCCTTGAATTTAGCATGCTCGGGGCCACTTAATGTTAAAGTAAATGTTTCATTGCCTTCATCTTCGGTATCACTAGTCGTCGCAATTGTGATTGACCCAGTTAATCCACTTTCAATTTCTAAGGTTTGGTTGGTCATTCCCGTAAAGTCACTTGCTGTTGCTGTACCGCCAGTCGTCGACGTACCCCAATCAATTTCTACCGTTTCCGAGGTTCGGTTTGATAATGTGATGGGAATAGTAATTGATTCTCCTTCTAAAACACTCACACTCGTATTTGCAATAGAAATTAATGGTATCGGGTCGTCATCGGAAACAGCCACCATCGCACTATCCGTGGAACCAACTGAATAATTGGTGAGCGTTGCTTCGCTGTTCAAAGTTAGCTCAATGTTACCGGATGCTTCCCGCAAATTGTCATTGACAACATCAACTTCAATCAAACCTTCATATTTGCCAGTCCATTCATTTTTCTCAAAACTAACAGCGGGGTAATTGGTAATTTTGGTGCCTGAATTGGTGATAAAATCTTCACCTTCTGGAGTAAATTGAAGCGGAATTGCAGTTTTTGGTTGTACATTTGAAATGACTTTGAATACTGCCGTTACATTCGGACCTTCGGTTACGGCTGGACCTGCTGATATAGTTAATTCCGGTGCGTCATCATCCCATATAGAAGCTTCGGCACTCTTATCAGTACCAGTTGAAACATCATAAGTCTTTGTCGTTGCTGGGTCGTCATTGAGCGTGACTTTAACCTTACCGGTTGCTTCCGCATTAGTATCATTATCTAATTCAACAATTAAGGGAGCAAACCAAATACCGTTACTACCGCTACTTTTTCTAAAGTTTAAGATTCGAGTTACAGCTGTATCCGCTACTGAATCTGTTAGAAAATCGCCGGTACTCACTTCTTCTGGTGTATATTTTACAGTAATTGGTCGGCCGGGATTAATATTGTTAGTCTTAGCTTGAACATCATATGATTTTACAATAAATTCAACAGAACCAGTACTTTCAGGGGTAGTGCTAGTAGGTGCAGAAACAGTAAGCACCGGTATTTTCGCGTCATCATCTTCAATACTCACTGAAGCTGGAGTATTATTTGTGGGTAATGTATATGCCGGATCTTCGGTCGAGGGGTCGGGTAACAGGGTAACCATAACTGTTCCATTGGCCTCAGCGAACGAATCATCATCCAAAGTGACATTTAAGGTGGCAATGATCGGTGCTGTATCATTAGCCCGAGTAAAAGCTAAGCTTGTAGCTGTTTGTGGTTGATTTGAAACAGAACGTGGCAGAAATGAGTCTCCTGTTGGTAAATAATGAAGGGTTAATGATGTGATTAATTTAGTAGAGGTAATTTTAAAATCCGCGGTTCCGGCAGTTCCATCTGTTGCTTCTTTCTTTACTCCAGTATCTAAAGGAGTAATTGTGAGCTCTGGGAGATCATCATTTTTTATTGTTACAGTCATCGTTAAGTCAGCTGCAGTGGGTGAAAGAACCGCGTTCATTGGCGAACTAATTGTAACAGTAAATGTTTCATCTTCCTCAACTAATCCATCATTCACGATCATAATTGGTACTACTCCTGTCAGCTGATTTGCTTGAATCATTGCGGTTGAACCAGACGTTGGGCTAATAAAATCATCCGTAGCCGTAGCTCGCGAAGCGATAGCACCAGACTGTTCGACTGCAGTTGTATAGGTAACTGTAACGGCATTCGAAGATGGATTGCTTAAAGTAATTGGTAAATTTGCTGTGCCAACACCTTCTGCTACTTCTATGCTAGTACTTGTGAATTTCACCTCCGGCATTTCATCATCTGTAATCGTTATGGTTTTTGAGTAAGTTAATTCGTTATTTGCAAATGTAGCTTTACTTGAATCCTTGAGAGTTAACGTAAATGTTTCATTTCCCTCATTCAAGGAATCAGTTGTAATAGGGATTGAAATTGTTTTAATCAAATTTTGTCCGGTAGCATTTGCAGCAATCGTGTATTCCGTAGTTGCAGGGTTGGTGAAATCAGTATCTTTAGTCGCAGTTCCACTTGCCAATTCGACATCAAAAGTTACTTCATTATCCGGTGATTCAGATAATTCTACTTCAATATCAAAATTACCACCACTCACGCTTTCTGAAACATTGAAACTTGTGGTTTTAAAGTCTAAGGTTGGTGCGTCATCATCAATAATATAAATCTTACTATCAATTCTACCAAAATTAGCCCCACCATCAAAAATAACTGTAAAATATTCAGGACCTTCTTCTAAGGTATCATCGACTATAGTAACGGGAATTGAAATCTCCGTTTGACCTAATATCACCGGTATATTACCAGAGGTTTCAAAATAACTATCAGAATCTTGTTTAACAAGATCGGCTCCTGGATCAAAAGGTGTTATAGAAGCCTCAGGTTCAAAAATAACTATCTCCCATGCAACACTAACAGCAACTAGAGACGGAGCAAATCTTGCGATAATATTAACGGTACCAGCATCTTCTTGAAAAACTGTCGTACTTTCGTCAAAAGCAAGAGTCTGGAGAGGGTCATTTTCACTTATAGTCACATTGATTAAAACAGAATCTTCAACAGTTCTCGTATCTGGGCTATCAAGTGTTGCATTAACAGCGTTGCTTAAGGTAACTGAAAATGTTTCGTCGCCCTCATAAACTTGATTATCGGTAATTGGAATTTCAATGGTTGATGCCCTTGTAAATGCTGGTATTCTATGGGTCTGATTGGATTGAGCAATGAAATCTGAACCACCAGTAGCTGTTCCATCGGTAGTAGTATATTGAATCGTAATCTCATTTGAAGTTTCATTCGATAAACTGAGGTCAATCTCTAGATTCCTTGCGTCTTCTTCTACAGTACGGTTTGTTTGAACTGTTATAATTGGTACGGGATCATGATCATTTATAGTTACGGTTGCAGTGCCATCTCTGATTTTTGCCCCACCGGTTGGATTAGACATAGTAAATGTGAAAGTTTCCGCACCTTCGCGAAGTGTATCTCCAATTGTTCGAGTCCAAACTCCCTTAGATGTATTTCCAGCCGTAATTGTGGCAACACCGCTAGCAAAATCATCATATTGAGTTGGTTCAGCGGGATAATCTACCCCGAATGTCGCAGTATCCCCCTCTTCAGTTGAGACTTTCCAATCAATCGAAACATCATGTGGGGCTGGTCTATTTAATGATGGGTAAATGGCGATATATCTTCCGTATGTATCACCTTCACCAGATGCTACATCGTCAACAGTTAGGAAATATGAGTCATCATCAAGAATGGTCACGGTAAATACAATAATTTCGTCAAATTCAATTTTAAATTGTTCATCTTCTTCGGCCAACTGATCTTGGGTTATTGGAACCATAATTTCAGTACAAATATTTCCCGGATAAATCTTGACAGTTGTCGGATTGGGATTATGATAAAAATCAGCAACTGTTGCCGAATTACTAATGAGTTCTGTCTTATAGCTAGTAGTTTGAACTAATTTACTAGGACGGTTCAAATGTGCATTAAATGTTATATTTTCTGCATTTTCGCTGATAGAAGGAGTAGAAGTAAATCTCGGTCTATTTTCACACGTATTCAATGCAAAAAGGAAACCTGGAGCTGCCTCATTATCTGTTATTGTTATTTCTACAGGATTATTAATTATACCGGTACCATATGCGGCACCTGAAATCTCGGTAATTGTTACACGAAACTTCTCGTTTCCTTCGTGAATATTATCATCAATAATTGGGATTCCAATTGTTCCAGTTGTACCAGAAGCTATTATAAGTGTGGAATCAATTGGGATCGTAAAATCAGTTCCAGCTGAGGCCGTAGTACTTGAAACAGTATCATCGGTAACTGTGTAAGTAATTGAGACCGGATCAGTACTAGTTGCTGACAAATTAAGGCCAATCTCTGCCAAATTGCCATCTTCGGCAACAGTTACTTGTGAAGATGCAAATGATAAAGTTGGCAGGCCTTCATCGTCAACAATTGTTACTTTAGTAGTAGTACTTGAACTACCATCGGGAAATACTGCATTGGTAAGTCCGGTTAATGTGAGGGTAAAGGTTTCATCACCCTCTTCAAGATTATCATTAGTTATAGGAATATTAATTTCATTTGAAGTATCGAAAGATGTAATTGTAATACTAGTCTCGTTCGGCACCCCGGTAAAATCGCTACTTTGAGCCGTATCATCGTCACCGATTGAGGTAGAATATTTAAGAACTTTATCACTAGATGTGATATTTGAAAGGTTAAGTTTAATGATTGCTGATCCTGCACTTTCGCTCACTCTAAGGGTCGATTGATCAATTGATAGAGTAGGTAATTCATCATCAATAATAGTTACAATTGCCTCTAATGCGGAAATACCGTCAGCGAAGCTAGTCATTGCAGGGGGAGATGCGATTCTAACTTTGAACGTTTCATTTCCTTCATTGAAGAGATCACCTTTGATTGGAAAACTTATCGTCGTCGAGGTGGTATTTGCCACAATAGTCGCAGTTCCACTTGCAGTACCGGTATAGTCCTCTCCTTCAGTTGCTGTTTCCGACATAGTAATGTAGGAAATTTCTACATCACTTTCTAGTGGCCGATTTAGACTCAATGTCAATTCAACGTTTGTATCAGTATCCGTTTCATTAGTATTATAATATGAGTGCCCGTCAAATGAAACTGTGTAATTCTCAAAGCTCAAAATTGGTGTTTCATCATCTACAATTTTTACTTCTACAGTATAAGTCGTAGCGTTATTGGGAAAATTTGCTCCTACTAGGTTTGAAAATGTCACTGAAAAAGTTTCATTTCCTTCAGACTCAACATCATTAGTAATTGGAAAATCAATATTTGTTGTTTGACTATCATCGTAAATTCCATAGAGTGTGGTAGTGCTAAAACTCTCTGGTTCCAAAAAATCTGTATCTTTTATCGCAGTACCACTATCAATGGCAAAATTAAACCATGTATTTCTAACTGCGGGAACATTTAATCCTGTTTCTAAGCGAAAAATACCACCGCTTACATTTTCTGCAACAATTAATTTCGACTCTGGAATTGAAAATATAATGGGAACATCATTATTGTACATATTAATATCTGCATCTTGTTGCCAAGATGTGCTTGTGATTGAATATGTTCCAGCTAGGTTGTGGGGGGGGGCAAGTAGAGCAACTTCAATAGTACCCCTATTTGTTGAGTCATTGGGGTCAAACAGTGTCCTAAGGTTGAGGATAGTTTCGGTTTCACCAGCATCAATAGTAACTGATCTTGGTATTGAGAAACTTGGGTCTAGTAAATTACTGACACCTACTAACATACTAGTGTCACTGTCCCATATCAATTGACGCACAATAATAAAAACTTCAAGTGGTGTGATCGGTGCATTATGTGCTCTAATTACAAACTTCGCATCTTGATTGGGTAATTCATAAATTTGGGGGAATGAATCACTATGTGGTACTACCGAAACTATCGGAATATCGTTATCATGAACTGAAAAAGTTACACTTTGTTCAGTTGTTGTTAGTGTTTTTGTCCACCCAGAAGTCGTTGGAATTGTCGGTTGCGCAATACTGATAGTAATATTGCCATCCTCTTCTACATTACCATCATCATCAATGATAACAAATCCTTTGCCGGCAACCATATTATCTTCAGGAATTTTTGATGAATCAGGATTTACTGTTAAAAATGCCGATTCTGCACCGCTGTTTACAGTTTTGGTGATTGTAGTTGCGTTGATAAAATTTCCCGTCTGAGTAACATTAAAATGAAGAGTGATGTTTTCTGTAGGTGGGCTGGTAAAGTACAAATTTATTTTACTTTCTTGGTCTTCACCTTCAGTCACACCATTCTCGGTTTCCGCATCCATAACCATTGATACTTGCGGAACAGCAGTAGGACGTCCATTAATTGTTAATGTTAGAGTTCTTGCCGAAAATTCGTCATCACCTCTGATATGAGCAATCTCTAGTTTAATAGTAACTGTTCCGTATAAATTATCAATTGCTTGTTTATTTGGTCGATAAGCTATTCTAAAGCAGTTTATATATGTGTCAAAATTTGACGCGTGACATCGGGTATTATCATTTGGTACCCAATCTTGGTCGTCAATCACCCAGTCACCATATTTAAATATATTACGCCCGATAAATGAATATCCGGCTTGATCATCTCTTACCGCATCTCTCATTAGTGTCACTGGCCGACCATTCAAGTGCTCTGTTGCTCTGATAACATAAGTGTGTCCATTAAATGGTTCGGTATATAAAGAAGTCCATGCGTGTGCATATGTAACAGGATATTCTGAACTTCCTGGTCGATATACTCTACTTGTTAATTCAACTTCACCATCATTATTATCATCGCCAACCTGCCAATTAATATTAACATGTTTGCGTGAAATTTTAATCGAAGCTGTAATAGCACCAGCATCAGTAGGAGTTGTAAGAGTGGGGCGAGGGCACCCACCAGCTTGATCACCATCCTTCCTATAAGCATAGAACTTATATTCTACATTTTGATTTCTAATGTCGTTAAGTTTTCTTGATGGCCTAATTGTACCAAAACCTTGAGATTCAGCATCGCCGACACCACCATCACTTTCCCATGTTTCTATTTTAGCAATGTTGCCAAGTTCAACATTTATATAAGCAAAACTTAATGCTAATGGTATGTCGTTGTTGGTCACCCAGTATGTAAATGGAATATTACCTGGGTCTGACGGGTGTGGCGTTTTTACTCCATCAATTATTTCGTCAATAATGACTTCCGCGCAACCTTGGAATTTACTATGCCACCTATAAAACTTAATTGGGTCGTAGCGGTTATACAATCCGGCGTGGATAAGTAAATCTTTTTTTATACCTCCAGGCCCCACTGATATTTCTCCGGAAGTAAGATTAGGTTCCCTAAATTCAAATCTATGTTTAGCTTGACTCAATGCATTATCAGTCGCAACGATGTTTAGTAGCGTCGCAGCTGATAAAATCCCAACTATTGCCAAGATTGACCGCAGCTTAGTCGTTGAATCGGCTGCGAACTTTCGCATAGTACTCGTACGATTACAAACGCAAGGCAAGCGAGGGGAGGTATGACCTTGAAGCGTACCTTGTTCAATTTTGATGTTTGAACTAGCAGTCGCTATTATGTTAACCAGTACATTCAGAAGCAACTGCAGGAATCCCAATACTGCCATCGCTTTTGTTAGTTTGTGCAGGTTATGCTGCATGGTATCTTCTCCTTCCCGCCACATCGCTCAATACAATGAAGTAGCGAATTAATTGGCAAATTGTATACAATAACAATCGCACGCTGATGTTTATGTGTCAATAACATTAAACTAATTTTCCGTATCCCCTAAATTTTTAGTGCTTTTCAGCATAAAGTCATTCCAAATTTTGTTAGTGAAATTATCAAAATTTATTTATAATGTCAATAAGTAATTATAACAATTCACAAATTCTTTTCAACTTTCTTTATCATTGGTATATTTTTGACTTTAACACCTTGAATAATAACTCTATTTGTTCGTATGTCATATTTTATCACAATATCGTTACAATTAATTTATTTTTTACAAGAGTAGTTTTCATCATCAAATCTGGGGCTGCGACAAATAGTCGCATCTGAAAAAACAGGGTTGCAGCTAAATTCCTAATTTAGGGCGGAAAGGATCAATTTTTTAGTATGGCTGAGAACATCAGATGCTTCTGTAACGCCTTATTTTACTGTAAAATTTGAACAAGAATATTTTGTCGGCATTTTTGTATTGACCTTTTGTTAATAATCAAAAGTCGGAAAATTTCCGCAGCACAGACAAAAATTTGTCAGAATAGTCAGTGTTTTAAGCAAGTAGTGAGGACTTTAAATCTGTTACCGGTTAGAACTATACGAGCTACGTGGTAAGTTGTAGCGCGTTGTTCAATCATCCAAATTACACCCCGCGATTCCACGTTTTACAGCTAATTACTCTAGTTTTTAATTGGTTGAAATTCGTTTGCGTCCTTCGGTGTTGTTGTAATCCAATACTTTCAAATTTAGGTACTACCAGCTAAAGTACGTGTAGAATTGACAATTTATCGCTTCAGTTTCTGAGGAACTTAATTTCCGCGTTCGTTCTAAATCAAGATTTAGGTTAGATCCGATTGAAATACTTATTCCCAATAATAGCTCATCATCCGATTGTGCGTCAAATTCGTATCCGCTATACAATTCAAATTTTCTGCACTCTTCACTAAGCGTGAAGCCATAGCCGATTTCAGAGTTGATCTTAGTACCTACGGTATATTGTCCAACTCCCTTGTCGCTTGATAATATCTCACTGCTCCAATGTGAATTTTCAACCTCTGCTTGCATTTACCCCTAAGTTGGAGAAATTGCTAAAAAGAGTCCCAAATCGTCGCGTTCATAGTCATATTTCAATGACCCATTCAAACTCATCTTTTGAATTGTGTTTTCTTCCCTGTGAAGCATACTACCTGTACCGGTTAATGTAAATCCAATTGGATCAGCATTATCAAGTCCGTTGGAAAGTTTTAATCGGAAGAGCGATTGTTGAATTTTTTGATCGCGTCGTATTCCCGCTGAAATTAGTGGTGTTGGCGATGAGCCGTATTCAAACTCAAATTGGTGGGTTCCTTCGGTGCTAATTCGCAAGAACTGTGCGTCGGTTTGTAAATTGGAGTTATTACGTAATTATTTTGAGCTCAATCCCGCGCAAATTGGGGGGGGGTAAAGTTCACAATTTCGTTAAATTATCTGATTTTCTCAACAAAGCCAATTTATTGTATTACACCTAGCTTTTTGATTCAATCATCGCCTTAGTCTATTCCAATCCATTTGCTCACTTTTTCGATCTAATCCTGACTCCATTCCGAAAATGATTGGTCAATTAAGTAAATATTTTAGCGGGTTTTTAACAATAAACATTGTTGCCATTTGACGACTTCAATAAATTACCATTATTTTTATTTCGACCAAATAAAAGGTAAATTCAAAATCCTGACCGGTCAAATGAAAATTTTTTCTAAATATTCATAACAACTGTTAAGGAGGTCATGACAAAAACTCTTCTGCCAATAATTACTTACAAATTTTGGCAGTAGTCATCACTCAAATTCACTATGCAATTGTTTATCTATTACTCTTTTATTTCGTTATCAACCAGAGCTAGCTTAGTTTGAGTCCCACGCCAGCTTTCAAAAACTAGTTTTTTGATAGATTCAAATGGTGTCAATCCACTCATTATTCCAGTTAATATACACCCTGTGATTGCTTCTACACCCACCGCACTCCATAGCGTTCTAAACACAGTTCTCGCTCTATATTGGTACCCCAATTTTGTAGTTTCTAGTTTTTCATCAATCGCATATGGATGAATTTTTAATTCTGGAAATTCTACAAATTTGAAGAGGTATCCAGTATTGAATACTTCCAATAATTTCAATATTTCCGTTATTGTTTGCCCTTTTGTATGCTTACAGTCGAACACTATATTATACAGTTGATCAGTTAATTGGAGCTGTTTTTCTTTAATGTAAGTTTTTGACTGTGTCTTCAGTTCTTGTTCAAACATAATAATTTCTTTTACTAAGTCTATTAACCTTGCCCCTATTTGTTCATTTTGGTATTGCCAAATTTTTGTTACATATTCCAGTAAATAATTGAGGCACACTTGACCATGTACTGGTTTGCTTGCCAGCAGACTGGAGATTCCTGCAATCATAACGGTAGGAATTTTTTGCTGATCTAAATTCTTCAAAAATACCGAGCTGCCATGTTTGTGAACAAATTTAGTGACAGTATTGTTGGTCCAGAAAGTTATACCGGTAGCACGTTCACCTTTGATATTAATATTGCTTTCAGTAACAGATACAATTTGATTGCTTTCACTAAGAAAATCTAAATTAGTCCGTTGCGACTTTTCTGCCCGCTTGCCAATTCGCTTCATCAAATTGACAAGTGCCCCCACACTAACTCTATGATTAAATTGATTTTCAATACTTTCTTGAATTTTTGCAAAACTCTTACCATCAAGCATGTATGCACAAGCGACTGCCGTCGTCAAATTTGGACCATTGTGTACTTTAGTCAGTCCAGGTGGAAACTCTCCCGCATTTTTCGTTCCACAGTGATTACAAGTACAGGTTACTTCACAGTGATGCGTGTAGTTTATTTCAGCAATTTCATGCACCTGTGTTATTTCATCGTCTATAGCATCCTTTAAAGGTTGCAAACATTTTACACACTTTTTGGGTCTGTATGAAACAACATTCGCAGGATTTTCGCACTGAAATTTTTTAGTAAGCGATTCCCGTGAACGCTCACTTTTATTAGCTTTCGCTGGTCGCGTGCTCCCTCCAGATCCGTTAAATTTCGTTTGCGAATTAGAGTTAAATATTAAGTCCCAAGTTTTGGATTCACGTTCAATTTTACCTTGCATTCCTTTTGCCGAATCTAAAACATCGTCAACTCTAATGCCCTTTTTCTCTGCGATTAAATTGCAAATATTATCTACTCTAATACCATATCTTGTACAAAGTTGACCACACAGTAACAGCTGTTCAAATGCTTCGGGACTTGTTACTTTCAGGTTGCCGACTAAGCTCTCAAAATTCTCTTTCATTTTTTATTCTCAATTGCGACAGGTTCGTCCCGCCAAATTTGTGACTTTTGAAAAATTGAAAATTTAAATTTATACTAACTAAAATTTTTGTCAAATTATAAATTAGAATCTTTGAATTATTGAATAATTTTGCTCTATTGTAAGAATTTACTCGCATCAGTTTGATTTACTTCAGAAAAATACAGACTGGGTTACCATTAAATTTCATCTAGTCGTGAAACGTGCTGGTAGCAATCATTAATAAACAATTTCTAGAAGTTAACGATAAGCAAATCGTTGAATTTTCACGCGAATAAAAATAAATTATAGAATGTCAATATATTTGCCGCTTTAGTGTCAAAAAAATAGTTTTAGAACAGATATCATAGGTTACCAGTTCAAACGTGCATTGAATTGATATTTACTCGTAGCGGAATCTGGCGAACCTATCTTATTGATTCGCTCAAAATCTAGACCAAAATTTGATCCGATTGACAGGTTTGTTCCTAATAGCAGTTCATCATCTGATGACGCGTCAAATTCATATCCGCTATATAGGTTCAATTGTCGTGACTCCTCTCCAATTACAAAGCCATAGCCGATTTCAGTACTTATTTGCGTGCCTTCGGTATATTGACCAACCTCTTTACTGCTTGCTAGGATTTCGCTACTCCAGAGTGAGTTTTGTACTTCTGCTTGGGTTTGTTCCCAAGTTGGCGAGAGTACAATTGTGAGACCTAAATCGTCGCTACCGTAGTCATATTCCAATGAACCTTTCAAGCTCATTTTTTGAATATCGTTATCGCTACCGAGTAGCACGTTTCCGGATCCAGATAGGGTCAACCCAATCGGGTCACGATAATCAAACCCGCCAGTGAGTTCCAATCCAAAGAGGGATTGTTGATCTTTTTGATCGCGTCTGATTCCAGTTGAAATAAGTGGCGAGAAGGTTGAACCGCGTTCAAATTCAAATTGATGAGTTGCTTCGGTACTGATTCTTAAGAATTGCGCATCGGTTTGGAGATCAGATAATAATTCTGATTTGCCGTCTATATTCTGTCTGGCAAACCAAGAGTCTCCGACTAGTTGTAGTTTGGTTGTGCCATTCAAAATACTTTCGGATGAGTAGAGTTCTTTGCTACCAGCTAAGGCCAGTGAATAGGACTTGCTTGATAATACCTCAAAATCGTAGTTTGCTTGATCAATGGTGAAGTCTCCAATGCCATAACCGGCAACCGCGCGTAGTTCAGCGTTTTGACTTGGTGAAGTCCAGCCAAAATATGGATTGAGGTTAGTTGCGTTGAGGGTAAATGCAAGTTTTTCTGAACTATCAGCTCCAATTTTGATGTCATTTTCGGTAGTAGACGCAGAAAGACCAGTAAGGGTATTTTGTCCTATCAATGCGTCAATACCAAATTGCCCCGTGAAAACATCACCAGACCAAGCGTGCGAATCATTTGACGCACTGGCACTCAGGTCGCGGTAGTCACCAATTCCCCATATTGTTGCCGGGGCGACAAAATCATCACCTGATAATAAGGTCATTGCAAAGGATGAATCACCAAGCACTTCGCGCCATTCCACAGCACCTTCGTTGGTCATTTCACCACTCGCTTCAATTAGACCTTTTAACGTGTTTTCACCGGCGAGATTGAGAGTGACATCACTATTTTTACTAAACCCTTGTTGGATGCGTTGTTCGATTAGACCAGAAGTTCTTGCGGCCATATTACCAACGATATCAGGTAAGAATGCTTGCGAACTTGCGACAAGTAAATTTTGTCGTTGTTGTCGATCAGTCGAGTCAGAAATAATAACTGAGCTAACACTTTTGTTTGAATTTATTTGGTACGAAGAATCTGGAATGATAGTTACTTCAAGTCGGCCATCTTCTTCAGCGATGGAATCATCTATTGTCGGGAAGGTGACTTGAACTGATTCTTGACCTTGTATGCTTCTTGTAATTTGGTCAGGTGTGCTAAACTCAAAAAAATCACCAATTGGATTGATATTCAATCTCACCAAGATAGCATTTGTATTGGATTCACTATTTGAAGTTAAATTCAATTCAACTAAACTACCTTCATTTACAACAGGTTGAACTGCATTAATTGAAACATTAGGTAGAATAGGTGAGGGGGCACGAATCTCAGCTGTACTTGGACTATTAACTTGCACCCCTAAATCACGCAATATCATATCAACTGCAAGACTTGCTACTGAAATCCGGTCTTCTGGTTCTGCTCGTCGAGATCCATCAGGTAAAGTATCATTATCTTGTATAATAACTTCTGCCGTATTTTCAGGTGCTGGTGATACAAAATTCTGTGGATTGATTAAAGTCACAATAATTGCTCCTTCAGACTCCGGTACGTCATCATCATGGGTAGCTATTTCTAGAGTTTGTGGTGATTCTTCCATTAACATGGTTCGTTTTGTTCTCCAAAGAATATAGTCTCCTCGTTGGGTAACATTATATTCAACTGTTACAGGTAGATCAACACCCGTTGCATTTAAAGTAAAAGTTGCTGACATCCCTTCAGTTATTGGAGAATCTCCTTCAACAACTGCAATTTGAGGTTCTTGATCATCATCTTCAATCGTAACATTGGCATCAAGAGTTGTCCCACTTGCAAAAGTGGCTCCATTGAGATCTTTCATCCTTACTATAAATGATTCGTTTCCTTCTGTACTTGAATCATCAATGATCGGAATGGAAATTGAATGTTCTCTAGTACCTATATTGATAATTCCATTTAAATCACTAGGAACAGTAAAATCTTCAACAGCGGTTGCCGTTCCAGCAATTATTTCATAGGTAAATGTCACATCAATAATTGCTGGTGCAGATAATTCAACTGTAACTTCAACTTCCATTCCATTTTCGGGTACACTGAAATTAGGATTTGTAAACGTCAAGTTTGGCAACTCCTGGTCAATAATTGACACTTCCACAGTAATATCAGTTGCCAAGGTCGCACCACTTGCATTGCTTAATACCACAGTAAATTTTTCAATTGGCTCACTTTCGGAATCAGGTGTAATTTGAATTTCAATGGTTCCAGTCGTTCCACTTGTAATTTCAAGTTGTTGATTTGTTTGTTCAACAAAGTCGCTCGCAGTCGCAGTTCCGGCAACTGTATTCCAGTCAATTGTCACTGTTTCGGTGGTAGGATTTGATAACATGACCGGGATAGTTATTGAGGACGCACTTTCTTCAACAATTGGGGTTAGATTTGTTACCGATACAGTAGGTATCGGGTCATTATCTTCAACAACGACTGAAGCACTCAGATTTGTTGAGTTACTAGTATCTAAATAATAAGTAGTTAGCGTAGTTTCACTGTTCAAAGTAACTTGCACAGTTCCATCAGGTTCCTTTAAGTTGTCATCTACAATGTCAATTTCAATCATTCCTACATATTTTCCGGTTGATACGTTGTGCACAAAACCAATAGCTGGGTTAGCTGTTACCCTAGTTCCCGAATCAGCTATATATTCTGCACTTGTCGGGGTATATTGAATTGGAATTGCCGATTTTGGCATAACATTTGAAGTGATAGTAAATGTGGCTTTATCATCTGTCCCTTCAGTTACATTCGGACCACCTGAAATAGTCAGTTCAGGGGCTTCGTCATCCCAAATTGTAGCTTTAGCTAGCTGACGACCATCTGATGCTATCCGATATGTTTGAGTAGGGGCATCATCTTCCAATAACGAAACTTGAATTTCGCCGGTAGGTTCGCTTTTGTCATCATTATGAATAGGTACTGGCAAAGTTGAATTATAGTTGTTTCCTGATCCCGAAAAATCAAGCAATGCAAAGGTTTCTGCTTCCTGACTTGGTGTCGCGTTTGCATTCAAGAAATCACCTGAATCTACTTCCAATGCTTGATAACGTAACCGAAATTGACCACCTAAATCTTTAGTTGCGGTAATTCCAAACTCTACTATTCCTGTACTCTCGGGAACTGGATCCGATGGTGCTGTGATTGTTATTAATGCGGCGGAATCATCATCTGTTACACCTACTGTAGCAGTATTATTGGGAGACTTAGAAACAAAGTAAGTCGTTCCAGGTGTTGATTCATCTTCTAACGTGATAACAATTTCACCATCAGGTTCAGGTTGATCATCATCAATGATTGAAATTGGGATTGTCGTGGTATAAGGTGATTGGGTCGGAAAGGTGTACGCTAATGATTTGGTTCCACCAGCCCCTGATTCAATAAAATCACCGCCATTTACTGTATAATTCAATGTCAACTCATTATTAGCGGTAGGTATTGGTACTTGGGATGTTATCGTGAAATCAGCAGTATTTCCATCTCCTTCAAAAACCGCACTTCCAGCAGAAATTTTTAACTCTGGTGCATCATCATCTAGAATTGTTACCTTAACTGTCTGGGTACCATCAGATTTAACTCGATAGGTATGAATTGCTTCATCATCTGGTAATAAAGTCACTTGAATCTGACCAGTTCGTTCACCAGTTGAATCATTATGAATCGGTACGGATAAAGTTCCAGTATAAGGACTGGCTGAGCCTGAAAACGCAATTTGAGCATCTGTTTCCTCTTCCTGATTAGTACTTGCATTTTCATCTAAGAAATCACCACTATCAACTTCAGATGGATCATAACGAATGCGGAAAGACGTACCTAGATTAGTCTCAGCTAAAATTTCAAAATTAACCATTCCGTCACTCTCAGCCACTGGAGTCGTTGGAGCAGTAATTGTCAATAATGGTAATGAGTCATCATCTGTCACGGCAACTGAGCCTGAATTGGCAGGTGGATCAGCAACTGTATATTTAGTCCCAGGTATTGTTTCCTCTTCCAAAGTTACCATAATTGTACCGTCCGATTCCTTCACATCATCATTATGAATATCAATCTCTAATGGCGCGGTATAAGGACCATTACCACTGAAAGTCAATGAAGTAGGAGTTGATGTTCGTTGACCGGAACCGCTTTGAATAAAATTAGCACTTACTGGAGTATAAAATACTGGTAGAGGGTGATTAGCACTTGGAATCGGTACTTGCGACGTAACAATAAACCTTGCCTTTGCATTAGGACCTTCGGTAACCGGGCCAACTGCGGCTATCTTCAACTCAGGAGCATCATCATCTAAAATTGTTGCTATTACTGTTTCCTCACCATTTGATTTTATCCGATAGGTTTGGGTTGGTGCATCATCTGGCAATAGAGTAACTTGGATTTGACCAGTACGTTCACCAGTGGAATCATTATCTATGGGTACCCGCAAAATTGTCGAATAATCACTTGCTGAACCAGAAAATCGAAGAATTTGCTCATTTTCATCTTCTTGACTTGGTTTTTCGGAATCACTCAAGAAATCACTTGATATTTCCGAAGGATCATATCGAACTCGAAACATGGTTCCTAAATCAGTAGAAGCTGATATTTCAAAATTTACTGATCCGATACTTTCGCGTATTGGATCAGAAGGTGCGCTAATTTCAATCAAAGGTAATGATTCATAATCCTTAACTTGAACTGTCGCTGAATTATCTGAAGTAGCAACAGTGTATGTTGATGCAACCGGAGTGGCATCATTTAATGCCACCATGATTGAACCATCACTGGATTTGGTTGCATCTTCATGAACATCTATTTCCAAAGGAGCAGTGTAGGGTCCAGGTGCCGACCCAGTAAAGATTAATGGATCTGAGGTTTGAGTACCAGAACCGCTAGCAATAAAATCAGTACTCGTTGGCGTAAAACTTACGTTTAATGGGTGATTCGCGCTCGGAATTGGTACTTTTGAAGTCACTGTAAATTTTGCTTTTTTCCCTGAACCTTCAGTCACAGGACCATCAGCAGTTATTTTCAATTCAGGAGCATCATCATCCAAAATCGTTATCTTTCCTTCAGTTACGGAACCTAGTTGATATTCTGAAGCATTTGCGGTTACAGTGACCTTAATATCTGCAGTTGCTTCACCAGTGGTATCATTTTCAAGTGTCACCGGCAACTCACCAGTATACACATTATTGCTATCAGCTGTAAATTCAACCGAAAAATCAGCCGCGGTCGCAACAGCGTCAGTAAGAAAGTCACCTCCATCTTCAGCCGGCGTAGCTTTAATAGTCAACGTGTCCGTCGTCGTTAACCCAGTTGCGGTCAACTCAAATTTAGCAATTCTTTCACTTTCAGCAACTTCTCCATTATCAGCCTTGATTGTAACAATTGGTTTTGAATCATCATCAAACACATTAACTTCAGCTTCGTTATCAGGTGATGCTGCGACGGTGTAAGTAATTGAAGATTCCTTATCGGCAATTAGTGTTACCTTGATTTTACCACTTTGTTCTTCGTTTGAATCACTGTCTATTGGGATGCGTAATGTCGCTTCTTTAAGTTGACCTTGGAAATTCAAAGTAGAAAATTTATCATTTCCTTTATTATTACTGTCAACAAAATTCTGAGTTTCCGATACATTATAATACACCCTTACTTCATCATTTGGACTTATTTCTGCCGAAACTTTAAACTCCGCATTCGCATTAAGTGCCTCCGTTACTGAATTTCCCGCGGTTATTTTAAACTCAGGAGCGTCATCATCCCAAATCTTGGCCATGGCCTCATTATTACTTGAATGAACCCGGTAGGTTTTCACAGTCGATTCTTCACTAAGCAAAGTTACCTTGATATGACCCGTTATCTCACCATCATTATCGTTATGAATTGGTACAGAGAGCTCTCCAGTATAGGGTGAACTGCCATTTGTTGATGAAAAATTGACCATTCGAGTGTTGATCGCTTCTTGGCTAGTTGGACTCTCATTTTCATTTAAAAAGTTCCCTGAGTTTACTTCGGCTGGTTGATATCGAACCATTAAACTTGGACCGGGGTCAGTGGTCGTTGAAATCATGAAATTCACATTTAAAGCAGTTTCTGGTGTTGCTGTTGTTGGATTAGTGATAGACAGTTCAGGTAAACTATCATCATCAAAAATGGTCGCAGTTGCTTCATTATCCGTTGCCGCAGCTACGGTATAATTGGTAACACTATTCTCATCTTTTAATCTCACTGTCAACCTTGAACTATTCTCTATATCCGGATCATCAGCAACTGGAATTGGCAATGTTACTTCCGTTTTGCCGATAAAGTTTAACATTTTCGACTTATTGTCTCCCTCCTCACCTGCGGTGATAAAATTCCCATCTCCCGAACCGGTACTTTCCACGGCACTATAATGTACTTCTACTATTTTATTCGGACTTACCCGCGCTTCAACAGTAAAGTCGACATTAACACCTGCCCCCTCCGTTACATTCCCATCAGAACTTATTAAAAGTTCAGGTGCATCATCATCCCAGATTGTTGCAGTCGCCGTTTGGCTACCCGTTGATGCGACCCGATACTTATGGATTGGTATATCATCCGGCAATAATGTCACTCGAATCTGTCCAGTATGCTCACCAATTGTGTCAACATGAATAGGTACTTGTAAAGTTGCCGTAAAAGTGTTTCCGGTACCAGCAAAGTCAATTAGACTTTCAGTTTCATCTTCTTGATTTGGGCTCCCGCTACCATCTAAGAAATTCCCAGTAGATACTTCAGATGGATCAAACCGAACCCGAAAGCCAGCTCCAGGATTGGTCGTATCGGTAGTTGTTGCCGTAATCTCAAACTCGACCATACCAGTACTTTCAAGTACCGGAATAGTTTGATCAGCAATTGTCAATAATGGTAGTTTATCATCATCCACAATGGTAGCCATACCCGGTGAATTTGGTGTTGCTAAATTATAACTTGCCCCAGTTATTCCACCAGGTTGTGCTTCCAAAGTTACTTGAACCGTTGAGTCATCTTCGATATCTGTATCAGGATCTACTGGGATCACAAGCTCAGCTTCTTTTTTACCACCACTAAAATCCACTAATTTGGTTAATCCAGAATTTTGTTCACCAGCTGCAATAAAATCGCCATCCCCAGTAGTACTTTCTGCTAAGGTATAGCGAATAGTTATCATATCATTGGGACTTACTAACGCGGTAAGTGGGAAACGTACTTTAGCATCAGCAGATTCAGTTACTGTTATCGCATCCCCAATTGAAATCACCGGTGCATCATCGTCCCAAATTGTGGCAAATGCCTCTTCAGGTCCAGTTGTTTTAAGTCGATAAGTTTGATTACTCGATTCCGGTAACAGTGTTACCTTAATCCGTCCGGTATTCTCGCCATCAGAATCATTATGAATTTGTACACTGAGACGATTTATAAAAGGTCCGGTACCACCAACTTGGTCAAAAGTTAAAGGTGCAGATTTTTCGGTGGCTTGCGCGGTTGTTAAGAAATCTCCCCCATCAACCTCACTAGCCTGATACCGAACTGTCAAAGTCTGTGCTGATGGTGCAGTGACCACAAAAAATATTGACCCATCGCTTTCGGGTACCGGTGCCTCTGGACCCGTAATTGACAATAATGGAAATCCATCATTATCTAAAACTGAAACTCTTGCGCTATTTTTTGGTGAAGAAGCGACAGTATAAGTATCTCCGGGATTCGATTCCTCATGCAATGTCACTGTAATTGACCCATTGTCATCAATTGTGTTATTATCATAAACCATTATTGGTATTGTAGTCGTATAAGGACTAGTATCTGAAAAAGTAAAGAGCTTAAAGGTTTGTGTACCTGAACCCGTTTGGATAAAATCATCACTCTCTGGTGTGTAATTAATTGTCAACTGATTAGTAAGATTAGGGATTGGTACTTGCGAAGTAATTGTAAATACCGCGTCATTACCATCCCCTTCTGTTACTGCACTTCCAGCTGTTATTGTTAACTCTGGAGCATCATCATCTAGAATCTTAGCTTTAACTGTATCACTTGCATTCTTTGCAACCCGATAATTGTGTTCGGCGACATCATCAGGTAATAGCGTGACCTGAATTTCACCATTGCGTTCACCAGCACTATCATTATGAATTGGCACTGATAATGTCGCAGTAAAGATATTACCTGAGCCCGTAAAATCAAGCTCTGCTGATGCTACAGCTTCCTGACTAGGACTTGCAAATTCATTTAAGAAATTACCAGTATCAACTTCTGATGGATCGAAACGGACTCGGAAGTCATCTCCAGGATTATCTGGTAAAGCTGCGGTTGTGGTTGCTGTTATAGTAAAATCTATCTTTCCAGTACTTTCTACAATTGAGTTTGCTGGAGCTGCGATTGTTAATAATGGCAATGTATCATCATCCGTTACCATGACTTCTGCGAAATTATCATCAGGAAGTGCGACTGTGTATGTATTATTTAATGGTGAATCATTATTCAAGGTCACCCTTATTGTATCATTTGATTCTATATTAGTATCATCATGGACCGTAATTTCTAATGGTGCGGTGTAAGGACCGGCACCGGTAAAGTTTAGAGTATCTGATGTTGGAGTACCTGAACCGGATTGAAGATAATTCGGACCAACTGGTGTATAGTTGACTGTTAAAGTATTATTAGGTACTGGTACTTCTGACGTAACTGTGAATTTTGCTTTCAAACCGGACCCTTCGGTAACTGGACCAACAGCAGAAATTTTTAGCTCTGGCGCATCATCATCTAGGATAGTTGCCTTCACCGTTTGAGTCCCATTGCTCTCAACCCGATAGGTATGCACTGCATTATCATCAGGTAACAATGTAACTTGAATCTGACCAGTTCGTTCACCATCACCATCATTATGAATCGGCACCGATAATGTCGCTTCATAAGTACCAGTTCCTGCTGGGTCTGAAAAATCAACCTCTTGTTCACTGTCCGCTTCCTGACTAGGACTAGCATTTTCATCTAAAAAATTACCACCGGAAAATTCTGAAGGGTCAAATCTAACCCGGAAATCTTGGCCAAAATTGTGCGTTGATGATAAAGTGAAATCAATAGAACCCTCACTCTCCGCAGTCCAAGTTGTTGGCGCGGTAATGGTAATTTCCGGTAACGATTCAAAATCCGTTACTGCTACCGAATCTGAACCTGAATTATTTGCTGTCAATACAGTATAAGTGGTTGCTGGTGTTGATTCTTCATTCAAAGTCACCATAATGGTGCCATCGCTCTGCTTAGTAGCATCTTCATGAACATCAATTCCTAAAGTGGCGATATAAGGACTAGAACTGGAAAAATCAATCTGTTGAAAAGTTTCCACACCAGTAGTTCCACTGGCAAGAAAGTCTGTACTAACTGGTGAATAATACACAGTTAGAGAATTATTAGGGACCGGAACCTGCGAAGTAACGGTGAAATTCGCCTTTAGACCAGAACCTTCTGTTACCGGACCAACACCCTCAATCTTTAGCTCAGGCGCATCATCGTCTAAGATTGTTGCCATTACCGTTTGCGTTCCATCCGCGGCAGTTCGATAATCATTTGAAGTTCCAGTAATTGGTAATAATGTTACTTGAATCTGACCGGTACGTTCACCATCATCATCATCATGGATTGGCACTTGCAGTGTTGCAGTATAGGGGCTAGCAGAACCGGTAAAATCAATGCCTTTTGTATTTTCTGCTTCCTGACTCTTCGGGTTTGCATTATCATTTAAGAAATTTCCACCTACTTCTGATGGGTCATAGCGAACTTGGTAATTTGATCCGAGATCAGAAGTAGCCGAAATGGTAAATTCAACCATTCCATCACTCTCGGCAACTGGTGATGATGGTGGTGCAATGGTCAAAAGTGGTAAGGAGTCATCATCTAATAAAGTAACTATAGCTCGACTTTCTTCAGTCACCGAAGACACAGTATAATTTACAAAACCGCCAGTTTCTTCTTGTAATGTAATTGTCAAAGTAGTACTATCTTCTTCATCTTCATCATTAAAAAACGAAACCGATCGTTGAACACTGGTTACTCCGTTAAAATTCAAGTATGGTGTTTTATCACCCTCTTCACCGGAAGCAATAAAATCACCTGTGCCGCCAGTACTTTCTGCGACATTATATTTTACTTGCATAGTTTTATTTGGACTAACCCGAGCCTCAATTGTAAAATCCACCGCTCCATTTGCTGATTCTGTAGCAAATTCATTAGCCTTAATTATTAACTCAGGGGCATCATCATCCCATATCGTCGCTTTTTTTGTTTGACTTCCATCACTAGCGACCCGATAAGTTTGCGAATTTACGTCATCAGGTAGTAATGTAACTTCAATCTGACCTGTACGCTCACCAACTCCATCATTGTGAATCGGTACTGATAATGTTGCGGTATAGGTATTTCCTGAACCAGTAAAATCAATCTCTTGCTCATTTTCTGCTTCTTGACTTGTCGGGCTCGCGTTTTCATCCAAGAAATTATCTCCATTGACTTCAGACGGGTCGTAACGAACTCGGAAATCTTGTCCAGGATTTGTGGTATCTGCGGTCGTTGCCGTAATCACAAAATCAACCATACCTCCAACGATATTTTCAGCGACCGGTGTTGATGGCGCGGCAATTGATAATAATGGCAATGATTCATAATCTGTGACACTAACTGAAGCACGTTTATCTGATAATTGTGTAGCAACTGTATAGGTTGATGCCGGTATAGTCTCCTCGTTCAAAGTTACCATAATTGACCCATCTTGACTCTTTGTTGCGTCTTCAAAGACATCTATTTCTAATGGTGCCGTGTAAGGACCATTTCCTGAAAAGATTAATGGATCTGATGTTGGTGTACCAGAACCACTCTCAATAAAATCAGCACTAAGTGGAGTATAATTCACTGTCAAAGTGTTATTTACATTTGGTATCGGCACCTGCGAAGTAATTGTAAATGTTGCTTTTTCACTAGAACCTTCTGTTACTGGGTTACCAGCAGAAATTTTTAACTCAGGAGCATCATCATCCCAGATCGTTGCTCTAACTGTCTGACTACCATTGATTGCCACTTGATAAGTTCGGATCGCCGCATCATCTTGTAATAATTCAACTTTTATCTGACCGGTACGTTCACCAACATTATCATTATGAATTGGCACCGATAGCGTCGCAGTATAGTTATTCGCAGAGCCAGAGAAATCAATCTCTTGTTCATTTATCGCCGCCTGACTCTTCGGAGTAGTTGTTTCATCCAAGAAATTACTACCGGGTACTTCAGACGGGTCATAACGAACTCGAAAATTTTGGCCAAGATTTGTTGTTGCAGAAATGACAAAATCAATTGAACCAGCACTTTCTGCAGTCGGAGTCGAAGGAGCTGTAATTGTCAATAAAGGCAACGAATCATCATCAATTATATTAGCTGTAGCACTATTACCCGGTGAAGTGGCAACTGTATATTTTGCATGGGAAAAACCTTGTGGATGATTCCGCAAAGTCACGGTCACTGTTGAGTTGGCTTCAATATCGCTGTCATTTTCAACCGCAAACGATAACCGAACTTCGTTTTTATTTCTGAAATTAATTGATTCTTGTTTATCACCATTATTCGCGGCAATAAAATCACCATTACCAGTTGAACTTTCTACCATATTATAATATAAATCATGGGTTCCATCAATACTTGTACCTGGATGGAGTGAAACGGTAAAGCTTACATGACTACTTACACCTTCTGTAACATCGCCATCAGACGTTATTGTCAATTCAGGTGCGTCATCATCATAAACTGTTACTATCGCTTCTTGAGATCCATCCGTTCCAACGCGATAGGTTTGTGCTCCGCCAGATTCTGCTAATAAGGTCACCTTAAATGTCCCGGTATTTTCAGCATTATTATCATCTTGATAATATACATCCAAGTTAGTGGTAAATGGTTGGGTTAGATCAGTTCGACTAAAAGGCCTTGTTGCGTGCCTTTCTGTCATATGACTTTGTGTTAGAAAGTTTCCAGTTACTGCACTTGCTTGATAGCGAAACCTTATTGAACCGGGTGCCGAAGCCGTTGATGAGACTTGTAGTGAAACAAAATTAAAACTAGTACCACCACTCTCCACAATAGATGTATCGGTAATACTTAATAACGGTAATGATGCGACACCCAAAACCGTTACCTGTGCTGTGTTTTCATCTGAGTCTGATGAAACTGTATATTTGCCAGGAGTCGTTGTATTTAACTTAAGGGTTACATTTATTATACCACCTGTTGGTGAATTCAGGTCATCTACCGTTGCGATTGTCAACGGTGCAGTATAGTTTGAACCATCTTTGACAAAAACAAGTGTCTCAGTCCGATCTAGTCCAGCATTTTTATTGGTGCCCGTGGTTCCACCTGTTTCATTTAAGAAACTAGTTCCTGTTTGATTTGGGGTAAAAGTTACGCTCAAATTCCCCAAAAATGGAATATCAGAAATTACTTTAAACTCAGCATTATTACCACCAATCGTTTTTGACGCATCGGCAATTGATAATTCTGGAATTGAAATATCATCAACTGTTATTGTTGAAGTTAACGGCGTTCCCAAGGTATATCCAGTTCCATTATTCAAGGTCAAAGTGATTGTTCCACCAAGGTCAACACGCTCGCGTGTCCCCAAATTCAGCGTAGCACGGAACGGATTCCCTTGCGTATTAGTATCTTCAGTGAACAACAATGTTACTGAACGCATAACACCGGCAGCACTTGTTCCACCATTTGGCAAATTTGGATCCAAATAACTGGTTCCGGTCTCAGTTGGAGTATAATTGAAAGTCAAACGTCGTTTAGGATTTTCGCTTGCTTCCAAAATAATTGCCGCAGTTATACCTTCATTTACCGGTACTGCAGTTGAAATAACTTTGAGAGTTGGAGAAGGAACTTTGATTACTGTGGCAGTATCAGAACGTTCACTAGTAGTGTCTGAAAGTGTGTAAGTATCGTCAACGGCCGGATCTTCTTGCAGAGTTACTTCAATCGTACCACCTAAAGTACCATCATTATCCGATGGGTCATCTATTGTAGCCACTCGCAATGGTGCAGTATAATTAGAACCATCTTGGGTGAATTCAAGTGTCACTGTACGGTCTTCACCGGAACTCCAATTAGCGTTATTTGGGCCATTACTTTCATCTAAATAATTTCCACCGGACTTAACCGGTTGATAAACTACATCTAAATCACCAACAAATGGAGTTGACGACGTGACCTTAAACACTGCATCAGTACCTGCCAACGTCTCAGTTCTTGAGATTTCTGTACCAACATACTCAACTTTTAATTTTGGTAGTGATGCAATTTCATCAGCGATCGTCCCAATTGCCGCTAATTGCGACCGACCTTTAAATTTGGCATTAATCGGTGTATTGAGATATAAAATAAAGTTCTCATTTGCTTCAGTACCATCTGAATCGGTAAGTGCTACCGCAATTGTGCCACTGTTTTGATCAGCTGCGATTTCTAGTTTGTCAGGTGTCGGTAAGGTAAAATCTGAACCTTCAACTGCGGAACCATCTTGTGCGTCAAAATTAACTGTAATCATTTTACCCGAAGTAGTACTTTGTTCAGTTACTGGATCAACAACATTAACCACAAAATCTGCAGTTTGCCCTTCAGTACCCAAAACATTGGTACTTGCAAATTCCAAAATAGGTGGTTGGTCATTATCAAGAATCGTTCCAGTTGCGGTTAATGAAGAACCACCTCCCGCCAATTCCGCATTACTAGATCTAAGACTCACAACTATTCTTAACGTTTCATTGAATTCATCAATTCCATCATTAGTAATATCTACAGTGATATCTTTTGAGCTACTATTGGCATCAATTTCAAAATTTTGGTTTGATTTCGCAGTATAATCTGAGCCTGCAATTGCCGTATCATCTTGAGTACTAAATTGTAACTCAACTGGGGTAGAAATGGTTGATGATAAATCTACGGTAAAAGTAATTTTTCCTGAATTTATTCCCTCATCAACTTCCACATTACTCGCTGAAACCACCGGTAAAGTCGAAGAACCATCATTATCAACAACTGTTCCAACGCTATGGATCGAATTAACTCCACCAACAAATTGCGCGTTAGTCGCAGAATTAATAGTCAAGACGAAACTCTCATTTGATTCATCATTAGAATCTTCAGTAATCCCCACATTGATTGTTCCAGTTCGACTTCCCTTTGGTATGGTAATAGAAGTTGCAGCTAAATTAAAATCCGATGAGGTCCAATTGGTGTCGGTTGCCACTGAATAACCAATCACAACATCATTTGTTGACCAATGTGATAAAGAAACTCCGAACGCCATATTCCCCGCAGCTTCATTCGTAACAACAGCTGGTTTGTCAAAGGTTAATGTTGGCGATTCATCATTATCTTTGATCTGATAAGTAATTCTTCTCTTACCATTTGCAATCTTATAACTTCTATTAGTAAGTAATCTAACCCTTAACTCACCATCTGGTTCATCTAGCAAATCGTCTACGGTAACACCATAGAGATATTTAACACTTTGACCCGGTTCAATGGCAATAACCTTGGTACCGTGTCCTGGCTCTTTTGGTTTTGTCGTAATACCATCACCACCTGGCCAAAGGAAATCAGCACCAGATTGGTTTACTGTGAGTCCAATTCTAAAAGGATAAGTTGCTGGTGGATCAATATCAATTTTGACTCCCCAAGTATCACCTTCGGTAATGGTTTCAATCGGTAAATTTGTACCTTCAATATTCAGTCTATTCAGCGAAAGGGTTGACCCAGTTTTACCATTATCTTGTATTGTAACAGTTTTCTTATGATTTGGTGCTGTGGCAACACGATATAGGACCGGTGAATTATCATCGGTATCAATTGAAATCGAAACTTCACCTGGGTTGTTTTCAGGATCAATTTGAGTTGGGATAATAATCTGTTTTGTTCCAAGACTCGTAAATTTAATTGACTTTTTACCGGTTGGTGAATCCCGTGAACTTTCATTGACATAAATGAAGTTACCTCCGGTTTGAGTTATCGTATGGTCTACAATTACCCCTTCTCTCGGGAAAGTATATGAATTATCACGTGAATGTTGGGATAAAGTGATTTCAAATATGATAATTCCCTTTTCATGATAAACCAATCTCCCATGATTATCCCTTACATATTGTCCATTAGCTTGTGTAAATTCACGAGTTGTATCACCTTCAATAACTTCGGTATAATTAACATCGGAAACAGACGCGGTTAAATGAACATCATTACTATACACCGTTATAGTTTGTTGCTCGTATCCTGGTGCAATGGTATATTGATTTCCATTTGGTCGAAGAGTTGCAGTTATCGTACCTGAAAGTCCTCTTTTAGCTAAATCTTCTGTTAACACCTGAAAGTTAACGGACCGTTGACCGGCTTTAATATTAATGCGGCGTGTTAAATCTTTTTGCGCAATAAAATTAAGTCCAGGAGTATCATTTGAATACTCAACTAATACTTCCGTAGCTTCAGTAAATAAGCCGAGAGAACGAATTTGGAATTTTGCAGGTTCACCCTCATTTATGGTGTCATCTAATGCGGTTATAGAAAGACCACCAGCTGGGATATTCGCATCTGAAACTAGGGTACTTGCACTGTTTGATGCACCCACCGCATAACGTTTGATGAATCTACCAATTTGCCGATCAAATACAACTCCTGAGTCCAAACTTAAAGTTACAAGACTGTCTGGATCAAGCCGGTTACTAACAGATTTAGTATTAATATATACTAATCTGGGAGCACTTAAATTGTCTGTTGTCACCGCTGAACCTTGTCCCAATTGGGCAGGTCTGACAAAATTTCCAGTTTCTCCAAGCGTATATCCAAAACTAACCGGGGTTGTTGATGTCGACCTTATTTCAAATATCAAGTCTTCACCCTCTACCGCGTCAACACTTCTCGCCACTACCGATAAAACTGGTAAAGTTTGATTAGTAACACTCACGGTTGCTAAGTTATTTGGACTTTGAGCAACTCGATAATTCGTACCTTGTCCATTCAGTGGTCCTGGTACGATAGTTGCCGTTATCCTACTGGCTTGATGATCAAAATTATCTGGGTAACGTGTTGCAATACTTATGGTTTCTGAACCTGATACCAAATAGCTACGCTTAAATGGAAATACTGGTTCATCATTATCATCCACTGGAATATCATCTCTAAATGGGTTATCACCCACTTTATCAAAGCTGACTGTAACCAATGCAGTAGTAAAACCTGACCTTTTAGTAGTTATTGAATCATCGGAGCTCAGAGGACCATCCGTAAACGCACCACTGATCTGTGTATTACTTTGTTGTGGATCAAGTGTAATCGTAAACTGAGCCGGTTCCCCTTCTACAACTGAAGCTTGCATAGCACTAATAGAAGCAGTTGGTGCGTCCTTGACGAGCACTTTAAGTACATTTTTTTCTCCAAGTTGATATCTCCTATTCACACTTTCCTTGATTGACAAGAGATAGAATGTATGTTGATCAACTGCCTGCTTACTAGTTATGGTCACCGAACGGACCGGAGATTGTGCGTTTAAAATGATAGGAGTCGGACTTAATGTAAATAATGACGCATCAATTTCCGCTTTGGATTCGACGTGGATGTTGTTTACTACCGTAACTATAATAGATTGAAGATCTATAGTAATGTCTGAATTCGGGACAAAATTAGGTTTAATCTTAAACGTTGCTGAACCAAATTCAGACATTGCAATTTCACTTCCATCAAAACTGATCGTCGGAATATTCTTATCTCTTACCACAATACTCGCAGTTTTATTGGCCAATTGATATGTATTATTATTTGACGGATTTAATGTAACTGTTATCATAGCATCAGCACTATGAGTTGGATTTTCAGTCGTTTTAATATTTAATGGCACAAAACTTTTGCCGGCTGGGATTCCAACTGCAAGTTGGGGATAATTGAAGCTATTCGTATCAATCCTACCGCTACTGCCGTCACTTACCGATAAGCTTATTACTCGGGTTACATTCGAAACATCACTTGCGACCACATAAAATGGTGCAAACTCACCTTCATCAATTTCCTCCTTACTTGCGATTACTGAAATTCCAGAAGCGAGATCATCATCAATTACATGCACAATCGCCGACCTCGTATTGAGTGATTGCGAATAGAATTCTTGTGTATTAACTTCAGTTGTAGTAGCATAATATGGCATGTATGCACTAATCCAGCCAATTGAATTTAGATCAGTATCGCTATCTTCAGGAACTGCGATGATCAGTTCTCCAGTCCTACTATTTGCCGGGATCGTAACGTCACGAGAGTCCTTATTAGAAATTAAATCTGCAGGATTAACAATTACACCAACATCAACTTTTCTTTCTATGCTTAGTGAGTAGTTTGAACTTACTTGAAAACGAGCATTTTCTCCTTTCTTAATGTAGCTTGAAAGAGCTGAAATTGAATAATTTAGTTCTGCAAGTTCCCCTACTTGTTCTATAGTCACAGTCGCCGTCGTATTTCCAGTTACTTGGTAACCTGGTCCTTCCAACAATTCTATCGTCACTGTACTGTTTTCTCCAATATGGTAATCATTCGCACTGGATTTAAAGCTTATGTCTTGAGGGCTTCCTGAGGTTAAAAATACTTCCTTTCGGGATAAAGTTTCTGGTGATAAAAGATTGCCAGATTCACTCACCCGAATATTTATCGGTAATCCAGGGACAACATATTGAGGTCTATAAGAATTGTGAGGAATTATAAAATGTTGCGCGGGTGGTTTAGATGGAGTAAATTTTAAGTAAAATGGTTGGCCTTCAGTTACATTGTCTGTTACTGCCGCCATTGATACGGTAAGTTCTCTTTCTACTGGTACACTTACCTTGGATTTTTTGTCCCGAATATTGGCCGCAATCTGACTACGATCACGTCCAGCTTCGATGACTGGTAACACATAGCCATCTCCATGCAGTATTCGTGCAGTAACAGTAGCATAATTAATAGTTTCCAACCAACCAAAAGAAGTCGTAAATTGAACGGTTGCACTGGGTTGACTATTGGTGAGAGTGATTATTTGATCTTCTAAATCATCATCTAATACAACACCGGTAGAAGCTGAAAATGCAACTCGCACAGTTATATCACTGGTAGGTGCCGGAGTTGCTTCAATTGTAAATGTGATTGGTGGATTAGGAATTCTCTGACCCTGATCGTTAAGTACAAATTCAGGTCGGCCATATTGATTAATTGTAGTTTTGTATTGCCCTTCAATAACGCCATCAGTATTTGGAGACGAAATTGAAACCATGGGTCTAGCCGCGGTTACTGTGTTATTATCTCGCACTGGAATTTCAATCTCACTACCTTGTGTAGCAATTCTGAAAACCTGAATCACAATATCAGCATTTGTAGTAGGTTGAGTTAAGGTAACCTTATATTTTGCATCATTTGGAACTACCCCAGTGAAATTTGAATCAACCCGAATTGGTCGTGAATGAGATGTTTGACGCGCTGGAATTCTAATGACACCGGTTTTTGTAATAAGTTCAGGTGCCTTGTTGCCAATATTTTCAATGGTAAATGGTACCGCAATTGGATAGTTGACCGACTTACTCAAATTGGCCTTAATTTCAAAATCATGACCTCTAGTAACTCCAGTTGTAACAATCTCACTATCTAAAGAAATAGCCGGCAAGTGCGAATAATTATCAACATTTGCGACATTAATCGTTGCTGTTGATGGAGTTGCGACACTATAAGTACTTGATGCACCAGGAGCCGGTGGTAAAATCTCTGCAGTAATTGAACCATCTGCTTCCGGATTAGCATCAATAACTGTTTGTTCATAATGTATATAAAATGAAGTCATCGAAAATTCTTTAATTCTAGTTGGTTGCGCGGTCCCATCTTGTGCAAATTGTGGCACAAGAAAGTCTCCAACTTGCGAAAACTGAACCCGTACGTCAATTGGTGTGGATGAATTTGGACTGACATTTATATGAAATCTAGCATCTTCACCTTCATTGATATCTGGCCCTTTTCCGATTGAAATAACAGGCGGTTCATTCACTGAGGTAATAACACCAAGATCATTCAATTTTCTTGGTAATGCATAATTATTCCCTTCAACTAGTTGCACCGAAATAGAACCAGCATCTCCATCTGGATTATCAACGACTGTATCAACATTCAAAGTACCTTTTGTTGCCATATCCGCAATTGAAACTGTTTTGATCCCTGCCTCACCCGCCGCTAAGAAATTTCCAGAATAATTTGCTACAGATACTGAGACTGTTAATGGGGCATTACTTGGAGCATGACTTGCTGTTACTTCATAGGTTGCGGTCTCTCCCTCAATAACGGAAGCGGGACCGGAAATTGTGAGTACTGGATTATCTGCAGTACCAACATCAGAATCTTTTACAAATACCAAAAAACTGTCATCTGAACTAACACTATAAAAACTATCAACAGCAACTACCTCTACTATGATTTGACCAAGTACAGTAGGGTCAGAAATAGTCGTGCCAGCACTTAAATCCATTTCAACTCTTCCGGTCGCTTCACGCTTACCAGCGGGAATTCGCACGGTAGTTCCGCCATTTGATAATTGAGGATTGAATCCATAATTCAATACATCTCTCATTCGCACCATAACATCTAAATTTCTTTCAACATTACTCGGCGTTGAAATGGTAAATTCAAAACCATAACGTTCAGTAACTCCGGTCGTTTCAGCATCTGATTCTATTGATACAACTGGAAGAGATACGGGATCAATTACACTGGTACTAGCACTCCGTGCACTCGCTAAAGCCGGTAGTGCATATCCGCTTCCTTCAAGCAATGAAACTGAAATTTCACCATCTGACCCGTCCGGGTTATCAACCACTGTGCTCACGTCCCACGTACCTTGTCTTGGTCTACCGGAAACAACAGTTCTCTTCATCCCAGCTTCTCTGTTTGCTAAAAAATCACCAGTTGTATTTTCTACCAAGAGTGATACCCATGTTTCCAATGCAGTCGGGTTTGGTGATGCGGTAAGTGTATAGGTTGCTATACCCCCTTCATTTACTGAGGCAGGTCCTGAAATTGATATGACTGGTGTTGTTGTGCTTCCAGCATCTGCATCTTTGACCGGAACAGTTATGGACCAAGTACTTGAAACTTGATATTCGGCCGCATTTGCAACAATAGTAACCAGAATGGAACTACCATTAACTGGAACATTCGCTCCAGTTGCCATTATCACCGTTTCAGTAACTTCACGTTGGCTAATTGGAATTCTGACTGTATTGCCACCAGTCTGTAAAGTTGGTTGAAGAGTACCTGTACCACCTGCACCTTCTGCAACGTTAATTGATACATCAAAATTATCACCTACTGGTATGTCTGAACTAACCGTAAAATCAAATGAATAACGTTCAGTAACTCCAGTCATAACTGCAGTTGAACTAATAGTGAGTGTTGGTTTGGTATCATCATCAAATACTCTAATAACTCCTTCAACTGGAGTTCCTCGTTGATACGTAATAACTGGATCTGGATCAATATTCACAGTCAATTTAATGTTTCCTGCAAGTTCTATGACATCATCATTATCCAAATCTACCGACAAATTACCAGTATAAGTACCGTCATCATCAGGATCACTAAATTCGACTGGAAAATCCTTTGCGGTTCCCTGAACTGCATCAGTTAGAAAATTATGTCCATCTTCAGCAGGTGTTGCATTAATCATCAGCGTGGTTGTAGCTGTCAACCCAGTTGCTTCTAACATAAATCCTGCGGTACCAGCACCTTCATTGACTTCACCACTATCCGCTACAATTGAAACAACAGGTAACGCGTCATCATCTCTCACAGTTAGGTCCGCAGTATAATTTTCAGCCGACACAGTATAAGTAATGGGTGTTTCTGTGTCAGCAGTAAGCGTTACCGAAATTGTACCGTCAGACTCAATATTACCATCATTTACAATCATAATTGATAATGTATCTTCTGTTTTTCCACCGGTAAAATTTAAACTCGCTGTTTTTCCGTTTCCTTCATTTGAAATAAAATCACCACTCTCAGCTAAATTATACTTAACCGAAAGATTACTATTTGGGCTATACGTTGCTGTAACCAAAAAATTCGCCATCGCACCTTCTTTTTCAGATATTTCAGCTCCATCACTTATACTTAATTCTGGGACATCATCATCCAAAACTGTTAATTCTATGTAATTATCACCAGAACTAGAAGTGATGTAAGTGTCGGTTTGAGCTGGGTCTTCGTTAAGTTGGATTCTAATCCTACCAGTTGCCTCTCTATTACTATCATCAGTCAAACCAACTGTAAAAGTATCAGACCAATTTCCATTACTTTGTTGGGTAAATGTGAATTGTTTATCTACATGAGCAGTAGAAGTCAAAAAATCGCCGGTAATTGCCATTGGAGTGTATCGAACAGTTAGTGGACTCGTGTCAGTTGGTGTTTCCTTGTTTTGATTTTTATACAATGTTACGGTAAAAGTTAATGGGCCATCATCTTCTGAAACTGTACCAGTAGGACCAGAAAGGGCTACTACCCGTAGTGGAGCATCATCATCTAAGACAGTAATTGCTTGACTATTGTTGGAAGCATGAACTTTATAGGCCCTTGTTCTTTCCCATGCTGGTCTTAACCAAGGTGAAGTAGTCAAATAATCAGGGTCAGGGATTGGAACCAAAGTACCCGTTATTGTGCCACTTGACTCAACATCTGTATCATTATGTAAGGGTACTCTGAGCATAGCTGTTGCTTGGGTATTCATTGGATCACTGGCATCAACTGGGGTGAAAGTCAAACTTTGCGAAGTTTCAGGGGTTACTGGAAGAAAGGTTCCACTCCCTTGTGATGTGTCTTCTACGGCGGTATAATTCACAACAATATCATCGTGTGGTACAATATCTGAAGTGATCGTAAAATCCGCAGTTGCATTGGCACCTTCTCTCGCTTGACCAGTTGCCGAAATCGACAACTCTGGAACCTCATTATCTCGAATTGTAACAGTTGTTGATGGATAAACCACTGCATTAATATTGTTTCGACTGGAAATGACAACATTTTCTGCATTTGTTAAAGTTACTGTGAAGGTTTCATCTGGTTCATCTATGTCATCATCTATAATTGGTATTTGAATTCTTCCATAAAAATCAGCTGGTGGTATAGTAACTGTACCTCTATTTTGAGCTGGCGGGGTAAAATCACTGCCAGAAGTCGCAGTTCCAATTCCAGTTCCTGTAGTAATCACATAATCTACTGACCCTACAAACCCAGTAGGCACCCGTGGAAAAATTACAAATGTTAATACATATCCAGCACTACCTGCAACCGGTGAAATAGGGGGCATTGCAGTCGGGTCCCCAGCTATTGTTGGAGCTTCAACCGCAGAATAATTTGTTCGCTCAAAGTATACTCTTGGTGGATTTGCAGCTCCATTGATGACGACAGTTACTATAATTTGTTCAGTATTGGCTGAAAATGTCGCGTTTCTTGGATTACTTAGCGTGACGGTAAAAGTTTCATCTCCCTCCAGAAGAACATCAGATTTTATTGGAATTCTAATCGTTCCAGATGTTCCCTCGGTTATTTCAAGAGTTTGATCAACTAGTTTCAAATAATCTCCTAACACAAGCTCATTTTCTGGGGTATTATCATCATCTGGTATAAAAGTTGAAGCAGTACCCGGAGCTGTAGTCCAATCAATCCTTACAATTTGCGAAGTTGGATTAGATAAATTCACCACAATTTCGGCATCAGAGTCCCCAGCTTCTGGCTCATCAACAGGAACTGTTATAGCGTCAACTGATATAATGGGTGTTGAATCAGTATCAGTAACTGCCACTGAAGCACTAGCTGGTGATCCAACGAAATATGTCGCTGGAGGTGTTTCACTATTTAAAGTAACAGTTACTCGTGAATCTGGGTCCTTTCTTTCATCATTATCGATTTCGATTTGAAGCGAAGCTTCATACTTTCCAGTTGTATTATTCTTAATAAACTGATTTGCTAGAATATTGACCATTGTTGGAGTTCCCGAATTTAAAATGTAATCAGCACTTACTGGTGTATAGTGAACCATTATAGCAGTCTTCGGCATTACATTTGAAATCACCTTATAGGTCGCATTATAGGTGACAGATTTATCCTGCTCTTCAATTACATCAGGACCTGCCACAATTGTTAATTCAGGTGCATCATCATCCCAAATCGTCGTTTCCACCGAATTTTGTGAATTGACTATCGTATAAGACGTGAATATTTCTGACCTTTGGCTTAATGTTACTTTTATTTTCCCAGTCGCATCTGCAGCTGTATCGTTATCTAAATTAACGGAAAAAGTATCACTCCAAATGCTATTATCTTCTGTAAATGTTAATTCTGCCGTATCAGTTTCACCGGCTACAGAATCTGATAAAAAGTCTCCTAAAAGTACTTCTTCAGGTGTAAATTGAATCGTAATTTTTCTACCTGGATCAATACTACTAGTTTTTTCGGCATCATCATATGCAGTTAAAGTGTATGTCACTGAACCGTCACTTTCTGCTATTCCATCCGTAGGACCGGTGATGAATAACACGGGAATTGGGGCATCATCGTCCTCTACATTCAAGGTCGCGATGTGACTATCATTAGTTGTCAATACTTTATAATCTTCATTCACCGGTAAATCGTCTTGGAGAGTTACCTGCAATGTTCCACTTTCTTCAATTGTGTCATCATTATCAAGCGGAACTCTCATCGTCGCGGTAATAACACTACTTGTACCAAACTGTGAAAACGCTAATGGATGAGAAGGAGTTGTTTGATTATGAATACTAGTAACAAACCCAGCACTTTCTGGTAAATAATTTACCACAAGGTCTTGATGTGGCATGATACTTGCAGTAACTTTAAAATCTGCCGTTGCATTTTCACCTTCAAGAGCAGGGCCGGTCGCAACAATTGACAACTCTGGAACTTCATCATCCATAATCGTCACCGTGATAATAGAGTCAGATACTGAACTAGAAAGGATTGCATTTTGTGGATTGCTGAGTGTTACAGTAAAGGTCTCATGGGGTTCATCAATTGAGTCATTCTTAATCGGAATCCGGATCATTCCAGTTCGACTATTTGCCGCTATTGTTGCAGTGTTTGAATTCGCGGTTGGAGCTATAAAGTCGCTACCAGCAGTAGCAATCCCATCACGATAACCACTTGAAGTGGTATATCTTACTGTTACTTCTTCAGATGTAGTGGCACTTAAGCTTATACCCAAATCAATCATTGCAGCAGAGGCATTTTCAGCGATTGATGCAGTTCTAACTGGAAATCTCACGATTGGAACATCACTATCAACAATCGTTGCAGTTATCACAATCGTACCCGTAGCTCCTAAAATACTTGCATTTTCTGGGTCGCTCAATGTTATTGTGAATGTTTCAGGGGATTCATCATCACTATCACTGGTGATTGGAATTTGAATCCGACCCAATGTACCACTTGTGATGTCAAGTTCTTGACCGGTCATTCCGGTGAAGTCATTTGCCACAGCAGATCCAGTTGCCGTGCCCCAATCTATCTTTACTGGTCTTGTTGTGGGATTAGATAACAATACCGGAATGCTTAAAGATTCACCCTCCTTTACACTTGGATAAAGGTTAGTAACCGAAATTACCGGAGTAAGATCATTATCCACTACCGAAAGCGACGCACTCGAAGGTGTTCCAAGATAATAACCATTCCCGGTATTCAAAGTTACTGTCATATTTCCATCTGGTTCATCAGCATTATCATCATTAATGTCTAACTCCATCAAAGCTTCAAAACTACCAGTAGCATTATTTTTCTTAAATCTACTAGACGGGATATTAGTTGTCCTTGTTCCATATTGACTTAGATATGTACTTACGGGAGTATTGCGAATTGCTAAATTTCCTCTAGGTCGTGCGTTTGTAATTATTTTAAATCTTGCCTTAGCATCAACACCTTCAATAACCGAAGGACCAGCGGATATAGATAATACAGGCCAATCGTCATCCCAGATGCTCACCTCGGCACTTTTATCATTTCCTGTAGAAACCGTATAGGATGTCGGTGAAGTTGAATCATTGGCAAGTGTTACTTTTATTCTCCCAGTCGTTTGACCAGATGTATTATTCTGCAAACCAACGGTAAAAGTATCTTGCCAAATTCCATCACTTTCTCTAAAATTTAATTCTACAGTCCCACGAGCTGTACTTGTTAAAAGACCGAAGCCTCTTTCATGTGTTGGGATATAATGAATTGTTATTGATCTCCCCGGATTAATACTAGTTGCTTTTGTTTGGTCCTCATAAGCAGAAACAGTAAATTCAACAGTGCCACTATTTTCAGCAGCATTTGCCGGTCCTGAAATTGTCAGTACCGGTATTTTCGCATCATCGTCTTCGACATTTACAATAGCACTTTTTTGGGTTTCATTCACAGCATAAGTTGGATCGTCTTCTGAATCTACTAGCAGAGTTACCATAACCGTTCCATTCGGTTCAGTAAAATTATCATTATGCAAAGGTACACTTAGTGTGGCAATAATTGGCGCGGTATCATTTGCTCGAGAAAATGACAATGGTTGCGCCGTCATTTGCCGGGTTTTTGAAATTCTATCTGGTAAAAAATTGACACTTTCTGGTAAATAGTGGATTGTTAGATTTTGGCTAGGAAGTTGGTCTGCCTCAATTGTGAAATCTGCGGTTGCATTATCCGCTTCTCTTGCTGAGCCCGCCGCAGATATTTTTAATACTGGAGCATCGTCGTCTTCAATTGTTACAGTAATTTGTGCTTCCGCAGTATTTGTAGGAAGTACCGCGTTAGTTGGATTACTGCTAATCGTTACAGTAAAACTTTCATCTAGTTCATCTTTGTTATCTCCTTTTATGGTGATTGGAATCATACCAGTTGTTAGACCTGCTGCAATTGTTTCTGAATTTGAAGGGGATGTTGGATTGATAAAATCTTCATCGGACGTAGCATATTGTGCTCCATTTTGAGTGGAAGCAGTATAGTTTACTGTCACTGCATTTGAAGACACACCACTTAAACTAATTTCAAGATAATGAATAGCATCTACATCACTTTCCTCTACTGTTAAGGTTGAGTTGGTAAATTTCACCGTTGGATTCCCATCATCATCCTCAATGGTAATGGTTTTTGAATAAGTAACCTCATCATTTGCCAATGAAGCACCCGCTATATTTAGTAGAGTGAAGGTAAATGTTTCATTACCTTCATAATTATTTTCAGGTGTAATCGGAATCGAGATTGTTTTAATAAGAGCAGTTCCAGTTGCACCCGATGAAATTGAATAACTTGTAAGGTTCGGATCACGATAGTCGGTATTTTTTGTTGCAGTTCCACCCCCCAAATCGACATCAAAAGTTACTTCATTTGCCGGTGTTTTTGATAGTTCCACTTTTAAATCAAAGTTTCCACCAGCTACGCTTTCAGATACCGCGAAATTTGTCGTGTTGAAATCTAAAGTAGGTGAGTCATCGTCAATAATAAAAATCGTCGCCATAATTTGACCCAAGTCACCCCCGTCATTTAAACTTATCGTAATTGTCTCAGTACCTTCGTCAATACCATCGTTATTTAACGTTATGGGAATCAATTTAAATGTATCACCCACATTGAAAGGAATGGTTCCAGTTTCAGCACTACTAATATCTAACGTGACTGTCCCAGTTCCATCTCCTAAGGTCCAAGTTCCAGTGCTCTGAGTTAATACTGGGGAACTTAAATTTACCCTTACATTTGCAATACCATTAAGAATGTCCTCACGAAAAACTTTGGTATCTTCATCAAAAGAAATCGTCGGAGCAGGGTCATTATCATTTATTGTTACGGTAATCTCAGCGGAATCTTCAAGAGCAGCAGTATTTAGATCATCAATTGTTGAATTTACGGGATTACTCAAAGTAACTGTAAATGTTTCTGATGATTCATGCATTGGATCATCGGTTATTGGTATCTCGATAACGGATGAACTTGCATATGGAGGAATGGTATGGGTTTGATTAGTATAAGCTATGAAATCTGAATCTCCGGTTGCAGTCCCATCTGCACCCGTAGTATAGCTTATCGTTAACTCTTCATATGATTGACGGCTTAAACTTATTTCAATTTGCAAAGTTCCATCATCTTCATCAACACTTAAGGTTTCAGCTACTGTTAAATTTGGAACTTCGTCATTATTTTCAATTGTCATAGTCGCGGTTCCATCTGCAATTTGTGCGCCACCAGTTACCTCCGTTAAAGTTACAGTAAATGTTTCATCTGGTTCCCTCACTCTGTCACCTTGAATCAACCGATGCCAAGTTGAGTTTCGTTTGTTTCCAACGGTAATAGTGGCTGGCTCAAGTGGATAAGTATGTGAATTAAATATTGTTGCATAATCCTCATCAAATGTCGCTGTATCACCATCTTCAGTTGAGGCGGTCCATCGATATTTGATATCTCGTGTTGAAAATTTATCTGAAGTGACAATCATATTAATATATCCAATATGAGTATCTCGGTCTGGTTCTGAGTTAGAATAATCAGCAATGCTTATCATTGCAATGTCATCGTCTCTTATTGTCACATTAAATGTAGGAATTATTTCTGAATTAGAACTAGAGGTGAATGTCACGGTAAATTGTTCATCAAGTTCATCAATTTCATCTGGTGTAATTGGGGTTTTAATTTCTATACATAAACTCCCCGGGTGAACTGTGTATCGCGCCCGATTACTGATATAAAAATCTGCACCAATTGCAGTATCGGCGGTCGTTGTATAATAGAAGAAAATTGGTGTTTTGCTCGGGTGACTTAACTGAGCATTGAAAACTAAATTCCCAGCAAATTCATCAACTATTACTTCCGTTGGCATAGTTTCTCTGGCTTCACATGAATTCAAGGCTAATGTCAGGGTTGGTTCGGTCTCATTATCCGTTATTGTTATCATAATCGGCGTACTTAAAATGCTTGAGCTATAAGTGGCACCAGAAATTCCAGTAATCATCACCGAAAATTCTTCACTTCCCTCATAAACATTATCATCAATGATTGGGATGGGGATTGTCCCTGTAGTGCCGGTTGATATGATCTTGGTTTCGTTGGTTTGACTTTCAAAGTCAATATCACCTTTTGCGGTATTCTCTAAACTAGTGTAAGTTATCGAAACTGGTCCTGTAGCTGTCGCTGATAGATTTAAACCTATTTCTGCCAGCCTATTTTCTTCCGCTACTGTTACTGTCGTTGAAGAAACTGTCAAAGTCGGCAGTGTGTCATCATCTTCAATGGTCACTTGCACCACGATTTCAGAGCCATCTGTAAATACTGCACCAGTTATCGCAGTTAATTTTAAGGTAAAGGTTTCATCATCCGAATCTGAGTCACTATTTATTGTTATATCAATTAATCCATTGCTTGAATTTGCAGGAATACTTTTGGTGGCATTGGTTACTGCACCTAAATCTCCTGCTTCACTGGAATCGGCACCTGTACGCAGTGCGGAATAGGTTACCACCACATCACGATTTGTCGGTCCTGAAAGATTGAGACCGATACTAGTCGTACCAGCTCCCTCACTCACTTTAAGTGTTGACCTGTCAATTGACAAAGTTGGTAATTCATCATCCACAATAGTTATTGTGGTTTCTAATACCGAAACACCATCGGCAAAGACTGCATTATCTGGTGGAGCCTCTATTCTCACTAAAAACGATTCATTACCTTCATTGACGTTATCACCCTTGATCTGAATACTTAGAGTTGCCGAAGTTGTATTCTCCGGAATTGAGAATATTCCATTTGTAACGTTGGCAAAATCGGCATCTGCGGTAGCGGTTTCCGCAATTGTCGAATATGAAATGTCGATGGCACTATCAATAGGTCCAGACAAATTAAAGGTTAAATCTATATTTTTATCGACATCTTCTTCGCTAACAGTAATTGAATCTAGAGCTAAAGTCAAGACTGGATTTTCATCATCTACAATGGTAATAACTGTCGTAAAACTTGTCGTATGACTTGCTGAATTTGCACCAACTATGTCTGAAACTACTAAATTAAACGTCTCATTCCCTTCGTACTCGGGGTCGTTGATAATTGGAATTCTAATAATATGACTACTACGGTATTGGAAATTTCGTCTAGCAGTAAATCTGCGATCTAATTCTGAATTTATTGGATCGGTAAAATCTTCACCTTTTCGCGCCGTTCCATTTGTCAGCGAAATTGTATAATATGTTGTTATCCGTGGTTCACGAGATAATCCAATTTCAATATCAATGAATCCGTCAGATACATTTTCATTAAATTTTAGGTTAGTCGTTTTCGTTGAAAAAATAGTAGGGTCATCATTATTAAGCAAACGAAGATCAGCGTCTCTAAATTGAGTATTACTTGTTAGAGCATATGAGTTTGGCTTAGCTGAGTTCAATTGAAGATTTACATGAATTCGACCGTCATTATCATCTGAATCTGGGTCGTATATCGTTCTTATTTTTAAAATTCCGCTGGATTGACCTGCCTCAATAATAATTGAAGCTGGTGGTGTAGTATTAGGGTCAATTAATTCCCCGGTTTTGGAACCAATATTGAATCGATCGCGTTCTTCATAAGTATATTTAATTTCTAAACGTTCAAATGGTACAATACTTGCAGTAACCAGAAATTTAACATGTGCTACAGGTAACTCGATTATATTTGGAAAAGTTTCATTATCTTCATAGATTGAAATCACCGGTACATCATTATCCCGAACGGTAATTGTTACCGCCCTCTCATTCTGTGCTAATGGGTAAGCTACAAATCGTGCATCTAATGTGCTAATACTTAAACTAATTGTGATTGTACCATCCCGTTCATCTATATTATCGTCGCGCGGAGTATAGGTATAGGTTCCAGAAGATGAGCCTGCAGGAATTTGAATTGAACCCCGATTTGCAGCAACAAAATCACCAGATCCTGATATGCTAAATTTTACTGGTATTCCACCAGTACCAGTGGCTGGGACACTTGTATATACGTTGATTGTCGCAGTTTCATTCTCATCTATCCCATTTGCGGTTTCGGCATCTTCAACAAATAATGATATATGTGGTTTATCATTATTACTTAAATCCTTTTCATGTGCTCGACCATTTAGGTTAAATGTTATACTTCTAGTAACAAGTGGAGAACCTGCTTGGATTTGGGAAATTTCTAGGGTATATTTTACGGTTCCCCTTAAATTGTTGATTGCAGTCGTATCCGGTCTGAAATGTACTTGCCAACAAGTTTTATAATCGGCTACTTCGGAATTAATGCAGTTGTCAGGATCTGAAGAATTAAAATTCCAGAAATTAATATGCCATCTCCCAAATCTAAAATTACCACTACTTTGACCAATCGTCCAGAAATCACCCGCATTATTGGCAACCCAATTTACTGATTTTACTGGTTGAGTGCTCCATTGTTCAGTTCCTCTTATCACAATTCGATTTGCATTACTGTCGGTAGTATATGCCCGGGCTTGAAAACGAGATAAATCTGTAGTACTCTCACCTTCCGTGTGTTCGTATTCTTTAGGGTAAGAATCAAGATTGGCAAAGTTCCAATCCAATCCAACTTGTTTTCGTGAAATTCTAATCCAAGCTTCGTCTCTTTGAAGTGGAGAATGAGCAGCGAATATTCTTATTCTATATTCAACTATTTCTGATCCAATATCATTAATGGTATCATTAATAGTTATCACACCAGTTCTGGCCGTAGCGGCTTCAATAAAGAATTGTCCTCCCTGACCCACAATTTCTTTTACTGCTTCAACATCAAACGAAAGATGTCCAATATCAAATTCATTGGCTTTGTACCCGATTGAATTATTAGCAGTTCGTGTACCGTCCGTAAATTCTTCGACTTTAACTTGATGTGAAACATCGCTATGTTGGTCATACCATGCTCTAAAATTGATCTTAGGATAGGAATCGGACGAGTCAGCATGGATAGACAAATCTTCTAATCTGTCTCCGGTTGATCCCACTGATACACCAACATGAGAAGTAGGTGGATTAGTAAACGTAAAATCAGTCAATACTGGGCGCGTCTGTGCTTCTAAATTTTCTACCCAAAACATACTTATCACGAAGGCAAACAACATCAATCCAGCCATTATCAAACTTGATTGAAAACACTTTGTTGTATAAATCGCAAACTGTTGCATGACGCTTCGTCTTATGCGAATACAAGAGCGGGAAGGGGAGTTACGTTCTTGTTGCAAAATATATTTAAGCTTCATAGTGGAACGTATTGCCGCTACAATGCTGACCAGCACATGTAGTAGAAACTGAATGAATCCCAAAATACGGATCACAATTGGTAGTTTGCGCTGGATATTCTGCATGGTGCTCTCTCCTTCTCACCATATTGCTCAATGCAATGAAGTGGCGAATTAATTGGCAAATTGAACGCGACAACAATCGTACGTTGATTTTTATGAGTCAATAACATTAAACTGATTTTCCGCTTCCTTAGTATTTTCAGTGCTTTTCAGTACAAAGGTTTCAATATTTCATGTCCTACTAGTGAAATTATCAAAATTTAATTATAATGCTAATAAGTAATTATAACAATTCACAAAATTTTTCAAGTTTTATTTTCATCTATGGCATAAGTTTGCTCTCAACTTTTTGATAATCAACACTTTATTACATTCTATCATAAAGTTTCACTTTTTTGTTACTTTTTAGTAAGAGTTTCAATAGTGTTGTATTTAATGGCAATATTCGGGTTGCGACAAATAGTCGCAGCTATATGTCTGGCAAATTTCAATAGTTGCTGAGTGATTTTTTTGTGACCTCCTTTATTCTTGGATTTAACAAATAGAAATGGCTAATGTTACCAACTTAAACGCGCGTTGAATTGATATTTTCTCACCGCAAAATCTGGCGAACCTATCTTGTTTGTTTGCTCAAAATTTAGACCTAAATTTGATCCGATTAATAGGCTTGTTCTAATTAGCAGTTCATCATCTAATGACGCGTCAAATTCATAGCCGCTATATAGGTTCAATTGTCGTGACTCCTCTCCAATTACAAAGCCCTAGCCGATTTCAGTACTAATTTGAGTGCCTTCGGTTTATTGATCAATCTTGTTGTTGCTTGCTAGGAATTCGCTACTCAAGAGAGAGTTTTGTATTTCCGCTTGGGTTTGTTCCCAATTTGGAGAGAGTGCAATTGAGAGAGCTATATCGTCGCGTCCATAGTCATATTCTAATAACCTGTAAAGAATGACAAAATGGTTGGAACATCATTGTCACAAAATTGACTAATTTAGTGAAAATTCAGTAACAGTGGGGGGGGTAAACCGGTTTAAAAGCGTAAAATTGAAGAAGAATCAAAAAAATACCTAAAAGTAAAAAAAACAATTGATGGTTGAAGACCATCATAGGAGCATCCCTGCTTGTAAAGTTCAATGAAATGCTGTTTCAATGCGCTAAAGTGTTCTGACTTAATGTATCATTCAAAACGATAATCATCATTGGCGGAAGTTTTCACCGCTGGCTTGGGCGTTTTAATTCCAATAGTTTCGCAAAGTTCGGTCAAGAACGGAATCGCATTGGATCGCTCGATACCACCAGCCCCTGACCAACTAGCTATAAAATCATCAACCTTAGGTATGTATCCCCTTTAGATTCCTAACGGCATGGATAACACGAAAAAGTCTGTCATGTCAAGAATACTTTCCAATTTTATCGATATCACGCTGAAATTGTGAAACCAATACAACTATCAAAACGACTCAAAATGAAGGCCGACAATTGTAAACCTAAATTTTTAGTTAGAGTTCATTTTTTGGCAACTGGTAATCTAATTTGACGACAATTACGCAATGATAATAAAAAATGATAAGAGTTTTTGTCACAAATACCAAAAAAATTATTTTTTACACAAGAGGGTGGAATTATTTTAACTGATTAATAGCGAGTTTATCCCTTATAGTATATAAGTTTTAGCAAATTGAAGAAAAAATTTGTTCATGTTTTATTTAATTTTTATTTTTTTAGCTTGACTTGATAAAATTAAGTACTTATATTAGATTAAAATAATTAAGGGTGTGGACTTTGTAAAAAAAATACTTTACTTGACAAGTAAACACTTTTACTTTATGGGTATTATGACGGATTGCTGTGGAACAAATGACCCAGGAAAACTAAGGAATGGCTTGAGGGTAGGTTGTGACATCGTGAAATCGTGTGGTACGAAAATTAACATTAACACTTGACTGGAAATCACGATTTTCAGCGGCGAGGAATAAAAATGGGAACTAAACATGAAACTAGCAATTCGCAAGTTGCTGATGGGATCCTATCGGATCAAGCGTTGCGAGCTAAAGAAGTAATTTCGCAGCGCGGTCGATCAACCAATCATGTGCGAACTACTTGCAATAAATCTAAATTTGGGTATAATGGAACAGCGAAAGTTGATTCAGATTCCCTCAATCAAACTGGAGATGTTATGATGAATAACAATATTGAAGTGATACAGGCGCAGGTTGACAGCAATGAGAAAGCTATCAATGTTGGACTTGCAGGTCACAAAGCTGAACTTGCAGGTCACAAAGCCGAACTTGAAGGTCACAAGTCTCATGTCGAAGGAAACTTTACTGCAATGTTTGCACAAATGGAAGCGAATCGAAAAGTTTCAGAGACGAATCATCAGGCGACACTGGATCGAATGGATGCGGACCGAAAGCTTTGGGAAGCAAACAATAAAGCAACTCAAGAGCGAATGGATGCAGATCGAGTAGCTAGCAAAGAGCGCGCGGATGCGGACCGAAAGCTTTCAGATGCTAGGTTTGCTGCAACTCTAGAGCGCATGGATGCTGATCGCGTAGCTAGCAAAGAGCGCATGGATGTGAGTCAACGTAACCTAGAAGACAAAATTGATGCTAGTGCCACTAGTATTAAACTGTGGGGGATTGTCACTTTAATTTCAGTCGTTGCTGCTGGAGCAGGCATAATTGCAACAGTATTTGCGATGGTTAGAGTACTTTCAGGTAGTTAGTAAGATTAGTTATTCGAAAGTTTAAGTGGAGTTAAACCGTCCTGTACTAGATTTTTTGTATTGGGCGGATTGAACTAATTAGATGTCGTTATTATCACGAGCAGATTACACAATTGATAAGGTTTGAGATGTGAGTGAAATTTCACTTGACTCTGATTCCCTCAACCAAACTGGAGATGTTATAATGAATAATAATATTGAAGTGATACAGGCGCAGGTTGACAGCAATGAGAAAGCTATCAATGTTGGACTTGCAGGCCACAAAGCCGAACTTGCAGGGCACAAGGTCGAACTTGAAGGTCACAAGTCTCATGTTAAAGGAAACTTTACAGCACTGTTTGCACAAATGGAAGCGAATCGAAAAGTTTCAGTAGCAAATCATCAAGTGACACTGGATCGAATGGATTCCGACCGAGTAGTTTGGGAAGCAAAGTTTCAAGCAACCCTAGAGCGCATGGATGAGGAACGAAGAGTTTCAGATGCAAAGTTTCAAGCAACCTTAGAGCGCATGGATGCAGATCGTAAGCTTTGGGAAGCAAACAATAAAGCAACTCTAGAGCGCATGGATGTGAGCCAACGTAAACTTGAAGACAAAATTGAAGCTTATACCACTAGTATTAAACTGTGGGGGATTGTCACTCTAATTTCTGTTGTTGCTACTGGAGCGGGTATAATTGCAACAGGATTTGCGATGGTAAGAGTACTTTCAGGTAGTTAGTAAGATTATTTATCTGGAAGTTTAAGTGGAGTTAATCCGTTTTGTACTTAATTATTTGTATTGGGCGGATTAAACTAATTTGATGTCGTTATTATCACGAACAAATAACACAATTGATAAGGTTTGTATAGAAAGTCAAAATATTCGTCGCTTTAGTTTCAAAAAAATAGTTTTAGAACTGATGTCATAGGTTACCAGCTCAAGCGTGCGTTGAATTGATATTTTCTCGCCGCGGAATCTGGCGAACCTATTTTGTTTGTTTGCTCAAAATCTAGACCTAAATTTGATCCGATTGATAGACTTGTTCCTAATAGCAGTTCATTATCTGATGACGCGTCAAATTCATATCCACTTATAGTTCAATCTTCTTGTCTCTTCACTAAGCGTGAAGTCATAGCCGATTTCAGAGCTAATCTGAGTGCCTTCGGTGTATTGACCAACCTCTTTGCTACTTGCTAAGATTTTGCTACACCAGAGTGAGTTTTGTGCTTTTGCTTGCGTTTGTCCCCAAGTTAGAGAGAGAGTGCAAAAGTGTAGCCTAAATCATCACTTCCGTAGTAGAATTCTACTGAATCTTGTTCAGCATCAAACAATCAACAAAGACTATTACACAATAAACCCAACACACTTTTTTATTCCTTTATCCCTAAACGTAGGATTCAATTATCTAAGTTGTCTTGAACAGGAGCTTATTCATTGAGATTCCGCTACGCAGGAGTTACTTTTTCCTATAAAACACTTAACTTCAACTCAATAACAGTCCGTTAGTTTTATTTAACTTACTGTTAAACATTCAACATAATACTCCAGATTTTTTCTTCGTTCGTCTAGTTATCGACATGCATTCTCTAATATAAGCATAGAAAAAAAATAAAAAAAATATTGACATAATTTTAAAGAGTATTATAAATGTAAAAATACCAGTTTGTAAAGAAGCTGAAATCAATATTTTAAACCTAAATCAACTGCTTGTACAACAGTTCAACAACTCGGCGTTAGCAGGAGTGCCGTTTTGAAAGGAGAATGAATATGGTACAACCTAAGTTAATCTTGTGCCATTGCACTACGATACTTGGTTTAACCTACACCATCATTTGTAACGTGTTCGCAATGCTACAATGTTTTTATGAGAAAACTATTGTTCTCGTAGCGAATCTGCGTAAATTAAATTCCGCGCACGCGTTTGCAAATTTAAATTGTGAATTTACTTTAGCTAACACAACTACCGAAGAGCTCCCTGCCTTCTCGTCTCAACACTCATTTTCCAACAAGATTGGGAATCGTAGCATGCAAAAATTGCTACGTTTTTTATGTTTGTTTCTCGTAATTTCCGTATGCACTTATTTCACTTCATCTACAAGTGCAAATGCACAATCTTTACCTCAAATCTCGCTTGGATTCACTATGATTGATGGCAGAGTCGGCTCTACTGAAGCAGTCGAAGGTGAAGTCGCTTTATTTTCCATCCAATCTGATCGAGTTATATCAAGAGTGTTAGAAGTGACGGTAAATGTCTCACAAACTGGAAACTTTATCAGTACCGTTCGGGCTAATGAACCGTTGTCAAATCAATATACGCATGGTGTATTGGGTGTCAATGAGGTTACTATAGCTGCTGGACGAAAGGTTGCGTTCATTGGTATCGCAACAAACAATGACCAAATTGATGAAGAAAATGGGACAATTTCAGTTTTGTTGACAAAGAACTCGTCCTATTCAGTAAAGTTAGACAATCCTAGCGATCGACAAAAGACTATCAATGTAAATGACAACGACGATGAACCGGTTTTTTCACTTGCAACCAGATATTCCAAAGTATCTGATTCTGACTTTTTTGAAGTTGACATAATTTCAAATAGCATGTCTGAACGTCAATATACGATAGATCTATCAATTTCATCATCTCTTTCTGGATTGATTGCAAGTAGCGATCAATCTGCAACGGTAAATTTCGCCCCATTAGCTTCAGTTCAAAGCCACACAATAAGAGTCGCAGCAGACACAGCAACTGATACAGATGACGGGCATCCAGTAACAGTTGTAATCAATTCTTCAGTGTTGTATACTGTTGATCATTCAAAACGACAGGTTCAAGTCAATATTGTCGATGGTGATAGTTTACCTACACCTTCCATTTCGGCCGGGAGTAGTACCATTAATGAAGGAGAACCTGCAGTATTTAATATTGGTTTACCTACCAGCACACCATCCAAAACGATAAATGTTGCACTCGCATCCGAAGGAAATTATTTAGAAGGGCAAACCAGTGATACAATTGTCATACCAGCAAGTACAACCTCATTCAAATATGCGATTCCAACTATAAGAAATAGTGGCACCGGTGGTAGTATTACTTTAACTCTTAAACCTGGAGATGGTTACAAACTCCCGACCCAATCATCAAGAACCGTTACAATCGCAACAAGTGGAAGTACGCAGACACCGGTAATGTATATTAGTAATAAAAGTGAAATAATCAATAATGACGTTGAAAATCTAAGAGTCATTAATTCAGCATCTGTTGGTTCATCTGGTCATGCTGAATTTACAGTTTTTTCAAACTTCGACCATGGTTCATCAGCTGTCTCTGTTTCATATCTACCGACAAATCTAGTTGGAGACTTTTTAGGAACAACAAAAGATAACATCCAAACAGGTATGGTGACATTTAGTGCGGTCACCAATAGTTCTCCACCATTATTTAGTGGTGCTTTGCGAGTACCAATAGTTCAAGATCCAAATACAAATAGAAAATCTGGTGTCATTCAAGTAACATTACTTGACCCAACAGGTTCAACGTACTCTGTTCTCAAATATCAAAATCAGGTGACTATGCACGTCGCTAAAGTTGCATCATCCTTACCAGTAATTTCAATAACCGGTGGAGGACGTTTTGAAGAAGGTCAAGATGGGATTTTTTATTTGCACGCAGACCGAACTCCAAGTTCAGCAATTACTGTCACAGTGGTAATTTCTGGGGGCACAGATTTTCTATCAGCAACAAATACAGGTACAAAGACTGTTGAAATTTCATCAACCATACCGGTTCCTCTATCTATTCCTACAGTTGCTGATAGTACTGATGAAAGTGATGGAACAGTAACCGCAACTATCCAAGCTGACCCTGCGATGACTGACACCTACGAAGTTAGTGTCAATAGCTCTGCAACAATAACAATAGTTGATAATGATAATGCTACCAATATTCCAAAAGTTGAAATCGAGCCAAGAACAGCAATAGACGAAGGAGAAATTGCAACCTTTCCAATTACTGCAACTCCACATCCCTCTCAACCATTACTAGTATATATTGATATACTCTTAGAAGGAGATATGTTTGAAAATGTCAGAGGTTCGGAACTGATTCAAAAAACTATTACTATTCCAACGAGTGGTGAATTCATATTTAATCAACAAACAATAGCAGATGCAATAGTTGAGGATTCTGGAAAGATCACAGTAACTGTTCGTGCAAATAGTTCTGATCCAACAAGCTATAGTGTTGGTTCAACTTTTAAACACGAAATTACGGTGAACGATGATGACATTGCAGATACTCCGGGAGTATCAGTCATTGCCGGTGGGGATATCGTTGAAGGCGAAAATGCTTTTTTCACTTTCAGAACAAACAAACCTATTGATGTAGATTTGCCGGTTAAATTTTCATACTCACGAACTGGAACTTTCTTTGAAGAATCAGGAAATATTATTGAAACAGTAATATTACCGGCGTATCCAGCGGACTCAAAATTATCTTCACAATCAAGTGCATATATTTTTCATGTACCAACCAGATATGATGAGGAGGATGAAGTAGACGGCAAAATATTCATTTCTTTGTTAAATCATTCTGGTCAAACCCCACGATACAGTGTTGGAGCTAGTCCATTTGCAACAGTTGTCGTAAAAGATGATGATTTACCAGGGCCAGTAATTGGCATTCGCTCGACTCACACTGAAACTGGTGTAACCATCAATAAACCCATCACCTTTACCGTCTTTTCCAGACTAAAAGTACAACAAGATACAACTATAACGATTGAAGTTCAAAAAATAGGACAACATACCCCGAATTTTGCCGATTCTAATTCGCTACAAAATAATCAAAAAGAATTAACTATAAAGTCTGGTGAAGCTCTCGTACACTCAACAATATTTTTTGAGAATTGTGCGACCTGTCCAACAAACTTCACCAGTGGTCGTTATGTCATCACTATAGTTGATAAATCAGATTACTCAGTTAATCCTACCCAAAACAAAGTCGAAATTGACATCAAAAACAATGATCCAAATCGCGCAACTCTGCCAATAATTTCAATCGCACCATCTAGTTCTCAACCAATTTTAGCAGGCGGAATAGCCAGATACACCTTTACTTCTGATAAACCCTTAACCGAACACTTGGAAATAAATTACTGGACTTTTCATCAACGCACATTCTTCAGCGATGTAATATCTGGGGGGTCGGCTAATTTCACTTTTTATGCTGGTACTTCTGCACCCTATACTCAGATTCTAGAGATTCAAGCTCCAGCCACTGATGAAAATTTTGACCCATTCAGTATTCCAGTGATTCTCATGGACGGGCGAGGTTATGCCATCGGTCCGAATTCAGTCGCAAGAGTAAAGGTAAATAATTTATCAATCTCTATCAAGACTCTAACTGAAGAAGTTATTGAAGGAGGAGCTGTTCTTTTCGCTTTTACAACTAATAAAGCAGTTCCCGCACCAGTTACTGCAAATATTCGAGTTACAGACCCGGGAAATTATTTATCAGACGAGTCCAGAAATCGCACGCAAGTTGAACTGCATGCGGGACTAGATGCAAGATTACGAGAATTCTATTTAAGTTTGACGACGGAATTAAATAACGCAATTACTGACCCAAATACGATAAAAGTTGAGATTTTACCTGGTGAAGGTTATCAAGTTGGCACTACTTCGGCAGCTGAGGTACCTGTACGAGATGGCAATGTCAAAATCTCTGTTGTCCCATTAAGTGCTGAAGTTAGGAAGGGAAGTCTTGCACACTTTCGAATTCATGCAAATTTAAGAAATTTGACTCCCGCACCTTCCGTTACCGTTAAACTGGGTATTGTTGGTAATCCTAGTTCAATTCATACTGCTACCAACCAAGAAGAAACTATGACATTAAGTAATAGTTGGAACTTTAAAGATATATCAATTATGGTCGCTGCTGATTCCAATATGGACTATGAACTTGCTGGGGTACTAACTGTATATGTCAAAAACCCTGATGGTCGTACAGAAGAGTCGTTTTCCTTACCCAAAGACAGATCTATTCATTCTGACTATGTTGCGGTAATGGAAGTAATTGACGATGATGTTCCCGCCGGAATCTCAATACTTCCATTGACAAAGTCAATTATAGAGGGAGAAGTAGCAGAGTTTCAAATTACAGCTGACTCAGTTTCAAGTAGCCAAGATCGAACCATTAATTTACTCGGAAGTAGAGATGTGCCAAGTACAATCGTACTACCCTATTCTCATCTATCAGTGGTGCTTAGAATTCCAACAAGAAATAATCCAGTTCAACAACCTCCCGGTTCGGTTGTAGTATCAATTGATTCTGGTTCTGGATATACAGCTGCCACTAACTATGATTCTGCTAGTGTTGTGATTTTAGACGCAATAGTCCCCAAATTTAAGCTGTTAAACAGTCAATTGCGTGTGGAAAAAGGCCAGCAGTTTGATGTAACAATATTGGCAGATCCAGTACCACAAGTAAATTACAACGTCAACTTGTATTATTTTGGTTCAGAAAACATATACAATCCATCCCCACCAAATAAAGTAGCATTTGGTTCCTTGTCTCATACCTTTATGGCGGATGAAAGCTCTTTAACATTCTCAGGCAGGCTACCGGTAGGCATTAGGAATTCTGAAAGTGATAATCCACAATATTGGACAATTGTAATCGAACCAGCGGATCCGATAAGGGGGCGTGGACGAGCTAATCTTGAATTGCCAATATTTTCGAAAAAAAGTTACCAAGTCACGAATTCAGCACAATCTGAAGTTTCCATAGTTCCATTAAGTCCAACCGATAGGGATGGCAATCCATCTATTTCAGAAGGTAGTGTTGCACAGTATGAGATTAAGATTGATTATGGAAAAACTACCATCATAACAGAAACTGGAATTGTCCATGAAGATACACCACCACATCCAATATTAGTCAGATTTCAACTAATTGCGGTAGGGCCGGTACTACCGGCATTAAACCAACCTCCTAACCCAGAAGACTACTCGGATAGACACGGTGTATTGAACAATGAACTATTTAATGCGGCTGTTGAAGCATATAAAGAATTGCAACCGACATTTCTTAGCACACCACTAAGTTCGGAATACTATGTTGATGATCAAGGGCAAATTGACAACAATGAGCTTGAAGCAGCTCTTAATGCATATAGAGCAGCGCAAATATCAGTTCATGATTGTGACAGAGATTTTGATAAACTCATCTTTAGCTGCTGGGTGAAGAACTCAAGGACGTTCAATATACCAACCATTTCTAGTCGTTTTACTAGAAGTCTTGAAATGAGAATATTACCTGGCACTGGAGATGTCCTTTCCAATTATCGAATTGAAGATTCAAAATCTTCAGCTATAGTTAAAGTGATAGATCCTGAATTACCGGTAATAACCGTGAGCACACTTCCTACACACGAATCAGGTGGAGCTCTTAACATCACATTTCATGCCGAACCCACACTTACTAAAAATATCACAGTTACTTTTGAAGTTGATGATCCCGCAGGACTATTAATATACGGAGACTCGGTAAATTATGGTTTTCATTTTGGTTATAACAGAAGAAACAGCCCATTTGTGGCTCGTATGTATAACACAGATGACGAGCTAGTTGTGGACATTGGGACTAGAAAAGACACTAGTAACTTTCTACCAGACGGTTTAGTAACCGTAAGGATCCTCCCAGATCCTGATTATATTGTTGGACCGACAACCGGGGCTGATAATACTAAGTCTTCTGTCACTAGCACACTAATTTATCATACTAATTCCCCTCCCGGTGGAATTTCAATCATTGCTCCAGATGGTATGATCAAAAGTGGAGAAACTGCTGTGTTCAATATTAAGCGAACTTCACAAATGGGATTTAATGAAGATACGATGATCCCCGTGGTGATTAGTCAAGATGGAAGTGATGTTATTGCTGGACCAAGGAATTTAACACGACAAGTATTAATACCCAAGGGTGATTATTCGGGATTTCTACGGCTGGATACTATGGATCTGCCATATTCAAGCGGAAGTCGAACAATTACTGCAACATTACAATCGGACCCAGATAACAATTACACTTTAACTACGAATACTAATTATAGGAGTGCAAGTATCACTGTCAATTTGAGTTCAAAATTTCCGATTGCATCAGTAGAGAACTCAAATGATAACTCTACCATTTCAGAAGGTGAAATTGCTTATTTTAACATCACGATAGAACTCCCGCAAAGTCTTGGCAATTATCAACCTCCCGAAGATGGCTTCAATATATTTTATAACGTAACTTCAACTGGCGGTAATTTCTTGCAGACTGATGACGCTACAGACTATAGCAGACCTCAAAAGTATAATATTGCAGAATTGGATTTTCAACCTCACTGGGATTCCGCTAAACCTAGATCTAATAGATGTATTTATGGCCCAAGTATTTATTATGATGTATGTGATGAGATAAATGATCAAGACAAAATTAATCGTCGTACGACATTCACTATCCCAATTCGAACGCAGGTTGATAAGGGACTTAATAATGGTGGAAGAGTATCCGTCACATTATTAGATGATCCTTCTAACCCTGTAAATTATGAACTAAGTAATTCAGATAGTACTGCATACGTTGACCTCAATAATAACCATGCATCTACCCCAGAAATTTCAATCAGTAAAGGAATAGATCCTACGACTAATCAGCAAGTTGATACCATAACGGAAGGTGGAGAGGTGCGTGCAGTGGTTACCATTAATCCCTCATCAGGATATCGATTTGTTTTGAAACTAAAAGCAACTGAAAATGGAGACTTCCTCAATGTTGGTCGCAATGGCAAAAATATTTATATTGAATTTGCGGCGAGAGTGAATAAGCAGGAATTCAATTTTGATATTTTTGATGATGATGTTGAGGAAGATAATGGCACGGTAACTTTAACAATCGAAGAACAAGAAAGTTATAATGTGGGTAGTAACAATTCGGTAACGTTTTCTGTCATGGATAATGATGATCCACCGATTATAGGTTTGAATAGTACAGGTTCAATTCAAGAAGGATCACTCAATACTGGGCCAGTATTGACCCTTTCAAATCCAACTACTAAAGTCGTGGAATATTCTTTTTATACAGTAGAAGGTTCAGCCACTTCCCCCGCAGACTTTACCGGAGCTTTGATGTCCGAACCAGCTACAGGCTATATCCCCATTGGTCACACTAGTGCCTCAGTCCCAATTCCGATCATTGAAGATTATACTAATGAACAAAGTGAAAATTTTAGAGTACGGTTAACAGACGTAACTAATGCTAGTTTTACCAGTGGTGTCACTACACTTGAATCAACGATCACCATTAATGATGGTGATGCGATCGGTTTTAATATTGAAGATAGTTCTGTAAATGAAGGGAATACCGGGACCACCGCGATGAATTTTGATGTGACTCTTACCGAGGCCGTTAACCGAGCAGTAAGTGTAAATTGGGGTACCTATTTCTTTGAGATAGCAGATACTGCTACTCCAGTTGAAGATTTTGTCATGGTACCAAGCACCAAGTTGGAATTTGCACCAGGTGAAACCCGAAAAGAAGTCACGGTCATGATCGTCGGTGATACTGAAAAAGAATTGCATGAAACCTTTACAGTTGGACTTACCAACCCATCATCCGGAGTCGGTATTGCGAAAGATACTGCAGTAGGAACAATAGTGAGTGATGATGCACCACTGCTTGAAATAGCCAGTGGAACTTCAGTAATTGAAGCCGATGGCGCGATGGCTACGTTTACCATTTCCGCAACGCGAGAAAGTCCTAACGCACTTATTACTGTATACTACAATTTAACCGAAAGTGGCGACTTTATTGATATTGAAGGCAACGATAAGCAAGTTATGTTGGATTTCAGTAATGGAGTTACACAAACGACATTATCCATTCCAATTGTCAATGATCTCATCCAAGAAAGCGAAGGTACGATCACCGTAACACTGATTGCAGATAAAGCTAATCCGATTATCTATTTTGTCCCACCAAATAGTGAAGCAAGCGTACGCGTCATTGATGATGATACACCAACTTCAACAATTCTACCGACCATTAGTATTTTAGCAAATAGTGGCGAGGTTGCGGAGAGTGCTGGATCGGCGAAGTTTATATTGAATGCTACCGGGGTTACTGTTACAAGCCCCGCAAGTTTAGTAATAAGAGCGACACCTGCTGAAGATGGGCATGATTTTTTAACTGATGCTGTCGCGGGTAAAGAAGCAAACTTTCCAGTTCTGTTTCATGATCGCGGCAATGGTATTTATTCTGGTGAATTATCAGTCGCACTTGATGATGATGATAAGGGGGAAGCGACCGGTCAAATCAAACTGACGCTTAAGCCACAATCCGGCATTCAATCTTATCTACTTGGTGCGAGAACTGGAGGTGTTATCACGATTTGGGATGATGATGCCCCGGAATTAAAAATTACAAGTGCTACCCCAGTGTTAGATCCAGAGGATGGTGTTGCGACATTTAGGATTTCGGCTTTGGTGAGTCCAGAAAAGTCGGTTAGAGTTTATTATACCGTAACTGAAACTTCCAGTGGTAATGGTGATTACTTAGCTCTAACCGAAGAAGGAGATAAGGATAAACTATTAGATTTCAGTTCTGGAAAAACTAGTGCAGAAATCTCCATTCCAATCTTTAACGATATGACTTCTGAAGGTATCTCCACAATATCAATTAAACTAACAGCTGATCAAAGTGCTGTTCTTATTGCTGAGAAAAATTATTTGGTTTCGGCATCACAAAACATGGCATCGATCCAAGTAATCGATGATGTAAACCCTGTTATCATTGTTACAGCTGGAAGTTCAGTGACAGAAGGGACACCAGCAACATTCATTTTTTCGCCAACTGCAAACATAACTTTGCCGGTAGACGTTCAATTCACTGTTCAATTAGAAGGAGATTTTACGCTTTGGCGGATTCCACGCGTATTTTTGCTGACCGAAGAAAACAGAGGTGTATTGAGGATAACAACTCATGATGATGAAATCTATGAACCAGATGATGGATCAATAACAATAACATTAGTCCCGGTACCATCTGTTTATACAATCTTACCTGATAACTCTGCTACAGTAATGATTGAAGATAATGATCTTGCACCTGATGATCCAAATCGACCAGAACCTGAGCCACGAATATCCATCGCGAATACCGCAGTTGATGCGATAATAAACTTTCTGCAAGAGACGAATTCTGGTTCAGCACCAAACGGTGAACGGTCCGCCGTCTTACCTACTGTTTCGATACATGCAACAAATCCTCAAGTTGAAGAAGGTTCCCCTGCTGAATTCACTTTAAGTTCAACTAATTTGTCAGAATCTTCCGACATTACTGTTAAACTAAGTCTCAACCCAGTTGGAGATTTCTTTGAATTTGTTGAAGCGACTCAAACTTCAATTCGTTTACAAGGGACAGATTCTATACCACTTATTTATCAAACGATAGATGACACCATTGCTGAGAATGATGGCCGATTAGAAGTTTCTATCATAGTAAACTCTTCCTATCAAATTGCAAATACTCAAAGTTCAGCCGTGGTTATAATCTCTGATGCGATTGATCGAACAGCACGGCAAGATTTGCTATCAGCAAGTGCCGAAGCATTTTTACCTGATGTTGTCGGGAACATGGCCGCCAGAACATCAGAAATTATCGCACAACGGGTAGAACAAGGTTTCAGTGACTCAAGCGAAGTCATTCTCAATCTAGGTGGTGAAGAGACGCTTAAAGGTTTGATTGAATTAAGTGGTGAGATAACTAACAAGGGCGAGGTGTCATGGCGAGAATTATTGGGAGATTCAGCTTTTGCGATGACAATACTGTCTGGAGAAGATGTTGTAACTCCAACGACAATATGGGGAATCGGCGATCATCGCGATTTAACTTCCAACGCGTCTAACCATGCTCATGATTGGACCGGTGATACATTCACTGGTCATATTGGTATTGACACTTTGATTGGAGAAGAGATTTTAACTGGAGTAACCGCGTCCTTTGCAGAAAACGATATTGAAATTGATGGTAATCATGACCACGAATTTGATTTCACCTTAAACTCAACTTCACTCAATCCATTTATTGGTTGGACCTCAACTAATCAAAATGCTGAACTGCGCGCGGTCGCTGGATATGGAGTCGGTGAATTGACTATCGATCAATCCGATTATAGTCGTGAAGCATTAGCAAGTAAGTCATATTCTCTGGTACTAGCAGGACGTAAGGAACTTTATTCATCGGATACCATCTTAAATGGCATAACCAAACTTTCTATTATTGGAGATTCTTGGTTCGCTAGACAATATGTGAATGGCCAGGACGATTTGATTACTAATCTCCAAACCGATGCACAATATTATAATGTCCGAACTGAAGGAACTTATCAATATGAATTTACAGGTGGCTCTTCACTTTCACCACTGATTTCCGTAGGAATCCGAAAAGATACCAAGAATCAGCTTTCAACCCAAGCAATAGAATTTACTGGTGGGTTAGATTATGACACACCGATTGGATTAACCGTTACAAGTTCAGGACATCTACTTGTTGCAGATGAAAACTCCATTCAGAAAATGAGTGTAAGAAGTACTCTTGGTTATGATCGCGGTAATGATGATTTGGGGGTAACCATCACGGTCTCACCAAAATGGGGACATACCTTAGCAAGTGCTCAACATACTCTATGGAATAGTAACATATTAACCAATAACAATGAAATCGGTCAATACACTAATGGCACTCAAATCAACTCTAAAGTTGGTTATGGATTTGTACTGGGGGAACATACGCAAACGTTGACAGTTTATAGCGGCTATGAGTTTGATGATCAAACAGAAGACGAGTTGTTATTGGGTTCAAGAGTGGCAATCGGCTCAAACTTTGGGTTGGATTTTGAAGGCACTCGGAAGATTAGCACTAGAAGAGATGAAGCATCAAAACTCCAACTAAATGGACGATTGAGTTGGTAATTTAACGTTTTCTATAGAATGTCAAAATATTTGCCGCTTTAGTGTCAAAAAAATAGTTTTAGAATAGATGTCATAGGTTACCAGCTCAAGCGCGCGTTGAATTGATATTTCGTCGCTTCTATTCCTTTGATTCCAATTTTACGCGTTTCTTCTAATTCAAAACTAAAATTAGATCCGATTGATAGGCTTGTTCCTAATAGCAGTTCATCATCTGATGACGCGTCAAATTCATAGCTGCTATATAGGTTCAATTGCCGTGACTCCTCTCCAATTACAAAGCCATAGCCGATTTCAGTACTTATTTGCGTGCCTTCGCTATATTGACCAACCTCTTTACTACTTGCTAAGATTTCGCTACTCCAGAGTGAGCTTTGTATTTCCGCTTGGGTTTGTCCCCAAGTTGGAGAGAGTGCAATTGTGAGACCTAAATTGTCGCGTCCATAGTCATATTCCAATGAACCTTTCACGCTCATTTTTTGGATTTCGTTTTCGCTACCGAGAAACAAACTTCCAGACCCAGATAGGGTCAACCCAATCGGGTCACGATAATCAAATCCGCCAGTGAGTTCTAATCCGAATAGTGATTGTTGATCTTTTTGATCGCGTCTGATTCCGGTTGAAAGGAGTGGCGTGAAGGTTGAACCGCGTTCAAATTCAAATTGATGGGTTGCTTCGGTACTGATTCTTAAGAATTGCGCATCGGTTTGGAGATGAGACAATAAATCTGCTTTGCCAGTTATATTCTGTCTAGCGAACCAAGAATCCCCAATTAATTTTAGACTAGTTGTGCCGTTCAAAATACTTTCGGATGAGTATAGTTCTTTGCTACCAGCTAAGGCCAGTGAATAGGACTTGCTTGTCAGGACTTCAAAATCGTAGTTTGTTTGATTGATGGTGAAGTCTCCGATACCATAACCAGCAACGGCACGTAGTTCAGCATTTTGAGTTGGTGAGGTCCAACCAAAGTATGGATTGAGCGTGGTTGAGTTGAGGGTGAAGTCAAGTTTTTCAGAATTTTCACTTCCCACTTTGATGTCATTTTCGGTAATAGACGCAGAAAAACCAGTAAGAATTTCTTGTCCAATCAACACGTCAAAGCCAAACTGTCCCGTGAAAACATCACTAGACCAAGCGTTTGAATTATTTGACGCACTTGCCCTCAGGTCGCGGTAGTCACCGATTCCCCATATTGTCGTTGGTGCGACAAAATCATCTACTGATAATAAGGTCATGGCAAAGGATGTGTCACCTAAAACTTTGCGCCATTCTACTGCACCTTCATTGGTCATTTCACCACTCATTTCAATAAGTCCGTCAATCGTGTTTTCACCACCTAGATTGAGGTTGACGTTACCAGCTTCACTAAAGCCTTGTTGAATTCGTTGCGAAATGAGCTCCGAAGTTCTAGCAACCATGTTGCCAACAACATCTGGTAAAAATGCTTGCGTGCTTGCTACCAGTAAATCTTGTCGTAGTTGTCGATCACTAACGTCCGAAATAATAACTGATCTAACACCTTTGTTTGCATTGATTTGATAGGAAGAATCTGGAATGATAGCTACTTCAAGTCGGCCATCTTCTTCAGCGATTGTGTCATCAATTGTTGGGAAGATGACTCGAACAGATTCTTGACCTTGTATGCGTCTTGAAATTTGCGTAGGTTCATTAATGTCAAAAAAGTCACCAACTGGATTGACACTCAATTTCACCAAAGTTGTATTTGAATCAGAACCACCACTGGAGATTATAACAAATTCAACTGGACTGCCCTCATTGACTTGAGTATGAACAGCATCAATTGAAATTGTCGGAATAGACGCTGAGATAGGTGAGGGGAGTGCACTTACTGGTGGTGATGAATTACTAGGAAGGTTTAAGTTATTGAGTATCGCATTGACCGCGACATTTGCAACGGAAATTCGAGGTTCAGGTTCATGACCTTCTGGTTCATTGTCCGTGATATCAACCTCATCGGTAAATTTGACTTCATGGAGATTAAAGTTTTCGTTGTTAGGATCAATTAATGTCACTCGGATCGAACCATCATCCTCTTTTACATCATCATCAAGCGTGTCAATTGATATTGTATTTGAATCTGAGTCTGAGTCCAAATCCATCAAATTCATGGTAATTGATCGTTTGGTTCTCCAGCTGACAAAATTTCCAACTTGAGTGACACTATATTGAATTTGAATCGGTTGTAAATTTTCATTATGTTCAAAAATCTGTGCGCGTAGATTAAATTCTGCTGGATTACCTTCTTCTACACTAGCATCAATAGCTTCAATAAAAATAATCGGAGGACCTTCATATTTCCCAGCGTCCATGACCTTAACTACTGCTGAATTATTCGGGGAGGGGGCGACAGTATAAGTAATTGGATCAGAATTAAAAGTAAGTAATGTTAAGGTGATGATTCCATTCCGTTCTTCAACATTGTCATTAATGATTGGAATTGATAAAGTAGCTTCGGTCTTTCCGTCGTTGAGATCTAAGGTTTCTCGTTTGCCATTACCTTCGCTATCAATATCAATAAAGTCGGCATTCTCGACTATCTCAGTCGTACCTGAAACATCATTCATTTCTTCTAATCGATAAAAAATGATTACATCTCGATTTGGGCTTGCCTTTGCTGAAATAACAAAATCAGCTGTAACCTCAATGTCCTCTTTTACTAGTTGGTTGCGGGCAGAAATACTCAACTCAGGTGCATCATTATCCCATATCGTTATCACACCCTTAGTAGTTGAACCAAGTCGATAGGTTTGTTCTGCATCGGGATCTGCATTAATTGTTAGTTTGATATCACCAGTCGCTTCTCCAATTTCATCATCATCAAGCTGTACCGACAATTCACCGGTATAGGTGCCATCTCCATCAGGGTCACTAAATTCAACCGGGAATTTCTTCGCAATACCTGCGACTTCATCGGTTAAGAAATCACTGCCATCTTCAGCGGGTGTCGCATTGATCATACGTGATGGAGTAGTTCCAGTGAGTCCAGTAGCAGTTAATTTGAATTTTGCCATACCAGTATTTTCAGCAACCCCTCCACTATCTGGCAATATTGATACGATTGGTAAGGAATCATCATCAACAATAATTACTTCGGATGTGTTGTGTGGGGGGGCTATATAGTAAGTCTTTGAGGGCGCATCATCAGGGAACATTACTAATGTAACCACATCACTTGGTTCAGGAATTTCATCATTGACAATCGGAATTGTAAACGTCGTAGTTTTCGCCCCATTTCTAAAATCTAAATTAGTCTTCTTTATGCTTCCATCATCATTGAAAAAATTACCCGAATTTCTTTTTTTGATGCTATATCGTACTGTAATAAATCGGTTTGCACTAGCTTTTGCTGAAAACTCAAAATTCAATGAAACATTGTCAGCTTCTGTAACAGCTTCTTCTCTAGCAGAAATGTTCAGTACTGGTGCATCATCATCCCAAATTGTCAAAGTACCTTCTGTGGTTGAACCAAGTTGGTAAGTTTTCTCTAAGTCTGGGTCAGCATTCAAAGTGAGTTTTATATCACCCGTTAGTTCACCAGAGGTATCATTATGAAGGTTCACTGGTAATAAACCAGTATAAGTACCATCACCATCTGGATCACTAAACTCAACTAGGTAATCTTTCGCAGTATCAGCAATTTCGTCAGTAAGGAAATCGTCTCCATTCTCGTCAGGAGTCGCATTGATCATCAGTCTAGTTGTACTCGTAAGTCCAGTCGCCGTTAACATGAAACGTGCGGGTCCCTCGTTCTCGGCAACTTCACCACTATCTGAGACAATTGTGACTAGTGGTAATGATTCATCATCATTCACCGTCACTGTACCTTGATTATTTGGGCTTGGGGCAACTGTATAAGTTGGAAATAATTCGTCATTTACCATATTTTTGTCTGCTTCTAGGGTAATGGTAATTGATCCATTTGATTCAACAATTTCATCATTTGAAATTGGAATAGCTATCATTGAGGTAGTACCACCTTCAAAGTCCAATGCTGTTGATATAGTTGTACCAGAAGTCAAGCTACCACCTAAGAAATTTCCTGTTTGAGTTGGAGTATAATAAACAGTGAGTGTATCTGTATTATAACTGGCTGTGACTGGGAATATCGCCATCGCTCCATCTCGTTCTAATGTTTCAGTACCGTCCCCAATTCTTAATATCGGTGCAAGCCTTACTTCAGCTGTTGGATTAGTACCAATCGTATAAGTAGCTACGGTTCCAGTTTCCTCGGAAATCACTCGCGCAAATACTTTAGCATTGTTACCAATTGTTGCATTCGGTAAAATTGGTAATTCCAATTCACCGCTAGTACCCCTAACAGAAACTGTCGCTATCCGCGGTAAATCTTTGGCGGGATCTTCTAAGAAATCTCCAGATTCTGAAATTCGTACTCTCACATTAATTGTTTCGTCTCCGGTAGGTGGTTTATTAGTTGTCAACCTAAATATAATATTACCACCCACAGACATTGGGGAGACACCTGTAATTGAAACAATCTGAGGTAAAGTTCCATCATCATCGTTGTCTTTCACAGTAATAGTTTCAGTAGACTTTCTTCCAAGTAAGTATTTAAATTCAGTACTTTCATCAAGAGTTACTGTTATTGTTCCATCATCTTCTTCGGCAGAATCGGCTTTTGTAGGAATTCGAATTTCACCTGTCCCAGTGGTTTTCACCCTGACCTCACTTGGAAGGACTGTTGAACTATCAATGAAATCTTCACCCGTTCCTTGTTCTACTGTAATTAAGACTGGTAAATCTTCGGTTAACGAGATTCCAGTTGCCGATACAGTAAATACTGCGTCCTCACCTTCATCAATGGTAGTAGCATCAGCGGCAATCGATAGCGTTTGAAGAGTTTCGTGGGCAATTACCTGTACTTCAATTTGGTCAGGTTGTGGTGGCTCATAATTAAGCCCAGGTAGCACTCTCAAGTAAATTGTGCCATTTGTTGCGAGGTTAGCAACATCTACGGTCTTGATAGTAACTGTTTCAGTATCATTTAAACTGGAACTGGTAAACTCAACCGGGGAAGATGTTGAATCAGTTGTATTATAGTATTCAACTGGAATAGATGCAACAGCAAATCCTACGTCAATCGTTTCATTGGTTCCCAAAGGTGCGTCGTTAGTTAATGTGATCACAATATCTTTACCTTCTAACACTCGTTCTGGGGCAATTATCGAAATAGTGCGGTCTGGATGAGGTTGTGCGTCCTGAATATTCACTTTTGAGGTGCTAGCTTCCGCACTGGCAGTGTAATAGTTGGTATCAGTAAGTGTCAACGTGATTTCACCTGGTCCGCGATATTCTGGATAAGAATTGATATTAACAGCGGTTCTAATACCTCTAAATCGGTCATGGATAAAGATTTCATCTTGATGACCGATCTCAAGATTGGAAAAGTCATAGGTACCAAGGTAGTTATTAGTCCCGGTTTCAGTTGCGGTTAATGAAGTTACTTTCAGCGGTAAGTCGACGAATGGCAGAAAACGTGTATAAATCGTCACTTCAAAACTTCCAGCATCTTCTTTAACATATAAATTTCTGGTTTGAATTGACAATTCTGGTAAAGTTCCCAGTACACCAACCTTTTCCGTTCTTTCAGCGGTTTCGCTTGGGATTGAGTAATTACTGTCCGCTTGTAATGTTGCATTAATGATGGCATCTGAGTTTTCAACTTCACCATCAGAAGGATTTAATTCAACAGGGGTACTGGTTATTGGGATTTGGCCTTTTGTCGTATTTGCCGTGATTTCAATGGTTTGCTCACCTCTGAATGCTTCTAGTAAGTAGCGATTATTGATTGGATAAGTTTGGGGTTCTGAGGAAAGGTTTACTTTTACCGAAGTTGTCCGAATTGGAGCTGGTGTTGCGGTAGCAACCAGATTAAATGATGCACCCCTTGCGATGTAATTCGGTTCAATTGATAGTGTTATTACTGGTTTCGCACTGGAATTTACCGCAACTTTAAGTTCAGTTGAACTACCGAGTCGATATTCCAAATCAGGATCATCTAGGACTGAAAGTAAACGTAATGTTACCCCCGCGGCACTAGTGTAAGTAGTGGCCGCTGACTTGGTTGGTAGGGTAATTTTTGTACTGGACTTATTTGCATCTATCGTACCCGTGATTGCCAGTCCCTCACCATTAATGGTATCCTCAACATCAGTGAGATCGTATTTAAAGTTTAATGGGTTAGTTGTATCACCAGTTCGACTAATGGTAAAGACAATGTTTTCTTCTTGATAAACTAAGGCATTTTCAGCTGAGACTGTTAGTACAACTGGAGTGGTATATTCTCTATCACGTACTTCAGCATAGGTAGTATTGGAGGGTAAAGAATGTGAATAACCGGAGCCATCTAATATTGTTGCGACTAACACACCATCTTTAGCTGCAGAAGTATCAGATTTGGTTTGGACACTAAAAGTCTTCATAGTTGTATTAGCCGGTAATTTAACAAAGTGATTTCCGTCATCAACAAAATCAGTTCCTTTTACGGCGAAATCAATCACATCAACTTCAACAATGATATTTTTATTGATAGTTGGGTTTGCTGAAATTGTAAACGTTGCCATCTCTCCTTCAGCTACTGGTCCGCTTGGGCCTGAAATCGAGAGTGATGCTGGATTTGTTGGTGTTTCAATCGGAACCATAAGTGGCGGGTCAGAAATATATCCAGCTAAATTGCCTAATGTGATTGTAACATTACCGGTGGAGGTAGGAAGTACCCCGACTTTGCCAGTCACTGTGCCGTCCGTTCCAACAATAAGTGGACTTGTTCTGAAATCTAAACTGCTATTGGTTTCATCATGTGCGGTTATTGGCACCGTGACTGGCAAATTGTTTTTGGGTTCAATCGAAACGGTAAAGGTTAATGGTAAACCGGGTGAAATGAATTCGTAGTCAGTTGCGATTTTTATTTTTGGAAATGAATCATCATTATTCACAATTACCGTTCCAGGTGTTGGGGTAACAGGAATCGTATAATTCAACGTACCATCATCATCCACTCTCAACACCACCGAAACCGTTGAACTTGCTTCACTAACATCATCAGGGGTAATTGGAACAGTGAGACTTGCACTTGTAGCATTCGAACTGAAATTCAACATGGTATCCTGATCACCTTCATCACCAGTCGCGATAAAATCGCCATCACCAGCTGAAGTTTCTGTGACAGTATAATAAACATTTATCGAATCATTTGGACTCACTCTGGCTGAAACTGTAAATGTTGCCATTGCGCCAGTCGCTTCTGACACTTCTCCAGCACCAGCTATTGATAATTCAGGTGCATCATCATCTAAAATCGTTATTACACCTTCGGTAGTAGTACCAAGTCGATAAGTTTTGACTGGATCAGGGTCAACATTAAGAGTTAACTTGATATTACCAGTCGCTTCACCATCATCATCAATTTGGAGTGCAATCGGTAATTTGCCAGTATAGGTATCATCGCCATCATCATCTCTAAACTCAACATTAAAATCATCTGCAGTTCCAGCAATTGCATCAGTTAAGAAATCAGCTCCATCTTCGGCTGGAGTTGCATTAATTGATAAAGTCGTAGTTGCCGTTAATCCAGTTGCGGTTAATTTAAACATTGCTGGACCAGCATTTTCTGCTATATCACCGCTATCGGCAAGAATTGAGATTACAGGTAATGAATCATCATCTACCAATTGAACGTTCGTTTCGAAAACTGTACCAGAACGTGTATAAGTTAATCCAGATGCCGTTTGATCAGTATCATCTCGTAATTGTACTTGTAAAGTTGAATCATTTTCACTTGTTGTGTCACTCATTAGCGGTATTGCGAATTCAACACTTGTTACACCAGAACTGAAATCTAATTCTTTACTCTTATTACCTTCTTCACTGCTCGCGATTAGACCTAGATCACCGGGATTGGTGACAACTTCCATTACATTATACTGAATAGTTACTAGCTCATTCGGACTTACTCGTGCTGATACTCTAAATCTTGCTTTCGCACCGATAGCTTCGGTAACAGCATTTACTACTGGTCTGATCTCTAATTCAGGTGCATCATCATCTAAAATCGTTATCACACCTTCGGTAGCAGTACCAAGTCGATAAGTTTTGGCCGGATCAGGGTCAACATTAAGAGTTAACTTGATATCACCGGTCGCTTCACCATCATCATCAATTTGGAGTGCAACCGGTAATTTTCCGGTATAGGTATCATCGCCATCATCATCTCTAAACTCAACAGCAAAATCATCCGGAGTTCCAGCAATTCCATCAGTTAAGAAATCAGCTCCATCTTCGGCTGGAGTTGCATTGATTGATAAAGTTGTAGTTGCCGTTAATCCAGTTGCGGTTAATTTAAACATTGCTGGACCAGCATTTTCTGCCACATCACCGCTATCGGCAACAATAGAAATTAAAGGAGTCGATTCATCATCAACGATAGTTACATTGGCCACGTTGTTAGGATTCATCGTACGTGCATTTCCTCCTGATGGAATCGACAAAGTAATTCTAAATGTCTTACTGGCATTTTGATTATTATTATCAAGAATTGAGAATGGAATAAACTTAGTTGTCGGAGTTAATCCAGTAGCTTGACTTGGGGTAAAGGTTAACGTTCCATTTGTTCCAGAGTAATCGGTATTTTTGACCGCACTTCCATCACTGAATACATAATTCACTTTTACTGTTTTGGTTGAAGCCGGAGTCAAAGTTACGACTAGACCAGTTGCATCATTTGCTCCTGAATCTTCAAATGAAAAATAGTTGGTCATTATTGAGGCTTCCGGTGCGTCATCATCATCTAAGATGGTACCAGTGAATATATCGGTACCGATGGTTGCATTATTTACGTTTGATAAGGTAATTTTAAAATTCTCATCAATTTCATCGTAATTATCTCCAATGATTTCCAATGGAATCGTTGCTGATCGTTGCCCGGCAACAATTGTTAAAATACCAGTTGTATCGGAAGTTCTCCCAGGAGCATTGGATGCCAATTTGAGATCCGAAGGAACGTTGGCCATTCCAGATAAAGTATAAGTTGCGGTAATATCTTTACCAGAAGTCGCATTATTTCCTATTCTTACTGTTACATTTGCATTGGTATTAGTGGTGGTATCAGTCCCCTCATTATACTCCATTGACAAAATTTCAAATTCAATATCAGGAGCTGGGTCATTATCTGTGATAGTTACCGTTCCAGTTCGATCATTTTGGAAATATGTAATATTGTCAGTATTAGTTAAAGTCACAGTAATCGTTTCAGCAGCTTCATCCAAAGTATCATCGGTAATAATGAAAGTGATTGGTTTTAGATTATCACTCGATGTAAATTCAAGCGGAGAAGGGGTGGTATTTGATAATGTGTAATCTGAGCTATCAGCGGAATCTATTGATGCCGTGAATGTAACATTGACCGGATTAGTTGGTGCAGGAGACAAAGAAACATTTAATGTTGCAGAACCATCGCTCTCGTTTTGGGTGACATCAGTAATTGCAAGAACTTGTCCATCATCGTTAATAATAGTACCAGTGGCAGTATTGTCCATGATTGTGACATTCTCGGCACTATAGGTCAAAGTGAAAGTTTCATTTGGTTCTGGACGATCGTCTTTTATTGTTTCGATTTGAATTGGAGTTGGAGAACTTTGAGTTCCAGGCATTGTTTGACCTGTTGGAATCATAATTGATTGGCCGGTTTTAGCAATATAATCTCCCGCTTCAACTGGAAATATTCCACTTGGTGTCGTTGTATACATAATCATAACCGGTTGAGTCGCAGGTTCACTTAATGTTGGCATGAAATTCACTGTACCATTTGTGGTACTCACATCCCCTTCATTGCCCTCTGCATCAGCAATTGTCAGTGTCGGTACGTCATTATCTAGAATCGTTATGATCTGTGTTAGTGTTGAACCCCCGCCAGCGAACACCGCACCAGTTATATTAGAGATGGTTAGCGTGAAAGTTTCATTACCTTCAGGAATTGCATCACTAATTATTGGAATTGATATGGTGGGGGGTGTACCTCCGATTGCGATTGTTTCAGATACGGAAATTGGGTTATCATAATCGTCTACTTTAGTTGCATTATCGGCTGTTGAAGTTTCGGTGCTTACGGCAATTTCATATGTAACTTCATATGCAACCCGTCCAGTGAAACCTAGATTAATGATGAAATTTCCTCCTGCCACTTCTTCCGCAACATTAAAGTCTGTTGTTGTAAACGAAAGCGTTGGTAGCGGTGGAGGACCATCAATATCAGTAATTGTACCTTGACCAGTAAATTCTGGAAATCCCCCACCAAACGTAGCGTTCATTGGATTTATCAAGACCAATACAAATGCTTCTTCTCCTTCCTTACGATCAGTTTCAACAAGATTTATTGTGATAGTTCCGCTTGGTTGACCCGCGGGAATTGTTAGTTTAGTTTCAGTATAAGTGTAATCTTCTCCACCTACAGCTTGCCCACGAATATCACGCGTGAGATATTCAACTGTGATGTTTTTACCAGAAGTTGTTGCTAGAGTTGTTGCTGGAGTTCCTTCAATTAATCGCAATACATTAACGGTAAATGTTAATACCCCGTCATTTTCATCGGCAGTTTCTACTATGTTCGCTAATCTTAAGATCGGTTCAGCATCATCATCTATTATCGTCCCTATTCCGGTCAAAGTTGTAACTTTACCTACAAATTCAGCATTATCGCTCACCAGAGTTAAATTGACATTGATGGTTTCATCAAATTCATCAATAATGTCATTGGTAATATCCACAGTTATCGTGGTATTGAGTGAATCTGCCGGGATAGAAAACGACTTTGGAACGGAAATAGCCGTATAATCTGATCCGGAATCCGCGGTTCCATTACTTGTTGTATAAGTCAAATCAACACTTTCATTCATAATCTCATCACTGATTGCTACTGTAAAGGTCATTTTGCCACCTTCTATACCCTCAGAAATGCGCGGATTATCAATCCTAATAACTGGTTTAGCCGAGGAATTATCATTATCGGTAATTGTTCCAGTTGCTACTAGTTCACTTGCCCCTCCTTCTAGTTGACCATTGGTCACACTCGTAATTTTCAGCGTAAAGCTCTCATTCGGTTCACTAGTACTAGGACCATCAATAATCGGGATTAATATATTATTAGAAGTTGATCCAGCTGCAATAACAAGTTCAGTTCCAGGTGAAGTGAAATCTTGATCCAAGGTCGCAAGTCCAGCTGTTGAACCACCTTCAATGGTATAATTGAGCGTAACGTCTTTATCGGAAATCCCAGATAACTGAACTGGGAATCTCATATTACCAATCGCTTCATCTGAGAATACTGAAGAATATTCAAACGATACCATCGGTTCGGGATCATTATCTTTGATGGTGAAGTTGACTATATTATCATCGGGATGAACCGTATATCCTTCTTGAGTTCTCACAGCAATCGTCAAAGTTCCATCTGGTTCATCCGTCATATCATCTTCTGTGCTTCCATTTACAATGAACCTACTGGTTCCCGTTGCAACATCATGCAGACTTGAATAACGCCCAGAGGCTAAGATATCACCGGTTTGAGAGCCGGTAATCCAAACCGTAAATGGATATGGTGCTGGAGGATTGATTCTAACTTGCACGACCCAAGTTTCACCTTCATTGTAACTATCAATCAATTCAGGGGATCGAAAAGAAGTGGTTGCACTTAATGATAATACTGGAGCTGCTAATCCAATATCATTTACCGTGATTGTCTCGGTGTATCTTGCCAATGCAGCTCGAGTATATTGTGCCGGAGTTTCGCGATCTTCATTCAAGGTGATTGATATTGTACCAGGGTTAGTTGCCGTTAAAGGACGAGTGGTGAGTGTGTAGTTTAATGATCCCAATCTGGTGAGATTGATTTTTTGATTACCAGTTCCAGTAATGCCGCGAAAATTCAAGAAATTTCCACCAGTTTGTGCAACTAAAAAGTCTATATCAATCCCTTCAGGTGGAATTTGGTAATTACTATTGGCAGAAGTGAGGGTAAATCTAACTTGAGCAGTTCCACCTTCAGTTATAGTTGGCGTTACAATGGCAAATGAAACTCTTGGAATGTCTGGATTAATCACTGAGACCACGGCATTAGTATTTGAATTTGCTAAACTATAAGTGCTACTTGGGTTGGTTTGTAGGGCCGCGGTTATGGTTGCTGATACACCATTTCCAGGTAAATCCACTGTAGGTACACTAAAATCGACGAAATTTTGTCCACTTGGCATATTTACAACATGTATTAAGTTTGCTGAAGGGGTGATACTTGATGGTCGATTTAGGTTGGCCTGTGTGATAAAGTTACGGCCAGAGGTGTCGTTGGTGAACTTTACAATAACTTCAGTTGCTTGAGTTACTGCACTTGCTGAGCGAATTTGGAATCTAGCATTGTCGCCCTCATTAATGACCTGATCAAATGCGACAATGGATAGTCCATTTGTCGGAGTATTACTATCCGTTACTTTCACATTAGCACTACCATTTCCTGCTGGATTAATGAAATAGGTCGGAGTTGCTTGTGGTCCTCCATCTCGTTGTAGTCCAGGCTCTAATTGTAACGTAACGACGCTATCGGGTTCAAATTCAGGATTGGCCGGATTAGTATTGACAGTAATTTGATTATACCTTCTAGCATTAATACCTTTGGTATTTAAACCTAATCGACGAGTTTCAACAAAATTTCCGGTTTCAGAAATGCTGTAATTGTATTCAACTTTGGCATCGGTCGGTTTGATTGAAACCGTGAAGTTAAGTGGTTGACCTTCCATGACAGCAGAGTTATCCGCAGTAATTGAAAGCACAGGTCGAGATTCATTGGTAACTGTTACTGTAGCAGTATTGTCAGAGTTATCAGCTAGTCTATAATTTTGTCCAGCACTACCTGAACCTAATTCTAAAGCGGCAGTAATACTACTGGTACCATCATCAATACCATTTGGTGCACGGGTGGGTACTGTAATGGTCTCCGTACCCGTAATTGTATGAGTCTGACTGGTGTTGACATCAGTACCAAACGCGTTGTTTACTTCACTAAGTTTAAATGAAACAGACGCAGTCGCACCAATCGGATCCAGTGAAATCCTAAACTGTGCTGGATTACCTTCAATTACTGAACTTGCAACTGGTGCAATTGAAACAGTAGGATTGGTCACAGTTGGATTGTCATTGTCTAATACTGTAATCATCAATTGATCACTTGGAGTTGAATATAAGTCATTTGAAACGATTGCTAATCGATAGATGCTATCACTTGCAACATCGGTTGGAACCGTTACGTTCACACTTACTGAAGTGTCCCCTGCAGTTATAGCAATGTTATTCGGATCAAATGTGAAGGCTGAGGTTCGGCTAGATAACTCAAAAAGACTAATGGGAAGATTCATCGTTGATGTTTTATTAGACATGATCGTCATAGTTGTTGTTTGTCCTTCGGTAACCCGAACCGATTCTTCAACAATAGTTAATTCAGGAAGGTTTCCATGAACAGTAATACTTACACTAGTATTAGACAATGCTAATCCCGTATTAGAAGAATCTAATGTTGCAGTGATTGTAGCGGCTGAAAAACTTTCAGCTGTCATTATTGTTGCTACATTTAATCGTGTAAACTGAGTGTCTTGTAGAATTGTAATTTGGTTGTATGGATAACTATCCGAATTTGTGTCAATAACATTGCTAGATCCATCATCTACGGTTATTGTAATCATGCGGTCTGTATTCTCGGTACTACTTGCTACGACAAAAAATTCTGCTGTTTCACCTTCACTAATAGAACTTGAGTCCCGCATAATAGAAATACCAGTCGGAATATCATCATCAATAGTCTTAACTTCAGCAGTGACTTCAGTATTATTAGGTCCTGGAATTGATGCCGTAAGAGTTCCAGAGATATTAAAACTATTATTAGGGTCAACTAAAGTCGTAACCGCGAATTCTGCCATACTTTCACCTGCATTGATTATTATTTCCTGTGTAAACCGTCTTGGAATTAAGTTTGATGGATTACCAGAAATATTTACATAAACCAATCTTGGACTATCGATGGTAATATCTGAACTGATTCGAAAATGCGCACTATTGCCGCGAATGATCGTACTGGTAAGAGCTGTAATAGATAAATCTTGAACCTCTTTATCTTTTACCACAACACTAGCACTAGTGTTGGAAGAAGCTAACATGTAAGTATTTGACGTGGATTCTATAACAGTAGCAGTAATCATGACATTTGAAAAGCTTTCGGTTTTTTCAACAGTAGGGATCCGTAATCTAGCAAACTGAGAATTTTGGTGAATCGTAATTTCCCGATAGGGATAATTAGGTTCATAGGGATTTATGGTATCAGTATTACCATCTGCAACCGTTATCCCAATAGTTCGATCCGTTGTAGTCACATCGCTAGCTATGATAATAAATTCTGCAGTTTCCCCTTCATTAATAACTCCTGAGTCATTTAAGATTGAAATACCAGTGGGCACATCATCATCAATAACTTCAACGATGGCTTGTAATACTGAATTTTGAGCTAACACGATCTCGGCTGTAATAAATCCATTTCTCTCATAACTCGTATCGCTATCAGCTGTTGTGTTAATAGTGAATTCTGCTGTTTTTTCGCCGGCATTTATTGTGACTTCCTTTGTTGCTTGATTGGCAATTAGATTTGATGGAATTGTTGAAATTCCTACCATGAAAGTTCTTGGATTACTTGATGAAAAATCTGAACTAACTTCAAATCTTGCTGTTTCACCTTTAATTATTGATCTGGCTACTGGTCTAATAAAGATTGAAGCTTCACTTTGTTCTTCAATAGTCACGCTTTGAGATGCTTTGTTACCAATTTGATATCCAGCTCCGTCCAATATTTCAACTTTAACTAGCCCATTAGCATCAATATTGTCGTTGACTGGATATGTACCAAATACCACAGCGGCCGTTACACCAGGATTTCGCACTTCTAGAACTTGAAATACGAACGATGTGCGGTCTCGTGCGTTTGGTAATAAGAACGATCCTCCTTCTTCTGTAACTCTGATGTTAATTGTGGTGTTTACGGTCAATCGTGGTTGAGCTGAAAAATTTAGTGTAAATGATTGCCCTTCATCAATGGTAGAATTATTTGTTGACACTGAAATTGCATGTTCTTCCTCAACAATAATTGTGGCTTGAGCCGTTAAATTTTCAACTTCGCTTGCGATTGTTCTCAGACTTAAATTCGTTTCAATGATCGGTAGTAAATATCCATCACCTTGTACAACTATTGCAGTAATAGTTCCTGTAATTCCAGTTAAACTTCCGGTAAATTCAAATGTATTTGATGGGTTAGCATTCGTTAGCGAAACAACTGGTTGATTACTGGCAAGGTTTGGTACAATAAAGTTTCCTGCAGTGGTAACGAGTACGTTCACACTCAAATCTGAAGTCGGTGCAGGGGTTGCGGTAACAGTGAAACTAACTGGACTACCAACCACTGCTTCCCCAGGAGTGGTTGGAGCAATTGATACCACTGGTCTTGCCGCAGTTGGATTGCTATTTTCTCGAACTGGTATCGTAATCTCACTTGCTTGAGCGTTGAGCGTATATATAGAAGACGGATTTGTTTGAATGGAAACTTTGTAGGCCGCATCAGCTGCGATATTAGTTGGATGAAATTGATTTACACTTATTGATTTGGTACCAGACAAGGTACCGGCTTGAATGATAATAAATCCTGAAGTGCTTGGTAAGCTGGGTGCTCTGTTGCCAACGTTTTCTATGGTGTAGGGGATTGAAGTATACATACTTTGGGTTTGATTGATTTTTGCCGTAATAATAAAATTATGTCCCCGTGTTACTCCAGAATTTTCAATAGCGTCATCAAGTGAAACCAAATTGGTAAATACTATATTATTGATCGTAACTTGTGCCGAATTTTGAGTTCCAACTTCATAGGTTCTTGGGTTGGCATTATCATATAGAATTGTTGCCGTGATGGTTCCAGCGGTATCTGTAGCATAATTTATCAATGTTTGTTCGGTGATAGATTTTGTTTCAAATAATGAGAAGGTTTGGATTCTATCACGATCAGGATCTAAAAAACCGCCATTGTCATCACTAAATTGGACCCGTACATTTAATGCATTTGACTGATAGACAGGTGTGCTTAAGTTAAATCTTGCTCGTCCACCTTCGTTTGTAGCAACTCCACCAGTAATTGAAACGATAGGTACTAATGGATCATCATCCTCAATAGTTCCAGTTGCGTCGGAAGTCAAAATTTGAGTACCAGCAGTGTTTTCATAAAGTTGAACAGTAAACGATTTGTCACGTTCATGAATTCGATTTCCCAAAATAGGAATATTGATAGTTTTAGATGTTTGACCCATCGCAAATACGAGAACATTATCAGGTGTAGTTGGTGCAGTAAAGTCAGAACCTGCGATGGCACCAGAATCCCCAGTTCCATTAACCGTTCGATATTTAACAGATTTCGATTCTGTTGCACCAGATGAAAGATTTACAGTAAATGCAAGCTGCTTTGAACCCGTGTCTCCTTCTTCAATTGTTGCATTAGAAATTGTAAATACAGGTATTTCGTTACTTTTAATTGTTCCAATTGCGGTACGTCTAGCAATCGTTGCATTAGAAGATGCTCCCACAATTGCTACCGTAAATGTTTCATCAGCTTCAATATCCCTATCACCATTGGTTATTACTGTTATTTGTTCCATAGTATCATTGGGTTCAAATCGAAGTGTTCCATTTGTGGTCACATAATCACCGGTTAGGGTGTTATCTCCACCGGTTGCAGTATCATCTGGTGGAATGCTAAATACATAGTAGCTTACAGTTACGACTTCACTTGCCGCAGGAGTTAATGTGACATCAAATACAACTGTACCTGTACCAGTATCAGTTTCAGTCCCTACTGCATCAGCAATACTGAGTGTCGGAACAGTCTGACTATCAATTGCTTCAACTTCACCAGTATTTTGCGTTCTTGAAACGGTATAAGAAAGCGTAGGATTATTTTCAGGTTGTGTTAAAGCAACAGAAATTACCGATCCATCCTCTGGTGTATCATCACTAGCCAGTGGAATTGTAAAAGATACACTCTTCACACCAGAGCTGAAATTTAACATTTTGTTTTTAGGTCCTAACTCAGTTGGAGCTATGAAACTACCATTACCCTCTGAAGATTCTGACACTGTATAGGAAATCGTCACAATTTTATTCGGACTTACTTCAGCCGATACTGTATACCTCACTACTGCACCTGAAGCTTCTAATACTGGATCCCCACCTTCAATTTTTAACTCTGGAGCATCATCATCAAATACTGCTATGATTCCCTCAGTTGTTGAACCAAGCTGGTAAATTGCGTTATTGGCATTCAATGTTAGCTTTATATTCCCAGTCGCTTCACCATCTCTATCATTATCAAGTGTGACTGATAGCTCACCAACATAGGTTCCATCGTCTTGTTCTATAAATTCAACTGGGAAATTTGCATCGGAATCCGCAACTGAGTCGGTGAGAAAATCATGACCATCTTCAGCAGGAGTCGCGTTTATCATCAAAGTTGTTGTAGCGGTTAATCCAGTAGCGGTTAATTTAAATTTCGCTGGTCCAGCATTTTCCGCAACACTGCCACTATCTGCTGCGATCGTAATGGTTGGTAATTCTATACCTTGAAAAGCCAAATTAATTATTCCCGAATCTATATTCATACCGGCAGCTCTGACGTATACATTACTATTATATCTGGTGAAATACAGATATTGAGTTCCGGGACCTTCAAATTCTTTGTAATGAGTGGAGGAAATATTTGTACCTGAAGGTTGAGTTGTAGCAATTGGTAGTTCTAACAATTCATTGGCCCTTAAGTCCACATCAAAGAATGAGTCATGAACAGTTTCAGTCTCACCAGTTACATATAGTCGAAGAATTGCATCACCTGCACTAATTAAGTTTGCCTCTGTAGTAAGAATTTGCCAGTTTGTAGAATTGGTAAGTCCGGTACTTCCTATAATAGAAGATGATATCCCTAAAGTTTTAGAACCAGCTGTTTGAGTCGTCAAATGAATTTGCCCTGAATCAATATCACCATTTTGAGCTCTAAAATATATTTTATTGTTATATCTAGTAAAATATATACCTCTTTCTTCGGTGGGTTGTGCAAATATCTTATATTGAGCAGCTGGGATATTATTACCGATAGGTTCAGTAGAGGCTGTAGGTAACTCAAGCAGTTTTTTTGCAAAAATAGATAAATCAAATGTTGAAAATGGTGAACTTTCATTTTCACCGGTATTGTATAATCTAAGCACTGCATTACCTAAATTTCTAACTTCCGATTCATTAACTAATACCCGCCAGTTTGTTGAATTGGTAATACCCGCTTCTGGGGTTATATGGTCACCTATCATTAAAATAGAATTTCCTATTTTTTGATTGGTTAAGTGGTAGAATCCAGAATCTATACCTACATGGGCTGGGAGAATATAAATATCTCCTCCAAACTTTGTCATAACAATATCTTTATCACCTGGACCTTTAAATCTCTTAAAGTTTTGAGAATTACATACACCAACTGTTCTTGGATTTGTTGGAGCTATTGGTAATTCTAATAGTTCTTTGGCTCTAATTGAAATGTCAAAAGATGAATCGGCATGGGTTTCACTCTCACCGGTAATGTAGAGTCGCAGAATAGCATCCCCAGCGGCTGTTATACTCGCTTCTGAAACAAATAGCGAATAATTATTACAAATGTTGGACCCAACTGGAATTCCAGCTTCAGGAGTAAAATGATCTCCGATGACAAGATTTTGATATGTGCTGGTATTATCACTGGCGACTGGATCACTATTGGTGATAGGGTCACTAGGTGCAATAGTCTCGCTATCAGCAACTGAATCACTTTGTAGCTGATCTTGGTCCCAACTAACAGCACTTGATGGTGATGTGAAGAACATGCACCAAGTAATTGCAATTAGAATGGTTATGGATTGTCGCATTTCAAGCAAGAGTGATTCCTCAAGTAATCTGTGTTTAATATCTTATATGATTTTTAATTTATAGTCAACTATCATGTTTAATTGTAGTGTAGTAATAAAACCCATTCGACATCGTTATCAGCTTAAATCTTCGTTCAATTGTATGTTAGTTGTGAATCAATGTGAAAGTTGCTTGCGACAATTATCACACATTTAATTTTGGATGTCAATACCTCAATTTAATTTTTTAACATATTCAGTATCTATCATGTTTTTCATTGTAAACAATTCAATCTTACAATTTCGCGAGGTGAGTTTATTAAAAAAATATATAATGTCAATTGGTAATTATAACAACTTATAACATTTTTCAACTTATGATTACATTAAATGTATTTTTTTGTTCTTAATACCTTAACTTCTAAGGATTTTCATTGTTTTATAAATTTTATCACAATTCTGTTACTTAAAAATTTTAGCTCAATAGTGTTGTATTCATTATCAATATTCGGGTTTCGACAAATAGTTACTACTCAACGAATTCCGAGCGTTGTAGCAAATTGATTTATTACCAGGAGTTTCAATGAATTTAAAATAAGCGCATAATTTCGCTACTTTTAAAACGCCTGATTATACTACAAAAATTGAAAATTTTTTTTGTCGGCATTTTGCTCAAACTTTTTCTAAGATATTTCTTTGTTTGAATTTTCTTATTTATTCCGGTCAATCCTGCCAACATTCCGAAAACATTCTGCCACTTAAGTGAGCATTATTGCGAGGTTTCCGTTTCTAACCACTTTTCTTGACAAAGTGATTGAGATTACCTATATCATGGATTAGAAATTTTACTCGTGGAAAAAAATACGTCTTGACATTTGAAAAATGTTTGTTATATTAAAAGTTGATTAATCTAAAATCAGAGTTTTAGATTGCATTTGTTAAGAAGTAATCTATAATTTGAACAAATGACTAGGAAGTGAATAAATGACTAAAATCGAATGCCCTAACTGCAAGCGGCGCGCGTTGCCATTTGTGCAAGAGCAGGTTGCTTGCAAAAACTGTCGCACTGCATTTGATGCAAAGGGATTATTTGACACTTGGTCAGTTCTATTCGCTGACAAAGCCGTACCCAACCATCGATTCCGGAGTTTGTATGACAAATTTGTTAAATGTCCACATTGTCATGAAAGGAAAATGATGTGTCATACCGACTTGAAATTATGGTTGTGTTTTGGGTGCTTTAAGACATGGCATGAGGATGCCATAAAATATTGCGAGTACTGCAAGTTTCACAAGGAAACGCGTTACTTTCATCGTGTTGGTGCTTGCAATATGTGTTGGAAATATTACAACAACCATGAAAAGTACCGTGTACCTGTGGTAATACCAGATTATGTGTTGAAGAATTTTGATTTGAACAAGGATAAGTTGTTTTACTAGTTGGGTACTTTGAGTAGATGTAATTGGAACTGCGATAGCAAGTTAAGATCAAGTAATCTTGTTGCTATCGCAGATTCCAGATTGTTATTATATGCTACGCTTACTTGGTGTAGTGGGTGGAAAAAAAATTTACGTCTTGACATTTGAAAAATTTTTGTTATATTGAAAGTTGAATAATCTAAAATCAGTTTTTTAGATTGTATTTTGTTAAGAAGTGATCTATAATTTGAACGAATGACTAAGAGGTGAATAAATGACTAAAATTGAATGCCCAAACTGTAAGCGGCGCGCGTTGGCATTTGTGCAAGAGCAGGTTGCTTGCAAAAACTGTCGCACTACATTTGATGCGAAGGGATTATTTGACACTTGGTCAGTTCAATTCGCTGACAAAGCACGAGATAATCATATTTTTCGTAGTTTGTATGACAAATTTGTTCGATGCCCTTATTGCCATGAGACGAAACTGATGTGTCATACAGAACTGAAGCAGTGGTTGTGTTTTGGGTGTTTTAAGACATGGCATGAGGATGCTATCAAATTCTGTGAGTACTGTAAGTCTCACGAGGAAACTCGTTACTTTCATCGTGTAGGTGCTTGCAATATGTGTTGGAAGTATTATAACAACCATGAAAAGTACCGTGTACCTGTGGTAATACCAGATTATGTGTTGAAGAATTTTGATTTGAACAAGGATAAGTTGTTTTACTAGTTAGGTACTTAAGTAGAAGTAATTGGAACTGCGGTAGCAAATCAATTTTGAATTTGTTTAGCTATCGCAGATTACGGATTAGAATTATGTGCTAAGCTTACTTGGTTTAGTGGGTGGAAAAAAATTTACGTCATGACATTTGAAAAATGTTTGTTATATTAAAAGTTGAATAATCTAAAATCTGTTTTTTAGATTGCGTATTGTTAAGAAGTGATCTATAATTTGAACAAATGACTAGGAGGTGAATAAATGACTAAAATCGAATGCCCTAACTGCAAGCGGCGCACGTTGCCATTTGTGCAAGAGCAGGTTGCTTGCAAAAACTGTCGCACTGCATTTGATGCAAAGGGATTATTTGACACTTGGTCTGTACTATTCGCAGACAAAGCATGTGATAATCATATTTTTCGGCGTTTGTATGACAAATTTGTGGAGTGTCCTCACTGCCATGAAACGAAGATGATGTGTCATACCGACTTGAAATTATGGCTGTGTTTTGGGTGCTTTAAGACATGGCATGAGGATGCCATCAAATATTGCGAGTACTGCAAGTCTCACGAGGAAACTCGTTACTTTCATCGTGTTGGTGCTTGCAATATGTGTTGGAAATATTACAACAACCATGAAAAGTACCGTGTACCTGTGGTAATACCAGCACGCGTGTTGGCAAATTATAGTTTGAACAAGGATAAGTTGTTCTACTAGTCCGGTTCTTCTCTAGATGTGATAGGCGTTGCGGTAGTTAGTCAGGATTAAGTAATCTTTTCGCTACCGCAGATTCCAAGTTGGAATTATATGCTATGCTTACCGGGTGTAGTGGGAGGTAAAATAAAAACTAATGTAGCTCGTACTGAATACCAATGCTGAATGACAAAGCGCAAACCGACTAATGAATGATTCATCTACAGGTGAAATAAAGTTTGATAAATTGTACTTGGCTTCTTTAGAAATTTGTAACTAGATACCTCGCCGTGGAGAAGGCAAATAAAGTTGTGGATAACTCAAAAATTTTGTTGCAAATTATTTTTTGATTGATATTTTTGATAAATTGATTTAGAAATAGATCCTTGAACTTAATGATGAATACTAGTATTGAAGGGTAGGTACAAAGGAATACATACCTAGATTTTGAATCACATTATAAGTGTAGATTTGGTAATATAAAAAAATACCAGTTGACTCGCTCAATTCCTAAAATCATTTAAGTGTTTTGTAACACTTGAAAATTCTTTTGACTGAACTAACTAGTAGCGAGAATCTAAAATTCAATTGCTATTGAAGGAGTGAAATCATGGCAAAAATTTTAAGTGTAAAGACCGAAAATGTTGGTGGACTTGGGGACTTCCAATGCCAACTAGATGGTGAATCTACAGTAATCCGGGGACCGAACGCTTCCGGGAAAACTAAATTGATTACTGCTATTGAGTATGGTCTCACTGGAAAAATAAATGTTGCATCAAATTCGGAGAAACCAACAGGGTTCAGTTTGGAGTATTTTCCAAGTATTGGAACGAAAGGTAAAAAAAAGTTTACAAACGTAGAAGTGGCCTTGGCTGAACCTGGACACGACAATTTCACGATCTCCAGAAACTCTAAGTCACCAAATAATCCCACCGTGAATCCAGATAATGAAATTACTCGTGGTATTTTAGGAAACCTAACCGCACTTCCGGAGTTGGCTTTATTTCGGCATAATGTGCTTAACTTTGTGACAGCAGAACCGGAATCTCGTGCGGAATGGCTAGAGATTGTTTTGAGCAAATCCGATATAACACAGGAACGGGAAAATCATAAATTTGCTCTGAGTCGTTCAGATGCTAATGTAACAACAGCACGTGAGTTATTGGATGAATTGTCCGATTCAATACGGGAATACTTTGAGATTCCTGAGGGTGATGAAATTACTGAAGAAGAAATTCTGGCTAGAGTAATCAAATATCGCGAGAAGCTAGATCTAGCACCACTTGATGCTATATCCATTAATCGCAATTTTCTCAAAGGAATGGATGACAAGCAACATCATCTTATGACTAACCGGGATATAATATTATTTAGATTGCGGAGATTTTCAAGTATTCTGCAGAACACAACCAAACTAGCTAAAGAGGCAGTCAACACCCATTTGTTTGCAATTGCAGAGTTGGAGAAAGACTCAAACCTACGATTATTTCCAATCGTTCAAAAATTTGTTGCTGATGTGCAGAGTTTGGATAACGAAGGGAGTTGTCCGATAAATGCAGACATTCTTGAGAATGAAAATTCTTTATTGAATCAATACTCAGCTAATCCCTCTTATTTGGATTCGCAAAAGTTATGGAATTCAATATATGCCAATGCTGAGGTTTTGATTCAGCATATTGAAAAGGCAGTTTCACAGATAAGTAAAACCGCAAGTGCACTTGGCCGGATCGGTGAAGATAGTTGTTGCCAAATATTGAAGGACTGGTGCATGGATTTAGAAAGCTTGAAAGCACTACTTCGAGATCCTAAAGCGATCGTTGGATTGAAAGATCGGTTGCGGAACAACTGGTTGAGTGTACCAGCTGGTCTAGAGTCTCAATTTGAGCAGTTGATGGACAGAGTCAAGAATAAGCCAATTGAATCGGAAGTAGAAGACACTTTTGAATTTTTGAACAATACAAATCGGATATATCGGCAGTATATTGAAACTAAGACTAAGTTGGTTCAAGTTGAGAAAGCTGCTACTGTGGCAATGGCAGAGTTTGTCAATTATTGCAAAAATACTGATCCGGAGCTAAATGTCATATATAATGAGGTAATGGGTCACTTCATCGAATACTATGACTATATTTATGACAAAAGTACCAATAGTGAGGATGCAGTTGCTCTATTAGAAACTCACGAGGGGAAACTTGATTTTAAGTTAGAGTTTCACGGGGAGGGTAAATTCCCACCAGAAATTCTCCACAGTGAAGGGGATCAACATGTTATTGGTATTTGTATGTATCTGGCAGTATTGAAGTATGTTTCAGGTGATAGTATTGATTTTATCCTTATGGATGATGTCTTGACTTCTATCGACGCTGAGAATCGTGGAAAGATTTGCAAAATGCTCAAAGAGTTTTTCAAAGACACCCAATTTATCTTTACGACTCATGATCGTATTTTTGCAAATCAGATTCGTCATAGTGGTTTGGTATCAGGGAAGAATGAACTAAGATTTTATGGTTGGGATATTGAGACTGGTCCCAAAACTTACAAGGTTATTGATTGGCAAACTAGTATCAAGGAACTATTGAAAATTGGCAATATTGAGGAAGCAGCGCATAAGTTGCGGTATAACCTTGAAGGGATATTCTTCTACCTTGCGTGTGACCTCGGTGCGGAAGTCAAATTGCAGAGTAATCTACAATTTGGATTTGGCAACCTGAAGAAGGGGGTTATACGGAGAGTCAATGAAATTATTGCATTGGCTAACACAAGTGCAAATAAACGAAATTCTGACCGTGAGAAAGTGAAAAGTTTTAGTGACCGATTTAAGGATTGCAAGGCTTATTCACATACTGAGGAATGGCTCATCAATGATTCTATTCATTTCAACCCGGAAACCGTTTCAGCAAATGAGCTACGGGAAGCAGTTACTGCGTATATCAAGTTACTTGATTGTTTGTGGTGCAACAAATGTCATTCTTGGCTTCAGATGTACAGCTCAAACTCTAACGAGTCTTTTCAATGCAATTGCAAACGGAAATATCTAAATTTGCACAACAAAGCATGATATGTTTTAATTGCTTTGATCAACCTAACAATTGGTCGGAGCAATTCGTGCATCCCACGACAAATACAGTGTCGCTATGGTGGTAGTTGGAAAGTCAACTGATAGAGTATTTTACATCGCAGGTTGTCAATGCACTACCAGCTCAGTCGTCCATTAAATTGATATTTTGTCGCTGTGGAATCCGGTGAATTTATTACTCCCGTTCGCTCTAAATCAAGACTTAAGTTTGATCCAATTGAAACACTGGTTCCCAATGATAATTTGTCGTCAGCTTGAGCGTCAAATTCGTATCCGCTGTATAGGTTCAGTTTTCTTGATACTTCACCAAGTGTAAATCCATAGTCGATTTTAGAACCTATTTGCGTGCCATCTGAATATTGGCCGATGTCCTTATCATTTGCTAGGATATTACTGCCCCATAACGTGTTTTGTGCATCTGCTTGGGTTTGACCCCAAGACGGAGAAATTGCAAATGTAAGTCCCAACTCATCATTTCCATAATCATATTCCAATGAGCTTTTCACACTCATTTTCTGAATTCCGGTGTCACCGGTTAGAAGCATGCTTCCGGTTCCAGATAAAGTCAAACCGATTGGATCAACATAATCAAATCCGCTGGATAACTCCATGCCAAAAATCGAGTGTTGGTCTTTTCTGTCGTCTCTTACTCCAACCGAAATCAGTGGGGTCAGTGAAGCCCCACGTTCAAATTCAAATTGATGAGTTCCTTGCGTGCTAATCCTTAAGTAGTGAGCATCAGTCTGAAGGTCGGTTAATATATTGTCTTTACCATCTACATATTGTCTAGCTAGCCATGAATTGCCAGTGACATTAAGTTTGGTCACTCCGTTCAAAATACTTTCGGTTGAGTAGAGTTCTTTGCTACCAGTTAATGCGATTGAATAGGATTTGCTTGCTAAGACTTCAAAATCATAGTTTGCTTGATTAATGGTGAATTCTCCGATACCATAACCAGCGATGGCGCGTAATTCAGCATCCTGATTAGGTGAAGTCCAACCAAGATATGGATTGAGCGAGGTTGAGTTAAGGGTAAACACTAGATTATCAGTATTCTCACTGCCAACTTCGATGTCATTTTCGGAGATGGATGCGGATAGTCCAGTAAGGAATTCTTGACCAATTAACGCATCAATGCCAAATTGACCAGTGAACACATCACCACTCCATGCTGGTAAATTACTGGTAGAATTTGAACTCAAATCGTTATTATCTCCAATTCCCCAGATTGTTGTTGGTGCGACAAAATCATCTCCAGATAGAAGCGTCATGGTAAAGGATGAATCTCCAAGAATTTCGCGCCATGAAACCGATTCTTCATTAGTCAATTTACCACTCATTTCGATCAACCCTTCAAGTGTCTGTTCACCTCCTAGCTTGAGTGCAACATTTCGAGTTTCACTAAATCCTTGTTGAATTCGTTGCGAAATAAGATCGGATGTTTTTGCGACCATATTTCCGACGACATCTGGTAAGAATGCTTGCGAGCTGGTCGTTAATAAATCTTGACGAATTTGTCGATCTAATGCGTCAGAAATAATTACTGAACTCGTACCTTGGTTTAAAGCAATCTTATACGAAGAATCTGGTATGATTGAAACCTCAAGTCGACCATCATCCTCAGCAATGGCATCATCTAGAGTAGGGAAGACGATGGAAGCAGACTCTTGACTTTGTAATGTTCTTGAGATTTGTATTGGTTCACTAAACTCAAAGAAGTTGCCAATTGGATTAACACTCAATTTCACTTGTCTTGTTATTGAACTGGATTCACTCTTAGAGGTAATAGAGAATACAACCGGACTTCCTTCATTGACTTGCTGTTGAGTCGTATCAACAGAAATCATTGGAATATCAGCTGGAGTAGGTGAGGGGGCAACAGTTTCTGTTAGTGCTGAATTTCCATACAAACTTGGGTTATTTAATATCGCGTTGACTACTGACTGTGCCACTGAGATTCGAGGTTGAGTTACTTGTTTCCCTTGGTCATTGTCAGTTATTTCAACCTCAGCTGATATTTCGTTATCATTTGAGGAAAGATCGTAGCTATTGCTATCTGAGTCAATTAATGTAACGCGGATTGAACCATTTCCTTCATCAACCTCATCATCGAGAGTGCCAATGCTGAGAGTCGCGGTATTTGTATTCACATTTATATCAATAGAACGGTTCGTTCTCCAACTTATAAAGTTACCCTCTTGAGTAACACTGTATTCAATTTTGAAGGCTTGCAGAATATCAATTCCGAATGGTTTAGCAGATAGAGTAAATTCCGCAGGATTACCTTCTTCTACGCTAGAATTGACAGCATCAATAGAAATAATTTGTAGTCCAGAATGTTCACCTCCATCAATGACATTAACAGTAGCAGAATTTCTAGGGGAAGCGGCGATAGTATATGTGATTGGATTCGCACTATCCTTTAACAATGTTACTGTGATTGAACCATCCTCCCCATCTTCATTGTCATTAATGATTGCAATTGATAGGGTCGCGGTTTTAGCTTCATTAGTAAAATCTAAAGTTTGGGACTTCCCAAGATCTGCATTATCTATAAAGTCTCCACTTTCAACTAAATCATAACCAACTGCAAGAATTTTGTTTGGACTTACTATTGTTGAAATCATAAAGTCAACAGAAGCTACATCACCCTCTTCTACTTGTTCATCAACAGAAATACTTAGCTCAGGTGCATCATCGTCCCAAATTGTAATGACACCTTCAGTAGTTTCACCAAGTTGATACATTGCCGCTGAATCTGGGTCTGCGTTCAAAACCAATTTGATTTCACCAGTTGCTTCACCAACCTCATCATCATCAAGATCTACCAACAATTCACCGGTATAGATATTATCACCATCTGAGTCACTGAATTCAACCGAGAAGTCTTTTGTCGTATTTTCAATCTCATCCGCTAGGAAATCATCTTCAACTTCAGCTGGAGTCGCGTTTATCATCAATGTTGTTATTGCAGTTAGTCCCGTAGCCGTTAACCTGAATTTAGCTATACCCACATTCTCAACAACTTCACCACTATCAGGGATTATTGAAACGACAGGTAAGGAATCATCATCAATAATTCTGATTGTTGCGATGGAATCTTCATCAGTGATTTCACCATTAGTTGGATTACCAAGAGTGATGGTAAATTCTTCAGATTTTTCACCTATATCATCACCAATAATTGTATATGGTATTTCCATACTTGTTGCAGTTATCATGGTATTTAAATCAGGAGCAAACACTAGTTGTCTTTCTGATTCAGCTACTACAGTATAATCATTTGCATCAGCGGAGCTAGCAGTGATAGTATAAGGTACAGTAACTGTTTTACTAGATGCACGATCCAAAGTTACTGTTACGGAACTATCGAAATTAGTATCCGTTTCGTTTTCAGTTACAAATTCCTCAATTGAAACTTTAGGAGGATTATCATTATCCTTAATAGTGATTCTGTTGGTCGCATTACCAAGAGTGGCATTAGTCGCACCAGAAAGTGTTACAGTAAACATTTCGTCATCTTCATCATATTCATCAGCAATAATAGTTATTGGTAATGCTATGGAAGTTTGACCTGGCATAATAGTCACAGTTGCACTAGCATCGGTAGTTTTCATAAAGTCTTCTGGATTTTTCGCAGTGCCTTCAGTTAATGCAAATTGTACTGTTACTTCAAGACCGGATTGAGTTTCAGTTCCTGAACCATCTGTTAGTTTCACCAAAATCATCGGATCAATATTTGTACCAGTTCCCTCTTGAACGTCTTGCATTGACATTTCCAACCCAACAGTTGGTAACGTAACATCATTGTCTTCTATAGTAATCATTCCCGTGCCACCTTGATATAGATGAATACCATCTGTATTTGTCAATTGCACAGTAATAGTCTCATTTCCTTCGTTAAAGTCATCATCAAGAATCGTGAAGGAAATGGTTTTCTCATTTTCATTCACCGCAAATGTCAGTGGTTCAATAGTGTGGGAATAATCTGCCGAATCAGCAGAGTCAGAAGCATCTGTAAGAATTGTATAGGTTACTGTAATTGGACCTGAAGTTGAATCTAGTGCTGGTGAAATTGTGACCACTAAGTCCACCGTGCCAGTTGCTTCATTCACCATGTCAGAAGTGATTGCAATCGTTCGATCATCATTATTTTGTATAGTTCCAGTTGCAGTTCCAGTAGCAGTTTCCGTTGATACATTCGTTGCAGAATAATTCAGCGTGAAGGTTTCATCTGGTTCTGGGTTCGTATCCTGCATTGTGGCAATACTAAGTGTGTCAGTTGGTGTTGTTCGACCAGCTGGGATAGTAATGGTGGTAGCTTGCACGGGATTGGCAGGATCTGTTACTGAATCCGTTACTGGTACCGCAGTATAGTCATCCACACTAACTGGGAAGTTACCACTTCCTTCCGTTGAGTAAGTAATCACTACATCACGACCTGATTCCGTACTTAATGTTGGAGTGAATACAATCGCGGTTCCCTCTGGTTCCATTTCGTCAGCAATTGTCAAGGTTGGTTCAGGGTCATTATCGATAATTTTGACCGTTCCGACTTTAGCAGAATCGTTTATGGTTGCATTAGCAAGAGTAGAACCACCAAGAGTAATGGTAAACTGTTCTTCGTTCTCATCTAAAGTATCACCGGTGATTTTGAATGGTATATTCATTCTTGTTGCTGTAATAGTGGTCCCATTAGTTGTATTATCAGGTTCAAATACAACATCAGCTTCGGCAAAAGTATAGTCAGCTGCTTTCGCAGTTACTGGAGTTACAGTATAAGGCACGGTCACAGTCTTACCAGACGCTGTGTCTAAGGTTACTTCAATCATTCTTTCGATTTCTGTATCTGTTTCATGTACCTTTATCATTTCAGCAATTGAAACCATTGGTGGATCATCATTATCGGTAATGGTAATCATACTTGACGCAGTTCCAAGTCTCGCTTGGTCTGGATTAGTAAGCCTGACCGTAAACATTTCGTTTTCTTCATCATAAACATCTGATACAACTTCCACTGGAATTTCTAACGATGTAACAGTAGGTTCAAAAATTAATCTTCCTGTTGCTTGTGCTGACAGTGCATAGTCTTGAGGATCCTTAGCTGACCCCTCAGTTAATGCATATTGGACAATAACTGTGCGACCAGATGGAGTTACAGTACCTGATTCATCTGTTAAAGTTACTTTGATCGCGTCAGTTTTTGCACCGGTTCCTTCAGTAATAGTCTGTTCTGTCCTAACTAAGCCAACTGTTGGTAACGTACCATCATCGTCCAGAACAGTAATCGTTCCTGTTCCACCTCCAAATAGATCAATACCATCTGCATTCATTAATTGTACAGTGATAATCTCAATACCTTCGTTAAAGTCATCATCAACAATCGCGAAGGAAATGGTTTTCATATTAGAGGTGTCACTTGGATCAAATACCAGCGATGCAATCGTATGAGAATAATCAGCTAGTTGTGCAGAATTTGAAGCATCCGTAGGTAGTGTATAGGTTACTGTTATAGGACCTGAATCTGTGTCTGGTGGTGGTGAAATTGTGACCACTAATTCTGCAGTGCTAGCTGCTTCACTTACCAATTCAGAAGTGATTGCAATCGTTCGATCATCATCATTCTCAATTGTTCCTGTTGCAGTCCCAGTAGCGGTTTCTGTTGATACATTTGTGGCAGAATAATTCAGCATGAAGGTTTCATCAGGTTCAGGGTTCGTATCTTGCGTTGTGGCAATACTAAGGGTGTCAGTTGGTATTGTTCGACCAGCTGGAATTGTGATAGTTTCGGCATCAATGGATTTCGCTGGGTCTGCTTCTAGCACCGCAGTATAGTCATCCGCACTAACTGGGAAGTTACCACTTGCTTCCGTTGAATAAGTGATCACGACATCACGACCTGATACTGCACTTAAAGTGGGTATAAATACAATCGCGGTTCCCTCTGGTTCCATTTCATCAGCAATTGTCAATGTTGGCTCATCATCATTATCAATAATTGTCGCGGTCCCAATATGAGTATCATTGGTAGTATCAAGTGTGAAATCAAGACTTGAAGCTGGATTTGATAAAGTCATTGTAAAGGTTTCTGCATCTTCATCCAAATCATCATCACGAATGGTAAAGGCAATTGTATGCATCGCATTGGTTGCCGGTTCATCTGCTGGAGCAAATACAAACGTTCTACTCTTAATTGTCTCATCAAACCCAGTGGTCGTAATCTGGTAATCTTCACTAGCACCTGTAGTTGCCGTCACATCAGCAAAAGTTACCGTAACTTCCACGGATTTACCCGAATTAGGTGTTTGGGTAATCGTAAAGGTACCACCTGAATCTATACCTTCAGTAACATCTACATTATTAATGGAGATAACTGGTGCATCATCATTATCATTAATGGTGATGGTTTGTGGGTCAGCTGCATTGGTTGCATACATCGAATCTGTTACATTAGTTGCAAATTGAGCATTTGTTGCGGTGGTGAGGTCAACCATGAAGGTTTCATCATTTTCATCAATGTTATCGGCTTTAATAGTCAGAGAAATATTTTCTGACATTGATAGATTATCAAAGGTTAGTGTGGAATTAGCATTATTCACCACATAGTCATGAGTTGCAACGGCCGTACCAGGTGTTACAACAAAGCCTACCGTAACTTCTAATTCAGATTCATGACTCAAAGTTACTGCAATATCGTAGGTCGTATCAGATACCGGAGCAGTATCGTTTGGTTCATCTTGAGAAACAACTGCAGCTACATTGATTGTGGGCACGTTATCATTGTCTCTAATAGTGACTGTACCCATGCCACCATCTAGTTCTTCGACACCTCCTACGTCCGCTAATTGAATTATGAAAGTTTGGTCACCTTCATATCTAGCATCGTCGGTAATGGAAATCGGAATGGTTTTGACTTTATCGGAATCGGTAAACATAACACTTCCACCACTACCATCATCAACGCGATTGCCATCGGTTCCAATTTGATAACCTTGTGCATCCATTCCAAAGAATACTAGGGCTGTTGAATCAGTTACTGTTCCAGTCGCTGCGGTATAATCAGACCCAGCATTCGCGGTACCATCTGCAGTATTCCATGGCACCATGATCGCGGTTGCACCTGGACTCGCTAATCGAACCTTCACATTTACCGTGCTGTTACCTTCACCAACAGTAACAGACTCAACAGATAGGGCCGGTGCATCATCACTTAAAATTGTGCCAGTCGCCATATCAGGACTCCCTACACTCGCATTCGTGGCATCAGTGATTTCAACTTCAAAAGTTTCATCCCGTTCAACAGTTGTATCACCAGATATAGAAATCGGAATCATTCCACTGGTGTTCTCAATACCTGAATTATTACTCGCGTTAATTGTTATACTTTCATTATCAGTACTTGAAACACCGGTATAATCTTCACCTGCCGTTGCTGAACCATCTGCTGTTACGTAATTGATCATAACTGGAACACCGGCTGGGTCAGATAAGGACACGGCAAAGTTAATCGTGCTTGAACCAGAATCACCTTCTTCAATTTCTTTATCAGCAATACTCACTGACGGCATATCATCATCATTGGTAATCGTCGCGATTTTCGAGTCAATTACACTTCCCCCAGGTCCAGCTTCAGTCGGAAATTCCACTAGTGATTGAGAGGTCTCTGGTATGGTAAAGTTGATAGTAACCTCTTCATCCATCTCATATAAATTATCTTTGGTGACATTAATGGTAATGGTTTGAACGTCCGTGCTACCCGCAGGGAAATTTAAACTCCGTGTATCTGCAGAAGGAATTGTATAATCATCATTTAATGTTGCTTCATTCGTGTTGGTCTCATCACCAAATGAATAATTCACCACAATATCTTGGGTAGATTCCGTAGTTAGACCAACATCAAGAGTTAATTCTGTTGGAGTTGGTGTAGAACCAGCTGTCGGTTTATCACCCTCATTTGCACTAAATGAAGTCGTGGTATAAACTAAAGTTGGAAGTCCGTCATTATCACTCACATTAATCGTCGCTTGTGGATTTGCACCAATTCCATAAGTAGGTGTGTTCTTCAAGACTAACGTAGCAGTAATTGTGCCATCATCCTCATTTGTTGGGTCGTCAGCAATCATCACCCTAAGCGGAAAATCAGTACCAATGGTAATTGAAATATCCTCCCTAAGACCAGCAGCTGTATCAAGGAAGTCGCCAGTTTCAGTAAGGTTAACATCTAGGTTTAGTGTATCGCCATCTTGTGGACCAGAAGTACCTGCAGTTGAACTAATCGTGAATTCAGCATGGGTGTCAGTACCTTCAACTATATTCTCCTTCACAAAGGCAATTGATACAGATGGTAACGCATCATCATCGTTATCACGTATAGCTATTGAAGCCTTGAAGTTTGCTCCTACCGAATAAGCCCGCGTAATTTCAGTGTCCGCAACCAATTGAACAGTTACTGAGCCATCAGCTTCATTATCAGAATCTGCAATAGTTGATATCGGTAATTTAACTGAACCAGTTGATGTTATATCTTCATCATCTTCGGCATCAAACGTACCAAGGAAGTCGCCATCTTGGGTTACTAGGTAATGTACATTGATCATACTTTCTTGTGCTGGTGGAGTATCAGATGTTATTGTAAATACCGCATCGAATCCTTCAGTAACTTCATTCGAATCGGCTGAAATGGTAATGACCGGTGAACCAGCTGCGACATCATTATCTTCCACCATAATTTCTGCTGTCGCCGGTGAACCAACCAAATAAGTTGCATCCATAGTTCGCATTTCCGCCGTTAGATTGGCTTGCTTTGGATCTTCTGAAATCGAAACAGTTATGGTTCCAGTAGATTCTTGATTGGTATCGGCTACAGTATCTATGGTGTAGGTCACAGAATTGGTGTCACTATCAATTTTGGGGGTTAGTGTTGGCGCACCCATAATAAAGTTGCTAGAACCTTGACTATAACTCACAGTTACTGGTAAATCAGCGGCCAAAGTTCCAATTGCTGAAATTGTAAAGACAGCTGGTTCACCCTCTTGAATCATTGCAGGACTGGTTCGAACAATTGACACTTCAGGTAAGTCTTCTTTCGCTATTACCTTGACATTCGTAGGGTCAGTTGAAGCAGTTTCGTAACCATTGCCGCGCTTGACAACTAAACTGATTGCTCCTTCCATACTACTTGCAACATCTTGAGTTGGTATTTCAACAGTTTTCGGGGTAGCAGTATTAGCCGCCGCGACTATTTCAACTAAGGCATTGGTGTGGTCTAGATATGTACCCGTCTCATCAGCTGCTTGTAAATTAATCATGATCGTTTGTTCGGAACTACTGGTAGAAGTTGCCGTCAAAGTTACGGAAATTGAATCTTCTTCAACAACACTTACTGGTGCATCGATGGCAACCGAAATCGGGGCGGTTTGGTCATCAAATATCGTCACCGAGCGTGAATTTGCGTTTGAATTCGCAGTATAATCATCACCACTAGCAAGGTTAATATTAATCTGTCCCCACCCTTGATAAGTGGTATTATCAGCCGTGATATCAACAGTAATAGTCGTATTTGACCCCGAAATCTCAATATCAGTTGGTCCATGAGAGGTATAATATTGTGGTATATCAGCACTTGCATTCGCTATCGTTAATCCCGTAATCTCAATTGGATGACCGGCTACAGCAGGAGTATCTGAGTTTAATGCAAATGTAAATGTACCTTTATCTTCAGTCATGTCCCCGGCAGATTTGTTCAAATCATCGATATTTGAAATTGAGACTACTGGTAAATTATCAACAACCGCGACTGAAGCGACACTCTCAGTAGTCGAATTTGAAAGAACAAAATCTGCTCCTTCCACAATCGTAGCGGTGATAATACCGGTAGTCCCGGCGACAGTATTGACAGTAAATGTATCAGAATCGGCCCGGTCTAATCTAGCAGCTGCCGCTAAAGCTCCACCAACAATGTTATCGCGACCCGTCAAGACAATATCTACATCAATCGCAGAATCAGGAACATCAGAAGCTTCTACTGTAAAGGTAATTTGACTACCATCCGCGATATAATTGGCACTGGAAATATCAAGACTTGGTCTTACCGCTGTTGTATTATCATTATCTTTTACGTTTACAGTAATCAAACCAGCGGAACCACTTGCTACATCATACAACGCACCTTCTACAATCTCAATTTTAATCTCAGTATCACTTGCCACATCTTCTATACCTGATACAGTCCCAATGGCTGTTCTGCTATCAGCTTGAATCGTTACCGTTGTTCCCTCAATGGACGCTCCCGTGCCAGCATCTATAACATTAAATGAAATCAGTAATGGGGTGGCAGGTGATCCTGCAAAATTTTGATCAGATTGAACCTCAAAGGTAAATGAATATCCTTCAGTTACACCAGCCGTTGTAGCATTCGATGAGATTGAAATAATTGGTACTTCATCATCATTATCGTGAATTTCAATTGATGCGGTCGTTCTAGAATCTGCTGGAACATAACCAGTACCAGTCATAACTGTTGCTATGATCATGCCATTATCTTCATTTTTACTATCCTCGTGAATCTTCACCCGTAATAATCCATAATGTTCACCTGCGGGAATTGCTACTTCAAAATTATTCGTTGATGCACTATAATTATAGGTAGCATCTTGATTAGGATCGATAAAGTCATCTCCAGTATCATTAGCAACTTGAACATTAATTGTGCGGACATTCGTATCATCAACAGTTTCTGCAATAACTTGGAACTCGGCATAGGTGTTAGCTGCTTCAGTAACTGGTGTATCAACGGTAAAAATCGAAATTCCTTGTCCTGGATTTGCCGCAGATCCTGGTGAATCATCATCAAATACAGTCACGGTTGCTGAATTATGCGAACTTTTGGTGTATTCAAATGTTGCTCCACTCATTGCATCTTCAATTGCTACTGTGACGACACCATGTCGTTCTGGATCGGAATCTCCAATTGTTGGTACATCAATAATCAGTGCACGTTTGTTTGCCGGTATTTCAACCATAAGGCGATCTTTTTGAGTTTGGGTTAAGAAATTGGCTGAACCATCATCAATGCTAATATTGACACTACGTGCAGCTGTATCTGTTGAATGAGCTTTGATTTCAAATTGGGCCGTATCCCCTTCGGTAATATTTTCTGAAATTGCAAGTATTGAAACACCCGTTGGTGTATCGGCATCTTCAATTCGCACCGTTGCAGAGCTATCGGTGTTATGGATTGCGTAAGTATTATTGGTGGCCGGAGATATAGTTAAGGTAACTGAGCCATTCAGTTCAAAATTACCATTTATAGGTTTTGTTGCATAACGTTCAAGATGTTTAGATGTTAATGAGGTATTTACTGGAATATTCACCATTGTTATAGTTGCAGGGTCAGCCATTAAAAAGTCGCGAACTTGAGTAACTGATACCATAATTGGTAATGGTGTATCAAGTTGAGGACTAGCGGTAAACTCAAATTCAACCATATCACCTTCTGCAACTGCGACCGTTTTTGCGGTTACCCCAATAGTAAAGATTCTAAGTGCTTCATCATTAGTAATGGTACCAACCGCTGAACTGATTAAGATTTCTGTGGCAGTCGTTGGATTTTCATCATTGGCTGTCAAGATTGCAGAGAACGATTCATCAAACTCAAACACTGTGTCTTCGACAATTGGAACACCAACTTGAATTGTTTTGGGACCATTTAACTCAAACTCTAACGTTTTCGTTGTTGCTTCATAATCAGATCCCGCCATCGCAATTCCACCACTTTCATGGGCGGGGCCATCAGAGGTTGCAAAATTAACCTTTTCATTTTCTGTCGCACCCGACGAAATTGTCACATCAAATATTAGTTTTACATCATCAATGGTATTATCTCCTTCAGCAATACTCATGCCAGAGATTGTAAACACCGGAGTATCGTCATTAATAATCGTACCAGTTGCTTTATCACTAATTCCGGTCGTTATATCCGAAGCTGCAGAAATTTCAACTTCAAATGTTTCATCTTGCTCACCAACATCATCACCAGTAATAGTGATTGGTATTGGAATTGTTGTGTTATTATTTGTACCTGAGTTATCACTGGCTGGAATCATTACACTGGAATTTGATGCTTCGGTTACCTCGGTAAAATCTACATCTCCAGTTGCCGTACCATTTATAGTAACATAGCTAATCTCAATTGGAACACCAGCTGGTTCCGACAAAGTTACAGTAAACTCAAACGGTCCAGATTCACCTTGAGCACCTTCCATAATATTAGGTTCATCCGCGATACTAATTGATGGTTTATCATCATCATTGGTTATGGTTGCGGTAATTTTATTGATCACTGCATTTGTTGAAGGATCAGTAGGGAACTCGACTAAAGGCGTTGATGCAGACGGAATTGTGAAAGTTACTGTGATCTCCTCATTGATTTCAAATAAATCATCCTTGACGACATCAATGGTAATAGGTTGTTTTGCCGTACTATTCGCGGGGAATGTGATTGATCCGGTATCATCTGAAGGAACTTCATAATCGTCATCCTTTTTCGCGGAATCATTCGCTTCATCCCCGATGGTGTAATTCACAACAATTTCTTTAGCGGATAATTGAGAAAGCCCTACATTAAGTGTCAATACGGTTGGAGTCGGAGTCGCACCTCCAGTTGGTAAATTCCCCTCAACGACTGTATAGGACGCTTCATCAAAGGTAAGGGTTGGAAGCCCCTCATCATCAGCGACATTAATCGTTGCTTGGTTGTTTGCACCGATACCATAGGTCAGGGTATCCTTTAAGACCAAAGTTGCAGTGATAGAACCATTAGACTCGTCGGTTTCATCATCATGGATCATTTCCGTCAATGGAAAATCAGTTCCTATGGTAATTGTTTCGCTTCTTTTACGTGGAGGAGTTTGCAAAAAGTTACCCGTTTGTGTGATATTTATATCTACCTCTAAAGTACCTCCAGTTCCAGCAGACCCATCAGTAGAGGTGATGGTGAATACTGCATCATTTTCGCCCTCAGTGATATTGGGATTCGCGGCAATTGAGGTTGCATAGGCAATAGATACACTGGGTAGAGTTGTACGGTCATCATCATGTATAGTGATTGTGTCTTTAAAACTTGTTCCAACTGAATAGGTCGCAGTATCCTCGGTATCGGCAATGAGTTGAACGGTAACTGAACCATCGGTTTCAGTATTAGCATCAGGGGTTGTAGCTAAATTCAGTTTTTCTGAACTAGTTGCTGGAACATTAAGATCACCTTCCGTAGCAGTGTTGGTTAGGAAGTCACCAACTTTAATAATTGAATAATGAACATTAACCTCGCTACTACCAGCATTTGAAATTGTGAATATCGCATCATTTCCTTCATAAATTTCATCTGAGTCTGCAGAGATAGTAATGATTGGTGAACCAACCGCGGCATCATTATCTTCCACCATAACGGCCATTGAAACCGGAGAACCAACTAAATAAGTTGCATCCATGGAACGTGTTTCTGCTGTTAGATTAGCTTTTTTCGGATCTTCAACAATCGTAACAGTAATAGTTCCATTAGCTTCATGGTCCGTATCGGCTACAGTTTCAATCGTATAAACGTAGGAATTCGTGGTACAATCTATTTCTGGTGTAGTTGTTGGTGTACCCTTAATGAAGTCACTAGAACCTTGATCATAGCTAACAATTACAGGTAAGTCAGTCGCAAGTGTTCCCGTCGCTCTGATTGTAAACACTGCATTTTCACCCTCTTGAATGGTTGATAGACTAGTAGTTTCAATCGAAATCAGTGGTAATGCTTCCTTCGCAATCACCTTAACCCTTGTAAGGTCAGTTGATGCAGTTTCATAGCCATCGGCTTGAACGACAACAAGACTAATCTCACCTTCAGTACTGCGAGGTACATTTTGAGTTGAGATAGTAACCATTTTTGAAGTAGCACCTTTTGCGACCGCAACAATTTCAACTAAAGTATTTGTATAGTCCAGATAAGTACCGGTCACATTTGCGACTTGTAAATCAACCATGATAGTTTGTTCAGAAGTTTTGGTAGAGGATGCGGTTAAGATAACAGCAATATCATCACCTTCAACAATACTTACTGGAGCGTCTAGGGCAACGGATACAACTCCATCATCATCTTTGATTGTCACGTTGTTAGATAGAATAGTACCAAGGCTTGCATTTGTTGCATTAGTAAGAGTCACCGTGAATGATTCTTTTTCTTCTATAACTTCATCAGGTACTATTTCAATTGGAATTGCTTTTTGAATCTCACCAGGAGCAAATGATAATGTTTGAGTTGCACCAGTTGCTAAACCATAATCCTCAGGTTCGGTAGCCGCACCTTCGTTTAAGGTAAATTGAACCATGACTGGATGTCCAGTTTGATAACTTAAATTGACCATTATATTTGGCGCAACATTGGTACTAGTTCCTTCAACAACGTCTTGAGTCATTAAGGTAAATTCAACAGTTGGTGGAACAAAAGTACCATCGTCTAACACCATTGCTGTTGCACGGGTATTTCGACTGGCAAGTTTGTAGTATGCACCTGGTTGTACATTTGCAGTAATTGTACCATTAATACCACCGGCGGTTGCATCACCTATAGTTAATACTTTATACTTCGCTGAAGTCGCACCACTGGGAATTGTAACTGCTTGCTGATGGACACCGACAATGAAATCTGTTGAACCTTCTGAAACATCAATAAACACCTCTAAATTATCAGTACGTGAAGTATCAATTTCATTCGTCCTTACCGTGAACACTGCATCACGTCCTTCACTTACTGCACCATCACCTGAGATGGACACCGATGGGAAATTTGCCCCCGTATCTACTCGGAACGAAATATCAGCTTGGGTTGAATCTATCGTATATCTACTACCGGATGTAATACTCATTTCAACTAGACTATTATTCGCGAGACCATGATTAAATCGAATCAATTGCGTCACGCTTGGAGTGGTATTGGTTAAATTGATCGTTAATGAATCAGAGTTAATAGTATTCACAACTGAATCAGCATCGGAGTCAATAGTCAACGGAACATCAATGTCAAAGGATAATACCGAAGTAGCGGTTAATGTATATTCAATGTAATCGGTATCTGAAACTCGCACAAACTGAGTCTCAATTGCAACTTCTGGTAGATTGTCATCTGAAATCGTCGTGGTCGCTGGAGTATTAGGAGAACCAAGATTGTATTCTGCCATTGCCAATGAAACTGGTTGTAGTTCCAAAGTTACCGTAACTGTAGAGTCCGCTTCTGGAACATCATCAGCGTTTATTGGGATGATTAATGTACTGGCGGTCGCATTATTGGTAAAATCAACCGATTTGGATTTACCAACACCTTCTTCACTAAGAGCAATAAAATCACCTACGTCTGAACCGGTACTTTCAACTAACTCATAATAAACATCGATGGAGGAATTTGGGCTTAATTCTGCCGTAATTGGGAACCGAAGGGTTGCGTCAGCTGCTTCTATGACAGCAGGGGCATTAGCTATTGAAATAAAAGGTGCATCATCATCACGGATTGTTGCCATTGCAGTATTGTTGTCAGGATCCACTCTATAAGTGTAAATTGTTTCCATCTCATTCAGTAGTGTGACTTGTATATTACCAGTGTTTTCACCAACATTGTCATTATGAATGGGTACGGAGAGAGTTCCGGTATAAGTAGCACCCTCATCATCTGTTGAGAAATTAACCAGCTGAGTATTAATCGCTTCTTGATCATTCATAGGATCAGCATCAAGGAAATCAGCGGAGTTGACTTCAGCTGGGTCATAACGAATTGTTAAACTTGTACCTGGGTTGGTTGTAGTTGAAATTGTAAAGCTAACACTACCAGCACTTTCTGTTATCGTTGTTGAATTATCAGCAATTGTCAATACTGGGAGTGAATCATCATCTCTTAAATTAATCTGGATACCATTACTTGGTAGATTAGGATCAGGGGTATAATCTTCAGTCCCATCTGTATCAGGTAATAACTTGACAAATACTGAGGAGCTATTTTCGACCATATCATCACTTTCGATGGAAACCTTAAATGTATCTGTTTTACCTTCAGTCGTTAAATCTAATTCTACAGATTGATTCCCGGAATTGGCCGCTGAAATAAAATCTCCGGCGTTTGATTCAGTTGATTCTGTGACACTATAGTATACAGTAATTGGGTTCGGATAAGTTATTTCGGATAATACTTTTGAAACCGTGAATACAATTTCGGCATCCTCAGCTTCATAAATCGTTGTCGGAGATGTAGTTGTTAAACTCAATTGTGGTGCATCGTCATCAAAAACGGTAAACACACCTTCAGTGGTTGTTCCAAGCTGGTACGTAACCCTTGGATCGAGGTCTGGATTTAATGTTAGTTTAATGTCACTAGATACTTCACTTGTTCCATCATCTACAATGTTTACCGGCCATATACCTGTATATATATCATCATTATTATGATCAGTTAGAATAACACGAAAATTAGCTGGCATATCCTCTACGGTACTTGCAAGAAAGTTACCGCCTAATTCAGAAGGTGTCGCATTAATTGCTATAATGAATGTTTGTGAAGTTATCCCAGTTGCAAATATTTGGAACCATGCCTCCCCAGTACCCTCCAGAATATTTCCGTTATCCGCTTCAATCCAAACTGTCGGTGGTACATAATTATCAATCACATTAACTTGTGCTGTATCATTCGGGGATGGTGCTACTGTATACGTTATTGGATCAGCTGTATCTGCGGTTAAAGTTACCGTGATGGTGCCATCAATCTCATTAATAGTATCATTAGCGGTGGTAATTGATAAAGTTTGTTCTTTAGAACCACCGGAGAAATCTAAAATTTCAGTTTTGTCGGTACCTTCATTATCAATAAAATCCTGACTTTCAGCTAGATCATAGCGCACAGTGACCATTTTGTTTGGACTCACTACAGCTGAAACCAAGAAATCTACCGTTACATTGGCCCCTTCGGTAATAGTTGGAGTAACCGCACTTATCTTCAATTCTGGTGCATCATCATCATAAACTGTAATCACTCCCGTGGTGGTAGAACCAAGGCGGTAAGTATCTGAATCAGTGGGATGTGCGTTCAACGTTAATTGGATATCAGCGGTTGGTTCACCAGCTGTATCTTTATGCAGGACTACTGGAAATTCACCGCTATAGGTCTGATCACCATCAGGGTCGCTAAATTCAATCTCGGCCTTATCTCTGGTATCCTTAACTGAATTTGTTAGATAATTACCATCAACTTCAGCTGGAGTTGCATAGACTTCTATTTCCGTGGCAGTCAATAGACCAGTTGCTGTTAACATAAAGCGAGCAGTTCCATCACCCTCAACGACATTGCCACTATCCGCGGCGATCATTATTGTCGGTGGAGAATCATCATCATAAACATTGAGTAGTGCAGAATTATTTGGAGTAGGGGCTACTTGATATTTTATTGGGTTTGCATTATCAGCGATTAAGGTTACGGTGATTGTGCCATTATCCTCTGCAGTATCATCATTAATGATTGGAATAGCTAACGTCGCTTCCGTTGCTCCATTGGAGAAATCTAAAGTTTCAGATTTTTCGGTCCCTTCAATCGCAATAAAATCTTGACTTTCCGCGAGATTATAACGAACACTAACCATGTCATTTGGGCTAACCTCGGCTGAAATCGTAAAGTTCGCAGTAACATTATCAGTTTCGGTTACGGCATTTCCAGCTGTTATTTTCAACTCTGGAGTATCATCATCCCAGATTTTGATTGTACCTTCAATGGTTGAACCGAGGGTATAAGTCTTCTCCGCATCCGGATCTGCATTTAGCGTCACCTTTATATTGCCAGTCGCTTCACCAATATCGTCATTATCAAGAGTAACTGGTAATAGTCCCGTATAAGTGTCATCATCATCTAGATCACTAAACTCAACCATGAAATCTACTGGGGTTCCGGCAACTTGATCTGTGAGAAAATCACTGCCATCGTCAGCTGGGGTTGCATTGATTGATAAGATTGTTGTCGCGGAAAGACCAGTTGCGGTCAATTCAAAATTGGCCGTTCCAGTACTTTCTGCAACCGCACCATTAGTTGCGGTAATTTCAACAACCGGTAGCGAATCATCATCAATCACTCTGACTTCTGCCGTATGATCGGGGGAGGACGCAACATAATAAGTAGCAGGATTTGCTGTATCAGCGATTAAAGTTACCGTGATGGTACCATTTGTTTCAGTATTGGAATCATTAGTGATTGGAATAGATAAAGTCGCTTCTGTTGCTCCATTGGAGAAATCTAAATCTGCGGATTTACCAGTACCTTCATTTGCGATGAAGTCATGACTCTCAGCTAAATCATATTGGATTGTGACGGAACGATTGGGACTAGCAATTGTTGAAATCACAAAGTTTGCAGTAACATTGTCTCCTTCGGTGACCGGATCTCCCTCAGAAATTTGTAATTCGGGTGCATCATCATCTAAAATCGTGATTACTCCCTCCGTGATTAAACCAAGTCGGTAAACAGTTGGTTTTGGATTGAGTGTTAGGGATATATCCCCAGTCACTTCACCGACCAAATCATTGTGGGTCGCTACTGATAACTCGCCGTGGAAAGTGCTATCGCCATCAGGGTCAGTAAACTCAACCTCGAAATCAGCCGCAGTATCGGCAATTTGACCGGTTAGGAAATCACTTGCAACCTCAGCGGGAGTTGCACTAATGGATAATGTCATAGTACTAGTTAATCCAGTAGCAGATAAATCAAATTGAGCGGTACCAGTACTTTCGGATACTTCACCACTAGTAGCGGAAATTGAAACCGTTGGTGGTGAATCATCATCGTAAATTGTCATTACTGCTGAATTATCAGGGGAGGAGGCTACGGTATAATTGATTTCAGTGGCAGTATCCGCGGTTAAAGTTACCGTGATTGTGCCATTATCATCTTCCACATCATCATTGATGATCGGAACTGATAAGGTCGCTACAGTGGCTTGATTAGTGAAATTTAAATTAGCCATTTTATCCAAGCCTTCATCAAGAAAATCACTACTTTCTGCCAACTCATAAATTACCGGAACAATCTTGTTTGGACTCACTTCTGCTGAAACCATAAAATCTGCCGTCACATTGGCAGTTTCGGTAATGGGTGTACCAGCCATGATCTTCAATTCAGGAGCATCATCATCCCAAATCGTAATCACTCCTTCAGTAGTGGGGCCAAGATTATATGTTGTTGGATTGGCATTCAAGCTCACCTTGATATCACCAGTCGGTTCACCAATATCATCATTATGAAGGTCAACTAATAACTCACCGGTATATGTGTCATCACCATCTGGATCACTAAATTCAACGGAGAAATTTTTCCCAATTCCGGCAACCTGTTCAGTTAGAAAATCATGTCCGTCCTCAGCAGGAGTTGCATTAATATCCAATGTCGTGGTTGCCGTAAATCTGGTAGCGGTCAGCATAAACCCAGCTATATTTTCACTCTCTACCACTTCACCGCTATCAGCAACAATGGAGATTACCGGCAAAGAGTCATCATCAACGATACTGACTACCGCGGTGTGATTGGGGTCAGGAGCTACGGTATATTCTATCGGGTTAGAGTCCGCGGTTAAGGTAACAGTAATCGTACCATCATCTTCAACCATGCTATCATTGGTGAGAGGAATCGGTAATATTACTTCAACGACTTCATTAGAGAAATCTAAATCTGTCATTTTACCGGTACCTTCATTGTCAATAAAGTTTTGACTCTCTTCCAAATCATAGTGAATTGTGACTATTTCATTCGGAGTGACTTCCGCCCTAATCATAAAGTTTGCAACCGCACCTTCAGCTTCTGCCACTGGGTCTCCAGGTGTAATTCTTAGTTCTGGGGCATCGTCATCAAAAATTGTGATCCGACCTTCAGTAATTTCACCTAATCGATAAGCGAACGGACTGGCATTTAATATTAGTTTGATTAAACCAGTCGCTTCACCAATACTATCATTATCCAGTGTAATTGATATCTGACCGGAATAAGTGTTATCACCGTCTGGATCACTCAATTCAACCGAGAAATCAGCTGCCGAATTCGCGACCGCATTGGTCAGAAAATCAAATCCTTCCTCAGTAGGAGTCGCGTTGATTGCTATGCTAGTTGTCGCGTTCAATCCGGTTGCTGTCACTGCAAATTGCGCAGTACCTAGGTTCTCGGCAACCTCACCATTAAGTGGAGCAATTGCAATCAAAGGTAATGAATCATCATCAACGACATTAACTGTTGCAGAATTAGTTAAGTCAGGATCTAAGGTATAAGTTAATGGGGCTTGATCGGGAACTAAAGTAACAGTAATTGTGCCATTATCTTCAACCGTACCATCATTATTAATCGGAATTGGTAATATTGCCTCGGTTGCACCACCAGCGAAATTCAATCGTTTGGGTAAATTTGTACCTTCGCTATCAATGAAATTATGACTTTCAGCTAAATCATACCGAATCTCAACTTCTTCATTAGGACTCACCTCAGCTGATATAATAAAGTTCGCTACCGCACCTTCTGCTTCAGCAACTGGATCACCTGCAGTTATTCTCAACTCTGGGGCATCATCATCTAACACCGTGATTTTACCCTCCGTTCTAGCACCAAGTCGATAAACAGTTGATTTCGCATTCAAGGTTAATTTGAAGTCACCGGTTGCTTCTCCAACGATATCATTATCGATTGGAACCAATAGTTCGCCTTCAAATGTGCTATCTTTATCTGGATCAGTTAATTCAACATCGCGACTCAACATGGTATTTGCTACTTGGTCAGTGAGGAAATCATGGCCATCTTCAGCTGGAGTTGCATCAATATTCAAGGTAGTTGTTTGAATCAACCCAGTTGCTGACACTTTAAACCGCGCATTTTCCATACTATGCTGATCTTGTGCACTGGTGTCATTCTCCACAACTTGACCACTATCCGCAGCTATCGCAATAGTTGGTGGGGAATCTTCATCATAAACAATGACTTCAGCAGAATTAGTTGAGGATGCTGGTAAGGTATAAGTTATTGGGTCCGCGGTATCTGGAGTCAGAGTTACGGTGATGGTGCCATTTGGTTCTTCGTCTTGATCATTAATGATCGCAAGGGATATTGTAGCTTCGGTGTCATTATTGTTGTAATCCAAGATTTCAAATTTTCCGGTACCTTCACTATCAATAAAGTTATGACTCTCAGTCAAATCATATCGTACGGTGACGCTTCGATTCGGGCTCACTTCAACTGAGACGATAAAATTCGCTTTGACATTATCGGTTTCAGTAACTGGCAAACCTGCAGTTATCTTCAATTCGGGGGCATCATCATCCCAAACTGTCAGAACTCCCTCTAAAGTTGAACCAAGTCGGTATGCGGTCGGATTGGTATTCAAGGTTAGTTTGATATCACCAGTTGCTTCTCCTACGGTATCATTATCAAGAGCGATTGGAAATTCACCAGTATAGATCCCGTCCCCATCGGGATCATCAAATTGGACTGGAACACTTGACATCGTATCAGCAACCGCATCAGTTAGGAAGTCACTACCGTCCTCAGCTGGAGTCGCGTTAATAGTTAAGGTAGTCGTCGCGATTAATCCAGTCGCCATTAATGTAAATGATGGATTACTAGCATTTTCGGCAATATCCCCACTATCTGCGGCAATCTCCAATACTGGTAATGCATCATCATCGATCACATTGACATGTGCTGTATCAAACGGGGAGGGGGCAACAGTGTAAACAATCGGGTTTTCGGTATCTGCTGTTAAAATCACAGTAACAAATCCACTAGCCTCTGGGTCGCTATCACTGGTGATTAGAATTGACAAGGTGTCTTGTTTTACATTATTTCTAAAGTCTAATTCCTCAGATTTATCATCACCTTCATTGGCAATAAAATCTTCAGTCTCCGACAACTCATATTGTATAGTGACCAATTTGTTTGGACTTACCTCGGCAGAAACAATAAAGTCGGCAGTCGCTCCCATCGCTTCTGCGACAGGTTCTCCCGCGGTGACTTTTAACGCTGGAGTCTCATTATCCCAGATTCTAATGACACTTTCAGTATTAGAACCAAGTCGATAAGTCACTGGTTTTGTATTTAAGGTTATTTTTATATTACCAGTGGATTCACCAACATTATCATCATCAAGCGTGACTCGTAATTCACCCGTATAGGTGTTATCGCCATCGGGGTCGGTAAATTCAACTGGGAAATCAGCGGCAGTATCAGCAACAGAATCAGATAAGAAATCACTACCATCTTCAGCTGGTGTTGCATTAATATCTAAAGTTGTGGTGGCGTTTAACCCAGTCGCGGTTAATTCAAATGTTGCGGTTCCAACACTTTCTACCACTTCACCATTATTCTCAGCAATAAGGATTAATGGGAGGGTATCATCATCTACTACATTGACTACTGCAGAGTTATTAGGGTCAGTGGCAACTAGATAAGTGATTGGATCAGCATTATCTGGCTTTATAGTCACGGTAATTGTTCCATTATCCTCACGGTTAGAATCTTCAACGATGGCTATGGATAATGTATCGGTGGTTGCTCCATTTGTAAAATTCAAGGTTTCAGTTAAATCGGTACCTTCATTATCAATAAAGTTTTGACTTTCAGCTAAGTCATACAACACAGTGATATTGCGATTCGGACTGGCCCCCGCAGTAATAACAAAGTCAGCGGTCACCTCTTCTGCTTCAGCAACTTGATCACCAGCCGTAATCTTCAATTCCGGAGTTTCATCATCAAATATCGTGATCACACCCTCGACTTCTGAGCCAAGCTGATAGGTTGCCACTGGATCAGGATCAGGATTTAACGTTAGTTTGATATCACCAGTTGCTTCTCCATTCAAGTCATCGTCAAGGGTTACGGATAGTTTGCCATGATAAGTACCATCTCCATCTGGATCACTAAACTCAACAGGGAAATCAGCGGCCGTATCAGCAATTGCGGCTGTTAAGAAATCACTACCATCTTCAGCTGGTGTTGCATTAATACTTATGGTAGTTGTTACGGATAAATCCGTGGTTGTTAGATTGAACTTAGCTATTCCGGCGTTTTCTGCCACATCACCACTATCCGCAACAATCTCAATAACCGGAAGTGACTCATCATCAATCACGGTAACTTGCGCGGTGTTATTGGGAGAAGGGGCGACGGTATAAGAAATTGGGGCATTATCTGGGGTGAGTGTAACAGTGATGGTTCCATCATCCTCGACAGCATCATCATTAATGATTGGAATGGAGAGTGTCGCTTCTTTGCTGTTATTGCGGAAATCCAAGTGTGCGACCTTATCAGCTCCTTCATTATCAATGAAATCTTCACTCTCAGCCAATGTATACCGCACCATGACAAAATCATTGGGACTTACTTCAGCCGAAATCACAAAGTTCGCGGAAATATTGTCGGCTTCAGTAATGGAATTACCAGCAGTGACCTTCAATTCGGGGGCATCATCATCCCAGACTGTGATTCGACCAGTTGTGGTAGAACCTAGTTGGTAGGTTGTTGGATTGGTATTCAAAGTTGCGGTGATATCACCTGTTATGTCACCAATTTCATCATTATCTAAGGGTACCGACAGCTCACCAGTATAAGTTCCGTCGCCATCTGGGTCGGTAAACTCAACTGGGAAATTAGCCGGCGTATCGGCAGTTGAATCGGTCAGAAAATCACTTCCTACTTCAGCTGGGGTTGCATTGATGGCAAGAGTTGCAGAGCCAGTTAATCCAGTTGCGGTTAATTCAAATTCTGCAGTATCAGCACTCTCAAAGACATTACCATTATCTGCGGTAATCGCAATTGTTGGTAACGATTCATCATCATAAATATTAACTGATGCAGAATTAGCTGGTACTGGTGCTAGCTTATACGTAATCGGGTCGGTATCCGCAGTTAAAGTGATAGTTATTGTTCCATTGGTTTCAATCTCATCATCATCAGTAATGGCAATAGGTAAACTCACTTCAGTCACTTGATTGGTAAAATCTAACTCGGCTATTTTACCAGTTCCTTCAATGGCGATAAAATCATGACTCTCACTCAAATCATAGCGCACAGTAATTTCAACATTCGGACTTTCTTCAGCTGAAACCACAAAGTTTGCTGAAACATTAGCGGCTTCAATAATTGGATCTCCAGCTCTGATTTTCAACACTGGTGCATCATCATCAACGACACTAATACTAGCGGCATTATTTGGAGCTGAAGCCACTGTATAGGAGATTTGAGTTTCAGAATCCGGTTTTAAAGTCAAGGTGATAGAACCATTTTCTTCAATCATGCTATCATTAGTAATAGCAATCGGCAACGTAACTTGTTTAACTCCATTCCGGAAATCCAGATTTGCGGTTAAATCAGTACCTTCAGTTGTGATAAAATCCTGGATTTCTACTAAATCATAAATGACTGTGACCATATCATTGGCACTTACTTCAGCTGAAATCAGAAAATCTGCAGAAACTCCTTGGGCTTCAGTAACCAATGGAGTACTTGCGGTAATCTTGAGCTCGGGGGCATCATTATCCCAAATGGTAATGACCCCTTCCGTTGTTGAACCTAGTTGGTAATCGCTTGTCGAATCGGTGGGGTTCAAGGTCAACTTGATATCGCCCGTTGCTTCTCCAATTTCATCATTATCAAGAGTTACTGACAACGTACCAGTATAGGTGTCATCGCCATCAGAATCGCTGAATTCAACAGGGAAGTCATCTGGAATATCGGCGATGGCATTAGTGAGAAAATCACTACCGTCTTCAGCCGGGGTTGCGTTAATCATCAAAGTAGTGGTCGCCGATAACCCAGTTGCAGTTAGATTAAAATTCGCGGTACCAATATTTTCTGCAACATCGCCACTATCGGCTTCAATAATCACTACTGGAAGTGATTCATCATCAACGACATTGACGGAAGCGGTATTAGCTGGAGCAACTGGCAATGTATAGGTAATCGGATTGGCTGTATCGTCAGTGAGAGTTATCGTGATGGTGCCATCATTTTCACTCTGGTTATCATTGACAATCCGAATGGATATGGTTGCTTCGGTCGCGTTATTGGTAAAATCTAAACTTTGCGTTTTTCCATTTCCTTCATTATGGATAAAGTTTGCACTTTCAGTCAAATCATAACGTACGGTGATATAGTTATTGGGACTCACATTCGTTGAGATGACATATTGGGCGGAAACATTATCCGCTTCAACGACTACAGATCCTGCTGTGATCTCTAGCTCAGGTGCATCATCATCAAATACTGTGACGGTACTCTCAATGGTTGCACCAAGTCGGTAAGTGGTTGGATTCCCATTCAATGTCAATTTGATATCATTAGTAACTTCACGAATTTCATCATTATCAAGAGCTATTGTAATGACACCTTCATAAGTGTTATCGCCATCTGGGTCACTAAATTCAACTGGGAATTCAGTTGCGGTCGCCACCGCATTGGTTAGAAAATCACCGCCATCTTCAGCTGGAGTCGCATTTATCATTAAGGTTGTCGTCGCGGTGAAACCAGTTGCGGTTAAATTAAACTGTGCGGTTCCGGTGCTTTCTATCGCTTCTCCACTATCCGCGACAATTGCAATCAATGGCAGGGTGTCATTATCACTTACGTTACCAGTAGCTGAATCATTGGGAGAGGTGGCTACGGTATAGGTAATTGGATCCGCAGTGTCCGCGGTTAAGGTTACAGTAATGGTGCCAGCAGTTTCTACAGTGTTATCATTATCAATCGCAATTGCTAAGGTTGCTTCGGTTGTTCTATTTGTGAAATCTAAAGTACTTGTCTTATCAGTACCTTCATTACTGAGAAAGTTATGACTTTCGGCTAAATCATAGCGTACAGTGATCTCTTTATTCGGGCTAAAGGAAGCGGTTACCACAAAATCTGCGGTCGCATCTCGATCTTCAATGACTGGACTTGCATTCGTAATCCGTAACTCTGGTACATCATCATCCATAATAGTAATAACTCCTTCGGTTGTCGGACCAAGTCGGTAAGTATCCGTGGTTTCTGGATCTTCGTTCAACGTCAGCTTAAGTTGTCCAGTTGATTCACCAACATTATCATTGTGAAGAGGGACGTTAAATTCGCTATGATAAGTGGAATCACCATCAGGGTCAGTAAATTGAATTGAATCAGTTCGCGCCACATTTTCAATCAAATCAGTTAGAAAATCATCAGAATTTTCAACCTCGTTGGCTGTCGCATTGACGAATAAACTCAATGTTGATCGATTGATTCCGGTCGCGGTCAAACTGAATGTTGCCTCACCAAGATTTTCTCTAGTACTACCATTATCTGCGACAATTGAGATTTTAGGTGGTGAATCATCATCATAAATTGTTTTTACTGCGGTTAAGTTCTCTGACGAAGCTAGCATATAAGTGACCGGATCTGAGTTATCTGCAATTAAGGTTACGGTAATAGTTCCATCTACTTCTTCCACGTCATCACTGGTTATTGGAATGGACAGCGTGGCTTCTGTCTTATTATTAGTGAAATCTAAACTCCCCGATTTGCCATTACCTTCATTTTCAACAAAATTACCAGTTTCAGCCAAATTGTACCGTACATCAAGGTTTTTATTGGGACTCGCTTGAGCTGTTACGATAAAGTCGGCATTGAGATTTGCCACTTCGGTGATTGGATGTCCAGTTGAGATTTTCAACTCAGGTGCGTCATCATCCCAAATTGTAATTAAACCTTCAGTAGTCGTACCCAGTCGATACTCAGTTGGATTCGCATTGAGAGTTGCTTTGATATCTCCGGTGGTCTCACCAATAAGGTCATTATGAAGTGGAATCACCATATTTCCGGTGTAGATATTGTCATTATCTGGGTCGCTAAAATTAACAATAAATCCAGCTAATCGATCTTGTTGTCGATCAAGTAAAAAGTCACTACCTTGCTCAGTTGGAGTTACATAGATTGTCAAACTATCGTTTTGAGATAGTTCAGTTGCTGATAAGTTGAATGTTGCAAATCCAACACTTTCCGCCACTTCACCACTATCGGCAGCTATCTCAATCACCGGCAGGGAGTCATCATCAATCACATTCATCATTGCGGAATTATCAGGGGAGGAGGCGACAGTATATTTGATCGGGTCTGCGATATCCGCGGTTAAAGTTACCGTAATTGTTCCATTACTTTCAGGTTCGGAATCACTCGTGAGTGGAATTGGTAAAGTTGCTTCAGTTGCTTGGTTGGAGAAATCCAAATTTGCAGTTTTGTCAGTACCTTCATTAGCAATAAAATTCTGACTTTCAGCCAACTCATACTGTATTGTGACCATATCATTTGGACTCACTTCTGCTGAAATTACAAAATTTGCTGTAACATTTTCACCTTCGGCAACTGGATCGCCAGCAGTAATCTCTAATTCTGGGGCATCATCATCTAAGATGGTGAGGACACCTTCGGTCACTGAACCAAGACGGTAAACAGTCGGATTTGTATTCAGTGTTAGTTTGATATCTCCAGTCGCTTCCCCGATTCTGTCATTATGAAGTCGTTGGGTGAAATTAGCTTCATACGTGTCGTCACCATCTGGATCGGTGAATGTTACTTGCGATAATACTTGATTATCTTGATCTTGATCACGTAAGAAATCACTATTAACCTCAGCAGGGGTTGCCTTGATGACAACAATTCGTTGTTGTTCAGTGATTCCCGTTGCAGTCAATTTAAATGGCACAGCTAATGGTCCTTCAATGGCATCACCACTATCGGCTTTAATTGCAATAATTGGCAACGAATCATCATCAATTACATTAACAAATGCGGTATCATTGGGGGAAGACGCAACCATATAGGTCACTGGATCTTCGGTATCCGCGGTTAAAGTTACTGTAACTGTACCATTACTTTCAATATCGGAATCACTGGTAATCGGAATTGACAAAATTGCTTCGGTTGCGTTGTTAGTAAAATCTAAATTTGCAGGCTTATTAGCACCTTCACCATCAATAAAAGTTTGACTCTCGGCTAAGGTGTATTTTACCGCGACATTGCGATTTGGACTTGCTTCCACCGATACAGTAAAATCAGCAGTCGTCCCGACGGCTTCTACGACTTGAGGTCCAGCGGTAATTTTCAATTCTGGGGCATCATCATCATAGATGGTGATCATCCCTTCAGTTGTTGTACCAAGACGATAAGTTTTACCTGAATCTGGATCGGTGTTTAAGGTGAGTTTGATTGTTCCAGTTGCTTCACCGGAGGTATCATTATCCAGTGCAACTGACAATTTACCTTCATAAGTGTCGTCGTCATCAGAGTCGGTAAACTCAACTTCGAAATCAGCTGCAGTATCGGCAATCGTAGTGGTTAGAAAATCATGACTATCTTCTGCTGGGGTCGCACTAATAGACAGGGTTGTGGTTTCAGTTAGTCCAGTCGCGGTCAGTTTGAATGTTGCGGTTTCTACGTTCTCCGCGGCAGTTCCACTATTCGCTAGTATGGAGATTACTGGTAAGGAATCATCATCAACCACATTCACAACAGCCGAATCATTGGGGGAGGTGGCGACTATATATTTAGTTGGACTTGCCGTATCTGCTGTTAAAGTCAGGGTAATTGTACCATTGACTTCAGTATCAGTATCACTTGCGATAGCAATTGAAATGGTATCTTCCAAGGCTTGATTGGTGAAATTTAAATTTGCACTCTTGTAACTACTGATATTGCTTACAAAGCTACCGCTTTCAGCTATGTTATATTGTACTACAACATTATCATTTGGACTTACAAACGCTGAAACCTTAAAATCTGCAGTAATAGATTCCCCTTCAGTTATGGTCGGTGTAACTGCAGTTATCCGTAATTCTGGGGTTTCATTATCCCAAATTGTGATTAACCCAGCAGTAGTCGAACCAAGCTCGTAAACTAACGGATTTTCCGCTAATGTGACCTTGATATCAGCGGTCGGTTCTCCGACTTCATCATTGTGCAGAGGTATTGGTAATGCACCAGTGTAAACATCGTCATTATCACTATCGGTAAATTCAACTGGATAGGGATTAGTCTCTCCCTCGACTTCTTTGGTGAGGAAGTCACCACCAGCTTCGGTAGCAGTTGCTTTGACCATCAATGTCGTTGTTGCTGATAATCCAGTTGCAATTAGGTCAAATCTTGCAGTTCCAGCACTTTCGGCAACACCACCATTTTCCGCGGCGATTGATACTATCGGTGGGATTTCGTCATCAATCACATTAATAATGGCTGAGTTATTTGGGGAGGGGGCGACTGTATATTTGATTGGATCCGCGGTATCTGCGGTGAGAATCGCGGTGATGGTACCATCAAACTCAATCATTTCATCATTACTGATTGCAAAGGATAATGTTTTTTCTTTAGCTCCACCTGAGAAATTTAGATCTTCAGTTTTACCCGTACCTTCGGACGTGATAAAATCTTGACTCTCAACCAAATCAAACCGTACAGTGATCGTATCGTTTGGACTGACCTCAGCTGAGATTAAAAATTCGGCCTCAACATTATCCGCTTCAGTAATCGTTGGAGCAACTGCACTTATTTTCAACTCTGGTGCATCATCATCCCATATTGTTATTGCACCTTCGGTAGTTGGACCAAGTCGGTAAACAGTTGAGCTTGCATTCAAAGTTAACGTGATGTCCCCGGTTGCTTCACCATCATCATCATTATGGAGTGCGACTGGGAATTCACCTGTATAAATATTGTCGCCATCTGGGTCAGAAAACTCTACCGAGTATTCAGCCGCAGTATCTGCAACCGCATCAGTTAAGAAGTCACTACCATCTTCCGCTGGAGACGCATTAATGGTGATAAATGTTGTTGTTGTTAAACCAGTTGCCGACAAATTAAAGTTCGCGGTTTCATCACTTTCTGCAACCCCACCACTATCAGCGGCTATCCATATCGTCGGTGGTGAGTCTTCATCATAAACATTCAGAGTTGCAGTAGGAATTGGGATGGTTGGTAACATGTAAGAAACTGGATTGGCATTATCCGCAGTTAATGTTACGGTGATGGTGCCATCATCCTCAATATTTGTATCATTGGTAATCGGAACTGATAGAGTTGCTTCTTTAGCACGACTAGAAAAATCTAAACTTGCTGTTTTGTCAGTGCCTTCATTCTCAATAAAGTTCTGACTCTCAGTCAATTCATATCGTACGGTGCGCGTAGCATCCGGACTAGCCATCACAGCAATGACAAAATCCGCAGTGACATTATCAGTTTCGGTGACTGCGTTTCCAGCTGAGATTCTCAACTCTGGTGCGTCGTCATCCCAGACGGTAATCTCACCTTCGGTTATAGAACCTAGTTGGTAGCTAGTTGAACTTGGATTTAAGGTTAGTTTGATTTCACCCGTTGCTTCTCCGATCTCATCATTATCAAGTGGCACCTGCAAAATACCAATATAAGTATTGTCGTTATCCGAATCACTAAACTCAACCGAGTATTCAGTCGCGGAATCAGCAATGGTATCCGATAAGAAATCACTACCATCTTCTGCGGGAGTTGCATTAATAACTAAGGTCGTTGTTGCACTTAATCCGGTTGCCGACAACATAAATCTTGCTAACCGATCATTTTCGGCAACATCGCCACTAATACCCGCAATATCAACAACCGGAAGTGAATCATCATCAATGACATTAACGGCCGCGGAATCATCTGGATTTGCGGCTACTGTATAGGTTATTGGACTAGCAGTATCCGTTTTTAAGGTTACAGTGATAGTACCATTGGTTTCCGTAGCTTCATCATTGGCAATCGCGATTGGTAATGTCGCTTCCTTAGCACCATTGCTAAAATCTAACCTAGCTGTTTTTCCAGTACCTTCATTATCAATAAAATCCTGACTCTCTGCCAAGTCATACTGCACATTGACAAAGTCATTAGGGCTAACCTCAGCGGATATAATAAAGTTCGCAACAGCATTTTCAGCTTCAGCAACTGGTTCACCAGCCGTAACCTTCAATTCCGGGGCATCATTATCCCAAATGGTAATCACTCCTTCGGTAGTTGATCCTAGTCGATAAACTTGCGCACTCGCATTCAAGGTCAGTTTGATATCACCGGTTGCTTCACGGACCTCATCTTCATCTAAAGTTACAGATAAAATGCCATTAAACGTGCTATCACCATCTGGGTCAGTAAATTCAACGGGAAAATCTTTTGCGGTGTCAGCAATCACATCAGTTAGAAAATCAGCTCCATCCTCACTTGGTGTTGCATTCACCATTAATGTTGTGGTACTAGTTAATCCAGTAGCCGTTAAATTGAACTCAGCCATGCCAATGTTCTCGGCAACATCACCACTATCTGCGTCAATCATAATCGTTGGGGGTGAATCATCATCATAAACAATAACGGCCGCAGTATTGTTTGGGGAATCAGCTGCAAAGTAAGAAATTTCACTTGCTCGGTCGGTGATCAGCGTTATGGTCACTGTACCATTATCTTCCGCGGTGTCATCAGTGGCCAGTGGGACAGCTAGCGTCGCTTCGGTCGCATCATTCGTGAAATCTAAGGACTGGGTTAATGCATCGTCTTCATTATCAAGAAAATTTTGACTCTCGGTTAGATTGTACCATACTGTAACATTATCATCAGGACTAACTTCAGCGGACACAATAAAGTCGGCACTCACACCCGTAGTTTCAGTTTTTGGATTACCAGCTACAATCTTTAGCTCAGGGGCATCATCATCCCATATGGTCATTACTCCTTCGGTATCTGAACTAAGTCGATAAGTCGCAGCTGAGTTCCGATCAGCGTTCAAGGTTAGCTTGATATCTCCCGTTGCTTCTCCAATTAAATCATCATCAAGAGGCACTGATAGCACTCCCGTATAAGTATTATCATAATCTGGATCATCAAATGCTACCGTGAAATTAGTCGCAAGGTCGGCAGTCAAATTGGTAAGGAAATCACTGCCATCTTCCGCGGGGGTTGCATTAATGATCAAAGTTGTTGGATACGATAATCCAGTAGCCGTCAGATTAAATGATCCGATGCCTTCACTCTCAGCGACTTCACCACTATCAGCGACAATAGAAACTAAAGGTAAGGAATCATCATCAATCACCTGGACTGACGCGGAATTATTTGGCGCAGCTGCCACGGTATACTTGATGGGGTCAGCATCATCAGCGGTTAGAGTCACAGTTATCGTGCCATCTTCCTCTGCATCTGTATCACTAATGATTGGAATTGGCAATGTTACTCTTCTTGCGCGATTGCTGAAATTTAACATAGCGGATTTACCGGTACCTTCATTGGCAATAAAATCTTGACTCTCGGTCAAATCATAATGCACTTCAATATTGTCATTTGGACTGATTTCAGCGGAAACCACGAAACTAGCGGAAATATTAGCAGCTTCAGTAATTGGATCACCAGCAGTGATTTTTAACTCTGGTGAGTCATCATCGAAAATTTCCAGCACACCCTCAGTCGTTGAACCAAGATTGTAAACAAGTGGCTTCGCATTCAAAGTTAGCTTGATATTACTGGTTGCTTCACGAGTGGTATCAGAATCGATTGGCACAGTAAATTCACCTGTATAAGTCCCATCTAGGTCATAGTCTGCAAAAATTACTGGGTAATCTATTGCAGTATCAGTAAACTCGTCGGCTAAGAAATCTCCGCCATCTTCAGCAGGGGTTGCATTGATCGACAAGGTTGTTGCCGCTGTTAGATCCGAGGTTGACAAAATAAAATGTGCAGTTCCATCGGTTTCCTTTGCACTGCCGCTATTGGCTAAAATGGAGATTGTTGGTAATGAGTCGTCATCCACGACATTGATAACTGCGGAATTATTTGGAGCTGTGGCAACCGTATATTTGATTGGGTCTGCGATATCCGCGGTTAAGGTTACGGTTATCGTGCCATTAGTCTCAGTATCAGAATCATTGGTAATTGAAATTGGTAACATAACTTCTTTAGTATCACTAGAGAAATCCAAACTTGCCGTCTTTCCGGTACCTTCATTATCAATAAAATTCTGATTCTCAGCTAAATCATATCGGACCATAATACTATCATCTGGACTCACTTCAGCTGAAATGACAAAATTTGCAACGGCTCCTTCAGCTTCCGCAACGGGATCACCAGCCGTAATCTTCAACTCTGGGGCATCATCGTCCCAAACGGTCAACACACCTGCAGTTGTTGAACCAAGTCGGTACGCGGCCGCACTTGAGGCATTTAAGGTAAGTTTGATATCACCAGTCGCTTCTCCAGCTGTGTCATTATGTAGGTTTACCGGTAACTCTCCGCTATATATATTATCACCATCTGGATCGGTAAATTCAACCGAGTAATCAGCTGGGGTACCATCAACCGCATCAGTTAAAAAATCACTGCTAACTTCCGCGGGAGTTGCATTAATCACTAAAGTTCTGGTTATAGATAGACCAGTCGCGGTTAGCATAAACTTTGCGGGATCATCACTTTCTGGAAAATCACCACTATCCGCGGCAATTACGACTACAGGAGGTCGATCATCATCAAACACTTGTACTTGTGCAGAATTATTTGGAGCAGCTGCTACGGTATAGTCAATTGGGTCCGAATCTGCGTTTAAAGTTACGGTAATGGTGCCGCTATCTTCTCCCATTGTATCTTGGGTGATTGCAATCGGTAATGTTATTTCCTTGACATTTGTTCTGAAATCTAAAATTGCAGTTTTTCCCGTACCTTCATTGTCAATAAAATTTTGACTCTCAGCTAAATCATACTCAACCGCGACCATCCTATTCGGACTGACCTCTGCTGAAATTGTAAAGTTCGCATTGACACTCTCACCTTCAGTTACAGGATCACCAGCGGTAACTTTCAATTCTGGGGCATCATCATCCCAAATCGTGAGCATACCTTCGGTAGTTGAACCAAGTTGATAAGATTTTAATGCACTCGGATCAACGTTTAATGTGAGTTTGATTGTACCGGTCACTTCACCAACTCCATCATTAAATAAGTACACGGATAACTCACCATTATAAGTACCATCACCATCTGGGTCGGTAAATTCAACACGATGATTAGCTGCGGTATCTTGCACGGCTCCCGTTAAAAAATCACCGCCTTCCTCTGCTGGAGTCGCATTAATGTTTAACGTCGTGGTTGCCGTTAATCCAGTCGCGGTTAACATAAACTTAACCGGATCATTACTCTCTGGAAAGTCACCACTATCGGCGGCAATAGAGATAATTGGCAATGAATCATCATCTCTAACGATAACCGAAGCAAAATGATTTGGGGATGGTGCTACCGTATACGTTATTGGATCGGCAGTATCCGCGGTAAGCAGAACGATGACCGAACCATTTTGTTCAATGTTGGTATCACTGACAACTGGAATAGATAGCGTGGCTTCAGTTTTTCCACTAGTGAAATCTAACCGTGCTGACTTATCTCGACCTTCATTCTCAATAAAGTTATGGGTTTCGGACAAATTATAGCGTACGGTAAGATAATCATACGGACTCACCCTTGCAGTGACCACAAAATCGGCCGTGACATTTTCTGCTTCAGTAACTGATCCCATTGCACTTATTGCTAACTCTGGTGCATCATCATCATAAATTCTGATTCTACTTTGATTAGCTGGACGAAGTCGATATGAATCAACAGACCTTGGGTCAGCATTAAAGGTTAAAAGAATATTTCCACTAACTTCTGTGATTGCATCGCTTACAATTGGTACAGGAAAAACACCACTATAGGTATTATCACCATTTGGATCGGAAAATTCAATTTCATAATCTTTGGCAACATTTGAAGTCCCGTATAATAGAAAATTACTTCCGGTTTCAGTTAGGGTTGCATTTAAAGTTAGAGTTGTCGTCTGATTTAGTCCTTCTGAGCTTAAATTAACGTTTACCAGTCCTTCAATTGCTTCAATATTCCTACTATTAGAGGCGACTGAAACCCAAGGTAGATTGTCATCATCCTGGACATGTATAATACCAGAATTATCGGGGGATGGTGCAACCAGATAAGTTATTGGGTTCGCATTATCTGCAATGAGTGTTAATGAAACCGCACCGTCTATTCCGACATGCGAATCATCAACAAGTGTAAATGACAAAGTTGCCATTTTCTTGCCATTGGTGAAATCTAACCTTGTTATCTTTCCTAATCCTTCATCAGTTATTGAATTAAAACTATCTACCAAATTATATCGCACATTAATAAATTTATTTGGACTAACAGGTGTTGAAATGTGAAAGTCTACGCTTCCATTCACTCCTTCTGTCACGGACTCTCCAGCAGTAACCTTTATTTGGGGTGCGTCATCATCCCACATTGTTATTACACTCACAGTATTCAAATTAAGTCGATAAACAAGCGGACTTGCATTGACGGTTAATGTGATATCACCGGGTTCTTCACCAACTGAATCATTAATTAAAGGTACCGATAATTCTCCATCATAAGTGTTATCGCCATCAGGGTCAGTGAATTCAACCGAGTAATTAGTCGCAGTACCTGAAGCACCGGTGGTTAAAAAATTACTTCCACTCTCAACTGGAGTCGCATTGATCATTAAAGTCGTGGTTGCCGTTAATCCAGTTGCAGTTAATTCAAATCCTGCAGACCCGCTACTCTCTATAGCATCTCCATTATCTGCAATAACCGTAATTGTTGGAGGGGAGTCATCATCATAAATAGTTACAGCCCTTAAATTGTTTGGGTGGGGAGGGACTGTATAGGTGATCGGATTCGAATCATCGGCAACAAGTGCAATTTGGACAAAGCCATTATCCTCTTGAGTATTGTCGTTGGTAATTGGAATCGGCAACATCACTTCCTTAACATTATTAGAGAAATTCAAGCTAGCTGTCTTCCCATTCCCTTCATTATCAATAAAGTTATGACTTTCCTGTAAATTGTAACGCAAGTTAATCATTTTATTTGGGCTTACCTCAGCTGAAATCATAAAGTTTGCATTGACACTTTCGGTTTCAGTAATTGGATTACCAGCGGTGATTTGCAGTTCTGGTGCATCATCATCAAAAATAGTGAGGACTCCCTCCGTGGCTGAACTGAGGCGATAAACGATTGGTTTGGTGTTCAATGTTAGTTTGATATCCCCCGTTGCTTCACCAATTCTATCATTTTCAATAACTACTGATAATTCCCCACTATAGGTGTTATCGCCATCGGGGTCGGAAAATTCCACGGAAAAATCTGCCGGGGTGTTGGCTATTGAATTTGTTAGAAAATCACCACCATCCTCTGCTGGAGTCGCATTAATTGCAAGAGTGGTAGTTGCAGACAATCCAGTTGCTGTCAACATAAACTGTGCGGGTCCTTCATTCTCTATCACTTCTCCACTATCAGCATTAATCGAAATAATTGGCAACGAGTCATCATCAAAAACACTGATGCTAGCAGAATCATTTGGTGCCGCAGCTAACGTGTAAGTAATAGGATCTGCAGTATCAGCAGTCAGGGTTACCGTGACTGAACCATTGCGTTCTAAATCAGTATCATTCGTGATTGCAATCGGTAAGGTTGCTTCGGTCGCGCCATTAGTAAAATCTAACATTCCGGTTTTGTTGGTACCCTCATAGGCAATAAAACTATGACTCTCAGTTAAATCATAACGAATTTCAACATTTTCATTTGGACTAACTTCTGCAGAAATAACAAAGTTAGCGAACACATTATCGCCTTCAATAACTGGATCACCACCAGATATTTCTAATTCAGGTGCATCATCATCCCAAATTGTGATCGTTCCTACAATGGCTGAACTAAGTCGATATTCGGTTGGTTTTGTATTCAAAGTTAACTTGATATCCCCAGTCGCTTCACCAGTATTATCATTATCAAGCGATACTGGGAATTCACCACTATAGGTTCCATCACCATCAAGATCGGTAAATTGTATTGGATAATCAATCGCAGTGTTTTCAACTGTACTTGCTAAGAAATCATGGCCGTCTTCCATTGGGGTGGCATTGATTGTTAAGGTAGTAGGGGCCGATAGATCCGTTGTTGTTAAACTAAACAGTACAGTTTCAGTATTCTCCGCGACATCCCCATTATCAGCAGTAATAGAGATCATTGGTAGAGAATCATCATCAATGACATTAACTTCCGCAGAATTATTTGGTGATGGAGCTACTCGATAAGTTATTGGATTTGCATTGTCCGAGGTTAGTGTAACCGTAATGGTGCCATTGTCCTCAACATCAGTATCACTAGTAATTGTAATTGGTAAGGTCAATTCTTTGGCATTATCAGTGAATGCTAATGTCACCATCTTATTAGTACCTTCATTTGCGATGAAATTGTGGCTTTCAGCTAATTCATAACGCACATCAAGTCTATTATCTGGGACGGCTACAACGGAAATGAGGAAATTTGCAACTGCATTTGGAGCTTCTACAACTGGTTCACCTGCTGTAATCTGTAACTCTGTAGTTTCATCATCATATACCGTAATCACACCTTCTCGGATATTTCCAAGTCGGTAAGTGGCTGAATTATCAGGATTCAAAGTGAGTTTAATATCACCTGTTTCTTCACTATCATCGTCATCATGTAAGGTCACAGCTAACTCACCACTATATGTGTTATCACCATCAGGGTCAGTAAATTCTACCATGAAATCTGTAGCCATTGCTATTGCATCGGTCAAGAAATCATTACCATCTTCAGCTGGAGTCGCATTAATAGTCAAAGTTCTTGTACTTGTCAGTCCAGTTGCTGACAACTTGAAATTCGCTGGACCAGCATTTTCGGCAACATTTCCACTATCAGCGGCCATGAAGATAGTCGGGGTGTCATCATCATAGATAGTAACTTGAGTGGAATTATTTGGGGAAGGGGCTACTAAATACTCAATTGGGGCAGTATCAGCTACTAAGGTAACGGTGATTGTACCATCAGGTTCTCCCCCACCATCATTATGAATAGTAATGGGTAGTGTAGCACTTGTTTTGTTGCTAGTGAAATCTAACATTTCGGTTTTACCCATCCCTTCATTGTTGATAAAATCGTGACTTTCGGCTAAATCATAGCGTACGGTCAGATTTGTATTAGGACTAACTCCTGCGGTAATGACAAAGTCTGCAGTTGCATTTTCGGCTTCAACAACAGAACTACCTCCGGTAATCTTCAATTCTGGTGTCTCATTATCAAATATTGTGATGTGTCCTTCAGTAATTGACCCAAGTTCATAGGTATCTGCACTATCTGGATCAGCATTGAGCGTTAACTTGATTGTACCAGTTGCTTCACCTACGTTATCGTCATGAAGTGCTACTGACAAATTGCCGTTATAAGTACCATCACCATCAGGATCAGTAAATTCTACCATGAAATCGACCGCAGTATCAGCAACCGTATCAGTTAGAAAATCGCTACCATTCTCAGCTGGTGTCGCATTAATCATTAAAGTTGTAGTTTCAGTTAATCCAGTCGCGGTCAATTGGAAAGTTGCCATTTGATCATTTTCCGCAACACTACCATTAGCTGCAGCAATTGAAATCAACGGCAGGGATTCATCATCTATCACATTAATAATCGCGGCATTGTTTGGAGAGGCGGCTACGGTATAGGTTATTGGATCTGCATTATCGGCTACTAAAGTTGCGGTGATGGTACCAGTGCTTTCAATATTGGTATTATCAACAATTGGAATTGAGAACATCGCTTCAGTTTTTCCATTGGTGAAATCTAAAGTTTCAGTTTTATTGGTACCTTCATTTGTGATAAAATTAAGACTCTCAGCCAAATCATACCGAATAGTGATATTTTTATATGGACTAATTTGTGAGGTAACCATAAAGTCTGCCGTTGAATTCCCAGCTTCGGTTATTGTTGGATTGACCGCACTAATAGTTAATTCGGGGGCATCATCATCAAAAACTTTAATTACACTTTCATCGTTTGAAACAATTTTGTACCAGAGGAAGCCATCTGTAACTTGATTCAGTGTTAACTTGATTTTACCGGTAGCTTCAGCTATACTATCGTTGACAAGGGGTACTGAAATTTCACCATGAAAAGTTTCATCACCATCTGGGTCAGTAAAGTTAACACTATATCTAGTTTCTATATTTGTTATAGAATCAAGTAAAAAATCACCCTCTACTTCGGAAAGTGTTGCAAGAATATAGATTGAAAAAGGGCTATTGTTAAATGGTTCTGTTATTGAGAGATTGAATGTCGCCATTCCTGCATTCTCTAAAACACTTTCACTATTTGCGGCAATTGAGAGTTTTGGTAATCCATCATCATCATAGATAAATGGTGTCACTGCGTAATGATGTGGGCGCGAGGCAACTGTGTAGGTAATCGGGTTTGCATTATCATCCTTTAATTCTATCGAGAGTGTTCCTGGTCTTTCAGTAACTTCATCATCATGAATTAAAGTAGTTATTGTCGCTTCTGTCGCTCCATTCCTGAAATCTAACCGTGCAATTTTTCCAGTACCTAGAGTGTTAAAGTAACTTTGTCCAAAATTCATAAGTTCACCCAAATCATGTACCACATCAATTTCTTTGTTAGGACTCACCTTTGCTGTAACGAGAAAACTCACAGAATCATGAATACCTTCTATTGCATTTTCAACAATATTGGATACCCTTAATTCCGGGGCATCATCATCAAATACTTTAACTACACCCTCAATTCCAAAAACACGTATTTCACCTTCAGTATTTGAAACAACGCGATAAGTGGATGGGTTCGAATTAAGTGTTACGTTTATATCAGCAGTCGCTTCACCTACAAGATCATTGTCAATTGGTAACATGAAACTACCGCGATAAATGCCGTTGTCATCAGGATCGGTGAATTCAACTGAGAAATTGGCTGGGGTACCTGCAGTTCCAGCGGGTAAATAATTACTTATCGCCACATAAGGTGGATCATCACTTATCTGCTCATTTGGGGTCACTTTTATCAATAAAGTTGTCGTTTCGGTAAGTCCAGTTGCTGACAAATTAATCTTCGCCATTCTTGCCCTTTCAATTACTTCACCATTATTTCTATCAATTGAAACTCTTGGTGGGGAATCATCATCATAAACCGTTGCTTCACTTTGATTAGCCGATGATTGAATTACAGTATAGGTAATTGGATCAGCATTATCCTCGATTAAAGTTACTCTAACGACACTATCATTTTCTTGGGTGTCATCATTGACTACTGCAATTGGTAAGATTGCTTCAGTCGCGCCATTAGAAAAGTCTAATCTTGCAATTTTGCCAGGGCCTTCATTGAGAACAGCTTGATAGGAGTCTGCTAAATCATACCGCACAGTAATTTGTTTATTCGGACTAATCTCAGCTGCAATCACAAAGTCTATTGTAACATTATCTGCTTCAACGATGTTATCTGCACTGGTAATCCGTAACTCTGGAGCATCATTGTCCAAAATTGTGATTAAACCCTCAGTAATGGACCCTAGCTGAAAATCTGTTGTTGAACTATTTAAAGTCAGTCTAATTGTACCTGTCGCTTCACCAACTTGATCATCATGCAATATAATTGGAAATTCACCGCTGTATGTGCCATCGCCATCAGGATCGGTAAATTCTACTGAGCGATTAACTGCAGTATCCGCAACTACATTGGTTAGGAAATCGCTACCATTTTCACTTGGAGTGGCATTAATGGTCAAAGTTGTGGTATCAGTTAATCCAGTTGCGGTCAATTTTAACCGCGCGGGACCAGCATTTTCTAAAACACGTCCACTATCTGGGAGTATTGAAACTGTGATTAAAGTCTCATCATCAATCGCGGTTACTGTGGCACTATTATTGGGTGAAATTGCTACCGTATAATTAATTGGATTCGCATTGTCGGTTTGGAGAGTTACCGTGATTGTACCGTTATCTTCGCTGGTCGTATCATTATCAATGGGAATTGACAAGGTCGCTTCCTTGACATTATTTCTGAAATCAAGTGCTACGGTTTGTCCCGTGCCTTCAGTTCTGATGAAATCGTGACTCTCTGTTAAATCATATCGCACATTGACCTGTTTATTTGGACTAATCTCTGCAGAAACCACAAAATCTGCATTAACATTATTCGCCTCAATGACTGGATTACCTGCAGTAATCTTTAACTCTGGTGCCTCATCATCAAACACTGAGATTCTCCCCTCGATACTTGAACCAAGTAAGTAAGTGTCTGGTTTCGTATTTAATGTTAGTTTGATATTTCCGGTTGCTTCACGAATGTCATCATTATGAAGAGTAATCGGCAATTCACCATTATAGATTCTATCGCCATCGGGGTCAGTGAATTCTACCGCAAAATCAACTGCAGTACCGGCAATTGCATCGGTTAGAAAATCGCTACCATCTTCAGCTGGTGTTGCATTAATCATTAATGTTTCTGTGGTATGTAGTCCTGTTGCCGTCAATTCAAATGTCGCCGTGCCACTATTTTCCAGAGCAATTCCACTATTTCTAGCGACTACTATTCTTGGTGGTGTATCATCATCTAGCACTGAAACTCGTGCTGAATTATCTGGGGAATTTGCTACGGTATAATTGGTTGCTAGAGTAGTTTCTTCGTTTAAGGTTACACTGATGGAGCCATTATTTTCAACGGTTTCGTCATTATGGACGCGGATCGGTAGGATTGTGGTATAAGGTCCTTCACCTTCAAAGCTGAGGGTAGCAAATGTCTTTGTACCTGAACCTGATTGCATATAATTTGCTCCGACTGGTGTATAGTATATTGTCAAGGAATTGACTAAAACTTCCGAAGTGATGGTAAAGTCAGCAGTATTTCCATCCCCTTCAACGACCGTATTACCAGCCGAAATTTTTAATTCAGGTGCGTCGTCATCTAATATTGTTGCCATTGCTACTTGAGTACCATTCGTTGCCACCTTATAGGTTTTTGGAACCGCATTATCACTTAATAATTCAACTTCGATTTGACCTGTACGTTCTCCAACTGTATCATTATGGATCGGAATGGACAAAGTTGCTGTGTAGACATTCGTTGTACCAGAAAAGTCAATTTGTTGAGTCGTTATTGCTTCTTGACTAGTTGGGGTTGCACTTTCATTCAAGAAATCACCTGAACCGATCTCTGACGGATTATACCGAACTTGAAAATTTGAACCAAGGTCAATTGTCGATGTAATAACAAAATCTACTGAACTTGCGTTTTCGGCAATTGGAGTTGTTGGTGCGGAAATTCTCAATAATGGTAATGAATCATCATCAGTGACATTAACTGTCGCGGAGTTATCGGGTGAATCAGCGACAGTATAGTTGGTTGCAGGGATATTTTCCTCATTAAGAGTAACCCGAATTGTGCCGTTGCTTTCACCAAACTCATCATCATGTACGGTAATTGGTAATGGCGCAACATAGGGGCCGGTCCCAGTGAAATTAAGTGTGGTAAAGGTTGCTACACCTGAACCAGTTTGGAGGAAGTTCGCACTTTCAGGGGTATAATATACTGTTAGTGAGGTTACTGGAATAACCGAAGACACGGTGAACCCAGCCGTATTGCCATCTCCTTCGGTTATTGCACTACCGCCAGTTATCTTCAACTCGGGTACTTCATCATCTAGAATTGTTGCGGTAACCACTTGAGTTCCACCTGTAGCCACGCGGTAGGTTTTTGGGGTATTGTTATCTCCTAACAATTCGACCTTAATTTGACCCGAGCGTTCGCTAGTTGTGTCATTATGAATCGGTACAGTTAATGTCGCACTATAGTAACCAGGTACTCCTGAGAAATTAAGACCTGCAGTTGTGATTGCTGCTTGACTAGTTGGGGTAGCCAGTTCATTTAAGAAATCACCGGAATTGACTTCGGACGGGTCATAACGAACTTGGAAGTTTGAACCAAGATTAGTTGTAGTGGTAATGACGAAATTAACTGTACCCGCACTTTCGATTACTGGTGTTGTTGGGGCGGTGATGGATAAAAGTGGTAATGAATCATCATCTATGACTTGAATTGAAGCGGAATTGTTCGATGAACTCGCCACGGTATAACTGGTTGCTGGAGTGCTTTCTTCGTTTAATGTTACCTCAATCGGACCGTTGCTTTCACTAGTCGTATCATCATGAACAGGAATTGGCAAAGTTGCGGTATATGGGCCGTTCCCACTGAAAGTCAATAGACTGGAAGTTTTTGCCCCTGACCCAAACTGAATAAAGTTAATACTTGTTGGAGTATAGAATACTGTTAATAAGGTGATATTAACTTTTGAAGTTATAGTGAAATTAGCTGTGTGATCCACACCTTCTTCAATAGTTCCACTTGCAGAAATTGCTAATTCTGGAGCATCATCATCCAAAATTGTTGTTCGTTTTGATTCCGTCGTACCAGTTGTTGAAGCCCGATAGGTCTGTGCCCCTGCATCGTCATCTAATAACACCACTTCAATCTGGCCCGTTCGTTCACCAATTTCGTCGTCATGTATTGGAACTGATAAGGTCGCAGTAAATGTACTAGCTGAACCAGTAAAGTCCACAACTTGGTAGGTCACTATTTCCTGACTGATTGGTGTCGCATTACTGTCCAAGAAATCCCCCGAACCAAGTTCTGAAGGTTTATACCGAACTCGGAAATCCGAGCCAAGATCCGTGGAGGAGGTAATCACATAATCAACCGAACCAGCACTTTCTGCAATTGGTGTGGTGGGAGCTGTGATAGTCAATATTGGAAGTGATTCATCATCCGCAATATTGGCTGTGGCAATATTATTGGGTGATGCCGCGACTATATAACTTGTTCCAGGTGAACTTTCTTCATGTAAGGTCACGCTGATGGTCCCGTTACTTTCAGCAGTTTCATCATCATGGATTGCTATTGTTAGTGGTGCGGTATACGGACCCAATCCAGTAAAGTGAAACACATCAGAAGTTCTAGCACCTGATCCAGTCTCAATAAAGTTTGTACTTTCTGGTGTATAAAATACTGTCAAGGTGGTTACCGGAACCACTGAAGTAATTGTAAAGTCTGCTGTTTCATTAAGCCCTTCAGTTACTGAATCATTTGCAGAAATATTCAACTCTGGTAATTCATCATCTAGAATCGTTGCTTGTGCGGTTTGACTGCCAGTGGTTGCAACCCGATAGGTTTGAACTGTTGCATCATCACCTAATAGTGTGACCTCGACCTGCCCAGTGCGTTCACTGACATCATCATTGTGGATTGGAACGGATAGAGTTGCGGAGTAGGGACTTTCTGAACCAGAAAAGTCAATATTGGCTTCGGTAATTTCCTCTTGACTAATCGGTGTTGCGTTTTCATTCAAGAAATTACCTGATGCTACCTCAGTAGGATCATAACGAATGCGGAAATCGGTACCAAGGTTTGTTGTTGAAGAGACCACAAAGTCAACTTCCTCTGCAGTTTCAACTACAGGTGTATCAGGTGCAGAAATTGTCAAAAATGGCAAACCTTCATAATCCGTAATATTAACTGTGGCAAAATTATTTGGTGCTGGTGCAACGTTATAAGTCGTCCCAGGAGTACTTTCTTCATTCAATGTTACTCTGATTGTTCCATCTACGGACTTGGTGGTATCAGCATGGACTGGAATCGGTAATGGTGCGGTATAGGGAGCAGTGGTAGTAAAGTTAAGTGTTGTAGAAGTTTCGACCCCAGAACCAGTTTCAATAAAACTGGTACTTTCGGGGGTATAAAATACTGTCAAGGATGTGACCGCAATTGAAGAAGTAACAGTAAAGTTGGCATGGGTTGCAGCACCTTCCGTAATTGGTTCATCACCTGAAATTGACAACCTAGGTGCATCATCATCCAAAATAACCGCAGTTGCATCTTCACTTCCAACAGAGTTGACTCGATAAGTTCGTAAACTTGTTGTTTCAGTTAACAAGGTTACCAAAATAGAACCATTTGATTCTTGCACTGCATCATTATGAATCTGCACCCTAAGGGTATCAGTATATGGTCCACTTCCACTTGTCCGGGTAAACGTCAATGGTGCGGTCTTGATTTCGGTTTGTTCGGTTGTTAAAAAGTCACCACCACTCACTTCACTTGCTTGATAGCGAACGGTTAGGGATGTTGCAGTAGTTGTTGAAACGACTAATTCTACTCTGCCATTTCTCTCTGTAACGGAACTGGGTGCATCCGCAATACTCAGTAAAGGTAAGGAATCATCATCGTTAATGATACCGGTTGCTGGAGTATTCGGTGAAACCAAGTTGTAATTCGCATTCGCTAAAGTACCTGGTTGTGCTTCCAAAGTCACCGTTACTGTTGAATTTCCTTCAACTAGATCATCAGACACAATTGGAATCACCAATTCTGCTGTAGTTTTACCATTACTAAAATCAATCGATTTTGTTTTACCCGTACCTTCTTCACCAGTTCCCCCCGCGCCAGCATCAGCAATAAAATTGCCATCACCGGAGTTGGTACTTTCTGTTAATGTATAGCTTAGACTAATCGAAGCGTTTGGACTCACTAATGCAGTAAGCGGGAATCTAATTTTTGCATCAACAAGCTCAGAAACAGTAGGGGCGTTACCAATCGAAATCACTGGAGCATCATCATCCAAAATTGTTGCGGTTGCATCATGAGAACCATTGGTTACTATGCGATAAGTTTGGGAGTTGCCAATTTCAGAGAGTAGTGTTACTCTGATTTCTCCCGAATTCTCACCAATGGTATTATCATCAACATTCACAACTAATGGTGCGGTATAGGGATCACTAGAATTAGTGCGACTAAATCGCAATACTTGTGTTTGTGCCTCACTTTGACCGGGTGAAGTTAATCCAGTTATAAAGTTACCACGAACCTGATTAACTTGATAACGGACAGTTAAGGGATCTACAGAAGTTGCGGTAGACGTAACTTCAAATAAGATCTTACCACCAGTTTCAGGTGCAGTTAAATCGGCGATGGTTAACGTTGGCAATTGATCAGCCGGCAGGATCGAAACTTCAGCGGTATTTGCACCGGGAGCGGTTGAAACGGTATATTTGCCAGGATCATTAGTATTAGTCCGTAAGGTTACATTGATGGTACCACCTAACGGTGAATTTGCATCAGCTTCCGTTGCTATATTTAAGAGTGCTGAATATTCTGTTTCTCTAGCACTAAAAATGAGGGTAAATCTTCGGATCTCACCTGAATTCTTGTTCAATCCAGTTAGCCCGTCATCTTCATTCAAGAAACTTGAACCAGTTTCTATGGGTCGAAAGGCAACTGGTAACTGTCCCGTAAATGGAATATTTGAAGTAACTGTAAACTGTGCAAAGTTACCGGGAACTGTTTGCGATGCATTTTCAATCGTTAGTTCTGGTATTGAGATATCTCTAACAAAAATCATGGAATTGGCCGGCGTGCCAACCAAGTAACCAGTTCCGTTATTGAGGACAATGGCAATTTGTCCGACACGACCATTTGACTCTTGAGTCGGAACCTGTAAAGTAGCTTGAAATGGGTCTGTGGAACCAGGAGTTGCTTGCGTAAAACTCAATGTGGCAGTGCGAATATCTCCCGAACGTTTGAATTGGCCAGTTTGATAAATCGGAGTCAAGTATGTGAAACCGGTTTCGGTTGGAGTATAATTGATGGTAAATTCTTGTGGTGAGCTGACATCGGCTTCTATCGTAATCTCTGCCGCAGTTCCTTCCATGGTATTTGTACTGGTTGTAATGACTTTGATTGTTGGCTTGATGATTGAAGCAGTCGCATCATCTTCTCCACTGGTGGATGATACGGTGTACGTATCCGGATTAGCAGGGTCATCTTGAAGCGTTACTGTTATTGTTCCACCATCAAGGTCATCGCTTACATCAACAGTCGCTACGCTCAATATCGCGTTGTAATTGGAACCATTTTGGGTAAAGTTTAGAGTTGTTGTTCGGTCGGTGCCAGCGACTCGATTAACTCCCGTTGTACCATCACTTTCATCTAAGAAATTACCTCCTGACTTGGTTGGTTGATAGACCACTTCTAACTCACCCACATATTGGGTTGCTGAAGTTACGACAAATTCCACGTCTTTACCAGCAACTGTTGCGGAGGCATCAGCAATTGATAAAGACGGAGTTATGGCATTTTCATCGACAATGATACCTTGAGCTGCTAAATGAGATTGACCACGAAATCTTGCATTGGTAGGTTCAGTCAAGATAATGGAATAAGTTTCGTTGACTTCTGTAGTATCCCCCGAAACCAAAGTTACCGAAATTGTACCGGTCATAGGATCACCGGTAAGATTCAACGTTGATGGAGTTAGCATAAAATCTGAACCTAATGTGGCGGTACCTCCAATCGCACTATACTTGACAGAAATTGGCTTGGCAGATGTTGTTGCTAATCCCGTAATTGGATCAACGAGATTAACGACGAAACTTGCGGTTCCATCGTTTTCAGCACTGGAAGCTTTGTTATTCTCAAAACTCAATCGTGGTTTTGGATCATCATCTCTGATGGTTCCAATCGCGGTTAAACTCGTTCCGCCACCCACAAATTGAGCATTTGAAGATGTCAAACCTAATTGCACATTAATCGTTTCATTATACTCATCAATTTGATCAGCCATAATATCTACCGTGAAATCTGCTGAGGTATTACCAGTTGTAATGCTAACTGTCTCATTAGATTCACTGGAATAATCAGTACCAGCTGTTGCAGTACCATCAGAGGTGGAATAGGTGAGATCCACATTAGCACTGGTTGCAGCTGACAATTCAACAGTAAAAGTCATTTGACCGGGCTCGATATCTTCTAAGACCTCAACATTACTGATTGAAACTACTGGAATTGGATTCGTAGTTTCATCATCAATAATCGTTCCAGTTGCTGTCGTCGCACCCGTCACAAATTGAACATTGCTATTACTACTTAAAGTTACGGTGAAACTTTCATTTGATTCCATGTCATTATCATTGACAATGACTACTTTTATAGTTCCGGTCAATTCTCCCTCCCGAATCGTAATAGAAGAACTTGGTGACCGGTAATCTGAATTTAATAGTGCCGTTCCAGGATTCACTGTATAACCGATAACTAGGTTTTCAGTAGCGGTATGGGATAACTCAACATCAAATTCAATGACTCCATTCGTCGTTCCTGATTCTGGTGTAACATTTTCGTTGACTACAACAGATTGAGAAGTAAAGGTTAATGTCGGTTTTTGATCATCAATATCTTTAAAAGCATAAGATACAGTATTATTATCTGTATCAATCGTATAAAAAGGCCGTTCCAACAATTGTATAGTTAAAGTTCCATCAAGGTCGACTTCATCATCCGTTTCGATACCACCATAAAACCATTTTTCTGACTCTCCTATATTAATTCGAACTGCTCTTAAATAATCATTATTAGAATTACCGAGCAAGAAATCACCAGTTTCAGAGGCAGAAATGGCAACATTAAATGGGTAACTGGCCGGCGGGTCAATGGATATCTTTACACCCCAAATGTTACCCTCGGAAAGTGTGGTAACTGGCATGGTTGTACCTTCAATATTAGTGGGACTTAGTGATATTTGGGGCACAGCACCATTGAATTCATTTCTAACTGTTACCGATTTACTCGAATTATTTTGATTTTTATTTACAACATAATTGACAGGAGCGGCATCATCGTTGTCAATGGCAAGCGTGATGGTACCATCAGTATTTCCAGAATCTATTTGCGTATTCAAGAATATTATATTGGTACCAAGACTTTTGAAAGTAGTTGATTCTGTTACTCCAGATGAGTAATCTGTCGTTGAACTTCCAGCGTCGCTGATAAAATCACCTCCAGTTTGAGTAATGGTATAATCAACTTCAATACCCCTACTCGGGAAGGTATAGCTATTCTGTGGATGAGATAAGGTAATTTCAAAAGCGATTGTTTCCTCGTGGCCTTCGGTAACTTCGATTGTTCCTGCTTCTGCTTCCGTTATTATGGTTGGTTCGGTTTCACCGGCCGAAACAAAAGTTTTGTATACTGATACACTTGCCGTTAAGTTAACATCATTACTATGTACCATGATTGTGTCCTGACTTTTACCAGTTGCAATACTATATTGATTACCGTTTGCTTGTAAAGTTGCATTTATTGGCATTGGTAGTCCAAAGGTATCAAGGTCTACGGTAGGTACACTAAAATCTACCGATCGTTCACCGACTCCAAAATCTAACCGTTGAGTTAAATTTTCCGGGGCAATAAAGTTTCGATTTGACGCTGGATTAGTTAGATTTACCATTACCTCTGCGGCTTGGGTCAATCTTCTAGTCGCTCGAATTTGGAAACGTGCATTCTCTCCTTCAGTAATTGAGTCATCAATTGCAACCAAAGAAAGCCCCCCAACTGGGGTATTGGCATCAGTAACTAAAGTTGTAGCATTTCGTGATTGACTGAGCACATAATCTCCAGTATCAACTAAGAAAATTTCTGCTGTCACCAAGCTATCAGGTTGAAATTGCGGAACAACGTTTTTAGTATCAATGGAAATTAAAGTTGTAGAACTTGTAGAAGTTGTCATAGAATGACGAGTAAGTTCTCTTGGTTTGACAAAATTGCCAGTTTCAGAAATTTGATAAGCAAATGCAATCGCGGAACCAGGAGGTACTACTGTAATATTGAATTTGACATCACTGCCTTCAGTCACTTCTTGTTCAACGGCAGAAATTGCAATAATTGGTCGTGTTTCATTGGTCACTGCTACCGTGGTTGAATTATTAGGGCTTGGTGCGACTTTATATCGATCCCTACCTAATTTAGTACCAAATCCTAATTCAACTGTCGCTTTGATACTGCTTGCAGGGTTGGGAATTATATCAGGATAACGAGTCGGTATTTCAATTACTTGCGAGCCGACCACATTATATTGTCTTGTGAATGGGAATTCTGGATCACCATTTTCATCAACGGGACCAATATTGCCAAATGCGTTACCACCCACTTTATTGAAACTAACTGTAACACCTGCTCTTGTAGGAGCACCACTATTTGTTGCTGGGGAAAGTGATATTCTAAATTGTGCATTGTTACCTTCAACGACTGATGAATTCACCGCACTTATTGAAACGGTTGGAGCTAAAGAAGTATCATATACGATTGCTTTAAAGATATCAAGTTCTTCAACCGCAAAGCTTTGGTCAGCACTTTCAACTATTTCAAATATAAAACTTTGATGTTCAGAAACATCTGGTACACTTGTTACAACAATATTGGTTGATCGCTGTCCGGCACTCAATACGATATTACTTGGTGCAAATGAGAATTGCGAAGCACGATCTAAGAGTTCGCTAATTTGAATCGGTAGATCCACTAATGGGGCTTTATCTGCAACTATTCTCATGTTAAAAGTTTCACCTTCATTAACTCGAACCACTGATTCGGCAAAAGATAATGTTGGAACATTGCGATCTCTCACGACAATGCTAGCACTCCGGTTTGTCGCAGCTAAACCTTGAGTTGCGGAATTAAGCGTCGCAGTGATTGTTCCACCGGATTGGCTACCAACATTATCAAGAGTTTTTACATTAAATTGCACAAAACTTTCACCAGCTGGAATCGTGACGGAAGTATAGGGATGATTCTCATGATTAGTATCAATTGTACCAGAGTTGCTTCCACTTACTGAAAGATTGATGGTTCGATCAGTTGTTGATGTGTCACTTGCATGCACAGAAAATCGTGCGAATTCACCTTCAAAGATATATGCTGACTCTGCAACAATAGAAATACCAGTCGGTAGATCATCATCTCTAACATGGATTAACGCGGATCGATTTTCGCTGGAATATTGAGGATTACTTGATGAATCATTGTCCGTTCGAGCATCGTGACCAATAATGTGAGCGGAAATGGTTCCAGTGGTATCAAAAACTGAATTACTATCTCTTGGAATAGCAAGGGAGAGAACACCAGTGTGTTGATTAGCAAGAATGGTCACTGGGTGAGTCGTTTGAGTTGAAATGAGACTGGTTGGATTTGCCGCTAATCCGACATTTACAATTCTATTCTCACTAGTAGAATGGTCAGATCTCACCTGAAAACGCGCGTTTTCACCTTTTGTGATATGGTTTGTCAAAGCAGAAATTGTTTCAAAGGGGACTCCTTGTTCGGTGATTGTTACAGTAGCACTGGTATTTGTCCCTAATTGATAGCCAAATCCATCAAAAATTTCAAAGAACACTGTGCTATTTTCATCAACATGGGAATTATCAGGTTGGGTTGCAAAGTATATATCAGTGTAGGTTAATCTTTCCAAAGTCACGAATTTACGTGACAAAGTTTGAGGTGCTAACAAGTTACCGGTTTCAGATACGCTGATTGTCAGCGATAAATCACTACTTGGTACTCGGGACGGGGTAAATCTAATTGGGATTAAATCACCTTCATTAATGGAGGTTTTCAATGCGGTCATCGTTACTGACAGGGGAGTTCCTATGCCCACTGTTGCACTCACTTGCTTATTTTGTGCATCGGTAGAGATAGTTCTAGAACCGAGGTCAGATTCTATGATTGGTAAAATATAACCATTACCTTGAATGATGCGCGCCATGACTTCACCATAGCGATTATTTGGATTAGTAGTTTGTGTCGTAATTTGAAATGTATCACTTGGGGAACTGTTGGTAAGTGAAATCGTTCTCAATCCCAATTGATCTGACGAAACAAAAATTCCAATTGCTGAAACTTGAACCTGTACGCTTAAATCACTAGTCGGAGCCGGGGATGCTCGCACGGTAAAGGTAATTGGATCTCCAATGGTTGCCGAATCAACTGAACTTATTGATACTAATGGTCTAACGGCTGTTGGTGCATTGTTATCACGTACGGGAATCTCGATTTCACCATTTTGCGTGGAATTAAATCTGAAACTTGGTGGATGACGAGTTAAACTCACTTTATATTTGGCATCAGCTGGCACATCTCCTGTGAAATTGGAATTGACATTTATTGTTTGAGATTGTGTCGTTTGATAGGCTGGAATGGTGATTGTCCCACGTTCAGTAATTAGGTTTGGAGCTTTATTACCAACATTTTCGATGACAAAAGGAACTTCAATTTCCCGATTTACGGCGGATTCTAAACTCACTTTGATATCAAAATCATAACCTCTTGTTACCCCTTGAGTTGCAAGGTCTTGAGCCAATGTTACCACGGGTAAAGTTGAATAATTGTCAACATTGGTAACATTGATGGTTTGGGTGGAAGTTGAACCTACACGATAAGATACCGAACCTGGTAGTGCAGGCAAAATCGTTGCGGTAACACTCCCATTCGCTTCCGGACTATAATCAAGTACTGTTGGTTCAAAATGCTCTTTTGCTAAGATATCAACTGGTATAGTTTTGATGCGATCAGGGTTATTGTTGATGGATCCATCTTGATTTGTAACTGGAACAAGAAAATCACCAGATTGAGTAAATTGGACGCGAACATTGAATGGAGAAGCTGGAGCTGGAGTTGCACTAAGGATGAATTTAGCATTATTGCCTTCATAGATATCATTCCCTTTGGCAATAGAAACAACATAGGGGTCAACAACCGAGGTATTCACAAAACGTTGGGTTTTGTCTAGTGGCAATGCATAACCTGACCCTTCTTCTAGTACTAGAGCTATTCGTCCAGCACTTCCATCAGGGGAATCTACGTCTGTATTAACATTAAAAGTTGCACTCCCTGCTGAAACACGAACTTGATGAGTTCTTGCTTCATTGGTGGCGAGGAAATTGCCGGAAGCATTTGCGACTTTAACTGCAACCAATGTTGGTGTATTACTAGGTGTATGACTTGCGGAAATGGTATAAGTCGCGGCTGTACCCTCAACTACAGAAGCTAGTCTGTTAAGTGACATGACTGGAGTTGTAGTACTGCCAGTATCGGAGTCTTTGACCGAAACCAAAATTTCATTATTTCTAGAATTTACGGTATAGCGTCCGGAAACTGCATTGACTGCAACTTTGATTTGTCCAGGGGAAGCAGAATCAACACCATTTGTCCCAGTACCGATACTCATGTCAACAATACCAACTGCAGTTCGTTCTCCTTTTCTTATCGTTACTGTGTTATCGTGACCTCGTAAGCTTGGATTTAAATTATCATTATTTTCATCAGTGATTGCTATTGAGACAGCTAAGTCTGCATCAACATTGACGGCTGATGAAACGGTAAATTCAAAACTATATCGCTCGGTTATTCCAGTCGTGACTGCATTTGAGCTGATTGAGATGGTTTGGATTGTTGGATCAATCACATTGGTGCTGACACTTGAATTTGAAGCCGACACTGGTAGAGCATAACCAGACCCTTCAACTAAAGATACCGAAATAGCACCCGCTTGCCCGAAGGCTTCACCGGCCATTGTTCTCACTTCCCAAATTCCTTGTCCTGCAGTCCCCCAAGAACCAGTCGTACCAAAGATTAATGCTCTTTTTATACCCGATTGAAATGGAGCTAAGAAATTTCCGGTGGTATTATCTACTTTGAGTGTGACCCACAATAGCGAACTTGATGGAGTAGGGGAGGCGGTTAAGGTATAGGTCGCGATATTACTTTTAATGATTGAGTTCGGACCAGAAAGTGAAACGACTGGAGTTGTAGTACTACCGGTATCAGCGTCTTTAACTGCGACTGATAAGCTCCCCGCGGTTCTTGAAATCGCGTAATTTGTTGGATTTGCGACAATTGCAACATTAATTGAACTTCCGTTAGCTGGAACATTCGCACCTGATGCCATAATAACCGTTCCAGTCACTTCTTGTTCTCCACTTAGAATCGTTACCTTGGCACCACCTCCTTGCAAGGTCGGCTGAAGTGTACCACTACCACCGGTCGCTTCCGCAAGGTAGAGACCAACATCTAAGTCCTCACTTACTGTTTGATTTGCACGAACAGTAAAGTTAAATGGATACCGCTCGGTGGTCCCAGAGGCCACTGCTGTTGAGCTGATTGAAAGTTCTAAAGGTTGATCATCATCTACTATTGTCGCTACAGCCGCATTGTCGGGTGTAGAAGCCACCATATAAGTTGAAATGCCACCGGACTCGGCAACTAATGTTACTGTAACCATAGAATCATTCTCAATTTCTGAATCGTCTGCTAGCGGGATTGATAAAGTATCAATCGTTCTATTCCCGCGAAAATCAAGTACAGTTTGTTTACCTGATCCTTCATAGATTGGAGCTATGAAGTCTCCAGCATTATTGGCTGTACTTTCCGTGATTTCATAGTTTACGGTCATTATTTGATTCGGGCTGACGCGTGCCTCAATCATGAAGTCTAACCGTCCAGCCGCAGCTTCTTCAACAATCCCGGGAGATTTAACTAGTAACTCTGGGGTATCATCATCGTAAACCGTTTTCACACCTTCGGTTGTTGAACCAAGTAAATAGGTTGTCGTAGAATTGGTATCAGCATTTAATGTCACTTTAATATCGCCTGTTACTTCGCCATTATTATCATTATCCAGTGGAACTTCTAACACTCCATTATAGATGTTATCATTATTAGAATCGCTGAATTCAACTGAATAATTGGTCGCTGTCCCCGCGACTGTATCAGTTAAGAAATCATGTCCATCCTCAGCTGGAGTTGCATTGATGGTTAAAGTCGTCGTTGAAGTCAATCCAGTCGCGGTCAAATTAAACTGCGTGGTTTCGGTATTCTCAGCATCATTGCCGCTATCCGCCGCAATTGAAATGGTGGGTAATGACTCATCATCGATCACATTAACACTGGCGGTATGATTCGGAGTAGGTGCCGCGGTATATTTAATCGGATTTGCGGTGTCAGCAATCAGCGTAACGGTGATTGTACCGTCACTCTCTTGATATGTATTATTGTTAATTGGAATAGATAATGAATCAGATTTCTTACCACTTGTGAAATCTAAACGTGCTGTCTTTCCTGCTCCCTCTGTTGAGATAAAATCGCCACTTTCAAATAGATTATACCGAACTGTGACATGGTCATTTGGACTAATTTCTGTTGAAATTACAAAGTCTGCAGTCGCGTTAGCAGCTTCAAGAACTGGATCTCCAGCAGTTATTTTCAACTCTGGAACTTCGTTGTCCCAAATCTTAATGGTACCCTCGGTGGTTGAACCAAGTCGGTAGATGGTTGACGCAGTATTTAACGTCAGCTTAATACTACCGGTTGCTCCAGGATCATTATTATCAACTATCGTTATTGGAATTTGTCCAGTATATATTTGATCACTATCTGGATCACTGAACGCGACCGAATAATTGGTCGGGGTATCAGCAACAGCATCGGACAGAAAATCTCCACCATTCTCAGCTGGAGTTGCATTAATCATTAAAGTTGTCGCCGCAGTTAATCCAGTCGCCGTTAACATGAAATTTGCTGGGCCAGCGTTTTCTGCAATAGCTTCACTATCAGCATTGATTGAGACTTTCGGTAATGAATCATCATCATATACAGTGATGGACGCAAAATTATTCGGAGCTGGGGCCACGGCATATCGAGGTGGAGCATGGTCATCCGGCAAGAGTGTTAGCGTGACTATGCTATCATCTTCTGCCATATCGTCAATGTTAACATAATATGTTAAATTTAACTCTGTGGAACCTTTCACGAACGTTCGTGTTGTCGGGCGATTTGCACTATCAAAATTCATAACTTCACCAGTTTCAGTAATACTGACTCGCAACCTGAAATCCTGAGTTGAACTAATATCAGAGGTAACTGTAAAATTCATAAACTGAAATAAGTTTGTATTTTCGGTGATTGCTGGTCCTGGTGAAACACTCAAAATCGGTAAGTCATCATCATTGACTTTTAATGTTGCAGTTCTATTGTTAGTCCCAACTTTATAATTTACTCCAGCGGGGGATTCTTCTTGCAGTGTCGCTGTTACCAATCCATCTACTTCTTGTATCTCATCATTTTTTAGTGGTATACTGAGTGTCGCAGTTGCAGTGGTATTAGTTGAATTCGTTACATCAACTAAAGTAAAAGCTATTGGAATAGCTGTTACTTGAACGTTTCCGGAGATACCAGTGGGAAGGTAGGTCATACTTTTTGGTACATAACCGGTTCGCATTCTTAGTGCTTCCAGTTGTTCATAAGTACGATCTAATCTACTAGTTGGTAAATACTGAATTCTCAAATCATCATGAGGTAAAATATCCGCGGTAATTTGGAAATCTGCAGTCGCATCTGGTCCTTCTGTCACATCACTAATTTTTGCGATGGTAAGTTCAGGAACTTCGTCATCTTCAATTGTCACAGTTATAGTTGAATCACTAGTTTTACTCGAAAGTATCGCATTTTGTGGATTACTGATGGTAATATAAAAAATTTCATTTGGTTCATCTAAACCATCATTTGCAATTGGGATTTGAATTGTCCCAGTTGATTGATTTGCGGGGATTGTTACCGTTCCTGAAGTAGTTGCAGTATAATCACTACCAGCAATTGCACCTCTGATGCCAATGCCATTAGCGGTTGTATAGGACGCGGTTACAACGTCAGCCCTAGTTCCGGTTAGACTCACCTTAATATTGGCCATTCCACCGGTAACATTTTCCGCGATTGTAACACTTGGATTCATGAATTTAATCGTTGGTTCTTCATCATCCACAATGGTAATAGTTTGTGAAAGCGTTGTACCCGATGATAGACTCGCACCGCTTAAATTTGAAAGCGTAATATCAAAGGTTTCATTTCCTTCGTTTTCGGTATCTGCTAAAATTGGAATCGTTATTGTTACTTCAGAATTACCTAATGGGATTGAATAACTTGTATTGTTAGGGTTTGCGTAATCAGCAAACTTTGTTGCTGTGCCACCTTCTAATGCAACATCAAACGAAGCGGCCTGTTTTATTGGACCAAGTAATTCAACCACCACATCAAAGTTTCCACCTTGTTCAGTTGGACTAAATTCGGTAGTTTTAAAGGCTAGAGTTGGAAATTCATCATCAAGGATGGTTGCGGTAGCTGAAATTGAATTCACATTACTTGCAAAGGAGGCATTACTTGGTAAATCTAAAATAATCGAAAATTTTTCATTAGTTTCGTTCAAAGTGTCTTGATTGATAGTAATTGTAAACTCTGCATAGGATTTACCAGCGGGAAACCTTAGAGTTTGGTCCGTTGCCGTAACAAAGTCTGCATTACTTCCAGCACCAGTTGCTGTTCCATCTGAAGTTGAATAATTCACGGATACTGGCAAGTTAGGGACATGATTTAAATTCGCGCGAACGGTCAATGTACCTGCTGATTCACTAACCTGAGGCGTTATATTTGCCAACGAAATCTTGGTATCCCCCTCGTTATCAGTGATAGTTACGGTAATTGTATAAGTTGCTACGCCATTTGGGAAGTTTGCATTGTTTAAACTTCGCAAGGTCACGGTGAAATTCTCATTATTTTCTTTTAGATTATCTTCAGTGATCGGAATTTGAATCATATTTGGTGATCCGCCTGTGTATACAAAGTTTTGATTGGTTCTCGCACCAAAATCACTGGTTGAAGCAGTGCCAGCAGTAGTACTCCAATTGAATGAGACCGTCTCTGTTGTTGAGTTGGATAGAGTGATTGGAATATTAAGAGTTGTCGCACCTTCTCCAATACTTGGGGTTAAATTTGCGATTGATAAAGTTGGTATTGGGTCATTATCACTTACTGCAACAGATGCTGAGGCGGGTGTACCGACGTAATAGGTTGTTGGGGTTTCTTCATCATTTAAGGTTACGGTGATATTACCATTAGGTGCATAGATGTCATTGTTAATGATATCAAATTCAATCAGACCTTCATATTTTTTGGTAATAGGATTCAGTATAAAGTTGATGGCGGGGTTTGCCGTTACTTTGGTTCCACTACCAGCAATAAAAGATGTTCCGACAGGAGTATATTGAATGGATAACGCAGTTTTCGGTAATACATTAGCAATAACTTTAAACGTCGCGGAAGCATCCGTGCCTTCGGTGACCGCGTTTCCAGCAGTTATAGTTAATTCTGGAGCATCATCATCCCATATTGTTGCTTCTGCACTTTTGTCTGTTCCAGTAGAAACAGTGTAGGTAGCTATTGTTGCGGGGTCATCATTGAGCGTTACTTTGATTTTGCCAGTTGGATCTGGATTGGTATCGTTATCCAAAGCTACAGAAAGGATATCGGTCCAGACTCCGTTCGTTTCAGTAAAGGTCAATTCTACTGTGGTCGCGGTGCCTTCATTGCTTAAGAAATCACCGGAATCAACTTCTTCAGGTGTGTATTGTACCGTGATTGGACGGCCTGGATTGATGCTGTTGGTTTTGGCTTGGACATCATAAGCAGTCACTGTAAAATCTGCTGATCCTACACTTTCAGCAACACCAGTAGTTGGGGCTGTTACAATCAGCACGGGTACTTTAGCATCATCGTCTTCAACATTGATTGTTGCGTGATAATTAGTGGCACGTATTTTATAGTTTACTTCGGCTGGGTCTTCATCCTGTAAAGTGACCTTGATTGTTCCGTTTGTTTCCTTTATTGAATCATTATCAATTGGTACGCGTAGCGTAGCCAAAATCGGGTCCCCTTGATCCCGTTGAGAAAATCCTAGTGGTTGCGCGGTCGATTGTTTAACACCTGTAACTTCTGAGTCAAGGAAATTAGTGCTTTCTGGTAAATAATGAATCGTAAGACCAGTTCGCGGTAATATATCTGAAGTCAGTAAGAAATCTGCGGTAGCATTGGTACCTTCTTTTGTCGTACCGATTGCGGTTATGAAAATTTCTGGTACATCATCATCAGCTATTGTTACCGTAATAGTTAACTCAGATGTGGTACTTGAAAGTACTGAATTTTGTGGATTACTTATGGTAACTTTAAAAGATTCATCTTGTTCATCTAAATCGTCATTGATTATTGGGATACGAATTGTACCCGTTAGTTGACCAGCTGCAATATTGGCTGTTCCTGTTGAAATTCCAGTAAAATCACTTGTCGTGGTCGCGGCTCCACCACCACTCTCTGTAGAAGTCGCATACGATACTGTTACTTGGTTACTAGTTGAACCGGTTAAACTAATTTCTAGTTCAGCCATTCCACCGGTAACGTCTTCAACGACTTTAGCCGTTGCATTGGTAAACATCACGGTCGGCGTTTCATTATCCACAATTGTGATGGTTTGGGTAAGCGTGATCCCACTGGCAAAGGACGCGCCAGTTAAGTTTGAAAGGGTGAGATCAAAGGTTTCATTACCCTCATTGCTGTTATCGCCTTTAATGGGTATTGCTATTGTTGCTTCAGTATTTCCAGATTGACCTGACTGAGTTGCTGGAATTGTAAGCCTTGTAGTTGCTGGATCAGTATAATCAAATCCTTTGGTAGCAGTCCCATCAGTTAATGTAACATCAAATGCAACCGGATTGCTAGTTGTTTGAGATAATTCAACGACGACATTAAATGTGGAATCTACATCAGTTTCCGGTGGATTATATACGGTCGTTTGAAACGATAAAGTAGGGGAATCATCATCAATGATAGTGACAGTTGCTGAGATTGAATTTCCAGCTCCTGCAAATGTTGCATTAGATGCTTCTGTCAAGGTGAGAGTAAACGTTTCGTTACCTTCATTTAAATTATCTTGGTTAATGGTGATGGTGAATTCGGCATAGGTTTGACCCGGGGTAAAATTGAGAGCTGTTGGCGTTGTAACCTCAACAAAATCAGCATCACTCCCAGTTCCCGTTGCGACTCCAGTGCCATTCGTCGTTGTAGTAGCATATTTAGCTGATACAGCTTCGGTGGAGGCAAAATCCAGTTCCGCTCTGATTGTTATGGTTCCAGCTGACTCATTGACACTGGGGGTCATATTCGCAAATGAAATTTCAGGAATTCCTTCATTATCATTGATTGTTACAGTTATTGTTAAGGATGTATCAGGAGAAGTAAACGCGGCGTTACGTGGATTATCGAGAGTTATGGTGAAGTCTTCATCGGATTCTTTGATGCCATCATTAGTGATTGGAATAGTGATCATGCCAGTTCGATTACTGGTTGATTGGGTACTACCACTTATCCGCAGTGTTTTGTTTAGTTGTGCTTCAAAGTCACTTGATGATGCGGTACCAGTAGAAGTACTCCAATCTATCTCCACTAATTCTGTCGTCGGATTGGATAACATGACTGGAATTGATATTGTATCATTCGCTTCATTGATGCTAGGATTTAGTTCGGCAACTGAGATGGTTGGAACTGGGTCATCATCAGTAACTGCAACCATCGCAGTAGCTGGAGATCCAACAAAATAAGTTGGAGAGGTGGTTTCACTATTGAGCGTTACTGATACGTTGCCACTTGGTTCGCGCAATTGATCATTCTCAATATCAACCTCAATGGTACTTGCATATTTGTTGGTATCTGGATTATAGGCAAAACTAGTTGGTTGAAGAGTTGCGTTAACTTTTGTTCCTGAACCGCTGATATAATCCGAACCTTCTGGGGTATATTGAACTGTTATTGCGGATGTTGGTTCTAAATTTGAAATTACCTTAAACGACGCTTTAACATTAGCCCCTTCAGTCACTGCGGTCCCCGCTTCAATGGTTAATTCTGGTGCATCATCATCCCATACCATCACATCAGCAGTTGTATCTCCTCTAGTTGAAAGAATATAAGTTTTTATTGTGGCTGGATCTTCATTAAGCGTTACTCGAATCTTACCACTTGCTTCAGCTGTGCTATCATTATGCAAATCAACGGTAAAGGTGTCAGCCCATACTCCATTTGCGGTAAAATTTAATTCCGCAGTTTTTGGACTACTAGTAACTGTATCGGTTAAGAAATCGCCGGTAAGCTCCTCAGCAGTAAATTGAATCGTTATCATTCTCTCTGGGTCGATGCTGTTTGATTTAGCTTGGTCATCATATGCAGTTATTTTAAACTCAGCTGAGCCAGCACTTTCTGCGGCTCCACCTTCCGGTCCAGTTATTGTCAGTATCGGTACCAGCGCATCATCATCTTCTACATGAACAGTCGCGGTATTGTTCGTCGCGTGCACCTTATAGTCTTGATCTACTGGGGTATCATTTTGTAAAGTTACCTGTACCGCTCCATTCGCTTCCGCGGTATCATCACTAGCCAAGGGAACACTGAGTGTGGCGACGATTGGAGCATCGCTATTTGCTTGGGTAAATGTTAATTGATCATTGTTTTGAGCGGTGTTTGAAACGCTAGTGGAGAGAAAATTGGTACTTACAGGCAAATAATGAATCTCGAGTCCAGGACGTGGCATGATATCAGCAGTTATGGTAAAGTCTGCGGTAGCACTGGTACTTTCTCTGACATTGCCACCAGCAGAAATTGAAAATTCAGGTACATCATCATCGGTAATTGTTACGGTGATAGTTGAGTCAGCAGGTGTCGCGGAGAGTTGCGCGTTAATCGGATTACTAATGGTTACGGTAAAAGTCTCATTGGGTTCATCAATATTGTCATTATTGATGGGAATCTGGATCATTCCAGTTCTTTGTTTCGATACAATCGTTGCTGTACCTGATGTTGTCGCGGTAAAATCACTATCAGCAGTTGCCATTCCAAGTCCAGTACCACTGGAGGTTGTATAATCTACTGTTACAGCTGCTGAAGCAAGAGGCGAACCAATCCTAATTTCAAGATTGACCATATTTCCAGACACATTTTCAGCAACTGTTGCGGTTGAATTGGTAAACCTTACTGTTTCTTTGGGTACACTCTCTAATAAGGTCACAGTGATCACAATGGTTTCTGATTCTCCAGTAATTGCCGCATTGGTTGGATTGCTTAAAGTGATAGTAAAGTCTTCATCTCCTTCAAATGTGTTGTCATTTTGCAAGGTAATTTCAATTGTTTCAGAAGTACTATTGGTAAACTCAAGGGTTTGGTTTTGCATTCCAATATAGTCATTACCGGTAGCCGTACCATGAGTAGTACTCCATCGGACTGATGCAGTTTCTGCAGTTAGATTAGATAATGTGACTGGTATTCTTACGGATCCGCTATTTTCAAGGAGACTTGGGGTTATATTGGCTACGGATACCGTCGGAATTTGGTCGTCATCTGACACTTCAACTGACGCACTTATAGGAGCTACAACATAATAATTGGTTTCTGGTGATTCACTATTTAGAGTTACCGTTACATTTCCAGTTGGTTCATAGGTATTGTCATTGACAATATCGACTTCTATTGTCCCTTCATACTTTCCTGTAGTGTTATTTTTGATAAAACTGATACCTGGATTTGCTGTTACTGGAGTTCCTGAATTTGCAATGTAGGTTGCGCTAGTTGGGGTATATTGGATCGGAATCGCGTTGGTACTTGGTAACACATTCGAAATAACTTTAAATGTTGCTTTTACATCATCATCTTCAGTAACTGCTGGTCCAGCGACAATGCTTAGTTCAGGCGCGTCATCATCCCAGATTGCCGCTTGGGCACTTTTATCATCTCCAGTTGAAACGGTATAGGTTGCTATTGTGGCTGAGTCATCATTGAGAGTGACTTTGATGTTACCAGTTGCTTCTGCACTTGAATCATCATCGAGGTCAACTTCAAAAGTGTCAGTCCAAATTCCATCTCGTTCATTAAAGTTAATGACTGCGGTAGTTGCGGTTCCGGCATTGCTTAAGAAATTTCCAGAGTCAACCTCTACAGGAGTATATTGAATAGTAATTTTTCTACCTGGGTTGATGCTATTGCTTTTGGCTTGATCATCATAAGCCGTTACCGTGAATTCTACTGAATCCGCACTTTCAGGAGTCATATGAGTTGGGCCAGTAATTATAAGTACCGGAATTTCAGAATCATTATCGATTAAATCAATTGTTGTCAGATAATTGGTTGCATGTAATCGATAGTTTAGTGAGGTGGATTCAGCGGGTGGGGGAGCTTGCAGAGTTACCACCAACGTTCCATTCTCTTCCGCAATCGTATCACTCACTAATGGTATACTAAGTGTAGCTGTTGCTCTTGTATTATTTGGATTGCTTGAATCGACAGCGGTAAATACTAATGGTTGAGAAGTGGTTTGAGGTTTGTTTGAAATCTCAGGTGAAAGGAAACCTTCACTCACGGGCAAATAATGAATGGTAAGGTTATTTCGTGGTATGATATCAGCGGTAATGGTAAAGTCTGCATTAGTAATAGACCCTTCTGTGATTTGATCTACGGCAGAAATCTCTAATTCAGGTACGTCATCATCTTCAATTGTAACGGTAATCACTAATTCAGTAAGAATCTTTGAAAGTACGGCATGGCGTGGATTACTGAGGGTAATGGTAAAGGTTTCATTCAATTCATCTAAGTCGTCGTTTAGGATCGGAACCTGAATAGTTCCAATCCTTTGACCGATGGTAATAGACCCTTGACCAGTTCCGTTTGTAGGAGGAGTAAAATCGCTATCAGCAGTTGCATTTCCTACTCCAGTTCCAGTCGAAATATAATAATCAAAGGTTACCAAATTTGAACTGCTCCCACTTAATTCAACTTCAATTTCAAGCATACCACTGGCAACATTTTCGGCCACTGTTGCTGTTCTATTCGACAATTTCATAACCGGTAATTCATCATCGACAATCGTTATGGTCTGTCTAAGTGTAGCACTACTCCCAAAGGTTGCACCGGTTAAATTTGAGAGAATGAGATCAAAAGTTTGATTACCTTCAAAATCACGATCATTAGTGATTGGGATCGTAATTGTAACAGGATCTGGTGTTTTGTTTCCGGCACTGGCAATTGAAAAACTTGTTTGAGTCGGATTTGAATAATCTTGACCATTTGTAGCAGTACCATCTTCTACTGAAACGTCAAATCCAACATTAGAAATTATAAACCCATCTAATTCCACATAAACTTCAAAGTTTCCAGCATTCTCAGTCGGATTGAAATCTGCTATTTCTTCAAAAGATAAAGTACGTACTCCTTGTTCATCATCTAAAATTGTAACCGTTGTTGAAATAGTGGGGGCCGAATCAGCGAATGAAGCATTGCTTGGACTACTTAAGGTAATAATGAAGCTTTCATTACCCTCTAATGATACTGAAGCGTGACTTCCTTGATCGTCATTGACGGTGATTGAAATTTCTGCTGAGGTTTCACCTTTGGCAATATCAAGTTTTTGATTAGAAACTGCTACAAAATCTGTATTCGGTCCTGAACTAGTCGCACTTCCATCTGAAGTTGAATAAGTTGCAGAGACATTTTCCGTTGAGGCATTGTTTAAGACAGCTCTTAACGTAATAGTACCATCTCCTTCACCAACAGTTGGGTTCATTTCTTCAAAAGAAATTTCGACGGGAGATTCATTATCAGTGATAGTTATATTATTAAGGACAATCTGGGTTGCATTTCCAGCAATAGTTGCATTATTGACACTGTTTATAGTAATAGAGAAATTTTCATCACCCTCATAAACTAAATCATCCGTAATTAGAATGGTAAAAGTGTTGGAGAGAGTAGAGGCGGGAATCATGTGGGTTTGATTGGTTTGTGCGATAAAATCTGCGTCCGCTCCAGTACCACTTGCACTTCCATTTGTCGTTGAATAAGTCATAGTGACAACCTCTTCTGTGATATTAGTCAGCGTAGTCGTAATGATCAGAGTACCAGCATCTTCATCAACCGTAGCCGGTGCAGTCGCACTTAAAGTTGGAGTTATATCATTATCATTTATCGTTCCAATTGCGGTTGCATCAGCAAAATCAGTGCCACCAGTTGCACTTGAAAGGGTGACGGTAAAGGTCTCATTCGGCTCTTTGATGGTGTCACCAGCAATTGGAATACTTATAGTTGTAGAAGTTTTACCAGCTGTGAAATTAACCGAACCAGTGTGTGAATTTGTCGTAATCGCGTAATCTGTACCTCTGGTCGCGTTATTCCCAGACTTGGTAGAAGCGGTCCAAACTACACTGGTATCCCGACTTGATGCTGGACTCAAACTTACTGCAAAATCCATATTAACCGAACCTGTATCTCCTTCGGTAACTGAACCATCGCCAATGCTAAAGGAAGCTTGATCATCATCTACTATTGTTACGGTAACGGTTGGTGTGCTACCTCCAGCAAAATTTGCTCCACTCAAATTTTCAAAGGTTACAGTAAATTGCTCATCTACTTCATCTATTTGATCAGAAGTAATAGGAATCAAGATTGGTGTCGTTGTACCTGGATCGATGGTATGTAATGTTGAAGATTGTTCAGTAAAATCAGTTGTTAAGGCAGTATCCATGGTCGTTGAATAGTTGAAAGTTACGGGAGAATCACTCGGATTACTCAAGGTCGCACTGATTGACGCATTGCCATCGGATTCATTTACCGATACATTTGGATTTATTGTGAGAGTTGGTTCAGAATCATTGTCGTTGATGGTTACTGTGACCACAATATTGGTTTCTCCGGTAGCAAACCTTGCATTTGTAACGCCAGTTATCCTAACTTCAAATGTTTCAGCACTTTCATATTCCTCATCATCAGTAATTGTAATGCTGATTGACTCACTGGTACCACTTGATATTTCAAGGGTTTGATCTTGTTGCTCATCAAAATCACTACTTAATGCCGTGCCAACAGACGTAGTCCATGCAATGGATACAAGTTCCGAGGTTGCATGTGATAAGGTCACGGGAATCGTTACAGTCTCATTTTCATTAAAACTTGGTGTCAAATTTGCAATGGATACGGTGGGGATAGCTTCATCATCAGCAACTGCGACCATATCACTTGCTGGTGATCCAACATAATAGGTTGCTGGATTTGTCGTATCAGCGGCTAAAGTGACAGTAACATTACCGTCTAGTTCAACCGAATCATCATTCACAATATCAACTTCAATCAATCCTTCATATTTTCCAGTTTCATTGTTTCGAACAAAGTTGATAGCCGGAGTAGCAGTCACTAATGTCCCTGAGTTGGTAATATAGCCAGTACCTTCTGGGGTGTATCGAACCGATAACGCTGAACTCGGTCGCACATTTGAAATGACTTTAAATGTTGCTTTAGCACCAGCCCCTTCAGTAATTGCTGGTCCAGCTACAATTGACAATTCTGGGATTTCATCATCCCATATCGTTACTTCTGCACTCTTGTCAGCTCCAGTTGAAACGGTGTAAGTGTCAATAGTTGCCGGATCATTGTTTAAGGTTACCATTATCTTCCCAGTCATCTCCGCGGTACTATCATCATCTAAATCAACGGTAAAGGTGTCACTCCATACATTGCTACTCTCGGCAAATGTTAATTCAACTGTTGCAGAGACTCCCTCGACTGAATCTGTTAAAAAATCTCCACCATCAACTTCAGTAGGTGTGTAATTTACTGTTATCGCCCGCTCTGGATTGATGCTATTGGTTTTCGCTTGGTCATCATAGGCAGATACAATAAATTCAGCCAGATCCGCACTTTCTGCAAATCCATTAGCTGATGCTTCAATACTTAATACCGGAACCGATGCATCATCATCTTCGACATTGATGGTCGCTTTATTGTTGGTATCACTGACCAAATAAGTCAAAGTTGTACTTGGTTCATCTTGCAGAGTAACTAACAGCGTTTCATTTGCTTCGGCAAAATCATCATTGTCTATCGGTACTCTAAGCGTTGAAGTAATCGGGCCATTATTGGGAGCTTGAGTAAAGGTAAGAGGTTGAGTAGTCATTTGTTGGTTTGTTGAAATTCCAGTGGGGAGGAACGAGGAACTTACAGGTAAATAATAAAGCGTTAGACCACTAGCAGGCATAATATCTGCGGTTACCGTAAAATCTGCAGTCGCACTAGCACTTTCTGTTACCATCGTGCCATTAGCAATAGATAATTCAGGAATATCTTGGTCAGTAATAGTGATAGTAATGGAAGCGTCAGCGATCGAATTTGGCAATATCGCATTTTGCGGATTACTTAGCGTTACGGTCAATGTTTCATTTGATTCGTCAATTTCATCATCTAAGAGTTGAACTTGAATCGTTGATGTCAATTGATCAGCTGAGATTGTTGCAGTACGAGCAGGTGAAGCTGGGATTGCAATAAAATCACTACCCGCGGTTGCTGTTCCTGCCGTGGTTAGATAGTTTACCATCACATCACTAGAGGTTTTACCACTCAAACTAAGTTTTAAATTCGCACTAGCACTACCTTCTAATACCGTGATATTGCGATCAGTAAACGACACTGTTGGAATCACTTCATTATCCCTAATCGTAACATTAATCTTAACTTGGCTTGTATCATTCGGATCCCGAAGTGAGTTCAAAAATGTTGCTTGACTTGGCTCATCTAATGTAACAGTAAATATTTCGTTGCCTTCATAAAAATCATCATCTGTAATTGGAATTTGAATGAATCCAATCACCCCACCTTCAATTTCAAGGGTTTGGGACTTGGTTTCAAAATCACTTATTGATGCAGTATTAGCTGAAGTGCTCCAAGTTATTTCTACTGCTTCAGTCGTCGGATTTGATAATTGTACCGGAATAGAAATCATGGACGCGTGTTCATTTACACCGACGTTTGTATTCGCAATCAATATTGTTGGGACCGGGTCATCATCAGAAATAGTGACACTTGCACTAGCAGGTGAACCAACTGTATAATTGGTTGGAGTTGCCTCATTGTTTAACGTCACCGAAATACTACCATTCGGTTCATTGATATTATTATTCATAATGTTAAATTCGAGTATACCCTCATATTTTCCAGTCCATCGATTCCTGATGAAATTGATTGGAGGGTTTGCCGTTACTTGAGTACCTGAGTTGGCAATATAATTTTCACCAACTGGGGTATATTGAATCGGTAAAGCTGAGTCCGGCATAACTTCTGAAACTATTTTAAACCTTGCCTTTGAATCTGAACCTTCAGTTACCGCACTACCAGCGGTTATAGACAATTCCGGTGCGTCATCATCCAATATCGTTATTTCCACAACTCGATCCGCTTCAGTATTTGAAACTGTATAGGTTGTTATCGCGGCTGGATCGTTGTTCAGCGTGATTTTGATCTTACCTGTTGCCTCAGGATTGGAGTCATTATCTAGGTCAACAACAAATGAACTGTTTTGATTGATTGCACTAAAATGGATAACCGCGATATTTGGTTCACTGGTTAAGGTATCACTTAAGAAATCTCCCGAATCAACTCCACTCGCGGTGTATTGTATGGTAAGCGGTCGATTGGAACTCACTCTTGTCGCTTTTGTTTGGTCTAAATACCCTAAAACGGATATTTCCACTGAGTTTTCACTTTCCGCAACGCTAGTTGGGGCAGATATTACCAACACCGGGTTTCTCGAATCATCATCCTCTACCGCTTTTGTTGCAGAATTATTGGTCGCATGAACTGAATAGGTTGCTACTGAAAAGGGATGGTCTAGCAGTGTTACCATAACCGAACCATTAACTTCTCCTAAACCATCATTATCCAATGGCACACGGAGGGTGGAGGTAATTCGGTTGTCTGAATCTCTACTAAACCTCAAGGCATCAGTGGGTCGTTGGAGTGTTCCCGAAATGCCATCAGGTAGAAAAAATTGACTAACTGGACGATAGTAAACAGTCAAGTTGTACGCGGGAATCTGACTGGAGATTATTGTAAAATCAGCAGTTGCATTTGCACCTTCTCGGGCTGGAGAATTAGTTGCAACAATGGATAACTCTGGTACATCATTGTCTACAATTGTGATGGGGACAAAGTTACTGTTTGCAATTACTGCATTTTGAGCACTGACCATTCGAAGCTGGAAGGATTCGTCAACTTCATCTCCGGAGTCATCGTATATTGGAATAGAAACCGCCGCTGTAGTTTCACCATTTGGAATAGTTACTGTTAGATTAGGGCGACCAAAATCAGACCATAGGGATGCATTACCAACTCCTGAACTAAAATTGAGTCCAAAATCAACTACTACATCATTTTCTTGTGGTGCAGGTATACTAAATTGAACCCGAGCTGTACCGACATTTTCTGGGAACCTTGGGTTTAAATTTGTGAAACTTACTGTTTGAAGTCCATTATCAATTATAGTTATGGTACGGGTAAGAGAATCCGCTCCCCCAGTAAAAATCGCGCCAGTTAAATTTGAGAGTGTCAGGTCAAATGTTTCATTCCCTTCAGGTAATGGAGAGGGATTATCAGCTAATATAGTTATTGGTATTGTTGCGGAAGTGCCAGTTGTTATAGTAACTCTTGAATTTGTAAGTGGTGAATAATCAGAAAACCGACTTGCTGTGCCACCTCCTAACGCAACATCAAAAGTTACTGAATTGGTTGTTGAAGAAGACAAAGCTACCTCAACATTAAGTGTCGTGTCCCCCTCGTTGACATTGAAACTCGTTGTTGTGATGGATAAAGTTGTTGAATCATCGTCTACAATGGTTACGGTTGCAATTAGGATGCTGGCAGAATTGGGAAAGGTTGCATTATTAGCTTGCCGTAAGGTTACAGTAAAGGACTCGTTACCTTCATTTATGGTGTCTTGGTTAATGGTGATAGAGATATCTTTTGAAGTTTCACTGGGAGCAAAAGTGAGTGGTTGATTGGAGAGGGTAATAAAATCTAGGTTAGATCCCGAACTGGCCGCGGTTACTCCCGATGTTTCATATCTTACTGAAATTGTTTCGGTCGAAGGATGATTGAGATTTACTGTCACTGTAGCCGATCTTGAGGACTCATTCACCGTAGGAGTTTGATCAGCAAAGGTAATTTCTGGTTTGGACTTGCTCTCAAGAATTGAAACATTAATTGCCAAAGTATCCTCAAGGAATGGAAAATTCGCGTTATTAAGGTCACTTAAGGTAATGGTAAAGTTTTCTGACCCTTCATAGACATTATCATCAGTGATTGGAATCTGAATTGTTCCAGCTGTTGCAAGTGCTGGTATTGTAAGCGTTTGATTAGTTTGTGAGGTAAAATCAGTTCCACCAATTGCCGTACCATTTGTTGTTGAATAACGCAAGGTGACCACTTCAGTGGTGAGATTGGATAAATTAACATTGAGTTCTAAATTGTCATCCGCTTCAGAGACTACAGCATTTCCAGCTACAACTATCGTTGGTTTTGGGTCTTCATTGAGTATGGTTCCGATTGCGGTGTCGTCTGCGATTTCTGTTCCATCGAATGGGTTAGTTAGAGTTACAGTGAAGGTTTCATCGGGTTCATAGATCGTATCTCCTTTTGTTTCTATTCTTTCACCTGAATTTAAGTCACCAATTGTATGATTTGTTTCACCGACGATTAGTGTTGCGTTGCCGTGATGAGAATTATGTCCAGGAGCATAATCTTCGCGAAATGTTGCCGTATCTCCAGGTTCAGTTGAGACACTCCACTGCGCACTAATGGGTTCATCCGCGATATTGTCCGTATAAACTTCAAAAAACATTCGAGTATCAGTATCTCCTTCTTCCACTGCTAGGTCGTCAATTCTCCATGAAATGACATCATCATCTTTGATTGTTACATTAAAGGACGGAATAATTGCGGTCCCAGTACTTGAGGTAATGGATACGACAAACACTTCATCTTTTTCATTGATGATATCATGGGTAATTGGCGTAACAACTTCGGTACATTCGGTTCCAGGATGAATGGTATATTGTTCAGAGTTGCTAAGTAAAAAATCTGCACTGCTTGCTTTGATATCCGATGACTGTGTACTTAGAGCGGCCGAATAGTTGAAAGTTACCGGGGTCTTGCTAGGGTGACTCAATTTTGCGTTAAAGATTAAATCTCCAACTGATTCGCTGATGGACATGTTTGTGGGGATATTTTCAGATTCTTCACAGGTATAAGCTGATATTGTGAGTGTTGGTTCCGTTTCGTTATCATTGATTGTTACAGTAATTGGACTGTTTAATACTCCAGTACCATAAGCGGCCCCAGTTATCTGAGTGATTGAAACTTTAAAAGTTTCACTACCTTCAAATTCATTATCATTGATAATTGGTATGTAGATTTGTCCCGCGGTACCTGAGGAAATTTCCGTGGTTGTATTGGATTGACTAATGTAATCAATACCATCACTAGCAGTGGCTCCATCAGTAAAATAAGTTATTGAAACAGTTTCAGTGGGGGCTGAAGATAAAGTTAACCCGATCTCTGCATATCCAGCAGTTTCATTGACACTTACACTTGATGAATCAATTGATAGTGTGGGATAGGTCTCATCATCAATGATTGTCACTTGTACCACAATACTACTTTGACTACTTGAAAACACAGCACCACTAACTGCGGATAACGTTAAGGTAAATGTCTCATTCTGTTCGGTATCATCATCAGGAAGGATTGTAATTTGGATGTTACCGGTAGTGGAAGAAGCTGAAATTGGGGCTGTGCCTGATGATACCGCGGTAAAATCTGCCTGTTGTGCTGTATCACTTCCAGTAATGGAAGTAGAATATGTAACATTGACTGGGTTGCTTGTTGGACCGGACAGATTGAGACCAATACTTGTCGTTCCAGCATTTTCACTTACAGTAAGGGTAGATTGGTCAATAGATAGTATAGGTAGCTCATCATCAACAATTGTTATGGTCGCCTCTAATTCAGTATCAATACCAGCAAAAGCCGCATTGGTCGGTGGAGTACTAACTCTTACTTTTAAGGTTTCATTTCCTTCATTGGCCTCATCGCCTTTGATTTGAATGCTGATTGGAACAGAGGTTGAATTGGCAGGTATTGTAACTGTTCCATCTTGTACCCCAATAAAATCAGTACCTACGGTCGCGGTTTCTTCAATTGTTTCATAGGTAATAACAACATCTTCTTCAATTGGACCAGACAAATTAAAGGTCAATTCTACTTCTGTATCAGTGCCAGTATCTGCTTCGTTCACAGTTTTCGTATCCTCGGCAAGAGTCAAAAGCGGTTTTTCATCGTCAATAATAGTTACTTCAAAAGTTTTTTCAAGAGTACCATCGGCAAAAGTGGATTGTACCAAGTTATGTATTCTTACATTGAATGTTTCATTTCCTTCAAAATCAACATCATTTATAATCGGGATTGAGATAAAGTGTGACATTGAATCATAGTCAAATCTGTGGCGGGTAGTAGGTGATTCATCCTTCAAAGGTCGTACAAAATCTTCATCTTCAGTAGCGGTTCCGTTACTCACTGATACCAGAAAAGTTGCAGGAATTAAAGTTGTACCTTCAGGTGTTGCGGTTCTTACAGACCTAGTTAAATTAACATCGATAATAAAATTTCCATTCACTACGTCTTCTGCGACCTCGAAGTTTGTGGTGGCTACTGAAAAATGAATAATTTCATCATCTATAATAGTAATTGTCGCTTCTATTTGAGTATCGCCGCGCGGAAAAACAGTATTGGTTGGAGGTTCTGTTATTCTAATCTTAAATGTTTCATTATCTTCACTGATATCATCACCTTTAATTTGAATGTTGATCGGAATTGAATTGGTGTTTGGTAAAATTGAAACCGTACCATTGGCAACATCGGTAAAGTCAACCCCACCAGTAGCGGTTTCTTCTACAATAGTGTAAGGAATGGTTACTAAATTATTGATAGTTCCTGAAAGGTTTAGGGTCAATTGGATATTTTGGTCAACATCAGTTTCAGTTACTGTCATTGAATTTTCGGCAAATGTTAAAGTTGGTTTTTCTCTATCTAATATTGTAATTTCCTTTGTTAACTCTGTTGCATTATTGGGAAAATTGGCTCCGAATAAATTTGAAAGTGTAATGCTGAAAGTTTCATCGCCTTCTCTTTCGATGTCATCAATAATTGGAATGGTGATAGTCGTAGTTCTATTTCCAACGTCGACTTGGTGAACTGATGTAGTTGGGTCAAGAAAATCTTCACCTTTGGTAGCGGTTCCATTGCTTAGTGTCGCGGTAAATCTGATCGGTATCACCGGGTCGTGGGATGAAGCTAAGTTTATGACTAAATTTCCAGTGTTTATATCTTCGGTAACACTTAAGGTTTCAGTGGGTATTGAGAGTATGATTGGGTTGTTGTTATTGATGACATTTACTGAAGCGGTTCGCTCTGCTTGCGAACTCGGAATTGTGTAAGAATTTGGTTTACTTGTATTTTCTAACAGTCTAACACCGATTGAACCAATGATATCTTCAGATTCACTATAGGCTGTTTTAATTCTGAGTATTCCAGAGGTCTCTCCGGCTTCAATATAAGCAGCTGCTGGTAGTGTAACACTGGTATCGTGTTTCGGAAATAGTCCGGCTAATTCATATTTGATCTCAAGTCGTTCATGAGGTGGAGTATTTGTGGTGACTTCAAACATCGCGTACGAATCAGGTAACGAAAGAACATCAGGATTGGTGAACTCATGTGGACTAATAGTGACTTCAGGTACATCATTATCTTTAACGACAAACGAAACTGAATTGTTTGATATTGTGTAATGTTGGTTTGAAGAACTTCTAAATACCAAAGCGATTGAACCATCGGCTTCATCCATTTCATCATCTTTTGTGTAGAAAGTGATTTCAGTCCCCCACTGTTCACGCCAAAATATTCTTGTTGATTCTTCGGGAACACCATTAAGGTGATTTACATCGTCTGGATCAATATATTCACCGGTTTGATTGAGATACACTGAAAAACCGACATCACCGACGCGCATTGGCAAACTTGAATAAACCCAAAACTTTGCCTGTTCACCTTCTTCTAAACCATTTGCAGTTTCTGGGTCCAAAATAATTGAAACTAGGGGCTTAGTGTGAGCTCGGCCATTAATTGTCAGCGTGACACTTTGCGTACCAAATTCTTGGCCCATGAAAACCTGCGCTATTTCAAGTTTGACTGTAGCAGTACCATAAAATCGGTCAATGGCAGTTTTATTTGGATAATAAACGATGGAGAAACAGTTTATATAAACAGCAGCATCACTATTGAAGCATTTGGGATCATTTTGAACGTCATCAAAGTGATTGATCCGCCATTCACCAAATCGAAATTTATTTCTTCCGATGACCCAATTTTGCGCGGCATTATATCTCACCCAATCATCAGTTATCATGAGCGGGTCAATGACTGTCTCAATACCTCGGATCACAAAATTTGAAACCTCACTTGTTCCTGTTGCCGCTCCTTTGACAAGTGAGGTATATGCGCGCGCCGACGTACGTGGGTAATTTGTTGTCCCTGTTGCATATTGACCACTGGTTAATGTTCCACCTTCAAACCATTCAATGTCAACAACAGTTGCAGACACATCATCAATCAACAATGCATTCAAAGTTGCTACAACAAACAAAACCGTGAATAATCCCAACACAGTTTGAAATTTTAAGGTGAAATCTAATTTACAACTCATTAAGTCCTCAATTTACAATTAGTAATTCACTACATAGCAAGCTTTGTTAGCATTGAAACTATGATAAAAAAATGAATGGTTGACGCAACCGATGCAACGATCGGTGCGTGCTAAATATTACCCAGTATTCACTTAAGAATGAGCAAATTGAACTACTTCTGTTACATGAAATTTGCATGTTGTCCTCAATCAAAACCTACCCACACCAATATTACAATGCACATTGGTTTTGGTCAAAAAATTGTGTACTTCTGATGGAACCGAAACCTGAATTCGAATAGTCCATTTCTTTGTTTTAAATTCTATATAATCCATATTTTACAATTTTCAAGTGCGACTTTTGCACCATATTTCATATCTAATTTATTGTCAATTTATTCTTTCTATTTTTTCACAACTTTTTTCAAAACTTACCAAATATTTAGCTAATATATACCGACAATTCAAATTTGATTGTTAGATTACATTTTTAAAGTTCCTATATTATTGGTAATTTTAAAATCTTATAAATAGATATAAAAAATATCAACCCAAAATCAAATTTACTTTTTAAATTTTTATCACAATTTTGTTACTTTAAATTTAGATTGAAGTGGACTGTAGGTTTACTTTGTATTGTAGTGATTGCGTAGCAAAATTAATTTGCGGTTGTTATCAATTGCCTTAGCTTTTGAAAATGTTGAGTTAATCTAATAGAATAGCAAATTTATTGCATTTAGGTATTGAAAGTTTATAAATTCCGCAGCCCAATTCGCAAATTGAATTTGAAGTGAATCAATTCGTCGCGGATTTAGACTTGCAATAACTCCTTATAGTAAATTAGTGACATAAAGACGACACAGAAGTTACAGAATGATTCGCTACCTGAAAAATCATAGCTAGTTGGCTAAACTAGTAACCTAAGTATATTTCAGTTCAGTGATCAAATGCTTTCGGAAAACATATTTAGATAAATTAGAAAGTACACAACTTTATAAATTGTACATTTTTTTGGTATTTTAGAAATAAATAGATAGGTATCTTCAATAAAATCAGCGGTTTTCGACTAATCTGAAAATAAGTTGTGAATAACTTTAAATTAGTGTTGCATGTATTAAAATAAGGGCGTACCATGCGAATAATCTTTTACGTTAAGTTAAATAATTCTTAGATAATTAAGGGTTAAAAAGATTATTTGTGTTTTGACTTGACAAATTCATGCCGATAGTTTATATGTATCATAAGTTATCGGATCAATTTGTGAAATGGTGACATTGGCTGATTTATACGAACAGATTTGGTGATTTATTATTTTTGATTGTGTATTTGGGGCAACTTACTATTTTGCGGCGAAATCTTATTGAAAAGGATTGGAATTAAATGAAACAGTTTCAACTTGCTTGTTCGAACGGTCTCGGGTTGAACCCGTATACTGACGAAACAAGTATCGCGCGTTCAGCTGGATTGAATCCAGTTTGTTCGCTTTTGGGTGAGATAACGAATCACTCCACTTTTGCTAAATTTGTCTTGAATCCTTTGCACTCTGTCTTCCCAGGGTTGCGATATGGCTCACCTGTTGCTTCAAATCAAGTTGCTCGAGGGTATTTTTTCGGGGATGACGACGACATTCCATGCGCAATAGATGCAAGACTTTTGAAAATAATGTCAATTGCCGAGCAGCAACTGACTACATCAAACGACATAAAGTCGCAAATTTGCGAGACTTTGTCAATGTTGCGGATCCCGATTGTGAATAAATTTGTTGATCACATGGCCATGGTTTTGAAAAGTACTAATGCGAGCGTAAGTAAAATTCACAAGGATCCGCTTGATGATATGGAGCTAAAGATCCCGGATATAATATATGACGAGAAAGCTCGTCGAATGCGTGATTGTCTTCATAATCTGATTGAATTTGAGCCAGATAAATTTTATCTCTTGCTTTGGAAAATAATTGATTCAGAGCCCTTTCAACGACTACGAAGAATTAGGCAGCTAGGGTTTAGTGAATTCGTCTATCCTAGTGCAAAACATTGTCGATTTCAACATTCACTGGGGGTGTTTTATAATGCCTGTCGGTTGATAGAAAAAATTCGGAAAATACTTGGCAAGGATTTTAATCAAGAGCGAGCGGAAGTAGCAATTATAGCGGCTTTGGTGCATGATATTGGTCATGGACCATATAGCCATGCCTTTGAAAGTGTTGGTAGGGAATTGGGCTTCAAATTTGCAAGACATGAAGAAGTTAGTGAAGAAATCATCCGAAACTCAAAAATAGGGACTTATTTGAATGAACATCGCAAGGGTCTCGCTGAACAAGTCGCAAATACGGTAGGAGCAAAAATACCACTGGATATTTATGCTACAATCGTCAGTAGTCAATTTGATGCTGACCGCTTGGACTATTTGGAACGTGATCAATTGATGACCGGTTCTCGAAATAGCCAAATAGATTTAACATGGTTGATTTCAAACATTGAAATCCGAAAAATACCCGTCGAAATTGAACCTGGTAGAATAGAAGAGGTTGAAACTATCGTTTTCAGTTCAAAAGCGAAACTAGCACTTCAGACTTATATCCTTGGGTTGTTTAATTTGTATAATTCTGTCTACTTCCACCCAGTTACTAGGTCAGCAGAACAAATTTTCAAACATCTGCTTTTGCGTATTCACAAGCTAATTCAACGCGGAGATGTGGATAAAATAGCACTTCATACTGATCACCCCATAGTATGTTTTTTTCAAGATCCAGATTACATTGAGAATGTATTGGCGTTAGATGATAACGTAGTTTCGTCAGCACTATTGGATTTGATGAAGTCTAAGGATAAGTTTGTTGCAAAGTTGGCGTTCATGCTTAGAAATCGTCGATTGCCAAAAGCTTTTGATGTGCGAGAGCGAGTTAAAGAGTATTTTCAAGGTGATGAATTTAAAGGACTCACAAAGGAAAAACGCAATAAGCTAATTGATGATAGTGTAGATCAATATTGGGAGCAATTGCAGAAATTTATCAAAAAGTCAAATTTGGGCGAACTTGTATGGTTGGACTCTGGGTCTAGAACTGCATATAAACCGATAAGCAAAAAACCTGGAAAATTGGATACCATACAAGTATTGGAAAACGGTAAGGTATTCGGTATTGAAGAACTTTCTGTTGCTGTAGAAGTCGTCGAGGAATATAAATTTGAAAGAGTTTATCTTCCGTTTGAAAATCTAGAAATTTCAAATTTTCTTAACTCACAAATAACAATCTGTTGTAAGGAGGTATCTCAAAATGGTATGTAATGCAACAAATGATAATGATGCACTTGTTCAAATTGTTGCGGCCGCAACTGATGGTGAAATCAAAGGACGTGATGTATTACAAAGTACAGCATATCTGTTGGAAGTCGCCGAAGTCGGTTATGGGTTTAAATTTGGTTACGAGTTTTGTTCACCCTTTTGCGAAGAACTGGACCGTGCTACTCGTTCAGCCTCAGCATTAGGAAAACTTAAAGTTGAGCATACAAAAACTGACTGGGGTGTGATTAACACGACCTATAAAACGTCAATTCTATACAAAGGCAATGGCGGGGCCGATGATTATTATCGAGTCATAGTTAACAAGGCAATTGCATGTCACCCAACACAACTTGATCTTGCGACAACAGCCGCTTACTTTCAGAATTCAAAAATCAATGACCCTTGGCGACGCATTGAACGACTGAAACTCTATGATCATGAGAATGGAACATTTGAAAAGTCGCAATTATTGTATGAGGAACTGCGGTCAATGCCGGCTTTAGCGAAGTTGCCTGAAATACCAGTACCGACTAAATTGGCGGCATAAGTTCAGGGGAAATTGCAGTTCATACTAACGCTTGCTCGTTAATTGGTCATTAGCGAGCAATTATGATGGAAAAGTAGTGATGGAAAGCAAATTGGGGTAGTAAATAACAACCTGTTGCAAGGAGGTATCTCAACATGGCATGTAATGCAACAAATGATAATGATGCACTTGTTCAAATTGTTGCGGCCGCTACTGGTGGTGAAATCAAAGGAATTGGTGTATTGCAAAGTACAGCATATCTGTTAGAAGTCGCTGAAGTCGGCTATGGATTTAAATTTGGTTGCGAGTTTTGTTCACCCTTTTGCGAAGAGCTAGATCGTGCTACTCGTTCAGCTTCGTCATTAGGAAAACTTGAAGTTGAACAAATAATAACCGAATGGGGTGTCACCAAAAAGACTTTTCGAACTTCTATTCCATATAAAGGAAATGGAGGGGAAGATGATTATTATCAAGTCATCGTAAACAAGGCAATTGCATGTAATCCAAAACAACTTGATCTTGCGACAACAGCCGCTTATTTTCAGAGAGTAGAAATCAATGACCCTTGGGGAGAAGTTAATGATTTGAAAACCTTTGACCATAAGAATGGGACATTTGAAAAGTCGCAAAATTTGTATGAGGAACTGCGTTCTATGCCAGCTTTAGCGAATCTACCTGAAATACCGATACCGACTAAATTGGCGGCATAAATTCAGGTAATATTGCTGTTCTATATGAGTGGTCGCTCGTTAATAGTCAGTTAGCAGTTAATTGCGCGGAAAAAGTAGTGATATGAAGTGAAAAGGGGTGGTAATAGCAACCTGTTGCAAAGAGGTAACTCAACATGGCATGTAATGCAACAAACAAAAGTGATGCACTTGTTCAAATCGTTGCCGCGACGGCTGGTGGTGAAATCAAAGGAATTGGTGTATTGCAAAGTACAGCATATCTGTTAGAAGTCGCTGAAGTTGGCTTTGGGTTTAAATTTGGTAACGAGTTTTGTTCACCCTTTTGCGAAGAGCTTGATCGTGCTACTCGTTTAGCTTCGTCTTTAGGAAGACTTGAAGTTGAACAAATAATAACTGAATGGGGTGTCACCAAAAAGACCTACAGAACTTCTATTCCATACAAAGGCAATGGAGGGCCAGATGATTATTATCAAATCATTGTCGACAAGGCAACTGCATGTAATCCAACACAACTTGATCTTGCGACAACAGCCGCTTTCTTTCAGAATTTAGAAATAAATGATCCTTGGCGACGCATTGAACGACAGAAAGTCTATGACCATGAGAATGGGACATTTGAAAAGTCGCAAATATTGTACGAAGAATTGCGGTCAATGCCGGCTTTAGCTAAGTTACCTGAAATACCGATACCAAAAAAATTGGCGGCATAGATTCAGGGGATGTTGCTGTTCAAACAAGTAGTTGCTCATTAATTGGTCGTTGGGGAGCAATTGCGGTAGAAAAATTGTGATGCGAAATAAATAGGGGTGGTAATAGCAACCTGTTGTAAGGAGGTATCTCAACATGGCATGTAATGCAACAAACGATAATGATGCACTTGTTCAAATCGTTGCGGCCGCAGCTAATGGTGAAATCAAAGGAAGTCCAGTTTTACAGCGAACCGCGTATCTGTTAGAGGTTGCAGAAGTCGGTTATGGGTTTAAATTCGGTAATGAGTTTTGTTCGCCCTTTTGCGAAGAGCTTGATCGTGCTACCCGTTCAGCTTCGTCCTTAGGAAAACTTGAAATTGAACAAATAATAACCGAATGGGGTGTCACCAAAAAAACCTTTAGAACTTCTATACCATACAAAGGTAATGGTGGGCCAGATGATTATTATCAAGTCATTGTCAACAAGGCAATTGCATGTAATCCAAAACAACTTGATCTTGCGACAACGGCCGCTTATTTTCATAGAGTAGAAATCAATGACCCTTGGGGAGAAGTTAATGATTTGAAAACCTTTGACCATAAGAATGGGACATTTGAAAAGTCGCAAAAATTGTATGAGGAACTGCGATCAATGCCAGCTTTAGCGAATCTACCTGAAATACCAATACCGACAAATTTGGCGGCATAAATTCAGGTAATATTGCTGTTCTATATGAGTGGTTGCTTGTTAACTCTTCATTTGCGAGCAAGTGCGGTGAAGAAGTGGTGATACAAAGTAAATAGGGTTAGTAATATCAACTTGTTGTAAGGAGGTATCTCAAAATGGCATGTAATGCAACAAATGTCGATGATGCTGTGGTGCAAATCGTTGCTACCGCTGATGGTAAAATCAAAGAATTTGATGTACAATGTTGGAATAAATGTCACATTGATGTAAGAAAAAAATGTTGTTTTAGTGTCAAATAAAATGTTGCAGTTTGATTCTGCTCTTTTTGTCATTACTTGTTTTTGTAGTAAAAACTGGATTGATGTGTTTCATTCCACTCTTGACTTAAATTCGAATTACCAGCTTAAGCTCACATTAAATTGATATTTTCCTGCAGGGGAATCTGTTGTACTTATCTTGTTAATTCGCTCAAAATCTAGTCCTAATTTCGATCCGATTGCTAGTCTTGTTCCTAATAATAGTTCATCATCAGATTGCGCGTCAAATTCATAGCCGCTATATAAGTTAAGTTGACGTGACTCTTCTCCAAGTGCAAAACCATAACCGATTTCAGAGCTTATTTGTGTGCCTTCGGTGTATTGACCAACCTCGTTGCTTCTAGCTAGAATTTCGTTACTCCAGAGTGAGTTTTGCAGTTCTGCTTGCGTTTGTACCCAAGTTGGAGAGAGTGCAAATTTGAGCCCTAAATCGTCGCGTCCATAGTCATATTCTACCGAACCCATCAAACTCATTTTTTGAATTTCGTTTTGACTAGTTAGTAGCATGCTTCCGGATCCAGATAGGGTAAACCCAATCGGATTTGTGTAATCAAAACCACCCGAGAGTTCCAATCCGAAGAGGGATTGTTGATCTTTCTGGTCACGTCTGATTCCGGTTGAAATAAGTGGGGTAAGTGAAGAACCGCGTTCAAATTCAAATTGATGGGTCGCTTCGGTACTGATTCTTAAGAATTGCGCATCGGTTTGGAGAGCAGATAATAATTCTGATTTGCCGTCAATATTCTGTCTAGCGATCCATGAATCTCCAATTAATTGTAGTTTAGTTGTACCATTTAATAAACTTTCAGATGAGTAGAGTTCTTTGCTACCAGCTAAGCTCAGTGAATAGGACTTGCTTGATAATACTTCAACATCGTAGTTTGCTTGATCAATCGTGAAGTCTCCAATGCCATACCCAGCAACAGCGCGCAGTTCAGTGTCTTGAGTTGGTGAAGTCCAATTGATGTATGGGTTGAGTGATGTTGAATTGAGCACAAATTCTAGTTTTTCGGTATTTCCACTTCCCACTTCAATTTCATTTTCGGTAATAGATGCGGAGAGTCCAGTGAGCAATTCTTGATTGATCAAAGTATCAATACCATATTGTCTGGTAAATACAGCTCCAGACCAAGCTTGTGAACCATTGGGTCTAGTTGAACTTAAATCCCGATAATCCCCAATCCCCCATATAGTCGTTGGGACAGCAAATTCATCTCCAGACAAGAGCGTCAGCGCGAAGTTTGAATCTCCAAGTACTTCATGCCATGAAACTGAACCCTCATTTAACATTTCACCACTCATTTCAATCACTTCTACTAATGAGCTCTCTCCGTCAAGATTGAATACGACATTGCTGGATTCATTTAAGTTCATTTGAACGCGTTGCGAAATGAGGTCTGAAGTTCTGGCGGCCATATTGCCAACGACATCTGGTAAGAATGCTTGCGTGCTTACTGCTAGTAAATCTTGCCGGTCTTGTCGGTCTGTTGCATCGGAAATAATCATCGAGGTTGCTCGATTGTTCGTAGCGATAAGGTAAATAGAATCTGGAATAATAGATACTTCAAGTCGACCATCGGCTTCCGCGATTGTGTCATCAATGGTTGGGAAGATGACTGGTACAGAGCTTTGCGTCGGCAGTGGTACGGAAATTTGTTTTGGTTCGCTAAATCCAAAGAAGTCACCAACTGGAATTACCCTCAATCTTACTGAAATAGCAGAAGTTTCTGATCCATAAATTGACGTTATTTCAAATTCAGCTGCTTCACCTTCCTGAATAATGGGTGATTTAGCAAAAATTGAGAGAATTGGTTTAGTATAGTTTTCATTAAACCGAGCATCAGCAGATGCAGTTTCAGGAATAGTTGGAGCTGAAGAAGTTGGTTGATCACTTTCTGACATTAGAGCTAGAATAGAATTGGCAACAGAACTTGCAACGGCAACATTCGGTAAATCAAGCGGTGAGGGGGTACTACTCCCAATCGACTCAACAATTGTTCTCGCGTTGTCATCCCCAGAGTCATTGATTTTGTAACCTGTTCCAGATTCAATTCGCACAGTTACACTATGCGGGGCATTCAAATTTCCCCAATCAATTAATGTATTTAGAGAAAGAGTATGTTTACCTTGAAGTTGAATCTTAGTTGGACCACGCCAAAGTACAGTGTTACCGACATAAGATACACTTAAGTTTACTGTAATAGCATTGGTTGGTACTGGATCTGCTAGTAGGTTAAAACTGGCAAATTGACCCATAGGAATACTTGGCCTAGCCGCATGAACTGAAACTGTTGGAGTTCGGTCACCCGGCTCATCTATTATGGTAGTGGTGATTTGACTAGCGGTCGCTGAAATAAAGTAGTTTGAACTATTTTCGATGTAAATTAAAATCTCTTCACTTTCGCCACTATTTAAGAGTTTATTTGTCATGACGGGGATTTTAATTGTACCTGTTACTGGAATCATGATGGAGTTTATTGATGCGTGATCAAAAAGGTTAGAAGTTGGAACCATTAACATAACTTCTAATTCGGAATCAGGAGCAGGTTCTGCAATTAAACTTAAAGTGAACGGTTGTCCTTCAATAACACTTACACCATCAGCATTAGAGGTTATTGAAACCCTAGATAACTCCGATTCTCCGAGTTTTGCAACGGAAACAGTTATACTTGATTCTTCACTACTGGTTGCATACAATGTTGGTTTATCTGCAATACCGATTATAACACGAACAACTTTGTCAAATCGCTGTAACCGATCTGTGGCTACAGTTAGTCTAAATACTCCAGATGTATCAATCACAATTGTTGGTCTAAAGTTATCACCTAGGTATCCCGTTGGTGTCGTTTCAACATCAAGCGTTACTACTAAATTTACCGTTGGAGGTGGTGTTGCTGTCAGAGTGAAACTAAAACCTGCACCTTCCACAATCGTATCATCATGCTCTGGAGACGTGATTGAAATCGTATGCATATTATTGTCTTCAACATTGACTGAGATTGATCCAGTGGATGAAGATACGACATAGGATGAAGCCGTATCAATGGAAATTTCTAACGTTTCCATCATGTCACGAGTTGCAAGTGAGTTGGTAGAGATAGTTACTTGAGCACTACCAGTTATTGGGATTTCTACGGGAGATGTTGAGAATGAATCAAAAAATCCAGACTCTGAATCATCTGCAGACAATGTAACGGGTAATATTGCAAGAGGAACTGGCGATGCGGTCAAGGTTACTTCAAAAGATTCACCTTCGGTAATACTTGTTGTATTCGTGGAAATAGAAATCTCGGAAGGTGCAACATTTTCGACCGTAATTGTTACGATACCACCATCCTTTATAACATAGTTTTCATCCGATTTTATTCTAATTATGTAAGTTCCGTTCGGAAATACAGTATCTCGTAGTTCCGTTGTTTTTGTGGTAAAAAAAGTTTCTCTAGTTAGAATTTTTGTTGGATTACGTATATTTCTGATATTTGAACCATCAGCGTATCGAACAACGTCGGTTTCTTCAATTTGGACACTTAATGAATTAGTTGGAGTTGGTGCGGGATTAGCAGTAAGTGTATAGGTAAAATTTCCGCCTTCTTTTATTGTAGCATTATCAACGGTGATAGTAACAACGGGAAGTCTAGTGATAGTAACAGTAATTGTATCGATTTTATCAACAGCTGTGGATGCATCATTTCCAGTATGAAGTCGAAATTTGAGTGTAGAAGTTACGGTTTGTCCGATTTCAAGATTATTGACTATCGCATCAGAGTTTGGTTTGAAAAAGAATCCACGTTCTGCAGTGAAATAGTCGTTATTAATTGGGTCGGTAGATCGATTTGAACGCTGTTCATCAACCCACCATGAACCATAAGTGAGATTACTTCCGAATTGTCTTTTATTAGATTCTATTGTATTGGTACGGTTTCCAATGACCTCGGTAGCTTGCGCATTAACTTTTTCTGTTGCTTGAAATGAAATGGCTCGTTCCCAATGCTTGAAGATGAAACCTTTGCCAACAATATTACTATAACTAGTGAGGTTTCCGGTTCTAAGGTTTCCAGCACCTTCTGTATCCCATTCTAAGTTTGTTCTGACTCGGCCAGTTAAATTGAATTCAATTGTGGCAGCTTGAGATTTATTGGCGCGAGTATTAGTACCGGTAACCCAAATTCGTACATTTTGGCCATAAGTTCTATTAAAAGTGGTTCGATTCGGTCGGAATTCAATGCGAGAACATTTTAGACTAGGATCATCACTACAAGTGCCAAAGGTACCTACGGTCCAACTACCGTATTTACCTTCTGAATACCATTCTTGACCACGTCTCCCCATGTTAAATGTTAGTGTTGCATTTCCTCCTTCTTTAATTCGTAACTCAAAACTTAATTCGGACACATTAGCAAAAACTGCTCTAATGTTCCAATAATGAAAATTAAATCGATCAAAATCATCGGTTCTATTGGTTTCCATTCCGGTAGACCCAGCACGCAAACTCATATTAATGTCTTCCATAATAAATACGATCCTAGCTGAGACTGTCGGAGCATTATCGAATGATGAAATAGTTAATGTAATAGTTGTCGTTGAACCAATTGAAAGCCCAGTCAATCCCGAAACACTAGGATCAAAGTAAATATCTGGACAGTGGTAATTCTGATTACCACAGTTACCACCTGTAGCTAATCGCCAGGTACCGTAAGGAGTCGTCGTCGTTTTGTTACCAGAGTTATCGGTACCAAAATATGATACCCCTTCATTAACTTTATATGTTGATCGATATCCGTATGTGTTTCCACTATACCTAAGAGTTGCTGTTATCCGCGGTAGCGATGAAGAGGTAGAGTTTGACCGGTAGTATACAGTCTTTGGTTCTACAGCTGGACTATTATCTCCCTCAAATGTTATTGACAATATGCCAGTAGCATTAGCAGAGTTGGGAAATACCATGCTTTTAGAAAGTACACATAAGAACCCAAGTAAAACTAGGAAGACCATAGTCTGTAAGTTCAAAATATTCTTCAATGTAACTCTACTCCTTTTGAGTATTCCAGTTGAGAACCAAATTTTAAATTTCACCTGATTATAGTCGCTAATTTGATTCGAATTGTCAAATACGTAATATTACGGCTTTAACCTATATTGTTTACGTACTTCTATACAAATTCAATGCTGCTTCAAGTCATTATTATATATTGTTCGACTATTTTCACCTTGTCAATAGCAATTTAAAGTTTTCCACATCTCTCTTTAATGCTTGTGAATTCTTAGGGCATCTATCATTTGAAATCCTTGAATTTCTTAGAAATTTCCTAGATGCGGCATATCGTCACAGCAAATTTAGTCTTTTGGGAAAAAACCTTTACCTCTCATTTACGAATGTAGGTAAGTTCATGAATTCCTTGAACTACACTAAAATATCTCCTCTTATTGTCATTATTTGTTTTTGTAGTCAAAACTGGTTTGATGTTTTTTATTCCACTCTTGATTTAAATTTAAATTACCAGCTTATACGTCCGTTGATTTGATACTTTGTCATTTCTGAATCAGGTGTACCTATCTTGTTTGTTCGCTCTATATCAAGTCCAATGCTTGAACCGATTGAAATACTAGTCCCGAACAATAGTTCATCATCGGATGACGCTTCAAATTCATAACCGCTATATAGCTTCAGTTTACTTATATCCTCACCAAGCGTGAAGCCATACCCGAGTTCAGAACTGATTTGAGTGCCATCGGAATACTGACCAACTTCCTTATCACTAGCTAACATGCTACTGCTCCACAAGGTATTTTTTATACTTGCAAGCGTTTGCCCCCAAGTCGGTGAAATAGCGAATGTGAGTCCCAACGCGTCATTGCCATAGTCGTAACCTAAGGTACCATTCACACTCATTTTTTGAATCGTATTTTCACCAGCATAGAGCATGCTACCAGATCCTGACAAATTCAATCCCAACGGATCGGCATAATCAAATCCACCACTCAATTCTATGCTGAAGTTGGTTAGTTGGTCTTTTCTGTCATCACGTATTCCGACTGAAATGATTGGGGTTAGTGCTGAACCACGCGTAAATGAAAACTGATGGGTCCCTTCGGTTCGGAGTCGTAAGTAGTGCGTATCAATTTGCAAATTTGCCAAAACATCAGCGTGACCATCAATGTAATTTCTTGCAATCCAAGAATCACCAATGATATTCAATTTGGTTGTTCCGTTTAACAAACTATTGGAAGAGTAAAGTTCTTTGCGTCCTGATAATGCGAATGAATAAGATTGGCTTGCTAGGGTTTCAATATCATACTTAGCTTGATCAATGGTAAACTCACCGACACCATAGCCAGCGATTGCTTGTATTTCAGCATCTTGAGTTGGTGAAGTCCAACCAACATATGGGGTAAGTGTGATTGAATTAAGTGCAAATTCCAGTCCTTTGACATTTTTATTATTCATCTCAATTTCATTTTCGGTGATGGAAGCAGAAAGACCAGTGAGGATTTCTTTTCCAATTAACGTGTCAATCCCAAATTGACCGGTGAATACATCTCCAGACCATGGGTTTGCACTGCTTGATGAACTCAAATCACGATAATCACCAACTCCCCAAATAGTGGTTGGTGCAACAAAATCATCTCTTGATAATAAAGTCATCGCAAAAGAAGAATCACCTAGAACTTCGCGCCATGAAACCAAACCTTGATTTGTCATCTCACCACTCATTTCAATCAAACCTCGCAATGTATTTTGGCCACCAAGATTGAGAGAGACATTGTTACTTTCGCTAAATCCTTGCTGTACTCGTTGCGAAATGAGGTTTGTGGTTCTGACTGTCATATTACCAAGTACATCCGGTAAGAATGCTTGCGTGCTAGCGGTGAGTAAATCTTGACGAAGTTGTCGATCAACTGCGTCAGAAACTATCACAGCGGTAGATCCTTTGTTTGAAGCAATCTTATACGAAGCATCCGGAATAATTGATACTTTTAATAAACCATCAGCTTCAGCTAAGGTATCGTCTATTGTTGGGAATACGAGATGAACTAACCCATGCCCCTGAAAACGTTTTGAAATTTGGTTTAACTCACTGAACTCAAAGAAGTCACCAACGGGATTGATACTCAATTTTACAATAATGCTTGAAGAATCAGAATTGTTACGTGCAGTTATGAGAAATTTTGCAAAATCCCCTTCTTGAATTTGTGATTCAACCGCAGAAACTGCGATGGTAGGTTCAATATTCAATTTTGTTGAACCGTTATCAGTTAAGGAAGGTGACGAAGATTCGGGTTGATTTCCACCCGTCATAACAGATAATATTGAATTGGCAACCGAACTTGCAACTGAAATATTAGTTAAATTTCCTGTTTGTGAAGCGTCTTCAATTCCATCAACAAAAACTCTTGCAACATTCTCTCCAATTTCACTAACTTCGTAACCTTCCCCAGGTGCAATTTGTACTCGAACATGATGAGGAGTATCTATATTTTCCCAATCAACTAGAGTGGGCAAAGTAAGAAAATATCGCCCTTGCAACTTCATTCGTCGAGGAGCACGCCATAATAAGGTAGTTCCTTCATATGATACGATTAAGTTTACGGTAACAGGATTTGTAGGAACTGGATTTAAACGAATATCAAAACTTGCTTTTTCTCTCATTTTTATTCTATTTGTCACTGGATTAATTGATGCAACAGGTGTCGAGTCTATTTCCTCGTCCAATACCATAAATGAAATTAGATTTTCTGATGCAGATATATAATAGTCCGAACTACCTCCAATTGAGATTGCTATTTCTCCGCTTTCACCACTTGCCAATATTTTCCTTGTCATTACAGTATTTTTTATATGCCCTGAACTTGGAATTGAAACAGAAGTTATTTGAGTTGGATCAAAAAATCCTGCATCAGTTATCGCTAAGTTAACTTCAAGATTAGTGGTGGGTGCAGGTTCAGCTAGTAGTTGAAATTCAAACTCTCTACCTTCAACGATGCTTACACCATTTGCATCGGAGGTGATTGAAATTCGTGACAACTCAGGTGCCTGAACCTTTGAAATTGTTACTGAAATACTGGTTTTTTCAGCAGAAATCAAGTAAAATCCTGGACTTTCAGCAATTCCGATTATAATTTGACCAACATCTTGAACATCATTCAATGCATTTGTTGCAACAGTTACATCAACCCTTCCCGAAGTCCCGACTTCAATTGTGAGATCAAAATTTTCAGCTAAGTAACCGTCTGGATTAGATTCTGCGATGAGATTTACTAATAGATCTCCTGCTGGAGCTGGATCCGCTTCTAGAGTAAAACTAAAATTAGAACCTTCCACAATTGCACTATCGTGGGCAGATGACGAAATTGATACTGTTGGTAGATTGTAGTTTTCAATATTTATTGAAATTGATCCATTATTTGGTGTAATTTGGTAGGATGAATGATTAACTATAGAAATATTCAATGTCGCAATTGGGTCATGAGTTGCTTTAAGGTTTGTAGAAACAGTAACTATTAAGCTACCGCTAGTTGGGATTTCAAAGGTCGTGATTGAATATGAACCAAAATACTCGGAATTCGAATCATCCTCAGTTAATGTTATCGTTAATGGAGTGTTTTGTATTGGAAGTACAGTTAACATAAAATCAAATGAGTCTCCTTCGGTGATATTGATCGCATTCGTAGTTATAGATACATGAGGTGAACCATCATCATCAATAACTTGAATTTCACCGAAATTTTGCTGGTTGGTGGATAACCTGTATGAAATTGGTTCCGCATTATCTGGTTGTAAAGTTACTTTGATTGTACCATTTGATTCATCCGTGCTATCATTATCAATTGGAATTGATAATGTGGATTCTGTAGCACCTTCGGTAAAATCTAAATTCGCCATCATACCCTTACCTCCATTTTTAATAAAGTCACTTTTTATAAAATTTTGACTCTCAGACAAATCATACTTTATTGTGATATTTCTATTGGGACTAATCTCCGCTGATATTACAAAATCCGCGTTGGCATTTTCGGCTTCAACAACATGATCACCAGAAACAATCATTAGTTCTGGAGTTTCATCATCTCTAATAATGACGGTTCCGATATAATTTTCTTCAGATAGTGTGCCATTGGTAGGAGCAGCTAGGGTGATTGTAAATTGTTCCGAAGGTTCACTGACTTCATCGCCGATTATCGTATATGTAATATTCATACTAGTATTGGTAATTTTAGTTTCAGAATCTGGGACAAAATCTACTGTACCATCAACCAGAGTAAAGTCTGCTGCAACTGCTGTTCCTGTCTGGACAGTGAAAGGCACATTTACAGTTTTGCCAGACGCGCGATCCAATGAAAGTGTGATTGCACCAGTGGAATTTGCATCGGTTTCATTGATAAAAACAGTAGTTGCAATAGAAACAGTTGGTGGGTCGTCATCATCAGTAATTGTGATTGTTCTTGACCCCAATAATGTAGAAACAGTACTATAGTTTGAACCAGTTAATGTAATTTTAAATGTTTCGTCCAGTTCATCATTATTGTCGGCGATAATTTCCAATGGGATTTCTGTTGAAGACTCACCTTCAACTAGGGTAAGTTTTCCTACTGAATCCGAAATGCGTCCTGGCGCGGTAGCTCCTAGTCTAACATCATATGGAATTTTAGCTTCAACACCAGTTAATGAATAATCTACTGAAATATCTCTATTTGCCGGTTCACTTAGATTTACTGTGACAACTTGGGACGTATTGAGAGTGCCATCGGTACCTTCAATAATTGAAGTTTCTGAAACCATCAAACTCACTTCAGGAAATGTTGCACTACTACCGTTTATAGTAAATGTGATTCTACGGTAAAAATTTTCTCCATTTACATCATGGGCAATTTCAAGTTTAATTTGTACTGTTCCTTGCAAATTATCTATTGCAGCTTTGTCTGGATAAAAGACGATTGCAAAGCAGTTAATATAAGTTGCATAATCCGAATTTCGACACCGTGACCTATCACTACTATCGTAATCATGGTGATTTAGTTGCCAATGACCAAATTCAAAGTTATTTCTACCAATGTACCAAGCTCTGTCTGTATCAACTCTTACCCAATCGTTAGATTTTTCTGTTTCTGTATTTAATTTCTCAGTACCTCTAATGACAAAATTTGAAACTTTACTGGGACCTGTAAATGCTCCTTTGGCAATAGAAGTAAAAGCATTCGCAGCTATATATGGGTAGGCTGTTGTTCCAGAAACATAATCACCGCTAGCTAGTTCAATATGTTGATTGTTGGTATTAGAAACCCACTCAATTCCTACATGTTTTCGAGAGATTGTAATGTTAGCTTCTGAGATTGTATTAGTTGTGCTGATTTCGTAGGTTCTAATCCGATATCTGACGACTTTATTGCCAATTTTATTGATGGCCGCTTCTTTTGTGTGAATTACTCCATTACTTTCAGCATCATCGGCTGAGAATCCGGAGTGAACCTTTTTTCTTTCTATTTTATATACTTCAAAGTCTAGGTACGTAAAATTACGTCTCACAGTTTGGAGATTGGTGGTAACTGATCGTTTGTGTGTTCCAACTCCATCAATAAATTCAGTAAACTCTATACGTGGTCCTTTATGGTCATAACCATCATACCAACGATAAAAAGTAATATTAGGGATTGTATTAGAAACCCCAGCATGAATTTGCAGTTCTTTATGCGCTCCATAATTTGGTCCTCCGGTTATAGCTACATGTGATACATTTGCATTTGTAAAACCAATATATGAAGCTGTCGCGTTTGCATTGTCTATCACTAATGGATTCACTAGCACAGCAACAAATAAGAATCCAACTACCGACAAGATAGGTTGAACAAGTAATTCATAAGCTTTATGTTTTAGCATTTTGTCCTTATATTGTGATTTTGGGTTTATATTTCCAGTCAATGTATTGCACAACCAATCCCAAGTTGTTAGGTTCAAAGTCTGTTGCGAAAATCTGTGTTATAGTAATTTAGTTTCAAGTATAAAGTACAAATAAATAAATTGCAACTTTCTTTTCACAATATTTTTTTATTTTAGGTAGTTAGGTATTTTATATACGACAAGGGGGATTAAAATTCTATGGGAAAAGTAATTTGTTACTTTCAAACCGACAATTTTCTTGGAAACTGGGCAGAAAGCGATCGGATTAAACACTTAGAACACGCATTAAAATTTTTTTGACACAAAATTGTCATTTATTTTAACATTCTATATCGGAAATATGTGGGTAGAAAAAATTTTGTCGGCATTTTTTACTTTCAAGTTTTGAAACTATATCGAATGTATGAGTGAAATAAAATCATCTCGGATGCCTGGTACTCGATTTTCTGTGTTAATTAGAAAAAAAGGCCAGTTTAGCATTAACGAAATTAGCAGCGAAAGTTGCGACGTTTCAGAACATAGTTCAACTTATACTTATACTGATGGTATAATTGAACATCAATTTCAACCTGAGTTAATCCGGAAGGAGGACAATATAAAGACACTTCAAGCACTTTTGGCTTCTTTAAATCACGGTGAGCCAATACCGAGCGAAACGACTGAAATGTATCTTAAGCGTGGACACCAATTGGTGAAACAATACAAAAAATTTATTGGTGCGTCTGACTTACCGATAGAAGAACTGGATCCATATCAGTTTCTTGAGAACATTTGGTTACAAGAGCCCAAATTGACAAAAGATTCATGGGCGCAAATTCGAATGAGTGCTCTAGTGATTTTACCCTGTTTTACTGTTATATGTATTGTGGCCGCATTTCTTATTCTATTCGGCGATGACGAGGTGAATTTAGCACCTTCGGAATATGCAGTCCAGTAATCTATTTTATCAAACCTGTATATTTATTCCAACACTTAATTCGCAGAAAGCAAGGGTTTTGGAGTAAATTTGCACTAACAATAATTTTGCACACCTAGTGATTGCTAGGTGTGCATTACTATTTAGGGCTCCAATGATGGTTTTCAACCATCATTGGAGCCCCTTATATTATTCAAAACTACAGTAAGCTACGGCAGAAAGAAGAAAGATAGAAACAGGAAATTAATAAGCTTGAATTGAAAATTAAGAAAACTTCTCAAACATTTAAAAGTAAAGTCAGGTTAAAAGATTTCCTCTTATAGAATGTCATAATATTTACCGCATTAGTGTCAAAATAACTGTCTCGGGACAACAAGTGATATGATAAAATCTACGCGGTTTGCGAGATGCTACGAAAAAAAACATGAATGTGCAGTTGATTCATAGTTGCTTGGTAATAGGAAAACACGTGGAGTCGAAATTCTCGCTGATTAGTTTAGTACGTTTGGATAATGTTCAGTTAGTTTTGCATGGAAATGTAGACGTTTGAATGATAAACTGTTTTACGACAAATTAATTTATTTTTTTTTTGATGATACCCATCTAACGAGATATGTTGTGCTTCAATGATACAATACAAAATATAATTTATTGAAAAATCTTGACAAATAACACTACCAGTTCAAGCGTCCATTCAATAGGTATTTTGTCGCTTGTGATTCTTGAATATTGATTGCTCGCGTTCCTGCCAAATCAAGGCTTAGATGTGGTCCAATCGAAACACTAGAACCTAGTGATAGTTGATCATCTGATTCAGTGTCAAATTCATAACTGCTATATAGGTTTCGTTTTCTTGACTCTTCACCAAGCGTGAAACTATAACCAAGTTCAGAACTGACTTGAATGCCATCGGAATATGCAACAACTTTGTGACATTTTTTTGACTCAAAATCATCATATCACCTTGACATTCTATATCGAAATATGTGGGTAGAAAAAATTTTGTCGGCATTTTTTACTTTCAAGTTTTGAAACTATATCGAATGTATGAGTGAAATAAAATCATCTCGGATGCCTGGCACTCGTTTTTCTGTGTTAATTAGAAATAAAGGCCAGTTTAGCATCAACGAAATTAGTAGCGAAAGTTGCGACGTTTCAGAACATAGTTCAACTTATACTTATACTGATGGTATAATTGAACATCAATTTCAACCTCAGTTAATCCGAAAGGAGGACAATATAGAGGCACTTCATGCACTTTTGGTTAGTTTGAATCATGGTGAGCCAATGCCGAACGAAACGACTGAAATGTATTTTAAAGGTGGACACCAATTAGTAAAACAATACAAAAAAATTATTGGTGCGCCTGACTTACCGATAGAAGAGCTGGATCCATTTCTTTTTCTTGAGTACATTTGGTTACAAGAGCCCAAATTGACAAAAGATTCATGGGCACAAATTCGAATGAGTGCTCTAGTGATTTTACCCTGTTTTACTGGTATATGTATAGTGGCCGCATTTCTTATTCTATTCGGCGATGACGAGATGTATGCAGCACTTTCGGAATAAGTAGTCCAGTAATCTATTTTATCCAACCTGTATATTTATTCCAACACTTAATTTGCAGAAAGCAAGGGTTTTGGAGTAAATTTGCACTAACAATAATTTTGCACAGCTAGTGATTGCTAGGTGTGCATTACTATTTTGGGCTCCAATGATGGTTGAAAACCATCATTGGAGCCCCTTATATTATTCAGAACTACAATAAGCTGCGGCGGCAACGATTTGCACAACCGCGTCAAAATAGTTTGTAGCATTACATGGCATTTTGAGATACCTCCTTGCAACAGGTTGTTATTAGCTACTCATATCTACTTCACTATCATTGCGTCATTAATACCAATTCCATTTGCTTTGCACCTGGTCACTGCTTCACATTTCTTACCGCAATTGCTCGTTAACGACAAATTAACGGGTAACCACAAGCATTAATCACATTATCCCCTAAACCTATGCCGCCAATTTAGTCGGCACTGGTATTTCAGGTAATTTCGCAAAGGCTGGAAGCAATTGTAGCTCCTCATACAGCTCTTGTGATTTTTCAAATGTTCCATTTTCGCGGTCATACAATTTTAGTCGCTCGATGTCCCCCCAAGGGTCATCAACTTTTATGTTCTGATAATACGCCGCCGTTGCAACAAGATCAAGTTGAATCTCTTTACATGCAATAGACTTGTTGACGATGAAGTGATAATAATCATCTTCAGCTCCAGTACCTTTATATGGAATTGAAGTTTTATAGGTTTTTTTGGTCACGCCCCACTCGGTTACGAACTGTTCAACTTCAAGTTTTCCGAGATTTCTGGCTCCTCGAGAGCCCCGTTCTACGTCTTCGCAATAGGGCGAGCAAAATTTGTGCCCGAATTTAAACCCATAACCTACTTCAGCGACTTCCAACAGATATGCTATACTTTGCAATACACCACGTCCCTTGATTTCATGGTTTGAAGCGGCGGTAACGATTTGCACAACCGCATCAAATTTGTTTGTAGCATTACATGCCATTTTGAGATACCTCCTTGCAACTGGTTGTTATTAGCTACTCATATCCACAGTACTATCATCGCGTCATTAATACCAATTCCGTTTGCATCGCACCTAGTCACTGCATTACATTTCCACCGCAATTGCTTGCTAACGACAAATTAACGCGCAATCTCGCATATGAATCAAATAATCCCCTAAACCTACGCCGCCAATTTAGTTGACACTGGTATTTCAGGCAATTTCGCAAAGGCTGGAAGCAATCGTAGCTCCTCATACAGCTCTTGTGATTTTTCAAATGTTCCATTTTCGCGGTCATACAATTTTAGTCGCTCGATGTCCCCCCAGGGATCGTCTATTTTTATGTTCTGATAATATGCTGCCGTTGCAACTAGATCAAGTTGAATCTCTTTACATGCAATAGCCTTGTTGACGATGAAGTGATAATAATCATCTTCAGCTCCAGTACCTTGATATGGAATTGAAGTTTTATAGGTTTTTTTGGTCACACCCCATTTGGTTACGATCTGTTCAACATTAAGTTTACCTAAAGTCGCAGCTCCACGCGACCCCAATTCCACTTCTTCGCAATAAGGTGAACAGAATTTGTGACCGAATTTAAACCCATAACCTACTTTGGCGACTTCCAACAGATATGCTATACTTTGTAATACACCAACCCCCTTGATTTCATGGTTTTCGGTAGCGGCAACGATTTGCACAACCGCATCATGATCATTTGTAGCATTACATGCCATTTTGAGATACCTCCTTGCAACAGGTTGTTATTAGAGAGTTTAGATAATCTAAAATTTCTGAATTTTCAAACGGAAGATAAATTCTTTCAAATTTAAATTCCTCAGCAACTTCAACAGCATCAGAAAGTTCTTGTAAACCGAATACTTTTCTATTTTCCAATACTTGTATTGTATCCAATTTCCCGGGTTCTTTACTTATTGATTTATATGCAACTCGCGAACCAGAATCAAACCAAACTTGTTCATCCAAATTATACTCATTGATATAATTCTGCAATTGCTCCTTAAATTGAGTGACACTGCTATCAATTTTTTCATTCCGTTCTTTCTTGGATAGCTCATTAAATTCGTCCGCTTGAAAATACTCTTTTACTCGTTCTCGCACATTAATTGCTTTTGGTAGCCGACGTTCATCAAGCATAATTGCCAATTTTGAAATAACCTGATCCTCAGATTGTTTCAAATCTCTGAGTGCATCCCAAATCACATTGTCGTTCAAATCCAACATTGCTTCAAATGAATCCTGATTTTGGAAGAAGGAAATAATTGGATTATTCAAGGGAAGTCCTATTTTATCCATATCACCGCGTTGAATTAGCTTGTGAATTCGCAAGAGTAAATTTTTAAAGACTTGTTCAGCTGCGCGAGTTACCGGATGAAAGTACACAGAATTATACAAATTAAACAATCCCAAAACATAAGTTTGAAGTGCCAACTTCGCTTGGGAACGAAACACAATAGTTTCTATCTCATCAAATTTATCAGGCTCAATTTCTACGGTGGTTTTTCTGATTTCAATATTTGAAATTATCCAATCCAATTCAATTAGACTATTCTTGGAACCGGTCATTAGTTGATCACGTTCAAGATAGTCCAAGCGGTCCGCATCAAATTGGCTACTTACGATTGAAGCGTAGATATCTCGATGTGAATTTGCCGCCACCACTTTTGCGACATCTTCGGCAAGTCCTTTCCGATGTTTATTCAAAATATTTGCAATTTTAGTCGAGCGAATGATAATATCACTAACTCTTTCATGGTCGGCGAATTTGATGCCCAGTGCTTTTCCTACACTTTCAAAAGCATGGCTAAAAGGACCATGACCAATATCATGCAATAACGCCGCAACGATTGCTACTTTCGCTCGTTCTTCATTGAAATCCTTACCAAGTTTTTTTCGGATATGTTTCAGCAACCGACATGCGTTAAAATATACACCAAGACTATGCACAAATCGGTTATGAGTTGCACCAGGATATACAAATTCACTGAACCCAAGTTGCTTGACTCTTCGTAGCCGTTGAAAATAGTGCGTTTGAATTAGTTCCCAAAGCATCTGACAAAATTCATCTGCGTCAAATTCAATCAAATTATGAAGACAATCACGGATTCGGCGCTCTTTGATGCCATATTCTGCATCCGGGATCTTCAGGTCTTTGCCGTCGAACCAGTCCTTGTGATTCTCACTTGCACCATCACTACCATCTTTCATTGCCATTGCCAAACTTTTTACAAATTTTTTCACGATCGGAATTCTGAGTGTAGATAGTATTGAACGAATTTGTGATTCTATTGCTTCCAACTTAATTGGCGTTGAGTCAGATTTTGGCACTTGTTGCAAAGAAGTTGCATCTATCGCAAGTGGAAAATCACAATCAACACCGATGATATGCACTTGAGCAACTTGATAAGAAAGTAAAGGTGAACCAGCTAGCAGTCCCGGGAGGACTTGACTCAGCGGATTCAATATGTATTTGTTGAGAGTAGAGTGATTTGTAACCCCTCCAAAAAGCGAATAAATCGGATTTAGTCCAACTGGGTACGCGATACTCATTTCGTTTACAAACGGGTTACACCCGAGATCATTTGAACAAGCAAGTTGAAGTTGTTTCATTTAATTTGAATCCTTTGTTTTAGATTTTGTCGCAAAATAGATCGTTGCCCCAAATACACAATCAAAAATAATCAATTACTAGACTTGTTCGTATAAATCAGTCAATTTCGCTATTTCACAAAATGATCCGATAACTCATGTTCTATATAAACTATCGGCACGAATTTGTCAAGTCAAAAACAAAATATATTTTTTACTCTAGCAATTCATAGTATTTTCGACTTAACGTAAACAATTATTTCCAGACTAGTGCTTTATTTCGATACTTGCAATAAAAAATAAAAGTTATCCACAGATTTTTTCGGAAGTGCTTGAAACCGCTGATTTTATTAGAGAAAATTTTTAATTTTTTGACAAATATTTACCAAATTTCTGCTAGTTGGAACAATTTTTTTACTTAACTTCTCTTACGAGTATAGACTTCCTTTACAACGTCAACAAAAATTAATTTGTCGTAAGACAGTTAAAATGTACAATCTTGACCCATTCGGCCTGTTCTACGAGAAATTCATGTTCTACGACAAATTCATGTATTTTTTTTGTTGACAACTATCTAACGTGATATGTAGCACTTTAATGACTCAATACATAATATAATTTATTGAAAAATCTTGACGATTAGCACTACCAGCTCAAGCGTCCATTTAGCTGATATTTTGTCGCTTGCGATTCTTGGGAATTGATTGCTCGTGTTCCCTCTAAATTAAGACTTAGATGCGATCCAATTGAAATACTGGAACCCAACATTAATTGATCATCTGATTCTGCGTCAAACTCATAACCGCTATATAGGTTCAATTTTCTTGTTTCTTCACCGAGCGTGAAGCCATAACCTAGTTCGGAACTGACCTGTGTACCATCAGAATACTGACCAACTTCTTTATCGCTGGCTAAAATGCTATTGCTCCACAAAGTATTTTGTACGCTTGCAAGCGTTTGCCCCCAAGTTTCTAGGTAAATTACGTCACAATACAGTTCAACCGGCAGGTAAACTGAATTTTATTCAAAATTCATCGCCACCAATGTGTATTTTGCATTCATGTCAATATCATATTTTAGCAATTATCCAGCGGATACACTTGCGGACTATTTCGCTCAGTATTTCTAGCATCCTCTATAGATTTTAGTTCAGTGGTTATTGCACCTTTTGATACCTTTCCAGATTCAACTAGTTTTTTGTGTGCTAGTCGAATTGGAGGTAAAGAGCGAGCAGAAATTGCAATCATATTGCCACATTCGTTGCAAGTGTCAACTAAGACACCTTTAACCTCCTCTATACCCTCACATATAGATAAAGTTACCTTTGTAAGGGTTGCAGGTACACTTTTGTTACAATAGCCGCAAACTGCTGTACATTTTGCTCCTTCACGGTAATCAATCATTTCACTCATCCTCATGAACACTGAAACCTCTTCAACCTTAGATACCAATTCAGAGTTAATTACTTTCTTTGCGGCTTGCTAATTTGGCAACAATGATTGAGCAGGTATTGCTATCTATTGCTACAATCATCGCAAATGTCTAACTCTAGCGATTATCCAGCGGTCGCTACCATTAGATATTCTTGCGGATAATTCCGCTCGGTATTACTACTGGTGACTTTTTTGTCATCCACTTGGGATTTCAGTTCAATAGTAATTTCACTTGAATCAGAAACTGCTTTAGATGCTAACAGTTTCTTTACCGCTTGTTGGATAGGCTTTACAAACTCATGGGAAATTGAACACATATGACCACATTCATCACATATATCAACTATTACATTTTTGATATCCTGCAGTCCCTCACACAATGATATAGTCTCATTTGTGAGGGTTGTCGTGACACTTTTGTTGCAATTAGCACAAATTGACGGAATTTTGTCACCCTCTCGGTATTCTTGCATGTTTCTCATCCTTATGCACGCTGAAGATAAAAACCACTTGTTCTACGACAAATTCATGTATTTTTTCTGATCACAACTATCTAACGTGATATGTAGCACTTTAATGATTCAATACATAATATAATTTATTGAAAAATCTTAAGGATTAGCTCTACCATGTCAAGCGTCCATTTAGCTGATATTTTGTCGCTTGCGATTCTTGGGTATTGATTGCTCGTGTTCCCTCTAAATCAAGGCTTAGATGTGATCCAATCGAAACACTCGTCCCTAATGATAATTGGTCGTCTGATTCCGCGTCAAACTCATAACCGCTATATAGGTTCAACTTTCTTGATTCTTCACCGAGCGTGAAGCCATAACCTAGTTCGGAATTTACCTGAGTGCCATCCGAATATTGACCAACTTCTTTATCACTGACTAAGATATTACTACTCCATAAAGTATTTTGTACGCTTGCAAGCGTTTGTCCCCAAGTTGGTGAAATCGCGAATGTGAGTCCCAATGCATCATTGCCATGATCATATCCTAAGGTTCCATTGACGCTCATTTTTTGAATAGTGTTTTCACCAGCATAGAGCATGCTACCAGTTCCTGACAAGTTTATACCAATTGGATCGGTATAATCAAATCCGCTACTAAACTCCATACCGAAGTTGGTTAATTGATCTTTTCGATCATCTCGGATGCCGACAGAAATTATTGGAGTTAGTGAGGAACCACGCACAAATGAGAACTGATGGGTACCTTCGGTTCGGAGTCGTAAGTAGTGCGCATCAGTTTGTAAATCAGCTAACAGGTCTGCTTGACCATCAATATAATTGCTTGCAAACCAAGAATCACCAATGATGTTTAGTTTAGTTGTACCATTAAGGATACTATCGGAAGCGTAGAGTTCCTTGCGTCCCGATAATGCAAATGAATAGGAGCGGCTTGCCAATGTTTCAAACTCATAATCTGCTTGATTGATGCTGAACGCTCCAATACCTAAACCAGCAACAGCTTGCAACTCAGCTGTTTGAGTTGGTGAATGCCAGCTGAAATATGGATTGAGTGTTGTTGAGTTAAGTGTAAACTCTAATCCGTCGATATCCTCGTTTTCAATCTCAATCTCATTTTCGACTATAGATGCGGAAAGTCCAGTCAGGAACTCTTGATTGATTAATGTATCTATACCAAATTGTCCTGTAAATACATCACCAGACCATGTTTGTGAACTGCTTGAGGAACTTAAACCACGATTATCTCCAACTCCCCATATTGTCGTGGGAGCGACAAATTCTTCACCAGGGAGGAGTGTCATCGTGAAAGAAGAATCTCCAAGTACTTCGCGCCAGTCAATTGAACCCTTATTGGTCATTTCACCACTCATTTCAATCAAGCCGCGTAATGAATTTTGGCCGCCAAGATTGAGCGAGATGTTGTTAGATTCACTAAACCCTTGCTTAACTCGTTGCGAAATAAGATCTGTCGTTCGCACGGTCATGTTACCAACAACATCTGGTAAGAATGCTTGTGAACTCGTGGTGAGTAAATCTTGTCGAACTTGCCGATCATGAGTATCGGAAATAATCACTGATGCTGAGCTCTTATTCGTAGCTATTCGATATGAAGAATCTGAGATGATAGCTACTTCAAGTCGGCCATCTGCTTCCGCAAGTGTGTCATCAATCGTTGGGAAGACGACCCGAACCAATCCCTGACCTTGTATTTGTCGTGTAATCTGGTGTGATTCTTTAAACTCAAAGAAGTCTCCAACGGGATTGACATTCAATCTTATGTAAGTTGTTGCGGTATCCGAACCACCATTTGCATTAATGACAAACTCAACCGAACGTCCTTCTTCCACTTGTGAATGAATTGAATCAATTGAAACAGTTGGAATATTTGGATTAGTAGGAGAGGGGGCTTCACTTTCTGTTGGTGGATTATTGCTTATAGCATTCAAAATTGACTGAACTGCACTGTCAGCAACTGAGACCCTTGAGTCATCAGCAGGTTCTTCAACTCCTTGATCATTGTCATTTATCGTTACGCTGATTCTTTTTTCTGAAGCTAATTCATAACTATTACCTGGTAACAATTCTACGACAATTGTTCCTGGGGTTTCTTCAGTTAAATCATCATCAGTTTGAACATTTATTTCAATTGAACGATCACTTTCAGAATTAGGAACAGCTGCCAATCTGGGAACCCGCCATGACAAAAATTCACCAGTTACTGAAATATCTAAATTTACAACAATCGCATTTTCTGTAGTCAAACCGCGACTTGTAAGTCTGAAAGTAACTGGGTTACCTTCTATAACAGCATTACCACTTGTAGTGCTTCTAATGGATATAATTGTTGAATTCCTAACCAATACTGTCGCAGATTGACGTTGTGACTCGGTTGCCAATGTATAAGCTGGCATTGTTTCATCATCCGCTAAAATAATCATAGTAACAGAACCACCTGCATTGTTATCACTCAACTCTATTGTGGTCAAAGTTACAATCTGTTCGGTTTCATTTGCGGGAATTTCTAACCGTGATTCACCTGTCGTTCCTTGTAATACATTTCCAACTTGGTGAGTGTAGATGCGGACAGAAATCGGATCAATAATAGCTGAATTTGTTGAAATAACAAATGTTGCCGCTTCATTTCCCAAAATCGGACTATTCATCGCTCGGATTGAAACTTCTGGTCTTTCATCATCAATAATTTTAACAGTAACTTCAATTGAATCGGCATTGCCGATTAAAACTGCATTTGTTGCATTGGTAATCCTTACCTTAAATTCTTCGTTGCCCTCATTCAACACATCATCAATGATCGGAATCTGAATTGTCACCGAAGTTTGACCTGAAGAAATAGGAGTTATGGTATTGCTATCATTAGTTATGCCTGTAAAATCAGCTGGTGATTCTGCTGTGTCTGCTTCAGTTTCATAAGTGATTACAACTTCATTGCTGGCAACTCCAGACAAATTCACAACCACGTCAACCATTCCACCTTCAACATTTTCTGCGATTTCCAAATTGGATTCAGCAAACATGATAGTTGGACTTTCGTCATCAATAATGGTAATTGTCTGAGTATGGGAAGTCAAGCCATCAGAAAATACGGCACCAACTAAATTGGAAATTTCCAGAGTAAAGGCTTCATTCCCTTCATTTTTATCATCATTTATAATGGCAATCTGGACCATGGTTGTCGTCTCACCTACCTCGATCGTTCGAATCAAATTCGAAGGTTCAGTAAAATCACTTCCTGAGGTTGCAGAATCACTAACCAATGCAAAATTGAAAGTAACATTATTCTCAGTTTCACTTGAAAGTACAGTAGTGATGACAAGATTTCCTCCCGTGACATTTTCTTGAACCTCAAAAGTTGTGTTGGTCAATGACAATGTTGGTACCTCATTATCAATAATCTTTATTGTAATCGCAATTTCGGTTGAACTATTTGGAAACACTGAATTGGTTGCTTTAGTTATTTTGAGTTTGAATTCTTCATTCCCTTCGTTAGTTGCATCATCTATAATGGGAATTTGAATTGTAGTTGAACTCATACCAATTGCAATCGTTTCGGTGGTATTACTTGCACTGGAAACCCCTGTGAAATCATTAGGAGATTGCGCAGTACCTGCTTCAGTTTCATAAGTCAACTCTACAATTGAGTTGCTAGTTCTCGACAAATTTACAACCACATCTAACATACCACTGGAAATATTTTCATTTACTTCTAAACTCGTTTCTGCAAACATGACAATAGGTAATTCATCATCTAAAATTGTAATAACATGCGATCTTGTCGTCGCACCATCTGCAAACACCGCTCCACTTAGTCCAGTAATAGCTAGCGTGAAAGATTCATTGCCTTCATTTTTGTCATCATCGGTAATAGCGATTGTAATGCTTCCAGTCGTATTTCCCTTCCCAATTGTTCCCATTGGTCTTGAAAGTTCCATATAATCCATGCCGGCAATCGCGGTACCTGCAATCAACGAAACATTAAAATTCACATCAGTTTCAATCGGATTAGAAAGTGATAAATTGACTATGAAATTACCACCAGCGATATTTTCAACTACTTCAAAAGTCGAATTGGTGAGCGACAAGGTTGGAACCTCGTCATCAATAATTTTCACCACAATTTCAATTGAGTTAACTGCATTTAGAAACACCGAATTGGTTACATTTGTTATTCTAACTTTGAACTCTTCATTCCCTTCATTTTCAGAATCATTTATGATAGGAATTTGGAGTGTGGTCATGGTTGCTCCAATTGCTATAGTTTTGGTGGTATTACTTGCATTTGTTATCCCAGTGAAGTCACCAGGTGAAACTGCAGAATCGTCAATAGTTTCATAGGTTACGACCACAGCATCAAAAGTTGGACCAGAAAGATTTACGACTACGTCAACCATACCGCTTGAAATGTCTTCATCTACTTCTAAACTTGTTTCTGCAAATTCCAATGTTGGAGTCTCATTATCAATAATCGTAATGACCTGATTAAAGGACGTGGTGCCATCAGAATAGACGACACCTACGAGATCAGATAAGGTTAAGGTAAATTCTTCATCTCCTTCATGTTTACTATCATCAGTAATTGGAATCATTATTGTGGTTGAGGTGTCACCAATCTGGATCGTTTTCATTAGATTGCTGGGATCAGTAAAGTCTTCATCTTTTATCGCAGAACCTCCCGTTAACATCAAGTTAAAGGTTACGATAGTTTTAGCCTGACCTGACAACGAAACATTAACGACAAAGTGCTCACCACCTACATCTTCGTCAACTTCAAATGAAGCATTGGAAAGTGATATTGTCGGTGTTTCGTCATCAATAATCGTTACCACAATTTCAATACCATTAGCACCATTAGGGAAAACGGAATTGGTAGCACCAGTAATTTTAACTTTGAATTCTTCATTCCCCTCGTTTTCATTATCATTAATGATTGGAATTTGGATTGTTGTTGTGCTTGCTCCACGCGCAATAGTTTTAGTGATACTTGTAACTCCTGCAAAGTCACTTGGAGATTTAGCCGTTCCATTTTCAGTTTCATATGTCAGCACGACAGCATTGCCGGTAGGTCCCGACAAATTCACAACAATGTCGACCATACTATTTGCGACAGCCTCATTAACTTCTACACTTGTTTCAGCAAATCTTACTGTTGGAGTTTCATCATCCACAATCGTAATTGTTTGAGAGTGTGTGTCCGTTCCATCTGAAAATACGGCACCAGTCAAGTTTGATAAAGCTAAGGTGAATGATTCATTCCCTTCATGCAAGGCATCAATGGTTATTGGAATTGTGAGGGTCGCAGTTTTGTCACCTGCAGTAATAGAAACTGGAGTTGTAGGTTCCTCATAATCCATACCTTTAATTGTAGTACCATCCGTAAATGCATAAGTTAAAGTAACATCCGAATCAGTTGCTCCTGAAAGCTGGAAATTTACGACAAAGTTACCGCCATTAACATTTTCTGCAACTTCAAAGGTTGAATTGGTAAGTGACATCGTCGGCATCTCATCATCAACTATTGTTACGGTAACTTCAATAGGCATCAAACTTCCACCCAAACCCGAGCTGGTGAGATTCGTGATATTTAGTTTAAACTCTTCATTACCTTCATTTTTGTTATCCTCAATAATCGGAATTTGAATAGTAGTTGATCTTGTTCCACTGGTTATTGTTTTGGTCGCATTGTCGTCAATTGATACTCCAGTAAAATCGCCTGGAGATTCAGCTGAATCATCTTGGGTAATATAAGAAATGACAATATCTCGTCCAGTTAGGCCTGATAAGTTTACTGGAATACTAAGCATTCCACCTGCAACATCTTCATCAACTTCAACATTAGTGGAAGCAACTTCTATAGCTGGTAGCTCATCATCTATAATTGTGATGGTTTCAGTCAGGGCAGTTGTGCCATCGGCAGTACCATCTGAAAATATTGCACCAGTTAATCCAGTAATTGCTAAGGTGAATTCCTCATTACCTTCGTTCATGGCATCATTGGTAATAGGAATCGATAATGATGTTGTTGTTTGACCAATGGGAATCGACACTGGAGTTGATGGTTCGGTAAAATCAGTTCCTTTGGTTGCGGTCGTTCCAGTTAAAGTATAATTAAAAGTGACGTTGTCTCTCGTTGCACCCGTTAACATAAAGTTCAAAACGAGGTTTCCACCAGCGACATTTTCTGCAACTTCAAAGGTTGAGTTGGTAATTGACATGGTTGGCATCTCATCATCTTCGATGGTAAGAATCTGTTCAAAGGTAGTTAAACCTGCGGAAGAGACTGCATTGGATATATCTGTGACAACTATTTTGAATGTATGGTTTCCTTCATAATCTGAATCATCCGTGATTGGGATGGTAATTGAAGTTGAGTCTGAATTGGCACTGATTGATTCTGATCGATTATCTGGTTGCATAAAGTCGGAACCTTTAATCGCAGTGATACTCTCTAGTTCATAATCAAAAGTGACAGTTTCAATTGCATCATAGGAAAGTTGAAAGGTCACTTGAAAATTGCCATTTTGAACATCTTCTGCAACCTTTCTGGTAGATTCTGAAACAGTAAGGGTGGGAACTTCATTATCAATAATGGTTATTGTCGTTTCAATAAATCCAGCTCGGTTGGGGAAAACAGAGTTTGTAGTATTGGTTATTTTCACTTTGAAGTCTTGATTTCCCTCCATATCGGGGTCATCAATAATTGGGATTTGGAGGGTTACGGAAGTTTCACCGATGGTGATGGATTCTGTTTCAGGACTAGCATTGGTGATTCCTGTAAAATCGCTAGGAGATACCGCCGTTCCATCAACTGTTTCATAAGTAATTATCACCTCACTTCCAGTCGCGCCAGATAAATTCACAACGACATTAGCCATTCCAATAGATTCACTTACTTCAATAGTGGTCTGGTCAAATGCAATTTCTGGATCCTCATTATCAATAATCGTGATGGTTTGCGAAAACTCATCCGTTCCCGCCGCAGAAACCGCACTAGAGATCATACTGATCGCTAACGTAAAGGTTTCATTTCCTTCATTGTCGTCATCATTAACAATTGGGATTGAAAGGGACGCGGTCGTACTTCCAACAGAAATAGTTACAGGTGTCGTTGGATCCATATAGTCGTCAACTTTGGTAGTCGTGTCATCCATTAATGTATAGGTTAAAGTCACATCCGAATCAGTTTCTCCCGAAAGTTGGAAATTGACGACAAAAATCCCGCCATCAACATTTTCCGCGACTTCAAAACTTGAATTGGAAAGCGTTAATGTAGGGGATTCATTATCAATAATGGTTATTGATTGCGAATGTGAATCTGTCCCATTTGAAAATACCGCTCCAACGAGAGCAGAAATGGTTAAGGTGAATTCTTCATTACCCTCATTTTTTTCATCATCAGTAACCGGGATCGTAATCGTACCTGAGGTATCTCCCATTGCTATTGTTGCCATCAGACTAGCTGGATCAGTGAAATCTTCGTCTTTGGTGGCTGAATCGTCCATTAATGTAATGTTAAAGGTCACTTCCTGTTGAGTCTCACCTGAAAGTTGGTAATTGACGACAAAATTTCCATCGGCATTGTTTTCAGCAACTTCAAAAGATGAATTGGTCAGCGATAGAGTTGGGGACTCGTTATCTATGATAGTTACCGTAATTTCAACAGAAGTCGCGCCATTAGCAAAAACTGCGTTCGATACATTGGTAAATTTGATTTTAAACGATTGATTCCCTTCATGACTGGTGTCATCTATAATTGGAATCTGAATAGTTGTTGAGGTCATTCCGATTGGAATCATGGCTGTGGTATTACTTGCTCTTGTTACTTCAGTGAAATCTTCGGGTGATATTGCTGAGTTATCTTCGGTTTCGTAAGTTAGCACTACAGCATTGGAAGTAGCCCCTGATAAATTCACGACCACATCTACCATCCTTCCAGATACATCTTCGTCAACTTCTATACTAGTTTGCGCAAGTTCTATAGTTGGAGACTCATCATCTAAAATCATGATTTTCTGCGTAAAGGAATTGGAGTCACCAGTGAATACTGCATTGGTTAGATTGGTGATAGCTAAAGTGAATTCCTCAGTTCCTTCATTCAAGTTGTCATTGGTGATCGGAATCAACGTCATCCCCGTTTTTTCTCCAGCCGAAATGAGTCCTTTGAGATTCGTTGGCACAGTGTAATCAATACCTCCAATTGCGGAATCATCGGGTAAGGTAAAATCAAATGTGACATCTTTACTGGTTTCACCAGTAAGAGAATAGGATAAAACAAAATCACCCCCCGCAACATTTTCTGCAACCGCAAAGGACGCATTGTCAATTTCTAAAGTTGGGATTTCATCATCTACTATCGTTATAATCTGTTCAAATGTTAACATACCCGCGACCGATACCGCACCAACAATATCTGAGACCACAACTTTAAAGGTTTCATTGCCTTCTTTCATTTGGTCATTAGTAATATCAATGGTTATAGAGGTCATGGTTGAATTAGCGGCAATCCGTTCGGTTCGGGTGGTTGGTTCCATATAATCAATTTCTTTTGTCGTCGTAATATCAGTTAAATCATACCTAAATGTAACATCTTGACCAGTCATATAACTTAATGCAAAAGTTAAGGTAAATTGTCTATCAGTAACGCTTTCATCCACACTTCTAGTTGTTTCTGCAACTGTAAGGGTAGGGACCTCATCATCAATAATCGTTACTACCGCCTCAATAAACGTGGCATTATCTGCGAATACTGCATTAGAAACAGCAGTAATCTTGACTTTGAAGTCTTCATTACCTTCCATTTGTGAATCTTGAATGATTGGAATTTGAAGGGTAGCCGAGATTGCTCCAATACCAATGGTTGCTGTTTTAGGGTTAGCACTTGAAATTCCAGTATAGTCTCCAGGTGAAGCCGCGGTGCCATCAATAGTTTCATAAGTAATAACGACAGGGTTAGTGGTTGCACCAGAGATATTGACATTGAGGTTTGCCATCCCTCTTGATTCTCCGACCTCAATAGTGGATTGTGCAAATGTGATTTTTGGATTTTCATCATCTATAATCGTGATGACTTGAGAAAATGCATCGGTTTTATCACTCGCAACCGCACCAGTAATTCCAGTAATAGCCAATGTGAAAGCCTCATTACCCTCATTTTTAATATCATCTGTAATCGGAATCATAAACATGCCCGTCTTGTCTCCAATTGCAATAGTCTTCATTAGTTGATTCGGATCAGAAAAATCCATTCCCTTTGTAGCTGAATCCCCTGTTAACGAGAGGTTAAAGGTCACATTGCTGGTTGTCTCACCCGATAGCGTGTAGTTAATAACAAAATTACTACTGTTGACATTCTCTGCAACTTCAAATGTAGAGTTGGTGAGTGTTAAGATTGGAGCTTCGTCATCAATTATTGTTACGACGACTTCAGTTACCATCGCACTACCACCTGAACCTATACTTGTTAGATTTGAGATTCTAACCTTAAATTCTTCGTTCCCCTCATTGTTTGAATCAATAGTAATCGGAATCTGGATAGTGGTTGAAGTCATACCAATTGGAATAGTTTTTGTTGTATTACTAGCATTAGTCACACCCGTGAAATCTCCAGGTGAAACTGCTGAATCATCAATAGTTTCATAAGCAACGACAATGGCACGGTTAGAAGGATTTGATAAATTGACCACGATATCTGCCATACCTCCTCCGACATTCTCAACAACCTCATAACTGGATTCTGCAAATGATATGGTCGGAGTCTCATCATCAACTATGGTGATGGTTTCAGAGAAGGTGGTCGATTTATCTACAAAAAGCGCACCAGTTAGTCCAGTGATTGCTAACGTGAATTCTTCATTGCCTTCGTTCATTTCATCATTTGTAATTGGAATCATAACCTGTCCTGTTGTCGCTCCCATTGATACTGTCCCAGTCAATACATCAGGTACAGTGTAGTCTGTTCCTGTGGTAGTTGAAACATCAGTAAGTGTATAGTTGAACGTGACATTAGTTCCAGTATCCCCAGATAGTGAGAATTCTAACACGAAATGTCCACCTGCAACATTTTCTCCCACTGCAAAGGTAGAATTATCGATTGACAAAGTTGGCATCTCATCATCAGTAATGGTAATAACTTGCTCAAAAGTGGTTAAATCTGCAGACGAGACTGCACCGTCAATGTTGAAGACGATTATTTTAAAGGTTTCATTGCCTTCATTATTGGTATCATCAGTAATTTGAATAGTAGTAGAGGTAGACGTAGAACCCATATCGATTGACTCTGATCGATTCGGCGGCACTATGAAGTCTTCACCACTTATGGTAGTGATGTCGACTAAATTGTAATCAAAAGTGACATTTTGGGTTGTTGCATAGGATAATTCAAAAGTTAACGTGAAATTGCCATTCTGAACAGTTTCTGCAACAGTTCTTGTTGATTGGGAAACGGATAGAGTAGGGACTTCATTATCAATAATGGTTACTGTTGCCTCGATAAATCCATCAGGACTAGGGAATACTGCGTTGGTTGCACCAGTTATTTTGACTTTAAACTCTTGATTACCCTCATCACTAGAATCTTCGATTATTGGAATGCGGAGAGTTGCAGAGGTATCACCAATCGCAATTGTTTCTGTTTCGGGGGGAGCAGTGGCAACACCAGTAAAGTCAGCAGGGGATACCGCGGTACCATCAACGGTTTCGTAAGTGATAACGACTGGATTATTGGTTGCACCAGATAAGTTGACGATAACTTCAGCCATACCTCCTGATTCGGCAACCTCTATCGTTGATTGGGCAAATCGAATCGTCGGAGTTTCATTGTCTATAATCGTGATGACCTGTGAAAACGCGTCAGTACCATCGGCAAATACCGCACCAGAGAGGTTAGTGATTGCTAAGGTAAAAGAATGCTCTCCTTCGTGATCTTCATCATTGATAATGGGTATGGTTAAGGAGGTAGTAGTCATCCCCATTGGAATGGTTAATGTTTCGGTAGGTGTGGTAAAATCATTCACATTTTCAGCTGTGCCTTCATTCAATGCATAATTAAAAGTAACTTCACTTCCAGTCGCACCCGATAAATTGAAATTGATAACGAAATTACCGCCAGAAACATCTTCCATGACTTCAAAAGTCGAGTTGGATTCTGAATTTGAAAGTGATAAGGTTGGAATTTCATTATCAACTATAGTCACCTCCGCTTCAATAGTGGTCGCATTATCTGCAAAAACTGCATTCATGGCACCAGATATTTTGACTTTAAATGTTTCATTCCCTTCGTTGACGAAATCATCAATAATTGGAATTTGTATTGTCGTTGAAGTACGTCCAATTGCAATGGTTCCTGTTTGTGCACTTTCGCTAGCAATTCCAGTAAAATCATCGGGAGATATCGCGTGATCACTTTCAGTATAATAAGTGAATGTAACTGCACTATCCGTAACTCCTGTTAAGTTAACGACAACTTCAGCCATATCACGAGTCTCTGCAATTGAGATGTTCGATCGGTCAAACCTGATCGTTGGATCTTCATCATCTACAATTGTTATTTGTTGCGAGAACGCATTAGTTTCATCTGTAGCTACGGCACCAGAAATATTTGAAATCGCTAACGTAAATGTTTCATTCCCTTCATTCCTGTCATCGTTTACTATAGGAATCGGTAATGGCGGGGTAGAGGTCAAACCCTCTGAAATTGATACCGAGGTTACGGGCATCATAAAGTCATCATTGAGATTAGCTGTACCATTCATTAATGTAATCATAAAGGTGACTTCAGTTCCCGTTGCACCAGATAATTTGAAATTCACGTTGAAATTTCCACCTTCAACATCTTCAAGAACTTTAAAGGTCTCATTGGCAAGGGATAAAACTGGTATTTCATTATCGATAATTTTGATTGTAACATCTATGGGAGATTGCGGATCATTGGCTCCTAATCTTGTTAAGTGAGTTATTCTAAGCGTGAATTCTTCATTACCTTCATTTTTTTCGTCATTGATAATTGGAATTGAGATAGTGGTTGATGTCATTCCACCCGCAATCGTTTTAGTTGTATTACTGGAACCAGCTATACCAGTAAAATCAGTTGGAGAAGTGGCTGTACCATTAATCGTTTCATAGCCGATTACCGTTGGATTTTTAGTGGGACCAGCTAAATTCACGACCACATCAATCATACCATTATTTACATTCTCATTTACGTCAATATTGGTAGAAGCTACTTCAATGGCAGGAAATTCATCATCAACAATGGTGATGGTTTCAGTACGGGAATCCGATTCATCAGCAAATACAGCTCCCATTAATCCAGTGATTGCTAAGGTGAATTCTTCATTACCTTCATGAAAGGCATCGTCAGTAATTGGGATAGATAACGATGTTGTCGTACTTCCAATTGGTATTGATAATGTTGCAGTTGGGTCACGAAAATCAGTACCTTCGAATGCAGTATCATCAGTCAAGGTATAAGCAAAAGTTACTTCGCTTTGAGTAGAACCAGAAAGTTCAAATTCTACAATGAAATTTCCGCCTGCGATGTTCTCAGCAACTGCAAAGGTAGAATTGGTAATTGACATCGTTGGCATTTCGTCATCGGTAATGGTAATTATCTGCTCAAAGGTAGTTAAATCTGTGGCAGAAACCGCATTAGTGATATCGGAAACCACAATTTTGAATGTATGGTCACCTTCATAATCCGAATCATCTGTGATTGTGATGGTAATAGAAGTTGAGTCTGAATTGGCACTGATTGATTCTGAGCGGTTAGGTGGTTCAATAAAGTCGGTACCTTTAATCGCAGAAATACTCTCTAGTTCATAATTAAAAGTGACAGCTTCAATTGCATCATAGGATAATTGAAAGGTAACTTGAAAATTGCCATTTTGAACATCTTCTGCAACACTCATAGTAGATGGTGACACCGATAGGGTAGGGACTTCATTATCAATTATCGTGATAGTTGATTCAATAAATGTTCTAGATTCAGGAAATACCGCGTTATCTGCACTTGAAATTTTAACTTTGAAATCTTGATTCCCCTCAGGAGTATCATCTTCGATGATCGGAATGCGGAGGGTAACTGAAGTTTCACCAATGGGGATCATCGCAGTTGCTGGACTAACATTAGAAATTCCAGTGAAATCACTGGGAGACTCAGCTGTACCATTTTCAGTATAATACCTAAACTCTACTAGATTAGTAGTCACACCAGATAAATTAACGACGACTTCAGCCATTCCAACTGATTCCGCGACATCTAAGGTTGGTTGTGCAAACTTGATTGTAGGTTCCTCATCATCAATAATGGTGATGACTTGAGAAAGTGTATCCATACCGTTAGCAAAAACTGCACCAGACAGGTTAGTTAGAGTTAAAGTGAATGATTCATTCCCTTCGTTGATATTATCATCGGCAATTGAAATCTCTAAGGTGCCCATTGTTTCATCCACTGCAATAGTAAATGAAGCTGTTGGTTCAGTATAATCAGTCCCAGAGATCGCCTTACCATCCATAAAGTTGTAACTTAAGGTTACCGGGGTTCCTGTCGCGCCAGAAAGTTCAAAATTGACGACAAATTTCCTGCCAGTAATATCTTCATCAACTTCAAAAGTTGAGTTGGTCATAGTCAATGTTGGTGATTCATTATCAACTATCTTCACAATTATTTCAATTGAGGCTGCTTTATTCAGGAATACAGAATTGGTGGTGTTAGTCAATTTCACTTTAAACTCTTCATTTCCCTCGTGTGCAATATCATCAAAGATAGGAATCTGGATGGTGGTCGCGGTTTCACCAATTTGAATGGTTTTGGTGGCATTACTGATCGTTGATACACCAGCAAAATCCGTAGGAGAACTAGCAGAAACATCTTCGGTTTCGTAGGTTATAACCACTGGACTGCTAGTTTCACCTGTTAGATTCACGACCACATCAACGAATCCATCAGCCACATTTTCAGCGACATCAATACTTGTTTCAGCAAATTCTACCGTCGGGGTTTCATCATCAATAATCGTAATAGTTTGGGTGTGGGTGGTTGCACCACCAGCAAATACCGCATTGGCAAGATTGGTAATGGATAACGTGAATTCTTCGTTCCCTTCATTAATGTCATCAACGGTAATAGGAATAGATAAAGTACCTGTTTTCGCTCCAATTGCAATAGAAACGGGAGTCATTGGATCAGTGAAATCAGTGCCTTTGGTCGCAGACATCCCAGTCAAAGCATAGTCAAAAGTAACGGCATTTCCAGTTTCACCAGTAAGTTCAAATTCTAATGCAAATTTTCCTCCTTCAACATTTTCTGCAACTTCAAAGGTTGAATTGGTAAGCGAAATCATTGGCACTTCATTATCGATTATCTTTACCGTCACGTTAATCGGAGTTGCACTGCCATCAAGCACTAATTTTGTTAAATTGGTAATCTTGATAGTAAACTCTTCATTACCTTCATAGTCTGAGTCACTAATGATTGGAATTTGAAAGGACGTTGAGATAACGCCACTAGCAAAGGTTACAGTGGTATTGCTTGCAGCTGTTACACCAGTAAAATCATTTGGAGATTCGGCAGAATCATTAATGGTCTCATAGGCAATGACAATTGGTCTCGCGGTTGGACCAGATAGAGTTAATGGGATGTTGATCATGCCACTTTCAACTTCTTCAGGGACTTGTAGATTGGTGTTGGCAATTTCTAAAGCTGGGAGTTCGTCATCAACAATCGTAATGGTTTCGGTATGGGAATCTGATTTATCGATGAATAATGCTCCAGTTAGTCCAGTGATAGCAAATGTAAATTGTTCATTTCCTTCATCAATACTGTCATCGGTAATGGGAATCGATAATGAAGCGGTAGTTGATCCAATCGGAATTGAAACTGGAGTCGTTGGTGCAGTAAAATCAGTACCTTTTATCGCCTTTAAGCCTGTAAAAGCATAATCGAAGCTAACCGCAGTGTTGGTTGCACCAGTAAGTTCAAAGTCTAATACCAGATGTCCACCCGCGACATTTTCCGCAACTTCAAAGGTTGAATTGGCAATTGAGAAAGTTGGCATTTCGTCATCAGTAATGGTAATGACCTGCTCAAAAGTGGTTAAATCGGTGGAAGAAACTGCACCGACAATATCAGAGACCACTATTTTGAAGGTCTCTGTACCTTCATTTTTGCTATCATCCGTGATGTCAATAGTAACAGAGGTAGTTGTAGATCCCATATCAATTGATTCTGAGCGGTTCGGTGGTACCATGAAGTCTTCACCACTTATGGTAGTGATGTCGACTAAATTGTATTCAAAGGTAACATTTTGCGTCGTCGCATAGGATAATTCAAAGGTTAATGTGAATCTGCTATTTTGAACAGTTTCTGCAACAGTTCTAGTTGACTGTGAAACGGACAGAGTAGGGACTTCATTATCAATAATCGTAACTGTTGCCTCGATAAATCCATCAGGACTAGGGAATACTGCGTTGGTTGCACCAGTTATCTTGACTTTGAAATCTTGATTCCCTTCATCACTAGAATCCTCGATTATTGGAATGCGGAGTGTTGCGGAGGTATCACCAATCGCGATTGTTTCTGTTTCGGGGGGAGCAGTGGCAACACCAGTAAAGTCAGCAGGGGATACCGCGGTTCCATCAACGGTTTCGTAAGTGATAACGACTGGATTATTGGTTGCACCAGATAAGTTGACGACAACTTCTACCATTCCTCCTGATTCGGCAACCTCTATAGTTGATTGGGTAAACCGAATCGTTGGTGTTTCATTGTCTATAATTGTGATAACCTGCGAAAACGCGTCAGTACCATCAGCAAATACCGCATTCGTAAGATTAGTTATAGCCAATGTAAAAGAATGTTCTCCTTCGTGATCGTCATCATTGATAATGGGTATGGTTAAGGAGGTAGTCGTCATCCCCATTGGAATGGATAAGGTTTCGGTAGGAGTGGTAAAATCACTCACATTTTCAGCAGTGCCTTCATTCAATGCATAATTAAATGTGATTTCACTTCCCGTCGCTCCTGATAAATTGAAATTGATAATAAAATTACCGCCAGAAACATCTTCCATGACTTCAAAAGTCGAGTTGGATTCTGAATTTGAAAGTGATAAGGTTGGAATTTCATTATCAACTATCGTCACCCCTGCTTCAATAGTGGTCGCACTATCTGCAAAAACTGCATTCATGGCAGAAGATAATTTGACTTTAAATGTTTCATTTCCCTCGTTTAATAAATCATCAATAATCGGAATTCGCAATGTCGTTGAAGTACGTCCAATCGCAATGGTTCCTGTCCGTGCACTTTCACTGGCAATTCCCATAAAGTCATTGGAAGACTGAGCTGAATCATTTTCGGTATAATAGTTAAATGTAACCGCACTAGCCGTTGCCCCAGATAATTTAACCACGACTTCAGCGGCACTTCCTAATTCAGCAACTTCAATGTCCGTTTGCACTAAGCTAATGGTTGGTATTTCATCATCCACAATCGTAATGACTTGCGAGAATGCGGTCGAATCGTCGGCCGTTTTAGCCCCCATAAGATTGGAAATGGCTAAGGTAAATGTTTCATTACCCTCATTTTCAGTATCAACAATAATTGGAATAGTAAGGGATGTAGTCGTCATCCCAATCGGAATAGATAATGTATCGGTTGGTGTAGTAAAGTCATCCACATCGGTTGCAGTTCCTCCAGTCAATGCGTAATCAAAGGTAACTTCGCTTCCAGTCGCTCCAGTTAAATTGAAATTGATGATGAAATTGCCACCATTCACATCCTCCCCAACTTCAAATGTGGTATTGGATAGTGAATTGGAAAGCGACATGGTTGGCATTTCATTATCAATAATCTTCACGACTACTTCAATTGGGGTGAAACTTTCACCAACTACTAAAGCGGTTAAATTGTTGATTATAACTTTAAACTCTTCATTGCCCTCATTGTCGTCATCATTCACAATTGGGATTTGAATTGTAGCTTGTTCCATTCCGCGCGGAATCGTTAGCGAATTATTGGGACCGGTAACGGCTGTAAAATCATCAGGAGCAGTTGCCGTCATGTTAACTGTTTCATAGGATAAGACGATTGCACGATCGGAAGGGTTTGACAAATTTACATTAAATTCAACCATACGACTGGAATCTTCTTCCATGATTTCTATATTATTACTTGCAACTGAAACAGCAGGGAGCTCATCATCAATTATTGTAATAGTTTCGGAATGAGAGTTTGTACCATCGGCAAAGACTGCATTAGTTAATCCAGTTATTGCCAAAGTAAAGGTCTCATTACCTTCGTTCATATCATCGGTGACAATAGGTACTGTTAGGGACGCGGTTGTCATACCAATTGGGATCGTGATTGGAGTCTGTACGTTAGCATAATCAGTAACGATTGTTGCGGTATCACCAGGACTGGTTAAAGTATAAGAAAATGAAACGATTCCATCGGTATCACCCGTAAGTTCGAAATCCAAAACTAGATTGCCACCATTGATATTTTCTGCTACCTCAATGGGTGAGTTCTTAATTTCCAAAGTGGGCATTTCATTATCCACAATAGTTATTATTTGTGTAAATTGAGTTAAACCGTCTGCAGAACGGGCACCGAATAAACTGAAAACCTTCACTCGAAATCTTTCATTACCTTCATTTATCATGTCATCTAAAATTTCGATAGTCGCAGTAGTTTGGCTCGCACCAATTTCTATTCTTCCTGGTTGATTCTTAAGGTCCACGTAATCTGTATCCGGAATTGCTTCATTATCATTGATCTTTTCTATGTCATAAGTAAATCTAACCTCGTCGGTAGTTGGACGATCCAACGTGAAAGTAATATTGAAATCACCACCACTAACATCTTCATCCACGCTTGTGGTTGTAGACGATATCGTTAATTGCGGTAATTCGTTATCTACGATTCTAACACTAGTCGTTAATATATTATTGGGAGTATTTTCTGGTATTACTGCACCAGATACACTAACTATTCCAATTGCAAATGTTTCATTACCTTCAAATATATTATCTTCAATAATTGGAAAAATGAGATTTGTTGACGTTTCACCAATTGGAATGGTTACTGTCACCGGTCTTGCCGCACTTATTTCCGCAAAATCAAAACCAGCAATTGCGGTGCCACTAGCTGTTGCATATCTAATCTCAACCACTTGATCGGTTGGGCCTGACAAATGCAAAGGAATACTCGCTAAACCCACCGCTTCTGCGACATCTGTGATCGTGTTGGTGAATCGAATAATGGGGTCCTCATCATCAACGATAGTGATGATTTGCGAAAATGCATCTGTATCATCAGCTGCAACGGCTTCATCAATACTAGTGATTTGAAGGGTGAACGTTTCATTACCTTCATTCAACTCATCGTGAAGAATTGGAATAGATAAAGATGCAGTTGTCATACCTATCGGAATTGATACGGTTTCAGTTGGCACAGTGAAATCATCGTCTGCTAAAGCAGTATCATTCATTAAAGCATAGCTAAAGGTAACTTCTTCACTCGTTTCACCCGAAAGTTTAAAGTTTACCACGAAATTTCCATTACTAGCCTCAGTACTGATATCTTCTCGTACGTCAAAGGATGAATTAGCTAACATTAAAGTCGGTTCTTCATCATCAACTATTGTCACAATGGTTGAATATTGTGTGGTACTACCACCAGAAACCAAATTGGTTAAATCAGTAATTTTGACTTTAAATTTTTCATTACCTTCTTTCTTGTCATCAACTGCTATTGGAATCCGAATTGTAACTGAAGTTTCACCAATTGGAATCGTAGTAGTTGTATTGCTTTCACTAGTCACTGCTGTATAATCTCCAGGGGCAATGGCTGACATGTCTTCGGTAGAATAGGTTAATACAATTGCATTGCCAGTCGGACCTGATAAACTTACTTCAATCTCGGCCATCATCCCTTGAACATTTTCAGCTACATTCAATGTGGTTGGAACTGTAACAGTAGGGGGTTCATTATCTACAATCGTGATGGTCTCAGTATGGGAATTTGTCCCATCTGAAAATACAGCACCAGTTAGTCCAGTAAGTGCCAAAGTGAAAGTTTCATTCCCTTCATTTGCAGTATCATTTTTAATTCCAATGGAAATCATCCCAAATTTTTGACCCATGGTAATGGTTTCTGTTCCCGAAAGTGTAGCTCCAGTCATGTCAGGTGGCAAGAAAAAATCAGTGCCAGCTGTTGCGGTAACACCTGCGGCACCTCCTTGAGTAAAACCCGTCAATAAATAGTTAAATGTAACGTCACGACTAGTTGCTCCACTCAGTGCATAGTTAAATACGAAACTCCCACCAGCAATTTCTTCTGCTACCTCAAAGGATGAGTTGTTGATCTCCAAAGTGGGCATTTCATCATCTTCAATGGTAATAATCTTTTCAAATGTTAACATATCTGCTGAGGACACCGCACCAGAAGCAATCGTTATGATTACTTTAAAGGTTTCATTCCCTTCTTTGAGGTCGTCATTATTCACTCCGATAGTTGCTGTCGTCTCAGAATCTCCCTCATCAATTGAAAGGTCTCGACTCGTTGGTTCTGTGTAATCAACACCTGCTATAACTCGTTCACCCTTTACAGCCTCGCCCTCAATATCTTCAAAGCGATAGTTAAAATTGACATCTTGAATTGCCGGGGAAGTTAAATGAAATGTTAAAGTTGTTTCACCACCGGTTACATTTTCAGCAAAACTCAAATCTGATTCACGAATGGAAAGAGTAGGCACTTCATTATCAATAATTGTCACGGTCGCCTCTATAAATGTCGCACTATTGGCAAATACGGTATTGGTAGCAGCTGTTATTTTAACTTTGAAGTTTTCATTTCCCTCTCGAAGTAAATCTTCAATGATCGGAATGCGCAGGGTTACGGATGTTTCACCTGGCGAAATCACAGCTGTTGATGGACTAGCACTCGTAATTTCAGTAAAGTCAGCTGGAGATACAGCAGAATTTGGAACAGTTACCGTGTGATATGTGATCACTACAGGGTCACCAGTTGGTCCTTTTAAGTTAACGACAATATCAGCAATACTACCCGATTCAGCTACTTCCGTAGTTGACTGGGCAAAAGAAATTTCTGGATCCTCGTTATCAATAATCGTAATGACCTGTGAAAATCTAGATGATCTTTCACTAGAGACTGCGTTGACGATTTGGGTAATGTTTAATGTAAAGGTTTCGTTTCCTTCATTATCGGAATCATCTCTAATAGGAATAGACAAAGTTGCTGAAGTTTCTCCTGCCGCAATTGAAAGTGGTGTGGTAGGCTCAGTATAATCATTTTCATTCATTGCATCTACTCTTTTTTCAGCTGTTCCATTCACCAATTCATAACTAATTCGAACTGCACTTCTACCGACCCCTGAAAGTTGGAAATTGGCGACAAAGTTACCGCCAGCTACATTCTCAGCTATTTCAAAGGAGGTATTCGCAAGTGTCAAAGTGGGGGTTTCATTATCAACTATAGTTACAATGATCTCAATAGGTGTAACAATTTCACCAAAAACTTGACTGGTTAAATCTGTGATTCTGACCTTAAACTCGTGATTCCCCTCATGAATGCCATCATCCATAATTGGAATCTGGATAGTATCTGTAGTTCCACCAGCTGCTATTGTACGGGTGGTATTGCTCGCACTAGTCACTCCCGTATAGTCTGCTGGAGAAGTTGCCGACATATCAATAGTTTCATATCTAAACACCATAGCACGATGGGTAGGGCCCGATAATTCTACTGGAATTTCAATCATTGAAACATTTTCATTCACATTTACTGTGTATTGTGCATCCTCAATACTTTTTGCGACCTTAAGGGTTGGGAGTTCATCATCTACAATTGTGATAGTGACTGGGAGAATTGACCCACCACCACTAAATACCGCACCACTTAGATTAAATAATGTTATTCTGAATCTCTCATTTCCTTCATTCTTATCGTCTGGCGCAATAGGTATCAGTGTTTGACCTGTTCTTTCACCCCTCGTAATACGACCTGTATTATCCACAGGAACAGTAAAATCAACATTCTCGGTTGCGGTACCAAAATTAGCATCCACAAAATTATTATCCCAAGTAAAAGTAAAAGTGACATCTTGATTAGTTTCCCCAGTTATTTCGTAATTCAAGACAAAATTTCCTCCTGCTACATCTTCAACAACATTAAAGGACATATTAGTAACTGAAAATTCAGGGACTTCATCATCCGTAATCGTAATGACTTGGTCAAAAGTGGTTGATTTTGCTGAAGAAACCGCACCATTTATGTTGAAAACTCTAATTATGAAAGTTTCATTTCCTTCATTCACCATATCACCCTTTATTGGAATAGTTATTGAAGTTGTGAGCGGATTAGCCGTCATCAATATTGTTTCCGAACGGTTAGTGGGTTCAGTATAATCCACTCCCTTCTCTGCCTCATCGGTAATATCAACCAAATTATATTGAAATGTGACATTTTGCAGAGGAGCTGCAGATAACATAAATGTTACCTCAAAATTCTGATCCGCATCAGTTTCAGCGACAGTTATCGTTGAGTCCATAACTGTTAAAGTTGGAACTTCATCATCCGTAATAGTAATTGTTTTCTCAATAGATCTTGCACGATTGGGGAAAACTGCATTCAAAGGATTGGTTAATTTAAGCTCAAATTCCTCATGCCCTTCACTTTCATCATCATTAATGATCGGAATTTGAAAAGTCGTTGAAGTATCTCCTGCCGCAATCGTTCTTGTCGCCTGGACTGAAGCAGAAATACCGGCGAAATCTACTAAAGTAACAGCAGTCCCATTCACCGTTTCATAATTCACCGTCACATCCTCTTTTATTGGACCAGATAAATTTGCGGTAACACTAACAAAACCCCCAGCAACATTTTCACTAACTTCGACACTTGCTGGATCAAATGAAAGAATTGGGTCTTCATCATCCAAAATCGTAATTGTTTCAGAGTAAGTTGTCGTACCATCTGAGAAGACAGCAGTAGAAACACCAGGAGTTGTTGTAATTGTAATAGTTAAATCAAAAGTCTCATTCCCCTCATTTCGAGTATCATTGACAATTGGGATAGAAATTGTGTCAGTTCGTTCACCAACAGCAATAGATCCTGTTAAAGGTGAAGGTAACCTATAATCAGTAGGCGGACTTGTATCGGTACCCGAGGTTGCAGTTCCACCTGATAATGTATAGGTATAATCCACTTGATTAATAGCGGGGATGGAAAGTGATACATTCACTAAAAAATTTCCACCAGTGACATCTTCATCAACTTCAAACGTCGCATTGGATAAAGACATAATTGGGGTATCATCATCATCTGTTACCAATACTGATTTGCCAATAGGATTTGGTTTGTAACCCGTGCCATCGCGAACAAATACTGTAATTGCCTCATCTGCTTCATCCAGATTATCTGAATCAGTACTCACCATAAAATTAACCATAGTATCATTCGCAGGTAAATCAATAATTCTTGTTGAATTGCCAGAATAAAAATCACCACCACCATCTACTTCCACTATTTCGACATTAACATCAAGCTCAGATGAACTGGCAGAGGTTGCAGACAAAGTGTATTCAATCATACCTCCTTCAACGACAGAGTCAGATGTTGCCCCAATCGAGATTCTATTGGTATCATCATCTACAACTGTGATCGTCACTGATGAAGAAGTACCTAATTTGTAATTTGTATTTTCAGGTGCAAGCGAAATTGTAATTTCCCCATCATCACCAGTCACATTGTTTTCATCAGTATTCACCATGAACTGAGCTGAATTTTTGGTAATACTAATGGGAACTTGCTGAGTTGCCGCACCTGAATAATAATTTGTACCTGTTTCCGAAATATTCACATTCACCATTAACGCAGTATCAGGTATAGTAGTAGCACTGAGATTTAAAGAGATCATGTCTCCCTCTAGCACAAATTTAGAGTCAGCAGAAAGTGAGATTTCATTTAAATCATCATCTTTTACTTCAAGAATGACACGCGATTCATCTCCGATCCGATAATTCTGACCAGACTTTATTTCAACAGTTAATAGAGTATCTTGTTCATCTTGAGTATCACCATCTAAACTGACAGTAAATTGAGCTCTATCTGTTCCTGCTTCAATTGGAATTCGTAGAGTTGATTCACCAGAGTAAAAATTATTCGTGTTTCCTAATTCAGAAATGTCTACATTAACCAAAAAACCAGTGTCCAATACTGTGGTTGATTCAAGTGTAAAGGTAACTTCATTACCTTCAACAAAAGAATCTCCGATATTAAAAATTGAAATTTCAGGTTCATCATTATCAAGTATTGTTAAATTAAGGATAGAGCTATCTCCAATCCTGTAGGTTCCAATGTTAATTAGCGAAATTATTAAATTCTTGTCTGGTTCATCAATTTCGTTTTCTATTGCTTGAAATCGATATAAGGCAGTTTGTCCATTGCTTGCTAATGTAGTAAATTTTGCATGTGACATTGTATCATAAAAGTTTTCACCAACTGGTGTTGAAATACTTGTTAGTATTGGAAGTGGGGTAGTTTGAGTGCTTTCTGCACTTAAATAAATATATAATGATTCTCCTTCGGTAATTTGATTTGAACTTGAAGAAATGGAGATTATTGGACCTGTTCCTTGAGGTATTCCAAATCTGTGTCTTACAACCACTGATGCTTGAGATTGTTGACCAACAATATAATTTGATCCTCTTTCAACTTCTAATACAATATAACTTTCTATTTCTGTATTGTCTGTTATTACTCTTGTTCTCAACGTCAATAGTGCTTGGGTTTTTCCCGATGGAATTGTAACTGACGTAGGACTAGATACGAGATAATTTCTAGATTCATTTAGGTTTAAATTTATGGTTATATCGGAATCTGTTGGTTTAGAAGCTCGAATAATAAATGAAAAATCTCTACTAGTTCGCAGTAGTCCTCTAGTTTGAATTTCATCTTGATAATGTGCTGTTACAATCGGTAAATCGTTATCAATTACCTTTATTGTTGATTTAAAATTCTGATTAACTATATAGTTTAAATTTTTCATCAATGTAGCACTAATTTCCCCACTATTTTCTCCTATATCGTCATTGAAAGTTTCAATTTCAAATTCAATATAATTTGAACTATTATTTGAGGGCCAAGTCAAGATTTTTTGGGTCGGCAAATTTGTCCCAAAATAGTCACCTGAATATACTAACCGAACTTCAATATTCAAAGATTCCGATAGAACCGGTCCTTTTACTCTAGAAATTCGAAATTTAGCAGGTTCCCCTTCTGTTATCGTGTCAAATAGACTAGAAACAGACAATTCGGTATTACCATTAACATCAAGAATCTGAATCTGAGCAGATCTTGTAGTCTTAGATAATGTATAGCTATTGGTTGAACTTGCTAAAATATTTGCAGTAATTGAACCATTTAAACTTTCGTTAATGTTTATAGTGTTAGGAACCGATTGTGTGGTAGATTTTTGATTTGTAGGAATTTGCCAAGTTGCAAAATTCTGATTATTAATTTGAATTATTGCATTATTCTCGTCTCGAAATTCAACAGTGACAGAAAGTGGGGTATTGGTTATTGTATCAGTAGATTCAATCGTAAACTGTGCCAATTCTCCTTCATTTACAGTAGACAAAACTGGTTTAATTGAAATACCAGGATTATTACTGGATTTTAAAACTAAATTGATAGAATTTTTGGGAGAGGTGGCTACAATGTAGTTTGGACCGGAAAGAATTGTTATATCAACACTGGTTTGGCTACTTGAAAGGGTATAGGTTTGTACAATTACAGATGACCTACTTCTAAGAATTGTTCGAGAAATATTTGTCGCAGCTGCACCTGACAAGCTTACACTTAAATTGATATTTAGATCTGTAGTCAGTGGAAAGATAGACTCAATCATTATTGTCATTGATTCACCATCATTGAGAAATACCTCATTCGAAGGATTTACAATAGAAATTACTGGTGTTTCATCGTTGTCAATGACTACTACTGTTGCTTTCTTGTTTTCAATCCTAATTGTGTAATAATCAACATTATTTTGTTCCAATATTAACTCTATTGACCCATTTTCTTCGTCAACAGCATCATCAATAGAACCAACAGTAATTTCAAAATTAATTGATCCATTAGGAATTATAGCTCTGTCAAATGGACTTCTAGTGTCATAATTCATTGCAATACTTTCATCAATAAAATTTCCGCTTCCATTTTGCACTCTCATAAATACATAAAAAAAGTCTGAACTAATAGATTTATCAGCAGTAATTCTGAAAGTTGCAAGTTCACCTTCAATTATTGATTTGGTGATTGGAACAACTGAAAGTTCAGGTTTATCATTATCCATGATATTTATTCTAACCTCATTATTTGGAGATTGTGCAGGACTATATTCAGATTCTAAGGAACGGTCAGGAGATATTGAAATATCAATATGCCCGTCTAACTCATACAAATTATCATCACTAGTTAATATTGTGACTACCCTTGTCTGATTGTTTTGGTCTAAAGTTGCAGTTATTTGAGAAGAACCAAGTATAAAATCTGGTTCATAAATATTACCAGGTACCTTTGGGCCATTCTCTAATTGAATGTCAACTTCAATTTCCGAAGTTAAAACTCTATCAGACGATATTGTAAAAGAAATTTCATCGCCTTCAGTTATATTAAATTTTGTAGTGGATATAGATATAGTAGGAAAATTTGTTTGATCAGAGTCGTTATCTATTACACGAATCGTAGCAGAGTCATCTTCAGATGTGTGATATAATCTTCCATCAAAAACTGTAATTGTCAGTTCTCCATCATCTTCAACAATTTCGTCATTTATTGTTGGTATAGTTATGACCCAATGACGCTCACCTATATTTGCCTCAAGCTCGTGGGTTGGACCAATTGAGAAAATTTGATCTCCTGATTCAGAAATAAAGTTTCCAGTTGACTCTATTCGATATAATACTTTTCGTCTAGCATCAACTACTCTACTGGATGAAATTGCAAAGAAGGCAACTTCGCCTTCAATTATAGACCTTTGATCAGTTGCAATTGAGAGTTGTAAATTTGTTGTGTCTGGATCATCATCACGAATTTCAATTTCAACAAGATCATTAGGTGAGTTTTCTACTAAATAATTCGCTTCACCAGAAGAACGGTCAGGAAGCAAACGATACTGATAATAGAAGTTACTACTATCACTAGTGTTAGCAGACCCACCTTCAAAGAATGTTGCTTCTGTGTCCCCAGCAAATATTGTAATTGAAGTTGTACTTGTAGGGTTTGAAAAAAATGAAAATTTTTCAGTAAAAGAATAGTATACTCTAAGATTCTCTGTTACCGGTCTTGATGCTTTAAACGTTAAGTTTACTGGCTCATGTTCTAACAAAACAGTTTTATTGGTAATTACAGATATACCTGGTAATGTATCATTATCACTTATTGTTAAACTAATAGAGTTATTAGGTGCCGATGCTATAGTATATCCAATCCCAGTAACAATGCTAATAGTTGCTGATCCATCATTCTCATCACCCATATCATCATCTGTAGCAATCTCAAAATTTTGTGTATTTGATCCAGAGTTCATTATTACTAATCTATCTACTGTGTCAGATACCAAAAATTTACCCGTTTGGGTTACACCTAATCTTATCACTATTGGAATTGTTGGTTCAATTGTTGCGGTTATTGTAAATCTTATTGGTGTTCCCTCGTCAATGGTTGTTTGAGTAGTCGAGATTGATAATTCTGGTTCTTACCACCCGACACTTTTTTTGGTCTGTGTTAAAATCTTATCAAAAATTTGAATTATATTCAATATTTTAGCTGATTTATTTTACATTTTGGTTTTGACTTTCTGGTTCGGAAGGCTATTTTTGGATGATTTTGAATGAAATGGTGCTGAAATTTTTCTTTTGACAAGTTTTTCACATAACAAACTTGTTCGCTTAATCTAACAATTAAGCGTTAAAATTGAATTGCACTTGACAATAGGATGGATGCTGAATCTTGTCGCGCAGGTTTATTCCAATTTAATTTGAGGGGTAACTGGTTCAAAGAGCATCCCGATATTTTGCCAATATTTTGGAATCGGAAGATTTTTTCCCCATAACTGATAAAACGCTCTCATCCCATGTTGCAATTGAGATAATTTACTTCGTTTTGCTTTTGCAGCCGTATATTTCTCCCAAGTTGGTTCAATGAACGTTGCTAAGGCAACGCAAAAATAAATTACGGTCGCGGTACATAAAATGAGTCGTTCAATTCGGTCGGTGTATGGAAGTTTGGTATCGGTAATGTTAAATCCACCAGACTTAAGATCTTTAAACAATGGTTCAGTTGCCCATCGATCTTTATAATTTTTTGCTTTTTGTCTGCTCGGTTTACCTGCGGTTGCAATGATCCAAGGCTCATCTTGGCCGTTATCTTGGATCATATAGATTGAGGTTTGGATGCCACTTTTTCCAAGTTCGGCATTGGTGATGCCCTTGGGAAAGAGCTTTTTGCTCTGACTAGATTTAAAGGTCTGTCCGTTATAAGTGATCCATAAATTTCCGCGTAGTCGCAAACAATATCGCCATTGTTGTTGATTACAGAATTTGATCAAACTTTGAGTGCCATAAAATCGATCACCATAAAAGACAAATTGAAGGTTTGGATACTGAGCCAAAATCTGACAGAATTTGTCAAGTAATTGACGTTGCACTGGGTATCCAATTCCGCCACGGTTTCGTTCGACAACGGTACTTAAGAGTGGGAGTGCACGTCCCTTATATTTGACGGAAATCACCAGTCCTTCAGTTTCTTTATTGGTCGAGGTTTGATCCATAATGATTTTCAGTGTTTGGTTGCGGTTGACCGCGTTGGTAAAGATTTCATCAATTATTGGTTGAATCATAACAGCTGGATCAAAACGCGGATTTTCAAATAACCGCGTCATTGCTTTCGTGCAACTTTTCGCGTTGGCTGTCATTCGAGGAGATCGCGCACCTAAGATTGCCGTGTTGACATTGTTATGGTCAATCAAACCAGTGACAACTTCAGCATAAGTTCGAATTGATGAACGGTTAAGTTCGGGGTTCAAAGCTAAGATACCATCCAGTACTGATGTAAATTTATGAAGATCGGGACTACCTTGGTATTTTTTCAAATCTTTTGGTGTTACACGTGTCGTGTTGCCATTTTTCACGTATCAACTTCCTTATATCGTTGTTGATACCGAACACAGCGTAGTCTTTTGTTGACAATTTTGAAGGTCAGTCGTAAAGTTATCCACAAGAAATATTTTTCCTGCAGGTAAAATATTGCATCAAATTGGGAATAACACGATGAAGATCCGAAGCTTAACAATCAAACTAGTTGATTCAAACCCTATCATTAGTCGGCGGATTCAAGTCCCTGAGGCCATGAATTTAAATGATTTTCACCGCCTGATCCAAACTGCAATGCCGTGGGACAATAGTCACATGCATGAATTTCATTATCAAAAAGAAGAATACTGGCAAGAGGACGAAGATGAACTTGCGGAATTCCGTAGTCGCCCAATTCACTGCACAAAACAGTGGAGCATTAATCAATTTTTACACCATACGAATGCAAAGTCCTTTCACTATATCTACGATTATGGCGATCAGTGGGATCATCTGATCAAAGTTGGCGCAGTGAGTGATCCCAAACCTGGTGAAATTTATCCAAAACTGGTCGCAGCAAAAGGATTTGCACCCCCAGATGATATCGGTGGAATCTTCCATTACAACTGGGCTCTTGTAACACTTAACGAACCGGAACGGGAGGATTATGAAGACACGGTCGCATGGTTCGACGATGATTTTGACCCCAATGCTGATGTATTCCCCGCATTAGAACCGAAAGTTGCAGAATTTGCCAAACGATTTCAACATAAATTACGAAAGGTGAAATGAACAATTGGAAAAAATATTGAACATCAAGAGTTGAATTTTCATTTGACACCAAATAATGATAAATTAAGCTTCCAATTCTTAGCATAAAAAACTAAAGGGGCGTTAAATCCCCCAAAAACCTATTGTTTTTCATCAAAAAAGTGTCGGGTGCTAAGATTCTGGTTCATTATCCTTTATGATAATAGATGCACTAGTGTAATTCGTGGCGCGCGTATATTCACTTCCACTTGGTGCCATAATTGTCGCGGTAATACTACCATCACTTTCAACAGTTTCATCATCATAGGTACCAACTGAAATATCATGAGTCAGTTGACCAGTTCTAAACCTTACCGTTTGTTGCTTTACATTTGAGAATCTGAAAAAAGAACCAGTTTGGGTTACATTGACCCTCACATAGAGTGAATCAACTGAAATTGAATCGGCGGCAACTCGAAACCGAGCATCGTCTCCTTCATATATGCTTGATTGCAATTTGATAATCGATATTCCTGTTGGAGTCGCTTCATTATCAGTAATAATGACACTGGCTTCTCCATCATCAGAATCAATAGTATAGGTTGAACCATCTTGTATAGTTGCAGTTAGACTTCCGTCGGCTTCATAGGTTGTATCGGCAGTTGCGGGTGCGGGAATGGTTAAACTAGCCGTTTGTGCATTGGAAAAAGTGACCATCTTGGTACCAACTGCGGAGGTGGCAAAGAAATCACCTACTTGGGTAACTTCTACATTAACCGTAACACTAGTGCTGATGTCTGAAGCTAGTTGAAATGTAACCGTGGTATCTTCTGCAACTGAAGTTACATTGGAAGAAATTGAGATTTCAGGTAAACTCTGTTGCGCATGAGCTCCCGCAATCAACGTGCAAAAAAACAGCAGTGTTGTTGTTAAAAAGGAAACAAACCACCCCAATCGCAATCCATTGCCACCAATCCGAGACTGATTTTGGATTGCCTGCTCAGTAGGACGTGAATTGAATTGATTGCACGCTGAATCTCGTGGGTTTGAGTTTGTATTTTCAGCATTAAATTCAGTATTCATTTTTGCATACTTGGTTGCATCAAATTGTCGACTATAAACATTTCAGTTGAAAAGTGTATTACCCACAAGCATAATCTTTGCGACCTGTGGAAAATTCCTCCCTAGTGGTGATTTGAACTGCCAAATCAGCTAAGTTCAGACCATTTTTTTTATTTCTTTTTTATTCGACCTCAAACAATTTTAAGTTATTTTTCAACATAATAATCTTTTTTGCAAATGTCAAATTTTATTTATACAATTTTAGAAAAAATTTTGTTTAGATTTATCCGAATTCATTTTTTAGCAATCAGAATTTTAATTTCAACTTCCTTATTTTGATTGCATTTGAAAGTATAACAGTTTAATTTAGCAAAATCAATTGCACAAAAGTTATCCACAATTTTTTTATCACAATATTGTTACCTTTGATTAAGGTAGTCGATTTTCATATGGTTTGAGATGATTTTCAACTTTGTATAAAAATTGTTGATCTTGTATAAAAAAAAATTACACGGTTAGTATGCCAAAGTTATTCAAAAAAATTATTTTACGCGTTATACTACCAGCTCAATCGTCCGTTTAGCTGATATTTTGTCGCTTCGGGTTCTTGGGTGTTGATTGCACGCGTTCCTTCTACATCAAGACTTAGGTGAGATCCAATTGAAATACTCGTCCCTAATGATAATTGGTCGTCTGATTCCGCGTCAAACTCATAACCGCTATATAGGTTCAACTTTCTTGACTCTTCACCGAACGTGAAGCCATAACCTAGTTCGGAATTTACCTGAGTGCCATCCGAATATTGCCCAACCTCTTTATCGCTTGCTAAAATGCTACTGCTCCATAAAGTATTTTGTACGCTTGCAAGCGTTTGCCCCCAAGTTGGTGAAATCGCGAATATGAGTCCTAACGCGTCATTACCATAATCATATCCTAAGGTTCCATTGATGCTCATTTTTTGAATAGTGTTGTCACCGGCATAGAGCATGCTACCAGCTCCTGATAAGGTCAATCCAATCGGATCGGAATAATCAAATCCGCTACTTAACTCCATGCCGAAGTTGGTTAATTGATCTTTTCGATCATCTCGGATGCCGACAGAAATAAGTGGGGTAAGTGAGGAACCACGCCCAAATGAGAACTGATGGGTACCTTCGGTTCGGAGTCGTAAGTAGTGCGCATCAGTTTGTAAGTCGGCTAACAGGTCTGCTTGACCTTCAATATAATTACTTGCAAACCAAGAATCACCGATGATGTTTAGTTTAGTTACACCATTCAGGATGTTATCGGAAGTGTATAGTTCTTTGCGTCCCGATAATGCAAATGAATAGGAGCGACTTGTCAATGTTTCAAACTCATAATCTGCTTGATTGATGCTGAATTCTCCAATACCTAAACCAGCAACAGCTTGCAACTCAGCTGTTTGAGTTGGTGAATGCCAGCTGAAATATGGATTGAGTGTTGTTGAGTTAAGTGTAAACTCTAACCCGTCGGTATACTCGTTTTCAATCTCAATCTCATTTTCGACTATAGATGCGGAAAGTCCAGTCAGGAATTTTTGATTGATTAATGCATCAATACCAAATTGACCGGTGAACACATCTCCAGACCATGCTTGTGAACTGCTTGAGGAACTTAAACCTCGATTATCTCCAACTCCCCATATTGTCGTGGGAGCGACAAAATCTTCGCCTGATAGCAGGGTCAATGCGAAGGATGAATCTCCTAAGACCTCGCGCCAATCCACTGAACCCTTATTGGTCATTTCACCACTCATTTCAATCAAACCGCGTAATGAATTTTGGCCACCAAGACTGAGCGAGATGTTGTTTGATTCACTAAACCCTTGCTTAACTCGTTGCGAAATAAGATCCGTCGTTCGCACGGTCATGTTACCAACAACATCTGGTAAGAATGCTTGTGAACTCGCGGTGAGTAAATCTTGTCGAACTTGTCGATCTTCCGTGTCAGAAACCATGACTGCGGTGCTACCTTTGGTTGCGGCAATTCGATATGAAGAATCTGGGATGATAGCTATTTCAAGTCGACCATCTGCTTCCGCAAGTGTATCATCAATCGTTGGGAAGACAACCCGAATCAATCCCTGACCTTGTACTTGTCTTGTAATCTGGTGTGATTCATTAAACTCAAAGAAATCTCCAACGGGATTGACATTCATTCTTATGTAAGTTGAAGCGGTATTCAAACCACCATTCGCATTAATGACAAACTCAACCAAACGTCCTTCTTCCACTTGTGAATGAATTGAATCAATTGAAACAGTTGGAATATTTGGATTAACAGGTGAGGGGGTTTCACTTTCTGTTGGAGCAGGGTCATTAACGACCCCCAAAATATCATTCAAAATTGTATTCACCGCAACTTCTGCTACTGCTATTCTTGGTTCTTCAGGTTCTTGTTGTTGACCAGTTGTTGGAGTATCATTATCTGAGATGTTAACAATCGCATTATTACTTGCAACCGAAGTCTTATAATCATTAGAAGTTACCAACGACAACTTAATTGATCCAGGTCCAGTTTCAATATTATCATCTCGAGTATTGATAATTATAGTTTCTTGATTAGACTCCATAACGAAAGTTTTTGCGACTCTCCACATTAAGAAATTACCCACTTGTTCCACTGCTAAATCAACCATAATAGGATCTTGAGCAGAAACACTATCAACAGGAGTTACATTAAGCACAAAGATTGCTAATTCACCTTCTTCGATACTTGGAGTCCTGGTAGAAATTGTCACTTGCGGGGCACCGTCATCATCAATTACTTCAACTGTCGCGGAGTTTTTAGGTGCAGAAGCAACAGTATAAGTAATAGGACTAGTATTTAAACTTTCTCCAACCAGAGTAACTGTAATAGTACCATTTTCCTCATCAAAATCATCACCAGCAATCAGAATAGATAATGTTGTTACTTTTTTATTATCGCTGAAGTCCAAAGTTTCAGAATCACTCTCAGCTTTATTGGCCAAATAATTACCCTCCTCTTCCACATTATAAAAAACCGTGATTTCTTTGTTTGGACTTACCACCGCTGAAATTTTAAAATCTGCGGTTACATTGTCTGATGAACTTTTTTCGATTACTTGAATACCAGCACTAGCAATACTTAACTCAGGTGCATCATCATCCAAGATTGTAATAATTCCTTCAGTAGTTGTACCAAGTAGATAAGTTTTTGCGGAATCTGGATCTGCATTCAATGTTAGTTTGATATCTCCCGTCGCTTCACCGATTTTGTCATTCTCTAGTATAACCTTTAATTCACCTGAATAGATATTATTGCCATCAATGTCACTAAATTCAACCTCAAAGTCAGCAGGAATATCAGCAACTGAATCGGTTAAGAAATCACTACCACTTTCCGCTGGTGTTGCATTTATCTCCAAAGTAGTATCACTTGTAAGTCCCGTTGCTGTTAACATGAATTTCGCTGGACTAACGTTCTCTGCGACATCACCACTATCTGGGATGATTGAAATAACTGGAAGCTTATCATCATCAATGACTTCAACTCTGCCAAAAATTGCTTCTTCGTCAATCGAATAAGTAATGACTGATTGACCATTTTCCATTGATTTATCTTCAACAAGAGTAACTGCAACAAACCCATCTTCTTCAACAACTTCATCATTTGCAATTGGAATTGGTAAGACTGTTCTGGTGCCTCCCGCAAAATCTATGGTAGCAGAGGTTGATACATTATCGGTTAATCCACCACCCAGGAAATCTCCGTTTTGGATTGGGGTGAAATAAACAATAATCTCATTAGCATTAGAGCTAGCCGTGATTGGGAACATAGCCATGACTTGATCTGATTCTGTTACCGTATCACCATCTCCAATCCTAAGTACTGGTGCGTCATCATCAATAATGGTAACAGTGCTAATATTAATTTGATTCAAAATATCTCCATTCGTTGGCCGACCAAGTGTAATAGTAAACTGTTCAGATTTTTCACCAATGTCGTCCCCTTTTATTGTGATTGAGATATTTTGTGTAAGAGGTGTGATTGTTGTCGTAGGATCGGGAGTAAAGACAACAGGTGCATTGACAAACGCATAATCATTCTCATCAGCTGAAACTATCCCATCAGTTGTAATTTTTGCAATAGTGACGGGTACAGTTACTGTTTTACCAGAACCACGGTCCAATGAAACAGCAATAGACTGAGTCATATCGGCATCGGTTTCAGTTACAGAAACTAATTCAGCTATTGAAACCTTTGGTTCCGCGTCATTGTCTTCAATGGTTGGAGTAATCGTGGTAATGGTCCCAAGGTCGGCATTGACTGGATCTTTAATGGTCACCCTGAATTTTTCATCTACTTCATCATAATTATCAGCGATGATTTCTATTGGTATCGTCGCGGAAGAATCACCTTTTGCTATTGTTACTGCCCCTGCTGAATCAGAAATACGACCAGGAGCTGAATTGGCTAATTTCAGATCAAGTGGGATGTTCGCTTCTAATCCCGTTAAGGAATAATTCACTTGAACATCACGATCGAAGGACGCACTTAGTTCTACAGTTATATTATGGGTCGGGTTAGTGGAATCATTGGTTGTTTCAACTATATTATCCGTTAGCTTTACCAAATCCAAAGTTGGTAAAGCTGTGCCGTTATCATTAATAGTTATTGTACCAACACCACCATTCAGAGCTGTAACTCCAGGTTCAGTAGTAGACGCGGTGATAGTAAACTCTTCAGCTAGTTCATATTGGGAGTCATTGCTGATATTGACTAGTATGATTTCTTGATTTTTATTTTCATCAAAAATAATATCTGTCGCAGGAATAGTTGTATAGTCGGCACTACTGCCGTCACTTGAACCTATAGCAGTACCATCTGAAGTTTCATAACTTATTGTTACGGTTTCACCAGAACTAGGTGCAGGGGAATATGAAATCGTAATACTTGCAGTTCCTGCATCTTCCTCAACTGTCGCAGAAGTAATAGCCAAAACTTTCCCATCATCATTCTCTATCGTACCAATTGCGGTTGAATCATCACTTGTATCAGCAAAATCGGCACTGAATTCTAGTTCAAAGGTTTCATTCGGTTCTTCATCTCTATCGGCAATAGTCGTGATCCTAATTGGGTTATCAGATGTTAATTGTCCTGCTGGAATCATGATTTTTTTATCCGTAGCAGGTTCATAGTCGCCAGCGATTACTGGGAAAATCCCTGTAGGGGAGGTGGAATAGGTGACGACAACATCTCGCCCAGATTCTTGACTTAATGTTGGGGTGAATTCAACTGTGCCATTACTTGTTGTGCCTTCTTTACCGATTGCGTCCGCAATTGTTAGTTTTGGTTTGTCAGTATCATTATCATTTATAGTCGCGGTTCCAATATGGGTATTATTGGTAGTATCAAGCGTGAAGTCAGGACTTGATGTTGGATTTGATAGGGTTACGGTGAAAGTTTCAACATCTTCATTCAGATTATCATCATTAATAGTGAATGTGAGCGGTAAAGTAGCCATAGCCGCAGGTTCATTCGCGGGATCAAAAACAAACGTTTTAGTCTTGGTTGTATCATCAAATCCAGTCGTGGTAATTTCGTAATCTTCACTAGCCCCTTCAGTTGCTGAAACATCAGCATAGGTCACCGTAACTTCAACAGTTTTACCTGAATTTGGGGTTTGCGTAATAGTGAATGTTCCACCAGTTTCAGACCCTTCAGTAAGATTTACATTATCGATGGAGATGACAGGTGGGTCATCATTATCATTAATGGTTATCGTTTTTGGCGTATCTGCACCTGGTGCAAATTGCGCATGGGTCGCAGATGTCAATTGAACACTGAATATCTCATTGACCTCGTCAATATTATCCGCTTTAAGATTGAAGGTGATTTGCTTACTCGTGGATTCATTATCAAAGGTCAATGTGGTATTAGCATTGGTTAATATATAGTCATGGGTTGCAACTGCAGTCCCAGCAGTAACAGTGAAAGCTACCGAAACACCTTTTTCTGAAGCATGACTTAAGGATACATCAATATTATAAACAGTATCATTTGCTGGATCCATGCCATTATCTTCAGGTTGCGGTGTTATATCAGCTATCAAAACTGTTGGTTCTTCATCATCATCTTCAATAGTGACCGTTCCTGTTCCTCCATCAAGTCGGGTAACATTAGCAACCTCACCCAATTGTACCGTGAAACTCTGGTTGTCTTCATCTCTTGGATCATCAATGATAGCTATGGTAATCACTTCTTCTTTATCAGTATTGGTGCCATCAAACTCTAGCATTCCAGTAGCTGTGGTATAATCCGAAGCTTCATGTGCGGTGCCAGCGACAGTATTCCACGGCACACTAATCGGGGTTCCACCGGGACTTGCTAACTTGACTTTCAATGTTACTGTACCAACATTTTCATTAACGGTTTTTGATTCAATGGATAAAGTTGGAGCATCATCACTTAAAATGGTGCCAGTTGCTTCAGAAATTGTTCCCAACGTAACAATGATTAAATTATCTGGTTCATCTAATGTGATCGTGAAGTTCTCATCCGCTTCATTATTGGAATCATCCTCCGTCTCTACCGTAATTGTACCGGTAGTTTCACCAGCTGGAATTGTAAGTGTTCGGGCAGCTTCTGCAGGATTGGTGTAGTCTTTATCCTCACCTGTAGATGTTGTAGTACCATCGGTTAATGTATAAGAAACTGTGATGTCTCTTCCAGATGCCGCGCTCAACAAGACTGGGAAACCAATTTCCATTCCTTCGAAGTTCTCCTCGGTTGCAGAATCAAAGCTTATGCTTGGAACGGCATCATCATTGGAGATTTCACCAGTTGCCGGAATCGTCGGGTCACTTCCTGCGAACTTAGCATTCATTGGACTCTTAAGCGTTACAGTAAATGACTCATTAGCTTCGTTCAGGGCATCAGCAACAATAATAACCGTAATGGTTTTGATGGTCTCCCCAGCTGAACTAGAAGTAGCACCGCTGAATGTCAACTTTCTTTTTTCCGGAGTATCGTAAGTGTGGGTATAATCCTTGTCAGCACCTGCTAACGCAGTATCCCCTTCAGCACCAATATCAAATTCAACTGTGATATCACTCATTGATTGTCGATTGAGCGTTACATTGAAGTCATAAGTCTTGTACTTGGTTTCGTCGGTGTCGGTTCCCTCCACAATAGATGGATTAGCCGCGGTAATGGTAAATTCAGGAGTCGCTTCATCATCACTGATATCAACACTCACTTGATACTTAGTACCAATTCCATAGGTTCTAGGATTTTTTAGTTGCAGAGTTGCAGTAATCGTGCCATCTGGTTCATCAACGTCATCATTAATAATCACTTCGGTATGGTCAAATGGAGTGCCAATAGTCAATGAAAGTGTTCTTACATTAGCGGTAGTATTGAGGAAGTTCCCAGTTTCAGCAACCTTGAGATCAAATTCTAAAGTCGCTCCATCCGTCCCACCTGTTGAGGTAATGGTAAATATTGGATCTGGATCTCCCTCCATAATGCTATTCTTAGTAGGATCTTTTAAGGCAATAGTCAAATTCGGAAAGGTGGAATCATCATCATCAACTACGACGATTGAAGCCCGATGCGCAGCTCCAACCGAATAGGTTTTGGTTGCTGAATCATCCGATCTGATTCGAACGGAAATTGAGCCGTCATCCTCATCAACACCATCTCGAATTGATGCTAACTCTACTGAACCAGTTTTGGTGGTCTGGTCAATTCTGATAGGATCTGAGGTGAGTTGAACGGACGATTCATTGAAGAAGTCACCACTACCTGGATTTGTTTCAACTACTTCCACTAACACAGCAAGCGATGCCGGAACCGGGTCCGTTGCGGTTAAGGTAAATGTTGCCATCTCACCTTCAATAATGGACGCTTGATCACCAGCAATCGTGACACTTGGAAGTGAAGGGTCATCATTATCAAGAACGGAAACAGTCGCAGTACTGGTCTTATTAACAGCAGTGTCTACTAAGTATTCAATAATGTCTCGGTGATCGTCCAGAATAGTCAAAGTGATCGTACCATCAGGTTCATTATCGGCATCTGCAGTCGTTGAATAAGCATGTCTTGTATCGTCATTTGTTACAATTTCTGTGGTTTCTCTGGTATGAGTATTGGTTAAGAAATTACCGGCACCATCATCAACATTAACGAATACGTTCAAGGGTTCTGATTTAGCACCTGTCGCGGCCAATTCAAATACAGCAACTTCTCCTTCATCAATATTGGTACTTACTGCAGTTACCGAAATTTTGGGCAGACTTTCTTCATCAAGTATCATGACCGCTTTCGTATGGTCGGTAGCATGAACTTCATAGCCATCACCCCGTTCAATGCCGATGGTTAATTCACCATGTTCTTGGGTGAAAAAGTTATCTGGTAAAGTAATATTGATGGTATCGGAGGTATTGTCTGCTGATAATGTCACCATTTGAGGAGTATAGGTACCCAAATACCCGGTGGTTGCGCCAGTTTCTCTTATCCTAGGAACAACTTCTATCGACCCACTAGCTGGGAATGTACCTGTTGCTTCAAATGTCACTTCAAGCGTGGTGCCTTCAACCGCACTACCACGGGCTGAAACTGATACAGTTACTGGTGCAGTTTGATCATCAATGATCGTTACATTGTGGGAATTTGCATTTGTATCGGCAGTATAATCTGCTCCATCCGCAAGGGACACTGAAATATCTCCCCAACCTTGATAAATCGTATCATCTTTCGTTAACGTTACCGTGACTTGTTCAGCGTTACTAGTGCTTGAATCGGTAATAACAACTTCGGTTGGTGTATGAGAATCATAATATTGAGGTCCAGTTGAATTGGTATCATCTACCGTAAGAGTGGTAATTTTGATTGGATAACTGGCAAGAGCAGGACTATCTGAAGTTAAGGTAACGGTAAACGTTCCCGCAGATTTATCCACATCGGCGATTTCAGCAATTGAAATGACTGGGAGGTCATCAACCACTACGAAGGAGGTTTCGTTTTCAGCTGCGGTATTCGATCGAACATAATCAGCACCTTCTAAGATTGTTGCAGTAATAATCCCGTGATTACTTGAAGCGGCCCCCGCTTTGGTATCAACTTCAAATGTTTTCGTTTGAACCCCATCTAATGTAATGTCATCTATTATTTGAGCTTGCCCATCATCTAAGAAGCTAACATCACCACCTAGCATAACTTTAACTTCTGTGGATGAATTGGGGAGGTCAGAAGCACTCACAGTAAGTTCAATTGATTCACCATCCGCAACATAATTTGCACCAGTAATGGACATTCTTGGTTTGGAAGCTGAAGGGGTATCATTGTCTTTAACGGGTACGGTGATTGAAGGATCAGAAGTACTAACATCATATTCAACCGCTTCAAGTACTTCAATGATTATATTTGCCCCTGTACTTGAAACATCTGCATTCGGCAACGTGACTGTTCCGATCGCAGATTGTTTGATACTGGTTAACCTAATAATCGTTTCAGTTAGGGTCGCCCCAGTACCTCCACGATCGGTCAAATTAAACGTAACCTCCAAGGGACTACCGACAATTTTGCGGTCTGATTCAACTTCAAAGGTAAATTCGTATCCTTCGGTTATTCCTGTCGTTTCTGCAGTAGAGGAAATTGAGACAATCGGGACCTCGTTATCATCATTTTCAATCATTATGGATGCTATGTTATACGGAGAAGTCGCCGGTGTCGTCACAATAGTTGCCATAATTTGCCCATCATCTTCATGTTTGCTATCATCATGAATCTTCACGCGCAATAATCCAAATCTAGCACCAGTAGGGATCGTTACATCAAAAATGTCATCAGCAGGATCATAACTATAAGTGGCATCTTGATTGACATCAATAAAATCGTCACCAGAACCATTTTCTACACGAACTTCAATAGTGCGGGGATTAGTATTATCAATCGTGTCTGCAATGACTTGGAACTCAGCATAGGTATTAGGTGCCTCAGTAACGGACATTGGAACAGCCGCGATTGAAATGCCAGTAGGGGCATCATCATCATAGACAGAAACAGTCGCGAAATTATAGGTATTTGCTATGTTGTAATCAAAGGTTGCACTTGGGGAGGCATCTGCTATTGAGACTTTGATGATACCATGTTGCTCTGGATCAGTATCTTCAGTGATTGGAACATCCAGCATAAATGTGCGGTAATTTGCCGGGATTGTGATTGAACGATCTCCCTTATCAGCATCAGCAAGGAAGTCTGCCGTACCATCATCAACGTTGATATTAACTTCACGGGCTTCGGTACTAGTTGCATCAGCTTTGATTTCAAATTGTGCGGAAGCTCCTTCAGTGACTTCACTTGATAGTGCAATTACTGAGACACCGCTTGGGGTGTCAGCATCCTCAATTCTCACTAATGCACTACCATTGGTTCCATCTACCGAATATCGCAACTTATCACCTGGAACACTTGGATCGTATGTATCAATTTCAATAGTCAAGGTTACCGAACCATCGACTTCAACATTTCCATTGTCTGGTTTGGTGGCAAATGATTCCATGTGTTTTGTGGTGAGAGAAGTATTCGCGGGAATGGTGATTGTACTTCCTAGACTATCCATCAAGAAATTTCCAACTTGCGTATGTGAAACATTGACCTCTAAATCTTCAGCTAGTTCAGGATCAGCAGTAAATTCAAACGCAACCGCATTCCCTTCAGTAACGTAACCATCACCTTTCGCAACCACGGCAATCGTTGATGGTAAGAATGGATCATCATTTTCAATGGTCCCGACGGCTGAGTCCTTTAAAATCAAAGAACTGCTAGCATCATTACCCGATAAGGTCATGGTGAAAGACTCATCAAGTTCGTATAACCTTTCCTCCGAAATAGGAACCGAAACGGTATGGGTTTTAGCACCACCATCAACAAATTCATGAGATCCAGATGTTGCGGTATAATCTGAACCTGCTTTGGCTATTGCTCCACCACTTTGGGCTGGACCATCAGAAGTTGCATAGTGTATCGTTTCATTTTTCATTGCACCAGAAGAAATGGTAATATCAAACTCAATGTTCACGTCTTCAGTTGCTGAATCATTACCCTCAGCAATGCTCATGCCAGAGATGGTAAAGACTGGTTTATCATCACTTAATATCGTACCTGTTGCGGTGGTTTGTGATCCTAATGCAACTAACGCCGCCTGACCCGCTTGAGCTTGAGGAACTTCCAAAGTAATCGTAAAGGTTTCATCGGCTTCATTATCATCATCTTGGGTGGTTACAACGGAGATTGTTGTTGATGTATCAGTAGCAGATATCGTTACTGTTTTATCAGTTGGATTTATAAAATCGTTATCTGCAGTTGTTGCAGTACCATCGCTCAGAGTATAGGAAAAAGAAATATCCTGACCAGAGGCTGAACTTAAGGAAACGTCAAAATTAATGCTTGTTCCTTCATTATTTTGTGCCGTTGGGGAATCAAAACTAATGTTTGGAACTAAATCATCATCTTCAATTGTTCCAGGTGCAGTGATTTCCTGTTCATTTCCAGCAAACCCAGCATTAGTTGGATTTGAAAGTTTGACAGTGAAGGTTTCATCGGGTTCATCAAGATTATCCGCGACTATCGATACGGTAATGGTTTTGGTGGTCTCACCAGGAGTACTTGGAGTCGCGCCAGTAAAGGTTAGTGTTCTTTTTGCTAGCGTATCATAAGTATGAGTGTAATCCTTTGATGCACCTACTTCAGCCGTATCAGAAGGAGCTCCAAAGTCAAATTCTACCATGATATCACGCGTAGATTGTCGATTAAGCCTGACGTTGAAAGTGTAAGTTTCGTAACCTGTTGGGTCTGAATTTGTGCCTTCAACAATTTTTTGTGTTGCCGTTGAAATTGAGATTTCCGGAGTTTCTTCATCATCGTTGATATTGGCAATCGCTTGAAAGTCGGTACCAATACTATATTCTTGCGGTTCTTTTATTTGCAGTGTTGCACTAATTGATCCATTGGGTTCATCAATATCATCATTAGCTATTGCGACAGCAACATCAAGCGGGGTACCAACTGTAAATAAAGGACTTTTTAATTCGTTAGGGGTTTGCAGGAAGTTCCCCTCTTGAAGAATTCTGATATCAACATTCATGGTTTCACCATCCGTTCCACCAGTTGAGGTAATGGTAAATACGGGATCAGGGCCACCCTCAGTAAAACTAGTCTGATTGTCTTTAACGGCAATTGCTAAACTTGGCAAACCAGCGATATCATCATCAGCTACGGAAATAGGAACAGAGTGATTGGCCCCAACAGAATAGGTTTTTGTCGGTAAATCATCAGTTTTGATTCTTGCTGTAATCATTCCAGCATCTTCGGTTATTGCGTCTCGAGTAGTCGGTAAGTGATAGTTCACTGTTTTTGTTGTCTCATGAAGCTCTAAACGCTGTGGTAGAGTAAACCTATTTGGATCGGAAGCTTCACCAAAGAAATCACCAGTTCCAGTATTGGTTTCAACGAATTCAACTAACACGGATAGAGGTGCAGTGAAGTCATCGGCAGTGGTTAAGGTGATTATTGCAATGTCACCTTCAATAATGGAGGATTGTACCGCGGAAATATTAACACTTGGAAGTGAGGAATCATCGTTATCAATGACAGAAAGTGTCGCACTACTTCTATTGGAATCAGGATCCACAAGGTATTGAATAATATCCCGATTATCATCTAACACCGTTACTGTGATTGTTCCATTAGTTTCCTCAATAATATCTGCAATTGTTGAATAGGGGACTCTTACTGAACCTGTTGTTGTTGGAATTGTTTCGGTCGTTCTGGCGTAGGTTGTTGTTAAGAAATTACCAGCACCATCATCAACACTGACATCAATTTCAAGTGGACTGGTAAGGGTTCCAGTCGCAGCAAACACAAATACCGCATCCTGTCCCTCATCAATGGACGTATCAATCGCGGATACAGAAATTTTCGGTAGACTCTCGTCATCTAACATCATGACCACTTTCGTATGGTCGGTGGTATGGACTTCAAAGCCATCACCTCGCATGATACTGATGGTGACTTCGCCATTAGCTTGAGTATTTGAATTATCCAACGATTGAACGGCAATTGTACCAGTTCTGTTGCTTGCAGATAATGTTACAGAATTTGGGGTATGACTACTATAGTATCCAGTTACGGAACCCGTTTCACTGATTATTGGCATCACTTCAATTGAACCACCAGCGGGGAAGGTATCAGTTGCTTCAAAGGTTACTATTAAGTCGTCTCCTTCAACATTACTACCACGGGCTGAAACTGAGACTGTAACTGGTGCAGTTTGATCATCTATGATCGTTACATGACGCGTGTCAGCACTGGTATTCGCGGTATAATCGTCTCCATCGGTAAGTGATACTAATAATTCTCCCCAGCCTTGATAAGTCGTATTATCTGCGGTTAAGGTTACAGAAATCTCTACAGCATTGTTGGTACTTAAGTTGGTAATCTCAATATTGGTTGACGGATCATGCGACAGATAATATTGTGGTCCTGTTATATTGCTATCATCTACTGATAGGGAGGTAATGTTGATTGGATAACCCGCGATTGCTTGAATATCTGAAGTTAAAGTAAAGGTAATCGTTCCAGTAGTACTAGATTCATCTCCAAGTGATTTGTTCACATTGGCAATTTCGGAAATTGAAATGACGGGAAGGTTATCAACCACAGCAATAGAAGTTTCGTTTTCTGCGGATGTATTTGGTCGAACATAATCAAGCCCTTCTAATATTGTGGCAGTAATGATACCGTGATTACTTGAGGCCGAACTAGCTTTGGTGTCTACTTCAAATGTTTTTGTTTGAACACCATCTAATGTAATATCATCTATTATTTGAGCTTGCCCATCAGCTAAGAAATTGATATCTCCTCCTAACTTCACTTTCACATCCGTAGCAGAATCAGGAATATCTGTTGCCGAAATTGTAAATTCAATTTTCTCCCCATCCGCAATATAATTCGTACTGGATATTGACATTCTAGGTAATGTGGATGAGGGGTCATCATTATCTTTCACTGCGACCGTGATGGATGGATCAGAAGTACTCACATCATAAATTGCGGTTTCAACAACTTCAATAATGATATTCGCTCCTGCACTGGTAACATCAGCAGATGGCATGGTAACAGTTCCGATTGCAGTGCGTGAATCACCTGGAATCATAACTGAAGTTCCCGTAATGGTTGCCCCAGTATTACCATCGGATACATCAAAGGTAATCTCTAATGCAGTGCCATTTAAATCTCGATCCGACTCAACTTCAAAGGTGAATTCGTAACCTTCGGTTATATCAGTGGTTTCTGCATCAGAGGAAATGGAAATAATTGGCACATCAAGATCATCATTTTCAATCGCAATGGACGCAGAGTTATGTGAAGGTGCAGGAGTCGTAACTACCGTTGCCGTGATCGCACCATCACTTTCATATTTACTATCATCATGGATCTTCACGCGCAATAAACCAAATCTCTCGCCATTAGGGATTGTTACATCAAAGATGTTATCAGAGCTGTCATAATCATAACTTGCGTCTTGATTTGAAATATCAATGAAGTCATCCCCTGTGTCATTTTCGACGCGAACCTCAATGGTGCGGTCATTGGTCTCATCCTTGCTATCAGCAATCACTTGGAACTCTGCATAAGTATCAGGTGCTTCGGCAACTGGAGAGGAAACCGCGGCGATAGAAATACCAGTTGGGGTATCATCGTCATAAACTGAAACGGTAGCAGAATTATAGGTGCTGATGGTATATGTGAAAGCTGCACCTGCTGTTGGAGCTGCAATGGTTACTATAATTGTTCCATGTTGTTCCGGATCAGAATCTTCAGTAATTGGAACTTCAAGAATATAGGCCCGATTATCCGCAGGGATATCTATTACACGGTCTCCCGCATCACTTGATGCAATGAAGTCAGCCGTGCCGTCATCCACATTGATATTGACACTGCGTGCTTCACTACTGGTTGAATCTGACTTGATTTCAAATCTAACCATCTCTCCTTCAGTTACTTCTTCTGAAATTGCGATTACCGAGACTCCAGTTGGGGTGTTGGCATCTTCAATTTGCACAATTGCGCTACCATTGGTCCCATCTGGAGTGTATTTCACTACGTCACTTGGATCACTTTGAAGATAAGATCCAATTGTTAATGCCACAGAACCATCTGCTTCAAAGTCCGCATTGGCCGAATTGGTTCTGAAAGTTGCTAAATGTTTGTTAGTCAGCGAGGTATTGGCTGGAATAGTTATGGTACTGCCAGGGATATCCATGAGGAAACTACCATCCTGTACATGTGAAATGTTGACCACTAAATTTTCAGCCAGTTCTGGATCTGCGGTAAATTCAAACTCAACGGCATTACCTTCCGTAATACGATTCGTTTTCGCAACAACAGCGATTGTTGAAGCCAAGAATGGATCATCATTTTCAATGGTACCAACAGCTGAACTCACTAAGATTTCTGTCGCAGTTGCGGTATTGGAATCATTTGCTGTTAACGTTAAGGTTAGGGATTCATCAAGCTCATAGAGATTATCACCTGAAATTGGCACCCGGACTTGTTGAGTTTTGCTACCACTTGTTAAAAACTCAAGGGTATCCGAAGTTTGGGTATAGTCAGAACCAGCTTTTGCTACCGCACCACCACTTTGTGCAGGTCCATCGGAGGTTGCATAATCAACTTTTTCACTATCTGTAGCCCCTGATGAAATAGCAACATCAAAAATCAATTCTTTATCAACTGAACTATCATCACCCTCAGCAATACTCATGCCAACTACGGTAAACACTGGTGTATCATTACTTAATACTGTACCAATTGCCTCAGTTCCACCAGTAGTTCCAGCATAATCAGCTCCAAAGTTCAATGTGAAGGTCTCATCGGCTTCTGAATCATTATCATCCGCGGTTGTAATGACAATTGATTGGACATTACTAGCTTGGTCAACTGGTGTGGTCTGACCAGCAGGAATTGGGATTGTAGAACTAACTGGAGTGTAATCATTGGTATCAACCGGGAACGGACCGCTTGGTGCTGTTGAGTAAGTCACCACAACGTCCCGACCTGAAACTGCACTCAATGTTGGGGTGAATTTAAGCAATTTATCAGCGTCGGTACTACCTTCAACTCCACTAGCATCAGCGATTGTCAATTCAGGTATCGCATCATCATCCGTTAAGGTCGCAATTCCGATATGATTATTATTGGTCGTTTGAATCGTACCATCGGTACTTGGCGTTGGATTGGCAAGGGTTACAGTAAATGTTTCATCATGTTCATCTAACACATCAGGCAATACAGTAAATTCAATATCCATGGTCACAGTCGCGGCTGGATTATCGCTAGCGGGGAAGGTAAGAATACCAGTATTACCATCATCAGCTGGAGTTGGATTGGCAATGGTTATTGAATAATCAGTGCCGGCGACCGCATTGACATCATCAAAGGTATAATTGATACTAACTGCTTTACCCGAACCTGGAGTTTGCGTGACCACAAATTTAGCGGTATTGTCTGGAGTGGTTGCTCCTTCATTGATACTGGCCGTTTCCGATATCGTAAAGACTGGTGGTGAGTCATTATCGTTGATTGTTACGGTCTCACCCGTTGCGGCTGTCGGGTCAATATCAGCATTAGTTGCATTTGAGAGGGCTATTGTAAAGGTTTCATTATCCTCATAGAAGATGTCGCCAACAATATGGAATTCAATGATTTGTTGCTGATTCTGTACTGGGAAAGCCAATTTGTTAGGAGTCGTGACCACGGTATAATCATGGGTTAACGCAGCTGAAACTGCCGTAACGGCAAAGTCTACGGTCACTGCGCGATTTGATGGGTTATCAAGATTCACTGGAATTTGCACAGTGGCATGAGCGGTATCACCTTCGGTGATCGTTGGGATCGTACCAAAACTCAAGGTTGGTAACGCATCATTATCATTGATTGCTACCGAAGCGTCCTGATTGAAATATACCACATTTGCTGGAGTCTCATCAGATAATTCAATTGCAAAATTCTCTTGGTCGGGTTCATCAAAACTATCATCAATGGTCGTAACTGATATTGTTTTACTCTTTTCGTTACCAGTGAAGCGCAGAGTACCTGAATCTGTAGTATAATCATCTGGTTGCACCGCGGTACCATCGGTTGTGGTCCAATTGACCGTTACGTCATCGGCAGGAGGTGCGGCAAGAGTGACCTCAAAGGTTGCATTACCGCCTTCAGCTACGGCCCCATTCGTATTGGTATTGACAATATTGAGCATCGGACCATCATCACTGACGATAATTCCCGTTGCTTTGATTTTAGCACCAGCCGTCGCATTGGCATCAGGTGGGAATGATAACGTCACTTCAAAAGTCTCATCTATTTCATTATCGCGATCTGCTTTGGTTTCAATGGTAAACGTATTGCTCAAATTAGGTGTTTGAGAATTGTTATCGGTAGCCGCAATAACTACTGTGCCATTTGGTTCTGCAACATAATCATCATCCGTATCATCTGTTGGTGTTATTGTACCATCCGTTGCTGTACCATCAGTAGTGGTATAATTGACTTTTACCGGAACTCCAGCCGCCGCTGACAAGGTTACTGTAAATTCGACCGACCTATTGGAATTGCCATTCCCTTCTAACCCTGAACTATCGGCAATCGTTACTGTTGGTTGGTCATCATCATTGCGGATGGTCCCAGTAATTGTTGGGTTACGTGGTAAGTCAACATTGGTTTCCCCGGCGGGTAGTGAAAGAGTAATTGAGAATTGTTCTTCAAATTCATAGAGGGCATCCCCTACGACATTAATCATAATACTTTTCATCGTCGTTGTATTTGAGTCAGCAGGGAATGTTAGCCGGCGAGTGGCATTTGGTACGGTGTAATCATCATTAAGGGTTGCGGTATCGCCAGCTTTTCCTATCGTATAATCAACGTTCAATTCAACGGCCGTCTCGCGAGTAAGACCGACTTTGAAGTCATATACTGTCGTACCACTTTGACCTTCTGCTTTACTGATATTGGCGATGACCAGTTCTGGCACTTCTTCATCATCATTGACCACAACGCGAGCCACATTCATTGCTCCAACTGCATAGTCTGATTTGGTAATAATCTTGGCAATAATTTCTCCATTGGGTTCATTAGTTAGATCGTTAATGATTGGCTCACTATGAGGTGTTGAGACTTCTGATCCACTTGCACCAGGTGTAACACTGATATTGGATCTTGTTCCTGGAGTATTTTCTAAGAAATTTCCAACCTGTGAAATTAACAAGTCAACCATGACTGGACTGGTATTACCAGAAGTACCAGTCGTTGCGATGATGTTAAATCGAGCCATTGCCCCATCAGCTTCATCAACTGGTGAGTTCGCGGCGACAATATTGATACTAGGTAAGATTGGGTCATCATTATCTTGCAGGACAATTTCTGCGGTTGGATTTTCACCAATAGTATAAGTCGCGCTTGCTCCACCCGTTAGATCCTCAGAAATAATTCTAGCTGTAACTTTTCCGTCTACTTCGTCAATAGCATCAGGCGTTGTTGCTAAGGTTAGGGTTTCTCGTCCAGAACTATCAATGATCACATTAACGATTCGTGGCGAAACATTCGCTGGAGTTGCCAGAAAATCTCCGGTTTCAGTAATCTGCACTCTTACTGAGATGGTTTCATCTCCGGTCAGTGCTGGGTTATTTGCACTTAATGTAAATTGAGCTGAATCACCTTCAGTAACTGGAGTCGTACCTGAAATCGTGATCCCCGAGACCCCAGCAACATCATTATCTTTAATGGTAATCGTTGCGGTCTTATCTGAAATATTTGCCCCTAACAAATATCTTGCATCAGAACTCTTGGTGAGGGTTACGGTAATGGTGCCATCGGTTTCGTCGATCGCATCCGCTTTCGTTTTAATTCGGATTTGACCAGAACCCGTCGTTGCGACACTCACAGTTGGAGGAATAGTCACAGCTTTATCAATAAAGTCATCACTCCCTTCATCAACAGTATAGGACACACCAATTGGTTGAGTTAAGGTAACACCCGAAGCCGATACAGTAAATACCGCATCTTCACCTTCATCAATCGCGATTGGACTGGTTCTAACAATGTCCATAGTCGGAATGGTCTCTTTGGCCACAATCGTGACTTGTTCTGCCGTCGCTGAGGCGGGTTCATATTGATCCCCACGTTTCACCAAAATATCTATCGTCCCATTGGAATTAAGCGTTAAACTATCATGGGTCGCAATCGTTAAAGTTGCCGTACTACTCGCATCCGTCAAGGTAATGGGTGAACTGTCAGAATTAGCTAAATCATAAAATCCGGTCGGATTGGCTGTCACTTCAAAGGCAACCGCAATACTTTCACTAGTTCCAAGATCTTCCGTATTAGTCAAGGTCACTTCAATATCTTCACCCTCAAGTACCCGATCTGGAGCAGAAACTTGAATGGTTCTAGAACTTGCTTCATGTTCTGCAATTATCACTTTAACTATTCTGCTACTTTCGGTGGTGTTTGCAGTATATTCAATACCATCAACTAGAGTAAAGGTTATTTCTCCCCAACCCCGATATAAGGTATTGTGAGTGACGGGTATTGGTTCTAAATGCCGACCCGTTGAATCGATCGTAATAGCACTTAAATCGACGGTACCAAGATAATCAGCAGGGGTTCCAGTATCAATTGCCGTTAAGCCAGTAATATTAAGTGGTCGACCAACATCAGGGGTAAATGGCGCGGACTCAATTAACAGATTAAAAGAACCAATATTTTCTTTAACTTGATTGTCGACGACTGAAATTGAGACAACGGGCAAGGTTTCTAAAACCACCACCGATGTTCTGCGCTCGTCTATTGCTTCTGCAATAAGATAGCCAGTACCAACTTGCAATTCTGCCGTTATTAAACCGCGATTGTCCGCGGTACCATCGGCTTGTGAGGTGATTGAGAGCATTCCTGTCGTTTCGTTTGGTTGAATCTCAATTTGTTGGGTGCTACGAGAACCCGGTGCAAGGAAGTTATCATTTTCATCGGAAGAGAGATTAACATCTATAGTCTTGAGACTGGTCGGGGCCGGGGAGGCTTTAGCAACTAGATTGAAACTATCACCTTCAGCAATATAATTTGGTGCAGACAACGTGATTTGTGGAGTAGAACTTGAGGGAATATCGCCATCTGTTACTGATATTGTGGCAGTATGGTCTATACCAATAGTAAAATTATCGCCACTTTTAGGTGCTCCTAAGGCAATAGCAATTGTACCACCAGTAGTATTGACTAAACTATCTGGTGAATTGGTCTCAACATCAAATGTTGCTCGCCACTTCTCATCTGGTTTCAATGGGTCATTTACAAAAGTTTTCTGAACCGAGCGTGAGTCGCTTGATCCTTTGCTATCAATAACTTTCAAATAACTAGTTCCAGTTTCGGTGGGGACGAAATGGAATGTTAATTCGCGTTTTGGATCTTCATTCGCTTCCACAGTAATCGTTGCAGCTTCACCTTCATTAATGGAAACCGATGTTAAACTGGCTGGAATTGTCAATTCTGGTACAGGTACTTTAATCACAGTTGCAGTTGCATTATCGGCATTGGTATTAGTTGAAACCGTGTAAGTGTCAAGAATCACTGGATCGGGTTGTAGAGTAACTACGATGGCACCGCCATCAGTGTCCGCAACATCATCAATGGAAGCAATCGTTAATGGTGCTGTGTAGTCAGAACCAGCTTGAGTAAATGTTATCGTTTCAGTTCGATTGCGAGTAGAACTCCAATCTTCACCGTTTGGTCCATTACTTTCATCTAAGAAATTGCCACCTGATTTTACCGGTTGGTACGTAATCGTTAAATCACCCGTATAAGGTGTACTTGAAGCGACGACAAATTTTGCTTCATTGCCAGCTAAAGTTTCAGTCTCGGCATAAGTGATGGACAATTCAGGTAACAAAAGATCATTATCGTAAATAACTGCCGTACCTTTGGCTGCGGTTCCAACTTTATAGGAGAATGGGTAAGTAGTATCCGTTACCAAGGTAACACTTATCTCCCCAGTTGCTTCACTCGCACCATCATCATGTAATGGAACCGGTAAAGTGGCCACATAATTTGTACCATTGCTTCTAAATTCAAATAGATCTGAATCTTCTAAAGTTTGCAGATTAAGGAAATCGCCATTTTCTTCAGTTATACGATATTTAACAGTCAAATCTAGATCGGAAGTGGCAGTAGAGGTTATGGTAAAGTTTGCGGGTCCAGCATTTTCTAAAATTGGTCCTGTATCGGCGATGGTCAACACCGTAATTGCATCATCATCAAAGATGGTAGCCGAGGTGGTCTTGGAGAAATTACCAATGACATACTTAGCAGTGTTTGGTTGAACCGTCGCAGTAATGGTACCATTAGTCTCTTCATTTTCATCATCATTCAATCCGACTGCAAATTCAACACTTCCGGTAGTTGGAACATTAACTGTTTTGGCTAGAACCCCTGAATTTAATGGTTCTGAAATAAAATCACCATCCTGAGTAACATGGACTGTAACATCAAATGCTGACGTTGGAGTAGGGGAGGCTGTTACCTCAAACTTCAATTCACCTGATTCAACTACCCGTCCATCTCCGACTGGACTGATTGTGACTAGTGGTTTATCGGACGTGGTAAGGGTTGGTGGTCCAGAGCTTGATTGTGCACTCAGATTATAGTTGGTTCCATCAACGACCCGTACCATGAGTTGAGGAGATCCAGACGAACCAGTTGGACCTTGTGACGGCACGGTTGTGCTCAACGATAATGAACCGAATATCTCACCAGCGGAAATGGTGGCAACAGTTTGGAACCACTGCGTAAATGAATAAGTGACTGCATTGGTATTGGGGTCAGTGATACCATAATTGTATTCAACAATGACTTCGACATCACTAGTTAGAGCAGTTGGAACAGTGACATAATAAGTTGCAGTAGTTGAGTCAGATGGAATAAAATCAGTTGTAAGCGATATCATCGGAGGAGTTGCCAGAGTGTCATTATCTTCCACTCCTACTGAGGTAGAATTGGCGGGAGCATTAGCGACGGTATATTTGATTGGATTTGCATCATCCACTAATAGCGAGACGCGAATAGTACCGTCTTCCTCCACCACATTATCATCCACAATATCCAATTCAAGTGTTGCAGTTTTAGTATTATTGAAATTCAAACCCATTGCTTGTGGCTTGCCAGCAATACCACCCGCTAGGAAATTGCCGACACCATCATTTGGTTGATAGCGAACTCTGAAATTATTGGGGAGATTAATTCTGGACGTAATCATAAATGTTGCTTTATTTCCAGAACCTTCAACGACTGGTCCACCAACACTCGCAATAGAAAGTTGTGACGCATCATCATCATAAATTGTGACTTTCACCTTCTTGTTTGACCCTAAGGTATATTCGCTTGAAGCTTGATCATTCGCTAGTATTGTGACGGTGACTGAACCAGTTGCTTCAGGGTCGTCATCACTAAAGAGTGGTAAATTGAGTGGTGCGGTATAAGAATTGCCACTACCACTAAAGGTAGGTGATCCAAGAATTGGATTTGCGGTATCAACTGAGGATGCTAAGAAGTTTCCTACTTGTGCGACCTCATAGCGATACTTAAATCCTGATATGGGTCCTTTATTCGCAGTAATAGTGAAACTAGCATTAGCATTGGGAGCCTCATCCACATTAGCATTAACGGCCGCGATAGAGAGTTGAGGGACATCATCATCATTGACCGTAACTGTTCCATCATTGTTTGGTGCGGCAGCTACGGTATAGGTCGGAACTAACTGACCATGATCCATATTTTCGTCATTAGCTAGCGTTATCGTAATGGAGCCATTGGTTTCATCTAACTCATCATTGGTAATTGGAACCGGTAGTGTTGCACTAGTTCCACCAGCAAAATCTAATGTCTTAGTGGTTTTTGTGCCGGCGGTCACACCACTACCCAAGAAATCTCCAGTTTGCGTTGGGGTATAATAAACTGTAATCATTTTTGCAACGCGATCGGAAGTAATCGGGAACATAGCCATTGCTCCACTGGCCTCAGTCACTGCGGTACCATCGCCGACGGATAATACGGGGGCAATATCATCATTAGTGATAGTACCAAGCACGGAGGTAACCAACAAGGTTGCTCCAATCGGATTTGTTAAGGTGAGGGTGAAGGTTTCATCCAATTCTGGAATGATATCACCGATAATTGGTACACTGATCGTGTCGGAAGTTGCATTCGCGGCAATTGGGACATTGGAACCAGAAACCGCAGTATAATCCGACCCTGCTAATGCGGTATCCCCACTTTGCGAAGCTGCGTTCCAGTCATAAGTGATTTGAGAATCACTTGGAGGTACAGTTGAAACGGTGAATTCCATATTGTTAGTAGCGCCATCGGTTCCTTCATTCATACTCACGGCTTCAATACTTAATCCAGTGCCATCGTCATTGGCTATGGTACCTTTCACTGAGGTTACCAATAATGTCGCACCAGTTGGATTAGATAAAGTGATGGTGAAGGTTTCATTAAATTCAGGGGTGCCATCACCGATGATTGGTACTCTGATCGTATCGGATTCCACAGTAGCCGCAATTGGAACATTGGTACCAGAAGACGCGGTATAATCAGTCCCAGCAATCGCTTCATCATCAGCCGCGTTTGAAGTCGTCCAACTATAAGTGATCGGTGAATTGCTTGGCGGAATGGTTGAAACGACAAATTCCATGTTGGTTCTTGCATTATTTACACCTTCATTTAAGCTGACCGCTTCAATACTCAATCCAGTACCATCATCATTACTGATCGTTCCTGTTGCGGCCCCTTGCGAACTTGAAATTTGAGCCCCAGCACTTGGAATTGACAAAGTTGCGGTGAAGGTTTCATCAAATTCTGGGATGTCATCACCAATGATTGTTACTTCAAAGGTTCCAGTTTCAGCATTCGGAAGAATGTTCACCGTACCAGAAGTCGAATTGAAATCTTCGCCATCTACGGCCTGATCATTTGCAGTATTTGAGGTAGTCCAAGTCGCAGAGAATCCTGAATTATTTGGTGGAATGGCCGTCACGGTAAACTGCATCTTACTAGTTGAATCTTTAGCCCCTTCTGGTAGCGTGGTATCGGCAATCCGCAATTCGGTACCATCATCATTAGTGATGGTGCCTTGTACTGAATTTACTAAAATAGAAGCACCAGTTGCACTGGTTAGGGATACCGTAAATGTCTCATCATACTCAGGATCATCATCGCCAATGATTGGAACAGTAATAGTTATAGATTCCGCTTGTGCGGAAATTGGTACGTTGGTACCAGATGAAGTCGTATAATCAACATCAGCTAGTGCATCATCTATTTCTGTTCCAGCCGAAGCAGTCTCCCAATCAAAAGTAATTTGCGAACTACTAGGTGGAATAGTCGTGATCGTGAATGTCATGTCAGTATTGGAATCGTTCGCACCTTCATTCATGCTAACTGCTTCAATACTCAAGCCAGTACCATCATCGTTGGTAATCTTTCCTTTGGCCGAACCATTGGAAGCTGAAATTTTTGCTCCAGTACTTGGTGCTGAGAGTGATACGACAAAGGTTTCATCAAACTCTGGTACATCATCCCCTTTAATATCAATTTCAAAAGTATCAGTCGTAGAATTGGCCGCAATTGAAATCATCCCGTTCGCGGTCATATAGTCTGTACCCGCTGTCGCATATTTGTCAGTTTCACTACCAGTTTCATCCGCAGTGGTCCAAGTTGCGGTTATTTCAGCATCGGGAGCCGGGAAGGCGGTTACGGTAAATTGCATCTTATCAGTAACTCCGTCAGCCCCTTCAGCTAAGATTGCATCAGCTATCGTTAGTAACGACCCATCATCATTAGTGATCGTGCCTTTGACCGAAGACACTAATATTTCAGCACCAGTTGCACTTGTTAAGGTAATGGTGAACGTTTCATCTGCTTCGGGATCGTTATCGCTAATGATTGGGACGCTGATGGTATCGGAGACGGCATTAGCTGCGATTGTGATATCCGTACCTGAAACCGCGGTGAAATCGGCTCCTGCTATGGCATCATCATCGGCTTCCTTAGTGGCAGTCCAACTATAAGTGATTGAGTTTTCACTTGGCGGTACGGTAATGACTTTGAATTCTATATTGGTGGTATCGCCTGTCGCACCTTCGTCGAGACTCACAGCTTCAATACTCAAACCAGTACCGTCATCATTTTCAATGGTACCTTGCGCGGTTGCATTGTCTGCTGTCAATACCGATCCGCCACCGGCGTTTGATAAGGTTACAGTAAAGGTTTCATTAAATTCTGGGGTGTTGTCATCCAAGATATCAACTTCAAAGGTTTCCTCATCATCACCAACCTCAAAGGTTAAAGTTCCATTTGCTTTGGTATAATCAACATTTTCCGTCGCGGTATCATCATCTTCATCTGATGTAGCCCAATCCACCGTAAATTTTTGCACCGCGGGTGGATCAGCTGTCACGGTAAATTGAATTTTTTTGGCAGTTCCATTATCACTCTCCATTTCTGATACATTAGCAATCGTTAAGTTCGACCCATCATCATTCAAAATTGTTCCCTTAACCGAAGTAACTAATAATTCTGCACCAGTTACATTGGATAACGTAACGGTAAAGGTTTCACTGGGTTCGGGGTCGTTATCCCCAGTAATCGGCACGGTAAAGGTATCTTCAGTGGCATTCGCGGCAATATTGACACCCGTAGCACCAGAGGTAGTATAATCAGTACCAGCGACAGCAACATCATCACTTTCGGTAGAAGTCGTCCAATCATAAGAGATTGATGAACTACTTGGTGGTACAGTGGTAACGGTAAAGGTCATGTCAGAGGATTCATTATTGGCACCTTCCGCTAATTCAACGGCTTTAATTCGCAATCCAGTACCATCATCATTGGTGATAGTTCCTTGGGCCGAACCAGCGTTAGTGAAAATGCTGGCCCCAGCACTTGGACTTGATAAAATTACGACAAAGGTCTCATTAAATTCTGGGGTATCATCACCCTTAATATCAATCTCAAAGGTATCTATTGTCGTATTTGCGGCAATCCTAATTTGTCCCGTCGCGGTCATATAATCTGTACCCGCAGTCGCGTAAAGGTCAGTATCATCGCCTGTTTCATCCTCTGTGGTCCAGGTTGCAGTTAGCTCCGAATCAGGTGTTGGGAATGCAGTTACGGTAAACTGCATCTTACCAGTAGCCCCATCAGCTCCTTCAACTAAGGTCGCATTAGCTATACTCAAGCCAGAGCCATCATCATTGGTTATGGTGCCTTGCACTGAGGTAGTCAGTAAGGTCGCGCCTGAAGGATTGGATAAAGTAACTGTAAAAGTCTCATGATCTTCTGGAATATTATCCCCAATGATCGGCACGCTGAAAGTATCAGAAGGAGCACTTGCGTTAATCACAACATTGGTATCGGAACTAGTCGAATAATCCGTATTCGCGGTGGCGGTATCACCCGCTTCAATGGACGTGGTCCAATCATAGGTAATATTGGCACTACTTGGTGGAACAGTCGATACAATGAATTCCATATTTGTGTTCGCATTATCGGCCCCTTCAGCTAAACTAACCGCTTCAATCCGCAATCCTGTACCGTCATCATTGGAAATGGTTCCTTTGGCTGATCCATTGGATGTTGAAATTTGGGTGTCAGCACTTGGATTGGACAAGGTTACGGTGAAGGTCTCATCAAACTCTGGAATATCATCACCCACGATATCAACTTCAATAATAGTTGATTGGGTATCGGGAGCAATGCGAACCGTATCAGTCGCAGTTGTGTAATCCGTACCTGCGGTCGCGTAGAGATCAGTATCATCACCAGTTTCATCCGCGGTCGTCCAAGTTGCGGTCAGTTCAGTACTGATTGTTGGGAAAGTCGAAACAGTAAACTGCATCTTCTTATTCGCACCAGCCGCACCCTCGACCAAAGTTGCATCAGCAATACTCAATATGGTACCATCATCATTGGTTATGGTGCCTCGCACTGAAGTGGTCAGTAAGGTCGCACCCGATGGATTCGATAAGGTAATAGTGAAAGTTTCATTTTCTTCGGGATCATTATCCCCAATGATTGGCACACTAATGGTATCTGAAGGAGCATTGGCCGCAATGGTTTCGGTATCTCCTGATGTGGTATAGTCCGTTCCAGCCGTCGCGGAATCACCACTTTCAATTGAAGTAGCCCAGGTATAATCAATAGGGGAGGAAGCTGGTGGTACGGTGGTGACGACAAACTCCATGTTAGTGGTCGAACCGGCGACTCCTTCATTAAGACTCACCGCTTCAATCCTCAACCCAGTACCATCATCATTGGTGATTGTTCCAGTTGCTATTCCATCGATTAATACCCCATCACCACTCGGATTGGATAAAGTAACCGTAAAGGTCTCATCAAATTCAGGGGTATTATCACCCACAATATCAATTTCAAAGGTAGTCGTTGGTTGATTCGCGGCAATTGTTAAGGTGTCAGTCGCTTCAGCATAATCAGTATTAGCTGTTGCGTTATCACCTACTTCAACTGAAGTTGCCCACGTTGCCGTAATCTCTTCACTTGAAGGCGGGAAGGCGGTTACGGTAAACTGTAATTTGCTGGTAATCGGATCGGCTCCTTCCAAAATGGCCGCATCAGCAAGATTTAAGCCAATGCCATCATCATTGGAGATAGTACCTTTAACTGTGGTATTGAGTAATATCGCACCCGTTACATTAGATAACGTAATAGTAAAGGTCTCATCTAGTTCTGGATCATCATCCCCTAAAATCGGCACCAAAATCGTAGCTGAAGTTGCATTTGCGGCAATAGTTACATCAGTTCCCGAAGCCGCGGTATAATCCGTCCCTACAATCGCATCATCATCAATCTCTTTGGATGTAGTCCAGCTATAAGTGATAGGTGAGTTAATAGGTGGCACGGTGGTAATCGTGAATTCCATATTGGTCGAATCCCCAGCAACCCCTTCATCGAGACTCACCGCGTCAATTTGAAGCCCCGTACCATCATCATTGGTTATTGTTCCCGTCGCGGACCCTGCATTATCGGAGATTCTCGATCTCTGACTTGGATTTGATAAGGTTACAGTAAAAGTTTCATGAAACTCTGGGGTCGCATCTCCTAAGATATCAACTTCAAATGTACCGGTTGGAGAATTGGCTTGAATTGTCACAGTTCCGGTAGCGTGAGTGAAATCCGTATCACTAGTTGCGTCATCATCTGATTCAACGGAGGTTGTCCAAGTCGCCGTAATATCCTCATCAAATGGTGGAGCTGCGGTTACGGTAAAGGTCATTTTCCCAGTTTCACCATTGGCTCCTTCAACCAGACTTGAATTGGCAATACTCAATAACGCGCCATCATCATCATTAATGGTACCTTTGATTAAAGGTGTCAAAATAGTCGCTCCCGTCACATCAAATAAACTAATCGTGAAGGTCTCATCTAATTCAAAACTATCATCCCCAATGAGTGGCACGCTGAATGTATCTGAAGGAGCATTGGCGGGAATCTCTACATCTGTTTCGCGTGACGCGGTATAATCAGCTCCAGCTGTAGCCGTATCATCGCGTCGAGTCAAAGTTCTCCAACTATAAGTAATCGGTGCATCGCTTGGTGGAACGGTTATTACCGTGAAGACCATGTTTGGCTTTTCTCCAGCCGCACCTTCATCGACTATTTCCGTTTCAATTCTTAGACCAGTATTATCATCATTGGTGATTGTTCCAGTTGCTGAACCCGCTTCATTTGAAATCAATGCATCACTGCTCGGATTGGAGAGAGTCACAGTAAAAGTTTCATGAAATTCAGGGGTGTCATCACCTAAAATCTCAACTTCAAAGGTTCCAGTAGCAGTATTGGCAGGAATCCTAACGATACCGGATGCGGAGGTATAATCAGTATTTCCAGTCGCGCCAGCATCACCGGTATCATCTGAAGTAGTCCAGGTGGCCGCCAATTCAGTAGTTGCGATCGGATCAGCAGTTACAGTAAAAACTATTTTGGGAGTTTCAGTATCAGCTCCTTCAACTAGAGTCGCGTCGGCAATAGTTAAAGTTGCTTGATCATCATCAGTGATAGGGGCGACTCCAACATCATTGGTACCGGTGATTACTTTATAAGTGAAATCTGAACTTCCAACTAACGTCACACTAACTGTACCATCAATTTCAATAATTTCATCGTCTTCTAAATCAATAAGTAAATTCGCCACATAATTACCAGTATTGCCAGCCTCTGGGGTAAAGTTAATAATTTGTGAATCAGCCAAAACTCTCAATGGAAGTGGTAAATAACTCGGAGCACCAAACACTAAGAAATCACCAATCGGTTCTCGTAACCCGTAATGCACTCGCAACGGATTGATACTGGGTTCGCGATCAGCTGTGATCTTGAAGTTTGCAGTGCCGACACTTTCTGAAACCGCGGTTGGATTGTTGATAGATAAGGTTGGGATTGATTCGTCATCCACGATGATTACAGAAGCAGTTTTGGTGAAATCACCTAGCTGATATCCAGTACCAGATTGAACTTCAGCTGTTATCTTACCATCGCCATCTGCTGTGTCATTGGCTAGTAATTCCACCTCAAATTCCGCATAAGATTGGGTATTTTGGATGATTAGATTTTGTGGATTCCCGCTTTGGTCAGGGTCTAATGGTTTGGTAAGCTCTTTCGTAAAGGTCACAGTTTTTGTCAGTTTTCCACCTGTCAGAGTCTCATTGATGTAGTTCCCATCTTGCGTGATATCAATGTCATAAGAAACGGTATTTTGTGTGTCAAAATCAGGTGCTGGGTTAACATACACGCGGAATTTAGTTTTGAAAGTTGACCCACCGGCATCAGCTTGTTCGATAATTCGTCGATCACCAACAACTTCTATTGATACTAAAGGATTAGCATTAGTTAGGGTTTGGGTTGGTAAATTTTGCTGATTCGGAGTTCCGAGGTTATAATTTGAACCATTAACTAATCTTACTGTGATATTGTTGCCAAAGAAAGTTTGCATGGTAATGGTAAAGCGAGCAGTGGTCTCACCGGCGCGAATAATCGTCGTACCCTTAGTCCATTGGTGCAAGTTATTAGGATCAACTCCAGGTGTGGTAACTCCAGTATTTTGCGTGACACCTGCAAATCCATAAGTATATTCGTAGACAACTTCAAGGTCATTAGGAACTTGACTATCAACCTTGACATAATAATCCACTTGTGCCGCTCCAAGTTGCGAAGAGATTGGTGTCATAGGTTCAGTGTGAAGTGAAACCGACTTAATATCGCTTAAATCTGGGGTATCATTATCATTAACGCTCACTTCAGCTTTATTGGCAGGGGCTGGCGCGACAGTATAATTGAAGATGCCACCGGGTTCACCTAATAATTCTACTGATACTTTGCCATTATCTTCGGTGATATTATCATCGTAAATTGGTACTTCTAACCTGGCCGTGGTTGAACCTTTGAAGTCAAGTCGACCAATTTGCGGATTACCGGCTGTGGTTCCAGCTAAGAAATTACTGATCCCATCATCTGATCGATATCTAAATAGCATAGATTTGGTTAACTCGTAAGGTGAAGATATTGCAAACGATGCAACAGCATTTGGTCCTTCGGTTGCATTGCCAACCCCAGCGATGGATAGAGCAGGGACTTCATCGTCATAGACGTTAATTGAAGCACTTGGGGCAGCTGAAATACGGTAACTACCAGTGCTATCAGTCTTTGTTAACAAGTATAGTGTTATTGAACCAACTTCTTCTTTTACTTCATCATCATCAATCTCAAACTCCAAAGTTGTGATATATTTACCACCAGATGGAGTAAAAGTTTTCTCTGCAATGAGCGGAGTTCGTAAAGTTGTCGCGGCAGTTAAAACATTACCCGTCTGATCAACTGAATAGCGGAAATTGAAATCAGGTCCTAAATCAGTATCTGAACTAATGGTAAAGACTGCCTTATCAGCAACCCCAGCAGTTTCAGCACCTTCAGTAACAGCGGATCCAGCTGTTACCGTCAATTCTGGAGTCTCATCATCGATAATCTTAATAACCGCACTTGCAGGACTCCTGATTTGATAGTCGGAAGAGGGTTCAATGGTAACCGTAATACTACCATCGGCACTGAGCACACTATTGTCTTGGGTTTCAATGGTAGCAATCGTGGTAGCTGAATTGCCAGATATTTCTACTTGATTCCCTGCTAAATCATCTCGAGCATCACTAAGTGACTTAAAATAGGTTCCAGTGGTGTTTTCCGCAGCAAGATTGATGGTGATGGCATCAGGGGCAAGGGCAATAAAGGAGGATTCAACTGTAACTTCAAATGGTTCGCCCTCTAATGCAGAATCTGGTGCTGAAATCGACACAGTTGGTAAATCATCATCCAATATCTTAACGGATACTCCCTCACTAGGTTGGTCTGGATCCACATAATAGTTAACAGTCCCATCGTTATCAGGTATTAACTTGACAAATACTTGTGAGTCATGCTCATATACGTCGTCGGACTCAATGAGTACATATATTAACTTAGCTTGCCCAGTAGAAAGATTTAATGACCTTGATTGATCACCGAGATTGGCTGGTAAAATAAAATCTCCTTGGTCTGATCCACTTGGGACTGCAACATTATAATGTACGTCTGTTCGAAAATTCGGAGTTGACGGTGCCGTGCGTGGTTCGACTCGGAAGCGGGCAAAAGCTGAATATCGACTTTCTGTGACTTCGGTATCAAAGGCGGTGATTACCAACTCAGGTGTATCATCATCCCAAATGGTAATTACACCCTCAGTATCTGAACCCAATTCATAGACTTCGGCATTGGCATTTAAGGTCAATTTGATATCACCAGTGGCTTCACCAGCTGAATCATTATCAAGATCGACTTCAAACTCTCCACTATAAACATTATCGCCATCAGGATCAGTAAACTCAACCATGTCCGTCGCTTCAGTATCGGCAACTGCATCCGTTAAGAAGTCATCGCCATCAACCTCAGTCGGTGTGGCTTTGATTGCTAATTCAGTGGTTTGGGTTAATCCAGTCGCAGATAATTTAAACTTCGCTTTACCACCAGCGACACCTTCAGCAACTTCACCACTATCAGCGGCTATTGTTATTTCTGGTAAGTCGTCATCATCAAAAACCGTGACGCTCGCGGTGTATTCACTTAGAGTAGTCGAACGGAGATAAGTCACGGGATCCGCATTGTCTGGAATTAAGGTCAGAGTCACTGTACCATCGCGTTCATCAATGAGGTCATTATTAATCGCGATTGGAATGGTCGCTTCGGTTGCATTATTACGGAAATCCAATACCGCGGTTTTACCACTACCTTCATTGGCCGGTAAAATGTAATCATGACTCTCGGTTAGATTATAGCGTACGGTGATTTGTCGATTTGGACTAAACTTGGTTGCAACATTAAAGTCGGCGGTAACATTGTCCGCTTCAGTGACGGCAATTCCCGCGGTAAGTTTTAAAGTCGGAGCATCATCATCATAGATCGTTTTAGTTCCGACAACTGCAGTTCCCAACCGATAAACTCCTGGACTTGGGTCTAAAGTTACTTTGATTTCACCAGGTGCTTCTCCAATGCTATCGTTGGCAATTGAAATTCCAACAGAAGCAGTATAAGTCCCATCATTATCAGGATCCCTAAAGGTTTGAGTGGTCACATTGGACTTGTTTTTAAATGTTGGATCTAAAAAATCACTATCAACTTCTGTCGAAGTAACATTGATTCGTATTGATGTATCCGCGGTGACTCCAGTTAATGTAAACTCAAATGACGCGAAACCGATACTTTCTGACACATCACCATTATCAGCTTTTATAGCTAGTAATGGTAACGAATCATCATCAATGACATTGATAGTCGCGGTATTATCGGGAGCTGGAGCAACAGTATATTCAATTTGTGATCTGGTATCAGGAGTTAAGGTCACGGTGATCGTACCATCGCTTTCAACAATGTCATCACTAGTGATATCAATCGGTAAGGTCACTTCGGTCGCATCATTGCGGAAATCTAAGGTTCCAGGTACCTCGGTTCCTTCATTGCTAATAAAGTCATGACTTTCTGCCAGGGTATAGGTCACCATCACTTGATCATCTGGACTCACTTTGGCTGTAACCACAAAATCTGCTGTTACATTATCTGCTTCAACAACAGTATCTCCAGGGGCAATACTCAATTCAGGGGCATCATCATCCCAAATTGTCATCACCCCTTCGGAGGTTTCACCAATTTGATAAACCAGTTGATTGGCATTTAGCGTTAGTTTGATATCACCTGTCGCTTCTCCGATGCTATCATTATGAAGAGTTACTGGAAACTCACCACTATACGTACCATCGCCATCAGGGTCACTAAACTCAATAGATTCTTCTTGTTCAGTTCCTGCAACCGCATCTGTGAGGAAATCACTTGTTGTGCCAACTTCATTCGGAGTGGCTTTGATTACTAAGGTGGTGGTTTCCGTGAGTTCAGAGGTGGTTAATTCAAAAATTGCGGTTCCTTCGCTCTCAACTTCCTCTCCGTTATCCGCGACCATTGATATCGTGAGCGGCAAATCATCATCTTTAACATTGATCGTTTGCGTATTGGTTGCGGTGGTGTCGATGGTATAAGACTTTGGGTTGGCTTGATCAGCAACCAGAGTAATAGTGACTGTGCCTGCTAACTCAACGTCCGTGTCTTGAACAACATCAATGGATAAGGTCGCTTCTTTAGCACCAGCAGAGAAATCCAGTGTTGCAGTTTTGCCATTACCTTTGTCTTCAGTAGCAATAAAGTCTTGACTTTCGACTAGATTATAATAGATCGCAACAGTTTCATCAGGACTTACTTTGGCAGAAACGACAAAGTCTACAGTCGCGTTTTCAGCTTCGGTTACTGGACTACTTCCTGCGGCGATTCTCAGCTCTGGTGCGTCATCATCCAAAATTGTGATGCCGCCTTCAACGACTAAACCGCGTTGGTACGTCGTTGGATTTGCATTTAAAGCGAGTTTGATATCACCAGTCGCTTCACTCACGTCGTCATTATCAAGTGGAACGGTTAAGACTCCAGTAAAGGTACCATCGCCATCGGGGTCACTAAATTGTACTGGGAAGTTTGCCGCAGTATCCGCGGTTGCATCAGTGAGAAAATCACTACCATCTTCAGCGGGAGTCGCATTAATCGCTAAAGTAGCCGCGCCAGCTAATCCAGTAGCTGATAATTTGAACGGCGCGGTTCCATTACTTTCCGCAATTTCCCCACTATCGGCATCTATCAGAATAGTTGGTAAAGATTCATCATCATAAACATTCAGCGTCGCCGTTCGATTTTCAGTATCAGTTACGGTATATGAAATCGGATCCTCACTATCTGGAACTAAAGTCAAAGTGATGGTACCATTAGGCTCAGTTTCGTCATCATTGGTAACTGTAACTGGTAAACTTGCTTGCGTAGCGTTTTGGGTGAAGTCCAACATTGCAAGTTGATCGGGACCTTCATTTTCCACAAAGTTATGACTTTCAGCCAGATTATACATGACGCGGAGGATTTTGTTCGGACTGTTCGTCGTTGACACCATGAAGTTTGCCGCGGTAACTTTACCTTCAATGATCGGATCTCCAGCGGCGAGGGCTAATACGGGGGCATCATCATCAACTACATTGACAACCGCGGTATGATTTACATTTGCATCCAAGGTATACTCAAACTGGCTATCCGTATCTGCGTTTAAGGTTACAGTGATGGTACCATTTTCCTCAATGGTGTTATCATTGGTAATTGCGATTGGTAAAGTCGCTTCTTTGGCATTATTGGAAAAATCTAAGTTATAAGATTTGTCGGTTCCTTCATTATCAATGAAGTTTTGCGATTCAGCCAAATCATAATGGATCGTCACCGGTTCATTCGGGCTTACTTCCGCAGAAATCTTAAAGTTTGCATTGGCACTTGCTGCTTCAGTAATGGTTTCGGTAACCGCACTAAGCTTTAATTCAGGTGCATCATTATCCCAAACCGTAATCACTCCTTCAATCGATGAAGCAAGACGATAAATCATTGGTTTGGCATTTAAGGTCACTTTGATATCACTAGTTACCTCTCCATCTGAATCTTCATCAAGCGTAACTTCTAATTCTCCATTATAAATATTGTCACCATCGGGATCGCTGAATTCAACCGCGAAATCATTTGCGGTATCAGCAACTGCATCGGTTAGAAAATCTGTATCAACGCCAACTTCAGCTGGGGTGGCATTAATCATGAGTGTGGTGGTTTCAAATAATCCAGTGGCAATCATTTTGAATCTTGCTGGTCCAGCATTTTCAGCGACATCCCCACTATCAGTTGAGACCCAAATCATTGGGAGGGACTCATCATCAATGATATTCACGGATGCTTGATTGTTGGGAGCTGCAGTTGCGGTGTAACGGATTGGCGTATTGGTATCCTCAGCTAAAGTTACCGTAATCGTTCCATTATCCTCAAACTTGGTATCATTGACCAGGGCGATTGATAAAGTAGCCTCGGTCGCTTCATTGGTAAAGTCTAGAATTTTGGATTTGCCAGTACCTTCATGATGGATAAAGTTTTGACTTTCACTTAAATCATAACGAATGGTGATATAACTATTTGGCGAGGTCTTAGCTGTAATCGTAAAGTCAGCGGTCGCACCAACACCTTCAACCACTTGTTCTCCGCCGGTTATACTCAATTCTGGGGCATCGTCATCCAAAACAGTGATGGTACCTTCGGTGGTTGTACCAAGTTGATAGGTCGCAGGGGAGGCTGTGTCAGTATTTAAGGTCAGTTTGAACGTGCCAGTTGCTTCACCGGTGGTATCATTATCAAGGTCTACTGCTAACTCACCAGTATAAACCGAATCACCATCTGAATCACTAAAGTCAACAGCATAATCAGCTGCAGTATCAGCCACCGTATCGGTGATGAAATCATCACCATCTTCTGCCGGAGTTGCATTAATGGTAAACGTGGTATCAGCCGATATTCCAGTTACGGTTAATTTGAAATTCGCTTTGCCACCGGTCACATTTTCAGTAACTTCACCACTATCGGCTAGAATGGAAACCACAGGTAATGAATCATCATCTTGTACCATCACCGTTCCAGCATTAGCAGGGCTGGCGGCGACACCATAAGTCGTTTCTGGTTGATTGTTTTCCATCTTTTGATCCGCAACTAGCGTTATGGTAATAGATCCATCTGGTTCTGGAAGTTCATCACTGGCCACTGGAATTGACAAGGTTGCACTGGTACCACTTTCAAAATCTAATTCAGTACTGGTGGTCGTCCCTGCGGTTAAACTACCTCCTAAGAAATTGCCAGTCTCGGTTGGTGTATAATAAACCATAATCTCATCAGCATTGAAGCTGGAAGTAAGGGTGAATTCGGCCATCACTTCGGGAGCTTCCGTAACTAATACGCCATCCGCGATACTCAACACCGGAGCTTCATCATCGATAACAGTAATGAATCCTTCTGTAGTTGAACCAAGTCGGTAAGTATCGGTTATTTCTGGGTCTTCGTTCAACGTTAGTTTGAGTTGTCCTGCTACTTCACCAACTGCGTCATTATGAAGCGGGACGTTAAATACACTATGGTAAGTTGCATCGCCATCAGGGTCAGTAAATTGAATTGAGTCAGTGCGCGGGGTATCATCAATCGAATCGGTTAGAAAGTCATCAGTATCCACGACTTCATCGGCCGTTGCACTGATAAACAAACTTTCGGACGTACCTTTAATTCCAGTCGCAGTTAGTTTGAAAGAGGCTTCGCCAGCACTTTCATTGACACTACCATTATCCGCGACAACTGAGACTTTTGGTGGCGAATCATCATCATAGACGGTGGCTTCAGCTGAATTGTCAGGGGAAGGAGCAACAGTATAATTGATCTCAGTCGCCGTATCGGGTTTTAAGGTTAAAGTGACCGTGCCATCGTCTTCTTTGGTATCATCAGTCGTAATGAGAATTGACCAAGTTACCTCTTTGACTCCACCGCTGAAATTGAATTGTTCCATTAAATCTGTGCCTTCACCAGTAATAAATTCACCAGTTTCTGACAAGTCATAGTGAATGGTGATGGTATCATTGGGACTGACTTCGGCTGAAACGACAAATGTTGCATTGACATAATCGTCTTCGGTGACTGGATTACCAGCAGTAATTTTTAACTCAGGGGCATTATCATCCCAGATCGTGAGTACCCCTTCAGTATCCGAACCAAGTACATAAACAGCCGCGCCGGAATCAGCGTTGAGGGTGAGTTTGATATCACCAGTCGCTTCGCCAATTTCATCATCATCGATTGCTACCGCATATTCACCGGTATAAATGCCATCGCTATCTGGATCAGTAAATATGACATCATAATCAGTTGCTTCATCTTCTACATCGCTAGTTAGAAAATCACCAGTGCCAACCTCAGTAGGAGTGGCATTGATCGTAAGGGTAGTAACCGCGGTTAATCCAGTCGCCGTCAACTTAAAGTTTGCTGGCCCCATATCTTCGGCGACATCACCACTATCCGCTTTAATTGAAACTACTGGTAATGAATCATCATCAATAACCATGAGGGTTGCGGAATTATCGGGAGAGGCCTTTACAGTATAAGTGAATGGATCCATATCATCGTCAACTAAAGTTACGGTGATCGTGCTATTGAGCTCAGTTTCTGCGTCACTAGTGATTGGGATCGACAACATGACTTCTTTAACACCATCCGTGCCACCTCTAAAATCTAAATTGGCCGACTTATCCTCGCCTTCATCATCACTACTGACAAAATCACCGCTGTTTGCAGTACTTTCCTCCAATTCATAATTCACTTCGATTTCTTCATTTGGACTAACTTCAGCTGATATGACAAACTTTGCAAAAACATTGTCCCCTTCAGTTACAGTATCACCTGGCGTAATCTTCAATTCAGGGGCTTCATCATCTAAGATGGTGAGTAATCCTTCAGTATTAGCACCAAGTACATAGACTCCAGGATTGGCATTTATCGTAAGTTTGATATCACCTGAGGCTTCAGCGACCTGATCATTATGCAATCGCTGGGTATAGTTGGCTTCGTAAGTGCCATCTTCATCTGGATCGGTAAAAGTTACTTGTGATAAGGTCTGATTGTCTTCATCTTGATCGCGCAAGAAATCATCACTTACTTCAGAAGGTGTGGCTCTGATTACGACACTCCGTTGTTGTCCAGTGATCCCCGTTGCGGTTAATTTGAACGGCACCGCTAAATTCCCTTCAATTGCTTCACCACTATCCGCTAAAATAGAGACAATTGGTAATCCATCATCATCTTTAACATTGACTAAAGCCATATCATCAGGTGAAGGTGCAACCTTATAGGTATTGGTATTGGTTGAATGGGTTTTTAACGTTACCGTGATAGTCCCAGCTACTTCAGTATCAGGGTCATCGTGAATATCAATGGATAAGGTCGCTTCTTTGGCATTATTGGAAAAATCTAATTGCTTGGTTTTCCCCGTACCTTTATTCGTACTTTCAATAAAGCTTTGCGTCTCAGTGACATCATATTGAATTTCCACCATGTCATTGGGGCTGACTTCAGCGGCAATAATAAAGTCGGCAGAAGCATCAGTACCTTCGACCAGATTAGGAGACTTTGCGGATATTTTCAACTCGGGGGCATCATCATCCCACACTTTGATCGTACCTTCACTTACTGAACCTAATTGATAAGTTTGTGCTGGACTTGGATCCGTGTTCAAAGTAAGTTTGATATCACCAGTTGCTTCCCCAGCTTCGTCATTATGGAGCGGGACTTCTATTGTTCCAGTATAGGTATTATCACCATCTGGATCGGTAAATTCAACTTCATAATCTTTTGCCCTCCCAGCAACAGTATTTTCTAGAAAATCTTCGCCATTCTCATTTGGGGTTGCATTGATTTCTAAAGTGGTATCTGCAGTAAGTCCCGTGGCGGTTAACATAAAGGTCGCTTTGCCACCAGTGATATTCTCGGCGACACTACCGCTATCAGCGGTAATAGAAACTTCGGGGAGTGAATCATCATCAATAACATTAATAACACCTGAATTATCAGGAGCAGCTGCGACGGTATAATCCACTTCACCGGTCGTATCTGGTTTGAGGGTAAAGGTGATAGTGCCATTATCTTCAGCGACATCATCATTGATGAGAGTAAAGTTGATAGTATCATCTCTACCGCTCCCCGCGAAGCTCACCATCGCGGTTTTATCCGTGCCATATTCAGCAAGAAAATCGCCACCACTACGAACCAAATCAAAATGTACAAGAAACTGATCATTTGGACTGATATTGTTGGCTACGATAAAGCCAACCATGACATTATCGCCTTCAGTAACAGTATAATCCGCACTTAAGTGCAATTCAGGGGTTTCGTTATCCCAAATCTTCTTGGTGCCTTCAGTGGTTGACCCAAGCCGATAATCTGTCGATACGACATTTAATTCAAGTTTAATGTTCCCAGTTGGGCCGCCATCAGTATTGTCTTTCAAGAGATTCACTTGCATGGATTGGTCATCCATCACGGCTAAAGTAAGCGTACCTGTATAAACATCATCGCCATCATAATCATAGAAGGTTACCGAAAAATCTGTCGCAACCTCATAGGCATCTTTGATAAAATCACCACCATCTTCTTTCGGAGTTGCATTAATCATTAATGTGGTTGATGCAGTTAATCCAGTGGCTGAGATTTCAAAGGTGGCGGGACCAGCATTTTCAGCAATTCCACCATTTTCGGCGGCGATTGAGATGAATGGGAGTGCATCATCATCCTTTACTGCGATGGCTTTCGTGTTCGCTGGAGCGGCCGCAACCTTATAGGTTCTTGGATTTGCCGTATCATCAACTAAAGTGAGGGTAATCGTGCCATTTGTTTCGGCAACATTGTCAGGAACTATGGCAATCGCTAAGGTATCGGAGGTGGAGCCATTGGTGAAATCTAAGGTAGCTTTTTTACCAGTCCCTTCTTCAGCAATAAAATCACTAGTTTCAGCTAAATTGTAGCGTACGGTGATTTCCTTATTCGGACTCACATCCGTTGAGATCATGAAGTTGGCTGTTATATTATCACCTTCGACGATGGTGCTATTGGTGGCTTCAACTGCAACACTTAATTCTGGTACATCATCATTAATGATGTTCATGGTCGCGGTATTGCTTAAAGCGGGGGGTAGGGTATATTTAATCGGAGTTGCAGTATCCGCGGTGAGGGTTACTGTGACCGTACCATGCTCTTCAAATGCGGTATCATTCACAATGGCAACGGGGAAAGTGGCAGTTTTGGTATTATTGAAATTCAATGTTTTCGGTGGCGGGGAATTTTTGTCAGCCGTGGCAATGAAGTCTTCAGTTTCAGTTAAGGTATATTTAACATTGATTGGAGCACTTGGAATGACTTTCGCGGTCACGGTAAAGTTGGCCATGGCATTTGCGGCTTCAGTTACGGGATCACCAGCTGCTATCTCTAACTCTGGTGCGTCATCATCCCAAATCGTAAGTACCCCTTCGGTTATTGTACCAAGACGATAGGTTGGAGTTGCTCCTTGTTCTGCATTCAAGGTCATCTTAATATCACCCGTGGCTTCACCAACGGCATCATTATGCAGAGGTTCTGCTAACTCCCCAGTAAAAGTACTATCACCATCGGAATCTTCAAATGTAACCTCGTAAACTTGGGTATCGTCTTGTCGAGAGTTTTGGAGAAAATCACTACCCATTTCAGTTGGTGTGGCATTAATGTATAACAAAGTGGTTCCAGTCATACCAGTTGCCGAAACTTCAAAGGGAGCCTCAGTAGGACCTTCCGCATATTCACCACTATCAGCTGAGATCCAAACTGTCGGTGGGGAGTCATCATCATAGATGGCAATTTCCGCACTATCATCGGGAGATGATGCGACAATGTAAGCAATCGTTGGGGTGTTATTGGCAAGCAATGTTAATGTTATGGTGCCATCACTCTCAAGGTTGGTATCACTCACAATAGGAATTGAAAACGTCGTTTCTTTCGCGTTATTGCTGAAATCTAAGGTGATAGTTAAATTTGATCCTTCATTATTATCATCGATGAATTCGCCACTCTCGGTGAGATTATATTTGATCGGAATTTGTTGATTGGGGCTGATATCGGCCACAAATTTGAAAGTGATACTGGTATTATCGTCTTCGGTTTTTGGTTGTCCTGCGACTACTTTCAGTTCTGGGGCATCATCATCTAAAATTGTAATGATACCTTCAGTAGTGGTACCAAGTCGGTAGGTTGTTATTGGATTTGGATCTGCGTTGAGAGTTAGTTTGATCGTTCCAGTTGGTTCGCGATTGGTATCATTATTGAGAGCAATTGGTAATTCTCCCGTATAGATGTCATCATTATCGACATCACTAAACTGAACTGCATAATCGCTTGCCGTATCTGCAATCGCATTCGTGAGAAAATCATGGCCGTTTTCAGCTGGAGTTGCATTAATCATTAATGTGGTCGTGGCGGTCAATCCCGACGCGGTCAATTTAAATCGTGCAGTACCAACGCTTTCAGCAACTTCTCCACTATCTGCTACTATTGAAACCACTGGCATCGTGTCATCATCAATCACATTAATCGTCGCAGAATTGGCGGAAGAGGAGGTAACTGTATAGTTGATTGGGTCGGCATTATCAGCAATCAGAGTAAATGTGAGCGTACCATTTGCCTCAACTTCGGTATCATTAATGATGTTGATTGGCGGGATCATCACTTCCTTGACTCCATTCGTTCCACCGCGAAAATCTAAATCAATGGTTTTACCAATTCCTTTATCTGTTTTTGAGATGAAGTCACCACTATCCGTCAAGTGATAACGCACTGTGACTTCTTTGTTTGGACTGATTTCAGCTGAAACTTTGAAGTTGGCACTTACATTGTCTGCTTCAATAATACTGGCCGATATTGCGGATACTGATAACTCAGGAGCATCATCATCAAAAACTGTTAATGAACCTTCAGTGGTGGTTCCAAGTTGGTATGTCGCGGGGGACATGGTATCTACATTTAGAGTCAACTTGATATTATTCGTTGCTTCCTCAACATCATCATTGGTCAAACCAATTGAAAGTTCACCAGTATAAGTGTGATCACCATCGGCATCACTAAAGTCGACAGGGAAATCTGCCGTCATTGTACTAGCCAGAAAATCACCACCATCCTCAGCAGGTGTGGCATTAATCATCAAAGTCTCCGCTTGCGTCAAGCCAGTGGCTGACAAATCAAACTTCGCTTCACCACCATCAACATTCTCGAACACGTCACCGCTATCCGAAGCAATCGAAATAGTCGGTGGTGAATCATCATCATAGACTGAAACGCGGGCAGTAATATCGGGTGCGCTTGCAAGTACATATGAAGGTGGAATTATATTTGAACTTCGCAAAGTCAAAACGATTTCATCATCGGCTTCGGAATTTTCATCATTGACAACTGGAATTGACAATGTTGCACTGGTTGCACCATTAGAAAAATCTAGATATACTTCTTTTATCGTACCATCATCATCAACAAAACTATTGGAGCTGATTTGATATCGCACTGGAATATAGCGATTGACACTTGATATACTGGAAACTTCAAAGTCAGCCGTGACATTGTCCGCTTCAGTTATACTTGAAGTAATTGATGCAATACTTAATAGCGGTAAGTCATCATCATAGATCGAAATTTTACCACGGGTCGTTGATCCAAGGTCATAAGTTTTTGGTGATTGGGTGTCGTTATTTAAGGTCAATTCAATTTCCCCAGTAAATTCACGGATATCATCATCATGGATATCGACTACCAACGTACCATTATAGATACTGTCACTATCTGTATCGCTAAATTGAACTGAGTAATCAGTCGCAACGTTTTCTAGATTAGTTGGGAGGAATAACCCACCAGAACCAGGATCAGATGGGGTCGCATTAATCATCAAGGTGGTATCACTGGTCAATCCAGTCGCGGTTAGCGCAAAACTCGCGGATCCTACATTTTCACCGACCTCACCATTATCCGCGACAATTGAAACTATCGGAATCACGTCATCATCATACACATTTATGGTGGCAGAATCATCAGGGGAGGCGGCTACCGTGTAACTAGTGATGGTATTTTCCGCAAGTAGTGTAACAGTAATCGTACCAGCGGTTTCGGAAATTTCATCATTAATGATTGGAATTGACAATGTAGCTTCTTTGGCTTGATTGTTTAGATTGAGGATTGCGGTCTTATTACTCCCTTCATTGTCAATAAAATCTCCACTCTCAGTCAAGTTGTATTGCACAGAAATGTTACTGCTAGTAGCGACTTCAGTAGAAATTGTAAAGTCAGCCGTAACATTGTCTCCTTCAATTAATTGAGTAGAATCCGCACTGATCTTCAGCTCAGGTACGTCATTATCTAACATCGTGAGCAGTCCCTCGGTGTCGGAACCAAGTTGATATTCGGCAGGATCTTGATCTGGATTTAATGTCACTTTGATAGTCCCTGTCGCTTCTCCGGTATCATCATTATCAGGTTCTACTGACAATTCGCCAGTGTAGGTATTGTCACCATCTGAATCGGTAAACTCAACCTCGAAATCAGCTGCAGTATCGGCAACCGCGTCAGTTAAGAAATCACTGCCATTTTCAGCAGGTGTAGCATTAATATCTAAGGTTGCCGTTGTTAATAAACCAGTCGCTGACAACTTGAACTTCACAGGATCATCCCCCTCGGTCGCGTCGCCACTATCAGCGGCAATCCGTACGGTTGGAGGGGAATCATCATCATAAACATTCACTTCCGCAGTATGATCTGGAGCAGCTGCGACAGTATAAGCAATATTTGGAGCCGTATCGTCGATCAAAGTTAAGGTGATGGTACCTTCTCCTTCTAGCTCATTATCATTGACAATTGGAACAGTTAACGTCGCTTCATTCGCATTATTGCTGAAATCGACGGCGGTGCCGATATTGGAACCTTCATCATCAATATAATCTTCAGTCTCAACCAAGTTATAGCGTACAATGATCGGTTTATTTGGACTAGACTTTGCCGTAAATGTAAAGCTGACAGAAACATTATCATTTTCAGTCTGTGCAGTGCCGGCTGAGACTTTCATGACTGGTGCATCATCATCAAATATCGTGATTTTTCCTTCAATCTCGGAACCTAGTTTGTATTTCACAATTTCACTTGGATCATCGTTCAAGGTCAGTTTGATTGATCCGGTTGCTTCACCCGTGGTGTCATTATTGAGGGTTGCTGAAAATTCTCCAGTATAAATGTAATCACGATCTGTATCAGTAAACTGAACCGCGTAAGTCGTTGGAGTTCCAGCAATGGCATCGGTGAGATAATCATGACCATCTTCAGTAGGGGTGGCATTAATCATTAATGTCGTCGTTGCAGTTAATCCAGTTGCACTTAGCTTAAACTCTGCGGAATTACCCTCGGTAACTTCACCACTATCCGCGGCGATAGTTATAATGGGTAATGAATCATCATCGACCACATTGACAACGGCAGAATTATACGGGGAGGGCGCGACCGTATAGCTGATCGAATCTGCAGTGTCGGCAATAAGCGTGATCGTGATGGTGCCATTGGCTTCATTGTTAGTATCATTGATAATGTCTATTGGGACCATAACCTCAGTGATACCACCACTGAAGTCTATTACTTTTTCTTTACCTGTACCTTTTTCGTTGATTCCCACAAAATCACTAGTATCAACTAGATTATACCGTACCGTAATTTCATCATTTGGACTCACATTCGCGGAAATTTTAAAGTTTACAACCGCGCCATCTGTTTCATTAACCACTGTATTTACTGCGGTAATTTTCAATTCAGGGGCATCATCATCAAAAATTTTGATCTTACCTTCAGTCGTGGTGCCAAGTTGATAAGTCACTGGTGAGGCGGTATCGGCATTTAAGGTCAACTTGATCGTATTGGTTGCCTCTCCGATTTCATCTTGGTCAATATCGACCTCCAATAAACCTTCATAAGTGGTATCGCCATCTGGATCGCTGAAATCAACTGAGAACTCAGCCGCAGTTCCGGCGATGTCATCCATGAGAAAATCGCCACCATCCTCAGCGGGAGTTGCATTAATCATCAAAGTCTCTGGTTGATTTAAACCAACCGCGGTTAATTTGAATTTCGCTTTACCACCATCTACATTTTCTAAAATTTCACCACTTGTTGCGGCAATTGCAATGGTGGTTGGGGTGTCATCATCGATGATTGTTACTTGTGCGGTATTTTCGGCAATAGTTCCGATCGCATAAGCGGCTGGAATTAGGTTTGACGCAACTAATACCACCATTAAATCTCCATTCGCTTCCGCAGTATCATCATTGGTAATCGGAATGGATAATGTCGTGGTTTTTGATTTGCCAGTGAAATCTAACATCGCGGTTTGATAGTTGTCATCAGTTCCTTGACCAGTAAGGGTTGAATCAACAAAACTACTTGGCTTGACTTGATAACGTACTGGTACAATCCGATCCGCACTAGCAATACTGGTGACAGCAAAGTCCGCCGTAGCATTCTCCGCTTCAACAACTTTTGGGGCAATCGCATCTAGTCGGTATTGCGGAATTTCGTCATCATAAGCAACGACGATTCCTTCGCTCACTGTACCAAGTCGATAGGTCGCCGGAGTCTCAGTATCTGAATTCAAAGTCAGTTTGAGATTACCATTTAAGAATAAGAACTCTTGGGTATCATCGTCAACTATAGGAATGGTGATTTCACCTTGGTAGATATTATCACCATCGGGATCGGTGAATGGTACCGAATAATTGGTTGGAATATCTACAATATTATCAGGAAGGTAATCAACGCTAACTTCACCACCTAGGAGCAGTCCAAATTCACTTGGGGTTGCATTGATCGTTAGTGTGGTATCTTGACTTAAACCCGTTGCGGTTAGCATATAACTTGCGGGCCCACCATTTTCCGCAACGACTCCATTATCAGCCATGATTGAGATCACTGGCAAGGATTCATCATCATTAATGGTGATGGTCGCAGTATGATCAGGTGCAGAGGCAATCAAATAGGAAATCGGTGCATTATCCGCGAGTAAGGTGAGAGTAATGGTGCCAGCATCCTCAGTATTTTGGTCATCAATGATTGGAATCAATATCGTATCTTCTTTGTCGGTATTATTGAGATTCAAACTGATGGTCTTTCCGAGCCCTTCAGTATTGATATAATCAAAACTCTCGGTCAAGTCATAGCGTACGGTAATATTATTGGTAGGTCGAACTTCAGAACTTACTTTGAAACCAGCTGTTAAATTTACTCCTTCATAGATGACAGGAGTAACAGCAGTTACTTTTAATTCGGGTGCATCATCGTCAAAAACCGTGATATAACCTTCGGTGGTTGTTCCAACTTGATAGGTTGTGGTTTGGGCGGTATCAGTATTTAAGGTTAGTTTAATTTGTCCAGTTGGTTCTCCGATTTGGTCGGTGGTAAGCGGAACAGCTAAGTTACCAGTATAAGTATTATCATTATCAGGGTCAGTAAATATTACTGAGAAGTTTCTGGCACTTGAGTTCGCAACAAAGTTACCACCAACATCATTGGGAGTGGCATTGATCATTAATGTGGTATCAGCTGATAAACCGGTGGTTGATAAGGTAAACATCGCTGGCCCAGTATTTTCCGCAACACTGCCATTATCAGCTGCTACTGAAATTCGTGGTGGTACATCATTATCTAATACTGTTAGTTCAGCGGTATCGTCTGGGGCTGCGGCAACATAATAACTGGTTCCAGGGGTTGATTCATCAAGCAATGTGACTCCAATCAGTCCATCATCCTCTTTGACATTATCATCATGCACAGTTAAATTCAATGGGGCGGTATATGGTCCATTCCCAGAAAAGTTAAGTCTGGCAAAGGTGTCAGTTCCAGAACCAAATTCTAAGAAGTTGCTGTTATGTAAGTTATAATGTACGGTTAATGAATACACTAAGACATCGGAAGAGATGGTAAAATCTGCGGTATTGCCATCACCTTCAGTTACATTAGCCCCAGCAGAAATTTTCAGCACGGGTGAATCATCATCTAATATGGTTCCAGTTGCGGTTTGACTGCCAGCTGTTGCAATTCGATAAGTTCTAGCATCGGCATCATCTTCAATTAATGAAACTGTGATTTGACCAGTCGGTTCCCCGACGTTATCATTATGGATTGGTACCGGTAAGGTCGCGTAAAAAGTGATAAAGCGACGACTAAATGCAACCTGTGCGGTGCTAATATCCAGTTGACTCGGAGTTGCGGTTTCATCTAAGAAATCACCAGTATTCACTTCTGAGGCTTGGAAACGAACGCGGAAACTATCACCAAGATTGGTCGGGGAGGCAATTTCAAAATTTAGGAATCCATCCCCCTCATCATCAGGTGCAGTTAATGCAGAGAGCGTTAATAACGGCAATGAATCATCATCGGTCACGTTTATTGACGCGGAATTATCGGGTGCTCCCATGACGGTATAACTGGTACCTGGGGTATTCTCTTCATTCAAAGTGACATTGATGGTTCCATTATCTTCTTCAACATTATCATCATGGACCGAAATCGTGAGTGGGGCGGTATAGGGACCATCGCCAGTGAAGTTGAGCGTCGTAAAGGTTCTAACACCCGACCCTGATTCAAGGAAGTCAGCACTTTCTGGAGTGTAAAATACCGCTAGTGAAGTAACTGGTACTTTGGAAGTGATTGTGTAGCCTGCGGTATTGCCATCACCTTCAGTAATGGTACCACTAGCTGAAATTTTCAATTCAGGAGCATCATCATCTAAAATCGTTGCTCGCGCGGTTTGATTCCCATCAGACCCAATTTGATAGGTTTTAACGACGGCATCATCCGCGATTAATGTCACGTCAATATGTCCCGTGCGCTCACCTACAGTATCATTGTGAATTGGAACAGACAATGTCGCGGCATAATAGCCAACAGAACCTGAGAAGTTAAGTTGTGCTTCAGTTAATGCTTCTTGACTAGTTGGAGTCGCTGACTCATTTAAGAAATCGCCAGTTCCTACCTCAGATGGTTGATAACGCACGCGGAAATTTGAACCAAGATCTATTGTCGTTGCCACGACAAAGTTTATGGATCCTGCACTTTCAATAATCGGAGAGGTTGGGGCAGAAATATTTAGTATTGGTAAAGAATCATCATCCGTGATACTGATTGATGCGGCATTGTTAGGAGCAGAGGTGACAGTATAATTGGTCGCTGGAATACTTTCTTCATTCAGGGTTACACTAATCATCCCATTACTCTCACTAACTTCATCATCATGCACTTCAAAAGTCAATGTTGTCGTATACGGACCCGCACCCGCAAAAACAAATTTCTGCGACGTTTGTACACCCGATCCAGTTTGTAGGAAGTTCGGACTCAATGGGGTATAATAAATCGTGATTGAGTTATTCGGAACTGGAAGCTGCGAAGTAATGGTGAACTCAGCCATATTGCCATCACCTTCAGTCAATGTACCACTACCTGAAATCGACAATTCTGGGACATCATCATCTTTGATGGTCGTTCGTCGACCCGCAGGGTCATTATTTGACGCAACGCGGTAAGTTGGCACCGCGGCATCATCTGCAATGAGTGCAACTTCAATTTGACCAGTATGCTCAGCGATAGAATCATTATGAATCGGCACCGTTAATGTTGCAGTATAGGAGCTTCCTGATCTTGAAAAATCAACGTTCTGCGAAGTTATTGCTTCCTGATTAATAGGAGTAGGTCCTGCATCCAAGAAATCTCCTCCAGCAACCTCAGATGGTTTGAAGCGAACGCGGAAGTTGGTCCCAGGATTGATTGCCGAAGAGATTACATAATCCACTTCACCAGCACTTTCTAAAATAGGAGTGGTCGGTGCTGAAATCGATAATAGTGGAATGGAATCATCATCACTGATGTTCGTGGTCGCAGAATTATTTGGTGAAGCTGCTACTGCATAAGTCGTTAACGGAGTGCTTTCTTCATTGAGAGTAACTTGAATAGTCCCATCATTTTCTATCGTCTCATCATCATGAATGGGAATTGGTAAAGTCGCAGAAAATGGACTTGAACTACTAAAGTTAACCAGAGCCGAAGTTGCTACGCCTGAACCTGTTTGCAGATAATTCGTACTAGTCGGGGTATAATTTACTGTCAACGAAGGAATATAAAATTCTGACGTGATAATGAAATTGGCCGTGCTTCCATTACCTTCCAAGACTGGACTACCAGCAGAAATCTTCAATTCGGGTGCATCATCATCCCATATGATTGTTTGCGCAGTTTTTCGGTTACTTGTAGGTACAGTATATTTTTGCGTTGCAGAATCATCACTGAGTAAAGTTACAGAAATTTGTCCAGTTCGTTCACCGATCAAATCATTATGAATGGGTACGGATAAAGTCGCGGTATAAGAACCAGTGGAACCAGAAAAGTCAACGGTTTGCCAAGCAATTGCTTCCTGACTAGACGGAGTCGCACTTTCATTTAGGAAATCACTTGTCAATACTTCCGATGCTTGATAACGAATCCGCACATCCTCACCAAGTTCTTTGTTGGTATTGATGACAAAATCTATCGAACCAGCACTTTCTGCAACGGGAGTTGATGGACCTGTAATTGTTAAAACTGGCAATGAATCATCGTCATTAACCGCTACTGTGGCACTATTTGATGTTCCAATTGAATAGGTCATGTTAGCTGGAGAATCATCTTCTAAGGTTACAGTGATTGATCCATTTACCTCAGGAGTTGAATCAGATACAATAGGGATAGGTAAAGGAGCTTCGGTTTTATCAGCAGTAAAGTCTAGTTGTGCAGAGGTAGAAACATCATCGGTATAGACTCCTCCAATAAAATCACCTTCATCAGTAGGTTTGAAGTTTACTGTGAGCATTGCATCTGGACTAAACCGAGCATTCACCATAAAGTCGGCTGTTTCATTATCGCGTTCAGTGACGGGATCACCAGCAACGATCGTTAATTCAGGCACATCATCATCCCATACTGTTACACTTGCAGTCTGGGTGCCATCTGACGCAACGCGATAAGTTTTTTGGGTAACAGAGTCTGGTTCTGCTACTAGTGTCACTAAGACTTGTCTAGTTGGGTTGCCTCCTGGAATATCAGTAATGGGTACACTAATTGTCTTGGTAAATGGTCCCGTTCCACCAACTTGTTGAAAATCGAGAGTCGCTTGGGTGCTATTGAAATTGGAGCCTTCTTGGATCGTGTATCGAACCGTTTTCTCTCCCGCTTTGGATGAAGTAAGGACAAAAGTCACGGAACCAATATCTTCTTCGACTGGATCCGCGACATCAGCGATTCTGATAATTGGAACCGCATCATCATCAGTAACAGACACTTCAGCAGTATCGTTATCCGTATCCTTTGTATAAGGAGCTGGAGAGATATTTGATGGTTCAAAGACAACCTTTACAATACCATCATTCTCAGCTAGGTCATCATTGACAATTGGGATTGATAATGTCGCTGATGTTTTACCATTGGTAAAATCTAATTCTGCGAACTGATAATTTCTATCGAGTTCATTTTCGGCAGTAGTAATATCCGAATTCACAAAACTACTATCAATAATATAATATCGAATGGTAAGTAGCTTATCCGGACTTGCTACTCCATATATTTCAAAATCAGCCGTATCATTGTCACCCTCTGTAATGTTACTCGAGGTTGCTCTTATTGCTAAAAGAGGAACTTCATTGTCATGAACCGTAATTGTACCCATGGTTGTTGAACCAAGTTTATAGGTAGCCTTTGCTAAATCTAGTGGAGTATTTAAAGTAACTTGCACATCTGGTATAATAAATCCTATATCAACGACATTGTCATCATCAATGGGAATAGATAAAATTCCAGTATATACGTTATCACCATCAGGGTCACTAAATGTCACAGGATAATCTGCAGCTATATCTTCGACATCATTAGCGAGAAAGTCTGCGAGACCAAATCCATTGATATGTGAAGGTGTTGCATTAATCATCAATGTCGTTTCACTTGTCAACCCAGTTGCAGTAACTGTGAAGTCTGCTTGTCCAAGATGTTCTCCAACATCGCCATTATCTGCCATAATTGATACAATCGGTAATGATTCATCATCAAGTACATTAATGACTGCAGAATTATCAGGGGAAGCTGCTACGGTATAGTTGATAGGATTTGAGGAATCAGGTTTCAAAGTCATAGTCACGGTACCATTATTCTCGGGTAATTCATCATTTGTAACTGTAACGGAAAATGTTACCTCTTTTTTACCACCTGTGAAATCCAATCTAGGATTTGTAATCAAGTTAATACCATCAGCGATAAAATCGCTACTTTCAGCTAAATCATATATTGCTGTGATCATAGTATTAGGACTCACCTCAGTTGAAATTGTAAAATCCGCGGTCGTACCACTGCTACTCTCAGTAACACTTGGAGTTTTTGCAGAAATTGACAATTCGGGTGCGTCATCATCATAGATGGTTCCGATGGCTTCCTGTGTTCCGTTTGAGGCTACTAGATAGGTAACAGGGTCTTCAGTATCTGATAACAAGGTAACCTTTATTTGTCCAGTACTTTCTTTAACGTTATCATCGTGGATATCTACTTCTAAGTTGGCAGTGAATGGGTCATTTAGATTTGATCTTCTGAAATTGAGAGATTTTGTTTGCTCAGCCGTTTGACTTGGAGTCGTTGTTTCATCTAAAAAGTCTCCACTCATTTCGCTTACTTGATATCGGACCATTAAAGGTGCCGCTGAGGTCAAGTTAGATGAGATCGTAAAGGTAATTTTTCCAACGCTATTTGCGGTATTTGCATTTTCTGGTCCAGTTGTATCGGCAATTGTTAGTATTGGTGTTCCTGTTGGCTGAATCATTGATACTTCAGCTGAGTCGGCATCCTCAATTGGTGAAATGGTATAGGTGACAGGGTCAGCAGTATCTGGTAGTAGAGTCAAATTGATCGTTCCACCTGAAGGTGAATTCGCATCATTTTCTGTTGGTAATCTCAATGTTGCGGTATAATCAGAACCATCTTGTGCAAAAACGATAGGAATAGTTCGATCTTCACCTGAACTCCAATCTTCACCATTAGGTCCATCACTTTCATCTAAGAAACTTGTACCAGTTTCAACTGGTCGATAGATTACATTTAAATTTCCAACAAATCGAATATCAGAAGTTACTTCAAATAGTGCGTCATCTCCAGCGGATGTCGTTGGTGAGTCGGCAATGGTAAGCTCTGGTATTGTTGTTTCATTAACTGTTATCGTCGCCATATTCGGATTGCCAATTGTAAATCCTCGGGGGAGGGTAATTTCTATCGTAATTGCACCCCCTGAAGCGGCATGTTTCTGTGTTGGAACCTGTAATTTAGCTAACCAAGGATCAGTTGAACCTGGATTTTCTTGGGTGAATTCCAGTGGGATTCTTCGAGGTTGTCCAGAAACTTTTGATAATCCGCTTTGAGTTATTACTTCTAAGTAATTGGTTCCAGTCTCTCTTGGAATATAATTGATCGGTAATTCCCGTTCTGGATTCTCACTGGCTTCCAAAGTAATCTCGGCTGTTTCTCCTTCAACTACGGTTACAGCAGTAGTACGAATTGTCACAACTGGAGATGGATATTTATGTATTGGCATTATTGCGATATTGGCATCTTGAGCCGTTGAGACTGAATATGTTGCTGGACTATTAGTGTCACCTTTTAGCGTTACATCAATAGAACCTCCATCTGAGTCGTTATCATCAATAAGAGTTGCTAAAATTAATGGAGCTTTGAAATTAATGCCGTCATATGCAAATGTCACAGTAATCGTTCGGTCTTCACCAGAACTCCAATCCTCACCATTGGGTCCATCACTTTCATCAAGGTAATCTCCCCAATAGTGCACAGGATTAATAATGACATCCAATTCCCCGATATATGGAGTGCTTGAGGTTATGGTATATTCTGCATCCCTACCTTCTATAACATTTGGCTCTGCAGGAGTTATGGTTAATGTTGGTGGTATAAAGGGATCTAATACTAATGTACTGAAGGTTGTATCATTAATATCCCGCGACAAGGCATAACCTGCTCCTTCAACTAGTGACACATGAATCAATCCATCGCCACTATCTGGATCATCAGCGACAGTATCAATTTCAAACATTCCTGGGGTAGTTGAACTTGAAACTGGAACTTGTACCAATCTGGCTTGATGGGGTGCCAAAAAACTACCGATTGAATTCGCGATCATCGCTGAAACCATGATTGGTGCGTTGTCTGGAGTATGACTGGCAGAAACCTCATAAGTTGCGGCTTCACCTTCAACAACTAAAGCTGGACCAGTAAGGGATACTTTTGGTGTTGTTTCACTTCCTACATCTGCGTCTTTGATTGGAATCAGTATTTCATTTTGATTGTCAATGACCCGATACAGATTTTCAGTAGCATTTACCGCAACTTTAATTTGACCTGGAGTCGCGGCATCAACACCATCAGCATCAGCAGCTAAGTTCATCTCAATTACTCCAACTGCAGTTCGCGAACCAGCTGGAATAGTGATCGTGGCATTACCACCCTGCAGACTTGGATTGAGATCATCACCATTTTCATCAGTTATTGTTACTGAGATTGGTAAGTTCGTAACCACATCAAATAATGTCGAAACGGTAAACTCAAAACTATGGCCTTCAGTGATTCCATTAGTAACAGCACTTGAACTAATTGCTACATTATAGATGGTTGGATCTATTACATTTGTAGTTTCTTGCGAAGTACTCTCTGACGCTGGTAACGCATATCCCGCACCTTCAACTAGGGAAACTTTAAAGGTTCCAGGAAGTCCGTCTGGGTCATCTACTTTGGTTGTAACATCCAGCGTACCAGGAGTCGTAGCTGAAGAAATGGAAACTGTTTTAAGTCCTGCTTCATCGACCGCTAAGAAATCACCTGTTATATTCTCTACCAATAATGAAACTGAAATTGGAGCATTACTTGGCGTGTGATTAGCTGACACATTATAACTAGCCATAGCTCCTTCAATAACAGAAGTCGGACCAGAGAGTGATACTACGGGAGTCGTCGCATTACCAACATTGGCATCTTTAACGGTAACGGTTATCGTTCTAGCTGAATCAGAAATTGAATATTGTGAGATATCAGGTCCAATAGTGACATTAATCGTACCTCCACTACGGGGAACATGTACACCTGAAGACATTTGTACCGTAGCAGTGACTTCGCGCTTCCCTGCTGGAATGGTTACATTATTGCCACCACCTTGCAGAGTTGGTTGAATTGAATTATTACTTCCAGCGGTTTCAGTGAGGAGAATGGCAACATTCAGATCTCTGTTCACGGGTCGATTTGCCTGAATCGTAAAGTCAAACGGATAACGTTCAGTAACACCAGTGATAGCGGCACTTGAACTTATCGCAACTTCTAGCGTACCATCATCATCAAAAATAGTCGCAGTTGCAGAATCATTTGGAGCCGCGGCGACTGAATAATTGGTAATACCACCGGATTCTTCTATCAAGGTCAAGGTTACTTGTGAATTCCCCTCTATATTATTATCATTAACCACTGGTAATCTTAATGATGCGGTCGTTTTATTCGCTCGGAAGTCCAGTTGACTAAGTTTGGAAGTTCCCTCATGGATAATCGAGATAAAATCTCCAACTTCACTACCAGTATTTTCTGCGACTGAGTAATACACACTTATAATGTTATTGGGACTCACTTGCGCTCCAACGGTGAAATCCACACTTCCACTTGAACCTTCAACAACGTTTCCAGGTGAAGTAATAAACAACTCTGGAGCTTCATCATCCCAAATTGTTACAGTACCTTCAGTTGTTGAACCCAGCTGATAAGTTTTAATCAAACCTAAAGAATCATTCAAAGTTAATTTGATAACACCAGATGCTTCTGCATCGTTGTCATTATCCAACGGAACTAACAATTCACCCGAATAGATGTTATCATTATCTGGATCACTAAACTCAACCTCGAAATTGGACGTAGTACCAGCAATTTCCGTGGTCAGAAAGTCATGACCATTTTCAGCTGGTGTAGCATTAATCATTAAAGTTGTTGTTGCAGTCAATCCAGTTGCTGTCAGTTTAAAAGGTGCTTGATCAGCATTTTCACCAACACCACCACTATCTGTCATAATAGATACAACTGGTATTGATTCATCATCTATTACCGTAACGGTGGCAGAATTATCAGGTGAGGCGGCTACATAGTATGTTGGTGGATCAGCGGTGTCTGGTTTGAGAGTGAAGGTGACCGTACCATCACTTTCAGCATAATTATTGCTCTTAATTGGAATCGGAATTAATGCAGTTTTCCCTCCATTGCTTAAATTGATTCTAACAGATTTACCAAATCCTTCGTTTGAAATATAATCACCACTTTCTGTTAAGTCATAATGAAGCGTGACATAATCATTGGGGCTTGCTTTCGCGGTAAGGTTAAAAACTGCTCTTGCACCATTCTCCTCCATAAGTTCTTCTCCAGCACTAACCTCAAAAACAGGTGCATCATCATCCCATATCTTCATGTACCCTCGAGCTGGATCACCGAACTCGTATACTGTGGGGTTTGGTGCTAATGAAATGTAAATGTTTGCACTAATCTCTCCTACGGTATCGTTAACGAATTGCTGAGGTGTTAACGTAAGGTTTCCACTGTATGTACCATCGCCATCAGGGTCGGTAAAACTCACTTGAAAACTTGGTCTTTGATGTTCAACAAGATCTGGGATAAATTGACCACCATCATCACGCGGTGTTACTTTTATCTCCAAAGTCTTATCTTCATATATATCGGCTGTATATAATTCAAAGGTTGGGGGACTTTCATTCTCAGCAATACTTCCTTGATCCGCCTTAATTGAAATTGCTGGTATTCCATCATCATCCAATACTCTTATAATTCCTTCGGTGGTAGAATCAAATTTATATAGTTGTTGCTCACCCAATCCAACGTTAAAACTCCGTGGGTGTATTGTTAATTTAACATCTGCATCAGGCTCTGGAGTTGTATCATTATCAAATCTTGCTTGTGGAACCGTAAGTTGTCCAGTATAAATATTATCTCCATCAAGGTCAGTGAACCCTACATCATAACGTAAGATACTCCCTTCAATGTTATCTGGAATAAAATCTCCGCCTTCATCTGAAAGTGAAGCATTAATTGGCCTATTGTATTCAGCATGTAAACCAGTCATTGTTAATTCAAAACTCAACACCCCGTTTTCTGGGACTGAACCATTATCCGCCGCAATTGAAAGCCCTGCTGGACCATCATTGTCAAAAATACGAATAGTTTCAGTATCATCTGGAGAGGTAGCTAAGGTATATCTGCTTGAGTCCGATGGGTCTAAAATTAAAGTGACTGTAATGGTGCCATCATCTTCAACATTAGAATCATTTGGGATATCAATTGATAGTGTATATTCTGTGGCATCATCAGTGAAATCCAACAAGGTACTCTTACCGTTACCTTCAACAGCATCAGGAATGAATTGAGCAGTTTCAGATAAATCGTAAAATATCAAGAATTTCCGATTTAGATCTGATTCAGTTGAAATAATAAAGTCTGCTGTTGTACCTCTTGGATTTTCCACAACTGCTTTATTCGCTGTAATCTTGAACTCGGGGATATCATCATCTGTTACCGACAGAGTTGCATTGTTATTAATTCTATTTACACTATAAGTTGCATCAGTTGTAGATTCGTTTATAAGTGTCACTTTTACCGTACCATTTATTTCCAGTATTTCATCATTTTTTATTGGAAGATTAAGTATTGCTGTTGCAGTTGTGTCATTTGGATTATTTGCATCTACTGGAGTAAAAGTGATTGGTTGTGTAAATTGGAAATTATTTGATATTCCATCAAATAGATAGGATGTACTTGTGGGTTCATAGCTAGTTTCTGTTAATAGACTTTGAAGGTGGGTTTCAGTTCCAATCAATTTACTCACGGGTAAATACTGAATAACAAGATCAGTATAAGGAATTATATCGGAAGTAATTATGAAATCTGCGGTTGTATTTGGTCCTTCTGTTACATCTTCTCCTGCTGAAATTGTCAGTTCTGGAACTTCGTCATCCAGAATCATTATGCTCATTGTTAAATCAACTTCTGAACTTGAAAGAACCGCGTTTAGCGGATTACTTATCGTAACGGTAAAAATCTTATGGGGTTCATCAAGGGCATCATTTATGATGGGTATTTGTATTGTTCCTGTCAGCTGACCTGCAGGAATAGTTATAGTATTGGAATTTGCAGTCGGAGCAGTAAAGTCGCTACCCGCAACCGCACCTAAGTACCCAATTCCGTTAGCGGTAGCATAGGTTACTTTAACGGGATCTGAAGTCGCGCCAGATAAACTTACCTCTAGATCAGTCATTCCGCCAGTTACATCCTCCGCAACTGATGCAGATAGATTGGTGAATTTTACCACGGGTAGTTCATCATCCACTATTGTAATCTCTTGAGTTAGAGTCGTTCCTTCCGCAAATACTGCTCCTGTTAGATTAGAGAGAGTTAAATTAAATATCTCATTCCCTTCATTCGCAGTATCAGATAAAATTGGAATCGTTATAGTCGTTTCTGTAGTACTCAATGGAATTGTATAACTTGTGTTGGTTGGGTCATTGTAATCTACTAACTTAGACGCGGTTCCACCTCCCAATACGATGTCAAAAGTAACTTCTTCTCGAACTGTACCAAGTAATTCCACTTCGACATTATAATTGCCTCCTTCTTCAGGTAGATTAAAGCTCTGCGTTTTAAATGCCAGAGTCGGTAGATCATCATCTGTGATTGTTATGGTTGCTGGAATTGAGGTTGCAGAATTAGCAAAAGCTGCATTAATGGGTTCTCTTAACTCAATCATGAACATTTCATCAGGTTCATTTACAGCATCATCATTTATGGTAATGGTGAATTCAGCAAAATCTTTACCAACAGGGAAATTGAAAAATTGATTCGTTCTTGCGACAAAATCTGCGTTTTCACCAGTACCTGTTGCAGTTCCATCCGAAGTTGAGTATTCTGCTGATACCGTTTGATTGGGAATATGGTTTAAGTTTGCTCTTATCGTTACTGTCCCTGCTGACTCAATTACACTTTGAGTTGTATTCGCAAATGAAATCAGGGTAGCTCCTTCATTATCATTAATGGTTACTGTAATGGTATAAGTATCCACACTATTGGGGAACAATGCGTTACGGAGACGAGATAAATTAATAGTAAAAGTTTCAGGGTTCTCTTTATAATTATCATCAGTGATTTTAATTGGTAATTGCATTTGAACTGTACCAGTAGTACCACTAGCGATTGTAAAGGGGTCATTTGAATTTCCTGAAAAATCAGCGGTTGAAGCGGTGAGCGCAGATGTACTCCAGTAATACCTTATTGTTTCTGAAGTTGCGTTGGATAATGTGACTGGAATGGTAACAGAGGTATCACCTTCATCCACACTTGGAGTCAAATTTGCAATTGATAAAGTAGGTTTCGGGTCATTTTCAATGATACTAACTGAAGCAGTTGCGGGTGAATTGACATGATAATTTGTCGGGGTGGTTTCATTATTCAAAGTTACAGAAACATTGCCATCAGGAATATGAATATTATTATCTAAGATATCAATTTCAATCAGACCCTCGTATTTTCCTGTGGTATTGTTTTTGACAAAATTTATCGCTGGGTTTGCCGTTATCTTGGTTCCTGAACCGGTAATATGATTTACACCAATTGGGGTATATTGTACCGATAAATCTGCACTTGGTGCGACATTTGAAATAACTTTGAAGATTGCTTTATCATCAACACCTTCAGTTATGGTATTTCCAGCTAATATAGTAATTGAGGGGGCATTTTCATCCCAAACTGCGACAGAAGCACTCTTTCCTTCATCAAGAGCGACTGTATAGGAATTAACGGCCTCGGGATCATTTTCTAAGGTAACTTTGATTGATCCACTAGCGATATTAGTTGGTTGATTATTGATATCAAGAGTTATAGTGTCAGACCAAACACCATTACTTTCAGTAAATGTCAACACTTCTATTTGTGTTGTACCTGAATTATCAAAGAAACCAGTAGAATGTACTTCTTCTGGCGTGAATTGCACGGATATATCACGTTCTGGATTAATACTGTTGGATTTGACTTGATCATCATAGGCGGTGATAGTAAACTCTACAGTTCCAGTTGTTTCAGCGACTCCATCTGTTGACCCTTCAATGAAAAGTACAGGAACTTCAGCATCATCATCTTCAATATGCACTGTTGCATGATAATTAGTCGCATGCAAATCATAATTATTCAAATCTGGGTCTTCTTCAAGTAAGGTAACTTTTAATGTACCATTGGGTTCAGCTAAGTCATCACTAACTATTGGTATTCTGAGTTTCGCGGTATATGGATCACCAGCATTTTCTTGGGTGAATGTGAGCGGTTGAGAGGTTTGTTTCTCACCAGTAATTCCATCAGCTAAAAACGAGGTGTTTTCTGGTCGATATTGGATTGCAATTGGGGAATGCGGCATAATATTCGTTGAAATTTCAAACTCTGCCATTGCATCAGCTTCTTCTTCTATGTAAGAATCTACTGCAGTTATGCTTAATTCAGGAACCTCATTATCCACTATTGTTACAGAAAATACTGCACGAGTAGGGTCGCTGTTTATTACCCCAAATTTTGGAGTTAAAAATACATTGAAAATCTCATTCGGTTCATTGACTTCATCATCTAATATTGGAATTCGAATGGTGCCAGATGTTTGACCTGGTTGAATTGTCAATATCGTTTCAGGTACTGCGGGTACTGCAGTATAGTCAACGCCTGCCGTCGCGGTTGAGCCATGACTTTGGGTTTGATAAGCGATTCTTACGACTCCGTTATCATATTCACTACTATCCGTTGCTCGGCTTAGATTTAATACGATATCAACCATGCCAGCATCTTCGGCCACGATAAAGTCTTGTTCAGCAATAGTAAATAGCGGAAAATCATCATCTTTTATGGTGATAGCTTGGGTAAGAGAATCTTTGTTTTCACCAAAACTTGCACCCGTAAGATTTTGCAGGACAAGGTCAAATGTTTCAGTAAACTCACCAGTGCCATCCCCTTTAATTGGTATACTAATAGTCACTTCAGTATTTTCAGTTTGGCTACTTTCAGGAGTCGCTGAAATTGTATAGCTGGTAATAACTGGATCAGTAAAATCATTACCTTTAGTGGCAGTTCCATCAATCAAATCAATATCAAATGTCACTGGGTTTGTTGTCGCTTCGGACAATTGTACAATGATATCAAAGGTTGGGAAGGGGGCCGAGCTGGTATCAGTTTCAGTGGTCTCAAAATTGGTGGTTTGGAATGATAAGGTTGGGGCATCATCGTCAATAATTGTAAAGGTTTTTTCTATTGAGGAGGCAGAATTTGTGAAAACCGCATTATTTGCTTGTTCCAGTTTCACTTTAAAGGTTTCGTTACCTTCGTTGTCACTATCTGCTTTAATCAAAATATCAAACGATGCTTCCATTTCACCAGGGGTGAAACTAAAAGTTTTTGGGGTTACTATTCCACTAAAATCTTGTACTCGGTTTGGGCCGGAAGTTCCAATTGCAACTCCAGTCGTATTCCCGATATTATTGTCTGTTGAATATTTGGCTGTCACAGTTTGACCTGAGGGTTTGTCTAAGTTAGCGGTTATAGTTATGGTTGTATCTGAGATATCGCCTTCATTGACAAAAGTTGGGGTTTCTGCAAATGTAATAACTGGTTGATTTTGGCTATCATTATCGGAAATGGTGACGGTCGTATCAGTAGTTGAAGTCGAACTACTAAAATCTGGTAATCGTCTGGTGTATGAAACACTAACACTGAAGGTTTCATTCTCCTCTGCTAACTCATCATCCGTTATTGGGATTCTGATTGTCCCCGTGGTATTGCTGGTGGATTGGGTACTGGCTTCTATTTGGAGTACACCATTGGCTTGATGCTCAAAATCTAATACTGAGGCGGTGCCAGTTCGTGTGCTATATTGAATCTCTATTAATTCAGTCGTCGGATTGGATATAGTAACTGGAATTGTTAGTTCTCCAACATCTTCGGCAATAGTACGAGCATTTCTATCCCACGACATGGTTGGCACGATATCATTATCCGTGACGGCCAACATGGCACTAGCTAGAGATCCGACCTGATATGAACCAACTACAATAGTTGACTCATCGTGTAATGTAACTGTAACATTGCCATTTGGTTCATCGAGAGTATCATCATCAATATCGATCTCTAGCGTCGCATCATATACATCAACAAATGCGTTACCTTCATCAATACTTACGGATCTTTTGGTAAAATCGGCTACTGGAATAGTGGTCATCGTTCTAGTCCCCGAATTTTCAATGAAATCACTTACTGGAGTATAATGGATGGTTAATGCGTTGGTGGGTAATGAGGTGGCAGTGATTGTGAATTTTGCCTTTGCATCAGCCGCTTCAGCAACCGTGGCATTTGCAGAACTGACGGAAATGCTTAGTTCTGGAGCATCATCATCCCATATTGTTGCTTCAGCAGAATGATCACCTCTTGTTGAAACATTATAAGTCTTGAAAGTGGCTTGGTCTTCATTGATAGTGACTCTTATTTTGCCGGTAGTTGATTTGACATTATCATTTTCGATCGGAACGTCAAAACTTGCATGCCAAACTTCATTCGCGGTAAAGTTTAATGTTTTGGTTTGTACAACACCAGCTATGGTGTTTGATAAGAAGAAACCTCCACTTACTCGCTCGGGTGTGTAATAAATCGTAATTGGTCGGCCTGGATTTAAACTACTACTCTTAGCATTATCTGAATAGGAGGTCACTTTGAACGTTGCCATTGCAGTTCCACTTTCCACTATACTTGCTAACGGTCCTTCAATGTTCAACACTGGAATCATCTCAGTATCATCATCTTCGACGTAAACGGTCGCACTATTATTGGTCGCGTGGACTTTATAGGTAGTATTGGCATTTGGGGTTTCAGCTTGGAGGGTTACCATGATGTCGCCATTCGGATTAGGTAGCGTGTCATCGTCTAGCGCGATTCTAAGCGGGGTTGTCGCGCGAGTATTGGTGGGGTCATTGACATCTTCTGGAGTAAAAGCTAATGGTTGTGGTGTAGTTTTTAGGACCCCTGAAAAACTGGAATGCAGAAAACCAGCACTTCTGGGTATATAGTTGATCGTTAGCGAATCTAGTGGTATGATATCAGAAGTGATGATGAATTCTGCATTGCCGCCTTCTTCGGCATGACCTGAAGCCGCAATTGAGAGTTCTGGTACATCATTATCTGTTATGGTTACGGTATTTGTTAAGTCAGCCGCGGTAGTAGAAAGGTCAGCATGATCTGCACCAGTAATGGTTACGGTAAAGGATTCATCAGGTTCATCTAAGAAATCATCCAAGATTGGAATATTGATGGTTCCAGTCGTTTGACCAGCGACTATTGTCGCGGTACCAGTCGTGGTTGCCTCAAAATCACTATCAGCTGTTGCCGCGCCATTTCCAGTTCCAGTAGAAGTCTCATAGTTGACTGTGATATTTGAACCTGCGGCTTCATCAATACTTATGGGGATAGCAACAGTATTACCTGAAAGAGTCTCAGTCACTGAACTAGTCGCATTGGTAAATTTCAATCCCGTGGGTTTGGCATCATTATCATTGTCGGTTATCGTTACTGTGACCTCAATGGTATTGGTATCTCCAGGAATTGTTGCACCATTGGGTTGCGTTAAAGTAAAGGTAACGGTGAATGTTTCATCAACTTCATAAATTGGATTATCCGCATCATCGGTAATATTGATGGTTATTGTTTCCTCAGTATTGAAGGTTGTTTGCGTACTTGGATTGAAGATTAAGGTTTGTGGGTGTTTGCCTTCATAGTCACTTCCAGCTGTTGCGGTACCATCTGAAGTGCTCCAAGTCATCAATACTTGACTTTCCGTTGGGTTTGATAATGTGACTGGAATTGAGATTGAGGTTCCGTCTTCTGTAACACTGGGAGTCAAATTGGCAACAGACACTGTTGGTTTTGGGTCATCATCCACGAATCCACTAACATTATCAAGAACTCCATTAGTTACAGATGGACCAAATGAAAAATAATTTTGATAATTAGCCGCTTGATCATTTGGAAAAATATAAAAAAGGACATCACCACCTTCATCCAATTCATCATTGACAATATCATGCTCAATTTTTCCTTCAATACGACCAGTGATTTCATTTTTGACAAAGGTAACATTTGCATCCTGAATATTTTCAAATACCGCGTCTGCGATAAAGTTACTTCTTATCCGATATTTCAAAGGGATTGGAGCAGTGGGTACTACATTTGCAATCAACGTAAATATTGCTTTTACATTATCTTGTTCAGTAGTGACTGAGGTACCATCTGGTAGCGTTGCTTTACCAATTGAACGTAAAATTATCGGACGCTCATCATCAATAAAGTTAGCTTCTGCGCTTTTATCCGCTCCCGTTGAGACTATATAAGCATCAGTAGTAGCTGGATCATCATTGAGGGTTACTTTGATTTTTCCAGTTGCAGTGGTATCGGTGTTACCAGCGATTGGGACACTAATGGTACTTGTCCAGTTACCATCCTTTCCACCTGTAAAAGATAACTCAATTGTGGTCGCAACTTCCGTTGCAGTGGCTAAGTAATCTCCACCCGCAACTTCTGTTGGGGTGTATTGAATCGTTATTGTTCGACCTGGATTGATACTGGTGTTCTTGGTTTGATCTTCATACGCGGTTACAGTAAATTCAACCGATTCGACAGCTTCTGAAAATTCACCACTTGGTCCAGTGATTGCTAATACTGGAACGACCGAATCATCATCATTGACTTTAACACTTGCAGTGTGATTGGTTTGATGCACCTGGTATTTTGCTGGCGTAGAAGGGGAGGTAGAAGGGTCTTGTAGCGTGACCGCGATTGATTCGTTTGGTTCCACGATAGTATCATTGAGGATTGGAAAACTGAGTCTTGCGGTGATGGGAGCATCGTCACTTGGTTGAACAAAGGTGAGGGGTTGTGTTGACATTTGTGGGTAGTTTGATATGCTTGGTGCCAGAAAATTTCTGCTCACAGGTAAATAATGAACGGTTAGGGCTTCACTGGGCATTTTATCCGCGGTGATGATGTAAGTTGCAATTACTCCAGGCCCTTCGGTGACCTCAGGTCCACCTGCAATTGAAAGAATTGGTAAATCAGTATCATCATCTTCTATTGTGATGGTCATGGTTAAATCAGCCGCAGTTTCAGAAAGCATTACATTTGAGATAGGTGTTGCTTGTGGATTGACCAGAGTTACCGTAAAGGTTTCATCGGATTCAACTACGTTATCATCTAAAATTGTTAACTGAATGGTTCCAGTTGAAGTATTTGAATTGATGGCCGCTTGTGATGCACCTGAGGTTGGGGTGAAGTCAGAATTTGGAGTGGCAAACCCGTCCCCGGTTCCATTCGCGGTTTCATAATAATACTGGATAAATTTGTCGGAAGTACCATTCACTTCAACTTCTAGGTCGATGGTGCCATCACCTTCGGAAACAGTTGCGGTACTTTCCGTAAATCTTAATATTTGCAATTCATCATCCACGATGGTGATCGTTTGTGTCAGGGTATTGCTACTAGCAAAGGAGGCTCCAGTGAGATTTGAAAGTGTCAATTCAAAGGTTTCATCACCTTCACTTTCACTATCATTGCTAATTGGGATGGAGATTGTTGCTTCTGGATTACCCGATGAGATTGTGTAGCTAGTTTGTGTTGGATTGGTATAATCTGAGCCTTTGGTCGCGTTTCCACCTTCTAATGTAATATCAAAAGTAATGTCATTATCAGCATTTTCAGGTGTCGTTGCACTTTGTGAGTTTAGGGATGGTAAGACTTGAACTACGACATCAAAATGCGTGCCGTCAGTATATTCGGTATGGTTGAAATCTGTGGTTTTAAACATTAAGCGTTGCGAATCATCATCAGCAATCGTGACAGTAGCAGTAAGTTCAGTAGCAGAATTGGCAAACGTGGCATTATTGCTGGGTTCTGTTAATTTAATGGTGAAAGTTTCGTTGCCTTCATCTAATTGATCATCATTAACGGTGATTATGATTGGTACAGTGGTTTCACCTGCTGGGAAATTCAGTTCAGTTTTCGCAATCGCGGTAAAATCAGCATTCGGATTTGTGCTTGTCGCCGCATTACTGGAGGTACCATCAATGGTTTCATACATTACCGTGATTGCGTCCGTCAAGGTACTATTCAAGTTTACATTGAGAAACAATTGACCTGAACCTTCTAAGATACTTGGGGTGGTATTTTCTAAACTGATTTTTGGACCAGTCTCATTATCATCAATCGTGATATCGCTAAAGATAATGGTACCTGAAATTCCTGAAATTGTCGCATGGTTAGCATTACTCAAGGTGAGGGTAAAGGTCTCATTACCTTCATAGAAAAGATCATCAGTGATTGGTAAGGTAAAAGTATGTGTTAAGGTGAGGGGAGGAATGGTGTAAGTTTGATTGGTTTGTGCTTCGAAATCTGGGTTATCTCCTGAACCAGTCGCAGTACCGTCCGTCGTGGTAAATTCAACAGTAACGGGTGCGTGAGTCATTGCCGATAGTGTCGCAATAATCTCCAATTCACCAGCATCTTCTGCAACGGATGTTGGGGCCGTCGCAGTCAATATTGGATCGGTTTCATTATCAATAATCGTACCTGTTGCTGATTGCTTTGCATACTGAACCCCATTAGAAATTTCTGTCAGTGTTACAGTAAAAGTCTCATCTCCCTCTAAAATCGTATCATCGGCTATCGGAATGGAAATCTGTTTGGATGTTTCACCTTCAGCGAAAGTTAAACTGCCTAAGTGGGAATTATTCACATTCGCGTAATCGCTACCAAACCCTGCCGTATCGTTTGGACCTGTTGCCGCGTTCCAGTTAACAGCAATTTCGCGATCTACCACCTTGCTAATCGTGACATCAAATGTTATATTGACAGCACCTGAATCACTTTCAGAAACTGAGTTATCCGCGATACTGATGGTAGCTTGGTCATCATCCACTATCGAAATGGTCGTTGGTGACGCAGACCCACCAACAAATGTTGCACCACTTAGTTCCGAGTAAGCAACAGTGAAAGTCTCGTCGCGTTCAAATACCTCATCAGCCGTGATCGGTATCAAGATTGAACTTACAGTGATTGGTTGCACATTTTCATCTCTAGTTTTTACCCAAGAACTACCTAGAATGGTATATACTTCTTCGTCTTGTTCAGTAAAATCTGTTGCGGTGGCAGTACCCGTTGTGGTTGTCAATGTAAGTGCCATGGATCGTTCCAAAGTTCGGTGTCCCTGGATAGTAACTGGGATCATCGCGTTACCTCCAGATTCATCTACTTGCGCAGTGGTATCTATACTGATTTGTGGGTTTGCATCATTATCCGTGATGGTAACCATTACTGAGATTTGGGTCTCACCAGTCGCAAAGGCTGCATTTGTTACTGCTGTCAATCTAATTTCAAAGATTTCCGAATTTTCAGGGATGTTATCTTCATTGATGCTGATAACAATATTTGCACTCACACCATCAGTGATTTCTAGCGTTTGATCCAATTGCTCAATAAAGTCGCCCGTTGGGTTATTATTATCATCGATTGTTCCAGCTGTCGCGGTACCTGCAATGGTCCCCCAAGTCACCTCAACAGTTTCAGTAGTTGGATGCGAGAGCACGACGGGGATCGCAATAGAAGTCCCGTTTTCTCTGACACTCGGTTCTAAATTTGCAACTGAAATAGTTGGAGTTTCATCATTATCAGTGACGGGAACGGATGCAGTCGCAGCTGTGCCAACAAAATATGTTCTTGGATCATTGGTATCCTCATTGAGAGTAACCGATACACTACCATCTGGTTCATCTGCATTGTCATTATCAATCGCGATTTCAATAACTCTTTCATATAATCCAGTTGCATCATTTTTCACCAAACTAAATGCAGGGTCAGCGGTGATTCTGGTACCTGAACTACTAATAAAAGTTGAGGTTGGGGTATATTGCACCTCGAGATCGCGTTTTGGTTTGACATTTGAAATGACTTTGAATGTTGCTTTGACATTATCAGCTTCGGTTACTGCAGGTCCTGCTGTTATAGTAAGTTCAGGAGCCTCATTATCCCAGATAATCGCCTCCGCACTCTTATCATCACCAGTTGAAACGGTATAAGTTTCAATCATCGCAGGGTCATCATTCAAGGTCACCTTGACTTTACCACTGGCTTCGGCGATACGATCATCAGAGAGTTTAACTGGGAAGGTATCAGTCCAAAGGTTGTTATTTTCAGTAAATGTCAATTCTACAGTATCAGCGACCCCAGCGATTAAATCAAATAGAAAATCCCCCGAATCAACTTCTTCTGGTGTAAATTGCACCTCTATAGTTCTTTCAGGATCAATACTATTGCTCTTCGCTTGATCATCATAAGCCGTCACTGTAAATTCAACCGTATTATCGCTTTCTATGGTTCCTTTACTCGGTCCAGTAATAGTGAGTACAGGAATTTCAGCATCATCATCTTCAACATTAATGGTGGCAGAATTATTGGCAGGATTCACGACATAATTACCATCAGAATTGGGTTCGCTTTGTAGCGTGACTTTCAAGGTGCCATTCAACTCACCAACATCATCATCGTTCAATGTAATACTTAGGGTGGTAGTAATTGGGTCATTACTAGTTGCTTGGGTAAATGTAAGAGCTTGCGGAGTCATTTGTTGATTGTCGGTGATTCCATCAGGTAAGAATCCAGCACTCTCAGGTAAATAATAGATCGTCAGACCAGCAGCTGGCATAATATCTGCAGTAATGGTAAAGTCCGCAGTGGTATTAGTGCCTTCTTTGACATCACTACCAGCTGCAATTGATAGAATTGGTGCATCGGTATCGGTAATCGTAACACTAGTTGATGAATCTGCAGTACGATTGGAAAGTACCGCATTTTGTGGATTGCTCAAAGTTATAGTAAAGGTTTCATTTGCCTCATCCACCCCACCATCCTTTATAATCGGAATACGAATTGTCCCAGTTAATTCACCTGCGGTTATTGTTGCAGTACTTGCTGGTGATTCTGGAGTTCCAATGAAATCAGTACCAGCAGTTGCAGTTCCTGCGGTAGTCACATAGTCAACAACGACATCATTTTCAGTCTCACTATTGATACTGAACTCAATAACTGCTTCTTTATGATCTTCCAATACCGCAGTATTGGGACTAGTAAATTTAACAACTGGAGGTAATTCATCATCTTCTATTGTAACAGTTATGTATACATGAGAATTGAATGTAGGATGCCGAAGTGAATTCAGAAAAGAGGCATTTTCGGGTTCACTTAAAACAATAGTAAATGTTTCATCTCCCTCATAAATGTCATCATCAGTTATCGGAATTTTGAGCAATCCAATTGTGGTTCCGCGTTCAATTTCTAGAATTTGAGACTTGAGATCATAGTCATTGGTTGAAGCGGTCCCAATTAGCGGAGTAATAAACCATGATAATACAACAATTTCCGCGGTGGGATTAGATAACCGAACTGGAATAGTAATTTCGGAAGCATCTTCATCTATAGTCGGTGTTGTATTCGCTACCAAGAGTATTGGAGACGGATCATCATCCTTCACTGTAACTGAAGCAGTGCTTGTTGGTCCGACATAATAAGTGGTGGGTGTGGCTTCACTATTTAAGGTTACGGAGACTTCACCATCAGGTTCATCAATATTATCGTTCACGATATCAAATTCAAGTCGACTTTCGTATTTTCCAGTCCACCGATTTTTGGTAAATTGCAACGGTGGATTAGGTGTCACTTTTACCCCTGATCCGTTGATAAAACTTGCTCCCAAAGGTGTATATTGGACTGCTAATGGAGTCTTTGGCATCACATTCGAAATTACTCTAAATACCGCTTTAGTGTTGGTACCTTCCGTTACTGCATTGCCACCTCGAATCGATAATTCAGGGGCCTCATCATCCCAAATTGTTGCTTCTGCACTTTTGTCAGCTCCAGTTGATACTGTATAAGTAGCTACGGTTTCTGGATCATCTTTTAGCGTGACTTTGACTTTTCCAGTCGCTTCTTTGTCACTATCGTTATCTAAGTCAATAGTTAAGGGGGCCGAAAATGTACTAGAACTGAACTCTAGATCCGCAGAAGCTGGTACTCCCGCTACAGAATCGGTTAAGTAATCCCCAGAATCAACTTCTTCTACTGAATACTGGATAGTAATTGGTCGATTAGGAGTTATTTTTCGCGCCTTTGTTTGATCTTCATAACTTGTTATAGTGAAGTCAACTGTACCAGCATTTTCAGGTGTGCCAGTTGGGGCAGAAATTGTCAATACTGGTACTTTGGCATCATCATCTTCTATCGTCGTGGTAGCAAAATAATCAGTTGCATGCAATATATATTTGGGTTCTTCCGAAGTGTCATCTAGCAGTGTTACCCTTAAGGTTCCATTTTCTTCTTTTAAAACATCATCATCTAAGGGTATGCTAAACGTTGCCGCAATCGGGTCATCATCAGTTTCTTGGGTAAATCTTAAAGCTTGGGCGGTCATTTGTGGTTTACCAGAAATACCATGTGGGAGGAAAAAGGTACTTTCAGGAAGATAATGGATGGTAAGAAGCTCACTTGGTATTGCATTTAAGGTTACTTCAAAATCCGCAGTCACATTTGCACCTTCTTTGATTGATGGATTGACAGCAGAGATTGATAATTCAGGGGGATCATCATTTAATATTTTGACTGTTATGAATCGTCGCCTGGCAAAACTTGACAAATCTGCATTTGTTGCACTAACAAAATTTACTGTAAAGGTTTCAGTTGGTTCTGGTACGTCGTCATCAATTATTGTAATAGGAATCGTTCCATACAAATCACCAGCTGGTACAGTTACGGTATTAGTTTCAGTAGTTAAAGCAATGAAATCATTATCGGCAGTTGCTTTTCCAGAACCTGATTCAGTACGAGTTTCAAAGGTTACCGTTACATCTTTAGTACTTTCACCAATTAGTTCAAACTCTAAATCCACTGTACCAGCGGTTTCTGCAACTGATACAACTTGTTGTCTATCATGTGGAACAAAGACAATTGTGTCTTCATCGTCTATAATGGTTATAGCTTGTTTAAGGGTACTTCCACCATTCGGAAAAGAGGCATTCTTTAGATTAGAAAGTGTTAGAAAAAATTGTTCAGTTCCTTCTCTGTTGCGATCATTATAAATAGGGACTGGAATTGTAACAGGGTCAGTATTTGAAATTGAAAAACTTGTTTTTGGAAGTCTTTCATAATCAAAAAAGTAAAACGCGCTATCAGGACTTAACGCAACATCAAATGTTACTGGATTAGTCGGTGTTTTTGATAATTGCACCTGTACATTGAATTTTCCACCATTTATATTTTCCGCAACACTAAAATCAGTGGTTACAAATGATAGGAGGGTATCATCATCTATGATAGTAATAGTTTGAGCTAAGTTAGACTCGCCGCTCGCAAAAACAGCTCCGACTAAATTTGTAATAATAATTTCAAAAGTCTCGTTTCCTTCAGGGCTAGTATCTTGTATAATTGGGACCAGTATTGTTACTGGGTCAGTTGTAGAGGTTGTGTAGTTTCTAATACTAGGCCAGTCATAATCTGCGACAAAATTAGCAGTTAGTGCACCAGTGTCTACTCGAAAGGTAACAGGATTATTTGGAGTCTCGGACAACTGTACTTCAACTTCAAAATTTCCAATCCCCTCCGTAGCATTAAAATCTGTAGTCTTAAATGACAGAGTTGGTGCATCATCATCAACAATTGTTACATTTGTAGTTAAAGAATTTGCAGAATCTGGAAATGTAACATTATTAGCTCGACTTAATGATAATGAAAAATTCTCATATCCCTCACTTATTGAATCTTGATTAATGGTAATCTGAATTTCTTTGGATGTTTCTCCAGGGGAAAATGTGAAAGGCTGATTTGTTAGTGCTATATAATCTGCGTTTGCACCTGAACCTGTTGCTGACCCATCCGATGTTGAAAATTGAACTGACACAACTTCTGTGGAAGCATGACTAAGGTTTGCAGTTATTGTAGTACTCCTCGTAGATTCATCTACTCTTAATGTATCCTCTGATAAAGAAATTTCTGGTCTTTCCAGGCTTTCATTAATCAAAACTGAAATCTCAATTTCATCTGCAAGGTAAGGAAATGTTGCGTTTGTTAAATTACTTAAGGTTACGGTAAATGTTTCAACACTTTCATAAATTTCATCATTCATAATAGGTAAATTGATTGTGCTTGATGTCGCTAGAGCAGGAATTGTATGAAGCACATTGGATTGAGTTATAAAATCTAAACCTCCGATTGCGGTCCCATTAGTTGTTGAATAGCGGAGAGTTATATCTTCCGTTGTTTGATTTGATAATGTAGCAGTAATTGCTAGATTTCCATCCGCCTCACTAACACTTGTGTCTGCAGAAACGGTTAAGGTTGGTTTGGGATCATCATTAATCAAGGTAGCGATTGCGATTCCATCCCCAATATTCGTATCTCCCGTTGGATTTGATAATGTTACAGTAAAGGTTTCATCAGGTTCATATATTGTATCTCCAACAGTTTCAATTCGATTCATTGGGTCATTTTCACCAATCAAGTGTTGGGTGCGACCACCAAAAATACGAACTTTCCCAGTATGTAAATTGTGTCTTGGGGCATAATCCTCACGAAAGGTTGCGGTATCTCCAGATTCTGATGTGACAGTCCAATCAGCACTAATTGTTCCTAGATCTAATGGTCTAGGATTATTAAGAGTAACATTAAAAAACATCCCTGTGTCAACATCTCCCTCGTTTATTGCAAGGTCATCTATACTCCAATATATTTTGTCATCATCTACAATTGTTACAAGTATGCGAGGAATAATTTCCATATCGGAGTTATCCGTGAATTCAACCCAGAATTTTTCGTCTTCTTCTCCCAATTGATCATGGGTAATAGGAGTTATGACTTCAGTGCAAATACTTCCAGGTTGTATAGTTACTTGACGTGCATCGTTGACATAAAAATCGTCACTGTTTGCAAATGGTGCAAGAGAGAAATCTATAGAACTAGCGAATTTAAAACTTATTGGATTCTTACTTGGATGACTCAATTTTGCATTAAAAATTAAATTCTCATCAGATTCTCCAACTGTCACTCCAGAAGTAATTGGTTCTCCATACTCACAAGTTAAATTTGAGATTGTCAGTGTTGGTTCAACTTCATTATCGACAATAGTAATGATAATGGGTTCATTTATAACATCGGATTCATACGCGGCTCCTGATATTCCAGTTATTATTACTGAAAAGTTCTCATTACCTTCGTATATGTTATCATTTGTAATTGGAATATATATAGTTCCAGTAGGTCCAGAGGGAATTTCTATTGTCTCACTGGTTTGCATTACATAATCCATATCATCAAACGCGGTATTTTGTATTGTTTTGTAGGTTACCATCACGGGTTCAGTTATTGCAGGTGTTAAGCTTAAACCAATTTCCGCGTATCCTGCTTGTTCGTTAACATTAATGCGAGTTGAATTAATGGAGAGAGTTGGAAGCCTCTCATCATCAACGATCGTAACTATTACTGTAATATTGGTTCCACCCAAGAATGCCGCACCAGTGACTTGCGATAGCGTTAACGTAAATGTTTCATCTTCTTCAGTATCGGTATCATTGTTTATTGGAATTTGGATCAACCTTGAAGTAGCATCAGAAGTTATGGTCTGCGTGCTTGTTGATTGTGCGGTAAAGTCTGCTTGTTGGGCTGTATTTAAATCAGTTATTGAGGTTGAATAAGTTACTACAACATCATCATTAGTTGGTCCAGAAAGTATAAGTCCAATATTCGTTGTTCCTGCACTCTCACTTACCGAAAGGGTAGAATTGTCTACAGATAACGTTGGTACTTCATCATCAATTATTGTTATTGTTGCAACTAATTCTGAATCTCCGTCGGCAAAAACGGTATTTATTGGAGGAGTTGCGACTTTTACCATGAACGTTTCATTTCCTTCATTACGGGTATCACCTTTGATTTGAATGCTAATTGAAACTGAAGTCGTATTGGGTGTAATTATTGCTGTTCCATTTGAAATATTTGTGAAATCAACATCTGCGGTCGCAGTGTCTTCAATAGTTTCATAAGAAATTTCTATGGGATTTTCAATTGGAGCTGATAGATTAAAAGTTAATTCAACATTCGTGTCGGTATCTTCTTCAGTGATTGAATGTGAATCTTCTGCGAGACTCAATTCTGGATTTTCATTATCAATAATAGTAATTTCTATAGTGAGTTCAGTTCCACCACTGGCAAAACTTGCCCCAATTAAATTAGATATAGTCACAGAAAAGGTTTCATTACCTTCATTTTCAATATCATTAAGAATTGGTATTAACTGAGAATCTGTAATAGAATTTATATTGATAGTTCTTCGATTTATCACGGGACTCATAAAATCTTCACCCAATGTTGCAGTTCCACTACTTACTGTAGTTTCATAAGAAACACTTGTCGTAACTGAATTAGTATGTGCTACGGCACTAGTTAATTGTAAGTCTATGACTAAATTTCCATCTATCACATCTTCTGGGACATTAGAGTTTGTTGTCGCAGCAGAAAGGAGAATGGGTTCATCATCATAAATGGTAACTGTTGCTTCTAATTCGGAAGCACCGCGATAAAAATACGCGTTAGAAGGTGGCACTGAGACTACTACTTTAAATGTTTCATCTCCTTCGCTAATCTCATCACCTTTGATTTGAAAATTGATTAAAATTGAAGTTGTGTTCGGCAAAATTGTGACGCTCCCATTTGATATATCGACAAAATCTACACCTCCTGTTGCAGTTTCTTCAACTATTGAATAAGATATACTCACTGCATCTGAAACTGCTTCCGACAAATTTAAATTCAATTGGAAATTCTTGTCTATATCACTTTCGGTTACAGTAACTGTTTCTTCAGCAAAAACTAAAGATGGTGATTCAAAGTCAATTACCATTATGGTAGCTGAATTATTTGGTGCTTCGGCTACCAAATATGCGGCACTATCTAATACTGGATCTAATGAAACTGTGATTGAACCATCATCTGCATCTTTACCATCAATATCGCGCAAATCTACATGAATTTCATCGGTCCAATCCTCTGATCCTTCTGCTTGATCAAATGTCAAAGTAGCTATTTTGGAAAGTCCTGGTAAAAAAGTCGTTGCATTTAGAAAATCACCTTGAGAGTTAGTGGGAGTAAAGCTAACTTGTAGCGGATATCCTGGATCTTGAAAGGTGGAGACTGTAAATATGGCTACCATTCCCTCGGAAACTGTTGTGGTATTGCTTGCAATACTTATTAGTGCTTTATCGGTTGGACGGGTTATTGTTACTGTAATATTCATACTATGAACTATAGAAGATGAACTGTCAGTTTCGTGAATATTGAATTTAATACTTGAAATTGCAGTATCACCTTTATTGATAATTCTATTAATCGCAGCTGAATTCGGTTTAAATGTAAATTGTAAACTCCCTGAATGAAATAGATTATTAATTGAATCCACCTGCGTATTAGTTCCAGTAGATTGAATTGACCATGAACCTAAGCGTAAACTGATATCTAAATCAGTGGAAAGATCATTGTTGATATCTAAAGTAACCCTTGATTCATTTGCAAATTGGAATTCAGTTCCTAAAGTAATTCTTTCAGTAGCTTCAGTAGTAAGTGCATTAACTTTTTCCTTGAAAATTTCTCCAGTTCCCACAACATCATCAAACTGAAATTTTGATCCAGCTTCAATTTGTTCATCCCCTTCATTGTTCCATGTAAGTGTTGCTTCAGGGGAACCACTAATTCTAAAAAATACGGATTGGGTTTCTTTAATGTTACCAATTGTTTTTGTCGCTCTTAACTCCATTGAAACGTTTTTACCTCTCAAATTTGCTCCTTCGGTATTTGTGATATAGTATGCCCTTAGACAGTTTTTCCCATCAGTTGCTGTCGAGCAGGTGTTTGACTCAGAAACTACCCAAGTTCCGTAGGTGAATTCAATATACCAAGCTGCAAAAGCAACGGTATCTGTATAAGTTCCTCTGGTTAAAGCTTGTTTTCTAACACTATTTGACCCCACCTTAGACCAGAGTTCAAAACTCAACTCTGAATTATTATTGATATAAGTTTCAATATTGAAAATGTGAGTATCTCCTCCATTTGGACTAATTAGACCTTCCTTAATATTACTTTCGTGATTTCTCCAAGATATTCTTACATCTTCTCGCTTGAAGTCTAAATTTACAGCTTTGCGTTCAAAAGTAGAGAGGATTCTAGCGGCAAGAATAGTACTTATAGTAGCTCCAAAAGCTTCTGAATTTATTTTAGAAACATTTGGAACAAACCGTACAGTCGAGCAATAGTAATTTTCTTCGCAAATACTATTACTGATATTGACATGCCAAGTTCCCCAATCAGATGTTATTGTTTTGGACGTGTTGCTTAGGTTTAAATGTGATTGGATAAACTTTAAACTATTACCTATCCAAATTGAACCAGTAATTGTAATCGTAGGAAACGAGTGTTTAATCGTTGAATGCACATCATTTAGCGTTGTATCCCCTTTATATACTGCGACCGTTTTGTCATCTGTCAATGTATCATTAAACTCAAAACTAAATACTTCCTGTGCCTTTGATGGTGCTAAGTGAGCAATAATCAAAAGCAACATCATAGTGCATACTATAGAAGTAGCGAATTTTGTAATTTTACTTGCTTTTAACAAGTGCATTTTGCCATATTCTCCCCTTAGTTTCTAACAATTTTTTGGTTTGTGGACTAAATTTTTTATACCTCAATCATACAAATTATAATAATGACTTTTTTCTGCAAGTCAATATTTTTTCCACAATTTTTATTATACACCTAGATTTGTTTTTTAAATTCTCAAGTACGACTAAATTATTTTAACTCCACAAACCATAATTTTCAGGCGTTTAGGATACTAATGAAAAATCTGTATCTTGTCAATCACTACTTTTGTACAAATTATCAAATCATTGTTATTTTTTTTATTGAAATTCTAATTTAACTCAAAATCCTTTGATCACCCTTTAAAATTAAAAATATTTTGGTGAGTCTCTTAAAATCCAGATCTCGAAGCATTCTCATTATTGAAATTACTTACAGAAAGACACTCTGAAGTGCCTTTGACTAAACTCACATAAATTCAAACAAATTCCCACTTTCTTTTGAAATACCGCCTGAAAACTATTTCGCATCACATTCAAATTCTGGTTGCGATAAATTGTCGCAGCAAGGGAAGAGAATAATTTATTTTGCAACCTGCATTTTTTTTTCGGCATTTTTAACAGTCTAATTCAAAAAAAGTTCAATTGTGATTAAAAACTGTTGAAATCCAACAGTTTCTTATATTTTCTATACTTTAGATTTGCTACAAAGTAGTAGCAGCTACAAAATAAATAATGTGTTTAGTGACAGATTGTAAGAATGCCGACAAATTTTTTTTTATAGCAAGAAATACTGAATGTACTTTACTAATTGCCATGTTTCGCTACCAGTTTGGTATTGAATTTTAGCTTTTAAAACTGAATCCAATTTCTTAATCTAATCAATTCCCGCTAACTTGACTAACTGTAGATATAGATAACGTGGGTTCAGGATCGTCATTTTCGATTGTGCCGATGGCGACACCATCACCAATTTGGGTTCCTTCTGCTGGGTCTGATAAGGTAATTGTGAATGTCTCATCTGGTTCAAAAATTGTGTCACCAGTTATCTCTAAACCATCAATAGAGCCTTCAATTCTACCCGCCAAAACAGTTACATAACCAGTATATGAATTGTGATTGGGGGCATAATCTTCACCGAATGTCGCGGTATTTCCCGCAATTGTTGAAGCAGTCCATTTAACACGAACAGCCTGATAAACTGGTGTGCTTAAATAAACTCTGAATGCCATTTCGGAATCACTATCTCCTTCATTCATGGCAAGATCCTCAATGCTCCATATGGCAACATCATCATCTTCAATTTTCACATTGAATGCAGGTATTATATCAGAACCAGTATCCGTAGTGAAAGCAACATTAAATTGCTCATCTTCTTCAAATAATATATCGTACGTAATTGGTGTAACAATCTCGGTACAAATACTTCCTGGTTGAATTGTATATTGAGTCGTGTTGCTGCTAACATAAAAATCTGCACCTGTTGCCGTATCTGCTGTTGCGGAATAATTAAAGGTAACTGGATTTTGACTCGGATGGCTCAATTTTGCATTGAAGATTAAATTCCCCACCGATTCATTGACAGAAAAGTTTGTTGTTAAAGGTTCACTATATTCACAAGAATATGCTGAAATCGTTAACGTTGGTTCAGTTTCATCATCCGTTATTGTAATTATGATTGGAGTGTTGATAACTCCTGAACCATAAGCTGCTCCTGAAATTGTCGAAATTTCCATTGAAAATTTCTCTTCACCTTCATAAATATTGTCATTGGTAATTGGAATGAATATTGTCTCTTGATTACCAGTGAGTATTTCAAGTGTTGTGTTAGTTTGTACCATGTAATCTTCTCCTTCAACCGCGGTAACCTGAATTGTAGAGTAAACAATCGTTACTGGTTTTGTTATCGCCGGTGTAAAACTCAAATCAATTTCAGCGTATCCACTTTGTTCATTGACAGCAATTTGATCTGAATCTATTGATAGGGACGGAAGTCCTTCATCGTCAATGATTGTCACTTGTACCACAATACTACTTTGATCATTGGTAAATACTGCTCCAGCAACTCCAGTTAGTGTCAAAGTGAATGTTTCATCTTCTTCCTCATCTGTGTCGTTGATGATGGGTATTTGGATAAGACCAGAAGTTGCAGGAGATGGAGAAGTTGCAATTGTTTTTGTGCTTGCAGTTTGAGCGGTAAAATCTGCTTGCTGCGCGGTATCACTTCCGGTAATTGAAGTTGAATAAGTTACGATGACATCATTACTGGCAGGACCTGAGAGAGTAAGCCCAATATGCGTCATTTCAGCACGCTCACTGATTGTTAGGGTTGAATTATCAACCGATAGAGTAGGGGATTCATCATCTATAATTTTGATTGTGGCTTCTAATATTGAAACACTATCGGCAAAAACTGCATTATCTGAAGGTGTTATCACTCTTACTTTAAATGTCTCATTACCCTCATTGATATCATCATCTTTAATTTGAATTCTAATTGGAACTGATTTGGTGTTGGACACAATTGAAACACCACCACTCCCGCTATCCACAAAGTCCGTACCTTCATTTGCCGTTTCCGAAATCAATTCATAAGAAATATCAATCGATTCTTCAATCGGGCCAGATAAATTTAAAGTCAATTCAACATTATTATCTGAATCTCCTTCTTCAACAGTTTTGGTGTTTTGCATTAATGATAAAGTTGGTTTTTCATTGTCAATGATAGTTAACATAAGAGGTTGTTGGGTCGTACCGTCGGCAAATGTTGCCTGTTGTAAGTCATGGATCCTCAAATTAAATGTTTCATTTCCTTCATTTTTAACATCGTTTAAAATTGGGATGGCAAAGGAAAATGATTTTGCATCTGCTGGGATTCTGAAACGAGGTTGTGTTGGTTGTCGATCAGGAGTCTTAAAGTCGGCATCAATTGTTGCAGTGCCACTACTTGTTTCGACCAAAAAGGAAACCGGCTCTGGGATTGGAGTATCTGAGTTCGCAATTAATACGGTTTTGTTTAATACGACTTCAACAATGAAATTTCCATTAACTACATCTTCTGCTACTTTAAAATCAGTTGTAGCAACACTCATTATTATTGGTTCATCGTCATGAATCGTCACTTCCGCTTCTAATGTTGAATTACCATGACGAATATATGCATTAGATGGTGGAGTTGAAATTATAACCTTAAATGTTTCATCATCCTCACTGAGTTCATCACCCTTGACTTTAATGTTGACCGGTATAGAAGTAGTATTTGGCAAAAAAGAGACTAAACCATTAGAAATATCCACAAAGTCGGTGCCTTCAGTTGCAGTTTTACCAACAATTACATAGGATACATCCACAATGTCATCAATTGCTTCTGATAAATTCAAGGTTAATTCTACATTTTTGTCAACATCCTCTTCGGTAATTGATACTGATTCTTCTTGAAAACTCAAAGTAGGTTTTTCTGCATCTTCAACTTTGACAGTTACAGAATTATCTGGTTCCGCGGCTGCAAAATAAAACGCATATTCTGTAGCTGTATTTAAAGTCACAGTTATTGAACCATCATCGGCATCAATTCCATCAGCTTCTCGCAAATCAATGCTTATTTCATCTGTCCAAGCATCTGAACCTTCAACTTGACTAAACGTCAAGTTTTCGAATTGTGGTAAACCAGACGGAAAGGTTGTTGAATCAAGGAAATCACCAGAAGAGTTTGTTGGAATATAACTAACAAGAAATGGTTGCATTGGATCAACATTAGAGGTAATTGTAAAAGTTGCTGACTGTCCTTCAATAACAGAATTAGTTTTACTAGTAATAGATAAAATTGGTTTTACTGAGCTACGATCAATAGTTACAGTTATAGATGTGGTTGCAATTTTAGTAGTTGAATCATCTCCTTGATGAATATGAAAATTAAGGGTCGAAGTTATTAGTTCGTCTGTATTGAGATTATCATTGATCGCAGTTGAATTTGGTCTAAATGCGAATCGTAGGTTTGTCGAATGAAAGAGTTCATTATGTGGATCATTTTCAGGATTAAATCCTTCTTCAACAAACCAATTTCCATATTTAAACTCTATTCCTAAAGGAAATGCTAAAAAATCCCCCACCGATTCACTGGATCCACCATCTTCATCAAAAGATTGGCTGTTTTGATTTAACCTCTCAGCTGCATCAACTGTAACTGCAGTTCCTTTTTGTTTGAATATAGTGGTTTCTCCGAACAAATCTCCATATTCAAGTTGATTCCCTGATTTTAAGGTTTCGGAACCTTCACTATCCCATACGAAAGAAGTTGAAGGTTGGCCGTTTATGTTAAATTTGAGTATATCAGTATGACTCAAGTCATTTTGTGTCCTTGTTCCTCGCAACCACATAGTAACTTTACCAAAAAGTCCATTAATATTTGTTCTATTTGGTCTGAATAGTACTTGCGAACATTTTGAGCTATCTGCAGATGAAGGGCAATCAGAAAACGATTGAATCAACCATTCACCATAAGTCGAATTATAGTTCCATTCGGTACCAGACCAAGATGAGTATACCTCATTCTTTGTTAACGTATATTTTTCAATTTTTTCTATACCCTTCTGAATCCATAACTCAAAATTTATTTCGGATTCATTGTCAAAATAACCTACTACATCTGCGTATTGGGATTCAAATGAATCATTACTATTTGAACTATCGACAATTACTCCTGATGAATCCGAACGCCAATTCATATTTAAGTCCGTCCTTACAAAATGTAAATTTATTTCATCGTATCCTCCAGGAGGTTTGTATATAAATTTATATGTAATCGCAGTTCCAAGTGGAATTTCACTTAATATTGAAGAGTATGGTTCAAATCTTACAGTGGTGCAATGATAGGTAACACCAGTGGTACAAAATCTCTCATTACCTACACTTACGACCCAATTACCATAAATATGGTTTGTGGATGACTTACCGTTAATAAAAATACTAAAGGCTACATGACTTTGTTCCAATTTAAGAGAATGCCTGATTGTCGCATAAGCTGTTGGGAGTGTTTGATTATTTGGGAATATATTAATTGTTCTTTCGCTTAAGTTTGTTTCATTAAATGCTATAGTTGCTGTCTGTTGTGCTGAAGCTGAACTATTGGAATCAAAAATCACTAGTGTTACAAGAAGACAAATACCTATAAATATGCTTCTTACAAAATTTTGTATTTTCATTGTTGCTTTTGAATAATGCATAGTAATTCGTCGTCTATTTTTTTGTATTTTGTCAGCTGAGAAATGAATATTTTTTCTATAGTACAGTTCCAATTTAATTTCACAATATAACCATATCTTCTCAGACTTCAATTGATCCAGTGTACAAATTATTATACTTTCTTCACCAATTTATCTTTGTACATATGCCAAATATATCAATTTTCAAATTACATTCTTATCGTTCACTCCTCAAATCAATAGTAAAATTTATTAAACAATTATATTCTAAAAGTCAATGGTAAAATTTATTATCCGTTTATTTTCAAAAGCTAGATTAATTAATAAATTTAAGGCTTCCAAAATACTTATAATTTCGATTATGTAAAGCAGCATAATACGATATTTTGATTTGTCAATTAAAATATATAATTTTTCGGCGAAATTTAAATTTCTTCGAATTCAATTATTTCAATTTGGTATGTTCGAACCAAAAACCATAATGGATTGCTATTGTGAGACTAAATCTAATGCTTAAGCAGCATTTTGAATTTTGTATACACTGGTGGTATAAACAACCCGAGTTTGGTTTAGTCATGAAGTCCAGCAGAAAAAATTAGTAAATTTAGGGTATTTGAAAGCAGCAATTTGTGATGCCAAAATTTGCTACGGTTTTGCAAAAAGTATTGAGGTTTGTCGTTTGAACAAATTGTTTAGTTCCAGATTGCAAAAATGCCGACAAAATAATTTCTGTACGAATCTATTAGTGAGCCTTAGTTACAATGTCTTTTTAAGTACGTTTCTTAAACCAATTGACATTTACACTCCAAAATGTTTTATATCTGTCGTCCTCGCTCTGCAATATTTGATGTTATTATCGCACAAGCAGTCTTTCAAACTACTCACCATGACTATTCAAGTGGAACACTTTTGCTCTAAACAAATCAGTTAAAACTGCAATCCGAAACTCAGTTACAGATTAATTACCTGTTTTAACCTGAAGTAACTATCGGTTGGTACTGATAATCAGATTTCAGCTGATCACTAGGAATTGCTCTTGCTTCCACTTGAGATTTTAGTTCAATAGTTATTTCTCTGTAACCAGATACAGCTTTTGACTTAATTAGTCTCTCAATTGCATCTTGAATTGGTTCTATGGATTTATAAGGAATTGAACAAATACTACCGCACTTATCACATCTAACGACCAGTACATTATCAATTTCTTCCAAACCTTCACAAAATGATATAGTTTCATTTTTGTGGGTAGCTGATACGCTTCTACCACAATTGGAACAAACTGCTTTACATTTTGCGCCTTCTTGGTTATTTAGCATGTCTTTATATTCAGTTGCGATATATTGTTGTACCTTATTGACGATCTAAGATTTTACCGCTACTTTTCTCAATTAAAATTGCTTCTAAATACACCCCACATGACAGCTAAGCGACATCTTAGTTTATACCTATCAACAGTGAGTAATTAAAATTCAAGTTACTGATTAGACACTAACTCTATTCAGCAGCAATTTGCAGGTATTCATCCTGAATATCTGGTCGAGATTCGTTAATAACTCTCTTTTTTTGTTCCAAAATGGATTTTAGCTCAATTGTTATTTCACTTGAATCAGACACTTCTCCAGATTCAATTAACCGTTTTATTGCATTCTGTATTGGTGATACAGACCGATGTGGGGTTGATACTATATTACCGCACTCATCGCAAATACAAACCAATACATTCGTTGCTTCCTCTAAGTCCTCACATAATGATAATGTCTCATTTGTGAGAGTTGCAGAAACAATCTTATTACAATTAGCACAAGGTGAGGGGATTTTTGCCCCTTCGTGATAATCATACATACTTTTCATCCTCATGAACACTGACGATGCGGACTATGTCTTTAGAAAGAAAGTACTTAACGTATCAACCTTCTTTCTTGAATTCATGCATACAAGCGAACTTAAAAAACTGTTGGCTATCAAGTAGCGGCAACTAGTGGATACTCTTGTGGATAATTTCGCTTGGTACTTCTATCAGTGGATTTTCTTGCATCTACTTGGGACTTCAGTTCTATAGTAATTTCACCGTAACTAGCTACAGTTTTGGATTTTCGAAGTCTTTCAATTGCGTATTGAACTGGTTCAATAGATTCATAGGGGATGGAGCATATACCACCACAATTATCGCATATGTCAACTAATACATTTGCAATTTCTTCAAGTCCCTCACACAATGAAATTGTTTCATTTGTTAGTGTGGAGGGGACTTTCGTTCCGCAATTCTCACAAAGTGCAGCACTTTTAGCACCTTCTCGGTAATCAAGCATTTTGTTCTTCCTTATGTATACTGACGATGTTTACTACTCCATCTATGAGACAGAATTTCCAGTTCCTTTGGTTCATGAATGTGAACCACCATCAATAGACCGGCAGAAAATAGACCCAGAAAATATCAAATAGCAATTATTCTTCAATTATTTTTATTTGGGGACTTGGATAGAATATGACGCAACATAAGATATGGTTTAAATTATTTTACAATTAACCATATAATCAATTAATTTTAATAGATGTGATGGCTTATCTTTAAAATCAAGGGGATCCATTAAATTGCGGTATATTCTGTATAATTCTCTTAAATAGGGTAAATTGCTTAATTTTATTTAAACTTGTGAAATTTGCGAAACGAACAAATGAAATTGAGTCAATTAGTCTTTCATTGACTTTTACCCTCAATTGCAATCAATCTATTTTCAAAGTCGTCAATTTTGGAATTTACTTCTTCCAATTCAGAAACTAAAATTGTGAGTTGCTGATAGTTTCAGAAATCATTGTGACCATTTCACTTAATTCAGTTAATTCTGTTTCAAGTGCAGAAAATCCTGAATCAACTCCTTTGTCAAGATCAGAAAGATTGACACCAAGATTGGTAAGGCGCATTTCGATATTGGTGAGTCTTGAACTTACTGTTGATTCTAGAGTGTTTAAGTTTGTTTCGTTTCTGGAGAATCCAGAATTCACATTCTCGTTTACCGTGCTTATACTTATTTCAAGTGCAGACTGACGTGTTTCAAGTGCAGACTGACGTGTTTCAAGTGTAGACTGACCTGTTTTTAATTCTGCCTGACCTATTTTTAATTCTGTCTGACCTGTTTCAATTCGATCCATCCTTTCAACAAGCATTGGAAACAAAAAAACTATTTGAATGGCAGATAAAATAACAGCTGTTAATACAGCTATAATCACACCTTGTGTAATGTTTTGCAGAGTCACAAAATTTACTTCTCAGTTGTTATTTGTTAATTGTTGAGTTCTATCCTGTCATATCCGATTAGATTAATGACAATAATAATCAATTAATTTCAAATTACAAGTCCAAAAATAAATTTTTTCTTTAATTAGTGTATTTCACGGGTACTTGGAGGAAACAGCACTGTTTGTTATCTACTAATACGTGATAATTTGTTACGAAAATTGAAACTGGAAGATGAGTTGTCTAAATAAGGTTATGGAATTTGCAAAATCAATATTTCCAACAACAACTGAGAAAATTAAGTGGGGTTGTTGTTTTATTCTTTTGATAATTAAAACTTTGATTAATAATTTGACCTTTCACACTCATAATGTTGAATTGACGATATTTTGATTTAAAGTTTCTATAAACATGAAGATTTTGCAACTCAAACTATTCTAGAAATTGAATTATATGACAGCCTCATGTACATTTTTTTGTTTACGATTTTGTTGGAATTTTATATTTTCATTTTGATTAAGTATTATTCGTAGGTTTTTCATGCAACGTGGTTAGTTTTCTCAATATGATTCGCATGTACAGTTAGGTTTAGCAGCTGCTATCTCAGCGTATTTATTCTGGGGGGGTGTTCCGATTTATTTTCGATTGGTTGATCATATTGGGGCTTTGCAGATTGTTGCACATCGCGTTGTCTGAAAAGTAATTTTTGTTGGACTTTATTTGGTTTTAACCAATCGAATAAGTGAAATTGTAACCGCAAGTAAGCATCTCAAAACAATTTTACTTCTATGTTGTTCTTCGGTTCATTGCAGCATATTCTAAATAAGCCCCTTTATTTGGCATCTTCGAATAAAAAACCATAATGGATTTGTTAGCGTGAGACCAAATCTAATGCTTAAGTAGCATTTTGAATTTTGTACACACTGGTGGAATGAACAACTCAAGTTTGGTACAGACTTGAAGTTCAGCAAAAAAAATCAGTAAATTTAGGGTATTTGAAAGCAGCAACTTGTGATGCTAAATTTGCTACGTTTTTTACATCTAGCTGAGATAAATTGTCGCGCCTCATTAAATTTACTAATTTTTATTTTACATCAAATTTTTTTGTCGGCATTTTTTACAATCAACGAATCGTGCAATATTAGCAAGATGCCTAGATCTAAACGCAGGAAGAAGTCGCTACAACACCGTGTTAATTTAAACACTGCTAAGCAACAAGTCGACATCATTAAGCCAACTGGCGAAAGTTACTTGGCTAATCAAATACTTTCAAATCACAAACTAGTCAATAGTGAAGTTGAAAGACAATTTCGTAACCGCGCATATTTGGATGTTCAGTATTGTTCAGATTCAGAACGCCTTACATTAAAATATCGTCAATTAGAGAGTCCTGATGAAATTAATGATATTTGTGATTTTACCAAGTATGGAGACATACTTGTGAATGCTTATCGAGTTAAGTACGGGCTTGAGGAGGTTGCCATCAATGAACTTGATGCGATTCCTTTTGCCGAGCTCATTATTTATTTATGCGAGCTAATGAATCAAGAAGTTTGGGCATTTCTGATCTTTTATGCTATACAAATGATTAGAAAAATGAAAGAGTCTACTCAGGTTGAGGCAACAAGAATAATCCTTTTAAACACTTATGAAGAAACTACGTCCGCTGTATCTAAAATGAAGGCGGTTTGAGAAAAATTATACAGCGGAGACTAATGTAAAGCAGGCTTTGAGAAATCAAGGTCTGCTCTTTTTTTCGCGCTGTTACAACTAAATGTGATTAGGTAAGGATTACTTAATACTTTGAATGAATTAACACGATTAACCGTTCTTACTCTTTAATCGCGATCTAAAATTTGTAGCGTCTACTAAAGTATATAATTTTTGTTTTAGTAATTGCAAAAATGCCGACAATTTTATTTCAATATGCGAAAACTGCTGAAATCATTAACATTCTAGCCACCAGTTAAATAGTAGGTTATTTCGCTGCGACTTCAGAATAGAAAATTGTGCATTTATACAGCATTCTAAACCTAACCACGAATTAGTTTCCACTCGTCTGAGTGATTATTGATACTGATAAAGTTGGTTCAGGATCATCATTTTCAATAGGGCCGATAGCAACTCTATCTCTAATTATTGTTCCGTTTTCTAGATTTGATAAGATTACAGTGAAGTTCTGATCAGGGTCAAATTTGGTATGTCCAGTAAACGCTAAATCATTAACAAAACCAGAAGTTTGACCTGCTGGGATACTAATTTAACCAATATATGAATTGTGATCTGGTGCATAGTCTTTAAGGACTGTTTGGCATTTGCGTCGATCAAATTTCAATTGTTGTTAACGTAACGTGTTGTATTTTCGCACCTAAATTTTGCAATTTGATTCAATTTGATCTCAACAAATTTTTGCAACATATTTGCAATTCATGATCAAAGTCCGACAAACTTGGCTATTTCTGCTGAAGAAACAAATGCTATTTGTTATAATCTGCCGACAACATTCAACAAACTCTCAATCCACGTTACGAAAAAAAATGTAAATGAAGTACACCTTAAATCTTGCGCAGAAATAACATTCCCTAGGACAAACTTACCCAAAAGTTTTCACACTGATGCCATACCAAAACACATAAAATTAAATGAAAGTTCATGCCATCCGGTAATAAAATCGTATATGCACTTGATTTTTACTAAACTGACAAAAATGTATTGACTATCAAATTATTATAGTTTCAATTACGAGCAATTGTTTTTTATTCAATTTCCATCATCAATCTTTTTATAAATGTGATTAACTATGAAACAAATAACAAAAAAGCAGTCCTATCTGGACATGATTCCCAATTTTATTGACTTAATTCGGTTTATTGTCGTAGGAATTCTTTTGCACAGACATTTTACCCTGGATGAGCTATTTGAAATGATTGCTAAGCAGTCTGGCAAAAGAATAAGCGAAGTTCAGACCGAAGCTGCGGCTATGGAACAAAGCTTTTCAAAGTATTTAAAAGATTTTCGCTCAAAATTTCCAGCGACTTCGAAAGAATTATCAGTTAAGCAAAGTGACTCAAAAAATACTGATACTTTGTTTCCTCAGGTGCTTCATTCAAAACAACCAGATAAAGTTACTTCATATTCACCAACAAATTGTAAAAACTGTAATCACTCGCTAAATGATTGTGCCGACCCTACTGTTGCAGAAGTACATGAAATAGTAGAGTTGAAGACCTTTCATTTTCATCGGCAATCTTGTAAGTGTAAAAATTGTGGGCATAAGACTGAAGGAGAATATCCAACTGGATTGAAAAATATTCATTATGGACCAAATTTTACCACAACTGTTGCTAATTTGGCTTATGTCGAAGGGCAAAGCTATAGTAAAATCTCAAATTACTTTAAGGAAAAATTTCAATATAAGATTCAAGGTGGAGCTCTTGCAAATTTGTTAAAGAGAGTTGGAAAGCTATCAGAAAAATCACAAGCAAAATCATTAGAACTCATCCGTACTGACCAAGTTGTTTCTGTTATAAAAAAAGCGATAAGTGTTAATGGTGAGTTGGCTTATAATATCATGTTTCTAAGTCGAAAAGCAGTTGCTTGTTTCGCTGACTTTAAAGAATGCGAAATTTTTGTGAAGACCATGGGAATGAATAAAATTCCAGCTATTATGATTGCTGAAATTCCTGTGCTACTTGAAAGTAATCCAATATATGGTCAAGTTTGTTTAGATAGTTTACATGTTATTGCTACACAAATTCATGAAAATGAAAGTGCAATAATAGGAGCTGAGTTGGTTGAGTTAGTTGAAGACATTATGACGCTTGCGAACAAAATTGAAACGCTACAACCAGCTGTCATTAGTCAACGTTGCGAAGAATTAAATCGACGCTGTACTGATATTATTGTTTCATATCCATATGGCAGTGGGTCTACTTTCAAGCTACTTAATCAGATCTTTGACGCGAACAAGAAAGATTACCTTTTGAACTTCGCATTACGACGTGAATTGAAGATTTCACCTTTTCGTATTGAAGAGGCGCAAATTTCAATGGCCTTAGAATTTAAGAATAAAGTTAGAACGGTGTTCAAATCATTTTGGGGAGCGAAAGCGGCCGTCGCGATACGCGGTTATATTTTTAATGGAGTTATTAACGGGATAACACCGTTTGAATCAATTAGAAAGCTAGTATTTGATAATTGGAAAGGACCAGTACTTGAGTAGTTGTTTTCGCGGCATGTTCTTACCTTATGTAACGAGGTATCATTGTTGCAAATGCTTAAGAATAGAGATTGAAAATTGCTACGAATTAGGAGATTAAGTTAAAATATTTTAGAACAAGGAGTTAGGTAGAAATAAGAGTTAAGAAAATTAAAAAATCGAGTTTGTTGCAATGATAGATTATTTAAGTATGAATAGTGATACAAGATTTACCAAATATGAAACTAGAATCTGTGCTATATTTTCATTGCGGATTAATTCCACAAGTATGTTTTGAGAATTAAATTCAAGAAAACAAAAAATAAATTTGTCAATTAAAATATATAATAATGGTGAAAAAATCTAAAAGTTCTTCTAAATTTCCCAAATATAATAAAAAATTCGAAAATTTTCTAGAATTAGCGACATAAAACAAATTTATGTAGTACCTTTGCTGGAAATATAAGTGATACCATTGTATCAGTTAACTGCTATTTTTTGCTTTAAATGATATTATAGTATCACTTAATAAAATTTCAAACAGAATTTTTAACAACCTAGTTCCTGTGTATAAACTCCAGTAACAAGTTTCAGGAAACCTCCAATTAGAAATTGATGGTAAGTTCGCGACTTGAAATATTTTGTTTGTTACTTTCATGCCGACAAAATAAAATTATGTCAATTTATTCATAATTCTGAAATTCTTCAACAATTGCTAAGGAGACAACATAAATTGTCTGGAATTGTCAACACTCTTTTCTATACTTAAACACGGATTTTGATGCTCAATTTGTAAGGACTTAAACAACAGGAATTTAATGTCATACCTGTGAACAAGTACAGATAAATTCATGACTAAATTTAAAATCTAAAATTTATAAACTTTGAGCAAGAACAATTTCTGTATACATCATTGCTGTTGCTTCCACATCGGAAGAAACTTCATTCACGGTGATTCTATTTTTGATTATTCGGTTACTTATTTGTTAGTACATGAATACCAAAATCCAGAGTTGCCATAATTTAAACTTCTATTAAGGGAGATACCTTATGTTTGAAATTAAACAATCAAATCAGCATTTATATGATATTGAAACTATTGCTGGTACTATTAGTCGTACCATACGTCAAGGAGTAGTTGTTCAGGCGCAAAATGTACTTTCACCCGATGGCACCCGAATATCGGAGTTGACATGTGGCGATCCAGAAACCGGTTTGTTTCGACGCAAAACTGCTGAAGGATTATGGATCTACGGAGAGGTTGTTAAAGTACCAGGTGATCTAGCATTTAAAGATTCACCAATACAAACGAGCATGTGCCGGTTTTCTGATTCTCCATTACCGGCTCTCTTGAACGAAAGCGTAGCTATTAAGGAGTTTGTTAAAGACATTAATTGTGCGATTATTTTATATTCAGGGCTTGCTCGTATGACTTGGACAGATGGCAAATCAACTTGTTCATTCAATTATGCTGAGGCCGGTAAATATATTGCTAGCTTACGTAATATTGGAGAATGTTATAGTGATTACTTATATAGCGGTAGTCCTGGATACATAACTAGCAAAGTTCTCGAATTACTTGGGGAACTTGGTTGGTATCCAATCAACCCTGAAGTTCAAGTTGAAGATCCCAAACTAGCAACACGAATTCTCCATGAATGTGAATCACGTCCAAAACAAGAGTTGGAGCCATGGGTGTTTTACTATCACGATACTGTTAGTCCCAGTGACAAAGAAGTGGAGCGAATGATTCGGTGTTGTCTGGAAGGGAAAGCAAAATTGGCCGATTGGGAACAATTTTATTTGAACTTTGACCTTGAGCGTAATAAACAGGATTCAAACCTGAACGCTCATTTGAAAAATACTACTTCACCTGCTGTTGTCTCTGTCAACTAGTTTTTTTTGACGTAGAATAAATTATTATCACGACTCGGGACATTTTGGTTAAATTCCTTGATCTTTTAAACTTTTTGAAGTTAGTCCGAGTCGTGAGTTTTTTAATATCTAATATTAAGTGAATTCCCAAAGTATTGGTAGGTATTTGAACAGTGGGAAATTGAATGGGGCTGTTCCTATAAATTAAAGGTTGATAAATTTGTTGAATTTTGTTATACGCGTATTGTGAATTAGGTCATCAAATTTAATTCGCTACAAAGGAGCGAAGTAATGACGAGAAACAAAACTAAGAAACAAAATGATTGAATACCAAGAGGGTGCAAAAGTAAATTCAGTTTGTGCCTATTGTGAAAAAAGTGTTACCTCAACCCTTACAAATGCGACATTGTCGTTATGTGAGGGGGTAGCAGAAGTTGAAAATGTGCTTGTTCGAATTTGTGACGAATGTGGCAACATGGTCTCTATTCCTGCTCGATCCTTACCCCCAATTCATCAAGCACGCAGAAAAATTATTGAATCAGGAACGGTTCCCGATTCAGGTGGAATAACTACAGAATTAAAATCGAAAGTGGATGCTAGAAAAAATTCAAATAATAATACCGAGCAGGATTATCCACAAGAGTATCCATTAGTTGCAGCTGCTGGATAGGATTGGTAAATAGTCAATAGCTTGGATACAAGTTGCAATTTCAAATGATGGGAATCGACCGGTAAATTGTTTACCTGTCAGAGGATGGTATTGAGGTGTAATTAGCCCTAATATTTGAGGAGAAACGAAATAATTGAATACCAAGAGGGTGCAAAGAGTCTTGGACCTTGTGGCTATTGTGATAAAGTGGTCCCATCAACTATTGCATAAGTGACGATATCGCTATGTGAGAATTTGGAAGAGGTGGAAAATGTGCTTGCTTGTATTTATGACTAGTATGGCAACATGATCTCTATTCTTGCTCGGTTAGACCCTCCAATTCAACAAATCTTTTCATTGCTTGCGGTATCGGTGAAACAGACCGATTAGGAATTCATGCTATAATTGCCGCAGTCGTCGCAAATATCAATCGAGACATTTTCATCTTCTACCAAACTCTCGCACAATGATAAGGTCTCACCTGTGAGGGTTGCGATTACAACCTTTTTACAAAAGGCACAAAGTGAAGGGCTCTTTACAACTTCTCAATAATCAAGTATTATATTCATCCTTATGGTCACTTAGGATAAAAATTTTTAACCTCTTAGGCAGTATTTGATGAATCACCAAACTTTTTAAAACGGTGTAGCATTTTATCATCTGCATCTGAGGGCCCGGTTCTTCCCGATAATCATCTCCGTCGCATAATTCAATTTTCAGCATATTTTGGGGAATTATGTGATAAAAGGGTGTGTTGTTGTGAAACCTTTACTTCTACCACTAACAACAGGATATCATAATTGATGACAATATTATGTCAAAAAAAATGTTAAAGAGTTGTGAATAAATCAAAAAAAAGTACTTGACGATTAGAATATCGCATACTATATTAAAATATATTAGCGAAAGGATGGTTAATAAGTACTAATAGATCAAGAGATTTCAAAATTGGACTTGACATTAATTTCGAATTGGTTTAAATTTTAATAGTTAAGTTTTTTAACATTGAAAATTTAAATTAAGGAGGTAAAAACTTATATCAGTGCATTAAATCCGCATTTAGGTGGGTAGATGGTGGAGTGATTTAGGTCAACTACTATCAAAAATCACGGTGTGACAGTGATATGTCTTGCTTCTTGCGAATCAAATTCGTTCAAGCTCGGTGTTGAATTGGCAGACTATTTAACGCAAGAGCCTGCAATTTGTTCGAATTGATACTATAAGCTATTGCATAATCGTTTTGGTGGTGATGTAATGAAAGCACCGACCAAATAGACGTAAAGGAGTAAGAAATTGAATTTTGGTACAATTTTCGTGTATACAATTATTATCTTTTTCCCGGGTATTATGTGCGCGTTAGCGGACCGAACTTGGGGACTTGATAAGAATCCGCCATTCCATATGTTGTTTCTGAAGTCACTAGGTTTTGGCTTACTAATTTATTGGATACTGGAGTTTGGTCTTAAGTTTATCGGTTGGGTATTTGAGATTCCAATAACCTTTGAGAATCCAGTGTGGAAATTGCAAGCCGATTCCGACCTTGAAAAATTGTCAGATGAAATATTGGCGGGAATGTTAACTGCACTTGTATTTACAATTGTGTGGTCGTATAATGTAAAATATGAGTTATTAACCAAATTCTTAAATAACATAGGTGCGGTTGCTCCAATTGACCAAGTTAGAATAAATTCACTGATTTTTGACATCTCACCAAAAACTACATTAACAGTGAGTATTTGGGATGATGTGAAGAACCGAACTTATGCGGGAAAATTGAAAAGTTTTGAGGAAATTGAAGATGAAATAAGTGTGTTATTAGAAGACGTGACTATCTGCAATATTGATGGTAAGGTTCTGGCACAATTTGAAGAATTCATCTATTCCTGTCAAAGGAATGATTTCAAAATAGGAATCACAAGTCGAGAGGTAGTAAAATGAAACAAGTATTAAAGGGAACATGGGTTGCTGAAGATAGATTAGAGCGAAGAAGGCAAGAGTTTGCTCTGGCGGCGAAATATGCCAGGGAGGAAAAGAAGGCTAAGAAAGCGGCTAAGAAAGCGGCTAAGTTAGCCGCAAAGGCAGCTAATCCGAAGCGTAAAAAGTGGTTTGGATTATTCTAGATTTTAAGTTGGCTAGGCAATCTGAAGTTAGGTAATCGACTGACGACGAAGCAACATTGATTGTTTCTAAACGCAGGGACTTATCTTGTCTCTGCGTGAACGTAGGTGTGAGAAGTTGCAAAATTGAATTTGTTTGCTTATACTTAACGGTGATTAACTATTTTTTGATAATATTTGATTTTTTCAGTTCAAAATTGGGATCACTAATGAAGAGGTAAAGGAATGAAACAAGTATTAAAAGGAACGTGGGTATCAGAAGATATCTTAGAACGAAGAAGACGAGAATTTGCAGAGGGTGCGAAATGGCTCCGTGAGAAAAAGAAGGCTGAGAGAGCTGCTAAGAAAGCGGCTAGGTTAGCGGCAAAGGTAGCGAACCCGAAGCGTAAAAAGTGGTTTGGATTATTCTAGACTTTGGATTGGTATAGCTAATCTGAAGTTAGGCAACCGACTGACGAAGAAGCAACATTGATTGTTTCTAGATTCAGAAGCTTATCTTGTCTCTGCGTGAGCATTGGTGTGAAAAGTTGTAAAATTGAATTTGTATACTTATACTTAACAGTGGCAAACTATTTTTCAATAATATCTGGTTTTTTCAGTTCAAAATTGGAATCATTAATCAAGAGGTATAAAAATGAAGCAAGTATTAAAGGGAACTTGGGTTGCCGAAGATCGATTAGAGCGAAGAAGGCAAGAATTTGCTGAGGGTGAGAGATTAGCCCGCGAGAAAAAGAAGGCTGAGAAAGCTGCCAAGAAAGCTGCTAGGTTAGCGGCAAAGGTAGCAAACCCGAAGTGCAAAAAGTGGTTTGGTTTATTTTAGATTTTAAATTAGTTTAGTCATTCTGAAATTTGATAACTGACCAACTCGGAAGCAACATTGATTGTTTCTAAACGCAGGAATTTATCTTGTCTCTGCATGAGCGTAGGTGTGAGAAGTTGTAAAATTGAATTTGTTTACTTATACTTAACGATGGTAAACTATTTTTCAAAAATATCTGGTACTTTCAGTTCAAAATTGGAATCATTAAACGTGAGGTAATAAAATGAAGCAAGTATTAAAAGGAACTTGGGTTACTGAAGATTATTTAGAGCGGAGAAGGCAAGAGTTTGCTAGGGGTCGGAAATGGCTCCGAGAGAAGAAGAAGGCTGAGAAAGCTGCTAAGAAAGCGGCTAAAGTAGCAGCTAAGGCGGCAAAACCCAAGCGTAAAAAGTGGTTTGGATTATTCTAAATTTTAGGTTGGCTAGGTTAACTGAAGTTAGAAAACCGATTGACGAAGTAACGACATTGATAGATTCTAAGACGGTAAGGACTTATCTAATCTCTTCGTGAGCCTAGTTGTGAAAAGTCGTAAAATTGGAGTTGATTGCTTATACTTACCGATTGCAAACTATTTTTCAATAATATTTGGTTCTTTCAGTTCAAAATTGGAATCATTAAACGCGAGGTAATAAAATGAAACAAGTATTAAAAGGAACTTGGGTTACTGAAGATTATTTAGAGCGGAGAAGGCAAGATTTTGCTCGAGCTGCGAAAAAGTCCCGTGAGAAAAAGAAGGCTGAGAGAGCTGCTAAGAAAGCGACTAAGTTAGCCGCAAAGGCAGCTAATCCGAAGCGTAATAAGTGGTTTGGACTATTCTAGATTCTAGATTGGTATTGTTAATGTGAAGTATGTTCATGATTGCATAAGGTAACTGCAACCATGATTTAAATCAAGGTTCCATTTTCTTCGTAACATTCGATAAAATAAGGCCATAACTGTAAATCCGCAGCAAAATGGAGTCATTGATTTTAAATTGATCAAATCTGTATAGGAATTTTAAAATTATTTACTTAAATTTCTTATCTACAGCACTATCTTTATCTATCGACGATATCCCTTGAATTTCGAGCGTTTAACTAATTCTTTGCTTTATCTCCTCAATTGTAAGCAAAATTTTTTTTGTCGGCATTTTTACAATCTACGAATCGTGCAATTTTAGCAAGATGTCTAAATCTAAACGCAAGAAGAAGTCGCTGCAACGCCGTGTTAATTTAGATACTGCTAAGTAACAAGCCGACATCATTAAGCCAACTGACGAAAGTTACTTGGCTAATCAATTACTTTCAAATCACAAATTTGTTAATAGTGAAGTTGAAAGACAATTTCGTAGCCGCGCATATTTAGATGTTCAGTATTGTTCAGATTCAGAACGCCTTACATTAAAATATCGTCAATTAGAGAGTCCTGATGAAAACAAAGATATTTGTGATTCTACCATGTATGGAGACATACTTGTGGATGCTTTTCGAGTTAAGTACGGGCTTGAGGAGGTTGCCATCAACGAACTTGATGCGATTCCTTTTGCCGAGTTCATTATTTATTTATGCGAGCTAATGAATCAAGAAGTTTGGTTTTTTTGATATTTTATGCTATGCAAATGATTGGAAAAATGAAAGAGTCTACTCAGGTTGAGGTAACAAAAATAGTCCTATTGAACACTTATGACGAAACTACGTCCGCTGTATCTAAAATGATGGCGGTTTGAGAAAAATTAAACAGTGGAAACTAAAGTAAAGCACACTTTGACAAATCAAGGTGTGCTTTTTTACAATAACCGCAACCAGCTTCGCATTTTGAACTTACTCGGTAATCATTTATGGCGTTCTTCTTTATGTATTCGCATGAACAATAATCTAATATAGCTCACGTTGCTGAACACATAAATAAATAATCGCTCAACCATTAATCACAATGAAGTATACCCATATTAGCTTACTGCTTTACTTTGTTGTATCATTATCTGGATGAGTGAGGTGTGAAAATACATCAGGTACCCACTCCCAAGCACGTGACACCAACGTAATTGTAAACCCGACGGCACCTATGAGCCAAATTATGACTTGAGACTTGGTATTTGAAATTCGCTCATTTTGGCCTTCTGTCTTGGTGTTTTAACCCTCAAGTTTGTTATTAAAATCATCAAGTTTGGTACTCAATTTACTAACTTGGTCATTTAACGCCTTACTTTCTAATAATAGCTCGTCTTGTCCTTCCACCAGTTCATCCATTTCCTCAACCAGCCCATCCATTCCTTTAACCAGCCCATCCATTCCTTTAACCAGTCCATTTGTTCCCTTAACCAGTCCATTTGTTCCCTTAATCAGTTCATTCATTCCCTTTTTTATTTCACCCAAACCAGTAATAAGAAAAGATACTTCTTTTTGCAAATTTTTTACTCCATTGTCAACTTCCACCAATGTTGAAGCAATAAAGACTAATTGATTCGTATGACTCATTGCTGTAAACTTAGCCGCGTTGAATTCCAATGTGAATTGGTTATGACCGGTTCCATTTGGATGATAAGTTTTTGATTTTACCAGCATTTCAAAGTCTCCTTTCTGATTAACGAAATCCGACAAACCATTCACTTTTAGTGGAGTATGGTTCAATTTACGGGTTAATAGATTACAATCAAGTCAGTCAATTTAATTTTATCACAATTTTAGGATAATTCAAATGGAAAATATATTTTGTTAATTTTATAGGCTTTTAAACTTTGCTGTATAGCGAAAATCGTAATTTTATGAATATTATTTTGGTAATTTAATCGGTTATATGAAATAAGTTTGCGTTGTTCAAAATTGAATATAGCATAATCTGATTGTTACGAAGGTTTTACTTGGGAAATATTGCCTCTACTTAATTTGTTTGGTGAAGATTGAACTTAGGTTGTATTGTAAGGGTGTGTTGGAAGTTGACAACATACCCTTACAATGAAGTACTTTGCAGATTCGCTACAACATTAGTTAAAGTTACGCTTGTTCAGCGTAACAAATTGCAGACATTTTACTCAGTAGCATCACTTGTTGTTTGTGTGATTCGCTTGAAAACTTCAGGGATCCACTCCCAAGCTTGCGAAACCACCAATATCAATGTACTGGTCGCACCTATTATCCAAAGCTTAGTTCTCGAACTGGCGTTTGAAATTCGCTCATTTTGACCTTCTATTTTGGCGTTTTGCCCTTCAAGTTTATAGTCAAAACCATCAAACTTCGCACTCAATGCGTTAACTTCATTACTTGTCGCTTTGTGACTTGCCTTCAGGTCTGCTTGACCTTTTTTTAGTTTGGTCTGACCTCTTTCAAGTTTGGTCTGGCCCGTTTCTAGTTTGGACACTTTCGACTCCAAACGGACTTGTCCCACTTGCAATTCACTTACATCAGACTGTAGCGTTGATACATCAGACTGCAATGTTGATATGTCAGATTTCATCGTTGATACATCAGTTTTCAGTGTTGATACATCAGTTTTCAGTGTTGATACATCAGTTTTCAGCATTGATACATCAGTTTTCAGCGTTGATACATCATCACCAACTCCCACCAAAGTCGAAGCCACAAAAAGCATTTGACTTTGAGAATTCAAAGCAGTGAAATCTGATGCATTAAATTCCTTAGCACTAGGGATATCCCCCGAAGCACCAGGATCAATTGTTTCAATATTATCTTGCATAACAAGGTTTCCTTACTGTTTGACTGAATACGTTTTCGTGTCACTTCAATCGATTTATGGACTTATCTACTCAGCATGAGATAATAATCAAACCTACTCATTCAATTATATTACAATTTGAGCAAACACTCAAATTAAGAACGCATTTAGTCAACTCAATCGGAATTTAACAATTAACATTCTCAATCATTTTAAGATAACATATATCATATTTATTTCAAGTGTGCAACTTTTTTTTAGTTTTCCACAGATATCTTTAATGAATCTATAATTACCCAACATTAACATGAACAAAGTGTAAATGAAAATTTTATGTATCATGCTTGTTCACTTAGTTACAATAAGTATTTCAAATTCGGTAAACTCCAAAATTTTTGGGCAAAATTCATTCAAATTTTCAATTCTAAATTATTTGTAATGATTTATTGAGCGACGATTTTTGCAGATTAATTTTCAAATTTACCATGTCGCTCGCAATGTGTTTCAATTAAAAAGAACTGACTTTACAACAGGCGATAGTACATTCAGCAGCGGATTTCTTAATTCGCTGCAAACTGTTTTTCTGGTGTTCATGTTTAATTCCACTTAGACGCTGCGAAAAATTCCCTGTTTTTCTATCCAGAATTTTCTTTTATCTTATTTTGTTAAGTCCTATTTTTACTACTATATTTGGCCATTAGATAGTCCTAGCAGTCAAACCGATCAAGTCAAATAATCGCCATACGTCAATTTTTATTGTTTTTCTCCAGTTTGTTCGTTCAACTGACTTTTGATTGCAATGATGTGCAATTGAATATCATTAGAATTTTTGAAGAGCTGCAAAACTTTGTCGGCAATTTTTCCTTGCAGTCCAAAACCTTATTTTGAGTGGCAACTACGAATTTATGTAGTTATCAACATCAAAACATTACAGGGAAAATTAAATGTCACAACAACGATTCCTTACATATTTATTGATTATTTCTTTAAGTTATTTCTTAGCAGGTTGTGGTAGCAAAAGTGACAAGAGCACTGACATAAAATCACCAATTGTCAAACCAAAACAGACCGACGCATATAAACCTGTTACCTCACTTCTTGAACAAGTTTCATTAGATGCCGCTACCGCGCAAGAAAAACTAATCCAAATCCAGCTATCCCGCACGGCTCCATCACCTTTTCCGGTCAATGAACTAAAAGTTCCATCAGAACTGAAGCGACCAACGACACTAATTTGGACTGGCCCGGCAGAAGAAGCTGCAATTAAGCTAGCTCAATTAGTTGATTATCATTTTCAAGTTGTGGGTAACCCTCCTGCGATAAAACCAATAGTATATTTGAACTTTAAAAATTCTCCAGTAATCAAGATATTAGAACAAATTGGTTTGCAATCTTTCCCAGTAGGAGAGGTTATTGTGGATCCAAATATCAAACGAATTGAGTATCGTTATTTAAACTCGCAGGCTAACGCAAATCATGAATAACTCAATTTGTAATGGTGCTCTCAATTTATTTTTTCTGAAATCAAAGGAACAATACATGAATAAACTTTCATTTCTAATTGTATCTCTAATTTACTTACTAACCGGGTGTATCTATTCACAACCACAAGTGACTCCAAATCTAAGTCAAGGTCTTCCAATTTTGGGAACATCAAATGTACCACCTATCGGTCTGATTGGAAGTAATAACGGATCAAATTATGGACCATTCAGTCATAACTATGATATCTCTCAACACAGTACTGCTATCAACCTTGAAACGAAACTTGACGACGAAATTCTTAAGGAAGGTAGGTTGCGCGCTGAAGCAATAAGAGATGTAGCAACAACTTATGGTGTTCAACTCGGTATTTTTCAAACATCCCGTAAGATAAATCAAGAGTTAAAGCGTACTACTTCCAATCTATCAAGAATTTTTAACTTCCAAATGCTCATGATTTCTGGACCTGATGGTGTAAAAGTACGTCCACCAGTAATATCGGAGGCGAAAGAAACTTGGGAAGTCTTTGATAAAGGAAAAACCATACGTGTCGCAGATTTAGTATATGAAATTATTTCTCAAGCACAATTTACATCAGTTGCACCAACCTGGCAAGAATACTTAATAACAGTATTTGAGGAACCTATTTTACCTTATACGGTATTACAGCCGAATTCAGCTGAAGAAGAGAGTGCATGGAATAAATGGGAAAGGGCAGGTTGGGACATTGGAAAACAGCAAGCACACAACATATTTGAATCTAATCTCAATCGATTGAATCGGGATTTTCAAGGTATGATCCGATATAAAATTTTAGTTGAGGAGGGACGGGTTAATCCTGCAGTGATTGCACAAGGTGTGCTTGGGAATACTGGTGATGGACAAAATATGCGAGTAAATGATCGCGCGATTCGAATAACAAGGGATCCAAAACTTGAATTGGATTCATCTAAGTGGCTTGCATCTCCAACATATCTTGATGTTGACGGCAAAGTTTTTGGGATTCCAAGTCCTAAAATTGAATTTGATACTACTGAATAACGTTAAACATACTTTGTTTCCGTCAATCTTGTCAACTCTAGTCATATAGCCATATTGTTGAAAATTATCTTACTGTACCAACAATTTTAAATGTGTACCCAATTCTGCCTTTGAAATAGTCTCGGTTTGATACACAATAATTAGCAACTTACAAGGAGACAATTATAATGGATCGTCATTGTTTTAAAGACCTGAATACTAATAATAATCAATACAAACATTTTGCCAGTCCAATCAAGGGTGAAGTATTTCATTATCAGGACCAATTAGATGAAACAAAGTTGGATGACTTATTAATTTGGGGAATAACACGAGAAATTTCTGAATTCTCTATCCAGACTGGTTCGGTGGTCATGGCAGCTGTTAGCGGAAAAATGTGCAAGATTACTGATATTCCAACAACTGCAAATGAAGTTGAGTCAATTGTACGGTACATTTATGGTGAAAATGGACCAGCTGAAATTAGAGGTGGGGCCGACATTGATGTTTCGCATGAGATTAAAACTGAGCATAATGAGTTTCGACGATTTAGGGTAAATATCACTGGTGGTCGATTTGCTGGTAGTGTAGGTATGCAGATTTCTATCAGAGCATTACCAGAACAGCCAATTGCAATTACTGATCTCAATATTGAAGATGAAATTGTTAACAATTTACGACCATCACAAGGAATGATCTTAGTCACTGGACCTACCGGATCTGGTAAATCGACTTTAATGGCAAGTGCAATTCGAAGTATCATTGAACAACCTGATGCCAATGAGAAAGTTATTGAGTATTCAGCACCAATTGAATACGTGTACGACAATGTGGAGAAACCATCATCCTTAGTATTTCAAACCCATGCTGGATTTCATTTACGGCCAAGGGGAAAATCCACCGAGAATTCTTCATTTTCCTATTGCGTTCGAAACGCATTACGACGAAAGCCAACTATAATTGTAATCGGTGAAGCTAGGGATAAAGAAACTATAGCGGCATCAGTAGAAGCAGCTTTAACCGGTCACTTATTGTTTTCAACTATGCACACGAAGGGAGTAGGGGCTACATTACGTCGAGCAGTGTTACCTTTTCCAGAACCAACTCGTGAGTCTATTGCCATTGACATTATGGAAAGTGTTCAAATGATTGTTACTCAACTTTTATTGCCAAAGGTTGGTGGTGGTCAAGTAGCTTGCCGTGAGTATATGGTGTTTAATGATGAAATTCGGGATTCCTTTCTAAATGAACCAATAAACAATTGGACCCATCATTCCAGAGAGCTACTGTCAGATAAACAGGTATGTGGACAATCAATAATGGATTCTGCCTCGAAACTCGTTGAACGAGGTGAGATAGAAAATGCTACATTTCAAAGATTGTCAACTTGAAGATTATAGTGCGGCTGTTCAGAATGTGTTACCGTATGAACGGAAATACCTACTGAAATTCTTGATTGTTTGATCAAGAGAAGTTTTCCTAGTAATTAACCAAAAAGATGGAACAATTTCACCTTTTTGGTTAGAGCTTTCCAGTTATGTCATTCAACTTTAGTATATTGACCTTTCCATTGATTAGTTTCCTAATTCAAGGTGAAGTATCAATGAACACAGGTATCAATCTAGTTCAAACCACGAGTATGCTGTGAATAATCACAAGTAACACCAATTTTAGCGATAATTGTAGCTTAAATACAATGTTGCCACCAACTGGCAGTAAACAAACTTTCTAAACTACACTCGTCTTCGCTACTTATTGGTTCACAAGCAGATACTATAACAGTAACTGCAATTAAAACGAATAATTTTTTCATAACTATTTCCTTATGAGTTGGTTAATATTGAGATAAGAATACAGCGAAAATTTATGAAAATCAATGCGACAAATCGTCACATCAAGAATGATGGTTTATATAGCTTTTACTCAACAATAAACAACGCGAGATTTCTGTTGAATATTTCTGTCGGCATTTTTACCATTCAAGTACTGAGGATATATTATCTAAATTAATCCAAGAAACCAGAGTATTTTGTTGAAGTAAAAATTAAGATCACTGCTTACCAGAAATTGATGCAACTATCACTAATATATCAAAATAATTAGTGCACTTGTAAATTTTCGCTATTTGCAACTTGACTTAGTTCATCTTCAATCATTAAACCCAACAGGAAAAAAATGACGCATTGGCGACATACTTTTCAACCGGTTAAATTTTTCTTTATGGATGTTAGATTTGGTGTGGTAATTTCTGCATCTTTTTTGCATGTATGGTGGTGGACAATGGTTATAGATCTTCTATTGATCATTTTGGCCTGGTATATGGAACGCAATGGTTTGGGTTTTATGGGGGCGTTACGAGCAATAAGATGTCGTCTTGCGGGTCGAATCAGACCAGCATTACCACGTCACAAAATTCGCACAATGATTGATTTTCAGCGACGACCGTTAGCTTGGGAGAAACCGAGAGGTACTGACAAAATTGCATTTAATATGAACTTGCACCGTGAAAAAGATTCCTTCCAATCATTAAGTTGAATTATTAAGTATACCTTAAAAATACTCAATTACCAGAATAAAACCCCAGTATAAAATTCTATTTGGAGTCAAACATGGCAGAGAAAGCAAAAAATAGTCGTGAAAGTGGTTTTGATAGGGAATTGATGTATCTAATTTTGGGTATGTTGTTTATTGTTGGTTGCTGGTTAGCTTGGACTCATGCTCGTCATATTATCGTTTATCCTGCCTTCATGTTGGATTGGATCGCGATTAAGTTGATAGAAGCAATCAAGGGATTAGGAAATCGAGGTACTGAAACTTTACTATTTGTTGAGAATATCCTGTCAGGAAATCTCAGTATTCATCAAACGGTAGATTGGGATGTCTTCATGGAGGTGCGAACCAGAGTTGGGTTGCAAACCAGGTTTGTCATTGTTGGGATCATATCATGTTGCGCGTTTTTCGTATTATGGAAACTGAAGCGCAAAAAATTTAATCGAACTTTCTCGTTAGCAGGAGGCAAGGGTCAACCGCAGAGTTTCAATTCTTATCAAGCGAAGCATTGGAAAGTTGCCGCATTCAGTGCGAGTTTTGACCCTAATTCGAGTGACACCCAGATTGAACCTGCGTATACTCCAATGGAGTGGTTGCAAATGAATCAAATTTCTTATGAGGCAGGAAGTTTTGACCGGGATTTAGTTTTGAATGCTTTTGTGAGACAATTAGGAAAACCTTGGCATGGTTTTGGTGAAACAAATTTAACTGTCCAAACGGTGTTAGTTCTCTGCACATTACATTTGCTACGCAGAAAAGATTCACTTGATGCTCGAGAAGTAATTTCGTGTGCATGGGCAAATAATCAAGATGGGAAGGTGGCATCAAAGCATTTGGTAGAACAATACTCTAACGATTCAGAAATTGACTATGTCATTTCAACAATTACCTCACGATATGGGTTTGAAAATACTGCTGTCATTGGATTATTGACTCAAAGTCGGGAAATTGCAGGAGTATTAGCCAGTTCAGATTTTCTATGGTTGCGAAAAGTTGATCGAAATTTGTGGTATGCAATCAATAACACCGGTCGTCGCAGATTTCATATTGAGGGGGCGGCTGTGATGGCACATTATTTTGTTGAGGATTTACATGAATGTGCGTTGATTGAACCACAGGTATTGGAAGCAGTTAATGGTCTAGAAGAATACCTTGGTTCGCATGACATAGAATCTTTGTCGGAGTTTCAAGATCGAATTGGACAAAATGAACTTGCGAGATTATGAGCAAGCAATTCAACAGTCTTCCATATTTTATTTGTTGCACTCAACTGCTGGAAGTTAGTGTTCTCAACTCCAGTAAGTACACTCTGTAATTAAAATTGGCTTTGAGAATTTATCAATATCAACAACTTAAGGAGTTATAATGTCTAGATGTTCAGAATCATTTTTTGTCGCTAAAAATCGGATAGACTTTGCGATTAGAACGAAGCATGGAATGGTATTTTCAGTGCAAGGAAGTTTGCATCAGTTTAAATTAGTAAAGTGCGCAAATCATTCGTCAAAATTAAAGTTGCTAAATGCTGACCAAACTGTAGTAACAATTGAATCTGGCGACACTGAAATTTTAAACAACAAGTTAGATCAACATTTTTTACAATTGAGCAAACAGACACAACTCAGTTCAAAACTTGGAATGATTCGTAATCCGTTGCTTCAAGCGATTGTTTTAATAGCAGTAGTTTTAGCTATTTTTGGTTATTTCAATCTAAGCTATGTCAATTTGAGTTCAAACAACATTGGTTCATTGAACGAAACTTCAAGTGTTAACCCAGTAACTGCTGGTCCTGAATTACTACAAAGTCCAAACAAATTGAATTTGAATCCGACTATAGCTGAATTAACTGGTTTGCAACTCAAACCTACTCCAATACAAAGTGAAGCTAATGTAAACGGAAATAGTGAAGCTACACGTTTAGATTTACTTGCTAGTCAGTTAGAGCATTCAAATTTAACAACAAATGAACAAGAAATACTATTAGAGTTTCTAGAAACAATTCAAACCAATGAGTTTCAAGGGCTAACGGATGAATTGATTAATACATTGCCAACTCAAGTAGTAGATTTTTTGATTCAATCTGGTATTTTAACTGTGGTTTCCAACTCTGCTAGTACACAAAGTGAAAGCACAAAGAATATTACTACGTTGCCAAATGAAATCTTGGAGTATTACCGGGATGAAAGTGGGATCGCTTCAATTCCACGTGAGAATAGCTGGATTTTTAACAAGGGGTTGATAACTCTACCTTTACCAGGTGGAGGAGATATCAAATCTGTAAAGGATTTTGCGGACTTTGGATTAAGTCTTAAATAAATTGAATCTGTTACGATTGTTAATACTGAAACTGACTTAATATAATTAAATCTCCTTTAGTCATGAAGTTTGGAATTGGAATTTTCTAATTTCATTTTAGATGAATTTGAAATTGAATACTGATAGTTAAATAATCAAAAATGTCAACTGCAACCTAAGTAAAGTATCTTCATTATTACAATGCTAAATTTAACTAACTGCTCAGTGTTTGTAGGAAAATAATCTGTGCACTATACAAGAACAACCACCAGCGCGATTGCAAAAATGCTGACAGTTTTTCGCGCTGGTCAATTGTTCTTGAGTTATTAAAGTACAGTTTTGCTGAGGTTCCTGACTAACGAAATACCCAAGTGATTGTATTATTTGCTTGTGAACAGGATGTACCAGCAGTTTGAGGGTCGAAAGGCGGAGGGGTTCCATTGATTGCTCTAGTGTTGCCACCAATCGCAATGCTAAATAATCCACGGCCAAGATCTTGAGTCGCGATTTTAGCACACGCATCAATAGGAATATTAGTAAATTCAACGGAATACCCACTATTGTTACCTCCACCCGCATTGGCCGCGGCGACTGTAACCACACCATTGAGCGAATGACGTATATTTGCACCATCAACCATTTTTGCAGGAAGCGCATCGGAATTAGTCAGAATTGCATTTCCGACACCAACATAAGTTGCTTGACTTGCATAAAGTGTACGTACCGCTTGTTGGATGGCTCCAAGTTCACTTATCGCTGTTGAAGTTTTGCGAGAACCATCAGCGGTTGTATAGAATGTCATGATTCCAGCGATGAATACCGCGAAAATTGATAACACCATTGCTGCTTCAATTAATGTGACACCTCTTCTCCGACGGTGAATGAAAGTTAGTCGAGGTGTGATTTGAGTACTAGATTGTGTTTCTAGAACTCTTTGAGTAGTATCTAAATTTTGTTTCATGGATAAATTGCTCCTATTTCAATTGATAGGGTTTAAACTAAGTCAGAATTTGATTCTGGCAGTATTATTAGGTAATATGTCCAATTTCTTGCGAGCAACAAAATGCCGACAAAAATTTTGCAAAAATTAGGTATCCTTCCGTAATCAACGTGATAAATTTAATGCTGAATTCAAAAGGTAAATGGGAGAGTTGATTCGGTTTGCTCAGCGACAATTGCTCGTATTCCCAGTCCTTTAGAATTGAGGTGTCGCGGAACTCTGATGACCGTTACCAACATAGCCAAGTTTTGTGTAATTGTATTTTGACTAAGTTTATTTGCATCATTTGAGGCGCGATAAACTATCTTAAGAGGAATTTTAACCTTCCATGCGAATCGTCCTTGAATACTTCCAGTCTTTGTAATAGTTCCTGAACTAGTTGGAACTGCCGTGGTAATATATTGATTACCGAGGATAGCTTGAAAATTGCCCGAAATTTTCATCGCATCTTGAAAGTTGTTCCAACCTCGCGTGGTAAGGTTATGGCGTTGTGATTGTAATTGAGCCCGATAATTCACATAGTCAACCGAATATAACCGTGTAATTGCATCAACTACCCATTTTATGACATAATCGTTGGGATGTATTGAGTCATTCAGAGAATCCACTTTAAGAACTTTACCATATTGGTCAGTTATGATAAATTTATAGTTAGGTGGTTTATTCCACAATATATATGTTCCCAAACTAGAAAGAATGGTTAAGCAAGTTAGCATAGCGATGAGTCGGCAAATATAGTGCAAACGATTGCTCGCATAAGTGTGAAAATAAAGGATTACGGCAATTGCTTCAGTCACATTCGGCCAGTTCTTTTGTTCAGTAGAGCATTGTTCTGTTATATTATGCATACTAGATTTCCTTAAATTTCGACAAGTTGGTAGAATTGAAGTGACGTACAGAACGAAAATTTGTTTAAACGCGTTCATTTTCATGAAGTGCATTAAGCTATTGTCTGTATCAATTCTTTTTACCGATTGAAGAAAATTGTCGGCATTTTCGCGTCGTGGAAAAAAACCAATTATTTTTCAAGTTTTTGTTTTTCTTCAGCTGACGAACACTTTTTGGGAATGCAAATTTATTCGTGAATGACTTCAATTCAATTTCAAGGATAAACTGTCGGCATCATTGTTATAAGCAGAATTTTGCCTTATGTTAATTTGAGCACAACAGCATGTGCAATTTCAGTTTTCAGTTACAGGAGAATTCTCAATGCAATATAATGTTCGATCTCATTTAAGATCCATACTTCTTGTTTCATCAGGTGTCAGTTTATTCACCACAACTGCACAGGCACAGTCTACTGGTATCACTGTTGGTGAATTGGCAGAAAACTTGACTTCTCAATTGGGTAATATTGGTCGTCTTGCTCTTGCCGGTGGTGCAGTGCTCGGAATCATTATGCTAGCTAATGGACTGTTGAAGTTAAAAGCTGCAGCTGAAACCAATGGTAGTTCGATCAAATATTCAGAAGGACTTTGGCGGGTTGCAATCGGTTCAGCATTATTAGCAATTCCTGCGTTTACTGGTATGCTTCAATCAACTTTTGGGTTTGGTGAGGGGGCAACACTTACGGATGGTGGTGGCCAATCATTTTGACCAGTACAAACCGTCAGTTTGCGAGTAGGTCGGGTTTATTCAAATCCGACCGCTCAAGTTGTAATGCAGTGACAAAGTTTCAATGGTATGCATCATTTATCTTATTTAGTATTTGTTTTCCAACCCAAGCATATTCGCAAACTTCTTCCGGCACACTAGGTCACACCCTTGCGAATTTTATCAGCAATGTTTGGCAACCATTTTTCTTACTTGTAGTAACATTGAGTGCAGTCACGGGATTATTCCTTTTTATTAGAGGACTCTTTCGTGTTATTGAAATTTCACATCAATCGTTTGGACTTGAAGGGTTAAATACTGCAATCGTGACTTTAGTTACAGGGGCATTATTGTTAACCTTACCTGATATAGCAGGGTTCGGGATGTTGACTGTACTTGGTGAAATTCAAGGTGGGGACACTCTTGGTGGTGGTTCTCTAGATTATCATGATCAACTTGGATATCAAGGTAATTTCTTAAATCAGGTCTTCGGTAGTATGGCAAATGTTGAACCAGTGCAGTCATGCATAAAATTGGATGGGAATATTTCAAATAATTCTTCAAATATAGTTGGTTGCATGGTAGGTAATCTGGCAAGGAATGTCATTCCTATTGCCATTTTTATTTTGTTCGTTTTTGCATTTATTATTGGTTTTGCTGGATTGGCATCAAATATTATTGGTTTGATTAAAACAACTCAACGCCAAACCAGAATCTCATCAATTTTAGCATCAATGCTTTTCAATGTTACATTGATGAATATACCATTTCTATTTCGAATTATTGCGAACACGTTGATTTCACCTTCAGCTTCAGTTTTGACAAGCAATGGCATAAATTCATCATCCTCGTTGTTGGTTTGGACTGCAACTGAGACAAATTTTCAGGATTGGTGTGACTTATTTACACATTTTACGATCATATTGTTATTTTTTGGTGCGCTCGCATTTGTTCGTGGAGTCTATATGATCAAGATAGTTTCGGAAGTTGGCCGGCAAGGTGGGTCTTACGGTATGGCAAGTGTTTACATGATTGCAGGTATTTTATTAGCGAATCTTAAAACAATCATGTTAATTTTAAGTGGTACCGTTGGAATTAGTGGCGTACTATTTTGCAGTTAGATAGTAATTTCTATTGATTTAGTAACAGCAATAAAAGAATTCTGCTAATTCGATTCAAATGAATTTAATCTCTTAATTGTACTTTTGTTTTTTGTTTTCGGGAATTAGCATTGTGCGAATTTGATTTGCCCTTGCATCGAGGAAAATTGATGCACCCCTGAAAATATCCATACTTGCTTTTTCTGGTTATTAACCAACCAGTTGAACATTCAGGACAAGCTGAAAACTTTTCCCCACATGAACAAATGTAGTAGTTTGAATGCAGCTGTTTTGTCGGTAAATCTATTTTGCAATTTGGACAACTTAATACAAAGGTTTTGCATAGCTGCTGATGTCGGCATATGAAATATGTATTTCCATTTTTTGCATAGTTCATTTGCATTTCACCACTACATGTGGGACACTTAGCTGCTTTTTGATTTTTTCTATCAATCCCTTCTATTCCATATTCTGGGCTGTTGATCAACTCCTGTGCAAAGCAAGAGGGAGAACGTTTATCAGCTAGAATTGTAACGGAATATTTAGCACGCGTTATTGCCACATAAAATAATCTGCGTTCCTCAGCATACTCATATTTTTCTGGGACTGGTAACACTAAATCAAGAATTGGATCATCGGTAATCTCGGAAGGAAATGATTGTTTATTGACTTCCAGTAGAATTACATGGTCTGCTTCCAATCCTTTTGATGCATGAACTGTCTTAAAATCAAGTTTAAGGTTTGGATATGTAGTTTTCAGTTTAGCGAGATTTTTCGGTTCATTCATGTGATAACGACCAAGTAATAATACCGAATTTGTTGAATTTTGAGCAAAGTTTTTGTCTATTCTTAATAGGACCTGCTGTAATAGCTTATTTCTTTCACCTTTCTTATAAAACTCAACAAATATTGCTTGTTGAGGATTAATTGAAGTTGATTGGATGGTTTTCTTGATTTGAAACGGATTTTTCAAGATGAATCTTCTCGCGGCTTGAGCAATCTTGTTTGTACTACGGAAAGTATAAGTTAAATTAACACTTTTAAATGCGACTTGGTCGTCAAATTTTCCGCCAAACATTTCACCAAATTTTCGCACTAAACTCAAATCTGATCCGGAAAAGCGATATATTGATTGCCAATCGTCGCCTACGACAAATACTTTTGTGTCGGATCGTTGCTTCTTTAATGCCAGCAACAGGTTGGCGCGACTTCCAGAAATGTCTTGAAATTCATCAACCAAGATGTGTCGAAAGGAACTGATAAATTGACCACTTTTGACGTGCTCTGTCGCACGATTGATCATGTCCTCGAAATCAATTCTACTTCCTAGGCGCGCTTGATATTCTTCAAACAGCGGTTCGAAAATCTTAAGGAATACTAGGTTGCGATCGTTGGAATTATTGGCATTGATTGTAGCCTTACAATCTTCAATACTTACACCAGTACTTTTAAAATGACGAAGAAACACTGCTAATATATCGGTAAATTTATCAACAAGTCCCAAAGAATTTAAGTTTTCCATTATTATGTCCATTGACACCGGTTGCGGGAATACATTATGTTTTGCAAGTTTTTCTTCCAATAATTCTGTTAATTTCTTATCTTTAAACTCATAACTATATGTTTCAACAAGTTTAGTATCATACTGGTTATGGACAGCTCTTTTCCACTCCATTCCTTTGAGATATTCTTCTTGATTTCGACCAGGTGAGGTCTTAAGAGTTCTCTTTCCATTTTGATCTGTGTTCCATCTAACTCCCCAATGTTCAATGTAAATTCCATAGTCAGGTAGAAAAAAATCTGGTTGGTATTCACGTCGGTCATTTTTTGGGATTTCGTGTTCATAAGTTGCTTCATACTCAAAATTAATACCATTTGTAAATAACCAGTTTGCGATAACTAGTTCTTCATATCCCTTTACCAAATGTCCTTTTAGAGTTCGATAATTTTTGTCTTCAACAAAAGTGTAGTATTCATCAAGTGTTTTGAAGTCCCACTCTGAACGATATGGTATGATGAATTCACTAAACCATTTTATCAGCAATTTATGAATGGGTTTTAAATTTATTAAGTGCGTTTGTATTATGTCTTTAAGGTGATTTCGCAATCCTTGTTCATCCGACGCATAAGCAACTAAAGCTGGTTTTTTTCCTTCGACAGACTGGATGATATCGTATCCCAACGCGTGAAAAGTAGTGACATTAACGTTTTGACCGACTTTTCTCTGGATTCGTTCTTTCATTTCAGTAGCCGCGTTTCTTGCAAATGCTAAAACCAGCACTTGACCAGCTTGACTCACATTGTTGTTTAATAGATGCGCAACTTTTGCGGTAATAACCGATGTCTTACCTGAACCCGCACTTGCGAGTACCAAAGTTGAATCTTCATCGGTTATGATTGCGGTTCGTTGTTCATCCGTTAAGGGATTGGTTTCAAACTTATCAAAAAACACTTTTGCTCTTGTTAACTCGTTAGCTATATATATTTTAATTCCTTGTTCCCTAAGTTCATTTGCATTTTCAATAAAATTGTAAATTTTTTGGATCCAATTTAAGTCTGTTTGATTAAACAAGCTTTTCGGTAAGGGAGTTGGTAGCAATGCAATCAAATCTTTTGCTTCATTAAGGTATGGCAAGACATTTAATGCAGCTGGGTATTTTTGTGGATTTTCTAACCTTTCTAAAACTTTCTTTAACCGCTCAAATGACGGTTTTGCGTGTTCAAAACGACCAAGAATTGCCGTTTGCCAATTTGAACTCAAATGTTTCACAAATAGTTTTGCTTGATTCTTTGACATGCCAACAGATTTTATCAATTGACCTGACTTAAGCGGGATGTGTATGGTTGCAAAAATCCAACTATTTTTGATAGTTGGTGTCGTGCTAATCTCAAAAATATTTATTTCATTTTGGTAACTTTTAGGGAATTTGATATAATCCCCAACAATTTCAATACAATTAACTTTATTACCGAAAAGTCCTAGTATTTTGCTAATAATGTTTGTTGATTGTATTCGCATTATTTTTTACCTTTGTTTATATACGGAACAAGGTCGTGAATTTAATCGTAATGCTTAATCAATTTCACAATATAGCATAAATTCTTAAATGCAACTGACAAAGGAAAATTAATCAACTGAAAATTCTAGTACATTTTTCTGAGGTTAAAATTTTTGCGGCATATAACACTTCGGCTTGCTTATAACTAGAATTATTTTTTTTAGTTATAATCACTTATCAAATTTAAAGTTTGTGGATCCATCAATTTTTAAAGGAGACACAAATGGGTCAGTTCGCAACACTTGCCGTTAAAACACGCAATAATAAGTTGCGATGGTATAGTCGAATCACAATTTCAAAAGATCTGGCAAATATCGCAAAATTTTCACCTGGAATGCGCGTCAATGTTTCAAGTAATGAAAATAAAATTACTGTTGTAGCAGATGATTGTGGGAATTTAATGTTTCCACCACTAAAGGGGAAACGTAACCAATATTTTCCACTTGAGGTTGCGGCCGATAAACTTGGCTTAGAGCATGAACTTCTCCATGAAACCTCAATGGATTTTCAGGTGTCTAAAGGTGAAATACAAATATCTGTACCAAAGCTCTGTTTTACCGATAAACCAAGAATCTTCTCCAAACCAAAACGAAAATATGTCTCGGTTCATAAAAAACGACATGAGGAGGCTCTGTTTTTGAGTCAGTTCGAAGATGGTGTAAGTAGGACTATTGTCTTTGAGGGCTTACGTAGTGGCATTAATGTTCGTCCAATTGGAATCAATGAAGTGATTGCTTACTTCAAAAATCAAGGCAATCATATAGTTCAATTGAATCCAAGACATTATAAATTAAATGACGCTGCAATTAATGTCGCGAACCTTTCAGAGTTATATGCAAGCATTCACGGGGCAAATGACTGGAATCCAATTGTTCTTGTTATGGATCAAGTAGCATAACTAATCGCTCATACGCTCAAAGGGTAATACAATTACCAATCGTTTTACTCATTTTTGATCGTAGAAAATTTTGATTAGTGTAGAGGAGAGTTTTCCTTGGTATCTCATCAATTTGAGCAAATTACCAAAACTCTCCTCATTCTGACCACATCTGATTGAAATAATCAGTATTAACAATTTTGTTATTATTTAGGAGTGTAATTTAGCAATTAGACCCTAGCTTCTCCGCTCTTGAATCAACTTTTGATGAAGTTCTTCTAAGAGCTCTGTATCCATTAACAGTCGATAGTAATACCGAACTGCAGAATATGGCGGGAAATGATCTTTAGGTAAATTCCGCCATTTACAATTTGTGGACATAATATAGAATATTGCATTCAATATTTCTCGTAAACTATATTTTCGATTTCGTCCTGAACCGGACTTTCTTATATCTCGAAAAAAGTTTTCAATCGGTGGGCCAATGTTTTCCCACTCGTGGTCACGCAGATCACTTTCGTATCGCGATTCATTCGAGACACCAAAGCTCTGATTTTGAGTGTTTGTAAGCATGGATTCCTCATTTGTTATTGTTGTTTTTTTGTTACTATAAAATATATAGTAATTACAAAATATATTATTATATATGGTTATAAAGTAACAATTTTGTTATTTACTTAAATATTCTAATATAAACTTATATTGCTAAGTAAAATGATTGTAGAAATTGAAACTAAATTTAAAGTAACTAAATTAATTCAGTCTATAAATTATTAATTGGTAGCTAATACTTAAAAGTCACCTATAAAAATATAAACTATTCTTAATCAATATTAGTAAGGTTACATTAACTTAAAAAAATCAAACAGAAATTAGACGATATCATCTATTTCAGTAAGATATACTCATATTTGTTGGTGTATATTGTCACGATGTACTAAATTTACTACAACAATGTAGAATGACATGTCAATTTTGAATCAATTATACAATAAAGCTACATAAGAACCATACAAAACTTGGAATTTTGTTAGCTTTCACATTGGTAACCAATTTTAACTATAATTTATTGCGTAGCTAATGATGTTATTGCAATTTCTGAAACTTGATCGGAACCACGCGGTTCTAAATTGTTATCCAAATCCAAGAAGAATTATCAGAAATTTGCATTCTAACTGCTCATAAGATCAACTTGATAGCATGCTTATGCCAAGATTGTTGACCACTACCGGTAAAATTTTCAAAACAAAAAATTTACGAAACTAAGTTAACTTATTTTCGTTTAATCAGCTGAGTCTCTGATATTTTAGCAATAAACAAATTATGTGCCAATTTTACTAACTCAATCTCGCACTCAATCATCTGAAAATTCATAATATCAGGGTACTTGTTCAACACAAAATCGTAAACTTCTTGCGTTGAAATTTGCCAGTTATATTGAATCATCAATGGAATAATCGTTTTGGTTCGAACATTTGCTAAAGTATTTGACTGAATGGTCTTAGCTTTGGACTGTTTTTTAACCTTTTTCATCGGTGCTATTAGTTCACTGATAGTTTCCACTTCAGTTTGAATTTTAGTTGAACTAGTTTTCTTGTTCTCGGTCACTTTGGTTAATTTACGACCTATTGACATCGGTTCAACAAAATTTCTCTTGATTGTTAGCAATTTAGTCCCTGGTACTGAGCTTACGCCATTTGTAAGTATAGATTTGACTTTTTTCTCAGGCAAACCAGTATATTTAGCGATTAAAGTGATACTGAAGTAATCACCTAAACTATCAATTACCGAGTGCATATTTTCAACCAACCGCATGTCGACTTTTTTTGTTTTACGGTTAATTTTGGTTTCATAGTTTATGCGATTTTGTTGCTTGCGTATTTTCGAAACCCAATTTAATACCGTTCGCGGTCCGACCGAGTTGGGGAATTTTCTCAATACATTTTGATAGACTTCAGGGCTTTTTACTTTCCAATTAGTTGCTTCCAACAGCGGCATAATAACTTCACTGGTTATTTTCTCGCGAAGCACCGCATGGGTATCAACATAATTCTCGCGACTCTTTCTTTGCGAAGGTAATCTAGGATCGTCAATCTGATTTCGTATGGTTGCCTCTGAGACATTAAAAATACGAGCTATTTTACTTGGATAATAGTCTTCATGAAGTGCGAGAATTGTTTTCTTTTCAAAATCAGAAATATGTCCTCGGTTGGACATTTTTGCCATTTGCATTACTCCAAAAATTAGTTTTTGATTAACAGAATTTCAAAATAAACAATAATTTCGTAAATATCAAGTGCAAAGTACGTTTTTTATTGACTTTTTAAATTACCCTTCAATAGAATTTATTTCGTTACATTCTTTTTTTCATTGAGAGAATTTTCGAAAATATACGGTGAGTTTGCGTGAATTTCTTTAAGTTGTGCTGACTGTTGGTCTTTTTTACTTTGGATATAGATTTTTTCATCATTACTAAGATTCAAAGGCCTTTTTTGTTTAAGAAATCGAAAATTTGCGATATCTCCTCGTTCAGAATCTATTGCTTGTTGTAAATTTGCAAATGCAATAAGACCAATTGTATAGCGATTGCTGATACTGTAATTGGTGACTTGGTTAAAGACTTTACATATTAAACCAATTATGCCACCTTCGTACTCTTCATCAATTTGATCAGGATGTTGTTGGTTTTGGTTCGGTGACTCTGATGCCAATAATCGATTGATGACTTTAGCAACCAATGAGTTAGGCTCAGTTTTTTTAATCGTTGTGCGTTTTACGGTGATGAAGTGATTGGTTCGGAGTTTAAGTTTCTTTTTATCTAAACTAAATTCGGGGTTAGCAAAAAAGGATTTTGCTCGCACTACTCTATCTTTAAAGATGATGTGCATCTCTCCTTCACTTTGCGATTTTAAGTCTAAAAAATTTATCCTGTCAGTTTTTTCGAGGCGATATGGTTCAAGCACTTTAAGATTTTTTGAAAATTCTTTGGCCTCTATTTTGTAGTCATGGGATTCAGTTCGATACCCTGTTCCTGCACTTGTAATAGCAAGTCTTGCCGTATCCGGGTCTTCGGTTCGCATGACGACTTTGGTGTTGGTATTCCCTTGGATTGAACCAAAGACTTTTTCATTGAGAGATTTCATAGCATTAATGTCTTGACCGGCGTAGATCATCGTAAATCCTAGCGAACGTGCTTGTGCAGACATTAAATCCATACCGCCAACTGTGTAGTAGCCAACTTCATCAAATATGCAAATGAATGGGGAAGGACTATAGGTCGGTCTATTTTCAACGACACTTTTCCAATTTCCTTCAATTTCATTGCCGAGAGTTGAACCCATCATACTTTTCAGAGTTGCGACAATGATTTTTCCAAGATTTGCAACTTCATCACGTGACTTTTCTAGGGCGGGAAGCATGATCACTAAAATACGACGGTTTAATACCACATCATTCATATCTACTTCACCATAAGGAGTTTGAAAGATATGTCCATACACATCCGCTAAAGACCCTAGAATTTTTGTAAATTGCATCTCAAGATATCCATGTTGATCAACTGTAGATTGAGATTGTTCATATTTCTTTTCCTCATTAAAACTTGGAAGTGAGTTTAAGTATGCATTGATAGATTTCCGTATAGGTTTTGGCATATCAGTGTGTTTCTCAGGGTCGGCAAGGTCAATGATAGCTGCCATGTTTAAATGGTCTCGTATTTCACTAACATTCAAGTCTATACTGCCCTTATCACGCAACCAAACTAATGCCCGCATAACTCCTGTAAACATTGCGGAGGCTCGACCTTTCCACATTGCCCCTTCATTTCCAGTTTCTTCCATTAAACTGATAATGAGTTGGGACAGCGAATCAGATGAACCTGTAGAAAATGGATTTAAAGTATTTGAGCGAAGTTTACCTCCGCTCTCAGCTGACTCGGTGTTTCCTGTCATATAATTTAAAACTACGATGTCATCTTCTCGTCCCATTCGACGAGCCATTGCATAAATTTTTGCAAATAAAGAAACATCACCTTTACCATCACAAAATAAAAAACCGGATCCCCAAGAAAGTGCATTTGCCGCAAAACTCAACAGCGTCTCAGTTTTGCCAGCACCTGTAGTTCCTAACACTAAGAAATGTTGTCGACAATCGGAATTGGAAAGCCAAATTTCCTTGTTTGTCGAAATCTCATTACCCATAAAAAATATCCCTTGTGCTAACTCTTTCTGCCTTTTGTTACTGACAGTTAAGTTTTTTCCTTGTTTTTTAATCTGAATTGGTAGTTTTATGGGAATTGATTCGGTACGTGTTAGTACCCAAATTGAAAATAATACTGCCCCAATTATTGAGATATCGCCAATTTGGGGAAATATTACTACAATAATCGCGAGTACAATCAATAATGCACATACATTCTCTGGAGATTGAATGTTAATTTTGAACTGTTGAGCAGACGACTGCGGGTTTTGGATAACTTTTTCAATTGGAATTTCTAATTGATCTGTCGTTCCTCGAAATACTGGTTGCTTGTTGATCACTTTTAAGGACTCCAAAATTTAAACAAAAAAATACAATGTGATGAGTAATTTAAGTAAATAGTAGATCAAATTTTGCGATTACAAAATGCCGACAGGATATAAATGTACGTTGCTAAATATTTGTATTTCAAAATTTCCATTACTGTTCAAACTACAAGTATTATTAAAGTTCGTTTTTTTGTCGGCATTTTTTCTACGCAGAGATTAGCACATACTTATCAAAATATAGATATGTAGTATTATATCTAGTTATTTAGTTTGAAAGAAAGATTGATTTCTTCAATGAATTTAACCTGAGGTTTCATCAATAAAAAAATCAAAGGAGTAAGTGCGATGCAAATAGTATTTGTATTTACCTTGTTAGGCTCAATTATTGTTTATCAATCCGCATCATTGAAAATAGAAGAAGTAATAAGTGGAACGGATTCAACTATAATTGCAGAACACATGCATCTTTGGCATCAAAATGCTGTCGAACAATGCATTGAGACTAATTGTCGTACTGGATTTGTCAACCCAGAACAATTTGTGAAAGAAATCTCGGTTGATAGTTCAAACTCATTTGTCACTTGGTTTGACCAAGCGACTGGATGGATCATGACCCACCCAAGTATTAAATTGATCAAAAGTGGTAAGATTGCAAATGGAAATTTAACTGCAGAACTTAGCATACTCAATCAAGACCGAACCTTTCAATTAGGAACTTGGAACACTCAAGACAATGCAGTGAAATATTTGTCTTATATGGAATTTTCTCCCAAATTAACAATCTTTATGGCATCGTACCCAAGTATCAACGATCTTCAAGATGGAAGCCCATTATTGATTTCGCATATTGTACCTTGAGAAAAACTTGATTTTAACTTTAAAAGTTTGATGTATTGAACTCCTACAGGATCGCCAAATCCCACGAGAAAGGGGTACATAATTGGAAAATTGTATTTCAAATTCCTTTATCGTAGTAGAAGTCAAACTATTGCATCCAACTCTCTAAATCAATGTAATTAATCGACGTGTAGCGAGGAAATTCTATGCACAAAACATACGAAGTTTATTCAAACAAATTTTCAACTAACAATGGGATTCGACTCAAGTTTCATAACCGTAGACACAGAGGTGTGTCCTTAATTGAAACTGCACTAGTTCTTGCAATCTTTGCAATCGTGACTACGTCTTTGATTCGCTTGACTAATGAAAATGTAGAACAGACTCGCATTGTCGCGGCGGCTCAGAAAATAAACGAAGTCAAACTTGCAGCTGAAGCATTCATTCGATCAAATATCGCTGAATTATCTAATTCAGCACCGTTTCCCCCAGGTGCACAAGTCATCATTGCTGGTAGATCATCACCTAATCAAGATGTACCAGATGACAGCCTGCAGGCTGAAAACTTTCTTGCTGACTCATTTATAGATTTGAATAGCTATAACCAACGTCATGCTCTTTTAATTCAGCGGACAACAAACGATCGGATAAACGCATTAGTTACCACTTATGATGGTCAAACTATTCCAGATGATACACTTGGTTCAATTGCTAGGTTATTAGGAGCTTCAGGAGGCTATATCCCAACTAATCCATTACCTGGTGAAAACGGCCAAGTACTCGGGGTTTTTGGTGGTTGGCGAACCCAAACTTCTGACTGGGGACCGACAGAGACGCGTCCTTCAGCGGGAACATTTTCTACCACGTTACAATTTTCTGCTGGTAATTTGATTACCGGACATCTCTATCGAAATAATATTGGAATTACTGAAGCAAATCGAATGAACACTGCAATTGACTTGAATTCAAATGCAATCAACAATGTTCAACAAATAACTGGAAGTCCTGATTTAAACGTGAATAGCAATCTTTGGGCAGAACACGATCTGAATGTAAAGAAAAATCTAGTTGTGCAAGAGAATGTAAATACTTCTGGTAAAATTGTTGCAGAAGATAGTATTGAAACAAAAGCGGATCTAGTTGTGGGTGCCGACGTTCTAGTTGGTGAAAATTTAACAGTAAATGACGAGATTACAGCCGAGTCATTGAATGTTGCTATGAATGCGAATATTGAGGGTGAGGTTACCACCAATTTGATTACCGCCACACAAACTGAAATCAATTCAAAAGCAGTGGACAGTCAAAATAGTCGAGTTTTCAATTCTGACGTATCATTATCAGACCTGTTACCAAACATGGTTTTTCAGTATTCTTATCGGGTTTCAGAATTCAATAATTTGGTTTATAAACCGGTTTGTAAAGGCGGCTCGCAGAATTCAAGGATTTTTGTGCAACCGGTGTCACTTTCGCTAATGTTAGATCCTGATTTTCAGTTTTCAGTAGTACGACATAATGGTGAAATCGTTGATATTAAATTGGTATCAAAAAGCACTTACATTGATAATGTTGGGTCAATTTCTACCGAAGATTTTAATGAAACCTTTTGGAAAGTAACTTGGGTAGGTAAGTCAAGTGAAGGGAGCAATCAAGAAGCAATCGCCAAAACATATTGCTTTTATGGTTAACCTAAATTTTAGAATCGGGTATTATGAATTATTTAATTCAGTAATCTCAATGACTTTACCAATTAAGAAATAAATCCATAATCACTTTATAATAATCTACTAGTCGGGTCAGCAACGACCCGACTAGTATTAATGAGTTAATTTTATAGATTAATTCAAATAAATTGTTCAGGTTACCAACTTATTTTTCCATTGAAACGAATTTCAGTATATTCATTTGTATTTGGAGTGATCTTACGAGAAACTGTCGCATCAAGCTGAAGATTTGAATTGATTGCGATTCGGGATCCCAATGCTAAAGTATGATCATTTTGATTTGCAAGTGAATAACGGCTGTAAGTATCAAAAGTACCAAACTGATCGTCAAATTGAATCCCATATCCAATCTCAGAGTTTAAATTCCATTCCTCACTGAGGTCATTTCTAAAAGTTTTCTGGTTTCTTTTCTGAACCATCATTAAGTTGTCCTCAAAAGTGTGTACATTTCTCGCAGAAACATTTAATTTGAGACCTTTGTTGTTTAGATTTCTATCGAAACTTAGGGAAGCAGCAAACAAAAAGTCTGAAAGCTGATTAGATTCAGAAAATAGTGCGCGACCCTTAGTTGTAATATTTAAGTGCGGTGTTGCAATATAATCTGTTCCACCAGTAAGATCCCAAGCACTGATAAATTGAGAATCTTCAACATCTAAATCAAGCCCCAACTGAAAGTATAGTTGAATTATCGCCGCGTTACTAAGGCGGAACCAATTTTTGGATTCGAACGCAAGGCGGGAGTTCACTAATTGGCTTTGAACTAAGAATGTTTTATTATCATCATTATTGTGGTAGGACAATAAACCGTCACCTAAAACATTCAATTCGCTTGATACGTTTTCATTTGCTGTATTAGTAGAAAATATATGCCATCTACCGTTCAGATTGGCAGAAAGAATCTGACTATTTGTTTGCTTCACCGGTTCATCTAAAGGACCAATTTTTGTTTGACCTAATCGGTAACTTGAGACAATTTGAAAATTGTTTCCACTTAAAGGTGAATGCCATTTAAAAAATGGATGAAATCCAATCCAATTACCAGAATACTGGATTTGTTTGTTTTTGTCGGACCAATCCAAGTGTGCATTGGCATTGGTTTGAGAAATAGAGATTCCGGTATTAGTTCCAGAAGTTAAGAGCGAATCAATCCCAAGTGAGTTGGTTACAACTTCGCCGTTCATAGATTTAGTTTGGTCGACTGAAAAGTAATTTAAATTGGAATTTATACCATGTCCCCAAAACAGCAGAGATTTCTTTGAATCTTCTACTGGATAAAAATCAAAACCAAATGAAGTTTGATTCAATAGTGCTTTCCATAGTGGACCATGATAATTCTTTAAATGTCTTCCAGCTTTTATGATTTCTTTAAACGAACTTTGCCCAAGAATTTGAAAATTAAAGCGTTCATTTTTATTTCTTTGTAATGTTGAACTTTCGCGCGTTGCATCCAATAAATTAGACTCCATATTACGCAAAACAACTGGGTTGATGATATTATGAGTTATCACGAGTTCTTCATTTAGTAAGTCTCGATCAGACCTATCGGAAACATTGACGAATGCATAGTAATTTTTGCCAAGTTGATAACTTTCATTGGGAAGGAGATGTACAGTGATCATCCCATCACTTTCAGCTAGGTCATCATTGAAAGTTTGCAAAACCAAAGTTTCTTTATCTTGACTTGGATTTAGCAAAACTGAATTTTTGAATTGATTAGTTAGAAAGTTTCCAGACTCGGTTATGTTTAGCTTTATTTCCACCGGTTTCGAACTTGGGTTTGATTGCATTATCAAAAATTCTGCATTTTCTCCTTCGTTAATGCTTGCGACAACAGCTTCTACTGATATTACTGGTAATACTTGCGCGGTTTTGCTTGGTCCAGTCCCTAAAATTGTGGGTGTTTGAGTGAGATCTTGAGAATTTTCTAACGCAAATTTTACAACTTGAGCAGATACCGAAATTCTCGGTTCACTCATTATGTTTTCTGTGTCGGAGCTATTTGTTATTTTTATATTCTGGCTGGAACTTTTATCCAATAAATATCGACGAAATTTTTCACTAACTAAACTAATTGTGATATATCCATCGGTATGAGCAACATTGTCATGGTTTATTTTCAGGTGAATAGTTTGTTGATCAACTCCTATCGGAAAGGTTACAGACTTTGGAAACCTCCACAATGAGAAATTCATTGGATTAGATATTTGGATCGGTACGGTCACCGAATCTTCATAGGCTCTATTAAGCGAAATGACGAGTTCAATGGTTTCCCCTTTAACGAATTCGTTCTTATTATTTTCAATGGCCATGGAAAAGACGTTGTTCGGTTTGACATCCAAAACAAGACTATTGTTTGGTTCTGGAGCTACCTTGTAATTGTGTAGCAAATCATTTTTAAGAATTACTGCGATTTTTTTGTTTGCTACTTTCTCAAAGAACGGGTCTAACATTACCCAACCCTCACCAATTCCATCTTGATCAATTGTAATTACTTCTGGAATCAAATAACCTGGGTAGGGATTTCCTGTTTCAACATTAATTATTTCCAAACTATCAATTGTTATTGGATTATTAATATCAGGTGGAGTGCTAGCAATTAAGTTAAATGGTAGAAATGCACCGTCTTCAACATAATCATAGAAAGTTTCTAGTCGTATTGTTGGAATCAGACCATCATTGTCAGCATATTCTACGGCGGCCCAAGTTCGCGAATTTGCCATATTATAGCTTGAGGGAGAATTTTTATCTGGTCGAAGATATACGGTTAGTAACCCGATTTCATTATCTTCTTCGTCATCAATTGTTTGATAGCTTAATGTCGTTTTTGTTTGGTGTGCTGGGAGCCTTACCGATTGATTAAATGTTTGGGATTTTCGATTTGAACCTTTTGGCAGGGCAAATAGTTCAGTTCTCACGTCATAATAGATAACGCGGTCTTGGTCAGACGCGGTGGGAACCGAAACCTCAAAATATGCGGTATCACCTTCAGTGACAATATCTTGCTTTGATAATATACTAGCACCACCAATTGGGGTATCATTATCCAAAATTGTTACCTCAGCTATTGTCGGTAATGCAGTCGTGCTAGAGTATCCCTCTCCTGGATTGATTGAAACTGAAATATGTCCCTTCGACTCGTATATTCGGTCATCAAAAGTCGGTATCAACAACTCAATGTGTGATTTACCACTTTCAAAATTAATCGTCTTTGGCATCGGACCTGGGACAAAAATTCCAGTTATATCACTTTTTAGATTGACAAGTAAATCATTTGCTATCGCGGCACTTCGTTGATTGTCATCAAACATTTCAATCTTAAAAACCGCTTGTTCACCTTCAGTTATAGTTTCTTTAAGTGAAACAATTTTTAGCTGTGGTGTAAAGTAACGTTGCTCCAATTCAACGGTGGCAGAATTATGTGGGGATTCTGCAATTACATAACCGTCGTTTGGTTGAATTTCAAAAGTAAGAGTAGTATTTGCATCTTGCGATGACTTATTGTTCTCTTCTTGTAAAGTAGTTTGATATTCAAATTCGAACTCAGTAGTCCACGTTGGAAGAACTACGGCAATAATTTCAGGTAAATTAAATATTTGATCATTAGAGCTGGAAACTTTTACTGAAATTGGTAGTTCAGTTTCAATTCCTCTGGTTGCATTAATCTTCAGATTTACAACGCCGCCTTGAAAGATGGTCTTTGAACCATAGTTATAGATTGAAAGCTCTGGACTAGGAGGCAAACCATTCGCTTCATCATTGTCTTGAACAATGACGTGAGCAACATTATGACAAGTTGATGAATTAATCACTTCATAACGTTCATTTGGAATGATGCTTGCTGAGATTCGACCATCCATTTCAGAAATTTCATCATCTTTGGTTTCAACATCAAATGACCAACCGTAGAGATATTTTGGTATTACAATTTCACTTGGTGGAGTTCCATGAATGAAGTTTCCTGCCTGAGTTACCTTGACAAATACTGGAAAATCAAAATCAATTCGGTTTGGTGGAGTTTCATGGTATACCACGTCAAAAGTAATTACCTGTCCTTCAATTACTTCAGATGTTTTAGTACATAGATTTAACTTCGGTCGATAGACTTCGGGTGTATCAACAATCGTAGATAAAGTAGCTTGAGTTAGGTTATTCAATTTTGGTTGATTGTCAGATACAACATGATTAAATTGATTTTGAATTTGAAATAGTGGTTTTGAATTTGCATTTTCTATGTAATATATTGCAAAAAAGGTAGTGCAAATTGAGAAAAGTATTGCTGAAAAGCAAAGGTTTTGAGTGAGAATTAGAATTTTTTTCATAATAGGTTTCCTTTTCTAAAAATATTTGTTTAAAATTGAGGATTAACTTCCTCTTTCTTGGGCAAATTCAATGCTTTTGGCAATTGTTGAACTGCAGTTAGATTTCAATCCAATCTTTAATGCAAAAATTGTCCAACAAAGAATTGCTTTTGGAACATAAAACTCGCCATTTACAAAAAAGATAGTGAGCGACTATTTTTCCACAAGTGCGACAAAGTACATTACAAAACCGTAATGTTTTAGGGGTTTTGGGCGGAAACCAAATTAGAAATGGGGAAGGGGGAGTTTGGAGTGGACAGGTTTTCGATTTTTAACCTGACAAGGTGCGATAATTTGTAGCAAAATAATGAAAAAATTCTGCAATAATCGAATTTAATTAACTAACTAGTGAGTGAACAAATCCCTCGCATTTATCGCAAAAAAATTGGCTGAAAGGATACTATTTGAACCAGAGATTTTTTGAACTAATGAACTTTTTAGACTTGGTATATGTTAATTTGTCGCAGGTCTTAGCAAACACTTAACACAAATATCGACGATTAATGAGTAAAGTTTTGAAAGTTTGAAAATTACTGAAGAGATGCAAAAATGCCGACAATATTATTACAAATTAGATTCAATTACTGATCTTCATTTCCCCAAATTTTACTCTCTGTACCTGTTAATAGTCGCTTGATATTTGAGTGGTGTTTGATCCAGAGCAAAATTGTCATTATTCCTAGTACTTGGGCATACTGGATTTCCTGCAAATAATAACAAGACGCGACGGAAGCAATTGTTGCGATCATTGATGAAGCCGACGAGTATCGTGTTACCGAGCCAATAAATATCCACACTCCAATAAAGATAAAGGCAACCATCCAATTGAGAACAAATAGAATTCCAAGAAAAGTCGCTGCACCTTTTCCACCTGAAAATTTTAGCCAGATTGGAAATAAGTGCCCCAAAAATGCACCAAAAGCTGCGATTACTGTAATATCATATCCCCAATTACTAGCGACCCAAACGGCTAATGTTCCCTTAAGTGCATCACCGATTAGTGTCAGGGCGGCAAGAAGTTTATTGCCGGTTCGCAACGCGTTGGTCGCACCGATATTTCCAGAACCAATATTGCGAATATCGCCATAACCGAACAGTTTCGATAGAATTAGCCCGAACGGTATTGAACCAAGGAGGTAACTTAAACATAATGCAGCAAAAAAATATGGTAGTGCTAAACTCCAATTTATTGGATCTGGCATCGCTTTACCTTTAACTTAATTTGAATGATGTTTATAGACCGTCTCACCTGCCACTATAGTTCGTTTAACCCGACCTTGAAAGCGCGCGCCTTCAAATGGAGTATTCTTAGAGCGTGAAACAATATCTTCTTCGGTAAGAATCCAGGGTTCATTTAAGTCAAAAACGACAATATCAGCTGGTGCACCTTTCTGTAACGTTCCTGTATTGAGTTTTAGTAAACGTGCAGGATTAATGGTAAGGGCTTTTAATATTGAATTTATCTTTACTTCTTCGTTGTGAACCATTCGTAATGCCGCAGGTAATAATGTTTCCAGTCCGATTGCACCATCTTCGGCTTCTGCAAATGGATGTCGCTTGGTTTCTACATCCTGTGGATCGTGACAAGAGGTGATGACATCTATAACTCCTGTTCGCAGTGCTTCAATCATGGCAACTCGGTCTGACTCTGCGCGTAACGGTGGTGACAACCTAAAAAATGTTCGATAGGGTCCAATATCATTTTCATTCAATGTTAAATGATTAATTGAAGTTGCTGCCGAAATCGGTAAATTTTGATCTTTTGCCCGTACTAAGCTTCCAGTAGACGCTTCACAAGATATTTGGCAAGCATGATAGCGTGCGCCCGTTAGATTTACAAGTTGAAGATCGCGTTCTAACTGGATAATCTCTGCTTCTCGCGGTATTCCTGGCAATCCTAGCCGGCTGGCTATTTCGCCCTCATTCATTACACCGTCACCAATAAGATCAGAATTCGCCGTAAAATGGGCTAGAAGTGCATCAAAATCTCTCATATAAGTCATGATTCTGCGCATCACCATTGAATTCATTATTGATGTACGACCATTGGTAAATGCGATGGCACCAGCTTCGGACAATAAACCAATTTCGGTCATTAGTTGACCATTTAAACCTTTTGTCGCAGCGGCCATTGGATGTACATTTGTAATGGCGGTGTCGCGAGCTCGTCGTAAAATAAAATCTACTAGTGCCGGATCATCTATCACTGGATCACAATCAGGCATAGTAATGATTGTTGTGACACCTCCAGCGGCAGCGGCTTTACTAGCTGAACTCAAAGTTTCTCGGTGTTCATATCCAGGTTCACCGACAAATACTCGCATATCAATCAAGCCGGGTGCCGCGATAAGTCCCTCACAATCAATGACCTCTGCACCTTCTGGTGAACCTTGATTTTGAGCGGCTTTTCCAACTGATACAATTTTTCCATCTTGTATAATTATTGAACCCAGTTCATCCAACTCTTGAACTGGGTCTAAGACTCTTGTATTTGTTAGCACCAATGGTTTTGTCACAATTGTCAAAATCCATTCCTTAATTATTTGGTAAATGTTGTGATAATGCTTCTAGGATTGCAATTCTTACCGCAACCCCCATTTCAACTTGCTCTTCAATTAAACTTTGTGGTCCATCGGCAATTGCAGGATCAATTTCGACACCTCGATTCATAGGTCCAGGATGTAGCACCAATGCATCAGGTTTTGCCAAATTTAATTTCTCGGCATCAAGACCAAAATAACGAAAATACTCACGTACTGACGGAACAAATGCACCATCCATCCGTTCATGTTGTAACCGCAACATCATAACAATGTCGGCATCTTTTAGTCCTTCTTGCATGGAGTTATAAATTTCTACTCCGAATCGGTTAATATCGGTCGGTAGTAACGATGAGGGAGCCACAACTCTAACACGTGCACCAAGTGCATTGAGCAACAATATATTTGAGCGCGCGACTCTTGAATGTAAAATATCGCCACAAATTGTGACAATTAACTGGCTTATGCGTCCTTTATGTCGGCGAATTGTTAACGCATCCAGTAATGCTTGGGTAGGATGCTCATGTGCACCATCTCCTGCATTTACTACTGAACAACCAACTTTTTGCGCGAGCAAGTGCACAGCACCAGCTGCGTGATGACGAACAACTAACAAATCAGGTCGCATTGCGTGCAAGGTGGCGGCAGTATCAATGAGGGTTTCACCTTTCTTTACCGACGAAAAGGATACGGACATATTCATAACATCGGCACCCAATCTCTTACCTGCTAACTCAAATGAAGATTGTGTACGGGTGGATGGCTCAAAAAACAAATTTATTTGTGTGCGCCCCCGCAGTACTGATTTTTTTTTCTCAACTTGTCTACTTACCTCAATGGCTTTAGAAGCAGAATCAAGCAACGAAATTATTTCATCTTGTTGTAAACCCTCAATTCCCAGCAAGTGTCGATGTGGAAATAAAGTTTTTTTTTCAGTAGAATTTGAACCTGTCATAGCTGATAACATATTCAAAAATTTAAAAATCAACAATAGAAAAATAGATTTAATGACAGAATTTGTGTATAGATAGTATTTTGGCAAATTTACTTGCGAGTTAATAAGTAAAAAATGTTAGTTTGTTGTAGTAAAATTGTGAATAATTTGTGAATAAAGTAAATACGCATAAATGATTAAATTTGATTTAAGTCGTGTGTTCATTTCAATCGCCAAAAGTTGGAAGAAATCTTCAATTTTGCTTGCGACAAATTCAGTACCTGATTAGTCTTAAATTTCCACAATTTAAATATACAAAGTAAAATGCTTGAAAAAACATGAAATAATTTATATACTGTCATGTACTTTGGGACTTTAGCATAAAAGTTTCTTTAAAATGGGTCACATATTTGATGTGAATCAAAAATTTCGACGAGGTGTCAGATGGATATCGTCCTTCAAACTCATCAAGTTACCAATCAATCTCCATTATATGCCATTGATCGCAATTTATATGCGGAAGATCCACTTTTGCAATCTTGGGTCAACGAAGCGATCAATCACATAAAGCCTAAACCATGTAAAAAAATCAAAGAATCTTTAACTACCTCTGGTCAGTTTTGGGGTAGTTATTTCACGGCAGATTTGGCTCGTTTAGCTAATGAAAATAAACCACAATTGAAGAATTACAATCAAAAAGGGATGCGGATGGATTCGGTAGAATTTCATCCTGCTTATCATACTTTAATGGCAAAGTCAGTAGAGGAGGGACTTCACTGCTCGACTTGGGATGATTCAGATGAAGTGAAGCTAGGAGTCGCAAATCAAATTCGGGCAGCTAGGTTATATCTTACAGCACAAACTGAGTGTGGACATATTTGTCCGTTAACAATGACGAACGCATCAATTGCCGCATTGTCTAATTCAACTGATCTTGTAAAATTATGGAAACCGCAGATACTGTCGCGAAAATATGATGGAAATTCTGACTTATTTGCCAACAAAACTGGTGTGACTCTGGGTATGGGTATGACTGAGAAACAAGGTGGAACTGATATTCGAGCAAATAGGACTACTGCAAGTTATAACAAGAACAAGAAAATGTGGTCGCTAATAGGTCACAAATGGTTTCTTTCCGCACCTATGTCAGATGCGTTTTTAGTTTTAGCGCAAACAAAGAAAGGATTAAGCTGCTTTCTAATGCCTCGCATTTTACCGAATGGTCAACCAAATGGAATTAGAATTGAACGATTAAAAAATAAACTTGGCAATTCATCTAATGCCACATGTGAAGCGGAGTTTCATGATGCACAAGCTTTCTTAGTCGGTGAAGAGAAGAATGGTATCGCAACAATTTTGGAAATGGTAAGTTTAACCCGTTTAGACTGTGCAGTCGCTTCAGCTGGTTTAATGCGTGCGGCATTAGCTCGTGCGGTTCATCATTGTCGACATCGTTCGGTATTTGGTAAAAATCTTATTGATCAACCAATTATGACATATGTATTGGCAGATATGAGTTTAGATGTATGTGCCGCAACTCTGCTTACGTTACGGTTAGCTTATGCATTAGACAACGCGAACACAGACCAAAATGAGGCAATGTTTGCTAGATTGATGACCCCGGTTGTGAAGTATTGGGTTTGTAAAATTGCGCCTGCACTTGTATATGAAGCCATGGAATGTCTAGGTGGGAATGGATACGTTGAAGATGGAGATATGGCACGGATTTATCGAGAAGCACCAGTAAATTCAATTTGGGAAGGTTCAGGAAATGTAATGGCACTTGATACACTTCGAGTTTTGAGTACAGAACCGGCAGCTTTCGAGGTGATTTTAACGGTGATAAGTGAAACTCTAGGTGAAGATTCTGATGAAATTGTTGAACGATTAAGTTTAATAATGGAGAGTTGTGTAACCAACCCAGGGATGACTAGAACGCTTTGCGAAGAAATTGCTATTTGTTTATCTGCTGGACTGTTGCGTGAATATACCACAGAGTTAATGTATGATATGTTTTTGTTTGACAAACGTGATTTGTCTCGACGCTTTACTTATGGCTCACTTGGCAAAAAAGAATATGATTGTAAATCAGTGCTAGACTTTGTATTCCCAATATCAGATTAGAGATATTATCGGAGTTAACACCGCATTAGAGATTCTAGTAGCGAAGTTGTAAGAATATTGGAGTATCTAATTGGGATAATTTTACAGAATTAGATATTGAAAACAATTTTAATATCGTACACTTTTTTGAAGCAAGATTCTTTAATTTTTTTGGTATTTCTTTGCGAATTCTTCGACCATTTTTCCAGCGTGCATCAGCATTGGTGTATCGTAGAAATTGTGCAAGACTGTACTGATTTGTCAGCTGATGTGCTGATTCATCACGAAAATATTTGACAACCTCGTCTTTTTCTTCATACCAATATTGCGCTAACTTGTAGTAAAATTCAATCAGTTGTCATTACGTACTGCTTCATCCACCAATCGAGTTATCTCTTCTAACAGCTCAGTTTACCCCTTTTCAAAATCAGCTTTTAATTCAGCGTGATCCTCTTTAAGCTCAGCTCTTAATTCAGCTTGCCCTTCTTTAAGCTCAGTAACTTTAGTCACTAGGAGATCGGTTTTTTCTGCTTGAGGATACAATTTTCCTTCTAACAGGTCCAATCCCACTACTTGTTATTTTCCCACCAAGTAATATAGTGCGACAATTATCAAAATTGCAGTTGCGGCTACGATAAGAATGCTTCGAAACATGCGTTTCAATTTTAGAATAACCCCTTTGTTGTTCGATTTTAGTTATTTACAATAATACATTATTAGATGTATTACAAATTTTATTATACATATTCGCTACAAAAAACGATAATTTAGATTTTTTTATTACATTCTCAGTATTAATCCCTGATTGTACAAGTATCTATCTGGTTTAACTTTCTAGGCATTCAGAACTTATAATACAAGCAGTAGTAAATCTTTCTAAAGAAATAGTTTGAACTTGGATATTTCCTCCCTGATCAAAATTATTTTCCCTTTAATTATTCATTTAGAAAGCTTTAATTTGCTACAACACATTAGTTCTTTTGATCAACAAATGAATCCTTTTCTAGTTATTTGTTAGTTATAGTATACAATAAAAATAGAATACAAGCTCAAATTGATTTTTTTCATCAAAGTTATTTTATGCCCAAAAAATACCCATATCTTGTAGTATTTTTTGCAACGGATTCAATAAAAGTACTCAAATTTTATTAACCATAAATTTTATTACAATCACAATATTCAATAGGATGAGAAACAGCTTTGTATTTTGTTGGCATTTTAACAGCTCAAAAAAACATAAGCTAAAAATGACGAAATCTGTTGCTCGTTTGAATTATTGACAAAAATTGAACAATGACAGCAGGAGTTGAGCTTGCATCTCATCCCGACACAGGCTAGTAGCGAAGTATTCTGCCAATTAAGCTAACACCATATTGCACCAATATCTAGTAATAAATTCAATAGAAGTTTGGTAATCCATTAAGAAAATTTCACCTACCAATTTACCTGCAACACCAATGTGCTCACTTCGGGTCAATCACTTGCGTTAGTTTACCCGAAAATTCAAGTGCTAGAATAATTTCTTAAACTAAATTAAAGTATTGATTTTGTCACATTGGCAAATTTCAAGTAAAAAGTTTGCAAAATTAAATAAATTTGAATTATTTATTATTGATAATCAATATTTATACTTTATTACAAAAAATTTAGTTAAAATTTACTTAGATATTACTTATTTGCATATCAGATATGCTTATTTTAATCTTGAATTGATCGAATATTATTATATAATTGAACTTAGAAACAGATAAATGGGCAACTTATATTGGTTAATTTAATCCAACTGTCAAAATGAGTGTAAGGAAAACAGGCGAAATATCACGGTTGATCGAACAACAACTGAATAAGGAGTGTTTGAATATGAAGAATTTCATTACTCGACTTATTGCGTTGGGGATTGTAATTGTCTGTACCAAATTAACGCGCTGTGGACGATCAATTCAATTAATTAAGCTAAGAAAACTTAGTGTGAAGTATAATTTCCAAATCTTTCGTGATTTGAAGATGTTTAGTGTAGGACTTTATATTATACCCGCAATAATAAGTATGGGACTAGTTGAAATTTCAATCGCGGATACACGTCCTATGGAAAACAAAATTGATATTCCAATGTCGGGTACTATCCAGGATCAGCGAATCATCCCGTTCAATTTCTCAAACCAACATTATAATTTAACTCAACCTACAGGTGAAATCAAAGTTGCAACTATTGATCCAGGAGGAACGATAACTGATGGTGTTGTTGATGGTACCGATTTACCAAGAATTTCAGTATCCAGTAATGTTGAACAGATTACTGAAGGTGGGAAAATAACCTTTACAGTTTCTTCAAATATTGCACCAAGTACCGACCTATCAATAAATTTAGGTTTTGTCATTCCACTGAATGTTCCGATACCAACGTATCTCTCCCAATACCCAGTCATTGCAGTTGACTATGGATTGGGAGAACGCGGACTTTCAGTACCATCGGTGACCATTAAAGCAGGTTCAAACTTTGCCGAACTTCCTCTTCAAACTGCGGATGATACCAACAATTTAGGTGATATTGAACTTACAATTGAAGTATTACCACCAACAGGTGATAATCAATATTTAGCTAGTACGACTAGAAATAGCTTCTCATTCAAAGTAGTGATAGTTGATGATGAATTGGAAATGTCTATTAGTGCTACTAATCCAACTGCGAACCTGAATTCCAATGCAAATTTTGCCCTAGTTGCTTCCAAAGTCCCAAAAGTAAATCGAATAGTCAATGTCCGCATTCAGAAATCGGGTTCGGTATCATTCTTGGATGACAATATGGTGCCTTTTTCTGCCAATCTTAATACCCAAACATTGCAAATTCCGACTGCTGGTCTTATAAATAATGACCAGATTACTTTAACTGTACAACCAGGTAATAATTATAATGTCGCCGCATCTCCAAATGATTCTGCTTCGGTAACTGTTTCAGATTCGACTGTTCCTCCACCTCCAATAAACAATACCCCAGAAATCTTTATTGGTCACAAATATCCACAGGTCGTAGAAGGTAATCCTGCAGTGTTTATTATTGGTTCAAGGAACATTAAAGTAACAACTAATTTAACAATCAGCATTAACGTAACTTCAATCGGTAGTTTTTTGCAAAACAATGCACCAACGTCATTTATTTTAAACAAAAACACCAATATTAGAAATTTGGAAATTCCGACGCTAGATGACCAAGTAGATGAGGCAAATGGAAAAATCACTGTTACAATTTCAAGTGGAACTGGATATAACATTGCTAGATCACCTGAAAACAGTGGATTTGTTAACATTATAGATAACGATGATCAATCAATAGAAATTGCAGTTGCCCATGTAAGATCAGAAGTGACTGAGGGGAGTCCAGCACGGTTTGTTATAACTAGCGAAACCTTAGCACCAAAATCAAATTTAATAATTAAAATAAATGAAAGACGCAGTGGTGATTTTTTTAACACATCAACAGCTACAGCTGTAACACTTGAAGCCGGTGATACCTATAAAAGAATATCTATAACTACGGTAGATGATTCCGGATATGAAAAGGATGGTCAGGTTTCAATTACTATAGAGCGTGATGATAGCTATGTGATTAAGAGTGCTCCGCATAATTCTGCGATTGTAAAAATAAAAGACAATGATATCCGTCCTTTGAAACCAGAAATTCATATCGCTCCAAGAAAACTAACAGTTACTGAAGGAAATCCAGCAAAATTTTTATTTGTATCAGAGGATGTTATTCCAACTTCTCAATTGATTGTCAACATCAAAGTTACCTTAACTGGAAACTTTTTCAATACGACTAAACCGACAACTCATACATTTAACCAAGGAGACGAATTTAGTTACTTGGATATTCCAACTATTAATAATGAACAAATTGATGAAGATGGGAGTGTAAAGATCGAAGTTATATCAGGACCAAACTATTTTGTTGCTGATTCCCCAAGTAATATCGCAACTGTTCGGGTGTTAGAAGGTATTGTTATTCCTCGAATCTATGTTAAAGCACTATCAACTAGCATTAATGAAGGAGAAATTGCATCATTTGAGATTGGCTCAACTACAATTGCTCCAACTTCAAACTTAGTTATCAAATTAATAGTTACTCAAACTAGATCTTATTATCAAAGCAGATTACCTGATGAGATTACGTTGGCAGGTGGTACCAAAAAAGTTCCACTTAATATGACAACTATTGATGATGACTTAGTTCGAGGAGATGGTCAGATGATAGTCGTCGTAAAAACCAGCACCGGCTATAAACCAGTGTCAGGAAATGGAACAAACAAACCAACTGCTGAAATTACAATCAAAAATACTGATTCACCAGTTGAAGTTCAAATCTTTACAACTACAGCGAAGATTACTGAGGGAGAAGTCGCACAATTTGAAATAAGAGCATCAAGAAATGTTTCTGTAGCTCGAATGATCAATTTCAGTGTTTTGGTGCAAGGTAATTTTGTACAAAGCTTTCAAAGCGGAGTGAAAAAAGATTTTGTCTTACCACTTATGACTGGAAAAAACTTTGTTCCATTTGCGATTCAAGCTATCCAAGATAACATTGATGAACCAAATGGAACTATAACTTTCACGCTCAAATCTGGAACCGAGTATAATGTAGCAAATGCTCCTCTAAATAGCACTATTGTTATAATAGAAGATGATGATGGTCCACCAGTAATTTCTATTGCTAATGCGAGTTCTATTATTGAAGGCTCAAAGGCAGTGTTCCCCGTTACTGCAGTAGGTACGTCAATTGTTGACGTTGTAATATTATTTTCTTTGGATGAAGGAAATCATGATTTTCTTGGTGGACGAACTAGAGAAATTGCAAGATTGAATGCACAAAGTGCATCAACTACATTATCCGTTCAAACTGTTGCTGATGGTTTTGATGAATCGGATGGTATGATTACTGTGTCAATTGATGCTGACCCACTTACACCTGATACCTATAAAGTAGGAACTGCAAAAACTGCAAAAGTCTTAGTAATTGATGACGATAAGCCACCAGAAATTTTTATTGCTAATGCTCCTGAGATTATTGAAGGGAATCGAGCAAGTTTTACAATTTTTGCAACAAATGTAGCTTCAGACCCAGTTACAATTAATATTTCAATTGATGAAGGAACCAACGATTATTTACTTGGAATTCAACCAAAAACTGCTACATTACCTGCAAAAGTAAGCCATACTATTTTAGCTATACAAACCAAAGGTGATGAAGAAGATGAACCCGATGGAGATATTGAAGTAACGATCCTGCCAGATACTAAAAACCCACATACCTATGTAGTTGGTGAAAAAAGAACTGCAACTGGGAAAGTGATTGACAATGATATCTTTACTTTTTCCTTAAATTCCAATCAACTCAGGTTTAATGAAAATGAATCTGTTCAGTTTTCATTTCTTGTAAGTATCATTTCACGTCGGGACATTCCAATTTCAGTTGAATTAACAGAGTCGGCAAACTACTTGGAAGGTGGAGAACACGTTGAGCAGTTTGTTGTTAAGGCAGGAGCTCGCAATAGTCTACAGTCTATTGCTTTAGATGATGACAATTTAGTAGAACGCAATGGTACAGTTACAGCAACAGTACTAAGTGACCCAAGCTATAAACTGGAAGGAAAAGATAACTTTTCGGTACTTATTGTTGACAATGACGATCCACCTCTAATTTCAATATTAGTTGATTCAACTACAGTAAATCCAAAGTCTTCTGTTGATTTTAAAGTTGTCGCTGAAGAGTCAATAACTGCCGATGAACTGATGATTAACATTAGTGTTGACCAGAATTCAAACTATTTAAAATGGCGGGTTCCTAAACAATTAATGTTTGAACCATTAAAGCAAGAAAAAACATTCCAGCTGACAACAAACCAAAATTTTAACCCGGTAGATAATGGACGAATTGTAATTTCAATCCTCGGAGATGCATCTGGTTCAACAAAATATCGTGTGAATCAGAATGCAAAAGAAATTGTCATTCCAGTTAGCAATGAGTTAATTGCTTCCCAATCGGAACCTCAAAATTTACCTCGAATCTCTATTGCGGATTCAGTGGTAAATTCAATTCTTAGTTTAAATCTAGGAACCGAAAATAGCCCAATTCTAAATCGGTCCCAAGAGCAAAATAATCCAACTTTTCAACTAAATTCGAATTTGAAGCCAAAGCCAATCTTACCATTAGTGCAAATTATTGTAGTTTCTAATTCAGTTGACGAAGGACAACCCGCGAGATTTCGAGTGACCTCGTCAGTAAAATTAGATCAGAATATCACCATTTATCTGACTCTTAATTCAGCTGGTAATTTTACAAATTCTGCTACTTCACTAAGTACAGAAATTACTAAAGGAACAAGTGAAGCGATTGTTGTAATCCCAACTATTGAAAACCAAACCGCGGAAAGTGATGGTTTTATTGAGCTTTCAATCTTAGCTAGTGCAAATTATCAAATAGGTGTGAAAAAGTTAGCACGAGTCAATATAACCGACACGACAAACAGAATTCAAAGGCAACAAATTTTAGAGTCTGTGAATAATGAAATCATCCCTGGATTATTTAATGCATCTAATCAAGGATCGTTTAAATTGGCGACCCAACGAGTTGACAGTGCATTTGCTGGTGGGGTTGACAACTCAATTACGTTTGCTAGAAGTCAAAATATCCCTGATTTTTTAACAAATTTTGGAGGACAAATCGATAATTCAGACTTTGAATGGAACTCACTCATTTATGATTCAAATTTTTCGTTAAATTTAACATCTAACTACGATTCGAAATTTTCGACATCGGTTTGGGGGTTAGGAAATAGTCAAGATATAACCGGTAAATTTTCCAATCATAGTGGAAATTGGTCTGGTGAAATGAATTCCGCTCAACTTGGAATTGACTCTACCTATAATAATAGTCTTATTGGTGTTATGATGTCTGAGTCAGATGCAAATGTTACAATTAATTCTGAACAAGAAACTTCTGCTGCAGTAAATGCAAAGTATACCCGTTTTCAACCATATATTGGACTAAATTTTCCAGAATGGAAAACCAATACAAAGATTCTAGTTAGTTATGGATTGTTTATTGCTGACTTAAACTACGAGAACTTTGAGATTAAAACAATTAAAAATAAAACTATTTCAGCTGCAATTGCCGGTGAAAAAGTTTTGTATTCGGGGAAAAATAATATAACTGGTGGCAACAGTAATGTTAGTGTTAATGGCGTGACCAGTTTTGCACAGTATGCTGAAGATCTAAACCTAACAGAATTCTCAAATATGCAAAAAAAATATACTCGTTGGAGTCTTGGAGTCAATGGAACTGATAATATTGAAACAAATAAGGGGACGACGATAGAACCAAAGATATCATTAGGTTTGGCATCGGAAACCTTATTCCCAGTTACCAATTGGTTTGATATTGAGGTAAGTGCAGGATTGAAGGCAAATGTACCTATTGGTTTAGCTGTAACAGGTATGACTGAGACTCGCTTGCGTAAACCTGAAAATGGATCTCGAATGAGTTACTTGGGATTGATCGAGTATGACTATGGTGATGATAACCTTGGTATGCAACTACGAATTGAGCCAACTTGGGGTGAAACGCTTGCTGATCAAAGAAGTTCATTATTAGGTGAGGAATACTTGGGAATTATCGGAAATATTAAAGAAAATTCAGATGATTTTAATCTACGATCCAGCGTCAGATATAGTTTTGATTTTTTTGATGAACGATTGGTAGTAACTCCGTTTAGTAGTATCTTGTATTCAAACAAATATACCGGGGAATTAAGTATAGGGCAACGCATTCACGTTGATGACAATTTTGATATTGAACTCAGTGCAAGTCACAATTTTGAACCAGAAGAGACTGATGAAAATAAGATTCAATTTGCTGGCAAAATGCGATGGTAATTTTACTAATAAGTTTTCTACTCTAAACTAAAAAGAATCATAAACCGGTATTGATTCCTTTCATAAACATACAGGTTTGTTGTTTACTTTAATATCTGGTAGGAGATAATAATTTTCAAATTAATTCATTGATGTAAAATTCAATGTCATCTTGTAACTCATTTCCAACTCGTCCAAAACAATGTAGAACTTTGTCATAGGTATTATTTCCACCTAAGAAATTCCAAAATTGTTTTCCAACCATTAAATCATGTTTTATATCTAACATTCCTCTAATAGTCCACCATTTGTATTCTGATGGAGCGTGGGGATTATATGGAATAGCGATGTATGAATTTATTTCTGCTTCTGGATTCTCATAAAGTGCCGAGCCCACCCATTCAAGTAGTGTTCGCTTAAAATCTATAAAGTTTGCTTTATTTGGTTTAGCAGTTTTGATATCAAATATGAATTGGGATTGGTTCAGTTTTAGCCTTAGATCAATATTGACCTTCTTGACTCGTAGTTTTTTACCTTTTCTAGCAACATCCCGAATTAGTTCAATTTCTTTTAGTTTGTCAACTTGAATTCGATCGGCATTTAGGTCATTGATAATTCGTTGAATAACCTCCTGTGCTTCCGAGCTTATGATTGTGCCGGCTTTACACTGAATTTCGGCGGAATCAAATTTTTCACGAGCAACTATTTGTGCAATTGGTTCATACATACTCATGCCAATACTAGTAACAATCGAATGAATTACCCGGTAAGTTGTTAAATTTTGGTCACCTAACAGCAAACTATGAAAAGGCATTGCATCCATTTCATCTCTGTTTTTCTTTTGTAATATATCTCTAATTTTTTTTCGTAACAGATCTTCAATGTCTATGCGTTGTGCTGTTGAAAGACCCATCACTATACTCCTTGCATATGAAAAATTATTTCTGAATACGGGTTGCGATCACGTTCAGTTCGATTTAACACTGGTCGCTTAAACTGATTCACGATTTTCAATTTTGACTTTTCTGCAATCTCAGGATAGAGATTGTGTTTGTCGTTCGCAACAAGAAAAATGTCAAAATTATTTTGAAGAAATTGCTTACTATTGTTTAAAATTGTGCTAATACCCTCTATATATTGTTTTTGTGCGCTCTTTCCTTGGCCTTTAAAAAGAGGACCAATTTCAAGCTCGTCTTTACGGTCAAATCCAAACAATTCATATGAATAAGCATGTTGCTCGTGATAATTGATCTGACCAACATAAGGTGGTGAGGTGAAAATCCCCCGAATTTTTTGCGTTTTCATTATTTTAGAAAGTTCAGAGTTAACCTTGTAAACTTCTTTAAATATATCAACTTTACGTGAATCTGCAGAAAATATTGCAAATTCTGATGGTACACGTAAATTGTCAAACTCAATTAAGCGACTTAGAGTGTCATTAGCGTATCGCCGAAACCACGACTTCATTGAGTAAAGTGGTTTACACAGTTTCTTATGTTTCCAACAATAATACACTGAATATTTTGGTTCTTTTAAAGTTGCCAAGTCATAATGTGCAGTAGCTCTGCTCGATCGCATCGTTCGACTTAAGATTACTTGTAATGTATTTTTGATATGCTCATCGGATATCTCATCAATTAAAGAGTTACAATAAAGAATTTCATTTCTAATATTCTGACAATACCATTTTTCAAGAAAACTTGCTGTTGAAAGTGGTTTCTGTTCGGCAAATCCATACTTTTTCAATATACGTTTGTATACTGGAATAAATTCAGCCAATTTACTCTCGGTATATTTGGGGTTTGTTGTATCAAAATCATTGTTTTTCTTTTTATCATTTGAACGTGGAAAATTTTTCAAGTTATAGTTTGAAAGATGATCCCCTAGTTCGGCCTCAAAAGATTCTATATTATTTGTTTTATCATATATTTCAAGTTTGCCAACAATCCGAGCGATTTCACTTTTTAACTGTTTAAAGTGATTTTTTTGAACTTTTACTTTACTAATCATACAGTTAAACCTAGACACATCAATTCCTACCGCATGTATACCTAGTTCCGCTGCCTGTACCAAAGTCGTTCCAGAACCAACAAAGGGGTCTAAGACGATATCCCCCGGTTGAAAAAATGTCTCTTTTTTAAATGAGTCAGTATGAGTATCAAGAAAGTATTCAACTAACTGCGGTATGAACTTTCCTTTGTAAGGATGGATACGATGCACATGTTTCGTAGTATCTTTTTCCCGTAGTTCTGCAAACGAAAGTCGCCAATTTAAGTCATCACCAAGCGCATTAGTCCAGTTTAATTTGAACTGGTCAGATTCGCTGTAATATTTTTTAAGTTCATTAATATCAATTAAGGTTGAACCGTTTTGTTTTAATTTGCCTATTTTTCCATATTGCAACAAATACGAAATATTTGTCGGTGATACCTCTTGATTTAGATAATCGCTTGCCCACTTAGAAGCTTGTTTAATTGTAAGGAGTTCCATGTTAGTACCTAATAATGTTTTGAAATATAATGTACAATTAAAGCACATGATTTCAATTTTTCAAGTAGAATTCAAAGTTATTCACAACATATTTTCAAATTTCTGAGTATATACATGGACATATTGGAAATATTTGTTGTCAATAGATTGTCTGTTAAAATCAATTGGAGACTGAGTATATGTTTTACTGAATTACTTGCATTTAGATCCCAATTAAAAGAAGGGGAGTCCAATTAGATTCCCCTCGTTTTTTTTTATAGATTTGAGCAATTGTACCGATATTTCACATGTGAACGCTAAGTTAATCAAAGTGTGCTAACGAAGCCCACACATTGTCAATTGATTACCGAGTCGCATTCATAAAACTCTTGACGACATGAAGAAAAAGTAGGTAAACTACAACTGCTTGTGGGGTCAGAATTAGTTTCGTTTTCATAGCATCGCACCTTTGTTGTTTAAAACATTTTGTTGACATTTATACTCATTGCAATGTGACATAATGTCGTAGTAGTTTTACTTTTTCCATAGGTATAATGGGAATCAGAATTGATCCCCATTATTTGTAGTTTGCTTAACGTCACATTATAGTTGTGAATTAATACATGTCGTACAATTTCAACAAATTAATTAGTCAAAAAATGGTACTGCACGTTCGCATTGTGTATAGCCAGCAACATCACACTCATAAGTTTCATAACGACAAGATGAAATCGTCAAACCAATCACTGCTGCGAATAAAATAAGTAAAAGTCTTTTTTTCATGACTTAGCTCCTTTAACGGTTTTTCGCTAACATATCTGATTCTGATTTATAATGCAATGCGGCAAATTGACGCATCAAAAAACAAATTGTAATAGTAGGATTGTAGTATATTATTTAATACGAACTCGTGTAATTTTGAGTTGATTTAGTTTTCATCTCTTTTGTTGGTTTTTGCATTTTTTAATGATTTGAATTATATAATTTTATAGGTATGTAGGAATATCTATTATTGCGATTATAGTTGAAATGACAATGAGGATATTGAATTGACTTACATAATGCCAATTACTTTGAATGAAGCATTAACAGCACTTGAAGATCAAGAGCTTAAGATTGTAGCTGGTGGCACTGATTTTTTCCCAAATCGAAAACCAGGTGAAACAGACGAATCATTGCTTGACATAACGCGTATTCCTGAATTAGCAGGGATACAGCAGTTGGATTCAGGGTGGCGTATTGGCGCGGCAACAAAATGGTCAGAGCTTGTAAATGCGGATTTACCGCGCGCTTTTTACTGTTTGCAATTAGCAGGTCTAGAAGTTGGGTCTATTCAGATTCAAAACCAAGGAACAATAGCTGGAAATTTCTGTAATGCTTCGCCTGCGGCAGATGGTGTACCACCTTTACTTACTCTCAATGCTTCGGTAGAATTGGCTTCAACCAATGGAATTAGAATTTTACCAATTACAGAATTCATTGTCGGATCTCGCCAGACAAAACTACAACCCAATGAATTAGTTGTTGCAATTTTGGTTCCAGAGTTTGATTCATCTATGTTGAGCTCATTCACGAAACTTGGCAGTCGAAAATATCTAGTCATTTCAATTGCAATGGTATCAGTATTGGTGGCAATTGAAGAAGAACGAATTAAAGAAGCACGCGTTGCAATAGGTAGCTGTTCTGAGGTTGCAACACGATTGTCTAACTTAGAAGAAACTTTAACTGGTTTAAGTATTGCTGAAATTAAAAATCGTTCAGTGTTTTCTAACATCATAGAAAGTGCAATTGACCCAATTACGGACCACCGAGCCACTGCACAATATCGATTGGACTCAGTACCTGAATTGGTTTTTCGCACCCTTAACCATGCGATTAATGGAGTATAAACTATGAATATTCAAACAACTAATTCCGAGCTAGAGTTTGAATTGAATGGCATAAATGTAAAGGTGAAATCTCATGCTGATGAAAGATTATCTGAGGTTTTGCGCGAGCGACTGAATGCTAAAGATGTAAAGATTGGTTGCAATGCTGGGGATTGTGGTGCGTGCAGTGTTCTGGTCAATGGTGACTCAGTTTGTTCCTGTTTGATGCCAGCACGACAAGTAGCAGGTTGTTGCGTAGAAACTGTTGCAGGACTTGTAAAATCTGATCCACTTGCCAAAAAATTAACTGAACGTTTTCAAGATCATGGTGCCGCTCAATGTGGATTTTGCACACCGGGCATGGTGATTTCAGCATTTGACTTATTGCGAAAACAATCAAATCCAAATGAAGAACAAGTAATGGATGCGCTTGGTGGAGTATTGTGCCGATGCACTGGATATCGGAAAATCATTGATGCGGTAATGAGCAAACCTGCATCACTTTCTCAAAACGAACGACCTGGATGTGCGATTCGTCGAATAGATGGCGCAGGAAAAGTGTCGGGGAGCGAACAATTTGGTGATGATATTGCGCCAGTAAATACACTTGAATTGCTAATAATTAGGTCACCCTACTCGCATGCTAACTTCAGTTTTGGTAACATTGATGAATGGCAAAAATCGCAAATTGGAATTGAAACTGTTTTAACCCATTTAGATGTTCCGGGAATAAATAATTATTGTGTTCTTCCAGAGTATGCTGATCAGCCAGTATTTGCAGAAAATTTTGTACGTTTTAGAGGGGAGGCGGTTGCTGCTGTTGTTGGTTCATCCGATGCAATAAGAAAATTTAAACAAAGTGAATTTCCAGTTACTTGGGAAGAATTACCAGCAGTCTTTGAAATTGCTGAGGCGAATACAGCTTCGGCTCCATTAATCCATCAATCTCGTCAAGAAAATGTATTGTGTCAGGGAGTGGTAACTCGTGGTAATGCTGAATCAGCAATCAAGTCGGCAGATGTAATGGTTGAGGGTGAGTTTACCACTAGTTTTGTTGAGCATGCTTATTTAGAACCTGAAGCTGGATATGCACGCATAGTTGATGGATGTGTTGAAATATGTGCTTGTACCCAGTCGCCATGGATGGACATGGAGGAACTTGAAAGGATTTTAGGTATGGAGCGCGGCAAGGTTCGAATTATTCCAACTGGGATTGGTGGGGGATTTGGTTCAAAATTAGATTTGTCAGTCGAACCATACTTAGCTATAGCGACAATCAAAACTGGAATGCCGGTTCGTTTAAATTACACTCGTGTTGAGTCAATGCAGTCTACAACCAAACGGCATCCCTGTACTGCGAAAATTTGTATTGGTGCGAAATCTAATGGTAAAATCTCTGGATTGAAATTTAACGGTGATTTTAATACTGGAGCATATGCTTCTTGGGGACCAACTGTTTCAGTACGTGTTCCAGTTCATGCATCTGGACCATACCAAGTTGCTGATTATCGAGCAACTGCACGTGGAATTCATACAAATTGTCCACCATCTGGTGCATTTAGGGGGTTTGGCGTGCCGCAATCCGCGATAGTTCAAGAGTCAATGTTTGACGAGTTAGCAGAAAAATTAGAGATTGATCCATTAGCATTTCGAATCAAGAATGCATTAGTAAACGGATCACCGACTGTTTGCGGACAAGTCTTTGATGCTGGTGTTGGAATCAAGCAATGTCTTGAAGCATTACAAGCTGATTGGGAGCAAGAGGGTAAAAAGGTAGACGAATTCAACAAAAATGGTCCGAGTTATTTGAAACGAGGTGTAGGAATTGGAACTGGTTGGTATGGTTGTGGAAATACTGCAATGCAAAACCCATCAACAATTAAAGCGGGAATTAAGTCAGATGGAACGATTGTGCTTCATCAAGGTGCAGTTGATATTGGGCAAGGGTCCAACACAGTAATTCCACAACTATTTGCCGCGGAATTTGGAGTCTCAACTGCTGAAATTGAATATATGAATGCAGACACATTTTTAACACCAAATGCTGGAAAGACTTCCGCGTCACGACAGACATTTGTTTCTGGCAATGCCGCAGTAGCCTGTGCGCGCGAATTGAAGTCACTTATTACCAGACGATTTAATGTGGCAGGTGATGTCAGTCTTCATTTTGAACAGGAAAATCTAATCATTATTGAAAACGGACAAAATCAGAAATTTTGTTTATCAGAATTTCAACCAGATTCAGAAGGATATGTTTTTGTTGCGGAAGGAACTTATGATCCACCGACGATTTCGCTTGATAAAGATGGACAAGGCTCACCTTTTGCACTTTATGGTTACGCCGCACAAATGGCAGTAGTCGAAGTTGATAAATTACTTGGTACCGTCAAGCTGATTCGAATCGTGGCAGCTCATGATGTTGGTAAAGCGATCAATCCACTGTTAGCTGAAGGTCAAGTTCAGGGGGGAGTTACACAAGGCATTGGTATGGCACTGATGGAAGAATATATTCCCAACAAAACTGAAAATTTACATGATTATTTAATTCCTACGATTGGAGATGTGCCACCAATTGATACGATTTTGATTGAAGAATCTGACCCAAATGGACCACATGGAGCAAAAGGGTTAGGTGAACATGCACTTATTCCCACTGCACCTGCCATTTTGAATGCAATTAAACGCGCTACAGGAGTTAGAATGTATCACGTTCCAGTAACCCCATCCAGACTACTAAAGGCAATTAAGGAGATGGATAACAATGGAACAATCAACTAATTGTTTCTAGTTGTAGTCTGATATACTGAAAAGAGAAAATAGAATGAATTTCAAGGTTACTTTAACAAAAAAGCATAAATTTGGTTAAGAATTAAATGAGATCTGAAATTAATTTAAAAATTGGAATTGAAATTTTTGTTTGATTAACTTAATAAATTATAAGTAATTTCATTCTGGTCAAGAAAATCCAATGAATAATTTAGTTACCTTATCAAACTCAGATGCCTTAATCGTTGTTGATGTACAAAATGATTTTTGTACTGGTGGGAACCTTGCTGTAGAAGGTGCAGAAAATATCATACCTGAATTGAACCGCATTGCTAGTCATTTTGAACATGTGGTGTTGACTCAAGATTGGCATCCAGCGGGACATTCATCCTTTGCGTCTGTTCATGGTAAGCAACCGCTTGAAACTATAAATTTAGAATACGGCCAACAAGTTCTTTGGCCAGACCACTGTGTGCAAGGCACAACAGGTGCCGAGTTTCATCCTGAATTAAACGCAGATGTTGCACGGTTAGTTATTCGCAAAGGAATTAACAAAAGTATAGATTCATATTCAGGATTTTTTGAAAATGATCAATCAACCTCAACTGGTCTTTCTGGTTTTTTAACAAACATTGGTATAAATCGGGTATTTGTTTGCGGGATTGTCTATGAATTTTGTGTTGGGTTTACAGCATTAGATTGCCTAAAAGAAGGATTTGAGGTTATAATACTTCCAGAAATTACGGCAAAATTTGGTGGAGAAGGATTTGAGCAAATGACCGATAAATTAACAGATGCAGGTATAAAATTTAAGCAGTTAGCAGAACTCGAATTGAACTAGTAAATCTTAAAGTATTCTCGGTGAGTTACAATTATTTGTATTTATTACTTTACAAAAAATCAATTGTGTGATATATTATTTTGTCACTCTATTATAGCTGCAGTTTAATTTACATTTATAAATTAGCAATTGAAAATCATCAGAGGGTTCATGTCAATAACACCTGCGCTTAAGAAGTTTTTTTCACACACAAATCCAAATCGGAATTTTATACTCGGTTTGGGTGGATTCTGCATAATATTTTGCAGTTACCTGATTGCACAATATGATAATCTAAGTAGATCCACAACTCGTCTTGATCCTAGTTTGATTTATGTTAATCCATCTCAATCCCAATCAATATGGCAAAGCAGAATCAACTTTGGCATTAATTCAATTACCCATTTGGATCAAGTAGATAGGTTTATTCAAATATTAGAGGAAATTTTAGACGACATCAATGCAACTTCGGAACAAAAAAAGCAAATTCTTGAAATTATAATTCCTGTTGCAAATGAGTTGGAGACTATTCGGGATGGTCTGAATGATACCCAACAAAAATTAAGTGAATCTTTCGTAAATAAGTCAACCAGTTCAAATTCTTTGGAGCAGTTACGAACAACTGGTGTTGGTCAGTTTGAAAAGTTTAGTAAACAATGGGTCGATATGTTAGAAGGGGTGTCTAATATTTTAACAATTGAACAACGGGAGTTGGTCCAAGAACGTATCAATGAATCAGATCCAAAAAGTGGTTGGTATCACTGGCGCGGTTGAATTTTTATAGAAATTTCAAGGTCGCGATATGTATCAGGTATTCTTGTAACGATTATGATTATTTATTCAAAATTTCTTAGGTATTAACAATCACAACTATGGTAATTTGACACTGTTGAAAATCTACATTATTCTTATGTTGCTATGAATCCAAAATTTAAATTTGGAATTTGACAATTTCAAGTTAAATGGAGTAATGTAAAAATTTCCACCTTAGTTTTAGTTAGTATATCCATACATTTTTAAATAATTATACTCAACTTTTGACAATCTACAACCGAGATTAGTATCAATGGCTATAGAACCGCAAAGAATTCGTACACTTTTTAGTTTTACTGGACTAAGAAGTGCTTTAATTACTGGATTTTTAATATCTGGTCCAATTGGGATCACTATTTATTTAGCCTGGGCACTAATCAATTGGGTTGATGGTTTGGTGAAGCCATTAATTCCAAGCCGATACAATCCTGATAATTATTTACCGTTTGAAATACCTGGGTTTGGTGTAGTTGTTGCTATAATTGCGGTTATAATAGTCGGATACTTAACCCAAATATTTGGTCGTTTATCTTTTGCCAAAGGAAGAAAAGTGATAAATGATTCAATTTCAAGGGTAGTTAAAAAGATGCCATTAATTGGTAACCTCTATGGTGGATTACGTCAAATATTTGAAACTGTCTTAGAAGAGAGGGGGGATAGTTTCAGCAAAGCTGGAATAATTGAGTATCCCCGAAAGGGTGTATTTGCAATTGTTTTTATTTCCTCAGTCGCTAAAGATGAAATGAGGCAAAAATTACCCAAAAGTGGTGAAGGAAGTGGGTACATTAGCGTATTTCTTCCGACTACTCCAAATCCTACTTCAGGTTTTTTGTTGTTTGTACCTGAAAACGAGATTACTTATTTAGAAATGAAGGTTGAGGACGCAGCAAAATTGGTAATTTCAGCGGGATTAGTGTATCCAGAGAAAGAAGCTCAAAGTGAATTGAATAAAACACTAAAGAAAATAAGCGTAGAACAGCAGAAAAAGAAGTGACGGTCGATTAAATTACTTGATTAATAATTAAGTATTGATCAATATATTTTTTGATAATTTGGTTGTTTTGAAACTTGTGAGTCTACAGAAAATTAAAAACTGGATTTTACAATTATTGGTTTTTGATTTTCTTTTCAATATAGAATTTATTTGATTGACAAGGGAGTACTATGTTGTTGCAAACAGTTTCAATAAATGGTTTCAAGACCTTGTAAGACTTTAGTCTAGACTTTAAGACTGGGTATCAACGCATTGGTGGGGTGTAATAGTGTAGGAAAAACAAACATCCTACAAGGGTTGACATTGATATCCTATCTTGTTCGCTCAAATTTAGATGCAATTCCATTGAAAATTTTTGGTACTGACCTTGCTGATAAATTTGATTTAAAAACTGAACATAAAGAAATCCAGGTCGCACTTTGTGGTACAGATATAATATATTGCCGCGACTTAACTAGTCAAAAGGTTTTTGATGAGAATTTGAAGGGATTTATCCCGCTTAGAACTGATTACAATATTAATTTTGCAATTGGATTTGAAAGTAGTGCGGAACCTCCACTCAGTTTTAAAAATCAAGTAGTAAATTTAGATTTTCACATGAATTTAAATGGTGAAATTTTTTCGAATTCCCTTGCATTTGAATATAGCAAAGGAAATCTTGAAATTAATCATTTTGAAATGGATAAAAATGTAAAGTATATCAGTCCTGAGGTTGAAAAATTGTGTGAACATATTACATCGGTTTCCAGTAGATTGGTCGAAAAACCAATATTAGCTGAAATTGCTGATAAACTGTATCCTGTTAATTGTATTTTGCAAAATTTAAGTTTTGATAAAGCATACGATATCTACTCAAATGGTATTAGAAATGAGAGTAAACAAAAATCGCATCCAGGTATCAAATTTGATGGTCAAGGACTATCTTCAACTTTACTAAATATATTTGAAAATAATCCAGAAAAGTTTAAATTGATTGTAGAGAAAATCAAAGTAGTTTCACCAGAGTTACATGAATTACATGTATCTTTAGATAAGCATTCAAATGAAATTTCTGTTAATACAATGCAGAAAATTGACCAGTTTGAAAGAAGTGTAAGTATTCCACTTAATCTACTTGCTGATGGAATGTTGAAGTGGTATTCATTAATGACTGCTTTAGTGTTTGCACATAAGAATATAGGTCTTGACGAACCCGAAAATTTTCTAGATTATCGTATGCAAGATATTTTTATACAGTTTATTCGACAAGAATTGGAAGAGTCTGACCTAGTTTGTGTGCTTGCTACTCATAGCAAGACATTTATTAATGCCTTAACTCCGGATGAAATTCTATTTGTAAGTTCTATTGATGGCAAGACACGTGCAGACCGAGTAGCTGACCCAGAACGACTATTATGCAGAATTGGTGAGTCAGGTAACAGATTAGGTAATTATTATGAGACCGGTGCTTTGGAACTATTTCTAGAAAACTATGATGATTAAACTTTAAGTGGGAAAACAATGGCTAAACCTGCATTTATTGTAGAAGGACATCAAGAACAAGGTATTATTAAAGAACTGTGTAAAGGTTGCAGAGTTGTAAGACTTGATTGTAATGGCAAGTTTGTCACTTTTGGCTATCTTGCTAAATAAATACATGAAACTCAAATTCGACAGCTAATTAGCTTTTTTTAGGAAATTTCAAGAATTCTTACTACCAAAATATCAAGGTTTTCAGTGCATTTCAAGTTTTAATTTTGCAATTTTGTAGTGACTAGAAAATAAGTTGTGAATAACTTTTTAAAGCACTTGAAATCTTAGTTTTATGCACTTAAAGTGCTGACTATGTATATCCGATTGGTAAAATCTGGCAAGTATCACTATGTCCGCATGGTTGAAAGCTATCGTGATAAAGCGACAGGGAAGGTGCATCAACGGCTAGTATGTAATTTATTTCGGCTTGATACGTTGTCTGATCAGAATGTTCGCGCGATTAAGTCTGTATTAGAAAAACGGTTGAATGAATCTCCTCCACCTGATTCAGATTTTCAAGTTGGGACTGTAAAAGACTTTGGGAATATCATCTTTCTTCATGAAGTATGGATTCAACTTGGTTTAGATAAAGCATTGCGCACGGCCCTTAAGCTGACGCGCCGTGATGAAGAAAAAACAGAGGCTTTGATTCGTCTCATGGTTTTTTGTCAAATCTGCGCCCCAACCAGCAAGCTTGGCGTTTTGAAGTGGTTAGAAGTGGTAAAAATATTTGGTGTTAAGGGAACCGTTACGCATCAAATGTTGTTGCGCGCGATGGATGCGCTTGAAACCAATTTCCAAGCGGTCAAAGATGAAGTGTCAAAACTGATTTTACCGCTTGTTGATGATGATTTTACCTTAGCCTTGTATGACTTAACCACAGTACGCGTCTATGGCAAGAGTGTCGTTGAAAATGACGTACGAGAAATTGGCAAAAACAAAGAAACTGGCGGGTTTGCCCGACAATTTGTGTATGGGATTGTGCAAAATCGGGATGGATTGCCCCTTATGTATCAAATCCACAGCGGTAATACCGCTGATACCAGCACGTTAACCGGAACCATCAAAACGTTGTTGAGCCAATTTCCGGTTCGTCGGATCATCGCCATTGCAGATCGCGGGTTGCTATCGGAAAAAAATGTCATCGAATTACCAGACTTAGGTGCCGAGACCGGTCAAACGTTGCAACATATTATTGCGGTACCAATCCGGCGCTATAAAACCTTGCGAAAGTCGTTAAGTAATCGCGAACTTAGTGAAGATTGCGTTTTTGAGAGTGAATTTCTAGGGAACCGACTGATAGTTGCATATAACTCTAAGGTGGCCACCGAGAAACAATATCAACGGCGAATATTGCTGAATGAAATCAAAACGGCGGCGAAAGATATTGAACTTCATTTAAAGCTACTGAAGTTACGAACGAAAAAACAAGATGAAAAAGCCGTGCAGAAGATTCGCAAAATGGCGCGAAGAAATCATCTCACCAGAATTGTTAAAGCCGAGTTGAAGAATGAAAAATTATCCGTTCAAATTGATAAAGCCGCACTCAACGAGGCCGAAAAATTAGATGGCTTGCTCGCGTTGTCAACTGATGTTGAAGACATGGACGCAGCCGAAATCATTGAGCATTACAAAAGTCGTGTTGATATTGAAAATGGATTCAGAATCCTCAAAGGAGAAATAAAAATTGCCCCGGTTCGACATTGGAAACCAAAGCGGATCAATTCTCATGGCATGATCTGTTATTTAGCTCTTTTGTTACACCGAGTGATTCGAATGCGGCTTCGAGAGCGCGGCGTGGATACAAGTGTTTCAGAAGCGTTACGAGTTCTTGCTCAAATTAAACAAGTAGACGCAAGTTTGAAGTCCAAAAAATACACAGCTATTACTCAACAAACGGAGAAACAGTTAAATCTTCTTGACTTATTTGAAGTTAAAGACCTATAATATTGCAAGTAATAGTCAGTGTTAATCTCAAAAAAGCACATTGTAGTGACATTTTTTAAAAAAAATGTCCCAAAATATAGGGGATTACGCACTAAACATGTCGAACTTGAGATGAAAAGTATCTAGACTTTGGAAACAGACATCATCAAATTTTTGTGATATTTGATCGGGAAAAGCGTACAGAAACAGTTGAAGAAATTATTGATAGGGTGTGTATGGAATTATCAAAATTGCATCCCAATGTTGAGTCTACTTATATATTTGGTATTCCTGATCGTAAATTAGAGTCTTGGATTTTACCATTTGTTGGAGTAGATGGAAAATTACTTGAAGCACCAACTGATGAGCATAAAGGTACAGAAAGTCAAAAAATGTTAACAAAACGATTAATTTTAGATAACATTCATTATGATAAAGCTTCAAATGGAGTATGGACGTTTCTTAATGCTATAAATCCTAAAAAATTAGCGGTAGTTTCCCCTAGTTTTAAGATACTATTTGAGAACGGTAAAAGTAATTGTGGATGGTTTAATCGTAGTTTAAAATAATTCTAGGGTTGAAAAATTTTACCAACGACTATATTAACTCAACATAGGTAATTCTTCAAACTAGAGGTAGATTGATTAAAAGTTTAGATTTTGAAATTGTTGTTGAACACATGACAAAATTTGACTTAATTCTACTTAATTTAGTTTTTGAATTCAAAGTAAAGGAGTAACATTGTGAATTTTTATTTACGATTTGTAAAATATAAAACTGGGAATGTATGTCCAGCCAGTGGAATTTGGCAAACCACTGATTCAAAATCTCCAATTTCTATAAGTTAGGGGTGAAAGATTCCCACATCATGTCGGTGAAATCGTGAAATGGGAACTAAAGAAGAGTTATGAACCAAATCCAGCAGATATACAACTTTTAAAGGAAGCAAGTTGAACTATCAGATTTGCTATTAGTTTGACTGTGCAAATACGCTATCCTGCTTCTAGCAATTGCAAAGTTTGCTCTTTGTGGAACAAGTACAGCAATAACTTCAACGACTTTCCTCGACCTGAATTCAAACTTGGGTCGGAATTGAGTATTAAGCGCGCATCAACATGTGCAATTTCCATTAATGATTTATGTTGACTGAGATTAGCGATACGAAAGTTATGTGCGCCGCTTTGACGTGTTCCCAATACTTCACCTTCACCACGATTCCTCAGATCCTCTTCAGCTATTTTAAATCCATCATTAGTCTCTCGCATGATTGCAATGCGATTTTGAGCAGATTCGCTTAGAGGTCCTTTAAAGAGTAACAAACAAAATGATGCTTGGTCACGCCGACCAACGCGTCCACGTAATTGATGCAGTTGAGATAAACCGAAACGTTCTGCATGTTCAATGACTATTATTGTCGCGTCTGGTACATCAACACCTACTTCAATTACTGTGGTTGCGACCAATATTTTTGCCGATCCAGTAGCAAACTGTCTCATCACACTATCCTTTTCTTCTCCGTTCATGCGTCCATGAATTAAAACTACCTGATCACCAAAATCGGTTTTTAAGTGTGCAAAACGCTCTTCAGCTGCGGAAATATCTAGTTTGTCACTTTCTTCTACTAATGGGCAGATCCAATATACTTTTTGACCATTTTGAATTACATTTTTGATTCTTGTGATTACTTCATTTAGCCGATCCAACGGGATTGAACTGGTTTGGATAGGATTCTCACCGTTTGGTTTCTCTGCCAGAATTGATACATCCATGTCACCGAAATATGTTAATACTAAGGTTCTTGGAATTGGGGTTGCAGTCATAACTAATAAATCTGTCTTTTGTCCTTTGCTTCGTAACGCTAAACGTTGGTGAACTCCAAACCGGTGTTGTTCATCAATTACAGCTAGACCCAAATCCTTGAATTCTATCCCAGTCTGGAACAATGCATGTGTTCCAATAATAATATCAACTTTACCTGTTTCTATTGCAAGTTCAGTTTCGCACTTTTGTTTTTGTGAATCTTGACCAGTCAACACCGCAACCTTCATATTTGCATTGGCACACATTTTTGAAATAGATTCTCCATGTTGGCGTGCCAAAATTTCGGTAGGAGCCATTAACGCCGCTTGACTTCCACTCTCCACTACATGTGCCATTGCAAGTAACGCTAAAACTGTTTTTCCAGATCCAACATCACCTTGAATTAAACGATGCATTCTAGTTTGAGAAGACAAATCCTGCTCTATTTCTAAGCTTGCTTTTTCTTGACTTTGCGTAAGCTTGAATGGAAGTGAATCAATAATTTTTTGCTTCAACGTTCCTTCTGCAACTCTTGGTGTTCCACCAAATTTCGCTAGATGATGTCGTCCAATGGCTAGTGCAAGCTGACAAGCGAGCGATTCATCATAGGCTAATCTACGTCTAGCAGATGACTTTGAATCAAGGTCACTGACATCAGTTGGTAAATGAATTTTCCTTAGCGAATCTGTAAAACCTGGAAATTGTTCTCGTTTCTTTAATTCAGGATCAAGCCATTCTGGTAGTTCTGGTAATTGTTCTATGGCCGCACTCATTGCTTTTCTTAGCTGTTTTGCTGATAATCCATCGGTCATACGATATATTGGTTCAATTAAACTAAGCGTTTCAAATTCTTGTTCTGTTGCAATCAAATCTGGATGTGTCATCTGTGCCATATCATTGTATAACTCAAATCGACCACTAATTATCCGAGTTTCACCAATTGGAAGAGCTGTTGGTAGCCAATTTGGTCGCGGCCGAAAGAAGACGAGAGTGATTTCACCTGTTTCATCATGAGCAATAATTTTATATGGTCTGCTCGTTTGTCGAGGGGGAATGATATGTTCATCTATATGAACCTTAGCGGTTATTATTTCACCAATTTTTCCATACTTAACTCCAGGTTGATTCCGTCGGTCAATTAATCCATGTGGAAGATGAAACAGTAAATCTTTGACACAAGAACTTCGAGAATCAGCTAAGAGTCTTTCTAACCGATTTGCAGTTTTCGGTCCAATACCAGTTAGGGAGTCTAAAGACGAAAATAATGGATTTAGAGGTTGTGGTCGCATTCAATTAATTAAAAACTATTAATGAAAAAAAAATTTATTTGCATTATAACTGCTTTTGTGTTATCGCGCATTAACAATTTTAATAAAATCTCAGTTAATCCATATTTTTTTTGTAAAACAAAAAATTTACCTGCCGGTTGGAAGCGATATTTACTAACAATCCAAACAACAAACTTGAACTCAAAATTTATGAAAAAAACTGAAATAAACAAAAAAAGTATTGACGCTAGATTAAAACGAATTAAATTTCGCGCTTGGCATCGTGGTACGAAAGAAATGGATCTATTGTTGGGTAGTTTTGTTGATAAATCGTTGTCTAATTTAACAGAACTGGATTTAGACGAATTAGAACGAATTATTGAGTGTAATGATATTGATCTTTATTCGTGGATCAGTGGTCGCGAACCTATACCAACTGAGATTAACAGTGCCATGATGAATGAATTAAAAGCACATTCATTATCAAATAATTCATAATTAAATTACCTCATTGGGTCACAATTGAAATTTCCTAGAGAGTTTTTTTCCCAACATCGAAAATTGACTGTAAGTTCGATTCCTGAGGGAGCAGATGGCTATTTATTAGCCCGATTGGCTACCGAATATAAGTCAGAATATCCGGTGGATTTGGTGTTTGTCGCAAGAGATGCACAACACATGCAGACAATTACAGATTCAATTAAGTTTTTTGATTCGCGAGTAGATGTCGTCCAATACCCAGCTTGGGACTGTTTGCCGTATGACCGGGTGTCACCAAACTCAAGAGTTATTTCAGCACGGATCAATCTGTTAAAGCGGATGGTAACTGGACGACTTAGCAAAAACCCAGTAATTTTAGTTACTTCGGTAAATGCGATTTTGCAACGTATCCCAACAAAAGATTGGATAAACTATCGAGTAATGCGTTTAGTTCCTGATCAAACTGTAGAGATGGGCTATGTAGTACAATGGTTGGAACAAAATGGCTTTTTACGTAGTGGTACAGTGAGAGAAGCGGGTGAATATGCCGTGAGGGGAGGAATAATTGATTTATATGCATCAGGGAATCCACATCCGATTAGGTTAGATTTCTTTGGCGATTCACTCGAAACCATTCGGATTTTTGAAGCTGATACGCAACGTACTACCGGCACTTTGGAAATATTGGAATTAGCTCCTGTTAGTGAAATGGCACTATCGGATGAGTCAATTGCAAGATTTCGCCAAAACTATACCGCTGAATTTGGTGCATCTACGCAAGATGATATATTGTATCAGACTGTTTCTGAAGGTCGACGTTATTCAGGAATGGAGCATTGGTTACCATTCTTTCATGATGAGCTGGTAACTCCATTTGATTACTTTAATGGTGCACCCATTGTAATAGATTATCAAATTGAAAGTGTTATAGATGCACGAATCGATTTGATTGAAGACCATTATACGGCTCGCAAGGAACATGAACATCTCAATCAATCAAACGAAACGGTTCCCTATAAACCAATTCCACCAGAATTAATTTATTTGAGCAAAAATGAGTGGTTAGAGCAATTGAAAGTGCACTCAGTAATGACGTTAACCCCATTTACAGCACCAGAAAATGATGGCAATGTTATTGATTTAGGAGGAGAGATAGGTCGATCATTTATCGCCGAACGTACAACAGAAAATGTGAATGTATTTGATGCTGTTCTTAAGCATATTGCTGATATTCGTAAACAAAAAAAACGTATCCTTATTGCATGTTGGAGTGAGGGGGCACGTGAAAGATTATTACAGGTATTGACTGAACATGGATTGAAAAATGGAGTAACGGTCAATTCCTATCAAGAAATGATTGGATTAGGTGCCAATTTTATTGCGTTTGGTTTACTGAGTATTGAAAGTGGATTTGAGATTGACAAGCTTGTTGTAATTGGGGAGCAAGATATTCTTGGCGACCGTTTAGTTCGAAAACGACGGAAGGAACGCAAAGCAACAGATATTTTGACAGAAGTGTCTAGTCTCAATGAAGGAGATTTAGTAATTCATATTGAACATGGAATCGGAAAATTTCTAGGTTTGCGTACAATTGAAGCGGCGGGAGCTCCCCATGATTGTCTAGAACTTCAATATCATGGTGGTGATAAATTATTTTTACCAGTTGAGAATATTGACTTACTGACCAAGTATTCTGCTGAACCAACTGAGGGGCAGTTGGATCGATTGGGAAGTAGTTTTTGGCAAGCTCGAAAAGCGAGAGTTAAGAATCGAATTCGAGATTTAGCAGAGGCTTTAATTAAGACTGCGGCCGCACGTGCTACGAAAAAAGCACCACCAATTCCAGTCCCAGAGGGCGTATATCACGAGTTTGCGGCAAGATTTCCTTTTGAGGAAACAGAAGATCAACTGAATACCATTGAACAAGTATTTGAAGATTTAGGGAAGGGACAACCAATGGACCGGTTAGTTTGTGGTGATGTTGGTTTTGGTAAAACTGAAGTTGCACTACGTGCATCATTTGTTACCGCATTTTCTGGTCGTCAAGTGGCAGTGGTTGTACCAACGACATTATTGGCGCGCCAACATTACAAGACTTTCACAGAGCGATTTAAGGGATTACCAATTCGGATATCGCACATTTCGAGGCTAGTCACTACTAAGCAAATTAATGTAGCAAAAGAAGAGATAGCAAATGGAACAACGGATATTGTGATTGGTACCCATGCATTGCTTGGAAAATCAATAAATTTTCGTGATTTGGGATTACTAGTGATTGATGAAGAACAACATTTTGGAGTGAAACACAAAGAACGATTAAAACAACTCAAATCTGATGTACATGTGCTTACCTTAACTGCTACTCCAATTCCAAGAACATTGCAACTTGCGCTAACTGGGGTTCGTGAATTATCGCTGATTGCAACGCCACCAATTGATCGATTAAGTATCCGTACGTTTATTTCTCCATTTGACCCATTAGTAGTTCGTGAAGCTCTTCTAAGGGAAAGATTTCGCGGTGGGCAATCATTTTATGTCTGTCCAAGAATTGCTGATATAGATGATGTCTCAAAATTTTTAGAAGAACAAATACCAGAGTTAAAGGTGGTTGTTGCTCATGGTCGACTACCAGCTGGAGAATTGGATGATATCATGAATGCATTTTACGATGGAAAATATGATGTATTATTATCAACTACGATAGTGGAATCTGGCTTAGATATCCCAACTGTAAACACGCTTATTGTCCACCGGTCAGATCGATTTGGCCTTTCTCAATTATATCAACTTCGTGGACGGGTCGGACGTTCAAAGGTTAGAGCATATGCATTGTTTACTGTTCCAGCTAATAAGAAACTTACCCAATCAGCTGAGCAACGTCTTAAAGTATTACAATCATTGGAAGGTTTAGGTGCAGGGTTTCAATTAGCAACACATGATATGGATATTCGAGGTTCTGGAAATCTTTTGGGAGAAGAACAATCCGGTCAAATACGTGAAGTAGGGGTAGAACTTTATCAACAAATGCTTGAAGAAGCAGTTGCACAATTGAAAGAGGGGGAAGAAGAGAAAACTGATGAATTGTGGTCGCCACAAATTTCAATCGGTACTCCGGTGTTGATTCCAGATTATTATGTACCGGATTTACAGGTTCGTTTAAGTTTGTATCGTCGATTAGGTGATTTAACCGAAGATGAAGCAATTGATGCGTTTGGAGAGGAATTGATAGACCGATTTGGTCGGTTACCAGTCGAAGTAGAGTATCTTTTAAAAATAGTACATATTAAAGGATATTGCAAAAAAGCAAATGTTGAAAAGATTGATGCCGGTGAAAAAGGTGTTGTCGTTACTTTCCGAAATAATGAATTTTCTAACCCAACTGGGTTGATTCAATTCATTGCGAGCGATGATTCAGAGGTAAAATTGCGACCAGATCAAAAGTTGGTTTTCAAACGAAATTGGCCGGAACCTGAACAACGGTTAGCTGAGACCGAACAGATATTGAGCAGGCTTTCAACTTTAGCTGTGACCGAATCAGCGATACATTAAATCACAAATCGAAGTTGTGACTTACAAATGATTTTTGAAACGATGCAAAATTAAAACCACCTTGCAATTGAGAGTGAAATCAGCGGATTATTAACAGCTAACAAACTTTTTTTGGAAAAAATGTTGCAATCTTTAATTTTTCTGTTTAAACTATTATTCAACTTAAATACTTACATAATCATATTGCAAAAAGGTTACGGTTGATAAGATTCGAAAACAGTAGGAGTTATGTATTTTGGCGAAATCAACATTAACAAGATACCGCAAACGAAGTTACCGACCTCATATTTTTTTAGGGATATTGGGACTCCTCATTTTAAGCTATTTCGCTTTCCATGCTTTGAATGGTCAGTATGGTCTTGTCGGACGAGAACGTTATGAACGACAGGCGAATGAATTACAAGAGGAATTGAATCAATTGATAGAACAGCGGCAAAATTTGGAAGAAAAAGTTTCGCTGTTGCGTTCCGAAAGCTTAGACTTGGACATGGTTGACGAACAAGCGCGTGAAACATTGAATGTAATTCATCCTAATGAGTTTGTGATTCTGCGCGATCCAGTGAATGAGTAGATTTAGTTAAAGAATTTAAATTCACTGTAATTTAAAATCAATCAAAATAGTTGAGTATTTAGTGCAAGCAAAAAAAATGCTTGACATTATTCTTGTGATAAAATAAGAATTTATGTTTTCATTTTAACTAGCGGAAGAATTTTTTGTAAGAGTGAGCAGTAATGGCAACGACAAAATCAACCAAACGTGCAAAGATAGTTGCAACCAAAGGTGTTAGAGCATCTGCAACTAAATCAGTCAAGCGTGCCAAGACAAGTACTGCAAAGAAATCAATTCGCAGTTCAATGAAGCCAGAGTTTTCCAAAGAACAAGAGCTCCTTGCTTATCGAGAGATGTTATTGATTCGGCGATTTGAAGAGAAAGCCGGTCAATTATATGGAATGGGGCTGATTGGTGGGTTTTGCCATCTTTATATTGGACAGGAAGCGGTCGTAATTGGAATGCAAATGGCAATGAAAGATGGTGATCAAGTCATTACTGGTTACCGGGATCATGGTCATATGCTGGCTACAGGTATGGAATCCCGAGGTGTGATGGCAGAATTAACTGGTCGTCACGGTGGTTATTCCAAAGGAAAAGGTGGTTCCATGCACATGTTTTCACGTGAAAGGAATTTTTTTGGTGGACATGGCATCGTTGGTGCACAAGTATCACTCGGAACTGGGTTAGGATTTGCGAATCGATATCGAAAGAACAAGAATGTTGCTGTCACTTACTTTGGCGATGGTGCATCTAATCAAGGTCAAGTATTTGAAAGTTTTAATATGGCAGAGTTGTGGAATGTTCCAGTAGTATATGTGATTGAAAACAACAAATATGGGATGGGAACAAGTATAGAGCGTGCTTCTGCTAAGACGGATTTATCGCAACGTGGTGCCTCGATGGGAATCCCGGGTGAGCAAGTTGATGGTATGGATGTACGTGCGGTGATGAAAGCAGGTGCAAAAGCGTTGGATCATGCACGTAGTGGAAAAGGTCCATACATCCTTGAAATGATTACCTACCGTTATCGTGGACATTCAATGTCGGACCCAGCAAAATATCGATCGCGAGATGAAGTGCAAAAAGTCCGAGATGAAAATGATCCCATTGAAAATGTTCGGCAGCGGATTATCAAGCAAAAGCTCGCAAATGAAGATCAGTTGAAAAGAATTGACAAAGAAGTGCGAGCGATAGTTACTGACGCAGCAGAATTTGCACAATCAGAACCTGAACCAGACCCAAATGAACTTTGGACTGATATTGTGCTTTGAGTTGGGGAGAACAACCAAATTATGCCGATAGATATTTTGATGCCAGCACTCTCACCAACTATGGAGGAGGGAAATCTTGCCAAGTGGCTGGTAAATGAAGGTGATGAAGTCTCAACCGGTGATATCATCGCCGAGATTGAGACAGACAAAGCGACGATGGAAGTAGAATCAATTAATGATGGTAAGATTGGTAAGATTATGATTCCGGCTGGAACCGAAAACGTCGCAGTCAATACCAAAATTGCGGTTTTACTGGAAGATGGTGAAGATTCTGGTGCTATAGATACATCTGATTCAACACCTATTGCGTCAATAGAATCTAAATCATCGACTGAAAGCGAACTTATTACAAATTCTGTACCTGCAATGCCTAGTGAGTCTGTCGTTGCATCGTACCCAGATATTCCAGAAGGTACTGAAATGGTTACTATAACGGTTCGTGAAGCCTTGCGTGATGCAATGGCTGAAGAGATGCGAGCGGACCAAGATGTATTTGTCATGGGTGAGGAGGTCGCTGAGTATCAAGGAGCATATAAAATTACTCAGGGATTACTTGATGAATTTGGGGCTGATCGAGTGATTGATACTCCAATCACCGAACATGGATTTGCTGGAGTTGGTGTAGGGGCAGCTTTAACTGGTTTAAAACCAATTGTAGAATTTATGACGTTCAATTTTGCCATGCAGGCAATTGATCAAATTATTAATTCCGCTGCGAAAACTCTTTATATGTCTGGTGGACAAATGGGTGCGTCGATTGTTTTTCGTGGTCCAAATGGAGCCGCTGCGAGAGTTGCTGCCCAACATAGTCAAGATTACTCAGCTTGGTATTCACAAATTCCAGGATTGCGAGTCATCCAACCATTTACTGCCGCAGACGCGAAGGGACTTTTAAAAGCAGCAATTCGCGACCCGAACCCTGTAGTGTTCCTAGAGAACGAAATCCTTTATGGTCAGTCATTTGAAGTTCCAAAGCTTGATGATTTTGTCTTACCAATTGGTAAAGCGAGAATTGCCCGCGATGGAACAGATGTTACACTTGTATCATTTGGTATCGGGATGACTTACGCATTGCAGGCAGCGGATGAACTTCAAAAGATGGATATTTCAGCAGAAATAATTGATTTAAGATCGTTACGTCCATTAGATTCAGATACAGTGATAAGCTCGGTAATGAAAACAGGGCGTTGTGTAACCATTGAGGAAGGGTGGCCAGTATGTTCAATATCATCTGAACTCGCCTATCGAATAATGGAGCAAGCGTTTGACTATCTTGATGCACCTGTTTTGAGAGTTACAGGAAAAGACGTACCAATGCCATACGCGGCGAATTTGGAAAAACTAGCTCTACCTTCGGTAGCTGAAGTAATTTCTGCTGTCAAATCAGTGACTTATTCTTAATTTTGAGCAAAGGTTGAAGCCATGTCAGTAAATATTCTGATGCCAGCGTTGTCGCCAACTATGGAAGAGGGAAATCTTGCCAAGTGGCATGTTAAGGAAGGTGATAAGGTAGATATCGGAAGCGTTGTAGCCGAAATTGAAACTGATAAAGCCACGATGGAAGTAGAATCGGTAGATGAGGGTATCGTTGGAAAGATTTATATTGAAGAAGGTACTGAAGGAGTAAAAGTAAATGAAATTTTAGCAGTATTACTGGAAGAGGGGGAAGATGCAAATGACATTGATATAACAAGCGCACCTCGAGCAAATACATCAAAATCCGCTGCTACGAATCAGGAACCTGAAGCCATAACCAAAATCAAGCCTACACCTAAGACTGTGCCAACGACTCCAATACCGCAAGTTAACAAACCTGATCAAGTGCGACAGTTTTCATCACCACTAGCACGACGAATTGCCAATCAAAATAATATTGATATCAACCAAATTGAGGGTAGTGGTCCGCATGGTCGTATTGTGAAGCGAGATGTGGAAGCATACTTAGCATTAGACCCAAACCAACGGCCTGCTATAAAAAGTGGTGTTACCACGCAATCGCTTGGAATGGCTGAGGACTCCATTATTAAACTTTTTGCTGAAGGAACTTATGAGATTATCCCACATGATAACATGCGTAAAGTTATTGCGAAACGTTTAACTGAATCCAAGCAAACCGTACCTCATTTTTATCTATCAGTTGATTGTGAGTTAGATAAGCTTTTGGAACTACGCCAGCAAATCAATGATAGTGCACCAGTTGATACTGAAGGTAAACCAGCATTTAAACTTTCTGTCAATGATCTTATTATTAAGGCGCATGCCTTAGCATTGATTGCAGTTCCGGATGCCAATGCATCTTGGACTGATGCTGGTATGATTATCCACAAACATGCAGATATAGGAGTTGCGGTTGCGATTGAAGGTGGACTGATAACTCCGATTATCCGAAAAGCAGAACAAAAAACTCTTTCGGTGATTTCCAATGAAATGAAAGATTTAGCCGCGAGAGCACGTCAGAAAAAGTTGATGCCGGAAGAATACCAAGGTGGTAGTACAGCAATTTCCAACTTAGGTATGTTTGGAATCAAAGATTTCTCTGCAGTCATAAATCCACCACATGCAACTATTTTAGCAATTGGTGCTGGGTTACAGCAACCAGTTGTCAAAGATGGTAAAATCAAGGTGGCAACGGTAATGACTGTGACGCTTTCTACAGATCATCGCGCGGTAGATGGAGTATTAGGGGCACAGTTGCTACAAGCTTTTAAAGGATACGTTGAAACACCTGTTAGTATGTTGGTGTAAACATACTCAATTAAGAAAATTGATTAGTTGTCAAAAATATATCAACATCTAGATATTACATAACAACATGCTGAAACGTGAAATTACACCATGCGACAATTTGACCCATTGAACAGATGTAATATAACCTTTAATAATCCATAAACTATCATCTTACATCTAAACAGGAGATTAACTATGAAGAAATTTACAATTCTTTTGCTTATGGTATTGGGGATTATTATTGGTTCTTGCGAACAATCTGACCCTTGGGTTGGTTGGTGGGGAGATTGTCACACTGGAATGCAAAATCAAGACCGTGATTATGCTAATTTCGTCTGTGCGTTGGAAGGTTTTGCAAATACTGTTGCATACCCTTGGCAACACTTCTAATATGCTAAACCCATGATTTAGTTTATTTGGTCATGGGATTTAGTTTATAATTCATATGTCGTTGCTTTATGAAATTAATTCTCAAAAATTTTGTCGGCATTTTTACATAAAAATGATATAGACAATATTTTTGGTTAGTTCCTAAAATAATCTAGCCTTCCAATCAGAGGAGAAAATAAATGGCAACGGCTGAATATGACGTTATTATTGTTGGTTCTGGGCCAGGTGGTTATGTGACCGCGATTCGTTCGGCACAACTAGGTTTGAAAACGGCAATCGTTGAGAAACAACACTTAGGAGGAATTTGTCTTAATTGGGGATGTATCCCAACTAAAGCCTTGTTACGCTCAGCTGAGATATATCATCAAATGCAACATGCGAAGAATTATGGACTTTCTGCCTCAAAAGTTGGTTTTGATTCCGAAGCGATAGTAAAACGGTCGCGAGCTATTTCAAAACAACTTAATACTGGTGTTGGTTTTTTAATGAAAAAAAATAAGGTAGATGTCATCTGGGGTGAGGCAAAACTAACTGCACCAAATAAGCTCAAAGTGGCCGCAACAAAGGACGCACCAAAGAATGTTAAAGAGGCAGGAGATTATACCGCGAAGCATATTATTCTTGCAACTGGTGCACGACCGCGTGCATTACCGGGGATTGAGCCAGATGGGAAGCAAATTTGGACTTATTTTGAGGCAATGGTACCATCAGACATTCCAAAGAGCATCTTAGTTATCGGTTCTGGTGCCATTGGAATTGAATTTGCATCTTTTTATCAAACTCTTGGAGCTGAAGTAACAGTTGTAGAAGTTCTTCCTACCATCATGCCTGTTGAGGACCCAGAAATTTCAGGAATCGCGCGCAATCAGATGGAGAAACAGGGGATGAAAATTTTGACTGAAGCAAAAGTCGCTTCCGTTAAGAAAAGTCCAAAATCTGTTGCTGTCACCATTGAGACAAAGGATGGTAAGAAGGAAACTATTGTTGCAGAAAAAGTTATTTCTGCCGCTGGTGTACAAGGTAATATTGAGAATATTGGATTAGAAACGGTAAAAGTTAAGACAGAGAAAGGTTGCATTGCCGTCAATGGTTATGGCCAGACCAACATTCCTAGTATTTATGCAATTGGAGATGTCGCTGGTCCGCCCATGCTCGCTCATAAAGCAGAACATGAAGGTGTGATATGTATCGAAAAAATTGCTGGTCTAAACCCGCATTCTCTTGATAAACAAAAGATACCTGGATGCACTTATTGCAGTCCACAGGTTGCCTCTGTTGGTTATACTGAAGCTAATGCTAAGAAAGCAGGTTATGAAGTAAGGGTAGGAAAATTTCCATTTATGGGAAATGGTAAAGCAATTGCATTAGGTGAACCAGAAGGTTTGGTAAAAACAGTATTTGATAACAAGACTGGTCAATTACTCGGTGCACATATGGTTGGCGCAGAAGTTACCGAATTAGTTCAAGGGTTTGTAGTGGCGATGAATTTGGAATCCACAGAAGAAGAACTCATGCATACTGTATTTCCACATCCAACCCTTTCCGAAATGATGAAAGAAAGTGTTTTGGACGCGTACGACAGGGTTATTAATATTTAAGCATCAATTAAGATTCCTTTACCATTAAATACATGCTTTTCGTATGACAATGTAAAATGGCTAAATCATCAGCAATGTTCGAGAAATCCAATGACAATTAATTCCAAAGTATCAACTTGTTTATGGTTTGATGACCAAGCAAAGCAAGCAGCAGAATTATACGTTTCGCTAATTCCAAATAGTGAAATTACGGATATCAATCAATTCAAAGATGTTCGTGACGGAAAAGAAGAGAACAAGGTAGTGTTGGTAAACTTCACACTAAATGGCGTTCCCTACCAGGCCTTAAATGGTGGCCCGATGTTTCAATTAAACGAAGCCACTTCAATTGTTGTTGTAACCGAAGATCAAGCAGAAACTGATAAATTGTGGAATGCACTGACCGCGGATGGAGGTTCTGAAAGTCAATGTGGGTGGTTAAAAGATCGATTTGGATTATCATGGCAAATCATTCCAAAACGCTTTCTTGAGTTGATGAGTAGTAAAAATTCAAATTTGGTATTGCAAGCACTTCACAAAATGACTAAGATTCAAATTGCGGAATTAGAAGCTACGGCAAACTCTAACTAAAAGGAATCTATTATGTATATTGATGGATTAATATTTGCAGTTCCATCTGCAAACAAACAAGCATTCATAGATTATGCTAATGGTGCTAATAGTATGATGAATGATTACGGGTGCAACCGAATTGTTTATGCATGGGGCGATGAACTCCAAGAAGGAAAAGTCACTGACTTTATGAAGTCTGTGCAAGCAAAAGAAGACGAATCGGTTGTTTTTTGCTGGCATGAGTGGCCCGATAAGGCAACGCGCGATCAAGCTCACCAAAAAATGCAAGAAGCGATGCAATCTGGAGACTCACCGATGAATGAAAAACCACCATTCGATGGCATGCGAATGATCTTTGGTGGATTTGAACCAATCATTGAAAGATAATCATTCTAGAATTCTAATAAGACTTTTACAAATATCATAAAACTAAAGTTGAAAAAGTCTTGCAAGCACTTCACAAAATGACTAAAATAAAAATTGCGGGATTAGAAGCCGTATCAAACTCTAACTAAAAGGAGAAACTATGTATATTGATGGTTTAGTAATGGCGGTTCCAACTGCTAACAAACAAGAATTCATTGATCATGCCAAAACTATGAATGAGATTATGATGGGTTTTGGTTGTACTCGAATCGTTTATGCTTGGGGAGATGAAGTAAATGACGGTCAGGTCACTGATTTTAAGAAATCCGTTCAAGCTAAAGTCGATGAAACAGTAGTATACTGCTGGCACGAATGGCCCGACAAAGCAACTCGCGATGAAGGGCACAAAAAAATGCGTGAAGGTATGCAGTCTGGGGATTCACGAATGACTCCACCTCCATTTGATGGTAGTCGGATGATCTTTGGTGGGTTTGAGCCAATCATTGAGAGATAGTTGATGAATTGCATAAGAAAGTGCTTTTTGGTACTGAAAAGTAAAGTTTCTATGGATTAAGTCTTAGAAGCACTTTTTTAAGCCCTGCGGTTTAAAAATTTGGAATTGAAGTTGATACTTTTCCAAATTATGAGGTATTAAATTGTCATATGAAGTGATGCTTATTGCGGTGCCTGTTAACTCTCAACAGGAGACAAAGGAATATATCAAGAACGAAATCAAAAAAGTGCAAGGGATACCTGAAATATATCCCGAATCAAGTATTAAACTACCAAAAGATCAAATAATTAAATTACGGGAAGATACAAATACTAAAGATGATGAAGCCATTTTGGTAAGTACAATTGATTGGAAAAAATTAAATAATGCAGAGGATAAAGATAATATTGTAAGCACTCTCCTTAAATATATGCTCAAAGATCGCGATGAACCGGTAAAAGTTCGAATAGTATTGACCGGATTTACTTCCAAGTTAGCGTCGCAAATGGTCTAAAAAGTTTCAATATGTATCTTCCATGTCAAAATGCAGATTGGTAAATGATCATGTCCTATATAGATGGATTAGTATTCGCAGTTCCAACTGCAAATAGGTCAGAGTTCATTGACTATGCGAAACGTTCAGATTCGTTTCTGGAGGGGTATACTCGTATTGTTTATGGCTGGGAAGATGAACTTCTTGAGGGACAATTGACTGACTTTAGAAAATCAGTTCTAGCGAAAACGGATGAATCTATTGTATTTGTTTGGGTTGAATGGCCGGACAAAACAACTCGAAATCTTGAGCATCGAAATATGCAAACACGGCTTGAAGCTGAAGTTACTTTCATAAATGAAATTCCACCTTTTAATGGAACACGAATGATTTCAAGTGGTTTCGAGACGATTATTGACTTTGAAACTACAATGCATAATAAAAAAGAAGATATCACAATGTCCTATATTGATGGATTCTTATTTGCAGTTAAATCCGAAAATAAAGAAGCTTTTATTGATTACGCGAATCGTGCAAATTCTCTAATCGAAGGTTGCACCCGTGTTGTTTATGCATTGGAAGATGATCTTCAAGATGGTCAGGTTACTGATTTCAGAAAGGCGGTTCAAGCCAAGGATGACGAGGCCGTCGTGTTTGGTTGGGAAGAATGGCCGGACAAAGAAACTCGGAACAAAGGTCATGAGCTAATGGCTGGATGTTTGGAATCTCATGAAACGCTTAGTAAAGAGATACCGCCGTTTGATGAATTGCGAATGGTATTTGGAGGATTTAATACAATCATTGAAATGTCTTAAAATGTTATCAGTTGATTCAAGAATTACAATTTGTTAAATTCTTTAAGTAAATTTTTGAACTTGTATTCAACTTGAATTTTGATTAGAGTACAAATGATTATTTTTGAAACTATAAAACAAAATTAAAAAAGGAGATATTGCAATGTCCTACATAGATGGATTCCTATTCGCGGTAAAACCCGAAAATAAAGAAGCCTTTATTGATTATGCAGATCGTGCAGATTCTTTGATTGAAGGTTGCACCCGAATTGTTTATGCGATGGAAGATGATCTTCAAGATGGACAGGTTACTGATTTCAGAAAGGCAGTTCAAGCCCAAGATGACGAAGTTGTCGTGTTTTGTTGGGTAGAATGGCCGGATAAAGAAACTCGGAGCAAAGGTCATAAACTTATGGCTGAACGAATGGAATCTCATGAAACACTCAGTAAGGAGATACCACCGTTTGATGGTATGCGAATGATTTTCGGGGGATTTGAGACGATTATTGACGTGTAAACCACGGGATCAAATTATGCCTAATGTGCATCGTCTAACGATTGATGATACTGAACTATACTTTGCAATGCTTGACTTGTTTGGAGAGGTATTTGAGGATCGTGAGACTTATGGTGCAAAGCAACCAGATTTAAGTTATGTTGGTAAATTTCTGGTAAATCCAACTAATGTTGCCCTTGTGGCCATAGAAAATGAAAAGGTTGTGGGGGCATTAGTTGCATATGAGTTTCAAAAATTTGAGCAAGCGCGATCAGAGTTTTATATCTATGATCTTGCAGTTGACTGCAATTTCCGTCGCCGAGGGATAGCTACATCCCTTATTAACGAAACTCGCCGAATTGCAAAACAAAGGGGTGGTTGGGTCGTAATGATTCAAGGAGATTATGGTGATGGCCCCGCCATTGCACTTTATTCGAAGTTGGGAATACGTGAGGAAGTTTTACATTTTGATATTGATGTGAATTAAAAGTTTATGGTATAATAAGAAATCATGGTAAATATAGTAGATACAGTATCAGTTGGCACTGGTAGCAGTCCGGCACTACCAACGAGACCAAGACATCCAGAAAAAGTGAATCGACCCGATAGTCCAATCCTTAAAAAACCCGATTGGATTCGCGTCAAAGCACCTAATTCAATTGAGTTTAAATCTACACAAAAGATTGTCAGAAATAAAAACCTTGTTACCATCTGCGAAGAGGCAAGTTGTCCAAATATTGGAGAGTGCTGGTCACAGAAGCATGCAAGTTTTTTAATCTTAGGGGATACCTGCACAAGGGCTTGCGCATTTTGTAATGTGCGGACTGGGATTCCAAATCCTATAGATGAAGCTGAACCCAAGAATTTAGCTGAAGCGGTGGAATCTATGGGATTGAATCACGTTGTAGTAACAAGTGTTGATCGCGATGATTTAGCTGATGGCGGTGCTACTCATTTTGCTAATGTTATAGCTGCAATCAGAAAGACTTCTCCAACGACAACAATTGAAGTATTGACTCCAGACTTTTTACGTAAGGATGGCGCACTTGAAATTGTGTTGGCGGCTAAACCTGATGTTTTCAATCATAATCTTGAAACCGTAGCCTCAAACTATTTACAAGTACGTCCTGGTGCGCGTTATTATCACTCTATAAGACTACTACAACAAGCTAAAGAACTTGATCCTCAAATATTTACAAAATCTGGAATCATGGTTGGATTAGGTGAAGAGCGAAACGAAGTTTTGCAGCTAATGGATGACCTGCGGTGTGCAAACGTTGATTTCTTGACTATTGGACAATATCTTCAACCGACAAAAAAACATTACCCTGTAAAACAGTTTGTAACCCCAGATGAATTTAAAGCTTATGAAATGATTGCCTATTCAAAAGGTTTTTTGATGGTATCTTCTACACCATTGACTCGTTCATCACATCACGCAGGTGAGGATTTTGCCAAACTTAAAGCGGTAAGACATTCAAAAATGGGAAACTAACCAGTTAAAGCGGTGAAACCAATTAAAAAAATTCGACACAACGTAACTTTAAATTTATTCCATTTAGTATAGGTTTACGATTATCTTTACCAACCCAATTACTATAAATTAGCACTCTGTGACTAAATTTCACAATTCAAGAGTCTTTTGAATCAATATTTATAACTGGTTCTAAATGTCATCTTTTCAAACCAACCATAAAGTCAACCATAATGCCGACAAAATGTTTATGCTGGTCGCAGATGTTGAGAAATACCCTCAATTTGTGCCATATTGCCGAAATTTGAATGTTACAGGACGACAACAACAGGACGATGGAACTTCACTAATTATAGCAGATATGACCATTGCCTATAAACTCATTAACGAGACATTTACCAGTAAAGTAAAGTTAAACCCCAAAGAACAGATAATAACGACTGAAAGTATTGAAGGACCTTTTCGTCACATGATCAATCAATGGAAATTTGAACCAATTTCGGATTCAGCTTGTGAGGTGAGTTTTTCAATCAAGTATGAATTTAAGAGTCGCATGTTGAATTTACTCATGTCGGGATTGTTTGATAAGATTTTTCGAAAATATACTTCAGCTTTTGAAACACGTGCAGACCATATTTATAATTCAAATAAGTAATTGAATGAAACAATCCAATAATGTTTTTAATAATGAGTAATAAAATTAATTGCTTTATGTCTTCACATTATATTTTTCGACTACCGCATCACTTAACATTTTTAAGGCAGTATTAACACTTGCTTCCCGGATTTGATTTCTGGTTAATGAACCATATTCCATTTTCTTTACTATTTCTTCACCTTGAGAATTTGCCAGTCCAAAATAGACTAATCCAATCGGTTTTTCTAGCGTTCCTCCTCCAGGACCGGCAATTCCAGTAACAGACATGGCGACCATTGCATTGGATTTTTTTAAAGCACCTTCAGCCATTGCAGCGGCAACTGCTTCACTAACAGCACCATATTTATCCAGTAAATTTTGTGGAACACCAAGAATCGAATGTTTCATTTCGTTTGAATAAGTCATAAACCCACCCAATACTACGTCAGAAGAACCTGCAATTTCAGTTAAAGCACCAGCGACTAATCCACCAGTGCAAGACTCTGCTGTCGCAAGTGTGACTCCTCGAATTCTATAAGCTTCTAGCAATGCGCTTGCTAAATTCAATATTTCATTACCAAACTTCATGTCAAGTTAACCTAGTTTACTGGTAATCGTACTGTAGCATTTGCTATACACGCTATTCCTTCACCTCGTCCAATAGAACCCAATTTTTCTGTTGTAGTCGCCTTTACTGACACGCGGTCAGTTGTAAGATTGCATATTTCAGCAATTTTCTCTCTGATTTGCAGACGATATGGCTCAATTTTGGGTAACTCGCAGATGATTGTTACATCTAAATGCGCAATGACCCCATTTCGCTGTGATACTCGTTCACATGCTTTTTTGATAAAGATTTTCGAATTTGCATCTTTCCACTTTTGGTTATTTGGAGGAAAATGTGACCCAATGTCTCCCTCTGCCAATGCACCAAATATCGCATCAGTAATTGCATGTAACACCACATCTGCATCAGAATGACCAATTAACTTCTTGTCATGTTCAATTTCGATGCCACCTAATAAAATTGATTGACCATCACCAAATTGATGTACATCAAATCCAGATCCTATTCTTAAATCTGCCAGTTTGGCATAATTTTCCAAGTAACATTGAAAGTCTGCCTGTTGCATATCTTCCTTACTAGTTAATTTTATGTTACTTCGCGCACCTTCTATTATTTTAACTGGAATATTTGCCCATTCGCAAATTGCCGTATCATCGGTAAAATCATTACGACCATCTCTCTTTGCTTCTTGGTGAGCATCAAATATTGTTTTGAACAGAAATCCTTGTGGAGTCTGTGCTTGCCATACGCCTTCACGTTTGATAGTACCAGTAACTAATTGTGATTCATCTGACTGCTTCAAAGTATCTACTACGGGTATCGCAACAAGTACAGCTGGTGAATCAATTGAAATTTCAAATACTAATTTTGATATTGTGTTATCTAATATAAAAGGACGAACCGCATCATGAATCAAAACTTTGGTCGGTGGATCTTGTGCAATTGAGTTTAAACCATTAAATACTGACTCTTGTCGTGTCTTGCCACCAAAAACGGCTTCTTGTACTTTTTGGTACTCTTGGTCAGATAAACATTGTTTAAGTTCTGCTTGAACTCCATTCCAATATTTTAGATCATCTTGATGAATCGTTGTAATAATCTGATTAATATCAGAATTGCAGGCAAATGTCAACAAAGTTCGCGTCATAATTGAAGTGTTACCAACTTTTTGGAACTGTTTTGGTGGTGATTTTGCACTACCACCAGCTCTTTTACCACGGCCAGCAGCAACAATGATGACAGCTGTTTTTTCAAACGGTGTTTTACTCATAATTTGTAATATTTAGTCAAATTTAAGGTGACTATTCCATAAAAACTTGAATTTTTTATTAAATTTATCATATATGCAATATAATTTTTGCGCAAAACTTAATTTGGAATTTGTTGTCTACTCCACAAATTTATATTTGCAATTTGGAGTTTGAGCATGAATTCAACACAACAACAGATCACAATTGGTGGTATTACACCCAAAAACAATGTATTTCTGGCACCAATGTCGGGTGTTTCAGACTTACCATTTCGACAACTTGCACACCGATTTGGTGCAGGATTAGTCTTTACCGAAATGGTCGCTAGTGAAAACCTTTGCCAGAATCGACGTGAAGCTTGTCGAAAAGTAGCGAAAGGAAATATTTCACCTCATGTTGTACAATTGGCTGGACGTGAATCAAAATGGATGGCAGAAGGAGCACGTGTCGCAGAAGCCGGCGGAGCAGATATAATTGATATTAATATGGGATGTCCTTCAAAACGAGTTACGACCGGTTATTCTGGATCTGCTTTAATGAAAGACCTTTCTCACGCACAATGCTTGATTGAATCAGTAGTCAACTCAGTTAAAGTACCAGTAACATTAAAAATGCGTTTAGGGTGGGATGACAACAGTTTGAATGCACCAGAATTAGCAGTTAGAGCTGAAAATGCTGGAATTAAGTTAGTCACTGTTCACGGGCGAACACGGTGTCAATTTTTCAATGGAACCGCTGATTGGCATGCCATTCAAGCGGTGTCTGAAGCGGTGAAAATTCCGGTAATTGCCAATGGTGACTGTAGTAATGTTGATGATGCACGAAATATGTTGTCCCGCTCAAAGGCTAGTGGTATTATGGTTGGACGGGCTAGCAATGGCAGACCTTGGTTAGCTGGAAAAATTGCGAATGAACTTCAAGGAAAGTTTCCAGCAAAGAATCAGTTGTTCACTTCATTTGCCAATCTTGTACGAGATCACTACGAATCAATTTTATCGTATTACGGATTAAAACTTGGAATGCGTGTTGCCCGAAAACATCTATCTTGGTATATGGACACTGCAGGAATTTCAAAGCAAATCTCCAAGAACATACGTCGTTTAATGCTTACTAACGAAAACCCGAAAGAGGTAAGTAAACTTGCAACAAAATTGTTTGCTGACTGTGAAATAACTGGTGTTGTTTAAGAATCAATAAAAAAGTTAGAAAAAATAAAGTTAATAATGGATTGAATAGCTGTATTATATTTTAGGAGACAAACTATGACTATGGAATACAAAATGGAATTAGTCTATTTTGAAAGAGAGGAATTAGGTTACCCAAAAATTATAGAAAATTTCAAAAATCTCTCAACAGAAGCCCGGGATAAACTACTAAATAATATTTCGAAAAAAATATTTAAAAAATTTGATAAACAAGGAATCGGATTAACTGCTGATGAAAGAAAAATACTTTTTGAAAATTTAACTGCAATAAATGATTGAATATTTCTCGGGCAATAAGTATTGAGCCCTAATTTAATAGACATTAACCTGTTAAACCTGGTTCTCTTGTCATCAGTTCTCGTAAGATATTTAAATCCGGCAATTTCAACGCATCACACAAAGCAGAATCTATTTGATGTCTTACAGGATCATTGTCAATTTGAGCTAATGATAAAAAGTCTTGTGAAGAAAGTTTGTCAAATGCATCAGAAAGTTTCCCTTGTTGCTTTTTATTCAATTTAGTTACGTTAAGGATTCTAATTTCATTCCAAGTACCTTTGTTCAGCTTGAACCATGGCCCCTCAGTTATTGTGCGATTACCATAAAGCATCAGTAGTCCAAGGGTGGAATTTAACCAGACTAGTAGTGCCTTTTCTTGTTGTTCGTTTAAATCTTTGCCAGTAAATGGCCACCAAGTATTACCCAAAACTTTATTTTCTAACCGAACTGCAATTAGTTTGTGTGTATTGGTGCGCAATTTTGTCACAATAAGAATACGACTTGCTTTCTCCCAAACTACGTTTGCGTCTCTAAGTGGCCTTTCAGGCAGTGGAGTTGTTCTAGGTATCAAAAATGCATTTGCGACTTGGTTAATCTGGTTAACTTTGTCTGATTTATGGTCCCAAAACGCTGGATGCGGTGTCCATTGTTGCCCAGTTTTGTCAATATCAAATGCATCAATTGTGTCACGATTGTCATAACCAAGTGAACCAATCTCTCTTAACGGGCACAATGGTATCTCTATTGGATTTTCATATCCAGGGATGAGCAATTCACTTTTATTTTCTAAATTACTAAATGTAGTTGCAAGTAATCCATTGAGAAAAATAACTGGGGTCCATTTACTATTTCCAATTGGTGCAGGTACATTTGAAACTTCCCCCAAAATACCATCGGAAGACTTTATAGTTACAGGTAATTGAGTATCTTTACTTTTAACTAATGCAGTTGATATTCGAGCGGCAATATTTCTCGCTTCGTGAATAGAATCTGGGTTCTTTCGCAGTGAAACATATGACGTATTCCCAGCTGTTTCATCTTTATCTAATTTCCTAGCTATAAACAGAATTTCAGATAAGTCGGTATTTTCAGAAAAATTTGTTCGTTTAGATTGATGACTAGCAATTACCACTTCAAGATGGAATTTTTGTGAAATTAATTCACGAACTTTACCCCACAATTCTCCAGTAGCAATTGCTAACGGTAATACAAATGCAATTCTACCACCTATTTTTACGTATTGATCGGCAAGTGGGACAAATACTGCACCTAATCCTGGTGTTATACTAACTCCTACATTTTTCGCTCTGTTTCTGAGTTCTTTTAACATTTTCAAACGTTCAGTTCCGTGAGAACCAAAGATTTTGTTATTCCCTGCATTTCTTGTAAATGGTGGATTCATGACACAAAGATCAAGTTTGGGAGCAGTTATTTTCGTAGGTGTAGATTGATCTACATCCTTTCGTTCTGTATCTAAGTGTGATCCATCAAGTGAAAGCTGTACATTTATATCTGGGTTTAGCATAAAATCAAGACTGCCAAGACGTGCTCTACCATGGTCTAATCCAATTGGAGTTAGAAATAAATTCATTCTTCGAAACAAAACTTCGGGAGCAAGAAGTGCCAATGTAGATGCAGTTAAGTGAACGGCAGTTGGCAATATGTCATACCCGTGGATGGTATTTTCAATAAGAGTTTGATGTAAATTATTTAATTCCTCCTTTGTTATTATTTTGTCATAAGATTTCGATTCAATTCTCTTTGCATAACAACTCTTGACGAATCTATCAGTCAATGCTTGCGATGCCGCCATCAACAGTGTTCCTGTACCACTAGCAAAGTCTGCAATGGTAAAATCTGATATTTCTCTGATTTCACTAAAATCAGTATCCCAATCTAAATCCATTACAACTTTCAGCAAAATAGTTGCTGCCGATACAGATGTGTAATAAGTACCTAGATATTTTGCATCGTGAAGCAACCAATGGAATATTCGACCCATTAGATCATGTCTTAACGCAACTTTTTCAGAGCAAATGCTAAAAGCTTCATCTATCAGTGACAAAATTATTTTATCAGTACCGACTTGAGCCGGAAGTTCACGGAGAATACTCTCTCCTAATCGAAAAATTGAACCATAATTGATTTTTTCACAGATCTCAGCCCAATGATCAGAAGTTGCGCGAATAAGCTCTTTTTCAGCACGTAATTTTGAAAGTGTCAAAACGCGTTTATCACTTTCTGCAAGCTGCTCTTGAAAAATAAACGCGTTCGCAAGTACTAATGCTGATATTTTCGCTGCTGACTCAAGCCGGTCAATATAAGTTGCCTCTTCCTCATTGTTGGTAGTAGTCATACCTAAAAGTTCAGCCAAATTTTCGCAAGGACCTGATTGTCCCTTCCACAAAGCCGCTATATTTTCTAAGTGTACCGACAATCTGGAAGCCGTTTTTTCTACTAACACATTTTTTGCAAGTAATTCTTGTGCACGGCGGACCGATTCCATCATATCTGCGGGAGTACCAGAAGTCCATTCAACGCTTGTTGAATTCTCAGAAATTACACAAAATTTTAACTTCGTTACTTTTAATTTATCATAGATTTCATTTGTAGGGGTCGTTGCAATTTTGTTTGGATAAACTAATGCAACAGCAATATGAGCGATATTATTTTGTACACGTTCCATAGCATCTTTAAGTGCATTTTCGCCGGCTCCTTGCGTATCTCCTATTTTACTTTCAATTACAACACGTAATCCTCTTAATTGAAAGAGCACATCAGGTCGATGCTGACCACGTGAAAGTACTGTCTCTGCATCAGCAACGACACCTAATTCTGACACAATTTTGGCCAAGTAAGTGTTAATAACTTCTTCTCTGACGCGCACTTTTGCCATAGAAATCTCCTCAATAGGTCTTTTGTGAATTTAAAAATTATGCCAAAATAAACAATAAATCTATAATTAATACAGAATTTTCCACAACTTTTTGACAATTACTAATGTAAGGAATAGACAACTTCTCATTCTACTTTGTAATTTCAGCTTCATCAAGTCTAATTTAAAATGTAATTACAAACATTTGTTTGTGCTGGGAGCTAAAGAAGGTTCATCAAAATTATTCAAATTTCTGCAGTAAACTGTTAGGTAATTCCAAAATTAATGAATAATCAAATGCAGGAAATTAGAACCAACTTTTTCAATTGAATTTCCAGAATATAACTAATATAGTAATAGAAAAAAAATTATTCTTAATTTGAATAGTTTAAAATAGTTGTAGGTCTTGCATGGCAATTGCTGAGGCAGTCGACCAAGAGTCGTTTCAACAGAATAAACGTAGCACTACCCGAATAGTCCGGCTAATCGGGCTTTGTTTCATGGTGCTTTCGATAATTTCTATTTCGGTAACTTATGTGGTTCTAACTGGCTTAAGCTCAATTGAACCTGATGCAGAAATTAATCAGCTTTTTATTATCGTCAACAGTATTTTAATTGCTGGATTAATTGGATCTATCGGGTGGGAAATTAAAAACCTGATCGGAGCACGAAGTAGAGCTAGAGCAGCTGCAAGATTACATGTTCGAATAATTACACTATTTGGTATTATTGCCGCAATACCTGCAATAATAGTCACTATTTTAGCAGCTTTAACCCTAGACCGTGGTTTAGATCGATGGTTTGAAACTCGAGTTCGCCAAATAGTTGAAAATGCATTAACTGTTGCTGAAGCCTATGTTGGTGAACATAGTCGCGTGCTAATGGCTGACTTACTCGCCATGGCCGGGGACATTGATCGAGCCAGTTCAGTTTATGTTAATGAACCTAGCCGATTTGACAATTTCTTTGATACCCAAGCAAGAATTCGCTCAGTCAATGCGGCATACCTTATGAATCGAAATGGAGGAATTGTTGTTCGAACAAAAATTCAAGGTGCATCAATTTTTTCCCCACCCCCAGAATCAGCATTTGTTGAAGCTGACAACCGATCCCCTGCAATGATTCAACCAGAAGCACAAAATTTGATTGGGGGATTAGTAAAACTGAACTCCTTTGATAATCTATATTTATATGCCGTAAGGTTAATTGATGCGCAAGTGATTGATTATTTGCGAACTGCACAGGCTAATGAACAAGAATTTTCCCAATTGGAAGGGTCTCAATTCGGAGTCCAAGTTGCATTTGCCTTAATTTTCATCGGTGTGAGTTTAGTAATTTTGTTAGCTGCGACTTGGTTAGGTTTTGGATTTGCGCGTCAACTTGTTGCACCAATTCGAAATTTAATTTCGGCGGCAAGTCAAGTTTCTGGAGGGAACCTGAATGTTGAAGTACCAACAAACCGTGAATTAGGTGACCTCGCCGATCTTGGAACTTCTTTTAATACAATGACTTCAGAATTGAGAGTACAACGAGATGCTCTTCTATCAGCAAATCAACAAATTGACCGTCGCCGTCGATTTACTGAAACTGTACTAGCAGGGGTGACTTCTGGAGTAATTGGGATTGATCAAACAGGAAAAATCACATTGCTAAATCGGTTTGCATTACAACTATTGCGAGTTGAAGAAGATTCATTAATCAATAAGCAAATCGTAACGACGATACCAGAATTATCTAAATTTATATCTGATGCTTTAAAATCAAATTCAGCTGGACCATGGCAAAGCCAGATTATGCTTAAAGGTAGTGACCGAAGAGAAAGAACAATAAGTGTGCGATTAACAACTGATGAATCAAATCGCAAGGAATATGGATTTGTGTTAACGATGGATGATATTACTGATTTGATCACGGCCCAGAGAAACTCAGCTTGGGCTGATGTTGCTCGTCGTGTTGCCCACGAAATTAAAAATCCATTGACACCAATTCAACTGTCAGCTGAGCGGATTAGGCGGAAATTTGGAAAGAATATTGATTCAGACAAATCAATTTTTGATCGTTGTATTGATACAATAGTGCGTCAAGTTAGTGAAATTGGCCGTATGGTAGACGAATTTTCAACTTTTGCACGTATGCCAAAAGCGAAAATTACTAAAAACAATTTGACGGATATTGTGCAACAATGTACCTTTATGCAATCGGTAGCAAATTCTGAAATCAAATTTGAGACACATTTTCCAGAGGAAAAGACATTTGCTTGGTTTGACCACCGACTAGTAGGTCAAGCGATAACAAATGTTATCAAAAACGCCTCTGAGTCAGTCATGGCCGCAAAAACTGCTGATGGTCGAGACGGATTGGTTAAAGTAACGTTAATAAAAAATGCAGATTCGATTGTAATTGAAGTGATGGATAATGGAACTGGATTACCAATTGAAGATAGAAATAAAATATTTGAACCTTATATCACTACAAGATCAAAAGGTACTGGTCTGGGTTTATCGATTGTTCGAAAGATAATGGATGAACATGGAGGTAACATAGAACTATTTGATGTTCCTGATGACGAAGGTGGGAAAGGGGCAATTGTGCGATTGACATTTAAGGCAAATGAGATTATTGTTTCCAATGAAGAGGATGACAATTCCGAAACTGACGAATCAGATTCAGAATCCGAAGATTATTCCCAATTTGGTACCGGACTAGTGCAAACAAACTATAGTAAGTCAGCTTATAGCAATCTTTTGAATAATCATAAAACAACTGACTTAAATTAAAAATTATAAGGAAATTTTTGCGATGTCGGCAGATATTTTGATCGTAGATGATGCAGAAGATATTAGAGACTTAGTATCAGGGATTCTCGACGATGAGGGTTATCAAACCCGAACCGCAAGTGATAGTGATTCTGCACTGGAAGCTATCAAAGCGCGGCGACCCTCGCTTGTGATTTTAGATATTTGGTTACATGGTAGTAAGTTAGATGGATTATCCATTCTTGATATTATTAAGAAGCAACACCCAGAATTACCAGTAATAATGTTCTCTGGTCATGGCAATATTGAAACCGCTGTCGCTTCCATCAAGCGGGGGGCATATGATTACATTGAAAAACCATTTAAGTCTGATCGATTAGTTCTAATGACCCACCGGGCCTTAGAGACTTTTAATTTACGTCGTGAAGTTAATGAGCTCAAAAAGCGAGCCGAAGAATATGAGGAGTTCATTGGTGATTCACAAGAAATTGTGAAATTGCGTGAAACCATTGAGAGAATTGCAAAAACTAATAGTCGCGTTATGATTTTTGGACCTTCTGGGGCGGGTAAAGAATTGGCAGCTCGTTGTATTCATCGATATTCGAATCGGGCTAATGGTCCTTTTGTATCCCTCAATACTTCTGCAATTTCGCCAGCTCGAATTGAGGAAGAGTTATTTGGTAAAGAAAGCAAAGGTGGAATCATCAAAAAAACAGGTGTGTTTGAGGAAGCGCACGGTGGAACACTATATCTTGATGAAATTGCGGGAATGCCAATTGAGATCCAAAATAAGTTGGTTGCAGTGATTTCCGAACAGGGATTCACACGCATCGGTGGAGTCAACAAAGTCTCTGTAAGCTTAAGGGTTATTTCGTCAACTTCGCAAAATTTTGAAGAAGAGATTAAGTCTGGGAATTTTCGCGAAGATTTATTCCATAGACTTAATGTTGTTCCATTAACAGTTCCAGGTCTTGCGGACCATCTAGAAGATGTACCAAAACTAATTAAATATTTCATGGATCAAATCGCACGAATCAATGGACTGCCAAAACGGAGAATATCAAATGAAGTAATGGCAATTTTACAAGTCAATAACTGGCCAGGTAATGTAAGACAATTGCGAAATAATGTGGAACGATTAATGATTTTGACTCAATCCAAGGGTAATAGCGAAATCACTGTAGATATGCTACCAGCGGAAATTGGTTCTGTGGTTCCGGAATTTGCTAGCAAAGAGAGTGACAATACTATCATGTCAATTCCACTTAAAGATGCTCGTGAAAAGTTTGAGCGAGATTATCTTGCGTCACAATTAAATCGTTTTAATGGTAACATTTCACGAACCGCAGATTTTATCAAAATGGATCGCTCTTCACTTTATCGCAAGTTGAAGTCTCTAGATTTGGTATAATTTTTGTTAATTTGTGAGGTGAATAATACATGAATATAGTCATTTGTGGTGCCGGTCAGGTTGGGTACAGCATCGCTGAAAGTTTAGCCAGCGACCAAAATGATGTTTCTGTAATTGATTCTCAACCTTCTTTAATCAATAAGATTCGAGATTCATTAAATGTAAAAGCGTTTGTTGGTCATGGGTCACATCCCAATGTTTTGGAGCGCGCAGGTGCGGATAAAGCAGATGTTATTATAGCAGTCACCTTGCATGATGAAGTGAATATGATCGCTTGCCAAGTAGCACATTCGCTGTTTCAAACTCCGACAAAAATTGCTCGCATTCGAGCCCAAAAGTATCTTGAAGATGCGACGAAAGATATGTTTGTAACTGACCATATGCCGATTGATGTGGTGATTTCACCAGAAATTGAGGTAGGTAAAACTGTATTAAGTCGGCTAGATTGGCCTGGTGCGGTTGATATAAATCAGTATTTTGGTGATAAGGTTTTTGCTTTAGGGATTCAATGTCAGGAAAATTGTCCGGTCGTCGATACCCCACTGAAACAGTTAACCGACTTATTCCCGGATCTTAGTGCGGTAGTAGTAGGAATAGTACGCAATAACCAGCTCTTTGTACCAAAAAGTAGTGACGCTTTATTGCAAGGTGATTTAGCTTATGTCGTATGCGATAAAGATCAAGTGTTGCGAACACTTGGGTTATTTGGTCACGAAGAACCCGAGGCAGTTCGGGTAATTATCGCGGGTGGTGGGAGCATTGGTTTATATGTAGCACAAAACTTAGAGCAACGGATATTATCTAACCAACAAGGTAGTTACAAAATTAAAATAGTAGAAGCTTCTCAAGACCGTTCAATTGAAATTGCTGACACATTGAAACGCACAATCGTGTTGAATGGAAGTGCATTGGATCAAGAAATTTTACGGGAAGCGGATACTCAAGATGCTGATACAATGATCGCACTTACCAATGATGATAAAGTAAATATCTTGTCTGGGGTGATGGCCAAAAAGATGGGTAGTAAGCGCAATATGGTTCTAATCAATGACCGGAACTACCATGAATTTGCTAATGCTATGGGTATAGACGCTTATGTGAATCCTAGAGATGTGACAATTTCGAGAATTTTACAACATGTGCGGATGGGCCGATTGACTGGAATCACTTCAATTCAAAATGGGGCGGCTGAACTAATTGAAGCGGAAGCACGTGAAACTTCACCATTAGTAGGTTCACCACTGAAAGAAGTTGATTTACCAAATGGAGTGCGAATTGGTGCGTTAATGCGTGGAACTGAAATTATAAAACCGAATGGTGAATTAGTAATCAGAAAAGGTGATCGAATTGTCATGTTTGTGTTAGCAGAATGTGTTCAAGAAATACAACGTCTGTTTCGAGTTAGTTTATATTATTTCTAGAGTTGTTAGATGTTTACATTCGTACACATACTTTCAATTCTTGGTTCGTTTATGTCTATTTTACTAGTTATACCAGGAAGCTTTGCACTGGTAACTGGTGAATACAATTATGCAATTGATTTCTTTGTTTTGTTCGCATTTAGCCTCTTTGTTTGGGTCTGTTGCTATCTTGCCACCTATCGAATTCGGGTTCAGGTTAACAGAATTCAAAGCTATGTTATCTTAGTAGTCTGCTGGATTTTGCTACCTATAATTGGTTCTGTTCCATTTTATGCCTTTACAGACCTAAGTATTGTGGATGTGCTCTTTGAATCTGTGTCAGGTTTTACTACCACTGGAGCGACGATTCTTGAAAATCCATCACAAATGAGTAGACCATTGTTACTGTGGCGCTCGTTACTGCAATGGTCAGGTGGATTATTTACCCTTTTGAGCATTGTAATTATTCTTGCTCCATCTGGTATTGGTGGATTACCAAATCGCTTTTTGAAATTAATAAACTTGAATAGTGTAGAAGGAGGACGTTGGATTATAAGCACAATTTTTCAAATTTCGAGGGCATATGCTTTGTTAACAGGGGTTTGTTTTGTTGCCTTTATTTTTACTGGACTAAATATCTTAGATGCCGCGAGTTTGAGTTTATCCACACTCTCAACTGGTGGTTTTGTTCCCCATGATAGCGATATTTCATTTTATCAAAATCCTGTTGTAGAACTATTATTGATTGTGTTCATGTTTATTGGCGGAACTAGTGTGCTTTGGCATCGCATGCTCGTTCAAGGTCAAAAAGAATTATTGCTTGAACACCGGGAAAGTTATAGCATTTTAATTACTTCTTTTTTATTAGGTGCAATATTTACAATTATTTTAATTGCAACATCCGGTGTTTCCGGCGTTGTTTCATTACTTTCATTTGTAAAAGATGGACTATTTACTGCAGTGTCTCTAATTTCAACTACTGGTTATTCAGTAAAAGGCAGTGAGTTTTCCATATTACCTTTTTCAATAATCCTCTTTATAATATTATTAGGTGGTGGATTATATTCAACCGCAGGTGGATTAAAACAATACCGATTAATTGGAATGTTTGTTTACATTCGCCATGAGCTTGAAGGACTAATTTATCCTCATGGTGTTCGTTCTCTTCACCAAGGCGGTGAAGCATATTCTAATCGAACGATGAAAGCAGTTTGGAGTTTTTTTACTGCGGCAATTTTATCGGTAATTTTCGGTTCACTTGTTTTGGCACTTGATAATACTAGTTTTGAAGCGGCACTGATGGCCTCAGTAGCTAGTTTTTCGAATATTGGTCCAATTTATGCTCATGATTGGACCAACGGACAAAACCATATTTGGCCTGATTTATGGGAATTAAGTGGTTTATCAAAAATTACCATGTGTATTATCATGACAATAGGACGTTTGGAAGTCTTAGTAATTTTTGCTGCCTTCAACAGAACCTACTGGACTCAGACCAGGCATAGGAGGAGATAATTTTTGAGTTGGAAATGTAAAGTTAAAGAGAGAATTATTCAAATATAGCTTCAAATGATGACTCAAAGTTTATGTAGAAAGAAATTTTACATATATTCTCCTATGATGGTTTTCAACCATCATAGGAGGAAATATATTTTTGAATATAAGCAAAATTTTATTGAATTTTGCTTGACAGACATTTGTCGGTATTTTATATATAAAGAGTCAATAATCTTAATTTGCAAACCGAGTGCACAAAATCAAACCTTGCAATGAGTATGAAAGGAGTCTGAAATAAAGTTATGAGTCGAATTGCATATGTCAATGGTCAATATTTACCGCATTCTCAAGCTGGCGTTCACATAGAAGACCGTGGCTATCAATTTGCTGATGGAGTCTATGAAGTTTGTGAACTTAGAAATGGATTTATTATCGACGAGGAATTACATTTAGCAAGACTTGAGAGATCACTTCGTGAACTAAAAATTGCCATGCCAATGAGTTTAGAATCTCTCAAGTTGGTAATGAAATTTTTGATACAGAAAAATCGTATTCAAACTGGGATGATTTATCTTCAAATTACGCGTGGTGTTGCACCTAGAGATCATGGATTTCCACCTACTAATACAAAATCGTCCTTAGTTATGACGATAAAACCAGTTTCACTAGCACAGGAGGATGCTAAGGCTGAAACCGGGGTGAGTGTTTGCAGTGTACCTGATAATCGCTGGGGTCGTGTAGATATAAAAAGCGTATCACTACTCCCTAATGTTTTAGCTAAACAACAAGCGCGTGATAACGATTCATATGAGGCTTGGTTTGTTGATAAAGATGGATATGTTACTGAAGGTTCATCAACCAATGCTTGGATCATTACTATGGATGGTACTTTAGTCACCCGTCCTGCAGATCACAATATTTTGCGCGGCATAACCCGGACAACTCTATTTCGGGTTGCATCTGAATTAGGTATGAAGACTGAAGAACGTCCTTTTACCCTTGAAGAAGCGAAAACTGCACGAGAGGCATTTATTACTGCAGCAACAACTATTGTTATCCCAGTAATACAAATTGACGAGGCGATTGTTGGAAATGGAGTACCTGGTTCATTGGCATCAAAGTTGCGTTCAGAATTCCATAATTATGCGGAGTTGACAAGAATTTGATCTTAAATTATTGTAGCAAATATAAATTTTGTAATTTGAGATTTTATCATACGTTCGACAATGTTTCTAGAAGAACAATTTATAAAAATATCTATCAATCTAGATAGCAGGAATATTGACCAAAAAAATTGCAAGCTTGATAACATTTCAACAATGATGAGGAGATCTATAACATGTCACAAAAAGAAAATTTGCAAGAACGATTCCTGAATGTCGTTCGAAAGAGCAAGACATCATTGACGCTTTATTTGATTAGTGGTGTAAAACTTCAAGGTACAGTTACTGCTTTTGATAATTTCTGTATATTATTGCGAAGAAACGGTCAATCTCAATTAGTATATAAACATGCGATTGCGACAATTTTACCTGGAGAATCAGTTAATCTTCAGTTAGATAATGATGAAAATGCCGACAATAAAGTTAGTAATGCTGAAAATGAGCCAGAAATATAGAAGGATGCAAAATAGTCGTTTCAAGCTTGGTGTGCGTGATAAATTCAATAATATTCATTCAACTTGGACGTTTGTAGTCCAATACGTAATGAGAGGGTTGTGACACGTTCAATTGTAATTGTACCAGATGTTTTAAAATCGGGTAAAGCTAATGCGTATGTTCCAGAAAATGGCCCGATATCTGAGCGCACTCCGGAATCTAAACTTGAAGAGGCGATTGGTTTAACCGTCGCAATTGACTTAGAAATAGTTGGCTCGCAAATTGTTCGTATTCCAAAAATTAAACCATCGACTTTTATTGGAAGCGGAAAGGTTGATGAACTGAAGAACTTCATTCTCGTGAATGGAGTTGAATTAGTTATTATTGACCATACTATTTCTTCAATCCAACAACGAAATTTAGAAAAAACGTGGAAATGCAAGGTCTTAGACCGAACTGCATTAATATTAGAGATTTTTGGTAAGCGGGCACGTACTAAAGAAGGACGGTTACAAGTTGAACTTGCTCATTTAAATTGGCATAAAAATCGACTAGTTAGAAGCTGGACTCACCTGGAACGCCAACGTGGTGGTTTTGGATTTTTGGGTGGTCCAGGTGAAACTCAGATTGAGGCCGATCGGCGACAAATTCAAAAACGCATTTCAAAGTTAGAACGCGAACTTGAACAAATTAAACGTACTCGTGGATTACATCGCAAACAGCGAAAAAAAGTTCCACTTCCAGTTGTCGCATTAGTTGGCTATACAAATGCTGGTAAATCAACGTTATTTAATCGCTTAACAAAGTCTACTGTTTATGCCGACGACCAATTATTTGCGACTCTAGATACTACAATTCGCAAAATTAAGTTACCAAATGAAACTGAGGTAGTCTTGACTGATACGGTGGGATTTATTTCTGAACTTCCCACCCATTTAATTGCCGCATTTCGCGCAACATTAGAGGAGGTTCTTGAAGCTGATCTAATTCTCCATGTGAGGGATATATCGCACAATGATTCCAGTATTCAGGCTACTGATGTGAAAAGAACATTGGAGTTGCTTGGATTAGCAGATCAAGAGAAGCAAATGATTGAGATTTGGAACAAATCGGATTTGCTTGAAGAACATGCATTCATGAATGAGACATCCATGTCACTCAATGGAAATTCATCGGTTATTGTATCTGCTTTAATGGGACAAGGGATGGACGAATTATTGCAACAAATTGAAGCGATTATTACACAGGAATACAAAACCGTACAATTGCTATTGCCAATTGAAGAATCTGGTTCGCAGATTGCTTGGTTGTATCGAAATGTAGAAATGGTATCAAGAAATGATATAGATTCCGGTGTGGAAGTAACCGCCAGAATCCCTAAGCCTATTCTACAAGACTTTAACCAAAAATTTGGTAAGTATCAGATTGGGTTGTAGAACTAGGCTTGAATTGATTGAAAATTTATGATACTATTTTATTGATTAACTACATTAACGTCAATTTTATGATGTAGATTTACTTGGGAGCATATCAATGAAAGACATTTTAAAAACTCTGGGTGTTTTTGTATTTCCAGTATGTTTTTTTCTGAGCTTCATCGGAATTATGTGGTTAATATATCCATCAATTACTGTAGTCGCTCATTATACAGATGGTGATTTGTTTAAAAAAACCTACAATGATGTGCGTTGCTCAGAAATGTATCAAGTTCGCTCCATACCAATCACCGTATTAGACAATGAACGACACAAAATTAGGTTTAATATCAACACCAGAGAATACGAGTATCTCGGTGGTTATCAAAAAAAGTTGACATTGGTTGAGTGTAACGATGCACTTTCTTCTGAAACAATTTCATTCAGTCGGTTCGAGATAATAAACCAAGTTTGTCAAGATTTAATAGAAGAATTGTGGATACCTAATCAAACTGCACATTATAATATCATGCGCGTACGAATCAAAGAACGATATTGCATCTTATAGTAACAGAGTATAAGAGTGTCTTAGTTAGCTATGAAAAAGAGCAGTCGTTAGTATTTGAATTTTATTTGGGTTGATCAATCATATTAAGAAAAATTATTGACTTTATTTTTTTTTGCAATAGTGTTTGCAATCTAAAATTCATCAGGTTTTGAATTTTAGAAACTAAGTTTGAACGTGGTAGAAAAATCTATTACCGCGAAAAAGGGAGGATTTCAAATACATGGTGCTTGCAAAAATGTGAAATTACCATGTTAAAAATTAAATATAACCCCAAATTAATCCAAGGAGGAAAATTTTATGGGTGTCTCAAAACTTAGAAAACTACTCATTGCGGTAGTTGGATTTTTTTGTAATGATCGGCACTGTTAGTGTCGCAAGTGCACAATCAATTGATTTTTGGACCACAGAGGAACAACCAGAACGTCTCCTAAAACAGATCGAGATGGCAATTGATTTTAAAGCGGAAACTGGAATTTCCGTTAAGGTTATCCCTGTATCAGAAACTGAATTAGGTCAGCGCGCAACTGCAGCGTTTGCTGCTGGTGACTTGCCCGATGTAATTTATCATACGTTACAGTACGTATTACCTTGGGCTGAGGCTGGTATTTTAGATGGTGACGCAGCATCTGAAGCAGTAGAAGCATTGGGTGCAGGAACATTTGCACCTGGTGCATTGAATATGGCTAGTTTTCGCGATGGTTATGCCGCAGTTCCAGTTGATGGTTGGACGCAAATGATAGTCTATCGCAAAGACCTGTTTGATGCGAACGGTCTGGCGGCACCCAATTCATACGATGCGATTTTAAAAGCCGTTGATGCACTTCATAATCCGCCAGAAATGTACGGTTTTGTGGCGGCGACTAAGATTGATGAAAATTTCATGAGTCAAGTATTAGAACATGTCTTTCTAGCTAATGGTGCGACACCTGTTGATTCAGGAGGGTTCAAAGCATTTGATGAAAGGAAAACAGTTGAAGTTCTTGATTTCTATAAAGCAATTGCAAAGGCTTCGCCACCAGGTGAATTGTTTTGGAAACAATCAAGAGAATTGTATTTCGCTGGTCAAGCTGCAATGATTATTTGGTCACCATTTATACTTGATGAATTGGCAGGATTACGGGATTCTGCGTCACCAACAATCAATGATGATCCAACGACAAAAGAACTTGCAAATATGACAGGTATCGTGACAACTTTGGCAGGACCTTCAAATTCATCAGGGGCTGCTTGGGGAGATGTGCGATATTTTGGTATCACCAGTGATGCTGATATTGATCCTGCAATTGAATTTGTCAAGTATTCTATGGATCAAGGGTACACTAAAACCCTATCAATTGCACCAGAGGGTAAATTTCCAGTTCGACGTGGAACCCCATCTGACGCGGATAAATTCACCAAAGCTTGGGAAAAATTACCGGTTGGAGTAGATCGAAAGGCACCACTTTCCGAACTTTATGAAGCGGATGTTATACAACGAATTGTTGGCGGATTAGAAACTGCGGCACGTTGGGGTGTACAAGAAAATCAACTTTCGCTTGCTTCAAAGATCATCAATAGTCAGATCATTAATCGCTATGTACGAGAGTATATTGATGACGAACGAGATGCGAAAGCAACAGTGACAAAAATAAACGAAGAGTTGGCTAATATCAACTAAGTTATCACTATAATATGGTTGGACGGGTCGTTTAGACCCGTTCAACTTGATTACTGACGCTATGGAAAAATTAATGGCAAAAGCATCCTTAACGACACCAAGTCCACCCGCTGGAACTGGGCCAATGTCGCGCAAGGAATCACGCCTTGCCTTTTCATTACTAACTCCAACATTCGCAATTGTATTAGCGATTGTTTTGATTCCTTTATTAGCAAATTTTTGGATCAGTGTTAAACCAGTTGAATTAGCAGATTTAAGACCGCCAACTCCGATTGCCAATGAACGTTTGCGCGGAACACCTAACCAAGTAGGGGATGAAGTCACCATTGAATACCGACTTCGCAATTCCTCGCAAAAGAAATCTATCACCAATATTAATTTTACTGACCAAATTCCTGATGGTCTAAAGCTTCTGGAAGTCGATAGTCGTTGCGAATTAATCGACCGCAACCTAAGCTGTAGTTTTGCAGAATGGTCGGCGGGATTTAGCGAACGATTACGATTCACTGGGATTGTAGAACAAGCTTATCTAAATGATCCAATCAATCCAAAAGATTCAAAGCCATTGATTTCAGGTGAATCCGAAAATGTCCTCACAAATTTGGAATTTACATTAGAAAATTTTTTGAAGGTATTTAGCGGTAGTGAATTCTTAACAGTATTGTGGGTAACCTTCGCGTATACAATTTTTGGTACGCTGGGAGCGATTGTGCTTGGATTGTTCGCGGCACTATTACTTAATACAAAGTTTCGTGGCCAAGGGATGTTACGAGGATTATTTTTGTTTCCATATGTCGCACCTGTGATTGCGGTCGCATTTACATGGGTTATTTTATTAGATCCACTTTCCGGAACCCTTAATTCATTATTAGTTCGCATGAACGTATTGGAAGCTCCAATCAATTTTTTTGGTGTGCGAGCTATTCCAATCAATATATTTGGATTAACACTTGAATTTCCACTAGCCCTTACTACTGTAATTGCATTTGAAGCTTGGCGTTATTTTCCATTATCATTCTTGTTTATTTTGGCACGCATGCAATCAATCTCTACCGATATGTATGAGGCGGCAGAAGTTGATGGTGCGACTCCGTTGCAACAATTTTGGTATATCTCACTACCACAATTAGTTGGAATTCTGTCAATTCTATTTTTGTTGCGGTTCATTTGGACATTTAACAAATTTGATGACATTTTTCTTCTTACTGGTGGTGGCGCAGGAACTAGAACATTAACAGTTGATGTATACGAACAGGGATTTGCGCTTTCTAACTTAGGGGCTGGAGCTGCCGTAGCGGTTGTTATTTTCTTTTTACTTGTTGGATTTGCGTTGATTTACTTTCGGTCAATTCCAAAGGAGGAGGGGCTTTGAGTTTAAGCAACGGTAATCTATTGGGAATTCTCACTGGTGTGCTCTGGGGTGCATTAGGTATAGTAATTGCAACTGTAACATTGACTTTAATCACAGGTGCACCAGCAGAACCTCAAGTATTGGCTGGTGCGGGAGCAGGGGGGTTAGGTGCATTAGTCTATATGTTTGGTCCACTGGGTATGCGTGGACGATCTTATACAATTGCATGTTGGACTGTAGTTTTTTTGTGTCCACTTATAATAACCTTTTTTGCCCCATTTGGCTTAGATATTACCCAATCAACTTTAACACAAGGAGCTGTATTGGTTCTATTTGGATTTGGTGTTACATTTGCGATCATCGCGACACTTCAAAATGTTAAACCTGGAAAATTAACCCGTTATGAACGTGAAGTAATTTATGTGCGACTCCTTAAGGGGATTGGATTTATTACTTTCACCGCATTTGTTGCCTTTCCGTTTTATGTAATGGTGGTAACGAGTTTTAAGAGTCAACAAGCTTTAAGAATCAATCCTCTCGATCTCTCAATTGATGTATTTCAACCAACAGAACAACTTTTCCGTAGTTATATTGAATTATTCACCAAATTCAATTTTGGTGACTATTTATTGAACTCAGCATTTGTTTCTGTAGCAACCGTTTTACTTACATTACTATTTTCTATCCCAGGAGCTTATGCCGTGGCACGATTAAGGTTCCCAGGACGTGCAGTATTGTCTCGTTCAATTCTGCTCATATATATGGTTCCAGCAATTGTGTTAGTTATTCCATTATATGCGGTATTTTCTCAGGCAGGCTTGCGTGATACTCTAACAGGACTACTAATAATTTATCCTGCAACGACAATTCCAGTAGCGTTATACATGTTGCAAGGTTATTTTCGGGGATTACCACATGAGTTGGAAGAAGCAGGATTGGTTGATGGATTAAGTAGAATCGGGGTAATTCTTAAAATTACAATGCCACTTTCATTACCAGCAATTGCTTCTGTATCATTGTATGTATTCATGATTGCGTGGAACGAATTTTTATTTGCATTTATGTTTCTTGACAATCCTGAAATTTTCACCCTGTCTCGTGGTGTAGTATCGTTAAATTCATCAGAAGTTCCAAGACAACATTTAATGGCGGGCGCGGTTGTCGCTACCATACCTGTATTAGTTTTGTTTCTTTGGTTTGAACGGTTTCTAGTTCAAGGTTTAACTGCAGGAAGTGTTAAAGGATAACACAAATGAATACTGAAAATACTCCTGGAAAAGCTACACGTGCCGATGAAATTGATGATCAGGCAAAAGCAATCTTAATGCAAAATGATTTAGGGAATTTTACTATTCCAACTAAGCGACTTTACCCCTATCAATGGAACTGGGATTCGGCATTTTCTGCTCTTGGGATCGCAACTTATGATATGAACCGAGCGTATTTAGAACTTGAATCTTTAGTAGAAGCACAATGGTCGGATGGTATGATACCTCACATCATCTTTCGTAATGATGATCCAGATTACTTTCCTGGTCCAAGTGTATGGGGAGCGAACAAGACTCCACCATCTTCTGGAATTTCTCAACCACCGGTTCTTGCCTCGATTTTACTGCACTTAGATCAGAAAGAGGAAGCTTTTGAGTACAAAGAAAACTTGAAAAAACTCATTCCCAAGATTTCTGCTTGGCACAACTGGTTTCATCAACACCGTGATCCTGATGAATTAGGAATTATTGCGGCAGTCCATCCTTGGGAAACTGGTCGCGACAATAGTGCTGAATGGGATGAACCTCTATCAAGTATTGACACCGAAGGTATTGGTGAATATACTCGTCGTGATACTGGTCATGTTAATCCTGAAATGCGACCAAAACAGCAAGAATATGATCAATACTTAAGTTTGGTTAAGTTTGGCAAAGATGTAAATTGGGATCCTGTACGCATTGCCAAAGAATGCCCATTTTTTGTTGCAGATGTTGGTCTAACAATGATTCTTCTTCGAGCTAATCGAGATTTATTGAAACTTACCACAAAATATAGTTTCCATGATTTAACTGACGAAATTGAGGCTAGGATCAAAATTTCAGAAGCTGGTATTTCAAGGCTTTGGAATCCACAAGTCGGTGCATTTACTGCAATTGATTTGCGAACTGGAATCCAAATGAACCATATTACGTCCAATGCATTCTTGGCATATTATGCTGGTGTGGTATCAGCAGAACAAGATGACCACTTGATGAAAAATTTTGAACGGATTCAAGCATCAGTAAAATACGGTGTTCCAAGTTTAGATCCAGAACATTCCAGATTTGACTCAATTCGATATTGGCTAGGTCCTACATGGGCAATGATAAACTATCTAATTGCAATAGGTTTGATTGACTATAAATATTGCAACAAAGCTAAGGAATTGCAAAAAAACACTCAAGAGCTGATTGAAACTAATGGTTTCTTCGAATATTTCTGCCCAAAAACTGGGCAAGGGTGTGGAGGAACAGATTTTTCGTGGACTGCGGCGATATGGCTTACATGGACAAGTCCAAATCAAGACGCATTTCACGTTTAGAAGAGTAAATGTTTAGTTGTTGACGATAATGTATAATTACGATTGAACAAATAAAAACTGTTAAAAAAAGGATGCAAAAATGGGAAAAATACACCTTGAAAAAATTGAAAAGTGGTTTGGTTCACTCCAAGTAATAAAGGGAATTGACCTTGATATCAACGATGGTGAATTGGTGATTTTCGTCGGACCGTCAGGTTGCGGTAAATCTACTTTATTAAGATTAATTTGCGGATTGGAAGAAGCAAGCAGGGGAAAAATTATAATTGACGATAACGATGTTACTGCATTGCCACCTTCTGGTCGAGAGTTATCAATGGTATTTCAATCATATGCTCTTTATCCGCACATGTCAGTTCGTGAAAACATGGGATTTGGTTTAAAGACGGCAGGTGAATCTAAAGCTGAAATTAAACGAAAGGTTGATAAAGCTGCAGAAACGCTACAACTAACAGAGTATTTAGGACGACGCCCAAAGGAGCTGTCTGGAGGACAACGACAACGTGTGGCCATTGGACGCGCTATTGTACGCGAACCAAAAGCATTCTTGTTCGATGAGCCACTTTCTAACTTAGATGCCGCACTCAGAGTGGAAATGCGATTTGAGATTGCCAAACTTCATCAAGCACTTGGTGCTACGATGATTTATGTTACTCATGACCAAGTTGAAGCGATGACACTGGCTGATCGTATCGTAGTCTTACAAGGTGGGATCATTGAACAGCTAGGAACACCACTTGAGCTGTATCAATCTCCACGAAATTTGTTCGTAGCACAGTTTATTGGTTCACCAAAAATGAATATTATGGATTGTACTGTAGAGAACAATTTAATTAAATTACCTAGTCATGGAAGTGTTCAGTTAAAAAATGAAAATTTTGCGACTCAACCGGTAAAATTAGGAGTGCGACCAGAACATATTAGTATCACTGAAACCAACGACTCTGGAGCTAATTGTCGTGGTACTGTAGAAGTTGCTGAACATCTCGGTGCAGACACATTTGCATATGTCTCAGCTCCTGAACTTGGAATTTTAACAGTGCGCGCACCAGGACTATCCACAATCAAACCGGGAGACGAAGTTGGACTAGTCTTTAATCTGGACCAAATTCACCTATTTGATTCAGAATCTCTAGCGATAAAAACCAACCGATAACAGGTTAATTGACGTTGGAATATTTCAATGATTTACGAAAACATTGAAAATATGAATGGCCCTAAAGTTGGAAAGAAGGTTTATCGTCTCAACTCAAACTAGTTAGATTAGTCTGATTTGTAAAAATTCAAAATAACTCTCAGATAATTGCACTTGAGAGATATGCAAATAAGTAGTTTCCAAAAAAAGTTGTGAATAAATCTTGATTTCTTAAAAATTCAAATGAATAACAATTTAGAATAATTATTTCAAAAATTATTCAAAAGTACTGAAGTGAGAAATACCAATGAAAAAACAGAAATACGCTCTTGGTGAACTATTTGTCGGACCTGGTGGGATGGCACTTGGCGCAGAACAAGCAAAATTAGAAGGGCATAAATATAAACATGTTTGGGTAACTGATAATGATAAAAGTGCTTGTGCGACATTTCTGAGAAATTTTGAATTACCTGAAAACAAAGTACTATGTTGTGATATTGCAGACTTAAATATGAAAGGACTTGCACCGATTGATGGATTAGTTTTTGGGTTTCCATGTAATGATTTCAGTTCAATAGGGGAGAAAAAAGGGATTTCGGGTGAATACGGGGATTTATACCAATTCGGGGTTAATGCATTAAAGGAAAAAAAACCACTCTTTTTTGTTGCAGAAAATGTTCGTGGTATAAAATCAAGCGGAAATGATTTAGAGGTCATCACAAAGGCTATTCAAGATGCTGGATATGATACATTTGAAAATACATACAAATTTGAAGAATATGGTGTTCCACAAAACCGCCATCGTATGATTATAGTTGGATTCAAGAAAAATCTTAAATTGAAATTTGAGCACCCAAATCCAACCCATTTAGGCAAATTTGTTTCTGCTAGTAAGGCATTAAAGGGGATTTCTCAAAAAACTCCAAATCATGTATTTCATAACAATTCACCGGATGTAATTGAACGACTCAAGCATATTAAACCTGGTGAAAATGTATATACTGCAAAGGTACCAAGAAGACTGCAAATTAAAATGAAAAGTGATGCAAAAATAAGTATAATTTATAAACGTTTGGAAGCAAACAAACCAGCTTATACAGTAACTGGATCAGGTGGTGGAGGTACCTATATGTATCATTGGAAAGAAAATCGCGCGCTGACTAATCGAGAACGTGCGAGATTGCAAACCTTTCCAGATTCATTTGTATTTGAAGGGGGTGCAACAGAAATTCGGAAACAAATTGGTATGGCAGTTCCTCCTATTGGAGCAAAAATAATTTTCAAGGCTGTATTGAAATTATTAATTGAAAATCGTATTGAAAGTCAATGTAGTTAGAATATTTATTCGTATTTAAAGCATTATCTCATAAAATATTGTAAAGTGTTCTTTTACTCTATAATTTATATCTATATTTTAGAAGCTTAACAATATAGTCCATGAGAAGTCCAGAAAAATTAACCTAAAAGTGAACAATTAACTTTTGATTTTGAAATTGGTATATATTTTAGTTACGTTCAAAAATTCATCTCATTAGACACAATATTGGGATACTTGTGATGACAACCAATCCACTTATTTTGGTAATTGATCAAGGTACGACTTCCACACGCTCGTTAATCTTTGATAATTCATTTTCGATTGTGGCTAGTGCACAAGAAGAATTTCAACAACATTTTCCTGCTTCGGGTTGGGTTGAACATAACCCCACGGATTTATGGGGAACAACTGTTAGAACGATGCGCTCTGCAATTGGTCAAATGGGAGATAAATCTTCTGACTTAGTCGGAATTGGTATCACGAATCAGCGTGAAACAGTTGTTGTTTGGGAACGAGAGACTGGTCAACCCATTCATAATGCGATTGTTTGGCAAGATCGTCGAACTTCTGATTATTGTGATTCGTTACGTAAAGAGGGAATAGAGGACATGGTAACTAGTAAAACCGGACTATTACTTGATCCCTATTTTTCTTCAACAAAAGTAAAGTGGATTTTGGAAAATGTTGAAGGGGCTGTTCAGAAAGCCCAAACTGGACAACTGGCATTTGGTACTATTGATAGTTGGTTGATCTGGAATATGACCGAAGGGACCAAACATGTTACAGATGTCACAAATGCGTCTCGCACGATGATGTACAACATTCATAAGGGATGCTGGGACCAGGAATTATTGGATCTATTTGGAATTCCGCTATCAATGTTACCTGAAGTAAAAGATTGTGCAACAAATTTTGCTGAAACAAATCTTGACATATTAGATGGTATTTCTTTACCAATATCTGGCGTTGCAGGTGATCAACAAGCCGCAACTTTGGGCCAAGCATGTTTTCAACCTGGCATGTTCAAATCAACCTATGGTACTGGTTGTTTTGCTTTACTCAATACTGGTGACACACCAGTAAAATCTACTAACCGTCTATTGACAACAATAGCCTATCAGCTCAATGGGAAACCAACTTATGCCCTAGAAGGTTCAATTTTTGTCGCAGGTGCTGCAGTGCAGTGGTTGCGAGATGGACTAAAGATAATAAAGGATGCGGCTAGTACAGAAACGTTAGCTAAAGAGGCCGACAACGAACAAGAGGTATATCTTGTGCCCGCATTTACTGGCATGGGTGCACCATGGTGGGATGCTAATGCCCGCGGCGCAATATTCGGATTGACAAGAGCAACTGGACCAAATGAATTAGCGCAAGCAACATTAGAATCGGTGTGTTATCAAACACTAGATTTATTGAATGCCATGCACAATGATTGGACCCCTCCAAAGGAAACGATATTAAGAGTTGATGGGGGAATGGTTGCAAATAATTGGGTAATGCAACGACTTGCGGATATTTTAAATGCCCCGATCGACCGACCTGTTATTCTAGAGACTACAGCATTAGGAGCTGCATGGTTAGCTGGGTATCACCATAGCGTCTGGCCAGATATGGCAGGTTTTGCACAAAGCTGGCGGCTGGACCAAAAATTTTCACCAAAAATGGAATTAGAAATTCGTGAAAAGAAAATTTTAGGATGGCAACAAGCCGTTCAACGGACACTGTCACAATGATGCACATACTTTAATGACTAGACTTAAGAGAGTTTAAAGCAACGCTACTAATTTTTTTAAATGTTGCTGGATCAAGTTAAAGTTTTACAAAAGTATTTGCACAAGATAGGTAATAAATCACTTTTGCAGAAATGGATGATTTTAAAACTGTTGAATTACTAAAAAAATTGGAGCGGATATTAGTTGAGTAAATTGTGATATGTTGAAAGCGGTTAGTGAGAATACTAATCGGTTCAGTACAGGAAAATCTACTCATTATAAAGACCTGAACAGCATTTTAAAATTGTATAAAAAACAACTTTTGCTTGTAATTTTCCTTACTTGTAATTATCCAAATTGCAATAAGATAGTTGTAAAAAAAAGCCGGAGCAATTTAAAAATTACCCCGGCTAAAGGAGACCATATCATAATTTTCACTCATAGACTGTTTGATTTCATATATCTCAGTTGATAAATTCCATCAAATCAATCTGTTTAGTAGATAGGTATTTTTTTACACAACTTCAAGGTACAAAAACTTAAAAAAAATAAACTTTTTGTTAATATTTTGAAACCCTACTTAATACAAGACGAAAAATACTTACATGATTTTTTAACAAAGTGCGGCATTTTTATTCAACGCTTGCTAGATGCCATTAGTAATTTGTTGTTGTAATGAAAAAATTCCAAAAGCGATCCACATAAATACGATTCCTGCTAGCACAATAGAAATATTTTTGAACAACGACACTTGCTTTTGTATCTTTTGCACCGAATCGGTTAACCATTCCTTTCCTAATTGCTCAAGAGCTTCGTTAAATCGATTAAGATTTGAATATGCACGGATATCTTGAACTGTCTCTGCATCTGGAAATGCGTAGTCAGTTAAATACAAAGCTTGTCCAAAGTTATGACCATTCTTTAAGTTTTGTGCAATTTTAGTTAGTCGTTCTCGATAATAAGGATTTGCAGTTTGTTGTAATACTGAGAGAATATTCATAATAGTCATTCCAGCTTGTAGCATGCAGGCGACTGTTAACAAAAACCCAGATCCAATGACTAATCGATACAAGGACCAGGGTGGTACCCGATCAAATTTTCCTCGAAGTGAACCAGTCCAACGGGGCAGAGTGTACAAACACAATCCTATAAATACGACCAAAAGAATTAACACTACCATTAACCAATTCTGGACAAAATCCGACAAAACTGCCATTTGTGCACCAGTACCGGTCCAACGTTCGCGCGGTATAATAGCTTTAAATTCTGGTATGACTTCATAACCAAACAATATTAAGAATCCAATGATTCCTATGAACAAAACCAGAGGATAGGTTAATCCACCAATAATCGCTTTTTTGATTTCTTTTACCGAATGATTGATCATTAGTGATTGTTCAATAGTTTGAATAAGGTTTCCAGCATTTTCACCACCCTCAATCACCAATCTCTCCGTTTCTGGCACCCAACCTTGAATGGCTTGACCAAATGATTTACCATCTCGAATCCTTTGATGCCATTGATCAATTGCGATCGCTTCTACCACGTTAGGATTCTTGCCTTCATTTGTAGCATGAATGTATAAAATTATGAGTGCTTGCGGTAACGGGATAGAGTTTTCTAGAAAGCGAACAATTTTACGCAAAATCCGTGCACGTAAACGCGAGTTGAATTGAATTCTCTGCAACCAATATGTTAATGTTTTCAAAAGTAGTGTTCCTCTTTTTGATTAATACTCTATGGTGTTTGCTGTACTATTCTGAGGATTAACTCGTTTTAAGTTGCTTACAAATTACCTCTTTACGCTTCTCACTTAATAAGATGATCCCACCAAATTTATCTTTGAAAGTTCGTGGATCAATTTCACCACAGAACATTCTAATAATTGCATGTTCGTACATTGTTATACCTTCTAGCTGTTCTAACCAATAAGTTTTTGCCCCGACTCTATCACCACCTTTTAAAATATTTAGAAAACCTTGATCTGGTACGATAGTTTCTGCAATTACACTGCGATAAAACTCAGGTAAATTTTTTGACTGCTCATTCTTACTAGTGAACCGAACATTTTGGGTAAGATTTCCACCAAATTCACGGATTTGAGATGCAAACTCTGTATCAATCAGTTTTTGTTTTACTCCGTCCTTAAATGAAATTGAATTTTCAGGTATTATTGACTCAATTAATTGTTGAGAGATGAGTCCACTGATATTTGAAATATCGGTTAATTTATAAGATTCAACTTCCAAATCTAACAAGCGGTCATAAATCCCAATTGCACTATTCGCGTGTAAAGTGGTCCATACACTGTGACCAGTCATTGCCGCCTCGAATGCCAACTTGGCAGAAGAGCGATCACGAATTTCTCCTATCATAATGGTATCAGGGTCTGATCGTAACGCACCAGCAATCGCGATATTAAATTTTTCGGTGCGTTCATCATAGGTTTTTGCATTTGTTACTGGGATTTGTACCGCACCTTCAATAATGTATTCTGGTGGATCTTCAATGGTTAAGGTTGATGTACCTGGTCGCTCAGACATTAACGCATTGAGTCCATTGGTCAGTGTAGTTGATTTACCTGATCCAGTTGGTCCTGAAATTATAATCATTCCAGTTGTACGTTGTCTCATTCGGTTCATTTGTTCGAATTGTAACGCGTAATATCCGAGTTGATCAAAGCTAGTTCGATTCTTTGAAGTAAGACTGTATAATATCCTTACAACTAGATGCCGCCCGCCATCAGCAAGTGGATTGAATTGTAGCCGCAATGATTCTACAGCACCTTTGAATTTGATAGACTTGAGGGTTTGACCATTGACCCGTGCTGATTGCTGTTCGTTTGCATTATAGGTTGGATCAGAGGTATCTGCCATTGCAAACACTGCTTGGCATAACGCACTGCCTTCTTGTTCTGAAATCTCTTTACTCATTCTCAATCCACCATTTACTCTATAAAATATTTTGGAACCAGTCCGACGTACAAACACGTGAATATCAGAAGCATTCACTCTATTCGCGGCATCTAAAATCTGAACAAAGAGTCGTTCCATTGCGACTGTTTCAACCGGTTCAGTAGGTAAATTAGGTAAAATATCTTTTCTGTTATCAGTGTGAATTTTAGCTTCAGCTAGTCCTTCGTAAATAGTTTTAATTACATTTGGTTCAACTAAGAATAAATGCTCCCATTCCATACCTAGTTTACGCAACAATGACTTTACGGTAGAAACTTCATGACTAGCTTGATGAGACTTTGCAATCAATAAGGATGACCCACGTTGGTAAGATAAGAGAATGATTAGTTTTGATTGCGCTTCTGAAATCGAAATTTCAGCATTTGGCCCGGTTAATATTTGAAAATTTTCTGCTAGTAGATTTGCAATTTCTTCTTCTGTTAGCTCCTTTGCTTTGACAATCTTAATTTCTTTAAATTTAGTCGGAGTTGAGATTGACTTTCTAGGTGAATTATTGGTAGTTGTAGAAATAGTTCCGGGGTGAGTGACAACCACTTTTTTTAGACTTGGAAATAACGATACAACGATCTTTTTAAATAAAAAATTGAGCACAGTAATGATTGAGTGAGACATATTGATCTCCAAAAAACTATAATTCCAATTACTCTTTGATTCTACTGATTGGAACGCTTGAACCAAACGGGAGCATTTGTCTCTCGTAATTCAATATTGCCATCACTTCGGTTTCAGTAATTGAGGTTACTGTCATCCCATTAGGTAAAATTGTTCCAGAGTGGGCAATCACCTCACCAAAATAGGGGACAAGTATCTTTGCTTGTAGTTGCCCAGCGATACCTATAATTTCAGCGACTACTGGTAAAAGGGTCGTATCTTTGAATTCATCCCCAGATATATCATTATGTTCTTTTTGTTTATCTAGTTCCTGAAAGATGCTGATTATTTTAGATGTAAAATCTGCTGACTCAGAAGTACTCAATTTTGAATCCGTATTTTGAATGTTGGCAATCTTAGATTCCAATAATACTTTTTGATACTCTAGATCCAATTTTATTAGTTCACGACGCAACCTGGCGATTTCACCAATATCAACTTGAGAATCTGACAAGTCTGCTTTGAATACTGGTTGATCTAGAATAGATTTAACCGTGTCTTGATCAGTTATCTCTGTAATTTGGGCAATTTTTTCATTTGTTTTATTGACATTCGCTGATTCAGTAGAGTGTCGCTCTATTTCAGTTATCATCTGAGAATTGAATTGACTCTTTTTGTGCTCTAACGCAAATACATTGTTATTGAATACCGCTACGGTAAATAACCATATTATCAATAAGCTAGTGAACAGTAGAAGCAGGAATTGATCTTTTTTCATAGGCTTTTCCCTTTATTGTCCAAATGCCACCTATCGCGTCATAGTGGACTGTTGAGATTAATAATCCTGGGACCGCCGTAAAAATATCTACGAAGTCCAAAGGATTAAAAGGTGATTTAAATTGAAATCCCATTCTAAACCAAAATTCACTGGATTCAGTTGGTGTAAAGATTATAGGAGTCATTCGCTCTTCAAATTCATTCAGTAATGCGGTGCGAATATCTATAATTGATGCATGAATTGAATGCGAAATAGCATTGGGTTGATGTTCAATCTTCCAATTTACCTCAACTAAGTCTTCTGAACCATTTTCTGGAATAACCAATTTTGGTTCATAGTTTTGATTTTTCAAATTTGGCAATATCCAATTGATAGAGCCTCCCATTGCATCTAGGTTTCCCAATCTCTTTAAACGAACAGATGCACTGTAGCCATCACAGAGTAATTCTGAAACAGACCAACCAGGAATCGATGCAGGAAATTCCTCAATACTTTGTATACATGAAGTTAAGACTGCAATTCCATTTAGTTTTCCATCCCATGGCATTAACGGTTGTTTAGGAGGAAATTTATCAAGATTAGTTTGCGTTTTAGAATTCTCTATTACTATTTTGTTTTCTGTCTCTAATTTTTTAATGACAGAGTAGGGGTTTAAGTACCAAATCACTATGCAAACAACTAAAATCATGACACAAAACCCTAATACTTTAAAGGTCTTGGGCTTTTTACTGGTGGAAATCTTCAGACAAGTAGTCGGACGTTTCGAAATAAAATTGCTTAAGTCCAAGTTGATCGCATCAGGAATGTTCAGTTTGTTAGGTGCATACACACAATCCCAAGTCGTTATATCATAAAGTTTGTGAAAGCAGGTATAAGCATCTTGTATATCACTGAAAAAACGATCTGTTTCTGCAAGTATTCCATCATTGACAACTCCTAACAGATAAAAACCATTGTTTATTGCAAAAATACCAAGCCAATTACCACCGATGTTATCAGCGATAGTTGCCGCTAGCGATGGCATTTTAACTTTGTGATTCAAGGATTTAAATCCAAATGCAATTTGCTGAGTCGCACCACGTCTTATACAATAAAATTCCGCATTAAGTTGCGATTCCAGTACACGGTTCTTTGCTTCAACTTCAATTTCTGCTAGTGTACTCGCTAACTCCCAATGCAAATCAGTCGCAAAAATTCGTTTACCTATCTTGACTAAGCCATCCATTTTGTCAAATTTGTCAACTCCATCAAAGTTTGAATTATCTTCCTGCGGTAATATTTCCATAGATTCATTCGTATTTGAAGATTGTTGAGCAATCATTATTTTACTCCAAAGTTTAATATAGTAGGAGTTATGGCGATGACAATTACTTCTCTTTCTTCTGAAGATCTCCTGCCACCACCTAATACTTGAACATATGGACTTCCGGTTCCTTGATTTCTTATTGTCGAACGCACCTGTTCAAATCCAGCAAGAACTAATGTTTTCCTATGAGGGATTTTGACCTGTTGCACAAAGTTCCGTTGATTGATTCGACGCAATTGTACGGTATGTCCATTAGCAGAGAAGGTATCAAAGCCATTTTCAGCACCGGCCAATTCAGAAATATTCATACCGAATTGGAGCGTCAGATTACCACTACGTCCAATCAATGGAATTAGGTGAAGATTGAAACCCGCTGAAACAGTATCGGTAGTAATTTCAGTAGTAACTGTTTCATCTTGGGTGGTAACTTCAATTTCTGAAACATAATCCCGTTCTTGTCCAACTTGTAATGGAACTGGGACCCCATTCAAGGTAGTCACAGATGCACTGGTAACGACTGCGACTTCACCTCGTTCGGAAAGGGCTTGAATTAATGCGCTAGAGCCATTAAACGCTGAATCGTTATCTAATAGGGCCCATCCGATGCCACTTGCGCCTTCTGTTGCGGTTGAAGACTTGTTTTCATTATTTAGTTGTCCAAACCCGATGCCAAATCTTCCAGAATCTTCAAATATTCCTAAAATATCAAATTCGTAGATGTCAGAGTCTCTCAAACCAACAGAATACACCTTGACACTGATTGCTACTTGATCTTGCAATCGGTTATTGAGGTGTTTAATATAACTTGCAGCTCGTTTAATGGTACTGGGGTCTGCCGACACAGTAATGACTCCAGTTGACATGCTTACGGTAAAATTATTTGTATTATTATTAACTTTAATTATAGCGGACAATCCATTTTGAATATCCTGCCAAATATTAGTAACTGAATTAGTTGTTGCCGACTGAACTGAAGAAACACTGGAGTTTTCATCACCTGATACTAATCCAGTACCAACATTGAAGGACATATTTGCAATTACTGGTAGAGCAGGGACATCAAAACTTTTACTAACAATAAAATCGATCGTGATATTCTTACTGTTATATTTCCATACAACATTGTAATGTGCCGCGATCATGTCCAATAGCGCACTTAATTTACCACTGAATTGAATTATCATTTCGTCAGCTTCGGGTAGAGAGTCTGATATACTGATGACTTCTGAGTTTAGGTCATTTTGCGAATCATCAAATTTGGTACGTCCTGCTGGAATTGGTCCAGCTGCAATTGAATCTGCAATGCTTGGTTCTACCTTTGAATTATTTGCTGTAGTACCATTAAGTAACACTGGTATCCCAGTGTGTTTTGTTATTATTGTTGTAATTTCTCGTAAAGTTAATGGGTCCTTTCGATAAATGGTTACCCCATTTTCTTGTTCAAGTTTTTGGGGAAGGGGAGTTTCATTAGTAAAATCAACAACCTTGCCACCAAGATATACATCATCAGTTACTATTACTTGGTTAAATTCTTTAGGTTTTGCCGGCAAAAGCGACGTTTCAAATAATTGATTTGTTCGCTCCTTTGTTTGAGATATTTTTGGCGCAATTTGATAATTTTTGCTACAACCAGCAATTACCATTAGTACCAAAAGTATTGTGTATTTAAGACTTTTTTTCATAATTAAATTTCCTTTGCATTAATTGGTATTGGTATTTAAACCATCAAATACTCTCACGACCTTGTTACCACGATTAAGTTCAATGGAGAATGGTCTGGTAGTTTGGTCAACTGTATTCGCTAATTGCTTTGCAACAGTTTCAAGATTGCCTTTAAAAGTTGCGCTGAATTCAAATTGGAGATCATCTTCTAATTCCCAACTTGACGACCAACCTACCTTTTGGGCCCAATCAGCTATCGTTGTTGAAAGCAGGTTACCAGCAGTTACCTCGAATTCTTGAGTGACAACACTTAATTCTGGATTTTTATTGGCTATGCTTGGTAATGTTGGTTCGTGAATTTCTAAATTTTGTGTCTGATTCTGACTAATAACTAACTCAGATTTTGGTGAAAAGAGAGCAGGGGGCTTTATTTGCGGAGTCGGAGACTCTTCAACAGCATCAATAGTAGTTTGTGACTGAATTTGCTGATAGGGAACTACTTTAAATCCAAACAGACCAGTTTGTGGGGTGAAATCTAATTTTTCGTTATGTTCAAGTTCGTCTTGAGTGATTTTGGTAGTGCTAATTTGTTCGCGTAAATCATTGCGACACAATCCAATATCTCGTTCTGGTTTTTCATTTTGGAATTTCTGAATAATAACTTCTTGATTTTTGAAGGTTACATCCAATCCAATACAAAAGAGTCGATAGGCTAAAATGATTTTCCAAGTATCAACTTCTTCATGACTAATCATAATCTCCGGACTTATTCGTGGGGAGATTAGTACGTCCCACTCTTTGGGAATATAGTGATCAAGTAATTTGGAAAGGTAGGTTCTTTGTTCTGTCTTGATCTCAGTCGCTGAGGTCACTCTCAATTCACTGATTAAGACCATCAAAATTATTGGTAATACCAAAAACAGGATTTTATGTGTATTCATTTGTTACTCCGCATTATTGTTTAAGCATGATTCTTCCAGCTGACCAAGTTGCAGGACTGATCAGCAGAAGTTAATCTTGTAGTTGAATTGAGGCGAAACAAGCGTAGCAAAATTAATTGATGTAAAATTTCAATTAACGTTCTACTTACTCATAATTAAGACTATGGTTTCGTCAACATATTGACTAGATAATTTGTCGGCATGATTATAACTAATGATTATTTTCAACAATCTATTTCCGAGCAAAAAAAGTTGATTTTATCAGTGTTGACAATTGTGAAATAGATTAAATTAAACCAAATCTTTCCTTTGCTAAAAGTGTGCGGTAGGAAATTCAAACAACCGAAAACCTAAATTTGCGCCAACTGATTGATTTAATTACATCATTAAATCTGGAGATATATTGTCGGCATGAAAGCAATAAAATTCAAAAAAACGTTCAGCATCTTGTCATCGGGCACTTTGAAGAATATGCTTGATTATTCTTTGGACAATGGGAATTGTTTTTATTTATAATGTCATAAAAAAAGAGAGCCAACCTGGCTCTCTTTCAAATTCGTTCACAGAATTGTAGTTGCGTCAAGAAATTTGAGCAATACTAGTCACATCGTCTTTCACCAGGGAGGTGACTTTCTCCTCGTTGATGGACGATATAGCAATTTTCATACGATGCGTACGGATTTATACATCCAGACAATGAACCCGTGATAAATAGTGACATCGCAAGCAACATAATTTTTGTCTTCATGTTAAATCTCCTGAAGTGAGTTTTGGATTCAAATTACAAAGATTTGATATCTAATTCAAGACCTAATTCTGCGACATATTGTCACATTATGTCGTGGATAAATTAATCAAAGACAGATTATGCAATAATTCAGTCAATTTAGTTAACCAGTGGGAAAGGACGATTTTAGAAATTGTTATAATTTGTTGTTAGGAAAGGGGGCATCAACAACTTGATAAATCAAAGAAAAATTGAAATAGTTAAAAATTTGCTATAATGACTTGTACTGTCGGCATGAAAGTAACAAGTTCTTATTTAGAACTAACCATAACTTAAATTTCAGGTATAAATGACAAAACTTAACTTTGAACCAAATACGATTTGGATAGGTGATAATTTACCTATCATGCGAGGCATGAATAGTAAATCTGTTGATCTAATATATTTGGATCCACCATTTAATTCTAACTCAAATTACACTGCAAGAAGCGGTACGAATGCTACAGGTGCAGGTTTTAAAGATAAATGGAACTCAGGAGACATTTCACACAATTGGATCAGTGAAATTAAGCAAGAAAATCCTGAGTTACATGACTACATAGATGTAGTCAGAACAATCAAAAGCGATTCAATGGCGGCATATATAATTTATATGGCTATAAGAATCAAGGAATTGAAACGATTGCTCAAGGATACCGGTTCAATTTATTTACATTGTGATGATACGGCTGGACATTATATAAAGTTAATGATGGATGCAATATTTGGGCAAAATAATTTTGTCAATGAAATTATTTGGAAGCGGGTTGCAGCCACAGTCAAGGGAAATCAGTTTAAACCACGTTCACTGGTAAGAAACGCTGACACTATCTTACATTATTCGATAACTAAAAACTATTACAATAATAACGTAACAATTCCAGTTTCAGATGATGAAATACAAAAGAAATTTCCATATATAGATGATAATGGGCGGCGGTATAATACAAAAACCCCGTTGTTTTCAACTCCAATAATGGATGATCGTCCTAATCTTTGTTATACATACAAGGGAGTCACTAACCCATATCCTTCTGGTTGGAGAGTTAGTAAAGAGAAACTGAAAGAGTTAGACAAGCAGGGAGCGATTATATGGCGAAAAGATAAGCGACCACTCAGGAAAAGTTATGCTGAAGAATATACTGGAAAACCGTTGGGATGTATATGGAGTGACATTTACAACATAATAGGTGGTCGAGAGTTTTGTGGTTATCCAACCCAAAAACCACTTAAGTTGCTCACAAGAATCATTGAAATCTCTTCTAAACCAGGAGACGTTGTATTTGATCCTTTCTGTGGTAGTGCGACAACACTTGTTGCGGCTTCTAAATTGGACCGAAATTGGGTTGGAATTGACATTCTGGAAAAAGTACTAGATTTGTTTCAGTTAAGAATGGAAAAAGAGAAGTCTAACATCAGTAGAGATGAATTTGTGCGTAGAGATTTTCCAGAACGAACAGATTCTGGATAGTATAGACGTTCATACTCCATGCTTTTCTAGGTATTCTGCTTTAGCTTCCTCCGAAATTTTTATTACTGTTTGATTACTATATCCCTCCTGCTTTTTACTTTCTTCAGCTATAATCAATACAGCTCAAATTGCTTCAATCTCCTCTAGAGTTTCAGGTTCGGAAATAATCTCACTTGAATCAATTCGCGGATAATTTCACTTTTATTGTTGAAAAGACCTATACATAAATCGGAATAGACAACAGGAATGCGTTTTTTCTTGAATTCAAATTTAGAAATGAAACCCAAGTTCCCGAAATTATATTTCTTACAGTATGATAGAACAATTAATCTTAATTCCAGATTTGACAAGAGTAAATCTTTCAAGAAACTATTTGATTAGATATCAGAAAATGACTTTGTGATGTCTTGATGTTTGAGCACCCGGATTATGGATACTTCGTCTTTTTCAACGCTATAATAAATAGAATGTCTGCGATAAACACAACGGCGACAACCTTGTTCTATATCGTCAACAGCTTGATAACGATATGGGTGATAAGCAATCTCATTGAATCGTTCTATCAATTCATCTTGAAATTGTTCAGCTTGTTCCAAACCAAAGAACTCGAAACCATATTTAAAAATTTTTCTTAGGTCTAATTCAGCTTGATTTTGGACAGAGTATTTACCCATTTTGGCGGGCTAAAAATTTTACTTTTTCTTCTTCCCAAATTTCTCTTACTGTCAGCTTAGACTTACCACTTTTTTTTCCTTTAATTAGAGCAGCTCTTATTGCAGCGATTTCTTCGGGCGATTCAATTACTCGTTCGTTATGTTCTTGTATCAATTCACGGATAACTTCACTTTCATCATCAAAGTGACCCGAATCAATTTGTGACTTTATCCAAGCGTCTTGTTGTGCAGTAAGTTTTATTGTTTTTGAAACTGTAGCAACCATTGCGTTCCTCCACAAGTTGGTTGAGTTGTCCCTTAAATTTTGTACTTTCATATTATACATAATATAATTTTTTTCAAGTAAACAAAAATTTAATCAAATTTGTTATGTCGACCAAAGAAAAGTGTCGTCTTTCGCATAGGCGGTCTTTGGGTATATTTCCAAGAAAAAGAGAGCTTCAATTACAATGGTTGATGTAATAAAACTAGGAATAAAGTCAGACTCAGATAAGATCAATACTCCTATTTTGGGAACTCACCTCTTTCTTAAATCACTTAGTTATTAATTTGGAAATTACGAAATTTGCTCAAACAACTATCATCATTACCTTTAAGTAGATATAATTCTCGGTATGAAAGAACCAAATGAATTATAAAATGTTTCTAATGCTAGGTGGGGTACTTCAATAATAAAGGTGAGTAAAGTTTGCGTCTGTTAATTTCTTCTGTTCCTTCCATTAGATTAAGTGACAAAGTAAATGATTCTGCTCCTAACAATCAACATCTAAACTAAAATTTCCGAACTATACGAACAAAATTTGTGGTTACAACTCTCATTAGTCAATAAATTTATACTAGTATTCAACTAAACATAGGAAATACGATAAAAATTTCTGTAATATTTTAAAATACCTTCGTGAAGGCTTTTGCGGTATCTTGTTGCTTAAGAATCCGAATGATTGTTACATCATCTTCTTCTATACAATAATATATTGAATGTGAGCGGTAGATACTTCAACGATATCCAGGGTAAATGTCGTCTACAGCTTGAAAATGAAGCGGAAAATTTGCAATAACTTGGAATTGCTCATTTAACTCATCTTGAAAATGTTCGGATTGCTCCAAACCAAAGAACTCTAGTCCATACAGGAAAATATCTAGCAAGTCTAATTTAGCTTTTGGTGCAAGAGAGAAATTACCCATGCTTCGCCTGATATATTGCTTTAGCTTCCTCCCAAATTTCTCTTACGGTTTGATTACAATATCCTTCCTGCTTAATACTTTCCTCACCTTCGATCAAAGCAGCTCGAATTGCTGCAATCTCTTCAGGGGTTTCATGTTCGCGAACTTGCTGCTCTTGAATTAATTGACTGATAACTGCACTTTCGTTACAATATGCACCTGAGGCAACTCGGGACTTGACCCAAGAATCTTCTTGATCAGTTAGTGTGTAGTTCTTTTTGACCATAGGCATTGTGTACTCCATAATTTGTTTAAAAGCACTAATTCTATTTAGATTTTAACATAATACATAATATTTTAATACCCGACACTTTTTTTAAAGTCAACTTTTAACTTTCTTTTGATACTGCTTTGCGAATTTTTCAACTCTTTTTTCGAGTGGGGGAAATACATCAGCATTGGGGTCAAAATCATCTTTAATCCAAGAACCGATCTCTTCGTAATTGACATGTTTAGGTTCGTTTCGTGTTTCAAGAGCCCAATTATAGCGGTATATCCCACCGATTTCTTCTGGGGGAGCGGCTCCTTTCGCGACTAGCAACTTCGGATAAATTTCACCGGCTTTTGATTCAACTATTGCTCCGACCCGGATCAGATGGTCCCAATTGTCACCCATATCGTAAACATAGTGAAAGGACTTGGCATGAGTGTGTTGTAAGAATTTTGAAAGGCTCCATTGTTTTGTCGTTTGATGGGATGGTTCATCACCAAAGTATTTGGCAACTTCGTCTTCTTCTTCATACCAATATTGCTCAGATTTGTAGTGAAATTCATACATGTGGCAGTTTTCCCACGGCATTGCAGATTGAATTAATCGGTGTAAATCATGTAAGTTCATTGCCTCAGGAACTAGTAATCTTCGACTAATGACGGGATTTGAATCAACCAGTTTGATGGATAGGCGACGGAGTATCATGTCTTTCCTTATAAATTGATGACGATAAATTTCATTTTAACGTTTTATTTTAACATTTGATAGCAATTTTTGGGAGCAAAGTTTGAAATTGTTGACAGTTTTACTTAATAAAATTTAAGTATAGATTTTTTTAAAACATAGTACAATACTTGATATACTTGAAACTACATTTACTGTACTTACTATAAATATTGTACCCTGTGGATAAATACTTGAAATAACCAGAAAACTTGCTGAGCATCAGTAACCTTTGAGTATCAATTCAACAAAATAGGAGATTGATACTTGAAACAAAGAACTGTTAAGTTGACCGAAAATGATTTGAAAAAGCACCAAGGAAGCCAATACCTACAGTTATTTATGCCAGTTCTGATGGGTTTGCTGTTCTTGGAGATTCAGCTTCACCGGTCAACGACGCGGTCATTCGCAGATTTCATTTGCGCACTGATCATCACTCACTCAGTTAGTACCACCAAGTTAGGACTTAATATTCCCCGGGCTACGACCAGTGAAGTGGCGGGCGAAAAAGCTCTTACCCGGCTCCTACAAAATGACAATGTTGATCCACCGGTAATCATGAATGACCTCCTCAAACCGACCTTGAAAACGGCGGTCAAACGCGGTCACACGCTTTACTTTATGATGGATCAATCATCAATCAATAAAAAATTCGAAGTCATAATGATTTCGCTTCGATATAAAGGTCGAGCCATCCCATTCATGTGCAAAGTAATGAACTGGGGTCGCGGTGGTATCGGCTTTCCAGACTACCATTCACTACTCCTGCAATTCAATGAAACGCTCAAGCAATATCCTAATATGAAATTTGTTTTCACCGCTGACCGTTTTTACGGAACCCGTAATTTAATTGAGTTTTGCCAGCGACGAAATTGGAAATATCGCCTGCGCATGAAAGACGATTTATGGCTCGATCATAACGGAAAGAAATTTCAGTCGGGGCAAATTGCCGACAAATTTCCCAATGGGATTCACAATGCTACCCTTGGGGATTCATCAATCAAAACCTCAATATACATGATCAAAGCAAATCAGCAGGATGATCCTTGGATTATCGCAATGGACGGCGAACCAACAAAAGAAAAAGCGTTACAATATGGCAAACGTTGGGGCATTGAACCAATGTTTAGTGACTTGAAATCCCGAGGATTTAACATAACAAAGACCCGACTCCAACATTGTGATCGAATTGAAAGACTGATTTTATGCGCGTCCGCGGCTCTCTACTTTTGTATCGGCTTAGCGACTCAAATCAAACCATATTGGGAAAACTTCAGTGAAGCAAAAGCGAAACGCAGCAAGTTGTCGCCATTTCAATTTGGATTGCGACAGTTCCTTTATTTATGGAAACGAAAAATTCAATTGCCCGAGTTTTGGCGATATATGGGAGAGTTATTCAAACCAAGTTCAGCCGTAACAGATCATCAATTATAATGATATAATTGTTTCGACCTGATACAAAAAAACATTGTCAATTTGTTACGTCGCTAAATCGTGAAGTTTAGCGAACAGAGAACAATTGTCAAAATTTTGCAATATTCCAAAAAAACTGTAGGATTATTCTGAAAACTTAAACTATTTCTCCTCTAACTGAAAAAATAATCCCAAAATCAAAAAATCTTAGCTATAAAGTTGAATAAATTCGAAATTTACATCAGATTTTAAGTTTCTCGAAAAAAAGTGTATGGTGATAAATAATATATAATTCTTTTTCAAGCTCAAAAGTTAGTAATTTCCATTCAGTTAAATTTTCAAATATCGGAGGCATCTGTTCCAAAGAATTTTTAAATATATTGTGATTAGACTCCAATCATATTTGGTTTCAATTTTAAGATTACATTTAGTTAAGTGTGTATTTAGATTTTTTTCAAAAAAAGTTCCATAATATATATTATGCGAATTTTATATATGAATTTATAGGGAAATACCACAGTTTCTGTAGAAGTTATATTTTAATATCTATAATCCACCTTCTAAAATTTTCTACAAATATAGTTTGAATTATTTGTTAGCTTCCTGTTATTATCCAGTGAATAATATGTAATGACTTTTCTCAAAACTTGATTAATATTTTGGACGAAGAATTTCTAATGATACATGTTTTCATAGCGACTTAAGATTATATACGTTCAAGCCAAATAAAATCCAAAATCATTTTGTTCTAGGCCACCTATCACCTGCTCGTAAAAAAGCTAATGGAGTTCCAAGTAATTGATTTCTGAAGATCCAATTAGAATATGCATGTTTAAAAATCAATGAACAAAGAAATGGAATTGGTAAGAATCTTACCACACCATTGAACAAATGATCAGGTGGATATGAAATTAGACTAAAGATTCCAAGTATGGTTGAACAAAAGAGAATAATCACGTACAGTACAAAATTCCTTCTAGTATTGATAACCATCATTTCTAGTAGAGAATCATTTACCTGGTAATATTTCATTGCAGTTGTGAATTGATCTAAATCAGAAATTGTAACACTCTTGTCTTGATCAAATATTTTTTCTGATTTATCTGTTATAGCACTCCATAATGAAATAACTCGATTGACAGAACCAGTACATGTTTTTTGTGCATAGCTTGCAGAAGTGACAAAACTACTTACTCCCAAAACACTCCCTATTCCACCAAATATTTTACTGAAAACGCTGAAGTTTGGTTTAGACCTTTGTTGTTCTTTGATTGCAAGATTTCTGATCTGTGATTCTGAAACTCTGTTTAGACTCTTTCTTGTCAACTTTACCTCCAATATTATCTGGTTTAATCATAATAATTTGTCGGCATAATTGTAGAAAGAAAAATTATTCTCTATTTGTTAAGCCTGCATTTACTTAATATTTTAAAAACAAAAAAAAGCCCGAGATGAAATACATCATCTCGGGAAAGAGTCACTAACCCAATTCACAACAAGTTGTGAATCAACGTAAGGATCAATATAATTACTTTTATTCAAGATTGCAAGCACAAAAATGAAAAAAATATTTTGTCACTTCACTTTTCCCACCCTGTGCTGAATTTCAGCACAAATACCCTAGATAACTAATCAAGATCTTGTGAATTTGAAGTTTTAGTCGCTACTCACTAAGAATTCAAATCAGTACTATTTTTTTGTTTCAATTCAATCTGCTACTATTATTGACGCTTCCCAACAACAGCTCCATAAATTCTAGGATAATTGTTCCCGTCTGTCTCATTGTCAGAATATATTCCAGATACTCCAGTTCCATTCGGACCATGAAACGAACCGTTTATAGTCGCAGTTCCAAATGAATTTTGATTATCAAAGTTCAAATGCCAATTCAATTCGTTACCCTCGAATGTTCCCCTAACCATATTTATAACCACATTACCATTTAAGGCTAAACCATTTTCAACTAATCCAGTAACCTTAGCAGACTCTTCTGTAAAATTTGCGATCATTAAAAAACTTCCCACTTTTAAACCATCAATCAGACGTGAATCATATCGACCCACTGTACTTACACCAGAATAAATATAGGTTCCATTCAGTGGTAAAGAATCTGAAAACTCTGAACCAACAGTAAAGAGATCACCATTTTGAAACTGTACGATTCCAAGACTCGGCTCCACACTTGCATAAACAAATTTATAATTTCCTAAATCAGTAGACTCATAATTTTGTTTATGGTAGCCTCCTAATCCTTGTTGAACTTCCCCCTCATATCTTTTTGTTCCATTATCTTGAATATGTTCTTGAATATCTCTCACTACTGTCCGAATCTTAAAAGCATCATAACTAGTATACGGGTTATTTTGATTATTTTCATTATTTTCAAGTATCATATAATATAAAGAACTGTCATTTTCACTTCCTTCTAATCGTACTTGCCCAGAACCTCCAGTGTATTTAATCAATTTTTGGCTTTCATCAATATCCCATGGTACTGGGTCTGCTGGTCCTCGATCAGTAAATCCACCAACACCATTCCCGTTGCGACTTCCACCGCTCCCACTGCTTCCAGCACCTCCCCCACATCCATTAAATGCTAAGCAAGCAAATAAAATTGCAGTAAGTCCAAATTTTATATTCATCTACTTTTTCCAATAATATTTCTCTATAAATAATTTGTGTATTTACATACAAAATTTCAAGGGAATATTTTTTTTATTGGGTATTTTATTTTTTACAAAAAGTGCAAAATTATTTCTTTGATCAAATTATTTGTCACACCATATTTTGAAAACTATAGTTTTATCTATGGAAAAATAGTTGCTCGCACAATTCTAAGTTTGGAACTCCGCTTCAGTACTCTGAAGATGTTTGAATATGACTGGAAACTGAATAGTAAGTTACTAGAATTAAACATTCAAAAAGGACAATCTTAAAAATTCCAGTTAAAACTAAACTAAATTCATGATTTGGAGATTCAATGACTAATGATTTGCATAAACTTTATTGTTTAGAATCCCCAATTCAATGAATTTAACTAACGACCAAATAAGAATAGTCGCATCCCACCTCTACTAGATCGAAACCTTTTTCTTGCCAATGTTAATCGATCACGATCCGCAAATAATCGATTTTTATCTTTTTTGAATCTCCTGATTTCTGCAAGTGTAATTCGGCCAACAGCTCTCAATTTAATATACCGGATTCGTAGGTTTTGATCTTTTATTGCTTCGTTCTCACCTTTCAATGCCCAAAGTTTGTTTAAACGTTCATACTCATTATTCCAATATTCTGAAGTTGCTACCAGACGGTCAAATTCTGATTCTAACCGTTCACATTCTTTCATCAACCGCATTGCCTCTGAATTCAATTTCTCCAAATGCAAATATATAAGTCGGTCATTTGATAGCAATTCCCGCCACAAATAGGAAATAATCTTAACTGGACTATTCACTTCTTACTCCATGTTTTCCACAAATCTTGAAAAATAGACAATAATCGGCACTCTGCCAATTCATTGTTGCATTCAACAAAATTATGGTGATTGATTGTAGGTGTTGTCATTACTTTCGGTAATTATTTGCTCGCAACCTGTATAAAAATTTGACTTGTAATGGATTAAATATAGTTATTTTTTTTAATTAATCAAGGTATAAAATAATATTTTTTTCCTACAATTTTTATTCTCCTAAAATAAAGTAGCAGTTTGGGTAATCTCTTCCCAATATACTCAACGATATTCTAGATTATTGACCTGTAATTCCAAACTTTTGGACAATATCACTTAGTCCCCTATTTTCCAATTCAATTAGCCACAGTTTATAGCTATAAAATACATCCAAAATGTTAGTTACTAATTGACATTCTGAATCATAATATAATTTCCTTTTTTCAGAGATTTTCCAACCTTCAGTCTCCTTTTCCGAAGATATCAGTTAATTTATGCCTTCCGCTGACATTTGTCCAGTTACTGCATATTCATCTAATCGGACTAACATAACATTCGAATAAGTCTCTTTTTTGTAAATTGACTTGGGATTATTCCACCGTCACAGATTTTGCTAAATTTCTAGGTTGATCTACATCTGTCCCCATTATAGCCGCAGTGTGATATGCAAGTAATTGAACTGGGATAGAATAAACAATTGGTGCAATCATTGTCGGCATTTCCGGTAAAATTATTGCATCCGCGACTATGGACTTAGCTTGCTCATAACCATTGTCATCTGAAATTAAGAATATTTTCCCACCACGTGCTGAGACTTCCTGCATATTGGAAAAAGTTTTCTCAAACGTATGGTCATATGGAGCAATCACAATAACTGGAACATTTTCGTCAATTAATGCAATCGGACCATGTTTAAGTTCACCTGCGGCATATCCTTCTGCATGAATGTAAGATATTTCCTTTAACTTTAACGCACCCTCCATTGCAATAGGGAAATTTGTACCTCGTCCCATATATAGAATATCTTTGGTTTTTGAAAGGGTACGTGCTATTTCTTCAACTTTAGATTCCAAATGCAGTGCTTGACTAGCGAAATTTGGTAGCTTGATTAAAGCACTAACAAGTTCTATTTCATCCTCAGGTGACAAAATGTCTCGTATTCGGCCAAACCCAATCGCAAGGGCCGCTAATACAACCAATTGACAAGAAAAAGCCTTTGTTGATGCGACACCAATTTCTGGTCCGGCTAACACTGGAAATACCACGTCAGACTCGCGCGCAATTGTTGACTCTTCTACATTAATTATTGAAGAGAGTTTCTGTCCTTTCGCTTTGCAATAACGAAGACTAGCTAATGTATCTGCAGTTTCACCAGATTGGGAAATAAACATTGCTAAATCATCAGGATTAAGTGGCATTTCACGATATCTAAATTCTGAAGCAACATCTAAATCTACTGGAAGTCTCGCATACCGTTCAAACCAATACTTTGCAATCATTCCGGCAAAAAATGCTGTACCGCAGGCAGATATGACAAGTCGTGAAACCTTTGAAACATCTATTGGCAAAATTTCTTCAATCTTTACTATGTTTTTTGCAAGGTCTACATATTTTGAGAGTGTGTGTCCCAAGACTTCTGGCTGCTCATGGATTTCTTTAGCCATAAAGTGACGAAAATTCCCTTTTTCCACCAAACTACTAGTTGCATTGATCTGTTGAACTGATCGCTTTTTAGTCTTTCCAGATTCATCATAAATTTTGCAATTAGTTTGAGATAGCACAACCCAGTCACCATCTTCTAGAAATGACACTTTGTTTGTAAATGGAACTAATGCAATTGCGTCTGAACCCAAATACATCTCACCATTGCCATATCCAATTGCGAGCGGACTTCCATTTCGAGCACCGAATATCAAATTTTCTTCACTTGATATTAGTATCGCAAGTGCAAATGCACCCTTTAATTTTTTGACAACATGGTTGACTGCTTCAGTAGGCTGTTTTCCCTCTTGCAGCTCTTGTTCAATTAGATGTGCAATTATTTCAGTATCGGTTTCTGAACTAAAAGACTTTATATTTGAAAGTTCGTTCTTTAGTTCTTGAAAATTTTCAATGATACCATTGTGCACAACTGCAACCCGTGGACTTGTTTCATTAGGTGCAACGTGAGGATGAGCATTATCGGTGGTCGGTGCACCATGTGTTGCCCATCGGGTGTGTCCTATACCAACGACACCCGGGGGTTTATTCTCCTCCAGCTGCTTCTCTAAATTACATAACTTACCTTCTGCACGTCGACGCTCAATTGAATTTTCATGCAGTGTCGCTATGCCGGAGGAGTCATATCCTCGGTATTCTAACCTCTTCAAAGCATCTAAAATTCTATTAGATACATCAGCATTACCGACAATACCGACGATACCACACATAGACTAATATCCTTAAATTAAACTGTAATTGCAATTTGTGCGTATTAAAATACCAAAAATGTAGCAAGAGTAAATAAATTTTAGCTACAAATAGTTACAGGTGCACAAATGACTTTCAACCTGACATTCAGAATTTAGACTTTGAAATGAACATTTTTAATTTGTTCATAGAAATATTTGACTTGCGGGCGTAAGCAGATTATAGATTAATCTTTTCGTTGAAATTTTTACTTGAGGAATAAAAAAATGGATTGGGACATTTCATTGCTTTAGCTTGCATTTATATATACACCGGGGCTTCTATGGGCATATATTGATCGAACCCATGGATATGACCGCGATGCCCCCCTCGGTTTTTTTCTTATAAAAGTACACTTGTTTGGGACACTGACATATATTGTATCGTTGTTTTTGTTACTCATTCCATGGGTACCAACATATTTCATTTCGCAGTATTTTGAGTTTAAAATTTTGACCTATTTGAGCCCACTTTATTTTTGGGTAGTCATTGCGACTTCAATACCTGTCAGTTTGATACTAGCACGAACATACCTGAAGTTGAACCGTAATCAGATATTTACTGACTATCTCAAAAAATTTGGTGCTCATATTGTGAAAGGTGGTGATAGCTTTTGGGAATATGCAGTTGGTGAAATATTGAAAGAGAAAGGTCAAATTAATTTAATTGACTCCGAAGAAAATTTGAGGTATACTGGCATACATATTTCTAGTACAAGAATTGAAGGTATGCGTGAAATTCTCCTTAAAGATGCCAAAGTTTTGGATTTAAATGGGAATTTAATTTCTGAAGCAAAGTTTATGCACATTATACGACCCATTGAGAAAATACGATTAGAAATATTTGAGAATGCTACTAATCCAACAGTCCGTAAATTGAAAAATGACAACTTTACTTGATCTTGTGATACAAAAAATATTGTATTCTCATAATAAATTGCAAATGTCAAAATACTGTCCCCTGTCCCCCCGACAGTGATTTACTGAAATTTGTCATAACTCAAATAATTGTACCGTTTTAAAAACAATTCAATTATTGCCCCTGTTTCCCAAAGTTTTTAAAAATCGCAGATTCCACTCTCAATTGCAAGGTACCTTAAAGTAGCGTAGTTTCAAAAACCATTTTTGAAAATTAGTCCATTTGAGAGATTTATTCAAGATTTTTCTGGAGAAATTTTTGACCATTATGTAAATTTGGCATTGGTGATTTTTGGGTTAGGTTAATAAAAGTAGTGATTCCGGAGTTTACACGCCTTTTAAGGGAGTAGCAATTATCCCCCATTGCTTTTCAACTTAACTGAGTTACCAGTTAATCAGTTGGGCGTATGTGATGAGCGGTAACGCTCACTTGCTAAATTCTAATATTCTTGCCGACTCTACGGAGTTTTGCGGCAATCAAGTTCCGCAAGAATATTGAATTTATAGTTCGCTTCCGCGAGTTTATTTAAATTTTCGACCCAACTGAGTTTGTTAACCAACTAACCCAGATCTGGAAATGGGGAAACCACCCTACCTCAAAACTCAAAAAATTTTGTTCCGGCCTTGCAGTTGGAACGATGCTCCGCATCAAAATTTTTTCAGAGCGGACCTGATACCGGTACCCGGAGTGTCCCGATGCAATGTGGGTTGCACCCCGCTTTCAGCGGTGTAAAGCTCAATTCTCATCCCGCGCTAAGGTTCGGGGGGGCTGTCTGCCCCCCTCTCAACCCCCCGAGCGGAAAAGAGAAGGTTTCAACTTTTGATGATCATCGCGCCACGGTTGATTCAATTACTTTGACACACCACTAATAGTCAAGAACCAATAGAATTAGACATTCCATTCGCAGATCTCGACTTGATTCAGTAATTGATCATCAATAATAATTGTCTCCTGAGCTAGTTCGTCCTCTTCTGTTCGTCGCAAGAATTCATCAAAGACCTCATTGGGGGTGCGATATTTCAACTTATTCCGCGGGCGATTATTCAATTTGTTCTCAACGATTTGCACCTCTGTTGCCGTTGTGCACCAGAAATCAAACCCCTTGGGATAGTATTGCCGAATTAGTTTATTGGTATGTTCATTCACACCCCGTTCCCACGAGTGATAAGGTTGACAGAAGTAGTAATCAATTTCCAACTCATCTGAAACCTGTTGATGATAAGCAAATTCTTTCCCATTATCAGAAGTAATGGTATGCAAATGTGGTGAAAATGCTCGCAAACAGTCATTCAATGCATTTGATACTGTGGTTGCTTCAAGATTTTTGAGTAACACAATCTTCGTGAGATAGGTGACTCGGTCAACAATTGTTAACAACGCACTTTGTTTTCCTGCACCAATAATCGTATCAACTTCAAGATCACCAACTCGGATTTTTTCATCAACAATAGTTGGACGTTCTGAAATATCAACTCGTCCGGGAATTAACCCACGACCAGCAGTATGCTCTTTACCACGCGGTTTTTGCTTTTTACCACCATGACGCAACGACTGATAGACGATCCCCCCAGCAGCTCGATCCTGGTGAATCAATTCATAAATTCGTGAGCGACAAATCATCGGAATATTGGCTTCCTGACAACGTTGACAAATCTGGTCGGGACTCCATTCCTTTTCAATCATTTTTTTGGCAATGAAATCCTTCATTTGTTGCGTTGTTTTTGAGTTTTGTTTCATACCATTACTTCGAACTTCACTCGCATGCTGATGGGCTAATTCGGCATCATAAATACCATTGGTCGAATTACGTGAGCGTTCACGACTTATTGTCGACTCGTGACAACCAATCAATCCAGCAATGGCAACATTTGACATATTCTGCTTTAATCCAAGCTCAATCTGAGCCCGATTCTTAAACGTAAGATGTCGATGGGACATTGAATTATTTCCTTTCCGTTAGAATTTAAAAAAAATAGTGGAAAGGTTATTGAAAGTTAGCTAAAATTGGAACTTGAAATCTTGCATTTAAGAATGGAACTTCTGAATTAAAAAATCAATACGACATGATTCGTCCAAAATACATAGTGTTTTGGCTATTTGATACCATTCGCAAAAAAATCATCAAAGTTGCGACCATTATACGAAACACAAAACAACAAATTTATTTGGAATATTCAGCTCATTTTCCATATAAAAAGTTGTTTACTCGGGACTGTAATCGAGTGCACAAGGTGGCAATCCGCATTGGTAAACTACAGAACGGGTTTGGTTGACGAGACAGTATCACATCAAGATTTGAACAATCTCAACTCATTCAAAGTTATGCATTAAAACCGAAAGAAGCAGAAATAGACGACTATTGAATGAATTCTCTACTTTCTTTAAAATCTTATCGCTACAAATTAAGAATTTGTAGCATCAGGAGAATAACACACTTTTCAATGCATGGTAATTTTAAGGGGGATAATCAAAATTTGTTACTTCTTTGGGAAATTCAGGATAGCAACAGTTTTACTGGGCGAAAAAAAATTCTATGACCAACTTAACCCCCGTATTTCAAAATCCGTTCCACCGATATTTTCTCTTAACCATTTTATGACAGATTTTGTACTTCGCTCATCTACTTGAAGCTCACGAAACATATTCACCGTATTTCCATAAGGAGTACGATATGTGAATTTAACGTTTGCAATGTGAGACATTGTCAATCTCCTGTTTGTGTTGTTAAAAATTTTAGGTTTAATTAACTAAAATCTAACAAATATTTTTTTCAAGTTCAAATTCTTATTTCAAGCGATAGTTTTCTCACTCTTGTGAGTTATTTTTAATAACCAATTACACAATGTCAATCCAAAAATTCTTATCTTATACAATTATAAATTCAACTCCAAACTCAAAGATTTAATTTTTTATGTTACGATAGCTTCAAAAAAGAAAACATGTAATTTTTTCAATACCAAAATTATTTTTTTGTAAATCACAGTATTACTCAAGCTAAGATTATCAAAAACTTTAACAGGACCAGCTAATACGGTAGATTACAAAATCAGTTCCTGAAACATTATCTCGTAACCATTGAATTACTGATTTAGTGTCACGTTCTTTAACTTTAATTTTACGATGAAAATTAATCCGTTTCCCATAAGGTATTCGGTATGTGTATCTAACATTTGCAATGTGCGACATTTTTTGGTTTCCTGTATTAGTGCAAAAAGTAGGTTTATCTTAATATATGTATCAAACTCTATTTTCAAGGTCAAATACTTTCTAACAATCAAAAATTATTCTGAACAACTGCTGATAAATTGCAACCATTGCAAATGTCGTATTTCAATATAGGTTCCACTTAATTTGCGTGCAATTCATCAATGATTGAATTCTCGTCACGTTCTTTTACCGATACATCTTGAACCATATGATTATTTATGGTTCGGTAGCTAATTACAACATGTGCCATGTGTGACATTGCCAATCTCCTGATTTGGTCAACTAAATTATCAATGTATACAATAATATAAGTAATGAATAAAATTTTAATTTCAAGACTTAATCTCAAAATAATCATTTTTAAAAAAATTAAGTTCTAATGTAACTTCCAACTAAATTGTGTGAAATTCGATCATGACCAGCTCAATCGACGGAATTCAAAATTTGTTCCGCTGAACTGTGATCGTAACTTCAATAATAAAGACTCTTCTTCACGTTCCTCTGTTTGTATTTTTTGAAACATGCTAAGTTTATTTCCACCAATTGTGCGGAATGTAAATTTAACATTCGCAGTGTGTGACATTGTTGATCTCTTATAATAGTTGAAAGTAGTCTAATTCTTCAATAATATCAGCTAATCATTATTATTTCAAGTCCTAAAATGAAATTTTACAATTATGTTTACAAGAGTTGTGATTTTTTTAGTTACATCATTTCTAATATAAGCTACAAACAAGAAGTTTTCATGTACAAAATTCATTCGCCAAAAAATCGGTTCTCAAATTCAACTACAACAACACATAGATAAATAGAAACATGACCTAAAATTTAAATGGTATGAATCCTATTACTTTTTAATCTATAGTACGAGTTTATGTAACATTAATAAATTACAAATATCTATTCTTACTCCTTTGAAAACACCTAAATATAAGATTCCGAAACTATTCAATTCAGTCTAATAAATACGACAATAATCTATTTTTTCGACTTTGACTCTTTAGTCCAATCTAATTTATTCTCTTGTCGACCACGAGCGATTCCTAAAGACTTGTTGGGAACATCTTCAGTAATGACACTACCCGACGCAATATAAGACCCCTCACCTATTTTTACGGGTGCAACTAGTGATGAATTAGATCCAACAAAGCTATTTGACCCAATTTCAGTTTTACTCTTCTCTTGACCATCATAATTACAAGTTATTGTTCCGGCACCAATATTGGACTTTTCACCAATTGCAGTATCACCGACATAACTTAGATGATTGACTTTAACTTCTTTCTCAATCTTGGAGTTTTTAATCTCAACAAAATTTCCTATACTCGAGTCTGAACCAATTTCGCTACCTGGTCGTAACCGCGCGTATGGTCCAATTACTGCACCAGAAGAGATAACTGCTCCTTCTATATGACTAAATGCACGTATTCTAGCGTTTGACTTTATTTTAACATTGGTACCAAAAATTACATTTTCTTCGATAATAACATCTCTTTCTATTTCGGTATCATATGAAAAATAGACTGTTTCCGGGGAGCGTAATGTAACCCCAACTTTCATCATTTGGTTTCGTGTTCGTTGCTGAAATTCAGCTTCGCAGACCGCAAGTTGGGATCGAGTGTTAACTCCTTGAACTTCTGCCGCTTGTGCCAATAACATTTCGATCGTCAAGTTGTTATTTTGACCAATTTCTACTATTTTTGTTAGGTGATATTCCTTTGTACTTGGCTGACTGTATAACTGCTCAAGAAGGTCTGACAGAAATGAAGTTCGCACACCTAAAATTCCAGAATTACACAAATTGATATTCCGTTCCGCTTCAGTTGCATCAATTTCCTCACGAATCCCGATAAGTTGTTCACCCTTAATAATCAACCGACCATACCCATTTGGATCAGAAGCATGGAATCCAAGAACAGCAATATCAGAACCGTTTTGTAAAGACTGCTTCATTTTGCTAATGGTTTGGGGATACATCATAGGTGAATCACCAAAAAGTACGATGACATCTTCCACTTGATTGCTATATGCTGATTGTGCAGTTAACACTGCATCAGCTGTTCCCTTTTGCTCTTTTTGAATGAATACTTCAATGCTTGGTTCTAAAGCTTTTGCGTAGTTCTGCACCTCTTGCATTTCTGGCCCAATTACCAATGCTACTTTATCAAAATCCGTTTGTTGCACTGATTTAATTACATGACCGAGCATTGGTAAATTACCAACTTCATGCATGGCTTTTGGGACATCTGAACGCATCCGTGTCCCCTTTCCAGCTGCAAGTATGATTGCTAAACTTTTTCTTTTATTCATATTTTCTAATTCCTTTTTTGGAAAAAATTTGCCACAATATAATTCAATTTACAGTCCATGTTTCCAAATAAACTGGAAATAGTTCAAAGTTCATTGTTAAAATTGAGTGATTTTTAGTTGCATCCTTTACTTTTGCACAAACCAAATTACTTATATCCAAAAGGATTATTGAGACCATCAAGATTTTTTCTGTTTTCATAGAATCAAATAGATTACAAGGTATTAACAAAAATTGCAATATTCAATCTATCAACTACTTTAATTCTTCACCAGACTGTATTTATCAACCGTTTTTTACTTTAAAGTTTTAGGTTATTCAAACAAAATGAAATTAAATCGTCCAATATTATACGTAATACTGTGCTTGATGCCGTTGTTTTTCTCCACCAACTTGATTTTTGGTCGAGCAACAGTTCCTTTGGTTGAACCATGGACTTTAGCATTTTTACGTTGGTGCATCGCATTTTTAATATTACTCCCGTTCTGCTGGAAGAGTTTGGTGCAAAATTTACCGATATTTCGGCAATATTGGCCAACTTTATTGTTACTTGGGTTTCTCGGTATGTGGATTTGTGGAGCAGTGGTATATTTTGCATTAAAACACACAACCGCAACTAATGGCACTTTAATCTATACGACCTCTCCGATAATAGTGGTGATTCTAGAGTGGCAATTCCGCGGACGACATATGGTAATACGAGAATTTATTGGAATCTTGCTAGCTATAGTTGGGATAGTTGCTATTGTATTTAAGGGCTCACTGCAACAGTTGTTACAGCTAGAATTTAGTATAGGTGACTTACTAATTCTGATTAGTGCAATAAGTTTCGCACTCTATTCACTTATTCTGAAGCGATCCGTATTTAACAATATCCCATCTCTCACGATGTTTACAATTGTAAGTTGTGCAGGTGCCGCAACTCTATTCCCATTTGCGATTTTTGAAATTTTCTATTTTCAAGATTTCCCAACAGGTGGACAAGAATGGCTTAATATTGCTGGTATGGTTTTCATTTCTTCAATATTGGCATTTTTAATTTTTCAAATTGGGGTCAATAATGTGGGTCCATCTCTTACTAGTCTCTTTATGTATCTATTGCCTCTGTATGGTGTTGGTTTATCAGTGATATTCTTGAATGAATCGATTGAGATCTATCATATCTTTGGTTCAATTCTAATTATAACCGGGGTCATCGCAGCCACATTGCCGAAAAGTGTTATTGCAACTAGTCTCAGTCTTCTTATAAACAGATTTCTTGGAAAAGTGTGAGAATTTGTGTTCCATACCAAACATTAACCAAACTGGGCTAAACCAGGAAATGTTTCAAGGAGAAAATAGGCAAAATTCGCTATTTGACCAGTCAAAAATCCGATACCCGTTAGAATTAAAATAATTCCCATTGCCACTTCTACTTTTGCCAAGTGTTTTCGAAAACCTTGCATAAAGTTGATAAATGCGCCGGCAAAAAGCGACGCAACTAAAAATGGAATACCAATCCCAAGTGAGTAAATAAGCAATAGTATTGCACCCTGCCCAACCGTATCTTCAGTTCCTGCTACAGCAAGAATTGCGGCTAGGACTGGACCAATACATGGGGTCCAACCAAACCCAAATGCTAATCCGATTAAGTAAGCACCACCAATACCCGTGGGCTTATGATTTACATTTACTCGAACTTCACGATGAAGCAATGAGATTTTAAATACACCGATAAAATGCAATCCCATTATGATGATCATTATTCCTGCAACATATCCTAATAACACTAAGTGCTGAATGACAAATTTGCCAATCAAGGATGCGCTTGCCCCCAAAATAACAAAAACTGTTGAAAATCCTAATACGAAGGCTAATGCGGCAAAAAATACCCGGACTCGAGCTCGTTCGGCTTCAATTTCAGTATTTCCTGTCAATTGATCCAAAGATACACCCGCCAAATATCCCAAATAAGGTGGAACAAGTGGAAGTACACATGGTGACAGAAATGAAAGGAGTCCTGCGAAAAGTGCACCTAGAATTGTAAGATCCTGTAACATCAAATTTTCCCAATTGAATTAAACATGACATACAAACATTTACACTTTTGTAAAATTTGAGAATCCGTTGAATTCAAATTTATGAAAAAAATTGTCGGCATTTTTGTAATCAAACCAGAAATAGAAATTTGTCAAATTTGGAGTAAGAAAATCATGTTTTCTGCATTCTACGTCTTTGGATCAATATAATCCCCGCCAAAAGTAGTAGTGCTGGAATATAGAAAACTTCCTTTGGCAATCGCTCTGCAGGTAATTGAAGAGTGTGAATTTGAACTGAATCGTCCATATAGTAATCAAAATCGCTAAGTGCTTGAAATAATGCAGTGCCGGCAAATGGTTCTTCCAGCTTGGCAACATCTCCCTCAACAAATACAGTCAATCCTGCGGCTTCTAGTCGCCCTACTACAGAATCGGCCTCTGGTAATGTTACAGAGAGAGTTTTTGATTTTATTGTTTCTGGATCATCAAAGTCTGGACCAGTGATGATCATCCGCAATTGTCCATTTTTTGGAATATCTTGGACTTGGTTTTCAATATCATAGCCAGGAACATCAACATAAGGTTCTTGCAATCGATCAAGCCAAAATCCTGGTCTAAATAATGTAAGTGCCACTAATAAGATTAATATCGATTCCCATATCCGAGATTTAACTAGAAAAAATCCTTGCGTCGCGGCAGCAAACAATAACATCGCAATGAGTGCGATACAAAACACAAAAATGGCTTGCCAAAATCCAACATCAATTAGGAGTAGATCGGTATTGAAGATGAATAAAAATGGGAGCAAAGCAGTTCGAATGTCATAGGCAAATCCCTGTATCCCAGTCCTAATCGGATCACCTTTACTAATTGCGGCTGCGGCAAATGCAGCTAAACCAACTGGAGGGGTGTCATCAGCAAGTATTCCAAAGTAAAACACAAATAAATGCACTGCGATCAATGGAACTAATAAACCAGTTTGTGCACCTAATGAAACAATAACTGGTGCCATCAGCGATGAAACAACAATATAATTAGCTGTCGTCGGCAACCCCATTCCAAGAATGAGACTCATTATTGCTACCAATATCAGCATCAGCATTAAATTGCCGCCGGATAAAAATTCGACAAATTCTCCAACAACTTGATGTGCACCCGTTAACGAAATTGTTCCAACAATAATTCCCGCTGCGCCGGTTGCGACACTAATACCAATCATGTTGCGCGCGCCACCAATCATCCCTTCATAAAACTCATGAATCCCCAGCAGCGTTTTTTCTTTCAAATCATATTCACCACGAAACAAGGATTTTAATATATGTTGAGTCAAGACTATGACGATCATTGTAATCGTTGCGTAGAAAGCCGACAATCCTGGTGAAAATCTTTCAATTAAAATGCACCAAATGAGTATGACTATAGGTAACAAAAAATGTAATCCGGTTACAGCAACCGAACCTGCATTTGGTAATTCTATAATTGGGGCATTTGGGTCATCAACTTTCAAGTCCGGATGGCGTGATGCAATCCAAATCAGAAATAAATAACTTCCTGCAATCATTATTAAAACTGTAGTGAAGGTCAAAGCTGGAAATGCAACTTTAACGATCGTTAATACACCACTGATTACATTAAGAAGAATAATCGCCAATACAAACCCAGTAGCGAATCGAAGAATACGTTGCAACAGTGTCAATTTTGTTGGAATTTTTGGTAATCCCTTTAAATTCATTTTCATTGCTTCAAGATGAACGATATAGATTAAGGCAATATATGAAATAACAGCAGGAATTAGTGCATGCTTAATCACTTCATGATAACCAACTCCAGTAAATTCACTGATTAAGAAAGCCGCGGCTCCCATTACAGGAGGTGTTAATTGACCATTTGTTGATGATGCAACTTCAACTGCTCCCGATTTTTCCGGTGAGAATCCAGTGCGCTTCATTAATGGTATAGTAAATGTCCCAGTCGTCACAACATTAGCAATTGAGGAACCGGAATAGAGTCCACTCATAGCTGATGCAACTACAGCCGCTTTCGCGGGTCCCCCTCGCAAGTGCCCTAACATTGCAAACGCCATCTTTATAAAATAATTTCCCGCACCAGCTTTTTCTAACAACGATCCGAATAATACAAACAAAAAAATCATACTGGCCGAAACACCAAGTGCGACACCAAATACTCCTTCCAGTTGCATCCAATAATGCCACATTGCTTTACCATAGGATGCACCTTTCCATTGAATTGCATCGGGAATAAATGATTGATCACCAAAAAAAACATAAAATACAAATACCGAAGCAACAACTACCAAAGGTAGTCCTAATGAACGAAAAACTGAAATTGCAAGAGAAATCAATCCAATCGTAGAGATTACTAAATCTGCCGTAGTCGGCAATCCCGCACGAGTTGCGATTTCATTTCGCAATATGAGTAAATATAAACAACTAACAATCCCTAGGCCAATTAGGATCCAATCATACCATGGAATACGGGAGCGAGGACTTTTCTTAAATAATGGATAAGCAAGGGTTGCAAGAGTTAAACCAAATGCTAAATGAATTTGCCGCGCTTCGGCATTATTGAATACAACATTGATTCCAGAAAACTCAGCAAGTATATAAGGAATATTTGAAGAAACATATAGTTGAAACAACGACCAAATAAACGCGATTGTAACAATCAACTTACCAATTCCACCGTGAATGGTGCGTGCCCCAGTTTCGGTTTGAGCGACAATTTCTTCTGCAGAAATTGTTCCAGTTAGATTAGAATTTGACATGTAGTTTTCAAAGTTACAGCAAAATGCCAACAGTTTTTTGGAATTTCCAATAGTTATATCAAGAAACTATTCTTGAAATAATCATAAGCAAGTAAATAAGCCGAACAGCGAAAACTGCTCGACTTAAAAATTTTGATTACATCCAACCACGTTCTTTGTAGTATTTTTCAGCACCTGGATGTAATGGTGCGGTAAGCGAATCGCTAATCATTTCCTTTTCATTCAAGTTAGCGAATGCCGGATGTAGTTTTTTGAAGTCTTCAAAATTGTCAAATACATGTTTGACCACAGTATAGACAACTTCATCCGGTACATCAGCTGAAGTTACAAAGGTAGCTCCAACACCAAATGTAGGAATATCTGAAGAATTGTTATACATTCCAGCAGGTATGCTCGCTTTGCGATAATGGGAATTCTCATTGACAAGTTTATCAATACTTGCACCAGTTACAGGAACTAGAACTGCATCACAAGTCGAAATAGTTTCCTGAGTTAACGCTGACGGATGACCAACTAACCAAAAATAGGCATCAATTTTTCCATCACAAAGTGCTTGCCCAACTTCTGCTGATTTCAATTCCGCTGCCAAAGCCAACTTTGACCGATCAACAATACCTTCTGCTTCCATTACTTCCCACGTTCCACGTTGACCCGAACCTGGGTTTCCGATGTTGATTTTTTTGCCTTCAATATCGCCAAATCCTTTAATTCCAGTATCTGTTCTAGTTAACATTGTAACTGGTTCAGGATGAACTGAAAAAACTGATCGTAATTTATCAAACGCTTTACCTTCCCATTGTGCGTTACCACCATAGGCATTGGCTTGAACGTCTGATTGTGCAACACCAAATTCTAATTCACCAGCTTGAATGGTATTGATATTGTAAACTGACCCACCTGTTGATTCGACAGAGCATCGAATGCCATGTGTCTTGCGTTCTTTGTTAACAAGTCGACAAATTGCACCACCTGTTGGATAGTATACACCAGTTACACCACCGGTTCCAATCGAGACAAATTGTTGTTGCGCCATTGCAACCATTCCGCCCGAAAAAATGAAGGCTAAAGATATAGCCAATTTGAGTATAGTTTGCATAAATTCCTCCAAAAGCTTGTTTGGTTGTTATTTGATTGCGGATTTGCATTGATATGTCAAACTCATACACGGTTTGCACTAATGCAGAAGCTCCCAATCAATTTAGTGTTGTAGTTTTTATTTTGCTACATGTTGCAGGTTGTACCACATTTTGAAATGTAATTGTATCAAAAATTTCTTTATCACATAGACTTGATAATGAAAAGAAATTTCAAATTTGAACTCAGTATAAAATTTATTTGTTAACTGACGATATGAATATTGTAATATTTGTACCGCATACTTTCCGAAGGGTTGGAATGAATTCAAAATTGCAAACCTTGAACTATCAGTTTTTGTCACTATATTGGATTTAACTGAAGAGTGGGGAATAGTTTAACGGTAGAACAGCGGACTCTGACTCCGTCAATCCTGGTTCGAATCCAGGTTCCCCAGCCAGATTGAAAACAAATCTGACTAGCAAATTTCGTTGTTACAAGGTCTTTAAACATTTTTTTGTAACTCCATCGCTTTAATAATATAATTAGTAATGTATTTAATGAGATAGTTAGCAATTATGGGCGATAGGAACAATTTTATATATATTAATTAGAAATTAAATCTATATTATATAGATATGTAGTAAATATTATATAAATATACAACATCTATTTTGAGATTAAACACTACAGCAAATGGTTACATCACCTCCCCTCTTTTTTATTCAAAATTATTATTTGCTACAGATTGTAGTCACATGACTCCCATACATGAGTTTCTACCTAAGTTCTCCACTTGGTTATATTTAAGAGAAACTCCATTATGCGTATAGCATACATATTCACACTGACCAAGAAATGTCGTTTGTCAATTTTGGTAATTTCTTCTTCTAAAACAAATAGATTGGTATCTTGATCAGCAACATTAAACCATTTTAGAACCAAATTGATTGGTCTCATCACCACACAAAAACAATAGTATAGGATCTATCCATGGTTTAATATGCAACTTCCAATAATCAGATTTGACATACTGTTCAAATTCCAAAGTAATAGCAGTTTTGCTTTTACTTTCAAAATTCCTTAACAGCAATTTAGATATATCACCAAAATTACGAAAACTGACTCTTGAAACATTATCTAAGCTAACATTATACTTCTCCGCAAGCCATTTTTATTCGGAGGAACTACATTCTTTAAATTTTTTGGGGTGAATCATCCCATTCTCTATATCAAAGTACAACCACATACAATCCTGTTTCTTTAAATTTTTCTGATTTGCGATTAATTGTTTTAATCGTCCAATCTCAGACTTGTTTATATTTGTAGCTAACCTTTCAACAATTGATAATGGGAAAATATTTTCAATAGTGTTTCCAGGTGTAAGTGTCGCGAATCCTACAAATGTATTAGTTTTAAGTTTTGTATACATTTTCATTAGGTTATTATTTGAATCACCTATGGGAGTTAAGCTATCATGATCTCCAATACAAAGTAATATATCTCTGCGTTTCACCAAATCTTCAAACAACGTCGGTAAAAAGTTATTTCCACCACTATGTTCTGGTCTAAAATTTGGAAGTCTAACTCCATCTTTACTATTGATCGCGGCTAGTTCAAAAATGTGTTTATAGATTTGCCCATCATATTTTGCTTTTTCAACCTATAATGTGACTTGTTTAAGTTTAAAATCATGAACATACTTTTTATGGCCTATCCACCAGTACAAGCCATTCTGTTGTAATTTCTGCTCACCTAAATCAACCACTAATCTACATGGAACGGAGTTTAGGTTTGTTTGTGTAGAACTTTTCTCCAATCTAAACAATTGATCTATTTCCCGGCCATTCAGATCTAAATTTGAATTCACCCACTGAGGAATTTTTCTATTAACTACAATTCTATGATGCCCTTCTTTACTGGAATAAAGTAAGCCGGAGAACATATTGCTTAGGTCATCTAAAAATTCAGTCTTCTTGTTGCCATTATTAATTGAATTGAGCACACTTTCTAAGTGACTCTCTTTGATATCGACATCAACTAACATGTTTATACCTAAAAAATCCATAAGGCCACTCTTCCAAGTACCCTTCTGCATTGTATTTAATTCGCTCAACTGAAGTAGGTGAGGTTAGATCATAAATCTCCTTAGAAAACATCAATATTTGAACATCTTCAGAAGATACAATTCCGTCTTCAATAAGCTCACCAAGTCGGTTAACAAGTGATTCACTGTGAGTTTCAATTATATACGCTGGTTTAATATTATTTTTCATATCTCTTGCAAATTTCACGGAATTTGCAAATAAATCGGCTAATGCAGATTGATGAGCTGGGTGGAGATGTAATTCAGGTTGCTCCACTGCCAAAATTTTTGTTGAAAATTGCAAACCACTTGAAGTATCATTTTGGTCTTTAGCTGAAGAGTAAGAATACTTTCCAAGCGAGTTTAAATCCCACCAGACCTGTAATGCCACCGGAACAAGCTGAGAAATACCAAATCCTGAGTCAGCAAAATTTACCTGCTTTTCTCCTTTTTTCGCAAAAATGGAGATATGTCCATTCCTCTTCTCAACATGAATCTCAAAGTGGAAATGTTTTTTAAACCAATTTGAAAACTCTACCAACATTGACCTATCAATAGAACCTAACATTTCTGGCAAATTTTCACCGTCAACTCTAAGTTCGGAAACATCTAAATTAGTCATCTCATGATATCGTTTACTTTTAGCACGAGAGGGTCCAATATATGTAGAATTATTAATGACATCACGAAACACTCCTGTAATTTTGTCATATACAACCATTGCAGTGTTAAATATACAAATCAAATCTAAATCCATAATGAGATTTTGATTGCTTTCAAGACTTGCATAGAATGGTTTAAGATTTTCTGATTTTACGGAGTTTGTAAGCAAGGAGATTCGCTCTGAATTGAATCTTGGATAGCTCAAAATTCTAGCCACTTCATAAGCTGATTCACTAGTACTTACTTCTCCACTAGTATTGGATTGAATCGAATTATCAACATATACAGAGAGATTGGTTGCCAATACGTCCCTGAATCCACTCACGTTTGCAATATCAGATTCAAAAGAAGTACGAATCGAGGGTAGTAGTTCATCGTTTGGAAATTCAAATGAAGTATTTCCGAACTTATTTGGTAATTTTTGATTATTTACCAATACATCCTTCATTGAACCTGAATTAGAAAAGTTAAAATCCACTCTTGCATCAAGATCTGATAAAGTGATTATAGTTTTTTCGCGGACGGCATTTCCATCAATCCCTTTCAACAATATTTGTAAACAGGAGGTTTTGATTTCGTTTATCTATTCATCGGCAAAAGTCTTTCGCCATTCTGAATTTCGAAAAATCTCCTTCTTTGATATTGATAAGTTATCGCATCCAAAACTGAACATTATACCATCAGTTTCATGATTTTGCATGACTGCAGTTGTGTAGTCTCCAAAATCAACTTCTCACTTACAATATAATGGACCAATCTGTTTTTTAAGTGTTGATTGACGCAATAAAGGAAATACTTGTAGTAACGTGCTTTTACCAACGTTATTGCGGCCTAATAAAATGGTAATAGGACGTAACTCAAATGGAGGTGTGACATTTACTGACCTTAGATTTTCAACTCCAAAATAAAGTTTCACAATATCCTCACTTTAAGACAAAAACACTGTAAGTGAATTTTGGTGAATCTCAGATTTATATATAGCATAAAAAAAATAACAAGTCACTGCTCAACAAACAAATTAAATTTTCATTAAAAATGGAATTACAATAAATTAGAAATTCTATTCGTTGATGTACTGAGCGTCTAAAATTATGTTCACCTATTAGTTTGACTGTTGAATTAAATTTTATGTACTGTCTTTTTGTCTAAATGGATTCATTTTCTCCATGCTATAGTTAATAAATTTGTTATCACTCGAAATTAGTACTTTCAGAATTTTTATTGAAAAGTATAGAAATAAAGCAGGAATTAGGATTAACTTGATAAGATAAAGTGCAAGTAGAGTTAACGAAGCATCAATTAGTGTACCTGTATTCAATGATAGTGTACCTACAATTTTCGATGCTTGTGCAACATGATCCCAAACGACTATAGTTGAATCCCAAATGGACGAAAAGGTCTCAAACATTCCCGGATCATCCTCATTACCTCTCCAAAATTGCCACCAGCTTTTTTCATCTTCTATTTCAGATACATTTAATTCAACTTCCTTATCTTCCCCTTCGTTTGATGAAAATGGCCAATACCACTTCGTTTCACTGGGTTGATCGACTGTGTCATCCTGTGATGATTTCTCTCCTTGACTTTGATCCGATTCCAATGGTTCATTTGACTCTTCAATTCTAGTACTATTTTTAGACTCTTTATCAATTTCTTCAAGTTCTGTTTCGTCAATTACATTGGAAAATACAATAAATTCTCTCTGAATAGGATCCTCTAATACAAAGTTTCCAAGTTGCATAGATAGCAAAAATGAAAGCGGAAAAATATATGCGAAGATTCCAAAGGTAATTAACTTTTTTGGCCAGTCTATATCTTGAAGAGCAATTATTAACTTTTTAGCAATTGCACCTGATAGCCCAACCAATAATGCAATGTCCCCAATTACAATTAATGGTGTAAAGAAAATTGCCATCATTTTAAATGCGATTAACATATAAAAAAGCATTCCAGAAAATCGTTCAATTGAGTCATCAATTGGTTCTAATACCTTAAATGGTGAGAAATCTGCACCACCAAAAAAGCCTACACTGAAACTAACTTCCTGAGCAAACGAAATCGCTGCGTTAATTAACCTTGCTGCGCCAAAAGTAATCAATGCTGAACCGGCGACACTGTTCGCTTCTGATTCAGCAATTTCAATATAACTTGCAACAAAATTTTCCAGTGGGGTATAATACTTCCCCAATACCAGCAAAATAAGCAGTATTAGTAAGGCAGTGGAAATTCTATGTTGTTTCGATGAAAATTTTTCAACATCAATGAAATTACGTAGCGAAAAATCACTCATTTAACACTCCTCAATTGAGGTTGGATTGCAATTATGAATTATGTTTAAATCTTTTGACTGGTTAGAAATAAAGAATTTTATACAAAAATGCAATATGGAGCTATTGCAATTGAAATTTAATTTAAAATTTGAAATTCTCTTTTGTTGAAATATTTGTGACGTAAAACAAAATCCCGGTACACAAAGGTTGAAACTTAACTTATTTATTTGCATTGGAATCTCTTTGCTCTAACTTTTCTACTTTGATTCGAATCGCTGTCAATTCTTCATTCATTTTTTTCATTTGACTTAACAATTCCTTAGTGTCACCCTTAATCTGGTGCTGTTCTTCAGTATCATCTTTATGGGTCTCATGCTCGACAGATGCAACAATAACTCCCAACAACAAATTTAATATTACTAACGCGGTCATCAATATAAATGATAGAAAGTAAAGCCAAGCAAAATTGTGTTTTGCCATTATCGGTCGAACAATGCTGTCTGTCCAAGCATCAAAAGTCATAATTTGAAATAGCGAAAAAGCACTCTTTGGTACACTTCCAAAAAACTTTGGAAATGTTCCCCCATATAACATTGTTCCCATTACAGCAAACATGTAAATCATCAGCACTAATATTATTAAAATTGCCCGCATTCCAGGTAAAGCTGCAACCAAACTTTCCATAATAGTGCGCAACGATTTAAAAATACTTATGATTCTAAGCAATCGTAAGATTCGGAAAATAACTACAGAATCACCGCCGGGAATAAGATCTTGAAATATAAGTACTAATAAAGTAAAAGACACTAGCATAAAATCAAACCAATTCCACCCTCCTTTGAAATATGTCCATCCGTTTGCATAAATTCGCAATCCAATTTCTACAACAAAGATTGCCAAAATAATGAATTCAAACACCTCAAGTGTTGAATGAATTGATTCTGACATATTTTGGATGGTTAATAAACCTAATATGATTGCGTTAATCGAAATCAGAGTTGCAACCATAGTTACACCTGATTTTGAATTAAACCAATCTTTTAATTGCTTCCTGAAATCATTGGTTTGCTGGTTTTCAGTTTGATTAGGCTCTGAAAATGACATGTTTAATGACCCAACATTTTGAAATTTTTTCGTATACACTATTTTTTCGAAAAATCAAGCTTTAATTTTTTTTAAACAGAAATAAGAATTGAAACAATAGACATAATTATTATTGATTTAACGTATTATACAAGAATTAGTACTTAAGCTATTGTCAGAATTGAAATCATTGAGTCTATAGTTGTCAACTGCAGGACTTTCAATCATGAGTGATAAAAATAATGATAAATTTAACAAACACCCCCCAGATATTAATCCTGAAGATATTGAAAATATCAAGACTGGATTTTTTAGTACTTTAAAAAAGGCTACTGGCCAAGTTCCATTCTCTGAAGAAGTTGTTGCATCATATTATTGTGCGACGGATCCTCAAACACCGTTAAAATATAAAGCAGCTTTGGTTTCCGCGCTCGCATATTTCGTGTTACCCATAGATGCGATTCCAGATGTAATACCAGGGGTTGGATTCACTGATGATTGGGGTATATTAGCCGCCGCTATCACATTTGCTTCAAAAGCGATCACTGAAGATCATCAACTCGACGCATGTATTTGGCTGGAAAAAATTGAGCGATGTTTTGAAATTTTGTTCAATAAAATAGGTTTGCTTCAAAATAAATTAGCTGCTGGCAAGATTAGCGATTTAGATGAATCAAAGTTACCTAGTATTCATAATCTGGTTGAAAAAGTTCAACAATGCAACGAAGAAATTGAACAACTTATGGTAAATGACGAAAAATCTGGTAAATTGGTGCAAAATATTAATCGTATTCGAATACAAATTCAGGATTTGGAGCGAGAGTATCTAGAATTAATCTAGATTCTTGTAGGAAATTGGGTAATCGTTTGATTAAATTAAATTGATATTAGGTTATTTTATATATTGGTATTGTCAAAAGTTTACCAGTTCACTATATGATATTAATAGAAAATATTGAACTAAGAAACTGGAGAGATTAAGGCAATGAATTACATCAAAACCGGTATGTTACTAGCAGGGTTGACTACCCTATTCATGTTTGTCGGCTTCTTAATAAGTGGAACCAGCGGCATGTTGATGGCCTTATTAATTGCCGCGGGAATGAATATAATTGCTTATTGGAATTCCGACAAAATTGTATTACGTATGCATCATGCTAAGGAAGTAGAAACTGCGCATCCCCTCTACCTTATGGTAGAGAGACTTTCAAGGTCTGCTAAGTTGCCAGTACCAAAAGTATATATAATGGATAATCAACAACCCAATGCATTTGCTACCGGTCGAAATCCAGAGAACGCCGCAGTTGCCGCAACTAGTGGATTGTTGAATAACCTCTCTGATGAAGAAGTTGCTGCCGTAATGGCACATGAACTTGCCCATATACAAAATCGCGATACTTTGATTATGACCATAACTGCTACATTTGCTGGTGCAATTTCAATGTTGGGCAGTTTTTGGTTTTTCTTTATGGGAAATCGAAATAATAGCCCGCTAGGTATATTAGGTGTATTACTTGCGATGTTTGTTGCACCGTTAGCTGCAGGAATTGTTCAGATGGCTATTTCTAGAACTCGTGAGTATGCTGCCGACCGGCGCGGAGCTGAAATATGTGGCAAACCAGAATGGTTAGCAAGTGCCTTAAACAAAATTGATAATCTAGCTAGACGAAATATTAATGAGGATGCAGAGCGTTCACCGGCAACAGCACACATGTTTATTATTAATCCGCTCAATGGCCAGAGGGCAGATAACTTATTCTCAACACATCCAAATACTAGAAATCGGATTGAAGCCCTAATGGGAGCAAATTTTGACTATAAAGACTTCCCTCAACAATCTAGTTCAAATATTATAAAATCTAGTAGTGATCTACAGGTAGTTCAACGCGGACCCTGGGCAACTACAAACCGTAAAAAATCTAAACGCAAATCAGGTCCTTGGGGATGATATATTGAAATTATTTCGCTTTGTAGTTTAAAATGCTCATATTTGGTAGTGAAGCAGATTCATTGCGCAATTTAAAATAAAACATTAATCAAAAGCAAATTTAAACCAAATTCCGAAATTTTTGTTCAAATAGTGCGTTATGCGGTTGAAAGAAATTAATCTAACGCGATGGAGTTACTGTAATAAAAATCGGATGTCGCCTATTTTACAGGGAGGGTCAATACTAAGCTTGTTGCGGATATTTTGATGAAAGAAAACTAGTAGCGACCGGTAAAAACTCTGGTGTAAATATTCTGGATGATGCGCGCGCAGGAAACGCGCCGCGCGTTTGTCAACTTTTTGGACAAAATTATAAATAAAACTAGCTATACATTCGTATAAGTGACTTTTTCTGATCTAATTTTTTCAACCTAAAGATCCAATCAATGAGACTCAACTTCCCTTATTTTTCGGCATAAATGACAATGAACAAACTTTCATCAAAGCATGAAAAATTTTATTCAATATTTGAAACAAAAGTTGAAAATAAACTATTGCCATGTCAAGATAATGCACTAAATTAAGTACAAATGAATTGGTAGAGTTGATTTTGAATATGAAATGTAAGTTCTACTATTCCATTTGAATTAGAATTGTATGATTGATTGTGATGTGATGAATTAGTTTTATTCAGTTAATGAAATTGAGTTTTCGGGTCTGGTCAACTGTGCAAATAAAGCAAACCAATAATGATGTAATGAAACGATGTCATTAAAAAAGTAAGGAGAAGGTTATGAAACCTAACAAGACGTTGAACCCTGGAAACACGGTTTCAAGCAAACCAGCGGACAAAGGAACACCGAATCAACCAATAACGGAAGAAATTGGTGCGGATACGGAGATTTTGAGTCAATCATCGACTCAACTTGCTGAAGAGACCCATGAGAACAAGACCGAGGCCATTCTTGGTAATGCTCAAATGAGTTCATGTAATTGTGCTACACTGGTTGTGTCTTTGAATAACACAATGCTATCACATATGGATCTAATGAAAGATCATATGTCTAAGCAAACGGCATTGTACCAAGAACAGACTGCATTGTACTATGATTTGAAAGCTTCACAAGAGGCCTTGCGATGGGATTTGCATGATTCTGATGGTCTATTGGCAACAAGTCTTGCACCAATCAAATATGACTTGCGCGACTCAAATGGTCATTTGGCAATAATGCTCAGAGAATCTGAGGCGCGCACCACTGCAGAGATTAAAAAGTCTGAGGCACGGGCTAGCACCGAGCGTAAAGAACTCGAGGAGCGTATAATGTCGGCGTTTAAGGCTTCTGAGGAACGCACGCGTCTTGAGCTCAGGAAGTTTGAACAACGAGCGATTGAATCTGAAGAGCGCATAATCAAAGCGATTGAGTCTTCAAAGGAAGAAGCGCGCATGTATACGGATACAAAGGTGGCGGAAAATAATGTCCGTTTGTTGAAGCAAGCTGGTACCGTTATATTTGCAGTTGTTACTACACTTGTTGCCGGTGCCGTTATCTATGCGGAGTGGATTGTTCACAGAGTGACTGGTAAGTGATTATTCTTCCACCAGATTGTCCATAATCGCGTTCACAAATTAATAACGAAAATTTCAGCTTGGTTGACACAAATAGTGTGTTGGCCAAGTTTTCGAACTGTGATTCTACCACCAAATTCAGACCTAATGTTGGATCGGCTGAACGTTTGCTACTTTTTGTAAGTGATTCTCAAGTTCAAAGGAATAAACATCTATGCAACCCAAATTACGAAGAATTCTTGAAATGAGTAGAATGAATTCTGTGGGATTGACTGGTCACATCTCAGACATTAATGATGCTGATTTCTAAATACAAAGGAGGCAACTATTGAATGTATGAAAGTTAACTTGTTGTTAGATAAAAACAACGAACAAAGTTAAAAATGGTGTCACCGCTTTAATAATCTTTCATTGTTGCTTAAAATTAATAGTTGAATTTTAACCAAAAACTCTGTTGAATTCGTGCAATTGGGTCAGTAATACTCGAAATATGAAAGTTTCACACTTAAAATAGTTTAGTACCTGAAAAACGTTCACTTGTAATTGTTCACATGTTATTATTATTCCACTCAATGGCAAAGGCCAGATATTTTTAATTTACAGAACTAAATTTCAAAAGATCAATTTTGAGTATTTATAGGACGTGATTAGAACGTTAACAGATTCCAACAGCCATTTGATTCAAATTTCATTGATACTGAAAATGAACAACAATTATATCAAAGTGAACTAAGAACAACTACATGGGACATGACTTCTGATCGGAATTACACAAGAATCTAATTTTGAGGTATGACGAAACTAATGCGGTGTTTGCTGAGATCAAGAGACAGTCTACTTGTTTGTGATATATAAAAACTTGCAGAAAAGTGTATAGATAAACCTGTTAATAACTTGTGGAAATCTATTGTATAAAATGTCAATTTTATTGCGAGTTAAAGATTTAACCACATAAGAATTGAACCCAATTTTTCAATTAATTGCAACTTTCAATCCTAAAAAAATCTATTTTCAGAATCAAGAGTTCCTGTTCACTTAATGCAAAATCTGACTCAAAAACAATTTTGTCCGTTCATGTTGTGGATTACTAAAGAATGGTTCAGGTTGATTCTGTTCAACAATCTGCCCCTCATCCATAAATATCACTCTGTGTGCAACTTTGCGTGCGAATCCCATCTCGTGTGTTACACAGAGCATAGTCATACCATCTTCAGCTAATGCAACCATAACATCAAGCACTTCCTTGATCATTTCTGGGTCTAATGCTGATGTTGGTTCGTCAAACAACATAATTTTAGGTTGCATACATAAAGAGCGAGCGATAGCGACTCGTTGTTGCTGACCACCTGATAATTGACCTGGATATTTATCTGCTTGTTCAGGAATATGCACCCGCTCCAAGTAATGCATTGCACATTCTTCAGCTTCTTTTTTCGGCATTTTTCGTACCCAAATTGGTGCCAAAGTACAATTTTCCAAAATTGTTAAATGAGGAAATAAATTAAAATGTTGGAAGCACATTCCAACTTCTCGACGGATTTCATCTATCTTTTTAAGATCATCAGTTAGCTCTATCCCGTCAACGACAATTGAACCCTGTTGATGTTCTTCTAATCGATTTATGCACCGGATCATCGTAGACTTACCCGAACCAGATGGTCCACATATTACGATACGTTCTCCTCGTTTCACAGTAAGTTCAATATCCTTCAAAACATGGAAATCGCCATACCATTTATTCATTCCTTGAATTTCAATGGCTACTTCTGAATCAGAAAGCTCCGACTTTAACGAAGCAGCTTCCGTGTTTGAACTTTCATTAACAGTCTCATTCATTTTATGGCACTCCTTTTGCCTTATTAGTAATTTTGGTCTATTTCACAATAGATTAAATTCATTCTGAATTCCGCTTAAATTCAATTACACTTTCAATTAAATTAAATTCACCTCTTGTGTCCTGTATGCAATTGATTTTCCATGAATATTGAGTATCGTGACATTCCAAAGCAAAATACCCAAAATACAATAGCAGCGAATAAATAACCGGTATGACTCTGACTTGGTGTTGACCACGTTGGATCTGTTGACCCCAGTTGCACTTGCCCCAATAAATCAAACATTCCAACGATTAATACTAATGTTGTATCTTTGAACAAACCGATAAAGGTATTAACTATACCAGGTATAACTAATTTGAGTGCTTGCGGTAGAATGATCAAACGCATCATTTGCCAATAACGTAGCCCAAGAGCTTGTGCACCCTCATATTGACCAGATGGAATTGCTTGTAAACCGCCACGAACTACTTCTGCCATATAAGCGGCAGAAAATAAAGTCACCCCAATCAGTACTCGTAATAATTTATCAAATGTCACTCCTTCCGGTAAAAACAGCGGAAGCATTACCGATGCCATAAATAAAACTGTAATTAATGGAACACCACGCCAAAATTCGATGAAAATAACGGAAAACAATCTGACAATTGGCATATTTGACCTTCGTCCTAAGGCTAACAACACTCCAAGTGGCAAACTTGCAACGATTCCCGTAATTGCGATTACCAAAGTTACTAATAAGCCACCCCATAATGAGGTTTCAACCGTTGGTAACCCAAATCCGCCGACTAATAAGAAAAATCCTACAATTGGAAAAACCACCAAAAAAAGAATCGCATTTAATCTTTTATATGGAACACTAGGTGTCGCAAGCGGAATTAGCAATGCGAAAAACAAAATAAATACAATGTCAACCCGATACCGTTCTTCAATTGGATACCTTCCGTAAATAAACTGTGGTAGGTATGCCTTGACATAAGCCCAACACGCACCAATATGAGTCTCAGAACCTTCAGGTGCTAAACACGCATTTCGATCTTCCCCGGTCCAAACTGCATCAAAGAATGCAAACTGAATCAGCGGTGCAAACAAATAGTATGCTAAAACCACACCCAATATAGTTAATAGGATATTATATATATCTGAAAACAGATTTTGTCGGATCCACCCAATGATTCCAGTTTGTGAAATCGGTGCTGGTAAAGACGGTGCATCTACAGTTCGAACAAATTGAATATCTGGTTTATCCATATCACCCTCACCTTTCAACCAAAGCCATTCGCTTATTATACCAATTCATAAAACCAGATGTCGTAAACGAAAGGCTCAAATAAATCGCCATCCAAATACAAATCACTTCCACGGCTTGCCCGGTCTGATTCAATACTGTACCACCAACTGAAACTAAATCTGGATATGCGATTGCGACGGCTAAAGAAGAATTTTTAGTCAAATTTAGATATTGACTTGTTAATGGTGGAATAATAACACGCATTGCTTGCGGTATAACAACAAGTCGTAATGTTGGACCATTACGAAGTCCAAGTGCATGAGCGGCTTCTGTTTGACCGTGACTAACCGCTTGAATTCCAGCACGCACAATCTCGGCGATAAATGATGCAGTGTAGATAGACAACGCAAGCAACAAAGACAAAAATTCTGGAATCATATTGAGTCCAATACCAAGCTGGAATCCTTGCCTCAACTTTGGTCCAGTATCAACAAATACAGGATGCTCCAAACTAATTGGTCGTCCCATTATAAAGTACGCAAGGATAGGTAACCCAATTATCAATCCAAGTGATGTCCAAAATACCGGAAATTGTTGCCCAGTGCTTTCTTGACGTTTACGCGCCCATCGTCGAACAAATATTGTTGCAATTATTCCAATAATTAATGCTAATCCGACTAACTCCGAACCATTTTCAAAGATCGGTAATGGCCCTCGAAGGCCAGAAATATTAAGAAAAAACACATCAAAAAATGAAATATAATCTCGTTTTCCAGGGACCGCACGTAACGCAGCGAAATACCAAAAAAAGATTTGAAGCAAAAGTGGAATGTTACGAACAATCTCAATATAACAATAAGCAATCTTGCTGATAATCCAATTATTTGAAAGTCGTGCGATACCAACTAAAAATCCAATTATCGTTGCAAAGAATATACCGACAATTGCAACTAAAATTGTATTATAAACACCTACTAATAATGCTGTTCCATACGTAGATACCTCGCTGTAGTCAATCAATGATTGAATTATTCCAAAGCCGGCAGTATTTCCAAGAAACTCTAAACCAGATGCAATATTTTGACGCTCAAGGTTTGCAATCGTATTTTGAACGATCTCCCAGACAAAAAAGATAATAGTTGCGATAAGAACAATTTGGTAAAAAAGTCCACGAATCTTAGGATCGTTGATAAACGCACTAAAATTTGTTCGGTTTTTGCTTCCCACCTGTCCTGCCATTACTCCTCACCTCATCTGGCAAAAATAGTAGTTTTACATGATTAAATTAAAATAAACGATCTTATAATATATTTTTCACATTGTCAAGTCCGGCCAATTAAATTACATCGGCCGAACTTAATTATGAAAAATTAACGGATTGGAGGTCCATAAATTAGACCACCATCACTCCATAGAGCATTAACTCCACGTGCAATCGCTAATGGTGTTGCTGGTCCTACGTTTGCGTCAAAAATTTCGCCATAGTTTCCGACATTTTTAATTACATCATACGCCCAATCGTTTGAAAGTCCAATTGCTTCGCCAAATGCACCTTCAGAACCGAGTAAACGTTTAATAGAAGGATTATCTGATCCTTTCATACTGTCAACATTAGAACTTGAAACTCCAAGTTCCTCAGCGTTAGTCATTGCAAACACAACCCATTTGACAATATTGAACCATTGGTCGTCACCTTGGCGAACAACTGGTCCTAGTGGTTCTTTTGAAATAATTTCTGGAAGAACGACATGATCACCTGGGTTTGAAAGTTTAAGACGCTGTGCATATAGACCAGATGCATCGGTGGTATATACATCGCAACGCTCCGTATCATAAGCCTGAACTGCTTCATCTGCTTTTTCAAATGCAACAACTTCATACTCAAGATTGTTTGACCGGAAGAAATCCGCTGCGTTCAATTCGGTTGTTGTACCAGTGTTTGTGCAAACTGATGCACCACCTAAATCAAGCGCAGAAGATACACCAAGAGATTTTCTAACCATGAAACCTTGACCGTCATAATAAGTTACAGCTGTGAAGTTGAGACCCAATGTTGTATCACGTGTCATGGTCCAAGTGGTATTACGAGAAAGTACATCGATTTCACCTGATTGCAACGCAGTAAAACGCTCTTTTGCTGACAGTGGTGTAAATTTAACAGCATCTGCATTTCCAAAAACTGCAGCTGCAATTGCACGACAAACGTCAACGTCCATGCCAGTCCAATTACCAGCAGAGTCAGGGTTTGAGAAGCCAGGCAATCCTTGACTTACACCGCACTGTACATGCCCTTTAGATTTGACATCGTCAAGAGTTGCTGCGGATACACTGGTTACACCAAAACAAAAAGCTGCACCAGCGACAATAGAAAGTAGTTTATTGTTCATGATTTTCCTCATGCTATTCCGTACCTAAAAGTACGTATTTGGTTAATGTTTACAAGGAACATAATTTAACTTAACACGAACGCATTCTTACACGCGTGTTATGGGCTAAATTTCCTCTAATTTGGTTTTCATTTTTATATTAACACAAAAAACTATTTGAGTCAATTGACTAAATTCATTAATGTAAAAAAACTTTTTTGTCAAGAAAGGAACATTTTTATGCAGAAAGATAATTCAAAAAAATTTGATCCATTGCAGGAAGAAACTATTCTAGTGCACACCGGGTTACATCCACATGAAAATCAAGGATTCATCAATCCGGCTGTAATCCACGCTTCAACTGTATTATTCCCAGATGTTGAAACCATGCTTACTGGAAAGCAAAAATATAAATATGGTCGACGCGGCACACCTACCACAGATTCTCTTTGTGAAGCATTGACGACTTTAGAGAACGCCCAAGGTTGCGTACTTACCTCGTCTGGATTAGCGGCGGTATCCTTGGCATGTTTGACTTGTGTAAGCAGTGGAGATCACATTTTAGTTACTGATGCTGTATATTATCCAACTCGACATTTCTGTGACACGGTTCTAAAGCGTTTAGGAGTTGAAACGACCTACTACGATCCATGTATAGGTGTTGAAATAAGTAAGTTATTTCAACCAAACACCAAAATGATTTTTACTGAATCACCTGGTTCACTTACATTTGAAATGCAAGATATTAATTGCATAGTTTCAGCGGCACAAAAAATTGATGCTTTAGTTATTATGGACAACACTTGGGCAACACCATTATTTTATAAACCATTAGAGCATGGTGTTGACATTTCATTAATGGCCGGAACAAAATATGTAGTTGGGCACTCAGATTGCATGCTAGGTACAATCGCAGCAAACTCACGCGCTTGGGAAAAATTATCGGAAACACACGGATTGATGGGATATCATGTTGGTCCTGATGATGTATACTTAGGACAAAGAGGACTGCGAACTATGAGTGTTCGACTTGCAAAACATATGGAAAGTGCACTTGAAATTGCGAATTGGTTAAAACAACACATTTGTGTCGCCAAAGTCTATCATCCGGCACTCCCCGATTCACCAGGTCATGATATTTGGCGACGAGATTTCAAAGGAGCAAGTGGTTTATTTTCGTTTGAATTAGACAATGCAAACGAACAGCATGCAATTACATTTTTAAATACACTTAAACTTTTTGGTTTAGGGTATTCATGGGGTGGATTTGAAAGTTTAGCGACATATGCACAACCAGAAAAAATAAGAACGGCAACACCTTGGACGAGTACAAATCCGCTAATAAGGCTCCATATAGGACTAGAAGATACCCGCGACTTGAAAAAGGACCTAGAAGCTGGTTTCAAATCTATCTTAAATATGTGAACTTCACAGCAAGTTAGTATTAAATTTAAAGTAAATTTATTTACACTAAATATATAGGTAAATTCAAGTTTTATTGTTTTTTCTCTTTCAATATTTTTGCAAAATCTAATTCAAAATAATTGCAATTTTAACTAACTAGACGTTTTCGGAAATTTTAATATATTTATACTTTAGATTTTGATTTTATGAGTTTGAAATGCTGGTTAATTGATGAAAGATTGAAACTATTTTGTAAACTAAGTGCCCCTCGTGCAGAAACTAACCTAAATCCAATTCCGTGGGATGCTAAATACCGCGCTGAAATTAAAGTAACCACGATCCCCAACAGCGTTCCTGCTATCACATCACTAGGATAGTGTGCACTAACCATTATTCGACTTAACACTAACCAAAAACCGGCAAAAATAACGTACCACAACAATTTTGGGAACAATAAACATAACGCGGTTCCTAATGATGCAATCGTCGTTGAATGACCAGATGGAAAACTGTTGAAATCAAAAGTGACACGGAACCAATCAAAATGAACAGCACCTAACTCCTCATTCTGATTTGGTCGTGCTCGCCCTAGTAAAGCTTTAAACATTAAAGAAATTATACCACTAAATGCAACCACGAAGAATATAAAACCAGCATAAAACCATATCGCGGACATCATCATTTTGGTTCTTGGAATAAATTTTGACCAATCAAAAAACAGAGTCACAATCATGAAAGAACCAGTACTCAATAAGATCCAATTTGACTTTCCAATGTCAGTGATAATCTCAAAAAATAATTTGTAGCTATCAGGTAATTCTCTAACCCAAATGTAAGTTCGCTGATCTAAAGTAATCATGGCTATGCCAACCACCACCAATACTGTGGCAAGTAGAAATTGCATTCGAAAACGAATTGGTACATTTAGTTGAAATGGTAGATTACGTTTATACCGATGTTTGAAATTTCTGATAACATGTAAAGCATTAATCACCCACTGTTGAAAGAAATTTGGATCAACTACACTTGCTTTACGTTCAACCGATACTTGACTCGGATCGGTTTCCTTTCCTAATGAGGACAAGTTACGTTGTTGCTCTGAGTCTGAATTCATCATTAATTCTCACTGGCTTGAAACAAGTGAAGGTTCAATAAATCTCCACCATTTACATTAAGTCCTGAAATCACTTTTTTACTAATAATTTGTTGTCTTGAATTTTGAATGAGCTCCTGAAATCTAGCTATATATTGTTCTTCAACTATTGCAATTTTGCAACCTACTTCCTGGAACCAAACTGAGACTTGATCTACATTTAATAGTATTGTAGTTGTTTTCGTTAGAAAAATCAAACTTGGCTCATTAAACCCCACACTTGCTATAGCAGGATCTGAACAAGAAGTTACTTCAGAAATTGATGCGGTTAGTCTCGGACTAATCCAAATCGTTGAAAAGTTAGGAAAAATAAACCCACAGATTGCTACATATAACAACACTCCACTTATTAGAGCAGGAAATACACCTAATATTGGATTAGTTTGTTTTACGAATATTGTGGCTGTGAATATTGCTAGTCCAAGAGCTAAAATACAAAACACTATACCAACGATAGAATGTGAATCACCATAGTAAATCGGAGCAATGATTGCAATTATCAAAAACAGCAATGGAACTAATATTAGAAAAAATCCTCCGATCCAACTACCTAACTGCCATTTTTTTTGTTGTATTGATAATGTAATCACCGACAAAATTGCCAATGCAGGCATGATTGGTAACGTATAATGAGGTAATTTGGTCACGACCAATTCATATACAATCCAACTTGGTATAAACCAAGCAAACATGAATGATGCCCACCTTTCTTGCCAGTTTTTGAAAATCCCAGGAATTGCCATCACTACAAATGGGAATAACGGCCAAAATGTTACAAACATTACTCCTAAATGTGTTAACGGTGGAGCACCATGACTTTCAACTCCCTGATTTATTTTCTTGACCACATCAACAACGATTGACTCATGGAAAAATGCACCATTTGTTTGATAATAAATAGCAATCATCCAAGGCATTGTAATTGCTAAACAATAAATCATACCGTTAAACGGAAACAATCTTTTCAACCAATTAAGTTGCCGATTAAATATACAAAGTAGAAAAATGGTAAATCCAATGGTCATTGGACCAACTGGACCCTTAACTAGAATACTAAAGGCCAGTCCCGTCCAAAAAATAAATGCGTGAACTTTCGGTTTGCTTAATTCACTTGCAAGCCAAATTCGAGCTAAAGCCCCCTGTGAAGTCAATATACAAGCAAACAATACCGCATCGTGTTTTGCAATTCGAGCTTCTGCACTCAAAATCATCGCACTTGCGACAAGGGCACCAGCGATCAGTGAATTCTTTGGATTGGCAAATGCTCGGGCACACCAGTATACCAATAGGACACCTAGTATCGCACCCATTAAGGACGGTATTCGATAAACCCAGATTGGGCTTTCCAATCCATATCCACTTAGTGTCACTGCACCAGATTGTAACCAATTTATTCCCGCTGGTTTTTTATGAAGTGGACCTTCTTGAAAACGAATATCGACATAGTCCCCAGTTTCAAGCATTTGCTTGCTTGCCTGTGCATATCGTGCTTCATCTCGATCAAGGGGAGGAATTGTAAAAAAACCAGGTAAGTATAAAGAAAGAGACAATACTATCAGAAGTATTGGTGCAACTTTGTCACTTAATTGCCATGAACCTGGGACCAGTGAACAACTAATGGTCCATAGTTTTTTAATTGAAGAGCTGATGGTCACAAGTATGGTACATTCTCAAAATAATTGAACCAGCTTTACTCATGATCTTATTCAAAAACTAAGTTTTTAACCTGTCACAATGGTACTGGTTCAATTTGATTTTAGATGGATTGCAGGCGGTCTAACTCAAATGATGCACCTCTTGAAGTCCATACACCTGCACTGGTAAATTTTCGAGTCTAGCTTTGATTTGTAACGATAAAAATTGCGAATAATGGCGAGACTGATGCAAATTACCACCATGAAACCATAAACCGTCTTGCTGTGTAGGTTTCCACATGTTGCGTTGTTCACCTTCCCATGGACCTGGATCTTTTTTGGTGTCTGAACCAAGTCCCCAGCATTTACCGACTTTATCTGCCATTTCTTGTCCCATCAAGTCAGCTACCCAGCTATTCATAGATCCATAACCGGTAGCGTATACAATCACATCGGCTTCAAGTTTAGTTCCATCATCCAAAATGACTCCATCTTCCACTACCTCTGTCACCTGTCCTTTTTTCAGCTTTATCTTACCATCAATAATCATTTGACTTGCTCCAATATCAATATAATATCCAGAACCTCGGCGAAGGTACTTCATGAATAGACCGCTATTATCATCACCCCAATCTAACATGAATCCTGTTTTTTCTAGTGCATTATAAAAATCCGCATCACGTTTTTTCATTTCTTCATATTGCGGAATCTGAAACTCATGCAAAATTTTATACGGTAGTGAAGCAAAAATAAGGTCAGCCTTTTCTGTCGTCATACCAGATCGAACCGCCTCTTCTGAATAAAGAGCTCCTAACCCCACATCCATCAAAGTATCTGATCGCACTATATGAGTTGAAGAGCGCTGAACCATTGTCACATCTACATCACTTTCCCATAACGCCGCGCAGATATCATGAGCTGAATTATTAGAACCAACAACAACTGCTTTTTTACCAACGTACGGATCAGGTCCGGGATGTTGTGAAGAATGATGTTGATCTCCCTCAAACTTATCCATACCAGGAAAATTAGGCATCATTGCTTTACCAGACATTCCTGTTGCCATAACTACTTGTTTTGGTTTAAGAATGACTTCTTGACCATCGCGGTTAACTTTGAGTGTCCACTCTCTGCTTGATGAATCAAAACTTGCTTGTTGTGCGGTTGTTTTTGTCCAATAATTCAACTCCATCACTTTTGTGTACATTTCCAACCAATCACCAATTTTATCTTTTGGTGAAAAAACTGGCCAATTTTCAGGAAATTTCAAATAAGGTAAATGGTCATACCAAATTGGGTCATGAAGGCAAAGAGATTTATATCGGTTGCGCCAACTATCTCCAGGACGTTCGTTCTTTTCAACAATGATTGTCGGAACATTAAGTTGTCGGAGTCTAGCCCCAAGTGCAATACCACCTTGTCCTCCCCCAACAATCACACAATAGGGTTGAACCGAATACCCTAATTCGGTATTCTCTTTCTCCCGCTCTTCTTTCCATGTCAACCGGTACTTTTCAGAACCATGCATTGCACCAAGCGGACGAGCAAATCCTTTATTTTCTTCATAACCTTTTAGTTCAACCATTGTGGTTAGTAAAGTCCAAATCTTTCCATTTTTTAGTCGAATAAGACCATATCCACGTGCTAACTTTGTTTCAAATTGAATCCAAGCAGTGGTAATACCATCATCTACAGTTGGGACTTCATTTTCTGCGAGCTGAAAGTTAGTTGGTTGCACCAAATCTAATTGACTTCCCAACATATCTGCGATTTGTTCCTTGCTTTCCAGAGTTTTAAAATTCCATGTAAATGATACAAGATCACGCCAATAACAGTCATCCTGAAATAGTTCGCAAACTTTTGGAATTTGTCCACTAGCAAGCGTTGTTCCGAAATTCTCTAAGAATTCTTGTGTTTGATTATACACGGGTGAATCAAGCATTTTTTCCTCCTCCTTTAGATTTATTGCAAAAAATTTGCAATATTTAATTGCGATTAAGATTATATCAGATTGAACAAGCAGAATACAATCATTTTTTTTCTGAAACCTAGTTCTATGAATTACTTATTCAATCTATGGACTGTATTTTACAGCTTGCCAATGATGTTCAGGTGTATAGGTGATAGGGATTTCGATACTTCGTTCACTTCTTGTCATAATTTCAAAGAGTGCATGCGCTAACCGATGAACCAAACCCAACCCAATTTTAAATCCTCCAGTAGCAACAAAAAGATTTTTTACCCCCGGCACGCTACCAATCAATGGATCTCGTACAAAACATTTTGGCCTTACATTTGCCCAATGTTCAATAATATCCATATCCTTCAATGGTGTACAAATCTGTTTTGCCCGCTCAAAAAAGCCAAGATAATCTAGACTTGGTTCGGTTGCATTGGTCCAATTTTCAATAGTTGAGCTTCCTACAGCAACAGTACCATCAAAGTGTTGAACGATGAAAATACCATCATCGAAAATTATTGGCATCTTTTTAGGTGTTTCACCTTTCAATAATACCGACTGACCCTTTATCCCAGTCCCTAAAGTAGGCTGATTCATTTTACTTAATAACGCAAAGGAATCAAATCCCGCCGCTATAACTATCTGATTTGCCGAAATTTTGTCATTTGCTTTACCAAAAATTACCATACCTGATTCTGGTTCAATTTTAGTTACTTCATTTTGTTCAAAGATTTTACTTTGTGATATGATTGATTTGTGTAACGCAATGACATAACGCCAGGGTAATATTCTTGCGGCGAAAGTATCAAAAGCATACGCAAGCGGTTGAATTTCTGACTTCATCCATTCACCAATTTCAGAATCTTGTAGCACTTGATATTCAAACCCAGTATGCTTAGATTTCCAGTGAATTTGGCTGTCTCGGGCTCGTTCTTCAGAATGTGCTAGCATATGACTACTAAACAAAGGAATCAATCGTCCGACACGCTGATAACCGACCAAGTATTCAGTTTCTGCTTCTAATTCTCGAATGTATTCTGCAAGGGAACTTAATGCTTTGAATTGAAATTCTTTGTTGGGATCCCATCGTGCTGGCATATGTGGCATTAGTGCACCCAAATTTCCACCACTTGCGCCAGAACCGACACTATTTTTCTCAATAACAACAACCGAATACCCAGCCTTGACAAACATTCTAGCAATTGACAAACCAAATGCACCTGCTCCAATAATCGCTACATCAAAATGACTTTCATTCTTCATTTACAAATTACCAAATGCCAACAAAAAATATATGATGTTAAAAAAAGTGGAGGCAAAGATGCCGACAAACCCAAAATTAAAATGGTTAAATTCAAATTTACCCGAATCAATTGAGTTTGATGATACCTACTATTCAAGAGTAGATGGTTTACAAGAAACTTATCACGTATTTATCAATGGAAATGATATTCTTAATCGCTGGCAACAAAAAAGTCAATTCACAATTGCAGAATTAGGGTTCGGGACTGGATTAAATTTTTTTGCAACAGCACAGCACTTTGAGAATTCGCTTATCAATTCATACCAACATCTAACCTATACCTCGTTTGAACTTTATCCATTGACACCGTCACAGATGTTAAAAGCACTGTCTCAATGGCCAGATTTAGCAAATTATGCAAAAAAATGGCTTGATATTTGGCAAATTTCTGAAGGTTGGAATCTAATCACAAGTGGTTCAATTTCTTTGTCCCTTGCAATTGGAGATGCTGGGATATTATTACCAAAATGGAATGGAAAAGCAGACGCGTGGTATCTGGATGGGTTTAACCCAAAAACTAACAAAGCAATGTGGGATCTAAATTTGATGCAAGAAGTTTTTCAACATACAAAGCATCAAGGTACATTTGCAACTTATACAGCTGCTGGATGGGTACGCCGAAATCTAGAGTCTGCAGGTTTTGAGGTTTCTCGATTAAAGGGATTCGGGAATAAAAAAGAAATGCTTGTTGGTTGCAAGAAATTACATTAAGTTTGAAATTTGACCTGTAATTCCTTTTTTATTATTAAATCAACCTCAAAAGGATAACTCATGGAACCCTCTCGTGATACAAACACTCTAATAAAAATTATGGAAGCTTTGCGTGATGAAAAGACTGGTTGTCCTTGGGACATTGAACAAGACTTCAAATCTATCGCACCGTTCACAATTGAAGAGGCATATGAAGTTGCTGATGCAATCGCACGTGAGGATAGCAATGATCTTTGCGATGAGCTAGGAGATCTATTACTACAGGTAATTTACCACTCACAAATGGCTAAGGAAAAAGGATTATTTGAGTACGGAGATGTGGTAGAAGCAATCACTCGAAAAATGATTCGTCGTCATCCCCATGTATTTGGTAACGAAAAGTACCGAGATATTGCTAAAGTGAAAGGTTTTTGGGAAGAAATGAAGTCTAACGAGAAAGTGGAACGCCAACAAAAACGTAACGAATTGGGATTACCTACAGAATTTACCAGTTTGCTAGACGATGTTCCAGTTAATCACCCTGCCCTTACCCAAGCAGTAAAGTTACAACAGAAAGCTGCGAAAGTCGGATTTGATTGGCCTACTAGTATTGAAATCCTTGAAAAAATTCAGGAAGAAATTGCGGAGTTAAATGTTGCCTCAAAAGACTCTGAGTCTAAAGATAGAAATGAAGAAATTGAACAAGAGTTTGGGGATATTTTATTTTCACTTGTCAACCTTGCACGCCACCTTAAAATCAATCCAGAAAATGCGTTGCAGGTAACAAATCAAAAGTTTCGCAAACGATTTGCAAATATTGAATATACCGCTGAACAAGAAGGTGTACAATTAGAGGATCTGACATTAGAACAGATGGATGTAGCATGGAATCAGGCAAAAAAAAAGGAAAATTATGATGACTGAACTACAATGGAAAGTAAGTGTAATTAACAAACGGTGTAATCAAATGCGACTCTAAATCTATTTGTACATTTCTTGAAACCTCAATTGTTAACATTTTCTTAAAATGATTATAAGAATTTAGGACAACAAATTACAATGTGGTTATTAAAAAGGTTATAAACACGTTAATTTGCAATAATCTCAGTCTACGTGACTTAATTAAAACATGAACTTTCAAACTCAATCATCAACTGTATCAATTCTAACTTTATCTAAAGGAATTCTGATAAATGTATTTTTACTCTGTGATAACACATTTTCGTTATAGTCTTTAACCACAAGGTCTTCAAAAATAATTTCAATATAATTTTCCTGTTCTTCTAACAATATAATTGTTCCAATATATTTTAATTTCTCTTTAAAATCCCATACAATTGAACTTTTTGGATTGAATAAATTATTTATCCAGAACGATTTTAAATCTGAAAATTTTGAAGACTCTCGTTTCTTTTTGTTGCGTGCTAAGTAAAGTGAAACCCAGTCTGACTTTAGAATGGAAGACCAGATTACAGATAATAATATTGCAATTGGGATTGAACATGCAAAAGCTATTAGAAGTCCAATAAAATTAATTTCATCTACGATACCATCTGAATTATTGATATTAGTGATTGTTGTAAATACTGACCAAATAAAAAAATGGATTGCTAAAACTGCGAAACTATATGAGAAAATTCCATATATATGCGTTTTGACTAGGAAATATCTAAACTGGGTATCTGGTGAAAGACCAACCAGTTTCTCTATCCCTGCCGCAATCAATCCTGGGGAGTAGATAAATGCTAATAATAAAAGATCAAGGTAAATGTTTTATAAATCAAATTTAAATTGTAAAAGCAAATGATGTTGAATTTTAGGATTTAATTTGGAGTTGAATTAGTTGAGGTTTGAAACAAATGGGTCTCAAAATACGTATAACATTCAACTACGCTAAACTTGTTCCCATTCAACATCTAGAATTTCATAATCCGCAATTCCTAACATCTTTTTCAATGCCAAAACTATTTAAATTTTGTCTTTTTCTTTAACATTGACGGTATGAACTGCAAAACCGTGCCGGCCATCTGGTGTATCGTATAGAAAACGTACTTTTGCTACATAATTCATAATATTCAAAAACTCCTAAATTTTGTGAATTAGTTAATTTACTATTAGTTTGAGTTCATATCAACATCTTTTTTTGGTTTATACAAAGCTTAAGCTACCAAATTTTTTGTTTGAATTACATAACAAGGACGTAACTTTTGGTTTAAGATATTTAGCTATGCACCTATTCAACTTTTGAGATTTCAAAACCTGCCATACCAAACATTTTGATCTATGGGGCTGTTTCACAATTAATTTAACTGTAACCCCTGTTATTATGGAATTCCTAAATGATATTTTTGCACTTTTTAATTTTTTTCAATAGTTCGAGAAATTGAGGATTTAAATACTTGTATAAAAAAATAGACAAATAAATTTATGGAGTATTCATGTCTAAAAAATTGATTCCTGTTGTTCGAACGGAACGTTTAATTACCCCTGATCTTGAGGCAATCATTCCCAAGGAATGTCCCGAAATTAAGACTTTATTAGAATTTGTTGAGAGCATCTCGTTAAATATTTTCCATATCAAAGACACTGAAGTCGGGTGCCGACAATATGATCCGCGCATGCTATTAGCAGCTATAATCGATGCGTTTATGAATCGAATATTTAGTTTGCGCGTGATTGAGACATCGTTGAAATATGACGATCGATTCAAATATATCGCGGGTTTATGTTTTGTTAGTTATGTTATTCAAAATAATGGACGTGCGATTAGTGAATGTATGACGCGATTTTTACTTTTAGCAATGGAGATGTAGTTGTTAACTGGCGAAAATGTTGGGATGGATGGGACGAAGCTGAAAGTGAATGCAAGTTTAAATGAAACCATGACGGTTGAGGACATTTAAGCAAAATTGGTGGAGATTGAAGACAATATTATGGCGTGCCAACACTTAATGGCCGAACAAGCATACAAGGAAACGACGCGTGATATTTCTTTAAATGAGAACAATGAAGACGAACCTGATGGTCAATTATTAACGGTTGTTAAAGAAATCGAACAATTTGCCAGATCTAAACATAAATATACGCAGACGTTGCCACCAGTACCAGCTGATAAAGCTGATCCGAATGATGTTAAGTCCAGCGGAAACCATGATGACACCCCGTTAGAAAAGACACCAGGATCAACTGAGCTCCCACGAAAAACCACCATCACAACGGAGGAGGCACCGACGACCGATGATCACACGAAACAACTAATAAATCTGACTCATCAAAAAAAAAAATTAGAACAAGCTCTGGTGCAGGCTGATAACGATAAAGCTGATCAGGCCGAACATTAATTCCGTAAAGAATACAATGAGAAGTATTTAACAACAAAACGGGCAGAGCAACACGGTGGTGCGGGAACAACGAACGCGAAATCAAATAATCCTAGCGGGCCTCAAACATCGGTGCCTGTCGTTCAATCACAAATTCTTCCTGAGCCCGACCAAGCTGAAATTAAGACGGTTCGAGCAAAAGCTAAAGCAACCCCAACGCAAAAAATTAATGTGACCGACCCACACAGCCGAATTATGAGGCAAGCTGCGGGGAATTTTATCCAAGGTTATAATGCACAAGTGATCACCGACCTTGGTAGCGGTTTCGTCACTGGCGTGAATGTCGTTTCAGATCAAAATGACTCCCAAGTTATGACAGCAAATATAACGAAGTTAGATAAAAGATTAAACAAGCCGACCAATCTTGTTGCCGATAATGGATATGCCAATCAATATGAATCTGAAAAGACAGAATTATTCGACATTAGTGTCGTCACACCGCTTCCTCAGAAACGAAAACAAGCCGAGCCTTCAGAGTTTGAACTGAAAATGACGGAATGACTTGAACAACCAGAAAGTAAGAAGTTACTGAAACTAAGACATTTCGTCACTGAGGGGGCATTTGCACAATTCAAAGAAAATTTAAATTTTCGAAAAATATACCGTCGAGGACTTACGGCGGTCAATAAAGAAGTTACTTTGCTCGCAATTGCCCATAATGTCAAACGCTTTACCAAGTTAACTCCGACCTGAATTCCTTTAAAGTGCTGGCAATTAATCAAGTAATGGTTGGCATTTCTTGAAGCAGGGAAACTGTATTCAAATCAATAAAATCTACCGAAAACACCAATACCTATCATTTTTGAGGTCGATTTTAGATTTGATATTCGAAAATTTATATGATAAAAATTTTACTAAATCAGAATTGGTGTCAATTGAAATTCCAAAAAGTCAGTGAATTAGGCAGTTTCAGGTAATCAAGATAGGACATTTCTTGAAATTTAATTGTGAAACAGCCCCAATTGATATTGCAAGATAGAAAGTAAATTGGTGATAGGTGAAGTATTTTTCAACGACCTGATAAAACAAAAAGGACTACCGCACAATTCGTGCGATAGCCTATGAGGTAAAAAATTATGATGTATTATTTATATAGTAACTCACTTTTAATTTTGCAAGTGTAATTTAAAAAAATTTTGACCTAACAGCTAAAATTTCAGCAAAAAAGATTTCGATTCAAACTGCTGTAGAATGTATATCAAAATGATTTTATGAAAGATTAGTTTCATTATAAAAATTTTTTAATTGACAATTTAAAGCTGTGCATCACTAAAAATACTGAATGGAATTATTTAAATTTTTTCCAAATAACCAAAAATATTAGTAATGGATTTAATTATCGGAAGTTATGGCTAAATCATCCTTTGATGCAGGTCTCGTTTTACTATCATTTGCAAATTTCGTATCAAGGTTTGAGTCTAGTATAGGTATTTTCTCGACCCTATTGTTCAATATTTGATAAAGTTTAACTCCACTGATTCTAGGATTTAATTTCAATATTGGTAGTAAAAATTTAGCAACAAATTCGATTCCTGCTTTAGGTACACTACTTTCTGATTGTTCAGTTGATTCCGTACCTTTATTTTCAGATTCACTTGAATCTGTCGTGGTTTTGTCTGAATCTGCAGTCAATTTCGTATCAATTGTTGTGTTAATTTCACCTGACTTAAAAATGCTTTCAGTCAATTTTGAATCTACAACAGACGATTGAGATTGATTAGTATTTCCTGTAAGAGTTTTGGCATTTTCGCTTTTCGATGTAGCTATTAAATCTTTATCATTTACAGAAGTGAACTGCTTAGAAGACCTTAGATCACTCGAATCTATATTTTGATTGCTATTATTTTCAACAGTAAATTTAGGTGTTCCAATTGGAGAACTAATTTGCTGTTTAGTTCCAACATTTTGTTCTGCTAAACGGTCAGTTTCATTTTGATTAGTTGGTTTTATTTGATTCATGTAATTTGTTTCCTTGTCAGTATCAAGAAGAGATCAGCAACATTATCAAACTATCACTTCCAGTGCCTCTTGATGACCAACATCAAATATTTCTTTATAACGTTTTACTAAAGAACTTGGTCCCATCGCTTTATTTAGGTTGTCAGATAGCTTAACCGTTTGTACGCCGTTCGCTTTTGTCGCTTTGCACACAAGTGAAAATGGATCAAGTTTTCCTTGTTTATCTAAACCTCTAAAATCATTTGTTAGTAACGTTCCCCAACCAAAACTAACGCGCACCTGATGCGAAAATTGTTCATGTAATTCTTTTATCTCTTCAATATCTAATCCATCAGAAAAAATCAATAGTTTATTTTTAGGATCTTCACCACGTTCTCGCCACCAGTTAAGAGCAAAGTTAGCTGTAGTAACCGGATTTCCACTATCAATTCTTAAACCAGTCCATTTTGCTAACCAATCTGGCGCATTCTTTAGAAAACCGAATGTGCCAAATGTATCGGGTAAAATTATCCGTAAATTACCTTCATAATCTTGCTGCCAATCTTCTAAGACTTGATAGGGCGCAAGTTCAAGTTCTTTATCAGTTTTTGCTAATGCACAATATACCATCGGTAATTCATGAGCATTGGTTCCTATTGCTTCCAACTCTCGGTGCATTGCAATTAAGCAATTTGATGTGCCAACAAACTTCTCCCCTAACCCCTCAGTCATCGCCTGTACGCACCAATCTTGCCATAAAAAGGAATGTCGTCTTCTAGTTCCAAAGTCAGCGATTTTTAAATCTTCAAGTTTTTTTAATTCATCAACTTTGTTCCAAACTCGCGTCATTGCTTGAGCGTATAATACTTGTAGTTCAAATTTTCCCATTCCGTGTAATACCGCCCGAGAATGAAGTTCCATTAAAACTGCTAACGTTGGTACCTCCCACATCATTACTTCAGGCCATAATCCTTCAAAACTTAGTCTATATTGATCTCCAATTTTTTCTAAATGATATTCCGGTAGTTTTAATCGTTCAAACCACTCCATAAAATCTGATTGAAACATAGATCGCTTACCATAAAACATATTGCCACGTAACCAAGTACTCTCGCCACGTGATAATGACAATGAACGAATATGATCAAGTTGCTCTCGTAATTCAACTTCGTCAATCATATTCGCCAACGGTATATGTTTACTGCGATTCACCAATTCAAATGTGACATTAGTATCAGATTTATGACGAAAAATATACTGAGCCATCAACAACTTATAAAAGTCATTGTCTAGCAATGAACGGACAATTGGATCAATTTTCCAAGTGTGATTATATACCCTTGTCGCAATATCAACCATATTATAATCCAATAGGTAGATTTTTCGATGCTAAACTCTGTTGTTAATAATCTTACCAACTCAATTCATAAAATAAACTGACGGTAAAATTTTTCGTTTGCTTTATAAAAATAAGTAAGATGCGAAAAAATTAAACCCCACCGGGATAATTTGGTGATTCTTTTGTTATATTAACATCGTGTGGATGCCCCTCTATTAAAGAAGCAGATGTAATACGGACAAATTTTGCTTTCTTTTTAAATTCGATAAGATTTTTTGCCCCGACATATCCCATCGCTGCGCGAACTCCACCGGCAAGTTGATGTAATACACCTGAAACAGCACCCTTATATGGTACTTGCCCCTCAATTCCTTCAGGTACCAATTTCAATGAATCACTAATTTCCGCTTGAAAATATCGGTCAGCAGAACCGCGCGCCATCGCACCTACCGACCCCATCCCCCGATATGATTTATATGATCGACCTTGATACAAATAAACCTCTCCTGGGCTTTCTTCAGTTCCAGCTAATAATGACCCGACCATGGCACAACTAGCCCCAGCTGCTAATGCTTTTGCTAAGTCACCAGAATATTTAATACCGCCATCAGCCACCACAGATATTCCTTTTTTTGCGGCTTCCTCAGCAGATTCTAGTATTGCTGTAAACTGAGGTACTCCAACCCCAGCAATAATTCGCGTCGTACAAATTGAACCAGGACCAATCCCTACCTTTATAGCATCAGCACCAACATCTATTAGTGCCTTTACTGCGTCTTTTGTCGCCACATTACCAGCTAAAATTTGTACATCTTTTGCCATATCTTTTATGCGTTTTACAACGCGCAATACCTTTTCAGAATGACCATGTGCGGTATCAACAACGATAAGGTCAACATCCGCTGCTAGTAATTTTTCTACACGAGAAATACCATCACTCCCTACTCCAACGGCCGCTGCGACTCGAAGTCGACCTTGCTTATCTTTGGTCGCATCAGGATACAGTTGTGACTTTTCAATATCTTTTACCGTGATTAATCCAATACAATTGTAGTTTTCATCCACAACTAACAGTTTCTCAATTCGATTTTCATGTAATAATCGCTTCGCTTCTTGACTGTCCACTGTTTTATCAACAGTTATTAGGTTTGCTTTAGTCATTAAGTCACTTACTAGTTGCTCAGGATTTTGAGCAAATCGAACATCACGATGGGTAAGAATCCCGAGTAATTTTCCCTCAGTCTTACTGCCAATTCCTCCATCTTTAACCACTGGGATACCAGATATTTGATGGGTTTCCATTAATTTCAACGCGTCACTCAATTTTGCCTTTGGGCCAATAACCAGTGGATTAACAACCATTCCTGATTCAAACTTTTTCACAATGCGAATTTCCGCTGCCTGCTTTTCCGCACTCAAATTTCGGTGTATAACTCCAATTCCTCCTGCTTGGGCCATAGCAATTGCCAAGCGACTCTCAGTTACAGTGTCCATGGCTGAACTAATAATTGGTAAATTTAGTGCAAGTTTTTTAGTAACATGAGTTTGTAAATTGGCACTCCCAGGCATAACACCAGAGCGTCCGGGTAGCATTAGGACATCATCAAAAGTTAAAGCTTCTTTTGAAAATCTTGGTTCAAAAAAAGTCGGCATTTTAGCGTTCTCATTAATTGTTATTATTATGTACTTTAGTAAGAACCATTCACAGTATTTCAAAAGTCAATTTGAAAATATGGAAATTTTGTTTGAAAATGTCAATTGACTTCTTAATATTTTCTCAAATTCTATTCAGTTTTTAACCACACTTCTTAATGTAAATTAACTGATACAATCTGCTAATAGTCACAATTTGAAAATACTTGTACTTAATTATAAGTTTGGCTTCCTACTTTCAGCAAAAAATCCAGAGGCAGTTTTAAAAATTTATTTTGAACCTCTGAAATTAAGTGCCAACACATACATTTCGGGACTTTCCTTACGGCTAGAGGGTGGTTTAATATGCTTCACTATTCTATACTCTCGTTTCATTTCAGCTAATAATTTATTTTCAGTTCCACCGGTAAAAACTTTAGCTAAAAAAGAACCTCCATTGCCAAGTGCTAAACGAGCAAAATCCGCTGCGACTTCAAACAAATAAGTAGTCCGTAAGTGATCAGTTTTCTTGTGTCCAGTTGTAGGAGCTGCCATGTCTGAGAGAACTAAATCTACCTGGTGTTCACCAAGCGCATCTGTTAACATTTGAGGTGAATCATCATCTAAAAAATCTTTTTGAATAAATATAACACCAGGTATCGGGTCCATTTCCAAATAATCAATACTGACAACTAGTGGTTCATTATGCGTTGACCCGACGCATTTAGTTGCGACTTCTGACCATCCACCTGGTGCTGCTCCTAAGTCAATGACACGCATTCCTTTCTTCAGTATATTGTATTTATTGTTGACCTCAATCAGTTTAAATGCTGACCTGGATCGATACCCTTCTACCTTAGCTCGCTGAACATATGGATCATTTAATTGTCGTTCAAGCCATCTGGTTGAAGACAATGAACGACCGCGCGCAGTCTTTACTCTTTCACGTAAACCTCGTTCACCCATCACTTACTACCCCAATTCTGAGACCTAGATAAAAAGTTATGCTCAAATCCATTGTATCTATTGATTGAATTCAATCCCTTAAATTTTTTTCTTTTCTTTATAAATCCAAAAGAGACTTATTTCCTCGCTCAGGTTCATCTCTGTCTTCAGGTTTAACTTTGGGTTGTGGCGGAGAATTTAACTCATCTATTGAGGTATCAGTTTGATTAGTTTGAATTGGAAATACTAAATCCGTGATACGACGCAATGTCACTCGTCGATTTCTTGGATCAGGACCTTTTGTATTAAATGCTAAGTCCGTGTAACCAAAACCTACTGGTGTAATTGCAAAAGTTGGTACCAAATGATCATGAGTTAAGAGTGTTGATACAGAATCTGCTCTTGCGAGCGATAATTGTAAATTCTCTTCAAAATTTCCAACGGTATCCGTATGCCCTTCTATAATAAATCGTTCTTTTGGATTTGTTCGAACAAATTGATGGATCACTTCTGCAAGTGGTTCTACTTTCCAACGTTCTTTTTCTGGGATAACAGCAGAACCGCTTGGAAAATTAATAAACTGTAAATCCACACTGGGGGCCATGTGTCGCAATGCATAGTCATTAACAATTTCTTTTATTGTAAACCCACGTGTTGATTCAATATATGTAGGACGTGAAAGTAAAGTGTAGATATTTTCAACTTTAGTTTGCGAATTTACATTCAGATTTCCTGAAACGACTGTAAAAAATATTGTTAAAAACCAAATTACGCGCAATTTTAATGGCTTTGGCATTTAGGAAAACCTTTGTTGGAATAATTATATAGTCATTAGCATCTCAATTTAATTTTTTAATTTTTAAATTGCAAGAATAATTGAAATTGGTGCGACAACTCCTTGACCTCTGTTTTCAATAATAATAATTCAAAACTGAAATTGACTAATAGAGTCACAAATAGTTATCAACAACTGGATTAATTGAATGCACTTGCAATTTTGAAATTTCTAATTTAATTTAGTTACACAATCTTTCCAACTTCTAGTACACAATATGGTTACCAAACTTAAAATACCTATAATTACACTAACTATTACACTTTTTACGACAATGTTGACGAGTCTAGTCGCGACTGCTCAAACTAATGTAGATGATTTGTATGGTGTACTGTCCCGTCCAACATATTTAGACTCATATCGTGGTTATAGCATCCATGAAATTATTCAAAATCATGGTTTAAGACATCTTGCTCCCAGTGTAGATTTTCAAACGATTAATTTTCAAACTGGGTCTGCAATTATACCAATAAATGAACGTTGGAAAGTGCAACCCCTTGCTGATGTGATTCATCGGTTTATACGCGCAAATCCACAAGAACGATTTCTAATTGAAGGTCATACTGATGCAGTTGGAAATATTAGTGACAATTTGCACTTATCTGAATTGCGGGCAGATTCAGTAACTGCACTCTTAACATTCGATTTTTTGGTACCGAAATTTGCGGTTATACCGGTAGGTTTTGGGTTTGATGATCTCGTCGTGAATACCCAAGGACCTGATTCTAGAAATCGCCGTGTAACACTTCGTCGGATCACTGACTTGATTCATCCAATTCAGCGGCAGTCCACAAGAACTCCAAAACATGGAAATGAATCCAGTACCCATCAACCAAAATTTCAAGATCAAAATCATGACCAGTCCCCATTACCAAAGCTCAAACCTAAAATTTCTGAATCAATAAAACGTGACGAATTTGTTGATTTATAACGTATATTTGATACGTATTTACTATTTAGTTTTTTGAAAAAGTTGTTTTTCAGAAAACTATTTGTAACCTAAATTATTTTTAATTTTTTAATGTTAATACAGAGTAGTAATAACAAAAATTTGCACCCGATATTTGCAAACCTTATCAAAAATCTTTAAGTTAGCGCAATCTTAAAATCCATTGGTTGTTCAATAGGGTTCAAATGATCACCACAATAGCGTTTGATGCTGATGACACATTATGGGAAAATGAAAAATTTTTCAAACTTACTGAAACTAAATTTGCCGAATTACTACAAGATTACATAACAGCAGATCAATTATCTCAATGTCTATTAGAAACTGAACGACGAAATTTGGCGCGATTTGGGTATGGTGCGAAAGGTTTTGTACTTTCCTTAATTGAAACCGCCATTGAAGTGACTAATCGACAAGTATCAGCAAGTACAATCGAACAAATAATGCAATTAGGTTTTGAAATATCAGAGCAACCCGTTCATATTTTACCTAATGTACTAGAAACTTTGACTGAGTTATCAACAGAATACCGCTTGCTTTTGATAACTAAAGGCGACTTAATTGATCAAGAGCGAAAAGTTGCACTTTCTGGATTAGCACATTTATTTTCGGCAGTCGAAATTGTGAGCAAAAAGACAACAGATACCTATCTTCGGATCTTTAATCAAATTGCAGATGGCCCCGAAAAATCTGTAATGGTTGGTAATTCATTACGCTCTGATGTCATTCCGGCAATTGAAGCTGGAAGCTGGGGTGTTTATATACCTCATAATCACTCTTGGGAACTTGAGTCTGCTAATGTTCCCAAACATCACTCAAAGTTTAAACAAATTGAATCTCTTTCTGATCTACGACAACAAATTTATGAGATCCAAAGTAAATCTAGATTGTAATAATATTTTATTTATGATAAATTAAATTTGAAAAACTCAAATTTGATCAAAAAAATCCAACTGCTGAGGATAAGTACAATGCAATCCAAACAAGAAAAATCTACAATAATGATTTCAAAACGCATGACCGCGTCAGACTTCCCACAAGAGCTGTTAGATTTATATGATTTTTATGCTCATGGATTGATGAGTAGACGGGAATTTTTGGATAAAGCAAGTAAATTTGCTGTTGGAGGTTTGACGGCTTCAATGTTATTGCAACAGTTGTCACCGAATTATGCACTTGCACAACAAGTTGACCCAAACGACCCTGAAATAGAAACCAACCAAATTATATTTCCATCTCCTAATGGGCATGGAGAAGTAAATGGCTATATGGTGAAACCAGTCAATGCGGTAAACAAATTACCAGCAATATTAGTAATACACGAGAATCGTGGGCTGAATCCATATATTGAAGATGTAGCTCGTCGGATGGGAAAAGCTGGCTTTATGGCCCTTGCCCCAGACGGTTTAACCTCGCAAGGTGGTTATCCTGGCAATGACGACGAAGGTCGTGAATTGCAACGAAAAGTGGACCGCGAGAAGTTGCTAAATGACTTTTTTGCTGCATTTGAATTTCTACTTGATCATGAAGATTCCAGCGGAAACGTAGGAGCCGTGGGTTTTTGCTATGGAGGTGGAGTTGTTAATGCCCTAGCTGTTGCCTACCCCGAATTAGGAGCTGGGGTATCGTTTTACGGTCGTCAACCATTAACGGAAGATGTTTACAAGATTGAAGCTCCACTGCTTATACAGCTTGCAGAGCACGATGATAGAATCAATGCAGGATGGACTGCTTTTGAACAAGAGCTCAAATCAACCGGGAAGAATTTTCTTGGGTTGATTTATCCAGATACCAATCACGGTTTTCACAATGATACTACACCGAGGTACAACGAGAAGGCTGCGAAACTTGCAGAGAAACGAACGATTGACTTTTTTAAGAAATATCTAATACAGGATGGTTAAACATCTTTGAAAATTCATCTTATACTTGCAAAATATTTTAATATGCAATTTATTTTTTTGTCATTTTTCAATATTCGTTAAATTCTTCCCAGCTGTTCCCAATTACAGATACCCTCCATCGCAAACTTACTAAGATTTCCTGGAACCTTATATTTAAGTTCGTCGCAATTCCGATTTGCGTCGGCTATCGTGTTACTAAAGATCAATGTATACATAGATTGATTTCTTTGAAATTTGCCATCAACAGCTTTTGCGTGAAAAATTGACTTTCCAAAATGCCATCCATGCAACCTTGAATTTACTAAAGTAATAAGGACCTACTCTAGATAAGACCCAATAAGCAACTCGACTGACTTGATTTTGGATCAACACACCTTTACGAGACTCCATTCGAGATTTGAACTTCAATAGATAACATTCAACACCTTTTAACTTCTGAATTTCGTGATAATATAACGATGAACCAGATCTATTATATAATCATAGAATATATCTATTCTGACTACTTTTCTTTCCACCAAAATTTTTGTTGTTTAACAACGGTAGCATTATGTCAGAGCATAGTTCATATTTCTCCCCGAACCCATTAACAAATAAATCATCTGAATTAGTCAATCCACTTTGTTCCTTTACACCACTAAAAATAAATTATTTATTTAATCCAGATGAATTCATACCTTGGCTCGGATTTTGTTCTTCACGAACAAAAATCTTGGGTAAATTTGCTTAAGTTTTGTAATCTGATTGCACTCACGAATTTTCATCATCGGTTTGGATGCAATACTTTAATGAGATTCGTCCAGATTTATTCAATTTGTATAACTTGATCAGAAATTTCTGAACTGCTCCACTTTTTGTAATAGTAAAACCATTTCTGGTTTGCACACCGGGAAAAACTAAATATTGCTCGAAGTCATAAATCTCGTCTATTGAAAAAATCCTTGTTCAGATTGCTTCGGACGAAAAAACTGGTTTACTCCTTCATTAAACAACAACGATAGTGGAATAAAAAAATAACCAACTCCATTCTGTTTGACTTAGTCCTTAATACACTTTTGAGTCACAAGAGCTGCTAAGTCAATTCGAATGGTACCCAATAGTACTTCTCTTTTATTGCAAACTAAACCATAATTTTAGTATACAATCTTTAATTTACTTTTATAAGTCTCCTCTAATTTGGAAAAATTTATCGAAAGTGGATTTCTGATGCAATATCATATTTTTCATTGGAACTGTATTCAAAGAAATCCCCAATAATGAATTTTTCACTTGGAAATTCAATCCCAAAGTTACTTTTAATATCGTTTAGAAAATACTTTTTGTTGATTGGATTATTTTTGATTACGGTTAACGGCAACAATTTTTTTGTGTTAATGTTAAACTACTTTCAATCACAAGTTCAATTAAAGCGTGAAAAAATATGCCTTGACCACATGTGGGATCAATAATTCAATCACTCTGCTTCCATTTTGACAATATGTCATATTTTTCTATTTCCCACTTAGCCCATTTCATGGGAGTAAATATTCGACCAGTATTTTGAGCTTTATATGAAAAATTCATGCTTACCACTTCAAATTTACTTTTTCACACAATATTCATACAAATTTATAAATAAACATTTATAATGTTAAATCGTAGTATTATAATTCTGTCGGAATGATTTCTAAGTCAGAATGATTATGTTCATTAATAGATTATTATTTCTCAGTAGCTAAAATTTTTGTGAATCATTAGTATGAAAGTTCAAGTAAGTACAAATTCTAATCATCAGCAGTTACTTATGTTTCTTGGAATTTTGAATTTAACTATAGAAACAAGAATACTAATTAGATTCTACGTTATTAGAATCTCCCACAAAAGTGATTCTAATTATACTCAAAGTGAAAGATCAACAATTTTTCGGATTGTAGTTTCATTCAATTATTGATTTGAAAAACTGGACAAGCTATCTCATCGGTTTGGTAGTAATATGGATGTCAATTCTGGTACCAATGCGGTAATGATCCAAACTGCTACCAAAGCAATTAGATAAGCAATGCTGTAACGGAGTAATCTAAAATATGGAACACCGGTCACTCCGCTAGCAACATATAAATTCAACCCATAGGGTGGCGTGATAAATCCAATAGACGCACCAACTAAAAATATCACTGAAAAATGAATTGGGTCAACGCCAACTGAGTGTGCAATTGGTGCTAATATTGGTGCCAATATGATTGTAACTGGTAAGCTTTCTAAAATCATACCAGCAACAAAAACAATTGCCATGGCGGTAAATAGTACAGCATAATAGCCACCCATACTTGTCACAAATCCACCAATTACTTCTTGAGCACCCAAAAGTGACAAAATTTGTTGCATTACGACTGATACTGCAATTAGTGGTGCCAAAATTCCAGTTATTTGCGCAGAGCGCATCGTAACTGCTGGAAGCTCTGTAATCTTAAAACCTTCAACAACTAACATTTCGCTGAATGGTTTTTGACTAATCGGGCGAGAACTATCTTTCTCACCGAGTAATTTGTAAATTGGTAAACATAACAATCCAACAATAATACAAAACCCAACTGTAACTCCAGCCGCTTCAGTTGGCGAAAACTTTCCAGTATAAATCCCCCATAGTACCAAACCAATGGCAAAAAATCCCAACCAAGCACCAAATCCCGTCTTGATGACGCGTTGAAATTCTAATGCAATCAAATGACCCCAACCGTTGATACTGCAAATAATCCAACAAACAAACTGCATACCAATGACCATTAACGCACCTGGAATAATTCCAGCGACAAAAAGATCTGAAATTGGCAAATTCAGTAAAAAGCCATAAACAATAAAAATAATTGAGGGTGGAATGATTATGCCGACGGTTCCACCTGCAGCAGCAGTTGCAGCGGAAAATCGTTCATCATAACCACCTTTAACCATTTCTGGATGTAACATCGAACCGATAGTTGCCGTCGTTGCTGAATTTGAACCAGAAATCGCAGCAAATAATCCACACGCACCAAGACTGGCCATCGCTAATCCACCTCTAATCCATCCAACACAAGCATAAGCAAAATCTGATAAACGGCGCGCAATTCCGGAACGATTAATCAAATCTCCAGTCAAAATAAATAGCGGCATCGCTAATAGTGCAAACCCATCAGTAAAGATATCTGAAAGTGCCGCACCAATATTATTAAGTGTTAAACCTAACACAAAACTACAACCAATAACCCAATAAGCGATAACCAAGAACACCGGTACTCCCATCATAAAGAGTACCGTAACGCCAATTGAAATTAGTGTGATGATAGTTTGATCGGCCATCAGTCTCCTCCGATTACCGTTCGTTCAAGTAAATCTTCACCATTACGAAATTTCGAAATATCTTTAATCACATTTTCTAATACCCGGGCGGCCATTAGTATAAACGCGATTGGAACCATAATCAGAAACCACCATTGAAGAACATTGTCTGTACCAAGTAAAATTTGAAAATTTGCTGCTGAGTTTGCGACAATTCTTGAAGCAGTCACCACCACAATCCAGCAGAGTCCCAGCCACAATACTGCATCAAAAAGTAAACAAATTAATTGAGCAATTCTAGGTAAACCCGACCTAAATTCACTAAATGCAAGATGCGTTCGCAATTTCACATTATAGGAACATCCGAACCAAGTCATGATCAGAAACAAAAAAGGTGGAAGTGTTGTTGACCACGGTGCTTGCTCATTCAATACAAAACGACGAAACACCTCAACAAATATTATGATAGCAATAGCCAAATAAGACCAAACCATTACTGATCGTTCAAGATGTCGTTCAATAAACGGAATGAATCGATATATCGTTAATACCAAACCGGACGCGAGTAAAAGGACAAATAACCCGACAATCCAAGCCCCATTTGCATTTATGGCTTGTTTAATTTCCCAAGAGTCATTTGAGAAAAATGCGCTGAATATTGCTAATACTTCTGTATACATAATATTTGATAAATATGCTCATAAGCTATTGAAACCGGAGACATACTTAAAGTACATCTCCGATAATTATCATGTAACTTACATTTGAATTAAAAAATGTAAGGTCTTACGCCGAACGCCACCAGCGTCGAGGTTCAACATTTTCAGGTAATGTATCAGCTGGTATTTCACGTGCAACTTTATAGATTTCGTCATACGTATCGATACCACCGGCCCAGTTATTTATTCGTTCACGCCATTCAGCCCAGGGACCTGGATTGAATTCAGGTGAACACATTTCCTCAGCAGTTTTAATTTCAGCATCAGACAAAAATGCTGGGCGAACATTGTTTTCAGCAAACAATGTTCCCGGTAATTGCGGTTCAGAAAAACCAACTGTTTTAACAAGTGCAGCCTCATTTGCCGCCTGTACATGAACTTGTGCAAGATAAGCTGATTCCATAACCGCATCTTGAAGATGCGCTTCTAATCCATCAAACACTTCTGCCGACATAGATGTATGCTCGGTTCCACAAAAGAATCTGAGATCAACTGACTGCGAAACAACTGGTGACATATTTGCATATGCAACTGCCGATGCCCAAGTTTCAGCACCATCAATCAGTCCTTGCTTCAAGCCATCCAGGGTTTCTTCCCAAGCAACTGGAACTGGATTGAGCTTTAGTAGTTGCATCGCAATTCGACCAAGTTGAGTTCCGGTAACGCGATTTTTTGTACCGGCCAAATCAGAAATTTTTGTCACAGTTGGTTTATCTTCCCAACTAAGACCAAGCTGGATACCACGCAATTCACAGTGTGAAAACAAAAATTTCAACCCATGACGATTTTCAAGTGGATCGCGCAAAATTCGCTGACTTGCTGGACTATACAAGAAATAATATTGAGCTGCACGACTTGGAAACATATAAGCGTAGTCAAGTACATTCAAGTATGGTGCACCTCCAGCTGAGTTTTGAGTAGATGCTGCGTAAATGTCAATGATACCATTTTGTGTTTTTTCAACACAAGATAATTGACCACAAATTTGATTGTCACCAATGAATTCTACACGAATTTCCCCTTCCGTTCGCTCTTCGAGATCACGGGCAAATTCCAAACAACCTGCACGCTCAATGAGCAAATTTCGGGCATTAAAACCCGCAGCACCAAACTTTAAAGTGTGCTTGGGTTCGTTAGCAAATCGTTTATTATAAGTTGTTTCTGCTGCTTTCGCCAATGAAGCTACCGAAATCGCTCCTCCTAAACTACCTGTTGCAAGAACAGTAGAGGTAATCCCAAACTGTCCAGTTAGTTTGAATAAATCTCGTCGAGAAATTTTGTTCAATTTATTTAAGATAGACATTTTGTCTCCTCACTTTGTTGTCTTAATTATTAAGACTTGAATTTTGTAGTTTATACGATTAAATTTTGATTGCAACAAATATCTATAGGATAAAATGAAACCAGAGTATATCGCCGATTATATCATTGTTGGTGCGGGTTCATCTGGCTGTGTCTTAGCCAATCGCTTGAGCAAAAATACCGACAATAAAGTTATTCTATTAGAAGCGGGAAAGAAAGATACCAATCCATGGATTCATATTCCAGTTGGATATTTCCGGACCATGCATAATCCGACGGTTGACTGGTGTTATGAAACAGAAAAAGATCCAGGCTTGAATGGTCGTAGTTTGAAGTGGCCTCGAGGAAAAGTCTTGGGAGGATCTTCATCATTAAATGGGCTTTTGTATGTTCGTGGACAACCTGAAGATTATAATCGATGGCAACAAATGGGAAATTCAGGTTGGGGATGGGATCAAGTGTTACCCTATTTCATTCGTTCTGAAGATCAAGAACGTGTAACCAATGAATTTCATGGACAAGGTGGCCCATTAACAGTTTCCGACATGCGCTTGAAAAGACCTATATGTGATGCATGGATTAAAGCTTCACAGAATGCAGGATACGAATTTAATGAAGATTATAACGGCAAGAATCAAGAGGGAGTAGGATATTTTCAGCTAACGGTTCGTAATGGACTTCGGTGTTCAACCGCAGTTGCTTTCTTAAATCCAATAAAAAAGAGACCCAATTTGAAAATTTTGACGGGGGTACACGCCACTAAAGTTACTTTTGAAAATTCCTGTGCAACCGGGATTACGTTTCGCAACCGGGTAGGAAAACTTCAAACAATTACCGCAAATAAAGAAGTTATTCTAGCGACTGGCGCAATTGGTTCGCCACAACTGCTAATGCTTTCGGGAATTGGTGAGCATGAAGAACTGAGTAAACATGGCATTGAAACGATACGAGATTTGCCTGGTGTTGGAAAAAATCTGCAGGACCATTTACAAGCGCGCTTAGTATACAAGTGTAATGAACCGACATTAAACGATGAAGTGCGTAGTGCATTTAATAAGTTTAAAATTGGAGTTACCTATTTACTCACGCGTAGTGGTCCAATGACGATGGCGGCAAGTCTTGCGACCGGTTTTCTAAAGACGCGTCCCGAAGTTGCAACACCAGATATTCAATTTCATATTCAACCATGGTCAGCTGATAGTCCAGGTGAGGGTGTTCATCCATTTTCAGCGTTTACTGCTTCGGTATGTCAATTGCGACCTGAAAGTCGAGGTGAAATAAAATTGAATGATAACAATCCACTTTCTTATCCGAAAATTTTCCCAAATTACTTAGCTACTTCAACTGATTGTCAAACTATTATTGACGGTGTGAAAGTTGCCCGTAGAATTACCGAATGCACTCCACTTTCCAGTAAGATTTCAACTGAATACCAACCCGGTGTGGAGGTTGTTGATGATGATTCAATTCTTGAATGGGTACGTAATACAGCTACAACTATTTTCCATCCCACTGGGACATGCAAAATGGGGACCGATTCAATGGCAGTAGTAAATCACCGCCTGCAAGTAATCGGAACAACAAATTTGCGAGTTGTAGATTGTTCAATTATGCCTGAGATTGTATCGGGAAATACCAATGCACCAGCAATTATGATAGGTGAAAAAGCCAGTGATATGATTATCGAAGATAACCAATAGTTGATGATACCTAACAGATTGGTTCTGCTTTACTATTAGCCAATTCAGCCCACAAAATGATCGCTAATGAAATTATTCCTGTAATTGCATATGCAATAACCAGTGGAGTTACCCCTCCATTAAAAGTTTGTCCAACAATCCACGCAATGGGTAATGAAATCAATGTAGTTAATGATCCAATTAATGCAGCTCCAATTCCAGCCATCTTACCCAAAGGTTCCATTGCTAATGCGTTAATGTTGCCAAACATGAACCCAAGCGAAATAAACAACAGTGCATTCCACATTAAAAATGTCCAAAGTGGTGGAAATCCATCAAAATATAATACCACAAATACATACAACAATGAAAGTATAGTTGTTGCTGTGAAAGATAATCTCGTCAAAAATCGCATTCCGACTGTCATCACCAATTTAGAATTTAATATTGAACCAATTCCAAGAGTTAATGCCGTACCACCAAAATATAATGGAAACAGTTCGGGTGCTTTAAATGTTATGGAATATATTTGCTGAGATGTACCGATATAACTAACAAATGCACCAAAAATTATCCCACAAGCGATAGAATAACTCATAGTAACTCTTATCTTGCATATTATTATGAAACTCTTTACTACTTCCCGAATGGAGAATTTTTTTCGTGCTTCAATGACGAGAGTTTCAGGTTGTCTAACGGCAAACCAAACAAAAGCGATGACTGCTAACAAGAGAAGCCAACCAAATGTCGCTCGCCATCCAAATACGTAAATAATTCCTTGGCCAATTAAAGGTGCAATTGCCGGTACCAAGATGAAAAAACCCATGATAATTGACATTATTTTTGCCATTGATCTCCCTTCATATAAATCCCGAACTAAGGCAACTGAAACGATCCGAGGACCAGAAGCACCAATTCCTTGCAAAATTCGACCAATAAGCATAAACGTAAAAGATTGTGCAAACATTGAGATAAAGCAACCCACTATAAACAGAGTGTAACCAAGATAGATTACTGGTTTGCGACCGATACTATCTGATAATGGGCCGGCGATGAGTTGGCCAACTGTATAACCGATAAAAAGAAATAATATGACCTGCTGTGCATTATTCGGATTTTCTACTCCAAGTTCTAGGGCTATTACATCTAATCCTGGCAACATAACATCAGTTGCCATCGCCAGAATTGTGATCATTACAGTAAGTAAAAAAATAAATTCTGGCAATGGTAGAAGCTTATCTACTGAACTCATGGGTTTACCGAATTATTGCGTGTTAACGGAATTGCAATCACATAGTATATATGTTATCTATTTCAAATTCCTATTTTTTTTAAATACGACAGATTTTTAAAACATTAGTTTTAATAACTTGAGATTCATATTTTTCGATTTTCATTAATTTTCTACTTTGATTTGAGGACTACTCTAGTTATATAATTTGAAGTTACGACTTAGTTCAGTTGGGTATTAGGTTGCATTGCAAAATTGCAATCAAAACTGTCTTGAAATCAATAACCGTTTTGTTTCAATTAATTGGGAGAATACTATGGACGAATTAAAAAAAGCGGTCGTAACTGGGGCAACAAGTGGAATTGGTACGGCCATTGTCACAAAATTATGTCAGTCAGGTCGCGACGTATTAGCAATTGGTCGCAGAGCCGACCGATTGAATAAGATTGCTTCCAAAACAGGGGCATCAATTCTAGCTACAGATATTCGAAATACGACTGATTTTACCGACCAAATAGTCAATTTTAAACCTGATATTTTAGTCAACAACGCTGGTGTAGGACATGGAATAGATAGCTTATTTAGTATTGATTTAAAGACTATTCAAGAGGCTATTGACACGAATATTACAGCATCAATAAACTTAACAACTTTGGTTATTCCAATGATGCAACAGCGACAATACGGACATATCGTCAATATTGGTTCAATCGCGGGATTACATACTATGATTTCGGCATTATATGGTGCTACAAAGTCAGCGATTCATATTTTTAGTCAAAATCTTCGAAGTGAATTAGCTGGAAGTGGAATACGAGTTACAGAAATTTGCCCCGGCCGGACGGCTACTGAATTTTACCAAGCGGCACGAGGTAAACGTGAGGAATTAGATAAAATTGGGCAAACAAATATCAGAGAGTTACAACCACAAGATGTTGCTAATTCAGTTTTATACGCAATCACTGCACCAGCTTACGTCAATATTGCAACAATTGAAATATTACCTACAGATCAGGTTGCTGGTGGTGTACGTATGGTACCTCTTCAACCCACAAATTAACGACATTCGACTCTGAGAACTGTGTTGTCAAACACACATTTCACGAATTGTAATATGGTTAACTATAATCTAACCATCTCCCATTATCTTTTTGGCATGCAACTCCCTGTTGTGTTTCTGCTATTTCATCTAGCTGATAGCTATGAATATAATTCAAACAAAAAGTCTGATTAACCCAAAAATGTGTGCTCGGTGTAATCTCACCAAAATGACCAGTCAATGGGTTTCGCCAATTCTCTATTAGCTGTTGTCCGCTGTTGTTTAACACGTTACTTAATGCACCATTTGCCAAAATCACATCAAGATCAGTCAGGTTCGGGTTACTTTCAACAGAAAAATTAGGAATTAATTGGTTTTTAACAGATTCATTTTGCAAATTATTATTAGAAGGAGTTAACAAAGCGGGTCTAGTACAACTTGATCCGATTGCCAAAACAAGCAAAAATAATATTTTTACTAATCTTTGCATGTTAAACAGACTCCTCAGTATAAATGAAATTGTTTCAATTGGAACTTTAACCTCACGGAATATTACAAATTTTAACAAATATTTTATAGCAATTACGCAACATTCGCGAAAAATTTATCCAAAACTATGATCCGATGATTTATTTTCCTGAACAATTACAGTCTCTGTTGGCCATTCAACTACATGCGATAAGTAATCCTCCACCGCATACTCTTCGTCACTTTTTACTCGACCACGAACTGACAAACCGATCTGATGAACAGTCTCTCTTGACCCACTAATCAAGTGGTGCCACCAATATAGATCTTTTCCCTCAGCTATTAAACGATAAGCACAAGATGGTGGTAAACACTCATTATTCTTTACATTATAAGGTGTTAGTGCTATACAATCTGCCACAATTTCAAATCGGTTTTCATAAACTTTACACTGACATGTCTCACAATTCAGCTGAGAACACACTAAATTAGTCCACGAAAGCTCACCACCATCCTCTACCTTATTTAAACAACAATACCCACATCCATCGCATAGAGAATCCCACTCCTCATCAGTCATTTCCTGTAGCTTCTTAGTCTTCCAAAATGGTTCGCTCACGTTAAAAATCCTTAATATTATGTATACTGATAATTGCAAAAAAGTCGCATTCAAATTAAATCTAACTTAATCTAGTTTAAACAATAATTCAAGCTAAGACAATCTAATCGTGGATTCTCAGCTCATTCCAATCTATATAGTAATAATTTTATGCATTTTCTGATATAACACGTCAAAATTTTAATTTTTTTTTGAAAAATTTCTTGTATTTTCAAAAATTTTTGCTATATTTATTATAAACTGAGTTTACAGAAATCGACAAAATTTTGTGTCAAATTTACGTTGGGATCTAGTTACATGATTCAAAATCTAACTAAGTTATTTAAGCACCTCTTTCGTATAACAAAACGTAAAATTGGTACATATTTTCTGAATTTTTTGACTGCAAATCCTATCAAAACCTTTGGTTGGATTGTAATTGTTCTAACTTGTGGATTAATTATAGCTAATGCAGTTACATTACAATCTGGTCCACATCCAGCTCCATTGTTTCGCGATGCACAAAAAACAGCTGAGATTGATGATGTAGCATTCCAAATTAAAGGAAAAGAGTTACCAAAGGACCCAGTTCGTTCATTAATTGAAGATGTACAATTTGCACTATCACAAATTGGGTTTTATGAGGGAGACGTTGATGGAAGAATAGGACCACTGACAAAGCAGGCAATAATAAACTTTCAGGAAACAAATAATATGCCGGTAGATCCAAAGGTGACACAAGGGTTACTAGCAAAAATCATGTTATATAATCCTGAAATTAAAGTTGCAAAAATTAATCATTTAAATGAAAACAGGATTTCTACATTACAAGAAGCATTGGCAAATCTTGGATTTGGGCCAGTGAAAATCGATGGTAAATTAAGTCAAGAGACAAAAGAGGCTATCGAAAAATTTGAACAAAATCGAGGATTACCAGTCACTGGAGAACCATCTGAGACAGTGCTAGATGAAATCCGAAACATAGGTGGTTTACCTAATTAGTGCCCCTAGTATTCTATGTAATTTTATTTACAATTGATGTCAAGATTGATTATCAATACTGAAAACAGTTTTAAATCGTAGTCAAAATGAAAACTCCAATTTCCGACATTTTAGAAAATTTTGAATTCCTTGATGATTGGGATGATCGTTATCGTTATGTAATTGAACTTGGAAAAGAATTAGAAGTTTTATCTCAAGAGGAACGATCATCAACAAATAAAGTGCAAGGGTGTGTTTCACAGGTATGGCTAATTACTAGCTCAGTAATCGATGAAAATGGAGAAAACAGACTATATTTCAAGGGAGATAGTGATGCACATATTGTACGCGGATTAATTGGAATCATCATTGCATTGTTCAATGGTAAAACTCCAACCGATATTTTAAAAATTAATTTAGAATCGGTATTTGAACATATCGGATTAAGAGAACATTTAACTCGCCAGCGTTCTGATGGTTTGACATCTATGATTAACCGAGTATATAATGATGCGAAACGTCACTCAATGTTAAAAGCGACTTAAATATCTATTCAAATAATAGAACCATTTTGATTCAATAAAGTCATAAATCAGGAATCTTGTATGGACAAATTCAGCGGTATAGCATTAAATTATTTACCAAAACAACGCAAAGGTATTAAGTCTTTTCAGAGTACCTTTGCGTCCAGTAGTAATTCCAAGAACTGATTTATTTAAGCTGAACTTTGCTGACTTAGGTTGACAAATTGGCGACGGCCTTAATTTCGTTGTCCAAGTTTCATGCTCTTTGCTAAATCCGAACGCGACTTTGCATAATTTGGAGCAACCATTGGATAACTCGAATTCAATCCCCATTTTTCTCGATATTGGTCAGGAGTGAGATTATAATGTGTCATGATATGACGCTTCAAAGATTTAAACTTCTTACCATCTTCAAGACAGATAATATAATCGTCAGTAACAGATTTTTTTGGATGTACCGCCGGTGTTAAATCTGAGCTTAATAAAGGATTACCAGATTCATTCGCGTCACGAAAAGCGGCATACACATCAGAAATCAAGCCAGGTAAGTCAGTAGGTGGAATCGTGTTATTACTGACATATGCACTAACAATATCGGCTGTTAAGTCAATGATGTGTTCATTAGTTTGAATTTCAGTCATTGAGTAATTTTCCTTTTTGTGTAGTTTAATTGGATCCCCTAGACAATTTCTAGTTCAAAAACTAAGTATATTTGTAGTTTTAAACTTCAATTATCTAATATAGTTTGAATTTTTTGACATTTTTTAATGTCTTTACACAATATAATTCTACAATTTTAAATTTTCAAGCGCAAAAAATAAAAAAAAATTAAAAAAGTACTATTATTATGAATCTACTTTGTAGTTAATTGAGTAATAAAATAGTTTTGATTGTTAATTCTATTCTTAAATTTAAAACTTTTGAAATTATATAATACTATTGTGCAATTTTTTACTTGAAAATTTGTTAATTTTTTCTAATTTAATCAAAAAATATACACTTATCGCCGTAAATTACTATAAAAATACTATTTAATTTGAATTTTACATAATCTCTTCTTTAAAATTAACATCTTCAAATTCTATGTTTCAAATAGGATGCATTCCAAATTATATTATTTAGTCACATCGCCAAATATCATTAGAGAAAAATTTATGTCACAGTCTTTGGCACACGGAACTTTAGTTTTTTTGACTTGAAAGTTGATCTTTTAGTGCATCTTCCTCTATCACCGTAGGTTTTTCTCCCCTCAAGTATGCAGCCCGTGCTAACAAGTGAGCACTTACTGGTGCAGTTAACAGAAAAAACGTAACACCAGCAAGTGCTCTGGTTAATACACTTAATTCCGCCGCGTAAATCGCTAGAGCAAATAACATAAGTCCTGAACCTAAAGTTCCAGCTTTACTCGCAGCATGCATACGTAAATATAGGTCTTGCAAGCGAAGCAACCCAATTGATGCAATTAACGAAAACATTGATCCAACAACGATTACTATTCCAACTAAAATCTCAATTACAGCATTCATGTTCTGTTATCCTCCTGAATGGAAGTAGAATCCGGTTCACTTCTTGTTACAGACATTTCATTGCTGTCGCGAGTCAAAACAAACCGTGCAAATGCTACTGTAGCAAGAAAGCCAATTAGACCTAACGAAATTGCAATATCTAAATACAAATAGAATTGAGTTTTGACACCAATCACGGCAATGAAACCAATGCTTAATGCCACTAATAAATCTAATGCTAGAATTCGATCAGGTAGCGACGGTCCTTTAACTATTCGAAATACACAGATGACGAATGATACAACTAAAAGTGCCATTGATACTTGAATACACATTTCTAAAAAAGTAGCATTTCCCATTATCTAAAAGCCTCCATAATTCTTCGCTCAAAACTCTGTCTAATATCTTTTATCGTTGTTTCTTGATCCGGTGCATCAATACAATGCACAAACAAAAATTTACGGTCGGTTGATACATCAACTGACAATGTTCCCGGAGTAAGTGTGATCAAATTAGCCAATAGTGTAATTTCAAAATCACGATCCACAGTCAATGGATAGGCGATTATCCTAGGCTTCAGATTAATCCTTGGGGAGAGCACTATTTTTGCTACACGCAACGACGATAATACCAACTCATAAATAAAAGTACCAAATAATTGAAGCACCTTTAATGCACGATTAAAATAACTATAGGTCCCAACTTGTTCTCTAATAATAAACAAAGCAAGACTGCCAAGACAGAAACCAAGAATCAAATTTACTAGAGTAAATGAACCAGTTACGGCCGCCCAAGCAATCGAAAATAGCAAGTTAACAAAATATAATGTGGTCATGGTCTAACTCCAAGCACAGATTCAATATATTGTTCTGGATTCACTAAATCAGAAGCCCCTTGGTTTACAATTTGAAAAAGAAATTCTGGTGAAATACCAATTACAATAATCAATACTAATAGAATTAAAATCGGAATCCAAATAATTAATGTTGATTCTTCAACAGTTTCGGCAAGCGGTTTAATAGTTATTTTACTTGAATTGTCCGCTACAAATTCTGGTGGATTACGCCAAAATGAATACAACCAAATTCTCCCAACGGAAATAGTAGTTAAAAATCCTGTTAATAGAATCGCCCCACTCAATAAATAGCTTTCCAGCTGAAGACTTGCATGAACCAAAATTACCTTTGGCCAAAAACCAGAAAATGGTGGTAGTCCAGCAATGGCAAATCCAATGATTAATAATATAGCTGCTAACAATGGATTAGCTTTATACAATCCCCCAAGTTTACGCAAATCAAATGTACCTGTTATTCTTCCGATGACTCCTCCGACAAGATATAAAGCAGTCATGACAATTATTGAGTGAACTGCATAAAATATGCTCCCCGAGAGCGCACTTTCACTACCAAGTGCTAATCCAGCCAGCATTATACCTACTCCAGAAATAACTAAAAATCCAAATGCTCGACGAATATCAGTTTGGGCAAGAGATCCAAACACTCCGGTTAACATAGTTAGTATTGCGATAACAACTAATGCAAGGTCCAACTCGCCACGTCCGGCTGGAATTATCATAATCAGTGTTCGAAATAGTGCATAAACTGCCACTTTCGTTAATAGACCAGCAAATACCGCTGAAACAACTATTTTCGGAGTGTGATATGAAGCCGGTAACCAGAAATTCACGGGAAACGCCGCAGCCTTAATGCCAAATGCTAAAGTATATAGAGCCGTAATTACAACTAGTGGTGCATTTTCAGGGAGTGACATTACCCTAATTGCAATATCGGCCATATTTAATGTACCAACCATCGCATACAATAGTCCAGTGGCAATCAAAAATAAGGTTGTGGCAATTAAATTTAACACACCATATTTGAGTGCTCCATCCAGCTGAACCTTTTTATTGCCAAGAATCAACAATCCAAATGATGAGATCAACATGACTTCAAACCATACGTAAAGATTGAAAATATCACCTGTCAAAAACGATCCACTGACACCTACCATCAAAAGCAATAAAAATGGATAGAATCCATATCTTCGCCCCGCATGATCAACTTCAATTACCCCATAAAATCCAACACTCCAAGCAACAATAGATGAGGTCAATGAGAGAATGACACTTGTTGCATCCGCGGTAAATGCAATTCCAAATGGAGCTAACCACTTCCCCATCACCATAACAACGACACCTTTTTCCAAAACATGAAAAAGCAAACCAATATTTGACAACACTAGCGCAGTTAAAAATAGTGCCGCTATTCTGGGTTGAAAGTCGGTTTTCTTCCGCGTCATAATACCAATGCAGGCCCCCAACATTGAAATAACCAGTGGCGCAATCACTAACCAGTCCATAATTTCAACTGGTGCGATCCTCATTGCCTCTGCAGGATCAATTATTTTATTTTCAGTTGCCATTATTAGTATTCCAGCATTGGTTTGATTTTTTCTTCAGGTTCAGCTTCTCGAATTTCGTCAACATTATCTGAACCCAATTCTTGAAATACTCGTAATGACAAAACCAACATGAAGGCAAATAATGAAAATGAAATAACAATTGCAGTGAGCACTAATGCTTGCGGAAGTGGATTCGCAGCTCCTGAGACTGTGGTGCTTGCATCAATCGGGATAATTGGTGGAATTTCTCTGGTAATACGCCCGGCAGTAAAAATTAATAAATTTACGGCATTGCTTAGTAACACAATCCCAATCAAAATCCGAATCAATTGTCTAGACATTAATAGATACAAACTGGCCGCAAAGAATATCGCGATCAATGCTGAAAAAACTACTTCCATGATTTTCCCTCCCGCCCTTCTATAACTAGTACAATTGAAGAAATTGAGCCCACTACTACTAAATACACCCCAATATCAAAAATAAGCGGTGTTGAAAGATCAACGGTAACACCGAATATTTCTGGATATACCCATAGACCGGTCATGAATGGGTCACCGGTAAATAAGGAGAGTAATCCTGCAAATGTTGCAAGAAAAAGACCAAATGCAGAAATATGAATTGGATGGAAATATAGTGCTCTGCGAACTGGTGCAACTCCACCAGATATACCGAGAATTGCAAGTGCTGAAACGGCGATAAGTCCGCCTATGAATCCGCCACCTGGTTCATTATGACCTCGTAACAAAACAAATACTGAAAATATAACCATCAATGAAGCTAAATATGGACTTATTGTTCTAAAAATTAAGGTACTCATGAAATTACATCCTGTGGTTGATTGTTCTCAGTTGAAAGATCAGTCTGCTCTGAATTTACTGGTCTTCTCGGTGTAATGATCCGCATTAATGCGATGATTGCTAGACCTGCAATCAAAACAACCGCAATTTCACCTAAAGTGTCTACTCCTCTGTAATCTACTAGGATAACGTTAACTACATTGCGACCATGTGCTAGAATTTTGCTATATTTTTCAAAAAAGTCAGGTAGTTCAGAATTAAATGGAATTTGTGTTGTCGCAATCAAAATAAGTCCGAACGCTACCCCACCAGCGATTGCTAAAGTACCATCAAATAACTTTTGCATTCCTGATCGACACTCTCGTGGTTTGAGATTAAGTTTTGTCATAACCAATGCGAGAATAACTACCGATAAAGTTTCTACCATAAATTGTGTAAACGATAAATCAGGTGCACCAAATAGCATAAATATTATAGCAACCCCAAATCCTTGTATTCCAAGTGAAACTATTGCAATTAATCCACTTGATGCTGTCAATACAGCAATCAAACCAATAAATGTTATCATAAAAATTGCCCATTCATGTAATGCAAATTTTGGTATATTTGGAATTGCAGGCCACTCCTCAAAAATAAAGAGCGGAATATATAAAGTAGCGACTAGGACAATAATAGTTATTGTCAAATAACCTTTCATCGCACCGAATTGAATTAAATTTGTCAATGCAGTTGAAAATCTTAAAATACTCCTGAATATTTGGTCAAATCCTTGATCCGGTCCCCAATTGATTTTAGTTAATATCATATCAACAAACTCACGAAATCGCTCAAGTTTCATAAAGCCAAAAATTCCTAACGCTATAGTAATAATTGACAGAAAAAGGGGTATCCCTAAATATGCAGGAAACAGATGCAGGTCGACTGACCAGGATGTGCCAATGACACTTGAAGCTGAAGGTTGAATAATTAAATTCCCCGTTGTACTAGAATACAGTGCGACAAGTAAACCACAAATTGCCAATACCGCAGGTCCAAGCCACAATAAAACCGATGCTTCATGTACTTCTTTTAGAGTTAATGAATCTTCCATCTCTCCAATAAATGGTTTTATTGCAACGGCAAATGCAATTACTAGCATAAGTGCGTTCCCTAAAACTGCTGTGATCGTTAACAGCAATTCACCAAAATTGACTCCCCAGATCCCTTCATACAAAATTTCTTTAGCGATAAATCCAATAAATGGTGGTAAACCTGCCATTGAAAGCGAAGCTAAACATGCAAATATGAATGTGAGTGGCATTGCCGACCTCAATCCACCAAGTTCCAAAATATCTCGCGAACCTGCCTCATGATCAATTGACCCAACCACCATAAATAAGGTTCCTTTAAATAATGAATGGGCAAGTAAGTAGAGTACTGCTCCTTCAATCGCTTTTTCAATACTGGTGCCAGTCAACATAACTAACAATCCTAGCGAAGCAATAGTCGTATATGCTAACATCAATTTCATATCAGTTTGACGAATCGCAAGTATCGTTCCAATTATCAACGTGATTCCACCAAATATTGGTAAAACAGTCGTCCAAATTAGAGTGTCGCCAAAAATCGGTTGAACGCGCATGAGTAGATATACCCCTGCTTTTACCATCGTAGCTGAATGTAAATATGCGGAAACTGGCGTTGGGGCTTCCATCGCGTTCGCTAGCCAAAAGTGAAATGGAAATTGTGCTGACTTGGTAAATGCACCACCAAGAATTAGTATGAGTATTGGGGCTAACCAACCACTATCTTTTATAAAGTCACCCCGTTGTAAAATTGCCGACATATTTGTTTCACCCGAAACCAATGTAAGTAATAAGAGACCAACCAGTAAAACTAGTCCTCCACCTCCGGTGACCACTAATGCTTGTAATGCGGCGCGGCGTGAACGTTCCGCCGTGTGATTAAAACCGATCAATAAAAACGAAGTGATAGAAGTTAATTCCCAAAAAACAAACAATGTAATAAGATTATTTGCCAAAACTAATCCAAGCATTGAACCCATAAACAAAAACATAAATGAAAAAAAACGACCTTGATCTGGATGTCCTTTTAAATATCCCCCTGAATACAGGATAATTAAGGTACCTATTCCTGAAATTAGCCCAGCGAATAAAACAGAAAGTCCATCAATATAGAATGAGAAATCAACTCCAAATGAGGGAATCCAATTCAGTGAAATAACGTTTGTTCTACCTAAAGAAGTGAATTCAACATAACCAACAAAATGAATAAACACCCATGCTGGGACCAACGCCAGCAACCACGCCGCATTGTGATTTAAAATTCGAACAACAACTGGAGCAATGATTGCTACTAAGAAAGGAGCTGCTAATGCTAGAAAAAACGGATTAAAATCCAAAATATTCATTAAAGACACCTAATATGAATATAATACAAAAACTCATTCTAATGAATTTTCATTGTCAAAACGCAATTTTTACAATGGTAATCGCAGTTGATTATTTTTGAATTTAATTGTATAAAGTAAAGTGAATAGAGTTGCAACAGCAAATTAATATTGGATTGTAAAAGAGGAAATACATTTGTGTTTTATTGACTCTTTTATGATAAAATCTTCATTAAGAGTGGCATACATTTATATTAAAATAATAATCTCACGAAATTTTGATATAATTACATCTTGTATTCGATCGCGCCCTAATATATTAAAGTAAATAATATCAGCCTAAACAATTACCTAAAACTACAGCAATAGGAGTAACATAGCTTTGAGTGAAACATCTGTAATTGAAAATGCTAAAGAGTTAACGGACGAAGATTGGAAAACCCGCTTGTCAAAGGAAGAATTTGATGTGCTTCGTCGTGCTGGCACTGAACGACCATACACTGGACGATACTGGAATGAAACTAGTACTGGTCGCTATAGTTGTGCGGGTTGTGGCAATCCACTATTTGATTCCGATACTAAATTTAATGCCGGTTGTGGCTGGCCAAGTTTTTTTAAATCAGTATCAAAAGATGCAATTACTGAGCATGTTGATAAGAGTCATTTTATGGTGCGCACCGAAATCCGCTGCGGACATTGTGATGGACATTTAGGTCATGTATTTAATGATGGTCCCAAACCAACTGGATTGCGATATTGCATGAATGGCAACGCTATGAAATTCACACCAGCTGAAAAATAATCAACTTGTAGCAACTTAAGACCACCCATAAACTTGACTATAATTTTTGTGTTTAAATGAGCGCAAACATTTCTCTGTTAGTATAAAAATTCATTCCAAAATCAATGTAATTAAATGACAACCTCCCCTACTCCTCCTATTGCCCCAAAATTGCCAGTTGAAAGTGTCCATCATGGTATCAAGAAAGTTGATAATTATGCCTGGTTGCGCGACGAGAATTGGCAAGAATTAATGCATGATCCATCCGTATTAGGTCAAAAGATTAGAGATTATCTTGAGGCAGAGAATAACTATACAGATTCAATAATGGCCGACACAAAAGCTATCCAAAAGATACTATTTAATGAAATGCGCGGCCGTATTAAAGAAGATGATTCGACAGTACCTTTTCCTCATGGACCATTTGCATATTCAGTAAAATTTGATGAAGGGGCACAACATCCAAAAATTATGCGTTCGCGACGAGATGGAACAAATGAAGAAGTTTTGCTAAATGCAAATGAACTTGCTGAAGGTTTACCCTATTTTGACCTTGGCGGGACTACTCACTCACCTGTACACAATCTGTTAGCCTGGTCATATGATGATAAAGGTTCTGAATATTATAAGTTACGAATTCGAAATTTAAAAACTGGTGCCGATTTACCAGATAGCATCGAAAGAGTTGCAGGAAACGTAGTATTTTCAAGTGATGAAAAGTACGTATTCTATACTTGGTTAGATGAAAATCATCGCCCTTGTAAAATAAAGCGTCACAAAATTGGAACGAATCCAGAAAGCGATGAAACTGTTTATACAGACCCAGATACTGGCTTTTTTGTCGCGGTAGGTGAAACTCAATCTGCAAAGTTTATTATTATTGATAGTCGGGATCACCAGACTTCCGAAATACGGGTGATCAGTATTGATCAACCATTAGAGCAACCTAGATTAATTGCAAAGCGAATTACAGGACAAGAATACACGCTAGACCATCAAGAAAATCAATTTATTATTCTTACTAATGCTGATGATGCTGAGGATTTCAAGATTGTTTTGGCCCCTATTGACTCTCCAGGACGTGAAAATTGGACTGAACTAGTTCCTCACAAATTAGGGCGACTGATTCTTGATATAAATGCTTATCAGGATTACTTTGTTAGATTAGAACGAGAGAATGGCCTACCCCGAATTGTTATTCATCGAATTAAAGATGGCTTCGAACATCAAATCTCGTTTGAAGAAGAAGCATATTCGCTTGGACTTGATGCCGGATTTGAATTTGACACATCAACAATTCGATTTAGTTATTCCTCAATGACTACTCCTAGTCAAATTTACGACTATGATATGAAAACTCAATCACGTACGTTACGAAAAGTACAAGAAGTTCCGAGTGGACACAATTCAAATGATTATATTACCAAAAGAATATTTGCTCCTGCGGATGATGGTGAAAATGTCCCAATCACTCTGCTTTATCATAAAAATACTAAATTAGACGGAAACTCACCGTGTTTGCAATACGGGTACGGATCGTATGGGATTTCGATGCCCGCAAGCTTTATGACCAACTGTTTATCGCTTGTTGATCGAGGGTTCGTTTATGCAATTGCACATATTCGAGGGGGAAAAGAGAAAGGATTTCGTTGGTATAAAACTGGTCGAAAGGAGTTCAAAAAGAATACGTTCACTGATTTCATTGCGGTTACTCGTCATCTCATCGCCGAAAGTATTGTAAATGAATCAAAAGTAGTTGCTCATGGTGGTTCAGCCGGTGGAATGTTGGTTGGTGCCGTTGCCAACATGGCACCTGAATTATATCAAGGAATTCTAGCTGAAGTGCCGTTTGTTGATGTGCTAAACACTATGTTAGATGATTCTTTACCACTTACACCTCCAGAATGGCCTGAATGGGGAAATCCAATTGAGGATGAACAAGCATATCAATATATCGCAAGCTATTCACCTTACGAGAATGTTACTATGTTAAACTATCCTGCGATTTTAGTAAACACAGGATTAACAGACCCTCGCGTAACCTATTGGGAACCCGCAAAATGGATTGCAAAATTGCGCGCACATAATCAAGGCGAAAGACCAATATTATTGAACACTAAAATGGATTCAGGTCATGGCGGTGCATCAGGACGATTTGACCGCTTAGAAGAAGTGGCTTTCAACTATTCGTTTGCATTAAAAGTTTGTGGGAAATTGTAAGAATCTTGCTTGAGCAGAAATTCACATAGAATGAAAAATTCCAATTGAAAAAATTAGTTAGCTCAAATGAGCTAACTAATATCAGTTTCTATATATACCAGTTGACTGAGAAAACACTTAGCACCTAACAATTTGATTAAATATCGTTAGTTAGCACCTTCAAATAGTTCTAGTACATAGTCCCAGTTAACTAGATTATCAAACCAAGCTTCTAGATATTTTGGTCGCGCGTTTCGATAGTCTATATAATAGGAATGTTCCCATACATCTACTCCAAGTAACGGAGTCGCGTTGTGAATAAGTGGATTTTCACCATTAGGTGTTTTCATAATCTCTAGTTTACCATCTTTCTGAGCTAACCAAGCCCAACCTGAACCAAATTGGGTCACGCCAGCATTGATAAAGTCACTTCTGAATTTTTCAAATCCACCTAAATCAGAATTTATCTTTGCCATCAATGCGTCTGGAAGCGCAGACCCTCCACCACCAGGTTTCATCCATTTCCAAAAATGAATGTGGTTATAGTGTTGTGCCGCATTATTGAATAATCCTGGATTGTTATTGTGGCTTTCTCTGACAACGTCTTCAAGACTTTTACCTTCAAGACCTGAATTTTGAAGTAGATTGTTTCCATTGGTCACATAAGCTTGATGGTGCTTGTCGTGATGAAACTCAAGGGTTTCTTTTGACATAAATTCACCAAGAGCATCGTGAGCATACGGAAGATTTGGAAGTTCAAACGCCATTATTTGCTCCTTATTTTGATAGTTTGGATTCCGGGAATACTTGGTATCAGTATTCTGTAATAATGCATAAACTAAATTCAAAAGTTGATATTGTCAACATTATATTTAAATTATTTTTTTCAACCTAATTAAGTAAGTTTTTATGTATAATTATTGAAAAATCGTTTAACTCTAGAATTGAATTGTAATCCTTGCAACTGACTCTACGAGATACAAAGTGAACTCAACAAGATTGACAGCATATAGTATCGCTATCGGTGGTATAGTAACTATGGCGGTAATAATGGGGATTGGTCGATTTGTTTATACTCCTATCTTACCTTTTATGATCTCTAGTGGAGTTATTAATGAGTCTCAAGCAGGTATCATTGCCACCTCAAATTATGCTGGTTATTTGATTGGTGCATTTTCTGCTGCTTGGATAAAATTACCTGGAGGTATTCGATTTTGGTTCATAATTGCTTTACTTTTTAGTGTTTTATCCACTTTAGCAATGGGATTTACACAAAATCCAATATTGTTTGGTCTAATTCGATTCATAAGCGGATTAGCAAGTGCTTATGCATTTATATTTTGTGCAACATTAATAGTTCAGCGACTAGCAAAACTTGAATCCTCCCATTTATCAGGTACTCATTTCATGGGAGTTGGAATTGGAATAGCAGGTTCAGCATTATTAATTTCTGCATTGGCAAACCTTGGTCAAAATTGGCAATACTTTTGGATCATTAGTGGTCTGACAGGAATGCTTGGAATGATTATCGCGATAGTTTTGATACCATCTGAATCAGTTCAGGCCACTACTAAAAAAGAGTTAGAGCCGCGACTCAAATTCTATGGACCTTTGATTCGACTTATAATTGCATACGGATTATTTGGATTTGGTTATGTAATAACCGCGACATTCATCTCAACTATTGCACGACAAGAATTTAGTCTGCAAATAATTGAACCATATGTTTGGCTATTTGTTGGGTTGAGTGCTATTCCGTCAGCGGCAATAATGGCTGTTTTATCGAGAAGATATGGAAGTCAAGTAGTATTGGCAATTGCATGTTTGTTGCTAGCCATTGGTGTTGCTATCAGTGTATTGACCAAAAATCCAGTATTGTTTCCACTTAGTGCCATTTTCTTGGGAGGGACTTTTGTTGGAATTACTGCAGTAGGATTAATGGAAGCCAGTCAACTTGCTGTCAATAGCATGCGTCAAGCATTTGGTTATATGACTGCTTCTTTTGGGTTAGGGCAAATGATTGGACCCTTTGTTGCGGGTCAGTTCTATATATTGTCAGAGAGTTTCTTTCCGGCATCAGTGCTCGCAAGTATCTTATTAATGCTTGCAGCAACACTAATAATTTGGCCAAATCAAAACTGAAAAATGTGTTCTATATTTTTGTAACCAGCCCTATCGGATGGGATCACTTATTAGTACTACTGTTATAGTTCTTTCCACTAATACCACTTGATAGAAGGAGTATGAACTCCTTCCATCAGCACACTATTATATAGTTACAGGGTTAAAATATATAGACAAGAATGTGAATTCATCACAATGACGACATATTTAGTGAAATGCCGTTAGTTTATCATTTTAACCGCGGCATCCCTGATACCCAAAACACATGAAGAAAATATTACCCTAAAATTTTTGGGATATCTCTTCTGTACTTTTACCACCAGTTTTCCCAATAAAGCACATGACCAATTACGCCAAAAGCACATCCAATTTCATCACTTTGACCACGTTCTTGACAATTGTTATGGAATGAAGTTGGATTCACTTCGCAAGCACTTATAATACCAGCGAGTGCCAAAAGAAAGATTAGTTTTTTCATCATTATTCTCCTTAAGAGTTAAAATTGAATTGATATTCTATTCTATAAAAAAATGAAATAAAATAAAATGCGACAAATTGTCACACAAGAAAAAGAGTTAAACTTTGTTTATTCTCTTTAATTTTATTGTTCATAGATTTTCTCATACATCAATGTGTACATTGAATTCAAAAAAATTTGAACTAAATTCAAAAGTTTTGGATGCTAAGATTGTAAGTAGTTCGCGCATTTTTGGTCGAATGATCACGTAGAGTCAGTCATCTATTTCAGAAATTAAACCCTAACATTCTGAGCGACAGATTGTTTTAATCTGATCTACAACTTTCTGTTATTTATTCCATGCTGTACAATTTGTATTGCATTGGACGGAATTAGAACATATGAAATTTTAAAATCAAGTTAGTGTTCTTGCAATCGCAAATCCTACTGCAACGACAAAGATTGCGGTGATTACTAAGAAAAGTTTGATACTGGCGGTACTAGCGTCAATTTTATCTTCAAGTTGGCGTCGAATCGCATCCACGTGTTCAGATGCGGCTTTTCGTTCTGCATCTGCGTGTTCGGTTGCAGCTTTTCGGTCCGCATCTGCGCGTTCTTGGATCGTCTTGTGCTTTGCTTCTGCAACCTTTCGTTCCGCTTCTGCGCGTTCTTGGATCACCTTGTGGTCTGTTTCTGCAACTTTTCGCTCCGCATTCATTTGTGCAAACGTTGCGGTGAAATTTCCTTCCACTTGAGACTTGTGGCCTTCTAGTTCAGTTTTATGAACCGCAAGCTCCGCTTTATGACCGGCAAGCCCAGCATTGAATACCTTTTCATTACTTGCAACTCGCGCCTGTATCGCTTCAATGTTGTTATTCATCATAACATCTCCAGTTTGATTAAGAGATCCTGATTCAACTTTCACTACTTCATTATACCCCGATTTAATTTTATTTCAAGCAGTTCGCGCACACTTGGTCGAATGATCGAGTAGAGTTAGCCATCTATTTCGGTAATTAAACCTTAACATGTTGAGCGACAGATTGTCTAAATCTGATCTAGAACTTTCTGGTATATATTCCATGCTGTACAATTTGTATTGCACTGGACGGAATTAGAACATATGAAATTTTAAAATCAAGTTAGTGTTCTTGCAATCGCAAATCCTACTGCAACGATAGAAATTGCGGTGATTATAACCCAAAGTTTGACACTGGTGGCACTAGCGTCAATTTTATCTTCAAGGTGGCGTCGAATCGCTTCCGCGCGTTCAGATGCGGCTATTCGGTCCGCATTGGCGCGTTGTTGGATCGCCTTGTGTTCTGCTTCTACAACCTTTCGGTCCGCATCTGCGCGTTCAGTTGCAGCTTTTCGGTTAGCTTCTATCACCTTACGGTCCGCATCTGCACGTTCTTGGATCGCCTTGTGTTCTGCTACTACAACTTTTCGGTCCGCATTCATCTGTGCAAACGTTGCGGTGAAATTTCCTTCCACTTGAGACTTGTGGCCTTCTAGTTCAGCTTTATGACCCGCAATTTCTGCTTTATGACCGGCAAGCCCAGCATTGAATACTTTTTCGTTACTTGCAACTTGCGCCTGTATCACTTCAATGTCTTTATTCATCATAACATCTCCAGATTGGTTAAGGGATCCTGAATCACCTTTCGCTACTTCATTATACCCCAGTTTAATTTTATTATAAGTAGTTCGCGCACGCTTGGTCGAATGATCACAGCGTGAAGATTCTTTATTAGCTCGCAACACCTGATCCGATAGGATTCCATCAGTAACTGACGAATTGCTAGTTTCATGTTTTGTTTTCATTCTTATTCCTCGTTACTGAAAATTGATATTTCCAGCCATGTGTTAATGTTAATCTTCGTACTACACGATATTACGATGTCACAACCTCCCTTCATTCCATTCCTTTGTGACCTAGGTTATTTGTTCCACAGCAATACGTTATAATACTAATAAACTAAAAGTGTTGATTTGTCAAGTCAAGTAAACTTTTACAAACTTCACATTCTTAAATTATTTTAATTCAATATAAGTAACTTACTTTGCAAAGTCAAGCTAAAAAAATAAAAATTTAATAAAATGTGAACAAATCATTACTACGAATTTTCAAAACTCCTATAATATAAAGACTGGACTCACATATAAGAATGGAAAATAATTCTAGAATCTTATTAATATTTCTTTTTTGGGGGAATTTGTGACAAGAATTCTTATAATTAACTTATGATTATTGAGAAGTTTTCGCGACATAAAGTCAACAATAATCATCAAAATATTGAATTCAAAAAAATTTGAACTAACTAAAATGAGTCTTGGGTGCTAAGATTAGTTACAATATATTATTCTTCTAAAATTTTTATTCAACTCCCTATCATTCTTTGATAAATTATTGAAAGAATCTGAAATGAATAATGGTGATTTTACGCAAATTTTTTTTTACTAGTCTAATTGTGAGCGAATTCGTAATACAAATCACGCGCAGTCGCCGCAATTGGACCTGGTTGTAATGAACGTTCTTCTAATTTCGTCACCGACATAACTTTTGAATAATTTCCAGTTGAAAATATTTCGTCAGCATCGTGAAAATCTTGGAATGTCAAGGATCGTTCGTGAACTTTGTAATTCGCTTTCTTTAGCAAGTTAATTATTCGTAGTCGCGTTATTCCATTAAGAAAAGTCCCATTTATGGCGGGAGTATGAATTTCACCATCTTTCACCATGAACACATTTGCAGTTGCTAACTCTGCAATATTTCCAAGCATATCACGAACTATAGCATTATCAAATCCCCGCTCCTGTGCTTCACGGAGCATTCTTGCATTGTTTGGATATAAACATCCTGCTTTTGCATTCACTGGCATTGATTCAATTGTTGGTCGACGGTATGTAGATAATGCAACACTCAAGTTTGCCCCTTTTGGTGACATTGGTGCTTCAAACATACACAGACAAAACCGTGTGCTTTCTGAATCACCCATAACGACTGATGGGCCATCTCCCTCAGTCCAATACATAGGCCGGATATATATTGCCGTTTTACCGTCAAATTTTGCTAGTCCTTCGTTAGTTATTTCAATCATCTGCTCCCAACGCATTGAAGGTGTCATTCCCAACGCTTCCGCTGAATTATTTAAACGTTGACAATGGAGGTCTAAATCAGGAGTTACACCATCAAATGCGCGCGCCCCATCAAACACACTTGAGCCCAACCAAGCTGCATGAGTTCTAACCCCCAAAATTAAATGGTTACCTTCAAACCATTGACCATCCACCCAGCTAAAGGTTTTGGAAATTTTAGACATTTTTACTCCAGTAGTAGTTAATTCTTCCCTAATGAGAATTAACAAAATTAAATCGCACATTTTGGAGTTTAAATTTCAATCACAATTACAGTAAACTCGACAGTAATACAATTTAACTTTGTCAAATTACAAAAGATTTTTTCATATTGCAATTGAATTCTTAAATTCTCAAATCGCGTCCATTAATTTTGCTTAATTTTTTAATAATTTTATTTTCAAGTTGCAACTCGGGTAACCATATATTATTTATCAATCAAATCAATCATTATTTTCAGAAAATTGAGGTAAATATGACACCAACAGTTTATGTATTTGACGCTTATGGAACCTTATTCGATGTGCATGCCGCAGTTCGGAAACATGCTACAGCAGTTGGAAATGAAGCAATTGCTGTTTCTGAACTTTGGCGACAGAAGCAATTGGAGTATTCATGGACACGTAGTTTAATGGGGAAGTATCAAAACTTTTGGGATTTGACTGTACAAGCATTAGATTACGCGCTATTAACATTTAAGATTGATAACCAAGATCTTCGTGGCAAACTGCTTGATTCATATCACAAATTAGATTGTTATCAGGAAGTTCCAGAAGTATTAAAGAAATTAAAAGCATCAGGAGTGAAACTTGCAATTCTATCCAATGGTAGTCCTAATATGCTTGAAGGTGCAGTTTCTTCTGCTGGATTAGATGGCGTACTTGACGAAATATTTTCCGTGGATGTGATTAAACATTATAAGGCGGACCCACAGGTTTATGAGTTGATTACCACGAATTTTCGCGTTTATCCAGAAGCTGTTTCGTTTCAATCTTCAAATCGTTGGGACATTGCTGGTGCAGTGTCGTTTGGTTTTAAGTCGGTATGGATTAATCGCTCAAATCAACCTGACGAGTATACCGATCTAGCACCCTCGGCGGTATTAACTGACTTAACCGGCTTGACTAAATTAAGTTGAGTCACATCAAATAATACTTTCTTGGAATCACCAAACTATCATTCAGTAGCAAGTTTATCTAAAATCCGCGCCCAAGATCGTATTCCTTTATGGAAACTTGAAAAATTGTATTTCTCATTAGGTGAATGAACTTGATCATCATCCAAACCAAAACCAATTAGCATCGTCTCCATATCAAGCTTGTGTTTAAATTCATTAACAATTGGAATTGAACCACCCGTCCCAACTAATTTCGTTTCACATCCCCACTCTTCGGACAAAGCCTGTTGTGTGCGTTTAGATTCTGCGCTTTGAAAATCAACCCAAAGTCCTGGACCGCTTCCATGCTTCACAAATTTCGCTGAACAATCTTTTGGTAATTTACTTGATACATATGTTCGCAGCGACTCTCTTATTTGTTCTGGGCCCTGGTCACCTACTAATCGACACGTAATTTTTGCTGTCGCTTTTGCAGGAATTACAGTTTTGAATCCTTCACCAGTATAGCCACCAAAAATTCCATTAACTTCTAGAGTTGGGCGCGCCCAGATCTGTTCTAATGTACTTCGATCTTTTTCACCTGCTGGTACCTCTAATCCAATTGATCCAAGAAAATCTTCATTTGAGAATCCTAAATTGTCCCACATTACTTTTACATTTTCTGGAATTTCTGATACTCCATCATAAAATCCTGGTAATGTAACGCGCCCGTGTTCGTCATGAAGACTTGACAATATTTCTGTTAATATGTGAATCGGATTGCGCGCAGCTCCACCATATAAACCAGAGTGCAAATCACGATTCGCTGCTGTTACCTCAATTTGTTCTCCCATTAACCCACGCAACATCACGGTCATCGCCGGAGTTTTTTCATCCCACATTCCAGTATCACAAACTAAGGCTAAATCACACTTCAACTCGGTAGAATTTTCTGCAAAAAATGGTAGTAAAGATGGTGATCCTGTTTCCTCTTCACCCTCAAAAAGCACTGTCACTTTGAGTGGTAAACTACCAGTTTCTTCTTGCCACGCTCGCGCTGCTTCAACAAAAGTCATTAATTGCCCTTTATCATCACAAGCCCCTCTTGCAACAATTATCTTACTTCCATCACTACGTGTTTTAATTGTAGGATCGAATGGATCATTTTCCCACAACTCAATTGGATCTATTGGTTGAACATCATAATGACCATAGAATAATACATGGGGGCCGGAATCAAAAGTACCTTTACTATGCCCAACCACCATTGGGTGTCCAATGGTTTCCCGAATTCCGGCATCAAAATTGAGCGAATTCAATTCGCGCGTCAACCAATTCGCTGCCGATAAACAATCATCTTTATATACGGGATCTGTTGAAATACTTTTTATACGTAAAAGTTCAAATAATCGCTTGATACTTTGCTCAAGATTTGAGTCAACGCGATCTAGTACTTTATCAATCTGAGTCATCATTTACTCCTCTATATAAACAGGTTGTGAAGTTTATTTAGACAACGGAAGTCAGCGTTAGTATTTCGTTAGCATCAATCAAAGCAAACCGCTGATTTCAGCAAATAAATTGTGTTCTATACCACTAATACGTAAATAATTAGAAAAATCTTACATATTTATATACAATAATTCTACTAAAAATAATTTATTTGATTGATACTCTAATCTACACTATATTATAACTAAGCCGATTAAATTTCATAATCTTGACACTAAATTCTCAATTTGGAGGTATTAATGGAAAAACTTATTAATCAAATTACTGGTGATTTGGATTCAAGTGATGAACAAGCGAAAGACGCAATTGCCATCATCTTTAATTTTTTACAAACCAGTGGTCCTGCCGAGCAAGTCAATAAAATATTTGAGTCACTATCCGGTGCAACAGACATCGCAAAAGACTACGATGGCAATGGAGATGGCAGTTTAATGGGTGCATACAATGAACTCACTGCATTAGGTTTAGGAATGAATGATGTACAGAGTTTGGCAAAGATTATTTTAAACTATCTAAAAGAAAATGCCGACGAAAGTCTGGTAGACGAAGTTATTACAGCGATTCCGGGGCTCAGTCAATTTGTTTAAGTAAAATCCACAATCTTGTTTAACAACTTCAACAACTATATTGATCCCATGCGGCAAATACGTCATGGGATCAAGGAATTATTTAAGTAAATATACTTTCAGTTGTCACTGTGTTTGATTAAAGAGTTTTAAGATAAGCAATAACATCGCGGCGGTCTTGCTCTTTCTTCAGCTTAAAGGTCATTTTCGCTTTCGCTTTCTCATCTCCCAGATATTCCCGAATCCATGCCCGTGGGTCACCGATCCAACCGAAGATAGTTTCTTCGTCCCATACCAATCTTTTTTCTTTCGCATCAAGTAAACCTGACCCATATTTATAACCTTCAAAAGTTCCAGCGGTTCGACCAACTACACCATTAAGTACTGGACCTACCGCATTTTTCGCATTATCACCTACTTTGTGACAAGCCGAACACTTCTTAAACACTTTCTCACCGGCAACAGGATCACCTTCTTGTGCAAAAGTATACCCTGACATTCCAATAAATATAAAGAGCACGCCAATTAGGCGAAGTACACCAGAAATAGTTTTAAAGAGTGTATTCATTTAATGATCTCCTTGAGTATTGAAATTTAATCAGCAAAATTCTGACTAAATCATCAAAATGAGTTTAGCAAACTTCAATAAAGTAATTTAATCTGGAAATCAATAAATTATATTTTAAGTAACACAAAAATTTTCAAGTACAAGTACAAAATAAATCTATTATCCCAAGTTCGACACTTAAAGTATAAATTTTTTAATTCAAGACACATTATGATAAATTTTCTGAAAATTAAGTATTGTTTAAGTATAAAATCATAAGCATTACGGAAATTTACTTAAAAATTTCGATTTAATCTTCAAAAATTTTTAATTACATATTATTAAGTTATCTTTACTAAATAAATCTCAAAATACTGTGTATCAAATTATAGGAATTTACCCTTATATTCATTGAGTTTATGACAATTTTTAACAACTCTTCATGTTGACTGTGTTTTTAAAGTATAGTTTTCTTGTTGATCGTACTTTCCTCCAACGCAGAAATAAAATTCAATTGTTCAGGTGTTTTTTCAGTAAGCTGAAACTGTTTTACTCCATTAATTTCGAATTCAATTTGTTTGATATTTCGAAGGTCAGCAAGTACATCACCTGCGCTCGTTGTTATGCCTTTGGCACGTAACCGCATACGAATCAAGCGGTAAAGGAGCAGTGCAAGGAAACAGATCAGCCCATGGGAATTAATTCGGGCTGGTAATCGATGAAAAACTGGTGCAATTTTGATTTCACTCTTTAACGTGCGAAAGCCACTTTCGATATCAGAGCGTTGGTTGTAGTAATCAACGATATCGGTTTTCGACAGCTCAGGAACATTTGTTAAGATTCCCAATTTTCCATCAAAACTTTCTGCTAATTCCAAAGCTTCCATATCAATATCATATTCAAATTGATCGTTTTTATTAATGCTCGCCTTAATAATGCGGGACAAACCTTTCGATGTTACCTTATTCCGAAATTCTTTATAGGCTTTTTGATCGTGTGTTGCTTTGCGAACCTTTAACGCTTGTAGTCGCATAATTTTTTCCTTCGCTTCCTGTGTCAGTTTAGCAATTTTTTGTTGTCGTTTCGCACCTTGATCACGGGCATACTGTTGTTTGTAAGAAACAATGAGACGTTGACCGAGATAAGTTGACTCTTGTACCCCATCGTTCTCAAACTCCATCGCGCCAATGACACTTAGTTTCTGCTGATAGCGCCGCATTGGTATGGCGAGAATAAATTGAAGAGTTTGCCCGTTGATTGTTTTAAAGTTGATTAAATCCTGAACATTCTTGGTCGTTAATAAGCCGCGGTCAGCAACCGTGATAATGCGTGCAATCGGATATTGTTTTGTCAATTGCTCCACCATTCCAATTAACGTCTTGGGTTCAGCCGTATTTCCTGGATGCACTTGAAACATCAACGGAATCCCATCACTGGTTTGAACGACTCCATACACAAATTGACGCGCAAACCCACCTGTATCCTTACTCTTGCCAACCTGGCGTAAATCCCCTTTTTCGGCACCCGTCCCAGTCACGCGCACCGTCGTTAAATCATATACTGTTAATGTCATGTCCTGATCAATCAATGGTCGTATTAACGATGATACCGCCCCAATCACTACTTCAACATGATGATCAAGAGCATCCATCGCGCGTAACAACTTTTGATGCGTAACCTGATTTGAAATGTCGGGAATATTCACCTCTGTTAACCATTTCAGCACACCAAGTTTACTGGATGGAGAACATAATTGACAGAATACCATCAGTCGAATCAGAGCTTCAGTCAGCTTCTCATCGCGCTTTGTTGAGCGCAGCGCGGACTTGATTGCTGTGTTTAATCCAAGTTGTTCCCAAATTTTCTGAAGAGCCATAACATTACCGAAATCTTTCGCGGAAATGAATTTTTGACCTTCTGATGTAACGTCTGATTCTTTTGCCCGATTTACCCAATTTTCAAGTGCTTTTTCAAGCTTCCCATCTTGATCAAGTACACCTAATTGTTGCAAGACGCGCTGCTTAACTTTCCCCGTTTTAGGATCACGATACCCCTCAACGATGCGTAAATACTCATTCCCACGAGATTTTACAGTTCTTAGATACATCTTCAACTCAAGATTCGGGATAGTAATTGAAATAAATACAAAAGTATTATATAAGTTCGCATTACCTAGCTCAAGATCAGGTTCAAAATTATCTACAGATACCTAACGTTGAATCAAAAAAATGGTCTCGAAATGAATCAAATTTGATATTATGTGAAAAATTTCTAATAAATGTACTGATTTTTTCAGTCACAACGATACTATAATAAATATAGGGGCTTAAAAGTAAATATAAAGTACATGTTGTCACAACATGAATTTTTCCGAATCACGACACTAACCCCTTGATTTTACTGGGTTTAGGTGTCAAAAAAACCAGAAATTGACCCTCCAACTGTCGAACTTGGATATTATACATAGAATATATTCCCGAATTACTACTATTCTCAAAAGATTTATCACATAAGAAACAATCTTTGTAACAATTTTGTGATTTTGATCAATTCTGAAACTCAAATTCTGTGAACCAAGAATTCTACTTGCAAATTTTATCATTTCATATTAATATATTACCTTAGTTCAAACCTACTAAAGAAATTAAGTGGCATTGAAAATGTTTAGAGCAGATCTGGATTCATCAGGCGGTCAAGAATGGCTATCTTCGGTTAAAAAAGTGCTGAAAGATAAAGAGTTTGAAATTTTAAATACCGATACGCTTGAACAAATTAAAATTGAACCGCTGTATGCTGACAATTTGAAAACCAATCCAATTATTGGACGCAAACAAGGAACTCCCTGGCATATCGTTCAACGCGTTGATTCTGGATCTGTCAATAGCATTAACCAAGAACTTAAATTAGCAATATTAGGTGGTTGTAACTATTTTGATTTGGTGCTTCCCGATGCACCAGTTGCGTATTCACGCGGAATACAGCTTAGCCGAATTGATGATTTGGAGCAGCTGCTTACAGGGATTGATATCACTGAATTAGTAATTCGAATTACGGGTGGTTTAGATACATTGCCATTGACCGCGGCAATTTTACATTATGCTGACAAATTAGGAACGCAAATAGATAATTTATCTATTGAACAATCGATTGACTTAACATTGAACAAATTTGGATGTGTAAATAGGGATGAAGCACTCCTACGTATGCAATACTTATGTGGACAGTGGAATAGTTTAGAGGAAAAAAGTAACTGTAACAAATATCTCGCGGTTGATGCGCGGATTTGGCATAATGCTGGCGCAAATAATGTTGTTGAATTAGCATTATGTACTTCACAGTTTGTAGAAACACTGCGGCTAAGTGAAAATAAAGAAATTGGACCAAATAGAATAATTGATAACATTACTGTTGCACTAGCTGCCGGTGTCAATCAATTTGCCAATATTGCGAAATTTCGTTCAATTCGTATTTTGTTAAATAGCGTTTTAGAGCATTGCAAAATTAACCCTATTCCCATTCCAATCCACGCCGAAAGTTCGTGGCGAATGATGTCCATTCATGATCCATGGGTAAATTTGTTGCGAACTACGATTGCATGTTTTTCAGCAGGTATCGGTGGCGCAGATAGTATCGCAATTTTACCATATTCGTATGTACTTGGTAATAACTCATTGGCGAATCGCTTAACCCGTAATACGCAAAGAATTTTGTTAGAAGAATCCAATCTAGCCGTTGTTTCTGACCCTGCTGCTGGGTCTGGGATTATTGAGGAGTTAACACAGCAATATTGCGATCAAGCGTGGGAGATGTTCCAAAAAATCGAGCAAATTGGTGGATTATTTGAGGCTAACAAAGCTGGTTTCATTCACGAAGTCATCAAAATCAATGAACAACATCGGTCAGAAGATATTGAAACTGCACACCTAAAAATAACTGGTGTTAACTCATTTCCAAATATCTCTGAAGTATCTCCTGAAATTGAAGAGATATCAGCACCAATTGAAGGGGAATTAGATTCAAATTTTCAAAATGTAAGTGAAAATTCCAATGATTGGTATGCGAAAATTGCAGAGAAAACCGCTGAAACTGGAATTATTCCTGCAAATTTTGAAGCATTTGAAGTACCTACTACAGAACGACAAATCACATTATCAAGATTATCACAGCCATTTGAAGAGTTACGATTAAGAGCTGAACAATTAACGTCAAAGGGACAGAAACCAGAAATCTTTATTGCTGGTCTAGGAAGCCCCGCGCAATTTACCAAAAGTATCACATTTGCCAAAAGTTTTTTTGAATCAGCAGGAATTGCATCAACCGGAAATCATATCACCCAGTCTCCAACTGAACTAATTGATGTCATCAAAATGAGCAAATCAAGCTTTATTTGTCTTGGTTCAAACAAAGAAGGGTTTGATGAATTTGGACCCGAGTTAGCCAAGGCATTGAGGGAAATAGCTATCAACAAAATCTATATTGTTGGCCAACATTCAAAATTACTCGAAAGTTTATTCAATTTTGTAAATTTAGAATTTATCTACCAAGGTTGTAATATGATTACGATCCTGAATAATGCCCTTGAATCAATCGACCAAAGCAACAACTAGTAATTCCACAAATAGAGGAAAGCAGTTATGCAAGAAATTCCAAATTTTGCATCCTTGCCATTGTCCAAAAAACTAGCACCAGTGCAAATTGAAGAGGATACTGGGTGGGAAACACCTGAAGGGATTCGAGTTCAACCGGTATATAACCACTGTGAGTTGTTAAAGATAAACCATTTGGGAAGTTGGCCAGGTTTGTCACCTTATGTACGTGGTCCCTATCCTACAATGTATGTGCAACAGCCTTGGACTATTCGACAATACGCGGGTTTTTCAACGGCTGAAGACTCAAATGCGTTTTATCGTAGAAATCTTGCCGCTGGTCAAAAAGGGTTATCAGTTGCGTTTGATTTACCAACCCATCGTGGATACGATTCCGATCATCCACGTGTTGCAGGTGATGTTGGTATGGCGGGTGTTGCAATTGATTCAATCTTGGATATGGAGATATTATTCAATGCAATTCCGCTAGATCAAACCAGTGTTTCAATGACTATGAATGGTGCCGTATTACCAATTTTAGCACTATTTATAGTTGCAGGAGAAGAACAAGGTGTTCCGATTGCAAAACTTTCAGGGACCATTCAGAACGATATTTTAAAGGAGTTTATGGTTCGTAATACCTATATCTATCCCCCTACCCCATCAATGCGCATTATTTCGGATATATTTGCTTATACCTCTGAATTTATGCCCAAGTTTAATTCAATTTCTATTTCCGGTTACCACATGCAGGAAGCTGGTGCGACTGCTGATTTAGAATTAGCATATACCATTGCTGATGGAATAGAATACGCTCGCACTGGTGTAAAGGCCGGACTTGATATAGATAAGTTTGCCCCTCGACTTTCATTTTTTTGGGCAATCGGAATGAATTTTTTTATGGAAGTCGCAAAATTACGCGCCGCGCGTTTAATTTGGGCGCAATTGATGAAACAAGAATTCTCACCTCAAAACCCAAAATCATTATCACTTCGTACTCATTCACAAACATCAGGTTGGTCATTGACAGCACAAGATGTGTTCAATAATGTGATTCGTACGACCATTGAAGCCATGGCCGCAACACAAGGTCATACCCAATCCTTACACACCAATTCACTCGATGAGGCCCTGGCATTACCGACAGATTTCTCGGCAAGGATTGCTCGAAACACCCAACTATTTTTACAACAAGAAAGCGGTACTACTCGTGTAATAGACCCTTGGGGTGGTTCGTTTTACTTAGAAAAATTGACGCAAGATTTAGCTGAAAAATCACTTTCTCATATTGAAGAAATTGAAAGTTTAGGGGGAATGGCAAAAGCTATTGAGAAGGGCATCCCCAAACTAAGGATTGAGGAAGCCGCGGCACGAACACAAGCGCGTATTGATACGAAAGTGCAAACTGTTGTTGGAGTAAATAAATATCAACCTTCCAGTGAAGAACCCATTGAAGTATTGCAAGTATCAAATCAAGAGGTCATGCAAAGTCAAATTCGTAAACTAGAAAAATTACGTAATGAACGGAATGAAAATAGCACTCAACAAGCACTTGATGAATTGACATCGGCCGCTAAATCTGGTAATGGAAATCTGTTAGATTTATCAATCAAAGCTGCGCGTGTTCGCGCAACAGTTGGTGAAATTTCGTACGCATTGGAAAAAGTATTTAGTCGTCATCAAGCACAAACTCAAACCATTTCTGGAGTCTACAAAAGAGAAGCTGGACAAATGAATGATCAAATCAAAGAAGTTCAAAAATTAGCGAAAACATTTGAACAGAATGATGGCCGTCGACCTAGAATTCTGGTTGCAAAAATGGGACAAGATGGTCACGATAGAGGTCAAAAGGTGATTGCATCGTCATTTGCGGATTTGGGTTTTGATGTGGATGTTGGAGCATTATTTGCAACTCCAGAAGAAGCCGCTCACCAAGCTATAGAGAATGATGTTCATATCATTGGAGTCTCTTCGCTTGCGGCTGGACATTTAACTTTAGTACCAGAGTTACACCACGCGTTATCTAAACTCAAACGAGAAGATATTATGATCGTCGTCGGTGGTGTAATACCACCGCAAGATTACGACGCAATATACAAGGCTGGCGCAACGGCAATTTTTCCACCAGGTACAAATATCGCAGAAGCGGCAATGGATTTAATTGAAAAACTAAATAAGAAATTTGGCTATTAATTTTGTAGTCGGGACATTATATTTGTTAACAGAAAGTATTTCACTAACATGAATATTACAAACACCGACTACCACGAAACAATTGATGCTATTCAATCTGGAGATAGATCGGCTTTAGCACAAGCTATCACTCTAGTTGAATCAAAGCGAAATGATCACAGAGAACAAGCGAAGAAAATTATCCAACAAATTATCCCACTTACAGGGAATTCAATCAGAGTTGGAATTACCGGGGTTCCTGGTGCTGGTAAATCAACACTTATCGACCAACTGGGAATAAATCTTACCGAAGTAGGTCACAAAATCGCAGTCTTAACGATAGACCCATCTTCAACCCGCAGTGGTGGTTCAATTTTAGGTGATAAAACCCGCATGACAAAATTGGCTACCATTAAAAATGCTTTCATCCGACCTTCACCAACTGCTGGCACTCTTGGTGGAGTCGCGGCGAAAACCAGAGAAACTATGTTGCTTTGCGAGGCCGCTGGATATGATGTAGTGCTAGTTGAAACTGTTGGTATTGGACAATCTGAAACAACTGTTGAAGAAATGGTCGACTTTTTTCTTACAGTTTTAATAGCGGGAGCTGGTGATGAATTACAGGGAATTAAGAAAGGTGTATTAGAAATTTCTGACATGATTGTAGTTAACAAAGCCGATGGTGAAGGTAAAATAAGTGCTGAATCTGCGGCATCAAATTATCGATCTGCATTGAATATTCTAACTCCAAAATCTGCGACTTGGATTCCACCAGTGATTTCAGTCTCTGGTATAGAAAATGAAAATTTGGATTTACTTTGGAACAATATTATAAATTTTCATAAAATTATGAAAGAATCAGGAAAATTAATAGAGAAAAGGAAATTACAACAGGTAAATTGGTTATGGTCATTATTAAATGAGCAGGTTTTAGATCGAATTCAATGCGATCCCCAAAATGCCGACAAAATAAAAAATTTAGAACAGAATGTTCGTGAAGGTAATATAATCGCATCTGTAGCCGTTGCTGAAATTCTGGATTCTTTAAATCTTTAGTGGTTACTAGGTATAACAATAATTAAATTCTGAATTTCAAGTTAATTTTTCATATCTCAATAATCTCACTATTGACAACTTAGATATTCAGATAGCTTTGACAATGCTTCGTCAATAATTTCATCTCGTTTACAAAAACAAAATCTTATGCATGACATCGGAATATCATTAACATAAAATGCAGATATTGGAACTGAGGCTACCCCTGCTTCTCTAGTTAATCGCTCAGCAATCTCTGCATCGTTGTTCCCTAAATTGAATTTGGTAAAGTCGCATGTGACAAAATAAGTCCCTTCGCACGGTAAAGTTGGAACTCCCATACCATTTAATCCTGCGACTATTCGATCTCTTTTAGCCTGCATCTCCAACTTAAGTGTATCAAAGTACGACTGTTCTTTTTCAAGTCCAAATGAAACAGCTACTTGCAAATTAGGTGGAGTCGTAAAGGTAACAAATTGATGGGCTTTTGAAATAGGTGCTAGTAAATTTGCAGATGCGGTGATATATCCAACCTTCCATCCTGTTAATGAAAATGTTTTTCCTGCAGAACCGATACGTACTGTTCGCTCGCGCATCCCTTCAAAAGTCATTAGTGGCTTGTGACTTTTGTTATCAAAAATTATATGTTCGTATACTTCATCACAAAGTGCATACACGTCATATTTAATACACAGTTCAGCAATTTTTGCTAATTCATTTTCATTAAATACTTTCGCCGCCGGATTCATTGGGTTGTTTAATAGAATCAATTTAGTTCTATCACTAAATACATTTTCAAGTTCATCGAAATTCAACTGCCAATTTGGAGGAGTTAATTGTAAAGTTTTGACCTTACCACCGGCTCGACGAACTAATGGAAGATAGCAATCATATAACGGTTCAATTAGGATTACCTCATCACCTTCCTCAACAATAGCAAAAATTGAATCACATAATGCTTCTGTTGCACCAGATGTGATTAATACTTCAGTCTTCCAATCAATATCTAACCCATAAAATCGTTTATTGCAATTCGCAACAGCCTGTCGTAACTCAGTTATCCCAAGCATAGGAGGATATTGATTAGATTCAGTTAAAATTGAATCCGAAGCAACTTTTCGAATATCCTCTGGGCCATCAACATCAGGAAACCCTTGACCTAAATTTATGGCATTAGTTTCAATGGCGAGTCGAGACATCGTCTCAAAAATTGTCGTTGGTACGCCGGTAAAAACAGAATTGGTTGACATTATACCCTCATATAAAACTTTCTAATAAAAAGCTCACTCTAATATAAATCAATCAAAATTTTGGATTTAACTTTACTTGAATCCTAAAACATTCAACCTATTTTTGCGAATGCTCCCAATTAGGATTAATCCAAGGTTGTTGCATTGAAGCAGGTAATGTATCTTTTCCAAGAATATGGTCTGCCGCCTTTTCTCCAACCATAATTGATGGCGCGTTAATGTTACCATTTGTTATTATTGGAAAAATTGAACTATCTACAACTCTAAGGTTATCAACTCCAATTACTTTACACTCTGGGTCAACCACCGCTGTTTTATCATTTGTATTTCCCATTCTACAAGTACCACAAGGATGATATGCACTCTCTACATTTGACCGAATAAACTCATTTAAATCTTCATCACTTTGACAAGCTGAATCTGGTTGGATTGCCACTCCTCTGAATTCATCAAATGCTTGTTGTCCGAATATTTCGCGAGTTAATTTTATGCAGGTACGAAAATCCTCCCAATCTTCATCAAGACTCATGTAATTAAACAAAATTGATGGTTTATCATTAGGATTAGCAGATTTGAGTTGAACATATCCGCGTGATTTTGACTGCATTGGTCCAACATGGACTTGGAAACCATGCTGATCTACCGAAAATTTGCCGTCATAACGGACTGCAATAGGTAAAAAATGGAATTGAATATCAGGATACTTAATTCCAGCTTTTGAACGTATAAACGCACAAGTTTCAAAATGATTTGATGCACCTAATCCAGACTTTGTCAACATCCATTGTAGGCCAATTTTTGCTTTTGAGAAAAGGTTCCAATGTTTAAACAATGAGATTGGTTTAATACATGCCTGCTGAATATACAACTCCAGATGGTCTTGCAAATTCTGTCCAATTCCTATTCTATCAACAAGTACTTCAATACCGTGACTCACTAAATGCTCAGCAGAACCAATACCAGAGAGCATAAGAATTTTTGGTGAATTAACAGATGAAGCTGATAATATCACTTCTTTATTTGCCATTACTCTTTCAATTTTCTGTCCTCGTTCATATTCAACACCAATTGCTTTTAAACCATCAAACAATACCTTTCGCACAAATGCTCGTTTTATTAACCGAACATTTGGACGTTTTAGTGCCGGTTTCAAATACGCGTTTGCCGCGGACCAACGACGACCTTGAAATACAGTCATCTCCATATCACCAAAACCTTCTTGCTGACTCCCATTGTAATCTGCAGTGATTGGGTAATCTGCCATTTTCCCGGCATTTACAAAGGCATTATAAAGTGGATTCGCTTTTGCACCTCGAGTGACATGAAGTGGACCAGCTTCTCCTCTCCACCCCTGTTCTCCACCATGACTGCTTTCCATTCGATTAAAGTAAGGTAATACATCACGGAACGCCCAGCCACTTGCACCAACCTCGTACCACTTATCATAAATACAAGCATGACCACGTACATACACCATTCCATTAATTGAAGATGACCCCCCTACTACCTTTCCTCTTGGTGTTGCAAGTTGTCGACCACCTAAATGTGGTTCTGGTTCACTCCAAAATCCCCAGTCGTATTTTGGCATATTCATCGGATAAGATAAAGCCGCGGGCATTTGAACCAAGGGACCCTTGTCATGTCCACCATACTCAAGCAAAAGTACTTTATTGTTAGGATTTTCACTCAACCGATACACCAATGCGCATCCAGCCGATCCAGCTCCAACGATAATGTAATCAGGAGAATTCATATACTTTGCATTCCGTTTAAATGTGATTGGAAATTAGTCTTCAAAATACTTTTTTACAAGTTTATAAACAGATGTTACACCCGATGTCTTTGGCCATATTAAATCACCAGAGTCGTCCCTACACTCAGCACGATTGATTGCATCTCTTATGTGATGTATCTTAATAATATTAAAGTTATTGATTTCTTTGTTGCCACCATAATTGTCAAGATAATAACGTTTACATTTGCGAGAAGTTTCAAATATAGGTGGATCTTCCTCAAAATGAAGAATCAACCATATCTCAAATCACGGATTACTAGCTGCCGAAAATTTTTTCTCAGCACTTTGACACCAGTCAACAACAATTTCTTTATGCTTATTTGTCCATGTATTAACATCTGATACAATCCAAAATTCATCACTTTCATTCAATTCATCCTTATTTTGTTGGATGTATTCAACAAGATCTTCAAGTACACTTGGAGGTGCGGGACGATGTTCCCGCTCAATTGGTATAAGTAATTCACTTCCTAATTTGTAGTTCAAATAATTAAAATATGCTGGTTCGGTTTTGTTACCTTCAGTGGCAATGATTATTTGCTTTTTTTTAACCTCAGGTAATTTATCTCTACGAAACGGTTGCTTTACTACCATAAAATTTACTCCTCAAGAAAATCAGATTTGTCAAATGGGTTTATTGCTGTATTTTTAAACAGAATAATTGGAACACCACCAAGTCGTCCGTTTTTATATAGTTTTAATATGTTATCGTCTGGCTTGATATCTTTAAAATCACCAAGTGAAACAATTTGAGTAATTCCATCCATATCTCTATCTGTCACACAAATTTCATCATTACATATTGGTAATTCCTCAATTAGTGAAGTATCATGGGTGGTATAAATTAATTGCATTCTAGAATCTTGATTACATAGTTTTAAATAGGACAAAATTAAACTCTTTGTGAGAAAAGAGTGGAGACTACGGTCAAGTTCATCAATCACCAATAAAAATGAACTAGTGTTTTGAGTAAGTTCTAAAAATGCTGGAATTATATCAATTAGTCGAATAGTGCCATCTGATTCCTGACTGATGTCATAGTCAACAATTTCACCTGTAATAGTTCTATGTTGTGAAACCAATCTACTTGCTCTAATCTCTCCATTCTCAAATGAGAGAGAGATTTTTCGATCTCCTATATCTAAGTTGATTGGCCCATGTTTCTTTAATTCATCTTTTGATACAAATTCGTCAGTAATTAATGTGTCAACAAAACTAGGAGACAATAATTTTTGATTAATGCCAATCACTCCAGTCCCCAACATAAATAGTGCATTGTTAATGCGGTTAACTAATGGACTATTTGATTCCATCAGCTTGTGGGTAGCGACAAATTTTGATTCAGGTCTAATTACCAATAGTGATTTATCAAACCAGTCGTATATTGGTTGAAACTCCTCTAAATTGAAATTAGCACAGTGACTTAAAAAGAGACGATGTTCCAATGTTGATTCCGCAACTTTCTTTAAAAACTCTGTGTCAAGTTTGTTACCAAACTTAATGTTTTGTTTATCTCTTTCAAAAAGTGGTTCACGTTCAAAATCAATACCTACTTTGAACAAAGACTCACTTTGCACAGTGTTCCGCAAAATTGAAAGTACATACTCATATACTACCTCATCAACCAGCAATTCAAATTTGAAATTACTTGGCAGTTCCTTAGTTTTCTGATCAAGCGAAAATGGTTCAGCTTGCAAACCCTTCTTTTCCACACCATCTACAACTAAGCTTTTAACAAAATCTATTGCCTCAATAAAATTTGACTTTCCAGAAGCATTTCCTCCATATATTGATAATAGAGGAACTAATCCGGCATTATATTTCTCTATTCTAGGAATAACTCTACCATTTCGAGGACATCCCGCATCTGCAAGTGACAACTTGACTGGTTCTCGATAAGATTTCCAATTTTCGAGTGCAAAGCTTATTAACATTCAAACTTTCTCCTTCTTCTTCAAAATAATTGAACATCTTTTATATTATTTCCAATCTGATTTGTCAATCAATTAATTTTCAAAGGTCAAACTATTTTGTTAATCTTTTTTATGACCATGAAAATTAGAATTTAACCTATCGAAAAATAACTACTATACTTACTCAATTTGAACAAAAGTATCTTTTTTAACTCGTATATTCTACATCAAACGAGTTGCTTTTGGTATTCTCAAAAAGTATATTTGGTATACCTTTGAATAGACCCATATGATAAAGATCTAATATATTGGCATCTTCTTTTATATCACTGTAATCACCAATTGAAATTATTCGTGAAATGTTATCAATATCTAGATTCGTAACACAAAATTCATCATTGCAAATTGGCAGATCAGAAATTAATGATAGATTCTGCGCTGTAAATATAAGTTGCATTCTAGATTTGCTGTTACACAATTCCAAATATCTTTTTAGCACATGCTTTAAAAGTCGAGAGTTAAGTCTTAGGTCAAACTCATCAATCACTAATACCTCTAGTTTTGAATTTTGAGTCAATTCAAAAAGTGCTGGCAAAATTTCAATCAACCGTTGCGTGCCTTCTGCTTCTTCACCAATTTCAAATTCTTTTGTTTTTTGTCCATTAGATCTGTGTTTGGTGAGTAATTTAGTTGCCTCATACTCTCCCAAATTATTAGTAAGAAAAATTCTGCATCCATTTAGGTCTAAGCAGATTTGACCACATTCTTGCAACTTATTTTTAAGTCTGATGTCATTATGAACTAGAGATTTTGTAAAATCAGAGTTAAGTTTAACTTTTTTAATCCCAATCACTCCTTTATCAAGCATGAAAAGCATTTTGCTTATGTGCTTTACTTGTGATTCGTCGGCTTGCATAATCATTTCAGTACCAGTAAATTTTGTTTTTGATGTAAAAATCAAGAGTGAATGTTCAAACCAGTCGTAAATAGTTTGCAAGCCTTTTAAACTAAAGAAGGAAGCGTGAGATAGAAATAGACGATAATCTGGTGTCGTTTCTGCAACTTGATAAAATTCACTTGTGTTAAATTCCTCAAAGAATTCAAAATTTTGTAGTTCTCTGTTGTACAAAAGGGACTTTTGATGATCGTTATCTCCCCTGTATAAAGATTCACTTTGTATCGTACAATCAAGAATCGAGAGAGAATACTCATAGATTATTTCATCAACTAGCAACAAAAATTCAAATCTACTAGGTTTTAAATTGCTTTCGTTATCAAGCAAAAAGGGTTTAGTTTGTGTTCCTTCCTTAGAATCCATCCCTTTTACGATAAGATTTCGCGCAAATTCCAAAGCCTCAATGAAGTTTGACTTACCAGATGCATTACCTTCGTAAATAGTAGCAAGAGGGAGTAAACTTATATTATATTGATCTAGTCGTGGGTTTACGCGCTCTTTGCGTGGGCAAGGTACTTAAACTAGAGAAAACTTACTTGGTACTTGAAACGATTTCCAATTTTCAAGTGAAAAACTCACTAACATTTAAAATCTCCTTCCTAATTTAGTTGAAAAACTAATTATAGTAATTCAAGAATTATCCAAATTCTTTTACATTGTCCAAATGTTAAATCACCGACAATACATGACTTCATAGACATGTAAGTCACTAAAAAAATTTTTCAAGGGTAAATTAAGAAAGATATTTTGATGAGGATAAATTTTTTATAAAACACAACAAGTTGAATTACACCTGGATCAAGTGCATTTACAGGTAAACTTATCTTTATTAGGCAAATCAGCAATACTTATGAAATCGCTCAATCATTGTATCTAGCACAACATCAGGTTCGCGCTTCCACCAATTGTTTACCGAAAATATTTCTACTTCACTCAATCCAGAATAACCAGCAGTATACATTGCCGCCCTAATTGTCTTTATGTCAGCCACACCATCTCCCATCATTCCTCGATCTAACAGCATATCTTGGGTATTTGCAAGCCAGTCACTTAAGTGCAATCCAAATAATCTATCTGTACCTGCTTCAGCTAAACTTTCATCCAGTTGAGTATCCCACCAAACATGATAGACATCAACTGCAATACCCAAATGTTTTGAATCCAACATATTGCACACTGAAAGTGCATCGCGAACTGTCATAATACAGGTTCGATTTCCACCAAACATTGGATTCAGTGGCTCTAATGCAAGTTTAAGATTACATTCCTGTGCGTAAGAAAGACCATGTGAAATTCGATCAACCAATAGTTTTTGACTTTCTTTTAGACTTTTGGTATTTGGGTCAGGACCACCAGAAACAATCGTTAAAACTGGTGCACCTAGTTCTATTGCCATATCAATTGAGGAATGAAATTCGTCTTGCCAATTTGATGGTACTTCAGCCCCTACCAAATATGGGGTGCGACACAAACCTACTACCTGCATTCCTGCTTTACGTACCCGTTCACCAATTTCAAACGCACGACTACCAATTTCTCGTCGCCAAAATACAATCCCAGCCAAATTACGTTCTGCACATGCATCTATAACCTTTTCAACTGACCAGCCAGCTCCATATCCGTTTAAATTATGGCCAAGAGTCGCTGTATTGAGTGCAAGTGGTAGTCGTTGATTTAAGTTTTTTGGCATTACATTCCGTACATTTTCAAAAGTTGATTCATACGCTCAATTGCCATATCAGGATTTTCCAGTACATTTGCTTGATCTGCCAATTTAAAACACTCCACAAAATGCGGCAACGAGCGCATCGATTGTGCTCCATTTAACATAACAAAGTGATCCTGAAGTCCATTTAGCCAAGCTAAAAATACCACACCCGTTTTGTAGTGTTGTGTAGGTGCTTTGAATATCAAACGTGCCAGTGGTAAAGTTGGTTCCAATAAGTCAAAAAACTTGTCCTTATTTCCAGTTCTTAACAATTCTACTGCTGTTGACGCTACTTTTGCAAGCGGGTCAAAGATACCAAGTAATCCGTGAGAATATCCTTGTTCATCTCCTGCAATCAATTCTGGGTAGTTAAAATCGTCACCAGTATACATTTTTACAGAGTCTGGAAGCCGTCTTCGCATCGTTATTTCTTTTTGCTTGTCAAGAAGGGATATTTTAATTCCATCAACTTTTGAAACATTATTTGAAATGATTGTTAATACAGTATCCATCGCACTTTCAAAACTTTGCGCCCCCCAATACCCAAGTAAAGCCGGATCAAACATTTCACCAAGCCAATGAAGTATCACGGGTTTTTCACAATGCGCTATTATTCGTCCATAAATTTCAATATAGTCTTCAGCTTGATTACCACACATTACAAGTGCACGACTTGCCATAATGATGATTCGTCCACTAATTTTTTGTACCGCATCAATTTGCTCAATATAAGCCGAATATACTTTCTCTAATGAATCACAATCTCTTGGAGTTAAATGATCTGTTCCACAACCATTAAATACCAAAGCATCAGGAAGTTCCGTTTTGGTTTGTTTAATGAGTTCTAATGCATTTTCCCAATTTAAACCTGCACCACGTTGTGCTGTATCCATCGCTTCAGCAATTCCCAATCCACAATTTGTTAAATGCCGGCGAAATTTTAAGGTATCTTGCCAATTTATATTACAATCAAGCGATGGTCTGTTATCAATCAATGGGTCGGCAACGACATGTGCGGCGGCAAAAATAGTTCGGTTTGAATCAGCACCTAACCTTTTAAATTCAATTGGCCTTCCAACTAATTGGTATGGAGTTAACTCTCCAGTTAAATTTGGTAATGAAATTTTCATCCGATTTTTCCTTATCTCAACGTGTCTAATTTAATTCTGAATTTTTCACAGTTCAAAATCTAGGTACCAACATACCACCATCAACAGAAATTACTTGTCCAGTGGTATATGGCAATTTAGCAGTTGCCAATGTTGCAATAACCTCTCCAACTTCTTCTGGTTGTCCGACTCTAGGAATAAGACATAGTCCCTCTTTAGCGCGTTGTTGATAAGTTTCAATTACTGGTTTCGTCATTTCAGTATTGATTAGTCCTGGTTGAACATCATACACTGCGATTCCTTCACGTGCTAACCGCACCGCAAAAACTTTGGAAATCATAGCCGCCGCCGCTTTTGAACCACAATACTCACCTCTTGTTTCTGCTACTGCAAACGCATTTGATGAGGTCACATTAATAACAGCATATTGCAAACTGGAATCTCGTGTGCTTGACAACAAACGCTTACAAAATGATTGAGTTAGAAAAAATAATGCCTTAGTATTCACACTGAAACAACGGTCAAAACTCTCCTCTGTAACCTCTAACGGGTCTCCCCTACTCATCACACCTACTCCCGCATTATTGACCAGCGTCGTTAATGGTCCTAATTCATTCTCAATTGATTGAAAGACTTCGTCATAATTTGAAATTTCACATACATCAAATTTGGCCCGATACACTTTTGTCCCTTCATTTTCTACAATTTTAACCGCATTACTTAATTCATCATTTTCTTCGGGTCCATTGATTGCAATATTGAACCCCTGCTTTGCTAAAGCAATCGCCGAACTTAATCCAATTCCTCTGGTAGAACCGGTTACTAATGCTACATGTTTAACCATCAAATTATCCCATATTCGTTAGTTTAAAAATTATTTCTTTGATTGTTTCGAAAAGTTTGGCTTACGTTTTTCACGGAATGCCGTGAGACCTTCTTCTAACTCTGCTGAATGAGATACTGCCATACTGGCAATTACATCAATCGGACGTTCCATTTCTTCGTTTTCTGCAATATTAATTTGCATTTTTGAAATTTCAGTTGCAAGTGGTGCGCGAGTACATATTTTGTTGGTGAGCTCAAGTGCAGTTTTCATACCACTTCCAGACTCTACTACTTGATCCAAAATACCGACCGAAAGGGCTTTTTCAGCGGTAAAAATTTCACCAAATAACACCATCCGTTTAACTACCTGTGAACCAAAACGTCTTACTGCACGCTGTGTTCCAGACCACCCTGGCAATACACCTAAACCTGTTTCAGGTTGACCGATTTTAATGTGGGTTTCTCCGATACGATAGTCTGCACAAGCCGCAAGCTCTAATCCACCACCCAAAGCATGTCCATTCAATACCGCAATTGCTGGTTGTCGTAATCGTGCCAATTTCGCGAATATATCATGTCCACGTCTAATCCAAGACCTACCGAAATTTTCCGGTGAATATTTTGACCAGGCTTCAATATCGCCGCCAGCAGAAAAACTCTTGTCACCAATCCCAGAAATGATGATTACACGAATCTCAGAATCGCTTTCAATATTTGCACAAACACTTCCAAGCTCTTCAAGCATCGCCTCATTTAAAGCATTTAATTTATCGGGACGATTGATTACTACCGTAGCAATCTCATCTTCAATTTTCAGATCAATGTTTTTTACTTGTTGCAACTCAACTACTCCTGTTATTCAGAAGTCGCATTTCTAAATGCTACTCCCATTTTATCTGGCTTAAATAGGATCTCAGACGTTGTTCTTAAATTGTCGGCGACTTTCAATGTACATTTTGCTTGATCCTGGATATCCCTTTTCACATCTATACCAGGTGCCACTTCGGTGACAACTAATCCTACTTTTTCCAATTTAATCACACATCGTTCAGTTATATAGGTTATGTCTTGACCTTGTTCGATTGCGCGTTTACCGGAAAATGAAATGTGATTCACTTCCTCAACAAATTTCGCAATTTTTCCTTCTTGATCAATTTTCAATTGTCCATCAACAATTGATTGTTTCGCGCCAGCATTGAAATTTCCGGAAAAAATAATTTTTCTGGCATTCGCAGTGATATCGGCAAATCCACCTATTCCTGCAGTTCGATGTGGACAAAAGGGTAATCTTGAAACATTGACCGAACCATTTTGATCAATCTCAAGAAACGAAAGTAATGCCGCATCAAATCCACCAGTCTGAAAATAAGTAAATTGATTTGGTGAAGTAACAAAAGCCTCCGCATTGGCAGAACAGCCAAATTTAAAATCTAGCAACGGAATTCCACCAACTGCTCCTTGTTCAATTACCCAGGTAATATCTCCATGACACTCTTCTTCTAAGAAGATTCTAGGGACATTCGCTGAAATTCCAAAACCAATATTTACGGCCCAACCCTTTCGAAGTTCCAGTGCAACTCGTCGAGCGATGACTTTAGCAACATTGAATTCTGGTAATTCAAAAGAATCAAGTGGACGAAACAATTCACCAGATATTGCAGGGTCATAAGCAGTTGCAGTCGTTTGTAATTGGTCTTTGGCTTCAACGACAAAATCAACTAACATTCCTGGTACACGAACATCATGTGGTCTTAACGTTCCAGATTTTGCGACCCGTTTAACTTGGGCAATTACTTTGCCGCCACAATTATGGGCAGCTAGTGCAAGTTCCATAGCACCTAGATACGCTCCTTCACTTTCAAAAGTTAGATTGCCTCTTTCATCTGCAGTTGTTGCTCGGATGATTGCAACATTTGGTACAATAACTGGAAAATAAAGCCAGGTTTCTCCTTCAAACTCAATTCGCTTGACTATTGGATGTTGTCGAGCTCGTTCATTCATTGCACAACCATCAATCTCAGGATCAACGTAAGTATCCATTCCTACTTTTGTCAATAATCCAGGCTTATGGGCGGCCGCTTCGCGCATCAGATCAAACACAATTCCACTTGGTACATTATAAGCTGCAACTTTGTTGTCACCAAGTAATTGCCAGATCAATGGTGGTTCAGTAGAGGATGGACCTGAAGGATATGACCCTCCTATAACAGTATCAATCAATCCTTCATACGCAATGTGATCAATTCCCTTAGTCCCAAACATATCTCCCGCAGCAATAGGATGAATCATTGTCAAACCAGCTGGACTTGCATGTTGTTGATATCGTTCACCGAGTGCCTGTAATACGAAATCAGGACAGCACAGACCTGAAGATGAATTTACCGCGACAACAGAGCCATCATTGATTGTTTCAACGGCGGTTGCCGCATTTACAACTTTTGACATTTTCTTACCAAAATGAATTGAAAAAAAGATATTTATCTTTATACAATCTAGAGTTAATTTTCAATAACGATGAATTTTTACTTCATTTTTTTATAGTATCATAGTATCAATGATCAAAAGTAATTTTTTTGTTGAATTGCTTCATAAACTGTTATTAATTTATACGACTAAAATCAACACAGGAGATTATCATGAATGTATACTTTCAAAAAACACATCAACGTGCGTTTGGCACCTTTCCCCTAGCTGGCAAAGAATTTAATGATGCATTTAAAATTGCGACGGATGTTGGATATCGTGCCATTGATACTGCACAAATGTATGGGAATGAGGAAGATGTCGGCAATGCAATCAAGTCAGCTGGAATCGCTAGTGAAGAATTTATGATTACTACCAAAGTTCATCCAAATAATTTTGACGCAAACCAATTCATTTCTTCCGTTGAACAAAGTTTGAAACTACTTCAAGTAGATTCAGTTGATGTATTATTATTGCACTGGCCTCCTGCTGATGGAAACATCAAACCGTCGCTTGAATTATTGAACAAAGCACAAGAATTAGGGCTTACGAAAAATATAGGAGTATCAAATTACAATGCAAAAATGATGCGTGAGGCGGTCAATATAACTAAGAATCCGATCGTAACAAATCAAGTTGAATTTCACCCGTTACTCAATCAAGATACCTTGCTGGATGTATCCGCAGAAACTGGGATTCCGCTCTCCTCATATTGTTCAGTGGCTCGTGGTGAAGTCTTCAAATATTCTATTTTTGCTGAACTCGGTGAACAATATGACAAAACCGCAGGTCAAATTGTCTTGCGTTGGATTTTACAAAAAGGTGTCTCAATCAATACAATGTCAACCAAACAAAAAAACATAGAAACCAACTTTGATGTTATGGACTTTACATTGTCAACCCCTGATATGTCGAAAATTGATGCTATGACAAATACCAACTATCGAATAGTTACTAAAAATATAGTACCTTGGGCCCCAGAATGGGATTGATGCATACAGAAAGTAAAGTGAAGAAAATACTCAAATAGAACTTTGTATGAATTGTGGCAAGTGAATGCTCTTGCTCCCATCAGAGTTCAATTTGGAATAATATTATCAAAATTGCCGCGGTTAAAAATAGCGTACAATTTGCACTTCAAGTGGAATTCACGCAATTCCTATGCGAGCTATTAATTTTTGTAGCGTTCCGCAGCTTCAGGACGTTGAACAAGGTATTGACCTGCCAAAGTCCGTTCATCACGTATTGACTTTGGATTGTATACAACCTTTGATGCGGCCGTTGGAGGATGACCGTAGGTTTTCTCATTATTTACTTTTCTTTCAACCTTAATCTGTATCTTCTGTTTATTTAGTGTTTTAACACTGGTAATAGGTTGTTGAGCTAGGTAAGGTCCAGCTAAGGTCCGTTCATCATGAATTGATTTTGGATTGTGTACAACCTTTGATGCGGCCGTTGGAGGATGACCGTAGGTTTTTTCACTATTTGCTTTATTATCAACCATGATCAGACTCACTGGTATAAAAAATGGTTTAGAATAGATTAAACGGTTTTTGGAATGTGGAAATTACCGAGAGATAGTTTCCTAAAAGAATATTCAATAAAACCTGAGTGATTAACTGAAGTATAAAATGTTTCTAATCTAATTACAACCAATTATGGTAAAAACAATCTTTATCCTTAGAAACAAATAGATTTCATTTTAAAATCAGCCAATTCTATTTTCAGAAACAGGATCAAACACTACCGCTTTTTCCATATTGATGGCAAATGAGATGGTATCACCAGTTTTAACTTCAACGTCGGCTCGAAATCTGCCAGTTACTTGTTTCTCACCAAATGTTGTCACAACAAATGTATCCGAACCAGCAGGTTCTGTCACTTCAACTGTGGATTCGACTTCATGAATTCGGTTACTGTTTCGATCAGCATTGTGAGAATCAGTAATCGCTTCTGGACGAATTCCCATTATAATTTCTTTCCCAATTTGATTTTCAAATTTTGCTTCATCAAGAGGTAAATTACCCATATCTGAATGCAAACGCGAAAATGCCGCGACAACTCCTTGCTCTGATTTTTGAACTGTTGCTGGGAATAAATTCATTGACGGTGACCCCATAAAACTAGCGACAAACATATTAGCAGGATTATCATAAATCTCACGTGAAGTACCCAACTGTTGAACGTACCCTCCATTCATCACTGCAATTTTTGTTGATAAGGTAAGTGCCTCGATTTGGTCATGTGTCACATATACGATTGTAGTTCCAAGTTTGGCATGAAGTTTTTTGATTTCAGTGCGCATATCAACCCGTAATTTAGCATCAAGATTTGATAGTGGTTCATCAAACAGGAATACATCAGGATTTCGAACTAATGCACGTCCCATTGCAACTCGTTGTCGTTGTCCCCCGGACAGCTGACCTGGTTTACGGTCTAACAATTGCGTGATTTGCAATAATTCCGCAACATCTGCGACTGATTTCTCGCGCTCTTCTTTTGGAACACCATGCATTTCTAACCCAAATGAAATATTTTGGGCAACATTCATATTCGGGTACAATGCATAAGATTGAAAAACCATTGCAATATTCCGGTCAGCTGGACGTACCTCATTCATACTTCGCCCCTTGATGGAAATATCGCCACTTGTTACGTTCTCAAGTCCCGCGATCATATTTAAAAGCGTAGACTTGCCACAACCTGATGGTCCTACTAAAACTAAAAAGTCTCCTTCATCAACTGAAATATTAGTTTCATAGAGAATTTGTAACGTACCAAAAGACTTAGTTACATCATTTATTTGTAAAAATCCCATTTTGATTATCCTTTTACTGAACCGGCCATTAAACCACGTACAAAGAAGCGTCCGGCAACAACATATACTAACAAGGTTGGTAAAGCTGCCATCAATGCACCAGCAAAATGAACATTATACTCTTTGACACCAGTTGAAGAAGAAACCAGATTATTCAATGCTACCGTCATTGGTTGACTATCAAAGTCTGCAAAACTTGCTCCAAACAGAAAGTCATTCCAGATATTTGTAAATTGCCAAATAATGCAAACAACTGCAATTGGTCCTGAGGAAGGGAGCAATATTCGGTAAAATATTTGGAAAAAACCTGCACCATCAATTTGTGCGGCACGAACCAATTCTGTTGGAAATTGTGCGTAGTAATTCCGAAAATATAAAGTTGAGAATCCGATACCATACACTAGATGAACAAAAATAAGACCAATTACTGTACCTGACAATCCCATCAGTCCTAACATTCTAGCCATCGGAATCAATACCATCTGAAATGGGATAAAGCATCCAAATAACATCAAGCCAAAGACTATGGAATCGCCACGAAATCGCCATTTGGTCAAAACATATCCATTTAGGGCACCAAGTATAGTTGACAATGCAACTGCAGGAACAACCATAATGATTGAGTTAATAAAATACGGTCGCAGACCAGATGGTTCAACTCCAATTTGTGCTGTTGACCACGCACTCAACCAAGGTGCAATTGTCCAAAGTTGCGGTAACGATACCATCCCACCACCGCGAATTTCATCCAACGGTTTGAGTGAATTTACGACCATGATATATAACGGTAACAGGTAATAAAGACAAAACAAAATGAGGATCAGATAGATCACAAATCTTGTAACGCTTCCAGTACGAACTACAGTATCAGTAGCAGCTGAGGACATCATTTTTTCTCCCGTAATTCTGACCAAAGATAGGGCACAATAATTGCCGCAATTGTGAGCATCATTATGGTCGCAGACGATGCTCCAATTCCCATTTGATTACGAGTAAATGTATAGGAATACATAAAAGTTGCGGGAAGTTCTGTTGCCCGTCCTGGTCCTCCACCCGTTAATGCAATAACTAAGTCATATGATTTAATTGCTAAATGCGCTAACACCACAAAAGCGGACATGAATGCTGGACGCAACTGGGGAATAACAATTCGACGATAGAGTGTCCAATTGGAAGCACCATCAATTTGTGCGGCTTTTAAAACTTCATTATCAATTCCACGTAAACCAGCCAAAAACATCGCCATAACAAATCCTGAAGATTGCCAAACTGCGGCAATGACTATTGTATAAATTGCCATGTTTCGATCTTTAATCCAATTAAAACTGAAACTCTCCCATCCCCAACTTTGAACAATAGACTCTAATCCAATTCCAGGGTCTAAGAACCATTTCCAAGCAACCCCTGTAACAATAAAACTTAATGCCATTGGATATAAATAAATAGTTCGAATAACCCCTTCACTACGAATTTTTTGATCCAGCAAAATCGCCAATCCTAATCCCAAAGCACAACAAATTACAATATATAAACCACCAAATATGAAAATATTATTAACTGCTATATCCCAAGAACGGATACTAAAAAGTTTCACATAATTTTCGAATCCGACAAAACCGAATGATGGTAAAATCCGACTATCAGTCATTGATAGATAGAAGGAAAAGAATATGAACCCATAAACAAAGATGAGTACAATTGCCAAGCTAGGACTTAGCACTAATTTAGGTAAAAGTTCGCGTATTCGATTTTCAAAACTGTATCGAACAGTTGCCGCCTGTTCCAAGATTCACCATCCTCCACTACGATGGAAAAGGCGAAAACGCCTTTCCCGACTTTATATTTAATTTATCGGAACTATTGAGCAAGATCAACAGCAGAAACTAACTCCTCAACTGCAGTTTCAGAATCATATTCTTCATTGAAATGTGCTGTTATCACATCATACATGGCATTTTTGACTGCCGCAGGATTTGCGTGTCCATGTGCCATAGAACCAAATAAATTTCCAGAAGAATTGGCTTTTGCCAAATCTTTCATACCTTTCTTTCCACATGCATCAAAGGCAGAATCAGAGACATCAGTTCTTGCAGGAACAGAACCTTTAACTACATTAAATGCTGATTGGAAATTAGGCGACATGATCGCTTTTGCCAAAGCTGACTGTTCATTGGTAAGGTCTCCTTTTGAAAAAAGTCCAAATTGGTCAGCGTTAAATGTGACCTGATTTTGGGTACCAGGAAAACGGAAGCAAAGGAAATCTTGATCTGGAACTTTACCAGCGTTCAAAAACTCACCTTTAGCCCAATCACCCATCATTTGAAATGCCGCTTCCCCATTTATGACTTTTGCCGAAGCTAAGTTCCAATCACGACCAGAAAAGTCATCATCAACATAACTTCGCAACACTGTCATCCGATCAAACGCTTCTTTCATAGTATCCGAACCAAGTGTTCCGGAGTCCAAATCAATAAAAGCTTTTTTGTAGAAATCTGGACCACCTGTAGACATGGCAACTGCATCAAAAACTGTAGCGTCTTGCCAAGGTTGACCACCGTGTGCCAACGCAATTTTTCCAGAGTCTTTTACTTTCTTCATTGCGGCAACAAAATCATCCCAAGATTGTGGCACAGATATGTTTAAATCGTCTAACACTTGTTTGTTTGCCCAAACCCAATTGGTCGAATGAACATTTACAGGTGCGGCGACCCAAACACCATCATATTTTGAAAATTGTTGCAATGCTGTTGGTACTACATCATCCCAATTTTCCGCATTTGCAACTGCATTTACATTTGCAAGTGCACCTTCTTTAGCCCAATCGGTTATATCAAATCCGAGCATTTGAACTGCATCAGGTGGATTACCAGCAGTTACTCGTGATCGAAGAACAGTCATTGCTTGCTCACCACCACCACCAGCTACTGGCATATCTTGCCAACTAATACCTTGTGATTCGAGATCTTCTTTAAGCACATTTAAGGCTGCGGCCTCACCACCTGAAGTCCACCAGTGTAAAACTTCAACTTCTTGTGCTTGAACAGATAAACTGGAAACACCCATTGAAAATGCTCCAGCGATTAATAGTTTGGAAATATTTCGCATATTTTCCTCCAGGTTATCTACCCTTTTAGGTAGTATTTTTGTTACGTGAAAATTTAATTCACAGAATAAATTTTGTAGTATACTAAAATCTAATGTTAGTCAATAATGAAAAAAATCCAAAATATTTATATTTACTTTGAATTTCTCACAAAATACGGAACTTTTACAACATTAAAAAAGTAAAATTCAATTTCAAACTTCCAAGATAAAACAAGTGAAAATTTCAATTTCTCGACAATAATACTAGTTAAAATTCAAAACAAAATCATTGTAAAAATTACAACTCAAATTCCACTTCGATTTCTCTGTCGGATCAAAGTTATTTAAATAACCGAAGAATCTTCTATTAATTGAGAATTCTTCAGCAGCGGATATCTTAAAAAGTGCAATTAAAATAGGAGTTTTCATCGATTACTCTTGATTGCAGCGAAATTTACTGCACTACGACCCCCAACAACACAGCTGAATTCGTAAAAATTAGGGCTTTCCGAACATCCATTCAGAATGGAAGTAAATTTGGTGATGGACCAGACGAAATAGAAGCGGAAGCAACTGACCCTCTTGTTGCTATTCAAGTTTATTTAGTGAGGAATTTTACGGTTTATCTTAGCTATCGTTCATTTGCAGTTGGTTCTGGTGATACTTTAAAAATCAAATGATATTCAAGTAATGATTTAGATTCAAAATTGTAAGGTACCTTTCATAGTTTCGCAGGTGAATGGTAATAGGAGTATTTCATGATGCAGTTGACTCACCAATCATCATTGTTGGAGTTATTGATACCTAACAATCAACGCAATAACTCAAATCACCGTCACACGAATGTGTTTAAATTTGTGTTTCATGCTAATTTCATACGATCTCTTAGCTAATTTCAAATATTAACTACGCTTCGCACTAACAGGTCGCTGTGCTAGGTAAGGCCCAGTCAAAGTTCGCTCATCATATATTGACTTAGGATTGTGTACAACTTTTGAAGCGGCCGTTGGAGGATGACCGTAGGTTCTCTCACTACTTATTTTTTTTATCAGCCATGGTATGACTCCTTTTATTCAGTGTTATTGAGTCAGTTTAGAATTCATCGCAGTTTATCAAAAACTTGACTGCAACGTGATTATTATGAACATCCAAAATCACTCAAATAGCAATTTAGGTGAAAACATTAGATATTGTCTACTCCTTCTATAACAATATAATAGCAAATGAATCTATTTGCAAGATTATTTTTGATTAATTTTTGGGGTATACTAATTTTTCATGACTACCTTAATCATTTCCCTTATAATTTTTGTAAATTCAACCCAATCTACAGATTTCAAAAACCTTCCCACCTTTTCGGAAGTTTTGATCTTCAAATTTGGTTTTTCAGCAAAAATATTTTCGTTTAGTATTCTTCTAGTTTCAACACAAACTTCTGCAATTTCATTCACATAAACATTAAGTAAATTCACTGTTTTTTGATAATCTTGATTACTAATGTTACAACCTACCAATCCAGGTAAACCATCTGTGGTAAGATACTTATTGATATCTTCTTTGAAAACTTCATAAATTTCTTTTTGGTTACTTGAATCAGCACGAGCATTTGGTGTCGGATAAACTATTACACCAATACCTAAATTTGAACTATATCCTTGGTCAGGTGTTCGGTTAAGAGTACGATAAAGGTAGTCAGCAGTAAATCTTGTAAGTCCAGAAGATGCAGAGTGATCCAATGTAAGTGATTCATTAGATAGAATTGGTTCTATATATAAGTACCCATCCGGATGTACCGCAATTGATTCAAAGAAATAAGCTCTCTCACTTCCAAATGCGAATAATTTAAAACTGGATCAACTTGAATTTCTTTTTTCATTTTGATTACTCCGGTTATTTTTAAATAATTGATTTAAATCAAAAAATGGATTGTTATGATTAATATTGTTTCCATTGTAATTTCGCAAATGAATTTATTTAATTTTAAACCAGTTTAAATGCAACATTTATTATATTTTTATAAAAAAAAACTTGGAGGTAATGACTAGTAAAGTCATCACCTCTTTTATTTTTCATAACTGGCATAGATTAATTTAAATCAAAAAATTCTTGGAACTCCCGATAGTATAAGGAGTTATAAACTTGACATGTCGAACTTGAGATAAATAGACTTCCTGATATACAAATGATTTACATTTCAACTGATTGAAAATTATTTTGTTTAATCACGTACGATCAAAAAGTGAACTCAAAATAGATTATTCTATAAAAACATTTGCAAACAAATAATTAATGACTAGTATATGAAATTAAACCAACCCAGAGGAGGAAACTCTAATGAAATTATCAATAACTTCTATCATTGCGACTTTTTTTGCTGTGCTGTTTAGTTTTACTGCCTACGCCCAAGATTCTGAAAATTGTAAACTGGTAAGATTTTCAGATGTTGGATGGACCGACATTACTGCTACTACTGCTGTCGCAACTAACATTTTAAAGGCATTGGGATATGAAACTGATACCAAAATTTTATCAGTCCCCGTCACTTATGCATCGTTAAAAAATAACGATATCGATGTCTTTCTTGGAAATTGGATGCCGACTATGGAAGCAGACATTAAAGCTTATCGAGAAGATGGTTCTGTTGAAACTATTACTGAGAATTTAACCGGAGCAAAATATACGCTTGCTGTACCAAGTTATACATTTGACAAAGGTCTGAAAGATTTTGCAGATATTGCTAAATTTAATGGTGAATTGGATGGGAAAATTTACGGTATTGAGGCAGGAAATGATGGTAATAGACTAATAATTGATATGATTGATAGTAACACCTTTGGTCTTAGCGGTTTTGAAATTGTAGAATCATCCGAACAAGGTATGCTAGCACAGGTTGAACGTCTCACCAAGCGCAACAATGACATCGTTTTTTTGGGATGGGAACCTCATCCGATGAATTCTAATCATGATCTAAAATATTTATCTGGTGGAGACGATATATTTGGACCAAATTTTGGTGGTGCAACTGTATTTACAAATGTTCGCGCCGGTTATACCGAAGAGTGTCCAAATGTTGGAAATTTTCTAAAGAATTTGAAATTTACATTGGCAATGGAAAACGAAATCATGGGTGCAATTCTCAATGATGGAACTGAACCGGACAAAGCATCAAATGAATGGTTGAAAAATAATTCAACTGTTTTCAATGATTGGCTTAATGGAGTAACCACATTTACAGGAAGCGATGCTAATAGTGCGGTAAAGAATTACTTTAAATTCTAATCACCCTTGACTTACAAATTTGGTAGGATTCAATAAGATTCTTGGATCCTGCCATTATCAATTAAATATAGTTGGATAGAAATTATCGTGGACTGGCTTACCGAAAATAAAATACCAATTGGAAATTGGGCAAAACTTTCTGTTGACTGGTTAACTGAAAATGCATCGTGGTTATTTGATGGAATCTCAGAAATTCTACTCATTATAATAGAAGGAATTCTGTTTGTTCTCAAAACTCCACACCCATTCATTATTGTTACAGTTGTCGTGATTCTTGCTTATTACCTACACCGAACTATTGGATTCACAATTTTTGTATTGTTATCCCTCTTGTTAATTATAAACCTTGGTTATTGGGAAGAAACCACCGAGACTCTTTCATTAGTTATTGCTTCATCAATAGTTTGCATGTTAATTGGAGTCCCACTAGGTATTTCTGCGGCGCACCGGCCAAAATTATACACATTTATGCGACCATTATTGGACCTAATGCAAACAATTCCGACGTTTGTTTACCTTATTCCAGCATTGATTTTGTTTGGACTTGGGTTAGTTCCTGGTCTGATTGCTACTGTTATATTTGCAATACCTGCACCAATTCGTTTAACTCAATTAGGAATTGCTTCAACCCCAAAATCGTTGCTTGAAGCTGGTGAATCATTTGGAGCGACGAAACAACAATTATTATGGAAGGTAGAGTTACCATTTGCATTACCAAGTATCAGAGCAGGATTAACCCAAACAATTATGTTGTCTTTATCTATGGTTGTTATTGCCGCCTTAGTTGGAGCAGATGGGTTGGGAGTGCCAACTTTACGTGCCCTAAATCAAGCTAATATTGCAAAAGGTTTTGAAGCCGGTTTAGCCATAGTATTAATTGCAATAGTATTAGATCGGTTTATCCGTAACGAAAATAAAAAGGCAAACAAAAATGGATAAACCAATAGTAAGTTTCAAGAATGTTGATATTGTTTTTGGGCAACAACCAGACCTTGCACTTCCACTGATAGATCTTGAAAAGTCTCGTGAAGAGATTCGTCAAGAAACAAACCAAATCCTCGGTTGTGCAAATGCATCTCTAAACGTATTTGAAGGTGAAATCGTAGTATTAATGGGATTATCTGGATCTGGAAAATCTACTCTGTTGCGTGCAGTAAATGGTCTCAATAAGATTACCCGAGGAGAAATTCTAGTCTATAATGGTGATGACTATGTAAATCCAACTAGTTGCTCCAATTCAGTATTACGGAATTTAAGGTTAAGTCGCGTTGCCATGGTTTTCCAGCAATTTGGTCTGTTACCGTGGCGAACTGTTGCTGAAAATGTTGGGTTTGGTTTAGAAATCGCAGGGATGGAGCGAAGTGCCCGACAACAACGTGTAAAGGAGCAACTAGAACTAGTCAATTTGAGCGAATGGGAAACAAAGCATGTAAATGAGCTATCAGGTGGAATGCAACAACGCGTAGGACTTGCCCGTGCTTTTGCAACATTAGCTCCTATATTACTGATGGATGAACCTTTTTCTTCGTTAGATCCACTGATTCGAGATCATTTACAAGATGAATTACTAGAACTGCAAGAAAAAACCAAACGTACCATTATCTTTGTTAGTCATGATTTAGACGAGGCAACAAAAATTGGAACTAAAATTGCTATAATGGAAGGTGGTCGAATTATACAATTCGGAACCGCACAAGAAATAATATTGAAACCAGCCAATAGTTATGTATCCGAATTTGTTGCACATATGAATCCACTTAATGTACTGCGAGCATGTGATATCATGTCAACAGTAGAAGGAAAATCTATTGATGAATTACCTAAAGTTTCTCACGAGCAACCTATACGTGAACTTATCCAAATTAGATTGGAGTCAGGAAAAGATTTGGTAGTAACTAAAGATGGTGTGCCTTGTGGGATTATTGAGGAATCCAATATTTATGAAGGTCTAATTCAGAAACAATAGAATGCAACTTTTACAGAAAACACTATTCACAAAGTAACAATCTAAGCAAATTTCAACCAATACTTAATTAGTGGAAATTTTAGCATAATTGCCTACGGTATAACCATACTCAAGCGATGCGTCTGTCAACCAATGGGCAAATGATTGTGCAAAACTTGAGGGTACATAAATATCAAACATATCAGTTTTTCTACGAATCACTAACGATGAAACATGATCAATCGTTGTTTGAATTGCACTTAAATCTGGAAAATTAGCGTCCGTAGTATCAACAGCAAGTCCTTTGGCTAATACCATTTTTGCTAATGTACCTGAAACTCGATAGCCAATGCGACTATGTCTCAAATCAAGTACTGTCGACGCGTTTGGCATCATCAAGTCATTTAGCTTGCCAAAAAGATCCTCAACTTCAGAAATAAATAAGAATTGACCTGGAGTAAGACAAGCTATAATGGTATCTTCTGTCGTAGAACAACGACCAGGAGAAGATTCTGGTTTTATATCACAAACTGACTTTATCTTTGTTTCAACTAAGTCAAGACTGTTATTCCACGCACCGACCATAACTATTGAGTTTGGTCTCAGTAATTCAATTAAAACTGGTGTATGGTGATTTGGATTTGCTTCTTGCTTCCCAATTTCCAAAAAATTTGTTGCTAATCCAATTTCGCTAGACATATAACTTGCCCCCCTCTTTATCATAGAAATGCGGATCAACTACTTTGACATTAGTCTTCTTGTTATACATTGGGAAGATTGCAATCAAAGATGAACCTATTCGATCTTGCCCGTTCTTAAGTAGTGCCAACGCAATAAATTGACCCAATGCTGGACTATAGGTAACCGAAGTTACATGGCCTAAACTTTCATTTCCTTTAACTTCAATTAAATGAGCACCCGCCATAATATTTTGATTACTTTGCGAAATCAACCCTACCAGAGTTTTTCGATTTTTATCTATTAACCCTTCCCGTTCCATCATAGCACTACCAATATAATATTTCTTTTTCGAAGCCATCTTCCCTAATCCTAAGTCAGCCATAGTAGTTCGACCGTTAAGCTCAGGACCAGCTACATGTCCCTTTTCAATCCGCAATGCTCCAAGTGCTTCCATGCCATAAGGTACAATCCCATACTCCTCACCAGCATCCATAATTGTTTCCCAAATTTCCTCACCATCTAACCAACCACAAAATACTTCATAAGCTAACTCACCTGAAAAGGACAATCGTGCAATCAAAACATCCTTTCCATCAATTTTACCTTGACCAACTTTCATAAATGGAAACTCATCATTATTAAGATCTAAATTCGTTACAACCTTTTGTAATACAGTTCTTGAATTGGGACCAGCAATTGCCATTGCTCCCCATTGGTCACTAACCGAATTCACTCGAACCTTAAGTTCGGGCCAAACTACCGCTAGAAAATATTCTAATTGTGACATTACCCCAGCTGCATTTGCCGTTGTCGTTGTCATCAAATATTGAGTTTCAGAAAGTCGCCAGGTGGTGCCATCATCATAAACAAACCCATCTTCCCTTAGCATAATTCCATATCTTGCCTTATTTACTGGTAACGACAAAAATCCATTGGCATAAACTCGATTGATAAACTCAGCTGCATCGGGTCCCTGTATGTCAATTTTACCAAGTGTTGAAACATCAACCATACCAACTTTCTCTCTAACAATTTGAGTCTCACGAATATATGCCTGTTCTATCGTCTCACCAGGTTTTGGATAAATTTGCGGTCGCATCCAGGCCCCAACAGTCATCATCTTAGCACCATTTTTTAAATGCCATTGATGCATCGGAGTTCTTCGAGTTGGTCTGAGATGCTCCCCTTGTTCTCGTCCTGATAGAACGCCAAATGATATTGGTGAATACGGCGGCCGAAACCGAGTGGTACCAACTTCCTCAATCGAGATTCCCCTAGCCTTTGCCATTAACGCTAAGCCATTGATATTTGAAGTTTTACCTTGGTCTGCCGCCATCCCCAATGTCGTATAACGCTTTAAATGTTCAACTGATTCAAATCCCTCCCGTTGTGCAAGTTCCACATCCTTCGTGGTTACATCATGTTGAAAATCTACAAACTTTTTACCTAACCGTCTATTTGTTGGAACATTCCATATTGGCATAGGGTTTGGCACACAATCTTCAGTTTCAATCTGTGGAATATCTATATTAGCTGTTGTTTTTCCTAATTCTTCAACCACTTTATTTCCAGCATCTATTCCCGATTCCATTGCAGCTTGTAAAGTAAAATGTCCTGCAACAGACCCAGCGGCGATCCATTTCTGTAGCGGTTTCCCTGGTAGAAATGTTTGTAATTCTTTGTCAAACTCAGGTGGTGTCCCCACTTGTGAACACAATTGGACATTTGGAGTCCAACCACCAGATACAGCTAATGCGTCACACTTTATATTATCAACTTCTGCAGTTAATTGTTCCGAATCCGCATTATATTTGGAGATACTTACTCCAGTTAATCGTTTAGTTCCGTGTGCCCTTGAAACAACTGCACCGTTATGGACTGTAATACCGTGTTCATTTATCTGAGACTCTAAATTGGAATTTGTCGTGCCTGATTCCCGAGGGTCAATAATTGCTTCTACCTTAACGCCTGCTTTTTTTAGTGAGAGTGCAGAACGATAACCCATATCATTATTAGCAAAAATAACAACATTCTTACCAACTGCCACACCATAACGTGAAGCATATCGATTTGCAGATTCTGCTAACATCACTCCCGGTAAATCGTTACCTGCAAATACAAGTGGCCGCTCTATCGCACCAGTTGCAAATACAACTTGTTTGGCAACAATAATCCAATGACGTTGTCGTGGTTGACCTGCTTCAAGAATATCAATATGATCCGCAACTCGCTCTACTCCACTTAATACATTGTTATCAAAGCAACTATTTACCGTTAATCTGGGAACTACCTTGACATTTTCTCGTGCTTTTACTTGATTAAGGGTTTCGTTGTACCAATCGACTGGAGTACTATTATTGATTTGACCAGTCTCTTCATAAATTGCACCGCCGAATTTTGCATTTTCATCAGCAAAAATTACTTCTGCTCCGCTGGCTGAAGCAACATCAGCGACCATTAATCCTGCAACACCACCACCGACAACCAGTACATCACAAAATGTATGAATTTTATCATAGCGATCTGGATCAGGTAGCAAAGTTCCACGACCCATTCCAGCGGCACGTCTAATCAATGGTTCAAAAAAATGCCAAGTACGCTGTCCCGTACCAATAAACGTTTTGTAATAAAATCCTGCAACTAACAGTGGTGAAATCAAATTATTCCACGACATTAAGTCAAATCTAAGCGACGGCCAATTATTCTGACTCGTCGCCTCTAATCCTTCGAAAAGCTCCGCAATTGTAGCTTTAGTATTTGGCTCCGAACGGTCACCCGAACGTAAAGTAACTAATGCATTAGTCTCTTCTACCCCTGCTGACATTACACCACGAGGCCGATGATATTTAAAACTCCTTCCAAAAATGGTTTGACCACTGGCTAACAACGATGATGCGAGTGTGTCTCCTAAATATCCCTGATGTTGCTTCCCATCAAAGGTAAAATCCAACTTGGTTGTTCGGTCAATGAATTGTCCGAAATTATCTAGTCGGTACCCACTCATTCTGCGTCTCCACTCGATTCATTTGACTGCGAATACTGCACAGACGGTAAACTCTCTCTCCAAGGACCAACTAATTCAACGGAACGAATCTCATGTGTTTCGGTGTTTCGATTTACCTTTACAACAGAACGACAACCACCTGAATGATGCCAAAATTCTTGATGCCAGCCCTTTGGATTTGTCCGTTCAAAAATATAAGAATTCCATTTTGAAACATCTTGTTCATTGTCAAATGGTCTGATTTTTGTGGCATCTCCCATATAGGTAAATTCTGAGGCCATTCGCATTCCACAACATGGACAATTAATTAACATGAACTTTGCTCCTTTCCCTGTTAATGCAATCGTGGTGTCGGACCTACACCACGCTCGTCAATTACATACCCATGTTCAAAACGATTTAAAGTGAAATTTGCATTGAGTTCGTGGGGTTCATCACGCGCAATTGTGTGAGCAAAACACCATCCAGAGGCCGGCGTTGCTTTAAATCCACCATAACACCAACCAGCATTGATATACAGACCGGTAATTGGAGCTTTAGTAATAATCGGGCTCCCATCCATTGACATATCCATGATTCCTCCCCAATTTCTCAACAATCTTAATCGACTAAAACTTGGAAACGCCGCACATATCAGCGATACCACTTCTTCAAAAATTGGTAGACCACCACGCTGGGCATAGGAATTATAACCATCAATATCACCACCAAATACAAGTCCACCTTTATCAGATTGCGAGATATACATATGACCTGCACCAAAAGTAACGACTGTATTGAGGATTGGTTTTAAAGGTTCTGAAACGAAAGCCTGTAGTACATGGCTCTCTATTGGTAACGACTCAAATCCTGCTTTTGCTAAAACTGCTGATGAATTTCCAGCAACCGCCACCCCAATTTTACCAGCTCTGATTTCACCACGTGTAGTTTGCACACCTATCATCCGATGCGAGTCTTTTAAAAATCCAATGACTTCACAATTTTCGATAATATCGACACCAAAATTGGAAGCCCCGCGAGCGAATCCCCAAGCAACTGCATCATGGCGAGCGGTTCCGGCACGTGGTTGTAACAGCCCCCCTTCTATTGGAAATCTTGCGTCTCGTGAAACATCCAAGCCAGGAACATATTTAGCAACCTGCCGTGTATTCAATAATTCAGAATCAACACCTGCCATTCGCATCGCATTTCCACGTTCGGCATAATCATCCATCTGACTAGTTGAATGCGCTAAATTCAGTATCCCACGTTGCGAAAACATAACATTATAATTTAAATCCCTTGACAATCCTTCCCACAATTTCATGGACTTTTCATAGAAATGTGTGTTCGGCGGTAATAAATAATTTGAACGTACAATGGTCGTATTACGACCAATATTTCCACTTCCAAGCCAACCTTTCTCAAGAACTGCAACGTTAGATACACCATGTTCTTTCGCTAAATAATAAGCGGTCGCAAGTCCATGCCCCCCACCACCGACAATTATCACATCATAATGAGGTTTCGGTTCAGCCGCGCGCCATGCTCGTTCCCATTTCTTGTGGCCTGAAAAAGCATTTTTTAAAATGGAAATTGCTGAATAGCGTTGCATTCAAGTGTCCTTCATTTTTCGAAATAAAATTTCGTGCTAATTGTATTTTGAGTTGTTATAATGTATAGCAAATTAAAAATAAACAACAATTTCATCTCGTCATCAAACTAGTTATTTTAGCGGCTGAAATATAGTTCAATGTGTATACAAATTTCCCAAACCTAATAACAAAATTTTGGCAACGTTTCAATTTATAATTCAAATCCATTCACTGAAAAAATCAAATTTAGCTTGTAAGAAAACTGATTGCACTATATGAAAAATTCCAATTCATACAAACAATTTTTTTCCCTAAAGGAGGAAGTTCATGCTGAATTCTGAATCTACTAGTAAAATTATTGATGGTAAAGCTGTTGCGAACTCAATTACGGAGCAAATAAGTGCTGAAGTTACTACGACCCAAGAGTCAATTCACCGTCAACCAGGATTAACAGTTATTATAATTGGTGACGACCCTGCAAGTCAAGTTTATGTTCGAAATAAGCAAAAAAAAGCACAATCCTGCGGTTTTAACTCAACTGTGCATCACTTGAATGCAGAAATTGACGAACAAAAATTATTAAGCTTAATCCAAAGTTTAAATTTTGATATTAATGTACATGGAATCTTAGTCCAATTACCACTACCAGATCATATTTCAGAGCACAAAGTAATTAATAGCATCGCACCGGAAAAGGATGTTGATGGTTTTCATCCAATTAATGTTGGGTTATTGGGAGCTGGAGATATTGATCAAACTTTAGTCCCGTGTACTCCTGCTGGTTCAATTATTTTGGCAAAACACGCAATGGGAGAAGATCTTAGTGGTGCAAATGCAGTAGTAATTGGTCGATCAAATATCGTCGGTAAACCCGTCGCACAATTATTGTTAAATGAAAATTGTACCGTAACTATTGCGCATAGTAAGACGCGCGATTTGCCCAACGTGGTCAGAGCTGCGGATCTCGTAGTAGCAGCCGTTGGTCGTCCAGAAATGATTAAAGGAGATTGGATAAAGGAGGATGCGGTTGTGATTGATGTTGGAATCAATCGTGTCCCTGCACCTGAGAAAGGTGAGAATAAAAGTAAATTAGTTGGTGATGTTGCATTTGAGGAAGCAATAGAAAAAGTTAAGGCGATTACACCTGTACCAGGAGGAGTGGGGCCGATGACAATCGCAATGTTAATGGTAAATACATTGAAGGCGGCAAAAAGTACGATAAAATAGATTTAACTTATTGAATTATAAAACAGAAATGCAGATAAAAAAAATGAAAATAATTTGTTGTAATTCTGAATTAATTATATAATAATGTTTTTTATTGGTTCCCAGCGATATGAGATTCGTAGGGATTAAAAGGGAACACGGTGCGGATGACCCAAATCGGGACCAAAACCGTGACTGCCCCCGCAACTGTGAGCGAAGAGCGAACCTTGAAATTACCACTGACCGAAATGGTTGGGAAGGCAAGGAAAGCCGTGAAGCGCAAGTCAGGAGACCTACCAATATCAAATTTAACACAATTCGGGCGGGGTGTTCCGAGAGGATGCAATGATAGAATTCTCAGCTTTCGCAAATTGCAATTATGGTCTTTCGACCTGGCACTTTGAAACAGCTATCCCGCAAAGTGGGACAAGATGTTTAAATTTTGCGATTGGATAAACCAACTAGTTCACATCGTTGACATTGTTACGTGTAGCACAATTTCGCGTAGTAAAGAGATTACGCGCGCCTGTTTAAAATCTTGGCTACAAGAAAATTCCGCTGCAAAATATAATCTCCTTATTACTATCTGCAGCGGAAATTGTAAATTAGCTATGCATTACCAAAATGCCGACAATTTTTTCAGCTTTCGGCAAAATTGGATCTTTAGCAGTCTCTCCATACCCCATGCAAATTATTGGAATAGCAAACAAGGTATACTGAATTTTCAAGACCCGGTAATTGCAAAAACTAGAATTAGTCACTTTTGTCAATACTCTAAATTTAGATTTTTAAATGAATGGTGCTTCTCATGAATAAAATCATTGAGGCACATGAAATTTCATGGGGACCAGTCAACAAGCAAAACATTGTTCATCCCACTAGCTTCAGTTTGGAGTCAGGTAGCATTCTTGCAATTGTTGGTCCAAATGGAGCTGGAAAGTCCACGTTGTTACGTATGTTATACCGATTCATTCGACCACGAAGTGGCATAGTTCAGCTGGAAGGGGATAACATATGGCAGATTGACGCAAAAACCTGTGCACAAAGAATTGCGGTTGTATTACAAGAACAACCTGTTGATCTCGCATTAACTGTTCGGGAAGTTGTATCTTTAGGACGATTACCACATCGTCAAATGTTTGCGAGTTTTGGACAACGAGATAATTCCAAAATTGATTCGGTGTTACGAACCTTAGAACTAGAAGAAATTGCACATCGTCGGATGGTGACTCTATCTGGTGGTGAAAAACAACGTGCGATAATGGCACGGGCACTTACCCAAGAACCGAAACTGATCATTTTAGATGAACCGACTAATCATTTGGATATTCGTCATCAATTAGAATTGCTATCACTCTTAAGTTCACTAGAACTCTCTGTAATTTGTACTTTGCACGATCTAAATCTAGCTATCAAATTTGCCGATAAACTAATGGTCATGTCTGAAGGACACTGTTTAGCAATTGGTAAACCAGAAGAAATTTCGGTTGAAAAACTAATTTCTACTGCGTTTGCAGTTGAGACAAAAAAAGACCAGCTTGTTGCAAGTGGAGCTGCACACTTAACGTTTAATCTCAATCAAACTACTAATCCACATATATCGAGTCACTAACATGAAATCATTAATATACCTATTTATTGTTGCAACAATTGTTGTATCACCTTTTAAAAATTTGCACGCAGAATCTGTCATAGTGCAAAGTTGTAATCGACAGGTTGAGTTTGACGAAATACCAGAGCGTGCGATTTCTCATGATATTAATTTAACAGAGATGATGCTCAGCTTAGGATTACGTGATCGAATGGTCGGCTATACTGGGATATCTGGTTGGAATAAGTTAGACGAAAAAATGCGAATTGATATTGATAGATTGCCAGAATTGTCACCAAAGTATCCAACGAAAGAAGTGCTGGTCGGAGCAAACGCAGATTTCTTTTTTGCAGGTTGGAATTATGGCATGCGAGTTGGTGGTGAGGTAACTCCTGAATCACTTAGCACCTTCGACATTAAAGTTTACGAACTTACCGAAAGCTGTATTCATATCTCGGAAAAAAACAGAGCTACTATGGAGGATTTCTATAATGATCTGCGCAATTTAGGAAAAATTTTCCGAATTGAAGATTACGCGAAAGAATTAATCAACAGCTATCAAGAAGAAATAGAGCTAATTAAAACAACAATTCCTAAAAATGCAGATCCTGTCAAAGTTTTTCTTTATGATTCCGGAGAAGATCAACCATTTACCTCAGGACGTTATGCAATCCCTACCGCTTTAATTGAAGAAGCCGGTGGAAAAAATATTACAGATGACGTTGAATCAAGTTGGACCACAGTGGGTTGGGAAACTGTTGTCGCCAGAAATCCCGAAGTGATCATTATTGTGAATTATGGTGAGGTAACCGCAGAACAAAAAATCAATTTTCTCAAACAGAACCCAGCATTCAAAAATATTGATGCAGTAAAAAATGATCGATTTGTGGTAGTAGAATATGTAGAAGCAACACCTGGTCCTCGCAATATTAACGCAATCAAAAAACTTGTTGATGCATTTTGGCTAACTGAATACCGGTAAACTTAAAAGACAGAATACTAATGAAGAAATAACCAACAGTTTAAGGACAAATGACAATGACAATCTCAACTATAAATGAATCTTTACCACTAATTGATAAGGGTCGAATTTCAAAAATATCGGTGTTAGGTACCTTCTCAGTTTTCACACTCTTAGTTTCAATTAGTGTCGCTGTAAGTTTTGGAGCAATAAATATCCCTATTACAACGGTTTGGGGAATTATTGGGAATAAAATTGTACCAGATTTATTTGACATTACGTGGAATAGCGGTACAGAAAGTATAGTTTGGGATATTCGATTACCTCGCGTATTATTAGCTTGTTTAGTTGGTGCTGGATTGAGTATTGTTGGAGCTTCGTTACAAGCGGTTACCCGTAATCCTCTTGCAGATCCACATTTACTAGGTATATCTGCAGGTGCAGCTTTCGGTGCTATACTTGCATTATTGCACACAGGATTGATTATTGGACTCCTTACAGTTCCTTTATTTGCGTTTTGTGGAGCTCTTGGTGCAATGATATTAATTGTAAGTATCTGCAATTTTACTAACGGAATTAGTGCAGATCGTCTTGTTCTAACTGGTGTATCAATCTCTTTTGTCATCATGGCCGGTGCAAATCTTCTGATCTTTTTGGGGGATCCACGAGCCAGTCACACTGTAGTTTTTTGGATGCTTGGTGGGTTAGGTTTTGCGCAATGGGAACACTTAATTTACCCCACAATTGTACTAATTATTGGTGGTGGTTATCTGGTTGCACGGTCGTTTGATCTCAATGCAATGACAATTGGCGATGAATCTGCGACTACATTAGGAATTCCTGTGCATTTTTTTCGCATGAGCGTCTTTGTCGTCGGTGCATTTATTACTGCTGTGATGGTTGCATTTTCAGGAATGATTGGATTTGTCGGATTAATGATTCCGCACATTGTTCGAATGATATTTGGGGGAGATAATTTCCGTGTCATTCCGGCATCTGCAGTAATTGGTGCAATATTTCTTATTTGGGCTGATGTTTTTTCTCGTAAAATAATGCAACCAACTGATATGCCAATTGGGATTTTGACTGGACTGATTGGTGGAATATTTTTCATCTGGTTATTACGTAAACGCACCTAGATGGAGCTGTCAACGCAATTTGTGAGATAGCAAAATCAACAACTTCGTTAGGTTTCGATATTTTTACGTTAATTCTCACTGATTGTCAGTTTCGTTGCCCGACAAATCGTCCTGCTCCTTCTGGTAAATCTAACTTGGCATGATCGGTTTCATACTGGAGTAACTTACTTGCGACACCTTCAAGTGGTAACGAGCTCTTTCTAGTATTTAAATCAACATGAAGCAACAACGTCTCTGCTGTCGCACTTAAAATATCAGAATCAACAAGAATCTGATGAAAGAGATGTAACTTTTTACCTGAACCGTTTAAGACTTGAGTAGTAACTGTTAAAGTTTGACCTGCCTTAACTTCATGTAAGTGTCGTATATGAGTCTCTACCGTAAAATAACTATTTCCTGATTTGATATATTCTGCATCGCATCCAATCATTTCCATGAATACATCTGTCGCTTGACCAGCGACTTCAAGATAATGTGTTTCATTCATGTGACCATTGTAGTCAGTCCAAGTTGAAGGAACCAATCGTTCAACTGTAGTTGGTAATTGACTTAATTGATTTACTTTTAGTGTATTTTCATGACTATTAATTGTTGTACCAGCTGCTTGTTCATTTTTCTTTAGCGCACGTAAAATTCCAACTAGGTTATCATCACGAATCCTTTCTAAGTTTTTTATTGATAAATGTCCCGATTGTTGCTCAGATTGGGTAGAGATCTTTTTAATTAGTGCGTCATCAAACTCAGGCACATCCATTAATTTGGTCCAAGGAAACTTTAAAGTTGGACCAAACTGATGTAAAAAATGATCCATTCCCCCTTCCCCACCTGCTATTCGATAGGTTTCAAATAAACCCATTTGCGCCCAACGTAACCCAAACCCATATCGAATGGCATCATCAATTTCTTCTGTTGTTGCAATTCCATCATTAATCAACCATAACCCCTCCCGCCAAACTGCTTCAAGCAAGCGGTCTGCGATATGAGCATCAATCTCATTTCGGATGATCAGAGGCTTCATTCCAATATCGGTCAGAACATTTTGAGCTTGCTCTGTAATTTCAATTGATGTTTCAGGTGAAGGTACAATTTCAACAAGTGGTAATAGATATACGGGATTGAACGGATGAGTAACCAAGATTTGTTGTGGTCGTTTTGACCCTTCCTGAAGCGAACTTGCTTTGAAACCGGAGGTTGAAGATCCAATGACAGTTTTTATCGAGCAATGTTCTTGAATTTCTGACAAAATATCCTGTTTCAATTCCAGGCGTTCTGGAACGCTTTCTTGAATCCAATCAGCCTCCACAGCACATTCAATAAGATCAGTAGTTATTTTCAGTTTTCCTGGATTGGGTAAAGGTTTATCATACAATGCTGGTAAACTACGTTTTGCATTTTCTAGTAATTCCTTAACTTTCCGTTCTGTGCCAGAATCAGGATCATAGACAACGACATCCCATCCATTTAGTAAAAATCTAGCGGCCCATCCACCACCAATTACTCCACCTCCAACGATAGCGACTTTCATTGTGGATCTCGCTTGGTTAAACCTAATTTTTTGCGAACTATTTCTGGTCCAATAATCTTTGCCCCCATATTTTCAATAATACGGACAGCTTTTTCAACTAATTGTGCATTAGTTGCCATAACACCCTTTTCTAGATATAAATTATCTTCCAATCCTACACGGACATTACCGCCTGCAAGTACCGCAGCTGCAACATAAGGCATTTGCTCTCGTCCCAATGAAAAAACTGACCAATTCCAATCTTTGGGAACATTATTGACCATCGCCATCAACGTATTTAAGTCACTTGGTGCACCCCAAGGAATACCCATACATAGTTGCACTAATGCGGGACTTTTAAGTATTCCGTCATTTACAAGTTGTTTTGCTAACCATAAATGTCCCGTGTCAAATGCTTCAATCTCAGGACATACACCAAGCTCAGTAATTTTTCTACCCATTTCTGCCAGCATTTCTGGGGTATTAACCATAATGTAATCCCCTAAAGCAAAATTCATTGTACCACAATCTAACGTACAAATTTCAGGTAAACACTTTGCAACGTGTTCAACTCGTGCGCTTGCACCTAGCATATCTGTGTTGGATTCATCATAAGGCAACGGTTGTTCAGGTGGACCAAATACGAAGTCACCCCCCATTCCTGTAGTTAAATTCAATACGACATCCACCGACGCGGCTCGAATCCGTTCAGTAACTTCCCGATACATTGCTAATTCACGTGCTGGTGCACCAGTTTCTGGATCGCGGACATGACAGTGAACGATTGCCGCACCTGCCTTCGCGGCATCAATAGCACTATTGGCAATATGTTCTGGTGATCTTGGAACATGTGAAGATTGATCCTGCGTGTTTCCCGCACCAGTAACTGCACATGTAATGAAAACTTCTTGACTATAGTTAAGCATCAACTAAAATACCTCTGTTGTTTAAAATTATTTTAAATTTATCTACTCAAAATATCAATCAATTCTATGAATAACAACGACAAAAATGTGTGCTATTTCTGCACTGAAATTAATCACCTGTACAACTATATAGCAAACTTCTTCTTACCACTACATTGTAGACATATTTTGAGTAGTCGTTTTGTAATCAACATACCTCAGTGGGAATCACCAGTCATTTCATATTGACTATACTTTTTTCGTTTATTTAGGATTCAAACTTGTCTATTCATAAAACTCTGTAATCAAATAAACTTAATTTTTCATAATCACTATCATTGGATTGAGTAAAATATAATTGGTTTCTAGATAATTAAGGATTTTACTTTCTGCAAATCTAGGGTGCAATTAATTTTGAATATTACAACTAGATTTTGATTGACAGCTTAATTAATTTATACAATAATTTTTTCTAATTTGAGGTTGCTAGTTATTAACTTAAAAATAGAATATTTAAATTTCCAGATTTTTTAGTCACAATTGAAATAATTTGAAATGCGTTTATTGTTAATTCAAATCATTGGTGTTATTATTATTGAAGAGCTATTTTGTGAAGTAAATTTAACAAATTTTGATACAATAGTCCGATTATAAGTTTCAATAATAGGAAATGCTCCAATGAGAAATAAACTGAATGTTAATATAATGTGTGAAAATTCAGCACCTAAGTGTAATCCCAAGGTCAATCGTTGGGTGGCCTCAACTACTGTTTTCGCTTTGACCCTTCTGTTTCAAATTTACGGAAATAATTATGCTATTGCGCAAAGCACTACTACTACATCAATTGATTTCATGTGGCGTTCAGGTGATTCTCCCATAATTCAAAGTGTCGAGACATTCACAATAACAAGTATTAGTGGTACATCAACTTTTGAAAATCTGCCGACTAACAATGAGATTGAGTACCAATTTTCTGAACAAAAGAACGGTACAGATTTAATGACGAATTTTATTCAGATTTCAAATGCTTTCACCGAAGATTATAGAGGGAGTTACGGCACTTGGCAAGTTTGGGATGAAATGCATTTACCTAACGGTCTCGGCTTAGATTTTTCAAATCCTGAGGTCAAAACAAAAATCCAAGATTTAGAGATAGGAGATGTTGTTAAGACGACCGCCACGATTAAGTTATTTAATACAAGTAATGATGAAAAGGAGCTTTTAGTTTCTAAAGAAGTCGTGGTTACTATAAATGGTCCGCAAAAACCTGAGATTGAATTTACTTGGGGTGATTCTCAATCTGGCTCAATTCAAAGTAATCCGAATTCAATGTATGAAGAATTAATAGCAACCCTTCGCGAAATAAATTTTCGCAGTACCTATGAACATCGCGTCAAATTCATTGAACAAAAAAATAATGAGAATCCGCGAGAAGATGATAGTGGTGAATCTGACAATATGTTCACAAATTTTGCAGCAATGAAGTATGGACAACAGTTTCAATTTGGAAATTGGTTTTGGGCTACTGATAAATCACAAGTGCTATTTAGACCAAATCCAGATGCAATTAATCGATTACAGGATGGCGATGTAGTTATCACAAAGCTACAAATAGATATTTTTGATTCAAGAACTCATGTAGGTGAAGTCATAACTACAAGTCCCGAAGAGTTAATAGTAGCAATTAGAGGTAGTACAGAGAATTTACCTATTATTTCTCTTAACTGGAATTCTGTTCAAGGTCAAAATCAAAATATTTTGCAGAGTTCAAATGAATTTGTTGACCAGGCCGGAACCATTATGTTGTCTGATTTCAACGTTTCATCCCATAATCTTGAAATTAGTGTATCCGAGACAATAAATGGAATCAAGACTAACGATACTACCGATGACTCCGTTAATAATAATGCTGGATTTGAAGCAATGCCCTACGGCTCAAATTTTCAATATGGCTCATGGTATTTTGCCGAAGACAATACTAGATTCTTGTTCCGTCCCTCCCCTAGTGCGATTAACAATATGGATTCCGGGGATGAGGTGATCTCAGAAATGCAAGTTACATTAATTGATTCAACTGATAATTCACCTATTGCCGCAAAGACTGTGACAGTGACAATTACTGGTGATAAACCAACAATTCGAATTAGAGCTGAGAATCCAACTGTCATGCAACGAGATCCTGTAGAGCTGATTGTGTCAACAGGTGGTGTACAATTGCAACGTGATCTAATTGTAAATCTAAATTATTCAGAAACAGTTTCATTAATTACTTGGCGGCTACCACCTAGAACAGTAACCATTAGGCAAGGTAATTCCAGCGAATCATTTAAAATCAAGTTAAATGGACTAAGTGCAGTTGCAGTTGCGGATTTACCAGTTGAATTAATAGTGACCATAGCAGAAAGCGAAGATTATCTATTGCGAGATTCTTTTAGAGTATTGGTCCGAATTACCAAGACTAATTTAGAAGACCAAGATAGAATCAGTGTGGCCGATGCAGTTGTTTCCGCGATATTAACAGCGGAACTCGATACAGACGGAGGGGAAAGTGCGTCCAATAGTCAAATTAATGTGGAAACAATTGCAATTGCTACAAAAGTACAGCAAATTGAAGAAGGAGAATCCGCAGAAATTTTCTTACAATCTTCTGGTAGGTTGCAATCAGATTTGAACGTAAATTTGCAAATAAGCCAAACTGGAAATTTTTTAGCTCAAAACCCATGGGATCAAGTGACAATGAAACAAGGGCAATCAATTACCAATTATGTTATTGAAACTGCAAATGATGAGGACGCAGAATCAGATGGCAAAATTGTTGTAGAGTTATTAAATGGCCGTAATTATCTGGTAGATTCTAGTGCTCGAAAAATTGAAATAATCGTTTCAGACCTAGCAGACCGAGAACGTGAACGTAGTGAGGTCATATCCGCAGTAAATAGTATCATGATACCACAATTGACAAGAAATATTGGTAACCTTTCATTTAATGTGTTAAATTCTCGCTTTAATCATGTAACTGATAGAGAAAAATCTAGTTATTTCAATTTCAATGGAAATTCCAACATCATTCAAATTTTAAGTGATGGCGAAGAACTGGTGGAAAGTTACAAAAATATACGGCATAAATTCTTACGTGATTCATCATTTTCATTTGATTTGTTACCTAATGCAATAAATTCGGATGCTGTTGAGATTTGGGGACAAAGCAATTTTCAAGAATATAACGATTTGAGTAATGATACCCTAAACTTTAAATCAGGGAATCTTTTTACAGGATATGTTGGGTTAGATTATTATTCAGGTCAAGATTTATTGCTTGGCTTATCAACTTCAATTTTAGAATCACAAGTAGCCTTTGGACACGTGTCTAAAGAAAAATCTCAATTTAATTCCAATTTGATCGGTATTCACCCATATATCGGTTGGAATTTACAGGAATCAGATTTAGAATTGCTGATTTCCTCCAGTTATGGCGCAGGTAAAATTGAAATTACTCAAGCAAAATACCAATCAGAATTATTAAATGGTCAGTATGGAGTGTTATCAGTATCTGGACGAAAAGGTCTAATTTCAAGAGAAAACTTATGGTTTGGACAGCATAGTGAATTGAGTTTAAATGGGGAATCTTGGTATTCAACCTTGTCCGTAAATGGTGAATTAAATCAATTGAATCAATTTCAATCTCAAGTTGGATTGTATAGGATATTTTTAAAGGTTGAACATCAACATCAATTTGCTAATGGTTCAATCCTTGAACCAGAAATTACGATTGGGATTCGTGGGGAAAAACATGATCAAAATTCAATTACTAAACTGGAAGTAGAAAGTATAATCAATTATCATATCACAACAGACCTGCATTTAAAGGGGCAAGGTGGATTTCAATTTTGGGAGAACGATGAATTTTCCGATTATAATATGCTGGGTGAACTTGTTTATGATCAGGGTTTAGCTGGTTTGGGACTGAAACTTGGGTGGGGATTCTCAGATCGAACCAATAGGAATCGAGGATCAACCAAATCATTGATAAGTGAGAACTTTGTTAGTAATTCAAATAATTACTATTATTCAGATCAACTAGACTTTAATGCAGAATTACACTATGGAATAAATTTATTAGATGAAATTGGGACTTTAACTCCATTTACCAAATTTTCAGTAGTCTCCGATCAGGACCAAGAACTACGACTTGGAAGTAAAATAAACATTGGACAAAGTATTGATATTGAGTTAACTAATCAATTGAACCACGACTATCACAAAAAAATAAATCAACGTTATAAAATAATTGGAAAATTAGTGTTCTAAATTTCGAACCTATACAAGGATATTGCGGTGATACTTTCTACACAGAAACAGTATAGAATTGACCAATAATTGAGAAAATTGGGTTCAAAACTAAAAATTTTGTGACTGGTTGAAGGAACAAAAATCTTAAACTTACAACCGTAAAGACTAAATTACTTCTTTTTTAAATATCTGTTCACCAATTTATACACAGTCGTTTGTCCATGTTCTGATGGCCACCCATTTTGACCTGACATATCCTCTCTTTCTGCTACAGCAACTGCAGATTTTACTTTCTTTGGTGAGAGATCACTTAACACATTGCGCCATCTCCCATTACAAATTGAGTTTTCAAAATGCTCTTTACACGCATTAGATTTGACAAACGATTTTTTGTTTGGATAATGCAAAATTAGCCATTGCTCAAAACATGGATTACTTAATACAAACCCAAACTGACGACCTCTTTTTTTTAACCATTGTTGTAGCTCATTTATGTGTGCCTTCTCCCAATCATCTCTATCAATCACCGCCCATAATTCGTGATCGGACTCTAATTCGTTTTTTGCAACAAACTGTTTAATTTTCTTTAAAACTCCTAGCGGGGAACCACCATTAGGAATAGTTTTTAAAATAATCCTGATAGGAAATTTATTAAGCACTTCAAAGTAGAAAGGTTCTGTTTCTTTCCCTTCGGTAACCACAAAAATTTTCTTTTGAGGAACAATATTCTGTTGTCGTGCAAAACGAGTATTTGATTTCATTTCAAATCTCCTCATAAAGTACTTCGTGAAAATGGTTTTTCGGAAGAATTTTCAAATAATATATGAGGTATACCTCCAAGCACCCCATCTAAATATAAATCGAAAATACTTTTATCCTTTCCAATATCTTTTATATCACCAATCGAATATATACTAGATACACCTTCAATATCCCTTTCAGTAACCCACATTTCGTCTCTTCTCAAGGATGCAACAGACATTAATAAAAGGTCGTGTGTAGTAAATATCAATTGAGCTCTGGTATTCTTTGAACAAGATTCCAGATAAGATAATATCAGATTCTTAGTTAAATTTGAATGCATGCTTCGGTCAATTTCGTCTATAATTAGAACCTTTGACGAACTTTCCGATGTTAATTCAAAAAATGCTGGTAACAAATTAAATAATCGCTGAGTTCCATCAGATTCCTGACCAACTTCAAAGTCCTCATACCCGCCATCAGTTCTTAGGTGCTGAAAAACTGGTCGATTGGCTACAATTCTACCTTCATTAGATGTTACAGTAAAAGACTTGTTACCAAAACCTATATTATAAATTCCTTCTTTCAGTCCTTCTTCTGTAACTAATTTATTCCCAATATATGCATTAACAATCTCTGAGGGCAACTCCTTACTTTTAATACCTGAAATTCCCGTATCAAATTGAAATAATGTATCATTCATCTGTTTAAAGAGTTTGTCTTCTTCATTTACAAGTTTGTGTAGAGAACTAAATCGCGAACCGGGTGAAATTATTAGAACTGAATTCTTAAACCAGTCATATATTGGTCGAAAATTCTCAATGTTTAAATTGACAGAGCTATTTAAAAATAGTCTGTTTTTTCGTGTATTACTTTTTGCATTTCGGATTGAGCTTTTTTTAAATCTACTACCAAAGTAATATTTTGAACCTAAACGTGAAAAATAGAGCTTTTCGTTGCCATTTTTCGAGACTTCAATTAATTTTTCTTTAATTACTATATCATTATTAACTGAAAAACTGTAATCAAATAATTTGCCTTCAATCAGAATTGTAAATTTGAAATTACATGGTTCCTTTCTATGAGTAGAGTCAAGTAAAAATGGTGTATAGGGTATAGATTCATCTGTTTCAGGACTTGATAATACAAAATCACGCGCAAAATCAATTGCAGAAATAAAATTTGATTTACCTGACGCATTTCCCCCATAAATTGCAGCAATTGGAAGTACACTCGCATTGAAATCTTTTATGAATGGAATTTTACGTCCTTTGACATGATGATCACCTGCACCTAAATTGAAATTAAATTCATCCCTGAATGACATCCAGTTGGTTGCAGAAAAGTTTACTAGCATATAAATTTTCCTCTAAACATTAGTTTAATAATTTAATAGTTTGAGTTTATTTTTATAAAATAGTAAGATAATTATTTTTGTCAAGTGAAAAATTTTAGAATACAGTTTGCACGAATAGAACGTAGAAAAACAGAACAGATTTATACGAATCTACTTAATCTGTCAGTAGTTTGATAATGCGTTTTTGTTGCTAAATTGATTGTGCATCTTTTCAAGTATGCCAAATCCTAATGCAAATTTCATATTTCAGTCTATTAGAATTCAGAATTTAACTCAAGTCTACAGCTTGTTTTGTTAAATTTGATTGTAACAATGCTTCAATTACTTTAAGAGATGCAATACCTTCTTCTCCATTTACTAAGGGTTGAGTTTCACCTCTTATAACCTCAGCAAAATGCCTCAATTGCATTATCAATGGATCAATGTGTAATACTGGAGCTGTTGAAGTTTGTACAGAAGACATCCAATGCTGCTCATCACCGTGAGTCCATACTCTATTATCAGGAATAGATATTGAGCCCATTGTCCCACCAATATAGGTTGAACTTTCTGGAACATTTGAATATGCGGGATTTTCTCCCGAAGTTATTTCCCAACACCACGGTGAGGTAACAGAATCACTAATACTGATTGTTCCTAATGCACCAGACGAAAATTCTAATGTCGCGACCAAAGTATCGTCCACCTCATGTTTCCTTATAGCAGTTGACCCACGAGCAAATACGCGCGAGATTTCACCACAATAGTACCTTAGCAAGTCAATTTCATGAATTCCATTGACTAAAACTGGACCTGCACCTGGTTTACGTCGCCACTCAGGTAAATAATATTCATCTGGTTTCTTAAACCAAATAAATGAGTGTGCAGTGACAATCTTACCTAATTTTCCAGATTCTATAACCTCTCGCACCTGTGCTACTATTGGATTGTGTCGACGATGATGGCCTACTAAAATTGGAACGTCAGCTGCCTTCGCGGCATTCACTAAAATTTGAGCTTCTTCCGAAGTAGAAGCAATCGGTTTTTCAATTAAAAATGGGCATCTTTGTTCTATTATTTCCAAACCATTTTCAACATGAAGTTGATTCGGAGTCGCCAGCAACACCCCATCAGGATTACAATTCTGAAACATTTCAGTTATATTGATGAAACAATTAACACCAAGATTGCTATAATGTGTTCGACGACTTTCGTCAGGTTCAACAACCGCTACTAACCGAATTTCTTCAGTAGATTGTCGGATGATTTCAATATGTCGACTGCCAACTTGTCCAACACCTACAACTACGATATCAACTTTACTTGTCATCCAAAATCCCTGCCATGCCTTGCACAGCCATTTCGTACACTTGAGGTCCTAAACCAGCAATAATACCATCAGCGCGTTGCGAAATGAATGAAAAATGGCGGAACTCTTCACGGCTATATATATTTGACACATGTACCTCTATCACTTTGCCTTCATACATATTCAATGCATCAAGGATGGCAATAGAAGTATGACTATATGCACCCGCATTAATAATGACTCCAACCGAAGATTCCCTAATTTCCTGTATTTTATCGACAATTTCACCTTCAAGATTTGATTGATGACATGACAACGATAAATTAAAGTTGTCCGCAACATCTTTACAGTTCTGCTCAATTTCAGCAAGAGTGGAAGTTCCATATTTGGAAGTTTCTCGCTTTCCCAACATATTTAAGTTGGGTCCATTAATTAACCAAATATTCTTATTCATGTTTTAGTCCTTCTTGGATATAGGCTATGAAAAATAACAATTGTTGATTCTCTAAAGATTGGTCCAAAAAATTTTATGCTTAATTATAGAACTTAGCGTAATAATTCAAGTCAAAACTTGAAAATATTTTATTTGAGTACCAAATTCACTAATTTTACGAAATCAATCTTTGGTATTATGCTATATTCTTTGTATACTTCGTATTCGTTCACGTTGCCAAATATAAATTCCCGAACCAATAATAATAATTCCTCCAGCAAAAGTCCAAATAGTTGGAAGTTGATCAAAAATAAAGTAACTTACAATCGCGGCAAAAAATATTTGAGTATATATCATTGGAGCAAGAATAGATGCATCTACCCATCGATGAGCTATCGTAGTTGCAAGGTGACCTAACGCACCAAAAGCTCCAATTGCAAACATTATTGCCATTTGTACAAACGTTTCAGGCCATATCCACACATTGATGGCAAATGGAAGTAATAAAATAGTTGGAATGCCACTCGACCAAAGCTGCATAACTGCATTACTTTCGGAATTGGCAACCATCCGAGTCATTATAAAATACATTGATGCACATAATAGTGCGCCTAATGAAAAATATATTGCTGGGTGAAACGATGCACCCCACGGTTGAATTACAATAACAACACCAATAAATCCAAAACAAACTGCAATTACTCTACGAATTCCAACTTTTTCACCTAAAATTGGGATTGCGAACAGAGTCACTAATATTGGTCCAGCGAAAAATATCGTGGTAGTAAGTGTAATTGGTAAATACTTTAACGCGAAAAAATTGAGAGTTGTTCCAGAAAACAAAAAAACTGCACGAGTAAATTGTTTTAATGGCACATTAGACTTAAACGCTAAATAACCGTGTTGAGGTAAGTACAACGCGAAGGTATATATGAAATGCCCAGCGTATCGGCAAAATACTATTTGTATTATCGGGATGCTTGCAATTGTTAGTAATTTTGCTGAAGTATCAATCAACGTAAAAAACACGACCGCGATCACCATAATTATGATTCCCGCGGACGTTCGGTTTTCCAGAATTGGAACCTTATTCAATATACACCTACTAATTGAAGAAGAATACTTTGATTCTGTTAAAAAACTAAAATTTAGTTTGTTTTTCCACTACTCAAAAATATAATTCAAAAAAACTGCTAAGACTAAAGTAATTATACAAAATGTATTTATTGTATAGTAAATATTGACATTCAATTTCCTTATGCACACATCGGACTGTCTGCAGTCCAACGATGAATGGGAATATGAGGTTGGGTCGCAAGTTTTTCTCGAGCATCAATCCACATATTCCGCCAAACTTCCCAATCTTTAAGAACACTGTTTGGATTTAATTTTGATCTTGCCACAAATTCTGGGAAATGAGACCGCCCGGTCGGTTGACCAGTAACATTGAAACGAATATCAAAAGACCATCTAAAACGATCAGACTTATTCTCTAATGAACTATGTGGTGTCAATGGGTGGAATATAACTGCGCCACCGGATTTTACTGGAAGTGGGATTGCAGTACTTTCATCCAAAAATCCGTCAGCGATCGCGGTTTGTCGTTTTGGACAATGTGGATACATTTTGGGTTTACCGGGTATCACCTGTAAACATCCATTTTGAACAGTTGCATCAGAAATTGCTAACCAAATCGTTATCATTTTTGTACTATCACCTTCCGCCAATGCGACCGCACGATCTTGATGCCAATCAGTTGCAGTTATATGGGCACGCACTTCATCTGCATTCAAGTTAGTCGTCGGTGGTTTCAATCGAACATGTTGAATCGGATTTGAAGTAATTTCTGGACCAATTAAGTCCTCAACCATATCCAGCAACTGATCAGAAGTAACCATATCAAATACCGCTGGACCAAAATGAAACGGTGTATCTGAATATATTGTATCACCAGGTAATGAGATATCCATCGGTTGAAACCAATCACACCCTGCTTTATAGCTGACTAATAATTTATCATAAAAGCTATAACCAGAATCAGATGGAACTAATCCCTTTGTGTGCCATTTTGAATATAGCTCACTTAGAAGTTTGTGGTACTCTGTTTGAACAGATTTAAGAATATCCTTTTCAAGTACATTCTCAACAACCAGGTAACCTTCATTTTCAAATTGTTGAATTTGTTCTTTTGAAAGCATTTCATATCCTCTTGATTGAAACAGTTAAACCCGAGTACTTTCCAATTTTTCCCAATCAAAATTTATTCCGTGTCCAACACGCTCTGATACACTTGCAAGTCCTTCTGATATTATTAATGGATGTTCAATATAATTTTCAAGTCCAAATCCATGTGCCTCTAAATATGATCTATTTGGACAAGCTGCAAGAAGATGAACAGTTATGTCATGTGCACCGTGGCTAGTTACTGGTAAATGATGTGCTTCAGCCAAATGAGCAATTTTCATAAAGGGAGTTATACCACCACAGTTTGTTACATCTGGTTCAAGAAAACTTACACCTCCTGTATCTACTGCCGATTTAAACTCCCACAGAGTGCGGAAATTTTCACCTGTTGCAATTGGAATTCCACCTTCACTTAACACCCGATAGTGACCAGCGAGGTCGTCCGGAGGAATCGGTTCCTCAAACCACACTAAATCAAATCGTTTAAATTCATTTGCCGCACGTATTGCTTCATCAACAGTATATTTCATATTTGCATCAACCATCAATGGCATCTCAAAACCAAATTCAGCTCGCATCGCTTCAAGTTTTGCTACATCTTCGCTTAGTTGTTCGCGTCCTACTTTCATTTTTATCGCGCGATGTCCATTTGCAATATTTTGATGAGTCTGTTCAACAAGTTCCTTTGGTGTTAGATCTAAATCAATTCCTCCAGCATAACAAGGAACTTTGGGGTCATAACCACCAAGTAATTGCCACAATGGCAAATTTGCTCGTTTTGCCTTTAAATCCCATAATGCAATATCAATCGCGGATTGGGCTAAAACTGTTGGACCACCTCGACCACCATAATGAAATGTCCACCATAAATTTTTCCAAATTGCTTCAATCTTTGTTGCATCTTGTTGCAAAATATGAGGTGCCATTTCACGTTGTAATATATTTGCAATGGCCCCACCATTTACTCCACAAGTATAAGTGTAGCCAACTCCACTAAAATTATCTGCATCAGTTAATTGAACCGTAATTACTTCAAACCCAGCCATCTGGCCATGCATACTATCTTCTAACACCTTTGGTAATTTGATTAAATAATGGCCAACTTTGATGTCCTCAATGATTGACTCTGTACCCATGAATTCCTCATTGAATGGTCTGAATTAACTCTCGTTTGTAAAAAATTTTACAGTGCAATAGAAACTATTTGCGGCCAAATCAGTAATACCGACAACGCCAATAATTGCAACAAAATAAATGGTAAAAACCCTCGAAAAATTGCTGTCAAGGTAATATGAGGAGGTGCAACCGATTTTAAATAAAATGCTGCGGGACCAAATGGCGGCGATAAAAAGCTAACTTGCATATTCATACAAAAGACTACTCCAAACCATATAGCAACATGTTTTGGCTCTAATTGACCTAAGAATCCAATTTCTTCAACTGGCAACTGACTTACAATCGGCAAAAATACTGGCATGATCAGCAACACAATACCTACCCAATCCATAAACATCCCCATAATTAAAAAAATCAACATCATCAACAAAATTACACTCATAGTAGGTAATTCGGAGGCAACGATTAAATTTGCTACATAAGTTGGGCCACCAGAAAGTGTATAGGCTGCAGCTAAAGATGCGGCACCAACTGTTACCCAAATAATTGTTCCAGTTGATTTTAAAGTTCGTATCAAACTATCCCAGACTACGGTAAAAGACATTTCACGGCGTATCAATCCAATCGTAAACACGGCAACTACCCCCATCCCGGCTGCTTCAGTGATACCAGTTATTCCTAAATAAATAGATCCAAGTACTACCCCAATAACAATAATAGGTGCGACTAATCCTTTACCCATTTGCCAACCCTTTTCGGAGCGGCTACGACCAACGACAAAAAAGTACAGTACAATGGAAATAATAAACGCTCCAACAATATATGGAATATCAGCAACCATTCCTAATGCAATTGGATCAACACCTTCTTCGATTTTATTTCGACCTAGAATTGTCAAAAACATTACCCGAATGAAAAGTACACTTGAAACCCAAATTGTAAACTTAGATAAGAAACCTAGAAACAAGAGCCCCTTCTCTAAACCTTTTGGATCATTTGGGTCCTCCTCAGGTAATGGTGCTTGTGATGGATTCAAGCGCGTTCGAATTAGAATATAAACTATGAAGAATGATGCTAACATAAATCCAGGTATGAAAGATGCAGTAAATAAAGCCTTAATCGAGGTTTCAGTCACTAAACCATAAAAAATCAAAACGATTGATGGTGGAATCATCGTTCCTAAACTTCCCGAAGCACAAATTGTACCAATTGCTAGGTTTTGATTGTATCCAAGTCGCAACATTTGCGGGAGTGCAATCAAACCCAATAACACCACTTCCCCTCCAATGATTCCAGACATTGCGGCCATAATTACTGCCATAAGTGAAGTCACAATTGCGATTCCACCGCGCGTTCGACTCAACCATATATTGAGTGAATTATACATATCTTTCGCGATCCCAGACCGCTCTAATAAAGAAGCCATAAAAATAAATAGTGGAACTGAAATTAAGACATAATTCGTCATCTGTCGGTAAACTGCTTGTGCTAAGACCGACAATGGTCCAGATCCAAATTTGCTAAATGCAAATTCTGGACCAAATTTCATCAATAAAACTAATACTGCTAAGGCCGCAGATGCAAACCCCAGAGGCATACCAATTGCCAACAAAATAAACATACCAATCAGCAACACTATGCTTAGTGTTGCAATGCTATCAACTTTAATCCATGAAAATAATTCTAGAAATTCCATCTTACTTCTCCAATGTTTGACGTATGCTTGAAATCTCAGCTTCATCAATATCATCTAGTGGTGAATGATGTTCTGCGGCTTTGTTCCAATCCGCGATTAAATTTGATATCGCTTGAATAGTTATCAACACAGTAATTATTACGATGGCGGGTTTTACAATACCTGGTAGCGGTGGGTCCCAAGCCGTTCCAAAAGTTTCCATTCGCATCATTCGTCGCACTGCGTCTGAATAATTCCCCCAAACTAATGCATAGGTAAAACCAACAATCAAAACTAATGAAATAACATCAGAAGTTTTTTGCATCCAACGCGGCATGATATCATGAATTATATAAATTCGAATATGACTTCGTTGCTGCATGGCATATTGCGCGGCAATCAAAAATACGAACGACGCAATCCAAAGTGCCAATTCATTTGCCCACAAAGTAGGGCTAGAAAAAACATAACGTGCCACAACTTCATAGAACATGACAATAACAATCAGAGCTGTCATGATCATCGCTAGTCGTGAGACAATCAGTGAAAAGATATCAAAAAATCCGTCTGGTTCGATCTCTATAGCACCCCGTTTATTGGACAAAAATATTGACGCTAAAATAATTGATGCACTCATTGAAATGAGCATAATCCAAACAATAGGACGACCTTGTGGTCGGATCATCTCATGCATTCCAATTGCATCTTCAAAGAAAATTTGATTAAAGACAAGCCAAATATAAATCAATACCGTGATACCGATACATACTAGCATCGCCTGCCAAATTGGTTTTTCTAGTTTTCCTAACCAGACATTCTCCCCATCCATTTGTCACTCCTCCAAAACAAACAATTTTAAGTAATCAACTGGGTGAAGTAATGTTACTTCACCCAGTTAACTCAAAATAATGTAGTTTACACTACTTTACTGTATCAAGCCAAGTTGGCGAAGATATTTTTTGTGACTCTCTAAAACGGCACGAGCGCGAGGATTTTTGTCACCCCAACGTTCCCAAGCAGTCTGCGCAGCATCGCGGAAAATTTTCCGGTCAGCGTCTGACCAGGCATAAATCGTTACACCTTCTTCTTGCAATTGTGAGGCAGCTTCTGCATTAGCTTTACCATTTGATAATGCAACATGAAACCCTAGTTTTTGCCAAGCAACATCAATAATTCGACGCTGTTGGTCAGTAAGGCCATTCCATACATCTAAATTGCACGCTAAATGGTCAGAAGGCATTGAATGGAATCCAGGATAGTTCGCATGTTAAACGATATCATAAAGTCCAAGACCAACATTATTAGCAAGTCCCGAAGCATCAGCGCCATCAATAATTCCAGTTTCTAATGCGGTAAAGATTTCGGTGAAATCCATCACGATTGGTGATGCACCTAATTCTTCAAAAATTTCAGTTTCCATTCCTGGTGGTGAACGGAATTTCCATCCTTTCAAATCCTCAGGTCCAGCAATTGGACGTGATGAAGATAAAGATTCTTGACCATAAATCGCCCAACCAACTAATTGCATATCATGCTCATTATAAAGTTCCTGAGCGGCATCGTAACCATCACCATAGTATAGCCATGAATATTGTTGCCACGGAGTGTCATAACCTCCCATCAAGTCGCCAACAAATTGAAATGCTGGGTCCTTTCCAGTTTGGTACGCACCACCAGTTGCGTCACAATCCAAAATACCATTGATGGCCGCATCAAATGTTTCAGTTGTCGCGACAACTGCAGATGCGTAAAACATCTCAATTGTGATATCCCCACCTGACATAACATTAACATCGTCGGCCCAAATGGCTAATTGCTTGCCAGTTGGATGTTCAGCTGCATAGTGAGTTTGAATTCTTAGAGTTACGGGTTGTGCAATTGCAGTTGCTACATACATAATCAAAGCAATTGCTGTTAAAACAATAAGTTTTAAGTTCATTGATTCCTCCATAGGCGAATGTTGTCGCCATTTTGAAATTTGACACTCAACTTGAGTGTGTTTGATTAGTGATAATTCACCAAGTTTGGAATTAAACTACAAAAAAAATTTAATGTCAATATTTTTCTATTTTTTTCTAATTCACAATTGTAAACGAAATTTTGTTCAATTCAGAAACTTTTAACGCATGCAAAGTTTTATTCTGATTGTAGCTAAATTTTAACATTCTTATTACTTTACATTCTTTTTCAAACTTTTATGCTATTAAGTTTGGAATTATACAAAAGTATAGTAGGTTAATTTTATGCGCAATTTTGAAGTAGGTGAGCGAGCTTCGTGGCGAAATTTTCCAAAAGTTATCCGTAATGACGATTTAGGTACACTGATGCAATTCCCAGGGTATACCGCGGCCAAGCAAGGTAACCCAAATGAAGCTTTGAATTTGGTATTAAACACACTTCATGACAAAACCTTACAAGAAATTAGATTACAAATTGATGCTCACCGTCCCAAAGTTCTTCCCGTACTATCAATCGAAGCAACTGGTTACAATAAGCTACCACTTGCACTTGCTGAAATTATTGCAAATTTTCTTGACATTGAAGTTGAAATCGATATAATACAAGCGAACAAAGTACTTAGAACCAATTCAAGTGCAGATCATCGCTTGACTTTTAATCCAAGGTTCTCAGGTGAAGTTACCAAAGATCAAACTTATTTTATTGTTGATGATACACTAACAATGGGCGGAACGATCGCGTCGTTACGTGGTTATGTTGAAAATCGAGGTGGCATTGCAATTGGGGCGATGGTTTTAACCGCACATAAAGATGCATTGGAAATTGCAATCAAACCTGATATGATTCAAAATATAGAATCAAAGCACGGTCGAGCAATGAATCAATTTTTTGAGGAGACATTTGGTTATGGAATTGACAAACTCACCCAAGGAGAAGCAGGACATGTCAGGGCCGCCGCGTCCGTTGACAACCTCAGAAGTAGAATCCTTGAAGCACGACGCAAAGCAGGCGAGTAAGAAAATGAGAGAGCTTCTTGCGCGACAAAAACGGGCAAAAAACGCGACATGAAAATCTAGTCGGTTCAAATACCAATGCAACTACTGTCATGATTGGAGAGAAGGCAAGTAATCTAATCCGAGGTAACAGAATTTTACTACATTAGTCAATAAATTTCACTTGTAAATAATTAAAATTTGTAAGCTTTATTTGATCAAATGAAACTAGGGTTGCAAATCTAAAATTAAAGTGTTATATATTTAATTGAAAATTCTTCTGAATTTTGCTAAACAAATAGTCTCACGACATTACCATAATGTTTTTATGGTTTCGGACTAATTATATAATAAGTGTAATGGAGTTGAACATATGACTTTACCAGATTCAATGGAATCTTCCAATGAGTATACAAAACCTGAGTATCATGCACGTTCATTTGAAGGAGATATATCTGCTATAAGTGGAAGCACACCACACGCAATTGAGGGGAAAGGTTTTTCTCCACTTAGAAGTGGTGCTGAACAATCAAAAATGTTGAAAGAACTTAAGGATAAGTGCATTGAATTTACCAAACTCAAGAAAGGTTGGGATGGATTTAAAGCAAGCCCAGTTCCGATTGAAAAAGCTAATGTTGCAATGCGTCTAATAGACCGATTAGTAAACATTAATATTCCTAAGCCAAATATAGTACCAACTTATGATGGTTCAATTCAGATTGAATGGCATATGAAGAATTATGAACTTGAGATTGAAATTACACAACTCTCAGAAGTTGAGGGTCTGTTAATTGACCGAAAAACGGATGAAATGCACGAATTTTGTGTAAATTTATCTGATGAAGCGAACTCTTTTCAGGTTCTAACAGATTATGTATTGAAACTTCAAGAATAAATTAAAATTAGTTATCCACAAAAATTAATCTGAATTATTTTGATATCCATGTCCGAATGGTTTTGGAAAACAAAATCTGCAAACTTCAACCCAAAATTTTTGAAATAATTTGTCGACATTTTAACATTTCAAAAATGGTTTACTAGAAATAAAAAATTTTGCTGTTCAATTAAATTAGTTACGTTGATTGTGTAGAATTAGCTGGGAACGAACCCACACTACCAACTTGACAACAACTAATGAACTACCAATTGAGTGCTCCCCCATATCGTACTAAATTCCAGCAACGAGTTAAGAAATTATGTGTTTTTCCATTGAGAATATTCCAACTAAGAACTTACACCAGCACCAATTTGGATACTTCAGGTCAGTCGCTTGGAAAGCCAAACTCATAAGACTATCCACAAATCACAATTTCAAGTATCAATTAGATTCTGTGAAATGTGATTCATTCAGATAGCATGTGTGTCCCGTTTTATTGCCCGCTCTTGCAATTTATGATTTACGTCTGCTAACTTTTTGAACTCAAACAAACCTTGTTTGATTCATTTTGTACCACTCGTTCCCAGTTTTGTATTTCTAGCTAAAATTAGTAGCTTAATTTGTCGGTATGAAATTTACAAACATTTTGACTTTGGACTTTTAACCTGTAGCGAACTAGATAAATTACGCAGTAACACCAAATATAGAATTGAAAATCAATAAATTAGCATCAAATTTCACTTTATCAAAAGTTAATAATAATTTCTATTGACCAAACTACAAACTAAAAATTAACCGCTCCAATATAATATTTGATATCTTTTACTAAAAAATGATATATTGGTTCGCTAAAACTAACAACACTGGAATATATTAGCATGAAACCATTTGACGACCCTGAAATTAAATCAAATGATATGATTGTTCGCGGGATTCACGAAAGTCATTTGACTATGGATCATAACGGACAAAAAATTCTTTCTTCAGCTGCATTTTCACAATCAAGTGAAGAAAATGGTGGTATGTCTGTATATATTGAATCACTTATAATTAAAGATGGTATTGACACCCAAAAGTATATTATGAATAATGGTGAGTATAGAGGCGCGGTATATTTAAATGTTGGCGATGTTCGCGCAGAAAATTTACAGGTAGGTCATACACCATTGCCGAAAAATCCCTATCATGGGGAAGTTTGGGGAAAATCCAAAATTAAGTACAATAGAAAAACAAGACAAAGACTTAAAGCCAAATGTAAATGGTGTGTAAAAATAACAAATGTCTCGATTCTGACTAAATGATTCGTTCAAAGAACTTAAGTTCCATTCTTAAATGCAAAATTTCAAGTTCCAATTTTAGCTAAATTTCAATAACCTTTCCACTATTTTTTTTAAATTCTAACGGAAAGGAAATAATTCTAATAGAATCGCCCAATTTTAGAGACAAGATTGTCTAGTCATCTACTAAAATTTTATTTTAAGCGTTTACATACATACAAATTCCTAATTGTTTATAAAGTTCTAATATTCTTGGTTCAACGCGTCTATCGCTGGGATTTCACGCTCACGGCGCGCGATATAGTCTAGCAATTCCTCATTTTTCGCAACATCAAGTTTAGGCTCTTCATATTCAGACAACAATTTCTTTGCATATGTCAACGCACGCTCGGTAATTTCTATCCCACCTTCAGCTTGCCATTGTTCTATGGAATTATTATCAAATAACTTAGGCATAAAGAACGCGTCCTTGAATTTTTCTTGTGTATGCGGGTGACCTAAATAATGCCCACCAGGTCCAATGTCACGAATTGCTGCTAGAGCATCGTCAAAATCATCCCATTTAAGCCCTTCTCCCATGCGGTAACCCATCGCTGATTGCTCTGCATCCACAACAAATTTTGCCACCGAACAATGCATTCCTGCTTCATTCCAACCTGCAGAGTGCCAAAAATAATTTGCTCCAGCGTGTAAAATTGCAGATAGCGTCGCCGCACTTTCATAACCAGATTGAGCATCAAAGGTCTTAGCACCACCCAAAGTATTTGAAGTTCGCCAAGGTACATCATAGAACCGCGCCAATTGACCGATCATAAAATTCATCAAGCTTATTTCTGGTGTTCCTGCCATTGGTGCACCAGATTGCATCGAGACTGTTGAGAGGTAATGACCATATATCGCGGGACAACCTTTGCGAATTACTTGGGTATATGCCAACGCACTTAAGGCTTCTGCATTAAGTTGTGCGACTGATGCAACCGTGGATGCAGGAGTGTTCGCACCACCCAATACAAACGGCGAACATAATACTGGTTGATTCTTACGACAAAACGCGCGCATCGCTCCTAACATCACTTCATCCCATACTAGTGGAGAATTGCCATTACAATTACCAGTAACAACAGGATGATCTTCCATAAATTCTTTACCAAACAAAATTGCACACATCTCAATGACATCTTCAGCATTTTTCGGGCTAGTAGTCATTCCCATAAATGTTTTGTCGGAATACTTCATCGACGAATATGTAATCCTAAGGTGACGATGACTAATCACATGATCCATCGGTTCAACGATATGGTGAGATGTGGAGTGCAACGCTGGAGACATATGTGATAATTTATGAAACATCGCCAAATCATCTAAAGAAGGCAACCGCCGCTTATTTTCAAGATCACATACATAAGGTGCACCAGCCATTGGTACAAAAATTGAATAGTCGCCACCAAATTTTAAATTTTTCTGTGGGTCTCGAGCATGATAATCAAAGCTAGCTGGAATTGATGAAATCAACTCTTTCACAACTGCGCGATCTAGAAAGACCTTTTCACCTTCTATTTTAACTCCTACTTTTTTCCAATCTTCAAGTGCAATCGGGTCTCTAAATACAACACCTACTTCTTCAAGGATATCCATTGATGCATCATCAATTTTATGAATCATCTCCTCGTCCATTGGTTCACACAATGGTAAGTTGCGCTTTAAACTTGGCAACATTGTAAAATCTGGCGCAGTTCGTTGTGCCCGTCGCGCTTTTCGTCCACGTCGTTCTGAAAATTGTTCGCCATTTTCTTGTTTAGACATCAGGTTACTCCTTTGAATCAATAAATTAAGTTAGAAAAATCAATATTGATAACATTTCATTTTCACTCATTTAAAACTTTTCTTCTATAATTCAACCAAATTTTTTTTTCATAATTGACAAAAAATTTTTAAGCAATTAAATTGTTTCATTACCAACAATTTTGTAGAACCAAATCATGAGTACCAATAATCACATTGACTACATCGAATTGCCGATGTCAAGTGCTTCAAATATAAAGGAGTTTTACTCGTCAGTTTTTCAATGGACATTCATAGACTGGGGAGAAAACTACATCAGTTTTGAAGGTGCTGGAATTGATGGTGGGTTTAATGGTTTTGATGAAATAAAAGTAGAATCACCTGGTGTTTTACCAGTGATTTATGCAGAGGATTTAATATCAAAGCTTGAAGTTGTTCGAAATGCCGGTGGCAAAATAATCAAAGAGATTTATGAGTTTCCAGGTGGAAAACGATTTCATTTTTTAGATCCAGCTGGCAATGAATTGGCAGTTTGGTCAGAAAAATAGCCAATTGCTTCAAAGCGGAATTCACTGTTTTCATTCGGCAGATCAATTTAATGGTCACTTACCAAGTACGACGTGGTCCCAAATCAATATGATAAAACCCTGCAGGATAATATTTATAACCGCCAACCTCTGGTTGTTTTTTAAGAAATGCGATTATGGTCGAAGGTCTTCCTTTAACGGAAAAATCCGCTGCCTTGCAATTAAGATGCCAAGATTTTCTTGCTCCACCTTTCAACCAGTTTTCTAACCACCAGCGGTTGGTAGAATGTACTACGACTCGACCATACTTTTTTGCAACACGATTTAGAACACGCTTCAAATTCCCAGGGACACACAATTTAGCATCTTGGTAAATTATATTTGGATGCGAGCGATACATCCAGCCCATCCACTGGGAGTTTGCACAGCCTGTTATCAAAAATATTGCACAAATCAATGTTGCTAAAACAAAATTTTTCTTTGACACTTGGGAAGTCCTTTGTCAATTTGCAAAGATATACTCAGTTAATTCTTCCCAAATTTAGCTAAACACTCCTCAAATTCAATAGAGTTAAAATTCTGCCTGTGGAAAACTTTTTTTAATGTTCAAAACTTCATAAGTTAGGAAATACGATATTTTTTAATGAAATCTAAATTTGGTTCAATTCCTAATCCGGGTCCAGCAGGAATATTGACAAATCCGTTATTAGCTTTAACTTGACTTTGAATATTTAAAGGTTCTTGCAATAAATTATCCCGAAATAAATTCTCAGTCGTGTCAAACTCTAACATAGGTTCACGTTGATGCATACCACCTGGAGTTGGTGGCATTGCCGCCAATAAATGTAAATTTGTGGCAACCGCAATCGCTGAACCCCATACATGATTTACAACTGGAATAAAATGGGTATGTGCAAGTGTCAGTACTTTGAGGTATTCTGAAATACCCCCGACTGCACAAACTTCTGGTTGTGCGATGTCAATACATCTTGATTCTAACAAATGTCGCCAACCCCATCTAGTAAACTCAGCTTCTCCACCAGAGATCTTTACACTTAATTTCGCACGAAGTTCGCGATATTCCGCCAAATCCTCAGGTGCTACTGGTTCTTCAAACCAATATGCATCCAGCTCATCCAAAGCTCGACCAACTGTTTGTGCATCACCAAAATTGTAACAATGATTTGCATCCACCATGAATGGATAGTCTTCACCTACTCCCGTTCGGACAGCATGTGCTAGTTTTATGTCTTCTGCAACTCCCAATCCCACTTTCATTTTAGTCGCGACAAATCCTGATTCTTTGATCGTGCTAGCCTCGTCTTTGAATCTGGAGCAAAGAGAATCAATCTCCTCTCTACGTAACATCATACCATACCCATAAACTGGCACTTGGTTGCGAAATTTTCCACCGATTAATTGATAAATTGGTTGACCGATTACTTTTCCAGCAATATCCCACAACGCAATATCAACACCAGATAAAGCCTGAAGCGGCATCCCCTTTTGACCATGATCACGCAGAAGATTGTATACCCGATGCCAGATTACTTCGCGATCGCGGGGATTTATACCTTTAATTAATGGTTGAATAACATTTTCAACGATAGCTTTATTAGCTACTGCAACATTGCCAGGACCAAAACACTCACCCCAGCCAGTTATACCTTCGTCGGTTTGAACTTCAACTAAGTGTGCAGTCCGGTTTTTGTAATATTGTTGCGAATACCCTAATTCAGACTTAAGCTCATGTTGTAACACATGACTTACAATATTGACTATTTTCATACAGTATTTCCTTGAGTAATTATTCTAATCTAATTTACTACTGTTCCGATTTTAGCGTGTCACCATTCCAAAACATTCTGCTGGTTAAGTGGACATATTAACGATCTAAGTGGAACTTTCAATTTGCTTTATCAAATTCGTAACAACTCTAATTAGATGTTTGAAGTTATGCACAGAAAATATATTCAAATTTGAAAATTTTAACTATTTCAGTAGAAGTCTAAATTATCCACCAGACATAGCCGTAAAAATATATACTTCAGAATTATCAGGAATCTCTGATTGTAAGTCTGTGCGAAAACCGTCAACAAATATATTGATGTGCTTTCGAATTGAAGGTGAACCGTCAACAAGACAGTGCTTTATTCCTGGATACAATTGATCAAGTTCATCAAGCATGGACTCAACATTACTTGCCGACACTGCAATTTCAGCCGTAGCAACAGGAAATAATCGCAATAATGGACCAGGTAAAATCACTTTAATCATTTTCTAATCACAGCTTAGATGCAATAATGGTTTAGTTACAAGCTATTGTTTTCTCTTCGCAGTTCAAGTTAGGTATTGAACTTCAATTGATGAAATCGTTGGTAAATGTTCAGCTATTTCGATCCAGTTTTCACCCTCATCTGGACTAAAATAGACAGAACCTGAGCTTGTTCCAAAGTAAACACCTATTGGCGAATGACTATCCGTAGTAAGTCCTTTTCGCAACACACCAAAGAATGCATTTCCCTGTGGTAAACCATTGCGAAAATCTTGCCAAGACTTGCCCCGGTCCTGGGTACGCCAGATTGCCGCATTACCATCCGGCATGAAACGACCAATTGAATCCCCATTAAGTGGCAACAAGTATAAAGTGTTTGGATCTCGTGGATGAACCGCAGCTGGAAAACCAAAAGTAGATGGTAAACCTTCTTCAATACTTGTCCAATCCATTCCACCATTTTCAGATACATACATACCACAATGATTTTGCTGATAAAGTAAATCTGGATTATCAGGAGCCATGACTAATGAATGGACGCATTGACCATAATCTGGAAACCTTTGACCTTCAGGTAAAAAATCACAACGCGTTCCCTTATTACGGGTATGCCAACTTTTCCCGCCATCCAATGTTTGAAACACACCAACAGAAGAAATCCCTACCCACATGATTTCCGGATTCTTAGGATGACAAAGAATATGATGTAAAATAAGTCCAGCACCACCTGGGGTCCAATTAGGTCTGGAAGGATGAGATTGTAACCCTTCTAGGTGAGTCCAAGTTTCACCATCATCAGTGCTTTCAAACAATCCAGCAGGTTGAACTCCTGCTAACAGTTTTCCATGTGTAGATTTAACACACCATACAGCTTCCAATGGTTTTTCCCCTTCGGGATAAGTTAAACCTTGATTAGAAAAAGTCCACGTTTCCCCTCGATCACTTGACTTCCAGACAGCAGGACCAAACCAAGCATTGACACCTCCAGCATATATCACACCCGACTTTTGATTTGAAGTTACATGATTGATTGGCCACGCTTCACAATATGGTCCTCGCACCGACCAAGTTGTTCGATTTTTGTCACCATCAATGATAAAAACACCCTTCTTTGTACCGATTAGTAATTGAATATCACTAGCCATTTCAAATTTATCCTCTGAATATTGAATGACAATTTCATTCAAGCAAATTTATTTGATTGTATAATCAGGTACCATTTCTTCAAATACTTTCTAAAATGCACTATTTGCACCACCAGTTTTTTGAACTTTAAAAATTGAAGATGCGTCAATTGCAGGCGGAATTGGTAATCGCACCGGCACAATTTCTATTCGTGGTTGCAGTATTGGTTCGCCAATAATAATCCGTTCTTGAAGTTCTGTCCAAATTTCATCCTGAGTGAGTCCTTGAAGATAGTTTCCAGCACCAAGTAAAGGCCAAGCATCACATGCACTACACTCAAAAAACAAAATTTTACGAGGTTTTTCACTAAAATTCGGTGCCGATCCATGAATTGTGCGAACATGATGCACACTCATACTTCCGGCGCGACCTTTCAGAGTTACAGCTTTATCTTTTTCAAAATCTGAATCACCTGGATCAATTGCACCACAAAAAACACCTAATTTACTGTGGTGACTTAGTACAGGACCGTTATGAGAACCTGGGATAACCTGCAATGGACCATTTTGGTCTGTCACATCATCTAAAAATAACCCGCAAGCTAAGAGTCCATCATTTGTATGTGGATAAAATGCCCAATCTTGATGCCATTCAACTGCTGAACCTCCACTTGAAGCCTTTGTATTCAATTTTGAAGTTTGTAACAAAACATTTTCACCAAGAATTTGTCTTAACACCTCAGTAATTCGGGAATCAACTAAAACATCCCAAAAGTATGTATTTTGTTTATGTGGTAGTTTTATGCGTGTTAGCTTCGGATTTTCAGCGCTATGTCCATCTTCCAAATCATAAACATCATTACTCGCACTAACTGCTTTAGATTCTTCAATGAGTTCTATAGTTATTTGCTGAAGTTTAGCTAGTTGCTCATCAGTTACCGCGTTTTCAACTAATACATACCCATCTTGATGATATGAATTTAACTGCTCAGTGGTTAACATCACACAACTCCTCAATAAATTAAAGTTTAATGTATCAAACTAATAACTTATATTTTTTCAGATTACAAAAATTTTGTTAAAATTTCAAAGGTATTTTTCATTCTAAGGTTATTAATTATACTCAATCTTTTTAATAGGATAGCTCATATTGAATTCTTATGTCAACTTCTACTCCCTAAACCGTGCATAAAATTAATTCACTTTATTTTCATGAATTTTATGAGGAATTGAATAACAAATATCAATCAAGAGTACAAGTTTGTAGATTCCGAGATCATTCGGACATAAATTCCGAAATTATTCGGACAAATTTCTGTGGATAACTAGAAATAGATTATTCTAGATCAATTTGTATAATTTAGAATCATGTTTGATTTGAATTCATATGAAATATTGAAAAAGCAATAAAATTCATTAGTGTGTAACAATTTCAAGCATTTTCAATACCAAAATTTAGAAGGTACAAAGAAATGCGATATACGTTTCAAAGGTAACAGCAAGTACATTTATTTTTTGGAAAATCAAATCAAATTGTCGTACAAAATTACCCCCTATTCAGAGAATAGAGGGTAATTGTATAAGCTAGTTTATATATTGTGTTAAACTAACAGAATTACTGCCATTCAATACAATACATAAAACGTTCACCGTCAACAGGATCATACCAATAAGTAGTGACTCTGCATACTGGTTCTTCGCAGCTTGCCAGTATCGTCATTGCGGTCAACAATACCGATACTGAGAGTACTATGCGTTTCAATGTCATAATTGGGTTTCCTTTTGTTGATTGACTGATAACAATAATAAACACAATATTTATGTTATCAACCTCATTTTTTAGGGTGCGACAAATTATCGCAATACAGAAAAATAAGATTCTATAATTCAAAATCCGCGTATACAACAAATGCCCTTTATTCAGAGATTAAAGGGCAATTGTGTGTAGGTTTAGTTGTTAAACAGAGCAATTTTTATCACAAAATTACTACCATGCAACACAAAACAACTGAGACTCACCGCTAAATGGATCAATCATCTCAGTAGTTTCACTGCATGAAGATCCAGATTCGGCAGTATTTGTTGAAGCAGGTTCTTGGCTACAATTGACCAAAAACATCACTGCGGACAATAATACCGATACAGAAAGCAAAATATGTTTTAAAGTCATAACTGGTTTCCTTTTGTTGATTGACTGACAGCAGTATTAACTATTGAATACTTAATAATCAACCAATTTCTTTGGGGTGTGACAATTTATCGCAGAATTATGGAAAGAAGCGGTAAAGGTTTTTGACATTTCATTGAACGGATGTTGTTAAAAATGATTCGAAAATAAAAGCTATCACTATATTTGGCATCCTCTATTATTTACGTAAATGTGCCAGCTAGTTTCAATATCGCTTTGTTCAAAGTTCATTTGTTATTTTGATTTTTGAAATGCTGAACCTTCAATTTCCTTACGCAACTTGTAAGCATCAGTAGATTGATCTATTTTTACATCATCCCATGTTAGTAACTCACCTTCAGAGACATCTTTCAACATAGTGACACTTTTTGTTAAACCAAGAGGAACATACTTACTTTCAATCGAATCTGATGCTGGACGTAATGCTCCGGAAACGGTGTACCCACCTTCCCCATCAAGAGTCTCTCCAGTTTTTAAATCGCGTTTAGCCATTGATGCTACATCTGCACGAAATTCAACGGCAACTCCTGTCGGTTCTCCTCGCAATCCCACTGCGGCAACTGAAATTGGTAACTCCAAACCAATCAAATGCCAACGTTTATAACTCGCCATAAAACGACCCGTTGGGTCTGTGACAACTTTATACTCATCAAAACAGTTTTTTAAATACTCGGTATCAGCTTCTACACATACCCAAACACCGTTACGAATATCATGTTCTATCGGTGTGCCATCAGTTTTTAAACTTGAAATTGTCTCAACCATTCCACTGTGCTCCAAAACTCCACCTTCTGAACGCGGTCGTGCAATCGTTGGAACATCATCTACCGAACCTGGTGGAAACAATAAACCTCCCGATGGTGCATCAAGTCTGCATGAATTTGCAATCGCCGAACATTCTATTGCAGGTTTTGAACCATCTAAAAACGAATTAAACATAATTGGATTCAACCGGCCACGCTCTGCTTGTTCTTTAGACAATCCCCAATGGTCCCATACTGTTTCTGGAGTAGAATGACGAAAATGGGGTAACCATTTATGTCCACGACCGGCGGCAACTACTTTGAAACCACATGCACGGGCCCAATCAACGAGGTCTGCGACTAAAGCCGGTTGGTCTCCATAAGCCATTGAATATACAACACCTGCTTCGTGCGCTTTTGTCGCAAAACCGTAGCCGACAAATGCATCTGCTTCAACTGTCACATTTATGACATGCTTTCGTTCGGAGAATGCTCTTAAAATATGAGTAACCGCTGATATAGGATTACCAGTACATTCGATTATGATATCAACTGCAGGATGTTTGACGAGACTTTCCCAATCATCACCAACAAAAGTTGTTCCATTGTTTGCGGCATCATCTAGCGATTGTGCTTGATACCGTTCTGGAGTCCAATTCACGAATGCTAGATTACTCCGTGCCATCTCTGGATTAAGATCGCAGACCCCAACAAGATGAATACCATCTAATCTTGCGGCTTGTGCTAAAAACATCGTTCCAAACTTACCAGCACCGATAAGTCCAACTTTTATGCGATTACCCTCTTCAGCACGCTTTGCTAGCAAGGTTGATAAATTCATAATAAATCAGCTCCTAATATTTTAGATAATTTACCCATTGAGTAGGAAAATAATTTGAATCAACTTCATAACATGGTGGATTTTTTTTAGCAACCTAAAAATGAATAACTTCTTAACAATAAAATATTATTGTATCACTTTCTCATTTGGCATATAGTTTAATCTTCAATTGTGCAATAGCACATAATCTGTCAAAGGAGGAATTTGACAATGAAACTATTACACTATGTTAAAATAGGAACAGTTATTACTGGTCTATTTTTTGTCTTTGCGACTACTGCTGGGTTATTTGCTCAAACACTCGAAAGACCCGCTGGATTTGGCAACCGACCATTAACAATGATTGTTCCATTTGGAGCTGGTGGTGGTTCCGATCAGCTAGCCCGTGCAATGGCTACCGCGATGGAAGAAGTTGCTGGCATCACATTTCAAGTCGTAAATAAACCTGGCGGCGGAGGAACAGCAGCGATTCCAGATTTCATGTTGGCACCGAGTGATGGTTATACCGTATTGGAGCATATTGATAACGCCATTTCAGCATATGCTGCTGGTGACATTAAAGAAAATCCTGCAGAAGACTGGGTTCCATTGTGTATGACTCAAATCACATTTAGCCAGATCTATATTCGATCAGACGAGGATCGTTTTCAAGATTGGGATGGATTTCTTGGGTATGCAAAAGCAAATCCTGGAGAAGTTAGTATGGCTAATCTAGGTAAAGTTGGTTCGATGGAATTGGTGGTAATGGAACAACTCCAAAGAGCACTGAATATTGATGTCAAACAAATCGCGTTTGATAAACCTGCCGAGCGTTATGGTGCGCTAATTGGTGGACATGTTGATGTATTATTTGAACAACCTGGAGATGTCAGAAATTTCCTTGATGCAAACCAAATGAAACCCATTTTGACGTTCTTGGATAATAGACCTGATGTCTTTGCCGAAACTCCTACTCATCGCGAAGTTGGTGCAGACTTTGATGCATTGACAAGATTTCGTGGATTTTACGTCAAGAAAGGTGTACCAAAAGATCGTCTAGACTTTCTAGCTGCCGCTTGCGAAGCTGGATTTAAAACCGATAGTTATCAAGAGTTCAATACGAGTAAATATATGCATTTAATCGACAGTTTTCGGGATACACAAGGGTCAATAGAATTGATCAATAATGCTGTCGCAAACTATCAAGATATGTATAAGATCCTTGGCATCGGTAAATAATTAAATTCCAAATTTATTGTGATGCGGACTAACTCCGCATCACTTTTAAAATATTTTCGCGAAAGTAACGACTAAGGTTTCTAATGTCTCTTCCACAAGAAAATATTGGTCGCAGAACATTTTTGGATTTTTGCAAATCTAAATTAGTTTCCTACACTATTGAATGGCTGATTTGGATAGTGCTTGCAGGAATTCTGTTCTCACAAACAGAAATTTTTAGTCAACCAATTGCGGAGTATGCATTTGGTGCATCTGGATGGCCTAGAGTTATTTGTTTAGCGGTAATTCTTGGTGCAACTTGCCAGTACATTTTTCAAATTTTGGAGATAACGCGAGATAAGAACAAGAATTCTACTGCAAATTCAGAGGAAATCACTAAGGAGTCAAATTTTCGTAAAACGGCTCAAAGAATTGGGATATTTTTGTTACCACTAATCTATCTATACTTTTTGCCGAGTGTGGGATTCTACTTGCTAACACCATTTTTCATTTTGATGTTGTTATTGCTACTTGAAGTGCGTAGAGCAGTTGCAATAGTAGCGGTGATCGCAGTAGTGTATGGTTTAACTTTGTTGATATTTACACGACTTTTCTATGTAGCTCTTCCAACTGGTTCAATCGAGTTTTTTTACAATTTAAACAATTTGATCATTGGATTGTCACGGGTGGGATTATAGGAGTTAAGATGGAAAATTTTATTCAAGGGTCGTTAACCTTATTTGGTGATTTAGAAACAATTGTCATATTTTTTCTAGGTCTCATTGGCGGGATGCTATTTGGTGCGATTCCAGGGGTTAATATGTTAACTCTTGGTGCGGTATTGTTGCCGTTTACAGTCGCAATGGATCCTTCCCATGCCGTAATGTTGTTTTCTGTAATCTATTGTGCCGGCGTATTTGGTGGAGCAATCACAGCAATTCTGTTCAATATCCCAGGTGCACCCGAAAATGCCCCAACTTGTTTCGATGGTTACCCAATGACAACCAAAGGGCAATCAGGTAAAGCAATTGGGGCGGCCGTTAGTTGTTCTGCACTTGGAGGTGTCGCCTCTGCAATATTAATGATGTCCGCAACAGGAGCGATAGCCGGTTGGGCCGTTCGTGCTTTTGGACCTCAAGAAATTTTTGCACTTATTTTTTTTGGATTGGCTGTGTCAGCATCAATTGGTGCCAAATCGTTATGGAAAGGATGGTTATCAGTTTTTGCGGGACTATTAATTGCTACTGTAGGTACCGACCCAGTTGGTGGCATTGCACGTTTTAATGAAGGTTCATTGCTTGGGTTTGAATTTCAATCCTATTATCTAGCCGCTGGGATTCATTTTATCCCAATGATTCTTGGATTTTTTGCCGTTTCTGAGGTCATTTCACAAGCGGTCAATATTTCTAAAGGTACCAGAGAGCGGCCAAAGGCAGGATTAGAATTTCCATCAATGATCGAATTTTGGCGGGTCAGATTTACCATAATAAGATCTGTAGTTATTGGCTTTTTCGCTGGAATTTTACCTGGAATAGGGGCAACACTTGCTGCATTTCTTGGCTATAGTCAAGCACAACGATGGTCAAAAAATAAGGCAAACTTTGGTAACGGTGAATTAGAAGGTGTCGTTGCTTCTGAAACTGCCAATAATGCCGCAACAGGAGCGGCAATGATTCCGTTACTTGCACTTGGATTGCCAGGAGGTGCACTAACTGCGATGATTATGGGAATTTTTCAAATCCATGGGATGGAACCAGGTCCACTAATTTTTATCAATTCAAATGACCTTGTTTGGATTACGTTTGCGGCAATGTTTTGGGCCAATCTATTTATTATTTTTCTAGGTTGGATTCAAACTAAAACAGTAGTACACATTCTTCGCGTGCCTTTTCGCTGGCTAGCACCGGGAATTTTATTATTAGCCACAATTGGGGCATTTGCTCTTAGAAACTTACTCATTGATGTTTGGGTAATGTATCTAGCCGGGATTCTTGGATATTTACTCCGTAAAACCGGTTATTCTGCTGCAGGTATTGTTTTAGGGTTGATTCTCGGAAAATTAGGTGAATCTGCGTTTAGTAAATCAATGCAATTGATGAATTATGATTTTTTGGGATTCTTTTCACGACCAATTTCTGCTACACTCATTCTCGCTGGATTTGCGGTGATTATTAGTAGTATAATCAGTGAAGTTCGGAAAAAAGATGATAAAATAGCAATAACAGACTAATTTCAAAATGAGTTAATCATGAATTTTCAACCAACAGACTTTACAGCAGAGCTTAAAAATCCAACAAACATCGTGGAAGAATTGCTTACAAAAGCAAAATCCGCGATGGACTTGTTTGAAAATGATTCGCAAGCCCGAGTTGATGATGCCGTCACTGCACTAGCATGGTCAATCTATAAGCCAGAAAATGCGAAACATTTAGCAGAGCTCGCAGTTGAAGATACTGGCTTAGGGAATGTTAATTCCAAAATCACTAAAAACACCCGCAAAACTTTTGGCACCTTGCGTGATCTACTTCGAGCTAAAACTGTTGGCATTATATCTGAAGAACCCGAAATTGGATTGGTTCGTTATGGTAAACCAGTTGGAGTCGTCGGAGCAGTTTGTCCTTCTACCAACCCAGCAGCTACCCCTGTTAATAAAGCCATGATGGCAATCAAAGGTGGTAATTCAGTCATCATTGCCCCCTCACCTGCTGGTGCTCAAACAACAGCAAAAACAGTTGAACTAATGCGTAAGGAACTTGAAAAATGTTTTCATCCTAAAGATCTTGTTCAAATCCTACCACAGCCAGTTTCAAAAGAATTGACAGAACAACTAGTAAAACAGGTGGATTTGGCTGTCGTTACTGGTTCACAAAATAATGTAAGTCGGGCGATGCAATCTGGTACCGTAACGATTGGTGTGGGAGCTGGGAATGTGCCAGTGATTATAGATTCATCAGCAGACCTTGTTGACGCGGCACACAAAATAACCGCTTCAAAAATTTTTGATAATTCAACATCTTGTTCATCAGAGAATTCACTTATCATTTTGGACGATATCTATGAAGACGCAATTTCCGAACTAGAAAATGCTGGTGGCTGGCGTTGTGATGACACTCAAAAAGAACAAGTAAGAAAGACTCTTTGGACTGACGGCAAACTCAATCGTAATGTTATTGCTAAAGATGCAGATATTACTGCAAAACTTATCGGTTTACCGGAGGATGCACAATCTAAGAAATTTTTTATGGTAGAAGAATCACAAGTTGAAGGAAAACACAGTTTTGCAGATGAAAAACTCTCGCTTATATTGACAATATATCGAGCAAAATCATTTCCTGAAGCACAACTCATTGTCAATTCAATCCTAAATGTGACAGGTTTAGGACACTCCGTTGGTATTCATACAAAAAATAGGGACAATGCGCGTTCCCTTGCAGAAAACACAAAGGTCGTTCGCGTTTTAGTAAATCAAGCCCATACATTCGGAAATGGTGGCAGCTTTGAAAACTGTTTACCTTTCACTTTATCTATGGGTGGTGGTACTTGGGCCGGTAATACAATTTCAGAAAATCTTAACTATAAGCACTTTATCAATATTACTCATTTAGTAACAACAATCCCTGAAGATAAACCGACAGAAGAAGAACTATTTGGCAGTTATTGGTCAAAATATGGCAAATAATTCGCAGTTAGATTTTGGGAAATCAAATGAATTTTGAAGAACACGTTGCAAAACCATTATTGAGAGAAATAGGTATACCTATTCCAACTGGCACAGTAGCATCTACCCCAGAGTCTTCGGTTAAAATCGCTAATGAGGTAGGACCATGTGTTATAAAAGCTCAAGTTCCTACTGGAAAAAGAGGTAAAGCCGGAGGAATCAAAGTTGCACATACTGCTGATGAAGCTGGTGTCCTCACCAATACAATTTTAGGGATGAAGATTGATGGACACATAATAGACAAAGTTCTTGTTGAATCGCAAGTGACAATACATAAAGAGTTTTATATTGCAATTCTAAATGACACCAAAATTCAAGCACCATTATTTTTATTTTCAAAACATGGTGGGATGGACGTTGAAGATAGTAATGAAGAATCTCCCAATCAAATGATTCAACATCCTATTGATATAATTAGCGGGTTTTCAGCAGCTGAATTACGAAAAGAACTTTCAAAATTAGAACTTGGTCAGCATCTTGAGGAATTAACTGGAATCGCAGAAAAGCTTTATCAAGTTTATCGAAAGTATGATGCCGAATTGATAGAGATTAACCCTCTTGCCGAAACTCCCGATGGACTAATCGCGTTAGATTGTAAGTTGGTATTGGATGATTCGTCCTTACCCAGACAAGAAAGTTTGGCCAAATATGCTTCCGATGAGTCTCTGACTGAATTAGAAATATCTGCACAAAATGCGGGATTAAAATATATTGAACTTGGAGGTTCAGTTGGTGTTCTCGCAAACGGTGCAGGTTTGACTATGACCACGATGGATGCAATTTCATACTTTGGAGGGGAACCTGCAAATTTTCTTGAAATTGGCGGTGAAGCCTACACGAAATCTCAAATTGCACTGGAAATATTATTGAGTAATCCAAGAATAAAAAGTTTACTGGTAAACTTTTGTGGTGCATTTGCCCGAACAGATGTTATGGCAGAAGGTGTGGTAAACGCGTGGAAGAATTTGAACCCTGATATTCCAATATTTTTCACCATTCACGGAACTGGTGAGGAAGAAGCGATTGAGCTAGTTACAAAGGAATTGGGTATTGAACCGTATGATTTAATGGATGATGCGGTAAAAGCGGCTGTCAATGCGACTAAGTAGGAATAGTAATGATATTACGTAAATCAGATAAGATCCTAGTCCAAGGAATCACCGGAAAGCAAGGAACATTTTGGACTCAAGCAATGATTGATTATGGTGCCAATGTCATTGGTGGAGTTAATCCAAAGAAAGCTGGCACACGTCATCTTGACCGTCCGGTGTTTGAAAGTGCAGTCAAAGCCGCGACAGAAAATCCAATAGATGTTGCACTCATGTTTATACCACCGTTGGCCGCAAAGGTTGCGGCGATAGATGCTTGTGAAGCAGGTGCGAAACTAATAGTTTGTTTAACGGAACATATTCCAACACATGATGTTATGGAGATGCTTGCAGTTGCCAAACAGCATAATACTCGGATCGTCGGACCAAACACCGCAGGATTAGTAACACCTAGCGAAACTTTCGCAGGAATAATGCCAGCGTTCAATAAGAATGTTTTTAAACCTGGAAATATTGGGGTTATTTCACGATCTGGTAGTTTGGGAACACTCATCTGCCTAAATCTCTCACAAAGTGGCTTTGGTCAATCAGTTTTCTACGGTGTTGGTGGGGACCCAATGATTGGTACAACGACAAAAGATGCTTTAGAGTTTCTTGATAAAGATGAAAATACTTCTGCTGTTGTGATTTGTGGCGAGATTGGTGGTACTGCCGAAGAAGATGCCGCTGAATATGCAAATACCATGAAAAAACCAGTAGTGATGTTTATTGCCGGTCGTACATCTCCACCAGGAAAGAAAATGGGACATGCAGGTGCAATTGTTTCTGGTGGCAAGGGAGACTATCAATCAAAGCGTAAAGTATGCGAGTCGACGGGAATCGCAGTTGCTGATGTTCCGAGCCAAATCCCAAGTCTACTGAAGTCGCAACTTAGCGCGTAATATATTTTCAGTTTTCATTAATAGTCGTGAAATTTTATTCTAGCTTTTCTATTTCTGTCTGTGCACTATTACTGATACATTAAAATATAAGATTTTTGGATAGAATTATTACTATTTGCCCAATATATTGGGCAAATCTCTATTATTTGCCCAATATATTGGGCAAATAGTACTTGAAAAATTGAAATCAGACGATTACATAAATAGTTGATTAGTATCTTACTTATATACAACAACTACAAGGAATAACTCTAGATGCAAAATAAGAATCAGAATAGACCATATTCTACATTGGCAATTGAAGCGGTCAAGTTATTAGGTCAACAAATTAAGCTAAAACGTAAGCTCCTTAAATGGTCAAGGAGAGAGTTAGCTATGCGTGCCGGAATTTCGCGTGAAACTTTGTTGAGTATTGAAAATGGACACATGTCTTGTACAATTGGTGTTGTCTTTGAAATAGCAAACATTGTTGGGGTGAATTTGTTTGAAGCTGATTCCCATCCACTTACAACACAAATACATTCAATAGAAAGCAAGATTTCACTCTTACCCAAGAATACCCACAAATCGCGAAAGGTAATTGATGATGATTTCTAAAAATATTAATGACAAGGAAGCATTTGTCTGGATTTGGTTACCAGGTGAAATTAGTCCGGTTGTTGCTGGTAAGATTTTTGTAGAAAATGAACGTTTCAATTTCACCTATGGTCGAAGTTATCTAGAACGAGATAATGCAATATCCATTTACGAAGATGAGTTACCATTAAAATCTGGTTTGATTGAACCCATAAATAATTTATCAATCCCAGGATGTATTCGTGATAGCTTACCAGATGCTTGGGGAAGACGTGTCATCAACAGTTTGATTTCAAATCTTGATAATTGGGATGTTGAAATTAGTAATTTAGCTTATATGTTATTTTCGGGTTCTGACCGTATCGGTGCGCTAGACTTTCAAAAATCTGCAAATTACTATGAACCTCGCGCCCTTAATCAATGTTCATTAGAAGAGTTGCTAAGTGTAAGCACAAAAGTCGAAAGAGGAATCCCCATTGACTCCAGTTTAGAAAACGCGTTATTACGCGGTGCGTCCGTAGGAGGTGCACGACCAAAAATGTTATTTGAAAGTCAAGACCAAAAATATATTGCTAAGTTTTCAAAAACTACTGACCATTATGATGTGGTTAAGGCAGAATTTATAGTGATGCGATTAGCAAAATATTGCGGACTCAATGTCGCTAAGGTAGAATTAACTGAAACACTAGGAAAAAGTGTTATTCTAGTAGAACGGTTTGATAGAAAGAAACGATCAAATGAATGGGAACGTCGACTAGTATTTACAGCACAAACTCTACTGGGACTTCCAGAATCAACACCACTCTTTGGTTCCTACCAAAAATTTGCCGAAATAATTCGTCATAAATTTACCGAACCATTATCAACACTAGAGGAATTGTTTGCCCGAATCGTATTTAATATTCTTTGTGGGAATACTGATGATCATCTTCGAAATCACTCAGTCTTTTGGGATGGCACTTCGTTGACACTAACACCTGCATATGATGTTTGTACCTTTCCCCGTTCTGGTGGAGAAGCGAAACAATTAATGCAAATTTATGAAGGAGACAGAAGTAGCAGAATCAGTTTATGTATAAAAGCTGCTCATCAATTTCGACTTTCGCAAAATCGAGCTAAAGAAATCATTGATAGCCAAGTATCGTGTATAGAAAGCAATTGGCAGAATGTTTGTGATGAAGCTCAATTACCAGAAACTGAAAGAAAATTGTTGTGGGGACGAGGAATTCTCAATCCATATGTCTTCGAAGAATAAGCCGAATTTGATAAATCTAATCACTTTTAACAAGTTTTAGCAATTATTAAATTAGATTTAAATGTCAGAAATTTGGCTCAATCGGCAAAATTACAGGACAGCGGGATTCAATCTCTTTTCCAGCCGCTAGCAAAATACTCTCTTGATATCGTCCAGCAACCAACTGAACTCCTACTGGTGAAGTTCCTACCTTACCTGTTGCAACAGAAAGCCCCGGTAGACCCAAGAATGGAAATCCAATTTGCGTTAATTGTACCTCTAAACAATTGAGCATATTTTCTTTGCTCGTGACATCTATATGATTTTTGAATGGGAGTTCCGCAGAAATAGGACATAGTAAAACAGGATATTTTTCAAAGAATAAATTCCATTCCCGTAACAATGGCATTCGGCGTTGAAGTGCATCAAGAAGTCCGTTGATGTCGGGTACTGGGCATACAGTTTCCATCACTTGAAAGACAAAACTTGCATCTGGATCACCTTCTTTTTCAAAAATGTCGGTTCCGATTTTTCTTGCTTCCGAAAGCCAAAGTGTTAACTGATGCTTTGCTGGTTCACGTAACGGTGGTATATCTTGTTCTTCAACTTGCCAACCAGCTTCCTGTAATTTTGCAGCTGATTCCCGAAGAGACTTTTCAACCTCAGGAACAGTTTTAAGTCCATCTGGATTTACACATAAAGCAACACGTTTTGGATGATTTGATATTTCAATTGGTGCAGGAGTCCACCATGGATCTCGATGATCTTGCATACTCATCACTGATAAAGCTAAACTTAAATCATCAATAGAACGTGCAAGTGGTCCAGAAACAGCCATCAACTGAGGTCCAATTCCTCGATCTTGAGCAGTAAAATTCACTGCGGCAATCCTACCAAGTGTTGGTCGCAACCCTTGTAATCCACACGCATATGCTGGATAACGAATTGAACCACCAATATCAGAGCCATGGGCAATTGCTCCAATTCCTACAGCAAGTGAAGAACTTGCTCCACCTGACGAACCACCTGGTGTAATGTTTGCATCATGAGGATTGAGCGTTTCACCGTGTAAGGAGTTTCGAGTAAACCAGCGCATTGAAAATGCTGGTGTATTTGTACGTCCTACAATGATTGCATCAGCTTTACGAAAGTTGGTTACAACTGGGTTATCTTCATTTGCAATCAAATCTTTCTGTATTTGTAACCCGTTGGTTGACGCATATCCTACTTGGTCAGTATTGACTTTTATAGTAACGGGAACACCAGCTAAAGGACCAACATAATCACCAATCTTGATTTTTTCATCAACCTTTTTAGCTTCACTTAAAGCTTCTTCCGGTAATTCCTGTACGACCGCGTTGAGTTTTGGATTAACTGTATTGAGCCGATCAAGCACACTTTCAGTAACTTCAACTGCAGTTACTTGCCGCTTTCGCACTAATTCAGCTAATTCTACCGCCGATTTTTTCCACAATTCACTCATTTGAAATTCCTTTTAATTTGAAAAGTTGTACTCTAGCTTTATCCATAGAAATTAAATTATTCGCCCGAATATTTCAACTATAGGGTTGAAGCAAGTTGTTCCAATTGATCAATAACTTGGTTCCAACCATCATAAAATCCCATATTTTCATGACTTTCACGTTTTTCTATTGTGCTGTGACGAACAATAATACTTAATTTAGTTTCTCCTTCGGTGATTGATTCCAATAGTACGATTGCAGTCATGAATGGTTCAGCGGATGGTTTCCAGTCCTCAGTGTAATAGTCTGTAAAAACTAATTTTTTCTGGTCTTCAATTTCGAGAAAAATCCCTTCATTTTTCATCTCGTTTCCTTCTACCAAGAATGTAGTATTGAAACGTCCTCCAACCCGCAAATCAATTTCGCATTCAGTAACAGTGTGCGGTTTAGGAACCAAAAACTGTTTGATATATTCAGGTGTGGTCCAGCATTGCCAAATATTTACGGGTGGTACTTTAAGCGATCTAGAAATTACAAGGTCAGTATCTGGATTTGTAATCATAATTGGTCTCATTTATTGCTGATTTTGTCAAATTGAAATTAGTGTTGCGTTCCGGTTTTACCATAAAGTGTGTCCGTGAGTAAGACAGTTACTTGTTCATTGAGATTAGATGGAATCTCGCGCAATTCTTTGATAGTCATTCCTTGAATATGAATTTTGAGATTATTGATTAACGCTTTTACAGTAAGTGGTTTAAGGCTAATTTGCTCAAGTAACTGCCGCAAATATCCCAATTTATTGTCAGTTTGAGCTTGATTATCCAAGTCATGTCGGTTCATACACTCAAAATAACAAACAAAATACAGTGTGTCTCCTATGAGCATTCGAAGCATTGTCGGAATATGGATTTCAGTATATTCCCGTTCATCTCGTGCTTCCGCCATTTTTGCTCCTTAACTTGTTTACGTATTAACTAGGATATATCAAAATATGAAACGTTAAAAGTGACCCTAGTTATAATGCATAATAATGGATCATTAAATTCTAGAATCAAGCTCTAATTTTGAAAGAGGATTAACGACTAATTTTAAAATTGCAACTCAACAATAATTTACAATCGAAAATTGGGTTTATGTATTACTTGCTTAATTTCTTGACGCGTGTAAATAATTTGTTAAACCTATCAAAAAATTTGGAATTGCTAGCTATCCTTAATTCCAACTAGAAAGACACATACGAACAGATTACTTAATGTAATTGGTATTCTCTTTGTGATTAAATTTAGCACACCTCATACTCACTTATATTCCACAGTGAAGTGCCCAATTGCATGTAGTCTAATAAGCCAGTTCCAATTTGTCAGGATCAATTTCATTTTGGACGAAAATTTAGTATGAGATTTGTCACTTTCAAAGCATCTGTTGGAAAAATTCTAAGTAGATTTTTGCTAATGTCAAGATTATCCTGCTCTCTTTGGGTAAAATTAAAATATTTGAATCAATACTTATTGTTTGCGCGCACCTGACTTTTTTACTTTAGTGCAACTTAAAATTTGCTCGTTTCCTTTGTTTTTATAGGCAATAATCACTATTGGTTTAGAAAGAAGAGAAAAAATAATGTGTTGCTGAAAATGCCGACAAAAATTGATTCTAAATTTTTTTGTTTGAATTAAATTGTCGATGTAATTATTGACTTTATTGGGTTAAAATAGTTTATTTCGCGTAAAATAGTATTAAAATTTTTAATGTGCGCGCCAAAATATTCATTTTAACCGACAGAATAGCATGTATTATTTATCATGCTTTACAGCAGTTGAACCCTTATAGAATCAATTATTTCAAATATTTTATTGATTTTTGTTCACATTTAATTTATAATTTATTTTGATTTGGCTTGACAAAATTTGAAAGCTAAATTATATTATGAATTAAGAGTGTGAAATTTGTTAAAATTAACTTAATTTATCAAAAAAGCACTTTAGTTTAAGAGTATTATTACGAATTGCTTTGGAACAAATGGTCTGGAAAACTAAGGATTGATTGAAAGTCGGTTGTAACATTGTAATGTCGTGTGGTACGTGAATTAAATTTAACATTAGACTGGAAATCACGATTTCCAGTAGCGAGGATTAAAAAATGGAAACGAAACATGAAAATCGTATTTCGCAGGGTAATGATGGGATCCTATCTAATCAGGCGTTGCGAGCAAATAAAGTTAATTCGTGCGGTGATAATTCTACCAAGCGCGTGCGAACTAATTGCAATAAAATTAAATCTGGGTATAATGGAGCAACAAAAGTTGATTCAGATTCCCATCACCAACATGGAGATGTTACAATGAATAACAATACCGATACTAAATTGGAAATGATGCATGTGAAGGTTGATAGTAGTGAAAAAGTTATCAGTGCCGGGCTAGCTGGTCACAAAGCGGTGCTTGAAGGCTACAAATCGCATGTTGATGGAAAATTTGAAGCCTCGATTGCACAAATGGATGCGGATCGAAGAGTTGCTGAAGCGAACAATAAGGCCGTGCTTGAGCGAATGGATGCAGATCGAAAAGCTGTAGATGCGCGAATGGATGCAGATCGAAAAGCTGTAGATGCGCGAATGGATGCAGATCGAAAAGCCGTAGATGCGCGAATGGATGCGGATCGAAGGGTTGCTGATGCACGACATGAGGCCATGCTGGAGCGAATTGACGCGAAACATGAAACCGTGTTAGAGCGAATTGATGGAAATCGACGCGCAAATGATGCAGAATTTAAAGCAGTTCGAGCAGAAATGAAAAAGTCTTTTTCTAATCTCAAAGTTTGGCTGATCATAACTGCAATTGGTATTGTATCTGCGGGTCTCGCGGCGTGGAGATTTTTTTGGGGAAGTTAATTCCAATCAAATTGAAGCAGGAATTTGTATACCGTTCAGTATAGCAATATCTGTATTGGACGGTATGCAAGTGATTAAGTAATTGAAGTTGATTCAGATTCCCATCACCAACATGGAGATGTTACAATGAATAACACCACTGGTGCTAGATTGGACATGTTGCAGGTACAGGTTGATAGCAGTGAAAAAGTTATCAATGCTGGGCTTGTTGACCATAAAGCAGAGCTTGACGGTTACAAATCACATGCCGATGGAAAATTTGAAGCCAAGATTACACAAATGGATGCGGATCGAATGGTTGCTGAAGCGAACAATAAGGCCATGCTTGAGCGAATGGATGCAGATCGAAAAGCCGTAGATGCACGAATGGATGCAGAGCGAAAAGCCGCTGATGCGAGACATGAATCCTTGCTTAAGCAAATTGATGCCAAATTCGAAGCGTTTCTAACCGAGATGAAAGCGCAATTTTTTATTCTCAAAGTTTGGGTTATCGTTACAATAATTGTAACAGTATCTGTAAGTCTCGCCGTATGGCGAATGATTATGGGTAGTTAATTGCAATCTAATTGAAGCAGAAATTTGTATACCGTTCAGTATAGCAATATCTGTATTGGACGGTATGCAAGTGATTAAGTAATTGAAGTTGATTCAGCTTCCCTTCACCAACACCAAGATGTTACAATATATCTTATAGTTTGACTCCAAAATAATTAGCTGCTATCATAAATTGGTATTATACTTTGGATTAATTTAACCACCATTAGTGATTCAATTCAAAGTAAGTTCGCCAACAATCTCTATAAACAAATAACTACGGCAATAAACCTTGTCCGTATCAAAGAACATTACAGGGTTGATTTTATGGCCATAGCAAAAATAAAAAATATGGAGAAATTTGCCGAGCTTACAGGTGTTTCCCGTCCGACTGTTTCAAAATACTTTCATGACCCAAATAGTGTTCGAAAATCTACGCGCGAAAAAATTGAAAAGACGCTGAAGACACACAATTATCAACCAAATATCTTTGCAATTAATCAAAATCGAAAGTCTACTAAAACTATCGGCATCGTCGTTCCATATTTGGCAGACCCATTTTTTGTTGAAATTGTTCGTCGTATTGAGCGACGTTGTATTGAAGCGGGTTTTTGGCCGCTTGTTTTTAGTGCACATGGCCAACAGGAACTTGAGATAAATGCACTTGATACATTACGTTCGCTCCGTCCAAGTGGAGCATTAATTGCACCATTGGGTGCCAGTTCACACCTTAAAACTCTACAAAACTTTTGTTCTGAAATCCAAACGGTATTTTTTGATAGCAATATCCAAATCGGAGAAACATTTGTCGGATCAGATAATTTTCAAAGCATCCGTTTAATCGTAGATTACCTTTGTCGCTCTGGTGAACCTCCATGTTTTTTTGAAATGCCACCTGTCAATCCAAATGCCGACACTAGAACGGTTGCTTACAGGATGGCAATGGAAAAACTCGGACACAAACCGCAAGTTATTCGCGTTAAAGGACAAGGTTGGGAGTTTGAAAAAATTGGATTGGAAGAAGGGAAACGACTCATTTCAAATCAAGGATTACCTTCACAAACAGTCCTTTGTAGCAATGACCGATTGGCAATTGGGTTGATCGCAGCAGCATATCAATGTGGGTTACGTGTTGGTATAGGCTCCGGTTGTGCACTACGTATTGCAGGACACGATGATCATCCGTGGTCAAAATTTACCTGTCCCCCACTCACAACCGTTTCTCAAGACTACGCTGCAATCGCGGAGCGTAGTTTCAAAATTTTATTCAACCTGATACAAAATAAAAGCAACGAGACTTTATATTCTAGAAATGAGATTCTTTATGAAGGAAAACTTGTGCTACGCGCATCCGCTTAAAATAAAGGGAAAATGAGAAAAAATAAAAAAAATGTTGCAATTAAATTTTACACGCATTAAATTATTTTTTTACAGGGTGTAAATTTTTGTTGATTTCTTATTTATAAATGAATATAAGGAGACGTAACAACAATTTATTAACCCAAACGCTTTAGTTAGTTTTATACTTGCGTCTGTTATTGAAAATTTTTAACTCCAATTAAGTGAGAAACTGCTGAAGCGTTGGCAAAATTTTCTGTCATTTAAATAATGCCGGGAAAACTAAACCAAACTACTAAACACATGGGAGGTTTTCGCTTATGAAAATCAAACAATCACTTTTAGCTTTGGCAATTATTCCATTGTTTGCAACGGTGGCCGTTGCTGAAAAAATCACAATTGCGACGGTGAATAACTCTGACATGATTATCATGCAGGAATTGTCATCTGTATTTGAAGCCAAGACAGGTCACGAACTCGAATGGGTTGTACTTGAAGAAAATGTGCTTCGACAACGTGTAACAACAGATATCGCCACAAGTGGTGGTTCATTTGATGTTATTACAATCGGTGCCTATGAAGCTCCAATCTGGGGTGATAAAGGTTGGTTGAAAAGCCTTGATGATTTGGGTAGTGCTTACGATTATAATGATATCTTTGAACCAGTTTGAAATGGATTATCTGCAAATGGTAATCTATACGCGGTGCCATTTTATGCCGAAAGCTCATTTACATTTTATCGCACAGACCTGTTTGCAGCGGCTGGAATCGCAGAGCCATCTTCACAAATCACTTATGATGAATTTGAAGATATGGTTGCAAAGTTACATGACCCATCTAATGGAGTTTATGGAACTTGCCAACGCGGAAAAGCAGGCTGGGGAGAAAACATGGCATTTGTTGGACCAATGGTAAACGCTTTTGGCGGTCAATGGTTTGACCTTGACTGGAATCCAACGATTGATAGTGAAGAGTGGCGCGCTGCTCTCAACTATTATGTTGACTTAATGAACAACTATGGTCCTCCAGGTTCATCTGCAAATGGACATAATGAAAATCGCGCATTATTTGCCGACGGAAAATGTGCAACTTGGGTAGATGCAACATCCGCTGCTGGTTATATCTATAATCCGGAGCAAAGTTCAGTTTCAGATAAAACTGGGTTTTTCCAAGCACCTAGACAAGTAACTGACAAAGGAACCGGGTGGTTCTGGGCTTGGGCTCTTGCTATTCCAAATAGTTCAAAAAAAGTTGACGCAGCAAAAGAATTTTTAGCTTGGTCAACTTCAAAGGAATATGTAGAGTTAGTTGGCGAAAGCAAGGGATGGGTGTCTGCACCTCCTGGAACACGTAAATCTACTTACGATAATCCAAAGTATACATCCGCTGCACCGTTTGCAAATACTGTGCTCAACTCAATTCTCGCTGCGAATCCAGCTGACGCGACATTGAATCCAGTGCCATACACTGGGGTTCAATTTGTTGCTATTCCTGAATTCCAAGGCATCGGAAACTATGTTGGGCAACAAGTTGCTGCAGCTCTTGCTGGACAACAATCAATTGATGAAACAATTTCAAATTCTCAAGATTTTGCTGTTCGCGAAATGACTAAAGCAGGTTATATAAAATAGCCTTTGAACGGGTCGATGACTATTCATTGACCCGCTCTTCTCTGATTTCATAACAAACTAAGTTAGTCAAACTTGGGGGGGATGAGATGGCAACAAAAGCATCACGTGCTGCGGCTCGGGCGATGATATCACCTTCAGTAATTCTTTTACTTGGTTGGATGCTTATTCCGCTGAGTCTTACCATATATTTTTCATTTCTCCGTTACAATCTATTACAACCTGGAGAAAACCCATTTTCTGGATTTGAAAATTACTATTGGTTCATTACCGACCCTAGTTTTACAGATGCAATGCAAAACACCTTAGTTTTGGTCGCAGGTGTACTGTTAATCACTGTAATTGGAGGGATTCTGTTGTCGTTGTTGTTAGACCAACCGATGTGGGGACGCGGATTAATTCGAATAATGGTCATTGCACCATTTTTTGTAATGCCGACAGTTTCCGGTTTAATTTGGAAAAATCTATTTATGAATCCTGTAAATGGAATATTCGGACACTTAGCACAATTTTTAGGAATTCAACCTATTGAATTTTTTAGTCAAATTCCTTTGTTATCAATTATCGGTATTGTTAGTTGGCAATGGTTGCCATTTGCAACACTAATTTTATTCACCGCATTACAGTCCCTTGATCAGGAGCAACTAGAAGCTGCTGAAATGGATGGTGCAAACTGGTTTTCACGTTTTTGGTTTATCATGCTACCACATTTAGCAAGAGCGATAACTGTTGTAATTCTAATTCAAACAATTTTTCTCTTATCAATTTTTGCTGAAATTTTAGTGACTACGAATGGTGGTCCCGGTACTTCAACTACCAACCTTACCTATTTGATCTATGTTTCATCGCTATTACAGTTTGATGTTGGTGCTGGTAGTGCTGGTGGTGTAATTGCAATTATTCTTGCAAATATTGTTGCAATATTCCTAATGCGGATGATTGGTAAGAATTTAGACGCGTGAGGTAAAGAAATGGCTAAAGCAGTTACAACCAAACGAAAAACATTGACTACAGTAATCGCAGGGTTAATCGCGTTTCTCATTTTCTTTCCAGTATTATGGATGGTGGTGCTCTCCTTTAAAACTGAAGTTGATGCAATTCGTTCCCCTCTGGAGATATTAACGTCTACCTGGACAGTTGAAAGTTATGGAGTAGTGCAACAACGCTCAGATTATTTTAAACACTTCACCAATTCAGTCATAATTTCAATCGGATCGACCTTATTAGGATTGCTGATTGCTATTCCTGCAGCTTGGTCAATGGCGTTTGTTCCTGGAAAGCGAACCAAAGATGTACTAATGTGGATGCTCTCAACAAAAATGCTTCCACCAGTAGGTGTATTAATACCAATTTATCTGATTTTTCGCGATCTAGGGCTACTTGATACTCGAACTGGATTAGTAATTGTATTAATGTTGATAAATTTACCCATTATAATATGGATGCTATTTACCTATTTTAAGGAAATTCCCGTTGACATTCTAGAAGCGGCTAGAATGGATGGTGCTTCACTTAAAAATGAGGTACTTTTTGTCTTGCTACCCATTGCTGTTCCCGGAATTGCATCAACGCTATTACTTAATATTATTCTTGCTTGGAATGAAGCATTTTGGACAATTAATCTCACTTCTGCTGATGCAGCTCCGCTAACTGCTTTTATTGCAAGTTATTCTAGTCCAGAAGGACTCTTTTATGCCAAATTGAGTGCCGCCAGTGTTATGGCAATTGCTCCTATATTAATTATGGGTTGGTTTAGCCAGAAACAATTAGTTCGTGGTATGACATTTGGCGCAGTAAAATAAGGAATCAACAAAATGGCACAAATTACGCTTGAAAAAGTTAGAAAATCATTTGGTGATATTGAAGTCATCCAACCGATCGATTTGACGATTGATGACGGTGAATTTGTTGTTTTCGTAGGTCCATCTGGATGTGGTAAGTCTACATTACTGCGTCTAATTGCTGGTTTAGAAGATGTAACTAGTGGTGAGATATGTGTCAACGGACAGGATGTAACTGGAATTCCTCCTGCAAAACGCGGCTTAGCGATGGTTTTTCAATCATATGCACTTTATCCACATATGACTGTTCGCAAAAATATTGCGTTTCCATTGCGAATGTCTGGTTTAGATCAAAGTGAACAAAATAAGCGAATTGAAAATGTTGCTTCGGTACTTAACCTTACTGATTATCTTGACCGCAAACCCAGTCAGCTTTCTGGAGGGCAACGACAACGTGTCGCGATTGGTCGAGCAATCGTCCGAGAACCTACGGCATTTTTATTTGATGAGCCGCTTTCAAATCTGGATGCTGCGCTTCGAGTAGGTATGCGTGTGGAAATTTCAGAGTTACACAATCGACTTGCAACAACAATGATTTATGTCACTCATGACCAAATTGAAGCAATGACAATGGCCGATAAAATTGTTGTACTCCAAAGCGGAAAAATTGAACAGGTTGGGTCTCCATTGGATCTCTATCGTTCACCTGAGAACCTCTTTGTTGCTGGATTTATTGGAAGTCCGAAAATGAATTTTTTTACTGGCGAGGTTGCAACTAAGAATCAAGCCCACACTATCGGGGTTAGACCAGAACATATTGTTGCATCAGCAGATAAAGGAGACTGGCAGGGAACTGTAGGAGTGGCAGAGCATCTGGGGTCAGATACATTCTTACATATTCATGAAACCGGTTTAACTGAGACAATTGTAGTCCGCGTCGGTGGTGAGTTTTCTCTGCAACATGGTGATAAAGTTTGGTTAACTCCCCTGCAAGACAAAATACATAAGTTTGATCAGGCAGGGCTCCGAATTTCATGAAGCGTCTTGAAGGAAAGTCAGCGTTAATAACTGGCTCAGCCCGTGGTATTGGTAAAGCTTTTGCCAATGGATATGTTAATGAAGGTGCGACGGTCGCAATTGCTGATATTAATTTCAAAGCTGCACAAAATACTGCTTCTGAACTGGGGTCAATGTCCTTTCCAGTAGAATTAGACGTAACTAATCAGGATTCAATTGATAAATGTGTCAATAATGTAGTAAATAAAACCGGTAAGCTAGATATACTCATTAACTGTGCGGTATTATTTTCACTGGCACCAACAGTTGAAATTTCTCGAACTGACTTTGATGACCTCTATGCGGTTAATGTTGCTGGAACAATTTTTTCAATTCAAGCTGCCGCTAAACAAATGATCCAACAAGGTCATGGCGGTAAAATCATTAATCTTGCAAGTCAAGCAGGACGACGAGGTGAACCACTAGTGGCAGTCTATTGTTCGACTAAGGCGGCGATTATTTCTATTACTCAATCTACCGGGCTTGACCTAATACAATATGGTATAAATGTCAATGCCATCTCACCTGGAGTAGTTGAAGGTGAACATTGGGAAAACGTAGATTCATTATTTGCTAAATGGGAAAACAAAAAGATAGGTCAAAAGAAACAAGAAGTCGAGGCAAAGGTTCCTTATGGTCGATTTGGTAAGGCAGACGATCTGGTTGGAATGGCGATATTTCTAGCAACAAATGAAGCAGACTATATTGTTGCACAAACCTATAATGTAGATGGTGGTCAATGGATGAGTTAGCGACAATTAATAAACCTGTGCAACTCAAAAATCGGAATTTGGATGTATTACCTCCACACATTAGAGTTCCAGAATATAACCGAAAACAATTAGCCGCTGGAATAGTACATATCGGAGTCGGTAATTTTCATCGCGCTCATCAGGCTTGGTATCTCCACCAATTGATGCAGATGGGACTAGCCAAAAAATGGGGGATTTTGGGAGCAAGTGTCCGTACACAAGACCTAAAGCTTCGTGAAAAGTTAATCGAACAAGATATATTAACAACGCTAATTGAATTGTCCCCAAAGGAATATTCTGCAGAAGTCATCGGGTCAATACTAGATTATATACCTATTGAAGCAGACAATGCATCGTTAATAAAGCAACTAGCTCAACCAGAAATTCGTATTGTCTCATTAACAATAACAGAGGGTGGTTATTTTTTTGACCCCGTGTCAAAACAATTTAATTCTCAACACCCAGATATCATCCATGATTCACAAAATCCTGAGACACCCAAAACAGTCTTTGGGGCAATCATTGCCGCACTCAAAATTCGTCGTTTAGAAGGAGTTGGACCAATCACAGGGCTAAGTTGTGATAACTTAGTCAATAATGGAACAATTTTTAAGAATACAGTAGTCTCATTTGCACAAATGACAGATCCAAATTTAGCTGATTGGATTGAAGAGAACTGTACATTCCCAAATTCCATGGTGGATTGCATCGTTCCTGTTACTGGCCAACGAGAATTAGAGTTAGCTGAAGAATTTGGAATTGCTGACTTAGCACCAGTAACTCATGAGAATTTTCGCCAATGGGTGATTGAAGATGAGTTTTGTAATGGTCGTCCAGAGCTGGAAAAAGTTGGTGTAACCTTTACAAATGAGGTACATTTGTACGAATCTATGAAACTACGCATATTAAATGGTGGTCATCAAATCGTCGCAACTGCAGGTGAACTTCTTTCACTCAATACAATTTCACAATGTATGAATTCTCCTATAGTTCGAGATTTTTATCGGAAAGTTACAACTTTAGATATTGCACCACTTGTAAAGTCAGTTGAAAATATTTCAGCAGTTGAGTATGTAAAAGTTATTGAACAACGTTTTGCTAACCCAAAAATTGTTGATACCGTACAACGTATCACTTTTGATAGTTCTTCTCGGCATACCGGTTTCTTAATTCCAATCATACAAGATGCGGTAAATTCAAACACATCTCTTGATGGACTTACACTAACAGAGGCACTCTGGGCTAGGATGTGTACTGGAATTCGTGAAGATAACAGCAATTTTGAGTTAGCTGACCCTTGTCTTGATCAGTTACGAAAGGTTGCAAACGAAGCAAAATCAGAACCAATTCGTTGGATTCAGCAACACGAATTTTATGGTGAGCTAGCGACAGATTCTAGGTTTGCAGAGCGTTTTAAGTATTGGTTAAACAAAATAAATGAAGATGGTGTTGCATCCGCAGTTGATTTCTATATCAACAACTGATTAAAGATTTAAGCAATAGCTTAGCTTTCACTAAAATAACTCGTAGCAGTTAAATTTATCTGCAGTTGTTATGATTGATAGTATAGTTAAATTAGTTTTTGATTTGTTTTAATGTTGCATAAGATCGGTTTAAATGTACAAGTGGATTAGAATTTTCTGAAATTTCAATTTCAACAACTTCACCAATTATAACATTATGTGTACCAACAAGTTTTGCCGACAACATTTTGCAATCAAAACTCACAACAGACCCTTTAACGCTAGGTGAACCGGTCAACATTTTATTCCACTTTGTACACGCAAACTTATCTGTTATAATCGATTTCTTTCTACCAGCAAAAGTTTCTGCAATATTGACTTGATCATCTCGTAAAATATTTACACAAAATACACCATTAGATTCGACCTTAGGAGTAATTGCACAATCTTGGTGGACACAAACTAACAAAGTAGGATTTGCAGAATCTGCGCTAACAGATGACATAGCTGAAATTGTAACGCCATCTTTTCCTGCAAAACCATCAGTCGTCAAAACACTTACTGTATTTGCAACGTGGCTCATACCATCCAAAAATTGATTTCGTAAATTATCAACCTTTTCAAGCATTGAATTATCCTTACTGACTTATCAGCACTGGCAGTGTTAAAGTACCATGTTCAGAGAACCATATTATCAGCTAAATTGAATTTCCGCAAATAAATTCAAGAGTAAAAGATTTAATGTTCGTTCAACTAATTATTGTTAAAAACCTTTGCAAGAAGACTGCAAAATTAAAATTGAAACCTAATCAATTACTAAGAAGTGTCAAGATCACGTACACAATTGGTGTTTTTCTACCATAATGTCATTGAGCTTCTGCTGTTTTTCAAGCAGATCTTTCCAAACACTATAATTGGATTCCACTGGTAACTTTCCTTCACGTGATTGACACATTGCATCTGCGGCCGTTTCAAAATCAGGGAACCAACTAATTCCTTTCGCCGCGGTTATTCCTGCTCCTAATGCTGAAGCTTCTAATGATTTGCTTACTCGAACCGGTAGTCCAGTAGCATCAGCCACCATTTGTAACCACAATTCCGAATTTGCTCCTCCACCCACGCTTATTATGTGGTCCAATTCTATTCCCTCCTTCCGCATATCGTTTACACAGCGGGCAATTGTTCCGGTTAAAGATTCTAATATTGCGCGATAAATATGCGCAGGACCATGATTTGTACTTAACCCAAAAAATGATGCACGCACATCAGCTGTCCAATATGGGTTCATACATCCAGATAAATATGGACTAACTAAAAGTCCCTGCGAACCAATGAAAATTTCTGCGGCATGTTTTTCCAAATTCAAGTAATCTTCAGAACTGGGGGTTTCATTTACAAATTTCTTCATAAACCAATCAACAAAATATGTTCCAGCCCGCACAACGCCCTCAAGAAAATAACCAGAATTTGTGGGCGAAATTACGGTTCGCCAAGACCTAGAAATTTTGGGAGATTTATCCCAAGCTCCTATCACCAATGCGGTTCCGAGATTAAGATAGCCAGTTCCTCGTTTCATAGCATTTACACCCAAACCCGCACATTGTCCATCACCTCCAGCTGCATACAACGGTGTTCCAGTCTTTAAACCTGTCTGTTTTTCTGCTTCTATTGTAATATGTCCAATACAACTTCCTGAAGCAACAGCAGGTGGCATTTGACTCTGTTTAATGCCAATTGGATCCAGAATAGTTCGCGACCATTCATTTTTTGTTATATCAAAAATTCCCCAAGGATCCGCTCCAGTCCAACTAGTGGTAATTTTTCCAGTTAACTTACCTGCCAAAAACCCCTGTACATCAACAATATTCGCGGTTTTATCCAAGATTTCAGGTTCATTCAATCGCATCCAATATAGTCGGTACAACACAGGGGTAACATTGACAGGTTTCCCTGTTAGCTGATGAATCTTTTCACTTGGAACAATTTCACAATATTTTTGTGTTAGGTCACGTGCCCGCTCATCTAACCAAACCATTCCAGGTCGCAGAGAATTATGTTGTTTATCTAAAAATCCAACTGTTTCACGTTGTATTGAAATCGCAATTCCCAATGCATCACGTAAATCAACACAACGTCCTAGTTCCTGAATAGCTGAACAAAATGAAGTCCACCAATCAGCGGGATCTTGTTCAAATTGATCCGGTTGCGGGTTTGACATTGGAATTGGTACACGCCCTTCCCCTAAGACTTTGCCTGATTTTGACCACGCAATCACTTTTGTAGATTGGGTGGAACTATCAACTCCAATTACGTATTCAGTTGACATCACTAACTCCAAGACATAATTGTAAAATTATTGTTTGACATTATACAAGGATAATCATAAATCTAAATTTTTCACTTTTTCGAATTTTTAAGATTATAATAACAAAAGGCAAGTAAAAGTTATCAAGCCAAAAATCAATTTTAAAATTGGAATAGCGTATGTCCCCTACTTCGCAAGTTTCACAACTTGAACATTTACCTGAGAGCAAAACTGAACTAATTGATGAAATTTGTAATGGTACTTGGGTTAATCCACAAAATGGCAAAACATATCCACCTGCACAATTTGACAATATCATTATATCAGAGAGTTTGAAAGGTTGGACGACAAGACTAATTGAAAGTATTGGAATGAAATCAGATTTTGCTGTTGTTTGTGATGAAAATACCTACTCAGTTTTGGGAAATCGTATTACAGAAGAGTTATCAAGAGCAGGTCTGACGGATTCAATTGTATATACCAATCCACACGCTAACCAAGCAACTGTACGAGAATTAGCAAAAAAAATAAAACCTTACAACGGAATTATTGCCGTTGGAACTGGTACAATCAATGATTTAACTAAACACGCGTCTTTCATTAATAAACAAAAGTACTGTGTTTTTGCCACCGCCGGTTCAATGAATGGTTATACATCTTCAACGGCATCTATCACACTTGATTCTGGATTGAAAGTGTCACTGCCTTCACAAGCACCAATCGGTTTCTTTGTTGATTTAGAAATCTGTGCAACTGCTCCTGCTTGGTTAAACGCGGCTGGATTTGGAGATTGTATTTGTCGTTCAGTAGCACAGATTGACTGGTGGATGTCCCATCGTTTACTGGATACTACATACATGCAAGAGCCATATCTAATTGAAATATTTGAAGAGCAGAAACTAATGAAACAAGCGGCAGGAATCGCTTCTGGAGATTTGGAAGCAATCACTACTTTATTTCGATTATTAACCTTATGTGGATTAGGTGTTACATTTACTGGTGTTTCAAACCATGGGTCTATGGGTGAACATCAAATTTCACATTACATTGATTGTTTTGCCGGGAATAAACACCCAGGATCATTACATGGCCAACAAGTCGGAGTTACTTCATTAACAATGGCAAGACTTCAGCACAAATATCTCAAAAGTGCAAATCCACCTGAAATTTTACCAACAAAAATTGATCCCAAAGATATGTCTGCTCGTATGGGGAAAGAAATTGCAGCTCAATGTGTGAATGAGTTCCGAAAGAAAGCATTTGACCAAAAGAGTGCAGACAAATTCAATGACCGATTGCAAAAAATATGGCCTGAACTTCGGGAGGAATGTTTGAACATGGCAATTTCACCAGCAACTTTACAAGGTTATTTGGAAGCGGCGGGAGGACCAAGTTCTGCAAAGGCTTTAAACATTCCAATTGACTTTTATCAAGAAGCTGTCTGTCATGCACATGAAATGCGAGATCGTTTTTCATTTGCCGACATCGCATGTGATGCTGGTGAACTAAAAAGCTTTGCGGCTGAGGAAAATTAAAAGATGCGGTCAATTTCAGAAATGTCGGCTCAAACTGTTGCCGGGATAAAAGTATTGTTTTGCGATATTGATGATACCATCACAACGGATGGATATTTGACTGCTGACGCTTACAAATGTCTTGAAGAATTGACGAATGTTGGTATTGCTGTTGCGGCAATCACTGGTCGACCTGCTGGCTGGTGTGACATGATCGCTAGATTTTGGCCAGTAAAAGGAGTCATCGGTGAAAATGGGGCTTTTTATTACACTTATGACCACAAAAACAAAAAGATGATCAGAAAATTACATCCTGATGTTAAACAGGAAATCGACCGCACAGATCGTTTTGATAAAATTAAATCTCGAGTACTGATGGAGGTCAAAGGAGCTGCAATTGCTTCCGATCAATCATTCCGCATCGCTGACCTTGCGATAGATTTCTGTGAAGACGTTGCCCCCCTTTCACAACTAGATATCAATAAGATAAAAACAATTTTTGAAGAAGAAGGAGCTACCGCAAAAATCTCTTCAATCCACGTCAATGGTTGGTTTGGTTCATATGATAAATTGACAATGACGAAAATATTTGCAGCTGATATTTTAGGACTTGACATCAACACTACAAATGATGCTATAATATTTGTTGGTGATAGTCCAAATGATTCACCGTTGTTTGAATTCTTTCAAAATTCGATTGGTGTCGCAAACTTAAGAGAATTTGAGCAACTATTGGTAGCGAAACCAAAGTGGATTGCAAATCATAAAAGTGGTAAAGGGTTTCGGGAAATAGTAGACATAATACTAAATTTCCAGCGAGATGTCTGAGAATCATCCCTCTCAATTTTTTAAGATTATTTAAATTCCAATGGAGGTAAAATGGCAACTGAACAAACTTTAAGAAAACATTTGATTTCCGCTTGTCAAGATATGAATACATTTGGTATCAATCAGGGTACATCAGGAAATATTTCAATACGACACGGGAACAAAATGCTGATCTCCCCTTCAGCAATTCCCTACGAAAAAATGACATCTTCGCAAATCGCGGCATTAGAATTAACAAAAAATTTGCCATCTGATTGGAAAGGACCATGCAAACCTTCAACTGAATGGCGATTTCATTGGTTATTAATGAAAGTGCGTGAAGATATCAATGCGGTTGTTCATGCACATCCCACTTATTGTACGACACTAGCAATTTTACGAAAAACAATTCCAGCTTGTCATTACATGATTGCGGTATTTGGTGGTCGTAATGTTCGGTGCGCAGATTACGCAACTTTTGGTACCCTTGAGTTAGCAAAAAACGTATTAAAAGCGATGAAAAACCGCACTGCTTGCTTAATGGCGAATCATGGCATGGTTGTAGTTGGTTCCACAATAGAAGAGGCAATGTGGAGAGCTGTTGAATTAGAAACAATCGCACGCCAATACTATTTATCGCTCCAAGCCGGTAAACCAATTATACTGAGTAAAGGCGATATTGCTGAAACGTTTAAAGGACTTGCTGGATATGGATTACAAGAACAAGTAAAGAATAACAAATAATAATGATAAATTTAGGGATTTATATACAATATGCCGCAAAGTAAATACGATAAAATTTTTTCAATACAAAACAAACTGACTCACTGTTAATTTCATAATGCCCTTGTCTAAATACAAAAATGAACTTCTAGCAACATTGAACAAAATAGCTGTTTTGTTAAATGTCGCAAAGTCAATTTTCTTCTCGAGGATGATCATTTGAAAGTTGGCTTTAGTCCCTTTTAAGTTATTTTTTTGTGCAAACTTTAAAGAACCAATAAAATCAACACACAAAACTATCAAAGTAAATAAATTAGCGGTTCATGACTGCAAACTTGAAACACTTGATAGGCAAAGAGTCTATGTCAAGAAGAACAAGCAGAATAAATAAAAAAGACGGCACTGAATAATCAGTGCCGTCTTTAATGTTGGTTAGATGACTACCATCTACTACCTTCCCAAGCATCAGTAAAAAATCCACCCAATGTTGTGAAAGCACAACTAATCTCATTACCGCCACCAAGCATACAGTTATTAAAAGCACTATTGGACGTATTACCAATAGTATCTATATCATCTTGGGGAGGATCGCAAGCGGCTATAAAAAGCCCCAACGATAAAATTATTGAAAGTTTCTTCATGGTTTTACTCCAGTGGTTGAGTTGAATAATTTTCAAATTAGCAAAATTAAATTTGGAATCAAATGCGACATATTGTCACATAAAACACTTATCTGTCAATAAAATTTAGTTCTGGTAACTTTCATCAGAATATCCATTTTATTCAATGTTGCAAGAATTTTTTTTATTTAGACTGGGGCACCGTGAATTTAATTTTGATTCAGTTCTTTTGTAAAAAATTGTAATCGCATTTGTTTTTGCGGCATATTGTATATAAGTCCCTAAATTTATATCACTCGTTTTTGGTGAGTTCTAAAAATTTCAGCTGATTAATATTGAATTTAAATTTGATTTAGAAATTCATTCTGTTGATTTCGTAGTTCAACCAATTTTGTGTTTGGTAGTGTAGTGTTATCCGAAGACAGAATTTGTCCCTTTTTAATTGACTTCTTTACTTTACCCCCAGTCAAAAGTCCTGCAGATAGTGCACCTATTTCTTTGGCACGTGCTGAAGTCATTGCAACTGCACGATACATGTACTCACCTATCTGATCCAAAGTTTCTCCTTCCTCCAGGTCTCGCTTAGCAACCGCGCAAACCTCGGTACATGGTTGATCTAAAGGCACCATGTCTGCTTGTTGATATAATACTGCACGAGCACAAGTTAAAGGAACTTCTAGTGAAGTTAAATGATAGGGTCGATGAAATGTATAATAAGGTCCCTCCCCCATTTTAAGGTCGTTAAGTCGTTCCCAAATACGCGGATGCTCAGCTTCAACGATGACAAAGACTCCAGGTGAAACACCTTTCCCGGTCGAAAAGTCAACACGACCAATATCTGCTAATAACCCGCCATCTTTTTTAGGTATCAATATAGTCGCAAGATCACCAAGAGCCGCGGCTGGTCCATGCATACCGTCACAGTCAGGAACTAATCCCGTCGCATTTCCCAATGCACACATTTCTACTGCAGTTTTAGAACCATCAACAAATTCTACTAACAATCTTGGATTCATATTCCGTCGGTTTGCTTCATCAATATAATCATCTGGAATTGCATCGGTATTGAGAGGATTATTTTTACCCTTACCAGCACAAACGACTTGATGTCCCATTGCTGTTACAAATTCAATCAATTCCATACAAGCTGATGGTTCATCACCAGCCCCCAAACTATATACAACACCTAATTTTTCCGCTTCTCTTCGTAACAACGAGCCAATAGTGACATCAGCTTCCACATTCATCATCACCAAATGCTTACCAAGTTGCATCGCATTGAGACCAATTTCCGCGCCAACCGCTGGTATTCCTGTCGCGTCAACCACAACATCAATTAAATCTGATTGCAACACCGCATCTTTATTCTCTGTAATAGCGATTTTCCCAAGTTCTATTGCAGAATTCAATTCATCCTTATTATTTGCAATTTGACAATGACCCTCCTCTCCTTTTGCAAGATTTACCGCAGATTGGGCATTTATTAAATCAATTTCCAATATTGCCGCAACATCCACTCCGGTCATACTACAGGTGCGCGCAACAATATCCGTCCCCATTTCACCAGCACCTATTAATCCAATTCGTACAGGTTTTCCGCTATCGGCTCGAATCGCTAGATCTTTTGCTAATCCAGTAAGTTTAACATTTGAAGCCATATTATATCCTGTTCAATAAATCTTGTTTTGAATTGTTAGACATTTAGCGAAATTTACCTAATAACACGTGATAAAATTTTTGTCAACTCCCTGTATAATTCATAAGCTACACACCCATCTTACATAGCTAGGTTTTTGCAGTTTGAATTCAATGTATCATACCTCACAATGTATCTCAGGTCAATAAAAATAATCGTTGACAACAAATAATTCATCAGACTGGAAATTCACTAAATTCTAATATTAGAACAATGAGAATCTAGTTTTTTTTGAAATTTTGATTGTTTAACGATAAAATTGACCTGAATTTGATTGGTAATTAAACTTGCTTCCAAAATCAAAAATTTGTGGAATACAACTGTTAAAAATTTTTTTGTCTGTATTTATTCAAAGTATCCAGAACTAATTTGTCGTTTCACAAAAACTCTTTCCTGTATACTCACACCAATTGCACTCCAATACGATTTGAAAGATTTTATAACTTGGTGCTACTCAAAATTCATCACTAGAATTTATAATCTGAATCCAAGCCGCTGACTTAATATTATTCTCACTCAGCAGCTTGCATCGGATATTCATGCTGATAATTTGGTTTGGGTCTCGTATCATACTGCTTTTCTTTGTCTACGATGGATTTTAAATCAATCGTAACTTTGCCAGCTTCAGAAACCACTTCAGATTTTACAAGTTTTTTGATTGCTTTGTGAATAGGAGGTAAAGATCGAGCAGGAATTGCGGTTATGTTACCACATATGTCGCATATGTCAACCAATACATTTTCAACCTCTTCCCCACCCTCACATAATGATAATGTCTCATTTTTAAGGGTTGCTGGAACACTTTTTTCACAATGAGCACAAACTGATGTACCTTTTACCCCCTCTTTGTAATCAATCATGATAGCCATCCTCATGAACACTAATGATATGTACCACACCACCCTTTAAGATATTTTTGATGTACCAATCATCTATGATTAAAGTATGAGAAATATTATCATCGGCATCACTAGAATACCTAGGATGGTAGTATTCATCTTGATTGCATCTCCTAATTTTGTCAATTACAAAATTTACATCTACATCTCCTGCATAGTATTTATTCTTATCCAAAATATTTGTTCTTTCTTTCAAAATTTTATAATCTAAATTTATCAGACCATCAATAAGTTTGCTTACAACCTGTTCTTTAAATTTTATTGATTACGAGATTGTTCATTTAATATCGCGGTTTGAACCGCTAAATTTGAAGCGATCCGTTCAAGTAATTTATACGATTCAAAACCTTGGTACGCTATTACAGCAAGGACATTCTTCGTTGCTTTTTGAGCGGTAGCAATACTAGTATCGGAATTTTTAGTCCAATCTGGATTTAGTAAAAAATGTTGACTTTGAAGACGCATCCAATCTTTATGTGAGACCCCATTTGAAAAATCCACTTGTTCTAATCCGCTCATTCCATCTGCATGATTTGTCGCCCATTCAATAGTACTTTGGTTTGAATTTGGAACACGTTGTGAAGTTAAGAATGAAAGAGTTTCATTTGCAACAGATGCACGAGCGATTGAAGAGTTGCGCTTTGTTGCCAAGATTTTCCCTTGTGGTGTATTAGCTTGCGCATCACTTACGGGCTTTACCGGAGTTGGGTCAATAGAAGTCAAGATAAAGGCCTTCGCCGCATCAATTCGATCTTGGTTTAATCGATAACCGACCTGATCGGATTGATAAAATATTGAGTTTGCCACATCAGTATCACCATTTGGTATTTTTCCTTCTATTTCACATAATCCAGATTCAATTGAGGTCGCATTAGCAAAATTATTGCAGTGAGATTGCAAAAGTGCAAGAGCGGCTTGACTAGGTCCAAGCGAGCTAGGTAATTCAGCACTCCCCTGACTCCATGAGTTTACTTGAACGGTCAAATTTTCTTTGAATGTATCCGCAGACTGTGAAGTTGTACCACCGACTGTACCCGTTATTATGGCACAAGACGACGCTCCTGATACGGTTTCTTGCATGGCGTTGATTCGAGCAGTTTCAATTGCTTTTACTGTGGCTCGGTCATCTTGCTGATCTGCCAAAGTATGTTGAGCTGCGGTTTGCTCCCTTGTCGTTCCAGAAATTTGACCCGTTGATAAACGCAATGCCTCAATAAGTGCTTCTTGCACTTCTATCAGTCGCTCATTGAAATTTGTCATAACGATGCGACTGGTTCGATTTGCATGTCCGTGATCATAATATTCAATACAACAACCATAATCTGCATACGGTGGAAACTTGATTTCTCGTTCTCCGGCACTGTTGATTACAAATTGTGCAGATTGTATAGAATATAAGTCATTAGCGAATACTTCATATGAAAAACATAAAGGTAGAAATATAAAAGATATGAGTAGAATAAAGAAAGGTTTTGTCATTTGCTTCTCCATTTAAAACAGCGACTCTAATGGTCTACTGAGTTCTAGGTCGTGGTGCGGTTGATCGGTTAAGAATTGAAACGTACTATGTTGGTCTCTGATTGTATTTCTTGAACTGTTTACAGTTTTCAGATTCAATGGTGCCAGAAAATCATTGAAGATTTGATCGGATTGACCATTGGTAAATTGAGAGATCAAATCTAATGCAGCTTCGCAATTCCAATCTGCCAAACTTGAAGTCAAACTAGAGTAATTTGGTGGATTAAAAAAGGGAGTAATGCTGAAATTAAAAAAAAGTCGATCCAAACATCCTAAACTTGCAAACCCGCCAGTATAGTTATTACCAGTCTTGGTTTTGATGGTACTGAAACCCGTGCCCTTAGTGATGGACGCATTGGTCATCTCAGCAACATACTGTTTTCCTTGTTCGTTTAATGCAGTTTGAGCATAAGGACTACAGGAACTTCCCGATATGTTTTCAGATTGTGGAATAACAGATCCAGTACGCGTTGGAGTTGGTGCCAAGTTAACAGCCGGACTTAATGAGCTTGTTTCGATGACTCCGGCTAAGTCAATTCCTGTCGCTGATTTCATAACGTTTAACAGAGTATTCATTGAAATTTTGTAAGCATCAGGGATTTCACCGGTACGTAACAAGTTATCAAACTCTATGCCACCCAACGCAATTGCACCCGCAATCATTGCAGATTGTGTTAAACTTACATCAACAAATTGTCCACCTAAGTAGTCTGTTGTCTTCATTTGCAACAGAACTCGCCAAGTTTGACGAATAGATTCTGGACTTGTTCGCAAACCGGTTGCGTTATTAAATTGGGTAACATTCCATTCAAATGCAAAAGTTGAAGAAACCGATACAACTGTTAACGTCAAAACTAAAGTAAACCATATTGCCACAATACGACTGTAAGTCTGAAGTTTTTTCATTAATAGTCCTCCTCAATTTGAAGCCGATTTAATACTTTGTATTGCTCGCCACTCCAACCAAATGTTTCTAAACTAGTTGGCGTTTCTATACTAATATCGGGAATTTCATCACGATAAAAATTCCGAACTTTAATAGAATCTTTAGCACCTGCTTTCAAAACAACATTCCACTTATTTCCAACTTTTCGGATTATTCTAAGAGGACAACCAATATATTCTCCACATATTCCTGAACCAGTCGCTGACAATACCAGTAATTGACTCTTATCCATTGTGGGAACAAAAGCATAGAAAAACTTGATATCCGAATTTTCATTATTAGTTAGTGTCATTGCACCAGTCCCAAATGCCCCTACTATAAATTCTAAACTTTCTACTGGAACTAATTCCATTATCAATTCAGTGTTACTTGAGTCAGAAATTAACTTAAATTCGGATTGATCAAATTTCCAAACCAAATCATCGGCAATGATATGAATAGAATTACTATCATTGGGTTCAAAAATTTCCAATGCATTGACAAATGAGTCAAACTTGACAAGCCATCCCTGACGACTATTAAGATTGTCATGTTGCAATATCACGGTCCGACAGCTAATTTGATCAGAAAAACATGACTGCGAATGAACAAATCGGATGGCAATCTCACCAATCCCATCATAGTCCAAATCAATGAGGGTAGAATAGATTTTAATCCCAGGTCGATTTGCAATGTATTCAGAGAACATTGCGGTAATGATTGGTTGTTCTAATGAATTTTCAACCGAGTGAAATTCTACCGGTGCTGATTGTGCTTTATAGGTAATCCAAATTAGAATTCCCAACGTTAGAAAAAACAATAGAGAAATTTCTAATGTTGTTGACCAAATCTTCATTGAAACAACCCTCCAATTTCTGCGTTTATTTGAATTGAATCATTGCTATTTGAAGAAGTATGCAATCTGTTCTGATCTATTGAGTTAAACTGACCACTAAGATTGATCTCTCCTAATATACTGTTTACAGGTGAACCATCATTCAGTTGAAAGTCAACTTCAAACTGCGAAAACAGATCCTCAGCCTGCGTACATACTAAATCAGTCACTTGATCAAATAAACTTTGAAAAGTTGGGGGTTTGAACAATAGATTGGAACCACTTGATTGCATCAATTTCTCTAAACAAGTTGATAAGGCAAATGAATTGCTTCGACGAGAAAAGTTTTGATTGGCTAATCCAGTTACTTGTCCAACATAAGTTGCTTGCTGTTGCGTTAAGATCTCCCTAACTCTTGGATCACAAGAATCTGATTTGGCCGTTAATGGATAGAAAACAAGTAAAATTATTACGACAGAATAATGTATGACTGTTTGAAATTGTTTCATAGCACCGCTCCAATAGACAGATATGTTTCTATTGTTAACAAAATGAGTGAATTTAATTGTCACTCAACTTCATTTGAATCTAATATGATTTGTCGGCATGAAACTAACAAACTGTCTCGTGAATAAGAAAATTTTAGCAAAAGCAACAGTTTGTGCAGTAATCTAAAAATCTGAAAAAGAAAGCCATTTAAAATTCGTAAACAAACAATAACCTCGAATTTTCTATTGATTTAGTTCAACTAAACTTCTACAAGCACTGATCTCCTAGATTAATCGAAGTGGCATTAATCTATCGGCATGAAAGCAACAAGTATTTTTAAGTATTCAATTAGTGTGAGTAATTAAAGGTAAGTAGAAGAAAATGGAGCTTTAGCATTTGTTTCAAACGTGAAAAGTGCTTGACAATTATGAAACGAACACAGATTCTCAAGTAGGTTATAAACGCTGGAGTTTCAATACAGATTGACACGAAATTACGTAACTTTAAGATTTAGGAATCAACATATATTAAACGATTTTTTAACAGCTTACTCACAAAACTCTTAACACTTTGTTTACCAAATTTTGCAATAATTATGCGGTTTTCTGCTGTTTATTAACAGGTTATTCACAGTTTACCAAAAGAATCTCAAATTTGTCCCCCGACGGTTATTTTGGATTTTTTACGACAATTAGCTGAATTATGAATATTAGACTTATAAATTGCTAAATGTAATAGTGTAAATTGACTTTATTGTTCAATTAACTTGGATACATACTCTGATAAAATAGTATAGATGTCCGATTCGGTTTTATTCCTTAAATTCAAATTCAACTCAAACATTTCTCTTGTCTCCCGTTCTATCAAAAGTACATCAATCATTGAACTGCTAGTTAGCTCAATTTCAAGAGAATATATCTTCTCGTGCCACTCAATTTGAATTGCTCCGTCACACCCATGCACGACATCTGGTTGGGGAATTAAAGGAGTAACCAAATTTTCAATTAACCGAATCATTAATTTTGCTCGCTCTAAAGGTACAGCAATTCCATCGTATCCATCCCAACCAAATTCTAACTTGGTAAACTCAATACACTTTTCTTTCAAATTCTTAATCATTTGAGAATGTGATGTATGATTTCTGATTGAAAGAACTTCAGTCTCGTTGGTTAACTGAGAATGGTGAGATGTTGATGCAAAGGAACTTTGGGGCATGGGTTGTGACCTTGTTGTTGGGAAATTGAGTGGTAAAAAGTTGTGTTTCCGCGTGGGAACTTCTGTTGTTAATTTTTGGTAGATTGGAATTCATTGTGATGGCAATTAACATTAAATCTAGCTCGAGAGTAAGTTTGTCATGATATATATTGAGTTCAATTGAAAGGAAGAAAAAAATATTCTTTTTCATCGTAGACAACACTATGGTGATTTTACATAGTTTTTTTTCAAAAGGGAAATCCATAATTATAGAATAGAAATTGAGGTTGCATCCTCACGAAAGAAGGAGTATATAAATGACTAAAAATAAAGAAACCTGGGTACGGGGTCAAAAATTTGATGACTTCTTAAAAGAACAGGGTATATATGAAGAAACAGTACTTCTGGCAGAGTTTAAGATTCTAATTGAGCTAATAAATGAGTTTGTGCAGTCGGAAAAATTTTCAAAAGTTGAATTTGCAAAGTTAGCAATATCTCAATTGGAGTTAATCGGTCAACAATTAAAAATTGATCCAAATTTTGCAGAATTAAACAAATTAATAAAACAAAATTAGAAACAAAACACAGCAGACATATGCAATAATGCTTAATTTGTCAAGTGTTGCGTAGGGTGTTAATGTTGCAAATTTCATTACGCAGAATTTTTAGTTTGGCAATTCCAATCCAATTTTCACTTTTGCAAACTGTTTGATTTCAGTAATTAACTCAAGTTTACAGGTTAATTTTTTAAATTTGATTGTAACAAAGCTTCAATTACCTTGAGAGATGCAATACCTTCTTCACCATTTACCAAAGGGTGAGTTTCTCCTCTGATAATCTTAGCAAAATGCCCCAATTGCATTATCAATGGATCAATGTGTAATACTGGAGCTGTTGAAGTTTGTACAGACGACATCTAGTGCTGGTCTGCACCATGAGTCCATACTCGATTGTCAGGAATAGATATTGAACCTATTGTCCTACCAATATAAGTTGAGCTTTCTGGAACATTAGAGTATACGGAATTTTCTCTCGAAGTTAGATCCCAGCACCACGGTGCAGTAGCAGAATCACTGCGACTAATTGCTCCTAATGCACCAGACGAAAATTCTAACGTCGCGACCAAAGTATCGTCCACTTCGTGATTTCTTACCGCAGTTGAACCACGAGCAAAAACATGCGAAATTTCACCACAATAGTACCTTAGCAAGTCAATTTCATGAATTCTATTAACTAGAACTAGACTTGCACCAAGTTTACGACGCTACTCAGGTGTACACTACCCTATTACTGGAAAAATTAAAATTCCATTGAAATAAACATCGCTTACTTTGTCACAAGTAACTTAAATTTTCGGCTTTCAGACGTAATAACCATTGATTTATTGATTTATTTCAGAATCTATTTGGCAAACCGAAAGACTAATCTAGTAATCCATCCAATAGGAATCATCAATAGAATCATTAAAAATTCCTTCAATAAGTAGGTTCTATTTTCATTTTTTGGAAATTGACCTCGATTCTCTATATTGTCACTAAATTTTGGAGCAATGTGCATTAAAACTAGACTACTTGCGGAGATTTCAAATTCAAGATCAGAAGCATCAGCAATCAGTGCAAATAAGCGGTTGTCGTTGTCGGTGGTTTTACAGACTTTTTGAAATTGATCAATTTCACTCAACATCTTGTTTCTTTGTAATTTTGCATTTTCAATATTTGAAATTATCTCGTTAACTTCTGAATCGTATTTTTCTTGAATCAAAGCTTTATCCAATCCGCGTTTAATATCTGCGTCAATTTTTTCGTCCAATCTGTTGACATCTTTAATAAGTGAAAATTCGGAGACTGCAACTTGTGGAACAACCGCGCTGAGCTTGTGGGTTGTTTTCTTTAGTTTTCGCTTTGATTTTGATCTCGGCATGAATTACTCCTCCTATGTTATGATATTTCGTGGTAAATGCATTAAACAACAATATGAGCCTCAGAATTATTTTTGAATATTGATATAAATGAAGCAAAGCTTGTGGAGAGGTGGGAAGGATTGATATTAAGAAGCTCGCTCATTTTTTTATGGTTTTCAGTATTTTGATCCTCTTCCGCTAAAAGTAAGTTTAGCTCAGTAATTTCACCATTAAATGAAGGCGCAACTTCAAATAAAAACTCACAAGATTGATAAATTTCTTGGTCTAATTTGAGCATTTTACGAGTATCGGCAATTAATGTTTTCGATTGGTGAGTTTCTGAATTATTTTTCGCAATTTCTAAAAACATACAATTTCGCTCAAATTTAGAATTTTCGATGTTTTCAATAAATTGGACTATTTCCGATTCAAGTTCTGTTAGGTCTTTCCCGGAGTCAAAAAAAACGAAAAATTTCGTTCTTAAGATCATACATTCTCGACCTAATGGTCCCGTTAAAAAAAAGTTAATCAAAATTAACGGAAAGATGAATATGGCAATAACCAAACCTTTTACAAAGTGAAAAAGTGTTCGCATATAATTTTCTCCTTAATTTTGTGAATAGAACAATAGATGTAAACATACAGCTGTAGTTGCTCTATAAAGAAATTGCACTTGTTTCAGCTAAAATATAGAATTTAGAAACGATTTTTGCAGAATTATTATTTTTATTCACAACTTTTTTTGACTGGTATCAATTCGCACTACCAACGCGAATTATTCAGTTAATGTTTATGGTAATTTGTGTATGAATTTGTCATATGGAGGATCTCTTCTACCTATATTGGATTTCAACTGTCCTCCAACAGTTATTTCAAGTACTCAGCGACAATTAGTTGAATCATGAATATTAGACTCGTAAATTACCAAGTGTAACGGTGTATTGACTTTATTGTTCAATTAACTTGGACACATACTCTGATAAAATAGTATAGATGTCCGATTCGGCTTTATCCCTTAAATTCAAATTCAATTCAAACATTTTGTCGGTCTCCAGTTCTGTCAATAATAAATCAATCATCGAACGGCTGGTTAGCTCAATTTCAAGTTCATATCCGTTTTCGCACCACTCAATCTGTATTGCTCCGTCACACCCAGGTACGACATCTGGTTTGGGAATTAACGGAGTAACCAAATTTTCAATTAACCGAATCATTAATTTTGCTCGCTCTATAGGTACCGCAATACCATTGTATCCATCCCAATCAAATTCCAACTTGGTAAACTCAATACACTTTTCTTTCAAATTCTTAATCATTTGCGAATGTGCTGTATGATTTCTGATTGGAAGAACTTCAGTTTCGTTGATTAACTGAGAGTGGTGAGATGTTGATGCAAAGGAACTTTGGGGCATGGGTTGTGACCTTGTAATTTGGAAATTGAGTGGTATAAAGGTGTGTTTCCGTGTGGGTACTTCATAATATTGTTAGTTCTTGGCAGATTGGAATACATGGTGATAGCAATTTAAATTAAATCTAGCTCAAGAGTAGAGTTATCATGATGTATAATGAGTTTAATTGAAAGGAAGAAAAAAATATTTTTTCACCTGAGTGTGAACATTTGAAAATAAACTAATTGAACTTATTAAATTACGTGGTAAATTAGGTTGGATATTTGATTTCATTGACAGACTAATCGGGTACGCAAAGAATTGGGTAATATTGATAGATTAGTCTGGTTGAATGATACATCAATCTACACTTGAATTACTAAATATTGACGAGTCATAAATTAACGGGCAACTGCAAGTACTACTTAGTATAACCTGTTTCCTAATAGGTATCTTTTTCATTACAATACGATACTGTATTGCAATTGAACACCTATTATAAATGTCAGGGATACCATTGACTATTTTTTATTCTGGCATACATGTTTAATAAATTCACTTTAAAGGAGTATTTTATGTCTAGTTATGAGGAGCGTAAACAAAAAGAAGAAAAACATGAGTTTGGTTTCTGGATGTTTATTGCTGGGTTGCGTTTGCTCTCACTTTTTGTCAGGGATCAAGTGATACGGATAAAGTATCGTAAAATTCACAAACTTCTGAATTTACACAGGAAGAATACAATCTTAATGAATAGAGATTTTAGATTTCTTACGTCAATGACAAATGAATATTGATGGCTAAACAATTTGGTCATTTACCACAAGTAGTTTGAGTGAAAGTATTGTTAGGGCATAGAATAAGTTGAGATTTGCATTAACCACGAATTGACATCGGGTCTTGTCCAGGAATTATTGTATTTTTTTGTTTAACACGTCCATCTAAACCCTTTATTAATACTCGTCCCCCACCTTGCCTAATAATGATCTTTTTAGCGGCAATGTATGCTTCTCTTTGAGTATCGTGAATACTTGCTGGTCTAGTGGCATCAGCTCGCTTATTGGCCCAACCATTGTCTGCTCGGTAAATAATGCGATCTTGTAATTTTTTCATCTGCTACTCCTCTCGGTATATTCTTGAATTGAATTATTGGTTCAATGGAGCATGTAGTTCAGATTTGACAAATTTCAAGTGATCAAAAGAATCATGTCGTTTAATTGACTGTTGCCAGTTTCTGCTTTGGCCACACAATTTGGTTAGATGTTTTTCACTTACTGCAAAGTAATTAACGACAAATTGCGTTTGAAACCGAGTTGATAAAATCAATAGATGAATCCACAATTTAATTTTGAGAAGGAATAGTCCAATTTTTGGGACTTATATACAATATGACACATTGCGACAATTTACCACATTGATAAAGTGAAATTTGGTGTAAATAATAATTAGCCTAGATTGCTCAAAGTAGCTGCGAACAAAAAGCGTAAATTTGGTCAAATTTTATCCTATTTTTGCGAAAAATACAACTCCTCCGTTGCGACAAATTACCGCTTGTCGCCATTCTCAATTAGTTGAAGCACTGGGTTCATTCAATAGTCAGCAATGGGGGTGCTTCTTTTCGTGCGGTTGTTTGACTTTGAATGAGTTGAGCATCATTTTACCAATTTAAATTTCAAATGATGCGTTATTGATTGGAAGGGTTGAAGAGATGATCTTGTTTGATTCAATCTCAATAATGTGTTGATGGATATTATCCAACCCCTTCCGTTAACCCCCGTCGTCGCGAACCATAGTTCATAAATCTCTTGATTGCCTGCACAAACAAATCCTTGCTAGCAAATTCAGTGGAAAAATCCATCCACACTCGACGACAGCTGTGCTTAATAATGGCTGGCGTTTTCAGTATTTTCCGGCGAATTGTGCTTGACTTTGCCGAGGCTAATTTGGTGTCGCGAAAACCAATCGTTCGAATCGCATTAGCAACCTTATGAGCACAAACGGCAAAATTTAATCGCATTTGATTCGCTTCGAGATTGTGTGCACTCACGCGACTCCCGAATAATTCATACTGATTCTCTTGGATGCGGTTCTCCGCATCGCCCCGACCGCAGTATAGTTTAGTATATAACTTGCGAGCACCACCAAACGTCTTATCCAAATTGGTCACCATAAATCGAACATTCAATTTCCGATGATTATTTGTATTGATATACTCAACTTTGGCAATCACTCGAAACAACTGTCCGCCCCAACTGCCATTGCCAGTGGTCCAATTAAATTCAGTGAATACCCGTTTGGTTTTTCCCGAGCTCAAGCTTGACTTTTTAACACGTTTGATTTGCGGTGTAATTTGTGCCATTAATGCGTCATTTTTGGCGAGACCAATCGCAAAATGAAGCCCCATCTCGTGGCACGTGCAAATCAGTTCCGGTCGGTTAAAACCACCATCAGCGCGAAAAATAGGAAGCTTTTCTGGAAATCGTTGGCGATAGAATGGCACAATCTTGTTCAACGCTTCCGCGGTGCCCAACGCTCCATCAACATCTCCAGCTCGGGTGCGACAATAGACCGGATTTGGCCCGACAAAGGCCAACAGCGGCAGTAAGCATTTATATCGGTAAAATCCATTCCAAGCACCTCCGACTTGATTACCATATAATTGATCAGCCGTAGCATCCATGTCAATAATCAGCAATTTACTCTTTAACCGTCTGATCCACTCAACGCTATCCTCTAACAGCTGGTAGTCATGCTGATCTTGGTTAAACTCAAGTTTCTTCTGTTCACCATCAGCGACCTGCCGATTGGCTTCATCAAGTCGACGCATCGTCGAGCGAGTCCCTAACGGTTTGCAATCTTCTCGCACAATGCCAGGCTCATCAACCAGTAATTCAAAACTTGGCTCCCGACAAAGTTCATCATGATCATTGTGATCCGGGCAACCATGTAGTAACCCAGTAATCCGTTGTCGAACTTGCGTCTCCAATTTATGAACAACCATCCGTTGATCGCGGTTATCAGTAAAACAATTGGACAGTCGCTTCATAATTCCAGTTGCCAATTCAGCTTCTCGAATCAACAATGAACCAGCATCACCGCTTAAATTGATTCGTGAAAACGTCACCTCAACTGACTTTCCTTGAAATTCTGAACAAATCAGCTTCTCTGGTTGCCCTGAATTAGGCGACTTAGTCTTCTTTGTTCGTGCCTTTGGGTTTGGCTTTTTCATCCTTAACTCCGTTGTTAACGCAACAATGAATGCAAAAACATGCACTTAAAATTTCATATAACAACGAAGTGAACAAAAAGCAGCCCGGGTTTTAAAATTTTTTTCAAGCTGTGAAAAACTGATCCAAAGTGATCAATCTAAAAATACATACTGTAAATTGAAAGAGGATTTGAAAATGAGCTAATAAACCTTTATACCATAAGTGATAAAACTATATTTACCCACAAAAAATTAACCATACTTTGCGCAATTCAGGTTAGTCAATAACTAACCAAATCATAGGAGTTAAAATAATGAAAAAACTAATCTTAATGTTATCTGTTATTGTATTAGTGTCAGCTTGTCAGAATCCAACTCGTGAAGATGCAAATTGTCACTCTCATTGGGGTGAATACGCATACTGGGTTGGAGGTATTACTGGTTGGACATGTGCGAGGGATGGATAAGAAAACTAATTACCAAATTGGCTCTTGCTGGTAAGAAGTTTAACTATAATCTAGGTGGTCAAATTGACCGCCTCTTTATTTGTGGCAAATAGTATATAAGTCCCCAATTTTTCAATTAAAAGCATCGTGTTTAGAAGTTGCAATTGTCTTTGTTGTTAGTTCAAAGTTGATAAGGGCTTAATTTATTGATTGTTAGTAAGATTTTTTTGTCGGTATTTGTTATTAACATTGTAATGATCCACAATAGTTAGATGACTAATTTAAACTCAACAATGTTGACTAAAGGTCGCCAGGCTAGATTAGGACTCACGAACCAAACACCTAGTTTTCAATCAAGTTGCTCACGTGAAAAATCTGAAAAAACAACTTCCAGTTCAATTTTTGTTGCTAAAGGGATGGATTCAATGAACAAATTGAAATTACTATATGCACGAACTCTCAAAGTTAGGAAAAAAATCAGTTACAGGACATTTCAACTTCCCCAATTGAACTGTTTTCGCAATCTGAACGAGAAGCACAGTGTCAGATGCCGTATTAGCACTTGTACGAGAATTTCAAAATGCAATGGACTTGAGTTGTCACAAATATCGGATATTAAACTTACTCCCTTTGTCGAGTCTATAATCCAACAGCAAAAGGGAATTATATACTTATTGCAACAGTGTATTCAAAATAAAATAGGATTCCCTTCAAAATCAAGGGAAACCGTATATTTTAGGTGTTAAGTACCGACGGTGCATCCACCAGTAATTAAGTTTAGTGAATGAATAACAGTTTATTCTCTCTTTATTACCTTCATTGTCCTAAATTAATCTGTAACTCGACATACACCCAAATTTGTACCATTTAATTCACCGTCCCAGTCACTGCAATCAGATATTGTGTCACATGAACTAATAATAAATCCTAGTGACATAATTAAGAATAGTTTTTTCATTTTGGTTCCTTTTGGTTGTTTTGGCAGATTTCTATGTTATTTACATTATAACTTTTCAAATAATTATGTGGCAAATTGTCGAATCTTTGCAATAAGTATATAATTCCCGGAATTCTGTGTGATGACGAAAAGATTTGCCGATTTGGTTATTTTATACACTATATTGAAAAAGGTAGGTTGAGAAAATCGTGTAAACATTATATATCTGAGTTTGAAAATGGTAGTATAGCTTGGTGTGATAGTTTCTATATTGTTAGTCAGTTTGTAAATAATTTGAGGAATTGTTGGGTTGATAAGGTAGTCAAATAATTGTCGCTGAATACCCGATCTAACTGTCGAGGAACAATTATGTTATATTGATAATTTTATCCAACCATGCAACTTAAACACTTTAACAATGGTGAGTAAATCATGGCAAAATTAATCGCATCATATTTCATAAATTCAATAGATAGAAATGTGGATTTAGTATTAGACTCAGCTATATGGGAAGCACTAAGTTATTATAATGGTGAGTGTGCTGACAGCGGGGTATGGTATTTGGACACAGATGAAACAGTGAAGTCTATTTGTGCCCGACTGGAAAATATTTTTGAATCAAAAAAGGTAGAACTAATGAAAACTGGTGTTAAAGAATCAATTATAGAAGATTCAAAACTCTCGTTATGTATTCATGAGTTTTCAGGAAACAATTGGATTTCGTATCACGACGAAGATGCCGAGAAATGGTTCAAAAAACGTGGTATTGAAGAATGCGGAAATGTCATCACTGGGCAGATAAGGGAACAAATGACTGCATGACTTCAATAACTGAATGAACAATCAAGTTATGGATTTATCAACAATTGAGGTATGTGGAGACATAAAGAAAATTTGATGTCTCTACTAATTGCGCTCAGTGATTCTCTAATTTGATATTTAATTGTCCCCGGACAGTTATTTTGGACTCTCCGCGACAATTGGTAAAATTAACCTTTTGGAATAATAAGTATATTCACTTTCCTCCTATGTCAATTGTCGCTTTTAAATTCATAATATTCCCATTTCGAATGTCTATTCCTATTGATTCGGACACGAAATCCGAAAACATTCGGACACAATTGACCATCCTATAAAGTGTTTCAAATGATGTTTAATGAATCGAAAGATTATTGTCGCTAAAATAACTAAATAATTGTCGGGTGACAATTATAAACTTATTTTGCAAAAAAGTCAAGTGACCTTGTTAAATTATCGGAAAGATAATCAAAATTTAGTTAAACCGTGCTTTAAACAGTGCGTTTAAGAATGGAACTTCAGTTTATATTTTTCTCTACTAATCAAACTAAAGATTGATTACCCTTGATATTTAAATGAGTTAGTGAACGAGTTACATACAAATTATCCCTTAATACAGCACATTATTTGCGTAATTTTACAAGTTCCCATAAAATTTGCTACAACTTTACAAAATTATTGCTATCAATTTGGTTGTAAATTGAGGCATCGTTTATATACCATCACATATCATTCAATCTCCAATAATTCAACAACGTCTTTATCACCTTGATCAAAAAATCCATCAGGCCAGTGCTCTATTTGCCCATTTTTGTCAATCTGTGTGCCATATACTCCGTGGTCATCAGGTGTACATCCTGAGAAAAACCACAATCGTAAATCATTAGGTTTTAGTTCTCCATTTTTTACAGCAATTCTGATTCCATTAAGAACATGGTCACTATGAGTTTCTATTATGACTTGAATACCTGTTGATGCAAATTTAGTAATCATTTTACCCATTTTTGATTGCGCTTGAGGATGCAAATGGGCTTCGGGTCGATCAATAATAATGATATCACCTGTTTTTGCCGATAACAAAGACACAATTATTGGGAATACAAAAGAGATTCCGCACCCTACATTAGCTGGACTCTTCCATTCACCTGGATCTGATAATCTAAATTGTACTGCTAGTGCAGATAGATTTTCATAAGATTCGACATTCGCATTAGTTCCTGGTGAGATATAATCTAACCAAGCATCGACTTGTTTTCGGAACGAAGTTCCTTTACTATCTTTCTTGCGTCTTTCAGGTTCAATTAACGAATCTTTAAATTTATTGTAGCAGAAACATGCATATCGGCCATCTATCCCTACTCCGTCAACATAATAATCTAAACTATCAGGCTGTAACGAAATTTCACTAGTACCAATTCTTGCGGCACTCAAAAATTGAACTTGAGATATCAATGTAGATTCAGCATTATCTTTTAGTTTTCGTACCTCTAGAGGATTTAGATTTCGTTCTAAACTATCAGCGGTTAATCGGAACGTATGAGGACTATTGGAATTTTCGAATTCATACTCAAATTGAATTTCAGATTCATTTGAATTAGAATTCAATACATCACCGAAACTACCAAGACGGATTAGCTCACCATTGAGTGGCCAATATAATTCTCCATCATGTCTCTCATTTTTTCTAAGTGCTTGAGAGTAGAGTAAGATTGACTGAAGCATAGTTGATTTACCACCGCCGTTTCGTCCACTTAACAAGGTGAGTTGTCCAAATTGTAAAGATAATGATTCAAAACTTTTGAATTGACGAACAGCAACGCTTTTTAATGAAGTATTATTCATAATTTTCCTCATATTTAGTTGTAAGAACCTCTCCTACCCTTTGATATTATAGAGAGACGGCATCTTTATTTTTCGTGGAATGAGAAATTGCAGAAGAAAATTCCTCATTGAGTAATAAGTCTATTATTTTTAGTTTCAATTGTTCCATGTTTTTTATTCTATTAACACCTTTTTCAAATCCATCATCAAATTCTTCGCTAAATCAAAATTCTAATTTCAAACCTATTCGTTCGATCAGTTTTGAAAAAATTACAGAGATTACATCAAATAGTGAAATTTTAATTACACTTCTTTGACTACTCGGATTTCGTAATGATTTGCAAAATGAATGTTCGCAGAATAATTATTAACTTAGTAAATTGATCATTCAAACACTTTACGAATTTTTTCTCGTCTTTCCGTTGTTAAATCGTTCATTTTGTTCGTAACAAGTACATATATGTTGGCGGCATTTTGTGTAAGTATTGCAATGTGCAATAATAACGATGACTAATCTAATTCCAACAATGTTGACAAGGTTTCGTCTGGCGTGAATAGGATCCGCGATAAGGCGACTAGTTATCAACTATGTTATTCATGTGGAAACGCTAAAGAACATTTTCTGATTCAACTTTGGTAGCAAGTTGGGATTGAATCAATGAACAAACAAATTATACAAAGTAACTAGACAGTCAGCATCAGCGAAAGAATCGACCACCTCACTTTACAACTTTTCCATTTGAACTGTTTTCGCAATCGGACCAGGTAATACATTGTCTCAGGATTGGAATAGCCACGGTGTGAAAATATCAAAAAACGCTAGGATTTGAGTTGCTACCGATTTCGGAAATTGAACCAAACCCGACTATCGCACGCATGGTCTAGCGACGAAAATTTGTGATGGTAGGTTTATGGGAATATTTACAAACCTAGAAGTGGTTTGCTACTGATAATTTGAAAGACGTATTTCGAGTAGGTATTTGAATACCACATGTTTTCTCAATGTGACGTTTCGGAAGATCCAATAACAGACAAATTAGTGAAGTGATTTAAAGATTCAATCATGCTGCTTGTAAAAAATCTGCTACGGAATTAAATGCGAAACATGAAATAAGAGTGAATGAAAAAATATACGATAGTGCGGAAGCTTAGTTAGACTTGGAAGCGTCGTTGTAAATACGGGAGCATCAAACTATATAAGCGATATGATAATAGCCGTGCTACTGAGAAATGCTTTGAATAATAATGAACGAGTGGTTGATGAATAGTTAGTTGGTAATAGGTAAACGCATGGAGCTGAGACTCTTGCTACTAAATTCGTTCGGTTAGTGTAAAGTTAGTTTCGCATGGCCGAAGTGCGCTTCCATAAGGTGAAAAGCAGGCTAAATGTTCCACTTGCTAAAAAAAATGTTGTCGGCATTTTGGTTAGAAGCATAGGTGCAAATTATTAAAATTGGAGGACTAAAATACCCAAACCTAAGGTGACAAAGTTGCAGCGGATTTGGGGTGATTTGTAAGCAAATAAAGGCACTACAGCAGTAACTAGTTGAAAAAGCGACAAAGTTTTGAACTCAGAATTAGTAGCAAAATCTAAAAAGTAACAAGTTGCTGCTCAAAATAAGAATACAATAAATCTCTAGCAACAAGAATAATCACTAACAATCTATGCTGGCGAACCAATGCTGGTTGCGGAATTGTCAGCTGATAAGCAAAGAAAATGTCATATTTGTGCGGATCAAATCACATAAGCGAGCTCAAGCAACAAAATAGACTTACCTCAATATAAATCGCAGTCCTAGTCCCTACTCTATTCGCAGTGTACGTCGTCAAGTTAATTAGGTACCTGTTTACAGAAGCATGGTGGTGCGATTTTCAACGCGCGCCACTCGTGATAGGTTAGATGAAAGTTTGAAATTGAGAAGCGCAGCAGAGATAATTAAGAGTAGCGCGGATGGTATGAGGGGGAAATTTGAGTGTCGTTAAAATGGTAATGCCATGGAGCTAGGGGTAATAGATGGAGGGAAGAATTCCATAGTGGGAGAGTAAAATTAAAAATTTTCTTAGTTGTTGAACAAATTGTTGCAAACTTAAATTATTGTTTGGTTGACTTGACATTTTTGTAAAAAGAATTATAGTTAATTTAACATTAAGTCAAAATTTGATTGACTTGGTATAATTTTGATTGTATTCAAGTTAATTATTGAATGAAAAAAGGGTTAATTTTTAATTTCTGTATTTGGGAGAAAACGCTTATGAGTTTAAATGATGTTCCAACTCAAATAAATGAACCCTTCATGCCTAATTTTGTTGGAGAGGCTAATAGTGGTCCAGTCAATCACGGTCTTCAATATGCAAAGGAAAAGAATGTATTTCCAAGTTTGCATTTGGATAAAAATCTAAATGGACAGCGATATTTCACAATTACGAGCAGATACAGAAAAACCAAAAATCGGGAAGCTGTTAAATTTGTATTAAAATTTCTTGATTATTGCTGGGAGCATGAAAAAACAACTCAACATGAGGTAGGTTTTTACCGCATATTATTTGAATTTAATCAGAGTCTTGATATCAAAACCCGTGGTGAAGAGATTATCGCTGGGTCCAGAATGGCTTTATGTTATATTATCAGATATATTGAGTTATCTGGTAAGTATAATAAAAAATTTTTTCAAGAAATTTGGAAAGATGCTCCAGTTGAAGTGAAAAGTGAAATTGGAATGTCCTTAACCTAAATATTGTTGGAACCATAGCTATTCTAATGTTAGTTTAAAACCCGTGAGGATCTGAGAACTAAAGTAGATTTTTAGGAACCTATATCACAATATACTTGAATGACTATTTAATCTATTTTAAAACAAAAATTTTCCCATTTTAATTAGCTTGAAAATCTCTGTAAATTTTCGATTTCAATTGCATGTTGGTTTTTCTATTCCCAGTTTTAAGTTGGAATTTATATTTTTCGTTGAACAAGTTACTCTCGAAATTCTCTTCCGCAATCTAAACATTTCATGTCAGTATCGTTAAAATTTTTTAATTTACTAGCTATGTCACACTTCTCACTGTCGCATTCAAAGTATTGCATAATAATGTCCAACTCAATCCAGCGGGATTGTTCGTCACCTATTGTTATATTCCCGTATCTTTTGTCGGAATCATGTGATCCAAAGTTTTCTATCAGTGCCCGTCTTACACTATCAAATATATCTCTTTCCACTCCATAAACTTTTGGTAGTTTCAGTTTTTTGTCTTTAAAATACGATTGCAATGCTTCCGCATATTTACTCATTGGTACATTTTTATTTCGATTTACATCAGGATAAGGAGATATATTGAGTTTTTCACATATTTTTTTAAGCCATTTTTCTACCACTTTACGTATATAGGGTGATGCTAATCTTTCATTTCTCCATAATTCCTCAATTATTTGTTCAGGTGATTTATAACTGATAAATTTTGGTTCATTATTTGGTCCCGATGGAATTATACACATATATTTCCATTTGTTTGGATTGCACATATCTTGAAAGTAGTCAATAAATAATTCATCATGAGTGGTAACAAAAACCTGATAATTTTGGAATTCTTCAATAATTAGTCCTGTAATTCTTCGACGCGAATCTGCATCATTTGAAGTTAGTATATCGTCTAAAATTAGTATTTGATTTGAATTTAGTTCTTTAATGTTAGCTAAATGAAAGGCCACTATCAGTGTATGCACTTGAGATTCGCTAAGAAATGCGTTGGGGTGTAACTTTGAATCTGAAGATTTAAATTTAAATGGGAACAGAAGTCGCTCCTTATTCGTAATCTTAGCACCAAGTTTTATTTGAACATCAAAATCTCTCTTTGTGTCTCCCTGTATGATTTTAAAATACCGTTTCATTTCCGTTTCAACTTTTTTTAATGTCTTGCGAATTTTACTTCTAATTAATTTAGAATCAGACCTTATATCTTTACTAAGAAATTCAATTTGTATTTCTCGGTCCTCTAGATTTTTGGTACTCATGTCAAAATCGAAATAAAGCGAATATAGATTTTTGACATTTGAATATACCTCTTCATATTGGTTTTTCATTTGATTTTTTTTGTCATTAAGATGTTTCTGTGCTTCTTCAGTTAGGTGTTGATTACAAACAGGACAAACTTCAGATAATCTAGGGATTCCTGAATTTATAGCTTGTATGGTAATAATTTCTTGATTGCGTATAATTAATTTACTTTCCAATTTTTTTAAGCACTTACCAATTGATGCTAGATCTGTCACTTTAAACTCGTGTCCCAGAACAGACAAAAGTTTGTCATTAAGATACTTGACCAATTCAGCTTCATTCCAAGATTCAAGTTCTAATTCGGTCACTTGATTCAGATTGCTAATAATATCTTGTAGATCTTTTTCCAACTCAGTTTTTTCAGAAATTAAAGTTCCCAAATATACACGTTTTTCATTCAATATTCCTAATTCACTACCTAACTGTATTGAATTTGCAAAGTATTCATAAAGTTCTTCGGGCGATTTACCAATTAGAAATTCCAGCAATTCACGACCTCTAATTATTGGTGATACTTTGAATCCCGAAAGAAATGTAAGATATTCCTCGCTCATTTCTGATGGAGTTCCTGGATTATCGTTTGTATGACAAATTAACTTTTTGTTCGCATTAATTTTGATTCCAATTGAAGGATCTATTCTATTTTTCGATGATGAAAGGTTTTTTAATGCACTCTGCCCTCCTCTATAATTTTTTAAATCAGGAATTTTGTTAAGGTATGAAACTGTTCCGTCTAATGAAAACGCGCAATCAAATCCATCTACAAAACTTGATTTTCCGCGACCATTTAGAGAAAATATAACCATAGACTTTTTATTCTTTTGGAATGTAAATTTCTGTTTCTTAGGAATTCCCCGAAATCCTTTTGATACAAAATCGTGAATATAAAATTCATTTTTCATGTTGTAGTTACCCTTGGAAATAAAGTAAAAATTGTGTCTTATAGTCTATTATTATGAGGTGTACATTTGAATTTAACACACCAGATTCAATCCGTCAAGTCCTACTTTTATTTTTTATTGAAAAAAAATGAAGGGGATTCAGTCGTCAATTTAAATAACCAAATATTTTTGGAAAAATGTTAGTTTTCAAATTTGAGTAAATTGTCAGCATCTCATTAGTGTTAATTGTTTGTTTATTGACAGTAAAGCAGTTCAAAGAATAGAGACTATTAAGAACAGTGCATCAGGTGCGGTGTACCATTAAGAATTGTAAATTTTACCGTAAGAATAGAAGTTATTCAGAACTTGGTGAGAAGTAATCAGGAGTTACGTAGCAAAATCTAAGCTATCTAAGTCCTTGCATTTAAAGACAGAATTTGTCCTGTTTTAAAATGAGATTTAAATTTTCATTCAATTATTGGTTGAGTCATATCGCAATGTCTATGAGTGAGAAATTTAAGAGTTTTGTTGATTATAATGTTACGGATAAGGAACTAGTAAACAGCTGGTTATTTGAAATTAGATGTCCAGATGGGATATTTTGTGCCAGAGACGCAAGGGTGACTAGGTTAGTGTTAACGAAACAAAAAAATGCCATATTGGCATAAAGCATGTCAACGGAAATTTTCAATACAATCTGGAATTTTAATGGAAGCATCGCGTATTCCACTTCATAAGCGGGACAGGAGATGAGTTAAGGTAACAAATTAAAGCGTTAATTTGGTGGTCAAAAGGTGAAATGAGGGCGATTGGGTGAAGTGAGCATTTCGTTGTAGGTCTAAAATAATTGACGAATTCAGGTCTTGAAACTAATTTTCGCTGAGTTCCCAAAATAACTATCGGGAGACATTAGTCCGAAGTTGAAATTTTAAGTGAGTGAAGAGTTTAGTTTTGATATCCTAAGATTTTAAGCTATAACAGTGTTTTTTTTTATACGGTAATTATTGCAAGCAATGCTTGTTTTTCTGGTTTGGAGAGCTCACTTAGTCGTTTTTCACCTAAATTTAGGGACTACACCAAATTACCATTTCAAGTTACTTTGAGGGTAAAATGAATTCCCAATCAAATGCGGTAGAGAATCAACCAGTTTTGCGTTAATTCTAGAAATCAAAAAAAATTCCACTTGCAATCAACATGTTGTATTACACTCAGCACCGTTTGCACTTAGGATTGCAATTACTTTTGCACTGTTACTTATTTGTTCTGAATGATAATCAGAATCATCAGGGGCTTCCGTTAATTGTTCAGTGTGATATTCCAAAGCTTTCTTTGCTTTATCTAAAGGTGTATCTCTATTGTTGTCTTTGGCATTTACGTCCGCGCCCTTGGATATTAACAATTCAACTATTTCGATGTTCCCCCCAAGTGAAGCCCATATCAATGCAGTCCCTCCATCATTGTCTACAGCATGAACGACCGCCCCTTTGGATATTAAAAATTTAACGACTTCAATGTGCCCCCAAAATGAAGCCAACATCAATGCAGTTTCTCCTTTGTTGGTGACAGCATGAACGTCAATACCTTGTTCAACGAGTGTTTTTATAGTTTCAAGATCACCTGACTCTGCGGCACCAAACCATTCATCTGTTTGCGCGCATGTTGTATTACACTCAGCACCGTTTGCACTAAGGATTGCAATTACTTTTGCACTGTAACTTATTTGTTCTGTTAACGGAAGACCCTGAAGATCGTATATATTAGTAATATATAAATTCTCAAGTTTTGAATTATCAGGGTCTGCCGTTAATTGTTTAATGCTATATTCCAATTCTTGTTTTGCTTCATCTAAAGCCGTCTCTCCCTCATTGTCTTTGGCATTAACGTCCGCACCCTTGGATATTAACAATTCAACGATTTCGATCTGCCCCCAACTTGAAGCCCTCATTAATGCAGACCCTCCATCATTGTCTACAGCATTAACGTCCGCTCCCTTGGAGATTAAAAATTTAACGATTTCGATAGTCCCCTGTCCTAACACCCCCGCCCCTGAAGCCCTCATCAATGCAGTCTCTCCATCATTGTCTACAGCATGAACGTTCGCACCTTTGGATATTAAATATTCAACGATTTCGATTTGCCCCCGATTTGAAGCATACATCAATGCAGTCCCTCCATCATTGTCTACAGCATAAACGTTCGCACCTTTGGATATTAAATATTCAACGATCTCGATATGACCCTTATTTGAAGCATACATCAATGCAGTCCTTCCATCATTGTCTACAGCATGAACGTCCGCTCCCTTGGATATTAAAAATTCAAACATTTCGATGTGCTCCCAAATTGAAGCATACATCAATGCAGTCCTTCCATAGCTGTCTACAGTATGAACGTTAATACCTTGCTCAACTAATGACTTTATAGCTTCAAGTTCACCTGACTCTGCGGCACCAAACCAATCATCTGTTTGAGCGAATGCTGACGTAAAGTTTATGAATAAAACTGAAACAATTAAAATGACAATATTTCTCATTGTAACCTCTCAATTTAGTGATAGTGGCCAATTAGGCACTCTTAAATGACCATTGATTCGTTCAAATTTTGACTAATAATAAACTCATATTAAATTTTTTCAAACTTATACTCCACAGTGAATGGCCCATTCACATGAAATTTATAGAAAAACAAAAAATGGGTTAAATCAATAATTTGAGAACTTGAAAGACGAAGGGATGTATGTGATGAATTTGCTCGGATTCAAATAGATTGAATTATCCCAAACGTGGTTTAACTTTTTTTGAGAACGTGTGAGAATAATTAACACTGAATTAATCAAAATATTGTTTGAACTTGTAGTCATTCAACTACTTCCAATAAATATAGCGCATTCTTAGTTTATCGAAGTTTTGTTGAGTGTTATAGTAATTGAAACATGGAGTTTACTTTTACTGTTAATTTAACACACAATCTAACAATTTGTAAGACTAATTTCAAATCTGATTGTAAGTATACCAAAAAGCAAAAATACTCATTTGGTATTACAGAATCGATAAAATGATTTGAGAATGTGTGATCACGTTAGTATTGGGGTAAATTTTCATTGAAATAAATTATGATTGTTATCTAACGGATTGCTGTTTAAGAGTAGGTTGTTAATTATTTGGGTTTGGTGTTGGAGCTAATGACTTTTTGGTACCTTGCAGTTATTATGAGTAATTTAAATGTTCAATTGACCAAATTAGGTGTTGCCGTAAATTCAGGTTTGCGAGATGCAAAGCATTGCAAGAGAAATTTTAAATAAAATGAGCAACAAGAATATTACACAAACCATACACTTGATGATAATAGTTATTAACAACTAACTTACCGATATCAGTTTTGTGGAAAAATTTTGAGTCCAAAGGGCCGCTCAATTGACATATTGGACATTGTAAATAGTACAGCTTGTTCATTGTTAGCAAAAAAGTGTTGTCAACATTTTGTATAAGTATTGCAAAGAGTAATAATAGCTAGATGACTAAGCTGAATCCAACAATGTTAATCAATATTCACTAGGTGTGAATTGGACTCACGAACCAATCAACTAGTTTTCAACTAGGTTGTTTACATGGAAAGGTTGAAAAGTCATTTTCCGATTCAATTTTTGTAGCAAGTTGGGATGGAATCAATGAACAAACTAAAAATACTAAGTGCGTGGACAAGTAACGTCAGATAAAGAACCTATTGCAAGACTTTACAATTTTTTCAACGCAGGTTCCACATTCGCTGCGAGCGATACATCTATTCAGGTGTGGATTAGCAACAGTAGGAGAATATCAAAAACACCATGGATTTGAGCTGTAACCAATTTCGGAAATTGAATCAACTCTGTTTGTCGTTTGCATCGACTAGCTGCGAAAATTTTCGATGGTAGATTAATGGAAACACTTTTAAACTGTTGCGCGGTTCGTTGCTGATAAGTTGAAAGACGTAATCCTAGATGAGTCGTTTGAATACTGCATGCTTTCGTAATATGAAGAATTAGAAAGTCTAATGAAAAATGAGTAGATTAAATGAATTGAAAATTGAAAAATATTGTTTGGCAAAAAATCCGCTGCTAAGTCAAGCACAAAACATGAAATAAGAGAGAGTGAAATAAATTACGACTGTACGGAAACCTAATTGGATTGGGATGCGTCGTTGAAAATACAAGAGCAACGAACTATAATTGCGACAGGATATTAACCGCACTACTCGCGAGAAATACTACGAATAAGTTATGTACGGGTAGTTGATGAATAGTTAGTTAGTAATATATAAGTACATGGACCTGAAACTATTGCTGTTAAATTCTCTCGGTTCGTGTAAAGTTAGTTTCGCATGGTAGAAGTGCGCTTCCGTTAAATGAATTACAGGCTAACTTTTCCATTTACTGCAAAAAATTGTCGGCATTTAGTTATAAGCATAGGTGCATATTATCAAAACGGGATGACTAAAATACACGAATCTAAGGTGCCAAAGTTGAAGCCGATTTAGGGCGATTTGTTCGTAAAAATAGGTGTTACATACCTTATTACAAAAGTGATAAAGTTTCAAACTCAGAATCGTCAGCAAAATCACAAAAGCAAAAAGTTGTTGCTCAAAGTTAGAGAACGATAAAGCTTCAGTAGCAATAATTACCGATAATAATCTTAGCTGGTGATTCAATATTGGTTGAGGAATTGTCAGCAGACCAGCGATTTTTTTTAAGAGTGCGGTCTGAACCTAGTCAACAAATACTAGCAGTAAAAAGAAATAAACGCAACACCAATCGCAGACCTAGAATCGATTCCATTTACGGCATTCGTCTTCAAGTAATGTAAGTATCTGGCCAGAGAAACATGGTTATGCGACAAATAATGCGCGTTGCTCGTGATTGGTGAAGTGAAAGATTCTTAAGTAGCAAAGGCGGTAGAAATTCTTACGAACTACAGGGATGAATTAGGGAATGATATTTAAGTGTTATGTAGTGATAATTTTGTGGTAGAGAGGTATTGAAAATACCATCTCAAAAATAAATTGTAATTCATTAATAAATTGTGTATATTTAGAATAATTTGAATTTGAAGGAAAATTAATTCAAGCAATTATATGGAGATTAATGTGAGAAACGAAAAAATGAATCGTTTGCATTACTATATGAATAAAGAATATTTCGTTGAGTTTACCGACGATTTTCTAACTTTTCAAGCGAAAAGAAGTGAAGTCATAAACGATTTAAATGACTTAAGAAGCAATAAATCAAATGTTTCAACCGAAGTGATTAATGACGCATTAACCTTCTACGCGCAATGGTCATTATATTATATTGTTCCTAAGGTACAGGAAGAAGGTGGGGGTGTAGTAGATTTATTTATTAATAACAAACAAAAAAAATTAGCTGGTAGCATTAGATTTAGTCCAAATCATGTAGGAATTGGATTAGTAATTGATACTCAAAATAAACCACTCCCAGTAATCGAATTTACTTCAAATCAACCTACTCAAATTAAAGAAGCAATGAACGAATTTGAAGTGCTTTTCTTAAAGTACCATGGAAATGATTTCTCGTGATAGTTTAAAATATAAGGTCAACAGAAAGTTTTTTAAACAAATATTGCTCTCTAACTTACTGTCACTTCTGTTTTAAAACAGTCACAAAAAACTCTCACTTGGTTTATTATTAAGGGGTGTTGTAATACTTAATGTCCAAAGTAATATAAGATGTGTAATTTTCTTGTTACTAATTAAAAGTGTGGCTTTGTTTTACATCACTGCAGAATATGAGTAACATCTATGGAGATTTGAAATTGAATAGTAAGCGTGAAACTAACTTATTCTTTTATCTGGATGAAAGTAGAAAAGTCCGATATGCAACCGATAAATTTCTTTACCAAGAAAAAGAGAATGAATTTCGTTGCAATTTATGTTCATTATTCAATTGTATCCCCCCAATTTCTAGTGACATAATTGAAGATGTACAACCCGATTTATTCGGACACGTAATCCGAAAACATTCGGATACAATTGACCACCCTATAAAGTGGTTAAAATGAGGTTTCCTGAGTTGAGAGATTATTGTAGCTGAAATTACTAAATAATTGTTGCCCCCCTTCCCTTTTAAAACATAAACCTTAATTGATGCATATTCAAGGAATAGATATTGAATCACAAATCACATTATGAACTGCGATATTTTTTCTAATACTTAAGCAGCATTTATTCTAACATTGTGCATTTTACAACTTTCCTAATTGAACTAGTTTTGTAATCGGAACAAGTCGCTCATTGTTTCTTGTGTGGATTGGCACAAGTTACGTGTATATCAAAAACGTAATGTACTAGAGTTGATAGCTTATCCCTTTAACTCTACTTGACTTTAAATACTGGCATTTTGGAACAATTATCGCCATTTTTAGCGATTTTCTTTGGGTTTTTTGTTAAGTAATTTTTGAGATTAAAGTTTCTAATCTAGAAGTTAATTTTAATCTAATCTACATAATTCTATGTTTACTTGATTAAATGATTGATCATGTAGCATTGCTCAAGTAATGTATCAGTATAAATTCAGTTCCCCATTTTTTAGCCTTTTCGACCTGACTAATTCCAGTTAATCAAATTACAAAGATTATTCCTAAATCTAAATTTGAAATGTTTAATACAAGTTAGTAAGTCATCATTTTGAAGCAGATTTACGTTTTTTAGGTCTCCCGAGTACGGGTCTTTTGGCCGGAACTCTAGCATAGCGACCATAATTGATCGGTGGTAATTCTTCCAACACGTCAAGGACATCACAACCTTCCGTTTTAGCCCTCAATTTAGCTTCCTTTAATCGGTCTGGATTGACAAGTTTATATATTCGATGTCGATTCTCTCGTTTCCACTTTGATGTATCACCAACAATCTCTCGATAAGTCACGGGGTCATAGACAGTACAAAGTCGCATTAATGTCCCTACAATTGATGAGTAATGCCGTCGGCGATTCCAGCGAAACTCAAATTCTCTTAAATAACTATTGATGTGTTTATCTCGAGGTCCATGATAGACTCCCAACATCAATCGTTTAATGTGGCCGATTGCACGATGAACGGCAGGTAATTCTATGTGTGCTGGTAACGCACCTGGTGCACTTAGATTCTTAACAATATGGGTGCGACCTTCCAATTTCCCATACGAAGGATTCGCATCTGTAATCACTTCTGTTCCTGGTTCAGTATTCGCTAATATAAAGGGTTTCAATTCGCTTCGGGATTTATCTTTGACCCTTTGGAGTCGAATTCGACCAATTTTATTTTTTTCAATCCTTTCTGCTGCAACGGCAACTGTGATCAATGAGTCGCCTTTACTTTTACTATTTTTCTGATGAAACGGAAGAAAACCTTCATCCACTTCAACAACTCCCCGAAGTGGTATTCTCTTGGGATTTATCATTACTTTCCGCAGTTTGTGAAGTAGCAACCAAGCAGATTTATAAGATCCCAAACCAATTTTGGCTTGTAATTGCAACGCTGAGATACCATTGGTATGTGTCATATCAAAATACGCAGCCAAAAACCATTTTCTTAGGGGAATTCTAGTACGATGCATGATTGTACCAGAAATTACGGATGTTTGTCGATTACAACGTGCCCCATTTTCGAGCGTTGCTGCACATTTATATTGCCCTGGTCTTGATTGTAATTTCCATGCATTTTTGTTTCCGCAACGAGGACACACAAATCCATTAGGCCATCGCACACTTGCGATAAATTCTGCGCAAGCATTATCATTGGGGAATCTCTCAACAAATTCCTCAATTGATAACGGTCTATCATGTGTCCAGCGATTTGAAAATAGATCACTCATAAACTCAATATAGTGCACTAATCCTATGATGTCAAGTTATAAAGTTCAGTAAATTCAGTCAAGTAGAGTTAAAGGGATAAGCTATAGGAATTAGATAGCTCAAAACAAAATGAGGTTTTGAAAGGTAATTCTCATGCGCGATTAAGAAATATAGCACTTCGACGATTTAAAGATTCAGGAAGTTTCAATGAAGCAAAAGTTCTTGCTGATAAATTGATCTTACCTATTGCTAAAGAACTTAGTGTCCAACAGATAATACAGTTCTTAGAAATTGTAACGGAGAATGGTCAAATTATGTTTGCATGGGGAATTCCCGATATTGTTAAAAATGTGTTTGATGAGTCTTATAATAAATTGGATAAAACAGTTGATAATTGGAAAAATTTTGTTACACATCATATAAAAGAATTTAGAAATGTTAAATACAATACAGATATCTATTGTAGAATAGAAACTCTATTAAATAATTGGGAAAATCGAAAATGAGTGTATTTTCCGAGAGCATTGGGACACATTTAACTACATTAAATCTAGTTTAATAATTGTCAAGGGACATTACAAAATAATCCATCTCCTCAAGAGATAAACAAGGGTCTGTTTTACAAATTGACTGAAGACTAAGTGCTGTTTCTGATACAGAGTATTAATATTTGATTGAATCAATACCAACATTTACCGATATATTTCTCAACGTAGATGCACTTTTAAGGTTACGGAAAGTAGACGGAATCAGAGATAACGAGTGAACTCTAAAGTTCATTCGCTGTTTCACGTGTTCGCAGAAATTTTTCTATATTATGAAAAACCATGGTTAAATCCTGTAACTCCTCATCTGTATATGTTATACACGAAATTCCATATTTGAAAAAATAATCACGACATTTTTTCATTTCTCTTGCATAGTTAGATGATGCCTGCTTATTTATTTCAGCTTGGCTTTTTTGTCGCGTACCAATGAGTTTCCCATGAGTTGACCATGGCGAAAGTTAAAAACCTACCTTGTTGCTTGTATCAACATCAATGATACAATAATCTAGCCTATATATGTGCTTTTTGTTCTCTCCGTCATATCTAAGTTCAGGGATTAGCATTAAGGTATCTTCAGGTTTTTTTGACTCTTAACATACTCGGAATAAAGTTCAGCGATTTTCATTTGATGGGTAGACCCAGTTTGACGTACAAATACATTGCAATAAAAATCTAAAAATTCTGTCAAATTAGAAAATTTAATCTGTTTGTTTTTGAGAGGTATTACTAAACCAGTTTTTAGGACATGGCCAATTGACCAATATTTCTTTTTAAACTTGTGAATTTCACTTTTATCGTTTTCCCATCGACCATTGGAAAAACGAGGTGATACGAACAAACCGTAATTAGCATTATTTTGCCCAATCCAGAGTTCTGTTTCTGATGGCTTTTGTTTTACGTGGTCTTCAAAATTGAGCCAGAATGTTCGTTTGTGAAATAGATACATGTAAAGTAAAGCCAGATTAGAATTAAAAACCTTCTTTTAAAACCTACTATAGGGACTATTTCCTTCAAATTCCAAGTCTTTAACTAACCCGTTTACAATTTGATTAAAATAATTCTCTGGAGAGGTAATTACGGCGTTCTTTAAATCAATATACTTTGCCTTTCTCGTTGCAAAATTAGCATGGACTTTCTGGATATTATCGCGATCTGTAATGGATAAAACTTCGGTGCGCATGGTACCCAACTCAATATCTATTTCTTTTATCCGCTTTGTTATTGCTGTCTTTTCAATCATGGTATTCAAATGAGATTTCCATTCCTCTTCAGTTCAAGAAACATCCCAGTACTATAAACAATCTTCATTAATATTTCAATCCACAACCTAAAAATAATAGCCAAACTCGTGGACAATTTGTATAAATCACCAATGTCGATTGCTACCCCATTGCGTGGAGATTACATAGCATGCTCTGTCATTAAAATTGATGCGATCATCAGCATCAGTAAAAAGCCTACCAGCTTCACTGAGCAAAGCAAAAACACCACCAAACCTGATGTTTTGAGGAAATATCTTCTTTAACTCATTTATATTTTACGGGTTATTGAATTTAACTCAGTCCTTAATGACAACCAGAACCAATAGTCTTTTATTACATTTTTTACCTTTAAATCTGAATTTAGTGTAGTCATTGCCCTGGTCTCAAACTGCTTCTTTCTTCTCAGTTTTCTTTTGAATCTGGTTATCTCTGATTTCGGGCAGGATAATGTTTATTTTTGAGGTGATTCGTAATGTTTCATCAGTTTATTCACTGTATTGCGATGGTTTTCACTTAATTCAGCAGGAGTCCAATTGCTATACTTCTGCATAATGCGCAGTGAATTAGGGCAAATATTAATTTTTTTGTCAAAATAACGTTTTTTCTTTTTTGAATAATCAAGCCTACCTAGAGAAGTATTTTTACGACGAGTAATCAAAACTAAATTGCCAAGAGTATCTGTTAATTTTTCCCTTTCATCATCGGTGAAATCTCGTACCCATTGACTTTCACTCTTTGGAGTCTGAGGTAAGATATGCTCAACAGAAAGAGTCTCAAAGTGCATTTTAAGATGATGATCTTGAAACAAATAATCCAATTTTAAAAGGATATAGCGAGCGAAACGTCTACTGTAAATTTTTCCTGCCAATATACCCTTTAAAGCTTCAAAATTAACACTCAAGCAACCACTGGAAAATACATCTACTCCTCTATCAATTGCTTTAATTACCGTGTTCATTGCCTCAATGCGTGTTGTTGGTGTTTCTTGCGTAATCCAATCTGCAGAAAATTTATTGTCAAGAGCTAGAAGAAAATCATAAAGCTCTTCTTTCCCGAATTTATCATAGTAGCTCAGTAATGGTGGGATCCAATCTGATGAAGGTAGACCTGTATTCATCACTTTAAGAAGATTGTCAAATCTAAAATCGCCAGTCAAATCGTAGTTTGAATTATCAAACAATTGATTGTACAGTTTTAAGTATCTTTCTACCATTTTAAAGGTTTCTTTACCTTTAGTTAAGAGAGGGGGTTTCTTCTTGCCAGTGCTCTTTTCTTTTTCTTTTGGTTTGTAAATCTTATCTTCAAATTCTTGAAGCAAATTAAGACGTGCCTTTTCTTTGACCAAAATCGTACGAATAAAATTTAAAAACCGGTCAAAATCTTCACCTAATTCAGTTTCAGCATCCTCCCATAATTTAGCATATTTCTTTTTTTCGTCTTCGTTAGTCAAAGCTCCTAGATTAATTGATTTCAAAATATCACTGTTACGTAGTGGGACCCCACGGTCATTTAGAATTGTAAACAATCTGAATGCATCATCAAGATTTTGAGTAGAAACATAAATTAATAGAACTCTATTTAAAAGAAACTCAAGTAATGCCTCTGGTTGAATATTTGAATTATCAGGATTGACGAAAAACTCCTTAATATGGTGAATAGCCTTAGCCATATTCTGGATGCTAATATCATTTCCAGTTTTTTGATACTCAGCCAATGATTCACCACTTTGAGTGGAATCACATTCCCTTACAACTTTATCAATGAACTCTTGTGCATCCTGCCGAATGCAAAAAGTAATACGAGAGCGTTCAGGGATATTCTTAAATCTACTTGCTTTTTGGAAAATGCATTTTTGGCATTCATCTTTAGCTTCTTGATCTGAAGTTATATCTCTTATAACAGAGAATAAGAGTAAAAGCGTTGTCATCCGCTGTTGTCCATCTAACAAATCATTTTCATCAAATTTACTCCCCGTAGATGGATCTGCAGATTTAGATTGAAAGACAAAAGATCCTAAAAAATATTCAGAATTTGGTTTTTCCAGCATAGCATAGGAAATGTCATCTTACAGGTCATTTATTTCATCAGCACCCCATACATATGGCCTTTGGTATTCGGGAATACTAAACCAAATCCTAGAAAATATCTCTTTCACCAATATTTTTCCACTTTTAATTTCATCCGTACTCATATGAGTTCCTCCAAAATTTAGAATGTTAAAAAGATGTTGTTGCTACGTCAAAAAACTGTCGCACAGTTTTGGTTGAATTAAATAGTACTATTTTAGAAGAGTTGCAAATAATTTTTTAGTTTTTTTCATTTATTTGATATCATGTAATTGGACGCTTCACTGTGGAATATAAGTAGCTTTTGAATCGCGCTTATTTTCTAACATTATACACATTAGAATGAAAAAATATAATTTTTCGAATTTGTTAACTTAAACTATCAATCTATATCATTTTCTGGCGTGGTTTCAAATTTTTTCAGTATTTTTAAGTTTTTAAGAAAAAATTTATTTAGATTGAGTAGCATCATATAACATGTACTTGTAATTTTAGTTGATAGTATTAATTATTTAACTTTACTTGCCGAAGTATTTGTCAATAATCGGTATAAATTTCAAAAAATTGTCGTAAAACAGTTCTACTTGTAAATTTAAATTTTGTAATCATAATAGTTTAAGTTTAGAAATAAAATGGTATTTATTAGAATGTACCTCTCTTTTATTTATATTGAATGAGGAATCCTGATATGGCAAAAATTGAAAGTGTAATTGAGGAAAAGGCGAAATATGCTCTTCTAAGTGCGTATAAAGATAAGTCTAAAATTTCTGTTGATTGTCGCTGGCATGTTCCAACTTATCAGGACAATTTGGTTAAAGGAGTAAATAAATCTGATTTTACTGAAGATTTGTTATCTGTAGGTGGAAATCTACTTGAAGATCAATTTTTGTCAATTCGCTCATCTTTAGCAATGACGGTTAACAATTTTGCACCATACCGAACACGTTTATATGACTTAGTTCTACCAGCTGGTGAAAACTATAATTCTTTCAAATTTGAGAAAAGGTGCCCTGTATGGGGTAATAAAGAATTTGGAGCACCACAACTTGATATTCTGATTACAGGCAGTACTGGTGTAATAGCAATAGAATCAAAATTTTTAGAGATTCTGGAGTCTCCAACAGAATATTTTGCAGACTCATATTTTGAAAAGCTTAAGGTAGATCAGAAAAATAGCACATTTTTTAGGGAAATGTTGCGCATTCAACTAAATGGAGACTGTAAATCATATCAGTGGCTTGATGCTGCTCAACTCATTAAGCATGCGTTTGGATTAATTAACACGTTTCCAGACCGTCCAGTTACTTTGATTTATTTATATTGGGAGCCATCCAATGTTGAAGAATTACCAAAGGAATGGAAAGATGTATTTGTTGGACATAGACGAGAGATCGAAATCTTTGAGGATAGAATATGTGGTTCTAAACCCAAATTTATGGCAATTAGTTACTCAGAATTATGGCGATTATGGGAGCAAAATGCTTCACCGTGGTTAAAGGACCACTTGCGCGAGGTGAGATCGCGTTATTGGGTATCCATTTGAGAATGACACAAATATTGCAAGATTATCCATTGAAACGAGAAAAGGTAAAATAATTTTATGTTTATCAAAAGTCTTCAACCTCCAAAAGCAACTAAAATACCAATAAAAAAAGAAGCACATGGTATAGTCAGAACTGACTATTATCATTGGCTTCAAGATCCAAATTGGCAGGAAGTTATTAAAGGACAAAGAGACCCCGATCCCAAAATAAAGAAGCATCATGAGGCTGAAAATGTATATACAGAAGCAATGATGCAAGATACAAAAGAGTGTCAGGAGATATTGTATAATGAAATGCGTGGTAGAGTAAAAGAAAATGACTCATCTATACCAGAACCTGATGGAAACTTTGCATATTATGAAAAGTATGACGAGGGTGATCAATACCCAAGAGTAATGCGGTCAAATCGCGATGGGAGTGAAGAAGTCTGTTTACTTAATGTCAATGAGCTGGCAGAAGATCAAGAATTTTTTGATTTTGGTGGAGCTGGTCATTCTCCTTGCCATAATTATTTGTCTTGGTCCTTTGATAATGTCGGGGCAGAGGTTTATACGCTTAAGATTCAAGACCTCGCAACAAATCAAATTATTCATATTATAGAAAACACTACTGGAGAAACCGCATTTTCTGCCGATGAAAGTTGTTTTTTCTACTGTACTCTTGACAATAATCTTCGTGCAAATAAGGTATTTAGAAGAAAGCTTGATGATTCTTCAAGTCCAATTGATTCACTTATTTATGAAGAAAAAGATCCAGCTTTTGCTGTAAGTGTGAGTGGTACTCAATCTAAAAAATATATAATTATTGGAACCGAAGGAAATAATACTAATGAACTTAGATTGATTAAGCCAGACGAACCATTAAGTGAACCAATATTGTTTAGAAAGAGGGAAAAAGATGTACGATATTGTATTTATGACCAAGAGGATCGTTTTTTGATTTTGACTAATATTGATGGAGCGAAGGATTTTAAAATTTTGTCAGCTCCAATTGAAAGTTTTGGTAGAGAAAATTGGAGAGAACTAGTCCCTCACACTCTTGGTAAACCTATTGTAAATGTGGGTGTGTTAAAAGACTGGTTTATACGCAAAGAAAGATTAAATGGGTTGGAGCAGATAGTAATTCAAGGTCGTAATAGTGATAATGAAAAATTTGTCATTGAATTTGAAGAAGAAGCATATGACCTATGTGCTTGTTTGGGTTTTGAGTATGATAAGTCAAAATTTAAGTATACATATTCCTCATTGACTACTCCTGATCAAACATTTGAATTTGATATTGATAGTGGAAAGCGTACTTTATTAAAAACTGATGAAATCCCTAGCGGTCATAATGTAAAGGATTATGTAACACGAAGAATCTTGGTTGAAGATAAAGAAGGTGTAGAAATACCAATTACACTACATCACCACAAGAATACGAAACTTGACGGCAGTGCACCATGCTTACAATATGGTTATGGTGCTTATGGAGACATTATAGATACTGAGTTTGATTCAAATATATTATCTTTAGTTGATCGTGGAATGGTGTATGTCATAGCTCATGTGCGTGGTGGTGAAGAAAAAGGGTTTGATTGGTACGATTATGGAAGGTTAAAACACAAATGGAATACGTTTAACGATTTCATTAGGGTAACTAGGTATTTGGTGGAAGAAAATTTAGTTGATAGCACAAGAATTGTCGCGCAGGGTAGATCAGCTGGTGGATTATTGATGGGAGTTATTGCAAATACTGAACCTGAGTTATATAAAGGTATTGCCGCTGAAGTCCCATTTGTAGACGCTTTGAATACCATGCTTGATGATTCGTTGACATTAACGCCAGGGGAATATGATGAATGGGGAAATCCAGCAGCTGATAAAGAAGCATATAAATTAATTGAGAGTTACTCACCATATGATAATGTCAGACCGATTAAATATCCATTAATGTTGGTTACTGCGGGTATGACAGATCCAAATATAAATTATTGGGAGCCGGCAAAATGGGTTGCAAAATTACGAGAAAGCAGTAGTGAAAATCCAATATTATTAAAAATTGATATGGATTCAGGCCACTCGGGTGCAACAGGAAGATTTGAGAGCTTAAAAGAGGAAGCTTTCAAGTACGCATTTATATTAAAGGTTTGTGGATTGAATTAATTTGCAATTCAGGAACAGTGAGAATGTAATTGTCAAATTGTTGATTAAGTTGTCGCATAAAACCAGCTGAAGCAAAAGTTTTAAAATTTTTTCCAAAATTAGTGGTATTAGTGTAAAATACGATTTTGAAGCTATCAAAATTTGAAGATAGGTGTATTGACCTAGAATTTCATATACAATACTCTATTAAATATAATAGTAGTTGGAGATAAACAATGAGTTTTGATCTATTCTTAATGGCTATTGAACCATTTTCAATGCCGTTGGCAGTAGTAGTAGCAAGCATTATTGCTGGTCTTTTTGGAAATAAGATTTCCAAGAATGTTACTAAATCTGTTTCTAAGTCAAAGTCATACGCTTCTTCTAAATCAACTGTTCACATTGTTAATAATGTTAATTTAAATAAAGACATAGATAATGTTAGAGACACACATACAGTAATCAATTGGAAGAAACCCTTTGAAGGTAACGATTTTATCCTCATAGGGCCAAAATATATGGCCAACGGTGAAAAACCAGTTAAATTTATAATTGATAATTCAAACAAAGTGCTATTGCGAGCAAAAAATATAAAAGATCAACACATATTCAGAATACCCACTGGTATAATGAGAGAAGATTATCGTGAATATAATCTTAAAGTTCCAAGAGCAATTCAAAACATTCCAGGAATTGAAATGCGTTTATCTAAACCTGACGATTTGATGTCAAGAATGAATGAGATGATTGATAAAGAAACCCGAAGTAAGCATATTAGAACTTTTACTGACTTATCGATAGAAATTTTTTCAATTGATAAAGAAATAAAAATTGAAATAATTAACACATCGGAGCATGATATTGAAATTCCACCATTCACAGCAGTGATTTATTCTAATATCAAAAACAATCTTACCGATCTAGAAAGATCTATGAAAAGAGTATATATGTTGGATGAACATGATTTAGATGACGGTGACAAATATTTTGTAAAGTAATCAAGTTCTGACTCTTAAACTTGGTTGATAAAACGATGTTACTTAAATTAGAATTTGATTGATGGTACAGTACAGTTTGAGGCGGATTGAGGAAATTTGAATCAAAGTTGATTTTGCATTATTAATGTGATATAATATTACATTCAATGTTTGAGTTGAATCACTATTACAATGTGGGAAATTACTATGTGGAAATCAAAAATTCGATACCGAAGAGTGAATTCCTTTTTTTGGAATAAACCTTCTGGTGTGCCACAATTGAATACAAGTACAGAAAAAGTCGATTTGGTTAGATTATCGTACGCGGCAATGGTTAGTACATTGTCGTCTAAGAATTTACCAATCTCTTTTTTTAATTGGTTTTTGGATTTATTAATCAAGGATAAACTTGAACTAATTTGGAGAGGTGATGGAGCAGGAGATGGAAGTGAAATTAGACGTGGGTATTCTGCAATTTTTGGAAGGTTTTTTGCTAGTTACTACTTGTATAGTAATACTGGTGTTCAGTATTTATTTCCAATTGAGGGAAAGAAACCAGTAAATATACATAATGCACAATTTTTCATAGACAGAATACCCATCCTCCCAGATAATAAAAAAGCATCATATCCAGATTTGATAGGATTTTCTGATCGTGAAACAATAATTGCTGAAGCAAAAGGCTCTCATAGCTATGGAGAGTGGGGAAAATTTTTTACAAATAAAATGAGTATAAAATTACCTGGTTGTCTTGAAACCGCTGTAAATCAAGTAGAAGGTACGAAAATAAATTTAAAGGTTAGGAAAAAGTCTCAAGTAGCAGAAATAGATCTACCGTTTACGGGTTGGTCCATTGCTTCAAGATGGGCAGTTGAGACAAAAAAATATGAACCTTGGTTGGCAGTAATAAAAAGTAATAATCTAGGAAATGATAAAAATTCGGTGTTTACCAACTTTATTAACTACAATCTTCAACAATTTGCAATAATTCGTATGTTAGATTCATTGGGACATTTGACCTCACAAGGAATTGTTACAGAAAAAGGTAAGGAATTTACTTCAGCTGACTTGATTTCAGAAAGAATAATTCCAATTTATACACCCATAGGTGGATTGCATGGAATTCTATCAATAATAGGGCCATTTGGCATAATTCCGATTACTAACAAATTTCAATTACGCAGGTTTAATAATTTTAGACAAGAATTCCAAAACAGTAATATATTTGCGATTATCTTAGACCGTGAGTTGGTACAGAGCGTCATTCCGTCTTTACATTTCTATAGAGAACATGAGGGTGTATTGCATTTTTTGAGTCAAGCATTTCAAGAAAAATTTCGAGATTCTGGTCTTCGAGACATTGATTTGAATGAAATTGATTATTATCCAGAGTTATTTCTTGAGAGATTTTATGGATATCAGCCAATATTTTCTGAAAATATTGATAGTACTGAAATTGAAGGTATATATATGAGAAACGGGTTGGCGATGATAGATATTAACGCAACAAATATAGAATAACTTTTCAGAATTTGATTATCTCAACTATATATAGGACTGTTGCAATTATCCCCCAAAATAGTTGATAAACAATCAATATTAAATTCCAAAGATGGGTTTATTGTTGTTGATTGGTAAACAAATATTTCTCTAACCTATCAAAATATGTAGAAAGGGTCTCTTCATCAATTAAAGGAATGTTATCAATGTAATAATCTAGCCACTTTTTTTGCGACCATTTTAGATTAAATTGGAACCAGAGGCCACTCAAAAACCTTAAATTCAAATAACACTTCTTTAATTTATGTAATCTCTGCGGCTTCCCTTTACCAAAGCCAGCTTCAAGGATTAAGGATTCTGTATCTGAAGTACTAAACCCTTCTAATATTTTGGCCTCAATCATTGAATTTCCTGACACCCTACTATAAGGTAATCCAAGTTTGAACTTATTTTGGTCAAGACTTGCAATCCGACTAAATTCGTCACCAAATTTCTCTTGGTATACGAAACTGCTAAGTATTTCAAATCTACCCATAAGAAGTTCAAAATCGCCACTATTTCGGCTATCAAACTCAAGCCATGATTTTAGTCTATCAGTAATATAATCCAAAAACGTGAATTCTAATAAGAAATGGTTTGGCGGATTATGAACAGAAACTTGCCAGCTGCGGGGAGGAGTTCCAGTAATTTTTTCATACAGTTTAATCCAGTAATTATTAAATCTGCCTTCCCAAATATTGAATAACAGTGAATCTACAATTCGATTACCCTGAAATTCTGGAAAATAATCTAATTTGGAATCAAGAAAGTTGTATAAATCTTCAAATTTCTTTTGATTGGTTAGTCCAAGTCCAAAAGCAGAAGTAATTAATACCATTGGATATTTTGAGAGATTTGGGATATATTCAGAATTTTGTATGGAATTTTCATACGCAAACTTACATAATTTATTTAATCCATTAGGAATATAAAAATGTAAAATGTTTGGTGCTAATTGACCGAGATTAAATGCAGTCACTGCTATTGAACGAAATAATTTTTCAAATTTGTCTACTTTCTTAGCAAAATTGTCAAATTGACTTTCATCTGAATTATATAATTCAGTTAAAATTTTACTTGACTCAGGTGCTAAGATTTCTTCAATCTTACTATTGAATTGGTCAACTAAATTTCTAATTTTTTCAGCTTCAATTAATTCAATTGGATTTTCCGATCCATTGTGTACCATTGAGTTTTCTCCTTTGTTAATACATTGTATACTCACTTAAATTGAAAGTCAATTTCTTTTTATTAAAATTGTACTCTAACGATTATTATAAATTTTTTGGAAAAATTCAACTATTAAAATTAATTTTATATTTCATAGTTGTAATGGATTTTGAAGTAACAGTTCTTCAAATTGCTCTCGTTCTCTGTCAGGATTTGCTAAATCAATTGTACGAATTGATAGATTTCGACCTTGTTCTTCTGTTTGACCACTTTGCTGAATTCCATCCTTTTTACCCAATATTGAACTATGTGGGTATAATAACGTCATTTGTATCGAATCATGCACTAACCCATATGTCATAATTTGGTACACATCACTACTGGATACATCTAGGTCTCGAGGTTTCGGGGCAAGCTGTTTCCACTTTGTATCAATAATATGAACTACTTTACCTTCCGATTTTAAAACTATATCGGGTATAGTTTTGAATAAACCCTTCCCATGTTTATCATAAATGCAGAATTTTCTTTGATTTTGTAATTCTACAGACAGTTTACATTTTCCTGACCTGTGAAGTTTTTTAGCGACGGTTTGAATCCTGCGTCCTACATATTCTTCAAAAAGTTTGTTCATATCAAAAAGAATTGAATATCCCCTACTCTTCCCTCCAATTGTAGTTTGAAATTGATTTTTTAACAATAAATCTGCCATTTCTACCAACCAATGCCACTTTTTATTAGTACGGTCTAATTTGATTTCTTTGTAATTGAGAATTGAGGTTGGAACAATAGCTATGTCTGTGTAGAGAAATAATAACTCGCGTAGTCGTTGTTGATTTTGTGCATTTTTTGAAAATCTGTACAGGTGCTGTAAGGTAGTTTTCATTTTTTGATTAAGCGCGATATCTTTGGTCAATTCATCAAAACGACAAGCTAAACGTGACGGGTCTACAGCATGACGGGTAAATTGACGAGCTACATCAAGCGAACCGCGAATAGTTGGCAAATCTCTTGCCATCTCTTTGTAATTTCTTGGCATTCCCTGACGAACTAAGTCAAAAAGTTTTTCGGTAAATCCTCTAATCAAGAATTCAAGTATTGGATTCTTCTCCCAATTCAGATTAGTCAAAGTTCCCTCATTGATCTTTATATTTCTAGCTACTGAAAGCATGTGAACCAATCGTTTTCTAATCGCCATTTCTGATATATATTCACTTCGCTTGTTTGATACTATTTTTGGTAGAATCTCTAGTGTGCAAGCATTGTTACCAACTATGCCAACATGATCACTTGATTTAATCACACGCTTCTTGAATAACAACACTTGGTCAATATTAGTCCCTTTTGGAAAAGACCTTCTAGTAGCAATTTCTAATTGCTCTGCGTGATGAGGTAATACCACTTTTTTGCGATTTTTACTGGAGTTCCCTACTTTTAAGTGACTCCACTCGGGAATTGTATAGTGTGTCATACGGGATTTAACCTCAAAAGATTAAGAGAATCATATATGGTCCTTCACCATCTGCTTTTATTCCTATCTGCATAGTCTTATTCTCACCGTTTAATAGATAAATTATTGTCGTTTGGGATTTTGAAATTTAGTTTTATTCACTATCACTCAATTGAAGCTCTTCAAACTTAAATGGCTCATTGACTTCCCAGCGCAAATTATTTTCCAAGATATCTTCATTACTATCGTCAGGTGGATTTAATGGAGTCGCAGTTAAAAAGCAACCCTTAAAGTAATCGTCGTCGTCAATAGACTTGGCTTCAAGTACCTGTGCAATTTTTCCACGATCTTCAAAGAAATATTCAGCTAGTAGTGGGATTACATAATCACGAAAAGTATCATCAACATCTTTTTTAGTTTTGCATTTCATGAATTTGGCATGTCCGATCTGGTGCTCACGATCGTAAAGTGATTCAATTCTTTGATTAATTTCAGCAATTAGCTCCTTGAGATTGAGATCAAGTCCTTCAACTGAATCAGGAATCTTGTTTAAATCTGGCATTTTCTCTTCAAATTTGAATCGACGACGTAATGCAGTATCAAGTAATGCTATGGATCGGTCAGCTGTATTCATTGTCCCAATGATATGAAGATTAGGAGGGATGCCAAATTTTTCTTCAGAATTACCTGAATAAGGAAGCGTTACTTTAATTTCATTGTCAGCACCTAACCGTTTATCTGGTTCAAGCAGTGTTATCAGCTCTCCAAATACCTTTGAAATATTGGCACGGTTGATTTCATCTATTATTAAAACATAGTTTTTTGATTGATGAGACTTAGCTCGATTGCAAATGTTTTTTAAAATGCCGTCACGGGTTTTCAACTCGAAACCACCGCTCTGATTTGAGTGAGTTCTTTCAGTAATGTTAGTGGTGGGACGTAACCCTTCTACAAATTCTTCGTAAGAGAAAGATTGATGAAATGTTACAAACTCGATTTGTTCATTATCAACTAGTTTTTTGTACTTTTTCATTATTTCTTTACGTTTTTGACGCTCATCACTGATTTGATTTATTCGATCATACTCTTCTTGGTCAATACACAACTCAACTGCTTTTTCTACAGAAGTATAAGTCTTTCCAGTTCCTGGTGGTCCATAGTAAATCAAATTTGTCGTCTCAGAAATTAATTTCCGAAATTCAAAATTTAATATTTGATGTGGACTCTGATTATCGTCACTTTGTTTTACTAGCTTTATTCCCATGTCGCTATGAAATTTCTCATCGCTAAGTGCTTCAATAACGTCTTCTAGACTTTGATAAAAACCGATTTGTTCGTGAATCTTCTGCGGAGTAATTGAGAACGACTGTTGATTCTCTTCCCTTGCAGGAATAATGTGATAATTTTCAGCAATTTTCTGAAACCATTCTTTTCCTTTTATGAGGGTATCAAAGTCGTCTGGAATTTTACGGTCATTTTCAGATTCCTTTATCGGAGTCCCATCTTTCGTAGTAACAATATAGCCAAGATTATGTAGCAATACACATGTTGAATATTTTTTTCCTGGAGACCATCCCCATCCTAATTTGTATTTATCACTAGGTACACTGTTTAAAGCCACACTTACTATTGGAGTTGCGGGGAAAATATTATTTTCTCCTCGCTTGTAAGGTGAAATAAACCATTGTTTAGGGCTGTCATAGCTAATTTTATCTCTTTGAAAAAATTGTTGCTGTCCAACTTTATGGTATTCATCTATTGTTTCTTCCACAAGCTCACGCGTTAGTATTTTAGGGCCTGATTCTTCGCGGTCATGAGATGTTAAGAATGCGTCTAAATCAGTTTGAGTAATTTGAAACTCCAAACTTTGGAGATCAGAAAAAACTAATGATATATTATATTTATCTAACCACCTTTTATAAGCGGTTAATATAGTTTCAAATGTACTATCATCTTGCGTAATTGATATAAACTCTTTTGGAAGTTTCGCTTCTTGTCGATATATATATTGATTATCTTCATCTTTTTTGAATTCTGTATACTTCTCGGGTGTCATACCTTCAAATCCGACCATTCTTGACAAACCAAAAAGTAATTCTCCATCTTTGAAATGCAAACAAATACCCTTTGCATAGCGTTGTGAATTTTTCAATCCACCACTTAATTTGGTATTATTTGAAAATTCTTCGTTTAGTGCTATGATATTGTTGAACACGCTTTGCACGGATTTCGCAGATTCAGGAATATTTTTAGCCATGTTTTTTCCTCAGATTTGATCAGGTTGAGTGTTAGTCAGGTTTGATTAATAATTTGTTACATTGAGTGTAATCAAAAGTCAAATATATTTTGAAATTACGAGAAGTTTAATTAGGTATCAATTTGTCACCGAAAATTTAAATTAATTGTCGTTTGTTAAAAACCTTATTTCGGACTTTATACTTGTTGGAATCCCCCTCCCCCATCAATTATAGATTTGTCGGTAAAAATAACTGCTTAGTCTGGAAGTAATTTCGTGATTGATTCAATTATTGTCGATTACTTTTCATTGATACACTTTCAACCTAAGTTTTGTTTGAATTAGACACGGTGACTCATACAACTACAAATTTAGTTGGATTTAATGGACTTTTTGAACTCTTTTTCTAGATGTCATTTCAAGATGACCGCACATTATAATGAACTGAATTAAGCCGAAATGGTTATCCTTACATAAATTCATTTGGGTGATCCTTGGTTACCATTAATACTCTAACTTAGTTTAGTATTGACCGTACATTATTCCACCAAATTTTTGATTTCTGACTTAACCTAGAAATAGTTATTCCAAACGGGACGAGGAGGTCGTATGTAACAGTAGATGTCAATATATTGAATAACACAGTATCGTTGCATTTGAGAATAGAACTTCAGGAAAAAATTTTGCCAGTATTTGTTACAAGTATTGCAATGAGTTAAAATAGCTGGTTGACTAATTTAAATTCAACAATGTTGACCATGTTTCGCTTGGTTAGAATAGAGCTTTCAAACCAAATAACTAGTAATTATCCAAATTGCGCACGTGAAAAGGTTGAAATACCACCTATCGATCTAACTTTTGTTTCTGGAAGGTATGGAATTAATGAATAAACTAATAATACTAAATGCTTAGACATCACAAGTCTGGAAAAAAAGATTACATAACTTTACAATTTTCCCATTGAATTATTTGCGTAAACGGAACGAGTAGTATTTTATCTGATGAGTGGACAAGCACTAGTATGAGAAGGTCTAAAATACTATGGACTTGAGTTGCTACCAATTTCGGAAATTGAAACTATTTTGTTTGTCGTGCTCATTGTCCAGTAGCAAAAAGTTTTGACGTTAGATATATAGGGATATTTACGAATCTATGTGTTGTTTTGCTGCTGATAACTTGAAAGACTTGCATCAAGTTGCTGCACGCATACCTCACACATTTTCGATATGACTTATCAGAAAAATTAGTAAGGATAATTAAGTGAAGCAATTTAAATATTGAATCATTTTGTTTGGAAAAAATTCCGTAGCGAAATCAAGAATAAAAAATCCGTTTTTAAATTAAATTGGTTGCGATTGTAGGAATCCTAATTGAATCAAGGGACATCGTCGTAGAAACAGGAGCAACAATCTGTATAAACGATAAGATACTAGCCGCGCTGCTTGCTAGATGTAACGAAGAAATTATGAACGTGAAGTTGATGAATTCTTGCTAGTTAATTTGTAAACGCTTGGAGATGAAATTCTCGCTACTTTGTTTGCTTGGATAAATTTAAGTTAGTTTTCCATGGTAAAAAGTCTGTATTCTTAAGATCAATAAGCGATTGATAGTTGTACATGTTGCAAATTAATTTTTGTCGGCATTTTGTTATGAGCATGGGACATTTTAACATGTACAGATGACTAACATATCCAAACCTGAGATGTCAAAGTTGCAGCGGATTTAAGGTAATTTGTTCGTAAATATAGACATTACAGCAGTACCAAGTCTTGGAAGTGATAAAGTTTTAAACCAAGTATCACCTGCAAAATTTAAAAGGCAAAAGTTGCTGCTCCAAGTCAGAGAACAATAAAATCTCAACAGTAACTATTGTTACTATACTTAGCTAGCGGTCCAATGTTGGCTAAGGAGTTGTTAGCTGAAAATCAAAAAAAGTTGTCATATGAATGCAGGTTGAATCTCGTCAATGAATACAAGGATTAACAAGGACTAAACTCAATTCCAATCTGAGATTTAGAATCCATTTCATTCCCAATGTTTATCGTCAAGTCAAGTATATATTTGATCAGAGTAGCATTGTTTTGCGACAAACTATGCGCGCTACTCGTGATAAGTGAGACGAGAGATTGAGATTTCGCAACGGTAGCGGTTTTTTCTTAAGAGCAGTGGGGATGTATTGGGGAAGCAAATTAAAGCGGTGTTGCAGTGATAAGTTGGGAGTTGGTGGTAATTCGTAATATATTCAAAATCTAATTACAAATTGAAAATGAGTTTATTCTGCTAAGATTGATGGTTCTCTTTATGAAAAAAGTACCATTTTGTTTAAATTGTTCGTAAAACGATTCAATAATTTAATTTAGAGTCAACAATTCTAACTGCTGACTTCACTATTTGAACTTACTTCATTGGTAAAACGTGTTAAATTGTCCCTAAATTCCAACAGTCATTTAGGTTTTTGCCATATTTTAATGGCCAATTTTGCGAGCTCTTCTCCGCGTTGTTGGATATCTCTTTCGTCCCACTTATTAATTTCTTCTTTTTCAAAGTATCGGTTAAGTGGGAATAAACTTCCACTAAAATATAAATCCCTTTTCTCGTCAAACCTTCGGTTACTAGCAGCTGAATTTAACTTTCCAGTTATTAAAGTTAAATTCCCAATAGTATGGATTGCATTACCACGTATCTCATCTTTAGTCCCTTCTTTGCCTTCATACCACTTTTTTTCTGGAAATGGGTAGTTGTGCCACTTTTTGGGTAAGACGTGTTCTATTTGGAGACCATCTGATCTCATTTCGAATTTTTCAGATTGAGGATGTCGATTTGCGATATCTAATTCAAATAGTAAATCCTTTATTTGTTCCCCATTCATATCTAGGTAAATTGGAGATGTTAAGATTCCTTTTCTGAATGCATCATCGTCTGGAAATTTTACAGTTTCTCTCTTACGTGACTCAAAAAAATCTCTAAAAGCTGCTATTGAAGGAGGAGATTTTTCATTTAAAAAGTGATTAGCAAGACTTTGGAATACTTTATTATAGCTTTTACCAGTTAATCCACAAACTTTTCGACGAACTACGTATGAATATAGCTGATTGAGCAATGTATCCTTCTCTGATTTTTCAAGGTTGCTATTCATTATTTGGAATACAATAGGATACGTTGTAGTTACCTGCCAATATTCAAATTTTTTTCCGATTCTTACAAGTGACGCGTCATCGCATTTCCGTTGTTCTAGTGTTTCAAAGTAGGGTGCATATGTGTTCAAGAGTTTGAGTTCTTCAGTAACATTCGAAAGATTATTAGCAGTTCTTAAGAAATCTTTGTATTCAGTAAACAATTTTCTTATTGATACTTTCTTTCCAGACTCTGCCACAAGAATATGAAACAAGAAGTGGTCTATCCTTGGTCTTTTAGGTCTTGCGTTAGCAGAATTTGCAGACCACCAAATATCATTAAAAGGTTCCCAGTATTTCGTATAAAGGTCATCTATTGAGATTTTCTCATCATTCTCATCATTTTCGTTATTTGCTCTCAAGAATATTGAATTTCGTACTAGGTCCATTGCCAGTAGTTTTTCAGATTTGTCATTAAGACTTTCAAAAATAATTTGTGGATCATCTTTGGGTTCAAGTGTTATTAACACTACTTCAACTTTGCTAAGTAGCAGATGCAAAAGTAATTCTAATCGTGCCTCAAAATCAAAACTAATCTCTGGTTTTCCTGAATCTATGTCTTCAGAAAACTCTAAATTTTCAACAAATTTATGAACACTCCAATAGAAATAATCATAAGATTGTAAAATCTGTGGAGATGATTGAAATGCTTTCCTAGTCAAATACATCTGACTGTATTTTTCTTTAACTTCTTCAAAAGAATTATCAACAAAAAATTGAAAAATTTCACGGTCTGGAACTGACGGTACTAATTTGAATCTCACATTTGGATTGTCTGTATCATTTACATTAAGGTCTTGTGTAAGGTATTTGTTAACTGCCTGCATAACTTTAGCAAGTTTAAATTTTCTTGCAACCTCTCGAATGGAAAGCAGAAGAAGTAAAATTGAAGTTAGTCTTTGCTGGCCATCTACGATATGAACACGTGGGGTTTTTGCGACTGGAAAACTATCAATGATAGGTTCAATAATCAAAGCACCCAAATAATGGCTGAACTCATGGTCGCCTTGCATTAAATTTTCCGCTTTGTCAGTTGTGTCTTCCCATAATGGTCCAATTCGATCTTCTCCCCAACGGTAATTTCTTTGGTAAATAGGTACCATGAAGCACCTTGATTCCGCAAGTACTTTTTCAAGAGGTAAAACTTTAACGTCCATTTTTTTCTCCTAGTAATGTGTTAATTGAATGAATTTAAATTTATAATCAATTTCAGTTATCAAGTCAAATGAAATAGTTAGAAACATGATATAATGCTATGGACTTTCAGACATTGTATTACTAATAGGTTGAATTAACCATAGGACTTCACTTTTTTTATGGTTTGTTGGGTAATTTTTATATCACCAATCTTCTTAATTTCAAAAAATTTGTACCCAGTGAAACTCTTTACAGTAAATTATTTAAATACTCAATGAAAATTTTAGAAACTTTTTGTTTACAACTGTTTAGTAATTTGCAATAATCAAAAAATTAACTCAAACCTTAATTGAATAATATATTTAGGAGTTTCAAAAGTGAGTAAGAAAAGTTCAAAAGTTCAAAAACTTAGTGGTTTAATTTGGTCAATTGCTGAAATCCTGCGTGGAGATTTTAAACAATCAGAGTATGGTAAGGTCATCTTACCATTTATTGTTATGCGTCGCCTTGATTGCATCTTAGAGGACTCTAAATCAAAGGTACTTGATGCACATAAAAATTTATCAAGAGAAGTGGATGACCAGACGAAGGATATGATCCTCTATGATGCTGTCGGTAAGAATGTTAATGTTTATAATATTAGCAAGTTCACATTTGAGTCTCTGAAAGGACAAGATCCAAGCCATCTCCAAGAGAACCTAATTGAATACATCACCAAGTTCTCACCGAATGTACAAGATATATTTTTAAATAAATTTTTAATATGTGATCAAATTAAACGCTTACAGGAGAGTGAAATCCTATGGCGTGTGTTTGACCGTGTTTGTCAATTTGACCTTCACCCAGACAAAGTTTCAAATATTGAAATGGGCAATTTATTTGAAGAGCTAATTCGCCGCTTCTCTGAAATTTCAAATGAAACTGCTGGAGAACACTTTACACCACGTGAAGTAATTCGTTTGATAGTAGAATTGTTACTTGTCAATGATGTTGATGCTTTGACTGGTTCTGGAATTATTCGCAGAGTTTATGACCCAGCTTGTGGAACTGGTGGGATGCTTATTATTACTGAAGAAGCAATGAAGAAGCTTAATGATAAAATCAACATTGAGCTTTTTGGTCAAGAATTGAACGGTGAATCTTATGGTATTTGCAAATCAGACATGTTAGTAACAGGTCACGATCCAGAACGTATTGCGTTTGGCAATTCTTTGACAGATGACGCACACGCGGATTCAACATTTCATTATTTGCTTTCAAATCCACCTTATGGTGTAAATTGGGATAAGTATAAGGAATCAATACAAAAAGAGTCAAAGGAACTTGGCTTTCAGGGTCGGTTTGGTGCGGGAACTCCAAGGATTTCTGATGGACAACTCCTTTTTCTTCAGCATATGATTTCCAAAATGCGTCAAGATGATGATGGTTCACGTCTAGGAATCGTAATGAATGGTTCTCCTCTTTTTACAGGAGGTGCTGGGTCAAGTGAAAGTGAGATTCGGCGATGGATGCTTGAGAATGATTGGATAGAGGCAATTGTCGCTTTGCCAACAGACCTTTTTTATAATACTGGAATACAGACTTATGTTTGGCTTCTCACTAATCGAAAGACAGAAGAACGGAAAGGTAAAGTCCAACTTATAAATGCAACATCTGAACATTTTTGGACTTCAATGTCTAAATCACTTGGATCTAAGCGTCGTATGATTCCAAAAGAAGCACGTCATGAAATTGTAAGAATCTATTCGGAGATGTTGAATGGAGATTGCGAAAAAGGTCATTTTTCAAAAGTTTTTGACTTGGCAGAATTTGGATTTCGAGAAATACGTATAGAACGACCGCTAAGATTAAATTTCTTAGTTTCCCCTGAAAGGATTGAACGTTTGTCAGCGGGAAAATTATTTAGAAAGCTTAGTGATGACGAACAAAAACAAATAAGTGACGTACTTCAATCAAATGTACCTGAAACGTTGTTTAGGAATCCAAGCAAGTTTAAAGAAGTACTTCACAAGTCCCTTGATAGTATTGAGGTTAAACTTAGTACGGCTGTTAAAAAAGAAATACTGTTTGCGTTGTCTGAACGCGATGAAAAGGCTGATTGTTTTAATGATAAAGACGGAAATCCAGAACCAGATAAAGAACTTCGAGATAATATGCTTGTACCGTTAAAACAAGATTGGCAAAAGTATTTTGAGAGTGAAATTTTACCATTTACACCTGATGCATGGGTGGATAAGAGCTATACTGATAAGGTTGATAGAAAAGTTGGACGTGTCGGTTATGAGATTAATTTTAATCGCTATTTTCACAATTATAATCCACCACGTCCGCTAGAAGAAATTGACGAAGAGCTAAAACAACTTGAAGCTGAAATTGCTAAACTTATTGAAGTGGAAGTCTCATGAATGAATTCAAACAATTAATTTCTTCTTATATACCTAAAAGTTGGAAAATAAAGCCATTATGGTCTCTATTTCGTCGTCATAAATTGACGGGATATGCTCAAGAAGAATTACTATCAATTTATCGGGATTATGGAGTCATTCCCAAATCATCGCGAGATGATAACTATAATAAAGAATCTGAAGATCTTTCAAATTATCAGCTTGTTACAGAAGGAGCATTGGTAACAAACAAAATGAAGACATGGCAAGGTTCAATAGCAATTTCTCGATATAGAGGAATAGTTAGTCCCGCTTATTATGTGTATCAACCACTTAGTAATGAGAATGATCAATATCTCCACTATTTGCTAAGAAGTGACCCTTATATCGCACTTTATGGACGAATTTCCAAAGGTGTTCGGGTAAATCAGTGGGACTTAGAACACGAAGCATTAAAAACTATTCCAATAATTCTACCACCAATTAAAGTACAAAATTCGATTTCAAGTTTTCTTGATTATGAGACAAATCGTATAGATCAATTGATTAAAGGTAAGATGAGTTTATTGGAGTTGGTGGTAAGTAGACAAGAAACAATAAGAGATAATGCTGTATGCAAAGGATTGAATCCAAATTGCTCACTCAAGGATAGTAATGTGAACTGGTTTGGAACAATACCTAGTCATTGGAGCGTTATTCCTTTTAATCAAATAATTGAATCAAAAATTGGTTTTCCTTCTCCTAAAAAAGTTACAAGTGGGGTTATACTTGTTACCACTAGGAATTTTCGAGACGGAACGCTTGATTACGAGTGTTCTCAAGAATATGTATCCAAAGACGATTATGAGAAATTCAGTGCACAAATCAGAACAGAGGTTGGTGATGTAGTATTCGCAAGAGAAGCACCATTGGGTAAAGTGGCACAAGTTGATAGAACAGATGTAACATTTTCTCAACGAATTATTAAATTTCGAGCAAATAGCAAGTATTTGACAAACGATTTTTTAGCAGAACAAATGAAGTCTGCCACCTTCCAGCATTCTCTTTATTTGTATGCAACTGGTTCAACAGTATTAAGCATTAAAGGTAATCATTTTTCATATTTATACGGAGTTGTACCACCTATTGAAGAGCAAGAGCAAATAGTAAAATTTGTTAGAAATAAAGTTGCTAACTTGTCTAAACTTACAAAATTAATTGAAGGTTCGATTAAACGTCTTCAAGAGTATCGATCTGCGTTAATCACTGCTGCGGTAACTGGTCAAATTGATGTTTCAACCTGGAATAAAAAGAAAATTTCAGAAAAAACGGCTGAAAAATTTTGAAGAGGTAATGGTAATAATAGTTTAGGTTTAAATTTTGGTTCAAAATCCAACAATTTTTGGTACGTACGCATAATGAGACTTGCAAATTTCCTAGTAATTGTGGATTCATAAATTGTTGAATTTCAGAAATGATATTGTAGGATAAAAAAGTATTTGATCAAAATAAAGAGGATATGCTATAGTAAGACAATATGTTTGGAAATTTTTGATTCCAAGCATTAACTTAGGTAAATAAAATCGTCACAAATTGTGGAAAAGCATCTTCATGACTGAAAAAACCTATAGTTCTCTTGATTTGCATAAGGAAAAGGTTGTTCAACACCATTTTGTTGATAGACTGATTTCATTACAAGGTTATGTTGAACGTGATACTACAGATTTTGATACCTCTTTGGCAGTGGACAAAGAAATGGTTTTAAATTTTGTTCAACTTACGCAAGCTGATGAGTGGGCAAGATTCAAATCACATTACAAAAGCTCAGCAGTAGAACAGTTCTTCAAACTGCTAACCAAGAATATGAAATCGCGCTCTACACTAGATGTATTACGAAATGGAATCAAAATAGTCCCTGGCTTTAAATTTTCACTTTGTTTTTTTAAACCAGCTTCGAATCTTAACCCTGATCTAGTTGAGCTTTATGAATCCAATATTCTGAGTCTGATTCAGGAACTCAAATATAGTAAAAAGAATAAAAACCGAATTGATGTAGTGTTGTTTCTGAATGGGATACCTGTTGTGACACTTGAACTAAAGAATACATTGACTAAATCAACTTTCAAAAATGCCGAAAAACAATACCGTAAAGATCGTTCTCCAGCTGGAGAACCATTACTTACATTCAATCGCGGTGCTTTGGTATTCTTCGCTTTGGACCAGGATAATGTTTCTATGACTACGCGATTAATGAATAGTAATACACGATTTTTGCCATTCAATAGAGGTCGAGAAGGAGGGGCAGGTAATCCGGACATAGAAGATGAATTTAGGATTGCTTATCTATATTCAGACCAAGGTGATAGCAAAGCAATTTTTTCCCGTGAGATTTTGTTATCCGTCATCAAAAATTTTATGCATGCTCAATCTGAAGACAATGAAAGTATCATGATCTTTCCTCGATATCAACAACTAGATGTTGTGCGCAAAATTATGAGAGATGCATACCTTAATGGGAGCGGCCAAAACTACCTTATACAGCATTCAGGTGGATCCGGTAAATCTAATACTATAGGTTGGACTGCACACCATGCAATAAATCTACATAACAGTAAAGACCAGCCAATTTTTAATTCGGTAATTATAATTACCGACCGAGTCGTTTTAGACCGTCAACTTCAAAATATTGTTTCTGAGTTTGAGCAGACAAAGGGAATTGTGCAGAAAATTGATGGAACATCTCATCAACTTAAGGAAGCTATTGAAAAAGGCGCGCGGATTATTGTTACAACAGTTCAAAAGTTTACAACGGATCACTTGAAAGAGCTTTATGGACAGGGTTCACGAAAATTTGCTGTAATAATTGATGAAGCTCATAGTAGTCAATCTGGACCAAGAGCTCAAGCTTTGACGGACGCGCTGATACGTAGAGAAATTTCAACTGATAATGTTGAAAAATTAATTGCTGAATTCCAAATTAACCGTGGACCTCAACCTAATATTAGCTATTTTGCATTTACTGCAACTCCACGCAATGTGACGTTAGAGCTGTTTGGAGCTAAGAATTCAGATGGTAAACCTTATCCATTCCATATTTATTCAATGAGACAAGCAATTGAAGAGGGATTCATCTTAGATGTGCTTCAGAATTATATGACATATAAGGCATACTATCAGCTGGAAAAAACAATTGCAAAAGATCCCAAATTTAAGAGTCGACAAGGACAAAGAAAAGTTGCACGTTTTGCGACATTACATCCGACGGCTATAGAACAACGAGTAGAAGTTATCATAGAACACTTTCGACGACATGTGATGCATGAAATAGATCATAAAGCAAAAGCAATGATCGTTTCACAAAGTCGAGAGCATGCTCTTCGATATTATTTTGGTGTAAAAAAATATTTGGAAAACAAAGATTATGCGGACATTAAGGTAATAGTTGCATTCTCAGGCACAGTTGAAATAAATGGTCAAACTTACAAGGAGTCTGATTTAAATCGGTTCTCAGAAACTGAATTACCAAAGCAATTTGCTGGTGATGATTATCAAATTCTCATTGTTGCAGAAAAATATCAAACTGGTTTTGACCAGCCTAAGCTCTGTGCTATGTATGTGGACCGTAAACTTTCTGGACTTCAATCTGTTCAAACACTTTCGCGATTAAACCGAACAATGGCACATAAAAACCGAACATTTGTATTAGATTTTCAAAATACGATTGAAGATATTCAAGATGCATTTCGACCTTTCTATGAAGTGACAGGATTAGAAGAAAACTCAGACCCAAACCAAATTTATATTTTAGAATCACGCATTAAGGGTTTTGGATTTATTGATTTCAATAATGTACAGGAATTTGCTGAAATCTATTATAAAGGTTCACTTAAATCAGAGGATCGTATGAATCTTGAGAGGCTTGTGCGGTTCGCATTAGCACGATTTGAAAAAGAAGAAAATGAGGAAGATAAGGAGGAATTTCGCCAACTTATAAACAGCTATACCCGTTTCTACGGTTTTGTCGCACAGGTAGTTCAATTAAAAGATACCGAACTTGAAAAACTGTATTCTTACTTAAGTTGGCTTGGTCGACTGCTCCCCAACCGTGATGTACCACCTGAAATTGAGATTACGAATGATATGCTTAAACTCCGAGCATTTCGAGTTGAATTAACTGAACAAAAGGATGCGAGTTTAAGTCCTGGAGAAACTAAATTGCTAAAACCGATTGACGTTAATGTTAAACCTTATACTCAGGACGAGGAACGTTCATTATCCGATATTGTAAAAGCATTTAATGACCGACATGGTACTAATTTTACTGAAAGTGACATGCTACGCTTTGAATCAGTCAATCAAGAAATTTTGGATGATAAAATGAAAGAGATGCTTAAGAATAATCCAGCAGATGTTGTATATAATGCATTTAAAAAAGCGTTCTTTCAAGGTACTATTCGTCAATCAAAACGAGATGCTGAAATGAACAATATTTTTCTTAATGATAATGTAGCTCGTGAAAAGGCTACCAAACATTTTTTTAAACGTGCACTTCGTGAATTAGAGGTTGCATAGCATGCAAAAAAAACTGGATTAGCATTGTTTAGTTAATGTTAAGTAAATTATCGTTTGCAAATATAAACAGTTTGAAATCCATATTTATTTAATTGTTATTGGTGTCTATTCCTATTGATTCGGCCACCATTCCGATTTAGGTTTCCTTTTTTTGGGAAACACGTTTTCTTTTAGCAGTAATTCCTACTGCTTTTGATATGAACTGAAATGGGGTCAGTAAAATTTGCAATAGCCACATGGTCATTGACATCAAATACTCCAAACTTAATATCTTTTGTATTTTCAGGTGTATGTGTACACACTGCTTTACCGCTACCGATAATATCAATTGATAACAAGTCATCAGCGTCAAACCACCAGAAAAAGGTAATTTTCCCATCTTCATCCACACATACTTCCAAGTATTCTTTTGATTTGAGATTCAAAGCCTTTAGCAATCTTTCGGCATCGCATATCGTTTCAGAACTCGGTGCGATTGAATCTACTCCAAGCCAACCATCCTCTAAACTGTTCAAATCTTTGAGTATAGAGTTAGTAAGAGACTGAAGTGCAGGTTTGGTTGTTACTGTGTTAGCTGTCATAATCAAAACGTGGGTTGTTTTAGTATCATTCGTTGTAAGATTTCAAGGTATGGTGCAAATTTATATGACCTTGCGATTTAAAATCGTTGCCAGTTGAACTATCAATTATTCACCTCAATTTTTTATCACTAATGGTAATTTTACCTGGATACGTGTTGAAAAACCTGTTGGTGCTTGATGAAAATCCACATGTCCTCCAAATGCCTTGACGACTCTTTGTATTAACGCTAATCCCAACCCCATTCCCGAACCAAGTGGATGGTAATTAATATCAGTTGTCGTAAAAAACGGTTCAAATACCCGGTCTTTAATTGCACTTGGAATTCCAATTCCGCTATCTAAAACTTCAAAAACATGCCAATTTGGTTCATCCCACGCGCGAAATACGATTTTTTCAGTTTTATTTGATATCTTCGCGGTAATGGCCTTGATTGCGTTAGTATATAGGTTCAATGCAATGCCATTATATAATGCCGCAGGAACCAGTGGCGCAAATAGCTCTGAATCAATTTCATTGATTATTTCAATATTTCTTGAATTTGCATATTCTCCAAAATACTTGATTACTTGAGTGACGCGAGGTTTGACAGGATATTTTTTTAAAGTAGTGTGTTTTGCCCCATGAATATATCCTGCCGTATACATCGCGAAGTCTTTTAAAGTTTGAATACTTTTCTCAAACTCAATTGCACTCTGATTAAATTTCGGTGACTTTTTAGCAAGTTTTAAGCATTCTTTTCGGACTTGTTCAAGTTCATAAACTGCAACACCAAATTCATGTGTCATATAGCCAGCTACGATCCCTAACAAACTCATAACTTCCAATCGCTGTTCTCGTTCTCTTGCCAACTCATCTTGTTTTTCAGCGCGTTCAAATGTTTGCGACAACACAGTAATCAGTCGCTTCTTTTCGTCTTTCTCAATATTTGGATTTTCTTGAACTTCAATTATTGCTTGCTGAGTTTCTCGTTTAAACGTAGATAATAATGCCTCTTGCTCTTGTTTTTGTGCATCCAGTTGTATTTTTTTATCAAAATATGCAATTGCTTCTGTTGCACCACGAACAATATCAAATAGTTGGGAAAAAGTTTCATTTTCAATAAATCCCTCTCTGTCTGTAGGTGCGATTAATCCAAGTTCTGAATCCGCACTTGATTTCATTCCTTCAACTTCAACAATTCCAATAAGTTGATTGGTTTTAGGCAATTTTAACATCCAATTTCGCAATCCGATACTTTCCGCTTCAAAGGCTTCATCAAAATGTTTTTTTGCGATTGAAGATCGCGGTTTTCTACGCCCCTTCCCCGCGTCTAGCTGTAATTCAAGCCAATCATTAGTTTCATTACCATAGGGTTCAATACGAAACCCTCGGTCATAAACTGATACACCAGAATTTTCTTTGATATATTTATATGCGTCATTTGCATTGACTGGTAGATTTGTAAATACACCCTTTCGTTTCGGAAAAAATCTAATATCTGCCGTCAATTTCTTTAGCGAATTTTGAAAAGTGTCAATGATTTTATAGATTGGTTTAGAATTTTTTGAATCAAATACAGCTAACTCGAGGGACTTATCTACTAATTTAACCGTAGCTCTTAGTGAATACGCGTTTAAAACAGCCTCAGAAGCGATAAATGGTTGTTGTTGCCGATTCTCTTGAATTACAACCGCAAAACCTGGATCGGATTTATCAGCAACTTTTGGTTTCTTATTCGTTGAAATAAGATTAAAGATTGGTGATTTAAGCGATAAAGTGCTTGTTCTGATTTTTTGGTAATTGATTTCATCCAAATTAACTCGTAATGAAGATATTTCTAACGTCGTACCTGTACTAGTGGACTGGTCCACTTGATGGTATTTATAGTGTACCTTTGTCTTATCAATGTCTCTTATTTTATCAATTTCACGCCAATCAAACTCAGAAGTTATTTGTGTTAAATGTCCCAATTTTGGGTCTAATGCTATAGTTTTCAGATTAAGTACGTAACCCAAAAAACGAACCGAAAACCGCCCTACCCCTTTTTCACCCGTAATATCTCTCAAATACTTTAAACTTTGATGATTCTCAGATTTATACTGAGTACCAATACGTAACCAACCATTTTGAAACTGGTCCAAAGTCATACCTACCCCATCATCACAAATAGTTATGGAGTCAGCTGTCTTAGAATAGATCTTACACTCCGTTGCATCAGCATCGTAAGAGTTCTTTATCAGCTCAATTAATGCAACTTCAGGTCGTTTTACTAATCGTTCTCCTAACTCACGTAGCAGAATACTCTCTACTGTAAACGGCAGTGAACCTTCAGGTTTAGTCAATTGTATCTCCATTGGTCGTTATTGATTGGATGATATGAGTTGAATGAGTTGGTTTAGTAATTTGGGATGTTCAGAAAAAAGTACACTTAAATACGGAAACGCATGACATGTATGCAACCTAGTATTAGATTTCAAGGTTTCATTTTAAAAAAATTTTGAAATCTCAGAAAGTTGTTGCAATTCTGCGAATAGTCCACCTTATTCATTTCATTTGATGTATCGGATTGTACAATTTATGACGATTTCCGAAATTCGATCATTCAGTATGTTGAATTTGACAAATCGCTGTTGTCTTCGAAAATGCTAACAACCTAATTTGTTATGAAATTCTGTTTTTTGACTACAAAGAAATACTGAAAGACTTCAAACTCACTGAACAATAGCGAGCAACCATATTTGAAATTGTTGAAATTTACGGAATTGAGTAAGTAACCATGGCATTTTTTTGTACATCTGATAATCTGCATGGTTCTCCTGAATTGATGTGACAATTGGTATATTTTGAAACGGCTACCGTTACAATTTAACAAAATTGTAGTCTTTGCTAATTCCCTAATTTTTTTTATTGACTTAATCCTAACAATTGAGCAAGATAGTATGACCAATATTTTAGTAGATTATGTCACAACTGAACAAGCAAGGTTAAATGCTGACTATAGTAACGGAACCACTGTTTTAACTTGAAGAGATTCACGCAATTCCAAACAAACTTATTAAGGATTAAACGACCATGAACAACAAACTAAGTAGACAACAGCGACGCGCCTTAGAGCGTTCGCAGAAAAAACAACAAAGTATTGAACAAAAACGACAAACGGCACAGCAACAAGCGGATAGATATGATATTAAGCTTTTTGAGAATACTTCCAATACCCATATTTCTACTGATTGGATGAACGATCGGGGAATTATAAACCCCGTGAAAGCAGATTGGGTCGTCAGCGACAAAACCGTTGAAATTGCAGGACGAAAGATTCCAGGTATGTTATTTGTTGGTAATCCTCCCACCGTCAATAATCTAAATGGTAAGCGCACAAATTTAAGTCACTTTTACATTAATCCAGACCTTGAAGTTGGTAATGTCAGTCCACCAGATGCTACCAAACTCGAGTCAGATGATTGGTCTTATGACCAATTCACCCCTACTGATCGAGCTAATTATCTTGATTGGTTGAGTTCTTCACGATTAGAATGGCCAAGACACATGGCATTTATCCTAGTTTATTTTTCAGGATTAGAGTATGCATATTTTAATGCAGATTTGGATCAAACCGAAAAAAGAGCAATTTTTGACGCAACAGTTATGTTGTTAGACAGTTTTTCGACTCTACCTGAAGCTTTTCATATTAAGGAATTTGTTCGGTTTACCCTATTAAACGAGGTTAATCAAAATTATCTGGAATTCCACGATAGATTAGATTTTGATGACAATTTTTTGATTAACAGAATTGAAGGTGGTATCAATTGCATTAAAGGGAAACCATTAGAGGGAATCCACGTATACAGTGTACTTAGCTCGCTTAACAACAGTACTTTCAAGAATGTTTGGGAGTATAGTCCTTTTGTGTTTCAATTATTTTTTGAAAGAAAATTTTTGCAGAGCTATCCAGATGGACTCAAAATAACGAAACCCAATAAAACAGTCTACAAACTATATGAGTCATATAGTCAAACCTTTGAAGTCACTGATACAGTCGGTTATGGCAATTACGGGTTGCCAGATCTCACACAAAGTGAGCAAGTATTAGAAATAGCGAATGAAATTGCGCTACAAGTAGCTGAAGAGTTGACCCCATACAGTAATGAACTAAAGGAGCGCGTTCAACATATCATTGCCAATAAGCAATATGTGTTTTTACCTCAATCAGAAAGTAATGATACACTCACCTTAGCTGACCAATTTCTCAATAATTGGGCCACAGAAATGTTGAAAAATGATACTAGAATTGGCATTTTTGATCTCGGTATACTAATGGATTTTCTCCAATACTATGATTTTGAACATGAAGAGTGGTTTCGACTGGTTGTTGCGCTTGAACGCGTTGGGTATGGTGTCGCACCAGAATTAGGACCATATATTAATGATCATATTGTTAATTTTCCAGTTCACTTGTTTAAATTTAAATCTTCACCTGAACAACGAACAAGTGGTTCTGGTAAGTACTACACTTTACTGATTTCTTTCGCGATTGGGTTTACACTATATGACCCAACAAATCCGTCCAGCAGAGAATACCTTGAAATTATGTTAAAACAAATGAACTCAACAACAACACTAAGACCACACGAAAAAGAATTGTTGACAGCTAATTTCAATATTTTCCGACAAAACGTTGTTGATGCAAATTATGTTTGTAAGCTATTACTGAGCGGTTTTGAAGTTGATTCTATGTACATTAAGGGTGCAATAAAACAGTACTGCGAATTCGATAATTCAATGTCTAATGGTAAGATATTTTGGGTAATGATATTCTACATCAGTTTGGGTTTGGACTATGAAGACATTCCATCAGACCTTGGTTTAACAGAATCACAACGAACTGAGTTATTTGAAATCGCGAAAAATTTGGAATTAAGTAAAAAGAAAAAATAGTTGACTTTGTTGAATTTGAATGTGATAGTTTAACGTTAATTTGTATCCCGATTTATCCGAATGTACAATCCGATCGCATTCGGACACTTAATCCGAAAACATTCGGACAAATTGCTGTAATAATTAGGAATAGATTCTACTAGTTCAAGAGGGCGTGACATCTTATTTCGCTACTAACTGGTGTTAAATACTTTAAATAAATTGTTGCTTAAAATTCAAGCTAACTGACGAGAAATACTTTCATTACTGAAAAAAAATTGACTATTGTCTAGCTGACAAAATTACTGGCCTTTGACTGTTTTGCATTTTCATTTTTGTTATTCTGTAGTGAGGCCAATCCAATATTTGGCACTTAATTCCTTTTCATTTAGTGCAATTTTAGCCATATATGCCAAAATATTCAACCAAATGAGTTCCATATATTGTTTGCAATTAATTAAGGTAGACTTTATAAAATTAGAATAATCAATGTTCTACTATCGCAACCTGATACGACAAACTGCTTTCACAGCAATGTAATTAAAAGGCTAATTCAATCATGAATGTAAAAATAAGTCGACAACAACGACGGGCAATGGAACGGGAGCGGAAAAAGAACCATCAGTCTTCGGACACTCCAATCATATTTAATTATGTCTATGGCCCTTTTAAACCAGATGAGGTCGCGCAAAATGAATCAGCTGGATTTACACACTATATCCGTAAAATTGAAGATGGAACACCTTTAACTGAGTTTGAAACATTTTGGACTAGTGGGTGGGTTCATTCTAATACAATTTTAGAGTTCAATGGTCGGAAAATTCCAGGGATGGTATATTTTGGTAAACCTCCAATTGTAACAATGAAATCCGGTCTTATGGTAAAATTGAATCACTTCTATCTTGACCCAGCTCTTGAAATTGCCGAAAGTTCTACCGATAAAAAATTCAAATTTGCATTTCAACACCTAACTTATGAAGAATTAAACCCAACGGTACGAGCAAATTATCTGGATTGGTTAGACACTGGGAAATGCGATGAACAGTTCGATGATAACTATATGGCATTATATTTTTTAGGATTAGAGTGGAGTTTCTTTCAAGATGAAAATATAGATGGGGTTGAAAAGGAAAGAATAAAACGTGAAATGTACCGACTTTTTGAGCAATATCAATTTGGCATCTATGGTCGAACGATCTCGCTTCCAATTACATACTTTGAACGGGAAAATCTCTCCATTGAGAAGTTTGATTCTGAAAATATATTTATGCGTGAGGATCGAATTTATAATTTTATGATTGAAGCAGGAATTAGAACACTCACCAATACCCCATTAAATGGTTCACATGCCTATGCCCTATTAGTGATAAAAAAAGTCGATAACATAGAACCAGTAAGGGAGGTTTGTCCTTACGTATTTGAAAAAATATTTATCGAAAAGTTTCATCAACTGTATCCGAATGGATTAAAGATTAGCCAACCTGATAGTTTGCTCCCAAACGATTTTGAGTCTGAGATCCAAAATTTCGTTGTTCAAAGTAGGTTGAGATATGCAAATCAAAATGTCCCCAATATTAGTGCGTCGCAAGAATTACTTGAAGTTGCCATTGAAATTGGAGAACAGGTGGCAAGAGAACTTGAACAGTATAGTACAGATATTGAATCTGTCGTTAACAAATTTCTCGATTATGACAACAATGAAAATACTTATCGTCCTGCTGACTCTGAAACTAGGGGAGATCAAATTATTAAGGATTGGATTGAGACTAAACTTAACGAAGCAGAAGGAATTGTCGTCGGTGAACTCGCTTATCTGATGAATTTTGAATCACCAGAGTTTGATGGACTGAAGCAATGTTATCGAGTTCTTGTGGCCTTTAATCGACTTGGGTTTGGTATCGCACCAGAATTGGCACTCGGTATGTACCGCACCAATATAAATTACCCAGTTTATATTTACAAATATGAATCGTCACCTGGAGAACGAGAGCAAAGTAGCCCTGATTATGCATCAGTTCTGCTAGCCATGGCAATTGGATTTATTTACTTTGACTCAACAAATGGATTTGATGAACAGAAACTTCTAGCAATTGCTGGTCGGATTAGTGCAAAACCCAGCTTAAATCGGTTTGAAGTTGAACTTCTGACAGCAAATTTTAAAGTTATGAGAGCAGAACCACCACATTTCAGTTATTTAGATGTCTTAGAAAGTTCTAATAATTATATTGACCCAGAATTTATTAGAGAGACTCTTAAGGTATATGTAGAGGTCGATAAAACATTGTTAACTAATTATTTGGAAGAGATCATGTTGATTTATAATAAGGTAAATCTTAATTATATGGATGTCCCGACCGATCTCAACCTACCACCAAATTTAAACGCGCAGTTCAATGAATATGTCAAAAATCTTGTATATTCAAAAGTGCCTAGATAAAATCAGAACTGTGCCTAGATGTCATCGGAATAGTGCCTAGATGTTTTCGGAATGCTACCTAGATGTCATCGGAATATGCATCAGCTTACGAATCATTAGTTTTTATGGGCAATAAAACCTCAATCTACTGTGTATGTAAAGAATGTCAAAATATTTGCCGCATTTGTGTCACAAAAAATACCGCTTTTATGTCAAAATAACTGTCGGGGGACAACCTGTTCTTAAAAAATGTCAGAAGGTCCAATTGTTGTTCTTATGAAAATTCTACTATTTGGATCTAACTAATCAAAGGGTCTAAAATCTAATGAAATGAACACGCAATTGAAAAAAAATGATGAAAAGTCTATATCTCTTAACTAATCCATAGAAACAGCTCAAGAGGGCAAAATTAAGGTACGTTGTTATGATACAGGTAACGAACTTTGATAAATATCCCAAGCTTCTGACGGAAAATGGTATTGGCAAAGAAAATCAGCACCTGATTGGAAAATTGTTGGTGTATCAAAAGAAGGACAAGAGTAAGGAATATTGTATAACATATGCACAGCGAGACGATATGGACTGTACTCCAGTTTTAAATTAAATAAGTGAGTCACATTTGACTCACTTTCAAAATTTGGTTATCATCGGACATTATGCTCATGCATTTTCTCAGATTTGATGTCGTAATGTTAAATTTGGAATTTTTGAATGATGTTTGAACTAAGAAAATAGGGATTTCGGTAATTACTTGCATTGAGACAAAAATATCCAGTGGAACATTTTTATGGAATTCCGCAAATAGAAATTGAATTTAATTTTGGTGAGTTATTTTGCAAAGTCTAATGATTTTTTCAATATATCTCGAGTTACTTGGAGTGAATCTGGAATTAAACCCCAATATTTTTCATTTATGGTCAAACCTTTTAGCTGCTCTTCAACAAATTCTGAATCTATTGATTCAATGGTTTTGATTGTTGTTAAAACTTGCTTAGGATATTCTGATAATGCAACTTCAATTTGTTCAGAATCTATAGCTGAACATGCAGCAGCAACATCAAAAATATCTCTGGGAGTAAAATACCATCCCCTATTCACGACCTTGCTACAAATAATTTCTGGAACTGTTTGTTGATTTATTGACCTTCCAGCTAATTCAACTTTTTTGATGGGTTCATCAGTAAAAACTACTGAATAAATACAATCAATTATTCCTATGTTCTCGTATTTGATAGTAACATGTCGGCTTCCAAGATAGGTATATTTTAGATTACTTAATCCTTCATATACATCCGCAAGAGTTGCAATAATGAAGCCAAGCAATTGGTTATCTGGAAAGAATATGTCTATATCGTAACTATGTCTATGGTTAATTTGTAACATTAACGCAGTACCACCACCAAGAGACCAATCTTCTGACGATAAAGGTTTATTCGGAAAATACTCGTTTACCTTGTCAAATAGCTGGAACGCGTATTCTAATAACTGTTCCCATTTCATTTCTCGTTCGGGCATTCTTATATTCCTAAAGTATTGTAAATTGCGCCTAATATAACATTATAAATTGCATTGAATTTCAATTGTTTGTTAGAGTTAAGTTTTTATAGTAGGTTCAAATATTATATGGGTTTAAAATTTTTGTTCAACACAAATTGGCATCTTCTGGCCGGACATTTCTGATATTTTTTTTGCAGTTTGAATTAGTTCATGCTTAGTTATTCCCTTAGATTGGGCAAATTCAAGTTGATCATCAACACTTATATCAATAAAGAATGAATAAATCTGAGTACAGTTTGGTTTACAATTTTTGAGTGCTTTCACAACAGCATTGACTCCCATATATTTCTTATATGGTGAATTTATTGTTGCGACTATTATTGCTTCTTTGTCTGTTGTCATAATTTAGTCCTTATATAACAATGATAATCCAAAGATAATAAAAAAAATGTATTTATGCAAGTACCAATTCACGATTTTTTTCATATAACCTAATATTCTAGTCGTCAGTTGTATTTTCCGAGAGCATTTGGACAAAAATTCTGAAATTATCTGGACAGTTCTTTTGAGAATAATAATTTCTAAATTACCAACTCAAGTGTCCGTTAAATTGTAATTTGGTTGTATCAAGGCCCTCAGGATTAAGCTGAGTCACTCCCTCCAAGTCGAGATTAAAATTAGAACCCGTCGATAGATTTGCACCTAAATGCAATTCATCGTCAGCTTGTGTGTCATATTTGAAACCGCTAAATAAGTTCAATTTTCGTGAATTCTCACCAAGAGTGAATCCATACCCAATTTTAGAGTTTACTTGCGTGCCATTGGAGTATAGTCCAATTTCACTATCACTTGCTAAAATGTTGCTACTCCATAATGAGTTTTGTGCGTTTGTTTGAGATTGTCCCCAAGTAGGTGAAATTTCTAGGGTTAGTCCCAATTCATCATTACCGTAATCATATCCAAATGTACTATTTGAACTTATACTCTGAATGGTGTTACCATTTGCAACTAGCATTTGTCCTGAACCATTAATAGTCAATCCAACTGGTGTAATAAAATCAAAACCACTGGTGAATTCTATTGCTAAAATGGAATGTTGACTCTTTCGATCTCCTCTAAATCCTGCAGAGATAAAAGGTGTTAGCGCAGTGCCACTTTCAAATTCAAACTGATGCGTTCCTTTTGTTTTGATATTATAGTAATGTGTATCCGTTTGTAAATTTGTAAGTAAGTTTTCTTGTCCATTCACAAATTGTCTGGCAAACCAAGAATCTCCAATAATAGAAAGTTTGGTTATGCCATTAAAGATGGTATTTGAAGAATCAAATTCCTTACGTCCAGCTAACGCCATTGAATACGACGTACTTGCCAATGTTTCAATATTATAGTTTGATTGATCAATAGTCAACTTCCCTACTCCATAGCCAGCGGTCGCGCGCACTACAGCATCTTGATTTGGTGTAGTCCAGCCGATATATGGGTAAATGGATGTAGAATTGAGAGAGAATTCAAGTTCTGTATCAGTTGCTTCATCAATCTCAATATCATTTTCTGAAATAGATACCGAAATGCCAGTTAATACTTCTTTACCAATCAAGGAATCAATGCCAATTTGGCCCGTGAATGCTGTTCCAGACCAGTTATGAATATGTTCCGATGAATTGGAACTCAAGTCTCGATGATCTCCTATTCCCCAAATTGTGGTTGGGGCGGTGAAATTTTCCTCCGACAATAAAGTGAATGCAAAAGACGAATCACCCAAAACTTCTTGCCAAGCAGAAGAACCTTCATTGGTCATTTGCCCACTCCGTTCAATTATTCCTTTTATTGTCTCTTCACCACCTAAATTAAGTGCGAGATCTTTTGATTGATTTAACCCTTGTTGAACACGTTGAGAAATAATATCGGTAGTTCGTGCGGCCAAATTTCCTACGACCTCTGGCAAAAATGCTTCGGTACTTGCTAATAGTAAGTCCTGACGTTCATTTCGATCAACCGCATCAGAAATGGTAACTGAGGCTGAACTGTGATCGGTGACAATTTGATAAGTAGGATCAGCAATAATGGAAACTTCTAAACGACCATCATCCTCAGCGATAGTATCATCAATAGTTTGAAAGCTAACTGGAACTGGAGTCGATCCTTGTATTCGCACAGAAATTAGTTTTGGTACATCAAACTCAAAGAATTCTCCAACTGGATTAACGTCTAATTTAACTGAAATTTCGAAAATTTTTGATCTGCTACTGGAAATAAGTGCAAATTCTGCCAAATCTCCTTCATTCACTAAAGGATTAGATGCCTGAATGGAAACGATCGGTAATATTGAAGCACTATCATTTAGTTGAGTAGACTCTGGGGTACTCGCACCGAGAAAGTCAATTATTGCATTAGCTGCGGTACTTGCTACTGATACTCTTGGGTCGGGTTCTATTCGATTTGGATCATCAGGGGCTAGATCATTATCTGATATTGTAATCTTTCTTGAATCGAGTCCATCAAGTATTTGATAATGTTGTGTCGCAACTAAAGTAACTGAAATTGACCCGTCAGATTCATCAATATCGTCATCATGTGTTTTAATCCGTAATACACCAGAACTTTCAGTTAGAGTTACTGTTCGTTTTATTCTCCAAAGCACAAAATTACCATCAATTGCAACATTATAGTGTACGTCGACTGGTAAAGTTACACTTGGGTTAGCAGAAAATATAAATTGTGCTGTGACTCCTTCAGTTGCTGAGGACCCAGCTGAAAGAATGATTAGTGGGTTGGCATTACCATCATCACTAACAATCAGACCAGTTGCAGCATTAATGGCAATAATTGATCCTGTTGATGGATTGGTTAGTCCAACAGTAAAGGATTCATTTGACTCTTCTTCAGTATCACCCATAATTGTTACCGCAATACTCTTTGAGGTTTCTCTTGGTGCAAATTCTAAAGTGTTGTTTGTCGTCTCAATAAAATCTTCACCGGGTGTCGCAGTATCTTGAAGATCAAAGACATAAGTACTCCAAGTTACACTGACTGGTCTGGTCGCGACTGCTGAAAGTGACACCACAAACTCCATCGCTTTGGTTCCTGTATTTCCTTCAAATACAGAAGCGTCAGCAATATTAAAACTGACTTCATCATTATCTATAATCGTAACTATAGTTTCAACTGAATCTAGGTCATCAGGAAATCTAGCATTTGTTAATCCAGTTATCTTTACGACAAAATCTTCGCTTTGTTCAGCCAAATCATCATTTCTTATTGGGATTCGGATTGAGGAATTGGATGCTCCTACTGAAATCATCCCGCTAGCCGGAGTCCCTGTAGAAATTCCCGTGAAATCTGATCGTGCAAATGCTGAATTATTTTCTGTAATATAGGAAAATCCAACAATTTGTTCACTCATTTCAGATATTGTAACCTCAATTTCGATAAATCCAGCAGCTTCATTGACAGTAACTGGATCACCAATTCCAATAACAGGAAATTCATCATTATCGGCAATTGTGAAAGATTGTTCGATAAAGGTTGCACTCCCAGCAAAACTTCCATTCGTTACTTCTGTAATCCTGACTACAAAATTTTCGTCAGCTTCATCTACTTTATCGTCAGTAATCGCAACAGGGATCATAATTGTAGTATGTCCCCGTTCAAAAGTTCCGGTTGCTGGAGCAGCTGCGACAATTTCGGTATAATCTTTTGACGCAGTGGCAGTGCCGGTCATTGTGATGTACTTAAAATTGACAGGCATCTCAGTTGGATTTGATAAAGTCACTACAATTTCAGCATTACCCACACCTTCACCTATTGAATCGGTGATTCCAAATCCAATGGTCGGTGCTCCATCATTATCCATAATATCAAAATCTACTGTATTTTGATTATTATTGACTGTATATCCTGCACCGGGCATCACAGTAAACCTTACTTCTCCATTCTCCTCTTCAACATCATCATCAAAAATTACTGGAATGAAATCCCGTTGATTTGTTCCAATCCCGATTTCAAGATTAAAGTTCTTTCCGTCTTGACCTACATTAAGAAAATTCCCAATTTCTGTTGCTTTTAGTTGAACATAAAATTGATATCCAGCTTGAATACTTAATGAAATAACCGCACGAAGTTGTTCCCCCTCGGTGATGGTATTAATTTCTTGACCAGTATTTGGGTCAGTTCCCCTCTGAATTGAAATTTCTGGTGCGGAAAGACCATTGTCCCTAATGGCTATGGAGGCAGAATTATTTGGTGATGCAGCCGCTTGATATAACCTTCCTCCAGTGGGGTCATTGCCAATAGTAATGCTAAGTGGACCAAAATTATATCCAGCAACAACTTGCGTTTGAACTGGAAAAGTTACTGTTGTGAAAACAATTGGATCAGTATCAGAGCCATCTTCAAAAACGTTGCTAGGTTGGAATTCTCGATAGGGAAAGTGGATTGAATAAGCATAATCTATGTCATTAGACGAATCTGAGAAGATAAAATTATTTTCAGTATCTTCTACAATAAAATCCACTACAATTCCCTCTTTTGGCATCTGATAGCTAGTAATTTTGCGTCCATTCGATAATGTCAAATTTTTTCTTGGTAATGATAAGGTGAACTCAAAATAGGCAATCTCACCTTCAACAATATAAGTTGCGGCAGATTCGGTAACGCCATTTTCAGTTACAAGTGTACCACCATTTGAACCTGTAACATTTTTGACTGACGCGATCAGATGCTGTTGAAAGGACGTGAGGGTAGTTTTTGCACTATTGTGAGCTGATACTATAGTATAACCACTCCCTGATTGAAGAGTCGCAGTAATAGATTCAGTCTTGCTATTTGGTGCCAACTCGTGGGTATCAACTCTTAAATACTGGCTTTTTGTATTGGCCCTAAACGTTAGTTGGCGGGTTAAACCTTCATTACCGGCAATAATATTACCATTACCTTGATCAAGACTTATATTAACAGTGGTTGGCGACGAAAAATTGTTTTTAGATTTAATATTAAAAAAGACTGACTCACCACTTCGCACTGATTCTCTTGCGGCAAATATTGACACTCCATTAGCCGATGTACTCTGCGCATTTGTAAACAGCGTTGCAGCCGAAGGCGAGCCAACGACATACTTATCTGAACTTTGTGCTGGGAGAATTCTAACCGTGATAAAGGCATCAGCAGATAGGACAGATTGAATAGAATGAAAGTCCACTATAAAGCGTCCATCATTTCTAGGTTCAAGTATCAATTCATAAGGTCTACCTGGTTTAAAAAGATTATCTGTAGTATGTTCTAGACGGTCAGTAGAACTGTTAATACCAGTTACTATCCCCCTTGGGTCATCAACCTGAAGCATGATCTTAGTTGAAATATTAGCTGTATTACCATTTGAACTTAACTGAAACTCTGCATAACTAGATGATCCAATATTTGTATTGATACTTACTTGTGAAGGATTAATCGTAATAACCGGCAATTTTTGGTCACGGATAAAAAGTGTTGCTGCGGCTTTTGATCGGTCAACAAAATAATCGCTAAAGTATCTTTCTGAACTACCTAATATTTTTAATGAAATTGCTCTTTCCCCGCTTCCATCAAAGGTACGAATACCAAAATTCCGCCTATTGTTAATCCAGCAACTAAATTCGAGATTGGGGTGAATTTGGCATCCATAAAAAGATTCTGCTATTTCATTAAAACCTTCTTCAAATCTACTGAGTCTTTCGTTAAACGCTGTATCACTCGAAGAATCTGCACGACTTGGTCGTTTCAAATAACTTGGAATAGCACTTCCAAATTCAACTAACTTAAATCTAACCAATACCGGTCGAGAATTTTCAACACGATTGACTATTCTACCATTTTCTATGGTACTTGTTATCGGATTCCGGACTGAAATTTCAAAACCTGCGACTTCTAATTCGGAAACTGTAGGAGTCAATGCAGTAACGGAAACTACTGGCTTGGTGAGCGCACCTTGCTCATTTGTGAGATTTGGCGGTCTTGCAAGATTGTAATGCTTAATATCATTGACCGCGATACTTGCACTATTTTTGTTTGTATTGGGGGATCGAACATATCCCTGACCATCTCTTATTTGAATAGTTAAAGTCATATCCAATTCATCATTATGAACCTTGGTATCAATCTCCAAGATATGAATATAGGGCGCACTTAGGTCAGCAGAGAAAGAAACTGATCGTAATCCGTACATATTATCGCTGGTATATAATGGATAGTTGGATATCCAATAGTTTATTTTTAGATCTTCTGTAATTGGTTGATTAGAAGTTAAAGTGAAACTGGCTATTTTACCTTCAATGATAGAGTTTGAATTAGTCCGGGCAATTGATATTATTGGTAGGGTTGTCTGAGTTGAGTCATTGTTTTTGACATTAATGACTACACGTTTGTATTGTTCATTCACCAAATAAAGCTGTGTTTGATTTTGTACAGTAAAGACGTAACTATCTGCTGGATTACTACTATTACAGGAAGTACAATTCTCAAAATGAAATGTGGTAGAAGCACGAGAATCTCCTTTTCTGATTCTGATAGACCGTGTGACAGAGGAAACGGATCCCTGAAAGAAGGGAGTATTTTCATTAGTTCTTTCCCCGTGAACTAATACCAACATATCATTTTCAACCCGTTTTGAGGAAACGACTGTGATATTGACGGGGTAATTTATTGTTACACCTGTTTCGGTAAAATTTGAAAAAATACTTATTACTGGTCTTTGTTCATTTCCACTGGCTGGGTTCGGTTCATCATCATCTTTTACTATCACAGTAGCAATAGAATTCGCGCCAATGCTATATCTAGGAGTGGGGTCTGAATCATTCTGAATTGAAATAATGACATTCCCATCTTCTTCATCCTCCATATCATATAGTGTTGGAATATGATAAATATATGAGCTTATTGCTTTTTCACCTTCTCCTGCAATGCTAATTGGTAGTGTTATTGTAGGAGTTTGTACTCCAGTCTGTGAAAAGAATTCACCTTGATATGCAATTGAGATTCCAACGGGCAAAGCGGTGGCAATAGGTGCATTTGTACTAATTGTAAAAAAAGCATTTTCTCCTTCAATGATATCTCCACCAGCAACTATAGATACGGCCGGAGTATCGGCATAGTCATTATCCTGAATCGTCGTTGAATGTCGAAATTGTGATCTCACACTGTAACTATCTGGATTAATTGTACTAGTGCGAATGGTAACAGTAACTTTTCCATTTGGTTCATCTACCGCGTCACTTACTGTGCGTTCCAAATAGACTAAAGTTCCAGTTGTTGGAACAGTGACGGTTTTCTTGGTCAATTTAGAGTCAATCTCATCTGGGAAAAAATCACCTTCTCTAAGTATGTCGATATCAACATCAAGAGGTTGTGAAGGTGTTGGTGTCACGGTAATTCTAAAACCTACTGTACTACCTTCTGTGGAAGAACCTGTCCCAGAAATCTGAACAGATGGTAAAGTCAAGTCATCATTATCATAAACAGAAATGGTCGCAGAATTATTAACACTGTTCACTTCATAGGTATCGGTAGCGGCAGGATCAGCTTGGATAGTTGCCGTGATAGTGTTGTCCGTATCCCGATTACTATCTCCATCTGTAGGTAGGTATAATGGAACTGGATTCGTAGATGAAATTTCAACAATCCGATTGCTTCTGCTTAACAAAAATAACTCTGGATCAGTTAATGCTACGGTAACTTGAATTGCTGAACTTGGCGCGCGATCTGCTTGCAAATAAAACACGCCATCTTGTCCTTCTTCAAAGCGACCACCTCCAGTAATTGAGATTACTGGTAACATTGATGCATCATTAATGACTCGGGTTGTTGCAATCTTTTTGATTTTATGAACAGAATATGTTAAACCAGTAGGGTCAAGTAAAGTGACCTGAATAATACCTGATTTTCTATTGGTATCATTCACTACTGGAACCGGCAAAGTTGCACCAAATAATGTAGTACTACCTGTTACCGCTGAAAAATCTATTGATGCGGTTTGAATGGTATCGGCAATTGTAGAACCGATAAAATTACCATCAATGTTAGTAGCCAGATACGAAACTGAAAAGCCGGTACCGGGATTGACATTTGAGTGTATTATGAATTCAACATTTGTCGTTGATGAGGTAAAATCAATTTCTTCAAAATGCCCAATTTTATTATCAAGAAACAAAACCGGATTTTGAGTACTTCCACTTGTAGCGATTGTAACTGTAGCTGAGGTTTGACTTGGAAGCTTGTAGCCTTCTCCTGGTTTAAGAGTTACAGTAATACTACCACCAGTACCACTATCTCGTAAGGTTGGTATCGCATAGTTGAATGTTGTTGTACCTGCTGGTATGACAATTGTATCACTGGTCTGACCTGCCAAATAATTACCTTCGGATGTAAGAGCTACATTTATCGTTTTGGATGGCGAGTTAGCAGGCAAACCAATATTAAATACTGCAGGTTCCCCTTCATTAACGGTACTATTCTCAGCTGAATTCGTGGGTGAGGGTAAACTATCATCGTCGACAATATTGACTTGAACCTGTCGTTTTGAGTGATCAACATTATACAACTCTGAAGAATTGATTACTACTGTTACTGGATGTCCGTTAGTTGTATCAGTTGCAGTATCGGCTGCGACTCTTATGACATGAGTTTGAACGGTTGTTAACGGGGGAAAATTTACCGTGGCAGATTGATCGCTACTTGCAATTAACCCTGTAAGGTCAGATGGCGGTGTTATTGATAGATCTATCGTATATTGACGTTCAGACTTGCTATTAGAGATTAAGTCAACTTCAAAAAAGTCAGAATCAGATACTTTGGTATATTTGGTTGCAATAGAAAATATCGGCTCTGGTTCATCATCTTGCACACTGAAAGTTTTTTGACGAGCACTAAGTGGTTCTAATTTCACCGAGTATGTTGGTTCCCTTGCCAATGATACTGACACTGTGCCATCATCTTCATGAATCTTATCATTGACAAAGGCGATCCCAATAATTGCGACATTCTTACCAGCTGGTATCGTAACGGTATTCTTACCCAATACACCACGAGTAAATGGAGCAGCATATCGTACTTTTTCTGGAACAACACCAACAAAATTCCCGGTTTGAGTAACATTAACCGTGACATCTAATGCACTTGACACATTCTGGTCAGATTGTACCGAAACAAATGCGATTTCCCCTTCTGTTGCTTCTAAAGGTCCAATTCTGCCATTAATCATGGTATATCCAAGCGTGATTTGTGGTAAATCTTGCGCGGCAGTAGCTGATGGTGAAGAGAAGTAAGTGTATACAGTTATGACGAGTAGCAACCATACAAATTGTTGCGTTTTAAACTTGATCGATTGCCAGACTATTGGGGAAAAAGTACGATGCGAGGCGAGAGCAGTGGGATTCTCTTTTGTAGCAACTGCTAAAATCATACCAATTTTTGAACTAAAAAACGCGCACATTGAATTCAAACCATACCTGAAAAAATTCAAGTTAAAAATTATCGCATGAAAATTATACAACCGTGCAAACACGCTATACATGATCATGTAAACGAAACCAAGTATTGCAGGACCAAGCGTCAACTTAGACTTAGGTTGTTTCACGATAATTCTCCTTTCTGTATGACATTTCTACAAATATTTTGTTGTTGTGCTACCAAAAATGCAGTCGCTTTGTGTTCAATACATTAATCTTAGCTCCTTTGCAAGCTAGAGTATTCACATTAATCTCAAGTTCAACACTTTAAGTATAAAACATGTTATACTATGGGAAGTTCCATTTTAAAAAAATATCTCTACAAAAAATTTCTACCATTTAAGCGATCCGTTGAATTTGAGCTGATGGTTAGCCACTCCATCAGTATTGTTTAGTTGGCTTCCAATCAAACCAAACTCCATCTGCGTACCAAGAACAAGTCTACTGCCAATCTGTATTCTGCCAAGTCTATTGTCAGTAAACCGAAAATCGCTTGTTGGTGTCAATATGCTAGAGTTGTCAAGGACATGAATACCATAACCAAGATTAAAATTTAGCTCATGTTCATCAGTTTGATCAGATACCGAGTTAGCTCTACTTATTAGCAAGTCAATCTTGTTTTTGTCATTGGAAACTCTTTGAGGATGTGATACCGAATGATCAACTTGAATCTGCAATCCTAACCTATCTTGATTATTATCGTAACCAAATTCAGTTGCTAGTTTCCAATTTAGACTAGAATTAAGTTGATTTTGAATAACTCTTCCCTCACTTGAGAGGGTGTATCCAGTTCCCCCTATGATTTCAAACTCGCTCCCTAATTCAAAACCCGAATCGCTATCCAAAGAATCTTGAATTCCATAGTATCCAAAGCTAATTCTCGGAGAGGCTGAAATATTATCACTGATTGATAATCGTTGACTACCTTCAAGAGCGAAATTGAATTGACTTGATTCTAACTTGGTGTTAGAAAAGTTTTCAACCAAACTAATTGGATGCATTTGAACTGTCCACGCGTCCCCCTTCAAGCTAAAATTGATTGGATTATAAGAATAAAATGTATCAATTGAATTGAGACTCTTACTCCCCCCTAAGCCAAAAACATATATTGTATTATCTAAAGAAACTGTTTCAAATCCATCTTGTATAATCTCAACACGTCCCTGTTTCACACTTGAGATAACTTGTAATTTGGCTTTATGTGTGGATGAATTCCAGCTGAGATAAGGGCTAATTCCATGAAACTCAGAAGTGTGGTAAACTGAACTACCATCATAACTCTTGAAATCAATCTGCGAATCTGCAAATGAGTACGCAAAACCCGCAAACACATTTTGATTCACGCGCACATCTGAACCTATATTAGCTAAATACATGTCTCCCTCCCAACTTGGACCAGAATCCCTGCTATTCTTTTGCACTGTTTGGTAGTTGCCAAGTCCCCATATTTCTGTTAGACTATCAGTTCCACGCTCCGGGAATAACTCAATGGAAAATGAAGACTGTCCAATCAATGATGATCTCAGTGGTTGGTTTTCAATCAGAATTTCATTTCCTGTCGAAAACAATTCGGCTAATCCATCATTATTGCCAAATTCAAATTTCGAACCACCATTTTGGATAAAAACATGATTTGTTCGTTCTGATACCAAATTAAATGTATCAGTACCAATTTGTTCCATAAACGTATGCATGATTGATTGATTTACTGAATCTAAATATCCTCGTCGCTTTCGCTCACGATCTTTTGAATCAGAGACTGTAATATTAACGCTGTTATTTACTCCCAATTTATAGTTAGATCCGGAGACAATTCTAATAGAAAGAGTAATGTCATCTTCAGCAACATTATCATCAATCGTTGGAATCTCAAAGTCCATAGAACTTAGATTTGCCGAGTATACGACTTGGTGATTGGGTGATTCAACGACATTACTTAACTGATTAATCTCTAGGTTTATAATAACTGGCGTAGAAACCTGTACATCAGATTCTATTCTTAATGACAAGCTTTCCCCTTCTTGAATTTTTCTAGTACCTGCGAAAATTGAAAAACGTGGGATAATCAAACTACTGCTTGATTGTGAATTATTGGGATTATTAACAAAATCTAAGATTGAATCTACAGCTGATTGTGCCACTGAAACCCTGGAATCTGCACCCGCTGTCAATTGTCTACCAGTTTCAGAAACTGGAACTGTTGCCACTCCATTGGTTGAACTAATGGTGTATATTTCTTCACTTTCTATGATGGCCGCACTAAAATCCACTACCTCACCATCTCTTGAATATCGTCTCTTTGTCTGAATTTGAAATTGAACACTTTGATTAGCGGAATCTAAAGTAACCGACCGTGGAATTCGCCACATAATTTGATCTTCAGATTCTGAAAAGGTAATACCAACTTCTAATGGTACAACCAAATTTTGATCCGACTTTACATTAAATCTCAATGTATCTCCGGCCCTTGCAGTCCTTGCCACCGCATTGATGGAAATCTCTGGTATTATTTCTACTTCAGCTTGCCTACCTGCGATTACCACACTGATTGTCACTGGTTCCGATAAAAAAGCTACACCACCTGAATCAAAAGGTTCAAGACTTATTGTTGACCTAACTTCTGCATTTGGAAGCAAATTATTGATAGCACTTGCATTCGGTTGAAACACAAACTGAGAATTATCACTGGCAAAAAACCAACTACCATAATCTAAACCAGTCGAAAAACGTCGAGCTTCAAACCCTAATTCCGAACTAGTTGTTTCTGCAGTAACCGCAGCAGTAACGACATCATTGGAATCGGATTCAGTTATGCTAATTTGATAAAAGTGCCCAGTTGGAAGAAATTCAGAATTGACGATACCAGATTGATTATTATAGCTTGAAGCATTCTCACTTTGCCTTATAAACCCAGTGATTCCATCGTTCCATTTCAACTCTACTTCTGGTGCTTCTATTGTAACGGAGATCGTAACTGGTGAATCTAAGACATTTTCACCACTAGGACTAACTACATTTAGGCTCATTCTTGACGTTACAGTTTCACCTGGTTGTAAGAGACTAATTTCATCATTATTTGGTCTAAATACAAATTCTTCTCTATCCGTTGCAAAATACCAAGACCCATAAACCAATTTACCGCTATACAGGGTTGCATCAAATCCTAAATCAGAATTTTCACTTCCACTAGTTTCAGTAATTGTTGGTGCACCAGTCTTTTCTTCACTAATTGTCGTAACAATTCGATCGCGATCAGAAATTTTGAATGCGTCTACAGAGCCTCGTCGATCTTGATAATTCGCATCTGTATCTGCTTGTTTTCTAATCTTCCCGTTGAATTCATTTTCCCAGGATAATTCGAGACTTGGATCTCCTGGACCATAAATAATTACAGTTGCTCGCCCTCTTGCCAATACTACACCTGGTACTTCAACTGAATCTGTTCTACTACCATCATTGTCTTCATCATTTACATCCGTTTTCAGGCAGTTTGCAGAACAAATCAACGTATCAATCCAAGTAGTAAGTACATCTCCTCTTTGCAAGTTATTAATAAGTTTTGCATTTGGTTTGTATTCAAATTCAAATCTCTTTACATTGTTTGAATCTTCTCGGAGCGGTTGAACAAGATACCAAATCCCATTATTATTATTGTTGGTAATTTCACCATCTACTATGGTTGGATGCTCTTTTACAAATGGGTATTTAGTATGTCCACCTCCAAGTTCTACCCATAACAAATGTGAAGCTGTATGACCGATTTCTAAAATATTTCCTTGATTCAGTTGTTCTCTTAGCTTGGATGATGAACGTAATTCATTAGTAAAATTTGCAATTGGTCCGGTTCCTGTCAATAAAGGATATTCATCACTCCCATCTTGTGTTAATTCAAAGATATTAGCTGTACCCACACTACCAGAATTATTATCCCAAACCATAGTTATTTTAGGTAAAGGTGGAGAAATTTTTAAAACAATCTCCTGTGTATCAACTACCATGTCCGTAGTACTAGCACCAACAGTTGCAGTGATATTGAACTCTAGCGTAATTGTAATTTCTTGTCCTACTGTTAATGCATTAATTGTAGTCATCTTAGGTGCAAAAATAAATTCGGTATTTTCATTATTTATGTACCAACTTCCATATGAAAAAGTAGAAGTAGTTCCAACAATTTTATACCCAGACCGAGATGATACTACTAGTGAATCGTTGACTATATCAGCTGCATTTCCAATTTGTGTCTCGGTAACTACTGCACTAACGGTAAAGTTTGCTGGAGGATTAATAATTTCAATATTCCCAAGTACTTCTGAATAACTACTAGATCCAGCAATTATTTCTTCAACGACTTTACCAGAAGTCCAACTGAGCTTAGATTCAACCTTACGTGACATTTCGACTTCAATAGAGCCCATTGCTTTTACATCTGTTGAATCTGAACTTGAAACTATTTTTATTTCGAGTTTCGAAATTACACTGTCTCCGGGATTTAGCTTTTGAATTTCTGAATGTTTTGGTTCAAACAAAAAACTTCGATTATCAGCCGCGACATACCATTTGCCATAACCAAAGTCAGACTCTCCATACACTAATCCCGTAAACCCATCCACAGTTTGCGAACTTCCAGCAGTATCGTCCGTCGTTGGCGTAATTGTTTCATTTTTCGTTTCACTCACACTTACTGTAATTTGGTTGTTTTCAGACTGATCAAATGTAAAGATTGTACCTTTTAAATTATCGTATTCAGTTGCCCCTTCAACTCTTGGAATTTTTCCGTTACCATTATTTTCCCAAGAAAGTTTGACTTGAGATTGTCCGTTAATAGTCGCAGTTAATATTGCAGGCGGAGTACGACGGTAATGTAAGTTTGGTGGAACGATGTCGATTTGAAGTAAATGCAATTCACTACGTATTGTTTGCCCAACTAAGGTGTTTATAGCCGCCATTTTCGGGACAAATGTAACTACCCCACATAATTTTCCTTGGTTAGTTTGATCTGTACATTCGGCGTAATTTTGAACTTCCCAATGACCGTAGGTAAGTGTCACAAAGCTATTATCATCACCAAGTTTAAATCCTGTTCTCATAGTATCTGGCGGTTGTAAAAATGAAGATTTCAAACGACGACTTCCCAAGTATTCAAACGCTTCAGCATCTAAATGATCTCCCATAGGGATAATCACCTTTCCAGTTTGATCAGTATAAGTCCCTCTGCTTGTTGAATTTATTGTACCATGGCCATCGTCCCAAGATACAGTTATATCTCGTAATTGAGATTGAGCATGCGCAAAGTCATGCGTTAATAGATTAGTTGCAATGATTGCGACCAACCACAGCAACGCGCAAGAAAATATATTGCACCAAGAGCGAAATGTGAACACTATTGGCATTAAACGACAACCACCGTTATACTTTTGCTGGTTTGGGAGGGATTTTAACACTAAATAACGTAAGTTCATGGTAATTCTCCTGAAAACTATTAACAAATCAAGACCAAGATTTGAAAAAAATATTGTGAATTTACTAATTACAAAAATAAATTTCAATTATCAAGTACCTCTTTTAAATATATTCACAATTTTGGTATTGAGTGAAATAATTTCTTAATCTAATACCATCGTATTAAGTAAATTCCATGTCTAGACGCTAAAGAAATTCGTATTTCGTAAAGTCTCATGAGGTAATTCCATTTGGATTACCCCAATTTTATGATCTAAAAGTCAAAATCTAAATTGAACCCAACAGTTTTTAATCCGGCGCAAAATTTGGACTAAACTTCAAATACAATTCATTATTACCCAAAAGCATTTCATCTACGAGATTAAATAAAATAAATCCAGACCCCCATTGTTGTTAATCAACATAACCATCTGTTCCAATTGCAATAACAACCAATAAAGTGACAGCTTTCTGCCAACCTTTTAGATTTTGAGCTTTAAAATCACTCACCATACCTACCATTTCTAACAGCAGCAAATTTGCAAGGCCTCAACAAATTCAAATACCAGTAACTTAATTGATGAGAACTTTAATTGATAACATAAATGTGATTGAAATGGTTTGGTAATTGATATAAAACTAGCAATATATATAAAAATGTAAAGCTTCTTGAACACAGGATTAAAAATTTTAACCAGAATTTTCACAAAATTGTCAAATAAAATCAAATAAATTTTTTTGGTAATAAAAAAAATGTGGAAAAAATTTTTTAGATCTATTGACTGAACTAGATTTTTGATTATATTATAATGAATACAATTAAAATTTGGGCTTTTTGCTAAGGAAAGTTGAGAAAAACTAGGTAAAAATAACTATTACCATATTAAAAGAATCGCGCTAAACTATTTATGAAATTGAATCGCAACAATTAATAAACGAGAATTCAAATTAGAATAAGCGAATGCACCATGCGGAGTTTGATGTGTAAACTGCAAATATTCACACCTGTTTGTACATACTTTCAGGCACCAATTTATAGTTGCGCAACAGTCATGAGTGCAGATCTTTCCTCCACTTTGTTAAATTCAGGTGCGACAAATCGTCGCATCTCAATATTAACCCGCGCAGTGTTTGAATAGGGGAATTTAATGCGAAATTTTGCAACAAATTTATCTAAAGTTAAAAATCTCGCAATACTAGCAGGATTGCTATTTTTTGCAGTCTTACTTTCTATGACATTTGTTGTTCCAGCAAATGCTACTAGTGTATACTTTGGATTTAGTAATCCTAATGTAGGTCATGCTTCACTTTCTCAGGGACCAAATTTTGCTAAAGAAAAAGACCTACTCATGCATGCAGGAACAACTAATGAGTACCCAGATTTAAACTTTAGCACTTGGGTTGATAAGTGGTCTAGTATCGGAATGAATTTACGGATAAAGCAATATACTGATGGGCGACTGACTAGAGAATTGCAACCAGAAGCAGTGTACCAATCTGGTGCCACACAAGAGCTTGATTTTAGTTACTTAGTAGTGCGCGTTTTTCCCTATAAAGAGAAAGTTATTTGTTGTGTTGGTTCCAATAATGATGCCACCGGATCTGGTATAATATATCCAAAAGACGATGCAATTAATCGTCTTGGAAATCAAGAAATCAGGTACGAATTCTTATTTTGGGAAAACAAAACACCAAATGTTTCATCAGGAGCCACCTTGGTCATATCACGAAAACACATTGGTATGATTTGGAGTCATGGTCTTAATGGAGCGGGTACGCAAGCTGAATTGACCAGCGGCACTTATCGATCAGGAGGTACTACCTATCCTGAGGTAAGGGGATATGCTTTTTCTACCCACTATGATCAATCAAACATTGAATTTAGATCAACCGAGCAACTAAACACCCAACCAGTAAAATACGCCAAATGGGTACAAAGAGGATCACATGATGTTTGGGATATGGGAATAGATAACTATCGATTTGGAACGTGGCATATTTATTGGAACGGTGTATCAGGGACTAATACCTGTAATACTGCTAATGGAGTCAATTATATCCGATGTTATACCGTGCGATTTGTTCCAAACAAAGCCGAGATTGATAATTTAAAGGGAAATGTTCATATCACCATTGAAATTGCACATCTGGAAGGTAACGTAGAATATATGAAAAGGACACTTAACTTTACTATAAGGGGAAGAACGCATCATCGTCCGGTTGCATCATTATACATTCCTGACAGTTACAAAAATGGTGTCAGAGAAGCCCAATATTCTGGGGCGAACTTTGTAATTTTTACAAGTTATGGTAGGATTGGTAGGATGAAAGTTTATTATTCAATTGCACAAACTGCAGATTTTTTAACAACATTTACCACTACACCGCAGTTAAAATTTGTATGGTTTGAAAACCGTCAACAACATAAAGGTTTTAGAGTCAACATACAAAATGATGAAATTGATGAGGCCGATGCGGAAGTTACAGTTGCTCTTGTCGCGGAAGCAAATTACCCCTATACCATTGATGCCAATCCAGCGTACAATACTATTACTTTCGCGGTTAGAGATGATGACGTACCTACTGTCTCTATTGCTTCCATCCCTGATACTGACCCACCACCACAAGTTCAAGAGGGACCTAATGTATTTGCTAGATTTAAAGTAACTGCCAGTATTGCACCTTATCAAGATTTACAGGTCGCTTATACCTTTACCCAAGGTGGGACCAACAAAATTGATTCAACTTATCAACTACCTTCTCATATCACAATCGCAGCTGGAACAACAGAAGCCACATTTTCGGTTAAGACCACTTATAACATCAATGCCAATAACAACGAGGGAAGAATAAGGGTGAGACTTGATCCTAATTCTGCTCAGGCAAATGCCTATAACGTTGCAACTGCAGACGCAGATAAAATGGCCACCGTACTACTGGTCAACAATGATGTACCTATAATTTCAATTGCTATAAATTCAAATTCTACCCCAAGAGTATTAGAAGCAGAAAATGCAAAAGTGGATTTCGACCTTACCGCAAATATTGCAGCAAGTAGCGCGATTACCGTTCGTGTTGAACTTTCCACAACTGGAAGCTTTATTAATGGTTCAATAAATCGAACCGCAACAATTGCTCAAAATTCCACTTCCGGGACTTTATCTGTATCAATAACTAATGATAATGTTTATGAGGAGAATGGAACAATAACGGCAACTATTTTAGCAGATGATAATTCACCAAAAACGTATTCTGTTACTAATGTTACTGCTGATAAGTCAGCTACGACTTCAATAATTGATGATGACGTACCAACTGTATCTGTCAGAGTGCATGCTGATTCAATACCATCCGTCGCGGAAGAACCTGATACTCAAGTCAAATTTTTGTTTGAAGCAGACAAATTACCCCGCAACGCGCTAACACTCAATATCGCCGTAACTGAATCAAGTGGCGGTTCCAATGATTTCATTGATGAGAGTCCTACCGAACTTGAAACTCATACCTTTGGTACTGATAACTTACAATCTACTTTAACAATTCCGATTATATTTGATGAAGTTGACGAAGACAATGGTAAAGTAATTGTCACGTTAGAAGATGACACCACTGTACCGTGGACTTACAAAATTCCTGCCGCCCCATCAGAAAAAATTGCGGAAGCTGAAATTGTTGCCAACACCTTACCAATAATTTCAATTGCATTGAATTCGGGTACAACTGCATCGGAAGCAGAAGCCGATAGTCTTGTATTGCAGTTTGACATCACTTCAAATCTAAATATTACTGGCAATAATCTAGTTGTAAATATTGGAGTTAGTGAATCCCATAACATGTTAGTCGCCGAAGCAATGCGTGAAAATACTGCGACCATTACTGCTGGTTCTACTACAGGAGTTTATCAACTCTCGACAATTAATGATAATGTTGATGAGTTTGACAGCATTATAACTGTATCCATTGAGGCCGATAATAGTTCCCCAAAGAAATATTTATATTCAAGCGTAATCGCTAATCGTAGTCAAGAAGTCACAGTTACCGATGATGATGATCCCGTCATTTCTATTCGTGCCCTGGCGGCAAGAGTCAATGAACAACCAGGTGGAATGGCACAATTTGAAATAACAACTACAGTATTGGTTGAACCTGGAATTACTGTCAATATTTTAGTAGAAACTGAAGACGAAAATTTCATTGATCCAAGCAGTACGAATCCCGAAACAGTAGATATTTTAGCCCCAAAATTGAAGGAAATAGTTTCTATACCCCTAACCTATGATCAAGCAACCGAGCCTAACGGAAAAGTTAAAATTACTTTAAGAGATGACGGTAATAATGGAATCAATTATACGCTCGCACCAACAGCTGCTGATCGCGTCGCAGTAGTTGAAGTCGTTAGTAATCCATCTCCTCAGGTATCAATCGCGGTTCATATGGATTCTAACAACGGCACAACTGAAGCGGCAAATGCAATGGTGAAGTTTGAGGTAACAGCTGCTTCAATGCTCAGTACAACGGATAATATTGATATCATTGTAGAAGTAACGGAAGAAGAATCCTCAAATTTCTTACCCGCGGTAAATACAAGACCGACTAGTGTAACAATTAATGCCAATGCTACCAGTGCTATTCTCATGGTACCAATTGAAAATGATACGACTGTTGAAGCTGATGGAGAAATAAAAGTCACTCTTCAACCTGATACCAACATTCCAGCAAAATATGTCATTTCTCCAACTGTAGCCAATCAATCAGCAACCGCGACAGTTAGAGATGATGATAAACCTGTCATTTCGATTGCCGTTCATGCAGATTCTAAACCACATGTTCTTGAAAACCCTGGTGCGAAAATAAAATTTGAAATTAGTTCCACCACTGCTTCACCTGAAGACTTAACCATTGAATTTGAAATTTCACAAGAGATGGGAACTTATCTTCTAGCTGCAACTCCTTCTAATCCAAACCCGATTCCGGAAAATATCGTTTTACCTGCAAACGCAACATCCGTTACAGTTGAGGTGCCGATCGCGTTTGCTGAAGCAGATGGGGGCGAAGGACGGATTAAAGCAGCTTTGGAAGCTCATGCAACCGATCTCAGCAAATATGATATTACCGAAACTGTTGCCATGAAAACAGCAACCGCTAAAGTTTTGAATAATCCTAGACCGGAGATTACTATCGCGGCACATTCAGATTCCACATCTGGTGTTACGGAATCAGATAGTGCAGTGGCAAAGTTTACAGTTTCGTCCAGTGTAGCAATTCCCACCGGGTTAACTATCTCCGTCAGATATACAATAACCGAATCTGGTAGTTATATTCCAACAACTCAAGAAAAATCTGGGACAGCTATGCTAGACGCTTCAAATCAAACAAGAGATATTTCAGTAGCAATCGCTAATGACTCAGTTAATGAAGCAAATGGGACCATAACAGTAACCCTCTTAGCTGATTCTAGCACACATGTAACCTATACGATTCCCACCGCAGCTAATGATCAAAAAGCTGTCGTCAATGTTAAAGATGATGATGCACCAGTGATATCCGTCGTCGTGCACACAGATTCAACGCCATCAGTGACTGAAACCATTGGAGGGGAGGTCAAGTATACAATCTCCTCTGATATCGCACCATATGAAGATTTGACGATTGAATTTGAGGTCAGGGAAACTCCAGGTTCTTATCTGCCAACGGCAACCCTTTCCAATCCTAACCCAATTCCAACAAATGTCGTTTTAACAACAGGTGCAACCTCAGTCGTCGTTAATGTGCCAATTCAGTATACGGAAGCCGATGGCGGATCCAGTATGATTAAACTGACCTTAGAAACTCATGCATCCGATACTACCAAATATTCAATTACCAATACCGATGCCATGAAAGCCGCAACAGCGACAGTGAATAATAATAGTCTACCGGTGATAGCAATAGCCGCACATTCCGACTCTGCATCTGGAGTCACGGAAGCAGATAATGTAGTTGCTAAGTTTACTATTTCTTCTAATCAAGCGATTCCTATGGGGACGACTCTATCGGTCGGTTATGGAGTAGAATCAACTGGATTTTTGCTTCCCACACAACTAGCAACTGGTTCAGTTTCACTTGATCATATGAATCAATCCAAACCAGTTGAAATTCCAGTCCACAATGATGAGGTTGATGAGGCAAATGGAACAATCACTTTGACGTTAAAAAAAGATACGCTTCTCACAAAAACCTATACAATTCCAGGTACTGCTACTCAACAAAAAGCTAGTGTTAATGTAACAGATAATGATGTACCTATTATCTCAATCAAGGTAAAAACTGGGTCAGAAACCGTTTTTGAAACCCTTGGTGGTGTTGCTCAATTTGAAATCACTGCTAGTATTGCTCCTCACGAAGACTTAACAATTGGATTTACAGCATCTGAACCCAGCGGTGATTATCTTCCTGAAACAGGAGTTCCTGTAAACAAAGTTCTAACCAAAGAGACAACATCTGTGATCGTTGATATTCCAATCAAATACAGCACCAGTAATGGTGGAAATCACCCAATCAAGGTGACATTAGATTCTTCATCAGATACTTCAAAGTATACTCTAAACACAGATTCGACTAAGCAATCTGCAGAGGCAACGATCAATGATTCCCCATTACCGGTAATTACTATTGTTGTACATTCTGATTCTTCATCAGGTGTTACCGAAGGAGACAATGCAGTCGTCAAGTTTACAATTTCTTCTAGTATTGCCATTCCGGTTGGAACAACTCTTTCAGTTGGCTATACGATAACAGAATCTCAGCCACTATTACATTCTTCTGTTGAGAAATCTGACTCACTGGACTTAAATTCAACAAAACAGTCAGACACAATTACTATTCGTCTGGATGATGATGAGATAGATGAACCAGATGGAAAAATCACACTTACATTGGGCGAAGATTCAAGTATGCCAAAAACCTATTTGATTCCAGGAACAGCTGAGGCAAGACGTGCCGAGGTTACGGTAATAGATGATGATGTACCAGTCATCTCAATTGCGGTCAAAGATAGCTCTAACCCAGTTACTGAAACTATTGGGGCTGTTGCCCAATTTGATATAACTGCTGATACTGCACCACACGAAGACATCACCATCGAATTTTTGGCAACCGCATCTGAAGGAGATTATCTTGCTGGTAGTGGAGTACCTGAGAATACAGTCATGTCAGCTGATACAAATTCTAAAACAATCGATATTCCACTTAAATATTCCCCATCCCGTGATGGTGGCGGCAAAGTTAGAGTTACTCTAGAAAACCATACTTCAGATTCGACAAAATATACCGTAACCACTGATACATCAAAACAATTAGCTGAGGCACCAGTTGTTGAAAGTGATTTACCAATCATTTCAATAGCAGTTCATGATGATTCAAAATCAGGGGTAGAAGAAGCCAATGGAGCTGAGGTAAAGTTTACAATTGCTTCAGAGTCCCCAATAGCCAACGGAGTCACCTTAAATATTAGCTATCAAGTCACTGAATCGCATGCATTTTTGAGTTCTAGTGTAGCCAAAACAGGAATTACAACTCTTAATTCACAAAATCAATCAAAAGTTGTTTCTATTGCAATAGAAAATGATAATGTTGATGAAGCAAATGGGACAATAACCATGACACTAGTAGAAGAAAGTAGTACGACAAAAACCTACGCAATACCAGGTACAATTGCAAACCAAAGTGCTGTTGCCAATGTAAGAGATGATGAAAAACCAGAGATTTCAATTACCGTTCACCCTGATTCCACATCAATTACGGAAGCACCTGGTGCAGCTGCCATATTCGTCATTTCCTCAAATATTGAGCCATTTGAAAATGTTACTGTTGAATTCGCAGTAACTGAATCAATGGGGGCCTATCTTTCTGACACTCACATACCGCCAGAAAACGCTGTTATTGAAGCCTCAACAAAATCAACTACTATATCAGTTCCACTTAAATATACCACTACAGATGAAGGTACTGGAAAAATCAAAGTAACGCTGGAAAACCATGCGACCGATTCAAAAAAATATACTTTAAATCCTGACACAACAAAGCAATCGGCAGAAGCGACGATAATAAATAACACCCTACCATTGGTTACAATCTCAGTACATGATGATTCAACTTCAGGTGTTCAAGAAGCGGATAGTGCCGTGGTAAAATTTATAATATCAACAGAATCTGCTATTGTTGCAGGAGTAGCTTTAAATGTAGGTTATAATATTTCTGAATCAGGTGCTTTCTTGCAATCTACACAGGTAGTTCCAGTAACACTTAATTCTCAAACAATATCAAGTACAATTGAATTGGCAATTGAAAATGATAACGTAGATGAAATGGATGGTACAGTTACTCTCAAACTACTTGAAGATACTAATACCAACAAAACTTATATTATTCCAGCGACACTAATCCAACAATCGGCAACGGCTTCGGTGATAGATGATGACATTCCCGCGGTATCAATTACTCCTTCTTTTCCTTCAATTTATAAAGCTCCTGGTGCAGAAGCTTGGTACACCGTAAGTACAGATATTGCACCCCATCAAAATTTAAGTATAAGTGTTGAGATTTCTTCGGATGATTTTTTACCAGCAACAAATTTAATCCCTAGTACAGCTGAGATATCTGCGGGTAATACAACGGGTGACCTTATTGTTCCAATCAATTATACTACAGTTATAACAGATGGCTCAATCACAGTTCAACTCACTTCAGTCAATCAACCTACAGATTATCAAGTTTCAACACCTAATTCAGCCGTCGTGATGATTGAAACTTCAACTATACCAATAATCTCTGTAAATGTTCACTCAGACTCGTCGCAATTTGTACAAGAAGCTGCTAGTGCAAAAGTCAAGTTTGAAATAAAGACAACATTAGTACCAACAGCGGATTTAGAAGTACGAATTGAAATCACGGAAACCGCGGATTTTCTTAGTGACACAACGAAAATGAAATCGACCGAAACAATTTCAGCAAATGAATCAAGTAAATTACTCGAATTAGATGTAGAGGATGATATGGTAAATGAGGCACCGGGAACATTAACAGTTAAAATATTACCAGATGATCGTGATCCGATTGAATACAGACCGAATCCAAATCCTAAACAAGCCACTGCAACCGCAAATTTACGCGACGACGATATACCAGTTATCTCTATTGCAGTAGACCCAAACTCACACGCATCTATTGAAGAAGGGTCTAGTCTGAATCCGACATTTCAACTAACTGCTTCAATTGCACCTTATCAAGATTTGACAATTTCAGTTCAAGTTGACACTGTTGGAGAATATTTTGTTCAAACATACTCTGAACCAATTGAAGTGATCATTGTTGGAGGTACAGAAAATAAATCTTTTGAAATTCCATTATCAGGTAACGATGGCAATAATACACCTAACGGGTTAGTTGAAGTTGAAATATTACCAGATGCTGAAGACATCACAACATATGAGATAGATGTTCAAAACTTTCCCATTATCAGCATTATCGAAATTATCAATTTCAAAATACCGTATATTTCAGTAGTTCTTCATTCACCAACATCTGATACAACTGTAGAAGGCGTGAATAGGGAAATTATTTTTAAAATGACAGCAGATACCCCAAATAAACTATCATCACCATTTGAAATCCACTACGAATTAGAAGCACTTGGTGATTATATTGAACCAGGTGATTTTAATACCAGAATAACGCAGATGGGACCTGATCAATCTGAAACAGAAGTTACCTTAAGGATAAAAGATGATGACCTTAATGAGACTCATGGTTGGATAGTTCTGAACCTGCTAACAGACCCAGCAGATTTAGATTCTTACAAACTTGATCAAAATCTGGCTAACCAATCAGTTTCAGTGAAAATTATTGACGATGACTTTCCAATCTTATTAGTAAATGCAAAAGAAGATCAAATAGTAGAAGGACAAACTGCAGAATTTGAGCTTTCAAGTGATACAATAAGGGATGAAGTACTAACAGTAAAATTTCAAGTTACTGAGGGTAAAGATTTTCTTCAAAATCCCGTTAATGAATTTACTCGTACCTTTGAAATTGGCGATGTTTCCGATATTCTTGCGATTGAGTTTTCGACAATAGATAATCAGCAAGAAGAAAATACACATCGAACAATTGCAGTCGCGATTGTTGATGAAGATAATGATCAGTATCGGACAAATTCAGGTATTTTATATCCAAAATCTGCCTCGGTAACTATAGTTGATAATGATGGAGATCCAACTACCTATGTTTCAATAAGGGAAGATTTACCGATTGTTGAAATTGGAAACAAGATTTCCTTCAAGCTTTCAGCTATTCACACCCAAGGTCAAACACAAGATTTTAACGTCGCAGTTCGTGTAAGTTCCGAAAGCGATAACATTATTTTGTGGAGAGTTCCAACAATTGTAGAAATAAGAAATGGTCGAGGTCAATTAAAATTTTATTCGCAGAAAAATTCTGAAGGAGGTATAGTTACAGCTACAATAGTGCCTGGTGGCGACTACGAATTGTTAAAGAATTCCGCACAAGTTACAATTCAAAGAACAATACGATCTGCTTATGATCCAAACTTACCTTCAATTTCAGTCGCTAGTTTAATCGCGAATACATTGCTAAACATGAACTCAGACCCAGCATCGGAAAATTACCAACAAAGTCTATTGAATAATCAACAATTGCCAGAAGTTTCAATCTTTACAATAACCCAAAGTATTGAAGAAGGGCAAGCTGTTCAGTTTCAAATTTCTAGTTCACGACAACTCAATTCAACAATTTCAATCCAAATTGCAATAAGTTCCAAAGGTAATGCGGTACCAGATGATTATAATTCAACCGTAACTCTGACCTCAACTCAATCAAATGCCGTGCTTGAAGTTCCAACTCATGATGACAATATTGCGGAAGAATCAGATTCTGTCATTGTAGAAGTTATTGAAAGTAATTCATATTTAGTGTCAGAACCCAAATTAGCCATCGCAACCGTACTTGATACCCATGACCGGACCCAACGTCAGAATCAAATTGAAGCGGCCAATCAACAAGTTGTACCTAAACTTATTAATGCAATTGGCAGAAGCACCTATACCGCAACCAATAATCACTTAGATTTAGCATTTTCTGATAATCTTCGATCTAGTTACAATCTCAGTGGTGAAAATTCATTAACAGGTCTTATAACTACAGGAGGACATGCAATCAATGAGGATACTTTGTCGCTAAGGTCAGTATTGGGAGAATCCTCTTTCGTATTTAGTTTATCACCAGAGCAATCTGGGTACAACACTAGTTCGGTGTGGGGACTAGGAGATCAAGTTGACATTTTTGAAGAAAATGTAGATGAATCGCATAGTTTAAATGGAGACGTATTTGTTGGACATTTCGGTGCAGATACCAAATTGAGTCAAGATAGTTTAGTGGGATTACAAGTGTCCCTATCAGAGTCTGAACTCACTTATCAAGAATTTGACCGAGATGAAATAAACTATTCCGTCAATACCAATATGGTGAGTTCATATTATGGTTGGTCGTCAGCTGAACATGACCTTGAGTTGCGCGCAATAGGTGGATATGGTTTTGGCGAATTCATCATTAATCAAGCCGACTATACCCCTCTCCGATTGAACAGCGACTTCATTTCTACATCAGTAAACGGGGTTGCCAACATCACATCGTTCGGAAATCAACACCAACATGGATTAAATAGTCTTAATCTAAAAGCAAAGTCTTCAATCATGCAATTTACGATGCAAGATGATACTAATTTCATTTCAGATTTTGAGTTCAACTCGAATCTGAATCAACTGATTACTGAATATACCTATCAAAAGACATTTGAACAAGGCTCATCGCTTTCTTCATTTACACAAATTGGTGGAGTATGGGGGCAAAATAATACCAACGATGGGTTCGGTGTTGAAGTTAACGGTGGACTAGAAGTTACAAATTTATCTGGGTTTGAAATTTCAGGAAAAGGACAATATCTACTTGACCAAACTAATGACTTTTTCGAAAATGGAGGTGTCAAAGGTGAGTTAAGTTTTGACAAATATAACGACCAATTGGGACTACAAGCTAAAGTTTCTACAAGTTATGGCTCAATAACTAATCAAAAATCTTCAGATATTAATTTATGGACAATATTTGATCGCGATATAACTCGAAACAATCCAACAACAGATGTCAACTCAGAAATCACCTGGGGCTTTAACTTAAACGATAGTGCAATTAAACTAACTCCCTACTACCACCTGAATATTGAAGAATTTGAACTGAGCTCTCAACGTCTTGGTACCAAAATTGGAGTCGGAACTATTTCATATATCACACTTGAGGGAAAGCAAGAACAGATTCAAAACTCAGTTGCAAATTATGGGGTAAGCATAACTAGCAAAATTTCCTGGTAAGCAATAACTTGATTATCAACAAAAATTGAAAGAAATATCTTCAATAAGTACCGCTAATCTTAAACTTCATCCTGATTTAAAAAATAAATTTTGCAGTACGGTCTAATTGTTGTTCCACGCAGTATATTTTATCTCCCCCTAATTCCAAATAATGTGGAATTGGACACAGATAACAAAATTTTGATATATGTTTTATGAAAAATAATTTATGACTGAAAAGTGCTTAATATCAAAGATTTTAGAATGTATATTGGTGATGTAAAAGTGATGAGAGGTTGCAATTGAAAAGAATTGTGAAAAACTTTTTTGAGCACTTGACTTGAAAAGTATTCTGGCTATATTATAATGCAAATGATTGGTGCATCTTTATTTGATTAGACTAACAGTTTGATAGTTAAGTAGGTAAATATAATTATTGACATTTGATAAAAAAGTGCAACACTCGTTGTATAATCCGATGCACAACATTATTAAATTGTGTAACAAAGTTTAAAAAGGAGTATAGTTGCAAACAGAATCCAATCTGCAAGTTTTTCACACTTTCATCAAACTAGTGGAATAATACTTTATTTCTAAATAGATGCTTAGTTATCGGAATGTAGATTGCGATGCATAAAAATTTAATCTGGATGAGACAAATCGTCGCATCTCAAATTTTTTTTGCTCCGATATTGCTTAAGGTGTCACCATGCGAAATTTTACAGCAAATTTAAATAAATTCACAAATCTCGTTGTATTACTAGGATTGCTATCATTTGCTGTGATACTTTCTATGACATTTATTATTCCAGCAAATGCTACTAGTGTATACTTTGGATTTAGTAACCCTAATGTAGGTCATGCGTCACTTTCTCAGGGACCTAATTATCCCAAAGAAAAAGAATTAATTATGCATGCAGGAACAACAACAGGTGAATACCCTGATATTAACTTTGGATCTTGGGTTGATAAGTGGACTAGAATCGCCATGGTTCTTGAGATAAAAGAATTTACTGACGGTAGAGAAACAGGGGTAATGCGACCTCTCGCGGATTATAGAAGTAGTGGTCAAACACGAACTGTTACATTTGACTACATAACTATGCGTGTTTATCCCTATCTTGAGCAACAACATGGGCTCGGCGGAGATCAAAATGATGCCACTGGTTCTGGTGTTATATATCCTAATGACAATGCAATCAATAACCTTAGAAATCAAGAAATCAGATATCAGTTTAGACTTTGGGATAACAATGTTACTCCTCATGTTATTAATGAAGCCACCTTGACCATATCACGTAAACACATTGGCATGATATGGAGCCATGGTCTCAACCAAGCAGGTACTCAAGCTGAACTGAATAGCGGAACTTATAGATCAGGTGGTACTACCTATCCGGAAGTGAGAGGTTATGCCTATTCCACTCACTATAATCAGGCAAACATTGAATTCAGGTCAACCGAGCAACTAAACACCCAACCAGTAAGATACGCAGAATGGGTACGGCGAGGTACTGCTGATGTATGGGATATGGGGAAAGATAATTATCGATTTGGCACTTGGCATATTTATTGGAACGGAGTTTCTGGAAATAATGTATGTAATACAGCAAATGGTGTAAATTATATCAGGTGTTATACCGTGCGCTTCATTCCGAACAAAGCTGAGATTGATAATTTAAAAGGAAATGTAAATATCACCATTGAGTTGGCACACATGGAAGGTAACGTAGAATATATGAAGAGGACACTTAACTTTGTCATTAAAGGAAGGACTCATCACCGACCAGTTGCTTCGTTATTGATTAATGATGGCGACAAGAATGGTATAACTGAAGCCCCGAACGCGCAAGCAAGATTTACGATTTATACTAGTTATGGTAGGGTTGGTAGATTTAAGGTTTATTATACAGTTGCACAAACCGGAGATTTTTTGCCAGTAAAAACTACTGTACCACAATCAAAATTTGTATGGTTTGAACACCTTCAATCAGCTGTAAATTTTCTTGTTTACCTTGATAATGATAACATTGATGAAGCCGATGAAACAATTACAGTGACTCTAGTTGCAGAAGCAAATTACCCGTACACCATTGATGCCAATCCAACTTTTCAATCTGTAACTTTTGACGTTCGCGATGATGAAATACCAATAGTTTCAATTGGGGTACATCCAGATTCCAATCCCTCAGTTGTAGAGGGACCCGATGTATTTGCCAAATTTAATATTACCGCAGACCCTGCACCATATCAAGATTTACAAGTAGCTTATATCTTTACTAGTGGGGGATCTGCGAGAATAGATTCAAGTCAACAATTACCTACTCATATCACCATCACAGCTAATACAGCTATGGTTATATTCTCGGTCAAAACCGCCTATAACCGCCATGATAGCGTTAACAACGGGAATATTACTGTACGCCTTGATACTAATACTGCTCAGGCAAATGCCTACAAAGTTGCAACCACTGACGCGTTTAAAATGGCGACTGTTCTTTTGATCAATAACGATTTACCGGTTATTTCAATTGCCGTGAACTCAAATTCAACCCCAAGTGTTACAGAAGCGGATAATGCAAAAGTTGATTTTGATGTTTCTGCTAACTTCGCGATTACAAGTGACTATGATGTGCGAATCAATCTTACAGAAACGGGGAATTTTGTTGATGATGCTGATGAACGAACTGCAACAATATCAGCAAATGCCACGTCCGGTACACTCTCAGTTCCAATAACATCTGATGATATTTATGAACCACATGGAAACCTCACTGCCACATTGTTAGCAGATTCCAATAATCCAGAAAAGTATGCAGTGAGCGGTGATGATACCAAAAATTCCGCGTCCGCTAGAATTATTGACGATGATGACCCGGTAATTTCAATCAGTGCACATTCAGACTCCTCCCCATTTGTCACTGAAGAACCTAATGCTAAAGCCAAATTTCTGTTTGAAGTCGATAAACTATTCACTTCACCATTAACTATCAACATTATAGTATCCGAATCAAGTATTAATCCAACTGGAACTAGTGATTTTATAAGTGCAGATTCTGAAGCTTTAACGACCCATACATTTCCAGCAAATAAATTTCAGGATACATTGAGTATACCGATCGTATATGATGAAGAGGACGAAGATGATGGTAAGGTAACGGTTACATTAGAATCAGACACGAATACCCCTGCGACCTATAATATTCCAGTAGCAGTTTCGGATCAATCTGCTGAGGTCATGATTAAAGCAAATACCTTACCAATTATTTCAATTGCGCTGAAAGAAGCTGGGCAGTTTCTGGTGCAAGAAGCTGAAAATCTTGTATTGATGTTTAATGTTTCTTCAAACATAGAAATATCCGAAAATAATCTAGTCGTTAATATCAGCACTACAGAAAGTAACAATATGTTAGTTCCAGTTGCAATGCGTGAAACGACAGCTACGATCAATGTTGGTGAACGTTCAACAATCTACCAACTACCGGTAGATGATGATAATATAGATGAATATAATAGTGCGGTAACTGCGACGATTGAAGCAGACACTAACAACCCCAAGAAATATGTTTTAACAACCGTGGAAGCAAATCGCAGTGCCGCGGTGTCCGTTGAGGATAATGACACGCCGGAAATCTCAATCAGAGTACATGAAGATTCAAAACCTTCTGTTACTGAACAACCCGGTGGGATGGCAAAATTTGAAGTCATCTCAAATATCCTTAGCGATCCTGGAGTTATATTCAATATTATGGTTGAACATGAAGGTGAAGATTTCATTGACCCAAGTTTTGCGAAACCAACTACTGCAGCTATTTCGGCACCAAATTTGACAGCGGTTATTGACATCCCACTGACTTATGACAATAACCAAGACCCCGAGGAAAATGGAAAAGTCAAAATAACTTTACAAGCAGACCCAAATCGAGCAATGGGAAATCCAACTAGTGGCCTATACTATGATCTCGCATCATCAATGGATGATCAAGTTGCGGTCGTTGAAGTCTTAGCAAATACCAAGCCAGAAATTTCGATCGCGGTTCATTCTGATTCAGCCGATGGTACCTCGGAAGGAAATAATGCACTGGTGAAATTTAGCGTAACGGCTGATACTACGACAACTGAAGAGCTAAATGTAGCGGTACTCGTCACTGAAGCAGAGACTTCAAATTTTTTACCGGCGGTTGATTCCAGACTAACCAGTGTAACAATTAATGCCAATGCGACCATGGGTGTGCTTGAAGTCACACTTGAAAATGATCAAATTCATGAAGCAGATGGAGCAGTAACAGCAACCTTACAAGCGGATTCAGCAAATCCACCCAGTTATGTTCTTACCCCAACAGTAGCTAGTCAATCTGCAACGGCCGATGTTGCTGATGATGATTCTCCAGTCATCTCAATTGCAGTTCACGAAGATTCTTTACCAAAAGTGCTTGAGGTTCCTGATGCTATTGTTAAATTTTTGATCACTTCAACGACTGCGCCAAATGAAGATACAACAATTGAGTTTGCGGTTTCAGAAACTCTAGGTAGCTATCTAACCGCGACAAATCCAGAAAATGTCGTGCTTGAAATGGGACAGACATTTGCTGAGATTGAAATCCCAATAACATATACAATTGCTGATGGAGGTGCAGGAACAGTAGTCGCAATCTTAGAACCACATGCTACGGATACCGACAAGTATTCAATAACGACAGAAACCGCTAGTCAATCCGCACAAGCGACAATTGAAAATAATTCGCTACCCGTCATCTCTATTGTTGTTGATACTGAATCCGCCACTGGAGTTCAAGAAGCCGATGATGCAGTCGTAAAGTTTAAAATTTTTGCAAATGTTGGTTTGATGTCTACAACCTTAGATGTTGGTTATACGATATCAGAATCGCATGCTTTTTTAGACTCTACTAAACCTCTTACTGGAACAGTTTCTCTGATGGGAGCTGAACCATCAAATATTGTAGAAGTCGCCCTTGAAAATGATCTCATAGATGAAGAGAACGGTACAGTTACGGTAATGCTAAATGAAGATACGAGCTCCCCTACAACTTATACAATTGGTGCTTCTACAATTAGTCGGAAAGCCGATGCCAATGTCATCGACGATGAAATTCCAACTATTTCTATTGCACCTCATTCCGATTCCCTACCACATGTGACCGAAAATCCTGGTGCCGTTGCTAAATTTCTCATAAGTTCTAGTTTAGCTCCTCATAAAGACTTAGTAATGAGTATTAGTATGGATGACACTGGAGATTTCTTACCAATAACAGGCTTACCAATCAGTGCAAATTTAGCTGCCGGAACTATGACTGGTGAACTCATTGTCCCAATTAAATATGATCCCAATTCTGATTCGGATGGCACAATACGTGTATCAATAGATAGAGTTATGAACCCAGTGGATTACCAAGCCTCACAAAATGATGCAAGAGCAACAGTTACGGTAAAAAATCTTGCGGTACCAATACTTTCAATTGCAGTTCATCAAGATTCCTTACCACATACCACCGAATCTAGTAGTTCACCAATTTTATTTGAAGTAACAACATCAATTCAATTTACTGAAGAAACTGTCTTCAATTTTGAAATTACTGAAACGGCTGATTTTTTAAGTTCAGCTGAAAAGTTAAAATCTTTTGATGTCTTTCCAGACGGCCAGTCAAGTTATACTCTACCAATTCGAATAGATGATGATCAAATTCATGAACTACATGGAGCAGTTACTGTAACTTTAACCGCGGGTACATCAGACCCACCACAATATGTCGTCAATGCTAATCCAGAAGAAGGAACTGCTACGGCTGAAATTAAAGATGACGAGTTACCATCCATTATGATTAGACCAGTAGCCGATGCAGTTATTGAGGGCAATCCAGTTGGATTTGAATTGTATTCCAATTCAATAAGAACAGAAACATTCACGGTAAATCTTAATATGTCAGGGACAACTAATTTTCTTCAAACCGCTTCTTCCCCAGCTGAGTTTACTCAAGATTATAATACCGGAGAAGATTTTCGTTTTGAATTTGAGACTATAGATAATGACCTCCCAGGTGGGAGAGGCACGATCTATGTGAAATTATTACCAGGGGAAGGATATTCATTAGAGGGACTTGCCACCAATTTACGTACGGCTTCAGTAATTATCATTGATAATGATACCGCAATAACTCCAATTGTTTCAATTAAGGCAGATAAACCGATAGTAACTGCTGGAACCAAAGTTAGCTTTACCATATCCGTAGTTCCAGCTACGACGGAGAGCGTCATGTTAGATGTTAATGTTGTACCTGAAAATGAGAGAATAGTACTTTGGAGAGTTCCCACTAAAGTAGCAGTTACAGGTGGTAAAGGTTATCTCAAATTTTATTCAAGGAGAGATTCAGAAAATGGAATAATCTCGGCAACCGTTATAGATGACAACCGATTTGAGTTGTTTGGATCAACGACAAACGTAGAAATAATGCAAGCCGCATCAGCACCAGCTGACTCAGACCGTCCATTAATTTCAGTCGCCAGTGTGGTCGCAAATACATTGCTTAGTATGAACTCAGAGCCAGAAACTGAAAACTCAAAACAAGCTCAATTGAATGATCAACAATTACCTGAAGTTTCTATTTTTACTATCACCCAAAGTGTTGAAGAAGGACAGACAGTTCAGTTTCAAATTTCAAGTTCGACACAACTTAATTCAACAATTTCAATTCAAGTTGCAATAAGTTCTACTGGAAATGCGGTTCCAGCACACTATAACACTGCAGTCACTCTGACCTCAACTCAATCAAATGCCGTGCTTGAAGTTCCAACGCATGATGACAATATTGCGGAAGAATCTGACTCCGTTATTGCAGAGGTTATTAAAAGTAATTCATATTTAGTATCAGAACCCAAATTAGCCATCGCAACCGTACTGGATACCCATGACCAGATCCAACGTCGGAATCAAATTGAAGCGGCAAATCAACAAGTTGTACCTGCACTCATGAATGCAATTGGCAGAAGCACCTATACCGCAACCAATAATCACTTAGATTTAGCATTTTCTGATAATCTTCAAACTAGTTTCAATCTTGGTGGTGAAAATTCATTAACGGACCTTATCACCGCAGGAGGACATGCAATCAATGAGGATACTTTGTCGCTTAGGTCAGTATTGGGAGAATCCTCTTTCGTATTTAATTTATCACCAGAGAAATCTGGGTATAACACTGGTTCGGTGTGGGGACTAGGAGATCAAGTTGACATTTTTGAAGAAAACGTAAGTGAATCACATAGTATTGATGGTGACGTATTTGTTGGACATTTCGGTGTAGATACCAAATTGAGTCAAGATAGTCTGGTCGGTTTACAAGTGTCCCTATCAGAATCTGAACTCACTTATCATGAATTAGATCAAGACGACCTTAACTATTCCGTCAATACCAATCTGGTGAGTTCATATTATGGTTGGTCATCAGCTGACTCTGGCCTTGAGTTACGTGCAATAGGTGGTTATGGTTATGGTGAATTCATCATTAATCAAGCTGATTATACCCCTCTCCTACTGAACATCGACTTCATTACAACGTCAGTAAACGGGGTTGCCAACATCACTTCGTTCGGAAATCAACACCAACATGGATTAAATAGTCTTAATCTAAAAGCAGAGTCTTCAGTCATGCAATTTGCGATACAAGATGATACTAATTTCATTCCAGATTTTGAATTCAATTCAAATCTTAATCGTCTTATTTCTGAATACACCTATCAAAAGACATTTGAGCAAGGTTCATCGCTTTCTTCATTCACACAAATTGGTGGAGTATGGGGGCAAAATAATACATACGATGGGTTCGGTATTGAAGTTAATGGTGGATTTGATTTTGCTAAATTGTATGGATTTGAGCTTTCAGGTGATGGACAATATCTCATAGACCAAACCGGAGATAACTATAAAAATCTGGCAATGATCGGAGAACTTAGTTTTGATTCAAACTACGACCAACAAGGACTCCAGCTGAAAGTTTCCCCAAGTTACGGTACAAAATCAAATCTACAATATTCTGGTATTGATTCTTGGAACCTCTTTAACCGTGATATAACGCAAATTGTGCCTACAACTAAAATCACATCAGAAGTTGCTTGGGGCTTTAACTATAGTGAAGACACAGTTAAACTAACCCCCTACTACGGATTTGCTATTGATGATTTGGCACTGAGCTCCCAACATCTAGGTACCAAACTGAGACTTGGAACTAACTCATATTTTACTATTGAAGGAAACCAAGCAACGAGAGCTAACTCATTACCAGATTACAGCATGAAATTTACTGGTAAAGTTTTGTGGTAATATGAAAGTTTAAGTTTCCATAGAGAAGTCATTCAAAGTAATCTTAAACTACTATATCTCTACGAATTCAAGTAAGACTTCAATTTAAGCATACTAAAAATTTTAGAAATTTCATATAAGTTTCCAGTTTGTTATATCCAGCCTCTGCCAATACAATTAGTCAAATTGAACAATTTGCTAGAATGTTAAAAATATTGACATACGACAATATCTCCAGCAAAAGCTTAAACTGAATAATTAAGAAATTTTTACCAAATACAAATTACGACAATTGAGCCAAAATCACTCGTTTCATTAAATAAAACCCAGAAGCAACACTGAAGTGCCCACCCTTGATTAGTAGTCGTTTTGAACTAGATTATATTAAAAATTTGATCTGTTCAAGCAAAAAGTGCTGCTGATTTTGGGTCTATCAAAACACTTCAGAGAATGTATTGTAGTATGAGTCAGCATGAATGGGAACCTTTTTTCGAGCTTGACTTGACAAATAAAAAAGTTCTACTTATATTCTCTTTTTGTTCATATAATAGAGGATATAATTATGAGACCAAAGAAGAGCTATCAACACTTAAATTTGACGGAGCGGGAAGTGACACAGCGGCACTATGAGGTGGGAATACCGTGTTCTGAAATCGCTGAGATGTTGGGGCGGCACCGGCGCACAATTGAGCGCGAGATTGAGCGGCATTCAATCTATGGTCGCTATGACGCACTGGTTGCTGACAGCGCGTATCATCAAGCTCGTTCGCAAGCGTCTAGTAGTGCTTGGAAGATGACGACTTGTATGCATACAATCATCTCAACCCTGATGAAAGTTGATCGATTAAGTCCTAAGCAAATTTACCATTGGTGTCTTCAAAGGGGGATAAAGATGGTCAGTAAAACTTGGATCTATCGATTGATTCGGAAAGATCGTGATAATGGCGGGACGTTGTATAAATATCTCCGTCGTCGCGGTCGTCAGCGCAAGTGGCGTGGTGGAAAAAAAGCCGGTCGTGGTTACCTGACGAATGTGCGTAATATTTCCGAACGTCCAGCCATCGTGAGTGAGAAGATTCGGTTGGGTGATGGTGAGATTGACACGGTTGAGGGGAAAGGGAAACAGAGCTGTCTGGTGACATATGTTGACCGGGTCACGAAATACCTCAAGATCGGCAGAGTCGAGGGTCTCTCGTCAATCTTGGTTACTGCGGCCTTATTAAAGGCATTGCGCCCGATTGCTCCGCATATTTTGACACTCACCGCGGATAATGGTAAGGAATTTGCCCGCCATGAAGAAATTGCCAAGCAGCTAAGTTGCGATTTTTTTTTCTGTGACACTTATAGTTCCTGGCAACGCGGATTGAACGAAAATACCAACGGCTTGATTCGCGACTTTTTCCCAAAGGGAACCGACTTTCTCAAAGTGACGGATGAAGAAGTTCAATATGTTGAAGACAAACTCAACAATCGTCTGCGGGAAACACTCAATTGGTCTACTCCAAATCAAGCATTTGCCACAGCGTGCGCGAAAGTGACTGCATAAGATCTTCCTGAGGCTCCAGTAAATCTCGGTTTATTGAAATGTTAGGAAAAGTTCAGAGATACCCGAGGGATAGCAAATTTCTCGTGATAAGGAAGTTATATCAATTTTATACTAATCGATTGGGACGTGGGTCACGAAAGCAATAATTTCTTAAAATATTTCTGAATGTTGCTCTGAAAATGCGAAATTTTACTCAAATTTATCACTAAAAATGAAATCGACCTTGACAAATAGAATCTAGTTTATTAGATTTCATGTAATTGGGCACTTCACTGTGGAATATAGGAAATAATAAAAAATTTGTAAAGCTATTGTCTCGGGGAAAATTTTAATTATATCAAAGATTGAATTATTTTTGACTCTTTAATTGCATAAGTCATCAAAAAATAATTTCAATAAAAGCAAACAAATTATTGGCATTTTGAAAAAGCTGTGCGTCAGTAGAGTTTTTCATTGATTTACTAATTCGTTGTATTAGGCAACCAAGAGCTAACAAAGGAGCGTAGAACTATGCAAAGCTTATTCTGCAAACTACATATATTCGCACTTGTTTGGGGTTGTTTACAAACACTTCCAACTGATTTCACCGCAGTTTTGAACAGATTTGCCTTTCCAATACATTTTATCCCATTTCAACGTATTTTCTCATTAATAATTTCTCTAATAAATATTTATATTGAAGGAATATTTTATGCAAAATTTTTCAATAAAATTGACTCATTTATTAAATTGCTTTACGGTCGTAGGATTCTTGTTATTTGCTGTCGTATTAAACACATTATTTATTGAGCAGGTAAACGCAACAGCTGTGTCTTTCAGTTTTGATAATCCTAACAGTATTTATAAAGCGGGATCCAAAAATAACAGAAATATAGAATTACTTATGAGTGCTGGAACCGCTGGAACTTATCCCTCAATAGCTTATAAGAATTGGAGTGATAAATGGGAAAATGTCAATTTATTGCTTGAGATATCAGAACATATTGATGGCCAACAAACAGATATAACGTGGCCTGCTACCTCATACGGTAAAAATGGAGAAAATCATACAGTAACTTTTGACTACATTGCGATTCGTATTTATCCCTATATGGAAAAGCCCATAGGATTTGGTGGTTCGCAAAATGATGCGACTGGTGCTGGTGTCATTTATCCCCAAGCTGATGCCATCAATAATCTTCGAAATCAAGAAATCGAATACAGATTCAGATTTTGGGATTATGGTCATACCCCAAGAGTTGTTTCAGGTGCTTCACTGTTCATATCACGAAGGCAAATTGATATGATTTGGAGTCATGGACTCAATGAAGCCGGTACTCAAGCTGAACTGACTAGTGGAACATACAGTCAAGGAGGTACTACTTATCCAGAAGTTAGAGGTTATGCTGTTTCCACCCAATATGATCAGTCAAACATTGAATTCAAAGCAACAGAAAAACATAACACTCAACCAACAAGATCGGCAATGTGGTTGCAACGAGGTTCTACAGATGTTTGGGATATGGGAAAAAATAACTTCAGATTTGGATCTTGGTATATCTATTGGAACGGTGTATCAGGAACTAATACATGTAGTACCAGGAATGGAGCTGATTACATCCGATGTTATACCGTGCGCTACATACCAGATAAAGCAGAAATTGATAATTTAATAGGAACCGTAAATATCACAATTGAGCTTGCGCATATTGTAGACGACATAGAGTACATGAAAAAGACTCTTACTTTTACCATTAACGGTAGAGCGCAAAATCGTCCCGCAGTTTCATTAGTTATTAGTAATGACCATAAAAATGGTGTAACTGAAGATCCCGATGCCAGTGCGAATATCGGACTCTATACTAGCTATGCGCTGACAGAGCGATATAAAATATATTATACAATTTCAGAAACTGGGGATTTCTTACCAAATACAACAACGATTCCCCAGCTGAAATTTGTGTGGCTTGAGTCCCGTGTTCAAAATTTAGCGTTAAAAGTTTATCTTGATAATGATAATATCAATGAAGCTGATGCGACCGTGACAGTTGCTCTTGTCGGTGATCCCAGTTACCCCTACTCCATTGATACTAATCCAGCTTACAATACAATCACTTTTACAGTTAAAGATGATGACAAACCTATTGTCTCAATTGTTCCACATCCGGATTCCCTTCCAACTGTTCAGGAAGGCCCTAATGTATTTGCCAAATTTAATGTTTCAGCAAGTGTTATTCCTTATCAAGATTTACAGATTGCTTATACCATAACCCAAGGGGGAACTAACAAGATTGATTCAAGTTTTCAACTACCAACTCATATAACAATAGCAGCTGGAACAACTGAAACTACATTTTCTATTAAGACAACATATGACCAAAGTAGTTTTAATGAAGGTCGAATCCGACTGCGACTGGATCCGAATACTGCTCAACCAAATACCTATATTGTTGCAACCGCTGATGAGGAAAAGATTGCGACCGTTCATCTTGTGAACACTGATGTGCCCGTTATTTCAATCGCTATTGATGAAAATTCAACTCCAATTGTAACAGAAGCAGAAGAAGCAACGGTTAATTTTAATATTACTTCAAACTATCCCGTTGCAGCACCCTATAATGTTCGAATAAACCTAACTAAAACTGGACAATTTATTGAAGCACCTGATCACCAAACTGTTCAGATTAGCGCAAATGAAACCGCAAGTATCCTTTCGCTCCCAATTACAAATGATGAAACTTCTGAAATACATGGAACTATCACCGCCACTTTATTAGCTGATTCCAGCATTCCCAAAAAGTATTCAGTGACAGTCATCGAGACAAACAAGACTGCATCTACTAGAATATTAGATGATGATGATACTCCGACAATTTCAGTCAGTGCACATTCGGATTCCTCTCCATTTGTAACCGAAGAACCTGATGCTCATGTTAAATTTCTATTTGAAGTTGACAAACTTTCTACTGTGGCGTTAGTCGTCAATATTAACGTAACCGAATCTAGTGCCAACCCAAATGGTACCAGTGACTTCATTGATGCAAGCTACGAATTAATTACAACTCATACCATTCCAGCAAGTAAGTTTCAAGATGTTTTGAGTTTTCCAATCGTATATGATGAGGAGCCCGAAGATGACGGCAAGCTAAGAGTTACTTTAGTAGAAGACAGTAATACGCCTATGAATTATCATATCCCGACTGCAGAATCGGATCAATTTGCCGAAATTATGATTAAAGCAAGTACTGTTCCTATTGTTTCAATTGCATTGAATTCAGCAACTCATTTTCAGATGGAAGAATCCGACAATCTTGTCTTAATGTACGATATCTCTTCTAACATCAATATTACTCAAGATAATCTAGTAATTAATATTGGTGTTAGCGAAAATTACAGTATGTTAGTTCCAATAGCAATGCGAGAATCTACCGCGACAATCAATATCGGTGAAAATTCAACAATCTATCAACTACCGATTGATAATGATAATGTCGATGAATACGGAAGCACTATAACTGTGACTATTGAAGCAGATATCAATACACCTAAAAAATATGTTGTTACGACCTTGGAGGCGAATCGTCGTCAAGCAGTTTACGTTGATGATAATGACACTCCAATCATTTCAATTCAAACTCACGAAGATTCACAACCATCTGTTACTGAACAACCCGGTGGGTTGGCAAAATTTGAAGTGATCTCAAATATCCTCACCGACCCTGGAATAACTGTTAACATTCTGGTTGAACATGAAGGTGAAAATTTCATAGACTTAAGTAGCACTATTCCAACTACGGTAGCAATTTCAGCACCAAATTTGAAAACAGTTATTGCAATTCCGCTAACTTATGACAATACCCAAATCCCTGAGTCTGATGGAAAAGTAAAGATAACTTTAGAAGATGATCAAAATAGTGGAAGATTTTATACTCTGGCATCAACCTCTGCAGATCAAGTTGCTATTGTAAATGTCTTAAGTAATACCACTCCAGAAATCTCAATCGCAGTTCATAATGACTCAATAAACGGTACGACAGAATCCAATGGAGCAACCGCAAAATTCCAAGTATCAACCAATTTTGCACCAAGTCAAAATCTAACAATCGCAGTACTTATTACCGAAGTTGGTTCCTCAAATTTCTTGCCAACAGTTGATTCAAGACCAAAAAGTATAAATATCAACGCCAACTCAACCTCAAGTATACTAGAAGTAGCAATAGTAGATGATTTAATTAGTGAAGCCGATGGACAGATTACTGCCACCTTACAGTCTGATTCTGCAAATCCACCTAGCTATATTCTCACTCCAAATGAAAGTGACAGATCTGCAATTGTAAACATATTTGATGACGATATACCAGTAATTTCAATCGCCGTACACGAGGATTCTACACCTTCAGTTCTTGAAACTCCTGGAGGACAAGTTAAATTTCTAATCGCTTCAAATACTGCACCATATAATGATTTGACTATTGAATTTGCAATAACAGAACCACAAGGTCAAGGAAATTACCTGGCAACGAGACTTATAATTCCACAAAACGTAATACTTAAAACTGGTGAAACTTCTGCTATTATTATTGTTCCAATAATGTACCACATCGTGGACAATGGTGGTGGAGAAATTGTTGCTACCTTAGAGAACCATGCAACTGATCCTAGAAAATATTCAATAACCACAAATACCGAAGCTCAAGCTGCGACTGCAACCATCCTTGATAATTCCAGTCCAGTCATATCTGTTTCTTTGCATAATGATTCTCTAATTAAAATATATGAAGGTCCTGGTGCAGTCGTAGAGTTTACAATTTCCTCAAACATTCCAATTTTAGCTGGAACAACACTTTATGTTGGTTATACAATTTCAGAATCGCATGCCTATTTAGATTCTACCCAAGCTCTAACAGGTTCTGTTACTTTAAATTCGCAATCTCAGGAAGCAACGATAGAAGTTGCACTCGAAAATGATTCTTTAGATGAAATGATTGGAACTGTAACGGTAACTTTAAATGAAGATTTAAACTCTCCGATTACCTATTCAATTTCAAATTCCCTATCAGAACGACAAGCAGTGGCATACGTTAGGGATGATGATATTCCAACTGTATCAATAACAACTCATACTGATTCGCTCCCATCGGTAACTGAAAACCTAGGTGCAGTAGCCAAATTTATTGTAAGTTCTGATATAGCACCATTTGATAACATTGACATAGATGTAACAGTAGATGAAGACCAAAATTTCTTACCGGCACCTAATTTAAGACCTACTTTTGTTGAAATCGCGGCCGGGAGTACAACTGGTGAATTAATCGTTCCACTTGAATATGATTCAGTTTCAGAATCAGATGGCATGATAACTGTAACTCTTAATCCCGTTGCCGAACCTGTAGATTATCAATTATCACAAAGTGACAATTCTGCAATAGTTCAGGTAAAGAATCTTGATATTCCTGTCCTTTCTATCACCGTACATGAAGATTCATCACCCTATACAACAGAATCAAGTAGTACAGCTATTTTATTTGAAATTACTGCAACAATTCCGTTTACTACAAAAACGGTATTTAATTTCCCAGAAGCAACACTGAAGTGCCCACCCTTGATTAGTAGTCGTTTTGAACTAGATTATATTAAAAATTTGATCTGTTCAAGCAAAAAGTGCTGCTGATTTTGGGTCTATCAAAACACTTCAGAGAATGTATTGTAGTATGAGTCAGCATGAATGGGAACCTTTTTTCGAGCTTGACTTGACAAATAAAAAAGTTCTACTTATATTCTCTTTTTGTTCATATAATAGAGGATATAATTATGAGACCAAAGAAGAGCTATCAACACTTAAATTTGACGGAGCGGGAAGTGACACAGCGGCACTATGAGGTGGGAATACCGTGTTCTGAAATCGCTGAGATGTTGGGGCGGCACCGGCGCACAATTGAGCGCGAGATTGAGCGGCATTCAATCTATGGTCGCTATGACGCACTGGTTGCTGACAGCGCGTATCATCAAGCTCGTTCGCAAGCGTCTAGTAGTGCTTGGAAGATGACGACTTGTATGCATACAATCATCTCAACCCTGATGAAAGTTGATCGATTAAGTCCTAAGCAAATTTACCATTGGTGTCTTCAAAGGGGGATAAAGATGGTCAGTAAAACTTGGATCTATCGATTGATTCGGAAAGATCGTGATAATGGCGGGACGTTGTATAAATATCTCCGTCGTCGCGGTCGTCAGCGCAAGTGGCGTGGTGGAAAAAAAGCCGGTCGTGGTTACCTGACGAATGTGCGTAATATTTCCGAACGTCCAGCCATCGTGAGTGAGAAGATTCGGTTGGGTGATGGTGAGATTGACACGGTTGAGGGGAAAGGGAAACAGAGCTGTCTGGTGACATATGTTGACCGGGTCACGAAATACCTCAAGATCGGCAGAGTCGAGGGTCTCTCGTCAATCTTGGTTACTGCGGCCTTATTAAAGGCATTGCGCCCGATTGCTCCGCATATTTTGACACTCACCGCGGATAATGGTAAGGAATTTGCCCGCCATGAAGAAATTGCCAAGCAGCTAAGTTGCGATTTTTTTTTCTGTGACACTTATAGTTCCTGGCAACGCGGATTGAACGAAAATACCAACGGCTTGATTCGCGACTTTTTCCCAAAGGGAACCGACTTTCTCAAAGTGACGGATGAAGAAGTTCAATATGTTGAAGACAAACTCAACAATCGTCTGCGGGAAACACTCAATTGGTCTACTCCAAATCAAGCATTTGCCACAGCGTGCGCGAAAGTGACTGCATAAGATCTTCCTGAGGCTCCAGTAAATCTCGGTTTATTGAAATGTTAGGAAAAGTTCAGAGATACCCGAGGGATAGCAAATTTCTCGTGATAAGGAAGTTATATCAATTTTATACTAATCGATTGGGACGTGGGTCACGAAAGCAATAATTTCTTAAAATATTTCTGAATGTTGCTCTGAAAATGCGAAATTTTACTCAAATTTATCACTAAAAATGAAATCGACCTTGACAAATAGAATCTAGTTTATTAGATTTCATGTAATTGGGCACTTCACTGTGGAATATAGGTTTTGAAATAACTGAATCAGCCGATTTTCTAGCTCCAAGTGAAAATACAAAAACTTTTGATACCTTTCCTGCAGAACAGTCAAATTATATTCTTCCACTTCGATTTGATGATGACCAAACTCATGAAATCCACGGAACTGTTACTGTTACACTAACAAAGGATACATCGGATCCACCCCAATATATGGTCAATGCTCATGGAGAGGGAAGAAGTGCAACGGCTCAAGTTAAAGATGACGAGTTACCATTCTTGATGGTAAGACCAGTATCAGATGCAGTGATAGAAGGAAGTCCTGTTGAATTTGAACTTTATACCAATTCAATACGAGACGAATCATTCATGGTAAGTCTCAGTTTATCAGGTAACCTCAATTTTCTTCAAGCTCTCCCTTCCCCAACTGAACTTGCAGGTGAATATAATACTGGAGAAGAATTTATATTAACGATAGATACAATTGATAACGATCTTCCTGGAGGAAGAGGTACTATTAATGTGACCCTATTGCCCGGTGATAATTATCTAATTGATACACTTGATAGAGATTCATACACAGCTACAGCAGTAATCGTTGATAATGATACTGAAATTGACCCAATTATTTCAATTAGAGCTGAACAACCGTTTGTGGCTACTGGAGAAAAAGTAGTCTTTTTAGTATCTGCAGTTCCTGCACCTGCCAATAGATTCATGCTAGATGTTAATATTGAGCCTTCTAATGAAAGACTTATATTATGGAGAGTTCCTACTAAGGTTGAAATCATAGATGGTAAAGGTCAGCTCAAATTTTCTACCACGGAAGATTCTGAAGGCGGAACTATATCAGTAAGTGTTATGAATGATAGCCAATTTGAGTTTCTGAGGTCAACTGCAAATGTAAGAATATTGTCACCATCACCTGCACCTGCTCCAGTAGATCCAGAATCTCCATCAATTTCAGTCGCTAGTGTAGTCGCTAATGCCATACTAAATATGGATAATGAGCAAGAATCAGAGAATTCTCAACAAATTCAATTAAATGAGCAACAATTGCCAGAGATCTCAATCGCTACTGTCACTCATAGTGTAGAAGAAGGGCAAACAGTTCAATTTCAAATTTCAAGTTCACGACAGCTCAATTCAACGCTTTCAATTCAAGTTGCAATAAATTCCATAGGAAACTCAGTACCAGAACATTACAATACCACTGTGTTGCTGAGTACAAATAATTCCAATGCGGTCGTTAAAGTGTCAACATATGACGACAATTTTGCCGAAGAAAGTGACATAGTCACAGCAGAAGTCATTGAAAATGAATCATATTCAATATCCGAACCTAAATTTGCTATGGCAACAGTACTTGATACCTATGATCAATTGGTTCGTCGCGATCAAATTGAAACGGCCAACCAACAAGTTATTCCGGCATACATGAATGCAATTGGCACAAGCACAAATACTGCAACGAACGAACACTTAGATTTGGCATTTTCTGATTCTCTACAATCAAACTTCAATCTTGGTGGTGAAAATACCATGGAAGGACTAGTGACTGCAAGCGGCCATGCAATCAACGAAGATTCCTTATCAATCAGGTCAGTGTTGGGTGAATCATCATTTATTTTAGGACTATCCTCACCACAATATGGATACAATATCGGTTCCGTTTGGGGATTAGGTGATCAAGTTGATATTTTTGAAGAAAATGCTGATGAATCGCTTAGAATAAATGGTGATCTATTTGTGGGACATTTCGGAGCTGATGCAAAATTGAGTCAAGAAAGTTTAGCAGGTTTACAAATATCTATTTCAGAATCTGAACTGACCTATCAAGAAATGGATCAGGATGACATTAATTATTTAATCAATACTAATCTGGTGAGTTCATATTATGGTTGGTCCTCAGCTGAATATGGACTTGAACTTCGCGCAATAGGTGGGTATAGAATGACAGAAAAAATGTTGTTTTAGTGTCACAAAAAATGTTTCAATTGTGGTTAAGAATTATTATAAGATTTTTTTTCAATAATTGCAATTTTTTTTTATATACCGTATTTTATAGGATTTTTTTATTGAGGTGCTTATCATCATTTTAGATTTAGTCCCAATAAGTGATATCCGCCGAGTCCCTTTTCTCTTCCACCGACCTCTCCCTTATAATATAGACACTTTAATTGATATTTTTTCATGAAGTTGGATCAGTCTGGCAGTTTGAATTTTCAGGGTATGAAAGATTGTGTCACTTTTCTGTCGTTTTTGTGTCACTAGTGCAGAATAGGGATAGTCACAAAGGAAGGAGAGCCCGTCCTAGTCATTGAATTTGATTCCGAAAGGTCCACTTCCTGAATCTCAGACCTATCCTCTTCCACCGACCTCACCTTAAATGAGAGAGGTGGTGGGGAGAATTTTGTGGAGATTGATGAGTCGTTAACGACTATGAATTAATTTTGTTGATTTTATTGATTATTTGATGGTTATCACCTGAGATTAAGAGATCATTCCAGTCAGTTCCAGGTTTTGTCGGAGCGACAATTTTGGTGAATAGTCGCAAGTCGCGTACGCGTGCTCCAAGTGATTTTGCGGCGGCAATTCCAGCTTGGTCATTATCTGCCGCAATGAGAATATTACGCGCGGTTTGGGGTGGAATGAAGTATTTTAGTCCCATATCACCACCAGTTGCCCAAATTGCGATATTCATTTTGTCTTGAACTACCTGAGCAATGGATAGAGCATCTTCAAGCCCCTCAGTAACGACAATTGTTTCATTCGTTTGATTACCGCTGACTAAAACACCGCAGTGTTTAGGAGAACCAGTAAAGCGTTTCCGCTTTTGTTTTTCCTTAATTAAGAAGAAGATTTTTTGCACTGCGGTTAATTCACCTGATATTGTATGGTCAAACCGCACGAGCAAAGCCGGTAAGCGTTGTTTAAAATCACCATGGATTGCATTGGGTAAATAGCGCAAGCTTGGTGTTGATAACGAAATACCTCGACTAGCTAGATAGTCTTGTGCTGGGGATCTAGCAATTGGTTGTCCGTGATTAAACAAGTATTCCGCTTTATTGGTGGGGGACGAACCTGATCCAGCAGGACTACTGATTGATTTCAGGGGTGTCTTGGTTTTCGCCAGGGGACGTTGTCCTATTGGCAAGGCTTGGATAATTTTCTGATAAGCGACGGGATTCGCATTACTTGGTTGACAACCGCGACAATGAATGATGGCATCTGCTTTACGCACAGTAAATCGGTCGATGCCGCCACATCCAGGACAACTCCCATAGAAATAGGTGTTGGTTTCAGTAAGATGACCATGAGCCTGGACGATTTCAGCGAGGGTTGGTCGCTGAAAAACTTTGCGTGCAAGATAGGTTGAATTAATGAGATTTTCAGAGCGAACATCACGCATTGGCACCCCCTTGCTTGACACATTTTGATGGATTATTCATGATGGTTATCAGAAACTGCTGGATGTTGTTGGTATGTGAGTTGACATCCACACCAATTTTCGTTAGAAATTGTTCAAACAAGAGCGTTAAAACTTGGTTTGTTAATACACCGTTATCCCCTTGAATCAATTCGGCAATCCGCGGTAATTTGATCTCATCGTTGACAGTATCGGCAGTTGTTTGTTCTGGCTCTGGTGTCGTGATTTTGGTTGATTGTTGCGTGACCTTTTCGGGAGCTGAACCCGATGAAATATCGAGCTGATGCTCCTTAATTTGATTTAAATCTTGCTGAATTTGTTCCGTCGTTGGTAAGATGTTGTGCTGAAGATAAGGTTGCAAGACTTTTGCGACTACCGCAATATTATTCGCTTGTTCAGCAAGAGTTAATAGCTCAACGGTATATTTACAGGCTTGTACAGATTCCATTTGTTCTAGAGCTAATTCATGTGCGGATTGAAATGCCTGATCAGGAAACATGTGATTTCGGAATTTGTACCCTAGCAATGCTCGTGGTTTCTGACGGAGGCTGTGAAGATAATGTCGATAATCAATCTGAAAGCCCTTTTCTTTGATTGGTACGTCAGGTGCACGTGGAACAGTAGCAATAATGCCACGTTGATTGAAAAATTCAATCCGATCTTGGAAGATTTCAATTGAATGGGACCCCACCAAGACATGTGCGGGTACACTATAAGTGACACGTTGATAGGTAAATGTCCCATTTTTGTAAACTCTCTTCGTATCCAGTTTGGAACTTTGAAATGCGTCTGCAGGTAACGGTTTTAAGTGGCTTTGTTCAAGTTCAAACAGAGCATCCGTTTTTTGATTATGCGTTGCTACCACATCAGCCACTAACGCTTCCACCTCCTCGAACGAGTTGAAATCCCGCGACCCACGGAGAAGCAATTGATCTTCAATTTCGTTCTTGCGGTGGTCGTGGGCTTTTTCGACGCTACCATTTTCATTTGGCTTCTTTAAATTGATACGCGTTGCTTCAAAATCATAATGCTTTGACATTTGTGTCATCCGTTCGGTTAAGCGTTTTTTCGCCCCAGGTTGATTGACCCAAACCGCACCAAGGCTATCGGTGACAATTTTATCTGGCACCCCGCCAAACTTTTTCAACGCTGCGGTCAGCCCTTGTTCAAAAGATTGCCATGATTCACCACCTTGATATACTTTCATGAAAGTATGCCCCGAAAAGGGAAAGTAAGCATGAAAGATTCTTAAGTCTGCTTTCTTACCCTTGATGGTAATTCTAGGAAGAAACGTCGAATCAAGTTGTAATTCATGTCCAGCCGCTTTTTCTTGGTCAAAAAACCGCTCTTGTTCGGCCGCATAATGTGGTCGCAAATCTGCGATTTGTTTGTATAGCGACCGTTTGTTCGCCTTAGGAAATTCACGCCATACCTGTTGAATAACCGCTTTACTCCGAGCCTTGGGATATTTTTCCAAAGTCGGGATAATAATGTTTTCCCTAATCGTTTTGTATTTATCAGAGCCACACCCACGATTTGTTTGGGCTCGCAAACGTTCCGAAGGGGGAATCGTATGTTTGAGCTGTCGTTGCACGGTCCACTGTTTACAGCCGACCTTGAGCGCAATTATTACAGTTTTTTCGCCTTGCCGATGAAGCTCTTTTAGTTCGTTGAATTGATTGTCATTGAGGTGTTTCCTCATTGTGATTTCTCCTAGTTGTTAGTAAAACGACTACGAATATCACGACACGAGGAAAAAATAGCGTCTTTCAAAAGTTATTCACAACTTTGTTTGGGAACCCTTGCAACGCACGTCCTTATCATTGAATTTGATTCCGCGTGGGACTTTCCCTCAATCATATCGCTTTTCTCTTCCACCGATCTTCCTTTTAAATCAATGAAACAGGCAGTAATAATCATCGAATCGGAATAGAACAGCTGACATGATGATTATCAATTGAGCTCAACATCGTCCTTGAATTTGAACATCATGCCCATGATATTTCGCTCTTCTTCAATGTGGCGTTTCAGAGTGCGCGGATGACACAAATTGGGATATATTTTAAAAATAACATCAATAATCTCTTGCGCGGGACGGTCACGATTATATTCAAGCATTGGGAAGATAACATCATCATGGAGATCTTCAAGAATTTTGGTTTTTTGACTTCGTTCTGGCATCTTAAATCCCCTTGTTGGTTAGCTCAAATTGATGTAGTGATTGATAACAGTTTCGTTGTTAAAAGTCAACCAAGATGAAATAACATCACCATCCGTTGATTCATCTAACGAGCGGTCGGTGGAAGAGAAAAGTGCTATGACTCAGGGAGTCGCTTCTATTGAGTCGTACTGGCCAGACTGTAACAGACAATCCAGCCAGCAGTGGTAATTTCACTCCGATTGCGATGATTGATACCGTTCTTTTGCCTCGCGACGACGGTAACTTTCACCACTTAATTCAAATGTGACACTATGGTGAATTAAGCGATCTGCCGAGGCGGTCATGGTCGCGGGGTCAGGAAAAATTTGATCCCAGGCTTCAAACGGTTGATTCGCAGTAATCAAGATCGAGCGACGCTCATAACGGGTGTTGATCAACTCAAATAAGACCCCAGATTCATCACTATTCTTGCTGGTATAAACAAAATCATCAAGAATCAATAAATGATACTTATCAAATTTTGCTAACGCTTTCTCCAGTTGTAAATCCTGATTAGCCCGTTGCAATCGCTGAACAAAATCATTGGTGCGAAAAAACATCACCCGAAATCCATGTTCAATCAAGGATCGACCAATCCCGCAAGCAAGGTGACTCTTCCCAACCCCAGGGGGACCAAACATCAAAATATTGGTACCTTGCTCCAACCAATCGCGACCAGCTGATAACGACATCACCTGTGACTTCGAGATCGATGGCAGTGCAGAAAAATCAAACCCATCAAGCGTTTTGCCCAATAGAAGCCGGGACTCTTTCAGATGACGCTCAATCCGACGTTGATCGCGGCCGTCTAATTCAAGTTCAACCAACTTTGATAACGCATTGGCAAATGGCCAACCTTCCCGATCAGATTGGGTTGCAATACGAGACCAATGCGCGTGAATTTCAGGAACTCGCAACTCTTTCAATTGTGCATCAAGAATTTGCGGATCCACTTCTTTTAAACTTGAACTCATGAGTCGTCCTCCTGGTTCTTATCACCATGAAAACTAACTCCAGTGACAGCATCGTAGTCAGCAAGGGAAGGCAATTGGATCGAGATGGTCGGTAACTCTCCCACCTCAGCAGGGAATTGCTCCCGCAATTGCATAATATCAGCAACCTCACCAGCGGCCCACTTCACCGCTAACTCATCACCTAGTGCTTTTTCACAACAACGTTCATGGGCTAGGGACAAAATATCAACCATTAACCGACAAGCATTCCATTTCGATAATTTGGTCAACGCTAAATCAAACATATAACCATAGGATTCAAGCGGAAATAATTGATGGCGATAGTTGAGTTCAATTAACGCACGAGGACGGGCACGAAGCGACGGGAGGATATGACGATAATTGATGACGTAACCACGCAAACCACCTTTGCGTGGAAACCCCCGCGATAAGGTCAATTGACGTTTCCCTTCTAAATAAACATCCAAACGATCATCATACAGCCGAACCCGAACATAACTCCCAATATAAGATGAGGGAACAGTATAAAAAACCTTCTTTAGAGTAAAACCACCATAAGTCGTAACTTTAACCTTATGTTCTTCATAATCGGCACTACGGTGAACTGGTAACGGACGCAAATGAGCGCGCTCCTCATCAATTAATCGAGACTTACGGGCATTGATGCCAGCAACAATCTCAGCGATAAATTGACGATACGCGGATAAACTCGGAAAGTCACAAGAATTACGCAACGTCAGAGCATCCTTGACTCGCTGTTTCAAATGACGATGAGCACTCTCAATTGAGCCATTTTCACGAGCAAGACCGCGGGTGTTCCGACTGGGAACCATGCCCAAATCTTGAATCAATTCATCATACCGAACCGTCAAATCTTCAACAGCACGGCGTTTTAAATTACAAAAAGCCGCAGATAAACTATCGGTGCGATGTTCCTCTGGAATCCCACCTAAAATCTTCAGCCCATCCTGCAAACCTTCCGACAACCCAATGAAACTCTCGCCACCAATGATAACGTGAGCGTGGGTAAAGCCTGACCACGGTAAGCGAAAATGATACAAAAGATGCGGAAAAGGGACACCATTAAGGGTGACTCCCATACTCTCCATGTCAGTAAAATCGGATATTCCTAACCGACCAGGAACCTTGGTTTGACCAAAAATAACGTCGCGCTCAACATCATGCTTAGTTTTGAAAAGTCGCACTCGACGCTGAACCGTGCGCTTCACGCTGGGATCAAGTTCAGGATGTAACCGCAACAACTCTTCGTAAACCGTAACGGCACTCAAAGTCGGACAGGATTGTAATAACGGAACCGCATCTTGTTCCCAAATCCCCGCTAACGGATCACGGGGACCTTGACGACGCTCAACTTTGACAGCTTCTGTGTCAATTGACCCATCGTCATTCACTTTAATAGTCAGCTTAGAACTGGTTGTAAATTTTGACATTGTAAAAACCTCTTTAGTTTTTGTTGTTGATAAAAACCATCAGAACAACGCCCTAATGGCACAACCACAACTAAAAAAGTTCCTACAAAAACTGCTTGCAAAAAGCGAGCAAACAACTCCAGCCCAAACTTTCTAAGATTCAAAATATGACAAAGATAACTCAAATATTCCCCAAATTAACCTATTTCTCTTCCACCGAATTCTCCCTTATATTAAAAAAACCTTAATTCATGTTAGTCAAGAAACTAGAATTTTGATTACCAAATCACATTTTGAACCGCGACATTTTTTCTAACACTTACGCGACTTTTTTTCTAACATTGTACAGGTGGGTATGGATATGGCGATTTTATCATTAATCAGAAAGATTATACCCCTCTCCTACTGAACAGCAATTATATTACCACGTCCTTGTACGGAGTTGCCAATATTACCTCATTTGGAACCGAACAACTACACGGATTGAATCACATAAACTTAAAATTTGATTCCTTAATGATGCAATTTGCAATGCACGATAAATCAAACTTTATTGCCGATTATGAATTCAACTCAAATCTTAATCGTTTAACTTCTGAATATACTTACCAAAAAACATTCAAACAAGGCTCATCTCTTTCTTCAATTGCGCAATTTGCTGGTATATGGGGACGAAATAAATCAACCGAAAAATTTGGTATTGAACTTTCAGGTGGTTTAGAAGTTACTAATTTGTCCGGGTTTGAATTTTCAGGAAACGGACAATATGTTCTACTTAACCAAACAGACAACTTCTTTGAAAGTGCGGGAGTGAAAGGAGAGATTAACTTTGATACAAACAACGATCGCTTGGGGCTACAAGCTAAAATTTCCTCGAGTTATGGTTCAATTTCTAAACAAAAAATTTCAGATTTTGAAATTTGGAAAGTTTTTAACCACGGGTTGACACAAAATAACCCAACTATGAATGCCACTTCAGAAATCGCATGGGGTTTAAATTTTGCTACGAATACAATTGAACTAACACCTTACTACGGAGTGGATATAGTTGATTTGGCACTGAGTTCCCAAAATCTAGGTACCAAAGTAAGACTAGGAACAAATTCATATTTTGCTGTAAAGGGAACCCAAGAAAGAAGTACAAACTCAATTGCAAATTACAAAATGGGTATAAATGGTAAATTCACTTGGTAATTTTTTCGCACAAATTGTTATTCAAAAATCATTATGTGTGACATTAGACCAACTTTGTTTTTATGTTACTACCAGTTAATTACTCTATTTGAGAATTTCAAAATTATATAACAAAACTTGAAGTAAAAATCTTGTTGAGACCTGAACTTTTTGATATCAAATCAACATATACAATTTCAAATTATTTTCTAGAGTACATTTTACTTTTACGTAATTTTGTTGCTTGTGTAGATTCTTCAGTTCCATCGTGGAATGAGCCAAATAATTTATCCCAAGGCATTTCTGCAGTGCCATAATTACATTCAAAATATCGATGATGGAGTTGATGAAAAAAGTCCCCGGTATTTACACGCTTTTGATCTCTAGTTTGGATTCCTTCAAATCCAGAATGTGAGAAAGCAGGATTGATACCGTCTAAATAAAGATGGAATAGGACGTGTAATGGATGAGACGGTACCACAAAATGAATCGCAACTGATGAAAAAAATATAATTGTCTCAATAGGATGCATAGATATTCCCGACCAAGGCCCAATATTGATATTGCGATGATGTACACTGTGAGCCAGCCGATATAATGGAGGCCAATGCAACAGACGATGGATCCAATAAAAATGAAAACTTGACCATAATGGTATTAATGCAAACCAAACTACAAACCAAATTGGGTTGCTGGCAAATGTAATTCTCGGTGCAAAACCATTAGCAGCTGCCCAAAAGTAAAAAACTTCCCAAATTGTCCACGCTGAAACTCCACTGACACAAGACCAGAAAATATTGTCCCAAACTTGATTGCGGAAAGAATACGTCCCATTATTGCGATTTTGGTCGCGTTTATCAAATTTTAGATTCTTATCTTGGACAGCAAGTGTTATGAACCATAAGTGAAGACTGCCAGCAAATAACGTTAACAAAATCAAGTTTCGAATCCAAATCAATACCACCCAATTCAAAGATAACGTTTGCATACTTTCCCAAGTTGGCTGAAACCATTGGTAAATGATAAATGCAGCTAAAAGTTCTAAAGTTATTGAACTAACTGCTAACCAATATTTCGAAATCCATTTTATCCAAGCGATCGGATTAGGAGGCCAAGAAAATAACGGTGAAACCTTGATCGGTGTATCAGGGCAATAATTCCAATTGGCGTTTTTTTGTTCTTGTTCCATACTTCCTGTATTACCTCAAAAATTTTATCTATTCTTATGACTATTATTTATCGTAATATGTCATATTTTAGTAAGATTGCAACAATTGAGTTTATAACGATTCAGATTTGAGTTGAAACCTAGCTTGTTGTGTTTGTAATGATTCAATTGTTCAAAGATTATTTCATCAACTATTCTCAAATTATATGTTAAGTTTTAATTAATACAACAAAAATTTTTAATTGAAAACTTAAAAATATATTTTTTTTAAATTTGTGGAAATCTCGCTAAAATACTCAACTACCCGGCTGAATGTGATCAGATTAGTGACCAAATAGGTTGGAATAGACAGCATGCGCGGCTTTCATTTTAAATACACCATTACTCTTGTTGATTGATTGATAGAATAGATTCAATATTCCCCTTCAAAATTTGAGTTTCACTTTCTACTTGGGCAATTTTTTCATCAAGTTTCTTGACTTCGGGAATAATTTCTTTTAGTTCAGAAATTACGGCACTCGAATCCTTCACCGTTTTTTCTACTGTTGTTAACCGAGATTTAATTTCAACAAGTTCAGAGTCAATATCCTCTAAATTATTGTTAATTACTCCAATTTGAGAGCTATTTTTTTCGATTAGAACCGTATTGTTATTGACAATATCTTTTACATCAGATAGTTCAGTTCTCAACCCAGCTACCTCATCTCTTAGCCCAGCTATCTCACCTTTTAGCTCACCTCTTAGCCCAGCTATCTCATCTTTTAGCTCATCTATGTTACTTTTTAGCTCAGCTATGTCATTTTTTAGCTCACCTTTTAGCTCAGCTATGTCATTTTTTAGCTCAGCTTTTAGCTCAGCTATGTCATTTTTTAGCTCAGCTTTGTCATCTTCTTGATCAGTTTTTAGCCCAGCAAATTCAGCCAATATTAGGTCCTGATTAGCCATAATTATTTCTTGCGTTGCTGCTTGCTGGCGTATCACCCATAGTGAATGAGCGACAAAAATGACGAATGCTGAAAATACGGCTATTGTTGCACCTTCAAGAATTCTCTTGTAATTCATGCTTTTTACTCCTTAGTACTTTAGTTGTTTAACTTTTATAATATCACATCCTATATGATATTGCAAGTAAAAGTTAAATCATCCGTAGGAAAATTTGAACAATTTCGATTCATTAAGTGCATCCTCAATAGACGTGATTACTAACGCTAGAATTGCTTCATGTCATCAATTGCGACAATTTGAATAAATAAAACGCAAAATACTAACCTTCAGATGCATGTTCTATTCACACACTTGAATTTTGTTTCCTCGTTTTGTATCATTCTTCATGCCAATTAACCAGTGAGATGTGACTTACTTATTTTAACACAATAATTTGTATTTCTGTAGTAGTATCCTCCTCTTAATATTTCTTATTACTTAATAATATAGTCTATAAAAAAATAATTTCAACCCTTCCAACAATTTTTTTCTCTTTTTCCACAATGTAGTACCCAACATGAAGCTCAAATTAATATTTCAGATACCGATAATTCACTTCAGTGCTTCTTTTGAGGATTGTACAGTTATGATATTGTAATTCAATAAATTATAGTCTAACAACAAAACCAGCTTCGCACTTTATACATTTTCAGAAATCATACTTAGTATAAATTCTAATTAACTTGCACAATAATTTCAAATTAACACAAGATATTCAAGAGATAATTCCCACTTGAGCTTTAAAACTAGAGTATACAGTCTGTAATCTATCTGCTGATTAGTCAATAAAATTATCCAGTCGCTTGCAACGGATATTCATGCTCATAATCTGATTCAGATTTTTTATCACGTGATTTTCTCGCATCCACTTTTGATTTAAGTTCAACAGGTATTTTGCCACGATCAGAAACTGCCCCAGATTCTACAAGTCTTTTCATTGCTTGCTGTATCGGTAATACAAACTGGTGAGGAATTGAACACATATTACCACATTCGTCGCAGACACGTAGTAAGACATTTTCAACTTCCTCTAACCCCTTGCATAGTGACAAAGTCTCATAAGTAAGAGTTGATGAGACACGTTTTTCACAATAATCGCAAACTGAAATAAGTTTTTCACCTTCTGTGTAATCTGTCATGAAATTCTACCTTATGTATACTGACGATTCGAACCTCGTCATTAATAAGTTCGTATTTAATATTCCAACTATCTACGATGAATATATGTAATTTGTTATCATCTGCTTCTAAAGAAAACTGACTATCATAGTTCTTTTTTTTGCATTTATTAATCTTTTCAAGTACGAATTTAACGTCAATTTCACCTGTATACAGTTTATTTTTATCCCAAATATCAAACCTATCAATTTTATGTTCAAATTTATTTCTTTCAAGTCTATCCAATAGCAGTCTTTTTGCCTCAGAACGTTCCATATGTTAGTATCCTTTTTAATAATTCATATCTAGTCCCCTGACTATGTGAATTCTCACTTGATTATACAAATATCCAGGATACTTTATTATATTATAGTACTTTGATTTTAATTTACAATATTATTTTTGTTGTGCATTTACTCCTACAATTATTAAAACTAAAAATGTTCCAAAGCTTTCAATAAGTTAACACTGAATTACCTCCGTTTATTCTATATAATGTATCAATTTCAATTCTGCAAGTTATTTTTTACTTTTTTTTCTAATATTCAATTTTTTTTGGCGATTTTACAAGGGTTTTGGTTCGAAAAATTTTTTTAATAGCTTTTTCATTCGGTCACTATTCCGATATTATCCGGTCAACATTCTGAAAACTTTCGGCCAATTAAGAAAGTATTTTAGCTAGTTTTCCGCACTAATGTTCTACGACAAATTATCTTCTCTTTTTGATGAAAATCATCTGACGAGATATGCTGTACTTTAATGACTTAATACAATCCACCTGACGGGTAAATGCTGTCTCAACCAATCCATCACTAAAATTTACAACTTGCATACAAGTAGCATACAAAAAATCATACCAATCCAGCAGCTGCTACAAGTGGATACTCTTGCGGATAATCCTCTTTGGTGCTTTTATTAGAGGATTTTCTAGCATCCACTTTGGACTTCAGTTCGGTGGTTATTTCATCAGAATCAGAAACCATTCCTGATTCAATGAGCTTCTTATATGCTTGTTGAATAGGCGGGTCTGATTTAGCTGGTATTCCGATCATATTTCCGCACTCGTCGCAGACTATAACTAATTTGTTTTCAACTTCTCCTAACCCCTCACATATCGACAAAGTTACTTTTGTAAAAGTTGATTGTACTACTTTGTTACAATAGCCGCAAGCTCCAGGACTTTTTATCCCATCTTGATAATCATTCATCTGGTTTCTCCTTATGAACACTGACGATATGAACTACATCGTTTAATAAAAAGTATTTAAAATACCAACCATTTATTTTGAATACATGCATGCAATCATCATCTGCCATTGCACAACCTTGTTCACTCTTGTGATTAATTCCTCTACATCTTTAAACTTTATCCAACACAAATTCAGCATTTACCTCTTTAGAGTGTAGTTTATTTTTACGCCTAATATCAGCGTACTCTGTAAAATGTATAAAATCCATATTTACTATACTGCGAATAAACCATCTCTTAGCCTCGTTGTAACTCACTTGATTGTATCCTTTTCAATTTGTATTGGTTACATATTTAGCCCCCTGATTACGTGAATTCTCACTAGATCATACAAATATCTGGGATACTATGAGATAGATTAGTATATATTTTTGATTTGCAACTTATATTTTGATTGCGCATCTACTCCGTTATTTTATTGAAACAAAATTGACGTTTATTTTGACATTTTATACTAATACCTCTTGTATTTTCACTTCCACCGCTACCTCCACCGCAAGATACAATGAAAAACGATAGCATGAATAGTATTAATAATGTTGAAATTGATTTTTAATTGACAAATTAACCTCCAATAATTTGAGGTTTCAATTACTTGCAGATTTCTAACCGTTCAATTTTCAGTTGCCATTCTCACGCACTAGGAGTCAACTAGAAAAAGTTCTAGTCAATCCCTAGCGTGTCCTCTACTCCATTCAAAAACTAAGTACTATTTATTCTTTGAATCTTTCGATTTAGGATCATCTTCCCGCGGGATCGAGACAGAGACCAACTTATTACCTGGTCCATAAATTCCCAGACGTGGATCGTCATCGTCCCAATTCGGAGGATCATAATAATCCTCCTTTTTATCCCCAAAAAGTATATCAATAAAACGTCTTTTACGTATGACTGACGGCACTTTGTATCCTCTCTTCTGTTGAGTAAAAATTGATTAACACACTGTCATTACGAAGACCTACGTATGCGAATTGTGAAATAGAAATTAATTTGTGATCAAAGTCATGTACTTCAACCTTTGACATAAATAATTCGCGAAAATTATCATATTCCGAAAATTCTTCTATCCAACCAGTATAAATCAGTTTACTTGATAGATCTCTAACTACAGCAAATTTTTCTTTTATTTCAGGTCTTGAATGGATATTAGTCCAAGCATCTTTTTCACCAAAATGATCTGTTGCCCCAATTGATTTTACTCCTTTCTCAACAAGTCGTCTGCGATAAATGATCATCCAAACATACACAATTCCAAGCGATATCATTGTTGCCCAAGCAATGTCATCCAAACTTGCAACTCAATTAAAGCCACTATATGTTCCGCTTGGCGTAGACTTTTCACCAGTTGTTTGAACAGTACATTCAGTTTCAGAAACTGAAAATGGAAAATCTGTACCTAGGATCGGTAAGGGAAACTCTATTTCAGCCCAGTGATAGATCACGGCTAATATACCATATGATATTGCTGCAAATCCAAACAAAATGAATATGTTATTAAAAACTGAGATGCGACGGCCAGAGCCAAACCGCGCATTGATTATTGTTGATACGATTCCAGGTGCCAGAATTGCAAGTATTAAAAAAAATCGCACCAATTATATTGTAGATAAGTTCCCAAGCTGGCATATAATTCTTCCATTATTATATTGTTGTAAAATACAAAATTACTTCACTCGTTATAATATAACTGAACTTTTTTGATTTTGCAAGTAATTGTTTTATTTTTTTTCTAACTTTCTACAGAAAAATAAATTTATCCTTATTTTAAAGGGCTTAGACGATCAAAAAATTTATGAAAAACTTTCAATCTTGAGAATTTTTTTGATTTCACCATTCAATTGAGAAATTCCGCTACTGAAGCTCTTCCATATAAAATTTGTCACCTACTAAAGAAACCGTACAATATTAATTTGTCCCAAGAAATTGTCGTTTTGTTTGAATATTGTTACCAGTTAAATGCTCCATCTAGTTTGATTTTTTGGTTGAGATCTCCTTCAGAATCTGTCGCTTGGGTACCAGTCAATTCAAATTTCAAATCCGAACCAAGTTGGAGTCGCGTACCAATATGGTACTTGTTATTGGCATCATCTGCGTAACCAATACCTCCAAATGGTGTCAATTTACTTGTATCATCCAAAATACTTAAACCATAACTCACCTCAGTATCAACTTTGGTACCATCCATGTACTGACCCGTTTCACTAACACTTTCTAGAATGTCACTACTCCACAGTGATCGACTATTGGAATTTACCATTTGACCATATGAAGGTGAAATCTCCAAGATTGTGCCAAGTTTGTCATTGCCTTGATCATAACTAAGTGTTCCGAGCAAACTCCATTTTTGCATCTCACCTTGTTCAATCAGGAACATGTTACTATTTCCAGTTAATGACAATCCGAATGTAGAGGTGTAGCTGAGTTCACTACCTACTTCCATGCCGAAGATAGATTGATCATTTTTGCCATCACCACGCAAACCAACTGAGAAAGTAGGTTTCAAAGTTGAACCACTGACAAGATTTTGGGTATGTGAGCCCTCAATGCCGACGCGATAATGACTCGCATCCGTTTGCATGGAGTTAATAAACCCTTCAACTCCAAATAGATTTTGTCTCGCATACCAAGATTGACCAGTAATTGATAGTTCACTTGAACCACCTTCAAGAATACTATCCGAGACATAAATTCGTTGATTACCACTGATACCTAAAGTATGGTAGGTATTAGATACGGTTTGGAGTTCGTAATTGGTTTGTTCAATATCAATCTCACCTATTCCAAATCCAGCAACCGCTCTCAACTCGGCATCTTGATCAGCAGAAGTCCAACCCAAATATGGATTCAAAGCTGTGGTGCGTGATTTGAAAGTCAACTCACCTTCCGTTGCACCTGTATGATCAATATCAGATTCTGTCACTGCAGCTGTGATACCAACTAGCAGTCCTTGACTTACCATCGCGTCTAACCCAAGATGACCAGTGAAGACTTCCGCATCCCAAGACCTAGCACCTAATCCCGATCCAGAAGACATGTCACGATTATCACCAAGTCCCCAAATTGTTGCCATACTTGGTCTATTTGCTTCTGGGAATAGACTAATTGCAAATGATGAATTACTAAGCACCTCGCGGAGGGTTGTTGATCCGGCATTTATTGCTTCTCCCCCAGCTTCAATTAGAGAAGTTAAATTTTCATTGCCATCATAATTGAAGTTGGATACAATACCAGTACTTGTGAATGCTTCACCTATCCGATCTGATGCAATACCAAGAGTGTGTGCCGCGATTGCCCCAGTCATATCTGGTAAGATGTCTTGACTAGCTAATGAAATTTCTTCAACCCGTTGTTGTCGATCCGCAAGGTCAGAAACAACAACTCTGGCACTTCTGTGAGCTGAAAGATCATAAACAAGTCCATCAAGTAAGGTCAACGTGAGTGCCCCATCTTGTTCAGCATGAGTGTCATCTATGGTAGCAATCTCAATCTGAGCTGATTTTTGCACTTCAGTTAGTCTGATTCGCTGAACTTCATCGCTTAAACCTTCAAAGAAGTCTCCCTCTGAAGTAAGAGTGTATTCTACCACGACAACATCACGAAGATTTTCATTTCCCGATATTGTAAACTGAACTGCGGATCCTTCATCAACACTTGGTAAGATTGCAATTACTGAGATTGTTGGCAATGTTACAGCTGGTCCGCTTTCAGTTCCTGGTATTTGGGTAGGACCATCCAAAAATTCTAAAATTTCATTGACCGCGTTACTAGCAACCGAGATCCTGTCTTCTGGATCGGTTTGTGATACATCATCTAGTTCATCATCCCTAATAGTAATCTCAACGGATGAGACTGCTGGTTCAACAGTATAGACTCCATCAGATTTTTCAATTGATACAGTGATGGTACCGTCTTCCTCCTTCGTTGAATCATCTAGAGTGTGAATATTGATGGTCGTTTCATTATCAGTCATAGTGAAAGTTCGCGGCACTCTAAAGGCAATAAAATCACCTACTTGTGCAACATTGATAGCAACTTGAAGTGAATTTCCTACAGAAGGTTCAGCTTCTCCAACGTTAATATTATTTACATCAATGACAATGGTTTCACCTTCATCAACGGTTGTCGAGTCATTCCTCAATGAAAGAGCCAATCTTGGTAAATCATCTGCTGTTGTTTCATTATCCCTAATCTGAATCACTTTTGAAGATATTCCTCTGAGTTTCGCGCCCGCAGGTTCTGAGATATTTACTTGGAACTGTTCAAGTGTTGCATCCACCCCACCTTCGTAGGCATCATCATCAATAACTTCTATTGTAAATGATCCGATGGTTTGACCTGTTGGAATAGTTAATGTCCCCTTATCGTCTTCTGGTATCGCAATAAAATCATAATCACTTATTGCACTATTTTCGTTAAGCTCACTTGTATAGTATCTGAGGGTCACATCACGTCCAGATTCTTTTGATAACTGGATTTCATATTCAACTTCAAGCGTTCCAGAATCGCCTTCATTAACTACTATTAGTGTAGTCGTTTGATCAACAAATGAAATAGTAGGTTCAGGATCATCATCCACAATAGTTCCGATAGTTGTATCGTAATCAGGAAGAATAAATATCTCAAATTCAGGTGGAATTGGACGTGCATTATAAATTTCAACCGTAAAGGTTTCAATTTCTTCGTTAAGTTCATTATCTTTTAGGTCTACGACAAATTTACCACCTGAATTGTCTTTATTAAAAGTTATTTCTCCAATATTGCCACCCCTTGATCTTGCGACATAATCTTCATCAGGAATCGCGGTATCTGATTCACCTTTTAAGGTAGCAACATTAACAGTTACGGTGCTTTCATCTTCTATTGGAGGTGAAATTTTTACATCAAATGTCATACTAGCATCGCTTTCCATTCCAGTTGTTGGTAATATACTAATCACCCGTGCATCATCATTTGCGATGAATCCAGTTGCACGTATTTTAGTTTCATCAACACTAGCATTAATACTCGTTTTGTCATCAAGCGTAACATAGAAATGTTCATCAATTTCGGCTTCATTATCTCCATAAACTTTTACTTTGATAGTTTTTGAAGTTTCACCCGGAGCAAAAGTGACCAGACTACTCTCATCACGATTTGAAACGGCAACATAATCATCCGTTTCCGCATTTGCAGGGTCGTTAGCCATCGCGGTTCCATTACTGGTAGTCCAGTTTACCATTACCTCTTTTCCAGATTCAGGTGTTAATAGAATGTTGAATTCAAATTCAATCTCAGCACGATCTTGGCCATTTAGATGACCCTCGTTGTTGGTAACTTGAAGATTCTCAAATGACAATCGTGGTTCATTATCATCATCCATAATCTGAACAATGATTTCACTATGTTGTAATCGAGCACCTCCAGCGGTGACATTCAAAGTTATCGCAAAAGTTTCAGTATTTTCATTAATAGCATCAGCAATAATAGGTACGACAAAAATCTGTGCACTATTAGTTCCAAGCGGGAATCTTAAAGTTCCACGCGTAGTCATGAAATCGTTATCACCTGCAACACTAGCCTCCGTACTTGCTGGATCAATTTTGCTCGTTTCGTATTCAACAGTAATTATTTCTGTAGTTGCTATATTACCAATTGCCACTTCAATAGTTAACGGAGTGTTATTGCTACCATCTGTGCCTTCAACTACCGTTACGGTACTATCTGCTTGTACCGTGGCAATTGTAAGCAGTGGGTCATTATCGCTAATCAATATTGTTCGATTTGCATCATCCAAATCAGCGAGATTGTATGACACTTTTGCTGGAGTTCCTGATGGAGTATCCGCTAACAAGGTAATTGAAACTGATCCATTGGCTTCTTCCATTTCATCATCATCGGTCTGCAACCGGATAGTAACAGAATCTTGACCTCCAGGAATAGTTACAATAGGATTACTCGCCTTACCATCAATATAAGTATCATAATTCGCAATATTAGTATCAGAAGGTAAGTCAATGAAATCATTTCCCGTTGGAATCGTCACTGAATAGCTAATATCCAATCCATTTGGATTCGGAATTGGAAACACAGAATTGATGTCAATTTCAATTAGCTGTCCTTCGGTAATTGATTGTTCAGAAGTTGCAACCACGCCATTCAGAGTAATATCACCAAATGAGATATCTGGAATTGCATCTGGCCGGTCATCATCATAAACATCAACCACAGCCGTATCGGTTCGGGTGTTAGCACGTGTATTGATTTCGTAATTAGTCCCCGATTGAATCATTGCCGTTAATTTAGCGTCATTCTCCGGATTAGTATCCCTATCAAACTCAACTCTAAACATTGCGCTATTGGCACCAACTGCAATAGGAATGGTCACTGTAAGTTTGGTTGATTCACTTGCTTGACTTGTATCTGTACCGACTTCAGTAATAGTATTATCATTTGCAGTTTGGATTGCTCTGGAAATAAAGTCACCATTAGCGTATCGAGTAGAGCTGTCAGATAGATCTTCCTGAGAAATCATAATCTCAACCATTTTCACATCAGTTTCATTAGCAGGTGCAATAGTGAGATTAAAGTCAACGAAACCATCTATTTCAAATACTCTTTCGGACCCAACCCTTTCAATTGAAACTAGTGGCATTGAACCAGGAATCGCGGTCGGTAGATTCACACTTGCTCCGGTATCTGAAGGCACATAATGGGCTCCATCAACAATTGCAACTGCTGTAAGAGATTCAGTTCCAGAACCTGGATTAGCAAATGGTACCATGATCGCGATCTCTTCCTTACCTTGCATAATCATTGCGGTTTGTATTGTTCCCGCGCCATCACTTCCGTAAGTTGCTTGATATGAAACTTCTAAGGCATTACTTCTTTGTGCACTGCTTTTAATGAAGAATGGCACCAATGCATCACCAGCTGGATATTGCCCGGCTTCAATTGAGACCGCTAAGTCATCATTTTCAATAGTTCCCGTTAATGTTGGGTATACTGCAGTGGCCGTTTTATTTGCTGGTGCAGTAATATAAAGAGTGAAGGTTTCATCATCCTCATCAACCGTATCACCATGGATTTGTACGGTAATTGGGATAGGGGTTGTGGAATTGGCTGGAATTATTTTTGTACTATCTGCTTGTGATATTGCCGTATAATCAGCAGTAGAAGTTGTCACATCATCAATTGAGACTGCAAACTCAACATTGCGACCAGATGGTTTGTCTAAAACAAGATTAAACACCAACGTCCCTTGATCAGTGGATGAGTCCCCTTCTCTAACACTATTCACACTTGGGTTTTCTTGCGCATCAATAGGTACAAGAGTCAAGGTTGGTAATTCATCATCATCAGTAATAGTGACCGTTCCAGCGATTTTTGAACCCGGAACACCATTTACAATGGTTCCAAGGGTTATCGTAAACTGTTCTTCATTTTCATCCAAATCATCACCAGTGATCTTAAATGGAATATTCATAGTTTTTGTGGTTATTGTCGTATCAGCATTTGGAGTAAATACGACATTGGTAGCCGCCAAGGTATAGTCAGCTGACGTTGCAGTCCCTGGGGTTACAATGATTGGTACTGTCACCACCCTGCCAGAGACTTGATCTAACGTGACCGCAATTGTACCATCTACCTCTTCATCCTTTTCAATGATAGCGACATCAGCTGCAATTGATACCTTTGGTTCGACATCATCATCTTTTATTGTAATCATACTAGTTGCGGTACCAAGGGTTGCCTGTTCTTGATTCGAAAGTGTAATGGTAAATGTTTCATCATTTTCGTCGTAGCTGTCTTGTATTATTTCCACCGGAATCGCGATAGAACTTACTCCAGGTCTAAAGGTCAAGGTGGACGTAGCACCAGATTCCAATGCATAATCTAATGGATCATCTGCTGAACCTTCAGCAATTGCATATTCGACTGTTACGATGCGACCAGATTGAGTTTCTGTACCTGAGCTATCTGTTAATCTTACCAAAATATCGTCAGAACTTGCACTGGTCCCCTCTGTAACAGTTTGATCTGCCTTCACGAAGCCAACAATTGGTGGAGTTCCATCATTATCAAGAATTGTAATTGTTCCTCGACCATTATTATACAGATTATAATTTGTATTGACCAACTGCACGGTTAATGTTTCATGATCTTCATTTATACCATCATCAATAATACCAATAGAAATAGTTTTCTTTCGATCACCTACAGCAAAAACCAGCGGTTCAATGTCATGCATATAATCTGCTGGTAAAGCAGAATCAGCTGAAAGCGTATAGGTTACTGTTATTAAACCAGATGTTGAATCCGGTGGCGGAGAAATTGTTACATCCAATTCCACGGAGCCTTCACCCTCACCAATCATATCAGAGTTAATCGCAATCGTTCTAGGATCATCATTCAGTATCGTTCCCGTTGCAGGACTAGAAGTCGTAGTAGCAAAGTCTGCACTATAATTCAGCGCAAAAGTTTCATCAGGTTCTGGATCAGAGTCCACCGCAGTGGTAATACTAATTGGGTTTGTCGGTGTGGTTTGACCAGCTGGGATTGTGATGGTTGTTGCGTCAATGGAATTGGCAGAATCTGCCTCGGGTATCGGAGTATAATCGTCTGCACTAACAGGGAAATTACCGCTTGCTTCAGTATAATAAGTTACCACTACATTTCGACCTGATTCTGTACTAAGTCTTGGTATAAATGTGAATAAAGTTCCTTCATCTTCAGATTCATCACCAATAATTAATTCTGGTAATGGATCATTATCAGTAATGATAACGGTTCCCATTACAGCTGAAGTTAAAGTGCCATTGGTAGGAGTACCAAGATTAATAGTAAATTGCTCCTCACCTTCATTCAAAGTATCACCAGTTATCTTAAATTGAATATCCATAGTTTTTGTTGTTATTGTATTGGCAAGAGGAGTAAATATAACATCACCTGCGACAAGGGTATAGTCAGTAGCTGTCGCCGTTCCTGGAGTTACGGTGAAAGGTACAGTTACCGTCTTTCCTGAAGCCTCATTCAAGGTTACAGCAATTGTTCCAGCTAGCTCTTCATCCGTTTCTGTGACCGGTACATTAGTGGCAATAGAGACCATTGGGGCGGCATCATCATCTTCAATGATGATCATGTTAGAAGCGGTTCCAAGGTTAGCATTATTTTGACTTGAAAGTGTTACTATAAATTTCTCATTTTCTTCATCATAGCGGTCAGGTTCAATCTCGACCGGAATTGCAACGCTTGTAACTCCCGGGTCAAATGTCAAAGTGGAACTAGCATCAGCAGTCACCACATAGTCTTCTGGAGTTTTTGCAGTACCTTCCTCTAGGGTAAATTGAACAGTAACTGCACGCCCAGAAGGAGTCGCAGTACCAGAGCCGTCGGTCAAAGTCACCATAATTGCAGGAGCAACGTTCGTATTAGTTCCCTCTTGAACCATTTGAGGAGTTGCTAATGCCAAACCGACAGTTGGTAAGGGATCATTATCACGAATCGTAACAGTTCCTCGACCATTATCGTAAAGTTCAATACTAGAGTGTACCAATTGCACAGTTATTGTTTCATCGTCTTCGTTTAATGCATCTTCATCAATCGTAATTGAGATTGTCTTCTCTTTTTGACCTTCAATAAATTCCAGTGTTGCAGGTGTATGGGTATAATCATCCGCACCAGCAGAAGTTGTTGAAAGTGTATAGGTTACATCAATTTGACCGCTAACAGAGTCTGGTGCTGGTGATAACGTAACCTTCAATTCTGCAGTGGCATCATCCTCATCAACTGTTTCCGAAGAAATGGTTAAAACTCGATCATCATTATTAAGAATTGTTCCCGTTGCAATGCCATTTAGCACTGTCGCATGGGTAGCACTAAAGGTCAATATGAAAGTTTCATCAGGTTCTGGAGCTGAATCTTCTATTGTAGTGATATCAATTGTCGCCGGCGAGGTTGGAGTCGTTGCACCAGTTTGAATAGTGATTGTGGAAGCCGTTATAGAATTCACCGGATCTGCCACTGGTACTGCCATATAATCAGTATTGTCAACCGGGATTAAACCACCAGGTGCAGTAGAATAAGTAATTACAACTGGTTGTAAAGCTGGTGCACTTAAAGTTGGGGTGAATGAAACAAGATCCCCTTCGTCAGCAAATGCATCAGCAATCGTCAATGTCGGCACATCATTATCTATAATCGTAATCACCTGTGTAAGAGTCGTACCACCACCACTAAATACAGCCCCAGTTAGACTAGAAAGTGTCAAGGTAAAGGTTTCACTCCCTTCAACGGTATTATCAGAAAGGATTGGAATCGAAATCGTTTCTTCATCCTCAGTAATCGCAATAGTTCTTGAGGTAAGTGTTGGATTATTATAATCTTCAGTCTCAGTGGCTTCTTGTGTGCCTTCCGTACTTGTTGCAACAGTAAATGAAACTTCTTGAATGGCGGCTTTATCCAATTCTACCACGACATCAAAATCCCCACCCTCTTCATCCGCATTGAATACGGTAGTTTTAAATGAAAGGACTGGTAAAGTATCATCATTCATAATTGTCGCGGTATCCTCATTATTAGGTGAAGCTGCAACTGTATAGGAAGTTCCTGGAGTATCCTCTTCAATCAATGTCACCGTCACTACAGAATCAAGTTCATAAGTGTCGTTTCCGACAACATCAATTGACAACTGAGCAGTCGTCTTGCGGGCCGTGAAATCAAATATTTTGGGTCGGCTGGAATCAGGAGCGGCTATTCCCTCATCAATTGAGGCAATAAAGTCACCGACATTAGCTCCAGTACTCTCCTCCACATCATACTTTACGGTAACCATATCATTTGGACTTACCCGCGCTGTAATGGTAAATACTACACTACCAGCAGATTCTGTCACATCACCATTGGATTCAATTAATAATTCAGGTGCGTCATTATCCCATATCATAGCCAATGCACTTTCATCACCATTAGTTGGTACGGAATAAGTTGTTGAACCACCGGATTCAGCTAACATTGTTACCAAGATTTGACCGGTTCTTTCTCCTACTTCATCATTATGAATTGGCACTCTAAGTGTATCAACATATGGTCCTTGACCACCAATTTGTCTAAAGGTTAATTCATCAGTGGTTTCATTTTCTTGCGTAGTGGTTAAGAAGTTACCACGATTTACTTCTGATGCCTGATATTTAACCGTTACGGTGCGAGGCACGGTAGAGGTAACCACAAAATTTACTGCACCCGCGTTCTCTGCAACTGCATTTGCTACATCGGCAATGGTAAGAGCTGCGATCGCGTCATCATCAAGGATTGTACCAGTCGCTGATAATTGCGGACGACTACCAGGTATCGCATTTGAATCGCTTGGAAGTGTTAAGTTTATACCAAATTTTTCATTGATTTCTATTGTATCATCAGCCTTTGTGATAATCGTGATTGTACCAGTTGTATTTTGAACTGAATTGGAACTCGCCGGAATGATTAACTCTTCGTTAATTGCTTCAATAAAGTCATCATTAGTTCCTGGAGTGGTCGCAGTTCCATCCGTAGTTGAATAAATCACTTTGACTGGTAAACCAGATGGTTTTGAAAGCGACACAGTAAACTCAACAGCTCCATCCGTAGTACCGCTTCCTTCAACCCCAGAGGCATCTGCAATACTTACCACCGGTGCAGTGTCATCATTAATGATTTCTACCACCGCTACCGCATTTTCACCAACTCCATATTGAGATGACCCCACAATTTTGGTGAAAATCTTACCATTTGTTTCAAAAAATATGTCATTATCTATTTCTTCATTAAGGGAAACAGCTGTACCCGGTGATCCCGTAGCACCCGGAATCACATCGATACCTGTTCTTGTTCCCGCGGGATTTTTCAAGAAATTCCCCTCTTCCGAAACCTCAACTTCAACTGCAATTGCACTTCTATCAATTGAAGTTCCACCCGTTGCGGTGATTGCAAACATAGCCATCGCACCATCAGCCTCGGTCGCGGTATTAGAAACTGCGGTAATATTAATACTGTGCAACATCGGGTCATCATTATCCTGAACAACAACACTTGCTGTTGCTGGTGATCCAAGCAGATATGTTTTTGGACTATCGGAAAGAGTCACAGTAATTGTGCCATTATCCTCTTGATCAGCATCAGCAATTGTTTTTATTCGCAATTTACCAGTACCTGTTGTTGCAACATTTACCGAAGTTGGTGTTGATACTGGGTCAAGAATAAAGTCATCCGAAACACCTTGCGCCACAGTCAAGCTAACTGGTAATGGTTGAGTTCGTTCAGGTCCCGTGGCCGATACCGTAAATACAGCATCATCCCCTTCGTAAATTGCGTCAAAAGTACTATTAGTAAATGAAACGACTGGTAGATTTTCTTTCGCAACAACTTGTACTTCAATTTGGCCATTTTGTGGTGGCTCATAATTAAGCCCGGGTAGTACTCTCAAGTAAATTGTGCCGTCAGTTGCATGTTCAGATACTTCCACAGTTTTGATGGTTACAGTTTGAGTTAAACTGGCACTGGTAAACTGAACTGGAGATGGAGTTGAATCAGCGGCGTAGTAATATTCAACCGGAATAGACGCGACAGCAAATCCTACATCAATCGTTTCATTTGTTTCCAAAGCTGCGCTATTGGTTAAGGTAACCTCAATATCTTCACCTTCGAACACACGCTCTGGGGCATCAATAGAAATGGTGCGGTCTGTAAAGGGTTCTGCGTCCTGAATGATCACTATTTGGGTGCTAGCTTCGGCATTGGCAGTGTAATTGTTGGCATCAGCTAATGCAATCGTGATTTCACCTGGTCCGCGATATTCATCTGGATAAGAATTGATATTAACAGTGGTTCTAATGCCTCTAAATCGGTCATGGATAAAGATTTCATCTTGATGACCAATCTCAAGATTAGAGAAATCATAGGTACCAAGATAGTTATGTGACCCGGTTTCAGTCGCGGTCAATGATGTTATTTTCAGCGGCAAGCCGACGAATGGCAGAAAACTAGTATAGATTGTCACTTCAAAACTTCCGGCATCTTCTTTAACATATAGATCACTGGTGGAAATTGACACTTCTGGTAAAGTTCCAAGTACACCGACCCTTTCCGTCAACTGAGCGGTTTCGCTTGGAATTGTGTAATTTCTGTCCGCTTGTAATGTTGCATTAATGATGGCATCTGAGTCATCAACAATACCATCTGCAGGGTTCATATCAACGGGGGTACTCGTTATCTCGATTTGGCCTCTCATCGCATTAGCTGCGATTTCAATGGTTTGCTCACCTCTGAATGCTTCTAGTAAGTAGCGATTATTGATTGGATAAGTTTGAGGTTCTGAGGTAAGGTTCACTTTTACTGATGTTGTCCGAATTGGTGCTGGTGTTGCGGTGGCAACCAGATTAAATGTTGCACCCCTTGCGATGTAATTCGGTTCAATTGATAACATAATGACTGGTTTTGTTGTTGAATTTACCACAACTTTAAGTTCAGTTGAACTACCAAGTCGATATTCCAAATCAGGATCATCTAGGACTGAAAGTAAACGTAATGTTACCCCCGCGGCATTAGTATATGTAGTGGCCGCTGACTTGGTTGGTAGGGTGATCTGAGTACTGGACTCATTTGCATTAATTGTACCTGGGATTGCCATACCACCACCATTAATGGTATCCTCAACATCAGTGAGGTCATATTTAAAGGTTATTGGGTTTGTTGTATTACCAGTTCGACTAATGGTAAAGACAATGTTATCTTCCTGATATACTAAGGTATTTTCAGCTGAAACGGTTAGTACAACTGGAGTTGTATTTTCCCTATCACGTACTTCAGCATAAGTAATATTGTTGGGTGAAGAATGGGTATAACCAGGCCCATCTAGCATAGTTGCGACTAACAAACCATCTGTTGATGCAGAAGTATCGGTTTTTGTTTGGACATTAAATGTCTTCATAGTTGTATTAGCCGGAAATTTGACAAAGTGATTTCCATCATCAACAAAATCAGTTCCTCTCGCGGCGAAATCAACCACATCAACTTCAACAATAATATCTTTATCAATGGTCGGATTAGCCGAAATAGTGAACGTTGCCATCTCTCCTTCAGCTACTGGTCCGCTTGGACCTGATATCATGAGTGATGCAGGATTTGCCGGAGACTCAATTGGAACCACAAGTGGCGGGCCAGAATTGTGTCCTGCTACATCGCCTATTGTTATAGTAACTTCACCGGTGGAATCAGAAAAGGTTGCGACTTTTGCGGTCACCGAACCCGAAGTTCCAACAATAATCGTACTAGGTAAAAGGAATAAACTCGCATTGGTTTGATCGCTTGCAGTAACTGGCACCGTGATTGGCATATCGTTTTGAGGTTCAATTGAAACGGTAAAGGTTAACGGTAACCCTGGTGAAATGAAATCATAGATTGTTTCAAGACTAATTACCGGTAAGACCTCATCATCATCCGTAACTATTGCAACACCTTTATTGACCGCACCAACTTTATAGCTAAACGGATAAGTTGTGTCAGTTACCAGAGTTACACTCACCGAGCCATCTGATTCAATTACATCATCATCATCCAATGCAACATCTATGGTAGCGACATAATCACCAGTGCCGCCAACTTGTCTAAATTCAAGTGGACTTGTGATAGGTGTCTGTGTTCCTAAGAAATCACCAGATTCATTCGCTACTGTAAATGCAACAGCTAAATCTATATCTTCTGAAACACGTCCCGCTGTTAAAGTAAAGCTGACTGCGCCTGCACTCTCGGCAACTGGGCTAGAATTGGCAATCGTAATTGTTGGTAATGAATCATCATCATAAATAGTTGCGTTTGCGACCTTAGAGTAATCACCAATCACAAAACCAGCTCCTGATTGTAATGTCGCGGTCACTATACCATTTGTTCTTTCCCTATCTGCGTCATCATCAAGTGCTACAGTAAACTCAGCCCGACCTTTATTGATACCAGTCTTTGGAATATTGACAGTCTTTTCCAACCTATTATTAGTCAGAGACTCGGAAATAAAGTCACCTGCCTGCGTAACATAAATCGTTACTGGAATCGTTTGTGGATCAGATGGATTCACAGGAGTTGCTGGTGCCGGCGACGCAATCACTTCAAATCTCAACTGTGAAGATTCTACAACTCGATTCTCAACTGCACTAATGGTAATCAGTGGATTAGTTGAGGTAGCTCGATCCGATGGAAGACGAACCACACTTTGAGTACCCCGGGAATAATTTAGCCCATGAAATAATCTTACTTTGAGATTTCCTGTTACTGGTACAGGGAGTGGAGAATTAGCAATCCGATGTACTGAGGAGAATGTACGATTTTCCGTAAATGAACCAATGGTTTCACCAGCTGCAATGGTCACACTTGTTTGAACCCAAGTACTTGTACCATTCTCATCAACGAAAAGATCTATGGTTCCGTTACCAGCAGGATTAGGTGCTTCATAATTGAATTCTAAAATCACTTCCAAATCTTTTGATGGGGCGGGATCAGAAACTAGATAAAACGTTGCAGTCGTAGCATCAGTTGGTAAATGTTCTGTTGTTATAGTGATACTTGGAATAGTTTGCAAATGATCATCATCTTCCACTCTAACTTGACCAAATTGCGTCGTTTCATCAGCATACAATGTATATACGGTAGGATTTGAAAGTAGCTGAACTATAACCACACCATCTTCTTCTACCACTTCGTCATCATCAATGGCCAATGCTAACGTTGCAGTGGTAGTATTATTAAAATTCAATGCAATTTCTTGATCAGTTCCTTCAATATCACCAGCAAGGAAATTACTGACAACTGCAATTGGTCGATAACGGACATTAATTATTCCGATATTTTGATTTGACGTAATAGTAAATTCAACATTTGGATCTGAAATTTCGCTATATGGAAATAGACCGTTGATTCCAGCAATGGTTAGACCCGGTAGTGTAGTATCATCATCTCGCACTTCAACTTGTGCAGAAGCATACGTTCCTGCAACTGAATACTGATCTGAAGTCGTATCCGCAGCTTCAATAGAAACCGTAATCGTAGCATCTGGTTCGGAATTTCTATCACCTACGATCGTAAGCCGCAAATTCACTGAATGGGCATCCGCTGGGATAGTAACTTGCGAAGTTGACTCCGAATTTGCATCCAAGAAATCAGCACTACCTTCATCAACCGAGATATTAATTTTACGAGCTGAAGTTATATCCGAATCATTAGGTGCTTTAATTTGGAACACAGCATAAGCTGGGTCAGTACCATTCTCAGTTACTGCTTCAGTTACTGCAACAACAGAGATACCATCCGATGGGGTAGATCGATCAAGTATCCTCACTGAAGTCAAGTCAGTTCCTAACTTGTAAATAGGACGCGGTCGTATTCTAAACGTAAGCACATCGTTCGTGTCAAAGTTTCTATTATTGTTAATATGATAACTCTGAATATGGGACTTACCTCCAGAAGAAAAACCTACCAAATCATCAACTAATCCATATTTAATACCTCCGCCAGATTCGGTTAATGAAAAACCAACCGGAAAATCTAGGGGTAAGTCTAAATTAGAGATAAATTCTAATTCTAGCGAATTCCCCTCAACCACAAATGGCTCAACAGCCCTTATTGAAATAGTCGGATCATCAATAATTCTCACAGTTGCAACTTTATTGTTTTCATCAACTGTTGCATTGCCTTCTGCTACATTTGATAATGTAATTGTAAATGTTTCACCAATCATAGCACTATTGGGTATAATTTCAAATGGAATAGGTAGAGTCGTTGGTGTCAATCCAGTACTTTGATCTGGAGTAAAGATTAACATTCCATCCGTTCCACGATATTTTGTACCATTTGTTGCGGTACCATCAGCAAAAGTATATGCTACCTTTATTGTATTGGTTGAAGCATTCGACAAGGTTACTATTAAACCTGTGTCTTGAAATTGGTAACTCTTGAATGCAGAATATGTAGAAATGATTGAGGCTACTGGCTCATCAACTCCATCATCATCAATAATAGTTACTGTAGTTGTATGCGATACAGTGGTTGTATTTTCACCAATAGTGAAACCGGTGAGCTGTACTGTAAATGCTTCATTACCTTCTTCTACAGCATCTTCTCTAATCGTAATCGGTATAGTCACACTATCTTGCCCCTTTGCAATTGACACTGGAGTTGAAGAACTTGCAAGCCCTAGGAAATCAGCAGGTGCTGTTGCTGTTCCATTTACTGTCGCATAAGTCAACGCGATTGGATGTACGGCCGTCGCTGAGGTATTCACAACAACATTTACTGTCGTATCATCTTCAACAACTTCATAAGTTGATTCAGCAAATGATACTGTTCTGGATTCGTCATCTAGTATCGTACCAGTAGCTCGTTCCGCATCTCCTGATGGGAAACTAGCATTAGTCACCGAGGAAAGTACTAAATTGAAAGTTTCAGCTGATTCTGTGTCAGTATCATCAATAATCGGCACGGCAATTCGACCACTAGTTTGTCCTGCGGGGATAGTATAAAGGGTTCTGGTTACAGTGGAATAATCAACATCTGGTGTTGCTGAACCAGGTACACTCTCAGTTTCATAGTAAAATGAAACTTCTGCACTTGATGCCGTGACTTTATCTAAATTCACGTTGAAATTAATGACATCATCTTCAGCATTTCGATCAAATGGATTATTGGGATCAGCTATCGTGTCTTTACCTACATCTTCAGGTGCAGAAGCATCAGCAATTGACACCATTGGAGGAGAATCCCCATCTCTAATTGAACCAGTCAGAATAATTGAATTTGAACCATTGGCAAATTTCGCATTTGAAAAAGTGACACTAATTGCAAAACTTTCATTTACTAGCTCATAAAGATTATCGGCTATTAAATCAACGTAAATATTGCCTCTATCAACATTATTCTGAACTCTAGTTGATGATAGGTTAGATAACGCATAATCATCGCCAAAGATTGCTGTTGTACCAGCATTTTCAGTATAAGTTACGCTGACATTTCCAGTTGACGCGGTACTCAAAGTGAATGGATAAACAATGCGAGTTCCTTCTGTTCCAGTAGTGTTGGTATTTGTAAATGTCACGACTGGAAAACCAGTATCGTCTAAGACAGAAACATTCGCGGTTCTAGTCGCGGTAGCACCAAGTTTGTAGCCGACTCCAGGTAGGACTTTGGCTGTTATTGTGCCATCAGCACCATCCGCACTATCTTGTTCAGTTTGCACTGCGTAGATAACCTGATTGACATTTGCGGGGATTAAGATTGCATTGGCTGGTGTTCCACTAATATAGTTAGTCGTGGCTTCAGTCGTATTGAGATTTACTGTAAGAGGACTACTGCGTGGGATGATATTATTATTTTGGTCAGTTTGATCCACGACTGAAACCGTATATAATGCAACGCCACCTTCATTAACATCACCTCTACCGGCAATGGTTACAACTGGTAAATCATCACCATTTACAACATTAACTGATACACTACCTCTTGTTGGATGAACAATATAATCTGCACCTGTATCAATCGCGATTGAAACCTGTGAATTATTGGCCGAATTGGAATTGAAAGTAAGTTGCTTGACTTCACTAAGACTAGTCGATGTTAAAGCAGCTGTCGGTGATTCATTACCGGTATCAACCAGATCCTCTCTGGCATCCGTAACTGACAATTGAACAGAAGTATTGCCACTTAAACTTGGTTCAGCCGTTACGGTATATTCAAAATAATCTGAGTCTGCAACCTGATTAAGCAGTGAAGTTATTGAAACTACAGGTTTTTCTGCAATCGTTCCAACCACATCTGTTGTACCTAACCCATTTTCAAATAACGCGCCTCTCACGGAAAGATTTAGGGCAATGGTTTCGATCGGATCACTTTCAGTATCCGACTTAATTGAAATTGGAATTTGTCCCGTTAATTGTGTTGGTGATAATGTAATACTATACGGTTCACTACCAACTAGCTCAAAATCTGTACCATCAGTTGCAGTACTTCTAATTCCAACAGAATAAGTGATGGTTATATCATCAAGAGGTGCCGGTGAAACGCTCAACGCTAAATTATAGGTAGAATCAGTTGCTCCTTCTAACACGACAAAGTCCGTAACGGACACTATTGGCAGATCATCATTAACAATTTCTACGGTAATCGCATTGTTTGGTTCCGAAGCGGCGCGATATTGACCAGCGACACCCCTGACTGCAAAGGTTAATAAATCCTGATCAATTTCGTACTCATCATCGTTGTTTGTTAATATCAAACCTCTTACAACTCCTGATTCATTTATAACCAATGGATTTGGTACAAATTCTCTGAAATATTTACTGGATGGAGTATTTTCCAAAGTTATAGTTTGAGTTGTACCTCGCGCAGGTGCCGGGGTCATCGTAACAGTAAATGGAATTGGTTGACCTTCAACCACTTTAGCATTAGTCGTTTCAATTGATACCAAAGTTGAAATATCCGCTTCATCATCATTAACTACAACAGCAACAGCATTATTCGGTGCTACGGCTGGGAGATAAGTAATTGGTGTAGTGTCATCACCATCATCATCTATACCAACTCTAACAGTAATTTCTCCATGATCTTCATCAATATCATCATTATGAGTGCTAATGGTAACATCAACAGGATTTCCATCGGTGATGGTAATTGGGTCTGGTGTGTAATTATTAAAATACCCAGTTCCTAAACCGGTCTCTTCTACATCCAACTGAATTGTTAGTGGTGAAGCAGGTGCTGAGTCTGCTGTTAATTGAACGACAAAGCTTCCACCTTCGGTAATTGGAGTTGTTTGTCCTGCCTTAAGTGCAACAGAAACACGTGGTAGATCTGGGTCATTATCACTGACCTCCACCGCGGCTGAAATTGGCATTCCAGGTTGATAACGTGGCGGTGTTCTTGTATCACGATAAAGCGTGGCAATAAATTGACCATTATGCTCATCTTGTTCATCGTCAATCGTTTCAAACTCTCGAGAACCGGTACCACTAGTAGAAACTTCAATGCCATATAATTGACGACGTGCTGGAATATTAAAAAAGTCCCCACCAGTTTGTGACAACACAATAGCAACTAATACTGGAGCTGATGGTGGAGGAGTCAAGGTCACTTCAAATCTAGCCATGCCACCTTCCGTAATCGGACTTCCAGCAGTAATAGTCGCAGTTGATACATCATCATCTCTAACCAAAACTGTTGCAAAATTTGCTCCAGTTTCAACTCCATAATTGTCTCCGGATAAAATGGTTACAGTTACATTACCATCTGGCTCAACCATACTATCATCATTGAGTGGAATAGTCAGTCTAGCCGTCGTCGCATTCGCGGCAAAATCAACATATAACCCATTCGCTAATACTGACGAATCATGCATTGCTTCATCATAACTACTTGCATTTCCTCCAAGTACATCATTAATATAATTGGTTTTAAATTGATTGAATAATGCATCACCATCTACAAATTCATTAAGAGCTCCACCAAGCGAAAATCTAACTCGTTCTACATTATTTGATATTGCCGTTGATGCCCTAAATAAGAATTCAAGTGACTGATTTTCTGATACTATAAAAGTAGGTCTAATGACCTCTTCACCTCTGCAACTACCATCAGGATTTAATAACCCATCACAAAACTCGTCAATCGCTTCAACCGTAATCACTGGTTTTTCGTCATTATCCGTTATTGAAACACTAGCAACATTAAATGGTGGTGTCGCAACAGCATAAGTTGGAGTAGTTTCAGTATCCGCTATAAGTTTCAAAGTTACCGTTCCATTCGACTCAAATTGATCATCATCATCCAAATAGACGGTATGAGTATACGTGGTGTCACCATCGGGAAACTCAAATGTTGAATCTTGACCTGCTTCTAGGAAATTACCTGTACTATCTGCGGTGGAAATTCCAACAGTAAGTTTATCAGTAGGTGCACTGCTTGCGGTAATCACAAAATCTGCTTTGTCCGCTTCAGAAATTGGACTTCTAGAACTTGCTTCAACTGACAAATTTGGTAATCCAGTTGCACTATCTGAGTCATCTTGAACAACTGCTCGTATCGATCTATTTGCACTATCTACTCGATATCCTTCCCCAAATAAAACCGTTACGATAACTGCTCCATCGGCCTCATCAAGAATATCATCATGAGTCTTAACAGAAAATGTACTGCTCCGAGCTCTAGCAGGAATTTCTACAACTGATGTTCCAAAATGACCTTCAATAAAGTCACCTACTTGTGTTACTTGAACATTCACCGCTAATGTTTCTGTCGTTATTGTTGAACCTGCGGTTCGTAAAGTAAACCCGATTGAATCCCCCTCGGTATTATTAACATTTGTTGTTTTTGAAACACCAACTTGAATTGGTGCACTTTCTCCCACAGCAAAATCATCATTCCAAACCGTAACTGTGGCATTATTTTGATTAGGTTTAATGACATAGTCAATGCCACCGGTAGTATCATCGCTCAATACCGTCACAAAAATTCTACCATCTGCTTCTTCATTAGAGTCTTGGACAGTTGGTACTTGAAGCGGGATTGAACTTTGTGTGTTTAGAATAGTGACACTAGTTGCCGGCACACCATCAATAAAGTCCCCTTCACCATCACTTACGAGCAATTTTACAGCTAATCCAGCGGCCGCATCAATTGCACGGTCGGACCTAATGGTGAAATTCGCCATCGCACCTTCGGTGATGGCCGCTACTGAATCTGCCTCAACTCGAATGACCGGTAAGACGTTTGTGCCATCGTTATCTACTACTGTTATACTCTTTGAACCATTACTTGAAGCGACATTATAATCAGTACCATCTTGCACCGAAACTGTAATGGTTTCTGACGACTCAACCTGTGAATCATCTTCAGTTGCTAAGTCCAAACTGACCTCATTGTCACCGGGAAGAATTGTTACTTGATTTGGTGCAGTTTCAACTAGGAAATTAGAACCACCTGATACTGAAATATCAACAGCTAATGATGTTGTTAGCTCGGCTGACGACTCAATGTAGAATTTGGCAGTATCTCCTTCAACAATCGCGGTTATTTCAGACGTACCCCCGCCGACGTTTGCAGAAACTCTTGTTGATACTGAAATATCAGGTACGGCAACTCCACCATCATTATCCGTTACATCCACTTCCGCGGAAAGTCCCCTTGGTGAAACAGTATAATTAAATGGGATAACAATATCATCACTCAAGGTTACAGTTATTTTGCCATCAGCTTCACCAACAGAATCATCATCAGTTTTCACTACATACGTTGTTGACATACTACCTGCAGTAATTGTCGCTGAATCTGAGGTTCCAGTTCCAATGAAATCATCATCGCCATCGCTAAACTCAACCAAAATTACTTTATTTTCTTGTGATAATCGATTAGCACTTATTTCGAATTCAGCATCAATACCTTCTACAACCGAACTAGAAATAGCCAAAATCGAGATTTCAGGAACAGCATCATTATCTAGTACCTGAACCAAAGCAACACTAGAAAGTAGGGCAATTCTTGGATCCGTAATCGGAGCATTCGCGACTGGACGTTCATGCCGATAAAGCCGATAGTTATTGGAGTTTCCTAGAATAACTTTGGCAATTATACCACCATCTGCTTCGTCAACACTATCCTGTAATGTTGGAACACTAAAGCGAACAGAGGTCTGATTTGCTGGTAATTCAACAAGGGTCGTGATTTGACTATATGGAAGATCAACTTCTTGACCATCTTTATTCAAACCTTTTGTCGTGACAGTGATAGTTGAATCGGTCGTATCAATAAAATTACCACCTGAATTAGTCAAGCCAACCTCAATATTAATTGCAGTGTCAACGGTAGTTGGAATACTACGTGCAGTCAGAGCACGCATTTCAAACCAAGCCATTCCACCTTCAATAACTGGAGCAACAGATACTGGTGCAATTGAAATATAGGGTACATCATCAACAGCGATAGGTGGAAGATCATTATCTCTCACCGTAACTAATGCAGAAGCAAGATAGGGGAATGGGTTAATATTATATGTTGATGACGGAACAATACTTGCAATTATGGTCCCATTTCCTTCTTCCACTTTATCATTTTGGGTTGCTACACTCAGAACACCTGAATATTCATAAGTTTGGTCATTACCATCAGGATCTTGTCTAGTTTTTGGCGTTAATGAAACACGATGAATCCCAACAGTTCCAGCAATAAAATCAACACCCGAATAACCACTTTGTAACACATCGACAATGGCTTCAAAAGTACTTGCTGTCGGGAATGGAGCTACTGAAACTTTAAATTCAGCTGAATCTCCTTCATCAATACCCAAAACTGTAATTGGTTCAATTGAAACTCTTGGACGATCAACATCCCAAATGGTTACTGAGGCACTATTCGCATTTACATCGGGTATATTTGTAAAACCTCTTAGAAGTGTAGCAGTAATGCTACCATCACCGGAAGCGGTTCCTGCACTTTTAGTCTGTACAACGAAAGTTTGTTCTACCTTACCAAATCGTCCTGCATTTTGATTCGCGGTAAATACAACTTCATTTTCTCCCAAATTTAAAGCAGTTGAACCTTCGACTGGAGTCATTATGAAATTACCGGTTTGAGATAAATTGATAGTCAGTGGAACATCCTCAGTTGGAGCTTCCGACGCAATAACTTTGAACTGAACTTGAGTACCTTCTTCTTGACACCCTTTCGCACCTAAATCACCAGTTGCTAGGGGATGATCGGTTTCACTACTTGGACGTGATCCACAAACACGACGATCAGGTTGACCACCAACCGCAAAAATTGAGAATGTATTGAGACTCTCGTCATCCCAAATCGTGACCACTGTTCGATAAATTCCAAGGTTTGCATTAGTTGGGTTTTCCAATTTGACTTTGAAAGTTTCATTACCTTCAGTTAATCGATCTCTCTTAAGTAAAATTCCAATTTGACCAGTTGTTCCTCTATTTATTGTAATAGTTCCACTTGTGGTCCCAAAATCAGCTGAAGTTGCGGTTTCTGCGATCACTCTCCAACTGGCAGTAACTGGATACACTTTTGCGAATCCAGACAAAGTGACAGGAATATTAATGAACTCACTCTCTTCACCAATACTGTGTTCTAAACTTTCAAACGAAATTGTTGGAACTACTGTACCTAGTGAAGTGTCATTATCTTCTACTCTAATAGTAACATCTCTATTTGCACCAACCAAATAAGTGATTTTCGAACTAGGTTCCGGGATGTCCGATTGAATATAAACAATAAGTGTACCATCTAGCTCATATTCACCATCATCATGAGTTGGAATAGAAAGATTCTCACTTGTACCAGACATTACTGGAACAATTCTATTGTATTGAAAATTTTCAAGGTCGTCAATGAAATTACCAAATGGGTTAACCGAAACTTTAACTTGAATCGGATTAGTAGGTGCAGTACCAGTAGTTGGGTTGACCGCACTAATTACGAAGTCTGCACTAGTTCCTTCGACAATATTTGACGTACCACCATCTTTTCTCGCAATTGTGATAGTTGGCAATAGACCTTCTTCTTGAACCCAAATTGAAATAGGTGTCGTAGAAGCTGGTTCATATTGATCACCACGTACAATTGACAATTGAATTGCACCATCTGCTGTCGTATTCTGATTACGAGTTTCTATAGTGATTTCTTTGCTGAGACCATCAGCTGGACCTAAAAGAACTAAAATTGATGAATTACTAGGATTAGCGAAAGTAGTAGGGTCAAGGAAAGTTCCAGAAGTTTCTGATACTGATAATTCAACCGGTATCGCTTCACCTAAAACAGCCTCAGTGGAAGTCAAAGTCACAACAATATCTTCACCTTCAATAACTGCACTTGGTGTAGAAATTGAAATTTGACGACTTGATAATTGTTCTTCTTTAACCAAAACCGTTTGTTGAAGAGTATTGGTATCAGCAGTATAATCGCCGCCACCCGCAAGGGTAACATCCAGATAATCCCAACCGACATAAAGTGGATCTTTAGTAAATGATACTGTAACACGAACTGAATTATTTGTACTAGAATTAGTAATCATGATCGGATCATCTGGTAATTGAGGATTATAATCTGGATTGAACGAATTGGCATCATTGACGCTGAGCTTATCAATTACAATATCATGACCCGCGATTGCTTGGGTATCAGATACTAGCATTACAGTAAAGTTTCCAGCCGATTCTTCCACATCTCCAATTTCATTAATTGAAATAACGGGAAGATCATCAACTACAACTACCGTAGCGGCGTTTTCATCAGCATCATTTGATCGAATGTATCCAGTTCCATCTAATAGTGTCGCTGTTATTATTCCATGTCCGCTTGAAACGGTACCAGTTTTTGTGATTACTTTAAACGTATTGGAGTCAGCTCCATCAATTGTAACAGTTTCCATAAGCTCTCGTCCATCTTCGATAAAGTTTTCACCACCCAACATAACCTTAACATCTATTTCGGTAACCGGAATTTCAGAAGCTGTCACGGTAAAGGTAATCACACCGCCATCATTTACGTAAGTTCTATTACTGGAAATTGATACTTCCGGAATTGTAGTGTCATCATCCCGTACTTCAACTCGTGCAGAAGCATATGTTCCTGCAACAGTATATGTATCAGAGTTTGAATCGGCAGCCTCAATAGAAACTGTAATCGCACCACTTGGTTCAGAATTTCTATCACCCACGATCGTAAGCTGTAAATTCACTGAATGGACACCCGCAGGGATAGTAACTTGCGAAATTGACGCGGAATTTGCGTCTAGGAAATCAGTATTACCTTGATCAACATTAATATTAATTGTGCGAGTTGAAGTTGCATCTGAATTATTAGGTGCTTTTATTTGAAATATAGCATAAGCAGGATCAGTACCATTCTCGGTGACTGTTTCAGAAACTGCAACGACCGAAATACCATCTGTCGGTGTTGATTGATCAAGAACTTGAACTGATGCCGAGGCTGTTCCAATCTTATATGATCTATCATTCGGATCAATTCTCAAGGTAATCACACCGTTCGGACCAAACATACCATTATCAAGTCGAAGCTGTTCCATAATGGTAATGGACTTTCCACCACCATTTAATACTCTTACAAAAGAACTAGAGCCAAAAGTTAAAAAATTGGATCCTCCAGTCTCAGCCCTAGTCATAGAAATCGAAAATTTCATTGGTAAGTCTATATCCGAAGTAAGTTCAAAACTAATCCCTTCTGTCCCCTCAAGTACCACAGGATTAACTGCACGAATCGAAATAGTTGGATAATCAACAATTGTTACCATTGCAATCTTAGCACTTTCATTGAGAGTCGCATTACCATCAGCTGGGATTGAAATTGTTATTGTAAATGTATCACCTATATCAGCCGTGTGCTCAATCCCCAATGGAATAAACATAGTCGTAGGAGTCAATCCAGTATTTTGATCGGGTTCAAAATTCAATGTGCCATTTCTTCCGGTATAATCTATACCATTTGTTGCGCTACCATTAGCAAAAGTATAATCTACTTTTACTGTTTTAGTTGAAGCAGTCGTCAAAGTAACAATTAATGTAGTATCTTCAAAATTACCGTAACCCATTCCCCTAAACGCAGAAATTGTAGAACTGATTGAGGCTATTGGTAGTGTATCATCATCAAAAACCTTTGCAATTCCTTTATTGGCAGTTCCAACTTTATAGCTAAATGGATAAGTTGTATCAGTTAAGAGAGTCACACTTACAGACCCATTTGATTCAATGACATCATCATCATCCAGGGTAACATCTATGGTAGCCTCAGCCACACGACCACCAACTAGTCTAAATTCGAGTGGACCGACAGCAGGAGTCTGAGTACCAAGAAAGTCACCAGATTCGTTTGCGACAGTATAAGCAACATCTAAATCTATGTCTTCTGAAACAGAACTAACCGACAAAGTAAAGCTGACTGATCCAGCACTTTCTGCTACTGGACCACTATCCGCAACCGTAACAGTAGGAAGTGAATCATCATCATAAATCGTCGCTTTGGCTACCTTAGAATAATCACCAATTTCAAATCCAGTTCCTGATTGCAGTGTGGCTCTAACAGTTCCAGGATATGTTTCCCTATTTCTATCATCATCAAGTAAAACAGTAAACTCGGCTCGACCTTTATTAACTCCAGTTTTTGGAATTTCGACAGTTTTTTCTAATCTACCTGAAGTCAAAGTCTCAGCAATAAAGTCTCGAAATTGCGTCACATAAATCGTCACAGGAATCGTTTGTGGATCAGATGAACTCGCAGGTGCCGCTGGAGCTGGAGAAGCAGTCACTTCAAATCGCAATTCTGAAGATTCAACAACCCTATTATCCCCAACTACACTTATAGTCATTAGCGGATTAGCTGGAGTAGCAAGGTCCGTTGGTAGACCAGAAGAACTTGGACTACGAATATTATAATTGTCCCCATCAACTAATCTTACTTTGAGGGTTCCGGTGACCGGGACAACAAACGGAGGTGTCGCTATTCGATAAGCGGAAGAGAATGTGCGATCTTCTGTAAATGATCCAAATGTATCACCAGCTTCAATCGTAACAGTTGTTCTCGCCCATTGACTTGTTCCATCCTCATTGACAAAGAGATCTATAGTACCAGTTCCAGCAGGAGCAGGATTTGGAGCTTCATAATTGAATTCTAGAATAACTTCTAAATCCTTCGATAATTTTGTTTCGGCAACAACATAGAATGACGCAGTTGTCGCATCACTTGGTAAATATTCAGTTCCAACCGTTATGTATGGTGCACCATTCAATGTATCATCATCTTGCACTAACACTTGGCCAAATTGCATCGTTTCATCAGCAATTACTGTATATATTGAGGAATTTGAAAGCAATTGAACAATCATCACACCATCTTCCTCAACAACTTCGTCATCATCAATTGGTAACTGAAGTGTTGCAGTTGTGGTATTATTGAAATTCAGTAGTTCTTCTTGGTCAATTCCTTTAATATCACCCGCAAGGAAATTACTTGCAACAGCAACTGGCTGGTAACGAACATTAAGTGTTCCGACATTTTTATTTGAAGTTATGGTGAATTCTGCATTTTGATCAGTTCCTTCGGTATATGGACCTCCGGCCCCTGTAATTGAAAGGACAGGGGGACCTAATGGTATAGTGTCTTCGGTTATTGTACCAGTCGCCGTCAACGAAGTACCCGCTGGGTCAAATGTCGCATTCACCGGCAGAGTTAAAGTTAAAGTGATTGTTTCATCATCTGTATCAGTATCATCATTGATCGTGACTGGGATCATTAAACTCTGCGAACCCTTACTGATTGTAACTTGACTATCAGCAATCGCGGTGAAATCACCGCTCTCTGCTGTGCCGGCGGTAACTGCACGATTGAACATCACATCTTGTCCAGAAATTGCTGATAATCTCACTTCAAATGTAAGTGTACCAGCAGTTTCTGCAGCTCGAACATTTTGCACGCTCAAAGTTGGTGTTGGATCTCCATCACCAATGGTTCCCGTCACCGTCGTAGTAGTTTGACCACCCGCAAAAGTTGCATTGGTAGCATTCAAGGTTAGTGTGAAATTCTCCACTGCTTCGTCTAAATCATCATCCGCTAAATTCACCGCAATTGAACCAGTCGTTTCGGTATTTGCAAATGTCAATGGTGAAACTGCGGCAAAGTTATAGTCAGTACCAAAGATCGCATTTCCACCAGTTCCTGAATACGCAATCTCAACCGAACCATTCGAAGCCGACGATAGCGTGAATTCATAAGTAATCGTGTCACCTTCATTACCAGAACCGGAAGTTGATGTAATGGTAATTTCTGGAACAGTCACAGGATCATCATTCAGTATACTTATCGAAACTCCCGTTGTAGCTGCGGTCGCAATAATAACACCAGATGATGCATTGGACAGCGCAACAGTGAATGTCTCATCATTCTCATTAATATTATCACCAACGATACTAATTTCAATATATTTTTCCAGCTGTCCTGCCGCAAATCTTAGGGTATTTGGACTAGTAACAACAGTATAGTCATTAGTTAAAGTCGCGGTTACAGCAGTAACAACAAAATCTACCGTGACTTCACCAGTTTGTGATTTATTGAGTATTACCGGAATTCGAACTGTGGAAGTCAAAGAATCTCCTTCAACAATTATTGGAAGTGTTCCAAAATTAAGAACTGACTGAGCCGGGCCACCATCATCATCCATTATGATGGTTGAAGCTGAATTATTTGGTGAAGCTGCTACAGTATAGTTAGAGATTCCACCAATCTCATCTGTTAAGGTCACTGTAACCATTGAATTGCCTTCACCGGTTCCATCATCAACCAATGGAATTGTTAATGGTGCAGAGATTTTACCAGAACGGAAATCAACAGTATCCGATTTTCCAGTACTAGCAGCTGCTGTTCCCTCATTAGCAACGGCAATAAAATCCCCAACACCCTGACCAGTACTTTCCACAACATCATAATTCACCGGAACCATCTTATCCGGACTCACTCGTGCTAAGATAGTAAATGCGACACTACCAGCAGATTCTGATACAGTTGTAAGTGAACCAATCGTTAGTTCAGGTGCGTCATCATCCCATATTGTTGCGGTTGCATTCTCAGTACCATCATTATTTATCGAATAAGTTGTTGAACCACCCGTTTCCGTTAACAAGGTTACCATAATCTGACCAGTTACTTCACCATCTCCATCATTATCAAATGATACATTGAGAGTATCAACATAAGCTCCTCTTCCACCAATCTGCCTAAAAATTAATTCAGCTGTTTGAGGATTTTCTTGTCCATTTGAGTCATGTAAGAAGTTGGCCCCATTGACCTCCGATGCTTGATAATTAATTGTAACAGTGCGAGGTACTGTAGAGGTTACCACAAAATTGACTGAACCAGTACTCTCTACAACTGCCAGCGTTGCATCAGCTATACTAAGAGCTGCTACCGCATCATCATCTAGTATCGTACCGGTTGCTCTCGTTTTAGCACTTGCTGTTGCGTTCGCATCACTAAGTACAGTTAGGGATACGTTAAAGGTTTCATTGGACTCTACTTGGTCATCAGCTTTAGTGGTAATTGTGATAGTTTCTGATACATAGTGCACCGAATTATTACTTGCTGGAATGGTTAACGACCCCCCAGTAACTGCAACATAGTCTTCATCATTAACACTAACTGCATCACCAGTATCCGAAGTTGTATAATTAACGGTTACTGGAAGTCCCGAAGGTGCTGATAATGTCACTTCAAACTCAACAGCACCATCTGAAGTACCACTTCCTTCAATTCCAGAAGCATCTGCTATTGATATTTTAGGTGGGATATCATCATTAGGAATAGTTCCAGTAATAGTTGGATCTTGCGGTAAAGCCGCTAAAGGAATTCCAGCTGGAAGTGATAACGTGATCGTGAATTGCTCATCGGCCTCATTCAACGCATCTCCAACAACTTTAATGTTGATATTTTGTGGATCAGTTGAATTCGCAGGGAATGTTAATGTATTGGTTGCATTACCAACTGAGTAGTCATCATTAAGCAGTGCAGTATCGCCTTCCTTACTTACCGTAAAGTTGACCAAAACTTGATTTGGGGTCGTATCTGAAAGACTCACTGTAAAATTATAATCCGATTCAGTATTAGCTCCTTGCCCTGTAGGATTCCCTTCAACCGTAAATGAATCAGCTACAATTGAAATATCTGGTAATATATCATCATTGTTTACATTCACTTTCGCGACTGCATTTTCACCTACACCAAATTGATCAGTACTCACAATTTTTGCAAATATTGAACCATTGGTTTCAAATAATGTATCATTTTCTATTGCTTCTGAATGAGGAGTCACTACTACTGGTGAACCTGGTGTTACACTTATATTTGATCGCGTTCCAGCGGGATTTTTCAAGAAATCACCTTCTTGAAAAATCTCTAATTCAATGATGACCGAATTTGTACTTCCGATATTTCCGGGAGTTGCAGTAATATTAAACATCGCCATTGCACCATCTCCTTCTGTAACTGGTGAGTTAGCGGCTTCTATACTTAGACTAGGTAATGAAGGATCATCATTATCCTTAACCTCAACACTTGCGGTAATTGGTGATCCAAGTCGATAAGTTTGATCAGTACTCGCGGTAAGTGTTACAGTAATTGTTCCATCATCTTCTTGAACAGCATCGGCTTTGGTTTTAACGCGCAATTGGCCGGTACCAGTTATTGCAACATCTACCGAAGTAGGTAGTGAGACTGAGGTATCAATAAAGTCATCTGTAGCACCTTGTACCACGGTCAAGCTAACTGGTAATGGTTGAGTAAGTTGAACTCCCGTCGCGAACACTGTAAATACTGCATCATCTGCTTCATAGATTGAACTTGGTGTACTCCTTGAAATCGAAACCTGTGGAAGTGCTTCTTTAGCAACAATCGTAACTTGATGTGGGCTAGTATTGTCAGGTTCATAATTGTGACCACGAAGCAATGTAAATTCTATTATCCCGTTCGTGGTGAGAGAGTCTCTATCATTAGTTTTAATTGTAATCTCTTTTGTATCACCAGCATCTGTGAAGTTAACTGGTGAAGTATCCGAACCATTAGGATTATAGAATCCTTCTGGACTTGCCTCCACACTAAATGCGACATCAATACTTTCACTAGGTCCCAAAGTTTCATTATTCGTGAGCATTACTGTGATGTCTTCACCTTCTAGTATTTGATCTGGTGCAGAAATTGCAATTGTCCGCGTTGGATGGTTTTCTGCCTCTTCAATAATAACTTTAACAATTCTGCTACTCTCAACGGAATTTGCAGTGTATTTATCACCGTCAGTTAATGTAAAGGTTATTTCACCATAGCCACGATATAAATTATTATGGTTTACTGGTACTTGAATTGTAGTACGTCCAGAAGTACCAACACTAATTGCTTGATCAAAGTCATATGTACCAAGATAATCATTTGGTGTTCCAGTATCACTTGCGGTTAAACTTGTTACCTCAATTGGTAAATCAGCAAATGGTCTAAATGAACCAGTGTCTAATGTAACCGGTATTGTGCCAGCATTTTCTTTAACCCGAGTCGGTGCTGAAATTGAAACTGAAGGATATGCCTCCAATACACCGACTCTAGCAGCTCGGTCAGCTGGTGCTACTGGACGCATATAGCTCGTACCAGTTTCAAGTGTTGCAACAATGGTTCCAGTTATTCCATTATTCCCTTTTTGTCCATCAGGTTTAGATGTGAGTCTTATTGAATTCTCTCTATCATTTATAGGAATTTCTATTGTTTTTCGACCCTGTGATTCATTGAGAAGGAAACTGTTAGTTAATGTCGATGCAAGGGTAACATTCACCGTAATTGGTCTGAGTAGTGGTCCATTTGCCGTTGCCACTAAATCGAAGCTATCACCTTCAAGAATATAATTTGGTGCAATCGACAATGTGACTTCAGGTTTTTTCGCGCCCACCAAGACTCTTAATTGTCCTGGAGCGGCAACTCGATACTCAAGTGAGGAATCATCAGCTGCTGTCCGCAGATGCAAGGTGACTGCCGCACTTGGGTTAGATGTACCTGTAATCTTAGTAGTTATTGCTGGTAACACAAGACTGGATTGATTAGCAAGGATCGTTCCAGTTAATACTGTATTTTCACCATCTATCAAATCTTCAATTTCAGATAAGTAATATTTGAAGGGCAATGGGTTCCTCGTATCCCCCGTACGACTTACCGTAAATACCACGTTTTCACCTTCATAAATCACCCTATGTTCGTAGGTTATGGACAACATAACCGGATTAAGAAGGTGCGCATCATAGATTTCAGCATAAGCAGGGGCGGTTGAAGAAACATCGGCATAACCAAGACCATTTTGTAATGTAGCTACCAAAATACCATCAGCATCAGAATTAAGTTTATCATTAGTTTTTGTTTGCACACTAAAAGTAGCCCTAGCTGCATTTGCTGGTAATAGGACATAATAACTACCATTATCAACAAAATCTGTACTCCTTGAAGCCACGTCACTCACATCAACTTCTACCGTAACGTCTTTATCCGCGACTGGGTCAGCAATAATAGTAAATGTTGCCTTATCTCCTTCTTCCACCGCAGTTGATGGACCGGCGATGGTCACCATGGCTGGACTAGTTGGATTTGCAACCGGAATCTCTAACGACGGAGATTGTCGACTTAGTGTATGTCCATTTACAGCTCCCAGCGTCACGTTGACATTCCCCGTAGAATTAGCAAGGGTCGTTACGCGAGCAATTGCAACCCCACTTGTTCCAACAACAATGGTAGATGGAGTAATAGCCAAACTTGAATTAGTCGCATCTCTTGCTGTAACCGGAACTTCTACTTCGTAAGTTGGTAGTGGACTGATAGATACATTAAAAATTAAATCTGAACCCGGTATTACGCTAGTATGGCCCGTACCAATTGTAATAATTGGTAATGAATCATCATCAATAATTTCGGCTGTTGCTTGATTATTGGTTGCAGAAACAGTATATTCATCAGAGGCCACGGTCGAAATTGATTGAGCTACTAGAGTTACTGTAATCGTGTTATTTCGTTCTTTTCTAGAATCACTCATAATTGGAATAACTAAATTTGCGGTCGTCCGTCCCTCACTAAAATCAACTGACTTACCCTTATTTGAACCTTCTTCAACAGGTTCTAAGAAATCTCCATGGAATGCTCCTCTTGGTTCTCGCAAATTGTAACGAACGGTGATTGGTTTATTTGGACTAATCGTTGCAGTGATCGGGAATTCAATTTCAACAATTTCATCAGGATTTGCTTCTACAACTGGTTGCGCATTACTAATCGTAATCTCGGGCGCGTCATCATCCCATAATGTTGCCATTTGGGTCCGACTCTTTTCACCGGTTGTTGCAACTGTATATCGGTCAGTGGTTTGATTACTATCTAACAATGTGACTTGTATTTCACCAGTTTTTTCACCAACATTATCATTGTGAATTGGTACTCGTAAGCTTGCTGAATACATATTTGTGCCAACTTCAATAAAATTAAGACTATAAGTTGCAATATCTTCTTGATTTTCACTTGGAGTTGCACTTCCGTTTAGATAGTCACCTGAGGCAACTTCAGAAGGATCATACCGAATGACGAATCCAAGTCCGAGGTCCTTTGTGGATGTTACCATAAATTCTGCATACCCAGCGTTTTCAACAGTAGGACCAACCGGAGCTTCTAAAGTTATCTCAGGAACCGGATCATTATCAGTCACCATTACCTCAGCAACATTATCACCGGTAACACTAGAAACTGTGTATGCAGGTGTTGGATCACCATCTTCATTGGTAGTATTATCAGGTAACAAAGTCACCCGTACTAGTCCATTGTTTTCTGCACGACTATCGTCAACTGTACCTAATTGGAGCTCTATCTCGGTTCTGTTAGGAGCAAAATCTAATGGTGTTGATCTTATTCCTGTGCTAGCTATGAAATCGTATCCAGTGCCAGGTTGGTCAATTCTATATCTCACTGTAATCACTTTTTCCGGGCTAATTTTAGCAGTAACTGGGAAATTAACAAACATTCCTTCAGTTGTCCCTGAAGCCGTATTTGCTATTGACAATTCTGGTGCATTATCATCGTAAATCGTCATTGTTGCACGACTTTGAGATCCGACACTATAAAATTGATTGTTTGGCGTTGTTGATGCTGGATCATTAAGAATCACTGCAATTTGCCCGGTCGCTTCTCCTATATCATCATCATTAAGAGCAATGGAAATATCTTTAGCGAAAATCCCATTACCATCATCCGTAAATGTTATATCCTCCGTAACTTGTGATGCACTACTTAAGAAACTACCACCTGCTACCTCAGTTGGGGTGTATCGAACATTGAGCGTTTTTCCATCAATATTATTTCCCGTAGCTGTAATCGTAAACACCGCAGGACCGGCATTTTCATTAGTCGTGCCAACTTTTGGTGTAATGTTTATTTCTGGAATATTATCTGCATCTAATACTTGAACCGCGGCAACGTCTCTTGGTGCTGACCACACTGCATAACGGATAGTTGAGGCATCGTCCGGTAGCAGTGTGACCTCAAATTCACCATTCGAGAATACTGGTATTGTTAAATTACCTGGATTCAATGGTAAAGTAAATGTTACCTCAGTTTTTGGTCCGGTAATTGGTCCTTTTGTTTTATCGGTATTGGCTCGGAAATCTAAGGTGATCGGATGATCAGCATTGGTACCAGTTTTGCTAGCTTCACCGCTTGGTAAATACGTCCGATCAAATGAAAATCTGATTGGAACTTCAGCATTCGGACTCTTGTTGGTTCTGACCGTGAATTCAACCTGAGTATCAGTACCCTCTACCACTCTTGGTCCAGCCGAAATTTCAAACAACGATACATCATCATCTTGAATTGGGGTCGTTGCACTTGCAGGAGAACCTAATGTATAAGCTTTTCTCGCACCAGTTTCTTGTTCAACTAAAGTCACCGTAATTGTATTGGTATTTTCAAACGTGATATCATCTTCGATTGGTATGTTGATGGTATCACTTAGAGAAGAATTGGAGAAGTTTAAGGACGACGCGGTTGCAGTCACTCCTTCAACATCAGCTGCTAAGAAATCACCACCAGATTCTGAAGGTGTATAACGAACATCCATCGTTCTACCAGGATCTACACTTGCGGTAATAGTGAATTCAGCCGAACCATCATTAAATCCTTCAAAAACCTGAGTACTTGGACCAGCTATCTTAAGTGATGGGATCGGTGCATCATTATCACTTACATGGATCGACGCGGTAGCAGTTTCACCAACAGTATATCCAGTTCCAGCATTAAGTGTCACTGTTAATAATCCATTTTTCTCTACTGCACCTGCTCCACTATCGTCTTCTGTTGCTATACTTAATATTGCGGTAAATTCACTCCCCGATGGTTGAAAGTCAAGTGGAGAAGGTGTATCAACCGGAGTTTCAGAACCAGTTGCAAGGAAATTGGCACTAACTGGGGTATAGTTGAAAGACAATGTACCACCAGATGGGTTTTCCGTTGAGGTGATAGTAAATTCTGCATTTTCTCCTTCAGTAATTGGATTTCCACCACTAATAGTCAATACTGGTCGATCATCTTCCTTAATCGTTACTTTAGCAGAACGTCCACTACTTAATGTTGTATCGACAACAGGTGATACTCTATCAATTCTTACTGTGAAAGTTTCATTATCTTCAGTATCATCATCATCACCCTTGAATTGAACCTCAAAGGTTTCAGTTAATCTTCCAGCATTGATCGTTTTGGTTCCACCAGAAACCGCCACAAAATCTGTGTCTGCAGTTGCGGTATCTCCGGCCTCTATTGTAGTTTCCCAAGTTATCGTTAGATTGCTAGTTGATAATTTATCTAATCGAACCGTGACTGGCACATTCTTGTTGTCCCCAAGAGCACCCTCTAAAGCAGAAGTAGGCTCTAAACTAATCGTGACATTATCAGTATTATTGATAGTTCCTGTTGCAGTTCGTTCAGAAGTTGAAATAACTGCACCACGAGTCGCTCTTGTTAGTCGCACCATAATGGTCTCAGCTAACTCATGAAGATCATCATCAGTAAGTTGGATTTCAATTGATTGTCTTGTATCACCATTGTAGCTGGTGAAATTCGGATTTGGAATTTGCTGTCCAGGATTATTCGGGTCAGCTACCATTTCCGGATGATGATTTGGTCTAAATTGCACATATTCAGCTGGTGGGTAAATAAAGTCGTCCCCAGAGATGGCCGTACCGGTTCCAAGAATTTCGTAATAAACTAGAACAGAAGTCGCTTCATTATCCTTAGCAATCACTTTTTCGCTCAATTCAACTTCAAAGCTTAAAATATTTCCCTCATCTGCAGAGAAAGTGGCTGATGTAAATGATACCACTTGAGTATCTTCAATAGTCGCGGTCGCACTCTGATTATTGGTATCAGAATCCAGAGTATAAGTTGCAGTTACCTCAGTATCTGCTCTAAGAGTAACAGTAATATCCCCATCAGTTTGTTGAATTTTATTTACCGCGATCGGAATACTAATCGTATAGATATAATTTCCATTGCCATCATCGCTGAAAGTTATTGCCTCAGCGGTAGATTTGTCACCTTCATCAGTAGCATCCAAGAAATTTTGTGATGCATGATCAGCGACATTATAATGTATCGTGATTGGATTGGATGGATTGAGAGCTGTTCCATCAGATTTCTTAGCAGTCACAATAAATTCAGCCATCGCATTTTCAGCCTCTGCAATTGCATTTACTGGTCCAGCAATAGATAATACTGGTATCGGTGAATCATCATCTCTGACATTTACTTTAGCTGAATCTGCTGTTGGATCAACACTATAAGTAGTTCCATCACCGGACTGTTCTTCAATCAAGGTTACATCTATTGAACCATATGCTTCAGCGTCATTATCATTGGTGACTCCTATTTCCAAAGTTCCGGTTTCTGTACCAGAATTAAACGTTATAGGACTTGAGGTAGTTGTAAGTGTATCAGTTGCAAGGAAATTTTCACTAATTACGGTGTAATGAACTGTCAATGGATTGGTGGCTGGTATTTCTGTTGTTGTGATGGTAAATACCGCTTTGACAGCAGAGTCAGCTGGATCAGCTTCCGTAATTGTGGGACCATCAGCAATACTCAATACTGGAATTTCATCATCCTTTATCGTTACAGTCGCGGTCGCATTACCCAATCCAGCATCGTTCGTCGGATCACTTATAGTAACAGTAAATGTTTCATCACCTTCATTTTCGATTTCATCACCTTTAGTTTTCACATTAAATGTACTAGTTAACTGACCAGCTGGAATTACAGCCTTATTATTACCAACATCCGATGAAGATTCAACAACAAAATCATCCGCAGTCGCGTTATTGGTTCCACCAGTTGCAACTGAGGTAGCCCAATCTACTTCAACATCCCGAGAAGATGGGATACTAAGTCTAAGTGTTACTGGAATGTTCTTATTTCCTCTTTGACCTTCAAGACCTGCGGCATTTTCAACACTAACCATAGCAATATCGTTTGCATTGTCAGTAATGATTCCCGTTGCGCGATTACCGAAAGTATCAATTAAATAGTTATTAGTCACACTGGTTAACTCAATTTCAATAGTTTCATCTGTTTCATCATAGTTGTCATGAATAAGTGGAATTCGAATTTGTTTGGTAATTTCACCAGGTCTCCGCACCGGGAATCGTGAACCACGACGGAAAGTAACGTAATTCAATGCTGGTTGGGTAAAATCTTCTCCAGCTTCAGCAGTACTATCCGTATGAATGTTATAATAAACATTTGTGTTCAGAGATGGCCGACGGGATAATCTCACCGTAAATACCATTTCGGTGCCTTCTGCAGTCGCAGCTGCATCAGAAATATATGCTTCTGGTCCTCGAACTCCTGCATTATCACGTACTCCCACACTTGCACTGGCACTTGGACCACCAAATCTATAACCAACTCCATTATTGATGGTTACTGTGACTAGTCCTGGAATATCACCCGCGACATTGTCATTCGTGGTAGCTACCCGATAAGTCTCAGAAGTTGAACCAGCTGGGATTGTTACAGTTGGTCTAGGTGTACCAGAAATGAAATTGGTTCCTGTAGATGATGTTGTAAGGTTGATTACCAAAGGTGTCGTGCGTGAATTATCTGACTCATCCGTACTTACCGTAAATACTGCATCTTCTCCTTCATTTACAGCACCAGCACCGGCTATAGATACCGTTATCCTAGCAGAATCGATAATTGCCAAAGTAGCAAGAGTTAGAGAAGGTGAATTGCGGGGAACTGTTGCATTACCATCAGGATGTTGGATTATCCCCATAACAAATTCCTCAGTTTCTTCAACAATATCATCGGCAACGATCGAAAATGGAATGAGCAACGATCTTGGTGTTAACCCGGTAATTGGATCAGGGTTAAAGGTCACAGTACCACTATGTCCGGTAATATCCGTTCCTAATGTCGCGTCTATCGCAACAGATGCATAATTTACCTTCACAGTTTTACCTGAGGCTTGAGTTAAAATTATCCGTAATCCACCAATTTGATGGTCTACATTGTCCCCATATCTCTCATTTAAAATCAACCCTGAACCAATCCTCGCTACAGGTTGATCATCATCGTCTGCTATTATTCCAGTGATTTCGTCAGTACCTAAAGTTGCATTAACCTCGTTTGATAAAGTGATCTTGAAATTCTCATTGAACTCATCATTGGCATCTGCAATAATTTCCAACGGAATGGTTGCAAATTGTCGTCCATCAGCGATTGTAATAGTTCCAGTTGTATCTGAAGAACGTCCCGGAGCTGTCGATGCCAATTTAATATCGTATGGAATTTTTACCTCATTTGTACCATCTCCCGCTAAAGTATATGTTGCGGTAATGTTTCGTCCAGCAGTTGCACCACCAGCTAACCTTACCGTAACATTTTGAGTTGTATTATCATCAATATTATTATCAGAGGTGTCTGTTCCTTCCATGATATTTTCTGTCAATGCTACCAGTTCAAGAACAGGTAATGCGTCATTATCCGTGATGGTTACTGTTCCAGTACTATCACCCCCATAATATGCAATATTTGCAGTATTGGTTAATGTCACGGTAATTGTTTCAGAATCTTCAGCCAAATCATCATCGGTAATATTAAATGTAATTTGTTTTGAACTCTCACCCACACCAAAATTAAGTGGCGAAGGTGTAGCAGTAGATAACGCGTAATCTCCCGAATTAGCGGTAGTGGTCGAATCAGTATTGATTGTAAAAGATACTTCTACTGGATTGGAATCTGGTGCTGGCGATATTGAAACATTTAATGTTGCCGTGCTAGCATCTTCATTTACTGTGACATCATTGATTGCAATAACTTGCGGGTCATCACTAATAATCGTACCTATCGCGGAGTCATCAGCAACCGGAGACTCAACATTTGTCGCACTATAGGTTAATTTGAAAGTTTCATTTGGTTCCGAATCAGGATCTTCGGTTGTTGAAATACTAATTGTTGCTGGTGGAGTTGGTGTTGTTTCACCCCTTTGAATTGTGATTGTTTGACCAGATTCTGGAGAATAGTCACCGGCTTCAACTGGAAATGCACCAGCAGGTGATGTTGAATAAGTGATTTCAACATCATTTACCGCGTCAATATCCAATGTTGGCATAAATACGATCGCTTCTCCTTCCTCTGCTTCAGCATTAGCAATAGTTAAATTTGGCAGTGTGTCGTCATCCCAAATGGTTACAGTTGAAGTATTATTTGAGCTACTGACACTTGCATTACCATCAGCGCGTTCAGATAATGTTATAATAAATGTCTCATCTGGGTCTTTCATCGCATCTTGAATGATCGTGAATGGAATTAACTTTGACATCGGAGTCAATCCGGTATTTGGATCTAGAGCAAAAGTCAAAGTTCCATCAATTGCAGTATAATCCATATCTGCAGTAGCCGAACCTAAAGTAAATACATAGCCTACCTTTACAGTTTTTGTTGAAGGTGCATTTAAACTAACAACTAAACCATCTGTTCCTCTAGTTTCATTATCCCCTGATGCTTCAGGTGCTCTAAATGTAGCAACAATTGAAGCCTCCGTTACATCATTATCTTCAATTAAAATATTATTGATTGAAGTGCCAAGAGTAGCATTATTTGGACTAGAAAGAGTTACCGTAAATGTTTCATCTTCTTCATCATTTGCATCAGGAACAATCGACACAGGTATTGATTTACTAGTTTGACCTGGATCAAATGTCAAGATTCCAGTATCTGCAGGTGGTAATGTATAATCAGCAGGTGTAGATGCAGTCCCTGCAGTTAATACATAGTTCACGGTCACTGTTTGTCCAGAATCAGGACTTAAATTAACCATGATATTGGGATCAACATTCGTCGTTGTCCCTTCTTGAACAGTTTGAGAAGTTTGAGAAAATCCGATAGTTGGTACTGGGTCATTGTCCGTAATTGTGACCGTTCCGATTGCATTAGTTGGGAAAAATCCAATACTATCAGAATTAGTCAACGTTACCGTGATCGTTTCATCGACTTCATCTGTGGAATCATCAGTTATGTTGAAAATAATTTTTTGTGGATCACTCTCATTCGCACCAAATTGAAGTGGTGAAGTGGTCGTTGTTGTATAATCCGAATCACCAGCAGAATCTTTAGATGCAGAAAATTCAACATTGACCGGATTACTTGATGGAGGTGAAATAACGACGGATAACTCTGCGGTTCGATCTGCTTCATCAACAGAAATTGAATTGATTGCTATTACTTGATCATCATCATTATTGATGGTTCCAATTGCGGTAGTTTTTGACAATTCAGCATTAGTAGCACTATAGGTTAGTGTAAAGGTTTCATTCGGTTCCGCGTCATCATCTCCCATAGTTGTAATGCTAAGGTGTCGAGGAGTTGTATTATCTGAATCAACCGGAGTTGTTTTTCCGGCTGGAATAGTTATTTCTCGTTCAGATACTGAATAGTCTCCAGCTTCAGCTGGAAATATTCCACTTGGTGCTACTGAATAGGTAATCACTACTGGATGGGTAGATACCTGATCCAAAGTCGGCATGAAATTAACCGAACCATTGGCAGTTGGTTCGCCCTCTGACCCACTTGCATCAGCAATAGTGAGAACTGGTAAATCATTATCATCTATTGAAACTGTTGCTGAACTATTCTCAATAGTTACACTCGTAGGCATTGCATTAGTTAGATTAACAACAAAATCTTGTTGAACTATTTCAGGGTCATCATCGTCAATAGTCGTCACAATAATGGGTTTTCTCTTGTCATTTGAAGCCATTGCAAAGTTAAGAGTCGTTGCTGTAACAGCGGTATAATCATTTGGTTGGGTTGCTGTTCCATCAGCTGTGGCCCAGTCAACAGAAACATCTTCAGTTGGACGACCAAAAAGGATGACATCAAATGTCGCGTCTCCACCCTCAGTCACCGCATTATCGGTATTCGTATTAACAATACTGAGAATTGGAGCATCATCACTCACAATTGTACCAGTTGCCGTAGTTTTAGTTCCAGCGGTGGCATTAGCATCATTCGGGAACGATAATGTGACTTCAAAGGTTTCATCAACTTCTGCGGTTGCATCAGCTGTTGTCGTGATAGAAAAAGTTCCAATAAGATTTTGATTGGAGTTAGTACTAGCCGGAATTCTTAAAGTTCTATCAGTAACCACACTTCCATCAGTGATTGCCACATAGTCATTATCGGCTACAGTAGCTGACCCATCCGCAGTAGTAAAATTTAGTGTAACAGGAACACCGATCGCTTCAGACAAAGTCACAGTAAACTGAACTGAACCATTGGAAGTACCATTCCCTTCATCACCAAAACTATCAGCAATACTTGCAGTTGGTAATGTGGTATCATTATCGGTAATAGTCCCTGTCGCAGTAGGATCGCTAGGTAAAGTAAACCTTGGTGTTCCGGGAGGTTGCAATAATGTAATGGTATATTGCTCCTCTGTCTCATTCAAAGTATCACCAATTACTGCAATAGTTATGTATTGTGGTGCAGTTGAGTTAGCCGGGAAAATCAACCGATTAACCGAATTTACAAGTCGATAGTCATCATTAATAGTTGCAGTATCCCCAACGGCACCGACTCCAAAGTTTACGGTAACTTCAAATGGAGTACTTTGAGAAAGTCTGACGACAAAATTGTAAGTTTGTTCTCCACTATTTCCTTCATCCGCAAATTGTGGTGCAGTGATAGAAACATTCGGTAATCCTTCATCATCATTAACAACTACTCTCGCTAATGAATCTTCCCCGACTGAATAACGCGATGTACTAACTATTTTTGCAATAACTTCACCATCAATATCAGAACTCAAATCATTATCAATTGCTTCAGAATGACGAGTAGCAATCTCTGACCCAATTGCACCAGGTGTAACCATAATACGTCTAGTACCGATAGCATTTTTTAAGAAATCCCCAACCTGAGAAATCATCACGTCAACTGCAACTGGAGTGGTGTCTCCTGAAGTTCCAACTGTTGCCGTGATATCAAATTCTGCTTGTACACCATCAGCTTCTGTAATTGGGGAAGTTACTTCGTCAATATTAATAGTAGCTAACTCTGGACTATCATTATCTTGTACAGTTACAATAACAGCCGGAGTTTCTCCGATAGAATATGTCGCTGAACCACCTCCAGTTATATCTTCAGAAATAATTCTAGCTTCTACCACCGCGTCGGGTTCATCTTCTATATCAGCTGCAGTCTCTAGCATCAATATTCCACCATTTCTGCCAACCAATTCATTTACCACTCGTGAAGTTGGATTTGCAGAAGTAGTTAAGAAATTACCGGTTTCTGAAATTTGTATTCTCACACTAATTGTTGCATCACCAGTCGGTGCTGGATCAGCTACCAACATATACCGTAAAGTATCACCTTCAAAAACCGGAGCTGAACCTATTCGTGAAATGGTAATATCTGGTAATGTTGAGTCATCATTATCCTTAATATTGATTTCGGCTGGGACATTAGGATTTGCAAGAACATAGCTCAAATCAGTACTTGCTGAAAGAGTGGCCGTTATAGTACCATCAGTTTCATCAGTAGTATCCGCGATCGTTTCAATAGTTATTTCACCAGTACCGTCGGAATTGAGCATTACTGAGGGAGGAATTGCTGCAGGATCCTTTATGAAATCTTCAGTTTGACCTTGAATTACCGTCAAGTCAACTGGTATTCCATTCGGGATATAACCTCCGGTCGCAGTAATGGTGAAGACGGCATCCTCACCCTCATCAATCGTACTTGGTCCCTTTGGTGCAATAGTTACTGTTGGTTGGGTTTCTTTCGCAACAATGATGACTTGACGAGTCAAAGGAGCCGCTGGTTCGTATTGATAACCACGTAACAAAGTGATGTCAATCGTACCATTCCGATCTTCTATACTATGATCATTCGTTTTCAACGTAATTGTTTTTGTATCACCGGGATCAGTAATGGTTACTGGTGAACTATCAGAATCAGCAATATTAAAATAATTGACTGGATTAGAATCCACATTGAATGCAACATCAATACTTTCACCAGAACCAAGTACCAGATTATTAGAAACCATAACTTCGATATCTTGACCTTCTAATACTCGCTCAGGAACTGTAAATGAAAGAGATCGAGTAGGATAGGTTTCTGCATCTTCAATAATGACCTTGACAATACGTGAACTTTCGGTGGTATTCGCGGTGTATTCATCGCCATCAACTAAAGTGAAGGTTAATTCTCCATACGGACGATAAGTGTTATTGTGATTGACTGGTACCTGAATCGTCGTACTTCCAGAATCATCGATTTCAATAGATGATAAATCAATGGTACCAAGAAAATCTGTTGATGCACCGGTATCCATAGCCGTTAATCCTTCCACTCTTACTGGTCGATTAGCTTCTGGAGTGAATGTGGTAGTATTCAGAGTCAATGCAATATTTCCAACATCTTCTTTGACACGCGTCGTCAGTGTGGAAATCGAAACAACCGGTAAGGCTTCAAGTACAACAACTGTGTCCATTTGCTCAGCTGTATCTACTGGTCGCCTGTAGCTAGTTCCCATTTCTAATTGTGCGGTGATCAAACCTTGATTACCAGTAGTTCCATCGGCCTGAGAAGTTATTGAAATCATCCCTGAAGTTTGATCAGCAACAATGGAAATCGTTTTTGCACCACGTGAATCAACTGCAAGGAAATTATTACTTTCATCGGAAGAAAGCGTCACATTAATAGTAATATCACTGATTGGAGCCGGAGTGGCCGTTGCTACTAGTTCAAAGTCGTCACCTTCAGAAATATAATTCGGTGCAATCGTCAACTTAATCTCAGGGATTAATTCAGAGGACACTCTAACTTTTGTGCTTCCTGGATCTCCAACGCGATAAGTCGCCGCGGTAAATTCACTTACTGGATTTAACCGCAATGTTAATCCTGCATCTTGAGTGTAACTTGTTTCAGCGACCTTTGTGGTAATAGGTGCTAGCTGAACACTAGTTTCATTAACAAGTATGGTACCAGAGATACCAGTACTTTCACTATCAATCACATCTTCGGTATCAATCAGGTCATACCTGAACGGTAATTCTGCTGTTGTATCTCCAGTACGACTCACAGTAAACGTTATTGATTCACTTCCATAAACCACACTCTCATTTGCAGTAACTGTCAATTCAACGGGAGTCGTATTTTCATTATCTTGGATTTCAGCATACGCGGGATTAGTTGAAGAAACATCTGTATATCCAGCACCATCTTGCAAAGTTGCAACCAAAACGCCATCATCATCCGCGGTAGTATCAGTTTTGGTTTGAACATCAAACGTGACACTATTAGAGGTTACTCCAGAGGCAGCTGCCGGTAATCTGATAAAACGGGTTCCATTATCAACAAAATTGGTTCCTTTTGTGGTCAAATCACTCACATCAACCTCCACCGTAATATCCTTATCTGCGGTTGGATCCGCAGTAATAGTAAATGTTACCATACCACCCTCGGCCACTGGTGTTGATGGACCAGCTATGGTCAACGTCGCGTCACTTGTTGGACTTTCAATGGGAACTTCAAGTTCACCAACATTTTTATATTCAGCAAGATACCCTAATGTCAAAGTAACTTTATCAGTAGAACTTGCCAGCGTTGAGACCCGACCAGTACCAGTTCCATCTGTTCCAATTTCAATTATCGCTGGGGTAACGACCAATGAATCATTGGTCTCATCTTTTGCTGTTACTGGTATCATAATTGGTTGAGATTGTTGCGGATTAACTGATACGGTAAAGTTTAATTCTGAGTCTGGTAAGACATTGCTATAAGGTGAGGTAATCGAAATCTTTGGCAGTTTGTCATCATCAGTAATAGTAACCATTTTAGTGTTATCAGCTGAATCAGCGGACACGGTATAATTGGTAATCGTTCCATCCGCGGCATCATCTAACAAGGTCAATGTTACGACTGAATCACCTTCAGATTCCGTATCATCATCAAGTGGAATATATAATAGTACTGACGATTGTCCCATGGAAAAATCTGGATATCCTTGTACAACTTTCTCTTCACTTTCCGTAGATTGTATTGCAGCTCCGATAAAATCACCATCCGAATTGGAACTCTCCTCAACTTTTAAACGCACCTGAAATTGTTTATTTGGACTCACTCGCGCGTTCACTAAAAAGTACATTCTTCCCATTCGGAAATCTTCCCGTACAGTCGGTGGCGTAGTAAGATATAACTCAGGGGCATCATCATCCCAAATCGTCGCTTCGGCAATACGCTTTGCACCATCGCTCTTTAAACCTGGATCAACCGTATAGGTCGCTGTTCCACCGGTCGCCGCGACCAATTCAACTTCAATCTTACCAGTCGCTTCACCGACCGTATCATTTTCAATTGGGATAGTAAGCATTCTAGTTATTGATCCAGTACCACCAGGTTCACGCACAAACCTTATCGGCGCAGATTGTTGTGCGGTTTTGTTGATGACAAAGTTTGCCCCATCTTTTTCAGTCAATTGATATTGGACTGTAAGGTTAGCAGGTAATGTACTAGTAATTACAAAACTCGCCGCCCCATTGATCTTATTGCCATTTTCATCTAGTGAATACTCTAACACCGGATTTTCTATATCAGCAATAGTCACATGCGGCAGACTCCCCACATCCTCATCCATAACCATAATAGTTTGGGAAGGATCCTCAACTAACACATAATCGGTAGAATTTTGACTTTTGGGATCTAAAGTAACAGTAATAGTTCCATCATGTTCCGCAACTAAATCATTCAATATTGGAATACTCAAGTTTGCTGTATTTAGACCACCAGCAACAGGAGAAAAAACAAAATCTTGTTCGGTAACACTCATAGTACCATCACGTAAAAAATTTCCCTCTTGGGTAACTGAATAGTTTACACTGTAGGTACCAGCTGCATTATACCGCATATTTATTGTAAAATCCGCCGTAATATTCGTAGCAGTATTGCCATCGGGTTCAGTTACCGAAGTGACCCCATTCTTAGCCGTTATATCAAGTACTGGTTTCATGGTTGACCTGACTCTTGATCGTAGTGCTCCAGATCCGTCTCTAACGCGATAATTCACAGCTGGATTGTCAAGTTGTGATTGAATCGTTATAAAAAATCTATTTTCATCAAGATTGGAACTCAATCCAGTTAAGTGTCCGTGTACTGCTAATGGAATTGAACTTTGAGGTTCGTTTGCACCAATCGTGATTGATGATGAGGTATTATGAAGTTCACCGGTCAAAAGATTCGATGGATCCTCAATATTATAATACACCGTCACCGGTATTGTATTATCACCTGCAGACCTAATAAATTGAATTGGGGCTAAATCTCCTTCAACTGGCCTCGCATTTCCTGGATCAATATATATCACCGGGGTATTTCCATCTGTATCATAAACAAGTACTGTTACAATTTTACTAGTATCAGTAAAACTATAGCCCGGCCCTTCTAGAATTGTCGCTTCAATAATACCATCAGGACCAGCACCGGCAATTTTCTTGGTTTTAACTTCGAAATCGACGCGAGTATCCCCGGCCGGAAACCGTACTAAGACATCAGTGGCATCAAAATAATTTGTGGTACTTCCAGCTTTATCATCAATCCTCACTGTAACCGCAAGATCTTGATTAGTCCTTTCAGCTCTTGCAAGTCTAAAAGTTGCAATACTATCTTCACTGATTGACGGTGGGGCTGACGTTGCGGTTCGCGCAGAAATTGTAATATTAGGTGGTGGAGTCGGGGTTCGATAAGGAACTTCAAGTCTAGGACCAAACGAGTAACCAGTATTAGTCGTCGAAGCATTGAACAATAAATTTCCTAATTGGGTATCTGTGTAGTCCGGTTGTGAAGTATCAGTTGGATGTTCCTTTGCTCTTGCGGTTACCTGTGCAGTATAGGTACCACTGGTATCAATGGTATAATTGTGGGTTGATATGTTACCTAAAGTACCAGATAAATTGTCAGTTAATACTAGAGTCACAGGAATAGATGATAAGGGGGCTGGTGTCGCGGTCATCGTAAAATGGATAGCTCCACTTTCAATGACATTAGCATAACGAGTTGTTAAATGAATCACCCCAGCGTCGTTAACGCTAGCCGAAGTCTTGGTATCAACATCGCCCGCGATCGTGTAATCAAACCCATCAATTAGTTGAACGGTAATTGTTCCTGATTGACTATTAGACATATTATCCGCATCAGCAATAGATACATCAAATTCTGTTGTTGTACTAGTTGTGCTCAATACTTGCGAACGAATTGATTCAACTCCGACAAGAAAGTTATCTCCAGTTTGACCAACTTTAATCATCGCCGTTCTATCATCGGTATCTGGTATATGAGTAGACTCAATCGTAAAGGTCACTTTTGCATCAGAATCTAAATAAGTCGAAGTAGTTGTATTGGTCGGATACTGCTGAAATTTCAATTGTGGTTGTTGCGGTGATTTTTCATTACCATCCTTGAGTATGATGGTTTCACGAAGTAACGCACTCATACCTTCAACCTTATAAGCAGAACCACTAACTGGATTACGTAGGGTTATATCAGCGGCCTTTTTTCCAGTAGAACCACCTGGATTTATTGTTGTTACTGTCACGAGAACAGAACTACCAGTTGTTCCACTTGTTGGTACCGGAATATTTACTACTCCCTCTCCAGCAGGAATAAAGACACCACCTGGTGTTGCCCCAGTTATACTTGTTGAATTGCCATCTGCAAACTCAATCCGAACTGGCAGTTGTGACGAAAATGCCCCAGTTGCCTTAACAGTAAAACTAAATGGATGACCTTGGGTTACGGAACCAGGTAAGCCTTCAATTGATACAATCGGGTCAGTTACATTAGTCGTTACTTTAAAAGAACTTGATTCATTTGGTAATGCATACCCAGCACCTTCTACTAGTGATACCGTAAACTTTCCATCTCCACCATCTGGAGAGTCTACTTTAGTCGCAACAGTAAATGGAATAGGTGTTGTATCGGACACCATAAAAGTTCTAGTTCCCCCTTGCCCTGATACAAAGAAATCAGGAAAATTAACAACATTCGCAATTGACACAGTTACTGCAACGGGAGCATTGGTCGGTGTATGGGAAGATGTCAACGTATAATTTGCAGTCTCACCTTCAGCTATCGAAGAAGGCCCCGCAAGTCTCATTACTGGATTACTAGTATTCCCAGCGGCACCATCTTTAACTAACACTCGTATTAACCCGGCTGATGGTGAAATTGTATAGAGATGCGTCAGCTCAGTAATCTCAAAAGTATAAATCAATTCCTGTTCCGAAACAGCACCCAGACCAGTCGTCGCCATCGATATTGTGGTAGAGGCTGTTTTACTACCACTAGGTATCCGGATCGGATTGGTCCCACTGATATTAAAGCCAAGTTGGGTTCCATCAGGAATATTCAACATTACATCCAGATCTGCATCTACATTTTCAACTGTTGAAACAATAATCTCGAAGGTAGCACGTTCAGTAACTCCAGTTCCATCTGGCAATGCCGCTTTTGAAGAAATTGAAACCACTGGTAATCCACCATTATCGAGTACAGTGACCGAACCACTACCATTTGTTACCGATCGTTTATAATTCTCACCGGGTTCTACTACTGCGGTAATAACACCATTCATACCATTCATTGAGGTGTCTTCAGTAGTTGGCACCGAATACGTGACCATTCTAGAACCAACCGGAATTGACACAGTTGCTGGAGGAGTTGCTGATGGAGTTCTTGATATAAAATTCGTATCCCCTTCTGATACTGAAACTGCTACCTCCAATGCTGTACTTCGTGACATATCAGATTCATCTGTACTCACTCTAAACTTCGCGTCCGAACCTTCACCAATCGGACCTAAACCAACAACTGAAACCGATATAAAACTCGCCCCATCGACAACTCGAAATGAAATCTTTGGTTTTAATGGATTGATAGTATAGGTAGTGCCAGACGTAACCGCAATTTCGACCAAACTATTATTTGCTACTCCAGAATTAAACCGCACAAATTTAGTCACACTTGGAGCACTACTTGTTAATGTAATTGACTGCAATTCAGATCGCGAACTATCAACCACATTTTGTGCATCTACTGGAACATTCAGATTTACTGAAATATCCGTTGTAATGCCAGTTGCGGATAGTACATATTTGAGATAATCCGTATCCGAAACCGTTTCAAATCGAGTATCAATTGATACGATTGGTAATTTACCCAACCCGTCATCTCGCACTTCAACCGTACCACTGGTATTGGAATCTGCCAATTTATATCCATCACCGGGGTCAAGAGCTACGGTGATAGTACCATTTGCGGCCCCAGGTTGGCCATCATTAATTGTTGGAACTAAATATGGAGCAGAAGTTGAACCTACTGGGATTGACACTGTAGTCATGTGTGTTTCAGCAATAAAACTCGTATTTCCTTCTGATACCAGTACTGAAACCACCAACGGCATTCGACGAGAGGTATCTAATTCATCTGTCCTTACCGTAAATATCGCGTCATTCCCTTCACTAACGATACCATTTCCAGTAATTGAAACTGCTGGAAAACTTGCACCATTATCAACTCGGAATGTAATCTTCGGTTTGGATTGATTAATCGTATAATTTGTTGGGTCAGGTGTTATAGCAATTTCAACAAGACTGTTAGTCGCTGAACTCGGGGTAAAATTGATTCGACCAGTTGCCGTTAAGTTTGTACTTGTCAACATTATTCCTTGCAAATTAGATGTTGTGCTGTTCACTTTACTATCTGCATCTACCGCGACATTCAGATTTACTAAAATATCTGTTGTGACATCTTCTGCTGATAAGGTGTATTCAACATAATCCGTATCCGATACTTTCGTGAACCGCGTATCAATGGACACGGTAGGTTTCTTCACATCATCATCGGTGATTGTACCCGTAGCACTACCACCTCCGCTTAGAATTTCTGTTCCCGAGCTAGGAGTTAAAAGAGTAACAGTAAATGTTTCATCTCTACTCTGGGTACTTTCATTTTCCTCAAATATTGCATCTCCAATAATAGGAACAGAGATTGTTTGTGAATTGATTCCAACTGGGAATGTCAAAGGAGTTCCACCAACAGAAGTTGTTTCGGTATAATCTGAACCAGACATTGCTGATACGTCTGCTGTCATATAATGTATAGTTACCGCACCAGTTGCACCCGTAGGTCGTGATGACAGAATAACTTCAAAATCCATAGTGTTATCTGTGCTTGTATTAAGTTCATCCTGAGTTACATCAAAAATTTCAAACACTGGAGTATCATTGCTCAAGATTGTACCAATTGCAGTTCCATCACCATCTATGGTGGCATGAACCGGGCTTGATATAGTTACAGTGAATTCTTCATCCGACTCATTCTTCACATTTGCCACTTCATCACCATCAAATTTTGTCGTAACATCAACAGTCTTTGAACTACTACCTTTGCTAATCGTTACCATTTCATCAACCGATGTATAATCTGTAGTTACGGTAGCAAATGGACGGACGGTCGTACTTGAAGTGGCAAAATTAACCATAATGTCGCGACCAGCGGTATATGAGTCTCCATTGGAGTCTACTAAAGACAAGGTAAAGGTGACTTTACCATCATCAGTACCATCATCCTCAACCCCTTCTGCATCAGCGATTTTTATGACCGGGATCGTCTCATCATCATCAACAATTGTACCAGTTACTTGAGCAGTTCCTACAGTTGCTTGCCCTACTGGAGATGCACCCGTTAGCTCAATTGTGAAAGTTTCTTCATCTTCCTCATCTAAAACATCTTCAATAATCTCTATGACTATTTCCTGGGTTAATGTTTCAGTATTAGCGGCGAAAGTTAAGGTACCAGTTTGCGACAAATCTTTTATCGTATAATCTGTATTGAGCTCTGCGGTATCACCAGACTTACCAATGACATAATTAACAATAACTGGAACTGTGTGGGGCCTTGATAAAGTCACCGTATATGTTAATGTCTTTTCTTCCCTGGCTTCACTCCCCTCATCTATTGTTGCGGTACCCGAAATACTAACTGTTCTGGGAGATTCATCATCATTGATCACGACTTTAGCAGTATTGGTCGCACCTAGCTTATATTCAATCGGATCGGTAAGGTCAGGAAGAATTGTCGCAATTACCGCTCCATCCGGTTCATTTAGATCATCATTTTGAATTGCAACCATAAATGAATCTGAATCATTTCTAGTAACTGGAATGATCCGCTTAAGTTGTGTACCTGCTACGATAAAATCACCTTCTTGTGAAATTACTATGTCTACATTTACATCTCCTGCTCCCCCTTCAGCAGATGCATTCAATGTAAATTCTGCATTTCCTGCGGTTTCAGAAATTGGTGTTGTTAGAGTACCAAAAGTAATCTCCGGTAATGTACTATCATCATCATCAATTAGTTGAACCGATGCGGTATAATCTGCACCAATATTATAAGTTAAAGCTCTTGTTCCTGATGTATAGGGCAGTACTTTTATCGTCAATGTACCATCATCCTCTTCATCTGAATCTGGAGTTGTTGGCAAGGTGAGTGTAACTTGGCCATTCTGATCATCGGCATCGATATCAATAGTTCCAGTGCGCGAAGTATTCGCGGTCGTTCCCAAGAACGTACCAACTTCAGTGAGTTGATAATTCACCGTAACCACTTGATTTCCAGATGGAGCCGGCGTTGCTGTAAACGTAAACACCGCATCTTGGCTTTCATATATTTTCGCGGAACTTGGTGCTGAAACCATCACTTCTGTAGTCGCACCCGCGGTATCATTATCCTGAACAGTTACAACCGCACTATCATTTGGAGCAGTTGCAACCAAATAGGCCGAAGCCTGGGTTGCATCACTAGCTGCTGGATCCGCTTTTAACGTGACCGTAAAAGTCCCATTCGCTTCGCTAGTCGTATCAGTAAGAGTTGGAATTTCAAATATTCCCTTGTCGGTAGCGGCATCTATGTTTACTGTCGTTGTTAATGGGTTAAATATAAAAGTATTGGGTTGCAAGAAATCACCGATTCCTGCAGAACGCTCAATTTCAATCGTAACCGGAAAATCTGTTGTAACGTCTGGACCGGTAGCTATTAACTCAAATACCGCGGTTTCACCCTCCACAATTGTCGCACCACTGGTACTAGCAATGGATATCGTCGGTATCAGCTCTTTATCTTGAATAATAACACGAGTCGCAGTATTGCTAGCGGCTACATAACCAACACCAGACGTTATCTTAATATCAAGATGACCATTTTCTTCAATATCAGTTAAATCTTCGTTAGTCGTAACTCTGATTTCTTGTGTTTTATTTGTGAAACTCAAGTTTGCTGGTGTTCCAGGCATAAAATCGTTTAGGTAATCTTCTGAACCTTGGTGAGTTATTTCAAAATTTACCGCTAAAGTTTGACCACTAGTCAATGCCGGTTTTGTACTAATATCAAACGTAAATGTTTCCCCCTCAACAACATAGCTTGGTGCGCTAATAACAACGGATGGTGTTGCTCCATCCACTATCGTTGCGGTTGCCTTATGATCGGGAGCATCGGCAAGTGTATACTCACCGGATTCACTATCCAGTAATTCAACCGTGATTTCACCATTTGGATCATCAATTCCTAAAGTTATGTCGCTGGTCGGTACGTTAAACGGGGTATCATTCGCAGTATTTAAAATAAAAATTCTTGGCGAACTATTAAAAGAATCTGGGTTAAAATAAGAATCTGTTTGTGTTACTTTCAAGCGAACTGGAATTCTATTTTCATTTGGGTTATGGTTAGATGCGCGGATGATAAACATAGCTTGTTCGGATAGATCAGCTCGGACAACTTCGGCAGTATGGACCATTGAAAGACTTGGTCGGGATGCCGAGGGTATTTTATTAGAATACAAAATAGTTCTAACAGATGATGGATCCCCTAAGACATAGTTGGCATCAGCTGGAGGGGTACCAAGCGTAATTGTAGGGAATCCATAATCAGTTGACGGACCACCATCAGGGTCGGTTGTTTGCAACGTAACGACGGTATTTGCTTGGGTGGCTGGAATCGTGATGGTTCCTTTTAAAAGTACCGATGTCGGTGAAGATGAAGTAATAAATCCTGCTGAGTTTCTAGTGATGGAAATTGGAATATCAACTAAGTCCACTGCGGATGGTGGATCAACATTAATGGTAAATTGATAAGGATAGCCTTGCGTCCGTGCACCAGGTACATTAGTAATGGTTAGGGTTGAAATATCATCTCTAACGCCAATTCTTACCCGTTGAGTTGCCGGGTCAACCCGATATTTCGCCGCGGCAAATTCTCGAACCGATCGGAATCTAAACTCAATACCTGCGTTTGCCAAGAGTGACTCAGCTACTTTTTTGGTTGATACTGTGAGACGATGTGAAGATCTATCTCGTGGGAGTATCAACGATTGATTGGATAATACGGATTCATTCATCACACGATCAAACCGATTATCATTGTCATCATCAATGATATCACTAAAGGTTAATTTTTGACCCGTTAATGCGTTCGTACCAGTTAATGTCAAATCGTAACGAACATCTAAATCTATATTACTTGTTTTCAAAATTTGGATATTAAAGGTAAGGTCGTTACCTTCAACAACTGAAGTTATTGATTGACCAAGAGTTTTGTTATTGACAATGACATGTGGTACAAAGTCGTTATCATCATCCACCACATCAGAAATTACGGTAAAAGATCCAGTTTTGAGGATATATGCTGAAGTAGGACTGGCCTGGACATCAGCAACAATAAGTCCATCCTGCTCTGGTGTCGTATCAGAAACTGTTGGTACCGTAAGTGAAGCTGTTAATTCTCCAGCTGGAAGATGTATTTCGTGGATACCATCAACTAGAAAATCGCCACCACCAGCTGTTATTCTAGCTGGAAGGTCTCTTACATTAACTGGAATCGTCAAATCGACATTTGTTGGTGCACTAGAATTTATAGTGTAAATTAAATTATCGCCTTCATTTACTGTAGTCGGCCCCACTATAGAAATCTCGGGTGTCGTAGATTTAACCAAATAATCTATCTCTAAAACTGAAGGATAACCGATTGAATAGGTAGTTTTTGTTCCACCTGTAACAGTAATAGTTGCCTTGTCAAGCATTGCAACATCACCGGCTGTAGTTGTGATATGTCCAGACGTAGTCGTTTGCCCTTGTCTAATAATCATCGTTGCTGGAGTAATAGTTAAATTATTCCCGGCACCATCTACGGCAGTTAATGAAATCGTCAAATCTTGCGGAGCCGCCGGAACTGTCGTCAGCGTGAATGGGAATTTTTCTCCTGGTACTACCGCACTATAATCTGAACTGATCGTGACGGGTTGAACGGCATCAATGACTTTAACTGTGGCGGTGCCAAAACCAGGCGGAACATAATAGTTAGCTGTCGGATATTCTCGTGGTGTAAGTAGACGTAAAGTAAACCCAGCAGTATCGGATAATGAAGTGCGGGGGTCTGCGATTGTTGTTACAATTGCAACTTCCTCTCGCTTTCCGGCACCTATTTGGTTGACCGGATTTTCGATGTTCGAGATCCCAATTTCCCGCAATATCCCAGTCCAACCAAATGGTAAAGGTTGCGAAATATCTGCACTGGCGCGATCAACATATACCCTTACCTGTTCCCCTTCGGTTATCTCCAGTGGTGATACCCGAATTGAAAGTCGAGGTGATGTGGCACCATCATTATCCCAAACATCAACCAATGCGACTCTTTCATTGGTTTTGATGGTATAGTTAATATCTGGGAGTATACTTGCCGTAACAACGCCATCAGGTTCATCCACAGCATCAACTATAGTTGGTACAGTGAAAGATAGGGTTCTTTCTCCCTGGACAAGACGCAAGTATCTAGTAGTTTCTTCGACAAAATTCGCGTTCGGTCGTACTGCAATATCACCTACGAACACGGGAATAGTCAAGTCCACATTGGTAACAGTATCTGCATTTACTGTAAATGTTATAATCCCCCCTTCATTCAAATGATCAGTTGGACCTGATATTGAAAGTTCCGGGGTATTAGCCGAATCTCTAAAGGGCACACTGAAGCGATTTGCTCCACTACCGGCCGGTTGATATGCATCACTTCTATGTACTGTCACCACAACATTGGCAAGACTAAGTCTATTGCCAGTTACTGTGGTTACACGGCCAGTTGCTTCTCGTGCTCCCATCGGAATCGTAATCGGGGTTACTTCTAAGCTTGAATTCACCGAATCGCGTGCCGTGATAATCAGTGGAATATCACCTGTGGCATTCGTTGGTATGGATGCCTTAAACTCAAATGGTTGCCCCGGAACTATCCCAGTATAATCAGTCGAGATTGACACATCCGGTAATATATCTGGATCCAATACTCGCACTTGACGCGGTTCATCTGAATAGGTCGGCAAACCATTGTGGAGTATGGGATTGGTATGAAATTCAATATAACCATGTTGATTTGTCCCACCATCACCGTTGCGATTTGTTGGAATATTAAAATGCAATTCTGAATTTCTATTACCACCGACAATGCGTAGTACTCTGTGATAAGAATATTGCCTACTATAATATGTGGTTCCTGATGAATTACTTGCCGCCAAATTGACTGAAAGTCCATCATTATAACTTCCTCCCGCGCGCGGTGGTGTTAATTTTGCTGTGAGTGGAATGTTTTCACCCGCATACACGTAATCTGGTGCCACAAACGATACCACTGGTGGTGCATCATCATCAATTACTAAAACTGAAGCTGTATTATTTGCACTATCCACATAATAGGTCGTTCCCGGTGTTTGTTCCTCGACTAAAGTTACTGTGACTGGAGTATTTGATTCGCGTTCACCATCATCAATAATAGAAACAGTTAAAGGTTTAAAAGTTTCGGCACCGGTGAAAACCAGAGGAGTCATTTGGGTAGTAGCTTTAGTAGCACTTGCAATGAAGTCTCCAGTTTCCGTCACATTATAGCGAACGTTAATGGTCTTCTGTGGGTTAAATTTCGCATTAACATTAAACGTCACCACTGCATTTGGTCCTTCCGTAGCCGTCTCCCCCTTAGTTATTGACAATAATGGTGCATCGTCATCATAAATAAATGCTTCAACTTGGAATATTGATCCAACTATATATCGATCTGACCCTGGATTTAACGTGACCCGTATAGCACCAGTCTGTTCTTTAACATCATCATTTATGAGTTGAATAGGAGTTAAATCACCAGAATAGATACCATCATTATTTCCAGAAGGAGCGAATCTAACTGGTTCATTTACCCTTGAAACTCCTGAAATAAACGAACCACCTCCCGCAATTGGAGAAATAAAATAATCAATATTTATCGTTCTTTCAGAATTTATACCAATTGCATTAACTCGGAACTGAGCATGAGTCGGACTATTCTCAGCAAAACCAGGTGCAATAGAAGCAATTGTTATAATTGGCAATTTATCTTTTACCCCGATACTCGCAGTGGTATTTTCTGGTTCTGCTCGATAGGTTGCGGCATGATATTCGTCAGATTGGTGAACTCGCAACATCAATCCAGCATCAGCGGACAAATCCGAGGTTATATCGGCAGGTACCGGAATTCTTATGAACCCAGTATAATCAGTAGCCGGAATCGTTACTGTTCTCACTACTTCACCGTTTGCATTAATTTCACTAGCTCTAAATACACTACTCAATGATAAATCCCCTAATGCGGTAATTGAGTATCTTACCGTCAATGGATCTTCTAATCGACGACGATTAATTCGAAACTCTGCGGTCGTACCCTCTAAAATCGAATTGCTTGTCGTCGTGACAAAAACTCGTGGTGGTAAAGCACCATCATCATCGTATATTTCAGTATAACTATTGGTAGCATTCGCTTTTAAGGTATAAAGATCGACATTATCTATAATTGTTGCTGAAACAACACCATCTGCTTCCAGCGTTGTGTCTTCAACGGTAGGTACCGAAAATGATACACTGGTTCTCCCCGCCGGTATAACCAAAAAATAATTTGAATTATTCACAAAATCAGCTCCTTCTCGAGTCGATAAGAAATCTGATCTTCCTCGATTTGCTAGGTCTTCAACCAAGACTTGGATTCGCAAATCCACATTAGTCGTTGTACTAGCATTAATCGTATAGTTTATTATATCTCCTTCAACTAATGCACTTGTTGGTCCAACTATTTCAAGCTCAGGTTTTGGTGAGATTTCTAAATAATCGACCTCAATACTATGCGGTGTACCAAGTGAATAGTCTGCATGGTCAGTTATCGTTACCACGGCCTTATCAAGAGTTGAGACATCTCCATTTATAGTTGTCACTTGACCGACCGCAGCACTGCTTCCTTGCTTAATTGTCACCGGTGAAACTGTCAAACTATTGCTGGCACCATCTGTTGCCGTTATCGTAATCGGTAAGTCTTTTGGCGCGGCGGGGATCGTAATCACTGAAAAGTCGAAAGCTTCACCTGGTACCACATTATTATAGCTACTAACCAGAAATACTGGTTGGGTGAAATCTGTCACTCTTACCAAAAAACTTCCAGCATCTTCATCAACTCGATATGCCGCAGTATGATATTCCCGCGCCGAACGCAATCGTAACGAAATCCCGGCTTGATGAGTTAAGGTATTATTGGTATTCGCAGTGGTATTGATCGTAATGGTTTTATTGGCAGAAAAAGCATCAATGGTTGTTTCAAATACTCCAGATGTTGTATCAGACGCAATCTCTCGCTGTGTTAATTCATAGCTAACGGTTAATGGTTGGGTAAAATCAATACCGGCCCGAGTGATGGTAAAGGTGGTACTTTCACCTTCAAGGATTGGAGCTGGTAATGCCGCAACTGAAACAACTACCGGTGGAACAACATCATCATTATCCAGCACATCCGCATAAGCGATGCCAGCGCGCGTACTGATCGTATAGTTACTATCGGATTGGATCGTTGCGGAGATTACCCCATCAATTTCATCCACTTCATCTTCGTTGGTAGAAATATTGAATGATGTTGTTGTCATTCCATTCTCAAGCCGAACATAAATCGTTTCTTCATCAACAAAATCTGTATTGGTTCGACTAGCTAGATCAGTAATCGCAACTGGAATTGTCAAATCCACATTGGTTTGTTGACTAGCCCTAACAATAAAGGTCGCTTCCTCACCTTCATCAACGGCATTAGTTGGACCGGCAATAGAGATCTCAGGTGTATTCGCTGAAGTGCTAAAAGGAACTGTAATTTGACCAGACATCCCCGGTGCCGGTGTATATCCAGTTCCTGCTCCAACTGATACGACTGCCGCAACTAAATTCGCTACTGTACCAGTTCTTGTCGTCACTTCACCGATCGCGGTTGTTATACCACTTGGAATCGTGACAGTAGAAACTGTTAAATTTGAATTTCTCGAATCACGCGCATTGAACGCGATGGTTAAATCTTGATCCACCGCTTCGGCTAAGGTGACTTCAAACGAAAATACTTGCCCTGGAACTAAACCGGTATAATCTGTCGCAATTGACACCTCAGGAGTTTCAGATATATCGGTGACTCTCACCGTCGCAATATGATTTGGTGCATTTCTCAAGATATAATCTCGACCTGAAAGTAACTCTACCGTAATCGTACTCTCTCCGGCATGACTTTCAAGGTCCGGATCTACTAACGGAACAGCGAAAGAAGTACCAGTTTGCCGACCAATCCCTGAACCAACTGAACGTACTACCCGATTGGGATCTCTGATGAAATTACCTTCCGCACTAGTTGCGCTTGAACTTACCTGGTAATTAAAGTATTTCGGACCATTATGTAAATCCGCAATTAAATTAAATCGCACTGAAGTTCCAGCAGGGGGAACATAGACTGGTTCGGTAACATTTGATGGTAATGCGACCTCGATACTTGGACTATATAGTTTTTGCGGATTATCAATATCATACATTGAGACTCTTCTTGTTCCGCTTGCATTTCCACCAAGTCGATACTTTAAGCTATTATCAGTAAGTCTCACTAAAATAGCTTGAAGAGTCTGGTCACCAGCAGGATTGTTGGTTGCAAGTTCAAACTCTTGTCGACCACTGGCTGGAATGGTTAGGACGCTATTATTGATTCGAGTTGTAGGGGTTACGGCTCCGAACAGTAAGTTATTGGTATCGGAATCGGATATTGATATTGGAATAAAGATATTTTCACCGACTGGTGGGTCGACTCGCAAGGTAAATTTGATGGGATGACTTAATGTGCCAAATGCTGGTAATCGACCTTCATAGGTTACCACTGGTACATCATCTATCACGGTGACTTCGGCTTGATGATCAGGGGAATCAGCAAGCGTATACCCGACCCCTTCCAACAATGTAACCGTTATAGTGCTATCAGCATCGTTTCTACCCAAATCCGAGTCTGAGGTATTGACAACTAATGTTGTTGTTCGTCCAGAAGATGATAGATTAACGATTCGCTCATCTTCTTCAGTAATAAAGTTACCCGTCTCAGTAATTTTAACTTTTACTTGCGTTGAATGGGATAGGTTACTGGCTATAATGTTGAATTTTGCGTCTTCTGACAAATAGGCCTTAACTTCCTCAGTTGAAGCTGCTTCAATTGAAATCTTTGGTCGTATTGCGAGTGAAGCATTGTTATCATCAATAGTAACTTTACCACTATTATTGGTGAATGCTAACGAATAAGTCGTGCTGGGAGCAAACGAAATATTGACCAATTGATCACCACTCGGACCAGCTGGATTGGTCGTCGTTACAACTACATCTAATGTACCTTCTTCAGGAATAGTTACTGTGCCGGCTTTTCCAGTGGTAAAGGTTGGGTCATCGGTCGCTCCAGTAATTGCGGTGATAACGCCAGAACTGCCATCATCCAATTGTATTTTAACTGGTAACCCTTGCGCACTTGGTGCTGGGTCTGCCCTTAATTCAAAACTAAACGGATGACCTTGAGTGATGCTCCGGGGGAAATTATGCATTGAAACAATCGGATGTGGGGTGATTGTAATCTTTACCGTTTTGGTCGCGGAATTATTTGGAAAATTCACAAATTCTGCATTAATAAGCTCTAAATCCAATGCAATCACTTCTTCTTCGTCAATCACCGCCGTTGTCGGAATAGTAATGTCAATAGAATCGGATCTAGTTCCTGAACCAGCGGCAAGAGTCGCTGTTGCTCTTGGTGTTGGGAACATATAATCCCCAGCTTCCGCAGTCGTTTCAGTTTGATTCAGAGTTGCTCTAATCTCAATGTCAACAGCTGCCGTTAAGGATGTAGCAAAGTCTAAACTAATTGTGTTTGGAGTAGCTGAATTTCTTAACTCCGATAATTTAACTTGTCGGTCCTTAACGTCAAAGGTCACCACTGTTTCATTATCATGAAGTGTTAACCGCTCAGTTATTCGATTTTGGTTGTTACTAAACAAGCCGTTTGATGAAGTGAAATGTATCACAACTTCTTCAGCTGTTTCATATACGTTATCTTGCACACCTTGGAAATTGATATTAGCAATATTGGAACTTTGTGATAGCGCAATCGTGCCCGTAGTTCCAGCTGGGACGCGATTATAATCCTGTGGTAACTTGGCAGAACTAGCTTTATTATCGATGGTATAGGAAATATTGACTGTCTCACCACTACCAATATTATTTGACCTGACCACAAATTTACTTGGGATTGTTTCTCGAATTCCGGTATTATCAAATGTTATTGCGTTGGCTTGTGCATCCCGCACCGTTGTTACGGACTTAGCTTGATCATTGTTTATTCTATATCCAGGTCCAGGTAATAGCTCCAATGTAAGTTCACCATGTCCATCGCGCGTCACTTCACCCCCAACATTGACCATCCAAGTATAGTTCGCTGCACCCGTAGCAATAGGTAACGGATTTGTGGTATTATCTAGGATGGCTTGATATCTTGTTCCAGTATGATTCGCCGCGGTACCAGTGTGACCAAATCGATAGTTCAGTTTGATATCAGAAGTTAAAGTGGGAACTATCGCCGCATTGATAGCATAAATATTACCTTCTGTAACATATGCAACCGGATTTGAAATCGAAATTTCTGGAACATCCCTACCATCAGTAATTTTCACCCTGATTTCATCTTTGGTGGAATTTACAATAGGTGGATTTGTATTATGTCCAGAACTTAATCTTAAGATAAATTCACTCTCAGTATCAAGTCCTTTACTTGCATAAGTTTCAGTGAAACTAATTCGACCCGTAACACTAGTCCTATTTCTCGGCATCATTATCGAAGGAGTTGTATGCGCTAGAGGAAATGATATTGGGTCAAAGATAACTCTAAAATCACCGCTTAGTGTATGACTTGTCGTCACAGTGTACTCAAAATAATCGGTATCAGCAACTTCAGAATAGTTTGTAGACAGTTCAACATTAAGACCTTCTGTAAAGGTAACTTCTATTTCCTTACTAGCTCGATTACTTGAAGCATTCGTATCACCTGCTGGAAAACGGGCATTTGTTAACGATGCTCTAAATGAAAAACTTTGGGTTATACCACTTGCATTGCGATTATTGATCACATTGAAAGATTTAGTTCCGATTGTTTGACCAGCTGGAATAGTAATTGTTTCATTTGTAAATGTATAATCTTCATTTATTCTTGTATTTAACCCCGAACCAGTAACATTAAACGCTATCATCACTGGTGAACTAGTTTTTTGGTTCAATTTTGCCATTACAGTTACTTCCCCAACACATTCGCAAACCCTAATTGAGTCTTCAATTTCTATCGTTGGAAAATCATCAATATCCCTTATTGTTCCAATCCCTTCGCCATCAGAAATTCTCACCCCTTGCGTTGGATTGCTTATCGTTATAGTGAAAGCTTTTGTACCATCTTCAATATCATCAGTCAATGAAGTAACGCTAACTGTTTTTCGTGTTTCACCAAGTCCAAACGTTAGAGAAGCAGGTGTGGGATTATTCGTGCTATTTTGATAATCCGTACCAAGCACCGCGGTATCCCCGGCTTTGCCTAATGTAACATCAACTGATACTGGATTGAGAGCTGGTGCGGATGATAGGATTACTAAAAAGTGCATGTCATCACCTTCAAGTCCTGCACGATCCTGGATATAAACGGTACGATTCGCATCATTATCTGTGACATTAATTGTAGCCGTAACTGTTCTCCCTGTTGCATATACCGGAGTCCCACTTGTATCTGGTTCAATCGTGACTTGGATGTTGTTATTAGCTTCTTCCACGCTATCATTGTGCAAATCGACAGAAAATGGAGTATTACCATTTCGTGCGATTGAAACACTTGGAGTCTTATTAAAATTGGTATCAATAAAATTACCTGATTCTGTTACCGAAAGAGTCACATTGAAATTACCGGTGCCAGTACCTCCATATGCAGTTAAGGTAAATGGTGCACCATCGGTTATACCTTCGTCAACTGTGGCGACATCTGCCGCGATAGTGACGCTGGGAAGACTTATATCATCGTCATCCACTATGGTAGCGGTTTCCGAATAAGGAGTTCCAACACTATATTCCAGTTGATCCGGCCCTCCCGCCTGATAAGCAAGAATTTGTACAGTTACCATCCCATTATCTTCACTAAACGCATCAGCTGTGGTTGGTAATTTAAGTTTCGTAGTTCTAGTTTGATTATTATCTAACACAACCTGCCCGATAATTCCGGCACTTGTCGCTGGAGTGGCAAGAAACGAACCGACTTCCGTTACGCGATATCTGATATTAAACTCCTTATTCAATCCTGGTTGCATATTTGATCTAAAGGTAAATTCCGCGTCTTTCCCTTCGTAAAATTGACCAGATTCTAAAATAGTAATAATAGCCTTGCCATCTATATCATTATCTTGAATATTTACGGAATCGGAAAAATTAGAAGAAGCGACAAGATACTTTGTTTCTGCTCCCATATGTCCGGTACCTCCAGCGGTATCAGCTTGGACCGTCGCAATAATTTCATCATTCGCATCATCAATCACATCAGCCTCCGTCATTATCTCAAATTCTCCTTTATTATTTGACGCTTTAATATCAACAGTTTTCATCCGCTCAAAATTTGTTACCAAGAAATTTTCCCCTCTAGTGATTGCTACCCTTGCCGTAATATCTTGACTGGTAACTGGACTTTCAGTTACCAATTCAAATTTGGCTGTTCCACCTTCTTCCATAGTTGCGGGAGAAGTACGTCGAATTGTTACTTTCGGTATCAGGTCTTTATCTTGGATGATAACGCGATGGGGAGTCGTTGCAGCTGGGATATAATCGGTACCACTATTGACCAAGATTGTAATTTCTCCATTCGCATCAGTTGCTACATTTTCATTTGTTTCTAATGTTATATCAAATGTACTAACATCTTTAGTAAGATTTACCGGTTGGAAATTACTGGTCTTTAAATAGTTGTTTGTTCCAACATTCGTCACAGTATAATTCACCATTATGGACTCAGCTTCTCGAGGAAGTGGTGTTACCGAGAACCTAACATTATATTCTTCACCTTCTACCTTGTGACTAGGACCGGTTACGGACACTCTAAGCGTATCATTATCAATAATATTAAATGTTTGCGAAAATGTGTGGAGTTGATTGAAGAATACTCCTTCAGGGGACGTGAAGGTAATAACTATGGTCTCAGTTGACTCTCGTTCCGCGTCATTGACGGATTGCAGAAATAGATTGGTATTAGCAGATCCATCGGCAAGTACAAAGCTACCAGATGTTAAACCGTCCCCACCAGCTGTCGCCTTGAGTGCAAAGTCGGTTCCAGAGGTTGCCGTGCTGGCTGTGGTATCTATTGAGTATGACACATTGATCGTACTACCACTGGTACGATTATTCGAAGTGATCCTGAAACTTCTTTCCATCCCATCTTCTTGTAGTTCAATTGTTGGTACTTCGATTGTTGGTGCCTGAAGATCTAAAATAGTCGTTTGTGTTTCGGTTGTGGTACCTAGTTTGTAGCCTGCACCTGGTAATAATTCAAAAGAGATTTCACCATGACCAGTGGCTGTAGCTAGATTATTAGTTAAAATTGTAAAGGTCACGTCAGCACTATTGGCAGCTAAAACATAAGGATTAGCCGCGGTATTATTACCAACATTGGTTGCTTGATAAAATCCACCCACAGCACCTGAATCAGCGACAGCATAATTAAAACTAAATCCAGCATGAGTATTCGGCGAAATTCCCATCACCACATTGAATGTTCTTCCTTCCTGACTAGTTGCGGGGGCAATTGTCGTAATGTTTAATGTCGGGAGCGAACGACTATCAGCAATATTGACCGAGATATTATTATTGGTGCCGTGTGCGGTGTATTTGTCACCAGTTGCGATTAAAATGTCAAAGCTACTAACCGCGGCTCCCGCTTTGCTTGCATAAGTTTCGGTGATATTCACTTGTATGGTTTTACTTGCCTCACCAGCTTCAAAGACAATAGCTGCAGTGGCATCATTCGTCAGAGGAAAATCAGTTGGTGTAGGTAAAGTAAGATTGACGGTAACTTGTTCTTGAGGAGCTGGGTCTAATGTTAAGGTATAGGTGAAATAATCCGTATCAGCCACTTCAGTAAAAGTTGTCATGATAGAAGCTACTGAAGAAAAATCACCATCGGTTGCAGTTACTGAAGCCTTATGTCCAGGTGAATTTACCAATGTATAATTCTCGCCATCCAATATTTCCACCGTAATCACGCTATCATCTTCATTCCCACCAAGTACTGGATCAGCTGTCGCGACACTAAATGTTGTCGTTGTCTCGGCAGTTGATAACGCTTTCATTGGCATTAAATCAACACTAGATGCAATAAAATTACCGGTTTCGCTTATTTTCAATGCGACTTCAATGGTTCCCATTGGTTTTGGATCTGCGGTGATTAAGAATTCTGCGGGTTGATTTGTATCAGCGCGAATTGGACTTATCGAAGTTGCAGCGATTTCAACTTTTGGCTTTGTATCCGTAGGGTTAGAATTATCTTTGGCTAAAACGGAAACGTCAACAGAACTTGCATTTATTGTATAGGAATTATTGGTACCTATGCTCACTGAAATAGGTTTATCCCCACTATCTTCTCCTGGATTTTTTGTGATCACAGTGATTGGTAAATTACCAGAAGTTGGGATTGTAACATCACCCATTCTTGTCGTATGTGTCGTTCCGCCGCCGGAAAAACTTGTAAGGGTATTTGATCCACCATCATCAACATCTAGACTAATTATCAGCGGATTAGCAGGTGGTGGAGCAACATTCAAGTTAAAACTAAATGAATGTCCTTGCGTTACTGTTGTAGGAGCATTTTGGATTGAAATTATTGGTAATGAAGTAATAGTGACAGAAATATTTTTGGTATTCTTTTCGGTCGCTTTATCGGCAAATTCTGCGTTAGTTGCAGTGAGTTGCAAATCTATTTTCTTTTCACCAGTAATACCCGCACCACTTATCGTTCCAGCAATTGACGCGCTTGTATCGCCAGCCATTATGATAATTGGAGAAGAGGTTGTAATATCAAACTCTGCATCTGCGGCCGTTGTACTATTTTGTTCAGCAAAAACAATCGTGATATCGCGACCTGAAGCTGGTTCAATTTCAAGATTTATCGTAAATGAAGTGTCTGAACTTGGAACTGTTATACTCGAAACTGAGATCTCTGGTAATGAATCATTATCATTAATAGTATTGCTTATTGAACTGGTAGTATTACCGCCATCTGCAAACACTGCTCCAGTAGCTGTGAGATTCAATACAAATGTTTCAGTATCCTCTTCATCAGTTCCATCAGCAATCGCGGATACCGTGATAGTACCTTCACGCATTCCAGACGGAATTGATACTGATGCTGGTGAAAGTGTATAATCGGTGTTTAAGATTGCCGCACTAAAAGTTGCCGCTTCATAAGTGATTGTAACACCATCAGTAGGAGCATTTCTATCCAAATTAAAGTTGATGGTTGCTGTATTTCCCTCCGTCACTGTTGCCCCGGTTACAGTTATAACTGGAGGTGGTGGGGTTTCATTATGAGCAGGTATAGCAACATCTTGAGATACTGTTGTTCCTAATTTATACCCAGGACCTGGGAGCAATTCAACCGTGATTTGTCCATCACCAACTAGTGTACTACTTCTTCTATCAATCGGTACACTTATATTGGTTGACTTCCCAGTCGGAATATTAACTGAACTAGTTACTGGACTATTGTCTAAGTACCCTTTAAATATTCCTGAATCCGTTGCTCTATAATTAACTGGAAGCGGATCTGATAACGTCGCGGTAGATGTATACTGTACTGGAATATTAAACGAGTTTTCAGTTTTAGATGGTGTTGGTGCATCCCCTAATGTAATTTCGGGTAAACCAGTATTATCAACTACATTGGCACTTACGCTATTCATGCTTGGATGCAATAAAAATTTTCCAGCATCAGGTCCGGTTGTTGCTAATTCAACGCTATAACTCCCCGCTCCGGTAAATGTACGTCGATGAGTATATTGAGTCTGATTAGCTGGAATTGTTATAGAAGGTACCGCATTTCCTCCTCGTGGTGCATCACCAGCTTCGGTAATATTCACAGTAATTGGTTCAGTTTGAGCTGGTTTTATCTTGATAATTGATTCTACAAAATCAGAATCAGCGACCTCTGCGGTTACGGTCTCAATTGAAACGCTTGGTTTATCAACAAATGTGATGGTGAGAAGTTCGGTATTTTGAGTGCCGGTAAAAAATGCATTCATTAACGTGAGATTAATTGCAAGTGTTTCATTGGCTTCGGCACTTGAAATTGTGATTGGTACTTTAGCTTTAGTTTGACCCTTTGGAATTGTCACCGAAGTGTCACTAATAGTATAATCGGCTGGCAAAAGATTAGTACCAGGATCATTTACCATATAATCAATCGTCACATCGCGACCAGAAACTGTGCTAAGTTCAAACTCTAAATCAAACATTCCAATATCCTTTGAGACCTCCAATGCAGTTCCTGTGTAATTTTTCGCAACAGTTGGTTCCACATCACCGGCGTGATCTCTAATATTAATTGTTAAACGAGCAGTCTTTTGTCTTGGCATACCTCCAATATTAAATGTCGCCGCAGTTTCTGCAGCAAATTCCAATTCTATTACTATTGTTTCGTCTCCCTCATCCAAGTCATCTCCCAAGATTTCAACAGCAAACGTTTGAGTAACAGCCCCCACAAACATAGTACTTGAAGCTGGCATGACAAAATCTTCCCCCGCGGTAGCGGAAGTATTGGCACTAATAACAGAAACTGTCAGTGGAAAACTCTCCGTGAAAGTTCCAGAAGGAGCGAATTCAAAATTCACCATAGTACTTTCTGAACTCAACGCCGGTTCAACAATACTTTTCGTTAAATCACTCATTGGAGAAGAATAGCGGTCTTGCGCATTGGCTATTGATACTGGTACCACCACCGAACCAGCACCGATAATTACCCCCGTAATAGCTCCCACGCTTGCCCCGCGTGCTAATAACCCACCAATTGTTCGCCCTCCTCCGGCGATGTATTCAATCACCGCTTTTACTAAATAGGATTTTGCTGTTTTAACGCGCGCTAATATGTTGGTTGTTTCTAATTGTTTAAAGGTTATATCGCTAAAATCTCGCGCCACTAAGAATTTTGTGCTTATCTCAGCTATATTATGCTGTTGAGAATTGGGATTGGTTTCATTTCCACACTGAAATGAAAATCTGATAATATCTCGAATTTGAGACAATGTTTGACCACCTCTAGCGATGAGACGGAATGTGGTGGACTTGAGTATTGACACTTTTTTTACTCCATTCGTTGTCTTATGCACAATTTTATCGTAAATATGATAACAATGTGTTAATAATTTCACTTATTTTTTTGTGATAACCTTTGTGTAAATTATATCATAATAATTTTTTTGTATTTGTCAAATAGTCGCATGTGAAAAAAATACTCTTTCATTGTTTGTTACAAAATTACATCTAGAATCAATAACAGCAATGATTAGACAATTTCTTGATAAATTTTTCTTAAGTTACTTTTCCTAATTGAAAGTTAAAAACGTTGAATCGGAAGATTGTTGGATTTTTCCACGCACGGTGCTGCGACTATTTGTCGCATTTTCAAACCATCCTACATTTCGCAAGAAGAAACTTTGTTGTGTTATCAAGTTTTTATGTTAGATTTACCCTATTAGTTGCCTTGGATTCAAGAATATTCAAACAAATCTGCAAAATGCAAATTAATTCATCCAGTTTTATTAGCTAGAGTTTTTATATTATTCTTTCAACAGTAGTTGCTTTGATAAATTAATTTGCAACTCTCAAAAAGAATATTGAATTTATGCAATATCAATAAATTATTTATGCTGATTTCGTAGCGTAAATTATTCAAAAAAGTTTAGTGGGTATATTGCGTAATAGTCCTTATTGGTTGTTGATGCTGAATTAGGTTTAATTCTAAAATTGTAAGCAAGTATTTTTTGTCGGCATTTTTTACAATCAACGAATCTTACAATATTAGCAGGATGAAAAACATATTTACCTCGAAGATGTCGCGACAACGCAGTGTCAATTCAAATACCTCTGAACAAAAAGCCGACATCAAAAAACCAACTGACGAAAGTCACTTGGTGTTTCAATTAATTTCAAACAACTCACTAATCAAGAGTGAAGTTGAAAGACAACTTCTTAGTGGAGTTTATTTGGATGTTCAACTTTGTCTAGATACAGGAGACCTTGTATTACAGCATTGTAAATTAGAGAGTCCCGAAGATTTCAATAATATATTCAATTCTAAGCAGTATGGAGACATACTTGCGGAATATTATCGAAAGGATTTTGGGCTTAAGAGTGCCATAAACAAACTTTATGAGGTTCCATTTGCAATATACATTGTAGGTTTTAGGTCACTAATGAATCAAGAATTTTGGGTATTTTTGATGCTTTATGCATTACAAGCGATAAATAAAATGAAAGACTCAACTAGGGTTGCGACAACTCAATTAATCGTAGCAAGCACTTATGAACAAACTACTTCCACTGAATCTTAAATGAAGGAGGCTTGAGAAAAAATAGACAGTGGAGATTAATGTTAAAGCACACCTTGAGAAATCAAGGTGTGCTTTTTTTTACGTGCGGTTGCAACTGAATGTAATTGTCCCATGACAGTCATTTTGACACAAAAGTAACGAATTTTTTGATTTTCTATACAAACCTTATCAATTGTGTTATCTGCTCGTGATAATAACAACATCTAATTAGTTCAATCCGCCCAATACAAATAATTTAGTACAGGACGGATTAACTCCACCTAAACTTTCAGATAGCTAATCTTATTAACTACCTGAAAATACTCTAACCATCGCAAATCCTGTTGCAATTATACCTGCTCCAGTAGCAACAACTGAAATTAGAGTGACAATCACCCACAGTTTAACACTAGTGGTACTAGCTTCAATTTTGTCTTCAAGGTTACGTTGACTCACATCCATGCGCTCCTTGCTAGCTACTCGATCTGCATCCATACGCTCTAGAGTTGCAGCAAACCTAGCATCTGAAAGCTTTCGGTCCGCATCCGCACGCTCTTTGCTAGCTACTCGATCTGCATCCATTCGCTCTTGAGTTGCTTTATTGTTTGCTTCCCAAAGCTTTCGGTCTGCATCCATTCGCTCTTGAGTTGCTTTATTGTTTGCTTCCCAAAGCTTTCGGTCCGCATCCATTCGATCCAGTGTCACTTGATGATTCGCCTCTGAAACTTTTCGATTGGCTTCCATTCGATCCAGTGTCGTCTGATGATTCGTCTCTGAAACTTTTCGATTCGCTTCCATTTGTGCAAACATTGCAGTAAAGTTTCCTTCGACATGAGACTTGTGACCTTCAAGTTCGGCTTTGTGACCTGCAAGTTCAGCTTTGATAGCTTTCTCATTGCTGTCAACCTGCGCCTGTATCACTTCAATATTGTTATTCATCATAACATCTCCAGTTTGGTTGAGGGAATCTGAATCAACTTTCGCTGTTCCATTATACCCAAGTTTAGATTTATTGCAATTAGTTCGCACATGATTGGTTGATCGACCGCGCTGCGAAATTACTTCTTTAGCTCGCAACGCCTGATCCGATAGGATCCCATCAGCAACTTGCGAATTGCTAGTTTCATGTTTAGTTCCCATTTTTATTCCTCGCTGCTGGAAATCGTGATTTCCAGTCAAGTGTTAATGTTAATTTTCGTACTACACGATTTTACGATGTCACAACCTACCCTCAAGCCATTCCTTAGTTTTCCTGGGTCATTTGTTCCACAGCAATCCGTTATAATACCCATAAACTAAGAGTGTCTATTTATCAAGTCAAACAATTTTTATACAAAGTCCACACCCTTAATTATTTTAATCTAAAATACGTACTTAATTTGTCAAATCAAGCTAAAAAAATAAAAATTAAATAAAATATGAACAAATTATTTCTTCAATTTGTAAAAACTCCAATACTATAAGGGATAAACTCACTTTTAAACAGGTAAAAAAATTCCACCCTCTTGTGCTAAAAATAATTATTTTAGCAATTGTGATAAAAATGTTTTTTGTTTTTTATGATTATTGCGTAATTGTTGTCAATTAAAATCGCCAGTTGTTAAAAAAATTGAATTCAAACAGAAAATTGAGCTTGCAATTGTCGGCCTTCATCTTGAGTCGTTTTGACAGTTGTTTTGGTTTCACAATTTCAGGGTAGTATCAATAAAATTTGGAAGTAGTATACACATAATGAAGGTAAGTGTACAATCCGATACATGTGTACGCCTAATCCGAAAACATGTGTACACATTTAACCACCTTTAAAGGTGGTTAAAAAATTTTTTGTTCAAGAGGTGGTGAATTTTGTTTTTCTCCACTTTTATATCATTTGGTGACCAAGTAATATTTATTCTATTCATCAGATACTTCTATTACTGACCTATGTCAACAATTATTTTCGACTAGTCCTATAATCCCCTTATTTTGGTAGGAACTTCCGTAACGATTCTCCTTGTAGGTTGAGTTGATGTGCATTAGGAATAATGCGATCTAAAATCGAATCGGTATAAGTTGGATCCCCGATCACTTGATCCCAATACTTGATGGGCAGTTGACTGATGATCAAGGTTGAACTCGCTTCAAATCGCTCTCCAACAAGTTCCCGAAAGTCACGACGTTGACCAGGAGTCATCTTGTCTGGTCCCCATTCATCAATAATCAGCAGTTTGGGTTTCGTTAAGGTGCGAAATGTTCGACGGAATTCCCCCTCGAGATGGGCTTGATCTAACTCATCAAGTAATTGCGGCAAGCGTTTATACAAGGTTGGATAACCACGGCGACAAGCCGCAACACCGAACGCACAAGAGAGCCAGGTTTTACCGATCCCGCAGGGACCGGTGACAATCAAATTTTGTTTGTTGTCAATCCATTGACAAGATAATAAGGCTTTACAAACCCCTTTATCAAGACCACGACGGGACTTATAGTCGATATCTTCTGGGAAAGCCATCTGGGCGCGAAGTTTTGCCGCTTTGAGACGGCTTTGAATTTTCTTGTTGTCACGATAAGTTTCTTCAAAATCAAGCAGAATACCCAAGTATTCCGCATGACTAAGCGACGACGAATCGGGACTAGTTTCCAAATCTTCAAAGCCATCGGCCATGCCAAACAGCTTCAATTGACACAATTTATCATAGGTTGGATGTGGTTGCATTGTGTGCTCCTTATTGGATAAAGCGGTCCATCCCGCGAATATTCTCATGGTGAAGGGGTGAGGTCACATCCAAATCTGAATCCAGATGCTCTTGTTGATCCAGTTTGGATTGCAAAATCCCTTTGATCGCTTCAATTGACTTCGCATGTTGCTTTAAACCAATTTTACAAGCTAATTCAAAGCGGTCAGCACCATAATTATTAACCAAATTGAACAAGCCAAAACAAGCTTGACACCATTGGCTATCATGCTTTTTCGTCTGACGATACTCGGTAACAAATGCCGTCGCGTGCGGACCAATCTCGGCGGCTTGCTGTAAAATCTTGGTTGGTGTCCATTCAACATATTGCTTATGCTCTGGTGCTAAATGCGAAAGTTCCATCGCAAGCCCATGCTCATGATGTAAGCGTTGGTGCGACGCAATCTTGTGTTCGTCGTGATAAATCTCAACCAAATCTTCCATGATTTTGACACCAGCTAAGACCCCAATATAATTATAGGGAACTGAATAATGGCACGTTCCGATCCGCACCGTGTAATCGGAACGGACACGGGCTTTTTGCCAGATCCCAAATTGATAAGGCTCTGAACGTAACGGCTTCAGCTGCGATTGTTCTAGCTGTTCAAATAACTCACGACGACTGTTCTTCAAATAAGGAGTCACTTCCTCGTTTAATTCCTTGAGTTGCTCCCAATACGCAACATTCGCTTCTTCAAGGCTAAAAAAGGTGCGATGACGCAACGGAGCCATCACTTTACTTTCAACAGCTTTAACTCCAGCTTCAACTTTCGCTTTATCTTGCGGCTTACGCGGGCGGGTCGGACAAATCGCAGTATCATAATGATCAGCCATATCTTCATAAGTCAAACTTAGCGTCGGTTCATGACGACTCGCCTTCGTGACCGCGGTCTTGACATTGTCCGGAACTAATAACTCCGGAACACCTCCAAAAAATTCCAACGCTCGAATCGTCGCATTAATGAAAGATTCTAACTGAGCCGAGTCACACACTTCCGTGTAGGTATAATTAGAAACCGCCAACGTCGCAACAAAAACCGGAAACTCCTTCACTTCCCCGGTCTTAGGATCTTGAATTAAACAAGTCGGACCTGCCCAATCAAGGTATAAACACTCTCCAGGCTTATGATCCATCCGCAAGGTGCGCTTAACCAGCTGTTTCCAAACCCGATATTTCGCAAAAAACTGACTCCGTTCATAACCATCGGGATGAACTTGCTTATATTCACGCCATAACCGATCAATATTCACGCCCTTGATCTTCTTCGCCAATTCTTTATGGATGTATACATAATCTGGCTCAGGTCGCGTGCTGTCATCAACAGGTTTAGGGGGATAGAGCAATTGCTTCAAGTCAAAGTCTGACATCGACTTAACCTTGGCCGCTGTTAGTTCCGCAGCTAAAGCACGACGAACACAATTATAGGCCATCGTACGCTTAACACCAGGAACCATTTTTAAAATCGTCGAAACAGGTTTATCCTGTTCCAAACGAAGTAACAGAATCTTTCTGTTCTTCTTCATGGGTAATCTTCTCATGTTGGACTCCAGTAGGTTAAAACTGAAGTCAGGTTAAAAGATTACCTCTTGAACTAAAATAAACTATCTCTAGTTATTCACAAAAATCTGTACACATAATATTGGATTTCATGTACACATACTCTCGGATTTTACAAGTAAGGTAATATGGCGTGAGATCTTAGGAGATTCATCTTTTGCGAAGACGTTATTATCTGGGGAAAATTTTGTTGCACCGACCACAATCTGGTGAATTAGGGTTAAATGCTTTAAAGGTATCGTCATGCTGTGCGAACTAGATTTCATAATTACACGCACACAAAATCTCTTACTAAAAATGTGTAATCTGTTATGAGTTAAGACAATAAGTCAGAAAGCGTACTTATTTCACGAAAGAACCTGTAACGGTGGCCGAATGGTTCAGGATTGTACAATCACAAAAATTCACTAAATGTATAATAAATCACCAAACTTACAAAAAAATACATGAATTTGTCGTTAAACAAAAAATTACGAAAACTAATACCGTAAATTCAGCGATATTTTGCAAATGGTAATAAAACAAAATTTTTTTTGCAATAAAAGGTTGACAACCTGAAAAAAAATGTTACATTGTAATTTAATTGATTTTTTTGAGGGATTAGTATAATTTGACAACAGGTACAACAATCATTAATAACATCCATTCAACCAAGTAAGGAGTGAAATAATGAAAAAAAAGCAGTCTGTTCAACCACCTAAGATTACACGGAGATCAAACGAAGAAATATTGGAAGCGATGAGACAGGCGATCCGAGATCAAAAGGATGACCCAGAAATAAATGAAATTTTCTTAAGGTTAATGACATTTACTCCTGAGAAAGATGCTGTTGACAAAGCTATTGTCGATATTGTCGCACTCAATTACAAAAAGTTTTATGATAAGAAATATGGAACCTAAGCTATGGCGAATAAAGCTAAAAAACCTTCAAAATTCGTGATCTTATCTTTTGTGTTGATGTGTTTTAAAGCCTACCAGTATATTCAACGTCTTGTTTTTACTGAAACCAAGCGCAATATGGTTATTCTTGCCTCAAACTGTTTTGGAAAGACCGGTGCAGTTGATGGTTTTGAATATATCTTATCAGAAGACGGAACTGTAGGGCATTTTGGCGGAGAAGCAGATAAACTGATCAATAAGGTTAGGCCTGTTGCACGTGAAAGTATTTATAGAGCAAGCAAAAAGTACCCATTTTCTGTTCGTGCTGAAATTGAAGCCTAAGATAAAAGTTCCGATGAAAAAGTTGGCAGTTATTTGATTGTACGGACCGTTGGTATCTCAGATTAACCCAAAACTAAGTACCCTCTAACTTCCTAAATGCTCTAAAAGTTTGACCATGCAACGCAAACCGGATTTCATTAGTGCACACTCACAAAATCTCTAACTAATAATGTGTAATTTGTTATGAGTTAAGACAATAAGTCAGAAAGCGTACTTATTTCACGAAAGAACTTGTAACGGTAGCCGAAGGGTCAGGATTGTACAATCACAAAAATTCACTAAATGTATAATAAATCACCAAATTTACAAAAAAAAATACATGAATTTGTCGTCAAACAAAAAATTACGAAAACTAATGCCGTAAATTCAGCGATATTTTGCAAATGGTAATAAAACAAATTTTTTTGCAACAAAAGGTTGACAACCTGAAAAAAAATGTTACATTGTAATTTAATTGTTTTTTTTGAGGGATTAGTATAATTTGACAACAGGTACATCAATCATTAATAACAACCATTCAATCAAGGAAGGAGTTTAAAAATGAATAAAAAGCAGTCTGTTCAACCACCTGAGATTACTCGGAGATCAAATGAAGAAATATTAGAAGCAATGAAACAAGCGATGCGTGACCAAGGAGATAACCCAGAAATTACTAAAATCCTGCTAAAACTCATGACATTTACTCCTGAGAAAGATGCAGTTGACAAAGCGTTTATTGAGATTATGGCACTTAATCACAAAGAATATTATGATAAGAAATATGGAACCTAGTCAATGGTGAATAAATCCCAAAAAGTTAGAGTACCTCTAAAATTTGTCATTGCGTCACTAGTATTGATGTGTTTTAGAGCTTACTACAATATTCAACGCCTTGATTTTACTAAAGTCAAGCGCAACATGGTTATACTTGCCTCAAACTGTTTTGGAAAGACTAGTGTAGTTGATGGCTTTGAATATATTTTGTCAGAAGACGGGACTGTAGAACGTATTGGCGAAGAAGAAGACAAACTGATCAATAAGGCAGGACCTGTTGCACTTAAAAGTATTTATAGAGCAAGCGAAAAGTATCCATCATCTGTTCGTGCTGAAATTGAAGCCTATGATGAAAGTACCAACGAGAAAATTGACAGTTTTTTGATTGAACGGTCTATTGGAGTCTCAGATAAACCCGAAACTGAAATGCACGCTAGATTCTTAAATGCTTTAAAAGTTTCACCCATTATAAGAGGGGAAGAATCTAATTCGTTTGTAACTGAACTTTCTCCGTTGCAACGATTTGAAAAAATTGCGATATGGGTTCGACGCAAATCACTATTGGTTATTTTGAATCAAATGCGAGAAGTGGTTGCAAAGGCACCGACTACACTATCAGCAATTGAAAGTGAGATAGTTAATCTCAACGCTAAACTTGAAAATGCTACAAACCAAAAAATTTCAGAGTGGAGTAAAACCTCCGTACTTAGTTACATCAATGATGAACTTCTTATTCAATTTGAACCCAAGCTCAGAATGTCTAAATTGACAGATTTTGATCCCACATATGTACTTTTAAACGAAAAATTCAAATCATTGACCAAATCTACTTTGAAGTTGCAAAAAAAATCGAAACAACAAAATAAAAATTCACTTCAAAGTGTATTTGAAAATATAAAACAACTCATGGACCTTAGTGAAGAGCATAATCGATTATATATGTTAAATGAGAATACAGCGAACAGCATGGAGGCGACAAAAAAAGAATTAAAGATTGTGTCGAAAGAATTATTTTCCGAAATACAAGGTGAAGTAGACCAACTCCACGACTTAATCAATGAATATTTTCAATATATAACTGGGGACACAAACAAAAAGGCTTATCTACAGATTGAACTAAATAAACAAACTGACGAAGGACTAATACACTTAACCACCGATATGACAAAGAAAATTCGTGGTCTTCAACCGAGCGGATATCTCAGCAATGCAGAAAAACACGCCTTCGCATTAGCATTCCAGCTAGCGTATATTAGAGTATTTAACCGAGATGCAAAAATCCTAATATTGGATGATTTGGTCACTTCGATTGATGCGGGTTACAGAAATCGTATAGTCAGTTTGATCTTTGAAAAGTTTTCAGATTTTCAGATTATTGCTACAACTCATGATGATCTGTTTTTCCTGAGCATTTACGCAAGTGCAGACCCAAAAAATTGGACTTTTTGTCGGATCATTAGAGTTGACCCAGACCATGGCCCGGTTTTTGATATCTTTCGTCCGACCAAAGAGGAAATGCAATTTCTTTGGGATCATAAACAATCGGCACTGACACTCTTGCGACAACAAATGGAGCACGATTTTGCACAACTGATCAAAGACCTCAATATCAAAGTGCGGATGTTGAAGTCAGTTATGTTTGACAGCTACAGCTTGAATGAAAAAATTACTGCGGTAAGAGATTTCTTTAACAAAGCAGGACTTGTAGTTCCCAAATTTAATGATGTCGAAAAACAAACTCTAGATTATTTCGCCGAAGCAAAATTACTGAATGTTGGAATTCATGATCGCGAAGAGACTCATAGTACAATGAGTATTGAAGATGAACAACAATTAATGAAACAGTACTATCTATTTAAGAGTTGGTTAGTCTGTGATTGTAAAAATGATAGATTCAGACGGCAGGGCAAAATAGATGGTAAGGTGAAACCTAAAATGATGTGTCGAAATTGTAATAGGGAATTTAAGTTTAATAGGGGAGTTTAACTCCCCTTTTTTTTCGAATTCAATTTTAATGAAAATTTTTCCTCTCATTACTGTAAGTAACTGAATTATAATTTTATTAAGAAACTGGTGACTATGAAAGAATTAGATGTAAGAGCTGATGTAATAGAAGATTGCCCCAAATTCTAAATTCAGTTTCGGTCTAACCCATGTGGTCCAGATATTAATTTTGAAAAGGTAAATCTTGCGAAGGATAAAGCCATTCTCCTTGATGCTAGTGTTTAGATTGACTTAAATGTAAATCTCAATCTCATGCTATTGGGTACTTCACTGTGGAATATAAGAAACGTCTATTTATTAGGGTAATAGTAACCACGTTTCTTGCTTCATGCGTTGATTCAACGGGCTTCTTTAAAGAGTGTATGGATACCTATGACAATGTACATGAAGCCAGAGCTGCTTATCCACTTGCGACAATGCAACATGGTGTGGAACAAATCTTCACTGGAAGTGCTTGATAGCACTTATTTGGTTGAAAGTAAAAAAGGCACGCTAGGATGGCGTACCTTTAATTTTTGACGCGAAAAATCAATTTTCGGTATTTCTTTAATGCTAGGTTTTTTTTGGTTGTTCTACATACTTTTGCCGTTAGATTTTAAATCCTAATTTTTGGTTACTTGCCAACCTAATTTTCATTAATGTGACACTTCACTCGAATTCAAAATCCTTTGGATCAATTTTTTGTCTATCAATTGACGGTAGTTCACATTAATGCATCAATGGAACCGACAACTCAGTTTCTTTTAAACATTTTCCTACAACAATTTCTGCCTGAACAAAAAAATTATCTTAAAGTTTTGAATTTTGTGAGCTGCGACTATTTGTCGCACTCTAATAATTGTTTTTGAAAACAACACAAATGTAGATTAAATTATGTGTAATAATATTGAGATAATAATGTGATAGAAGTCAAAAAATATAAATAATCAAGGTGTTTAGTGTAAAATCCGAGAGTATGTGTACATGAAATCCAATATTATGTGTACAGATTTTTGTGAATAACTAGAGATAGTTTATTTTAGTTCAAGAGGTAATCTTTTAACCTGACTTCAGTTTTAACCTACTGGAGTCCAACATGAGAAGATTACCCATGAAGAAGAACAGAAAGATTCTGTTACTTCGTTTGGAACAGGATAAACCTGTTTCGACGATTTTAAAAATGGTTCCTGGTGTTAAGCGTACGATGGCCTATAATTGTGTTCGTCGTGCTTTAGCTGCGGAACTAACAGCGGCCAAGGTTAAGTCGATGTCAGACTTTGACTTGAAGCAATTGCTCTATCCCCCTAAACCTGTTGATGACAGCACGCGACCTGAGCCAGATTATGTATACATCCATAAAGAATTGGCGAAGAAGATCAAGGGCGTGAATATTGATCGGTTATGGCGTGAATATAAGCAAGTTCATCCCGATGGTTATGAACGGAGTCAGTTTTTTGCGAAATATCGGGTTTGGAAACAGCTGGTTAAGCGCACCTTGCGGATGGATCATAAGCCTGGAGAGTGTTTATACCTTGATTGGGCAGGTCCGACTTGTTTAATTCAAGATCCTAAGACCGGGGAAGTGAAGGAGTTTCCGGTTTTTGTTGCGACGTTGGCGGTTTCTAATTATACCTACACGGAAGTGTGTGACTCGGCTCAGTTAGAATCTTTCATTAATGCGACGATTCGAGCGTTGGAATTTTTTGGAGGTGTTCCGGAGTTATTAGTTCCGGACAATGTCAAGACCGCGGTCACGAAGGCGAGTCGTCATGAACCGACGCTAAGTTTGACTTATGAAGATATGGCTGATCATTATGATACTGCGATTTGTCCGACCCGCCCGCGTAAGCCGCAAGATAAAGCGAAAGTTGAAGCTGGAGTTAAAGCTGTTGAAAGTAAAGTGATGGCTCCGTTGCGTCATCGCACCTTTTTTAGCCTTGAAGAAGCGAATGTTGCGTATTGGGAGCAACTCAAGGAATTAAACGAGGAAGTGACTCCTTATTTGAAGAACAGTCGTCGTGAGTTATTTGAACAGCTAGAACAATCGCAGCTGAAGCCGTTACGTTCAGAGCCTTATCAATTTGGGATCTGGCAAAAAGCCCGTGTCCGTTCCGATTACACGGTGCGGATCGGAACGTGCCATTATTCAGTTCCCTATAATTATATTGGGGTCTTAGCTGGTGTCAAAATCATGGAAGATTTGGTTGAGATTTATCACGACGAACACAAGATTGCGTCGCACCAACGCGTACATCATGAGCATGGGTTGTCGATGCAGCTTTCGCATTTAGCACCAGAGCATAAGAAATACGTTGAATGGACTCCAACCAAGATTATGCAACAAGCCGCCGAGATTGGTCCGCATGCGACGGCATTTGTTACCGAGTATCGTCAGACGAAGAAGCATGAGAGCCAATGGTGTCAAGCTTGTTTTGGCTTGTTTAATTTGGTTAATAAGTATGGTGCTAACCGCTTTGAATTAGCTTGCAAAATTGGTTTAAAGCAACATGCGAAGTCAATTGAAGCAATCAAAGGGATTTTGCAATCCAACCAGGATCAACAAGAGCATCTGGATTCAGATTTGGATATGACCTCAACCCTTCACCATGAGAATATTCGCGGGATGGACCGCTTTATCCAATAAGGAGCACACAAATGCAACCACATCCGACCTATGATAAATTGTGTCAATTGAAGCTGTTTGGCATGGCCGATGGCTTTGAAGATTTAGAAACTAGTCCCGATTCATCGTCGCTTAGTCATGCGGAATACTTGGGTATTCTGCTTGATTTTGAAGAAACCTATCGTGACAACAAGAAAATTCAAAGCCGTCTCAAAGCGGCAAAACTTCGCGCCCAGATGGCTTTCCCAGAAGATATCGACTATAAGTCCCGTCGTGGTCTTGATAAAGGGGTTTGTAAAGCCTTATTATCTTGTCAATGGATTGACAACAAACAAAATTTGATTGTCACCGGTCCCTGCGGGATCGGTAAAACCTGGCTCTCTTGTGCGTTCGGTGTTGCGGCTTGTCGCCGTGGTTATCCAACTTTATATAAACGTTTACCGCAATTACTTGATGAGTTAGATCAAGCCCATCTCGAGGGGGAATTCCGTCGAGCATTTCGCACCTTAACGAAACCCAAACTGCTGATTATTGATGAATGGGGACCAGACAAGATGACTCCTGGTCAACGTCGTGACTTTCGGGAACTTGTTGGAGAGCGATTTGAAGCGAGTTCAACCTTGATCATCAGTCAACTGCCCATCAAGTATTGGGATCAAGTGATCGGGGATCCAACTTATACCGATTCGATTTTAGATCGCATTATTCCTAATGCACATCAACTCAACCTACAAGGAGAATCGTTACGGAAGTTCCTACCAAAATAAGGGGATTATAGGACTAGTCGAAAATAATTGTTGACATAGGTCAGTAATAGAAGTATCTGATGAATAGAATAAATATTACTTGGTCACCAAATGATATAAAAGTGGAGAAAAACAAAATTCACCACCTCTTGAACAAAAAATTTTTTAACCACCTTTAAAGGTGGTTAAATGTGTACACATGTTTTCGGATTAGGCGTACACATGTATCGGATTGTACAGTTTAGAACGAAATTTAACAAATGATGAGATTAATAGTTGAAAAAATTTGTGAATTGTATAAATACTTATTGACATTATAATAATTTTTTTTTAAAATCACAAGCAGAAATTTAAAATTGAATCGTATACGATAAAATACGAACTAAGAAGAGGAGTGAATTGGTGGTATTGTTGCTGAAAATAAATGTGCAATATTGGTCGCAATCAATTTGCAGATTGATCTGCTACTTGATTTTTCCTTAATTGGTGAAGCAGCAAGGAGAATATACCATGCAGAATACTCTATGCAAAAAATTGACCATTCATTTTCGCGATTTACCGACAATACTGCTAGCTTGTTCAATTTTGCTATTTTCTAGTCTCGTCTTATCGGATAAAGCGTCAGCACGTGACTATATTGAGGGACAATGGGATTGGGATAAAGGTACTTCTAAAACTCTCACTCTAAGAGGATATCCGACTTCTTACCCAAATGAAGTAATAACTATACGACATACCCAATATCCCCGAAATTATTGGATAAAGACCTATGAAAATGGTGTTAAGATTCAAGACGAAAACGGAGCGGGACGTGAAGTAGGTCCAACAAAATTTGGTGATTGGTTGTACTCTCCAACTGGCGGTAGGAGGGGTTGCGGTATTGGAGCTTCTTATGATTGTTATCAAATTAGTTTTCGTCCTAAGGTCTCCGCATTTCATGATATTCGACCAGGAACAACAGTAAAATTAGAAATAATCCATCGACAAAATAGAAGTGCACAGACCGGATCAACCTTTCTTAATATCACACGACCAAGTGAAGTTAATTTTAATTGGCAAACAGGATCGAATGGTGAAATATTTAATGGTCCAGCCGATAATGAAAGATTTGCGAACCAAAATGCTGATCTCACGGCCTATATTGGTCAAGATTCTGAAATGGGGTTTGAACTTTGGGTCAAAGAAGGTACCGATGCCATTGAGAAATTTACTTTGACAAAAGGTAACTACTTTGCTGTCCCATGGGCAGGTCAGGAATGGTACTATCGATCATCCTTTGGTGATTGGTATGTACGGTCGTTTTCAAATTGTCCATCGGCAAGGGATGGCTTAAAGTGTTCTGAGGTTAGGTTTATACCGAATAGATCTGCTGTCAACAATCTCTCTGCTAAGGATGTTACGATGTGGTTACGTGCCAATAGGATGTATGGAGGTCAAGCAGAAACTTATATTCAGAAATTAGATATCTATGGACGGGCAATTTCATCTGTTGAATGGGATAATGAAGGGAGTGGTACCATTACGACTGGGAACCTTCTTGAATTCAATGACATAACCGGAACGACTTCAATTTACAAAAGAAAAGTATCTACTGCTTCAGTCTCCGCTATTGAACAGCCCAATGACAGCACTCGAACATTTGATGAAACCACCGGAGCCGCCAAAACAATCAACAACTTTCGTGCCGTTCCGTTAGGAGAAAACTTTAAATACGGAACATGGTATGTTGAAGAGAATTTTAATGCCACCAATGAACCAGCAGATAAACTCTTTCATACTGGAAATCGCCGATTTATCTTTGAACCAAATTCAGCTGCGATCATCAATCCAGCCAACACTGACGAAAACGTAACCTCAACCTTGCAATTCCATATTCATCAGGGTGATGGTTCAACATCAAAGATTCATACAGCAACAATAACTGTAACCATTGATCGAAGCTCAATTAAACCAATCCTAACCATTTCATCAAAAACTAGTTCGGTTGTTGAGGGAAATACTGCTGTCTTTACGATCACCTCACATTATAATCCAGGAACACCCTTCCGTGTTGGTTTTATCCCCACTAATACCAGCGGAAATTTTCTTGATTTTGCCACTTTTCCTTCTGGTATACCGCAGTTTGAAACATTAACTTTTAGTCAAAAGGAAGGTTCAGATGCCTGGACCGATGAGATTGAGATCAATCTACGAGATTCCGATGGAGTGAATGCTGAAGATGGTTCAATCACTGTCACATTGGATACAATTTCGGAAGATACATTTTATTTAACAGCACCTGAACCCAACAACGCGGCAACAATAATCGTTGAAGACGCGGAAAAACCGACATTGAGCTTTGCTGACAGCCCAGTTTCTGTTATCGAAGAAGATGTTGACAAAAATATACAAGTAACCTTAAATTTGTCAGAGGCCATTGATGACTCAGTGACCGTATCTTATTCAATTGTAGACGAAACAGCTACTGCAGTGGATGATTATGTTGATATTACCAATGGATCAGTCACAGTACTTCCCAACACAACTTCAATCCCTATTAATATCAAAATCAAAGGGGATAATTTAAGTGAAGGGAATGAAACATTTAAAGTAATAATCTCAGAACCTCCTACTAATGCGTATTTTGCCCTTGGAACTACTAAATTAGAAACAACCGTTACAATTCTAGATGATGAACCCATTCTTGTCTCGGTAACGACAAGAAACTTTACCGTCGCTGAAAACGTGGTAAATGGGGAATTTGTCATTAACTTGGGATTAAGTAGTACCGCAGATAACACTCATTCAGCAAATTCAAGGGTATTTTATTCATTCAGTGTAACTAACAGAACAGCAACTAAAGGTACAGACTTTCTTGATCCAATTTCTACCGGTGTTTTTGAAGGGGATTCTACCACTAGTACAATAAAGATTCCAATAATTAATGATGTTGAAAATGAAGGAAACGAAACTTTTAGAGTAAGTATTTTTAGAATCAGAGGGGGAGTTTTTGCTGGCGGTGGTGGATGGTCACGTAATTTTGATGTAACCATTATTGATAATGAAAAACCGATTTTGACTTTTGCACAAAGTTCAGTCTCCGTTGTTGAAGAGGATCAAGATAAAAATGTCTATATTAACTTAAATTTAACTGGCACTATCAATAGTCCAATGGTTGTATTCTTTGATACCATTGCCGAAACTGCCACCGCGAATGTTGATTATATTGATGTTCCAAATGGATTAATTACCTTTAGGGCCAACTCAACTTCTGTTGGAATTCGACTTCGAATAAAGGGGGATAATGCAATGGAAGGGAATGAAACATTCAAAGTTAGAATTGCTGCACCGCCAGATACTGCTGTTTTTGCCGATGGTGTGTCAGAATTGCTTGGAACTATTACAATAACTGACGACGAAATGCCAACTCTATCGGTTGATAACCCTACCTTAATGGTCAGTGAGAGTGCTGGAACCACACAAATTGGACTTAATCTCTCCGGCCCAACTAGTAATGCGGTAGTAGTAACCTATTCTACTTCAATTGCTGATACAAATACAGCTAGTCAGATCGACTTTACCGCTCAATCAGAGTCGACTACGACAATTTCGGCTTCTTCAACGGCTGGACTAATCAGTATTCCAATAATCAATGATTCCGAAACAGAAGAAGACGAAACATTCACTTTAACGCTATCCCAAGTCACCGGTGCACAATTTTTAGGTGGCCAAAATATTGAAGTTCAGGTAACCATAGTTGATGATGAAGGACTTCCAACTCTCTCAATTGATTCAACCGCAGTTAACGCAAATGAACAAAATGGTTATGCAGAAATTGGGTTAAGTTTAACATCCGCAACCACAGAACCAGTAACAGTTACCTACACCGCAACACAAAATACAGCTATTGAAGGTGAAGATTACATGGTAGAAGCCAGTGAATTAATTGAAATATCGACAAATAGCACAGCTGGAAATATCTACATTCCAATTACCAATGATAACGTATACGAAGGTAATGAGGATTTTACTGTAAAAATAACTGGAGTTACAGGAGCTGCATACGACTCCGAAGTCATAAATACCGATATAATTGTTACAATTGTTGACAATGAAGCTGAGCCAACTCTTGCATTTTCAGCGTATTCATGTGATTATGCAGAACCAATTTCTGCTGGAGTGTTCGTTGGCGAATCTGATGAACTTATTTTGAATGCAAAGCTGAGTCACCCAAGCAAATTTCCGGTAACTTTCAATTATACGACTACTACAGATACTACTTTAAATTTTTTCGCAAACAGCGATGATTTGAATGTTGAAAACGCTACCCAATACCAAGTCCATCCAGGTAGTATTTGTACTGAAATCAAAACTTCTATAACCCAAGATGAATTTGGTGAAGAAGACGAGGTATTCTGGGCTGAATTTACTGATGATTCTGGTACAAATTTAATTCCTCGTTTTCAAGTGACTATATTAGATGATGACCCAATATATTGGAATATAGATGACCTTACAATGAATGAAGGAGATGTAAACACGGGTATGTTATTTAATGTTTTTTTAAATAATCCAAGGCCATTTGATCTTGGTACTATTAGTGCTGATTGGACTACCACATCTGAATCTGGAGATACCGCAACCTTTCGTGAGGATTATGCACCGAGACACAATTCACATACTGGAATCGTTCGAATGTTTGGTGGTCGCACTCAAAATTTGATTGGTGAAAATAACCCAATGAATAGAATTGAAACAGTTGGAGACACAATATACGAACCTGATGAAACCTACACCGTTACTTTATCGAATCCATCTGATGATGCAAACATTGGTGACGGTATCGCAATTGCAACTATTCTTAATGATGACCCGATTCCAACCTTAACAGTATCTGCAGACCCAAGTATCAATGAAACTGATGGAAATTTAGAAATAGTTGCCACTTTATCTAATCAAACAGTTGAGGAGATAACATTACGCTATTCAACAACAAATGGAACTGCAACAGGTGGATTAGATTTCATTACACAGACTAATATATTACACACTATTCCAGCACTTGCTACTTCAAGCACGATTAATATACCAATCATGAATGATGAAATATATGAAGGTTTTGAGACATTTTCTATCACTTTAAGTAATTTAAACAATGCGACATTTCCGGATCTTGCTGATAGTTTACAAATTCCAGTTTTAATCAACGAAAGCTTAGAAAGACCAGAAATATTAATTGAAAATTCAGCACCTGTTGTCAGTGAAGCTTCAAGAACTGCAACAATTACAGCAAATCTTAGTCATGCTTCTGCAGAAATCGTCACTGTTCAATTTTCAACTTCAGATGGGACCGCAACTAGTTCTGGTGTCAATGCAGACTTTATTGCACTGACAAATCAACCTTTTACTTTTGCTCCTGGTGAAACATCAAAAAATATTTCCGTTACAATTAATCAAGACTCTTTGAGTGAAAGTTATGAAAGATTTTCAATAGTGTTAAGTCAAGCAAGTAACGTTACATTTGCCGATTCAGCAAGCTCGTTATCGACAACTATTACTATCCTTGATGATGATTCACCAAATTTAAACTTTAAAACGACCAATTTGAATACCCCGGAAAGAGATGGTACTTTCAATGTAGAAGTTGAATTATCTCAAGCTTCAAATATTCCAGTTACCTTTGATATTGAATTGAAAAAAGGAACTGCAGAACCGGGGCGTGACTATAGAGTGCCATCGCAAACTAGGTTTAACATTACAACAGGTACTTCGGCAATAATTCCGATTCCAATCATCAATGACGTTTTTAATGAAGGGAACGAGACATTTGAGCTCATACTAACAGATTTAACAGGGGCCGTTTTTGCAAATGGTGAAACAACACTTCCTCAAACTGTAACTATAATTGATGATGAAACAGTATTAGTATTTTTCGACGCAGATAATCAAAAACATATGGTAACAGAAGATGAGGGAACGGTTGATGTAAAATTTGTTCTATCAGGGACAAGCCCAAGAGATGTAGAAATTGGAGATTTTGTAATTTCTGCAGTGCAGGGATTTGATTTAGCACAATCTGGAATTGATTTTATTCTTCCATCAAGTGCACGCATTCCAGCAGGTGAATTAACTGGTAATATTTCAATTACAATTTTAAATGACGGGTTGGTTGAACCTACGGAGGCATTTAAATTTACGATAACTAGATTTGTAAACGCGGGTGTTACGTCTAACCCATTAGGGAGAACGGTCACAGTTGAGATAGAAGATAGCAGTGTAGCTGAGTTAGAAATAGCTGCGATCAATACAAAAATCAAAGAAGGTGCAAATGTGACCGCAGATTTTGCTATTACCGCAGATCAAATGCCAAGAAGTGCTCTAACTGTTCATTATCTACCTGAAAGTACATTCTTCCTACCATATGGAATCACAGGAAGCCCGCAAATGTCAGCTCAACCTTTAACATTTACTCAAGCCCCGAACAATGGCCCGATTACAGCGACATTAAGTGTTCCATTAGATAATGATATTTTGAGCGAAGAGAATGGTTCGTTAAAAGTTACGCTACTTGAAGATTCGGTAGATCCCTTCACCTATTTGCTAGATGCAACAAATTTTTCTGCAACGATGATCATCGAAGATGATGATGCCAAAGTGCCTGTATTGGCAATAACTGCACCTACTGGCGTACCTGAAAGTGCTGGTTCCGTTGAATTTTTGATAACAAGTTATAGAGATCAGACAAAGTCCCAAAAAGTTGCCCCCAACAGATCAATTTCGATTCAATACTTAGTTGAAGAGGTTGATTCTGGGAATTTTTTACCTGATTCAGTCGCGGGGGTCACTGCTTCTGCGGAACTAGTATTTAATACCAGAAATTTCGCACCACTGACTATTGACTTAGATGATGATACCAATATAGAGGCGACTGGAAAAGTCAAAGTTACACTTAAAGATGATCCTGCTACACTGGCAACTTATACGGTATCAACCGGGTCTGATAAAAGTGCAGAGGCGACAATTTGGGATGATGAAGCTCCTGAATTGACTATTCGTGGTGGCAATGCAGTTACTGAAGGTACTAATGTGAAGGCAGTATTTAGAATTATTTCGAATGTCTTGCCAAATTCACCATTAGCAGTTCAGTATACACCATTAGGAGTGAGTTTTATCAATGGGTCAGGTGTAAAAGTGACGGCAAATCCCCCATTGCAATTTACCAGAAACCCTTGGACTGGTAAATATGAAAGTCAACTTGAATTTGATATTAATAATGACTATATCAATGAACCAGATGGACAAGTATCTGTTACTCTAAACAGTGAAACAACACCCTCAACTTATTATGTTGGATCAACAAGCACGGCTTCAGTTTCTATAATGGACGATGATCCAACTCCAATTATTTTGGTTGCGAATTCAACCCCTAGTATTGATGAAGATGCTACCGAAATCACCATTCCAGTTCGTTTATCAAATCCCGCTACGGAAACTGTAGAGATTTCATGGTACACTACTTCTAGTAACGGTACAACGTCAGCCAGCGATTATGAAGCGAAATCTCAAGTTTTAGAAATCGAAAATGGTGAAACTATTGGATTGATAAAGGTTCCGATCACAAATGATAATATCTATGAGGGCAACGAAACTTTTTCTGTTATCTTAAGCGAACCCAGTAACGCAACATTTTTGAATTCACTTCGCCATCCAACCTACAATTCCGAAGTATACATCACTGTTACCATCGACGATGATGAATTACCTCCTACAGTCAAATTTACTGGTAGGAATACAACTGTATTGGAAAATAGTCGAGCGGTTACTTTAGAAATTAGCATAAATGGTGTGACCAAGCATGACGTAACAGTGGATTATATCACGACCGCGGGAACCGCGACAGCTGATGTTGACTTTACCGCGGCATCAACTGATCCAGCCAGTACGGCAACGATTTCCGCCGGTGAATTAGCCGGGACGATTAGTATTCCCATTTTAAAAGATGGTGGTGTGGATGAATCTAATGAAACCTTTACTGTTACCTTAAAAAATCCTCAGAATGCCAGACTTTCAAATTCAATTGCTGATTCTTCAACTAGCGTTACGATCACCGATGCAGATGTTCCAATTCTATCCATAGCTGCTGGAAGTGACGTAAAAGAGGGAACCAATACCACCGCGGACTTTACCATAACCTCGGATATTATGCCCGTTAGTGGGTTGACGATTTATTATTTACCTGAAAGTGCTGGATTCTTACCAAATGGAATCTCAACAACTCAACAAATGACCTCGCAAGCACTTACATTTGCGCAAACAACAACTGATGACCCAATTACGACTACATTAAGTGTGACATTACACGATGATGAGATTGCAGAATTGAATGGCACCTTGAAAGTAACGTTGCTAAGCGAACCCAATGCTGACGGCAATTATGTGGTTAATTCAGCCAACAATTCTGCGACCATTATTGTTGAAGACGATGATGCTGAAATTCCTGTTCTTGTCATTTCCGGACCCAGTGGAGGTACCGCGGAAACCGAAGATACAGTTGAGTTTACTGTGACTGCTTATGATGACCAAGCCAAAAGCAATAGTATAGATCCAGAGCGAACGATTGAAGTGCAATTCACGCCAGATGAAGTAGATTCAGGAGACTTTTTGTTTGATTCAATAGAAGGTGTAGTTGATACCATCACGCTAACATTTACTGAAAATAACAATCTATGGACGGACACCTTTACTATTGATATCTCAGATGATAGCACCGCTGAAACCAGTGGAAAAATTAAGGTGACGTTGAACGACGACCCCGCAACAATTGATACTTATACGGTTTCAACTGGTGATGATAAGAGTGCTGAAGCGATAATCTGGGATAATGAAGCACCTGAGCTGACTATCACAGCGGGACCTGCAGTTACCGAAGCTGATAATGTCAAGGCAACCTTTAAAGTTATTGCAAATACCAAACCAAAACGCGATATTGCCGTTCAATATACGCCAACCTCGACATATATTAATAACTCGGGGACAAAAGTCACTGCTAACCCGGCAATCAGTTTTGTAAAAAGTGAAGCAACTGGGCAATATGAAGGACTCATTGAGATTGATATTGTGAATGATGATTCCGATGAACCAAATAGCAATGTTTCTATAACTCTCAATGAGGAAACTAATAATCCCAAAAAATATTATGTTGGAACTGCAGCTACTGCATCGGTTCCGGTCACCGACGATGATGCGACACCAACCATCTCAGTTGCAGATTTAGAACCAAGTATTAGTGAAAGTGATACATCCATTACAATTCCAGTCACGTTATCACACTCAAGCACAGAAACGGTAGAAATAACATGGAGTACATTCGAAGGTACAGCCTCAACCAGCGATTTTGCAGAACAAACTAACCAAACTCTTGAATTTACCAATAGCATCAGTGAAGACATTACCATTACATTAACTGATGACAATATTAAAGAAGGACTTGAAACATTTGAAGTAAGAATCACTGGTGCGACTAATGCCGCGTTCAAAACTGGTTCCACACAAATTTCCGTCATGGTTTCAATTACTGATGATGAATCTGACCCAGTACTCACTATCGCAACGAGCACTTCAGCCGAGGAAGCAGCTGGAAACGCATCAATTAGTGTAACATTAAGTCACGAAGTTGAAACCCCCATTACTTTCAATTACTCCACAACTACGGGAACCGCATCAAGTGCTGACTTTACTGAACAAACTGCAACCCAACATACCATAGATTCAGGAATGACTTCATCGATTTTAATTCCCATTATCGCTGACAACATTAATGAATTGGCTGAGCAATTTACAGTTACCTATACTGATTTGGCAGAGGCAACATTTTCTGGAGGAACAGCTCCAACCACTACAGTAACAATTACTGATGATGACCAAGCATCACTCACAATTGCCGATAGTTCTATCACCGAAGGTAATTCAGGTTCTACCAATATGATTTTCAATGTGACTTTAGACAAAGTATTAGACCGCACCATCACCGCGTCGTGGATTGCCGCAACAGAATCTAATAATGATGCAACTTTAGGAATAGATTATGCGGGCACTACCAATTCACATGCTGGTACACTTAATTTTGCCGCCGGTGAAACTTCAACAACCATATCTATTCCTATTACTGGTGATACTTTATTAGAAGCTAATGAAACATTCACCGTGACCCTTTTTGGTGTTCCCGCTGGAATTAAACTTGCTGATGCAACAGCAACCGGAACCATCACAGATAATGAAATAGATCCAATCCTAACAGCAACCGCGCCGACTTCTGTAAATGAAGATGCCGGTGAACTGGAAATAACGACCACGCTTTCAACGATGACAACCGCACCAGTTACTGTAGAATTTACCACTACGGATGGTACCGCGGTTGGAACTGGAGCAAATGCAGATTTTGTAGGCCAAACTAACCAAACTTATACCATACCTCCCAATACCCTAACTCATACCCTTACCCTTCCAATTACCGATGACCAATATTATGAAGGAACTGAAAATTTCACTCTCACTTTAAGTAATGCAAACCATGCGACGATCGCGGGCAATCCAGCTGAAATAGAGTTCAATATCTCCATTACCGATAATGAATCCAGTCCAGAAATCAGTTTAGAAAATACCACACCAAATATTCTAGAAGGTTCCGGTCAATTATTCCTAAATGTGAACTTGAGTAGTACCTTAACTGAAGCGATCTCGGTGCAGTATGAAACCATTGATGGCACTTCGAGTAACGCGGCCACCAGTTCAAGTCCAAATGCAGATTTTACGGCAATAGCTAAAACAACCTTGAATTTCCCAGCAGGTGAATCAACTGTGCCAATCATTGTTAATATTAATAATGACCAATTGGATGAAGGAAATGAAACATTTACCATAAAAGTAACGGAACCAAGCAATAATGCAACACTTGCTAATTCAGCAACTGAACTTACTGCAACAGTTACCATTGCTGATGATGACTCGCAAAGACTGGTGTTTAAAACAACTGATTTTAATCATATTGAAAATACGGATGGTGCGAATCTTGACGTTGTCGTTCAAGTCCTGCCATCCCTAATCTCAGCAACGCCAAATACACCGGAAAATGCCGATAACGACATTACTTTTGATATTGAATTGGCTGGTGGAAATGCCACCAAGGGTACCAATTCAAATTCTGATTATAGCAATCCGGCCCAATCTAGTTTCACCATTTCATCTGGTAATTCAGAAGCAACCATTTCAATCCCAATTAGAAATGATGATGAAAGTGAAGGTGATGAAACATTTGATTTGACGCTTAAAAATTTGGTTGGTGCATCCTTTGCAAGTAGTAACACCCTCACCCAAACAATTACGATCGAAGATGATGAATTGCAAATTTTGCGTTTCACTGAGAGCACAGCAACGGTCTCAGAAGGAGATGGCAATGTAACCCTTGAAGTTGAAGTGAATGGTACATCATCGAAGTTTATTCAATACTATTATCAAACGGCTAATGGTACGGGTACTGGTTTTGCGACTCCACTCATTGACTTTACACCAACCGCGGCACCAGCCCAAGAGTCGATTGGTTCAAACCTTTCAACCGGAACCATTCAAATTCCAATACTAGATGACAACGAAGTTGAGCCAGATGAGACCTTTACCGTAACCCTTATCAACGCGCAAGCAACTCCAATCTCTAATGCGCAACTTTCATCAACACCAACACATTTGACGATGACGATCACCATTGAAGATGATGATAGTGAATTGCCGGAATTTTCAATCTCTGGTGGTACTCCAGTCAAAGAAGGACTCGGAATCATTGCGAACTTCACGATAACCGCGGATAAAATGCCCAGCGAACCGCTTACGGTCCACTATTTGCCAGTGAGTGATGGCTTTCTTGCACCAACTGTTTCAAATCACTCACAAACGACCGCACAGCCTCTTACCTTTGTGCAACCAAGTCAAAATGCTCCAATTACCGCGAGACTCAGTATCCCAGTACTGAATGATAGTATAGCCGAACCAAATGGATCGATTGCGATAACTTTACAATCCCCTACCCCCTCCCCTTCTACTCCGGCAAAATATTTGGTTCACGACACCAATCATACGGCCTCCGTTCAAATTGAAGATGATGATGCCAAGATTCCTGTTTTATCTTTAACCGGACCCACTGAAAATTTGATTGAAAGTGTCGGTTCAGTTGAATTTACTGTGACTTCCTTTGAAGACCAAACCAAGACTACCAGTATCAATCCAAGTCGAGCAATTGTCATGCAATTCACCCCAGCAGAAGTCAATAGCGGTGATTTTTTAGCAAGTGCAACGGAAATTGCTACCACAACAGTGTTAAGATTTAATCAGCAAGCTGATGGCAATTGGACCGATTCTTTTGTTGTTGAGATTGATAATGATACCAATGCTGATGCAAGTGGAATAATCAAAGTGACCATCAATGATGATCCTGCATCAACCAAATCTTATAACGTGACTACCGGTAATGACAAGAGTGTTGAAGTCAATCTTTTAGATGATGATGCCCCTGAATTGAGTATCGTCGCTGGCCCTGAGGTTACCGAAGGACCTAATGTCAAAGCGACATTTAAAGTTATTTCTAATGTGATGCCAAATGGTGCATCCATACCTATCCAATATACCCCCGAAGGCGCGGTAAGAGTTGCCAATTCAGGAACGAAAGTAACCGCACATCCAGAAATTACTTTTACCAAAAATGATACAACTGGACAATATGAAGGTACGATAGAGATAGATGTTATAAATGACGAAATATTATTCCCGAATGATAACATCACTGTCACATTGAATAGTGAAACAACTCCTACCAATTATTTTGTCGGATCACCGGCTAGTGCTTCAGTCGCAGTTTCGGACGACGACCAAATTCCGAATGTTGTTGTTGCCAATTTGACTCCCAGTGTTGCCGAGACCGGCACTTCAATTTCTATTCCAGTCACTCTATCCAATCCAAGTCGATCCGCGGTCGATATCAATTGGAGTATCTCCGATGGATCCGCAACAGCAGGTAATGACTTTGTCACGCCACAAAGCCTAACCCTTCAATATGCTGCTAGCACCCAAACGACGAGCAATACCAGTGAAAACATCACAATTAATATCACTGATGACACAGATTATGAAGGCGATGAAACATTTACTGTAACATTAAACTCTGCAACGAATGCCAACATTCCAGGAGATAGTGGAACCATAGAGATCACAGTAACGATTACCGAAAACGAGGCAAAGCCAACCGGATTAAAATTCACCGGTTCAACTAGTTCAGTCGCGGAAGATGTTTCGAGTAATAAGACTAGTATCCCGATAAGTATAGATTCAGCAATTTCAACGGATGTCACTGTCACCTATGAAACTTCTACCGGTACTGGAAATGGTGCGGCGACAGCTGATGCCGATTTTACTGCAACCTCTGCTGGTTCCGAAACAATAACCGCTGGGCAAACGACTGGATCTATTGAAATCCCTATCATTGATGATGATTTTGATGAACCCAATGAAACTTTTACTGTTACTATTACTGGTGCGGATCATGCAGAACTTTCAACGACAGCTACTGATTTAACCAATACCGTAACAATAACGGATGACGACGTACCAGAGCTGTCAATTTCAGCTTCTGAACATGCCAAAGAGGGAGGAAATGCAGACTTTATAATCACCTCAGATATCATCCCCAATGCTCCGCTGACCATCAATTATTTACCAGTTAGTGCCAATTTCCTTCAATCCAGTATTTCAAATAATCAACAAACAACCCCTCAACCATTGACTTTTATACCAGAAGATGAGACGGACTCAACCAATACACGTGGAAAGGCAACACTCAGTGTACCGCTAGATAATGATGATACTGTTGAGGAGAATGGAACCATTATGGTAACGCTTCAACCTGAAACTCCAAATGCCAATACCACTTACAAAGTCCATACAACCAATAATAATGCAACCGTTCAAGTCGAAGATGATGACGCTGAAATTCCGGTTTTGGCCATTGAAGGCCCTTTAGGGGCTACGGTGGAAAGTGCCTCTGCGATAGTAATGTTTAAGGTGACTGCCTATGCTGACAATACAAAGGCCCGAAGTTTTAATCCTGAACGACCAATTACGATATATTACACACCAGAGGAAATAGGTGAAGGGGATTTCTTGTTAAGCACAACAGCTGGAGTTGTAACGACGGTAATATTAGACTTTTCTCTTGATGTAAACTGGAAAGCAACATTTAGTGTTCCTTTAGCAAATGATAATACTATTGAACAAACTGGCAAAATCAGAGTCACGCTCAATGATGACCAAGCCACCTTCAAGACTTATGATATTTCAACCCGAGGTGATCATTATGCTGAGGCAACAATATTGGATGATGACGCGCCGGAAATCAGTCTTTCAGTCAGTTCTGCTAATGCAACAGTGGCCGAAGCTGCTAATGCTAAAGCAAAATTCACCATTACTGCCACCGCAATGCCGACTAGTGCATTAACTATCCATTACACTCCAGTAAGTAATTTCATCACGAATTCAGGAACTGCGACGACAGCAACGATTCCAGTAGCCGATTTTACAAAACGAACTGTGATGGATGACGATGGTATATCAGTTGATTACTATGACGCGACGTTCGAAGTAGCTCTTGATGATGATAATCTCAATGAACCTAATGGTAAGGTCACAGTTACTCTAGCTAGTGAATCAGTGTTTACATCTTATTCGCTTGGATCACCAACCAGTGCAATGGTTGCAGTTACCGATAATGACATCGTTCCAACATTAACGGTTTCAAGTGGGTCGCGTACAGTTGCCGAAAGTGATGGCGAACTAACAATTCCAGTTACTTTGTCCAATCCATCAACATCACCTCTGGAGATTACCTATAATACCCGAGCTGGTACTGCATCGGTTGCTGATTTTGAAAATCAAGTCAATAGCACCCTAAGAATCGAACCCAGTACCCAATCCACTAGCAATACCACTGGAACAATTAGGATTCCAATAACTGATGATGAGCTAGATGAGGAAGACGAATCTTTTAATCTCAGTATTTCATATACTAGACGACTTCGAGATCATAGTAGTACAACTTCAACCACTTCAATTAACGTCACCATTACCGATAACGATAGCCTGAATAAACCAGTCATAACATTTGCCGAAACCCCAACATTTGTGCTGGAAGGAGAAACCGCTGATACGTCCATCACTTTAACCGCAAACTTAGACAAACCTTCTGGCAAAACAGTGACTGCGAAGTATTCAACCACAACCACCGGAATTACCACTGGAGCGGCCACTGGAACTTCTGGTTCTGGAATCGTGCAAGATTTTGTTGGCATTGCGACCCCAACGATTTTAAGCTTCGCACCTGGTGAAACACAAGCCACGTTTGATATAATGATCAAAAAAGATGACGAAAATGAAGGCAATGAAAGCTTTAAAGTGACATTGAATGATGCCGCAAATGGTGTCTTTGAAGCATCGGCAACTTCAATCGAAAAAACTATAACGATTATTGATAATGACTCACCTACTTTATCATTTAAAACCACCAACTTTAAGCATGATGAAACCGATGCCAATACAACATTTGAAGTCGTCGTGGAATTATCTGAATCTACGACTAATCCGGTCGCATTTGATATTGCTTTGACAGATGGAACCACAACGAAAGGAACTGACTATACTGAACCGCAAACTACCAACTATACAATTCCAGCAACGCAAGCTGGTCAAACCGCAAACACTGAAGTCACCATAAGTATTCCAATTACCGGGGATACCACTAACGAAGGTAACGAAACATTTGATCTTACCCTACTCAATTTAACCGGTGCATCCTTTGCAAGTGGCAATACTTTAACCCAAACCTTAACGATTGTGGATGATGAAAATCCAATATTTGGTCTCGCGGAAGCCAACGTATCAGTCGCAGAAGATGCTGGAATGGTTGATTTGATAGTCAATTTAAGTGGAGCAAAAGAAACTGAAAGTGTCAGCATCGGCTATAATACTGAAACGCAAGGGGCAACGGCAACTGTGGGTAGTGACTATACTGAAGTTCTGCTAGTTACTGCAAACGACTTAGTTATTCCTGCTGGCCAAACCACGGGGACGATTCAAATTCCAATTTTGAACGATGATACCAATGAACCTAATGAGACTTTCACTGTGTTATTAACAGCCCGAACTGGAGTTGAAGCCCCTGCTCTCAACCAACGGAAATTTACCGTAACAATTTTGGATGACGATTTACCAGAATTGAGCATCATTGGACTGAGTAATACCAAAGAAGCTGCGAATGCGAATGCCGAATTCAGAATTTCAACGGATATTCGTCCTCATTCCACTCTTGAGATCAGTTATTTGCCCGAAAGTGCTTCATTTCTAGCTAATACAATTGCGGGTGAGAAACAAACTTCGCAACCTTTAACTTTTTTCCCAGCAGATAGCGGCAATTCATACATAACCACACTCAGTGTCCCAATAGAAAATGATGAAATTACTGAACCAAATGGAACGATAAAAGTTACATTACAGGCCGAAGACCCCGATATGAATAATTACAAAATCCATGCTACCAATAATCATGCCACTGTGAACGTTGGAGATGATGATGGAAAAGTGCCAGTATTGTTTATTGCTGAATCAATTGAAGGAGTTTTTGAAACTACAGATTCAATTGAGTTTATCATTACTGCCTATGATGACCAAGTTCAGACCAATAGCATTGACCCAGAAAGAAGTTTAACCGTACAATTCACCCCTGAGGAACTGGTTTCAAATAGTTTCTTTACCAATGCCGGAACCGCGATGACAAGCGAACTAACTTTCGAGGAAATTAACGGAGTTTGGACGGATACTATTACCCTAGACATTAATCACGATGCCAACTCTATCGCGAGCGGAACAATCAAAGTCACTTTGAATGATGATCCGGCACCGTTTGATGCTTATACTGTTGCAAGCGGGACACGCAACAGTGCATCAATTTCAATCTGGGATGAAAATATCCCTTCCCTTACCATCGTTGCTGGTCATCCGGTTACTGAAGGTGGTGATGATAAGGCAACCTTTAAAGTCATCTCAAATGTGGCACCCAGTGCTGATTTATCAGTTCAATACACCCCAGAGGGTGCTGATTATATTACTGGTTCAGGCACAAAAGTCACCGCGACACCCGCGATTGAGTTTGTGAAAAACAATCTGACCGGGAAATTTGAAGGTCTCATTGAAGTTGACATTTTAGATAATAGCATATACAATCCAAACGGATTGGTATCGGTAACCTTAAGTAATGAAACAACTCCAACAACTTATTATGTCAATTCACCCGAAACTGCTTCAGTTCAGATTATTGATAATGATCCAATACCAACTTTATCAATCGCGAATTTAACTCCTAGTGTAACTGAAGGCGATACCTCTATAACTATTCCCGTGACGCTATCAAGTGCAATTTCAGAAGCAGTAACTTTTTATTGGAGTACAACCGCACTCTCTGCATCAGCAACTGATTTTTCAGTAAAAACGAATGAATCCTATACCATTGCAGGTAATACTACTGGTACAGTTCAAATGCAACTACCAATACCAATTACTGATGACAATTATAAAGAAAATAATGAAACTTTCACCATCAACTTGACTAGACCGCGTAACGCAGTATTCCTCAATAATTTAGACACATATACCATTACTGTGACTATTATTGATAATGAGGGCGCGACGCAAATTTCATTTGCCAATTCAACTTATCGTATTAATGAGTCAGCAGGTACATTGACAGTAAGAGCAAATTTGAATCATATTCCGAATCAAACGGTATCGGCAAAATATTCAACTGCAGATGATTCTGGCATTAGTACCGGTGAAAACTCTGATTTTGTCTCGGTGACCAATCAATTGTTTAGTTTCCCTGCTGGTAAAGACTTTACTGAATTCACTATCACCATTAATGATGATGCCGTGAATGAACCTAATGAAAGATTCATGATTTCGTTGAGTGAACCTGTCAATGCGGTTTTTGCCAATTCTGCAACTTCAATTTCAGCAACGACTACTATCACTGATGATGATTTACCAACTTTAGCATTTAAAACACAAAGTTTTAACCCACCAGAAGAAGGTGGCAATTTTAGTGTGGAAGTAGAATTACTTGGCACCGTTCGACAAGCAGTTACTTTTGATATTGCATTGGGAGGTGGTACCGCCTCAAAATTGGTGGATTACAACGACCCAGCTATTACCCGTTATACGATTCCATTAAGTTCGACTGAAACATCTATTTCAATTCCGATTTTATCTGACACGCTTAATGAAGGGAATGAAACTTTTAATTTAACTTTATCAAACTTGGCCGGTGCAATATTTGCAGAAAGTACATCCCTTACCCAAGCGATAACTATCGTAGATGATGAAGTACCTGTTCTGAAATTCACTAACCCAACAATAGCTGTCGCGGAAAATGTAACCGGCGGGATGACCAATTTGGAAATTAGTTTATCAGGTGCAACAACCAATCCTGTTTCTGTTAGTTACACAACGGCAAATGGACTTGGATTTTTAGGTGCAGTTGCTGGTAGTGATTTTACGGCCCCAACCGCGAACTCCAATACCGCAACCATTGCTGTTGGTCAATTAACTGGAACAATCCAAATACCCATTATAAATGATACCATTGATGAACCTCATAAAATCTTCACCGTGACGATCAGTAATCCACAAAATGCAGTACTTTCGAGTACAAGTGCTGATTTAACTATGACTGTGACGATTCAAGATGACGAAGTTCCAGAACTAACTATTTCTGCCGGTGATAATGTAACTGAAGGACCAAATACAACCGCGAATTTCACGATTACTGCCGACATTATTCCCTATAATGATCTTGTTATTCATTATCTTCCAGTGAGTAGATTGAGTGCAACGGCAACCGAGCTCCAAACTCTGCAAACGACAACTGAGTATGCACCTACGAGTACGTCTTATCTTGCTACCGGTATTTCAGCTAGTCCTCAGGTATCATTACCGCTCAGATTTACCTTGGTGGATGCTGATGATTCGACTAATACAACCGCGACAACCACACTCAGCTTACCAATAAAAAATGATGAAATTCTTGAAGTTGATGGTACAGTAAAAGTAACTCTCAGACCCGACTCTCCAGCCAATACTAACTATAAGGTACATCGACTCAATAATAATGCGACCCTTGCAGTAACAGATGATGATGTTCCCGAGTTCAAAATCAGAGCCGGTAGAGCTGCAGTAGAATCACCAAATGCAACGGCAGATTTTATTGTTTCAACAGAAGCCAATTTAAATCGAAAAGTCACCGTTAAGTATAATTTAGCTGAAACGGCAAATTTTATCGCACCGGGCGATAGAGGTACCAATAAGAGTGCGGTATTGAATTTCACCAATGGTGCGAAAGAGACGACACTATCAATAAATGTGGTAAGTGATAATAACCGCGAAAATAGTGGTCACATCATTTTAACTCTCATTACGGACTCTTCAGGGTCAAGTCGATATACTGTGGCCGCTTCACCTAATAACTCTGCAAGAGTTCCAGTTTTTGATGATGATTTATCTATAACATTTTCTGTTCTAGCAGATAGTGGTGAAGTTCCAGAGAGCTCAGCTACCGTAAAATTTAAAATGACTGCAACTGGGATAACTCAAAACCGGACTTTGGGACCAATTAGTGCCACTCTTTCCGAAGCCGGTGGCGATTTTGTGCACAATGGATTCCAAGGGCGTGCCTATGATTACATGGTGGATTTTTCTGATCCTGATGGCGATAATATTTATACTGGTGATCTGATCATACGATCATTAGTACAAAATGATGAAACTGCCGAACCAGATGCAAATGTTAAACTAACGATTAATCATAGTTTCTTTTACAACCGAGGCAATACTGAAGGCTTTTTGAGAATCTTAGATGATGATCGATTACCAGTAGTTTCAATTAAAGCTGATCATGGTGAAATTGCAGAAAATGAAGGTCCTCCTACCTTTAAAATATCTGCGACTGGATTTTTCGTAAATAAAACTCTAGCGATAAAAGCAACCCCTCGTGATCAAGGGGGGCAATTTATTGCCGATGATGTTGAACATTTACGTCCAACTTTTCAAGTAAGTTTTACCGATCCAGACGGAGATTATGTGTACAGCGGGGACTTACAATTGACAACACAGCAATTCATCAACGATAACGTCGGCGAAACTAATGCGAGCATTCATTTGTCGCTAGCAGCTAATCCGACATTATACGAGTTAGGTTCACCCGCTCGAGGTTTCATGAAAATATGGGATGATGATGCTCCGGAATTAAAAGTTGTTGCCGGTGATACTATTTTGGAAGCCGCTGGTGCAATGGCTAACTTCACTTTTTCATCTAAAGCTAGTCCAAATAGATCCGTTGTCGTTTATGCGGATTTAGTTGAAACTGGTGATTTTATCGCCGTAGAGGGCATTAACCGATCATATACACTTGATTTCACTGCTGGAAAGAAAGAAGCGACAGTATCAATTCCAATTATCAATAACTCTTATCCTGAAAGTGATGGGACAATAACGCTGACGCTGAAACCAGATTCCGCTAATCCCCCAACATATATGGTAGCTGTTGACCCAAATAATTCAGCCGTTGTTAACGTGAAAGATGATGAATCATTACCAGTTGTTTCAATCATGGCCGATAGTGGTGGTATTGGTGAGAATGCTAATCAAACTCCATTTGTGTTGCAGGCAACCGGGCTCACCGAGACAACGACCTTAACAATCAATGCAACTCCAGCAGAAGATGGTCATGATTTCCTAACCAATACTGTCGCTGGAACTGCATCAGATTTTGCGGTAGAATTTAGTGATCCTGATGGTGATGGAAATTATACCGGCAATTTATTGGTCACACTTGATAATGACGATATTGCTGAGACAACTGGGACCATTAAAGCAACATTGAACAATAGCACCACGACTATCCCAACCTATCAACTTGGTTCAACGACAGAAGGTAGCTTAACAATTTGGGATGACGATGCTCCTGAATTATTGATAAAGTCGCCGGGAAATGTACTTGAAGCTGCTGGTGGCACTGTCAATTTCAGGATTGAAGCACGAGTTAGCCCCAATAACATCATAAGTGTGTATTATAATGTAATGGAAAGCACTGGTATGGGTGTTGGAGATTTCATTGCCAATCATAATGAGGGATCTTCCAAACTTAGTCAACTTGATTTTCGTGGTACCAAAACCAATGTAATGTTAAGATTACCGCTGGTAAATGATGGAAATATAGAGGGAGATTCAACAGTGACTATGACCTTGATTGAAGAGAGTGCTGGTATTACCAACTATGCAGTCGCGACAGCTCCCAATAATTCTGCCGTTGCGACTCTTATTGATGATGATAATCCGTTTGAAGTTGCGATCAGTTCAGGTGCGGTTACCACTGGTGTTACCGAACGTTATGCTTTTGATTTCAAGGTTCGTTCAAATCGACCAGTCAATAGAAACCTTGATGTCTCAATTTTTATCACAGAGGCCATTGAAGGTAATAATTCGCTCCGACCAACACTGCAAGGTGGAGGTAATAAAGTGACAATTCCGCGCGGGGAACGAGAAGTATCTGGAACTGTACTATTGGCTTCAAGTGGGAATGTTCCAACAATTGGTGGTAGCATTAATCTCACAATTGGTCCGGATCCAACACGTTATACAATTTCTGAAACGGCCACGACAATTGCAGTTCCCGTAAAAGATGCTGATACAGGAAACGCAACGACTCCCGTCATTTCACTTTCAGGTCCGACCTCAACTGTTGAAGGTACACCAGCAATCTATAATGTGTCAGTTAGTCACACGCCTAATAATGCCCCACGGTTAATTTCACTCAAAGTTGAAAATACAACTGGAGATTTCTTAGCGGCCAATCAAGACGGGATTAGAAGAGTGTCGGTTTCGTCGGCTTCAACACCTGGAAAATTGAATGTACTCACTAAAGCTGATGATCCTGATGGTTCAGCTGGAGTGATAAAAGTTACGCTGGTAGAAGGAACTGGATATGCATTACCAGTATTGAGCAGTAATTTGCAAGTCAGTACCAATGTGGTCGATCCAGCAATTCAAGACATTTCAATTAGTTCCATTGCTGAAACAAGTGGAGTAACAGAGGGATACAGTTTTGAATTTACGGTCTCATCACTAGTGAATGTGGATGCAGATTTACCGGTTATGGTGACAATAACTGACGAAAATAATGACAATCTGAATCCAAGTTTACAAGGTAGTGGTAATATCATCACAATTCCGTATGGACAACGAACGGCAACGGGTGTTATTGAAATGAATTTAGGTGCTGGTGATGGCGTTGATTTCACAGCTCCCGGTCAAATTAAAGTGGTGGTCAATCCAGTAGTCGGGCGTTATCGGGTCAATTCTAGTGAAAATGAAATTTTAGTGTCAGTAAAAGATTCTGATACTGGCAGTGCAGAAACACCGATCATGTCAATTTCTGGAACAACTTCGCTCGTAGAAGGAGGAACAGCACGTTACAATGTGGCAACTAGTCATACTCCAACAAATGTACCACTTGTTGTTTCAGTCATGGCAACCAATACGACGGGCAATTTTTTAGCCACCCATGAAATAAGAACGCATCAGGTATCAATATCAAGTGCAAATACAACCGGTACATTAGAAATAGATACCGTTGCCGATAATCCAGATGGCGATGCTGGGATGATTACGATGACCTTAGTGGACGGAACTGGTTATGCATTACCCAACAATGTGAGTGATCTTAGTGCAAGTACCGTGGTTGTTGATCCTTATGGAATCCCAGAATTTTCAGTTTCCTATGCAGAGACTGACACATTAATCGGTAACGATGCTCAGTTTGAACTCACTTCAGCAACTCCATTTGAAGGGGATTTAACAATAATCTATAATCCGGTAAAATCAGGTGGAAATTACTTAGATGAAAGCAATGGGCCGAATAATGAAGATTGGAGTTCCGGTGAAGACCGTTCTGTTAGTATTACATTCGCGCATGATGGTACCAATTACAAAGCTCTGTTAAATGTGGCAACAGTTGATGATTCTACTGATACTGATGGTGGCAATATAGCAGTTACCCTAAAAGCTGATTCCAATAATCCTGCTACTTATACTGTATCAACTACTTCAAGTGCGGATTCCGCAACAGCTAACATTATTAAGATTCCTGAACCAACCTTGAAGATTATTTCAACAACAGTTGCTACGGATGAAGGCACACCCGCCGCGATAATTATTGAAGCCGATGAAAATCCAAAACAAACAGTAACTTTGAATTACATCCCCACTGAGACTAGTACAAGCTATTTAGCGGCGATTACCCAAAATGACGAGTCAAAGGTATCTGGTGAAACCCGTTCCGCGACTTTGACATTTTCTCAAGCAACTCCTGGGTCTTCAGACCCGTGGCGCGCAACTTTAAATGTACCAACCCAAGAACATGAGGCCCTAAGTGGAACCATTTCAGTCGCATTAACAACTGGAACTCACTATTCAGTTGGAACTCCAGCTACAGCGACCGTTACAGTAAATGATGTCACCATTCCAGAATTATCAATTACTGATGCAGTTCAAACACCTGGTGGTATGGATGCAGAATTTAAAATAACGTCCAATATTCCTTTTGTTGGGAATCTCAATGTCACGTACCAACCTGTTGAAACTGGAACTAGTTTCTTGGATGAAAGTGATGGTCCGAATAACGCGGATTGGAGCTCTGGTGAAAATCGAACTGTTCCCCTCACCTTTGCTTTGGATGGTACAGAGTACACCGCAACACTTGCTGTGGATACTGTAAATGATGACAATTCTCCAACCGGTATGATTAACATAACTCTACAAAATGATTCGGCCGACCCGGCCACATATACAGTTTCATCAACAACGGGTGCAAACTCAGCTCAAGTATTGATGATTCGTGCAATTTTGGTTCCAACCCTAACCATTGCAGATACCGAAGGAGTTGAAACTGGTGGCCGTATTACTCTTAAGGTTACATCTAATCAAACTTCTGCAAGTACAATAACTGTCCGTTATCAAGCAAGTCAAGAACGTGGAGATTATTTAGATGAAACGACTTCGCCAAGTCAAGCAGCTGAACAGACACAGGATTTAATCTTTTCTCGGTCTAACCCAGAAGATCCATTCACTGCGAATCTAGTGGTGGATATCCATGATGACGGAATTGCAGAAGAAATAGGTGCAATTCGAGTGACTTTAAAGCCAGACAATGAAGATCCAGCAACTTATTTAGTGGCATCAGATGGCACGCAAGATGCGATTGCAACGATATGGGATAATGATGGAGACCGGACAATTGTTATCGGAAATGCACAGACAGTTACTGAGAATTTTGATCGTCACATTCGCTTTCCACTAACTGCATTAGTCTCTCCAAACACAAATCTTACCATGATATATCTTTTAAGCGAAAACGGTGGTGATTTTTTCCGATTTGGATTTGAAGAAGGTGGTGGTGCCTTCAAAGACGTTGATTTTAGAAATGGAAGAACATCTGCTTTTTTAGAGATTCCTATTACCGCTGATACAAATACAGAAAATAGCTCCACCGTCACAGTAACTTTAACCCCCCGTCCGAATCAATCCCGATGGAGGGTTGATCCACGTCGTAAGACTGCGACAGGTCGCGTGACTGATGATGATGGACTCCCCTTTGTTAATGGCATTGCTAATGTAACAACACCAACTCCAGAAAGTGCAGGATCAATTGATTTTGTAGTCACAGCTGCTTCAGCTATGACTCAAACTGTCTATTATCAAGCAAGTGAAGTCAGTATTGGAAATTTCCTGACGACTGAGCAAGAGCAGGTGAAATCTCAAAGTTTGACCTTTGCTCAAGTAAATGGAACTGGCCCATTCATTGATACTCTTAACATAGCTATTGACGATGATGAAGTTGGCGAGAAAACTGGACAGATTACGGTGACGTTATTAGCACAACCAAGCGGTGCGAGGACCTATCGATTCAGTACTGGTGCAACAACAGAAGCGACCGCGATGATTTGGGATGATGATGCTCCAGAGCTATCAATCGGGGATGCGACTGCATCACAAGTTACTGAAGCAGCTGATGCTGAGATTCGTTTTCCACTGAGCGTATTGGCTAGTCCAAATGATACAATTGATCTTCATTATATCTTAGCAGAAAGTACGGAAGTAGGAGATGGTGATTTTATTGATGCTAATGAAGAAAGTTCCGATCACACAAATCCAAAGTCGAAATCAATTGATTTTACGAATGGTAAAACCACCGCCGATTTAGTGATTCCTATTGTTTCTGACGATCTTGCTGAAGGTAATTCAATCATTACTTTAACTTTAATTTCAGACTTGGGACAATTGGCTAACGCAGCTTACACCTTAGCTTCGGATATTTCAGCAAAAACAGTAGCAATAAACGATGACGACACTACACCCGTATTGAGAGTTTCAGATATTCTGAACCCTGTGAATGAGGATATTGATGAAACTTCCGATACCGACCCAAATGAGGTCGAGTTTGTCGTGACCTCACCGATTGCAACAACCTTGAATGTTCACTATCAAGTAAGTGAAGTAGGTAGTGGAGACTTCCTATTACCCGCTCAAGAAACTAAGAAAACTAAGGCTATGACTTTTGCCCAAGTAGGTGGTACAGGGCCTTATATTTATACAATTTCGGTTCCCATTAATGATGATAGTCAAGGTGAAGCGACCGGGCAAATCAAATTAACCTTGTTGGCAGAGACAAATGGTACCCCAACTTATCGCGTTGAATCAAGTGGGACCGAAGATGCTTATGTGACAATATATGATGATGATGTTCCAGAATTAACGATTATTGCGGAAGAAGTTTATGAAACTGAAGCCGTTGCAACTAAGGCAAATTTCACCGTAAAGGCTCATTTTAGTCCGAATTCATCGCTTACTGTAAACTTCAAACCAACTGATGTTGGGGATTTTATTGGTGGCAGTTTTACTGATGATACCACAACGTCAGACACCCTAGATTTTACTACTGGTAAAATAACTGCTCCGTTGGCGATTGATATTGCGTCCGATGGCGACACTGAGTCAAATGGTTCCATTACTGTCACGCTTGAAGATGAAAGTACACCTTTTACAACTTATTCCGTTGGAGCATCCCCCGATAATTCGGCTACAATAAATTTGATTGATGATGATTCATTGCCATTACTGACGATTTCAGCACCAACGGCTCCGACAGCAGAGAGTGCTGGTTTCGTTGATTTTGTTATTACCACCACGACCGATCTTGGATCCGACTTCCAAGTGAGATATGATCCATCCGAAGTGACTTCAAGTGATTTCTTGAATGAAAGTGCGACCCCGACTAGTCAGGAAGCTGTAACCACTCAAGCAATAGATTTTACCGGCTCGTCCAATACATACACCGCAACATTAAGTGTTCCAATTCATGATGACACGATTGGTGAACGCACTGGTCAAATAAGAGTGACATTATTAAGAAATAGTATCGCAGAGGAAACCTATCAAGTTGCGAATGATGGCACCCAAACAGCTACCGCGTCAGTATTAGATAATGATGCCCCCGAATTGAAGATTTCTGCCGGTAGTCCTATCACCGAAGGGTTTGATAATACCGCTGACTTTACGATCACATCCGCAGTTCCAGTATCTGCTTTGACTCTCAATTACACCCCAATGAGCACGAATTTTATTCAAACCGGATCAGGTATTCAAACTTCCACTCCTACCCCAATTATCTTTAGTGGTATCGGACCTTACACTGCAACATTACCAATTGCTATCCATGATGATGAAGTCAATGAAAGTAGTGGAACAATTGTCGTTACATTGAATGAAGAGAGTACTCCAGCAACTACTTATACGGTCGCAGCATCCCCAGATAATTTTGCCACAATTAATACAACTGATGATGACTCCTTACCATTATTGACGATTTCAGCCCCATCTACTCCAGTTTTGGAAAGTGCTAATTCAGTTGATTTTGTCATAACCAGTACTTCTGATCTAGGTACTGGATTTCGAGTTCGATATAAACCGTCCGAAGTTTCAGCTGGAGACTTTTTGAATGAAGGTCCAACTCCAACCAATCAGGAAGCGGTCACTTCACAAACCATTGATTTTTCAAGTTCAAGCGGTAGCTATACCGCAACATTAGCTGTTCCGATCGATAATGACGAGATTGGTGAGCACACTGGTTTGATTGAAGTTGTGTTGTTAAATGATGACGCTACAACTCCAACTTATCGAATCGCAAATGCTGGTAGTCAAAAGGCTAGAGCGACAATCTTAGATGATGATGCACCTGAACTAAAGATTACCGCAAGTGGTACGATAACTGAAGGTGATGGCAATACCGCTAATTTCACGATAACTTCTCAAATTCCAATTCCTAACAATCTCTTAACGATAAATTATACACCGCAGAGTACAAACTTTTTTCAAACAGGTGCCGGTATTCAAACTTCTTCAAGATTTGTCTTTACTCGTAATCATCCATATACTGCTTCACTACCATTAGCTGTGCATGATGATGAAGTCAGTGAGAGTAATGGTACAATCAGTGTAACCTTGCATGAGGAAAGCACACCAGCAACGAATTATACCGTCGCCGCTTCTCCTCACAACTCCGCTTCAATCAATATCACGGATGATGATTCATTACCGCTATTGTCCATTTCAGCTCCGGCAATTCCTACTATTGAAAGTACCGGTTCCGTTAACTTTGTCGTTTTAGCCGCAACTGATCTTGGCTCTAATTTCCGCGTTCGCTTTCAACCTTCGGAAGTGGGTACTGGTGACTTCTTAGATGAAACTGCCTCTCCTACCAGTCAGGAAGCATTGACCTCAAAGCGACTTAACTTTACTGGTGCGTTCAATTCCTATTCAGCAATATTGACTGTACCAATACATAATGACAATGCAGGTGAACGTACTGGACAAATTGAGGTTACTCTATTGGAGGATGATGCCATTGTTAAGACCTATAAAATTGGTACGACTGATAGTCAATCGGCCAGAGCAACAATCTTTGATGATGATACCCCAGAACTGAGCATTTCTGGTGGCAATCCAATCACCGAAGGTGACGGCAATTCAGCTGAATTTTCGATTATTTCTTACGTCCCCGTACCTAATAATTATCTAGCAGTTTATTATACTCCAATAGGTGCTGATTTTCTAGAATCTGGATCTGGAGTTAAAACATTTTCAACACTCAATTTCACCAACACTAGTCCCTATACCGCGCCATTAACCATTAATGTTGAAGATGATGAATTCAGTGAAAGAAGTGCTAGCATCCGGGTAGCCTTAAATGAAGAAAATACACCAGGAACTAGTTATACCGTAATAGATTCAGCTAAAAATACTGCCTCAGTCAATGTCGTGGATGATGATTCGTTGCCAGTATTATCTATTTCGGCACCAACAATGCCGGTTTTGGAAAGTACGGGTTCAGTTGACTTTTCAATCAGTGCAAATTCTTTTATTGGTTCAGATTTCCGCGTTCGATATCAAGCATCGGAGGTCAATACTGGTGATTTCTTAAATGCAAATGCAACACCAACTAGTCAAGAAGCAATTTCATCATCAAATCTTGATTTCATGCGTAATGAAGTTACATATGACGCGACATTGTCCGTACCGATCCATGATGATGAAGTAGGTGAACACACTGGTCAAATTATGGTTTCATTGATTAGTGATGATTCAGCTGCTCAAACCTATAAAATCGCAACAGACGGTAGTCAAACCGCCACTGCAACAATAAAAGACGATGATGCACCAGAGTTGAAAATTTCTGCTGGTGCAGATGTCATTGAAGGAGATGGCAACACCGCAAACTTCACCATAACATCTGAACTCTTAGTGCATTCGCTCACAATAAACTATTCATTACATACGACCAATTACTTGGAATTTGGTTCCGGTACCCAAACGTTGGCAACTCTAAACTTTACTGGGAATGGACCTTATACCGCGCCGTTAAACTTAACTGTACATGATGATGAGACTGCAGAAAGTGATGGAACAATTGGGGTGACATTAGTTGAAGAAAGTACACCAGGAACTAGTTATACGGTCGCACCCTCCCCGGCCAATACTGCTGAGTTAAGGGTTTTTGATGATGATTCACCGCCATATATTTCAGTTGCGGCTGAAAATGGTAGTGTTGCAGAAAATTCCGGACCAGCGAAGTTTATGCTTTCAACAACCGGTTTATCAACAGCTACAACATTAATGATCAACGCAACACCAACTGATGTTGGTAGCAATTTTGTCGCTAATTCAAGTGCTCGAAATTTCTCCGTTATGTTTACGGATCCTGATAATGATAAAACCTATACGGGTGAATTATCTGTTCCGCTTGCTTCTGATAATCAAGGGGAGCCTTCTGGACAAATTAAATTGACCTTAAATACAGATACTGCACCGACTACTACGTATAATCTCGGTACAACTACGGTGGGTTATATCACAGTTTGGGATGATGATGCTCCTGAGTTAACAATAAGTGCCGCTACTCCAACTATTCTTGAAGCTGATAATTTAACCGCTGACTTTACAGTTTCAACAGAAGTTAGTAACAGTCAAAATATTACCGTGCGATATAACCTGACTGAGAGTTTGGATTATATTGATAGTGAGGGTCTAGAAAAAGAAGTCAGTTTAAATTTCAATAATCCAAACAAAGCAGATACCATATCAGTGCCAATCATTAATGATGAAAATACTGAAGATTCCGGCACAATTACCATTACTCTGATCGCGGACAATGCACCAATTACCTATATGGTCGCCGCTTCCCCCAATAATTTTGCCACCGTCGCCATAAGTGATGATGAGTCCTTACCAAAAATTTCAATCAAAGCTGATAATGGTGTTGTTGCTGAAAACGCTGGACCGGCCATGTTTACCCTCACAGCAACTGGATTGACAGCAGCTACAACTTTAATGATTAATGCAACCCCAAATGATCAAATATATCAAAACTTTAGAATAACCAATTACTTAGCTGATAGTGTGCACCAAGTTGCGGCAAACTTTCCAGTAGCGTTTAGTGATCCTGATAATGATGACATTTATGAGGGGCAATTATCGGTCACTCTTGATGATGATGAAAATCCAGAGATTTCTTTTGGTCTTCATCTTGACGGTATTCTCACCGCGACCCTCAATCCTGATCCGGCGACACCAAAGACTTACCAACTGGGTTCAAACACTGCCGGCACGATAACAGCTTTTGATGATGAAGTACCGAGACTCAGATTAGATCCAAAAACGCCAAGTGTCGTTGAAGGTGATAATGTTACCGCAGATTTCGTAGTTTCAAGCGTTGCTAGTCCCGACAAGCAAATTCAAATTCGCTATCTTATAAACGCCACCCATTTTGTCGCAGATTATGGTGGGGTAAAGACTGCTGTGCTAGATTTTACTAATAAGAAGACAGCGGCTACCTTATCAATTCCAATTGACAATGACAATACCGTTGAAGTTAGTCGTGAGGTCGTAGTACGGTTGTCATCATCGCTCAATCCACCAGTCTATAATACCGGAGATGCGGAGAATAATTCCGCGGGAGTCTTAGTCATTGATGATGACTCACCAACGAGGATTTCTATTGCCGCTGATAATGGTGAAGTAGCAGAGAATGTGGCTGGTGGTAAGGCAATGTTTAACTTAACGGCAATTGGATTGAACACTCCAACTACCTTGATGATTAATGCAACTCCCTCAGAAGATGGTGGTGATTTCCTAACTGATGCGGTTGCCGGAACGACCGCTGACTATCCAGTTGACTTTACTGATCCAGATGGAGATAATACCTATAGTGGTACCTTAGCAGTCGCGATTGACAATGATATGACTGGTGAGGTAACCAATGATATCAAGCTAACGTTGAATGCTGATACCAATTCACCAGCGAGGTATCAACCGGTTGGAACAACCGAGGGTGTGATGACAATTTTTGATGATGATGCCCCGGAATTGAAAATAACCCCAGTATCCCAAGCTGTAACTGAAAATGTGGGAGTTACTGCGAACTTTAAAGTTGCAGCTGAAATAAGTCCGAATGACCAAGTCAGAGTATGGTACAATCTAGTCGAAACTGGTAACTTTGTCGATATGAATGATAGAGGTGAAGGTAAATTTGCTGACTTAGATTTTACGGGTGGAACCAATGGGGTCACTGAAGTCATCCTCCCAATCAGTATTGTCAATGATACCGAAACCGAAACTAGTGGTACGATCACGATCACACTCATCGCTGATAAAAATGATCCAATTAACTATACTGTCACTTCCACCTCAAATCAATCAGCCATGGTCACAGTCAATGATGATGAATCACTACCTGAAATTTCAATTGATGCCGATAGTGTTGAGGTTATTGAGAATGTCGGAACAGCAGAATTTAAGTTAAGCACGACTGGATTAACGGCAACCACTACCTTGATGATCAACGCCACTCCAGCTGAAAATGGTCACGACTTCTTGACTGATGCGGTTGCCGGCATTGCGACTACTTTGCCAGTAGAATTTACTGACCCAGATGACGATGATACTTACACAGGTGAGTTTTCGGTATCCCTCAACAATGATACGACTGGAGAACCTACAGGTTCTATCAAACTGACCTTAAACCCGGACCCCAATTTAATTAAATCATATCAACTTGGTTCAAACACCGAAGGTATTATTACGATTATTGATGATGATGCCCCGGAATTAAAAATCACTGCTGGTAATCCGGTTACGGAAAATGATAATGTTACCGCGGCCTTTATCGTAACAGCTAAGATTAGTCCAAATGAGCCAGTAAATGTGAGATATAATTTAGCTGAGAGTGAAGATTTTATTGATGATGAAGGGAACTATAAAACAACGACATTAAATTTCTCAAATGGGGTCAAAGAGGCCATGTTGTCCGTCAATATTGTTAATGACAATGAGTTGGAGAATGATGGTACCATCACGTTAACTTTGATTGCGGATTCAGCGTCGTCTATTGCTTATACTGTGGCTTCAGCTCCAGATCATGAGGCCCAAGTTACGGTATATGATGACGATTCTCCACCGAAAGTTTGGATCGCGGCTGATAGCGGTGGTTTTGCCGAAGGACCTACTGAGGCTCCATTTAACCTTTCAGCGACTGGGTTAACTGCAACAACACTCATATACATCAACGCCACTCCTACTGAGCAAGGAAGTGACTTTCTGAAAGATTCACGTCAAGATTCAAGGCAAATTTATGAAGTGACATTTGAAGATTCAGATGGTGATAATACCTTTAGTGGTGAATTAGGCGAACCGCTTGATAATGATAGTATTGGAGAGACGACGGGTAATATCAAAATGACTTTAGGTGCAGATCAAGAACAAACTCCAACCTACCGACTTGGTTCAACCACTGAGGGTGTACTCACTATTTGGGATGATGATGCACCAGAGTTAGAGATTAATGCTGAAAATTCAGTAACCGAAGCCGTCGGTGCAATGGCAACTTTTACTATTGCCACCAAAGTTATTCCTAGTGCTCCCATCACGGTGCAATACTCTTTAACTGAAACTCAAGACTTTATTGCTACTGCTGATAAAGGATCAGATAAATCCACCAGTTTGGACTTTGCTGGTACCAAGATGTTCACATTTCCTATTGATATAGTCAATGATAACTCTATAGAATCTAATGGTATGGTCACTCTAACACTCGCCGCGGATACCGCAGATCCAATAAAATATACTGTTGCCCCCTCCCCGAATAATGCCGCCACCATAAATCTCATCAATGATGATTTCCCAGTATTAAGTGTTTCGGTTGGAGATCCAATCCTTGAAGCAGACAATGCAATGGCTGTATTCACAATCACAACTAGTATAAGTCCAAATAATTATATCTTTGCAGACTATAATTTAACAGAAAGTAGCGATTTCATTAATCGGGAAGGAGATGAATTAGCTGCCGTGTTAGATTTCACCAATGGATCGACTACTCATGCATTATCATTTCCGATTATCTCTGATGATATAACGGAAGACGATGGTACGATTACCCTCACCTTAATCGAGGATACTAGCGACCCAATCATTTATAAAGTAGCGTCTACTCCGAACAATTCTAAGTCTCTAACCGTGATTGATGATGATTCCTTGCCGGTTGTTTCCATTAACGCAGAAAATGGTGGCGTTTTGGAAAATGCTGGTCCAGCAGTCTTTAATTTATTAGCAACAGGATTGACGACATCAACGACATTTATGATAAATGCGACTCCGAAAGAAGATGGTGGGGACTTTATTAAAGATGTCTATGAAACGGCAACCGATTTCTCAGTAACGTTCTCCGATTCTGATGGCGATGAAGTTTATACTGGTGAGTTGACATTGGCAGTAGTTGATGAACAATCAATGCAAGTTAACCTGTTAAAAAATAATGATGATTCGGGGGCTACCGGTAACATCAAACTTGAGTTGAATGCCGGATCAACTAATTATCGACTTGGTTCAACTACCGAAGGTTCGATTGATGTTTGGGATGATGAAACCCCTGAATTGCACGTTAGTGCTGATCATACTATAACTGAAGGAGATAATGTTACCGCACAGTTTATCATCGCCAACACTTTTAGTCCAAATTCACGATTTATGCTTCATTTTGACTTAGTTGAAAGTGGGGGTGATTTTATTACCGAAGATGCACTTAATAAGACAACCGAGGTCAACTTTGAAAGTAGTGCCCGCGATTATACATTAAGCTTTACTCTCACTAATGATGATCTGGAGGAAGCGAATGGCACTATCACCTTGACGATCAATCCTGATACAACGGGTGAAGTTGATTATACTGTTGATCCAGCTGATAATTCAGGCACGATCACTGTGATTGATGATGATTCATTACCTGAAATCTCTATCGTCGCGAATAATGGTAGTGTTGCGGAGAACGAAGGACCGGCTATGTTTAGTTTAACCACGACCGATTTATCAGCTGATGAGACATTGGAAATTAATGCAACACCAGATGAGAATGACGAAGACTTCCTAGCCAATACCGTTGCGGGTCGGGCACAAGAATTCTCCGTTGACTTTTCGGACCCAGATGGTGATAGAACCTATACAGGAACAATAGAGATTGACCTGGATAATGATACGACTGGTGAAGCAACCGGTGATTTCAAACTAACCTTAAATGCAGATCCAAGTGCTGGGAAAACTTATCAACTCGGTTCTACTACTGAAGGTACCATTAATATCTATGATGATGACGCACCGACGCTGAAAATTCGAGCACGTTCACCAAATTTTGTTGAAGGTAGCAATGCGACTGCAGATTTTATTGTTTCAACAGAAGCTAGCCCGAATAAACCAGTTGAAATTCAATATGATGTCACCGAGACGCAAAGCTTTGTTGATAGTGCTGATAAGGGTATGGGAAAAACCGCGAGTTTAGATTTCTCCAATAATGCTAAAGAAGCGACCATTTCTGTAGATATTGCTGAAGACAATGATACTGAGGTCAATGGTACCATCACGGTAACCTTAAAAACGCATTCAACGAATACCAATACTTATATGGTTGCGACCTCACCTAATGATGCAGCAACGGCGAATGTGAAGGATGATGATACCCTACCAGTAATTTCAATCAAAGCGGATAGTGGGGACGCAGTTGAAGGACCATTAGCTGTGCCATTTAAATTAACCGCAACGGGAATTACCGGACAGCAACGTATTTTAGTAATCAAAGCCACCCCCTCTGAAGTAAGTGATGATTTCTTGCGGGGGCAAGATGAAAATGTACTGGTTCAATCTCAATTGACTTTTACTGATCCAGATGGGGATGGTACTTATGAAGCGAATTATACTCAGCGACTTCATAATGATAGAGTTGGTGAAGTTTCCGGTGATATCAAACTGACATTGAATGAAAATCCCGGTGTTTACACTCTTGGTTCAACCACTGAAGGGGTACTCACTATCTTAGATGATGATATCCCAGGATTGAAGATAACTGGAAAGCCAGTTACTGAAGGGGACAATGTTAATGCGAATTTTGATGTATCAGCAGTCGTTAGTCCCAATAGAATGATCACAGTTAATTATGAATTAGCGAAAACTGGGGATTTTATTGATGAAAATTATATTGGTGACGACAAATCTGTTGTGTTGGATTTTAGTGGAGGTCTGAAGAAAGCGACCATCCCGATTCCAATTATCAGCGATACTAAAACTGAAACCAATGGTTCCATCACTATTACTTTGAGACCAGATGATATGGATCCATTCACTTATACAGTAAGACCTTCACCTGATGATTCTGCAACCCTCAATATTATTGATGATGATACTTTACCAGTTGTCGCTATTGAAGCGGATAGTGGTGGGGTTGCTGAGGATATGGGCCCAGCCAACTTTAAGCTGACTGCGACTGGTTTATCCGGTGACACTACATTGTCAATCAATGCAACCCCAACTGAAGTGAGTACTGCTGATTTTCTTACCAACGAAGTTGAAGCCACCGCAGCTGATTTTGATGTTGACTTCAGTGACCCTGATAACGATGATATCTATACAGGTGAATTATCGGTAGTCATTGATGATGATCAAATCAGGGAAGCGACAGGTAAAATCCAACTCACATTGAATGCCGATTCGGGTGCCGCAACTTACACTGTAGGTTCGGATGCCAAGGGTGTGATCACCGTTTGGGATGATGAAGCCCCAGAATTGACGATTACCGCTGGTAATCCGGTCACTGAAGATGACAATGTCTCAGCCAGTTTTACCGTATCGTCTGAAGTAAGTCCCAATGATATGGTCACTGTACAATATGAATTAGCTGAGAGTGGAAATTTTATTGCGGATGCTGATGAAGGAACTGGTCTTGACGAAACTCTTGACTTCAGCGGTGGAGTCAAAGAAGTAACATGGACCATTGACATTACTAGTGATACGTCACCTGAAGATGATGGAACGGTCACTTTAACCATTACACCTGATACTGCTACTGAAATCAAATATACTGTCACCCCTTCCCCCAATAATTCGGCTGAAGCCACCGTTTATGATGATGATTCACCACCAAAGATCTCAGTTGTTGCTGATAGTGGCAATATAAATGAAAGTACTGGTGAGGCCTCATTCAAATTAACGGCAACCGGAATCAATGGTACCTCAGAAAGTATTTCTGTCAATGCGACAGCGAATGAAGTAAACGACACTGATGATTTTCTGACTGATTTGATTGAAGACATGGCGCGAACTGATTCGATTCAATTTACTGACCCTGATGGTGATGCCACTTTCCATAGTGCATTCATTGTTCCGCTCCACAATGATGATGTTGGTGAAGTAGCAGGTCAACTCAAGCTGACTCTAAACGAAGATCCCGAAACGGTAGATACTTACCGACTTGGTCCGACGACTGAGGGCTTTATAACCATTATTGATGATGAAGCTCCCATGTTAAGTATTGCAGATGGAGTCTTGGTGACTGAAGCTCCTGATGTAATGGCGAATTTCCCGATCACATCAAACTTCAATGCGGATGAGATCACCGTCTACTTTACCCCAACCAAATCTGGCAATTTCTTAGGTGGTAGTCTAACGGCTGGAACTACAACTTCAACCGAATTAGACTTTGAAAGTGGGACTAGTGCGACCTTATCTATTCCAGTAGCCAGTGATGATGTTTCCGAACCCGATGGATCCATTACTATTATGCTAGTCGCTGATCAAAAAATGGAAAATGGTCAATCAGTGACGACTTATGATGTGGCCGCTAGTCCAAATAATGCAGGTACTGTGCTGGTACAAGATGATGACTCATTACCGGTAATTGCAATTGAAGCAGATAGTGGAGAAGTTGTAGAAAGTACCGGAATAGTCATGTTCGAATTAACTGCGACCGGTTTATCAGCTGATTCCACTTTTACGATTAATGCTACTCCCGCTGAGAATGGTAATGACTTTCTAACCAATGCAGTTGCCGACAATGCCGCTGATTTCACGATAGATTTTAGTGATCCAGATGGCGATTCAGTTTATAGTGGCGAATTGGCCATCAACCTTGATAATGATACAACAGGTGAATCAACGGGAACGATCAAACTGACCTTGAATGTTGATACCGCTTCACCAGCCACCTATCAACTAGGTTCAACTACTGAAGGTACGATCACTATTTTGGATGATGACGCACCAGAATTAAGCATCACTGCAGGTAATCCGGTTGCCGAAGCAGTTGGTGCTACTGCCGATTTTACAATCTCCGCAAAATCTAGCCCAAATAGTTATATCACCGTACGATATGATTTAAGTGAGAGTGGAAACTTTATTCAACACGAAGGTTCTGGCAAATCTAAAATTTTCAACTTTTCTAATGGGACAACAGAGGATACCTTATCAATTGCCCTTGTCAATGATGACGTTTCTGAAGATAATGGCACCATCACTGTAACTCTAATCACCGATAACAATAATCCAATTACGTATACCCCAGCCGCTTCCTCGAAAAATCAGGCATCAGTCCAAGTCATAGATGACGAATCGCTCCCTATGGTTTGGATTTCAAACGATAGCGGTAATGTTGCAGAAAATGCTGGTCCAGCACAATTCAAATTGATTGCAACTGGATTAGTTGCAACCACAACTTTAATGGTTAATGCAACCCCAGCTGAGGTTGGGTTTCATACGGATTATCTTACAGATGCAGTGGCTAATTCAGCTGCTGATTTCGCGGTTGAATTCAGCGACCCTGATGGTGATAACATCTATAATGGTGTGCTAAAAGTTCCGCTTGATGATGACTCAAATGGTGAGATTACTGCAGATATTAAACTAACCTTAAATGCAAAAGCGACAGCTTATCATCTTGGTTCATTGACGATGGGAGTTCTCACCGTTTGGGATAATGATGCCCCTGAATTGAAAGTTAGTGCAGTCACAACTACAGTCACCGAAGCAACAAACGCAAAAGCAAACTTTAAGATTTCCGCAGAAGTGAGCCCAAATGAACCGGTCACGATATTCTATAACTTGGCTGAAAGTCAAAATTTTATTGTTAGTGAAGGTAATAATCAGCAACAAGAGCTAAACTTCAGCAATGGAGTTAAAGAAGTAACTTTTCCAATTGCAATTACGAATGATAACACCATTGAGGAAAATGGTACCATCACTTTTACCATTTTAGGTGACCTTAGCTTCCAATCCAATTATTTTGCCGCTTTTAATCCGAATAATTCGGCTGTTATCAATGTAATTGATGATGATGCACCGGTATTAGCGACCTCGGTTGGAGATCCGATTATTGAAGGTAAAGTTTCCGCGGCAAACTTCATGATTTCAACCACCAATAGCCCGAATAAAATTCTCAGAGTCAGGTTTAATTTAGCTGAGAGTCATAACTTTGTGGAAAATGAAGGACCTGATAAACATGCAGATTTGGATTTCAGGCTTAATGCGACGCAAGCGACGATACCGATATCCGTGACCAATGATGAAGAAACCGAACCCAATGGTACCATTACTTTAACTTTGATCCCAGATAGTGAAGATCCCATTTCATATACAGTAACGGATACTGAGAATCGAATGGCTACACTTAACGTCTATGATGATGAATCATTACCAACTATTGAGATTGCCTCTGATAATGGGGAGATTGTAGAAAGTAATGGCACCGCACAATTTGATTTAACGGCGACTGGACTAGAAGGAGCAGCTACTTTAGCCATCAAGGCGACTCCGACTGAAGATGGAGCAGATTTTCTTACTGATGCAATTGCCGATTCTGCTACGAATTTCCCGGTTCAATTTACTGATCCAGATGGTGATGACACGTACAGTGGGATATTGTCGGTACCAATTGATAATGATGAGATCGGCGAAGCGACCGGTGATATTAAACTCACGTTAAATTCGAATCCGACCACTTACCAACGCGGTTCAGTTGTTGAAGGTGTGATTACCATCTTGGATGATGATGCCCCTGAATTGAAAATCACCGCAGGTAGTCCAGTTACTGAAGGTGAAAATGTCACCGTAGATTTTGTCATTTCCGCGCAAGTAAGTCCCGATGATGAAATTACCGTACATTATAACGTGGTAGAAAGTCAAGATTTTATTGCGAGTGAAGATAAAGGGAATGGCAAAACAGCTGAATTAGATTTCTCCGAAGGTGCCAAACAAGCAACGTTATCCATTGATATCGTTGAAGATATGGACGTTGAGTTAGCAGGTACAGTCTCAGTGACTCTTGTTGCTGATGAGGCGAATCCTATCACTTATACTATAGCTACAGCTGCCAACAATACTGCTTCAGTCAATGTCCGTGATGATGATTTACCATTAACCATTTTAATGGTTGCTGATAATGGGGAGGTTGCCGAGAGTGATGGAACCGCAATGTTTGAGTTGACAACTGCCGAACTATCCGCAACCACCACCTTAGTGATCAAAGCCACTCCGAATGAAGTTGGATCAATAAGTGATTTTCTCACTGACGCAATTGCTGGAACTGAACAAGAAGAGTCCATTGAATTTAGTGACCCAGATGGCGATGGTACGTATAGTGGTGAATTTCCCGTAACGCTTCATAATGATAACCTCGGTGAAGCCACTGGTGATATTAAACTAACTCTTAATGCCAATCCCCTCGTCTATCAAATTGGTGAAACTGCTGAGGGTTTAATGACTATTTGGGATGATGACGCACCAGAGTTGAGTATTGCTGATGGCGATACCGTCGTCGAAGCCGACAATGCCACAGCTGATTTTGTGATTTCAGCCAAAGTAAGTCCAGATGACCAAGTTATGGTAACCTATACATTAGCAGAAAGTCATGACTTTATTAGTAATGAAGGACCTGATAAAACTGCCGCCTTAGATTTCCGTAATGATGCCACCGAAGCGACCTTATCAATTGATCTGACCAGTGATACCTATGTTGAAAGTAATGGTACCATCACTGTAACCTTAACTGCAGATACTCGGACAGAAATTGAATATACTGTGGCACCAGCTCCCAATAATTCTGCAATAGTCAATGTTGTTGATGATGATTCTTTACCGGAAATTATGATTGACGCTGATAGTGGGGATGTTGCAGAGAATATAAGTGGAGGAAAAGCGAAATTCAAATTATCAGCAACGGGTTTGACTGCAACAACTAATATCGTGATTAAAGCGACTCCAGCTGAGGATGGAAATGATTTTCTAACTGATTCTATTGCGGATGCAGAAACGACTTTCACCGTTGAATTTAGCGATTCTGATGGTGACAATGTTTACACCGGTGAGTTTGAAGTCGAACTTGATAATGACACGACGGGAGAAGCCACCGGTGATATTAAACTAACGTTGAATACCAATCCCGCAGTTTACCGACTAGGTTCTGTCGTTGAAGGTGTCCTAACCATTTATGATGATGATGCTCCAATACTGAAAATTACTGCTGGAGATCCAGTAACAGAAATGGCAAATGTTAATGCGAACTTCAAGATTTCGGCTAAAATTGATCTGAATAAACAGATCACGGTACGGTATAATTTAACTGAGACTCACGATTTTATTGACAATACTCTTGAAGGTAGTGGTAAGACAAGCAATATAAATTTCCAAAATGCTAACGAAATCACGTTACCAATTGCGATTAATAATGATCTCGTCAATGAACATGATGGAACGGTAACCCTTACCTTAATTCCAGATACTAGTCCCATCAAATATCTCCTGAGCTCAAGCTCTAGTGATAACACCGCGACCATTAACATTTTTGATGATGACGACAAACCAACAATTACGATTGCCGCGGATAGTGGTGAAGTTGCCGAGAGTGTGGATGGTGGGAAAGCGAAGTTCAAATTAACCGCGACTGGGTTAACTCAAACTACCGAAGTAGCGATTAAGGCCACACCGACAGAGGATGGTGGCGACTTCTTATCCGCTTCAGTACAAGATACCGAAGCGACCTTCACCGTTGAATTTACTGATCCTGATAGTGATAATGTATATAGCGGAGAATTTGAAGTTGAACTTGACAATGATTCGAATGGTGAAGCGACTGGAGACATCAAACTAACGTTGAATGCGAATGCAGTAGTATATGATTTGGGTGCAAATACTGAGGGTGTCATCACGATCTGGGATGATGATGCTCCTGAGTTGGTTATTACAGCCTTTGAGGAGGATGTTACCGAAGGTCGAAATGCGACTTTTGCTCGGTTCCGAATAGATCCACGAACAGCACCGTCAAATCCGAATTATCGGGTAACCGTATACTATCATGTTTCAGTTCCGACCGGTCCAACCAATGGCGATTTTATTTTAGCAACTAATCTAGGTGATCAATCAAGGACGATTAATCTTTCAAGTACCCAAGCCAAACTAGTTTATGTGCAAATTGAAAGTGATGAAGTTTATGAGCATGATTCACAAGTTTTTGTCAAGCTATTGCCTGATGCTGATGGAATTGTCAACTATTTTGTTGATCCAGACCAACCTAGTCAAGGCGTACCAATTGGTATTTTCGATGATGATTTACCGACTATTTCGATTTCAGCACCGGAGTCAACGTTAGAAGGTGAAGATTTTGAAGTCTCAATAGAGTCAACCTTCGTTGCCCTTGCCCCTGATGCCATCACGGTCAATCTAACTGCGGCTAACACCACAGGTACTTATTTTAAATCACTCAGTGATTCGCGTACTGATTTGGCTGGCAATCAAGTAGAATTATCTGGCAATTCAACCACCGCGGTTGCCACCATTGAAACCCAAGACAATAGCGTTTTGAGTCCGGATGGCAGTATTACTGTCACCATTCAACCCAGTACTGACTATAGAATTGGTGGATCTGCAAGCAAGGTTATCAAGGTGATTGATGATGAAACTCCTAAATTAACGATAACGGCTGGAACTGCTGTAGTTGAAGGTTCTGAAACGAACAGTGTCGCTGATAAAGCGGTCTTTACGATCAGTTCGGATACCGACTTAGGAACAGATTTTAATTTCCGGTATTCCGTAGATCAAACTGGTAATGTCTTGACTTCAGCAACAACCTTGCAAACTCCTCTCATTGCGGAGAAAACTTTTACTCAGTCAGGTGACAAATATATTACGACGCTAGAATTTGAGATTGACGATGATGAAGTGAAAGAAGAAGCTGGTCTGGTTACGTTATACTTATTGTCAAAAACTGATAACACTGGTAGTTACCGCATAGCCGCAGCTCCTATTGCCTCTGTTACGGTTTATGATGATGAAGTCCCCGCTCTATCCATTGCCGGAGTCGGTGCTGTTACTGAAGGACCAAATGCGGTGGCAAGGTTTGACGTGTCTTCCAGTTATGAATTGACCAAATCAATCCTAATTCGGTATCGCCCAGATGATGGCATTGGTAGTTTCTTAACTGGAACCACAGCTGGCAATCCACAAATTGGTCGATTAGATTTCAAAGGTTCTACTACAGCAACACTAGAAGTTCCAATCTATGATGACTATATTGCTGAAGAAAATGGTGAAGTTTCGGTAGAATTACTAGATGAAGGGAATGGTATCTTCAATTACACTGTGGCCCCTGCTCCTGCGAATAAAGCCTCAGTTGTCGTCATAGATAATGATTCGCTGAATCCAAGTGACATTCAATCGGTTTCACTTCACACTGAACCCATGCCGCCATTGAATTCACTGGGAATTGCTGAGGTTGATTATTTTGTCAGAGTTGGTACCGCGGTCACCAAGGATCTTGAAGTTGTCTACGAATATATTTATGGATTTGTAGGGGTCACACAAAATACCGGATTTACCACTCCTGGATTTGATCCGAATGATCCCAGTCATTGGACTAGAGGTACTACGACAATTCGTTCTGGAGATACCATAGGACGTTTTACCATTACCATGCAAACCTTCTTTGGTTCAAATATCACAGTAAGATTGGTTAATGGCGCGAATTATAACCTCGGAACTCCAAGTCAGCAGAACTTACCGGCTCAAACTCTTACCAACACCAATCCTCTAGTATCAATAGAAGTTGTTGGTGATCAAAGAATATTAGAATCACCTAATACTGTTGGTGGAACCACCTTCAAAACTAAATTTAGAGTTTCCGCTAACCCTAGATTCGCAAGCACTTGGAACGAATTCTATCCACGTCCTATCAATATCAACATCAGGCAAGAGAAAAATTATTTAGCTGAGCCGTTAACAAATGGGGTGTTATCAAAAACTGTCTTATTGCATCACTACAAGAATTCAATCGAATTTGAAGTTGAACTCAATACCAATAATAGCTCTGATGGGAATGGGAAGATAATCGCAGAAATTCAACCTAGTCAATTTTATCAAATTGGAGAATTCACCAAATCGGCCTCAATTACTATTGTTGATGATGAATCCCTACCCATTTTAACCATCAATAATCCTACCGCGGTTTCAGAAAGTGTCGGCACCGCGACCTTCAAGATCACAGCCGATAGCGAACCAAGTGTCAATCCGTTGCGAGTGCATTATGGATTACGAGAGCCGACTGGTGACTTTTTAGTATTCGGGGCACCCAATTACCTACCACTACCATTGCGCGTCTATGCTGATTCACAAATAATTAACTTTACACCAGAGGCTGGCAATACTGGCAACTATGTGGCAGATTTGCTCATTGATTTAGAAGACGATGAAATTACTGAAATTGATGGAACTGTTAGTGTGACGTTAGTGGGAGGTTCAGATTTCACTTATAAAGTTACCGCGGGAAGCAATGATGTAGGTGTCGCTCCCATCACTGATGATGATCAATCAACTTTAACTATTGCTGATGCAACCTTAATTGAAGGAGCAGATGGTGAAACTGCGAAAATGGAGTTTACCGTAACCGCCGATCCGGTCGCAACATCTGAGCTTTCGGCCACTTGGACCACCTCGGATACTACCGGAGATGCCGCCGCTACTGCTGATACTGACTATACCTCAGCAACAGGTATCGTTAGGATTCCTCCCAATTCTGCTACTGGAACCTTTGAAGTTGACATTTTAGGCGATGACACCCCTGAGTTTCATGAAACTTTCACTGTGACTCTGTCTAACCCAAATAGTGATTCATTGATTTCAAATGAAGCTGGTTCAGCAACTGGAACAATTACCAATGATGATGACTCTGGATTAAGCATTAAAGCGGTAACCGTTGATGAAGGTGCGATTGGGGAAACTCCAAACATGGTCTTCACGGTAATAACCGTTCCACCAAGTGACTCACCGATTACTTATAGTTGGAGAACATTGACTCGACGCGATGATACGGCCACAGCTGGAGTTGATTATACCGCATCGCGTGGAACAGATGTAGAGATTGCCGCTAATGCACCCTCAGACACATTTAACGTCCCACTTATTGGGGATGATAATCTTGAACCGGATGAAACATTCACAGTTAGTTTATTTGATGTGACGGGAGCAACTATTTTGATTCCTTCAGCTAAAGGTACCATTAATGATGATGATGGTGCATTATTGAGTATTGCAGATTCAGCTCTGGTTGAAGGAACCAATGGTGAAACTGGAAAAATGATCTTTACCGTAACCGCAGCTCCAATATATGATGAAGATATTACGGCTACTTGGACGACTTCGGTTGAGTCAGATGATGACGCGACTAGTGGTACGGATTTTACTCATGCGACTGGTACAGTGACTATTCCTGCCAATTCTCCAACTGGTACTTTTGAAGTTGATATCTTGGGTGATAATACCCCAGAGTTTGATGAGACCTTCACGGTAACCCTATCAAATCCAAGTCAGAGATCACGAATTGTAGAAAATGAGGGCTCAGCTCAGGGAACAATAACCAATGATGATGGTACCGGACTTCGGATTGAAGCGGTAAGTCTCGATGAAAGAGACGACGGGGATACTACCAATATGGAGTTCACTATTACCACCATTCCTCCTATCAATTCACCGATCGTTTATAGTTGGACAACATCAAAAGAGATTGATGATGATGCAATTGTCGGTACGGATTATACTGCAGCTTCAGGAACTAATGTAACTATTGCCGCGAATGCAACTTCAGAGACAATTAGGGTGCCGATTTTAGGAGATGATGATCCTGAATTGGATGAGACCTTTACCATCACTTTATCTGATGTTACAGGTGCGACTTTACTCAATTCAACGGTAAAAGGAACCATCACTAATGATGATGGTATTGGGTTAAGTATTGCTGACGCGGCTATTATGGAAGGAGCTGATACGATTACCAGCAAATTACAGTTTACGGTAACCGCCTTCCCACCTTCAAGTGAAGAAATTACTGCAACGTGGGCAACTTCCATAACTATCAATGATAACGCAACGGCCAATGTTGATTATTCTGAAGCGACAGACACCGTCACAATTGCGGCGAATCAACCAACGGCTACCTTTGAAATTGATATTTTGGGTGATAATACTCCTGAGTTTGATGAAACCTTCTCCGTTACGTTAACAAATCCAAGTGGTGATGCAAAATTAGTTGATGGTACAGCGACTGGAACAGTCACCAACGATGATGGTACTGGGTTGAGTATAGAAGCGGTGAGTCTCAATGAAGGAGTCGCTGGTTCGACCACAAACATGGAGTTTGTCGTGAAAACCGTACCACCATCGTCCTCCCCAATTGACTATACTTGGGCCACATCTACAGAGAACTTGGACACCGCGGCAGCTGGAACGGACTATGCAACTTCAGGAGATACCGAAACCATTGCGGCCAATGCTCCTTCAGATACCATTAGCGTACCAATCATTGGAGATAATGATCCCGAAGAAAATGAGACTTTCACCATAACCTTATCGAATCCATCAGGTGCGACATTGCTGACCACTTCAGTGCAAGGTACCATAACCAATGATGATGGTACCATATTGAGTATTGCTGATGCAACTTTGGTAGAAGGAGCAGCTGGTGCGAATAAGAAGATGCAGTTTACTGTTTCAACTTTCCCAACAATCAGTACTGAACTGACCGCAACTTGGACGACCGCGGATGAAACCGGTGATGATACGGACCGCTACGCGACCGCAGGTACGGATTACACTTCTGCGACTGATACGGTTAGCATTGCCCCCGATACCCAATCAACTACTATTGAGGTTGATATCTTGGGTGATAACATTCCAGAATTTGATGAAACCTTTACCGTAACCTTGTCCAATCCAAGTGCTGACACGCAGATTTCAACAGCCAATGGATCAGCCAAAGGAACAATTTCCAATGATGACGGCACTGGATTGCGGATTGAAGGGGTTAGTTTAGCTGAAGGGGCTGATAATGCGACTACAAATATGGAATTCATTGTAACGACTGTTCCACCAAGTAGTTCCAATATTACCTATGATTGGACCACGTCCATTGAAGCGGGTGATACTGCCACCGCGAATACGGATTATTCGACTAGTTCCGATACCAATGTTGTGATTAATGCAAGTGCTCCTACTGATACCATAAGAGTGCCAATCATTGGGGATAATGTTCCAGAAGAACATGAGACATTTACAGTTACTTTATCCAACCCATCTGGTGCGACCTTACTGACCACTTCAGTTCAAGGCACTATAACCAATGATGATGGTTTCGGCTTAAGTATTGCCAATGCGACCTTAATTGAAGGAGCAGCTGGGGCAACCGGCAAGATGCGGTTTACTGTAACTGCGTTCCCAACACCTGATTCGGAACTAACTGCAACTTGGACAACCTCAGATGAAACGGGCGATAACAATGACCTCTACGCAACCGCAGGTACGGATTATACGACCGCGACGGGACAGGTTAGGATTGTCGCTAATACGACAACTGATACCTTTGAGATTGATATTAAAGGGGATGATACCCCAGAATTTGATGAGACCTTCGTGGTAACTTTATCAAGTCCAAGTGCTGGGGCTAGCATATTCACTAACGCAGGTTCAGCGCAAGGAACCATCACCAATGATGATGGTACTGGATTACGAATCGAAGCGGTTGAATTAGCGGAAGGTGCTGATACTGAAACTCCTAATATGACGTTTACAGTAACTACTGTGCCCCCAAGCACTGCTCAAATCACTTATGATTGGACAACCTCCTCAGAAAGTGATGATGTTGCAGTGGCTGGAACCGATTATACCACTTCTGGTGCAACCGGTGTCAATATCGCCCCGAATGCTACCGAAGATACCTTTACCGTCCCGATTCTTGGGGATGATGACCCCGAACCAAATGAAACCTTTACCGTTACGTTATCCAATGTAACTGGAGCAGAATTATTAGTAACGTCAGTTAAGGGAACTATCGTCAATGATGATGGTTCGGATTTAACGATTGCAAATATGACCCTAGCTGAAGGAGCAAAAGATGCAATCAGTAAGATGACATTTACCGTGACGGCTGATCCACCAGCAGTGCAAAGATTTACTGTGGATTGGGCCACATCGGATGAAGATGATGATTCCACCACAGAAAATGTTGATTATACTAAAGCTAATGGAAGATTGACCTTTGAAGTTGGTGATGACGAGCAAACCTTTGAAGTTGATATCTTAGGGGACAATACCCCAGAATTCAATGAGACCTTTACTGTAACCTTATCAAATGCTGGGGCTGGGTCCTTTTTGTCAACAAGTAATGCGACCGCGCAAGGTACCATTGAAAATGATGATGGCACTGGTTTGAGTATTGAAGCCGTGAGTTTAATTGAAGGTGCGACTGATGCTACTACCAATATGGAATTCAAAGTCAAAACTATACCTCCAAGTGAAAACTCTATCACTTATAGCTGGACTGCCACTAAGGAAGCCGATGATGATGCCATTGCAGGTACCGATTTCACCGCAGTTTCAGGTACGAATATCACTATCTCAGCTAACGCAGTTTCCGATACCATCAGAGTCCCAATCATTGGTGATGATGATCCTGAAGCCGATGAATCCTTCACCATTACCTTAACAAGTGCAACTGGTGCATCAATCTTAGTACCTTCAGTCAAAGGAACGATCACCAATGATGATGGATCGTTATTAACAATAGCTGATGCAACCTTAGCTGAAGGGGCCGATGGAGTCACAGGTAAAATGCAGTTTACGGTAACGGCTTTCCCTACTCCCGAAGCTGAAATTACGGCAACTTGGACCACCGCGGATGAAACTGGTAGTGAAATCAACAAATATGCGACTGCGGGTACGGATTATATGACCGCAACTGGGATGATTTCAATCGCGGCCAACACCACCACTGATACCTTTGAAATTGATATTGAGGGGGATAATATACCAGAATTTGATGAAACATTTATCGTATCACTCTCAGCACCAAGTACTGGTGCAAAAGTTTCCACAACAAATGGTTCCGCCAAAGGAAAGATCACCAATGATGATGGTACTGGATTGAGTATTGAAGCAGTCAGCATGAATGAAGGCGCGAAAGATACCAATTCTGACATGACATTCACGATCACGACTATTCCACCAAGTAGTTCACAAATCACGTTTGATTGGCAGACTACTTCAGCTGGTACAGAAATTGATGATGCAGAAGCTGATGTTGATTATACAGCTAAAAATGAGACTAATGTGGTTATTGCACCAAATGCCGAAACTAAAACTATTATTGTTCCAATCATCGGAGATAATGATCCTGAGTATGATGAGACATTTACGCTATCCTTAACCAGTGCAACTGGAGCTTCTATTTTAGTGAATTCGGTGCAAGCAACAATAACTAATGATGATGGTTCCGAATTGCGGATTGCTGATTCATCGCTTGCAGAAGGTGCTAAAAATGAAACTGGTAAAATGCAATTTACCGTGACGGCCATTCCACCAAATAATTCAGGATTCTCTGCGACTTGGACCACGTCAAATACTGCAAATGATAAGGCCGTTGATGGCGAAGACTTCACTTCAACATCTGGTACCGTAAACATTCTCCCGAATGCTGAAACTGGAACTTTTGAGGTAACAATCATTGGTGATGACATTCCAGAATTTGATGAAACCTTTACGGCAACTTTGTCGAATCCAAGTGCGGGAGCTCAGATTTCAAGTTCGCAAGGGGCCGCAACAGGAACAATCAGCAATGATGATGGCACTGGATTAAGTATTGAAGCAGTCACCTTAAATGAAGGTGTAAATAATGCAACAACCAACATGGAATTTGTCGTTTCAACCATTCCGCCAAGCAATTCACCGATCACTTATAGTTGGACCACTTCAAACGCGGCAGATGATGAAGCCATTGCTGGAACCGATTATACCGCGTCTTTTGGAACCAATGTTCCAATTGCAGCTACTGCAGAATCAGATACGATCAGAGTACCAATCATCGGTGATGGTACCCCTGAATTTGATGAAACCTTCACCATCACTTTATCTAATCCGACTGGAGCGACATTATTAGTCACCTCAGTGAAAGGTACAATAGCCAATGATGACGGCACTGGTTTAAGCATTGATGCAGTCAGCATGAATGAAGGAACCGATGGTGCTACTACCAATATGGAATTCACCGTTTCAACAGTACCTCCAAGTGATTCACAAATCACTTATAACTGGAACGCAGCTTCGCAAAGTGGCGATACCGCGTTAGCAGGGTCAGATTATACTGCGGTTTCAGGTAACAACGTCCCAATTGCCGCGAATGCAACTTCCGACACGATCAGTGTACCAATTATTGGTGATATCATTCCAGAATTGGATGAAACCTTTACTCTCACCTTAACGAATCCAACTGGGGCGACTTTGCTAGTAAACTCAGTGCAAGGTACTATCACTAATGATGATATTGCACCGGTATTGTCTGTCGGAGATGGTTCTGCCGTGACCGAGGCATCCGGTGCAATGGCAATGTTCCCAATTACTTCAGACCGCGTGGCAAAACAAGTTACAGTTTATTATACCCCAACGCAAACTGGAGACTTCTTAGGTAGTACATTAACCGCAGGAATGAAGACATCAAGTACCATAGATTTTGCTGGTGGAACTAGTGCAACTTTATCCATTCCAATTTTGAATGATGAGATAGATGAAACGAATGGCTCAATAACGATAACTCTTGCCAATGATGAAAACATGGACCATGGTCAATTGGTTCCAACCTATTCAGTAGCCGCCGCTCCAGACAATGATGGCATAGTTACGGTCAATGATGATGATGTACCTCAACTTACAATCGCGGCTGACAATGCTGGTGTGGATGAAGCCCCTATTGCGAATGCTAGTTTTACAATCACCTCCAATAAAGGTCCGATTTCAGGATTTGAATTCCGATACTCCGTTGCTCAAGTCGGAGACTTCTTAGCATCCTCAGTTGATACCGCAAATCCAATTAAAGTATCCCCTACATTTAGTGGTAGTGGTAATTCTTATACCGCGCCACTTAATATTCCAATCAACGATGATTCAAACCCTGAAGCTACTGGAACAATCACAGTAACATTGGAAGAGAAGAGTCAAACTTCAAGTGAATATACCTTAGGTACAACTCCAAGTGCTAATATAAAAGTTTATGATGATGAAATTCCAGAGCTTTCAATTGCTGGTACTGGTGGTCCCGTCATTGAAGGATCAGGGGTAAAAGCAAGATTCACGATTACCTCTCGTTTCCTGATTGCCGATAGCTTGAACGTAAGATATTTACCGAATGATGGTGCCGGACATTACCTTACTGGAGAAATTGCTGGTAATCCACAGAAAATGAATTTGAGTTTCAATAACACCAAAACCGCAACGCTTGAATTGGATATTGATGATGATAATGTCGTGGAAGAAGACGGGTTCATACAAGTTCTATTACTTGGCGATGATGCTGACCCGATACAATATACCATCGCAGAAAACCCTGCGGATTTGGGTTCAGTTGCGATACAAGATAACGACACCTTAGTGACAACTCCAGTTATTTCATTGGCAACAGAATATCTACCAACGGGTGCGACTACAGCCACTTACTATGTTGTTGCTGATTCTGAATTGGCCAGTGATTTAGAAGTCATCGTTGAATATAATTATCAATATACTGATACCACAAATCCAGCAAATCCTATTACTACGTATACTTTCCCATCATGGTCAAGATCAATCATTACAATTAGTGCCGGTGAAACCTTTGATTCGTTTACACAAAATACCAGCTTTTCTGTACCACAAGTAATCCCATTCCCCCCATTTATTACTCATATTAATGGAACATTAATGGTGAGAATTGTTGATGGAGCGAATTATGATCTTGGTTCACCTAACAATTCTGGATTGCCAACCAATCAAGCGACTTCAGCTAATCCACTTGTTACCATTAATCCAGTTGGAGATGGTCGATTTGTGGAATCATCCGATTCGAAATTTGCTGTAACTGCGTCTCCACTACCCACATCCGAATTCCAAGTCACGGTAGAATTTACCCAAACCGGAGATTTTATTGCTGAATCGCTGACATCAGGAAAATTAACCAAAACTATAACCATGCCTACAACTGGTCGAGTTGAAATTCCCGTTGGATTAAACAATGATGAGAATTCTGAGAATAATGGAACTATTACCGCAACGTTGCTAGCTGGAAGTGGATACATAATCGGTAATTATTCCAAAACGACAACTGCTACCATCTATGATGATGATGATCTTCCAGAATTGACTATTACCGATATTGGGCCAATTTTAGAAAATGCTGGACCAGCAAACTTTATTGTTACGTCTGATTTAACAGCTGATACCGATTTAACTGTTCAATATCTAGTTTCAGAAGAAGAGGGTGATTTCCTTAATCTTCAAACTCCAATTAAATTTGACACCCTTGAGTTTAGAAGTAATGGTACCAATTATGTCGCGACTATACCAGTTAACTTACACGATGATAACACTAGTGAAGCAACTGGTTCAATCAGTGTAACCTTGTTAACTGATACGACCTACCCATTCTCCTATAAGGTTGGAACCGCATCCAAAGGTACGGCAGTTATTTACGATAATGATCTTTTGTTACCTGAATTGTCCATCACCTATGCCGAGACTGAAACTTTAGCTGGTAATGAAGCAAAATTTTTCGTTGCATCAAGTACCCCTTACACTGGTGATTTGACGATAACGTACCAACCGGTAAAATCAGGTGGTAATTTCTTAGATGAAAGTAATGGACCAAACGGTGAAAATTGGAGTTCTACTCGCAATCGCACAGAAACCATTACCTTTACCCAAGATGGATCAGATTATACTGCACCATTAACAATTGCGACCACTGATGATGTTGCGGACACGGATGGAGGAACAATCGCGGTTACTCTGCAACCCGATCCAGTGATTCTTGATACTTATACGCTGTCAACCAATGTCAATACAATAACCACAACCGCGACTGTGATTAAAGTACCAGTGCCAGAATTGACCATACCTGCAAGTGTAGCAGCTATTGCTGTCAACGAAGGAGAGACCGCGACTATTACGGTGGAAGCGAATGAAGATCCAAAACGCGAATTGACCTTCTATTTTGTCCCAACCGAAACTGGTACTAGTTACTTGAAAGTTGTTGATAGCAAAGGAACTAGTGACTCACGTTCGGTTAAGAAAACTTTTGTGAATGACCCATTGAAACCTGATGAGAAGTGGCGAGCAACTTTTGACGTTGAAACCAATTCACCAGATAGTTTAGTCAATACTACTGGTGGTACAATTGCTATTGCCTTAGGAGCACCTGAAAGTGGCGATAAATTTACTATTGGTACGGACAAAACCGCAACAATATCAGTAACAGATGGCGATATTCCTTCAAGTACCACTCCGCAAATCACGTTGTCTGCACCAAATTATATTGCTGAGGGTGATAGTTTCAATCTAGTTGCTACCGCCTCCTCAGCCCCTTCCAGTCTCAAGACCATTGATGTTAATCTCTCTTCCGATGAAAACAATAATTTCTTAGCTTCTGGATCACGTGGAAGCCTCCAAATTGAGATACAACCAAATAAAACAACAGGAATGATCTCAATCACCTCGCAAGCCGATGGTACAGCTGATAACCGCGGTTTGATTACCGCAGAATTGCAAGTTGGTACTGACTACCTAATTGCGGAAGCAATTGATGAACGGAGCACTTCGGTGGTGGTATTAGAAACCCTACCCGTTGTCTCAATTTCTGTTACCGAAACACAGGTGAAAGAAAGCATTGGTTCTTTTAACCTGTTAATTGAATCCGCACCATTTACCCCTGATGTTGGTCGACCACTCAATATCTCTGGGTTAACAGCAATTGATACTGGAACCCCTGCTGATTATCTTAGCACCGTAGATTTAAGTACCATTACAATAGATTCAACGGGCCGACATTTAGAACCAATACCCGTCACTCATAATACCAACTATCGCGGTTGGGGAGAAATAACCTTTACTCTAGTTGATGGTATTGAATATACTGCAAATACTACTGAAAGTAACAGAATAGTTAAAGTCACCATCGAAGAACATGAACCAAGTTCTAGAACCATTCAAGTTTCTGCTCCAGATCGGGTGCTTGAGGGTGAAGATATTGAAGTGACCTTGACTAATACGGAAGTTTTGGGTTCAGGTGAAAGTATTGCGGTTGAATTCGAAGTGATAGCCAATCCTACTGGATTTTATGATCTTGTTGGTTCTGACCCATCACCGATTACCATGACGGATGCGAGTAGTACCGCAACCTTTACGATTGCGACCCATGATAGTTTAACGCTTAATACCAATGGTACGATTGATATTTCAGTGAAACGCGGTGACCAATATGAACCCGCCTCAGCGACGGCAGAACAAGTCACGATTGTGGCCAAAGAGACCATTCCGACTATGGACATTGTTAGAACCAGTCCAATCGCGATTGATGAAGGTGAAGATGCGGTATTTACTGTATCGGCTTCGGGTGTTACCTTAACTCAACCAATTGGTGTGTCCTATACTGTTGATGAAGGGAGTGATGACTTTATTGATAAAGCTGTGACTATTCCTCCAACTGTGAGTGTCGCAACGACGGGTTCTGGTCAAATCCGAATTAAAACGAAAGCGGATGCGATCGACGAAACCGATGGCACCATTACCGTAACCCTCACCAAGAGTTCTGATGCAAGATATTTGTTAGGGGCAAATATTTCAGATAAGACCGCAACGATTACCATTAAAGATAATGATGTTGCTGGGGTCTCGGGGATCACGATTTCAGGTACGACTCCAGTTACTGAAGGTGATTCAGCTCAATTTACATTAAGTGCTAATAACCCAGCACTGACCGGTGATGAAACCATCTCAGTACGAGTGCAAATTACTGAAACCGGAGATTTTCTGGCAACTCCAGCGAATGTTTCGCCACGAATCACAAATGTGATCATTGATAGTTCTGGACGAGAAACCCTAACCTTAGCAACAACGCCTGATGCTATTGACGAAGTAGACGGAAAAGTTACAGCTAGAATTATTTCTGAGGATCTAACGGGTGGAGCAAGCGCAACTTATACTATTGGTGCGAATCCAACCGCAGAAATTGTCCTGCAAGATAATGATGACCCAATTTTACCTAGTATCAATATAGTCGCCGCAAACTCACCAGTAGATGAAGCTGATGGGGCAATGGCTCGATTTAACATCATCGCAACGACTGGTACTTCTGGTAATACCAATCCAGTCATGGTGGACTTGCTCATTTCACAGGTTGGAAATTTCTTAGAAAATACTCCAGGAACAAGATCCAATATCAGTGTTACACCTGGTGCAAGTGGATCAGAAGTTTCCACACCCCATAGTGAGCCAATCATTAACGATCTAACTAATGAACCCAATGGTGAAATTATTGCCAAGATTATTACCAAATCAGACTATGCAGTTGGAGCAATGAATGTGGCTCGCGTTGTGGTCAATGATGATGAAGAAGTGCCAGAACTGGTCATCGCCAATATCAGTAAAGCAGAAGGTCAAAGTGGTACGACAGTATATGACTTCAAAGTCGGTCTTACTCGCGAGACGGCCGTTGAATTGAACGTTGATTATACGATAGGAAAAGCTGGCGATACCGCAACCCTTAATGATGATTACACCGTACCAAATGCCACTCGCCGGCTAACATTCCCTGCTGACTCAAATACAACGACGATGAAAAGTATTATGATTAATGTCGTAGGGGATGCCCTCTATGAATTTGAAGAACAATTCTCAATTACTCTTTCACTACCCGCCGGGGAAACCAATGTTGACTTACCACGTAACCCAACAATTACTGGGACCATCCGCAATGATGATGACCAACCAACAGTAACGATTGCCGATAGTTCAGGTTTAGAAGGGAATGGCAATTCCAATAGGTCGGTCGAATTTACAGTAACCTTGTCAGCGGCGGCTGGAGTTCCGGTAAAAGTCAATTATACCACTACTGATGGTACAGCAACGGATGGTACAATAACACCAACAGATGATACGGATGATGATTATGTTGCAGAACCAAATGGCACAGTAGTTATTGCGGCTACCGATAACAATTCTCAAACACCTAATTTGAGCAATACGTTTACCATTGAAACCAAAGCAGATCGCGATAATGAAATAGATGAGACTTTTGAAGTGACGTTATCATTCCCACCTGATGCCAATGCGACGGCTGGTGCTAAAATCAAAGCAACGGGAATTATCGTCAGTGATGATGGTCCGATGCTCAATATTGTCAATACCAATACGAATGGGGCCGTAGCTGAAGGCGGTAATGCAACCTTTGAGGTCACTCTTGCCGCACCTCCTGCCGATGACGTAACGGTCAATTGGACCACAACCGATGGTACCGCGGTGCAACCAGATGATTATACTACAGATTCAGGTACTCTGCGCTTCACTGGTAACGAAAAGAGTAAAACAATATCAGTTACGACCATTGATGATAGTTTTGATGAACCCGACCAAGAGAATTTTGCAATTGAATTATCTGATGAGACTCCAGCAAATGTGGTATATTTCAATCAGGACGCTTCGGTAGCAATCAATGATAATGATGCGTTACCAACCTTGAGTTTTGGTACGATCCCAACGATCACCGAAGGTGATACCGCTCATGCCACTGTGCAAATTCCAGTGAATCTTGATAACCCATCAAATCGCGCAGTGACCGTAGACTTTGCCGTTACGGCAGTTTCAGCTGCGTTAACCCATGATTATACCGTGGTCACGACTCCTAACAAATTGGCTTTCCCAGCACAGAATCAGCAACAAATCATTGAATTCCATATTGTTGGCGACATCTTCTATGAGGATAATGAAACCTTTACAATAGCCCTCTCAAATGCAACTAATGCTGATATTGACCCGACAGCCGCAACGGGTGAGACCGTAACAATCAACGATAATGACTCACCACCAGTCTTTACGATATCGGAAACGGCCAGTATCAATGAAGGAGCAACCACTCCAGACAATACCGCTAAATTTGTGGTCACGCAAACTCCAGGTTCGGGTAAAGCAGTTAGTATCAATTATACCTTTGATGATGTCAATGCGGTCGCCGGCACTGATTATTCAATAACCATTGCCAATCCAACTCCAGCTGATGATGGTAATACTGGTATTCTTACCTTCCCCGCTAGCGATAATCCAGCCGCGACTGTGACCATGGATATTGAATTTACTGTATTGCCTGATGTGTTAGATGAACATGATGAAACATTTACTGTAACCCTTGCCAATCCAACGCCAAGTACCGATGGTACGATTCAAACGACCAATAATAATCATATCGGAATTGCGACCTTAACGGATGATGATGCGATACCTGAATTGACAATCGCTGATGCTAGTGGAGTTGAAGGTAGTACCGACGCTGATAAATTGCTTAAATTCACCCCAACATTGAGTGCAGTTTCAGGTCGGGACGTTGTGGTGACTTACTCAACAGCACCAAGCGGTCCGTTCCCGGTTGATACCAATGATTACACTCCAGTTAGTTCTACAATCCCAATTCCTGCTGGTCAGACCACACCAGTTGACCAAGCTAGTAATGTCCAATCAATTGTCATTACAACCGCGGATGATAATGATTCAGAAGCCGATGAGACCTTCACATTGAACTTTGGAGCTGATTATGCTGGAACTACTGGTGGAACTGAGGCAATTGGTACAGTATTAAGTAATGATACACCAGTGTTTACCGTAGTTGGCATGAGTATTGCTGAGGGTGATGATAGTTCAGTTGATAAAGAATTGATCTTTGATGTTGCCATTTCATCAGGGGCTACAGAAAGTGAAAAAGTTGATTATGCGACCTCCGATGGACCTGCACAAAGTGGTGGTGCAGTAGCAAAAGCTGGTTCTGACTATACGCAAACTTCGGGTACCTTAGAGTTTTTAACAAGTGGTAGCAAAACTCAACAAGTGCCGGTACCGATTTCAGGTGATGATCTCTATGAGCTTGATGAATCCCTAACCATAACGTTAACAGCAAATGATTCCAATACTGCAACTGCGACAGAAATCTTAGTGAGTTCAGCCGTTGGTACCATTGAAAATGATGATCCATTCTTGGCTTCAACAATAGCTGTGGTTGCGAAAACGAATCGCGTTACTGAAGGTAATGCCGTTGAGTTTGAATTTACCGCGAATCCAGAACTGGCTGAAGACTTAGTGGTCAACATTTCACATGTTCAAGTTGGTAGTTTCCTCATGGATATTCCCGGCAGTACCATAACTATTCCAGCTAATACCTCGTTGACCAATAAACACTTAGCAACTTTCAGAACTAACGCGGCCAATACTAAATTTGAAGCAGATGGCTCTTTGACTTTGACAATTGGATCTTATGTACAAAGTGATCCAAGTGACGTGGTGAAATACACTCCAGATGGTACCAATGGAAATGCGATAGTGCAAATTGAGGATGCCAACACCCCAACTGGAGTCTCGGTGATTGCAATTTCAAATGAAGTAACTGAAGGGGAGATGGCTAGATTTGAAATCAAGTCAGATGCGACTAGTACAGAAGCACGTAGTGTCAATATCAACGTGGATGACGGCCCGGCTGACTTTATTGCTACAAGTGATACGGGAGACCGAGCAATCGAAATTCCTGCGGATAATCGGGTCTATATTCTTGAAGTTCCAATTACCGAAGATTTGAATCCGGAACAACATGGAACTATTACCGTAACCATTGCAGCTCCAACTGCAGGCGCAGCTTTCGCTTATACCATTAGTAACTATAATTCTGCTACCGTTTCAGTTTATGACGATGATGCCCCAACTGGCATTTCTATCGCCGCGGTTTCATCTCCAGTTGCCGAAGCACCAAATACTTATGCAGAGTTCCAAGTGATCGCTGATAGCAAGGATGAAACTAATGATCGCACCATTGAGGTTCGCGTCGAGAATGATACGGGGGATAACTTCATTGATGTTACTCAAGATGCTACTTACGGTTATAATCCCGCTGATGGCATTTTTGATGTCACGATTTTAGCTGGTAAGAGAGTTGGATTACTGCGCGTGAAGATTCATGAGGACAGTAAAAACGAAGATAATGGTGCAATCACTGCAACTATAGTTACGACACCTGCTGTTTCTCACAACACGGCATCTATTTCGATTGAAGATAATGACCCAGATGTTCCGATTATCTCGATTTCTGCTGATGCCGAAGCTACTGGTATCACGGAAGGTTTTCAATTTACATTTGAAGTAGAGTCTGACCGTCCTTTAAATGGCAACGACTTGGAGATTTCATTTGATATCACAGATGGCGGCACTGGGGCAACCATAACTGGAACTACTGTAACTATTCTTGGCAATTCTCAAACCGCGAACGGAACGGTTACCATGCCAAATGCAGATATTTCCAATAGTTCAAATTTAGTTATCGCAATTTCAGAAACTACTACATATGATGCAAGTGCTACTGACCCTTCAATCACTGTTGAGGTAAAAGATAATGACTCCCCTTCAGCCGCGGCTCCTAGAATGTCAATATCTAGTGCGAATTATGTTGCGGATGGGGAATCAATCAAACTAACAATAACGGCTTCCGATATTCCTGCTTCAGCAACGGATATTAAAGTCATGTTAAGTGGTGATATTAATTTCTTAGATGAGACTCAAGTTCGAGAAATTAACTTCACATTAGATGGAGTTCAAGAACAAACAAAATTAGTAAGTACTAAAACCAATTCCGCATCAACCAATCACGGAATCATAACGGCAACAATACTAGAAGGTGCTGATTTTGTCAGACCAAATACCTCCGCTGAAAACGAAACCTCCTTCGCGGTGGTGGATAATCTTCCAGTTATTTCAATTTCTGAAATTGCTAATGTTGATAAATCACTTGGAGATGAATCTAGTCCCACTGGAACAATAACCTTTACATTAACATCAGATAGTCCAGCAATAGCAGGTTATCCAATCAATATTACGACGCTTTCAGTAGATGATACAAATGCAACAGGACCACAGTATTATACCTCTCATCAACCAGATACCGATATTGAGATTACTAACTTAAGTACCAACAATGCAGTAGAAATTACAGTAACCTTAACAGCAGACAATACCAATTATCAAGGTTGGGGAGAACTTGAAGTGTTACTAACTGACGGCGCGGATTATACTGCAAATACAAATGCAAACTCCCGCAATGTAACGATTATAGATGATCAGACTGCACCGGTTTCAGTCTCAGTATCTGCCCGCGGTAGTGCTGTTGAAGGAACAAACTTTGAAGTTACCTTTGAAGCGACTAGTACATTCCCAGCCGGGGAATCAATTAAAGTTATGCCAACAATAACAGAAACGGGTTCCGTAACTGGATACTATAATGGTCATTCCCCATTATCTGTTATGTTAACTGCCGATAACAGAACAGGTAAAATTACCGTTAAATCTTTGGATAACTCAAACACTCAAGCCAATGGTGAAGTTACCATTAGTATCGTGCGCGGTGATGGCTATGAAGTCCACACTACTGACTATACGAAAGCGGTAATGTTGTTGGATGATGAGAGTTTACCTAAGGTTTCGGTCACGGCAGTTGATACTTCAATTGATGAGGGACAAGATGCAATATTTGAATTAATGGCAACTGGAACGCTTGCAAGTTCGCTTGAGGTTGATGTTAGTGTTGATGATGGTACTGGTGATTTCTTAACCAATACCTATGCACGTAAAGCTGAAACTATTCCAACAACAGGTTCTGTTAGAGTTCCTTACTCAACGGATGCTGATGCCGATGAGGAAACCAATGGAACGATCACAGTATCAGTGTTAGCGGATGATAGTGATATCATTAAATACTTAATTGCACCTAATAATGCTGGTAGTGCGACACTCTCCGTTATTGATAATGATGATTCTACGCTACCAAGTATTACAATTTCCACTGATCAAACTTCGATCAATGAAGGTGACTTAGCAATATTTACCGTAAGAAGTGTTGATACATTCACTCCACCGCTTTCAGTACTCATTGAAATTACTGAAACCAATTCTGGAACCGGTGATTTCTTAGTTGGTCCTTCAAATAAGTTTACTTTACCTGAGCGAATTAATATTCATGAAACTACACGATCTGTAATCATTCCCTTACGAACGACACAAGACGCAACAACCGAAGATTCCGGCACTATTACTGTAAGGGTAAAGACCGACGATTTACCAACCAAAACTTACTCAGTAGGGGCCGCTCATTCTGCTTCAATATCTGTAGTTGATGATGATATTGTCGGTTTACCAAGATTAGCAATTGCCCTTAAAGACCCAAGTAAATCAGATATAACTGAGGGTGATCCTAATCCTGTGTTTACCATTACTTCAACTGGTGGAACGGATGGTGAAACCATGAATGTTGATGTCAGATTTACTGAAACCGAGAATTTCCTGCAAACCCCTAACGAAGTAAAAAGTCCCTTATTTACCGTCGGTACCCCTCTTGACGTTGTCGTAGCACTTGATGATGATGATGTTGATGAAATGAGCGGTAGAATTTTTGCAACTCTGCAAAATAATGACCAACAAAAATATAGCATTGGTCTCAACCATCAAGCCATTGTGAATATCAGCGATAACGATGACCCACCAGATATCTCAATTTCTGCTGTTGATAAAATTGTTGAGGGTACTGATGCTGATCAAGCAAACTACAAAACTTACACTTTCAATGTAATGCTTAATCGACAATCTATGCGTGATATCACCGTGGAATTTGACTTTGGAGCCGATAGTGATACAGCTGAGTTGGGTGAATCAAAGGATTACACCCATAACTATGATACACTAGCAAAAAGAACACTAACATTCGCTGGTGCAACTCCGGGAACTGCTGGAGAAACCATGAAAACAATTGCGGTAACGATTATTGCTGATGCGCTTGATGAACTAGATGAAACCTTTACTGTTACGCTTTCCAATCCAATGAATGCTGGCTTTACCGAAAGTGCTCAGGAAATCACTGCAACTGGTAAAATTGAAGATGATGATGATGTACCAAACATTAGTTTTAACTCTTTAATGGCTGAGAATACCGAAGGATCTAACATTAATTTTGATGTTTCCTTAAGTACAATATCTAGTCAAGACATCACTTTTTCTTATACCTTGACTGATGGTACCGCAAAGACTGCGGATAACGACTATGTCAATCCAATCGAAAACTCAAGAACTGTGATGATACCTGCTGGAGAACAAACAAAAAGAATTTCCGTTAGTACTACTCAAGATGATCACGATGAAGCCGATGAAACATTCAAGATTACTTTAGTAGTTCCACCATCGCAAACAGGTCAGGAGACTCTAGTTGCATTAGGATCGCAACCCACGGCAACCGGTACAATATTAAGTGACGATAATTTAGTCTTTACGATTTCTGGCATGGATATTGCTGAAGGTGATGATCCAGATACAGAGGACATAAATCTTAAATTTGACATTAGCATCTCCTCTGGAGCAACAGAAAATGAAACGATTAGTTATGCGACTTCCGATGGTCCAGCACAAAGTGGTGGCGCAATAGCCAAAGCAGGTTCGGACTATATGGAAACAACTGGATCACATATATTTATCGATGGAGCTGCAAAAACTCATACTGTTTCGGTACCGATTATGGAAGATACTTTATATGAACTAAATGAGTCTTTCACCATGACCCTTTCCGGTAATGATACTAGTGACACCATGATTTTGATTGATTCCGCTCTAGGTACCATTGAAAATGATGATCCGTTCTTACCATCTACTATTGCTGTGATTGCGAAAGATAATGGATACGTTACCGAAGGGAGTGTAATTGGGTTTGAATTTACCGCTAATCCTGAGCTAGCAGAAGATTTAGTGCTCAATATTTCACATACGCAAGTTGGTAATTTCCTAATGGATAGACCAGGAAGTACAATCACCATTCCCGCAAACACCTCACTAACCACGAAACACATGGAGTCATTTGCCACCAAATCGGCCAATGGTAATGTTGAAGCAGATGGTTCTGTAACCTTGACAATAGAAGCTGATACGTACTTTCCAAGTGATCCAAACGACCGATTGAATTATTCGGTCGATGGCACCAATGGTAGTGCGGTGGTAAGAATTGAAGATGCTGACACACCGAGTGGTGTCTCAATCATTGCACTATCAAGCGAGTCAACTGAAGGTGATACTGTACAATTTGAAATTAAAGCCGATGCAACTAGTACCGAAGCACGAAGTGTCAATATCAACGTTGATGACGGCACGGCTGAATTCATTGCTAATACTGGAGATCGTTCAATCACTATCCCGGCAAATAATCGCTCTTTTATTCTTGATGTTCCAATTATTGAAGATACCACTCCTGAACAACATGGAATCATCACGGTAACCATTGAAGATCCATCAGCTCTAGCAAGTTTCGCATACAGTGTTGCAAATACCTATAATTTCGCGACTGTTTCTGTCTATGATGATGATGCACCGACTGGCATTTCAATCGCGGCTATTAACTCACCGGTTTCCGAAGCTGCAGATGCTTATGCAGAATTCCAAATCATCTCTGACACCATCGATAATACGAATGATCGCACTATTGAGGTTCGAGTTGAAAATGCAAGTGGAAGTGACTTTATTGATGTCTCAAATCAAGACGCTACTTACAATTATGACCCTTCCGATAACATATTTGATGTAACGATTCCTACTGGAGCGAGATATGGATTATTGCGCGTGAAAATTCATGATGATAGTAAAAACGAAGACAATGGTGCAATAACAGCAACAATTGTAACCAATCCCGCACAATCTCATTACACTGCATCTATAACGATTAATGATAATGATCCAGATGTACCTATTATCTCAATTTCTTCAGCTGCGGAAGCTATAGGAGTAACCGAGGGTTTCCAATTTACCTTTGAAGTTGAGTCGGACCGTACCTTTAGTGGTAATCCCTTAGAAATTGCCTTTAATGTCATGGATGGCGGTACTGGAGCTACTATAACTGGAACAACTGTTATGATTACTGGTGCATTGAAGTCCGCGGTAGGAACGGTCACATTACCAAGTGCCGATGTTTCAGGTACTGGGACGAATATCATCATTAAAGTACTTGAGGCGGATAATTATGATGTAAGTGCCTCAGATCCTTCAATTACCGTACCCGTAAGAGATAACGACACCCCTTCAAACTCTATACCAAGAATGTCCATTTCTAGTGCGAATTATGTTGCGGATGGTGAAAAAATTGAATTTACCGTGACTGCTTCTCACGTCCCTGCGTCTTCAACAGACGTAAAGGTCATGTTAAGCGGTGATGTTAGTTTCTTACATGATGGGCAAGCTCACACACTAGATGTTAAATTAAATGGAGTCCGAGAGCAAACATTTGAAGTTGATACCAAAGCTAATTCTGCATCAAGTAATCACGGAATCATTACTGCGACTATCTTAGAAGCTGCTGATTATGTCCGACCGAACACTACTGCTGAAAACCAAGCCTCCTTCGCAGTGGTTGATAATCTACCCGTCATTTCAATTGCTGAAATCGCTGATGTCAATAAATCAGCTGGTTCATTTACTGTGACATTAACCTCAAATAGTCCAGCAATAGCAGGTCATCCGATCAACATTACCACTCTTTCAGTAGCTGATACCAACTCAACTGGACCACAATATTATGGCTCTCATTCACCCAATCCAGTTATAATTACCGATGCGAGCTCTGGTAATGCCGAACAAGTTACTGTAACATTAACTACTGATAACACTTTATATCAAGGTTGGGGAGATATTTCAGTGTCACTTACCAATGGAGTGGATTATACCGCGGATACTATTGCAAACTCTCACAGTGTAACGATTATTGATGATCAAACAGCACCAGTTTCAGTGTCCGTTTCTGCTCGTGGTAGTGCTGTCGAAGGTACCACATTTGATGTAACCTTTGAAACGACAGGGACTTTCCCTGCTAACGAAACAATAGAAATTGTACCAACGATTAGTGAAACCGGGACAACTACTGGTTATTTAGGTAGTCATACACCACAAATGGTAACATTATCAACTGCTAATACCTCTGACAAAATCGCGATTACTTCACTAGACAATTCAAATTCCGAAAGCAATGGTGAAATTACCATTAGTATAATGCGTAGTGATGGTTTTGAAGTCCATGCTACCGACCATACTAAAGTGGTAATGGTGCTGGATGATGAGAGTTTACCTAAAGTTTCTGTTTCGGCACTTAGTTCCAATATTGATGAAGGTCAAGATACCATATTTGAGCTAATCGCAACCGGAACACTTGCTAATCCATTAGATGTATTCGTTAGTGTTGATGATGGAGCAAGTGATTTCTTAGCCAATACCTATACTCGAAAAACTGAAACTTTACCAACGACTGGTTCAGTTAGAGTTCCCTACTCAACTGTCGCGGATTCCAATGATGAATCTAATGGCACTATCACAGTAGAAGTGCTTGATGATAACCGGGATATTATTCAATATCTAGTAGACACTGCTATTGATAAGAGTAGTACTGCATCTGTTTCCGTTATCGATAATGATGATTCAACTCTACCAAGTATCACTATAGCTGGTAATCAATCTTCCATTACTGAAGGTGATGTTGCAACATTTACCTTAACCGCCACCGATCCGGTTTCGGCATCGCTTTCGGTTTTAGTAGAAATAATTGAAACGAATTCTGGTACCGGAGACTTCTTTGCTGGCTCTTCCAATCAATACACTCCAGACCGAATCAGCATTGATGAGACAACAAAAACTGGTAGCATAGAATTACCAACAATTCGGGATGCGGTTGATGAAGATAATGGAAAAATAACGGTAAGAATCAAAACAGATAACTTACCAACAAAAACTTATGCTGTTGGAGCTGCTCACCGGGCTTCAATATCTGTAGCCGATGATGATGATAATACCTTACCGAATTTAACTATTGCTCGTAAAGATCCAACTAAAACAAGTATTACAGAAGGAGAACAAAATCCAGTATTTACCATTACCTCTACTGGTGGAACAACTGGAGATATTATTGAAGTTAATGTAAAAATTACTGAAACCGCGAATTTCCTCCAGACCGCTAATGAAATCAAGAGTCCCCAATTTACTATTGGGACCCCTCTTGATCTTCCAGTTGAAATTGCTAATGATGACGTTGATGAACCTGGCGGGACAATTTATGCAACTTTACAATTAAAAAACCCACTAACTTATGGAATTGGGGAAGAACATCAAGCAAGTATTGATATCAGTGATGATGAATTTCCTCCCGAAATTACCATTTCTGCGGCAGCTCCAACAATTGTGGAGGGAACCGACACCGATGAAACAAAGTACAAGACTTATGACTTCAATGTAAATCTCAATCGGCAGTCCATGCGTGATATCACGGTAGAGTTTGATTTTGGTGCTGAAGGGGATACTGCTAACGAGGAGGATTATACACATGCATATGATACCGCGGAAAAGAAAATATTGACATTCACCGGAGCAACTCTTGGAACTGCTGGGGAAACTAGCAAAACCATTACGGTAACTATCGTTGCTGATGCACTCAATGAAGTCGATGAAACATTTACTGTAACTCTTTCTAACCCAACTAATGCTGGGTTTGCGGAAAGTGCTACCGAAATCTCAGCTACGGGTGAAATTTCTGATGATGATACCGCTCCAAGTATTAGTTTTGACTCTGCAACTGCGGAAAATACCGAAGGAAGTGCAATCAGTTTCCCAGTATCGTTGAGTGTAGCATCTGGAAGAGACATCACTGTTTCGTATACTTTAGCTGATGGAACTGCAACCACCGCAGATAATGACTATACCAATCCTGCTGAAACTGACCGAACACTTACTATTTCTGCTGGTGACACCACTGGTACCATTAGTGTTGATACCGGAATTGATTCCGGTAATGAAGCCGATGAAAACTTCACCATCACATTAGATGAACCATCGGATTTAACTATTGTTACTTTAGGTTCAATCACTGAAGCGACTGGTACCATTTTAAGTGATGATGCTCCAACTTTATCCATTGAGTCAAAATCCATTAATGAAAATGTTGGCACAGTAACATTGAAAGTCAAGTTAGCGAGTCCAGGTGGAACTGCCATCAGTGTGCCGTGGAATACCGTCGCTGGCACCGCAAATGAAACTTCGGATTACACCGCGGCTTCTGGTACTTTAGAATTTGATGGAACTAATGCTGACAAAGAAGAAGAGATAACTATTACTATCATTGATGATCCAAGAGATGAAGATAATCAGAGTTTCACTGTACAATTGGGTGACATTGCTAATGTTACCCGACTTGGTGGCGGAACCGGAACGGTCACTATTGAAGATAATGATAATGAACCAACTATAACAATTGCCGATATAACCCCTCAATCTGAAGATGATGGTGCGGAACCAGCAAACGATACTGTATACAATATTGACGTGACCTTAAGTCATGCTTCAGAAAAAGCTGTTTCGGTAGCTTTCACCGTTTCTGCTGATACTGCGGTTGCAGCCCACGATTATGTACTAACCAATGCTAACACCACATTGACCTTTGATAATGAGTCAACTTCTAAGCAAATCACTCTTAATCTTAAAGCCGACAATATTGATGAAGACAACGAGACTTTCAATGTTCAATTGACATCTGCAACCAATGCACAATTTGCGTCTGGTGCGAATACTCCAAAAACTGTAACTATAAATGATAATGATGACCCGCCAGTTATCTCTATTGATAGTGTTGAAGTTACTGAAGGTACGGATACCGGTGGAACATTCACCATTACGCAAACCCCTAATTCAGGGAAAACTGTTGAGGTAACAGTAACTTATGCAGATGTTTCGGCTACGGAAGGTGCAAGTGAAGATTACCAAATTTCAACCACAGGATTTGATGAAACTACAAAAACCAGAACATTTGTTTTTGATCCCGTGAATGAACCTGCAGCTATGGCTACTTTACCACTCACCTTTACTATCAATGATGATTCTCTGAATGAATCAGTAGAAACTTTCACTGTGACGCTTTCTAATCCAACTTCCAGTCCTAATTTCACATTTGACACAACCAATAATACCCATATTGGTGCAGCTACCATTAATGATAATGATACCGTTCCAAGCATTTCTCTTGATTCTGCAACTGCGGAAACTACCGAAGGTAGTGCAATTAGCTTCCCGATAACCTTGAGCGCGGCATCGGGTAGAGATATTACGATAGCTTATACATTAACTGATGGGACTGCAACTACTGCTGATAACGACTATACCAATCCTGCAAGAGCTAACCGTACCCTAACTATTTCTGCCGGGGACACTACTGGTACAATTATGGTAGATACAGGAGATGATTCCGATAATGAAGCCGATGAGAACTTCACAATTACTTTGGATCAACCTTCAGATTTAACCATAGTTACTCTAGGAGCAATAACTGAAGCAGTTGGTACGATTTTGAGTAATGATGGCCCAACTTTATCGATAGAGTCCAAATCCATTAATGAGGATGTTGGCACAGTAACATTGAAAGTTAGATTAACAAATCCAGGTGGAACTGCGATTAGAGTGCCATGGAATACTGTAGCTGACACCGCACATGAAATCACAGATTACACCGCGAATTCTGGTACGTTGGAATTTGATGGCACTAATGCTGATAAAGAAAAAGAAATTACCATTACAATTATAGATGATACCTTAAATGAATTAACTGAAGAGTTTACTGTAATCGCGTCTACCGCTGATACCAGAGTAACAGCTTTAAATGGTGGTGTTGGTACAATCACTATTAATGATAACGATATAACCTTACCAACATTGGATTTGGTAAAGCTAACGGATAATATTATTGAAACAACCAATGCAACCACTAATCTAATCCAAAATATAACTGTAGAGCTAAGTGCCACTGCGGGACGTGAAATTAGTGTTGATTATTCCTTAACTGGTGTTGAAGCCAATATCCCACTTGATTTAAAATTAGCCGACTCTGCTCCTGGTCGTATTTCCGATTCAGCAGGGGCGGTAACTATAGCTAAAGGTGACTCTTCCGCGACGATTCCAGTAGAAATAATTGCCGACTATTATGATGAAGTAGATGAAACATTTAAGGTAGAAATTAAAGATCCAGTCAATGCCGACCTTGGGACCATTACCGCGATTACTCCAACCATTGAAGATAATGACGCGGAGCCAAAAGTTTCAATAGCTGAATTAGTTTCAGTAACTGAAACCGATGCCGATATTACTGAGTTTATTACTGTTTCATTAGACCATGCTTCCAGTAAAACAGTAACTGTACCCGTCACTATTGCGGAAGGTACAGCTGATGTGAATGATTATGCGTTTGTTAATGCACCTGTTGTCTTTACCCCTGATCCTATGACAACAATCACACCACTTACACAAAATATCCCAATCACGATTAAAGGGGATGATGTTGGAGAAAAATCTGAACAATTCACCATTTCGCTTGGTGATCCAACTAATGGCGATATTACAGGTGAGAATACAACAAGTACAATCACAATCACCGATGATGAAGCACCAGTATTGAGTATTGGAAATGCAATAGTAGTGACTGAAGCAGATCAAGCCATGGCCTTGTTCCCGATCACCGCTAGCTTTAGTGCCAATGCAATTTCAGTTTACTTCACTCCGACCCAGGAAGGAGATTTCTTAGGTGGTGAATTAACCGCAAATGTATCTACCTCTACTACTATTGACTTTGTCGGTGGCACTAGTGCAATGTTGCCAATTCCGATTTCAAATGATAAAGTTGTTGAGGAAAATGGATCCATTACTATTACTCTTGTTGAAGATGCAAACATGGAAAGTGGTCAATCTGTCATCACTTATTCAATTGACGAAAGTCAGAATAATGCCGGTAAAGTGAATGTAATTGATGATGACTCCTTACCAGTCGTCTCTATTGTCGCAGATAACGGGAATGTTGCTGAAAATGCTGGACCTGCGAAATTCATGCTCACTGCTACTGGTTTTACCGACGATTCAAACTTAACATTGAGCATTAATGCAACTCCAGCGGAAAATGAAAGTGATTTCTTAACGAATTCAGTGGAGGATATTCCAGAAGACTTCGAGGTTAAATTCAGCGACATTGATGGCGATAATAGTTATATTGGTGAATTAGAAGTAACACTCGATAATGATTCGGTTGGTGAAGCGACGGGTGAAATTAAACTTACTTTGAATGCAGACCCAGATTCAGCAAAAACTTATCAACTTGGTACTACCACGGATGGAGTTATTACTATACTAGATGATGATGCTCCTGAATTGAAAATTTCTGGTGTTAGTGAACGTATAATCGAAGCAGACAATGTCGCAGCAGACTTTATTATATCAGCTGCAGTTAGTCCAAATAGCGAAATAGAAGTCCGGTATAATTTGGCAGAGACTGGGGATGTAATTGATAAAGAGAATAGGAATCTTAGTCCAGGAGTCGGTAAATCGGTTGAGTTAGATTTCTCTAATGGAGTAACTGAAGCGACTTTGTCAATCCCTATTGTAAATGATACTTTTGATGAAGAAAATGGTACGATTACTGTTACGTTATTTGATGAGAGTGCAGGTTCAATAAATTATACTGTTGCCCCCTCCCCTGATAACTCCGCTGAAGTAGAAATAATTGATGATGATGGCGTACCACAAATTAAAATTTCGACCACTACACCAAGTATTAAGGAGGGTGAGCAAGCAGTATTTGTGCTAACCGCGACTCCTGAAGGTAGTATTACTCCGCAACAATCTAAAATGGTTGAATTTGAAGTAGAACAGGAAGGTGATTTCATAATGTGGAGAATTTCACGGACATTTATTATGGAGTCTACTTCGGAAACTTTCACAATTAATACTCGAGATAATAATGTAGTTGAGGACGATGGATTGGTAAGACTATCCTTAGTTAATTCACCCAATAATTATGTGATTTCAGAAAGTCCCGAGTTATATTCAGCTGAGGTTACAATTACCGATAATGATGATGATCCAAATGATCCACAAGCGAATGAACCAGAGGCAAGAATTTCAGTGGCAGAAATCGCAGTCAATATTATTTTAAGTGATATTTTAGGACCAAGCAATAATCCTACTCCAACTGAAAGTGAAATCCCCTCACCTACTGCACATGTTGTGCCAATAATTTCAATTGATGCAATTCAACCTCAAGTTGATGAAGGTAGTTCAGTTGAATTTTTGATTACCGCAAGCGGCGGATCAGAGTTAAATGCAACTTTGGTGAATCTGCATGTCAATCCAGTTGGTGACTTTTTTGATATAAATGAATCCAAACAAATCACGAAACGCATCCAAAATCAAGAATCTGTTCAAGTCATTTTCCCAACCATTGATGACACAATCGCTGAAGCTAATGGCCGACTTGAAGTGTCAATCATTCCAGATTCTACATATAAGATAGACTCGAACAAAGGTTTCAGCACAGTAATAATTTCTGACGCGATTGATCGGCAAGTACGTCAAGATTTACTGGCTGCAAGCACGCAATCTTTCTTACCAGATGTTGTCGGCAACATGGCCGCCAGAACTTCGGGTTTCATTTCGCAGCGGATTCAACAAGGTTTTAGTAAATCTGGTAATATCACACTCAATCTTGGTGGTGAAAACACACTTGAAGGATTAATTGAAATGAGTGGTGAAATGACCAATGAAGGAACAGTTGAATGGCGCGATGTTCTTGGTGACTCATCCTTTGCGATGACGCTACTTTCTGGAGATGATTTTAATGCTCCAACGACAATTTGGGGAATCGGTGACTACCGCGACTTGAGTGCAAGTGCATCGGATAATTCGCAAGCATGGTCTGTTGATGTTTTCACCGGACAACTTGGCATTGATACGCTGATTGGACAGGAAATCCTCACTGGTCTTTCTGCGTCCATTACCGAAAATGACATTAATGTGGGAAGTGAAAACTCTGAAAAACTTGCATTTACTCTCAATTCAACCACGCTCAATCCATACTTTGGTTGGACTTCACCAACTCAAAACGCTGAACTGCGCGCGGTTGCTGGTTATGGTATCGGTGACTTCACCATCAATCAAACAAACTACGATTTCGAAGTCCTGACAAGCAAATCCTATTCAGTTGCCATAACCGCTAGCAAAGAACTCTACTCATCCGAAAGTATTCTGAATGGATCAACCAAACTGCAATTGATTGGAGATACTTGGATCGCTAGACAGAAAATAGGCGGCAAATCGAATCTATTGTCTGAGCTCCAAACCGATGCACAATTCTTAAGAGTCAGCACCGAAGGTTCACATCAATTTGAATTTGAACGTGGTTCAACCTTCACACCACTTATTTCAACCGGAATAAGACGCGACCAGAAAGATCAACAGTCCCTCTTCGGTCTGGTACTCACCAGCGGGTTTGATTACACTGATCCGATCGGTTTGACTATGTCTGGAACTGGAAGTTTGCTCTTCGCTGGTGGAAACGAAATTCAAAAAATGAGCTTGAAAGGTTTAGTAGAATTCGACTACGGAAGTGACGATTTAGGTCTCACTTTTGCACTCTCCCCAACTTGGGGTCAATCGCAAGCAGAAGTACAAAACTCGCTCTGGAGTAGCGAAATCCTAGCAAGCAGCAAAGAGGTTGGTCAATACACCGAAGGCACACAAATTAGTTCTGAAATTGGCTATGGATTCACGCTTGGTGAAGAGTCAAGAAAGTTGAACTTATATAGCGGTTATGAATTTGACACTCAATCTGATGATGAGTTATTGTTCGGAACTAGTATTTCAATCGGTTCAAACATTGGACTTGATTTAGAGCGAACTAACAAGATAGGTACACCTCATTCAAAAATGACAAAGTATCAAATCAATGGGCGTTTAAACTGGTAATTCGAAATTTGATCGGGAGTTGTTCTACGACAAATTCATATATTTTTTGTTGACAACCTTCAAACGCGATATGCTGTGCTGTAATGACTCCAAGTGATAAGATCGAACCACTATCGCAATAAAGAACCTAGTGATTCAAACTTACTACTGAAGAAAAAAGTGTTCAACAATTTGAATTTTGATCGTGAGTTTGAAAATACTACTTTACTCTTACTATTCATCTCTGAGTAATGATTCAACTTTTTGGCTCATAATTTCTAAATCAGTTTCAACTTGAGCTAATATTTCATTGAACTCTTCACGATCCAATTGAGAATCATGCAATTTAATAAGTTGCGATATAATTCCATTTAATTCTTCCGCCACAACCTTATAGCTAGGTTTAACACTTTCTTCTAACGTCTTAACACTTTCAATTATTTCAGTTAAACGCAGGTTGTTATTTTCCTTAAAATCAGTAAAACGCTCATCTGCGTTTTTACTTTCAATTTCAAGAAGCATAGAGATACTTTTCGTAAAATCATTAAATCGAGTATTCGTGTTATTCGCTTCCGTTTTAAAGCGTTCATCTACAGCATCAAAGCGCATGTTCATATTGTCTTTCAAATCTGAAATTTGCGTGTTCGTATTCTCTTTCAAATCTGAAATTTGAGAAGAAATAATCTTTACTTCAGCAAGGCCAAAACCTTGCGTCCATACTGAGTATGCTATAAAGCTGATCCCCCCAGCTATTATCAATGCCATTACATTAACAAATATGCCAGACAAGACTGTTGGCTTTTCTGATTTATTTTGATCGCTCATTTTAAAAATTCTCCAAATTTTGTTATTTAAGTTTATTGACAATGAAAAACTAGTTTATCAATGTTAATTTTCCTTTTCAATTAAATATTAATCATTTTTAATATAATGTACTAATTTTGATTTTACAAGTATTTTTTCAATATTTTCTTTCAATCTTAATTTTCTCCTATTTTTAAAGGCTTTTCGCTTGAAAAAAATTGTTGAAAACTTAGATTTTTCATTTTAAAGTAGAGTCCGCTCTATGATATTTCATTCAGATTAAGTTGAATTATCCCTTCAATAATGCTCACAATCCCACTTTATCGTGTTACCTAGATTTTGATTGGATTGTTAATAGCACTACCTACCAGTTAAATGCTCCATCTAGTTTGATTTTCTGATTAAGTATTCCTTCAGCAACGTTCTCTTGCGTTCCAGTCAACTCAAACTTTAAGTCGGAACCAAGTTGCAGACGTGTACCTACATGGTATGTGTTATTGGCACCATCTGAATACCAATCATCATCGTAAGTCAAATTTTCGATTTATGGTGTCCAATTTGGATAAGAAGTTTGGCGGTGCACGTAAGTTATATACTCAATTATACTGCGATCGGGGCGATGCGGAGTGTTTAACGCTACAAGCAAACGTAGTGCAACATTTCAGTTTTACTTCGACTTTTCTAATAGCCGTGCTTTTTTCCTGCTATAGTGGCAATTTTAGATCATTTAGTCAAATACTAATGTTAGTTTAATCCTATCACGCGTGGACAAAGTATGATTCAAAAATCCCATTTCTAACTTGTTTCACTCCAAGTTCAACTAACTCTAAACTGTTTCAGCTGCTAGGAGTGGATTTGATAATTGTTACAATACGTCAATATTTTTCATTGAGTAATCCATTCAAACGCTACCATAATCTATTCCATCCTATTGTTTACCTATTATCTTAAGGTAACGACTCGTCCTTGAACCTACGCGAAGATGCGCGGCTTAGTATGTAATGCAACCTCGCGCGTGGTTATTATTCAATCAAGAAAAGCAAATCTAATAGTGATGGAGTCGGAAAAATAGGATAAGAAAAATATTTCTTGTTACTTTCATGCCGATAGTTATTATTGATTCGCCAAAATTTTTTCATACCCTGATGTTGCGATTTTCTTAGGCTTAAATCCCTAAAAAATTTGTGAATCTCTCCGATGCAATAATGTTCTAATTCGTTTTATTCATCAATACTAGTCAATAACTATCTAAAAAATCGCAATAAATATATTCTTCGCGTTGCAACTGCGACTTTCCTCCGCTGGTCACAAAACACTAGTATTGCTTCCGAACAGATTTTTGTCGGCAAATTTGCATATATTTTGGCATTCTAGTTGTGAAGCTCGTAAAACACCCGTGTAAAGCGTCCGAAAAAAAATACTAGTTATAATCATGTTGTGAATATATGTGTATGAATTACTCACTACAGTTTAGATTTTTGATTTACAACGACAGTTGAATTGGATCAAGTTTTGAAACTGCCTACTAAAACCAAACAATGAGGACTTTCAAATGAATAAAACTAAAAACAATACAGCGAAATCTAACCGGACTAAGGTTTCTCCGTCGACGAAGACTGAGTCGAAACCTGAAGTGTCCAGCTTCATTAAAGAACAAGGTATTGTTGTCGGAGCGCACAATGTACTCTTGCCAGATGGATCACGTGATAAAATAATGAAATGCGGTGATCCAATAACTGGAAAATATCGACGCAAATCTAGTGATGATCGATGGATTTACGGTGATATTGTTGAAACAGATCAAGGGATTGTGTTCAATGATTCAACTAACCAGCCAAATTTGTCTGATTTACCTAATAATCCGGTAGTCGAATTTTTAAATGCAAAGTCAAATATCAAAGAGATTTTAGCTAATGATAGCTTAGCGGTGGATTTGGTTTCAGCGTTATCTCACGTAATTTGGACGAATGGTGAATTGTTCGCTTGCATGAGTGACATTGATGCCGGAAATTCTATTGCCTTGCTACGCGATAAAGGGGAATTTTACAGTGATTTTGCCCCCGACATTCGTACTAGTATTAACGCCGAAGGGGTTGGGGAATTACTGAGCGGATGCGGTTGGTATCCTGCTAACGAAAGTGATTTACTAAAGATTTCTGCTCATTTGCATGATATCGTGGAAGGAGGTGAGGTTAGCGAAGATGATCCGATTACGCAGTTGGATATTAATCTAAAATTCTCAGTTGAATAACAAACAGAATACCGTAAACTATGTGATTCAAGTAAATTACATGGCGGGCCATACTATTTGTTGGCCCGCCACATTATTATCCGTGAAGTGTATTTCATACTATTGTTAAATAACTTCGGATTAACTCCGTCTTCCATTTAATTCAGTTTGCCGAATCAAAATGAAATTTTTCAATACGTCAAATTCAAATAGCAACAGTCGCGCGATCTAGTTTGAACTATTTTACTCGCTTCTATTCATGATTTTCAATCCACAAACCATATTATTTTGCTCATACTCCTGTTGAAGTATGAATCTTGATTTCAAATCAAAAATTTCAGCTAATGCAAAAATGCCGACAATTTTTTTTTAACTTAACAACATTTGAGAGGTTATCAAATTCTAAATCAGTATCATACTGATTTTCACTCGGCCAGATTAATTTAATAATATAACCTGACTCTCGACACCTTCTGGTGAATTGTTGTCGAAAAATTCAATATCAAATTTTAATGATGATTCAATTGCAGTTTTAGCACTATGAATCTGGAATGAAAATTTCCATCCGCGACTAAACTCTACAATTGTTGTCGTCTTTGAACGAGGTTTCATAGCAATACACTTAATTTGCTTAGGTATTATTGTTCTACAACATATATATACAGTTTGCGAAACAGTTACTAGTTTGTGATCAAAGTCATGCACTTACAGCTTTCTAACCATTCAATCTTCAGTTGCCATTCCCATGCACAAGGAATCAACTAGGGTATTTTCTAATCAATCCCCTAGCGTGTCTTCAACCCTTTTCAGAATCTAATTATTATTTGTACTTTGAATCTTTCGATTTGGGGTCATCTTCCCGCGGTATAGAGACTGAGAGCAACTTATTACTTGGTCCATAAATTCCCAGACGTGGATCGTCATCGTCCCAATTCGGAGGTTCATAATAATCCTCCTTTTTATCCCCGAAAAATATATCAATAAAACGTCTTTTTCGTATGACTGATGCCACTTTGTATCCTCTCTTCTGTTGTGTAAAACGTCATATTAGTTTAGTAGGTTTTTGTTAGTGCGCGACATTTAGATATGAAAGAGCTACTGTTGCAAAATTTCACCACCTACACAAATCTACAAGTCCTCCTCAAATTCCACTTACTTTTTGAATTTAATTCTTTATGATAGCGAAACTCGCAAGAACATCTTTAACAATTATCTTATGCGAATTTGTCATTATACACCTTCACTACTTCTGGTTTTGTGAACCATGCAACTCCACCATTAGCACAAGAGTTTCCCACCCACTTTATGCTACTCAATTTTTCAATCAATTTGGAAACTTTAATTTTTGATTTGATAAAATATCCCCGATTATTTGGTAATGGATTCATTATAGCTTTTCCTGGATTTGCTCCAAAAATAAATAGCTCAAAATCCTCCTTTTTGGCGAATACAAAGTCTACAGCCTCTTGATACTTTGCTTCATCAAAGCGCAAATCTTTTCCGGTGGATTTGTCAAACACAAAAAATGAACACGGGACATGTCGTGTTACTCCCTCATAAATGAATGAATCACGATCCAATGGAGTAATACTTTTAATCCGCCAGTTAGGTGGTATTATTTTTTGACGAGTTGCTTTGTTATACGTATTGGGTAACACAAATGCAACAGTTTGAGCACCTGGCAACTGGAATGATTTTTTGAGAAACGCATCCGATAAATCATGTCTGACTCCAAATGGTGGATTTCCAATTACCAACACTTTTTTATAGCCACCAATTAGGTCAAATTTGAAAAAATCTTGTTTTTTGACAAATACATTTGCAGGATTTACGTCCAATGCAATCACCGTCGGATTATCAATATGTTTTAAAAACGCACCATCACCTGCACTTGGTTCTAATACACAGTCATAATCTAATGTCTTGACATCTTTCATGCACCGAACAACAGCATTGTCGCCAGTGTAGAATTGATCAAATTCAATATTTTCACGCCCTATAATTGGCATTGTTTTCAATTCCCTAAAATGTTTTTCACCTTCTTGAACATTTAATTTCCTAAAAGCGCCATTGTCTCATCTCAATTTTCATAACAATTTAATTTCAAAAACAATGAAACAATTTAGAATTCACAAATACTATTTCTAGTTTTACACAACTTTTCTTTACTATGATTTCACTAAGCTGACGGAAACAGGTGTGGAGTTAAGGTTGAAATTTCTTCAATCGCGCCATCTTTCAGTTTTATTCAATCACTAGGATGCAGCTACGCTATGATATATTGATTGCAACTACCAGTTTAATGCTCCATCTAGTTTGATTCTTTGGTTAAGTGCGTCTGTGGTATCGGTTTGTTGAGTTCTATTCAATTCAAATTTTAAGTCCGAACCAAATTGCAGACGCGTACTAACATGATATTTGTTTTTGGCATCATCTGAGTAACCAGTTCGATTTGAAAATTGTTTAAAACATGGATAGTATAAGCATATCATACCCAATTTGCAAATTGTCATACCCTACTCCACGCAGAGACAAAATACATCTGTGCTTTAGAAGCAATCATCCATGCTTCAAAAATAGTCTGGGTTTCAAACTTCAGATTTATAAAACCAACCTGAAATCTAAAGCAATCCGAACCACTTTTTTCGCCCGGAGTTTGCAGCCGCTCTTGCAGCTCTTTTAGCAGCTCTCTCCTCTTTCTTTTTCTTACGGGCATATTCCTTCCATTCAGAATATTCACGCTCTTTTTTTTCAATAAAAGCTTCTGACATCCAGGTACCCTTTTGTGTTTGTTTCATTTTATCACCTCTTCACTGATGGTTTCAAGTTTAAAATCTTCCCTCAAACAGGAATATACGTATTGAATAGAATGACTGATAACCTCACCCGCCGCATTACAAATAGTCACATCGCTTAACACCACTCCTATTACTTTATTAGTTTCCTCAAAACTAATTAGTTCACCCGTATAGGTGCGACCGGATTTATCATCCCACACGCGTACTCTTTTAACAATGTTAGGAGTACTCTCCATTGCTGCTGATATCATTCTATTTTGTTCAACTTTCTTTACCACACGAATTCCAACTAAAAATTGTGTAAGTAGATCATTCTTGGCAGTAGCTAACCACATTAAACTAAATCCAAATGCAACTAACACTCCCACCTCGATTTCATCTATCAAATCTTCAAGATTGGAATTTTCTTTCAATTTCCATACTGGATTCTCAAAGGTCATTGGCATCTCAAACACCCAACCAATGAATTTGTAGCTATACTCCAGTAACCAATAGATAATCAAGCCAAAGCCAAAGGACTTTAGAAACAACATATGCAATGGCGGGTTCTTATCATGTCCCCACGTTCTGTCAGCAACTGTACACATAATCCCTGGAAAAAAGACTATGAATGTATACAAGAAAAGTTCACCAAAATTCAACTTCTTACTCCTTTACGTTTGTTTTTTTCGGTGAGATTATTATATCAGTACCAAAATAGTTTTGCAATCGCTTAACATCAATTCAAAAAAATTACAAGCTCATGCATTGAATAGAGTGCCAATTCAATATCTAATTTGAACGAATTTGATCCGCAGCAAACAAAATACTTCAACCCAAAACTGTATATTCCGATTTAATTACCTAGTTTTTCAATTTTTTCCAACACCTCATGATAAAGCCTACAAGAAAAGTATTAGTAATCAAATAATCCATTCAACATTACCCTCCCTTGTATTTTGTTTCTTCGTCGCTGAGACGTTGACTATAATGAGAATATTTTTTTACCAGTTAAATGCTCCATCTAGTTTGAATTTTTAATAAAGTGTATCTTCATTATCAGTTTCTTGGGTTCCAGTCAATTCAAATTTCAAATCGGAACGAAGTTGGAGACGAGTACCTACATGATACTTGTTGTCAGGATCATCTGAATAACCAATACCTCCAAATGGTGTTTATCGACGCGTATCACCCAAGATGCTCAAGCCATAACTAAACTCAGTATCAACATGCACGCCAGCCATATACAGAGCAGTCTCGCTGACACTTTCAAGAATGTCGCGACTCCACAATGAACTGAATCACTGCCAACGAGTTCAATCATCCTCACTTATTTGAAAGAATTCTCTCAACCTGACCTCTCTAATATTCGGTCTTTTGATCAAGCCCCTCTATTTTTGTTTCGTTAGTATCCACTGCTGACTTAATACCGTTCAAATCTTCAAGCTGAGATTGAATTTCACCCAATATCATTGAGTGATCTGCAAGAGTAGCGTTAATTTTCTCAAACTCATCATTATCTTCTTTGGACATTTGTATATGTTCGCCTTCCATCTTCACTAATTTGTTATTTGCACCCCAGCGAAGTTGGATAATAAACATGATTGCCGCGGCTAATACTGCTGCAGCTAAAACTCCACCAAAATTAGTAATATCAAAAAAATCACCAATTTTCATTTTCTCAACTTCTCAGTTTTAGACGTTGTTGATATTTTAGATGTAATCACGTTCGTTTCTTAAATGCAACTAACATGATACCATCCGTTTTAAAAAATTACAAGTACTGTTAATGATCGCATCATTTTGTCGTGATAAAATAGTCTTTAAACGATGCTCACAATAGTTTATATTCTTATTTAATTTACTTACAATATTCAAAATAGCACATAAAAAAAATATTTCAACCCCAAAACTGTATATTCCGAATTAATTACCAAGTATTTCAAATTTTATCCAACACCTCATGATTAAACCTACAAGAAAAGTATTAGTAATCAAATTATCCATTCAACATTACCCACCTTTGTGTTTTGTTTCTTCGTCTCTGCGACGTTGACTATATTGAGTATAATTTTTTACCAGTTAAATGCTCCATCTAGTTTAAATTTTTGGTAATTGATAAACTCAGTTAGCTGATTAGTCCACACATTCTTTCGACTATAATGACTTCTCATTTCAGTCTTTCTTAATCTTACATTACAAATCGCTGTTCAACAATATGTCCTCCTTTAACTGGTAGGATAAGTTTGAATTATTCAAACTGCTCACCACCTTAATTGACCAGATATTTTGAATTCATTCTCGCTGGAATCATCTTCACTTAACTTGAAAGCATTTTCTATTAAGAATGATACACCTGTACCAAGTGAAATCCGGTTCCCAATTTGAAAGTTTTGGTATTCCTCATTACTCAGTTCCATTCCAGTATATGGATTCAGGGTCATCCAACCACTAGCGGTGGTAATTCCATAGCCAATTTCGGAATTCAATGTTGTACTCTCATCACTATTAAATAATTCGCTAATGTTTTGGTTGGCAATCTGCTGAGCAAATGATTGATTTTCTAATTTTAATTCGGTGAAATTCCAAGACGGTATCATACTGAACAATACACCCTGACCATCACGTCCTTGATCAAATTCAATCTGAGCTTTAAAACCAAAATTATCAAATGGTTTTTGCTCTTGATATATCATCAGCTGTCCGATTCCAGAAATTGAGAATCCATGTTGATCTGAGAACGTAAGGCCAGATTGTGAGACTAGTCCTAAATCTAACTCATCATCAATACCTTTGGTTATTCCACTAATTGAATTCATTAATTGAATTGACTGACGTGGGTTAAATTCATATTGATTGGCCATTTCAAGTCCCAACTGGATCCAACTTGAAGTTGTACTCAAGTCATTAAGAAATTTAGTGGATTCTGAGATGTTGAGCTGTGATAGATAGGCATCACCGTTTATTGCGATCTGCGTTGACATTTTATTCGCTGAGTTTGGTGATGAATAAAGTAAGGTGTTCCCCTTCATTGCAGTTGAATAATTGGTGCTATGCAGATACATGGGATCGTAATCATTTTGATTAAGTTCAATTTCACCGAAACTTACTCCAGTTGAAAGTTGAATTTGAGACATTTGATCGGGAGTTTGCCAGCCGAAATATGATTGAATGTTATTGTTCTGTATTCTATATTGAATTGAAATGGTTTCGTTGCTCCCTAACTCAATATCAGAATCCGAGGTTGCCACAGATAATCCAAATAAGCCATGCTCATTTATTCTGACATCCGATCCAAATTGTGCCGTAAAAATTTCAGCAGTCCATGGATTAGTCCCGTCATTGTCTTGTGATAAACTTTGTTGTTCACCAAGTCCCCAAACCGATCCCAAACTATCCCCTTGACCACCTGGAGTCAAATTAAAGGAGAATGAGGAATTACCGAGGAACGACTTTAACGACCAGGATTCATTTTCAAGAGACTGAGCATTGGACGTGAGAATTTGATTCATGGTACTTTGTCCACCAAGAACAAATGAAGGTTGTCTCTTACCCGCTAACGCGAACCCGATTTGATTGGAAACATTCGACCAATTGGCTACTCCCAACGCATTATGCAAATTAGGTAATACCTCACTATTGGCTGTTTCAAGTTTATTGCGTCGTCGCTCTCGATCAGTAGCATCAGAGATGGTAACGACAGCAACAGCATCTCCATTAATGCTAAAACTCGGACTTTGAACCAATGTCGCGGTCACATAACCATCTTCTTCAGCACGATCATCATCAATAGTTGGAATTTCAAACCCAACCTCACGTTGTTGAGTATTCATAACAATACTTCGCATTGAGTCGTTTGCAATAGTACCGGCAGTACCGCTAATACTTACACTTAGTCTAATACCTTCACCGACTGCATGACGTGCAGTTACTACAAATCGTGCGGGTTGTCCTTCATCGACTTGTCTTGAAGTTGCAATGATAGAAATCTGAGGTAAATTATTACTTGGATCAAATTGAGAGTTATCTGTTATTGCTGGACTTGACCCGGAATTCACATTCAAGTAATCCAAGATAGAGTTCACTGCAACCTCTGCCACAGCAATTCTTGTTCCGGGATCAGCGTTATCGGCCACTGCTTGTACAGTTATAGTTTGTGATGTCGGTAAAATAGGTTGATAACCAGTCCCTTCCGCGATTGTAACTTTAAAACTTCCTGCTTGGTCATTTTGAATTCCGGTTGTAACTTTGAATTCCGCCATCCTTTGCCCACTAGTAATTGTAACTGATGTTGGAATTCTCCACTTGATGAAATTATTTGGATCAGTCACATTTAAATTGACTACGAGGTCTGTACTCGCATCACGTGCTGACTCTACATTGAAACTAGCAACACTACCCTCAGAAATTTCTGGTGTAGTCGTTGATATTGATACGGCGTTAACTTGGGAACCACCCGCCTTAAATACAGCAATATTATCAAAATTAGGTATACTAACTTCATAATTTTCGAGATTTGGTTGAATCGTTACTTTTATTGATCCAAGAGATTGGCTGTCGGGAATTTCACGAGTATTTATGATTAATTCACCGGTTGAATTAGCTACAGTTGAAAAAATGGTTACAGTAGTTGGACCTGCACCAGGCGTTCCAACAATGTATTGAGTGGACCCCTCTTCAATTAAAACTGATACCGCTAATGAAGTTCCTATAGGTAGCGGTGGTGTGGTACTGATCACAAATTCTGCACCGTCGCCCTCAACGATCGAATCAGTTGAACCAGAAATTGAAACCGTTGGAAGTTGGAGTCCATCATCATTATCTCTGACAAATACAAAAGCAGATTTAGCTGTCTCATCTATAAAATATAAATTACTTCGATCGGGTAATAATGTAACCTCAATGCTACCAAATGGTTCTTCTACATCATCATCTTCAAATTCAATAGGTACCATTACCGTAGTTTCACCGCTATTGATTGTCACGCTAGGAAACCTACTTTGACCCCTATCTAAAAATTCACCACTTTGTGTTACCTCTAAAAAGACAGCTAGGTTACGAGTTGTATACGCAACATTAGAGCTAATAGTAAACATTGCCATCTCATCTTCATTAATCGCATTACCAGTTCCTGAATATGCAATGGACAGAGTTGGATCATTTGAATCTACCTGAACTATTGCCCAATTTTGTGCGTGAACTAAATAATTTGAGGGTGAAGAAGTAGAAGGCAATACTGTTACAGCAATCTGCCCCGAATCCTCTATCATCTCATCATCATCAAGTTCAACTTCAAATTCAACTGATTGATATGCTTGTAAAGGTGGCATAGATACTGATTGTAAAATAGTATCTGTTAAGTACTCTCTTACTATACCACCCCTAAGTGTGTTGGAACAACCATCAGTAGTTGAATGAGTGTTACCATCACTAATACACAAGCGAACTTCAAACGGTTGAGTAATATCTTTATTGGAAGTTAACCTAAATCGAGCTGAGTTATCTTCTAAGACAGGAGTTGTTTGACCATCTGCGGCACTAACAGCTTCAATTGAAATTTCAGGTAATCGATTTTGCTCATCATTGACAAAAATTGAAGTACTATAATTGGTATCACGATAATACGCCTGTGGAGAAGCAGGTGTTGCGACTTCAGCAATGATTACACCGCTTGCTCTGTCTGTGGTAGTTGAATTAGTCTTAATGGAAAATTCTGCAGAATTACTACCAGCAGGAATAGGTACAGATAAAGTTGCTTCTGGTGGTGTTGTATTTGGAGTTAATACAATTGAAATTGGAGGCGTGTCTGCTGTCTCTGTTGGCATGGTAGTTACATCTAAAAACTCACCCTTTTGGGAAATTTTAATAGACACATTCAAGGTTGAACTATCTGCGACCGTATTGTTTGATATAATTCTAAATTTGGCTGACTCACCTTCATTTATCGATGAATTTTCAACTGCTTCTATTGATATTTCCGGGTCCCTATCCTCCACAATAACAGTTGTACCAGAGTTCGTCCCAACCTCATCAATTCGATAACCATCAGTTTCTGCATTCTTAACATAAACAAATATCTCAACTTGGCCAAGACCAGGTTCAATGACATCATCGTCAGTTGTTTCAATATTCAATGGTATACCAGGATTAGCACTGGACCCATCACTTGGTAATATAATTGAATCAGGTATATCCGTCGCGAGTACATCTCCCCGACCATCTTCATTTGGAATCGAATCCGGACACATAGAACTTGATTCTGCATCTCGAATACATAAATATACTGTCAGGTCACGCCAGGGTTGTATATCAGATTTTACCGTAGCAATGATACCGTCGCCTTCTCTAACATTTGGTGCTTGAACTGAAATTAATGGTACCTCATCATCTTTTACTTCAATTGTAATTGATTTTTCTTCAGCAACTTCTGAAACTGTGTAAGTTGGATTGTTGCTATCTGAATCTGGTTCAAGTGAGATTGTGAATCTTCCATCTCTTTCATCCATATTATTACCTCTAACGTTTAAAAGAAGTGTTACTTCGTTACCAAAAGCAACAATATCTTGTGTTCGATTCACCCCTATTTCTCCAGCCAATAAAAAATTACCAACCTGTTGCCTAACACTATATCGTAGGGTAATGACCGATGCTGAGGCAGTAGTTGTGATACCTTTACTCGAATCCTGTTTAATTTTAGCAATAAATCTTAATTCTTCATTCCCATCGGTTTCAGTAAAGGAATTATTTGTTACATTTGATGGTGCCTCAAGTTTCATCACTGGGGGTGCATCATCATCTGTCACTGTAACTTCAGCAGTTTTGTTATTTGGCGCAATAATATCTACCGGCATGTTATCTGTACCTACAGCTCCAGTTATGGTAGCGGTAATCATCCCATCACTTCCATCAATACTATCATTTGATAAATTTACTTTGAAATTCTTATATGTATCATTTTGCTGAAATACAACACTACAAATAATATTCCCTGAATCTAATCTACAGCTTGAATCTAAATCTTGTGTATTTAGATATGAATTTCCTTGCGCTTGGGAAACCATAACTGTTGCGGTGAAACTATTTGAAGAATCATCTGTTACTAGCTGAAAATTCAGTTCACCGGCCCCTTCACTAACTGAAGTTCCAAAGGAAATGATAGATAATCCCATCGGTGGATCTTCATTATCTGTTATGGTAAACATTGCTGAATTATCATTACTTGAAACTGTGTAATCAATTTCAGGTAATCCAGTACTTAACTCAAATTTTGCATTCACAACTGGATCATATGTATTATCCTCATGGGTTTGAATAGTTAGGGTATTTGAAAGTAACCCTGCAGGTATATCCAGATAGGTTGGTGGTGCAGCTTCTAAATAGTTACTTGGAGAAAGTTCAGTTACACTGAAATATACTCTCTCAGCAGTATCTTGAACATCCCCTATGCCAATTTGAATTTCAATTAATTGCCCCTCCGAAATATTTGTTGAACTTACTGCTTTTAAATAGACTTCACCTGCAGTTCTATTTGCATCTTTAATTGTAATTCTTGCAATATGACCGTTGTTGGTTGTATTGGGTACATAAGTAACTGGGTCAGAATCCTCTAAGATTGTTATTGTTATTGAACCATCACCAGTAAAATCCGAATCATCATCCCTGCCATTTAAATCAATATGAGTTCTTGTCATGGATTCAGGTATCGTTGCAATTTGAGAATCAGGGGAGACTAAAAAATCACGCAACTGATCGACAGAGAAGCGGACTTTTATTCCTCCTTTTGGTGCAGGTACATTGGAAGTAACATTGAATCTTGCACTTGAACCTTCAGTTATTAAATTGGTTGAATTATTGTCTATCGAAATTTGCGGTCGTGTCGCTTGTGAATCAACAACTCTAACTAGTACACTTCTTTTTTCTGAATCTATTGTATAGCCGGTTCCAGAATCAAGTGAAATTTGAATGGCACCGTCACCAGAACCACTGGAGCTGGAATTAACCATTATATCTCTTGATTGATTATTACTATCCAAAGTAATAGGGCTGTTTGTAACAAAAGATGAAAAATACCCCGAATTAAAGTCATTTTGGGAAAAATTTATGTTGAAGGATTCTGAAGATGAAAGCGAACGTGAAGATGAAATTTTTACTGGAAATGAACCTCCCTTAGCTACTTTTTCAGCCGTTGATTCAATCGTGATTGTAGGAGGACCATCATTATCAATTACCACAATTGAAGTTTCATTCAACATGTTAGGAGACACAAATGCGTTTGGATTTGGCTCAACTCTCATTGAAATAATTTGATTACCTTCAACTTCATTGTCTAAAATTGTCAATTCAGCTTCATCATACTCGACCCCATTTACATTATTAAATTCAGGGTAAAAATCCATTTCAGGAAATATATGTGTTGATGTTGGCATAGATGGAGATGCTGGCATATCACCGAATACATCATTGGGAGAGATCCAGTCTCCGTCTCCAATCTTGTATTGAAATGAATACAATGTCGATGAACGTCCAGGTGTGTTTCGAAATACTACCTTAATCTTTCTACCCTCTTCTACCGATTCGGCTCTAAATTTAAGTTGTACTCCGGTGAGGGTATTAGTAAGCCCATCTGCAGTTCGACGTTCGGTAATAACTGGATCAATTTTCAGTGCAGACGACGGATTACCAAGAGTATAGCCGGTACCTTCAATAATTTTGACTTCAGTATGATTTGCACTGTCGGGAATATATATCCTGTGTTCAACTACACCACTCGGAAATGTAGTGGTCAATGGAGTCGATGAGCTTGCGGGGACGGTTTGATAAGAAACAGTTAGGTTTGCGGTTGGGGCAACATCGGCTACCAAAATATAGTTATTACCTGTGTCCTGTTGAAATCGATAGGGATTCGCTTCTATTGTAATTTCAGGTACCGTAGTTGATTGCGCATTTACTTGGCTAAATATAGCACCTACAATTAGAATGAGTACTCCAAATAATGATACGTGCGCGATTTTAAACCAACGCCATAATGTGCTTAATCCTATGAGTGAAAACATTCTCAAGATTACATTCGCAATCCATGCGAACAATAATTTCACAACATTGGCAACACTTACCTGATTAAAGTTGTTACCTGCATTTAATTTAGTGACCATTTGTTTATTACTCCAGTTTTGGTAGACCAAAATCTCATAATAGATGATTAATTATTCAATAGCAAATAAAAAAGTTTTCCACAAATTATTTGGTAAATCATATTCCAATTTGCAACTCTAATGCATAATAAGTCGCAATTTTGATTTCAATTATATATTCACTATAGAAGTTCCACTCTTAAATTTATGATTTTAAGTTCCTATTTTAGCTAGGTTTCAATTCCCTTTTATAGAAAGTCAAAATTAATGACCATTTTGTGTCATAAAAAAAGTCAATAAGTTAGTGTAAGCATCAAGTTGAATTTAAATTTCCAAAAAATTGAATCTTCTACCAAACGATTTTAACTTTTCACCTTCTGCTATTTGTAAAGCTAAACGACTTTAATCAAATCTAAGTTTTGCTTTTAAATATTCCATACCCCGATTACCTTTTATAGAATTGCATCTATTACATAGCAATTGTAAATTTTCACGGTGGTTTGTACCACCCTTGTTTTTAGCAATAATATGATCAACATGAAAATTAGCCTTGGGAAAGTGAATACCACAGCCATTGCACTTTCCATCTTGTTCACCATACATCTCATTCAAATGGCTTCTAGGTTCAGGTAATTTACCTAAATCAGTTCGCAATGGGATATCGTCGCGTTCAATTCCTTCCCAAAACAAGCCAAGTTCATTCTTGGAACGAAATCTAATTAATTCTCTAGTTTTTTCCGATATATCAATTCCAACATAATTTCGGTGACACTTTTGTGCCGCGATTGGGGCGGTCGCACACCCACAAAACGGATCTAATACTAAATCTCCAGTATTAGAAGAGGCATTGATAATGCGCTCTAACAATTTTAATGGTTTTTGGGTAGGATATCCTACATATTCCTTAGCCGTAGATCTAGTTTGAAAACCCAAAATGTCAGTCCACACGCTAGAAACCGCCGCACCACCATCTTCTTTCAAATATTTTCGTCGCTCAGACCCATCACGTGCTCGGTATATTTTATATCTCCTACCATCACTGTCTAATTTGTCATACCGCTTTATGGTTTGAGGTTTATGAGGTAAGTATTCCTTGTTAAATGTATATTCACCACTCTTAGTATAACACAATATTGTATCTCCTCCTCTTATCCAATTTCGAGCTTGAGATTTATACCCCGATTGGTCTTGATTAGCCCAAATCACCTCCCGACGAAAATTTTTTCGCCCGAATATTCCATCCATCACAGTCTTTAAATAATGCGATGCAGTTGGATCACAATGAAGATAGATAGCCCCTGTTGGTTTAAGGATACGCTTCATCTCTAATAATCGGATAGTCATATAACACAAATACGATTTCATGCTATTGTCAGATGCAGCTTGAATAATCAATGCAACTTTGGGATGTTTTTGGTCCAACAAGTTAAGCCACTCAACATCAATATCACTTAATGTCCATGTATCTTTGAATTCCGCGCCAGCTGCCTCGCTACCAATTGGCGCGGCATAATCGGCGTTAGAATTAAATGGCGGGTCTAGATAAATCAGGTCTACACACTCTGAATTCATCCCACGCATTACAGGAAGATTATCATTAGTCCATAATGTATTAAGTTTAAAATTTGGTTCTGACATTTTACTCAATTCTATGTTAATATCAATTACATTTGATACTCACAAAATACATATTTTGACAGTTACATTTTCTACCAATGTGTATTAACCTGCAGTCCACATCCCAAAATTTCTTTCACAATTATGGTTACAAAATTATAAAACTATATACAAACTTTTGGAACAATAATCTTCAATAAAATCAATTTCCGCTAAACAATTTTAAAAATTAGTACTGATTATTCTGCCTGTCAATTACTATTTTAAATTTATTCACAACTTTTTTGCAAGGTGTACAAACCTATCATCTTTAGATATCATTCTGAAAATATACAGGCACCATTCTGAATTTATTCAACCACGATTTGCTAATAAAATCAAATATTATGAATTATGCGAAAATGCCGACAAAAAATTTTTCTGTCACAAAATTGACGTTCATTTTGACTTCTGATATGATACAATTGTTTTGGCAGTAATCAACAGTTTCATTGTTTGAAACTCTCGATTTGTTAGGGTAACTTTTTTAACTCGCTGTTGTTAATCTGCAAAGTCAGAAACAATGACCATTGCATTATTTTGCTCCGAGAGATTATAGGCAAGACCATCAAGCAATTTTAATGTTAGTGCACCATCTTGCTCTACAATTTTATCATTAATAGTTGGAATTTCAACCAGAGCGGTTTGTCTAACTGTCGACAGTTTGATTCTTTTTACTTCGTCTCCCAAATCATCAAAGAAGTTTCCCTCTGGAGTAAGTGTGTATTCGATTACAAAATCATCAAGGAGATTTTTGTTACTTGAGATTCTGAATTGTACAGGGGAACCTTCATCAACTCTATTTGTAATAGCGACAACCGAAATTTTAGGTACATTGATAGATAATGCACTTTCATCACTTGTTGAATTGTCAGAAATAAATGCTAGAATGGCTTCTACTGCTGCTTCTGCTACCGCCCCACTTGCTTGGGAATCAGTTTCTTCATCTTGACCTATTACCTTAACCGTGGCAGAAGTTGGGTTGAACGGTTCATAACCATTACCATTATTAATTTCCAACGTAATAAGTCCTTCATCTCCATTGACATTACTGGTTGGAAACGACAATCTCGTAGTTCGTGTTCCACTTTTAATCACAACTTGCTTGGGTTGTCGCCAAAGTGTAACATTTTCAAAATTTGTATTAACATTTACGATTGTATCGCTATTAACTGCCTCACTAGCTGTTACGCGAAATTTTGCTACATTTCCCTCTTCAATTGAGTCGTCCACTGGAGAAACAGAAACCAATGGTAATGAAGTATTGTCATCACCTGTTATTGTAGGTGTAGTTTGTGCATTTACCGACACTATAGAAGTCAGCAATATTGCTATGACAGCTAAACTAAATACAATTGAAACGAAGAATAATTGAACCCCACACTTCAATGAAAATATTGAGTTAGAATCAAGTGAGGCAGAATTACCTGCACATTGGACTGGGAACTCCAATATGTTCTCAGGTAGACTGGCATTGTAAACTCTCATAAATCAAACTTCTTTGGTTATTTATTTATAGGGAAAATTACTTGTTCTACGGCAAATTCATAATTTTTTTTGTTGACAACCATCAAACGCGATATGCTGTGCTTTAATGACTCAATTCATTAATATAATTTATTGCAAAATCAATTGCAATTTTTTCTTTAATTTTTGTTGTGATACTCAATAATCCTGAATTTTCTTGAACGTTTACTACAAAATATTTATTCAATCTTACCACGATAAGAACAAGTGATCTACAACCTGAAAATAATACTCTTCTCTTTCTAATCACTCAGGATGAACGATTCAACTTTTTTACTCAAAATTTCAAAATCAGATTCAACTTGAGCTAAAATTTCATTAAACTTTTCTGGGTTCAATTTGGGATCATTCAGCTTTATGAGGAGCGATATAATTTCGTTTAATTCTTCTGCAACTAAAATTTAACTAGGACTAACACTTTTTTCTAATGCCGTCAAACTTTCTTCTATCGTGTCAACACGTTTAATTAATTCAACAAAACGCATGTTGATATTTTTTGTAAAATCACTATAACGTTCTTTGGCGTTATCATCCGACTGTTTAAGAAGTAATTTGATACTTTCCGTAAAGTCATTGTAACGGTCACTGGTGTTATTTTCTAATGTATCTATTCGTTTGTCTACTGCATCAAAACCCGCCTTCATACTTATTTCCAATGCTGAAATTTGAGAGGCAATAATCTCAAAATTTGCCTCACGTATATTAGTTGTCCAAAGATTGTTACCGACAAATCCTAGAAAGGCCGCAAATACTAGTGCTGGGGCATTGATCCCAAAATTGTGCCAAACCTTAATCTTTCCTTGTTGGTTCTGGTCTTTCATTTTTGTAGGTCTCCAAATTAGTGGTTAAATATTTTTTTTCAAACAAACAAAATGTTTATAAATAAACTTTTTTTGTTACTAATTAATATAGTGCATAAATTTTCAATTGCAACAAATATTATATTTTTTTTACACAATAATATTTGAAACGCAAAAATTAGAGCGAAAAAACTTTAAAATGCTGAACATAGTGTACAAGTATAGTGTCTATTCATTTCGATCAGGTGTTGTTTAACGGTTTCCTTCGTTGTCGTTGTTGCTTTCACTGAAACAACTCGCGAGTTGCGACCTTGCTCATTAGACGGATCAATCATAGCTGGTTGAGGTTTCGCTTCCATAGTACAGACTAAATCCCACCCCTATCCAGTAGCTGCTACTAGTGGAATCTCTTGCGGATAATCCCGCTGGAATTCTCTATTAGAGGTTTCTTTGGCATCAACTATAGACTTTAGCTCAATAGTTAAGTCATCATAACTTGATACTGATCCTGTTTCAACAAGTTCCTTATATGCTTGTTGAATCGGAGGTTCTGATCGAGCTGGAATTGAAATCATATTGCCGCATTCGTCGCAAACATTAACAATTACATTTTCAACTTCCTCTAATCCCTTACATATTGACAATGACGTTTTTGTAAGGGTAGAGGTTACAGATTTTTCACAATAGGAGCAAATAGACTCTCTCTTTGCACCTTCCTTGTATTCATACATGATGTTCTTCCTCATGAACACTCAATATATACATTACCTGTACAATGTCAAAAAAAATGACGCATTTGCGTTAAAATGAATGACACAATAGTGGTTGAATTTTGATTAGTTCCTTTTACCAATTAAAAATACCATCAAGTTTTATTTCTTGACTGAGTGCTCCTTCTACATCAGACTCTTGAGTTCCAGTCAATTCAAATTTCAAGTCTGAGCCAAGTTGCAGACGTGTGCCGGCATGATACTTGTTTTTAGCATCAACTAAATATTCAAAGCCACCAAATGGAATCAGTCTACTCGTGTTATCCAAAATACCAAAACCGTAACCAAATTCAGAAGTCAGTTTTTTATTCTGATCACTTTGGAACAATTCATTGATGTTTTGATTGACAATTTGCTTTGACATTAACTGATTTTCTAAACTTGATTCGATAAAATTCCAGATTGGGACCATACTGAACAATGCCCCTTGTCGATCTCGTCCATGATCAAACGAAATTTCACCTTTGATGCCATAATTTCCAATTAACTGTTGCTCTTGATGCATCAATAGCTGCCCTTCGCCTGAAATCGAAATGCCATATTGGTCAATGAATTTGAATACAGATTGAGTGATCAATCCCAAATTCAAATCATCTTCTTCGCGCTGTGATAATCCACTAAATGATGTTCTTACTTGAATTGATTGTCGTGGATTGAAATCATACTGATTTGTTACTTCAAATCCCAATCTGGTCCAATCTGAATATGAGGTCACATCGTCAAGAAATCCGGTAGTTTCTGAAATATGTAGCTGTGATAGATATGAATCTCCTATTACTGAGACTTGACTTGATATACGATTAGATTGTCGAGGTGAAGAATAAAGCAGTGAATTTCCTTGCAATGCAAGGGAATAATTGGTACTTTGCAGATACATTGGGTCGTAATCATCTTGGTTAAGTTCAATTTCAGCTAAACCGATACCCGTTGAAACTCGAATTTGTGTACTTTGATCTGGTGACTGCCACCCTAAATAAGACTGAAAATTGTTGTTCTGCAATTCATATTGAATTGAGGTGGTTTCTTCACTCCCAAAATCAACTGCCGAATCCGAAACTGCCACCGATAATCCAACTAAACCGTGATCGTTTATTCTAACATCCGAACCAAATTGAACCGTGATCATATCAGCAGTCCATGAATTGATTTTGTCATTTTCATTTCGGGAGAGAGTTTGTTGTTCACCAAGTCCCCACACTGTTCCTATACTTTTGCCTTGACCACTAGGTGTAAAGTCAAATGTAAATGAGGAATTGCCAAAGAACGACTTTAGTGTCCACGAATCATTATCAAATACTTGTGCGTTAGACGTTAGAATTTCATTTATGGTACTTTGTCCCCCTAATACAAGTGAAGGTTGAGACTCACCCGCCAACGCAAGACCGATTCGATTTGAAACATTAGACCAATTGGTAGCTCCTAACGCATTGTGTAAATTTGGTATCACTTCGCGATTAGCTGCTTCTAATTGGCCGCGCCGACGTTCTCGATCTACGTTATCTAAGATGGTAACCACTGCAATAGAATTATGACTAATTTGATAGTTCGGACTTTGAACAAGTGTCGCTGTGATATGACCATTAGCTTCCGCTTTGTCATCATCAATTGTCGGAATTTCAAATTGGACTTTACTTTGTCCTGAATCCATCACAATGGTACGCGTTAAGTCCCTCTCAATGGTTCCAGACGACGCGGTAATGCTTACACTAATTTGAATAGACCTAGCAACTGGATTACGTGAATTCAAAACAAAGCGAGCAACTTGCCCCTCTTCTATTTCATTAGAATCAGCAGCTATTGAAATGATCGGTAGAATCGGTGCTGAATTCTCAGGTGAATTCGAATTTGGTGAACGGTTTGCAATCACCGATAAAATCTCGTTGACCGCAACTTCTGCTACTGAAACTCTTGGACTGTCGTTGTTAGAATTTGAATTATCTCCCAATGTGACTGAAACTGTAGCTTCATTTGGTGACACAACATTAAATTCTTCACTAGGTAATATTTCAACTGTGACGAGACCTGGGGAAGTATTATTGTTATCTGTTTTGATAACCAGATTCACGGGATTACTAACACTTGGTATCGTTATAGTCTTAGGAGCTCTGAATAGAATAAAGTCATCCCCACTTTGAATATATTTTAAATTTACACTTAAATTATTAACTGATGAATTACTACCGCCATTAGGTGCAGAGAGAGTACTGATTGTAAATAATAAATCTTGACCTTGTTCAATTGAATTGCTCGGATTTGTATTTTTAACTGAAACACCTGGTTTATCAAGGTTTCCACTATCCAAAACTGTGACACCAGCAGTACCTTTATCGATAATATAGTTTTCAGCATCAGCAATAATTGAGACTTTAATTGTTCCATTGTCGGTTTCACGTGAGTTAGCTATAGTCTTAACAATAAAGTTACTAGAAGAAGTGCCACCCTTTCCAATGACATGAAAAGTGTGAGCTCCAACTCCAACATTTCCAGTAATAAAATCTCTACTTACTTCTTCAACATTTACCCTAACACTCAAGGTAATTCCTTCTGGTAGTGGATTTTGAGTTGATAGTGTAAACGTAGCATCCTCACCTTCAGTAACATGCCCTGGATTCGATGAAATGGATACAGTTGGTATTTCCTTTCCGCCGTCATCATCAAAAACTAATACTGAAGCGGAATTCTCTAAATCTGGGTGATCATCACTAACAATGAAATAATTTGCAGAATCAAGCCCAAAAGTATCCAAAGATACTGATATACTGCCATTACTTTCTTTCATTTCATCATCCACTATACTTACCATAATTTCTTTTTCCTTTTCCGTATCACTACTTGTAAATTCCACAAAAACTATTTCTGCTTGGTCAACTGCTAAAAAATCACCAGTGAGACCTTCTATTTTTAAACGTACTCTAGTACTTTCTTCCACCATAGCATTAGTTGTTACAACAAATACCGCGGCTGTGTCCGTCCCTTCTGTAACCCTAGCTGATTTTGCCGCAATTGATATCAATGGATCATCAGAACTAACAGCTACTGTCGCTGAAGTTTGATTATGTATACGATATTCATCGGTCATACTACTCGGAAAAACTATTGCACTTACAATTCCATCACCTTCAATCTCAAAATCATCTTCCAATTCAATTTGAAATTCTTTAGTGCGCACTGTTGATGACGCAGGTATCATTACTTGGGAAATAACTGAATCTGTTAGATAGTCACCTGTTCCATTTTCGCTACACCCTTGAGTATTTTCAGAATAATTTGTACCATCACTTATACACATTTGAACATTTAAATCTTGTGTTACAGGTTTTGTGGCGGTTAAGACAAATCGAACTGAACTGCTTTCTCTAACTGGAATAGTCTGTCCGTCTACTTCACCTATAGCTTCAATATAAATCTCTGGTGTGGGATCATGGATATCATTAACGATGGTAGTAGCACTAAATCGAGTATCTTTTGAATAAGCTGTTGGATCACTTGTTGATAAAGCAATTTCAGCAGTTATTGAACCTCTTCGATTATTAGTTCGTTCGGTGATAGTTTTGAGGGTGAAATCCGCAGCAGATTGATTAGCTGCAATTGAAACTGTTAGACTCGCTGTAGGTGGAGTGGCTGTAGTATCAAAATTAACGGTAATCGGGGTAGAATCCAAAGTTGCAGTCGCGGTTGAATCTAAGTATGAATCTACTTGACTAATATTAACCACGACATCAATCGTTTGCCCAGCAAGTGGTGGCTGATTAGAAGTTATTCGAAATTTTGCATCATCCCCTTCATTGATACTGCCGTCTCCATCAATTATTGAGTCACTGGAGTCAAGAGCCGCAATAGAAATTTCTGGGTCATCATCAGTAACAGTTATAGACGCAGTAACACTTGATGTTAGTGTCGAACAAAAACCTTGGGTACTCCCTATAGCCACGGTAGCTGGACAAGTCATAATATTAAAATATACTATTACAGCACCTGATTCTTCAATTGTATCGTCATCATCAATATTTATGAAAAACCTATTTTCGGTGGTTTTTGCAAAAAATTTTACATTTCGAACAGCATTATTACTAGGAAGAAAGCTTCCTGACGATGAGGGTGGAAATAAAATTCTCCGTTCACAGTTTGCGATTGCACCTGATGTCTTTTCAATCGCACAAAGTTCTATATCTAAATCTTGATAAGGCGCGATATCCGATTTAATAACAATTTCTAAATTTTCTCCTTCCGTAATTGAGGTACTTGTTTTGGCGGTATCTACAGAAAGAACTGGAATATCATCATCAGTCACATTAATAGTAATGGAATTTTCCTCTGCAACTTGCGAAACTAAATAAGTTTTCGGGTTATTAGTAACCAAATCATTTTCAATGGTTACAGTAAAGTTTCCATTAATCTCATCAACTGCGTCCCCATTTACACTTACATTTAATGAAACACTTGTTGCAAGTGCATCAAGTTGTGCAGTTTTATGGTTATCTTTTTCACTCTCTTCACTCGGTAATAAAAAATTTCCCACATTTTCAATTACACTATATTGAATAGTTAGGTTAGAAGCAGATGATGTCGTCGTAATTCCAGACATTGCATCCGTTTTAACCTTAAATTCGAATTCTATATTTTGGTCCATATGGGTTTCAACTATGGAATTATTTGTCAGAGTTGACTTAAGTTCAAGTTTTAACGTTGGCGGCGCATCATCATCCATTATCGTGACCATAACGCTCTTATTAGTTTCAGAAATTGCTGTTGGATTTTGCTCTGGTAAGGTTGCTCTAATTATTGTTGCAGTTATTATACTATTACCGTCATAAATTGAGTCATCATTTAATTCAATTTCAAATTCACCAGTTTGAGTATTTCCTCTAATTTCAACTGAGCATTGAACACGATTAGGGGTCTCTAAAGTATTATAGATACAATTTGAAAGATCTTGTGTTGGTTTTAGGACTGCATCACTTGCTCGTTCAGTAACATGAACAGTATAGGTATGAGCGCGGGTTAATACTTGCGGAGCGACAAGTAGAAATCTTACGACGTTTTCACTTGTAATAGTCGTTGTAATAGCATGAATTGACACTCCTTCTATCGTTGAATCCCTTGCATCATTATCGTTAATTGTAACCTCGAATGATTTTTTGTCTGAAGTGATTGTATAACTTGCGGTTTGGGGAGGTTCAGCAGGTGCAATGCTGATATCAAATTTCCCAGTTGCATCAAAAGTGGAATCATCAGCAGTTGTGATACTCACATTCACTGAAGATAAGTTTGCTGGAATTGTAATCAGAGAATTTGGTGTAGAGGAAAGGAAATTATCTGTACTTAATCCACCATAGTTGATCTTAATTATTCGGTCTACGTCTATTGCATCAGGTGCTCCAACCTGAAATAATATGTTGTTTCCTTCTGGTATGGTTTTATTACTTAGTCGTTGAATAAAAATACCATCAGAAGGTCTTTCACTTCCTAGATCTTTAATCAATACTGATGCAGTCATTCCATTTGCGGCAGGTAGATAGATATTTGGTAAATTAATATCAGATAAAATTGTAAATGAAACAATGCTATCCTGTGAAAATGCTGTCATGTCTGCAGTTTTCAGCTCTACTGATACCGAAGTGCTACGTCCAGAAGATATAGTAACACTATTTGCCCCTGTACTATCGTCTTTCAGTAAATTCCCGGTTTCCGAAATTTGATAATATACTGTTAATCCTCCAATTGGCGCGTCGGTATCTGATTCGATGTTAAAGGTAATTCCACCGGATGCACCCTCATCAACAATATTCACTGAGTTGTTATTTGTTGAAATATTGGGACGTGGTGTTTGTTTGTCAACAACTTTGATTTTCGCAACACTTTTATTATTTACTAAGTCATAATTATTTCCACCACCAGAAAGAGTGATCACTATCTCACCATCCCCGTCCATTTGAGTACGGTCGTGAGTTGTTAAAGTGAATTCCACAGAGTTGTCAGTATCAGTTAATGATACACTTGACCTTACATTATTGATATATGGAGAATTATTATTAGTTAAATTTACGGTCAAAGGAGAGTGGTTTGATTTCAATGGAAGTGCCGATACTGTAAGTTTTATTGATTCTCCTTCGGTAATAACCGTTTTATCTGATTCAATTCTAACTTGTGGCTTCCCATCATCATCAATTACATCAATTGTTGCAATGGCATGGGTTAAATCTATAATAGATGAGGGATCAGGCGTTATTGTAAGCGTGAACGAATCATTTACGTCAGTATTATCCGTGAATGTAAATTCTTCATGTCGGACTGTCTGCTCAGTGTTAAAACCGTATTCAGGAGCTTCAAGACCACTCACTCTTGTAGGGTGTGAAACATTAGCGGGGGCGACACCATAAAATTCTAATACTCTATCTGGACGGGAACCTACCGATACTCTTGGTGCCGGAGGAGTTAATCGGAACTTCAATACTGCAGTATCACCCTCTAATACAGTTTTTTTATCAAATACTGATTGAATTGCTGGTCTTGTGATCGTTTCTGGAGTTGAAAATGTTACTGAGGATTGTTCTCCAATTGTGTAATCGGAACTTGTAGTAATTCTAACTTCCGAATGTGATTCGCTAACTCTTGCTCTAACTTCATATTGGTTCTTTGGTAGTATAACCATTCTACTGATTGGATTTCCACCACCTGTTGGAACCACTTCATAATTAACTGTGAGTCCTGCGTCAGCAGTGGGCGTTGTATCAGAAATTATAATATATTCAGCTTGAACACCAGTCCATTCATGCCACAGAAATATGTTCCGATCAATTGTAATTTTAGGGGTTTCCGTAGTGGTAGTTTGTGCATATAGTTGACCAAATGGAGTACCTACTATTGAAACAAATATTCCCAATAATACGACACGCACGATATTGTAACCTAACTTAGACATACGTTCCATCATCATTGAAAATGTACTGATGACTAAGTTCTTAACCCAAGTCATCAATAATTTGACTGCATTCACCATAACCGATGATTCAAATGAACAATGCTTATTTAATTTAGTGTGTTTAACGTGAAATTGACTCATTATATTTTTCCCTTTTGTTGACGCGGTATCATGTTTGAAGTAATTTTGTTAATCATAAAGATTTTAAATTAAAATTTCAATAACTTATTTATTTTATTCACAACTTAATTTGTCATAGAACAACAGTCATCAAAAAGAAGAAATTAATTTGTCGTTGAACACTCTCTTGAAAAATCAACAATATCAACCACGCTAAAAAGTTATTCACAACTTTTTTTGTTGTTATTTCAAATCAATTTTTGGGCTGAAAACACCTGACAATCAAGTGTAATTACCAAAAGTAAAATTTAATTTTGCTTACAACAAAATTTATTTTCAATCTATTATTGAAAAAAAAAAAATTATAATTATACTTGTCTTTTATTGTGAAATTTTGTTTGGAATTTTAGCATGCGTTCTTCCTGGAATGAAATACGTGTACGTGCTTCTGAGTTTGCATCTCGGTGGGTAGGACAAGGGTATGAAAAAGGGCAAACACAGTTGTTTTATCAGGAATTTTTTGGGATCTTCGATGTTTCGGTACGCAAAGTAGGATCGTTTGAGCAACAAGTAAATTTGTTGAGCGGTAAAACCGGATTTATTGACCTTTTTTGGAAAGGTAATTTATTAGTTGAGCAGAAGAGTGCTGGTAAGAGTCTTGCTAAAGCAAGAGCACAGGCTCTAGATTACTTCGCAGGTCTCAAGGATTATGAACTACCACGTTACATATTATTATGTGATTTTCAGAACTTCGAGCTATATGACCTTGATGAAAATTCGGAGGTCAAGTTTGAACTCTCGGAACTACCAAAATTCGTAGAGAACTTTGCATTTATTATGGGTGTTCAGAAACGAACATTTAAAGACCATGACCCGGTCAATATTGTTGCATCTGAATTAGTCGGGAAAATCCATGATGACTTAAAAAGGTCTGGTTATAAAAGTCCTAATTTGGAAAAAATACTGGTACGAATTGTGTTTTGTATGTTCGCCGATGACACCGGAATATTTGATTCTCGCGATAGCTTTCTCGAACTTTTGGAAACTCGAACTCACGAGAAAGGATATGACGTTGGGCAAATATTGGTTTATCTATTTCAGATACTTAATCAACCAATTGATGATCTTGAAATCTCATTAATGCAGGAACTCAAGGAGTTTCCATATATAGATGGTGGACTGTTCGTAGATCAAGTGGGTATACCAGCATTTACTGAAAAAATGAGAGAAAATCTCATTGAAGCATGTAACTTTAACTGGTCGACAATTTCACCAGCGATATTTGGATCACTCTTTCAATTCGTAATGGATAAAGATGAGCGACGCGAGCAGGGTGCCCATTATACAACAGAAAAAAATATTTTAAAAGTGTTGGAACCTCTGTTCCTTACCAAACTCCGGGAAGAGTTCACACGAATAAAAAAAAGTAAGGGCACACATCGACGAAAACGATTGCAGGAATTTCAGGTTAAACTCTCAAAACTCACTTTTTTTGACCCAGCTTGCGGATGCGGTAATTTTCTGGTAATTGCATACCGTGAATTGCGATTACTTGAAATTGATGTCATTCGACAAATTCGAGCCTATCAAGATGACGAAGGTCAGGAATTACTAGATGCGACTGAATTGTCTTTAATCAATGTTGACCAATTTTATGGTATAGAAATCAATGAATTTGCTGTACGGATTGCCGAAACTGCGATGTGGATGATGGATCACATCATGAATAATCGACTCAGTTTGGAATTTGGGCAAATCTATGCGCGAATACCAATCAATAAATCTCCTGGCATAGTTAAGGGGGATGCATTGTTATTGGATTGGGAAAAGATTATTGCTCCTAACAATTGTTCCTTTATCATTGGTAATCCACCATTTCAAGGGGCAAAACCTCAAGACGATGAAAAACGTGCGATTGTAAGACAAATTTTGTCGTTGGGTAAATCTGGTGGAACCTTAGATTATGTTGCTGGTTGGTTTATTAAGTCAGCTGAGTATATTCAAAATAGTGAAACTCAAATCGGTTTAGTAGCTACCAACTCAATCACTCAAGGTGAACAAGTTGCGCAATTATGGCCAAAATTATTAGATGAATATGGCTTAGAAATTTCATTTGCCCATCAAACTTTTGCTTGGGAATCTGAAGCGCGTGGAAAGGCACATGTGCATGTTGTCATAATCGGACTAGTAAAACGAGAATTCGCACCAAAGGACCGACTACTGTTTACCTATGAAGATTTGCATGCCGAACCTCACCAAGCTATATATACTGCTATCTCACCGTATTTATTTGGCGCAAGTTTATCTAATAATCATCATATCGTTGTTCGTGAATCAGCTCAAATTTTAAATGGTTTTCCACCGATTAAGATTGGGTCTCAACCAATTGACGATCAAAATTATATCTTTAACGAAGAAGAGAAAAAAATATTTTTGAAAGCTGAACCTGGAGCTAAGAAATTCATACGTCCCTACATTGGTAGTAAGGAATTTTTACAAGGCCACAAACGTTGGATTTTAGATCTTAATAACATTAAACCCAATATACTAAACAAACTACCTTTAACCCAACAACGGGTTGAAGCTGTTCGTCGTTTCCATTTATCAAGTTCAAGAAAATCAACGCGAGATAAAGCTGAAAAACCGACCAAATTTGGTGGTATTGAAATCCCTTGCAATTCGTTTCTGGTTATTCCTCGAGTTGGTTCCGAGAACAGAGATTATTCACCGATTGGTTGGCTAAATCCTCCAATTATTCCAAGTGATGCAGTATTGATAGTAGAAGATGCCGACAAAACATTATCTGGAATTTTGATGTCAACAATGCATATGAGCTGGATGCGTCTGGCTGGAGGTCGACTAAAAAGTAGCTATCGGTATTCTGCCGGATTGGTATATAATACCTTTCCTATACCACAATATTCTACATCGAAAAACAATAATATTGAAAAGTGTGCTAATCAGATCCTTAAAATTCGCTCTAAGTACCCAAAATCGACCTTAAGTGAACTGTATAACCAAAGAACCATGCCTCCTGACTTAAGAGATGCTCACAAGAGCTTAGATCTCGCTGTCGACAAACTGTATCGAAAGAAAAAATTTACATCGGAACTTGAGCGTTGCGAACACCTGTTAGAACGTTACGAAAAAATGGTAACCAATTAGCAGTTTTCTAGTTTGTTTAATAACAACAGAAAACCTTGTCAAGCGCAAAGTAAACAAAAGATGGGAAAGTTGTGGATAATTCATCCATTCAACCTTGCCCACCTTGGTGTTTTGTTTGCTGATCTCAAAGATTTTGTGTACAGCATTAGATTCTTAAGTTCCGGTCAATTCAAATTTCAAGTTGGATATACTACGTGTTCTACGACAAAATCATCTTATTTTCTGAAGCTTCGCTGATAATTGAATGATCTTTTTAGTTCTACTCTTCAGGTCTTAAATCTGTACGCGCACCATAAATTACGCCACCATATACCTTATCAGTATTATTATAAAATACTCCCGATACACCAGTTGCACCTCTATTATGAAACGAACCATATATTGTTGCATTGTCCTCAAAATTCTTGCTATTTATCGGGTCTATTACAATCATTCTTAAATTATTACCTGCCAATAATCCATTTTGCATATTGATTATAAATGACCCATCGAGAGATACCAATTCGTCCCACTCTAGATAACTAATGGTACCTCTCGCATTGTCAAAATCGACATTCATAATGAAATCTCCCCATTCAGTACTTGAATTATGACGAGGAAAACTAGCACCATAACCATTATATCGATATAGTCCACTAGGTATATTTGACACATTTTGTCCCCCCACTTCAAAATCAACAGCTATAGGATGACTTTCACTATCTCCTGCATAGTATCTTGATAATATCACATACGTATTAGATACATTGTCAGTGGACTCATAAAATTCTATATTTCCATCACGAAAAGACAGTTCTCCAGTTCTATCATTTGACCAACGGTAACTTCTGGTGCCCGACCAAACAACAGAAGACCGATTAGTTATTGGTTCTCCCCCAATCGCATTCAAATAATGAATAGTATTTCCGGAAACTTCAGCCCTACTTACTCCACCCTCTTCACCAGAGAATTGAACATTCAAGTCCCCACTTATGTTTGGAGCAGGAGAACCACTGTCTCCAGTACCACTTCCACCACTACTACTGCTTCCACCACCACAAGATACAATGAAAAATGAAAATATTAATAAAATTACTGAAACAGAAACAGAATTTAAATTTGACATTTGAGTCTCCCATTGGAATGGTTATAATTCTTATACAATTTGAAATTAACACGACCAAAATCCAATTAAAAAATCGAGTGAGTATATAGCGGCATGATCTCTCCAATTTTAGGCACCTTTCCTTTGTTTTTTAATCAATAGGGCTTAAATTAGTTAGCGATTAACTCCTTCAATCATTAGAACGATTCATTTATACTTACTCATCAGGCCTTAAATCTGTACGTGCACCAGCAAATGCACCACCATAAACCTTATCACTATTATTATAGAAAATACCAGATACTCCTGTTGCACCGCTATTATGAAAGGATCCATAAATTGTTGCTTCGTCCTCAAAATTTAAATTGTGCACTGGGTCAATTACCACCATTAGTAAATCATTACCCGCAATAATTCCATTTTGTCTATTTACTATAAATGATCCATTGAGTGATATCCATTCGTCATATTCAATGAAATTGATCGTACCACTACCATTGTCAAAATTGACATTCATATTGAATTCTCCCAAACGAGTATATGAATTATGACGAGGGTAGCTATAAGCATAACCATTATACCGATATAAACCACTCGGAATGTTTGATACATTTGGTCCTCCTGCTTCAAAATCAACCGAGACAAAGTACGTTTTATTATCATCTGCAAAGAAACCAGTCGTTATTACATATGAATCAGATTCTCTATCTATAAACTCATATAAAACTAAATCTCCATTTCGAAAAGATTGCATTCCATCTCTAAAGTTAGACCATCTATACACTCCAAACTCTCCCCAACTAACAGAAGATCGATTGTTTATTGGTTCTCCCTCAATAGCATTTAAATAATGAACAGAGCTGCCATTACTTCCCGGAACTTGGAATCTACGAACCCCTCCTTCCTCGCCAGAAAATTGAATGTTTAAATTCCCACTAATATTTGGTGCAGGAGAACCACCGCCTCCACCAGTCTCACCACCAGAACCACGGCTTCCACCTCCACACGATACAATGAAGAGTGAAAATAAAAATATACCTACCAATATAACAATTGATTTTGAATTCGCCATTTGAGTCAACCTTTGAATTAAGTTGTAATTCTTTTACAACTTGAAATTAACATGATTGAAATCTAAACAATAAATTGAGTTAGTATATATAGTTATAATCTCTCCAATTTTACCTACCTTACCTTTGTTTTTCAGTAAATAGAACTTTTATTAGTCGGCGATTAACTCCTTCTATCATTATAACTTACTCATCTGGTCTTAAATCTGTTCGTGCACCGGCAAACGCACCACCATAAACTTTATCCCTATTATCATAGAAGATTCCGGAAACACCTGTAGCACCTCTGTTATGAAACGATCCATATATTGTCGCTTTGTCTTCAAATTTTAAATTGTGTTCTGGATCAATTACTACAATTTGTAAGTCATTGCCGGCAAAGTTACCATTTTGTTTATTTATTACAAATGATCCAATTAGAGAAACCCATTCGTCATAATCTAAATAATTAAACGTCCCACTTGCATTATCAAAATTAACATTCATAGTGAAATCTCCCAATCCAAGTGCTGAATTACGACGAGGGTTACTATATCCATAACCATTATAACGATACAATCCACTTGGGATATTTGATACATTTGCCCCCCCTGCTTCAAAATCAACCGATAAAGGAAGACGATCATCACTTTCTGCAAAGTAACCAGTCATTATAACAAAAGACTCCGCTATGTTATCTACAAACTCACGTAAAGTCAATTCTCCATTATGAAAGGTTTGTACTCCTATTCGGTCGTTAGACCATCTGTATTCTCGAACACCCGTCCAATCTACAGATGTACGATCAGTGATTGGGTCACCCGTAATCGCATTCAAATAATGAATAGTATTACCGGAAACTTCAACCCTTCTAACTCCACCCTCTTCACCAGAGAATTGAACATTCAAGTCCCCACTTATGTTTGGAGCAGGAGAACCACCTCCTCCTCCAGTTTCACCACCAGTACCACCGCTCCCACCTCCACACGATACTGTGAAAAATGGAATCATGAACAATACTACAAAAGTAGTTATTGATTTTATGATTTTCACTCCTAATCTCTTATTGAATCAAATTTAACGATTCATTTTACAGTAACTTGAGATAAAATTTTGATGAGGAACATTGACTAAAAATCCAATTTTCTAGTTGATACACTATTATTGTCGACTACCTGCAATTGCACCATATATAACGGGTTCCTCATTGCTAGCATCATAATATATTCCATAAACTCCGTGACTCCCATTAGTGTAAAGTTGGTTGGTATCTGGATTTATCGGACGACCACTGAACTGTCCATAGATCTTGGCATTGATCATTCGAACTCCAGAAGTTTTAGGTAACGAAACCCCTTCTGGTTCATTTAGAGTTACCATTAAGAACTCGCCATCTGGAGTATTAAATTCCCCAGTTTGATTATTAAGAGTAATTTTACCTGATATGGTGGAACTAGCACCTGGAGGACTAAAATGTCTTTGCACTGCACTTCCAGTAATAGTTCCTGTCTGTCTACTAAAATCTGCTACCAAACTAAATGTTCCATCTTGGAAATCAATATTCGGGTTATAGTCTCGACCATTTTCAGCGGGAGTACCTGAAAATTCAGTTCCGGTATATCTCAGTAAATTCACCCCACTATAAGTAAATATCCCAGAAGGAGTCCTCTCAAAATCCGGACCACCTACATTCAAGTCCCCAAGACTAGAGTATGAAATATAACTTTCACTACCACGAATTAAATCCCCATCTCCCTCTAAATCGTATTCACTATCGTCATAATCCAAAAAATGAATTGGAGTTGTTCGAGTCGGATATTGAATTCTAACGTAGTACAATTCATAATTAGGAGTATCTGGATGCCTTATAGTATAATAACTATAATCTTCATTTCTTGGTACACCTCGATCTTCAAGAAAATTTTCATTATTGTATACTAATGCACTATTATTTTCAACAGCGTATTTTGTCAGCAAGCTACCAGACACCCGGTTCATCGTAACGTTTTGGCAATCAGGAGGTATTCCCACTTGACCTGCAGGACAACTATTGGAACCACTTCCACTTCCTCCACCTCCACTACTACTTCCGCCTCCACAAGAAACCATGAATAATGAAAATAGGAATAGTACTACCATAAAAGCGATAGTTTTAAAATTTAACATTTTGAGTCTCCTTATTAGTTGGTTGTATATTTTATACAACTTGATGATTAATTTTCCAAAGTCCAAGCAACGAAAAAAAGTGGGGGTTATAGAAATTTTTATCCTACTTTGCCCACCTTTTCGCATTATCGAACCACAGGGACTTTGCTTTGAATGTTGTCAACTCCATTTACCAGTTGAATGCTCCATCTAATTTGATTTTCTGATTAAGTGTACCCGTAGTATCAGTTTCTTGGGTTCCAGTCAATTCAAATTCTAAATCGGAACCAAGTTGGAGACGCGTACCAACATGATACTTGTTGTCAGCATCATCTGAATAACCAATACCTCCAAATGGTGTCAATCGACTCGTATCATCCAAGATGCTCAAACCATAACCTAACTCGGTATCAACGTGGGTACCATCCATATATTGACCAGTTTCACTGACACTTTCTAAAATATCACTACTCCACAATGAACGGCTGTTACCACCTTGCATTTGACCATAAAATGGGGAAACCTCCATGATCGTACCAAGCTTGTCGTTACCACGGTCGTAATTGAATGTGCCGATTAAACTCCATTTTTGGATCTCACCTTGTTCAATCAGGAACATACTGCTATTTCCAGCAAGTGACAAGCCAAATGTTGAGGTATAGTTGAGTCCACCTCCAACTTCCATACCAAAGATGGATTGATCATTTTTACCATCACCACGTATACCAATTGAGAACGTTGGTTTCACAGATGATCCACTGGCAAGTTTTTGGGTATGTGAACCTTCAATACCGATGCGATAATGGCTTGCATCCGTTTGCATTGAGTTGATAAATCCATCAATTCCAAATAGATTTTGTCTTGCGTACCAAGTTTGACTAGTAATTGATAATTCACTGGAACCACCTTCCAAAATACTTTCAGATGCATAAATCCGCTGATTACCAGTGATTCCCAAGGTATGATAGGTATTAGATACAGTTTGTAATTCATAGTTGGCTTGCTCAATGTCAATCTCACCAACACCATAACCGGCGACAGCTCTCAACTCAGCATCTTGATCAGAAGAAGTCCAACCTAGATATGGATTCAAGGCAGTGGTGCGTGATGTGAAGGTTAACTCACCGTCGGTTGCTCCGGTATGATCAATATCAAATTCAGTTACTGTAGCTGAAATACCGACTAACATTCCTTGACCGAGCATCGCATCAAGTCCAAGATGACCAGTGAAGACATCAGCGTCCCAAGAGCGCGAATTAAGTCCCTCACCTGAAGCCATGCCACGATAATCACCAAGTCCCCAAATCGTAGCCATACTTGGTCTATCTGTTTCTGGGAATAGACTAATCGCAAATGATGAACTACCAAGTACTTCACGGAGCGTCATTGAATCACTATTTAATGCCTCTCCCCCAGCAGTTAATAATGATGTTAAACTTTCATTACCATTATAATTGAAGGTTGAGGACACACCTGAACTTGCGAAGGCTTCACTAATTCGTTCGGTGGTAAAACCAAGTGTGCGTGCCGCAGTCGCCCCAGTCATATCTGGAAAGATATCTTGACTAGCCAATGAAATGTCTTCAACTCGCTGTTGTCGATCCGCTAAGTCGGAAACGATGACTCTTGCATTACTTTGATCAGCGAGGTCATAAGTATCTCTGTCAAGCAAAGTTAATGTCAACGCACCATCTTGTTCAGCGTAGGTGTCATTAATGGTAGCAATTTCAACTTGAGCTATTTTCTGTGCTTCTGTAAGATTGATGCTTTGTACGTCATCACTCAGATTATCAAAGAAGTCTCCTTCTGGTGTGAGTGTATATTCTACTACCACATCATCTCGGAAATTTTCGTTTCCAGAAATACTAAACTGAACAGGAGTACCTTCAACCACACTAGTTGCAACAGCAGAAACCGAAATCAAAGGTAAAATCACTGGTGCACTTTCAGTGTTAGGTGAATTGACAGCAAACTGGTCAAGTGCCAAAATTGCATCAATTGCCGCTTCAGCGACTGAAACTCTGGCCTCTTGAGGTGTATTTGCCGTATCGGTATCAGTTATCTTGACTTCAACCTCTGCTTTGACTGGATCAACAGTATAGCGATTTCCTGATTCAGAAATTGTGACAATAATCTTACCAGGACCATCTGGAACTGTATCATTATGTGTATAAATTTTGATTGAATCTGAATTAGAGGACAATCTTTTCGAACGTGGAACCCTGAAGGCAATATAATCACCACCTTCTTGAACAACATTGATAGCTACATCTATTGAACTACCAGTACTCGGAGCTGGATCTCCAGTTGTTATTTCAATTTCAATAGGATCACCTTCTTGAATTGGAGATCGCGTGACTGGTGCAATTGAAACACGTGGAACGCGAACATTGTAATCATCATCCACCACTAGAATGGTCCCGCTAACTATGTCTCCAAGTTCATAAGTTGCTGGAGTAGCGTCGGTATTCAATTTCAGCGAAATTTCACCGCTATCAGTTCTAGGAGCATCATCTACAATCGGAATTTGTAACACACCAGTATAAGTTCCATCGTCATTAGAATTGCTAAATACAACGGGAAAATCTGCTGGTCTATTTGCAATTCCGCTTGCTAAAAAAGCTAGATTACCTTGTGAAGGAGTTGCATTAATCATTAAAGTGGTTTCACCACCTAAACCAGTAGCAAATAACATAAATTCCACACGACCTACACTCTCATTTGCATGTCCACTGTCAGCAGCAATAGTTACCACTGGTAAACCATCGTTATCCCTTATTGTACCTTTAGCACTTGCTAACAACAATATTGCTCCAGTTGGATTAGATAGAGTTACAATGAAAGTTTCCTCTGATTCAAATTTCTCATCATCTAAAATTGGTACATTGAAAGTACTCGTAGGTTCATTCATTGCAATAGTTTCAGTACTGCCGGACGTGGAATAATCAGTTCCAGCTTCAGCTGCAGTATTTGCCGAATCATTTGACGTTGCCCACATATATGTAATTTCAGAACTACTTGGTGGGATTACTGAAACCGTGAATTTCATAAATGTTGTTGAACCAGCTGAACCTTCTATGACACTTGCAGCTTCAATACTTAAACCAGAACCATCATCATTAGTGATTGTTCCTTTCGCCGAACCTTTAGAATTTGAAACATAAGCTCCTACACTTGGATTTGATAAGGTCACCGTAAACGTCTCATTAAATTCTGGTGTAGCATCACCAATAATATCGACTGTAAAAGTTTGCATGGTGTCGGTCGACATAAAAGTTGCGGTGCCAGATCCTTTGGTATAGTCAGTTCCTTCCGTTGCAGTATCATCTGATTCTATTGAGGTTGCCCAATTCACAGTAAAACCAGTCGTGACTGCTGTTTCTACCGAAATGGTAAATTGCATTTGACTCATTCCAGTATCTCCTTCTAATAATGATTCTGATGCGAGGGTAATTTCTTCTCCATCATCATTGATAATGTTGCCTCTAGCTTTGGCGGACAACAGTTTTACACCTGATGTTACTCCCGATAAAGTCAAGGTAAAAGTTTCATCCAATTCTGGAGTAGCATCACCGATAATCGGTACCATAAGATTAACAGAAGATGTATTCGCAGCTATAGTGATATCATCACCTGAAGAGGCCCTATAATCTGTTCCTTCCGTTGCAGTATCATTTGATTCAATTGAAGTCATCCAATCAAAAGTAATCGCATTACTACTTGGAGGAACTAACTCTACAGTGAAATTCATATTGGTCGTTTCATCAGCATCACCTTCTACCAAACTAGCATCGGCTATTTGCAAACCATGTCCATCATCATTGGTAATGGTACCCCGCGCGGAAAAATTGGCCGAAAGTTGAGCCCCAGGGCTAACACTTGACAAGGTTACAGTAAAGGTCTCATCTGGCTCTGGAGTCGAATCCCCTTTAATGACAACTCGAAATTTCTGCATGGTGTCAGTTACCATAAAAGTTAGCATACCACTTGCCGCAATAAAGTCAGTATCTTCTGTAGCCGTATCAACTCCAGCTTCAATTGAAGTTGCCCATTCCACAGTGAATTGAGTCGTTGCGGCTGGCGAAGCTGTTACGGTAAATTCCATCACACCCATCGCGTTATCAGTACCTTCCATTAATGAAGTGTCTGTAATTGATAATTCTGATATTACATCATCAGTCGCAATCCTAGTGGCAATATGTCCAGGTGGATCAATCAAAGTATAATCCGACCCATCCAATAACCTCACTGTGATTGTGCTATCCGCATCATCTGTTCCGGTATTGGAATCCGTTGTTGGTACCTCCAGTGTTGTCGTCGTGGAAGAAGTTAATAGTGTTATTGTATCTGATTCCACTGAAACAAAGTTTCCCGTCTCACTAACCAAATATGAAACATTTACCATTCCTGTAGGTTGTGGTGTTGCAGTGATTGTGAAGTTCGCATTTGCATTTTGGTCAGCTCGTACTAAAGCTGTTGAAGCTGCCGCGATTGATATCTTTGGCTTTGAAGCTGTCGTTACGGTATTATCCTTGAACACAACTGGATAAACACGAGATGCACTACCTCCATCCACCTTATAGCTATTCACTTGTGCCCCTTGTGGATTGAATATTGTAATATTGCCATTTACATCACCAGTCGCACCAGTTGCTGGATTCTGCGTCGCGACTGTCACCTCTATTGAACCACTAATAGGGATGGTTACTGTCCCCTCGGCATTGGCAACAAACACACTTGTAGGTGTAGAACTAGTTATACTTCCCAAACTACCATCATTTAATTGAATCCGCACTGAAATAGTTGAGAATAAAGTAGTTGATGCCTCAACTAAAAAACTAAATGGATGCCCCTGCGTCACCGAGCCTGTTAAACCCGTTACTGAAATGGTTGGACGTGCAGTAGTCAAATTTGCGGTTGTCTTATGATGTGGATCATCAGCTAAAGTATAATCAGCTCCGTCTAACAATTCCGCGGTAATCATTCCAGTCTGATTGAGTCCCCCCGGTGGAATTGTAATTTGAACCTCAAATTCCGTTTCAGAAGTGGTTAATTGTACTGTTTCCATAAGGTAGCTTCCGTTAAGGAAGTTTGGACCCGTAGCCGTAGCTCGAATATTTACTGTTAATGCTGAATTTGGTGCATGCGAGGCCAATACTTTAAACTTCATTGAATCTTCAGCACTCCCAGAAACTGATTTTGAGGAAAATTGTTCTAAAGTAAGACGTGGTCTTGATGAACTAGGATTTGAATTTTCTTTAGAGAGAACTGTAGCTGAAGCCGCACCAGCTGAATTTGAAATCGTATAAGTAGAACCTGCACCCGCAAGTGTGATTGTTAAATTTTGATCAGCATTACCACTAGGTTTGGTTGTTGATACTAAAATTACTTGCGAACCACTTTGTGGAATTGTTATTGTACTATTTCCTCCATCTACATAGGTTCCGGGTGTTATCCCAGTGATGATTGTGGCAGATCCCTCACCAAATTGTAATGTTACTGGTAATCCAGTTGCTTCTATCGTACCTTCTGCTTCAATTGTGAAACTAAAATCATGCCCTTGAGTTACTGAACTTGGTACCTCTTTTAATAAAACTTCTGGTGTCCCAGTTTGAGCATGAGATGGAATATTGACATCTCTTACGCCAGCTGAATCACTTATTTTATAATTTGGACCTGGCATCAATTCTACTCTAATAACCCCATCACCATCAACACCAACACCATCAGCTCTTATTATAGTAACAGTAATATCAACTGACTGGCCTACTTGAAGACTAGTCCAAGTTGTAAATTCCCCAACAAAACCCTTATTTGTACCAAAATCGACTAATCTGTAACGAACATTTAGGCGGGATGTTCTTGTTCTAGTATCACTCACAGTTATTGTGAAAGAAGTATCGTTTCTCGTAATTGAAGGAGCTGCACCTAATGAAACCTCTGTTAAGTTAGTACCATCAACAACATCAACATTTATAACATCTCTACCAGGAACAAAAACATATTTCGATGCGTCAGAATGTGTTGAATTTAATGTAACTGTATAAGTTCCAGCACTACTAAAAGTTTGTTTATGCGCAACAAATGTTTTGTTAGCTGGGATAGTAACCGCAGTAATAGAATTTCCTGTTCTCGTAGCTGTGCCACCTAAGGTAATATTTACTGTTATATCCTCACTTTGCGCTGGAGAAATAAACACAGTCCAATCTGAAAAATCTGAATCTGCTACTTCGGAAATTCCCGCCACAATAGACACAGCTGGTTTATCAACAAAAGTAATAGTAAGTGTTTGTGTAGTCGTATTATCAGAAAAGTTCGCATTCGTTAAAGTAAAATTTAACGTAATAGTTTTTCCGGCAATAATAGAATCAGAATTGAATCCGGTGAACTTTCTAATTCTTATAATCCCTGCAGTATCACCTGCTGTTATTGTCATCGGACTGCTATCATCAGTAAAAGTTGAGGACGGGTCGCTATCAATTCGGTATGAGTTACCAACATGCGTCGCCGTAGTTCTATCTTCCACATAATTAACAGATACATCTTGACTTGAAGTTGCACTTAATTCAAACTTTAAATCAAAATTTCTGCCGAAATTTAGTGGTACATTCAGAGTATTACCGGTCCAATTAGTCGTAACAGTAGGGGTAGTCTGTGCGTGGAGCTTGTCAATTGAAGCACCAATTGTAAAAATAAATACCGCAAAAAGGGTAATGTAAATTACTCGATACCCGTAGTGAGATATTCGACCCACCTTATTTAGAGTAACACTTACAAAATAAGTCACTAACCAAGCAAATGAAAATTTGACAGTAATCGCACCAATTATTGTTGAGACATTGTAACGTCCATTAAATTTTGAAACCATGCGTTTACACTCCGTTCGTGGTTAATCAATGAAATTGATCAGTTGAATATACCACAATAAATTATTGTTACTGTTAGTTAATTTTGAGTAAACATCTGTTTAGAATCAACACAATGATAGTTAAATTAAAGCGTGTTTTGCAAAAACTAAAATTGTGATTAACTCCTATTACCAAGTAAATCCTCCATCAAATTTGATTTTCTGGTTAAGTGTCCCTTCGGTATCGGTTTCTTGAGTTCCAGTCAATTCAAATTTCAAGTCAGAACTAAGTTGGAGACGCGTACCGACATGATACTTGTTATCAGCGTCATCGGAATAACCAATACCACCAAATGGTGTTAGTCGGCTGGTGCCACCCAAGATACTCAAGCCATAACCCAATTCGGTATCAACATGCACGCCATCCATATACTGACCAGTTTCGCTGACACTTTCAAGAATGTTGCTACTCCACAATGAACTGAATCACTGCAAACGAGTTCCATCATTCTCACTTATTTGAAAGAATCGTCTCAACCTGCCCTCTCAAGTATTCAGTCTTTTGATCAAGCTCATCTAAATCTGTTTTGTTGGTATCCACTGCGGATTCAATACCTTTCAAATCTTCAAGCTGAGATTGAATTTCACCCAATATCGCAAGAGTAGCGTTAATTTTCTCAAACTCTCCATAAACCTTTCCAAACTCTTCATAAACCTTTCCAAACTCTTCATGAATCTTTCCAAACTCTTCATGATTTTCTTTGGACATTTGTATATGTTCGCTTTCCATCTTCAGTAATCTGTTATTAGCAGTCCAGCCAAGTTGGATTATAAACATGATTGCCGCGGCTAATACAGCTGCAGATATAATTCCACCAAATTTAGTAGTATCAAAAAAATCACCAATTTTCATTTGTTCAAATCCTCAGTTGTTAAACGCTGTTAATATTTTAGATGTAATCACGTTCGTTTCTTAAATGCAACTAACATGATACCATCCGTTTAAAAAAATTTCAAGTACTGTTAATGATCGCATTATTTTATCATGATAAAATAGTCTTTAAACGATGCTCTCAATAGTTTATACCCTTATTTAATTTACTTACTAAATTCAATATAGCACATAAAAAAAATATTTCAACCCTAAAACTGGATATTCCGATTTATTTACCAAGTTATTCACATTTTTTTTTCCAACACCTCATGATAAAACCTACAAGAAAAGTATTAGTAGTCAAATAATCCATTCAACATTACCCACCCTTGTGTTTAGTTTCTTCGTCTCTGAGACATTGACTATATTGAGTATAATTTTTTTACCAATTAAATGCTCCATCTAGTTTGATTTGTTGATTAAGGTCACCGCTTGTATCAGTCTCTTGCGTTCCTGTCAACTCAAATTTCAAGTCCGAACCAAGCTGGAGACGCGTTCCGACATGATACTTGTTGTCAGCATCATCTGAATAACCAATTCCTCCAAATGGTGTCAACCTACTAGTGTCACCCAAAATACTCAAGCCATAACCTAACTCGGTATCAACTTGGATTCCATCCATATACTGACCAGTTTCGCTAACACTTTCAAGAATGTCGCTACTCCATAATGAACGGCTGTTACCACCTTGCATTTGACCATAAGATGGAGAAATTTCCATGATCGTGCCAAGCTTGTCGTTACCACGGTCGTAATTGACTTTACCGATTAGACTCCATTTTTGAATTTCACCCTGTTCAATCAGGAACATACTACTATTTCCAGTAAGTGACAAACCAAATGTTGAGGTATAGTTGAGTCCACTACTAACTTCCATACCAAAGATGGATTGATCATTTTTACCATCACCACGCATTCCGATTGAGAACATTGGTTTCAAGGTTGAACCACTGGTTAGTTTTTGCGTATGTGAACCTTCAACGCCAACTCGATAATGACTTGCATCCGTTTGCATTGAATTGATAAACCCATCAATTCCAAATAGGTTTTGTCTTGCATACCAAGTTTGACCAGTAATTGATAGTTCACTAGAACCACCTTCAATAATACTTTCAGAAGCGTAGATGCGCTGATTACCACTAATACCTAACGTATGGTAAGTATTGGACACGGTTTGGAGTTCGTAATTGGTTTGCTCAATATCAATCTCACCAATTCCATAACCAGCGACTGCTCTCAACTCAGCAGCTTGATTAGATGAAGTCCAACCTAAATATGGATTCAAGGCCGTTGACCGTGATGTGAAAGTTAACTCACCGTCCGTTGCACCAGTATGATCAATATCAGATTCGGTAATTGCCGCTGAAACACCTACCAATAGTCCTTGTCCAACCATGGCATCAAGACCAAGATGACCAGTGAAGACATCAGCATCCCAAGAACGTAAAGAACCTTCTGAATCGATGTCGCGGTAATCACCTATGCCCCAAATCGTGGCCATACTTGGTCCATCAGTTTCTGGGAATAAACTAATCGCAAATGATGAATCACCAAGTACTTCACGCAAAGTCATCGAATTACCATTGATGGCTTCACCACCAACTTCTATGAGTTCTCTAAGGTCTTGTTTACCATTATACATGAAGGTTGAAGCAACACCTTTACTTGCGAATGCATTTGAGATCCGATTACTTGTAAAGCCAAGCGTCCGTGCCGCAAGTGCTCCCGTCATATCAGCTTGAATATCTTGTGCAGCTAACGTTAGGTCTTCAACTCGTTGTTGTCGATCCGCGGAATCAATTACCGCTACTCTTGCACTACTTTGATCAGTCAGATCATAAGTTCGACCATCAAGCAAGGTTAAGGTGAGGGCACCGTCAAGTTCAGCTGTCCTATCGTCAATCGTGGCAACTTCAACCAATGTATTTGGTTGACTAGCCGACAAACTGACCCATCTTGAACCTTGACCTAAGTTATCAAAGAAGTCACCTTCTGGTGTGAGTGTGTATCCAACAACTATATCGTCGTTAAGATTACCACTTCCAGTGATATTGAATAGCACTGGATTACCTTCATCCACACTTCCAGCACCAGCTGCTACCGAAACATTCGGTAATTCAATTGCAGGTGAATTGGTAACTGGGGGTGATGCAGCTCCGATTACTCCTAGAATTGCTGTAACGGCCTGGTCAGCAACCGAAATTCTGGATTCTGTAGTTGTAGTAGTATCATCATCTGTCACAGAAACGACAACTTTATCATTAACCGGATCAACTGTATATGATTCTCCCGATTCAACAATAGAAACAGTAATTGTCCCAGCAGTTTCGTCTAATGTATCATCAACAGTATCATCAATTGTATAGATTCTAAAGGTATCGGAAGTAGTTGTCAATCGGTGAACTCGTGGTATTCTGAAGGCAATATAATCACCACCATTTTGTTCAACATTTATGACCACATTAACTGGGTTAGCTGGAGATGGTTCAATTGGGTTAGGAGCCGATCGATCTGGTTCAGCAGATATATTAATGACAATTGTTTCTCCTTCGTTAATCTCACCATCTGTACTATCAGTTCCAGCTGCTAGTTCAATTGAAGCACGAGGAAGTGCTGGTTCGTAATCATTATCTACTACCGTGATTTCACCTGTAACCGTATTGCCAATTTCATATGTTGCTGTTTCAGCAGTATCAGCATTCAGAGTCACGGTGATTTCACCACTATCTTCTTTATCTATGTCACCAACAATATCTAATGATAGGTTACCAGTATAGATGCCATCATCGTCAGGAGTAAATTCGACTTCAAAATTATCCGCTTCTCCTGACACTCCATCCATTAAGAAATCAAGGCCCCCTTGATCTGGAGTCGCATTAATCATCAATGTTTCTGAGACTCCACGCAGATTTATTGCAGTTAGCTTGAAATTAGCCTTTACTGGTGTTTCTGGATCATCTCCCTCTATAATTGACCCATTATCAGCGGCAATAGTTACCACAGGTAAAGCATCATCATCAGTAATAGTTCCGGTTGCACTAATCGTATCCGCTACACTAACAGTTCCATTATCAGCTATCGCCAATAATTTTGCACCAGTTGCATTAGAGAGTGTTACCATAAATGTTTCATCTCCTTCAACTTCTTCATCAGGTCGAATTGGAACACTAATGGTATCAGATGACGCATCTGCCGCAATAGTTTCTGTACTACCAGACTTGGTATAATCTTTACCCTCCATCGCGGTACCGTCTGAAGTTGCCCAAGTATATGTTATTTCAGAACTACTTGATGCAATCACTGATATCGTGAAGACCATATCGGTTAAACCATTTTCTCCACTTTCAATTAAGCTTGCGGATTCTATTCTTAATCCAGTACCATCATCATTGGTAATGGTGCCTTTTACTGACCCTGCACCATCTTTGATCTGATTTCCACTGTCATCAGGTAAGGTCAAGGTTACTGTGAAGGTTTCATTTTCTTCTGGGAAATCGTCACCTATAATAACAACTTCAAAAGTACCTGTTGACATTCCTGCTGGAATTTCCACCGTGCCATCAAGAACACTCGTGAAATCATTGTCCGCCGTAGCATTGTCAACATTTGGAATTACTGAAGTCGCCCAATTTGCGGTAATCGGAGTATCAGTAGGTGCTGGAGGATCTGCAGTTACTGTGAAGGTCATATTATTATCCGTAGCTCCTACCGCACCTTCTGCCAATGATGCCGCGGTAATACTCAACGTATGTCCATCATCATCAGTGACAACTACAGAAGCTGAACCCATTTCTTTCGAGACAGTATATCCAGCAATTGGTGTTTTTTGGTTCAAAGTCACAGTAATCTCACCTGCTAGTTCCGACTTGGTGTCATTATCAACATCCACCGATATCGTCGCCGTATATGGACCATTACCTTTAAATGTCAACGGATGATCAGGTACCGGGGTATCTGACTCACCGTCAGCCAAGAAATTTGCACTTGTTGGAGTATAATCAACCATAATTGATCCAGTTCCAGGATTTACGACGGAAGTCACAGTAAATATAGCTTGCACTCCGTCACCCTCAGTAACCGGTGATCCAGCAGTAATTGTCAATTCAGGGGCATCATCATCTAGAATTTTGATCATACCAACGGTAGTCGCACCTACAACATAGGTAGATTGTTCTGCGGGGTCTGGATTGATCGTTACTTGAATCGGTGCAGAGATTTCACCAGTCTGATCAGCAATAATATCAATCGGTAGATTTCCGACATATGTTGTACCATCACCAGAGTCTGTGAATTCAACTTCAACAGTTGTCGGTTGATCTTGGACAGTTACCGGTGGATTTTGAACTGCATCTGCTAAGAAATCCCCATCAACTTCAGTAGCCGTAAAGTTTACCATCAGTTTAGTGGTCGTTTCAAGTCCAGTTGCAGATAACTCAAATGTTGCTGTACCAGCAGTTTCAACGACATCAGTATAACCATCTGCCTTGATCACAATTCTTGGTAATCCATCATCATCATATACTGTAACCATAGCGTTATCATGAGTTCCAACATAATAATTTGCATTTGAATCTTTTTCATTCAAGGTCACCATGATGCTACCATTCGAATTGCTCGCGGTATCTTGATCAACCACTGGAATTGCTAATGGTGCAGTATAAGGTCCGTCACCAGTAAATGTTAATGGACCACTTGGAACCTTAACATTCGTTACACCAGACGCTAAGAACCCTGCACTCACCGGAGTATAGTCAACGATCACTGTACTACTACTTGGTTGCACTTGTGAAGTAACGTTAAATATTGCATTAATACCAGTACCATCAGTTACCGCAGGACCCGAAGTAATAGTTAACTCAGGTGCATCATCATCCCAAATCGTTGCCATTGCCTTCTCAGTACCATCAGCCAATACCCGATAGGTTCTCCTAATACCAGTTTGAATCACTAATGTTACTTCAATCTGTCCAGTCGCTTCACCATCTGAATCATCATGAATTGGGACACTCAATGTATCAACAAAATCACCAGTAGCTCCATCAGCTTGAGCAAATGTCAATTCTGCAGAATCTTCATCCTCCTGACCATTATCGGCATCTAAGAAGTTACCACCACCCACTTCACTGGCTTGATAGAATACTGTCATCGTTGACGCGTCTGATGCAGTAACCACAAAATCTACCGAATCAGCACTTTCCGCGGTTGGAGTAGCGGCATCAGCAATACTCAATACTGGTAATAATATTTCACGTATTACAGTTACCTCTGCGTTATTGGCACCAAGTTCTCCTGAAACCATATAGGTGTCAACCGTTTCTGGATCGTCTTGCAAGGTCACTGTAATTGTACCCATGCTGTCAGTCGTATCGGTGCTATCATCTACAGTAGCAACACTCAATGTCGCAATGTAATCATCCCCAACCTTTTCAAAATCTAATGTATCCGTGCGGTCAAGGCCAGAATTGGTATTTAATCCACCACTAGTACCATCAGTATCAGTTTCATTTAAATAATTCCCACCAGCCTTAACTGGATTGTACTCAACAACCACGTCATCAACAAATGGAATATTTGAAGTCACGATAAACTCTGCATCGCTACCGGCTACCGTTTTTAGCGCATCAGTTATCGATAATTCTGGGATTGAAATATCATCCACCGTAACTATCGCGGTATCAGGTTTACCAACAGTATATTTATCGTCAGCTCCAGGAGCATCTAAGACGACCGTGATCGTTCCATTCAACGCAACAGCTTCTTGTGTCATAAATCGCAAGGTTGTTATCCATGGATCCGTAGAACCTGGACTTGAATCGGATTGACTAAATTCTAACTCAACTTCTCGGGAAGTACCTGATCCTAGCATGGTTGTTCCATCATCAGCAGTGATTGGAGCTAAATAAGTTGTTCCAGTCTCGGTAGGAGTATAACTAAATTTCACTGGTTGTTTTGGATTAATACTAGCCATAATACGAACTTCAGCCATGTCACCTTCATCAGCATCTACATCAGTTGAAGTTGAAACTATTGTCAATTCTGGAATCGGAGCTTTAATGACCATAGCCGTTGCTAAGATTTCACTGGGAACAGTAGATAATTTATAGGTGTCAGTGACCGCTGGATCTTCTTGCAAGGTTACGGCAATTGTTCCACCATCAGTATCCGACTCATCATTTATTGTGGCGACCATCAATGGAGCTTTGTAATCATCACCATCTTTAACAAATACCAATCTAACTGTTCGATCTAGTCCAGAATTAGTATTTGGACCACTATCAAGAGCCGTGCCATCACCGTCACTTTCATCTAAGTAATCACCACCAGCTTTTACTGGATTATATGTAACATCTAAAGGACCAGTAAATGTATTCTTTGAAATAACCTCGAACATCGCGGCTCTGCCAACTACTGTATCAGTTTCTACATACGCGATTTCTAAAATTGGTAGTGATAAATCATTGACTGTAATAGTTGAAGTTTTTGCGTCACCTACCGTATAACCAACACCATCAACTAATACTACCGAAATCGTCCCACCTAAATCCTCATCTGCTTGAGTCATTAGCTCTATATTAGCAAACCATGGATCTTCTGAACTTGGATTTGAACCCTCTTGTGCAAAAGGTAGAGTCACAGTGCGTTCATCACCTGAACCTTTTGTAACACCATTTTCATCAATCGGTAATAAGTATTCGGTTCCAGTTTCCGTTGGGATGTACTTAAAAGTTAATCGTCGAATCGGGTTAGTATTGGCCCGAACCTTAATATTCACCGTTCCACCTTCATCAACATCTGGTGTCAATGAAACCGAAGCAATTGTCAATTCTGGAACTGGATATTTGTTAATCATAATAGTCGCAGAATCTTTACCAAGTTCCATTGATACTGTATAGGTATCAGTTGTTTCCGGATCTTCATTCAGAGTGACGGTAATCATACCACCATCAAGATCAGCTAAATGATCAACTGTATCAAAACTAAGTGTCGCCGTATAATCGCCATCAGCATCTACATCAAAATCTAGAGGTATAGTCCGCTGAACACCAGTATTGGTATTTGGACCGCTTCCAGGAGTCGCACCATCACTTTCATCTAAGAAATTTCCACCAGCTTTTTCTGGAGTATACGCCACAGTTATTTCATCGGTAAATGGGATTGAAGAAGTGACTTCAAATACGGCATCACTACCGGCATAAACTGCAGTAGCATCAGCAATCGACAAGACTGGTATAGTGATATCTTCAACCGTTATCGTAGAAGTCTTTGCGTCACCTACCGTATAGCCAGTACCTTCAACCAATACTACCGAAATCGTTCCACCAAGCTCATCATCCATTTGGGTCATTAGAGGTAAAGTTGCTAACCACGGATCAGTCGAACCTGAACTTGAGTCGTCTTGTGTGAAAGGTAAGGTTACTGTGCGTTCAGCTTCAGATCCTTTTGTAACACCATCTTCGGTAATTGGAAACAAGTATTCAGTTCCAGTTTCTGTTGGAATGTACTTAAAGGTCACAGGTCGAATTGGATTTTCACTGGCCCGAACCTTAATATTAACCGTTTCACCTTCATTAACACTATCCGTCGTTGAAGCCGTCGCAATTGTCAATTGTGGTACCGGATATTTGTTAATCACGATAGTCGCGGAGCTCCCATCAGATTCCGTTGTTACTGTATAAGTATCACTTGTTTCTGGATCTGCATTCAGAGTAACCTCAATCATACCACCATCAGTATCAGTCAAATCATCTACTGTATCAAAACTTAATGAAGCCGTATAATCTCCATCAGCATCTACGTCAAAATCTAGAGGAATAGTACGCTGAACAGTAGAATTAGTATTTGGACCACTTCCAGGATTCGCACCATCACTTTCATCTAAGAAATTTCCACCAGATTTTACTGGAGTGTATGCCACAGTTAATTCGTTGGTAAATGGTATTGACGAAGTGACTTCAAATACAGCTTTATTACCAGCATAAATTGCAGTGGCATCAACAATTGATAAGGCTGGGATTGATACATCTCTCACCGTGATTACAGCCGTATCCTCACCAGTAGTTGCGGAAACAGTATATTTATCATTTGCTTCAGGTTGATCTAAGACCACCGTAATCGTACCACCCAAATCACTTGGTTTGGTTTCTACTCTAAGTGTTGCGCGCCAGTCATCCGAACCTGGAGGAGTTTCCCTGAATTCTAAACTAACCGGACGAGGAGTCCCAGACGCAGAGGTAGCACCATCGATCATGGTTTCCAGATAAGTCGTTGTATCCTCAGTCGGAGTGTAACTAAAGCTAACTCGTTGTTTTGGATTTATAGTTGCATCAATCGTAATTTCTGCCGCAGTACCTTCATCCGTTGAAACAGTTTTTGTAATAATTGACAACTCAGGAACTGGAACATTAATCACCGTAGCCGTTGCCGTATTCTCACCAGGGACTGCGGAAACAGTATAAGTATCCGTAGTTTCAGGATCATCTTGCAGTGTAACTTCAATACTACCAGTGCCATCAGCATCTGTTAATTCTTCAACCGTTTTGACCCTTAATGGTGCTTTATAATCATCACCATCCTTGACAAAGACCAAAGTAACTTCCCGATCGACCAGTGAATTGGTATTTGGACCACCACTAGCACCATCGCTTTCATCTAAGAAATTACCACCTGATTTTTCTGGTTGATACGTGACAGCCAAATCGCCAACAAACGGAATATTCGAAGTAACTTCAAACATTGCATTCTTACCACCCAAAGTTTCCGTTTCTGTATACTCAATCGAGAGTTCTGGAATAGTAGTGTCATTCACTGCTACGGTGGCGGCACTAGGTGTACCAACAGTATATTTATCATTTGCTCCAGGTTGATCTATGGCCACGGCAATCATCCCTGCTAGTGCATTCGCTTCTTGTGTCATCACTCGCAAGGTTGTTAACCATGGATCAGTTGAACTTGGACTTGAATCGGCTTGCGTAAATTCTAACTCAACTTCACGAGAAGCACCTGATCCTAGAGTCATGCCATCATCATCAGTGATTGGAGCTAAATAAGTTGTTCCAGTCTCGGTAGGAGTATAACTAAATTTCACTGGTTGTTTCGGATTCATATCAGCCATTATACTTATTTCTGCTACACCACCTTCATCTACTGGAGCAGGAGTTGAAACGATTGACAATGCTGGTATTGGCGCAACTATGACCGATACCGTTGCGGTATCTTCACCCGGATCTGTGGATACAGTATATTTGGCCACAGTATTGGAATCAGGTTCAAGCGTAACTGTGATTATACCAGTTCCATCATTTTCAGGGTCTGAATCATCTTCAACAGTTGCAAAACTCAAAATAGCAGTATAATCACCACCAGATTCTTTAAATTCGATGGTTTTGGTTCGGTCAACACCAGAATTCGTGTTTGGTCCACCACTAGCACCATCAGTTTCATTGAGGTAATCGCCACCCGACTTGACAGGATTATAAACCACGTCAATGTTCCCGGTAAATGCTCTATTTGAAGTTACGATAAACTTTGCATTTCTGCCACCAACTGTTTCTCCAGCGTTCTCAATAGAAAATACTGGTGGTACATCATCATCAATTACGTTTACCGATTCTGATTCATTCTCAAAAACTACAGTAGGAGGTGATTGTCCAGATAAGGTAACGCTAAAGTTTTCTTCTGCTTCAATTTCATCATCATCATTGGTCTCTACATTTATGGTCTCAGTTCGATCACTATCAGTAAAGTTAAGGGTGGTTGCTGTGATAGATAGATAATCTCCCATATTCCGTACCGGATTTCCGACTGCAGTTCCATCTAAAGTAGCCCAATTAACCGAAATAGGTACCGTGACTTCACCATACAATGTCACCTCAAAGGTTGCATCAGCACCTTCAATAAGCTCATTATTTGTATTGGTATTAACAATGTCGAGGATTGGAGCATCATCACTCTCTATCGTAGCAATAACTGATGCCACCTCAGTTGCATCATCAGCAGGTAATCTGGCATTGCTAGGTCCGGTTAAGGTAACTCTGAAGGTTTCATCTATTTCAGGAGTAGCATCACCAACAATTGGAATGGAAATTGTTTCTTCATCATCACCAGGCATAAAGGTCACTCTTTGTGGACTCGGTACAGTGTAATCCGAAGTTTCGGCAGTTATTGGCTCAACAGTATAATTCACAGTTACCTGTCGACCTGATACCGGATCCAGGGTAACGACCAAATCAATGGAATTGGAACCACCAACACCACCTTCAGGACTTGTATCAGCTGCTATACTCACTGTTGGAAGCGAATCATCATCATTAATCGTTGCCACTACTGAAGTAGGATCAGTCGGGTGAAGAATTGCATTAACCGAAGTATCAGAAAGCTTGACTTCAAAAGTCTCATTATCTTCATCTAATTCATCACCTATCAATGCAACCGTGATTGTTGCCGTACCAGTTGTTTCACCTGCCTGACCAGCCGAAATAGTAACATTTTCATCAGGCGTATTATTATAGTCAGTCCCACCAACTGCTGAAATCGGATCTGAATCTGCAAAGGTGTATTTGACGGTGACATCCTTTTCGGTTTCTCCAGTTCGAGTTACGGTAAAGGTCAATTCACCATTGTTTGAGGAATCATTTCCTTCATTTTCCGTAGCATTTCCAGTATCAGCGGTAATACTGATCGTTGGAACATCAGCCGGTTCGCTTGTTACATTGACAACAGCTCTATGAGCAGCTCCCCTTGACCAATTTGTTACTCCAACATTATCATGCAATACCTGAGCAATAATCATTCCAGGGTCTTCATCAATACTATCATTGATGATATCAATATTAATTGGTACATTAGTTCCAACCGCGGTAATATCAATATCCATAGTAGTAACATTTGTTGGATCAATATAATTTCCTTCCTGAGTAATTTGAACCTTTACATCATCTACTGAGGTAATTGTAGTATTAGTTCCCGCAACAGATTCTAAGTTGAACATTGCTTGCACATTATCCCCTTCAGTTATATTAGCTGTAACAGCAGAAATCGTGATACTTGGTACAATTGCATCATCATCAATCACTATAACCTCAGCCACAGCATTTTCACCGATTGAATAAGTACTACTGGTCATTATTTTCGCAACAATCTTGCCATCTGGCTCAACAGTATTGTCGCTAGCGATCATCTCTACATGAGGCACTGGGGTTCCTGGTGTAACCGTTATTGGTGATCTATCCATACTTTCAGGAGTCGCTAAAAAATTTCCTTCTTGACTGATAATTAGAGTTACATCAAATGGATCACTTCCGGAAGGTCCAGTTCCGGCAGTAGCCGTCAAAGTAAATGAAGTTTCAGCTAGTGGAGATGCTTTTTCGGTGACTGAAGACATGTCCGCCACAATGTTAACGACCGGCACATTTTCATGATCATTATCAACAATATTAGTAACTCGAAGTGGAAATTCTCCAACGGAATATGTCACTGAACCAGAATTTTCTGCAACAATACGAGCCATTATTTGCGCATCAGTTTCAACTTCGGCATCATGCACAGTTTCTAAAGGTAGAACACCAACTCCTGAATCATCAATAACAACTTCCTCAATACGTGGTGAAACGTCAGGATTAGCTGGCTTGAGGAAATCTCCCGTTTCAGTAACACGTACTCGCACCCTAACAGAAGTGGCAGGGGCTGGAGCAGCTCGCAAACTATATTCCAACATATCACCTTCTACCGCAGTAGCCGTTCCAGAAACAAAATTGATAATCGGTTTCGTTGTATCAGGATCATCATTATCATTCACCATTACCGAAACACTCGTATTATTTCCAGCTCGCAAATAAGTAGTTTGAGTTGTTGCATCCGCTTGCTTAGGATCTGATTGAATGGTTGCCGTGATTGACCCATTTGCTTCATCAACCTCATCTGGAACAGTATTGATAACTCGGGTTTGTGAACTGCCACTGGTTACTTCTACTTGAAGTGCAGGAGTTGTAGTCTCATCAGTTAAGAAGTCGCTGGTATTGTCATCAGCAATCTGTACAAAAACTGTAACCGGATTGGTAGGTGGGGGAGAAACCGCACTTGCAGAAATAACAATTGTTACACTTTCACCCTCTTCAATCGTTGTTGGAGCACCGGTAGGTAATGCAATCGTTACCTTTGGTAACAAGTCTTTTTCTTGCACTGTTACAGTCTTGGTACCATTAGTTCCATGTGGTTCATACTGATTGCCGCGCTTAACTGCCAGTGTGATTGTCCCGTCAGCACTACCAGATTGTTCACGTGTTTGAATCATGACCGGAACTTCATTACTATTATTACTGCTATTATCAATCTCATACTTGATTGAGTTATCATAACTTGGATCAAGGAAACTACCAGTTCCATCCATGACATCTAATTCAACCATGATAGATTCACCAGCAGAAAGAGCTTCACTGGCAGTCAATTTCACCATAATCTGTTCACCTTCAACCACACTGACTGGTGCATCTATAGCGACTGATCTAGGTGCGAGTTCCTCTGGTACTATCGTGACTGTACGTGAATCAGCATCGGTGTCGGCAGTATATTCAGTGCCATCAGCAAGAGAAACAGTTAAATCAGCCCAGCGATGATATCCAGATACTGCCGTAAATGTTATATTCACATTAACTGAATTCTCAGAACTTGAACTAGTAATCGTAATTGGTAGTGAAGTTGGATTAATTACTGGTGCATACTGCGGTGCATTAGTAGTCGCATCAACCACTGTTAGAGTAGTGATTGTAAGATCATGTCCCGCAACCAGCTGAATGTTGGAGGTCAACGTCACATCGAATTCTCCAGTGGATTCATCCACTGGACCAATTTCAGCAATTGAAATAATTGGCAATGCTTCCAGTACAACCACTGTAGTTATATTTGCATCCGCCATTCCAGATGTTAAATACTCGGTTCCCGATTGGAGTTCTGCTGAGATCAGTCCTTGATTCCCCGATGTACCATCTGCTTGTGAGGTGATGCTGATCATACCTTCCATTTCATCGGCAGGAATAATGATTGTTAATGATCCACGTGATGCAGGGGCAAGGAAATTATCATTCGCATCAGAAGATAAATTAACATCAACATCAATTTGAGAATTCGATGGATGCGACCGCATTGCTTTTAACATAAAGCTGTTACCTTCAACAATATAGTTAGGTGCAGAGAGTGTAATAAGTGGCGTAGCTGCTGATGGTTCATCATCATCCATCACTGTCGCAGTTCCAATATTTTCTGTTCCAACTTTATAACTAAACGGATATGATGTATCAGATAATACTTCCACACTTACCAGACCATCTTCTTCATCGGCTTGATCATCATCTAAATCAAGAGTGATGGTTGCGGTATAAGATCCACTGCTCTCTCTAAACTCAAGCAGATCACCGTCAGGGATTGGGCTTTCAAGGAAGTTCGATCCACTTTGAATGCTGTAGTCGACATCTAAATCTGTAGCTGCAGAAACGCCAGCTAAAGTCACGGTGAAACTCAAAGTTCCAGCATCTTCGACAACCGGACCACTATTGGCAATCGTTACGGTTGGCAGGGGCTCATCATCATAGATTGTCGCGTTTGCTGAGTTAGAATATTCACCAATCACATACCCAGCCCCGGACTGCAATGTTGCAGTAACAACACCATTTGCGCTTTCCACATTCGTATCATCATCAAGATCAACACTAAATTCTGCGTAACCTTTGACTGCTCCGTCTGCTCCAGATTTTGGAATATTGACGGTTGTTTCAAATCGATTATTGGTTAATAATGTCTCATCAATAAAGTTACCCGTTTGCGTTACCCAAATTGTCACTGGAATCGTTGAATTGGCTGGATCAACTGGGTCCGCTGGTAGCGGCGAAGCTTCTACTGCAAATCTCACCTGAGAAGATTCAACCACACGACCATCCCCAACTACACTTATTGTCATCAGCGGACTAGTTGGAGTTGCTTGGTCTGCTGGTAGACCAGACGCACTTGGAGTGCCAAGGTCATAGTTATCTCCATCAACCAATCTTACCTTAAGGGTTCCAGTTAATGCAACCGGAGTTGATACTGAGTCATTCACCGCTTCAGTAAACGAACCAAAAGTTTTACCAGCCGTAATCAGAACAGTTGTTCTCTTCCAATTCGGATGGAGATCAATTTTGCTACCAGGATTACTTGGATCATCTGCTTCGTAATTGTATTCTAATAATACCTCTAAATTTTTTGTTGGTGCAGAATCAGCAACAATATAGAACGTCGCTTCAGTCGCATCACTCGGCAAATGTTCCGTTGCAACATTTATTGTTGGATTGGTCGCCAACGTATCATCATCTTGCACGATCACCTGAGCAGATTGCATCGTTTCATCGGCTATTATCGAATATACTGTTGCATTCTCAAGTAGCTGAACACTAACAATACCATCTTCTTCAACAACTTCATCATTTTCAATTGGTAACGGTAACGTTACTGTGGTAGAGTCGTTGAAATTCAACGGCATTTCTTGTTCTGTCCCCTCTATGTCCCCAGCTAAGAAATTGCTGACGACCATAACTGGTCGGAATCGAACCATAACCGTATCTAGATTAAAACTAGATGTAATGGTAAATTCAACGTTATTATCGGTTCCTTCAGTATAAGGACCACCAGCTCCCGCGATTGACAATTCAGGAAGCTCATCATCATAGATAGTTATAGTCTCTTCGACATCGGAACTCAGGGTATAGTCACCAGAACTTCCATCTTTCGGCAATAACCTCACAGTAACAGAACCAGTAGGTTCAGGGTCATTATCGTCATCAATTGCAAGCTCAAGCAATGCCGTATAGTTATTATCTTCGCTAACAAAAGTGAACGTAGGTGTTGGAGTTGGTGTTTGCGGTTCAGCTGGGATAGCAGGTGTCGGATCCAAAAAGTCGCCGACTTGGGTCACTTGATATCGATAAGTGAAACCGGCTGGTACACGATCATTGGAAGTAATAGTGAAACTTGCCTTCGCGTTTGGAGATTCGTCTACTTCCATATTTGTACTTAGCACTGTAATTGATAAAACTGGTGCGGTATCAACCACTGTCGCAGTTGCTTGATGTCCAGGAGCATCAGCCAAAGTATAACCTGCTCGGTCCAACAAAGTAACTGTGATTGTACCATCTGGATCATCCGTTCCAACATTCGGGTCAGTAGTCGAAACTGAATAAGGTGTGGTTGTTTCAGTATCAGATAAATCCACAGGATCTGCAGTAATTGGTGTAATAAAATCACCAGTTTGACTTACAGTAACAAATACTTGTTTACCAGCAGTTTGCGGAGTTGCCGTAATGATGAAATTGGCAGGGTTCGTTAAATCTGCCCGCACTAGATCAGTTGGAGCAGCTATTGAAACGAGTGGTTTCATTTCGGTAGTTACATCGTTATCTTTTACTAAAACAGTGATGGATCCAGCTGTATCAGCCGCAACATCATACGCAACCGCCTCATCAATCTCAATCACAATTTCAGTATCACTTGCGACATCTACAATTGACGAAACTGTTCCAGAGGCGCGCCGCATATTACCAGGAATTGTCACAGTGGTTCCTTCAACCATTGCGCCTGTACCAGCATCCATAACATTAAATGCAATTTCTAACGCGGTTCCATTCAAATCACGGTCCGACTCGACCTCAAAATCAAATGAATGTTCTTCAGTAACACCATTGGTAGTAGCTGCTGATGTAATTGAAATCACTGGGACCTCTAAGTCCTCACTTGTTACGCTAATTTCTGTACTCGCGTGGGTAGTTGACACTGAATAGGTTGCTTCACCACCACCGGAGGTATCTTCGTCAATAATAGTTACAGTAATTGCACCATCATCTTCAAATTTGCTATCATTATGAAGCATCACGTTATAGGGGGTGAATAACGTATTCCTAGCAATAACCACTGGTACAGCATTATCATAAGTCATTGCTGGTAAGAAATCACTATTGTCTTTATTTGCAACCATTACCATTATTGTTCTATCTTCTGTTTCATTTACTGTCTTTGCAACAATCTGTACTGGTGCCAACTCTGTCTCTTCAACTGTAGATTTTACCGCGATAATACCAACACTAGCAAGGTCCGAATCTTCAAAGTCATCATCTAATACCAAAACACTAGCCGCAGTATCAGAACTGGCTTTGGTATAAGTCGCTGGAGAGTCATCAGAATCCGCAATTGAGACTTCAATATTACCATTACGTTCAAAGTCTGTATCGTCATCTATATCAAGCGATACAGTGGCAACACGTGCGTCAGCAGGAATGGTGACCTGCTGATTGTCAGTTATAGTCTGAGCCGTTAAGAAATCGACATTGTTTTGACTAATCGTGAGATTGATGATTAGGTCATTAGGTACTACCGAATCTGATTTAACTTGGAAGTCAGCAGTGGTATCAGTGTTGGTAATAGGATCTTGTCCCTCACTAACTGATTCTTCAAGCGCAACAATAGAAATACCAGTCGGTGTTCCATCATCTTCCACAATGACGGAGGCGGTATTAGGTGTACCTCTCATATAGTTAGTGTCATCAGTTTCTATAGTCAAGGTAACGACACTATCAGGATCAATTGTCGTATCCGCATCAATGGTAGCAAATGACTCAATATGAGTTGGCCCTAATGTATCAAACGTGACCATAGTTCGATTGACCGTAGGAGCAAGGAAGTTTCCACCAGTTTCGGTTAATGTAATCATTATGTCAACGGGTGCAATACGGTCAGGAACAGAAGTAAAGGTAAACTGAACCGGACTTCCTTCTGTTATTTTAGGATTAGTGGCCGCAACTGAAATTTCAGTAATCTGTACGGTATCATCTTCTTGAATAGTTCCAGTTGCCCGTTCACCACCAGATAATATTTCTACTTCACTAGTTGGAAGAGCATTAGAAAGCGTAACGAAAAATGTTTCATCAACCCCGCCTTCATTGATCTCGTCACCTTTGATAGGAACTCGGATCATTTGCTCGGGTTCATCAGTTCCAAATGTCAAAGTTCCAGTTTTTTCGGTATAATCAGACGGTTGCCCAGCTGTATCATCAGACGTTGCATATTCAACTGTTGCATTAACTGTTCTCATTCCGGAAGAAAGTGTAACAATAAATTCCATCATATTATCTACATCCCCCTCATCTTGACTAACATCATGAATTTCAAAAACTGAAATTTCATCACTCAAAATCTTACCAGTGGCTTTAATCTCGGTTGCGGTTTCAGAAAGAGTCGCATTTACGGGACTTGATAACGTAACAATAAATTGTTCATCAGACTCTTTATTCGTATCTTGGATGAAATCAACATTAAAGGTTGCACTACTATCTCCTTTTGCAATGGTCACTTTTTGGTTCGTTAACGCAGTATAATCCGCAACCGCATCCATACTGGTATCGGTGCTCGGGGTAGCACCAGCACGAAGAGTGTCTGGTGTGGAGGTTGTAACATTGACATCAATATTGCGACCCGCAGTTGCAGCTGAATCATCTGAATTTTTTAACACAACTGTGAAGGTTACACTTCCATCGTTTGCACCAACTCCCTCAGCTCCTTCTACTTCAGCATTCTCAAAACTAATAATAGGTAAGGTTGTATCATTATCAGTTATTGTTACAATAGAAACCTTGGTTGCATCCTCTACACTAGCATTTCCACCTTCATCTGGAATTGATAAGGTAATGGTAAATGTCTCAGGGTCTTCATTGAGATTATCATCAGTGATGGAGAATGGGATAAGCATGGAGGTTACCGTTAATCCAGTTGAGGAACTTGGATTAAAGACGAATTGGCCATTGGTCGCGGTATAATCAACGCCCTTTTCTGCGGTATCTGGAGTATCATCGGGAGCATTTCCAAATGCATAATCAACTTTCACAATTTTTGTTGATGCGGCACTTAATCTAACCACCAACGCGTCTGTGCCTCTCGCATTATTTGTGGGTGATCCTTCAGGTGCATTATGAGTCCCACTAATTGTAGCCACTGGAGGATTATCATCATCTGCTATTGAACCAGTAAATGGATCACCAATTGTCGCACCGTTTGGACTAGATAATGTAATGGTAAATGATTCAGTATCTGCCTCATCATAATCATCGGCGATGATTTCTAAAGGAATCGTGAATGAAGGGTCATCAACATTAAACGTTAAAGTTCCAGTGGTATCGTTGGTACGACCCGGTGCATCAGAGGCTAATTTGATATCCTCTGGAATTTTTGCCCCACCAGTTGCCTCATCACTCGACAAAGTGTAAGTCGCAGTAACCATTCGATGGGCAGTGTCTCTCCCTAAATTCACCGTGACATTGTGTATTGTATTATCAACATTACCATCATCATTGTCATCAGTGCCTTCAGTAATCGGATTAGCCAACGCGACAAATTGCAATACTTGGATTGGCCCACCATCATCATTAACTGTGACTGTTGCACTATCATTAGGATCTGCCGCCCGTTTATAGTTTGCACCTGGTTCTAGGGTCGCGGTAATCGTTCCATCATTAACACCATCTGTGCGATCATTTATCGTTGGCACCTCAAATTTAACTGGAGTTGAACCAGAACTACCTGGAATAATCTGAGTTGATGGAGGGGTATTGGTAAGGAAATTCGTTGATCCTTCTGTAACAGCAATATTGATCGTCAAGTCTTCGGTACGTGAATTGTCTGTCTCATTCGTACTAATGGTAAAGACCGCGTTTTCACCTTCACTAACAGCCCCATCACCCACAATAGATACCTCAGGTAAATTAGTGCCATCATCAACTCGGAACGAAATTGATGGGTCATCAGCGTCAATAATATAAGTTGAAATACTTGTCGCGATACTTATGACTACTTCACTATTGTTAGCGACACTAGGATTGAATTGAATTTGTCTAGATTGCATCGGATTTGCGCTCGTTAATCGAGCTGTAAGCTGAGAGTTGGCCCTATCTACTATTGTATCTCCTGTTTCAATATTAAGTGTTACATCAAGACCTTCAGAGCCTAACTCAGTAGCCGACACGATATAATCAACATAACCGGTATCCGAAACCCGCGTAAACTTAGATTCAATTGACACTACTGGTAAATCATCATCAGTTACTATAGCCGTCGCTGGCGTGTTAGGAGTTGCCAAATTATAATCTGCGGTAGCCAAATTAGCTGAGTGAGGTGATAGAGTAACAGTAACAGTTGAAGCACGTTCTGGTGTCGTATCTGATTCAATCGGAATTTCCAAATTCTTGGTCGTGCTTCCATCACTAAAATCGACTGCTTGTGCTGGTAAAACTCTATTTTCATCGTTATCATCAATAAAATTACCACTGTTTGTTGTGCTTTCAGAAATCTGATACATCACATCAATGGATTTACCAGGGCTAACAAGTGCAGACAGCGGGAATAGTATTTTCGCTTCATTTGCATTATCTGACTCAACGGCAGCTGGTGCATCGCCAATGGAAAGCACTGGGGCATCATCATCCCAAATCGTCACGGTAGCATCTTGTGTACCATCCGTATTTACTCGATAATTTGTCGGACCACCAACCTCATTCAACAACGTCACCCTTATCTGTCCGGTATTCTCTCCAACTTCATCATCATGGAATGATACTGGAAGATTAGCAACAAATGGACCAGTACTTCCATCAGCTTGTGCAAATATTAATGGTGCGGCAGTCTCCTTCGGATCATCTTGATCAGTAGCGGTATCTAAGAAGTTTCCACCATCTACTTCACTCGCCTGATAACGAACAGTCAAACTGATTGCGTCTGGAGCTTCCACCACAAAATTAACGGACCCTGCACTCTCGGCAACAGGAGTCGTCACATCTGAAATTGTCAAGGTTGGTAGAACATCATTATCATTAATGGTTACCGTACCAGTTCCTGTATCATAAGGAGAGTTAAATCCAGATGCGGTAGTAGTCGCTCGCAAGGTGAGACTTTCGTCAACTTCAACTTCGTCATCATCGGTGATTTGAATAGTAACCAATTCAAAGCTCTTTGTCGCATTAAGAGTAACATTCGTTGAACTGATTGAGGTGTAATCAGCGTTCATGCCATCAGTCGAACCGGTTGCGGTGCCATCAACAGTCTCATAACTTACCACTACAGTATCAGAACCCGTGGGTGCTGGCGATACCGCAATCTTCAAAATTACCGAGGTATCCCTTTCATTTACCGACTTAGACGTTACGGCCAATACTGGATTATCATCGCTTAGAATCGTTCCAGTCGCAGTGTTACCAGCGGATATATCTGCGAAATCTGCATCAAATCTCAATGTAAAAGTCTCAGCTGGTTCAGGTGTAGTATCTTGTACAGTTCTGATCTCAATCGGTTGAGGTGTACCATTTTGTTTTATCGGTGTGATTTCTCCTTTTCGAATGGTGATCCTCTCATCGGTTTCAATAGCATAATCTGTTGAATCAGCTGGGAATTCATCACCTGCTATCGTTGAATAAGTAACGACTACATCTCGTCCAGAAGGATTAGCTAAAGTTGGAATGAATTCAATAATCGTACCCTCTGCTCCTTCAGCATCAGCAATAGTCAATACTGGTGGATCATCATCGTCCGTCACACTTGCACTTCCGCTTTTGGCCGTTGCATCAACTGCATAACTAAATGGAAAAGTTGTATCAGGAATTAAAGTAACACTTACAGTTCCATTAGCTTCATCCAATTCATCATCAATAAGTCGAACATCTATTGTATCAATAAAGTCAGCTCCACCACCAGCACTTGTAAAATTAAGTGTTTCAAATTTAAGTGGTGAGATCGCCCAAATAAAATCTTCTCCAGCCCCAGTTTCGATCAAATATTGAACCTCCAAATTAGTAGCTTGAGGTACATTAGCTGTTACCGTGAAACTAAGTGGACCTTCACCTTCTGAAATCTGAGCACTGTCAGCAATAGATAAAACTGGTAGCGTATCATTATCATGAATAGTCGCCGTAGCTGTCTGGGTGTAAGTGCTGATGACATAATTACTACCTGATTGAATCGTTGCAGTTATCGTACCAACACTTGGATCCGCAACATCGTCATCATCTAAGTCAACAGCAAACTCTCCTCTTCCAATACTTGAACCAGTACTTTGTATACTTACTGTTTTAACTAGAATATTATCAGAATTCAAATCCTCAGCAATGAAGTCACCGGTTTGCGTCACATGAACCGTAACTGGAACATTAGCGGCCGGAGTTGGTGAAGCAGTTAATCTAAATTTCAATTCCGAGGACTCAACGACATTTTGATCGCCGATTCGACTAATAGTAATCAGTGGATTGGTTGCCGTTGCGGTCATAGTTGGAAGTCCTGCAGTTTTTGGATTTCCTAAGTTATAATTCGTACCATCAACTAATCTCACAGTAAGCGGTGCTTGCACAAAACTAACAAATGGCGGCGTTGTCGTGGTAATCCGGATTGGGAATGTTGTAATTTGCGTGAATGTCCCAAATGTCTCACCCGCAGATATTTTTACATTTGCTTTTGACCACTCAGTAAAGGCATAGGTCGTAACTGGGCTACCTTGGATAGAATTATCAACGTGAGCATAATTGAATTCTAGCACTACTTCCAAAGCTTTCGCAGGAGCTGAATCAGCAACAACATAATAGGTTGCGGTCGTCGCACCCGTTGGTAAGTATTCTGATGCTAGGGTAATTGTTGGTGGTGCCGCAAGGGAATCATCATCGCTCACCGCAACTGAACCAAGATTATGAGGTTTCCCTGCTTCTGTTGCACCTGATACTGTGTAATTGATAGGATCGACATCATCGGTAATCAGCATGACTTGGATAAACCCATCTTCCTCAACAACTTCATCATCATCAATTTTAACCGGAAGCGTTGCTGTCTTTCCACCATTAAAATTCAACATCGCAACTTGATCATTTCCAGCAATATTTTCTCCATCCATATTTTTACCTAAGAAATCTCCAGCTCCATCATTTGGTACATAAAGTACACGTAACATTTCAGTAACATTAACCTTTGACGTAACCTCAAACGATGCGTTAGTATCTGTTCCTTCAGTAACCGCAGTACCATTGGCAATGGAAAGTTCCGGTGCGTCATCATCAAGTATGGAAACAGTAGCCATCACATCTTGCCCTAAAGTGTAGTCTCCAGAACTTACATCCTTCGCTAACAGTTTTACGGTAACCGAACCCGTGGCCTCACCAATTTCATCATTTTCAATAGCAAAAATAGCGGAATCTTCAAACGTTGCGGTATACACAGCACCACTAGCAGAAAAAGTTAGTGAATTGTTACGTTGTGGTACCGCTGGAACGGCTGGAGTCGGTGCTAGAAAATCACCTTCTTGTTCTACTTGATACCTGAATTCAAAATTCGCTGGTGGTTGCTCAGTTGCAGTTATTGTGAAACTTGCTTTGGCTGAATTAGCTTCAATCACTTCAGCATTTACTGCAGCTATTGTCAACTCTGGTGGTCGAGGATCATCTTCTTCTATCGTACCGGTTGCACTACCTCCTACTATTGGGACAGACCCACTCGGATTACGAAGAGATATCGTGAAAGTTCTATTACCTTGGTAACCTGGTCTTTCAATAGTTGGTACACTTATAATATGAGATTTCCGATTACCTGTGAACATTAATGGTTTTCCACCAACAGAAGTTGGATCGTTAAAGTCCACACCTTTACTCGCCGCGGCCCCGTCAGTGGTACCATAATCAACCGTATAGGTAGTTAAATTATCCATTGGACGAGTAAGCGAAACTGTGAAATTAATGTTATCTCCTTCTTCTCCCCGTCCGTTATCAATTAGAAATACGGGGTCATCATCACTCAATATTGTTCCTATAGCAGTTCCATTACCTGATAGGGTTGCAAAATCAGGATCAGAAAGCGTTACAGTGAACTTTTCATCTGGTTCTGGGGTACTATCCATCGTGGTTCTAACTTCAACGTCTTCACTCATACTCCCTTTACTTATAGTTACCTTCATATTACCCGTCCTATTAACCGCAGTATAATCATCTGTTTCCGCCGCCGCTCTTCCAGTGGGATTTGAAGTCACGAAATTAACCATAATATCACGCCCCGCGGCAACTGCTACACCGTCCGTATCCACTAGTGAAAGGGTAAAGGTAATGGTTCCATCTATCGTTCCATTATCTTCATAACCTTCTGCATCCGCAATATTAATAACTGGTAAAACGAGGTCATCATTTTCAATCGTTCCAGTAGCTCTGCCGCCGCCTGTTGGAATAGTTACACCTGTACTAGTACTATTAATCGTGATTGTAATGGATTCATCTGCTTCGTTAATAGTGTCTTCAGTAATATCAATCACAATCATCTTGGTTAAAGGATCAGTTGATTGGAACATCAATGTCCCAGTCGCTGGAATATCTCTTACGGTATAGTCCTCATTTAATGTTGCGGAATCGCTACCAAGACCAACTGTATAAGTCACGGTAACGGTTTCTGCGGGGGCCCTAGATAGGGTAACGTCATAGGATAATGACACATTCTCACTTGAAGCATCACCTTCTTCAACAGTTGCAGTTCTCTCGCTAGTTGATCCAGTTCTAGTGATACTTACATTGAGTGGTTCATCATCATCTTCAACTGCCACTTGAGTTTTGTTATCTCCCGCTATTGTGTATAATAATCCCGTTGTATCAGGTTGAATAGTCGCAATAATCGCACCATTTGGCTCATCGAGATCATCATCTTCAATCTCAACATCAATTACTTTATCAACACCGATAGTAACTGGTACATCGCGAGATAAGTTAGTTGTATCTAAAAAATCCCCCTGTTGTGTAATGACGACAGGCACCATTATGGTGTCGCTACTTGCTGGATCAGTGGACGCACTCAATGTGAATTGAACTACTCCAGTTCCAACACTTTCGCTAATTGGTGTACTTACTGGTGTAATAGTCACACGTGGTAAGGTCAAATCATTCACGTCATCACTAATGACCGCAACCTCAGCAATAAAATCAGGCCCTGAATCAAGATTGGCAGCTCGTAATCCAACATTATATTCCACCGTTCCTCCAGTAGTATAGGCGAGAACTTGAACTGCTACAGATCCATCTGTTTCAACTACATCATCTGAGATTGTTGGAATTGATCGAATCGCTGGACCTGCCGAAGTTATATTGATTTGATCAGTTTTTTGTAACATATCTGAGAGAAATGATCCAACTTCGATGATCTTATAATTTACGGCAACGACATCATCACCAGTTGGTGCTGGTGTAGCGGTAAATGTAAATTTCGCACTTTGTCCTTCATAAATTGGCGCTGGGTCTGACCCCTCAACCAATACCGTGGTTGTTGCATTTTGTACATCATTGTCTCGGATAATTACCATGGCCGGAGTCGCTGGTGGTACATATTTTACCGGTAGTCTGTCATCACTTGCCGCTGGATCTGTTTGCACGGTTACAGAAATTGAACCATTAATTTCATCTTGGGTATCAGCTATTGTCGGTATTCTCAACAATCCCTTGTTGGTAGAAGCAAAAATGGGAACATTATCAAAGTATGATTCACTCGTCGCTAAGAAATTTCCAGCACCGGTTGGTTGAGTAATCTGTACTCTAACTGGAAAATTGGTCTCTGCACCCGGAGTTCCAGCAGTTAATTCAAATACCGCAGCTTCACCTTCGTCAATCATCTCAGGACCAATACGCGCGATTGAAACTTCAGGAATAAGATCTTTATCTTGAATCTTAACGATGGTAGGGGTTGAGGACAGCGGTGTATAATCCGTGCCACCATCCAATATTTGAATCTGAATCCGACCATCAGCACCCGGTGCCGGAACAACATTTTGCAGAGTAGTAACAGTAATATCTTGCTCTGTATCATTCATATCAAGAGTCACTGGAGATACTGGGGCAGCAGTATCATAATAATCATGCGTTCCAGAATGATTCACAGAATACATAACACTGATCGATTCTCCTGTTGTAAGTTCAGGTGTTGCATTAATGGTAAAGGTAAAAGATTCTCCTTCTACCACATAAGCAGGTGCATCAATCGATACAACACGAGTTGTTTCATCAATAATCGTTGCTGTAGTCTTATGCGCGGGAGCATCCGCTAATGTAAACCCATTGCCATCAACAAGTTCCACCGTGATCGTGCCATTTGGATTATCATTACCACCATCTGGATCTGAAATTGGAACTGGAAAATCCGTTTCCTTATCAGCGGTATCTAATGTTTTTGAGAGAACTTGACTGCCTCCAGTCAAGAATTGAGTACCTGAAGAATCATAACTTACTCTTACATCTACCGTCTTCGCTGAATCTGGGATATCACTTGATACAATTTTAAAGGTCACCATATTATTCGTAGCAGTTGAAACTGGTATAGTTGAATACGGTTCAAACGAAATTCTCGGATTCGATTCACTTGGAGTCGTATTATCTTTCAAATTTACACTTGCAGTAGCCGTACTATTATATCTTACCGGAGCTTCCGTATCACCAACTATCGCAATCCTAATACTTTGATCACCAGAACTAGTTGCCGGATTCACCGTTGTTATAGTAACCACAACTATATCGGCATTCGCAGGAATCATAACCATACCAGAGTCCAATACCTCTGCAGGTTCTGAACTAACTAAAATATCCGCACCCATATCATCAATTTGAATACCGACTGGTAAACTATTTGCCGAAATTAAGTCCGATTTCACAAAAAAACTGAAACTATGCCCTTGCGTTGCTGAACTTGGCATCCCCATTAAAGTAATTTGTGGTATTCTGTCAATAATTGTGCGGAATGCCATCTGCGTTCCGATCCGGTAAGTTACCGTCGGGGTTTCATGAATTGATTTGATTCTTAGTGTGACTCTAGCATTCGTAAGTGACCCACTTTTTTGTACAGTTGGAACACTTATATCTAAATGCGGCTGGTCTGCTTGAATCACTTTTGGTAAGGTACTAACATCAAAATCATCCGCAAGTACTTCACCTACATCAACAATTTCATACTCAACCGTTACTGGACCAGTTCCGGAAACGCGTGTAAGTCTGAAATCCACATTGGTACCTTCTGCAACATTACCTGTGCCAGTACTTACACTTACAATAACTGGATTCAATGTGTCATTATCATAGACATCAGCATAAGCTTCATTGGTACTAGTCTGATGGCTATAACCAACCCCATCTAGTATTGTTGCCACAACTACCCCGTCAATTCCTGGAGTTTGATTACTTTTAGTCGGAACTGGTAATATCACACTTTCCTGATTTGCCTTTAACACTGCATAAAGTGTACCTTCAGTGACATAGTCTGCATTCATTCGATCGGAAATATCAGCTACATTAACTGAAATAGTCAAATCTGAACTTCGGGTCATGTTATCAGCAGTTAAAGTAAATTCTGCACTTTCACCTTCATCAACCGATGTTGAAGGACCAGTGATTGTAATTCCGGTTGCAGCTGGTGCATCCACAATAGGAACCTGAACCATTTTCGACTCTGGAACAAATGTATATCCATCAGCTGGACTTGAGATGCTTAACTCAACCGGTGAACGGTCAGCAATCACACCCATATTAGTAACTTGAACCCAACCCTTAGCAGTACCTGAATTATCAATACTTAATTCTGCTGAATTCATAGGTAATTTGACTAAGTTGGCTGTACCAGCTTTATCGCTTACCGAAATTGTAACTGGAATACGGTTATCAGCAAACGGTGGTACATCTACACTCACCGTATATTCGATGATACCCCCCAAAAATGTCTGTGCACTATTGGTTTCAAGTGTCATCACCCGCATATCATCATTAAGTATCATTGAAGAACCTTCTGTGTCAAAAATATTTACACCACTAGGAGTCGCATTACTCAACACAACCGTAATAGTTTTATTTTCCTCAAATATCCTATCTTCAATTAAATCAACAAAGATTGGTAATCTGGTTATATTTGGGCCGAATGTCAGAGTACCACTTTGCGCCACATAATCTATTGCTGGCATAGCACTATCCCCCGACTTACCAACGACATAATCTACGGTAAAGGAATTGCCGGAATTTGATGACAGAGCTACATCAAATCTAATACTAGCATCATCAACCGGAAGATCCCCCTCATTCACCGGGAATGGATCATTAATACTTATTGTTGGATAAGAATCATCATCGGTTACTGTCACAACTACTTTATTTTGTGCTCCTACTGCATATTGCCGATTCGGACCTGTATCGGTATTAATAGTTATAGTGAAATCACCGTCTGGTTCGTCGTATCTATCATTTGTAATCTGCTCAAAATAAGGTGTAGTTGCTCCAGGAGTAAACCGAACAATTCTAGTAGCTTCTCCAGTTATAGGACTTACACCATTTGATAAAAAATCCCCGTTTGCAGTAACAATCAACTCTACTGGAATCAGTTCTAAAGTGCCAGTCGGTCTTGTAGTAGCAATGACATTGAATTGTACCTGATTATCAGTTTCACTAATCGTAATAGCTGATGTATTATTACTTGCAGTTATTGTAATTGTCGGTAAATTAGGATCATCATCACTAAATAATGTTGTAACAGCACGAAATGTCTCACCTCCACCTACTGAATATGTATTTGTTCCACCGGTCTCACCAACCACCTGAACTGTAACCAACCCCGCTTCCTCCATTACACTATCTGGCATTGTTTCAAGTATCAAAGGTGCAGTTCCGGTACTGTCGATAACAATAGTTCTTGTTTCCTTTGGCCCATTGAAATTACTAAGATAATCACCCACCTGAGTGATGGTGTAGTTTAAAGTTACTGTATTCCCAACACTTGGTGGACTGTCAACCTCAAATCTAAATTCTGCATTTTCACCCTCATAAATTTCTTCTGGTGATACGCGTGTAACTGTAGCCACTGGTAATCCAGCAGCACCGTCATTATCCAATATATTAACTTGGGCTGAAGCCGGATTTTCAGTGGTATTTACAACGTTATAACTTCTCGCGTTATTGTCATCAGCATTTGGATCCGCTAGCACAGTTACAGTAATTGTACTCATAGCCTCGCTAGTCGTATCAGCAACAGAGGTTAAATTTATTTGACCTTTGTTAGAAGGTGAGTGTATGTTTGCAGTAAATGACGTACCCTCAGTTATAAAGTCCCCAGTCCCTGATTGTGAAACACTATAGGTCACTGTAGTAATATCGCCCTCTATTGGGGGTTTAGTGGCACTTAATTCAAATTCCATTGATTCACCTTCTTCAATAGTATCTGGACCGACTCGTCTAATTGAAACTGTAGGAATCAAGTCTGGATCAATAATTTTCACCGAAGTTGGTGTAGGTGAAGTCTCAAAGCGTGTAGCAGTTCCCTCACAACATCTGAATTTAATATGTATTTCACCATGGCGATTAGTGCCTCCATCCCTATCTCGATGTGTAGTAACAGTAATTTCTTTTTCTGAATTGGGTGCTGTTATTTGCTGAATTTGTTGTTGACCAGGTGAACTTTGATTAAAATAACTTGTCGGGGTGACATTATCTACATCGAACCAAAAATTCAAAAAATCAGAACCTTCTAACGGCGGTGTTACTTTAGCCTTAAATTTAAATGAATCACCCGCAACAACACTAGTTGGAGCTTCTACAGAAAGTACGGTTGGCTCATCAACATCAGTGATTACAATTGCAGCTGCTTTATTTCCATCATCAATATAATATTCATCACCTACTGGACTATCATCTTTTAGGGTTAAAGTGACTGTTATAGGACTTTCATAAGTTCCTGCAGTATTAAGAAGTGAAATATTCTCGGGAACCAATTTATTATTATTTCTAAAATCTAACCGCAGTGTTTTATTCTCACCTAAATTGGCTGATTGATCAAAGAAACGACTACCTAGATTTACAGGAGGAACCTGCAATAGTGAATAATTCACCAAAATGCGATCGTTGGGACTAGCTATGACAGTAAAATTAAATGTCATATTATCACCAGGTCTTGCAACAACATTATCATTAACAGCTGTAACAAAAATAACTGGCTTCTCATCATCGTAAATTTTCGTTGTGGCTGTATTCTGAGTACCTAAAGTATATGTGTCATTTTCCTGTGGGTCATCATTTAACGTCACCATTATTTCACCAGTTGTTTCTCCATTTATATCATTTATTAACACCACTGGAGTCAAGTCTCCAGTATAAATTCCATCTCCATCTGAATCTCTAAGTACAACAGGACGGATCAATGGGTCATCATATGTGTTTGTAACATCAATATAGGAGCCACTCACTTGGGTAACGGTGTATTTTACACTGATTGTCCTCGTAGCATATAGTCCAGTTGCTGAAATAGTAAATACTGCACCCCCCCGATCATTTTCTGCAAATCCAGTTGCTTTGCTAGCAACTTCTATAACCGGTGGAATATCTCTAACCAATACTTTTGCACTACCTTCGTCTTCATCAACCCGATAAGTTGCTTGAGGGAAATCTTTCGCCGAAAGTATACGCAACTCCACTCCAGCATCCGCAGCTAATCCAGAAGTCGAGTCTAATGTAGTATCTACAGATTCTACTTGACTAGCCCTACCACCGCCTATTACTACGGTATTTCTAAATGAACCACTAAAAATACTAGAATCAGTTGCTGTTGCTTCATATAGAACAATAATTGGCGTTTGAATATTTGAACCAGATCTTTCAATCTGAAATTTCGCCAGTGCTCCTTCAACTATTGACGTTTCGTTTACTATTGTTGAGACTGATACTGCAACAGGTGCGGTACCATCAATATCCAATACATCTACATTTGCATTTGCGGCTTCCGGATTTATTTGATAAATACTGTTATTAGATAGCAAATTTATTCTGACAACGCCATCCGCTTCATCGACATTATCATGAATAGTGTCAACTTCAAATGAAACAGTTCGTTGATTAGCAGGAAGTCGGACTAATCTAACACCATTTTCCACAAAATTACCTCTTACTTGATTCACTAAGTTATTAATACTAACTCCTATTGCTAAATCCGTATCAGTTGAATCATTTGCATTAATCGTAACGGATATTGGATCACCTTCACGAACTGGAGCAGTTGGTGCAACAAGACTAAGTTCAGGTTTTCTAGCAGATTCCATAAATGGAACATCAATAAAGGTATTAGGCGGAATTGAATAAGAAGATTCAGAAGCATTGACTGTTACGGTCACCTTATCAAGTGTAGTTACATCTCCATCACGAGTAATAACTTCACCTATTGCCGATGTTTGACCGCTCAATATCGTAACATCAGAAACAGTCAAATTTTTATTTGACGCATCACTAGCCGTAACATTGATCCGGAGATTACTAGGGGCCATTGGAATTGTATCCACCTTAAAGGTGAACCTTTCTCCTGGAATCACATTATCATATACTGTACTGATATAGATTGGTTGTGATGTATCGGTTACTTGTACACGTGCGATTTGCATATCTTCGTTTACTCGATAATCTGCTGCGCGATAATCACGAGGTGAATCTATTTTTACAGCAATATTCGCATCTAATGTCAAGATGTTACCAATATCCGTAGTCCGCACCAGAATTGGAAAGGTATCACTATTAGCGTCGAATGACACAATTGGCATTGTTAAGTTAGTCGTTCCGATTTCCCTAGTTTGTATTCTATACCTAAAGAATAGCCGTTTTGTCATATCACCACCGGTTCGGGTAATAATAAAATTAGCCGTACGTCCTTCTAATATAGACGCTTCCATTGCCCTCACTGAAAGAATCGGTGGAGATGTACCATCATTATCCCATACATCCGCATTAGCCGTACCAAAGTTGGTCTTTATCGTATACCCTATTATTCCGCTATCTGCTTGAATCATCGCACTAACTACCCCATCATTTTCGTCGGTAGTATCTGAATTGGTGGAAACATCTAATGTTGCCGAAGTAGTTCCACTTTCAAGTCTAACATAATAGGTAGCATCATCAACAAAATTTGCATTTGTCCGGTCGGCATGATCAGTTATTGCCACTGGTATAGCCAAATCTACCTCAGTTGAGCTATTAGCCGTAATCGTAAATGTCAATTCTTCCCCTTCGTCTACTGAACTGATTGGTCCGGCTATACTAAGCTCTGGAACAGTTGTTTGAGCTACAAATGGAACCTCAATACGACCATCATCACCAATCGCTTCAGCATAGTTATTTCCCGTGGCAACTGAGATTGTCAAATTTCCCAAAGCTGCGGCTGTACCTGAAGGTGCGGTAAATTCACTCGAAACTAAAGTTTGTCCAGCCAAAACAGGCACAGCAGGAATGACGAGATCTGTATTATTGGTATCATCATCACTTGCCGTGAGATTAATTGAAAGATTACTCTGTGGTGCAGCTGACAATCTCAATGTAAATGGTAATCTTTGACCTGGTGCAATTCCAGTATAATCAGTAGAAATTGATACCTCTGGACCCGAAGATCTGTCGGTTACTGTCACCGATCTGGAATTGTTGGTTGTTGTTATTGGTGCGACAGTATAATTCTCCCCGTCAAGCAATTGAGCCGTAATGGTAGTTGTACCTGTCCTATTAACTGTATCGTTATCTGTTAAAGCAATCGAAAAATTATATTCTTCACGAAGTAGTCCTGGAGTAGTTGGAGGAACAGTAATTGTTTCGATGTCCCTGGTAATAAAGTTGCCATCTGCCGAACTCATCATTACCCTTAAATCTCTCGACACTCTGTGTTCGGTTCTAAGAAGATTAAATGATACTGTCCCACCTGAAGGGGGAACATAAATAGGACCTCTTGTTTCTCTATTAAATCTGATAAAAGGATCAGTAATATTAAAACGTCGATGATCTCCTAAACTAATTGTTTGCAGACCAGTTGAATCACTAGCAATAGTATACCTTGCATCACTCTCTGGTCTAATTTCAATACTAACATCTCTACGACCAATGTCTCGATTCACAGATGCGATTTCAAATGCTTGACTACCACTTGGAGGAATAATCAACATACCATTATTATATTGGCCAGCGGGAGTAACCGTAGTTAAAAATTCACGTTCTCCATTGTTTATTGTTAATGGTACCCGTATAGGTGTAAACTGTGGGGGTTCAATTTTTAAAGTAAATTTCAATGGATTACCTTGTGTCAACCACTCAGGAACTCCACCATCAAATGAAACCACTGGAACATCATCAGTTATTGTTCGAGTTGCTGTATGTCCACCTGCGTCAGTCGTAATCGTATAATTGTCTCCGTCAAGCAAGGTCACCGTGACCGTGGAATTTGAATCATTCTGATTTGTATTGGGGTCTGATGTAGGTACACTAATTTTAGTTGTCCTTTCCATAGTTGATAATGTCGGTGCTGGAGTTATTACACCATCAGTAACAAAGTTACCGGGTTCTTTCACGTCAACATTTACCATAATAGTGTCAGTAGTTTGATGGCTCGCAGTAATAATGAAGTCCGCACTATCTCCCAAATCAGCTCGCACTAATGCCGTGGAATCCGCGGCAATTGAAAGTCGCGGACGCATTTCTGAAGCCACTTGGTTATCTTTTAAGGTAATTGTACCAGAATTTTCCGACTGAGTTTTTGATACATTATAATTAGATCCAGCCGCTAAAGTAACAGTAACTATCTGATCACCACTTGGGGTCTCTGGGTTCTGAGTATCAACCATTACTTGTAAGGTACCCTCAATTGGAATCATCACTTCACCAGCATAGCCATCAGTATAGGTGTTATCTTCGGTTGCCCCAGTAATTGCACTAATAATTCCGTTGCTACCATCATTGAATTCTAAGTTAACGGCTAACTCACTGTCAAGCGGCTTTGGAGAAGTCCTTAGTTCAAAAATAAACGAATGCCCTTGGGTTGCTGATCCGGGAAGTTCATGCATAGATACAATTGGATAATCATTGATTTTTATTGTTACCGTATGCTGATGAGTAGTGTTTGAAAATACAGCATTTGTCGCGGTCAAATCTAATACGATTAATTCTTCACCAGTAAACACTGCAGTAGTAGGAATAGTAATTTCAACAGTACCGCTTCTGGTCCCTGTACCTTTAACAAGAGTTGCCAATGACGTAGAAAGAGTAAAATCTGTTGTCTCGGTAGCAGTTGTTCCAGTAGCGACAACAGCTGATACTGTGATATCAACCGCAGCATCCACAGCAGTTGTAAAATTCAAACTAATGGTATCTGCAGTAGGAGTCGGATCTTGAATTGATAAAGTTGAAACGGGTATTACTTGATCCGAAACTGTAAGCACTGGAGCTGCGATAGAATCTTCTATCGAATAGGTTACTTCAATTGAAGCGACTTTTTCATTTTGGTCATTTAAGAATACACCATTAGTAGATGTGTATCGAACCACTATAGTCTCATTCCCCTCATAGTTAGAATCACTTCTACCAGTAATAACCAATCGGTCTGTAGTTGTAGTTTGATCAAAAGTAAATGTTCCCATCAATGCATCAACTATATAATCTCCGTTAGTCGACGCAGTATGTCTAGTAGCGGTGCTTTTTTCCGTGAGAATTTCATAATTCACGGTAATTTCTTGGCCACTCCTACCCGTGTCCGCTAAATTTATTTGTTGTCCAGGTGGTGTTGTGTCATTTTCAAGGATAGTAAATTTGGTGAATTCTATCATGTCCGTAATATCATTATCTACAATTTGAGTTGTTGTAGCAAATTGCAGTGGATTAATCTTATAGCCAACGCCAGGTAAAATCTTAAATGTAACTTCGCCATGATTGTCACGTTGATTATTTTCAGCGATAGTTACCGGCCAGGACTCAGTAGGCATATTTGCCGGAATTGTTAATTGATTCGGATTACCAGCTAAAGTTGCAACAAACGGAGATTCTGCCCCGGTACTCAACTCAAAATTAAGATCAATATCCTCTGTTTGTGGGGGGGCAATAACTACCTCGACATTAAACATGCCACCCTCAATTACACTGGACGCGGTTGTTGAATTTGAGACCACTGGTAAAGCTCGCCCATCAGCAATATCAACGGAGATTTCATCCTTGATTGGATTTGCGGTATATTCGTTTGAAGTGGCAGCTGCAATTTTCAAGACAAAATCACGAGCAGTAACCCCGGAAGCATAGGTATCAGTAAACTCAATTCTACCGGTTGCACTTGATTTATTCGCTGGAATGATAATGGAACTACTATTGGACTCGCTAGTGAGAGTTAAAGGAAAGGAACTATCTGCCATCAAATTAACCATAACTGGATTACTATGTGTAGCTGGATTGATATCCACTGTATATTCAAAATAGTCTGAATCAGCTACTTCGGTGAAGTCTGTTGAAATTGTAATATCGGGAAGTTCTGTTATTGTCACAGTAATAATCTTGGCTGTTCCAGATCCTCCAAATCGTGCATTGGATAGTGTCACGTGCACTTTGAAAACTTCATTTACTTGTGGGTTATCATTATCATTAATCACGCTAAATCTTTTTGTCCCAATCGTATCCCCTGCTAGTATTTCAATTCTTTCATTCATAAAGCGAAAATCTGTACCAATCGTTGCAGTTGAATCGGTAGAAAGATAGTTAAAAGCAATTTCTACGGGCTGACTATGAACTTTACTTAATGTTGCGGTTATCCCTACTTCTCCGGCATATTCAGAAACTGTTATATCTTCAATCGTAACATCCGGAAACTGTTGTTCCACATCATCATTATTAATCGTTCCAGTGGCTTCTGTATCCATTATATCCGCACCTTGGGTTGCATTACTCAAGGTAATCGTGAAGGTTTCAGCGGCACCGGCACTTTCATAGACATCATCTTCAACTACATCAACTGTAATTGTTTTACTTGTATCCCCTTTTTTAAAAACTAATTTTCCAGCTGCAGGAACGAATACATCTGGTGCTGTTTCTCTCATCGTTGCATCTATATAATCTTCTGTGATATTGGCTGAGTCCCCCGATTTACCTAATGTATAATCAACTGTTATATCATTCAATGCAGCTTTAGAAAGTGTAACAACAAAGTCTATGGTCGTATTGTCTCCCAAATTACCTTCATTAACCGCGGCCGGATCAGCAATCGTTATTTTTACTGCACCTGCATCATTATCGATAATTGTAGTACTCGCAGTAGTTGTTGCACCGAGTGAATAAACTGGATTATCACTCGTATCTCGGATAATGGAAACCGTAACTGACCCATTAGTCTCTTCATCAGCATCATTAAACAATTCAACTTGGAACATTGCACTACTATCACGTGGAACTGAGATGTCATCTTCTGGAAACCTACTGTTATCATTTACAACAGTTGAATTGATGAAATCACCTTCCTGTTGAATCATAAGATCAACCCTAGCTGCTGTACTTGTACCTCCAGTTGAACTTATGGTAAAGTTGGCATGAGTCGCGTCGCCTTCTATAATTGAATCCGCAACAGCCGCAATGGTCACATTTGGTAAAGTATCATCATCATCATCAAGTAAAATTGTTTGTTTAATGGCATCAGCTCCAACCGAGTATTGTAACCCGGTGCCACCTGATGTATAAGCCAGCACTTGCACCCGTACCCATCCATCTCCTTCATCCAACGCATCAGCTAATGTTGGTAATTTTAATGATTGTGTAGTTTCAGTAGCCTCAAATTGAATTTCACCAGTAATTCCGTCTCCTGCGGCGGACGTTTCTAGAAATGCACCAAATTCAGTAATTCGGTAATTGACATTGATTACATCACTACCGGACGGAGCCATATTGGTCATGAACATATATTCCGCATCACTCCCTTCATAAATCCGTTCAGGCCCTGAAATTGTTATAGAAGCAATATTAGCTCCGGTAATATCATTATCTTGAACAGTTACAAAATCGGAGATATTAGAATCAGCAACCAAATAATTGATTTTGCCATTACTTTCAGCGGTAGCTGCTTGCACAGTCACAGTTATAGTTTCATTATTCTCAACATCGATATCAGCTAACGTTTCTACTTCAAACCTTCCCTTGTTAGTCGCAACTGCTATTGTTGTGGTTGTGCTATACGGATTAGAATCATAAATATTTGAATCTAAGAAATTTCCACCACCACTTGACTGCTCTACATTAACATTAACATTCATAATATCAGAAGTTGTAACCGGGCTTAGTGTCGTTAATTCAAATACCGCAGTTTCTCCTTCCTCCATCATCGGGGCACTAGTTAGATCAATAGATACTTTTGGAATAAGGTCTTCATCTTGGATGGTTACATTAGTCGCAGTATTTGATGCTGGTTTATATTCTGTCCCTCCACCAGTTATTTGAATATCAATTTGTCCATCTGCTTCTGTTGATGCTAAATCTGTATTTGTATTTACCGTTATTTGGTGACTAGGAGTTGTCGTATTAATGGTCACTGTTCCACTCGTATTAGTGGTCAATGTACCACCCGCTGGTGTATGGTCCTTATAATATGCGTAAGTATTAGTATTAACTACACCATCTGCAATAGTATAACTAACTATATATGACGTTTCTCCAGTAGGAGCTAGAGTGGTACCTATTGTAAATGTAAATGGTTCCCCTTCCACCGCATATTCAGGTGCAGTAATCGAGACGCGTGGTATTGTCTGATCTGTAACCGTAGCTGTTGTTGTATGATTTGGACTAGCACTAGGGCTTGCTAAAGTGTATCCTTCTCCATCCACTAAGGATACTTTAATAGTAGAATCACCATTAACAGTACCCTTATCATCATCAGCAATTGGTACTGTAAATGCAGTTGTAAGATTATCAGGAGTAGTACTCAAAGTCACCGGATCTCTGGTTGTTGACGTGAGGAAATTGCCAGTTGTTTGTTCTAATTTTATATTAACATTCACATCTGTTCCAACAGGAGGTGTGTGAGTTGAAATAATATTGAAGGAAAGCGCGGAGGCATCCTCAATATTAACTGGAACTGTTGAATAAGCTTCCAAAGCCACACGCGGACGAGATGTCGATACGATTTGATTATTGAGTAAATCAAATATAACGCTGTTTTCACCAGTTTCACGTGAAATTATATATTCTGGACCAGATGTATGTGCAAGCAAATCAATATTTTGGTTTGTATGATCTGTGGTTTCTGATCGGGGATCTGTATTTACAGTTAATACTATTGAACCCGTAGTCGGAATAGTTACACTATTAGTTACCTTAACACCATTGCCGTCGACTACTTCATATGTTCCATCCACTAAGGGAATGTAAGAAATTCCAACCGTTAACGGCATATCGAGATTAGAATCAGAATCTGCTTCAACGGTAAATTTAAATGAATGTCCAAATGTTACATGAGAAGGATAGCCTTTCACTGAAACTACCGGAGCATCATCAATTACATCTATGGTATCAGCAGGTGTCCCAATTCGGTAAGTTGCAGCCTTAAATTGACGTGTATTTTGTATGGTCACTCTGATAACTGGAGTACGGGTATATAGTCCAGTGTTTGTATCAATTGGTACCCTAATTTCAAAATCATTCATACCAGCAGGTATTGCTGCATCTATTTTATCAGTCCTACCAGTATAAATGCCCGAACTACTAGGATCTGCATTAACTACATATTGGAACGGTAATCTATCCGAAGAACCTGTTCTTGTAACATTAAATATCGCATTATTACCTTCGACAACCGTAGGTGTTGCACCATCAATTGACAAGATATCCTTTGTGGAATGAGAATCATGAATCTCGGTAAATACTGCACCACCTGTAGGAGTATAGCCAACACCCGTTTCCATGGTTGCTTCCAACACCCCATCAATTCCCGCACCAGCAACTAATTTAGTTGGAAACGTGAACGATACCGTTGGGTTTGCACCTGCCCTTAATACTTTGTATTCCGTTGCTTCCGTAACATATTCAGCAGTTACGCCGTTAACAGTTCTTCCATCAAGATCAGCAACACTTACTCCAATTGTCAAATCTACGGTAGTAGTTGCGATTGTCTCCACCGTTATTGTTACATCTTCACCTTCTTCAACAAAACTTGGTGCTCTTAGATATAAATTAGTTGCAGCTGGTGCGGCTTCAACCGGAACATTAACCATTTTCGGATTAAAGTTATAATTTGTAACAGAGTCGGCAACTTTGATGGTAATCGGTCCCATGACACCAGAATTTGCAACGGTTACCCGACCGGTCGCTGAACTTGAAGCTTCTCCCGGGGCTGGATTAACCACAACTCCTTCCGTTGGAGTCACTGTCTGAGACATACTATTCATATCAACTGCCAATATTGGAATCCTCACTGCAGAAGTTGGAGGGGGAGTAATCTCTACCGTGAATAATATTTCACCACCTTCAAACGTTTGTGCATTCGTATTTGATAACGTTAACTCCCGTAATTGTCTATTAATTGTATAAGTCACCGCAATGGTATTGCTATTATTTGAGAATAAACCATCTGGTGATGTGAAATTAATTACTATGGTCTCATCATCTTCAATTTCCGTATCAGTCTCGATAATAATAAACAAATTAATTGTACTGCTACTATCTGTAATCATAAATTGACCAGACTGCATATTTGTACCACTTGCTGATCCGAGTGTAATTCTAAAATCATCTAACCAAGTAGCAGTGCTTGTAGCTGTATCTAATTCAAAATTAACAGTGATATCATCACCCGAAGTACGACTAGTTGCAGTTATATCAACACTATTTGAACCACTATCTTCATTATAATTACCACTTGGAATATTGACAGTGGGTGCTTCACTATCTACAATTGTTGTTTGTACATCGGAATTAGAACTAAGTTTGTAACCAGCACCTGGCAACACTTCAAACGTGATTTCACCATGACCGGTTAATGTTGCTTGATCATTAGTCACTATGCTGAATGTTACTGAACCCGCGTTAGCTGAAACTACATATGGATTTGCAGCTGCACTACCACCTACATTAGTTGCTTGATAAAACCCAGTAACTGTACCTGAATCAGCAGCTGAATGGTTTAAATCAATTTCACTATGAGTTCCAGGAGTAATATTCACTAAAACATCATAAGTACCACCCTCTGTTATTGGAGTATTATTTGCTCTAGATACTTCCACTTCAGGAAAACCACTGCCATCTTTAACACCAACCGAGATGTTATCATTATCAGCATGTGGTGTGTATCCGGTACCTGTTGCAATTGATATCTCAAAATTACTTTCCGTTGCTCCAGACTTACTCGCATAAATTTCAGTAATATTGATTCTTCCAGATTTTCTTGTTTCTCCAGTCGCAAAGACAAGTGTCCCAACATTTTCATACGTAAGTGGGAAGCTACTAGTATCAGGTAGTGTAAGGTTTACTGTAACTGATTCAGTACCAGAATGAGCTGGATCTAAGGTTACATTATATGTAAAATAATCTGAATCGGCTACTTCTGAATAATTTGTTGCGATTGAAGCAATTGGAAGGTCCGTTAAGATCGCAGTAGCCATTCCAGTATTTGTGCCATTGGCTGACCCATCATCAAATATAGCATGGGTCAATGTTAATGTTAAAACAATCGTATCTTCAGTTTCGTTTAGAGTTGCATCAGTCAAAATCGTGATTGGAATCACACCACTCGAATCAGCTGCGGTAATCACCAATGGACCTGCTGTACCGAGTCTAAAGTCTGTATCCACGATTGCAGTACTTGTATCAGCAACCACATATGCAATTGATACATCCTGAATTGTATTCCCAGTTTTTGTCACAACAAAATTAAATGTTCCCGGATTATCTGCTTGCACGGGTGATGATACCGTAATTACTGGTGGTTTATCACTTTCCGTAATTGTGTTTGAAACCGTGCTGGAATTATTGCTTGTATCACTAAAGTTAGCCCCAGTCGCAGTCAAATTTAAAGTAAATGTTTCATCAGCACCTTCATAAAGTGAATCACCTACAGCAGTTACCGTGATCGAACCATTTTGACTACCTGACGCAATTGATACCGTTTTAGTAGAAAGAGTAAAATCTGTATTTTCTAATGCAACACTATTACCCATATCTACGGCCGCGGTAATTGTAACTCCACCAGCTGGTGCAACTTTATCCAAACTAAAAGTAATATTTTGTGTTGCACCACCTTCAGTCACCGTTACACCTGACACCGTAATCACTGGTAGTGTCGTCCCACCTTGACTGTGGGTAGGAATAGCAACATTTCTTGATGCGTTTGTACCTAACTTATATCCCTCACCAGGAAGCAATTCAACAGTGATTTGCCCATCTCCACCTACTGTACCATCTCTATTTATAGTAATAGTGATAGTATTCGACCTAGTGTCAGGAATAGTTATCATGCCCATTAACGGACTACTCGTTAAAAAACCAGTATGTGATCCAGAGTCTGAGACTCGATAATGTACGTCAATATCTCCAGTCTGTGAAGACTCACTATTTTGCACAGTTATATCAAAAGAGGTATCCGTGCTGGTAACATTTGTAGGTGCGTCACCTAACGTAATTGTTGGTAAGTTAGTTCCATCAACAACATTAACACTTATATCTTCCCTACCAGGAGTGTGAAGATATATGGTACTATCGGCTAACGCTAGTTTATAAGTTCCGACACCAGTAAATGTCCGTTCACCTGATGCTTCAGTTTTGCCTCCAGGAATACGAATCGTAGTGACAGGTGTGCCTCCAGTAGCAGTGGTACCAGTTTCAGAAAGTCCTACGTCGGTATCTCCAGTTTGAACAGGGTCTATTTTAACTGTATATTCCACATAATCAGAATTAGCTACTTCCGAAGAGATTGTTTCAATTGAAACAGTTGGTTTATTAACAAACGTGATAACTAGAGTTTCTGTATTTGTAGTTACCGAACCTGATCCTGCTATTGTTCCATCATTAGGTCTGGTCTCCCTACAGGGATCATGTTGACATGTAATAGAAAAAAATGCATTCGTTAATGCAAGGTCTAATGTAATTGTATCATTCACATTTATAGCACCTGTGGGTGTAATACGAATTCGTCCACTAGTATTTCCAGGTGTTATCATTGACTGACTTGTATCAATTGTATAATTACTGCTATTAAGTGCAGTGCCCGCCGTTGTATCAACAGTATGACCAATAGTAATATTCTTACCCGATTCATTACTCAGCGCAAATTCCAAATCAAATGCACCAATATCTTTAGATACTTCTAGTGTATTAGAATCTGGATAATTTGTGGACACAACTGGTGGGACAGAAGACCTGGCATCTTCAATAGCAATTTCAAAATTAAGTACATCTAACTGAGAACCTCCTTGACCAACTCGAAATTTCGCCGCATTAGAATCAACAAACCTCAATGTTAAAAATATGACTTCACCAGTAACTGCACCAGTACTTTGATTTACTGCTCCATTAATTTCATCTATCATATCCGATGGTATGTCTATTGAGTAATTTCTAGGTTCACCTGTACCATGCCCTCTCAATGTTGCCGCTGGTAAAATAAAATCTTTACCTTCAGTAGCAGTGCTTCTAGAATTCACAGTTACCATTAGTTCATGTTCGCTCTCAGCTGGATCAGAATAAGCGTCAAAAACTAAACCAAAAACTCTATCATCCATTTCAAATGGTGCTTCTCTTACATCCAACATCAAACTAGTAGAAGCTGTTTTAGCTCCATTAACTGTATAACCGGTATATCGAAATTCAGCTTGCGCTTGGGCCTCCGATACTTGTAGCACCACCACACTAGCACCAAAAATTACCCCGGCCATTGACACAACTTTTAGCATTCGCGCGATTGCTCCATTGTTTTTAACCGTTACTGGCATTAAGGTATTCAATAACACGACTATTGCGCGCACCATCTCATTAGCACCTTTAGTTGCTAGATGAATTAGTCCTATTTTACTGCGATGCATGAATTTTTCTCCAATTGTTAGCGCGGTAGCTGCAACGTGCGGTAATTGCTTGTCCGAGCAAGTTGATTGCGACAATGTTATCACTGCCTTCGGTGTGAACACCGCAATCAGTTTCGTAGGTCTCAACCATCTTTTTGAAATTTTATCTCGTACCTGAGACAATTTTTCACCTACTTGATTAAGAATCATTTTAACGGTGAATTTGAATGATGACATGTTAAGCTCTCCTACTTGAGTATCGCACTCAAAACTAGTTTGAGTTTGATTTCCCAAAGTTAAACCCGTCATTTGGTTCAATGGTAATATTGTTGCCGACGCATCCTCTCGTTCTATTGTCCCAAACTGAACACGGGGGGTAAGTTGTTTCGAGTTTGTGGGTGTAAATAGCGACCCAGTTTTAAAATTAACCAAATTATTATTAGTAGTAGCATTCAATTTAAACATTTTGTTTACTCCTCTGAATATATTAGACGTGAAATTTTCATATATTTATCGGGACTCAACATTGAGTCATTCTTGAGATTTAAAGTTTGTAATATTGTCGCAGAGACTTTAGCTGTGTGTTTGATTACTTTGGATGACAACGTGTGCAACATTGTCTTATCAGCTATGAGTAGCGATTTGATTTTAGATTCAACCAATTTATTCTTACTGGAATTGACGTTCAACATTTCACCAGTTCGATTTTCAACAACACCAATTGCTGCATCACAACTGGGATTTTGAACAAACACATTGGTTGGTCTATGCTTTAAAGTGCGACATTTTGTCGCAATCTTGAATTGATTTGTTAGGCTTTGTAACAGGTCTTTGATCTTTTCACCAAATCCTTTGGGAATGGATGAATTAGTTTTAAGTACACTTTTTACTGACGCTTTATTTTTACGTTCTGGAGACGTGAAGCGAAAATTTTCGGCAGATTGCCGAATACCACTGCTATTTACTCCCAGTTCACTAAACGCTTGTCCTGACTCTACTGATTTGCAGGGGATTAGCGGCAATGTTTCAGTATTTTGAACTGATTCTTCTGTAACTGATTCTAAACCTTCACCTAAAATCAGCGAAACACACGCTACTTCTTCGCTACAATTTTTCATTACGAGATCATTAATGCACGCAAAAGTATTTTCCGTTGCGGAATCTGCTAAGTTCCCCCATTTTTCAAGCGATTTCGAAGTTGTGATCCCGTTCTCAGCAAGTGCAAGTTTAAAATTTGGATCTAAGCAGCGGATTTCTCCATGCAAAATGCTTTTGTCTCCGCAACCTATCGCATCATGCGATATATCCAGATTATTTACCGCTTTCACTTCAAGCTGTAAATTAATTTTAGCGACGAATCTAACCGCCATATCGGCAATATCCATCACATTCGTTTCATTTTCACCACGGCCATACTTTATTACAATTGCAGGTAAACCAACCCCGTCCCATGCCGAAAGCAGACCACGCGAGCCAAATCTCACGCTAGCACCCAAGCCGTCAGTCATGGATGAAGCTTTATCACCAGTTTTAGTCTTATTCGTTATCTTTCTTTCTTTCAATGGTATCATCCTGATTTAAATAATTACTACTTTTTTCACGTTTTTACAATACAAGTTTAAAAAAAAAATTCAAGTAATCAAATAGTTCATATTTCTTCCCTGTGAATAATGTTATTTTCTCGTTATTTTAAGGTGCTTTCTACACCATAATTTCTTTTCAATTAAGACACAAATCAATGTTTTTTTGTTTCAATTCTCAACATTTTTTTGCAGGTATTTTTCAACGCGTAACAACTATTTTTATCCAATTAGTATATTTGGTGGTCCGGTAATTTCATGCAATTATTGCTACTTTTGGATAAAGATTGGACCAAATGCGTTACTTATTTAACTTTAATAGCAATATGATTCAATATATTTGCAATCCAGCAACACGCTAACACTATTGAATGATAAAAATATACCTTGTTACCTCTCTTTGTATTAAATAATTAACTTGGTTGAATTTGAACTAATATAAATTTCTATAATCAATATAAGTCGTCAATATTTTAAATCAAGTGGTGCAAAAATAAACTTTTTTCTCATTAGCTTCAATTGAATTCAGATAATCAAACAAGAAAACTTTTCAACGTCCCGACAAAAATCTTACAAATTGAGAAATATATTTTTATACGCAAGAAAATTTATCAACATTTCTTTCAACAACTATTTTAAATGAAAAAAAATTATCACAATATTGTTACCTTTAATTTGAAAATAAAATGTCGGCATTTTCGCATCAAGTTGAAAATTAAACTTTACTGTTGCAAGCTCCTTAACAAATCGGAAAAACTACATTACTATTGGTAAGAGTCTGTGAGAGTTGCATCAACTTTGCATTTTAAATATTTGAATTCTCAGGTTTATACGTTTAGGTCGCTTTGAGTTGCGGAACAGATTTAAAATAACCAAATCATTTCTATCATTTGATAAGATTACTCCCAACCCGCCGATTTTCATGCTTGTAGGGTAAAATAGATTGCTCAATTAGAGATACTTTACTTTTTGTCAGGGTTAGCGTAGTCCAATTTTTTCTGCCATGTGCATAAACAGTCCTCAAGTGCATGTTTCCCTATTTCAAGGTATTCAGCTAATAAATCAACGTCATCTTGCAATTTAATTAAATTGCATCGTTTTGGTTTGCTATCAAAAAATAATTTTTTTGCCCCTTCCTTTGGTCCGGTTGCTTTTAACAGATAGATTGACCTAGGTTGAGCATCAATTATGCCCAAATAACTGAGTCTTGTTGTGAAATCAAATTGAGCTAATCTACCAAACCGAAATATTTCAGCACTCTTATTAAATAGTAGGTCAAAATTTATTTGAGTGTCGTTATTAGATTTGCCACGAATATCGGCTAATAGATCTTTAACGCTCTTATGCGGTTGAAGAAACCTTGAATAGCTATCCAGTACTTGAAATATTATAGACGGGTTGTAACCATCCATAGCTAACATTTGTCGATGGTTTGAAAACTTACCAGCTGATCTAATCTTATTTTTGTTTGCATGAAGTAATTTATGAAATATTGTTGGGTCTTCATTAAAATTTTCAAAAGTACAAACCAAGTCTGTACCACTAGGTCCATAAATCGCCCGTAAAAGTCCACATTCCCCTTTATCATCTGTATCACAACATTGAACCAATTGATCTCCACAATGAGTATGCAAAAAGAATAGCCAAACGGCCTCGTCAACCATTCCATCTCTCATATATGAAATTGTCCCACGATTGGGATCAAAATTTTGATGTCTTGGATCTCGAGTAAAACGATCAATAGTTTCACTATTCATGTTGCTTAATGTGGTCTTCAGGTCATAAACGTTTTTATGACATTCAATTACCTTATCTATAAATTTTTTTCTGCGCTTTGGGTCAACTATACCACACAATTTAATGTTATTTTTGTTTTCATAGCGTTTAATAGCTGAATCCACAAACTCCGGTGTCTTTGCTTTAAATGACTTTTCCATGTTAGATCTCCTTGATTAGGTTAAAATTCAGTTTAAGTTAAAGATATCGTAAGAAAGTCTTCTAAGATTTTCTATTCAATAATAATATTAATTTTTGCTAATAGTCAAATATTTTATTATAAAAGAATAAATTCGCAAATTGTCAGTTACTTCACTCCAGTTCAATTTTTACGTTAAGATTCTCGTAAAAAGTTTGTCACTGAAAAATAATACAAAGTACCAGGAAAATTACCTGTGACCAATTTTTTTTCATGGTTTCGAAAAATTATGATTTGAAGTCGAAATGTTTAGCATGATCGGGATATTTTTTGTGAAATTGTGTGAGTTGTGCGAATAAATTTAAGATATTACCATTACCATATTGCATTGCACCTTTGATTGGTTCACGTCCTCGACTTCGATGTAACTCGTTTAAACATAGTCGATTGCTAAGAGCCCAATTCATTGCGGCGTTATCTTTTCTTGCTTGGTGATGATCTTCTTTCATCGCAACATCAAGAAGATGGTGATTTTCTTCAATTCCCCAATGTTCCCGGATTATTGTTATGGCTTCCTCGGCTGATAGTTTTTTTGAACTAACAAAAATCCGGGTATATGGTAATTTGGTTTGGTAGTAATTGGTAAATTTTGTTAGATTTTTCTTTGTCTCACGGGTTGGGTCTTCAACCCTATAATAGATGAGTGACTGCAAATTTTTCCATTGCGGGTATTGGTCACGGATCAAGCCAGGTACGTGATGTACAGTACAAGTGCGGATGGTTGATGGTCGTTTTTGATCCTGCTGTTGATAGCTGTCGTCCTTAGGAAACATGTCAAACACAAGGTGGCACCCTTGGACAATGGGTTGCTTTTCTTTGACGGCCAGAAAATAGTCACCGCCATGATTGATAATGGCTTCGGTAACAATTGGTTTGCCGTGGAGCGCATCTGCGGTAATCATATTACCGTTGACGGGGATGGTTCCAGCGGCAATGGTATCCAAGAGGGTTTTGGTTTCTTTCATCAACCGACCAGTTCGGAAAACCGCTAAGGTGTCACGGGTTTTGTGATCCATCATTGATGCGGTATGAAGATAATCACAATCGGGACCATCTTTTGACCCGCGGCTGGTTTTCGCATCCCAAGCAATCGTGAGTCCGGTCATCGGGAGTCTCAATTGCTCACGTCGAAACATGGTAAATTGAATAAAACACATTGAAAGTTCAAACGCATCAATTTGTCGCATTAGCGCACAGATGGTCTTGGCTGTTGGCATGGTTTCAAATGCATGTTGCCCCAAAATTGGGCGAATCCATCGTAATCGATGCTCCGTGCCAAATCGTTTAACATTTTCGGCATTTCCTGCCGCGACCATCCCATTCAAGAGCATCATAAATAAAATCGTTACTAAATGATGGTTAACGGCATGAGCGGTGCGGACATCGGTTAAATTCCCAAAGTGTTGCAAAAACCCTTGCCAATACAACATCGTTTCTTGCAGTAATTTGTTGAGGACACGTACAGGCATATCATTCGCAATATTGATGATATCACCCACATACCCATTAGTATTGGTCGAGAAGCTTCCAGTGCTCAGTCTAGGTTTAACCACTACTGGTTCTGGGAAAGTCGTCGTTGATTTCTGTTGACTACGGGTTCGCGTCACTTGACGCTTCAACAAATAACGACGAATTTTACCTTCCGAACATCGAACCCCGTGCTCCTGCAATAACCAAGCTTTCAACTCTTTATACGTCATATTTGGATTGGTTTTGGCCGTAACCAAAACAGGATATTGACTCAAATCAACAGTGGAATAGTTTTCCGCCCGCTTCTTTCGTCGCAACCGCCCCTCAGTCTGATAAATCTTTTTCCAAACATAAATGGTTTTATTATCAACACCATGCTTCTCAGCCGCATCCTTAACTGTCATCCCCTTCTTGACAACATCATGCATGACCTTGGCACGACGTTGAGGAGAGTACTGCTTCCGTTCCGTTACAACTGTGGTGCGATTCAATAATCCCGTTTCAACTTGTTGACGCGCCGATTGTCGGATCTCTCCGTTGTCATCAATCACTGTAATAATATTCGACCATTTTCCCGCTTTCTGCCCCTGAGCGACAAGATTATGCGGCAATTGATGAATAATTCGGTAATTTCGCACCAGTTCATGAGACACTTCTATATCAAACCGAGACTTTAATTCACGAGCTAATTGTCGGTGCGATACACACCAACCAAGCTGAAAAATCAACAAACAAATTTCACAATGATAAATTTCTAAATCGGCAGAATATCGCACGCCACCAATCTGCACGGGTTTCAGAACACCATTGTTCGCAATCGCTTCAAGATTTTTTCGACGAAGAGTTGTGGCACTAAAGTTATGGAGCTTCGCAACCGCTTCATAGGATAAATCGGGGTTTTCTCGATACATCTTAATCCCCGCATGCAAATCCTGCTCTGGAATCAAACGCATGGAAATGATCACCTCTCGAATTATTGTAACCAAACCGTGATGAGAACCCATTGATTAGCTCACCATATCTTGAAATATAGCTAGAAAATTTGACCATTCAAGCCGCAGAAAGTTCTCCCTGTGGATAATTGTGAGAGGCTACAACGCGCGATTTCTATTAGCATTAATTGAAATTGACAAAAAGTAATTTCTTAAATATTACAAAAAATTTAGAAAATAATTTCAATTTTATCCATCTATTATTGAGAAAAATTAAGTTAATTGAATTTGACAATTTTTTTGCAGGTAATTTCCCTGTACAAAGTACCGACAATATTGAACGTCAAATTAATTTAAAGTTTAGAGGTTTCTTCAGTTGGACTGCTTGCTTACTTGGCAGTTCTAAATTTGAAAATTCTCCAAGTGAGAATTTACTGCTTGAAGTAAATCACTTAAAATTTCTGTCTGGGATTGTTCCTATGATGGTTTAAAACTACCAAAAACATAATTTAGGCATAGTATTTTTACTAAGTATGAAAGAGGCTTGAATGTTTTTGGTGCCAAATAAGTGATTTCAAATCGCTTGAATACCATATCCTGATGATTTTCCTTACTTGATACAGGGCCGAAGCGGCCCTATATCGATGTCTAAGGTAGATAAGTTGACGTAAAATTTTTATTCAATTCTCAATTCGACCCAACATAGTGTTTGATGAATTTCACTATAAAGTTTGGAATTAGTGACAATTGATCTCTAAGAAATTGAATGGTAAATTTCGCCAACTTATCCGTTCTTGTAAACCCAACGGGATATGATATTGTATTTTGCGGGTTAAAAATTATATTTACTTAACATTCGAATGCTCCCTGAATTCAATTTGACGATTTGCTTTCGTGCATGATAAACAAATTCGGTTATACTCTCCTGTTGACCAAAACGGTTTTTGGCAGGTTAAGCACTTTCGCGTCTTTGCATTCTCTTGATCTTTGGAAAATTTAACCTTTAGTTGATCCACAAAGTACATATCTAGCGGCGCGTAACAATGACTTAGTACACTTTCCTCGTCACCGACAATTTCGATGATCTTGGCGATAACTGCATCAACACTTCGATTCACCTCATCGGCAAATTTCGCAATGTGAATTTTATTATCAGCATCAATATGATTTACAAGACTTTGTCCGAACTTGATGAATTCGCTAATGGTCCATCGCGTATAGGATTTTCCAAACTTGTTGTATCGTCGTGGCAACCCCATTTGGACCGCTTGTGAATGAATGCTAGACATAGAACGATTCAATTCGATAGCAATTAATGCGATACTTGGCACCAATTGCCAGAGACGAATTAACCGGGTTTTCTCTAATTTAGTCCAAGGTCTGTAAGATTTTCTCGACAATGGTTTCTCCTTATAGTTGTTAAAATTAAATTCAATTTATTATATATTTAAATGTTTGTCAAGCTAAAAAAGATAATTTTTCTTTATTACTAACAATTTTTCTTTAAATTTTAAAAAATAAATCGATAAAACGGAAAAAATTTAAAGAAATATTCCCATTTTTTTTCTTTAAAATCTCTATGACACTGCACAGACTCAAGATAGTTGGTTGAATCTTGGTCATTTCTTTTTCAATTTAGTTGAGATTTTGTTTAGCTGATATAATGATTGAAAACCATCATAGGAACGACAAAATAGCTATCATTTTGGTGTCAAAGAAATTAAAACTCAAAAGTACTAAAACACAATGAGTAATTTGAGAAATTTGTAAGATAAATAGTTGGAAATGTCGACAAAAAAATAATTTTCACGTTAAGGTTTTCGTAAAAACCTGTCATTGAAAAAAATACAAAATGCCGACAAAAAATAATTTACGAAAATGTGCGGGGTAACACCGTGAAAAGATTTTTGTCGATGTTGGGCGAGGTTGGTGCAGTTATTTCAATTGAGTTTATATTGTTCAAGAGTAGTCACAATGCATGAGTACGCAACATATTGCGATAAAAGTCAATACAATGGCAAAGCCATTTGTCGCAGGGCACCGCTAGTTTGTCGCTTCCAATTGATTCAGCTTTCATAAGTATTTTGAAATTTCTTATGCGTTTAGTTTTCGCTGCTTATGTACGACTATTTTTACTACTCAGTAATTTTTATTTCTTTCCCATTTAATAAGTGAGTGACGTATGCACTATTTTTGAAGAAAGCGACCGACTTCAAATTCTTCAGCAATGCGGCAACCGTGCACATGAAAAAATTATCAGATGCAATCAATTTACCACCTCCTTCCAGCCCAGAAATTAAAACTAACTTCTGTAGAATAAAATACCCCACAATTTGACAAATCATCGTAAGTATGAGATTTCTACTTTACTCTTGCTTTTCACTTTGTTGAAATGATTCAATTTTTTTACTCAAAATTTCAAAATCGGTTTCAACTTGAACAAATAATTTATTGAACTCATCTGGGTCCAATTGAGGGTCATTCAATTTAATAAGGAGCGATAAAATTCCATTAAAATCTTCCGCTACAAGATTAAAGCTAGGCTTGATACTTTCTTCTAAGGCCATAACCCGCGCATTTATTTCAACAAGACGTAAGTTAATATTTTCCGCAAAATCAGCAAAACGCTTGTCGGCCTTTTCACTTTCTGCAGCAAAACGTCTGTCGGAGTTTTTGTTCTGCTCTTCAAAAAACTTATAAATATTATTCGTAAAATTAGCAAAACGCTCGTCGGCCTTTTCACTTTTTGCAGCAAAACGTTCGTCGGCCTTTTCACTTTCTGCAACAAAACGTCTGTCGGTGTTTTTGTTCTGCTCTTCAAAAAACTTATAAATATTATTCGCAAAATCAGTAAAACGAGTATCAGCATTATTGCTTGCTGTTTCAAAGCCTTTACTCGTACTCTCTTTCAATTCTTAAAGTATCACGGAGTTAACTTCTATTCCAGCAAGACGTGACTCTACTGTCCACAAAGAATAACCTAAAAAATTGATTCCCCCACCAAACATAACTATCGCAACACCGATCAATATGTTGGTCAAGACCTTTGACTTTACTTGTTTATTTTGGTCGGTCATTTTACAAGTTCTCCAATTATTGTTTCTTAAGTTGATTTACAATCAAAAAAACTAGTTAGTCAAAGATAAAACTTTGTCAAATAATTTTTTATTATTTATATATACTACACAATTTTAAAATTACAACCACAAAAATATATTTTTTTTCAACAAACCCAATTTCTCATAACTTGTAATGGTTTGTACTTAAATAATCTGTGAAAAATGTTAAAATTTTTCGTCTCGTTGACAACAAGTCGCTTTATGATTTTTCTTATCCATTTAATGGTCTACGACAAGATCATCAACTTTTTTCGACGACAACCATCTACCCAGATATGTTGCGCGCTACAGAAACCCGATGAACAAGATCCAGTTCAAGATAGCTTAGATGATTGAATCCTTCGCTAAGGGATTAAAGCACATAAAAGCTTGGTAAATCATAGGTGCAATATTTGTTGTTGGTTGTTTAATGCAGAACTAGGTGCGATCCCAAAATTGTCAAAAAAATTTATTGTCGGCATTTTTTACAATCAACGAATCGTACTATATCTACAATATGACTGAAAATAATCATAAGAAGATGTTGCTACCATACCGTGTTGAATGCAATACCGGGGAGCAACAAACCGACATCATAAAACCAACTGACGAAAGTCACTTGGCTTTACAAATACTTACAAATTACTCACTATTTAGAAGTGAAGTTGATAAACAACTTCATAGTGGAGTTTATTTGGATGTTCAATATTGTCTAGATTCATTACAGCTTGAATTACAATATTGTCAAATAGAGAGCCCCGATGATCTAGAAAATATTTTTGAATTTATGAAGTATGGAGACATACTTGTGGATTATTTTCGAGCTAAATACGAGCTTGAGGAGATTGCCACAAACGAACTTGATTCGGTTTCTTTTGCCAAACACATCATTAATATTAATGGGTGTGAGCAAGTCAAGATAGAAATTTGGGCATTTGTGATGCTTTATGCACTGCAAGCGATTTCTAAAATGGACGAATCAACAAAGTATGAGGCAACTAAAATAATCACTACTAACACAAAATTCTTCCACTGAGTATGAAATTATGGAGGCGTGAGAACAAATAAATAGTGGAAGCCAATGTTAAAGCACATCTTGAGAAATCAAGGTGTGCTTTTTTTATTGGGTATGGGAAAAGTACTGTTACAAGTAGAATGATCAAACACTCATTTTCACATGGGGATGGAGTGACTTTTTTTGGGGCAGCTATAAAGTTGATACATAATGATTGATTACTCTAGGTCAAATTTTAATCAAAACCGAAAGAAACCATCAATTCTCTTTTACGTATGTTTTATCACTTTCTTTACAAATTTGACGTTGTAAAGATTTCGCTAATGTTATGGCTTTACAGAAAATCTGCGAACAACTTGGATTAAAAACCGCGATAAAGTCCACGCTCTGCAAAAGATATCTGAATAGATGGTTGTCGTTTAAAAAAAGTTAATTTGTCATAGAACAGCATTAGTGTATTACTCATCGTGACATTCCCATGTTGTTGATCGGACTCTGAATTAACTGTCTTATTATCCACCTGAAAGCCCGTTGACAATTGAAATTCCAGCTGCCACTAAACCAGCTCCACCAGCAAGGGAAGAAATCAGAGCAATAATCACCCAAAGTTTTATACTGTTTGCACTAGATTCAATTTTATCTTCTAGCGCACGTCGACTGCCATCCATTCGCTCAAGCATAGCCTCATGCTTCGCATCTGCTTCTCTGCGATCCGCGTCAATTCGTTCATTCATGGCCTCATGCTTCGCATCCATTCGCTCAATCATAGCCTCATGCTTCGCATCCATTCGCTCAATCATAGCCTCATGCTTCGCATCCATTTGCTTAAGTCGTTCCCAAAATTTCTCATCCGCGACCTTTCGGTCCATAGCCATTTGCTTATGTCGTTCCCAAAATTTCTCATCCGCGACCTTTTGGTCCATAGCCATTTGCTTTTGTCGCTCCCAAAATTTCTCATGCTCAACCTTCCGGTTCCTAGCCAATTGCGCTAGCACCGCGTCAAATCTTCCATCAGCATGCAATTTGTAACCTTCAAGCTCTGCTTTATGGACTGAAAGCCCAGCATTGACTACTTTTTCAGTGCTATCAACTTGCACCTGCATTATGTCCAGTCTAGCATCGGTGTTATTAGTCATCGTAACATCTCCATGTTGTTGATCGGACTCTGAATTAACTGTCTTATTATCCACCTGAAAGCCCATTGACAATTGAAATTCCAGCTGCCACCAAACCAGCTCCACCAGCAAGGGAAGAAATCAGAGTAATAATCACCCAAAGTTTTATACTAATTGCACTAGCTTCGATCTTATCTTCTAGCACTCGTTGATTGCCATCAATTCGTTCATTCATGGCCTCATGCTTCGCATCTGCTTCTCTGCGATCCGCGTCCATTCGTTCCTGTATGGCCTCATGTTTCGCATCTATTCGTTCATTCATGGCCTCATGCTTCGCATCCATTCGCTCTATCATAGCCTCATGCTTCGCATCTGCTTCTCTGCGATCCGCGTCAATTCGTTCATTCATGGCCTCATGCTTCGCATCCATTCGCTCTATCATAGCCTCATGCTTCGCATCTGATTCTCTGCGATCCGCGTCCATTCGTTCCTGTATGGCCTCATGTTTCGTATCTATTCGTTCCTGATTCGCTTTATTGTTCGCAGCCGCTTCCCTGCGGTCCGCATCCATTTGCGCTAACATCGCTTCAAATCTTCCATCAGCATGCAATTTGTGACCTTCAATCTCTGCTTTATAGCCTGAAAGCCCAGCATTGACTACTTTTTCAGTGCTATCAACTTGCACCTGCATCATGTCCAGTCTAGCATCAGTGTTATTACTCATCGTAACATCTCCATGTTGTTGATGGGACTCTGAATCAACTATCGTTATTCCATTATACCCAGATTTTGTTTTATTGCAAATAGTTCGCGCTTGTTTGGTAGAATCACCCCGGCGCGACTTTACTTTATTAGTTCGCAACGCCTGATTAGATAGGACCCCACTTTGACTTTGCGAAATTCTTGTTTCATGTTTCGTTTTCATTTTTTATCCTTGCTGCTGGAAATAGTGACTTCCAGTCTACTGTTAATGTTAAGCTTGTACCATACGATATTACGATGTTACAACCGACCCTTTATGAATTCTTAATTTCTCGGGCTATTTGTTTCACAACAATTCGTCATAATAGAATTAAACTAAAAGTCATAATTTGTCAACTCAAGTTGTCTTTTTACAAATTTCACACTCTTAATTTACAATATAATATAGCACGTAAATTTTGTCAAGTCAAATCAAAAAATAAATTATAAATAAAATATGAACAAAATTCAACAGTGAAATAGATGAACCTTATTTAAAAGGGTTAAACTGCAATCAAGCATGATAAACAATACATCATATCCAGTCAAAAAAATCACTTTGATGCCCTCAACAAAATTTTTTTTATACTTTCTAGTGCTAATCAATTTTTTTGCACAAAATTGCCTAAAATATTAAGATAAACTGAATTTTAACAAAGAACTTAGATTTAAAACTATCAGCATTTTCAACTATATACTAAATATTCTCATTATGATCAATCAACCTCGATTATTGCCCTTAAAAGTAAGGGTAGCGGGCAAATTTGAATCTTAGTTTCCGCAGCGGATTTTAGTCTGTAGCACATAATTGTCCATGTTACTCTTTATAATATTTTAAAAAATAGGTGAGGAACCGCTGAAATTACTGGCAAAAAGTCTAAATCCGCTGCTGAAGTTTATCAAAAAACAAACTAAAACTTCGCATTTACAAAAGCTTTTGCTAGATTAAAATACATAGCTTTATATTCTACTAGTTTGTTAATTGAAGCGAATCCAAAAGTAATGTAAGAGGTCAAAATATTCTCCTATTTGATTATTATCAATTCATCTGGGAATAGCCAACCAGTTTGTCCCCGTTCTCTTAAGTACGGACTCAAATCGCCCATCTACATTTAACTTGTAGCCTTCCAATTCTGCTTTATGACCCGCTACCCAGCATTGATAACTTTTTCATTACTGTCAACCTGCACCTGCATCACTTCCAATTTTGTATCCATGTTATTACTCATCGTAACTTCTCCATTTTGGTTGAGGGATATTGAATCAACTTTCGGTACTCCATTTCACCCAGGTTGAAACATAAACAAATTAGTACAGATTGTACACTGTTTTTGATTTTCTCAAATAATTCTCATGCTTTTTAAAAAACCATTCAGCACTTTAATTCCTTGTAAGTCCCGTTCAATAAATAAAAATATGCATTGAACGGGTTAGTTTATATAAAAAGTCTTTAGTCTTTGGTTACTATCTCACTAATTACCCGAAAGTACTCTAAAAATAGTAAAACTTGCCGCAACTAGACCAGCACCACCGACGAAAGTCGAGATCAGAGTGATAATCACCCAAAGTTTCATACTCGTATTACCTTCTTTCATTTCGATCCGAACTGTGTTAATTTCAGTCCGAACCGCTTTAAATTCAGCAATAATAGCTCTGAAAGCACCAATAATAGCAATTTGATTTCCATCAATTCGTTCCATTGCTACCTTATGGTTTGCATCAGCAACTTTTTGAAATGCGTCCATTCGTTCCATTGCGGCATCATGCTTCGCGTCCGCAATCTTTCGGTCCGCATCCATTCGCTCAAATGCACCCTTTTGATATGCATCCATTCGCTCAAATGCGGCCTTTTGATTTGCATCCATTCGTTCCATTGCGGCATCATGCTTCACGCCCGCAACCTTTCGGTCCGCATCCATTCGCTCAAATGCGGCCTTTTGATTTGCATCCATTCGTTCCATTGTAGCATCATGCTTCACACCCGAAACCTTTCGGTCCGCATCCATTCGCTCAAATGCGGCCTTTTGATTTGCATCCATTCGTTCCATTGCCGCTTCATGCTTCACGTCCGCAACCTTTCGGTCCGCATCCATTCGCTCAAGCACGGCCTCAAATCGCCCATCAACATTTGACTTGTGGCCTTCCAATTCTGCTTTATGACCCGCAAGCCCGGCACTAATAACTTTTTCATTGCTATCAACCTGCACCTGCATCACTTCCAATTTTGTATCCATGTTATTACTCATCGTAACCTCGCCATTTTGGTTGAGGGATTTTGAATCAACTTTCGTCGCTCCATCATACCCAGATTTAAATTTATTGCAAATTGTTCGCGCTTGTTTGGTGGAATTACCCCGGCGCGAATTCACTTCACTAGCTCGCAACGTCCGATTAGATACGATCTCATCATTATCATGCGAAAAGTTTTTTTCATGTTTAGTTTCCATTTTTTGCCTCGCTACTGAAAATCGCAATTTCCAGTTAAGTGTTAACATTTACTCACGTACCACACGATATTACAATGTCAATACCTACCCTCATTCAATTCCTTTGTATTCTGGGTCATATGTTCCACAGCAATCCGTAATAATTCAACTTATCTTAAAAGTGCTAAATTGTCAAGTCAACTTATGTTCACAAATTTCACACCCTTAATTTTTGAATATAATATAGATTGCAAAATTTTTCAAGTCAAGCTAAAAAATAAATTATAAATAAAACATGAACAAAATTATATTTATATATTTAAAACACTTGTTCTTTAAGGGGTACCCCCATCTGAAAGCGTAAATAATAAGACTTCATTTTCTGTAACTGGAAAAATTTATTTTTTTTTGAGCAACGAGATTTTTTTCATAATTTCGTTCAAATTGAATCATTTCTTCCGATAAAATTGGTGTTTATTTAAATAATGTCAATTCTTACAGAACGTTTTGTTTACAATTTTGTCGGCATTTTCAACATCTTGCTTTCCCATTTTTTTAGAAAGATAATTGGAATTTATAGAGAACTGAGCAGTAATTGGCAAAAATTTAGTTTTGCTAAATCTATTAGAGTATATGAAACAACGCGATTAAATTCGTTTCATTTATCTTAAAACTTTGCGAAAAGACTACTCTTTGATTCTACAATTAGGGTATGTCTTTCAGTTTATGAACTCACAATAATTGATTATTCAATCCACTACCAGATTATGTACCTGATTTTTTAACAATCTGAGCACTTGCGTTTCAACTTTTCGCTGCTTAACTAAAAAAATATAAATAATAACCTGTCGGCAAAATTCTAACAACAACATTTTATTACTTTTAGTAAAATTATATAAAGACTAAATTGCTATGCTAATCTCATTCATTTTGAGTTGAAAGTTACTATTTCCAAAATGAGAAACATGGTTGACAAATTTCTATAATCTGAAAGTCGATTTCGAAAAAAATAAAAAAATTATTTAATATTTGAACTAGTGTATCAATAAAGTGTATCTTAACACTTCAAATAACACACAGGTAAATTTTCTAATTTATCATTATCGTGACAAATAGTTTGAATTCTGGTTGAGTAAGTATATTATTTTCAAATTTCCCTGAGTTGTTTTCCAATTCTACCACCTAATCACCCTTCACCTACACCAATTCTATAATGGAGAATCAAATTGAGAATCAAAGAAGATCCAACTTTTGCTTTTATGCCATATCCTTATGTCCGGGTACAAAACGCTCCTAATGGTCCACTTGCTGGGCTGACGTTTGCAGTAAAAGACCTTTTTGATGTTGAAGGATACCCCACTGGTTGTGGATGCCCGCTTAAGCTTGCTGAAAGTTCACTTTCACCCAAGAATGCACCTATTGTACAAACATTACTGAATGCAGGTGCTGAATTTATGGGAAAAACGAAAACGGATGAGTTAGCATGGTCATTAGAGGGAATCAATCAACATTTCGGTACACCAATCAACCCAACCGCTCCAGATCGAGTGCCAGGTGGTTCATCGTCAGGATCAGCATCAGCAACTAGTGCAGGTATCGTTGATTTTGCAATTGGAACCGATACTGGTGGCTCAATTCGACTCCCTGCCTCATTTTGTGGAATCTGGGGAATCCGACCTACCCACGGTAGACTCCCACTTCAAAATTGTATGGAATTAGCTAAGAGTTTTGATGCTGCAGGATTTTTTGCCAAAGACGGTGCAACATTTGAAAGGGTTGCCAATGCTCTGTACTCAGACCAAGATGTAATTGAACTAACCAATACCCAAAGCAATTTTGTATTAGCTCCAGATATGTTTGAATTGGCAGATCCAGAATGTAGCACGACTCTTAAATCAAAATTCCCCTACAACGTCAATAAATTAAAACAAATTCATCCAATTGGTGAAAATGCTGACCCTCTCTATTTGACGTTTCGTGTTCTTCAAGCACGCGAGGTGATGCAATCACTAGGACAATGGGTACGAGAAAACAACCCTCCCCTGACACCTGGAGTACAAGAACGGTTTATTTTTGCAAAAGGACTAGATGAGAAAGTTGAAGCGACTTCTAATGAAATCAGACAAAAACAATCAGAACCCATGAATATGCTACTTAATACCGGCAAGATCTTAGTCGTTCCTTCTACCATCGCCGAAGCACCATTACTCGTTACCTCCAAGCCTGATTGGGATACTTTTCGCAAAAATTCAATAACTCTCCTGTGTATTGCCGGCCTTAGCGGAGTTCCTCAAATTTCAATACCAATTGCGACTGGACCAAACAATGCTCCGATTGGTTTATCACTAATTGGCCCAAAAGGGTCGGATTTAAGTCTCATCAAGGTCGCGCGTAGTTTATTTCCAGATTTATAAGTTGCAACACACTATTAAGCAATTTCACTATTAATGACTTTTCGTATTCCACCGCACAGCAGTCAAAATCCATTTTTACAAAAATCAAATTAGATCAGGCTTTATACCGCGGATGATTGGTAACCAAACTGAGTGTGCCGCTTTATCACAATTCAAGACGCGTCACTTCACAGCTCTAATTCATAACAAAACTGCATTAATTTGAGTAAGTATAATTAATTTATAATGTATAGTTTATATCTAATATATAGCTAATTTGATTGAATTAATAATCCGCGATTTGGTGAAATTTTTTAAAATTTCTAATACTATTTTGTGTTTGAACATAAATAATTATCAAAAATGAGAAAAAATACTGTCGGCATTCTAGCAGTTCAATAATCTTTCAAGGGTTATGAATTATAAAGGTTTCTAACACCAAAAAAGATCGGTTTCTATTTCCAAATTAATACTATTTGGAAAAAAAATTAGAATTTAGCTTGCAATGTAAAATAATTATATATATATATTGCATAAAAGTTAAATGAAACTCAGCAACAAACTCAAGACCCTAAGGAAATGCTGTGACTTCTATTTTATTCAAAATCTTACGGCCGGATGAATGGAAAGAGTTTGAAAGACTGAATGTATTCTATGGCTCATCAGATGACCAGACAGATGGATTTATCCATCTTTCAACTGCGAAACAGCTTAATGATACTTTGGCAAAGCATTTTGCCAAAGAGACTGACATTGGATTATTACTTGTTAACGCAAAAAAACTTGGTGATGACCTGAAGTGGGAACCGTCATCAAGCGGGGAATTATTTCCCCATTTGTATGGTCCCTTGATAAGACGGGTAATAGTTACTAAATATGCACCGCCCTTGAGCAAGAAACAAATAAAATCAATCGCGGAGCATTTTTCATAGTTTTTCAAGTAGCCAACCCGGTGGTTAGTGCCGTAAGTATGTTGAACCCTGAGCTTGCCCATAACTTAACGATCAAAGTTTTGCGGTCTAAGCTGATTCCCAAACCTAGATTGGAATCCCCCTCCAATCTGGCTACGAGTTTTTTTGGTTTACAATTTCCAAATCCCCTTGCAATTTCAGCTGGATTTGACAAAAATGGCGTGGTTGTAGATGTATTACTGGAAATCGGGTTTGGATTTGTTGAGATTGGAACGATTACCCCAAAAGCACAGACTGGTAACAGCAAACCGCGAATATTTCGGCTGAAACAAGATCAAGCAGTCATCAATCGTTTAGGTTTTAACAATCAAGGTGCCCAACAAGTATCCCACAATCTTGCTTCTAGAAAAAAACATACTGGAATATTGGGAATCAATATCGGTGCGAATAAGAACTCAGAAGACAAGGTTGCCGATTATGTCAACGGAATAAAAACATTCGCAAATATAGCAAGTTACCTGACAATCAATATTTCTTCACCAAACACGCCCGGTCTACGAGTCTTACAACAGTACGATGAATTAAAACAACTATTGCAGGCTATCAATGAGGAGCGTAAGCAACAAAACCTAAAATCTTCCAAAAAAGTACCGATGTTCTTGAAAATTGCACCTGATATTAGCGACGTTCAACTTAAGGAAATATGCGAATTGGTATTGGCAGAGGGAATTGATGGTTTGATTGTTTCCAATACAACATTAGACCGCAATAATTTACAAGAAACACAAATTGCACGCGAAACTGGCGGATTATCCGGACGACCTTTATTTGAAAAATCAACGATTTTATTAGCGAAAGTTCGCCATCTGGTAGGACCAGAATTTTTGATTGTCGGTGTTGGTGGTATTAATAGTGGTGAAACGGCATGGGAAAAAATCCAAGCTGGAGCAAATCTATTACAACTTTATACTGGATTGACTTTCCAGGGGATTAAATTAGCGGATGAAATTCTCACTTACCTTTCATTAAAAGTACAAGAACTCGGGTTTTCAAATTTACAAGATGCGGTAGGAAGAAAAACTAATCAGTGGCGAAATAAATCACTTCCATGATTAAAATCTCACCAGTTTGATAATGTTTTCAATTGACTGAAAATGAAAAAGAGAAAAATATTATTGATTTTTTTTCTTTGCTCTATTATATTATCCCAACAGCATAACAATTTACTCATGTAATCAAATCTAAACTGAGACATTAAACATGACATTAGCAACTTCAGAAAACGCATCAACCACTTCTGAACATCACGAATTCAATTGGGAAGACCCTTTTTTGCTTAGTGAGCAATTAAATGAAGATGAGCGAATAATCATGGCAAGTGCGCGCCAATACGCGTCTGAAAAATTGCAACCACGTATCATCGCGGCCTATCGAGATGAATTAATTGAACGAGAAATTTTTGAAGAAATGGGAGAATTAGGATTACTTGGCATTACTTTACCAGAGGAGTTTGGATGTGCAAACGCAAGTTATGTCTCCTATGGTTTAGTTGCGCGCGAGATTGAACGTGTAGATTCCGGTTATCGCTCAATGATGAGTGTGCAGTCTTCGTTAGTGATGTACCCTATTTTTGCGTATGGAGATCAAACTCACCACCAGAAATATTTGCCAGGACTTGCCAAAGGTGAATTAATTGGTTGCTTTGGTTTAACGGAACCCGACGCTGGATCTGATCCAGGGAGCATGCGAACAGTGGCTAAAAAAATTGATGGTGGGTACCGATTAAATGGAACAAAATCTTGGATTTCCAATTCACCAATCGCAGATGTGTTTGTGGTGTGGGCAAAGTCAGAAGCACACGATAATAAAATACGCGGTTTTATTCTTGATAAAGGTTGTGAAGGATTATCTGCACCAACTATTTCTGGTAAACTATCACTACGCGCGTCTGTTACTGGTGAAATCGTCATGAATAACGTTGAAGTCCCAGAAGAGAGTTTGCTACCAAATGTTACTGGATTGAAAGGACCATTTGGTTGTTTAAATCGAGCACGCTATGGCATCTCTTGGGGGGCAATGGGGGCAGCAGAGGATTGTTGGTTTCGAAGTCGGAATTACACGCTCGAGCGAAAACAATTTAATCGTCCGTTGGCACACACACAACTAATCCAGAAAAAACTTGCTGATATGCAAACTGAAATTACAATCGGACTTCAAGCATCTCTCCGCGTTGGTAGACTTTTTGATCAAGGGTTGGCTAAACCTGAAATGATTTCATTGATTAAACGAAATAACAGTGGCAAGGCATTAGATATTGCGCGTGTTGCTAGAGATATGCATGGTGGCAACGGGATTCATGAAGAGTTTCATGTTATTCGTCATGCACAAAATTTAGAAACGGTCAACACTTATGAGGGAACGCATGATATCCATGCGCTCGTTCTTGGCCGTGCTCAAACTGGACTGCAAGCATTTGCATAAATTGATACAACTCAATTTACACGCAACCTCTGGATACTGATATTAAATGTTTCTCAACTGAATTTAGACTTTGCAAACGACACTGATTAGTCTGGTTTTTTCGAAAGTAGCGTTTCAACCTGTCCCTTCAAGTAATTAGTTTGTTTTTCAGCCTCATTCAATCTTTTTTCATTGCTCTCAACACGTGGTTCAACTCCCTCAAGTTCATCTAGTCTAAAAGTAATTTTCGCTTGACCATCGTTAAGTCTCAGCAACTCTTCGTTTACTTTCACCAACTCTTCGTTTGTTTTCGCTTGCTCATTAATTATTTTCGCTCGCCCTTCGTTAAGTTTCACCAACTCTTCGTTCATTTTCACCAACTCTTTAGTATTTACTGAATTTTCAACCTCCACTTTTACTAATTTGGTATTAGTCGTCCAGACAAATTGGATTAGAATATAAATAGCAGGGGCGACCACAGCTACAACCAGACCTGCACCCAAGCAATTTTTGATAAATGTTTCACTAATTTTCATTTTCACTTCTCCATTTTGAATAAAAACAATTGATATTTTTGATGATGTTAGCAAATATTTTTCATTAATGCAAATACTTAAAAACATATATTGAAAAAAGACTATAAATACTCTACTAATGACATTCTAAATTCAATGTCTCCCGACAAAGTTTTAACTCTAAAGCGACAGATTCTTTGATATTCTATATAGTGACGCGTTTTGACCTCATGCGGCAAATTTATTTCATATTTTCTATATCTATCAACAACTTACGAATAAGTAGCTAAAAATTGTAATATTCAAAATTAATTTTTTAAAACCGCAGGTTCCATTTTCAAATGCAAGACTCTTTTAATATAGCCTTGTTTCAAGAACCTTAACAAAAAATTAATGTTAGTAGGGTTGAAAATTAAATTTTGTGTTATATAGTTTAAGAAATTAACTTTACTAGAGGAGAATTACAACATAACAAAGCAAAATACAGCAGTAATTAGAAACAAAATTTGTTTCTTGAAATTTTGTTTCGGAACTACTATAATTTACCAATTTAGTAAATTACTTGCTATTAGTTTCTAACCATACTCAATATTCTATCCTTTTGACCAGAGTTGAGTTTTAAACTAGGAGTTAAAAATGTTTAACAGAAAACAAGACTCGAATTCTGTTGCAACTGATAAAGTTCAGAACTTAAAAAAAACTAATTTGACATTAGTCCCAGATTTGAATTCTGAACATCAAACAGCTTCAAACGCAACCAAATTCGATCAATCATTGCAAGAGAGTGCAATAATTACTCTTTCAGACCGAGATTGGAAATTTATTCATGATACCATGAATAATCCTCCCGAACCAAGTCCAAAATTACGTAAGGCCTTCAACAATTATTTGAAGGCTAATGCATGAAGAGTGATAAGATTGACATCTATATTGAACCTTTTGATAAAAAGGTTCATGACCGTGATGCTTTTTCATGTGGAGTGGAAGCACTAGACACTTACTTCAAAAAGTACGCTACTCAAGATGAAAAACGGGATTTAGCACGAGTTTCTGTTGCCCTAGACCGCACGAGTGGTACTATTGTCGGATTTTATAGCTTGAGTGCCACTTGCTTCCATAAGTCCAATGTTGCAAGTGAAATCACAGATAAATTACCCAAGTATCCGTTACCAGCTGCGTTATTGGGTCGATTAGCAATTGCCAAATCATTTCAAAATCATGGTATTGGTACATACTTAGTGATGGATGTACTTCATAGTGTCCTCAAAGCTAATGAAATCCTTGGTATTACTAATTTGGTTGTTGATGCGCTAGACGAAGAAACGGCAAAATTTTACCAAGCATTAAGCTTTCAAGGTTCCCCTGAAACCAACTTACGTCTGTATTTACCAATTGCTTCAATACGTAAAATACTTCAGTAATCAAATAATGGGATAACTAAAATCAATTCTCTAGAAACCGTCTAACTAAGTTTAACAGTTGTTATCCTTTCACCATTGGTCATTAACCTTGGTGATTTGTGATTCTAGCCATTCTCTCAATAATGCGAAACACATGAATGAACTGTTAAAAACTATAATATTTACGAAAACTTATCCGTGGAATTCTACCATGGGTATAAAATGATAGAAAATTTGTTGTTTTTGTCAAAATAACTATCAAGAGACAATAGCTCTATTCTAACCTAGATTGCGCAAAGTAGCTGCGAACAAAAAGCGTAAATTTGGTCAGATTATATCCTATTTTGACGAAGAATACAACTCCTCCGTTGCGACAAATTAACGTTTGTCGGCATGCGCAATTATTTGAAGCACTGGGTTCATTCAATAGTCAGCAAGATGGGTGCTTCTTTTAGTGCGGTTGTTTGACTTTGAATGAGTTGAGCATCAATTTACTAATTTAAATTTCAAATGATGCGTTGTTGATGAAAAGGGTGAAGAGATAATCTTGTTTGATTCAATCTCAAGAATGTGTTGATGGATATTATCCAACCCCTTCCGTTAACCCCCGCCGCCGAGACCCATAGTCCATAAATCGCTCAATCGCCTGCACAAACAAATCTTTGTTGGTAAATTCTTCAGAAAAATCGACCCACACTCGACGACAGCTGTGCTTAATAATGGCTGGTGTTTTCAGTATTTTCTGGCGAATTGTGCTGGACTTTGCCGACGCTAACTTGGTACCACGAAAACCAATTGTTCGAATCGCATTGGCAACCTTATGAGCACTGACGGCAAAGTTCAATCGCATTTGATTTGATTCGAGATTGTGTGCACTCACTCGACTCCCGAATAATTCATACTGATTCTCTTGGATGCGGTTCTCCGCATCGCCCCGACCGCAGTATAATTTAGTATATAACTTCCGAGCACCACCAAACTTCTTATCCAAATTGGTCACCATAAATCGAATATTTGACTTACGATGATGATTGGTATTGATATACTCAACTTTGGCAATCACTCGAAACGACTGTCCGCCCCAACTGTCATTGCCAGTGGTCCAATTAAATTCGGTGAACACCCGTTTGGTTTTCCCTGAGCTCAAACTTGACTCTTGAACCCGCTTAATTTGAGGCTTAATCTTTTTCATTAACGCCTTATTTTTGGCAAGACCTATCGCAAAATTGAGTCCCATTGCGTGGCACACACAAATCAGCTCCGGTCGGTTAAAGCCACCGTCGGCTCGAAAAATCGGAAGTTTGTTCGGGAACGCTTGTCGATAAAATGGTACAATCTTTTCCAACGCCTCAACCGTGCCTAACGCCCCATCAACATCACCAGCTCGGGTGCGACAAAAGACTGGATGGGGTCCTACAAACGCCAACAGCGGTAGTAAGCATTTGTATTGATAAAACCCGTTCCAAGCACCACCGACCTGATTACCATATAATTGATCAGCCGTGGCATCCATATCAATCGTCAGAAATTTACCTTTCCGCCGTTTGATCCACTCAACGCTATCCTCTAACAGCTGTCGGTCAAACTGATTTTGGTTAAACTCAAGTTTTTTCTGGTCACCATCAGCTACCAACCGATTTGCTTCATCAAGCCGACGCATCTGCGAGCGAGATCCTAATGCTTGACAATTTTCCCGCACAATACCAGGTTCAGCAACCAGTAATCCAAAAGTAGAATCCCGACAAAGTTCATCATGATCATTGTGGTCCGGGCAACCATGAAGCAACCCAGTAATCCGTTGTCGAACTTGCGTCTCCAATTTATGAACCACCATTCGTTGATCGCGGTTATCAGTAAAACAATTGGACATTCGCTGCATAATTCCAGTTGACAACTCAGCTTCTCGAACCAACAATGAACCAGCATCACCGCTTAAATTGATTGGTGAAAAGGTCACCTCAACCGACTTCCCTTGAAATTCTGAACAAATCAGCTTCTCTGACTGCACTGAATTAGGTGACTTTGTCTTCCTTTTTCGTGCCTTTGGGTTTGGTTTTTTCATCCCTAACTCCGTTATTAATGCAACAATGAACGCAAAAGATATGCGCTTAAAATTTCATATAACAACGAAGTGAACAAATTGCAGCCCCAGTTTTAATTTTTTTTTTACATCTGTAAAACCTGAGCCAACGTGAGTAATTTAAAAAAACACACTGTAAATTGATTAAGTAATTGAAAATGACCAAATAAACCTTTATACTGTGGGTAATAGAACAATATTTACCTGCAAAAAATTAACGATACTTTGCGCAATTCAGGCTAAGCTATTGCATTACATGTTTGATACTCCTGCTTCCACCAATAATAATTGATGAATTTATGGTATCAATTATTACCTTGAAGACGATCAGGTATAACAAATTTTTAATCAAACGTCAAGTGCGAATAAAATTTTTCCACATTGACTGGTAATCCACGTGAACTATGAAATTCACCACGTGTATCTATAAATGCCAAATATGGAGTTCCTTTTATCCCCATCTCGTTAATAAATTTTAGATTCTTTGCTATTTTAGCATTTACGACATGTAATTGATTCTCAGAAAAATTATTTTGAATGTTATCTCGTTTCCCTTCATGTAAATTAACCCAAATTTGTGCAGAGTTTTCCGACAGTAGCACCGATTGCACTAATTCTCGACTACCATCCAATAGTCCAACCGGAATGATGCGTACTTTTATCTGTCCATCATTAACATACGCTTTTAATTGTTCCCACGCACGATTACAATAACCACAATTTGGGTCCGCTAATTTCCAAACTATTGTCTTTGCATTTGGATCACCAATTTCAAAGTATGTTGTACCAGAAACTGCGTTTAAAAATCTGTTCTTTTTGAATTCATTTTGAGAATAAGAATCAAATTTTTCATTTGTAGGTGCAACAAATGATTTGACTCCACTTAATTGCGAAATTGTTGACTGTTCATTTGTAGGAATTGGCAAATTTTTTGACAATTCAGATTCAGGTATAGCCACCAAGTCAGAAGGATCCCTTACCAATCCATTAGAATTCTTATCACCAACTTGTTGTTTAATTGAATTTTTACTGCTTTCCCCTGACAAATCATACCCTTCAAATTCTGCTCCCTGCAATCCTGTCAAAAAGTTTTCATCCAACAATAATTCTTCCGCCTCTCGAAATCTTTTTTGCATTTCACCAATTTGAACTCCCGTTACATTTATGCCAGTCATATTATTCATAATCCCAGAGATTACATGCTTGCCATCAGGTGATACATAGAATGTTTGAAACTGTCCATTGACACTTTCACCAAGATAACCATGTAACCCACCTTCATCGCCAAGATAGGTTAGATTAACCCCATGTGACTCTAAATAATCTAAAATGGGTGTTGAAATATTTCCTTGATTATTTAATTCCGATTTCCAATCTTCTGCGGTAGCACTATTGACTTGTACCCAACAATAAATGACCAAGATTACAAGTAAAATTGTAATAATTAGTTTCATTTTAAGTCCCTCCATATTTGTTGCATCCTGCAACAGATTAAGTTTGTTGTTGATTTTAGTGCCGCCAAATTATTGCCTTTACAATAGTTTTAGCAAGGTATGGTAATTCGGCAATAAATAGAAATTTAGTCTTCGTAATCAAACTTATGAATTCATAATATTAGTCCAGTTTACGAAAATGAAAAAATGCCGACAAAAAAATTATTTCTCGTTTGAATTTAGCAATTTACCATTAACAAGGATCAATAAATTCACTGAAAAATTTTAGGGGTACAGAAGTTTTGAATTGCATCAAATAAAGAATTATAAAATTTTCGCTTGACAATTTAATCCAAAGATGTAATCTTGAGCTAATCGTAAAATTTAATTCCTTCATCAAACAAACGAGTCAACTAAATGTTATCCATTTCAAATTCAAACCAATCTTGCATTCCTTGTGTACTAGACGAAGAAAAAAATCTAACCACCAATCTACGCGTTGTATCAGTCAAATCACTCAAACTAATAATACTTGGGTTGTCTCAAATAGTGTATTATTGTTCCTATTTTCGACTAAATCATAAGTTTACCTTGTTAGGATTGATAGCATTTACCTGTCTATTTGAAATTACAACTCTCTCAAGTGTTAAAGCTCAAGGTCCAAGTGTTTGGATTTACCAATATTCAAGAGGTGTCACTTCTGGTCCAACAACTTTCTCAGAGGCACCAAGTAAAGGTAAAGTATTTTTTTACATTTGGACCAGTTCGGGTTCTACAAATGCTATGGTTAACTATAGTGTCACACAGGTTGGTGATTTTTTAACCGACAGCACAGTAACTTCTTCCAATCAAACCAAACAAGTTACCGGATCTGTTGAAGATTTAGAATTTGCAATAACAGATGATAATATTGACGAACCCGACGGGAGTATAACTGTAACGTTACTAGCCGGAACTGGATACATTTTGAGTCAAACTCAATCTCATCCCAAATCTATCACAATTACTATAACTGATAATGATGCCCCACCAGTTATCAATCTGGAAGCACCGGCATCACCAGTTGTAGCAGGAAACAATGCTCGATTTACTCTTACAACCTCCATGAATTCTAAATGGTCAGAAGCTTTTGACGTACAAATTGCTGTAACTGAGCGAGTTGGTAATTTTGTTGAGGATAATTCTTGGCCAACCACAGTAAATTTCGGTACCAATTTAACCGACAATGCGATCACAAAAAATTATGATTTTACTACCATTGTTGCTGATGACAACGATATATTTACTAGCTCAGAAAGTACCGGTTCAGTTGAAGTAACCATTAGCCCTGATACTAACGGAAGGAAAAACTACACAATAGGTACCGGTGTATTGACGAGGTATATCGTTAGTGAAGATATACCTATCGCAGCTATTTCTGCACCAAGCGCGTCAGTATCAGAAGGTGAAACTGTTTCTTTACTTATTTCTGTCACTGGTAAGTGGGATTCAGAAATTGCAGTTGAAGTTGAACTAGAAGATGGTTCCAGAGGTTTGATCGGTTCACCTGCACCAAATACCGCAATAAGATTCAGTGCAAATCCTGCGGGTACTCCTCAAACAAAATCATTCTCTATGCCAATTCCTTCAAATGATATCTTTAGCACAACTAACCAAATTACGATATCAATAAAGACTCCAACTAGATCTTCCAGCTACCAAGTCATTGATGATTCACAAAGTACAGGAACTACGAATAGAAGTAGCGTCACTATTTCAGTAGCTGAGCTTTCAAATCCACCAAAAATTGAAATTATTGTTCCAACAATTCCAATTCAAAGTGGTAATTTAGCTTCAATTCCAATTAAAGCTACCGGAAAATGGACAGACCCGTTTACTATACCAGTGACTATTTCTAACCAAGTAGGTGATTATTTCACTGGACTAAGCTATCCCCCAAATGTTGCTTTTACTAAAAATACTTCAGAAAATTCCGTTACTAAGTTCTATAATTTTCAATTAACTCTTGGCGGGTTTGGTAATACTTTTGGCACTTACGAAGGAACTGAGATAGATGGTTCATTTTCCATTGAGTTAACAGAAGATACCACCAATACTCCAAAAAGATATGAACTCATGACACAATCAAAACAATTGATAGTCGTAAATAGAGACAAACCTGTCATTTCAGTTTCTATTCCTGATGAGATGGTTAATGAAGGTGATACTGCAAACTTTTCTATTACTGCAATAGGATTTTGGACTAATGAGTTTTCTGTACAGGTCAATGTCGACGATAACAATACAAATACAATAGGTTCTGCTCCGCCAATGACCGTGACTTTCGATGCAAATACGACAGAATTTACGGTATCAAAAATGTATCCTGTAAATACCTTAGATGATGATATTGATGAAATGAATGGTGAAGTGACTGTAACGATCGAACTCCTAGATAATGCGGCTTACACTATATCAAATCTCTATAGTCACACAGAATCAAAGATTATCCTTGATAATGGCCCACTTATCACTATTGAATCTGTTAATAATTATGTTACCCGCGGACAATTAGCTCAGTTTAGTGTTAACGCAAATAGTAATTTAATAGATGACACAACAATTCAAGTGAATGTTCCACAAAGTAGTTGTATTTCAGGTACACCAGATGAAGAGGTAATTATCAAGCAAGGTGAATCGAATGGTTTGCTTGAAATTTTGACTACAGAAGGAAGCAGTGATTGTGAAATTTCTGCAACGCTTGAGAGTGGTGAGCACTATAAGATTGGTACATCTAATACTGTTGCTACAATAATGACAGGTAATGTGGTAATTTATACAGTTTCAATTTCAACTGGAACGCCAATAATTGAGGGTGCTGATGCCGAATTTACCATTTCAACTACACCAATTCCTCAACAAACATTTACTCTAATCTATGAAGTAAGTCAAACTGGAAATTTTATATTATGGAGAGTAAAGAATTCAATTAATTTAAACACTCAAAGCTCTGACACGACATTAGCAATCAAAACACATAATGATGACATAAGAGAAACAGATGGTTCTATTTCTGTTAAATTACTTGATGGTACAGGATTTCAGCTCGGTGCAAGAGATTCCGCTACTCTGGTGGTAATGGATAATGACCAAAATATCCCTTCAACTTCACAATCACGGATATCTATTGCTCGATCAGCAGTTAATTCAATATTGTCATATTTAGATTCAAGAACAAGTCAAGAGAATTCAATCCCTAATGAATATCAATTGGCAAGAGGTGAAATTGAGGAAAACAGAAAACATCAAAATATTGTTGTATCTATCTATCCAAAAACACGCAATATTCAAGAAGGAGAAATTGCCGAATTCTTGCTCCAAACTTCAGTCCGGTCAATTACCAAGTTATCGATCAACCTATATCTGGAACCGAATCAAAAAGTAACTGAACCACTCTATCAAGCTGTAAATTTTCCCGCTAATCAGACCGAAACAAGTTTTTTTGTTGAAACCACAAATGACGAAGAAGCTGGACCAGATTCTGTTTTAAGTATTTCAATTACTAATGGTCAAGGCTACAAACTAGGAGCAAATAGAAGTACATCTGTGACTATATCTGATTCTACAGATCGTGAGCAAGCACGTCTGTCGCGTATTGATTCAGTACATCAATCAGTTTTAAGTGAACTATTAGACAGAACTAGCACTGAAACTCATGGACTAATCAACACCCGAATGGAATTTCTTGCATCTGGTCATTCACCCACCTATTTCAAATTTGGTAACAACGAAATTTCAGAGTTTATGAAAACTGGTAATGAATTGTTCTTTGAAAATAAATCGTTTCGCTCTTCAGCATTAGGTGAGGCAGCTTTCTCCTTTGAATTATTCCCAGAATATGGTGTTGAAAGTCGAGTAGGACTTTGGGGAAAAGGAAATTTTCAAGACATTCAACAAAATTCAGGTGAAACCACTGCATTTTGGCGTGGAAATATTTATTCTGCAACCACTGGAACAGATTATAAACTCAATCAAGAGATCATTACTGGATTTGCCTATTCATACGCTGATTCACAGATTGATTTCAACTCAGTTGAAGGTGATTTGATTCAACATCAAACTGAATTTCATGGATTGAATCCATATCTAGGTTGGAATTCATCAACTCATGATGCTCAATTACAGCTTATTTCCAGCATCAAGCAAGGAAAATCCTTGATTGAACACAAGGGATATGAATCAGTTTCCTATAATAACACACTTTATTATTTAGGATTAGGTGGACACAAAAATTTATGGTCAGTCCGCAGTGAATCATTGAGTAATCCGATTAACTTTGACTTGAATGGTAATGCATGGTTTGCACAACTTTACTCTGAAAGTGTAGGCAAAAATTTACCACAAACGCAAATTGAATCAGGATATTTAAATGTTGCAATACAAGGAAGTCATCTGCTGAATGTCACAGACTATATTAATGTCAAACCCAAACTCAGTCTAGGTTTTCAAAGTAGACAAAAAACTCAAAAAAGCGATTATGGTATTGTTCTTGGTAGTTCATTAGAACTTGACAACTCTGCTGGAATGGTTTTAACAGGTTCTGGTCAAATTCTTCAAGACCAAAACATTAACGAGAACTATTGGGGAATTAGTACGAAATTAGATTTTGACAGTTACAATGATAATCTGGGTATTTTGCTCCAAATCAATCAATCTATGGGCCAATTCCAAGAAGATGTAAATGCTACTACATTGAACAATAATGAACTTTTCTCTAACGTTGGTGAATACTTTCAATCTAATCAATATCAATTTGGATCAGAATTAGGATTTGGATTCAGTGTGTTAGATTATGAAGGTACCTTGACTCCATTTGGTGGTTTCAAACATTCAAGTGATTACGAACTAGAATTTACGACCGGATTACGCTTAAATTTATATGAAAATATAAAATTCGAACTTGCCGGATATCGGATTGTACATCGGATCTCAAAATCGAACAATGAGTATGAAAATCATCTAAAAATTAATGGTGGATTAAGTTGGTAATTGGCTTTATCAAGAGAACACAACAAATCAAGTGAGATTCTCTTTACCTTATGACCAGTAAAATCGTCAAGAAGTATAAAAATTTCTTTGATTTCGCTAGCATTGAAACCCAAAAAGTTTTTAGCTGTATCCAGAAGGTATTCCCAGACTGCGACCAGAAATAAAATCGTAGCAATGATAATGGCAATTACCTTATGCACAGTTGTGATTCGTGAACTCGCAATTTTAACATCCTGTGCTTGAAATAGTTTGTAAATTATATCATTAGATCTACTTTACCCTTCAATCTCAGAATCTTGCCCTACGGTCTTTGAGTCTTGTCCCTCAATTTAATCACGAAATTCATCAAGTTGCGACCCAATAGCTTCAACCGAACCTTCAATTGAAGTTAGTATGGTTTTCACTTTAGTCATGTCAGATTTTAGTTCTTTCACGTCAGATTTTAACCCTCTCACGTCAGATTTTAACCCTCTCACGTCTGGTTTTACCCCTGTCAGGTCAACTTGGATGTCACTCACTATTGAAAGTATTTGGTCCATTTTGTCAGAGCTGTTTATTTGCACCGCTGTTGATTCAACAGAACTATCAGTACCTTGACTTTCAACCTTTCCATTACTCATTGCAATCACATTCATACTACATTGAGCGATACTGGTAGAATTAGTCTTTGACTAGATTTTTTGTATGTAATTTTAGTGCACGTTTTACTAGACTCTTAATTGATTGAAGAATCAAATCAAGCGAGACTCTCTTTATTCTATGACCAGTAAAACCCGCAAGAAAAATAAAATTTTCTTTGATTTCGCTACCATTGAAACTCAAAAAGTTTTTAGCTATAGCGGGAAGATATTCCCAAACTGCGACCAGGAACAAAATCGCAGCAATAATAATGGCAATTACCTTATGCACAGTTGTGATTCGTGAACTCTCAATTTTAGCGTCCTGTGCTTCAAATAGTCTATATGTTGCGTCATTAGATCTACTTTGCCCTTCAATCTTAGAATCTTGCCCCGCGATCTTGGAGTCTTGTCCCTCAATTTTATCACGAAATCCATCAAGTTGCGACCCAATAGCTTCAACCGAACCTTCAACTGAAGTTAGTCTGGTTTTAACTTTATTCATGTCAGATTTTAGTTCTGTTATGTCAGTTTTTACCCCGGTCATGTCAGCTTGGATGTCACTCACTATTGAAAGTATTTGATCCGTTTTGTCAGAACCGTTCATTTGCACTGCTGTTGATTCAACAGAACTATCAGTACCTTGATTTTTACCATTTCCATTGCTCATTGCAATCACCTTTTTTTGACTGATTACACTTGTTTTAGTATCAATCAGTTGTTGTTAAAATTTACGCTCTATATGTACCATAAGCAAATTTACATTATCCAATTATGTCACAACTAAAGCAACCATATCATTAAAGAGTACTGATCAGGCTATTCAAAAGGAATCCACAAATTTGTATCTTCAATTAATCTTATGTTCAATATATGAAACTAATTTCAATTAGTCAAGTACTTTTTTTATTTTTCAACAAATATTTTTATTGATGCTAATATGAGCACCCATCAAGCCAGTTTGTTGAAATTCCTATGTAAACTCCAAAACCTTAGCAAAACTCTACCGATTTCAACAAATAGATACCACGAGCAATAACCTAATACTTGTATCTAAATCACAAACGAAAGAATCAAAATCGAATTCAAATCAAACTCATTGCTATTGAGCGACATTCTATATTAACTTTACACTTAACTCGTTGCCACTAGATTTTTTATTTAGGCGCGTAGCTCTTTTTCAATTTTCTGATTCTGAATTTCATTTTTCATTTGCCACTCAAATTATTTTCAAATCTTGCAATTTTTTCCGATTCTATCGCTAAGTACAAATTTCATAGCTACTCAAAGTCTCAGAAACATTACACAAAAATTGAACTTTTACAAAAATTTTAAAAAGTAGTTCTTATAATCATGCCGACAACTTACGTACTACTTAAATCATTTTTTTCGTAGCTGACTACGCGACGAGAATTCATTAACCAATTTGATTTAAGGAACTCACACTTGAATTCAAACGATAACAATTCTGGAATCTCACCTCAAAATCAAAACTCTACTCCAAATAAGAAATTACAAATCGCTTCCGGTGTTAATTCTTTTCAAACAGAAATGGTAGCGACTGAATTAACACGAAATGCACTTGCGCGCGAACGGTATGAGTTTTTACTCCGAGTTACATTTGGAATTACAATTATCTTATTTATTTCAGTCGCCGCAAACATCTATCTTGGTTCACGACCAATAGAATACCGCTATTTTGTGACCAATCCAAATGGAGCAATTCGAGAAATTGAGGTTTTAAATCGACCAATTCAATCTGAAAGACAAGTGCTCAACTGGGTGACGCAAATAATTTCGCAAGCATATTCACTTTCGTTTGCAAACTATGAACAACAACTAAGCGACATTGAATCCAAATTTACTACCTCTGGCTGGCAAGGATTTCAACAAGCAATTGAAAATATTGGATTTATTGATTCTTTGCTTGAAAATCAATTAGTAACTTCTGCAGTTCCAAGAGGTGCACCGATTGTCGTGGCCCAGGGGCTTGTTGACAATGTCTATGGTTGGCGAATTCAATTACCACTACTGGTTACTTACAAAAGTGCTTCGGTCAATCGACACCAAGAACTATTAGTTGAAATTACAGTTGTTAGACGACCCGCACATGAAGATCCAATTGGACTAGGAATCGAAAAAATCATCGCCAACTGATTAACAAATGGAGTCCAAGTAATGACAACAAATTTTCACATTCTTTTCACTGCATTCCTATTGCTGAAATTACTCACTCTTTCTGAGGTAATTGCTGACCACCTTAAAATTCCGCCCTTTGATTTCGGAACATCAATTAGCAATGAACAACCTCAATCTGAAAATATTGATGAAGCTAACCAGCCAATTTTCCCTATTGAGGACCCATACTACTTTGATGCACTAAAAAGTTTAGAACCACTAACTCCAACACAAATTAAAAATATTCGCCGGGAATTAGATTCATTGGATCAGGCTAAAGTCGCGCCAATTACAGAAACTAGACCAATCACTAGATCAATTAACGCAAGTCTGCTATCAGGAGAAAGCCCCTTTGTCATTAATGTCGTCCCTGGTTGGGTTTCTACACTCACGTTTTCAGATAGTACTGGGGAATATTGGCCCGTTCAGGTTGTTACCAATGGCAATCCAGATGTTTATGATGTTGTTTCATCAGGACCTGATGGAGAATCCAATATAATTACTATTAGTGCTAAACAAGCACATATTCCAACCAATCTTGCGATTCTACTTCAAGGTGCGAGGGTACCACTGCTGGCAACTTTAACTCCTTCTCAAAACCTTATTGATTATCGGATTGATGTCCGCATTGACCAACGTGGGCCAAATGCAACTCCTGAAATCATAGCGAAATCTAATCTGACTCTCACCAATGATCGCACAATGCTGTCCTTTTTGGATGGAATAGCTCCACAAAACGCGCGCACTTTGTCTGTAAACTCAAACTTAAAGTTACAAGTATGGATCTATCAGGATCTCATGTATGTCAGAACAAAGAATAAATTGATTTCACCAGCCTTCACCGCAAAACACGCAAATGCTAGTGGCGTAAAAGTATATGCACTACAACCAGTTCCCGTACTAGTAATCTCAGCCGATGGCAAGATAAACTATGTCAATATCAGCTTATAATGACAAGGAACCACCACCATGAAAGTTCTCATTCAACGACTTCACTCAACTATTCGCAATATCAGTTCGTTAAAAAAGATTTCAATCATATTACTGATAATTGTGATCGCAATTTCTTATTTCTATTTTACTAGTACCGCACCAAAAGTAACAAGATCACAATTTGGTGGACTGACATTGGATGGTCAAACTATTCAAGGTAGCAAACCAGTCTCTCAAGAATACCGTGCGGCATTAACAAAGGCAGACAATCAACGGGTGCAACATGCGAAAGCATCAGGTACATCTGCAGTGCCAACTATTGTACTACCAACTCCAGAACAAGCCACACAAGTATTAGTTGATGATAAAAATACAAATGACACGATTGAATTACCCAAACTTGAGCTCCCCAAATCGCCGATTCAACTACCCAAGAGTACGATAATTCCACCGACTAGTCGAGTAACAAACTTACCACTGCACAAACCAGACCAGAAAACTACCGAGAAAATATCGCAATTGATCGCAAATTTGTCACGACATATTCCTGTTGCCTCAATCATTCACTTCAATGCAAAGACACCAGATTCACTAATCCAAAATCTAGGACAAATTCCACAATTAGATTCTCCAACTAAAATCCCCACCAATGTTGAACTCCCATTAATTGGTACTGTTTATTATGGGCAATTAATAACTCGAGTGAATTCTGATGCTCCAGGACCAGTATTAGCGCAAATTCTTCAAGGACCATATCGCGGAGCAAAGTTGCTTGGTAGTTTTGAAATCAACCGCGACTCCGCCACGCTTAGGTTCAATAATATGACTATTCCTCAAGATCATCATGGGAACCAAATTGAGCAAATTGTCCAAGTCAATGCAATCGCTGTGGATACCAAGCATATTGGTATTTCGTTGGTTTCAAAAGTTGATCGGTATATAGCAGAAAAAATTGGATTTGGATTCATCGCGGGATTTGCACAAGGGTTGGGAAACATTTTACCACGACTGAACCGGACTACTACTGAAACAATTGACGGCAACGAAAAAAGAATAACTGAAACTACTTCGGTTCGTGATGTATTTTATTCCGCAACGGGTCAAGCTATTGCCAATACTGGTAACTTGCTATTTGACGAATTTGGTAATCGACCTAGAACTATTGTTGTTGAGTCTGGTACTGAAATAGGTGTACTGTTTTATTGACTAGTGAATCTAAACCAATATTTCTGAGTTTAGATCTTGAATCCGCGCTTCCAAATTTTCAATTCGCAAATGAAAAAACAAATAAATGGTTCTGATAACTAAATATTAAAAAAATGATTTGTTGCTTGCTTGTCGACACCTTAATCCCCTAGCAATTACAATATTTATAATTGAACAACTCCAATAGAAAGAAGCTGTTTCAAAGCTGAGGAAATTTCTATTAGCAATGCAGGTCAAAATTAAGTCATCCCAACCAGGAGAGATATATGGCAAAAATTCCTTTAATCTTCGCGGCAAAAACAGTGAATATGCCGTCTCAAAACAATCAATCAACAAAATTCCACAAACAATTCATAGCGGCCCGAAATGAAACACTTCTCCGTGACAATTATGTATGCCAATGTTGTGATTTTTTTGATCAATCAAATCAAGTGATTCATTTCTTAGATGGTAATTATATTAACTTCGATCAATCTAATTTAGCGACAGTTTGTCTACTTTGTCACCAAACATTTACTATCAATGATGAAACGAAACGAAACAACACTAAATTAATTTGGTTGCCTGAGTTGAGTCAAGCCAACATTAACAATCTAGTTCGCGCATTACTAATTATAAAGTATCGTAAATCAACCAAATTTTTGGCGACTGAACTACGAGATACTAATACGATTGCAAACTCACTTACTTTAACCATGCAAGCAATAATTTCATTGTTTCAGAATCGTGAAAATAAAGCTCTCGTTAAATTTTATACTAGCGATCCCTATATACTTGCTGAAGCCCTCCAATCAATCCCACAATCAAAGTATGAGATGCGTGGAAAATATTTAGATGGATTACGCATTTTACCAAGCGAGATATTTTTTAAGGAGATTAATCAAGCAACTGCAGACATTGTTGAGTCTTGGTATCAAGAGAATGGAACTTTTCGTGGTTTATCACCTACAACTTGGCGCAATCTATACCAACCGCTTTTCACTTCAAACTCCAACTCAAACTGTATGAATATTCATGAACAATTATCCTAACAAGTCATGCTATCCCCAAATCGATGACGCTGATTTAGGTCTTGGTGTCGTACTATTTGATAACATCTTTGAACCAAGTCATGCCTGGGCTAGACTCGCTTTACCTGTTGCCGAAATGACTCGTATTAAGGGTCCTGAACAATTATCAAAATCTGTTATTTGGTGGAGTAATTTACCAACTGAATTCTTTCTACAAAACCACACCTGGTCACAATATTATTGGGTCAAATCTGATTACTACCCCTTTATCAAACCTGACGATGCCTTAATTGAGTGGGGTTTTGCACCAATATATTCAGAAAAATCTTCTACTCCAACACAAATTTGTCAATTTTTGTGCGAAATTTTCAAGCGAATTATGTATTTGGCCCTTCGTCTCATGCACAAATGTACGTCAGGGACCCAGGTAAGTGAAATTTTCAAGAGTACCAGCTTAGACGACGACCTTCGTCCGCTATTAACCCAACCGCACAACACAAAATTTGGCTACCAATATCACAACAAAGAATTTAGATTCCCCCAGGCTGAAATCTTTCCCTACAAATCCTTTACCAAACAAACTCAGCTGTTAACTCTTAGAAAACCACGCTTGTCCTATTTAAATACAATGTTTCATGCGCCTATGCTTGAATTAGGATATTTAATCAATCACATTGCAAAAGAAACTAATGTTCAATCAATCTTGACCGAATTAGAACAATTTAACCACTCAGATTTATGCACGTTTACAAAAATCAAAATATTCAATTTAAATGATGAGGCAGGAATTCGCACCGGATACTATTTTAGTAAAAAATCTATTTACTGTAAATATTACATTTGGGTTTCATTGGCAGAATTACGTTTTCTACTCAAATTTGCTAAGATTAAAATCTTTTGCAGTCAAATTTGTTATAAAAAAAGGGCATTTAGTTCGAGGTTCACCGCTACAGTTGTTGACTTCATTAATAACAAAGAATTTGAATCCTCTTGGACAGCAGGAATTCTTGCCAAGGCACTTTGGTTCACCTTATTTCGGCACTGTGAATTTATGATGAAGTCAAGCAAATTGCAGGTTCAATTGAACCGCATCAATTTAAATCAAATCAATAAGTTGGCAATGTTGAAAGCGACTGAAAATTTTCTCCGCAGAGGCTTTGCAGTGGCAGGAACTGGATTTGGCGAAATATTTATTTATTCAACAATCCGGCAAACTGTTGATGCAATTTTGACTGGGTTTGAATCCGGTTTGATTCCAGCAATGGCAGTTGTACCTACGGACTCGCATAAGATATTACTAAAAGCTCCTTGGGCTGGTAATCCCGGAACTTTTCCTTTGGTAAGAAGTACAATAACTAAGGATTGGAATACGGCGCGAGTATTGGATTTATTACCGCTAATAAATTCCCAACAGCGGTCGGAATTTTATGCACAACACAATCATGATCTGTGAATTATAAATTTATACACAATACATAAAGTCTTAAACTAAAGTTAGGCGTTCCCTTTAATCTCAATTTGCGTCATTGAGTGATAGAACTGTATACTATAGTCTAAGTGTCCTTAACACATAATTCGTGAGTTAATTAACTTTTTGTCCAGCTTATATTTGAAAAATTATTGATTTCGTATTATTCCAAAAAATTAAAGGGATAGCATTCCGGCTACCCCCGCTATTTTCATTGAATTGTTAAAGATTTCCAAAATCCGTTACTTTTCCTCACGTCTATAATTGATTTTGAACTTAGGATAATCATTCTTCAATAAGTTCATAATTTCTTTGAAGCCCTCTAAGGTCCATTGATTGATAACAGCATAGGTTTGATTACCCAATTTGATGAGTTCATCGTCTCGGCAAAAATATCGTTTGGAGTCAAAAGTTCGATTTACTTTTTTGCGTTCTATTTGGGCAAGCTTTATAAACATCTCGCTATCAACATTTCCCTTTACGCAAATAAAGATATCGTCAGTACCGGCGATACGTTCAGGAAACTTATTAGGTTTGATCCCATTTTTGATTAAGTGTGTTATCGTCTGCAAAACGACGCGTCGCTTTGCTGTTGGTTGTTGTTTAACTCCATTAAACGTAACGTAATACCTTGCACGGTCTAACTGAGGTGCTCCATCTGACTTTTTAGCATGTCCAGAAGTCTTAGTTTGTGTTGACTTTGCTGTAGCTGCTTTTGCATTAGCTGAAATCGATTTACTTGCCGGTTTTGATGGTGTGGATTTGGTCGATGCATCTTTGGTAACTTTTGATGTTGACTTAGCTCCTGGTTTTTTTGATTCAGCTGGGGTTGACATTGGAGCAGATTGTGTTGCTTTTGTAGCTGCAGGTGAAGGTTTCACATTATTTGCTGAACTTGGAACCGACTTAGTTGCAGTTGTTTTCGTTTTCTGTTGTTCTGATTTTGCCGCAGTCACTTTTGGTGAAGCGACCGGTGGCTTTGTTTCATTCGATTCAGGTATGTCAACCTTAACACTCGGCTTAGATTGAACCACATTAGTTTCAATTTTATCAGTCTTAGCTGAATCTGGTTTTGGAGTCGCTTCCGTTGTGGCCGCGGGTTTTGGTTTAGTAGCACTTGGCTTTATGACCACTGGGTTAAGCTTTCTCTGCAACAACTTTGCCAATTCATTACCTTCAATCTTTGGTACTAATTGATCAATGTCAATAATTGAGCGATCACCAAACTCATAAGTAGACATTTGAATACAACGGATATCAAGTTTATGGTTTCGAATCCAATCAACTGTCGTAATCATTTCATCCGTAAACGCACGGGAAACAAAAATAATTCGTAGATCCAATAACTCCTCGTCTTTGAATCCAGTTAATGTCGCTCCCCAATGATTAATGATAGATTTCTTCGCATCAAGTTCTGTTTGCTTTGTTCTCTGCAAATGCGCCTGGTAAGTCTCAACCAGATTACCAAAAGTAAATTTAGAAGCTAATGTTCCATAACGAACGATAGGTAAATTTTCATGATCTTTTGATCCTGCTTCTAAAACTTCAACTACAACTAGATTTGAATTTTTATCAATTGCTAACAAGTCAATTTCTTCAGACTTATTCCATTGATCTGAATCATTTGAGACTAATAGCAAATCACTTGATAACACCTGAATGTTCTCACGCAATAATGCGAGAAAATCTTTCCGGTCGCCTTTTTTTAAGTCTGCTAACCGGCCATGACTCAGATGTACCATTTGGTCACCTGATATCTCATAAACGGGCATCATTCCCTCCTTTTTACAAGTTTATAGTCATGCCTAAATTTTTGAACCTTAAGTTCAATAAATTGATTAACTGTAATCCATAATTCTCAATATTACAATAAAATTTTTATGTCAAGTTGTTATATCAATCAAACCTCAATAATTCAACACCTAAATTTTCAATTCTGCAAAACTTTACCAAACAATACAATCTATTGCAAAATTTTTAAATTACTTCAAACAAAAAATCTATACAATTTTGATTCCATCATGTCAACCTATTTTATTCAATCTTAAAATAATTTGAAATTTAACATCATAACTCACTTGTTAACAAAGTCAATCTAATTTTTAGCAAATTGGAGACGTTGTGATTTAATCAGGGTAATTAAGACAAACAAGAACTATAATATTTTTAAGTTTTCTATGTATTTGTCACAAAATCTTACTTAATTATTTTAATGCCAAATTACCTCACGCAAATTTTTTATTCAAGTATTTTACTACCAATTCTGAGCAAAATTAATTACTACACTAGTCCTATCTCTGTAATTAGTACAAAATCTCATTGATAAGACTAGCGACGACTTTAGGATCGTTGGGTTCAGATTTTCCAGATGAAGCTCTTTCAAGCAATCTCTTGATTTTTTGTCCCTTACGTCCTAATACACGACGTGGCCATAAACCTGGGTTATTATTCCAACAATCTAAGAAACCTCGTGCCCAATCTGAATAAATTTGCATATCTGAAGGAACAATAATTTTTTGCGATTCAGTCAACACTGTAGAAATCTGTGCAAACCGCCGCGAAATATTGTTTATCAGCTCTTCTGTTTTAGAAATATTCTGTACTTTGCCGCGGTAGACAAACTTTTCAGTCTGTGCCAAGAACTCATTTTCGGCTAATTGTTTTGGAGCGGTGAATGACGCGACAATATATCCGTCAAGCCAATTTACGGACCGATCATTATATTGTAAGGCTTCATTCAATTCTAATAGCGACTGATCATCTATATTATTTTCCTTCAGGATTGGATGTTTATAGTTCATTATTTTCGGTACCTGAAACTTTGAGTTCGCATTATTCTTGGCATCCCATTCCATCAGCGTTCGTTGGAATATGTGATGCATGACTGGGATTTTTTTAAGGTTATAACCTTCTCTAATTGCTTGTGCTACCACCAAAAATTCAGGTAATTCTGGTCGCTTTGAGTAGTATGCAACTAATGCCGCACGCGCGATGATTCTGCTCCAATATTCACGCCGCGTCTTTAGATACTTCCAAAGTTCGTTTTCCATCTGTTCCGGCGGCAATGCTTCTGATATAATTAAGTCGGTAAATTCATTTTCTTCAAACCAGTTCGCGACAATTGCATATTTATCAATCCAATACTCACTAGCTCGAATCAAAATTCGTTTCTTTCTGTCGGTAAATTCTGCAACCATATTGTCTGGGTCAGCCCGCGCCAAAAACTCTGAAGTTTCAAATTTCTGAGGATATACATCATTTACCTTGAGTGTTTCCAAGACATCAAGAATTCCCATTTCAGGGAGTATTCCATTGCTAAAACCTTCTGCCATACTCATGGAACATCCCACCGACAAATACTCTAATGGGACTTCAAAAAAATCTGTGTCGCTTTCAATCTCATCAAAAATTTCTTTAGTTTCTTCAAGACTCTCCGTAGGTACAAAAAATGCATCACGAACTCCAGATTTCTCTCCAATCTTTATATTTGCCAATAGAGTTTGAATACCAGACTGCAACAGTACATATATCGACTGGCTTCCCCGAGTATTAGGAATACATGTAACAATATGTTTAATTTTTATACTTCCGTAATTTAATCTCCAACCCAAACCTGCATTTAATCCAGCTACTGAGATTCGGTCTAACTCATTGTTCGTTGTTAAATCATAAACCCAAGGTCGGACGATTTCAATTCGACTCAAAATTTCTTCGGTTAAAAGACCATTTTGAAGTCGATGATTAAATCCTTGTATTGCCCCTTGTCGAACTAACTCTTCTTTGGATAGTAAAAGGTTGCATCCAATCTTACCAAAAATTTCTTCTGGTTCTGACACCGCGATTCTAGCAAACTCTTTTCTTGACTTTGGTGGTACTACCGCTAAAAAAGTTTGAATCTTGTAATTCAAGTTAATATTCAGAGCACCCCAGATGGCTTTGACCTCTTGTAGAATTGGTTGAATAAAATCATTTAACTCACCTGGTGAATCTTCAGCAGCTAACTCTAACAGTTCTGTCAAATCTGAATCACGACAAGCTAAAATTTCTGGTGCATCAAATCCATTACTAATCCAGACATTAGCAATTTCAATTGCACCTCTTAAAGATACATTGCTTTGATTAATCAGCTCATGTATATAGTCTTGCATTTGCTTTAGTTTAATCTCTCCTCGCTCTGACCCACAATCAATTGCAATGCGCACCTCTGCTAAAACTGAATTTAAAATTGACGATTTTGCATATTCTAACTTTCCGCTAGCAGGACTATTCGGATCAGCCGAAGCGGCAACCAATTCCATCAATTGCATTAATTCATCGTCTGAATGATACAATTTATTTGTAATTTCGCGCTCAATACTAGAGCGGTTAGATGTCCCCTCACTATCTAACAATTGTCTTATCATTCCCATAACCGATGCAGGCATCATATTCTTTGACCCTCAAGTAAATCCAAATGGAATACGTCTTATATTAATATAAGTATTGTTCTAATCAGTTCATGTACTTTTCAAATTAGCAAGTTAGAATTCAATCCATTGAAACCTTGTAGTGGATTAGCATGTATTTGCATACTGAACCATTATTAATCTTTTACCCTATTGATAATTTGTTTTATTGAAAAACGAAACACCATAGGTGTGTTTATTTACAATCTATACGCCAATTTCAAACACAAAAATAAAATTGATTTACAATCTACAATTAACACAAATTTTCTTGTTTTATATACTTACAAATTTGTTATTCACATATTTATAAAATTTATGGTTAGTCGCATTTCAAATTTTTGCAAGTAACACTCTCTTGAAGTTTAATTAAAGATTACTAATTACACAGTCAAATTTACTGACATTTTCTCAATTTATCTTTGAACCTCCGAAACCAAAACTATTGCAACTAAATCCTTCCAGGCAAAATCTTTGTGCTAACTATTTGCAATTGCTTACAATTACTTGACAATGTGGAGTAGGCAGAAAAATACACGTCAAGTATTAACGAACAGGTTGTTTGACCAAATTTGATTAAGCTAACTAATTATTTATAAAATCCATCACAGACTATCAAACAATTTCCCTAATCAAGCTATAGTTCATATTGTCTCGACAATCAAACTGTAATCTCCTACTTTTATTCATTATTGAAGAGTGCGACAATTTGTCGCAATAAAATATAAATTTTTATTGACTTTTTGAAAAAATAATGTATATAGCCGCGTCGAATTACAAGTTACTACGTTTGTATGCTAATCGCTATTCCTGAATTTATAGATTTAGAAAGTCGCACATTATATTTCAGCAACATTTTTCAACAAAACACAAAATTAAAATTTACAAGACACCTCCTTAACACCGCCATTGTTGATAGAAGGTGACAAAAATCTTTTTAAAGAGAAGTATATTAAACGTTATGTTACACCAATAGTTCTTATGTAGTGCAGTCTAAACAATCGACAAATTTTGGCTACTTAATCAAATACCCTGCTTCATTTTCTATCCAAGATTTACTTTCTCAAAAAAATTGACTATTGTATTTTCTATATTTATCTTAAAAATCGCGGCAAACACATTGTCCCCTTAGTACTGTTTATGTTAGTAATTGTGCTATTAATTGGATTTATTCCTGCAATCTCAACTATCCTTTTACCTGAAATCTATCAATAGAGAACTCTAATGACTAGAACTTATCTTAAAAAAGCGACTAAAACTTCAACCTCAGATACTCAAAGTGTACGTGATACAGTCCAAGCCATATTAAATGATATTGAAACCAATGGTGAAACCGCGGCTCAAAAATATGCTCAGCAATTTGACAAATATGACGGTAACCTAAAAGTCACACGTGACGAGATATCTGATGCAACCCGCAATCTCCCCAGCAAGCTGAAAGACGATATTAAGTATGCAACAGACAATGTCCGCAAGTTTGCTAAAGCACAAAAAAATACATTAACGGATATGGAAATTGAGGTTGTACCTGGATTAGTTGCTGGGCAAAAAAGTATCCCCTGTAATGCGGTCGGGTGTTATGTCCCTGGTGGACGTTATAGCCACATTGCCTCCGCAATAATGACAGTAACTACTGCAAAGGTCGCCGGTTGTAAGCATATTGCTGTATGTTCACCGCCACATCCTGGAGTTGGGATTAATGATGCAATTCTATATACTGCAGATTTATGTGGTGCAGATCAGATTCTAGCATTAGGAGGAGTTCAAGGTGTTGCGGCAATGGCCTTTGGATTATTTGGGGTTCCCCAAGCCGATATTTTGGTAGGTCCTGGTAATCAGTTTGTTGCAGAAGCCAAACGGATATTATTCGGACGTTTTGGAATTGACATGTTTGCAGGACCCACTGATAGTTTAATACTTGCTGACGAGACTGCTGATCCAGAAATAGTTGCCACCGATTTAGTTGGACAGGCAGAACATGGGTATAATTCTCCAGTCTGGTTAGTAACAAATGACGAAAAATTGGCCAACAATGTACAAGAAATTGTACCAAAATTAATCGCTGACTTACCTGAGATAAATCGCGAAAATGCAGAAGCTGCATGGTGTGATTATGCCGAGGTTATTTTATGCGAAAATTTTGAAGAGATGGCAAAAACCGCCGATGAGTATGCTCCTGAACACTTAACTGTGCAAGCAAAAGATTTGGACTGGTGGTTAAGTCGACTACAATGCTATGGCTCGTTATTTTTGGGTGAAGAAACTACCGTGGCTTTTGGTGATAAATCATCTGGTCCTAATCATGTTTTGCCCACTTCAGGTGCGTCTCGTTATACCGGTGGATTATCAGTTCATAAATTTTTGAAAGTTGTTACCTGGCAACGCGCAACCCATGCTGGTTCAAAGTCTATTGCAGTTCCAACAGCAAGAATTTCTCGCTTAGAAGGAATGGAAGGACATGCAAGAACGGCAGATATCCGTTTAAAAAAGTACTTTCCTGAAGAGTCTTTTGATTTGAGCGCAACTGAATAATTATCGGTTAATTGTTTTCTAAGGACTATGGCGAAAAATCGGTGTAATGAACCGATTCAATTTGTCGGACACTTAATCGGACATTTTTTTTCAAAATTGCAATTGTAATTTTTGAAATCTCCTTTATATTAAAGTTTTATTTAGAGTTTTATCGGACATTTAAACGGACATCAAATTCATGAATTTGCACAATTTGATTAAAATTTGTGTTCGGTCAATTGACAAGTTAACAACCAAAACAACACCAGAGTTTATAATATAGACATGGTCCAAAATTCCGACAACATAAAACATGAATCTGAATCTTTGCTGGAACCGATGATTTTTTCAGAACGGTCAACTCGTAGAGATGTTTTGCTTGAACCCATCGCAAAGATTCGTGAAAAATCAAAGAGATTCCAAGAAAGCATCCCATTTGGATTGACACGTCCACTTGTAAACTTCACTAGAATTATGAATAGCTACTATAGTAATTTAATCGAGGGACATAAAACTCATCCTCAAGAAATTGAACTCGCAATGATGGAACCCGAAGATTCAGCTGTTGAGATTAATTTTGATAATTCTGTCGCAATCGCACATGTTAAACTAGAGACTTGGATTGAACAGGGAAATTTGAATGGAAGTATCGCCAACGTTGAGAATTTAAAAAAATTGCACTGCATATTTTACGAAAATATTCCTTTGCAAGCTCGCAAGATTAAATATCCCGATTCTAAACAGTCAGCGATTTTGGTTCCTGGTGAATTCAGAAATTGTTTTGTTAATGTTGGTGGACACGAACCAATACATCCAAATGCAATTTCGAGATTTATGTCACGATTTGAACAAGTTTATTCCAAGTTGGACTCAATGGAATGCCTAATGTCTCTTGCAGTCACACATCATCGTTTTCTTTGGATCCATCCATTTCTTGACGGAAATGGTCGGATCGCGCGCCTTATGACTCAAAAAATGTTGCAGGATTCACTCAATATAGATGCTTTATGGTCGCTCTCACGTGGAATTGCAAGAAATAAACAACAGTATATAATTCACTTAATGGATTGTGACTTGAAACGCCGCAATGACCTAGACGGTGTTGGACACCTAAGCGAAGAAGCGATGTTGAAATTTACACTCTTTCTGTTTGATATTTGCTTAGACCAAATTCAATTTATGAGCGATAGTGTGGATGCAAAAAATTTACATGAACGAATTGAACTTTGGTACAATTATAATCGCAGGAAGAACAAGCTACCAAATAAATCGATAGAATTACTAAAATTACTTCTTCTTTTTGGTGAATTGACCAGGTCTGAAATTATATCGCATACAGGACTTTCAGGGAGACAAACTCAAAGAATTACGTCTGCCCTTGAATCTATAGGTGCTATTACCTCCAAGCATAAAAAAGCAGCTTTTAAAATTCACATTTCACCTGAAATTGCCGAAAGCTGGTTTCCTGGTTTAATACCTCCAGTAGGATGATCAGAACAATTCAAATTTCGGTACTTTAATTAACCACATGCGACTCATTATGAGTCGCACAGTTTAAGTCACAAAATAGAATTTATTCCAATAAAAACAGCACAATAAAATCAATTAGTGCAGCTTTGATTTTGGTGGTACTGTTTCAGATTGTGGCCATTTTGGAATTCCAGCAAGTAAAGCCATGAGAACAGTAATATATATTTCTTGAGATTTTTCTTCTGGTAATTTATCCATTTGCTCTCTTGTCAATCGTCCGATTTTGATTCATCCATCTTTTCCGATGGAAGATAAAAGTGACCGCGTCTAGCCTTTGCGAACATCTCATCAGTCCATTCAGGTATGTCACTCAAATCAATTTGAGCGTCTTCATCTGCATCAGTTTGGTTATTCTGACTGATATCTTTGAGAGTATCTGATTTGAACTTCTCAAAATCTTGTCCATCTTTCATGTCTTCTCCTTTCACTGGGAGTTGCAACTCTTGCTGATATAATACGCATATACTCAACTTCATCTTGATAGTCTTGTCTGTAATCATCTACATGAATAACTACCAACAATTTTCCATTGCGTGTCATTCCAACAGTTTGATAACGTCTTTCAGTTGCAGAGCTTGAATCATCAATAGTAGTAAAATTCAAAGGGTCACTAAATACTACCTTTGCAGTTTCAAATGTTACCTTGTGTTTTTCTACATTATCTTCACTCTTCTTTTGATCACAAGTATATTCTATCTTCATATCAACTCATTTATCTCTTTCTTTGAATACTCAATACTTGATTTGCATAAATTAAATGACACAAAATAGTTTTTTCAAGTTTTTTCACTAGCTACTCTAGTTGAATTTACGCGGGTTAAGTCGCATCTTTAGCTCTGCTTTCACTTCAGCAGGACCATTTTTCCATATTTCGAAAAAGAATGACTTATTGTATATTTCTGAAAGTTCAAAGTATCGAATAATGTGACATAAATCCAATCTAGAACCAATATTGAATTCTTCTTTGCGACCTTTAATACCCATATTTGCGTTAAACTCATCCAAAATTTCATAAAACCCGATGTCATCTTGCGCAGTTTTTCCATTTATCCAGCAATTGTCTAGATAATTTGCCACAAATTCAACCGCTTTCTCATCCTTAGTTCTCTTGTAGTTTTTGATACTGAAGTCAATTCCTTGATCACCAGTTAATACTCCTAAGTGTAATAACGGAAAAACTTGTTTTTTTGTCGCATACGACAAGCTATGGTGACCTTTTTCTTTATCTTGTTTCCACGCAAGAATAGACAAAATTGAATTAATATCGTGTTGTGGTGGTTGTTGTGAAAGCATTTCATATAGCCCAAATTTCTTTTTAATATATCAAGTCATTATAACTTGAAATCTAGATTTGTATGTACATAACAAAATTAGACTAAAATGTCAAATTTATTTCTTTCTAAAAAAATATATGAACCACCAATAATGAATTATGTTGACATATTTCTACGCGACTCAAAATTCGCTGGTGTAATCCAATTCCTAATTTTCCTGCTGTTAATAGAATCATTGTGGACATTTTATCCATTCAGGTGGTTCACAAACACCAAATTTGGCCAATTCTAATTTATCAGGTTCAGACTCACTATTGAACTCTTTCTTCTTATCCTCAATAATCTTTAGTTCAATAGACATTTCACTGTAACCAGACACAATCTTTGATTCAATTAGCTCTCTCATTATTTGTTGAATTGGAGACATAGACTTTGCAGGATATGAAGTTATGTTTCCACACTCATCGCAAATACAAATTAGCACATTTTCAACCACTTTGAGACCCTTACATAATGATAAAGTCTTTCTAGAAAGGGTAGTTTGAACACTTCTTTCGCAATGGGTACATACTGCAATGCGTTTAGCACCTTCTTTGTAGTCATTCATGTTGTCCTTCCTCATGTACACTGATGAAATAAACTTTTCCATCTTTTAAAAAATACTTAATATTCCATCTATCCTTGATGAATATATGAGAGCTGTTATCATCTGTTTCAGAGAATCCAAGAGTTGGTTCATAATCATTACCATTACATTTTTTAATTTTTTCAAGCACAAACTCAGCATTCACTTCAGCTGTAATTAGTTTAAATTTTACCCAAATTTGTGTTCAATCTTCATAATGATCAAAATCTTTATTATACTTTCAATCAAAATTCTTTTTACATTTTTGAATCCCAATTAATTGTATCCTTTTTTTAAAATTTATTCCATGTTTAACTCTCATTTTACGTGAACTCTCTCTTGATCATGTATATTAAAATTGTATAAAGAAACAAGAACTCATCAATTTACTTCAAGGGTACCGTAATTCCTCAAAAATTCTCTTGATATGTGCTTTCAGCACTGGAATGGTTGGTTTTAGTAATTCAATTCGGTCAAATGCTTCTGGTTTGTCTATAATTAAACTGCGCAAGGTTGACCCAAACAACTTTCGAATCTCAGTACCTATATTGAATTTTGAAACTGACCCTTAGGGGTAAACTAATTGTCAAATCCAATTCAAAATATCTGACGAGGGACACGTTGCATAATTATTTTAAAACAGAATACTTGACTTAATAAAAAAAGAGATTATATTGTTATCTAAGGAGTTTAATTATGGAAGCAGTTGATCATTTCCCAAACATACAAAGATACCGTGAAGCTAAAGGTATGTCTATAGCGGAGTTGTCTAGCAAAGCAAGATTGCCAATCAAACAGTACAAGAATATTGAATCTGGCAATTTTATGCTAACTAACAAGGAACTTTATGCTATTTCAAAAGCATTAAAAGTGTCTGCCCCAAAATTGATTTATTATGATAGCAAACTTCAAAATGTGCGATTTCGATCAAACCAAAAACTGAAAGATCGGAAGTTTATCATTTTGGAAGTTGAGCATTGGCTTAATGAATACAAATCTATTGAAAATTTATTGGAAGATTTTCAGACAAATTCACTAGATGCGATTGTGAAACAAGTGAAAGATGAGGAAATGAATATATCAGAGGTCGCAATGCTTACTCGTGAAAAGTTTGGATTGGGTAGCAATGAACCAATTATAAATATAGCTGGAATACTTGAATCCAATGGTATTAAGGTCGGAGAACATGTCGTCAAATCTCACGATTTTTTTGGACTCTCAATTAGCCCTGAGGATGGCGGTCCTGCAATAGTTGTAAATACTTGGAAACAGATTCCTGTAGAGCGGTGGATATTTACCGCAGCACATGAGCTCGGGCATTTGGTTTTACATCAAGCAGACTTTAATGTAAATGAAATTAAGGAAGGTAAATCTCATGAAAAAGAAGCAAATGCCTTTGCCTCAGAATTTTTAATGCCAGAACCATTATTTTCTGAGATATGGAAAGAGTTTCGCGGAATGTCTTTCGTTGAACGGGTTTTGACGGTGAAGCGTATATTTCGAGTTAGCTATAAATCTGTCTTATATCGGTATGCGGTCCTCAACCCAAATTCTGCGAATGTATGGGTCCGCTTTAAGTCGGATTATAAGAAAATGTTTGAGAAATCAAAATTTCGGAATCTTGAAGCTATTGAATTAATGAAAGATGAATTCATAGCAAGTTTTCCTGAGTTTAGTGTACAATATGAACCAGATTCATTGTCTCGTGCTGATTTTAAGTGTTGCAGATTTGTTGGTCTTGTTAGAACAGCACTCGAAGAACATAAAATTAGTTTTAGTCGAGCAGCTGAAATTCTCCAAATTTCTCTTTACGATTTGCGTGACTTGACGAATACGTGGTAATGATCGAAATTTGAATGGATCAAGAAAACAGAAATATCCTATTTGATGCTAATGCGTTAATTGATTTTCAAAAAACTGACTTTTCGGTATTAGCTGAAGTAACACAGCACCTTGGAAATATATATCTACTCAAAGAAATTCGTGATGAAGTTTGGGGGTTAACACAGAAAGATTGTCGCTCGGTTGACTTGAAAGTAATTTCATCAAAGAAATATATCAAAGAGTTAGCTGCCAAACCCTTCGGTGGCCTTTCACTGCCAGATAGACTCAATCTGTATACATCGATTGATTCAGGATTTAGTTTGGTGACTAATGATGTGAATCTGCGTAAGGCATGTAAAGTACGACAAGATAAAATTATTTGGGGATTGCAGTTACTGCTTATTCTAATTGAAAATTCAGAGTATTCAATTGATGATGCTATTAAGATTGGGAAAATGATTGGTGATCAAAACCAATATATTTCTAAAGTAATTGTAGATGATTTTGTTGCAAAAGCAGAATTTATTAGAAACAATAGGACTTGATATGATTTTGTGCAACAATTGTATCCAAACAAATGAATAGTTTGACATAGTGGATATTGCTGTAATTAAAACAATTATTATTTTTACAGATTGGATTTTAAATCTTCTGAAATTTTATTTCGTATTGAGTAGCAATTAGAATACAACCAAATTGCTTCAAGGATATCGTAATTCCTCAATAATTGTCTTGATATGTGCTTTCAGCACTGGAATGATTGGTTTAAGTAATTCAATTCGATCAAATGCGTCTGGTTGTTCTACAATTAACCTGCGTAAAGATGAACCAAACAGCTTGCGAATTTCAGTACCTATATTAAATTTTGAAACATGAGTCTTTGCCAATCTCTTCCGATCTCTAACTGCGATTCCGCTACTGCCATGAATGACTAACGGAATTTTTGAAGTTTGTTTCTCAATTTGTCTCAATGCCTCAATATCAATTTGAGTATCTTGTTCCGTTTTTAAGTGAACATTGCCGATGGAAACCGCAATCGCTGAGACACCTGTTTCACGTGCAAATTCCCCGGCTTCAATTGGATCTGTAGCACTAGACGCATTTCCCCCATCATACCCTACATACCCAACCTCTCCTTCCACACTGACCCCATATGACTTTGCTAAATCCACGATTGCTTTAGTGGTCGCAATATTTTCATGAAGCGGATGAGATGAACCATCGTACATTACTGAGGTAAAACCAGCTTCTATACCAGCTTGACACTCTTCTACTGAAAATCCATGATCTAAATGACAAACAACAGGTACTGATGAGTTTACTGCTAGATTCCTAAACATTGCACCAAGAACAGGCAATGGTGTATATTTTCGACATGCAGGTCCTGCTTGAAGAATAATTGGAACACCTGATTCTTCCGCCGCTTGTACACTTGCTAATGCTTCTTCCCAGCCTAATACAACAATTCCTGCGATTGCATAACCTTCACTCAATGCCGGTTGCAGTACGTCTTCTAAGTTAGCGACACTCATTTGAATTTCGCAATCATGTCCTTAATTCCAGGTATCGTTTCAATTTGCCAAGCGTGCGCAGGTTGAAAAAATTGTACTAGTGAACGTTGACTCAAACCACCAAGAATCGTGAAATAATACATTTGATAACCTGGTGCAACAACACAAGGATGGTACCCTTTATCAAGAATAATCGTCGACCCTTGCACAATATGGTATGAATCACCAACTTTCCCGTCCTCACGCTGTACTAATTGCAATCCAAAGCCATGATCAGGTTTGAACCTGAAATTATACGTTTCATCATGCCGAGTTTCATCAGGTAGTCGATCGGTATCGTGTTTATGTGGAGGGAACCCTGACCAGCCCCCCTCTCCAACTGTAAACAACTCTGATACCAAAAGCCGTCCGACTTTTCCATGATACTTGGTTCCAAGAATATGTTTTATTTTCCGATGTGTCTTGGTATCATCAGAACCATATTGAACGAGGTCTAAATCCGCTGTTCGTACAACAAAAGGTTCCAATACCTCATCGTGGCGCGCTCCAGCGATAAAAATTTCACATTGATCACTAATGCAGTTAAACTGAGCTTTTGTTCCAACAGGAACATAAACTCCTTCTGGTTCACCATCCCACACATCAGCAGTTCGATTGCCAACCGCAGAATAACTTTCACCTTCAATCTCAACGTCTATCGTACCGGTTGCTGGAACTATTGAGGTTTCATAATTGGGAACCGTGTATTCAAAAGCCTGTCCTCTTGTCAATTTTACAATATTGAAATAATTCAATGGAACCCTAGAATCATCAGCATCAATAATTGCCTGATTCAGATTATCAAAAGGTGGTATATGCATTATTTTTCCTTTTCAGATTTTGATATTAGAAAATCAAATACAAAAATTCTCAAATTTTAAACTACGATATATTATTGTCGACAAATTTTCCAATCTCATTAGTTGTTAAGAAATCTTCTAATTCTTTTACTGAAGGCATAGCTGTAGAACAACCTATTCCTGAAACAACTTTAGCCGCCGCTGCCGATCCCATAATAACAGCTTCAGGTAACGATTTCTTTGCAACCAAAGCCATCACAAATCCTGCCAAAAAAGAATCTCCTGCACCTGTCGGCTTTTTTGCATTTGCTGAAAATATCCCTAACTTGTAACATTGCCCATTATTATCAAATGTAAGCGACCCCTTTGGCCCAAGTTTATATACCACAATTTTGTTTTCTTCGTCGGCAAAATTCTGCGCCAATTTTAGACCATCATTATTTTTACCTGCCATCACACCAAACTCGTCATCATTGCCAATAATTATATCTGCTTTATTCGCAGCGTCTTGGTAAATTTTCGCAGCGGATTCAGATGATTCCCAGGAGTAGGGTCGGTAATCAATATCCAAGATAACAGGAATTCCTGCTTTCTGTGCTAACGCAATTGCCTTAAACGCTGCGTCTTGAGATGGTTGAATTGCAAGAGCTGTACCGGTCAATATCAGTGCTCCAAATTGAGCAAATTCAATCTGTTCAACTTGTTCAATCGAAACTTGGAAATCCGCTGCGTTATTTCGATAAATTACATTTTGAGTATCCTCAATTCTTGTTTCAGTTACTGCTAATGAAGTTCTACACTCACCGCTAACGGTCTTAACATTGGTACTGTCCACACCAAAATTCCGCAGCGAATTCAAGACAAACTTACCGACCGCATCATCCGATACCGCACTAACTAGTGAAGATCGACCACCAAGTTTTGAAATTCCAACCGCAATATTCGCAGCGGATCCGCCCAAACTAGCAAAAAAATTTCCTGCTTCGGCAACTTTAGCTCCAGGTGGATCAGCATAAATGTCCAAACCTGCGCGACCAAATACGAGAAATTTTGTTGACAAAATTAAATTTGACATCGTTATCTTTATTATTTTTACAGGATTTTTAAATTGAATAAGATATTGCTCAACTAAAATATTTTATCTTTCGAAATCCAGAGTAAATATGGAAAATTTCATTCAAATTGATTGCAATTTAGTCGTTAGGGACTTACAATTTGTAATTCTTAATTTCTATCTTTAATCAAATAGTTTCCCTAATGTCAAAACAAAATATTGGGTTTGGAGTTATAGGTGCCGGTTATATGGGGAAAGCCCACTCGGTTGCGCTTCAAGCCGTTGGTGCAGTTTTTAACACCAATTTACGTCCACAACTAAAAATGATCTGCACAACAACACCGGAAGGTGCCGCAAAGCGAGCATCTGAGTTTGGTTTTGAGCAATCAACTTCAGACTGGCGTGAGCTTGTAAATAACCCAGAAGTAGAAGCCATTGTCATCGCTTCTCCCCAAGATACTCATCAACAGATTGCTGAAGCGGCTCTACTAAAGGGAAAACCTGTACTTTGTGAAAAACCACTCGGTAAAAATTTAGCCGAGAGTCGTTCAATGGTAAAAATTGCTGAGCAGTCTGGTTGTGTGAACATGACTGGATTTAATTACATTAGGACACCAGCGACTCAACTAGCACGTGAAATTATAGCAAGTAATGAAATTGGTGAAATTATTTACTTCCGAGCAGAGCATACCGAAGATTTTTATGCTGACCCTAACCTACCAGCTACTTGGCGAGCTTTTGGTGAACACAATGGAGCATTAGGTGATTTAGCACCTCACATAGTTAATGGTGCGCTTGCTTTGGTTGGACCAATCAAGTCATTAATTGCAGATGTCCAAACGGTACATAAAAACCGCCCCAAAAAAAATGGCGGTACGGAACAAGTATCAAATGATGATCAAGGACATCTTCTATGCCGATTTGAGGCTGGTGTAATGGGTAATATATATATTTCTCGAGTCGCAACAGGAAAAAAAATGGGATATGAATATGAAATTTATGGATCAAAAGGAAGTATTCGATTCAATCAGGAAGATCAAAACTCGTTATATCTTTATAAAGCAAATCAAGATTCCTCTCGTCAAGGTTATACCCAAATTCTAACTGGTCCCGAACATCCTGATTATGTTGAATTTTGTCAGGGCCCCGGGCATGGAACAGGTTACCAAGATCAAATTATAATTGAAGCAAAAGATTTTTTAACTGCAATTGAATCAGGGGAAAATGTTTGGCCTACCTTTCGGGACGGTATGGAAGTCAATCAGGTAATTCAAGCAATGCGTGTCTCGTGTGCTGAAAATCGTTGGGTCAAATTAGAAGAAATCTGATAGAAATAAATTCAACTTATGTGAATTGTTAGTTGACATGAATTGCCGACATTTTTAGCTAATTACAAACAACTAGAAGATTACAATAATGAAAAAACTGAACTGGGGATTAATCGGTGGTGGTGAAGGTAGCCAAATTGGTCCCGCTCACCGAATTGCCGCAAACATAGATGGGCAGTTTACATTGTGTGCTGGTGCGTTAGATATTGATGAAGTGAAGGGGCGCGAATTTGCCGAAAAACTATTTATTGAACCTACGCGAGCATATGGTAATTGGCAACAAATGCTTGAAAACGAAAAAGAACAAAATGAAAAATTAGACTTAGTCACAATTGCGACCCCAAATTCAACTCATTACGAAATTTCAAAAGCATTTTTAGCGGCAGGTTTCAATATCTTAATCGAAAAACCTATGACAATGAATGTTGATGAAGCAGAGGAGATTCATCAATTAGCAACCGAAAAAAATGCGATCTGTGCAGTTAATTATGGTTATTCTGGATACCCATTAGTTCGACAAATGCGGGCTATGGTTACAAGTGGAGAACTTGGAAATATTCGATTAATTAAAGCTGAATTTGCACATGGTTTTCATGCCGATGCTAATAAAGCTGACAACCCTCGTGTTCGATGGCGTTATGATCCAGCCTTAGCAGGTCCTTCCGCCGCGTTTGCTGACACCGGAATCCATGCACTACATATGGCGTGTTTCATTACTAATCAGAAAGTACAAAGTATTTCAGCAGACTTTGCATCCCTTGTAAATAAAAGAGAATTAGAAGATGATGCGATGCTAAATATTCGCATGAATGAAGGAACCCTATGTCGGTTGTGGGCTAGTGCAGTGGCTATAGGTCGAATGCATGGTTTAACTATTCAAGTTTTTGGTGAAAATGGCGGGTTAAAATGGACACAAGAGCAACCTAACCAACTTTATTACACTCCACTTAAAGGGAATACTCAGATTGTAGAAAGAGCATCAGACGAATTACATTTAGATGCGCAACGTGCTTCAAGGACAGCAATTGGTCATACCGAAGGAATGCTCATAGCATTTGCTAATATTTATTGTGACCTTGCAGAAAACATTCGCGCACGATTAGAAAATCGCACACCGAAAATTGAAGCGACTCACTTTCCAACTACATCAGATGGTCTTCACTCAATAAAAGCAATCCAAGCCGCAAAGAGTTCAGCAAATTCTGGATCAACTTGGGTTGACCTTTAGTTGCAATCGAGAAAATCCGCTATTTGTCGAAAGATCATGCTAATCAAGAAAGTTACTTTAGTAATTCGCCTGGGAAACATATTCTTGACATTGTTGAAAATAGTGCTATTTTGGAATCAGTTTGTAGTTGCGAGTTTTAAAGCGATAATCGACACCAGCCGATTTATCAAAGAAGATTGGCTCCTTTGACTGTGGCAACAGCCTTGCTAAACTACAAACGGTGGAGGTGACACCATGTTTTACATAGCAGTTACGCTCAGTATTAAAAAGACCCGGAGAAGCTGGTGTATAGCTCCCCGAGTCCGATTAAAACGCTGAGTAAATGGATGGCAGGGAAACCTGTCACCTTAATTCCTATACATATATAATTCCTAAAATAAGAAATGTCAATAGAAAAAATATTTTTTTTCTTCTTTGACTAATTTTTCCTATAATTACAGCACTTTTTCCTAACTTTTTTTTCCAATTCGACGACCTAAACTGTCAACAAATTCACACGACTAAATTTAAGCTGACTTATCTCCGAAATTTTAGTATTGCCTTTCACATTATTAAAGCAGTCCGCATTGCAAAGAATTCAACAGACGCTGGTTAATGTAGATTTAACTTTAGTCTAATATATGAAAATCCGCTGCGTGACGCAAAATACTACTAATCAATAAAGTTACTTCAGCAATTTACTTGAGAATCTAATTCTTGACATAATTGACAATAGATCTATTTTGGAAACAGATTGTATATGCTAGTTTTAAAGCGATAATCGATGCCAACCAATTTATCAGAGAAGATAGGCTTCTTTGACTGCGGCAACAGCCTTGCTACAATACAATCAATAGAGGTGACACGATGTTATACATTAGTGTTACGCTCAAGATAAGAAAGACCCGGAGAGGTTGAATATGTGCTCTCCGGATCAAATATAATGTATGAGTACATAGTTGGCAGGGAAACCTGTCACCTTAACTTCATTTTATATATAATACTTAAATCAAGAAATGTCAATAGATAAAATAATTTTTTTAATATTTTTTATTCTTTGACTAAATACCGTTGTAATTACAGCACTTTTACCTAATTTTATTTGCAATATGACGGTATGAGTTGTCAACAAAATTGTGTGTCAAAATTAAAACCGAATTGTTTTCCAAACTCTACAGTAGACTTTCAACCTATCTTAGCTCTAAATCACAATGAGTTCAGCAAATGCAGGATCAATTTGGTGCGACCTTTAGCTGCAAATGTGAAAATCCGCTGCGTGAAGCGAAATACTATTAATCAATAATGTTTTTCGGATTTTACACTTGGAAAACATATTCTTGACATTCTTGATAATAATTCTATCTTAGAATTAGTTTGTAGTTGTTAGTTTTAAAGCGATAATCGATGCCATCCGATTTATCAGAGAAGATAGGCTTCTTTGACTGTGGCAACAGCCTTGCTACAACATAAACTTAGGAGGCGACACCATGTTTTACATTGTTGTTGCGCTCAACATTAAAAAGACCCGGAGAGGATGGCTTGTATCTCTCCGAGTCAAATTTAATCGCTGAGTAAATAGGTGGCAGGGAAACCTGTCACCTTAACTCCTATATATATATAATTCTTAAAATAAGAAATGTCAATAGAAAAAATTATTATTTTTAATTTTTAACTAAAAACCCTGTAATTACGGTACTTTTATCATTTTTTTTCAATTTGACGACCTGAATTGTCAACAAATTCACGCGACTAAATTTGAGCTGACAAATTTTCCAAATTCTATAGTAAACTTTCAATCTTTTAATACCCAAATCGCAAGGACTTCAAATAATGCAGAGCGAAATTGGTTAAACTTAAGTTCCAAATTCAAAAATCCGCTGCTGAACGTAAAATTCTCCTGATCAAGAAAGTAGCATCAATGTTAAATTTAGGAACCAAATTTTAAAATTACATAAAACCATTCTATCTTGGCGGAAAATTTTAGCTAATAGACTACAAGCGATTTACAAGATATAAAATAACAAGACGGACTTCTTTTATTAAAAATACAGCCCGCCTTGCTACAATACAATCTATGGAGGTGACACGATGTTATACATTAGTGTTACGCTCAAGATAAGAAAGACCCGGAGAAGTTGGACAATAACTCTCTAGGTCAAGTATTATGCTTGAGTAGACTGGTGGCAGGGAAACCTGTCACCTTTACTCCATTTCATATATAATACAAAAAATTTAAAATGTCAAAAAAAAAATTACTCTTTTTCTTCTTTGACCAAATTTTCTAATAATGACAGCACTTTTACCTAATTTCATTCGCAATATGACGACATGAATTGTTAACAAAATTGTGTGCCGAAATTAAAACCGATTTGTTTTCCAAATTCTACAGTAGACTTAAAGCCTATCATAGCTCCAAATCGCAAGGAATTCAAATATCGCAAAGCGAAATTACTTTAACTTTGGTCTCGAATATGAAAATCCGCTACTGATTGTGAAATTCTTTTGATCAAGAAAGTAACATCAATGTTACATTTAGGTACCAACTTTTAAAATTACTTAAAATCATTCTATCTTGGTGGAAAATTTTAGCTAATAGTCTACAAGCAATTTACAAGATATAAAATAACAAGACGGACTTCTTCTATTAAAAAATACAGCCCGCCTTGCTACACTATGGAGACAACAATATGTTAAACATATATATTGCATTTTGGTTTAGAACGACCCAAAGTGGGCTGGTGTCACTCTGGATCAAAAACCTGAGTAAATTGGTAACATCAAACCTGCTACCTTTACTCCATTTCATATATAGTACTGCTAATAAGAAATGTCAATAGAAAAATCATTTGTTTTTACATTGACTAAAATTTCTTGTAAATATGGCATTTAAATCACTACTTTTTGCACAACAACTTTGTAAGGTTTGGAACAAGTGGATCAGATTTACTTTTTAATTATCTACACATCGACTGACTTTGTGAAAATTCTTGCTCGCGCGCGTAATAAGTTTGTTCCTCCACTTCATCCAAATCACTTTTCAATCCTGATTCAGTTGCTACAAATTGATTTGTCATTTCACCACTATTGTGGTCATGACATAGGAAGACCTCGGCAAATCTCTTAGGTGCAATCCCAACATATGGTTGAAACAACATTTTAGATTCTTTAGTTTGATTTGCCACATCTGAGGAATAAATAAGTCTCATTGAAGATGGTGGAATCCAACCCTTTTGAATTGAAGTTATTGAATCTTTAAATTGATTAAAAATTTCAACAGTTGGATATGGATCCAAATAGATAACTTCATTGATCCCTGCTGATTCAATATATCCAATACAGGATTGACAAGGAAAACCAGTAACAAACATCTTACAACCAATAGTGGAATTCCCTGATCGGATCGCAGATATTATTGCATCAATTTCTGCATGAATGATTCGACTGAATTCAAGTTTATGCTTCATAAGCACACCTCTTATGATGTGATGGAGTTCTCCGGCATCTACTTCGTTCGACATATTTACCACTTTCTCAACAATTTCTTCTATCATCTGATCATGTTCAATGATGTCAAAGAAGCTTGGATTATTGCAAAAAACGCACCGACCATTTGCATCCTTTTCGGCGTTGAACAAGTTATTGAACAATTTATCCCCTCCACTAGGTACATCACTTGAGCCAAACCCAATAAACTGATTATCTGCATCAATCAAGGTTGCACCGACCTGGTTTTTGTGATTTGTACTTTTCAAACTTGCTTTATAGGCTTCAAACATTGCTTCCTCTGCTATTGTTACCGACAAATTATTACGTCCAATTACCCAATCCACGAAACGATCAAGTTCGATATACATTTTAAGGTCAGTCAAATTGTTTCCCCAATCTTCAGCATTATCAATGAAATAATCAGCAGCTATAACGGTATCTGCAACCTGCTGACCATATTGTAATGTTGAATTTTTGTCGTTTTCCAAAATTTCTCTTAGTAGTGATGCTGTATGTGGTTCATAACGTTCACAAGATTGTTCAAGTTTTCTTCGGATCCGTTCTTCTCTTACCGTAGCATCACAAACCACTCCCAATAGAAAAAATGAATCGCGATATACCCTGCGAAATACCTCTGATTCGGCTGAATTTCGGATGGAGTCAATTATGTAAACAATAGGCTTACTGTTTGAACTATTAGCACCAATAATTCCATTCTGTCCTATTCGTTGATCACGACTTCTCATAATATATTGAAGTACCAGACGCGCAATAGCTGCATGATCTTCTACATTATTTTTATAAACGCCGCGACGGATATCATTGCCCCAGTGATGTATTTTGTGCATACCTCCAGATATCTCGGGGGCAAGTCTTCGTATACCAATTGAAGTTGGGACCGTAATGGAACGGATCAAATGGCTTGCTTTGATCAATTTGACCTCAAATCCGTTTTGCTCAAATTTGTGTTGCAATACCGTCGCAACAACACTGGTTCCCGCCCCAACTGGTCCGACTAGGCCAACGAATCTTTCGTTGATTCGTTGATGACCGTCACAAAAACTAAGTGATGAATTTGAGAAGGTGAATGGAGACTTTTCTCCGTTAGTTATTTTCATAGTATGTCCTTTTATGGCATTAACATCGCTACTTAATGCTTTACTCACGATTTAGTTGAAACAAGTAACAAATTTCTTCCTACCAGTTGTAAAAGATAGGAAATCAAATTAGTTGGTTCATTTGGGCTTCTCGCGATGAATCCCCACTTGCTCTATTTTCGCTCATTAGTTTAGTTAGAGAGTTGAAGTTCTCAGGCATGAATTGTGCACCTTTATGAACAAGAATTGGATTACCAGATCGCCCGTCTAATTTTCGTTGAACCCATAGTGGAACCCAGTTGAATTTCAAATTTTGAATCGCACCATTCCAGGAACCACCTTTATTGAGTTTAGAGTTTACGACGACACCTGCATCAGACAAACAATAAATCAAGCGATTTCGTTCCATTGCATTCGCGACAGAGAAAGTTGATTCAGGTGCAAAATGAGTTATCAATACTAGGTTCTTTGACCTTATGTATTTATGGTAATGGCTAGATTTGATTGACTTTCGCAAATTATCAGCTAACACGCCGACAACTTTCCCGTCGCATTCCATACCACCATACATTGCACTTAGATCAATACCGCGTGCACCTCCAGAAACCAAGGTTAGGTTTTGCGATGCACACTCTCGACCAAGATTATTTGCATAAAACAAATCATCATACGATGCATCGCGTACACCCACGACTGCAATACCACCTGTGTTCAACAGTTTTTTATTTCCGAATCCAAATAGAACCGGCGGAGATTTCATCCCAAGACGTTTTTTAAGTCGTGTTGGATATTCAGGATCTGCTCGCGTAAGTGTCCAAATTCCTTCACTTTCCCAGCTGCTCATAGCTTCTTTTAGATAACGGCGACGACCCAACAATGTATGAAATCGTTCAGGTGGAATAGACCAAATCTTCAAATCTGAAAGCAAAGAATCAACTCTTGATGTAAGCAACGCGGTTGGATCAAGATTGCGCGCTATCAATGAACTTGCCAATTGCGACCATTCAAATCCACGCAAAGGCACTTGAACATCAGGAATATCAGTTGGTAGTGGCGTTGTTAGAAGCAACACTGTCTGAGAAACAGTAGAAATGTTCATAATTTTTTATTCCTATTTTGTTTAGTAAAAATTTTATATTGAAACATATAATAAACAAAATTTGATTTATCAACACCTAATTCAAAAAAAATTTATTAAATGGTTGTAGAGACTGAAAAACATGGATTTTTACCTACAAAAAAGTTGTGAATAACTTTCAAATTATGATTTTCTTAGTTGCCTAATTTTCTGCGAATTCACAAAATAGCTTTTCAAATATTCAATTAGATTAAAATAGAATTTTGTATGTCGACAGATTTTGAATCTATTTGAACAATCGGTCTTGGATCTGGTAGACTTGTCATTCCTATAGAAATTAATTTTCAGCTAGTTCAAAACCTTGATATATTGTTTAATTTCCCTACAATAGTATTAAACAAACTCACCTAAATTGTACGGAGGAATTAATGGAGAAAGTAAGCTTCACACAAATGAAAGATGGCACCAAAGAGGACTATACGTTTTTAACAAATCACGAAATTGAATATACTAAAGGAACTGCAGAACGATTACTTAAAGCACTTGTAAGTTTGGATGATAGCCTATCAGGGTATCAGGTCACACGGTTAGAGCACTCAGTGCAAAACGCAACACGCGCTTGGTTTGATGGTGCGGACACTGACTGGGTCGTATCAGCCCTTTTACATGACATAGGTGATATATTTGCACCTTACAACCACGATGAATACGCCGCAACTATTCTGAAGCCATTTGTGCGAGAACAATGTCGCTGGGTAGTTGAACATCACGGTGATTTTCAACTTGTATATTATGGTCACCATGTTGGTGCAGACAAAAATAAGCGTGATCAGTATAAAGATCATCGTTATTTCAATGATTATGCAATGTTTTGTGAGCGTTGGGATCAAGCTAGTTTTGATCCGGACTATGATTCGTTACCGCTATCGTTTTTCAAACCCATGGTGGTTGAAGTATTTGCTCGGCAACCATATGACTCAAAGATTATCAGTGCAAGCGACCTCCCACTTGTAGATTCAGAAATTGCGAAGGTGAGAGCAAAGTAACGATCCATCTCTTATCCTGAAGTGTTACACATGCAATTTATGGTTTGCAAACTTTTCAAAATTCAAGCAACTAATATCTTCAATAACAATTAATGAGAGAAATTTTACAATGGCCAAAACAAATCGCTACATCGGTCGCTCAACAGCTGCAGTACATGCAGGTGAAGGTCCCGATCCGGTTACAGGCGCATCAGCTCCTAATATAGTCATGTCCTCAACCTATGTTGCCGATGAAGTCTCTGGATTCTCCGCGCATGATCTCACAGATGATAGTCCATTCCTTTATGGTAGATGGGCGAACCCTTCTGTACGGATGTTAGAACAAAAAATTGCATCAATTGAAGGTACGGAAAGTTGCTTGTGTCTGGCTTCTGGTATGGCCGCAGCTTCTGCAATCTTTTTAACAACTCTTTCGAGTGGTGATCACGCAATAATCTCGGATGTATCTTATGCCGGAGTTGCAGAATTAGCTCGAGATACCTTGCCGCGTATGGGAATAGAAGTTTCATTTGTTGATATGACAAATCTAGATGAAGTTCAAAAGGCTGTTCAAAATAATACGAAACTTATTCACACCGAATCTCCAGTCAATCCAATATTGCGACTAACTGATTTAGCCGCAATTTCTGCAATTGCCAAAAACATCGGTGCAAAACATTCATGCGATGCTACATTCGCTTCTCCGATTGGGCAAAATTCTGCTCAACTAGGTGTTGATTATATCATGCACTCAATTACCAAGTATATTGGTGGCCATGGCGACGCAATCGGTGGTGCTGTTTGCGGAACTTCTGAAGACATCAAAGCACTTTCAATTGAAGCTGGAATTCATGGTGGTGGCATTTTATCCCCCTTCAACGCCTGGTTAATTGCGCGAGGAGCCGCAACATTGCCAATTCGAATGAAAGCTCACCAAGAAAATGCTACCAAAGTCGCGCAATGGCTCGAACAACAATCTAGTGTCACTCGAGTATTTTATCCGGGCTTACCAAGTCATCCTCAAGCGGAACTTGCCAAGCGACAAATGCAAAATTTTGCTGGCATGATTGCTTTTCAAGCAGGTGACGAAAAGACCGGGGAAAATTTCGCAGCAAAAATGGTTAAGGAACTTCAAATCATTCATTATGCGGTATCGCTAGGTCATCACCGATCACTCATTTGGTGGTTACCAACTAAATCAATATTGGAATCATCATTTCGCCTAACTGGGGCTTCATTGGATAGTTATCGCGCGTATGCAGGTGATGGAATTTTCCGGCTTTCTATTGGACTCGAAGATGCTGAAGATTTGATAGCTGATTTAGACCGGGTTTTAAATTATTAAGTTCTAAATTAAAGAAACTGGTTTAATTGATTTTAGCTATTGTATCAGGCTTTCAGGATTTATTGGCTCAATATTACCGACATCATTTTCTCTGTGACTTACGCGCTTACTTACTTCATAAGCTATAAGTTCTGAACCGCGATTATTTTCAATCATAGTCAAACTCAAATCTGGTGTCGCATCCTTTGATAACCACTCTTGATAATCATTGGGTTGCAATATATATGGCATTCGGTGATGTAGATGCTCAATATTTGGCGATGCCGGACCGGTAATAATAGTATGAGTTAAACCATATGAATCGGATGAGTCCCATAATCCGGCGAATGCATGTAACTCCTTTCCTGGTAAATGAATAAAGTGTGGTCGCTTATCAGTTTTCGGTCCAGTCCATTCGTAATATCCACCAGAAATCACTAAACATCGACGACGCTTAAAGGCTGGTCCCCACATGCCGCGTTTTCCTGACAATTGATCATTAATACTTTCTATACGTGCATTAAATGTTTTATCGGGAGGTTTCTCTTGTTTCCACCATTCTGGTATCAATCCCCATCGCGAGTTCCCTGCAACAATAGCACTTTCTACCTGCAAAACGATCGCCGTTGAAGTCGTTGGACGGATATTGTAGCTGGCCGGTATATTCGGTCGAGTATTCTGAAGCGAATCAACGAATTCTCGTAGTTGTGAATATATTTCATCCCAACTATAAGGCATAATGTGCGCACCACACATGATCAAACACCTAATTTACCTTGATGAATCAAATTAATCATTGGGAAAGTCCGTATATTGTATTAAATATAAGATACTGAACAACAAACTAAAAATAAGATAGGCCACCCAAAATCTAAAATTCAAAATTAACAAACTTCTATCAACTGATAAAAATATAAAAGTACCGATATCTAAAACAACCAATACCAGCCATACAAGTGTTACAAAAAAGAATCCATGCAGAGCTGAAATAATCAATCTATCCAAGTTCGACAGTTGGAGGGTCAATTTCTGGTTTTTTTGACACCTAAACCCAGTAAAATCAAGGGGTTAGTGTCGTGATTCGGAAAAATTCATGTTGTGACAACATGTACTTTATATTTACTTTTAAGCCCCTATATTTATTATAGTATCGTTGTGACTGAAAAAATCAGTACATTTATTAGAAATTTTTCACATAATATCAAATTTGATTCATTTCGAGACCATTTTTTTGATTCAACGTTAGGTATCTGTAGATAATTTTGAACCTGATCTTGAGCTAGGTAATGCGAACTTATATAATACTTTTGTATTTATTTCAATTACTATCCCGAATCTTGAGTTGAAGATGTATCTAAGAACTGTAAAATCTCGTGGGAATGAGTATTTACGCATCGTTGAGGGGTATCGTGATCCTAAAACGGGGAAAGTTAAGCAGCGCGTCTTGCAACAATTAGGTGTACTTGATCAAGATGGGAAGCTTGAAAAAGCACTTGAAAATTGGGTAAATCGGGCAAAAGAATCAGACGTTACATCAGAAGGTCAAAAATTCATTTCCGCGAAAGATTTCGGTAATGTTATGGCTCTTCAGAAAATTTGGGAACAACTTGGATTAAACACAGCAATCAAGTCCGCGCTGCGCTCAACAAAGCGCGATGAGAAGCTGACTGAAGCTCTGATTCGACTGATGGTATTCTGTCAATTATGTTCTCCATCCAGTAAACTTGGTGTGCTGAAATGGTTAACAGAGGTGAATATTCCCGACATTTCAAATCAGGTTACGCATCAAAAGTTGTTACGCGCGATGGATGCTCTTGATCATCATGTTGAAGTAGTGATTGGGGCGGTATCATCGTTAATACGACCATTGATTGATCAGGACATGACATTAACAGTATATGATTTAACGACGGTGCGCGTGACTGGGACGGGTGCCGAAAAAGGGGATTTACGCCAGGTTGGCAAGAGTAAGGATACAGGTGGGTTTGCGCGTCAATTTGTGTATGGAGTCGTTCAAACCAGTGATGGGATTCCGTTGATGTTTCAAGTGCATCCAGGAAATACGGCTGAACCCAAGACGTTAATTGGAATGGTGGAGCAATTGACAAAACAATATCCGATTGCACGCATTATCACGGTTGCTGACCGCGGCTTATTAACGACCAAGAATGTTCAGGATTTAATCAACTTTAAAACAATCAACGGGCAAACTCTTCAATTTATTCTCGCCATACCAATGCGGCGCTATCAGCAGAAACTAAGTGTCATTGGCGCGATGGAGTTTGAGAACGATGGGGTACAAGAGTCAACTTATCTCGGTCAACGTCTCATTGTTTCTTACAAACAACAGTATGCCCGTGATCAAGGTGCGAAACGACAACAAAAAATTGCTAAACTGACACAGGAAGCGAAGGAAAAAATTATGCGACTACAAGCGTTAAAGGTTCGCAAAGCAACACACGATCAAAAAGCCTATAAAGAATTTCGGAATAAGGTAACATCGAAAGGTTTGTCCCGCATTATTAAGGCGAGCATTAATAAAAACGATCAATTTGAATATGATATTGATATGGAAGCTTTGGAATTAGCAGAAAGTTTTGATGGAAAATTGGGAATCTTAACAAATGTTCCTGAGCTGTCGAAAACCGATATCGTTGATTACTACAACCAACGCTCTGATATCGAAAGTGGCTTTCGCACGTTAAAGAGTGAAATCAAAATTGCACCAGTTTTTCATCGATTACCAGCCCGAATTAATTCCCATGGGCTGATCTGTTTCCTTGCACTGCTCCTTTACCGCTTGATTCGTATGCGGTTACGTGCCAAAGGCATAACAACGAGCGCAGGTGATGTACTTGCTGACCTTCGAAATATCAAACAAATTGAATTCGAAATTAATGGAGTAAAACAGTTTCAGCTTACTGAAAAAACACCTGAACAATTGAATTTTATTTCTGCGTTGGAGGAAAGTACGATCAACAAGAAAACTATACTTTAAAAACACAGTCAACATGAAGAGTTGTTAAAAATTGTCATAAACTCAATGAATATAAGGGTAAATTCCTATAATTTGATACACAGTATTTTGAGATTTATTTAGTAAAGATAACTTAATAATATGTAATTAAAAATTTTTGAAGATTAAATCGAAATTTTTAAGTAAATTTCCGTAATGCTTATGATTTTATACTTAAACAATACTTAATTTTCAGAAAATTTATCATAATGTGTCTTGAATTAAAAAATTTATACTTTAAGTGTCGAACTTGGGAATCTAGCTTGATTTTTCAACAAAGTGGTCTCCCGTATTTAAATTTCAAACGACTTTAGTACACATACATTAAAATGTGATATTTTTTAGCCCAATCTTATCTTTACAAAAAATCATCAGAAAATTAATAGCTTGTTATTAAATTAACAGGATCTTCAATAGTAATTCACCAAATTGCAGACTTTATTCAAAGACTATTTACAGGTTATCCACAGAATAAATATTGCATTTACGTACTACAATATTGCTAATTCAAAACTTGAAAGATTATCTATTCATGATCATGTATTATTTTTACAACTAGCGGAAAACATCCACCACATTGGGGACGCTTTCCCAATTGACGAAATACCGCACCCGGTGTAACTACTCCTTTCGCTGGGTTACTCTTAATTTCATTGGCGATGCGTTTAAACTCTGAATCTGAAATAAACGCGCATGAACAAACAATCATTGGTTCAATTCAATCTAGTTGAAAGGAATTTGCGTCTTCATTACCAATTATATTTGGATGCAAAATATACCACAATATTGACGATAGAAACTTATTAACGCAAAAACCCTTCTTACAGATTGTACTTAATCTTGCAACTAAGATTGGATGATTTCCGCTACTTTTATCGCGGTAAGTGCCAAAACGCAAATCGTTCCTATTATCACCCAAATTCGCATCCCTTTGGAATCCGCCTTAGAAGACAAATTTTCAATTGATTCTTGCATCCGCTGTGCATCTTCTTTAGATACCATTGTCGCCTCAAGTCGCTCAATATCTTCCTTGGTTGCAAATAGTTTCAAATCTGTTTTCTTAGCAAACTTATCAAGATCACTTTTCTTGACTACCCGCTCTAGATCAGATCGTTGGACTAAGTTATCCATATCCTTAAATGATGCAAATCTTTCCAAATCTCTTTTGTTCGCGAGTTTTTCCAAATCGGATTTCTTAGCGAATTTATCTAAATCCGTGGCAGATGCCATCTTCACCATTTGCGATTCAATTCGCTTCGTATCAGATTTTGTTGCAACTTCTGCTAAAGTCGCTTCAATTTTAGCCATACGTTCCACTTCATTAGAAGCACTGCCACCGCTAATGAGCTTTGGAGATTGCTTACCCTTTAGGGAAAGGGCCTTTTTTCTGGTAACTTCTACCATTTAGTATACTCCTCAATATTGAGTTCGCTTAGAAAATTATGTCAAAAAAATTATATATAGTTGCTCTTTCGAAAAATATCAAACTCTTTTCCCAATCAGCAATTAAATTAACTGAAACTAATATAAGCATGACATAATTTAAAAACCGTTAATTTAAATGCACCAAATATCAATTGCACATTACTATTTCAAATGCAAGACTAAAGTACATTATTTTTTTATCTTTGTTTCTATCCTTCATAACATACATTTTTAATGTGTCAACAATTTTTTTGGTTATATTTTAAATCTAACTACAAATGCCTAATTTAAATAGAAATGCTTCCCAATTGTAAATAAATTAAAAATAAACTTGACTTTTCATTTAAGTTTATTATATTGAATTCTAATCTCAAATTTACAATCTGATTATCCATAATTGATGAATCAAAATGAAACAACTACCACAAAGAGAGAAAGCTAAGAAGTATCTCAGTAAACATGGAATGCTTCGTCTATCTGAATTAAATAGACTGGGAGTCTCTGCAACAACCATTAGCAGAATGGTTAAAGACAGGGAAGTAGACCGACTTAACTGTGGACTATACCAATTGGAAGATGCTGAGTGGGATACTTATCATAGCTTCGCAAAGGTAGCAAAAATATTTCGAGGTAATGGAGTGATATGCCTAATATCAGCACTGGAATATCATGGACTAACCGACCTACTACCTACTCATACTTGGGTAGCTATTGAAAAACACAAATGGATACCCCATTGCTCAAACCCAGAACTAAACGTCATACAATACTCAGATAAAATGCTTACATATAGCCAAGAAATACATCAAATTGAAGGTGTAAAAGTTAAGATATTTAGTGTAGCAAAAACAGTCACAGATTGTTTTCGGCATATCAAAAACGTGGGACTAGAAGTCGCAGTTGAAGGTTTGGAAAAGTCATTGATGTTTCAAATGACGACACGATCCGAGCTAGAAACTCACGCAAAGAAAGGTCGTGTTTGGAAAACTATGGAACCATATATTGATGCCGCGGCACACAAAATTCCACTTTATAACTGGGATTTTAGTGAAATTAGCAAAATGTATTCACATCAGCACAAAAACCAATAAACTCAATGCAAATAGACTAAATTTCATATTATCGTAAAATTCATGAACAAAAAACTCAATCAACGGCAAATTGTATTTAACTCTTTGAAAAAGCAGGCACTTATCAGTCTAAAGGAACTGACTAGTGAGGGGATTTCTCCGTCCACAGTTTCACGAATGCTCGATAATGGTGAAATTATACGTGTGTCACGGGGAATATATCGAGATAAGGATAATCATCTAGGTAAAATGCAAGGTATTGCAGAAGTTGCAAAACGAATTCCAAATGGTATAATTTGCCTGACTTCTGCGCTATACCTTCATGAAATTATAGAAGAAAGTCCAGAAATTATTTGGGTAGCAGTGAAAAAAAATTCTTGGGTACCTAAACTGGATAATCCTTCAATTAAGATTGTACAATTTACAGAGAAATATATTTCCCAATGTGTAGTAACAAAAGAAATTAAGGGAATCCCCGTAAAGGTTTTTGGAGTAAACAAATCGGTAGTAGATTGCTTTAGACTTCGCAATAAAATTGGAATGGATTCCGCACGTAAGTCGCTGGAGCAAACGATAATAAAAAACTATATAAATCAAGATAAAATTTTTGAATTTGCGCAACAAGGTCGCGTGACAAGTGTAATTTACCCTTATCTCATTATGTATACTGCAAACTCTTCAATCGGTTAATGGAATTACTTATGGTCAAAAATATCATTGCCTCGGTGCGCGCTCAACTCAAAAATTATGCGGATGAAACAAATCAAAATTATCAAACAGTTTTAACTTATTTTGCCTATGATAGACTTATACAAAGACTCGCTCAGTCTCAATATTCTGGTCAATTCATGCTCAAAGGTGGAATGTTGCTACGGGTGTGGTTTGATCGCCCATACCGTTATACTCAAGACATTGATTTTGAATGGTTAGGTGAACCATATAAACATAATATTGAATCGGCACTTAGGGAAATAATGAGTCTTGATTCAAACGATGGGCTGAATTTCAATTCAGAAGGGCTTCAACTTTTACCAGAAAGGTTTCGACGAGACGAGGACGAGAAAAAAGTACTTCGATTCGCAAACTTCGTTTATCTAGGGAATTCAAGAATTAAACTCAACATTGATATTGGTTATGGAGGGGATGTAAAGTCACAAATTCAGCTTGAGGAATTTCCTACTATACTACCAAGTGAAGATACAAATATTCAAGTTTATCCAAAAGAAAGAGTTATCGCTGAGAAATTTCATGCAATGTGCTCACACAAAGAGAATCCAAGTCGATTGAAGGATCTGTTTGATGTATGGTATCTGCATAAAAAGTTTAACCTTAAAGAATCAGAGCTAGTCAAGACCATCCGTAATATATTCACACAACGTAAAGATGTATCAATTCCTAAAGAAGTTCCAATCATTCTAACAGAATCGTTTGCAAATAGCCAATATGGTCAAATACTTTGGGAGCAATATCGAAAGAAAGTATTCATGGCAGAACCAACTAGCTTTGAAAAAATCCGTTCTGACTTAAGAAAATTTCTTATGCATCATGCCGAGCTTGCAAGAAAGTTAGATTAGTGTGAAATGCACCACGCTACTTTGAGTTAAAATACTTTGAACAGAGAATATATCACCTAACTGAATCTACTTGTTCGTAACTCAAGACAAAGTACGTATTATATAATAGTACCAGAATTTTTCTGATCATAACTCTTGATACTTATTCTCATCAAATTTGGATCCCACATCAAATTTCTTATACCTAAACAAGAGAGCTTTCCAAACCTAATTATCCAGACGCTAAGTGGTACACGATCTGCAACACTACCATTTGAATGTGGTATGAAGTGTTGCACTATAACTCACTCCACCATCTAATTGTTCCTCTCTTCTTCCTTCCAATCCCAGCTGAAAATTGGTACCAAATTTGAGTCGTCCACCAAATTTAAACGCATTGATTACTTCCTGGTGAAATTCATATCCAAAATAAGGCAAAAATGTACTGCTACTACTTGTTGATAAATTAAATCCATAACCGATCTCAGAAGCAAACTGAAAATTTTCTGGTTGTTGTTCAGAATCTAGCCCTTGTTGCCAAATGTTTACTTCATTATCATCAACTAATAAATTTGCTTGTGCTTCTCCCAAGGTCGCGTCAGTAGAAACCTGCAATCCTAATCCATCACGATACCGGTCTAACCTTAATAAACCTTGTGCGTACCACTCTTGCAGAGAGTCGCTGTGAAATAACGATAATCCACCTTTTAGTTCAAGTGTAAGAAACTTAATTCCCTCAATGAATATTCCAGCACCAGTTTCAATACCAAAACCAGTTTCACCATCTCCCCAATCCCACAATGCCCCTAAGTTGAATGTCGGTTTTTTTGTTATTTCAGTTTCCGATTCTTGCCACAATGAACCTTCAAATTGCACTTTCGCTCTTCCAACATCAACAACCTTTTCCTCAAAATAATAGGTCTTACCACCTATCAATTCTTGTGCCGTCCATGCTTCACCGTGTATACTCAATTCTGCTTTCTCATTTTCTTGTAGTGAATTGTGTGAAAATAACCGATACCGACCACCGATTGCAGTATTGAAATGCTGTGTAAATGAAACTTGTTCGCTCAAATCTCTATGTGCAATCTTTAGTTCACCTTGTCCAAACCCAGCGGTCGCCCACCAATTAGACTCTCCACCATATGGTCGGTAAGCAACAAATGGTTGAAATCCCATTGACCAATTTTGATGCGTTCCTTTGAAATATCCAAATTTATCATCTCCCCAATAATCTGCATTACCTTGAAAATATGAGATCCCCAATCCTAACAAAATTTTTTCATTGAAATAACTATCAAATCCAAACTGTCCTCCAATTACATCACCCTCCCACTTTACCAAATCTTCATTTCCACCTGCTTTCAATGCTCGGTAGTCTCCTATTGATGCCCATAATGTTGCAGGATTACTTTCATTTGGGCCTGGAAACGTCGTTACTGAAAATGATGAATTTGCCAAAATTTCTGCAAGATTAATTTCTTGTCCATTGATTGTGTTACCACTAAAGGTTAGAATTTCCGGGAGTGTTTGTTGATTATTCAATTTAAATGTGGGATCTTGAATCACTTCAAAAGCATGTTCAATTCGTGATGACAACAAATTTATATTATTACTTTGTTTCGCCCGCAACATACTTGGCATAACAGAAAGATTCAATGTATTCAGTCTCGTTTGAGTGATCTCGTTCCAGTCTGTATCATTGTCCATGATATTAACTTTTGCGGTTCTTGCCGAATCATCTACTTGATATCGTTCATTTGACATTAATGTTACAGTTATCACATTATCTGGTTCAACCCGGTCATTGTCCACGGTTCCTAGCTGTAACAAGGTTTGCAATTGAAATTCCCCTAACATAACAGTATCAGGTCGTTCACCAATAACTGTGTTATAAGGATCATCAATTTCAATAAATATTTGTCGATTCTCTGAAGCTTCATTTGATGCAACTATTTGAAAGCTAGCAATACTACCTTCATCAACAAATTGTGAGATTGCTGTAATTGATATCAAAGATGTGTCGTTATCATGTAACTCTATAACTGCTAACTGAGAAGTCGGATCCACCGCATAATTCACTCCTGCAAGTAATTTAACTTCTACTTCACCATTTTCTTCATTTATGGAATCATCAACAGTTGGTACTTCTAACAATTCTTCGTTACTTCCAATTGAAAAACTAATTTCAGGTATGTTTTCAATAAAAGATTGTGCGATAAAGTCACCTTCCCCATTGCGAACTTCAAAGTTCAAATTAGCAACTTCTTCAGTAACTAAATTTGATGTAAACCTAAATCTAGCCAGTTCACCTTCTATTACACTAACCTCTAATGCTTGAACCGATATTGAGAGAGAGTCATTGTCAATGACATGAATTTGTGCACTATTAGGATTACTGACTCGATAACCAATCCCTTCAAGAATTTTGATAGTAATTGTGTTATTGGATGCTCGACTTTGGTCATCACGCGTGGGTAAATTTAGTGCCAAGGAATTTGGATCGGCAGATAACGAATGAGTTGAGTTTATTTGACCAAGAATATAGTTTCCTGGGTCTGACACTGCTATATTGATAAGTATAGTTGATGAAATAGATTCCGAAACACCAAATCGGAAATTTGCTACCTCTCCCTCATTTATTCGCATTCCACTAGTGATAGTTACTGATAAACCTTCAGGTTCATTAACCTTGACAACAGCCCGATTGTTTATATTTGAAACTAGGTAATCTAGTCCTGTTTCTAACGTCGCAATAATGCTACCAGTTTGATTTGTCGCCTGTACTTTTCTACGTGTTTTCACTGAAAATACCACAGTTTGATTAGGAGCATTTACTGGAAATGACACCTCTTTTGTCGGTGAGTTTTCATTCAAAAACTCACCTTCATCAGCTAGTAAAATATTGATTGTCAATTCCGAAGCTGGTGCAAAATTTGCAGAAAGGGTAAAAATCGCGTCATCCCCTTCATTAATCGAGTCCCCGGCAAAAATTGAAATTTCTGGTTGGTCATTATCATAAACATTAACTGAGGCTTGTCCGCCAGTGGAACTTGGTCGATATTGGACTGGATTATTTGAGTCATCTTGCAAAGTAACTGTAACAACACCATTCATTTCATCAACATCATCGTCATGCAATTGAATATTAATAGTTGTTGTAACTCCTTGTTCGCCACCCGCTCCCACAGGTAATGTTATGAAATCAGATGTTGGTTGGTTGGAAGCAAGATAATTGCCAGCTCCATCATCCACAGTATAAAGAATTTGTATCGGGCTGTTACGCGTAATGTCAGCATAAACTGTAAATTTTGCTACCCCACTCTCAACAACATTAGCTCCAGCATTAATGAAAATAATCGGTGATGAGTTTTCCGTTACTGCAACTGTTACTTGTTCATGTGAACCCTTGATTTGATATTCCGACAGAGAGTTAGTCACCAACTTACCAGTTACACTTCCTGATTCATCATCTCCCGAAATTCGCTGAGTACTTTCAAGTAATTTTCCTGCAACGGTATTTTTGCCTGCTTCTACAGTTATTGTTCTTATTCCCGGTGAATTGACAAGAAAATTTCCAACTTGCGAAATTTCAACCTTGATTTCAATTGATTTTGTACGTTCCAAATTTCCTGTTACTATTAATTCGATTATATCTCCCTCAAAAACTGAACTCGTTCCGCTTGTTATTGAAATTTCCGAAACATCATTATCAGAGACATTCACACTCTGGTTTACAATTGATCCCAGTGTATAGTCAGGACCATCCAATAGTTGTATAGAAATTGCACCATCACTCTCATCAACTAAATCATCAACTGTACTTAAGGTTAGGTATCTTGAAGTTGGAGAAATTGTTAATTGGTGAGTTGTTGGCTTTGGGAATTGTAAGTAACTTCCAATTTCAGTAATCAATATATTTACCGTTTTGGGGGTAACTATTGCTTGGGAGGATCTGATTTCAAATACGATATCCTCACCTTCAATTACTGATGTAGTTGCAAATTGCACTAAAGATAATTCAATATCATTATCTGCGACATTAACAAACTCTCTATTTGTGGGAGATCTTGTTGTATAACCGGAACCTGCTAACACGGTAACCGTTATCCGTCCATTTAATTCGACTACATCGTCATTAGTAGTAGAAATTTTCAAGTCACTGGAACTAGCATTCGCTTGAATAAGTTCACTTGAAGGCTTGGCACCACTGATAAAACTACCTGATTCAGCAACATTCAAATTGACCATGATTGGAGATGGGGTAGGTGTCGTACTCACTAATGTAAAAGTAGTTACTTCTCCCTCTACAATTGAACTTTTGGTGGTTGAAATAGTTACTTCTGGTAAATCATTGTCAGTTATAGCGATGGTCTGCATGTTGTTAGGAGACTGAGCAACCTGATAATTGGTTCCAGAAATGATCTCAACCGTAATTTGTCCATCCAATTCATCTTCAAAATCATTGATCGTCCCAATTTCTAGAGGAATCTCGGTTAACCCTAGACCAAAGTCTATTGGAGTATAGATGGTGGAGTGGAGAAAATCGCTGTTACCCTGATCAACCAATATATTTATGGACAAGTTAAAATAAGGAATTGCTGAAGCATGTAAAGTGAATTCAGCATTCTGCCCCTCTTCAATTGAATCAAGTTGTGTAGAAATTGAAATTTCAGGTGAGTCATTATCCGTAACAATCACAGTCGAACTACTTCCATCAGCAGGAATTGAATATGAACCTGAGTACTCTGTTACGGGTGATACTCGCGCGGTAATACTCCCATCAGCTTCATTAACCTCATCATCATGAGTAGTAACTGGTCTAAAAATTGACTCAACACCTGCCGCTAACGTTAATTCAACTGGAACTGTTGTTCCTTGAATGAAATCATAACCATTTTCATCAACCGTAAATTGTACTTTTATTGCTTCAGCTGGTGCAGGTGTTGCCGTTAAAATAAATATCACCACTGTCCCTTCAACTACAGAACTTCGATTTGCAGAAAGAGTCAATTCAGAACTTTCGTTATCTTGAATATTTACGATTGCATATTTTCCAGGTGCTGAATTCACTGGAATTGAATAATTTTCACCACTTTCTAACTCCACCTTTATCAGTCCATTGATCTCATCAACATCATCGTTCTCAGTCTTAACATCAAGAAATACCATTGTTTCTTGCACAATCATTCTTTGCGATGTTGGAATTTTTGAAGGGAGAAAATTACCATTTTCTTCTGTCATTTTAATATTGATTTCCAACTGATTTGCGGTTGGTTGATCAGCTGTCAAAGTGAATTTAGCCGTGTCTCCTTCCGTTATAGTTTCCTCAACTGCAGAAATAGTAATTAAAGGTTGATCATTATCAGCAACATTAATTGTAATTTCACCGTCAGGGTTGATAGTTTCATCAAACCCTAGATACCGATCCAGAAAAAGTGGATCTTCAAGTACTCTCACTTTAAAGCTCCCATCTACTTCATCAATCGTATCATCATGAGTTTCAATTAATCTTTGTGCAATTGAGTTTGGAGCTATTGTTTTGGGTGTATCATCGATAATCCCATGAATGAAGTCACCATTATCTTCAATTACACTTATCCAAACTGTAATATTAGTGAGAATTGGCGCAGAAGGTACCAATGTTATAGCGACAGTGTCACCTTCTGTGATTGAAGTTGAATCGGCAACCAACGAAATACTTGGAACATCATTATCATAAATTGTTACTTGAGCCGTTGAATTCAATTTTGGATTGATTGTATATTTGTCTACCTCCGCTGGATCTGATAATATTTTTACGGTAATAGTGTCATCCAGTTCATAATTTACATCATCTATTGTAGGGATGGATAGATTCACACGACTTTGATTTGATGGTAGGTTAACAATTTTAGTGTAATTTTCCCCAAGTCCAGTTTGCCAAACAGAATCAGCTGCATCAATAAACGAACTGGGATCAACATACATAATAGTGATACTAGTGTCATCACTTATCGTTGAAACTGAACTCAATGAAAATACAGCATCTTCTCCCTCAACGACGTTCGCTCCAGCAGTTACCGAAATTGATGGAATATTGTCATCGTCCAAAACATCAACTGTACTTGTACATTGAGGTTTGAATACCCCATTGATGTCGGTACAAGTTGATTCACCTGTTAACCTCGCGGTCAATGTTGCATCTGGTTCATCATTGTTATCTTGTACTACCAGTTCTCTAAAAGTAACCCGAGTATTGTTTGGTAGCAAATAAGCCGTTCTTGAAACTTCAATATTTGCACCTGTATCCTGAATAAAATTACCAGTAGAAGAAATCAATAAATTAAATTCTCGCGTTGAGGTTGGTGCAATATTAACTGCAATTTGAAATTCCGCAAATTCACCTTCAGAAAATGAGCTATCTGTTGCGATAATTCTCAAACCATCAGTTGGATCATTATCATGAACAATAATAGTAGCACGACTTCCAGTTGGGTCTACCGTATATACTGGAATAGTCTTAGTATCTTCAGCTACCGATATAGTAATACTATTATCAGCTTCAAAAACATCATCATTTGTTGTTTGAATGGTTGGAATTGTGGCTCTTGTTGAATGCTTTGGAATCATTACAACGGATGGGATTGGGCCGGTGATAAAGTCACCAGCACTAGTATCAACAATGATATTAACCATTCGATCATCAGCTGCTTGAATTGAAGTTGTCAATTCAAACTTTGCTACACCACCCTCATCAATCTCATTAAGTAGATTATTTGTAATTGGGTCACGTTTTAAATCCCCATTGGTGTGATCAACACGGACTGCAACTTCGGGCAATCCATCATTATCATAAATACAGTTAGTAATTTTATTGCGTTCTTGACTAATTCCAATTTGCGCAGATGGTCCGGGGTCTACATTAGCGTAATTTGTTCCCGCAATGATTCTAACATATAGTTTGATTGTACACGAGTTTATAATTCTATCTATTACATCAATGTTATCATCTGTAAGAGTAGTTAAAGAATATCTCACAGTATTTTCCATGGCTGGGAGAATCACTTGATGGGATTTATCCAATAAATTAGGATCTAAAAAGTAGGAAAGCAATTCTCTAGTTTCGTCTTGTACAAAGAAATTGATCGTAATATCATGAGCTGATGGCCAATCTGGTTCAAACTCAAAAAAGACTTCATTACCCTCAACGAAAGTATATCCATAATGACGAAATCTGATCAATGGTGGGGCATCGTTATCAGTCACCGCAACACTTAGGGAATCAACAGAGTGTGTTTTACCGAGTGTATAGCCATTTCCAGGTAAAATTGACAGAATAATTTCCCCATCTTCTTCATCAACTAAATCATCATCCGTACCAATTGAGTAAACTACCGAATCAGCTCCCTTTTTGATTGTTACCACAGAGTTTGCCGACTGAGCAAGAAATCTACCATTACCAGAATTTGGATTATCTCTCACTTCAATATTGATCGGTAAATCTCTGGCCAGACCAATTTGCGTTGGATTCAAATATGTATTTGCATCAGATTGAAAGGCATTAATGACAAATTCTACCGGACTACCTTCACTAACTGAACTTGCTGAAGTCCTTGTAATTACAAAAGTAACGGGTGCATCATCATCTACCACTGCAACCCAAGCACTTCCTTGTGAGGGACTAATAGTGTAATCTGTCCCCGCTCGAATCCAAGCAATAATTTGCCCATTTGGTTCATCAACACGATCACCTTCAGTCCTGAAATCAATATCTACATCGGTAGAACCAGCAGGTAATATTACCGTCTTAAAATATTTTCCATTGACATCCGAGACTTCATTGAGCCAGTTTGAATTAGTTTCTGTGGCTTCAACTATTACACTTTGGTCAAATCCAGATACTCGACTTGCTTCTAAAGTAAAAGTGGCATTCTCGCCTTCCGTAATTTGTGAATTAGATGTTGATTTCCGACTTATTGCAATTTCTGGTGGTGAATCATTGTCCTGAGCAATGATACTTGCAACACTATTTTGTGGAGAAATATTGACATTACTATCCGAAATCCTAGCATAGATTGTTCCATCATTCTCATAAATTTGATCATCGGTGGTTTTTACTTGTAAAATCCCAATTGTAGCACCTGCATCAATATCAACGAGAAAAATAGGTCCAACTGACAAATAATCCTCTGCTCCGTCACTTAATGTAACTTCAATTGTTTGCTTTGTTTGAATTGACTGTGATGTTTTAATAGTAAAATTTGCTTCTTCCCCTTCAATAATACTTTCAGAGTTAGCCAATATCGAAAATCCTGGTGGTTCATCATCATCTTCAATTATAATAGTACTGGATTGTGCATTAAGATCTGGATAGTAACCGGAACCTGGTCTTAACATAACAGTAACGCTACCATTATTTTCGTATTGATTATCAATTTGGGTTCCCACCCGATATAATTGAGTTGTCTGCCCGATAGTTATTTGATCGGAGTCAGGGCCAGATACCCGATTGAAAAAATCTCCGGCAAACGTTACCTCAAGATTGATGGTTAAATTACTTGTCACGGTTTGATTAGAAGTTAATTCAAATTCAGCGATAGAACCCTCGGTGACTTTTGTCGTCAACCTAGTGAGTGAAATTTCAAACTCATCGTTATCTATCACTTCAATTGCACTAGTGGTTAGCGATTCAACTAATTTATAACCATTACCTGTCAAAATCTCTACTCTGACTGTCTCGTTTGTTGAGACTAATGAATCATCATTGGTATATAATTGCATGGTATAAATTGGAGTGGTTGCTGAGACCCAGGTAGGAGTACCGCCAGATGTCAAAACTGGAATTGATAGGATTCCATCCAAAGTACCGGAGTTCAAAGATAATCCTGAGTTATCGGTAATCATGCGAGAATAATCAATCACATTTTGTGAAGCATTAATTCGAAGATTAATTGCAAAATCTTGCTGTATTGGATAAGAGGAATATATTGCGAAGCGTCCAGTATCTGTCCCCTCTATTACAAATTCATGATTGGAATTAATGGAAATAACTGGTTCATCATTATCTAATACCGCAACTGATGCAGTAGTATAAGCGGAATCAACTGAGTAACCACCAGTTTTGTTATCACTGATTCTTAATCCAATCCTACCATTGACTTCACCGATTGAGTCGTTAATGGATGTGATATCGATTTTCGCCGAACTTTCACCAGCTTTAAGCAATATTGAATTATCAGTCTGAGTGGTATATTCCCCGTTCTCAATAATCTCATAAGTAATGGTTTTGTCCCATTGCAAGGGTCGATCAGTAACTACGACAAATTTTGCAATCTCCCCTTCAGAAATTGGCCCTTGTTCCAGTGCAAATAATGATAAAATTGGTTCATTGTCCACCACAGTTACAACAGCTGAATCACTTAGATCAGCAACTGTATATAATGTCGCTCCAACCACAACTTCGTCCAAAGCAACAGTTAGCAACCGGTCAGGATCTACCCCCTGATTATCCGCGATTGGGACTTCAAACTTCAATGTTGTTTGATTTGCTGGAACTACGGTCGTTGAACTAAACTCAGCATTAATTAAGCCGGAATCTCCACTAATGTTTAATGCAATCGGGACATCATATTTATAGCTTGGTTGCAGTGAAAGCTCAAATTCAGCGACACCTCCTTCTTCAACTGTTGGTGACACTGCACTAATGCTAACAACTGGTTCAATTCCACGAATTGGAATGTAAACTCTCCCATTGGTATTACTAATTAAGTACCCACGAGATCCTCGATAAGGTTCTAAAGCTGCTGAAATAATGCGATCACCGGACCTATAATCCTCTCTGGTCTGAAATGTAACAGTTTTTCTTGTTGATCCAGCATCAATTTCCACGGTATATTGTTTGTCACCAACAATAACATTATCACCAAATTGTTCACTAAGATTTAAAAATACGGTTTGAGTTGACAAAACCGGACTAGTTGACTCAATAATGATTGTAACTGGCATTCCCTCTTCGTAACTACTTTGACTCGCACTGACTGTTAACAATGGTGATACTTCAATATACCCAAAGTCATTATTTTGAACTACCGCGCGAGCACGATTTGAAGGGGCCGGAAAGACTTGATATCGATCTCCTGAACGAATAGTTACAATGATTTGAGAATTTGTAACAGTGACATAATCATCTACTGTTGCGACAGCAAAATGAGTACTTGTTTTACCAGCTTCAAGGATGACAGTTTGATTTTCTGTTGGGTCACTTAAGTAATTGTAACTTCGTGCAAGAGGACGTGGGTCGCTTTCAGCATCTGCATATTCCTGTACCGAAAGATTAATGATGAGATCAAAAACTGGAGGTGAAGATGCAAATAACTCAAATTGAAAAATCGTACCTTCAGTGGCCCATGACAAACGGGGAGAAAGAATGGAGATATAAGGAAACTCGAGATCTGCGATGTTATAATTTTTGCTATTGTCCGATGGGTCCACAGTATAGTCCGGATCGGCGCCAGATTGAAAACTATCTGCATTGATTGTTACCGAAATCGTTCGATCTGGAATATCTCGTGAATCGATCCTAGTTTGAATGTTTAAGGTATCGGTGGTTTGTCCAGCTTGAAAAAAGAATATTGTCGGAACAAACCCAGCAATAACATCTCCAGTACCAATTACCGAAATATGAACAAGTGTATCAACTGCTGGAGCGGAGGATGCAATAAAAGTCACCGCTAAATCTTGCCCTTCAATGACTGGTGTCGGGTCTGCTAATGAAAGGACAGGTATATCATTATCATTGACTGCCATTTCAGCACTACTTAAACTGGAATCAGAACTCACAATCAAATTCGAATGGGTCATTAACTGCGCTCTTATTGTTCCTGTTAATTCATCTTCATTGTCATTTTCGGTTGATAACGATAAGGTTGCTTGTGTTTCATTAGCTCGGAGTCGAGTTGTTGCAGTTTCTGCACCATTGGTTAGGAAGTCTCCGGTTTGAGATACTTTGACTTGAATTGTTTGTTCCGTTTCCAAGGTTGCTGTCGTATTGATATTAAAGATTGCATCACCACCTTCAACAATTGATGCAGTTGATGCCACAATACTCATTATTGGTTCATTATCAATAATATTGATGCGGACGGATGGGTTTCGTGCAAATTCATATCCAGCACCAGCTACTATAGTTGTAGCAAGCCACGATTCGTCACCATTATTAGCTATATTATCATCCATGATTACGACCTCAAACGTTTGAGTCGTTGAATCTGCAGGTATTTGAATAGTGGTAGTAAATGCACTAAGGGTAAAATTCCCTGAATCACTCATGCGTATATTCACAGTAATAGGTGTAATTGAAGATTTATCCAAATTGAAAGTGAATGTCGCGGTTTCACCTTCATTGACCGTTGGCACTGTAAATCCCGATGCAATACTACCACTAACTGAAACAACTGGTATTGAATCATTATTAATGATTGATACAGTTTCCTCATTTTGGGTACCATGAATCACATAATTATCCCCCGCTAGTAGGGTGGCGGTAATTGAACCATCAGATTCATAAATATCATTATCAAGTAGATGAACATAGGCTTGTGCCCTATTATTCCCAGCACCCATTATTATTTGCCAATCATTTGCAGTGTTTGGAATTTGGGTACCATTGGGGATATTTTGGAAAAAGTTTCCAATCTGAGTGAAACGTAAAGTTATATTATATGAGAATGAAGCGATCCGGTCAGATTGAAGGTTAAAAAAAGCACGGCTACCCTCTTGACTCGTTGCTAATAAAGCACCTATTTCCACTATTGGCAGTGGATCATTATCATTTACTGTGAAGCCAATCGAGTTGTCTGAAGTGCTCACCGAATACCCCACTCCTGCCATTAATTCCACTGAAATGGTACCTGAATCTTGGTCATTGGCTCTATCATCATCAGTTCTTAATGAAAATGTCTTTGAAGTCGTACCAGCAAGCATTGAAACTGAATTTGGTACCTGACCATCAATAAAATCATTGGTCTCGGAGACATTCAAATTAATCTCTCGAATTTGATCGGCAACTCGACTTGAAATCAATGTAAAATTCGCGGGTTCACCTTCAGTGATAGTTGTAGTAGTAGCTGAAATTGAAACAACAAAATTATCATCATCAAGAATATCAATTGTAACTTGTTCATTGAGACCCTGCACATTATTTTGATTTATGATATTTGCACTAATGAAACCATCAGAATCGACAGTATCATTATTGATCGTTGGAATTTCAAATGAAATTGCAAACTGACCGGCAGGCATTAAAAGTTGTATTGCTCGATTTAAAGTAGAGTAATTTGGAAATTTTGATTGAAATTCAGCGTTGTTACTATCAATGAAATTTCCATTTTGTTGCAAAGTGACATCAATTGTTTGATCAGTGGAAGATACCGAATTAGAATAAATTGAAACTGGTATAGACGCACCTTCGTTATAGTCACCTTGTGGTGTTGTGATTTGGTAATGGGGAGTGGAATCATTATCGCGCACCTTGATTTCTGCAACATTTTCCGCTGAAAAAGTGTAACCTGTACCTGACTTAACACGTACTTGAATTTTCCCCAATTCTGGTTCATCATTGGCATCATCTTGAGTTGGAATTAAAAAGGTTTCTGACCGAGCATTACCTGAAAAAGGCCAAAATATCGGAGCAGGCCCAATTATAAAGTCACCGACTTCTGTTACACTAATATTGACTTTAAGTGGAGACAAAGTAACCGCGTCATTAGTTAAGATAAATTGTGCACGCTCACCTTCAACAATATCTGTTTGGCTTTCAGCCACACTAACCGTAATCTTTCCAAGGGTCTGTGCACTTAAATTGTTAGAAAAAACTGTTAATCCGACAATAATAGACAAAATGACACTACTTCCATGCATCGCATATGAAAAGTAATGTTTCTTGATTGTATAGTTAAAAAGTCTAAGTGCCCAATTAAACATATTATAAAAATCAAGAACCCTATTTCAATAATCGAAAATGCTTTAAATTCGAAAATCAATTAAGCATCAAATTATTTTAATTCTTGTCGTAAATATGTTTATTGAAGTAGGCAATTTTAAGTATTTAACCTAAAATTTCAGTTATACTAACTTAATTTTTATGATTACTGTCAAAAGTAATCTAATTAACTGACTTTTACTGTCTGGACTGCTAAAATTTTGTGATTTCGGAAGCAGTATCGACCTGTAATGAATTAAATTCTTAGATTGAACCTGATAGTATATAACTCGTCCGAATCAATGCGCTTTCAAGATTCAAATTGGAATTTACTCTGTTTCTATTACAATTGCACAGGAAAGTCGGTATATTTAAATCCGCTGCGAATCGAATCTATTAATTTCCAATCAACGAAATCCGTTACGAAAATCAAGCAAAAAAAACTTAACCAGATTCGTAGCGAAATTTTTGTGCTTTTGCTTCAAAATTTTGAATTTATCCACAGGATTCTTCGATCAAAACTCTTATATTTTCGTTGATTTTTTACTTTATTTAAAGAAAATTGACAAAGGTGTTGACAAATAAATTTTCATGTATTATATTGAGAATTATTATTGTACTTACAAAAGTTTTGTTTGATTTACTGTATTAAAATGTTGTAATTGAGGTAACACATCTAGGGTGAAAAATTTAGTTGGAAAAAAAATTAAGAGTTTGATATAATTGCTATTTTGGTTTAGATTATTGAAGTGGAAAATCCGTTTGCAAATTAATGATTGTATTGAGAAAAGTAAAATGTTAAAGTTGCGAATTTGGATGAATGTTGGAATTTAATTGTAACACTTAGTCACAAAAATTTAGGAACCGTGACATGACAGTCACTGATTTTTTAGTTTATGTGTCCATAATTTTCCTACCAGGAATCATATGGGCTCTATCTGATCGAAGCTTAGGGAATGAAAAAAATCCTCCCGCTATAGTCTTGGTGCTCAAGATTCTGTTATTTGGTGCTTTCACCTATGGTGTTATAGTCACCCTCAGATATTTAGGGTGGTTACCAGACATTTCAAAATTTGTACAAGAAGCCGCTCTCATTCTCACTGGTGAAGAAGAAGAGGTACCTCCAGAGTATGAATTACTTATATTATCATTACCCGTTTCAGTGATATTGACACTGATTTGGCTATATTTGGTAGAAATTAAGGCATTTAAAAAGTTTCTAGCTAAAATTCGTGTAGTTAAAAGAACTAAACTGGTTAGTTTTATTTCAGGAGCATTGGACTGCCCATCAAATTGCGTTTTACTAATTCGAATATGGGATTTTAAAAATGATCGGTCATATAAAGGAGTTCTGCAAGCATTCGAAGAATTAGGTGACATTGTAAAAGTATTATTGAAAGAAGTCGAGATCTGTGAAATTAATGGCAATGTACTAATCAATACCGAAAAGTTCATGTATACATGCGAAACTAAAAATTTTCAATTTGATATTATAACCATAAAGGAGAAACGATGATAGAGGTGAGAGACGGACATTACGTTTCCGAAGAACTTGAAGAACAAATCGGGAGAAATCAGTTCGGAGTAGGAAAGAGCTGGCTTCAAAGGTTTAAAGACTGGAGAAAGCGCAAAGCTAAAGAGACATCCGAGCAACAAAAGTAATGCATTGTACACTGAGTCTCAGGTTACATACCAACTTTGAGATATTAGAGTATACCGAGTGTAAATAGAAGGTGCGGATTACACGTGTAACGCATCAATTGCTTGTTAGCAGGGGTGGGTTGGTGTGTTTACTCCCAAACATACGAGGTCACCGACAAGCAACTCTGTCTTCAATTTGATGTTATAAACATAAAGGAGAAACGATGCTAAAGGTAAGAGACGGACATTACGTTTCCGAAGAACTTGAAGAACAAATCGGGAGAAATCAGTTCGGAGTAGGAAAGAGCTGGCTTCAAAGGTTTAAAGACTGGAGAAAGCGCAAAGCTAAAAAGACATCCGAGCAACAAAAGTAATGCATTGTACACTGAGTCTCAGGTTACATACCAACTTTGAGATGTTAGAGTATACTGAGTGTAAATAGAAGGTGCGGATTACACGTGTAACGCATCAGTTGCTTGTTAGCAGGGGTGGGTTGGTGTGTTTATTCCCAAACTTACAAGCACACCCGCAAGCAACCATAAATTTTCAATTTGACATAATATACATAAAGGAGAAAAAAAATGATACGAGTGAAGTATACAAGTGATACAGTAGGTTGGGCAACCGAAAAACATCTTGAAGAATTAAATAAAAATTTGGACGCTCACAATGTTAGTTGGTTTAAACGACTAAAGACTCTATTAAAGGGTAAAGCTGAAGAACCAACTAAGCCAATTAAATAATTTAGTGCATGCTGAATTTCAAGTAGTTTAGCTACTTAGAGATTTTGGTGTATGCTAAAAGTAAATAGAAGATGCGAATTACACGCGTAACACATCAATCGCTGATTAGGAGGGGTGGGTTAGTGTGTTTATTCCCAAACATACAAGATCACCCGCAAGCAACCAAAAATTTTCAATTTGACGTAATATCAATTAAGGAGAAAAAATGATACGAGTGAAAAAGAAACATGACAGAGAAATGTGGATGAGTGAAGAATATCTTGAAGAATTAGAAGGATATTCGAACGGTCACAAAGTTAGTTGGTATAAGTGGCTAAAAACTCTGATAACGGGCAAAGCTAAAGAATCAACTAAACCACAAAAGTGATTCACTGTTCACTGGGTTCCAGGTAGTGTTTCTACTTTGAGATTGTAGTGTATGCTGAGTATAAAAGGAAGGTGCAGGTTACACGTGTAACGCATCAATCGCTGATTAGCAGGGGTGGGTTTGTATGTATTTTCCCAAACATGCCAGCTCACTCACATGCAACCAAAAATTTTTAATTTGATATAGTATCCATTAAGGAGAAAAAATGATACGAATAAGTAAAACAAGTGAAGAAGAATGGTGGGGGACCGAAGAATACCTCAAAGAATTTGATAGAATTTCAAACGGTCACAAAGTTAGTTTGTTTAAACACCTTAAGACTCTGTTAATGGGTAAAGCTGAAGTGCCAACTAAACCCAAAGAGTGATACACCTGTACTCTGAGATTCTAGGTAGTATTTCTACTTTGAGACTGTAGTGTTTGCTGAGTGTAAATAGAAGGTGCGAATTACACGTGTAACGCATCAATTGATTGTTAGTAGGGGTGGGTTGGTGTGTTTATTCCCAAAATTACAAGCACACCTGCAAGCAACCAAAAATTTTCAATTTGAAGTAATATCTATAAAGGAGATGCAATGAAACTTATAAGAAACAAAAGTGATTATCAATGGTGGGCGACTGAAAAATATATTGAAGAATTAGATAGAATTGATAACGCTCACAAAGGTAAATGGTTGAAAAAGCTAAAAGCTCTAATAATGAGCAAAGCAGAAGAACCATCTAAACCCACAAAGTAATTCATTGTGCAGTGGACCTCAGGTTACATACCAACTTTGAGACTCTAGTGCATGCTGAATGTAAATAGAAGGTGCGAATTACACGTGTAACGCATCAATCGCTGTTAGCAGGGATAGTTTTGTATGTTTATTCGCAAACATACGAACTCACCCAAAAGCAACTCAGTTTTCAATTTGATATAAAAACCATAAAGGAGGTACAATGATAAGAGTAAAATATAAAAAAGACGCAATAGGTTGGGCGAGCGAACAATATCTTGAAGAAATCAAGAAAATTAGAGACTCTCGCAAAGCAAATAGGTTGAAAAAACTTAAAACTCTAATAATGGGTAAAGCTAAAAAACCATCTAAACTCACAAAGTGATTCACTTGTACACTGGGTTTCGGGTAGTTTTGCTACTATGAGATATTAGTGTATGCTGAGTGTAAATAGAAGGTGCGGACTACACGGCTAACGCATCAATTGATTGTTAGTAGGGGTGAGTTTGTATGTTTATTCCCAAACATACAAACTCACTTACACACCATCAAAAAATTTTCGTTGACTTTTAATTTTATTCTGCTAACGAACCACTCTTGGAATTTGTAACTATCAATATTACCAATTAATACTACCATTCAGTTCTAGATTCTGTTTATTTTCACCACCTGTACCATCTATTTCAGAACCTTCAACTTCAAATCTCAAATGAGAACCAACTGAGACTCTAGCACCAATATATCTTTTCCCACGGTCGGAATCTGTCAACTCAAGCCCACTATAGGGAGTTAAAATACCATGACCATCAGCAATACTGAATCCAAACCCTAATTCAGAAATAATCTGAGAACTCTTTGGATTTTGATCCTTTTCTAGTTCAGATGTCAATAAGTCACTGTTCCAAAACTCCTCTTGATCTGAATTATTAGATATTTGCCAATATGGGTTTACTTCCACTAACATCCCTAGCTCATCATTACCACGATCAAATTTGAAAGTACCCTCAAGATTCCAATGCTGTATTTGGTCTAAATTTGTCATGTAAAAATTATTAGTTCCTGCAAGCGAAAATCCAGCATTGTTTGTATAGTTCATCGCACTATCAAATTCCAACCCAAGAATTGACTGATCATTTTTATTGTCACCGCGCACCCCTAGATTGAAGACTGGATTAAATGTTGATCCAGAATCTGATCCAATTTCGGTGGAATTTTTGCCATAGATTCGGAACCGACCAGAATTAATATACGTGGCATCAAAAATATGGTCCAAAGCATTGATGGATTGGCCTGCAAACCAGGATTCTCCAACTAATTCAAGTTCATTTGAAGCATCACTTAATAAGTTTTCTGTCGCATATAATCGATTACTACCACTCATGCCAAACGAATAAGTTTGATTATTCACGCGTTGATTTCCAAAATCTGATAATTCTAAATTAAGCTCTCCCAAACCAAATCCGGCAAATGCGTTGAATTCTAAATCTTGATCTTGCGAACGCCAATTAATATAAGGGTTTAATCCAAACGAATTTAATGCAATTTTCATATCACGATTACTGGTAAGTTGATAATCAAACGAGGACTGAGTCGTTGACATTGCCATACCTGCTGTTAATCCTTCGGTTAATGTGGCATCAATTCCAAACAGACCGCTAAATAAGTCCCCATTCCAACTAGTCTCAAGTTCAGAAACATTTGATGTCAATTCCTGATAATCCCCAATTCCCCATAATGTTGCCGAAGTTCCAGTTACTGTCCCAGGAGACAAGTTAAGTTGAAATCTTGTATCATCCAAGAGTTCTTGCCATGAGGTTGAAGTTTTATTGATCAACTCACCACCCTCTTTGATCATATCGGTAACCGCATTGTTGCCACCAAAGTTGAAAGTAAAATTACTTGTTCCAGAGTTGGTTAGATTACTTCGATTCGAAATCTCGCTCAACGTTTGACCACTGACAAACCCAATAATTTCAGGTAATATGGATTGCTGACCGGATATTAACTCTTGCTGTTCATTCTTGCGGTCATCAATATCTGTAACAAGTACTTCTGCAGTTGCGGGATTACCAATCTGGTAATTTTCACCAGGTGTCAAACGTACTCTTAGAACCTCATCATCTTCAATAATATTGTCGTATAGCGTATTAACTGAAAATATTGCAGTTTGGTTGTTTTTGCTCAAAGTTACATTACTTGTTAGCTCTCGATCATATAATCCAACCGAACCTTGCACATTGAAATTAACTTCAATTATTTCATCTGGCACACTTTGTGAGCGAACCTCAAATTTTGCTGGTGCCCCCTCATTAACGATTGGTTCTATTGCGTTTATGGTAACAATAGGTCCTTGATCTTCGGTAAATTTCGGTGCATTACTGAGATTCTCGAGTAGTGCATTTGCAACTACAGAAGACGGTGAAATTCTAGGACCAGAAGTTTGATTATTGTTATCATTATCAAGCACTTCCACGATGACTTGGTTAGCATCAGCGTTAATTTCATAATCCTTTCCAGGAGCCAGTCGAACTAAAATACTCTTACCTGGATCAACTAATACATTATCTTTTGTATTAATCACATAGACAAACTCAGAACCAGTCATCCTGATAAATCTTTGTAAACGCCATCTAATTACATCTCCAATCTGTTGCACCCCAATATATACTGTTAAGGGATCTTCCAAAATTGGCAAATTAGAAGATAAAACAATTTGTGCATCTTCTCCTTCAATGATTTGAGTATTAGTTGCAGAAAGTGAAATTTGCCATTTCTCATTCTCTCTAATCACCCCAACCGCAGTGAATTTATATAGTTGAGCATTCACTGGATTAGACATCAATACACTGAAATACTCTTCCAATTCGGTTTCACGATCTTGAATGATATTCACAGTGATGACTGAGCTAGTTTGACCTGCCGGAATCGTTAGAGTACCGGTCACATTTTCATAATCAATATCTTTTATCGCTGTAATTTGAGTGGTTTCATAATCTACGGATATGTCCTTTCTAGAAGGATTGGTTAGAGTTACTGTAAACAAGAATTGTTCGGCTATTTCAACATCTCTAACATCTGCGATATTTACATATGGTTCCACATCTACATCTTTAACAATAATAACTGCCTCAGTTCGAGTCTCATCAATGGTATATCCCGCTTCGCTAGTTGGAGTCGCTAAATTTACCAAAATTGAACCATCATCTTCATCAAGACCATTGACATTTCTTAGTGGAATTTCAAGAATTGATGAGTAAACTCCTTGTTCGCTATCTAATGTAAATTGAAGAATTTCTACTCGTGCTAATTCAGTACTCTCTTCTGAATTTGCCAGGAAGTCCCCAATTGTATTTTCTGGAATATACGACACCCAAAGGGCCCGCTCAGGATCTATACTTGCTTCAATCAGGATCTCAGCGACATTCTCGCCTTCATCTACAGTTATGCTTGATTCAACCATAGCGAGCTCTGGAATGACTCCCCGCGAAACCTCAATTGTCGTAGTTGATGCTGACTTTGCTATTGAATAGGTTGCAGGGGTATTAACAATATCATCACTTAATTCTAAGGTTATACGTCCTGTTTGAAAGTCATCAGAAAAATTGATGGTGAGTGGGAAACTTGCAAACGATACAGTAGACGTTTCTGAATTAGTAAATTCTAACGGAACTGAACGAACACTACCTGATTCACCATTTGTCTCATCCAAGAAATCCCCAATCTCATTAGTGGCTGTGTAATATACATCCAGCACTTTTCTAATCTCAATATCCGAAGTTACTTGAATAAAATACACCCCTCCAGCAATTGCTTCTAATGAAGCCATAATTGATAGCTCAGGAACATCAATATCTTCTATATTAATCTCCGCAACACTTGCAAGCGATGGATCAATAGTATAACCTAATGATTCAATTATTTCTATTGTTATCACACCATCTTCCTCATCTAAATCATTTGCATCACGAATCGGTATTGTCAACTCAGCGATATAAATTTGATTATCATCAACTGGGTCCTGTGAGGTATCTTCTTCATTATTGATTACAATTTCATCTTCACTTGGTGAAGTACTTTCTGCTAATTCAAAACTTAGTTCAATAGTTCTGGAATCTCCAGATAAACCATCAGTTTCATCAAGGAAGTCACCAGTTGTATTGGTTGGAACGTATTTGACATTTAAAACTTGTGATTGGCCAAAAGTAGTTGCGATCGTTAAAGTCGCAATTCCATCTGCTTCAGAAACAGTAAGACTATCTTCAACAAAGTATAAGTTTGATACTGGCACATTACTGACAAAAACGGTAGCTGCATTTGCGGAAGCATTGATAGTAAATGCACCACTATTAGCTAAATCCGCAGGTTCAATGACTACTGAAATGGACCCATTTTCTATTTCTTCATCTTCTAATGTAGCAATTGAAAATTGAGCAACCCAAGTTTCCAAAGTCGTTGACTTGACAAAATCTAGTTCAGCAGTTCGAGACTCTCCAGAATTACCATCTGTAATATCAAGAAAATTACCAATTTGATTTTCAGGAGTAAATTCAACTGTCAATGGTTGCCAGGGTTCAATGTCAGAATAAACTTCTAAAATAGCTAGGTCTGGCGCAGTTACAGATAAAGTTTCTTCTATTGAAAGCTCAGGAATATCTAGATCATATACTGTAACTGTTGCAGAATTATCCTCGAATGGAGATATATTGTAGTCCGCAGTAGAGTTAAGCGTTACAGTTATCGTACCATGATCTTCATCCAGTTGATTAACTGCCCGAGTTTGAATCATGAAGGATGCAACAAACTCACCTTGGTTCAGTGAGTCTGAAAACTCTAATGTGGTAAAATTGGTTTCAACTGTTGTACCATTAGAAATGAAATAGAAATTTCCTGAAGTATTGTAAACTGAGTAAGAGATCAAGATATCGCCAATTGGGTCAATATCTGAAGTTATAGTAATTGGAATCAAATCACCTTCATTGATTTCTGTAATTCCACTGGTTAGAGACAACGTTACTTGGGTTTGACGATCCCTATCGCCATCATCTCTTACAATCATTTTTGCACTACTCTTAGCTGGGTCAACAGTATATTGATTTGCTTGACTGGTTCCTGCAACTAGAGCTACTTGGATTTCTCCATCCTCCTCCAAATACGAATCATTATGAGTTTCAATTGAAATTGTTTTGGTATCACTTTCAACTCCAGCAATCAGTACCGCAGTATCCGAACGTGGTTGACGAGGTGACAAAAAGTCACCGATATGATTACTCACATTAAATCGGATGATCAGATTTTCCTCTCGAGCAATATCAGAACTAATCACAAATTGTGCATTTTCACCTTCAGTAACAGCCCCCTCACCTTCAATTGAAATCTGTGGGATGTCATCATTGAGAACAATAACCGTATCTTCATTCTGAGTTGAGTCAACTAGATAAAGTTCACCCTCATCATCCATGAGTTCAACTGTAACAAAATTTGACGACTCAAATATATCATTATCAGGGATATCAATAGCTATTCGTGCGGTCGTATTAGAACTACCAGCAAACAAAACTAAACTATCAGATCTGGTTTCAAATAATCCAGAACTAACCGAATAATTAACCGTTATATTTTCTTCGCGGGTAATATCAGCACTTATTGTGAAAATTGCTGATTCAGCTTCGTTAACTGTTCCTGCACCCAAAATTGAAACAGTCGGAACATCATCATCATCAATAATAACTATCTCACTTCCCTCAGTTTCACTCGTAGTATATGACTCATCAGGTTGTAATGTTAATATAATTTGATCAAAAGCTTCGTCAGTGCTGTCTTGAGGTGCCGGAATATAAACCGAAGTGGTCACGTCTGTATCACCAGCACCTAATAATACCGACTGATGTGTACTTGTCGTTTGACTAATTCTTGCTGGAGAAAAATTTGTCGAAACTGATGCACCAAAACTACTAAATGCAACTTGATTTAATAAATTTTGATCTTGGTCAGTCAATGAATAACGTATTAGAATAGGATGGTCGCGTTCTATATTTGAGCTAAAAGTAAAAAATACACCCGAAGCTTCAGAAACGCTATCGACACTGGTTACTGAGATACTTGGTAGATCATCATCAATTATTGTCACTCTTCCAACATTTTCTAATTCATTAACCAAATACTGAATTGGATCTCGATTATCTGGTTCTAAGATTACAATAATCTCACCATCAACTTCATCTACAACATCTTCTTCCGTCGCAATTGAAATTGTCCCTGAAGCAATTCTATCCCCAGATTCTAGGGTTAAGGTATCAATAACTCTTAGCGGATCTAGCAGAAAACTTCCTGATCTTGCCACAATAGAATACGTAATGTCAATATCCTGACTGCGAGAAATACTGGAAGAAACAGTAAATTCTGCATCAATCCCTTCAACGACTTCTCCATTACCTACCACTGAGATTATCGGTGTATCATCATCTGATACCGCAACAGTACCACTCTGTGCATCTGAGTTAACAACATAAACTGGTGGCGATGCAGATGAATCTAGTAGATTGACGCGTATCTCACCATTTGACTCATCTACTTCATCTTGAATGGTAGAAACATTAATTACTGCTTCATTTTCCCAAGCCTCAATAAATATTTCACCGACACTTAGTTGAATCTCTGACAAAAAGTTTCCATCATCATTACTAACTGAATAGTTTATTGGTAATCGAATTTCACGTGGAATCGTTGAAGTTATACGGAATTCTGCAGTCTCTCCTTCAATAATTGAATCACCAGCAATGATTGAAATTTCTGGTTGGTCGTCATCAATTACCCTAGTATTAGCAAATCCATATTGCGGATTAATAAAGTAATTTGGTGATACTTGACTAGCTAAATGCAATGTTACAACAATTTCTCCATTATTTTCATCAACATTGTCAGATAATGTAGTCACACTGATCGTTTCCTCAGTGGCGACTAGTGCTGAAATCAATTCAACTTCTTCAAAGATTATATCTTGCGGCAAATAGTTTCCACCACCATCTGTAATTGAGTATTGTACGACGACGTTCTCAGTTAGCGGTTGATCAGACGAAATTATAAAAGTTGCATCATCCCCCTCTTGAACCGATTCCTGGTTTGATACTATTGAAATTTGCGACAAACCTGACGCTGAATCATTATCAAAAACATTTATTGTCGCTGAATTGTCGCTGGGTACCACTTTATATATTAGACCGTTTTGCTCGTCCGCTTGTAAGTTTAGCGTAATGGAGCCACTGTCCTCTTCTTCTGAATCATCAAATGTTAAAATCGGAAAAACTGAAGTGATTAACGGAGCTCCGGCGGCTAATGTAATATCGTCTTCACGATAGTGAGTCGGATCAAGAAAATCGCTATCTCCAGTATCTAGTGTATAGTTCACAAGCAAATCCTGTTCTCGTGCTATATCAGTCCACAAAATAAACACGGCAAATTGTCCCTCGACAATATCGTTCAAAGCCGAAATATAAACCAAAGGTACATCATCATCACGAACTGAAACTGAAGCTTGATTGGATTGTGCATCAATCTCATATAAAGGCGGAATGTTCGTATCTGGTAATAAACTAACTGTAATTGTGCCATCCAATTCATCAACAAAATCACCAATGGTTGGTATTGAAAGGGTAGTCAAAGCATTTGAATTCGACCCATCTAATTCAACTGAACCAGTAGATGCGTGTGTCAACGATAGAAAGGTACTGATGCCATCAGAAACTGAATAGTTAACCGATACACTTGAATCAAGAATACTATTGGATTGAATAGTAAATTCAGCTACTTCTGATTCAGTAATGCTTTCACCACCTGAAATTGAAATCACAGGAACTTCATCATCTTGTACCAATACTCGTGCACTGTTTTGAGTACTACTTAATTCGTAAGTTGACAACTGTGCTGAATCAGGCAATAAATCAACAACTAAAATTCCATCTGGTTCATCTCTGTTATCTTGTTCAGTCGCAATTGTAAGAGTAGTCGTCGTTCCAGTTCCACCAGCAGTTAAAAGAATTGTTCCAACTAAGGGTTGTGAAGGCGACATATAATGAGCAATATCTCCTTGAATCTGATATCCAATCATGAGATCCGAACTACGGCCTACATCAGTACTTATTGTAAATTCAATAGTATCACCTTCAACTGCTGTTCGATTGCTGGAAATTGCAATAACTGGTAAATCATCATCTTGCACGACTACCGACGCTGTACGTTTATTGTCAATTAAAGTATATAAAGCTGGTGATATTGTATCTGGAACTAAGGTTACTTCAATTCTACCACTTTGTTGATTATTGCTATCATTTATGGTTGAAATATTGAGGATTGAAGATGCGTTTGCATCACCGGCCACAAGTTCTACCACTGTCGCGCCTTGATTTGCAATTAGAAATTCGCTAGGATTATCGGTAATTTGGAAATTCACCAGTAAATCATTTTCGCGAGCAATATTAGAAGTGATAAAATATTGTGCTGAGTCCCCTTCATAAACTGCATCACCTCCGGTAATTGAAAGTTCAGGAACATCATTATCCAAAACCATAAGTGATGCCCGGTTATGTTCTGATGAAATCGTATAGGTTGCTGGTGAATCAAGGTCACGTTGAATAGTAACTACAATCTCACCATCATTTTCGTCAACAAAATCATCAAGTGTCGGAATAAATAACGTTGAAATTTCATCAATATCACCAGCATTTAGGGTAATGAATCCAGTTGTCGCTTGTGAATCTGACATAAAATTGCTCTTGCCACTATTTATACGATAACCAATTGTCAACGCTTGATCTCTTGCAATATCAGAGCTAAATACAAACCGAGCTGTTGCTCCTTCTTCAATTTGCTCAATTGTTGAGACCGCGATGACTGGAAGATCATCATCTTCAATGACAACCGCAGCTTTACCTTGTGGTGACGAAACTTGATAAGTTCTTGTTGAAATTTGTTCATTTTCCAGCTGAACTTCAATTTTACCGTTTGTTTCATCAACTAAATCATTAACGGTTTGAATGATTATAACTCCTGTCTGAGAACTTGTACCAGCATTAAGAGACACAATTCCAACACGTGCCACTTCAGGTAAAATAAAATCTGTTTGATATTCCCGTACTGTGTAGTTAACAAACAAATCTTCTGCGATTGTTTTATCAGCTGAAACTTCAAAAACTGCATCACTACCTTCGAGAACTAAACTTTCATTAGTTGAAATTGAAATGATGGGAACCGACCCTTGTTGGTCTTCATCACTAATATTAACACTAGCAACACCGTAATTTGATGAAACTAGATAGGTGACTTCCAATTCAGAATCTGGGTCCGTGTGGATGGTGACCAGAATTGACGTGTACTCATCCAAACCTTTATTTTCAGGAACATCAATCACTATTGTTGCAGTTCGATTACTCCCACCAGCAAGCAAAGTCACTATTTCTTCTTTTGACTTCGATTGATCCAAAGTTTCCCCGATAAAATAATCAACCCGATATTCAACAAATTGATTTCTATCACTAGCAATATCCGAAGATATTATAAATTCTGCTTCCGTACCCTCGCTTATCAAATTTGATTCAATTATTGAAATTTCTGGAATATCATTATCTCGCACTTGAACAGTTGCTTGTTCAAAATTTGGATTGATGCGGTATTGCTCCGGTATATTCTCATTCAACTGTAAAGCAACTGTTACTTCACCATTTACCTTGTCTACCATATCATTCTCAGTTGGAATAAAAATAGGAACACTTACGCTATCAACTTCAAGCGGAATAATACCTTCCGTAGCAAATGTCGGTTCAACAAAATTATTGGCTGAATCAATAATGTCATAATGAATTGCAAGGTCATTTTCCCGATCAATATCAGTCAAAACATTGAAAGTGATAATGTTTCCTTCATCTACCAATGTTCCACCAGTGATTGATATTTCAGGAATATCATCATCAGCAACTGAAACTATGGCAACAGGTTGTAGTAGATCAACCAAATATTCAGGTTCAGTCGCGTCATCTGGTAAAATAGTAACCGTAATTTCACCATCAAATTCATCAATAATATCTGACTCTGTATCTATCAAAATGGTCGCGGTTTCATCAATGTCACCCGCGGTTAAAGTTATTTCATCAATTGCAAGTTGGGACTCGGTTAGGAAATTTCCAGAACCTTCGCTGACTGAATAGCGAACTTGTAAATCACGTTCTCTAATAATATTCGCGGAAATCGTAAATTCTGCGGTTGCACTTTCAACAATTGAATCTCCACCGGTTACTGCAATTGAAGGAATTGACTGATCTTGCACGATTACCATTGCTTGATTCAATGAATCAGAAATTCGGTATCTGGGGACTGAATTTACATCACTCTGAAGAGCTACCACCACTTCCCCATCTGCCTTAGAAATCGAATCCGATATCGTCTCAATAAATAGCTCGGTATGGTCTTCTGCACTTCCTGGTCTCATGACAATCGTATCATTTATCACTTGTGTTGGACGTAAAAAGCTACTATCACCCTCCGAAACCGTATAATGTATGACTAAAGCAGAATCACGAGCGATATTGGAAACAATTGTGAATTGAGCTGAATTTCCTTCAGTGACAGCCTCACCTCCAGTAATTGAAATCTCCGGTAAATCGCTATCAACTATGTTAATCTGAGCGGTATCTTCAACACCAATTGAATAACTTGACTGAGGTGTTACTGGTTTCAGCTGAACTATTATCCTTTTCAACGACTCATCAATATTATTGGATGCGGTAGTGATGGTAAAATCATGACTGGATTGACCCGAAGCAAGAACTTCAGTTCGTTCAATTCCACTTCCACCTGTTTCAAGTCCACCAATTTCGTCAACGACAATAACAACATTTAAGTCTTCTTGTGGAATAGGTTCCGCACTAATACGAAAGGTGGCATCAGTTCCTTCAACTATAGGACTTTCGCTTACCCTAGAAATTGTGGTAACAGGAGGAATATCGTCATCTTCAATAATAACTTCTGCCCGATTCGCTGGTGTGTCTGCTACGACATAACCAGCTCCTGGATTAATTTCTGCAACGACAAGTCCAGATTGTGACTCTTCTACTTGATCATTGTCGACTTCAACATTAATGGAGGTTTCCAGACTCTTTGCTCTTAAGATTACAGTGTCATCAGGAATATTCTCAAAAAAGTCACCAGTTTTTGTTAAGGATACATCTAAAATCAAATCAACCGGGGAAGCTGTTGGAGAAGAAAGTAAAAACTCAACATCTGAATTTTCATAAATCGTATCATTAAGACTGCGAATCGAAATCACTGGAACCGCGTCGTCATCTAAAATAGAAATACTTGCTACATGTGCGGGATCTTCAGCAATTGAGTATCCATCACCCGGCAAAATTTCGGCAGTAATTTCTCCATTTGCTTCATCTACTAAATCTAACTCCGTTGCAGCTGAGACAAGTGCTCTGACCCGACCAGTTTGCATAACCACTTCGGCAATTAACACTGATTCAGCAACCAGGAAATCACTATTGTGATCAGAAATTTCAAGATTGACTGTAATATCTGTCGCAACTGGTTTATTTACTAAAACCAAGAATTCAGCATCGCTTCCTTCAATAATTTCATCTGGTACCAATGGTTGAATCGAAATTTCGGGATTTTCATCATTATCCAAAACTGTAACAACAGCAGAGTTTGCGGGTTCAGGTGCTATACTATAGCCACGACCGGGTAAAATTGAGACAGAAATTTGACCATCTTCTTCATCGATATTGTCATCTTCAGTGTCAATATTAAAGTAAGCTAGGTCGCGTTGACCAAGTAGGACAATTTCTGGTGTTAAGTTGGTTAAACTAGTAATGAAATTACCGGATGTTTCAGTAACGGAAAGATTAATGCGGCGCGTAAAATCAACTGGGGTTTCAGCCAAGATCTCAAATTGAATAAAGTCACCTTCAACAAGGTCTGAGTTGGACAGGGCTCTAATTGATATTCCCGTAGGTTGATCATCATCCAGAACATCAATTGAAGCAGAATGAGCAGGTTCTGGGGCAATGGTATAGTTATCATCAGGCGATATAGTCGCAGTTAATACACCATCAAATTCCCACACCAAATCAGCTTCGGTTTGAACATTTAACGTACCGATTCGATTTGCTGAATCTAAAGTTACGACCCGCTCAATCGGAGAATTTTCAATGATATTGCCAGTTTGGTCAATTGAGACATTGACTTCTATTGACTCTTGCAGTAAGTTAGAACTGGTCACTTGAAAAGTTGCAGCTTCACCTTCTATAATGGAATCATGTAGTGCTTGAACTGAAATGCCTGTTGGTGCGTCATCATCCAAAATATTAACAGCTGCAGAGTGATCAGGTTGTGAGGCGACTTCATAACCGATGCCAGCTAAAAGTGAGACTCTTATCCTACCATCAGTCTCAATTTCAGAGTCGTCCACGATCGCGATATTTAATGGAACCGTCAATGATTCTGCAGACAACGTAATTGATTCTGGATTTGAGTCCGCTAAAAAGTCACCCTGTTCTTCTGAAATTTCAAAATTAATTTCCAAATCAAGGTCAGACTTACTAGTAGCGTTTATATTGAAAACAGCACTATTCGCTTCCGATTGATCAGCATCTGCAGTAATTGATACTGTTGGAATTGAATCATTATCTTCAACAATAACCACTGCTGAATTACTTTCTTCATCAATTTGGTATTCTTCACCACTATTTAAAGTGACTAAAATCTCACCATTGGGTTCAGCTAAATCATCATCTACCAATGGAATATTCAATTCAACATCAGTTGCACCAGCTGATATGGTAACCGTTGAATTAGGATAGGTCGTAAGTGATTGATCAATAAAGTTACTTTCACCTTGATCTAATGTTAGATTGATAATGCGATCAGTTGCGGTTAGCCCCGTCATCGTTAAGGTATACACTGCATTATCACTTTCAAATACCGAATCACCTGCTATAATTGAAACTACGGGTGAAGCATCATTATCTTCAATTCTCATACTTGTAGAATTCCCAGGTGATTCGGCAATTTCGTAAACTAAATCTGGATTGGATAGGATAGTCACCGTAACTGTACCAACTGCTTCATCAATTTCGTCATCAATGGTTACCAGTTCAAGTATACCCGAATTAAGATCTGAACTAATCTCAACTTCATATTCGCCATCACTTGCTAGGAAGTTCTCATTGTCACCTTGCTCAACTTCTAGTTTGATGATACGGGATTGAGAAGACACTTCATCAGCTATAACATTAAAGCGCGCGACATCCCCTTCGATAATAGAATCTGTTAAAGGAAGCACAGAAATTCCGACTGGTACATCATCATCTAATACTTGTATTGTCGCTGAATTGTAAGGTTCAAGTGCGATTGAGTAATCTGGATGTGGTAAAATACTCAGGGTGATTGAACCATCGATTTCATGGATATTATCTCCTTGAGTTCGCAACGCCACTTCAGCATATCTTTCTAGATAATTAATCCTTACTTGACTTTGATCATTGCCACTAAAAACAGCACCTTGAATTTCAGTATCCAGCAAAACATCTAGATTCATTGCGGCGGGTTGATCAGAATAAATTCGGAATTTTGCTAAATCCCCTTCTGTTACAGTATCTTCTATTGCGATAATAGATAATCCGGTAGGTGCATCATTATCCCAAACTTGAACTGTGGTATAGCCATAAGATGGAGCAATACTATAAAGGTGATGACCATTTATTCTTGCAGTAATACTGCCATCGATTTCATAATTATCATCATCTACGGTATCAATATCTACTTGCACAACTCGCTGACCCTGTTTAAAATCAACTGGATAAGCGAAAAACTTGGTACTGAGAAATTTACCCACTTCATAAAATGATAATGTTACTCGTAATCCCTCAGGAATTTCCGTCGGTGGATTCATAGTCACATACAACCGCAATTGATCTCCTTCAGTGATTGACTGAGTATCAGGGATAATTGAGACATCACTGGGAATACTGCGATCAAATACATCAACGCGAATGTTACCAGATATATCAGACACATTATAGTAAATACTTGATTCTAAAAACACATCTATGTAACGATTTTTCAGATATCCTGAGTTTTCATTTGTTGGTAAGGTAATAGTCGTTGACGTTTCTCCAGCTGGAATTATCAATTCTATTGGTAAATCACCTATTACCACGGAATCATTGTCGGTATACCGGAGTAATACTGGAATATCCCAATTTGGATTTGAAACTGATGTTGATACATGAAGAACTACATCTTCACCTTCAATAATTTCATTATTTGCTGCAGTAATCTCAACTACAGTATTGTCATCATCGCTGATTGGTGTGGATAATGAATTTGCATTTTCATCAACTAGGTAGCTTTCGTCATCACTTGCAACTAACGCGACTGTTACTTGGCCATCGGGTTTTTGTATTGTATCATTGGTTGAAACAATTTGATATTGAGTTGAATACTGATTGGCTGGAATGGTAACAAATGGATTATCTCCAATAGTAATAAAATCCCCAATTTGAGTAACTTCTAAGTTTATTGTCAATGGTGAATGAATAATGGATGAAGATTCAATGTCAAAATTGAAAGTTGTTCCTTCATCATTGGACGGTTGACCGTTTAGTTCACCTGCAACGCTTACAATTGAAATAGTTGGTGGGTCGTCATCACGAACCGAAGTTGAAGTAATATTGTAAAAATCAGTAATTGGATGCTGTAGGCTGGAACTAGCAATCAAATTTGCAGTAATGATTGCCCATTCTTCATCTATTTCATCTGCCACTGTTGAAACTGGAACCTCCTTTGTCGACTCCCCAACTTCAAAGGTCACACTAGTTGGAATTAAACTCGTATCGGTTGGGAATATATCTGCATCCCCTTGAGTAAATTGAAGTTGGACTGAAAATTGTTCCGCAGCCGGTGGTTGCGTTTTCACAAGAAATATTGCATCAGAACCTTCAATAAGATACTCTTGCTTTGTCATAATTGAAACCCCAAGTGGTAAATCATCATCAACCACTGCAACATTGACACTGCTTGCTGAGTCATCAGCAACATAACCTTCCCTATTAACTACTGCCACCGTGATAGTTCCATCAAATTCATAGTCGGTGTCCTGTACAGTTGCAATAGTTGCAAAAACTTCATTTGTTGTTGCACCAAACTCGATTGGAGCAATAGTGGATTCAGCTAAGTAAGAACCAACCTGACTTAATGCTAATTCAATTGCAAGGTCTGAGGCTAATATTGTAGATGCAGTTAAACTGATTATAATATCATCTCCTTCGGAAACTTGCGTGCCAGATGTTGAGGAGATTGAAATGGATGGAATATCATTATCAGTCACTGCGACAGTTGCGACATTATTAGTACTATTGGTATGATAATTTGGATTCGTTTGTATCGTTGCGGTTATTGTACCGGGTAATTCATCAATACTGTCGTCATCCAATAACACCTCAAACGGTATTTCTTCACTATTGGCAAGAAGAGTGATGGTTCTTTCACCAGATGGTCCGGCGATATAATCTCCAGTTTGAGAAATATCAACAATAATTTCACGATCAAAATTGACTACAGTTGCTGATAAAATTTGGAATTGAGCTGCAGAGTCTTCAGTTACACTGGATGTGATCGCTTGAATCGAAATTCCTGTTGGCGTATCATTATCAATGATTGCTACAGTTGCACGGTCTGCTGGTGATTCTGCAACAATGTAATCGGCGTGGTCCTGGATAGTGGCGGTAATCGCCCCATCAGGTTCAAACACACGGTCTGCATCTGAGAGTACACGTAGTAATGCCTCCCTATTATTTGCTGGGATTGTAACCGTTCGTGTAAGATTTGTTTCGTTAATATAATCACCAATTTCACTTAAACTGACATTAATTGTTAAATCTTCACTAACTTTAGTTGGTGATGAAATCAAATAGAATACTGGAATACCCTCATATACAGAACTTTGAACAGGTAATATTGAAATTCCTGCTGGGATATCATCATCAAATACTCTAATTTCCGCGCTATCATAGGGAGAAGTAGCAATTTCATAACCCTCACCAGTAAGAATCTCAACCTCAATAACGCTGTCTAATTCATAATTCAAATCATTTACGGTGGGAATCAAGAGAGTTGAGCGAGTTTCACCAGCTAAGAGAGTCACCGACGAAGTCGTTGTTCCATCGATCATATCCCCGGTTTCAGTAACCTGTAAGTTTATATCACGATCAAATAATTCGCTAGTACCAGCCCTAATATCTAATTCAACATAATCTCCTTCAACTATTTCTAAATCTACTGGAGCAATTGCGATTCCTGCTGGGATATTCTCATCAGCAACAGTGAAAATCAGTGTATTATGATTGGGATCAACTTCGTAACCTGCTCCAGGTAACAATTTAAAAGTTACTCTACGTTCGGCTTGAAAACTTTCGTGTGCAACTAACGGGAAAACTATTCCAGTTAGTTCGGTAGTTCCACCCTCAATTTCGAAGTAATCATTATCGCTTACAGATCCTTCATTATAAAATATTCCTTCGAACTTAATGTTCGTACCGACCGTAATCCCACTTGATAGAATAGGATGTGAAAATCTTATTGTCATTTCGGGGTCATCTGAACTTTCAGTCAATTGCAAGTCATCAGAGAAAACCGAAACGATGAGGGTGTCATCATCTTGAACCTGCGCGCTTGCAGTAGCACTGGTTTGATTAATGCGATAATTTAAACCTGCTTGTAAGGTCACAGTAATCTCACCATTCTCCTCTAGAACATTATCAGCTATTGTGGGTATATATAAAATTGTTTCTAGTTCATTGGCATTGAGAGCAACTGGTTCATTTAGAAACTCACTAATGAAGTCACTGGCTCCTTGATCAACTAGAACATTAATCAGTAAATCAGTAGTCAATGAATTTGCGGCTGAAATTACAAATTCTGCAGTTTCACCTTCAATCACATCAAATCTACTAGCAATTGACAGTTCAACTTCATCATCATCATATATTGTTACTGAAGTACTATGATATGGGTTAGCAGCTATTTCAAAATCTGCCGGTTCAACCGAATCAATGGTAACGATCAATTGACTTGGAGCTTTAACCTCGGTATCATTGTTCAAGCGGATTCCCAAATAATGTTCAATTTCACCACTTGGTAAAGTTACTGGTGCAAATGTTGTATTCACAAGATAACTAATCCCATCACCGGACGCACTTAATTGAATAATTCGATCTTCGTCCGCGGGGGTATCAGCTCTAATGATCATTGAAATAATTTCACCTTCGTTAATTTCAGGTTGATGAGCAATGATCGAAATTCCAATCGGAAAATCGTCATCACGGACATATACATTCGCTTCAGATTGGTTTGTACTTATCACATAATCAGAACCAGCAAGCACAGTTGCGGTAACATAACCATGTGACTCAGGAATCTCATCGTTTTCGATATTAACTGCGAAGCGAGACCGAATATCACCTACCCCAAATGAAACAACTTGATCGTTATAGTTTTCTAAGTATTCACCAAAACCACTTAAACCAATATTGACCTCCAGTGGTGCTGTAATGACTTGTGATGCGTGAAGGATAAATTCTGCAAAGGAATTATCTCCTTCATTAATATTCTCATTGACAAAATTAATTGAAATTTCAGGAATATCCTCATTATCAGCAATAGTAAATATCGTTCGATTCGCGGGTTCAGCTGGTACAATATAACCTTCACCAGCGTTGACAATTGCTTCAATTTCTCCATCTTCCTCAACAATATCATCATTAATGGTCGCTACCGTAATCAATGCACTCGCTTGGAACGCTGGAATAGTGAAATTTGATGGCAAGTTACGACTTAAAAAATCATGATCACCTTGATCAAATTGAATATTGACCGCTAAGTTTTCTTCGGCTAATGGTGCTACAGATAGTTCAAATTCCGCATCCATACCTTCTAAAATTGATTCTGTTACTGTGGTAATCTGAACCACTGGTAAACTTGATTCATTGTCTAAGATTGTTACGATTGCAGTATCATCTGGTGCATCGGCAATTTCATAGTCATCACTTGTTGCAAGTGAAACAGCGATACCCTCAGAGCTTTCATATACATTATCATCATCAGTATGAATACTAAATCTGGTCTGAGTCGTCCCTGCGTCAAGTAAAATAGTTTGGTGCAATCGTCCCTTAATAAACTTGAACGCGTTATTATCAATATCTACTTGAATTTCAAGTACAGATGCAGATGCGCGGCTTGCATTAATCTGAAACTCAATATGTTCTCCTTCAACAATAGAATCTGATACAGCAGTTATTGAAATAACCGGTGGATTATCATTATCTGCCACTTCTATAATTGCTGAATTGTTGGGTTCAGGTGCAACGAGATAGTGTTCTCCACGCAACAACGTGACTTGAATTTCGCCATTGTTTTCATTCACATCATCATCGTCAACAGGTAATACCAAAGTAGTAGAGTTCTCATCAATATCAAACCTCGCGGTAATCGGAGTAGTAAATTCAGTCGCAATAAAGTCACCGGATTCTGTAACTTTCATATTCACATTAAATAGAAATCCTGCAGGAGTTGACGAAGTTAAAGTAAAAATTGCGTCTTCGCTTTCAATAATGTCATCACCAGAGATTTGAATCAACGGACGGTCGTCGTTGCGTATAGTAACGGTAGCGGTTGCTCCAAGTCCAGTTGCCACTCGGTACTGAGGACTGGGTAAAATAGTTGCCGAAATACTTCCATCCAAATCTTGGATATCATTACTTTGGGTTGGGATCCTTAACGTTGTAGATGTTTGAAATGCACCTATTTCTACCTCAGCTGGTAGCGAACTTTGTACAAAATTTCCAGTTTGTTCTAAATTGAGATTAATCGTTTTTGATTGTGCGATTGGTGTTGACACCGAAATTAAAAACTCTACAGGTTCCCCTTCGTTCACTGAATCAGCAAAACCAATGACTGAAACTCCTGTTGGTATATCATTATCTTTTATCCTTACAACTGCTTCATTGAAATGTTGTGAGATTCCAAGATTTGAATGTGAAACTAGTTTTACTATTACTAAACCATCACGTTCATGAATCTCATCATCAACCGTTGGTACGCTCAGTAATGCCGAAGAACGACCAGATTTGATAGTAATTGGAATAGTATCCCAACGTTGTTCAATGAATTCACCTGTTTCAAAAATGCTTACCATCAATTCGCGATCAAAATCACTGACCTGAGCTGCAGAAATCCAGAATCGAGCGCGTTCTCCTTCAGTAATCTCAGACTCATTTGTAGCAAGAATTGACACACCCACCGGGGTGTCATTATCATAGACAGCGATTCTTGCACTTTCTCCACCAGTAGTAATTCGATAACCTAAATTAGGAATAAGAGACATCGTTATTGAACCTGTTGGTTGAAAAACATCATTGTCAGGAATTGATAAACTAACCACCACAAAATCTTCTTCTGAAGCAATTTCAACCGTTTCAATTACACCTCCGATACTAAAATCACCAGTATTATCAATACGATAATTGATAGATAAATTTTCAGCTACAGTTATGGTTGAATGAATCAAAAATTGTACAGTTTCACCTTCGGTTATTCGTGAATGATCACTGGTAAGGAAAATTTCAGGTAAATCATTATCTTGAATATTCACCGATATCGTATTCTCAGTTGCGACTTGCGACGGATTATAGCCATTACCATCCAATACCGTAATCGAAATAGACCCATCATGCTCATCAACTGAATCATCAATTGTGGCAATCACAAACTTGGTAGAATCAGTAAACGCTTGCAGATTCTCAACAATAGTCGCGCCTAGATTGATAAAGTCGCTGTTGCTCTCTTCAACTAAAAGATTGATGGGTAATAGAATTGGCGTGATGCTGGACGCTGTGAGTTCAATTTCAATATTTTCACCCTCGGTAATAGCGGGAGTTTCCGTCGTCAGTGCGATACGAGGACGATCTAAATCCAATACCCTAACACTAACTTGTTTTGCATCAGAATTCAAACTGTAGTGTTGATTGGCCAAAACTTCTACCGTGATATTACTATCACCTTCAGTATTTTCATTCCGTTGCGTCTGAACGGTAAAGTCAACTTGTGTCTCACCTGCGGCCATCAATACTTCTCGGGTCAAATCACCTACAACATTATTTCCAGGATCCACTATTCTCATCATAATAGTCGTATCTGTTTGTCTTGCTTCAGCCGAAGTAATCTCAAAATTTGCCAATCTCCCCTTATTGATTACATTACTATCTTCAGCAACCGCGATTGAAATTTCTGGCTCATCATCATTTATAGCTACAGTTGCAAAACTACTATTTTGCACTACTGAATACTCATCTGTTGGTACCAAAGTGAGTGTGACACTCCCAGAAGATTCTTTCGCACGATCATCAATAGTTGGGATACGTATTGTTTTACTTGAAGAACCACTGAACATGGTATCAGTGTTTAGACCTAAATTTTCAACAAAATTTCCAACTTGTGAAACTTCAAAATTGATCGGAATATATTGATTGACACGACTAAATGCTCCATTCACTAATGAGACTTCAAATTCTGCAAACTCACCTTCAGTTACCGATGTTGAAACTGATCGCACTTGTAATTGCGATTCATTATCTTCAACATCAAATGTAACACTCGAATGATTTGAAATAACTCTCAGGTAATCAGTCGGTATGAATGAAATCGTAATAGAACTAGTCGTTTCGGCAACTGCATCATCAATGGTTTCAATGGTCAACTCAGCTGATTTTGAACCACTTGGAAGTGTAATTGAATGAGGACCGGTCATAGCAGGAGCTAACATATTTCCAGTTTCAGAAATTAACAAATCTATCGTCTTGTCAGTAGAATATGTTCGAGTTGATTTGACCTCCACAATTAAATCCTGACCTTCTTGAAATATTAACTCTGGCTGAGCTTGATCTGGATGCTTGAATATCGAATATTCCGAATTTTCATTATCGTAAATTGGGATCCAGTCCTCTTCAAGATATTGCTCTAATTCGTAATTTGGTCCAGGAAGCAGTACCACCTTAATTCTACCGTTATCTTCAAAAATCTCATCATCTTGAGTCGGAATGACGAGGTCAACGATATAATCATTAGCCGGAATTGTAATTGATGTTGGAGGATTACCAGCAATATAGTCACCTTTCTCAGTCACTTCAAATTGAATTGTCCGATCCTCATCAGTAGCTGTTGAAGTGAAAATAGAAAATATCGCGTCTTCCCCTTCAATTACTCTGATACCAGATTTAGCATTACTGTAAATTGCGATTGTTTCGGTAGGAACAGCATCATTTACAGCAAACTTAACTTCATTGACTAAACTGTTAACAAAATACAAATCATTTGGTCGCAGCTCATATTTGAGAAAACTAGGTGGGTCTTGAAAGGTATTTGCGTTAATTTCAACTCTAGCTCTGGCCGTAGTCTGCCCAGCAGTGATAACTAAACTATTGCTGTCGACACTTTGAGCCGTGAGATTAGTTAGTAGGTAATTGTCACAACCCAATTCAGCACAAATTACAGTAAAGTGTACTTCAAGGTCTGCTACCGTTGGATTTGACAATTCAAATTCAAGGTCAGCAAATTCAGATTCTGCAAGCACATCTATGGCCGTCACTTTGCGTAACGAAACAGTAGGCTTTGCATAACGTTGAATTGAAATTGATGCCGAACTACTTTCAGTGTCAATAGAATACCCTTCACCAGGACGCAAAGTTGCAGTAATTAATGCATTCGGGATATCAGCAATCTCATCGGCAATTCGTACTAAAAAGATTGCGGAATCTTTGTTGGTTTCAATAACGACTAAAGTAGGGATTCTTCCCCTTATTAAGTCAGGACTATTTTGTTCTACCAAAATGTAAACAAATAAATTATCTCGCAATGGGTGATTTGACTCAACCAAAAACTCACCATATTTCCCAACTATGCCATCATTGTAAGGTGAAATGGAAATTTCATACCCGGAAAAGATTTCCACATTGAAGCGAGCAGTATTATGTGGACTATTTGCAACTTGATAGTTTGAACCTGGTAATATTGTCGCAGTGATAGCCCCTGTTCCGTCAACTTCATTACGATTAGTTGTTGAAATATCTACCAACGCGGTTTGAGTTCCAGCTGAAATTAACACAGCGGGTTCGCGTGAACCAAATATGATATCTTTTTCACCATCACTAATATCAATATTCACATAGATATCTTGCACTGGAGCAAAATTTGTCGTTAGCTCAAATTGTACATCACTACCTGCAATGATAGTGTCACTTCCTGAAATTGAAACTTCCACTTCTTCATTATCATAAACCGAAACACTTGCAATGTATTGAGCAGATTGACTAATTGAATGCCCCTCGGCTGAAACCAGTTTTGCAGTAATAAAATTCGGTGAATTCACAACTTCATTGTCTTCGGTCGGAATCCATAGTGAGCTAGAATGCTGATTAGCTGGAATAATAATTGATTCAAACCACGTTGGTGTAACGTAATTCAATGGGTTTGACATTTGAATTGAAACTGAAGTTGTATGATTAATCGGATTTTCAACGATTACTTGAAACTCAGCCACATCGCCCTCAAATATTGTTGATTCTGCGGCAATAATTGAAATTCCAGCAGGGTGGTCCGCATCAACAACCTGTACTGACGCATGATCATTGGGACTAGAAGCGACGTTATAAAAAGTTCCGGTTCTTACTTCAACCGCGACAACTCCAATTGGATTGAAACCACTCACCGGTTGTGTTGCCAGAGAAAATGTAGTTTCCCTATTTCGTTGCGGCATTCTGACGGTGAATGCCCCCGGAGAATTGAAAAAGTTTCCAACTTCATTTTTGGAAATTAAATTGACATCATAACTAATTTCAGTTTGTCGTGTGCTTTGTAGTCTAAATTGAGCATTTTCACCCTCTGAAGTAGTCGAATCAATTGCCGTTACAGAAACTCGAGGATGGTTTACATTAAATACTGTTAACACAATACTACTAGCATGAGACGCAACTTCAAAATTGGCATGTGGTTGGATTTCTGCAGTGATAATGCCATCTCTAATTCGCAGGATATTTGTAATGGTTTGTACGGTAAACTCGGCTTCAGTTTCACCAGCTGGAATTGATATAATTCGAGTCGTTGGCCCAGCTAAATATCCTCTTGGATCAGTTAATTGGATCGTAACCTCAGTGTCGTCAATTAATGGTTTTGATAACGAAATTAATAGGTCAATTACCTCGCCTTCTTCTAGTTGGTTCACACCAGATTTAGATGAAATTGAGGCAATTGACGGGGGTTCCACCAAAGTTACAGTTGCTGAACTGTTAGTTGATGATACCCGATATTGATTATGGGACTTGATAATCGCAATAATTTGGTAATCAGAAATGTAGATAGTATTGCGGGGTGATGAAATTGATAAAGTTGTACTAGTTGCTCCCGCTGGGAGTGTAACTTTAGTCGGTAAAGGTCCCAACAACGAATCATCCGAAGACATAATTTCAATCGCCAATTCGCGCTCTACCAACGAAGTATCATTAACATCATCTTCAATTGAAAAAGTGAACCGAGCTTCTTCACCCCAAGCAATATTTGAGGTGTCCGCTTGTACGGCAATAGTCGGTTCATTGTCAAAGACAGTGATTTGGGTAGTTTTGGCGGTTTCATCAATAATGAAACCTGGAGAGGGTAATAACGTTGCACTGACTACACTGTCATCTTCAATAATCTTATCATCAATTGTCGCAATTGAGATTATTGATGAATCAGTCAACTCCGAGATTAAAATCTGTTGTTGGATTGGAGTTATTCCCTCAAGTACATCATTACTTTCAGTTACCTGCAAGTTAATGAATGTTGGTTTAGAAACAGTTTTTGATGAACGAATTTCAAAATTTGCTGACTGACCTTCCTGTCGATTGAAGGTAGAATAGTTATTTTGTACGGGTCTTATTGAAAGAACAGGATTGTCATTGTCTCTTATCTGGATTGTCGCGCGCTGATATTCAGGGTCAACTGGATACACACCAGCAGAATTTAATATAACTTCAATTTGACCATCTTCCTCAGCGATATAGTCATCATCAATTGGAATGGAAAGTACAACCGTAGAATTTAACTCCGCTAAAATTTCAGTGGAAGTTGGGGGTAGCCCATTGATATAATTGCCAGTTTGATTAACTGAAATATCAACTTCAATATTATTATTATAAAGGTCCGCGGCACGTATAAAAAATTCTGCTGATTGGCTTTCAGATATCCAAGGGGACATTGGAATAATAGCAATCCCATTAGGAATATCATCTTCCATTATTTCTACCGAAACTGAGTTTAATGAAGGATCAATCTGATAGTTATCAGCTACGGCTAATTCAGCCGTAAAAATTTGATCAAGTTCATAATCATCGTTGTTGGTGAAATCTATCTCAACAGTAGTTGAAGATTCACCGGCTTCAATCGGTATTGAATATAGGTTTTGAGCTGTCAGAAATTCAACATCGGTATTAAGTACCTGACAATTTTCAATTTCAGTACAGTTCATTTTCAACAAGATTTCGATATTCTCTGATGGAAATGGATTCAACGATAAGTTAAGTGTTACGATGTCTCCTTCTTCAACTATATTTGAATTTTCAAGGTTGAGAGCAACACTAAGCTGATCATCATCATAAACTTCAACTCGCGCTTTATTTGCTGGTGCATTTGCAGTAAAATAATTTTCTCCTTGCAATAATTCTACCTCAATATAACCATCTTCTTCTGGATAATGGTCAGGTTCTGTTGGAATCGCAACAGCAACTTCTTGACTATCAATAGCAAACTCAACGGACTCAAGTGGATTTCCTAAAATAAAGTCATTTGAACCATCGGTAACAGCGAAATTAATTGAAATCGGTTGAGGTACAGCAACTGGTGAAGTAATTATAAAAATTGCATCATCACCCTCGATAATGGGAGGACCTCCAGTTATAGCAAGTTGTAACGAATCATTGTCTAATACAGTAACTGTACCAATATCTGCAGGACTTGATGCAATATCATATTGTGGATCAGGTAATATTTGAACCGAAATCTCACCATCAAGCTCAATCCGCTCATTATCAATTGTGGGTACTTGGTATATCGTTTTGCGTTGTCCCCTTGGTATGGAGACTTGTGATGGATACCCTGAACCAAGGAAATCACTATGAGGTTCGGTTACTGCTAACTCAATGATCATTTCGCTGGTCACAACTTGATTAGTGTTAATCGTGAACTCAGCATACTCACCTTCGGCAATCGTTGCACCCGCGGTAATTGAAACGACTATACTATCATTATCTGTCACAGTAATTGTCGCGTCTTGATACAAGGGAGACGCAATTGTAAATTGTGGGTTTTCGGCCAAAGTAGCATAAATTATTTGATCTGGGTTTGTTGAATCATTATCATCAGTTCGCAGTGATAATGTCCCCCTAGTTTCACCCGTTGGCAAGAATACAAACCGATTAAAGCTTTGATTTTGTGGTTCTGAACTCATTTCAACCTGAATCGGAACAAATAAATTGCGATTAACAGGTTCAGATGATACAACTTTAAATTCAGCATTTTCACCCTCTTCTATGGTAGATTTTACCGCAATTATAGAAATTCCAGATAGTTCATCATTATCTTCAATATCTACAGCTGCTTGATTATAAGGGAAAGGAGCTGCGCGATAATTTTCACCTTCAAGAATTGTTGCTGAAATTAATCCGTCCGATTCAAATATGTTATCATCAATAATAGGAACAATTAACTTTGCAGAAGTTGAGTTTGCAGTAAATTGAACCAACCAATCGGCCGAATCGTCTACGAAATTGAATGCCTCATCAGTTATTTCTACTTTCACAACAGTAGCTTCAGTCAAAAGCTCTGATGATGTGAGTATGAATTCTGCAAACTGAGATTCTTGAATCAACGTATTGACAGCTGAAATTGAAATACTTGGTAAGTCATCATTATCTTTAATAAGCATGCTTGCTGAGTCGTCAGTCAAACTAACAAAATAATCTGCACCGGAGTCAATTTGAACGATAATTTCAGCATCTTCTTCTAATGTATTATCGTTGATTGTTGGAATTGAGATTAATTTTTCCTCGGTATAACTTGCAATATTGATGGTTTCTACTAATTCTGGGGCAAGGAAGTCTGCATCCCCATTCGTAACATTAATATCAACAGCAAATGGACGCGCTGAAATAGGGGAAATATGCAATTTAAACTCAGCATTTTTACCTTCAAAAATCGATTCAGTGGTAGATAGAATAGATATAACTGGTTGGTCATCATTATCCAATACTGGAGTAGTCGCACTACCTGAACCTGATTCAATCAAATACCTAGGGTTCGGTTGAATTTCCACAATTATTCTACCTGCTGATTCAACAATATCATTATCTTCGGCCGTAACTTTTAATATTGCCAGGGTTTCATAAGCTGGAATCTTTACTGTTTCTAACCAATTACTAACTGTTAAATCACCTACCAATTTACTAACACTAACATTGATGAATAAATCCTCGTAAATAACTGCGTTAGAACTGATTTCTAACTGAATTTCATCACCTTCTTCTACAGAATTTATCGTTGAAATTATTGAGACTGTTGGCGGCAAGTCATTATCCTCAATCGTTAGTTGACTAACATCGTTTGGCGAATCTGCGACAACATAACCCTCACCAGCACGAATAACTAATGTCACGTTACCGTTTGCTTCGTTATACGAGTCATCCGTAGTTGTTAACGCAATATCTACGGTGCGTTGTCCCGCGACAAGAATCTTCTCAAAATTATTACTAGTTGCTGACAAAAAGTCACCCGATTCAATAATTTGCATTTGAATCCTAAGGTCATAAACTGACGCTTTATCAGCTAACAGCTCAAAATCAAGTGTTTCACCTTCAATTATCTGCTCTTGAACTGATGCAGTACTTATTGAAATTACGGGTTCATCATCGTCAAGAATTGTGACATCTGCACTTTGGTATTGTGAATTGACTAAATTATTTTCTTCATGTAACAGACGTGCGGTGATTTGACCATTGAATTCGACTATATCGTCATTATCAGTGGCAACTACAAGTTCTGCGATAGTGCTATAAGGTTGGATCGTTACTGAAGTGATTGACAATGACTCAAGCGCAAAATCACCAATTTGAGTTAAAGCAACATCAACTGTTCGCACAATGGGAGTCGAAATTGAACTACTAATTTGAAATTGTGCTGATTGTCCTTCAGTAATCTGATTATTGACAGCCGCAATTGCCAATCCAAGTTGCGGATCATTATCAAAGACTACGATACTAGCGTTATCTTGCAAGTTTGCAATCGTATACCCCTCACCACTTATAATTGCAACATTGATTTCCCCGTTGGGTTCAAATACCTTATCATCCACTGTTGTTAACTGCAAGTGAGCAGAAGTTTGATTCGGTGCAACAGTCAAATTTTGAATAATTGAACTTGTCGTTAAAAAGTTTCCTCGTTGATTGATCTGTATATTAATTTGTTGGGCCGTTGGACTTGCATTATTGACAAAAATTTGAAATTCGGCAATTTCCCCTTCGTAAATTGCATTTGCTACCGGTAAGATTGAAACTCCTACTGGAGCATCATTGTCATGAATCGAAATTGAAGCAGTACTAAAATCTTGAGCTATATTATAAGACTCACCATCAATTAATTCTACTGTAATAGTTCCACTGGTCTCGGGTTCATGATCATCTAAAGTCGGAACCGCAAATAACACCAAAGATTCTCCAGCTTCAAACATCACAGTCGTTGAACTTGTTCCTCTAATATAATCACCGATTTCAGTCACCGCGACTGAAATTTCTGCACTATTTAGAGGACTGCCCAAAGATCTTTCAATTCTAAAGACCGCATTCTCACCTTCCTGAACACTTTCGGATTGCGGTACAATCTGAACTGTGGACGCAGGAATTAAGCTTTCCACTTGATCAACAATTAGTTGAAACTGATTTGGAGCTAGAACATAGCCCTCACCAGCTTGAACTTCTGCTTTGAATCTTCGACCCGCATTGAATTCTCCATCATCAAATATCTCCAAATCAATAATTTGACTAGTTGCAGATCCCGATGAAAAATCCAGTAGACGTAATTCTGAACTATTGGGAGATGGTTCAATATCTAAATACTCAAATAACACTGAAATGGTTAAACCATCAAGTGGAACAGGATTATTTAATTTAACGACAAATTGAATGTTCTCTCCTTCAACGGCATAAGTGGTTGACGGTTCATAATAAGATATTGACACTTCCGGTTGATAGTCATCATTATCGTAGACAGTGATTGAAGCTGAAGAATACACACGTTCAATACTATAATCAGGGCTGGATAAAATTGTAACTGTCACTGTTCCATCATTCTCAACCACTTCATCATCAATGGTGTTAATTACTAACTCCTTACTATACTCATTGATTGGCAAATTTATGCTTTGTGGTAGACTGGCCGACAGAAAATCTCCAGCACCATCTTCAATAGCAAGATTAATGTCTAAAGTTGACTGAAGATCAGAACCCTTTTGAATACTGAAAATCGCCGATTCACCTTCAGTTATTGATTCCGAATTTGCTATTATTGAAACTTCATTCGTACTTTGATCATTATCAACCACAGTAATGGCAACTTGATTATCCTGCGAGTCAATAACATACTCTGAATTTGTTACAAGTGAAATGATAGCAGTTCCATATGGTTCAAGTTTCCAATCATCTCGAGTACCAAGTTGGAATTTAGTAAAATGTTGACCAGCTGGAATTGTAAAGCTCACTTCTTGTTCATGCAAGTTTGTTTCGGGGGTAAAATAATAACCAAAGTTACCATGGAATTCCGCTTGCAGTAAAACTGATAGATCACTTATTGGTGCTTTTGACGCAGTGAGAATCAAGTCGATCTGATAACCTTCAATCACTTGAGTTCTCTCCGCAGTTAGTGCAACTTCAATATGATCATTATCTTTGATTGCGATTGATGCGCGATTTAATGGTTCTTCTGCGACAATATAACCATTACCTGTTTCAATTGAAACAATAATCTCACCATTGGCTTCTTTCACTAAATCATCATCAGTTCTTAATTGCAGTTCAGTTTGGAAATTGTCTTTTAGTAATACTACAGAATTGATCGGTGCATCCAGCAAGAATTTATCAGCAGTGTCCGCAATTAAAACATTAATTGTCAAGTCCTGAGTTGGAGCAGAATTTGATTCAACCACAAATATGACTTCACCACCTTCAGTAACCACTCCATCACCTGATATTGAGACGACCGGTAAATCAATATTTTTGACAACGACCCGTGCATTATCATAATCCGATGCAATCTCATAATTTTGGCTAGCAACTAATTGGACAGCAATTGTTCCATTGTATGCATTGGCTTCATCATGGTTAGTTGCAATTGATAAAATTGTTGTCGACTCTCCCGCGGCAATCGTTATCCTTTCTGGTAATTCTACAGCTGCAAAATTACTACCAAATTCTTGGATATCAAGGGCAACAACTAGTTCATTTACTTGAATTTCAGCTGAGGATATTTGAAAATTTACTACTTCACCTTCATTAACTATCGGAGCAATTGGAACAATGGAAATACCTTGTGGAATAATATCATCTCTTACCTTAATAGCTGCAGTTGTGACACTATCAGCTAATCGGTAATCATTACCCTCCAATATAGATAGTTCAACAGTTTCATCTGCTCCAAAATTATCGTGATCAACTGGCTGAAGCGTAACATCAACCGATATTTCACCAGCTGGTAAAAGTATAGGGCTATTGATCGCACCAGAATATAGATTACGGAAATTGCTTTGGAGTGCAACATTGATTAAACGATCACTTGCTACTGGATTGGAAGACACAATATGGAAGATTCCAGTTTCTCCCTCGATTAAGTTAGGAGTGGTTGTAGAAATTGAAATTTCAGGATGGTTGTCATCATCAATGATTAAAATCGTCTCACTATTTGATTCCTCATCAATTTGATATTCAGAACCAGGTAGTATTGTCAAAGTGACTGCACCGTTGACTCCTGCAGTCAAGTTATCTGCGGTTGCGATTTCCACTATGGTTAATTGTGTTAGTTCTGCCAGTGTAACCACTGCTGGAATTGGAACATTTGGATCCAAAATTCCACTTGAATTTTCTGTTACTTCAACGTTTATATCAAAGTTTACAGCTGATAGATGGGAAGTGGACAGTACAAACTTCGCATTTTCACCCTCATTTACCGTATTTGCTTCAGCTGCTACCGTTATGACTGGAAGAGTCTCATTTTCAACAATTGAAACTTCGGCCTGACTCGTAGAATCTGAAACAGAGTAACCTTCACCAGTTGCTAATGATACCATTATCCTACCCTCATTACCAAAAATTTCATCATCAGTGGTTGCAATATCTAGACTTGCCGACGTTGTAAATGCTCGCAATAATACAATCGTAGGTATAGTTTCGGCAATGAAATCCACTGACTCGTCAGCTATCACAAAGTTGATTTCCTTATCAATAGCAGATACTCGACTAGCTGTGATGGTGAACAAGGATTTATCTCCCTCAGTTACCTGATCTAGATCTGCATATATTGAAAGAACTGGTGGGTCATCATTATCAACGACATCAACCGACAAAGCTGAATCAGTATCAGATGCTAATTGATATCCAGCTCCCGCAAGAATCGTCGCAGTCACTAATCCATCTAATTCATCAACTTCATCATCCCTTGTTTGTAAAACTATTTCAGTTTCGGTTTCACCAAGCGCGATCATTGCAGTGGTTCTGGCGGTGAACCCATTGACAAAAATACCTTCCTGTTCAATACCAACATTAACAAAAACATTATGAGCGGGAAGTTGATTCGCGGTAAGGATATATCGAATTTCAGTTCCTTCTTGTACAGACTCAGCTGATCGTGAAATTGAAATGGTCGGCAGGTCATCATCTGCTACGGAAATGACCGCACGGTTATAAGATGAAATATTGTTTTCACCTTGATCCAACATAAGTCTTGCAACAATATATCCACCAACTTCATCGGTTTTATCATTCAGTGTTGACACATTGAGTTGCCCGACATTAGTTCCAGCGGGGATAAAAACAGATTGGATCCCGGCCTCGTCAACCAAAAAGTCACCAATTTGAGTTAACTCAACTGCTACCGTTAAGTCTGATTCCTGATCAGAGAATGAATAAACTTGAAACTGTGCAGTTTCGCCTTCAAGTATCGAATTCATCGTTGGTACAATCGCAAGTCCAACTGGAGCATCATTGTCGCGTATAACTACATTTAATTGACTGAAATCTTGATCGACTAGATATCCCTCTCCTGGTTCTATCGTCACTTCCATCGCACCATCAACTTCAAATACATCATCATCTTCCGTAGGAATTGAAAATTTCACATATCGCACACCGGAAGGAATCACCACAAAATTTGGAAATTCACGACCTAAAAAATCTCCACCCAGACTGTTTACTTGTAAATTTATCTGCCGATCCACCGAAGAAGAAGCACGTGCATATAATTCAAATATTGCCGATTCACCTTCAACAACCGAATCTGAAACTGCGGTAAATTCTAGACTTGCGCTATCATCATTATCTTCAACATTGATCCAGTTTTTTCTGGTAATCTCAGCAACCAAATATCCACTACCAGGTAAAATTTCTGCAAATACCTTGCCTGTTCGCTCAAATAAATCATCATCTTCAGTTGGTACCCTTAAATAAGCTGAGTCAGTATCCGCACTAATTGTCAACTCTTCTATATAATTTTCTTTCACAAAATTTCCCGTTTCACTTATTCTAACATTAATCGGTAATGATTCCGCAACGACTGAACTTGCACTAACAATAAATACCGCATCTTCACCTTCGACAATATCATGATTTTCGTATTTAACTTCAATGAAAGGTGGGTCGTTATCATATACTGTTATTCTAGTTATCCGTTCTGGATAGAAAAAATCATAATTTGGATTAATGATAATGTATAAATTGACTAAATAATCGTCATCTGAAATTAGGTCATCGACAATTGGAACCAAAAATTCAACTGATGAAGTTCCAGCCGGAATTATCAAATTTTCACGAATTCCTCGTTCAGCATCTATAATTAATTCAAGATAAATTGTCAAATCTTCGCTAGGTGGAGGTGTTGCAGAAATTATAAAAATTGCATCATCTTCTCCCTCACGAATTTTTTCTTGCAATGGAGTAACAGAAATTTTCGGTCGACCAATGTCCGCGATTTCCACTACTTGAAAATTTGTTGCCATTTTATGTTCGTTGGAATAATATCTAATTTGGTAATCAGGATTACTTGATATTGCCACAGCAACATCACTGGAATTACCGTATTCTCCTGGATCAATATCAAAATTCTTAACTGACCGACCAGCACTTATCGTAACAGAAAATGATCGAATTGGTATACCAGTCCGATTATCATATGTCATCAAACTGACATCGGTATCTGTTAAAACTGGAGAATCGGCGGTTAGTATAAATCCAACTGGTTCACCCCGAACAACATATTGTGAATCAGAGAATAAACTTATTAATGGACTGGTAAAATTAATCACGACCTCATTATTTGGAGCATCAGCAATACTGTATCCAGGTCCTGTTACCACTGCCATTTTAAAGATAGTGGTATTTGGTACTTCAGCTTGAGAAAATCGAACAATACTTTCTGAGTAACCGTCTAGTATTTCGGTGGCATGATCACCATATATATTGTTATTTGTACTAAATCTTAAATTTATTGGTAAATTTGAAGATAATAATCGGTCTGAAATCACTTTAAACTCAAATACACCATTTGCAACATTAGTCGTTGGAGAGTTGTGATCAATAATCCTAATCGTCGGTTTTTCAATAATAATTTCAGCAAGATTGTTTGGTGATTCGGCAATTGTATAACCAGAACTTTTGACTATTCTTACTGTGATTTCATCTGCTTCTAGGTATACATCAGGAAATACATTATAAGTCAAAGTAGATTGACCGCGAATTAATTCAACTTCATCAACAGTAATTTCACCACCTAAATTCACTTCCAATTTTACCATCAAGTCCCGACTTGTAGGAATTGAAGAATTGATTATGAACTTAGCAAGAAAATCATAATTGAGTGTTGAAAATAGCGAACTAATCGAAAGCTCACTAACGGATGTTAAATCACTAGAATCTTCCACTAAGATCGCTTTTGCCGAATAATTTTGCGGAGAAACAAGGTACGTTGTTGCAGTTTGTAACATGACTGAGATTGATTCATCCAAATCATCAGCCGTACTACCTTTCGTATTGATCAATAATGATGTTGACTGAGTTCCTGATTGAAGTCGAACTATAGACGGAGGATTACCTAAAATTGCATTCCCCTCTTGTGATACCACTAAATCAACCACAAGCGGTGTTGATAGAGTCCGATCTGAATTGACGCTAAATCTTGCATATTGACCCTTTTCTGTATATATTGAATCGGTTGTTACTGAAACAACAGGTAACTCTGGTCGTAGTATATTGATTCGCGCAAAATTATTAGGTGAAGGAGCAATCCGATAACCAAATCCTTCAAGTATACGATAATCAGCAGAATTCGTACTAAAGTTATTATAGTAAAAGCTTGGAACTAATAGTCCATCCCGGTTAGAACGTGGGGAAAATGCACTTTGAGCAAAACTACCCTGAAGGTCATAAGTATAGTAAAATTCCTCATCAAACCTTATTGATGAGTGAACAATGAAATACATATATTCATCTGGATTGATTGAATCATTTTCGGGTGATACTGATAGCACAGCTTCATCTATCGCGATTGTCGTTTGATTATTGGGAGCCGATGCGATTTGATAATCTAAACTTTCTAACAAAGTCAACGTTAGAGTATTTAATTCTCGGTCACCATATTGTAACGTTGAAATTGCCGCATATTGCTTAGTAATACCAGGTGTAAACACGATGTCATGAACTCTACCATTATCGCTACTACCAATTCTTGCACGCGCGGTCAAATTGGTTGCTATTGGTTCCGACAATGTAAACTCAAAAATTGCCTTTTGTCCCCAATAATACACCGCTTTGACTGCTTCAATTGAAACTAATGGAACACCGGTGATTTCATCATTATCAACAACAACTATAGTTGCAGAAGCCATTTGCTGATGCAAGATATAACCTGTTCCACTGGTAACGGTTAACGCTAAAACTGATTCATCACTCAGTTTTTGATCATTATCAATCGTAGGTATGGATATGATCTTACTAGTTTGCCCAGCGACTATTGTTGTGGTTTGTGGAAGTGTATCAACCAAGTACCCGTCAACACTTTCACTAAAACTAATACTTATCTCGGTATTTAGTCTTGGTGCGGGATAACTCACAATTTCAAATTGTGCAAAATCTCCTTCTGAAATAGCTTGACTAATTGCATTGACAAATACTACTGGGGATGCATCCGATACTGAATTGGTAATAACAGCGTCTCTAGAGCCAGCATTATTTTTATAGCCACCATTGCTATATGCTTGATTATTCTCAATTGTAATTGAAACTTGATTATTTGCCAATGGTGAAATGCTATAGCTTACCGCTGATTGACCAACCTCAACCCCTAAATTGATGCTTTCTGCCTGTCCATCTTTAGTTATTGTTAAGTCGATATCAAAATCCGTACGACTGGGTGGATCAATTTCGAATTGCCACTCTACAGTCCCACCACTGAGTACAGAATCTGGTGCAGAAATCAAACTGACTGTTGGAATAAGTGAATCTTGTAATGTAACTGTGGTCTCATAATTTTCTTCAGAAACTGAATAATTCTCCCCAGGGATTATTCTTGCAGTAATTTGAGAAATTGACCCTCCCAGAGGTGTCGTTCGAGGAACCAATGTAATTGTTGCGGATGTTTCATTAGCAGGCAAAGTAACTGATTCAGGTAATGGCAACGGCAGGTAACCACCTTGATTTTCCCTGATATCAACATTAATCGTCCGATCAAATGGTACCCGATTCGAGGCTAGTATCCCAAATTGAACTGATTCAGTAATTTCAAAATTTTCTTTATATGGTATAATTGACACACCATCCGCAATATCATTGTTCGTAATTACAACTGATGCCGAAGTATAAGAGGATGCAAGTGTATATTGATTGGATTCACTTAAAGTGACGGTAATGACACCATCAATTTCTGACACATCATTGTCAATTGTTGCAACTGGAAGTTCAATATAATCTTCCAAATACCAATTCGCGTCCACTTCCACTGTTGTCGGTATATTAGTTTGATCCAAAAATGTACCAACACTATTTTCTACAAGAATATCAATTTCCCAATCTTGAGTCCGTTCTTGATCAATATAAATCCCAAAATTTGCTGACTGACCCTCTTCTACTGATTCAGAAACAGGAAAGATTTTGACACCAGGTGGAGCATCTGGATCATCAATATAAATTGTTTCTTCACTGCCCTGGCTATCGGCAGGTACATAGTTTTCACCTGGTAAAACTCGGGCCCTAACATATCCATTTGGAATATAATCATAACTATCAAGATAAATGATTACAGACGCTCTTGATTCACCGGGTCTAACTCGTAATTTAGTAGCTTCATTATTGAAATATAAATCATAATTACTGGTATATTCCATATTGATGCGTAATCCTGATGCTGGAACTGGATTTGAAAATGATAATGTAAATTCAATGCCATCATCATAAGCTTCTAATTTTGTGATATCTTCAGCTGGACCCGCAACACTAACTTCGACAAAATCATCACTGTTGATACGTACAGCCGCAATGTCATCTGGTGCCGGGGCAACGGCATAGCCAGAACCCGGTATCAATTCTATTTCAACAAAACCATTTGCTTCAATAGTTTCATCAGCTTGAGTTTGAAAGAAAATTCTGGTACTTGTTTCACCAGCCGGGTATGCTACAGTAGAGGGGATTGCTGGAACCAAAAAGTCTCCGGACTCATAAACTTCAACACTTATTGATAATGGTGCAGTTGGGGCTGATGTTGCAGATATAATAAACACTGCATCTTCCCCTTCGGTAATTGGGTCATTACTTGGTGTACTTACTGAAAGCTGTGGTAAATCTTCATCAATAATAGGAATACTAACAGATATGAGTGGTTGATCATCATCAATAATTGGGATGGTAACCCGTTCATTTGGATTAGAAACTAATGTATAGTTAATTCCCGGTAATAATCTAATTGTCACTGGAGCATTTGGTTGATTAACCGAATTTTGCGAAGTTTGAATATTAACCACTTGCTCAGTTTCACCCGCCGGAATCGTAAAATACTCAGGAAGTGACAACAATTCGACGTTCTCACGTCCCGACTGAATTGCATATCGCACATTTCTCTCGGTATCAAAAGTTGACGCGGCAACTACTTTAATTTGAGCTACTCCACCTTCTACTACCGATTCGCTTAACGCAACAATTGAAATACCAAAACTGGGAATTGGCTCCGATACTGTAATCACTGCACTTGAGTACGTATTTGCGACATGATAACCTAAACTAGGACGCAATGTTGCAGTAACTGAACTATCAGCATAGATCTCACTATCAGGTATACTCACGCTGAATCTGACCTCTGTAGCTAACTCCGGCATATTCAGGAAATGTCTAGTTATTTCAGTGTTAACCCCATTAATAGTTTGAAAGACCTCAAATCTAATTGTTCGAGCTACTGGTATACTTCGATCTGATTTTATCAAAAAGACTGCGTCAACCCCTTTCGCAACTTGACTATTTTCTGGTAAAATAGAAATACCGATTGGGGCATCATCATCTATCACTGGAATAGTGAATTGACTCTCCCTCAACGCGGGTGAATATCCGGCACCCGAAACAATAGCAACAGTGACCTGACCATTGTGTTCATAAATATCGTCCGATTTCAAAGGTATTTGAACTTGACCTGAATCTTCACCTTCTGTAATTTGAACAACACTGGAACTGATAAATCCATCAATAACATCCCCAGTTTGTGAAATTGCTAAATTGATATTAAGTCCACCAACCGGTGCCGGAAGTGAAGTTTCTAACGCCAAAACTAATTCTTCACCTTCGGTTACACTAGTTGGTTGAGTGGTGAACGACGCGATAATCAAATCATCATCAATCACTGACAACAATGCACTATTGTAAGGTGAATTCGCAACTTCATAATTCTGATTTGGTTTAATTGTTGCGGTTATTTGACCGTTACTTTCATCAATATTATCTTCAACAGTATTGACAACTAAGGTATTAGAAATTGAAAATGCTGATAAATTTACTGTACGTTCTGGTGAATCATCTGCCAAAAAATCACCTTCTTGCGATATTTGAACTGTAACTGGTAAATTTTCAAAGGTAGGACTAGACGCATATATTCTAAAGTACCCATCAATTCCTTCACCAAAAGATGTTGGTGTTAGGGCTTCAATTGCAACTTCAATTAGATCGTCATCTTTTACTAAAACTGAGGCAGAGTTATCAGGTGAAGATGCTGGTATATAATTTTGACCGGCTACAATCGATACAGAAATCCTTGCATTTGGCTCATCTTGAAAATCTGTTGAAGTCGGAATACTAATTTCAGTAATCGATTCATCTGCACTCAAAGTTACTGAATTGGGTACAGTTTGTGGTAAGAAATCACTTGACCCTTGATTAACTTCAAACAAGATGGTACGGTCATATGATTCAGTTGATGACGCAAAAATAAAAAATGGTATTGCATCCCCTTCAACAATTTCTTCAGTGACCGCAACGATCGAAATTCCAGCTGGTAAATCGGTATTTTCAACATAAACAGTCGCACTGGTCAGAGTTTCCGCTAGTTGATAATCTTCACTAGGTGCTAAAGTTGCAGTTATTTCGCCACTAGAATTCACCTGACCGTCAGCCACAGTTTCAATTTCAAAGTCAACACTCTGTTCGTCGGCCTCAATTATTACAATTTCTGCTTGCGGTCCTTGAATAAAGTTACCATTTCTTTGAGTCATGTTAATTGAGACTGATCTTGGTTGTGATGAAACTGAGTCTGCTGTCACTCTAAATTGAGCTGAATCACCTTCTGCAATTGAACCAACTAGAGGTTGGATAGAAAGTCCTGCTGGGACATCATTATCAATGATCTGAACCGTGATTTTATTTGTTGCAGTCTCATCTAAGAAATAACCTGAACTTGGTAATAATTCAATTGAAACCTGACCGTTTCGTTCTGGAGTTTGATCATCGCGAATTCTTATTAGTTTAGAGGTGGTACTCTGCCCAGACAATATGAATGCGCGATTTGACGTTGAATACAGCAAGAAATTACCTATTTCAACGATATCAAAATAAACATTTAAACCAGCAGCTGGAGCAACATTACTTGAATTGATGATAATTTCAATTTGGCCTGACTCATCAATAACCGTGGAAGCTACAGACATTGTGACGATATTTTCATCATTATCTTGTACCAGTACCTGAGCCCGGTCATTGGGTTTTGTACTGACTAGATATGACGCATCATTTGATTCCAAAATCCGCACCGTAAATCTATTGTTTGGTTCATCAACTTCATCATCATTGATGGCGATACTGAAAACAAGATTATCGTCTGTTGCTGGGAAGGTTAAAACTCTAATGCCACTTGATTCATCAACAAAATCACCAAAATCGTTCACGGTAATGATCACTGGGAATGATGAATCCGCAACAGAGGTTGCCGAAATCTGAAACCACGCATCTTCGCTTTCAGAAATAGATGAGGTTATTGAGGAAATTGATAAAATTGGTGGATCATTATCCACAACAGTAACCGATGCTGAATTACCAAATTGTGCAACCTCATAGCCAATCCCGTCTTCAATCGTCGCAGTAATCACCCCAGATTGCTCATCTAAATCATTATTCGTAGTCGGTACATCAAATTGTACTTCGCTCAATCCTTTGGGAATACTAATTGGACCAATTTCGGTGTCTGTTAAGTAACCGGTTGCATTATCACTAATGGCAATATTAATACTTCGATTTACTTCAAGACTTGAATCTGCAGTAAGTTTGAACCGCGCACTATGCCCTTCAGTTACGGTTTCAGCTAATGGTAATATTGAAATCCCAGGTGGTATATCATTATCAGCTATGACCAGTGTCGCTTCAAAATCAGCACGATCAACCTTGTATCCGATTCCCGTTAATAGTGTAACTGTAATACTGCCATCTTGATTATATTCGTTTTTATCACTTGTTGGGATACGAAATTCTGCAGTTTGATTAGCTGCAGAAAGTACAACAGTTTTAACTAATTCTGACGCAACTGTAGCTCCTGTTACTTCAACATCAATTGCAACTGCGATATTTTCTGTGGGTACTTGGGATGAAGAAATAGTAAAAATCGCATCTTCTCCCTCAATAATATCGTCACCGCCAGTAATTGAAAGTGTAATGTTGTCATTATCATTGACGACCACCGATGCACTGGAATTGGTGTCGGCCAACCGGTAATTTACCCCCTCATGTAAGTTTATAGTGATTTCACCTTGTTCCTCATAAAATCCATCATCCACGGTGGTTATATTTACTTCAGCCAGCGTTTCATAGCTTTCAATAATAGCAAACTCAGGAGGTGTAAATTCAATAAAATCTCCAGTTTCTGTAATACTAAATTCTACATAGTTTTCAAAAGAAGTTCCGGTTGGTTTTCTTATTTCAAAAACAACGGAATCTCCTTCAGTAATCTCAGTTTGACGGGCTATTACCGATATATTTTCAGGTGTATCATTATCTAAGATGATGAATTCAGCCGTAGAAACATTCTCTTCACTGACCGTATAGCCGCGACCTTCGGCTAAAGTGATTGTAATGTGTCCTTGTGGTTCATACTCATTGTCATCAAGTGTAGGGATCTGAATTGGAACAATAAACTCGCCATTATCATAGAAAAATAATCCAATACTTTTCTGTCGTTCAAATTGAAAATTTGAAGCCACAAAGTCACCTTCAATCTCATAATCAAGATTCACTGAGAACGATTGTTCAATTGATGGTGCTACTTTCAAATAAACTAAGAGTTCTTCACCTTCGACGATAGTCCTGCCTGATGATGTGAAGTACACCGAGTTTAAATCATCATCCAATATTTCTACTTCAGCTTGTGTTGATGATTCTGAAATTTGATAATCTTCACTGGCATTAATTGAAACTATAATTTCCCCATTTGGCCAATCAAATTGATCTTGATATGAAGGAATTTCAATACTTGTTGTTGTTGCTCTTGCTAACATCTCAACGACTAAATCTTCGGTTACAATTTCACCATCACCAAATGTTGTTGAAACTGACAAAGCAATGGTGCGATTGAAAGGACGGGATACCGATGATTCAATTGTAAATTCAGCCATGTCCCCTTCATTGATAAATTCATGCCGAGCCGCAATTGAAATGCTAGGTAGTGTCTCAGTATCTTTAATTGTTACGATGGTTTGGTGTGCAGGTTCCGACGCAATTTTATACCCTTGACCAACAACTAGTTGTGCGGTCAGTTGATAATCACTATTTTGCTGATCATTGTGCTCGCTGGTAAATTCAAAACTTGTAGAAGTTGCAAAAGCATTAAGGATTACTTGATGAGTTTCAGAGATATCTTGATATTCTGATTGCAGTGAAATATTGATACTAAGATCAGAACCTATCGGTTGTGATGGAGTCACAAGAATCACAACATCTTCTCCCTCAAACACCGAATCTTTATATGCTGAAATAGCAATTGTCGGTTCTTCATCATTGTCTGCGACATTTATTATGTCATTTGTAGGTAAATTAGTTGAAATTTCGTAACCATTGCCAGCTTGTATAGTGGCTGTCACTTGACCATCAAGTTCGTAAAATTCATCATCTATCGTACTAACATCAAGCTGGGTCTCAAGTGACATTGCTTCTAAAGTTACAGCATTGGGAACTTGTGTTGGTAAGAAGTCACCTAATTGTTCGGTTAGAGAAATTGCAATATCATAATCATAGCTTGCCGCACTATCTGCCGATATCAAGAAACTCAATTCATCTCCCTCTTCTTGATCAGTTGATAACGCGGAAATAGACACAACAGGTAATGGATCGTTCTCTAAAATTTCTACACTAGCTTCACCAAAATAATTAGCTATTTCATAGTATTCACTATTCATTAATGTAGCAGAAATTAAACCAATGACATCAAAAATTGAATCATCTTCAGTTTGGACTTGTAAGATAGTACTGGTTTCACCAGGTAATAAACTCAAAACTCTCAATCCCAATGATTCATCAATAAATTCGCCAAATTGACTAACATTTATATTGATTTCGGTATATTCAATTGGTGCAATTTCTGTTGCAATACTGAATCTGGCTAAAGACCCTTCTGTAACCGAGCTTTCAATTGCAGTTATTGCAAATATCGGTAAATCATTATCTAAAATTTCAACCTCAGCCCTTGAATAGTCATTTAAACTATTTTCAATTGTTGCAGAAAGTAAGACGCTGAGCTGACCGGTTGACTCATTGATATAATCATCTAGAGTCGCGATTGCAAATACAGTTCTTGATTGATAAGCATCAAGAGTCACAGCCAGTGTCGTATCATTTGTTGCTAAAAACTCACCCACTTGTGATAGGGAAATGTCAAAAGTTCGATCATTTGGTGCAACTACCGGGGTTGAAAGTTCAAAACGTGCGGGTTCGCCCTCAACAACTGAATTTTGCATCGCTAAGATAGTTAATGCATGTGGTTGATCATCATCAATTACCGCGATAGTTGCAAGATTAAACGGCTGTTCAGATACCTCATAACTTTCATGTGGTTGAATTAACACAGAAATATTACCATTAATCTCATAGGTTTCATCATTGACGGTTGGAATTGAAAAAGTTGCAGACCGAGAGCCTTTCATTATGGTAACCGACTCTGGTAAATCATACGTAAGGTAGCTACCAAACTCTGAAATCGCAAAGTAAACTGAAGTATTTACCTCAACTGATGAAGACGCGACAACTTGGTAGTGGGCTAACTCACCCTCAGAAACTGATGTATCTATTGGTAAAATAGCAAGTCCCGCTGGATTATCATTATCTAATAGAGTAATAGTTGTTGAATAGTTTGAGTCTGCAACGGTATACCCAGCACCTGCAAGCACATCAATGGTGACATTGCCATCAATTTCATGAATTTCATCATCAAAAGTTGATACCGTAAAATCTAACGTCGTTAATTGAGCTGCAATTTCAATCTCTGTTATTGGTGATTCAGCTAAAAATTGTCCACTTTCGCTAATACCTAATTGTACAATCTGTTCATTTTGAAATGGAGGATTTATACTCAAACTCAACGGGATTTCTTCACCTTCTTGAACCTTTGCGACCATCGGTAAAATTGAAACACCAACTGGACTATCATTGTCTTCTATTCGGATACTAGTTGTCGAATTATCTTCATCAACCGTATACCCGATACCTGATTCTAAAACTATTGAAAACTCAGCTGGTGCGGAAACAATTGAATCGTCCTCCACTGATACCGAGAAATTGACTTCACTTTGTCCAGCTGGTAAAGTCTGATATGGAATGAAATTGTCAATGGTAAAATTACCTTGATTTTGATAAGAGAGACGTACTAATAGATCATTTGCAACTGGTGAATCTGAACGAATAATTATTGCAGTTTGCAACCCCTCTTGAACTAGACTGGAATTCCTACTAATGCTAATTATAACTTCATCATCGTTTGCAATTTCAACAGTAGCTGATTGTTGAATCTCATCAATATGATACGTTGAATCTTCAAGTAGAATAATCGCAACATTTCCATCTGGTTCATCTAAATTATCATTGATGGTTGGGATTTGTATATCCGTCTCTGAAAGTCCTGCAGGCAAAACAGCACTACTTGGCACTGAACTCCTAATGAAATTTCCAGTTGAAGAGACTGTAAAATAAAACTCTAAATCATTAATAGGAGCAGGTGATGAAGTCACAGTAAATGAAGCATCACTACCTTCAGTTATATCACCGTTACTGACAATTGAGAGTTCGGTTAAATCGTTATCAATGACTGCTACCTCAGCAATATAAAATGATGAGTTAATTGCAATATCTTCGCTGACGCGATGCAGTTCAATTTCCATTGAATACTCGGTTTGAACTTCTTCATTATCTGGTGTTTCCACTTCAACTACCGCGGTACTTGCTCCACTTGGAATTACGACGGGTAAATACACTAACTCACCATACGTAAAGAAATACCATATAACGACATCCTGATCAAAGACCTCGGAAGTATTGAATTGAAACTTGGCAATTTCACCCTCTAGTACTGAAGATTCAATTGGTACAACTGATACACCGGGCACTGGATCATCATCAACAACTGTTACTTCAGCTCTATTGTGCGGAGCATCCGCGACCCTATACAATTGTCCTGGCAATAAAGTAACTTGAACTTGACTTTGCGGGTTGAATTCAACATCTTGAATCGTTGCTAACCGTAGAGTCAAATCCAGTTCATTTGCAGCTATTGTGATGTTTTGTGGTGGTACTCTTGCCAAAAATTCACCACTCTCTTCTACTTGCAGATTTATCGTACGATCTTGATCTGAGACTACTGAAGCAGAAATCCTAAACTCAATCACGTCCCCTTCATTCACATAATCTGACACGTTTGATGAAATTGTAATCCCATCTGCGATTATATCATCTTCAATGCTAACCAAAATTTGATTAAATGAACTATCGGCAATCGTATAATTGTCTCCACTTTGTACACTGACCGTTACTGTTCCAGCAGTAGCTTGACTAGGATCATAACTTGTTAGAATTGGTGGTACATGTACCACTGACTGACCGGCTGGCAATATAACTGTTAATGCCAATGATTCAGCGACTAATAGATTTTCTTCATCAATATATAGTAGGTTAATTGTCAAATCTGAATCAGCTATGATCGATGAAACTAAGGATAGATTGATAGAATCCCCTTCACGAACTGAGTCATTATTACTTAAAATAGAGATTTCAGGAACATCAATTTCAACAACCTCAACGGTAGATTCATCAAAATCTTCGGCAATCGTATAGTCAGAACTAGAGACCAGTGAAACTGTCAATTCACCGTGTTGTTGGCTGATAGAATCATGGGTTGTTGGGATTGCAAAGAATGATTCAGATGTTCCAGGACTGAGAAGGATAGTTTCTTGAATTGGTGTTTCAAGATTACCTCTTGTTAAAACTCCGTTAATATTGACATTCACATTTTGGGTTATTAGTTCATTTGAACGTATTTGAAATTGAGCAGAATCGCCTTCGTTGACTTGCGGACTAACGGCTATTATTGAAATACCGGTTGGGGTGTCATCATCATAAACTCGTACCTCATTATCTTGGAGAGAATCAGAGGCTATTATATAATCAGAACTCTCTTCCGCTCGAACTCTAATAACACCATCACTCTCAAATATATCATTTGACGTTGTAGCAAATGTCAAACTTTCTTCCACACTTCCTGCTGGAAAATTTATGACCGTTGTCTCAGACCCGTCATAGAATTGTCCCTTCTCATTGATAATTGATAAAGTAATTGCAAAGTCAGCAATTGAAGGAGTGCTACTTTGAATAAGGAATTCTGCCATTTCACCTTCATTGATATTACCACCAGTGAGACGCACAAAAATTGTCGGTAATGATTCATCATTTGTGATCGGAACTTCAACTTGATTTAGTTCGGAATTGATAGTATATTCACTACCAGCAACTAAGGTCGCAGACATCAAACCATCAATTTCATAAAAATCATTATCAATTGTCGCAATTTCAAACTCTGTAAATTCTCCGCTTACATTAATTGTTGAAGTCGTCTCAGTAATAAAATTCCCTTGAATATTGGAAAATTCAACTGTAACTGGCAGTGATTGCACTGGATGACTGGTAGTAATCCTTAAGGTTATCGGATTTCCTTCTTCTACACTTTCAGTCGCGGTGTTTAAAGCGACAGTTAATGGTGAATTGTTATCCCAAATCCGTACTTCCGCTGAAGGACCTGGTTCTGAAATTGGATATCTCTCAATAGAAGTTAAAGTCGCGGAAATAACTCCATTTGTCTCAGTTAGGTCATCAACAATTGTATCAAAATTAAGATAGGCAACTGATTCACCAGTACTAAACTCAGCAGTGTACTCACCACTTGAAATTCCAAAATTTCCTGACACATCTAGTGAAACTTGGACCGAAAGATCTTCTAGTACTGGTACTGAAGACTCAAGCCGAAATGACACTTGATCTCCTTCAAATGCATCATAATTTTTGGTAATTGTAATTGTCGGATAATCGCGATCATATACGGTCACATTTGCTATTGTATTAGAACTTGATAGTTGATAGTTTGGATCGGGTAGTATTCTGACAGAAATTTCACTTGTCTCTTCATATATTTCATCAGTAGCTGTTGAAACCAAATAAGGTGCTTTATCACTACCGGCTCGAATCACGGCTGAAGAAACAAAATTATTGTCTCTTCTAACTTGAGATCCTAAAACATTCAAGTGTATAACTGTATCAGTCTGTACTATAGTTGGAGATCGAATTTCAAATATAGTAGCATACCCTTCATTTATCCACTCCTCGTTATTCACGATTGAAATTCCAGATTGTGGTTCATCATTATCACCAGCGTAAAATGTGGTATACCATCTAGAATCAGGTGCGATAGTATAATTCTCACTTTCTAAAATTTTGAGTGAAAAATATACTTCTGCCTCAAATAAATCATCGTCGATTGAAATGAAAGTATATTCAGCGAAATCGGAACCACTCTCAATTTGAATTGTGTCAATGTACTCAGAAGTTGTGAAATCATCTACTAGATAGACTCCTACAGAAATATCAAGCGGTTCTGTAACTGGTTCTGGAACAAAAAATCGAATGACACCACTTTCTCCTTCTTCAATTAAATGGCTACCCATACTCTCCTTTGCTACGCGTGGTCGGTCATCATCTAAAATAATTACCGTAGCGGAATTGTAAGGTGAGCTTGCTGGTGTATATCCAGCTCCCGGAAGTACAGTAATCGTTACACTGCCAGAAACTTCATCGGTATTGTCGTTAATTATTGGTATATCAACTGTTGATACTAATGTACCTGCCAACAGCGGTTGTTGAATTATAGAATTGGCATTAATAAAAGCTCCAGTTGATGAAACCTCTAGATTTATTTGCCGGTTGTTGGAAACAGTACCATCTGCATATAAATAATATCGGATATTACCGGATGAGTGATTTTCAGTTAATGTGTCATATTCTGGGACAACTGAAATTCCAAATGGGATATTCTCATCATCTTCGATTGTTAAAGTCGCAGTCAGTGATTCTTGATTATTCAATAAACTATAACCAGTGTCAGCATAAATTTTCACAAAAATTAATCCCAATGAGTTGAACACCGAATTTTCGGTTGTAGGAATATCTATTTCACCAGTTGCTCGACCTGCTGGTATCGTAATACTTGGATAATCTTGTTCAGCTATTAATTCTCTATTTTCAGTAATTTCCAGTGGAATATTCAATTCGGTTGGGACTGGAAGCGAGGCCATTAGTTTCAACTTAAAAGTGTTACCTTCACTGACAAAAATATTTTGATCCTCAAAACTAATAATAGGATCCTCATCATCAAGTACATTGATTGATGCAATATTACCAGGAGAAGTCGAAACTTGATAATTTTCACCAGCGAGTAGCGTTACATAAATTAAACCGTTCAGTTCATCAACTTCATCTTGTACGGTTTCAATTTCAAGTTCTACTGAATTTTGATTAGCAGGAAGTTGAACCGTTGAATAGTCGTGTTCAGCTAAAAAGTCACTGCTTCCATCAGAAACACCAATATGAACTGTTAAATCCGTTTGTAAAATTTCAGAAATTGAGATGCGGAAATGTGCAGATTCTCCTTCGGTAATGCTAGCTGCTGAAATACTTTCAATTGAGATTTCAGGTTTAGGTTCATTGTCTCTCACATTTACTATTGCAGAATTGAAAGGTGATGATGCAGATCGGTATTGAGACGACGGCAATATAGTTACATTAACTTGTCCACTTAATTCAAATATATCATCATCAATGGTATCAATCGCAAACTCCAATTGATTATTAAATGCTGGGAGTTTAACCGACTCTGGTAAAACCGAAGTTAAAAAGTCACCTACTTGGTCAATTTGTAGATTGATAAATTGATCGACAGCATAAGATTCAGAAGAGCTGATGAAAAAAGCTATGCTTTCACCTTCAGTAATGGACTCTGGTCGTGCTTGTATTGATACTCCTGTAACGACTTCATTGTCTAATATTGCAACTGTGCTAGTAAAATTTTCTGCTAACTCATAATTATTACCAACTTCAAGTGACACCGTAACCCCACCATCAAACTCAATTTCATCATCATCTACAGATTCTAGTATAAGTAAAGAAGAAGATTTATTTGCACCAAACCTGATTTCATTGGGTAGACTACCAGCTAGAAAATCACCGGTCTGATTGATAGAAATTGGAATGACTAGTGAATTGACTCTAGGTTCATCATTTGCGATCTCAAATATAATTGATTCACCTTCTTCAACTGAATTACGGTATGAGTAGATCGAGATTCCTTGTGGTGTATCATTATCGGTAACACTAATCGTGGCACTATTGTCAGTATTGGCAATTGGATAAGTCAAAATTTGTGATTGCACTGGTGACAATGAGACTGAAATTTCACTATTTGCTTCAGCAATTTCATCGTCTACTGTTGCTACCTCAAATATCAATTCTTCTTGTTGATTAAAGGTGAGAGTGTATGGATTGGAATTTAGCAACATATCTCCAGTTTCAGAGAAGTTTAGTACAACTTGTGCTTGATAAGTGGGGACTGGTTTGATTTGAATACTAAACCGTACCGGTGAACCCTCCTCAACACGCTCCGAAACTGGTAGAATAGAAATGCCATCAGGTATATCTAAATCAACCACAACAACTTCAAGTTTGTTGTCCGGTTCCTCTGGAACTGTATACCCTACTCCAGGTAGTACTTTCAGTCGTACAACTCCATTTCCAGTATGGGTTTGATTTCGTTCCGTTTGTACGATTAATGTATCATTCGCGTTTAGTTGATGCGGTCCTGAATTTTGAATTTGTAAGTTGACACCATCCGTTTCAAGTATAAGATTCACTGGACTTTGAATAATCGGAGTTTGGTTGATGGTGAAAACCACTGTACCACCTTCATCAATTTGTGTTGCATCCGCGGTTAGTGAAATTGCCACTAAATCGTTATCTTGCACCAATGTTTCCGTAGTTTGACTGCCTTCAACGATACGATAATCATCGCTTTCTCGAATGGTCGAGGTGACTGTGCTTGCTGGTTCATCAATACCATCGTCCTCAGTCGCAATAAGTTCAGTCACCGAATTAGAATTAGCTGGTAAGGTAACAGTAGTTGGTAAAGTTCCAATTAAAACATCTTGACTTTCACTAACCACAATATCAATTTCTCGATCGAAATTTTGGGCAACTGCTACTTCAATAGTAATTTCAACATTTTCACCTTCAATAATATTTGAATTGCTAGAAATTGAATATTCAGGAAGGTCATTATTGTCAACATTAACTTCCGCGCTTGAGTAAATTGCAGTCACCTCATAATCTGGAGGTAATGCTGTACTGGGTTGAATTGATACGGCTAAGACTTTGGTAATCCCATCTTCCTCATCATCCACAGTTGGAATTGTAAAGTCAATCCATGTTTCATTAGCAGGTAATACAATTTGATTAATCAAAGGATCCGTTATCAATTCATCATCAAGAGTTACTTCCACTGCGATATTCCGGTCAAATGCAACCGATTGATCAGAACGAATTTGAAAAGTTGCAATTTCACCTTCCTCAATCACCCGTCCAACTGCAACAACCGAAATCCCCGTGGGGGTGTCATTATCAAGTACACCAACTGAAGCGACCGCGGCAAATGGTGAAACACTGTAACTTGATCCAGGTTCAATGCCGATATATAAACGTGCGTTTGGTTTAAAACTTTGATCATCGTGAATTGGAAATTCAAACCGATAAACTTCTACCTCGGCTGGAAAGTTTACCGTAAAAGGTATACTGGTTTCTAGATTAAATGGATAACTATCACCAACTCTCAAATTGAGCATACGTGGTTGATCCGATGCTTGAATTGCAGTAAATCTAAACGGTAAAAAATTTGTTTCGTCGACGGCATCAACATCAGCCGTAATTCCAATACTGTCAATGGGAAGTTCATCATTATCTTGAATTGCAACTGTCGCCGAAGCTGCCGGAGCAGTCGCCACTACATAACCAGTTCCTTCAGAAATTGTTATTGTTATCATACCATCAAGTTCAGCTACCTCATCATTATCAAGTTGGATTTCAAGTTCAGTGGTTAAGTTTTCAGTGGTCAAATCCACAGTGGTTGGGATAGATTCAGTGATAAAATCACCTAATTCCTCAGAACGTAAATTGATTTCCAAATCTTGGTAAAAGGTTGAACCAGCCGAAATAACGAAATTTGCGATTGCATCCTCAACTACGACAGATTCGGAAGCTGAGATTGAAATTTCAGGTTGATCATTATCATAAACGACAAATGTCACACTAGAATTATTAGCGTCAATATCATAATTACTACTGGATGCAATTGTCACGACAACTTCGCTATCAGCTTCGTTTACTAAATCATCAAGCAAAGCTATTGTGAAAGATTTTTCGCTTTCTTCTATCGTCAGTTCAACCTCGGTAGTTAAATTACTTGGTAGAAAATCACCCGTCTCAGTTACGATGAGATTAACCAATAAATTTGCATGAAGTCCATATTGTGAAGTTAAGGTATATGCTATAGACTCACCTTCAATTACTGAAGGAGTACTTGATGAAATTCCTATAACTGGCAGCTCATTGTCAACTACGGTAATTGTTGCAGATTGACCAATCGAATCAGATCGATGATAACCAATTCCAGGTTCTAGGGTCGCGGTGACTATTTCGTCTGATTCAACTTCGGTGTCATCTTGAGTTGTTATTGTCAGTAGACCCTCAACTGCTCCCGCCGCGATAAACACCGTTGCTTCATCATTAAATTCACTTTCATTGCTTGATCCCAATGAGACATTCACCAATAAATTTCTTTGGATTGTTAGCGATGAAACAACTCTGAATTGAATATCATCCCCTTCTTCAATTACCCCATTACCTGTCGCATAAATTGTGAGTTCAGGTACATTATTGTCTTGGACAATTATTGTGGCACTGTTAGTTGGTAAACGAGCAATTTTGTAGTTATCACCAGTTGCTATTGAGACGGTTAAGCTGCCATCAGCATTCAAAATTCCATTATCTTGTGTATCAATATTCAAAATCGCCGATTCTTTAAATCGATTAAAGATTACTGAGTTTGGTAACGGATCACTCAAAAATTCACCACGCTTATTGACTTCAAGGGCTATTTCTTGATTGGTAGTAAATGCTTGATCGGTAAAAATTTGAAATTGTGCGATTTCTCCTTCTTGAATGATCGAATCGGTGGCAAGAATAGAAACTCCAGCTGGGGTGTCATCATCAAACACTTTTATGGATGCCGAATTTAATGGACTTTTGTTAATGACATAACCATCTCCTTCAATTAATTCAACTAAAATTGCTCCAGGTTTCTCAAAATTGAAATCAGAAACTGTGAAAAGTTCTAGGTCTACTGAATTGCGACCAGCTGGGATAGTAACTGATTCTGTAGCTGCCCCACCTCTACCTTCTAAAAATAAATAGTCCCCAACTTGAGTAACCTTGATCGATACCTCTAAATCATCTAGTACAGGTTCAGCTTTAAAAATACGAAATTCCGCATCATCCGATTCAACAATAGCAGAATGGAGTGGAATAATTGATACAACATCTTTGGGATCATCATCTAATACTGTTATTGTTGCCGTGTTTTTAGGTGACTCAGCAATCTGATACTCTGGTTTTTCTTGCAGTGTTGCGGTGATTAAACCAAATGATTCTGCATGTTCCCCTGCATTTAAAAAGATCTCAAAATTAGCGGTACTTTGCCCCGATTCCATATGTATAAGTCGATTTCTTGCACCTCGTAAAAATTGTCCAGAGTCCGTTAATCCAACCTGAATAAATAAGTCCCGTGGAACTGGTTGGTTCGATCTAACTTGGAACTGTGCTGGTGCGGTTTTTGTGACGAGAGAGTCCAGTGCCACAATTGATACTCCAATTGGTGTATCATTGTCTAGAACTGTAATGGTTGCGGAGCTATTAGCTTCATCCAAATGATAGCTTTGATCAGCTGCAAGTGTTAGCCTAATAATTCCATGCGATTCAAACTCTTGGTCGTCTTCAATATCAATAACGAACTGTTGCTTTCCACTTTGTGAGAACGATAAATTACCTTGACTCGCAGTGAGCTTAAATAACGTACTTACTGGATGGCCTTCAAATTCTAGCTGGTAAGGAATATTCAAGACACCTGCCGGAATATCAGCTGATATATTGATGTTGAATATCGCTTGTGCATCTGCTTCTTCTATCACAACAGAATTCTCTTCATCCACTGTTACTGAGACTTCAAGAACATCATTATCCAAAATAGTAGTTGTCGCAGTACGTCCTTCACCGCTCATTGGATCATAATTATCACCGGAATCAACTATTGCTGTTAGCGTTCCCTCTTCTTCAACAACTAAATCATCTACTGTAACTACCTCAATAACGGCCCTTTGTTCTCCTCTGGGAATTACTACAAAACTAGGTAATAAATCTATATCGACAAAATTTCCCATATGTTCCCAACTTAGATTGACCTGAATATCCTGTTCAACTACAATAAGAGAAGAAATTTCAAAAGTAATTGATGCACCTTCTTCAATACTGTTTTGACTTAAAATACTGATAATCGGTACGTCATTATCCTTGATCAATATCGAAGCTTGTGCTTGTCGTTGACTGACGTTGTAGCCTGGTGCATCAACAATTCGAATCCGAATTTCACTATCAGGTTCGTCAATTAAATCATCAATTGTTTCAAATGCTAAATTCTGATGCCACTTTTGTGGTGCAAAGTCAATCCAGCGGCTTGGTTGAGATGCTAAAAAATCACTAGCATTTGATTGGATATCAAAATAAATTGTTCGGGTTCGATTAGATCTTTCCGAAGCTTTGATTTGGAATTCAGCAGTCTCACCTTCAATAATTGAGCTTGACATTGCCAAGATAGAAATTCCTTCAGGGGTATCGTTGTCAACAATTTCAATCGTTGCCACATCCTCAGCACCAACAGTGTAACCAGTTCTTGGTAATAGTGTTGCAGTTATTGATCCATTTAATTCAAAGATTTCATCGTCTAATGTTGATGCTAATTCAATTGGGTCTGAATAACCACCATTGAGCGATGTTAGATGGACTTGACTTTCTGGAGAACCACTAATGAACTCACCAATTTGCGTTACTTCAAAAGATAGTGTTAAACCACCGTTGGGTAAGGCAGGAGAAACCAACACCTCAAATTCAGCCGGTTCACCTTCGTCAATTCTTGTATAATAAGGATAGATTTCGACGATTGTTTCATCATTGTCAGCGACAGCAACAGATGCAGAGCCATTTTCACCATTATTGGTTGGATCAATTTGATAGCCCAACCAAGGATCAATATCAACAAATATGGTACCATCTGATTCATCAATGTCATCATCTTCCAATTGAATCTCCAGTATGACAGAGTTTTCATTGGCTTCAATGTAAACTGTATCCGCAGGATTACCTAATATAAAGTCCTCATTTTCATCTACATTGACTAAAATAGATTGGAAATTTTCTGATGTTTCAGATGAAGTTATGACAAATTGAGCAACCTGACTCTCATCTATCGTTGCAATCAATGGTGCAATAGATACTATCGGTAGTGTATCATTATCAGTTATTCTGACTGTTGCACTTTGATTAGTTGAGGCAATCGTATAGGCAGAACTGTTTAAAATTGTTGCTGTTATATCACCTGCTGATTCAACATCATCATCATCAAAAATCGGAACAAGTACATTGACAAATTGTTCTCCTGCAGGAATTACTGCGTCTGTAGGTCTTGGATCGTCAAGAAAGTCATCGCCACCATCAGTTACCGCGAGATAAATCGTTAAGTCGTCAGCAACTTCTGTATCAGAAAAAATCCGAAATTGCGCATCTTGGTCTTCACTGATGGTTGATGCAAGTGGTAGTATTGAAATACCTTGCGGGGCATCATCATCCAAAATCGTTACGGTAATACTATTATTAGGTTCATCAGCTATGACATAACCTTCACCATCGGCTAATGTTATGGTTACCGTTCGATCAAGCGTGAAATTGGAATCATTAACAGGAGCTGTTGTTAATACAACAACTTCATTAATGGAATCAGGTAATAATCGGATTTGATGACTAGCCAGAGGTAGATTTGAGACTGGGTCTAAAGGTAATGACTCCCCATCTTGAGTAAACTCAACATTTACCATAATCCCAGGTTCTGGTACAGCCGGAGTTGCAGTTATTTTATATTGCAAAGTATCAGTAGTTCCCTCTCGAATCACTTGATTTTCATTGTCAGAAAAATCAATGGATAAGGTTACCCAATCATTATCAAGTATAGTGACTGATACCGATTGACTTTCCTCATCAATCTCATAACCAGAACCAGGTATTAATTGTATCATTACCTCTCCATCAACTTCAAATATTTCATCATCAATGGATGCAAAATTTATTGGTACTTCTAATTCACCAGCGTTAAGCATAACTGGTTCAAAGCTTGCAGGATCTTCAATAAATGACCCCGTTTGATTTACCGCAAAATTAATTGCTAAGGAATTAGCTGATAACAACGATGAATTTGCTGAAATTTCAACACTCGTTCCCTCGTCAACTTCACTCGGACCTGAATAAGCCAGTGAAATAACTGGTACATCAATATCAATGACTGAAACAGTGGCAGAATCACTAAATTGATTTACTGCATAGTCCGTACTTGTCGTTATGTGAGCAGCAATTTCACCGTCTATTCCATCATAATTATATCGTATAGTTGACAATTCCATCAATACCGTTGTCTGTTCAGCTGGAAAATCAAAGCTTAATGTGGCTGAAGGTTCTGATTGATCACCATCAATTTTACTATCAAAATTATATAATATAGTTGACAAACTTGATAATCCAAATGTTTGGTTAGCCGACAAATCTGGCGTTATTGTGATTGTGGACTCGTCAAAATATTCACCTTTTTGGGACAATGAAATGGTAATCGGTATTACATTGTCTGGTGGTGTTGTTGATTCCAATCGGAAAACAGCAGAATCTCCCTCGTTGACCGAAGAGTTGTCAGCAGTAATCGAAATCACTGGACGATCGTTATCTTCAATCGAAATTTTTGCTGAATTATCAGGTTCAGTGGCAACTGAATATCCAGTTCCTGGGAGAATTTCAACTTCAATTGTGCCATGAATTTCATCTTCATTGTCATCTAACGTCGGAATCAATACCGGAATACTGGTCGTATTTGCTTGCAATATTGCACGTTCTGTTACGTCATCTGCGATAAATCCTCCGATTTGAGAGATTGCAAGATTGACTTCAAGATTGTTAAATGGTGCCAACGTTGAACTCAAAGTGAATTCAGCATGTTCTCCTTCTACGGCGGGTCCGATACCGGAAATTGATATTTCCGGAAGATCATTGTCTAAAATCAAGACCGATGCAGATTGAAATTCTGGAGCAACCTCATAATCGCGGGATGATTGGATGGTGACGGAAACGACTCCATCGGCTTCGTACAATTCATCATCTATTGTCGATAAATTAAATAGAGTAATAGAGTTTAATGATGCTATAGTCACCGATAGTTGAAGTGTCGTCTCCGCCATAAAGTCACCGACTTGCTCAATTTGAACCGTGATTGATTTATTCTCAGCAAGTGGTGGTGTTGAGGTAATTTGAAACCATGCTGATTCCCCTTCTGTTACTGCTTCCGCAGCTGACAAAATGGCAATACCAAGTGGTGGGTCATTGTCAAGCACATCAACCGAAGCTGAATTGAAAGGCTCTGAAATAACCTGATAATTTGCTCCAGTTTCATTCGGATCATCAATCAAAACACTGACTTTCCCATTTGTTTCAAAATTATTGTCGTCAATAGTTGGAATTGAGTAAATAACCGCACTCTTACCAGACGGTAAAATTGCTGTATCGCTAATGTTGTTAGTGATAAAATCACCCGTTCCAGTTACCGACAATGAAATATTTTGATCGCGGTCAAAAGTACTGGAAGATTTGATGAAAAACTGTGCTGGTTGCCCTTCCACTACCGAATTAGTTTGCGCAAGTATCATTATACCTGGTAATTCTTGATCATTATCATAAACTGCAACTGTTGCAGTATTATGTGGACTTTCAGCAACCTGAAAAGACTCACTTGGTCGAATACTAGCAGAAATAGTACCATCAACTTCAATCAAGTGATCATCAGAAGTTGGAATTTCAAAGCTGACAGAATACTGTCCCACTGGAAATAAAATTCGCTTAGGACTCGTATTACTAAAAAAGTCACCGGTCTCGGTTATGTCTACAATGATTTCCTGCTCAACTGTTAATATTTTATCACTTCTAATGGCAAAATAAGCAGGCTGTCCTTCAACCGTTGCGTATTCATTGTCAGTTAAATTAGATGTCGTGATTGTAGTTCCGTCAATGCTACTAAATCGATTAACAGCCTCAATTGAAAATCCAACTGGACTATCAGCATCAAGAATTTGAACACTACCAACCGTTGCAGTTGGGTCAACTCGATACCCATCACCAGGAAGCAATCTTACAAAATATTGAAAATGACCATCTTTTTCAAAATTTCGACCGGTAGGAAGAGAATTACTGAATGTGGCAACATTAGGATCAAGTCTCGAAAAATAAGTAAAGGTTGAACTTTCATTACCAAATTCATCACTAGATTCTAGTTCAAAATAAATGATTAATTCATCACGAACTAGTGCGTTGGCTTCGGTTGTTACACTATAACGAATCTCCTCTCCTTCAATAACTATTGGAGTGTCAATTGTTAATCCAATTGTATAATAATCATCATCATATACCACTAACCTATCATGACTCGTGTCATTATCAATTCGATATCCACTTCCAGTACCAATGGTTAATTCTAACTCATAGTCTGCATTACTTTGATTATCATTATTGGTTGGAATCGCAATCGATCTAGTTCGCTCACCGCTAGCAAGTGTCACTTCAAAATTATTTGTGGGTTGTGCTATTCGCTCATTCCCAAGCCATTCGCTTAGTAGATTGATGGTAAGGTCAAAATTCGGTGCATCATCAGCAGATATTCTAAATTCAGCAACTTCACCTTCGGTTATATCTGTTAGTTTCGTAATAGAAATTGTTGGTAAATCATTATCCTGTACTGGTACTGTTGCTGTGTATTCTGAATCATCAATCAAGTAGTCAGACCCAGCGATTAATATCGCAGTTAACTGCCCATCTTGCTCATGATCATTGTCATCAATCATTGGTATCCGTACCACGGTTTCAGTTTCACCAGCTAGCAAAGTAACGATTGCAGGAAAAGACTCAATATTAGCAAAATCACCCATTAATGCGTAGTCCATTAAAATCAACACATCAAACGCGGAAATATTTGAAGATTGAATTGTAAACTCAGCCAATTCATTTTCCTCAATCGCATCTCCCGCATTTATTGTAATTGATGGTTCGTCATTATTGATAACAGTCGCAAATGCAATGTTAAAATCGTCAGCAATTTCATAGCCAGTCCCATCTTCAATTGACACAATAATATCCCCATTTAGATCGTTGATCAGATTATCTTCGGTAGCAATAGCTAGCTGAACACTTTTTGCATTAGCGGGGAGGATTATTTGATCAATAAACTCTGAAACATAACTGCTATTTAACTCACTAACACTGAGGTTTATAATACGATCTGTTGGTTCAATTGTTGACGCGGTGATTTGGAAGTTAATGTTGCTACCTTCGGTTACTCTGGTTAAAGGAGGAGTGATTGAAATTCCGTTGGGTTCATCATTATCCACTAACATTACAGAGGTAGAATTATTGGGAACACCCGCAACATTATAATTCTCTCCTGAAACAAGTTCAATTGTCAGCTGACCATTGGCTTCAAATTCAATGTCATTCAGAGTCTGTGCAATATCTAGCTGTGCCAATTGACCATTGAAGTCTGAAGGGAAAATAATGTATTCCGTTAATGGATCTGATTGTAGAAACTCACCTTCAACTTCATGTTCAAAGTGAAGTATCAATTCTTGCAATGGTGCAACAGGTGAAGACAGAATGGAAAGTTTTATTGGTAATCCCTCGGTAATTTGCGATTGAACTGCACTAATTGAAAGTGTGACATCATCCTCGTTAATGACTGTCACGGACGCTGATGCATTTGAATTGGCAACAACATAATCCTCACCAGCAAGAATGGTAAGAGTGATAAGACCATTATTTTCAATCAAATCATCTGCTTCAGTTTCAACTGTCAACATGCTAGCACGTTGACCTGCTTCAATCGTAACAAAATCAGGGATGCTAAATTGATTGGTGATATCGTGTCCAGACTCAGAAATTGCAATAAAAACTTGACGTTCTCGATTAGTAGCTTGATCAGCTGTTATTTGAAACTCCGCCAAATCTCCCTCATTAATTGATGCTGAAATTGGAATAACAGAAATTCCACCTGGTGCATCGTTATCCGCAATTGTGGTTGTAATCTGACCTTCACCTGATTGAATTGAAAAACTTTCTGCCGCTGAAATTGTCGCGGTCACTTTGCCATCTGCAGTGTAAAAATTGTCACCTCTTGTTGGTAGTGAATATGACTTTTGCGATTCACCAGTTGCAAATTCTAGTATTTCTTCAAAATCAGTAATAAACGACCCTACTCCAACATGATTGACCTGAACAGTAATGCCAAATTGTGGGGCTGGTGGAGAGACCGTTACCGAGTATTCTATAGTATCACCTTCAACGACCTTAGTTGCATTAGCATTTAATGAAACCAAATAGGTATCATCATTTTCTATTTGAACACTTGCGGTTTGCTGGACAGGATTAATTTGATAACCTGTTCCTGGTTGTATTGCTCCCGTGATTAGACCATCCGCTTGTTCAATATCATCATTTCGAATTGGGACCAATACATTGACTGAAGTTTCATTCGCCAGTAAATCTATGTTGTCTAACAAGTCACCAGCGACAAAATTTCCGACTTGATTGAAATTAAGATTGATTGATAGGTCGTCAATAGGGGCAAAAGTAGCTGTGATTGTAAATTCAGCATGAGTATCGGTGCCTTCTATGATATCTCCTGTAGAGACAATAGCTAACTCAGGAAAATCATTGTTTTCCACAGTTATGGTCGCATCTGATTGATCTTCGTTTAAAACAAAGTCATTGGATTCTAATAACGTAATGGTGATTTGACCGTCTGGTGCAAATTCGTCATCATCAATGGTTGGAATCACGATTGATGTAGAGACTTCACCGGTAGCAATTTCTACACTGGTTGGAGCATTATTTCCCACTTGAACCCCAGTAATATGTTCGGAAATTTGAACTTGGATTGGTGTCAATGCTGTCTCCGTTGAGGTTATAATAAATTCCGCGGTGTCTCCTTCTTCAATTGGTGTGAAACCCGTGATAGCTAATACAGGTGTATCGTCATCCAACAATTCAATAATTGCGGAATCATTTGGACTCAGTGCGATTTCATAGTCATCACCAGCGGTAATTTGCCCAGTTAAGCGACCCGAATCTTCCAACACTTCATCATCTGCTAATGCAAATTCAATCAATTTAATTTCTTCACCAACTGCAAAAGTGACTGTTTGATTGTCTATAAAATTATCAATAAACTGACCAGTTTGACTAAATGTGATATTTACTGGAAATGAGGAAGTAACTGGTAATGAAGAGATCACTTCAAAGCTGGCAGTATCTCCTTCCATTACGGTAGGGGATGTCGCGTTAAGTGATATAGAATTTAGATCATTATCACTTATTGTCGCCCTAATTTCATTATTTGGTGCTTCAGCAACTCGGTAACCAATACCGGATTGTAGTGTGATAACGATTTCTCCGTCTAACTCATCTATTGAATCATTTACTGTCAACAATTGTTTGGTTATCAAATTATGTCCGGCTGGTACAACGACTTGATCTGGTGTAGACTCTGCCAGATAATCTCCAGTTTGGTTAATCGCAAGTGCAATAGCTAGATCTTGAAGAGGAACCGTAGCAGCTTCTAATTGAAAACTGATCTCCTCACCTTCTACAATGTCAGTAATTCCTGAGATAGATATTATCGGTAAATCATTATCTTGTACAATTACCTTTGCTTGGTTTCCTCGTTCGGCAATAGCATAAAGTGAGCCCGGCTTGATTTCAGCAGTAACCACACCATCTAATTGATAAATCGCATTGTCAATCGTTGCAATGTTTAGTTGAGCATGGCCCTCTTGAGCAGGAATGGTTACAGTCTGAATACCATCTTGGTTTGCAAAGAAATCACCTGTTCCAGTAATCAATACATTCACATCAATATTAAATACAGCCGGGTTAGCGGTAGTAATTTGAAATTGTGCAATATCGCCTTCAATAACTTTTTCGGTAACTGGTAAAATAGAGATACCTTGTGGTGTATCATTGTCTTCAATACGTGTCGTTGCTGATGACCGTTCAGATGAAAATTCAAACTCCGAATTGGTGTCTAATGAAACCGTAACAGCTCCACCAATTTCAAAGATTCTATCATCAATAGTCGGAATCCTTATAGTTTGTTCTTGACTACCAGCTGGAATTGTCATTGCTGTTAAAGTATTTTCACTAATGAATTCACCTACTTGCTGAATTTGCAAACCTAAGGTACGATCATCTACACTAATTTCTCCAGCTCTAATCAAAAATTTAAGATCATCTCCTTCGGTAATCACAGATTTTTCAGCAATTATTGCTATTCCAGGTAAAAAATCATTATCAACAATTTTGATGGTCGTGCTAGAATTTGTTCTTGCTACTAGGTATTCTTGGTTTGGAAGTATTTGGATTGTCATGATTCCATTTGGTCGAAAAACTTCGTCATCCAAAGTTGGAATTGAAATATTAGTTTGTCGTTGATTTGCATTGAATTCCAAGTCAAAATATTGTGGATGATCAATCAATTCGTTACTACCAAAAACCCGCAATTGAACGGTTTGGTTTTCAGCAAGCGGAGTATCAGCTCTAAGTTGGAAATTTGCCACCTCACCTTCAATAACTACATCCGCAATCGGAATGATAGAAATTCCAGAGGGGGAATCATTGTCAAGAATTTTAACAATTGCGTGATTTGAATCTTCTTCTAGTCGATATAGAATCGCCGCTTCTGTACTAGGTAGAGATGGCATTATTGTTGCGGTGATACTTTTGTCAACCTCACGCTGAAAATTATCAGGTAATGCCACGGTATAACGACGCTCGGTCATACCTTCATTAATCGTCAAAGTCTTCCACTCAACTTGAACTTGGTCATCGTTGCGAAACTCATGCTTAACCCGAACTTCTGCTTCATCAAGAGTGAATGCTGGTGCTATTTGCACGATAAATTCAAGTTCACTCCCTTCTACAATTTCATTGACCGACGACTCAATTGTTACAGTTGAAATGTTAGAATCAGTGACTTGTACGGATGCATGGTCTTTGGCAACGCCAAGTAAATAAGTTGGACCTGCAACTAACTCAATTGAGATTTTGCGGTCTGCTTCAAGTATTTGATCTAAATCAGTTTGGATTTGTATATTGTTAGAAGTTTCTCCGGCCGGAATCGTGATTGTGGATGGAATATCATCACTTGTCAAATTATCGGGAATTACACTGTTGATCATGACTGCTAAATCTTGCGGTAAAGGATTAGGAGTTGAGATGATGAATTCAACCAATTCTCCCTCACGAATCGAGGTTTCACTTACGGTTGAAATAGTAACTTCTGGTAAATCATTTTCGATCAAACTTACGGTAGCCTGAGAATAAGCATCTACCAGATCATACTCTGATCGCTCTTTCAATTGAACGACGATATGTTGATTGGTGTGATAGATTAAGTCATCTATTGCTTGAAGTGACAATGTCGCGGTTGTTTCGCCTGGTAATATCGTCACAAATTCTGGATAAGACTCTACCAAATTCTTGGAATTGTCACTTAATTCAACCGTAACTTCTCGTGATGAAATACTAGGTGAGTCTGTACGAATTTGAAAGACGGCAATGTCCCCTTCTTGAATTGAATCCGTTGTTGATAAAATTGAAAATCCTGTTGGTGTTTCATCGTCTTTAACGATTACTCGTGCTTGACCTGCTGTTGCAGAAATCCGATATTCATAGGTTTCAGTCAATGTTGCAATAATTGCACCATTCAATTCAAATTCATGATCATTCTGAGTTTGTGCTGAAACGATAATCGAATCTTGAAATGCATCTAAATCTACAGTTTGCGCTGGATGACTAATTAAGAAGTCTCCTTCTTCAGTCAAACTAAAATCTATTGAAAGACTTTCTTGAGGAGCAGGTGTGACCGTTATTTCAAATTGTGCATCCGAACCCTCGTTGATTGCTCCCAGACCATTAATGGCAATAATTGGTTGGTCATTGTCAATTACAACGACATAAGCTTCAAAAAGTTCTGTTGTTACGGTATAATTTGGACTTGGTAATATTTTAAGTAAAATTTCCGATTCAATCTCACTAATGTTATCATCTTCCAATGGAATTTCTAGTCTAGTAGAATCTTGTCCAGTTGGGATTACTACCTTAATTGGTACCTCTCCAGCAATCATTTGACCAGTTTCCACCACCTCAAGGTAAACTTCAGTACTTTGTGAAACGAGTGTATCTGATCGAATTTCTAAAACCGCGGTTTCACTTTCTAAAAACTCATCCCCTCCAACTGGATACACTGAAATTCCGACTGGTGCATCATCATCCAAGATTTGAGTCGCAGTGCGATTACCGAGTGCACTAACTGTATAATCTGCACCAGAATGTAATTGAATGAACAGTTGACCATACGGTTCAAATTCAGCATCATCTTGAATTGCAATTTGTTGAGTAATTTGACGGCTTCCGGCGGGAATTACAACACTGACTGTTTTCTGCCATTCTGGGCTAAAACTGATCCGATCAGAATCAGTAAAAGTATCACGAGTGAAATAATCACCTTGCGCAAAGTATTCTAAATTGACAACGACTGCTTTATCTGGGATCGGTGGATCAATTGCAATTTCAACTGAAATAAATTGATCGGTACCTTCCATGACACTCTCCGATTCTGCATGAACGGATACGATGTTGTAATCATTATCTGTTATTGTTGCTGTCGCTTGAAATGCAGTTTGATCCAAATAATAGTTTTCATCTGCTAATAAAGTCAGAGCAATTGAACCATCACGTTCATCAATCGTATTTTCGAGAGTCTTGATCGTTAAAATCTCATTGTCAGAATTTGCTTTAAATTCAAGCTGATTTGATACCAAATCAGCTATGTAATTGCCAATTTGCGAAACATGAAAGTCAACGGTTAATGTTTCTAATGGCACTGGAGTCGCTGAAAAGCTAAACTGAACAGTATCACCCTCTTCATAAATTGGTTGTGTAGAAACCGATATCACGGGTGGGTCATTATCACCGACTTGGACTTGAGCAACTCCTAAATTTTCAGCAACTGAATATTGCGGGTCTGGTTCAATTTGCACAGCAAAACTGCCATCAAATTCATAAATCTGATCATCATCTGTTACAACCGTAAATCTCATCCAAGTATCACCAGCAGAAATAATTTCTGTTCTTGTCAAGTTTGGCTCTCCGACAAAATCTCCATTTTCAGGGATAACAGTAATTATTACAGGTAAATCTGTTGCCAACGACGAAGTTGATCGCAATTCAAATCGCGCCATTTGTCCTTCAACTATGCTTGTATCAAGTGCCACGAGCGCGAGTTCAGATGGGTCATTGTCCAAAATGTTAATCGTGGCTTCGTTACTGTTGTTTGAATCAATGCGATAGTTCAATCCTTCAAGTAATTTAACCTTTAACAGTCCATCTGCGGAATCTTGTTCATTATCTGGAATTGAAATTGAATACGATGTTTCTATGTTGCCAGCTGCTAATATCGCAATTGGATTTGGCACTACATCTAAAAATTCTCCAGTCTCAGTAATCGCTAGATTGATATACAGTGGATCAGCAGACACTTGCGACGCAGTTATAGTAAACTGTGTCGTATCCCCTTCTAGAACTTCTAACTCAGAAGCAATTGTTAGTGTTGGTTGCTCAAGATCTTGCACCAAAACCGATGCTGTATGGTAAGGTTCTGTTGCCACAACATAGTCAACACCTGGTTCAATAGTTACGGTGATTTCACCACTAGGTTGATCAATATTATCATGTTGGGTCGAAAACTCGAGAAAGTCAGAAATACTTGCCGCGTGTAACGTAACAGTCGTAGGACTAGTACCATCAATGTACCCACCTTCGTCACTAACCTGAATGACGATTTCTCGATCAACTGGTTCGGCATTTTGCGCGGCGATTTGAAAGCGTGCGATATCACCTTCGGCAATAGTTTCATTTAATGCAATTATTGAAATACCCCTTGGTGTATCGTCATCTAAAACCGCTACAGTTGTTGTATTACCAGGATAATCAGCGACTGTATAACCCTCCCCACGCAGAATTTTCGCGGTAATTCCTTCGTTAAACTCAAAAGTATTGTTATCTATTGTTGGAACACTTAGATAAGCTCTTCGTTCTGTAGCATTGATATGAAAACTTGTTCGTAACGTTTCTCTAAAAAATTTCTGATTTGGATCACTAATTTCAACTGGAATAAATCGGGGAACTTGACTTGCAGTCGTTGCAGTAATTTCAAATCCAACCCGATCTCCTTCAATAATTGCTGGGAACTCCGAAACTATGGACACTACTGAATCTGGTTCATCATCAGTTATCGCTGTAGTCATTGAACTTGCTAATCCATCCGCCACTTGATAACCAGAACCTGGCAGAATCGATACTGTTATTTCACCGTCATTTTCATCAACTGTATCATCAATTGTAGAAATTTGTAACGAACCAGCTGAAGAATCAGCAGAAATTTGTACGGTAGATTGTGAATTCGCACCAATAAAATTTCCTACTGCAATAATTTCAACATTTATCTCGAGGTCATTACTTGGTGGTTCAGATGCAGAAATGACGAAGTTTGCATCGTCCCCTTCAGCGATAGAACTTACACCAGCAACTGTGATGATTGGTCCGTCATTATCTTGAATAGTTACTTGAGTTGACGAAGCTAATAGATCAACATTGTAATTTTGACTAGTTTCTGTGGCTAAGGTTAGGACACCATCGCGTTCATAGTCAGTATCGTCTTGAGTTGGTATAGTGAGCAACGCTTCAGAACGCCCAGTAAAAACCATTATAGATTCTGGCAATTCATCCACCAAAAATTCACCTTGTACTGCGAAATTAAAATTTACTTCTAAATCTTGAGTTAAAATTTGATCAGTTGAAATTCTAAATTCAATGGCATCCCCTTCAACGACCAGATCCGATTCGGATACTACAGATACGCGTAGCTGTTCAGAATCAATGAGATGGATCAGAGCTGAAAGACTTGAAGCAGCTAAGTTATAGTTTGCACTGGGTTCAACAGTCGCAACAATCATCCCATTGGGTTCAATTTGGTCATCATCATTTATTGCTAAGGTTAGATTTGTTGAACTTTCACCAGCACTTAAAGTTACTGAATTTGTAATATTCTCGATTTCATATTCACCTTCAACATCAAGATTCAAGTTCACTAATAAATCAGCTGATACTGGATTTTCAGCTGAAATGATAAATTCAGCTTCACCCCCTTCAGTGACTGCTTCTGAATTAGCAATAATTGAAATTCTCGGTAAATCATTATCACGGACCTGCACCGTTGTAGAACTATTTTCCAAATCAATATTATAGTCGGTGCTACTGCGTATCACCCAAGTAACCGAACCGTCTAATTCGGGTGAGGAATCATCAACTGTTCGTACAATTTCACTTAATGTGTTTGCTGGACTTGCAACTAAATTAAAGTCTCCCGATCGGACATCAGACTCAAAGAAGTCACCAGCAATTTCAGCATGCATCGGTATTGGCGTCAGCGGTGGAATTGAATGGGTCCAACTAAGATCAATAAAAGCGATATCACCTTCGTTAATTTCATTTGATCCGACATAATTGATTGAAATCCTGGGGAGGTCATCGTCAAGAATGATAACGGATGCAGAATTATCAGGGCTGGATGCAATTTGGTATTCGCCTTCAACAGTAGGTGGAATCAAAGTCGCTGTTAGCTGACCATCCGCTTCTGGATCACTATTGGCATCGGTCTGGACAAATAAGCTGGTTTCCAATTGTTTAGCTGGAAGAGTTATAGTTCTAGTTGCCTGATCGCCTTCAGTTCCCCCCGTAATGAAATTTCCAGTTTCACTTAATGTCACCAAAACTTCTCGCGAATTATCAGCCAAATGACTTGCGGTTATGATAAATTCAGCATCATTACCTTCTTCAATATTGTCACCTCCACGGATTGAAATTACCGGTGGAACTTCATTGTCTAAAATGTTGATAGATGCACTTGATTGAGTCGTTGATACTTCGTAACCAGTTCCAGATTGTATGGTCACAGAAACTGAACCGTTTGCTTCATCCAAACTATCGTTTATCGTGTAAATGTCAAACTCGGTGGAATTTTCTTCTTGTTCCATTATGACTTGTTGTAAATTTGATGACGTTAAAAAAGAACCAACATTAGCAATGTCAATATTAACAGTAATATTTTCTGTCAATTCGGTTGGCGAAAACAGTTGAAATTGAGCGGTTTCGCCCTCTTGTATACTCTCCATCATGGCCAAAACTGAAATCCCGGTGGGGGTATCGTTATCCATTACTGTGACCGTCGCAATATTATTAGGATATGTTGGAATAGTATAATTTTCACCAGATATTAGTTTCGCATTTATCGTTCCATCTAATTCAAAAGTTTCATCATCTACGATCCCAATTTGATATTGGATTGAAGTAGCGTCGGCTGGTAATAGCGCAGGTTCAAATTCAGAATCAACTAGAAAATCTCCAGTTTGAGTAATTTCAATTGGAATAGTTAAATCTGCGTTAACAGATTTTGATGCAGTGATTGTGAAACTTGCAGTCTCATCTTCAAAAATTTCAGCTGAATCAGCTGTAATCGTTATTTCAGAGCCATCATCATCCCTCAAAGTTACTGAGCTACTGGCAAATCGTAAATGCGGGCGGTATCCAGCGCCATCAATGACACGAACGGTGATATCACCTCTTTGTTCAAATTCTGCATCATTTATTGTATCTAAGGTCAATAATTTACCCGTTTCTCCGATAGGAATTGAAATTGAACTCGGAATTACCCCGGACAAAAAGTTACCAGTGCTAGTAACCTCAAAATTAATCGGTAGTGGATTTGATGGTGATGTTCGCATTGACAGATAAAATATGGCTTGATCTCCTTCAACAATATTGTCAAATACCCGATAAATTGAAACTTCAGGAGTTTGTGCATCCAAAATCTCGGTCGTTGCGTGATTTGCCGGTGCATTTGCCACATTATAACCAAGTCCAGGTTTAATCGTTAAAGTTACAGATCCATCGTCCTGCATGGCACTATTGTAACCAATTTGCACGGGTAAATATTGATTAGTCAGAGTCCCTTCAATTTGGTTATCATAGAAGCCTGCTTGAAAATCTCCAATGAAATTGGACCAATAGTTACCTTCAACTGCGACATGAAAATTAATCATCAATTCTCTTGGTACAGCTACCGTAGAATTTAGTCCAAAAATTGCTTCTTCATCTTCATAAATATATAACGTTGGTGATACTGAAAGTCTAGGAAGATCATTATCAAGTACTAAGATTGATGCTGAATTTTGCTCAGGATTAATGAAGTAGCTAGAACTTGACAATAAAGCAACTTCTATCGTTCCATCTTGATCGCCATTTTGGTTATCAACTATTGGCACGTCTAACACGGTAGTCAATTCTCCTGCAGGTATCGTCGCCGAAAGTACCTGACTAGTACGTCCAGTAAATCCTTGGGAATCAGTCAATTGAAGTGTTAACTCAATATCAGAAAGTGAGAGATGTGAAGAAGTAATAATGAATTGAGCAGTTTCATCTTCAGCTATTGATCCTGCGTTAGATGTTATTGAGATATCAGGCCCATAATCATCATCTTCTATCGTAACAGTTGCCCTTGCTTCTCCTGGTGCTACGGTATAGTTGGCACCGCTATTGAGCACCAATTCAATTGTACCATCTGGTTCATCTTGTTCATCGTCTAAAGTGGGTATTCTGATGAACAATTTGGATTCGTCAGCAACTAGAATCGCTGGTGGTAGTTCCAAATCTGTAAAGAAATCACCCGTCTTGGTCTCTGTTACATCAATCAAACGATCAAGATTGTTGGGTTGGGTTGTTATTAAAAACTCTGCAGTTTCACCTTCTGCAATAATATTATTGACACTTTGAATCGTTACCTCATTAAGCAAGTCATTGTCTTCCACATAAACTTCAGCATTCAATGCCGACTCGTTTTGTCGATAACCAGAACCATCGTCTAAACTTACCCGAATATAAGCATTTTTTTGATAGGTTTGATCATCAATGATTGGAATTGATAAAATTGCAGTGGTTCGTCCTTGATGTAAAGTTACGGAAGTGTAATTTCCTAACTCTCCATCAATAATTGGCCTAGTTTGGGACACGTCTAAACTAACTTCAGTATCACTGAGAGGTGACACATTTGACTCAATTTTATATTCAGCAATTTCATCCTCATTTATACTAGAGTGAATTGGTCTGATTGATAACATAGGCCCATCATTATCTGCTACCATGACATCAGCACTTGCTCTAATTGAGGACACAGTATACATTTTTACTTCATTAATGGTCTGATCTGGTAATACAGTAACTGACAAAATGCCATCATGTTCGGTAACATCATCTTGAACCGTTTGAATCGAGTAGTTCAATTCAATTCCCGCTGAATCAGTATTGGGAGCAAAGGTTATTTGTCCTGAATGTGTATTGACAAAGTGTCCCGTATCAGAGATTTGGAGATTAACGGTAAATTCTTCCTCCCAACGGCCATTAGCTGAAATTTGAAAAGTTGCAGTATCCCCTTCATTTAAAGTAGATTGGAGAGTTCTGATGACCACAATAGGCGGTTCATCGTTATCGGCAACATTGACCACAGCTTGATTAAAAATTGGACTTACTAGATAACTTAAGTGAGGAGCAACTGTAGCAACAATTTTTCCACTTCTCTCATCCACTTGATCATCATCCAAATCAACAACTAATTGGGCACTAGTGGTATTTGCTTCAATCGTAACTGTACGTTCTAAATCTCCACCAATAAAATCATTTTCACCTTGATCAAGAGTGACATCAACAGTCAACTGCGATATCAGCGGTAATTGAGAAGAAATGGTAAAACTTGCTTGATCCGATTCGGTAATAAATTCAGTATCTGCAGCTATCGAAATTCCAGGTCGATGCACAAGTCGTGAAATACTCACCGAATTGGGAGTGCCAATAGTATATCCCTCTCCAGGTTGAATGGTTAACGTTAAAGCATCACCAGAGACTGAACGAGAAACAACTGTACTTTTTTCATTAACTTGTAGTTCGGTTGTGAAGTTTTCTTGAACGGTACCAGTGGAAAATACTTGAAATAGGTTTAAACTTGGACCAGGTGTGGCTTCTTGCGTTAAATTTACTTCTGGAATCTCTGAATTTAGAATTCTATCTGAATTAATTTGGAATGAGAATTCAGAGTCACTTGTTGCGAAACCATTGGGATGTTCGTTGGTATCTATTGCCAGCGATAACCTGGGTAATCGGCGATCAGAAATAGATGAAAATTCATGCCCATTGGGTGCAGTCGGTGTATCATTGTCAAAAATTGTGATACTGGCTTGATTATTTGGGAATGGTGCTATGTGAGCTGATTCACCTGAAGTTAGTGTAAGGGTAATAGTACCATCACTTTCATCTAGACCATCATTGTCAGTTTGGATTCGAATAATAGATTTTAGGGTCAATGGCATTAATGTGATGAAATTGTCTTGATTAGCAACAAGAAAATCTCCTGAATCAGTCAATTCAAAATCCAACTCCACTTCTTCAGTAATCAGATGACTAGCTGTTACCTCAAATTCAGCTGTTCGCCCTTCTACAATTCCATCTAGTTGCGACGCAACTGGAGTAATAGAAAAAGTCGGATTCTCATCATTATCTGTTATTCTAATTTCAGCTTGATTATTGGGTGTTGATGCTGGTGCATAACTATTGCCATCTCTGACCCTAGCCGTCAATATTTGAGTTGCAGTTTTAATGTCATTATCAACAACTTGAACTTGGATGTCAACAAATCTATCAGTGTTTGCTAAGGATAATTCAGCAACTCTTGTGGAATCACCGACGATCATTGAACTTGGGCTGAATTCGACGGCAACGTATAAATCCGTTAACAGCGACTTATCGGATTGCACACGAACAGTCAATCGTTCCCCTTCCGTAACTCTCGGAGTATCAGTTGTAATGGAGATTAGTGGTTGTGCTTCATCATGCACATCCACGCTTGCTACTGCTTGATCTGGTGAAACTAGGTAGTTAGTGCCAGCAACTATTTCACCCGTTAATATCCGAGAATCACGTTCGAATGTCGCATTATCAGCTAATTGAACTTGTATTGTTTCTTTGAAGTTCAGATTGGTCGTTAACACTTCAACGTTCTGAGTACTATTTCCGGCTATCAAATCTGCAGGTTCAAATCTTATCGGAATCATTAAATCTTGATACGGATTATTTTGCCAATAAATTGAAAATTCCGCGATGTCTCCTTCAATTGCGGAAGTAGGACCGGTGATGGTAAATTCGGGTTGATCATCATCGGCTACTGTAAATATCGCGGTTTTTGCCTCGGTTTCAATAACCTGATAAGTTGGATACTCCGCGCGGTCATCAACAAGCGTCACCGAGACTACTCCGTTAGGTTCGTGTGCTCTGTCGTTTTCTAATGGAATTTTTAAAATACCGAAACTAGTTTCATTCGGTAAGTCAGAAGGATAGAACCAAACTTTACTATCAGCGGTCTCATTGTATGCCAAAAAGTCACCTTCAATATTTTCTCCATCAAAGTACACAAATAACGGTTTTGACGGTTGGAAATCAGCCAATACTCTTAACTCACCTTCATACGCAGCTTCGGTTGTGTTACCATTGCCTTGTAATGAAAGTGTCGGAATATCATTATTGATAAAGGCCAGCGAAATTGTGTTATTCAATTCTGATATATTATGTTCAGCACTAGGTCTTATCGTAGCAGTTAGAATTTGCGTCCCATCATCAATTTCGTTATCAACGGTTTGAATCGAAAATACTTGTTCCAAGTTGGCAGGAGTTAAAGTCAGTACTTGATGTTCACTATTGCTTGAATCCAATAATTCAGGAGGACTGAATTCAACAATGACAACCAATGACGCAATAGGTTCCGAGTCGGCTACAATTCTATATTCCACGACATCCCCTTCACTAATCACTGATTCATCCGAAAATAAAGAAATTGTTGGTAAGTCATCATCGCTCACATTGACTCTTGCCGAATTGTTCGTAGCACTAACATCATATTCTAGAATTTCAGGTGCGTTATCATGAATTGTTACTTGGATGGTACCATCTATTTCATCTACTTGATCATTTTCAAGTTCAACAGCTAATGTTGCCGAATAAGTATTACCATCTTGGCTAGCGAAAGTCAGACTTGATCTACGAGCAGAGCGACCAGTCAAAAAATCTCCAGTAATATTTTCAACAAAATAATCTACCGCTAATGGTTCACTGGGTAGTTTAGTCGAATGGACATTAAATTCTGCATAACCTGCATTTTCATTAACATCAGCACCTGCTGAAATAGACAATTCAGGAATGTCATTATCCTCAATTTGAATAGTCGCAGTATTTTCGGGTGCAGGAGAAAGGACATATCCTTCACCGGTATTTAAAGTTACCGAAATACTACCATCAGCTTCATACATATCATCATCTTCAATTGGAATAGTAACTATCGCTTCAAATGCTTCAAAGTCTGGTACAAAAGTTAATCGTTCACTAATTTGTTGATTAGACGGAATCGCTAAGAAATTTGAACCTGATTCTGATGGAGTATATCGAATTACGGTATCGTTACTCGGTATTGTGGTAGCATAAATGGTAAACTCGGCATCTTCACTTTCATCTATAGTCCCTTCACCTTCTATAAGCAATATGGGGTAATCATCTTCTAAGATATCAATATTCACTTGATTGTCAGATCCTTCATCCACATAGAAATTATCACCAGCAAGAAGAGTTGCGGTGAGTGTACGTCGTTTATCATGTCTAAAATTCTCAATTAGCTCGACGTTAAACGATTGAGTAAGGTCAGGATCTGAGGCTGATAACAATATTGTTTTGATCGCTGGTCCAACGATTAGTTCTGCCGGTGCGAATTCAACTTGAATGGTTAAATCATGAGAAAATCGTTGGTCAGCTGAAATTTCCAGATCAATACTACTGTCTTCAAGAGTATATTCCGTTGCAGTCGTCAAAGCAATTGTTGGGGCTTCATCATCTAGAATCTGTACTGAAGCACTTGCGATATTAGTACCATATCTTGGATTTTCCAAAATTGTTGCAACCACTGTCCCAAATAGATTATGAAGGTCATTGTCAATTGTTGTTACATTCAGCTGTTTTACTCTTGTGGCTGGCAAAAATTCCACTTGACGGGTAAGTCCACTGGCTATAAATGACGTATCTCCAGATAACTCTACCATAACATTTTGAGTACTTGACACTGCACTATCAACAGTAATTGTGAAATTCAATTCTTCCCCTTCTACAATTGATTCAGTTTGAGCGGTTATTGCAAAACTTGGTTCGTTTTCTAAAATATCAACGTAATTAGTTGCAAGATTGGTTGGGTCATTGAGACTATACCGATCTGGATCTGCAGTCAGTTGTAATTGCAATTGACCAACTCCTCGATAGTTTAAATCATCAAGAGTTTCAACCACTACAGTTATTGCTTCCTGACCGCGAGGTAAAATAATTTTAGTTGGTAATTCTCCAACCGCGTACCCGCCCACAAAATCTGAATTATTCGTGTCAGGTCCTTCCTCTACCAAAGTAAAATTGACTATAATATCTTCTTGCACTGGTCCACTGGTTGATTCAATTTGAAAGATTGCCGGTTCACCCTCATTAATTTGTTCTATTTCAGTAGCCGATCTAGCTAATTGAAGCGAAAGGTCGTTGTCTTTAATAATATTGGAAAAAGTTTTTTGCGATTCATTTACTGAATATTCTTCACTATATGACACAGCCACCGTAACTTCGCTATCTGGGTTGTGAATTGAATCTTGAATTGTATCAATAGCAACAATTTCGCTCAAACTATTCGCGTCAATAGTTACTGATTTTGTCCCTGATTCCGCGAGCATGTTGCCGGTCTCACTTATCTGAAGTTGAACGGTAAGTGGGTTTACGACATCATCATTTGTTCTAGTTATTTCGAATTGTAACTGATCACCTTCACTACTACTTGAAGTGCAAATAGGGTCATTACTGGAACAGAGTGGATTGTCAATTGATACTTCGGTGTTTGGTAATTCAATAGTAAAGAATAAGCTAAACACTTGGCTGGATTGATCCGAATCCGTATAACTAACTTCAAGTGCTTCATAGATATTTTTCCCGACAAGTGCGTTAATTGCGGCGACATTTGGTCTAAATATTAATAATTTACACTGATATACACCAACACATTCATACGAATTTACGATATACCAAGTTCCGTATTCTAAATTGTTTCCAAATTGTTGTACATTAGTTGAATCATATTGCCCTAAATTAACTGTAGCATCAGCAATTGTGCTTGAATATACAGTTGATTCCTGGCCATTTTCTAGAATCGTCTCATATACTGACGAAAACTCCAAGTCAAATTCTGCATGATTGTAATATAAAATTGCTGATATGTCATTGTAATGTTGCTTGGATTTATTCACCCTTAAAGTACCATCAAAACCTGAATTCCAGTAACTTTGTATTTCAATAGTTTCACCGACAATGGTAATCGCAATGGAATTTGTCGCAACATGAACTAATTCACCATCGACTATTTCATTCATAGTTATAGTTAGTTCAGATGTTACATTATCAGTTTGTGTTAGTGCGTTAATTGCGGTCGTATCTGGTCTAAACAAAAGGTACATCTTATTGGTATCAGAGTGAAGCGAACTAATGTACCAATCCCCGAAATCCAAGTCCTGATCAAAGGTATATTCTAAATTTGGAAACTTCTCGCTAGAGATCGCCTCTTTTTGCACTGGATTGTCATTATTTGAAATTGACGCATCATTTTTGGTTTCATTGACTGCAAATGAATATTCGTAGTCCTCACTTGGAAGTGCGATTGATACAGTTGCAGTACGATCATCGTAATTTCCTTGACTATTAGAATTCTTTGTCAATACCGCGTGACTGTGTTGATCCCACTCTATAAATAAAGGCGATTGAGCTGATGCAGTCTCAATTACAGACACTCCAGATAACCCTGTAATAAACAGAATAAGAAAAAGGAGTTGAGTCCCAAAATTACTGAGATTGGGAAACCATTTATTTGAACTTGTTGTGGATAGACTTTTAGGTCCATAATTGATATACTGGTGTTGTGAGTTTTTGGAGATGAAATCACACTTAGGAAGTGCAGTATAATTCATAACTATACTCCATTTAAATTAAGTATTGTGAAACTTGGTTCTGTTTTGTAAGTAATTATCTATTTAATTGATACAATAACTATAACTTATATTTTAGATTTACTTTAAATTTTGAAGTATTGATTGAATTGCTATGAATAAAGTTGAATTTATACTTAATAAAAGTAATTTTAAATTTGTATATACTTCATAACATCAATATTTATTGAGGTTACTGATGTAAAACTTAAATAATATTTTACTTGAATTACGGATAAATCTTTGTATTACAGTGTCTTGCTGTTAATTGAAATTTAGTGTTGCTATATAATTCGATCACTTGTTGACCAATCAGAGAATTGCAAATTAAAACTCGAATTCTTTGCTCCAAATATAATTTATCGGCGTTTTTGTAAATTCAAAGGAAAGTTACCTAATATGAATCATTATACGCGCCTTATTTTCGCTACCCTCGGACTACAAAACAAAATCAACATCAACTTACCAAGTTAGCGAATACAAGATTGTTATAATTTTTTGGGTCGTTAGTTCACATTCAAGTGTATTAAACTAAAATTGAAATATGGTTTGTCTATGGAAGGATATGCCCGTGGGTTCAACAGACATGAACATGACGACTATGCAACAAACTTTTCAGCTGAAATAATCTATAACCCCAGCCATGACAATACGGGTTCGTAACTCTCTATTTCACCAAGTTTGGGACAATCAACTGGAAATACCCAAGTATCGCTTTGGCATAGCAATCTTAACCGCTAAAATGAATTATTTGATCATTATACCAATGGTTTGCAAATTATCTCTGAATTTAGTTATTGTATTGGCTTGTTAGACGGGATCGGCATTCTAATGCCATTCAGTGCTATCAACTATTCCGAAAGTGACTTAATGTCATTTGACATTGGCAATCGTATCAAGATAGGTACCGATTCCAGATTTGCAATCAAAGGGACTCGTGAAGTACGTAACAACAATATCACTAACAACAAAGTTCAATTACAGGGAGCCGTTAGATGGTAAGATTCTTTCCTACTTGAATTATCATAAAGTTGCAACAATAGTTAAGAAGTGTTGAGACTAGTTTGAAGGTAAGAGCACTATTACCAATTGTCGCTGAGTACCAAAATTAACTGTCGGGGAACAAAAAAACTTCCAATTGATTTTTCAGAACATTATATTAGTGAATTGAATCATTACAGCACAACCTATCTCAATAGATAGTTGTCAGCAAAAAAAACAAAATAAATTTGTCGTAAGACACGTTACACATCTCCATCCAAGCTACAAACTAAAACCTACCCTATTCAGCAGCTATTACAAGTGGATACTCTTGTGGATAATCCCGCTCGGTTTTGTTATTTGAATTTTTTCTAGCATCCACTTTCGATTTTAATTCCGTAGTCATTCCACCTGAATCGGGAGCCATTCCTGATTCAATAATTTTTCTGCGTACCTGATGAATTGGGGGTAAGGATCGAGCAGGAATAGAGACCATGTTGCCACATTCGTCACAAACACGAACAAGCACATTTTCAACCTCTTCCAAACCCTCACACATTGATAATGTCTCACATTTGAGGGTTGTAGGTACAACTTTTTTACAATAGCCACAAGGTCCAGGGCTTTTTGCACCATCTTGATAATCATTCATTTGATTCATCCTCATGTACACTTACAATAAAAACCTTCTTGTTTGAAAGGAAGTATTTAATATACCATCCTTTTCTTTTGAATACATGCATGCAGTTATCATCTGCTTCAGAGCATCCAGATTCAGGGTAATGATCATGTCCTCTGCATATTTTGATAATGTCATGCACGAATCCAGCATCTAATACTTCAGCGTAAAGTAAATTTTTTTCATCAATATCTGGTCGTTCTAGATAAATTTCATAATCCCCATTTAGAAGACTGCCCAACAACCGACAAAGAAGTTATCCTGTTGCTTGCAACGGATACTCATGCTGATAATCTGGTTTAGATTTTTTGTTAAGTTCTTTTCTAGCGTCCACCTTTGATTTTAGTTCAGTGGTAATTTTGTTATTATCAGAAACGGTTCCTGATTTAATAAGATTTTTAATTGCTTGCTGAATTGGTGGCAATGACTGAGCAGGAATACCAGTCATGTTACCACATTCATCGCAAACAATAACTAAGGAGTTTTCAACCTCCTCCAACCCCTCACACAACGATAACGTTACATTTGTAAAAGTTGTTGGGACTACTTTGTTACAATAGCCACAAGGTCCAGGTTCTTTTTTACCATCTCGATAATCATTCATTTTGATTCCTCCTCATGTACACTTACAATAAAGACCTTGCCGTTTGAAAGAAAGTATTTAATTTACCAACCTTCTATATTAAACACATGCATGCAATTATCATCTGCCATTACACAATCCCTTTCTCTTTTGTGATTAAAACCTCTGCACATTTCAATTTTCTCCAACACAAACTCAACGTCTATCTCTTCAGTGTGTAGCAGATTTTTATCTTCAATAATTGATCGCTCTGGATAAATTATAAAGTTCACATTTATAAGACTTTCAACAAGCCATCTTTTTGCCTCTTTAAAACCTATTTGTTTGTATCCCTTCTAATTTGTACTTGTTTCATGTTTAGCCCCTGATTACATGATTTCTCAGTAGATCATACAAATACTCAGGATACCATGTCATAGTTTAATACTTTATTTTTGATTTGCAATTCTTATTTTTGTTGCACACCTACTCCAGTTTTTTTGAAACAAAAAATATTCCAAACTCATGATTGAGATAACAACAAATTATCCCTTTCGTTTTATATAGAACAATAATTTCAATTTTACAAGTTTTTTTCAATATTGTTAAGAATGAGACTTCTGATTTAAAAACTCCGTAGCAGAATTGATCAGTTGAAATTCAATAATATAATTTTTTAGTGGATTTAGGTTTGCGAGTGTCCTACGACAAATTAATTTCAAATATATCCCTCAAGACCTGTTAAGTAAATTAGTTTCGAATGCATTTGCCACGATAAAATACCTGCATTCGCAAACATTAGTGTGACATTTTTGCAACAAGTTAAAAAAAATCACATTCAACCTAATTTTTTTGAAATAACTAATTTTATAGCTTGTAATCTGAATTGGATTGAATTAGACTCAAATTTAATGTATTATTTGAAAACGAAAATTTTTCAACAACATTTTTGAAATTTATTAAAAAGGGATTATTTTATGTCTACTCTGGGTGATTGGGATGAAAGTAAAAATAGACTGAATATTGAAAAAACATGGAATTTCGTTTAATGAAGTAATTGAAATATTTGATGATCCTTTGTCTAATTCAAATGTTGATGAATTGAATTCAATTGATGAAACTCGTTATATAACAGTTGGGGAAACTCACAGTGGTAAAATGATAATTGATTCTAATACAGATAGTAAATTCCAAACAAGTGACGTTGGAAATGAAGTTATTCGCATTATCTCTGCGCGTGAAGTCACTTCAAAAGAAAGGAGAATTTATGCTGACTACTAATCAACAAACTGGAGAGAGCAGGTATTCCAGTGCTCAAATCGGTACTGGTGCAAAAGTTGAGAGTGATGACTCAAAGATTGATACCACTGACATACCTGAAATGACAGAAGAAGACTTTGCTCGTACAAAGAAAAGTATATTTTACAGACCAAACATGAAGAAGCCAAAATTTGCTTCTTGAGATTGGCCAAGTAGTTTTGATCTAACTGTGCAACCAATAAACCGTTGGTTGTGCACCTGAAGAATAGTCCGATTTTGACTAAATATAAAATAACAGAAAAAATGTTGTTTTAATACCAAAATAACTGTCGGGGGACAACTGAAAATAGAAAGGATTAAAGCAAATATTGAAAAAAAGTTAATTTTCTCTTAAATAAGCTTGACAAATTGAATTAAGTTTATTAAATTGAAATAGAAGCCAATTTTTGTTGATCTTGCTGCGAAATAAAATTAGTATTTCAGGTAATATAAGCATCAACACCAAGTGAGAACAAAGGAGTTTTAGTATTATGCATTCAATGAACCATCCGATAGCAGATGATGCGCGCACCGTTGGATCGATTACCAATGATGCAATAATGAATGTGACGCGTAGCGTGGATAATTCGCGTCTAGCGGAGGTGCGCGAGAAGGTTGAATCAACTAGAGATCTTCAAGGGTTGGATTTTTCAAATATTGATTTTCGTGAGGCCGGCATTTACAGTCTAACAGGTAAGGATTTGACGGGAGCGTGCTTGCGGGGATCAAACCTGCGTGGTGTGCGATTTCGCGAAACTGTGTTGACCAATGCGGATTTGCAAGGAGTAAATCTCCAAAATGCAGAATTCACAGATTGCCATTTTATCAAAACCGATTTTTGTAATGCAGATTTCCGGGGCGCATCGTTTAAGCATATTGAATCTAACTATAACATATTTCAGCAGGTTAAACTTGATCATGCGATCATGTGTGGATTAGATCTTCGCGAAACTCATTTTTCCAGTGCAACTATTGACGGAACCGATTTCAGCGAATCGAACTTTTCAAGTATTACCTTAGGCGGATTGGTTGGTATTGGGACTAATTTTCGTGACTCTGATTTCACAAAAGCAAGTTTTTTCGGTGGTAAATTGACAAATTCAGATTGCACCGGGGCAATTCTATTTGATGCCCAACTTAATGGTGTAGTGCTAGACGGTGTGGATTTTTCCAATGCAAATCTAAAATCAGCTAGTTTTACACTTTCCAAGATTAGTAATTTGAAGCTGCAAGGGGCACATTTAGATATGAATGATTTCCGCGGTGTTGACCTCAGAAATATTAGTTTCGCCGGTTCGATACTTGATGATCCTCAATTATCAGGGGCAAAAATGCAAGGGATGGATTTAAGTCAAGCAGTCGGTGAACATATCTATCTATTTGTTCGAAATTTGGCGGGAGCTGATCTCACAAACGCCAAATTTTCTGGCCGAAGTCTCATCGGTGACGATACTTATCCACCCGGAACGATGGGGCAGAAAAAGAGTAATGATCATTTCAATCCAAAGCTGGCAAGCAAATTACAGTTGAGTGGTGCAAACTTAAGCGATACTTGGCTTGCAAACGCGGAATTACAGGGATCTAATCTCCAAGGTGCGGACCTCAGTCGCGCAAACCTAGCAGGAGCTCGGTTGCATTATGTGGTACTAACCGGAGCAAACTTAGATTTTGCGGACCTAAGTGAAACGAATCTTTGTGGAGCTCAATTCCATGGTGCAACATTCCATGGTTCCAAATTTACTGGTGCGCGATTTGTTGATGTGGACTTGGCTAACCGGGATCTTAGCGGATTGGATTTTCGCAACGCTGAATTTGTCAATTCGGATCTCCGCAACGTCAATTTCAATGGAGCTTTGCTCACTGATGCGCAGTTTCACAACACGAATTTGGCAGGCGCGACCCTAGATGGCGCGGACATCAAAGGGGCGGTATTCAAAAATGTGAACCTCACGGGAACAGAGTATAAGAAGTTTGATATTCCTGGGATCATATTATGGTGGAAAAAGAGTTGGGAATCATTATTTGGCAAGTCAATCGACCTGCGAGGTTGTACATTCCGATACATTTGTGCGCGTTTTCCGAAAATATTTGTACACAATTGACCACCTTTAAGCAGATATTAAAAAAAAGTAAATTTATTTTGTAAATGAGCTTGACAAATTGAATTAAGTTTATTAAATTGATATAGAAGCCAATTTTTGTTGATCTTGTTGCGAAATATAATTAGTATTTCAGGTAATATAAGCATCAACACAAAGTGAGAACTATGGAGTTTTAGTATTATGCATTCAATGAACCATCCGATAGCAGATGATGCGCGCACCGTTGGATCGATTACCAATGATGCAATAATGAATGTGACGCGTAGCGTGGATAATTCGCGTCTAACGGAGGTGCGCGAGAAGGTTGAATCAACAAAAGATCTTCAAGGTTTGGATTTTTCAAATATTGATTTTCGTGAGGCCGGCATTTACAGTCTAACAGGTAAGGATTTGACGGGAGCGTGCTTGCGTGGATCAAACCTTCGTGGTGTGCGATTTTACGAAACTATATTGACCAATTCGGATTTGCAAGGTGTAAATCTCCAAAATGCAGAATTCACAGATTGCCATTTTATCAAAACCGATTTTTGTAACGTAGATTTCCGGGGCGCATCGTTTAAGCTTGTTGAAGCTTATAGCAATGAATTTCAAGAAGTTAAACTTAATCATGCGATCCTGAGTGGATTAGATCTTCGTACCACAGAATTTAATGATGCAACCGTTGATGAAACAGATTTCAGCGAATCAGACCTTTCAGGAGTTTGTTTAGGAGGGTTTATTGGTGTTGGAACAAATTTTCGCAAGGCTGAAATGTCCAAGTCACGATTCTATAGTTCTGAATTAACAAATTCAGACTGCACTGGAGCAAATCTATTTAATGCAAAGATAAACAGTGCGGTGTTAGAGGGCGTGGATTTTTCCAATGCGAATCTAAAATCAGCAAGTTTTGTACATTCCAAGATTAGTAATTTGAAGCTGCAAGGGGCATATTTGGATATGAATGATTTCCGCGGTGTTGACCTCAGAAAGATCAGTTTTTCGGGTGCTAATCTTGATGACCCTCGATTATCAGGGGCAAATATGCAAGGGATGGATTTAAGTCAAGCAGCTGGTAAGTGTATCCACTTGTTCGTACGAGAGTTGTCAGGAGCTGATCTCACAAACGCAAATTTTGCTGGACGAAGTCTAGTCGGACTCCGAACTAATTATCGTGGAACGATTGGTCAGAATAAGCATAATGATTATTATAATCCAACTCTGGCAAGCAAACTACAGTTGAGTAGTGCAAATTTAAGTGAAATCTTTTTAGTCAATGCTCAATTAGAGGGATCTAATTTCCAAGGCGCGGACCTCAGTCGCGCAAACTTAGCAGGAGCTCGGTTGCATTATGCGGTACTTACCGGAGCAAACTTAGATTTTGCCGATTTAAGTGAAACAAATCTATGTGGAGCTCAATTCAATGGTGCAACTTTTAATGGTACCACATTCACTGGTGCACGATTTGTTGATGTGGACTTGGCTAAACGGGATCTCAGCGGATTGGATTTTCGCAACGCTGAATTTGTCAATTCGGATCTCCGCAACGTCAATTTCAATGGAGCTTTGCTTACTGGTGCGCAGTTTCACAACACGAATTTAGCTGATGCGACCTTGGATGGCGCGGACATCAAAGGGGCGGTATTCAAAAATGTCAATCTCACGGGAACAGAGTATAAGAAGTTTGATATTCCTGGGATCATATTATGGTGGAAAAAGAGTTGGGAATCATTATTTGGCAAGTCAATCGACCTGCGCGGGATCCAATCAAATTAACCTTAGTATTGTAACCTAGACAAATAGTTGTTGCATTGTCGGTTTCAACTAGGGTAATATCTTTCATTTGTCTAAGTCATTTGAACTTCATCGCTTTGGATTATCTCAATGTAGTGACTATATTGAGCATTCAAAGCGACGGGAAATTTTGCGGTGTTTTTAGGTACAATTTCAAAGACATCTGAGTAAGAGTAACCATTTTAGTAGAGATACCAAAATTAAATTGAGTTTTGTAACTAAGAGAATATAACATGTCTGATTATTATATTTCATATCTGCTGTTTCAAAAATTTCGTTGTTTTCAACATGCAGAAATAAATCCAATCAATGGGATCAACATCCTGACTGGTGCAGATGATGTAGGAAAGTCAACCGTACTCTATGGAACTGCATTGCTTCTATCACGTGACACATCAATTGTGTTGATGGATACAGACTACCATGGTTTGAATGTGGAAGGTGAGTTTCAAATTTCATCAACGATAACTTGCGTTGACAAAGGTTCAAATTCTTCAAAGAAGTTCAAAATTAGTGTCAAAGGTACCAAAGATTTTGAGCTTGAATTTAGTGAACCGGAATCTGAACGCTTAAGTAATTCTGAAATGATGAGCGATTCTGAAATGAAGGAGATTCTGGACAAGTTAAGCAAAACTAGAGTTTTAGACAATGGAATCACCATTCAAAAAAATCTAGTGATGGAAAGTGGTGAGAATATACCACCTGCAAACTCAGAGCAAGAAAAGCCACAACCAGCAAAACTCAATTTTCTGAATACTGTTGTTTCTACACCAGTCTCAAATCAACCAGTACCAGTTGTGGAGCTACAAGTTGCGTTTACTAACAATGCGCGACCTAATCTCAGTATTGAGTCATCCGTTGAGATGGTTGATAACTCAAAGCTAGACGAGTTGAAGCTCACTGAAGAACGGACTGGTGCTGCAATTCCAATGCCTAACTGGGGTGGTGGAACTAAGGTCGCCACCCATCAGCTGCACGCAGGATTCAGTCAAGTAAATGGTTCAATTTGCTTAATTGATGAATTTGCGGTCAATGTGGACTCCTTGGCACAACGCATTATGCTAGATAATCTCTCAAAGCTAGGTGGACAAGCTTTTGTGGTTGCAACTGCACCTGCGATTTTGAAATCTTCCGCTAACCACGCTATTATCGTCGTGTCTTCAAATGATAGAATAGGAAAGGTTAAAGGGGTCCGTATTGACCAGTTAATCACCAGTCAACCAAATGCATTTTTTGCCAAAAAGATTATAATTGGTGAAGGTGCGACTGAGGTCGGATTTCATATTGGACTTTCTAGTTTGGTATTAGGAAAGCCACCCCAACATTTTGGATTGTTTATGTGCGATGGCCAAGGGTATAGCAGTGCACTATTTCTTGCTGAGCAATGGTGCGAAGATAGCCAAGTGGCAGGTATCTTTGTAGATAATGAAGGTAAAGCAAATAAAAAGACCTTGGATCACCTCAAAGACTGGCTAGGTGACTTGTTTTTTCAATGGAAAAAGGGAAATCTGGAATCCAATTATATTTGGGCTGTACCTATAGAACACTTAAAGGAATTTATTACACATCCAGAAATTGGTGCTAATCAGCGATTGCGAACAATCGCAGACCGCATTGGATATCCAACGGACAAAGAATTGAGCTTGGAAAATTTATTGGATTTTATTGGTAATATGCCGGAGCTCCAGGGTATTGATAAAAGTCACAAAGAGGCGATGATATACAAGAAGTTTTATCAAGTTATGGTAGAGGCCGCCCTTGGGATTGTACCGGAGGGAACTTCTGTAGAAAAAATCGGTGAATTTAAAGGGCACAGAAGTCACTGGTTCAAATCTCTCTCGGGTGGTTTTGAGTTGGCACTAAAGCTGGATTCATGCGGTGTGTGGAAAAATGGATTGCACGAACCACTATTGCCATTTGTCAATGCATATCGGGCAGAACTGGGTTTACCCAAGATTCAAGACTTACCTCGATTCACTCATAGTATTGATGAAGCTATAGCTGCTGGCCTCAATTGGATAAACTAATCCAGCTGGTGATGGTTTCCATTACCAGCTGAATAAATCGCGATATCATAGTTTGTAGTTAGACCTCAAAGCTGTATTCGCTTGAATTGCAGTAAATGACACCAATTCTTCAAAGCGATTATAGGCTCTATAGAACACAATTCAAATTACTTTAGTTCACTTATTGTCTTACGAAAAATTAGTCTCTTTCTTTGACGACAATCATATATCCGAATATGTTGCAAAAACTTTCACATTATCTACAAATATCACTGTAAATGGGTTTGCAAATTTTCAATTTTATTTGCAACTATCCCAAGGTAACAAGATTCTAAAGGGAAATATTCTGAATTAGAAGTTTTTTAGTGCTTAGATTTAGGTTTGCTACCAATTCATTCGTCCTTCTAATCGAACTTTAGTTGTATTAGACCCAGTGATGCTTTGTTCTTGAATTCCAGAAAGTTCAAAATTGGCATTAGATCCAAGTCCTAAGCGCGTACCAATGAGATATTGATTCGCGTTATCGTCAGAAATTTCAATTCCACTAAATGGTGTTAAGACACTATCGCTATCTAGAATATCCAATCCATAACCTAATTCACCGCTTAGCGACGTTCCATTGGTGTATTGACTGCTTTCAAAGTTTGCATCCAGATTTCTGTTACTCCAAAAAGTGTTTTGAATATTCGCACCAACATTACCCCATGAAGGTGTAACTTCAACAATAATACCTCGCTCATTACCACTATAATCATAATTCAGTGAACTACTGATAGTAACCTTTTGTGCTTGATTTGCTTGTCCCACTAACATGCTTCCTGTACCAGTAACAGTTAAGCCGATTGGATTGTGGTAATCCGCACCACTGCTGAGCTCAATACCCAATACAGATTGATGGTCTTTGACATCATTGCGGATTCCGATTGAAACTAATGGTCGTAACGTTGAACCGGTAGAAAAATCAAATTGATGGGTACCTTCAGATCTGATTCGTAAATGGTGTGCATTGGTATGAATATCCGCTAAGATTCCATCACTACCTGCGATGGACTGATGAGCGAACCACGAATCACCTTTGATACTTAATCTTGTTGTGCCATTTACAGTGCTGTTGGAGGTGAATAAGACTTGGTTACCAGTCAAGCCAAATGAAAATGATTCGCTGTCTAAAATTGCATTAGTATAGGATTCTTGTTTGATACCGATTTCACCTTGTCCCAATCCAATGGTTGCGTGCAACTCTGAATTGCGATTTGGAGAAGTCCAACCAAAATATGGATTGAGTGATGTTGTACGCACATTAAATAGGATCTCGTTTGTTGCGAAATTGTCAAATTCAACTTCGCTTTCTGACACCGAAGCAGAGATACCAGTTAATAGTCCTTCTCCAAACAAAGCATCAATCCCAATATGTCCAGTAAACAAATCACCGGACCAATCAAAAGTCTGATTACTTGTCGGTGAAGAAAAGTCTTGATAATCGCCCAATCCCCATAGGGTAGTTGGAATCGCAAATTCATCTCCGGAAATTAGTGACACTGCAAAGGAGGAATCACTTAAAAACGATTTCATGGTTGTCACTGACTCATTTAATCTTTCACCACCTGTGGTCAACATACCAGCAATAGAGTTTTGTCCACCAAGTTCTAATTTAAGGTTACTATCCGCACTGAAACCTTGTGTGATTCGGTTGGAAACAATACCTAGATTATTCGCACCCATTCGGCCAGTTAAATCCGGCAAAAACGCTTGGGCATGTGCAGTAATTTCCGTTAAACGTCGGTGTCGATCAACTGCATCAGAAACGATCACTTCAACCATATTTTGGTCTGCTGAAATTAAATAACTCTCATGTTCCAATATCCCAATTGATACAATACCATCATCATTAGCCCGGTCATCATCAACTGTTGGAATTGATATTGAAACTGTGTCATGTCCACGCATCGCAACATTTTGATTAGCTGAACCTACAATCAGATGGGTACCTTGGGAAATTTGGAATGCAATATTTAGGTTAGATGTGTTTTCACCGTTTACTATTGCGAAGTTCAGTTCAATTGGTATTCCTTCGTCTATAATTTTGCGTGGTGAAGATATTGAAACTGTAGGTCGAGATGATATCAACGAAGGATCAGTTTGAGCTGGACTTGCTGACTCAGTTGGTGGATTGATCAAATCAATCAATTGATCCACAACCAGTGAAGCGACCGAAATTCTTGCTTCATCATCAGGAGTTGTGATAGGATTAGCATTTGTTATCCTGAAACCAGCAGATTGATTCCCCTCATCAACACCATAAGAATTAAGTCCTGGAAGTACCACCACCGAAATTGCACCTTCTTCATCTTGACCCGCTCTCTTTACTGTTTCAATAGTTAAAGTTTGAGGACTACTCACCATATGGACACTTCGCGGTAATCGCCATGGTATAAATGAACCTTTTTGGGAGACTTGTATGTCAATATTCAAACCTCCAGCTGGCAAGTCTTCTGTTGAAGTCAATACAAATTCAACAGGTCGACCTGCTTCAATGGGACCTGTTACTCCTTCATGAATTGCTATTTTTAAATCTAGTTCTTCATCATCTTTAACCAAAATGGTAATTGTATTACTTGGCTCTGCATTTGGGGTTGATTCGCTAACTGGTTGGTATCCAGTTCCACTTAATACTTGTATTGTGATTCTACTATCATATTCATCTTCCTCATCATCATTTAGCATTATTTCTCCCGATGCAATTCCAGTAGTTGACATTGTTATCATCGTGTTTGGTATACCAGAAATAACCGCACCAGTCTCAGTTATATTGACTTCAATTGTTATGTCTTGATTAGGTGCTGGAGTTGCCGTTATTATATATGAAATAGTTTGATCCCTTTCAGATACAACCTCAGCGATTCGTGAAATTGAAACTTGCGGGATATCATTGTCTTGCACCATAATAGTCTGTGAAACTTTAGCTGGTTCACCTGAAAGTTTATAATTCTTGTTGGATGGATTCTTACTACCGCGAAGAATTTCCACTGTATAACTACCATTAGGTTCATTAATATCATCATCATCAGTTAATATGGAAATTGATGCGGTACCTCTAGTCGAAATAGTAACAGTATTGGGTTGTACTCCATCTAGATAGTTTCCGATTTGAGAAATCCCTAGATTCACTTCTAGTCGGTTGGTTAATACAGTTCCACCAGCTGGAATAATCGCCTGAATTGTGAATTCTAATTGAGTACCTTCAGTTATAGTCGTTGAAGTAACTGGTAGAAGCTCTACAAATGGTCCATCTGGCGGCGAATCTTCATCAATGATCAGTGTTGTAAAAGACCCACCTGAATTAACGGGAGCTGGGGTATACTTACCATCCGTGGAGGTATCAACAGTAACAGTGATTGTTCCACCGCTTCCCATATTGAACAATACAATTGTGAATTCCTTGCTTCCTGTGTCGGTGGTCATCATTTCTATCGTCCGAGGTTGGTTCCCCATTGGATCTGCCCCGTCATATAAGAGTTGATTATCCGTATATGGAGACTGCGAAATTCCTATAATAATGGAGATATTTTCCCTTGGTAGTATATCCGCTGATAAAGTAAAAGTCGCTACTGCATTATCACTTACCGCGCGACTACCAGTAATTGATATTTGAGGAACATCATTATCCGCAACGGTAATTTCAATTGTATGTTCTGGGCCTGAATCTTCAACTGAATCACCTACTGGTTCATACCTAGGGTTATCTCCAGCACCAGATTTGACTTGTATGGTAATAGTATTGTCCATTTCATCAATATTATTATCATTTAGATTAATTAATCCAATTGCAGTTCCAGAAACTGTCATGGGAATCGTTTTGAGTGGACTGCCAAAAATACCATTACCAGATCGGTCCATTATATCAACTGTAATGAATATTTCTTGATATGGACGCGGAGTTGCTGTTAACATAAAGGTAATAAATCCATCACCTTCAGATACTGTTCCATTATTTTCTGATATAGAGACTTGTGGAGTATCATTATCTGCTACCATGATTGTATGTGAAACTTTGGCCGGATCATTAGAAATTCGATAATTCTTTGTAGCGATATCACCATGACCAGGAATAATCTCTACAGTAATACTTCCATCAGCCTCATCTATATCATCATCCACGGTTGAAATGGTTTTTTCACCCCTGCCATCAGTTGCAATACCAACAGTTTTGGTAATTTGTGATTCATCAAAAAAGTTTCCAGTTTGAGTAATTCTTAGATCGACCGTAAGTCCACTGACTATTGACGACAATCTCGTATCCGAAGCAACTTGAAAATTAATCAATGCGTTGTCCCCCTCTGTTATAGTTGTATCGGACATAATCATTTCGGAATTCGGTGCTAATTCAACAATTGGTCCATCCGGAATTGAATCGGGATTTTGATCAATTATTCTTATGGTATGAGAATTACCAAAATCAGCCGGGGCATATTCGTTATCGGAACTCGGATTAACTGTCACAGTTACAAATCCCCCCCGTCGATCTTTCTCTAGATTGAACCCAGGTCGTTTTTTATTGGGTTTCACAATATATGTCGTCATTCTGTAATGAGAAGGATTCATATTCACGGTGCGTGCTGTATTTGCGTCGTACAGTTGATCACCAACATTAAATGGTTCATCAGATAAACCAATAGAAATGGTAATTTCTTTTCTAGGAGCAATATCTGCTTGCAATGTAAATACGAAATCATCCTCCTCACTCACACTAGTACCTCCAGTAATTGATATTTGAGGAATATCATCATCCGCGACTAGAATTGTAATAGTATGTTGAGGATCTGTTGTTTCGCTGGGATTGCTTACTGTTACATAACCTGTTCCATTCAGTACCTGGATAGTGATTGTACTATCTACTTCATCAATGGTATCATCTACTAAAACGATTATTCCAGTTTTACTTCCCACATCGCTAGATTTCATTTCTACGGTCGTAACAGGAATGCCAGCTATTACATCACCAGTTTCGACTATACTTAATTCAATTGAAATATCTTGTAAAGGTGTTGGAGTTGCTGATAAAGTATACGATATAATTCCCCCACTCTCATTGACTGTTCCATTGCTTTCAGAGATTGAAACTTGTGGAAAATCATCATCTGTGACGATGAATGAAATAGTATTACTTGGATCGGCATTAGGAATTGATGTGAGAACTGGGTCGTACCCAGTACCGCTTGCAACCCGTATGGTAATTTTGGAATCTAATTCAAGATTAGTATCATCATCAAAGGTGATAGTTTCTGTCTTAGTACCTATTTCAGATAATTCTATGGAAGCACTGGGAGTAGTTGCAAAAACATCACCCGTTTGAGAAATATCCAAAATGATGGTAATTGGTTGATAGGGTTTAGGAATTGCTGTTAAGATATAATTGAAGCTGTCATCACTTTCAGAAATTGAACCGCTAGGACCAGTGATTGAAACTTGTGGAATATCGTTATCTTGAACCGTAATAGATTGGGTAAATTTCGCGGTGTCTTCAGAAATTTGATAATTCTTTTCAGCGGGTGTAAGTCGTCCTTGGAGTATTGACACAATTATACTACCGTTTGCCTCATCAGTATCATCATCCAAAGTTGGAATGGTTTTTTCACCCATTCCACTAGTTGCAATAGTTACAGTTTTTACAATTAGCGATTCATCAAAAAAGCTTCCAGTTTGGGTTATACTTAGATCCAATTCAAGTGCTGTTGTAACGGTTCCACCCGTAGCAACTTGAAAATTAAATACCGCGTCGGTTCCTTCAGTAATAGTCGCTGTGGTTGGAACAAGTTCAATAACTGGCCCTGTAGGAGCAGTATCGGGATCTATTACTTGAATTGTGTGAATATGAGCATCATTGGTAGTGTTGAGTTCATAATTACCGTCGGAATGTGTAACTATTGTTACGGTAATAAACCCACCACTCATATCATTTAGAGGAAGAGATAATTGCGTTTCTTGATTATCAGTAGTCGCCATACTTACCGTAGTTGAATGGTTTCCCATTTGATCAGCGTCAGAATATAAAAGTTGATCATCTTCATTTGGATTTTGAGTAACATTAACATTTATAGTCAAATCAACCCTAGGATTAATATCAGCTGTTACTCTAAATATTGCATTATCATCTTCATTTACGCTTGCGTCCCCAATAATTGATATACTAGGTACATCATCATCTGACACGTTAATTGTGATAGACTTTAGGGGGTCTGTCGGTTGAGTAGGTTCAGCTACCGGTTCATATCCAGGATCACTGCCATCTCCAGCTATAACTTGAATGATGATTGAATTATCTGCTTCATCATCTCTATCATCTTGTAATATTACAGTTACCGGTTTAGTGCCATTATCCGCTGTAGTCATTACTATATCTGGATCAGGATCACCGGCAATAAAATCACCTGGGTCCATAATCATCAGATTTATAGTTATGTCCTGATGTGGGGTTGGAGTCGCACTCAACGTATAAGTTATACTTGGTGTTGATTCACTAACCATTCCATTGTTTTCAGAAATTGAAACCAGTGGTACATCGTCATCAGTAACATTGACTGTTACAGCTGCACCAGCATTAACGTAAGCACTCCCACCTTGTAAAGTTAAAGTTATTTCTCCGTTTGCTTCGTCCATATCGTCATTGGCTATTGAAAAACTACCCCTTATATATTTAATGCTACCACTTGTTTCAACAACATCTGGTGATGAAAGATTAGTAAGGTCTAATGTTCTCTCGGTTTCATCACCGACAATAAAATTATCATTCGATCTTTCTGTTAACTCGTAGTTTATTGTAAAATTAGTGTTTGCAGTTGCTGGAGTGTTCAATAAAAAATATACTGTAGTATTTTGATTTGGAGTCGCGTTTTCATTAATAGGGAGTGTCCTCATATAAGAACTTTCCATTGTATCTGCTGTTACCCCAACTCCAAGTAACGAAATTTTTGGTTTTTTGTCACTACCATCATCATCAGTTACATTGATAGTTGCAATGTTATCAGAAGCGGTTTCGGAAATTGTATAACCGGTTCCTGATTTTAGAGTAAAAGTAATGACACCATCAATCTCGTCAACATTGTCATCATTAAATCTAACAAAACCTTGAATGTATTGGATTGTGGGAGGATTCCTATTATCTGTAGACGCTTTTTGCCAAGGTAGAATCGCAGCGAGATTTAGCGACCGATTTTCATTTTTATCTGCTAAAAAGTCATCATGTTGCCTCTCAGTTACTGAGAAATTTATTGTGAAATCAAGGGTCGTACCATAAGGAACAGACAGCGCGTAATAAAAGACAGCATTCCGTTCAAATGCAGTAGAATTCTCAGACATCATATTTAGTGAATCATTCGGACCAGCACCAACTAGCGTCACTCTTGGGTCTGCAGCATGAGATTGCATACTTTCACTCGGATTGAACAGAAACAAGACAACTAGAAAAGTTAAACCTAATAAATTCCGACACTTAGTGAAAAATGCTTGAATCAAAATAAACCCTCCAATTGTACACAACTCGCCCATTGATGCGACTAGGGTGGGGAAATTTTTCAAATATTTTGCAGCTAGTTTGTAAACTTGTGCTCCTAGTTTAGACTGAGTTTCAATACCAGCATTGGGTAGCTGTTCTTTGTTAGAACTGGTCTGAAACAAAAACGCCAACGCTTTGCTGATACCAACGTCACGCTTGACTCGATTGATGAATTTCAAGCAGAATGAAGTTATTATTGTCAACCAGAGCATAAAAAATCCAATCAAGTTAGACTGAATGATATCAGAAGTTGAAAGACTCAATTTGTCAACTGCCAGTGAATTATGTTGAAAAGAGTTCATTTGATTTCCTCTTGCGTTAAGGATAGTGGTATGAGGGGTGTAGATTGAATGGGAAAGATTGTTTCAGTATATGTGTGTATCAATTGCACGCAGGTTAACTGGTAAATTCATTCTAGTGTATACTAAAATATTCCAACCGGCAATATTAAAAATTGATACATTGTCCTCCATTTTGAACTTCGCTGCATTGTGCAATGAAGTCATTAGTTAATTTGTATCGTTAGTATCGTACAATAATTTTCAATTGTCAAATTCTTTTTTTCATTTTCTGTATAGCTGTTAGTTTGAGCCAATAAACTCTTAGTAATATCTAACCTAGCATTTAAAACATAAACAACGAATTTAAAGACTTATCCCTTTCGTTCAACTAATCATAATTTTCACTTTTTTGGCTCAATTTTGGTGTTATTACATAGTTGAATAGTAAATCCTGTACTGAATGAAAAAGGGGAGTGATACTCAAAACTTAAAATTTTATATTAGTAATGAGCATCAATTTACCCACCTCAATTAATATTTACCAAGTTAGACTACCTTTAAAACGAACTCTTGTAGAATTGATTCCAGAAGTGTTTTTGCCTTGGATTCCAGAAAGTTCAAAATTTGCATTTGACCCAAGACCTAAACGGGTGCCAATTAGAAATTCACGGCCTTGATTGTTTGAAACTTCAAATCCACTAATTGGGGTTAAAATACCTTCACCACTTAATATTTCTAATCCGTAGCCGAATTCACTACTTAACGAAGTTCCATTGGAATATTGGTTGCTTTCATAACTTGAATCTAGAGCATTACTATTCCATAATGATTCTTGAATATTTGCATCAGATTGTACCCAAAAAGAAGCAGCTTCTGCGAAAAATCCATGTTGATTGCTACCATGGTCATAAGTTAACGTGCTATCAAGTTTTATTCTTTGTACTTGACTTTCTGATCCGATAAGCACGCTCCCTTTTCCAGTGATGGTAACACCAATCGGATTACTGTAATCCGCCCCACTGGTCAATTCAACTCCTAACTCTGATTGATGCACTTTTGCATCACTGCGTACACCAATTGAAACGATTGGGCTCAAAGTTGATCCAGCAGTAAAGTCAATTTGGTGGGTACCGTCTATTCTGATGTGAATGTGGTGTGAATTGGTATGGAAATCTGCCAAAATTCCGTCTCGCCCTGAAATGAACTGGTGAGCGAACCAAGAATTTCCTTTGAAACTAAGGCTAGTGATTCCATCAAATATGCTATCGGAGGTGAATAAGAGTTGGTTACCGGTCAAACCAAATGAGAAAGATTCACTATCCAGAATTTCATTGTCATAGGTTTTTTGTTTGACCTCAAGCTCACCACGCCCCAATCCTATTGTCGCATGCAGCTCTAAATTGCGGTCATTGGAAGTCCAGCCAATATACGGATTAATTGATGTTGTGCGTGAATCAAACGCTATCGCATAAGGATCAGTAGTCTCAAATTCAACTTCACTTTCTGATACTGACGCGGAAATTCCCGTTAATAATCCTTCTTGAATCAAAGCATCTATTCCAATATGTCCAGTGAACAAATCGCCAGTCCAATCAATTGACTCACTATGTCCAGTCGAGCTAAGGTTTTGATAATCCCCTATCCCCCAAAGGGTTGTTGGAATGGCAAATTCATTACCTGATATCAGCGACATCGCAAAAGAGGAATCACCTAAGAATGATTTAAAGGTCGTCGAATTTTCATTGAATGCTTCACCGCTTGCTGTTAGCATCCCTGAAATTGAATGTTGTCCACCAAATTCTAGTACTTGATTACTACTTTCACTGAAACCGAGATCTATTCGATTCGAAATTGTTGCTAATGAATTCGCACCCAACTGTCCAATTAAATCAGGAATAAATGCTTGGGCGTGCGCGGTAATCGTGTTCAAACGTTGTTGTCGATCAATCGCATCAGAGATATTGACGACTGCACGCCCCGCGTTCTCTGCAATCAAATAACTGGGATCTTCTAAAAGTGAAATGGCGACATAACCATCATCATCAGCATGGTCATTATTAATAGTCGGAATTGTGATTGAAACCGCTTCCTGTCCTGCTATATTTACAACCTTTTTGCTAGGATGTTCAATTTCAACAAGAGATTGTTGTACTTGAAAAGAAACTGAAATGTTTGTGGATTCAGCTCCATTTCTTGACATGATCAAAAATCTCGCTGATGATCCTTCATCAACTTGACTTTCAATCGCAGCAATTGAAACTAAAGGTCGCACAATTGTTAATGCAGATTCAGCATCAACATCTGAGGGGGACGTAGCAGGTGGTGTATTAAGAATATCCAAAATTGAAGTGACTGCTAGACTTGCAACCGAAATTCTTGATTCATCATCCGGGGTTGTAATGGGATTTTCATTTATAATCCTGAATCCTGCCGAATAATTGCTCTCATCAACACTATAAGAATTAGGAACCGCAAGTACCGTCACCGAAATTGCACCTTCTTCGTTCTGACCTGGTCTCTTAACAGTTTGAAACCGTAGAATTTCCCGTTCGTTCACCATATGAAAACTTCGTGGTACTCGCCACGCGATGAATGAACCTTCATGGTAGACATTTATATTAATTGTTAATCCACCATTTGGTATTTCCTGTGACGAAGTCAAGACAAATTCTGCTGAGTTTCCTTCTATTATAGGTCCTGTTGATTCTTCATCAATTGAAATTTTCAAATCTAGTTCTTCATCATCTTTAACCAAGATGGATATTGTATTACTTGGAATCGCATTAGGGGTTGATTCAACGACTGGTTCGTAACCAGAGTTAACTGCACTCACTACCTGAATGGTTATAATGCTATCATATTCATCTTCATCATCATCGACAAGCATAATTATCCCAGTTGCAAATCCTGAGGTTGACATTGTAATACTTGTAACTGGAGTTCCGGCTATAACATTACCAGTTTCAGTAATATTCAATGATATGGTAATATTTTCGTGTGGTACTGGATTTGCCGTTAAGGTATATGAAATTGTATCACGTTCAGAAACTGTTTCGACGGTTCGAGTAATTGAAATTTTTGGAGCATCGTTGTCTAGTACCATGATTGTTTGTGAAACCTTAGCCGAGTCTTCAGAAAGTCGATAATTTTTATTTGGAGGGTTTAACTGACCACGTAGAATTTCAACCGTAATACTGCCATTGACTTCATTAATTTCATCATTTATCGTCTGAATCAATATTGAACCCGTTCCAGTGCTTCCGATTTCAACAGTATTGGTTGGTTTACCACTAATATAGTCTCCAGTTTGTGAAATTTTTAAGTTAATCTCAAGTACAGATGTTACAATGTCACCAGCGGCAACCCGAAAACTAAAAATCGCGGAACGTCCCTCTTCAATAGTTGTTGAAGTAACTTCAGCTAATTCAATAACTGGTCCAGTGGGTACCGAATCTTCATCAATGACTATAGTGGAAAAAGAGGCGTTAGCTCCAGGTTGATATTTGCCATCAGGATGAGTTGCAACCTCAACGGTAATGGATCCACCTCCTAAGTCATTTAAGTCAAGCATTAATGTCTTGCTTCCACGAGGGGTATCGGTGATTTGCATTTCCACAGTTCGCGATTGATTACCTGAATTACCAGCTCCTACATATAAGAGTTGACCATCTGTATAAGGAGTTTGAGTAATATTGACACTAATGCTGATATTTTCCCAAGGAAAAATGTCCGCGGTAAGAGTGAAAATAGCATCGTCGTTTTCACTTACAATAGCATCGCTAGTTATTGATATTTTTGGAACATCATTATCTGAAACTAAAATTGTAATTGTATTACTTGTAGCTGCATTGGGAGTTGAAGTGCTCGCTGGAGCATAACCATTCCCATTAGCTACCTGAATGGTGATTGTACTATCTGCTTCATCCATATTGTCATTATCAAGATTTACTATTCCCCGTGCTGTTCCTGAAACTGGCATTTTAAGTATTGTAGTTGGTGTTCCTGCAATAATTGCACCAGATTCAGTTACATTGACGACTATTGTTATTTCTTCATAAGGAACAGGACTAGCCGTTAACCAATAGATAATCCTTGAATCATTTTCAGCTGCTGTTTCGGTCGTACTTGAAATTGAAACTATTGGATCTTCGTTATCCTGCACCATGACTGTTTGGGAAACTTTAGTTTTGTCATCAGAAAGTCGATAATTTTTATTTGCAGGACCACCACTTCGTCCGATGAGAATTTCAACGGTAATACTGCCATTTGCCTCATCAATATTGTCATCCAAAGTTGAAATGGATTTTGACCCAGACCCACTCGTTGAAATATTAACAGTATTGGTTTGCGTTCCATCAATAAAGTTTCCAGTTTGAGCAATTCGCAAGTCGAGCTCAAGTGCACTATCTAATACCGTAGATCCACTTGGAATAACCGCTTGAAAATTAAAATTCGCTGTTCCTCCCTCAACTATTGAAGTTGACGTTACTGGTTGAAGTTCAACTAATGGTCCATCTGGCGATGAATCTGCATCAATTACTTGAATTCGATGTGAATTCTTTTCCATATCAGGTTGATATGCTTGACCAGGATTAGATTCAACTGTCGCGGTAATAAAACCCCCGGCTGGATTTGGAATAGCTCCTGGATTTTCGCGACAAGAAATAAGGTGTGCATTGGCTCTATTACACATTTCAACAGTGAAATTCTTAGTTTTCTTATCAGCGGGGGTCATAAGCACTGCTATCAGTCTTTTATGCTCTTCGTCACCAGTCTTCCCTTCATCTGCAACCAAAAAAACTCCCGGAGCAAATGGTTCTGAGGTTAATAAAATTACAATTTGAATATTTTGCAAAGGAACAATATCTGATGTTAAAGTAAAAATCAGTTCATCGTTTTCATTCACACTACTAGCACTTGTGACTGAAATAATTGGTTCATCATCATCCGACACAACAATCATGATAGTATTACTTGGGTCGGCATTTGGCATTGAACTGCTTACCGGGGAATATCCAGTTCCTCTACTAATCTGAATTCTGATAGTACTATCCACTTCATCAATTCTATCATCATCAAGATGAATCGTTCCACTAGCTGTCCCCGAAATGGTCATCGGAATAATTGAAAATGGTGTCTCAAAAATAACTGCACCAGATTCAGTTATATTTAGAGCAATATTAATTCTTTGATAAGGTACTGGATTTGCTGTTAATGTGTAGGTAATTGAAGAATTTGCTTCAGTTACTGTTGCATTGCTGTGTGAAATTTTTACTTGTGGTACATCATCATCGGTTACGGCAATTTCAAGCGTACTACTTGGTGTTACATTTGGTGTATTCGTACTTACCGGACGGTATCCTACACCATTTGTTACTTGAATCGCGATTGTACTATTTGCTTCATTTACAGAATCATCGTGAATTATAACTTGTCCAACTCCTGTTCCTGAAGTTGATACCGTTTTCATCTCACGAATCAACATACTTGTAGTTCCAGAAATAACATTACCGGTTTGACTAATAGTCACGTTAACCATTAGATCTTGAAAAGGGCGTGGAGCTGCAGCTAATGTATAAGAAATACTTGCAACACTGCCTTCTATAATTGAAGTTGTTCCGGTTTGAGAAATTGAAACGACAGGTGTATCATTATCATTGACAGTGATGGTTTGTATTAACTTTGCTTCGGTGTCAGATATTTGATAATTTTTGTTGGGAGGAGTTTGTTTTCCCTGAATAATTGTGACTATTATACTACCATTCGCTTCATCAATTTCATCATCGACAGTTTCAATGGGTAAGCTAGCAGTCGTGTTAGTGGCTGATATACTAATTGTATTGTTAGGTGTGCCGGCAAAAAAAGAACCTACTTGAGTTACACTTAAATCAACTTCTAGTGTAGTTGTTACGGTATCACCAGTTTTAACTTGAAAATTGAATACTGCATCCGCACCTTCGGTGATAGATGTGGTAGAAACAGCAACTAACTCGATAACTGGCCCCGTAGGTGCTGTCGCTAGGTCATTTATTCTTGTCGTAACTGAGCTGCCAAAATCAGGAAGTTCATATTTGTTCGGATCATCAGTGTTGAGTACAACCGCTAAGGTGATTGACCCACCTCCTAAATCCCGTAAATTAATAGTAAAACTTACACTTCCACGTGTGGTATCCCCGGTCTTAGTGTCGGTTTCATCCATCATCACTGTTCGCGTATTGGCTCCATCAAATAAATTTTCGGCATTCGTGTTAGGAATAGGAGTTTGAATGATATTGATCTTAATGCTGATCTCATCATACGGAATGGGATCTGCTTCTAAAGTAAATGTAGCAGTATTAGTGGTAATAGGGGGATTCACACTATCAGCATCATTAACACTAACCGGTCCAGTTATTGAAATATCAGGTGTATCATTATCTGAAACCGAAATTGAAATGGTATTTGTAGGATTATTGGGATCATTCGCCGTAGAATTACTCACGACTTCACATCCAGTGCAACTAGTAATCTGAATGGTGATTGCACTATTTGCTTCATCAATTCCATCGTCACTTAGGATGATTTCGCCGGTTTTAATTCCTGAATCAGCCGTGGTTATATTAAAACTAGTAGTAGGGGTACCTGAGATAAAACTATTGTTCGGTTCGTTAATAGTGACTTCTACAGTAATAGTTGTATATGGTTGTGGATTTGCCGTTAACGTATAGCTTATTGTATCAGCTTCATCAAAATTGAAATTATCCATCGTTGGACCTTTACCGATTCGAGAGATTGAAATTTGCGGTGTATCGTTATCTGTAACAGTAGTTGTCGCTGTATTTTGTGCAGTTACACTAGAAATTGCATAAGCTCTTTCCCCGTCCAGTAAAGTAAACGTTATTGAACCATCGGCTTCATGAGTTGTGTCATTTACTACCTCAAAACTACCTCTAATATATTGTTTACCACCGCTTGTGGACTTAGATGCTGTAGCAACGTTAATACTTGTACTCTGGTTCGGTATTAAAAAGTCATTTTGTCCTTGATCTAACTCATAGGTGATGAAAAAATTAGTCCCAGCATCGTTAGGAATATACATTAAAAAATACACTGAAGTCGTTCTAGTATTTGATTCTGTCAATGTGTGAGTTCTACTAAATGATGATTCCATAAAATTTTCAGAACTACCTACCCCCAGAAAGATAACCTTAGGTTTAGACCCGTTATCGTTATCAATTAAAGTAACAGTCATAGACCTATTTGCAATATTACTATCAAGTGAATAATCATCACCTTCTAGAAGTGTAAAGGTAATAAGTCCGTCTACTTCGTGGATAAGATCATTTTCCATATCCACAACTACCTGAAAATAAGTGTTTTGTGAATCAGAGTTGTGGTTAGCTGTAGAAAGGTCAAAAGTTCTATTTACTGTTTTCACTTTTAAAAAATCATCATACTCCTGTTCAGTTAAAGAAAAATTTATTGAAAAATTAAATGTTTCAGATGCAGGTAGAGATACCAAAAAGAAAATATTTGAATCTATGTGAACTAATTGATTTAGAATTTCTGTTACGCTAGCACCAGTTTTGCTATAATCTGATGGTGTAAGTGTATCAGAACCAGAACCTACTAGTGTCACTTGTGGGTTAGCATTCGCAAGTTGAATTAAATTTGGTTGAAATAACGTTATGGTGGCTAAAATTACCAAGACCATGAGATATTTACAATTTTTAAAAACTTTTTGAACTTGAGGCCTGCTTCCGTTTACACACACGTCCCCCAAAGATTCTAGTGTAAATGCTCGAGCTCCGATATTCATATTCGCTTGTTTATTTGCTGTAATTCTGGACCTAGTTCGCGTTTCTATGGAAATGACACCGTGTTTATGAATGTTTGTGCGTTTGCCATAATGCGATGGTCGAATCGTGGAGAGACAATTGCCGCGCGTGATTCGATTCATGATGGCCAAACATGTTGACAAGAATACTGCCAACCAAACCAAAATGATACCAATCTGATTGAATTCATTGATGTTTGAAGCAGTGGGATGCCACTTGCTCACTGCTAGTGATTTTTTTGGTAAAGTTATCATTTGGTTTCCTCTAGTAGTTAAGATCCAGAATTTATGGGTAATTTGTTTAAGTCATTTGCAGACCAAAGTCCACATATATTATACCATGTTTTAATTTCGCGCCAAAAAGCTACAAAACCGCACCTCAGTTTCGTGCGTTAGTTCAAATATCAAATTCTTTTCTGTTTCTCTGACCTCTCTTTTGAGCAATTAAAGTCAATTTGTTTGCAAGAATCTAACTTACTCACTATAATATAACCAATAAATTAATTCAAATCAATAGCAATTTTAGATTAAGCTCTGTTGAATTTAGGTATGATAGTTTAAGAATTTTACTCTGATACATACTAATATTATTAAAGTTTTAAGCCATTGAATAACAGAAATTTTAGCTCACGATTGGTTAATTTAAAAGAATTATATCCGGAATTGCACAAAGTGTCAAGCTAAACGACCTTAGACTTTTGTAAATATTACCGAATTTTCAACGATTTACGACAAAATTTTTTCGAAATTATGAACGAACGGTTTGCAATTTTTAAATCGCTCAAATTCCGTTAATTGTGATTTCTCTATTTTTCAGAAAAATCCCTCAAAGTAATTTTTGTAAAAAAAGTTGTGGATAATTTTTTTACCCCACCTTTTATAATCAATTTTTTTGAATTAAACCTCCGAACTAACTATTAACTTTGCGTAATTTCTTACGCATTAACCCATTAAATAAGAGGGAACGATTATATACGGAAACGAAAAACAAAAAGAAATAAACACCCCACTAATAAATTAGAGGGGATTGCTGGCAGAAAATTTTTTCTATCTAACCTTCGGAGCAAACAGGTTGTCGCTGAAACGACAAACCAAGAGTTGACTAGCGATGGCGGTGTGATAATTATGCACGGGGTTGAATTCTCTCCCCTGACATTTATTTATGGATCGAATGTTGGAGGTAAAACGACCTGTTCCACAGTACTCCACTCGGTTAGTGCTATTTACCCATATTGATAATGAGTCAACACAAGCTAGGAACTGGTGATGCTTGCAACACTTCTTGATCAATAAGCAATATTGACGGAGAATTTGCCCAGATATATTTTTTTCAACTTTTTTTTATTTCCCCTTGACAAAATTTTTTTAGTTGTTATATTGACAAAAATATGGTAATAAAGTAGTACAAATTTCAGAATCGCAACCAAGGATTGCAGTAGATAAAATGAATGGAATATTAACACCAGAGATGAAGCAAAAAATCGAGAGCAGTGCGAGTCTCCGTGGGGAGGACTTACGTAATCTTGATCTTAGAGGCTTAGACTTCAGTGGCAAGGATTTACGCGGTACGAATTTTTGGAATTCTGACCTTACCCGATCAACCTTTTGTGGCGCGAATCTTCAAAATGCCGTACTGGATTTTGCGCGATTAAACAAAACTAATTTTGAAGAAGCAAACCTAAAGTCTGCCTCTATTCAGTTGGTAGAATCATGTAATAAAGCTAGTTTCCGAGGGGCTGACTTTACAAGAACCGACTTGTGGGGTTCAAATCTTGCTAACAGTGACTGTTCCAATGCAAAATTTAAGCGAGCATTATTGTGCAATACAAATCTACACAATACGTCCTTTTGTAATGCTGACCTTTCGTCAACAAATTTCAATTTTGCGAAATTGAATGAAACTGATTTCCACGGTGCAAAGCTCAGTTATGCCATGTTTGATAATATTGATTTAACCAAATCAAACCTCAGAGAGGCAATACTATCTGGTATAAGATTTTCACACTCCTATCTGAAAGGTATGGACTTGAGCGGTTTGGAGTTTGAGCATGTGAGATTTTTGGAATCTGATCTTCGAAACGTAAATTTCTCAAATTCAAATTTTGTGAAATGCCGATTCTATAAATCTGACCTGCAAAATGCGGTACTTAATAATGCAATGTTATTTCGCGCTGATTTAAGACACACCCGCATGGACGCAACAAAACTAGTTGGCACCCAGTTAGAAGATGCATTGATGATGGACGCGGATTTAACTAACGCTGACATGCGGAAAGCCAATCTACAAGGAACAAATTTGCGACATGCGATAATGACGGGAGTCAATATTAAAGGGGTAAAGCTTGACTCATGCTATCTCTATGGTACGGAACTTGAACATCTTTGTCGGGTGGACCGTGGATCTTTCAAATTTAATTTTGGTCATACGGTTATAGGACAAATGGCAGGAGAACCAGGATATTTTTGAAAATTATGACTCAAACTTATTGTGTTTGTGGTCAAACGATAATAGAATTTTCCAAACAACAACTCGAAGGTCGGATGATACGATATTATTCCGATGTACAATTCTTAACTAAGGAGTCAAGATGACACTTAAAGTTACGTATGTTGAAAATTTAGGCCCGTTGCAGAATTTCGGTCCGAGTACGGCGGTAAAATTCGCTCCCCTGACATTTATTTATGGACCCAATGCGGGAGGTAAAACAACTTGTTCCACAATGCTCCACTCGGTTAGTGCTAATTTACCCGTATTGATGATTGAATGACAAAAGTTAGGCACTGGTATTGCTTGTTACAATTCTTGATCAATGAGCTATATTAACAGAAAATTTGCCCCGATATATTTTTTTCAACTTTTTTTTTATTTCCCCTTGACAAAATTTTTTTAGTTGTTATATTGATAAAAATATGGTAATAAAGTAGTACAAATTTCAGAATCGCAACCAAGGATTGCAGTAGATAAAATGAATGGAATATTAACACCAGAGCTGAAGCGAAAAATCGAGAGCAGTGCGAGTCTCCGTGGGGAGGAATTACGTAATCTTGATCTTAGAGGCTTAGACTTCAGTGGCAAGGATTTACGTGAAGCGAATTTTTGGAATTCTGACCTTACCCGATCGATCTTTCGCGGTGCGAATCTCCAAAATGCCGTGTTGGATTTTACACGACTAAATAAGACGAATTTTGAAGAAACCAACCTAAAATCTGCCTCCGTTCAATTGGTGGAATCAAGTAATAATGCCAGTTTTCGGGGGGCTGATTGTTCAAAAACCGATTTGTTGAGTTCAAATCTTGCGAACAGTGATTGTTCCAATGCAAAATTTGAGAGTGCAACTTTGAGTAATACAAATCTACACAATACGTCCTTTTGTAATGCTGACCTTTCGTCAACAAATTTCAATTTTGCGAAATTGAATGAAACTGATTTCCACGGTGCAAAGCTCAGTTATGCTATGTTTGATAATATTGATTTAACCAAATCAAATCTCAGAGAGACAGTACTATCTGGTACCAGAATTTCACACTCCAATCTAAAAGGAATCGACTTGAGTGGTTTAGAGTTTGAGCGGGTGAGCTTTTTCGATTCTAATCTCCAAAACGTAAATTTCTCAAATTCAAAATTTGTGAAATGCCGATTCTATAAATCTGACCTGCAAAATGCGATACTTAATAATGCAATGTTATTTCGCGCTGATTTAAGACACACCCGCATGAACGCAACAAAACTTGTTGGCACCCAGTTAGAAGATGCATTGATGATGGACGCGGATTTAACTAACGCTGACATGCGGAAAGCCAATCTGCACGGAACAAATTTGCGACATGCGATAATGAAGGGAGTTAATGTTAAAGGGGTTGCACTTGATTCATGCTATCTATATGGTACGGAACTTGAACATCTTTGTCGGGTGGACCGTGGATCTTTCAAATTTAATTTTGGTCATACGGTTATAGGGCAAATGGCAGGAGATCCAGGCTATCTTTGAAAATTATGACTCAAACTCATTATGTTTGTGGTCAAACTATAGTAGAATATCCCAAACAACAACTTGAAGGTCGGATGATACGATATTATTCCGATGAACAAGTCTTAACTAAGGAATCACTATGACATTTGAATTTACGAAAGCTGAAAATTTAGGCCCGTTGCAGAATTTCGGTCCGAGTACGGCGGTAAAATTCGCTCCCCTGACATTTATTTATGGACCCAATGCGGGAGGTAAAACAACTTGTTCCACAATGCTCCACTCGGTTAGTGCTAATTTACCCGTATTGATGATTGAATGACAAAAGTTAGGCACTGGTATTGCTTGTTACAATTCTTGATCAATGAGCTATATTAACAGAAAATTTGCCCCGATATATTTTTTTCAACTTTTTTTTATTTCCCCTTGACAAAATTTTTTTAGTTGTTATATTGATAAAAATAAGGTGATAAAGTAGTACAAATTTCAGAATCGCAACCAAGGATTGCAGTAGATAAAATGAATGGAATATTAACACCAGAGCTGAAGCGAAAAATCGAGAGCAGTGCGAGTCTCCGTGGGGAGGACTTACGTAATCTTGATCTTAGAGGCTTAGACTTCAGTGGCAAGGATTTACGCGGTACGAATTTTTGGAATTCTGACCTTACCCGATCGACCTTTCGCGGCGCGAATCTCCAAAATGCCGTGTTGGATTTTACACGACTAAATAAGACGAATTTTGAAGAAACCAACCTAAAATCAGCCTCTGTTCAATTGGTGGAATCAAGTAATAATGCTAGTTTTCGGGGGGCTGATTGTTCAAAAACCGATTTGTTGAGTTCAAATCTTGCTAACAGTGACTGTTCCAATGCAAAATTTGAGAGTGCAACTTTGAGTAATACTAATCTACACAATACGTCCTTTTGTAATGCTGACCTTTCGTCAACAAATTTCAATTTTGCGAAATTGAATAAAACTAATTTCCATGGCGCTAAGCTCAGTTTTACCATGCTTCATAATATTGATTTAACCAAATCAAACCTCAGAGAGACAGTACTATCTGGTACTAGAATTTCACATTCCAATCTAAAAGGAATGGACTTGAGTGGTTTGGAGTTTGAGCGGGTGAGCTTTTTCGATTCTAATCTCCAAAATGTAAATTTCTCAAATTCAAATTTTGTGAAATGCCGATTCTATAAATCTGACCTGCAAAATGCGGTACTTAATAATGCAATGTTATTTCGCGCTGATTTAAGACACACCCGCATGGACGCAACAAAACTAGTTGGCACCCAGTTAGAAGATGCATTGATGATGAACGCGGATTTATCTAACGCTGACATGCGGAAAGCCAATCTGCAGGGAACAAATTTGCGACATGCGATAATGACGGGAGTCAATATTAAAGGGGTTAAGCTTGATTCATGTTATCTATATGGTACGGAGCTTGAACATCTTTGTCGGGTGGACCGTGGATCTTTCAAATTTAATTTTGGTCATACGGTTATAGGGCAAATGGCAGGAGATCCAGGCTATCTTTGAAAATTATGACTCAAACTCATTGTGTTTGTGGTCAAACTTTAATAGAATATCCTAAAAAACAACTCGAAGGTCGGAAGATACGATTCTATTCCGATGAATTACTCATAACTAAGGAGTTACTTTAACACTTAAAATTACGAACGTTGGAAATTTAGGTCCGAGAGCGGCCTTAAGATTCGCTCCTCTAACATTTATTTATGGACCGAATGCGGGAGGTAAAACAACCAGTTCCACAATGCTTCACTAGGTTAGTGCTAATTTACCCGTATTGATGATTGAATGACAAAAGTTAGGCACTGGTATTGCTTGTTACAATTCTTGATCAATGAGCTATATTAACAGAAAATTTGCCCCGATATATTTTTTTCAACTTTTTTTTATTTCCCCTTGACAAAATTTTTTTAGTTGTTATATTGATAAAAATAAGGTAATAAAGTAGTACAAATTTCAGAATCGCAACCAAGGATTGCAGTAGATAAAATGAATGGAATATTAACACCAGAGCTGAAGCGAAAAATCGAGAGCAGTGCGAGTCTCCGTGGGGAGGACTTACGTAATCTTGATCTTAGAGGCTTAGACTTCAGTGGCAAGGATTTACGCGGTACGAATTTTTGGAATTCTGACCTTACCCGATCGACCTTTCGCGGCGCGAATCTCCAAAATGCTGTGTTGGAATATGCGCGACTAAACAAGACTGATTTTGAAAAGTCTGACCTGTCTTATGCCAGTGTTAAATATGTGGAGTCAAGTGAAAATGCCAGTTTCCGTGAAGCAGACTTAACCAAAACAAATTTGACTAGTTCAAATCTTGCAAACAGTGACTGCTCCAATGCAAAATTTGAGCGAGCATTATTGTGCAACACAAATCTACACAATACGTCCTTTTGTAATGCTGACCTTTCGTCAACAAACTTCAATTTTGCGAAATTGAATAAAACTGATTTCCATGGCGCTAAGCTCAGTTTTACCATGCTTCATAATATTGATTTAACCAAATCAAACCTCAGAGAGACAGTACTATCTGGTACCAGAATTTCACATTCCAATCTAAAAGGAATGGACTTGAGTGGTTTGGAGTTTGAGCGGGTGAGCTTTTTCGATTCTAATCTCCAAAATGTAAATTTCTCAAATTCAAATTTTGTGAAATGCCGATTCTATAAATCTGACCTGCAAAATGCGGTACTTAATAATGCAATGTTATTTCGCGCTGATTTAAGACACACTCGCATGAACGGAGCCAAATTTGTTGGCGCGCAGTTAGAAGATGCATTGATGATGAACGCGGATTTATCTAACGCTGACATGCGGAAAGCCAATCTGCAGGGAACAAATTTGCGACATGCGATAATGACGGGAGTCAATATTAAAGGGGTTAAGCTTGATTCATGTTATCTATATGGTACGGAGCTTGAACATCTTTGTCGTGTGGACCGTGGATCTTTCAAATTTAATTTTGGTCATACGGTTATAGGGCAAATGGCAGGAGATCCAGGCTATCTTTGAAAATTATGACTCAAAATTATTGTGTTTGTGGTCAAACGATAATAGAATATCCAAAACAACAACTCGAAGGTCGGATGATACGATATTATTCCGATGTACGATTCATAACTAAGGAATCACGATGATACTCAATATTACGAACTCAGAAAATTTAGGTCCGTTGCAGAACTTTGGTCCGAAAACGGCGGTGAAATTCGCTCCTCTGACATTCATTTATGGACCGAATGCGGGAGGTAAATCAACTTGTTCCACAATACTCAACTCGGTTAGTGCAAATTTACCAGCATTGATGATGGGGCGACTCAAGTTAGGTGCTGAAAATCCAATAAGCGTTGGACTGACAATTGATCAGTCACAACAAGTTTCTTTTGCGAACGGGGAATGGTCGCAAGCGATTCCAGAAATCGCGGTATTTGATGACCGCTTTATTGCAAATCATGTGTTTGCTGGACTCAGTGTAACTGAACCACAACGTCATAATCTATTTGAGTTTGTTATAGGTGATGAGGCGGTTAAACTCAATCAGCAACTAGCAACGTATTCTGCAAGACTTGAAGAACTTCAAAATCAACTTTTAAATTTTGAAAGTGACATTCCTATGGTTGATCGCCCAGGGCTTACAATGGAAGAATTTGTTAAAGTGTCACCTGAAGTTGAATTAAGCCAACCTAACACAGTTGATGTCAATGCGATTGAATCACATGATTCAGATGCATTATCTAATCAAACTGTTGAGCAAATAGTAGTGCGGAATCGTCGAGACCCGCATTATTCTGAGATTTGCAAAGAGTATCTTGCTACGACAAATGAAATACTCAATACTGAAAAAAGAATAGCAGAGATTCGGCAACAAATATTGACTTTAAAACAGCAAGTAGTCCCAGAATACTTTGAAAAAATAAACTCTACTCTCAAAGCAATGGGTGCTAACTTGAAAATAGTGGCCGTAGAAGACCAAGATGCTACAAAGGCGAACCGCATTGATTACTTTTTGCAGATCAAGACTTATGATGTTTCCCCGGACGTAGATGCTTCAAAATATCAATTTGCAAATGCCCTTAGTGCATTTGGACGCAAAGACTTTTTGCAAGCCAAGACGCATGACATTCCTCTTGACGCAGATTCTTCAAAACATCAATTTGCAAATACCCTTAGCGCAGGTGAACGCAATTCCTTGGCTTTGGCATTCTTTATTGCTAAATTAGAACTTGATGATGATCTAGCGAACAAAATCATTGTATTTGATGACCCGATCGCTAGTATGGATACGAGTAGAGTCCACTTTCTACAAAATGCAATCGCGCGCTTGGCAAAAGATGCCAAAGCAATCATTATTTTTTCGCACTCAAAACCTTTCTTGCGGGGAACTTATCGTGCTTGTCGATATGTCAAACGTAAAAAAATTGGCTATGAGCTTAAACGTTCAACTAAAAATGAAATGGTATTTTGTAAGTGGGATATTAAGAGCGAACTCATCATAGACTTTCACCGACGACTCAATCGAATTAATAATTTTATAAAAGATGGATGCTCGGAAGAAAGCGAGCAAGTGGCATTTGACATTCGTATGGTACTAGAGACGTACTGTCAAGTGCTCTTTTGTGAGGCATTTACATCATCTGAAATGTTAGGTTCATTTTTGGGTTCGCTCAATGCGGGCAATCTTTTGTTGCCAATCGAGATTAGTAAAGCAAAAATTAAGTTACTTGGGGAGCTGGTTGATTTTGCAAACCCATTTCATCATATTGAACGTGATACAATAGATGGTGCAAAATTAACAGACGATGAGCTGCAACAGTATGCAAAGAAATTACATGTGTTTATGAACTTACTAGAAGAGAGTGAATTAGCTTAGTGACTAAGTGAGAGGGAAATTTCCTATCCCTCTCACTTTAAATTGAAATCTATAGAATGGGAGAATAAAATATACATTCAAGAGACTTTTCAAATTAATAATTTGCTTCAACAAAAATAAATGAGTAGCAAAATTTTAATAAGTGCCGCGATTTGACCTAGTGCGACAAATTTGTTTCAGACTTTCTATAAATATCAACAACTTACGAATAGCTAGCTAATGTATCTATTGCTTGGCAACGCACCTTACCCTACGAACCAATCTACAATTCTGTTCCCTCTTGTATCCAAAACGGAGCTTGAACAACTCAGTCAATATCAGCTTAATCCCCTTGTCAACCATTTTAAATAATGCAGATCCAGTCTTGTAAGAAACAATCCAGTGGGGGAGTGAATAAAAGTGGGCGATTTATCCACAGCTGATTTCACGGCTGCGGTTGCAAATTCAGCCTTAATAAAAAAAACTTGACATGAACTTTAAAATTGATTAAATATGATATTGAATTGCTACAACATGACAAGGTCTTCAATTGTCGCCAGAAATATCAAATAATTATCGTTAGATATTTTTAGAGCAACAGGTAGCAACCTAAGGAAAGTCAATGAACGATGATATTATTGATATATTGAAGGGTGATGACGGTAAAGAGGAAATAGAAAATAATCCACTTGAATGGGATGATTGAGGTCGTCAATTATTGTGTCAAAATTTGTGATTTGACGATAAACCTTTTAATGTGTTTGTAAGTCAGTTTATTTTGACTATTAGGATAAAACCACGGTGATTCAATCGTGGAGCTACTTAATTGGAATATTTGATGGACTATATCTAGGTCGGAAGAACCCATAATATGATTTATTGTCTGCCAAATTAGTTTTAGTGCGTGATTTGAATGTTTCTATTGTAGTGAGCGGATCTTAAAATGCAAGTTTCAGTTAAAATAATTCCAGTGGATTTTCAATTCATAGAATTTATGCAACCGTTTCAAGAAAAGTTACCTTGCAATATCCTCGCTGAAATGCTACACTCTGAGTTTAAAGAAGAGTAGCGAGCGAAAGAGGAATTGGATATACTTATGGAATCAGCAATAAACGAGGTAAAAATTGAAAATTTCATAAGCCAAACATTTGATAAAATTGTTGAAGAGGCGCGTGAAGAAATTGCTAAGGAGTAGCAACAATAAATTCCATTGCAATTTTGTAGTTGGAATGTTAGACTAATATTTTGACATAAAATGAACTTTATTTTGGTAAAGTACTTGACATGTGAAATTTATTACAGTAACTTAAAATAACCTGAATAACCATAGGAGAATGACAGAAACAACACCGATTATTGAATGTCAAAAAAAATATGTCGCATTTGTGTCACAAAAAATGCGACAAAGTTATGGTTAATCTTTGTGCTGTTACACTAGAAATTGCATAAGCTCTTTCCCCATCCAGTAAAGTAAAGGTTATTGAACCATCGGCTTCATGAGTTGTGTCATTTGCTACCTCAAAACTACCTCTAATATATTGTTTACCACCGCTTGTGTACTTAGATGCTGTAGCAACGTTAATACTTGTACTCTGGTTCGGTATTAAAAAGTCTTTTTGTCCTTGATCTAACTCATAGGTGATGAAAAAACTAGTTCCAGCATCGTTAGGAATATACATTAAAAAATATACTGAAGCTGTTCCAGTATTTAATTCAGGGCAAATTATTGTAAATTCTCTGTCGCAACCAAAATATTATTTAAATACTACGAAATTTTGCGAAAGACAATGATTTTTTTGCACCGACTGTAACTCCTTGTAAATAGGCGATTTTGCTGCAATCAAAGCTGAAATCTACTATAAAAAAAGGGGATATCAGGTGTTAAGTGCTTGTATCCACTATTATTATTGACTTTTTGATCGTCCATATTTTTTATTTTCCCCATAAACCAAGGTGCGATGATGACCCAGCCGAAATTTTTCTGTGGATAACTTTGCTTTGTCTCTTGAATTGATCAAAATTTTTCTTATTTAACCCAACAATGTTTGCATTTTGATTGATTATTTCAATCGCATACAAGCATTTTAACGTCACTTAGTACAAAGTTTTGGAGGTTAAAATTGCCTGTTAATTGTGGAGAACCAACAACTGATTTCATCCCTACCGCTCCTTCGGGGGTAATCGCTAGCGCGATTCTAGAAAATCCTGAGATTGCTGAACAAACGATTGCGGTTCAACGCGATAATTCTGATTCGGTTGACACCAAGGGGAATAAAAAGACTTCAAGAGGTGGTGATCGTCGCTCACTTCGATTAGAGCAACATTTTAGTCTGATTTGTGATCTGATCCAGGAGCATGGTTACTGGATTTCACACCGAAAACTCTGTGCGATAGTAAATGAACGCACTGGGGAGGAGTTTGACCATAGCGCAATCCAACGGTTCCGTGATAAGCATAATTTACCGCGGATTACGCAACAGGGGGTTGCTGGAATTATCACCAATGAACCAATGATTCCGGGACAACAGGTCAGTAATTGGAAGTTTAAGGCGGATATTGTCAAAATGAAAGCGATGGTGGCAAACGGGAAGCGACTGGATGTCTCAAAATTTCAGTATCAAGAAAAGCGAAAACATTTTATTTGGGATATTGATAGTGGGCGATTGACGTTCACCCAAGCTCTTAAAAAGCACCACGTTCCAAAATCAACTGGTGGCGATTGGTGGCGCGATTTTCGCACCGATAATCGGCTTGGACCATTACCACGGGAAGGCAAACGCGTTCCTGATTTGACCCCGTATCACGACTTCATTCAAGCTAAAGCAAAACTCAATAGCCAGATGACTCCAACCGATTTTGTTACGTGGTTAAGAGCGGAACACAACGTGTCTTGTTCTCTTACTCACATGAAAAAGACATTGAAAACACTTGGGATTGGCGGCCGATTGAAAAAAAAAGACGACTAAAACCAAAACTTCAATAGTGTTGCCCGAATCAATTACATTGAGTGCTGAGCAAATTGCTGACTACGATGCTAGGGCTGAAAAGGTTGATGAGGCATCAACAATTGGTAAACATCTACCAGAAAATATCAAACGAGCGATCATCCACGAAGTGCAAGAGGACATTAAGCTACTGGAAGAGTCCTGTTCAGTGTTTACCAACCCCTTTAACCGCAAAGCGGTTTGCAATAATCATGTTGGGTTGCTGTATATGTTAAATTTGGGATATCTTTCTGGGGGGGAAAACTTGAAAGCGATAGGAGTGTTCATCGTTAACAAATTTGCGATGATTTCGGCATTATTGGGAGATCATGCGCCCCAAAAACCACCCAAACAGTCGACTCTTAACAAATTTATGCGTTCGCTCAACCCGAATGAATATAGTCGCTTTTTTATTCACTATACCAAGCGATGTCGGGAGCGATTGGGTGAGCTTTGTCGTGATTGGTGGTTTGGCTTTGATGGAAAAGGCCTGCGCGGTTCGCAAAAAGGCCCCAATAAAGACCCTATTTATATCGCTTCAATGATGGGACTCAACACCCGTGAGACGGTTGCGGTGTTTACCTCAGGCCCGTTAGCGAAAGAAACAAAAGCATTAATGCAACAAATCCGTGCTGATGAACTTCCCCCTGAATATCTCAAGATCACTGCTGATGCCCTCAATTGCAAAACCGCATTAGCCGAACTGCTCCGTGACCGAGATGGTTCTTATTGTTGGGCGGTGAGACGAAACAACAAAACGCTTAAAAATTGGATCAAGGAACTCTTTTCTGATTATCGCAATAACGACATTGAATGGTATTATGAACATGATGAAAAACACAACAAAATGCGAATTACTGGAATCATGATGATTCCAACCGAATTGCCAAAACCGCCCAAATGGAAAGATGTTCAAACCATTGTTGCTTATGCCACGGCTGACATCGTTGATGATAAAAAGTTAGCCGATTTCGAACTCAAATCGCCATGTAATCAAAAGAAAATCTTCCAGATTTCCATGGCATCAATTCCGATTCGACATTTTATTAGTAATGAGCGGTTAGCTGCATCTATGGCGTGTCAATTAGTCAAAGAGCATTGGGGAATTGAGGAAAATCATCATATTCTAGATACTACATTTCGGGAAGATGCGCAACAAATTACCAATCTAACCACAGTATATATCGCGACTGGTGAACGAAGACGAGCACTTAATCCTCTGATGCGTCTAGAGTCAAAGGATACGACTTCTGGAGATGGATATTGGGCACTACATGATAACTGGCACTTACTAGCCGCGCAAACCAATATTTGCGAAAAATACCCACAATTCAAAGAATTTTTCCAATTTAAGTATCATAAATATTGAAGTACTCCGAACTTCATCGAAAAAAAAAGTTTAAATAATTTGCCCTGGTATTTAATTCTGTTAATGTGTGAGTTCTACTAAATGATGATTCCATAAAATTTTCAGAACTTCCTACCCCCAGAAAGAAAACCTTAGGTTTAGACCCGTTATCGTTATCTACTAAAGTAACAGTCATGGACCTATTTGCGATATTACTGTCAAGCGAATAATCATCACCTTCTAGAAGTGTAAAGGTAATAAGTCCGTCTACTTCGTGGATAAGATCATTTTCCATATCCACAACTACCTGTAAATCTGTTTTTTGTGGATCAGAGCCGTGGTTAGCTGCAGAAAGGTCAAAAGTGCTATTTACTGTTTTTACTTTTAAAAATCATCATACTCCTGTTCAGTTACAGAAAAGTTATTAAAAAATTAAATGATTCAGATACAGCTAGAGATACCAAAAAGAAAATATTTGAATCTATGTGAACTAATTCATTTAGAATTTCTGTTACGCTAGCACCAGTTTTGCTGTAAAGTGATGGTGTAAGTCCACTAGTACCATTTGCACCTACTAGTGTCACTTGTGGGTTAGCATTCGCAAGTTGAATTGAATTTGGTTGAAATAACGTTATGGTGGCTAAAATTACCAAGACCATGAGATATTTACAATTTTTAAAAACTTTTTGAACTTGAGGCCTGCTTCCCTTTACACACACGTCCCCCAAAGAGTCTAGTGTAAATGCTCGAGCTCCGATATTCATATTTGCTTGTTTATTTGCTGTAATTCTGGACCTAGTTCGCGTTTCTATGGAAATAACACTGTGTTTATGAATATTTGTGCGTTTGCCAAAATGCGATGGTCGAATTGTGGTGAGACAATTGCTTCGCGTGATTTGATTCATGATGGCCAAACATGTTGACAAGAAAATTGCCAACCAAACCAAAATGATACCAATCTGATTGAATTTGTTGATATTTGAAGCAGTGGGATTCCACTCGCTCATTGCTAGTGATTTTTTTGGTAAAGTTATCATATGGTTTCCTCTAGTATTTAAAATCCAGAATTTATGGGTTAATTTGTTTAAGTCACCTGCAGACCAAAGTCCACATATATTATACCATGTTTTAATTTCGCACCAAAAAGCGGCAAAGCTGCACCTCAGTTTCGTGCGTTAGTTCAAATATCAAATTCTGTTCTGTTTCTTTGACCTCTCTTTTGAGCAATTAAAGTCAATTTGATTGCAAGAATCTAACTTACTCACTATAAAATAACCATTAAATTAATTCAAATCAATAGCAAATTCAAATTAAATTCTGTTGTATCTAAGTGCGATAGGTTAAGAATTTTACCCTGATATATACTCAACCTAAATTACCCACAGTAGTACCAAATTTTGATTTAGTCACTTCTAAAATTGACATGGTTTTTGGAGAAAGTGTTGACTTTATTGGAAAACTTGTATTTAATCAAAATTACTTAAAAATAAAGGGGTTTTGGTTAGTGAATTTAAAAACAAAATCAAAAATTGAAATAAAAAATGTGACAAATTGTCGCATGGTATCATATTGTATATAATGCCCTAAAAAAATGTTGACTTTTTATTCGAATAGTTTTTATATAATCAAAACCACTTAAAATTAAAGGGATGTTGGGTGATAAATTTAAAAGCAAAATCTAAAATTGAAATTAAATTGTTGCGAGCTGAAAATAAATTCTGTATTACTTTATAAAGGCTATTGACTTGCATTAATTTTTGTTTATTATTTGATATGAGATTATTTTTTAGTAAATATTTTTGCAGAATGACTGAATTGAAGCCGATATATGAGGCAAGAAAAAGAATTTGACAAATAAAAAATATTGTGCTATTATAATGGCACGAATAGATTAGTGACTTCGTTGCATTTCGTAGCGAAGTTAAGATAGGAGATTAACTAAATGCAGAATTTAACCTGCAATAGACTAGTAATGATACCCAAAATAGAGCACTTTCGGGAGATTTTGGTTGTTTGGTTTTCGGTTTTTGCTGCAAACTTACAATCAATATTCGCCCGCCTATCAGTTAGAATTGAGACGGCGATTTTACCTGGGTTTTTCTCCAGTAAATTTCTTAATAATATTGAGACATGTAATCGGTGTATGCAGTCTGAGTTCCAGTCCTTAAAGAAATTTATGTGTATTAGTTCAAATTCGCGGAGAATATTGCCGGTTCTTTTGTCGCTTAACCACATTTTGTTATATTTTGTGTTTGTTTTAAAATTGAAATCATCTGCGGTCAAATTAAAATTTTCTCAGATTAGAAATGAAGCGACGATAATAAAATTGGGCAATAAAAGACAATGGTATAGTCGAATATGGACAAAACTTGTTGGTTTCGTGAATTGGATTTCTCACCATGAAATTAATTGGGGAGCTCCAAAGAATATTAATTTAAGATATGCGTATAGAAATCTTAAGTTAAGTGAAATTCGTGAAATTGAGCATAAAGTAGATTATACTATTGAAAAATTATCAGATACTGAAATAAAGAGTACAAACTATTCGATATATGCGATAAAGTGTTGCACAACAAAACCATTCGAAACTAGCATTGGAAACAAAACCACAACAACTACCAAAATGGCAAAACACCCCCTTAATTTTCCACCCCTTCATACCTAGAGGTATCCCAATGAACCCTACATCACAAAAATCACAAAGAGTTGACGAATTGAATCATTCAATTCCAGCGATCTCTAAGTTTAGCTTGATTGCAAAATTCCCAATCTGGTTGACGATGATATTATCTGCGTGTTGGAGACTCATTGTCCAAACCACACGCGGTAAGTGTAGCTTCAACCTTCTCCCAGCTTTTAGTAAAGAACGCGTAGAGAAGCGAAATTATCAAGAACTTGTGCAAACTAAGCAAGCCAAGTCTGGAACTGGGGTCAATATATTAGTAAGTGTGGATATAAAGCATCCATTTACCGTAATTGCATCATTGGGACAATTGTGTGCAAATTCAGGTATGATGCTGATACAACGCGCATTGGGAATGAGTAAATTTCTCTTAGCTGTGTTGTTATTGGGTACTGTGATGTTATTTCACGTGCAGATTGCACAAGCCCAACCGCAGGTGAGCGTAATAGGTGCCAAAAAATTTGATGGTACTAATAGATCCACTTTAAGTGCCTATAGCGATCCGGTTACATTGTCAGAGGGAGATGAATCATTTGAGTTTATTATAGCTGTGGACGCTAGTATCAATCTTACTGCAAATATAAATTATGAAATAAATCAGGGAGGACCGAATGTCAGCTTTTTGAAATCAGCAGGAGAAGCTTTAACTGGTGATGTAGAAAATTTGAGATTGAATAATCCCCATGCAAGCCTTACTGAATTTACTACAGGAGGTAAAAAATATTATGTTGGTGATCATGAATTATTTAATGATGCCATAGATGAAAACGACGGTACACTTACTTTAACTCTCTTAGCTGGAACTGGTTATACCGTTGATAGTGCAAATAATTCTATAACAATTACTGTAACCGACAATGATGGACCAATTGTGAATTTTCCTGGAGTTGCAACCCACTCTACAAGTCCCCCAAGTATAAGTTCTTATCGCAGAAACACTACGGTTTCGGAACATATTCCCAATAATAGAATACAGGCTTTGTTTTACATCCCCTTTAATACTCCTCTTAATTTCTCTATCAATTATTCAGTCACTGAAAGTGCAACTGGCGGTGACTTCTTAGTAGGAGGGACGACGAGGACCGTTAATCTTGCCACCCATCCATCTGATCGTATGCTTCCTAGACGTACAGAAACATTCAATTATCTTCAAAATCGTAGGAATATATACGTTGACATTTTTATTACAGGTGATACTACTCCCGAAGCACATGGAATAATTACTGTTACCCTTTTATCTGCGACTATTCAAAGTGGTGGACATCCTTATACAATAGTTAGTGATGTTGCACAAAGGTCTGCGGTTATTAATGTACTTGATAACGACGGAACACAACCACTCTTGGCACTAGTTGGGGCCGGAGGTACTGAAAGTACAACTGAATCGGATTTTAATAAGAATTATTCTATTACAGAAGGTAATACCGGTAGAACTACTGTGCATTTTTTGATGCACATTCCAACGACGGCAACGCCGAATTTTATAATTAAATACCGAATAACTCAAAGTGGAGGAAATTTTTTATATGGTACTACTAATTCAAGGGTACTGAATCTTTCAACAGCTGGAGCTGGGGTGACAGTACTAGATTCCACTAGGAATAGACGATATATTAAAGCTAATTTTGAAATAGTAAATGACGATGTAATAGAACCAAATGGTGTATTAACCTTGACTCTTGAATCAAACCCCGGTTATTCAATTGCAACTGCAACTAATGATAAATCTGCGACCATTAATGTCACAGATAATGATGCCCCCCAGATATCGGTATCACAAAACAATGGGGTAGTTTCTGAGGCGACATCAAGCATTACATACAAACTAACTGCTACCAGAAACCCGGCTGTAAACATTATGATTGAAGTTGATGTCACTGAAACAGGAAATATGATTAACATGGGGGGCGGAACAGAACTAATGATTCCGATGACAACTGCTCAAACCGAAGTAAATAGAACAATAACTCTCACTGATGATGCTATTGATGAAATGGACAGTGTAATCTCTATTAAAGTTAAAGCTGGCACTGGGTACGTACCAGTGACTAATGCGGTGGCAAATACAAGTAATACTAATCTTGTCACAATTTCCGTTGCAGATAACGAAACCCCCCGAGTTACCATTTCCGGCGTTACCGATACTAGTGAAGATGACGATGTTACATATACACTAGCTACGACTCTCCAACCTTGGCAGACAATTAAAATTAATGTCAGTATAACTCAAGATCCCAATGTGGATGGACAATTATTATATACCGGAGCCGACGCATCTGGGAATGAAACCCGGGAAGTTACCATGATGAGGAGTGAATACAGCGCAAAAGAATTTGTTGTTGACCTCCTTGATAGGAGCGGTGGAACTATAACACTTACAGTTACTACACATTCTGATGGCGGTTATGCACCTGCAAATTCTAATTTTTCTATTACAACGACAGTCAACGACCCAGATGCTGCTCCTGATGGCCCCATAATTGAACTCGTTTCAGTATCTTCTACAACGATAACCGAAGGTGCATCAAATGTTTCAATTAGTTTTCGAGTTGCTTCTAGTACGACACCTCCATTAGCCAATGCACTTGTAGTTGATCTAACTCTCAGCGATAGTGGGGATTATTTGGATACTGAGTCCCCATCATATACAACAACTGTAAATATTGGTACAGATGGTACTGGTGTATATTACCTATTAACAAAAGATGATTCAGTGGATGAAGAAAATGGTACTGTCACAGTTACAATTCGTGAGGGACGAGGATATCCACCAAACAAAAATTACCAAATTTCTACCACTCCGGCAAGAGTTTCACAAAACATAACAGTGAATGATAATGATGTCCCGCAAGTGAAAATTTCTCGAACCGGAGGGGCTGTAAGCGAAAGTGATTTAAGTTTCAATTATATGTTAGAAGCCAACCCTGTACCTTTTAAAGGAATTACAATCAATGTAGGTATTAGCCAAACAGGTGCAATTTATTCTGGTGCATCAACGGACACTGTTTCAATGACAACTTCAGGGATGGCAACAGGAACAATTAATCTCAATAATGATAATATAGATGAAGCAGCTAGTACAATTACCATTCAAGTCACGAGCGGTTCAGGATATGCCCCGGTGAGTACTTCAAATGCAAATGCAGCTACGACTAATACCATTACTGTAATAGTTTCAGATGATGATGTACCGCTAGTATCTGTAAATAGGGCTTCTTTAACTGCAACCGAAGCCGATGGCACCATTTCCTATTCCTTATCCGCAAGTCCGCAACCTTTTATAGGATTAACCATTAACGTCTCAATACGAGAATCAGGTTCAATGTTTGCCGCAACTCCTAGTGCAACCGTTGCAATGACGACTTCGGGTTCTGGAACTGGTACAATTACTTTAGCTGATGATAACAATGACGAACAAAATAGCACAATCACCATTCAAGTTACAACTGGAACCGGATATTCTCCTGTTGGTACTCCTACTCAACAATCAGCCCCCCAACATACAATAGAGATAGTCGTTTCTGATAATGACATTCCGGCAATTTCAATTTCGGGGCCGCCAAGTAAAAGAGAAGATTCAAATCCTATGTATACAGTGACTGCGACTCCACCTCCTTGGCAACCTATATCCATAACAATCAATGCTTCCCAAGATCCCTTCAATTCTAGTGATCTTTTATACGTAGGTGCTCGTACGGGTACACCACAGGTTCAGGGTACCGCGGTCATTTCAGTGAATATGACAACGACAGGGATGGCGAATCACACAGTAACTTTACGCGATGAGGGTGGTGGGTCAATCACCTTAAATCTAGCCACTGGAACCGGGTATAAACTTGCAGACTCTAATACCTCAGTAACAACTTCGGTTATTGACATTCAAACCATTCCGGATGGACCGATCGTTGAGCTAATGCCGGTATCAACTACTCCAATAGTCGAAGGTACATCGGCAGTCTTTAATTTCCAAGTTGATACTACGAGTGGTCCCCCAGTGACGACACCACTTGTAGTCAGTTTAATCGTAACTCAAACTGGCAGATTTTTGGATGGTACGTTACCAAATTCAGTTAATATCCCAACCTCTGGATCTGGTTCAATAACCATCCGAACTGAAAATGATTCAAATAATGAAGCAAATGGTAGTTTTAAAGTGGTCATTGTGCAGGGACGAAAGACTCCAGCTAACAACATAAACTATCGAATCAATACCGAAGAAGTTGAAGAAGGGAGTGATAATCCAAATGTGACTCAAACTATTGTGGTAAATGATGACGATATTCCACAGGTTTCTGTTACCAGTGCTACAACAACAACGAATGAGGGAGGTGGACCAATTACCTATACTCTAAATGCAAATCCGAGACCTTATCAAGAAATTTCAATTGAAATGAATATAACCGAAACTGGTAGCGTATTTCTAGGTACACCTATTATGACGATTACGATGCCAACTTCGGGTTCTGCACCGGGAACGATTACACTCCATGATGATTCCACGAATGAAGTTAATAGTACCATCACTATTCAGGTTGAATCAGGGCCTGGATATGCCCCTGTGGCTAATCCTAATCAACCTTCAGATCCTAAAAATACGATAACTGTCATCGTTTCGGATGATGATCTTCCTCAAGTATCAATTTCCTTAGTATCTGGAGCTCCCACTGAAGGTACTTCAAGTTTAATCTATCGCTTAACGGCAACTCCGGAACCTTATCAAGATATAACGGTTATTGTGAGTGTTAATGAAACTGGTGATGTTATAAGTGGAACCGCAAGGGATAGAATCCCAATGACAACAGCTAATTCAGGAACAGTAGACGAACCTATAAATATTGCGAATGATAATGAAAATGAAGCGGATAGTACCATCACCATTCAAGTTTCAGCGGGTACTGGTTATGCCCCGGTGGGTGATCCTGCTCAACCTTCAGACCCGAAACATACGATAACCATAGTCGTTGCAGATAATGATACTCCCCAAATTACAATTACAAGTGTTGCTAGCGTGAATGAAAACGATGACGCGAGATTCACTATAACCGCGACCCCTGAGCCCTACCAAGATATTAAAATTAACGTTGAACTAACTCAGGATCCATTTAATGCGGGTAATTTTTTATTTGTCGGCGTTGGAACGAGTGGTGTCAATATTGGCAAGCAGACAAGAGAAATAATGATGGATACGACAGATAATGGAGAAGCAAACTTTACGGTTGATTTTTATAATTCAGCAAATGCAACAATGGAATTTCCTAACCCCGGGGGTGGATATCTTGCTGCGGCAATTCGTACTCATCCTGATGGTGGTTATGAACCCGCCAATACTGGTAGCTCTCATCGATTGTTAGTAGTAGATCCAGATACTCCACCAGATGGACCTGTCATTGAACTTGTACCCGTAACTACAAGTTCTATAGAGGAAGGAACCGATGCCGTTTTCAATTTCCAAGTTGGTGCTAATTCAACGGTTTCAATAGCACTAGAAGTCAATCTCAATATCTCTCAGAATGGAAACTTCCTTGGAACTTATACCAGTACTGTTTCTATCCCAACCACTGGAACTGCTATGAAAGCTATTCCAACTACAGATGACACTGTTGATGAAACAGATGGGAGTATCACCGTACAAATCCTTCAAGGAATCAGGCAACTTGACAACAAAAATTACCGCATCTCTGGTACCGATTCAAAAATTACCCAAACAATCATGGTAACAGACAATGACACACCGCAAGTATCAATTACACGAATTGATGAGACTGCAATAGAAAATGAATTAAGCTTCACTTATCAATTATCAGCAACTCCGGCACCTTATCAGCAAATAACGGTCAATGTCAACATATCTGAATCAGGTGCGATTCTTTCAGAAACTCTAGATACAACGATAGACATGTCTAGTTCAGGATCTGCAACCGGAACAATTAATCTTCATAATGATAATTTAAATGAAGATGTTAGTACGATTACTATTGTCGTTGGTACTGGTAATGGATATGTCCCAGTGAGTAATTCAACGGCAAATGCACCTACGACTAATACTATTACCGTTGTGGTTTCTGATGATGATATTCCAGCAATTTCGGTTTCTGGAAGTAGTAGTGTGAGCGAAGATCTTGATGCCACATTTACTTTAACCGCAGATATCGTACCTTGGGAAAATATCACTATTAATGTCACTATTTCACAAAATCCTATCACTTCAACCGACCTGCAAAATCCTATCACTTCAGCCGACCTCTTGTATATGGGAGCGGTTGCTAGTCCAGGACATCAGTCCCTAACTGTGGATATGCTAACAACTGACAACCCACGAGGACGAAAGGATTTCTCTTTAGATCTTTTTGATTTAGCTGGTGGTACAATAACTGTCATGATCGCAACTCACCCGGATGGTAAATATAAACTTGGGAATAATCCAACCATATTAACTCATATTAGTGACGAAGATAGAATTCCAGATGGGCCCGTTATCGAGCTAAGTTCGGTAAGTGCTACTTCAATAGTTGAAGGAAATTCTGTTACATTTAATTTCCAAGCACCAACTGTTGTAGATGGAACTGTTACCTTGACTCAAGCACTCCAAGTCAATCTGAGTATTACTTTAACTGGAGATTTTTTTAGTGGTACCCCAACCAATGATGTTGACATTTCAACTAGCGGAACCGGTTCAATCGGCATTCAAACAGTAAGTAATGATGTCAATGAAGCAGATGGTAGTATAAGAGTAACTATAATTCGTGGTAGTGCGAATCCCGATTTCAAAAATTATCAACTTTCTACTGATCCCGAAAAAGTTTCAACTACAGTTCGGGTGACAGACGATGATATACCACAAGTATCAATTTCTGAAAATAATGGAGACGTAGATGAAGGTGATTCAAGAATAACCTATCGATTGTTAGCAACACCGCTTCCCTATCAAAAAATCACAATAAATGTAAATATTTCAGAAACAGGAAATATGATTTCTGGTACACCAGATCGACAAATTGACATGACTACCGCTGATGCTGGTTCGGTAACAGAACCTATAAATCTGGCAAATGATAGCGTTAATGAAGACATTAGTACAATAACCATTACAGTTGATACCGGTGCTGGATATTCCCCAGTGAGTGATCCTGTTATGCCGACTGATAAAAAAAATTCTATTAATATTATCGTCTCGGATAATGATACTCCCCAAGTTACAATAACTAGTCATGCTAGCGTGAATGAAAATAATGATGCAGTATTTACTTTAAATGCTAAACCTGTTCCTTGGGAAGATATTACCATAAACGTCACTCTAAGTCAGGAGGAGCTGGTTACCGCTGGTCAAATTTTGTATGTAGGAGCTGGAACAACTATGCCCAATATTGGTAAGCAGGTGCGACAAGTAATGATGACGACAGCAGATAATGGATCAAAGGAATTTACTGTTGATTTACATAATACCGCAAATCCTCCAAATCCAAGTGGTGGCTATATTAAAGCTACAGTTGATAACCATTCTGATAAAAAATATGCCCCAGCTGCTTCTGGAAGTTCATATCGAACACTTGTGATAGACCCAGATTCACATCCAACCGGTCCATTCATTGAACTTATGCCAGTGACTACAGGTTCTATTGAGGAAGGGACAAATGCCGTTTTCAATTTTCAAGTTGCAGCTGGTTCAACGGTTACGGATGAACTAGAAATCAATCTAAGTATTACTCAAAGCGGAGACTTTATTGATGGAACACAAACCAATACTGTCACAGTTTCAACCAGCGGTACTGGTAGGAAAACCATCCCGACCGACGATGATAATAATGATGAAGCCGACGGGAGTATTACCGTGGAAATTCTCCAAGGCTTTGAGCAACTTGACAACAAGAATTACCGCATCTCTGATACCAATTCAAAAGTTATCCAAACTATCAGGGTAACAGACAATGACACACCACAAGTATCAATTACGCGAATTGATGAAACCGCAATAGAAAATGATTTAAGCTTCAATTATCAGTTATTAGCAGCTCCGGCACCTTATCAGGAAATAACGGTCAATGTCATCATTTCTGAATCAGGTGCAATTCTTTCAGGAACTCAAGATCAAACGATTGACATTACTGCTTCTTCAGAATCTGCAACCGGTACAATTAATTTTAATAATGACAATGTAGATGAAGATGTTAGCACGATTACTATAGTTGTTGATACTGGAACAGGATATTCCCCAGTAAGCAATTCTACCGCAAATGAAGCGATGACTAACACAATAACGGTTGTTGTATCTGACGATGATGTACCAGCAATTTCGATTTCAGGAAGCAGTAGTGTGAGCGAAGATCTTGATGCCACATTCACTTTAACCGCAAATATAGTACCTTGGGAAAATATCACCATAAATGTCAATATTTCACAAAGTCCCATTACGTCAGATGATATTCTATATGTTGGTGCAGATATGACAACAGGTAATGAGACACGAACTGTGATGATGTTAACAAGTGACAGTCCACGAGGAAGAAAGGAATTGACTATTAATCTAAATGATGTAGATGGTGGATCCATAACTGTTTCAATCGGTGCTCACGCAGATGACAAGTATAAACTAGGTGAAACTTCTTCAATTCTTACTCATATTAGTGATGAAGATAGTACACCTACTGGCCCTTTTGTCGAGTTAGCATCGGTTGATGCGGCTTCCATTATTGAAGGAGGTACTGCCGTATTTAATTTTCGAGGTGTAATTCCAACTGGTCAAACTAGTTTACCAAGTATTTTAGAAGTGAATCTCAGTATAACATTAACTGGTGATTTTTTTAATAGTATACCACGCGAATCTATCAGTATTCCAACCAGTGGAATAGGTTCAATAAGCATCCAAACTGAAAATGACAACAGAAATGAAGCAGATGGTAGTATCAGAGTTGCAATCGTTCGAGGTAGTGCAAACCCTGCAATAAAAAATTATCAACTTTCTACCGATCCCGATAAGGTTTCAAAAACTGTCCTAGTGACAGATGATGACTCACCACAGATATCAATTTCTGAAAATAACGGAGACGTTAACGAAGGTGATTCAAGAATATCCTATCGATTGTCAGCAACCCCGTTTCCTTATCAAGCTATCACTATTAATGTGAGTATTACTGAGTCAGGAGATATGATAGCTGGTACACCGGTTAAGCAAATTAAGATGACTCTCGCAGATTCAGGAATTGCGATAAGAATGGTTAGTTTACGCGATGACGATGAAGATGAAGCGAATAGTACAATCAGCATTCAGGTTACCAATGGTACTGGATATGTTCCAGTAAGTGATCCTGTACAAACCGGTGATCGGAAAAATACCGTTGAAGTTTTGGTCAAGGATAATGATGTTCCCGATATTTCTATTACTGGTGAAATAAGTGTGAGTGAAAATGACGATGCGATATTTACTTTATCTGCACATATTCTACCAAAAGAAACAATCACCATTAATGTCAGTATAACTCAGAGTCCAAATACACCAGGACAACTTTTGTTTGTAGGGGGTAGTACTAGTGCGGCGACTACACGTGCGGTTGATATGCAAGTCACCGATAACAGATCAAAGGCATTCACTATTGACTTGTATAATGACAATAACGAAACAAATAGTTTTCCAAATCCAAGTGGTGGAACAATTACCGTTACAGTAACCGCATCGTCAGATGGTAAACATAATCTCGCGGAATCTGGAATTTCTCATACAGTTCAAATTATCGACCCTGATACCCCACCAAATGGACCTGTTGTTAAAATTTTACCAGTTTCATCGACTCCAATAACTGAAGGAACTGCAGCTGTATTTAATTTTCAAGCGGTGATCCCAAGTGGGCAAACTGAATTAGCTAATGCATTATTGGTCAATATTAGTATTACTCAGACTGGAAGTTTTTATACTGGTTCACAAACTGATACTGTTGCAATTTCAACAAGTGGAACTGGTTTAAAAAGCTTACCCACGATAACAAACAATATTGATGAAGCCAATGGAAGTATTACAGTGACAATTCTCTCTGGAGTTATAACTGTTGCTAATGATGAAAATTATCAACTTTCTGATGTGAATACCGAAGTATCACAGACGATTGTGATAAACGATGATGATATTCCAGAAGTTTCTATTTCACGAACTAATGGATCAGTTAATGAAGGTAATGCCAGCGTTTCTTATTTGTTAACAGCAGATCCAGTTCCTTTTGAAAATATCACCATTCTACTAAATATAATTGAATCTGGGTCTGTTATTGCAGCAAGTACAACAATGAGAGTTACCATGACTACTTCTGGAATGGCGAACGGAACAATTAATCTGGAAGATGATAACAATGATGAGGAAAATAGTACAGTCACAGTCCAAGTTGATAATGGCACTGGATATACCCCGGTAAGTAATTCAACAGCCAATACCGCGTCAAGCAATACGATTTCATTTGTTGTAGTTGATAATGATGTTCCAGCAATCTCAATTATGGGTAGTAATAGTGTAAGTGAAGATAATAATGCTTCATTTACATTAATGGCTGATATCAATCCTAAAGAAGATATCACCATTAATATTAATGTTTCGCAAAGCCCTAATGAGTCAGATGATATTCTCTATGTAGGTGCTGATACCGAGACAGGAAACCAGTCTCGAACTGTGATGATGTTGACCTCCGATACCCCACTAGGAAGAAAATCATTTATTGTTGAACTGAATGATGTTGGAGGTGGCTCTATTACCGTTTCGGTCAACACTCATTCGGATAACAAATATAAACTTGGGCAACCTTCCTCGCTTACAACTCATATAAGTGATGAAGATCGACCACCGGATGGACCAATTGTTGAGCTAGTATCGGTTAGTGCAGATTCAATAGTTGAAGGAACTACTGCGATATTTAATTTTCAAGCCGTGATTCCTTCTGGAATGACTTCTTTAGCAAGTGTATTAAAGGTTGATTTAGGGATTACACTGACAGGAAACTTTTTTGGTAGTTCATCAACCGATTCAGTCAATATCTTGACTAATGGTAGTGGTCAACTATCTGTCCCAACAATTGATGATGACTTAGACGAAGCGGATGGTAGCATTGAAGTAGAAATTATACTTGGTAGCATAGGTCTAGCCAGCAAAAATTATCAAATTTCTACCGATAGTACAAAGGTTTCAAAGATAGTCACGGTGACGGATAATGATGTACCACGAGTTTCAATTTCTCGATTAGGTGGAACAGTTTCAGAAGGTGATTCAAATTTCACATTTACATTATCAGTTTCTCCACTTCCTTATCAAGATTTAACAATAATGATAACTGTTACCGAATCAGGCGATATTATTGCTGGTACTAAACCTGATAGCGTTATAATGACTGTAGCACAATCAGGAACAACAACGGGAACCATTAATCTAGATGATGATAAAGTAGATGAAGCGGATAGTACAATAACTATTCAAGTGACTGCTGGCACCGGATATGAACCGGTTAGTACCCCGGTAGAGTCTACAGACCCCCAAAACACCATTGAGATTGTTGTTTCGGATAATGACACTCCCGAAATTTCAATAACCGGTGCAGTTTCCGTGAACGAAGATAGTGATGCGACACTAACACTTTCTGCGGATATTTTACCAAAGGAAACAATATCCATTACAATCAATATTACTCAAAACCCTAATGTAGATGGTGAAGTAATATATGAAGGTGCAGATCAAACTGGAGCTGAAACGCGTACGGTAATGATGTTGGTCAGCGATAATCGAGAAAAGCAATTTACCATTGACCTTCATAATGCAACTAATGCTCCAAATCCAAGTGGTGGGTTCATTACCGTAACAGTTGCCTCTAGCACAAACGAAGAATATAAACTTGCTACAAATGGTGCTTCACATAGAATTCTAGTAATTGACTCAGATACAACAACGGATGGACCGATAATTGAATTAGTTACCGCTTCTTCAAACTCTGTTGAAGAGGGCAACAGAGTACCATTCAGTTTTCAAGTAGATTCAACTGGACCAAGTGTTACAACTCCACTTGAAGTTGACCTAAGTGTTACTCTAATTGGAACGTTTATAATTGAAGGAACAGCACCAGAAACTGTTAACATCTCAACGAATGGCACTGTATTGATTACTATTCCAACAGTAGATGACAATTCTAATGAGGCAAATGGTAGTATCACAATAGAGATTTTACAAGGTCGAAACGTCCCAGGAGTTGAAAATAAAAACTATCAGATTTCCACTGACCCTGCAAAGGTTTCTCAGACAATTAGGGTGGTTGATAATGACATTCCACAAATTTCAATTTCTCGAAGCGGTAGTACAGTTTTTGAAGGTGATACGGATGTTATTTTTACGTTAACGGCAATTCCTGCACCATATCAAGAAATTACTGTTGCATTGAATATTACTGAATCTGGTGCAATTTTGGCAGAATCACAAACTGAAGAAATTGTGATATCAACAAGTGGGACCGCAACAGGTGAAATTATTCTTACTAATAATCAAATTGATGAATTAGATAGCACCGTGACCATTCAGGTTGTTGAAGGTACCGGATATATGCCCTCAAGTAATAACACACCAAATGAAAGTACAAGTAATACTATCACCTTTTTGGTTAGAAATGATGACATCCCTGAATTGACCATTTCTGCTAATGCGAATGTGTTTAAACAAAATGATCCAATTGCTAATTTCACGGTCATTTCAAGCGTATTACCTAAATCAGACTTAGCTGTTAATTATCTACCTATAAGTAGCAATATTGAAAATAGTGGTATCTCTGGAACTCGTGAAGTATCAACTCCCCCTTTGAAATTTGTTAAATCTGGTAATGTTTTTGTTTCAAATTTATCAATAAGATTACCACAAGATTCAATAATTGAACAAAATGCAATGATTAATGTCACCCTATTAAATGAAGAAGGTTTTTCAACTAACTACACTGTAGGTACTCCTGCGTCTGATTTAATTAACGTTTACGAGAGTTCTGGATATATATTAAGTATACGAGATGGATTCACTAATGAGGGTGAATCTGGTACAAGTGAATTAGAATTTGAAGTTACCCTCTCACCACCTGCTCGTGAACCGTTGAATTTAATTTGGAGTACTAAATTGGCTCCAGGTGATAATGCCACACCAGATGAAGATTTTATTCAAGTTATTGAAAGACCCTTAGAATTTGCAACTGGAGAATCCACAACGAATATTGTAATTTCGATAATCGGTGATTCTGTTCCTGAACCCAATGAAACCTTTTCCATAGTGATTAGAGAATCAATAGTCACTGGTACAATCAATACCAATAATGCTAACGCAAAGGGTTACATATTAAATGATGACAACATTGGATCGGGTATTAATTCAATATATATATATGCCAATCCAAGTATCATAACCGAAGGAAAACCAGCAAGATTTTCATTTGTTTCACCTCAGGTTCTGCCAACAGAGGGGTTAACATTAAACTTAAATATAATAGAAAGCGGTACTGGATCATATATGGCTTGGCGTGTACCAAGAACCTTCAAAATGACGACAAATCCAGCTACATTGGAAATTCAAACAATTAATGATGTAGAACAAGAGGACCCAGGTACCATTACCGTTTCAGTTATTGATGTCCCAGATTCTTATCGCGGTGTAATTGAAAATGAAACGAATGTTGTCACAATAATCAGTGATGATGAACCTGATAAAGCCCCTGAGGCAAGAATATCCGTGGCACAATTGGCCATTGATTCAATTTTATCTGCGCTTAATGTTTCACAAGGTGCTTCCCCTTCTAACCTTGAAGCTGAGTCTGCACCAGCAGTAGTGCGTCCTTCAGTTTCAATTACCGCAGTTGAAAATTCCATTGATGAAGGAGCCACCGCAAGATTCTTAATCACATCAAGGAATAGCACCAATTCTACCAACATTTCAGTTTCCTTCCAAGTAAATCAAGCACATGTTCAGGTTGAATTACCAGGGGCAATGAATGTACAATTAAGTGGACAGGATGCGGTTTCAATTGCCATTCCGACCATCAATAATGATCATGCAGATGAAGATGGTTATATCGCAGTCTCATTAACCGAAGATCCTAGTTACATGATTGCTGTGAATGAAGGGAACGCGGTCGTAAATATCTCGGATGCAATTGATCGACAACAACGTCAAGCTGAAATTACTGCCCATGCTCAAGCGTTTTTACCAGATTTGACTGGCCGGATGGGTGCAAATAATCTAGGTATTGTTTCCAACCGAATCACGCAAGGCTTCAATGAAAATGCCAATCAAGTTTTGGAACTCGGTGGACGAAACTCAGTAACCGGCATACTAACTGCAAGTGGTGAAGCGATTAATGAAAATTCAACAACGTTAAAATCATTCTTAGGAGATTCATCATTCGCGATGTCACTCATTTCCGGTGATGAATTTGCGATTCCTACTACACTTTGGGGCATAGGAGACTACCTTGACTATTCCTCGATTGGAAGTAATAAGACCATTGATTGGTCTGGTGACTTATTTACCGGTCACATTGGGATTGATGCACTGATTAATGATGGATTATTAACTGGAATTTCTGCTTCAGTATCAGAAAGCGAAGTTGAATTTGACAATTCCACAACAAACGAGATCCTATTTAATGTGCGAACAACATCAATCAATCCATATCTTGGCTGGACTTCCCAAAACCGAAATTCTGAATTACACGCTACAATTGGATTGGGTCAAGGTGTTATTGGTGTCAAACAAGAATCTTATGAAGATTCGACTTTAGACAGTGAATCATATTCATTTGGTTTGAATGGAAATCAAGTCTTATTCACTTCCAATAACATTGCAAATGGAACCACTAAACTAAGTATAAAAGGTGATTCTTGGCTTGCACACCAATTCATTGCGGGAAGAGATGGAATCTTGGCGGACTTTCATACCAATGCACAACATTTGCGAATTAGAACGGAAGGTTCGCATCAATTTGACTCTGCAGCTGGTTCGACTTTCAGTCCATTGATTTCAATCGGCATCCGCAATGATGTCAAAGACCATCAATCTGTATTGGGAGTTGAGTTAACTAGTAGTGCCGATTACAATAATCCCGTTGGCTTAACAATTGCTGGCACTGGAAGCATGCTGGTTGGGCAAGCAAATCAAGTTCAAAAGGTCACCATAAGTAGCTCATTGAATTATGACCGGAATACTGATAACCAGGGCTTTATTGTTGATGTATCACCGACATGGGGCTATATTGACGCAAATATTCAGGACACACTATGGAGTAGCGATATCTTGGATTCAAGCTTTGAAAATGGCCAATATTCCAATGGTGTGTCGCTTAATAGTGAATTTAGTTATGGATTTGAGTTTTTACAAGGTGATGGTTTAGTAACCCCAATTAGTGGATTTGAGATATCATCAAACCAAGACTATGAATATCTCATTGGTACGCGCTTAGGTCTTGGTTCAAACGCCAATTTTGAGCTTTCTGGAATTCAAAGTAAAAATAGTTCAGGACCCAATTCGTCAACTGTTCGATTGGAAGGTCGTTTTAATTGGTAAATTTGAAAATCGTTTAACAACCCGCAATTACTTGCTTTATACCTCAAGAGGAAACCCAATGAAATCTACATCACATAAATCACAACAAGCTAACGAATTGAATAATTCAATTCCAACGAACCCTATATTCAACTTGATTGGAAAATTCCTAGTCTGGTCGACGATTATATTATCTGCGTGTTGGAGACTCATTGTCCAAACAACACGCGATAAGTGTAACTTCAACCTTCTCTCTGCTATTGGTAAAGAACGCTTGGAGAAGCGAAATCATCAAGAACCTGAGCAAACTAAACGAGCCAAGTTTGGAACTGGGGTTAAAAAGTTTGTAAATGCGGATATAAAGTATCCGTTTACCGTAATTGCATCATTGGGACAATTTTGTGTAAATGCGAGATTGATGCTGATTCAAGTAGTCTTTGGTAAGTGGAAATATCTTATCGCATTGATGTTTTTGACTACAATTTTACAATTTCAACCAAACTCTATTCAACTTGCGCAAGCCCAACCGCAGGTGCAATTTCCTGGAGTTACCACTGCATTTCTTAGTAGATTCAACCCTGATTACACGAGGAATATGACAATAAATGAACCAAGCGGTACAAATGAAACAGCTATCTATTTTCGGTTTCAGATTCCCCTTTCTGCCGCTTTGAATTTTTCTATAAATTATACAATAACACAGAGATCAGGTGAAAATTTTTTAGTCAATGGTACAGTGACATCAAGATCGATTAATCTTGCCACACATCCTTCTAACCGAGTGCAACCTCCCGCTGGAATGACTTGGCTCCCCGCAAGACATGTTTTTGAGGAATTTAAAATTCAAGGTAATAATGTTGATTCAGACAATGGAATCATTACTTTGACAATTCAGGATGGTGGCTCCAACTATTCAATTGATAGTAATACCGCAAATAGAACTGCCAAGGTAAATGTAATTGATAATGATGGCAATGCACCATTATTAACGCTGGTCGGTGCTGGCACTTCAAGTTCATTTACCGAAAGTCAATTCAGTAGAACAACTGCTACCGTTACCGAAGGAAACCCAAATACAGCTACATCACCTCATACTAATACGACAACTAGTGTATATTTTTTAATGCACATTCCAGCAGCTGCTACTGCAAACTTTATTATCAAATATCAAGTAACCCAAGGGCAGAATGACAATTTTTTAGTTGGGGGTACTGGTGATAGGGAGCTCAATCTTTCAACAAATGGAGCAGTTGAAACAGGTATTAACAACAAAAAATACATTCGATATAGCTTTGACATTACAAATGACACAGTAGATGAACCAGATGGAGTATTAACCTTAACTCTCAAAGAAAATTCTAGTTTTTCCGGGGGGTATTCACTTTCAAATACAGCTGCAAACAATATGGCCACCATTAGTGTAATGGATGATGACGCTGCCCCCACACTAACGTTAGTGGGTGCAGGAGGTGAATTATCTATTGATGAAACCAAATTTAGCAGGTCTTACTCGGTAAATGAACCAGCAACTGGACAAACCAAAGTATATTTTTTGATCCATTTTCCTACCACGAATATGCGTAATTTTGACATAAAATATCGGGTAACACAAGGTGCAAATGAAAATTTTATTGTCGGAACAACGACAGCAGACCGTACTCTTAATCCTGACGTTCAGAACACGATGTCCCATGGAAACCAAGCCTCCATGAATAAGATTTATACGATAGGAAGTTTTGAAATTCAAAATGATAGCTCCAATAATAATGGTGAGATAACGTTGACTCTCAAAGCAGGTACCGGTTATATTCTTTCAGACACAGATGCAGACAACTCGATAACAATAGATATAACTGGACCTCCGATAATAAAGTTGGTCGGGGCTGGTACGACTAATTCGTTCACTGAGAGTGATTTTAATAATCCTGCTACTATTGCCGAAGGCAATAGTGGTGATCTTACGGTTTATTTTCTGATGTATTTTCCAGCAAATGTAACTTCCAACTTTATGATTAGTTATTCAGTAACAGAACGTGAAATAAGAACGACAAATGAATATGTAAAAGATGACTTTTTGAAAGTTAAAACTGCAAATAGAACCCTCAATTTGGCTACGTCTGGTGTTACTAGCACGAATAGTGGAAAGCGATATATAAAAGGAAGTTTTAAAATTAAAAATGACACCAATCATGAGGAAAACGGGCAAATTACTTTAACTTTCAATGCTGGAGGCAATAACTATGATGTTTCTGAAACGTTGGCAGAAAGGAGAATAGTGGTAAATGTCACTGATAATGATCAGGGTTCTACACCATTAGTCACGTTAATAGGGGTAAGTTCACAATCCGGTTTTTTATTTAATCGTTTTTCTAGAACTCTTAGCATCTCAGAATTAAACTTTCAGATTAATTTTTTTGTATCTATACCAGCGAGCGCAAACAAAAATATAACTGTAGAATTCGATTTTTCTCAACGGCCAAATGATAATTTTATTAGTGCAACCCAGTTAGATTATTATTATCCTCGTTATGATCTTAGTTCGGCTACTTCTCAATTTTCTGAAACGCTAACTAGTCAAGGAAAATCATACTTTAGAGGAACTGTTGACCTTGTTAACGACGATGTGCACGAAGAAGATGGTGTTCTCACATTCGCAATTAAACCCGGTGCTGGTTATGCACTTTCTAGTGTTGAAGCAGAACGATCAGCAACCATCAATGTTATGGATAATGATAGCCCTAGCGATAAACCATTGGTAACCTTAGTTGGTGTTGGTGGTACAGAAGATTTATTAGATGCATCGTATGGCAGAACTAATACTGTGGAAGAAGGTGATACTAGCACAACTCCAGTTTATTTCCTAATGTACATTCCAGGAGATGCCACTTTTCCTTCTTCCATAAAATATCAACTTAACCAAGGATCAAATAGCTTTTTAGCATCAAATTTTATTTCAACGAGTCAACCCCCTGATTTAACATTTACAACTGCTTCAGCACCAACGATTACTAGAGATGGCAGAAAATATATCAGGGGTAGTTTTAATATCGCCAATGACACACTCGATGAAGCTAATGGGGACATTACATTTACAATCCAGGATGGAGGTAGTAACTACGCAATTTCTGCTGTTACTGCAAATAGGTCGGCCACAATCACTATTGCCGATAACGATAAACCGAAAATATCTATAACTCGAGGTAGTGCAACAGCAACAGAAGGCATGGATGCAAGCGTTTCGTTTACATTAAATGCGTCAATACTCCCTCATCAAGATTTAACAATTTCCGTTTTTGTTGATGAAGGTGGTGATGTCATTAGTAGTGGTGGAAAAGGGACAAGAATGATTACTATGACCACAGCCGATGCCGGTACTAAAATGGATACGGTCAGTATTGCAGATGATGGTATAGACGAAGCAGATAGTACAATCACTATTATAGTTTCCGCCTGTACGGGGGTTACAGTTGCAAATGATTGTGTTGTTGAGACCAATTCAACACCAAATGACCCTTCAAATCCAACAAAGACTGTTTCCATTGTTGTTGCAGATGATGAAGTGCCAAAAGTTTCTATTTCTGGACCTGCAAGTAGAGATGATGTTGATGGTTCAAATAATCCGAATACTGTTACATTTACTTTAGAAGCAAATCCGATCCCTCACCAAACTATTAACATAAAGGTCAATCTCACTCAAGTTCCAAAAACGAATGGTGAAAAATTATACGTTGGTGCTAATAATTCAGGTAACCAAACACGAACCGTGGAGATGCTAGCAACTGACACCAAGACTGGTGATACCACAAGGGGAAGTAAAACTTTTAGTGTCACCTTACAGAATGTGAACGGTGGTGACATCAAGGCAACGGTCGCTCTTAACACTACCGAACCCAATAAATATGCATTAGCAGAATCTGGAATCACTCATACCACGGCAATAGTAGACCTAAATTCGATGCCAAATGGACCAGTTATTGAATTTTTTAATTTTACAACTACAGCTAATGTTGCTACAACATCAATTGCTGAAGGAGAGTCTTTCAAAGCTAAATTTCGGGCTGCTACTGGCAACACGGTTTCAACCGTACTAGACGTTAATCTAAGAGTTACTCAAAGTGGCAACTTTTATAGTGGAGCGCAATCTATTACAGCTAGAATTACAACAAGTGGAACCGGAGAAACATCATCTATTGCAACTGTCGAAGATACTGAAGATGAGGCTGATGGTAGTATTACCGTAACTCTGATTCAGGGAACCCGAACTCCAGCCAACAAAAATTATCAAATATCTAGTGACACTACAAAGGTTGCAAAGTCAATCAATGTAACAGATAATGATACCCCAGCCGTATCGATTTCTCGAACTGGTGGGTCAGTTATCGAAGGCGATACGAGTGTTAAAAATGTTCCGTATACAATTAGAGCAAGACCAGTCCCCTATCAAACTATCACAGTGAATTTGACTATATTGCAGACAGGTAATGTTATTTCTGGAACGACAGCTAAGTCTATTACTAGAACTATTGATGTATCGACTTCGGGAGATCAAATTGGGCAATTTATGGTTGCCAATGATACTGTTGATGAAGCCAATAGTACCGTCACTATCCAAGTCTCGACTGGAACTGGGTATATTCCAGTTAGCAATAGTACAGATACGACCAAGCCGATTAATAAGATTGAATTCGTCGTTGAAGATAATGACGTGCCGCAAGTAAAAATCGAGCGCGTCACTGCAACATCAACTCCGAATGACTTTAATTACAACGAAGGTCATTTAAGAGTTCAATATACGTTAACGGCCACTCCAGTACCATATCAAACGATCACCATAAGCATCAATGTTTCAGAAACCGGAGATATAATCAAAGGTGCTAAACCGACAACAATTGATATGACTACTTCAGGAATGAAGACCGGAGAAATCGACCTTGACGATGATGACCGGTATGAATTGTCAAGTACTATCACAGTTCAAGTAAATAACGGAATGGGTTATGCCCCAGTAAGTAATTCAACAGCAAATGCAACTACCACTAATAAAATTGAAGTCCGCGTTGCCGATAATGATATACCAAAAATATCAGTATCAAGTACAGGTAGTGTGAATGAAAACGATGACGCAGTATTTACTTTAACATCTAATATACGCCCATTGGAAGAACTTTCCATTCGTGTTGACTTATCGGCTGAGCCCCTTGTGAATACTGACGTTTTGTTTGCAGGTGAGGGAACTATTGGTGAACAAGAAGGTAAAAATACATTATTTATAACAATGATGCCTAGTGAATTTGAAGGGAAGACATTTGATGTAGACCTTTGTAATGCAACTAATACTACAACCCCTTGTCGTCCTGATACTCCCACAACAAAACGTTCACGTGGTGGATTTATTACCGCGACAGTAAATTTAAATCCTGGTAATGATTATGCCCCGAATCCTGCAGAAGGCGCGAGTTCGCATCGAATTCTAGTAATTGATCCTGATACACCAAATAATGGTCCGGTCATTGAACTAGAAACAGCACCCACAACACCAATAGTTGAAGGAACAGCTGCTGTTTTTAATCTTCGCGTTGAAGCTGGAACCATACTTCCTAACAATCTTAACGTCAGTGTTCTTGTTACCCAATCTGGCGACTATATTAGCGGATCTATACCAACTTTTGTTCCCGTCACTGCAGCTAACGGGACTGGTAGTTTGACCATTCAAACCAACAATGATTCCAATGATGAGGCACAAGGTAGTATTTCAGTTGAAATTGTTCAAGGATTAGGACTACTTCCCGAAGGAACTGAACAAAGTGACGAAGTAAGAGAAGTTATAGCCATGAGAAATTATAGAAAATCTACTGCCCCTGCAAAGGTCACTCAAACCATCATGGTGAATGATAATGATGATCCTGAAATTTCAATTACTCGAAGTGGTAGTTCTTTTGCTGAAAATGTCGCAAATGTCACGTATACGTTAACGGCAAACCCAGTTCCTCATCGCGGAATTATGATTAAGGTTGCAATAACACAAACTGGTGGTAATATGCTTGATCCCGGCCAAACTGAAACAGTGAGTTTGTCTGCTTCAACGGAAAGAGTAAACGGTACTGTCAAAATTCTTGATGATAATGTCGATGAGGAGAATTCAACCATAACTGTTCAGGTAGTTACAAATAGCAATGATACTGGATATGTTCCAGTAAGTAATTCAACCGCGAATGACACGACGAATCAAACTAATACAATAACCTTTTTGGTTACTGATGATGATGTTCCAGCTATATCAGTAACCGGAAATAGCAGTGTTAATGAAGCAGATGACGCAGTGTTTAATTTAGTAGCCGACCCTGTCCCTTGGAAAACAATTACCATTAATGTTGAAATCACACAAACACCTAATGTGGGGGGGCAATTTCTATATGTTGGTTTGAACAGTTTGATTCCCCAAACAAGAACAGTTATGATGACAACAAGTGGAAGAGCTCCTTTAACTCTCGACTTAAGAAATCAAGGAGGTGGGTTTATTACTGCGACTGTGACAACCCACCCTGATGGTAATTATTCCCCCAAAACAGCATCAGATGCTCATACTCATAGAATTCAAGTGATTGATCCCGATACTCCACCAAGTAATAACGCACCAGTGATTGAAATTGTTGCGTTAACCAACTCAACTATCGCTGAGGGGAGTTCAGTTACTTTTGACTTTCAAGTTGAAGCAGGTACTGCTGTTCCCACTGCACTTGAAGTTACACTAAGCGTCACTCAAGTAGGAACTTTTATTAGTGGTTCAACTCCTCAAGAGGTCTCGATCACTACCAAATCAGACCCCACCGCGACTACTGGTGGAACGGGTTCAATACTCATTCAAACTGAAGATAAAAGTGGTAATCAGGCTAATGGAAGTATAACTGTAGAAATAGTTCAAGGCCAAAGATATCCTGCCAACAAAAACTATCGAAAATCACTAACCCCTTCAAAGGTGTCACAAACAGTCACGGTGGAAGATGGGGATACACCAGTTGTCTCAATAGCTTCAACTAGCAGTGCAAATTTAGATGAAAGTGGTGAAATTACCTATTCGTTACGGGCAATTCCTACACCATATCAATCAATTACAATAAATATAGGAATATCCGAATCAGTAAGTGGAAATGTACTTGCTGGAACACAAACTAGACAGATTACTATGATGACGACGGGTACTGCATCGGGTACAGTCAATCTTCATAATGATGATGTAGATGAAGACAATAGCACAGTCACTATAGTAGTAGATACTGGAACTGGATATACCCCCGCGGATAAGTCAACGGCAAATGCCGCTCTTGGGGGTAAAATAACCATTGACGTTTCAGATAACGATCAACCCAAAATATCAGTTTCTTCAGCAAGTACTAGTTTAAGTGAAGGTGCCAACGCAGTATTCACTTTAACTGCAGATATAAATCCTTGGGAAGAAATTGTCGTTAATGTTGAAATTACTCAAAATCCAAATGTGAGTGGACAACTCATATATGAGGGGGCTGATACAAGTACCGCTAGAAGATCTTTAACAGTAACGATGCCGAAGAGTGCTAGATTAACCGAAGACTTCTCAGTTAGGTTGTTAAATGAGATCGCGGGAAGTGACAACGAAATGAACAATGTTCTGCAAGGAGGATCTATTACCGCGACTGTGAAGACTCATCCTGACGAAAAATATGCACCTAGGACCGCTAGTAACGCTCATATTTTCGAAATTCAAGTTATTGATCCAGAATCACCACCTGACGGTCCAGTTGTCACATTAGCATCAGTTTCTTCAAATTCAGTAACTGAGGGAACAAATATTATCGTAAATTTTGCCGCTGGTGCTGATCCAATTGCATCAAGATCAGGAAATCCAATTCCCAGTTCACTTACCGTTGGCCTTAATATTGTCAATGATGATGATGGAGACTTTATTAAAGGAACAGCCGCAACTTCTGTGAGTGTTCCAGTAAGTGGTACTAATTCTTTAACAATCGAAACTGATAATGATCAAAATGACGAGGCAGATGGCAGTATTACGGTAACAATTCAACCTGGTCAAATAACCCCTAATAATGCCAACAATTATCAACTCTCTAATACCGCAGATGAGAGAACACAAACAATCATGGTGAGTGATAACGACGTACCAATCGTTTCAATATCTAGAACTGGTGGAGCTGGGTCCGTTCCTGAATCCGGTACAATTTCCTATTCGTTATCGGCAAGTCCTGCTCCTTATCAATCAATTAATATTGGTGTAACGATCGAACAAGTGGGTGCTTTTCTTGACGCAACTCAAACTAGAACAATTTCGATGACAAGTTCCGGATCCGCACCAGGAACAGTTACTCTCGTTGATGATCAGTTGGATGAAGCGGATGGTCAAGTCTCGGTTACCGTTGCTACTGGTATTGGATATACTCCCGCGGCTGAAGATACCAATCCGAGTAATAAAATTACTGTCAATGTTACCGATGATGAAACACCCGTCGTATCAATTTCTGCTGGAAGTAGTAATGTGGAAGAAGAAAATGATGCCGTCTTTACTTTACAAGCAGATCCAATTCCTTGGCAAGATATTACTATTGTTGTTAATGTTTCGCAAAATCCGATTGTCTCAGGTGACCGCTTGTATGAAAGGGCTAACGCATCGGGTAATCTAGAATTGGATGTTGATATGCTGACAACTTCCGCTACTCCCGGTAGTGCTGACATCAATCTTGACTTAAGAGACGTAGGAGGTGGTTCGATTACCGTTACAATGCAAGCACCAGCAAATAATGACAAGTATAAGCTTGCAGATGATACCTCCGTACCAATTCAAGTATTAGACTTAGATGCGCCACCAGATGGACCTGTGATTGAAATAACACGAGTCGCTTCAACTCCAATTACTGAGGGGACAAATGCCGTATTTACATTTAGTGCTGCACAGGGTACAACAATTTCAACTGAACTAGTCGTTAATTTAGAAGTTGCAGACCCTGGATCATTTATTAAGGGGCCAAAACCAACTTCTGTGAATATTCCTATCCACGAAACTAATGCTCAAACCAATGTTAGAATGGGTGGAACGGCAGAATTAACCATTCCAACTGATGATGATGAAGTCGACGAGGCAAATGGTGATATCACCGTAACGATTATTCGCGGGAATTTGCATCCTGCCAACAAAAATTATCAAACTTCTTCTGATCCTCTTAAGGTTACTCAAAAGATCACGGTGCAAGATAATGATGAACCTGAAGTTTCAATTTCTCGAACTGGAGGAGCTGTTGATGAAAGTGCTGGAAGTTTTACCTATACTTTGACCGCAACTCCGGCCCCTTATCAAGCAATTACTGTTGTCGTTGAAATTACTGAATCAGGTGGTGATTTTCTTGCTGACACCCAAACTAAGATGATTACAATGACACCTTCAACCACCGCTGGAGCAGACCAATCATCTTTAACCGAGACGGGAACAGTCACTCTTGAAACTGATAATGTAGATGAAGTAGATGGCACCATCACGGTTTCGGTTACAACCGGTACTGGATATAGTCCAGTGGATAATTCTGACCCTGCAATTAAAAATTCAATTGATGTGAGTATCACGGATGATGATGTTCCCGCAATCTCAATTGCAACAGTTAATAACATTACTAGTATAAGTGAAGTTGATGATATCAATTTAATTTTAACGGCAGATATTGATCCATTGGTCGATCTCACCATTAATGTTGATATTACCCAGTTAGCAAATGTGCTAGGTGAAGTTCTATATGTTGGGGGACATGCTACTACTGGGAACCAAACTCGGCAGGTAATGTTGCTGAAAACTGATAACAGAACTAAGAATTTCGCTATAGACCTAACGGATGCAGGAGGAGGAGATATAACCGTTACTGTAGCAACCCGTGTCGATGGGAATTACCGACCTAATGTGACTGGTGATGCACATACACGCACAGTTCGAGTTAATGATCGAGGTTCAGAACCAGATGGACCGATAATTGAATTGATTGCTGTGTCTTCAACAACTATTGTGGAAGGAAACACTGCAGAATTTAGACTTCAAACAGCATCTGGACTTGGTGTTCCAACTGCACTTGATGTTGACATTGCATATACACCGACGGGAAACTTTGTCACCGAATCTGTACCTGCTTCTGTTACTATCCCAAACGGTGGGATAATGGTGCCACTAAACATTGATACCGTTGATGATAATAATAATGAGCCCGATGGAAGCATTACAATAGCAATAAATCAAGGTCGACTTCAACCTAGAAATAAGAATTATCGAATTTCTGCTGATACTGCTAAGGTTAGTCAAACAATCACAGTGCAAGATAATGATACCCCACAAGTTTCAATTTCACCAGTTGGAGATTCAATTTCTGAAAGTGATACAAGTGTCATGTATACCTTAACTGCCCTTCCAGCTCCTAACCAAGATATTACAATTAACTTAGATATAACTGTAACTGGTGATATTATATCTGGAACACCAAGCAAGTCAATAACTATGACAACTTCTGGAACCAAAACTGAAACCATTAGTTTTGTCAATGATGACTTGAACGAAGCAAATAGTATCGTCACTATAATAGTCACTACTGGTACTGGATATGTCCCGGTCAGTAATTCAACCCCAAATGATGGCACCAATCCAACTAATACGATTGAATTCACAGTTTTGGATGATGACATCCCGCATGTTTCAATTTCCCGAGTAACGGGAACTGCTACGGACACAGCTACTGAAAGTGATACAAGTATATCATATATGTTGACGGCGACCCCTATGCCCTATCAAGAAATCACAGTTACTGTATCGTTCCGAGAGTCAGCTGGTCCAGTACTTGCAGCAACTCAAACTGACAAAATTCTTATTCCAATTACCGGATCTGCAATGGGAACAATCATCCTAAATGATGATGATGTTGATGAAGCAAATAGTACCATCACTATTCAAGTTGTTGAAGTTGCAAATGCTGGATATAAACCAGTCGATAATACCACACCAAATGAAGCATCTAGTGACAGAATAACTATAACCGTTTCAGATAATGATGATCCAAGGATATCAATAACAACCACTAGTAGTAGTGTGAGTGAAGATGATGATGCGGTATTCACTTTAGCAGCTGATATAGCTCCCTGGGAAGACATTACCATTAATGTCTCCATTGATGCGAGTCCATATAACTCTGGAGAGACATTATTTATAGGAGAAAGTTCTCAGACGGTAATGATGTCAGCAAATAGTCAAACCGCAGAAATAACTCTTGACTTGGATGATCAAAGTGGTGGAATAATTACTGTAACAGTAACACCTCACGCTGATAACAAATATCTTCCTGCTGATAACGGCTTTTCTCGGAAAATTCAAATAATTGATGAAGATGCCAACCTGACTGGTCCGGTAATCGAAATAGTTTCAGCTGCCCCAACTATTGTAGAAGGTGAATCTACGGTAATCAATTTTCAAGTCGCAGCTGGTGTACAAACCCCATTAGGTAGTGAACTTGAAATTGATATTATCATTGATGATCCAAGAGGTTTAATTGATGGAGTCAAACCAGAAACCGTCACAATCAACACCGATGGGACTGGTTCACTACCCGTTAAAACAATTGATAATAATGATGCCAGCGGAGATGGACAAATCGGAGTACAAATTCTTCGAGGTCGAGTATCCCCTGACAATAAAAATTATAATATATCAACTGACCCAACCAAAGTCTCACAAACAATTACGGTAAAAGATAATGATGTACCAGAGATTTCAATTGCTCGAACTGGAGGTGCAATCGTTGAAAATATAACAAGCACTACTTTCACGTTGACAGCAAATCCGAGACCATCTCAAGAAATTACTATTTTAATTAGTATTTCAGAAACTGGAAATGTCCTAGCTACCAGCCAATCTACGATGATTACGATGTCATCTTCTGGTACCGCAACCGGGGGAGTTATGATCGTTGATGATGATGTTAATGAAGCGGATAGCACCATTACAATCCAGGTTGTAAATGGTGCTGGTTACCAACCAGTAAGCAACTCAACTCCTAATACAGATTCCAGTAATACAATTACTATTCTTGTTTCAGATAATGATGTTCCTGAATTATCAATAACAGCTGGTGCAAATGTTTATGAACAAGATTACCCATTTGCAATCTTTACTATTACCTCCAACGTAGTTATATCTGGTCCGCTTGCTGTAACTTATACACCTGTGAGTGAGAATTATCTTGCCGCAGGTGAATCTGGAGTTCCCGTGACGAGAAACTTAACCTTTGATGAAGTCACAAGAAAAGCATCTTTGAGAATCAATTTGGACGTGGATAATATCAATGATCCAAGAGATACACTCATGGTTTCGTTAGTTACGGATGGTACTACTCCATATACGGTTACCGGTGGTAGATCCGCGACAGTAAATGTATTCGAGAGACCGGACTATGTTTTGAGTATTGAAGATAGTTTTCTATATGAGGGGAACTCAGGTACGAGTAGTATGAATTTCAATGTAACATTGACACCGCCCGCTACAGAAGATTTCCAATTAACCTGGAGAACCATAATAGCTCGAGGAGATAATGCTGTTCCTGGCGCAGATTTTGAATTGATAGTGGACGAAGTCTTAACATTTGAGGTAGGAGATACCACAAAACGTATTTCTGTTGAAATAATAGGTAACAATTTAACTGAGTCTAACAAATCCTTTACCATTGCATTTTCCAAAAGTTCACAAGAGACCCAAATTGACGTTTCTAATGTTCGCGCTAAGGGACATATCATAAATGATGACACCGGCGCAAATGAAATTTCTGTTTTTGATGGTTCAAGTGTAACAGAAGGAGAGTATGCTAGTTTTGGGATTACATCGTCTAAGGATTTACCAGCTAGTGGTCTAAGAATAAGTATTCATGTTTCCCAACAAGGCCAATTCTTAGCTTGGCGAACTCCTCGAACTTTTCACATGATTAGAAGTCAAGATACCCTGAAAGTTCTAACAGTTGATGACGGAATTAACGAAGAAGATGGTACAATAAGGGTTTCAATAATCTCAGTTCCGGCTCCTTACCGTATTGCCGAGGGGAGCGAATCCGCCGAAGTTACAGTAAAAAACAATGATTTTGGCACCGGGACTCCTGAGGAGCAAGCAAGAATTTCAATCGCAGACAATGTGATAGATGAAATTTTGTCATTATTTGATCCAACAGCAAGTAGCCCTCCCCCAAGTTCTGAAGTAGAATCTTCTCCAGCAATGACACCTCCTGTCGTTTCAATTGCCGCGGTTGATAATCTAGTTGATGAAGGTACTTCGGCAAAGTTTTTGATAATCTCAAAGAATGGTACTGAATCTACGCGCATTTCTGTTTCGTTTCAGGTAACTCATGCGCATGTTGAAATTGATTTTCCTAGGCAAGTTAAGGTTCAATTAGGTGGTCAGGATTCGGTAGCTGTTGAAATTCCAACTATCAATAATAATCATGCCGATAAAGATGGATTTGTCGCGGTTTCACTTATTGACGACCAAAGTTATGTTATTGAAGAAAACGCTAGGCGCGCGGTCGTAAACATCTCTGATGCGGTCGATCGACAAAAACGTTCAGCTGAATTAACAGCCCATGCGCAAGCGTTTATCCCTGATTTAACTGGAACCACGGGGGCAAATACCTTAGCAACTGTTTCAAATCGAATTGAACTTGGATTAAGTGAGGATAGTCAACAAACCTTAGAACTTTGGGGACAAGACTCAATTTCCAACATGTTAAAAGCAAGTGGTGAAGCGATCAATGAAAATACAACGTCCCTGAAATCGTTCTTGGGTGATTCATCCTTTGCTATGACAATTAATTCAGGTGATGAATTTGCGATTCCAACTACCCTTTGGGGATTGGGGGACTATGAAAATATTTCCCCAATTGGAAGAAGTAGAACGATCAATTGGTCTGGGGATTTGTTTACTGGACATATCGGGATTGATGCCTTAATTCAAGATGGATTGTTAGCTGGAATCTCAGCTTCGGTAGCTGAAAGTGAAGTTGAGTTTGAATCAACTAGTGCTCAATTTATAGAGTTTGATTCCCGTACTACCGCTCTCAATCCTTATATTGGTTGGATCTCCAATGACCAGAATTCAGAACTGCAAGCGACGTTTGGTATGGGACGCGGTGAACTAGAAATCAAACAAGAATCCTATGAAAACGAAATACTAGACAGCGAATCGTATTCGTTTGGCTTAACCGGTAATCAGTTATTATTCACAACTGATCAAATTTTTGCTGGAACAACTAGACTTAACATTAAAGGTGACTCTTGGTTCGCTTACCGACACATCGCTGGTAGAGACGGAATATTGGCAGATGTTCATACCAATACTCATCACCTTCGCATCAGAACGGAAGGAACGCATCAATTCAACTTTGCTACTGGGACAACTTTAAGTCCAACTATTTCAATTGGCATGCGTAATGATGTAAAAAACCATCAATCAGTATTGGGATTTGAGGTGACTAGTGGTGCAGATTTTATTAATCCGATTGGAATTACTGTAACTGGAAATGGAAGTGCGCTTATTGGAGCTGCTACTCAAGTACAAAAAATTCGACTAGATAGCTCATTCAACTATGATTTAGGAAATGACCAACGGGGTATTATGTTAGAAATTTCCCCATCCTGGGGCCAAGTTGATGCGAGTATTGAAAACACCTTATGGGAAAGCAACGAATTAGATTCAACTTTTGAACGTGGTCGATATTCAAATGGTTCTTCAGTTAGTGGTGAACTTGGTTACGGATTAGAATTATTGAATGATGAAAATATCTTAACACCAATCAGCGGATTTGAAATTACAAACAATCAAGATTATGAATATCAACTTGGTACGCGTTTGAATTTAGGTTCAAATACTCAATTTAAATTGACCGGAATCCGTAACTATGCTATCAATAAACATGACTCAACAAAAGTTCTGCTAGAAGGTAGATTAAGTTGGTAAAATATCAATAAAAAATAGTAACTAATGACAACATTACTGGAAGGTGTCAAAAAGTTAGAAAAAATTTGACAACGATTTTGATTCGTAGTACATTGTTTCAAAATTCACAAACTAGGAGACTAAAACTGAATTTTTGAATTGAGCATTTTGATAAAATACAAACCTGAATCACCCGCAACTGGAATCATTCAAATGACCTCATCACATCCCACATCACTGGAGACACATAAAATGCGTGAACCTGTCACTCTGAACACTAATCTCAACACGATTGGAACCACTAGAGTATGGTTGAAGTTATTGCTATCAGCATGCTTGGATTTCTTCAACCCCAACAAGCAACAAACTGGTATCAGCACCCTTCTAAACCTCCGTAATGGAAAAAACTCAGCTCAACAAGACCAATGCAGACTTGAGCTCAACAAGCAAACTAAACTTGGAATCGTAATTAGAAAACTAGTAGGTTTAGACACCAAGAACCAATCAAGTAGTATCGCACCAACAGGACAATTGTGTGCAAATACAAGTTTGATACTGGTTAAACGCGCGCTCGGGAAATGTTCCTATCTCCCTGGATTAGTATTATTAACCGCGATAATGCTGTTTCATCCGATTAGTGGCATGCAAGTTGTTGCTGGTATTGGTGAACAATCAGACTTATCAGTCGGTGGGTATGATAATAATCTAGCTACTCAGGGTATAAATGAATATGACTCCGGATTGTATAATCTTGAAAACCCAACTATGGACGGAAATCTGGGTGATTTATCAACAACACCTTCTGAAATTAAAATAAACCCTTCCTCAGACCCCCCCTCCCCTACAATAAATTCTCAAAAACCTATTCAACTTGCACAAGCAGGACCAACAATAACGTTGTTTGGTGCCGGTACGACTAATTCCTTTACCGAAAGTGATTTTAGCAATCCTGCTACAGTGACCGAAGGAAATAGTGGTCCTCTTACAGTTTATTTTCTGATGTCTGTTCCTCCGACCGCAACTAACAATTTTATAGTTAATTATTCAATTGCTGAGCGAGCAGGTGAAGACTTTTTGGCTAGTAAAACCGAGGATAGAATGCTAAATCTTGCTACATCAGGAGTCACAAGCACGAATAGTGGGAAGCGATATATCAAAGGTAGTTTTGAGATAGCAAATGACCAAATTCATGAAGTAAATGGTCTAATTACTTTAACTCTCAAAAGCGGTAATAGCTATTCACTACCTAGCGCGAAAACAATTACCATTAATGTTACAGATAATGATAATAGTTCTTCTCCCCCTTTAGTTTCACTTGCAGGGGTAAGTAAACATTCAGGCTTTAGGTTTCAATTATCTTCGACTGATCCCAATGGGGACGGGATTGTAAAGACTCTTAACATATCAGAAAATATGACTAATGCACAAGTAGAGTTTTATTATTATATCTTCATTCCGCAAGGGGGAATGGAAGAAAATGTTTTTGTAAATTTTGAGTTTACTCAACAAACCAATGACAATTTTTTGGGTGATCAGATGAGTATATATTATCCTAGAGTTGAACTTTCCAGTTATCACTCTACAGAAAAGCAAACAAATAATAATAGACAATATTTTAGAGGTAATCTTTATATTGAATCCGATAGTGTGCACGAAGAAGATGGTGTGCTCACTTTTTCAATTAAGTCTGGTTCTGGCTATGCGATTTCAAGTAATGTAGCAGACACTAAAGCAACCATTAATGTAACTGATAATGATAGTACTAGTGGAAAACCATTAGTAACCTTTGTTGGAGTTGGTGGAACTGCAAGTTTTATGGAGTCCTCATTTAGTAGAAATCATACCGTCACAGAAGGTGATACTAACACAACTGCAGTTTATTTTATGATGTACATCCCTCAGACAGCAGGAACAAATTTTGCCATTAATTTTACATTAAACCAAGGATCAAATAGTTTTTTAGTACCTAATCAAAGTACAAGTTTCACTGCTGGTTCAGTAAACTTTAACCCTAGTAATGGCAGAAGGTATCTTGTAGATAGTTTCACTATAGCAAACGACACGGTTGACGAAGCAAACGGAGAAATTACGTTTACTATCAACGACGGGGGGAGTGACTACGCAATTTCTAGTGTTGTCGCAAATAGGTCAGCCACAATTACTGTTGAAGATAACGATAAACCAAAAATATCAATTACTCGAGGAAGCGCAATAGCAACTGAAGGTACAGATTCAGAAGTATCATTTACTTTATCAGCGACACCAACACCTTATCAAAATTTAACAATTTCCGTAATGGTTTCCGAATCTGGTGATGTTATAAGTACCGGTGGAAAAGGAACACGGATGATAACTATGACAGCAGGTGCCAGCTCTAAAATGGATACGGTCAGCATTGCTAATGATGGTAAAGATGAAGCGAATAGTACTATCACTATCACGGTTACCGCCTGCACGGGGGTAACAGTTGCAGACGATTGTGTTGTTGAGACCAATTCAACACCAAATGACCCTTCAAATCCAACAAATACTGCTTCCATTGTTGTTGCAGATGATGAAGTGCCAAAAATTTCTATTACTGGACCTGCAAGTAGGGATGATGTTGATGGTTCAAATAATGCGAATACTGTTACATTTACCTTAGAAGCAAATCCGATCCCTCACCGAACTATTAACATAAAGGTCAATCTCACTCAAGTTCCAAACATGAATGGTCAAGAATTATACGTTGGAGCTGATACTATGGGTGAACAGACCCGAACCGTGGAGATGCTAGCAACTAACACCAAGACTGGTGATACCACAAGGGGAAGTAAAACTTTTGATGTTATGTTAGCGAATTCAAGCGGTGGGGATATAACAGCTACGGTTGCCCTTAACACTGCTGATCCTAATAAATATGCATTAGCAGATTCTGGAACCGCTCATACCACGTCAATAATAGACCTAAATTCGATGCCAAATGGACCAGTTATTGAATTTATTAATTTCACAACAACAGCTAATGTTGCTACAACATCAATTGCTGAAGGAGAGTCTTTCAAAGCTAAATTTCGGGCTGCTGCTGGCAACACGGTTTCAACCGCACTAATCGTTGATCTAAGAGTTACTCAAAGTGGCAACTTTTATAGTGGAGCGCAATCTATTACAGCTAACATTGCAACAAGTGGATCAGGAGAAACATCATCTATTGCAACTGTCGAAGATACTGAAGATGAGGCTGATGGCAGTATTACCGTAACTCTGATTCAGGGAACCCGAACTCCAGCCAACAAAAATTATCGGATATCTAGTGATACCACAAAGGTTGCAAAGTCAATAACTGTAACGGATAATGATACTCCAGAAGTCTCAATTTCTCGAACCGGTGGGTCAATTACGGAAGGTGATACCAGTGAAACAAACGTTCCATTTAGGATCTCCGCAACTCCACCACCTTATCAAACTATAACAGTAAATCTGACCATTACTGAAACTGGTGACGTTCTTTCTGGAGCGACAAATAAGACGAAAGAAATTATGGTTATGTTGGAGACTTCGGGAACTGCAAATGACAATGTTACGATCGTTAATGATACAAATAATGAAGCGGATAGTACCATCACTGTTCAAGTCTCCACTGGAACCGGGTATGTTCCAGTAAGCAATAGTACAGACACAGCCATGCCGATTAATAAGATTGAATTTATAGTTGAAGACAATGACCTACCGCAAGTGAAAATATCTCGAGTCAGTAAAACACCTAATATGCAAGACTTTAATGTAAATGAAGAAGATTTAACTGCTTCCTATAAGTTAGTAGCAACTCCAGCTCCATATCAAACTATCATCATTAAAATAACTGTTACGCAAACGGGTAATGTAATAAAAGGTGCTATACCACAATCTATAGATTTGACAACAACAGGAATGGAAACCGGCATAATTAATCTAGATGATGATGACGTGGATGAAGCCGATAGTGAAATTACCATTCAAGTCACGAGCGGAACTGGCTATGCCCCAGTAAGCAATTCAATGGCAAATGAAACAACGACAAATACAATAACAATTGCTGTCGCCGATAATGATGTACCAAGAATTTCAGTCTCAAGTGCTGGTAGTGTGAGTGAAGATGAAGATGCAGTATTTACTTTAACATCTAATATACGTCCTTTAAATGAACTTACCATTCGCGTTGATTTATCCTCTGAACCAACTGATCCAAATCATCTTTTGTATGTAGGTGCACAATCTGGTCTCCAATCTGGTATGCAAACACGATTAATCACGATGATGCCAAGTGAATTTGAAGGTAAGAATTTCACAGTAGACCTTTGTAATGGAACTTTTTCCCAGTCCCCTTGTACTATGAATGAAGATCCAAGTGGTGGACATATTACCGCGACAGTTAAAACCAATTCTGGTTTTGAATATGATCCTGATCCTGCAGAAGGTGCTAGTTCTCATAGAATTTTAATAATAGACCCTGAAACACCACCAGCAGGTCCAATCATTGAATTAGTTGCTGTTACATCATCTTCTGTTGTAGAAGGAACTGCATTAAACTTCAATTTTGTAATAGAATCTGGTATGACAATACCAGACCTTACACCTGACTCTATAAACCCTGAAAGACTTGAAGTTAATCTGAGCATTACTCAAGTTGGAGATTATCTTGGGACACATGAAGACACTGTTGATGTTTTTACTGGCGGTTCAAATTCAATCTCCCTTCCAACTAATGAAGATAGTGTTGATGAAGCCGATGGCAGTATAACTGTTGAAATTGTAACGGGTATACCACAAATTGCCAATAAGAGATATCAAATTTCTACTGATCCCACAAAATATAAACAAACAATCTCGGTGAATGATAATGACGTGCCAGCTGTTTCAATTACTCGAGACATTGATTCAATTGCAGAAGATGCAGCTGATTCAAAATTCACATATACTTTAACGTCCGATCCAGTACCGTATCAAGCAATATCAGTTGAAGTAAGCATTACTAAAACTGGTGGTAATATCCTTGCTCCCAATCAAACTACTACAATAAATATGTCTACTTCTGGAATCGTTAAAGGAGAGGTCAATATTCTTGATAATAATGATAATGAAGCAGATGGTGTGGTCACCATCTCGGTAATAAGTGGAACAGATACTGGATATGCACCAGTTAGCCATTCAACCCCAAATGATACTTCTACCAAAACTAATACAATTACCGTTACGGTCATCGATGATGATATACCAGAAATATCAATTTCAGGTAAAAGCAGTGTCAGTGAGGATGATGATGCTGTATTTACTTTAGTAGCCGACCCTACGCCAAGGGGTGATATTACCATTAATGTACAAATTACACAGACTCCTAATGTAAGTGGCCAACGCTTATATACTACGGCTACTAGTACTGGTCCCAGAACCCTGAACGTGATGATGCTTACGACTGATAACCCTCGAGGAAGTAAAACATTAACGCTAAATTTGAGTGATGCGGGGGGTGGATCTATTACCGCAACAGTGTTGACTCATTCAAGTGGCAACTATGTGCCCCAAACCGCTGGTAACGCTCATACTCATACAATTCATGTAAGTGATCCAGATTCACCAGCGACAGGACCCGTGATAGAATTAGTTGCATTGACTAACACGACTATTACCGAAGGAGATTCCGTGGTTTTTGAATTTCGTGTTGAAGCAGGTTCAACAGTTCGAGATGCGCTTGAGCTTAATCTAAGCATCGGAGGTGAAGGGAAATTTATTGATGGAACGCCAGCTGAAACTGTTGATATTTCTACCAAAGATGACCCTGACGGTGTTGGTGGCACGGGATCTATAACCATTCAAACAGATGATGATGAAGTCAATGAGGCTAGTGGAACTATTACTGTGGAGATTCTTAGTGGATCGGCTAATCCAACTGAAAAAAATTATCGAATATCTAGTGATCCTGCAAAGGTTTCACAAACAGTTACGGTGCTGGATAATGATAATTCGGTAATTACAATCTCGCAAGTTGAAACAACAGCTACAGAAAGAGATACAATTAATTATCGATTAACGGCAAATCCGGCACCTGCTGAAGAAATTCAAATTGCTGTGGAAATAGAAGAAACTGGTAACGTTCTAGCTGAAACCCAAGTTAAGTTAATCTCTATGCCAACTAGTGGAACCGCATTGGGTACTGTCAATCTTGATGATGATAATATTGATGAAGATGAAAGTACAATCACTGTAAGGGTTATCGCGGGTATTGGATATACTCCAGCTAGTGGGACTACTCCAAATGCTAACGATAGTAATACAATTACTATTGTGGTTTCTGATAATGATGTTCCCCAAATTTCAGTTACAGGTGATGGAAGTGTAAGTGAAACCGATCCCGAAGGTGCAGTTTTTAAATTAATGGCGAATCCTGCTCCATGGGAAGATATAACCATTAATGTCTCAATAACTCAAAGTCCTTATGTACCAGGTCAAAACTTATTTTCAGGTAATGCTACTCGGACAGTAGAAATGTCGGCAATTACTACCCCGCTTGGACAAGCAACATTAACTGTTGACCTAAATTCAGGAGATAACACAAGTGGTGGAACGATTATAGTATCTGTGACAGCTACCTTAGATGGCAAATATGATCCCGCAGAATTCGGGTTTTCTCATACGACACAAATAACCGACCCTCAATCAGAACCCGAACAAACCGCACCAGTAATAGAATTAGTAGCAGTTTCTTCAACACCTATTGTTGAAGGTAATCCTGCAGTATTCAATTTTCAAGCTGGATCTGGTTCAACTGTTTCAACTGAACTCTCGGTTGACCTGAGTGTTACCCAAACTGGAGATTTTGTAGGTACACTACCTAATTCTATTAGCATTACTAGTGCCACCGCAATATTATCTATTGATACTATTGATGATGAAACTAGTGAGGTGGATGGTAGTATTACAGTAACAATTTTCCAAGGTCGATCGACTCAAGACAATAAAAATTATCGTATTTCTAGTGACCCCGCTAAAGTGTCGCAAACTATCATGATCAAAGATGATGATCTATTTATTTCAATATCACCTGGCCAAAATCAAACTGAGGGAAGTCCAGTTAGTTTCGAGTTTACCTCATCAGAGAATTTTCCAGTCAGTGGAGTGAGAATAAGCATTCGTGTTGATCAATCTGATTCATTCATGAAGTGGCGAGCACCTCGTAGTTTCACTATGACTTCAAATCCCGATACATTAGTAATTCAAACAATAATTGATGAGAGTCTAGTTGGAAATGGTTCTATTACTGTGACCTTGATAGATCAACCCGGATCTTATAAGATCAATCCAGGGAGAAATGATGCTGTAGTTACAATAACTAAAACTGAATCTCGTCCTCCAGCTAAGGTTTCCACAAGAATATCGATTGCACATACCGCGGTTGATGAAATTTTGTCTTTCCTCAATCCACGACAAGTTAGTTCTCCCCCTATTACTAATACAGAATCTTCCTCTGTAATTGTATCTCCGGAAGTTTCAATTACCGCAGTTGATGATCAAGTTGATGAAGGGACAACTGCAAGATTTTTGATCACGTCTAGTAATGGTACTGAATCCACTCGCATTTCAGTTTCTTTTCAAGTTGAACAGGTACAAGTACAAGTAGTACTACCAAGCAGTACAGAAATTCAAATTGGTGGTCAGGATACAGTTTCAATTGCGATACCGACGATCAATGATAATCATGCAAATGAAGATGGTTATGTTGCCGTCTCACTATTGGAAGACCCTGATTACCAAATTTCTGAGAACGCAGGTCGCGCCGTCGTTAACATCTCTGACGCGGTAGATCGGCAAAATCGCGTTGCTGAATTAACCACGAATGTACAAGCATTTATCCCTGACTTAACTGGAACGATGGGGGCAAATTCATTAGCAACAGTCTTAAATCGAATTGAACTTGGATTAAGTGAAAACAATCAGCAAATATTAGAGCTATGGGGACGTAACTCAATTCCAGGTATATTAACAGCAAGTGGTGATTCGGTCAATGAAAATACAACAACTTTGAAATCATTCTTAGGTGATTCATCCTTTGCTATGACGCTTAATTCCGGTGATGAATTTGCGATTCCAACTACCCTTTGGGGATTAGGAGACTATCAAAACATTTCCCCAACCGGAAGAAATAGAGATTCAATAAGTTGGTCGGGTGATTTGTTCACTGGACATATCGGGATTGATGCCTTAATTCAAGAGGGATTGTTAGCTGGAATCTCAGCTTCAGTAGCTGAAAGTGACGTTGAATTTGAGTCTACGTTAGCTAATGAAATACAATTTAATTCTCGCACAACCTCACTCAATCCATATATTGGTTGGACTTCTAAAGATCAGAATTCAGAACTACAAGCGACGTTTGGAATGGGGCTAGGAGAACTAGAAATCAAACAGGACTCATATGACAATGAAGTATTAGATAGTCAATCATATTCGATTGGTTTGACCGGGAATCAGGTGCTATTCACATCCGACCATATATTCGCTGGAACAACTAGACTTAGTATCAAAGGTGACTCTTGGTTCGCTTACCGACATATCGCTGGCAGAGACGACATATTGGCAGATTTTCATACCAATACCCATCACGTAAGAATCAGAACTGAAAGTACTCATCAATTCGGCTTTACTACTGGTTCAACTTTAAGTCCGACAATTTCAGTTGGCATGCGCAATGATGTAAAAGACCAGCAATCGGTATTAGGACTTGAAATAATTAGTGGCGCGAATTATACCAATCCGATTGGATTAACTGTTGCTGGCAATGGAAGCATGCTAATCGGACCTGAAAATCAAATACAAAAAATAAAAATAGAAAGTTCTCTAACCTATGACTACGGTGTTGACCAGCGTGGACTTATTGCAGAAGTTGCTCCATCATGGGGACAAATTGATGCAAGTATTCAAAACACCTTATGGGACAGTAATTCCCTCGATTCTGACTTTGAACACGGTCGTTATTCAAATGGTACATCATTAACAAGCGAACTCGGCTATGGATTTGAAATTTTACAAGGTGAAAGTACTTTAACCCCAATTAGTGGGTTTGCAGTATCAACTGACCAAGACTATGAATATCTACTAGGGACACGTTTAGGACTTGGTCCAAACACCAATATTGAACTTTTAGGAATACAAGAATACAACACTGCTGGAAACACCACAACATCAGTCCATTTAAATGGTAAACTGAATTGGTAAACTTTCACTTTCACAATATAAAGGAAATTGTTCTGTGTATAAACCTAATTTCACATTCGTAACCAAAGGGATCAATCGCCCTTCCCTCAATTGTCTGCAATACATATACAAGTGATTGTTGACAAATCAAGTTAAAGGATCAATATTATGCACCTCAACAAATCCATTACAGATCATAATGGAACATTAGCTAGCGGACTACTAGGTCGACAAAAAGCAATGGACCGCATTCATAAAATACTTAATTTTATAGTTTCAATCATGATAGCGGTCATTGTAATATTTTTCCTGTTTGCTACCACTTTAATTGCGAGTGCACACAATACCTTAAATATTGCAGATATTGAATCGAGAATGGGGGGGACTAATGCTACGCTGTTAGTAGGGACTGAAAACCTGCTACCAGTTGCTACTGGTGAATTTAACTCACTGAACGACTTTCCAGATGGTGTGGTTCAAATTTCTACAACTCAAAGTGACGGACTGAATAATGGAAGTGGTATAGCAAATTCAATAATGCCAAGCATCGAACCAACTACCACGTATCATTTTGATCATGCAACCAATGATCACCTTGGAACCGGAAAAGAACCTAAATTATATCCAAACCCTATTGGATCAGGTTCAAGCGAAACAACAATTGATCCATTATCAATAGATTCAAACGAATCAAACGGAATCAGAATAAATATTGGTGAAAACTTAGGGCAAAGTCAGTCCGTTAATCCAAACACAGACTCAAACCTTTTATTTGCACAAGCGATGACGGTACCTGAAGTATCAATATCAAGTAATGTGAATTATATTGCAGAAGGTTCTAATGCAATGTTTACAGTAACGGCAACTACTTTACCAAGTGCAAATATTGAGGTTAATGTTGAATTTACTGTTGATGGTGATTTCATCGGAACTGGTGAGAGTAATAATTCGACTAAGACCGCAACAATTACATCAAGTGGAGACATGACTGGAACAGTTAGTTTTACTACCAAAGCGGATAGTCCAGATGGTGATCATGGTTTGGTTACCGCAACACTCGCAACAGGAACAGGTTATAGTTTGACTAATGTTATGGAAAATCGATCGGCATCCATCGCAGTGATAGACACATTACCAAAGATTTCAATAAAACCACTTTCTTTTGCCGATGAAGCCGATGGTTACGTTAATTTTATGTTAGAATCTGATTTTCAACCAATATCTGGACGCGATATTGAGATTACTGGCCTTCGAGTGCGAGATGCAAATCAATTTCCGCCAGTATACAATCCTCAATTACCTCAAACACCTGTTTTAGTTACTAACGCAAACTATAATTCAATAGAAGTTAGGGTGACGTTCACTAAAGATCCAGATTTTGAGGCCTGGACTGGAATAGTGTTAGATCTTGATAAAGGTGACGAATATCTTACTAAAGATCCTTTTGGGGAGCAACGAACTGTGACAATAAGAGAAGAACAACTCGCCCCTAGAAAATTTTCAATTGATGCTCCGGATTATATTTTGGAAGGTGATGATCTTACGTTCAACTTAACAACAGAACAGGGAACTATAGTTGAAACGTTTCATGTTTCAGTAACAATTCAACACAATAATTCTACTGAATCTAGGACTATACCGGTGCGTAGTAGTCCAACTGAAGTTACAATTCAAACTGCTACACAAACTGGGTCTGCTGATAGTGAGATTCAATTGTCAATTGAGCGCGGTACACTCCATGATCCTGATCCCACTAATGGGTCTAAAACAATAACAGTTCAAGATAAAGATTTACTACCAAAGGTTTCGATCGGATTGGCTGGAGCAGTTGCGACTTTTGAAGAAGGTGAAGATGTGACACTTGAATTATCGGCAAGTGCAGTAACACCTTCTGTCGCTTCATTCACTGCTTATGTACAATTAACAGATGATGACACTCACGATTTTTTAGCTGATGCGACTACGACAACTCAACATAGGGTGACTTTATCCAGCGGTGGAACTGGTACTTTAGTGATTCCAACCGTTGATGATGAGGTAGATGAGGGTACTGGTGGAACAATAATCGCGACCGTTCAAGCGGATCCAAATTTAACAGATAATACTAAAAGAACTACTTATCTTCTTAGTACAACCAATCCTACTTCGGTTATGGCAACAATTAAAGATAATGATGAATCAGAGTTACCTAGCGTCACCGCACCAATAAGTGCCAAAACACTACCTGTACCGCAAATCTCACTTGGATTCACCATGATTGATAACAGAGTTGACTCCCAGGCCATGGAAGGTGAAATCGCATTATTTTCTATCCAATCTGATCGAGTTGTATCAAGAGCATTAGATGTCACGGTAATTGCTTCACAAAGCGGTAATTTTATAAGAACCATTCCAACAAATGCACCACTAGCTGATCAATATACGCATGGTGTAGCGGGTGTAAATACGGTAACAATAGCTGCTGGAAGAAAAGTTGCGTTTATTGGAATTGCTACCGACAATGATCAAATTGATGAAGAAAATGGTACGGTAACTGTTTCGTTAGTAAAGGACTCGTCTTATTCGGTAAAATTAGATAACCTTAGCGACCGGCAAAAATCTATCAATGTAAATGACAACGACGCTGAACCAGTTTTTTCACTTGAAACCAAATATACCAAAGTCTCTGACACAGATTTCTTTGAAGTCAGCATCGTCTCAAATGTGAGATCTGAAAAGCAATTTGCGATTGATTTATCAATCATACCACCAACTAATCTTACCGGGTTAATTGCAAGCCCGAATCAATCTGCCACGGTAAATTTCGCTCCTTTAGCTTCAGTTCAAAACCACACAATAAGGGTCACGGCAGACACAGCAACTGATACAACTGACGGGCATCCGGTAAATATAGGCATTAATTCATCAGAGTCTTATCAAGTTAGTCGCACCAATCGAAGTGTCCAAGTTAGTGTGGTCAAAGGTGCCAATTTACCAACTCCTACGATTTCCACTACAAATAACACTGTTAATGAGGGGGAACCCGCTGTATTCAATATTGTCTTTGCTAGAACCGCAACTACTTCCACGACAATAAATCTCGCACTCACTTCTGAAGGTAATTATTTGGATGGTCAGACAAGTGATAAGATAGTTATACCAACTACAGAGAGTTTATTCAACTATGTAATTCCAACTATAAGTAATAGTGGTTCTGGAGGTAGTATTACTGTAACTCTTGAACCTGGTGAGGGTTACAAACTCCCACCCCAATCATCAAGAACCGTGATAATCGCAACTACTGGAAGTACGCAGACTCCGGTTTTGTTTATTGACAACAAAAGTGATTCCGATAATAATGCTGTAAAATCAGTGGTGGTCGGCTCATCCGGCGAAAATGCTGAATTTACAGTATTTTCAAATGTCAACCCTGGACCAAATTTCTCTGTTTCGTATTTACCGACTAATCTAGATGGAGATTTTTTAGGTACAATAAAAGACAATATCCAAACTAGTACGGTAACATTTAACGAAGTATCTAATAGCTCTCCACCTTTATTTAGTGGTGCGTTGCGAGTACCAGTCGTTCAGGATGCCAATAGAAAATCTGGTGTCATTCAAGTAACATTACTTGACCCAGCTATTTCAACATATTCGGTTTACAAATACCAGAATCAAGCAACTATGCGTGTCATTAAAATTGCATCATCCTTACCAGTGATCTCAATAACCGGTGGAGGAAGTTTTGAAGAGGGTCAAGATGGGGTGTTTATTGTACAAGCGGATCGCCCTCCACCTATAGACTCTACCAATAATAATGAACGAACACCAATTACTGTTACAGTAGAGTTAATGGATTCAGGATCATTTTTAATGGATTCTAGTGATCAAACTGTCCGAATTTCATCTACCTTACCTGTTCCATTAATTTTACCAACTACTGCTAATAGCACTGATGAAAGTGATGGAACAGTAACCGCAATGATTATAGCAGATCCTGCAGCTACAGATACCTACGAAGTTAGTGCTAATAATACAGCAACAATAACAATAGTTGATAATGATGTTCCTAATGTACCTGTCGTTCAGGTCTCGACATCAAATTCAGTCTTTGAAGGTAGAACTGCGTACTTTTCAATAACTGCAACTACTTCCACTCCTCTTACACAGCCTTTAGAAGTTAATATTGATTTACTCATAGAAGAAAATATCGGTGAAAATGAGATAAGATCAAAATTATTTCATCAGACTGTAACTATTCCTATTAGCGGCCGATTAGATTATGAACAAATGACTAATGGAGATGCTGTCGTACTTGATCGGAATGACAATAAGAACGGTAAAATCACTGTAACAGTTCGTGCTCATGAAACTAATCCAGCCAGCTATAGCGTTGGACAAAATCATAAAGCATCTACCAATGTCATTGATGATGACTATGAAAATACTGTGGCAGTATCCGTCATTGGTGGAGGGGATATCGTTGAAGGCGAAAATGCTTTTTTTACAATTAGAACTGATCAAGCTATTGAAACAGAATTACCTGTAAATATAACAATTGAACGCAACGGGACTTTCTTTGAACATAACAGTTTTTTAACTCCAGTAATTACTTTACCGGCAACTTCAAACAATCAAGGTGAATCCTCACAAAGTGCCTATATTTACCATATTCCAACGCGTTACGACCAGGTAGACGAACCAGATGGTTCAGTGACCATTTCAATTTCAGATGATCCTAATTCTCCTCGTAGATACAGTGTTGGGGTTAATCCTAGCGCAACTGTTGTCGTAATGGATGACGATGAACCAGGAACTGTAGTAAGTCTTCACTCGGATTTTGCTGAATCTGGAGTGACCATCAATAAGTCCTTCACATTTTCGGTACACACCACAACCCCAGTACGGCATCATACATTTATCACCATTGAAGGACAAAAAGTTGGTGACAATGTACCAGATTTTGTGGATAGGAACATTAGTCAAAGGCTATTTGTATTTAGTCCCGGCACCGCGGCAAGAACCTCCACTGTAGAAATCCAAAATTGTTCGGAATGTCCCGCGAATTTTACCAGTGGACGTTATGTCTTTACAGTAAAGGCCAATCCAAGTTTGAATAATCCATATGCGGCCCATCCCCAATTTGGAAAACTTGAAATCAATATTAAAAATAATGATGTCAGCCGCGTAACTCATCCAGTGATTTCAATTGCACCAACTAGCTCTGAACCTGTATTTGCGGGTGAAAATGCCCGATTCACCTTGACTTCAAGTCAACCCATTACAACAGAATTGACGATAAATTACTGGGTATCTTATCAGCGGATCTTTTCCAGTGATAATCCGGCTGGTTCAGGTTCGGTTAAATTTACTGTCGATTCAGTGACTCCTAATACTCATATCCTAGAGATTCCAATCAATAAGTATCGGGGAATTTTTGATCCTGCTAAATTACCGGTGGAAATTAAAGATGGAGTCGGTTATGCCATTGGTGTAAATTCAGTCGCAGAAGTCACGGTATTAAGTGATATATCCATTTCATTGAAATCGTCAACCGTACCAATTATTGAGGGACAAATTGCGACTTTCACCTTCATGTCAACCAAAATGCTTCCCAAAGATTTTGAGCTAAATGTGCGTATAACCGACCCTGGAAATTATCTACCTAGTAATACGACAAATACTACAAAGATTATTCTCAATCCATATGGACTTGATTCTAACAAACAAAAATTTCTTTATAATTTAAAAACCGAACTGGATGGAGTAATCACTGCCCCTAATATCATCAGAATGGAAATATTGCCAGGGGAAAATTATCAGATTGGAACAAATTCATCTGCTGAAATTGCAGTGAATGATGGTAACACCAATATCACCGTTATTCCATTAAGTGCTGAAGTTACAAAGGGGGGAACGGCACACTTTCGCGTTGCTGCGGTATCTAAGAATTTAACGTCTCCAGGTCTGAGTGTAGTTGTTAAGCTGGGTATTGTAGGTAATCCGAACTCAATTTACACAGCAACAAATCGAGATGTAAATTTACGGTTCACAAATGGCAGAGTATATGAAGATGTTCCTATAATGATTGCAGCTGACAGCAATACTGATTTTGAATTAGATGGAAGGCTTATAGTCTATATTAAAAATCCAGATGGAAGCACCGAAGAATCTTATAACCTACCAAGTAATGGAATATACATTGGTGATAACATTGCAGTGATGAAAGTCGTAGACGATGATATACCTGATGGCATTTCAATACGACCTCTGAAAAGTACTATCATTGAAGGAGAAGTCGCAGAATTTCAAATTACTGCAAATTCTACCTCTGAATCTGTTCGAACAATAAATTTAGTTAGTTCAATTTCAGATTTTCTCGGATCCCTGAGTATACCAAGTACAATTGATTTGCTACCCGAATATCAATCTGTCACGCTGAAAGTACCTACCCAAATACAACTAGGCCAACAGTCACCTGGTACAATTGGTGTGTTAATTAATTCTGGTGTTGGATATACGGTTGCTCAAGACTATAGCACAGCATTAATTACAGTATTGGATTCTATTAAACCCAAATTTCGATTAGTGAGAAACTCACTACGAATACCAGAGCGTCAATCGTTTGAAATAGAAATTTTTGCCAACCCCGTACCGAAGGTGGATTATAATGTCAAATTAAACTTTGAATCTGGTGATAAAGACAACGAGGTTATATTTGACCAGAACACTTTCACTTTTAGTGCAGACGAAAGTTCATTGAGAATCTTAGCGGCACCGCCGTCAGTTACTAAAGATGATTTTCAAGTTTGGTCGGTACAAATTGAACCCGTTGACATGACCCAAGGTCGCGGACGTGCTCATTTTAAATTGCCAATTTACATTATAGATGGTAACCAAGATGCGACTTTAACAAAACCTAAGGTTGCAGTCACTGCAATAAATTCAACAATCCCTGAGGGTAAAGTAGCAAGATTTGAAATCTCTGTTGATCATGGCGATAAGATGTTTAACACAGTTGAAAATAATAGAATTGTTAATAAAGTCAGTTCAACTATTCCTCCAACATTAGTTCACTTTAGATTAAAACAATCAGGAATTGCACTACCAAATTACTTTACTCGCCCGGATCCAAGTGATTATCCTACAGATGTGGAATTTAAAAGTGCATTAGGAGAATATCATGAGAAATTAAATGTAGCTGTTCCGTCTTTGAAAGATTGCACCTCTTATGAAAACCTCCGATTTAGCTGTTGGGTACATGAGTCAAGAAATTTTAATTTTCCAACAACTACAGGAGACGATACGCAACTCAGACAGCTTACTTTAAGGTTATTAGGTGGTGAAGAAGATCTATTGGCAAATTATCGAATTAAACATGAGAATGCTTTTGTATCTGTTGGGTTGAACGATGGTGCATTACCAGTAATTACTGTAAGCACTGTAGAAAAACAAGTATCTGGAAGATGGCTTTCAATTGATATTCATGCAGATCCCGCACCCAGTGCTGATACCACAATATTTCTTGATATTGATGATCCAGCAGGACTACTTAGAACCGACGGAACAAGTTTTTTAAAAAGACCACATAGTCCTTTTGCTGTAGCAATGGGTAGTGGACAGACTAAGGTTACAGTTTTAGCCAATGTTCATATCTTACATAATAGTTTTATCCCTGATGGTGTTGCAACAATAACGGTACTTCCAAGTGTACCAATAATAACAGGTTTAGCGGAAATCCAATATATTGTTGGACCAACAACTGGTACAGACAATACTAAAACTTCAATCTCACGTGTGCTACTTTATCACGCTGATGAGCGGACACCTCCAGATGGAGTTTCAATCTTTGCTTTAAAAGATTCTATCCACAGTGGTGAGACTGCAATTTTTAATATTAGAACAAAAGAAGAGTCAAAATTTACCGAAGACACCACTATTAAATTAGTACTTGATCGGAATGGTAGCGATGTTATTGCTGGACCTCAAATATTAACGCGTGAAGTTTTATTTCCCGCGGGTAGTTGGTCAGAATTTTTGTACTTGGATACTATTGACTTACCAAATTTTAGCGAAGCAAGGACAATAACCGCTAGACTACAATTAAATCCAGACAGCGAATATACCATTACATCGGATAATAATTTTAAAACTGCTAGCATTACTGTTAGTTCAAGTCCCAAACCTCTTGTAGCATCAGTTGTGAGTCCTAGAAATGTCATTACAGAAGGTGAATGCGCCTTTTTTGATATTTCATTGACACTTCCTGAAGGTATTACCAGCTATCAATCTCCAGAAGAAGGTTTCTATCTATATTATAAAGTAACTTCTACTGCAGGAAATTTTTTATATTCTGATGACACTGTTGATTATGACAAAATTCAAAAAATAAAGATTATGAATTTGAATTCACTTACTAACTCGAACCCTGCCGAAGCTGAACCAGCTATCTGCAAGTTAAACCGTCAAAGTGCTCAATGGAATTTCACTGTACCAATTCAAACTCACGTTGATAACAGACCAAATAACGGCGGGAAAATAACACTTACACTTTTAGATGATCCCTCTAACTCAGCATTCTACGAGCTAGGTAGTACAGCTACAAAATCTACCGATATAGCACTTTATAATAGGTACGGAAGTGTCCCAGAAATTTCAATCAGTAAAGGAGTAGATCCAACGACAAATCAGGAAGTTGATACAATAACTGAAGGTGGGACAGTTAGTATAGTTATTACAATGAATCCTGCATCAGGATATCGGTTTGATTTACAACTACAAGCGACAGAAACTGGGGACTTCCTTAATGTTGGTCGCAATGGCAAAAATATTTATGTTGATTTTGAGGCGAGAGTGAATAAGCAGGAATTCAATTTTGATGTTTTTGATGATGATGTTGAGGAAGATGATGGTATGGTGACTTTTACAATCGTAGAACGAGACTTCTCTTATAACATAAACAATAGTCAGAATTCAGTTTCGTTTACAGTCATGGATAATGATGATCCACCGACCATAGGTATAAATAGCACCGGTTCAATTCAAGAAGGATCACCCAATACTGGGCCAGTAGTAACCTTATCAAATCCAACTACTAAAGTCGTGGAATATTCTTTTAATACAGTGGATGGTTCAGCCACTTCTCCAGCTGATTTTACTGGTGCTTCATCTCTAGTAACTGGCACTATCCCAATTGGTCACACCCGAGCCGCCCTCCCAATTCCGATCATTGATGACTTTGTCAATGAATCGAACGAAAATTTTAGAGCACGGATAACCAGTGTAACAAATGCTAATTTTGCGAGCGGAGTCAGTTCACTTGAATCAACAATCACTATTATTGATAGTGATTCAAACGGATTCACTATTCAAGATGGTTCAGTTAATGAAGGCAACTCAGGAACGACCCCAATGAATTTTACAGTCACGCTCACTGAAGCACCAAATCGACCAATAAGTGTATATTGGCGTACTTATAACTTTGAACAGCAAGATTTCGCGACGGCTGGTGAAGATTTCATAGCGATTCCAAAAACTCGATTAGATTTTGGACCAAATGAAACCTCAAAACAAATTCAAGTTATAATTAATGGGGATATGGATCTTGAACTGGACGAAACCTTTTCTGTCGGACTTTCTGACCCATCACCGGGCATAGGTATAGCACGAGCGATAGCAACAGGTCGGATTATTTCCGAAGAACGACCAGTGTTACCTGAATTGAGTATTGCTAATGGTAGTCCTGTTACGGAAGCCGATGGAGTATTTGCAACTTTTATGGTTTCAGCTAATACAAGTCCAAATGCAAACTTATTGGTCTGGTTTGATTTAGCAGAAAGTAGCGATTTTATTTCTAACGAAGGAAATAATAAGTCACAGAGTTTAGATTTCACCGATAATGCTACCCAAGCAAATTTAACAATTCCAATTGTCAATGATTCGGACTCGGAAGATTCCGGTACAATAACTGTAACTCTAACGGACAGTGTACTATTTCAGCAACAATATATGATAGCAGCTGCACCTAATAATCAAGCGATCGTGAATGTAAATGATGATGAATCATTACCCATATTGACTATTGCTGATGTAACGACTGGAACTCCCGAAACTACCGGTATGGTTAATTTTATTTTAACTACGGAAACTAATCCTGGTGATAGCTTAATGGTTCGTTATGATCCATCGGAAGTTTCAACTGGAAACTTCCTTGAAAATGCATCAAATAATGATCAAGAAGCGATTAATGAACAACTTGTTAATTTTTCATCCAATAATAATGGGATAACTTATACCGGGACACTAGTGGTACCGATTCATGATGATAATGAACCTGAAAATACCGGAAATATAATGGTAACATTATTAGATCAAGAAAACGTGTATCGAACTTACCAAGTTGGAACTGACGATTATTCTGCCATGGCGACGATTTTGGATAATGAAGCCCCAGAGTTAAAAATATCAGGGGGAGGTTCAGTTATTGAAGGTGATCCTGGGGCGAATATTACTGCTGACTTTGTCGTATCGGCTGAAATCATCCCAAATCGGACAATTTCTGTTAAATATAATATCACAGAGACTAAAGATTTTGTAACAAGTGCAAATGAAACGCCAGGACAAATCGCGGTTTTAATTTTTCAACCAGGCTCAAAAACCGCAACCTTGTCAATCCCAATTGAAAGTGACAATCGACAAGAGGACTTTGGAACCATCACTGTGACACTTATTGCTGAAAGTCCAAGTATCGTGAGCTATTCTGTAGCTGCATCACCGGATAATGAAGCAATGGTATCGGTGTATGATGATGAAAGTCCACCAATTGTAAGTATTATTGCGGATAATGGTACTATTGCAGAGTACGCTGGACCGGCACAGTTTATGTTAAATGCGTTCGGAATAACTGCAACGACAACATTAATGATCAAGGCGACTCCTGCTGAAGACGGTTTTGATTTTCTACCAAATGCGGGAACGGAAATCACTCAACCTGTTGAATTTAGTGATCCAGATGGTGATAACGTATATACTGGATTTTTTCCAATTCCCATTGATGATGACGGGGATCCTGAAACCAGCGGAAATATTAAATTGACATTAAATGCAAACGCAAATGTTTATGAGATTAATCCTAATGAAAATGAAGGTGTAATTAGAATTTTAGATAATGATTCCCCTGAATTGAAAATCAAAGCCGGTGAACCTGTTACCGAAGCAGTAGGCGCGGCGGCAAAATTCACTATAACGGCTGCGATCAGTCCTAATAAAGTGATTAATGTACAAATTGATGTAATAGAGACTGAAGACTTTGTCGTAAGTGCGAACAAAGGGACCAACAAAACTACCAGTTTAGATTTCAGCAATGGGTCCACCGTAGCGACTTTGTCCATACCAATTCATAATGATGGTCAGGTTGAAGATGATGGTACCATCACCGTAACCATCATTGCCGATACAGCAAGCCCAATAACCTATACGGTAGCAGCTGCACCTGACAACCAAGCAGTCGTCGAAGTAATTGATGACGAAGATTTACCGTTTGTTGAGATAATGGCAGATAATGGTGATGTTGAAGCCAATGCTGAGCAAGCGACTTTCAAATTAACGGCAACTGGATTAACTGAAGCAACTAGATTAATAATTAACGTGACTCCAGACAACGTTGGAAATAGTTTTTTGGTAGAAGCAGTTGCTGGAAAACCTGTAGATTTCCCCGTTGATTTTAAGGTTCAAAGCGATGGAACATATGCTGGTGATTTGACTATTACTTTCGTTGAAGCAAATATCAACCAAACGGGCGATATCAAATTGACGATAAATGCTGATCCAGATTCGGTAAAGACCTATAAACGTGGCTCGACTACCATGGGAGTGGTTACAATAAATTTTGTCGGATTACCTGAATTAAGTATTACAGCTGGTAATCCAGTAACAGAAGCAGACGGAGCAGTTGTTGCATTCTTAATTTCATCTACTATAAGTCCTAATAGAACTATTACTCTACACTATAATTTAAGTGAGAGTGGGAATTATATAGACAGTGAAGGAAATAACAAAGAGACAAGTTTAAATTTCTCCAATCGTGCTACAGAAGCCATGTTATCCATACCAATTGTCAATGATTCTGAACAAGAAGATAGTGGTACAATCACTGTTACATTAGTTGCAGATCCTGGACCTCAATTTGAATATGAGGTAGCAGCTCCACCTGCTAATACCGCGCAAGTAATGGTGTTAGATGATGATAGTTTACCAATTATTGAAATCATTCCAGATAGTGGTGCAGTCGCAGAGAATGATGGTCCGGCGAAATTTAAGCTAGTTGCTGGTGGATTAAGTGCAACGACAACATTGATGATTAATGCGACTCCAGCTAAAGGTACAGATGAAGATGGCAATAACCATGATTTTCTGGCAACGTCTGTTGAAAATGTCAAAAGTATCTACTCAGTAGAATTTTCTGACCAAGGCAATCGCATTTATTTTGGAGAATTAGCTGTCGCGATTGATAATGATGATGTGGGTGAAGAAACTGGTTCGATCAAACTAACTCTCCATGAACCCGAAGTCAAATCTTATAAACTTGGTTCCGTTACTGAAGGTACAATAACTGTTTGGGATGATGATGCACCGGAATTGAGTATTTCGGGTGGTGATTCGGTGGTAGAGGCAGATGGCGCAGTTGCAACCTTTACGATATCGACTGAAGTAAGGCTTAATGAAAAGATTATAGTTTATTATATGGCAACCGAAGAAACTATTGTTGATAGTGATGGTGAAGGTGTTAGTAATTTTCTTGACCTTTCTGAAACAGGAACAAAGAGTATTGAGGTTGATTTTAGTTCAGGTGCAACTAGTGATGAATTGATGATTCCATTGGTGAATGATCCGGATAATGCTGGTGCTAATGCGAATATTTCAGTAGCTCTAGTGGATGACCTCAATTCTGTAAAAACCTATTACGTAGCTGCAACTAACAACACTGCTACAGTTCTTGCTATTGATAATGGAAACCCTCAAATTGTTATTGCACCTGCATCCTCTTTAATTACTGAAGGTGAGTTGGCAACATTTAATTTAACGGCTAATTTCGTGATTCAGTCTTCAGTAACTGTTCAATTCAATGTTGAGCTAGATGGCGATTTTGTGTTATGGCGAACACCAAGTACATTTGCCATGACAGCAGATGAGGGTTCAACTCGTACAGCAAGTGTGGATTCATTTAGTATTGTGACTCATGATGATGAAATCTATGAACCAAATAATGGATCAATAACAGCGACATTAATTGCAGTACCTTCAATCTATGGAATTTCACCAGGAAATTCAGCAACAGTAAGTATTAAAGATAATGATTTTGCACCTGATAGTATTCAACAACAAGAACCTGCACCAAGAATATCCATCGCGAATAACGCAGTTGATGCGATATTAGACTTTCTTCAAGATGCAAATTCCGGTTCTGCACCAAGTGGTGAACGGGTCACTACCTTACCTACAGTTTCTATACATACCACTAATTCCATAATAGAAGAAGGGTCCCCTGCTAAATTCATTCTAACTTCAAAAAACCTATCAGAAACTTCCAATATTGCTGTTAAACTAAGTGTCAAACCAGTTGGGGATTTCTTTGATTTTGTTGAATCTACACAAACTTTAGTACGATTACAGGGAACAGATTCTGTTCCACTCATTTATCAAACAATTGATGATTCCATCGCTGAAGATGATGGCCGATTAGAAGTTTCCATCATTGCTGACCCTTCCTATCAACTTGCATCCACGCAAAGTTCAGTCTTCGTTGTAATCTCTGATGCGATTGATCGAAAAGCGCGGCAAGATTTTCTTACAGCAAGTGCCGAAGCATTTTTACCTGATGTCGTCGGGAATATGGCCGCAAGAACTTCAGAAATTATCGCACAACGAGTTGAACAAGGCTTTAGTGAATCAAGCGGTGTCGTTCTCAATCTTGGTGGTGAAGAGACGCTCACAGGCTTGATTGAACTAAGTGGTGAGATGACTAACAAAGGCGAGGTCTCATGGCGTGAAGTGTTAGGTGATTCAGCTTTTGCAATGACAATATTGTCTGGAGATGATGTTGTAACTCCAACGACTATTTGGGGAATCGGAGATCATCGAAATTTAACTTCCAGCTCGTCAGACCACGCTCAAGACTGGACTGGTGATATGTTTACTGGACATATCGGGATTGATGCCTTGATAAATGACAGATTAATAACTGGAATTTCTGCATCAGTGTCAGAAAGTGACGTTGAATTTGAGTCTACGCTAGCTAATGAAATACAATTTAATTCTCGCACAACCTCACTCAATCCATATCTTGGTTGGACTTCTAAAGATCAGAATTCAGAACTACAAGCAACGCTCGGAATAGGACGCGGTGAACTAGAAATTATTCAAGAATCTTATGATAATGAAATCCTTGATAGCGAATCATATTCGTTTGGTTTGACTGGAAACCAAGTCTTATTCTCAACCGACCAATTCTTGGCTGGAACAACCAAACTTAATATTAAAGGAGATTCTTGGTTTGCTTACCGGCACGTCGCAGGTAGAGACGACATTTTGGCAGATTTTCATACCAATACCCATCACTTACGCATTAGAACTGAAGGTACGCATCAATTCAGCTTTGCTACTGATTCAACTTTAAGTCCAACAATTTCGATTGGTATGCGCAATGATGTAAAGGATCATCAATCCGTCTTAGGACTTGAGGTGATTAGCGGCGCGAATTATACCAATCCGATTGGATTAACTGTTGCTGGCAATGGAAGCATGCTAATCGGAGCTGCTAATCAAGTGCAAAAAGTAGAGGTTAAGAGTTCACTGAGTTATGACCGGGGTACTGATAAACGGGGTATTATTGTTGAAGTATCACCGACATGGGGATATATTGATGCAAATATTCAGGACACACTATGGAGTGGCGATATCTTGGATTCAAACTTTGAAAACGGCCAATATTCCAATGGCGCGTCGCTAAATAGTGAATTTGGTTATGGTTTTGAGTTTTTACAAGGTGATGGCTTAATAACTCCAATTAGTGGGTTTGAAGTATCATCAAACCAAGACTATGAATATTTAATTGGTACGCGTTTAGGACTTGGGTTAAATGCAAATTTCGAGCTTTCTGGAATTCAAAGTAAAAATACTTCTGGATCCAATTCGTCAACTGTTCGATTAGAAGGTCGTTTTAATTGGTAAATTGGAAAGTGGGGAACAACTCATAATTACTAGTTCAAATTAACTAATGGTGGCAAATTGATGAATTTCCTACAAAAATCTCATGAAGTAAACAAATTGAATTATTCAATTCCAACTCTCTCTAAGTTCAGCTTGATTAGAAACTTCCTTGTCTGGTTGACGATAATATTTTCTGCGTGTTGGAGACTCATTGTCCGAACCACACGCGATAAGTGTAGCTCCAACCTTCTCCCTACTTATAGTAAAGAACGCTTAGAGAATCAAAATTATCAAGAGCTTGCGTTAAATAAGCAAAACAAGTTTGATACTGGGATTAAAAAATTAGTGAACACAGATATGAAGCATCTGTTTGTCGTAATTGCATCATTGGGACAATTATGTGCAAATGCGGGTTTGGGTCTTGTTCAAAGAACTTTAGTAAAATTTAAATATCTAATGGGTTTGGTGTTTTTGACTACTGTGATATTATTTCATCCACCTAGCAACATGTATTCATATGCGGGTATTGGTGAAGAATCAAAATTATTAAACAGTGGCTATAATAATAATTTTTCCAATCAAGGGTTTAATGGAGAAAATGCAGAATTGTTTAATTTTGATAATTCAGCTGTAGAAAATAGTTTAGAAAGAATGTCAATTGAAAACACTGAAATCAAAATAGATACAAATTCAGATTCTCTCTCTCCTTCAGCTGATATGGAAAATCCAATCCAACTTGCACAAGCGACTCCAGAAGTGACGTTAATCGGAACTGCTACTTCTGGCAGTTTTACTTTGGCTAATTATGAAACATCTCGTACTATAAGTGAGTTACCTAACAACATTGCTCAAACTGTAAATTCTGAAATTACCTTTATGGTAAGTATACCTGACAGTACCAGTAATAATTTTATATTAAATTATTCTCTATCCCAAGGGGCAGGTGGAAATTTTTTGATTTTTGGTTCTACCGAAACTGTAACAAATAATAAAGTAAATAGAACCTTAAATCTTTCATCGGCTCAAACTAGTTCATTTGGTGGAAAGAAGTATTTCCAAGGTTCATTTTTACTTGATAATGACCATGTGCACGAAGACCCTAGTACCATTACCTTAACTCTCGAAACAGGTTCCGGTTATACACTTTCAAGCAATAAAACTGCAACTGTTACTGTAAATGATAATGATCCTGCCCCAGCCACCCTACTAACGTTAGTGGGGGCAGGAGGTGAATTAGCTGTTGATGAAAGCAAATTTAGCAAACCATACACGGCATTTGAACCTACCACTGGTCAAACAACAGTATATTTTTTGATACACTTCCCATTCACGAATTCACGTAGCTTTGATATAAAATATCGGGTGACTCAGCGACAAAGTGAAAGTTTTATCGTCGGAACGACAACGGCAGACCGTACTCTTAATCCTTCCGTTCGGAACACAATGTCCCATGGAAACCAAGGTTCCACTGATATGACTAAGATTTACACTATTGGAAGTTTTAAAATTCAAAGTGATAGTGCGGTGAAAAATGGTGAAATTACCTTAACTCTTAAGACAGGCACTGGTTATTCACTACCGGCAGTTGGAGAACGGTCAATTACAATTAATGTCATTGATAATACGACTAGAGTAGTTTCAATTTCAGCCAGTAAAACTACTGTTTCTGAAAATGAATCAATTACTTATACGTTAACGGCATCTCCCGCCCCTACTCTTACAGATAAAATAACCGTTTCTTTGTTGATTGGTTCAGATGGTGGTGCAAATTTAGCTCCAGGCTTTAAGACCAGCATCGAAATGAGCTCAGCAACAAAAATGGAAACTCTTAGTTTAGAAAATGACGATGTTTTTGGAGCGAGTGGCAGAGTCACTATTCAAATTGTTGATGGTATGGGATATCAAGGCGTGAGTAGCGGTGTACCAAATGTGAGTCCAACTAGAGTAGCACAAATTACTGTGACTGATGATGACCCACCCACCTTTAATATTGCTGAAAGTGAAATCACCAAAACTGTGACTGAGCCATTTGGTGTTGGGAATCCAGCTGCCAATGCTATGTTTTCATTTACCAACCCAAATGGATTAAGTATAACAGATAAAGCGTTCACCATTTCAAGAGATGGCACAAGTACAGCGAGTGCATCAGATTTTGGTAGTTTGCCCACAAATCCTATGTTATCATCAACAAACTTAACTTTAACTATCCCAATAATTGGTGATGATTTGGATGAAGATAATGAAAAACTAATCCTAAATTTGACTTTTGCTTCGTCCGTTAATGCACAATTTAAAGTAGGTACATTGGCGGCAACGAAATCTATAAAAGTGACAATCAATATCACTGACGCTGATTCTGAGCCTCAATTAAATTCTAATTATGAAGGTGATGCACTATCAGTAGCTAAAGGAATTGGTACATTTGAGTTGGAATACCATTTTTCTACAAGTGGAGTTTCTGGTCGTAATATTACAATTGGGTATACAGTAAATTCTGCTAACACAGATTTGGAAAATACCGATTATTCAATCAATGGAAACCTAACTGCGACAAGTGGTAGCGTTACTCTTTTTGCTGGGCAATCAAAGGTTGCGCTACCGATCACAATTATAAGCGATAATATCACACAAGCATCAGAAAATCTTGCACTAAATTTAACCTTTACAAACGCAGTCTATACTTTTGCAAGGGTTACGACACAAAGTCTTGTAATTTCGGTTGTTGATAAACCAAACGTTGCTATTGAAACAATTTATACTAGAGTACATAAAGATGATTATTTTGAATTTACTGTGTCTGCTATCCCAGCTCCAACTCAAAATCAAACAATAACAGTAGGATTTGAACACCAAGGTTTTAGTGACGTAAGGACAAAATTTCCCAGTGATACAATACCTAACGCAGTATTGACTGCAAATGAACCCCAAAAAACCATCAGAGTAGAATTTTTGGATACTGGTAACTTCCATATAAAGCTAGGAAGTGGTTCAGATTATGTAGTGAATTTTCTCAATAACTCAGTCGGTGCTTTTATAACAGGTTTAAATCTCCCAGCAGTATCCTTGGGTACGGCTCCTACCGTTGCAAATACCGATTTGAAATTTGATATTTCAGTGCAACATGGAGCTACTAGAACAGAAGATCTTCCCATAAGATTTAGAATTTCTGAAACTGGTAGCCAAACTGGTTATTTGAAAAATCGAATGTCAGGTGATATTGAACCTTTTGATATCCCAGCAGCTGGTTCAAAAAATCTTACAATTGATCTAGATCGATCGTTTACGGCTACTGCTGGCGGAGATATATTTATTGAATTACTCCCCGGCGTAGGTTATAAATTAGGTACCAACGCGACCCGTGTAATTTCCATTCCTGGCCACGATAATCCAATATTTACCAAACCAAAAATCTCTATCACGTCAATTGCGGCGGGAGCGACAGGAACTGGAGTCACCGAAGGTTATTCATTTGGCTTTGTCGTTCATTCAGACTCACGGGTTAGAACTGATCTTGATGTTACGGTTAATGTTGCAGAAGCAACACCCGGTACTGGTACACTTCTACCAACTTTGCAGGGTGGTGGCACAACAGTCACTATTCCCAGTGGGATGCAAGAAGTATCTGGGTCGGTAATTATGGCCAGTGGTGCTAATGTGCCAATCGCTGGTGGGGCTATCAATGTTTCCATAGGAACAAATGGATTATACGACATTTTGAATAACACACAATCTATTTCTGTAACGGTAAAAGATTCAAATACTGGTAGCGCGACAACCCCAGTGGTTTCTTTAAGTGGTCCAGCGGCAGTAGTTGAAGCAAACACTGCTATGTATATGGTAACTGCTAGCCATACTCCAAGTAGTGCTCCTTTAGATGTTGCAGTGAAAATTGAAAATCTGACGGGTGATTTTTTAGCAACTGGTCAAGCGAACGAGGATACAGCTTCTATCACTACACATACCACTCCTGGAACAATCATGGTTAGGACGAAAGCAGATAATCCAGATGGGAATACTGGAATCATAAAAGTTACGTTGGTTGAAAAAGCCGGTTATGCTCTACCTGCCACAGCAAGTAGTTTCGGTGTGAATACCAGAGTTGTTGATGCTGTTATTTCAATTACGTCGGACCAAAATACTGGAGTGGCAAGGGGTGGTGACTTATTTTTTACTATAACACTTGACCCACCTCCATCTTCCCCACAATCATTTGACATTTCCGCTAGGGATAACAATGGAACCGGCTCTAATCATATGGTATTTCCAAGCACCATAGAAGTCGGTACGAATGGAATGGCAGAAGGTCGTGTTCGCGTCAACACTAGTGGTACCGGTAATATTGTTGTGAATATTGATGAGAGTAGCTATCCAGATTATTCCATTAATTCCCTTTCATTGCAGTTGTTAACAGCTGTCACATTACCAGAAATTTCAATCGCGAAAGATACCGAATTTATTGTCGAGGGAGATGTTGCAGAATTTACTCTCACTGCATCAGCTTCACCGACTGAAGATATTGATGTCGATGTGATATTTAATGTTGACGATGATTTTATCGCCACCAACGAATCCTGTAAATTTAAAACTGTACCTTTTACATCAGCTGGAAGCACTACTGCCCCGGTTATTTTTGCGACTAAAGTAAATGCATCAAGTAGTACCAGTGAAGGTTCAATATCCGCCAGACTTGTTCCTGGAGCGGGCTATTCATTAGCGACTACAGTGTCCGCACAAACTGCATCCATTGTGATTCAAAAGAGCGATTCACTACCGAAAGTTACAATTGCACTAGCCGGAACTGCAACTGCGTTTGATGAGGGTGAAAGTATTACATTTGTTCTCACCGCTACTGTGGTGACACCACCAGTCAACTCATTTATTGCCTATGTTCAACTGGCCGATGACGCAACTTATGACTTCTTAGCTCCAGAAACAACAAATAATTCACATCCCGTAATGCTTGCTAGCGGTGGTACCGAAGAATTAAAAATCTCAACTGTTGCTGATGCAACAGATGAAGGAACCGGGGGGATGATTACTGCCACAATCCAACCCGACCCACTTCAAGCAAATCAAGGGCAAAGAGCGACTTATCTACCTAATTCTAGCAACAATTCAATAACAGCAAATATTACTGATAATGACGACCCGTCGTTACCAGAGGTAACAATTGTTGAAGGTTCTTCAACCCCAATAACTGAAGGGGAATCTGCAACATTCACTTTGACTGCTACTGGCACATTAAATGCCTCATTAGTCGTAAGTGTTAGATATACACAAGTTGGTGCATTTATTGCGCGCGATTTAAGTTCCAACTCTACACAAACGTATACGATTCCAAATACTGGTCCAACTGCTAATACCTTTTCGTTTAGCCAAGCAACAATTGATGACGGAAATCAAGAAGAAAATGGGGCAATTATCGCCCAAGTCATTTCAGACCCTGCCTCCACAGACACTTATGCAGTTGGTATGTTATTTTCCGCGATGGTCGTCGTTGAAGATAATGACCAAGGACTTTTACCAAGTATAACAATCACATTAAAAAATCTAAACACGACTCAGATTACTGAAGATACGAATGCGGAATTCACAGTAAATGCCGCAAATCCACCTGCAGCTGCTCCACCTACAACAGCCATTGAGGTTATGGTGCAAATTACTCAAGATGGTAGTTTCCTTGTTGATGCTACGAACACCCTAAAAACAGTTTCAGTAATGTCGGGTGCTAGTGTAGACCTCACCATCATGATCAGTGATGATACTTATGATGAGGATGATGGGAGTGTCACAGCGGAGATAGTCGCTGAGGAAGTGGGTGATTCACCAGCAACTTATGCCTTGGGGACAAATGTAACTTCGACAATCAACGTTACCGATAATGATGATCCACCAATCATTAGTATTCAAGCTGTACCATTGGTTGCTGAAGGGAGTGATCCTAATAACAATGTAACAATGGAGTTTAATGTGAAGCTCCTTGATGCAAATGGCAATGAAACTAAATCTGGTAAAGAAGTCAAGGTGAATTATCTTACTTCTCCAGGGACCGCTAGGGCTAGTATTAACTTGGATACAAATCCGGCCGACTTCGCTCAAAAACTCGGCGAACTGACTTTTGCTCCAGTAACCTCGGTTGTTGATTCGGGTGATTCTTCCAAACCAATTCAAATTGAAATATATGGAGATTCCGAAGCAGAAGCTGATGAAACATTTACCGTTACACTCAGTACTCCCACCAATGCAGTACTTTCTGCGACTCCTTCTGCTGAGGGTATCATTACCGATGATGATTATTCCGTATTGAGTATCGCAGCTGCAGAGCTAACTGAAGGAGCAGATGGAGAAACGGAAAGAATGATTTTTACAGTAACCGCGAATCCTGCACCAACTACCCAATTCATGGTAACTTGGAGAACTTCGGTTGAAGTTGGTGATACTGCAACTGCTGATACAGACTACACAGATGCAACCGGAACAATTATAATCCGCGCGAATGAAATATCAAATTCGTTTACTGTAGATATTCTTGGTGATGATACATCAGAACCAGATGAGACATTCACTGTAACAATTTCGAATCATCCTAGTAATGGTTTAAATAGTCGTGTTTCTAACACCTCAGGGAGCGTAAAAGGAACAATCATTGATGATGATTTTGATGAAACAATACCACGCGTGTCAATTAGTCTAGCTGATGAAAATGACAAAATAATAGACGAAGGTGATTCCTTTGCAGTATCTATTTCAACTGGAGATATCGCTCCAAGTGCAACTAATCCTATTGATGTTGCTATCAATGTTGATCAAGAAAATGGCGATTATATCGCCTTTCGAATCCCTCGATTTGTTAGATTGACCAATACTGAGAGTGAAAAGACCATCAATATTCACACTGTAGATGATTCAAATATGGATGGAGAAGGTAAGATCATTGTTTCGATTTCTGGAGCAGGAGAAGAATTTTCTATTGGTCGAGCATCTGTTGAGGTCAATGTGAGAGATGATAATGATGCAGGTTCAACTCAAGATACTCGAATTGCGGTTGCAGATCTGGCTGTTGATGCGATCTTGGATACTCTCGGAGTAAGCACTGCGGCATCAGAAACTTCCAACACGCCATTCTTATTACCGAATGTATCCGTCGTCGCAGTTGCGACGAAAATTGATGAAGGAGCCACAGCAAAATTCTTAATCACATCAAAGAATGGTGTTGAATCCTCTAAAATTTCTGTTTCCTTTCAAATACATCACGCGCATGTACAAATTGTGTTACCTAGAAATATGGAAGTACAATTAGGTGGACAAGATCAGGTTGCCATCGCAATTCCGACTATCAATGACAATTATGCAAATAATGAAGATGGCTATGTCGCGGTCACACTAACCGAAAATCCTAGTTATTTGATTACTGAGAGTGCAGGGAGTGCAACTGTTAATATTTCCGATAAGGTTGACCGACAACAACGTCAAGCTGAAATTACGGCCCATGCTCAAGCGTTTCTACCAGATTTAAATGGCAGGATGGGTGCTGGAGCGTTAGAAACTATATCAAATCGAATTGAACTTGGATTTAGTAAGAGTAGCAATCAAATGCTTGCACTTGGTGGCCAAAACTCTATTACTGGCTTGTTAACCGCTAGTGGTGAAACAATAAATGAAAATTCAACAACGTTAAAATCATTCTTAGGTGATTCGTCCTTTGCCATGACGCTTAATTCCGGTGATGAATTTGCAATCCCTACCACACTTTGGGGTTTGGGAGATTACCAAAATCTCTCCCCAACAGGTAGAAACCATACTATTGATTGGTCAGGTGATCTATTTACTGGATATCTTGGAATTGATTCTTTAATTAATGACAGTTTACTGACTGGAATCTCTGCTTTAGTATCAGAAAGTGAAGTTGATTTTAGTAATTCCGCTTCCAATGCAATCCAGTTTGATGTGCGAACAACATCGTTCAATCCATATCTTGGCTGGACTTCCCATAACCGTAATTCTGAATTATACGCTACAATTGGCTTGGGACAAGGGGAAATCAGTATCAAGCAAGAGTCCTATGATGATACGACTTTAGACAGTGAATCATACTCAATTGGTTTGAATGGAAATCAAGTCTTATTCACATCCAATAACATTGAAAATGGAGCCACTAAACTAAGTATAAAAGGTGACTCTTGGTTTGCACACCAATTCATTGCTGGAAGAGATGGAATCTTGGCGGATTTTCATACCAATGCACAACATTTGCGAATTAGAACGGAAGGTTCCCATCAATTTGACTTTGCTTCTGGTTCTACCTTCAGTCCATTGATTTCAATCGGCATCCGCAATGATGTCAAAGACGACCAATCTGTATTGGGAGTTGAGTTGACTAGCAGTGCAGATTACAATAATCCCGTTGGCTTAACTATTGCTGGCATTGGAAATATGCTGGTAAGTCAAGCAAATCAAGTACAGAAAGTCACCATAAATAGTTCACTGAGTTATGACCGAGGTACTGATAATCGAGGTATAATTGTTGAAGTATCACCGACATGGGGATATATTGACGCAAATATTCAGGACACACTATGGAGTAACAATATCTTGGATACAAACTTTGAAACCGGCCAATATTCCAATGGTGCTTCATTAACAAGCGAATTCGGCTATGGGTTTGATATATTACAAGGTGATAGTACTTTAACTCCAATCAGTGGATTTGCAATATCTACTAATCAAGACTATGAATATCAACTAGGAACGCGTTTGAATTTAGGTTCAAATGCTCAATTTGATTTGACTGGAAGTCGCAATCATAGTATTGATAGTAATGACTCAACAACAGTGAGTTTAGAAGGTACTATAAATTGGTAATTTGTCAAAAGAGATATGAATTATTACCATAAAAATAGGCAGATTATAAGCGGGAAATAAAATTCTTGACTGAGATCTTACCATGTGTTTATTGTAGCAAAATTTGCAAACTTAGGAACTAAAACAACATTTTTTCTGTCACTCCATAAGCTACTGAGGTACACAAATGAAATCTTCACAACAGATACTACCTAAAGTAGACAAACTGAGTCATTCAATACCTGCTATCAATAAATTCAACCTGGTTGGAAATTTACAGTGCACAATATTGGAATAAATATCGCAATTCAAAAAGTTAAAAATAATACCATTGACTTGATTATATATTAGTATATGATTTTGAAAAGTAGTCATTACATCTAACTCAAAATAACCGGAGCATATCAAATGAAAGTCTTGTATTCTATTGCAAAATGTAAGTTTTTTATGGTTTCAGCAGTCCTAGTTCTTACCTTTCAATTTCAACTGACTGGAGGTATACAAGCTTTCGCAGGTATAGGTGAACAGTCTGAATTTTTAACCAATGGTCTCAATGACCAATTTTCTATTCAAGAGCAACGCGGATATAATTCAGAATTATTTGAAGTTGATTATGCAATCGGGGGAAATAGTGTTAGTGCCAATATGGTCAGCAACCACGAATTGAAAGTTGATCCAATCTCAATTCCGGTGGAAAATACTAACACTCCTCTACTCTCTCAAAACACGCCTGAACCGATGCAAGTTGCGCAATCCATGGAACCAATGGTTACGTTTGTAGGAATTGGGGATAAGGGTGATAATTTTGAATTTAATTATCAAAGAGATTATTCGACATTGGAATCTCCCAATGCTACAAATTCTGAGGGTAGACTTAATTTCTTGTTGTACATTGAACCCAAAATTGAAAATCCCAGTTTCACCATTAATTATAATATTACAGAACGAGAAAATGGTGAATATATATTAGCAGATGGAGATAACACACTTGCTCTTGCAAATGCCCCTGCCTGGCAAGTAGCAAATCGCGGAAACAAAACATATATTCTGGGAGTATTAACAATTGACTCTGATCATGTTGACGAAAGAGATGGTCTTATTACCATTACGCTCCTAGATGGAGATGGATATTCAATTTCGGAAACTGCCGCGGACAATAAAGCAACAATTACTGTTTCCGATAATGATTTACCTACATTCACAATTTCAGGTCCAACGTCCAAGGATGAAGAGGCTGATGTTGTTTTTACAGTAACTACTGTGACCGGCAAAATCTTTGCTGATACTACTATAAATGTAGACATTAGCCAGAATCCCACTGTTGATGATCAATTATTATATGTTGGTGCTAACATGATGGGAAATAAAACTGAAACTGTAACCTTTCTAGCCAGTGATGTGACAGCGAGTAAAATGGTAACTGTAACGACAGAAGATACAAGTGGTGGCACTATCACCGCGACCCTAGCACCTTCAACAAATGGTTCCTACCATCTAGCACCTAAGAAAGTACAAGTTACCTCAATCATAGATTTAAACCCACCAGACCCACCAGATGGCCCAGTAATTGAGTTATTACCTGTAACAACTGCTACCATAATCGAGGGAGCTTCGGCAGATTTTAACTTTCAAGTTGCTCCAAATTCTACGGTTGAAACGCCATTAGAGGTCAATTTAACAATTGAAGACTCGGGTAATTTTATTAAAGGCACACAAACAAGAACAGTTAATATCGGTATAGATGGTTTAGGGATAAAGCCCATTCCAACAGAAGATGATAGAACCGACGAAGCAGATGGGAATATCACGATAACAATCATAGCAGGATCACGTATGTTCGACAATAAAAACTATCAACTTTCAAATGATAGCGAAAAAATTTCACAAACAATAGCGGTGCTAGATAACGATATACCTCAAATATCTCTTACCAGAGAGGTTGGTAGCATTCCAGAAAACTCATCAGGTGGACTACCATTCAGAATATTTGCAAATCCTTCTCCTCATCAGGAAATTGATATTACATTAACAATAGCTGCTCCTGATGGTCCAATTGATGGACTAGTGGAAGGCATGAAAGTAATAACGATTCAGTTAGCTGCTAATCAATCTAATACACAAGGGATTATCATGCTTGAAGATAGTGATGATGTTGACCCCCCTAGAACAATTACTATAAAAGTCGCAGAGGGTAATGGTTATTCACCAGTCGGAAATTCTTTCCCAAATGCAAATTCCACAAATACCATTACGATAACGGTATTAGACAAAAATTATAAGCCATTAATCTCTATAATCGGGGCTGGTACTTCTACGAAAATTGATGAAGCAGACTTCAGTAAAACTTTTACCATAACTGAGGATGTTAATGAGATTAATGGGCCCGTTGAGGTGAGTACACTAATGTCTATACCATCTTTTGCACTTGCAGATTTTATTGTTAATTATGAATTTACTGAGCGAGAGAGTGATAATTTTCTAGCCGAAAATAGTAAAGGAAAAATGATGCTAGACTTAGATACCTATGATACCTTTATCTCCGGTGGTAAACTTTATTTTTCTGTATCATTATTTATCGCAAGTGACCTCATAGATGAACCTAATGGTGAAATCACTGTTACTCTATTGGAAAGTGATAATAATGATTATGTAATTTCTCAAACAGTTGCAGAAAAATCGGTTACGATTATTGTGGAAGATAATGATGAACCACCAATATTTTCTATTATAGGACCTGCTGACGGCACTGCAGAATCTGGATCAGCAGAATTTATGGTCATCGCGAAAGATAATACTGGTAGAAATATTGATCCTGGGGCGGAAATTGAAATATTTTATACAGTAACTGATGATCCAAATGGTGATTTTATCGCAATGAATGATGAAGGGTCTGCTAGTACGGATCCCCCGGTTAGTTTCACAATAAATTCTAGCAAACAGTTTACTGCTCCAATACAAGTTCCGCTTGATGATGATATGACTGCTGAAAGGACTGGTACAATTTCTGTTACCCTGACAGCAGATGAAAATTCACGCGATGGAATTGCGAGTTATACAGTGGCTCCTGCTCCAGATAATCAAGCATCAGCAATAATATGGGATAATGATGCCCCTGAATTGACAATAACAGGGGGTGATCCCGTTAGTGAAGCAGATACTGATCCAAAGGCCATATTTACGATTCATTCAAGAGTTGCAGTTCCAGGTGTAGGCTCTCTCGCAGTAAGATATACCCCAGAAAATGCGAATTTTATAGCACCTTTAGTTTCAGGTGTTCTTGTCAATCCGACCCTTCCTTTTGCTGATGGTGACACCGATGGTATCTATACCGCGACCATTGAAATTCCGATAGTTCAAGATGACGAAGCAGAAGCCAGCGGAAATGTTACTATTACTTTACATGACGATGAAATTGATTTGGTAGACTCAACAACTACATTCACCTATACTCTTGGAACACCGGCCAGTGCAAGTGTATTTGTACGTGACGATGATTTATTAGAATTAACAATTGCCGCGGCTAATTCGGATACTGTGCTTGAAAACACTGACGCAACAGCTGAGTTTATTATTACATCTTCTCAAATGCCACCAGCTGAAGGTCTCGCAATACGATACACTCCAACAAGTACAAATTTTTTAGCGGAGGGAGTTTCAGGAGTCACGGTAACAGCTAGTCCTCCGATCATATTTACTACTACCACTACAACAGATGATGAACTATATACAGCCCAACTCAGTATTTCTGTTGATGTTGATAGTGAATTTGATTTCCCAGGTATGATAGAAGTTCGACTGGAACCTGACCAAAGTACTCCCCTTACCTATAATGTCGGTCTTACTTCCACCGCATCCGTTAGTGTTATAGAGGGAGAAAGATTTGCATCCTATAATTTGTCAATTACAGCTGATGGTACTAAGCAAGTGGAGGCAGGAAACCCAGCAACTTTTACAATCAGCTCAACAACTCAAATCAATAATGTTTCTTTTCCAGTGTTCATTGAGGTCACTGATACTGAGTCCTTTATAGCATGGCGTATTCCTAATAGTATAAGGATGACTCAAAACTCTCATAAGTTAAAGATTCAAACTATTGCTAATGACAAAACTGAACCTGGGTCAATAACTGTTACTTTGATTCCGAAGTTTGGAACCTATGGGATTAATGTAGACCAGTATAAGGATACAATAATAGTAACTAATCCAATGAGTGATGATGGATCTGATCCAACCCCTGAAGCAAGAATTTCGGTAGCGGATGTAGTCGTTACAGAATTACTTAATCTAATCAATCCCCCTCCTGATACACCCGCTCCTAATCAAACAGAAGCCCGGTCAGAAATTATTCGTCCCATCATATCAATTGCTGCAATAAACCAAGTTGTTGACGAAGGGACACCTATTGAATTGATTGTAATATCTAAAAGTAGTTATGAAGGATCTAATCTAACCGTTACCCTAAAAGTTACCCGTGGCATGACTCTAATCGAAGGACCACCCTATCAAAATGTTCAATTAAACGGAAATGAAAGAGTTTCAATAGCGATTCCAACGAAAAATGATAACCGCGCTGGTGGTGACGGAGTGGTAACAGTGACATTAATTGAACGGGAAAATTATTCAATTTCGAAAAATCAAAGTGAAGTAAATGTTACAATTTCTGATGCAATTGATCGACAAAATCGCTTAGCCGAAATAACCACCTATGTTCAAGCATTTATCCCGGATTTAACTGGAACGATGGGGGTAAATTCCCTAACAACAGTTTCAAATCGAATCGAACTTGGATTTACTGAAGGTGACAATCAGGTTTTAGAACTTGGCGGGCGCAACTCAATCCCAGGAATATTGACAGCAAGTGGTGATGCGGTCAATGAAGATACGACAACATTGAAATCTTTCTTAGGTGGCTCGTCCTTTGCAATGACGCTTAATTCCGGTGATGAATTTGCGATACCAACTACCCTTTGGGGATTAGGAGACTATCAGAATCTCTCCCCAACCGGTAGAAGTAGAGATTCAATTGATTGGTCAGGTGATTTGTTTACTGGACATATTGGGATTGATGCCTTAATTCAAGATGGATTATTAGCAGGAATTTCAGCATCGGTAGCTGAAAGTGAAGTTGAATTTGAATCTGTTGATACCCAAACTATAGAGTTTGATTCCCGCACGACATCACTCAATCCATATATTGGCTGGATCTCTAATAACCGAAATTTTGAGCTTAGAGCGACCATGGGTATGGGACTTGGAGAACTAGAAATCAAACAGGATTCTTATGATAATGAAGTTCTAGACAGCAAATCGTATTCGTTTGGTTTGACCGGAAACCAAGTCTTATTCACTACCGACCAGTTCTTGGCTGGAACAACCAGTCTTGACATTAAAGGAGATTCTTGGTTTGCTTACCGACAAATCGCTGGTAGAGACGCAATTTTGGCAGATTTTCATACCAATACCCATCACCTATGCATTAGAACCGAAGGTACACATCAATTCAGCTTTGCTACTGGTTCAACTTTAAGTCCAACAATTTCGATTGGTATGCGCAATGATGTAAAGGATCATCAATCCGTCTTAGGACTTGAAGTGATCAGCGGCGTGAATTATACCAATCCGATTGGATTTTCTGTTGCAGGAAACGGAAGCATGCTAATCGGACCTGCTAATCAAGTGCAAAAAATAGAACTTGAGAGTTCACTAACTTATGACCAAGGTCGTGACCAACGCGGTTTTATTGCAGATGTTGCCCCATCATGGAGACAAGTTGATACCAATATTCAAGACACACTTTGGAGTAGCAATTTCTTGGATTCAAGCTTTGAAAACGGCCAATATACAAATGGTACATCATTAAATGGTGAATTTGGTTATGGCTTTGAATTTTTACAAGGTGATGGCTTAATGACACCGATAAGTAGATTTAAAATATCATCAAACCAAAGCTATGAATATCAAATTGGTACGCGCTTAGGTCTTGGGTCAAACGCCAATTTTGAACTTTCTGGAATTCAACGAAATAATACTTCGGGAACCTATTCAACAGCAGTTCGTTTAAACGGTGGTCTAAATTGGTAATTTAAAAAGTGAGTAACTACCCATAATTATAAATTCTAATTAACTATAGGTATCAAAATGAGAAATCTACAACACAAATCACATGAAGTTGACGAAACGAACCCTTTGCTTCCTACTTCCATTGACTCTAAATTCAACCTGATTGGAATTGTCCAAGATTGGCTGATATCCTTATTATCAGCGTGTTTGGATTTCATATATCAGATCAAACGTAGAAATGATCTCACTGCGACCCGATCATTCTCTTTTGGCAAACCCACAAACATGCGTAAATTCGGTTTCTGTGGAGTAAATCCGCGCACAGATCTTGGAATAACAATAACATCAAGACAAGCTGGTGTAGTCGCTGAAACTCAGACTACAACTATTGAATCCTTGGAAGAAATATATAAAGACACAAAGTGGGCAATGTTTCAAAAATCCATAGTAAAATGCAAGTATCCGATGGGTTTGGTGTCGTTGGTCGCAGTATTGTTGTTTCATCCGCTTGGTAGCATGCTTTCATATGCAGGAATTGACGGACAATCAGAATTATCAAGTAGCAGCTATAATGGTAATTCAACTAATCAGGGTTATAGCGAGATACATTCGGAGTTGTTTAATTATGATTTTTCAGCTGTAAGTGAGGATGTAGATGAAATGTTAATTGACAATTCTGAAATTAGAATTGATTCAAATTCAGATTCTCACTCACCTTCAATTGATCTGCAAAATCCAATCCAGCTTGCACAAGCTACTCCAATTTCCATTTTTAATATCGCTGAAAGTGAGATCACCAAGGCTGCAACTGAGCCATTTGGTGCTGGGAATCCAGCTACCAATGTTGTGTTTACGTTTACCAACCCGGGTGGGTCAACTATAACAGATCAAGCATTTTCGATTTCAAGAGATGGCACTAGTACAGCTGCGACAAATGATTTTGGTAGTTTGCCCACAAATCCTGTGTTATCATCAACCAATTTAACTTTAACTATCCCAATAACCGGTGATGATATAGATGAAAACGAAGAATCACTAATTCTAAATTTGACGTTTGCTTCGTCTGTTAATGCACAATTTAAAGTAGGTACAATGCCGGCAACAAAATCTATTCAAGTGACAATCAATATAACTGACCAAGACTCCGAGCCTCAATTAACTGCTAATTATGAAGGTACTGCTCTATCTGTAGCTAAAGGTATCGGTTCATTTGAGTTGGAATATAAATTTACTTCTGATGTTGTTTCTGGTCGTAATGTTTCAATTGGGTATTCAGTAAATTCTGCAAATACAGATCTGGAAAACACTGATTATTCAATCAATGGAAACCTAACCGCGACAAGTGGTAGCGTTACTCTTTTTGCTGGACAAACAAAGGTTACACTACCAATCACAATTATAGGCGATAATATAACTCAATCATCAGAAGATCTAGCGTTAGATTTAACCTTTACAAACGCAGTCGTTACTTTTCAAAGGGTTATGACGCAAAATCTTGTAATTTCTGTTGTTGATAAACCAAGCGTTGCTATTGAAGATATATATACTGACGTGCATCAAGATGATTATTTTGAATTTACCGTGTCTGCTACCCCTGCTCCAACGCAAAATCAACCAATAACAGTAGGATTTGACCATCAAGGATTTAGTGATGTAAGAACAAGTTTTACCGATGATGTGATCCCAGATGCAGTATTGACTGCAAGTACACCCAAAAAGGTCATCAGAGTAGAATTTTTAGATAATGGTCACTTTAATATATTCCTTAAAAGCGGCTCAGATTATGTGATAAATTTTGTCAAAAACAGTGTCGGTGCTAATATAAGGAACGCAAATTTTCCAGCAGTAAACTTAGGTACGATCCCTACCATATCAAAGACAGATTTAAATTTTGACATTGCTGTACAGCATGATGCTTCTGGACGGACCGAAGACCTCCCAGTAAGATTCATAGTTACTAATACTGGGAGTCAAAATTATTTGAAAAACCGAACTTCAGGTGAGGTTGAACCATTTGATATCCCAGCAGCTGGATCAAATAATGTTACAATTGATCTAGAGCGGTCGTTTGCGGCTAGTGGTGATGGACAAATCACAATTAGAATACTCCCTGGTGCAGGTTATAAATTAGGTACCAACGCGACCCGTGTTATTACCATTCCTGCCCACGACAATCCCATCATTATTCCACCTGAAATTTCAATATCTTCCACCGCGGCCGGAGCAACGGGAATTGGGGTAACAGAAGGATATTCATTTGACTTTATTGTTCACTCAGATTCCCGCGTTAAGAGCAATTTTAATGTGACGATTAGTGTTACTGGATCAGGTGGTTCAGGAACACTGCAACCAACATTGCAAGGTGGCGGGACTACGGTAACAATTCCAAATGGTATGCAAAATGTATCTGCAACAGTGGTAATGACAAGTGGTGCAAATGTTCCTCCAGCTGGCGGAACAATTACTGTTGCCATCGTTGCAGATGGATCACGATATACAATATTGAATAACACACAATCCATTTCTGTTACCGTAAAAGATTCAAGTACCGGTAGCGCGGCAACTCCGGTGGTTTCATTAACTGGTCCCGCGGCAGTAGTTGAATCGAGAATTGCGACGTATATGGTAACTGCAAGTCATACACCAAGTAGTGCTCCCCTAGCAGTTTCAGTAAAAATTGAAAATCAAACGGGTGATTTTTTGGCAACTGGTCAAGCGAATGAGGATACAGCTTCAATCACTACTCATACTACCCCAGATACGATTGAGGTTAGAACCAAAGCGGATATTCCAGAAGGAGATGCTGGAATCATTAAAGTTACACTCTTAGAGGGGGCAGGTTACGCTCTACCAGCGACCCAAAACACTTTGAGTGTTAGCACCAGAGTTGTTGATGCGGTTCTTTCAATTACGTCAGACCAAAGTGGTGGTGTGGCGAGGGGCGACGATTTATTTTTTACCGTTACACTTGATCCACCGCCATCCTCCCCACAATCGTTTGTCATCACGGCTAAGGACGATAATGGAGCTGGTGCAAATCATTTGGTATTTCCAAGCACCGTGGAAGTTGGTACCAATGGAACGGCAACTGGTCGTGTGCGAGTCAACGCAAGCGGTAACAATAATATTGTTGTCAATATAAATGAAAGTAGTTATCCAGATTTTACCATTAATCCCCTTTCATTGAATTTGTTACCAGCTGTCACGTTACCAGAAATTTCGATCGCAAAAGGTACCGATTTTATTGTTGAGGGAGATGAAGGATCATTTACTCTCACTACATCAGCTTTACCATCTGCAGATATTGATGTTAATGTGATATTCAACGTTGAAGGTAATTTTGTCGCAACTAGCGAAACTAATTTGACCAAAACTGTTACATTTACGCCAAATGGTAACCTAACGCAAGTAGTTACTTTTGCAACTAAAGCTGATAATCCAGATACCGACGATAATGGTTTGTTGACTGCAACTGTTGTCGCAGGTCCTGGTTATAATCTTAGTGATACTTCAACAAACCGAACGGCATCTATTGCGATTTTAGATAATGATATATTACTTAATATTCTACCTACTACCTTAAATGAAGGAGATACTGGTGAAACCGGAAAAATGCGATTTATGGTAACAACTTATCGACCAGTAACTTCACAAGTGATGGCGACTTGGACAACCTCGGTTGAAAATGAAGATACCGCTACTTCAGGTTCTGACTTTATTAATGCAACAGGAATAGTTACAATCGCGGTAGGAGAAACAACTGGTACATTTGAAGTTGATATAATAGGTGACGATACTTCTGAGCCAGATGAAACTTTCACTGTAACCTTGTCTAACGCTAGTGGCGATATTGAAATCTCAGACTCTGCTAGATCTGCAAAAGGTAAAATTATTAATGATGACGGCTCAATACTTAGTATTTCCATTGCAGAAGCAATTGAGGGGAGTTTTGGGAATACGACTAAGATGTTATTTACAGTAACAGCAATACCTCCAGCACCATTAAATAAATCTTTATCTGCAACTTGGTCAACTACAGTTGAAAGTGATGATACCGCTACAGCAGGTTCTGACTTTACAAATAAAAACGGAAAAGTTACAATCACAGCAGGTGCGGCAACTGGCACGTTTCAAGTTGATATTCTTGATGATAGCGAACGTGAAAGAATTGAAACTTTCACAGTAACTTTATCAAATCCTAGTGAAGATGCTCAGATTTCAAGTAAAGCTGGATCTACAAAAGGTACAATTATTGATAATGATTTTGATACAAACAATCCTCGTGTATCAATTAAATTAGCAAGTGACTCTAACTCCGTAATTGACGAAGGTGATTCCTTTGCAGTAAACATTTCAACAGAAATGGTTATTCCAACTGCAGGAAATTCAATTGATATTGCAGTCAATGTTAATCAACAAAATGGTAATTATATTGCCTTTCGAATCCCACGTTTAGTTAGATTGACCAATGCTGATAATTCGAAAACCATCGATATTCACACTATAGACGATTCAATTGTGGATGGTGAAGGTAAGATTATTGTTTCAATCTCTGGAGATGAAAACGGTTATTCAATTGGTCAAACATTTGTTGTGATTAGTGTAAATGCTGATAATGATGGAGGACAAACTTCAGAATCCAGAATTTCAGTCGCTAGTTCCGCAATTAATTCAATAATCTCCATTCTTAATACATCACGAAGCACTTCTCCTCCAAACTCTGAAGCAGAATCCGCACCAGCATTAGTACGTCCTTCGGTATCAATTACCGCGATTGAAGGTACTATTGATGAAGGAGCAACCGCAAGATTCTTAATTTCATCAAGGAAAGGTACTAATTCTACCAACATTTCAGTTTCCTTTCAAGTAAATCACGCGCGAGTTCAGGTTGAATTACCAGGAGCAATGAATGTACAGTTTGGTGGACAGGATCAGGTTGCCATCGCAATCCCGACTATCAATAATGATTATGCTGATGAGGATGGTTATATCGTGGTTTCCTTAACAGAAGATCCAAATTATTTAATTACTGAGAACGAAGGAAATGCAGTCGTCAACATCTCCGACGCGGTTGATCGGCAACATCGTCAAGCTGAAATTACTGCCCATACCCAAGCGTTTTTACCAGATTTAACTGGCCACATGGGGGCAAGTAATCTTGGTATTGTTTCCGACCGAATAATACAAGGCTTCAGCGAAAGTAGCAATCAAGTATTGGAACTAGGTGGACGAAACTCTATTACCGGTATGCTAACCGCAAGTGCTGACGCGATCAATGAAAATTCAACAACGTTAAAATCATTCTTAGGGGATTCATCATTTGCGGTATCACTCATTTCAGATGATGAATTTGCAATACCAACTACGCTTTGGGGATTGGGAGACTACCAAGACCTTTCACCTACTCGTAGAAATCAGTCCATTGATTGGTCTGGTGATATATTTACTGGACATATTGGAATTGATGCGTTGATCAATGAAGGATTATTAACTGGTATTTCCGCGTCAGTATCAGAAAGTGAGATCAATTTTGACAATTCCGCTACGGACGCGCTCCAGTTTGATGTGCGAACAACATCACTCAATCCATATCTTGGCTGGACTTCCCAAAATCGCAATTCAGAGTTGCTCGCGACTTTTGGATTGGGACAAGGTGAAATCGGTATCAAACAAGAATCTTATGCTGACACAATTTTAGATAGTAAATCGTATTCAATTGGTTTGAACGGAAACCAAGTTTTATTCACATCCAATAACAATTCAAATGGAACCACTAAGTTAAGTATTAAAGGAGATTCTTGGTTCGCACACCAGTTTATTGCTGGAAGAGACGGAATATTGACCGATATTCATACTGATGCACAACATTTGCGAATCAGAACGGAAGGTACCCATCAATTTGACTTAACCACTGGTTCAACATTACGTCCAATAGTTTCAATTGGCATCCGCAATGATGTAAAGAATCATCAATCGGTGTTGGGAGTTGAGTTGACTAGTGGTGCGGACTATAACGACCCTATCGGTTTGAATATTGCTGGAACTGGAAGCATGCTGGTAGGACAAGCAAATCAAGTACAGAAAGTCACCATAAATAGTTCACTGAATTATGACCGGGGTACTGATAATCGGGGTATTATTGTTGAAGTTTCACCAACATGGGGATATATTGACGCAAATATTCAGGAAACACTATGGAGTAACAATATCTTGGATACAAACTTTGAAAGCGGTCAATATTCCAATGGTGCGTCAATAAATAGTGAATTTGGTTATGGATTGAGTATTTTATCAGGTGATAGCGTTTTAACTCCATTCAGTGGAATTGAAATTTCTAACAACCAAAGCTATGAATATCTCATTGGCGCGCGTTTAGGATTTGGAACTAATGCCAATTTTGAACTTTCGGGAATACAAAGTAAAAACTCAATTGGTGACATCATCAATAAAGTACGCTTTGGGGGTGGTCTTAGCTGGTAACTATTTTGAGATATGTGAATCAAATTGATGTTGCACTTTTGGGATGCGAATTCAATTTTCGATTAGCAAAATTAGCAACCTTTTTTAAAAGTTGAGCATTGGTAATCAAAATTAGTCTGATTAACTGACTGGATTAAAATGCGACACTTTGTCGCAATTTTTCTACTTGACTATAGTAGTGAATTGACATACTATACTACGAATTAGTTTCTATTAAAAAGGAGATTTGAAATGATCAAGAAACTTTTTCTTTTTCTCGCACTGACCACAATAATTGGTGCTTGTGAGAATTATGGCCCAGATGGCAGTCCACAGGGATTCTATGATAGTTGTACTTCTGATGGTTCAAATGAAGCTGGATGCGCATTTGGAACTTTCGGTTACGCAATTACCTATTTCTTCACAAATACACCTGTTGAATAAGGAGAATATCATGAAGAAAATTACACTTGTTTTGGCCATTGTTACTATACTTAGTGCATGTACTTCACAAGAGACCCATCTTAATGCTCTTGATGCACACAGCAATTGTGAGTCCGATTTGGGTTGGGGTCTTGCACATATAGAATGTGGATTTCGAGCTTTCGGCGTGATTTTCCGAAGCGGATTCCAATAAAAAAATCAAATACTAACAAGACCTTCAATTATTACTGTATCAATTTATTAATTGATAGGTTGTTATTTGATGCAATCTAATTGGGATTGCCACAGTACTACAATTAAGTAATAATCGGAGGTCTTACCCCCTACACTATTTTCTAGTATAAAGCACACTTAGTTTTGCGTATTTATCAGTTTTTTTGAGTGGTCTGTATTTGTTCTACGACAAATTCACTTTTTATTTTCAGTGATAACCATCTATTGAGATATGTTGTGCTTTAATGACTCAATTCATTAATATAAAATATTGAAAAATCAATCGCAAGTTTTTTATTTCCCCATGACAAAATTTTTTAATTGTTATATTGATAAGAATAAGGTAATTAAGTGGTACAAATATATCAGAACCGCAAAATGTACTGTTCACTAAGTTACCTTGCTCTCATCTAGAAGATTCATGAACACCAGTAACTTTTGTGCTTTCAAAGTCAGCTCATCTTCTGCGACATCCGTCCCGTCAATTGTATCACGCTCAAAATGATGAAAGGGGTTCGCATAGTCAACTAAATCAATTAACAACTCGACTTTAAATTGACTAATTGGAACCGACGATTTATAGTTCTTACTATTGAGCTTGTTCAAAAACTTACCTAATTGCTTCGAATCAGCGAATTCCTGACCAAAATACACTTGACAATATCCCTCCAACACCATGCGTAGGTCAAACGCCACTTGATTAGAGTCTTCTAAGCTACCATCCTTCACATAGTTTTTGACACGATTAAGTCTTCGATTAAAGTCAGAAGTGAGATCACGTTTAATATCCCATTCGCGAAATATTGTTTCATTGTCAGTTGAGCGTATTAGCTCATAAGCAATTTTCTCCTGGACTTTCCGACAAACACGATAAATCCCACGCAAGTACGGTTTTGAATGCGAAAAAACAACAATTGCTTTGACTTTTGGTCCCAAACGTGCAATCGTATTCTGCAGAAAGTGGACTCTACTAGTGTCCAAACTAGCGATCGGGTCATCAAATACGATTACCTTGTCCTTGAGGTTGCCATCTATTTCTAACTTGGCAATAAAGAATGCCAATGCCAATGAGTTGCGGTCACCTGCGCTCAAGGTATTTTCAAATTGATGTTCCCCTTCACTTGCTTCAATCGGGATAACATGATTATTGATTTGCAAATAGTAATCAATGTAGTTTGCCTGTGAGGACTCTTTATCCTTAGTTGCCACTATTTTGAAATTCGCACAAATCCCCTTCAGAATTGAATTCATTTTCTTGAAGTATTTTGGAAGCACTTGTTGTTTCAACTTCATAATTTGCTGTCGAATCTCCTCCATCTTCTTTTGGGTATTGTGTATTTCATTTGTTGTTTTTAGATAATCATTACATAACTCAGAATATTGTGGGTTACGTCGATTTCGCATCGCTACTTGCTGAGAAATGTGACTAGATAAAGCATCTGAATCTGATGAACCTATCGCACTAACATCAATTGAGTTAGGTTGATCAGATTCAACTTCAGAAGACACGTTGACAAATTCTTCTACTGTGAGTCCCGGACGAACGTCCATAGGAATTTTATTATTAAAATTCAAGAGATTTTTGTCTAATCTCTCAAGTTCTGTATAACGCTGCGACAATTGCTGATTGAGCTTTACCGCGGCTTCCCCAATCACCAACTCAAGAATATTATACCGCTGTGATTTAGACACAGTGAGCCCAGCAGACACATTTTCAGCAATAAAGCGATCACCAAATACAACTATGTCTGGAGTTGCTTTCAACCATTCTCCTTTCAAAAAAGAAATTTTCTGAGAATCATCAATAAAAAGTCCAATTTCTAATGGGTATTTGGCACCTAGTTTACGTCGTCCCGTCAACAATGACGGTTTATTAGTACCAGCCGAATGGAGTAATGTAGCTAGAGCTGTTTTTCCCCGCGCATTCGTTCCATGAATGAGTGTTAATTTATTAAATTCAATTCGCCCTCTTGGACCAAAGTTCTTAAACAGACTAAAATTCAATAATTTTGAAATTCCAAATGTCATAATGTCTCTATTGTTATGGTTCATATATTGGAAAGAGTTAAATCATACGAACCCAGAATTTTTTGTTTGAGATATTCTATTGTAGTTTGACTTCAAACTCAATAATTTTGCATTATATTTTTCAAAAATAACCAGGGTCTCCGGCCAATTGCCCCAAAGCTGTATGGCCAAAATTAAATTTGAAAGACCCACGGTGCACTTGACAAAGATGTTCAAGTTCCGTGCCATATAGATAACATGAATCAAGCGCAGTCCCTTTAATATTGACACCAATCATTATTGCTTTTCGCAAATTTGTTCCCTTAAGATTGGCTTTACGCATGTCAGCATTGGTTAAATCCGCGTCCATCATCAACGCGTCTTGTAACTGTGCACCAACTAGTTTAGTTTCATTCATGCGTGTGTGCCTTAAAACAGCTCTAAATAGATTCGTATTATTAAATACCGCATAACGCAAATCAGATTCTTCAAAGCGGCAGCTCGCTAAATTTGAATTTGAGAAATTGACGTGCCGAAGGTCAGAATTCAAAAAGTTGACCTGCTCAAACTCTAAACCACTCAGATCCATTCCTTGCAAATTCGCATCAATTATGGATGTGTAGGTAAATATTGCCTCTCTGAGGTTAGATTTCGTCAAATCAATATTGTGAAGCATGGTTCTAGTCAGCTTTGCATTGCAGAAATCCGTTTGATCCACTTTCGCAAAGTCAAAGTTTGTAGCAGTAAGATCGGAATTGCAAAAGCGGGAATTCTGTAGATTAGTATCACACAATAGTGTATGCTGGAATTTTCCATTTGAGCAATCACTGTTACGGAGATTTGACCCCCACAAATTTGTTTCTGTAAAGTCAACCTCCCGGAAACTAGCATTATCACTCGATTCCACATACTTTACGCTGGCATGTGATAAGTTTGCCCCTTGAAAATCAGTTTTGTTTAATCGCGCATAATCCAACACCGCATGCTGGAGATTCGCACCGCAAAATTTCGAACGGGTGAGATCCGTTTCCGAAAAATTTGTGTGGCTTAGATCCTTGCCGCTGAAGTCTAAACCTCTGAGATCAAGTTTATGAAAATCTTCTCCGCGCAGACTCGCGCTATTCTCAATTTTTCGCTTGAGCTTCGGTGTTAATTCCCCAATCATTGTCAATACTACCTTCGTTGGTTGTAATTCTAATAAATTAGTAGCTACATAATTCTTATCAATATAACAACTAAAAAAAAATTGTCAAGGGAAAAATAAAAAATGTTGAAAAAAATCTAAAACCTAGAAAATCTCCCGTAAATATTGCTTACATTTCAATAATTGCAAAATAAATCCAAAGCTTTTTCCATAGTATAACACAACAAATTTCATTTGTCAACACTAGCGTGGTACACCCTTTCACCAAATTGATTCTAAATACACCATTCAACACTTTTAAGCGGTAGTCTTTCACCTCGCACTTGGCCGATATATTAATGTCAATTGCTCAATTTCTATTGACGTTCTTGAACCAGAGTATTTTAGCAAACTAAAATTCAATAATTTTGAAATTCCAATTGCCATAGATAGAGATTCCATTGATTAAGTTCATAGTTAGGAAAATGTTGAATAATTCAAATCCTGAGTTTGTTATTTGAGATATTCTATTGTAGTTTGACTTCAATGGCTTATCCCCTTTGCTCAGGTAGTCTGTATTTATTAACTTTCTTGAGTTGACTTATTCAATTTATGCGCTATATTTAAGAGATGGATTAATTTTAAACGACTGATTTTACGTGCTCAAGATTTATACTTACATGAGCACTTCAATCTCAGAAAATACTGATAAAATTGAAGTATTTCTCAGTTTTACATTTAATATGACTCAAAAACTTCAAGTAGATGTTAAATATAGATCAAATTTTATTTGATAGAATATTAACAGAAACAGTGCAAAAATTGGCATTTTTTACAGTAAATTCAGACTACCTGAGCAAAGGGGATAAGCCATTGACTTCAAACTCAATAATTTTGCATTATATTTTTCAAAAGTAACCAGGGTCTCCCGCCAATTGCCCCAAAGCTGTATGGCCAAAATTAAAATTGAAAGACCCACGGTGCACTTGACAAAGATGTTCAAGTTCTGTGCCATATAGATAACATGAATCAAGCGCAGTCCCTTTTATATTGACTCCGGTCATTATTGCTTTTCGCAAATTTGTTCCCTTAAGATTGGCTTTACGAATGTCAGCATTGGTTAAATCTGCGTCCATCATCAACGCGTCTTGTAACTGTGCACCAACTAGTTTAGTTTCATTCATGCGTGTGTGTTTTAAAACAGCTCGAAATAAGTTTGCGTTATTAAGTACCGCATGTCGCAAGTCAGATTCATCTAAGCGGCAGCTCGCTAAATTTGAATTTGAGAAATTCACGTATCGGAGATCAGAATTTTAAAAACTTGTCTACTCAAACTCCAAAATATTCAGTTAACTTTGGAGTTGATTTAGAACGAGCTGACAAGATAGGTACTCCAGAAGATGTAGCAACAAAATATCAGATCAATGGGTGACTAACTAGGTAGCATCAGAGAATGCTAAAGCTCTATCAACTAAATTTCCCAGTTATCACCGAAGCAATATGGCAGTTGTCAAAAACCACTAAGAAACTACTTCCACTAATTAATTTATTTGAAGCAGTTTAAGCATAACTTGCATTGATTCGATTTAGAAATGTTTTTTCAATTGCGTCATTTTTTTGTGACACTAAAGCGTCTTATATTTCGATATTCTATACAATAACGCAATAACAAAAAAATTAAACTTGTTGCAAAATAAAAATTAAATTTAAAAAAAGTTGAAATTAATTTTTTTCTAGTTTAAAAGTGTGTTGAAACAAGATTGAAATGGAGCTGAAATTGATATATTAAACCTAAATCAACTGCTCGCACGGCAGTTCAACTGATCGGTATTAGCCGGAGTACCGTTTTGAAAGGAGAATAAATATGGTGCAACTAAAGTTAATCTCGTGCCGTCGCATTGAGATGCTTAGTCTAACCTACACTATCATATGTAGCGTGTTCGCAATACTACAATATTTTCATGCGAAAACTATCGCACTCGCAGCAAACCTGAGCAGATTTAAACCTGCGCGCTCGTTTGCAAATTTAAAGTGTGAGTTAATTTTAACCAACAAGACCACTGTTGAGTCCCCTACCCTCTCCTTTCAACACCCATTTTTCAACAAGACTTGGAATTTTTCCATGCAAAAACTGCTAAGATTTATATGGTTGCTACTGGCGATTACTGTATGCACCTACCTCCCGTCACAATCAAATGCTAACGCGCAGGATATACCACAAATCTCGCTTGGGTACACAATGATTAATGGCAGAATAGGTCCTTTAGAAGCAACAGAAGGGGAAATTGCACTGGTTTATGTACAATCTGATAAGAACGTATCAAGTGCATTAGATGTCACGGTCAATGTCACTCAAACCGGAAATTTCGTTGGTATTGTTCCAGATAAAGTACATTACCGTACTCCATTTAAGCATGGGGTTTTAGGCAAGAATACCGTAACAATACCTGTTGGTAAAAAAGTCGCAATTTTCGGTATAGCTTTTACGGATGATAAAATTCATGAAGATGATGGCACAGTATCAGTGTCATTGGCAAGGGAACCAACATACTCGGTGAAATTAGAACCACTTAGTGCCCGTCAAAAAACTTTTAGTTTGCAAGATGATGAACCTGAGCCGATATTTTCTATTGAAACTAATTCGACAACAATTTCTGATACCGATTCCTTTGAAGTGAGTGTAACTTCAAACATTGAGTCTGAAAATCAATACGCGATCAATTTATCAATCTCCTCACCACTTGCTACTTTGATTACAAACAACAATCAATCAGCCACTATAAATTTCCCCGCGTTAGCAACGACTCAATCGCATATAATAAACGTTGCAGAAATTGCGACGAGCACGACTGATGGACATCCGGTATCAGTAAGTATAGATAATTCGGATTCATATAATGTTAATGGTTCAAAACGGCTGATTCAAGTTAATGTTATTGATGGTGGTAGTTTACCAACTATTATTATTGCGGCGGGAAGTGCATCAGTTAGTGAAGGGGCTCCAGCTTCATTTACAATTACAAATACTAGTACCAGTACCTCCAAAATTCCAATAAATCTTAAAATTTCATCTACTGGTGATAGTTTGTATCGAATACCCTACGACACTATTGAACTGCCCGCAAGTACGAGCTCGGTTAGTTATATATTGCCAACAGCAAGCGATGGCGCGACAACTGGACCAGCTGGGACTATCACTGTAACCCTTGAACCAAGCAAAGACTACAAATTGGGAACTCAAAAGTCCGCTGAGGTTACAATAACCAATGATGGAAGCACTCAGATGCCGATTTTGTACGTTGAAAACAAAAGTGAAACTATCAATAATGAAGTTGGAAATAATCGGGTCATAAATTCGGTAGAGGTTGGTTCAACTGGTACAACGGCTGAATTCACCGTATTTTCGAACGTTAATCCTGGAACTAATTTCACAGTTTCATATCAAGCAGAAAATATTGATGGAGCTTTTTAGGAACAATAAGCAATACAAGCCCGGCAATAAATTTTTCACAAGTATCAAATAGTAATCCACCAATATTTAGTGGTACTTTGCAAATTCCAGTGGTTCAAGACCCAGCTTCCGATAAAAAGTCTGGAGTCATTCAGGTAACTTTAGTTGATCCAACAAATTCAACATATTCAGTGCATAAAGTGCATAAAAGTGAGACTATGCGCGTCATCAAAGATACATCAAGTTTACCGGTGATCTCAATAACTGGAGGTGGTCGCTTTGAAGAAGGACAAGATGGCGTGTTCTATTTGCAAGCCGATCGCGCTCCAAGTTCGGCTATTCAAGTTACCGTAGCATTAACTGATCCGCAGTTATTTCTAGTAAGCAGTAGCAATCGAACTGTTGAAATTTCATCTACTGTTCCAGTTCCATTATACCTCCCAACAGATGGTGATAGCAATCAGGATATGGACAATACGATCACTGCAACGATTCAAGCGGATCCTGCCATGACCGATACTTATGAAGTCAGTAGTGCCAATAATTCTGCGACCATTACTGTTTATGATAATGATGACCTGAATTTACCATCTGTTCAGATTTCTGGATCAGGTTCTACCACAGAAGGTAGAACAGTAGGTTTTACAATTACCGTATCACCAATGCCTTCACAACCTCTTGATGTTGATATTGATATACTTCGAGAAGGTGACTTTTTTCCTGATGAGATTGAATCAAAATTAACCAAAAAAACAGTGACTGTTCCAACAACTGGTACATTTATATATTCGGAACCAACTGTTGCTGACGCGATAGATGAACCACATGGAAAAATTACTGTTACCATTCGCACTAGTACAACGAATCCAACAAGTTACAGTGTGAGATCACAATTTCGAGTTTCAACGACGATACACGATAATGATCATGCTGATACTCCGGCCGTATCTATTGTTGCTGGTGGAGATATCATTGAAGGAGAAAATGCTTTTTTTACCATTAGTACAAATGCACCTATTGCCACCGCTTTACCCGTTGGAATCTCAATTGCATATCAAGGTGAATTCTTTTCACAGACTGGAGTACAAACTCCTACAATAACACTACCGATTAGCTCAGCAGGACAACGTGAAAAAGCAACAAGCTCATATATTTATCATATTCCAACACTATATGATATGGAAGATGAAGAAGATGGGCATGTTATTATTTCAATTCAGAATGATATAAACCCCACACCCAGATATAGCATAGGAGCGAACTCTATTGCTACTGTGATAGTAAAAGATGATGATGAACCGAACCCAGCCAGTGGAATTGAACAAAGACCTGTAATAAGCATTTTTTCAAATTTAACCGAAACTGGTGTAACAATGAATTACCCCCTGAATGTCACAGTAGTATCTTCCAAGCGGCTTGAAACTGAGATGTTAGTGTTAATTAAAGGGGAAAGAACAAATCCCTACACTCCCTATTTTCGTGGATTCAAAGCAACTGTCAATAGATATATTAGAATTCCAAGAGGTGCTTCCAGGGCTTCTGCAACATTTCATTTTGAAAACTGCCCTACTTGTTCAAATTCGCAACCAGCAGAAAGTTATATCTTTACTATACAAAATCCGTCAAATTTATATTTGGTAAACGAACAATTTAAAAGTGTTGAAATTAATGTCAAAAACAACGACCAGAGACATGTAACACTACCCGTAATTTCCATCGCTCCAGTAAGTGAAAATTCTATATTCGAAGGTGAAACAGCTCGTTTTATCATAACTTCTGACAGGGCGATCACGGAAGAACTTAAAATAAATTATTGGGTATCAATCTATCCGCTATATACCAGTGACAATTTGTTTGAATTGCGATCAGTTACTTTCCCTGCAGACTCAAGCCCCCCTCATACTCATATTCTAGAGTTTCCAACTAAAATTCGTGATGAGATTCTGAATACCACCATTTCTATTCAATTACGGGATGGAAAGGGATATGTTCGCTCCCCGGTTGGAAACAACATTAATGCAAGTATCGCGATCAATGATGTAACAACTCACAATTCTCCAAGTCTACCAAATCTCACCGATAAAAAAGAGGCCCTAAGTAAACCAGTCGTTGCAGTAAATGCATTGACTTCTACAGTTTCAGAATTAGAAGTCGCAGGTTTCGAAATTTCAGTCAGGAGTCCGATTACAAGTACCATAGAAAATGGCAGAATAGTCAATCGTGTTGATAAATCTCGACCGGTATTAGTTAGATTTAAGTTAGTTGAATCTGGAAGTGCCATTCCAAATTATTTGAAACGACCAAGTCGTGCAGATTTTTCTAGTGATACAGACTTTAACGATAGACTCAGTAGATTTGAAGAAGGTTTTAATGAAATAGCAGAATCTTTTTATGGTTGCCAGATTCACCCCAATCTCGAATTTAGTTGCTGGATAAACAAAAGACGGAATTTTAGTATTCGTACCTTTGATGGAAGCGGGGAAAGAGCAATTTCACTGTTTATATTAGGCAGTTCAGTACGATACTTTAGCGATTATTTTGTTGACCGATCAAAAGCCGCGGCAACACTTTTTATACGTGACGAAACTTTACCGGTTATTACGATTAATCCTACACAAATAGATATCAATACTATTCCTGGCTCATTTAGTTATGCAGAGTTTCAGTTAAGATCAAATGGTAATACAGATAATATTTCAACTAAAATCATGCTTCAGGTTGATGATCCAAGGGGGATCATAACTAGTATTAACAGTTCTACTGACCTTCTAGAACATACTACAGATAATCTTTTTAAACCAGGTAGACCTTATGAATTGATATTTAGCCCAAGAAATGATGGCCGCTTATTATTGGACTTTTATTCTATTCAATCTGTCCTATCTGCTGATGCCTTTATCACGGTTAGAATTCTCCCAGCACAAAGTTCAGATAAGTATGTCGTTGGCTCACCTTCGGCTGCAACGCTATTTACAAATGCGCAGAGTACATCGGCCAATGGAGTATCAATATTTGCCACAAGTGAATCAGCAAAAAGTGGAGAGCCAGTCTTTTTTAATATTAAATCTAAAAATGATTTTTCGTCGCCAACTACTGTTAATATAAGTCTTGATCAAGGTGATGGCAATATTATTGCCGGTGATGAAGGTTTAACCCGACAACTAACGTTTAGGGCCAATACAAAAAGCCAGTATTTAAAAGTTGATACCCACGAGTTGGCACCGAATAGCAAGACTGAATCTATTACTGCGACTCTTCAATCAGGAACTGGATATACCATTGTACAAGCGCACAACAGTGCCAAAACTACCCTCACGTCCTTTCAACAGCATCTGATTGCGTCAGTCAAAAATGTTACTGGTTCAAATGGTGGTACACTTGAAACTGAAAATGGCGTTACCGAAACTGCCGCAACTAGTATTGTAGAAGGTGAGATTGCTTATTTTGAGTTCACCTTATCATTACCAAGAAAAAATTTGACATTATCGAATAGAAATAAAATTACCAGCTACCAGATGCCAAAAGAAGGAATTGTGTTGGATTTTGAAGTACAAGATACCAACAATTTTATCTTCTCAGATTCATCCAATAACATAGATTATGCGTATTCAATTCACTTTCCCTACCGAGAATTCCTACCTAACAATGTTTTTGAAAGTGGTTCGGATACCGACCCGATAGTATTCACAAAAGTAATTTTTCCACTTCAAACCCAAGTCGTTGCTGGATATAATTTTGGTCCACTTACAATTACTATAGGAAATGATCCCACTGGTGGACGATTATATCAAATCGCAGCATCACCTGATAATACAGCTTCAATAAACATTAATGATAACTTTTTATCCTCACCAGAAATTTCAATTCAAAAAGGAACAGATCCAATTACTGGTCAATCAGTTGACACCATCACCGAAGGTGAACAACTGCGTGCAGTTATTTCATTGAGTAGTCAGGCACTATATGGATTTTATGTTCAACTAAAGGCAACAGAAATTGGGAACTTTCTTAATGTGGGTCAAGATGGAAAGACTTTTAATGTTGAAATAGGAGTAGGAACAAATCAGCGGGATTTCATTCCAGTCATTTTTGATGATGATGTTGAAGAGGAGAATGGAGAAGTAAGGTTTACCGTGATGGCTGGAGCAGGATATACGGTCAATAGCAATCAAAATAAAGTAGATTTTGATATAATGGATAATGATGGAGCACCGATCATTGGATTTGGGGTCACCGATTCAATAGGTGAAGGTGTGGGAAATGCTGAAATTGCCGTAACTTTATCAAATCCAACTGAGATGGCGGTCAACTTCAAATACATCACAATGACCGGTACTGCGACTGCGGCAGAAGATTATACCGAGATTGTAGCTGCATCCCCTGCGACTGGAATATTTGAAAAGGGACACACTACAATCATGATCCCTGTTGCGATAACGGATGATACAGTAAGTGAAGGAAACGAAAACTTTAGAGTAAGGATAACTGAAGTTACCAATGGCAACTTTGCTGGGAGTGCTACCTTTATCGAACAAACAATCACAATAGCCGATGATGATGATTCCCCCTTTATAACCTTTGGAGATCCAGTTTCAGCCAATGAAGACGCAGGATTTGCTGAAATTGAAGTATTAGTGTCTGAAATGAGTGAAAAAGTTGTCGGATTTTCCTATATTACAGAAAACAGTTCGGCAATTACTCCAGCTGATTTCACTGGAATTTCTGCTACATCCCCTGCATCCGGCACAATTGCAATTGGAGAAACTAAAACCACCATCCGAATTCCAATAATTGATGATAATTCCACCGAGTATAATGAAAATTTTACCATAAAAATAACAAGTTTGACTAATGCAAGATTTCACGACAATAAAACCTCTGTTGAAACCATGATCACAATTATTGATAATGATTCAGTCAGTTTTACTATTGCAGATAGTTCAATTGTTGAGGGAAATTCAGGTACTACAGAGATGGAATTTAGTGTGATACTTTCAGCTGAGGCAGATCGACCAGTTAGTGTAACATGGGGAACATATATCTTTGATCTTCAAAATACTGCTACACCTAATGTAGATTTTATGAGGGTGACTAACAAAATTCTAGAATTTTTACCAGGTGAAATCACAAAGAAAATTGCGGTAGACATCATTGGTGATACTGAAAAAGAATCACATGAAAACTTTACGGTTGGACTAACTAATCCTTCCACAGGGGCAAGTATTGCGATTAGTTCTGCGACCGGTCGCATTATAAGTGATGACGCACCAAATTTAGAGATTGTTGCTGGAAGTTCCGTAACAGAAGCCGATGATGTAGTTGCTACATTTACAATTTCGACGAACGATGAAAGCCCGAACGACACTATTACAGTCTATTATAATTTGACTGAAAGTGGCAATTTTATTGATATTGAAGGCAATAATAAGACCATTAACTTAGATTTTACAAATGGTAGTACTGATGATACTTTGTCCATTCCGATAATAAATGATACTGAATCAGAAAGTGAAGGTACAATTACAGTAACGCTTATTCCAGATAAGGCAGATCCAATAAGTTATTTTGTTGCGGTTAATAGTGAAGCAAGAGTGCGGGTAACTGATGATGATGCCCCAACTACCGGAATTTTACCAACCATTAATATTGCCGCTGATAGTGGAATAGTTGCCGAGAATGATGGTCCAGCAAAATTTATATTGACCGCGACTGATTTAGAGACTCCCGGTCTCGTAATTAGAGCGACACCTGCTGAAGATGGGCATGATTTTTTAACTAATGCAGTTGCTGATACACCAAATGATTTCCCGGTAAAATTTTTTGACCGCGGCAATGGGATTTTTTCAGGTGAATTGTCGGTTTTTCTTGATGACGATAATGATGGTGAGACTACAGGTCAAATCAAACTGACAATTAATGAACAAATCGGAGTACAATCGTATCAACTTGGTACGGGTACCGAAGGTGTGATCACGATTTTGGATGATGATGCCCCAGAACTAAAAATTACTGGTGGTACTCCAGTAACAGAAGCAGAGGGGGCGGTCGCGACATTTACAATTACCGCTGAAGTTATTCCTGCAGAGAGTATTACAATCTATTATACGGTATCGGAAAATTCACCAAACGATGGAGATGGGGATTTTTTGAACGAATCCGAAGAAGGTGACAAGAATCAGTTGTTAGTTTTCCGTTCAAATAATGACAGTGTTGACATCACAATTCCTTTGGAAAATGATATGACTCCTGAAGATAACGCCACAATATCAATTGAATTAACAACTGATCAAAGTACTGATCTAGTTGCAGATAGAAGTTATATGGTTTCGGCATCACAAAATACTGCATCGGTTCAAGTAATAGATGATGATAATGAAAACCCTCAAATTATTGTTACAGCTGGTACCTCAGTGGAAGAGGGTTCACCAGCTACATTTATCTTCTCTGCAAATTCAAGTGTTGATTTGCCAGTAGACATTGAATTCAATGTTAATTTAGAAGGGAATTTTACGCTTTGGAGAATCCCACAATCATTTACCCTAACCACGGAACGTTCAGGGATATTGATGATTGCAACTCATGATGACGAAATTCATGAACCTGAAGGATCAATAACTGTATCAATTGTTGCAACTCAAGATTATGGAATATTGGATGGACTTGATGCTGATACGGTGACCATTAGCGATAATGATCTTGCACCTGATGATCCAAATCGTCTACCACCCGAACCTCGAGTATCAGTAGCAAGTACCGCAGTTAATGCAATAATTGGCTTTCTCGGTACGGATACCCCAGAATCTGCGCAACTAAATGAAAGTGCTTCAATATTACCGCTCGTTTCCATTCAGGCATCAATTCCTATTGTAAGCGAAGGCAGTTTGGCAGAATTTATACTGATTTCCAACAGAAGACCAGAAACTTTCGAAATTTCGGTTAAGTTACACGTTAATCCAGTTGGAGAATTTTTTGAATTTGAAGTACCCAGACAAATTTCAGTGCAAATACAAAGTTCCACTCCAGTTCCAGTAAACTTCCAAACAATTGATGATTCTATCGCTGAGGATGATGGTCGCTTAGAAATTTCCATAATCACTGACTCTTCTTATGAAATTGTTGCGAACCAAAATTCAACTTCAGTTATAATATCTGATGCAATTGATCGAAATGCGCGACAGGATTTGCTATCAGCAAGTGCCGAAGCATTCTTACCAGATGTCGTCGGTAACATGGTCGCAAGAACTTCAGAAATTATTTCGCAACGCATTCAACAAGGGTTTAGTGAGACTAGTGAAGTTGCACTAAATTTAGGTGGTGAAGAGACAATAAAAGGAATCATAGAACGGAGTGGTCAGATGACCAATGAAAGTTCTTTTGCTTGGCAAGAAGTTTTGGGAGATTCGTCTGTTGCATTCACTTTATTATCGGGGGAAGATTTCAACGCCCCTGCCACGATTTGGGGAGTTGGAGATCATCGGGACTTGAGTTCCAATTCATCGGAAAATATTCTTAATTGGTCTGGAAAAGCTTTCACTGGCCAAATTGGTATTGATACCTTAATTGGTGAAGAAATAATAACTGGAATTTCGGCATCCTTTTCAGAAAATGATATTGAGATTGATGAAGCTACTGATACAGAACTTGAATTTTCTCTCAACTCAACATCCATTTACCCTTATATCGGCTGGACTTCACCAAATCATGATACAGAAGTACGTGCGGTAACTGGTTACGGAGTTGGGAAATTAACAGTAGATCAATCAGATTATAGTCGTGAAGCCCTAGTAAGCAAATCTTATTCTCTGGCACTAGCAGGACGTAAGGAACTTTTTTCTTCCGATATGATTTTAAATGGAGTAACCAAACTTTCAGTTATTGGTGATTCTTGGTTTGCCAGACAATATGTGAAAGGGCAAGAAAATCTAATTTCCGATGTAGAAACGAATGCACATTACTATAATGTCAGAACAGAAGGGACGCATCAGTTTGAATTGGAAAGTGGTAATTCGCTAACACCCTTCCTTTCGGTAGGAGTCAGAGGAGATCGAAAGAGTCAGCATTCCACTTTAGCAATGGAATTCACCAGTGGGTTAGATTTTGTTTCTCTAGTTGGAATTTATTTCACTAGTTCAGGACAAATGTTAGTAGCAAAGGAAAACGCCATTCAAAAAATGAGTGCAAATAGTACATTGGGATACGATTATGGTAATGATGAATTGGGGTTAACACTAGAAATTTCACCTTCTTGGGGACAATCACAAGTGAAATCCCAAAACTCATTATGGAGCAATAACATTTTAGTAAGTGAAAATGAAATTGGACAATATACCAATGGCACTCAAGTGAAATCTAAAATTGGGTATGGATTTTCTCTTGGTGAGAATTCACGAAAATTGACATTTTATAGTGGTTATTTGTATGATGATCAAATTGAAGATGAATTGTTATTAGGTTCAAGCGTACATATTGGTTCAAATTTTGGGATTGATTTGGAAGGGATTAAAGAAATAAGAACTGCGGGAGAAGAAGCAACAAAACTCAAAATTAATGGACGATTAAGTTGGTAGCTGGGTAAAAAATTTCTTAAATAAAATAGACTGAATCAAAATTGTCGGCAAAATAAGTAAGGTAGTTTTTGTTTAAAAGGTTCAAATGTTCAATTTGGCTAAACTGAGATTCAAAATGTGAATTCAATTGGAACCAATATAAATTTTATGTAATAAGAAGGAAATTTTAACTGGAGATAAGTTGTATAGATTTGATATAAATATGTGAGGAAGAGAGCTTGACATTTTAATTTTGTAGTTTATTTATAATTGATATGGTAATTTAATAACTTGGTAAATTAAAATTTGCTTATTTGAAAGAGGGGTTTTAGTGGTGATTGTAAAGACGTTTCTTTGTCATGGCAATGCAAGTTCTGGTTTGCTTTATATGTGTGTGGCTAGCACGATTGCATTTATCTCATGGTTTCATGCGAAAATATCATTCACAATTGGATGCGTACTTAAAATGATATTTAAGCGCGCTACGGCAAATCTTACAAATGGTATAGTTTTTGCACACCTCCTAACTAAGAGTTTTTTGGAATTTTTGTTGGATTTCCAGCAAAAATCAATTAGCCGAGATAAAAAAATCCACTCAACCTCCCTTAACACTAAACTCAATCTGATTGGTAAAATAATCGTTCAGTTTGTAGCAATGCTAGTTACATATTTTAGATTGATTTATCAGGTTATACTGGGTATTTTGTTAACTCAAATTTTGTTGTTGCATTATTCAATCAACAGAGTTACTATACGAATCACTTAATAACAACCTACTTGAATACAATATATACAAATTACAAAAGGATGAGAAATGCAAATTTTTTACACTAAACCAATCAACGTCGCGTGGTCGGAGTCACTTGCAAGACTTGGGGGAAAAACCTCATTATCACTTGCAAATAATTCAAATGCTAGTGCAGAAGAATGTCATAATCGACCCATATGGCTTACATCTTTATATGTGGCATTGATTGGCATTTTTTTAGCCACTTTTTCAATTTGCATCATTCCCAATGATGCTCAAGCGCAACCAGTAATTAAACTTGAGTCGGATACGACTTCCGTAACTGAGGGTGCAGATGTAATTTTCACTTATAGTGTTTCATCTGGTGGTGCTCCGACAGCAAATCTTATAATCAATATTTCAATTACAAATACAATGGGAAATTTTCTCACTACAGCACAATCTATGCCAAGAACGGTTCAACTGGACGCTGGTGAAACATCAGATACACATACTGTGACAACTCATGATGATTCGAATGATGAACCAAATGGAAAATTTACCTTCGCACTACTAGCCGATAGTTCTAGTAATAGTCCTGCACTTTATACCTTAACTCAAGTGATGAACGAAGAGACGAGTATTGAGGTTGCAGTAGCAGATAATGATCCAACTTTACCATTACTTGAGCTCTCATCAACAGCAACTGAAGTTGAAGAAGGAGGGGACATTCCCTTAAAAGTTTCAATAACCAACAATGTGACCTTTTCCTCCAGTACAACAGTAGCCATTAACTTTGTACCTGTCAATGTTTATGGCGATATTATTCGGGCCCCCGCTTTTAGTGTACGTAGTTATAGAAACCCAATTTTTGGTACAAGCGATATGGAGAAAATTGTAAATGTTACCACATTTGTGCATCCGAGTAATAATTGGTTTTATTCTTCTGGATCAATACAATTTTCTATCATAGGAGGAAGAGGAGAATATGAAAACCCACGTACAAATACTGTTACAATAAACGTCATTGATAACAATGTACCAACTTTAAGTATAACCAATGCAAGGGGGGGATTGGAAGGAAGTACGTTCAGTTTTGACATTATTGCAAGTGTCGCACCAAAACCAGATCGTAGTATTCAACAAGCTTCTAGACCTAGTACGATGCCTATTACGCTATCCCAACCTAGTTCAGGATATTTTGATTCATTTTCACCTCTTGGTGATCCAACAAAACCAAATATAGTTGCGATGCCAATAGGTGCAACAAAATTCTCGGTTAGTGTTGTTTCAACAACAATGAATACAGAAGCAATGGATGGTACAATTACTGTGACATTACAGGCAGATCGAAAACACTACAAATTGCATGCTACCGATATAACAGCTGTCTTATCTGTAGCAAACGCTGATGAACCACGTTCGAGGATTTCAATCAGTTCACCAGTCGCTTCATTCACTGAAGGTGAAAGAACTACTGTAAATTTCGAATTGAGTGCAACAATGCGAGATTCAACAAGTGAAGATCTCACAGTAGTATATGAAGTAACAGATACTGGAAATGTTGCCACTACTGTAGGCTCTGGTTCAGGTAATATAGTAATTCGAGCAACTAGAACTTCAGAAATGTTAAGTGTCACATTTATATCTGATAATACCGTAATTGACGGAACTCGGGAGTTTAAGTTAGAAATAGTTATTAATAGTAGTACAAGTGAAATTGAGTATCTCCCAAATAATACAAATAATGCACATATTGCAACCGTAATGGTATTAGATAATGATCCCAATATTTCCATAAGTAGTGTCCGAAATACGATTAATGAAGGGAATGAAACGGTATCTGGATTTTTTGTTTCCTCAAATCTGAATGTTCCTAGTGATGTAACAGTAGCGGTAAAATTGACTGATCCAAGCGGATATTTAAATTCCTCTTTTGAACTTACTCAAACTGTTAAAATTTTTTCCGACTCAAGTCGTTCAGTTGTGCCACTAACAATAATTGATAATCATAACACCACCAGTGATGGTACAATTACGGCAACATTGATGGATGGAACTGATTACTTTGTTGTTAATCCTGATTTTTCAACCTTGGAAGATTCAGCTATGATTACAGTGAAAAGTTTTCCCTCAATTTCAATTAGTTCTCCCGTTTCATCATTTACTGAAGGGGAAACAACCACAGTAAATTTTGCATTGAGCTCAACAGTGGCCGCTCCCGCTGGAGGTTTTACCATAGGTTATGAGGTCACCAATCCAGGGAATTTTGCAAATCCAATTGGAACTGGGACGAATAGAATTAATATTCCAGCAGGAATGACTACTGCAATGTTACCAGTAACATTTAAATCCGACAATCAAACAATTGATGGCACCAGAGAGTTTAAGATAGAAATAAAACCTGACACTGCCAGTTCGATCACTTATATCCCAAATACTACTAATGATGCACATTTCGCAACGATAATGATTTTGGATAATGATCCAAATATTTCAATAGCGCCAGCGACAGGTAAGAGCACGGTTGATCAAGGTGATATGGTAGAACTTGTAATTACATCAAATATAAACGTACCAACTAACTTAACAATTATGGTCGAATTGACCGATCCTAATAATGTTCTCGCGACAGGTGTCAATCTCATTCAACCTGTTGTAATTACGCAAGGAACGAAATCTAAACCTTTAAGTATAGCGACTAAAACAACTAATGAAGGTACTATTACGGCAATGATTATGGCAGGAACGAATTACTTTGCTGTTAATCCTGATTTTTCAACGTTGGAACATACCACAATGGTTAGAGTAAAGACTTTACCCAGAATTTCAATAAGTTCAGCGGTCAGTTCATTCACGGAAGGGAAACAAACTTCAGTAAGTTTTGAATTGAGCTCAACTATGACCGCTCCAAGTGGAGGTCTTACTATCGCTTATGAGGTAACTGACCTAGGTAGTTTTGCCGCGACTATAGGAACTGGGACGGATAATGTCGTCATGCAAGCAGGGCGTACTTCTGCGATGTTGGCAGTAACATTTAAGTCCGATAATGATATAGTTGATGGCAATCGAGAATTTAAGATAGAAATCGAAACTGATAGTGCAAGTTTGATCACCTATCGCCCCAATACTGCGAGTGATGCACATATCGCGACGTTAATGATTTTGGATAATGATCCCAATATTTCCATTGCACCAGCGACAGGTAAGAGCATTATTGAGGAGGGTAGCATGGTTGAATTTGTTGTCACATCAAACGTCAATGCACCAAGCAACTTAACAATAATGGTTACATTGACTGATCCAAATGATATTCTCGCGACTAGTGTCAATCTCAATCAAGAAGTCATTATCAGCCAAGGAACGAAATCTAAACCATTAAGTGTCGCGACAGTAGATAATCCTGGCACACGTGATGAAGGTGATATTACAGCAATGATAATGGCAGGGAGCAATTATTTTATTGTTAATCCAACTTTTTCAGATTTGGAACATACAGCTATGGTTACTGTTGAGAGTTCACTCACAATTTCAATTAGTTCAACAGTAAATTCAATCAAAGAAGGTGAAGCAACTCATGCAATCTTTACCATATCTGCAACATCGCTTCCAGAAACTAATCCATTAAAAATCAAATATCTTCCAGAAGGTCAAAACTTCTTGGCAAGTTCCATAACTTCTGGAATGAGTCAAACTACAGCCTTTACATTTAGTACGACGGCCCCATTTACAACTACATTACAGGTCCCAATTGAAGATGATGATAATGCTGAAAGAAATGGTTTGATTAAAGTAACAATAGAAGCTGCAGAAACACCGACTACAGATGATTATCAAGTCGCGGTAGGCGATGCCGCATCCGCTACGATTATCGTCATTGATGACGATGCATTAATTCCCGAATTAACGATAAGTGGTCCAGTGAACCCAATTTTTGAAAATGCAGGACCAATAACCTTGACAATAACAGCGAATATGAATCCAGGACGAACTCTTGTTGTTGACTACACACCAAGTGATGACGCAGGAGATTTTCTAGCGGATGCAATTGAGGAAAAACAGTCAACTTCAGCCTTAACCCTTACCGCTGATGGGGCTGGTAATTTTTTGAGTACATTTGAGGTTGCTTTAATGGATGATAATGATCCTGAATTTTCTGGTGAAGTTTCTGTCACTCTTGAACTGGAAAACGTTACAGATGATGCACAACGAACTTATACGTTACCATCGAACGGGAGTAAGGTGACATTTCGGATACTGGACACTGAAGTTCCTGAACTAAATATTCAAGCAGGTGCGAATGCTTATGAAGCGATGGGAGCAACCGCAGATTTTTTTGTAACTGCAAGTTTTTTACCTACCGCTGGACTTGCGGTGCGCTATACACCAGAAAGTGACAATTTCCTTGCCGTTGGTGAATCTGAAGTTCTTGTCACCACTAATCCACCGCTTACATTTCGAGAAAGTAGTGGCGTTATTTCCTCAATGTTGAGTGTTAATATTGATCTAGACGAAGTAACTGATCCAGACGGAACAATCAAAGTGACTTTAGAATTAGATGATAACACTCCAATTACCTATTCAGTTGGACCATCTTCATCAGCGGTAGTTAAAGTATCAGAATTCAAAATGAGTATTTCAGATAGCTTTTTAAATGAAGGTAATGAAAGTGACCCTGATCAATCCATTATGAATTTTGTAGTTACTATTTCACCTGCGGCTGTTTCGTCAGTATCAGTAAATTGGAATATTGTTGAAGAACAAGGAGAAAATATAGCGGAATTGGTATCAGATTTTCAACTTCCACCATCAATTAATAGACGTATAGTTTTTGAACGTGGCGAAACGACAAAAACAATTCCAGTATTAATTATAAGAGATGAAATCAATGAACCAAATGAAACCTTTATTGTGATGCTCAGTGATCCTCCAGATGGAGTACAGCTGACTAAAGCCAGTGCAACTGGTCGAATAGTGAACGATGATGTTGAACAACTTTCAAGTATTTATATCTCTATTTCTGCTGATACTAACTCAATTACAGAAGGAACTCCCGCAACTTTCACTTTAGATAGTGACCAGGGAGTGACAAGCGAAGGATTTGAAGTGCACATTAGTGTCTCTGACCCAGGTTCATATCTGGCGTGGAGAGTCCCAAGAACTGTTAATATAAACACAGTTCCACATACTTTAACGTTTGAGACTCGAGATGATGAAATAGTTGATGGTGACAGCACAATTAGTGTTACGGTATTAACGATTCCAGGTTCTTATCAAGTTGTTGATGGTGAAGATAATGATAGTGTGGATATCACTGATAATGATACAGCTGAAACAATAGAAGACCTACCACGAATTTCTGTTGCACAAGTGGCCGTTAATACAATTATTATGAATATTGATGACCTCCTAGGTGGTACGTCCGCTTCACCACCTGTTGAATCTGCTCCTATTCCAACACGTCCGACAATTTCAATTTCAGTAGTGAATACTCAAATCGAAGAAGGAGCAGCTGCAGGATTTATAATCATGACAAAGCAAGGAGGAAATACTCCCAATATTATTGTTTCGCTTCAAGTTCATCAAGAACGTGTAAACATTGCAGAACCTGCTAACTTAAATATTCAGTTGAGTGGTCAAAATTCAAGTTCACTCTCGATTTCAACTCTCAATGATGACCATGCGGGTGAAGACGGATTTGTTACCGTCACTATCTTGGAAGATCCTAGTTATTTGATTGCTACGAACGAAGGAGTTGCAACAGTTTCAGTTTCTGATGCAGTTGACCGACAAAATCGTCAGGATTTACTGACTTCAAGAGTCAACACATTTATGCCCGATGTAGTTGGTAATATGACCGCACGAAGATCAGAAATTATTACCCAACGGGTTCAACAAGGCTTCAGTGAATCCAATAATAATGTCGTCAATTTCGGAGGTATTGCGACAATAGATCAATTGATAACACGGAGTGGAGAGATGACCAATGAAGGTTCAGTTTCATGGCGAGAGCTACTTGGAGATTCATCATTTGCTATAACACTTCTATCTGGAGATGATTTTGTCACTCCAGCTACAATTTGGGGAATCGGAGACCGTCGAGAGTTGACTTCAAGTTCATCAAACCATACTCAAGACTGGACAGGTGATACATTCACTGGTCAATTAGGTATTGATACTTTGATTGGAGAAGAGATTTTAACTGGAGTTTCAGCATCTTTTTCTGAAAACGATATTGAAATTGATGGCAATAATGATCAAGACTTCACATTCTCGCTCAGCTCAACCTCCCTCAATCCCTATATTGGTTGGACTTCAACCTCGCAAAATGCTGAACTGCGAACCGTCGTAGGGTACGGCGTTGGTGAATTGACTATAGATCAATCAAATTATAGTCGTGAAGCATTGGCAAGCAGATCGTATTCCTTGGCATTAGCTGGACGTAAGAAACTTTATTCATCGGATACTATCTTAAATGGCATCACCAAACTTTCAGTTATTGGTGATTCATGGTTTGCCAGACAGTATTTAAATGGTCAGGACGATTTGATCACCAATTTACAAACCGATGCACAATATTATAATATCCGAACCGAAGGAACGCATCAATATGAATTTGAAGGTGGTTCTTCACTTACACCACTGATTTCCGTAGGAATCCGAAAAGATACCAAGAATCAGCGTTCAACCCTAGCAATAGAGTTTACTGGTGGGTTAGATTATGATACACCGATTGGTTTAACTGTTACAAGTTCAGGATATCTACTTGTTACAGATGAAAACACTATTCAGAAAATAAGTGCAAGAAGTACTCTTGGTTATGATCGCGGCAATGATAATTTGGGACTAACCATCACGGTCTCACCAAAATGGGGACAAACCCTCGCTAGTGCTCAAAACACCTTATGGAATAGTAACATATTAACCAGTAACAATAACATTGGTCAATACACTGATGGCACACAAATCAACTCTAAAGTTGGGTATGGGTTTGTTCTTGGTGAACATTCGCAAACATTGTCAGTTTATAGCGGTTATAAGTTTGATGATCAAACTGAAGATGAGTTGTTATTGGGTTCAAGAGTCGCAATCGGTTCAAACTTTGGATTGGATATAGAGGGAACACGGAAGATTAGCTCCACGCGCGATGAAGCATCAAAATTCAAATTGAATGGACGATTGAAGTGGTAGTTTGACTGGAAAATGAAAAGTATTCTAATGGTAGACACTAAGTGGTGAACTCGGCAATGGTTTAGACATTTTATCACGTTATAATATCTTAACTCCATTAAGTGGAGTTTAATTTTCAGACAAGGTCACAAATGAATATCACATTGGTATTCGACAAAAACTTGGAGCTTATGCGAATTTTGAACTTTCTGGAATACAAAATATAGAATATCAGAAAATATGTCGCATTCAAGTCACAAAAAATGACACAATTGGTGGTTGAAAACCTCATAGGAGGAGGAGTAAAAATAGAAAGTACTTAATAAATATTTTGATAAAGTTTGTCACAAATGGTTGCAACAGAACCACTTTTTTTCAATTTTTTTTATTTTCCCCTTGACAAAATTTTTTTCGTTGTTATATTGATAAAAATATGGTAATAAAGTAGTACAAATTTCAGAATCGCAACCAAGGATTGCAGTAGATAAAATGAATGGAATATTAACACCAGAGCTGAAGCGAAAAATCGAGAGCAGTGCGAGTCTCCGTGGGGAGGACTTACGTAATCTTGATCTTAGAGGCTTAGACTTCAGTGGCAAGGATTTACGTGACACGAATTTTTGGAATTCTGACCTTACCCGATCGACCTTTCGCGGCGCGAATCTCCAAAATGCTGTGTTGGAATATGCGCGACTAAACAAGACTGATTTTGAAAAGTCTGACCTGTCTTATGCCAGTGTTAAATATGTGGAGTCAAGTGAAAATGCCAGTTTCCGTGAAGCAGACTTAACCAAAACAAATTTGACTAGTTCAAATCTTGCAAACAGTGACTGCTCCAATGCAAAATTTGAGCGAGCATTATTGTGCAACACAAATCTACACAATACGTCCTTTTGTAATGCTGACCTTTCGTCAACAAACTTCAATTTTGCGAAATTGAATAAAACTGATTTCCATGGCGCTAAGCTCAGTTTTACCATGCTTCATAATATTGATTTAACCAAATCAAACCTCAGAGAGACAGTACTATCTGGTACCAGAATTTCACATTCCAATCTAAAAGGAATGGACTTGAGTGGTTTGGAGTTTGAGCGGGTGAGCTTTTTCGATTCTAATCTCCAAAATGTAAATTTCTCAAATTCAAATTTTGTGAAATGCCGATTCTATAAATCTGACCTGCAAAATGCGGTACTTAATAATGCAATGTTATTTCGCGCTGATTTAAGACACACTCGCATGAACGGAGCCAAATTTGTTGGCGCGCAGTTAGAAGATGCATTGATGATGAACGCGGATTTATCTAACGCTGACATGCGGAAAGCCAATCTGCAGGGAACAAATTTGCGACATGCGATAATGACGGGAGTCAATATTAAAGGGGTTAAGCTTGATTCATGTTATCTATATGGTACGGAGCTTGAACATCTTTGTCGGGTGGACCGTGGATCTTTCAAATTTAATTTTGGTCATACGGTTATAGGGCAAATGGCAGGAGATCCAGGCTATCTTTGAAAATTATGACACAAATTTATTACACTTGTGATCAAATTAAAATGAAACAACCCAAATAATAACTCGGAGGTCGGATGATACGATATTATTCCGACGTACAATTTTTAACTAAGGAATTACTTTGATACTTAAAATTACGAACGCTGAAAATTTAGGCCCGTTGCGGAACTTTGGTTCGAACGCAGGGTTGAAATTCTCTCCCCTGACATTTATTTATGGATCGAATGCTGGAGGTAAAACGAACCGTTTCACAGTACTCCACTCGGTTAGTGCTATTTACCCGAATTGATGATGAGTCAACACAAGCTAGGGACTAGTGATGCTTGCAACACTTCTTGATCAATAAGCAATATTAACGGAGAATTTGCCCAGATATATTTTTTTCAACTTTTTTTTATTTCCCCTTGACAAATTTTTTTAGTTGTTATATTGAAAAGAATAAGGTATTAAAGTAGTACAAATTTCAGAATCGCAACCAAGGATTGCAGTAGATAAAATGAATGGAATATTAACACCAGAGCTGAAGCGAAAAATCGAGAGCAACGCGAGTCTCCGTGGGGAGGATCTACGTAAACTTGATCTCAGAGGCTTAGACTTCAGTGGCAAGGATTTACGCAACACGAATTTTTGGTATTCTGACCTTACCCGATCAACCTTTTGTGGCGCGAATCTTCAAAATGCCGTGTTGGATTTTGCGCGACTAAACAAGACTAATTTTGAAGAAGCAAACCTAAAGTCTGCCTCTATTCAGTTGGTAGAATCATGTAATAATGCTAGTTTCCGAGGAGCTGACTGTACAAGAACCGACTTGTGGGGTTCAAATCTTGCTAACAGTGACTGTTCCAATGCAAAATTTAAGCGAGCATTATTATGCAATACAAATCTACACAATACGTCCTTTTGTAATGCTGACCTTTCGTCAACAAACTTCAATTTTGCGAAATTGAATGAAACTAATTTCCATAGCGCAAAGCTCAGTTTTACCATGCTTCATAATATTGATTTAACCAAATCAAATCTCAGAGAGACAGTACTATCTGGTACCAGAATTTCACACTCCAATCTAAAAGGAATCGACTTGAGTGGTTTAGAGTTTGAGCGGGTGAGCTTTTTCGATTCTAATCTCCAAAACGTAAATTTCTCAAATTCAAAATTTGTGAAATGCCGATTCTATAAATCTGACCTGCAAAATGCGATACTTAATAATGCAATGTTATTTCGCGCTGATTTAAGACACACCCGCATGAACGCAACAAAACTTGTTGGCACCCAGTTAGAAGATGCATTGATGATGGACGCGGATTTAACTAACGCTGACATGCGGAAAGCCAATCTGCACGGAACAAATTTGCGACATGCGATAATGAAGGGAGTTAATGTTAAAGGGGTTGCACTTGATTCATGCTATCTATATGGTACGGAACTTGAACATCTTTGTCGGGTGGACCGTGGATCTTTCAAATTTAATTTTGGTCATACGGTTATAGGGCAAATGGCAGGAGATCCAGGCTATCTTTGAAAATTATGACTCAAACTCATTATGTTTGTGGTCAAACTATAGTAGAATATCCCAAACAACAACTTGAAGGTCGGATGATACGATATTATTCCGATGAACAAGTCTTAACTAAGTAATCACTATGACACTTGAATTTACGAAAGCTGAAAATTTAGGCCCGTTGCAGAACTTTGGTCCGAAAGGGGCAGTGAAATTCGCTCCCCTGACATTCATTTATGGACCGAATGCGGGAGGTAAAACGACCTGTTCCACAATACTCTACTCGGTTAGTGCAAATTTACCAGCATTGATGATGGGGCGACTCAAGCTAGGTGCTGAAAATCCAATTAACGTTGGACTGACTATTGATCGGTCACAACAAGTTTCTTTTGCGAACGGAGAATGGTCGCAAGCGATTCCAGAAATCGCGGTATTTGATGACCGTTTTATTGCAAATCATGTGTTTGCTGGGCTTAGTGTAACTGAACCACAACGCCATAATCTATTTGAGTTTACTATAGGTGATGAGGTGGTTAAACTCAATCAGCAACTAGCAACGTATTCTGCAAGACTTGAAGAACTTCAAAATCAACTTTTGGATTATGAAAGTGAGATTTCTATTGATATTCGTCCGGGGCTTACAATGGAAGAATTTGTCAAAGTATCACCTAAAGTTGAACTTGACCAACCTAACGCAGTTAATGTCAGTGCAATTGAATCACATGATTCAGATGCTTTATCTAATCAAACAGTTGAACAAATAGTGATGCGGAATCGACGTGACCCGAAATATTCTCAGATTTGTGAAGAGTATCTTGAAACGACAAATGAAATACTCAATACTGAAAGATAAATGGCAGAGATTCGGCAACAAATTTTGGCTTTAAAACAGCAAATAGTCCCAGAGTACTTTGAAAAAATAAACTCTACTCTCAAAGCAATGGGTGCTAACTTGAAAATAGTGGCAGTGGAAGACCAAGATGCTACAAAGGCGAACCGCATTGATTACTTTTTGCAGATCAATACTTATGATGTTTCCCCAGACGCAGATGCTTCAAAATATCAATTTGCAAATGCCCTTAGTGCATTTGGACGCAAAGACTTTTTGCAAGCCAAGACGCATGATATTCCTCTTGACGCAGATGCTTCAAAACATCAATTTGCAAATACCCTTAGCGCAGGTGAACGCAATTCCTTGGCTTTGGCATTCTTTATTGCTAAATTAGAACTTGATGATAATCTAGCGAACAAAATCATTGTATTTGATGACCCGATCGCTAGTATGGATACGAGTAGAGTCCACTTTCTACAAAATGCAATCGCGCGCTTGGCAAAAGATACCAAAGCAATCATTATTTTTTCGCACTCAAAACCTTTCTTGCGGGGAACTTATCGTGCTTGTCGATATGTCAAACGTAAAAAAATTGGCTATGAGCTTAAACGTTCAACTAAAAATGAAATGGTCTTTTGTAAGTGGGATATTAAGAGCGAACTCATCATAGACTTTCATCGACGACTCAATCGAATTAATAATTTTATAAAAGATGGATGCTCGGAAGAAAGCGAGCAAGTGGCATTTGACATTCGTATGGTACTAGAGACGTACTGTCAAGTGCTCTTTTGTGAGGCATTTACATCTTCTGAAATGTTAGGTTCATTTTGGGGTTCGCTCAATGCGGGAAATCTTATATTGCCAATCGAGATAAGTAAAGCAAAAATTAAGTTACTTGGGGAGCTGGTTGATTTTGCAAACCCATTTCATCATATTGAACGTGATACAATAGATGGTGCAAAATTAACTGACGATGAGCTGCAACAGTATGCAAAGAAATTACATGTGTTTATGAACTTACTAAAAGAGAGTGAATTAGCTTAGTGACCAAGTGAGAGGGAAATTTCCTATCCCTCTCACTTTAAATTGAAATCTATAGAATGGGAGAATAAAATATACATTCAAGAGACTTTTCAAATTAATAATTTGCTTCAACAAAAATAAATGAGTAGCGAAATTTTAATAAGTGCCGCGATTTGACCTAGTGCGACAAATTTGTTTCAGACTTTCTATAAATATCAACAACTTACGAATAGCTAGCTAATGTATCTATTGCTTGGCAACGCACCTTGCCCTACGAACCAATCTACAATTCTGTTCCCCCTTGTATCCAAAACGGAGCTTGAACAACTCAGTCAATACCAGCTTAATCCTTGTCAACCATTTTAAATAATGCAGATCCATTCTTGTAAGAAACAGTCCAGTGGGGGAGTGAATATAAGTGGGCGATTAATCCACTGCTGATTTCACAGCTGCGGTTGCAAATTCAACCTTAATAAAAAAAACTTGACATGAAATTTAAAATTGATTAATTATGATATTGAATTACTACAACATGACAAGGTCTTCAATTGTCGCTAGAAATATCAAATAATTGTCGTTAGATATTTTCAACTATACAGGAGTTTTGGTACTATGGTTCAATTGGAATTAGCAACTTCCGCAAGTTTAGCTGAGATACAGCAGGGCTTAGCAAGTACATACTCTGTTTCTAGAAAATTTAATTTAAATCTGACGAGAAGAACACTCAACGTTCTATCAAATGATGGATTGAATGTGCCAAACTTTTTCGGAACTGATTATGTAATTAATCAACCAGCAGTTCAAAAATTTAACAAGTTAAGTGACGATAACTCAGTTAAATACCCGATAAAAATCCCTATTAATGAGTGGGAAGGAATAGTAGTTAAAATTTCAAATGACTCCTTTATCGCTAAGTTAAAAAATGTCAAAAGTAAGAGTAGATTAGCTAGAGAAAGCGGAAAGTTTAAACTGTATATGCTTTCTTCAGAAGATCAGAGTGAGCTACAGCTTGAATCAATATTACGGTGGTCAATAAATTTGGAAATTTTACCAAGTGGACAACGACAAAATGTTTCAAAGATCATTTTGCTGGATACACCAGAAATTTCAGCGGAGGTTATTGAAAATGCATACATCAAAGCAGATGAAATGACAAAGAGACTTGAAGAATTTGAATCATCCACCTCAAGATCTAATCCAAATAGTCATATTTAGTCCAGGATATGGTGAATCTATATTGACGAACCTTTGGAATAGAAATTGACTTTTCATTGATTCGTGCCTTAATTATGATGTTATACGCAATATCTCTGTGTGTGAAGTCACTTTAAAAGAAAGGAGAATTTATGCAAACAGCTCAACAACAAACTGGAGAGAGCGGTTATTCCACTGTTCAAACCAGTATTGGTGTAACAGATGAGAGTGATGATTCAAAGATTGATAACAGCAACATTACTGACATGAGTGAAGAAGAATTAGCTCGGTCAAAGTAAGGTCTATTTTACAGGGCAAACATGAAGAAGCCAAAATTTACTCCTTTAGAATGCATCCATTATCTGCCACTTAGCATTTACCATAAATTGAATCTATTCCGTAGTGTTACCAATTATAGCTGCCGTTCAATTGTAAATTTTGATTGTCACTTCCTTTAGACTCTTCAACATCAGTTCCTTCAACTTCCAATCTCAAATTTTCTCCAATTGAAACCCGCATCCCCATATATCTTTTTGTGTTACTCAATTCAGATGCTTCAAATCCACTAAACGGGGTCAAAATTCCCTGTCCGTCCGCAAAATTAAAACCATAGCCAAATTCAGCTGAAACCTTTGTAGCTTTTAGTGTTTGGTCGTTATCTATTCCAGCTGTCAATAATTCACTTTCCCAAAATTCAACTTGTTCTGCACCTTGAGAAATTTGCCAAAATGGATTCAGTTCCAATAATAATCCTAACTCATCGTTTCCTTGATCAAATTTTAAGACACTTTCAAGATCCCAACGCTGAACCTGATTGAATTGTGTCAAGTAGAAATTACTATTCCCATTTAATGAAAGGCCCGTTGAGGTTGAATATTTTAGGTTGCCTTCAAGTTCCAATCCAAAATTTGCATCATTGTTTTTACTATCACCGCGCAATCCTACATTTAGTATTGGACTGATAATTGATCCTGAGTCCATATCAATTTGCACTGTATTTTTCCCGTAAACTCTAAAACGACCAGTGCTTATCTTAGCGGCATCAATAATATTATCTAAAGCATTGATGGATTGACCCGCAATCCAAGATTCACCTATTAGTTCCAATTCATTTGAAACTCCATTTGCATTACTAGCTATAGAATAGACCTGATTACTCCCTTTGATACCAAATGAATACGACTGATTAATGACACGTTGATTTTCAAAATCTGGTGATTCCAATGCAAGACCACTTAAACCAAATCCGGCAAATGCGTTGAATCTTAAGTTTTGATCTTGTGACTGCCAGCTAACATACGGATTTAATCCAATCAAATTTGATGTAATTTTGAAGTCATGTTCACTTGTCAACTGATAATCAAAAGTGGATTGAGTTGATGAAACTGCTAACCCTGCAATTAATCCTTCGGAAATTGTAGAATCAATGCCCATAAGTCCACCAAATAAGTTTCCTTCCCACGACCTATCCAAATCGGAGAAATTTGAATTCAATTCCTGATAATCACCAATACCCCAAACGGTTGCTGATGCTTGAGAAGTTGTTCCTGGTAATAGGCTGAACTGGAATTGGGTATCATCCAATAGTTGTTGCCATGAAGTTGTGTCATTGTTAATCATCTCACCTCCTTCTTTTATCATGTCCGTGATCGTAGTATTACCTCCAAAATTGAATGTAGAATTATTTTGACCAGAATTTACCTGATTACTACGGTTTGTAATCTCATTCAAAGTCTTATCGCTCATAAAACCTAAAATTTCAGGTAATATAGATTGCTTTCCAGATATTAACTGTTGTTGAGCGTCCTTACGATCTTCAATATCAACAACTGTTACTGTTGCACTTGCGAGATTTCCAATCCGATAATTTTCACCCCAAACTATAGATACCTCAAGTATTTCATCATCTTCAGTTTCATTGTCATACAAGGTTTTTACTGTAAAAATCGCAGAGGTATTATTTTCATCCAATGTTACGGACATATTTTGATTTCGGTCGAACAAACCAATTGATCCTTGAACATTAAGCCCTACTTTAATCCTTTCTTTGAGTGTACTTTCGGCTTGAATTTCAAATGTTACCGGCATTCCTTCATTGACAATTGGCTCAATCGCAGTTATCGAAACAATTGGTCCTTGATTTTCTGTAAAAATTCGAAAATTACTGGCATTTTGGAGCAACGCATCCGCAATCACAGAAGACAATGAAATTCTAGGTGCAGAAATTACATTATCATTGTCATTGTCATTATCTTCATCACCTTCATTATCAATAATCTCCACTTCTACTTGATTAGCCGCTGGGTTTATGTCATAATCTTTAAAGGGAACTAGTTTCACTATAATTTTCTTATCCGGATCCACTAACCGATTATCTTTAGTTTCAATTGTATGCCGCAATTCCATTCCCGTCACTTCCACTAGTTTTCTTGCACGCCATTTTACGACATCCCCGACTTGACTCACACCAAGAAATACCTTCAATGGTTCATCGGAAATGGGTGAATTAGAACTTATAACAACTTCCAAATTCTCACCTTCTATAACCTGATCATAGGTAGTAGAAATCGAAATTTGCCACTTTTCATTCTCCGCAATTACTCCGACTGCTGTATCTTTATGGAGTTCAACATTCAGTGGATTGGTAAGTGTCACACTGAAATACTCTTCAAATTCTGTTTCCTGGTCTTGTATAATATTCACTGATATTTTAGCACTTGTTTGCTCAATTGGAATTGTAACTGTTCCAAGTGCATTTTCAAAATCCAGATCTGATAGTGCTGTGATTGAAGAGGTTTCAAAATCTACTGTAATTTCTTTTCTAGACATTTGGGATAAAGTCAATTCAAACTCAAATTGACCAATGGTTTCAATACCCTTTACATCGGCAATGGTAAGCACCGGAACCTCGTCTATATCATTTACAGTGATAGTGACTTCTTTTCTAGCTTCATCAATCGTATACCCAGATTCTCGTGTTGGGTTAGCTAATGTAATCAAGGATTCGCCATCATTTTCATCTATTCCATTAACATTTCTGAGTTTAACTCTTAACACCGACACGTAATATCCTAAGTCAGAATCAAGGGAAAAACTTAGAATCTCAACTCTAGAAGTTCCTGAGTCTTCATCGGATTCTGCTAAGAAATCACCTTGTGTATTTTCTGAAATATATGATACCCATAAGGCACGTTCTGGATCAATATCTGCTTCAATTGATATCCCAACCACAGAACTATCTTCATCTACAGTTAAACTTGAATCAGTAATCGCAATTTCAGGTATTGCACCACGCGAAACCTCAACTATTGTTGTTGAAGCTAAGTCATCAACTATATAAGTTTTTGGTGAAACTTTTTCATCAACAATGAGTTCAATCTCAATACGTCCAGTATTGAATCTTTCAGAAAGGTTAACGTTTAGTGGAAAACTTGCAAATGCACTTGAAGACGTTTCAGATAGAATGAATGCAAGTGATACTTTTCGTTCATGGGTTGGTTTTCCTTTATTATCATCTATAAAATCACCTACTATATTTGTTGCAGTATAATTGACCTCAAGTATTTTTCTTATTTCTACATTTGAAGTAACTGGAAGGTAGGATACTCCACCAGCAATAGCTTCAATTGAAGAAGCAAGTGATAATTCCGGAATATCAGCGTCTTCAACAATAACCTGAGCCTTACTATTTTGTTCATGATCCACAGAATAACCAAGCGATTCAATCAGTTCGATGGAAATAAGTCCATCTTCATCATAGATTCCATCAGCATCTCTAATAGGAATTTCCAATTCAGCAACATAAAGCGGTATTTCCTCTATATTGTCCTGATTTGGCTTAGCTTCAGAATTTGATGTTGATGTTGCAATTGGAGTCGGAGAAGAGTCATTAGCTTCATGGATAATAGAATTTGTCGCTAATTCAAAATTCAATTCAATTTCTCTACTTTCACCAGACAATCCATCTGATTCATCAAGGAAATCACCTGAGGTATTAGTTGGGATAAAATTCACATTCAATAGTTGCGGTTGGTTAAATGTTGTCGCTATAGTGAGAGTTGCAAATTCGTCATCTTCAGAAATAGCAATCTTATCTTTGACAAAGTACAGATTTGAGATTGGTAGATAATAGGCAAAAACAGTCGCAACATTCGCAGTTGAATTCACTGTATAAGTTTTCGTAGTAGCAGATTCATCAGCTTCTAAATTTATTGAAAATGTGCCATCAACTTGATTCTCGTCTTTGACTGTTGATATTGAAAGTTGTGCTACCCAAGCTTCTATCGTAGTTGATTCACTAAATTTCAGTTTAATTTCACGAGAAATTCCGGATTTACCAGCTGTTTTATCAAGGAAATTTCCTGACTGATTCTCTGGGGTGAATTTAACTGATAATGGTTGCCAAGGCTCTATATCAGAATAAATTTCAATCATTGCCGTATCTGGTGCAGTTACTGACACTGTTTCTTCAATTGACAATTCTGGAACATCAACATCATTAACAGTTATTGTTGCCGTATATTCCTCGAAAGGCGAGATATTATAATCTGCTGTTGAATTGAGCGAAACAATTATCGTTCCATGCTCTTCATCTAATTCATTTACTGCTCTGGTATCAATCACAAACGATGTGAAGTATTCCTCGGTATCAGAATATATGGTAAATTCTAAAGTCTTAAAGATTGTTTCACGTTGGGTTCCATTAGAAATGGTATAAAAATTACCGGTGAGATTAGTAATTGAATAAGACACTTGAATCGCTTTTATTGGATCAATGTCAGCAGTTATTGTAATTGGAATTGAGTCACCTTCATTGATTTCATTAACTTCACTGGAAAGGGATAAGGTTACTTGAGTAGGACGGTCCGTATCTCCATCATCTCTTACCGCGACAATTGCATTACTTTTTTGCGGATTAATCGTATATTCTATGGTTTGATTATCCGGTTCTACCAATGTGACTTGAATTTCACCATCGTATTCAATATATGTATCATTATCCGTTTCTATCAGCAATCTGCTAAAATCATCAATTGTTCCTGCAACTAATTCAGTAGTGTCTGATCGCGGTTGTCTTGGTGATAAAAAATCACCTTCAAGATTGCTTACAGCATAATGAATAATCAAACTTTCGTCGCGTGCGATATTGGAGCGAAGCACAAAACTAGCATTTTCACCTTCAGTTACCGTCTCTTCGGCTTCAATTGAGATTTGTGGGTAATCATTATTGAGGACAACAATTGTTTTCTCATTTGATATTGGATCAACTTGATAATTCTCATCGCTGTCATCCAAGAGTTCAATTTTGACAAAATTTGAGGCTTCATAGACATCATTGTCTGGTATGTCAATGGAAACATGTGCTGTTATATTCTCGTCACCAGCATTTAGTTGAACACTGTCATTGATCGTTTCAAATAATCCTGAACTAACTGAATAATAAATCGTAATACTGTTATCTCTAGCAATATCAGCATTGATTGTAAATTCTGCTGATTCAGATTCATTTGCCGGACTTTCACCTTGAATTGAAATTACTGGAATTTCTTCACTTCCAAGAGTGACAGTTTCACTTCCTTCAGAGGAGCTTGGTTTATAAGATTCATCTGGTTCAATCGCAAGCGTTAATTCAGCTAAATTTTCAATTACACTATCTTCTGGAACAGGAATAACAACTGTGGTTGTAACCTCGCTATCACCTGCACCTAATAATACTGAAGTACTAGTATCGGTTGGAGGTAATGAGTTGACACCAAGCGTAGGTTGAGTAGTGGTAGTAGTAAATGGTTGTATGCTATCCAAATTAGTTGAAACTTGATTCTTTGCAACCAAACGATTTTGAATATTTCCTGCTTGATCTACTAATTTGTAGCGAATTCGAATTGGATGGTCCCGTTCAATATTAGCACTAATGGTAAAAACAATCCCTGAACCTTCCACAAATTTACCTTGACTAGTAACCGAAATAATAGGTAGATCATTATCAAAAACTATAACAGAGTCACTTCCTGCAGTTTCACTCACTACATATTGTATTGGATCTCGATTATCAGGTTGTAATGATACTTCTATCTCACCATCTGCTTCGGTAATATTGTCAGTTATTGTGGCCACAGAAATTTCAGCAGTTACTGTTTCATCACCAGGTGCTAAGGTCAATCTTTCAACAACACTATGAGACGGTGCAAGAAAGTTTCCAGTTTTGTCAATTACAGTATATAACATGTTAATGCTTTGATTTCTTGCAATATTTGCAGAAATTGAAAATATTGCTTCTTCTCCTTCATTGATATCATCAGTTCCTTCAATTGATATTTCTGGGACATCATCATCTTGTACAACAACTATTGCGGAATCGTTATTGTCAATTAAGTGATATGAACTTGGTGAATTTGTATCCGGCAATAGAGACACCTCAATTTGACCATCTTGCTGATCAATAGTATCATTCGTAGTAATAACATATAAATCAGTTGATGAATCAGCGTCCCCAGCAGTAAATTCTAATTGTGTTATTGCTTGATTACTTATAATAAAATCGCTAGTATTTCGGGAGATTTCATAATTTACTTGAATATCATTTTCACGAGCAACATTTGTAGTGACTGTGAATTTTGCGGTCCCACCCTCAATAATCGCATCACCACCCGATATTGAAAGTTTAGGTACATCATTATCTAATACATCTACAGCAATGCGGTCATTTTCTGGGGCAATTGTCAACGCCGGTGGCGAAATGTGATTCGCATTTACCGTCAGCACAATTTCACCATCAAGTTCATCATTCAAGTCATCCATTGTTGAGATATTCAAAGTCGCAGTTTGCTCAACATCACCAGCGTTCAAAGTAATCGTTCTTAGCTGATTTTGTACTTCTGGAAGATAATTGCCATCTCCATCAGAAATTTGATAACCAAAGACAACTTCATGAGTCCGCGCAATATCCGAACTAAAGACAAATTGTGCAATGTCCCCTTCCTCAATTTGACTCGGAGCAGTGATAGAAATCTCAGGAATATCATTATCTTCTATTGTAACCGAATCCTTCCCTTGAGTCTGTGAAACTAAGTAAGTTTGAGTTGTACCTTGTTCAGATTCAATCAGCACTTCAATCCGACCAGCTAACTCATCAATAGAATCATCTTCAGTTTTAACAGTCAAATTTGAAGTCAATGAATTTAAACTCAATTCTAGTAAGATCGTTCCAGAAACTGATTCATTTATCGCCAAGAAGTTACCATTAAACTCACGAATTGAATAATTAACAGAAATATCTTCCGCACTCAATTGATCAGCTGAAATCTCAAAAACTACATCGCTACCTTCAACAACTGACTCTTCACTTGTTGATACCGAAATGACCGGCAAAGATACGACTGGATCTACCGCAATTATCCTAGTTGTTGCAACGTTTTTTGAAGATGACAATTGATAAGTTGCTTCTGAAGCGGAATCTTCAAGTAAAGTTATAGAAATTTCATCGTAATCAATTGATGCAGAATCCTCAGGAAGATCTATCTTGATTGATGCAGTTCGATTGGAATCACCAGTGGGAAGTGTTACAATATTCTCTACTGACTGACCTTGAATTGGGGTTGCACCTTGCAAATAATCTACTCGATAACCAATGATTAGATATTGATTACTGGCGATATCAGATGACACTGAATACTCAACCTGGTTAAATGCATTCGATAATCCCAATTCCACTATAGATATAGTCGGGAGATCATTATCTTGAACTTGAACTGTTGCAACTCCAAAGTTAGGATCAATTTCAAACTGAACTGGGTTAGTTGTATCAAGCTGAAGACTAACGGAAACCTCACCATTCCCATTGTCAACATTATCATTTACAGTTGGAATAGCTAACGTAACAGATGAATCTTCAGACTTTATCGGAATAGAGCCTTGTTTGGCAAATGAAGGTTCGACAAAATTCTCCGTTGAGTCACTAACAATATAACCCACTTCAAAATCCAATTCTCGATCAATGTTGGCAATGATAGTGAAGATTGCAGTTTCACCTTCTTCAATCTGATCTCCACCTGAAATTGAGAAGATGGGCACATCATTATCACGAACTGAAACCGTTGCAACGCCATGGAAAATATCCACAATATAGGTTGGTTGATCCGAATCATCAGGTTGTAAAGTTACTTCGATTTCACCATTTTCCTCATCAATTTCATCTGCTTGAGTAGCAACAAATACATTAGCAGTTACAGTTTCATCTCCTGGCGATAAAGTTACGTTCTCAGTTATACTTTGAGAACCCGATAAAAAATTCCCAGTTTTATCAACTACCTTATATGAAATATTAATTGCATGCTCCCTCGTTAGATCTGCAAAAACAGTAAATTGTGCAGTATCACCTTCATATATAGTTCCAGCTCCAGAAATTGAGATTTCAGGTACCTCGTCGTCTTGCACAATCACCGATGCGGAACTATTATTGTCAATTAATGTATATAAAATTGGTGAGTTGGTATCAGGTAATAAGGTAACTTCAAGAAGGCCATTTTGTTGGTCTATATTGTCATTAGTTGTAATGACATAAAGCTCAGTAGATGAATCAGCATCACCAGCCGGCAAATCTAGCTGGGTTGTAGTTAGATTGGAAATAATGAAATCACTGGTATTTTGAGTTACTTCATAATTCACTTGTAAATCATTCTCACGAGCAATATTCGCTGAAATACTGAACAAAGCAGTACTGCCTTCAACGATCGCATCACCACCTGTAATTGAAAGTTCTGGTACATCATTATCCTGAATTTCAACTGTAATGCGATCATTATTTGGGGCAATTGTTAATGCTGGTGGTGAAATAAGATTTGAAAGAACTGTTAATACAATTTCTCCATCAAGTTCATCGACTAAATCATCTATTGTTGAGATATTCAGGGTCGCAGTATCATCAACCTCGCCAGCATCCAAAGTGATTATTCTCAGAACGTCTTGTGCATCAGGTAGGAATCCACCACCTCCATCGGAAATTTGGTAACCAAAAACCACTTCATGGGTCCGTGCAATATCGGACCTGAACACAAATTGTGCAATATCCCCTTCTTCAATTTGATTGGGAGCTGTGACAGAAATTTCAGGGATATCATTGTCTGCTACCGTTACTGAATCCTTTCCTTGCGTTTGTGAAACTAAATAAGTTCTAGTTGAACCTTGTTCAGCTTCAATCAACACTTCAATCTTACCAGCTAATTCATCCACCAAATCATCTTCTGTCTTAACAATCAGATCTGCAGTCGAAACGTTGGTACTAAGTAAAAGTGATATGGTTCCAGTCTTTGATTCATTCGGTACCAAAAACTCACCATTAACTTCTTGAATTGAATAGTTAACAACGATATCTTCCACATTTGATTGATCCGCTGAAATTTCAAAAACCGCATTACTACCTTCAACAATTGAATCTTCGTTCGCGTTAATTGCAATAACTGGTAAGGTCACTGCCGGATCTACTATTATAATCCTAGAAGTGGCAATTTGATTGGTAGAAGATAGTTGATAAGTTGGTATTGAAGCGGAATCAGCTAATAAGGTAATAGAAATCGCGTCAAAATTGATTGATGCTGTATTTTCTGGGAAATCAATATTGATTGATACTGTTTGATTGGAATCACCTGTCAATAGTATTACATTTCCCTCTGCAATCTGACCTTGAATTAGTGAACCTGATTGAAGATACTCAACTCGATACCCAACAATAAGATTTTGATTACTAACGATATCGGATGAAACTAAAAACTCTGCTTGATTATTTTCAATCGAAAATCCCTGTTCGACAATAGAAATAGTGGGAAAATCATTATCATTAACTTGGGTTGTAACCGTACCAAAATTCGAATTAATTTCGTATTGGACTGGATTATTTGAATCTGCTTGAAGATTAACTGTAATCTCGCCATTTCCATTATTGACAATATCATTCACAGTTGGTACAGCCAAAGTAACAACAGAATTTTCCGATTTAATTGGAACTGATCCTTGTTTTGCAAATGAGGGTTCAACCAAGTTAAAGGACAAGTCATTAACAACATAACTTACCTCTAAATCTACTTCACGGTCAATATTAGCAATAATTGTGAAGGTTGCAGTGTCACCCTCTGCTATTGAACTACCACCAGAAATTGAGAAGATTGGTACATCATCATCGTTAACAGCTACCGTCGCAACTGCGTCCAATAAATCCACTATATAGTTCGGTCGATCACCGTCATCTGGTTGCAAGGTTAACTCAATTTCTCCATCATGCTCATCAACCAAATCTGAATCCGTTTCAATTTGAATTTTGACTGTCATCCTTTGATCGCCTGCTGGCAACGTTACCTCACCTATTTCTAATTGAGAATGAGCAAGAAAATTGCTAGCACCATCATCAACAGAGTATTGAATTAATATATCGCGTTCTCTTAGATTGTTACTTGAGACGGTAAATTCTGCTGTAGAACCTTCAACAATCCCAGCTCCACCTGCAACAGAAATTATCGGCACATCATCATCTTGTACGATTACAACTGCAGTACTGCTATTGTCAACTAAAGAATATAAAATAGGAAAATTAGAATCTTGTTGTAAAGTAACCGACACTTCTCCGTCTAATTCTGCGATTGCATCCGGTTCAGTGGCAACAAGAATTTCAGCTTGGGTTTCTGTGCCTCCAGCAGCTAATATTATGGAATCACTCTGTGATTGGGTAGAACTCAAAAAGTTACCTTTGCCATCAGAAATTTGATAATGTATCGTTAAATCAGATTCACGAGCAATATCTGCTACAATAATAAATTGTGCGTAGTTTCCTTCTGTAATTTTAGAACCACTATTAATTGAAATGGTTGGAAGGTCGTTGTCTTGAACCTGAACAACTGCGTCTCCAAACAACGGATTGATCTGATAATTCTCTGGATTTCCAGTGTGAATTTGCAAACGAACCAACACCTCACCATTATTCCGGTCAATTTGATCATCCAAAGTCGGTATTGATAAAATCACCTGAGAACTCTCAGCATCCAAGGTTATTGAACCTTGTTTTGCAAATGCTGGTTCAACGATATCTTCTACTGATTCAGTGATTACATATTGAATCTCCAAGTCTTCTTCACGAGCAATATCAGTTAGAATCGTTAACGATGCATCTTCTCCTTCATCAATGGCACCATCCGCAGTAATTGACAATTCAGGAACATCATCATCTATTACTTGAACGACAGCCTCCGATTGAAGTGAATTAATTAAATAACTTGGAGTATTGTTATTATCTGGTTGTAAGGTAACCACTATTTCTCCATCATTCTCATCTATTATATCTGATTCCGTAGCAACCATAATTGATGCAGTTTTACTAACTTCACCAGCCGATAAAGTGACGTGATCACTACTTATTTGAGAAGCAGTTAGAAAATTACCGGAACCGTCACTTATCGAATAATGAATCTGTAAGTCTCTAGTTCTAACAATATCTGCTGAAATGGTAAACTCAGCCGTAGCACCTTCGACAATTGCACCCCCACCAGCAATAGAAATCGTCGATTCTGATTGATCCAGCACAGTGATAGATGCAGAATGTAGCGTGTCAGAAATCCGATATGTTGGATTCGGACTTGAATCATTTTGTAAACTCACCGTCACCTCACCATCAGTTTCATCTACTGCATCCAATAACGTTGGAATCAATAGTTTTGCATCAACAGTAATATTTCCCGAATCCAATGTAATAGTTCCACTAGTCAATTGTGCTGGGATAAAAAAGTCACCATTCCCATCGCTTACATTGTAATGAATGACTAAATCTGATTCGCGCACAATATCAGCAAAAATTGTGAACTCTGCAGAATCTCCCTCATTGATTTCCGAACCAGCTCTGATTGAAATTTCAGGTAGCTCATTGTCCAATAAAACAACTTCAGCAAAATGCTCAGTTCCTATCTCATAAAGTGAAGTTGGTTGAACAGGTTTCAATGACACTTTGACAAGTTTGGAAGACTCATCAATATTATTAATACTGGTTGGAATCGTGAATTCATGGCTTACTTGACCACTTGGTATTGTCTCAATGAATTCAGATGAATCTATTGAATTTGAGATTCCACCACTGATCTCCAGAATCAACGCGATTGCTAAATCTTCAAATAGGACTGAATCTGCAACTAATTGAAAAGTCGCAGTTGTTCCCTCAACTATTGCACTTTCATTGAGACTCTCGATCGAAACTACTGGTGCAATGTCGTTATTCAGAATCAATACTTCTGCTTCATTGTCTGGTGCAGATGCTACAAAATAACCACTACCTGGATCAATTTCCGCACGTACGCTACCACTTTCTGATTCAGGGATGTCATCGTCGTCGGTTAGAACAAGTAATGTAGCCTCCAATTCATTGGCTTTCAAAACAGCAGATTGCGGTAAATTACTGGCAAAAAAGTCACCAGTTGTCGTCAATGTAACCGTTATGACCAAATCACTCGCCGGTGCTGTTGGTGAAGTAATCACAAATTCTGCATCTGAATCTTCAAAAACCGAATCCACCACACTTCGGATTGTAATAATTGGTTCCGCATCATCATCTAACACTTCAATATTGGCAATGTTGCCAGGAGATTCAGCAATACGGTAATTGGTTCCTGTAACTAGTTCTGCGGAGATTTCACCATTTGGTTCATCAACTAGGTCAGAATCAGTTGGCACTGTCACAAGCGTACGCAATCGTCCCGCTTCGATAGCAACCGAAACCGCAGGTTTTGCTGATTCCAATATGAAATTAGATTCATTTTCAGATACCACTAAATTGACTGTGATGTCATTGTCAGCTCGGTGGCTTGCAGAAATTAGGAATTGAGCATGCTGACCCTCAATAATCGCATCAGAGTATAACGGTTCAATAGTTAGCTCTGGATAGTCGTCATTATCTAAAATGTTCACCTCAGCTGAATCTGCCGGACTTGAAGCAACGCGATATCCTCGGCCTGGGAGAACAGCAACTTCAAGTTGTCCATCTTCTTCATCTATTAAGTCATCCACTGTATTGATAGACAAAATTGCTTGAGTCTGGTTTGGTAACAATTCAACTTCTGGTGAGTGGTTTGTAGAATTGGAGATAAAATTCCCTACCGTCTCAGCAATGGAAAGTTGAATACGACGGGAGGTCGCAACAGGTTGATCTGTCAAGATTTCAAACTGAATGGTCTCACCTTCAATTATATTTGACTCAAGTGGTGCTCTAATTGAAATACCCGTGGGTTGATCATTGTCATAAATGTGAATTGAAGCAGAGTCAGCGGGTGCTAAAGCAATCGTGTAAGCTTCGTTTGGAACCAATGTTGCTGTAATTGTGCCATCATTTTCCCACTGGGTGTCTTCTGGGATTTCGATTGCTAATTCGGTTTCTCTACTTCCTTGAACAATGGTAACTTGCTCCGTAATCGGAGAGCTTTCAATAAACTCACCAGTTTGATTGATCAAAACCGAGACGACAAACGGTTGCAAAGATTGAGTCTTATTTAAAACTTGAAAGGTAGCAGTTTCACCTTCAACTATTGATTCACTAAGAGCTTGAATCGAAAGTCCCGTAGGGGTATCATCATCAAGAATGGTTACAGTAGCGGATCGACCAAGTTGTTGAGCAACTTCATAATGTTCTCCTGGTACAAGAGTTACACGAATCTTCCCATCAGCTTCAAAAACCGTATCATCTGCAATTGCAACTTCTACTGGTACTGTCAACTCTTCTGCTGGTAATACAACTGTAGTTGCATTAGCATTAGCAAGAAAATCACCTTGCACTGCTGTTAAGCCCAAGTTGACCACCATATCATACTCAGATTTGCTGGTTGCATTAATTATAAACGAAGCATTGTTTGACTCAAATCGAGCTGGTCCACCTGCTATAGAGAGTGTTGGTATTGGATCATTGTCATCAATGTTGACCGTTACACGTTGCTGTGTTGAATCAATGTCATATCCAACGCCATTATTAAGTGTTACTGCAATTTCTCCTACTGGTTCATAGAAATCATCCTCCACTAATCCGATGTCTAAGTTCACCTCAGTTGCTCCAGCAGGTAATGTAACTGTGGTTTGTGGATAATTCGTTTGCGATTGATCAATAAAGTGACTGTCACCTTGATCAATGGTCAAACTTACATCTAAATCCGTAATCGCAGGTTTTGTCGAGGTAATAGTTAAAACAACTTCATCGCTTTCTAATACTCGTTCTTGTAAAGTTGAAATTGCAACCACTGGGAGTGGTTCATTATCAGTTACTGTAATATTAGCACGGTTTGCTGGTTCAGCCGACACACTATATCCAGTACCAGACTGAACTACCACCTCAATAACACCGTTCTCAGTAACGACTTGATCATTGTTCGTTGCTACCGAAAAAACGACAGAGGCTTCCAAGGCAGGTATGGTTATAGTTGAGGGAACATTCTGATTAGTAAAAAATTGCTGACCCTGAGTAAATTGAATAGAAATTGGTAGATCGGTTTCATATTGAGGTGATATTGACAACTCAAATTCAGCATCATCTCCTTCGGCAATGGAATCCGTCATTGTTGAAATCTGGACTACTGGTTGACTAACTTCATTATCAGCAACCGCAATGTCAGCAGTATTGTCGGGAGCATTGGCAATAACATAATTGTCACCGGCTAAAACTGAAGCCCTCAAAGTTGCTGTACTTTCATAGACATTATCATCCTCAGACTGCCAATGGAATCGTGTTGAAGTCTCACCAGAATTAAGGACAATCGTTTTGTTAGAATCACCAGTGATAAACTTCCCTGACTCATCATCAATAGTAAGATTTACTTCAAGATTAAAACCAGATTCCCTGCTAGCTGTTAATTCAAACTCCAAATTCTCACCTTCTATGACAGATTCATTAACTGCCGAAATTGAAATAACCGCGGCATCATCATTATCTTCAACATTGATAGTTGCAGAATTATCAGGTTCCGGTGCGACTAGATAATCATCACCCGATAGCAGTGCAATCTGTATTTCACCTGGCAACTCATTCACATCATCATCTGCTACATCCAAAGTTAGAGTAACTGAAGATTGACCTGTGCTGAAATCTACTGTCGTCGGCTTTTCATTGACCAAAAAATCACCTGTTTCAAAAACTCTTATATTAACAGCAAATGGATACCCAGCGGGATCAGAGGCGGTCAAAATGAACTCCGCATTTTCTGCCTCGGTGATTGATTCACCACTAATTTGAATCGCGGGAACATCATCATTGAGAATTACAACAGTTGCTGTAGCATCACTACCATTGGCCACTTGATAATTTTGACCCGGTTCAATTGTCGCAGTTATGCTACCGGCTAACTCTTGAATCTGATTATCTTGCGTCGGTAGCTGCATAATAATGATAGTTTGATTTGATTCTAGGGTTACTTCGGTTGGTAATGAACTTTGTACAAAATCACCAGTTTGTTCTACATTAAGATTTATCGTTCGGCGACTTGAAACAGATGAAGATGCAGATATTTGAAATTTAACTAAATTACCTTCAACAACCGAAGCGGTAAGTGGAATGATCGAAATTCCAGTAGGAGCATCATTATCAAGAATGTTTACTTCTGCTTCAGCACTGCTGGTAGCGATTTGATATTTTGAATTAGGTAAAATACTAGCTGTTACCAATCCATTTGGTTCAAACACGTCATCATCAATTGTTGGAACTGAGGCGAGAATTGAATTGCGACCAGCTGGAATTACAATCGTCATTGTTGCCCATTTCTCGGTTAGAAAAGTACTAGTTTCAGTAATTGAAATCTGCACGTCTCGATCATCGTCATTGACCTGATCAGAGAAAATCCAAAATCTTGCATTCATCCCTTCAGTTAGCTCAGAATCACCAGCTTGGAAGATTGAAATTCCAACTGGGGTGTCGTTATCAATGACACTTGCTTGTGCACTCTCACTACCTCTGACGATTCGATAGGTTGAATCTGGTTGTAAGGTTACGGTAAATGCTTTAGTTGTGGTAAAAATCTCATCATCTTCAATCGGTAGCTCCAATGTTATTGAATCATTATTTGCAACAATAGTCGTTGTTTGTATATCATTATTATCATCAGCTGTTCCCCCGTCGTCAACTAAAAAGTATAAATCTAAATTTTCTAATACTGGAACCGAAGAACGGAACAAAAATTGAGCAATACCTCCTTCCACTATCGGCTGATTACCAATTGACCTAATTGAAATTTCTGGTAAATCATTATCTTGTATCCCAATTGTAATTGTTCGTTCTGACTCAACAAATGAAGGATTGTAATGCTGTCCTGGAAGAACTGAAATCGAGATTGACCCATCATGCTCATCAATCTCATCATCCAAAGTAGCAATGGTAACATTTGCCGTTGTACTACCAGCTTCAATAGTTTGTACAATTAAAGGTCTAAGATCTATAAAATCACCATTATTCTCTTCAACACCCAAATTAACCGCAAAAGGATCAGAAGACACAGCTGATGTCGTTAACATTATGTCAATAGTTTCCCCCTCAGTCACGGTTGGTGAGGTAGTTGAAAGAGCAACTCTGGGTAGATTATTGTCCAATAATGTCACTGTTGCATGCAATGCATCGGTATTAACTCCGTAGTTTGGCGAATTTAAGAGCATCGCGGTAACCTTACTATCCCCTATAGTACTTTGATTGAGTTGAGTTTGTACGACTAAATCTACACTATCCTCACCAGCGGCCATCAATACTTCGCGATTCAAGTTCCCAATAACAAGATCTCCTGGGCCTGACAATTGCACTAAAATTGTGGTATCACTTTGCCGCGGCTCTGCTGAAGTTAACGTAAAAGAGATTGGAGCACCTTGCTCAACATTAGCATTTGCTTCAACTACACTTATCGAAATTTCGGGTTCATCATCATGGATTGCTACTATCGCCGACTCGTTACCGGATGTAACCCAATACTGTTGTGTTGGTATCAAAGTTACGCTGACACTACCCGCTGGTTCTTTAGTTTGATCATCAAGAGTTGGAATTTTGATGGTTTTGTTAGTTGCTGAATGCAATAAGTTAACAGTGTGCGTTCCAACCGATTCAATAAAATTACCGACTTGACTGATATCATACTCTATTGGAATCGCACCACGAATTCCAGTAAATGAACCTTGTATAAGTGAAATCTCAAACCCAGCTATCTCCCCTTCAGTAATTTGAGAAGCGATTGACGATACTTGCAATAACGGCTCATTATCAGCCACTTCAATAGCAACACTTGAGCTAGCCGCAGCCACTGAAACCAGATAATTGGGTAAAATTGAAATCGTAATAGTGCTACTGGTTTCTGGGATCTCATCATCAATTGTTTTGATCAACAATTCACCGGATGTTGTTCCAGCTGGAAGCGTAAACCTGATCGGTCTTTGCATAGTGGGATCAAGCATATCACCAGTTTCAGTAACATCAATTGTAATTATCTTGTCTTCCGCAAATCGACTGGTTGAGTTAACAAATAAGCTTAATACCTGTCCTTCTGTATAGGTAGATGCAAGCTGCAAACCCACGGTTGGTTCCTCAATGGAAAATTCTGCATCCTCGTTATCTTTAATTTGCACAGTTGCACTATTTTCATGTACATCAATATCGTAACCTGACCCTGGACTTAAAGTAACGGTGATTTCCCCTTGCGCTTCAAAGACTTTATCATCTTGTGTTTGAACACTTATTGTAACACGATTTTCACCGCTTGGTAACACTGCGGAAGAATTCGGAATTCCAGCAATATAATCGCCAACCTGACTAACAACAAAATAAATCTCTCGGTCAATGTTTGCAGGAATTGGAGTAGCAATATGAAACTTTACAGTATCCCCCTCAATAATGTCAGAGTCTGAAGGTTGCGGTAGGTGATAGACTGAAATTACATTAGTCGGAATAAAATCAGTAATTGAATACTCAACGCGGTGTTCTGTTCTTGAAATATAATAGTTGTTACTAGGTCGCAAATTCAACTGTACAAATCCAGTAGAGTGATGTGCAAATTCTGCCGTAATTCCAAGTTTAATTTTGGCGGTTGTTTGTCCGGCCGCAATCACAACACTTGAAGCTGATACACTTTGTGCTGAAACATTTGTCAATTGCCGATTTGTACACCCAAGTCCATGACAAACAAAATCAAACTCGATCGTAGTCGCGGTTGTAGTCAGATTGGATAATTCCAGTTCTAATTCAACCTCACCACCGTCAGCAAAGTAGGCGTAATCCATAACTTTTCGCAACGAAACCGTTGGTTTTGAGTATCGATCAATCCCGATGGACGGTGTTTCATTGCCGCCGTCTGCAATTGAATAACCATCACCTGGAAGAATCTTCGCGGTAATTGTAGCGTTTGTTAAATCAGCAATCTCATCTGCAATTCTAACATACACAGAACCAACTGTTTTATTCTTTTCTATTACAACTAATGTTGGAATTCGCCCTCTTATTAAGCCAGGTTTACTCTCTTCAATTAATAAATAGACAAATAGATTTTCATGTAACGGTTTATTTGAGTGAATATCAAACGTGCCACCGCGTCCTATGACTCCGTTAACCCCAGCTGAAATTGATAGTTCGTAACCAGCTAAAACAGTAACTTCAACATTGGCTCGGTTATTAGGAGCATCGGCAACCTGATAGTCTTTACTGGGAATTATTACAGCTGAAATTATCGCGGTGCCATCCGTTGCATTACGGTTGGTGGTGGCAACATCAATCAAAGCGGTTTGAGTTCCTGCAGAAATAAGTACTTCCGTTCCACTTGAACCAGCAATGATATCTTTTTCACCATCACTAATGTCAACTAAAATATATAAATCATGATTTAATGCATAGTTGGTAGTTAATTCAAACTGCGCGCTATTACCAACTAAAATCGAATCTCCGGCCACAATTGAAACTTCAACCGCGTCATTATCCATAACAACAACACTAGCAGAGGCTTCAGCAAGCGGTGGTATCGTTAAATCTTCGGCTGAAACTATTTTTGCCACGATCGTATGACGGGAATCAACAATTGCATTATCATCAGTCTGAATTGTATAGGTGAAGGTATATTCGTTAGCAGGAATTATTACTGTTTCATACCAAAATGGAGTAACTGGATCAAGTGGATTAGAAAACTGAATCGAAACTGATTTGCTTACACTTCTTGGGTTATCAACGATTAACTGAAATTTGGCAGTTTCTCCTTCAAAGATTGTTGATTCCAAAGCTACAATTGAAACTTCTGCTGGATAATCAGAATCTAAAACTGACACGGTTGCTTGGTGATTGGGCGCAGAAGCAATATTATATTCAGGGCCTGTAGCGATTTCAACAGCAATCAATCCGACCGGATTGAAACCACTAATTCTTTGGGTTGCAAGTGATACAAACGCCTCCGATTCACCTCTACCCATTCTAGTTGTAATGGGTCCAATCGGTACCAAATAGTTTCCGAATTCATTACGGGCAGTAATGGAAATATCAATTCTAGTGGGAATGGGATTGGGAGTATGTAATCGGAATCTGGCAGCTTGTTGTTCCCTAATCTCTGAATCAACTGCTGAAATGGATATTCTAGGTGCATCATTATCTAAAACTTGTAATGTCAGACTATTGGCATCAGGCGCAAGGGAATAGTCCGAATGTGGTTGAATTGCAATGAGAATGTTACTATCATTTTCTCTTATCAAATTACTAATTGTATCAATAGTGAAATCTGCTTGGGTTGCTCCAATAGGAATTGTTAATGTACGTGTCAACGCTCCAGTGACGAAACCAGCTGAATCAGTTATATTGACTTCCACGGCAAGTATTTCAGTCCATGGTTTATCCAATGAGACATGCAATTCTATACTATCACCTTCACTAAGGCTACTTTCACCTGTCTTTGAAACAATAGATACCATTGCTGGAGGTTCTACTATTGACACCGTTGCGGAACTATTTGTTTGAGCAACCTGATAATATGGTTGGGGCTGAATATGAGCTGTAATTTGGTTATCAGTACTTTGGTTTGAGAATTGTGGTGTAGCAATTGATAGAGTCGCACTAGTTTCACCTGCGGGAAAGATTACAGCGCTTGGTAGCAGGGCAGGCAACGAGTCTCCAGATTGAGTAATTTCAATCACTATCTCACGTTCTATTAACTCAACTTCATTATCATTTTCTGCAATCATAAACGTGAACTCAATATCCTCTCCCCATGAAATTGTCGTAGACTCCGTTTGCACAGCAATTGTTGGTTCATTGTCCATTACCGTGATCTGTGCACTTGAGTTGGATTCATCAATACTGAAACCCGGTGTTGGTAACAACGTTGCAGTGACTATACTGCTTGATTCAATTAACACGTCATCAATTGTAGCAATGGAGAATAATGTAGAAGCTGCAAACTCGGGAAGCAAAACTCTTCGCTGAATTGGTGTTATCTCCCCAAAGACATCATTACTTTCATTGAGCTCTAAATTGATGTAGGTTGCCGTAGCAAGCAATTTTGTTGAATGAATTTCAAAATCCAACGATTGACCTTCAATCCGGGAGTTAGATAACTGATGGTTTGCTACCGATCTGATTGATAAAATTGGATTATCATTATCTCTGATTTGAACGATAGCCCGTTCAAATGATGGAGCAATCGTATAATCATTACTGGTATTCAACTCAACCGCAATATGGCCATCATCTTCAGCCAGTAGGTCATCATCAACGTCAATCCTTAAAATTGTACCGTCCCGCAATACTGCAACTGATTCAGGAATAATTCCTTTAATGTAATTACCAGATTGCGTTACAGTAATGCCAACCTCAATTACCTCCAAATTTTGATTTGCTGATTTTAGAATAAACTCCGCTGGTTGACTCTCTGTTACCCAGGTAGATAATGGCAAGATTGAGAATCCTTCTGGTGTATCTTCATCTTGCACTTGAATACGAAATGAATTCTCATTGGGATCAACGCTATAGTCAGGAGCATCAATCAATGTAGCGATAAAAGTTTGAGCTAATTCATAATCAAAGTTGTTGGCAAAATCAACTTCAATTTTTACCGACGATTCTCCAATATCAATTGGGATTTGATATTGGTCGAGGTCACTAACATACTCAAGATCCTGATTCAATATTTGGCAATTGCGGAGCTGACGACAATTCATATTGAGAAGAACAGTTGTCGGTGCTGAAGGTGGTGGATCTAACATCAGGTCTATATTAACAATCGAACCTTCATGAACACTTTCTGATTCTTGACTTACTAACGATACGATTGGTTGGTCATCATCCAACACTGTTACTTGAGCACGATTCTCCAAATTATCAGCTAAATAATATCCAGTGCCCGGTAATAACACGACTTCAATAATACCATTTGCTTCTGGATAATTATCGGCCTCAGTAGGTATAGCTATTGAGATTTCCTGTTGACCAGCTCTCATTTCAACAGATTCGGGTGGTATACCAAGAATGAAATCACTGATACCATCGGACACTGAAATCGATATGGTCGTTGTTTCTGGGGTTGGTGATTCCGAAGCAACCACAAAAACTGCGTCCTCACCCTCGGTAATAGGATCTCCTCCAATAATAGACAACTGCAGTGTGTCATTATCCCGTACAGTCGTAACGCCAATATTATCTGGTGCAGTTGCAATTTCATATGCGTTAGCCGGCAGTAATCGAATGGCAAGTTCACCATCAAGTTCAATCACGTTATCGTCAATTGTAGGGATTGAAAACTGGACTTCGGTTTGGTTAGATGGAATCACAACTTGTGACGAAACCTCCAAACCAAGAAATGTCCCTGCTACTTCTTCAACTCCTAATTCAACTAAGACTTCCTGTGGTGATGCGCGGTTAGCAAAGACTACATACTCTGCTACATCCCCTTCAACAATAGGTTCATCACCGCGAATTGATAAAGTCAAACGCTCCTTCTGCTCCGCAATTACCCGAACTGAAGCTGAACTATAATTAGGTGCTACTGGTAAATTTTGTAAATTATCAACCAAAGTCGCAGTGATCAATATTTCTTGGTCCGCTATATCAACTGCTTCAGTATTCAGTGATAATAATCCTCTAGTCTTTCCAATTGGAATGAAAACAAACCGACTGGTCGACTCTGAATCAATATCAACCCCAATTGAAACAAATATATTACGAGAAACTGGTTCCGATAAAGTTACGCTGAATTCTGCACTTTGACCTGCTATTACTGTATCATTTACCGCAATGATCGTGACTCCAGTTGGTACATCATTGTCCTTTATTTCCACAGTCGCTAAATCTGCTGGTGCCAATGCAGAGCGATAGCCTTGACCGTCAATGACTCTGGCATTTATAAACCCATCTCCAACAAATTCCTCGTCATCAATAGTAGGAATAACAACTTTAGTCTTAGTCGCATTTGCTGGAATTTCAACAATCCAACTTGCGTTGTCGTCAATCAAATTGAACCTTCCATCATTGATATCAATATTCACTGAAAAATTTTTATATGATATAGTTGACAAACTCAATTCAAAGGTTACTGATTCTCCTTCTGATATAGACGATTCAAGAGCAGTTATAGAAACCCAAGGAAAATTATCATTGGCTACTACCGTAACGGCAGCTGAATTTTTGGAATCATTGATTAGATAATTGGAACCTACTTGAATTTCTGCGGTTATTTCCCCATCTTCAGCACTCGTGTCATCATTTAGAGTTGGAACTGAAAATATTTTTTCATCTGTATAACTAACAATTGTTACCGAATCTATTGGAGCTGAATCTAAAAAATCACCGCCAGTAGCAGCTAATAATATACCAACTTCAAAAGTATTGATTGAAACTGGCGAAATTTTTAGTTTGAATTCAGCAATATCACCTTCAACAACAGATGCTGTCACTGCTTCAATTGCAACAATTGGTTGCGTTTCATTGTCCAAAATCGAAATAGTCGTACTACTTTCATCAGAAGCTATGGTATAAGCTGGATTTGGTTGAATTTCTGCAATTATCTCAACAGTTGATTCAGCTACATTATTATCAATAGTAGAAACACTGAGTGTGGTCGAAGATTCAAAAGCTGGTATTGAAATAGTTTCTAGTGTTTCACTAACGAGGAAATTATTAATCAATTTTCGAACTCTCACTTGGATCGGAAGATCAACATTAGAATCTGCGTTTGAATTAATGGTAAATTGAGCAGTCTGACCTTCCTCAATCTCGTTAGAAGCAGTTGAAATTGAAATTTCAGGTGGTAAATCATTATCCAAAATCGTTACTTGAATTGAGTCATTGGGAGTATTAGCAACTGTATATCCAGCACCAGACAGTATCGTTAAAATGATTTCACCATCTGCTTCATGGAAACGGTTATCAACTGTCGCTAATTCAAACTCGACATTTAGTTGTTCCGCCAGCAAATTTTTCTCAATAGAATCGGTTACTCTTTGCAAATAATTTCCAGTTGTTGTTACTTGCACTCCAATTGTTAAATCATCAATGGGTACTTGATCCGCAGACAAATTAAAAGTCAGCAATGTTCCTTCTGCTACTTCCAGCTGACTCAATGTTGAGTCAATAGAAATTTCTGGAATGTCATTATTTGAAACTGTGATTTGTGCGGTATGATATCTCGGATGTACTACATAATTATTACTGGTTTCAAGGGTGATTGTGATTGCACCATCTGATTCCACAATATTATCATCTAAAGTCGGAATCGCTAATACCACCAACGACTCACCTGGACTAAATCGTACCGAATTCAAACTAGTTCCTCGAATGTAGTTTCCACTTTCGGTAATAACTAGGTCTAATTCAAGAGGGTGTTCTACATTAGTCGGTGATCTTTCAATCCTAAACCGTGCCATTTCACCTTCTTGTACACTTATATCAGTCGGTAAAATCTGTACAGTTGCGGGCGCGATAGATCCCTCAATTATTGCTATTTCGACTTGGTATGAGTCAGAGGCCAACGTATACCCTTCACCAATTTGAATCATAGCGGTGAGATTCCCACCAACACTATAGTTGTCATCAACTTCAAGTTCTATTTCAATTGTTTGTGTGGTTTCACCATTAGCAGAAAACTCCACATTTCTAATAACAGATTGATCAGTTGACTGTTCTTGATCAGTAAAATTAAACAACACCGGAATTGCCAATCTGCTTGATGGCACTGGTTTATCTAAATTTACTATAAACTGAACTGTTTCCCCTTCAATTGCATACGATTTTGTCGTATCACTTAAAGCAATTGAAACTTCTGGAGTAAAGTCATCATTATCAACAATAGTTATAGTTGCGGACGAATATTCAGCGGCGATCTCATAAGCTGAACTGGATAAAATTGTTGCCGTGATGGTTCCATTTGCTTCTGTGATTTCATCATCAATTGTCGGGATTTCTAGGTTTGCTTGATACTCATCAATTGGTAACAAAATACTTTGCTGTTGATTGGTATCAAAAAAGTCTCCAATACTAGATGCAAGTGAGAGGTCAATTCTTAAATTAGTATTGAAAGTAAAACTTTTACGAACAGAAAAAATTGCCATATCACCTTCAACGATTGAATTTGAGTGAGCAATTACATACACTTGCACATCCTCTTCGTCATTATCTAGTACGTCAATATCAACTTGGTTAGCATTTTGATCCACAAAATATTCAGAGCTGGGAGCTATCGCGATAGTTACAAAACCAAATTGTTCAAATTCTTCATCATCTACAGTTCCTAGTTGTAACCTCTGTTCCTGTTGTCCTGCTGGTATAATGACTTGCATTTGTGACTCGGTCCACTCACCAGTTTCTGTTAAAAAATAGCCAAACTCTCCAGTAAAGTCAGCCTGCAACAAAACCGTAAGGTCACTGGTAAGAAACTTAGATGCCGTAAACAATAAGTCGACTTGTTGGCCTTCAAAGATTTTTGTGCTTGCAGTCGTAATCGCCACTTCAATACCGTCATTATCTTGGACCGTAATTGATGCACGGTTTGAGGTTGACTCAGCAACTTCATATCCTGCACCATGTAAAATTGTTACCAAAATCTCTCCACTTTGCTCTATGTTCAAATCGTCTTCCGTACCTAATCGCAAATTAGCTTGACCTAATCCAGCAGGTATTGTGAAAGATTTGGGTGGTGATTCTAATAAAAATCTACCAGATTCTTCAATTGAGAGATTGATTGCTAGCTCAGTTGATAATCCATAGTTAGCAGAAATTGTATATAAAGCATCTGTTCCTTCTGAAACAATACCATCTCCAGAAATTGAAATAACTGGTACATCAATATTTTGGACAACCACATTGGCTTTACCGTATGTTGCTGAAACTACATAATTTTCATCTGATGATAATTCAACAAATATAACTCGATCTGGCTCAGGAATTCCATCTGATGTAGTTGGAATGGTCACAATTGCACTTGACTGGCCAGCTTGAATTATTGTGTTATTAGAATTTTCTTCTTTGATATAATTTCCTGAAATCACTTGAATATTATATGCGATGGTCAAATCTTCGTTTAAGATATTTGAGGTCGTGATCACAAAATTTGCTACATCACCTTCATTGACGGTCGGTGCAACTGAAATAATTGAAACCCCATCTGGAATATCATTGTCGACAATCGTAATTGAAGCCAGAGAGTCGTCACTAGATACGCGATAATCCTCCCCTGAAATCAAATTAATCGTAAGAATTTCATCAGCACTATAATCATCATCATCTTCCGTTTTGATTGCAAGTTCTAAAGAAGTTTCACCACCGGGTAAAATAATTGGAGACGTTACGGCACCAGTATACAGATTACGAAATTGACTCTGTGCTTCAAAATTGATCAAACGATCACTAGCAACTGAATTAGATGATTCAATTTGGAAAACCGCAAAGTCCCCCTCGGTAATTTCAGAATTTGTAGTAGTGAGTGAAATTATTGGACTACTATCATCATCTATAATGATTTTTGTAGCATGTCTTGAGCTTTCAGATAATTCATAATCTGATCCAGCTTGAATCGTCAATGTAATAGATCTGTCATCTTCTTCAATCAAATTATTTTCGGTAGCAATTTCAACTAGTGTTGAAGCAGTTCTTTGGTTTAAAACTATGCTCTGCGTTAACGGCAGATTTGGATCAATTAAATCAGGTGAACTTGTTGCTAACTCAAAATTTATTGTTAGATCGATCACAGCAACTTTAGAAGTAACTAGTAAAAAACTCGCAAACTCCCCTTCTACTATCCCATCATTCCTTGTTGAAACTGAAATTTCTGGTCGTGATTCATTATCGACAATCAAAACCGATGCTTCATTCTCATTACTTGAAATAGAATACCCCTCACCGGATACCAAAGTTACTTCAAGTTCACCGGCACTACCAAAAAATTCATCATCAATAATTGGAATGTTTAAACTTGCCGACAATGAGTAAGCTGCCAATGTAACAGTCTGTGGTGGTTCTCCAGCAATGAAACCAATAGAGTCAGAAGCGATAGCAATATTCACCAATTTTTCTATTGAAGATGCCCGATCAGCAGAGATCGAGAACAATCCATTACCACCTTCCACCACTGCTTCTAAGTCGGCCGTAATGGACAATTCAGGGAGTGCATCATTGTCAACAACCGCTACTGTGGAATTGTCTTCAATATTTGGATTAATTAAGTATCCTGAACCTGTTAAAATCGTTGCCGTTACCAGTCCATCGACCTCGTCTATCTCATTATCCGTAGTAGAAAGTGAGAATTCAACTTCAGTTTCATTGACATTAAGTACAATTTTTTGCGGTGTTGTCAACTGTTCTATATAATATCCAGATTGTTCAAGTCCAATGTTAATTGCAATCTCATTCGCCACTGGTTGATCAGCCCGCAACAAAAATTCTACATCCACGCCCTCACTTACTTCTTCAACTACACTAATAATTGTAATTATCGGATCATCATTATCTTCAATTGTCACCACCGCGCGATTATATGACGAAATAACTTTGTCACCTTGATCAGCAAAAAGCGTTGCAACCACACTTCCATCTGCTTCATCAATTTCATCATCAACAGTATTCATACTGAGTTTGCCAATGTTAGCACCACTTGGAATCGTAACTGTTGTTGAATCAATAGTGTTACTCAAGAAATCACCAACCTGCGACAATTCAACTATCACAGTTTCATCTTGTGCTGGTTTTGAGTCCGATATCACTTGAAATTGTACGTCATCACCTTCACGAACGGATTCCACCACTGGTAGAATTGAATATCCTGTCGGAAGATCATTGTCATCAACCAAAACAGCTGCAGTATTTTGAGAATCAATGACCTGATAGCCCTCACCAGATTCCAAAGTAACCCTCATAACCTTGGCTATTTCAAAAGCATCATCATTTGTTGTTGGTAAAGAAAAATTCACCCACGATTGATTTGCAAGGATCACTGCAACTGAAGGTAAATTAGTGTCAAATAAATCTCCGTCAAGATTCGTTACAGTGTAATTGATGCTAAGTGGCTTTGTCGTTGCCGTGGTTGTGGTGATCCTAAACTCAGCGGACTCTCCCTCCAATATTGCAGTTGATAGTGCTGTCAGCTGAACTCCTAATTCATCTTCATTATCATTGTCGGCAACTTGAAGCCAATCAATGTTATAGGTCTTGTCAACAAGGTAGCCTTCTCCCGGCAAAATCTCCGCATAGATTTCTCCAGGTAACTCAAACTCACTATCATCCATCGTAGGAATTTCAAACGTCACCAAGTTTTTTCCAGCAGCTATGACCACCGCATCAAGATTGTTTTCGATAAGAAACTTTCCAGTTTCGGTAACTCTTAGATTTATCGTCAATGACTCAGATAAAGAACTGGCAGATGAAATCACAAACTTTGCAATCTCACCTTCAATTATCGCTGGTGTTTCTTGGCCAATTCTCAATATTGGAGGATCATTATCATAAATTGTTACATCAGCCATTGAAGAAGGTAAATTGGTCTCGTAATTTGAACTTGAACGGACGGTTGCAATTAAATCATAAACATTTCGCGAAATTAGGTCATCCCCAATCGGAACAGAAAACGTAACTGAAGCGGTATTTGCTGGTATAATTAAATCCTCAGTTAACGAGTAGCCATCAAATGGATACGGACTATACAAATGAACAACATCAACCACAACTGCTAAATCTACACTTGGTGTTGGAATTGCAGAAATCCTGAATACGGCATCCTCAGAGCCTTCTTGAACCGAGCTCTGCAGTGCCTCAACGATAATACCTGGTTTAGAAGCATTAGAAATATAGACTGTTTTTGATATGTTAATGCTTTCTGTGTCACGATAATAACTACTAAAGGGATAGTCAGGCGCATTCATGAGTTCAACGACAATTTCCTCCATGCTACCATAATCATCTGATTCAATTTGGAAACTCTTGCTTGACTCTCCTGCTTCAATAGTTTCAGAAAAAGTTTTTACGACAGCACCGCCATCGCCCTCGGTTAGTTGCAAGTAAACTTCAGTAGCTGTTGAAAGTGGCGAATCTGCCAGTAATTCAAATGGAATAGACTCTCCAGTCACGACATATTTGGAATCAGTTAATAGCATGATACTTGCAATATCAAATTGAATATCAACCTGATTGTGATGGGATTCTGTGACCTGATATCCACTTCCCTCAGTAATTTTAATGCGAAAATTTCTAGTATTTGGAATAACAGATTGTGGGATTTGAACAATTTTTTCAAACTGACCAAAGTCAATAACTGAGGTAATTTCTTCAACTATGCCATTATCAACAAAATACTTCAGATTTATTGACAAGTTTGAATCTGTAATACTAGTAGAGTATACCTTGAATCTATAAACACCGTTTTCGATTCTAGATTTTGCGGAACCAAAATCCATAATACCAATTGTTGGCTTTTCAACTGCTACACTCGCTTTGTGGTTTGGTTCTTCAGCTACCAAATGATCTATATCCTCTAGAATAGTCACTTCAATTGTATCGGATTCAAGATAATTATCCGAACTCACCGAATATACAACCCGAGATTGTCCACGTGCTATTTCAACTTCGTCATAAAGAACCTGATCCGTAAGATTAATTGCCAACTTTACTGGCAAAGAAGAATTTGCTAATTGTGACGCAATAATCTCAAACCTTGCTGGCACTCCATAATTTACTGACCTTGACAATGAATTGATTGATAGCATACTTGCCAAGTTACCTTCATCTTCACTTTCAACTATCGCAATTTTTGCTTGATAATGTTGAGTTGAAATTAAATATTCTGAACCTGGTAACAACTCAACAAAAATAAATTCATCAATTTCATTATCATTCGCGGTTGTTGTTGGAACCAAAAATGTTTTGGATTGATAACCAGATTCAAATTCGACAACAGCTTGTGGGTCCCCTGAGATAACATTACCAATTTGAGCAACAGCAATCGCGACCTCTATTGATGATTGAAGTACTTGGTCAGCCCTGATTGTAAAAGCTACAGGTTGTCCAAAAATCTCCCATGTTGAATTAGCCGAAATTGAAAGAGTCGGTATCTCAGAATTAACGAAATTGATAAATGCTGAATCATTTGGTGCAGATGCTAATTGATATCCAAACCCATCAGTCAACTTAAAATCAATGGTATTTCCATTAAAATCAGCTTGATTATGCTGTTCCACCGCAATAGTAATTGAAGATGAACCCGCTGGGAAAATTGCTTGAAATGAGATGTTGTCAATATTGTAATTTATGGTGAACGGCTCATCGAACTTTACCGACGATTCAATATCAAAATATGCAACCTCACTTGGCAAAATTGAATCGGTTTGGGTATTGACCGCGACAATAGCGTCATTTACCGTTACTACTGCATGATTATCTGGAGATTCGGCGACGCGATATTTTGCCCCCTCTTGTAGTGATAGTGTAAAATTCCTTCGTTCCCGATCACCAAAATCTAGTGTAGACATCTCAAAAATTTTGCTGGTAGTGCCACCTGTAATGGTTATCATCTGCTCAATAGGTTCACTTAAATTTTCAACCGTCACAAGAACTTCCAAATCTTCTGGAACTGGGCTAGTCGAAGATAACTCAAATAGAGTTTTTTGCCCCCAATAAGAATTTTCACTCAATGCACGAATTGCAATACTTGGTATGTTCCTTGAATAATCATTATTGTAAATTTTAATTGTTGCAGAATTGTTTTCAGAATCTATCAAGTAATTTTCATGGGCTGGTAACGCTAAGTTAAGAGTTGAAAAATTCAAACCTGTTTCAACAAAACTACTTGTCGGTATATTCAAAATTGCACTAGACGCATTTGCTTCAATAGTCAAAGTTTCTGGCAAAGAATCCAGAATTGATGCACTAATGTTTCCAGTGAAATTCAAGTTAACTTCAAAGTCCATAATTAACGTTGGAAAGCTAGTAACTTCAAATTGTGCATAGTCCGCTTCAGTTAGTTCTGAATTAATCGAAACAATTCCAATCAACGGTTTAGGGTTTGGAACTAAGACAACTTCTGGAGGGTTTCTGCGCCAATGAGCAACATAATAGGGATTACGGGTAATGTCAACTGTAATTCTCTCATTAAGAAACGGTGATATTCTAAACTTTTGTACTTTTAGGAACGGTTGTATTACGATGGATTGAACTTCACTTTGGCCATCTTTGTCAACGCTTAAATATGCGGTAAATTCTTCTGTACGAGGTGACGTGATGTGAATATCCCACTCCGCCGTACCACCAGCAACAATCTCGGTTGAAACTGGAGTAATTCTCAAACCTGGTTTTCTATAAACCATAACGTAAGCTCGAGCATGAAAATTTTCGGTTGAAACCTGATAATTTGTTCCTGGTAGAATTGATACATCTATAATTGCTAAATCATTTTGGAAATTATTTTGATTCGTTGGCAACGCAAGTGTAACGGTGGATTCATTTGCTGGCAAGATCAATGAATTCGGTGGGATACCGAACAGAACTCTATCTCCACTTTCTAATACCGCAATATTGATATTTCGAGAATGTGGTTTAATAGATCTAGCAATTACTCGAAACTTTATATCATCCCCTACAAGATTCGATTCCCTTATTGATTCGATTTCAACAGAATTTTCAAAATCACTTTCAACATTTAACTCATTTGTATTGGGGTTTTCCCCTGTTTCATTTTCAACAATTCTGATTGTTGCACTGGTATTTTCAGCTGCAAGAGAATAACTTGGTCCGTCTAATAATTGAACTGCTACTATTCCATCATTTCTTAAATAATCTCCATGAGTAATTGGAATTTTTAGCGGAAATAATTCATTCGGGTCCCAATTTGCTGGAATTCTCAAATTTGAAGTTCGATTTAATTTATCCAAAATTTCTCCCTCACCGTTTTCAACTCTAAATCTCGGATAAATCTCATATTCAGGTTTTACATCCAACCTTATTCCAAAAACCGCGACATTACCTGCTTCAATCGAGTCAGAAATAGAGAAAACTTGTAGTCCACTTCTAAAATCATCGTCTAGAACATTGATCGTTACAAAGTGATCCTCTGCTTTGTTAATTTGATAGCCTATTCCAGGGAAAATCTTCACTGTTATTTGCCCATTTGGTTCTGCTATATCATTGTCTCTTATGTATATACGCATTCTTTTTGTAATACTTCCTGGTGAAACATAAACTGTTCGGTGTTTTGATAATCCATAAGACGCGCGATTTGTAAAAAATCCCATGTTTATGTATAATCCGGTAGCTGGTACTGGTGTTGAAAAATGCAATACATATATTGCCAAGCTTAGTGGACCGTTACGTTCACTAATACTTTCAGTTGGTGTTGTAATACTAACTTTGGTAAGATCTTCGCTCAGAATTGTAACAGTTGCACTGATTTCTGTTGGTGAAGAGAAAATATAACCTTCACCTGCTAATAATTCAATAGTGATACTACCTGTGGGTTCAACTAATTCATCGTCTAGAGTTGGAATCTGTATTATCGTTCTGGTGCTTCCATCTGCAAAAATTTGAGTGGATGGAATAGTTATCGGTAAAAAACTTCCTGACTCATTAACACTAAAATTCACCGTAAAGGTCTCAACACGTGTGGGGGAAGCTGAAACAACAAACTCAGCAAAATCTCCTTCAACGATAGGTTCATCACTTAAACTCATTACTGAAAGTTGTGGTAAGTCATCATCGATTACTGTTACGGTCGCTGAATCATAAGGACTTGGTGCCAACAAATAATTTGACCCCTGTAGTAGTTCAACCACCAATTCACGGTCGTGCTCATCTATCGTATTCTGAATAATCGGTATCTCAAATGTTGTTTCAGTTTCACCAGCTGGTATTACAACATGATTTGATAATAAACTATAATCAATAATTTGTTGATCCTCCTGAGTATCTAACAGTACTCTTTGATCAACCTCTGAGCTTGATGAAGCTACAAGTTTAAATTGCGCAACTTCACCCTCAATGACCGATTGTGTCAGTGCGGCTATTGAAATACCAATGCTAGGTACGCGATCAAGAATCAATATTGATGCACTTGAACTGGTTTCAACAATTTGATTAAGATCGCTTGATTTTAAAGTAGCAGTGATCGAGTCATTTGACGTTGAAAAAAAATCAACTTCAGTTTTAATTTCAAGTCGCGCATCTGTTTCATTTGGTGGGATTTCAATGGTATAGGTTATAGGGTCGGAATTTACTCCATTAATACTACGATGTACGTCAATTTGAAACTGCCGAGATTCTGAAGCACTTCGGTGTGAGCTGATAACAAATTCAGCTACCTCCCCTTCAGTCACTTTGTTTTTCACTGGTACAATAGTAATACCAGTTGGTTGCACACTTTCAATTACTGGAATGATAACCTCACCTTCTGTTAATGAGAGAGTATAACCAATTCCAGGCAAAATAGCAACATTAATCTCACCATCATACTCAAAAATTTCATCTCGCTTTAAAGGAATTTCAAACTGAACCCGATCGAGTCCTGCTGGTATCTCAATTTCATTTATCTGAAAGTCGTCATTGATCACGTCACCAGCTTGTGAGATTGCAAGATTGACTGCTAGTCCAGTGGTTGGTGCAGGTCGTGATATTTCAATTGCAATGTTTAATTGACCACCTTCAATCACCACTAATGGCTGATATGAAATGGCGGCAACCATCACATCATCATCAGCTACTGCAACTGTTGCACTATTCGCAGGTGAACTAGCTATCTGATATTTTTCACTTGGTAATATTATTGCGGTAATTAGACCATTTTTTTCATCAACTAAATCATCTTCAGTCTTGACTATAAATGTCGTTGCAGCTGAAAATGCTGGTAGATTAACGACTTGTTCTAATTCATTTTCCAATAAGAAATCACCTTCTTGAGTCAACTGAATAGAGATTGGAAGTGCCTCCAAAGTACGACTTGATGTAGTAATATTAAAGTGGCCATCTATCCCTTCACCGATAGACATTGGTGGTAATGTTGCTATTGAAACTTCGATCAAATCATCATCTTTCACTAGAATAGCTGCTGAATCGTAAGGTGAAGTCGCAGCTTCATAGTCTGGACCAGGAATTATGGTTACTGAAACAAACGCATTGGATTCATCCGCAAAATCGGCTACAGTTGGAATTCTCAATTCCTCTGTTTTTTCACCTGCTTTCATAGTAATTGATTGCGGAATTGATTCAGAAAGAAAATTATTTCCAATCTCACTAATTGTAAAGAATATCTCACGATCATTAGATATTTCTGTAGAGCTTGAAATCCTGAATAGAATCACATCTCCTTCAACGACTTCATTGACTAATGCTTCAACCGAAATACCACTTGGTAAATCAATGTTTTCCACATAAATTGTTGCACTAGTTAAAGTTTCTGCTAATTGATTAGCTTCATTTGGAAGTATAGTTGCGATAATTTCACCACCTGCATTAATCTGACCATCTGAGTTCGTATTCACTTCCAAAAGACCGCTTAATTCACCAGCTACAATTGTCACTGTTTCTGTTAACGGAACTTGGATAAATTGACCATTTCTTTGTGATAATTCAATATCAATTTGTTGTGACTCTGAAGAAACTGCATTTGAATTCACACTAAATCTAGCAGTTTCTCCTTCGTTAATCGAACCTACTAACGATTGAATTGATAATCCAGTTAAAATGTCGTCATCAATAATTTGCACGACTAATTTTTGTACCTTAGATTCATCCAGTGTATACCCAATACCGGGCAACAACTCCACAGTAACTTGACCATTGCGCTCAGAAATTTGATCATTATTCAGCGTCAAATTTAGTGCTATTGTGTCCAGTTCTGGTGCTAAACGTACACTTTGCTGAGTTGAATCAACTAAAAAATCACCAATTTCATTAAGTACAAATTGAATGTCTAGTCCATCTGGAGGTGCTGGTGCAGTTGTGTTGAAGGTTATCGCAATTGAATCAGATTCGTTCACTGTGGTTGAATTAGTTTCCATTGATACCAAATTTCTATCATTGTCCTGGACTAATACCTGTGCTCGATCTTGCGGTTTAGGAGCAGTTTGATAGCTATCATCTTCAGAATCCAAAATCCGTGCAATAATGAAATTATTAGGTTCATCAATCTCATCATCGTGTATCGCAATACTGAAAACTAAACTATTTCTGGTCGCGGGAAGCGTTACTTCCAATAACCCCTCCACCCCTTCAATATAATCACCCAAATCACTAATTTCGATTGAAACTGACTTAGTTGAATCCATAATTGAGGAAGTGGAAATTAAAAACCATGCATCCTCAGCTTCCGTAATTGACGAATTTATCGCACTTAACGTCAAGGTTGGTAAGTCATTATCAATCACTTCTACCAACGCAGTTTGACCAGTAGGAGCAACTTCATAACCATCTCCTGATACAATTACCGCTTCAATCAGTCCATTTTCTTCATCAACTTCATTTTCAATCGTTTGAACAGTAAAAGTTGCGCCATTGAATCCTTTTGGTATGACGACAGCTATTTTATCTTCAATTATTGAACCTGAAGTTAAATCACTTAGTTCAATGTTAATTTGCCTATCTTCACTGACAATATTTGATGCAGAAACTTTAAATTGTGCCTGTTTCCCTTCCGTTACTGATGCTGAAATCGGTAAAATTGAAACCCCAGTTGGTTGATCATCATCAGTAATTTTCAGTGTCGCATTGTATTTTCTATCATCAACTCGATAGCCAAAGTCTGACACAATGGACACCGAAATATTGCCATCGCTTTCATAAATCTCATCGTCAATCGTCTGAATGCGGAGTTCCGTTGTGTCATGATTGGCAGAAATAGTAATAAAATCTGTAAACTCAGCGGAAAAGAAGTCTCCTGTTGAATCAATATCAACCATGACGACCAAATTTTCAGTCGGTACTTGGGCAGAAGAGATTACAAAAACCGCATCATCCCCCTCTTGGATGTCTTCCGACTCCGTGATCGAAATAATGAAATTGTCATTGTCATGTACTACTATAGAAGCACTTGTGTTGGTTGCAGCTAAATTATAGTAATGGCCATCTAATAACGTTACCGCAATACTTGCTGATTCATTATAATAATAATTATCTATAGTTGCTAATTCAAGAGTTCCAACCCTTTCACCAGCCGTGATAATTACAGATTCTGGTAGATTAGTAGACAAGATATTACTTTCATCAGTCACTTCAAAGTATATAGGTCGATCATAAGAAAAAGTTTGATGTGACCAAATTTCGAATTTCACTGAATCTCCTTCAGTAATCTGTGATTCACTAGCAACAATTGAAATGTTTTCTGGTGCATCATTGTCTAATACAGTAAACTCAACTCTGGTTGCACCATGTTCTTCAAGTATTGTGTAATTTTCCCCTTCCAGAATAGAAATAACAACACTACCATTGGCTTCAAAAACATTATCATTGATTGTAGGGATTCTAATCGGAACCAAAAATTCTCCATTGTCAAAATGCTGTAACTGAATCATTAGCTCACGCTGAATCGTATGAGTTGGATCAACAAAATCACCCACAATCTCATAACCTAGGTTGACGGCAAACGGTTGTTCAATAGCTGGGGACACCTTTAAATCAGCGACAATATCATTCCCTTCAACAACAGAAGCACTTGAAACCACAAAAAATACCGAATTCAAATCGTCATCTAGTACTTCAAATTCTAATTGGGACGCGGTTTCAGAAACTTGATACTCTTCACTTTCCATGATAGTCAACTCAATTAGACCATTTGACCAATCAAAATCATCTTGATATGTTGAAAGTTCGAAGGTGGTTGAGGTTTCACCTGCATTCAATACGACTGACGTAGTTTCTGTTAAGATTTCATCATTGCCAGCATTTGTCGCAATTGACAGATTAATTATCTTATTTACAAGAGTCCGTTGCGTTGATTCCAACACAATTTCTAACATTTCACCCTCATTGACCCTAGTATCCTGTGTAGTGATCGCAATTTCTGGCAAAGTCTCAAGATCTTTTACCGTAATAGTTGCTTGGTTTGTTAATTCTGGTCCAACTTGATAATTTTGACTCGATTTTAATTGGACAATCAGTTGATAATCTCCTGTTAATTGATCATTGTAGTCTGTATCTATTATGAACAAAGTAGAGTTTGCATAAGCCGCTAAAGAAACTTCATGCAGTATCGGCACCTGTTGAGTTGGGGTTTGCGTCGTAAGCTGAACGCTGAGTTCTAAACTGGATGGATTCGATGTTGAAATTGGAACAACAATTTTTTCCCCTTCAAACACAGACTCTGCTTGAGTTAAAATCGAGATGGTTGGTATTTCATCATTATCCACAAAGTTAACTACAACACTACTAGGTAAAATAGTTGAAACCTTATATCCAGTTCCTGATTGAATGGACGCAGTGATTTGCCCATCTGACTCAAAAACCTCATCATCTATAGTAGAAATTTCAAACCTAGTGGTCAAAGATTGTGGTGCTAAAGTAATAGATATTGGTAACGCAAGCGGTAAAAAATTGCTACCATGATCAGTAATATTGACGGCTACTTCCTTTGCATCCCAAGATTTTGAGCTCGCAGTTATAGTAAATCCTAAATCATCACCTTCTTCTAAATTGGCAGAGTCAGTCGCGATTGAGAGCACAGGTATGTGATCATTTTCTGTAACTTCAACTCTTGATTCATGGGCATTTTCAACCGTATTATATCTATCTCCTGCCAGCAATGTAGCGATAATCACACCTTGGTCATCATAAACCTGATCATCACTTGTCTTAACTTGCAGTATTGAACTTGTTTCTCCAGGTAACAACACGACCTCTTTCATTCCAAGGGCTTCATTGATTACCTCACCAAGTTGACTCACCATGACATAAATTACAGTGGTTTCAATGGGGACGATTGTGGAAAAAACTCTGAACTCAGCTATGGCTCCCTCAACCACTGATGTTGCAACTGGGGTAATTGATACCGTTGGATTGTCATTATCTACGATTGCTACAACTGCACGCTCAAAGATTCTTGAATCACTGATTTCAGATGAATTACTTAGTGATACTTGGATTTGTCCATTGGATTCATCGACTAAGTCATCAATGGTCGGGACTTCAAAAAGAACTGAAGTTTGATACGGTTCCATCACTACCGTTCTAGACTCTTCAGATGATTTAAGAAATTCACCATTTTGAGAAACTGAGATGGTAAGCATTTGCTCAATAGATTGAACCATCGGAATTGATATTTCAAATAACGCGGTTTCACCTTCAATAATAGTATCGCGAACAGCTAGAATCGAAGTCTCGTCAGGCTGATCATTATCCAATACCGCAATTGTGGCCAAATTGTCAGGATGTTCAGCGACCGCATAGTGATCGGATTCCAAAATTGATACTTTCAAATAACCATTGATTTCATAAACTGAATCTTCTACCGTTGGTATTGATAAGGTGGCAGAAGTAGTGTTCGCTTGAACTATTACCGATTTTGGAATCTCAATCGGCAAAAAATTTCCAACCGCAATCAGTTCAAAGTCAATCTGCGTATCTATTGCTAATGGTTCCGATGTAGAGATTTGGAATTCAGCTGCTTCACCTTCACTAATCAACGGTTTTACTGGTAAAATCGCAACCCCTGCAGCTTGTTCATTATCTAAAACAGCTACTGTTGCTGAAATACTTGATTCAGCTAGCGAATATCCGGTCCCAGCTAATAACTCTACTGTAACCTCTCCATCCAACTCCCGAAAGTCGTCATCAACAGTAGCTAAATTAAATTCAAAAGAATTAACTTGAGGTTCAATTTGGATTGAAGAAATTGTTGAATTTCCTAAAAAATCCCCTGTTTCAGATATTTTGAGTTGAATAGCTTGAGGAGTCGTTAACGGAGGATTTAAATTAATGCTGAACGGAAGCTCTTCACCTTCTTCTACCCACTCAAGCACTGGTAAGATTGAAATACCACTTGGAATATCGTTATCAAAGATTTGAACTTGAACCGCTGAATTTATTGCATCAACTGTATATCCAATATCTGGTTCTAATGAAATTATCAATTCACCAGATACTTCGATCGCGGCATCATCAACTATCGTCATGGATATTGTTGTCTCACTAGTTCCTGATGATAAAGTATAGTTTGATTGAAAACCACTAACTTCAAAACTTCCTTGCTGTTGCAGTGACAACCTAACTGGAATGTCATAAAGAGCAGGAGAATCAGTTCGAATTGTCGCGGTATATTGCGAACCTTCTTGAATCGTTCCTCCACTCCCTACCAGCTCAATCATTACCTCATCATTGTCAGTAACTTCCACCGATGTTGATTGCTGATCTGGAACAATTTCATATCCTGTACTTTCGAGTAAGATTAATTCTACTTCCCCATCGGGTTCATCCAAATTATCATCAAAAGTTGGGATTCGTATTGTTTTACTTGTTTGAAAAGCTTCCAAAGCAGTCTGATTTGGAAGGTCTCCCCTAATAAAATTACCTTGCGACGAAATTGCAAACTTCACTTCAAGTTCGCTAGTCGTTACTGGAGTAGAGGATATAGTAAAACTCATGTCCTCTCCTTCAGTGATGTTACTATTGCTTGTCACCGATATTGCTGGTAAATCATTATTGATTACCTCCACTACTGCTAGTTTATGATACTCAGTAATAGGGAGAAGTTTGCTCACTCGTTGCAAAGTTAACCGCACAAGAGTTTCTTCTTTAACTTCAACATTTTCCTGAGTTTGAACTCGTATTTCTGCAACATTTTGACCAGTGGGAACAATAACTGGGAGAGTGGTTTTACCTTCATAATAAAGATCGTACCAAATCACCACGTCTTGTTCATAAGTTTCTGAAATACTAATTTGAAAGATCGCCTCTTCACCCTCCATAACTGAGGAACTATTTGAAATTACTGATACTCCATAAGGGATATCGTCATCTGCAATCGTAACGACAACACTATTATGCGGTTCATTCGCAACTGTATACAATTCGCCTGCTAAAATTGTGACTTTAACTTGACTTTGAGGATTGAAATCATCATCTTCAAGTGTCGTTAGCTCAAGTATAGCTTCGCGTTCATTTGAATTTATAATTATGCTATTTGGTTGATTAATCTCCAAAAACTCTCCACTTTCCTCAATTAGTAAATTTATTTTTCGATTACGGTTAAAGTAAATCGGAGAAGAGATTTGAAACTGAATCACATCTCCTTCATTCACAATTTTTGGTGAAATTGCTGAAATTGTAATGCCATTTTGAAGTTGTTGAGCCGCGGTGACCTGAACTGTAACTTTATTAGATGGTTCCGTCGCAATAGTATAGCCATCACCGCTTTGTACTTGAATTGTAATATTGCTTTCAGCATTTAGATTTGTGACATTATTAGTTAGAATATGCGGTAATCGAACGCTGTTTGCCCCAGCTGGAATCTGTACTTCAGTGGTTAAAATTTCGTTAGCTAAGATATTGTCATTATCAGTATATTGAAGATTGACCGTGAACGCTTCTTCCATCTTGATTGAAGATACTAGCATTACCTCAATCGGCTCCCCCTCACTTACATTAGTTTGTTGACTCCAAATTGATATTTCTGGAGTCGCGTCATCAATAATTTCAAACTGAGCTGAACCAAATTCATCGGATATTGTGTAATGTGGACGCGGTAAAATTGATACCAAAACATGTCCGTTTTCTTGCACATAAGGATTATCCCAATTTACTAATACAACCGAAGTTTCCGACGCACCCCGTTCAAAATCCACATCATGCATTCTACGCTCTTCATAAGAACTTTGATTTGGTGCGCTTTGGATAAGTAGGTTGACATTTTGAATGGATTCTTGCGCTGAACGTAGTTTTAATCTCAACGGTTCACCAGCCTGTAAGGTGGAATTAATTCCGACTATAGATAGTTTGGGAGCAAAATTTTCTACTATGTCAATGAACGCCTCAGAATAATATTCGCTACCGACATAATGTGGCTGAAATGAAAGAGTCACAGCAATGCGTCCTGGTTCTTGTAATAAAGAACGGTTATAGTTCTTGAGGTCCAGTACCAGTTCAGAAGTTCCAGTTGCAAAACTAACTAAATGATTAGATTCTCCAACATAGGTACCGGCATAATTTTTCTTAGATATAGTAAATTTAACATCTTGTACTGATTCAACATCTGAAGTTAACTTTATCTCGGTTGATTGGTCAGTACCCACTTGATCTTTCTTGGCAAGTATAGCAATCCCCTCTGGTCTATCATCGTCTTTAACAAGAATTCGTTGAAAATAACTCGTCCCACCACCTTTAGTATAATCATTACCTTCTTCAACTTGTATTTTAATCAAACCATCATTTTGAAATAGCTCATTAGCTAGAGTTGGAATTTCAAACGAAACTTCGCGATATCGCGGTGGAATGGAAATCTCTCTTATTGCTGGTCCTTTATAATAGTCTCCCAATTCGTTGAAAATAGAAATCAATACAAAGTATTCGGTATTTAAAACTACTTCACTGTGTAGAGTGACCACCGCTGTTGCCCCTTCGATGAGTTCATTTGTTGATGAGGTAATTGAAATTTCTGGAAGTTGTTCATCATTAATGACATTTATTTCAACTTGGTTAAGTTCAAAATCAACTACATATCCCTCTCCCGCAAGTAGTGTGGCTGAGATAACTCCATCTTTTTCGTAGGTCTCATTATCAGTAGTAGCAACTTCTAACGCAGCATAATTTCCCGCTAAACTGATCGTTTGGATTGACTCAACAATAAAATCTCCTTCAATATTAACAAGTTCAATCTCAACTGGTGTAGGTTGCATTGTTCGACTAGCTTCAAGTCTTAGGTTAAAAGTGTCTCCCTCCGTTAAGCTATTATTAGCAGTGCTCAAAGCAACCGTCTGTAATGTTTGCACATCAAAAATATTGGTTTCAGCAGTTGAATTTGTTGCCGATATTAAATAACTTTCGCTTGAATCTATTGTTGCAGTGATTATTCCATCTGTTTCTGTTTGATCATCTTGTTCAGATTCAATTACTAAGAACTTAATTGCATCTCCCGCGTCAAATTCCACTAAATGAGAACCAGCTTCGATATCAAAAGCACCTGTAACTGAAATAGACACAGCTACCGTGATTGGATCCAATAATGGTTCAGAGAACTCTAGCATGTAATATGCATCATCACCTTCAAAGATGTTTAAGTTACTGGTAATTGAAACTGTTGGAAGATCATTATCAAGTACCATAATTGAAGCGCGGTAATTAGTTTCAACTAATTGCAAATTAGCATTTGGGAGAATCTCTGCATGGATTTCTCCATCATCTTCATAATCTTCATCATCAATGGTTGCAACTTGAATTCGTTTATAAGTTTCATTTGGTAACAGCGTAATTGATTCTAGATAATTTTGCCTTAAAAATGAACCCGTTTCATTAATCTGAACATTGATCAGCGTTGGAGTTGAAACAGTAGCTGCGGTTCGGATTTCAAAGTTGGCAAGTTCACCCTCAACGATTTCATCTTTGATATCAATTATTGAGATTCCAGAATTTGATTCATCGTCATCTAATACTATAAACTCTATCCTTGGATCAGCATGTTGAGAGAGAATATAACTTTCGTCTGGCAAAAGTTCAATTGAAGCGACACCATGTGGTTCGTAGCTATTATCGGCAATTGTTGAGATGATAACTTCTACCTGATTGGTACCGCTCTCAATTCGAGCAGTTTGAGTTGGTGAAACTTCACCAAATTCTGCCGATAGTTCAGCCCCAAGGTTAATGTCAAGTGGATCTGACAACACAAATGGAACGGACAATTGGACCAAGGCATCTTCACCTTCAGTGATTGAACTTTCTGTTCCAACCAAACTTATTGAAACTATTGACAAATCATCATCAACTATTGCAGTGGACGCAGTATTATTAGGTGATGCGGCTAGAGTATAATTTGCACTTGGAGCTATCGAAACTTCAAGCTGTCCTGCAAATTCATCAACAGTATCATTGATAAGTGGTATTTCAAGTACGGACTTTGACTCACCTGCTGGGATAATATGCTGAATGGTATTGTTATCCAAGTTAAAAAATTCACCAGTTGATGAGATTTCTAAATCAATGGTTCGGTCCGTCGTGGATTCCTCATCACTAAATAGATGAAACCGAACAACTCCACTAGCATGATTTTCATAAATTTGATTTGTTTCCGCACTTATTGAGATACCGGTCGGAATCACATTATCTTCAATCATTACAGTGGTCAACAAGGTATTTTGATCACCAGCTAGCCGATAGTTTGTGCCTGCTTGAATTTCAATGTGTATAACTCCTATTCCATAAAATGAGTCGTCAGAAATAGTCTGGATTGTAAGTTCACCAGTCTTATTTCCAGTGGGTATCGTGATATTGGTATAATCTTGTTCTGAAATAAATTCTTTTGTTTCTGAAACTGTAAGGGGAATATTGAGATCGTCCTCAACCTCCGTGGACGAATGAACTTTGAATAAAAACGTGTCACCTGCGGTCGCTAAAATAGTAGATGACTCAAGTGAGATAACAGGAAGATCGTCATCTAACACTATCACTCCTGCAATGTTCTCAGGAGTAACTGCCAGATCATAATTTTCATTTGCTTGAATTGCAACTTCGATTGTTCCATCAAGTTCGTCAACTTCGTCTTGTACGGTTTCAATCTCTAACTCAACCGCGGTTTGACCACTTGGTAAAAATGGTTTAATTATGTCCGAAACCAAATACTCTTCAATATCCCCAGTTACAGTTAAACTGACAGGTAAGTCAAAATCTAACGATTTTGTGGTTGTGATACGAAACTGCGCAGACTCACCTTCTGTTATACTCGTTGCAGAAATGTTGTGAATTGATAATACTGGTTTAGGATCATTATCCAAAATAGCGATTGATGCAGAGTTATAAGAAGTTGAAGCAATTTCATAGTTTGAAGACGGTAGAATCTCGACTCTAAGTTGTCCTGTCAGCTCAAATTGCAAATCATCTTCAGTAGCTAATTCTAACCTGATTTCACTTTGATAGGCAGGAAATAACAATGTAGTTGGCAATTCTGTACGAATGAATTCACCAACCTGATTGATTTGTAGGTTAATGATTTTGTCAGTAGTAAATAATTCGGATGTGTGGATCAAAAAAGTTGCGGTTTCACCTTCATTGATTGAATCTTCCAAAGCAGTGATTGATAGTCCAGATCCACTATCATTATCCAAAATTGAAACTACTCCTGAAACGAATTCAGTCAATTCATAATTGTTGCCCGGTTCTATTGTTACAGTCACTCCACCAGTATCTTCAGCTACTTGATCATCAATAGTTTCAAGTTTCAGCTGCATAGTTGTTTGATTTGCTTCAAAAGTAATTTGATCAGGTAGGCTGGCCGGCAAAAAATCTCCAGTTTGATTTATGGAGATTGGGATCGACTGATCATTGGAAAAAGGAGTTGATGTAACAAGTTCAAAGCTTATGATTTCACCTTCAATTACGAATGAATTTTTTGAATAAATTGCAACTCCTTGTGGAGTGTCATTATCAAGTACCGTGACTACTGCTCTCTTACCACTTGAGTTAAATTGGTATAACTCACTTGATGATAAGGTTGCAATCACTTTACCATCTGGGATAACAACATCATCTTCAACAACTTCAAATTCAATAGTTTGAGATAACTGCGTTGGAGTCAATTCAACCGAGGTTAGTTGATCAATAGAAACAAAGTCACCAGTTTGGTTGACAACATATTCCACCGCCAATTCAGATTCAAGTGGATAGTGTGAGGATATGACGAATTCTATAGTTTCCCCCTCAGTGACTGTATTAGAATTGGATGTGACTGCAACAACTGGAATCTCATCACCACTGATGACACTAGTTGCAGAGTTATTGGATGTATTTGTTACCAAATATCCGTTTCCAGAAACAAGAGTCGCAGTCACAATTTCATCCAGCTCTAATTCCAAATCATCTTCAGTTTGAATTGACACTATCCCTTCAATTTCACCACTCATCAACAAGAATTTAGTACTTCTGATTAGATCGCCTTCTTGAGCAAATTGAAGATCAATATTGACTAGAGTATTATTAGTTAAGGCCGTTGAAGACGTAATCCTAAATTGGATATCCTGTCCCTCAGAAACTTCACCAGTTCCGACTGGAAAAATTGAAAGCTCTGGGATATTGTTATCCAATACCGATATTACTGCAGAATTGAAAGGAACTCTTGCAACGCGATACTGTTCATTCTCTTGGATATTTATTGTTAAACTACCTGCGGTATTTAGATTGTCATCTTCTTGAGTAGCAATATTCAATAAGGTAGATTGTTTAAATCGTTCCAATGTAATGGAGTCTGAAATTAATGCACTCAAAAAATCACCGCGCTTAATTACATTATACGAAATTGCTAAATCTTCTGCAAAGGTTCGATCTGATATTAATTGAAATTGAGCTGTTTGCCCCTCTAAAATGACTGACTCTGTCGCGATTACTGAAATTCCCGAGTTTCCATCATTATCGAATACTTTGACAGACGCTGTATTATGTAAACCTGAAGTGATATCATATCCGTTCCCTTTAACCAATTCTACCGTGATTGTTCCTGGTGAATCATAAATTGAATTTTCAATAGTTGGGACACTTAATTCAGCCGAAGATTCACCAGTTAAAACAGATACAGATTCTGGTAGTTGACCTTTAATAAAATTCCCCAATTGCGAAACTTCAAGATTGATTTGGAGGTCTTCATCCGCGGTGTTTGACACAAAAACTTGAAACATTGCATCTTCACCTTCCATGATCGGAGAATCAATCGGGAATATAGACACTACGTTATTACCCCCTGGTTCTACTGTGTCCAAATAACTTTGAATTTCAAAACTTGAACCCTTGATTTGAACTGCAATTGAATTGCGAGCACTTTCGACAGTTTCTCCATCAATGGATTCATTCATCACAATAGTAAGTTCAGAAGAGACACTATCTTGAAATGTTAGTAGATTGATGGCATTGGCGTTTGGCCTAAACAAAATATACATTTGATTTGAATCAGCATGAAGTGAACTAATAAACCAACTTCCAAAACTCAACCCCTGCTCAAAAGCTGTCTCCATTCCAGGAAATTTCTCTGTTGAAATTGCATCTGTTTGAATAGGTGACTCAAAGCGCGAGGGTAAAGAGTCATTCTTGGATTCTTCAATTATGAACGAAAAACTATTCGTTACATTCACTTCTGTGAACGAAACAGTTGCAATGTAGTCTTCGTACCCAGTCTGACGAGCAGAATTCTTTGTTATTTCTGCAAGGCCACCTTGATCCCACTCGATATTAATTGATGGTTGAGCTAATGCATTTGTAAATGGATTACCACCAAAGAAAATTGCAAAAAGCAAGATAATAGTTAAAGAATTTGGTCTAAGCAATTTACTGGGATAGTCCCAAAGATTAGAAATAATTTTTGATAGCTTTAGGATGTTAAAATTGGCTAATCTGTCCTGAATTCTATTGAAACAATAGTCACAAGAACAAAATAAAGTATAAAACATAGTTATACTCCGTAAAATTTAATTTATATTGAATCTTGGTTCTATTTTTTAAGTAATAATCAAAATTTAAGATGCAATAAACTTAAACAATATTTAAGTACAAACTGAATTACTAATATTTATACTTTATGAATTTAATTATGCTTGAATTATTATTAAGAAAGACTAATTATATTTTGGAATTGCGTTAGAAATTCAAATCTATATTTAATATATTAAATAAAAGTAATTAAGTTATATGTATATACTTTGGATTTACTAATACCTGCTATTCATACACTTAAAGTTAAAAATAAATTTACTTGATAAGTCGAGATCTATTAAGAATAGCGAAGTTTTACTGAAAGTTGTCTTGAACAAATCAAGAATGCGATAAAACATTATCAGTTCTAATCTTAGAAGGTGGTAGTTTTCCAAATACCTCTTAACCAAGCGACCGAGTCTATAGTTGATTCAGAAGATCGGTGGTCGTATTATCAAAGATTTTCAATCTCTCACAATGTTCTCATCACTGAATTGATGGAATTGACAAGCATACCTTCCAATCAAGTCGAGTGCATATAAAATTAAATAGTGAAAAACAATTCTTATTATTTAATATATATATATATATCGACCGTCCATTCAGTCTTACAAACCATGTGCTGAGTTGAAGTTGTTGCATAAAGGTTAGCTACAAAATTAGTCAATACAAAAATAAACCCTGCACATCTTCAACGACAAGCAGGGTTCATTCATTCATGCAATTCAAACTCCGATTCTCACCAGTTCATCTTAGCTTGAATATCAAATTTTCTACCCACAGCTTGGTTTGCCAACTGATTTTGTGATCCTTCAATCACAAAACTAAGCAGAGATCCTATCCTTACTCGACTTCCAATTCCCAGTTTAAGACCATTTATTTGATTAAATTCTAAGTTGGAAAAAGGAGTATAGCTACCAAAGGAGTCCAAAATATCAAAACCATAACCAACTTCAGTAGTCCATTGTGGAACGCTTTGATCAACATTACCCACACTTAGACCTGCAACTTCCTGAATTAGGAACGATTCAGTATTAACACTTCCCACTTTTCCAATTGAAGATGATCCACTAAACAACAATCCATGTCCATCATCAGAAGTATCATATTCCAATGATGCTCTTAGTCCCCATTCACCTTGCCTATTGTTCCAATCAATTGTGGTTTCACCCTCACCCATTAGCGACAATCCGTTTTGGTTTGTATATGCCAATTTGCCAGACACTTCACCGCCAAACCAATTTTCACCATCACCTCCATCCTGTCGCATTCCAACAGCAAAGAATGGGTTTAGTTGAGATCCACTAACAAAATTATAGTATTGCGAACCTACAACAGACACACGAAGCTGATTGACGTTAATATCCACATCGCTTATCAGGCTATCATTTTCATTGACATGTTGATGTGCAAAAAACACGTCTCCGATCAAGTCCACTTCACTTTCACCATTTTCAGTAAAATGATCTACAGTTAGTAAACTCTTTCTGCCTGAAATTGATGTCATGTACAGATTACTAGTAGTTAATTCTGGATCAAGACTGTCATGGTTAATAATTATATCACCCGTTCCATAAGATCCAGTTACCTGTAAGGTGAATTTTTGATCGCTAGATTCCCAACCAAAATAGGGATTAAGTAGTGACATTTTCATTTGATAATCACTTTCAACTTCAGAATTAACGGTACTATAATCAAAATCACCTCTTGCGATTGATCCAGAAATACCGGCGACAGTCTCCGAAGTAAACCGTGCATCAATTCCAAAATGACCAGTAGAGAAATCACCATTCCATTGAGTTTGATTTCCATTTGAAGCAGACAGTGCGTCAAAGTTACCAAGTCCCCAAATTGAAATTGAATTATTTCCACTGTCATTTGGAAATAAATTTAGTGAAAATGTTGAATCATTGAGTATTGAGGACCATGAAAAGTTACCTTGATTGGTATATTCTCCACTACTCTGAATCAAATCTTGTAACATGGTTTGACCATTTAATGTAAAAGTAACCTTATTCGCCTCAATAGGATTTGCTAACATTCGAGCGGATAACGCGGTTTGAATACTAGCCCCCTGTGCTCTCAAAGTGGTAGGTAATATCACTTCGTTCATTTCGGAAAACAATTCTGAAAACCTTTCATTTTCGTCATTGTCAGTTATAGTAACGGAACGTGAATTTTGATCTGAATCAGTGATTTGATAACCGGACCCATCCTGCAACGTCATTGTGATTGAACCATCTGCTTCATCAATCGCATCATCATGAGTCGCTACTCGTAAATAACCAAAAGTTGACCCCGCAGCAATGAAAACATTCTCTGTTGCATTAGTTCCATCATAGAATCTAGTTCCCAATGCGGCACCACGAGGATTTGGATTCAAAAAATTTCCATCGATGTCAACATTGACATTAACAATTAGATCCCTATTCGGAGCAGCTGATGCTTCAAATTCAAATGTAAACCATTTTCCTTCTCTTGCAAAGGTTCTGCCGCGTTGTCCTGCTACTAACACATCAGTGATTGCAATAACTGGATTGATTGCTTCTGGTGGGGAAATTGACGTACATCCTAGTAACGGTTGCCCCGATGTAGTATATTCATTGATTTGTTGACTTGTTACACGATATTGCGGTGAAATCGTATACCCCACTCCTGGAAGCAACGTCACCTCAATTGTTTCACCAACTGAACCTTCAATGGTACTTGCTAATATGAAACCTCGAGGTGTGATCAAACTGGAGAATTTAATTGATCCAATTCCTGAGCTTAGATTGAGATTAACTTCATTACCTAAATAATCCGTTGTATAATCAAATGAAGGATCATCTGTCCACGAATTTTCTCTTGTCCAAGCTTCATAAGCTGCTAATTGCTCTTGAGATGGAATAGCTAAAAACTCCTTACCCTTAGTTATCGCAAAATTGACTCGCACTTCTTTCAATTCTCCTTCTGAAGGAGAACTAAACCATGAATTTGGAGTTCCATTCAGATTAATGTGTGCGAATTGACATTCAGTCGCACCAGCTGCTGAGACTTCAACTTCTATTTTTGCTTCATCATTGTCGGTAACGACCGCTGAACGAGTGTATTGAGCGGTATTTGTAATACTATATCCCGTTCCATTTAGTATCGTCATTTTGATCTCACCATCAGCCTCATCAATCAAATCATCTAATGTTGCAACCCGCAAACTACTTATGGTAGATCCCGCGTTAAAAATCACATTTGAAGTGGTGTGTGTACCATTATAAAATCGGGATCCTAATGACGCTCCACGAGGATTAACATTTAAGAAATCTCCAATAATATGTACATCAACATTTACAACCAGCTCTGAGGTCGGGGGTGGAGATGCTTGAAAAACAAAGGTAAACCACTTCCCTTCCCGCGCAATAGTTCGTTCACTTTGACCAGCAACTTTGATATCATTTAGGGATATAACTGGATCATTTGCTTCAACCGGTGGCGTTGGAGTGGAAGCACATTCAACTGGAGGTTGTCTCAACGAACTATGTTGACTGATTACTTGATTGGCCACATTAAGATTTGGTGAAATTCTATAACCTGCTCCAGGAAGCAGTGTAATCTCTATGGTTTCACCAACTGAATCTGCTATGGTACTCGCCAAAATGAAATCTCGAAGTGATTTAGCACTAGTGTAATTAATTGAACCTATTCCACTTGCTAAATCAAGTTTGATTTCTCTACCAAAATAGTCCGTGGTAACATCAAACCCTGGATCATCAGTCCACCAATCATCCTGAATCCAAGTTTCATAATTTGCCAAGTAGTCCGAAGACGGAATTGACAAAAACTCTAAACCTCTAGTAATCTCGAAATTTACCCACACATCTCTTATTACACTTGAAGTAGGTGTTGTAAACCATGAACTAGGAGTACCTTGTAAGGTAAAATAAGCCAATTGACATTCAACGGCATCTGTTGCAACAATTCCTACTTCTACGATAGGTTCATCATTGTCTGTAACAATTGCTGAACGAACGTTTGGTTTTGATTCACTGATACGATAACCTTCACCACTCAATATCGTCATCGTGATGTCACCATCTTCTTCATCTGTTGAATCATCAAGTGTTGCTACCCGCAAGTGACCTCTAGTTGACCCAGTTGCTATAATAACATTCTCAGTAGCATTGGTTCCATCATAGAATCGAGACCCCTTTGACGCACCACGGGGGTTTAAATCTAAGAAATTTCCAGTAATTTCAACATCAACATTGATATTCAAGTCTGAAGCAGGAGCTGATGATGACGAAAATATAAACGTAAACCACTTTCCTTCTCGAGCAATGGTTCGTTCACCCTGACCGGCAACCCTTATATCATCAATATGAATAACTGGTAGCACGGATTCTTGTATTGCACTAATTTGTGCATATGCTGGTGAAATGAAATTAAAATTTAATAATCCCACAAATAATGTAAGAATAAAGAATACTACGGAAAAAATTGTGCCATTACACTGTTGATTCCAACCAAATTGCGGAGCAGTCTCGCCTTGAATATACAAAGAATTTTTGTTCAGCAATTGATTGAATGTGTTAAGCCCAATTGTATAAAATTTTGTAAACATAATACCCTCTTATGTTAAATTGAAAGATAAGAGAGATATAAGTTGCCATACTATGAATACAACAAAGGCTACCAAATTTTTATACTGTTTTTGTAGAAAAATGATAAATTTGGCAACTTATCCAATTTTGATTTGCATTGAAATTTCAACATTTATCCACAGAATATCACAGGAATAGAGGCAAATAGTCGCAGAAGGAACAACAGATCAATTTTTGAAATTACAAAAATGCAGTAATCAAAATTTTTGTTGCAGAATGATTAACCCCGACCATTATCTGAGATAACTCAATTCTAAAGATTCACCGGATTCTGAATCATTTGCTACTTGTTCTGCTTTCGCTCTTTTCGTCCGCTCCTCTCGATCTTTTTTTACATCCGGATGATGTAATGGAGGGCGAGGACCTTTTTCAAATGCCTCTTTTGGAACTCCAAATAAGGCAAAAAGCCAAGTTCTTTTTTGTGGTATTATCACTTTAAATTCTCCTTTCTTCGGTGAAAAAATCAATCCAAATGTTATCATTTGGAAGCAAAAGATGCGTGGTATAATTCTCAATCACCAGACAAAACTACCAACCGACCAGCCAGCAGTCAAGATCACGCACTCCGCACACCTACGCTAAGGATAGACCAGCAATTATAGCCAGTCAACCGCTGTCGCAAAATTTATCCCAACCAGAATTCGAGATAACTCAATTCTTACAAGTCACCTGAATCTGAATTGTTGAAATTTGTTCTGCTTTCGCTCTTTTCGCCCGTTCCTCCCGATCTTTTATCACGTCTGGATGAACAAGCGGAGGACGTGGACCTCTTTCAAATGCCTCTTTTGGAACTCCAAATAAAGCAAAAAGCCAAGTTCGTTTTTGTGATATTATCACTTTATATTCTCCTTTCTTCGGTGAAAAAATCTATCCAAATGTTATCATTTGGAAGCAAAAGATGCGTGGTATAATACTCCATCACCAGACAGATCTACCAACCGACCAGGCTGTAGTCAAAATCATACACTCCACACACCTACGCTAAGGATAAACCAGCAATAATTGCCAATCAACCCCTGTCGCAAAAATTGTCCTAAACAGAACCCGAGATAACTCAATTCTTACGAATCACCTGAATCCAAATCACTTGCTACTTGTTCTGCTTTCGCTCTTTTCGCCCGTTCCTCTCGATCTTTTATCACGTCTGGATGTACAAGCGGAGGGCGCGGACCTCTTTCAAATTCCTCCTTTGGAACCCCAAATAAAGCATAAAGCCAAGTTCTTTTTAGTGGTATTATCACTTTAAATTCTCCTTTCTTTGGTGAACAAATCTATCTAAATATTATCCTTTAGAAAGGTAAGTCTGGTAGATTAAATCTAAACCGCAAGTGCACTAGCTTGAAAGTCAACAGTTAATAACATGTAACATTACATCCATTTTTCATGCACTCCATGCAATTACAGCAAAGGTATTCTAGTGATAATCACTTGTCTACCTCCACTGCACTATTTGTCCCATCCAGGAACCGAGAAAACTCAATTCTTACGAATCACCGGATTCTGAATCATTTGCTACTTGTTCTGCTTTCGCTCTTTTCGCTCGCTCCTCTTGATCTTTTATTACATCCGGATGATGTAATGGTGGGCGAGGACCTCTCTCGAATTCCTCCTTTGGAAGCCCAAAAAGGGCATGAATCCAAGTTCTTTTTTGTGGAATCGAAATTATTTTACCCATTTAATATTCTCCTTTCTTCGGTTAAAAAATCTAACCAAATGTTATCATTTGGAAGCAAAAGATGCGTGGTATAATACTCCATCACCAGACAGATCTACCAACCGACCAGGCTGTAGTCAAAATCATACACTCAACACACCTACGCTAAGGATAAACCAGCAATAATTGCCAATCAACCCCTGTCGCAAAAATTGTCCCAAACAGAACCCGAGATAACTCAATTCTTACGAGTTACCGGAATCTGAATTAGTAGAAGTTTGATTAGACTTCAACTGCTCCTCTCTTTCTTTTTGGGCCTTTATAACATCCGGATGATGTAATGGAGGACGAGGACCTTTTTCAAAAAGCTCCTTTGGAAGCCCAAATAGGGCATGAATCCATGTTCGTTTTTGTGGTATTATTATCGCTTTACCCATTTTATATTCTCCTTTCTTCGGTGAAAAAATCAATCCAAATATTATCATTTGGAAGTGATAGGTATGTAGTTTCAGACATTGGAAACTGAAAGGTTACCTATCTTGCTTTTTCTCTTCTAAAGAGTCTTCTGCAAACCAAGTACCTTTTGTGTTTGTTGCATTTTTTAACCTCTTCACTAATAACTTCAACTTTGAATCAACACACTCTTTGCAACAGAATTGTATACTCTGCAAAGACATTATCAACACCTCTAGTACAAAATTCCACCATTGCACGCTTGCGTGCACAAAAACAGACCATACACCTGCACGTTGAAGCTTGTTTATTGCTTCTAAATTAGTCGGTCAGTTTTAAAAAATCAAATTAGCCTAACTAATCCAAAATTCAAAAAATACCAAACCACTTTTTTCGACTACGATTTGATTCTGATTTAGCAGTTTTCTGAGACTTTTTCTTCATACGAACTCTCTGTCTCCATTCAGCATACTCCTTCTCCTTTTCTTCAATAATATCTTCTGCTATATAAGTTCCTTTAATTATTTCTCTCATTTTTTTACCTCCTTAATTGGTGATTTCAAATTCAAAATCTTTACTATCACAAGAATATTTGAACTGTTTGGAATCAATGATAACTGTACCTTCAAGGTCACAGACAGTCACATCTTCTAAGAATACTCCAATTACTCCTTGTATTTCCTCAAAACTCAACAACACACCTATGCCAAGGATAAGCCAGCAATAATTGCCAGTCAACCCCTGTCGCAAAACTTATCCCAAACAGAATCTGAGATAACTCAATTTTTACGAATCACCGGATTCTAAATCACTTGCTGCTTGTTCTGTTTTCGCTCTTTTCGCTCGTTCCTCTCGATCTTTTATTACATCCGGATGATGTAATGGAGGGCGAGGACCTCTCTCGAATTCTTCCTTTGGAAGCCCAAATAGGGCATGAATCCAAGTTCTTTTTTGTGGAATCGAAATTATTTTACCCATTTAATATTCTCCTTTCTTCGGTGAAAAAATCAATCCAAATATTATCATTTGGAAATGATAGGTATTTAGTTTAAATCTAAACCTCTAACGCAACAGCTTGAAAGTCAGCAGTCAATAACTTGTAACATTGCATCCATATTACGTGCACTCCATGCAATTACAGCAGAGGTAATCTAGTGATAACCTCCAGACTACCCTTACTGCAATATTTGTCCCAAGCAGAAACTAAGATTACTCAACTCTTACAAGTCAACTGAATCCTAGCTAGTTACAGTTTGCGCAGACTTCAACCTCTTCTCTCTTTCATTTCGAGCCTTTATTACATCCGGATGATGCAACGAAGGACGAGGCCCCTTTTCGTAGGCATCCTTAGGAACCCCAGTCAATATATCTATCAAATCTCTTTTTGTTTTAGCTATTGGCATCTAGATTTCTCCTATTTACTGTTAAAAAGTCAATCCAAATGTTGTCTTTTGGAAGCAAAAGATGCGTAGTATAATACTCAATCACCAGACAGGTCTACCAACCGGTAATAAAAATCAAGCATTCCACACACCTACGCTAAGGATAAACCAGCAATTGTAGTCAGTCAACCTCTGTCGCAAATATTGTCCCAACCAAAATCCGAGATAACTCAATTCTTACGAATCACCTGAATCCAAATCACTTGCTACTTGTTCTGCTTTCGCTCTTTTCGCCCGTTCCTCTCGATCTTTTATCACGTCTGGATGTACAAGTGGAGGGCGCGGACCTCTTTCAAATTCTTCCTTTGGAACCCCAAATAAAGCATAAAGCCAAGTTCTTTTTTGTGGTATTTTTATCACTTTACCCATTATATATTCTCCTTTCTTCGGTGAAAAAATCAATCCAAATATTTTCATTTGGAAGCAAACGATGCGTGGTATAATTCTCAATTACCAGACAGGTTCACCAACCGACCAACCAGCAGTTAAAATCATGCACTAAGCACACCTACGCTAAGGATAAACCAGCAATAATGACCAGTCAACTCTTGTCGCTAAATTTGTCCCAAACAGAAACCAAGATAACTTTATTCTTAGGTGTCATCTGAATCCGAATTAGTAGAAGTTTGTTTAGACTTCAACCACTCTTCCTTTTCTTTTTGGGCCTTTATTACATCCGGATGATGTAATGGAGGACGAGGACCCTTTTCAAAAAACTCCTTTGGAACCCCAAATAGGGCATGAATCCAGTTTCTTCTCTTTGGTATTATAATCACTTTACCCATTATATATTCTCCTTTCTTCAGTGAAAAAATCAATCCAAATATTATCATTTGGAAGTGATAGGTATGTAGTTTCAGACTTAGAAATTAAAAAACTTTCAAAATCATGTACTTCAACTCCTGACAAATGTAATTCACAAAAATTATCATGTTCTGAATATCCTTCAACCCAACCTGTAAAAATCAATTTTTTCTCTGAATCTCTTATACGGACAAAGCTCTTACTCTCAATTACCTTAGAGAAAATTTTTGTCAATAAGTTTCCTCCACTTAATTGCCCTGTCAACCTCGACCAATTTAGCACTCTCGCTACAAATTGAATTTCATGAATTACTAACTCAAACAACAAGAACATGAATGCAATCAATACTGCCCAACCAATATCATCCAAGCTTGCAATCAAATTAAACTCTTCAAGTACTCCTTTTGATTTAGATTCTCTACTAATTTCTTGAGTCTGTCCTTCGATTTCGGTAGTTGAGGTTTGATAATCTGTACCCAATATCGGTAACGGAAACTCTTTGTCAATCGTATCATAGATTACCGCCAATGTCAAATAGGCCAATGTTGCGTAAATAAACACGAAAGTCATAGTATTGAATACAACTCCCTGACGACCTGGTCCAAATGTTCTTGAAATCCAAGTTGGTAATATTCCAGGTGCAAGAATCGCAAAAATAAAAAATATCGCGCTCGCTAAACCAAATATAAACTCAATGACACTCAACATCGTATTTTCCTTTTTCAAATTGCTTGAGTGGATTACGTAAAATATAAAATTAACTCACCTGATTGAATATAATATAGTTGATTTGATAGTGCAAGTAATTTTTTATTTTATTTTGATATTTTTTTCAATTGTTAAAAAAGTGCTTAATTTATGGCGATTTAGTGACAAACGACAATTGTGGATAACTTCCAAAATTTAAAAAAAATTTGCAATTGCAACCCAATTTTTTAGGAATCCGCTGCGTAGCGCACGCCATTCTTGTCAGAATGAATTTTTAATTTGTAGCAAGATTCCAAATTTGTATTCATTGTTGCAGGTTTTGTAATGGTAATAATGTATTTATCTCCCGAAATTTCGGTACTTTCTTAGTCTAGATGTCCACCGACTGTTATTTTAGCTACGAAGCGACACTTATTCTAATACTCACACATCATTTATTCTAACAATGTACACTGCCCCCGTTTCATTCCAGGTGCACAATAAAACATATAGAATCGAATGAGCAATTACACAAATTTTTCTCTAGTTTCAACAAAATTGCCAATTATAAATTTTAACACCCAATTCAAGAAACTCATCAAATTAGCTGTCTAATTCACACCTTACTTTTCACCAAGTCAAACCACCACTTAAATTGAGCTGTTGTTGTTTCATTGCTCCATTGGCAATTTTACGTGTTCCTACGATTTCAACATTGAAGTTTGTACCAAGTGAAACACGACCACCAACACTAAAGAGATTTAGTTCCATTTGAGTCAATTCGAATTGATTATACGGTCTGAACCTTACGTGACCATCAAGTAAATCTAGGCCATATCCCAATTCTGTTGTGATTCGATTTGTATTAAAGTTTTTGAAATCTCCGATTCTAAGCGGGTTAGTCTGACTTAAATTATTGTTCGAACTTAATGAATCACCACTTCCATAAGTAGGTGAGATACGAACCATAACACCTTTTTGGTCAAGATTATGATCATATTCTATTGAACTATTTAAATGCCAGTTATGGACATGGCTATATTGGTCTAGCAAAAGGTATCCAGAACTCGCGATTGAGAAGCCAGTTGGAATACTAAGTTTGAATCCACTTTCATAATCCATCCCCTTTACTGAATTCTCAGTTACTTTTTCACCATACATTCCAATTGAAAAATATGGTGAAAATGTTGAACCATTTTCAGTTTCAAATTCTTTTGTTCCAGTCACCGCAAAGTCAAATTGATGAGAATTCGCTTCGGAGTCACCAATAATGATATTTTGTCCCAACAATTTTTGTTGCGTATAAAGCACACTACCTTGCGCCGCCAATTTAATACCAAGATTTTCCATACTCTCTAAATTTTTAGCTAAATCAAATGCACCACCGACTGCAATAGACGCGTGTTGGCTATCCAATTGCTCTGATTCCATTCCTGATTGATTGACCAAAATTTCACCAATACCATAACCAATAGTTGCTTGAAATTCAGAATCACTTTGTAAAGACTTCCAACCAAAATATGGCGAAATCGTATTAGACGTTGACAAGATATTAAACTGTTCATCTGATGAGAAATCATAATCAAAATCCCCTTCATTCATTGCTACACCAATTCCGAACAAGGAGTTTGATGTCAAATTTGAATCTAAACCTAAGTATCCAGAAGATAATTCACCAGTCCAATCGTTTGCTGTATTGCTGTCTGAGTGCAAAGATTGAAATTGACTTGACCCCCATGCAGTAATTGATCTATCTGGTACCAATCCAGCAGTCAAATCAAATGCAAAGGATGAGTAGTTGAGAAGCATCTGCTTTAATGTTTCTTGCTTATTAACTAACTGACCAGTAACTTTTAACCAATCTTTGAATGAATTTGCCCCACCTAATCTTAACATATTCTTGCTATCAGATGCATTGAAACGTAAGCGGTCATTGGTATTTTGATAGACATCAACATTGATAGAGTGCATCATTTGCGGTAATACAGTATTCAAACCAGTCATAACTTTATCACGATACAACTCCCCATCCATTGAATCAATGACATTTACTATCGCGGTATTTTGCCTTGATGAAACCTGATAACCTTCACCCTCAAGTATTGAAACTTGAATCGCACCATCCAACTCTGCAACTGAGTCATTGTTAGTTTCCAACTCGACAAATACACTTTGGTTCTCATTCATCGTAATTCGTACTGGTGGCATCTCACTCAAGAAATTTCCTTGTTGTGATACATCCAGATTCACCTTACCTACAATAGGAGCTGAAGCAAATAATTGAAATTGTGCCGTTCCTCCTTCAATTATAGAGTCAGTTACTGCTCTGATGGATACAATTGGTTGTCCAGTAGAAGCATTTTCTTCCTCTTCACCAAATTGACTCTCAGGTAATATTGCTGACAGAATGCTACTTACTACTGCATCTGCAACCGAAATCCTTTCTTCACCTGAAGTGTCATTGGAGCTAATCGGTTCAACCGTAATAACTGCAACATTGTCAAAGGAAACATAGTCTGAATTTGCTAAAATTTGAACTGTTATACTACCAGTTTCAACCAAATTTGGACTATTCAAAATATTCAGCGATAAAGCATCATTACCACCAATGGAAACCGTTTGTGGAACCCGCCATAAGTTTATTTCTCCTGCAACTGTAACTGCTAAATCAACTTGGATATTTGAATCTGGTGCAGGAATAACATTGAACACAAATTCTGCTGTCTCACCTTCTTGAACTGTAGACCTTCTTGAACTTATAGCTACTACAGGTAACGGTGGCTGATTTTCGTCTCTAACTTGTACAGAAACTAATTTCTCATCCTCCGAAACCGTATAATTTGCACCTTCCAAAATTGTTAACTTAATTTGACCTTGGTTTGTTTCATCAGAATTTAAATTTGAATCAACCGTAACCGATGCAACCCCATCCGTACCTATTGAAACTGGATTTGTCGTAGAAAGTTCACCCAAATGACCAGTACCTGAGTCTTCTGCCACAAGTACCACCGAAATTGGACTAGTTGGTGGTGGAAAAGCGGTTAAGACAACATCAAAACTTGATCCTTCAACAACACTAGAGATTTCATCTCTTACCGTAATTGAAATTTCTGGTACTTTGTTCACAATCTCAACATTGACTAAATTTTCTGTACTTGATACCGTATAGGTTTCATCACTATCTTCACCAATTGAAATTGATAATTGACCATCATCCAAATTTGATTGCACCACATTGGTTATCACTTCAATTTCTATTGTACCATTGGGTCCAATTCTGGCAGGATTTTCGCTTGAGAACTCTTGAAAAAATTCTGAACCTAATTCGTCAACGATTAAAGTTACGTCGACAAAGTTGAGCGGATGTGGTGTTGTTTCAAGCAAAATTGAAAATCTTTTCCCCTCAATTATTGGCTCATTATTCGGTAATGTAGAAATTGACACTTCAGGTACTACTTGATCTGCAATGCCAACATTAAGTTGCCCATTATTACCAATTGTGTAACTTTCATCACTACTCTCAATGACCGCGATGCTTACTTTTCCATGTTCTACAATTCCAGCAATAATAGTAGTATTTACAGTAATTTCTGCAGTTCCGGTAGATCCAATTGTTACTGGACTAGTTGCTGATAAATCACGAAAGTGTTCGGTGCCGCCATCATTTACAAAAAACATAACTTCAATAGGTGTAAGTGGTACCGGATTTGCTGTGAATTCAACGACAAAACTCTGTCCTTCTGTAACGCCTGTAGTGCTTTGCGGAGAAGAAACCGCTATGACTGGTGCAACACTATCTTTAATATTGATCGTAAATGCCCGTTCTGTTGGTAGACTAGAAACTACAAACTCTTCACTGATCTCATCTACAAGTGAAATTTCAATTTGGCCATGTGCAACACTCTCGGTAACCAAATTCGTTGATACTGTGACTTCAGCTTCGCCATCTAAACCTATCTCAATTGGGTTAATGTTAAACCCAGAAAAATGACCTGATCCACTATCGTCGGCAGTCAATTGCACCATAATTGGATTCATTGGAGCTGGTGTTGAACGTATAAAAAATGAAAAATTGTCACCTTCATTAACTACCCCATCATTTATTGTAGTAACCAACGATACCACTGGTAATGCCGTATCACTAACCACAACCCTTATAGTGGTATCATCTGATTGTGAAGTCAATACATAGTCAGACTGATCACTACTACTAAGTGAAACGTTTATCTTGCCATTTTGTTGAGAGTCCGTAATTTCATTTGTCAAAACTATAACATCAGTTCTACCATTAGTACCAACTTCAATCGGATCTTGAAGTGATAACCCTGCGAAATGATTGGATCCTTGATCAGAAGCAGTAAGTTCAACAAATATCGGTGACAACGGAGCTGGAATTGCAAATATGGAAAATGTAAAACTATTACCCTCTACGATGGTTTGTCCATTCATTTGCGATGAGATTGAAACCACTGGTTTGAACTTTTCATTAACAGAGACATTAACATGGTCCAACGACCCAATGACATATCCAGGGAGTGAATTGTCAGAAAGCGAAACTGTAACTTCGCCATTCCCAAATTGTTCAACTAAGTCATTCGTAACCACCGTGATTTCAACTGAACCTGAAGTTGGCAACTCAACCACGTTTCCTGCTGAAAGATTAGCGAAATGACCTGTACCATTATCTTGTGCAGTTAAACTTACTTGAATCGGAATAACTGGACTTGGGTTTGAGGTTAAACTCACCACAAAATTTTCACCTTCCTCAATACCCTCAGAACCAGTTTGAGTAGAAATTGATACTTCTGGTACAACCATATCTCTTACTAACACACGGATGGAACGGTCTGACAATGACGGAGCTACAGTGAAACCATCATTATTTGGATCATCAATTAAAATATCAATCTGTCCATGTTTTACCTCAGTTGTAATGGCTCTAGTTAACACCGTAACCTCAGTTGAACCATCCGTTCCAATGGTCACTGGATTGTTATATGGTGAAAACGATTCAAGATGATCAGTTCCAGTATCCTGAGCAGACATAATTACCGCAATCGGTTCCAATGGAGAAGGTGTGGCACTTAACGTAAAGACAAAACTTGCTCCTTCATCAACAAAGCCACCATTTGAATCTGATGAAATTGACACGATAGGTTCGACGATATCTTTGATTTTAACTGAAATTTTATATTCACTTGTTGAGACCACATAATTTGAGTCCGCTCGTCCGATAACGACAAAATCAATTTGACCATGTTGGACCTGTGAACTATCAATGTTAGTTGCTACAAATACGATTTGACTTCCCGACGTACCAATTGTGATTTCTTCTGTTTCTACCAAAGCATTTGTTTGTGGATTAAGTATTGAATAGCTGCCTAAATGATCGGTGCCAAAATCTGTTGCTGATAATTCTACTGTTATTGGAGCTTCAGGTGCTGGGGTTGCTGTTAATGTAAAGTTAATCCCATCACCTTCAGTGATAATTTCATCATTTAGTTGCGAAGTAATGGATACCACCGATGTTGTTGAGTCTTTGACCGCAACGCTAATTGAATTATCAGTCGTAGAAATTTGATACCCCGTTCCAGAACCTATTGTGATATCTATGGTACCATCTAGATTATTTTCACTGACTGAGTTTGTTGCCACCGTGATTTCAACCGACCCAGATAACTTACCTGGACCAAATGTACTTATTGTGACTGGACTTGATGTACTGATTTGACCTAAATGTCCACTTCCTGAATCAGTACCTGAAAATACCACTTCTACTGGGTCGGGTATAGATGGATCAGCAATTGAAGGTTGCAGAGGAAATGCAGTTACGGTAAACGAAAAGCTATCACCTTCAATGATACTCATTTTATTGACAGATGATTCAATCGATATAGTTGGCGTTGAATCTAGGATTTCCACTACGATTTGACCAGCTGACTCAGACACATGATAATTGTTATCATCATCTGCTAATATTGCGATGGTAATTTGTCCATCATCAGTGCTAGTTGAATCAATGTTGGTCGCAGCTATTGTCACTTCAACCCGTCCGGATTCATTAATGATAACCGAATCGGAATTTGGGAATCCTAGAAAATGGCCGCTTCCATTATCTGATGCACTTAAATTTACTGTGATATCGTCAAGTGGTATCGGAGAAGCGGTTATTTCAAATGTAAATCCCCTTCCCTCATAAATTTCCGAATCTGGTGCAACCATTGCTATCGAAACCCCTGGGATAACACTATCTTTTATTACTGTTGCAATTGAAGCGTGACTACTATCAACAGTATACTGATTATCTTGTGGTGCTTCAATGAATATTTCAATACGTCCATGGGCAATCTCTGATTGCACCAAGTTAGTGTGGGCTTTCACTGTTAAAGTCCCTGATGTACCTATCGTAATCGGATTCGCAACCGCAAACTCTCGGAAATGATTCCCATTCTGATCGATAGTATAGAGATTTACTGCAATTGGAACCTCAGGAGCAGGTGTTGCTGTTAATGTAAAGTTAAAGCTCTCACCTTCTACAATCTGTTGTTCATCAAAATCTGAGGTTATTGATATCGCAGGGATTGGAATATTGGTAATTGCAACAACAGATTCATTGTTATCTGCAGAAATTATGTATGAGTCACTATCAAGTATTGAAACAGTTAATTCTCCATCACCCCGATTGCTTAGGTCATTAACTGTAGGAATAGTAAAGTCCACTTGACCGCTAGGGTCAATAAGAATAAGTTTTGGTCTCATTCCACCATTATAGTACCCGGTTCCTAATCCAGATTCATTCACTTCATACTTAACAAGAATGGAATCATTTGGAGCTGGATCTGCAGTTAGTCGGAATCTCAATTCACTTCCTTCTACAACACTACTTCCCTCACCAAGGTATTCAATAGAAACTTCTGGAACTGAAATAGTTTCACGCTTGTTAACGGCAACAACAATTTCATCAGCCGAAGTAGAAGAGTTGTATAAGCGACCTTCACGCAATGAAATTGTAATCTCACCATTCCCCGTCCTTGGAAAATCAAGAAGGGTAGAAACTGATGCTCGTATCCGACCAGATAATGGCATCAATACTGGACTATCAATAGTAACTGCCCCCAAATAACCAGTTGTTTCACCAGTATCGTTTATAGTAAAATCAATTAAGAATGGCTTAACTGGTAATGGGTCAGCGGTTAAAGTGAAGAAGAAGTGATTTCCTTCAGATATACTTGTTGAACTTGTTTCAATTGAGATAATTGAATTCACCAAATTGTCAATGACTATTGCAAGACTTCCATTGTCTGAGTCAACCAAATAATTCTCACCTGGTGAAATAGTTGCAGTAACGGCTCCATCTATCAAATGAGTTTTCACAATATTCGTTGACATCGTGATATCTGTTCGACCATTAGACCCTATAGTGACTGTACCAGAAAAATTGCTATCAAAAAAATCTAATACTTCACCGTCTTCAATAATTTCTATTGGTACTTCTAAGTCATTGCGCGGTGCTGGAGATGCAATCAAACTGAAAATAATGTCATCACCTTCATCAATTGTACCATTTTCAGCTGACGACTCAATGGAAACTGTTGGATTAGCATAATTCGTAATCACGAAAGACAGCGGTTGACTAGTGCTTGCAAATGCAGGATTTTCTGCCACCGAAATATCAATTTGCCCATTGAGGTCGTGTGAAAACACATAATTTGTGCTCAAGGTTACAGTTGCAGTCCCATTAGAGCCAACCGACACCGGATTCTCAGAAAAAGTACCAATGAACCCACTACCTTCACCGGCACTAGTTGCTTCCAATGCAACGTTAGTATAACGATTTGGTGCAGGATCAAGTGCTATGGTAACTTCAATTTCTTCATTTTCATCAATAGTAAATGTCGTTGCACCATCAGTCCCCGAACTAAGTTGAACAGCTACTGGTTCCTTTCTCAATTCTAAGGAAATAGTCTCGCTAACAATTGGAGTTGTCGGATTCTCCACATGAATTAAATCAACAACAAAGTTAAGAGTTGCAAATTCCTCATACGAAATTTCATCTAATTGGTCATTAATTAAACCAAAATACAACCGTCGTAAACCAGATTCATGATTGCTATCAGCTGTACCTTGAACTTCTGATGAATAATGTAGTAAACCGTATTGAAAATTTGTACCAATAGTCTCTAACTCGATACCACCACTTAGAATAAGTCTACTACCAATCGTTCCAACAACAGGTGTAATATTCCCACTTCCTCTAATCTCAATCGCACTTATTTCAAGGTCAAAATTTTTATTATGAAAATAAGTTAATTCTCCAGAAATAAAGCTATTATAACTTGAGATGTTGTTAGTAAGCAGGGTTGCAGAAGTTCCATCGGTAACAAATTTGCTATTTGTGCTATTAGACCAACTAAAATCAAGTTTCGGTAATCCAAAAATCGTTGTTGTGATAGTTTCAGTGTCAATGACCGTTCCATCACTGGAAACACTCACTTCTATTGCATTAAGACTGGTTAACCCGTGAGAACTATTGTTTAATCGATATCTATTCGGACGAAAATGAATAACATAACAGATAAAATTACCACAGGATTCTGCTGACGCGATATACCATTCACCAAAATGTTGCCGAATAACTTTAGAAGTTCCACTTACTTCAACAGTTGAATTCACTCGCTCTTGGCCACTTATAATTTCATGACCTGAAAATGACATCGATATATCCGAAGAACCTTGAACTTTCAAATCCAAGTATTGCCATTCATAAGCTCCAGCATTTGGTCCATTGTTACCTTCAGCATAGATTTTACCACCGCTACTCTTTCGCCATCGATATCCGATATCATGATTATCTCTATACGTTACTGATAATACTGTCCGGATGTTAAGATTGCGAGCTAGTCTGATTGTTATTGATTCCGTGACTGTTAAATTTTGGCCAATAAGTCCATCCAATGCTTCTCCATCGGGATGGAAATCGACACGGGCAGTACATTCAGTATCATTGCAACCTGTCTTATGAACCCGCCAAAGTCCGTAATGAAGTCCTTCACCTGAAATATAATACAGCCCATCTTGATCCCAAGTAGTTCCGCTCCGCTTATATAGATCGTTCTCAAACTCGAGAGAACTTACGTTTAAATTATTGTTAGAACTATTTAAATAAGTCAGGTTTGCACTCACTACTGGATAATTATGATAACCCCCAATTTCTTCAACAACACCATGATAAGGAGAGCCATTATGCCACTGAAATCTAACGATATCAGATTTGTAATAGTCCAGTGAAATTTTCACAGAATTGTTATGATGCCAATTAAAAGCGATGGTAAGAGCTGCAGAAAATTGATCACCAAAGCCAGTCATTTGATTAATACCGCTTGCATCTGGATAAAAATCGGCACGCGCGGTACACTCTGTTTCATTACATCCGGTTTTATAGACACGCCACATCCCATGTACAAAATCTGTACCTGAAGTATAATATAACCCTTGTTCTTCACCGTGATTTCCAACTCTAGCCAATTGATTATTTTTATATTCTTCTGCTACAATGCGCAGTCCATTACCGTAATTTGATTTAGTATAAGTAATATCAGCACTCACAATAGGGAAATTTGGGTTTTCGTCAACATCTAAACGAATGTGAGTATCGGTCGTGTCTTGCCAATTTGCGTCAATTGAAAATCCTCGGCCATCAGAATCTTGATAGGTTATTGAGACTTCTATTGTTTCTGAACTGTCTACTTGTAATCTTACCAAAAGTTTTTCCGTCATTGTTCTACCTTGATTAAATATCGCTTTAAGCTCATCTCCATTGGGATGAAAATCGGCACGCGCTTTACATTCATCTTCATCACAACTGATCAAATAGACCCGCCAGTACCCATTTCTTGTTGCTCCCACATTGATAAAATTTTGGTCAGGTGTAACCTCTCCTTCAGTCATATATACAAACACATCGTTCTGAAACTCTCGGGCTTGTACCTCTAAATAATTATTGATGGTTTTGGGATAAACAAAATTGACACTCTTAACCGGAAACTCCTCTTCATAATCGACTTCTTGAACAATGTTTGTATCCGTAGTACCCTCCCAATTTGCCATAATGCTTTTGGCTAATGCTTCGGTATCTTGGTAATCAACTGAAATTTTGACAAATTTTGACGGATTCATTGCAAACCCAATAATTAAAGACTCAGTTATTTTTAACTTACGATTGTAAAGATTTTGAAGACTACTAACATTAGGATGAAATTCGGCCCGTGCAGTACATTCCGTATCGGTACATCCAGTCTTATGTACTTGCCAAGAACCATAAGTTATTTGCCTACCAACCAGATAATAGTTTTCAGGTGTTATTGTGTGGTTCTCAGTATCTGTCTTAACATCATTATGATATTCATTTGCGGTCAAATGCAAATCGGTATTATTAGTTCGTGCAAAGGAAATATCAGCACTTAATACCGGTAATTCTTGACCTGGATCTATTTCTTGATCAATATCTGTTGCTGTGGAATCTTGCCAATTGGCACTTATGGTATAAGAATTTACGTCGGCATCACGATATTCAACCGAAATTTCTACAGAAATTGAATGATCATGGGCAAAACTAATAGTTAGGGATTGGGAAACAGTCATATTTTGACTAAATATTCTATTTATTCTCACAGGGTCAGGATAATAATGAGCACGAGCGGTACATTGAGTTTCTCCACATCCAGTTTTGAAAATCCGCCAATTTCCATAGGTAAATCCCCGGCCAACTAAGTAATAATCTTCTGGAGCAACCCAAATATCGCCCTCACTGATTACACTACTATCTTCATATTCCAAAGCGACAAAGTGTAAGTCATCACTGGCGGTTTTGGTATAAGAAACATCCGCAATGATGACCGCATACTCTTGGTAATAATGAACATCTTGAATATATTGAGTATCAGTTGTATTTTGCCAGTTGGCAGTAATGACATTGTCCAGTGCGTCAGAATCTTGATAATTTACCTCTAATTCAATATTCTGCGATTCATCAGAGAGAAGAGAAATCTGAAGAGTACCAGTAAAGATCGTATTTTGGTTATAAATATCTTGTATATCACTAACTCTGGGATGAAATTCTACCCGAGCGGTACATTCTGTATCATCACAACCAGTTTGATACAGTCGCCAAAATCCGTAAGTTAATGAACTTCCCGAAGACAAGTACAAACTATTGAGTTGATTATCGCCGATTCCGATCAGGGTTTCATTTTCAAATTCTTGAGCTAAAATCGTTAAATCTATATTATCGGATCTATCATAGGTTATATCAGCCAACATAACCGGAAAATCTTGATCATATCCTACTTCAATATTGAGACTTGTCTCAGTCGTATCCTGCCAATTGCCAGTAATGGTGTCTGCATTAGCATTATTGACCAACATGATTGAATAAAAAAGTGTCATAAAAATGACAAAAAATTTGACTGTTGCGATCGTAATCCAGATCAAACGCAAAATATATTTAATAAATGTCAGCAGCTGTTGAAGTGCATGAGTCTGTTGTATTTGTCTAGTTGGTGTCGTACCTGAATTCAAATTGGTTGGACAAACAATTGGAAAAACTGATAAAAAATTCATTTTAAAACTCCATTGTGAAAAAATAGAAAAATATAGCCTTGATATGTGGTCAAAAAATGGAGTTAAAAGTGGAAAAAAATATAATTTAGTTTAGGATATGAAATAAATCGCGCTGTATATCGCATTAGTAGCGAGATTGTGGACAATTAAGACAAATTGCCGCATTGAGAAAATGCGACAAAATGACCAAAATCTAACTAGATTTTTTTTCGCACTACTGATAGGATGTATTCAATATGGTGAAAGAATATAGAATGTCAAATTATTCGCCGCTTTAGTGTCAAAATAACTGTCGGGGGACATGATTGTACAATGATGTCTCAATGTATCTTCTGAACACTAAAATGAATGGTATTCAAGTCAAGTTAAAACTGTATTGATCAGTAAAATATTTTTCGGCCAAATGGCAATATTTTCAAGGCAGTTTGTAAGTGACATTTCAAAAGGTCAGGTTTAATGGCAATTTGTAACGTAAAGTTTACTGTGGGACAAATGATCTAAACTTCAACTCAATCATTCAAATTTTGGTTTTGAGTGAAGTCTCAATAAATCTTCTGAACACTAAAACGAATGGTATTCAAGTCAAGTTAAAACTGAACTGATCAATAAAATATTTTTCGGCCAATTTGCAATATTTTCAAGGCAGTTTGTAAGTGACATTTCAAATGGTCAGGTTTAGTGGCTATTTGTAACGTAAAATTTTTTGTAGAATTACCGATCTAAAACGTCTATTCAACTTTGAAAATTTGAGAACTTAGTGATAACTCAATATGTCATCAGAACAACGTTCTAATGGCACAACCACAACTAAAAAAGTCCATACAAAAACTGCCTGCAACAAATCAGCAAACAACTCTAGTCTAAACTTTCTAAGATTCAAAATGTGACACCAGACTTAAAGACTCCCCGAATCTAACTTTTCTCTTCCACCGACCTCACCCTTATTATTTACAAACCTTAATAGATACATATTCAAGGAATAGACATTTGATCACAAAATCACATTTTGAACTGCGACATTTTTTCTAACACTTGAAAGGCATTTATTATACATTGTACACTTGAGTGAAACGTTCTATCACATTCCGTAACTTTACTTCAATCTATTCAATTCTAGTACATTCCGAAACCTATTCCGCTATTAGGGGAATATTTAATCATGGTTACTTGTTCTGACTGCTTTTCCTACCCGGATACACTATTATTGCGATAAAATATAATCATTTGTCACTCAATCAAGCAATTGATTGAGAATCTGGACTCAAGGTAACATAACTGACTTGATCTCAAAGCGAGCTTCTTGAGTCTTGATCAAATAACTCCAGTAGTAACAAATACTTCAGCTATTTTGCTCTTCCAAGATGAGACTACTCCATCCAACCACTATCGTAAATTCTTATACTCACCGGACTCTAATCGGACAACTGCACCCGTGACTATAAGCATATCTAGAGGTTTCTGCACGGTTTCAGGTTTAACGCTCTTAAACTGTTTTGCGATCAATTCTGGAGTCGTTTCATGCAATTCTGAAAGCAGTTCCATAATAACTCGCAATTGATCGATCTGTTTTTTCGGCCATACTCGCTTTGAACCCGATTTAGCTGCCATTCTATCTAATTGAGACTGCGAAGATGAATCAATAGCTTTTGATCCGTTCTTTCGCTGGTATTCCGGTCGCAACCATAATATTTTCCCCTGCTCTTCATCATTCAGTCGAACTTGATTTAACTCAATCAAATTTGCTAAAATTTCATTTTCTGTCAGTGTATCTGGCCAACCATATGCTTTTGCGACAGCTGAATCTATATTGCAGTGAATTTCGTCTAGAATTCTGACTTGCCCTTGGTTGTAAATTTCTATTTCTTTCTCAGTTAGCTTAGTATTAGAACGAAATTTCTCAAGCACATTATAAATATTGGTCAAAGTTAGTTCAGAAAATTTCTCGAGCTGAAATTTACGATGTTGGTCCAGCTTTTCTCCCAACTTATGCAATTCCCGAGTTTTTGGGCCTGTCAATTCAGGAAACGGAAATTTATCAAAACAATTAGTCTTGTTGTAGACTGTAGCTGGTCCAAGTCGTCCTCCTGTCGCATCAGACCAAACTACGTGAAAATGGCTAGAAAGTACGGCAAGATGTGCCGCATTATCACTTGCAATTGCAACTAGACGATGATCTGGTAAATAATCACCTTGTATAAATTGGAAGATTCTATGTTTTGAGGATTCCGCAGTAACAATATATTTTTCAAGCTCTTTTAGAGCTGGTCGGATTAATTTTCTTGGTTCTGCCACTAACCACCACTTCTCTCTCAGTACTTTGCGATTGTTTAGATCTCGTTCTGGTTTTACCGTTTCCAATAAGTGTTCATAGACTGCAGGGAATCTCTCTTTAACCTCATCCGACTTTAAACCTAATAAATCAATAACAAGTAAATTTCGATGATGTTGATACAAATCACTTCCATTACAGTATGGTTTGATATGATCCTCTAAACCAGGTACAGAATTTAAACCCAATTCTATCGCTTTATTTTTGGTAACTTTAAAGCCTTTACCAGCAAGCATTAGCCCCAGTGATGATATTCCAGATTGTGATTGCAGTGAACATGCAACACTTACATCAGGTCCAATTTTCAGGTCGGAATGAATTTTCCCACGTTTATATTCAAGTTTAATTTGATTTCCATTGCTTTGTTGACGATCATTAGACTTCTCCTCAACAACTTTTGCTAAATCACCTTTGGAATCTCCTGCAACTGCAACAGTCATAGCAATTCGAACATTTGCACTATCGGTTTCATCAACCCAAGGATGATCAGGTACTGCGAACTTTATTGATAGCGGTGAATTTAAGTTTTTTAGATGCTTTTCCACCACTCTCTTATTGAATTTCTGACTTAAACTATTTGTAGTGATAAAACCAAAGCTCTTAGCCTCTCCAGTTCGGACTTTTTTTGCCGCGATATCCCACCAATACATAACAAAATCAGAACTACTTGCAATGTTGGGATAAGCCAATTTCAGTGCCTCAGAATATCCATCACCTAGTAAAGTGCGTCGTCTTTTATCACCAATAAATGGGGGGTTTCCAATGATAAAGTCCGCCTTCGGCCATTCTGCAGGTCGAGGGTTTACGAGATTGTGTACTGGAATCAAGGCATCAGGATCTGGAATTGCTTTGCCAGTAGTTGGACTGATTAAGAAACTTTTTCCGTCCCAACGTGTGACTGTATTCCCTGATTTATCTTTTCTTACACGCCTTTGCTCACATTCCAGAATTGCATCACCTGACTTTATATTCTTAAAATCACGTAAAACCGGTTCAGCTGGCATTACATTCTGATAAATTCGAAAGTGTTGTTGCAAGAACCCGATCCAAAGCACTAATTCAGCAACAGAAACTGCCCACGGATTAATCTCTATCCCTAGAAATTGACTAGGGTCTACAACCTGTCCCGCTAAACCTAATTTTTTTTGCTTCTCACCTAGGTCCCCAAGTAAAGCAGTGACCTCACCCTCAAGTTTTTTCATATGTTCAAATGTGACATACAGAAAATTTCCGCTTCCACATGCTGGATCAAGGATCCGAATTTCGCACAAGTATTGATGAAACTTGCGTACCTCCTTTAATGCTTCCTTTGCTTTACCATTTTCCATATAGTCCAACACCAGTGCCTGTGTAGCATTCCACTCTCGTCGTAGGGGATCAATTACAGTTGGTATTACTAGCTGTTCTACATAAGAACGTGGAGTATAATGTACACCTAACTTATGTCGCTCATCTTTATCCAAAGCGTGTTCTAAAAGTGTTCCAAATATAGCAGGCTCAACATCCTTCCAACTATACTGAGCAGCTTCTATAAGTAACTCAATTTGCTTCTTATTAAGCTTCAATTCCAATGGTTTAGCTTTTCGTTCTTTAAACAAACCACCATTGAATTTACGCAAATCTCGACGTAAAGCTATTGAATAGTCACCTTTATTCATTGCCCGCCAAATTTCAGATAATACTAGATAAGCATTTTGGGGTTCCTGTTTCAAATCTTTCAATGTTTCAGAAAACATTTTCTCTGGAATCAATCTTACGTTTTCTGCAAACATTGAAAATACAAAACGCATTAAAAAATCCGCGACCTCTTGCGGAGGATGTCCTTGTTCTTTCAGCGAACGACCTAATGCTGCCAATTGATTAGCAATATCTTTTGTAACTTTAGTTTGTTGAATCTCTGGATTGAGGCTGTGAGGATCAGTCCAAATTAGTTTAAGTCGCTCACGTACCTTCGAGTCAATTAAGTCTTCAAGATGAATCCGATAATTCTCTGGATCTGGAAACTGCATATAATGAAATCCTTTACCTGAGAAATCAGCATAGACATCAAATCGATATCCAATATCACATACAATTATAAATGGCACCCAACCATCTTCAAGCGCAATTGCTCGGGCGTATTGATCAGCTTGTGTATAGGCATTTTTCATCGTTTGAACATGCTGAAAGCTACCGCGAACACCATGACCTGAATGATCAGGCTTTTCAGAATCAGCATGTATCCCTTGTTTAGTCTCTATAATGAAACAACCCTTGCGATACATGTCAATAAAATTCTGTTTATTTTCCCCATAAAACTGAGATTTGACAGATCGCTCAAAGCGATAATCATCATTTTTTGAACTTTGAACTGCAGGATTAGGTTTATCCACCCCGATTACTTCACAAAGATCTCTCAAAAAGGGAATCGCATTAACCCTTTCATTGCCACCAGAAGGTGACCAATTTTTGATAAATTCATCAACATCAACCATATTGTTGTACCATCTCCCTAGACCATGATTTTTGAAATAATGTTCAACGTCAAATTTATCTACTAATTTTAGTTAAACTTTCCTATTTTTAATCATCTATTTATTTTCTACAAGTAAAACTGAAATTTCAAGATTCACTATATCATACAATCTACAATAGAAAGTATTTTTTTAAAGTTATCCACAAGTAATTTTCGACAATATCTTACGACAAATTTTGTAGGACTTGCTAGAATCACCAAAATAACGAAAATCTACCACTTAATGTGTGATTTCAGTTCTATTCGTTGTTCAGTATCATTTGGATTATTAGCTTTTCTGGTGCTCACTAGCTCCAAATTGAAATTTGATAAAACGGTTAATCGACTTCCAACACGAATTGTGTTGATGCTATCATCATTTTGCTGAATACTTCCAAACGGTGTCATTATTCCAATGCCGTCAAACACTTCAAATCCAAAACCTGTTTCTGTATAGAATCCATTTTCGCTTCGATTCGGATATTCAGTTTCCCCTAAATGAGTCAAATTGTTCGACCAAAATTGATTATTTTGTACATCAGATGAATCTCCCCATGAGCGCGAAATTTCAAACAGTAATCCTTTATCATTATTTTCCGAGTCGTATTTAAGGTAGGAAGTCAAAAACCATTTGTTCTTTCCCGGCACTTCGTTTTGTGCTGGTATTAAATATTGACCGGAGGTTGCAACATTAATTGAAGATGATTGTAAATTAATGCTACCAATGCTATCTAATCCAAAATTTCGATTCTGGTCAAAGTCATCAGCTCTAAAGCCAATTGCCAATTGGGGATTTACAAGCGTACGTTTCGCAATCTGGATTTGATGTGCCCCTTCAACTGCTACTCGAAAAGCACCGACATCTAATTCTGAATTTTTAACATATTTGTTGCCACTTTCAATTAATTGAGACGCTTGCCAAGCTTCACTCACAAAATTCAGCTTGCTTTCACCAAACTGCGAATTACTCGCTGATGAGTACAAGTTCTTAATGCTACTTACCCCATATACTGCATAATTAGTGTTAAATGAATCATAATGATGTTCACCTTGACTTACTGCAATCTCACCTTGCCCAAATTCTGCATATAATTGCAGTGAATCAGCTTGGTCTTGCGAATTCCATCCAAGATAAGGTAACAATCCTGTCATATTTGTTTCGTAGTTAAGAGTATTATCAACATTACTTTCAAGTTCTAACCGAGTTTGCTTGAGAGTTGTTGCCAATCCCCCTACAACACCATTTTGAAGTCTGGTATCAAGCCCCAATTGTCCATACAGAGTTTCACCATCCCAATCTTTATATACAGCATTGCTATTAGGACTTAATTCTCCACTTTTACTCAATCCCCAAACCGAAATTGAACCAAATGACTCATCACTAGAGACAAGTTCATAATTGAAATTTGAATCTTGCAACAAATAGTTTAGATTAAATGACTCTTGATTGATCGAATCTCCAGTATTTGTTAGCATGTCTGGAATTGAATCTCTACCATTTAGCTGAATTGTTGAAGTCTTCAAATTTGAACCTAATAATTCAAATCGATTGGTAACAACATTCATAGAATTTGTCGCAATAGATCGCAGCTGAACAGGCAACACTTCGCGATTGGCTAAGTCAATTTGTTGATGTAGTGCATTTCGATCTTCTCCGTCAGATACGGTTATTGTTGCGGAATCACTTGGATGTTCAGAGACCAAATAACCAGCCCCTGGTGCAATTTGCACAGTAATATTTCCATCATTAGTAACGCGTAGATTCTTAATTGTTGGTAATTCTAACATTGTTGTTTGTAATCCTATTGGAAGAGAAACTGAATTATTAATTGACTCAACTTCAAAGTCTCCAACAGGAAGAATATTGATTTGAATTGAAAGTTGTACGTTTGCTCGAACTGAGGATAATATCATAAACTGTGCGATTTCGCCTTCGTTGATTACTGGTTCCAATGCTGATATTGAAATAACAGGTGTAACTGGAGCAGTACCTACAGCTTGATTCATTGAGAGATGTTCGATGATACTATCAACTGCTACATCTGCAACAGATATTCGTGGTTCATTGTTCGTAACAGGATTGTTTTGAACTTCAATAGTGGCATCATATTCAGTTTGAACATCACTTAATTGATAAATATTACCTTCTAATAATATAAGCCGAATAGTACCAGAAGAGGATTGAGGATTTCCATCATTGAATGTTGGAATACTGAATGTGTAATTATTGGTATTAGCAGGGAATATAATCTCACTTGGTCTACGCCAAGTTTGGACATTTCCATCAAATTCTATTCTGAAATTGATTGGTAGTGGTGTACTCACTGATACTTCTGATCTAATTTCAAATATTGCCAACTGACCTTCCGTAATATTATTTGGAGGTGAAATTGTAAATTGTGGTATATCTTCAGGGTTATTGATGATTACAACGCTCACAGAACCTTCGGTTGAACTAATATTATAACCAAGTGACTGAATCACCGTAGCCGTTAATACTGCACCTGGTTCGTGACGTGAATCGTTGACTGTTTTAATCTCAATTGTTGCTTCTGGTTTAGCAGATTCAGGTGTTAATGCCACGCGCAAATCAGTAGATTGATTTTCGTTTAAAAAACTATCAGCACCAGTGATTTGAACTAAAATTGTAACCGGTAATTCCGGGTTAGTCGCCACACCATCTTTTTTTGAACTCAGTGTGAGTGTAATTGTTTCACCTTCTGTAACCGGTGCATTAGAAGTAGTCGAAATTGATATCTCTACAAAATTAGACGTATCGTCTAGATTAATTACCGCAACGATTGCTGGTTGTACATCTTCCCTCAAAGTATAGCCAGTCCCGGTTTGAAGCTCGGCTTGAACTTTTATAATTTGATCATTTTGACCACTAGGAAGATTGTCTACTAACAACACCGGAAAAGACAATTCAGTTAAACCGGCCGCAACAGAGATATTTCTAATTCCCGATTGATTATCTTCAAAAATATTACTTGTATCACTTGAAATCATCACATCAATCATTATTAGGTCATCCACTGGGGCCGCTAGAGTTAATACAAATTCTGGATTACTTCCTCTTGCTATAGGACTAGATTTTGCCGCAATAGTCACAGAGGGAGGATCAATTTCTCTTATCGTAGCTGTAGCGACATTATTTCTGCTATGTTTAATATAAGTTGCAGTCGCTGAGTCTTCATCTAAAATTGTGACTGTTATTATGTTATCCCCTTCATAGACTTCATCATTTTCTGTTTCAATCGAAAAAGTAAAATTCAAGTCATTATCATCAGAACCTAATGTTGCTGTTTTCTCACCTGCATTATCACCAAGTATTCCAGCTAACCCTTCCACCTTAACTTTTACATTAAGGTTAGTAGGGACAAATTTACTAGCAGTTAGCGTAAAGCTAACAGTTTCACCTTCATTAACTGATTCTCCAGGAGAAATTATTGAAATCACTGGTACATCATCGTCAAGAACATATACTACCGCAGTTTGGTTAGTGGTATCAATATTATATGCCGCTCCTGAAGCAATTGTTGCTATAATAGAAGCATCAAATTCACCTACGGTATCTTGATCAGTTCCTACCATAAGTATCCCACCTTCACCACTAGCATGGTTGGTGGCATTGATTTCTGCAGTCTGATTACCTCCTTGACCTGCTGATATAAAGGACTCTGCACCCGTCACATTAATATTTACTGTCACAGGAGAACCCGCCACGGGTGCCGAGGAAGCCCTAACGGCAAACTCAGCCATTCCCCCTTCAGTTATGGTATTAGCTCCTTTTGGTTCTATAAAAATCAATGGCTTAGGGGTAGTACTTGCCCTTATTCTTATAGTAGCGGTCATTCCGTGATATTTGGGGACATAACCAGTTCCAGTTTTTAATGTCGCGGTCACAATAATATCATTATTCCCACTTTCTGTTGCACTCGTAGGTATGCTTAATGGTCCCAAAGGTGGAGTAGTTCCAATTGTTACCATCGTGGATTGGTCATCAGTTTCAACTCCATTGATGGTATAGGAATAATTAACCATATAAGATTTTCCTGCTGAAGGAGTCTCACTAGTAAATATTGCGAAATCTGCACTATTACCCTTTGTTACTGAAGCACCTGTTGCAATGGTTAACACCGGAATATCAGCTTTATTTTCGACAATAAAACTCCCCCAAGCTGAATCAATCGGTCTATAGTCAGACCCACCTAACAAATATATTTGAATCACACTTTTCAAATTTGAACTATAATCAATATCCGTTTCATATTGCGCATTTGCCGTTCCACCAGTTCCACTAATTGTTTGTATACCTTCAAGTGTATCTGCTAAATGATTAGCACCAACAAGATGACTTTGACCACCATGTTCATCTTTAAACCAAGAAACACCAATTGGTGTCTCCGTGATGAGTATTCTGAACATTCTTGTTTCAGAAATAGATCCACTATATTCAATTGATACATAAATTGTATCACCTTCAGTTATTATTTCTCCTCGACTACTTGGCATCGCTTCATCTCCAGCAAAATATTGAGAAAAATTTAAAGTTGAACTAGTAACTGCAATTGTAACTGATGATTCTATCCCATTGGTATAACTGTTTGAATCAGAATCCTTTATTGAAACCACAATTTCTCCACTTTTACCTTCATTAGTTTCAATCACAAATGCTTCAATTTGTTCGTTAGCAGGGATCATAACAACTTTTTCACTTCCATCTTTTAAAATTCCACTTATGTCTTCACTCAATGAAATCGTTACCGAGAATGCAATAGGTAATACTAGTGAAGATCTAATAAGTAATCTTGCTTCGTGGCCATCTTTTATTGATGTATCACGACTAATAATTGAAATTTTCGGCACTTCAGTATCTTTCACCATAACAGTAATGGTTGAACGGCTATGATTAATGTCATATAAGCTTGTTGGTAATACCGTTATTGTCACCGTACTATTGACAGAAGAATTAGAATCAATCATAGTTGGAATGTCAAAACTTTTTGTTTGTGATGTCGATTCCACAAGCCGTCTACCTTCGTGCATACTCTCTATGTGATCACCTCCATTGGTACTTTCGGTTACTAACAGGAAAACATCCGCACCTGCAACACTCTCCGAATCAACTAAAATCCTAATAGGATGGCCTTCCGTAACAGAATGTTCTTGACCTCGTGATTCAAACGAACCAATACTAACTTCTGGAAATTTTGCGACATTAATCGTAAATACTCCAAAATGAGCTTCAAAATCAAAATCATCATTAGTAATTCCTGTAACTGTAATTGTTCGGTCAATAGCACCGCTCTTCCTTTTTGTATCAAGCATAAATGTATAACCTAAGTTCCTCGCCGCTAATGACTGTGTCTTTTCTCCACTTTGACCTGTTTTAAGAAATCCGCCAGGGTCATCAACTCGGTATTTTAATTCAGAAGTCCTTGTGTGAAAAGTTCCATTGAAATTAATCCTTATAGCAATTGAACTCCCTTCAACTATAGTTGCAGACCGTATAGAACTTCGCTCACCAAGTTTATCTACAAAGGTGTTAGTTAAAGGAGCGGCGGATAACGGAGAGTGCATCACACAAAGTGTTGCAAAACTTAATACAATTAATGTTGCTAGTCCGATGCACGCTCGAGTTAATTTTCGACATGCACAGAACGCATTGTGCTGATGTGTCAACTTACTCGGGTAACCTATTGAATGCAAAGCAGAGGTAAATTGTTGCATTGTAATATTCTCCAATTTTGAAATCGGTTGCTGTTGGTTAGGTTGGTTTAATGACTTTCAATTAAGAACGCTACCATTAATTGATTCAATTTAGTACAATCATATTAAATTATAATCATCAAAATTACAATAGCAAATATTCTTTCAAAATTTACCACATGTCCACCAATACCAATTTCTCAACACTGGTGCCAAGGAAACCTTCCCAAACTCGCTAACGTTAATCAAACCATTTACTTCTTCTTCATCTTGCCTTGATGGTAAACATTCGAGTTAGCTTCAATAATCTTGAATACTTCTTGAGCTAACTTAATAGGGTCTAATTTTAGTTCAATCACTAAACTTACTATTGCACGGGTCGTAACTGTTTCATATAAACCTTGTTCATGCAGGTACTCGTCAAGCGATTGATGTTCTTCGCCAATTCTTTATGTATGTGAACATAATCTGGCTCAGGTCGCGTGCTGTCATCAGCAGGTTTAGGAGGATAGAGCAATTGCTCTAAGTCAAAATCCGAAAGTGACTTTATTTTAGCCACTGTTAATCCCGCAACCATCGCTCGTTGCAAACAATCATAGGCCGTCGAACGACCAAGTTCCGGAATCATTTTTAATATCGTGGTAACAGATATATCCTGTTCCCAACGCAGTAACAGAATCTTTCTGTACTTCTTCATGGATAATCTTCTCATGTTACACTCCAGTTGTGGTAAACTGAAGCAGGATTAAAAGATTACCTCTTGAATTTGAATAATCTATCTCTAGTTATTCACAGAAATTTGTCCGAATGTTTTCGGATTCTATGTCCGAATGTGCTCGGATTTTACAGAAATTCAACTTACTTGATGTAATTGAAACGTTTTCGCTTGTTGGATTAAGACGGAAATGAAGGATTTTACAAGCTGGATTTATGAAAATTGTTGGAATGACAGCTGAATTTGTCGCTGAGTCCGAGAAATAATAGTCTTAGGACACTAATTCATCTTTTTCCCTGCTTTATAGAATCATCACCACACAAAAACCATAGTATAGGTTCTAACCAAGGACCCAAGTGCAAATTCCAATATGCAGTATCAATAAATTCTTCAAATTTTTGTATTACGAGAGTTCTCTTATTATTTTCGAAGTTTCGCAATAGTAGTTTAGATATGTCACCAAATCCAGGAAATCTTATTTTCGAAACTTTATCTATTTCAACCTGATATTTTTCGGCTAACCATTCTGATTGAACAGGATTGAGTTTCTTCAGTTTTTGAGGATCTATCCCTTTTTTAACGTTAAAATACAACCACATGCAATCGAGATGTTTGACATTCTTCTGACTCGTAATTAGTTGCTTTAGTCTAGCTACATCAGATTGACTTACTTTGGAACCCAGAATTTCAATAATTGTAAGTGGAAAAAAATTTTCAATCGCATTACCAGGGGTTAGTGTTGCGAATCCAATAAAATTATTAGATTTCAGTTTATTGTACATTTTTATTAAATCATTGTTTGAATGATCCGTTGGGGCCAAACAATCTTGGTCTCCTATGCATAGAACCATTTCATCACGCTTTACTAAGTCTTCAAACCACTTAGGTAAAAATTTCTTTCCACCACTGTTCTCTGGTCTGAAATTTATGACTCCTACTTTGCTTTTAGCAGCTACTAATTCAAAAATATGTTTATACATTTGCCCGTCATACTTACCGTTTTCAACAAGTAATGCTACTTGTTTAAGTTCAATTTCATTCACAAAATTCTTATGACCAACTCTCCAGTGAAACCCGTTTTGCTGAATTTCTTTTTTACCTAATTCAATAGTCAATTTACAGTGAACATTTTTTATTGTAGAACCTAGTTGTGAAGATCGATCCTCAACTAACAATAATTGATCCTTTTCTCTGGTACGCAGTCCCGCATACTTAAATATCCATTGGCAAAGTTCTCTATTAATGAATATTCGATGAAGCCCTGCTCTACTTGAAGTAAGTAGATCAGTAAACAGATTACCTAATTCGTTCAAATATTGTTGCTTTTTGTCGGCAGTATCCAAACAATCGAGGACTTTTTCGACCTGGTCGCGCTTGATATCAACTTCAACTAACATTTTTAATCCTAAAAAATCCGTAAGGCCACTCTTCCAAATAACCTTCCTCATTGTACTCTATTTTCTCGACTTTAGTGGGGGAAGTCAATCCATCTCTATCTTTTGTAAACATTAAGATTTGAACGTCCTTGGGTGATATAACACCATCTTCAATTAATGCACCAAATCGATTTATCAAAGATTCACTATGAGTCTCAATGATATAAGCTGGTTTCACTTTATTTTTCATATCTCTTGCGAATTTAACCAAATTTGCAAATAAATTTGCTAGCATTGATTGGTGTGCTGGATGGAGGTGTAATTCTGGTTGTTCAATTGTTAAAACTTTTGTGGTATCGTGTTCGCGATTTTCAATACCATTATTATTCGGTGACGATGAATATTCACCAAGTAAGTTTAGATCCCACCATACTTGTAATGCAACTGGAACAAGTTGAGAGATCCCGAATCCTGAATCAGCAAAATTTACTTCGGAGTCACCGTTTTTAGCGAAAATACTGATATGACCGTTTCTCTTCTCAACTAGAATTCCGAAGTTGAAATATTCTTCTAACCAATCAGAAAATTTTGCAATTTTTTCGTTGTCCATAGAACCAAGCATTTCTGGCAAATTTGCACCGTCTACTCGAAGTTCAGAAAAATTTAAATTAGTCATCTCATGATACCGTTTACTTTTAGCTCTTGAGGGACCAATGTAGGTAGAATTTTTGATAATATTATCAAATGTACTTGCAATTTTTTCATAAGCTTGAACTGCAGTATATAAACTACAAATTGTATCAAATTTTTCAATAAATTTGGTAGGGTTGTCTGCAATCATTCTATAAACTGACTTAAAGTGTTCAAGTTTTGCAGAATCATTAAGCTCTATAATGTTTTCTAAGGTTAATCTTGGATATGCCAGTATTTTTTCAACCATATTTAAGAGTTCTTGGTTTTTAATCTCGAAGGTTAATTCTTCAAGGATTGATTCCCCAATGAATCTACCCACTTCAAAGTCAATTGCATTTGTGGTTAATATTAACCGAGTATTATTTTCATTGTAAAAAATTTCCATTGCAGGAAGCAGACGATCGCGATGTAATTCAAATGACCAGTTTTTAAAATAATTAGGTAATTCGTTGTTATTGACTAAAATTTTTTCGAATGTACCTGCATTTGAAAAACTAATATCCACATCAATTTTAAACTCTGGAATACTCAACATAATTCTCTTTCTAAATACTTGTCCATTCTGCTCTTGTAGCAAAATCTGAAGTTTTGCTTGTTCATTAATGCAGGTTCCATTGTCAATTTCTTTCTTTTTTTTTGGTACGTAATGGTTAGAATAAAAACGATTCTTTGGAATACTAAAGTTTCCACATTCAAAATTAAAGGTTATTCCCTCATTTTCGTTACCTTTCTTTACAGCGGTAGCGTAATCACCAAAGTCAACAAATTCACCTTTCCAATATACTGGACCTATTGGTCGAACATTTGCAGATTGACGCAATAAGGGAAATGTCCTTAAAAAGGTGCTTTTGCCTACATTGTTTCGGCCTAATAAAATCGTAATCGGACGCAACTCAATTGGTGGTTCGATATCAACAGACCGTAAATTTTTTACCCCGAAGTAAAGTCTCATATACCCCCAAAATTATAAATTCACCAGTTATTAGTGAGAGTGTTAAAACCTAATCTGATATATATAGTATATTACAATGATATGATTTGTCAAAATACGACCTTAATTTATCAAGTAACGACATAAATGAAATTTTCAAATGTGGCTGGTTTTTAAATGAATCAAGGAAACCGAATTGCCATCCCCAGTAAATTCTCGAAGATCCTGACTATTGATAGTTTATCCTTTTATAGAATGTCATAATATTTGCCGCATTAGTGTCACAAAAAATGCCGTAGCAGTGATTGAGATTAATTTAACATAAACTTTCTGAAATTGTTCTACGACAAATTCATGTATTTTTTAGACACTTACGTGACATTTTTTCTAACATTGTGCTATCACCAAAAAAATAAGTTAATTTGTTGTAAGACAGTTGATAGTAAGTCGCTTCAAGCAATTAGGGAAGGTCAGCATCTTAGCAATTTTCTAATGGGTAAGTGTCACCAAAATCAAGATGTAAATGTCTTTAAACACAAATTCAGAGCTAGCTAGAATACTCCAGCCATCACTCTTCTCGAGGTCTATTTAAGGTGCAAAACTAATGTTCAAAAATTCTTAAGAATTCCCAGAACCCGAATTATCCTCCTTTTTGATTGGGGTGTTTACTGTTTTTTGCCCGGGACCATATGCACCGTAACTTGGATGGTCGTCTGGCCAATAAGGACCCTTTTCAAAATCCTCTTTTGGTCGTCTAAGCAATATATCAATTAGAGTTCTTTTGTATTGTACTACCGGCATCTTCTATCCTCCTTTCTTCTGAGAAAAAGTTGATTACAATACCTGTATTGGGAATACCAATATAGGCGGTTTTGGACTTTGATATAAATTTGTGATTGAAATCATGAGTTTCAGCATCAATCAAATACAATTCTCGGAAATTAGATCTGGAAGAGCTTTACCAGCTGAGTCCCCCTTCTAATCGTATTTTATTAGAAACTTCACCAACCGCGTTGATATTTTGAGATCCAGAGATATCTAATTTAAAATTTGAACCAAAGTTCATTCGAGTACCTACATGGTATTCGTTACCTTGAGTAGCAGAATATTGATATCCACCAAATGGTGTTAGAACACTTTGTCTATCTAGAATATCCAGTCCAAAACCAATTTCGCTGTTTAGCGAAATACCATCGGTATATTGACCAGATTCAAAGTTTGCATCCAGAATGTTACGGCTCCATAATGAATTTTGAACCTCTACATTGGTTCGTCCCCAGGTTGGAGCAATCTCCATGATTAATCCACGTTTGTCACTTGCCCAATCAAATGTTAAAGATCCATCCAGTCCAAGTTTTTGAATCTGATTTTCTTCACCAACTAGCATATTACCATTACCAGCAAACGTCAATCCAATTGGGTTAGTATAATTAGCACCACCAATGAACTCTAGTCCCGATATTGATTGACGATTCTTTTGGTCGCGACGTAACCCAACTGAAATTAATGGATTTAGATAAGAACCATCTACCAATTCGAACTGGTGTGTTGCTTCAGTCCGTATGTTTAGATGTTGTGCATCAATTTCTATGCTTTCAAGGATGCCATCTTTACCAGTGATATTTTGTCGTGCAAACCAAGTCTCGCCTTTTACACTTAGATTACTAGTTCCGCTTAAAATGCTACCAGACGAGTACAAGAGCTGACTACCAGTCAATCCAAATGTGTAGGATTCGCTATCAAACAATTCATCTTCATAATGTGCTTGTGTTATTCCTATTTCACCGCGTCCATATCCCGCAATTGCATGGATTTCTGAGTTCTGATCCTTAGAAGTCCAACCAAAGTATGGATTCAGGGAAGTAGATTGTGAAATGTATTGTACGTCTTCAGTATCAACGCGATCAAACTCTATTTCACTTTCTGAAATGGATGCAGAAAGTCCCGCCATCAATCCGTCGCTGATCATTGCATCAATGCCAAATCTACCCGTGAATAAGTCACCAGACCAGTTGGATGAATTATTACCAACATCAGAGGTGATATTTTGATAATCACCAAGTCCCCAAACTGTCGCGGGGATGGTAAAATCATCCCCAGAAAGTAATGAGAATGCAAATGATGAATCACCCAAGAATGACTTTAGTGAGGTTGTGTTCTCATTGATCATTTCTCCACCCATTGTAATCAATCCTGGAATTGAGTTTTCACCACCAAGTTCTAGTGATAACTCATTATCACCATTGAAACTCTGATTGCTCCGCTGGGTAACTAAATCTACGGAACTTGCGCCCATGATTCCCATCAAATCTGGTAAGAAGGCTTGTGCCTGTGCGGTAATGTCTGCAGTACGTTGTTGCCGATCCTTTAAGTCAGAAATGGCGACGCTTGCACTGCTTTGATCAGTGAGATCATAAGCACGACCATCAAGTAATGTTAGGGATAACGTACCATCTTGTTCAGCATAATTGTCATTAATGGTGGTAATTTCGACCTGAGCATTTGGTTGAACTGCTGATAGTTTAATTCTATAGATGCCTTGACCTAAGTTGCCAAAGAAATCTCCTTCACTACTGAGAGTGTATTCCACCACCACGTTGTTATTGAGATTACCACTACCAGAGATATTAAATTGAACAGGTGCTCCTTCATCAACAACAGGAACAACAGCTGCCACTGAAACCTTCGGCAATTCAATTGCTGGTGAACTTTCTGAAGGTGGTGATACCACACCAGTAATGTCTAATGTCCGTAAAATCGCATCAACCGCATTACTAGCAATTGAGATTCTGGCAAGATTTTCGTCTTCTGGAGTAATATCTCTTACCATAACTTCAACAGAAGACTTTCTCGGGTCAACAGTAAAACTGCCTTCAGTTTTGGAAATTGAAACTGTAACTGTACCATCTTCTTCTGTCACAGAATCAGCTAGAGTTCGAATACTTATATCTTCAGAACTAGAAGTCATAATAATTGATCGCGGAATTCTAAAGGCAACAAAGTCTCCAACCTGCTCTACACTAATGGCAACTTGAATTGGCGTTCCCGCAGAAGGTGCGGTTGCGCCTGAAGTTACACTAATATCAATAGTTTCTCCTTCATCGATTGCGGGTTCACTGTTCAGTTCAACTGAAAGTCTTGGCAAATCTGCGTCATTATCAGTAATCACTATTGTTTTTTCGGTTTCCCCAGAAATAATTGCACCAGTAGGATCAGCAATTGTCACTATGAACTGCTCAACACCTTCGAATTCATCATCACCAAGTACTTCTATGGTAATAGTCCCGGTCGTTTCACCAGCTGGAATCGTGATTGTTCCCTTATTATCTTCTGGTAAAGCCGTGAAGTCAATGTCACTTGTTGCAGGTCTTACACTAGCCTCAGTAGTCTCACTAGTATAGTAACTGAGGATCACATCGCGTCCAGACCCGGCATTTTTATCATTAACTATCGGACCGGTCAGTTCAACTGTAAACTCAACTTCAATACTTCCAGCATCACTTTCTGCAACTTCTATAGCAACATCTGGTTCAACTAACGTAATAGTGGGTTCATCATCATCATCAATAATAGTACCCATAGCACTATTATTATCGTTCAGGATCATCACGGGATAATTGATTGGATCAGAAGAAACTTCATTGTCAATAACTACTGTGAAAGTTTCATTATTCTCATCCAACGGATCATTTATCAGTATTACAGAAAATTCATCGGTAGGATTATCCTTGTCAAAGGTCAAAGTTTCAAAATCATCACCTGATTTCGAGTGATAATCTACATCCGGAATTGCCGTATCAGCATCCCCTCGTACAGTCGCTACAGTTGCTGTTACTGTTTCGCTACCCTCAATTGGTGGTGAAATACTAGCCGTGAAAGTTATCATTCCATTAGTCGCTTCCGTTCCGCTAGCCGGTAAAATACTAATAACCGGATTATCATCATTTTCAATAATACCAGTAGCACGAGCTTTAGCGACATCTACACTTGCATTATTCTCAGCTGTATCTCTTAAAATCACATAGAATAGTTCATGTGCTTCATTGAAATCATCACCATAAGCGATTACAGTAATAGTTTTTTCTGTTTCACCTGGTGTAAATGTTTCAATACCATCCTCTGTAGCATTTGGAATTGCTAAATAGTCATCATTTTCAGCATCTGCTGGATCACTTGCTCGAGCTGTCAAATTGCTTGTTAACCAATTCGCTGTCACCACTTTCTCAGAAGCAGATGACAACACAATCTTAAATTCAAACGGAGTTTCAGCACGAGTACCATCTGTATTAAGTTCACCTTCTATATTAGTTACTTCAAGTTGTTCAAATGATAGCACAGGTTCATCATCATCATCGGTAATCTGAATAGTAATCTCCGAATGCTGTAATCTTGCACCACCAGCAGTTACCGCCAAGAATACAGAGAATACCTCAGTCTCCTCATCCAACGCATCAGCAATAATCGGGATCGTGATTGGTTGAGAAGCATCTGAACCAATAGGGAAGGTTAATGTACCAGTCGTTGCAGTGAAGTCACTAGAACTGGCAACACGACTTTCTGTAGTAGTCTGATCAATTGGAGCTGTTCGATAACTTACTGTAATAATTTCAGCAGCTGGTACATCACCAATCGCAACGTCAATAGTCAATGGCGTGGTATTCGTAACATGGGTACCTTCCTCAATACTAATTGTACCATCCCCTTGCACCGCGGCAATAGTCAATAATGGATCATTATCTCTGATCATTATAACACGGCTTGAATTAGCTGGATCACCAAGGTTGTATTGCAAAGCTGCTGGTGTTCCTATTGGAGTATCAGGTAGCAGAGTAAACGTAACTGAACCATTGGCTTCTTCCATATCATCATCAACTGTTTGCATCCGAATTATAAGGGAATCCTGATCACTAGGTATCGTCTTACTTGTATCACCCGCAGTTCCATCAATGTAGGTGTCATAATTCGCGATTGAAGTATCTGTTGGAAGTGCGATGAAATTATCATTCGTTGGAATCGTTACTGAGTAATGAACCTCCAATCCGTTTGCGTCAGTGATTAGGGCTGATGAATTAATCTCAATTTCAATCAGTTGCCCTTCGGTTATTGCAAGATCAGTAGTCGCAACCTCACCATTCAGCGTAATATCACCAATTGAAAGTTTTGGCAGGTTCAAATCGTCATCCATTATTTGAACGATAACTATAGTATGTTGTATTCTCGCGCTACCGGTTGTCACGGCAAAATTTAGTGCAAAAGCTTCAGTCCTTTCAAATAAAAAATCTGCTGTAATCGGTATAACAAAACTCTTTGCATCCTTTGAACTAACCGAGAATTCTAATGTGCCACTTGTAGAATTAAAATCATCAGCCGCGGCATTGTCATAATCTGAGTTTGTCTCAGTAATCAATTCCGTTGAATAACTAACAGTTATGTCTTCCAAAGGATTTATATCCCCATCAATAGAAACTGTGACGTTTAATGGAGTTGTATCACTAACATGAGTACCTTCAGTAATAGTAAGAACTCCTTCAGTAGATACTCCACCTATTGTAAGTAGTGGATCATTATCCGTAATAATGATTTCTCGACTTACATCGCTTGGATTTACTAGATAATAAGGACGTGCAACACCCGCTTGTCGCTCAGGTGGCAATAGTGTTATAGTTACTGATCCATCTAATTCTTCTTCACCATCATCATGAGTTTGTATACGAATGATAGAATCATCTGCATTACTTGCAATAGTTGCAGTAGGATTTAAATTAGTTGGGGCAGGATCATAATACGAATCAAAATTTGGAACAGTATTTGCCGGTAACGTGATGAAATCACCTGAAATTCCTACCGAATAGCGAACCCCGAGTCCACTTGAATTTGTAATCTTTGCTGTGGAATCAATGGTAAGTTCAATAAGGTCACCTTCTACAATTGAGAAATTTGAAGTCGCTACCCTACCACCAAGTGAAATATTTCCAAATGAAATTCCAGGTAATTCTGCATTTGCACCGCCATCTGCAACAATGACAGTAGCTGATGCCTTAGTTCCTACTGTATAAGTATCAGTGTCCTCAGGATCAGATAAAACACGAGCGATAATTGCCCCATCATCTTCATCAATATTGTCAAATATTGTGGGTTCGCTTATCGGAATTGGTAATGATATAGGGCCTGATTGCGGAGTGTATAAAGGAAATGAATCAATAAAAGCCAAGTATATGGAATTAGTACTCAAATCTCGAGCAAGAAAATCACCACCATCCGCTGAAAATCTGACATGGACTGTAATTGTATCACCTTGAAGATTTGAAGCGTTTAGCATGAATTCAGCGTCTTCCCCTTCATTAATCGATGCTGAAGTAGCTGAAATTTCTACAATTGGTAGATTACCACCATCATTGTCGGTAATCATGACTGTAGCTAATGTGTTCTCAGTTGCTCCAAGTAGATAGGTCGTTTTCTTGGTTGGGTCAGATTGTTTTGGATCAGCGACAACCATTGCAGTTATAGACCCATTATCTTCATCCATTGCATCAGCTACTGTTGAAACATCAAATGTATAAGTACTGCCACTAGTGACAGGTAACTTACGAGTTGTTGCGGTTTGATCCGATGTCAAGAAATCACTAGTATCATCATCAGTCAACTGCACATGAACCATAATTGGATCACTTGGAGCAGGTGTTACCGCACTAGCTGATAAAACAAACTGGATATCTTCACCTTCATCAACTGTAGTTTGTGCTCCTGAAGGTAGTGCGATGGTAACTTTTGGTAACAAATCTTCTTCTTGAATGGCAATAGTCGCGGTCGAGTCATTTGTTGGACCTGGTTCATAGTTATTACCACGAACAATTGCTAATTCAATCTCACCATCTGCGGTACCAACTTGTTTTCGAGTTGGAATCATAATAGGCTCGCGATCTCTTGCATTTGTCATATCAAAAGTTCTAGTTGTAAAACTTGGATCAAGGAATGAACCCGAATTTTCTGTGACATTTAATTCAACGCTTATTGTTTCACCTGCGTCAACTGCTTCACTAGTTATTAATGTTACTGCAATCATTTCACCCTCAACCACACTAACTGGAGCGTCTAATGTAATCAATCTTGATGACGTTTGCTCTTCTCGAATCACCACAGTACGCGTTTTCGCATTAGTAGCTGCAGTATATTCTTCACCATCCGTTAACGAAACAGTTAAATTATCCCAACCTACATAATCATCATCTTTGGTAAATGTTACATTCACTTCAACTTCATTTTCGGTACTAGTGCTGGTAAATTGAATTGGATTAGTCGTAATCTGCGGATTGTAAGTTGGAGCATCAGTAGTCGCATCTTCAACACTTAAAGTATCAATAATAAGTGGATATCCAGCTACAGGTGTATAGTCGGAGCTCAATTTAAATGTAAACATACCATCCGCTTCTTCCACTGGTGCGATTTCAGCAATTGAAATTTCTGGTAATTCATCTATTGAAACTACCGTAGCTGTTCGCGATTCTTCATCGGATTGAAGAGAATATCCAGCACCATCTAAAATTGTCACATTAAAAAGCGAATAAATATCATCAACTCTTGGATCGTCATTGTGGGTCGGTTGTTCTAATTTAGTTTTAAGTGGTCCACTGGATTTAATCTCTTGTGAGAGCGAACGATAATCTCTGAGTGAAAGTCCTTCATAAGCGATCTCTAATTCAAGGTTTACAGTAATATTGTTTGTTGGTAATTCAGATACGGTCAAATAATATTCCAACGTGCTACCATGAGCATAATAGTTCCTTTCCGTCGAAATACTGACTCTTACATTAGAAGCCGAAGGTGTATCATTATCTTTTACCTTTACCGTAATTGATTTTTTTGACGAAAGATTATAGTCAGTGCCATCAACTAATGTTACAGTAATGCTAACATCATCAGAAGGTAATACATCTGCATCTGGGTTCATAGTGACGGTGAATTCTGTACTAGTCCCATCGTCAAACAAATTATCCACAACTTCAAAAGTAGTTTCAAGAATTGAAGGTGATATAGGATTGCTTGCACCAGATTGTTGATTGGTTGAAATCATTGGAGCCGCAAATGTCAATGGTGTTAATAGCGAAATTTCTCGATCTGACGAGACTGTAAATTTAAAGCTAAATCCTTCAGTTACACCATTCATTTCTGCATCTGATGAAATTGAAAGTACAGGGACATCAGAAACATCATTATCTTCTACCATAATTGAAGAAGTAATCTTAGTTCCTAACAAATATATTGCATCCATGGTATTATCAGTCTTTTTAGGATCTTCTAGAATTTCAATTGATAGTGTGCCATTAGTCTCATCTACATCATCATCCATGGTTGCAACTTCCAATATTCCAGTTCCATTTGTTAATGTGACAGAATTTGGAATGTTTGAAGTTAAGAAATCTTCACCACTGCCTTGGGAAACCATCACTGCAACGGATAAAGTCCCTGTCGGAGTAGGATCAGCTGCAGTTACAGTAAATCGAGCCGTTTCCCCTTCGGTAATCATACTAGTTGCTGGATCAGCAATTGTAACTTTTGGTAGAGTCTCTCTCGCTAGCACATTAATAGTCGTTGCGGTTGTTGACATTGGTTCATAGTGATTGCCGCGTAAGACTTTAACACTAATTGTTCCATTGGTTGAATGAGTAGTAGAATCACCGGTAGTTATGGTCGCTTTCGTAGAAGGACTTGAATCATCAATAGTGATTGTCTCCGTGTGACTTGTATAAAATTCAGCAGGATTTCCAACGACTTCCAATTCAATCTCTATACTTTCACCAGTTGGTACCGCCTCACTGGCCGTTAAAGTAATATCAAAAGGATCTCCCTCAACCACACTTTGTGGATGTTCAGAAATAGAGACTAATCTTGATGATAACTCATTCTCTTGTATCAATACAAATATTTGACGCGCAGATTCATTAACCTCAAAATCACTACCAATGTTCACCCAAACTACTATATTTTGCCAACCATGATAATCGCTATCTTCGGTAAATGTTACTTCTACGTCCACGGAATTATTTGGACTAGTATTGGTGATAAGAATCGGATCAGATGTAAACTGCGGGCTATATTGGTGACCTCTCGTATCTTCAGTGACTATTAAAGTTTGAGTGTCACCCGCTCGATTTATGATAATTGGATGTCCGGCATGAGGTTGGATGTTAGAGGTTATGGTAAATGAAAACTTTCCAACTGATTCATGTACTGGAGCAACTTCAGCTATTGAAAGTTTTGGAAGTTGATTTAATAAAACAATAGACTTCTCTTGCTTAGCCGCATCATTTGATAGGACATATCCGGTTCCGTCAAGTACAGTAATAGTTATTAGATCTGCCCCGCTGTGCCCATTAGCTCCTTGCGGATTCAAGATTAATGAGTGAGTTGGTGACAGAGGTGTCAATTGAACTGGGTGAATGTAAGAAGTTTCGGCTGAAGTGGTTGCATCACGCAGTGTAATCATAACATTTGAATCAACAATAGAAGTAGTTGGAGGTGAAGAAGTGATTCTATATTGGTGGATCATTCCGCTTCTCACCGCATAATTCACTCCTGCACTGATCTCAACTACAGGTGTTGTCGCCGAGGGTGCATCATTATCTTTAACCCTTACATTAATGGAGTCTCGGTTCGAGGTGTCGTATTCTTCACCTTCTATAAGTCTAACGATGATACCAATACTATCACTTGAGGTAACATCTCCATCGGTAGCCAACTGGACAGTAAAGGTGGCCTCTCTTTGCCCCACTGCAATTTCAAAAGACGTTTCAACAATTGAAGCCATAATTAAATTGCTAGCTCCGTCAGGTTGATCACTTTTGATAAAGGGTTGGGCAAATGTTAATGCCGAACCGGAAATTGTATTATCGGCTTCTACAGTAAACTTAAAGCTAAGTCCCTCAGTTACTCCGGTCATTGCAGCTGTTGAAGAAATTGACAATACTGGAACCTCTGGATCATCATCATTAATCGAAATTGTTGCGGAATTATTTGTCGCTGCGGGTGTGTACCCAGTACCAGTCATCACAGTAGCAGTTATTTCACCATCATTTTCATTCTTGCTATCGTCGTGGATCTTAACTTTCAATAATCCAACTCGTTTACCGGCCGGAATAGATACTTCAAAATTGTTCGTTTGGGAATCAAAATTATGATTGGGGGTAGCATCTTGGTTAGAATCTATAAAGTCATCTCCGGAGTCATTTACGACCCGAACATCAATCGTACGAGCATTTGAATCGTTCTTGCTATCAGAAATAACTTGGAATTCAGCATAGGTATCAGCCGCTTCAGTGACTGGAGTTGATACTGCTAAAATTGAAATTCCAGTTGGAGCATCATTATCATATACGTCTACTGTGGCAGGCATATTTGAACCAATAACATACCTAAAGGTCGCACCAGCATCTGGTTCTTCAATCGTAACCGAAATCTGGCCATGCAATTCAAAAGTTGAGTCTGAAGCAATCGGAACATTAAGAGTATATTTTTGTTCGTTAGCAGGAATCTGTATAGGTCGCGAGCCTCTATCAGAGGAAGCGAGGAAGTCTGCGATGCCATCATCAATAGTGATATTAACTGTTCGTATGTCCGCACTCATCTTATTAGCTCTGATTTCAAATTTTGCCATGTCCTCCTCGGTAACTTCACTTGAAATTGCAATAACCGAAATTGAAGTTTGTCTTTCAAAGTCCGTGATATTCACGGTAGCACTACTATTATTGTCATGTACAGTATAGGAATTATTGGTCATATCAGGAGAAATAGTTAAGGTTACTGACCCATCAGTATCAATATTGCCATTTGGTGAATTTGTCATCAGTGAATACAAGTGTTTTGAGGTTAGCGACGTGTTTGCACCTATTGTTACCATGGTTATATTGTCTGGATCCGTCATCAAGAAACTTTGTAATTGTGAAACTGTAACCATCACATCTAGTGTCTCCGCAAGCTCAGGATCGGCCGTAAATTCGAACTCAACCGCGCTTCCTTCAAAAACTGTATTATTTTTCGCGGTAACACCAATGGTGGAAATTTGCACAGGAGTGTCAGTTACTGTTGCCGATGTCGTATGGTTTGGATCTGCGGTTGAATTAACTAAGGTGTATCCATCACCATGCGTTAAGGTCACCGTAATAGTGGAGTCACCATTCTCAGAATTAGTATTATCATCAGCAATTGCCAAGGTAAATGGTGTCATGGTTTGACTAGGGGTTTTATCCAGTCGAACTGGAGGAACCGTTGATGAGGAGAGGAAATTACCACCCGTTTGGCTGATGAGTACATTGACATCAACATTATTAGTTGGCACATCACTAGCAATAATATTGAAAGTCAGTTGGGATGTATCAGCCAAATTAACCTTATCCGTTGAGTGCGTTTGCAAGGCAACATTTGGTCGCGCCGCGGTTGGATTACTATTAGCTAACAGATTAATAGTTGGTTGATTTTCAGCCAATACATTTGATATCCTATAACCTGCTCCGGCACTGAAGCCAAAGAACTGACTGTCTTGATCCCCAGATGTGCCCGCAGCCGCAGTAGTCACAGTAATTTCAACCGAACCAGTAGTTGGAACAGAAACACTATCCGTGATGGTATTCCCTGCACTATCAACAATGCTAGCGAATAATCCTGTTGTCACACCAAAGAAATTTAGCCCAACTGATAATGGATTTTCTGGAAGTGGGTCAGCTTCAACCGTAAATGTAAACGAATGACCAATGGTGATATTCGTCGGATAATTTTTAAATGCAACAACTGGTAAGTTTTCTGTCACATCAATCGTATTTGACTTCCTGTTAATACGATAATCTGCCGTAGGAAACTCTCTGGTATTTTCCAAAGACAATCTTATATCAGTGGTAGAGGTGGGAAAAGAATCAGAACCAGTAAGTTCAGTCGTCGGTATCGCAATCCTTCTGACATCCATACCGGCTTGAATCGAACTTGGAACATCAAGTAAGGTACCACCATAAAAACCAGCATCTGAAAGAGTGATGTTATATTGGAAACTTACTTCTGCTGTTGAACCCGTTCGTCTAATATTAAACACCGCATCCTGACCTTCAACTATTGATCCGGACTCTACTTCAACAGTTAGAACATCAGCTGGAGAATCAAGGTCATAAACCTCGACATACTCCACATCATTACCTGATATTGGAGCATAACCAACCCCATCAACAAGGGTGACAACTAGCAACCCATCAAGCAATCCAGTGGTCGGAGCTTTCGTCGGCACACTAAACGTTACCGAAGTTTGTCCCGCCTTTAACACCTCATACAAAGTGGTTTCGTCAATATACTCTGCAGTTCGATCAGTAAAGTCCGCTACACTGAGCCCAATCGTCAAATCAGCACTTGATGTCGTTGAACCTGATGGGGGTTGTAAAATTTGTGCCGTTATTAACGCATCAGACCCTTCATTAACTGAGTTAGGAGCTACAATATACACACTTACATCACTTGGGTCGGCAACAACCGGCACATCAATAGATTTTCCAACCGGATCAAACGTATACCCAGTAACCGAATTAGCAAGTTTGATCGTAATAGGTCCTGAAACATTAGTTTCTGCGACTGATACCCGACCCCTTGCCGAACTTGACATTTGACCTGCAGCTGGATTGATCACTACACCTCCAGTTGGAGTCAAAGTTTGTGAAATATCATTTGCATCAACTGCTTCAACTGGGATAGTAATCGCACTTTCAGGTGGAGGAGCAATTGTCACCATGTATTCAATTTCACCATCCTCAAATGTCTGGGTATTCGTCACTGAGAGTGTCAACGTCGCAAGTGCCATGTCATCATCGACAATTGTCACAGTTGATCTTTCTGTTCCATCATTACGGACTCTTGCATTTCCATCAGCAGGAATAGACAGAGTTATAGTGAATGTTTCAGCTGCATCGACTACCTTATCCTGAGTGATTGAGAAAGGAACCAGCATAGATGTTGGGGTTAATCCAGTATTTGAATCAGGTGTAAAGGTCAAGGTGCCATCTGTTCCAGAATAATCCGTGCCCTCGACTGCAGATACATCAGCAAATGCATAAGCTACTCTTACTGTTTTGGCTGAAGCCGCACTTAATGTTACCACTAAACCATCAGCTCCTCGCATGGTATTATCGCCAGAAGCTTCCGGTGCAGAATGGTCTATAATTGATGCTACCGGTGGATCATCATCATCTTGAATCGTCCCAGTAATTTGTCGTTTATCTGCCGAGGCCACCGATGCATTCACCTCACCTGATAACGCTATTGTAAAGTTCTCATTATCTTCATCATTGTTGTCAGCTGCAATTTCCAATGGAATAGTTGCTGATTGTTGTCCTTTCGCAATTGTAACAACACCAGTAGTATCTGTAGTACGACCCGGAGCACCAGTGGCCAATTTAATGTCCGCTGGGATTCTTGCTTCAACTCCTGCTAACGTATAAGTTGCCATAATATCTCGACCAGCAGTTGCACTATTACCTAATTGAACAGTGACATTTTGGGTCGTTGGTGTGGTGGCATTAGTTCCTTCTGGAATATTTGCCGATATCGCCACTAATTCAATAGTCGGTAGTGGGTCGTTATCCGTGATAGTTACTGTTCCAATATTATCATTGTTGAAATATCCGATACTATCAGTATTAGTCAATGTTACATTGATTGTCTCATTATCCTCATCCAAAGAATCATCAGTAATTGTGAAAGATATTTCAGCTGAAGTGTTGCTTGATGTAAATCGAATAGGTGAAGCGGTCGTTTCGGAGTAATCCGAAGAATCCGCTGAATCTGTTGATACGACATAGGTAACTTCAACCGTGTCCCCTTGAGCTGGTGCTGGTGCAATAGAAACATTTAATGTCGCGGTCTTATTTGCTGGTGCCACACTTAAATCTTCATCAACTGTGATATCAGTGATTGCTATAACTTGGTCATCATCATTATTAATAGTACCAATTGCAGTACCATCAGTAACTGTGGCATTCGTGGCACTGAAGGTCAAAGTGAATGTTTCATTCGGCTCTGGATCACCATCACCTACTATTTCTATGCGAAGCGGAGCTGGTGAACTTGGTGTACCTGGTTGAGTTTGCCCCACGGGAATTCTGATCATTCCACTTGCTGAAGCAGATGTATAATCATTGGCATCAGCTGGGAAAATACCACTTGGTGCAATTGAATATGTAATCACAACCTCTGATAATGCATTAGCATTTAATGTCGGCATGAAATCCACCATACCATTAGAACCCATATCCCCCTCATCACTATCTGCATCAACAATAGTTAGAATTGGTACATCATTATCAATAATCGTTATCTCCTGAGTAAGTGTCGAGATACCCCCAGGAAACACTGCACCAGATACACTAGAAAGCGTTAGGGTAAAGGTCTCATTTCCCTCAGGAATTGTATCACTAGCAATCGGAATGGAGATTGTCTCATCATCACTACCTATTGCAATTGAGCCAGAAGTTGAGATCGGGTCACCATAATCATCAGTCTTCGTTGCATTTTGATCACCTATAGAACTGGTCGCGACGGTGAAGGTAACTTCTTGAGTAGCGGCACTTGGTATACTTACTGTTACCTCAAAGTTTCCATCCTCCTCGTTTGCATTGAAATCTGTGGTTTCGAATGAAAGGATTGGGAGCGGACCATCAACATCTTTAATCGTCGCTTCACTAGTCAAATACTGATAACTTGCCAGTCGACTACCGACTAAACCACCAAACGAAGTATTGATTGGATCACTTAGCACTAATGTGAAAGTTTCATCATCTTCCTTAGGATCAGTTGTAACAAGTGTAACATCAATAGATCCACTTCCTTGACCAGCAGGTATAGTTAGTGGTCCATTTGGAATTGTAAAGTCGGCATTCAATTCTGCGGTATGATTAAAAGTACGATATCCAATCGTGATAGGTTTACCCGAAGTTGTTGGTTCTAACCTCACATTTCCCCCATCACGATCGCTAACAATCTTCATGACGTTAACATCAAAGGACATTGTTTGCGCATTTTCATCAGCAGTATTCGTACTCGCCATTGTTACAATAGGTTGAACGTCATCATCAACAATCGTTCCGACACCAGTCAACGTTCTCACCGAACTTCCACCCACAAATTCAGCATTCGTAGTCGTGGTCGGTAAAGTTAACACCACATTGAAAGTCTCATCAAATTCATCAATATCATCTGAAGTCAGACTAACGATCACATCTTTCGTTAGTTCTCCAGACAAAAATTGAAGAGGAGTATTGGTATTGGCCGCAGTGTAATCTAAACCTGCGGTTGCCGTACCATTTGAGGTATTATAGACCAAATCAACAGTTTCACCGGTAACTGCTTTTGACAATGTCACTCTAAATCTTATTTCTCGACCACTCTCAGAAAGTCGTGGATTATTGATCGAAATGAGTGGTTTAGCAGTTAAATTATCGTTATCAGTAATCGTACCTGTTGCAGTAATTTCTGAAACTCCTGATCTTAATTGACCATTCGTGATATCAGTAGCAAGAATTTTCAAGGTGAAACTTTCAGTAGGTTCACTGTTTCCTACATCATTAACAATAGTGACAAATATTGGTTTGCTTGTTTCACCAGGTCTAAATTCGAGTGCATGAACTGTATCTGAATAGTCCTCTGGCGCTGTGGCCGTTCCTTCTTCTAAGGCATAATTGACTATAACCATTTTATCAGAAGCACTGGATAATTGTACATCAAATCGCATATTTCCAGTACTTTCCGATCTTACTACGGAATCATTCCCAAGTGAAACTATCGGCCCATCATCATTGTCATTCACGTCAATTGAGATTAGATTATTGTCACTATCAATCGTATATAGTTCAGATTCACTAATGCTTATACTAATTGACCCATCATCTTCATCAATCACGTCGTTTACCGTAGATCCAAACACAAACCATTCACTGGTTCCAATTGGAATGTCAACGGCATATTCATAAAATCCTCCTGGGAAAAAATTACCAGTATCAATACCGGCTACTCTTAATGGGAATGTATAAGGAGCAGGAGGATCAATTGCAACTCTTACGCGCCATACCTCCCCTTCATCTACCGAACCTGTAAGTGTTCTACTTAGAGATAATTCTGGTATTTTTGCACTCAGATTATTCACTGTGATCGACTTGGTATAACTATCCGCAGTTGCACGAGTATACTGGTCTGTTGAATCGGAATCTTCATTTAACGTGATAGAAATAGTACCAGAGTCTGGATCAGGACGTGCTTGAGTTGGAATAAAGTATGTGAGCTTTCCAAGACTATTAAATGTAACAGTTTTGTCACCCGTGCCAGTAATTCCACGGAAGTTTAAGAAGTTTGGTCCAGTTTGTGCAACGGTAAACTCTACTTCAATTCCTTCTACTGGGACTTGATAATTGCGGTTCGTAGTTGCCAAAGTAAATTCAACCTGTGCGGCATGTCCTTCTGGTATTGAAGCTGTGATAACATCCATGGACACTGTTGGAATTTCTTGTGCACCAATAACTGAAATAATTGCACTAGTATTTGCACCCGCTAAATTATAACTCGCATGAGGCTGAATCCTAGCAGAAAGATTAACCGAACCAACAAGACCATCGGGGCTTCCAACCAGAACCTCAAAGTTTGAAAAACTTGCACCACCACCCAAAAATACTGGTATATTGGCATTACTTGGTGTAAACAAACCAGTTGTGCTAGATTCTAGCAACACATTAATCGTAGTTGAGTTTGTAAAAGGTGTTGCTGTTCTAATTTGGAATCGCGCCGTTCCTCCCGCATTAACTGTTTCTGTTACCGCAACAATAGAAACACCACCAGTTGGTGTTGAATCGTCTAGTACAGCGACTATAGCACTTGGTGAACTTACACTGACGATATAATTAGGATCTGATGTCGTTTCAAATTCGCGTTCCATTTTCATACTATTATAAATAGGTCTAATATCAACCAAGGCATCTAATAATTTCACTGTAATATCACTATCTGCATCAAATTCTCCATTTGCCGTCTTTGTCGGTACGGATATTAGATTATAGTTAGGATCATTGGCAAATTTGGTAAATAGACCCAAATTACCCGGCTCGACTAAATTACCGGTTTCAGATACTTGGTATCGATAGGCAACTTTTTTAGCTGGTGTTGTTGTCGCACGCTCTACTGCCGTTACTCGGAAAGTTGCATTTTCGCCTTCATTGACAGAGGTATTGACCCTAGCAATTGAAAGAACTGGTTCACGACTAGGATCTGTAACAAACACAGTGACCGTGTTATTTGGACTATCAATAACTCGATAGTCTTGAAATGCACTACCATCCCCTACATCCAATGAAACAGTAAAGGTTTTTTCAGCATTATTGGGTTTGCTGTCATTCCAAACTGGAATTTCTAAAGTACCTGTGCCATATACTGTAACTGTCTGTCTTCTGCTGACACTAGTTTCAAGTGCATTATTCGTAACACTAATATTTAATGAGACATGAGCAGTATTTGGAACTTGCTCGGTTTTTGCTACACCATTTTCAGTATTGTGACGAGTTACTGTTGCAGGATCTAAGGAAATTGTAAACCTAGCGACATTACCTTCTACAATCGTTTCAGAATTCGCACTAATTGAAACAGTTGGTGTGCTCTCTGTTGGATTATCATTATCTAATACCGTTATAGTAATTGGATCAAATGGGGCATTATATAGATCAGTTCCAACAAGAGAAAGTAAATATGTTGTATCACTTGTTAAATCCTGTGGTGCGGTCACTGTTACTTTAACCGATTCGTCGGTTGAATTCAGTACAATATTGCTTGGATCAAATGTGAACGCGGTATTTCGATCAATTACTTCGTTAATTGTAATCGGCAGATTCACACCAGGTGCCTTATCCGCCTCAATGGTCATGGTAAATGAATACCCTTCAGTTACTCGAATTGATGTTTCCGCGATTGTTAGTTCTGGTAACACATTAACCGATACCGTAGCACTTCTATTCGTTGCAGCTAAATTTTGAGTTGCTGGATCCAATGTTGCAACTATTGAGACATTTGACAAAGCTTCATTAGCTGAAACAGTTTTAACTCGTAATCGCGCGAACTGTTTATTTTTAGGAATTGTGACTTGAGTATACGGATAACCAGTGGCTGTTGTATCAATAATACCAGTACCGCCATCTGCTACTGATATCATGATGTCTCGATCTGTATCCATAATGTCACTAGCCGTAACAATAAACTCAGCCGTTTCACTTTCAGTTATATTATCCGCAATACTGATGATTGATATACCAGCTGGGATATCATCATCTATCACATCAATAGTTGACCGTATAAAGACAACAGACTGTGTTACCCTATTAAAATATCCAGTCACGGCAGTAATTGAACTGGGAAGATCATAACTGGTATCAGGATCCGTTGGTACCATTAACCCGACTTGACCGGATTCTCTTGAATTAGCGTTAATTGTTGCAGTTTGTGATCCCTTATTGGAAATCAAGTTTGCAGGGTCAGTTATAAAATCAACTCTAAAGCCTCTTGACATGTCTGTTGAAAGATTAGAAGTCACTTTAAAGTTTGCTCGGTTACCCCTTACAATAGACTCTGAAACTGCTTCAAGAACAAATACAGGTACACCACTGCTTTCTTGAATAGTAACCTGTTCAGAAATATCAGTTCCAAGTTGATAACCTGGACCCTCTAAAATCGAAATTGTCACAACGCTATCAGGTCCAACATGGGTATCTACTGGCTTAACAAAAACTACAAACTCGGTAGAAGTCGCGATTTTTAAATCAACAGATTCTAGATCCAAAGATATTGGTCTGACAAAATCATTTCCAGTTTCAGTTATCTCAATCTTTACTGGAGTTACGTTTTTCGGAATTATAGATGGTGTCAGTCTAACTTTAATTGATTCACCTTCATCAACCATACTAGCTGTTGTAGATAGTTCTACTGTAAAATTCTCTTCGACAACGACTGCTGTTGCTTCAACCATCTCATTTTCAAGTCCAGTAGTCACAGTTCGACCCGTCAAATCTGATTCAACAATCGGTAGTATATATCCATCAGCTTGAACAACTTTTGCCCAAATTGTAGCGAATCCTGTCGCGTCTTGAGTTGAAACTGTTAATGGAGTAGTTGAATTTCCACCAGTAATAGTTACAGTTCGGTCAAATAGATTGTTTTGTGGATCAGCAATAAATGGCAAGTTATCTGAAGATACATTAACTGTCACTGCCAAATCACTAGTTGGGACTGGAGTCGCTTTCACCATGAAGGTTACATCATTACCTTCAATAATATCAGCGGGATCTGGAGGAGTAATTGACACCACTGGTCTTGCGGCTGTTGGCGTACTATTATCACGAACTGGAATGTCAATGGTATGAGTGCTACCAGATATATAGTTATCACTACTAACAATCGCGACTTGATACACAGCATCAGAAGGTACAGCACCACCAAAGTTCCTTTCTACCCCAATAATTTTCCTAGCAAAGTTTTTACCTGCTGGCATCGTAATTCTGCCACTGATTGAATTCTCATAACCGGTACTAGAAGTCAATCTTGGTGCTTTGTTTCCAACATTTAAAACTGAATATAAAATCTCAACATCTGTACTGGCCGCAGGAATCAACCGTACTTTTATCTCAAAATCATGCCCTCTGGTAACACCTGAGGTTACTATTGCATTATCAAGAGATGCAGTTGGTCCTGCTGGTGGTTGAATAGTAATATTATTGATTGTTACCATAGCTGGATTCGCGGAACCCACTGTATAAGTTGCTGGAGAAGTTTCATCGGGTAAAATTGTTGCTGTGATTGTTCCACCAGAATAAGTCGAACTATTGTGTAATGTTGGTTCAGTAATTCGATAAAACAATCCAACCGATACAGTTCGAATAACTTTTTGCGCAGCTGATAAGAATCCATCATCGCCATCACCAAACTGAACACGAACATTTGATGTGACAGCTCCGGATGATGAACTCAAAGTAAAGCTTGCACCACTTCCTTCATCAACTGCACTACCACCCGTTATTGAAATGGCTGGTGGATCTATCACTGCTGTACCAATACTACGATTATTTTGATAGCGCGGTAACGCATAGTCAGATTTTTCAACAATTGATACGAAATATAAGCCATCTGCTCCATCTGTGGTATCAACTTTCGTCGTAACATTAAGTGTTCCTGGTGTATCGGAAGCTGTTATATCAACTCTGCGTTCACCTGCTTGACCAGCTGCTAAGAAATCTCCCCTAGAATTCCCAACATTAACAAAAACCGTTAATGGAGGTGTGCCTGGTGTATGACTGGCTGAAATCTCATAGCTAACCATTTGCCCTTCAACTACTGTAGTAGGTCCTGAAAGCGAAACCACTGGAGTCGTCGCATCACCAGTATCAGAATCTTTGACTGCGACTATGATATCATCATTGTTACTATCGGCATTATAACTTCCAGAAACAGGAGTTACCATTATCTGTATCTGTCCTTTAGAAGCAGGATTAATGACTCTTGAACCAGCAATAATGACACCGGTTGCACTATTTTTACCCCCTGGGATGGTGATTATATTACCACCACCTTCTAAAATATCTAGATTCGTACCAGCACCATCAGTGATTGCTAAAGTGACATCTAAATCAGCGGCAACATTGGAATCAGCTGTAACGGTAAATTCGAATTTATATCGTTCGGTGACTCCAGTAGCTACTGCACCCGAGCTAATTGAAATTTCAGGGATTGTTGCGTCATCATCATTACGAATAGTACCCGTGGCACTTTGCGTGCCACCCAATAATGCGGTACCGGTACTTGGTTCAGACAAGGTAACAGTAAAGGTTTCGTCCGTTTCATTGATTTCATCCCCCAAAATTTGTACCATTATGTCTTGAGATTGAGTTCCTGAAGCAAATTCCAATGCGGTGGAAGCTGCAACTGTTCCACTGGTTGCAGTAAAATCAGAACCAGCAGTAGCTGTTCCATTTGAGGTCGCAAATTCTACCGTTGAAGTACCGGTTGCTCCCGATGAAAGTGTAACAGTAAAGACCATATTATTATTACTATCATCACCCTCAAGTTTTGAAACATCAACAATTTCAAAGACTGGTGTATCATTACTCAATATTGTACCTTCTGCCGTCAACTCAGTACCACCACCAAATAGCGTTGCATAGACAGGATTTGTTAATGTTACGATGAATTTCTCATCTGATTCATTTTTAACATTGTTTGCTTGACCTCCATCAAATATCGTAACCACATCTACATCTTCACTCATAGTACCTTTATCAATCGTTACCATTGTATCAACTGAGGAATAGTCAGAGGTCACCGTAGCTGCAGCTCGTCCAGATGAATCTGACGTTGCAAAATTAACCATGATATCACGTCCCGCGGCTATTGGTGTTCCACCTGAATCAGTTAACAATAGTGTAAAGGTAACTTTACCATTATTAGTACCATCATCTTCCAATCCCATAGCATCGGCAATCTTAATCACTGGGAGAGTTCTATCATCATTGGATATAGTCCCAGTCGCCACAGCATCACTAAAGCTTGCACCTTGGTCTGGACCAACCAATGTCAGAGTAATGGTGAATGTTTCAGTGTCCTCATTGATTTCATCTTCGACTACATCAACTGTGATAGTTTTCCTAGTTTCACCGGCCGCAAAGGCTAATGTGCCAGCAGTTTCTGTAGTTGTGGCATCTGAATAATCGTCCGTAAGGTCGGCTGTATCACCGGATGCACCAAATGCGTAATTAACCGTGATTGGATTCATTGCCGCTTGGGCCATTGTGACATCAAAAGTTAAGGTCCGATTGTCTCCTGCATTACCTTCGGTTACTGAATCATCCGCGATAGCTATAGTGGATGACGTTGCATCATTATCAATCATCAAAGTACTAGCAATAGTGGTAGCTCCTAGTGAATACACTGGGTTAATTCCTATATCTCGAACAATCGAAACTGTGATTGAACCATTGACCTCTTCATCACTATCACTGGCTAATTCAACACGGAATTGCGTATCACCTCCTCGCGACACTGATACATTTTCATTCGGGTACTTATTAGTGTTACCAGTAACATTCGCATGAATAAAATTACCATCTTGTTCAATTAAGAGTTCAACCTGGAAGTTGCCAGAACCAGAACCAGAAGTTGCACTGATAGTAAAGTCTGCGTGTGTTACAACTCCTTCAATAATCGAATCCAAATCAGCCGCGATTGTCACACTTGGTAAGTCGTCATCATCATCATCCAGTAAGTTGGTAGCGATAATCGCCGCGGCTCCAACTGAATATTGTAACCCGGTTCCACCAGATGTATACCTAAGAACCTGCGCGGTAAACGAGCCATCAACTTCTTCGATAGCATCAGCCGTTGTTGGTAAGGTTAAAGTCGCAGTTGTTTCATTTGTGGCAATTTCAACTTGATCCGTTAATGAAGGGGTATCGTCCGTAGTTTTCAAAAAGTCACCAAATTGGGTAATGCGATAATTGACATTGATCACATCGCTACCAGTCGGAGCCATATTTGTGGTGAAGGTAAACACCACATCACCGCCTTCATAAACCTCATCAGCTCCAGAAACCGTAATGAACGGTGTATTGGCAAAATCATTATCTTGCACGGTTACCATGTCCGAGGAATTACTGCTAGTAGCGATATAATCTATTTTTCCGTTGCTTTCAGCCGTTGCCGCTTCCACAGATACTGTAATGGTTGCACTTGTTTCAACAACCTCATCTGCTTCCGTTCGAATACGTAAGGTTCCAGTCTTATCCGTCATTGTAACTAACACTGGATCTGGATTAGCGTCAGCTGAATTTAAGAAATTTCCACCACCAGTTGACTGCTCGACATCCACATTAACCATCAAATCAGTTGTTGGATCCGGACTCGCCGCCGTTAATTCAAATACTGCGGTTTCTCCTTCTTCCATCGTCGCGGCACTAATAAGATCAATGGATACTTCAGGAAGCAATTCTTTGTCTTGAATAGTAACGCTAGTTGCCATATCTGAAGCTGCGTCATAATTAGTACCACCACCCGTGATTGTAATGTCAATTCGTCCTTCGGTAGAAGTTGCAACATTTTCAGCAACAGAAACTGTGACCGTTGGTGCTGGAGTTGTCGTATCAAGCGTCACCGAATTAGGGGTATGACTTGTATAGTAGGTATTGGAGTCCCCATTACCCACAGTATAACTCACTGTATATGATTCAGATCCAGAAGGTGCTGGTTCGGCACTAACAGTAAAGGTAAATGTGTCGCCCTCTAGTGCATACTCTGGTGCAGTAATTGATACCACCGGTAGTGGTTCATCATCGGTTATTGTCGCTGTTGCAATATGTCCTGGATTATCGGCTAAACTATAAGTAGCCCCATCTAACAAAGTCACCGTAAGAGTAGTATTATCATTGTCGGCATTATCTGTATCCGATGTTGCAATTGAAAGGGTCGCGGTCCCTTCCGAAAATGACACGTTATCTTGCGTAAAATTACCATCCGTGACAAAATCACCAGGTTCACTCACATTATAAGCGATCGTAAATATTCCGGTCGGGTCTGGAGTTGCAGTGATCGTGAAGTCCGCATCCGCACGTTGATTAGCCCTTACTGGATCAATAATATTCGCAATCGAAAGTCGTGGTTGTGTCGCCGTCGAAGCCGTATTGTCCTTTGATGCCAAGGTATCTGAACCAGCCGCCCCAGTAGCTATCGTATAGGTTGCTCCCGAAGCTGGGGCCCACAAAGTAATTGAAAGATCTTGATTACCAATTTCACTTGGATTGGTTGTTGATACCGTCACTACCTGTGACCCGCCTTGTGGAATAGTGAGCTCACTATTACCATCGGCTCGATAAGTTCCCGGTTGAATTCTACTAATCACACCCTTACTATTATCATCAAATTGAATAAATATCGGTAACCCAATTGCCTCTAACGTCCCACTCGCTGAAACTGTAAACGTAAAACTATGCCCCTGTGTCACTGAATCGGGTACCCCACTCAACGAAATCTCTGGAAGCACTATATCTTCTTTAGCCTTAACTGTTACACTAACGGGAGTCGTAGATGCAGGTTCATAACGATTATCCCGCACCACCACTAAACTAATTGAACCTTCAGAACTATTTTGAACTTCTCTTGTAGGTATAGTTACTTCCACCTCAGCAGGAGGAGAACCGGTAGTCGCATTAATACTTACCTTAGCATTAGTATAGTTAAGATACATTCCAGTTACATCAGCTGCTTGAAAGTCAACCATGAGATTATTCACCGAATTACTACCGCTATTAGTTGCAACTAATTTGACGACTATATTTTCACCTTCAACGACATTGGTTGGGGCTTCAATCGCGATTGACACATCTGCTGACTCATCTTCCCGAATAGAAACCGTAGCTGAATTGTTATTGGGGTCTGCGGTATATTGTTTACTAGTACTATCGGCTAATGCGATAGAAATTTCACCCCAATTATTGTACGCATCATCACCTAAAATTGTGACTGGTATGGTGATATCACGATTGGATGCATTATTGGCATCAGTAAATTGAATTGGTGAAGTATGAGATTGGTAGTAATTCTGCAATAATGGACCACTTATATTTGCTATCGTGAGTGAATCTATCACCAATGGTCTTCCTGCTAATGGCACAAAGTCAGCTGTCTCAATAGTAAGTGTTAAATCAAATGTTGAATTAGCATCCGTTTCATCAACCGCGTCCGGTGCAGATAATGAGATAACAGGTAGTTGATCTAATATAACAACCGAAGTTTCATTTTCTGAGGAAGTATCTGATCTTACGTAATTAGCTCCATCCAATATTGTGGCCGTTATAAGTCCATCATTACCATTTGGACTATCAGCTTTATTAGCAAATGTGACGGTACCCGTAGTTTGAGTTCCCGTAATTCTGGCTGGTTTCGTAAATTCAGTCTCGCTTATTGCTATGAAATCGCCATCTACAACAAACATGACATTAACATCAATATTATTTGTTGGTGCGGGTGACGCGGTCACTGTAAATGTGATCGTATCTCCTTCCGCGGCATAATTTGAAGCAGAAATTGAGACCCTTGGTTCGGAAGCAGATGGAGCATCGTTATCCTTAACCTCCACTGTGATTGAACTTGGAGAACCAACAGTATAATTAGATGTATCTGGTTCAATCGAAATTTCAATATTGACAACATCGGAACTACCAATATCAAATCCAGAATCCATAGTAACAGTTCCAATTGCCGAATCCTCACCAACTGGTATAGAAACAGTTGTTCCCGTAATTGCTAAGTTTGGATTGGTTCCAGCTCCAGAATAGGTTGGGTTGAATGATATTTCAAGTGGACTTCCAGTTATGTTTTTATCAGATTCTACTTCAAAGTCAAATGAGAATCCTTCAGTAACACCTGAAGTTGTTGCATCTGATCTAATAGTAATAACTGGAAGAGCAACTGTATCCTCACTTGTCACAGTAATTGATGCAGTATTATTGGGAGCACTCGCGGGAATATATCCAGAACCCATTTGAACCGTTGCCGTCACCGTACCATCTGACTCTACTTCCGTATCATTATCTAAGGTAACATCAAATCTTACATGCTTAGCATCGGCAGGAATCATTACGGGAACATTATTATCATAGGTATTGTCAGGTAAAAAATCATCCGTACCATCATCTACTCTGACCATAATAGTTCGTGAATTTGATTGGCTTATGTTTGGAATAATCACAAATGGTGCTACTCCATTGGTACCATTATCTTTTGCTTCTGAAACTGAAGATTTAATGGCCTTTATTGCGACAGCATTAGCACTCTCACTTATCGGGAAATCATCATCATTAACCGCAACGGATGCGGAACTATTTGAATTTGCTACTGTATAGGTTGCAGAATCACTATCTGGTTCTTCAATCGTGACTTGAATTTCACCAGGAATTTCAAATACATTATCACCCAGGATTGTAGCAGTTAAATCCACCCAATACTCATTTAGTGGAATAGTCACAGTTTCAACGTCTCGACTTTCCATTTTCAAGAAATCTGCATCCCCATCATCAACAGAAACATTGATAACACGTGCAGTAGACGCATCGGTATCCTTGTGCGCTTTGATTTGGAACATCACGTCCGTCTCATTATCACGGTCTTCATCGGTCGCATCAGAGATAGCCAAAACCGAAATACCCGTGGGTGTACTCTTATCAAAGACTGTTACTGTCGCACTTGGATTACTGCCAAGATCATATAGCCCACCATCATTAATTGTTAGAGTCACCGTACTGTCCTCTTCAAACATGCCATTATCATCTTTGGTTTGAAACATTACCGTGTGCTTATTGGTAGTAGAGATTCCTGATGGTAGTGATAATTCAGTCATTTTGGTTCTATCAACCGATGAATGGAAGAAATTTCCCGTTTCTTCTAAATTGATACTCATTATAAACGAGCTAGTAGTAGGTGGAGTTGCTGTCAATTCAAATTCAATCATTTCGCCTTCAAAAATTTTATCTTTTCCTGCAACAGCAGAAATAGAAATTGCGGGGTTCATCACAGGATCATCATCTTCAATTGTACCAGTTGCACGACCGTCGTTTAACAATTCTGTACGTGTAGTGTTATTTCCATACAACTCGACATCAAATTTATCAAAAAAGTCAGCTTCATATAACATGTCTCCGACTATCTGAATAGGGATAGTTTGCGATGTTGTTCCAGGAGCAAATGTAAGTGTATTCGCCGCGGCATTATTATCATCAGGAACTACTGCAATAAAATCAGTTCCAGCTTGTGCATGCGCGGCTCCACTAAGTTTAGCTTCAGTTGTGGCAACTGTGCGGTACCTCACCGTTTCTGTTTCAGTTGTAGGACCACCTCCGAGAGTTACAACAAAATTAAGTAACTTAGTTGCTGAATTTCCTTCAGCAATATTGGCAGGTGTGGCGATATGAAATGCTCTTTTATCGTCATTTGAAATAGTTCCCGTGGCCGTCCTTGCCGCAGTATTTTGAACATTAGTTGCACTATAGTGAAGCGTAAATGTTTCATCAAATTCTGCATTGTCATCTGCCGTTGTCGTTATTGATAACATACTTGAAGGGGTAGTTTGTCCCATTGGAATCGTCACAGTACCTTTTGATGCCTCAGGTACCGCGGTAAAATCATCTGCTGAAGCCGAAAACAAACCAGTACCACTAGTAGACGTATAATAACTAATTTCTACATCTTCCACGGCATTTACTGACAAAGTTGGCATGAATATTACTGATCCATTGTTACTGCCATTCCCTTCCATACCCGGTTGATCGGCAATAGTCAATACCGGAATTGAATCATCATCAATAATTGTAATAGTAGCTGAATTATATTGGCTATCTGCATGAGCATTAGTAGAAATTGTGACCGTTATCATTCCATTATTCTCTGCTGTACCATCATCATCAATCGGAATGTTTAATATTGTGAAATGTCTCGCCGCCTCAATTACAGCAACTCCGGTGGTTGAAAAACCTGAAGGTAAGAAATTTCCTCCTACATGACTTACAGTATAATTTATTTCAAGCCGATTATTACCACCACCTATAGCTGCTCTCTTAATCTGAAAATCTGCCGTAAGATTATTTGGATCACCCTCGGCAACTGATTCTTCCAATTTAATGATGCTGTTAAATGTGTGATTTGGCGGACCAGAATCTGATGGGTAAACCGTCAATGATGATGGAGTTCCAACCCGGTAATTTTCTCCCGGTTCAATCGTTAACGTTACTGCACTGTCTGGAACATAATTTGACAATGCGTACCTTTTTCTATTTACCTTAAAATAAAAAAACAAATCACCATCTGTATAAGAGGAGTGAGTTTCACCAAAACCCACTGAAGTTCTATTCAATTCTTCATCAACAACATTGTCACCATAAAGTTCTACAAGACTTATGTTGATCGGAAAATTTGCGCTAACCGCTTCAGAAGCATTTATTTGGTAGAAAAAACTTCCGGATGGATTTTGGTTGCCAATAGGAGTAACAGTAATAGTAGGTACACTTCTAATCTGGACCGTTGCGGTATGATCGGTAAGCGTACCATCTTGTGCTCTCTTCAATGAATAAGACTTTGGTACTTCTTCGTTATCTAATAGAGTTACTGTGATTTCACCCGTCTTTTTAGTATTGTCTGAATCAGGTTTAGTTAACACATTGAGCGGTGCTATCCAAGCACCAGCATTTGTCTGTTTAAATGTTACCTCCACAAAGCGTTCACCACCAGCGTTACCAGCTGTTAAATCAAGAAAATTATTAGTAGTCTCCGTTGGTATATAACCTATTTCAAACGTTTTGAATGGCGGTTCAATATTTGAAGTTATTGGAAAGGCCGCATTATCCCCAGCGGGGGCATTTGGTGCATTTGCAATAGTGATCTCTGGTACCGGAGCATCATTAGCCGTTACAGTAGTTACTCGATCAGCTACAACATCAGTATATGAATAGGTTCTTATTGTTGCAGGATCATCAAATAATGTAACTGTAAAGGTTCCAGTAGTTAAAAATGGATCGTCCACTGTCGGAATACTTAATGTTGCAGTATAAGGAGAAGACGTACCGAAACTCAAACCAGTTGCAACTCTTTCTTCATATGTTAGTGAAGCATTTCTAGTTCTAAAGAAGCGTGCTCCACCAATATTATCCACTCGATACGAAATATTCAGAGGACCATGAGGTTGAATATTTGAAACTAACGTAAGTTCAACATCTCCGGTTGCAAATACTGTAGCTGTACGCTCCATTATTGAAATCTTTGGATAATCAATATCATAAACTGTCAAGGTTGCAATATCTTTTGTTGATCCCACCGTATAATTTGTACCAACTGACACTTCTTCTTTTAGTACTAAAGTAATTGAGCCATTTGCAGAATTTGCCCCATCAGATGCCCTTATTCCAATACTCATGGTTGCTTCCCAAGGAGATGCAGGATTAGCAGGATTAGCTTGACTAAAGGTCAATGTTTCTGTACGAATTGCTCCTGAACCTTTAATAATATCATTACCATTGTTATCCGTTTCAGTTTTAGAAGTTAGGAAATTTGTTCCCGACTCTGTAGGTGTAAATCTAACTTTTAGATCTCTCAATGGATTAATACTTGCTCTAACTTTTATACTTGCCGCGGTACCTTCATTCGTTTCATAAGTAACAGAAGTAAAGGTCAATTCAGGTGTAGGTGTGTCAAATACCATTGCAGTCGCAGTGTTTTCTCTCTGTACTGGTGAAATATCATAATCTAATAAATGTTTAGTTTGACCAATTAGTGTAACAGTGATTGCTCCTTGACCAGTTGTATCTATGGTATTTATCGGCAAAGTTGAAACGAATCCCGGACCATCTGGATTATCTCTAAAATTCAAAGTTGCCATCAAATCGGTATTTAAAGCATGCATATTAGTATCAAGAACAGAGTCACCAGAAGTTGTCACACGATATGTTACGTCCAAATTCTGCCAAGGTTTAGTGAATGTTGAAATTTGAAACATCGCTTTCGTACCTTCAAGTGTATCAGGTGCATTGCTAATAATGAGTTCTGGAACTGAAAGATCTTCTATTATGATACTTGCGGTATTCGGGGTGCCAACGGTATATCCAGTTTCACCAGTTGGTAAACTGAGTACAACAGAAATTTGTCCATTATCTTCATCAACTAAATCATCATTCACCGTATTAGTTGGATCACTGACAGTTGCGACACTAATTGTACCTTCATATTTCATATTATCGGGGTTAAGAGTGAATTCCACATTATCAACAGTTCTAACAACTCCACTCCCCATACCTGATCCAGATACATCAAGAAAGCTGTTAGTATAAGTTGTCGTTACATTACTCGGTGTATATTGAAGATTCAATGAACGACGCGGATTTTCCGATGCCCTAACTGTAAATAACGCTGGGCTACCTTCATGAGTATACTCAGATGCCCTATTTAATGTTAATTCTGGAATTGGCGTAACAAATACATTCGCAGTGGCGATATGCGTATTTTTTGTCGAATCTGAAACATTTTCTATGGTATATTTCTTAGGTGCGGAGTCATCTGCCAGCGTTATTGAAATTTGACCTTGTGTCTTGGAATTATCAGGATCAATTTGTGTTAATACGTTGAGAGGTGCTTGCCAAGGATCATCAGGATTTTCCTGCATAAACGTAATACTTTTAGTGATAGGAGAATCAGCAACGCCGGCTAAGAAGTTTTCACTAGTCTTAGTCGGTGTATAAGTCACATCAAAAGTTTTCGTTAATGGTTCAATATCTGAAGTTAAAGTGAATTTCGCATTTTGCCCGGCTAATGCGTCAATATTTTCAATGGTTATTACTGGAATTGTAATATCCTTCACATTGACCGTACCAATGTGATCATTACTTGTCATTCTAATATTATACTGATACAGTCCAGTGGTTACTGCATTCAAAGTTATTGACACCTGTCCATCAGGTTCATCCACCTCATCTGTTGCAATGCTTATTGGCAATGTCGCTACCCAAACACCACCTGATGGTGTAAATGCAATCTCATCAGTAGTAGTGATTACCTCTTCTGTCACAAAATCACCAACTGGACTAGCAGACGTTACATCTGCAATTACATAAGTTATTTTCAAATCTCGCTGTGGATCTTGGATGGAAGTGATAGTAAAGTTTGCAGTATCCCCTTCATTGATAGTCGTGGCAATGTCATCAATTGTAAGAGTAGTAACTGGAACATCATTAACTGTAACTGTGGTTGTTCGGTCAGCTACAGTATCCGTTAATGTGTAATGCTGTCGAATTGCGTTATCATCAATAAGCGTCGCAGTAAATGTTCCTGTTGAATTCGATGGATCATCCGTGGTTGGTATGTTAATTTTTGCAGTGTATGGTACCGAATTTCCGAAGTTTACACCCGATATGGTAATGTCATCATAATCTAGACTACTTGTATTTGTCAACTCATAGAAGCTTCCAGTAGTATTCTGCACCCGTAAATATACATCAATAGGTCCTGCTGGCTCAAGATTTGAAGTCAATGTCAATTCAGCTTCATCAAAGGCAAATACTGTTGCGGTAGGTTGAATCGAAAATTTCGGTGTATTCAGATCATAAACTGTTATTGTTGCCAAATTATTGGAAGAACCAATAAGATAGTCTAAATCCGTCGGACTATCCTCAGTTATAGCTAACGTAATTGTACCATGCGGAGAATCTAGGTTATCCTTTACTCGCATATTCACGGTAAATGTCGCTTCCCAAGGGGCCGTCTGACTAAAATTCAATGTTTCGGTACGAATATCACCTGAACCTTTCGGAACACCAGACTCAATTTTCGGCGCAAGGAAATTACCCGTTCCAGTTTCAGTTGGTGTGAATCTGACATCAAAATTCTGACCTGGATTTTTATCGGCACGCACAGTTACTGAAACTGCGGTACCTTCTTCTGTTGATAAATTAGTGGAAGCAAAAGTCAAGGTTGGGGGTAGTATTCTTTGAATCTTGGCTCTAACCGTGGTCTGTTTAGCCGGATCTGTTGTCAATTTGTAATCAGTTCCAGCCGGTGAATCTGCATCTAATCGAACAGTTATGGTGCCACCAGCCACAGCTGAATGATCGTTTTGAGTAGGTACCATCAAAGTTCCAACAATTTCCGAATTTATTTCCCTGAACATCACCGGTTTAGTTCGCCCTTGCCCCGAAGTCTTTCCATTTTCTGTCTTCAGAAAACTTGATCCTGATTCAGACGGGGTAAAATTGACATTTAGTGGATTTTGAGTCGGTAATTTATTAGCTTTTAAAGTAAATACTGCATCATTTCCGGCATCAGTTAAGTCCGCATCTTCAATATCAATATATAGTGAGTCGGTATCAACAATTGTAATTGTTTCTGTTACCGCATAAATTATTCCATCGTTTCCTACGCTCCCAACTTGTCCCGTTGCAGTATTAGCATAATAACCTGGAGCAACACCTCCTCCTCCTCCTAACACCGATGCACCATCTATTCTTAAAGAAAATGTTTCGTCATCTTCAACCTCATTATCATTTAACATATCAACCCTAATCGTTACCGTTGTTTCTCCCCTAGGAAGTCTGACGATTGACCGATTAAGTCCGATAGTTGGGTGACGAAAATCACTTTCATGTGTCGCACCATTGCCTCCTGCCCCATTTGCAAATTCATAGAATACTCTAATTTCATTATTAACCGCTGGAGTTCGATTAATTTCAATTAGCAATCTTCCCCCTTCATCAACCCGTGCAGTAGGTGTTATTGAAAGTACTGGATCATCGTCAGTTTCAATAGTTCCAATAGCCGAGGCCGATAAAGTAGATCCTTCACTAGGTAATAACACATTTGTCGCACGTGTTAATCTTACTCTAAATGTTTCATTTGGCTCAGCAGTTTCATCTTCCACAATTGGAATTGAAAGTACTTTACGTGTTTCACCAGACTCAAAGGTAATAGTTGATGGACTAGGAGTTAAATAGTCAGCCGCGCCCTCAGTTGTTATGTCTTCTATCACATAATTCACAGATACCTGACCACCTGGAGCCGCATTAAGAGTAACAACTAAATCTACCGTATTATTTTCGCTTGACATATCTCCTTCTAAACTTGAACCATCGGCAATACCAACCGTAGGAAAGTCGTCTTCTTTAATGGTCACTGTTGCTGTAGAGTCATTGATTGTGACATTTGTCCCATTTAACAATGTCAGTGAAAATGTTTCATTTGGTTCAATTTGTTCATCACCTATTATCGTAATTGGAATTCGTTTTTCAGTTTCTCCTTTGGCGAAAACCAATTGAGAACGAATCGCCATATAATCGGAATTTAATCGTGCTGTTCCGTCAGTAAAGAAATAATCTGCAGTGATTCGTTTGGTAGATTCATTACTTAACGTCGCAATTAACTCTGTACTTGTATTGGTGCCGGTGTTTCCTTCTGTAACCTCAATATCCGCAACACTTAATACCGGTGGTTCATCATCATCAACTATCGTGAAAGAAGTCGTTGACTTAACAATTTCTCCATCAGTGGCATTTGAGATTGTAATGGTAAATGTTTCATTGTCTTCATCATTATCATCTGTATTAAACGTTAGCGGAATATTTTTTACCTCATCATTTTGATTAAAGACTAACGGACTAGCTGGAAAAGTAAAATCGTTCTCATTTGGTCCAGTAATCGTAAAATCAACCATTGTTGTGGTACTAGCTGGTACACCAAATCGAATGGGAATGTTGACAATTTTGGTTACATTAGTGCCTTCACTAACATTTGAAATTGGTAAATCTTCAATTGCTATACTTAGATCTATGTTTTGAATTGTACCAGTCGCTTTTGCATCTGTTAATACCGCACCTGCAGTTGGATTTAACAATTGCACGGAGAATGTCTTATTGTCAAAACTTTCAAAATCTGAATAAATTGGGATACTGATTGTTTTAGTTCGCTCACCGACTGCAAATAACAAGTAGTTTTTACTAGTATCACTAAAATTTGCTCTACTTGCATCAAAATCAGTTCCTTCAACTGCTGAATCTCCAGTTTCTTGAAAGGCCGACCAAAATACTCCAATCGGTGTTAATGCATTAGAATTCAAAGAAACTTGAAGAGTGAGCATCCCGGCATCTTCTTTTGCAGAACCATCTGCGATAGACATCGTTTGTTCAGTTGCCCCAGCACGGTCATCATCCTTAATCACAACTGTACCTGTTCCGCTGGTACTTGTAATTGTCGCATTTGTTGCATTTGAAAGTATCACGGTAAATCTTTCATCAAGGCCGTTATTTGCGATGGTTTCATCCACCGCATCGGCAATTAAATCAATGGTAATATTCCTTGTTAATTCTCTCGGTTGAAACGTTAAAGTACCAGATTTCGCAGTGTAATCAATACCTTCAGTTGCGGTACCTGGTTGCGTAGTATACTGAACAGTAACGGGTAATCCAGAAGGTGCAGAAAGGGAGACTTGCATCACCGCTTGACCATTCAGTGAGGTACCTTCAGTGGTCTCAATTCGTTCAGAAATTCTTATGATAGGTAAACCATCATTATCTAGAATCGTTCCAGTTGCTGTAGTAATAACTGCATCAGTTGTCGCATCTTTTAAAGTTAGCGTGAAACTCTCATTATATTCGTTTGAATCGTCATCAATGACTGGCACGTGGATAAATTTTCGACTCTCACCAACGCTGAAAGTAAGCGTACCAGTTGTCTCTGTATAATCTATAGGAGCAAGTGCAGTACCATTGCTAGTTTCATATTCAACAACAGTTTCTCTCCTAGCACCCGGCGTTAAGGTCACGACGAACTCAAGATTGTCATCAATTAATTCACCTTCAAATCCAGCTACGTCAGCAATGCCAAAGGTTGGGTCATCATTATTAGTAATCACACCTGTTGCGACTAAATGTGAAGCTCCACCAAATACCACATTTTTTGTGTTATTAAAAACTATATAGAATTGTTCGGAAGCTTCATCAACCGCATCAAAATTTAACGGAACTCTTAGTGAACCGGTTGACGACCCAGCTGGGATTGTCAATGTACCTGGTGTTACATAATAGTCCACTCCCTGCGTTGCAGTTCCATCTACAAATGAATATTCTAATGTAACTTCGTGCCTAGCTAAAGCCTTGTCATTGCGTCCATCATTCAAATCTCGAACAAGTATTACTTCAATCGTCATTGAACCATCTTTTTCATCTGCGGTAACGACTGATTCAGATAGCTTGGCTATCAGCGGTTCATCGTCATCAATAATAGTACCTGATGCTGTATAAGTTAACCCCTCGAAAAACTGTAAACCTTGATCACTAGGAATGGACAAATATACATTGAGGTCTTCGTTAGGTTCATCATAATCATCTGGAAGTATTTCTACTTCAAATGTTGCTTGGGTATCACCGGCATTAATTGTCTCGATTTGAATTAATTTGGGAATGAAATCTGCGTTAGCAAATGCTGTTCCATCTGTTGTACTCCAATCAAAGGTCACATTCTGACTTAATGCTTTTGAAAGAGTCACTTGAAACATCATTGATCCAGTATCTTCCGTTACTTGTGGATGACTGACAGTGGCAATTGCAGGTCCTGTACCATCATCGCTGAGTATCACCCCGGTTGCAAATATCGTTGATTGATTACTGGCAAATGCCGCATTCGTTAGTGTATGCAAGACTAATTTAAATTTTTCTGTGCTTTCATTTGTGGGAGTGTTTTGGGCAATAGTTACCGGAATATTTTTCGACATCTCCCCTTTAGGTATCACAACACTTGTTTGTGCTAAACTATAATCATCCGATGTTACACTATTGTTGGCAAATGCCTCAACCCGATAATTCACGGTGACATCCATACCTGAAGCTGCAGATAACTGAACTTGAAAATTCATCGTGTCACCTTCGGACCCAGTAACTATAGGTTTTGTAAATGCAACCGTAGGTGGGTCATCATTATCATTCACACTATATGATACGCTATTTTTGCCACTTTCAATGGTATAGCCTTCTCCATTTTCTAAGGTCAAAGTTAGATTACCAGCTGCTTCATCTCTTATATTATCAGGAATATTTGTAAATACCGAAACCCTTGAATCACCGGTGTTCGCATCAACAAATGAATATGCACCCCGATCTGCTTCATCAAGGAAAGTACCTGTTTCGGTTGTTAACACACCAATCCGAAGTGGGTATGGAGCTGCTGGATCAATTGTAATAACAGAGTGCAACATTCCTCCCTCAATGACTGAAGTAACATCACTACTAGTTCCAGGAATTTTACTAGGTCCAATTGAAATTTGAGGGAGTGGTGCGACCGAAACTTGATCGCTTTTATTTGCATCTACTATGGTGTATTTACCTGAATCTGCTTGAATAGTTGCAGTCAGTGTTTGCGCATCTTGAATAATACCAATAGGGTTGGTATCAATGCGAAGAAAACCAGAATTACTATTGGCTTCTATTTCGACTTGGTGAGTCAACCCTTGCGATCCAGCAATGATATTTTGGGATCCTTGATCAAGTAATACTGAAACATTGGTATCGGAACTGAAATTGGTAGAATTCCGCACTTGGAATACAGCCAATTCACCAGCAAATATAGAAGCTCTTTGCGCAACTATTGAAACACCCCCCGTTGGTGTGCTTTGATCCTTGATGGTCGTACTTGCATGGACATTGTAATCAACTACATGTGTATTTGCACCACCACTCTCAGTAGGTTGAACCACTCTCAACGTTATGAGTCCATCAGGTCCAAATTGCGAATCATCCGTCGTTGCCAGCTTAACCTGACTAGTCGTACCTGGATCAAATCTGATCGGAATTGGTTTATTGGTATCGTCTGCTCCATAAAACCTTTCATTGAAATTGGAGACAAAACCAACTGGATCTTCAACTAATATTGTGACAAACGAAACGGCTGTTATTGCAGGATTAGCAGTTAAAGTAAAAATGACTTCTTGACCTTCATTATACTCTGTATTATCAGCCACAACTGAGATTTCGGGTAATCTAGAGTCTGATATTGTTATGCTTGCTTTAGAATTAATCCCGGCAATTCGATAATCTGCAGTTTGGTTTTCTCTCACCTCCAGTACCTGCATGGTTAAGCTCCTTGTACCTGAACCCAAGCTAGTTGGAATTTCAAAATTTCGTGAACTGGTAATCGGACAAGTGAATTCAAGTTTGGTGTAATCACTCGTACAATTTCTAAACGAGGAAAATGCAATTGGTAGAGCAGTTGTTGGTAGGACGGTTCCAGATTGACTCAATTTTAGGTTAACTGTTGTTGGCTGTATTTCTGATGGGGAAGCCCCAGATCCATAGTCAAGTGACACTTGAAACCGTGCGGTATTAGATTCAACAATTGATGACTGAGTTGCAGAAACTGAAACATTTGGTTTGGTAAAAGTTGGTTGGTTATTATCCAGAATAAGAACTTGCGATAACTGCGTCGTTCCACCAGTTTGCCCAGCGATTTTTGAAACTGTTAAGGTCAACCCCACTCTTTCATCTTGATTAACATTCAAAACTCGCCCTGAAACTAACACTGATGACTGATTAGCCGGAAATGAAACTTCGGCAACATTGGCATTGATGACGATTCGATCAGCCTCACCTTCGACTGGTGCAGTTAGATTGATGATATAATTGTTTAAAGGTGTTGGATTTGCTGAAATCTCCAGCTCAAATGTGTGCCCCTCTGAAACTCTGATCGCAGTACTTGGAAATGTGAATTCAGGAACAATTGAATCATTCACTTTAACGACGGCACTTTGATTTGTTGCCGCCAGCGTATAACTTCCACTTTGAATTGTCACGGTAATCTCACCAGCTGCTTCGTACGCGGCTATATTATTAGTATCAACTTCTAGCTCTACCGTATTTTTGTTGGCTGGAATATCAATGGTAGTTACTGGACTAGTAATAAAATTCCGATTCGCATCCGTTACCATCAAATTAATGGTAAGATCAGAGGTTGGCACTGTTTTTGAATAAATTTGGAACTTTGCAGTTTGTCCTTCAATGATTTCACTAGTGGTGGCGACGACTGAAACTCCATCGGGGACATCATTATCAAACACTGAAACTTGTGCAATCGTTCCCGTTGCAAACGCACCAATGATGTTACCATCGGTATAGCTACTTGGTGCCGGAATTTCATCACTTGAACCATCCGGATTTTTGATATAAACATATGCTTGACTCGGTGCATCAAGCGTGGAATTTTTGTCATCTGGAATCGGCACCATTACTGTCATTCTTGTCGTTCCATTATTCAATGTCATAGACTGGTCGTTGCTTTGTTCATCAAACAAATTACTGGGTTCACTAAATATTCCTAATTTCACAGTTACTGAAGTATTGCTTGCTAATCCAGCCGATTCAGCTACCAATTCAAAGCTTGCCATTTCACCATTGACCACTGATTCACTCATTGCGGAAATCGTGATTCTGGTATTGGCATCTTGAATTTTAACATCAGCCACAGTATTGGTTCCTAAATGATAATTCGCTCCAACTAAAATTTCATATTTTAAGGTACCAGACGCGGTAATCTGATTATCAATTACCCTTGTTGGCAAAGTAATGTTGAACTGAGTATCATTTGTTGCCAATGTTGGATCCAACAGCAATGTAGTTTTTGCAACAGTCGCAGCACTGAGATAATTTCCAGTCTGTGTAATCCTTATATTAGCCGTAAGTGCTCTGGTTAATTTTCTACTCGTCGAGATCAAATATTCTACACTATCTCCTTCGTTGATTTGCGTGCTCTTTGGTACAATAGAAATTGACAATCCATTCGAAATAGTTGTTGTTGAAGAGTCACCACTTCCATCCGGCGCGATTACGTAATTTGCTCCATCTAACAAAAATACCTGAATCTTAGATTCTTTGGCAACTTGGTCACCACTACTAAAGGTTGGTAATTGAATATTCGTAAATGATTGACCACTCAAAATACTTACGGTACTAGTTGGTGAATCTGAATTAAGTACATTCATAAAATTAGACTCGCTAGCACCGCGATATACGCGATACTTTATTGGCAATGTGCTAGTAAGAATTTTACTCGTAGCAATTCTAAACCACGCATAGCTTTCCCCAGCATTGACTTGACTTTGTATTGCTTCAACGCTAACCACTGGTAGTGTTGCAGTCGCAGGGTTATTAATTTTTACCCCTACCTCCATAAAATTATTAGATGAATATTGTGATTGAATGTTCGTGTATTTTGTCGAATCCTGAATCAAGAATGTATATTTTGGTGAACCGCTTAATCCATTTGAATTATCTGCATTTATCGTGTGAACAACCGATGCTGAGCTCTGTCCTTTTGGAATTGCAATACTCCATTGATTATTGGTGCCTCCATTGATACTTGGAGCACCCGCTCTACTGATATAATAACGAATCACTAAATTTTCACTAACTGGTGCCATGGAACGCACCGTAAGTTCAAATGGTTTGAAGAGGCTTACCCCAGAATCACTCAATGAAGTATCAAAATAGACCATAGGAATTGCAGCTGGAGTAGGATCATCATCCATGATAATTGTTGTAACTGTTGCCTCTGAACCGACACTATAGCGCGGCGGATCATGGGTATCAGAAAGTACAGTTAGTGTTACACTTCCATCGGGTTCATCCATTGTATCAGAATTTATAGTTGTCGTAATGGGTACTGAAGTTGCAAGATCATATTCTTTGATTCCATTTGATGGAATTGTGATGAAATCACCTTCCTGACTGAACATGACTCTCACTTTAGTGTTACTAGCTGGAGTTGCATCTGCAGTTATTGTATGCCCTAGGGTTCCAGCACTCTCATTTATAACTGTACTGATGGTAGTTCGTGCTATAGTTACCTTTGGTTTTCCCGTAAAATCATTATCCTTTACAATTGTAGACGCTTTGAAGTTTGTCCCCACGCTATATTGAGGTGGATTATTATCATCTTCTCTAATCACAGTCGTAATTCGCCCATTCGCTTCCACATCGTCATCAAAAAGTGTTGGAATTTCAAAAGTTCCGGTTCCGTTTCTCAGTACAACCACGTCATCTAAAATACTAGTAATACTGGAATCAAAAAAAGTACCGACAACCGTGATAGAATATTTTGCGATTACAACTTTGCTGGGGATTGGGTCAAGGGTAAGAGTATATAATGCAACATGCCCTTCTTCTATTTCATTAGGTCCTGAAATTGTTGCCGTTGGTAGTCCGGGATGATCATTGTCAATAATGGTAATTGTTTGCGTTCTAATTGTTCCGGCTGTATAAGACACTGGTGCCGAATCATCTAATATCCTTGCAGTAACACTGCCATTTACCTCATCAGCTGCATCAGCTGTTGTCGCAATTTCCAATTTCACTGGTTGCATTGTTGAAATCTTTACGGGGCGATTCGCCGTATTACTCACAAAATCTCCAGTTTTTGTGATACCAATCATCACCGTAATCTCTGAACCGGGAGCTATGTCGGCTTGGAGCATGAATACCGCATCATCTCCCTCTTCAACTTCAATACTTTCACGCGAAATTGAAATAACGGGTTTCGTATTTGAACTAGCATCTTGCACACTTAACATAGCAATCGAGTCGGATCCCACAAAATAATTAGTTCCTGCTAATACTTCCATATTGACGGTTCCAGGAGACGTTAATGTATTATCATTTGCTCTAGTAGCTAAAGATATATTGAAATCAGTTCCATTTGTTGATTTAGTTGGATCCAATAGCACTTGAGTTATCGCCAGTGCCCCAGTACTGAGATAATCACCCGTCTGGGTAACCTTTACATTGACCATGAGTGATCTGGTAATCGCTCGACTCGTCGAAATCACAAACTCTGTCATATTACCTTCGGTTACCTGCGGTAGTTTGGATGCGATTGTCACATCTAATTCATTTGAAATCGTTACTGTTGCAGATTCTCCTTGTCCATCAGCAATCACCGCGTAATTCGTACCGTCCAATAAAAATACTTGCATGATACTTTCTTTTGCGACTTGATCGGAACCACTAAAAGTAGGAACTTGAATCGTAGCGGTAGTTTGACCAGTTAAAATATTGGTGGTTGCAATTTCCAAATTGGATGGAAAGGCTTGCATGAAATTGGTTGTATCACTCCCCCGATAAACACCATATTTCACTGGCAAAATACTTGTCAGGGAATTATTCGCGACTAATCGAAACCCTGCAGTTTGCTGCCCGGCAATAACCTTACTCGCGACCGCTTCAACTCTGATTACCGGATCAGTTGCCACAGCTAGATTATTCTCTTTGACTGCAACTTCCATGAAACTACTGGGTGAAAACTGCGATTGAATGTTGTTGTATTTTGAAGATGATTGCAATAGGAAAATATACTTGGCTGAACTACCTAACCCGCTAAAGTTAGTAGCATCCATCGTGTGTATGACCGAAGCTGAGCTCTTACCCTTGGGAATCGAAATGCTCCAAAGATTGTTCGTGCCACCATTTATTATTGGTGTCCCAGACCGACTGATATAATATCTAATTACCAAATTTTCATTGACTGGTACCTGAGCGCGCACAGTAAGTTCGAAAGATTTAAACAAAGTTACTCCAGTATCACTTAATGAAGTATCAAAATACAAACTTGGTATAGTTGCAGGAGTCGGGTCATCGTCTGCAATAATAGTCGAAACAGTTGCTTCAGCACCTACACTATATCGCGGTGGATCATTCGTGTCAGAGAGAATGGTAAGAGTAACACTACCATTTGGTTCATCATTAGTGTCATTGATAATATTTGTGGTTATCGGTACCGAAGTAGCAAGATTATATTCTTCAATACCATTTTGAGGAATCGTAATAAAATTCCCTTCCTGCGAGAACAAGACTCTCACTTTGGTACCTTGAGCAGGTGCTGCGCTTGCAGTAATTGTATGCCCAAGCGTCCCAGCACTTTCATTTATAGATGCACTAGTTGTCGTTCGGGCTATCGTGACGACTGGATTTCCTGATACATCATTATCTTTTACAATTGTCGTTGCACTGAAATTCGTCCCCACACTAAATTGAGGGGGATTATTATCATCTTCCGGTATTACAACCGTGATTTGACCATCATCTTCTGTGACCGAGTCGAAAAGTGTTGGAAGTTCATAAGTCCCTCTACCGTTTGTCAAAACCACTTGTTCTTCAAAAGTTCTTGTAACACTGGAATCAAAAAAAGTTCCAACAACAGTTACCGAAGCCGTGATGATCAAAACCTTGCTAGGAGCTGGATCAAGCGCGAAATTATACTCAGCCACATGCCCTTCTTCGATTTCGCTTGGTCCAGTAATTGTTAAGACTGGTAATCCAGTTTGATCATTATCTAAGATACTGATCGTTTGCGTCTTAGGTGTCCCAACTGTATAGGATGTGCCATCCATTAACGTCGCGGTGACACTGCCATTTGCTTCATCAATCGCATCCGCAGTGGTTACAATTTCCAACCTACCTGTGGTCATAGTTGAATTTATTGACACGGTTCTTTCACTGGTATCACTGACAAAATCCCCAGTTTGGGTAATACCAACTTTAACACTGAGGTTTGTCGTCGGAGCGGGGTTAGCAGTAAGCATAAATACCGCGTCATGTCCCTCTTCAACTTCAATGCTTGCACGTGTTATCGTTACAGTAGATTGAGCGAATCCGATAGATTGCGACCCGATAACCATTACAAATGTCAATATGGTACCAGCTACTAGTTTTAAACTGGTTCGCCAGTTTTCAATGCGTGTGTGTCGCAAATTGGATGCTACATTTGTAATACCCAATGGCGGTTGGTTGATATTTTTATTCAACGAAATATTCATTTAGTTTCACCATTTTTTAACCTGAGTTAGAAGTTAAATTTATCCCAATGATATCAATTCAAACAGCAAAATTACGTAATCCATTCTTCTATTTCACCACAATAGCCAAATTCTAGTGAAACAGATTAGAAACTCAATACCTTTTGGGTTAAACTTATGATACCTCCCAGTAAAATTTAATGATATTTATGCAATTTGGCACCACAATTTTGGGGCAACAGCTTTGCTCAAAAATGAAATTATCTGCGCCTGCTACCAAGCACGCACCATGTTCTAAATCTCTCACTTGAGCACCGATACTTCTGTTCATCACTATTGTTCCAATTCCAATCAATACAGATTGATTTTTTTATGCCAATTAAGTGACATTTTTATACAAAATTCTAAGATATTCATGCTTCATCCCCATGTAATTTTCAATAGACTTATCAAACTCTGTTCAATTCTACCGCCAATTATTTGTAACTTAACTCATTATAACGAAAGCAATTTCACTAGTCAAATTTGTTTTTCACAATCACATTTTTTTCCACAATTTAAGCCAAAATTTTAAACTTTATCAACCTTAAAACACCTAAAAATTTGTGTCAATCACTAACTTTATTTTTCCACAAAATACTATCAATTCAATAGTTACTAATATAATAGCTCATTTTGATTCAGTCAAGTATTTTTACTTATTTTTTTTCCAAATTTCAAATATATTTTTTCCACTTTGTTACATGCACTTATATTGTAGGCATTCGCGCGAGCTTCAAAATGCCACATCTTTTTTTTCAAAAATTCATGATTGTCAAAATGCCGACAAAAATTTTCCAACCAAAACGCGCACTAAACAGATTTATGAGGAATTAAACACATATTACCACATTCATCGCTAACGCGAAGCAATACATTTTCAACTTCCTCTAAATCCGCACATAGCAAGTGAATCACATATGTAAGAGTTGAAATCACTCGCTTTTCACAATACGCGCAACGTGAAATTAGTTTTTTTACCTTCTGTGTAATCACTCATGCAACGCACCTCAAGTATCCACTCTAATCACGTCACAATACAATCCAGCTAACAGGTCAGCTGGATTTCATTCAATATTGAAAACGACCATTTTGTGTCCCGCATTCAAGCGAAAGTCTAAATCTCGCGGTTAACCAGTGGACGCTACCAGTGGATATACTTGTGAATAATCTGGTTCCGACTTTCTTTCACGAGATTTTTTCCCGTCAACTTTAGATTTAAGATCCCATGGAATTTCACTACGGTCGGAAACAACCCCAGATTCAACAAGTCTTTTCATGGCTTGCTGGATCGGAAATACAGATTTATGAGGAATTGAACACATATTACCACATTCATCGCAAACGTAAAGTAATACATTCTCCACTTCCTCCATACCCTCACATAGTGACAGTGTCACATATGTAAGAGTTGAAGACACTCGCTTTTCACAATAATCACAACCTGATATAGTCTTTTCACCTTCTGTGTAATCACTCATGCTATGCACCTCAAGTATCCACTCTAATCACGTCACAATAAAACCCAGCTAACAGGTCAGCTGAATCTTATTCAAAATTCAACGCCACCATTTTGTGTCCGGCATTCAAGCGAAAGTCTAAATTTAGCGACTATCCAACAGCTGCTACCAGTGGATACTCTTGCGGATAATCTAATTCAGATTTCTTTTCATCCACCTTGGATTTAAGTTCCACTGGAATATCACTTCGGTCCGTTACAACCCCTGATTCAACAAGCCTTTTCATGGCTTGCTGAATAGGTGGTAAAGAACGAGCCGGAATACCAGTCATATTACCGCATTCATCGCAAATCAACACTAAAACGTTTTCAACCTCTTCTGATCCCTCACATAATGAAAGAGTCACACTTGTCAAGGTCGCCCGAACGCTAGTTTCGCAATGAGCACAAACTGAATCTAACTTTAAACCTACTCGGTAATCAGACATGTCATTAGTCCTCATGTACACTGATGATATTAACTTTACCACTTTTTAAGATATATTTAATGTACCAATTATTCACTTTGAATATATGGGATTTGTAATCGTCTGCATCCCAAGAGTCTCTAGGAAAATAATTTTCTCTTTCATTACAATTTTCAATTAAGTCCAACACAAAATCTACATCAACATCTCCTGTGAACAATTTATTTTTTACCTTTATATCAAGTCTGTCAGTATAAATAATATAATCCATATTTTCAAGACTTTCAATTAGTCGTCGGATTGCCTCTTCAAATTCCATTTGATAGTATCCTTTTTCAAAATTTCAGTTTCTTATTTAGTCACCTGATTACTTGAATTCTCACTCGATCATACCAATATCCAGGATACTATTTTATATTATAGTACTTTATTTTTAAATTGCAATATTTTTTTAATTGCACCTCCTATCACTTTTGAAACCAAAAACGTTCCAATTTTATTTTATGAGATAACACTATATAACCTCCATTAATCTTATATAATGTAAAAATTTCAATTTTACAAGTTTTTTTTCATTTTGTTAATTTTCGTTGGTTTTGCAAAGGTTTTGACTCGAAAATAACTTGAATAATTTCACAATCTCGAATATTTTATTCACAAAATCCGCTGCGGAATTGCAATTACTAGTTTATCCGATTAAATCATAGTAGATACGGGAGAGGTGAGCAATTGCTACTGGAAAAGCGAAAGCATGAATGGAATAGGCAATACCAAATTTCTTTTAGTTATTCGAGGTCTCCAAATTAGTGCAGTCCCTAAATTATCAAGCATATTTAACAATTTGCTTCTAGAAATATTCCTGCACTCCAAGTTGGAATTTTGAACAAAGTCTGGCTACATCTCAAAATAAGTTAAACTGGCGAGATAGTCAAAATGTGTTTTTGATGAAATTTGATGTAGATTAGTATATAATTGGTGGTAGCTTTCACTCAATTTCGCTACGAAATATGGAACAATATTTTTGTAAAAATCTAGTAGCAATAAAATTGTTTTCTTTACTTTGTCGGCATGCAATCAAGAAATGAAAATTTGAGTTATAGTAGTCTAGCAATCTATGGAAATGATTATTATGTCTCACTGTTACTTATATTTTAGCATCTGGACGGAGATTTCCTTATTGCAAAAATTTGAGGGTATTTCTACATCAAAAAAAAGAAAATCCGGTGCCTAACTTATAATCTCATTCTAAATGTATTATATAATTGATGAACACTAGCAGTTGGTTCAGTTAATTGTCGTTGCGTACCCAAAATAACTATTGAGGAAAGGGGTCTTAGGTTGACCTGTTAACGATAAGCTACCTAAGGATTTAACAATAAAACTTGCTATTAAATCAAAAGCAATCGCGGTATTAACGAATTTTCTGTCATTAAATCATTCAATGTTCTGTCATTTTATAAATTTACTCTTAATAATACCCCTTATATTCTTTGGGAACTTAACCATATGCATAAAATCACATTTAATGAATACTAGTCTTTATAGCTTGAAATGCACCACAACTACTTCAAATCTAATTCCATGTGATCGCGGATACATTCCAATGCTGAGGGAGATGTAGAAAAATTCTTCAAATCAAGCCATGAATTACACTTCGGACACCATAAGTAGTTAAACAAATTCGTATATGCTATTACAGTTTCCTCAAGTTCTTGTTCTGAAATTTGTGATGCCCAGCCATTCTCAATTACCTTATTGATCTGCCATTTATCATTACTTAGCTCTTCCACACAAGCAAAATAATGATTCGCAAATTTTTGAACCACATGATAGTCGGATTTACAATCACTGTTATAAACAGACCTTAATCCATCCTCAATAAACCTTTGAACACTTCTAAAAAACTCAACCTTTAATTCATCAAATCCATTCAGATGATCAATTGGCAAATTGACATGTAATTGTACATCATATCACCTAAATTTCAAATATATTTTTTCCACTTTGTTACGTGCACTTATATTGTGGGTATTCGCACGAGCTTCAAAATGCCACATCTTTATTTTCAAAAATTCATGGTTGTTAAAATGCCGACAAAAATTATCCAACCATAACGCGCGCTAAATTGAATTTCTACAATTCTTTACTTACTGGAATTGATCCTTGTCTCACATCTCAGGCTCGTTCTCAGAGTTTTCAGTGAGGTTAAATTTGTTAAAAAATCTTGTTGTATATTTTAAAAAATAAGCGCACGTATAAACAACGCGCGATTACGGGAAAATTTATTACTCATAACTATATCAAGCGTACTAAGTCTATCTTAATACAAAAAACGCGTGATTCACTTCTAACAAGGCAACCATTCCAATTGGGCAATATTTCTAAATCGAGCCAACTAGTTTGCCCAAATTATTCTCTCAATTATTCAATCGTAACAATTTTTCGCATGATTGAGAATGAACAAAGTAATTTTTGGAAATCCCAATTTCAAAGTTTGCACCTCAAAGTTACGACGTATTGTTAACACCTGAGTTTGAATTCTAAATAAATACAAGTGGATTATCGCACGCTTTACAAACTATTGGACAATTAGTTTCAGAATCTTTCTTACCTTTTGTTTCTTGCTCATCTTCCTTGAAATGTCTGAAGATTGTCGGCACATTACAAGTTTTACAAGTCAACAACCTCTTAAACTCCTTAATATCTTTCCATCGCAATTCTTCATCACTTTTAGAAAAAACTCCAAAAGATTTATTGTAACGATGAGCTCCAGAATTTTCCAACAATAAATTGGAGATATAGTCCAGAGTTTTGACCTGAATGTTATCCAATTTGGGAATTTCAATCTGGTGTACTTTGACATAATTTTTGAATGCATCAGTCATATCCCCCAAGCCATAGTTACTCTTAAATTCATCATCCAGAATTTTCATTTTTATCCCAAGTCCCTTCAATAGTTTTTTGAAATACCCTTCTAGGTCAATGCGCATTAACCACAACGCGGATAATCCTTGATTCCACATATCATGAATTAGCTCTTCAGTTAGTTTAAAATCAGAAAATATTGGACCATAATTCGGGTCAAATCCCACAATCTGTATAAATTTCCAATTATCTGTGCCAACTCTACTCTTCAATATTTCACAGAATGGTCGATCACTTGAAGTAATGATAAATTGATGATTAGGAAATTTTTCCGCAATCAAAGCAGTGATCCGATTTCTAGACTCCTCATCATATGACATAATAATATCATCCAATATTATTATTGGTACTTCAGGATTAAATTGAACTATAGATGCTAAATGAAATGCTAATGCAAACGAGTGCATCTCTGATTTTGTTAAATAAGCACTTGGCAAAACACCCTCACGATACGAAGCAACATCAATTGCCAAATTTAACCCTTCCTTTCCGGTTTTTTTATCCGATACAAATCGCAAATAAATTTTATGATCAATACCTCCTTGGATATACTGATAATATTCATTCATTGGGTTGTGAAGTTTCTTAATAATCTGTTCCACATCATTTTTTAGCTGCTCAGAACTAGATTTCACACGGGACTTAAATCCCTCAATATTACGGTGCACAATCTCAATTCTTCCCCGCAATTCTATAAAATCTGCATACAAATCAAATATTTCCTCAACTATAGATATTAAGTTCACCGATTCATCCTTTGAATACTTTTCTTTTTGTGTTGAACCATCCTTTACAGAAGAATTTGACCCGGATAGGACCTTTTCTAAATTTTGATATGCTATATCTGTTTTTACCAACTTAGTTAGCTTAATCTGAGGTTCATTTTCAGACAACAGGTTACCATTAATAAAATCTAGAATGGCAGGTTCACTAAACTCAGTAACTTTTTGGTTCGTTATTCTTTTGAGCTCTTCAACTAGTTCTGAATTATTTGCTCGTAGATTTTTTAAGTCTTCTTCTGCAAAAAGTAATAAACTAGTGTTTTGATTCACTTTTTCAAAGTCCAGTCGATGTTGCTTCCATTTTTCAATCCCTTCAAAACGTCTTGTCAATTCCCACTCTGTTACAAAAGATTGTAATTCCTCCCCCCGAATAATCAGTGGTGCTGGTATCATTGAATAAAACGCAGAGTTTGCTTCTGACGTTGATTCATCCGAATTACCTACCACTTGAACTATTTCAAATTTTTTATCATCAACGTCCCGAAGACCTAATCCAAGCCGGGTTATTGCTTTTTTACCCTCTGAATCGGAGCGATAATTGACAATTGCACTTTGCCCCGCCTGATTTTGGTCAATATTTTCAGTTTTCCCAAAACGCGATAAGATACCTTCGGGAGAAAAAGCAACTTCCAATGAATCAATTAAACAGGTTTTGCCGCTCTTATTTGGTCCAGAAGTTCCATTCTTAAATGCAAGATTTCAAGTTCCAATTTTAGCTAACTTTCAATAACCTTTCCACTATTTTTTTTAAATTCTAACGGAAAGGAAATAATTCAATGTCCCATCGACATCTTACGTTTAAGAATCGGGCTCAGATTGAGCTTGGATTAAAGCAGAATATGTCAAATGTTGCCATTGCTGGATTGATTGGTTGTCACGAGTCGACAATAAGTCGTGAACGCTCACGTAATTCGACCAATAGTATTTATGATGCCGAATTAGCCCATCAGCATGCGAGTGAAGTTCGAAGTAATGGTATGAAACAAAACTCAAAAACAACGCAACAAATGAAGGATTTCATTGCCAGAAAAATGATTGAAAAGGAATGGAGTCCCGACCAGATTTGTCAACGTTGTCAGGAAGCCAATATTCCGATGATTTGTCGCTCACGAATTTATGAATTGATTCACCAGGATCGAGCTGCTGGGGGGATCGTCTATCAGTCGTTGCGTCATGGTGGTAAAAAGCAAAAACCGCGTGGTAAAGAGCATACTGCTGGTCGTGGGTTAATTCCCGGACGAGTTGATATTTCAGAACGTCCAACTATTGTTGATGAAAAAATCCGAGTTGGTGATCTTGAAGTTGATACCATTATTGGTGCAGGAAAACAAAGTGCGTTGTTAACAATTGTTGACCGAGTCACCTATCTCACGAAGATTGTGTTACTCAAAAATCTTGAAGCAACCACAGTATCAAATGCATTGAATGACTGTTTGCGAGCATTTTCACCACATTTGCATACCATTACTTCTGATAATGGGAAAGAATTTGCTTATCATCAACAGGTTTCAGATGAGTTGGAAATTGATTACTACTTCTGTCAACCTTATCACTCGTGGGAACGGGGTGTGAATGAACATACCAATAAACTAATTCGGCAATACTATCCCAAGGGGTTTGATTTCTGGTGCACAACGGCAACAGAGGTGCAAATCGTTGAGAACAAATTGAATAATCGCCCGCGGAATAAGTTGAAATATCGCACCCCCAATGAGGTCTTTGATGAATTCTTGCGGCGAACAGAAGAGGACGAACTAGCTCAGGAGACAATTATTATTGATGATCAATTACTGAATCAAGTCGAGATCTGCGAATGGAATGTCTAATTCTATTGGTTCTTGACTATTAGTGGTGTGTCAAAGTAATTGAATCAACCGTGGCGCGATGATCATCAAAAGTTGAAACCTTCTCTTTTCCGCTCGGGGGGTTGAGAGGGGGGCAGACAGCCCCCCCGAACCTTAGCGCGGGATGAGAATTGAGCTTTACACCGCTGAAAGCGGGTGCAACCCACATTGCATCGGGACACTCCGGGTACCGGTATCAGGTCCGCTCTGAAAAAATTTTGATGCGGAGCATCGTTCCAACTGCAAGGCCGGAACAAAATTTTTTGAGTTTTGAGGTAGGGTGGTTTCCCCATTTCCAGATCTGGGTTAGTTGGTTAACAAACTCAGTTGGGTCGAAAATTTAAATAAACTCGCGGAAGCGAACTATAAATTCAATATTCTTGCGGAACTTGATTGCCGCAAAACTCCGTAGAGTCGGCAAGAATATTAGAATTTAGCAAGTGAGCGTTACCGCTCATCACATACGCCCAACTGATTAACTGGTAACGCAGTTAAGTTGAAAAGCAATGGGGGATAATTGCTACTCCCTTAAAAGGCGTGTAAACTCTGGAATCACTACTTTTATTAACCTAACCCAAAAATCACCAATGCCAAATTTACATAATGGTCAAAAATTTCTCCAGAAAAATCTTGATTAAATCTCTCAAATGGACTAATTTTCAAAAATGGTTTTTGAAACTACGCTACTTTAAGGTACCTTGCAATTGAGAGTGGAATCTGCGGTCCAAAAACAACCAAATTACGTTTGTCCTCAAAACTAAAGCGTTGTGGTTGCCGAAATACTCTAAAGTGCTCTGCTTCAAGCACTCTGATTTCGTATTTCTCGGATGACACTTGTTTAGACAGCACTTTGACCAAATAACCGTTCCTTTCTTTTCTCTCGCATGCGAGTTCTCACCACTTTTCTGAATTCTTGAATAGCCATTTCTACTGCCTCATCTGAATCAAGATCACTATCGAAAAAATATTTTACGGCAATTGCACACAAATCATTCTCACCTGCCTTTTCACTGAATTTTTTTTTCATTCTTTCTATCCGTTCTTCAGGAGACAGAAAAACTAAAGAGTCTGCTGATGATGCAACTGTATTCTTTGTCATAACATTACTCCACTGTTTGTTAAGTTGATTCAAATTAAAATTTTATACATATTACAACTTAAAACAATTTTAATCAATTCGCAACTAAATATGAATATAGTAATTTTTTTCACTTTGTCAAATACCTACACAAAAAAATTATTATTTTTCAATTCACCCGAATTACTGCACTTTTTTTAGGTAAACTATTTTGGTAATTTAATATTTCAACTCTACCTTTGTAACGAATTTATCATTTTTGACGATATTAGGGCTAAAATACAAATTTGTCAAATTGATATTACAATATTTTTGAAATTTTTGAGTGAATTTGAAAATTCTCCTAATAACATTGACCTTTCAAGCCAATTTCATTGATTCAGTTCTACAAAAAATTGACAATTTTTAAATTGCACGCGTTGCATCAAATCCCAATTGTTAACCTAAAACAGAAATCTAAACTTTCGCTTCCACTCGCAATTCACCACCATTTTTTCAGTTAAGTTTGCAATCTTAAGAAATTTAATTCGAAATGCTCCACTACCATGCGCGCGTGGAAGTGAACGTATTCCAAAATAATTCAAAGTCTAACTATATTGGGCAATCCGAGAAAATTTCGCTACAAAAACGCGTGATTCTCACACATGGCACGCCAGCTGGTTCAATTTGGTGATATTGCCAAATCTTGTTCACTCGCTAATCAAAATGATCTCCCCAAATAACTCTCGAATCAATTTTACTGTCAACCGAATGAACCTTGAACTAATGCATTTTTATACTCAAAGTCGGAATAATAATTTAGAAGTACACCTAGTCTGATTAGATTTTGGTCAATATTTTCGTTTCTTCCAAAACGGGATAAGACTCCCTCTAGTGACAATGCAACTTCAAGTGAATCAACAAGGCAGGTATTACCACTTTTGTTTGGCCCAAATACTACCACCATTTAAAACCTAAAAGTAACCGCGATTTTAACAAATTTTCTGTCATTAAATCATTCAATGTTCTGTCATTTTATAAACTTACACTTATAATACCCCTTATATTCTTTCGGTACTTAAACATATGCATAAAATCACATTCAATGAATACTAGTCTTTATAGCTTGAAATGCACCGCAACTACTTCAAATCTAATTCCATGTGATCGCGGATACATTCCAATGCTGAGGGAGATGTAGAAAAATTCTTCAAATCAAGCCATGAATTACACCTCGGACACCATAAGTTGTTAAACAAATTCGTATATGTTATTATAGTTTGGTCGAGCTCTTGTTCTGAAATTTGTGATGCCAAGCCATTCTCAATTGCCTTATTGATTTGCCATTTATCATTACTTAGCTTTTCCACACAAGCAAAATAATGATTCGCAAATTTTTGAACCACATGATAATCGGATTTACAATCACTGTTATAAACAGACCTTAATCCATCCTCAATAAACCTTTGAACACTTCTAAAAAACTCAACCTTTAATTCATCAAATCCATTCAGATGATCAATTGGCAAATTGACATGTAATCTATAGTCCCAAGCGAGATTATAAAATAGTCCAACTAGATGATACCGTAACTGATGAGCGGCCTTCCTCGTATCATAAATATTTAGTACATTTGCCAACCTCTCTTGCCAAAAATTCTTTTGACCAGTTTTAGGACCTCTACCAATTTCCCATCCGTAAAGTTGAATCTCTTTGCGAGGGAAGTCAATTTTCTTAATCTGCCGTCTCATAGTTGATTCATAGATAGCAGTAATAAACTGAGCATGAGGGAAAGTATCAATCAGTAATTGATAAATCCGTTTTTGATAATCTTCATCAATTAAACTCAAAATATCATCAATCAAAATGATTGATATATCTCCCTTATTTACTCGTTTCATAACAGCTAAATAAAGACAAATTACCATAACATTTTGGATACCCTCAGAAAGACTCGCAGAAGGAAAAGAACTTCGGTCATAATTTCCCGCATAAATATGCAGTTCACCTGCCTTGGTATGCAATTTAACATCCAAATCAAAAGGACTGATGTCTGAATCCTCACCAACCGTATTTCGAAAGAAAAAGTGAAAATACTTATCAATATCTTCACAATCTTTGTTTAGCTCAATATCTGTCAATTCACAATATTCGGTATATGCATTCTGTTTTCTCATGACTTCTTTTTTTGCCTGGTTCAATTTTTCAACATTGCGTAGATACACTTGATAATACTCTTGTGCTAACTTCAAAAATTCAACTACTTCGTCGGGATTCTTTTCATCAAACCTTTTCTTATTCTTATATTGTACAGACGTAAATTCAATAGATCTAATCAATTCTATGATATCTTTCCTCAATCCGTTAGGAATACCAGCCCAATTTTTTTGCAGTCGTTCGTGCAATCCCAATAACTCTATTGGGTCACGTAAACGTACCTTCAGGTTTTCCATCTCTAATACCCATTCATCGAAAATCACCATAAAATTATTTTCACCAATCCGCTCTAAAACACCTCTTGCTTCACTCACATGTTTCAAAATTTCATCGATACGGTGAACCAAAATACTGGTATTTTCATCAATTGATTTCCAAAGTTGCTGGATAGGTTTATTGGAACTGTTAAATGAGATTCGGTTCTGGATGGAATCATTTTCTTGAAATTGATACATAAACCCCATGCACCGCGCACCTGCAGTTAAACTCTCGTTTTCACCACTCAATCCTTGCTTTCTCGCCCAGACCAAGTATTTTGACCCGCTCTTCAATTTTGATAAACTATCAACTAAAGAATCAGTTTCCTTGAACGCAAATCTGGAAATGGTTATCAATAATCGAGAAAAATTGCGCAAACTACGCAAAACTCTATATACGTTGGTCAATAAATACCCATAATTTCCAACATCATCCTGTAGAAAATATTGATTCTTAGGTATCACGGTCAACGGCTTCAAGTTTATTTTTTTCCGATATCGATTTACAACCTTCAAGATTTCATTCTTGGTAACTTTATCAATTTGAAAGTGATTCAAAACCGCGCGTCTAGAAGATTTTGCCACCTTAGCTGGTGATTTCCAGCTTTTTTTCGCATTAAATAAAGCACTTTCGTAATTTATTTTAAGTCTATTCCGCTGATCTGTTATGTAAATTTTTCCAATAGCCTTCTCGAACCATTCACCACGCTCTACTGGTTTCATTGTCCAAAAATTAAAAATACTTTGCCGGGACAGTACAATTAATTGTTGAGTACTCAACTCATCGAATATTTTGCGTGTATTGTAATTATCAGGTTCGATTGTTGGAAATTCTGACCATTTTATACTTCGAGTTACTGTAAATGGTTCATCCATTGAGTCAGAGCACAATTCCAGTTCAACCTGTTCAACTTTGTCTAATTTTTCTTCATCAAGAAAAGTAAAATACTCCGCGGTTGAAGCAGAGTTAAATTTCTCAAACAAGGGCTGATTTTTTCTGCCAGTGAGACCAAATTCAATAACAGCAAGTATAGCTGGCATCAACGTACCAACCGGACCATAATAAAAGACTGATTTGGAATCGGGTTCGCCAAAGACCTTGGCAATTCCGAAGTTGCGACTAACAATAAATTTTTTAATCTTGGTCATGCTAGTTCTCCTCCTCTTAAGAAGGTTGATTGATTTGTTATTGCGTCGTGAATCCCTATTTTCCCTTAGGAAAAATTTAAACTTTTGAATTCAGTATTTCTGCAAATATATTTTCTAATTGAGCATGTAATAAACCCCAAAAATTTTACAAGTACACCATGATAATAACCCACATATTTCACTGTCATGCTAAATAGTCACAAGTGAAATATTTCAATGGTTAAATGTAATACGTTAGATTAAATTGTTAGTACACAACAATTTGATATGAAAGAGGTGCGGTAGCGTGATTTATATAGAGTTGAGTTTGATATCAAATGCTGGTTATGTCAGCACAGCCCTTAACTAATGGCAAAACTATATGAGAGTCCCACTCTCTTGTCCCCGACCAAACAATTGGGAATTCAACTAGGGCTAAGTATCAAATTGCCTCTCGTAGAAGTGCCACATAAAATACTCAAATACTCAATCAAAAGTGAACAATCTTGATTATTGTATGGGATATTTTAGTAACTGTGCAATCTTGGTCTGATTGTATTTTCTGAAGACACGAGATGTATTATTATCTGCATCCAAGCTACTGCTTAGATACAAACCTCATTCAGCCGCGACTAAAGAGTATTCCTGTTGAAAATCTGGTCGAGATTCTCTATCAAGCTTTCTTTCGCGTTCCACAATAGATTTTAGATCAATAGTTATCTCACTTGAATCAGACACTCCCCCTGATTCAATTAGCCTTTTGATTGCATTATGTATCGGTTTTACTGAACGATGTGGAGTTGATACGATGTTGCCACATTCATCACAAATGCGAACTAGCACATCCTCAGCTTCCTCTAATCCCTTACACAATGATAACGTCTCTTTTGTAAGAGTTGAGGTTACGATTTTATTACAGTGAGAGCAAGCCGAATTAATTTTTGCGCCCTCTCGATAGTCATACATGTTAATCATCCTCATGAACACTGACAATATTTACATCCCCGTCAATTACGCAATACTTAAAGTACCAACGATCCTTAATGAAGACATGAGATGAATCATCATCTGCATCCAAACTACTGCTTAAATACCAACATCATTCAGCCGCTACCAAAGGGTATTCCTGTTGAATATCTGGTTGAGATTCTTTCACGAGTTTTTTTGCATCCACTATCGATTTAAGTTCCACTGGAATATTACTACGGTCCGTTACAACCCCTGATTCAACAAGACTTTTCATGGCTTGCTGAATAGGTGGTAAAGAACGAGCCGGAATACCAGTCATATTACCGCATTCATCGCAAATCAAAACTAATACGTTATCAACCTCTTTTGATCCCTCACATAATGAAAGAGTCTCACTTGTCAAGGTCGCCCGAACGCTAGTTTCGCAATGAGCACAAATTGATGAACTCTTTGAACCGCGTTTATATTCAAACATCTGATCCCTCCTTACGAATTAGAGTCAACTGCAACTCAATAAAATTCGTGTAACAGATAAGTAACCCATCAAATGCACATAAAATCAATTTCTAAGTCGCGATCAAAGCACCAGTGTTATCCAGCTGCTTCTACCAGTGGATACTCTTGTGGATAATTTTGTCCAGTATTCTTATTAGAGATTTTTCTAGCATCTACAAAAGACTTTAATTCAGTGGTTATTTCATCACGGTCGGACACCATACCTGATTCCTCAAGTTTTTTAAATATTTGATGAAGAGGTGGTAATGACCGAGCAGGAATTGAAACCATATTGCCACACTCGTCACAAATACGAACAAGCACATTTTCAACCTCTTCTAATCCCTCACTTAATGATAATGTCTCATTTTTAAGGGTTGTAGGTACAATTTTATTACAAAAAGCACAAGGTCCAGGGCTTTTTGCACCATCTCGGTAATCAATCATTTGATTCTTCCTCGCGAATTAGTGCCAACTACAACTCTATACAGTTCAAGTAACAGGTCTACTATATCTCAGTCGATACTAATCGTTAGCACTTGCAATCTACATCTGAGCTGCTGCTTAGATACAAACCTCATTCAGCAGCTACCAAAGAATATTCATGCTGATTGTCTAACTCAGACTTACTTTCAGAGTCTCTTCTAGCCTCCACTTGAGATTTTAGTTCAAGAGTGATTTCACCGTAACGAGAAACGGCATTGGATTCTAAAAGTCTATCTGATGCATCCTGAATTGGCTCAATAGATTTATAGGGAATTGAACATATATTACCGCATTCATCGCAAACAACGATCAATACGTCTTCAATTTCTTCTAGTCCCTCACACAACGATATTGTTTCATTTTTGAGGGTTGCTGGAACTTTCTTATCGCAAACAGCACAAATTGATGAACTCTTTGAGCCGTGTTTATGTTCAAACATCTGATTCTTCCAAGCGATTTTGTGCCAACAACAACTCAATACAATTCATATGACAAAACAGCAACCCATCATTAACATTTAAGATCAATGTTAAAGCTACTACCAAATTCTAACTCTATCCAGCAGCTGCTACCAGTGGATACTCTTGTGGATAATCCCGCACAGTATTGTTGTTAGAGTTTTTTCTGGCATCCACAATGGACTTTAGCTCAATGGTTAACTCACCAGATTCGGGAACTACTCCTGATTCAATAAGTTTCTTATATGCTTGTTGAATATGAGGTTCTGACCTAGCAGGGATTGAAGTCATGTTGCCACATTCATCACAAACATCAACTAAGACGTTTTCAACTTCCTCCAACCCCTCACATAACGATAATGTCTCACTTTTGAGGGTTGTAGGTACAATTTTATTACAAAAAGCACAAGGACCAGGGCTTTTTGCACCCTCTCGGTAATCATACATTTGATTCTTCCTCGCGAATTAGTGCCAACTACAACTCCATACAGTTCATGTAACAGGTCTACTATATCTCAGTCGATACCAATCGTTAGCACTTGCAATCTACATCCGAGCTACTGCTTAGATACCGACCTCATTCAGCAGCTACCAAAGGATATTCATGCTGATAGTCTAACTCAGACTTACTTTCAGAATCTCTTCTAGCCTCCACTTGAGATTTTAGTTCAAGAGTGATTTCACCGTAACGAGAAACGGCATTGGATTTCAAAAGTCTATCTGATGCATCTTGAATTGGCTCAATAGATTTATAGGGAATTGAACATATATTACCGCATTCATCGCAAACAACGATCAATACGTCTTCAATTTCTTCTAGTCCCTCACACAACGAAATTGTTTCATTTTTGAGGGTTGCTGGAACTTTCTTATCGCAAACAGCACAAATTGATGAACTTTTTGAGCCGTGTTTATATTCAAACATATTGATCTTCCTTATGTACACTGACAATATTAACATCCCCGTCAATTACACAGTACTTAAAGTACCAACGGTCCTTGATGAAGACATGAGATGTATTATCATCTGCATCCAAAGAAAACTCAGTGTGGTAGTTTCTTCGTTTGCATTGATTAATTTTATCTAGCACGAATTTAACGTCAACCTCTCTTGTATATAATTTATTTTTGTCCATAATATCAGAACGTTCTCTATAAATAAAAAACTTATGATTAGTCAATCGTTCAATTAACAGCCTTTTTGCCAGAGCAAATCCCATTTGTTAGTATCCTTTTCAATTTATATTGATTCATGTTTAGCCCCCTGATTACATGAATTTTCAATTGATCATACAAATATCCAGGATACTATGTAAAAGTATAGTATTATATTTTTGATTTGCAACTTTTATTTCAATTGCACATCTACTCCTTTTTTTGAAACAAAAATGTTCCAATCACATTTTTGAGATAACAACAAATTATCCGTTTGGTTTAATATAGTACACTAATTCAAAATAAACAAGTTTTTTTTCAATATTTTTTCTAGATACTTAATTTTTCCCGATATTAAATGGCAGGTGATTTGAAAAAAGATTGTGGATAGCATTGAATTTTAAACTTTTTTCACTAAATTTCGCTGCGGATTTGGTCTATTGAAATATTTTGACTTTATTTCGTAGCGAATTTAGATTTGTGAACCCATCATGTCTGAAATTTGAACATCCCCAACTCAGATTATTGTTTGAAGATTAGTGGAGATATTTGTAGAAAGTATCAAGTCTTTTCAAAGTCAGATGAAGTTGTAAGAATTCAATTTGTCGCAAAATAAAAATCGCGATTAATAGTTGAAAACCATCATAGCAACGACAGTTACCAATATATTGTCCCATCAAACTGAATCTTCCGATTGAAAATACTGGTGCGCTCAAATTCTTGACTGCCCTTCAATTCAAATTTAAGTCCTGCACCAAATTCAACCTCAGTCCCCAAATAATACTGATTAAAAGTATCACCTGAATGATTTATTCCGCTAAACGGTTTGATGTTACCTAATCCATCCCCCACTTCAAACCCATAACCTATTTCACCTGATACTTCCCAAATTGAATCCGGTTTGTTATTTTCACTGGTATGTGACCACAAATTCTGATCTACTAAATCCACCTTTAAATCATCTTGTATTAAACCGAACTTAGCAGAACCTAACAATTGAATGCCTAACTCATCACCTCCCGAGTCATATTGAAAATCACCACCTATACCAGCATTTTCAAGAATATTTCCATACTCAAAGAGCCGTAACTGACTCTTCATTGATAATGTAAAACCTCTTGGATCAAAATAACTAAACGCATTACCAATTTCGGAGCCAACATTTATTGAACCATTTTTGTGATACCAATAACCACCAAACAATAGTTGTGAATCAAGAGTGGAACCATGGTTTGTAATCAATGAATGTGACAGTTCTGAAAATAGCTTCGTTTGGTTGGAGTGGTACGCAAAGTTATTTACAATATTTTCTTGATGCGCAAAACTTGACCGAGAATCTATCACATCGCCTTTTAAACGTAGTTCAAACTCTCCAATGTCCGAGCTTGATCCAAGTGAAACCAATTGAACGTCTCCGCTTAATGACATTGTATAAATATTGCTATCATACAAAATTGGTCCAAAGTCTAAATGTTTAGCTTCAACCGTTCCCTCACCATAACCACCGATTAATTTAAATGTGACTGCTTGATCTGGTGACATCCAACCAAAATATGAATTCATCATATTTGTATCCGCTTTGAATTCAATACGATTCAACTCAAATCCTTGTAACGAAGTTTTGAGCTCTGAGGTAGAAATTCCCAACCCGGTCAATCCACCAAAATCAAATTTCAAATCAGTACCAACATGTCCGCTATATAATTCACCATTAACATTCTGATTTGACCTGGCTAAAATTGCTGAAATGTCTTGTTGATTTCCTACTCCCCAGACAAATAGCTTGTTTTCAAACAAAGAGTTTGGTGATATTTGCGCAACAAATGCTGAATCTCTTAACACTGAACTCAGGTCCAATTTCTTATCATTCACGGCATTGCCACTTGAAGTGACTAAGCCTATTATTGAATCTTCTCCTCCTAACTTGAATGATGCTTTCAATTCTCCTGTCAACGCTAATTGCATGTGTTTCGAAATCATACTAGTCAAGTCATTGGTTGAGGATTCAGCTAGCTCTGGTAGCACCAATTGATTGGTAAGATGTATTGCCTCTCTTAACTGGTCATTCTCATGTGTGAGCATGAACTCTGCTTGACTTGGAGATTCAATGTCATAATTGTGGTTTTCAATTAACGTTACCAAAACTTTATAGCTATCTTCAGGGACAAAATCGTCAGTTGTCGCAAATTCATAAATGACTTTAGATTCTCCCGCTAAAATTGTGGCAGTCGCACTAAAGTTGTTTTCATGTTCATTGGTCTCATTCGAAATTGCTAGGTGCACGTCTAAATCTGCAGCTACAGAATTTTGAGTTGAAATTTTTATTTTCGCAGGTTCACCTTCTTCCACGTAATCAAATAATGAAGTGATTGACACCACTGGTTTACGCTCAACGATAGGGATTGAAGGTTCTTGTAGCTGGCGTAAAATGGCTTGAGCAACCGAATTAGAAACAGCATTCCTTTGTTCATAACTGCCTGCAGTATAACTAACTCCATATACTTCTATTAGCTCTTGACTATTAACAACATCGTATTCATCGCTTGCTAAGACAAATACATTTACTGCTCCCATCCTTCCATTGAATTGATTAGTATGAAGAAGCATTGATCCCTTACCATTACTAATGACGACTGTTTGATGATTTCTCCATCTAATTAACCCTTGAACAGATTGACGAACGCCAATTTGCACAATTAAATCTTGACGAGGTATTGGTTCAACTGTAAAGTTGACCACCACCGTTTCACCACTTCGAACCCAATTTTGCTTTGCAGCTATAGCAACCACTGGTAAAATAGTTCCATCAACATCTAACACAGCAATTGTAGCTGAACTCTTTTCAGTGTCATTTGCGACTGAACTATTTGCTTGAACAGATGATATTTCAACAGTGATTCTTCCATTTTCTTCAACAATGCTGTCATGTTCGGTTGCCAAACTAAGTGATAATTCATCCTCAGAAGCACCGATTTCCAGTATTATATTCCTGAACTCAGTAGGATCAACTAAAAAATCTCCGATTTGACTAACTCGCAACTGAATGCGCATTACTTCAGTACGGATAAAGCTAGATGTGATTCTAAACTCAGCTGCCTCACCTTCACTGATAACTTCGGTTACAGCTTTAATCATCAATCTATTTTTGTCATTATCTTCAATATTCACGGTCGCAGATTGTAACTCAACATTTTTTGTGAGTTTGTATACTTTAGACCCTATTGAAACTTTAGATAATCGAACTGTGGCTGTTCCACGCTCATCGTTGATATAATCATCTTTAATTTCTAAGTTAAAAATTTCTGTTAAATGATTGGCCCTAAATGTAAATTCTAATTTTGTTTTGTTAGGAATTGGGATAAAATCAGACGTTTCGGAAACTTCTAGTCCAATTGTCAAATCTTGGACTGGTTGTAAATCTGATGTAATGGTAAATTTAGCCACTGCAACTGGTGATTCAACAATCGGAGAATTCGAATCTGCATGAACACCAATAGATATTTCTGGAACTTCATCGTCAATAACTCTAACTTCCGCAACCTGATGATCTTCAAAATCCGTAATTCGATATAATACCAGAAGATTTGAATCAGGTTCAACTCTCATACGAATCAATCCATCGATTTCATCCACACTATTGTTCACTAATGGAATATCTATCGTTGCAGAAGTCTCCCCTGTAGCAATCACTACGTGATTAGGTAAAGAACCAACTAGTGGTAGATAATTACTTGTTTCAGTGATTCGCAAGTTAACTACCAGATCACTAGTAACCGCAATATGAGAAAATACGACAAACTTTGCAAGAAATCCATCAGCTTCACTAATCGAAGGAATTGATTCTCGATGCGGAGCAACCGAGACAATTGGTGTGTTGATACGGTTTAAACTCAATAACTGATCAGGATCATAATTCAAAATAACTAAACTTGCACTAACCTGATCTTGAACAGTGCTCAATAAATAAGCAGGTGGTTCGGAATTTTCAACTTGAATTTCAGCTCTAATGGCACCATCATTACCAGTTACACCATTATAGTAGATTGGAACAGTTAGTATTCCTAATGAACTGTTTGCAGGAATAGTTACCGAAGTAATCAATTCACTAGTTCCACCATCCAAATAGTTACCAATACTTGTTAGTCTAACCTGTACCATTAATTCGTCAAAATTCAGTATGTCCGACTTGAGTTCAAAATTGACAACCAAATCAGGTGCTTCCCTAACTAAATATTGTGTATCGGAATGTACACCTATAGCTAAAGATGGTATATCATCATCAACAACTTGTGCAGATACACGTTGGTATTCAGGATTAATCGATAATTGATAAGTTATCGTATTGGATTGGTCTGCAAGTAATCTAACTGTGACCATTCCATTTGACTCATCGACACGATCATCAATGAGCGGAACAAGTAAAGTTCCAGTGTTTTGTCCCCTAACAATAGTAAATTTAGTTGGTCGCAATTCTACAGTAGGCAAAAAATCACCCGTCTCAGTGATTTCAACACCAATTTCTAAATCATTGATTGCATTAAGACTGGACGTTCCTACAAATTTTACACCCCCATTGCTTGCTTCTGTCGTCTGATTTTTTGAATCAGGATGCACCGCGATAAAAATCTCTGGAATGGCATGATAACGGGCTCGCAATTTTAAGGTAATCCGATCTTGATCCAAAACCCTTTGATTGTTGATATAAAGCAAATCTAGATGCATGTTTACATCCCGACGCAAATGGTTTAATTGATATCTGTTGGGTTTAAAAATGAAACGATAACAATATTGATGATCACAGGTTTCAGTTGTCCTACTAATTGTCCAATTACCGAATCTATTACCGTTACCGACAACAATTGACGAGGATTGTGCAAAATTCACGAATGCTTCGGACGTGACAACAGGTCCAATAGTTGGTTCTTCAATTGAAACTAGTTTTAAGTTTTGAATTGGGACATTTGATTTAATTAATCCGTATTGCCAATTATATCCATTGTTAGCTGGGTTGTTATAGATTCCTGCCAATATTTCACCATTGAAACTACTATATTGCCAATTTAATTCTACATTCTTCCGTTTCATAGTTACAGTAATTGCTTCATTTTTCAATGTGTTTCCGACGAGAAAGACAGTAATTCGAATAACGATTTCTTCCGAACGAATATGTTCTAAATTTTGTGGATGAAATTCGATATCTCGACAATTGTTAACAATTCTGCAAGAATAATATGGACTCACAACCACTCTTGCTTGATCCACATGCGAAGAATCGTTACCGGCCATTTTCACACTTCTCGCTGGATCTTGTAAAACGCCATCATTATATTGGTCAATGACCCAACCAAGTACAAAACGCGGACCATCTATTGTGACTCTTGCCTTGAGTACTTTTGGCTCATCATCAGAAGTAATTTGATAATGTGCTGATTTCGAAGTACCCGATACAGAATCTGTCCAGTTATAGGTCGTATCCCATTCTACAACTAACGAACTAAAATCCCCAAACGCTAATGCAGAATGAGTTAAAGCTATACCTGACATAAAAGTGATGACAAGTGTAAAAACAGTCAAACTAAAATTGACACGCAGTAGGTATAAAACTGGTTTCAATAATTTTTGAATCCATGTACCTAGTTTAAACGATTCAATACGATATGATGTTGCTAAACAGGTACGTCCCGTTAATATATCATCTTGATCCTCTGGTTTTGGATCATCAATGTTACAATAATGGTAATTTGAAGTAATGTTAGTATAGTTTATAGAATTGAAGTATAAATTTTTAGTACTGTCTATCATTTTCAAGTACTCAATAAAGTTATACTATCTATTTAAAGTTTCAATCCTTTATTGCGTTATAGTTTAGCTAAAATATTCTTAATTCAAGCGAAAGTAACATGGTATACTTAATAAAACTTGCACGTTATTCAACCATAACTATTTGTTATAAATCCCATAAAAAAAAGTTAGAACCAAAATTCCCACTAAAATGCTTACTTAAGTGGCAGAATGTTTTCGGAATATTGGCAGGATCAAATCGGAATGGTGGCAGAATAAGTTGGAATAGACACTTAGCCACTAGATTTAATTGTATTCTTTTTCAAGCTGGTAATTTGTCGTAAGATAGTCAGCACCAATTTGTCCACTAAATACATCACCATCCACATGTTGCAGAGAATGTACCCGAACAGGTGAGAGTTCTTGGTAATTGCTTAATCCCCAGATTGATAGCTCGCTGATTCCACTAATTTCCGGTTGAGGTTTCATGACAAGGGTAGAATCCCCAAACACAGACTTCAAGGTTAAGTTATCATTATTGATCGCGTTACCACTTGCAGTGACTAATCACATCAGTGAATTATGATTTGTCACAGTTACTAGTATATTATTTTTCAAGTGGTTAACAACCATAAATTTCTAATTGTGTTCGCCAAATGAAGCTAAACTTACGATGAGTGACAATTACCAACTAATGGTTCCATCAAGCTGAAGCTTTTGGTTAATTATGCCTAAACCATCTACCCCTTGAGTACCCTTCAATTCAAGATTAAAGTCCGAGCCAAGCTGAATTTTGGTGCCAACATGATACTGATTTTTTGACGTATCAGAATAATTAATGCCACTATATGGAGTTAATTTACTCATACCATCAATAATATCTATCCCAAAACCTATTTCAGCTTCTACCTTCATGCCATCCCTATATTGACCTAATTCGCTCACATTCTCAAGAATTTCACTACTCCACAATGAGCGGCTATCGGTCCCTTGCATTTGTCCATAAGATGTTGAAAATTCTATAATCGTACCAAGCTTGTCATTACCGCGGTCGTAACTGACAGTTCCCCACAAACTCCATTTTTGAATCTCACTGTCTTCAATCAAGAACATGTTGCTATTACCGGTCAGTGATAATCCAAATGTTGAGGTATAGCTGAAACCGCTTCCCACTTCCATACCGAAGATGGATTGACTCTCTTTTCCATCCCCACGAAGTCCTACTGAGATAGTTGGCTTCAAGGTTGAACCACTTGCAAGACTTTGGGTATGTGAACCATCAATACCCATTCGATAATGACTTGCATCCGTTTGCATGGTGTTAATGAAACCCTCAATTCCGAATAGATGTTGTCTAGCATACCAAGATTGACTAGTTACAAACAATTCACTTGTACCACCTTCCAAAATACTATTGGAAGCATATATGCGTTTATTGCCACTGACACCTAAGGTATGATAGGAACTTGATACGGTTTGAAGCTCGTAGTTGGTTTGATTGATATCAATCTCACTCACACCATAACCAGCTACTATTCGCAGTTCGGCATCTTGATCCACAGAAGTCCAACCCACATATGGATTCAAGGCAGTTGAACGTGAATTGAAAGCTAACTCACCTTCTGTTGCTCCCGTATAATCAATATCAGATTCGGTAACCGCAGCTGTGATTCCAACTAGTAATTCTTGACCGACCATGGTATCAAGTCCAAGATGACTGGTGAAGATATCTGCATTCCAAGATTGAGAACCGGTAACTCCCTCGGAACTTATTGCACGTAAATCCCCTATTCCCCAAATTGTTGCCATGCTTGACCCCTCAGTTTCTGGGAACAGATTAATGGCAAAGGATGAACTGCCAAGCACTTCACGTAGTGTCATTGTACCCGCATTCAAAGCCTCACCACCAGCTTTCAGTAACGATGTTAAGTCTTTATTACCATCATAATTGAAAGTTAGTGAACCATCCGAACTCGAAAATGCTACACCAATACGGTCAGAGGTTATTCCAAGCGTACGTGCCGCAATAGCACCGGTCAATTCAGGTAGAATATTTTGGCTAGCTAAGGATAGATCTTTTACACGCTGTTGTCGATCTGCCAAGTCAGAAACGACGACTCTAGCACTATGCTGATTCGATAAATTATACATCTCACCATCAATCAAGGTTAATGTGAGTGCACCATCTTGTTCAGCCAATTGATCGTCTATCGTATTGATTTCAATCTGAGTAACTTTTTTACTTTCAGCTAGTCGTACTTCCCTGAACACTTGACTCAGCCCATCAAAGAAGTCACCTTCAGGAGATAGTGAATATTGAACAACAATCTCAGAACGAAGATTCTCATTACTAGAAATAACAAATTGAACTGGTGTTCCTTCAACTATATTGGCTAAAACAGCTTCAACAGCGAGTATAGGTAATTGAACGTTGGGGGCATTAGCTGGTTCTGAAATATTATCCAATAAACCTTGAAGTCTCAGGATAGCTTCCGTCGCAAATTCGGCAATTGAGACTCTTGTTTCAGTTGTTGTCATCTGATCATTGTTTGTCACAGTAACCTCAATGAAAGATTTTAGTGGATCAATGGTATAATTTCCAGCTGATTCATTAATTGAAACTTTGATTTTTCCATCATCTTCAACAGTCAAATCATCTAAGGTATAAATACTTAATCTTGCCTGATTGGAAGTCATTTTCACAACACGCGGTATTCTAAAGGCAATAAATTCCCCATCTTGAAACACATCAATTTCAACTTGTATTGGTCGTTCTACCGTAGGAGCAATTTCTCCGGTAGTTAATTGAGCTCTCAATGTCGTGCCTTCTTCTATTTCTTGAGTTTCATTTAAAAGATCGATTGATACATCTGGAAGATTAATATCATCATCCCTGATGATCCCGGTTGCGGATAACATTCCATCAGTTATTGATACACTGCTATCGTCTATTAATGCTGTCACATTGAGATTGAAGGCCTCATACCCTTCAACCTCATTATCACCATTAATTCGAATCAAAATTGATCCAGTAACTAATCCAGCTGGAATAGTTAATGTTCCTTTATCATTTTCTGGAGTTCCAATGAAATCTTCGCCACTTGTGGCTGTTCCCATTGTATCGTCATCTATTTCACTAGTATAATAGTTGAGAGTGATGTCACGGCCACTTACTTTAGATAATTCTAGCTTAAATATCATATTCGTTTCTCCAGTATTTCCTTCTTCAACTACAATTTGTTTTGAATCTGTAGCGAAATTTACTGTCGGTGGTTCATCGATATCTTCAATGAACCCTTTTACACTATCTGTTAGCACAACTGCTGTAGCTCCCGAAGTATTCTTGGTTAGATTAAGAGTGAATGATTCAAGAGTTTCTTCGTCTAACGCATCTTTATTCAAGGCTACAAAAAATGATTTAGGTTCATCGCCGACGCTAAAAGTATAATCTATTGTTCCAGAAATTGAATCAATGTTTGTATCTAACAGACCACGTTTAAGATAGTAGTCACCATTATCTTCATTGATACCTCGGGTTGCGGTGTCCACATCAGCACCAAGTGAGATACTCACATCAATAGCTTCTGATGCAGCTGGCTCTATATCTACAAAGAATTTTAGTTCTTCTCCTTCAAGCGCGCGATCTTCACTTTCTGCAGGATACATTGTAATTACTGGATCATCATCACTGGTTATAGTCACCGTTCCAACCCCACCTGAAAGAAGAATGATATCGGTTCTAAAAGTTAGAAATACCACTGTAAACATTTCAGTGGTTTCATTTAACGAATCATTTATTATATTAATTTTAATTACTTTTGACTTTTCCCCCTCGGTAAATTCAACTGTAGAGTCTATCTTCTTGAAGTCTGCACCACTTCCATCAGCTGAACTAGTTGCAGTTCCATCTTTGGTGTAATAATTTACTAAAACAGTTTCACCTGGGCTTGGTGCCGGTGACAGGGATATTATCAAATCAGCTGTGCCAGCGTCTTCCCTCACTGTGGTAGATGAAATTACTAATACTTGTCCATCATCATTGTTAATCGTACCAATTGCAGTGTCATCATCAACGATCGCAAAATCAGCTCTATAAGTCAAAGTAAAGGTTTCATCCGGTTCATCTATTTCATCAGCCGTAGTGATTATTCTTATTGGGTCAACTGGCGTGGTTCGGCCAGCAGGGATAGTTATTTGTGCTTCCATTACTGGTTTATAATCACCTTCAATGACCGGAAAAACACCGCTAGGAGTAGTTGTGAAAGTTACTACAATATCAAGACTAGAAGGAGTATTCAAAATTGGTCTGAATTCAACAACACCATCAATACTTAGATTACCCTCATCTCCATTGGCATCGGCAATAGATAGAGTTGGCAACTCATCATCATCAGTTATGGTTATCGTACCAGTAATATTTTCACCTGAGATATCACCATTAGTTGGGTTACCAATCGTTATGGTAAATTGTTCTGACCGTTCGTTCAAATTATCTCCTTTAATGGTGTAGGTTATATTCATTGAAGTCGGAGTTATTGTAGTCTTACTATCAGCAGTAAAGGTCAATGATCCATTAACAAGCGTGAAATCGTCGGCACCTGCAGTATCAATTTTAAAGGTATAGGGTACAATTACGGTCTTACTTGATGCTGGTTCTAAAGTTACTGCAATCGTTCCGGTGAAATCTGTATCAGTTTCATTTTCAACAACTGCAGTCGCGATTGAAACCTTTGGTTCATTATCATCATCACCTATCGTTGCAGTTATTGACCTCATACCTATTGAGGCACCTGATGCCCCTATTAAATTGATCTCAAAAGTTTCATCAATCTCATCGTATTCATCAGCCAATATTTCTAATATGATCATTGCAGAATTTGTACCTTTAGCAATGGTTAAAAACCCCCGTGAATCTGAAATACGTCTTGGTGCACTTGATGCAATTTTTATGTCAAGTGGGATTAATGCTTCGTTACCCGTTAAGGTGTAGACAATTGTAATATCGCGACCAGCTGTAATAGCAGTCCCTTCACTGTTAACCAAATTCACTTGAATGCTGTGAGTTGTATTCGTACTTCCGGTTCCTTCAGAAATGGAAGAACTTTGAGCTCTCAAATTTAATACCGGAAGTGGATCGTCATCGCGAATCATCACCGTTCCAACTCCTTGCGAGTGAAGTAAAATCCCAGATGCTGAAGTTGCAATAGTCACATTGAACGTCTCAGTATTTTCATTCAGAGAATCATCGGTGATATTGATTGAAATTGATTTTGACTTTTCACCTGCACTAAATACAATATTTCTGGAAGAAATTGATGTAAAGTCTGCATTTACCCCATCTATTGAACCTTCCGCAGACCCATCGGAAGTGGAATAACTCACCTCAACAGATTGTCCAGTACTGGGTGTTGGTGAAATGCTAACCTTTAAATTTGCAGTACCAGTACTTTCATCCACCTTCGTAGATGTAATGGCTAAGGTCTGTCCATCATCATTATTGATAGTTCCAATTGCTGTATCATCAGGAATCGTAACATAGTCGGCACGATAAGTAAGAGTGAAAGTTTCACTGGGTTCACCTACCGCGTCTGCTTTTGTTACAATTCGAATAGGGTTAATTGGAGTCGTACGACCAGCCGGTATAACAATTTGCGCATTAATTTCAGGGATATAATCACTTGTCGAAACTGGGAAATCACCACTAGGAGTTGTTGTATAGGTAATCACAATATCATGTACAGAAACGTTACTTAAAGTTGGCATGAATTCTAACGAACCATCATTTGAGGTTCCCTCATTTTCACTAGTATCTGCGATTGTTAAAGTTGCACCATCATCATCATTAATATTGATCCAACCAATTGTATTTTCTCCACTGACATCACCGTTGATTGGAGACCCAATGTTTATTCTAAATGATTCTTTGGACTCATCGATTTCATCTCCCACAATAGTAAAAGTTATATTCATAGAGGTTGGAGTAATAGTGGTAATAGCATCAGGAACAAATGTTACTGAACCATTGGCAAGCAAAAAATCATCGGTACTAGCCGTATTGATGGCTAGCAAACCTGGTAATTCGGTGCTAACAATATAAGGAACAGTCACACTCCTACCTGATGCAGTATCCAAGGTTACCGCGATTGTACCAGTGAAATCTTCATCAGTTTCATTCAAATTAACTTCCTGCATGATTGAAACCTTAGGCTCAGCGTCATCATCTCTTATAGCTACAACTGTACTCCTCGTTCTAATATCAGCACCGGAGGCATTTGATAACACAATTGCAAATCTTTCGTTCATCTCATCATATTGATCGGCAATGATTTCTAGCGGCAACACTGCTGAACTTTCTCCTGTTACAATGGTTAATACACCCGTGGAATTGGAAACACGTCCCGGCGCATTTTGTGCTAATCTGACATCCAAAGGAACATTAGCCGTACTACTCACTAGGGAGTAGTTTACTATAATTTCATGGTCTGCTGTAACTGATTCTCCTGCGCTATTCTCCAATTTCACCCGAACATTTTGAATATTATTCATCGTAGCACTAGTACCCTCTGGAATAGTTTCTCGCAAAGGTTCCACTGTTAATACAGGACGCACACTATCATTGTCGTTAATTGTAACTGTTCCGACTCCATTTGATTCAAGTGTTACAGCTGAATTTTCTGTTGAAACTGAAACGGTAAATGTCTCTGTACTTTCAATAAGAGTGTCATCAGTAATACTAATAGAAATAGATTTTGAGTTTTCATTTTCGCTAAAGACTAGCGATGTAGAGATGACTGCAGTGAAGTCAGCATTCATACCATCAGCCGAACCTTCCGCAGATCCATTCATTGTCAAATAACTTACTGTTACAGATTGACCAGAACTAGGTGCTGGAGATAATGTTATTTTCAAGTCTGCAGTAGCCGAATCTTCATTCACTACTGTAGAAGTAATGGCTAATACTTGTCCATCATCATTGTTAATTGTTCCAATGGCCGTATCATCGGGAATCGTGACGAAATTTGCTCGATATGTAAGCGTAAAAGTTTCATCTGGTTCATTATCTGTGTCGGCTGTTGTTACAATTCTAATCGGAGTGGTAGGAGTCGTTCGACCGGCGGGAATTATAATTTGCGAGTCAGTAACCGAAGTATAATCATTGCTCTCAGCTGGAAATTCACCACTTGGTTTTGTTGTATAGAATACAATGATATCTCGACCAGATACCACACTTAAAGTTGGTGTAAATTCAATGACACCATTATTACTTGCATTCCCTTCATCCCCTTCTGCATCGGTTATGGATAAAGTTGGCTGTTCGTCATCATTGTTAATCGTTATTGTTGTCATGACATTTTCACCAGTTATATCCCCGTTGGTTGGATCTCCAAGTGTAATTGTAAATTGTTCCGCAGCTTCGTTCAAATCATCACCGTTAATGCTGTAGGTAATATTCTCAGAGGTAGATGTAATTGTGGTTGAGCTGTCAGGCGAAAATACTATCGAACCATTTCCAAGGGTAAAATCATCCTCGCTAGCGGTTCCAGTAGCAACACTATAAGGTATGGTAACAGTCTTACTTGTTGCGGGTTCTAAAATTACCGCAATGGTACTCGTAAAATCTGCATCCCTTTCAGTCACATAAGCCCTTGCAGCTATAGAAACTTTGGGTTCATTATCGTCATCTTCAATTGTTTCGGTAATTGATCCAGTTCCGATAGTAGCCCCTGAAGCATTTTTTAACGAAAGTGTAAAGGTTTCATCAATCTCATCGTATTCATCAGAGATGATTTCTAACGCGATCGTAGCTGAATTTGCTCCTTTAGCAATTGTTAAAGTACCCTCTGTATCGGATTTTCGACCCGGTGAATTGGATGCCAATTTGATATCAAGTGGAATATTTGCTCCAACGTCAACTAAAGTATAATCTGCAGTAATCTCGCGTCCCGCGTTTACCGCAACTCCTGCACTATTTTCTAATTCTACAACAATATTCTGAGTTTTGTTAGTATTTTCAGCTGTGCCCTCCAAAATATTGGACTCTAATGTCACTAATGCTAATACCGGAACATCCCCATCATTGTCATTAATGGTCACGGTCCCAATTCCATCAGCGTGAGTCGTAACACCAATTGCTGAGGTTACGACTGTCATAGTAAACATTTCTGTGACTTCACTAATGGCATCATCTATGATACTTATACGAATTTGTTTTGAGTGTTCATCTTCGGAAAAATTAATAATTCCATCGCTAGCTGTGAAGTCTGCATTGCTTCCATCAACTGATCCCTCAGCCGTCCCGTCTGAAGTAAAATAATTCACCAATACTGTCTCACCAGATCTAGGAGGTGGTGACAGAGTAATTATCAAGTCTGCTGTTCCAACATCTTCATCCACTATGGTAGAAGAAATTGTCAAAATCTGACTATCATCATTAGTGATTGTTCCGATCGCGGTATTATCAGAAACAATCGTAAAATCTGCATGATAAGTAAGGGTAAATGTTTCATCAGGTTCAATATCGGCATCAGCTGTGGTTATAATTCTAATTGGGTAGTCTGAAGTCAATTTACCAGCTGGAATAGTTATTTGTGCATTAGATACTGAGGTATAATCATCCTCTTCGACGGGGAAATTACCACTAGGAGTAGTCGTGTACGACACCACAATATTTCGATTTGTTGTAGCACTCAATGTTGGCATGAATTCAATAACGCCATTCGTATTTGCAGTCCCCTCATCGTCATTTGCATCAGTAATTGACAATTCTGGATAATCATCATTATTGATTGTTCCGATTGCCGTATCATCAGAAACATTCGCAAAATCTGCATGATAAGTAAGTGTAAACGTTTCGTCCGGTTCAATATTAGCATCAGCCGTGGTTAAGATTCTAATCGGATTGTCTGAAGTTGATTCACCAGCTGGAATTGTTATTTCAGTATTTGTCACAGAGGCGTAATCATCTGATGTAACTGGGAAGTCACCGCTTGAAGTTGTTGTATAAGTCACCACTATATCTTGATAAAAAATAGGATTCAATATTGGTACGAATTCAATAACACCATTAGAATTAAAATTCCCCTCATCGCCATCAGCATCAGCAATAGTTAACTCTGGTAAATCATCATTGTTAATTGTACCAATTGCTGTATCATCAGGAACAAATATCTCAACTTCATTAGGACCAGCTGTTGCACTATAAGTGAGAGTGAATGATTCATCCCGTTCAATTTTAGTATCAGCTAATGTTGAAATTCTTATTGGTGATAGGGGAGTGTCTCGACCAGCCGGGATTACTATCTCAGCGTTAGTTGCCGACATATAGTCATCGGATTCAACTGGAAAATCACCACTTGGTGCCGTCGAATAAGTAATAACAATGTCCAAATCTGACTCATTACTCAATGTTGGTATGAATTCAACCGCCCCATTATTTGCCGTTCCTTCATTCTTATTCGCGTCGCTAATTTTTAAAGTTGGTATATCATCATCATAATAATACACAAATCCCCTGCCATTTCCCGTTAATATTTCGGCATTAGTCGGAGTTTCAAGATTGATTCCAAATCTCTTATGGCCATGAAATTCATAAAGATTATTACCTTTAATTGTATAGGTTAAATTCATTGAAGTAGGAGTTAGTGTGGTCGTTTCATCTGGAGTAAAGGTCAGTTCTCCATTTGCAAGTGAAAAATCATCTAAACCTGCTGAACCAATCTCAACGCGATAGGGTACAACTACCGTCTTTCCAGATGCGCTATCCAAAGTTACGGCGATTGTGTCAGTAAAATCTGAATCGGTTTCGTGCACTGTTACACTAAATTCTATTGAAACTTTCGGTTCATCATCATCATCACTTATTGTCGCAGTAATGGAATTTGTTCCAATCGTCGCATCTGAGGCATTTGTTAAAGCGATCGTAAATGTTTCATCAATCTCGTCGTATTGATCTGCAATAATTTCTAATGGTATCATTGTCGAACTTGCACCTTTTGCAATTGTTAGGATTCCCCTTGAATCAGAGCTACGACCGGGGGCATCAGATGCTAACTTAACATCAATAGGAACATTTGCTTCAATACCATTCAACAAATAATGCACAGTTATCTCCCGACCTGCGGAAATTGCATTCCCGGAGCTATCTGTTAAATTCACCCTCACATTCTGAGTTGTATTAGAAGTTGTACTTGTACCTTCAGAGATCGGACCAGACAATGCGACTAAGTCTAATTTTGGTAACGTCGTGTCATTGTCATTAATAGTCACCGTTCCAGCAAGAGTCGTGATTCCAGTTGTTAAAGTCATTGGAACAATCGTAAAAGTCTCAGCAACTTCATTAATAGTATCATCAATTATTCTAATTGAAATTGACTTTGATGTTTCACCTGAATCAAAAACAATGGGTGTGGAGGTAATTGAAGTAAAATCTGCACCGGTTCCATCACTTGAACCGACCGCAGTTCCATCTGATGTTGAATAATTCACCGTTACAGATTCACCCGCACCAGGTACCGCGGAAAGTTTAATTGTTAGATCTATAGTACCAACGTCTTCATCTACCGTTGCGGATGAAACAGCCAATACTTGTCCACCATCATCATTGTTAATTGTTCCAATTGCTGTATTATCAGGAATCACAACATAATCAGCGTGATAAGTGAGAGTAAATGTTTCATCTGATTCTACATCAGCATCTGCAGAAATTCCAATTCTAATTGGAGTGACTGGAGTCATTCGACCAGCCGTGATCGTTATAGTAGCATCAGTTGCTGAGGTATAATCATCATTTGAAGCCGGAAAATCACCACTCGGAGTAGTCGTATAGGTAATCACGATATCACGATTAGATACCGCACTCAAAGTTGGCATGAATTCAATAACACCATTTGAACTTGAGTTCCCTTCATCTCCATTGGCATCAGCAATTGAGAGTGTGAGTCCATCATCATTGATAATTGTTCCAATTGCAGATATATCTGTTGAAACTCTACTTCCATAGTAGCGACTATATATTCCAGTTCCAGTATTGGCATGAATTTCATTATAAACAGCATATCTTAAAATAAACGTTTCATCTTCTTCAGCAACCGAATCTGCTGTTGTTGCAATGCTGATAGGTGAGGACGGTGTCAACTCACCAGCTGGAATCGTTATATGTTTATATTGAGGTGCGAAAGAAAACTGGTCATAATCATTTGATGTTGCCGTAATATTTGATGTCCAATAATTTACCGCAATATCTTCATCAAATGCTGTATTCAAAGTCGGTATGAAATTTACTGCACCATTAATAGCAGTTCCCTCTTCTCCACGGGCATCAGCAACTGACAAGATCAAATCATCGTCTGTAATCCGAACAACCATACTATTATTATGGATATTATCTCGTAATTGAGCATTAGTTGGGTTACCTAAAGTAACTCTAAAATACTCTCTAAATTCAGGTAGATCGTCCCCGTTGATCGTAAAAGATATTACTTGTCCGGTCGGAGTAATTGTCGTGGTGGGATCAGGTCTAAATGTTATCGAACCATTTGCCAGTGTAAAGTCATCTGTGCTTGCGACGCTAGCTCCAAAAGCTCGTGAAAAATCAACAGTATAGGGTACAACTATGGTTTTACCTGAGGCAGTATCCAAATTTACCGAAATTGAACTAATATGATCTACATCTGTTTCATTCACAAAAACTTGATCTCTTACCCAAACCTTGGGTTCAACATCATCATCACCTATAATTGCGACAATTGATCCCGCTCCAATTGTAGCACCAGAAGCATTTGTTAACGTGATCATAAATGTTTCATCAATCTCGTCAAAATCATCAGCGATAATTTCTACAGGTATTATCCCTGTTCTTCCACCTTTGGGTATTGTTAAAGTTCCGGTTGAATCAGAAGTACGTCCAGGTGCAGAAGAAGCTAACTTGACATCTAATGGTATATTTGCAGAATCACCAGACAAGGTATAATCCACGGTGATTTCGCGACCTGCGTAAACGAGAGGTTCTCCCCTATCAGTCAAATTTACCTTGAAATTTTGAATTCTATTTGTCGTTGCACTTGTTCTTTCAGTGATACTATCAGATAATGAAACCAAGTTAATTTCTGATAGAGTCGGGTCGTCATCAATAATGGTTATCTCTCCAATACCATATGGTCTTGTAATTAAGCCAGGTACAGTAAGTGGTACACCAACAAAAAATTTCTCAGTATCTTCACTAATGGTATCATTAAAGATTTCAATTTGCACCATTTTTGATTGTTCACCAGCGTTAAACACAATTGGAGTTGGAGAAATTGTAATATAATCACCCAATAAGGTATTACTTGAACCACGCGCAGATCCCGATGACGTTGAATAATCCACCACAACCGATTCACCAATTCCTGGTGCCGGTGACAAGGTGATCTCAATTTCTACGCTACCAGCATCTTCATTCACTGTAGCGTAAGAAACGGCTATTACGCGTCCATCATCATTATTAATTGTTCCAATTGCGGTATCATCAGAAATCACTACAAAATCCGCACGATAAGTAAGAGTAAAGGTTTCATCTGGTTCACCAACCGCATCTGCTGATGTTATTATTCGAATCGGAGAAACCGATGTCGTTCGACCCGCTGGAATAGTTATTGTCGCATCTGTTACTGGCGTGTAATCATAATTCGTAACCGGAAAATCACCAGTTGGAGTTGTTGCGTATGACACCACTATATCCTGGTCATATGCACTACTCAATGTTGGTATGAATTCAATCACACCATCAGTATTTCCGTTCCCTTCATCACCATCAGCATCTGCGATTGTCAATTCTGGAAAATCATCATTTTTGATTGTTCCAATAGCACTATTATCAGGAACCAAAACGACAATTTCGCTTGGTCCAGCAGTTGCACTGTAAGTAAGTGTAAACGATTCATCCGGTTCATATTCAGTATCGGCAAATGTTGGAATTCTAATTGGTGATAAGGGAGTTAGTCGACCAGCAGGAATTGTGATGGTAGCATTGGTAGCTGGAGTATAATCATCTGACCCTACCGGAAAATCACCACTAGGAGTAGTTGTGTAGGTAACTTCAATATCAAAGACTGATTCGTTACTCAAAGTTGGAGTAAACTCAACCGAGCCGCTATTTGATGTTCCCTCATTCTTATTTGCATCAGATATTGACAAGGTTGGAATATCATCGTCTCTAATATAAACAAAATATTTAACATTTTGATCGGTGATAACACCATTAGTTGGAGTTGATTCAAGATTAATGACAAATCGCTCCCTGTCCTCATGTAAATTATCACCAATTATTGTAAAATTGATATATTCACGGGTTGGTGTGATTGTAGTTGAAACGTCAGGAGTAAAAGTTACCGAACCATTAACAGAAATTCCACCATTACTGTTCGGGACTGTTGTCACTTTGCCATTTGCAATTGTCGCATCATACATATTTGCATCATTAGAATGCCAATATAATCTATTAAATTTATCAATTCTAGATGGACCAAGATAAACAGTATAAGGTACAGTTACAGTCTTACCTGATGCAATTGTCAAATTTATTGCCATTCTACCTGGAATATTTTCATCTGTTTCTAACATTGAAACATGACCTGCTAACGAAACTTTTGGTGGATTATCATCATCAACTATTGTTAGGGGTATCATCCCAATACCAATTTTTGCACCAGAGGTATTTGCTAGCACCAACTTAAACATCTCATCTATCTCATCATATTCATCAGCAATGACTTCCAACGGAATAGTTGCTGAGCTTGAACCTTTGCCAATTCTCAAAGTTCCATTTGAATCAGAGCTTCGACCGGGAGCATTGGATGCTAATTTAACATCCAATGGAATATTTGCTTCAATACTAGTTAGGGAATAATCCACCGTTATCTCACGTCCTGCAGTAAATGTGGTTCCTGAACTATCAAGAAAATTCACCATTACGTTGTGAATTGTATTATCAGTAGTACTTGTACCTTCTGAGATATTATTTGACAAGGACATTAAATTTAATACCGGAAGTGGTAGTGGTTCGTCATCTTTAATCGTCACTGAACCAACACCATCCGCATGCTTAGCGACTCCATTTGCAGAGGTTGTTGCAACTATTGTAAACACTTCATCAAATTCGCTAACAGTATCATTAGTAATGTTGATCGAAATTGATTTTGAGGATTCATTTTCACCAAAAACAACATTTTCTGAAGCGACCGATGTGAAATCGGCATTAGTACCATCGCTTGAACCAAGAGCAGTTCCATTTGACGTTGAATAATCTACCGAAACCGATTCACCAGATCCAGGTGCAGGTACAAGGATTAATTCAAGTTCTGCAGTTCCAGCATCTTCTTTAATTGTAGTGGATGTGACTGCTAATATTTGCCCATCATCATTGTTAATCGTTCCAATTGCTGTATCATCCGGAATCCAAACATAATTTGCTCGATAAGTTAAGGTAAATGTTTCATCAGGTTCAGCCATTGCATCTGCTGAAGTGATAATTCTTATTAGATTGGTTGGTGTCGTTTGACCAGCCGGAATCGTTATTGTAGCATCAGTTACAGGAGTGTAATCATCCACTGTTACTGGAAAATCCCCACTTGGAGAAGTTACATAAGTAATGACAATATCTCGACTTGAAGCAGAACTCAACGTTGGATTGAATTCAACAGCCCCATCAGAACTTGAGTTCCCTTCATCCCCATTAGCATCAGCTATGGTTAAAGTCGGCCCATCATCATTGGTGATCGTTCCGATTGCGGTATCATCAGGAATCGTTGCATAATCTGCCGCATAAGTAAGGGTAAACGTTTCATTTGGTTCACTAACTGCATCGGCGGTAGTTGCAATTCTAATTAAATTGACTGGTGTGATTCGACCGGCAGGTATTGTGATCTTGGCATCAGTTACTGAGGTATAATCATCTGCAACAACCGGGAAATCACCACTAGGTGTAGTTGAATAGGTTATAACGATATCTCGTCCTGATGGTGCACTCAAAATTGGGGTGAATTCTATAACACCATTTGTATTCTGATTCCCCTCATTCCCGTTGGCATCACCTATGGATAAAGTCGGTTGGTAATCATCATCTTCTATCGCTTCGGTTATTGTTCCTATTCCAATAGTAGCAGCTGAAGCATTCGTTAATGTAATCGTAAATGTCTCTTCATCCTCTTCGTTTACATCAGCAATTATTTCTAACGGAATCATTGCCGGTGTTCCCCCTTTTGGGATTGTTAAAGTTCCCGCGGTATCTGAAATGCGACCTGGTGCATTGGATGCTAATTTAACATCAAGCGGTATATTCGCAGTAATGCCAGCTAAGGTATAATCAACCGAAATTTCGCGGCCAGCTATTACAGAAGTACCAGCCTTGTCAGTTAATTTAACTTTGATATTCTGAATTGTATTTGCAGCTGTACTTTCAGCAATACCTGTACGCATATCCACTAAAGATATCGATGGCGGTGTGGTATCATTGTCAATAATTTTCACGCTCCCACCTCTAAAACTGGTAACACTTGTGGCTGAGGTCGTAGCAATTACATAAAATGTCTCTTCATTTTCATTACGAGAATCATCAGTAATCGGAATTGTAATTGATTTTGAGCTTTCACCCGCGCCAAATACAACAGTAGTTGGTGCAATCAACTCAAAATCAGCATTTGTCCCATCACTTGAACCATAAGCAGTCCCGTTTGTTGTAGAATAAGTTACTGCGACAGTTTCTCCTGAATCAGGTGGTGGAATCAGAGTCATAGTCAGATTTGCAATACCATCGCCTTCGTTAATTTTAATAGATGAAATTTCTAATGCTTGACCATCATCATTGTTAATTGTTCCGATTGCATAGGTTTTATTGTTGAGAGCTGAAATAGTTCTATTTATTCCAGGTACATAGGAACTAAAACCAAGTTTAAACTTTTCATCAAATTCAGCAATCGAATCTTTTTTTGTTGTAATAGAGATCGGAGTGTTAGGAGTGGTATGATTAGCAAGAATTCTAATTGACCGTGAACCAATTCCAATTCCTACAACATCGTCACGTGTGGCCAAGAATTCACTAGATAGTCCGGTATTTTCTTCACTAGCTTGATTTACGGTATATCTAACAACAATATCTCGATCAAATGCTGTACTCAATGTCGGCATAAATTCTATTGAACCATTAGTTGCGGTGCCTTCATTTCCATTAGCATCAGCAATTGTCAGAGACAGGTCATCATCTACAATATAAATCCAAGTTTCCGACCTTGTTCCATATCCTTGTGAAACTTCCCATTCAACACTGTCAGCATTGGTAGGAATTCCATAAGTAACAACAAAACTATCTAAATATTCTACTTCATTATCACCCTTAATAATGAACGTTAAGGGTTTTTCAATAGGAGTAATAGTTGTCGTACCATCTGGAGTAAATATGATTGAACCATCTGCAAGAGTAAAGTCTTCGGTAGTTGCACTTGACTGGCTGGTGGGGATTCGAACAGTAAAGGGGACAGTTACGGTTTTTCCCGATGCAGTATCTAATTTTACTGGAATTGTACCGGTAAAATCTGCATCAGTTTCTACTACATAGTGATTAGCTACTATTAGAACCTCTGGTTCTTCATCGTCATCTTCTATTGTTCCGGTTATTGACCCGGTTCCAATCTTGGCACCTGAGGCATTTGTTAATGTAATAGTAAATGTTTCATCAAACTCGTCGTACTCGTCATTAACTATTTCTATCGGAATCGTTGCTGAACTTGTTCTTTCAGCAATTGTTAGAGTTCCGGTTGAGTTTGAACTTCGACCGGGAGCAGTAGATGCTACTTTAACATCTAACGGAACATTGGCTGTAACGCCAGATAAGGTATAGTCAACAGTTATATCACTTCTAGCAGTAACTGCAGACCCCGAACTATTTTGTAAGTTCACCGTAATGTTTTGAATAGTATTAGAACTACTTGTATTTTCAGAAATCGTACTCAAAGTCGCAAAATTCAAATTTGGAAGTCCGCGGTCATCATCGTAAATCGTTACTGTTCCAATACCATTTTCATAAGTAGTTACTCCGGTTTCGGTCGTAGTCACCTCCACAGTAAACCGTTCACTAGATTCGCTTTGAGAGTCATCAGTAATCGGTATTGAAATTGACTTTGATTTGTCACCAGCATTGAAAACGACACTACCAGCCCTTGAGGTGAAATCAGCACCGGTGCCATCATTTGAGCCGGTCGCGGTTCCATCATCAGTTGAATAATTAACTGAAACCGATTCACCAAAACCCGGTACTGGCGAAAGAGTTATCATCAATTCTGCAGTACCCTCATCTTCATCAACCGAAGTAGATGTAATTGCTAAGACCTGACCATCATCATTATTAATTGTTCCGATTGCACTATCATCATGACCCGTGATTTCACCATTGCTATTTCCAACGTATCCGTAATAACTAATCATAAAAGTTTCATCCGGTTCAGCAACTGAATCTGCAATTGTTGTAAATCTTATTGGAGTGTCTGGAGTTGTTTGACCGGCCAGAATAGTTTTAGTTAATCTGCTTCCACCTCCACTATAATCAGTATCGCTAGTGGCTTCAAATTCGCCAAATCTTTCAGTAGAGTATTCCACTATAATATCTTGAGAAAATGTAGTACTCAAAGTTGGCATGAATTCAATCATCCCATTATTAGCAGTCCCTTCATTTCCATTAGCATCGGCAATTGATAAGGTTAGGTCATCATCATGAATGTATACATCAACGTAACTTCTTCGGCTATCAGCCGTGACTACTGCGTTGGAAGGAGTGCTAAGAGTAACAAGAAATCTTTCTCTTGTGTCAGGTGTATTATCTCCCTTAATTGTATACGTTATTGTTTCGGTGGTAGAAGTAATTGTAGTGGTATCATCTGGTGTAAAAGTGACAGTACCATCGGCAAGGACAAAATCAGAATTCCTAGTTGCTGGAAAGGATATACTAGCTGGTCTAGTATCCCAATTCACAAAGTAAGGTACCGTTACAGTTTTACCCGAAGCTCGATCCAAAAATACATCAACCGTATTTGTAAAGTCTGCATCGGTTTCGTTCAATGCTTGATATTCTGTTATTGATACCGTTGGTACATCATCATCATCACCGATTGTTGCAGAAATTGAACTTGTCCCAATTATAGCACCTGACACGCTAGTTAACTCAATGGAAAATGTTTCATCAATTTCATCATATTCATCAGCGATGATTTCTAATGCGATTGTTCCCGAACTTTCACCTTTTACGATTGTTAAGGTTCCTCTTAAATCTGAAATCCGACCGGGTGCATCAGATGCTAATTTAACATCCAGTGGAATATTTGCTTTATCTCCTGTCAATACGTAATCAATAGTTATATCACTCCCTGCGGCAACCTCTGCACCGGTATCAGTTGTCAAATTTACTGTGATATTCTGAGTAGTATTTGTGGCTTGGTCAGTTCCCTCAGCAATATTTGCGTTTAATGCCTGTAAAGATACCAACGGTAATGAATCATTATCGTAAATCGTAACCCATCCTATACCATCACCATAAATCGGAGCTTGGAGTCCAAAGCCGTGTTGCATAATTTTAACAGCAAAAACTTCTGTTTCTTCAGCTACTAAGTCATCAGTAATTTCAATTTGAGCTGTTTTAGATTTTTCACCCGAACGAAAAACTACAGAGCTACTTTTACTTTTGTAATCTACTCCTCTTTCTGCCGATTCAAGAGATTCATGTTCTTCATTTGGCGTATAATACATCAACTCTAAACTCTCACCGGTACCAAGTGCCGGTGAAAGAGTAATTTCTAGTTCAGCAGTGCCGACATCTTCATTTACCTCGGTATTAGATATCGCTAATACTCGCCCATCATCATTAGAGATTATTCCAGTAGCGTAGGTATATCTTTTTATTTCACCAGATAAGTCTATTAGTTCGGTTTCAGAATTTTCAGGAAATACTGCACTATCCGCGTAATATTTGAGTTTAAATTTTTCATCCGGCTCACGATCCGAGTCTGCTTTTGTTGTAATCCTAATCGGCGTAGTGGGTGTCAATTGACCAGCCGGAATAGTGATTGTTCGATTGGATGAAGCTAAGACTTGCATATAGTCACTACCGCTAATAGCTGCAAAGTCCTCAAAATAAAATTGGTCGGTAAAATAGCTAACCACAATGTCGTGACTTACAGCAGTACTTAGAGTTGGCATGAACTCTACGGTTCCATTATTTGCCGTACCCTCATCTCCATTGGCATCGGCTATTGTCAACGTCGGTCCGTCATCATCTTCAATGAATATCTTTGCTATATTATTTTGACCGGTGATATCTCCATTAGACGGTGTACCAAGAGTGATTATGAAATCTTCCCTTGACTCAGGAATATTATCACCTTTTATAATATAAGTAATGTATTCTTTAGTAGGAGTGATTTTGGATGTTTCATCTGGAAAAAACGTCACATTTCCATTTGCAAGTGTAAAATCATCCGTTGATGATGAAGTAGTAGAAACAGTATAAGGAACAGTCACGGTCTTACCTGATGCCGATGTCAAGGTTACCGGAATCTGATAGGTAAAATCTACGTCCGCTTCAAGTACACTACTAGTATATGCTATTGAAACCTTTGGTTCGACATCATCATCTTCAATGGTTTCAGTGATTAATCCCCGACCTATAGTAGCATTAATAGGATTAGTTAACGAAATTGTAAAAGTTTCATCAATTTCATTGTATTTGTCAGCAATAATTTCTAACGGAATAGTAGCTGAACTTGAACCTTGTTCAATTGTAATTGTTCCTGATGAATCAGAAGTTCGACCAGGTGCATTGGATGCCAATTTGAGATCCAAAGGAATATTTGTCTCAACACCAATTAAAGTGTAATCCACCGAAACCTCATCGGCATAAGTCGTTAAAATATGTGCATTATTTCTCAAATCTACCATTACATTATGAGTTGTATTAGAAGTTAGGCTTGTTCCTTCAGAGATATTTCCAATCAATGGCCTTATAGATAAGAATGGAAGCGGATCATTGTCTTTAATAGTTATTGTTCCAACGCCATTATTCAAGACTGTTACTTTAGAATTAGAAGTGGTCGCAACAAGAGTAAACATTTCTAAGTCTTCGTTGACATTGTCATCAGTAATACTAATGGGAATTATTTTTGACGTTTCCCCCACATCAAAGACTACGTTACTAGAAGGAATAGAGGTAAAGTCGGCATTAGATCCATCGCTTGAACCAGTCGCAATCCCATCTACAGTTGAATAGTCCACTAAAACAGATTCATCCGTGATAGGTGCCGGCGAAAGAGTTATCTTCACATCAACAGTACCAGCTTCTTCATCCACTATTGCAGATGAAACTGCCAATGCTTGACCATCATCATTGTTAATAGTGCCAATGGCCGTATTGTCATTAATTATTGCATGGTCGGCACGATAGGTTAGGGTAAATGTTTCATCTGGCTCACTAATCATATCAGCAGAGGTAATTATTCTAATTGGTCTAATTGGAGTAGTTCGTCCAGCGGGAATAGTTATCGTCGCATCTGTTACTGGCGTATAATCATAGTTAGTCACTGGAAAATCACCACTGGGCGTTGTCGTAAAGGACACGACGACATCTTGATAAAATATTTCACTCAGTGTTGGTATAAATTCAATCACTCCATCAGTATCTGAGTTCCCCTCTTCCCCGCTAGCATCAGCAATTGTTAATTCTGGAAAATCATCATTGTTGATAGTTCCGGTTGCAGTATCATCAGGAATCATTATACCACTAGGAGTTAAAAATGGACTTACATCAGTAACAAGAGGCATTGCACTATAAGTTAGAGTAAACGTTTCATCACGTTCAATAAACGCATCAGACTTAGTTGCAATTCTAATTGGGACAACTGGTGTCGTTTGACCAGCTGGAATAGTTATTTCAGCATTAGTTGCAAGTGTATAATCATCTGACCCGACAGGAAAATCGCCACTAGAATTAGTCGTATAGGTAACCTCAATATCAAAAACTGATTCATTACTCAAAGTTGGGATGAATTCAACTGAACCATTATTTGTCGTACCCTCATTCTTACTGGAATCATTGATTGACAATACTGGTTGATCATCATCTTCAATAAAAACATATGAAGAAACCAATTGACCCGATATATCACCATTGGTAGGAGTTCCAATTGTAGTCGTAAATCGTTCTGAGTTTTCATGTACGTTGTCACCAATTATAGTGAATATTATGTCTTGTTTAATCGGAGTAATATTTGTGGTTTTATCTGGAGTAAATGTGACTGAACCGGTGTAGCTAAAATTCGTAGCACGTGCCGAAATAGCTTGAAATGAACCATTCGGAATTGAAATATCTTTGATACTTACATCAGTACTATTTGGACCACTAGTAAATTGACGACCAATATAAATCGTATAAGGCACAGTTATTGTCTTACCGGATGCTACATTTAGATTTATTGCTTTCTTAAAAGTTTTATCAACATCTGTCTCTACCACTCTTATTTGCCCCTGTATTGAAACCTTCGGTGCATTATCATCATCTCTAATTGTCGCGGTTATTGACTCAGTTCCAATCATCGCACCCGAAGCATTAGTTAAATTAATTGTAAATGTTTCATCGATCTCGTCGTATTGGTCAGCAATAATTTCCAATGGAATTGTTGCTGAACTCGCACCTTTTGCAATGGTTAAAATCCCGGCTGAATCAGAAGAACGTCCAGACGCAGTAGATGCTACTTTGACATCCAGTGGAACATTGGCTTCTAATCCAGTTAAGGTGTAAGACACGCTGATCTCACGTCCAGCGGTGTATGCAATTCCGGCACTATCAGTCAAATTCACAGTAATATTTTGTGTCGTATTAGATGCACTCGTTCCTTCAGAAATATTGCCAGACACTGCGACTAAGTTAATATCTGGTAATGTTGAATCATTATCAATAATGGTCACCGTTCCAGCATGAGTCGTTATTCCAGTTACCGAAGTTGTTGGAACAACGGTAAAGATCTCAGCAATTTCATTAATAGTATCATCGGTTATACTTATTGAAATTGACTTTAATGTTTCACCTGATTCAAAAACAATAGGTTTGGAGGTCATTAAAGTGAAATCTGCACCGGTTCCATCACTTGACCCGACCGCGGTTCCATCTGATGTTGAATAATTCACCGTTACAGATTCACCAGCACCAGGTGCTGCGGAAAGTTTAATTGTTAGATCTACAGTACCAACATCTTCATCTACCGTTGCCGATGAAACAGCCAATACTTGTCCACCATCATCATTGTTAATTGTTCCAATTGCTGTATTATCAGGAATCACAACATAATCAGCGTGATAAGTGAGAGTAAATGTTTCATCTGATTCTACATCAGCATCTGCAGAAATTCCAATGCTAATTGGAGTGACTGGAGTCATTCGACCGGCCGTGATCGTTATAGTAGCATCAGTTGCTGAGGTATAATCATCATTTGAAGCCGGAAAATCACCACTCGGAGTAGTCGTATAGGTAATCACGATATCACGATTAGTTGCTTCACTCAATATTGGCATGAATTCAATAACACCATTAGAAGCTGAATTCCCTTCATCCCAGTTGGCATCAGCAATTGATAATGTAGGTCCATCATCATTGATGATTGTTCCAATTGCAGTTTTGCCTGTCGTAACTTTACTCCCAAAATAGGGACTATATGTTAAATGGTTATTACCATCTCTTTCATTATAAACGGCATAACGAAGTAAAAACGTTTCATCTGGTTCTGCAACCGAATCTGCTAATGTTTCGATTCTAATTGGTGAAGACGGGGTTGTTTCACCCGCGGGAATTGTTATCCTTTTATACATAGGTCCGAAAGAAACTGGAGTATAATCATTATTATTTGCCACGTTTTCCCGCGTCCAGTAATTTACTCCAATATCCTGATCCATTGCTACATTCAATCTTGGCATGAAATTCACGATACCATTATTTGCTGTTCCCTCATCTCCACTGGAATTGGCAACAGTCAAGATCAAATCATCATCAGTAATCCGAATAACCATACTATTATTATTGACATTGCTACTTAATTGAGCATTAGTTGGGTTACCTAGAGTAACTCTAAAATACTCTCTAAATTCTGGTAGGTCGTCTCCTTTAATCGTAAAAGATATTTTTTGTCCGGTAGGAGTTATTGTTGTGGTAGAATCAGGACTAAATGTTATCGAACCATTAACAAGTGTAAAGTCATCTGCGCTTGCTACGTTAGCTCCATTGGCTCGTGAAAAATCAACTGTATAGGGTACAACTATGGTTTTACCTGAGGGAGTATCCAAATTTACCGAAATTGAACTAATATTATCTACATCTGTTTCCTGAACAAAAATTTGGTCTCGTACCCAAACCTTAGACTCAACATCATCATCACCTATAGTTGCGACAATTGATCCCGTTCCAATTGTTGCATTTGAGGCATTTGTTAAAGTGATCGTAAATGTTTCATCAATCTCATCGAATTCATCAGCGATAATTTCTAACGGAATCATTGCTGAACTTCTACCTTTAGCAAACGTTAATGTTCCAGCTGAATCGGAAGCACGTCCAGAGGCAGTTGATGCTAACTTAACATCCAATGGAATATTTGCTGAAACTCCAGTCAAGGCATAATCAACAGTGATTTCACGACCAGCTTGAACCGAAATTCCAGCACTATCAATCAAATTTACCATAACATTTTGAGTTGTTGTAGTGGTAGCATCCGTACCTTCAGAAATATTACCAGTTAATGCGACCAAATTTAATTCCGGAAGCGTCGTATCATCATCAAGTATCGTCACCGTTCCAATACCATGCGGCCGTGTAATTAGATTCGGCACAGTAGCTGATACATTTAGATAAAATCTTTCAATCTCTTCATTAATATTATCATCAATGATTTTTATTTGCACCGTTTTTGAATGTTCACCGGCGTTAAATACAATAGGGGTTGAAGAAATTATAGTGAAGTCACCAGCTGTCTCAACAGGTGAACCGACCGCCGTTCCATGTGCAGTTGAATAACTCACTGAAACTGATTCACCAAAACTTGGTGCCGGAGAAAGAGTTAATTTTAACTCAACAATACCAACATCTTCAGCTACCATAGCGGAAGAGACAGCTATTACTTGTCCATCGTCATTGTTTATTGTTCCAATTGCGGTGTTATCTGAAATTGTTGCATGGTTTACGTCTGCATGATAAGTAAGGGTGAATGTTTCATCTGGTTCAGCAACTGTATCCGCTGATATGATTATTTGAATTGGAGAAACCGGAGTAATTCGACCAGCTGGTATAGTTATTGTAGCATCCGTTACTGGTGTATAATCATAGTTTGTTACTGGGAATTCACCACTTGGAGTTGTCGAGTAGGTAATTTCAATATCTTGATATGATTCAGTACTCAATGTTGGCATGAATTCAATGAATCCATCAGAATTTGCATTTCCTTCATTGCCATTGGCATCAGCAATTGTCAAAATGGTTTCATCGTCATTGTTGATTGTTCCAATTGCAGTATCATCAGGAATCGTCACATGACTTGCACCATAACAAATACTACAAATACTATCATGTTCCCTATAATTATTGGCACTATACGTGAGTGTAAAGGTCTCATCTGCTTCAACATTCGAATCGGCTGTGGTTGTAATTCTGATTGAGTTGACGGGAGTCGTTTGGCCAGCAGGAATCGTTATAGTAGCATTAGTTGCTGGAGTATAATCATTTAGTGCAACTGGGAAATCACCACTTGGAGTTGTTGTATAAGTAATCACAATATCTCGTCCAGCAACAGTGCTTAATGTCGGAACAAATTCAATTATACCTTGATTTCCAGAGTTCCCCTCATCACCATTGGCATCAGCAATAGACAATGTACGTTGATCATCATCATCATATATAATAACTGATACACTACTACCAAAGTATTGGCTGGTTCGCGCATTCGTTGGATTTCCAAGACTGATACTGAATGATTCATAACTATCCTCAATCAATTCATCTCCTCTTATAATTAGCGGTATATACATAATGGTAGGAGTAATTGTGGTAGAAACATTTGGTGTAAATATTATTGAACCATTTGCTAGAATAAAATCATTGCTATCGGCCAAATTTGAGGTTTGAACTACACCATTGACAGTCCCACTACTAGTAGAAATTCTTACAGTATAAGGAACAGTAATTGTCTTACCCGAAGCAATCGTGTTTCCATAATCACCTGCAGTTAAATAAACTGGGATTTGATAAGTTGTGTCAACATCGGTTTCGTCAACACTTAAAGTACGACTTCTAAATCTAGCAGTTGGTACACTATCATCATCCGCGATTGTTGCAGTAATTGAACCAGTTCCAATTTTAGCACCGGTGGCATTTGTTAGTGTGATCGTAAAGGTTTCATTATTCTCATCATATTTATCAGCAACTATTTCTAAAGGTATCGTCGCGTTACTTCCACCTTGAGCAATAGTTAATGTCCCAGTAGCATTTGAAGAACGACCGGGTGCAGTAGATGCTAATTTGATATCAATTGGAACATTTGCTTCAACTCCGCTCAGTTTGTAATCAACAGTAATTTCCTGGTCGGCAGTAGCGGAGGTACCTGATTCGGTATTCAAATTCACTGTTATATTTTGGGTGATATTAGTGCTACCCGTATTTTCAGTAATATTTGAATTCAATGTTACCAAATTTAAGACTGGAAGCAAAGTATCGTTTTCGTTAATTGTCACCATTCCGACACCGGTGTCATGAACACTTACTCCAGATGCTGTAGTAGTTATAGTAACACTGAAACTTTCACTAGTTTCAACTAAATTGTCATCAGTAATTGCGATCGAAATTAATTTTGATTTTTGACCAGCGTTAAAAATTATACTTCCAGACTTTGACGTAAAGTCTGCATTAGTTCCATCATTTGAACCAGTTGCACTCCCGTCTGAAGTTACATAATTTACCGAAACTGATTGATTTGATGTAATCGCCGGTGTAAGTGCCACTATTAAATTTGCCGAACCGTCACCTTCATTCACTGTAGTAGAAGTTATTGTTAAGACTTGTCCATCATCATTATTAATAGTACCAATAGCAACATTATTATTAATTGTGACATTGTCAGCTTGATATGTAAGAATAAATGTTTCATCTGGTTCACTATCTGAATCAGCTGTAGTTGCAATTCTAATTGGAGAAACCGGTGTAGTCTGTCCAGCCGGAATTGTAATTTGTGAGTTTGTGGCTGGTGTATAATCATCTGTAGTTACAGGAAAATCACCCCCAGGGATTGTAGTATAAGTAATAACAATATCTTGATCTGTCACTGCACTTAAAATTGGGTTAAATTCAATTGCACCATGTATATTTGAATTACCTTCATTCCCATTAGTATCAGCAATTGACAAAACCACGTCATCATCTTCAATTGTTGCAGTTATAAATTTCGTGCCAATAGTAACATTTGATTCATAAACATCCGCATCAGTAGGTAATTCCAATGCGACCTTAAATGTCTCATTATCCTCATCATAATTGTCTGCAATAATTTCAAGCGGAATCAATGCTGAACTTTGCCCTTTTGGAATTGTTAGAGTTCCCCATGAATCTGAAATACGTCCGGGAGCATTGGCCGCCAACTTTACATCATCTGGAATATCGGTTTCAACACCAGTTAATATGTAATCCACAATAATATCACTTCCAGCGGAAATCATGGTACCATTATTATTGGTCAATTTCACTGAAATATTCTGAATTGTATTCAATGATATACTTGTACCTTCAGTAATGCTTGAATTCAAAGGCTCTAAGGATACCATCGGTACCGAATCGTCATCGTAAATTGTCACCCATCCGACACCATTAGAGTAAGTTGTGACACCAGGCGTAGAAGTAGATACTTCAACAGCAAATGCTTCGGTATCTTCATATACAGAATCATTTGTGAGGTCTATTTGGACTGTTTTCAATTGTTCACCCGCGTTAAAAATAACGCTTCCTGATATTGAAGTGTAATCAGCATTAGATCCATCATTGGAACCCGTTGCTAATTCGTAAGATCGATGTTTACGGGTTCCGCTGGTAGTAAAATCAACAGTAACAGTTTCATTAGTATCTGGAACTGGTGAAAGAAATATATTCAGCCCCACTGTACCGACTGCTTCATCAATTGTAGCGGAAGAAATAGCTAATGCTTGCCCATCATCATTGATGATAGTACCGATCGTTCGATACGCAGTACTATTTGGAAAATAGTTCTCATTTGCAACAGAAACATAAGAGATATTACTGGAGGATTGTACATAGGCATTAAAAACGACTTCAAATATTTCATTCGGCTCAACATTCGAATCAGCAATTGTTTGAATGCTAATTGGACTAGCTGGGGTGGTTTGCCCGGCGGGTATAGTAATTAACCCATCACCAGCTCCATACGATAACGGAATATAATCACGGTTATTAAATTGATCATCACTAGCAACAAATGCATCATTTTCACTACCGCCTCCTGAAGTTCCATATTGAATTGTGATTTCTTGATCTGATACACTACTCAGTGTAGGCATGAAATTGACTGTACCATTACTAGCTGTTCCTTCATTCCCACTTGCATTGGCAATTAACAAAACTAAATCATCGTCTATAATAGTGATTTTTGCTTCTTTATTTACACGGGTGTCATCAGCATTGATAGGTGATCCTAGTGAAATGGTAAATTGTTCTTGAAGCTCAGCTAAGTTATCACCAGTAATCATATAAGTTATATATTGTGTGGTAGAAGTAATGGTAGAATTAACATCTGGTGTAAAGGTTATTGAACCATCGGCTAAAATGAAATCATTGGCACTTGCACTAGCGATTCTATACCCCCTACCGGTACTAGTGGTATAAGGTACCGTGATTGTCCGACCTGATGCAACATCTAGGGTTACGGCAACCGAATTGGTATAATTTGTATCAGTTTCGCTTACAGTAACATGTTCTACTATCGAAACCTTCGGTTCGGCATCATCATCACCAATTGTTACAGTGATTGAACCGGTTTTAATATTGGTTCCTGAGGCATTTGATAATGTGATAGAAAATGTTTCATCATCCTCATCATATATATCAGCAATAATTTCTATTGGGATAGTTCCAGAACTTGCTCCTTTAGGGATAGTTAAACGTCCTGCTAAGTCTGAAGTACGACCAGGCGCGTCCAATGATAACTTGACATCCAAAGGCACATTTGCTGTAATACTAGCTAAGGTGTAATCAACCGTTATATCATCTAATGCACTATCTCCCCCCAAATTTACCGTGATATTTTGGGTAGTATTGATTTGACCTGTACTTTCAGGAATATTTTCGGATAGAGCTACAATGTTTAATGACGGTTTATCTTTTACTAATACTAAAGCACTTGAGGAGTCGTTGACCCGATATGTAGCTGAAGGATACTCTCTAATCGAACGAATTTGTAGAATAAGACCAGCATCCGAAGCTAAATTGGTCGTTAATTCTTCAGTAGTGGTAATAGTAATCTCTTTTGTCGTCTGATCGGCATCAAATGTCGCGGTGTTTTCACCAATTGCGGCGTTAGTATATGAGCCAGAACCAGATATTATATATCCGACTACTAATGCTTGCGAATTGTCATTACTGGAACGCGTCAATCTAAATACTACATTTTGACCCTCATATATTGATGACGAGTTAGCAGAAACTGACACTACCACTGGACTCGGATGATGGGCATCAAAAACATCAACATAGGTGACACTTGTCGGAGAAGCATGTAAATAACCTGCACCATCTTGTATCGTAGCAACTATTATTCCGTCTGATACCGCAGAGGAATCTGGTTTGGTTTGAATTTCCAAATCAACACTTTCAGCATTTGCCGGTAGTCTTACAAAGTGACGATTATTATCAACGAAATCTGTACCAATTGATGCAAGGTCTTTAATATCTATTTCAACTGTAATGTCTTTATCTGCGGCCGGATCCGCTGAAATTGTAAATGTTACATTATCTCCTTCATCAACAGGGGTGGTTGCGCTCATCATCACGGTCGCTGGACTTGAAGGAGCTGCTAGAGTTAAATAAAGTCGACTACGAAAGTCAATATCGTAGCCCGTAATACTCCCCAATCTCACATCTAGTCTTCCTGCGGAATCAGAACGTGTCGTTACACGACCAACCGCTATTCCACTAGTGCCAACTGAAAAAGAAGTCGGAGTAATGTTGAGTGAAGAATGGGTATCATCAGAAGCAGAAATCGGGATTTCTATCATTCCGGTTTCAGGTTGTGGATCAACTTCTACTTTGAAAATTAAATCCGAACCTGGTACGATGCTAGTGTATTCCGTCGTAATCTGAACACGTCCCTTATAATCAGTCAAAAATGCAATTGCCGAAATTAGTGTTGGGGTGGTGGTAATAATACCATTAGAAATAGTGTAATCCTCACCATCAATTAGAGTAACACGTAAGTCTAAATAATCATAAGTCTGCGCATCTGAGTCTGTGACATTAACCACAAACGGAGTAACCGTTCCGGTGGTTACTAAATTAATAGTTTGTTGATCAGGTTTATCAACGGTAAAACCTGATCTAATACCACTCACTAATAAATTCACTTCCGTCGCATTATCAGGTTGATGACTAGCCATTATATTAAACCTTACCGCTGTTGTTGACCCATCTAGTCGTATTAGTTCTGTGCTTACGGCGGCAATCGATAATCGCGGGCGGGCTGACGATGCAACCTGATTATCCTTGAGTATAATTGAACCAGTTCCTAACGATGAAGATACCGAATAATTGGGATCGGTTTCATCAGAGTTTACAGTTAACCCAACAGTTTGGTCGCCATTTGCTCCACTCGGGTTCATCGTATCCACTCTAACTAATAAAGTACCTGAAGTTGGAATAGTTAAGTCAACTGTTTTATTGGCACTTAACTGTTGCCATCTAGGATCTCTTGTTCTCCTAATTATTCCGGTATTGTCATCATCAAATTGAAGCGTTACAGATAGCGGATTTGTTGGTCGGGGAGTTGCCATCAGCTTAAAATTAAAATGATGACCTTGAGTTGCTGATACTGATAAGTCATGAATGGACACTATCGGAAGTGAAGTTATTCTCGCATCTAATGAGCGACTTTTCGTACCATCTTCAAAATTGGCATTGTCGACCATCAGATCAAATGAAACTATTTCCTCGCCATCAATAATTGCATCATTTGGTATTGCAACATTTATCGTCCCAGAAGTTGTTCCCGCTTGAATGACTATTGGTGATGTTGAAGTAATATTAATATCTGTATCAGCTATGGTAGATTTTGTTGAATTTTTTATATATGATACTGTGACATCGCGCCTTGATATCGCTGAAAGTTCAAAATCAAAACGAAAAGAATCTTCGGTACTTGGAATTGTTAAATCTGACACAGATAGTGTTGGAAGAGGATCATCGTTTAGTATCGTAAATGTTGCAGTATAAGTATTTGAATTATTACTAAATACTCCATTGGTCGATGTAAATTTAATTTTGATTTCTTCATCCGCCTCATTAAAGACATCTTCAAAATATGAAATATAAAATTTATATGGGGCTGTGCTGTCTGAAATCACAAAATTACCAGCTTGAATAGTTCGTTGCCCAACTACCCCATTAATAACTTCCCTAAGTACAAAATCCTCACCAACAGTCGCTGTGCTAGCATCAGTATCAATTTCAAATGATACTTGAATCTCATCACCTGAATTACGATTTGATGAGTTTATATTATAAAATTGAGTGGTAGCATGTTCATTTTGCGCCCTCTCATGTATACTTATACTAGGTGCTTCATTATCAATTATAGTGGTTCGAGAAATATGTGCTACTCCCAAATTATATCCTTTACCAGGTAATAATTCAAAAGTCAATTCACCATGTCCAGAAAGTTCAGATTGACTATTGACATCAACTTGCCAAACAAATCCCGACGTTTGAGTAAACATCGTTGGATTTTCGTCTGGATCAATCGTGAAAGAATAAGTTGTATCACCGGTATTATTTATTTTATAATTTACAGTATGAGATTCAATGTCGTCACGTACCGGGAAAGTCATGGTAATATTGTAGGAATTTCCTTCTATCACGCGAGTAATAGGATTAGGAATTGACATTGTTGGTAGATTTTCACCATCAGCAATCCGTACTGAAATTTGATCTTTTGACGGATTGGGAGTATAGGTGGATGACTCAGCCACTCCTAACACGAAATCACTTTCTTCAACATTAGTTTTGCTTGCATATGTTTCCATTATACTCACTCTTTTTGTTACACTTGTTTGACCAACTGGAATTGAAATAGGGTTCTCTATCCTATAGTTTAACGGAAAAGTACCAACTAGTTCTACATCCACTCTAATTTCTTGACTTTGGGATGGATTTAAGTTAATTGTAAATTCAAAATAATCTGAATCAGAAACTTCTTCATAATCTGTAGAAATTGAAACACTTGGCAACGTAGTGAGGGTTGCCATTAACTCTTTATTTGAAGTTGTACCACCTGAACCATCATCAAACAAAGCATTAGTTACAGCCAAGCTTAAAACTAATTGATCTCCACTTACAATTGTTGCGTTACTTACAATGTTCAATTTAATTTTTCCGCGCTTGTTACCGGCCAAAATAACTAATGGTGAGGAATCAGCAAAGCTAAAATCTGTACCTTCAGTTAACGTACTATCGGAAGTATTGACTGTGTATGCAAATTCGACATCACGACTTGACTCATTTGAAAGACTAACTTCAAATTCAAATGATTCATCATAATAAGAAACCAAGATGTCCTCCACCTGTGCGATTGGTTCATTATCATCATCCCCAATGGTTGCTGTTAATGTTCCGGTTCCAATTCTTGCACCTGAAGGATTAGTTAACGTTACTGAGAATGTTTCATCAATTTCATAAATAGTATCGGCAATAATTTCTAGTGGAATCGTTGCTGATGATTCTCCTTTAGCAAATGTTATGGTTCCCGTGGTATTTGACTTACGCCCAGGTGCATTAGATGCTAACTTAAGATCCAACGGAATGTCTGCTTCAACTCCAGTTAAGGTATATTCTACAGTAATTTCACGACCTGCTACTACCAAAGTACCAGAGCTATCAGTCAGATTCACCATAATATTTTGAGTTGTGTTAACAGTTGTACTTGACCCTTCAGTAATATTTGAATTCAAAGCAACTAGGTTTACTGCTAGCAGTGGATCATCATCATTAATCACCACTGTTCCAACTCCACCAGCATAAGAACTAATACCAGATGCAGAAGTTGATGCAACGAGGTCAAAAGTTTCCGTTACTTCATTGATTGTATCATTCGTCAAATCTAATTCAATAGTTTTTGATTTTTCACCTTCGGTAAATGAAACAGTTGAATCTAAACTTGTAAAATCAGCACTACTACCATCAGTTGATCCTATGGCTGTTCCATTTTTAGTTGCATAATTCACGGCAATTGTCTCACCTGAACCAGGTGCTGGTGAAAGAGTTATTTTTATCTCTGCGTTTTCGGCATTCTCATCTACAGTAGTTGAAGTTACTGCCAAAACTTGTCCACCATCATCATTATTGATTGTACCGGTTGCATACCCTTGATTTATTGAAACACAGCAAGTTGTTGTATTGAAGTTTAACTTAAATGTTTCCTCAGCTTCAACAATCGAATCTGCTATTGTTTCAATCATAATTGGCGTTGGAGATTCCTTTTGACCAACTGGAATAATAATTGTTCCTGATTTTAAAATAAAATCAGTACCTGCTGACGCGGGGAAATCACCACCCGTGACCGTCGTATAAGAAATTTCAATATCTCGGTCGGATTCCGTGCTTAGAGTTGGTTGAAAATTTACTGAACCATTACTATTGTTATTACCTTCTGCTCCCGATGCATCAGCAATTTGTAATACTGAGTTGTCATCATTTGTGATAGTTCCAATGAATGATTCTACCCCTATCGCCGAGTCAGAAGGGTTTGTTAACTCTAATGTAAACCTTTCATCTATTTCACCGATAGAATCAGCGATAATTTCTAACGGAATAGTCACTAGGATATCATCACTATAATCAAATGTTAAAGTTCCAGTTGAATCCGATGTACGACCTGGGGCATCAGCGGCGAGTTTAACATCATCAGGTATAATTGCTTCCAAACCGGTCAAGATATAGTCGACTGTGACATCATAGGGGGCTACACTCAATAATGCAATCTCGTCTATCAATTCGACCTCAATATCCCATTTAGTATTAACAGTTGTATTAGTTCCTTCTACAATTGAATGACTCTGAATATTATAGAATTCTGTCTTTAGTGGTGGCTCATTGTCAAGAATGGTTATTGTACCTCTGCCACCGTTATTTATTGCAACTCCATTAGGCGCATCACTTATCAACACATCAAATTCTTCGGTATCTTCAGTATTAGGGTCATCAAGAATGTCAATAGAAATTGTTTTTGATGATTCATCCTCGCTAAATACAATTGAAGCAGAAGAAATCGACGTGAAGTCCCAACCAGAGGTATAAGAGCAGTCTACACATCCTTGGGCTGTCCCATCTCGTGTAGCATATGTTATCGAAATGGTTTCTCCAGAATTTGGTGGTGGTGAAAGGGTTAAAATTAGGTTAGCCGAACCAGCATCTTCAGTCACCGTGGTGGAAGATATTGTTACAATACGACCATCATCATTATTGATAGTTCCAATTGCTATATCTTTAGGAGATGAAACTTGAGCAACTTGAATATCACTAGGTCTCCGACTCCACCCCTGATAAAATAATCTAAAGGTCTCATCTGGTTCCGCGACAGAGTCTTTTTTAGTTACAATTCTAATTGGTTGTTCGGCAGTTTTATTACCTGCGCGAATAGTTACCAATTGCTGAGGGGTTTCAGTTATAGAAGTAAAATCTGTGTTTGCCGTTGCTGAATATTCGTAATCTTGGTCTGTACCTGTCCAATACCAAACCGAAATATCTTTTGCAATTGTAGTATTCAAAGTCGGCATAAATTCTATCACCCCATCAGTAGCAGTGCCCTCATCACCATTGGTATCAGCAATCGACAATGTTAGTTCATCATCGTGAATATTTATACGCGCGCGCGTATTTTCGCCATTGGAATCACCATTGATTATAGTCCCTAGTAAAATGCTAAAATATTCATTGAACTCAACTTGGTTGTCACCAAGAATTTCAAACGTTATATATTCGGTAGTCGAGGTAACTGTCGTTGAATTATCTGGTGAAAACACAACAATATTGTTCTCTAAACGAAAGTCATCGTTTGTTGCCCCTCCACTAACAGTAGTTTCCACAGTGTAGGAAACAGATACAGTTTTTCCTGATGGATTATCCAATGATACCGCAACTGTTCCAAATATATCAGTATCAGTTTCATTAATTCGAACACTTTCTACGATCAAAACTTTTGGTTCATCATCATTATCTGCAATTGTCGCGGTTATTGATTCATTATCAATGTTGGCCCCTGAGATGTTTGTTAACGTAATTGTAAATGTCTCATCATTTTCGTCATAGTTGTCGTCAACTATGATCAGCGGAATAGTTGCTGAACTCTCACCTTCAGCAATAGTAAACGTGCCCATAAAATTTGAAACACGGCCTGGTGCATTGAGTGCTAATTTCACGTCTAGCGGAACATTAGCCTCAATACCTGTTAAAATATAATCTGCACTTATATCACGAATTGCTGTTCCTCCACTTAAGTTTACGATTATATTCTGAGTCGTATCATTCATCTGATCAGTTCCTTCTGGAATGCTTCCAGATAAACCAACCAAAGTTAACTCCGGAAAATCATCATTGTTGATCGTAACAACCCCAATTCCATCATCATGGGTAATCACGCCAATTGCAGAAGTCATTACTACAAAGAAAAATTGTTCAGAAAGTTCATCTAAATTATCATTTGTGATGCTTACTTGTACCAATTTGGTTTCTTCACCAGCTTCAAATTCAACAGAACCACTTTTAGCCGCATAATCTGCACCAATACCATCAACTGAACTAACTGCTGACCCATCTCTTGTGGTATAATTTACTGTTACAGTTTCCCCAATACTAGGTGCCGGTGTAAGGGAAATTGTCACTTCTACTGTCCCGGAATCTTCATTTACCGTGGTTGAGGAAACTGCCAATACTTTCCCATCATCATTCTTAATTGTACCAATTGCAGTTGCATCCTCAGCTGTTCGAGCATGTCTTGCAGTATAACTTAATATAAATTTTTCGTCTGGTTCCACAACATTATCAGCAACAGTTACCACATTAATCGGATGATTTGGTGTTAGTTGACCAGCCGGAATATAACTTGAAGCATCCTTTTGTGCGATATAATCATCACCCTCAACCGGGAACAAACCACTTGGTTTAGTAGTATAGTAAATATAAACATCCTCACCGGATACGACGTTCAAAGTTGGGGTGAAAAATACAGACCCGTTAGTGGAATTATCCCCTTCAGTTCCGACTGCATCAGCAATCGTCACTACCGGTAAAGGATCATCATCGCTAATCAATACCGAAACATTGCCATTATTCCGGGTAGTTACCCCGGCTGCAGAAGTAGTCAAATTTAGGAAAAATTGTTCAGTGGATTCGTATAAATCATCATTTGTGATATCAATATGAATCATTTTTGATGATTCACCTTCGGTAAATTGAATTGATGAATTCAGATTGGTAAAATCAGCATTCATCCCATCGCTTGAACCAATAGCCGAATTATTTCTTGTTGAATAGTTTACCGTAACAATTTGACCAGTACTAGGAGCTGGCGAGAGTGTTATCTTTACTGCCACTCTACCGACATTTTCGTCTGTTCTGGATTGAGCTGCGGTCAACAATTGGCCATCATCATTCTCAATTGTTCCAGTAACATTCTCACTAGAAATCGTGACACAGCAAGACATTGCTTTAAAAACGACGGTAAATATTTCATTTGGTTCTACATCGGTATCACCTAAAATTTCTATACTAATTGGTGATTCTGGAGTAGTTTGACCAGCGGCAATAATGAAGGTGCCAGATTTTGGTGAAAAATCTTGATTTTGTTTTGCCACATATTCGCCATCTTGTGTAACCACAAAACGACCAACTGCTGTGGTAGTATAGGCAAATTTTAAATCTCGCCCTGATGCAGTATTCAAAGTGGGCATAAATATTACAGACCCGTTACTAGCATCATCCCCTTCTAATCCAGATGCATCAGCAATCGTCAACTCGGGTAAATCATCATCATCAGCAATTGTTACAGAAATTAATCCTTGCCCAACATTGGCACCAATGACATTTTTTAATGAAACGACAAATGTTTCATCAATCTCATTAAATTCATCCGCGATAATTTCTATTGGAATTGATGTGTGAGTTGATCCCTTTGTAATTCTTAATCTACCGCTTAGATCTGAAATTCTTCCAGGAGCATTAGTTGCCAATTTAACATCACGCGGAACACTGGCTTCCACACCGGTTAGAAAGTAACTTACATAAATGTCACGACTAGCTTCAACAATGGCACCGCTAGCATTATTCAAATTTATTGTAATATCCTGAGTTGTATTTGAAGTTGTACTTGTACCTTCTATTATAGGTGAACCTATCCTCGCTAGATTCAAGTCTAGAAGCGTATCATTGTCATTAATCCAAACTGTACCAATACCATTTTCATGTAAGGATATACCATTTACATTGGTAGTTACGGCTACAGTGAATTTTTCAGCGTCTTCAGACAGTAAATCCTCCGTGATATCTATTGAAATTGATTTTGACTTTTCACCAGCAATAAATTCAACAGTAGTTGGGGAGATTACTGTAAAATCTGCGTTAAGCCCATCAATTGAACTCTCCGCGGTTCCATTTACGGTAGTATAACTAACCGCAACAGTCTGATTAGCTGCTGGTGCCGGGGTAAGTGTTATAGTTAAATCTGCTGTGCCGGCATCTTCATCAACACGAGTTGACGAAATTGCTAATACTTGTCCATCATCGTTATTAATTGTTCCAATTGCAGTAGCATTAGGAATCGTGACATTTTGATAATTAGCACCGACACTATATTTTAGAGTAAATGTTTCATCTGGTTCACTATTTGAATCTTTCGTTGTATTAATTATTATCGGTGTTTCTGGAGTCGTTCGTCCAGCTGGAATAATCTTTAAACCTCGCGTAACTTGAGTATAATCATCTGATGAAACTTTAAAATCGCCACTAGGACTTGTTGAATAAGTAATACCAATCGGATGAACATCAAATGCTGTACTTAATGTTGGTATGAATTCTACTGAACCATTGCTTGCAGTACCCTCATCTCCATTAGCATCAGCAATCGACAAAATCGGTTGATCATCATCTTCAATTGTGACGTATGCAACGGTATTAGTTAAGGTGGCGTTGGTTGGAGTGCCATATGTAATTTGGAATCTTTCATCCTTTTCGGGTAAGTCATCTCCAATTACTGTATATGTGATATATTGTTTGACTGGAGTGATAGAAGTTGTAGGATTTGGTGTAAACGATAATGTTCCGTTTGCAAGTACGAAATCATCGGAACTTGCACCATTTATTGGAGCTGATGTGACAGTATAAGGTATCGTTACGGTTTTACCTGAAGGGGTAAGCAATTCGACCTCAATCATTTCATCAAAATTCATATCGGTTTCATGAACATAAATATTTGCACCTCCATGAAATCTGGTTTCACTATCGTCATCACTGATTGTTCCTAAAATTGAACTATAGCTAATTATTGCACCTGAGGCATTTGTTAACTTAATCTTAAATGTCTCATCATATTCGTCATATTCATCGGCAATAATTTCTAATGGAATTGTAACCGATCCTGTTCCCTGCGGGATACTTAGTGTACCTGTTGTATCTGAAGTACGACCAGGAGCGTTAGCTGCTAATTTAACATCTAACGGAACATTCGCGGTCTCTCCACTTAGAATATAATCGACAGTAATGTCACGATTTGCTACACCTTCATTTAAGTTTATTGAAATATCTTGAGTTGTATTAGAAGTGGAACTTGTACCTTCAGGAATATTATTTGGCAACGGGACTAAGGCTAATGAGGGTCGTTCGTCATCTTCTATAATAACTGTTCCCATTCCACCAGCATGGGTAGTTACTCCAAATGCGGTCGTTGATATAACTACAATAAACATTTCATTGGACTCGTAAATGTCATCATTCGTTATGTTGACAGAAATGATCTTTGACTTTTCACCAACAGAAAATTTTGAATTTGTATATAATCTTCTATAATCTGCGTTAGTTCCATCCAGTGAACTAACTGCTCCTCCATCTCTTGATTCAGACCTTACCGAAATTGATTGACCTGTATTTATCGGTGGTGATAAGGTTATTTCTAAATCTACCACACCGGCGTCTTCTTTCACCGTAGCAGAAGTAATTGATAAGACGCGACCATCATCATTGACAATTGTACCTACTGCAGTTCTTTCACTATTTACCGGGTCAAAATCCGTTCTATAACTTAAAACAAATGTTTCATCAGGCTCTGCATCATCGTCTGCCAAAGTTACAATAGAAATTGGGTCAGTTGGTGTTTTTTGTCCAGCCGGTATAGTAATAGTTGCCACAGAATTTTGCGCAGTGTAATCACTGGCTTCAACTGGGAAATCACCTCTAGGAGCTGTCGTATAGGATATCACAATATCTTGGTAAAAGACTAAATTTAAAGTTGGCATAAAATTCACCATCCCATTGCTTGTTCCATCACCCTCTGTTCCAAATGCATCAGCGATAGTCAATTCTGGGAAATCATCATTACTGATTGTTCCAGTTGCTGAATTATCAGAAATTGTAACAATATTTGCGCTAAAAGTAAGAGTAAACGTTTCATCACGTTCGAAATCTGAATCAGCTAATGTCGTTATTCTAATTGGATTAACTGGTGTGGTTCGACCAGCAGGTATAGTTATATTAGCATTCGTAACCGAAGTATAATCCGCCATAGAAACTGGATAAGTCCCACTAGGTGTTGTTGTATAAGATACTATAATGTCTTGATAAAATGGGGTACTCAAAGTTGGGATAAATTCAATCACACCATCAGTGTTTGCAGTTCCCTCTACACCATTCGAATCTGCAATAGTCAATTCAGGGAAATCATCATTGTTTATTGTTCCAATTGCAGTATTATTAATAATTATAACAAGATTTGCATTAAAAGTAAGAGTAAAAGTTTCATCACGTTCAACAACTGAGTCAGCTAACGTCGTTATTCTAATTGGATTAACTGGTGTAGTTCGACCAGCAGGTATGGTAATATTGGCATTCGTAACCGGAGTATAATCAGCCACTGAAACTGGATAAATTCCACTGGGAGCGGTTTTATAAGACACCACAATATCTTGATAATGTAGAGCACTCAATGTAGGCATGAATTCAATCTCACCATCAGATTGTAGATTCCCTTCGTTACTATTGGCATCCGCAATGGATAATGTCGGTAAATCATCATTGTTAATTGTACCGATTGCGGTATTATTCAGAACCCGTGGATGCGATAATTGGTATCTTGCGTTTGTATTCATAGCACTAAAAGTAAGAGTAAATGTTTCATCACGTTCAATTTCCGAGTCAGCTATTGTCGTAATTCTAATTGGTTCAACCGGAGTTGTTCGACCAGCTGGAATTATTATTGTTGAATCAGCTGCTGGTATATAATCATCCAATGAAATTGGGTAACTACCGCTTGGAGTTGTTGAATAAGTTACCACTGTATCAAATTCGGCTTCATTACTCAAAGTTGGTATGAATTCAACAGCCCCATTATTTTCGGTACCTTCATTCTTATTGGCATCAGCAATTGACAAAACCGGATTGTCATCATCAATAATATTAATTGTAGCTCGACTTCTTTGACTGATTAATGCGGCATTGGTTGGATAACCTAAAACTATTACAAATGTTTCAAAATTATTACCTTCAGCGAGGTTATCTCCTTTTATAGTGTATGGTAAATTTATTGTGGTAGGTGTAATTGTAGTTGTATCATCTGGAGTAAATATAATTTCACCACTTGGAAATACAAAATCAACATTCCGGCTCGCACTCAGTAAATTTCCAGTTTCATTTGAACTAACGATGTACGGAACAGTTACGGTTTTTCCTGAAGCAGTTGACAACATAATTGCAATTGTATCAGTAAAATCTGAATCCGTTTCAGTATGACTAGTATGCCTTTTTATTATAACATTCGGATTTTCGTCATCATCACTGATAGTCAAAGTTAACTTTCCTGATCTTATATTTGCACCATTTGCACTTGTTAAGCTGATTGCAAAAGATTCATTAAACTCGTCATATTCGTCTGCGACAATTTCTAAAGTTATCGTTGCTGAACTTGTACCCTTAGCAATTGTTAAAGTACCAGTTGAATCAGATGTACGTTGAGATGAAGTGGATAGTACTTTAACATCAAGCGGAACATTAGCTTGTAAACCAGTTAACGAATAGTTTACAGTGATATCTCGTCCCGCTTTAGTTGCAGTACCCGCATCATTAGTTAAATTCACGGTTATATTCTGAGTTGTATTAGTGGTTGAATTTGTACCTTCAGTAATAGACCCCACCAATGGAACTAATGCTAATTCTGGTAATGTCGTGTCATTATCAATTATTGTCACGGTGCCAGCATGAGCAGTTATATCAGGTGTAGGAGCTGAATCTGGAAGTAGTGCTCCGGACTCGTCGTCAATGGAGTTTGCAATTAATTTAAATGTCTCAGTTGACTCATTGGTAGTATCATTGGTAATGTTTATTGAAACTGACTCGGTTGTTTTACTGGAATTAAATACAACATCAGTAAAATCAATTGATGTATAATCTGCATTCATTCCAGTACTTGAACCTTCTGCCGTTCCATCTGAAGTGAAATAACGCACCCGAACAGATTCGCCAGAACCAGGGGTCGGTGAAAGGGTTATATTCAAATCTGCAGTACTAGAATCTTCATTCACTGTTGCGGATGAAACCGCCAAAACTTGGCCAGTATCATCATTATTAATGATTCCGGTAGCAGTGTTATCAGTTATTATTACATAATCTGCGTGATAAGTTAGAGTAAAGGTCTCATTAGGTTCAGCAATAGAGTCTGCTGTTGTGACAATACTAATTGGTGCGGTTGGAGTTGTTTGTCCTGCCGGAATAGTAATAGTAGCATCAGTTGCTTGTGTATAATCATCCGATGAAACTGGAAAATCTCCACTAGGAGTTGTTGAATATGTAATCTCAATATCCCGATCTGTCATCGCATTTAAAGTTGGCATAAATCGAATAACACCATTTGAACTTGAATTTCCCTCATTCCCATTAGCATCAGCAATTGACAAGGTTGGTCCATCATCATTGATGATTGTTCCAAGTGCCGAATCGTTAACAAGTGTAACGATACTACCAAGTGAATCAGGCAAAGAGCCATAAACACCGAACAAAAGTTCAAAAGTTTCATTCAGTTCGGCAACTGCATCTTTCTTAGTTGTAATTACAATTGGTGAGTTGGGGCTTGTTTGATTAGCTGGAATAGTTATTGATCTTGCCTGAGTTAAAGCAGAAAAATCATTATGTCCCGCAGTCAAGGATGGCTTAAACCTTAGATCGCTAGTCCAATAATTCACAACAATATCTTGACCAAATGAATTACTTAAAATTGGCATAAACTCAATTGTGTTATTACTTGCAGTCCCTTCTTCACCACTAGCATCAGCAATTGACAATGTCAGATCATCATCAATAATCCGGATATGTTTATTAGGTTGGGGGATACCAGAGCCACAATTAGCTCTTGTCCCACCGATGCAAAATCCAACCCATTCTCTAATTTCGGGTAAATCATCTCCCTTTACCGTAAACGTTATGTTTTCTTGAACAGGTGTAATTGTGGTCATTTCATCTACAGTAAATGTAATCGAACCATCTACAAGAGTATGGTCACTCTGCCCTGCCGTCCCCCCGGAAAGAACAAAGTAGGGAACCGTGTAGGTCTTTCCTACTGGATTAGATAAAATTACTGGAATCTTAGCAATGAAGTCTGTATCTGTTTCATACAAAATAACGTCATCATGAATACCAATTCTTGCACTAGGTTCTGCGTCATCATCACTGATTGTTGCAGTTATAGTCCCCGCGATTGTAGCAGAAGAGGCATTACTCAATGAAATTGTAAATGTTTCCTCTATTTCGTCATAGCTATCAGCGATAATTTCTAAGGGAATTGTTGCGGAACTTTCCCCTTTTGCAATGGTTAAAGCTCCTTCTGAATCAGATATTCGTCCTGGTGCATTGGACGCTAATTTAACATCTAAGGGAATATTTGCTGAATCTCCTACTAATGAATAATTTGCGGTAATTTGTTGTCCAGCTGGAATTGCATTACCGGAACTATCGCTTAAATTTACAATTATATTCTGCGTTGTATTGGAGGTTGAACTTGTACCTTCAGCGATATTATCAGATAATGCAACTAAAGCTAATTCCGGAAGCGTTGAATCGTCATCAATGATCGTCACCATTCCAAGACCGTTATTTACAATACTTATGCCCGTTGTGGAAGTTGTTGCAACTAATGTAAACTGTTCATTAACTTCATTAACACTATCATCAGTAATATTTATTGATATAGTTTTTGATGATTCCCCTGCATTAAAGTCAACATTAGTAGAAGCAATTGACGTAAAATCTGCACCAGTTACACTACTTGAACCTACCGCAGTTCCATTTGCAGTTGAATAATTCACCGTAACAAATTCACCAATACCCGGAGCTGGTGTAACGTTTATCTTCAGCTCCACGGTACCAATGTCTTCATTCACGGTAGCAGAAGAAACTGCTAATACTTGTCCATCATCATTGCTGATTGTACCAATTGCTGTATTATTTGAAGTCGTCGCAAAGTCAGCACTATAAGTTAGAGTAAATGTTTCATCTGGTTCAGGAACCGAATCTGCGGATGTTATTATTTTAATCGGTGATACTGGGGTTGTTTGACCGGCTGGAATAGTAATTGAAGCATTTGTTGCAGGAGTATAATCATAGTTTGTTACCGGAAAATCACCACTTGGAGCGGTCGAATAAGTGACCACAATATCTTGATAAAATTCCGTACTCAATATTGGTTCAAATTCGACTGCCCCATCTGTAAAATTTCCTTCATTTGTATCAACATCAGCAATTGACAAAGTTGGAAAATCGTCATTTTTTATTGTTCCTGTCGCAGTATTATTTAAAATCGTCGCCCCACCTGAGCGATATGTAAGAGTGAACGTTTCATCTTGTTCAATATCGGTATCGGCCATGGTTGCTATTCTAATTGGGGAGTTTGGGATTGTTTGACCGGCTGGAATTGTTATTCTAGCATTTGTTACTGGAGTATAATCATTTACATCAACCGGGTAAATACCACTAGGTCTGGTAGAGTAAGTAACGACAACATCATAAACTGCCACGTTACTCAAAGTTGGTGTAAACTCAACTGCACCATTATTTGTATTACCCTCATTCTTACTAGCATCGGCAATTGTCAAATTTGGTTTATCATCATCCCTAATGTGAACAGCAAAAAGACTAAGGCCGGCCTCAAGAACAGCATTAGTTGGAGTTCTTGGAATTATTCCAAACGACTCATAACCCGTACCTTCTTCAACATTATCTCCCTTTATAGTGTAAGTTATATCTTTTGTAATTGGTGTGATTGTAGTTGCTTGATCAGGAGAAAAAGTAATTGATCCCTCTGTAAGTGTAAAATCAGTTTTACTACTTGCATTAAAAACAGTGTTGGTAAATTGATCAGAATAAATTGTATAAGGAAAGGTTACCTCCTTACCAGATGCAACACTTAAAGTTACAGCTACCGTTCCGGTGAAATCTGCATCAGTTTCATTTACAAAAGCAGATCCAACAAGCGAAATTTCGGGTTCATCATCATCATCACGAATAGTAACAGTTTTTAAATCAGTTCCGATGGTCGCTCCAATCGCGTTTGAAAGTGTAATTTCAAATGTTTCATCATATTCGTCGTATTCATCAGCAATAATATCTAACAGAATTGATGCTGAACCATGTCCTTCCGCTATTGTTAACCTACCGCTTGAATTTGATCTACGACCAAATGCATTAGATGCCAATTTTACATCAAGCGGAATTTTTGCTTGAACACCACCTAAGTCATAATCTACAGTGATGCCACGACCGGCTACAACTCCTCTACCTTGACTATCAACCAATTGTACAATAACTGAGTGATTTGTATTTCCTGTTGATGTACCTTCTGAGATATTAATCGGTGATGTGTTAAAGGATAACATTGGCAGTGAATCATTATCATTAATTGTTACCGTTCCTGAATAGACAGTTACTCCTATAACCGAAGTCGTTGCAACTACCCTAAACGATTCAGTATTTTCGTTAATTGTATCATCAATTATGTTAATAGAAATTGATTTTGATGTTTCACCTGTACTAAAAACAACAGGTGTAGAAGTGATTGGTGTAAAATCTATATTGCTGTCCAAACTTGTACCCTTTGCTGTACCATTTGAAGTTGAATAATTTACCGTTACAGTTTCACTACTACTAGGAGCTGGTGAAAGAGTTATTTCCAAGTTAACTGTACCTACACTTTCGTCAACCACTGCTGACGAAACTGCCAATACCTTCCCACTATCATCGTTATTAATTGTTCCTATAGCAGTATTATCAGTAATTTCCACATGTCTTGCACTGAAAGTAAGAGTAAAGGTTTCATCAGGTTCAACAATAGAGTCTGCTGAGGTTACAATTCTAATTGGTGAAACCGGGGTTCTTGAACCAGCGGGAATCGTTATTGTCGCATTAGTTGCTGGTGTGTAATCATTCGTACTAACTGGATAATTGCCACTAGGAGTTGTTGTATAAGTGACCACGATGTCATGACTGAATGTTGCACTCAGTGTTGGTGTGAATTGAATAACACCATCAGAATTTGAATTTCCTTCATTCCCTTGAGCATCAGCAATAGTCAAGGTTGGTCCATCATCATTATTAATTGTCCCAATCGCGGTTTCTTCTTCGAACATATGCTTTATACTAGAGTTATTATTTGAAATAGCACTGTAAGTTAAGGTAAAAGTTTCGTCCGGTTCAGAAACAGTATCCGCACTTGTGGCAATACTTATTGGTGTGGCAGGTTCAGTTTGACCTGCTGGAATTGTAATTGTCAAATCTGTTACTGGACTATAGTCACTATTCGTTACCGGAAAATCTCCACTAGGAGTAGTAGAATACGTAACGACAATATCATGGTCTGCAGTGTTACTTATTGTTGGCACAAATTCTACTGAACCACTATTTGTATTTCCCTCATCCCCTTTAGCATCTTCAATTGTCAAGGTGGGTCGATCATTGTCTCTAATATAGATTGCATACCCAGTTCGTTGACCAGTTATATCACCATTAGTTGGAGTTCCTAAATTTATTTCAAACGACTCTAAAGTATTTTCAAACAAATTATCACCTTTGATTGTATAAGTTATATATTCAGTTGTAGGAGTAATTGTTGTCGTTTCATCTGGTGAAAACGTTACTGAGCCACTCGAAAGGGTAAAATCATTGGTACTACTAGCGTTGATAACTGTGTCGTTTCTATCAGATTGAATTGTATAAGGTACGGTGATGGTCTTTCCGGAAGCAGTCGCTAAATTGACCGCAAACCTTCCAGTGAAATCCTCATCAGTTTCGTTTTCTGTAGGTCTAACTCTAGCACCTGAAACCACCGGTTCATTATCATCATCCTCAATTGTTGGGGAAATTGTTCCGGTTCCAATCGTAGCACCTGAGGCATTTCTTATAGTAATTGTAAATGTTTCATCATTCTCATCATATTCATCACTAATAATTTCTATCGGAATTACTGCTATACGTGCTCCTTCAGGTATTGTTAATGTCCCCGCTGAATCTGAAATACGACTAGTGGCAGTGGAATTTATTTTTACATCCAGTGGAATATTTGCTGTACCAGCAGATAAGGTATATTCTGCAGTAACTTTTCGTCCTGCTGATATTGAAGAACCAATACTATCTCTAAGTTGTACTATAACATTCTCAAATCTATTAGAAGTTGTACTCGTTCCTTCAGTGAAATTTCCAGACAATGTGGACAAGGATAAAACCGGAAGTGGGTCGTCATCTGTTATCGTCACCGTTCCAACCCCATTATATGCGGTGCTTACACCAGTTGCGGTAGTTGTTGCAACTAAGGAAAACTGTTCAGCAGCTTCATTAACGGTATCATTCGTAATATTTATTGATACAGGTTTTGATGTTTCACCGGCATTAAAAACTACATTTGTCGAAAAAATTGACGTGAAATCTGCATTAGTTCCATCACTTGTACCGGTTGCAGTTCCATTTGTAGTCCAATAATTCACCGAAACAGACTCATCTAAACTAGGAGCTGGCAAAAGGTATATCATCAGATCTACGGTTCCATCGTCTTCATTCACAGTAGCAGAAGAGACTGTCAGTACTTGTCTGTGCCCATCATCATTATTAATTGTACCAATTGCCGTATTATCAGAAGTCTTCGCAAAATCAGCACGATAAGTCAGAGTAAATGTTTCATCTGGTTCTATATCAGTATCAGCTGAAGTTACAATTTTAATTGGTGAAATCGGGGTAATTGAACCAGCGGGAATTGTTATTGTAGCATCAGTTGCGGGAGTATAGTCATAATTTGTAACAGGAAAATCACCACTAGGTATAGTTGTATAAGTAACCACAATATCTTGATAAGATGCGTTACTTAAGGTTGGCATGAATTCAACAACGCCATCAGTATTCGTATTCCCTTCATCTCCATTGGCATCAGTTATTGTTAATACAGGGTAAGAGTCATCATTGACAATTGTTATAGTCCCAACACCACCAGCATGGCTAATTACATCATTTGCAGAAGTCATTGCAACTAAACTAAACGTTTCATTTACTTCATATAAAGTATCGTTCGTGATATCTACTTGTATCGTTTTTGACTTTTGACCAGCGGTAAATCGAACAGATGAATTTACCGAAGTATAGTCTGCACCAGAACCATTATTTGAACCTACTGCCGTACCATCTCTTGTTTCATAATTTACCGTAATAGATTGGCCAGCACTAGGTGCTGGTGAAAGGATTATTTTCACTGTTGCGACACTTGAGGTTTCATCAACCACTGCGGAAGTAACAGCTAAAACTTTTGCATCATCATTATTGATTGTTCCAGTTGCAGTATTATCAGGAATCTTTACACAACAAGTTAGTGATCTATAAATAAGAACAAATGTTTCATCCGGTTCAGCAACTGAATCTGCTAATGTAATAATAGAGATTGGTGAGGCTGGAGTCGTTTGACCAGCCGGAATCGTAACAGTGCCCGTTTTTGAAGTAAAATCAACTCCCATTGTCGCCGTAGAATCAATGCTTAGCGTCGTAATATAATTGATAATTATATCTCGGGATGTCGCTGCACTCAAAGTTGGTAAAAATCTGACTGATCCGTTATTATTGCCATTACCTTCTGCACCAGCTGCATCAGCAATTGTCAACTCAGGGGGGTCATCATCATCTGTGATTGTGGCGACTAATAATTCGGTTCCAATTGTTGCACCGGTGGGGTTTGTTAACATAATGGCAAATGTTTCATCAACCTCATCATTGGCATCGGCTATGAATTCTAAAGGAATTGTTGCTGAATTTGATCCTTTAGCAATGGACAACCTACCCTTTGTGTTTGACATACGACCGGGGGCATTCGATGCCAATTTAACATCAAGTGGAATCTCTGCTTCTACACCTGCTAAAGTATAATCAACAGTAATATTACGACCTGCTGTAATTACCGTACCTTGACTATTCACCAAATTCACCGTAATATTTTGAGTTGTATTAGAGGATGTACTTGTACCTTCAGACAATGAAGAATTCAAAGCTGCAAAATTTAAAATTGGAAGTGAATCATTATCTTGAATCGTTACTGTTCCAACTCTTCTATTCTGGTCGATTGATACACCGGTTGCAGTAGTGGAGATAACAACTGTAAACTCTTCGCTAGCTTCTGATAAAGAGTCATCCGTGATTGATATTTGAATTGTCTTTGACTTTTCACCGGCACCAAAACTTACTGAACCAGAAGGAACTGATGTAAAATCTGCATTCATTCCATTACTTGATCCACTAGCAGTTCCACTTGAAGTGGAATAACTAACTAAAACAGCAGTACTATGTGTTCGTGAAAGTACAATTTTCAGCTCAGCAGTACCAGCATCTTCATTCACCGTCGTGGATGATATTGCTACTATTTGTCCATCATTATTTTCAATTGTTCCAATTGCAGTATAATCAGTAATTGCTACATCACTTCTCCACCGATCTAAACTAAAAGTAAAAGTTTCATCAGGTTCGGCCAAATTATCTGCTGTTGTATTAACTCTAATTGGTGATATGGGTGTTAATTGACCGGCCGGAATAGTTGTTCTATATGTGGCCGAGCTAATAATTCTGGTAAAATCACTAAAGCTTGCTGGGAAATCTCCAGCTGTGTGATAGTTTGTGGAATACCAAACCTGAATATCTCGACTTGCTACTCGGGTCAAAGTTGGCATAAATTCAATTTGAGTACCTTCTGCTCCACTAGCATCAGCAATTGACATTGTTGGTGCATCATGATTATCGAGCAGATAAATAGTTTGACCATGACCGTGAGTTTCAGAATGAGATATTGATGAAGATACACTTCCATTTGTTATAGTCCCAATACGAATTCTAAACCTTTCCTTATACTCCTCCATACTATCTGCGTTTATTGTGTAAGATACGGTTTTTTCAGTAGGAGTAATTGTGTCTGTAGAATTGGGAGAAAATGTAACTGTTCCATCTCTAAGAGTAATATCGTTGGTAGCTGCCGAAGAAAAACTTACAGTATAAGGTACAGTCACAGTCTTACCTGATGCGTTATTCAAAATAAATGTGATTGTCTCAGTAACATCAACATCCTTTTCATAAACATATGTATTGTATTCTAAATCAACTGATGGTTCGGCATCATCATCGCTGATTGTCGCAGTTATTGATTCCGTTCCGATTGTTGCACCTGAGGCATTAATTAAAGTAATCTTAAATATTTCATCATTTTCATCATATTTGTCAGCGATGATTTCTAAGGGTATTATTGCTGAACTTGTCCCTTGGGCAATTGTTAAAGTACCAGTTGAATCCGAGTATCGGCTAGGAGCATTGGATGCCAATTTGATATCCAACGGCACATTTGCGGCATTTTCAGTTATTCCAGTTAAGGTATAGTAAACACTAATATCCTGATTTGCTTTATTACTTCCCAAACTCACCATAATATTTTGAGTTGTATTGTTATTTTCAGAAGTCCCCTCCGAAATGTTTCCAGACAAATCAATCAAACTAACTGTAGGAAGCAAATTATCATTAATGATTACTGTGCCGATTCCACCAGCGTGAGTACTCACATTATTTGTAGAAGTTGATACAGTTAAATAAAATATTTCGGTGCGTTCGTAAGTGTTATCATTAGTTATGTTTATAGAAACCGATTTTGATGTTTCCCCAGCCAAAAAGACTACGGTAGTAGTTGGGATTGAAGTGAAGTCTGCACTAGTTCCATTACTTGAACCCACTGCGGTTCCATTTGAAGTTGAATATTTCACCGAAACGGTTTCACCAGTTCTAGGTGCTGGTGAAAGAGAAATTGTCAAATCTGCTGTACCTGCATCTTCATCCACCGTTGCAGATGAAACAGATAGTACTTGTCCATCATCATTATTAATCGTTCCTATTGCAGTATTGTCAATAACCAATGCATGGTCTGCACGATAAGTTAGAGTGAATTTTTCATCTAATTCAACAACACTATCAGCTGATGTAATTATTTGAATTGGTGTAACTGGTGTCGTTCGGCCAGCTGGAATAGTTATCGTAGCATTAGTTACTGGGGTGTAATCATTTGCATCAACTGGAAAATCTTCACTTGAAGTTGTAGAGTAAGTAATCACAATATCTTGACTTGATGCAAGACTCAATGTCGGCATAAATTCAATAACACCATTAATATTAGCGTTTCCTTCATCCCCATTGGCATCAGCAATTGTCAAAGTTGGGTCATCGTCTAAGACATTGACTACTCGTTGTTTCCATCGTCCACCAAATGCATTTAAATACAGGGTGGGCCTATCGAGAATTTCTGCCGTAATGGTTCCATCCATTTCTTCACTTGAATCATTAATAATTGGAAGTTCATAGTGTGAATAGTTGCTATTAGCTGGAATATTTATGGTTTTTGTCCCTAATAGAGACTGATTAAAAAAAGAACCAGTTTGAGTAAATTTAACTTGAACATCTGTGATATTTTGCCTCTTTTCAGTTACAACGACTCTAAACTTTACCTTTGCTCCGGGACTCTCCGCAATTTCATACCGACGATTTTCAAACACAAGGTCGTCAACTTCAACAAGTACCTGAGGTTTATCTCTTTTTGCCGTTATCATCATCGTCAGATTTTCAACTTCTCTGATCGAATTTGGACCTACAATTGGTTTTATTGATAATGTTGCTGTAACAACGCCATTAAACTCTCGATATTTGCTATTCATTATAAATACCACATGAAAGCAAACTACAGAAGGAACATCACACGTTTCTTGTTTATCAATTCGCCAGTGTCCATATTGATGACCGTTTCTAATTTCCCATCTATTGGGATTACTTGGAACTGGAACCCAAGTACCCGTTCCTGCCGAATTACTACCGGCAACACGTTCAGTACTTTCCATTGTAATTTCAGAAAGTGAAAATTGAGACCATACGCGCCCATTATGCCAATGCTTATTATTAGCTGTATCACTCATGTTTTGAACAAAGTTACCAGTTCCTCTCTCTGGTTGATACCATCCTGCACTGATGTTGTTTCTTTCAAAAACTACTGATGCCTCAGCCATAGCTGAACCAGAATTTGAATTTGTTGCCTTGAATGTCAATTTTATTTTTTCATTTTCAATTAAATTAATAGTTGAGTCATTCGGATAGAATCTAACTTGATAACAATCTCCATTAGAACAACTGAGGCGCGACCACCACCATCTCCCATAAACTCTTGATATCTCACCACCGTAAGTAGGTCCAGAATTAGTTTTATGAATATCCGACCCCACTTGACTGACAAGTATTTCATCACGATAAATTGCCAAATTAAGACGAGTTTGCTCAAAATGACTTGCTAGCGATGTTCCCAATGTGAGCTCTCCGTACATATATGAATTTTGACTGGGTAACACTCTATGTTTCCTGCCAACACGCACTTTTATAGTATCGGTAGTACTATCTAATTCAATTGCAGGTGGAGAATGATTATCTAATTCAGTTGAATCCCACTCAAATTGAATTTGCGCGCGTGATTCATTAACCCAAATAAAATTTATACCAATCAGGATAACACTGGTCAATACAGTACTATAGAATACTAATTGCAAAAATTCTCTGAACCGAGAGGAAAATCCGCTCGTAACTTCTGCGACAATAGATTTTACTTTTTGAAAGTTATTCATTATCACCAATCCTATTTTTGCATTGACATAAACAATCGTAAGCAGTTGGATATGCTTTGATTGGTTGGACACTAAGTCAAGTGTCAACATTTTGTTGCTTGATTTTTTGTCAATTTTAGTCAGCAATAGAATTGAAATTGAGTCTTGAATTTGAAACCAAAATTCAACACACAGAGTGAAAAAGTTCAACAGAGTTGCTTTAGATACGTACATCAATTTTCTCCTCTTTGGGGCTCATACACAGAACAACAAAGAAAAAACGATCGCTTTCTTGACTGCGATTTTTGTCGTAGAGTCCTTGTAAAGTTAACAAACCATCCACCAGAAATCCGAGTGTACTTTTGGTATTAAATTTCTGCTTATAAGACTTATCACCATGCTTCCATTGTTTGCCTGGTTTGATTAATTTTAGTTTGTTACTACAGACTGAAATCTGAACTGGTGGGTCGTTTATTGTTAATGATTTGATTATTTGGGTTTCAGTTAATTCAGCAATTGTTGTGAAACTGTCCGATATTTCGACTTTAAGTTTATTCAGTGCTATCTTTACAGGTATTCTTACAAACTTGAAATTAGATTTAAACCGTGGCGTGTTTATTATTTTTGTGTAAATTCCAAATTTTTCATTAGTACCATCTCTATGGGCACAGTTATCAATTTGTTGTTGGAAAACTTTTAATATCCCTGAGATTACTTTGGACGCGATTGTTTGGGGGAGTGAGAAGATATTTCCAGTGATTAAAAACAATCGTTTTACTGCCATACAAGAAGAATTGCTTAACATAGCTAAACTATAATGACTGGATGCTGGAATACTTGCAAAACCCTTATTATCACAATTTGGATTTATCGTTGATAGGATTTCAAACTTCACTGATTTTTGCTTTTCAACAAATTTTCGGAATCTTCTTTGACACATTTCCTTTATCCGTTCCGATACACTGAATTTAGTTGAAAAAAACCGAATAAAACGTACTAATACCTTTCGTAATTCTATTTGGTCAAACTCAGCACTAGTTTCTTGCTGACCTTTTGATAATATTCGCAATTGATTCTTGCTTTTATAATCACATCCAACGTTTGAAGTCTCGTCGTGAAAAATTATTTCAATTAATCGACTAACAAACGATTTCGAGAAACTAGATAGAGCAAATCTAGATTGGTAAATTTTAAGCACTCTAATTTCATGCTTGAAAATCGCAACAAAATGGAAAGAACTTGATGAAAAAACATCAGCAAATTTAGGTGCAAATTTTCCACATCGAAATTGGTTTGATGTAGTAAAATCAAATGAACCAACGCGCATGAAACTATCAGGGGCACCGAATCGGTAATTTTTACCTAATACGGATTTGGCAAATCCTGTCAACAAATTCAAACAAGACATTAATACTCCCATTTCACGGAACTCCCTGAACCGATATGACAAGGCAGTATCAAGCTTGAATTCAGTTTAGTTAACCCAACACACTTCTCCTTCTGATTCGCTAATTGATCTCACACACTGATTGGTCAATGTTCTCATATTCATTTTTTGGGAATACAATAAATTGAACTTAAAGTTTACTGAATCATTTATCATCTAAGTTTACAATATATATCCTCAAGCGAATCGTCTAAGACGTAATCTCTTTGATGTTTTAATTTAGACTTCCAATGAATCAACTGACTAAACGAACAATGAACTTCGTCAGTTATAGTGCTTTTTCAAATGCCACTCCTTAAACGCAACTAACATAATCAATTTTTATACAATTTATCACAATAAATTTACTTTTTTAACCCACGGTGAAAAATAACAATATTCTTCTACTATTTGCTATAAATTTCTAAAGATTTACGAATATATTATACAGATTTAGAATTTATTTCGAAAAAATAGAACAAAATAATTTATTGTTGAATTATTGGGTGTCAAAATTTTTTTCGCAGTTATGGACAAGATTAAAGTAATAAAAATTTTTATACTACAAACTTCTTTTTATTTTTTATATGAGCGCGTTTATGGGAATTAGTTGTTGTTGTTCACCATAACTGCGGCACTTTTTTTGACTCTAATACGGTAAATACTTTGACTTTCTATAGGTGATGTCTAGCGACAAATTCATGTATTTTTTTGACACAAAATTGTCACTTAATTTGACATTCTATAGTACATCAACTATTACCTTAATCTCCCCCCTAAACGCATCTATTGTTCTATTGGAATATTTAGGGAAAACGGGCTAGAATTAATCAGAACTTACTCTTGGCTTAGGAAAAAGAAATAAACTTGTCTTTAGATATGGGACACTCCGTCCCCTTTTACACCCAAATAAATGACACTGTTTACTGATCACGCGAAAGGGTATTGAATATAGAATAGACTTCGCATTAAAATCAGCTGTGGGTAATTTGTCGCTGCGATGACAGATTTGTCGCTCGTTAAATTTTTCCTTAGAATTAGCGTTTTTTCGATGCCAAACTCAAAAATATTTTGACATTCTATACCGACAATTTGTCGCTAAAAAATAGCTAATAATATGTCGTAGAACACACATACGCTAACAACAAAAGGAAAACATCAGAAAATTCTGTATTGACCTTCCTTTTTTAGCATGTGTACTTCAATAACTTAGATTTCCTCTAACTATTTTGTCTATGTTGACATTGGTCCTGCATCTTCAGAATATGCTGTAACCGATAAATCGCCAATTGATTTAGTACATAGTATAATTTTTTGGTCTTATTGTAGCATTCCATTTTAGCAACTCTATCCGGTTGTTCGGTATGATTTAACCAACCACTAGCATAATTTAAACATTCACTAGCAATACTATCCTTCGTAAATATGGTAAAATTTGTATCTTCGAAATAGTACTCATAGATTATTTGCCGGTTGTTACCGTATATTATTACTCCTTCATCATCATCAGTAAAGCGGTCTGATGATTGATTTCTTAGATATATTCCGACTATCATGGCAAACAAGATAATTGGGACAACAATAATAGTTAGTCTCGACATAAGTTTTCTCCATTAGTTTAGTTGATAATGTCAAAAATTTCGCTATTGATAAGAAATTCAATACAAAAAATTTAATTCTATTGAATCTTCCTCAAACAGCATGAGAACATGTAATGAAGTAAAAAAATATTTCAAGTCAAATTAGAAAAATAATTTAAATATTTGAAAGTACCTAAATTACATGTATAGTAAGGGAAACTTTTGAAGTTTTAACTTCACAAATTGAGACTTAAATTACAAAACATGCACTATTTCACACTTGACAAGTGACTTCGCTTGAAATACGTGAGAATTAAATGTGGTTTGTACAGCCAACATTTCTAGTTAGAGGTTGTCGGCAAGAAAAGAAACTCATTTGTCGTAAGACACATATTTTCCTGTAAATCTCAACTAACCATTTGCCATGCAATTTATTCTACACAATCAATATTTCAAGGACACCTATAATTTCCTTACCCTACCCTTTAAACTCAACAATATCAGAACATTTCACCAAGTGCACCAAACCTTCTCCCAACTTACCTATTGAGACAATTCGGACGCTATACAACGTCCCCTTATCACTTTATAGTCATCAAGAAACTTCACACCTTGAATTCTTACAACACAATTTACTCAAAGATGCAATCAAGTATTTATATTAACTACTCAGTCGACTTTTTGTCAGTAGACTTAGCGGTCTTTGTAGTATTACCTTCATTTGGTTCCAATATAATTGGTTCCCTTGGTAATGGTGGACGTTCACTAAGCCCCTTAAGTATTACTTCTCTTGGGGTTGCATCATATCTAGCTTTTTCATATCCATAAAATCTCATTTATTTTACTCCTATTTTAATTTTTGGAAATTCTATCCATACATCATCATTAGAAAATGACATATATATATATGATTGTTCAATCGGTGGACCATAAATATTTAGTTCTTCATCAATCCTATATACTTCCACCTCAATTAACGAAAGTTCACAATAGTTATCATGCTCAGAAAAATTTAATACCCAGCCACAATACAACAGCTTTCTATTTTGGTTCCATACACGAACATAATTTAGTTTACCTAGTTCTTCTACCGAAAATACTTTTCTTGAACTGCCAAACTTAAAAACATCTGACCAAACAGTATACTCACTTGATTTATCAGTTACCCTCAACCAGTGCAAGTGTCTCATTACAATCTGATGTTTGACTGCCTTTAACCATACTATCGCTACAACATAAGAAACTACAACAACCCACGCGATCTCGTCAATGCAGTCAACTAATGTGATCACCTTGACACTAATTACCTCTTTCCCCAAGGTCCAATGAAACAAAGGATTATCAACATTAATTGCTTTGCCAAAATATTCCCTCGTAGTCTCTACAGCACCTTCCGGGAATCCCAACAAGACTTCAAATGGTATTGAAAAATCTCTCTCAAAATGCCAATACCCTAACCCGACGATTCCATACGTTACTGCACCAGCTATAAGTACGTTATAGAACTGGTTTAGATAATTTGCTCTCTGGTCTGCACCGTAGAACAAATCCAGCTTTGATAATACCAACCCTGGTATAAAGAAGAGCAGTATCGTCAAATAGGATATATCATAATCCACTATCTTCACCTCTATGCTATTATAGCATATTCATGATAAGAGTTCAATACTTGCATACCAAATATCTCTATATTACCTGAAACGACCAAAAGTCTGAATCTAATTTTCCTACTTAATTCTATCTCACCACAACTCTACTAAGTTTCCCAAACCAGTTATACAACGGACTTGTTCTAAACTAACTCAATTTTATGACCTTATCTTAGTCCAGTTTTCTTAACATTTCACGTGTTGATCTCAATCGATTTCAATCTACCCAATTTTCATTACTTTATTACACGAAAACCATGTCTATAAAATTAATATAATGATTCCTCTCCAACTATTCAATTTTATTAAAATCCTCATTTAAGTTCAATTTACTTACTTACTCTTGGTACGACAACAATCAAGCTCAAATTTCATGACAAATTTTCTATCCGGATACCTCTTTTTGACCCTTTTTCTCTAAGATTATTTTAACATACTCTTCCGTATATAAAAAAGGAACGGTACCAAACGGGAGGATGTTCAGTAACCGTTCCTAAAAAACCTCATTTGAGGTTGGTCTGCTGGTAATGAACGGAGAAAAACTTTACCAGCTCAAGCGTCCGTTGAATTGGACCTTGGTTGGGTTGGAACCTTCAGTTCCAATCTCTTGGGATCCTTCTACATCAAGGTCAAAGTTTGAACCTATTGAGACTCTGGTACCTACCATTAGCTCATCATCTACTTGCTGGTCAAACTCATAACCACTGTATAGGGTCAAGATTCCAGTGTTATCACCAATTGCAAACCCGTATCCAATTTCAGAATCAATTTGAGTTCCATTAGTGTATTGACCCATTTCGCTATCATCTTGTAAGATGTTGCTATCCCATAGATTATTTTGTGCATCATCACTGGATTGTCCCCAATTTGGTGATAATGTTAAGATTGTACCTAACTTATCGTTACCAAGATCAAAGCCAAATGTACTTGATGCACTTATTTTCTGAACAGTATTTTCGTTACCAAGTAGCATGCTACCTGCACCTTCCCATTTAAGTCCGAGCGGATTCACAAAGTTGATACCGCCAGTAACTTCCATACCTAAGGTGGATTGTTCGGCTTTCGTATCACCTCTCATCCCGAGTGATACCTTCGGAGTTAAGGTCGAACCACGCTCAAAAGTAAATTCGTGCGTTCCTTCGGTACGAATTCGATAGTATTGAGCATCAGTTTGTAAATCAGCCAACACACCATCTTTACCATCAATAAACTGACGGGCCATCCAAGATTCACCAATAAGGTTCAGTTTACTATTACCATTCAAGATGCTATCAGTGGAAAATAATTCTTTGTTTCCAGCCAATGCAAGTGAATAGGATCTACTGGTTAGTGTTTCAACATCATAGCGAGCTTGATCAACACTAAACTCACCAACACCAAATCCGGCAATTGCTCGAATTTCAGCATCATCTGTTGGTGACTTCCAACCAATAAATGGATTGATTGAAGTTGTATCAAGTGCATATGCTAAGGTATCTTCGATACTGTCGTCAGTATTGAAGTCAACGAGATTTTCATTGAAGGATGCTGAGACACCAGTTAGGATTTCTTGACCTATCATGGTATCAAGTCCAATATGTCCAGTGAACGCTTCTGCTTCCCATGCCTCTGAACTATTAGAAGAACTTGGTGAAAGATCACGATAATCTCCAATTCCCCAAACAGTTGTTGGTGCGGCAAACTGATCAGCTGACAATAGTGTCAATGCAAAGGAAGAATCTCCTAAGAATGAACGTAGTGAGAATGAATCATCATTAACAATTTCACCACCCTTCTTAATCATTTCTCTGATTGCTTCCTGTCCACCAAGATTGAGCACAGCACGACCAGTTCCACTAAATGCTTGTTGGAATCGCTGTTCAATAGTTTGAGATGTTCGTGCGGCCATATTACCTATCACATCAGGTAAGAATTCTTGAGCTTTTGCCGTGATAAGATCCTCACGTGCTTGCCGATCAATTGCATCTGAAATTACAACTGTCGCGGAACCTTGTCCCTCAGCAATCTTGTAGGATGAGTGTGCCGCGATAGAAATAGTGATTGAACCATCATCCTCGGCAAGAGTATCATCAATAGTCGGGAAGAATAATCCAGTTGAATCTTCTCCACGTAAGGACACTGTTCGTGTATGTGGTTGGTTGAATTCAAAGAAATCACCAACGGAGCTTACTTGTAATGCGACAGCTATTGAGATACCTGTAGCATCCGAGACAGAATTCACTCTGAAGGACGCAATACCACCTTCATCAACGATTAGTTCAGCTGCCTGAATTGAGACTACAGGAAGCACTGGATCAGCTGCAGCTGGTTGTCCTGATTGACCACTTAAGAAATCTAAGATCGCGTTGACCGCGGCACTTGCTACCGAGATTCTTGGTGGTTCTGCTTGACCAGGATCATCATTATCTATTATTGTAACAGTTGCAGAATTACTTCCATCTAGTGATACATATTGAGTAGTGTTATGAAGTGTTACTGTCACTGAACCATCTACCTCGTCAATATGGTCATCATGAGTCTTGATTTCTAAAACAACAAGTTCTTCGTTGAATTGATTTATAGAACGACTTGCTCTCCAGAGTAAGAAGTTACCTTCTTGAACCACACTTAAATCAAGATCAATTGCTCCCAAATCAAGGTTGAACGAAGTAATGTTAAAGGTAATTGTTTCACCTTCCTCCACTGAGTCCATATTGGCAACAATTGATATTTCAGGTAAACCTGATACTGTATCATCATTCAATATCGTTGCTGTAACCGATTCTTCAATAATTTCGGCATCATCAGCAGGTGAATCACTTTCCTCTGACCTTGGGCTTGAAAGTGCTACAGTAAATGTCTCATCTGTTTCAACTTCATCATCACCTTTAATTTCTACTGTTGCTGTTTGAGAAGTGTTAAGAGCGGGGAATCTCACTGTACCGCTACTTGTCAAGAAGTCTGTATCATCACCATCTAATATTGCCGTACCATCACCATCTACAACAGAAAATTCTACAGTAATCGGAATTTCTGACATTTTATCCAAAGTAATTGGAAATTCTGCTGTATTAGGTGTATTCGCTGATACATGTCTTTCATCACCCTCAACAACTGGTTCAATACTCCCAATTGATATAAACGCGATATCATTGTCTCGAACAACCGTAGTTCCGGTAGGCGTACCAATATCAGCTGGAGCTAATGAGTAAGTTATACCTGCTGGATCATTAGTATCAGGTTGTTCAGCAATGACAATAGTTATAGAGCCGTCTGCCTCAACTAGACTATCAGATTGAATTCTAACAGGTATATTTGCAACTTCTGCATTTACAGCGTACTCAACACCTGGGAATGTTTCTGGTCTCTGACCTTGTTGATGCACCTCACGATTAATATCTGCGACATCTGTTGCACCAGATTCATTCAGGAAGTCTACAGTATTAAGTGCTGAAGTACTAGTTGGTGTGTAGACGATATTAAGTATTTTTGTCGGTGGTATTGAAGCCGTAACTGGGAAAAGAACATAACCGGGTTCTTTTGGATCATCGGATTCTGTTCCGATGTGTTCTTCCCCACCATCTGAAACATAAAGTTCAGGAGCATCATCATCAATAACTATTGCTACTGCTGAATTATTAGTAGCATGAACACTATAGGTATCATCTTCACCTTGAACCGTTACATCATCTTCAAGAGTTACGGTTATGGGTGCTCTCTTCTCACCAAAGTTATCGTCATGGAATGTAACCGGTAGGATTGCGGTAAATTCACCATCATTATCTGAATCAGCAAATGTTACTGTAGTCTCTCTCATTTCCGGAGTTGCTACTTCAAAGAAGTCACCTCCGTCATTGTTTGATGCACCAGTAGAATCCAATGTACCATTCACTGGAGTATACCTAATTGTAAGAGGTCGCTCTGGATTTTTTTCTGTTGTTAGTATAAATTGTGCTGGTGCATTCTCAAAATCTGCCATTGTAGCTGGAGAAGCAATAGAAATAGCCGACGCATTGGTACCAGATGGAGCATCATTGTCAATGACATAAACTGAATGACTAGCTCCACCACCAGTAGCAACTTGATAATTGACCGGTGCTGGACTTTCATCAAGAAGTGTAACTACCACCGGACCATTCACATCAGGATCCATATCTGCTTTAATTGTTATCGGTAGAGTTGCAACCCAACGTCCACCGGTTTCTGAGAATGTAATAGTGGCCGGATCAGTTGTTTTACGTATTCCAGCAATCCCAACTTCAAGATAACTTGGTTTAATTGCATTTGGACTAGTGTCATTTGGGTCAAAAAATGGATTCGGGTCGGTTGCAATATAATTAATGGCCAAAGTAGTTGCAGGTGCTCGATCAGAAACAAGAGTAAAGTTTACAACTTCGTCAGCACTAGGTTCAGGTAATATTTCAGTTGTGGATTCAACAGAAATCACCGGAATGTCATCATCTACAATTGTTACGATTGCTACAATACTAGCACCTCCTTCTAATGACGCATTGTCAGCTCCAGTAATCGTCAAAGTAAATGTCTCATTCATCTCATCTCGATTATCATCATTAATTTCAACCGATATCATACCCGTAGTTGCCAAACTTGTGATATTACGAGTTCCAGTTCCCGCGGTGAAGTCAACCTCACCTACAGAAGTTGATGCGGTATCTGTTTGCTCTTTTGTCGTAGCAAAGTTAACCACTACTTGTTGTGTAGTCCGATGTGAAATTTTAACTGGAATATTGACCACCCCATCAGATTCTAATACACTAACCATAATAGGTTCTGTGGCGGTTGCTGGAGTTAAATGATCTGCTTCGGTGTCAATTGAAAGTATTGGTGCAGCTAAAGTATCTATAATTACTACCCGAACTTCAATTTCTGTTGCACTTGCGGCAAACACAGCACCATCAGGATTAGACAAGGTAACTGTGAAGGTTTCATCCCCTTCAAAAATCACATCAAGGTCACTTACAATCGGTATTTCAATCATTCCAGTTTCACTATCTCTAATCACTGCAGTTTGATCAGTTCTTTGGTTAAAGTCATTTGTTTGTGCCGTATCCCCACTTTCAATGGAAGTTGAATACCGAACTCTAACTGGGTTTTCGTTTCCATTTGATAGTATAAGCGGGATAACTGCTTTTCCAGCATTTTCATTAACCTCAACAGTAATTGGAACTGCAGGAATTGCTGGTGAAGTTCCAGGTACCGCCGGCACTTCGGCCCTTGCATCAGTAACATGACTTTGAGACACATCAACACCTAGAGTCGGAATTGGATCATTATTTGGTATTGTGATAACTGCTGATAATCCCGATAATCCTCTATCAAATCTCGCAGTTTTAGAATCTGTAGTACCTGGAATAATACTTGAAATACTTTCGATGGTCACAGTAAAAGTCTCATCATCTTCAAAAATGTCATCCGCAGTAATTGGAATCACAATATTTGCCGTTTTATTCATGGCATCAAGTTCCGACGGAGTTCCTATAATTGTAGCAGTACCTCGGGTACCTGTTGAAGGAGTACCTATAAATCTATCGTCAAAGTCATCAGCATTTGCACCACCAACCACAGTGTAATATTCAATTTCCACTGGGAACTTAGTTGGTTTATTGATTCTAAATTCAACATTAAGATTACCAACTTCCTCATCAGCTACAATACTTGTCTGCACGAGTGACAAAATAGGTACATCATCATTATCATCATCAATAATCGTGATTGTGATATTCTGACCAGTGAGGTTTTCTTGCGCGAAATGTCCAATTTGATAACTTAGCACAGATATTGTGAAAGTTTCATTACCTTCATATACGATGTCATCAATAATTGGTACTGCAATTGTTTGTTCTGTTTCACCAGGCATAAATTTAACTGTCCGCACTTTAACTCCATCCATATCAGCTATTTCATCATCGGTTGAATCAAAATCAACATCATTACCCGCAGAAGGAGTTCCCTCTTGCAGTACCTGATATCTTACGACAACTTCATGTTCAGTCGGGAGAGGATCGCCCTGATATTTAAGACCAAGTGGAATTTCTACATTTCCTGATGCAACATCCTCATTAACACCTAGCCCCATAGCTACTATATTCCTTGGAGTTCCACCAGTTTCGGCTTTCACACCACTGGTGTCAACATTTACCATTTCTACAGTCACAGCAGGAGCAGATTCCTGTTCAACTATGTTGATAGTAACTTCCTTTGTTCCACGGGATGCACCTGACACACTATCAACGTTGAATGTAAAGGACTCTGTACCTTCAAAAACTTCATTACCTGTATCATCAAGTGTTGTGATAGAAATTGTTTTTTTCGTTTGACCTGGCATAAATGTCATCGTACGTGCATTTGAAGCAAGGTCAGTATAATCAGAACCTTCAGCTGGATTCTCACCAGGTACTCGAGTTCCCTGCACTGTAGCCATTGGCGTATAGGTATCAAGTGAAGTTGAATAAGTTACAACGACCGGATGTGCTGTAACAGGCATTAATGTTAGCTCAATTACTTCTGTGCCTCCTTCCATAACATCATTGTTATTCGTCTCTAATTTAGCTGTGACTACCGAAGCATTATCATTATCATTAATGGTTACTCTAACATCAATTGTTTCCTTAGTTCCAGCGAATTTGGCGTTACCTGGAGTTTCCAAAGTTATGTTAAATATTTCAACATCTTCTTCAAAGTTATCATCATTAGTTGTAATTGTCACCATTCTACTAGTAGTTGAATTAAATGTCACTGTACTTGAGTGTGCAACAAAGTCTTGCAAGGCACTATCTGCAGATGGTGTAACACCAGCTGCTACGCTTTTAGCTGAATCATCTGTAGAGCTAACCTCAACAGTGACCGCTTCCTCAGATGGAGGTGAAAGTTCTATCATGACAACTACGTCTTCCCCTTCAGTCACCGAAAGTGTCGTATCAACGACACTAATTACTGGTGGGAGTTCATTTTCGACTATTGTCACAGTTATTGTAGCATTAGGGAAGGTAACAAAAGAACCACCACTTGTCAGACTTAACTCCGTAGTAAATACCTCATTGCCCTCATAAACATCGTCCCCTACAATTGGAATCGTTATGGTATGAGTTAATGATTCATTTGTAGCATCCACTGATAATGTGCTTGGAGTACCAAAGTCATTTATTTCGACGGGATTTGACGTGGAACCAACAGGTGTAGCTGCCGAAACGGTAAATGCCCCATCAACTAGATTATCAAGCGTAAGGGTAATTTCTGCATTAACACTATTTCCCTGATCTGGTTCAATGACTCTAATTGTCGGTGTTGATAATGTTAATCCCGGTTTTGTATCTCCATCCGAAATTGTTACAGCATAATTTACTGGAGTTGAAAGAGTAAGGCCAGATAAAGTAGCATTAGTAACTGCTGTTATCGAAAAGGTTAATGTCTCATCTCCTTCAAATATATCATCATCCAATATAGGAATAGTAATTGTACCTGAACTAGCACCCGCAACAATATTAAGTTCTGTACCCGGTGATACAAAATCATCTGAGTCGCCAATGATACTATAGGTTACTAATACTGGTTTACCAGCTTTAATTGCTGTACTTGAGCTATTTGCTAAACTGAACATAAATACGGCATCTTCACCTTCATTAACAGAAGTTGCAGGTGTTACGGTAAGTACGGGTGGTGTATCATCTTTAATAGTAACAACAACCGGTTTGAGACCTTCCTTATCAATATTTGCATCAACAGCACTTATCAAACGAATTTCAAATTGTTCATCTCCTTCATAGGTATTATCCGTAGTAGTACTCAGTGAGATAGTCACAGCTTCATTTCCAGGCGTAGTACCTGCGTCAATTTGGATTGTAGCTGGAGTACCATAATCATCGCTATTAGCTGTTTTTGGAACGGCAACAAAAGTAAGCGTAATATCATCCTCACTGGTTCCAGTTAATTTTGCTTTAATAACCGCGTTTGTTCCTTCTATTACATCCATTGCATGCGATAACAAGGTTAGAATTGGTTTATCATCATCGTCAATAATGGTGAAATTGACAGTAGACGTACCCTCTATATTCGCCCCACTTGACAATGATACTGTTGTACTGAAATTCTCATCACCTTCATAATTAGTATCAGGTACAATTTCAAATGTAATTTCTCCTGAAGTTTCACCTGGGTTTATCGTACTAGTAGTTACTGTATTCGAAGTAATATCACCATCTTTAAAATCCGCGGCTTTTGCTGTCGTCAAGACTGGAGTATGAGTTATTGTTATAGTGGTTGAGCTTGGGTTTGAAAGTTCATAACCAACTGTGAATTCTACATTGTTAGTTGGATCATTGGTTTCTATTTTAGCTACTGAATTAGTCAAGAGTCTAAACTTTGGAGTATCATCATTGTCTGTTATCCTGAAAGTATATTCTTTTGGCATACCATTATTAAACGTTGCTCCACTTACACTATCTATTGTAATAATAAAGTCTTCATGGGTACCTTCATCAATCAAATCATTAATAGTTGGAATTCTGACCATTCCAGAATTTCCTGACGTAAAGGTATAACTATATGCAGTTTGAGCCGTACCTTCATAATCATCACTTCCTGCATCATCCCCTGCTTTTCCAACTGTGTATGAAATTGTTACTGGTTTTCCGGTATTTACTGAATTACGGTCAGTAAGATTATCAACCAAACTGAAATCAAACCCAAATTCATCACCTTCATCATCAACTGTGCTTCTGCCAGAACTTACAGTTGGAAACGCGGCAACCATAAGTTCTGGGTCTGGATCAGTAATTGTCACAGTAATCGGGCGAAGACCATTAGCATCTATGCTTGCACCAGAAACACTCGTAATCTGGACAATAAAGGTTTCGCCACCATCACTTACTAAATCTGGCTCAACTGTAATAGCAATACTACCTGCTGAAACACCAGTTTGTCCCCCTCTTATCGTCGCAGACTGAGCAGGTACATAATCTGCACCTACACCTGAATCTAAAGCGGTAACTGGAGTTGTAGTTAAGTTTACAGTAATGTCTCGTTCGCTTGTCCCTGTAAGTTTCAATGGGATATTTGTATCTGCATCTTCACCAACACTATGGGTAATGTTTTCAACTGTAACTACTGGAATAGAATCCTCATCAATAATTGTAATTGATACAGTCTTACTAGAACCACCCCCTTGATAATTTGCTTCTGTAACTGCAATTGCTAAACTAAATTTCTCAGTCCCTTCATAAAAATCATCTTTATTAATTGTAAACCCTATTTCACCAGTAGTGCTACCTGCAGCTATAAGATTACTTTGAAGAGTCTCTACGATCGTAACATCGGCTGCTGAAGCTTTTTCGTCTCCCGTTGTCGGATAAGTCGGCGTTAGCGTTACAGACATTGCACTATCCAAAGCTCTAGTCAATCTAAACGGTATCTTAACTTGACTATCAGCACTATCAGGTTCATCGAAAACAAAACTATCAGCAATATGTATAACCGGTATAGCATCATCTTCAACAATAGATACAGTAATATCACTTGGTAAACTTTGAAGGTCAGTATTTGCAGTAAACCTAATCATAAATGTTTCAGCAGTCCCACTACTTTCATAAACATTATCGGATATTATTGGAACTTCCAATAATTGCGAAATTTCACCAGCACTTATTGTAACACTCGTGGTAGTATTGACATAATCGACGTTAGTACCAGATGCTGTTCCACCAGTAGCTGTACCATTCATGAATGTATATGCAACTGTTAAGTCGGTACCAAGTGCCTGACTTAATGTAAGAAGTATCTGTGCCGTACCGGCACTTTCATCAACATTCAAAGGAGAGGAAATAGCTGCTGTCGTAGAAGTCGTCGAAGCAGTTAACGTAGGTTTAGTAGTATCATCATCTTCAATTTCAATTGTAACTGTGGCATTTCCTGGTGTTGCTCCAGTAGCAGAAAGGGTGACATCAAATTCTTCATCCCCCTCCACAATATCATCATTGAAAATAGGAATCTCAATAGTACCAGAAGCAGTTCCTTCAGCAATTATAATTGATTTACTAGATTGTTCAATAAAATCTTTGTTACTGGCAGTATTATTTGTTGTTGTCGTCTCATATTCGACTGTTACTCCCGTATGGTCAGATTTGTTCAATACTAGCATAATCGTTGCATTACCATCTTCCTCTCCAACACTTACATCTGAAGCTGATAACGTTGGAGCAGTGGAATCTTCGCTATTGATAATGGCAGTTAAGATTATAGTGCTTTTGTTATTATTAAATACTACGTCAGTAGTAGTAGTACTAACAGTGATGTAAAATTGCTCATTACTTTCAACAATTCCGTCATCATGGAGTGTAACATCTATACTAGTGGGATCAGAACTTCCATCTAGCATAAAAGATCCACTTGTATTGCTTATAAAGTCAACTCCCGTACCCGCTGTAGCACCTCCAGTAGCTGTTCCATCTGAAGTTGTATATGTCACTGCAATTGGCGATCCGCTACTAGCCATAGTACTTAACGAGAATCCAAATGATATATTACCATCGCCATTATTCTCCATAACTGTTTTCCGAGTATCGGTAAAATCGATTAACGTTTTACTACTAGGTGCTGTTTCGGTTTCAGCATCATTATCACTAATTGTCACTGGTATTACTATAGTCTGAGAATTCCGATTGGTCGCCGCGTTAGTTACACTGAAACTAATGTTAACGTTTTCGGTACCTTCGTAATCCGAGTCATCTGCTATAGCCAACGTATAGGTAGCACTGGTCGCATTTGCCGCAATACTCATGCTACCACTTGTTGTATCTGTAGTATTAATATCATCTGTTGTTACCGCCGTATTATATAGTATCGATGGTGTAATTGATATTGCATTAGTATCTGTTGTTGCATTTGAAAGATTAAATGTTATTGTACCTGAACGATTTAGCATATCCTCCGTTAATGTTAAAGAATCAACACTAGGTGTTACTACTGGTTTTTGTTCGTTATCAATTATAGTAACCGGAATTACAATCTCTGTAGCACCACCTGGGAATCTTGCATTTGTTATTCCTGACAATTTTACTTGGAATTTTTCATTACCCTCAAAAACGCTGTCATTAACAATCGTTAGACCAATGCTTCCCATTCTACTGTTTGTTATATCCTCCGTCGTACTTGCTGTAGTAAAATCTGTAGTTGCAGTAGCGGCATCACTACCGGACACAGTTTCTACTGAATAAGTTACCTGGACTGTTTCTGTGGTCGTACTGGATAACTCCAACGGAATGGAAGAATTAGTTTGACTTTCCAAAACAGTAAATGTTTTCGGAGTTGTCAGTACTGGCAACGGTGAATCATCATCAACTACATAAATTACAGCTGAGGATTGATGATTACTAGCTGCCGTGTTTACAAAAGTAGGACTATTCTCTATCGTAATTATATCTAACTCCACCATTTCACCTGTTGATCCATTAGGTTCATAAATGGTATCTTGGACTATTGAAAATTGAAATGACTTAGCTAATTCTCCAGCAGCAAATACAATCTCTTGCCTTGTATTGACCGTGATATCATCACCTGTGGTTGAGGCCGCAACGATGACGGTGAAATCTTCTGTTGCCGGTCGATTAAGGACAAGCGGATAAGACCCGGTACTTTGGCTTTCACTGACAGTTACCGCAGGTGTCAACAATTCAGGTTGATCATCATTATCAATGATCGTAAAAGTATGCGTCTTCTTCGTCCCTAACGACGCATTATCTGCATCAGTTAAAGTTATGGATATAGTCTCTTGGGCATAAGGATTTGTCATATCAAAACTAGGATCCGCAGAACCAACATTTTCACCCTCATCCAAGTGATCATCAATAATTGGAATCGTAATATAACTTGGATCTCCGGTATAAATGGCAGTCCCAGTTGCCGTTCCAATAAAATCTGTACCTAGTGTTGCAGTACCTCCAATCCGATAATCTACCGAAACAGGTTTGCTACTAGAACCATCCAGAGTAAGTTCCACATTAAGCGTCTGACCTTCAGTTATAATAGGTTGCATATTATCGAGACTAATCATCGGTTCACTATCATCATCAGAAATCATCACTGTTACTCGAATAGCGTTACCATTAATTTTTGCCCTAGGATTCATAGTATTATCAATAGTTATATCTACATAGAATTCTTCGGTATCTTCATCAATTGAATCGGAATTGATTTGTATCATAAATGAACCTGTTTTATCACCTGCATCAATTGTTACCATACCATTTGTTGCTGCTGTATAATCTGTAGCTGCCTTGGCAGTCCCATCTACAGTTGAATACAACACCACAGTATCATTAGTTGATTTTGTTGAAAGAGCTAAATTAATTTCTGCATTTGTGGTTCCACTAGTTCCCTCAGTAACCGAACCCATTATAGAAGCCGTTAGCAAAGAAACCTCTTCTGCATCGATTATTGTCACCGTGATAGGTGATATACCACCTAAAACTCCAGCCGTTGCGGTATTTGATACATTTGTCGCTTCAGTAAAAGTCACAGTAAATGTCTCACCATCTTCATAGTCATCATCTGGTGTTGTCATAATCAATAATGTTTTTGATGATGTTCCAGCTGGTATAGTGATCGTTCCTGGCATAGTAGTCGCGGAAAAATCACCCGTAGTTGCAGTTCCATTTGCTCCACCAGTTAATGCGGTATATTTGACCTCAACTGGATCCTGAGTTGGATTTGAAAGTTTCAATCTAATTTCAGCAGCTTTACCCTCAACAACACTTAATGTTGTCCCACCATCAACTGAAAGAGCAGGTTCTGACTCATTATCCGTAATTGTGAATGTTTTGCTGGATTCACCTGATTGTGTACCAAGGTCGGCATTCTGCGGATTTGATAAAGTCACTATGATAGTCTCCGCCGTACCCCCATCATATACCGCATCATCAAGAATTGTAATCGGAATTGACACAGTTTTTCCACTAGTGATACTTACTGTTCCGGATGCAGTTGCCATATAATCTTCACCATTTGTTGCTGTGCCAGTAATTGCGTAATCAACCGAAACCGTATTCGATGTTAGTTCATCGATTTCAATTTGAACGGGGAAACTACCTGGACTTGCTTCCGAAGGTGTATTTGCATTAGACGATAGTCTTACCACTGGTGAAGTTCCGGCATCATCATCATCTTGAATCGTAGCCGTTACATAAATTTCTTGAGGAAACGCATTAATTCTTGCTTTATTTGATGAACTTGCCAAAGTAAGCTTAACCACAAACGTTTCATTTATTTCCTTAATTTCATCTGTAGTAATCGGAATACTTATTGTTGCCGTAGGATGCGTTGGAGTTTGACCACTATCCCGTGCTGATTTCTCAGCGATCGTTGCAGTACCTGCCGTTGTTGTAAAATCAGCTGCGGTAGCTGAACCCGTAATCAATTCGTAATTCACTATCGTATCTTCATCTGTTCCCGGTGTCAATGTAACATCAAAAGTTAAATCTCCAGCACTTTCACCTCCAGCCGCCGCTGATGGTGCTGTAAGGATTGACTGAGCATCATTTTCAAGGATTGTCACAGTGACTGGAATCTCCATAATTGCGGTACCACTACCATCATTACCAAAGGTTGCATTTGCAATAGAATCAATTGTTACATGAAAGGTTTCATTACCTTCATATACCGTATCCTCTCCAATTGGAATCATGATACTTTGAGATGAATTCCCTCCTGGAATAGTAAACACTTTATCAGTCTCAGTTTTAAAGTCAATCACATCACTGGTGCCCGTAACACTTGCACCACCTGTTGCATCGCCACCACCAACAGCGACATCGTATTGCACTGTAACATCAGCTTGTACTTGATTTGGAGACAATTGAAGAACTATAACAGCATTTCCATCTCCTTCATCAGCACTAACCATTTTATTAACAACTGATAATGTAGGTACAACCTCATTATCCGTTATTGTTACCGTAATAACCCCAGCAGCTAAACCAGTAGCTGTATTACCATCTAACCCTGTAGCAAAACTAATATTCTCATTTAGACCACTAAAGGTAAGCGTAAATGTTTCATTGCCTTCATACAAGATATCATCCAAAATCGGAATTTCTAGTCGGCCACTTGTACCTGACATAATCATCTTATTCTTATCTATCGCATCAGAGGAAGCTGTTGGTCCCATGAAATCTTTACCCGCACCTACTTCAGCCGAAACACCTTCTAACACATAGTCAAATTCAATCTCATGTTCAGATGGTGAACCTGCAATTTCAAGCTCAAGCACCAACGTTCCAGCAGTTTCAGCTACGCTAATCGTTTGATTAGTCCCAACATAATTGTTATTTGCAATTGACAACGTAGGTTTTGCGTCATTTTCTTTAATATTGACAGTAATCGGGACTGTTGAAGCACCACCAGCAAATACAGCATTGTCTATACTTTCCAAGGTTAGAGTAAAATCTTCATCATTTTCCCAAATACTATCATCATTAATTGGAATTTGTATAGTTTGTGAAAGAGTACTAGATTTTGCAGGAATTGTTACTGTTTGAAAGTATTGTGCAGTAAAGTCATCTTGCTCTGCTGCGCCTTCATTAGGAGCACCTTGAGCAGTAGTTTTAAGTGACGTAGTATAACTAATTACAACATCTTCTCCAATATCAGGATCAATATCAGTGGTAGAACCAGTAATTGTAAATCTAACTTGCAGATTATCACCATTCACATTTTCATCAACTGTAAAAGCTACTCCGGAAACATAATCTACCGGACTAGAGCTATCGGCATCAGTTAAATTAGCTATCTGTAAAGTCGGTGATTCATCATCAATAATATGAATTCTTGCAGACAATGGACTACCACCTCTTAACTCCACACCATGCGGGCCGTCAGTTGGTGGCGAGGCAACTTGTACATCAAAATACTCATTACCTTCATTCAATGAGTCCTGTTTTATTGCTACCATAATTTTTGTAGACAACTCACCTGCAGCAATTGTCGCTGTTGTATTTGTCGCAGTAAAATCACCAGGTGCTACTGCTTCTATCCCTCCTGCAACTTCAACTGTACTATAATTTATTTCAACATCGGTCTTCAACGTACCTGTCAAATTGAATGTCAATTCTACTTGCGAATCTCCTTCCGGAACTCTGAGTACAGTTTCCGCAAAACTTAGTTCAGGCGCTTCATTATCCACAATTGTCACAGTATGAGTAAGTTCAGCTAACGCCGGATCAACATCAAACAAAGCCTTATTCAGATTTGAAATTGTCACTGTAAAAGTTTCATTTCCTTCATTAAGATTGTCATCATTGATTGTGACTGGAATATTAACCATTAAGTCATCACCTGTAGAGTTAGCTGGTATTGTTATTGACTGAGTTGTTACTGCTACTGCAGTAAAGTCTAAGTCACTCGCTGTTGATGTTGGTTCTGCACCATTTGCTTGTCCTGGTTCAGTTCCACCAGTGATCAAAACATCAAATGTAACGTCAACTGTCGGAGTACCAACTAATTGAACAACAATATTCTGTTCCGTCCCAACTTCCTCTGCAATATCTTGAGTAGCATCTGCAACAAACGAAAGTCTTGGTAAGTTAGCGGCTGAACTATCAGTATCTTTAATTGTAACTCTGGTTTTTGCCGGTTGATTACCACTAAATATTGCCTTCTTGTCTCCTGCAGCTACTCCAGGTTCAATCTCAGTGATTTCAACTGTAAAGAATTCATCTGCTTCATCAATCACATTTGGCAAGAAAATTGGAATAGTGATTGTCGAACTATTTGTATTTGATGCAATCACTAGAGGAGAAGGTGATGTTGTGACACCTGGATTTTGCGATGTTGCTACACTTCCAATATAGTCTTCACTATCTGTTGGTGGATCTTGAGCTGTTGCTGAACTTTCAGCACTATCTCCGTCCTTTCCTACAACATAGTTCAAAGCAATATCTTCAACAGCTGGAACTGAAGATTCTACTGACAAGATTACACTAGTTACCCCATTCTCAATTTTAATATAATCTGGCTGTGCAGGTTGAGGAGGAGTGGCAGTAACATCATACCCTTCATGCACATCATAATTATCTAACGCAAAAGAGATTACTCTGTTTTCATCATCTTGAATTGTACCAATTGCCGTCACGACATTATTAACGCCACCATCAGCAAAGGTTGCATATCTTGGATTGGTAAAACGAAGTCGGAACAACTCATTTGTTCTTTCTCTGTCATCATCATCCGTGATTGGAATTGTTAACCCTGTGATAAGTTCTTCCAATAAATTCACTCCTCCCATGCGAACTGTAGTCTCAGAGTTTTCTGGATCAACGGCATAAACCACATCAGTCTCACCTGCAGGAATAACAAACTTACCACCGCGTGGTCTGGACTCATAAGTGAAACACTCAGGTTCAATAACACCAGAATAGCAAGTATCAACTATTGGTGTATAATCTGAATCTTCACTTGCGGTAATATCTATTGATTCAACATAGAAGGTCACATTTTCATTAGAAGGACGATCCAAAGTTACCTTAAATGTTAATTCATCATCACTTGTATCATTAGGAGTTCTACTGCCAATGTCTTCTGGGAAGGTCGCATCTAATACTGTAATCACTGGTCGTAACAAAGCATTGATATCTTGTATCGTCCCACTTAAGATTACCGAACTTGTATCTTCTGCAAACACTGCATTCATTGCCGTAACCTCAATTTCAAATATTTCATCACTAGCTTCAAATCGCTGGTCATCCCGAGTACGAACTGTGATTCGACCAGTAGTTACACCTTTGGCAAGTGTAATTGATGATCCTTCGAAGATAATGAAGTCTTTATCCGCACCTTCCTCTGCACTTGAAGTATCCGTTTTAACTGCAAAACTCACAACAATCTCATCATATGAACCATCATCTGGTAAATTTGATACCGCAAATGGGAATCTGATTGTCTCTCCTTCATCAACCGTATTATTTTCAGTACTAAAGGTTATGATTGGGAAATCAGCTGCGTCTAAGATATTTACCCCAGCTGAAGCACGGATAGTTTCATCACCAGTAGACTCTTCTAGTCTAAATCCAGTTCCAGTTTGTAGTACAGCCGTTACCGAATCAACTATACCTTCGCTATTAGGTTGAATTTCGTCATCTTTCATGGTTGGAACGCGATACTTAACTTCATCAACATCTGGAGCAATTGTAATAGTATCTTCCTTCACTCCATCAATGAAGTTGTCAGTACCACCCATAGCCATAACTTTTACCAATATATTCTGGGTACGTGGTATTTCTACATAATTCACATCTCTTTGATTTTCCACTGATACTGTAAATACTGCATCATTACCTTCAATAATATCACCATCCCCTGAGATTGATACAATTGGAAGAGTTTCACTATCAAATACAGTTACTTCAACCTTACTATTATTTGAATCTATCAAATAATCTACATTTTCTGTAATTTCAACTGCTACCACTGTACTTTTCGCCATATTGATATCAGTTTTAAATACCAATTTACCACTACGACTTGGTGTTGCAGGAGTCAATTGAATCATACGTGCTCCATCTTGCTCATCCGCAATAATGTTTTCCACAGCATCAACAACATTTAGCATAACCGTTAGATTTTCAGCAAGTGGAGTTGCAGCTACTGTGAAATAATACTCATCCTTATCAGCAACCATAGATTGTGATGAAGTAATCGAAACTACTGGCATTTCCACAATCGTACCTGTTACTTTAGTAGTATTGTTTCCATTTGCAAATTCAGCATTAGTCGCGGTTAAATTCAACACAAAGGTTTCTGTTACATCATCCTCGGTATCTGCTTTGATGCTGATTGGAATTTGCACTGTTTGCTGTCCACTTTCTATCATGACGCTGAGAGTTTTTTCCGGTTCACTTCCAACTAACTCATAATCGTCCATTACTGTTGCATTTCCTTCACCATCTGCAACTTCATATTCAACCGTAACATCTTCAGCAGAAACTGTCGCCAAATTTAATTCCAAATTGTACTCACTATCTGTACTACCCTCTAGCACGCTAAAGTTTGAAACTTCAATAACTGGTAAGTCATTATTATTGACTTCAAAGGTTATCATATTGTTTGGTGCATGAGCGGCGCGATAGATTACTTCTCCATTACTACTCGTTAAAGTCTTTACTGAAACAGTAATATCGCTATCAAATTGATAACCATCAACATCTTTGGTCTGCACTCTAGTAGCCACCGTACCAGTGTCACCTACATAAATAGTCACAGTGTTTGGATCACTTTTGTCCTCAAGTAAACCACTTGTGAAGCTAGTACCGCTATGAAACTGTACTAAATCATAAAAATTATTAGCTTCCACTTCTTCAGAAACTTCCAAAACTATTTCTTGTAGTTCTCCACTTTCAGGACGCTCACTAGTTGTCACAGTGAATTCAAAAGCGTCCCCTTCATTTACCGTGTTTTCCGAAGCTACAATTGAAACAACTGGAACATTAACATCATTATCTCGTACTCGAACAGCAATCGTATTGTTTTCATGAGTCGGGGTAGTTTGTTGTTCGGCACCAATATATTTTGCGGTATCAACGACACTGATTTTGATGACACCATCATCTTCGTCAACATCATCATCATCAATACTTGCTGTCACTGTCAATGGATTATTCGCTTTTGTAATCCGAATCGTTTCTGGGTCAAACGCTTTAAAGTACCCAATCGGATCATCTACTGCCAACTCGATATCCAATGGTGCATAACTTTCTGGAGTAGGATCAGCCCTCAAAACAAACTCAAATGTACCAGTCGGATTAGATCTTTCATCAACAACTATATCACGTGTTGAAATTGCAACCCGAGTTATATCTTTATCATCATCTGCAACGGCTACGGCAACACGATAATTCATAGCTCTTTCGAAATTCCCTATCATATCACCTTCTGAAGCAAGTGAATAACGTACCAGTGTCATTGCGTCCGGAATTAATTCCGCAATCACTGTGCCATTAAACTCATCTTGGTCATCAGCAATGGTTTGAACCATCAATTGCCCACTTCCGTTCGTACCAATTTCAACAGCTTGGGATTCCATATACTTCGCAGCTTCAATGAAATCTCCAGTCTGAGTAATTTCAACATAAACCATCATTGCTTCTTCAGGTGCTGGAATCATATCAATCTCAAAATGGGCAACTTCTCCTTCTATAATTGATGGTCCAGCGGCAATAGTTAAAATTGGTTCATCATTATCTTCAATCTCAATTGAAGCCGTTGCACTTGCTGGTGTTCCAACTGTATAATTCTCACCTGGTGCTACGGTAACAGAAATTTCACCATTCGCTTCATCAAGTAAGTCATTTTCAGTAACTACATCAAAGTCAACTTCCCTATCACCTGCAGGTAAATTAACAGTTGCAGGTAGGACGGTAGCTACACCAATAAAATCATTGATATCACCACCATATGATAGATTTATAGCAAGTGGTGAACGAACATCATCAATTATAAGTGCTGATTCACGTGATGCATTAAGTCTGAATGTTACTTGTGTACCTTCGGAAACAGGACCACTTGTTACATTTGCAATTGTGATTGATGGTGGGGCATCATTATCTGTTACGGTAACACTAGCCTTGTTTTTAGTAGCCGAAACTGCATAAGTTGGATTAGGTAAATCAGCTGCTCCCAAGGTCAATGTGATTTCACCAGCAACCTCATCAACTTCATCATCACTCAATCGTACTCCATGAGTAAATGGGAAATCTGCAGGTGCGATCGGTGGTGTTATCTGATAACTCTTAGTGGTAGCAATAAAATTATGATTTCCTTCTTCAAGTGTGACATTTACTGTTAAACTTGCATTAACTGTACCCTCTGCTGAAATCACAAATTCAGCCATATCAGCTTCGGTAACACCATTTACCGATGAAGGAGCCACTTCAACAGAAAGAACTGGTATACTATCTGGGGCTGCTAGATCAGTATCAGTCTGCACAGTTGCGACAAGAGTTCTGTATGCAGCTTGAGCAGGAGGAGTTAAAGGTGGTAGCCGATACCCCTCACCCTCTAGAATTGTTGCAGTAACTGTACCACTCGCTACTTCCATGAAAATATCATCATGAGTTGCTAAACTAAGCATTCCTTCTTTTTGACCAGCCAATATAGTTACTTCTCGAACCCCTACTGGATCTAATAAAAATTCACCTACTTGCTCAATTCTAACATTTACAGTAATCGTCTCATCAACTTCTGTACCTTCTGCACTTCTTAAATCTACAGTTCTAATAATAATTGGGTCACCTTCAGTTACTGTTATTGTATGAGTTTCTGAAGTTGACAGCAAACCAATCACAGGTGGTTTCGCATCATCATCAAGGACTGCAACTGTTGCCGTATTTCTATTTGTTAGCGAATTCACAGAATAAGTTATTGGATCCGCTTCGTTATCAGGTAAATCTTCTAGCAATGTTACTGTAATTTCCCCATCAGCCTCTTTAATATCATCAGCAACGATCGGAATTGCAAGTTCAATCTTTGCATTCGCATTTATATCCGACAATGTGATTGATTCTGGTGGGTCACTAATAAAATCTCCATCGCCATCACTAACTTGTAATTGTACTACCACACCTGGTGTTCCTATATTCTCAGTTGAACTAATATTGAACAAGGCACTAGTTGGAGTTGCCGCTGGTCCTTCTGTTACTGCTGTCATAGATTTAGCTTCAATTGCAATTACAGGAACCCTATTATCTCTATCATCATCCAAGATTGTAACGGATGCTGAAGCCGTTTCTTCATAATATTCATAAACATAAACATCACTTTCCATTATTGTAACAGTAATTGTCCCACTCTCTTCTACAACTAGGTCATCAACAAGTGTTACTCTTAAAGCTGCCTCATCTTTGCCAGCTTCAAATGAAACTACGACATCCCCAGGAGTTGGTGAACCGATAAAGTTTTCACCGTCACCTTGTGATAGTTCAACGGCAACATCTAATTGAGAAGTTAACGCAACCGATGAGGTAAAGTCAAACCAAAGGACACCACTAAACTCATCAACAATTTGTTGTCTAGCAACCACCGTAATCTCTGGGATAGGTGCCGGTCGCACTGGACGCATATCGTCATTATCCGTTATACTAATACTGACTGAATTATCATCTGCTTCAGTCGTTGCATCTTGATCAGTTGCAATCGCATAGCTAATTGGTAACGCAAGATCACCTGTTAATGTCACAGTTATCGTACCATCTGCTTCAACCACTTCATCATCAATTGTGTGTATAAAATATCTTGCAGTCAAACTTCCACCTGGAAGGATAACATGACTCAGGGTACTTGTGCTGATGAAATCACTCTCACCTTCTGTATAACTAATCATAATAGTCTTTGGTTCTTGTGAAAGATGACTTGCTGTTACTTCAAATTCTGCACTAACTCCTTCCGCAATTGAATCAGGTGAAATTTTAGTAAGAGATATCACGGGTACCGTATCATTATCAAGTACTGATACACTAGCCACACTTGAACCCATTTCGAGTTCAGCACCAACCAATGGTCGTTCAGTTGCAGTTTGGTCCTTACGAACTTGGTAACTTGAATCGCTACCTATTATCACCCATGCAACAATTTCCCCATCATTCTCATCTACCATATCATCAACTGTAGGAACCGAGATTATTATTGAAGTCTGCTCTGCTGGTAATTCAACTTGAGTTGAATATACATATCCCCCTGTTGTAAAAATAGTTGCGGGTGCATCATCTTCTGTTGAAATATCAATAAAGTCACCACCCACACTTCTAAGTCCTACATTAATCGTATAAGCAGTGCTACTTGCCTCAGATGCAGTCAAAGAATATTCAGCTATACCACCTTCTGTTACTGGAACGGATGAACTAGGTGCAATTGAAATGAAAGGTAAGTCTGAAGGTGTCCCATCATTATTACGGACCATTAATGTCGCACTTGATAGATTTTGATCTAACACCGCATTATAACGACTTGATGGACTAATACTTGCAACTAATGTACCATCTGCTACCGCATCTTCATCAATTTTTGTTGATTCACTTAAAATTCCTGAAACTTCAACTACCACTCCTGAAGCGTTCATTTTTGGTGTTAACATAACACTTCGTAATCCTGGATTAGCGACAAGGAAATCATCAATCCCTGAATTATTTTGCGTCACATTAACATCCACAACTAGTGATTCAATTGTAAGTGGTTGTACGGTCACCTTAAACTCGGCATCTTCACCTGAATTTATCCCCGAAAGTGATACCGCTTCAATTGCGACTCGTGGCAGATCAGTATCAAATATGACAACCTCTGCACTATTTGCATTGGTATTAACTGCATAATAATCACCTGTACCGAGTGTTGCGGTGATACTTCCATCTGCCGCCGGAGTAGTCCATTGACTATAGTCGTTTACCCCAGATGAAATTCGATTTTTCTTAGTTTGCACGACATATGTCATTTCAGTTTGTCCAGCCAGGAACGTGACAACATTTTCACCTAAATCCAAGGAATTTGAGGTACCATTTGACATCATAATCAAATCACCATCCTGTGACAAACTTAGTCTTATTGAAGTATTTCCAGCAGGAGCTTCCGAAGCAACAACCTTGAACTGAACTTCTGAACCTTCTGGTTGACAACCTTTTGCTCCCAAATCAATCTTACCTTCAAGTAACTCACTATTTGCTTCTAGATTAGTTGCTTCATCACTTGGTCTCGGTCCACACTCATGACGGGTTGCTTGTCCGCCCACTGCAAATACCGAGAATGTTGGAGTACTTTCATCATCCCAAATAATCACGTCAACTGTCAAATTTTCATAACCACGCTCAAACTCTGCATTGGTTACTGTAGGTATCTTCACTCCAAACTTCTTGTTTCCATCATCTATTGTATTTGGAATTAAACTTACTGGAATCATTGCACTTGTACCAGAAATAGTTACATTCTGAGGTCTCGTAGTCCCAATGAAGTCATATCCAGAAACTGCTTTATCATCCGTGATTCCATCTACAGTTTTCCAAGTAAAACTTACTGGTTTTAATGGATCCGCCGATGCAGACAACGCCACTGGAATTTCGACTTGATCCGCAGTTTCTAATACATGTACCACATCATCAACAAATGATAGTCTTGGTAAGTCATCGTTATCTATAATGACAATTGTAACAACTATACTTTGAATACTAGGACCAAATGTTGCATTAATTGGACTAGAGAATGTAACTTGGAATTCTTCATCATTTTCCTTCACCAAATCATCAATGATAGGGATCGAAATGATAGCACGGGTTGAATCTGAAAATGTAAAATCGGTAATACTTTGCGCTCTAAAGTCATAATTTTCAGGATCACCATTACCACCAGTGGCTGTTCCATTAGTCGTAGCATGATAAAACGTAACGGGAGACTCTCCAACATGTGATAAGGACAAATCAATTCTTGCATATTCAGCAGACTCATCAACTTTGATCAACTTTTCAATTCGAGCCGTTGATGATGAATCAAGGTCAACTCCGCTGTCAACTGATAACACTGCTGGAGCTTCATCATCAACTATGGTTACTGTAATTTTCACTGGGGCGGTAGGATTATTTACACCCGCTAAATTATCTAATACAACTTCAAAGGTCTCATTTCCTTCAAAAACATCATCATCATTGATCTTGATTGAAATTACTCCAGTTCTATTAGAGAAATTTGGACCAGGTTCAATTGAAAACTCAGTCAAATCTCCTTGCTCAAAATCAAATGTTGATTGTACCGTTGAAATTGTCGCCGTACCTTCAACTAAACCTATATCACCAGATGCCGCTATTGCAGGGTCAGCATCCAAACTAATTCCCAAATTCAAGGTATAATCACCTTCCAATACACTTATTGAATCACCATCCACAAATGTTAAAGTTGGGAAACTATCATCATTCAATATTGTACCGATTGCGGTATCTCCATTAGGAGCAAATACTGCACCATGAGACGGATCACTCAGTTTGACCATAAAGGTTTCATGCCCTTCTTCTATACTATCGGGACTAATATGAACCGAGAAAAAAGAATTTTTTCTATTTACAGGTACATTACTACTCCCAAGAATCCTTGATACTCGTCCCTTCCGCTCATCCTGAAGAAAGTCGCTAAGATTGGCATTATTTTCAGCATTAGTAGTAAAAACAACTTGTCTAGTGATGCTAAGTGTTTGAGTAGTTTCAATGTCTGAGGTAATAGCAAATTGCAATTGTTTTCTATCCCCAACATTCCCCTCTAAATTAGAAGTTGATGCGATACTCAAATTTGGTACATCATTGTCCTTAACCACAATCTCTTGTGATTGATTACTGAGTTTTACAGGGGGATTATCTCCTGTTTGCGCTAAACTAGAATATTTATCTTCAGTCAGCGGATCATCTAGGATTTCAACAGTAAATTGTCCATCAGTTTCGTCAACTTTATCATCAACTGTTGAAACAGTGTAGGTCACCGTATCATGTCCTGCCGCAAGTGTAATAGTTTCTTCCTTATCAGCTGTTCGGGTTGTTTCAAAATAATTATTGAGATTATCTTCACCTTCTTCAAGCTCACTTAGCTGATTCGCGATCTGAATATCCACAAGAATGTCAATAGGTTCGGCAGATTCAGTCGTTGTAAAATCAGTTTGATCCGTATAGATCTCAAAAACTATAACCGCATCTTCACCTTCAGTTATTTGGGTCAAATCTTCATTTACTTGAATAACTGGGATTTTATCCTCACTAGTAACCATGACTTCTACCGAACTATTATCACTAGTATAAGTTGGGTCTCCACCTTCATTATTGTCAGGTAATATTGATACAGTAAACGAACCATCTGCTTCGTAAACTGTATCATTCGTGGTGGTAACTGCCATGTCAACTGGCATAGTAGCTTCTGTAGCTGATGTATTTGCCGCAATAGTTACCGTGGTTGGAACTTCAGGATCGGGATCTGGATCAAAGAAATCACCAGATGTTTGCTCTACTCCTATCCGAACAGTAATCGGGTCCGCAGATCCGGTAGTTGTTATATTATTAGTCGGGTCAACTACAACACCGAATGTGAACATTGCACTCCCACCTTCAGCAATCGCACCAGTATCACCAGTCATTCTTTGTACATTAATAACTGGCGCATCATCATTATCTTCAACAACGAGTGTAGCTGGTAATTCTGCAGTTCTTAGTGCAAATCGACCCATAGAAGTATCTTCATCAAGGTTATCGGCCGCAATCGCAATGGTAAATATACCATGATTCTCATCAATATTGTCATCATTAATTGTAACTGGTATAGTCGTTTGAGTTGCACCTGCTGGAAGAGTTGCGATTATCGCATCATCTATGTCATCGTCAACAAAATAATCATAAGTTACTGGGTCAATAGTAGGTTTATGCTCCGCAATAGTTACTGAAAACTTAATTTCTTTATCCGAAGCAGTGGTCGTGGCGACTTCACCAAATTCATCCGTGTACACTTCAAATTCAATTGCAGTGTCACCTTCAGTATAAGTCTTAACCACTGGATGGATAATTGGTGCATCATCATTGTCCATGACAATAGCTGCAAGAGCTGCAGTACCTGTTGCGAGTGTATAATGCGTTGGATTTGCAGTACTAACCTCTAGTAATGCGTCAAATGTACCATCTACTTCATCAATGGTATCTTCTAAAGGTACAATACCCGTAACCATAGTTTGACCCGCTTTAAGAGTGACATTTTGAGTTACTTCCTTCGGATTAGCACTTGCATCAATACCAAAATAGTTACCAGTCTTCTCGGTTACTTTAACTTGCAACACAATATCATGTCCAGCGGCTGTAGTCGTTTTAGCACCAGCCTCATCACTAACACTAAATCTAACGGCCGCTTCACCTTCTGCAGTTCCGTTAGCTTCAATAAGTTCAGCCATTATAACTGGTGCATCATCATTATCTACTATCGAAACTTGCACTGAATCAAAATTTTGCCGAGCTGTATAGTGCGGATCCTTATGGGTATCAGAGTCCGGTAAAATCGTGACAGTAATTGAACCATTGATTTCATCAGAGGTATTTTCATCTACTATAACTACGTCTTCTTTTGTCTTTTCTCCTGGCATCAACGTTATAGTTCTTGGAGTATCTTCATTATCTGCAATATTGAAAGCATCTGAACCTATTGTCAAATCATATAAACCATTTTCCTGCGTAACACCCACACGAATGTCTATTTGACGTACTGATTCGGTAGTTGTTATTCCCGAGGTATCATCAGTGTAGATTGAGTAGGTATAGGTAGCTGTTCTAGCCGCGGCATCACCACCTTCCATGATATCAACCGTAGCATTATCTCCAGATCGAACTATCTGAATAACCGGTGCATCATCATTATCCTTCACTCTAAATGTTTCTGCAGTATCTGCTGTCGCAATAAGACTAGTATAACGTCCAGTAGAAGTAGTACCATCATCCGTAGTAACAAGAACAGTAAACCGTCCATCTGGTTCATCTACTGTATCTTCTGCAAATGTAAATGTCTCATCTACAGTAATTGCATTAGCTGCAAGTGTAACCGTTCGGTTTAATGGACTCGTAGCAAGAAATGTTCCGTTTTTAGTTACGTTTCCAGCACCATCATCAGAAGTTGTTACTTCGTTACTAGTATCCGTAATCACTACGGGGAACACAATTTCATTTTCAGACTGGGTAGTAGTATAAGATGTTCCCTCATGAGTTCCTGTAAAAATAAAGAACTGCATACTTGCTTGTTTACCTTCTTCAATCTCTGTATCAGGAGTCTTCCGAACAAAAATAGCGGGAGCCGCATCATTATCTTCAACATCAACCTGAATTGGTGTATTCATCGCACCAGTTGCACCAATTGTATAATGTTCTGGTGAATTTGCAGAATCATCAGCTAATAAAGTAACGGTAAACTGCCCATTAGCTTCATCTATCGTATCATCGGTGGGAATTGCTCCAAGATCATCTTTATATTTATTTCTGTCTACACTACTTACCGAAGTTGCTCCAGCTGGCAGTGTAATTGTACGTGGATTAGTTGTGTCCACGTTAGGATCAAAAAAGTCGCCCATATCTTCAGTAATATCTAACCGAATCTTGATATCACGAGCTGATCTCTGTGTAGTATTGGTTGCATCAGTGAAGATACTAAATTCTATATTAGGATCTTCACCCTCGGCAATAGCTCCAGTATCAGCTCGACTATACTGAATGACTGGTGGTGCATCATCATCATTAATGTTTATTGTAATATCTTCTTTATTCGCAACAACTGCATAAACCATTGGATCAGTTTCTTCATCATCATCGTCTTCCAACAATACGACAGTAAAGGAACCATTTTCTTCATCTATAAAGTCGTCGGTAGGTGTAACTCCTGGAACTGAAGTCTCACCAGCCATTAATGTCACAGTCATTGGGGCCATTGGATCAGGATCGGGATTGAAATAATCCCCAGAATCTTCTGTAATACCAACTCGAATAGCAATATCACTAGTTGATGATGTAGTGGTTATATCATTTGCTGGATCTGTAAAGATACTGAACATAACTAGATCTTCATCACCTTCATTAACAACGTCACTACTAGGACGCGTCATTTGGATAACTGGTATCGCGTCATTATCAAGCACATTTACCCTAATATTGTCAGTTCTTGACCCAGTTGTTCCGATGGTATAGTGTGGAGGATTATTTACACCACTATCATCTAACAACTCTACTTCAATTGATCCATTTGCTTCATCTATAGTATCATCCTCAGTAGGAATAGCATTTACTGAAGTATCACCAGCAACAAGAGTCACGGTAGATGGAACATCAGCTAAGAAATCACCACTTGTTTCATCAATATCTATCTGAATCGCAATATCACGTGCTGATGAAGTTGTTGTAATAAAATTACGTGTATCAGTATATATACTGAATCGGATATTGGCACTTTCACCTTCCGTTATATCTCTTGTTGAAGAACGACTTATTTCAATGACTGGTGGTGCATCATTATCAAATACCTCAACTGTGATATCTTCATTTGAAGCACCAATAGTATAATGTGCTGGAGAATTAGCCGGGTCATCTGCAACTAAGGTTGCGGTAAACATTCCGTCATCTTCATCCACGGTATCATCAACTGGATTCAGACCATTTACTGAACTTGCTAAAGCCGGAAGCGTTACTTCTACGATTGATGAATCAGCACTAACACCAAAATACTCACCACCAGTTTCTGTGACATCAACCCGTATATTAACCGGATGGGCCGAAGCAGTCGTCGTATTGGTTTCATCACTAACTATACTAAACACAATATCAGCACTTTCACCTTCAACAATACCTTCTTCTGAAGATCGATCAAATTGAATCAGTGGAGGATCATCATCATCATTTACATTAACAACCAATTCGCTGTCCACTGCACTAATTGTGTAATACGGACCAGATCCATCAGCATCGTCTTGAATTTCAGCCGTTATTGTTCCGCCAATTTCATCAATTGTGTTGTTAGGAATATCAATATCCACATCTACTGAAGTTGAACCTGCTGACAACATCACTGGAATTGCAACCGCATGGTCTCTATCTTCATCTAGATAAACCCCATTTTCATCTGTGAGTAATACTTGGATGTTTATATCACGAGCAGATGCAGTTGTGGTGTTTGTAGAGTCGGAGAAAATACCATAAGTAAACGTCGCCGTGTCACCTTCATCTACTGTCGTACTAGAACCGCTTGTAACTTGAATAACCGGTGGTGCATCGTTATCAATTATTGAGATGATTGCTTCATTTTCTCTTTCAACAGTTGATAACGGTGCCCCATTTGGATTAAGTAACACCACTTTAAATGCTTCATCAGGTTCATCTAATGTATCGGCCAATATTGGTATTTGAATTGTTTGTCTCGTTACCGGATCCGTTGCAGAATAAGTAAATGTGACTGTATCCGAACCAGTAGGTGCGGTAAAATCTTCAGCAGGTACCGCATTACCCAAACCACTACCTGTTACTTGTGTAGCATAGGTTACCGTAATATCAGAAGTAGAAGTCGAACCTTCCAATTCAACTTCTAATTCAACCATGTTATTTGCGTCTTCTTCCATAATTTCCAGAGAGGATGTGACAAACTTAAGTTTAGCATTATGATTTCTTACATCATTTTCGTTAACACTTGTTACGACTGAGTTTTTAGTTTCACTAACATTGTATCGACCTTCTGAAGTAGTCCCATCATCAGCTACAATTGTTACAGTAATTGAACCATGTGATTCAACAAATCTATTATCTACTGTTGTTATGGTGTCATCTTTAGAGGAACTACCTGCTGAAATTGTCACGGTTTTAGAAGTATTTTCATCATCTATAAAATCACCACCTGAATCTAATAGAGTCACGGCGACTTCAATATCTTTATCAGAAAGTGTGGTTGGATTTTCCGCACTTGGAGCAATTCGATAGGTGTATGTAGCATCTCCACCTTCAACAATTGGTGGGTTTACTAGTCCTGTATTTCTTACCACTTCAATAATTGGAGCATCATCTTCATCAGTAACATCTACTGAAATACCTGAGTTATCAGCAGCTACTTGATAATGTACTGGTGAATTTATCGTTGAATCATCTTCCATTAGTGTTGCTGTAAACGAGCCATCAACTTCATCAACTGTATCATTTGTAGGACTTACACCACTAACTGAAGTTTTTCCCGCTGGAAGTGTCACCACTAATGGAGTCGTTGGAGTAGGATCAGGAGTAAAAAAGTCACCTTCATCCTCTACAATTCCAACTCGAATTGCTATATCACGTGCAGACTTCTCCGTTGTATTAATATCATCCGTAACAATGCTAAATACAATATCAGCACTTTGTGCTTCTGTTATTGGATCACTACTATCTCTATTTGCTTGAATAACTGGAGCATCATCATTATCTGTAATATCTACCGTAATTGTATTTTCAGCCACTACCCTTGATTTGGTATAGAGAATGTCTCCTCGATCATCTAATAATGTAATCTCAATTGAACTATCATCTTGATCAACTAAATTTTCTTCAATTTCAATCATTTTTGATCCTGAAGGTTGGCCTTTGGCTATACTGATTGTTGATATTTGATCTTCATCTGCTATAAAATCAGCCAACTCTGAATCTGTGACTTGATAGCGAACAACAATTTCTTCATCAGATAAAGTGGTAGCATTAGCTCCACTACTAACAATTTCAACCTGAATCTCAAATTCTTTGCCTTCAGTAATTGTTTGACCAGCAGGAAGCGCAAGCTTAACAACTGGAGGTGCATCATTATCTTCAATCATGACTTTAACTTCATTCTTACTTGTAACACCAGATTTTAAATATTTTATATCAGTTGTATCATCAGCAAGTGCGATACTCAGTGAGTAACTATCCCGGTCAATAGTATTATCAGCACTACTTTGGAAATTAATTGTCTTCTCAGCCGAAGATTCTCCGACTTCAATGGTAATAATGGTATTAGCAGGAAGCTCATCATTAGCCGAGATAAAGTCAGCATCAGTTGAATCAGCTATTGTATAATGAACTTCTATTTCTTGGGCAGAACCGGAGGTCGTATAGTTCTCATCTTCAATAATATCAACCTGTATCGTAACCCCGCCACCTTCTGTGACTACTTGACCAGCCTTCAGCGACAATTCAATAACTGGTGGCTCATCATTATCTTTGACTTCCACTGCAACAAAATCATTTGTTTGTTGACCTGATTGACCAGCTACTTTCAATGCTGTATACCGAATATCGGTAGTATCGTCATTATCTAATGCAATTAGAACGGTACCTCCATCTGCATCAATAAAATTATTTTCTAAATTTATTGTTTTTTGAGCGGTACTTGCATTAGCAGGAATAATTATACTAGTTGCCGTAGTTACCTCGTCGTCAGCTGAGATAAAATTGGCAACGGTATCTTGGAAACTATAATGAACTTCTATAGATTCAGTAGATGCGGTGGTTGTATTAGTTTCATCAACAACAATATCTACTTTAACAATAAAACTCTCACCTTCAACTAATAATTGATCTTCAGGAAGTGATATATCAATCACTGGAACTGCATCGTCATCTGCGATATCAACAGCTATAGAATTTTTATCCGCGTCAGCTGATACAGTATAAAGTGCAGTGGCATTGGTATCATCAGCTAATGCAATCATAATTGAACCAGCATCCCGGTCAATAGTATTGTCCTGAATACTTATGACTTTCGTAGCACTTGTTGACCCACCCTTTATAGTAATATTGGATGACTCATCAGCAGTTGCAATAAAATCAGTCGAAGTATCATCAGTTATTGTATAACCAACTATTATATCACTTGTGCTACCAGTAGAACCAGTCTGTTCAGATGGAATGCTAACCTGAATCATAACTTCACCACCTTCTGTGATTGTTTGATTATCTGGAAGAGATAATTCAACGACAGGTGGAGTCGTATCATCATCAGAAATAGTGACTGTGGCCTCATTCTCACCTTCACCAGTTGCAAGTGAAGCATTAACTGGATTAACTAATACGACCTTAAATGTCTCATTTGGTTCAATTATTGTATCTACCAAAATTGGAATTTGGATAGTTTGTGTTGTCTCTGGATTAGATTCTGCATAAGTAAATGTAATTGTATTTGAACCATCCACAGGGGCAGTAAAATCAGACCCAGCAACAGCAAAACCGGTTCCATCTCCAGTCTTTTGAGTAATGTAATCTACAGTTATTGGTGAACCATCCGCAACAGCTCCCGTCAATGCTACCGTCAATGTAACCATACTCTCTGTAGCAGTTTCTGTTACTGTTGCGGTTGGACTAGAAAATTCTAGAGTTGCACTTTGAGTTGTTGCTGATTCATCATCATTGACACTAGTTGTTATTGAATTATTAATAGAACTCACTGAATATAAAGCTGTTGAATTTGAATCTTCACTTATGGTCACAGTAAATGAACCATGTGCCTCGGAATCACTGTCATCAGTTGGTATAACTTCAAAGGTTTTCGTTGTCTCTTCTGCGGCAAAATCAACACTTGGAGTTGGAAGTGGGTCAAAGAAATCACCACTACCAACTTCAGCAACTGCAATTGCAACACTAAATGCTTGAGTTGATGCAGTGGTTGGATTTGAGTCGTTTGGAGCAATCTGAAGTGTGTATTCAGCTCCTTCTGGATTTGTACCATCTGTTGCCCCTTCAGCAATTGCTGGATTCGGACTTCTCACAATTTCAATAATAGGACCAGCATCATTATCGGTAACATTAGCCGTTAATTGAGAATTAGTAGCAGAAACTGAATACATATTAGCAACATCAGTATTTGCTATTAAATCTACTGTAAATGTTCCATCCACTTCATCTATTAGGTCGTCAACCGGGATAATTCCATCAACTGAAGTCTCACCTGCTGGAAGTGTAACCATTTGCATTGTAGTAGCATTAAGATCCGATGCAAAATAATCTCCTAAAGTTTCAGTAACATTAGCATGTATTACAATATCTTGCCCTGAAGCAGTCGTAGTACTAGTTGCACCTTCATCACTGACACTAAATCTAATTGCTTCTGAACCTTCTTCTATACCAGTAGTATTAACCAATTCTGCCATAATATAAGGTGCATCATCATTGTCTGTAATTTCAACAGTAAATTGGTTACTTGCTGGTGTTGCTGACTTTGTATAAAGAGTAATTAATCCATCATCTTCAAGAGTTACCGTAATTGAACCATCATTATCAATCGTATTTTCTTGAATAGTAATAGCTTTTGATTCTACACCATCATCATCACCCGCCACTATTGTTATACTATCAACTTCTTCAGTATCGGTAATGAAATTTTCCAATTCTGAATCAGTAATCCGATAATGAACCTTGATATCTTCACCTGATTCATCTGTTGTATTTGTACTATCATCAACAATTTCAGCTCGAATATTGAAAGTTCCACCTTCTGTTATGGTTTGACCCGTAGGTAGCGATAAACTAACCACTGGAGGTTCATCATCATCTACAACATTAAATTTAACTTGATTTTGAAATCTATATTCAGATTTAACATAAGTAGTAGCATCTTCAGCGTCATCAGCAAGTGCAATAGTCACTTCACTTGCTTCGCGGTCAATTGTGTTTTGTTCTATATTAATTGATTTAGTGGCGGTATCATCACCCAAAGGAATCTGAATAACTGTAGCAGTTTCCACTTTATTTGCATCAGCAATAAAATTAGCATGTGAATCTGTGATATTATAATGGACATCTATTGCCGTTGCCGAACCAGTTGTTAAATTGTTTTCATCAGTTATGATATCAACTTGAATCATAACTGTACCACCTTCAGTTATTGTTTGATCAGCTGGAAGGGATAGCATAATAACTGGTGCGACATCATTATCTTCAATTGAAACTGTCGCAGAATTATTAGCTGCATCACTCGCTTTAGTATAAACAATAGGTGAAGTATCATCTGCAATTACTACCATAATATCACCACCATCCCCATGAATTGTATTTTCCGTAGTATCTGCTATATCAATTGTTTTCGTGGCCATAGTTTCACCAGCAGGTATTGATATAGTTGAAGTTTCATCAGCACTCGCAATAAAGTCTATAGTTGCATGATCCGTGATTGTATAATTAACCTCAAACTCTGTAGCTGCTGTCATAGCAGAAGTTTGAGTAGCATCAGCAACAATATCAACCTGAATTTCAAACTCACCACCTTCTTCAATTTCTTGTTCAGCTGGAACTGATATATGTATTACCGGTGCAACTTCATTATCATTGACTGCAATTACTTCTTCAATATCAGCTCCAAGAGTATAATGAGCAGGGGTATTCGTACTGACATCATCCAAAACTGTTAAAGTAAATGAACCATTACCTTCATAAATTCTGTCGTTTTCAGTTTCAATAGTATCTGTTACCGTAGTTGCTCCTGCTGGTAATACCACAACCTTTGATAACTCTTGATCTTCCGAGAAAAAGTCACCAGATGTTTTTTCAAGTTCCACCTGGATATTAACATCACGTTCCGAAGCTACACTTGCTGTATAAGTGAAAGCAACATCTGTTCCCTCGTCAATTGCGGCAGCTGCATCGCTGGCAACTGTGATTACTGGTGCCGTGTCATTATCTGTGATTGTTACAACTGCTTTTGAGTCAGTAGTAGTAAAAGTTCCACCTGTTACTCTATAAATTTCAACTACAAATGTTTCATTTGGTTCAGGGACGGTATCTTCCGCAATAGCAATACTTATTGTAGCAGTTTTACTTCCCATCGCAATAGTCGCGGTATTTGTTGTTGTAGTTTGAGCTGTGATCGCGGTGAAATCAGCCGGTGCGGCTGAGGTTGCAAATCCTATTCCAGTTCCTGCTACTGATGTCACCAAAGTAACTTCAATATCAGCGGTCGCATCCTCTTCAACTTCTAAATCTAACGTAACTGTTCCAGCATCCTCAGCAAAAGTAGCAGTTGTATTGGTAAATGTTACAACTTGACCAGTACCGGTCGGAATATCATTATCATTTACCAGAGTCACAATTGGGACATTTGTTGAGCTATTAGTATATCGATCAGTTGTTTCAGGGTCATCTCCAATTGTTACAGTAATTGAAGCATTTTCTTCATTAGTTTCATCATCTACTGTGGCAATTACACTTTCCACCGAAGTTGCTCCGGCCCATAATGTCACTGCATAATTAGCTGCGGTACCATCATAAAAATCCCCGGTATCTGTAAGACTAACTTCTAACGGAATATCTTGCGATGAAGCCGTAGTTGTATTGGTATCATCAGTAATTACACTATAGGTCAATGTAATACTGTCACCCTCATCAATTACTGAATCTGAATCAGTTGTAAATTGAATTACCGGAATAGCATCATCATCAGTAATTGAAACAGTTCTTGCAGAATCAGTTCCCGTAAAGTGTCCGCCACCTGTAACTCCAGTAATTTCAACAGCAAATGTTTCAGCAGTCTCATCTATTGTATCTTGCAGAGTTGAAATCATTATAGTAGCTGTTGTCCCCGTAGTTGGGATAGTTACGGTATTTGTAGTTGCAGTGGTAGCAGTAAAATCACTTCCTGCGACAGCATAATCTGAACCAACACCAGCTATTGAAGTTGTATATGTAATTACAATATCACTTATTGGTGCTGTACCTACCATAAATTCAATTTCTGCATCAGCACCCTCTGCTACTGGAAGAGTAGTACCAGCATCTGTTATTGTTACTGCTTCTCCAGTGGTTCCAGTCGGATAATCATTATCATTAACAGCTACTACAACCGAGTCATTTCTTGGGTGCTTAGTATAATGCGCTGGATCATTGGTATCATCTGGAATTGACACCGTAATTGATCCATTAGCTTCATCATCTGAATCTTGTAAAATTGTAATGAATGCAGTCTCTGCTTGCATTGTTTCACTCGCCGTAATCGTTACGCTTTTTGAAGTTATTGTAGGGTCAATAAAACTTCCACTATCCACTATACCCGCTGAGAATGTAATGTCACGTGAAGAAGCAGTAGTTCCGTAAGAGTTATCAATACTGAATGTTAAATCAACACTATCCCCTTCAGTAACAGCGGCACTAGTACTGCGCAACACTTGAATCACTGGTGGAACATCATCCTCAATAATCGTTACAGTAGTTGTCACATCTGTCTGGGAAAGAGTTCCTCCTGTTACCGCACTTAACGTAACTGTAAATGTTTCATCAACTTCATATATTGTATCATCCGTAATAGTAATTTCAATTTCACCAGTTAAATCCCCCCCTGTAATTGTTATTGTATCATCCGTTCCTGCGGTTGGAGCGACAAAATCTGCAGCTGTTGCAGTTCCAGCTGCTGTAGTGAAGGTTACCTCCACATCGGTCGTAGTCAGGGACTCAGCGACACTAACCTCAAGCACTGCAGTTCCAGCATCTTCATCAACTTCAGCTGTGGTACTTGCGAATTTTACTTCTCGTACATCATTATCCGTTACATTTACTGAAATATCAGGATTATTTGCTGTTACTTGTGTATAATGGGCAGGAGTATTTGTGCTAAGGTCATCATCTAATGACACAGTAATCATCCCATCAGTCTCATCAAGTTCATCGTCATGGGTTACAATTCCATCCGTAACCGAAGTTTGACCAGCTATAAGGGTCACAGTAGTAGGTACAGTTTCAAAGAAACTTCCATTAGTTCCCGCTTCAGTGATAGTAACTTGAATTTCAATATCACGAGCTGATGCAGTGGTTGTATTTGTAGTGTCATTAAAAATTGTAAATACGATATCACTATTAGCACCTTCTGTAATTGCCGCAGTTGGAGTTCTAGTCATATTAATGACTGGCGCATCATCATTATCGGTGACATTTATTTCAATATTTGTTGTTGCACCTACAGTATAGAGTTCAGGATCATTTGTATTTAGATCAGCCCGCAACGTTACGGTAAATGAACCATCTGTCTCATCCACAAAATCATCATGAGTCGTAATTACATTTGTTACAGTATTCATACCTGCTGGAATAGTAGCTGTTTCAGGAATAGTATCAAAGAAACTTCCATTAGTACCAGCTTCCGTAATAATAAACTGAATCACGATTGGTCGATCTGATTCTGTAGTTGTATTAGTACTATCTGGAGCAATTGCGAATTGAATACCACTTTCAACACCCTCAGCAATATCACCAGTAGATGTCCTAGTCATACTAATAATGGGTGGAGCTTCATCATCTGTAATTGTTACCTCAACTGGAGTAGTTGAAACAGCGAGAGATGTATTACTTGTTACAGTTTCTGCACTTACAATTCGAACAGTAAAAGTTTCATCTAATTCATCAATTTGATCATCCGTTAAAGTAATCTCAAAAGTGCCAGTCGTTTGATTTGCAGAAACTGTTACTGAATCATCTGTACCAGCAGTTAATGCTTCATAATCTACATCTGAGGTTGCTGTTCCGCCTGCAACAATTTCAAATGTAACTTTAACATCTTCCGAACTAGCCACTTCCATATCAATTGGAATTGACACAGTACCATTATCTTCATCTACAGAAATTCCATCACTTGCATCAACAATTGTTGCTAACGGCATATCATCATCATTAATTGTAACTTCTATTGAGTCAGAATCTTCTGAAACTGAAACCTGAGTATTACTTGTTGCGGTTACAGCACCAGTAATATTTACAGTAAAAGTCTCATCGGGGTCTTGTTCATTGTCATCTATTAGTGTTATCTCAAATGTCCCCATAGTTTCTCCTGCATCAATTGTAGCTGTGTCATTTGTACCAGCAGTTAAAGCCAAAAAATCTGAGCCCACTGTTGCTGTTCCATCTGTAGTTGTGAAAGTCACAATAACATCCTCAGAATTGACTTGATCAATTTGAATCGGAATGGAAATTTTCTCCCCACTCACATCTTCATCTTCTGATATGCGAGCACTAGTGAATGAAACTGTTGGGTCATCATCAGTTATTGTTACTTCTATTGAAGCCCCAGCAGATTTAATTAATATTGTTTCATTACTAGTTACAGTTGATGCAGCTGTGAGGGTAACGGTAAATGTCTCATCTTCTTCTGCGACATGGTCATCAACCAATTCTATTTCAACCATCCCTGATCTATTATTACTAGCAGTTACTATGGTAGCAGAATTTGTATTATCTGCAGCAGCAGGTGCAATAAAATCGTTAACCGGTTCTGCTGTTCCATCACTACTTGTTTCAAACGTTACAACAACATCCTCATCATTTACTTGATCAATTTCAATTGGAATAGAAATTTTACCTCCACTTACGTTTTCAGCCACTGTTGCAGTTGTGTTTGTAAATGAAACAGCCGCGTCATCATCTTCAATTGTAACAATAATTTTGTAATCCGTTGTCGTGAAAGAACCACCCGTAACACCTGTTATTTCAACGATAAATGTCTCATCTGGTTCATCAATTGTATCTTGTAAAATAGTAATTGGAATATTCCCAGTAGTACCTGTTGAAATCGTAACAGTATTTGAACCAGTCTCAGCAGTAAAGTCATTTCCGACACCAGCAGCTGCAAATCTGGTCCCTGTTCCAGCTAATGAAGTTATGTATGTAACTTCCACAGTAGCTGGAGATGTCGGTGCTTCACTTAATTCAATAGGAATTAGGATCTCATCATCACCTTCTGATACAGTTTTCCCTGCAATTGAATTTGTAATACTCACAACTGGACCTGTGGCACTTGATTGATCAGGAATATCATTATCATTTACAAGTGTAGTTACCGTATTGTTTGTCGCATGTTTTGTATAATGTGCCGGTGTATTTGTACCAACATCATCTCCAATAGTAACAGTAATCGACCCATTCACTTCATCAGCTGTATCATCTTCCGTAGCAACACCACCCATTACCGAGGCATCACCCGCTGGAAGCGTCACTGCTGGGAATGTTGTCGGAGTACCATCATAAAAATCTCCAGACTCTGTAAGAGTAACCTGAATCGCAATATCCCGAGCTGATGTTTTTGTCGTATTGGTAGCATCTGTAAATACACTATAGGTGAAAGTAGCAGTTTCACCTTCGGTAATAGCTGAGTTTGGCTCTCTAGTAACCTGAATTACTGGTGGGTCATCATTATCAGCAATATTCACAGTAGTTGTTAATTCACTTGCTGTGTTTGAAAGCTGAGCATCGCCACCAGATACAGCAGTAATTGTTACGATAAATGACTCTTCAACTTCATCTATTAGGTCGTCGGTAATGTCAATAACTATATTTCCTGTTTTATTAGTGCCATCACCAGTAATAATAGCTGTATTATTACTTGCGTCTGCCGAAGGAGCAACAAAATCTTCTCCCGCCTCAGCTGTTCCATTTGTAGTAGTAAATGTAACAGTAACATCAGAATTCTCGGCGGTATCAATCTCAATTGGAATAGAAATTGTTGGAGTACCTTCTGTTACAGCTTTAGCTGTATTTGCATCGGTAATTGAAACAGGGTTATCATTATCATTAACATCAGTGGATACTGTATTATCCGAAGCATGCTTTGTATAATGTGCTGGTGAATTTGCATCATTATCATCATCTATTGTGACAGTAATTGACCCATTAGCTTCATCAATTGCATCATCTTCCGTTACAACATCACTCGTTACTGAGGTCTCGCCTGCAGGAAGTGTCACAGGTGGGAATGTTGTCGGATCACCATCATAAAAATCACCAGTTTGAGTAAGTGTGACTTGAATCGCAATATCCTGAGCCGATGAAGTGGTTGTATTAGTGGTATCATCAAATATACTATACGTGTAAGTTGCGCTGTCCCCCTCTGTAATAGCTGGATTTGGATTTCTAACAACCTGAATTACTGGTGGAGCATCATTATCAGAAATTTTAACTTCAGTAGCAGCTGTAGTTGTTGATACCGGAATAGTTGCCCCTGTAGCATCTACTGCACCAGTTATTGTAACAGTAAAGGATTGTTCCGGTTCATCTATAAAATCATCGGTAATTGTAATCTCAAAAGTTCCAGTAGTCACATTCGCGGCAATGTCAGCAGTATCAGTTGAGTCAGCAACTAATGCTACAAAATCTTCACCTGCTTCCGCAGTGCCATCAGTAGTTGAGAATGTTACAGTTACTACCTCAGTATACGCTGTTTCTACTTTTATCGGAATTGAAACTGTTGTGTCAGTACCCTCTGTAGCCGTTTTAGCTGTAGCTGCTTCAGTAATAGACACCCCGTTATCATTATCACTAATTACTACAGTAGTTGAATTCGCTACTGAATTAACTGATATTACACCTGAAGGTGATGATGCACTAACCATATTTACTGTAAATGTCGCACCTGGGTCAAATTTCGTATCTTCAAGTAAAGTTATGGTAAACGTTCCCGTTGTCGCATTCGCCGCAATTTCTCCTGTATTAGTCGAGTCAATAACTAAAGCTACAAAATCTTCACCTGCTTTTGCGGTCCCATCTGTAGTAGTGAAAGTTACTGTTACAATTTCATTTACTGCTGTTTCTATTGCAAATGGAATAGAGACTGTGCCAGTACCTTCTGTCCCAGTTTTAGCTGTAGCTGCATCAGTAATTGAAACCCCGTTGTCATTATCATTGATATTCACTATGGTTGTTAATTCAGCAGCTGTTCCAGAAAGTACAGCAGGACCACTTGTCACCTCAGTAATTGTCACTGTAAAATTCTCAACTGGTTCATCACTATCATCATCCGTTATTGTAATTACTATATTTCCTGTTTTATTTGTTCCATCAGAAGTTATTGTAGCAGTGTTATTAGTTGCAGAATCCGTTGCATCAACAAAATCTGTACCTGCTGTCGCAGTTTGACCACTTTCAATTGTAGTTGTAAACTTCACTACCACATCATCTGCACTTGATGCTTCCGCTACCACCAATTCAATTGGAATTGATATAGTTGCAGTACCCTCAGTTACCGTCTTAAGTGTAGTCGCATCTGTAATTGATACCGCGTTGTCATTATCATTGATATTTACTATGGTTGCCAATTCAGAACCTGTTCTGGAAAGTACCCCAGGCCCACTTACTATTTCTGTAATTGTTACAGTAAAATTTTCAACTGTTTCAGCAATATCATCATTTGTTATTGTAACTACTATATTAGCTGTTTTATTAGTTCCATCAGTTGTAATTGTTGCTGTATTATTGGTTGCGGCATCAGTTGCATCAACAAAATCAGTACCTGCTGTCGCAGTTTGACCACTTTCAATTGTAGTTGTAAACTTTACTACCACATCATCCACAGCTGCATCTGGTACATCTTCTAATTCAATAGGAATTGATATGGTTGTAGTACCTTCTGTTACCTCCTTTGCTGTAGCCGCATCAGTAATTGATACCGCATTATCATTATCGGTAATTGTTACTAATGTAGCCGCGTTTGCTGATGAAACTGATACTGTTTCACCACCAGCTGCAGATACACCCGTAATGGTAACCGTAATTGCTTCATCTGCTTCATCAATAGTATCATCCACTAAAGTTATTGAAATCATCCCTGTAGTCTCACCTGCAGCAATTACAGCAGTGTTATTATTAGCCCCACTAGTTGCGTCAATATAATCATCAGTTACTGTTGCAGATTCAGCTGTGATAGCAAAAGTTGCTGTCACAGCACTTGCTGTAATCGCAGTATCAATTTCAATCGGGATATTAACTGTGCCATCACCTTCGCTAAATGTATACCCTGTACTTGCGTTAGTTATTGAAACTGTCGATTGCGCATCTGCCGCATTAGAAAACAGCATTGAGCCCGAGACTACAACTCCAAATACCAAGGCTGTCGCAAATCTCGCTACTGCTTTACCACCAAACCAACTTTGTTGGGTTGATTGTCCAAGCTCAGCTACATAATTTTTAGTTTTTTGCAATATTCTTTTAAAACTACCTTTTGCTTGACCAGTTGGTTGCCCGGTTTTTTCCAACTTGGAATCTTGGGTTTTGATGTGCGACTTAACATTGTCTTGACACATTATAATATACCCCTCATTTGTTGCCGAACTTTTTTGCTCCGCAGTTGTGATTTGTTTTGTTTCGACCGAACTCGGAATCACCGGTATACCTAGTTTTGTCAAACCAGACATTAATCTTTGACTGGTGACTTTCAATTTTGAGATCACCCCAACAGCTATTCCAACTGCTGGTGTATTTTGTGTATTACGCATTATAGCTCCAGTAACCCCTCGTTGGGTCATTTTTGAATTACTATGTGTTATACAAATATCTTCATTTATTTGTGTTGTATTGTTGTTTACTGAATAAGGAACTGTCTCAGTCCGTTCAGCTGAAGACAATTTTGATGTGGACATTATAATATCCTTTAAAGAAAGTTCAAAATTTTGGTTATCTAAATAATGTGCTACTTGATCCATAGCATTATCTCCTAATTGAATTGGAGACTCATTATTAGCTGCTGATAATACACCAGCACCGGAATCTTGATTGTATGCATACCCAGTTCGCGCAAAACAACCACCTTGACATGATGATAATAATCCTACCTTCCCATGCGGCGACACAGCTGTCAATTGGTGTCCTGACATCTCTACCACTGATTGAGATGCTGATCTTGTGTTTTGTTTGCGTTCATCGCTTTCAGTATTCATGTTTTTTATTTCCTTTATTAGTAATGAGCCCAAAAAATTAAATATCTAAGTTATTTGTTCGTCATAACAAATCTGGTTAATCTGTATTTTAATCTCACACCAGCCAAATGACCCCTCATATATATATGCGCGAATTCCGCTTGCATACTTTCTCCTTAGCATGCGAACGAAACCCCACCATATGGTATCGTGCAAAAACTATCCAATTGACTACGTATTCTATCGATATACCTCTTGCATTTGTTCATAAATTTAGACCAAATAATAATGTTTATTTCGCCAATGTCAACCTATTCAAAAAAGTTTTCCACAGTTTTCTTTTTTAAATTTAATTTAACTATTCCTAAGAGTCAAGCTTTTACACAAAAAAAGCTCAACTTTTAAGCAACCCTGTCGCCTGTCTGCATTGCAGTTATGTTTGATTATCTCCGTTCAATAATCGCATAAAAGTGTTTATTGTATATTATCATTTTTTGCATTGCAATCAAATATAATCAAAAGAGTAAAAATTTCAACCCCTAAACAAAAAAAATTCAATTAAACAATATAACTATACCAAATTCTTCACCAACACAACAACCAAATAATACGGTCACAATCCTTCCATTACCCTTTAAAAACCCTATAAATTCAGTAATAATCTCTATACTTTACTTATCAGTATTTATACGAAATGCTTATTTTTTCGCTTTTGAATTAAATTTTAATGCACATGATAAATCAGCAACTGGTGCGAACGCGTGATTTCAGCATGCGTCAAAAGAGTATTTGCAATCAAAGTTTATTTTATCAAAGCAACGAGACTCCAAATTCAGTTAAATCTAAAGTTTCCACATTAGCATATAGTGAAGTAACCCCGTAATTTAGCTACTTTGTCCTTAGACTAGATTGCTGCAAGTTTACACCATAGTTCTTTCAACTACGTTTTGGCACTTTCAATATTTTACGCGCTGTAGACCATTCATTATTCAAGTTTCGAAATAATAATTGCTACTTAAGCTAATAATTTCTAACGACAACCACACTGGTCACTTGGCCAAAACATTTACCTAACTTTATGCTTGTAACCACTATAAACTGTGTAACGACTCCCTTTAGTATGAAACTCGATTGATTGATTCACTTACTATTATCTGATTGGACTTTCTTAACAAACGCACTTAATTGAGCATCAGATTAGCAGCGGATTGTAGAACAGTCACCAAATTCACTTTACGCACATAATTACTGATACAGGAACTGGCTTAGAACTTAAAAACATAAACACTCCTGAAATTGAAATCGCTTGAAACCCTTTGAAATTTATGTAAATTCGCATATCGACTACTAACTTCGCTGTCATTTTATTCATTTACTCAATTTTCATTGCGTCCTTAACCAACGCTAACTTGATCAGTTCATCTTACTACCTTACCAATTGCTTGAAATTGTAATGATAAATTGCTTCTGGCATTTCAAAAGAATTTACTGTGTAACATTAGTTAAATTGGGGATATTTAATCATTTCGGCAGCGGAATTCTTAAGTTGCTGCAATATTGTATGAACACCCTTTTCTTAGCGACAGAAATTATTTGAAAATCAGCAAAATCAACCTCAATTGATATCGCAAATTCTTGTGGAACCTATTGATATATTTAGCATTTCTCACCATCTAACCTTTCCGCAGCAAATTGTCCGTTCAATTCTATTGTATATCTCCTTGTATCTATCAAATTTTTTTTTTTTCATTTCACCTTGAACCACTTAATAAACATTGAAGTGTATTGGTAAAATGAATCATTATATAATCAAAACTAGGCTCTTTTTTAATGCATGCCAAGTCTGCAACATAAATCTATTTCAGCAGCGGATTTTGATAATATCGTTTTGCTCAAAATTCACATTTTGTTATTAGTTAAACCTTCTACACTGTAAGTAAATTCAATCATTTTCTGGTAGCGGATTTCTTGAATTCCATTGTAAATAGTTGACATTATGTACTCATCAAATTTTCCGCAGCAACTTATACTATCTTGACACTTTTTAGTAACTGCTCCTTTCTTTCTAATAATCTCGCTTCACATTACACCATACAGTAATTTTAAAAAATAATGGTAACACAGCTCTTTGCCTCCAAAAATAGATTCTTTTAATAACAGTTATTAATGATTGGGAATAGCTATGCAATCAGCAGCGGATTTCTTAACGTACAACATTTAACGTAAAATACACCTAAATATTAATCAAAATTCTTATGGTAAAATGAATTAAATCAATCATCTTGAACGCAGCGGATTTTTTGAAATTCAATACATATTACTAGTCTATTGGATTGCAAACTGCTCTCTCGCTAATGTATTATCAGTGTAGTCAAAATACATTAATCACTCTACACAACCAGTTCTCTCGCTTCGTCTTACAACTGTCAAACAAAATCTTGCTTTAAAAAGAAAAATCTCAGTTAGTTTACAAATTACTACCTTATAACAGTAGTTACTAGAAAGCTAAACGCATTATCAAAAGGGGATTTCTAGGTTTTCAATTCTGATCTTAATTATTCAATTAAATATTTCACTGTTTCAGGATTCAACAAAGTTATGAATAGTTTTTGCATAGATATTTTAACTAATACTTGAATTGGCTACAATTCCATAAACTTTCTTTACTCAACTAATTAAAACGAAAATTATTTGTAGTGAGAGTCTTAGATTCAAAATTTTATTCACTTATTTCAATTCCACCACGAATAGTAATGAACTTTCAAACAAGAGAGTTTGATCTCTAATTCAACATCAAAGATTCCAAAACATTTAGTCTAATCCAGTGGTCTGTATGATACCATACCTTTAGTAGAATCCCTTTCCCCTAAAAAGTTTCTAACTACTTCGTAGAGATCATGAATTTTTATAACATTAATAGACCAATTCATATAAACCAGATATGACCAGTATTGAGACTAAGTTGAAGTCCAGAAGCTTGTATCCAGTTCTATTACTTTCCACCAATCGTGGTTCGTCATCGTTAGAAAAATAAATATTTAATTGGTATGATTTTCCTTCAAAAGTAACTTGACCATGTGCCCAATCCACAGACCTGTTCTTTACTGATACCACGTTGTGAAGCGGATGTTCCCCGTTTGCGTGGGGCGCGACCAAGATCGACTGGTTCACCATTTGGTCCCTTTTAACCTTTAAATGACAGCAAAAAATGTGATTCATCAGCTTCCACAATTCCAGTCAAGTTGGTGCGAGTGGTTTTGCGCAATAAGTAAAGAATTTTATGTCGCCAATACAGTGCGGTATTGAGACATATCGGCATACCACATGCTTCCATTGCAATTTCAATCTTCCTTAGTAATAGTCCCTGAAACATGAAGTCAAGATATTGACTCCAGACGGTAAGACTCTTTTGACTCTTACGTCGAAGTTTATTGGTACCGAATGAAAATGTTCGCAAACACCCCTTACATTTTAAACGCGAGATTAATCAATACTACCATTGCGAACGATATCTTGGTGCTGACAATGGGGGCAAGCGGCCGACGGGGAACAATTCCAGCGATTTCAAATGCAATGAATCGAGCCGCAACCAATAAACTATTTTCCTACCAGACTAATTTACCACCAAGTGATTTGCTCCAATATGCCTCAATGGACATTCACATTTTACTAGATATAATTTCGAGTTAATTTAGGAGTATTTTCAAAGTGTAGAACCGATGTTTCTTCAAAAGTAGTTTTGAATCCAATTCGCCCTAATCAACATCGGTAAATCGAATAAAATGGAATACAATTTATTGACATCATTGTATTCAGTAACCTACACTCTCACAATACAATGAATTCAAAATCGACACGAGCTACGTCGATAAACTCCTACTCCATTCCATAAAAAAACTCTGAAAATTGAGTGAAAACTACACTCAATTACTAAGAATAAAATTCGGTACAATGAATTGAACTAGATTTTATTCCTAGACAAAATTGCGTCAGGTCGATAAAACAAATTCTTCTCTGAATTCGCCCACTCTTTGTCGGTTAATTCTGGAATATCACTGGTATCAACCTTTGAATCTTCGGATTCAATATTTACTGAACTAGTCTTCTTCGATATACTTGAATAACTATTATCAATATCTGGTTGCCGTGCTTTTAACATATTTTTTCCTTTCAGTTCGAGTTAGTTTTCTAGCCGATATGATGCGAATAATCTCATCTTCACTTCCTTCACTACCTCCATCAGTATGGGAGACCAAAATAATTTTTCCTCCCGAAGTCGCGCCGATAGTTTTATAACGGATTTCGCCAATTGAGTTTAGCTCATCAAGAAACGACTCATTTGGACGAAGAAAAATTTCTTCAGCCTCATCAAAAGAAATTCCATGTTTCTTAATATTTTGATCATTTTTGTTTATATCCCATTCAAACCTTACAGACAATTTAATAAATATTCACCTTCAAATTGATTGTGAGTAATATTTTACATTCTATTAGTTGATTGATTAAAGGTTGTGACATACATTAATCATAACTTCAACAATTCTCAAAAAATCAACAATTTTTGTTACCTTACTTAATATAGCAAATTTTTAGATAATTTCAAGGACTTTATTCAAATCCAGAAGTACTTGTTCCCCGACAGTTATTTTGGTGTTTTAGCGACAAATATTAAATCATCTAAAATTACCAACAACTCCTCATTTATATTCCGATTGTACTTACACAGGATATTTAGAATATAATGTGAAATTTGATTTTGTATAAAAATATTTAGGTATTTTAGATTCAAAAGTTTTCGTGGTCAAGTACAATTATATTGAGGTTGGTGCAAAAAAAATACGTTTCGCTTCTCCTAAAGTTTATGGGTGCATTTTATCTCCTCATTCTGAGATTTGAATGTAATTAACTAGTAATGCGTATTTCAATTCCATAAAACAAAGTAGTTGCGGAAATTATTCACGCGCTCTAGTAATTTAATACATTACTAATTAAATTTGGGGTTGATTTTTTTAAAACCGTTATATATTGTAAGTTTATCAAATTGGAAACTAATGTGACGCAATCTAAAATAGAACTTAAATTAGTTTCTGCAGAAAATCAAAATGGCAAAAAACCAGTAGATGTCTCGATTCAAAGCTTATCAATGAAAGATCAACTACTAGTTTTGTCTGAAATTCAGCAAGTTCTAATTAGATTCATTGGGATGAAACTTAAACGAAACATTAGGAGTATTACCGGTTAAAAGGGTCTTTGGGAAATTAGATGAAACGTAACCAGTAACCGCAAAGCAAGGGTACTATTTTGCGTTTATAGTAATAAACTAATGTTACTGCATGGGTTCATTAAGAAATCTAGGAAAACACCTCCTAAAGAAATTGCAGTGGCTAAATCTGGAATGAAGGGACTCAAGTAAATGACAAATACTGATGAAACGTGGAAAATTGGTCAATCATTTGACGGCTATTTAATAGAACGTGGATTGTTTGAAATTGTAACAATTCATACGTTGTCCAGCTATTTGGTTGAATTAAATTCAGAGCAATCTGAGTTTAATTTAGTTTCTAATGAGTTTGGTGAAGTTAAGTACGCTGATGTTGGGTAGTTGCTGATTATTAGTAAAATTTGATTGTTTTTTTGTCAGCAATACTGCCAAAAAAATAACGCGCTTGATGGTTGAAAACCATCATAGGATAAGAATAAATTTTAAAATTTCTTAAATATCTCTATAGATTTTCAAAAAATTTGTCGTTTTAGTGTCAAAATAACTGTCAGGAGACACAGAAAAGTAGATTAGTCAAAAATGGTCAATAACAATTTTCCGTAAATTGTACTGATAGCTGGATCTTTATTGGACTCATCTATAATTTATTGAAGTAAGAATACACTAGATTTCTTAGATTATTACATTCTTCAAAAATCCTAGACGTTCTTATTTTCAATTCCCTACACTATCGTAAGATTTACTCTATATCTAGTACTTCGACCACCACCATTGAGTTTTTGGAAGGCTCCAATTCTCAATAATTCGGACATATCCCGCGTGGCTGTCGCCTTTGAGCATTTAGTTATTTTACCATATTTGTTAGCACTCATCCCACCTTTGAATTCATCTGGTCCCTCACGTAACATTCGCGCAAGGACTTTTGACTGGCGTTCATTCATCTGAGAACCATGTTTATCCCAAAATCGCGCTTTAGAAAGTACAAATTCAATTTGATCAATAGCCTGTTTTTGTGAATCCAATACTAAGTTTGTGAACCAAACCAGCCATTTTGTTATATCGAGTGTACCCTGACTACTAAGCTTAAGTGCGTCATAATACTCAGAACGCTTATTCATTATTGTTGTTGATAAACTCATTAACACCGGATATCCAAGACCTTGTGATAAAGCTTTCTCGGAAATTGCTCTTCCAACTCGACCATTCCCATCAGCAAACGGATGGATACATTCAAAATAAAGATGAGCTATTCCTGCACGTACCGGACCTAGTAAATAGTTGCTACCATTGAACCAGTTAATGAATCGTTCCATTTCAGTAGGTACTTGATCACTCGGTGGTGCTTCATAATGCGTTTTTTCTTTACCAAAAGCTCCAGAGACTATTAACATTGGTTCTTTATGGGTTCGCCATTTCCCCATTTCGATCCATCTTCGTTCATGAGGATTGACAATGGTTTTGTTCTGCCATTCAAATAGACGATCTTTAGTCAATGGGGCATTAAAATGCTCTCGAACAGATACCATTAGTGAAGCTATCCCGTCAGCCCGTGGATCTCCGCCTCTCTCTAGTTCAGTGTTTAATTTAAGATGATTCCGAATAGATGAACGCACGTCATCACGGTTAAAATTTTCACCTTCAATTTGCGAAGTTTTTATTGCTTCAGAAACCATGAGATCCACTAGTACTTCTCTTTTTTCAACCTTAGGAAGATCATTCACCTTACCTACTAGTTGATTAGCTTCTGCACTAAATTGATGAGAGCTTTGTTCAATAAGCTCATTGTTCCATGTAAAATTTGGCCAATTTTTTCTTTGCCAGATGTAAGTCATTTTTATTTTCAACCATTTGTTCAATGCTTTGAGCACTATAACCTAATTAATTTGCGCTAATTCAAAATGATTCCTCCAGTTTAACATAAATTCTTACCGATTTTAATCTCCTTTGAGCCGATTAAATTGTCTATTCGGCTCAATAATTTTTAACATATATCCAATTTGACTACTATTCAACACTTTTTCTCAATTTATTTGAGCCGATTAAATTGTCTATTCGGCTCAATAAATTCTGTACGTAAATTATTCAATTTTAGCTAAATTGTTTAATCACTTGCCATCCTACACTTTATCCTAATAGGTAAAATGTGTGACCCTTTGGTGTAACTGATTGTCCCCCGACAGTTATTTCGGATACTCCGCGACAAATAGATAAACCATCAGCTAATATAAACTAATCGGCCATCTTGGTTTAATTTACAAGATTCATTTAGAATGGATTATCCAACAGCTTTTTTCATATCAAGGCGGTTTCAATGATGGTTGAAAACCATCATAGAAGAAGGAGGAACTGCCCCAGAAGATAGCTATTTCCAACAATACCATTGTTATAAAGTGACAAGTGAATTTATATAACTTAAATTTGACTTTGCTGAAGGGGAACTTCTAAAAATCTCAGATTATGTCTAAAGAATCGTAACATTGATGAACTTTAGATATCTTTAACCCCTATTACCCAAAGTATTAATCATTTCAAGATCAAAAACTGTTTGTAACACTTTATTTATATAGAGTTTTAGCTACTTGATTTAACATTTTTTAATTTCCAAGTCAATTTTTTTGTTCTTGAGTTTTTTGAACCAAGTTTTAGCTGGTTCGATTTAAATTAGCTGTTGGTCAAAAATTTTAAAGAAAGTTGTGGAAAACTCTGTCATCCGGGGCAGCAATTTTTTCAATCCTGAATTAAACGGTCAATGACGATACGGAATATTCTTTCGTATTGACCTTATCAACAACACAGGATTGAACAATGGCAGTTAATCATCGAAAAAAAAATAACAATCGAATGAAGCGAAAAAAGCAATCAAATCAGATTGCACCCACTTCTATTCGATCTGATTCGGAACAATTGACTTTTTCCGATTTCGGTAATCAACAGGTTAAAGGAATCTTTTCCAAAATCGACCTCACCAGTGATGGCGGAATTCTGCTAATTCGCGAAATTGAGCGCATTACTGGTATTGTGAAGCGAGCCGCGCGCTGTTTCACCGATAAGCGCAATCCCAACATGGTCGTGCAACAGTTGTATACGCTATTGAAACAACGAGTTGTGGGGTTATTACTGGGTTATGAAGACCAGAATGACCATAGTTTCCTCCGCATGGATAAAGCGATGGCCTTTTTGGCTGATACACTTGGAATCAACCGGAAGCATTGTAAAGCATTGGGGGATCGTTCACAAATGCGACGACTTGAGCAGGCCGGTGGTAACTCTGATTCCCCTGATACGAACATGTTTGATTTTGACCAAGATGATTTTAATCAGTCGTTGTTAGAAAACTTCGTTGAACGCAGTAAAGATAGTCGTAAACAATGGTCGATCATTGATTTTGATGGAACGGTTAGCGAAGCTCATGGTCATCAACAGGGTCGGGAAATTAACGGACATAAGAAATGTCATGGTTTCTATACCGTGCTGGGTTTTAGTGGTAACGAACCAGTCTATGGCAAAGTCCAACCCGGTAATGTTCGTTGTACCGACGCGACCAAACAAGCTCTTGATCATATTGTGCCATACTTTCAACAAGAATTACCGAACAAGCAACTCATTTTTCGAGCTGATGGTGAGTTTAGATCACCAGACCTACTGCTCCAATGTGATGATCGTAACCTTGGTTTTGTAATTGGTTATGCCAATAACGATACCTTGATGCAACAGATCAAATCACAAATCAAACGCGTTGAGAAAAAACACTCAATTACGCGTGAAACCGAGCGTGTCTTTACCGAGTTTATGTGGACCCCTAACAACGGAAGTTGGCGAGGGCGTTCATTTCGGGTCATCGCCAAAGTGGAGTATATCGCGAATGCTAAAAAACCGCTCAATGTGCGCTTTATTGTCACTAATTTAGATCCGAAATATGGCGGGGCGCGTAGGGTTTATTGCAATATATATTGTGGTCGCGGTGAGTCTGAAAACCACATCAAAGAAAATCAACTCTACCTGTTCGGAAAACGCCTGAGCGCACATGAACTTCACGCCAATCAAATGCGCCTCAATTTCACCATCATCGCACAAATGCTTGCCAATGCCATTCGTCGAATCGCCTTCAAAGGCACCATGCTTGAAAACGCAACGATTGATACCATTCGCAAAAAGATCTTCAAAGTTGCGGCAATGATTCGAAACACAAAAGCACGAATTTACTTGGAATATTCGACTAGTTTTCCCTATAAAAAATTGCTTTCTCGGGCCTGTAATCGAGTGCACAAGGAGGCAGTCCGCATTGGTAAACTACAGGAGGGGGTTGGTTGACGAGACAGGAATCCAATTCGAATTAAACATTCGTGAAACCTTAACCCATCCCATCAACCGCGCATCATCAGAGCGTCCCAAAACCAGATGATGCCCTACTCATTCAACGTCATACGTCCTAATCAATAGAAGCAGAAATAGACGACTGTTGAATGAATTACCTGCTTCCCCCAAAAAGCCTTTGGCTACAAGTTATGAATTTGTAGCATCAGGATTATACTACACTTTTCAATACATGTCAAGATTGGAGATGACAAAATCAAAATTAGGTGCTACTTTGGGTAATTCAGGTTAAATAACCCAACAAATGTTACAAGTATTAGTGATCAAACAGTTGAAATCACTCATTTCATATACTCCTAGGTCAAATGTTGATGCTCAACCAGTAATTATTTGACCCGAAATAAAATAATTAAGACTATTAGTGATTTTCAACCTTTAAAAAATTTTCACTGGTTGCACTTTCATGATATAGTTGGACAATAAAAAACTTCAAGGTTAAAATTCTCCGCTCTTGCAAAAAACTTTATTGTTTAATCAACGCGTGAAATTTTTGACAACTACTCAAAGTTCAACAATACATAGACCATAATTTTGAGTAATTTTAACCAAAAGGTAAACAAAATGACTGTTCATTTATCCAATGGTGCTCAATTTCTCTAAAATATAATTTTTTTGATTTCTTAGGATTGACAAATTACAAATTAAACTATATATTCTTGTTATAGTTTCAATTTGTAGGCAAAACTGTTAATTGACTTTTATTATATCACGTGGTATTAAATGGGGTTGTATCATCGTACAAGTTGATTAAATTCAAACGGCACCAATCTTGTTCTCAGCGAATTTTCATTAGGTTAGTTTTGAATAGTTGAGGTGGCAAATCTTAACTCCTAAAATACATGAGGTTATACAATGCCAAATAAACAAAAATCTAACTCAAGCAAGCTTAATGGAAGCTCCGAGATTTTTGCCAATTTTCTCCGCGAATTGACGGAAGAAGCTGCGGAAAAAGCTGCAGAGAAAGCTGCAGAGAAAGCAGTGGCAAAAAATCAAGAGAGCATAGTTAATCCTATAATGGAAATAATAAGCGAAACCCGCGAAGAACTCAAAAAAGACGTTGAGGTTCTCAACCAAAATATGAATGCGCGTTTTCTTGCACATGATAAGCAGTTTGCAAAACAAGGTAAGCAGATTGTAGAACAAGGTAAGCAGATTCGTGAACTTACTAAGGAAGTTAAGCAATTGTCACAAGTAGTCAGAAAACGATGATAATTTTTAAAAATCTATCATCTGAACTAGACTACTCCTAGAACATTCTCGTTGGCATAATACAAATTACCAATTTAAGTGTTCTAGTTTTACCAAATTTCAACAATTAATCCATGTACAAAGAGTTCAATTTAAATGGACTCTGTGTTCAAACAATCAAATACATCCAAAGTAACTCTTAATTTATCGTTCACGATATACTCATTGGTTGTTGCGATAATTTAGCTTCCAATCTTTACACTTTAATCTTGGTTTAAGACTTACAATTTATTGTTTCACTAGATCGCACCGCACAGGTGCTCACTTTTTCGCAAGGTCTATCAACTCGTGTTTTGAATAGTTAGTATCTAGGCACAAAAAAATTCAAAATTCCGTAAAACTAATTTGGCTTCGCATTCTCATCAAATCTTCAGCAACAATTTTTGGTACTGTACCTACTTCCCAAATTAGAAAATCTCTACTTCATGCCATTTTCATGACTATTAGTCTTATACTAAACGATTTGAAAATTAGGTGAATTTCATTTGCGATAAATATTACAATTAATTTCTTGAAACAGTTTTAATTACAAGGATGAGTACAAATTCCGCTACCAACTATTTTTGCATCAATAGTGACTAAATCCATTGTCTTTCTACACAAATAGAATTGACAAACGTTCTTCATTGATAAGTGAACAAATATTGAGTGATTACTAAACTCAGGAGCACTTGGTTTCATAAATTTAAACTTTTTAAAACTCTTGGGTTGACAATTTGCCAATTAAACCTTACCTACTATTTATATTTTATAATTGACGAAAAACTGAAATTTAATTTTTGTTATCACGTGAACCTATTTGGCATTGTTTCATTGTGTAAATTTCACAAATTTTGCCGGTAATGAGCTTGTTCTTTATAGTTGTTGGTTTTGTTGATTTTGAACAATTTTGGTGGCAAATCTAAAACACCTGAAATTTAAGAGGTAACACCATGTCAAATAATGAATCAAAATCAAGCAAGCTTATTGGTAGCAGTGAATATTTTGCCAATTTTCTTCGTGAAATGATCGATGACGTGGCGGAGAAAGCTGCTGATAAAGCGGTAGCGAAAGTGCGTGTTGAAACTACTGAACCGCTTATGGGTTTTATCAAAGATACCCGTTCAGAACTCAAAAAAGACTATGAGGTTCTCAACCAAAATATGAATGCGCGTTTTCTTGAACATGGTAAACAGATTGTTTAACTTACTAAGGAAGTTAAGCAATTATCACAAGAAGTCAAAAAACGATGATATTTTTTTTAAATCTATAGTCTGAACCAGACTACTCCTAGAACACTCTCGTTGGCATAATACAGAATATCAATTTGAGTGTACTAGTTTTACCAGATTTCAACTATCCATTCATGTACAATATGTGCAATTTGAATGGACTATTTGTTCAAACAATCAGATACGTCCAATGTAATTCTTATTTTATCGTTCACGATATACTCATCGGTTGCTACGATAATTTCGCTTCCAATCTTAACACTTTATTTGTTGTGCTTAGAGAACATTTGCTAAGTTTAATTCATAAATCCTATTACCCAAAGTATTTGATCTGAATTACCCACAGTAGTATTAAATTGAAAGAATACTGTGCAATCTAATACGGAATTTTAATAGTTCGAACAATATTTCAAATAACATTTGGCGAAAGAAATGCTACCCTAGACAAAAAGTAGGTTAAATTATATTGCAAACAAAAGAACTTTTATGTAGCATTTGCAAACGCATTTCCGATTTTATTCGCAATTTTTAATTATTCTTATCGGTATCTTCATTAAAAAATTCGACTGGTTTCAATCTTTTAACCAAAAAATTCAAATATCTCATTTCTGCTAAGGTTCGTTATGATTCAACGCTATGTCTCAAAACACGTGCAAGAGGTTCTGAAAGACACACCAGTTGTTTTGATTCAAGGTCCTAGCAAAGTAGGTAAAACAAGCCTACTTAAACAAATCAATCAATCTGACGAGTCATACGAGTATATTTCATTAGCTGATAACCAAATCAGAACATATGCACAGAACAATCCTGTAGGTTTTTTACGTGACAAGACACGGGTAATTTTGGATGAGATTCAATATGTACCTGAGCTATTTCCCGAAATCGGCAGACAGGTAGATATTGATCCCCAACCTGGTAAGTATTTGGTTGCTGCGTCGGCTGATGTTTATTTACTTTCTAACCCTGAAATCAATCTAACTGGAAAGATTGAGTCTATTGACTTATTACCGGTAGCTCAGTTTGAATTGCAAAATCGCGAACCAACCTTCCTCAAAAGACTGTTTAATGGAACCTTTGCGGAGTCACCGCAACACCTAGTAGTCGGTTCAAAATTTCATGAGATTATATCTAAAGGTGGGTTTCCAGAATCATTAGCAACAAAAGACCATGATTCCAGAGCGGCCTGGATGTCCTCCTATCTAAATGAAGAGACTGTTCGTAGTCTTGATGAGATTTCCGAAATCGATAATCTAATTGCGATTCCTCATTTTATACGTGGGTTAGCAGAAAATACTGGTCAAATTATAAATTCTTCCCGATTTGGACGAAAGATTGGAATGAGTTACAAGACCGGCCAACGTTATTTAGATCTAATTGAACAAATATTCATAACTGTTCCAGTCTACCCTTGGTCCAGCCATCAGCTAAAGTCAGTAGTTAAAGCACCAAAATTACAATTCCTAGACACCGGGTTCCTTGCTTCAATTCTTAATTTGGATCTTGGAAAACCAATTCCTGATATGAAAAAATTAGAGCAATTAGCTAAAAACTTCGTCTTTAACGAATTAAATTGCCTTATTTGTAGCACTGATAAACAATTTGGTTTATATTTTTATCGCGGCTTCAACGAGAAAGAAGTTGATTTTGTTGTCAACAAAGGTAATCAAATTTCAGGAGTTAGCATTACTGCTAAAGCTAAAGTAGAAAATAAAGATCTCAATAATCTTAGAAGTTTTAAATCTGATGCTAAGGACTTATTCGCATTTGGTGTATTATTGTATGATGGTGAAAGAGTTATTCCTTTTGAAGATGACTTATTCGCTGTTCCTATTTCATCGCTATGGGACTAAATGAGAAAATATTTCATAATCAGCTATCTACAGGCTTATCTCGTTTGACTTTGAATGAAATGTTTTGTCCAAATTTGAAAATTTAATCTAATCGTATCAGGGTGGTTTTCCAGTAGAACACGTTGGAATCAAGGAAAGTCATCCACTTGGCACTTTCCAATTGCTCAGAAGATTTACAATGCTGTAAAAATTCAAACATTACAAAAAATTTAGAATTTAATTTGAACAAAATATGAATTTCTCTAAATCTACATTTTTTGTAAGAATTATCGTACTATTCTAAATTTTCTATAACCTCAATTTGAATAACCGAGTGTGAAAATTTAGCTCAATAACACCAATTTTTATCTATATTTTCAGCACTATTCTAACTTTTTTGAACAAAAATAGAAAATTACTTGACAAGTAGAATTAAGTAATATATATGTAGTACCAATAATATTAAGAAAGCAAAAAAGGGTAATTCAGTTTGAATTGACAACGAGGCATTCTTAATTTGAGTAATTACTCAAATTGTGATATAAAATGACAATAACAGGTTGATTACTTGAATCGCAAGATGAGTAAAAATTTGAACACTAACTGATTGAAGTAGCAAGAAAACGTCTTCGGTCAACACAAAAGGAAACAAACTATGACTAATAGTAATAACGATAATAAGCATGATTCAGGTGGTTTGAATTCAAATAATTCCAATAATTCACGGATGAATGGTGCCGACAAAATTGACTTGATTCTAACTAAAATGGAGGGACTAGAAAATGGTCAATCTGATCTGCGAGCAGATGTAGCTGGGTTCAAGAAAGGTCAAACAAACCTGCAAGCAGATGTAGCAGGGCTCAAGAAAGGTCAAACTGTACTTCACCAAGAAGTTGCGAAGATTAGTTCCGGACTGACAGATTACAATGCAAAGGTAGACACATTGACTACCAAATTTGAGAAGATTAATTCCGGACTGACAAATAACAATGCAAAGGTGGACGCATTGACTACCAAATTTGAGAAGATTAATTCCGGACTGACAAACAACAATGCAAAGGTGGACGCATTGACCACCAAATTTGAGAAGATTAATTCCGGACTGACAAACAACAATGCAAAGGTGGACACATTGACCACCAAATTTGAGAAGATTAATTCCGGACTGACAAACAACAATGCAAAGGTGGACACATTGACCACCAAATTTGAGAAGATTAATTCCGGACTGACAAACAACAATGCAAAGGTGGACACATTGACCACCAAATTTGAGAAGATTAATTCCGGACTGACAAACAACAATGCAAAGGTGGACACATTGACCACCAAATTTGAGAAGATTAATTCCGGACTGACAAACAACAATGCAAAGGTGGACACATTGACCACCAAATTTGAGAAGATTAATTCCGGACTGACAAACAACAATGCAAAGGTGGACACATTGACCACCAAATTTGAGAAGATTAATTCCGGACTGACAAACAACAATGCAAAGGTGGACACATTGACCACCAAATTTGAGAAGATTAATTCCGGACTGATAGATAACAATTCAAAGGTGGATGCATTGACTACCAAATTTGATGGGTTTGACTATAAACTTGAAGGTCAGGATAAAAAAATAGAAGGGCAAAGTGCAAAAATTGAGAACTCACGGTATAAGATACAATATTGGCTTGTTGGAGTTATAGTGGCAGTCATTATGTTTGGGCTTTCGATATTGGGTGCACTACCAAATATTATCAATCATATCTCTCAATTGTTCAAAGTTCAGGCTTATGAAAATTTCCTTTTTTTTGCTGGATTGAGCAGTCATTGTTACAATTCGAAACCGTTTGCATCAATTTTGTCATCAGCAATGCAATTGCAAAGATTGGTAGTGAGATTGTGTACCCTAAAATTCACTAATGCAAAGTGACCAACAACACGAAACTCTTTGTGCAAGTATGTTGTGAAATCGCAACATACTCAGCACTTTAAACAAAGTGATTGATTCCTTTGAAAGAGTCTACCAATTTTGCGAAATTTAAACGTTCAAATACTCCTTTTGGTATTATTTACCACTCTAATCAACTAGCGTGTTGAAAAGTCCCCAATCCATTACGAATTTTCGCTCAGATCCTCAATTAAACAGTGAAGTGCAATGTATCAACGTATTCTTTTAGCATCAGTAATGAATGCAATGTTGGATAACCCAATCGTATTTATCCAAGGACCGCTACAAGTTGGCAAAACTTCCTTTGTCCGGAACATCACTCAAACATATCCACAATATGATTATTGTTCACTAGATATTGTGTCAGAATTTGAATTGGCCAAATCAAATCCAGGCAATTTTCTCCGCAGAAAGAATCGACTTATTATTGATGAGGTTCTCAAAGTTCCAGAACTTATTTCAGAAATCAAGAATTGCGTAAATGAAGACCCTTTGCCAGGTAAATTTCTGCTTACTAGCTCGACAAATATAATAACTATCCCGAAATTGCGTGAGAAATTAACCTCAATCGCGAAATTCATTACCTTGCCACCTTTAGCACAATGCGAAATAAGGAATACTGAACCAAGTTTTTTAAATATCTTATTTAGTGGGTCAATAACCGAATTCTCGTCAAAAACCGGGCACCGAGAGCTGATTCATGCCATGCTTGCAGGTGGGTTTCCGTTAGCAATCACTCGCACCGACGAAAATAGACGGCAAAGTTGGTTTCATTCTTATCTGGAATCAATATGCTATCAATTTGACAATCAAGATTCAGGTGCGAAATCTAACATCCATTTATCCCAATTTGTTAAAAGTCTTTCCAACTATTCCGGACAACTAGTAGATCCTTTTTATCACCATAAGAGATTTAATTTAAATTTCACAATGTTTGAACGCTATTTAATCTTTTTGGAGCGGACTCACCTAATTTTAAGGATAAAACCTTGGCCGCCATACTCAGTAAATCAAAATCGTGAACCAACAAGAATTCAATTCATTGATAGCGGGTTACTTGCGTCATTAATTTACCCTGATACTAGTGTATTGGAGCAAAATAAATCCGATTTTAGTAGATTGCTTAACTGTTTTGTTGGTACCGAAATTTTGAAACTTACCAATCAATCGAATTATAGTTTTAAAATGTTCTACTTCCGCTCATCAGATGACGAAATAGTTGACATTGTCCTAGTCCGTAACGATGGCTTGATTGCTGGAATAGTTATTCAACCTAATGATTCAATTGACTCCGTAAATATGAATAGTCTAACTGCATTAATGTCAAAAAGTGGCCAGAAATTTACCTACGGAACAATTTTGTATAGTGGCAAAAGTGTGCTAAAATTAACAGAAAATATTTTTGCGCTACCAATTTCATCGCTTTGGTCAATCTAATTCTTCAGATAACTAATATTCAATATTTTGTTTACCAATGTTAAGTACTTTTGGCAAAGTAAAACTTAAATGAGAGAACAAATTTTTGGATTTCATACATCAACACTGCGAAATTTAGAAAAGTTGCTGCGAAATTTTCAACTTTACTAGTCAGTCTACAATTAAATTCATATCTATTGAATCCGCTGCCCGCATTTTTTGGTAATAAATAACTCTTATCAAGATAACAGTGTCCAAAATCTCCACTGATAAGAGCACCAAATCTCCAAAACAATGTAGTCTTTACATACAAGGTGGCACTAAATTTCCGGTAAATAGCTACAAAAATGCGTTAACCGTTCAGTCCAATCCTCCCATTGCAACTGAATCAGTTAACGCTTTAGGTCAAAGATGAGCTTCACCTTTCTCCTAAACTCTACATCATACTAACAATTGTTATGCTGGCGACTCGAACCCATCATACTTTGATACAATCCATATCACCAGCACAACTAGTTTGATAGTCTTGCTTAATCTCCGTTCTAAGCAGACCAAATTTATATTTATACTACCATAGAAACATTTTCAAGAATTTTAATTATTTTCTTAACAACATTATCATTCAACTAAAAATTCAATTGCAAACAACTCCTTCCCAATCAAGCAGAATTCCAAATCAAACTGTAATTTGAGCACTTGAATTATTTTCAGTCAGTCGGCATTTTAATGTCAAGCGAATTCTTCAAAATAACTTAAACCATTTTACCTATATTGGCTTTCTTATCTTGAAACTCATTACCATGATAAACAATATTGTTCTAATCAAATTCATTTGCTTCACATTATACAATCAATTAGTTTATTAAACCTGAAGAATAGTATTCACATATCTTAAAGTGTTTCTGTTTAATGTTCTATTCGAGCTAATTCGCTAAATCCGCTGCGACAAATTACCTTTCATTTTAATGGTTCTCAACAGAACAAATCTTCACTTATGGTAGCGAAATCTCTTTGCAAAATAAATTTTCAATCTACTATAAGTAACCCAACCATAATTTAGTCAAGAAATCCACAACATTGAAGGTATTATTCCAATCATAACTAAAACCTGAGATTACTTACTTTAAGTCAGATTGCTTCACTCAGATTCTCACTAAAATTTTATGGTTATTCAATCTACGCCCTTTTATAAATACCGGTACTTCTCAAAAGCATCCAATCAAATATAGTTTTTGACCATTTTACTTCACAAAATATCAAAATTTTGAGTTTGCGCGTAAATAATTTTTTCAGTTAAGATTAGCTTCATAAAATCTCATTCCACTTCCATTTGAATCCAAAAAATTGATCCCTAAGCATTGTCTCGTAAAATTCAACTTTTTAGTTGCATGTTTTTAAGGTAGCATCATGATTGGTCAATTAAATAAAAGCTTATTCTCTAGTTCTTACCAACTTGTCTTTTTTCGTTTTCAATTTTTGGGTAATTTGTTCATCTTTGACATTAAGCATCTTTTTAACTGGAAATTGACATCAACGCATTGTATAATTCTCCTAATTTTTATCAATTTGAGTCATTTTCACCATAATTTTATGTTGCATCCAATTTAGTGAGACAATTAAACATCTAGCGATACTGAAAAAAAATTATTGGTCTATACTTAGTTTCCATTTCAATTCATACCAGCAAAGTGGAATCTGCTTTTCCTGTTTACCATCCCGACCAAAACTATACAGTAGAACAGTGTCTTCCACACGGTTTTTGTTTAAAAATTTAGTCACGGTTACCCAATTAGCTAATACGCTAAGTCTAGTTCACTTAATAATTCGCTAAAAGTATAAGAGATATTAAAAGAAATCTACGGTTTCGTCTTCCTAACAATTTTGAAGATCAAACTTTTAAAATTTTATATTTGCGTCCTCATTCTGACGAATACAAGTAGCAGAATTTGAATCGCACATTTAAGATTATATTCCTACCATAACTTAAATTAAGTCAAATTCAAACTTTAGCTAATTTCTTAATCAACAATTTTATAGACAAAATTCAACTCACTTTGAGCATCATTTTCGACTCATTTAGCGAACTTCTTATCACACATCGCTGTAAATACAATTTTCAATCGTTCTTCAATGTCATGAAATTGTAAATTCCAACGTCCTGAAAGTATCTTTAGTTTACGATGTCGGTCTTTTGTATTCGATGAATTTGCTATTTTCTCTAATTCATAGTTCAAAACCTCCCATTTCTGTTCTAGAGTTTTGTTAGATTTTACTTTCAATCCCTTAGTTTGTGCTAACATTTCTGCAAAGGTACCATTGCAATGTTTGATAGTATTGCTCTTGTTGTTTATCCACTTCTGATATTGATTGTCCATAAAAATAGTAGCGTACTTTGGAATTACTTCTGTGACAATATCAGCTATTGTTGCGATATCTGCTACAGAGATTACATTGGTCCATATCTTTAACGAACCAAGCTCTGTAATACAAATAGCAAGCAAATCACCTGATTTTTCTAATCCATTGACCAAATCACTATCAGCTGGTTTAAAATTTGATCTGTTACTTAATGTACGTAAGTCAATATGAAAATATTTGCTAAATTCAAACTCCTCTGGACATTGCTCGGTATCAAAAACTTCGTGGATGCGATATAGTAATTTCCAAGCCGTGCTTTGCGTAATTTTTAAAATTTTACTGAGTCGTGTTGTCCTAACACCCGTAATTTTTTCAACTTCAAAATATACTGCGAGTCCCCAATTATGTAATGACACTGACGATCCTTCCATCAATGTGTTTGTTTTAAATGAAAAGTACTTCCGGCAATCAGTACACCAATTGCTCATAGTTTTGTGCTTAGCCTCAGGTACACGTGTTCCATAACACCGGGGACACGTAATTTTACCTAAAGACCACCTGATCTTTGAAAACCAGTCTTGAAAGTATGTTGGATCAGCAAACTGTTTGAAACCTGGTTGTATTAATTCCACCACCGATTTCTCTATATTTCTTTTTGGCAACTAAGTACCCGCCCTCTAAAATATTTTAACTTATGAACTATATATTAATATATTATAATATATTAAGAAATTACAAATACAAGAACAATTATTACATATTAATCAATACTTAGTATCCATTTCAGCTCATTCCAACTAAGCAGAATCAGCTTTTCCAGTCCACCCACCTGACTAAAACAATACGGTACTAAAGTGTTTCCACACGACCTTTGTTTAAATGTAAGTCAAAGTTACCCTATTAACTAATGAGTTAAGTCTAATTCAATTAATAAATTACTAAAAGTATTAGAAATGTTAAAGGAAATCTGCAACTTTATCTACTTAACAACTGTGAAGATCAAACATTTAAAATTTTATATTTGCGATCTCATTTTGACGAGAACAAGCAGTAGAATTTGAATCACCCATTTAAGATTACATTTCTATCAATATTTGAACAGATTTCAGTTCAAATTTAAGCTAATACCATTTTCAAAATATTATGATATATATTGAACTTTTTATTTACATTTTCGCTTTTCGCTATTATACTTCCAACTATCCGAATCAACGTCAATTGATTACATGTTTGGTAGGAGTGTCAATATCGTGTCACGACGAGCAATACCACTTCGTTCAGATTTTAACTCTGAAAGTTTACAAGAAGTTCTTAATACCTGCAAAATTGTCAAGCAGTATAAAAGATTGCTTGCGATAAAAGTAATCTACGACGGATTAAGTCGAACTGAAGCCGCTCATTTAGTCAATATCAGCATTGACGTGCTTTGTTATTGGATCAAACGCTTTAATGAATATGGTCCTGATGGATTAATTGATTTTAAATCGCCTGGTCGGCCGACGAAACTAAGTAAGGATGAATTGAAAGAGTTGATTCAGCGTGTTCGCAACCGACAGTTAGTTTCAGATGAAGGTGAAGCAGTGCGATTAGTTGATTTAAAAGATTATCTCAAACGGACAAATGATATTGATGTTTCGATTTCGGCCTTAAGCATGATGTTAAAGCGAGAAGGTCTCCGACTTCAATCTGGAACAACAACAGTTTAAATTTTCGTCATTGCGATCGTGTCGTCCACTCTCTTGTGCCAATTTTATTGATTCGTTCTGGTGAATTGCATAATTGATTCCATGCCTGACAAATTGCATTAACCAATACGTCCCATGTACCAAAAATTTGATTGGATAGATATTTTTTCCGAAGAAAATCCCAGATTTGCTCAATTGAATTAAATTCTGGACAATATGGTGGGAGATAGATGATCGTAATATTGTCTGGAATGTTAAATTTTTTAGTTGTATGCCAAGTGGTGCGATCCATGACAATGAACCCATGTGCTTGATCAGTAGTTTCTTGACTGAGACAAATAAGAAAAACCTGAGTTGAAACCACATTTGCCCATGATATAACTAATCCAACAGCTATTCCTATTTCTGGACAAATCGCCCCAAAAAGATATCTAACTTGATATCCCATATTGGCTGGGACAATTTGACTTTCACTAACCGGTTTTGAAATTAGCATAATTTCTTTATCAACAATTTTATAGACAAAATTCAACTCACTTTGAGCATCATTTTCGACTCATTTAGCGAACTTCTTATCACACATCGCTGTAAATACAATTTTCAATCGTTCTTCAATGTCATGAAATTGTAAATTCCAACGTCCTGAAAGTATCTTTAGTTTACGATGTCGGTCTTTTGTATTCGATGAATTTGCTATTTTCTCTAATTCATAGTTCAAAACCTCCCATTTCTGTTCTAGAGTTTTGTTAGATTTTACTTTCAATCCCTTAGTTTGTGCTAACATTTCTGCAAAGGTACCATTGCAATGTTTGATAGTATTGCTCTTGTTGTTTATCCACTTCTGATATTGATTGTCCATAAAAATAGTAGCGTACTTTGGAATTACTTCTGTGACAATATCAGCTATTGTTGCGATATCTGCTACAGAGATTACATTGGTCCATATCTTTAACGAACCAAGCTCTGTAATACAAATAGCAAGCAAATCACCTGATTTTTCTAATCCATTGACCAAATCACTATCAGCTGGTTTAGAATTTGATCTGTTACTTAATGTACGTAAGTCAATATGAAAATATTTGCTAAATTCAAACTCCTCTGGACATTGCTCGGTATCAAAAACTTCGTGGATGCGATATAGTAATTTCCAAGCCGTGCTTTGCGTAATTTTTAAAATTTTACTGAGTCGTGTTGTCCTAACACCCGTAATTTTTTCAACTTCAAAATATACTGCGAGTCCCCAATTATGTAATGACACTGACGATCCTTCCATCAATGTGTTTGTTTTAAATGAAAAGTACTTCCGGCAATCAGTACACCAATTGCTCATAGTTTTGTGCTTAGCCTCAGGTACACGTGTTCCATAACACCGGGGACACGTAATTTTACCTAAAGACCACCTGATCTTTGAAAACCAGTCTTGAAAGTATGTTGGATCAGCAAACTGTTTGAAACCTGGTTGTATTAATTCCACCACCGATTTCTCTATATTTCTTTTTGGCAACTAAGTACCCGCCCTCTAAAATATTTTAACTTATGAACTATATATTAATATATTAATTTAATGTGTTAAAAAAAATTATTCTACTAATCAGTTGCAAATACAAGAATTTCTTTTTGCATATTGCAGATTCTTCACAATAACAAGACTAAATCACACCAAATTATTGTCACATATGACTCTCTTCAGAAACATCAACTAACCAAACCAAATGCATCATTTGTCCCATTTTGGAATCAATTATTTACTTAAGATTTGCCAAATGAATTATCCGAGGTAAAGTGCAACCACATTCGGTAGTAGAATAAATTTTATTAATTCCATTAGTCAACTATTTTAATTAATTTATTACTAATATACACATTACTAGTCATATCACTTCAGATTTTACAGGTTGTGCAACTTTTAATGTGATATTCAATTTCAGAATTCTTACACCTTATTAAAGGTACGAACCACAGATTCCCTGTTCTGAGGTCACTCAAGAATCAACGAGATTTGAGAGTAAAGAATTCTCTATTCGGAGTAGTAATATTTGATATAGAGATTAATTTTATTAATTCCATTAATCAACTATTTTAATTAATTTTGATCGCTGGTATACGCACTACTACTCATTTCGCTTTTCATTCTAGTACCGTTATAACCAAAAACTTATTTAGAACTGGTCTGCTAATTATAAAGAGATTTTCTCCCAGTATCACTAACTTTAACAGAGCATCATCAGTATTCTATACTGTTACGTACTATATCATCAAAAAATAGAGTGATCAGTTCCTGAACAAGAGATTAATTTTATTAATTCCATTAATCAACTATTTTAATTAATTTTGATCGCTTGTATACGCACTACTACTCATTTTGCTTTTCATTCTAGCACCATTATAGCCAAAAACTTATTTAGAACTGGTTCGCTAATTATAAAGAGATTTTCTCCCAGTATCACTAGCTTTAACTGAGCATCATCAGTATTCTATACTGTTACGTACTATATCATCAAAAAATAGAGTGATCAGTTCCTGAACAAGAAATTAATTTTATTAATTCCATTAATCAACTATTCTAATTTAATCTATTGCTTTTATTAAGTATAATTACTTGTATTTTAGTCAGATGCTTTTTGATTCTCCATGTGCTTCCACCAATAAAACTGACATTCTTATAGTCGACTACATTAATAGTTCCTAATTGACTTATTATCTCCATTTTTGATGAAACAACTTCTAAACCAAAGAAGTCAATACATAGAATTATGGTGATAACCCAATTTTGTCGATGACTTTGATTTCAGAAAACGATCTTCCGCCCCCTTAAACCTCTGAGTAACAATATGTAAAATAGTTCAAAATCAAAGATTGACAATTCAATTAAGACCTTTCCACCCGCTGAAATGATATTTTATAGACCAATTTCCAACAGTTTTTATACCGTTAGTCAAGACATTTCCGAAACAGATTTTTAGAACTATAATCTACAAAATGCTGGGTATTGTAGTACCCTATTATGTTATTCAAACTTCAACGTTTCTGTCATTTTAGGATTGGTATTAACCTGTGTTGACCTACGTTAACGACTCATAACCGGATTAGCCTCGCGAGAAATTATATTAATCTAGACCAATTTATGTTCAATGCGTCTAAGTAAATAAAACTTTCAAATTCTCTATTTCTCAACCCAAGGTATTTCTGGAACTGACCGCGGTAACACGAACTCCACAAAAATAAGATTTCGTGACTACAATTTGTAAATCTGACCAACACTCAATTTGAAAACTCACCAAATATGTACTCCCATTACTAACAGAATAACCTTTTGTCACTTTGTTCTAAATTCAGCAAGAATTTCTTAATTTCAAGTCCCCCGCCATATCCAACTAAAGATTTGTTCTTGCCAATGACCCGATGACACGGAACAATGATCGGGACTGGATTAGAACCATTCGCTAAACCTACTGCTCGGCTTGCTTTTGGATTTCCAATTTTAAGTGCAATGTCCTCATAACTTTGTGTTTCACCATAGGGAATTTCTAACAATGCTTGCCAGACCTTTTGACGAAATGGTGTTCCAATTAAATTAAGCGTTACATCAAATTTGGTCAACTCACCTCTGAAATAATCGTGCAACTGAATTGTAATGTTAGCAAAACATTCATCATCTCGTTGCCAATGCTTAAGTGGTAATCCTGTTAGCGATTTGTTTTGAAAATCAATTAATTGTAAGCCATCCTGATTACCAGCCAAAAGCAACTTTCCAATTGGGGTTTGAACGTAACAGTACGCAATCTTTTGATCCATCATTTCTTGTGTACTCCTAATTACCATTTTCTGTTATTACCCTTAAATCCTTTATCTCGTGAAATCCAAACCAAACTTCATACTCAATTTTTTACTGACATCAAAATTTGGGTCAGGATTTTTGCTTGATAATAGCTACTTAACACGCTGTAATATCTGTAACATAAATTTGATTTAAACCTCAGGTAAAAAAATCTATTCCCAAAATCACTTATTTTCAAGTTCATAACTCTAAACTAAGATCGGACATTCTCCCGGTACTGTCATAAGAAATTAAGAAGAAACTTGCAAATGTTAAAAAAGCACTTTATTTTCGTTTTGTATAAAAAAAACAATACTTTACTAAAGTATTACAAAAAGTCAAATCAGATATTTGTGAACTATTAAGGAATATTTTCGGCATGAATGTGGCAACGTTCAAAAACATTTGTTTGACCAATGGGAAAATTTTCGGCACTTATATAAAGTCAATTAATGCATCAATAAGTAACGTTATGGTAAAAACTTCGGTTTTGACAAAACCAATTGGAATTTTGGTTATATTTTTCATCGTTTGGGGATGTACCTCACCTAGTCAAAAAATTTGGCGTGGCAATGGTGGAACTCCTTTACATGAAGCTGTCTATGCTGGAAATACCACAGAAGTTAGATCACGTCTTAATCCATCTTCAATAAATTCTCAAGACGATGCTGGTAACTCTCCCCTACATTGGGCGGTTGCAAATGGTAATTTGAGTTTGATCAAAATTCTTCTAGAAGCTGGGGCTGATATTAACGCTTTGAACAACGATGGTGATGCCCCAATACACTTAGTCGCGCGATTTGGTCATCTTGAAGTTGCAGAATATTTGTTTGAATTTAACGACAGCCTTAAAAATTCCCAGAACGAATCCGGGTTTGCTCCGCTCCACATCGCCGCATTATATGGTCAAACTGACTTCATTAGAATGTTATTTGTGCATAATGTTGATAAAACAGTCATTTCAAAAAAACGATTTGGACCACTTCATACTGCCATTCATAGTAATAATTTTATAACAATCCAGTTGTTGTTGGATAACGATATTGAAATTGATCAACGTGACAATTTTGGAAACACGCCATTTCAACATGCCGTCCTGACAAATAATATAGAATTTGCAAAGCTATTAGTTGCCAACGGTGCTAATTTAAAACACAAGAACTATGAAGGTAATAACGCATTACATCTGATTTCTTCATCAATTTTGACAAAGAAATATTTACAGAATATGCGAAGTCTTGAACCTAAATCAGATACTGAACGACAACCAGTTGTTTCTGAACTACTCCAAGCAAGTTTTTCAACCAATTTTGAAATATATCACTGGCTAGTTAGTGAAGGTATAGATATCAATAGTAACAACCAGTTGAATCACACACCATTACAAACGGCTGCTTTAGCAAATAATATCTCTTTCATTAGACAAATTATCAATGATGGAGCTGACATTGAACATCAAGATGCAAGTGGAAATACCGCGATCCACCTTGCTGTCTTCGAAGATTTGATTGCTATAGTTGAATATCTAGCGCGCGAAGGAGCTAGAGTTGATACTTCAAATTTCAGCGGTGATCTACCTATCCATAGTGCAAGCTTTTCAGCATCCCCTGAAATAATTGACATCTTAATTGAATATGGTGCAGACATTACTAAAAGAAACAACAACGGACGCTCACCTATCCACTTAGCCGTATATTCACAAAATCTTCAAACTGCAGAAACTCTAATTAGAAAAGGTGTAGACGTTGAAATTTTCGATTCAAATAATAACACACCGCTTCATTATGTTGCGTATGCAGGGCTTACTACTGAGTTAAATATTGAATCTTTATCATCTTCGGATTCTCAAACCCAAAGTAACCAAACCGAAAATCAAACACGCGATGGAGCAGAAGTAGTTGACATGATAGATTTGCTTTTAAAGTCGGGTGCAAACATCAATGCTCAAGATAACGAAGGTAACACCCCTCTGCATAGTGCAATCTTGATCGGTCAAATTACCACGATTGAAAGTTTGTTACTTGCAGGTGCAGATCCAACTAGTACTAATAAATCTGGACAATCTCCTCTACAACTTGCTGAGAAATTCGGTCGAACCGACGTAGCAAGAGTCTTAAGAAAATACTACACAAACTAAGAGGTCTTTATGAATAAGGTTAAAATCGCAGATTTTGACGAACTTAAGGATCGAAAACCCCAATATGCATTGGTTGGTGAAGTGGACCTTGTGGTTGTCAAATTTGATGAAGAAGTTGCTGTGTTTTATGGACGGTGCCTTCATCGTGGGGCATTAATGTCTGACGGTTTTGTCCGTGGCAACAATTTGATCTGCGGGGTACATTATTGGGATTATCGCATTGATTCGGGAGTATCTGAGTATAACAATTCAGAAGTGTTACCTAAATTTAAGTCTTGGGTGGAGTCTGGTGAGATCTTGGTAGATGAACACGAAATTAATGCGTGGGCCTTAGAGAATCCACAACCGTTCAATCGCGACACCTATCTAGGGTTATTTGCAGATACCAGCCATGGTATTGAAGAAGAGCCTTATACTGGGTTAATCCATCAATATGCGAAACATGGACTATCAAAAACTGGGCATCATGGTCAGGTTGATGCGATGGGAGTTCCACGATCACAGCTACCCAATTGGGATGACATCCAAATTTTGACCGCTCAACTTCATCGTCCTCCTTTACTTGATGAAAACGAGGTTGGAACTGATGTAACGATAGGACCAAATTCCCAAAAACCACTCACCCTAAAAATTCCGTTATTCGTGTCAGATATGAGTTTTGGTGCGTTATCTGAACCAGCAAAAGTCGCATTAGCCCGCGGTTCTGAAATCGTTGGAACAGGGATTTGCTCTGGTGAGGGTGGTGTCCTTCCTGAGGAACAAAGCGAAAATTCCCGGTATTTTTATGAGTTGGCTTCTGCGCGTTTTGGATTCAGCTGGGATAAACTAACTAAAGTACAAGCATTTCATTTTAAAGGTGGACAAGGTGCAAAAACTGGGACTGGTGGTCATTTACCGGGGGCCAAAGTTAAAGGAAAAATCGCTGAAGTGCGCGGATTAACCGCTGGGGAATCTGCAATTTCACCGGCACGTTTTCCAGATTGGACTGAAATCTCCCAGATTCGAGAATTTGCAAATGAAGTGCGAGATCGCACTGGTGGAATTCCAATTGGTTACAAACTATCTGCACAACATATTGAACAAGATATAGATGCTGCGATTGACGTTGGTGTAGACTACATCATTTTAGATGGTCGTGGCGGTGGAACCGGTGCTGCACCAATATTATTCAGAGATAACATCTCAGTTCCGACAATTCCCGCGTTAGCAAGAGCACGCCGGCATCTTGATAAAATTGGAAAAACTAAAATATCTTTAATCATCACTGGTGGATTACGCAAACCGGCAGATTTTGTCAAAGCACTTGCGCTTGGTGCGGATGCGGTAGCACTGTCTAATGCGGCGATGCAAGCCATAGGATGTTTAGCAATGCGCGCTTGTCATACAAATAATTGTCCAGTTGGAATTGCGACTCAGAAACCCCATTTAGTAAATAGATTAGTTGTTGAAAAGTCTGCTCAACAGTTAGCCAATTTCTTTGAAGCATCAGTCACCTTAATGCAAGTGATGGCACGGGCTTGTGGTCATGATCATTTGTCAAAATTCAACATTAAGGACTTAACAACTTGGAAACGAGAAATCGCAGATTTGTCTGGCGTTGCATTCGGTGGCGTAAATTAGGCAAACTTTACGGTTTTTAATCACACCCATAACATAACCACGAGGTAATTATGTCTACTCAAAATTTAGAATGGATTAAAGTTGCTAATGTTAGCGATCTACCTGAAGGCCGAGTGAAATCGGTCACGGCGCGCACCCTTACCCTTTGCTTATCACACTTTAATGGAAAATGGGCGGTGATGGATAATCGTTGTCCCCATCAAGGAGGTCCACTTGGTGAAGGTTCAATTGAAAAAGGTGTTGAAGGAAAATGTTGGATCCGTTGCCCTTGGCATGGGTGGGATTTTGATCCGTTAACTGGTGCTCCTCCTGGTGGTCATGAAGATACCGGACAACAATTATATCCAATTGAGGTCAGAGGCGACGAAGTGTTGGTTGGATTGGAACCTGAACCGCCACGCGTCAGAACGGTTACTGATGTAATGACGGAAACCATGCTTAATTGGGGTGTGAAGCGCGTCTTTGGAATGGTCGGCCATTCCAATCTTGGCCTTGCCGAGGCGATGCGCGTACAAGCAACTAAAGGTAATCTCGAATATATAGGGATCAGACATGAAGGTGCTGCGGCTTTCGCTGCTTCTGGTTATGGTAAACTCACAGGTAAACCTGCAGCATGTATTACAATTGCTGGCCCAGGTGCAACTAATCTGTTAACTGGTTTATGGGATGCTAAGGTAGATAGATCACCAGTTCTTGCTTTAACTGGCCAGGTGCAAACGCAAGTTTTTGGACCCGGTGCATTCCAAGATATTGACCTTAAATCTGCATTTGACGCGGTTTCAAAATTTTCGCAACCCGTACTAGAATCATCAAATCATGGCGAGCTAATGACGCTTGCTTGTAAAACTGCAATCATTGAACGCGATGTCGCTAATCTAATTTTTCCTGACAACGTTCAGACCAAACCAAGTGATAGAGAAGCTAGTAAACCAGAAGGCCGAATCAGTAGTCCAATCATTGCACCTTCAAGTGATGACATCAGTCAAGCACTTGATATGATTAAAAATGCGAAGCGGCCAATTGTGGTGATGGGACATGGTGCTACAGAAGCACGAGAGTCAGTAATAAAACTAGGAGAAAAAATCGGCGCACCTATTTTAACAACATTTAAAGGTAAAGGATTAATTCCTGACACCCATCCTAATGCTGCTGGCGTTTTAGGGCGATCTGGAACCCCAATTGCAAGTTGGTTCATGAATGAAGCGGATCTTATCATTGCACTTGGGTCATCATTTTCCGATCACACTGGAATTGAACGATCTAAACCTATAATTCAGGTAGATTTTGAACGGATGCAATTGGGACGATTCCACCCAGTAACGTTACCAATTTGGGGTGAAATTAGTGCATTTTGTGATGCAACAATACCAAACATATCAATTAAAGGAAAAGTTAATCAAATTGATGAATTATCAGAGCGTTGGAAAATCTGGCGCGATGAAAAACAGACACGTAAATCAGATAACTTTGATAGGGGGTTAAACTCAGCTTCACTTTTTGCAACACTTTCCGACCTTTGTCCATCTGATGCGATCATCGCAGTCGATGTCGGTAATAACACCTATTCCTTTGGAAGATACTTTGAAACTAAAGGGCAACGCGTATTAATGTCTGGTTATCTTGGTTCAATTGGATTTAGTCTACCAGCCGCGATCGGTGCTTGGTCAGCGACTCAAGATTTTGATGAGTATGCAGGTCGAAAGGTAATTTCAATTTCGGGAGATGGTGGATTCGGTCAGTATGCAATGGAATTTACAACTGCTGTAAAATACAACATGGATATTACACATATCCTTTTAAACAACGGAGAGCTGGGCAAGATTTCAAAAGAGCAAAAAGCAGGATCATGGCCAGTTTGGGAGACTAACTTACACAATCCATCATTCGCAACTTTCGCACGGTTATGTGGTGGTAATGGAGTTCGGGTTTCTGAATCGAAGGATTTAGAATCTGCGCTAACTGAAGCTATTAATCATACTGGTCCATCACTGGTGGAGGTTATGACGGATGCTGACCTGATATAATAATTCATCAATTTGCAATGAAGTATTTCATGCACAATTAAACTATCCTGAATTCACTTGAATCCAAAGAAAATTTAGCAATAATTGGTTTAAAAATATCACTCTACAAGGTTGAAAATGACAGATAGTAAAGAAGTTGTGATAATGGCAACACTAAATTCTCCATATAAAAGTTATATGGACTCAAAATCTGTTGTCAATGCGATCAAGAATTGCAAACCGAATTGTTCACAGATTTATTCTTTTTATGTTGATTTAAGCGTTGAAGACCAACTTGATTTTGCGAAATCAAAAGGGATATCAAAACGCCAACTGATTCAAACAGCTCAAGAGATGACAAGAATATCTGGGCAAAGAATGCCAATTTGTGCTGATTGAAATATTGAATGGTTGACAGGAATAAGTTATGCAAGAAAGAGAAATGAAATGGGATCTTTTGTTGAAAAAAGCATTTCAATTATTTGACGATGTAAATCAAAATTATTCGATTCAACCAATTAATACTGATAGTTGGTTTCTTGGGGGAGGAACAGCATTGATGTTGCAAATTAATCATAGAAAAAGTTTTGATATAGATATATTTTTTCCTGATAACCAATTACTTGGTTTTATAATCGCAACCTTAGATGACATCTATGGAGGGTCCAAAAACTTAAAGTTTACATATTTAGGTGGTCGAAGCGTTTCAATAAACTATCCAGAATTGGGAAACATTGACTGCATTTATTCAAGTTTATTGACTGATAAACCGTATTTAAAAGTCAAACTACTTGGGAAAATAATTTGTCAACTAACAGTCCCGGAAATTATTTGTAGCAAAATTGTGAATAGGGGTTGGTACTTTAGACCTAGAGACATTTTTGATTTTGCGGCGGCATATTCAACCACAAATAGTGAAGCTATTGAAACCGCTCTTATTGAATATCCTAAAGAAGTCTTGGCAACAATTAAGGCAATGGAGTCATTAGATATAGACTTTATAAAGAGTCAATTAGACGACTTAGTAATTAGTGAAAATTTTCGTGGACTCAAATCAGATGCATTTCAATTTACATTAGATGCACTTACACGGATTAATCAAAGTATCAACAAATCTTAGAGTCAAGTAAAGTTTGTGGTATCCTCCTTTATATAATTTTTTTTCAATAACGTTCGTATTAAATTTATCAAATTACAAAGAGTTTTTCCCGGTTACTAACTCATGGAGCTCAACATTGCTCTTCCTACCGCTTCTATTTTTGGTATTACAACGCTATTACCCGCTTGTTTCCTAAATTGAGAATCAGACACTACAATTTTAAAGTCTTCTGGATAACCTTGAAGACGCAGTAATTCTCTCGGTGTAAAGCGACGTTCTGCGTTAAGCGTAATATAATTATGCGAACCATTTGCGCGTAACGCTGTTGAAAATGTGTGGATTCCTAAATTCCCACTTTTGTTTTCGTGAACAACTACTGGACGTGAGGAAATTTTCTTATTTTGCTCTTTCAATTTAACCTGTATTTTTTCCCGGAAATAATCACTTAGTAAGTGTTTTTTGTCAACTTCGCTCGCTGATTGCAAAATGTCCGCAAGAGTTTTTGTTTCAACTCCAATTGTAGGAAACTTAAATGGAAAATTCTCTACGAAACCCACAATTATTGTTCTCTCTCTTTTTTGTGGTACTCCAAAATCAAGTCCGTTCAAAACTTTATGGTGAACGCAGTATCCTAAATCTTCCAAATGTTGCATTATCACATTGAAAGTCTTACCACCATCATGAGTTGTCAACTGTTTTACATTCTCAAGCAAAAATGCCTTAGTTTTTTTGGCTTTAAGACTACGGACAATTTCAAAGAATAAAGTTCCTCTAGTATCTTCAAAACCACGTTTATTTCCGTATATGCTAAATGCTTGGCAGGGAAATCCTGCGGTGAGAATGTCATGATCAGGTATATCTTCAGCAGCTATTTTGGTAATGTCACCATTTGGTTTTTCACCAAAGTTCTCCAAATACATTGCTTGGCAAGGATCATCCCACTCCGATGAAAACACACATTTACCACCGATCCGCTCAAAGGCAATCCTAATTCCACCAATGCCAGCAAATAAATCAATAAATTTAAACTTTTTAGCTCTATTGGTAATCATAGTTCAGTTTCGCTTCCACAAATTACTTCACTGTGTCGCTAATTGGGGTTCACTAGACCCAATGAACCCACCAGATTGTCGTGCCCATAACTTGGCATAAGTACCACCTTTTTCAATCAATTCTTGGTGGTTACCCTCTTCAACAACAACCCCTTCATCCATAATCACTAATCGATCCATTGCAGCTATAGTTGAAAGTCGATGTGCAATTGCAATCACAGTCTTACCCTCCATGAGATTACTTAGCTGTTCTTGAATCGCCGCTTCAACTTCTGAATCCAAAGCCGAAGTTGCTTCATCCAAAATCAAAATTGGTGCATTTTTCAATAATACCCGTGCAATCGCAATTCGTTGCCGCTGACCACCTGACAACTTAACCCCGCGTTCACCAACATGTGCATCAAAACCTATTTTTCCGTCTTGATCTTCTAAATCACGAATAAATTCTAATGCATGGGCTTTCGCGGTGGCTTGTTCAACCTCCTTTCTGTTGGCATTAGGAAAACCATAGGCAACATTTTCAAATATGCTTCGATGTAACAATGAAGTGTCTTGGGTTACCACACTAATTTGTTGACGCAAGCTTTCTTGTGTTACTTTTGAAATATCTTGGTCATCTATCAGAATTTTACCACCTTCTAAATCATAAAATCTTAACAACAGATTGACCATTGTTGATTTTCCGGCCCCTGAGCGACCAACTAATCCAATTTTTTCACCAGGTTGAATCAATAAATCTAAATTGTTGATTACACCTGTACTCTTGCCATAATTGAATGTAATGTTGCTAAAGTTGATTCGACCATTGGTAACGACAAGTTGTTTTGCCTCAGCATGATCTTGCACCTTACGCGGTTGTGAAATTGTCGAAATCCCATCTGCAACAGTTCCAATACTTTCAAATAATTCCCCCAATTCCCACAGAATATGTTGCGACATCGCTTCTATCCGCAATACCAATCCAATTGCTAAAGCAATATCACCTATTGTCACAACTGAAGTTTGCCAAAGCCAAATTGCCACTACTCCAACAAAAAACAATAACAACGAGTTAATAATCATTAAGACCATGTTCAACCACGTTACCAGCCGCATTTGTGAAAAAACAGTTTTCAAAAAAGAAAACATTGAGCGTTGCGCGTAAACTTCTTCCCGTTCGGCGTGAGAAAATAATTTTACAGTGGAGATATTTGTATAAGCATCAACAATATGGCCAGTCATAGTTGAACGTGCATGCGATTGTCTCTCGGAAACTTTTTCTAACTTAGGTACGAAATAAACAATCGAAGCGATATATAAAACTATCCAACAAAGTAAGGGTAGCATTAGTCGCCAATCTGCTGAACCAACTGCAATCAATCCACTAATAAAATAAACCACAATATAAACCATTAATTCGGTAGCGACTGCCGTGACTTGCCGAACTGCTAATGCTGTTTGCATCAATTTAGTCGCAATTCGACCAGCAAAATCGTTTTGATAGAACTCATAAGATTGACGAAGAAGATAGCGATGTAGTCGCCATCGCAATGCCATAGGAAAATTACCCATCAAGGTCTGATGAAACAACAACTCCCAAACCAAGTGACAAATTGGGACAAAGACAAGAATGACAAGACTAATCCAGACTAAATTCCAAAAATTTGTTTCAAAAAATGTCTCCTTTGGTGCTCCAGACAACCAATTCACCAAGTCACCTAGAAATGTCAAAATTAGAACTTCTAAGATAGCCACGGTCATACTTATAGTCACTACCGCGGTTAAGATTTTCCAATACGGCTTAGCATAGTGCCAACAGAATGCGGGCACTGTTCTTGGAGGTTGAGATAAATCCTCAATGGCAAATGGGTCAATAAGACGTTCAAACCACGTAAACATTAAATTAATCCAATTTTAAGGAGTGTTTGCTACGTTGTTAAATAATAATGTTCCAATATATAAGGCATATTAGAATTTAATCAAATTCAGTACTGTATTCAACTAATATACCAACTATTCCAAGGTTGTTTGCTAAGATATGATTTGAAATGATCAAAGAATTACATCAAAACAGCAAATCATTGAAAGGTTCAGTACTAAGCAAGTTAATTTACTTCTAACATGCCACGAATTCATCTATTGATTCAAAACTTTCAAACTTTCCATCCTTAATCTCTTGAATAACCTTCTCTAATCACTTTGGAGTATTATGCCCATTTGTAAGGGAAGTGCTTTGATATTCTGATACTACTTTATGCAATAACACTGAATACCTTCTGATATATCCATTCCCATATCAGAGAACACAACTTCTGCACTTTACTTTTGCTCTTTAGGTATTCGGACATGTACTGTTATATTAGACTTAGCATCACTACTATATTGACAGTGAATAAATAGTGAATCTAGATTTAATTTAAGCTACAGCAAACTTCAATGCTACCAAAATTAAAATACACCTGTGTCGGAAATCGATGCTTTAAAACCTAACAATAATACTAACAATCAATTTGTCGTTCAGAATCACTTATATTTCCGTTCCAATAAACCTAAAGCTACAGTATTTCTGAGAATTTCAGTAGTGCCACCACCTATGGCAAACATCCGCGCATCGCGGACCATTCGCTCCAACGGTAATTCTCGTCCATAACCCACCGCGCCATGTAATTGTAAGGCATCATTAGTCACAGCTATCGCCGTTTCAGCTGCAAATATTTTCGCTTGAGCTGCTTGTACAGGATCTGGAAATGGAGTACCCAAACAGGCTGTTTCTTGAATAAGTAACCTTGATGCGCGTAATTTGATTGACATATCAGCCAATTTCCACTGCAATCCTTGAAAATCAGCTATCGGTTGACCAAACTGTTTTCGCTTTTGGGTGTAGGCAAGAGCTAATTCATATGCACCTTGAGCAATGCCAAGGGCAACAGCTGCCGCTCCGATTCGTTGTGAGTTATAAGCCATCATAATTTCACCAAATCCCTTTTCAAAACCGGACTTAGGGACTAGTAGTGCTGAGTCTGCTACTTGACAGTTATCCATGTGAACAAATCCTTCTGGAAGTCCTCTTAATCCCATAGTAGGTATTCGTTTCCCAATTTTGAATCCCTCAGTCTCACCATCTACAATTAAAAATGCTCCCATTCCGAGATATTTGTCATCCTCATATACATGTGAAACGATTAAAAATAATTTTGATACACCTGCACCAGTAATCCAGTGTTTCGTTCCATTCAAAACATAACCATACTCATTCTTATCGGCCCTTGTCAGCATACTTTTGGCATCAGAACCAGCTTCTGGTTCACTGATACAGATTGCTGGTTTGTCGCCTGTTAAAACTAAATCGGCAGTCAACGATTTCTGTTCATGGGTGCCGTATTCCATAATTGCTGGAACCGCTCCCATATTCGTATCTACGACAATACGACCGGAAACACCACATGCTTTTGCAACCTCCTCTATCACCCTACATACCACATCAAAACCCGCTCCTGCACCACCATACTCAACCGGTATTGACATCCCAAGCACTCTTGCATCCAGCAGAGCCTTAACATTTTCGTATGAATATTGTTCCGTTCGGTCGATTTCTGCAGCGTTTGGTCTTAATACTTTATCCGCAACATCTCTCGCCTTTCCTTCAAACACTTCAGCATTGACACTATAGTCAATACTTTTACCTACAAAGTTATGATTATGAATATTCATCTCAATTCCCCCAATTCTTTTTATTACCCCGAAGAATTTGATTACTTAGATTTAGGCAGATCGAAATTTTTCACCTTGATAAAAACTTTATGACAAAATAATAAATAATAATAATGAATTGATTTTATATAATTTAATAGCTATATTGCATAAATGGATCAGAAACAAATTGACTCTTTTCTAGCTATCTTTGAATTGGGAAACGTTACGCTAGCTGCACGACAACTAAATATTTCCCAGCCTGCAGTGACTCGTAGAATCAAAAAGTTGGAAGAAATATTTGGATTACAATTATTCCAAAAACATGGCCGAAATATTCGACCTACACCTGAAGCTCGTGCGATATTACCAGAGTTAATGGATGCTTCCAGAGCACTTCAAAACATTAGTCTCAAGTCTCGAAAGATGATTGGAACCGAATCGGGTGAATTAACGGTTGGAGCGACACCGCAGTTGATTGAAACAGTATTAGCAGAGTTCTTACCTAAATTTTCCTATGAATTTCCAGAAATTTCAGTGCAGCTATTGGAAGGTGGCGGTGTAGAGTTGCAGGAACGAATTTTAAACCGCGAAATAACTGTTGGAATCACCGCTGAACCTGGAGTAGAACGTGGATTAAGAATTAAACACCTTTGGCATCTTGACTTATTGGCTATTGGTTCAAATCTTAACCATAATTCTACTAAGAGAATTTCCATAAAATCACTAGCCAAACACAAGCTGCTTGTTCTCAATCATCACTTTCAATCTAGAATAGTTTTAGAATCTGCGTTTCGGCTTGAAGGGTTGCAACCAACCATTGCATTTGAAAGTTCTTCTACCCACACACTTGTCGCATTGGCACAGTCCGGATTTGGTACTGCAATTGTACCTTCTACAGCAAAATATAAACCTCATGCGTTACGAATTACTCAAGGAACAAAATCGGTTCAGTTTGGTATCGGAGCAATTTGGCATGGTCGTAATGATAAATCAGCTCCAATGGAAAAGTTTGTTGAATCACTTGAAAAGTATTTAGCAAATCCAAAAATTTAGCCATATTTCAATCCCTCACTCTCAATATTTGCGAAATTTTTCTCTTCAAATAAATTCATATTACCTGAATAATAGATCAACAATTTGCTGATGATTTCCAATTGCAAACTGCTTGTTATTTCTGTAAGATTTTTAAATAATACTGTCAGGAGCGAAAGAGAGGAACTGATGTTTGAAACGGCCGAACTAAATCAAAGAATTTCTAACTCAGATTTTAAAAAGCTGGTACCAAAATTTCGTGAGCAACTGGTCATTTTGCAAGAAATCCTGCGTAAAGGTCAATATTTTCAAACAATTTTATTGTTTTCAGGTGTGGATGGTGCTGGGAAAGGAGAAACTGTTAGCTTATTGAATGAATGGATGGATCCCCGCTGGTTAATTACTCGTGCCTATGATGATATTGAAGAAGCCAGATTGGGAAGACCCGAATATTGGAAATTCTGGCGAGATTTACCACCTCGAGGGCGAATCGGAATGTTTTTAAGTGCATGGTATTCAAAGCCAGTACTGGACTATGCCTACGGGAAGATTGATGATAATATATTCCATAGTAAATTAGAACGCATCGTCCAGTTTGAACGGACACTTGCCCAAGATGGTGCCCTAATTCTTAAGTTTTGGATGCATCTGAGTAATGAAAAACAAGAGGAAAGATTGAAAAGTCTAGAAAACGACCCTCTTACTAAAGCAAGAGTGACAGCTCGTGATTGGAAACATTGGAAAATGTATGACCACTTCATTGACACTGCCGAACAAGTTATATCAAGAACCAATCGAGGTTCCGCACACTGGAATATAATTGAAGGAGCTGATCCAAACTTTCGGTCAATTAGCGTTGCTAATGTACTGCATAATGCTTTACATCAGCGACTTGAACAGCACATTAAACTACCTTCAAGTTCCAAACCTACTAAAAAAAGTAAATTTGAATCAAAAAGTAGTTTACCAAACGCTGAAGTTCTTGAAGATGCGTTAACAAGTGATTTCAAACTTCCCGAAACTAGTACACACACAGTGTTAGATCAATTAGATATGACTCAAACAATTGAAAAGAAAGTCTACAACAAAAAACTAGTTGAACTTCAAGCAAAGTTGCATTCATTACATATCAAAGCAAAAGCAGAAAAAATTGCAAGTATTCTAGTATTTGAAGGTCCAGATGCCGCTGGTAAAGGTGGGGCAATCAGAAGAATCACCAATGCGCTTGATCCTCGAAATTACCAAGTGCATGGTTTTGCCGCACCAACGGACGAAGAAAAAGCTCAAAATCATTTATGGCGTTTCTGGCGCAGGTTACCACAAGAAGGACACATTTGTATCTTTGACCGCTCTTGGTATGGACGAGTCCTAGTCGAACGAATTGAAAAATTTGCGACTGAAGAGGAATGGAAGCGTGCTTATGCAGAAATCAACGAGTTTGAATCTCAGCTTACAGAGCATGGAATCGTTCTGGTCAAAAATTGGATCCACATTACGAAGAAGGAACAGCTCAATCGATTTAAATTGCGCGAAAAAACTCCTCACAAACGGTGGAAATTAACTGATGAAGACTGGCGAAATCGAGAAAAATGGAACGACTACGAACAAGCCGTTAATGATATGGTCCAATACACTAGCACTACTGATTGCCCTTGGACTCTCGTCGAGGGAAATGACAAACGCTTTGCCCGAATCAAAGCACTTGAAAATTACTGCAATCAACTTGAATCTCAGTTAAAGAAAAAGGACAATTAAGATTGGAAAAATAGCGCACTGAATTGAATTGAAGTTCATCACCCCGAATATAAATTAAACTCTAATTCAACCCAGTGCACTTTTCTCTATTATCTTTTGGTATCGCTACCGTTTCCACTTTATTGAACAACCCATTGAAGGAAATTGTTCTTGCGGTCCCTTTCCAGTTTTAGCAATAAGACGCATTGCATCCAGTAGTTCTGGTTTCCGATTGGTCGCGTCTTGGTTTCTTGCGTCATCCAATCGTCCCCGATAATTGAGTTCAAATTTATTGTTAAACCCAAAAAAATCTGGAGTACATACTGCGCCATAAGTCTTTGCAACGATTTGCTCTTCATCTATCAGGTATGGGAATGTAAACTTGTGAATGTCCGCAAATTTCAGCATTTCGCTTGGACTATCAGCAGGATATTCCAGATAATTATTTGACATTATTGCTAACGTCCCAATTCCTTCGTTTTGAAGAATTGAGGCATCTTCAACCAAACGATCAATGATAGCCTTTACATACGGACAATGATTACAAATAAATGCAATAAGTAACCCATTATTTCCCATTATATCAAAAAGAGCATATTCCTTGCCATTTGGATCTTTAAGATGAAAGTCTTGTGCTTTCCAACCAAAGTCACATATTGTTGAATCAAGAAGCATATTTGATATCCCTAAAAAATTACTAATGATCCAATCATATTATATTAGTCCAGAGACTGTCAATAAACTAAAATTTTTGTTAATACATTTGGGTATTAAATCTTCGCACTGCTATTGATTCAACTTTTGTTTTCAATTCGGTTAATTTCTTAAAATATTTTAATTGCATCGTTTAAAGCTGAATTATACACCCTTCAACGTAAAAATTTTTGCGGTAATAGATCTATTTTAGCCATTTTTCCCAATACTCTCTCTGCTATCTCAATTGTCGTTACCCACTCCTTCAATCCAACGATACAATTAAATTCAGCAAGAAGATCAATATCACTTCCCCGCTTTGCCTCATTTCTCGCAACCGAACCAATTAATCTCAAATGAGTAACCCCCTCTTTTTCAAATTCACTCTAAACTTTTTTGAGGCACTTAACAACAATTTCCACAGGCAACGGCTAAACAGCTGCTTTTGAAATATATTCTTCTAGAACATTTTTGACAAATTCGTTTGGTTGCATATTATTTTCAGCTGAAATCGCAAAAAATTCAGCAGAGAATTCTGCGGATAAATCAATTTGTAATCTGTTTTTCTGATTCGTTAATTTTTTGCATCCGATCTAGAAACAATAATTTTAAGTTTGTCTGCAAAGCAAAATATGTTTTAATAATTTTGCCAAGACCCAGAATTATTTCATGTGTTGATCCAGTCACAACCTATAGTAAGCAGACTTTAATCTCAGCACATGAATTACAATCCAACTCATGAATTCTTAGCAATACTTATTTTGTGATCCCTAACTCAATTGCAAGTCTATCAAACATTTTGCCACTTGCATTTCCCAACAATTTATAACCGTCTAGATATGATGTGCCATGCCACTTAACATCTTGAATTAAAGCAGTTGCGAATTTGCGACTCAATCGTCTGATAGTAATTGAATAGAAATCATATTTGGTGCGACACTTTTTTCCGGTATGCGTATGTTTAAACTTTTTAAATTGCTTGAAATAGTTGAATTCGTCTGTGGAAATGACATTAATATCAAGTAGCCGTCTAAGCACAATTAAACTACAAACTTTAAAAAACTTTGTAAGCCTGTTTATAGTATCTTCCAGAGATTCCTTACTGTTCAAGCGTTCTATTAGTTCAACCTCAGGTACTAGAAACTCTCCTGCAAATTTATTGCACCAAACTTCAGTTTTTTCTGACACGTCTGTTGAATGAATTCCAACATTAGATAACCCAGGTGCTCCCAATAACAGGTGCCCCAATTCCCGAATCAAAACGAATAGTTGGGCAGAACGAGAGTCGGCACCATTTACAAAGACTAAAGGGGCATATTTGTCGTATAAAGCAAAACCAGTAAATTCTTCTAAATTAAGTTTTCGTCTGGTATTGCTATTTACTATACCGCTAACCATAACTAAAATCCCAAGCTCCTCCAATTTATTGATTAAATAGGAAAATGATTCTTCATTCTCAGAAATATTATTGCGATCATTCAGGCGAAATTTCAGCACTCTTTGTAGTTGAGTTGCAAAATAGCAGGGATCAGTATAAATATTCGCACACCTTATAATTTCAACTGGTAGGTAGTCTTGAGAAAAAGCAAATTTTTGGTACCAGTCTTGACGAAATATTGTGGCATCAATTACTGCAAGCAGATTTGAACTCAGTTTAGAAAATTTATCTCCTTCAAGATTTCGAAAATCTGAAATTGGACGTATATCATCTGGTAGATGATCTGAGAAAAAAGTGAAGTAAGGGACATGCACTGCTTTTGATAATTTAATTAATTGATTCTGTGTTAAACTGGCTCCCTTACACTCCCATTCTGGAAGTTTACTGAACTTCTTCTCCAAAATCTCGCGATGATAGCCGGACCGTTCAACTGCCCACTTGATCATCTCTGGTTTCACCATAAGTTTATTCATCGCACTACCAATATAAATAAAATTTAAACAGAATTTCTACTGACATAGTCCAGAATTTTATAATTTCAAGCTTAGTATTCTAATTCAAGTTGATTTTATTGGGAGCTTCTCAATGGAACTGATTTTTAAAGTCACCAAATTCAAAACACAACTGAACACTAGGGTTTACTAATTTACTTTGATTTTTTTTCAACTCACTGTTCTATCTTTTAAAATAAACTCTACAGATTCTGTGCGTAGCATCTCAAATGTTGTTACACATGGAATATTTAAACCTTTACAAACATTTGGTATCTTTATTTTACTTTTTGAACCTTGCGATTTTTCATGAGTTACAAGAGTTTTATCATAACTTAACGCATAGGCAATAAGCCAAATATCAGCACCAAGCGCAAAATCATAAATACCGTCATCTGAATATTCATTTTCCGCTAACCAAGTTTCAATATTGTTTGTAACACTCTCTAATTCAGGAGTTCCCGAATACTCAAATAGTTTGAATCCAAAAGTACTTGACCAATTGTAAAGACCATCCTCAACTGCTGATAATTCCCCAAATACTCTGTCAATACTGGTTACACCCCCCATTTCGTTTTGTAGAATAATCCAATCCCAAAATGCTGGACATATATCTGGACTATAATAAAAATTGTGAGCACTGATAAATACATTCGTATCAAGTAAATATTTTGTCAACTCTTCACCCCAGTTTCTCTAGCTAGTCCATCAAAAGCCTTCATTGTAGAAATTCCTAACATTTGCAACGCATCTCTATAGCCTGTTCTACCATTAATGGTACTTTCAATTAATGCGGTTGCGAACTTCCGACCCAGTCGTCTTACAGTAGTAAAGTAAAAATTTCCCCCTATTTGTTTACGCGTTTTTGTATTCTTAGACTTTCTGATATAAACCTTCCAATAATAATTGAATGTAGACTGGTTAATCTGGTTCGCATCTAAAAGCCGGCGCAAAATTACCAATCTACTAACTTTAAAAACCTTTGAAATTCGATTTATTGAACCTTCAATTGATTCAGAAGTTTGTATGTGTTCTTTTAAATCAGAAAGGGGAACCAACAACTCAGCCGCAAAATTGTTACACCATTTTTCTTTTTGGTTTGCTTCATTACATTTCTGAATACTTACATTAGATAATCCTGTCGCATCCAATACCAAATGCCCAAGTTCATGAGCAAGTGTAAACAATTGAGCAGCTTTGATATCCGAACCGTTCACAAAAATTAATGGTGCATACTGATCACAAAGTGCAAACCCGCGAAATTCTTCAAGATCTAATTTTCTTCTTGTATTGCTACCTACAATTCCACTTACCATAACTAATACACCCAACTCCTCTAATTTCGTTATCAAGTACCGCATAATATCTTCATTTTTGCTTAAATTCATACGGTCTTTAAAACTAAACTTTAGCAAAGATTGAAGCCGACTAGCATGCAATTTATGGTTTGAATTCGGTTTTGCGCTTCCTATAAATTTTACCGGTTCATATCCTTCCAATATGGAAAACTCTCGATACCACTCTTGACGAAATTTAGATATTCGCAGAACATCAATTAAATTCGGGCTTGGACGTGTAATTCGGTGCCCCTTAAATGTTCGAAAATCTGGAATAGAAATAGATTCTTTAGGTGGTTTATCAAGAAACATAAACGCATAAGGGACATGCATTGCGTTTGCAAATTTCTCTAATTGACCGCGTGTAGGAACTGATAAACCCTTCTCCCACTCAGGTAGACTTTTAAATTTTGCTTCTAAGTCTTGCCGATTATAGCCAGACCGTTCTACTGCCCAACTAATGATTTTAGGCTTAACCTTTGGTGGTTCAATTTTCATTCTGCTCTCTCTAATATTTAAATTACCAGTTTGTCACATAATATAATTCGAAATGACAAAAAGTTCAATTCACAACCAGAATACAGTGAAAAATTGTAATTCTATGCAACTACTAATATTTGAGTTTCTTATTGAGTTTCATTTAATAGAAATTACTGTAACTTAATTGAAAGCAAAGAACTAAATACTACTTGCCAAAACCCTAACCAAAAAATTTGATCCAACTACACTTCAAGTGAATACTCTGAAAAATGGAAATGTGAAAATTGCAATCTAATTACTCCTATGATGGTTTTCAACCATCATTTACAAATTTTTTTGCCAGCGGCGGAATAATTTTTCAGTTTTTATGTTTTTTGAGCAACAAGATAAACCTTAAAGTCCTATTATATTTGAACTTTTAACAATCTAATCAATTTTTTGTGATAATATACCTCCTCTGCCCAGCGCAATGCAAAATTAAATTTGCGCTACTGATTATCTTATCGGATCAAAATAAATCTAACTCGAGGTTGATCGAATCAAAATTTACTTTGTGGTAGTAACGCCAGCTGAATATTGATTCGGTTCTTGAAATAGTCCGTTTTGGTTATTCAGTTTTGAGTACACCTCAGAATAGCTCAAGTAACTTGGTGATAGTTCTCTATAGCGTTATTTAAGCAAACTCCTCCTATGATGGTTTTCAACCATCATTTACAAATTTTTTTGCCAGCGGCGGAATAATTTTTCAGTTTTTATGTTTTTTGAGCAACAAGATAAACCTTAAAGTCCTATTATATTTGAACTTTTAACAATCTAATCAATTTTTTGTGATAATATACCTCCTCTGCCCAGCGCAATGCAAAATTAAATTTGCGCTACTGATTATCTTATCGGATCAAAATAAATCTAACTCGAGGTTGATCGAATCAAAATTTACTTTGTGGTAGTAACGCCAGCTGAATATTGATTCGGTTCTTGAAATAGTCCGTTTTGGTTATTCAGTTTTGAGTACACCTCAGAATAGCTCAAGTAACTTGGTGATAGTTCTCTATAGCGTTATTTAAGCAAACTCCTCCTCCTATGATGGTTTTCAACCATCATTTACAAATTTTTTTGCCAGCGGCGGAATAATTTTTCAGTTTTTATGTTTTTTGAGCAACAAGATAAACCTTAAAGTCCTATTATATTTGAACTTTTAACAATCTAATCAATTTTTTGTGATAATATACCTCCTCTGCCCAGCGCAATGCAAAATTAAATTTGCGCTACTGATTATCTTATCGGATCAAAATAAATCTAACTCGAGGTTGATCGAATCAAAATTTACTTTGTGGTAGTAACGCCAGCTGAATATTGATTCGGTTCTTGAAATAGTCCGTTTTGGTTATTCAGTTTTGAGTACACCTCAGAATAGCTCAAGTAACTTGGTGATAGTTCTCTATAGCGTTATTTAAGCAAACTAGATGGAACCCACTGTGGGCATATGTGGCTACAAGCTCCTATTCGGGATATCTATCCCAGAAAATAATTCGAAACCAGGGGAAGTAAAGCTTAATTACGGATCCAGATGCGTTAAAATGGCAAATGGGCCAAGAGTAGTTATTCCTGTTTTCTATCCATCTAGTTTCAATCACTAATATAATAAATTTGGACGACCAAGTGACTGATTTTGAAAAATTATCCACAGGTTATTTTTATGATGATATTCCATTTATTAGACGAACAGCCAAAGCTCTGAAATAACAGCACTGATAAACCATGCAATACCATTCACTCCCCCCACTGGATAACCTCATTATTTTTGAAACCTGAACATCAAAATATCCTGCAAACTTCACATGCATGCGGTCGGCTCAGACTCCTATTCAAGATCACTAGTCGAAACTAGGTCTTATCGTGATAATTCGACTGCAGGACTTTGGTTATGCTTAATTGCAGAATAATCTTTCTATGATTAAAACCAACCTACGTCCATATTCTTTAGAATCCTCATGAAAACTAAAGCTCCGGCCACACAAAATCATCATATCACCTTAATTTAATTCAATATATTTTCCCGAAATATCTTGAGGCAAAGAAAGTAGATTTTGACCAGTCTCACTGCTCACCTGAGATAAAATCATTTTTGCTCTCAATGCACATTCGCCGCTTGAATTAATTCCTGCGTATAACTTTGCTGCGGATTTTCAAAAACCTGATTGGTACTGCCTTGTTCAATAATTTTACCATCTTTCATTACAAGAACTTCATCAGACATCGCACGAATCACTGCTAAGTCATGCGATATAAATAGATATGTAAGTTTATGAGTTTGCTGTAAGTTTCGCAACAACTCAATAATCTGTTTTTGAATTGTTCTATCAAGGGCAGATGTTGGTTCATCTAGCACAATCAATTTTGGATTCAACACTAATGCTCTTGCAATTGCAATCCGTTGCCGTTGCCCACCAGAAAATTCGTGTGGGTAACGATTTCGCAATTGAGGATCAAGCGCGACCTCTGTGAAAACTTTACATGCGAGTGCATCGCGTTCCCTAGCGTTTAGATTTGTGTCATGTGTTAACAAACCTTCAGTTACGATTTCACCTACTGTCAATCGTGGACTAAGCGAGCCAAATGGATCTTGAAAAACTAGTTGCATTTCTCGACGCAAATTACGCATTTCAGCATTAGTTTTGGAATTCAAAGTTTCACCTTCAAACTGAATGGTTCCTGTTGAGGGTAACAATCTTAATAACGCCCGTGCTAGAGTCGATTTACCTGAACCTGACTCACCAACAACACCTAAAGTTTGCCCCAGATTCAAATTCATTGTTACATTATCAACAGCTCGTAAAATTTTTACTGGTGCAAGCCACGATTTTTTCTGTTTAAACTCCACCGTAACTTTCTCTCCGCTTAATATTTTTACATCACTGGTATTTTGTAAGGTCGACGTACCTTCGGGTTCGGCATTGAGTAGCATTTTGGTATATGTATGTGAGGGGTTTTCAAATATTCTTTGTGTATCTCCTTCTTCTACAACACGGCCTTCTTTCATTACATAAACACGATTAGAAATCTTTTTTACAATCCCGAGGTCATGTGTAATGAAAACTACCGCCATTCCAAACTGCTTTTGTAAATCAGCCAGCAATTCAAGAATTTTCGCCTGGGTCGTAACATCCAATGCAGTCGTTGGTTCATCAGCAATTAGAAGGTCTGGGTTATTTGCTAACGCCATCGCAATCATAACTCGTTGACGTTGCCCACCTGATAATTCATACGGATAAGATTTAATCCGTTGCTGAGGCTCAGGTATTTGAACCAAGTCTAACAATTCAAGGGCCAATTTTTTCGCAGACCGCTGATTATTCGTATTATGTCGCATGATCGGCTCAATCAGCTGACGACCTACAGTGTAAAGTGGGTCTAGTGAAGTCATCGGTTCTTGAAAAATCATTGTAATCTTGCTTCCGCGAATTTGGTTAAGCTCAACAATTGATAGGTCTAATAAATTTCTGTCATCAAACCGAACTTCACCGGTTGCAATTCCATTATCAGCCAGCAATCCCATAGTTGCCATCATGGTTTGGCTCTTTCCAGAACCTGACTCACCGACAATTGCAACTGTTTCACCTGGACAAACTACTACAGAAATATTTTTAACTGCTTCAACAACACCTAAATTCGTTGTAAAATTTACTGACAAATTTTTAACTGATAAGACTGGTGCTGTGTTTTTAGCTGACATCACTACCGATCCTTTGGATCAAGTGCATCACGTAATCCATCACCAATAAAATTGAGAGCAAAAAGTGTTGAAATTAAAAAGATTGCGGGGAAAATTAACATCCAAGTTGCACCTTGGAGATTTTTAGCCCCCTCTGCAATTAAAACTCCCCAACTTGTCATTGGTTCTTGTACACCTAACCCTAAAAATGAAAGAAAGCTTTCTAATAAAATTACTCGCGGGACTAGAAGCGTCATATAAATCACTACTTGACTAAAAGTATTTGGAATAATGTGACGTTTTAATATTCCAAGTTGCCCCACTCCCATTGCTTCCGCTGCCTGCACATACTCCTGGCGTTTAAGTGTTAGAGTCTGTCCACGAACGATGCGAGCCATGTCTAACCACTCAACCGCACCCACTGCGATAAACATCAACACAAAATTACGTCCAAAGAAAACTACTAACATAATGACAAAGAAAATAAACGGTAGTGAATAAAGAATATCTACAATCCGCATCATAATTAGATCAGTTCTCCCGCCGAAATAACCAGAAAGCGCACCATAGAATACCCCGATTGTAATGGCTACTACTGTCGCCAATAACCCAATTACCAACGACACCCTACCTGCAACTAAGGTCCGTGTTAACAAGTCACGACCATTTGAATCAGTACCAAATAGAAAAAATAGTCGTTCTACTTCAGCGGTTAATTGACCTTCAGTACTTTCAGAACCTACTTCTGAAAAATTTGCGTTTTTAAACAAATCTGATCGTTCTAAATAGCGAGTTATTCTTGGGTCAATTTCCTGTTCTGAAGAAATTTGAACTGATACAAAACCATTATCAATTTCAATTTTTCCAATGTTCACTCGCGCTCTCTTCAACGCATCCTCAAAAGCCGGAATGATTTGTGCATCGCGCGGGTAAGAAGATAAACTTGCAGGTACCTTTACATAATTACGATACACCGCGTCGAATTGATGTGACGTAAACCATGGCCCCAAAAAACATACTAAAGTTACCAAAATCAAAAAAACTATTGAGCAAACGGCCGCTTTATTCGCCATCAGACGATCACGCGCATCAACCCAGAGCGAACGCCCCTTGGTCGCAACAAATGTATCTTCAATTACTAAATTAGTTGTTGCATCCGGCATAATCACCTCAATCGTACCGTACGCGTGGATCGACTACGGCATAAAGTAAATCTACGATCAAATTAAAAATGATCACAAAGGATGCAACGATAATCACCGTTCCCATCACTAATGTGTAGTCTCGATTTAACGCGCCCTGAACAAAATATCTGCCAATTCCAGGAATCCCAAAAATCGTTTCAATTACTACAGAACCTGTCAGTAATGCTGCCGCTGCGGGACCAAGATAAGACAGTACTGGTAACACCGCGCTTCGCAACGAGTGAACCACAATTACTGAGAAGCCTGATAAACCATAAGCTCTTGCTGTTCTAACATGATTTGACCGCAAGGCTTCGATCATTGCTCCTCTTGTCAAGCGTGCAACTACTGCTACTTGTGGTAACGCCAAAGTAATAATCGGAAGTACTATGTTTTGCCACGCACCTCCATTCCAACCACCCACCGGTAACCAACCGAGCCAGACCCCAAAAAATAGCGTTAATACCGGTGCAATTACAAAATTTGGGATGGTTATGCCAATTGTTGCTGCCGTCATTACGGTATAATCTGTGCCTTGATTTTGCTTAAGTGCTGCAAGTACACCGAGTCCTGTACCTACTATCAAGGCTAGCAACAATGCAGATACCCCAAGAAAAACAGAGATTGGTAAACTCGCAGCAAATAATTCGTTAATAGTAAAGTCTCTGAAATAGAAACTGGGGCCGAAATTACCCTGCACGACATTTTGGAGATAAAGCAAATATTGTTCCCAAAGCGGTTTATCCAATTGATAAATCTTGTTCAGATTCTCCATTACCTTTGCTTCGAGCGGACGTTCTAGGTCAAACGGTCCACCAGGGGCTAATCTGATTAGAAAAAAGGCAATCGTTACAATCAAAAATAATGTAGGTATTGCAGTGAATAGCCGCCCAAATACATAACGTAACACTAACCTTCCTCCTAAAACCAATTAAATTCAGTTAATCCAATTCAACAAATTGATTTGACACTGGACAGTATTGTTGGACGAATTTAATTGAATTCGCCCAACATTTTTTTGAATCTCACATCTTACTGAACGATACTTAAATACCGAGTCGGATGAACATTTTGGATATTGTCTTCCCAACCTTTTAACTTATCGGATACCATGCTCATTGATCCATAAAATAAGATTGGAATAAACGGCAAGTCTCGTAAGAAAATTTCTTCTGCTTGTTTTAGAATCGCAGCGCGTTTTTCGATATTAACTTCGAGTGCTGCTTTGTCCATTAGCCCATCATACTCTGGATTATCATAATTGGCATAGTTAAACCCGTCATTGTCTGATTCAACCATGAATAAGAAGTTTTGCGGATCTGAATAATCACCAATCCAACCAGCACGAGCAACATCGAAATCTGCTTTATCACGAAGCATTGCATAATGCGTCGCAACATCAGTGTTTTCTAAAGTAATTTCAACACCGAGTGGTTTCCAACTATCGGCGATTGCAACCGCAGTGTTTTTATGATTTTCTGAAGTGTTGTAGTTAATTTTTAAAGAAACTGGATTATCAGGTCCATACCCAGCTGCATTTAACAATTCTGCTGCACGGTCTTCACGATCAATCATAGGTACATCAACAAAATTAACTGTTGCTGGATCGTTATAGTTACCAATTCCTGGTGGAACAAAAGAATACGCAGGTACCATAACACCTCCCCAAATTTCTTCCGCCAAATACTCTCGATCTATAGACATTGATAACGCCTGACGAACATCAGGATTGGATAACGCTTCATCATTATGGTTCAGCGCATAATAATAGGTTCCCAAAAATGGTGCGACTCGGAATTGATCACCCAAAGTTTCCCGCATGAACTTCACCTGTTCAGTTGGTGCATCATTATTTGAATGTAATTCGCCAGCTTGGAACCGTCGCAATGCAGCACTTCGATCTTCTGTTGGGTAAAACATAATGGTTTCAATTTGCACATTAGCTGCATCATGGAAATATGGGTTTTTAGTCGCTTTCAAGTGACTATTTGGAATAAACTCTTCCAGCATGTATGCACCGTTTGAGACACTATTTTCTGGTTTGACAAAATCTAACCCATATTTTTCAACTGAAGCTGGGTGAACTGGTAAACCCGTTTGATGCGTCAAAAGGTCAAGGAAATATGGAGTCGGTGCCCCAAGCGTTATCTCCAGCGTGTAGTCATCCATTGCTTTTACCCCCAATTGATCAGGTGTAAGTTCACCTTTATTGACAGATTCAGCATTCTTAATTGGGTAAAGAATATTCGCATACTTTGCACCGGTTTCAGGATTCATAATACGGCGAAGTGAATATTCAAAATCATCTGCCGTAACCGAATCACCATTTGACCATTTAGCATCAGTGCGCAGCGAAAATGTGTAAGTCACTCCATCATCGGAAATGGTCCAACTTTTTGCTACCCCAGGTACTGTTTCTCCCTTGGCATTATAAGCCGTTAAACCTTCAAACAAATCTCGCAAGATATGTGCTTCATAAGTTGTTGAAGTTTTGTGCTGGTCTAAAGTTTCTGGATCTCCGGTATTACCACGGTGATATACCACTTCAGCCGCCACAAAAGAAGACATTGTTAGCAACAATGTCGCTGTCATTAACAATTTTTGTAAGGTATTTTTAAACATAGGTTTCCTCCTTTCTGTTGTTTTTAATTGCCGCTAAGAAATATTCCTTGACTTGTCTTTAACCTGTCAAGTCAGACTTAACAGTAGTCAATAACTCAGTCAAGTGCCCAATCCAGCGGCAAACAAAATTAGAGTGTTTACTTAATTTGGGTACTTAATAACCCATTAAAATTAAACTATGAACTGATGATTCAAAAAAAACAAGTACATTTAAAAAAGAATGATAATTAAGACAAAACTTATTTGTCGATAAATAAATTCTAAGTTACCGTAATTTAATTTCATCACATTAAAGTAATTAATTTGAGCAATGACAAAGCAATGCCAATACAATATAAATTAGGATAAATTTCAGCTTATATTATTTATATTATAATGACTTGTTTACTTCAGTTTAACTTGTTAAATGATTGAAGTACTAATTGGATTTGATAAAGTCATGTTAACAAGTACTAAAAAGTTCAATAAGTTGGATAAGTATTTTCAAGTTTTGTTATAATAGTTTAGGGGTATTAAAATATTAAAATTCTAATAATACGAAGTATGTAAAATATGATTCTATTTGTAATTATTTGTTATTTGAGTTATTTAACATTGTTTAATAAAGTTGTGAATAACTTTTTCTGCTATTGACAATTGAGTGGACTTAATATTATAAGCAATAATTGTTATTTTTTAGTTAAGGTGCTTGACATCATTATTCAAAAACCTTATATAACAAAATTAAGTTTGTTTAAATGAAGCGAATAACCATTAGTCAATCAAACAAAGAGGGATAATATAAGAAACTTTGAGACATTGTTTTCTAGTTTTAATTCATAGACTAATAACTGTTGCTACTAGTTATTGACTTTTTTTGAATTAGAACTTGACAAAATTTTATTTTGTTATAATATTGGAAACCGTGTCTATTCACATCTGCCAAAACGAAATGGTTCAGGGAGGCAGAATTCAAACTAACTCGCCGTATAATGCGGCTACGCATCTAACTGGAAGTAAGAAGGTGCGGAACGGATTGAAAATTTAGGAGTAACAAATGAATATCAAATTAATTATTTCAATTTTCGCAATTACATTGCTTGCTGCCTGTGGCGGCGGTGGTGGTGGTGGCGGCGGCGGCGGCGGCGGTCCAATTCCAGTAACTTGTACAGCACCTCAAATCCTTCAAAATGGAGTTTGTGTAAACCCACCCACTACTGGTCCTACTATCGCGGACCCTACCAATGATACGCAGGTTAATATGGAAACTGGTGGTGCTGTTCGTGTTGATAATACTGGTTTGTTACGAATAGCTGAACCAGGTACGGGAGATCAAGTTTTACGTTATGCAACAGATCAAGATAATGTACAAGTAGGGACTATTGCTCTAGCGGATATTTCAGATTATACAGGGTTTCAAGAAGTTAATTCCACAGCAACAGTTGGTGACCGTTCCGTCAGTTTTATCGGCTTTGTACACACAGCTACTGCAAGTGTTGCTGTTTTTGATGAAGTCGGTGGTTTGGCAATTGGTGGACGCGATTTTGTCTCTACAGGTTTACCCACAGGTCCACAAACCTTTACTGGAATGAATATTTTGAGATATTCAAATTCACCAGTCGCTCGAGGACAAATTCAAGATGGCACTTTCACTTTGACAGTGGACTTCCAAGCGGGAACTGGTGATATTGAAGGGACTGCTGTTAACACTACTTCGGCACAAGTGGATGGTCAATATGTTTCTCGTTCATCAATTGACGGTGACTTTAATGTATCTGCTGTGACCGGTGCATTTAGCTCAGGTGACAATGATCTCACAATCTCACTTATTGAACCATCAACTATAACTGCAGAACCTAATGGTCGTCAACCTGGTTCAACATCTGTTACTGGAAAGATTTATGGTCAATTTGGTGGAGCTGGTGCTGGTGTAAGAGCACTTTACTATGATGAAAATCAGACCAATCGACGAGTACACGGTGCAATAATTGGTGGACGACAATAATACTTCAATTATTCCCATCAATCCAGAGTTAGATGTAGGTTTCTACATCACTCCCTGAAACCAAATCGTAGCAATAAAAGCGACACGACTGATTTTTGATCAGTTGTGTCGCTTTATTTTTGAATTAACTCAGTATTTACTTGAGAGATTTAAAAGAGATTCAATCTGAGAAATATTGCTAATTATTTCTTAATGCTCTAAGTATTCAAAATATCAAACAGGATTCACAAAATTTAATCTCACCAAGTCTCACAATACTAAACCTTGCAACAGTAGATTATTCTCCAACAAATCGTAATCCATAAGAAATTTCAATTTTCTAGTAATTACGGTCAGGTTCCGACTCTTTTCGCTTTGTCATAAACACTAACAATTCTTCATCTTTACCTGAATCTAATGATGGCATTTGATACTCAGCCAATATTTCTTTCCATTTCTTATTCGCACGTGTTGCCGCATCAAGACTACCATCACTTTCCCATTGCTCAAAAGAGTTATTATCGGCGATCTCTGATCTAAAAAATGCGGTTTCAAAATTCGCTTGGGTATGAATTGCGCCAAGAAAATGTCCACCAGGACCTACTTCCCGCAGTGCATCCATTGCTTGCGCATTTTCAGAAATGTCAATCCCCTGCGCTAATACATGAATCATCCCTAATTGATCTGCATCCATGACAAATTTTTCATAACTTGAGCTCAATCCACCTTCCAACCACCCAGCAGAATGTAACGCGAAGTTAACGCCAGCATGCAACGTTGCCAATATAGTCTGTGCCGACTCTTGTGCTGCCTGTGCATCTGGTAATTTCGATGCAGCGAAAGAACCACCTGAGCGAAATGGTAATCCAGTTCGACGAGCTAATTTAGCTGCACCATTCAGTAACAACGATCCTTCTGGTGTTCCGAATGTTGGTGCGCCTGATTGCATTGAAATTGAACTAACAAATGCCCCAAATACAACTGGTGCACCAGGACGAATCAATTGCGTTAATGCACAACCAGTTAACGCTTCCGCCAATACTTGACTTAAAGTACCAGCAACAGTTACAGGACTCATTGCTCCTGCCAATATAAATGGTGAAACGATACAGGCTTGATTAGCGCGCGCGTAAACTTGCAATGAACCTACCATCATTGAATCAAAGACCAGCGGTGAGTTTGCATTAATCAGCTGAATCATGACACAATTTTGATCAACAAATTCTTCACCAAATACAATCTCTGCCATCTTGACCGAATCCGCCGCCCGTTCTGGTGCTGTAACTGACCCCATGAATGGTTTATCAGAATACTTGATATGTGAATACACCATATCCAAGTGCCGCTTATTGACAGGTAAATCGACAGGTTCACAAACAGTACCACCAGAATGATGAATCCAAGGTGATGAATAGGCTAATTTTACGAAATTACGGAAGTCTTCAATCGTTCCATATCTTCGCCCCTTGTCTAGATCAGTTACAAATGGAGGACCATAGACCGGAGCAAATACCATATTGTCGCCACCAATTTGTATATTTCGCTGCGGATTTCTAGCATATTGAGTAAAACTACTTGGAGCAGTCTTAATTAGTTCTCTGAGTAACCCTTTTGGAAATCTTACTCTTTCACCTTGAACGTCAGCACCTGCATTCTTCCATAAATCCAATACTTCAGGAACTTCTTTAAACTCAATACCTATTTCTTGCAAAATAGTGTCCGTATTGTTTTCAATGATTTCTGCGCCTTCATCGCTAAGTAACTCAGTTACAGGAATTTTGCGATGGATATAAGGAACTGCAGCTGAATTATTAGAACGAGTGCGCACCTCCCGTCGAGAAGAACGACCCCGTCGAGTTGCTTTTTCATTTGCTTCAGACATTTACAACCTCATATTGAAAACGAAAATAATTCAGAATTTCGCGTAAGTACATTTTCATTCTTGAAAATAAATCTAACAATTCTAATCTGTACTTACAGCTCGTTAAAAATTCATTTTTCCATCACGACTGAGTTATAATATTGTATATTATTGCCAGTAAGTTAATAAATTTTTCAAATGGCGAAATATAAACAGTTTATGTCGTCTAAAAGCGTAAGTTTTTGAGTAATTTAAACTAACTCCTTAATCAGAATTTAAACCAAAACTTAATCCTCACTCATTATTAATAAGCTATATTGAGGACATCATGATTTCACAAGCAAGAGTAGTCATTATTGGTGGTGGTGTAGTTGGTGTATCCACACTCTATCATTTAGCGAAGAAAGGTTGGACTGATGTCGCACTCGTTGAACGAAAGGAACTAACCTCAGGGTCAACATGGCATGCTGCTGGGTTATTACCATTGTTCAATATGAGTTATTCTGTTGGTCAAATTCACAAATACTCAGTAAAACTTTATGATGGATTAGAAGCAGAAACCAATCAACCCGTCGGTTTAAGCAAAGTTTCGAACATTAGACTTGCTTCAACTCAAGATCGCTGGGATGAATTTATGTATTATGCTGGAGTTGCTGAAACAATTGGTGTGAATGTCAACAAATTAACACCAAGTGAAGTAAAAGAAATTTGGCCTTTATGTGAAACTGATGGATTAATTGGTGCAATTCAACATCCAGAAGATGGTTATGTTCAGCCAGCAGATTTAACCCAAGCACTTGCTAAAGGAGCACGAGATTTAGGTGCCAATATCTATCGTTATACCAATGTAACTAGTATTAAAAAGCAACTAAATGGGGAATGGCTTGTTCAAACCGATAAGGGTGACATCACTTGCGAACATATTGTTTCCGCTTCAGGAAACTTTGCCCGTAAGACGGGTGCAATGGTTGGTCTTGATATTCCCGTTATACCAGTTGAACATCAATATATTGTAACCGAACCTCATCCAAAGATTCTAGAACGACAATCCAATGGTCTACCAGAAATGGGTGTGCTACGTGATGCTGATGCTTCTTGGTATATGCGGGAAGAGAATGGTGGGTTAATTCTTGGGCCATATGAATACGGTGCACCGGCTTGTTATGTAGATTCACCAGATGCTGACAGTGAATATGAACTCTTCCAAGAAGATATTGATAGACTAGCACCGCACATTGAAACCGCAATTACCCGTGTTCCAGCATTTGGTGAAGTTGGTGTAAAGAAAGTATATAATGGTGCTATCGCATATACACCAGATGGTTCACCTATTATTGGACCAGCATGGGATATTCCAAATTTTTGGATTAATGAAGGGCACTCATTTGGAGTCACAGCCGCCGGTGGTGCAGGTTGGCAACTTGCAGAATGGATTGTTGAGGGTGAACCAACTATTGACATGATGGGGGTAGACCCACGCCGTTTTGGTCCGTATGCGTCCAGAGGTTATTTACGTCAAAAGAATGAAGAAGCATACCGAAACGTATTTACTGTCCATTATCCTGATGAGGAACGGTCAGCGGCTCGCCCCTTAAAAACTACACCATGTTATGAGCGTATGAAGTCATTAGGAGCTGTTTTCGGATCTGTCTATGGCTGGGAGCGTCCAAACTGGTTTGTTCCAAAAGAATATAAACTTACTGATGCAGATTTAGCAAAACCTGATGTTCTGTTAAAAGATAATCATTCTCCTGCATTGGAAGATGGACGAATCGTAGAAAAATATTCCTTCCGACGCTCAAATTATTTCAATTTTGTCGGCGATGAAGCAAAACACGTTCATGAAAATGTCGGCATTCTTGACATGTCAGCATTTGCAAAATTTAGTGTATCAGGTATTGGGGCCGAAGCATGGCTTGAAAACTTAGTTGCAAATCGAATTCCAAAGAAAGTAGGACGTGTAGGTCTTTGCCACATGCTAACTAAGTATGGTGGGGTACGTTCAGAATTTACCATTTATAAAGTTGACGCTGAAAGATTTTACTTAGTCTCAGCAGGTGCATTTGAACGACACGACTTTGACTATTTAGTTCAAAATTTACCCCAAGATGGTTCAGTACATTTAGAGCGAATTACTTCGCAACATGGAGTTCTGGTACTTGCAGGACCAAAATCGCGTGAGTTACTTCAAAATCTTACTGATACAAATCTTACAAACGAAAATTTTCCTTGGCTTACCGGACAATTCATCAATATCGGTCAAGCACAAGCACATGCTTTACGCTTAAACTTTGTCGGTGAACTAGGTTGGGAACTACATCACCCAATTGAAATGCAAAATACTATTTTTGACTTAATTATGAATGCTGGGCAATCACTTAATATCAAGCCATTTGGAATTCGTGCAATGGACTCCCTAAGATTGGAAAAATCTTATCGGTTAATTCCACGAGAACTTTCAATTGAGTATTCGGCACTAGAGTCTGGTTTGGATCGATTTGTTGCACTTCAAAAAGAAGATTTTATTGGACGCGCTGGCTTGGTTGAATGGCAACAAAAAGGGTTCAAGTGGCAATTTGTGACTTTAGAAGTCCAAGATATTACCGACACTGATGCACGAGGTTCAGAACCAATCTATTTTGATGGAAATCTAGTTGGACGCGCAACATCTGGTGGATTTGGGTGGCGCATCAACAAGAGTCTTGCCTTAGCTATGATTCAGCCGGACTTCGCTAAGGTGGGTACTAATCTTGAAATTAAAATTTTAGATAAATTCTATCCTGCTACAGTTATTGAAGAATCACCTTACGATCAAAACAATGAACGACTCCGTGGATAATGGATTATCACGAACAGCTATAAACTGTTTGTAAATTTGCTATTTTGGGTAATGAATATTAGTTTTTATAGATTAGATTTATTACAGACCTGATGAAATCTTACCTCATTAGGTTATTCATGTTCAATATCATAGTTAAACACTGGTCAATTTATTTGATCATACGCATTAGTAATGAACAATACTATCTTACATGAGTTATTAACCGAGAACGGTGCACTTCTTGCAGATGGTGCTACTGGTACAAATCTCTTTGAAATGGGATTAATCTCTGGAGATGCTCCTGAACTGTGGAATGTAGAGCAACCAGAAAAAGTCCTAAATTTACATCAAGGCTTTGTTGATGCTGGTGCTGATATTTTACTAACTAATACCTTTGGATGTAACGCACCACGATTGAAATTACACAATGCTACACACCGCGTTAAAGAACTTGCTGAAACAGGTGCCAAACTCTGTCGACAAATTGTTGATTACAATAAACTCGACCGAAAAGTATTAGTCGCAGGTTCAATTGGACCAACTGGTGAGTTATTTGTTCCATTAGGACAACTAACACACGAAGAGGCCGTTTCAGCATTTACTGATCAAATTGAAGGTTTAGCAAGTGGTGGCGCTGACCTACTCTGGATCGAAACTATGTCTGCTACTGAAGAGATAACTGCAGCTGCCGAAGCTGCTTCCACATCCGGAATTCCATTCGTTATTACCGCTAGTTTTGACACAGCTGGTAAAACAATGATGGGATTATCTCCAACAGATCTTGGCAATTTAGTAAGGAGTTTACCTCACCCTCCAGTTGCTTTTGGTTCTAATTGCGGTGTAGGAGCAACTGATCTAGTATTTGCAATCCTCGAAATAACTAATCAATTTCCAGAAGCCATCGTAGTCGCAAAAGCCAATTGTGGAATTCCCTATTTTGAAGGTGACAAAGCGGTATATTCAGGTAATCCTACCTTAATGGCAAAATATACCCAACTTGTCCTAAATGCAGGAGCAAAAATCATTGGTGGTTGTTGCGGAACCACTGCAGCTCATTTAATCGCAATGCGAAACGCATTAGATAGTTTCTCTCAAGGTAATAAACCAACTCCTGAAGAGATTGAAACTGCACTTGGTAAATCAAAGTCAGTTAAAAATTTAAGTGCTAGCAGACCTAGGTCACGTAGAAGAAAACGGTGAAGTTTTGATTCTATAGTTTTGAAATTATTTCGCTTCTTCAGTTTCCTTTCAAACCACTTCTCCAAGTAATGATGGTGGAAAACGAACTGAGGTGTGTATTTTTATGCGTCAATATGTCACATTGAATACTGAATAACATCTTAGTAACCTGATTCAAACTACAAACTTACCTAACTCATAAGGAAATAATCATGAGAATCTTTTTAGCTTTAGTCACAGTAACCTTTATTTTGGGTGCTTGTGATCCAGTAGACACCTATCGTGAATGCCGCGAAGTGGGCGACTTTAGTGACGCACGGTGTGGATTTAATGCCTTTGGTGGAATGTTTGTGCATCCAAGTTGGCATTAGTGATCACCAAAGAGACTGAAATCTATCAAAACCTTATACTCACTTTTCACTATTGTTCATCTTAATCACATGTGAAAATTGACCCTAGAATTACTACCGAAACGAAAGCATCCATGAAGTTGGTAATGTTTTCGTTGCGGTTTGTTATGTGATTGCACAAGTATCAATTGGAACATTTTAGGTTTTGTGATGAGATAAAGAATTTTGTAAATACTGACACTAAATTATTAACCGCGGCATATACAGAACGACTGCGAGGTAATAATCATATAGCAGTTTCCATCTGAGATTTACAGTGAGTGCAAGTGAATTGTTTTCAAACTACCTGATCAAGTAATTCAATTATTGATTCCCTAAAATAAATATCGCATTAATTGAGTAAAAAATTAATGAACCTTCTTAGAGTATTTGGCGTGATCCTATGAATCACCTTAATAAAAACAGCGGCAGAATAAATCAGAAAAGATTTATAGCTTATCCCTTTAACTCTACTTGACTTTAAATACTGGCATTTTGGAACAATTATCGCCATTTTTAGCGATTTTCTTTGGGTTTTTTGTTAAGTAATTTTTGAGATTAAAGTTTCTAATCTAGAAGTTAATTTTAATCTAATCTACATAATTCTATGTTTACTTGATTAAATGATTGATCATGTAGCATTGCTCAAGTAATGTATCAGTATAAATTCAGTTCCCCATTTTTTAGCCTTTTCGACCTGACTAATTCCAGTTAATCAAATTACAAAGATTATTCCTAAATCTAAATTTGAAATGTTTAATACAAGTTAGTAAGTCATCATTTTGAAGCAGATTTACGTTTTTTAGGTCTCCCGAGTACGGGTCTTTTGGCCGGAACTCTAGCATAGCGACCATAATTGATCGGTGGTAATTCTTCCAACACGTCAAGGACATCACAACCTTCCGTTTTAGCCCTCAATTTAGCTTCCTTTAATCGGTCTGGATTGACAAGTTTATATATTCGATGTCGATTCTCTCGTTTCCACTTTGATGTATCACCAACAATCTCTCGATAAGTCACGGGGTCATAGACAGTACAAAGTCGCATTAATGTCCCTACAATTGATGAGTAATGCCGTCGGCGATTCCAGCGAAACTCAAATTCTCTTAAATAACTATTGATGTGTTTATCTCGAGGTCCATGATAGACTCCCAACATCAATCGTTTAATGTGGCCGATTGCACGATGAACGGCAGGTAATTCTATGTGTGCTGGTAACGCACCTGGTGCACTTAGATTCTTAACAATATGGGTGCGACCTTCCAATTTCCCATACGAAGGATTCGCATCTGTAATCACTTCTGTTCCTGGTTCAGTATTCGCTAATATAAAGGGTTTCAATTCGCTTCGGGATTTATCTTTGACCCTTTGGAGTCGAATTCGACCAATTTTATTTTTTTCAATCCTTTCTGCTGCAACGGCAACTGTGATCAATGAGTCGCCTTTACTTTTACTATTTTTCTGATGAAACGGAAGAAAACCTTCATCCACTTCAACAACTCCCCGAAGTGGTATTCTCTTGGGATTTATCATTACTTTCCGCAGTTTGTGAAGTAGCAACCAAGCAGATTTATAAGATCCCAAACCAATTTTGGCTTGTAATTGCAACGCTGAGATACCATTGGTATGTGTCATATCAAAATACGCAGCCAAAAACCATTTTCTTAGGGGAATTCTAGTACGATGCATGATTGTACCAGAAATTACGGATGTTTGTCGATTACAACGTGCCCCATTTTCGAGCGTTGCTGCACATTTATATTGCCCTGGTCTTGATTGTAATTTCCATGCATTTTTGTTTCCGCAACGAGGACACACAAATCCATTAGGCCATCGCACACTTGCGATAAATTCTGCGCAAGCATTATCATTGGGGAATCTCTCAACAAATTCCTCAATTGATAACGGTCTATCATGTGTCCAGCGATTTGAAAATAGATCACTCATAAACTCAATATAGTGCACTAATCCTATGATGTCAAGTTATAAAGTTCAGTAAATTCAGTCAAGTAGAGTTAAAGGGATAAGCTATAAAGATTTCTTTAATCACATTGAATTTATAGAGTAAAATAATTACGCAATTTCACTTTCTTGACTAAGTCTTGCAAGTTCTGTTAACGAATTAAGGCGATCCCTATCCAAATGAGATTTGAAATTCATTAGACTTTCCAACTTTACCTTGCGAACTTGGGTATCATTCTCACATTCTATCGTGCCATCATCTAACAAATTATTCAGTTCTTCAATATTTATGTTTAATATTTCTGTCGCTTCAAGTACAGAAATTTTTGAATCAATGGGTACTAGTCTGACCATTTCCCCTCTTGCATTTGGCCTTGGTTCAATCTTAGCCCGGTCCTCCAACTTTCGATTTCGATGAGGCATTGAATTTTTTCCTTTCCGATAGAATTTGAAAAAAAATGAAAATGTTGATGAAATTTAGCTAAGTTTAGACCTTGAAATCTTGCACTTAAGAATAAAACTTGTGCAGGAATATATCATATAGCTAATAAAGACAATTAGCTGTTGACGTAAATTGGTAAATCAATTTCCCAAAAACAGAATCTATTCTCTTCACATGATTGAAGAAAACTACTCTCAATTAACACAAATCGTATAAAAAATCAGGTCTAATTTGAGCCTAATTCTAACTTAAATCTCTGCCCTATCAATCCTAATTGAGTCAATACTAAGTTACAAATTTCATCTTTTGAAGTTTTCTCAGATTCCATTTTCTCCTGTACTAACTCAATGAGAAATTCAATTTCGGACCCGATCACAGTATCTTCATAGATACCGTGCTCTTTTAAATAATCATCGAATTTCTGACCAGAAACCCATTGTTCATTTTCATTTGACATTTTTATAATCCTTCATCCTAGAGATTGCTACTTCAATCTCATTTTCTACAACACTAAAAAGTATTCTAACATTTCGATTTGGAATCCTGCAAGCGATTCTCCAAAGATTTTGTGCCCCTCGTATTTTCTTAATGTTTATCCCAAGTCCAAAAGCATAATTTTTTCTTGCTTTTCTAATTTCTCAAGAAACTCTTTTACGTTCTTGTGTAGACAATGATGCCATCCACTTTTGAACAGGTTCCCTACCTGATTTAGTTTTAACAAAAACTATGTCTATTTCATGTGGTTTTACCATTTAACATTTTTATCTCACAATATTAATTATCACTATTCAAATGGAATTTACAATAATATATAAAACCAATTCAAATTTCAATATAAAAAATGAACATCCTAAAGAAAGTTCTAGACACTAAATTATCTCTACAACAATTAAACATATAAATTAAATTTAAAAATTCCCTAGCTAAATTTTTTATTAGACATTTTTTGAAAAAAAATTATTCTGCATCAAAAATAAATTTGGGAGACTTACCATGAAAAACTTTATTTGCGTAATTGCTGGTGTAGCGATAATTTTTGCAAATTTTACTTCTTCGGTTCAAACTGGATTTCAGACTTACCAGTATTAAACTGGTTATTCTTTTAATCTAGAACACGAAACTACTAGTAGCTCAGGAACCGGTGTGTCCAATACGGTGGAACCGAGTACAACAAACACACAAAACAACACAACTGTTCCAACGAACACTAATCAACCGGTAAATACTATTCCACAAACTACTATAATTGGTAACATTTATGGGTGTCCAGACCCAGGTTATGGTGGAGGTAGCGTAGCCCTAGCTGTGTTTATAGGTATATTTTTAGGAATTATCATTACTTTAGGTGGTATCACAATCGCAGTTACTCTGATAGCTGGAAAATCTTTAGGTGAATTTATTGATGATGCCACTAGAGAGGTTAATTCCAACATACCTCTTGCCTCTATCTGTGACTCATAATTAGGTGAATACGGAACTTTCGCGCTTGAACCAACATATTATCCAGAATCTGATGCACCAGGATTGATATTTTCATTCAGATTTTAGGATAATCAATTTTAAAGACTAAGGTAAATTCAATTTACTTAATCTGGATAAGCTAACATCCAACATTAACCTTAGTCAGCTTCCTGTTAATGTATCTGTATAGATTGAAATAATTTACAAATTTTGAAAAAATAATCTCAAATTAATCGCACTAATTTTCAACTCATTAGTTTAATTTGAGTTTTGACTAAATTTTACCATTCTGAAAATAAAAAGATACAATACCCATTTAAAATTTTACCCAGTTTACTTCAATGATTAATCAACATCATGGATATCAACATGAAATTCACTCAAACTACTTTTGGCCCTAAACCTGGACTTATTCTATATGCGGTATCAGTATTGATCCCTTTATTTTGGATCTTCTCATTGGAGAATGATCATAAATTTTCAGCTCTGTTTAGCCAATATCTTGGAATTTTTGCCTTAATTACCATGGGCTATGTACAACTTCTTGCAACCCGTTTACCATTATTAGAGAGATTATTTGGGGGGCTTGATCGGATTTACATTGTTCATAAATGGCTTGCAATAACTGCTTTAGCAACTTTGTTACTCCATGAGAATATTGACGCAGAAGTTATTTCAGGGACTAGACCGTTAATTGAGCGCATAGCTCTTGAAGTTGGTGAGATTGGGTATAATGGTATTCTCATACTTTCTATAATTACCGCTCTTACATTTATTCCCTATCACTGGTGGAAATGGACGCACCGTTTTATTGGATTATTCTTTGCAATGGGGGTATTTCATTTCATAAATATCCATAAAGCATTCGTGACAACTGATCCTATTGGTCTTTATGTACTTTTCTTTTGTATCATTGGCATTGCTTCGTACATATATACTCTGTTCTTTCGCCAGCGAATTACGGGGTATCACTATAAGGTAAACGAAGTTCGTCAAATAAATGATATTGTTGAAATTAAATTTCTGCCAACAACAAAAAGACTGCGTCCTCAGTCAGGGCAATTTGCTTTCGTAAAATTTTTAACACCTGGATTAGGAGAAATTCATCCATTTACAATCAGCAAATATGAACCAGATAGTGGTGAAATTCAATTTTCAATTAAATCACTTGGTAGTTATACAGCAAAGCTATCAACTGAGATTAAGCCTAATACTGAAGCTATAATTACTGGTCCTTTTGGCAGGTTCAATTTAAATCAAGATTCAAATCCCCAAATTTGGGTAGCAGGTGGTATTGGAATTACTCCGTTTTTAGCATTCATGAGCGATTCTGAATTTTCAAAAATTGGACCAACTACTTTGTATTATTGCGTAAGAGAAAAAAATAAAGTCCCCTATCTAAACGAATTGACTGAAACATCAAAGCAAAATGAGAATTTCAATCTCGTTGTAGTCAACTCATCAAAAGGTGAACGTCTAAATGCCGAACTAATTATACAAGAACATAAAAAAACTCTCTCCGAATCTATTTTCTATTTTTGTGGCCCAAGTAAAATGCGAAACCAATTACGTAAAAAATTAGTTGATGGCGGTCTAAAGCGTAGCAACTTTAAATTTGAAGCATTTGAAATAAGAACTGGCATAGGAATCCGAAGGGGCTTTGATTGGTTCCGTGAACAAATAAAACAAGAAATAAATGAACAGCAGATACCTTCAAATACCTCCAAGTAGCAAGTCATCCCCTTCGTCGATTACGACGACGACGACGACCACCTTCATCTGATGAATCAGTAGTGGTTGTTCGTTCTGGCATTGCAACCTCTGCGCGCAGTTTTAAAAATGGATCCACTTTATTTGGAAACGCCATTGCGTTTACAAAGTGCTCTTGAAATTTAGGTTCCAATGCCGTTTCAATTTTTTCCACTTCACGCACCGCCTGCTCTACTTCTCGTCGATGTCCTTGATTCAATAGTGCCATCCGAGCACCAGTACCAGCTGCATTTCCTACACCAGCTACTGATTCCAATTGACAATCTGGTATGAGCCCCAGCACCATCGCATAATTTGGATTGATATAGCTACCAAACGCACCTGCCAACCGAATCCGTTTAATTTCCTGTGTTCCAAGTTTATCCAATAGAAGTTTAACTCCAGCATAAAGCGCGGCTTTTGCTAATTGAATCGCACGAATATCATTTTGTGATACAGAAATTTCCACACCCTCGCTTTCTATAAGATAAGCAAATGTCCGGCCGTGCTGAACAATTCGCGGTGATTTTTCTGCAAGACTTCCATTTATCACCCCATCTTCCGTAATGATCCCACATATAAACATTTCAGCAATTGCTTCAATAATCCCTGAACCACAAATACCGGTGACACCAACCGAATCTATTTTCTCAGCAAACCCTTCTTCATCTGACCATTCATCAACACCGATAACTTTAAATCTTGGTTCAAATGTTGTTGGGTTTATTCGCAAGCGTTCAATTGCACCAGGTGCGGCACGTTGACCACAAGAAATTTCTGCTCCTTCAAATGCAGGACCAGTAGGTGAGCTTGCGGCAAGAACTCGCTCTTTATTACCCAATACAATTTCGGCATTAGTTCCAATATCCACTAGTAAGGTCAAATCTTCATTCTTATACGGGGATTCTGAAAGCATCGCGGCCGCAGCATCTGCACCAACATGTCCGGCAATACATGGAAGAATATAGACCCGTGTACCAATATTCATTTCAAGTCCAAGCTCACGAGCAGGAATTGTTAATGCATCTGATGCAGCAAGTGCAAATGGAGCACCCCCTAATTCCGTTGGATCTATTCCTAAAAAAATATGATGCATTACCGGATTGCCAACAAAAACCGCTTCGAGTACATCCCCCCTACTTGCACCAACATCACCAACTAGCTTTCCAATTAATGAATTCACAGCATCTCTTACCGCTTTTGTTAAATCTGGCAATTTATCAGGTTGCATCTGGATATATGATACCCGTGACATCAAATCTTCACCAAACCGAATTTGTGGATTTGAGGTTCCAGCAGATGAAACAGTTCGACCCGATGAAATGTCACACAGATGTGCGGCAATTGTTGTTGAGCCAATATCAACTGCTAATCCGTAAATTCTTTGTTTCTCACCAGACCAAAGTGCCATCACGATTGGAATCTTGTCGGCATCTGAATATATCGCCGCAGTGACAGTCCATTGACCTTTTCGTAAAATGGATTGAACTTGGGAAATCAACAAAAAATCAAACTCTAATGTATCAAATCCACCTTTTTCTTTTAATTTTTCACGTAATCGATCTACATCACCTCTAGGAGTTTCCATATCAGGTTCAGATACTGTAACTGTGACCAATTGTATTGCAGAATCAACTTTAATCCGTCGCGTTTCGGCGCGTTTGCGAACAACTTGCTGATTAGTTTGCGTGTCTACCGGAACATCAATTACTAAATCACCAGCTATCTTCGCTTGACAGCTCAGTCTTCGATCTGGTGCAATCGGTCGCAATCGTCGAAATCGTGCCTCTAAATCTGTAACACCTCCTAAGTGTTCACTCTCACTTATAATTCCTTCCTTAGAAAATTGACCTTCCGAAACGGAAATCTGGCATTTTCCACAGATCCCACGACCACCACATACTGACTCTACATAAACTCCCAACGAACGCGCCGCATCCAATAATGGAGTACCTATTGGAAATTGACCACGCCGACCACTTGGTTGGAAAACCACTTTTGCAAGCTTTTGATCTGCTACTGAAATCGGTTTAGCTTCTTCACTCATAAGAATTGCTTAACTACTTAGATTAAGCTGCTACGGCCAATCGACTACGCCGACCACCACTTCGTCTCCCCCGACCATTCTGAACGTTATATTCGGAAGGAGCTCGAACATCCGCAGTTGGGCGATTGATCTTTAACCATGTAGCACAGTCAGGGTCGGTACCATTTAAAACATTTGATGCCGCAATTCCACTCATTTCTTCTTGATGTAGCGGATTCATTATGGCAGAGGTCATACCAGCAACTGAAGCCATCGCCAAAAAGTGTGCATTCATTACATGCCGATTCGGTATCCCAAAAGATATATTGGATGCACCACAGGTAGTATTGACTTTTAATTCGTTGCGAAGTCGATATAGCAATTGAAAAACTTGACGTCCAGCATCATTCATCGCACCAACCGGCATCACCAATGGATCCACCACCACGTCACTAGTTGGAATTCCATGATCGGATGCCCGCTCAACAATTTTCTTAGCAACAGCAAACCTAACATCTGGATCTGTTGATATGCCAGTCTCATCATTTGATATTGCAACGACTGCCGCACCATGTTTTTTAACTAATGGTAACACTCGCTCAAGCGATTCATCCTCTCCAGTAACTGAATTTACCAACGGTTTTCCCTGATAAACCGCAAGTCCAGCTTCTAACGCATCTATAATTGAAGAGTCAATAGATAACGGAACATTTACCAATGATTGCACCAATTGAATTGTTTCTGCGAGAATTCTCGGTTCATCGGCAAGTGGAATGCCAGCATTAACGTCAAGCATTTGTGCTCCCGCCTCAACTTGTGCTAATGCATCTGCTTCTACCATTGAATAGTCACCCACTTTCATGGCTTCCGCTAATTTTTTTCGACCCGTCGGGTTGATTCTCTCCCCAATTACACAAAATGGGCGATCGAATCCAATTACAACTTCTTTTGTGGCAGATGAAACTACAGTTTCAGTCATTTTCAAGTCTCCTTTAAGTGGGGAACTTAATTAGTTTAAGTTTTGCTTCCCCCAAGTACCACGTTTTGATAACCATTCAGCACTTTTTAAAATTCCGCCGAATGGATATATGTGAAGATTTTTTAGTAAAGTCGTGCCATCACCTGACACATGGGATTCAAGTTTTTGAACCAGATCTTCTGGTTCATATCCGGTAAGCATAGACATCATGCTCCCACCGTGTTTTTTCAAAAAGTTAACTGAATTACCAACACCAGCAATCGATGCAAATTTAAGTAAAGTAGTGACTTTCGCTGGACCTGCAATACCAATATGAACATCCATATCAATCCCTAAGGATTTCAATTCCGCAAGCCACGAAATAATCGCATCTGAGTCAAAACAAAATTGTGTTACTATTCTAAATGTTGCATCTGAGTTGCGTGCAATTTGTTGCTTTTTTATTAGAAATTCTTGGATAGTAGCTTTTGATATATCAGGTGACCCCTCAGGATGACCCGCTATCGCAATATGTTTCAAAGAGAGTTGATTAAACAAATCAGACTCTAAAACTTCAATTGAAGACGCAAAAGGACCAGGTTGTGGTGCTTCACCTGCAATTACTAAGACTTCTTGTACACCTGCATCATCAACTAATGCTTTTAACCTCGTTTCAAAAACACTCTTATTTGCAAATCGTCTTGCTGGGATGTGTGGAACTGCAATAATTTTTTGTTCTTGAACAATTTTCGCCGCTTGAATAATTACAGACTCTGTACAATTTCCAAGATCTGTAATATATAAACGACAACCTTTAGGTAACACATCAAATATCTCTGGTCGCTCCAAGATTTGGCGTGGGGATGCCTCAATAGATGCAGGTAATGTAACAGTATTTTGCTGACTACTTCTCTGCATTTTCATGCCCTCCCTGCTCTATCAGAAATTTTAATTTTTCGGTTGTATAAATTTTATCAAGTTCATTTGCAGCTTGTTGAGCTTCATACTCAATATCATTCCCTACCTCTTCCGGTTTCCCCTTTCGCCATTCTGCTAAATAATCATCCGTCTGATCCGCACCTGACTTCATTGCACATTGATCAATTGCTTTAATAAATCGATCAGGTAATTCTCGTTTAGCCGACTTTCGTCCAGAACGAATAGTCACTTGACTTGGAATATCTCGCCAATAGATTATAATCTTTTCAGCCATAAGATTGCTCCACAATCATCGTATTATTTTTATTGTGATTTAATGAAAAATATACAATAGATAAGGCACATTGACGACATTCAAGTGTCAAATTACGACAATTTCAAATCAGGTACAAAATTTTTACAAAAACACATAAAATTTGACCCAGAATTTAAAAAAAAAGTTACACTTATTAAAGTGATTAAATTGTTCTGTGTACAAACCGGTACATGTGTACACGTAATCCGAAAACTAAATGGGCACAATAGAATGCGAATCCATGCCAGTGCAATTACATACAATAATTGTGGAGTACTCATTCGCGGAAAATCGGGTGCCGGAAAATCTACCCTCGCACACTTACTATTAAATAAAGCAAAGGAACTGAATCTTAACGCGGCTCTAATCAGTGACGACATTGTCATACTGGAACAAAAACAAACTCAAATAATTGCAACTGCCCCCAAAAATATCTATGGATTATTAGAATTACGTGGATTTGGATTGATCAAAATTAAAGCAATTTCACCAGCAATCATTCACTGTGTAATAGACATTGTGGAATCAACGAAATTAGAACGAATGCCAGATGATATTGAATTAACTGAGAGTTTACTAGACGTAAAAATTCGCCGACAGCCCGTACCATGTAATTGTTTTCATCGCATGTTACTTCTTTCACAAGCTGTAATTGAAAGTATTCAAAGAGTATAAAATATAATGAGTAGTATATTAATTTGAATTCATTTGACCACCAAAATAGCATGAATCAGTAAATCAGCTTTATAATGGATAAATTTGAGTTAAATTTGCAATTACTCGGTGATAAATATTGAATGCCAAAATAACTGTCGGGGGACAATACTGCAATTTTAAAGAGTTGCTTTCGATCATACTTACAAAAATATAACCATCTATAGCTGATTTCATTGTTAAAATTTAAGAGTTCAATATTTCGTGCAATTTTCAAATAGTTTGGTATGATTTCACTAGAACCATTTTCTTTACCAAAAAGTCTATCTTATCCACTTTTAATTTTAAACTACTAAAGTATGGAACATATGAAATGACTATCAGCCACGAGAATATCATTGATTCTTTGAAATTTCAATCCAAAGAAGTACTAATATTTAGCAATTTGTTATTGTTGTTACAAATTTTGATCGCAATTCCTGCAATAATTTCAATCGCATTTCCAGGATTAAATTCTGTAATTTTATTGACAATGTCACTCCTATCCAATTTGGTACTATGTTATTATTGGAGAATCAAATACAAATACTTAGGTCAAAAGATTAAAACAAATGATTCCAGACGTGCTCTAATGTATAAATTTGGGTTTTCTCCGGACCTAATTTTAGATACGACTGGTATTTCAATTCAAAGTGGGAGTGAGTCTTCAGGTTCTTTTCAAGGTGTTAGGTACAATATTCAAAATGAAAACGATTGCCGTCATTTTTTAGGTGTATTGCTAATATTTTCTTTATACAATAAAATGATTTACAATAAGTGCGAGGATGTCTTAAGGTGGTTTTTGCTATTTCTGTTGGTAATTGTAATTTTCTTATTTGGGCTAATTATCGCATTTGCTGGAGATGACATTAATGTTACAATAGCTCGTACAATTATTTCAGTAGTGATTCTATTTTTCTCTTCTGATATATTAAATATGATCTTCCATCACAGATTCGTTTCGGTTCGACTAAATGAAATTACAGAGCGTTTATTGCTACTAGAAGGAAATGAATCCATTGAACTTAATGAACTAAGAACTCGGGTAATTGTGGAAACTGGAATTTATACTGACATAATGTCCAGTTCATATGAAATTTTTCCATTCTTTTACAACCGATATAGTAGCGAACTTGAAAAAAAATTAAATGAAATTCAAATCTTAAACAAGAAGAAAAATTCAATAGACTAGTACAAAAAATTTTTGTTAGGAATTACGGTACTTTTAAATCTATTATGTTTGTTTCTTTCTATTTCAGATTTTTTCAAAACATCTTGTAAAGTGTCCAAATTTATTTTAAGATTTGTCATTATCCAAAAAAAAGAGGAAAGTCTAATGAGTAAACGGATAACCAATTCTCAAAAATCAATTTTTTTTGAGAATTTCTACCATTTACGGTCATACGAAGGATTAAGCGATGTTGAAAAAGCTATTAGAGTCGCAGCAAGTGACGCAGGACTATCCATAGAATCTGTACTTAAGGCACTTCAAGAAATCGAAAACCAGAATGATACTGCGTTAATAATGACACAAGACAGTGCGGTTGTAATCTGGTTCAAAGTTAACGCAGGTTTACTAGCCAAATTTATTCAACAGTCAGTTTCAAACCAGTTAACTTAGGTAAAATTGTTCAAGTTGAGTTTCTACAATTGACAAAAATTAGTCTGTTAAACCTAGGTGACAATATGAACCATTTGAATAGTATTCACGTCGCTAAATTTGCTTCACTACCTAACAAAGTTTTGGCTCTTAAAACAAATTCTTTAGCATTTAATTTGAAAAATGCTCTAACTTCACCTTCACGTACCGTTTTCAAACTCTGCCACTTACGATTCGAAACTTCTTCAAATAATTTATACGCTTGTTGAAGATTAATTCTCGCAACTTTCGCAGCATATGTGATTGCCACCTCAAAATCCTCGTTCCTTTCACAAATTTGCTGATTATAAAAGGTCAAAAAGAACTTTCTTTTTCGAGAATTTGAAATACTATGATTGTTCCATGACTTCAACCATGATACTACAAAATTGTACATTTCCTTTCCTCCAATAAAAAATCTTACTTACAATAATTTAAGTATTAAATAAAAAATTTCAACCCCAAAAATCTAATTTTTTTTTAATTCAGATTGTCGGTATTCAATTAAAAACTAAATCTATGTACCTCTGATAAAACGAATTTTACAAACTTACTTTAAGTAGTCTTGTAATCAGTTCAAACATCTAACAGCAATATTTTGTAGCCGGGGTTAAACTATATTTATCAAATTTCCCATCACACACTAATTTTTCTCTGTTCTTCCAAAAACAGAGCTGTTCTAACTTCTGCAGGAGCATCCTTCCATACTAATTTGAAGAAATCTTCATTAAAAACTCCAGATAATTTAACGTATCTAATAATGTAGTATACATCAATTCTAGTATCTTCCTTAATTTCTTCGGCACGACTATCAATTCCTAATTTTTGATTAAATTTATTCAGTATTTGATAGAAACCAAGGTCACTTGAGTCTACTTTGCCATTGATCCAGCAATATTCAAAATAATTTATTAAAAATTCTATTGAATTTTGATTTTTAGACTTTTTATAATGTTTCCGAATTAGATTGAATTTTCTGTACTGAATTATAGGGCCAAGATGTAACAATGGAAAAATGTTCTTCTCCCCAGCATACGCTAAACTAGGGTGATGAAGATCTGTATTAATTTTCCCTATGAGCTGAGATATGATTGTACCAGAATCATAGAATATTTTTTCGTTCGCTTCCATTACCTTCACTTCAACGTTTGAGTGCAATCACAAATTTTTTGTTTTTCTAAGTTTTTTAGATATTGGGTATTTATTAAACACATGTATCATTAAAATACTCTTTTCAACTTTTTATTAATTAATTTTAAATCTGATAGTCTACCAAAGATTGATTAAGAAAACTGAACAAACTTTACAAAATAAATTTGGCTACTAAGAACTGATTTTAACATTGAATCAATTGATAACTTAATAAATAAGAATCTAAAATAATTGACACAATATTTATTTCTAATTTCAATCCTCTTATATACAATTTAGTATTATCTTTACCGAAAATAATATTTTTTATCTTCACAAAGAGCCAAATATCGTTTAAAATTTAAATGACTCAAAGTTCAAAACAGATATTGTCAGATATTACCCAAATAACTCATCAAATTAAGGAAATTCCACCTCATGATTGGGATTGTAATTGTTACCCACGGTAATCTAGCAGAAGAGTTTAAATCCGCACTGCAACATGTTGTAGGAGCACAAGATAATTGCGTCGCTATTTCAATTGGTGCAGAAGATGATATGGAAGATCGCCAGCAAGATATTCTAAATGCAGTAAAAGAAGTTAATAGTGGATCGGGTGTTGTCATTTTCACCGATATGCTCGGTGGAACTCCTTCTAATCTATCAATCTCAGTTATGGATGGAACTACTGTAGAAGTATTAGCAGGAGTTAATCTACCCATGCTTATCAAATTGGCAAGTATTCGTTCCGAATCCACATTGTCTGATGCTGTAAAAGAAGCACAAAAAGCCGGACAGGAATACATAAAAATTGGCTCACAAGTTTTTTCAAGCGACGAATAGTTTAGTCTTAGTTCTTTTATTTTATGCTGTTGCAAAATCAATTTCTCAGTTTTACTTGATTTATGAAAATTGTAGAACTTTTATCAAAATCTCCCCAGAATAGTTGCCAACTGTAGTAATTGAAAAAATTATTAAAAACTTACTTCAAACTTCAGCTCGTATTTGAATACAATCTTATTCATATTTTATTTCGAAACCGAATAAGTGCTGCATTTAATTCACCACCTAATATAAATACAAATGAAATTAGATATAGAAATAAAAGAGCTGACATTATCCCGGCCAAACCTCCGTAAGTAGAAGCATAGTTTGAAAAATTTTCAAAATATAATACAAATAATTTTCCTCCACTCCACCACAAAAATAGTGTTAATCCAATACCTGGACTCAAATCTAGAAATGATCTATCTTTATCAGGTAATATTCTGTGGCAAAACCACAAACATACAAATAATATAGTTAAAGTTACAATAAAGCTTCCAAGATTAAATAAAGTTGAAAATTCCTGGCCAAAAGGAACATATTGAATGACTATTGACCAAATTGATGGACCAAGAATTATTAATACCGAAAACATTAACGACCCAATTACACCCAAAACTACCAAAAACAGTGACTGCAAACGTCGATGGATAAACCCTCGAGGGTCCATTTGATTATCATTATACGCTTGGTTTAATGCAGCTCGCAATGCTTCAACGCCATTTGATGCAAATAACATCGCCAACACGAAACCAATTGTAAATAAACCAGTTCGTGGTGTTGTCAAGATTGAATCAATTTCAATTTTTATTGGTGCAGAAACTTCTTCAGGCCAATTTTGAAATAACTCGTTTACTAAACCATCTAAACCGTTCGGTAAATCAAAGAAACCCACAATTGATGTTAAACAAATTAAAAATGGAAAAAGTGCGAATAAAGAAGCCATCGCAACATGACTTCCCATTGCCCATACTTTATCTGCAAACAAACGGTCGGTTATGTCAGCAGTAATAGCAATGAATGAATATTTTTCTTTAAGACTTTCAAAATACCTCTGGATTGCTTGCTTTTCTTGTTTCATACAAAGTATTCCAGTTTTGCAGCTTAGTTTCAAATCACAACTAATATAATCAACAAGTTAGGATTCATCAAATGCACTAATATTTCCTGCAAATCAAACTTTCAGAACGGAATTGGAAAAATTTTTAATTCGTTGTTACGAACTGCTCTAACTCACCAAAACCAACGTACTTAGTCACAAGCGGTAATCGCAATCGGTTTGCAGCATCTAAAGCCTTCGCTTCGAGTTCGGAATTCTTCGTTTGTGCCAAATAAACCACGCGATTGTAATTACCAAAATAAGTGTCTCTCAATTCTGGAAAACGGTCTAATCCAAGTGGTTTGATAACCATTGAGTCAAATTGACGTGCTAAAAAATCAGTTAAATAAAATGAACCAAGATTATCTTCTTCCAATTGATCAAATGCTTCAAGTCCTGAATAAAAAGCGTAACAGTGTGCACCATCTATTCTCTCAACCTTTTCCTCTTGCAATACTTTATCTAACAATCCACCAGTCCCACAATCCCCAAATCCAACAACAATTCGATCATAGTCTGCACGATGTTTGTGAATCGCGACCCTAACTGCATCTGGAATTTTTTCAGGTTCATTATGCAAGTTCGCTGCGATACATGTCAGAGTAATATGACTTAGCTTGTTTTGCTCAATTATTGCAATAATTTCATTAGCTAACGCGCCGCATGCAATGATCAAAACTGTCTCGGCTGGTTCATGAGCACCAATAGCAGATTTATTAGTCTCATGTTCCATCCGATTCATCTCATGCTACCCCTGCGAGTTGATTGTGTTTCCGCATTAACAATTCTTTCGCCGTTTCCACAGCTACGGCAGCATCTCGGCAATATGCATCTGCTCCAATCGCCTCACTAAATTCTTCATTCAATGGAGCACCACCAACCATCACGATATAATCGTCTCTCATACCCTTTTCCTTTAAGGTATCAATAACAACTTTCATATAAGGCATTGTCGTTGTAAGTAAAGCAGACATACCTAAAATGTCAGGTTTATGCTCTTCCAAAGCCTCTAAATACTTTTCGACTGGATTATTGATTCCTAAGTCAACAACTTCAAATCCTGCTCCTTCCATCATCATTGATACCAAATTCTTACCAATATCATGGATATCACCTTTTACTGTACCTATGACCATTTTACCCATGCGAGGGGCACCTGATTCAGCAAGTAAAGGACGCAAGATTGCCATACCAGCTTTCATTGCGTTAGCAGACATCAAGACTTCTGGAACAAACAGTATGCCATCACGGAAGTCAATTCCGACTATACGCATACCTTCGACAAGCGATTCAGTTAAGACTTTATAGGGTTCCCAACCGCGCTCCAGTAAGATATTTACACCTTCCTCTATTTCTGCCGATAGTCCATCATAGAGGTCGTCGTGCATTTGAGGGACGAGCTCTTCGTCCGGTAATTCGCTTAATACAATGTCGTCCTCGTCAGACATTATCAAACTCCCATTTAATATGTACACTTGCGCGAAATATAATTTTTTAATTTTAAAATACAAATGCAAAATTATCCCACTTGCGACATTTCAAAGTTTATCTGCGACACTTTTCAGATTTGATGCATCAAATTTAAAATTTTATTGTAAATTTTCTCCACACCCAAAAATCATTACCCAATTCTATCATTTCTACTCAAAAAGTATTGCAAAAATTCTTCAATCAATTACAATTATTTATTTATTCCTAAACAAAAAATCAAAACCAGATTACTAATAGAAATTACAGAGTTATATTTAACCAGAAAATTTAATGTTAAGGAGTCAACAAAATGAGAGATAAACAAATTAGAAACTCCAAAAAGGGGCCGATTTTTTTCCACCCTTTTTAATCAGCGAATTTTTGAAGGTAACGATGACCTTGAACAAACTATAATATTTGCTGCAAACAAAACTGGTCTAAATCTCAATCAAGCTCTTGATTTATTTAAGGAAGTTAAGAATCACAATTGGGACGGGTTAGTAGCCGCTAAAGATGGAGCAATTTCTGCATGGTACAAAATAAACGCAGAAGCATTAGTTAAATTTACAGAAAACTTAGTGAATAACAAAACCAAATGACGAGGACTTAAAGTACTTAATTGAATTGGGTTAAGTTATCTCAATCCAAAGTAGCTTTTATTTTTGCTAAATTAAGTTAGATGTATAATCAAAACTAATTTTATTAATCAGTAAATTCATGTAATTTGTTACCAGAAACACTTTCAGGGTAAAATACAACTCTCCTAAAAAACACTTTTACAACACTTATATCATATTGATAGAAAACTCTCCAAAAAATACTACGAATTTGGTAGCGTTTCCTCTTGATTTTTCAAAATATCTGCTGATTTTGTTAATAATCCTGACTTGAGTATAACAGAAAATTTAACATTATTGCATGATTTGAACCTATTTTTCGTTTACGACTGCTCAATGTGCAATCCTATGATATTATTCAATAAGAATATCCCCAAAAAAATAAAGCTCACAGAGTTTACAGTTAGTTGAATTTGTAATTTTTAACTGTATTTGTGTGTTTGAATATTAATTTCCCAAGATTAAATTAAAAATTAGGTGTATCATTCACACTCAAATAAGTATGGTATCATGTTTTCAAAATTCTCTTTTGTCTTCCAGTTAGATTTTTTTCTCACACTAATTTTGTATCATCTCATCACTGATTATTCTAGCAAGAGTTCCTGCATTAACTGTGAACCAAACTACAACTGCACAATCTTCTGTCAACGCCAATGCCGTCATTCTACGATTTTCAATTTCTAATAATGCTTCAACAACAGCATCTAAACCTAGATTTGCATTTTCTGCTACAGTTTTAACTGCTTCCTTTACATCTTCACAACCTTCAAATATCCGCTGGTGATAGAAGCTAGAAAAAAACTTACTCTTTTGGTGGTCTTCATTAAATTTCAACATAATTTGGTTCCCCTCTCTATTAGATTAAATTTAATAAGCCAGTTTGAATCCCTTTGCGAAGTTTCATTTGAATTAACAATAATATTGTAATCAAAGAGAATCAAGTCAATAGCAAGTTATATTTCATATTCGCAAATTAGACCTAGTTGTATGAATTCTTTCCCAACGATTTTTAACCTAGATTGCTCAAAGTAGCTGCGAACAAAAAGCGTAAATTTGGTCAAATTTTATCCGTTTTGGCGAAGAATACAACTCCTCCGTTGCGACAAATTACCGCTTGTCGCCATTCTCAATTATTTGAAGCACTGGATTCATTCAATAGTCAGCAATGGGGGGCGGGGCTTCTTTTAGTGTGATTGTTTGACCTTGAATGAGTTGAACATCATTTTACCAATTTAAATTTCAAATGATGCGTTTTGATTAGAAGGGGTGAAGAGATGACCTTGTTTGATTCAATCTCAATAATGTGTTGATGGATATTATCCAACCCCTTCCGTTAACCCCCTCCACCTAGACCCATAGTCCATAAATCATTTGATCGCCTGCACATACAAATCTTTGTTGGCAAATTCTGTGGAAAAATCCATCCACACTTGACGACAGCTGTGCTTAATAATGGCTGGTGTTTTCAGTATTTTCCGACGAATTGTACTTGACTTTGCCGAGGCTAATTTGGTGCCGCGAAAACCAATCGTTCGAATCGCATTAGCAACCTTATGAGCACAAACGGTAAAATTTAATCGCATTTGATTCGATTCGAGATTGTGTGCACTCACTTGACTCCCGAATAATTCATACTGAAACTCTTGAATGCGGTTCTCCGCATCACCCCAACCGCAGTATAATTTAGTATATAACTAACGAGCACCACCAAACGTCTTATCCAAATTGGTCACCACAAATCGAACATTTAACTTACGATGATGATTGGTATTGATATACTCAACTTTGGCAATCACTCGAAAGGACTCTCCGCCCCAACTACCATTGCTAGTGGTCCAATCAAATTCAGTGAAAACCCGTTTGGTTTGCCCCGAGCTCAAACTTAATTCTTTAACCCGCTTGATTTGCGGCGCAATCTTTTCCATTAACGCATTATTTTTGGCGAGACCAATCGCAAAATGAAGTCCTATTGCGTGGCACACGCATATCAGGTTAGGTTGTAGAAAACAAAAAATAAATTGTTGACATTTGAAAAACAGCGTATTATAGACATAATTTAAGAATATTAAAAATTGATTTTTGATTTTGAGGGATTGAGTTACTAATATATTAATAAAATGAAAAAACGGACAATAACTGGCCAATTTCAACTTAAATTTTCACTGGACAAAGTGAAGTAACCTTCATATGAATCTGCTAACAGGAGGTAACTTTTAAACCATGCCTTGATTTTCAGATTTGAAACTCTTATATTAGTAAAGGAGTGAATTGTGGAAGAATTACTGAAAGTAATTATTGAACGATTAAGTGTTAGACTTGAGTTTGCATCTCCTTTCAAGGATTTTATAAAAAAGAACAAAGAAAAAATTTTACATAAAAAAATTGGCAATATGACTGCTGACATTTGTCAAAATCCGTATATTGGAGTTAAGAAGAAAGGTATATTAAAGGATATAACAACTCGTAAATTTTATTATAACAGAACTGAATATATAATTGCGTTTGAGCTGATTCCCCCGCAAAATGGTGTTAAAATAGCTATTGAATTTATAATGGTTGGTGTTCATGAGGGTTTTTATGATAGACTTGAAAATTATATCAAAAATCGATATCGTGGTAATACATAGGAGATGAATTATGGGTTTAGCAAAACATGCAGATAGTTCAATTGACTATCAACAGTTTGGTACTAACAAAGCTAAAGAAGGTGGTTCTTCACTACTACGTGAAGGAAATTTCACGCTTGAGGAAGTCTTTGGTGGGATACCAGATGAAGATTTTACACTTGAAGAAGCTCTTGAATTTATGGATGTAACTGAATCAGAATTTTTGGAGTTGTTAATTAAAAGTGGCAATTGTTCATCTGGTAAGTTAGAAAAAGACCAAACTTATTCCACGGAATTAATCTTTGCGATTGACCCGGGGAAGTGGAAGATATATTGAATAAAAATTTGGTGAATTTATCACCTACAGTCTTATGATTTTAGTACAGACTTGTGTCAAGAGGCATTCCTACATTGCTAAATATAAGTATTAGTGCATTGTAGGCTTGTTGAAGGGATGATTGGATAAGGGTCTTGATTGAGTGAATTCTAACGTCAAAATTACAGAGGAAGTCATTTTGACTTGATTAAATGAAGATTTTGTTGAATCTGGAGAGGTTATACCAATTGGTGTAATGGGTACTTACCACAATCCTTTCTCCAATAAACACAGAGAAAGAGGTGTATACTCTTGAAGAAGTTTTATCTGAATTTCCAATCACCCCATTTACGCTTAAAGAATCACTATAGGTCTTAATGATATCAGAGTCAGAGTTTTAAGAACAGCCAGATGCTAAAAGATTTTGTAAGGCAGAAGATTTTTACCAAGAACGAAATCTTCCGATTGAGTGGATTCGTGTTTATGACGCCGGAAAGTAGAGCCCAAAAATGCTCAGTTTCACTAAAATTTATTTTTTTGGTGTTGACAAATTGTATTTCGAACTATATATTCAAAGTGCTGTTTAAATTTGACGAACAACTGTTGGGGGACAGCTACTCCTCTAATGAATCTAATGAAAGAGACCCGCGGAGAATTAAAAAAAGACAATAAGGTTCTTAGCCTGAATTGCGCAAAGTATCGTTAATTTTTTGCAGGTAAATATTGTTCTATTACCCACAGTATAAAGGTTTATTTGGTCATTTTCAATTACTTAGTCAATTTACAGTATGTTTTTTTAAATTACTCACGTTGGCTCAGGTTTTACAGATGTAAAAAAAATTTAAAACTGGGGCTGCAATTTGTTCACTTCGTTGTTATATGAAATTTTAAGCGCATATCTTTTGCGTTCATTGTTGCATTAACAACGGAGTTACGGATGAAAAAACCAAACCCAAAGGCGCGAAAAAGGAAGACAAAGTCAAGTAATTCAGTGCAGTCAGAGAAGCTGATTTGTTCAGAATTTCAAGGGAAGTCGATTGAGGTGACCTTTTCACCAATCAATTTAAGCGGTGATGCTGGTTCATTGTTGGTTCGAGAAGCTGAGTTGTCAACTGAAATTATGAAGCGAATGTCCAATTGTTTTACTGATAACCGCGATCAACGAATGGTGGTTCATAAATTGGAGACGCAAGTTCGACAACGGATTACTGGGTTGCTTCATGGTTGCGCGGACCACAATGATCATGATGAACTTTGTCGGGATTCTACTTTTGAATTACTGGTTGCTGAACCTGGTATTGTGCGGGAAAATTGTCAAGCATTAGGATCTCGCTCGCAGATGCGTCGGCTTGATGAAGCAAATCGGTTGGTAGCTGATGGTGACCAGAAAAAACTTGAATTTAACCAAGATCAGTTTGACTGACAGCTGTTAGAGGATAGCGTTGAGTGGATCAAACGGCGGAAATGTAAATTTCTGACTATTGATATGGATGCCACGGCTGATCAATTATATGGTAATCAGGTTGGTGGTGCTTGGAACGGGTTTTATCAATACAAATGCCTACTAACGCTGTTGGCGTTTGTGGGACCCCTTCCAGTCTTTTGTCGTACCCGAGCTGGTGAAGTTGATGGGGCGTTAGGCACGGTTGAGGCGTTGGAAAAGATTGTACCATTTTATTGACAAGCGTTCCCGAACAAACTTCCGATTTTTAGAGCCGACGGTGGCTTTAACCGACCGGAGCTGATTTGTGTGTGCCACGCAATGGGACTTCATTTTGCGATTGGTCTCGCCAAAAATAATGCGTTAATGGAAAAGATTGCGCCGCAAATCAAGCGGGTTAAAGAATTAAGTTTGAGCTCGGGGCAAACCAAACGGGTTTTCACTGAATTTGATTGGACCACTAGCAATGGCAGTTGGGGCGGAGAGTCCTTTCGAGTGATTGCCAAAGTTGAGTATATCAATACCAATCATCATCGTAAGTCAAATATTCGATTTATGGTGACCAATTTGGATAAGACGTTTGGTGGTGCTCGGAAGTTATATACTAAACTATACTGCGGTCGGGGCGATGCGGAGAACCGCATCCAAGAGAATCAGTATGAATTATTCGGGAGTCGAGTGAGTGCACACAATCTCGAATCAAATCAAATGCGATTGAACTTTGCCGTCAGTGCTCATAAGGTTGCGAATACGATTCGAACAATTGGTTTTCGTGGCACCAAGTTAGCGTCGGCAAAGTCCAGCACAATTCGCCAGAAAATACTGAAAACACCAGCCATTATTAAGCAAAGCTGTCGTCGAGTGTGGGTCGATTTTTCTGAAGAATTTACCAACAAAGATTTGTTTGTGCAGGCGATTGAGCGATTTATGGACTATGGGTCTCGGCGGCAGGGGTTAACGGAAGGGGTTAGATAATATCAATCAACACATTCTTGAGATTGAATCAAACAAGATTATCTCTTCACCCTTTTCATCAACAACGCATCATTTGAAATTTAAATTAGTAAATTGATGCTCAACTCATTCAAAGTCAAACAACCGCACTAAAAGAAGCACCCATCTTGCTAACTATTGAATGAACCCAGTGCTTCAAATAATTGCGCATGCCGACAAACGTTAATTTGTCGCAACGGAGGAGTTGTATTCTTCGTCAAAATAGGATATAATCTGACCAAATTTACGCTTTTTGTTCGCAGCTACTTTGCGCAATCTAGGTTAAGTATAAAATATATTGCTAAAAATATTCCAAAAAAATATATGCTTTTTCTATAAATTTCATGACTACAAACTGCAAACTTTAAGAGAACTTCCAAAAAATAAATACAATTTTCTCTTGTTTGAACGTAATGACTAGAATCCGCCAATTTATCTAATTTTACTGACTGATTTAAATTTTCATCACTACCATTACCTAGAGAAATTTTAGGAAATCCCAATGTAATGATATTTCCACGTCTAGTGTCATTTGCAATAAACTTAAACTTTGCATACCTGTATTTGATTATCCAATAATACACCAGAACAAGTGTTGAAACCACTGAAAATACTAATAAAGTGGATGGTTTAAGTTCTGAATTGATAATTGAAATTATTGCAGGAATAGTCATAACAAATTGTAACAAAAACAATTGGTTTCTGCATATTTGCAACTCGCCAGGTTCAATATTCATAAAATTTTTCAGATCAATTTGGTTGTCGTTCAATTATTTTACTCCGTTTTCAAACAAAATGACTAACCATATTCAATTGGTTTTGAAATGTCAAAAGATCTTTGTGAAACATGCATTAGATTTTTGTAAACATTATTTCACCTATATTGAAACGTAATCACCAAAAAAATTCGAGTAACTTACCTTAATGAAACTTTAAATTTCCACATCAATCTACTTGATTCAACCTCTTTCTGTCGGATAGGTTAAAATCTGTGTCGCAACTGCAATAGAATTTTCTTCTACATTTACTAAATTAAATTCAAATTTTTTTGAATAGTTATACTGATGCGGTACTCAGCATTTTCATTAGTGCGAAATGCACTTAGTTATCACGAAAATTGGCCGGAACAATGGCGAAGTCCAGATCCAAAGCCAGAATACGATGTTATAATCATTGGTGGCGGAGGTCATGGGCTTGCCACCGCTTACTACTTAGCAAAAGAACATGGGATTTCAAACGTAGCTGTACTTGAAAAAGGTTGGCTTGGTGGCGGTAATACAGGTCGAAACACTACAATTATCCGCTCCAATTATCTTTGGGATGAAAGTGCGCTACTTTATGAATATTCACTTAAATTGTTTGAAGGATTATCCAAAGATCTCAATTACAATGTCATGCTTTCACAACGTGGCGTGATGAATTTAGCTCATAATCTCCATGATGTGAGAGAAAGCGTTCGACGCGTAAACGCCAACAACTTGAATGGGATTGATGCTGAATGGTTAGAACCAGATCAGGTTAAAGAGATTTGCCCAATTATCAATATCAGCAAAGATTTACGTTATCCCATAATGGGTGCGACCTATCAAAAACGTGCTGGGGTAGGTAGACATGACGCTGTTGCTTGGGGATTTGCCAGAGCAGCGGATAGCCATGGAATTGACATTATTCAAAATTGCGAAGTAACTGGAATTCAACAAGATCAGGGAAAAGTCGTCGGTGTTGAAACTTCACGTGGCACAATCAAAGCAAAGAAAGTTGGTATTTGTGTTGCCGGTCACTCTTCGGTAATGGCAGAAATGGCTGGATTTCGCCTTCCAGTTGAGAGCCATCCGTTACAGGCATTAGTCTCAGAGCCAATAAAACCAGTTCATAATACAGTAGTCATGTCCAATGCAGTCCATGTTTACGTTAGTCAGTCGGATAAAGGTGAATTAGTGATCGGTGCTGGTATAGATGGTTTTAATAGTTATGCGCAACGTGGGTCATTTCATATCATTGAGCATCAAATCAATTCACTGATTGAGATGTTTCCTATTTTTTCTCGTCTTAAACTCATGCGCTCTTGGGGTGGTATTGTAGATACTTGCCCTGATGCTTCACCAATTATTTCACTTACACCAGTTGAAGGGCTTTATATCAATTGTGGCTGGGGAACTGGTGGATTCAAAGCAACACCAGGGTCAGGCTGGGTATACGCTTGGACGATAGCTAAGAATGAACCTCATCAATTGAATGCACCCTTCAAACTTGACCGTTTTGTCACTGGTGACCTTATTGATGAACATGGTGCGGCAGGTGTTGCACATTAAGGAGAAAAGCAATGCTACATATTAACTGTCCTTGGTGTGGGTTACGCAATGAAACTGAATTCCGTTGTGGTGGTGAAGCACATATCGCACGCCCAGAATCACCAGCATCACTTTCCGATGCAGAGTGGGCAGAGTTTTTATTTTTTCGTACAAATCCAAAAGGATGGCATCGGGAACGCTGGAATCATGTACAGGGATGTCGTCAATGGTTTAATGTCGTTCGTTCAACAGTGTCCCATAAAATTGCTGGAACTTACAAAATTGGTGAAAAGCCAACGATTGAAGAATTGACAGAACAAGAGGCACTTTGATGACTCAACTATATCGAACCGAATCTGGTGGTCGCATCAATCGCTCAAAACCACTTTCGTTCAAGTTCAATGGCAAAAAATACCAAGGCTTTTTGGGAGATACTCTAGCATCTGCGTTGTTGGCTAATGGAGTTTCAGTAATTGGTCGATCTTTCAAGTATCATCGCCCGCGCGGGATCGTCACTGCAGGTGTTGAAGAACCTAATGCAATGGTGCAACTAGGTACTGAAAATTCCACTGAACCAAATTTGAAAGCAACCCAAATTGAATTATTTGAAGGTTTAACTGCAAGTAGCGTTAATTGTTGGCCGTCGGTTGACTTTGATGTGCAACGAATCAATGGATTTTTTAGCCGAGTTTTTCCAGCAGGATTTTATTACAAGACAATGTTTGGTTCACCACTTCTCTGGCATAAACTATATGAACCGATGATTCGTCGTGCCGCGGGTTGGGGTAAAGCACCACCTGGGCCAGATCCCGATTATTATGATCACATTTATCGGCATTGTGATGTGTTAGTTGTTGGAGGTGGTCCTGCTGGACTTTCATCAGCACGCGCAGCCGCTTCTACGGGAGCACGAGTGATTATTGTTGATGAACAAGATGAATTAGGTGGTTGTTTACTCTCGCTAAATCGCAACATAAATGATCAACCAGCAATTGAGTGGGTTGACGATCAAGTTGCGGCACTCAAGTCTGAAATTGAAGTAACGGTTTTAAATCGCACAACTGCTTTCGGATATTACGACCACAATTACATCGTCGCAATTGAGCGACGATTAGATCATTTGGGAATACAATCTACATCACCTAACCCCAAGCAGCGGATTTGGCATATTCGCGCCAAACAAGTCATACTAGCGACTGGTGCTCACGAACGTCCGTTAGTATTTTCCAATAACGATCGTCCAGGAATTATGCTTGCTGATGCAGCAAAAACCTATCTTAACCGTTATGGGGTAAGGATTGGTTCCAAAGTCGTTCTGTTCACCAACAATGATCGTGCTTATGAATCCGCGATTAACTATCACGATACAGGTGGAAAAGTAGAAGCGATTATTGATATTAGAGCAAAACCTGTCGGAGTTTTGGTTGATCAAGCTAAACAACGCAATATCACGATACTGTCAGGTCAAGCAGTAGTACAAACTCAAGGTGGGAAACGCATCACAGGTATTGAAGTGATGGATTTTGATGGTAATCAGGTTTCAGGTGAAAAAAGATCGATTTCATGTGATTTGCTCTTGACTTCAGGTGGATGGAATCCAACTGTTCATCTCCATTCGCAATCTCAAGGTAGACTTAAATACGACGAACGTAAAACTTGCTTTGTCCCGGATACCTATGCACAGAACTCGATGTGTGTTGGCGGTGCTAATGGCGACTTTACTCTAGCAGACTGCTTAAACAAAGGAATTCAATCTGGTATGGGTGCGGCAAATTTAGCTGGTTACGGTGCTGGATTGGACGAAAGTGATGTCAAAACCGACGAAGTAAACGTAAGTTTACCCTCACCTTGCTGGTTTATTCCAAGCAAGGATAATGTGCGCAAAGAGTTAACAAAACATTTTGTTGATCTACAAAATGACTCAACTGTCGCCGATATAATTTTGGCAGCACAAGAAGGATTCAAATCGGTAGAACATATGAAACGCTACACACTTACCGGTTTTGGTACTGATCAAGGTAAGATTGGCAATATTAATTCTGTCGGCATTTTGGCAACAATACTTGGCAAAGAAATTTCAGCAACTGGAACGACTACCTTCCGCCCACCATATACACCTGTTACTTTTGGAGCATTAGCAGGTAGAGAGCTTGGTAACTTTTCCGACCCCATTCGTAAAACTCCAATTCACCAGTGGCATGAGCAAAATGGTGCAACATTTGAAGATGTGGGTCAGTGGAAACGACCTTGGTACTTTCCCATTCAAAATGAAAATATTCATCAAGCTGTAAATCGAGAGTGTTTGGCAGTAAGAGATCATGTCGGTGTATTAGATGCTACAACGCTTGGAAAAATAGATATTAAAGGAAAAGACGCTGCGGAATTTCTTAATCGGGTCTACACAAATGCATGGAGTAAGCTTGCCGTTGGTTCTTGTCGTTATGGGTTAATGTGTGGTGAAGACGGCATGGTATTTGATGATGGGGTTACTGCGCGCATTGCTGACAATCACTTTTACATGACAACTACCACCGGTGGTGCTGCTCGAGTCTATGAATGGTTAGAGGATTATCTACAAACCGAATGGACTGACTTAGAGGTATGGTTGACTTCTACTACAGAACAGTGGGCAACAATTTCTGTGGCAGGACCCAAGGCTAGAGAAGTTATGAACAAACTTAGTCCTGAACATGATTGGTCCAATGAAGCATTCCAATTTATGACGTTCCAAGATTGCCAGTTTGGTAATGTGACTGCTCGCGTATTTCGAATTTCATTTACCGGAGAATTGACGTTTGAGATCAACGTACCAAGTCGATATGGTCTTTCTATGTGGGAAGCGGTTATGGTTGCGGGACATGAGTTTAATATCGCTCCATTTGGCACCGAAACTATGCATGTTTTGCGGGCTGAAAAGGGCTTCATCATTGTTGGACAAGAAACTGATGGAACTCAAACACCTATGGACCTTGGAATGGATTGGATAGTTTCAAAGAAAAAGGAAGATTTTATTGGTAAACGTTCCTTTTCACGACCAGACACAATCCGCTCAGACCGTAAACAATTAGTTGGATTACTGACAGAAAACCCGCAAACTGTGCTTGACGAAGGTGCACAACTAGTTGCTGACATCAAGGTTGAGAAGCCAATTCCTATGTTAGGACATGTCACATCTAGTTATTGGAGTGAAGTGTTAGGTAAATCAATTGCACTTGCTGTAGTTAAAAATGGTCATAACTCAATCGGAAAAAAATTAACTGCATGGTCAAAAGGAGTTACGACTAATGTTCAAGTAGTTGAACCAATTTTCTATGACAAAGAGAATTTACGACGTGATGGTTAAATCAATTTCAAATACAGAATTCAAGATAAATACCCCGGTTTCAGGTCTCACTGAAAAACTGGCATCAATTTCATGCAAAGCTGTCTCTTTGCAAGAAGATTTTCCAATTGGCCAGATTAACCTTCGTGCTAAGCCAGAAAATTATGATTTTTTTCAATCTTTGAAGAAATTAACAGAATTGGAACCGCCACGAATACCAAATAATTTCACAGAAGCAGGAGACTTTCGTTTATTTTGGTTGGGTCCAGAAGAATGGTTACTGACTGCTCCTGACTTACATGCCATCAAGCTTATAGAAGATTTAACCAAAGAAACAGCAGCTCAACATGTATCCATTGTCAATGTTTCTGATAACCGTTCTTGCCTAATGCTTTCTGGGCCAAAGTCTTGGATTGTACTGAATAAAACATGTGGACTGGATATACACCCCAGAACATGGCAAATCGGTCAATGTGCACAGACATTAGTTGCAAGAGCACAAGTATTACTTACAATGACACAAGAATCGGAACCCGAGTTTAGATTATTTGTACGCAATTCATTTGCAGAATATTTGGCTGAATATCTTATGGACGCAATGTTAGAGTTTGTAAACTAAAGCACAACTCAATGTATTCACTTTTTAACTTTCGAATTCAGAGCTTTGACCATTTTTGGTAAACTCAAGTCTAAGCGATAATCAATACTACTATGATTATCTTCAAACTCTTCATAAATATGTTTAATTTTGTGAGATTGAAGTTTCTTTGCAAAACGACGTGCACCATACAACAAGTTGTATTGATCTTTCGTTCCACAATCTACCCATAATAATTTCAGAGCCCTAAGATTTTTGTAGTATTTGTCTACCATATTGATTGGATCCCACTTTAACCAATTCTCCCATCTTGTTTCAATCACTTCACAGGTGTCCATTGTAACTGGTAATTGTATTCCACAATATCCTTTGGGATCTGGATCATAAGATGCGGCCATCGCCATTATCATTAAATTATGTAAATTTTTCCCATCTACTTTGGTATTTTTCTCAAAATCTAAAATAAATTTTTTGATTGAATTATCTTTTTGTGCAAGTCCTCTGATCAAATTTGGGAACTCTGGTAGATAGCAAATTTCAAATCCCATATCACCTGAATGACAAGCCGCAACTGACCAAATATCTGAATGTAATAACGCATGGATTAGCGTACCATATCCACCTGAGGATTTTCCAAAAACTCCACGCTGTCCCTCACCACCACATTTGAACTTTTTTTCGATTGCTGGTACTAATTCTTTAGTCAAATAATTCTCCCAATTCCCCATCGCTTTTGAATTTATAAATTGATTTCCACCTAATCGGGTAAAACAATCTGGGAATGCGACGACAACTGGAGGTAGTTTGCCATTATGAATGAGACGGTCAATGCGTTCTGGTAAACTCTCGCTGAATAATTTCCAATTCGTTAGTGCCAATCCTGAAGATGTAAAAGGAGCGAGTGCCACTAGTAAGGGAAGACCAGTTCCATCTTTATGACCAAAAGGTAAGTATACCTTTGTCTCCCGATAGTTTGGGTCACCCAACAAATTTTTTTTCAATTCTTTGGATTCAACGAATAATTGGGAAATTGAACCAGCAGGAATTTTAGGGTTTGATGACACGATTATACTCCTTAAATTTTCACATTATTTGGGAACCAAGATCATCGAATTAAATGAAATTCAATTAAACTGATTTTGCGCTCATTTCAATCACCTTTCGGTCAATTTCAAGAATTATCAACTGTTTAAATATGATAAGACAGCTGCATTGAATTCCACTGGTTTATCAAGATTGGCCAAATGACGTGCACCACTAATTACCTCATGACGGCCATTTGGTGTAGCATCAGCCATTTGTTTCATTGTATAAGGGTCTGCCGATTGATCCTCATTACCACCAATGTAGAGTACCGGACATTTTATTGATTTTAGATTTGAAAAGTAATTCAGCTTCTTCAATGCATAACAAGTAGAGATATATCCCTCTATATCATTTCCTATCACCATATCCTTAATTCGTTGGACCAATTCTGGGGTGCTCTTTTTGCTTTCTTCAGTTATCCACAAATCAACTGTAGTATCTACGATTGCTTCTAACCCCCCGTCACGAATCATTTCAATTCGCAAATCCCAGATTTTTTGCACGTTTTTAGGTGCATTAGCACGTGCATCAGCAACTACAAGTTTCTCAATTCTTTCTGGGTAAGATATTGCTAGTCCTAATCCTGTCATTCCACCTAATGAAAGGCCCATAAACTTAGTCGATTCAATACCGTATTCATTCAATATTGCTAAGACATCTTCAGTCAGTTGATTAAAATTATAGGGACCTTCTGGAGCACCACTTAAACCATGCCCTCTAGTATCATATCTCAGTACCCGAAATTTTTTAGTCAATTCAGAAATTTGGTCATCCCACATGGAATGATTTGAACCCAATGAATTTGAAAGAACTAACCACGGTGAATTTTCAGATCCATCAATACAAACGGCCAACTTAACATCTTTTGATTGAACAAATTCAACTTTAGACATAATCCTCCCCGTTACTTTACTCACAGACACAAATTTTTGAAACAGTATTATCAAATGTTAATGAGAAGTAAAATTAAATATGCTATATATAGGAATATTTCTCTTAAGTCAAATTTTTGAAGATTTCACATCAGCACTTCAGGGCAATCTCAGCATCTCATATTAACATTTTATAAACTAATTTAATTTACAAGTAACTTCAAACTTCCCTTCCATTTTTGGTTCCGATTCAATAAAAAACCGTAGAAATACACCTTGATAGTTATGGAAAATTCTTTCATTTTCTTCCCGTTCGGTAAAATTCAGCTAAATTTTCGCCAAAAATGACATTTTCTTCCCGTTCAGTAAGATTTGTCCAGAATTTCCCAAAATTTACAACTTTCTTCCCGTTCAGTAAGATAAAGTTTGTTTAAACTTAGCTAATTTTGTTCAAATTCGACAATCACTTAATACCCATTATCTACCAATTTTCAATTGTTTTAATTCAGTTTATATTCAATATATACAGATTGATTCTAATATAAATTTGACATTTTAAGAATACTACCTAAATATAGTTTCAGTGTTCAATAATTTATAAAGTTTTAACACAATAAAATTCAATTAAAGAGGAAAAAATTAATGAAAACACTTAATGTTTGGTGGGAAAATCAACTTGTCGGCACACTAAATTAAGATGTTGGTAAGTTGTTAAGTTTCAAGTATGATAATACTTGGCTTCAAAGCGAATATACAACTGCACTCTCAATCTCACTCCCTAAACGAGAAAAAGAATTTAGTACTAACAAATGTAAACCATTCTTCGCTGGACTATTACCAGAACAACGACAAAAGTCCATTATAGTGCGAAACTTTAGAATATCAATAAACAATGATTTCGCATTTTTGGAAAAACTTGGTGAAGATGTCGCTGGTATATTACAAATTTTGCCACCGAATAAAACTCCTACAAAAGTTACAAAAGGGTTGCAAACTAGTCCTTTAACACCAGAACTACTTGCAAAGAAATTAGATGAACTTCCTAAACACCCACTTTTAGCAGACGATTCAGAGTTAAGAATGTCACTTGCTGGAGCTCAATCAAAAGTACCAGTGATTTTGGTCAATAATGAAATAGGATTACCACTCAATGGTCAACCATCAACACATATTTTAAAACCATGTATAAGCGAATATCCTGAATCAACTGAAAATGAGGCTTTTGTGATGCGACTTGCTAAATCTATTGGATTAGATGTTGCAGATGTAGAGCCAAAGTCTGTAAATGGTCATAAATTTTTGTTAGTTAAACGCTATGACCGAATTGTTGATAATTCCAATGTCAAGCGATTGCATCAAGAAGACTTTTGTCAAGCAATGGGAATTGCTCCAGAACACAAGTATGATAAAAGAAAGAAGCCAGACTTATTGAAGTGTTTCACGTTACTTCGCAATGAATCAATTGCTCCTGCAACCGATACTGAAAAATTTCTTCAAGCTATCATCTTTAATGTAATAGTTGGAAATGCAGATGCACATGGCAAAAATTTTTCATTATTATATAATAAAAATGGTCCATTTCTGGCACCATTGTATGACCTTTTATCTACAACTATTTATCCAGAATTAACACCAAATTTTGCAATGAACATTGGCCGAGGGCGAACATTAGAAGAATTACGACCAAAAAATTGGGAAAGGTTGGCAAGTAATGTTGAATTAAGTATGACCTATATAAAGAACCCCTTGAATGAAGTCTGTAATTCTGTTTTGTCGAAATTGAATGAGGTTTCTTTTGAATTGACTAAACCTAGCTTAAACAATGATGCCATTTTGAATCTTGAATCAACAATAAAATACCGAGCAATACAATGTCTGAAAACGAATTAAAAGTTAAATAGTTTTAGAAAAGCTACCTAAAAATTGAACCCGTTAGTTTATTGACTTTTCCATGATCAGTTACAATATAAGTTTTATGTGGGGATTAATTATCATTACAATCACAAAACAAAAGGATTTAAACATGACCCCTGAGGAAATTGGAAAATTAGTCCGAAAATACCGAAGATCTCAAAATCTCAAGCAAAGACAGTTAGCTGGGGTTACGGGGGTAGGAGAACGGTTTGTGGTTGAACTAGAGGCAGGGAACCCAACGATTGAACTAGGTAAAGCACTCAAAGTAATAAAAAATGTTAGGTTGTAAAATTGAAATCATGCCACCAAGATCCAAAGATTAAGACAGGTAAGCTTAAACTAATGTTAAATGGTTAACTTAGGTGACTTTAAAATAACTGTGGACTAGCAGTAACTACGGTAATAAATCCAGTGCTTCAAGATCACCACGCAACTCTTTAACTTGCTTTTTTGTTAATCGCTCTAATGGTGGATTGATATTTAACCATTGATCTTCTTTGGTTCTCCAAGCCTCGATCTGTTTCATAGCTGGAATGATGGGGTATTTCATTGAAATTTCTCTGGCTTGATTTACAAGTTTCATAATTTCCTTTCGGTCCTTTTTGGTTGCACTTATCGCCTTCCTTATTAGTTTTCCAAAAGCATTTACGGATCCGGAAATTACGCCAGCACAACCCATTTCTAAACCTTCAAAATACATTGTCTCGCTGGATGGAAAAACAAGGAATTTTTTATTCATGCCACCAATTGCATCAATATAAGATTTAGTATTATTCATATCACCACTTGAATCTTTAATTCCAGCGATAATTGGACCATATTTTGATCTCAATTCCTTGACCAATTTTATCGACAGCGGAATTTGCGACAGTTGCGGGAAATTATACAGATATACTCTAAGTTTATCATCATTGACTGTATCAATATAACGAGAATAAAATGAATATAGGCCATCATCTGACACATTTTTATAAAAATATGGGGGCATTACTAATACATGATAATAACCATGGGCAATTGCCGCATGAGTTAAAAATGAAACATCTTCAAATGCACAACATCCAGTACCAAGAATAACCTTACTTGGTTTTACACCTGCAGTTGATAAAAATTCAGGAATTCCTAATCGATCTGATGTCGCAGTTGAATACCCTTCACCCGTAGTACCAAACAACACAACTCCATCGCAACCACCGGCATTTGTGACATGCTTTATATACTCTTCTAACATTATCGCATCAACATTACCATCTGAGTCAAGTGGAGTTATGGATGCAGCTAAAACACTTTTATTAAAATTTGACATTAATGTAATCCTACTAATTTTTTGAAAAATTCAATTATTTGTTCGGTAAAATTTGCTACTGCAAATTTTTTAACTAATAAATTTTACAAATAACAAACTTAATGACAATAACTTAAACTTTGATGTTTTGTCAAGCTAGTAAAATTTTATAATCGCTGATTAATTTCCAATAATTATTTCCGTTATTTTGCATCAAATATGCTAAAAAATTCGCGCTAGTTTAATGGATATCAAATCACAATCAAATTTTACTAGCTAGACGTTGTAGAAAATTTCCCTATGTGATACTAAGAGTCGAATAAAACTTACAATTCTAAATCAATTTAGCTAAATCTATTTTACAAAAATTTGAGACGACGTAATATAGTAGAATCAAAGTCAAATTTGCGGATCTTGATATTGATACCTCAAGGTTAATACCAATGGAAACCACTGTATATAGTGCGAAATCTATTATAACTATGGACTATAATTGTCCTCGTGCTACCCATGTGGCAGTTAGGGATGGAAAAATATTAGCGGTAGGAACACACGAAGATGTTTCTTCAAGGGGGAACAGCTCTGTAAATGAGCAATTTAATGACAAATTCTTAGTGCCAGGGTTTGTGGAAGGTCATGCCCACACAATGGAAGGATCATTGTGGCGAAAAGTTTATTGTGGATTTTTTGATCGGATGGACCCAAATGGAAAAGTTTGGCCAGGAGTAAAATCACTTGATGAAATTATTGGCCGGTTAAAGGCAAGTGAAAATCAAAGTTCTGATTCCGATTCTCCTATCTCAGGTTGGCAATTCGATCCAATTTATCTTGATAACAAACCAGCAAGCCGCTATGATTTAGATCAAGTATCTAAAAATCGACCGGTTGCAATGATGAATGCTTCAGGTCACATTCTCTATGTCAACACTAAAACATTAGAACTAGCAGATTTAATGAAACCTGGAATCAATCATCCTGGTATATCTCTTGGTGAAGATGGGTTTCCAACCGGTGAATTAAAAGGTCCCGAGGCCATGATGCCAGTAGGAAAGCATTGTGGCTTTGATCGCACGTTAACAGATTGCGATGAGCTTGGACTCCGTGATTTTGCAAAACTTTGTGTTCGTTCTGGTACCACCACAATCACTGACCTAGCTTCCCGATTAACTGATGAAAGCGTTGAAATGATGCTGAGGGTGACTGGTGAATCAAATTTTCCTATTTGTTTAGTTCCACTACGATTCTTCATGGGATTAAGCCCAGAAGAACTAGTTGAATACGTAGTTTCTCTAAAAAAAAGGTCAACAAATCGTCTCCGATTAGGACGCATTAAAGTCGTAGCAGATGGATCTATTCAAGGATTTACAGCGAGATTACGATGGCCTGGATATCATAATGGTGCACCAAATGGACTTTGGTACATCTCACCAGAACAATTATCTCAGATTTATCAATTAGCATTAGCAAATGGAGTTCAAGTTCACACCCATACCAATGGCGATGAGGCAACCGAACTTGCTATTGAAATTTTTGAAAATGCACTTAATTCAAATCCAATAGCTGATCATCGGTTTACCCTTCAACATTGTCAGTTAGCTGACACTGCACAATTTAAAAAAATGGCTAAACTTGGAATGTGTGTAAACTTGTTTGCAAATCACCATTTTTATTGGGGAGATGAACACCGTCGCTTAACAGTTGGTCCCGATCGAGCACGACGAATGAACGCATGTCGTACCGCATTGACTTCAGGTGTCCCCATGGCTATTCACTCCGATGCGCCTGTTACACCACTTGGACCATTATTCACCGCTTGGTGTGCAATCAATCGATTAACCGCATCTGAATATGTTCAAGGTGAATCGCAGCGAATTTCTTTGGATGAAGCTCTATATGCTATAACCCTTGGTGCCGCTTACACCCTTCACATGGAACATGAAATTGGATCAATTGAAATCGGGAAAAACGCAGATTTTGCAATTCTAAATGAAGACCCCTACGAAGTTGGAGGTGAAAAACTAAAAGACATATCAGTTTGGGGAATTATTCAAGGTGGGCGCATATTTGCTGCCGAAGATCAATGAATCTACCCGTTACTGTTATTGGAGGTTATTTAGGCTCGGGTAAAACAACCGTCATAAACCATTTACTACGAAATAATAACAATCAAAAACTTGCGATTTTGGTTAACGAATTCGGCGACCTTCCAATTGATCAAGATTTGATTCTCGAAACAAATGACCGAGTCATGGCACTCACTGGTGGGTGCGTGTGTTGTTCATTCGGTGACGACCTTTCTAATGCACTCAATGAATTATCAAAAACAAATTTTGACCTAGACCACATCCTAATTGAAGCATCTGGGGTTGCAATACCTAGCGTGGTTCAAAGCACAATTTCACTGCTTCCTAATTATCAACCTAATGGTACAATTGTGCTTGCTACCGCCAATCAAGTGCGTGAGAATGCAAATGCAAAATATATTGGAGATACAATCATCCGGCAATTAGAAGGTGCAGATGTAACTTTAGTTACAAAGTGCGATTTAGTAAATGAAGAAACTAAAAACGACGTAATCAATTGGTGTAAGAAAATTACACCTGATGCTCAAATCATCCCAATTCAATCTGGAAAAATATCAATTGAAGTTATCTTAAGTCCAACTATTGAACACAAAAATAAGTCCCAAAATGCAATTAATGCCGAAGACTTATTCATAAGCCATGTGCTTAAAGTAAAACCAATAAATAACATTAATGAATTTGTAAAGAAGCTAATTTCCAACCAATACGGAATCATCAGAGCAAAAGGTTTTGTATGTGAGAAAAACGGTCAACAATATATAATTCACATTATTGGTAAACAATGGACTGTTGAAAAATTAGATCATCCAAAACTGGATAATCTAGTTGTAATTGGATTGAAAAATGAATTAGATATTGAAAGACTACAAAAATTAATTTAACCAAAAAGTTTAATAATCAAACCGCAAATTATTTTGATTAAGTGGAATTTAATAGTTATATAGGATACCAACCCGCTGAGTACAAGCCCAAATGTAAAAAATTGTGGAAAAATACTGTCTTGTAAATTCATCTAAATTCAAGGTAAGATAAAACGCTAAAACTAAACGCGAATTTAAGCAAGTTGACAATTTGCCATTCAGAGTGTAAATTTTTTAGAAAATCAACATTAGATAAGAAAACTTGATTTTTAGGTCAAAATTCAATTTTTTTAACAATAAAGTATGTCTATTGGCGGGAAATCTAGGATAAAAGACTGACCATAAAATAGTGGAGAAAATTAAAATTTACCTCCTCTTGAACAAGAAATTTTTAACCACCTTTAAAGGTGATTAATGATGTTCGAATGTTTTCGGAAAACGTGTCCGGATAAATTGGAATACACAGAATATAAGAATTATAAGAAATATTGATTTTCATATTAAAGAACATCCTGAATTTGATACTCACGAACAAATGGTAGGAAAATTTATAATTTACTACCTCTTTAAAAAGAAATTATTAATTGATGTATTAGCTCGCTAGTAAGTGAAGGCAAGTCTTCGGAAGAACGATATTTAAAACTCGGAATACAAAATTATATATTTTTTGAATAAGATGTTTAGCATAGCATAAAGGAGGAATTATGTTCAGTAAGCTATTTGATCGAATTGAGGACAAACGTTCTGATTTAATTGAGCTAACTCAAGAACTAGTTCGAATTCCAACTATTAATCCACCAGGGGATGCATATACTTCATGTGCTCAATTTATTGGAGAGCGTTTGCGAAAGAAAGGTTTTCAGATTGAATATATTCGAGGAAATGACACTCCGGGGGATAGTGATAAATATCCTCGCACGAATATAATTGCGAGAATTGAAGGTAAAAGTACTGGCCCAACGATTCACTTTAATTCACATATTGATGTTGTAGAAACGGGTGAAGGATGGACACTGGACCCCTTTGAAGCGAAAATTAGTGATGGGAAAATTTTTGGTCGTGGAACTTGTGATATGAAAGGTGGGTTAGCTGCTTCTATAATTGCGGTGGAAGCATATATTGAAGTTGACTCGGAGTTTTCAGGTGCAATCGAAATTTCTGGAACTGTTGACGAGGAATCGGGAGGATTTGGTGGAGTCGCCTATCTTGCGCAACAAGGATATTTTTCCAAACCAAGAGTTGATCATGTCATTATTCCTGAACCACTTAACAAAGAACGGGTTTGTTTAGGGCATCGTGGAGTTTGGTGGGCTGAATTAGAAACCAAAGGGAAGATTGCTCATGGTTCAATGCCTTTCTTAGGTGACTGTGCGATACGTCATATGGGGGCTGTTCTGCACGCATTTGAAGAACAACTATTTCCAAAACTTTCACAGAAAACAACTAGTATGCCAGTTGCACCCAAAGGAGCAGGTCAAGCAACACTAAATATTAATTCAATTCATGGTGGGCAAATTGAACCATCTCATTTACTCCCTACTGCGTGTGTTCCGGATTCATGTCGTGTAGTAATTGATCGGAGATTTTTGATGGAAGAAAATCTAGACGATGTCAAACAGGAAGTATTTGACTTACTTGAATCAATCAAATCCAATCGTGCAGATTTTCAATACCAAATTCGTGATATTATGGAAGTACTACCTGCTTTGACAGACAAAAATTCGCCAGTTGTCAAAGCGGTAGCTAACTCAATTAAATCGGTACTTGGACGACCAGCCGAATTTGTAATTTCTCCAGGTACTTATGACCAAAAACACATCAATCGCATCGGTCATCTTCAAGATTGTATTGCATATGGCCCGGGAATGTTGGATTTAGCTCACATTCCGGATGAGTATGTTATTATCGATGATATGATTGAAAGCGCGAAAGTGATGGCAATGTCTACACATGCTTTACTAAATCAGGTTTGATTGACTAGTCTATATTTTTTCTTTTAAGTTTAGTAAGTGCAACTTAACTTAACTTCACTAAATCTAAAACAACCAAAAAGGAGTTCGAACCATGTTTTTTAATCAACTAAAAAAAATTATCAAATCTGCAGTGATCGCCTTATCACTTAGCTTACTTTTTGTAGTTCAAAATGTAAGTGCAGAAACCGTCTTACGGGTTGTTCCTCATGCAGATTTGAAGAATCTAGACCCAATTTGGACTACCGCATATATTTCGCGTAATCATGGGTACATGATCTATGATACCCTCTTTGCGATGGATGAAAATTTCCAGCCGCAACCACAAATGGTTGACACTTGGGAAACTTCTTCCGATGAGAAGGTATGGACCTTTAAACTGCGAGAGGGATTAAAATTTCATGATGGTAATCCAGTTACAGGCGATGATGTGGTCGCATCGTTACAACGTTGGGGTAAAAAGGATGGTAAAGGTCAGCAATTGTTTAAGGTTGTAGACAATCTTGAATCACCTTCGCAAGACACCATTGTCATGACACTTACCGAACCATATTCAACAGTATTGGAGACACTTGGTAAAATATCGTCAAACGTTCCATTTATCATGCCCAAACAAGTCGCTGAAACCGATCCAGATGAGCAGATTACCAATTATATTGGTTCAGGACCATTTAAATTTGAGGAAGATGAGTGGGTGCCCGGTGACAAAGTGGTCTACACCAAGTTTGAAGATTATATTCCCCGTGATGAACCAACCTCAGCAGCTAGTGGTGGAAAAGTAGCTAAAGTTGATAAAGTTATTTGGCAGTATTTTCCTGATAGCAATACCGCTATGAATGCACTTATTGCCAATGAAGTTGATTACTTTGAGGCACCCCAAGCTGACTTTGTACCGATCCTTGAACAGAATAGTGACATAATAGTAGAGATCAATGACCCAATCGGATTTGTTGGTTTTTCTCGATTCAATCACTTACTACCACCATTTGATAATGTAGAGATTCGCAGAGCAGCTATCATGGCGATGAAACAAGAGGAGTATCTAGTTTCCGCCGTTGGTGACTCAAAATTCTGGAGTACTTGCTATTCAGTATTTCCTTGTGGAACTCCTTATGAAAATGACGAAGGGAGTGAAATAATGAAGGTGGGAAGTATAGAAGCTGCAAAGAAAGCATTGGAGGAAAGTGGTTATGATGGGACAAAAGTGGTCATTATCCATCCTACCGATATTCCAGTACTTGCGGCGTTTTCGCAAGTTTCAGTCGCAAGACTTAAAGAAGCAGGTTTCAATATTGATCAGCAATCAATGGATTGGTCCACATTGACATCGCGTCGCGCCAATCGCGGTCCAGTCGATGATGGCGGTTGGAATATTTTCCACACTGCTTGGAATGGCGTTGATATCATTGACCCCTCCGCGATTGCATTCTCCGGTAATCCAGAATCAGGTTGGTTTGGCTGGGCTGAAGACGAGGAGCTAGAGATGCTTCGTAACGAATTTTCGAAGGAAACCGATTCTGAAAAGAAAAAGGAATTGGCCAAGAAAGTACAGGCTAAATTATGGGAAATTGGGGCATCAGGTCAATTGGGACAGTATTTTAATCCGGTCGCTTATCGAAATAATGTTAAGGGTGTGATTAAATCACCAATTCAATTCTTCTGGAACATTTCCGTTGAATAACTTCCCAAATTGAGTAACAGTGATTAACACTGAGTCTCAAATTCGATCAAAAAAAGGGCATCACCGATGCTACTATACTCTTTAAAACGTATCATTATGACAATCCCTGTCATGTTCACCGTTGCCCTTTTTGTTTTCTTACTCTTGCGTTTGTCCCCTGGAGACCCCGCGGCAATTATCGCGGGTGACTTTGCTACTACCGAAGATATTGAACGTATTCGAGAAAATCTCGGATTAAACGAACCAATTGTAATCCAGTTTATTACATGGCTTGGAGCTTTATTGCAGGGTGACTTAGGTATTTCAATTTTTAACAACAAACCAGTTATAGAGCTAATTATACAACGCTTGGAGCCAACATTATTACTTGCTCTGACGACGATTATTTTTACAGTACTAGTTGCAGTACCGCTTGGTACACTAGCAGCTTTTCGAGCTGGTAGCTGGATTGACAAACTGGTGATGCTGTTTTCCGTCGGCGGTTTTTCCGTTCCAGTTTTTGTGTTAGGATATATTCTAATCTATGTTTTTTCATTACAATTTGGCATTTTTCCAGTTCAAGGATACAAATCTCCGTTTGACGAAGGAATCTTGTTATTTTTTCAACATATCATTCTACCCACCATTACCTTAAGTGTTATTTTTATCGCCTTGATTGCCAGAATGACACGGGCATCGGTCATTGAAGTGCTGGAAGAAGATTACATTCGCACCGCACGAGCGAAAGGACAAAGTGAATTCATAATTTTAAAGCGTCATGCTTTGCGAAATGCAGCTGTCCCAATTGTTACAGTAATCGGGATTGGTATTGCACTACTAATCGGCGGGGTCGTCGTAACTGAAAGTGTTTATAATATTCCTGGATTGGGAAGATTGGTACTTGATGCAGTATTGGCAAGAGATTATCCAATTATTCAAGGATTAATGCTATTCTTCAGCTTCATCTATATTGCATTAAATCTTATTATTGATCTATCTTATACTTTTTTTGATCCAAGGATTCGGTATTAATGGTTGAAACAATCGCCCCAGTTATAGATGCCCCACCATCTCAAAACCGCTTACTGAAAGCGGCCTACAACAATCGAAACATATATTGGGGTTCTATGATAATATTGGTTTTTGTCATAATCGCGATTATAGGCCCCTACTTTACTTTAGATCCTACCACTCTAAACCCAATGAATCGATTAAAACCACCAGGTGAATTCGGTTGGTTCGGTACTGATCAATTAGGGCGAGATGTCTTCAGCAGAGTTATATCTGGTTCACGTATTTCATTGATTGTTGGACTAACAGTCGCAGTTTTGGCAGTATTTTTTGGAATGTTGATGGGGTTAATTGCTGGTTATATTCGTATTATGGATACAATCATCATGCGGATTATGGATGGACTTATGGCAATTCCAGCTATTCTACTGGCAATCGCGATGATTTCACTTGCAGGTGCTTCGCTAGCAACAGTAATAGTCGCTATTGTGATACCAGAAATTCCTCGAGTAGTACGCGTGGTAAGATCCGTGGTATTGAGTGTTCGCGAAGAACCCTACGTTGAAGCAGCTATATCAATTGGAACGCCAATATACTTAATTATTATTCGACATATACTACCCAATACAATCGCACCAGTCATTGTTCAAGCGACATATATTTGCGGTTCAGCCATGCTATTAGAAGCAATCCTCGGATTCTTAGGTGCAGGTATCCCACCAGAAATTCCCTCGTGGGGAAATGTCATGTCTGAAGGACGAACATTCTTTCAACTAACACCTTGGGTCATCTTCTTTCCTGGAATCGCATTAGCTATTACGGTGTTAGTTGTCAATATTGTCGGTGATGGTCTTCGAGATACCCTTGATCCCAGAATTGCAAGGAATATGAGATGAATAGTATTCTTGATATTCAAGGGTTGACTGTTCAACTACCTCGAAATGCCGACAGAAAATATGCGGTGAAAGATATTTGTTTTACCGTAAATTCAGAAGAAATAGTCTGCATTGTTGGTGAATCTGGATCCGGAAAGTCTGTAACAGCATTCACCGTAATGGGTTTACATGACACCCGGGCATTAACACCTGTTGCTGGTAATATTACGTTAACAGGTGAAAATATTCTCAACGCACCAGTCAGTACCATAAGGAATCGGCGTGGACAAAAAATGTCAATGATTTTTCAAGAACCAATGACCGCACTGAATCCAGTGATGCGCGTGGGAAAACAGATTTCAGAGATGTTAGAAATCCATACGAATCAAACACAATCCGAACGTAAAAAATCTGCCATTAAAGCCATGCATGATGTGAATCTACCTGATCCGGAAAAAATGTATGTCTCCTTTCCGCATCAACTGTCAGGAGGACAACGTCAACGAGTCATGATTGCCATGGCTTTGGTACTTGAACCGGTGTTATTAATTGCCGATGAACCAACCACCGCCTTAGATGTAACAACACAAGCACAAATATTAGCACTTATAAAAGATATTCAAAAACGACGCGGTATGGGGGTAATGTTTATTACTCATGATTTTGGGGTTGTGGCTGATATTGCTAATCGAGTCATTGTAATGCAGGAAGGATTAATCGTGGAACAAGGTACTGCACAAGAAGTTCTTAATTCTCCTCAACACACCTATACGAAGATGCTCATCAAAGCTGTTCCTTCTATGAATCCTCCTGAAAGAATAACAATTAAAGAACAACCAATTTTGGCAGTTAACAACTTAAACAAAACCTATGGTACCCGAACGATGTTCGGCAATGAACGAACTGTTCATGCCGCCAAAAACGTTTCATTTGACATAAAGTGTGGTGAAACAACCGGAGTTGTAGGTGAGTCCGGGTCCGGTAAGTCGACAGTTGCTCGTTGCATCATCCGATTAATCAACCCTGATAGCGGTAATGTTGTAATTGATTCAACAGATATTGCGAAGTTAAGTGAATTTTCGTTACGTTCTATACGTCGTTATATTCAAATCGTGTTTCAAGACCCCTATCGTTCCCTAAACCCACGACGAAAAGTTGGACGTTCGATCATGGAAGGACCAATGAATTTTGGTGTATCCGAATCGGAAGCGACCGATCGAGCGAAAAAATTAATGCAAGTGGTTGGATTGGACGAAGATGTTCTAAATCGATATCCACATCAGTTTTCCGGTGGTCAACGTCAAAGAATATGTATCGCAAGAGCCTTAGCCATGGAACCAAAAATATTAGTAGCCGATGAACCAGTTTCAGCTCTTGATGTTTCAGTACAATCTCAAGTTTTGGACCTACTTAATCATGTGAAAGAGCAATTTGGATTGGCTATGCTATTTATTACTCACGATCTAAGAGTTGCCGCCCAAGTTTGTGACAAAATTCTAGTCATGAATCACGGTGAAGTGGTCGAAAAAGGACCTACAAGTGAAATATACAAATCACCGCAACATCCGTATACAAAAGCTTTATTTGATGCCGCTCCTGGTTGTTCATTCCTAAAACATTAAATCACAGCGAGTATTATCTCAACTAAATAACTTAATTTAAACAAAAGATTATTCCGCAAGAGTTGTATTTCGTAACTCCAAGCCATCTATACGAATTGTGTGCACTTAAATATACGGTTACTTCTTCACTTTGTGGACGCTAACATCCCGAAATCCGAAGTCAATACCAAATGTATTCATCAGGATCGGTAGTATAAGCATAGGAATATGGAAAATTAAACCAAAGTATCCAAACATGTTATGGGGGCTATAAACGCTAGTCCAATTAATTTCGATTATTTTACAAATTTTGGACTAGTCTTATTTGAGTTATTTCGGCGGAGTCAATTTAAAGGGACAAAAAAAGAGAAAATCCGCTATAATTTAGCGACTTTTGATGGGGAATCCGGGATTTGCTAATTACTTAAAGTAGTTACTCTTTAATTATTCTTATTCTCTTTGTTGCAGATGAATATGATGATTTGTAAAAAATTCTTGTATACCAAAAAATTTATTTTGTAATTTCAGTAACAATGATTAATTGTTTCTAAAATTGTTTTCAAATCAAGGAGCGGAATTTTTTATGAGTGACCAATTTAATCACTTCGTTTCAGAAACGCTTGCTAAGATTAAGAAATCTGGACTTTATAAGTCCGAAAGAGTGTTATTATCTCCGCAATCAAACCAAGTTGGTTTAACCGATGATACATCAGTTATCAACTTATGTTCAAACAACTATTTAGGTCTAGCAAACAACTCTGAAATTATTGAAGCGGCGAAATATTCGTTAGGCAAAAATGGTTATGGTATGGCATCCGTTCGATTTATTTGCGGAACGCAAAATATCCATAAAGAACTAGAAGCACGTATTGCAAATTTCTTAGGGCATGAAGATACAATTTTGTATTCATCTTGTTTTGATGCGAACACTGGACTTTTTGAAACTATTCTGGGAGAAGAAGACGCAATAATCTCGGATGCGCTTAATCATGCTTCAATTATCGATGGTGTAAGATTGTGTAAAGCAGCTAGATATCGGTATGCTAACAACGATATGGTAGACCTTGAAAGTAAGCTGAAGGAAGCAAGTAAAGCAAGATTTCGATTAATCGCAACCGACGGTGTGTTTTCAATGGATGGTATCATTGCAAACCTACCTGCAATTTGCGATTTAGCAGAAAAGTACGATGCCATGGTCATGGTAGATGATAGTCATGCGGTTGGCGTATTGGGTAAGAACGGTAAAGGAACTCCCAATTTTTGTGATGTTGAACAACGCGTTGATATTGTGACTGGCACCTTAGGTAAAGCTCTCGGTGGTGCATCAGGTGGATACACTTGTGCTAATTCAAGTATTATTGACTTGTTACGCCAACGGTCGCGTCCATATTTATTTTCAAATTCACTTGCCCCTATGATTACAGCAACTTCGTTAAGTATTTTAGACCTAGTAGAAGAAAGTGATGACCAACGTGCTACGTTGGAAGAAAATGCCCAGTATTTTAGAGCTAAAATGACTAATGCTGGTTTCAAACTAAGCGGTGCCAACCACCCCATAATTCCGGTAATGATTGGCGATGAACTTGCGGCTGAAAAAATTGCGCAAAGAATGCTGGAATTTGGTGTCTATGTGGTTAGTTTTTCTTTTCCAGTAGTTCCCAAAGGTCAAGCAAGAATCCGAACCCAAATGTCTTCCATTCACAACAACGTTGACCTTGATAGAGCAATTGATGCATTTTTATGTGCAGGTAAAGAGGCTGGAATAATTAAGTAACTACTTCCCTATTTCTGCATTCAAACAACAATGTTTACATGAGAATCAATCAATGACCAAACAAATGAAAGCACTTGTTAAAGCTAAATCCGAAGTTGGAATTTGGATGGAGCAACGACCGATACCAAGTCCTGGTCCCAATGATGTATTAATAAGAGTCAAGAAAACTGCAATCTGTGGAACTGATGTACATATTTTCAAATGGGATGAATGGGCACGTAATACGGTACCTGTACCAACAATAGTAGGCCATGAGTTTAGTGGTGAAATCATTGAAGTTGGATCTGCTGTTACTAAGTATCAACCGGGCCAACGTGTTTCAGGTGAAGGTCATATAGTTTGTAGAAATTGTCGTAACTGCCGTGCCGGTCGCGGACACTTATGTCGCAACACATTAGGAGTAGGTGTAAATCGACCTGGAACATTCGCTGAGTATTGTTGCATACCTGAAGATAATGTATTCGTATTACCTGCTGATATCTCAGATGAAATTGCCTCCATATTTGATCCACTTGGGAATGCTGTACACACTGCATTGAGTTTTGATTTAATTGGAGAAGATGTCTTGATAACCGGAGCTGGCCCTATTGGTATTATGGGTGGACTAGTTGCACAAGAGGTTGGAGCACGCAAGGTTGTTATTACTGATATCAATCCAGAGCGATTACAGCTCGCAAAGAAAATGGGACTTCAGTATATTGTGGATGCACGAAGCAAAAAATTATCAGATGTAATGAATGAAATTGGGATGGTTGAGGGATTTGATGTTGGCCTTGAAATGTCAGGAGCTGCAAACGCGTTGCGCGACATGATAGATGTCATGAATAATGGGGGTAAAATTGCCATTCTTGGCATTGCACCAACTGGATTTGAAATTGACTGGAATAAAGTAATTTTTAAAATGCTCACTTTAAAAGGAATATATGGCAGAGAAATGTTTGAAACTTGGTACAAAATGACGGCATTAGTACAAAGCAAACTCAATCTGCAACCAATAATCACTCATCGATTTTCAGCGGATGATTATCAACAAGGGTTTGAGGTGATGCAATTAGGAATGTCTGGAAAAGTTATATTAGACTGGAGCAATAATGAGTAAATTTGAATTTGAATCAGTTCAACCTAACAAATACTCTCAGACATGATTTTGACTAAAATTGACTTTGACATTTATAAAAAACTTGCATTAAGGTTTTGGTTGAAACCTATTATAACTATAATTTCCATTCTAACGATTTATTTGAAGGAGTTGAGACTTGATAACCGATAATGAAGATTTAGTGGAAAGAAAAAAACTAGCTTTTGTTTTACTTCCTAATTACTCGCTGATGCCTTATGTTTCACTAATTGAACCATTGCGATTAGCGAATCGAGTCGCAGGAAAGGTTTTATACGAATGGGGAACCTACTCATTAGATGGTCAACCAGTTTCGTCAAGTATAGGTGTTTCAACTTCTGTAGATGGTTCAATCTCTGCAATCAAAGATGTAGATATTACTCTGATTTGTACAGGTATTGATGTTGAAAGACTCCCAATTAATCGCGAATTGGGTGCACTACTTCAGAAAAATGCATCAAAGGGAAAAGGTATCGGATCAATATGCACCGGTGCTTACATTTTGGCAAAGTTTGACCTCTTAACTGGTTATCGATGTACTATTCATTGGGAAAACTTAAGGTCATTTCGCGAGGATTTTCCCTTTATTGAAGTAACCAGTAATGTATACGAGATTGATCGTAACCGTTATACTTGTGCTGGTGGAACAGCCGCACTAGATATGATGTTAGGACTCATTGCTCTTGATTTCGGTACCAATATTGCACGCGAAACGGCTGAAGTACTCATGTACCATCACATCAGAACTGGTGAAGAAACTCAAAGACGTAATCTTGAAGCAAAACTTGGTGTTTCAAACCCGAAAGTTCTTAAAGCGATACATATGATGGATGTTCACATTGAGGACCCTTTAAGTTGTCAGCAATTAGCACAAACTGTTGAAGTATCAGTGCGACAATTAGAACGCCTGTTTCAACAATTTTTTAGTTGCACGCCTGGTCAATATTATCTGAGAATGCGGCTGGAAGAAGCCCGTGACTTGCTAAGAAGAACTAGTCATTCAATTTTAGATGTTGCAACCGCCTGCGGTTTTGTTTCAACTTCTCACTTTACTAAATGTTATCGCAATCGATATCACTGTACACCAACTGAAGAGCGGAACTCTTACTTTTTATCAGCACGAAATATGCCAAGCGTATAAAACTAAATCATAACAGCACTAAAAAATTGGTGCCTTAGTAAACGTCTTATTTTAAATTCTCAATAACTACAGCGATTCCCTGTCCGCCACCAATACACATCGTTATCAGACCATATTGCCCCTGAATACGTTTCAATTCATAAATTGCCTTGATTAAAATAATTGCCCCACTTGCTCCCACCGGATGTCCAAGTGCAATAGCACCACCATTTGGATTAACTTTCGTTGAATCCAAACCTAATTCTTGTGAAACCGCACAGGCCTGAGCTGCGAAAGCTTCATTTGATTCAATTACATCCAACTCTTTAACCGATAATCCACATTTTTTTAACGCAATACGGGATGCTGGGATTGGTCCCAATCCCATTTCACTCGGCTCAACTCCCGCAAGACCATAAGATAGTATTTTGGCTAATGGTTGCAGTTCTCGCTGTTCTGCTTCTGATTTTTCCATCAAAACTAATGCACCTGCACCATCATTAATTCCAGAAGAGTTTCCCGCAGTCACCGAACCTTCTTTCTTAAATACAGGTTTCAGCTTTTCAATATCTTCAATCGTCACACTTTTACGCACATGTTCATCAGTATCAAAAACTACTGTTTCTCGCCGCGTCTCAATTTCAATTGGCATAATCTGATCAGCAAATCTTCCTTCGTTTATAGCCTTTGACGCGCGGTTATGACTTTCAACAGCAAATTTATCTTGCGTTTCCCGAGTTATTTGAAAGCGAGTTGCAACATTCTCGGCAGTTACACCCATATGGCCATGTCCAAATGGATCATGTAATGCACCTAACATCATATCAACTACGGGTGCGTCCCCCATTTTGTGACCAAATCTTGCCCCATTAATCGCATAAGGTGCGCGACTCATACTTTCAGCTCCTCCTGCAATTGCAATATCAGCATCTCCCAACAAAATATTTTGAGCCGCTGAAACAACTGCTTGAAGTCCACTTCCACAAAGTCGATTTAATGTCATCGCCGGTACCTCCTTTGGAATTCCGGCGTTTATGGATGCCACCCGAGAAAGGTACATATCTTTAGCTTCAGTGTGGATTACATTACCAAAAACCACATGATCAACATCTACTGGGCTAATTTGCGATCTTTCAATTGCGGACTTTGTAACCTTACTCCCAAGATCACAAGGTGGAACATCTTTGAGTCCACCACCAAAACTGCCGATTGCAGTCCGTACTCCTGATGTAATAACAACTTCACGATTTTTTTCCATGACTAAAATCCTTCACTTTCAATAATGAATTTTACGAAAGGGAATAACTATAACGCGCATACTCTCGGACAGTCCGTAATCGAACATCTTGCGATTCAGCAACATCTTTAAGACGGTGAATTCCATAGCATTTGGGTTTCTGCATCTCAAATTGGAGCGTATGCAACATCCCAACCAATTGGCTTCGACTAAAAAAACCAAATAAATTAAGCAGTTTGGAAATATGATGTTTTATCGTAACTTCTGCAACTTTCAATTGTTGCGCGATTTGTTTGTTGAGTTTCCCATCCTTTAGTAGTTCAAGCACTATCATCTGACGATCTGTCAAATTGTTCAATTTCTCAAAAAATTCAACTGAATCATTCTGTACCGAGGTCAAATTGTCAGCACAGAATTTATTTGTTTTATCCGAAAAACATTCAAACAAATCTTCAAATTCACTTAATTCAGCTTGCTTAGAAATGACCGCATTTGCACCATATTTTAAAAAGAAGTCTGCAAGTCCGTCATCTTCGTTGTCAATTAGCATAACTATTGTACTTTGCGGTGCAATACCTCTAAGTATCTTGATTGATTCCAGCCCCGGTGCTCCAAGAAGATTTGGATTAACAATTTGCAAACAATCAGGATTGCGAATTCCCCATCTCACAATTTGCTGAAAATTAGTTGTGACATTGAAGGAAGCTACTTTTACAGTTGGATGTTCTTTAATAATTGAAAATAATCCATAGGCAAATACGTTGTGTGTATCTGCAACATTAATAATAATAGGACGCTTCCTCAAAAATGGATTCCTGATAGTTGTATTTTCACAGTGATTCTGACATTTTATAGAACTCTGTAGATTCAATCCAAGTGATTTCATGAGCTATATCTCCTTTCAACTAATTTTAGTTAATATTAAAATTTAGAAAAGAGCAAGAAAATTTTTGAATTCAACGCGCTGAATAAATTTTGTAGTTCATTAATAATTTTGTTCAACCTTATTACTAGTAGTAGACTTCTACTCTTAGTTACCATTGTTCTTTAAATGGTCTTAAATCCAGCTCAAAAGTCCAAGCTGAACGCGGTTGGTTATGCAATTGCCAATATGTTTCTGCGATTTCATTAGGTTGTAAAATACCATCTTCCCCCCGTTGTTCAAATCGTTCTGGAAACAATTCCCTAGTTGCGGGATTATTGATTAAGCCATCAATTATGACATGAGCAACATGTACTCCTTTTGGTCCTAATTCCTTTGCCATACTCTGAGATAACGCACGTAATGCATGTTTTCCTCCCGCAAACGCAGCAAAACCACTATTTCCACGCAAACTTGCCGATGCACCAGTAAATATTATGGTACCTTTGTTTCTTTCCACCATTGGCATTGATACCTCACGTCCGACCAGAAAGCCAGCAAAGGCACACATTTCCCAAACTTTATAGTAAACCCGAGAGGTTGTATCAGCGATTGAAAATTTAACGTTACCACCGACATTGAATATACATGCAATGATTGGTCCGATGTCAGTTTCTACTTTTTTGACAAGTTCAATTACTTCTTCTTCGTTACGGGCATCAGAATGAAACCCTGTTGCTAATCCACCGTTTTGTTCAATTTTAGCAACAAGTTTAGAATAGTCGCCGCGTCGACGCGTAACCACTGTATGTAACCCTTCTCGTGCAAATCGGCTTGCGATTGCCGCACCAAGATTATCACCAGCACCAACTACTAAGCAAGTTTCTGTCATAAACTAATTTTCCAGGTATTCCAAAGAGCGACAAATTAAAGAATTTACGGGCCGTATAGTCTTTTGATATCATCAAAACGGTCCGTACCCCAATACAGTTCATTGTCAATTACAATGAAAGGAGAACCAAATACCCCCTTTTTAATTGCCAAGTCTGTAACCTCACGGGTGCGATCTTTAATAGTTTGATCATTCACTCCCAACTCAGCTTCTGCTGGATTAAACCCAATCTGCGAAACAACATCAAGAATATCGTTCAGATTCCCAACTTCGCGACCTTCAAACCAATATTTCGCATACATTGCTTTAACAAATTCCCCGACTTTTTCTGGATTCATTCTTTCCACCCAATAGGTCATACGACAAGGTGTTAGCGAGTTACCGGGAAAGTTTGTCGGTGTTTTCACTTCGCTCAAACCTAATAATTTTGCTCGACGAGTGAAATCTTTAAACAAATAATTTTTCTTCAATGGATGAGACAATGGCGAATCACCAAATTCCCGATAAACAACTCCAAGTAGGAATGGATACCAAACCACTTCTCGGCCGATTGTATCAGCCAGTTCCTCTACTTTTTGACTTCCCAAAAATCCAAATGGAGAAGAATATTCAAAATAAAATTCTAAGTGCTTTACCATTTTTAACTTATTTTAGTGATTATTTCTAGGAACTCCAGTCGCATATCCTAAATCTTTTAAATGTGTAGATTGTGCAACTTTCTGGAATGAAACTGCAGGTTTGAGTACCATTCCTTTATCAAATTGGTCTACCATTGAACGTTGAATTTCTTGCCATGGAGTTTGACTTTCTGGTTTCTGAAATCCACCACTCTCTTCTAATTTCTTTCTGCGACTCTCTAATTCATCAGCCGAAATCAGAATATCCGCGGTTCCTTTATTCAAATCTATTCTAACTCGATCATTGGTTTGAATTAATGCCAACCCTCCCATTGCGGCCGCCTCAGGGGAAGCATTTAAAATTGAAGGTGAACCTGAAGTACCAGATTGCCTCCCGTCTCCGATGCAAGGAAGAGCATGAATCCCACGTTTTAATAACGCGGCAGGTGGTTGCATGTTAACAACTTCAGCTCCTCCAGGATATCCAATCGGACCCGCACCTCGAATAAATAATATACAATTTTCATCAATTTCGAGAGCTTGGTCATCAATGCGATGATGATAGTCTTCTGGTCCTTCAAAAACAATCGCACGCAATTCAAATGCATTAGGATCATCAGGGTTTGAGAGATAACGATCCCGAAATTCGTCCGAAATGACACTAGTTTTCATAATGGCGGAATCAAATAAATTACCTGAAAGGTTGATAAATCCAGCTGTTTTTTTCAGGGGATCAGAAACAGGCCGAATGACTTTGGTATCAAGATTCTCTGCAGTTTTGCAATTTTCACCAATTGATTTTCCATTTGCTGTAATCGCATCAGGATGTGGCAATAAATTTTCTTTCATCAATTCTGAAATGACAGCTGGAACACCACCAGCTTGTTGATAGTCTTCACCGAGATATTCACCAGCAGGTTGTAAGTTAACCAAAAGTGGTATTTGATGTCCCAAATTTTGCCAATCACTATTATCCAGACTAACACCGAGATGGCGAGCTATTGCATTTAAATGAATTGGTGCGTTACTTGACCCTCCAATCGCAGAGTTTACAACAATTGCATTTTCAAACGCCTGACGTGTCATTATGTCAGATGGTTTTAAATCATCCATAACCATTTCTACTATTCTTTGTCCACTATCATAGGCATATTGACCACGTTCACGATAAGGTGCTGGAATCGCAGCGGATCCAGGAAGTTGCATTCCAAGTGCTTCTGCTAATGAATTCATTGTCGTCGCAGTTCCCATAGTATTACAATATCCTACTGAAGGAGCAGAACTGGAAACTAATGCCATGAAGCCTTCATAATCAATTTCTCCCGCAGCCAACAATTCTCGCGCTTTCCAAACAATCGTGCCAGAACCAATTCTCTCACCTTGATGCCATCCATTTAGCATTGGACCGACGCTCAAAGCGATTGCTGGTATATTAACCGTAGCTGCTGCCATCAAACATGCAGGTGTAGTCTTGTCACAGCCAATTGTAAGTACAATACCATCAATCGGGTAACCAAATAACACCTCAACTAGCCCCAAATAAGCAAGATTTCGATCCAAACAGGCTGTCGGTCGCTTACCAGTTTCTTGAATTGGATGTACAGGAAATTCAAAACAAATTGCACCAGCTGAACGAATACCTTCGCGGATGCGCTTCGCAAGTTCTAAATGATGCCTATTACAAGGAGAAAGATCTGATCCAGTCTGAGCAATACCGATAATTGGTTTACCAGATTGAAGTTCTTCCCTAGTTATACCGTAATTGAGATAACGCTCAATATACAAAGCCGTCATTCCCGGGTCTTTGGGATTATTAAACCAACTATACGAACGTAAGGTTTGATTCTTTTGATTACTCATGTAGTTCTCCCTTTTGAAGCAACATAACTTCTTACTTTGACATGGAACGGCAATTTAATCAATAACAATCTCGCACAATCAATTGAATAGTAATCAAATTATCAAAAATTGAATGGCACTAAATCTAAAGAAAAAATCCTTAAAAATGCTAATCAACAAAGCATCAACTTTCAAAACATCAATTAAAAAAAGCAAACACCGAAGGAACAAATTTCTGTCCTAATTATCATCCTGATCAATCACAATTTCGATATCGTGTAAATTCTGAATTCGCCTTTGTTTACAATTCCCAATGTTGTTACTATTAGTCTCCAAATTCAGCTTGCTAATCTCTTTCAGGTAAATCATCATCTGACAAAACACGCCAACGAGGTCCTTCCATATCTTCATATTGATTTGATTTCAAAGCCCACATGAATGCGACAAGACCTAATCCACCCAAAAATAATGCCACTGGAATCAAAATTAATAAAATATCCATTATACCGTAACTCTATTCTTAACATCTAAATTATTCGAAGAGTAACGTAACCTTAGTGCATTTACCGTTACAACGATTGAACTACCAGACATTGCAAGGGCCGCGATAAGTGGGGTTACAAAACCAAATACTGCAATCGGAATTGCAATAACATTATAAAAGCCAGATAATAATAAATTCCCAGACATGGTACGACGAGCTTTGAATGCCATTTCAAGTGCATATTTTACTGGCATTAATTTCTCACTGATAAAAACTCCATCCGCTGACGCTTGACTTAGTTGGACAGCACTGATTGGTGAAAGTGAGACACTTGCCGCAGCAAGTGAAGGAGCATCATTCAGGCCATCTCCTACCATTAATACATGGTATCCTTGAGACTTAATCTCTTCAATCAAAGCTACTTTATCTTGAGGTTTTTGACTAGATTTATAGTGTTTAATACCGACTTGTTTGGCAATTTCCTGCACCGCTTGATTATGATCACCTGATAAAATTAGTAGTTTATACCCCATTTGCTTCAATTTAGAAACGACTTGCGGTGCGTCCTCCCTTAATTTCTGTTCAAATAAGAAAATGACTGGTTCACTTCCTTCTTCCACATAAACAAGTACAGAGGCACTTGGATGTTCAACTTTAAATTCTGCAATAGCTGTACTTTTAACACCACAAAATTCCGCTGAACCAAGACGTAACATTCGCCCATCTACCTTAGTTTCCACTCCTGCTCCTGAAATTACTTGTACCGATTCATACACCTGATTTTCAGTTGAAAAACTTGCCAATGATTTTGCTAACGGGTGACGACTAGATTGTGCCAACCGTGCTGCCTGAGTTAACACTTGATTTGAATAGCTCTCTAAGTTCACCAAACTTGGATTTGACTGGGTTAAAGTCCCAGTTTTATCAAAGATAATGGTATCAACTTGTGCTAGTCGTTCAATCGCATCACCAGAATTCAACAACACGCCATGTCGATACAACAATCCACATGCGACAACTTGGACCGTTGGAATTGCTAATCCAAGTGCACAGGGGCAAGTTATGATCAAGACTGATATCGCGATTACTAATGACTGTTGCCAATCACCACCCCAGTAAAACCAACCCAAAAATGTAAGTATTGCTGCACAATGAACTACAGGAGCATAATAACTTGCTACTTTGTCAACCAACCGAACATAACTAGACTTCGCTTGAGTAGCAGTCTCAAGTAATTGATTCACTTCATCAAGCAACGTCCCTTGCGTTGAAGCCGAAACCTGCACACGTAAGCTTCCACCTACATTTAAGGTTCCCGCAAACACTTGATTTCCAACCGTAATTTTTGATAACATGGTTTCTCCAGTGATTAAGCTTTGATCAATCTCCGAATTACCATTGACGACAACTCCATCAACTGGAATTCTATCACCGGTCTCAACCAGTACAACCTCACCGGGGTCTATGCGTGTTAATGGTACTTTTTTTATTGAACCATCCGGTAGTACTTTAGTTGCACTATCAGCTCTCAAGGCCGCTAAATTCTCTGCAAAAGAACGGGTACGTTTACGCATGTTTTGATCTAGGTACCTTCCAATTAATAAGAAAAATACCAACATAATGGCAGAATCAAAATAAGCGTGTTCGGCATGTTGAATAGTCTGAATAATTGAAAGAAATAGTGCCATGGTGACACCAACACTTATAGGTACGTCCATATTTAGCGATCGGTTTCTTATCGCGTTAAATGCACTAACAAAAAAAGTTCGACCTGAATATGCAACTGCAGGAAGTGCTATGAGAGCTGACAACCAGTGAAAAAATGACCGCGTTTCAGGTGTTATATCAGTCACATTACCAGACCAAACCGAAATAGATAATAACATGATATTAGTCGCGGCAAATCCTGAAACTGCAACTGCCTTCAGCAATTCTCTGGAGGTTTTATCAACGTTTTTTTGTAAAATTTTGGGATCAAATGGATAAGCTTGGTATCCCATAGAATCTAATACTTCTATGATAACATCTGGTTTCAATTCATATTGATTCCACTCTACTGCTAAACGGTGTGTCGTAAGATTAAGTCGTGCATTTTGAACACCTGCAATTCTACCAACACCATTTTCAATTTTATTCATACATCCAGCACAATGTACACCCTCAACGGCAAAATCTGCTCGAACTATATCTCCAACTTCTGTCGGTGAAACATAAGATTTCCAATCGTGTATTGATGCAGTCATAGATTCCTCACGTTCCCGATCAAGAACCAGTCTCCGTTGACTCTTTCAGGAAAACTCTATTTTTGGAACGAAAAACCCGAACATCATTTTTGTAAAAATCTGTAATTAAATCCCACTGCCCTGCTAACTCATTTGTCAGTTCACCAGTATAGTTTCCGAAATTAGTCTCTTCTAACACTATATTAATGTCATCGCGCGATTGGGTCGGTCGCGATAGTTTTGAAACGACCTCAAAACCTGTTAATTCATCACCATTGTTATTTCTTGCTTGCACCTCAATTCGAGTCTGGCCATCTGCTTTTAAATGAGCACTAACTTCCACAGACCAGTTTAATAAATTCTGGGCTTTAGCTTCTTCAAGTTCACTTTGATATTGTTGCGAAAACTGATAAGGACTTTCGACATCTAAACCTGTCCATGTACTAAAAGCGAGCCAAAGCATTACGGCATTCACACCAAAAATTAGTCCAAAAAATCCTACAAAACTTAGTAGAACTTTCTTTCCAGTTATTTCACTTGGCATTTTCATATACTCACTTGTCACAATACCATAGCATTTTGCCTTCAAAAAAGATCAAATTAACAAAAATCTAACGCTTTAACCATCTTCTGGTGGTGCTTTAAAATAATCACTTGCAACAGAAGTCTCTCCCGAAAATAAATCTACTACTCGAAACGTTACAGGTGTTGATTCTGGTAACTTAGCGTTTTCAGATGAATGTACCAACACGCGAATTTCACGAGTTGTTCCAGGTCCAACAGTTACTACAGGATTACCATTAATATTCTCATTTAATCCTACCGACTCCATATGAAACTCTGTTGGCATACCATCTAGACTCAATACAAATTGTCGTTCAATATTACGCTTGTTTGTTACACGAATAGTGAAACCATTTCGAACCGAACCATCTGATTGTACTACATAAATTGGGTTCCGATCATGAATAATTCCGATCCCAGAAAAATCTCGAGTGATCAATGCAAAAAGCATCAAACATCCAACAATTACAATCAAGCCAGAATAAATAACTGTTCTCGGACGAACCATTCGATAAATCGGTTGTTTGCCATCCCTCCTTCTTTGAATATTCATTTCAGTGTCGTAACCAATTAAACCAGGTTGTCGACCAATTTTCTCCATAACATTATCACAAGCATCAATACATAAACCACATTGAATACAATCTAATTGTAAACCTTCTCGTATATCAACTCCCGTTGGACAAGCAGCTACACATTGATAGCAATCAATGCAATCTCCTGTAGACTCCCCTGCTTTCACTAATTTTTGACTCTCCTTTAGAGAGTGACGTGGCTCACCACGATCAGTTCGATAAGAAACGTTGAGGGCCCATTCATCTGTTAGAGCTGCTTGGATTCTTGGCCAGGGACACATATAAGTGCAGACTTGCTCACGCATATGTCCAGCAAGTGAATAAGTCGTAAAGGTTAAAATTCCAATCCAAATATAAGCAATTATCGGTGCTTCAAACACCAGCAGTTGCCCAACTAAAGTTGGAGCATCATTAAAATATAATACCCATGCTCCCCCAGTCCACCATGCAATCATTATCCACAGAAAGTGTTTTACAAGTTTCGCCCTTACTTTACTAAATGTCCACGGTCCTTCATCTAATTTCAAACGCTCGCGCCGGTCTCCTTCAGTCCATCTTTCCACCAGTAAAAACAAATCAGTCCAGACAGTTTGTGGACACAAATAACCACACCACAACCGGCCTGCGACTGCATTCATCAAAAACAACACAATTGAAGCCAAAATCAACAATCCAATGATGTAGTAAATTTCCTGAGGCCAAATCTCAATAAAGAAAAAATATGCACGTCTTGAGTACATATCTATCAATACTGCCTGGTCTGGAGAATGAGGCCCCCGATCCCATCTAACAAACGGTAAAAAATAGTAAATTCCTAATGTTATGATTAAGATTGTCCATTTGATTTTTCGCAACCGACCGTGTACAGCCATTGGATATACTTTCTTTGAGGCTATGTACATATTTTCTGGTGCAGTAGCGGTAGAATCGACCATTATTACTGTCCTAGTACAATAATTTCAAGTGCGAGAGATCAAGTAACTGAAAACCCAATTTCGTTAACTTTTGCCGATATATGGTATTGACTTGATAATAAACAATAGTCAGTGGGTTCCTATTTTTAATTCGATATGGATCTATTCAACAAAATGAAAACACGATTACGACATAACAACCGAATCATTTAACACCACCACCAAGAGTGTGTACATAAACAGCTAATGATTTAATTGTCGCCGGGGTTAATCTACCATCCCAAGCTGGCATAATTCCATGACGAGGACTCACAATTTGCGTTCTCACATCATCAAATGTATCGCCATACAACCAAATACTATCCACCAAATTAGGACCACCCAACTCTTGGATTCCCTGACCATTATCTCCATGACAAGTCGCACAGTTTTCCGCAAAAAGAATCGCACCAGATACTAAATCAGCATTGCTTTCGAAATCTGGATTAGATAACCGAAACGCATAACTGGCAACATCATCAATTTCCTCTGAGGAAAAAATCTCATCACGACCATATGCAGGCATTTCATTGAATCGTGTTTCATCATGTTCAGCCCGAATACCATAATTTATTGAATAATGAATATCTTCAATCGTCCCACCCCATAACCAAATATCATCTTGTAAATTCGGATATCCTTTACTTCCTATTGCTCCACTTCCATGACAAGGGGCACAATTATCGCCAAATGCTGAGTGCCCATTCGCCAATGCGAATTCTAATAATTTTGGATCAGAATTTATATCTTCAAACGAAGCAGCAATTAATTGCGATCCAAACTCTGAACGTTTTTCAACATCAGCATTATATGCTGTCAAGGCCTGTTCACGTTGACTTGAACCCAATAATCCCTTGGTGTAACTGGAAATCAATGGAACAGCAGGCATCACAATCATGTAAATAACTGACCACAATATTGTCAAATAAAAAAGCCACAACCACCAACGAGGCAAAGGATTATTCAGCTCTTGGATATTATCCCAGACGTGATGTGTGGTTTCAACTCCAAACACTTCATCTTTTTCATTCATTTTCTCAGCCATTGTTAGTCCTCTTGAAGTGGAATTCTCGCAGCGTCGTCAAATCTTTGCTTATTTTTTGGCCACATCGCATACACTAAAATCCCCAAAAACACCGATAAAAAGTATAGTAGTCCCCAAGTCTGAGCGAAATTGGCAAGTTCAACATATTCAAACATTCTTACAATCCTCATCTTAAGTTTGCTTGATCATCATACATGGAAAAATCTACAAGTGTTCCAAGCATCTGCAAATATGCAACAATTGCATCCATTTCGGAAACTATATCTGAATTGCCGTCAAAGTTTCGAACATTCGCATTCGGATATCGTTCCAAAAAACCATCAATATCATCACTCTCCGGATTGGTTTGTGTACGTAAATCCTTTACAGCATTTTCAATTTGCGCTTCCGTATACGGGACCCCTACCAAAGAATTAGACACCAAGTGATTTTGGATATCCCGGATTGGAATCTTAGTATTACTGAGATACGGATAACCTGGCATTATTGATTCTGGCACGACTTGCCGCGGATCAATCAAATGTTCACGGTGCCACTCATCTGAATACTTACTTCCAACACGTGCCAAGTCTGGTCCAGTGCGCTTAGAACCCCATTGAAATGGATGATCATACATTGATTCCGCTGCTAACGAAAAATGACCATACCGCTCTAATTCATCACGCATAGGACGAATCATTTGCGAATGACACAAATAACAACCTTCACGCACATAAATATTCCGACCAACTAGTTCCAACGGGGTATACGGTCTCATACCCTCAACTTTTTCAATAGTACTTTTAAGATAATATAGGGGTGCAATTTCAACCAAACCACCAATTGAAACGACTATCAATATCCCTAACGTCAAGATCAAGGAGTTTTTTTCAAATACTTTATGCTTGAGCCATAATGACATCTTGTATGTTTCTCCTTATTCCGCTGGAACCAAGACCGAATCTGTCACATCAGATTCGGATTTTTTAACCTGAAAAACTGTCATCCATAGATTGTATGCCATGATGATGGCACCTGCTAAAAACAATAATCCCCCTAAAGTACGTATAACATATGCTGGATGCATTGCTTCAACTGTTTCAATAAACGAAAACTGTAAGAATCCCAATTCATTATACGCTCGCCACATCAAACCTTGCATTATGCCAGAAACCCACATCGCGCAAATGTATAATACAATTCCCAGAGTAGAGACCCAGAAATGCCATTCAACCAAGCGAAGTGAATATAGTTTTTCTCTATTCCACAACCAGGGGATCAAGCAATAAAGTGCTCCAAAAGAGATATAGCCAACCCATCCTAATGCACCAGAATGAACATGGCCAATTGTCCAGTCAGTATAGTGTGATAACCCATTTACCGCTCGAATTGACATCAATGGACCTTCAAATGTAGACATACCGTAAAAGGCAAGTGAAACTACCATCATTCTTAAGACCGGGTCCGTTCGCAATTTATCCCAAGCACCTGATAAAGTCATCAAACCATTAATCATCCCACCCCAAGAAGGCATCCATAACATGATCGAAAAAACCATTCCCAATGTTGAAGCCCATTGCGGTAACGCGGTATAATGTAAGTGATGAGGTCCTGCCCAAATATAAATAAAAATCAACGACCAGAAATGAACAATTGATAATCGATATGAATATACCGGTCGGTTTGCTCGTTTGGGAATAAAATAATACATTATTGCTAAAAACCCTGCGGTTAAGAAAAAGCCAACCGCATTGTGCCCATACCACCATTGTACCATCGCATCTTGTACACCAGCCCATACGATGTAAGATTTTGTTCCATAGATGCTTACGGGGATCGACAAATTATTGACAATATGCAACACCGCAATCGTAACAATGAAAGCCAAATAGAACCAGTTCGCGACAAAAATATGAGGTTCTTTTCGTTTCCATAAAGTTGCCAAAAATACTAATAAATATACTACCCAAACAACAGTAAGCCAAAGATCTGCATACCATTCAGGTTCCGCATACTCTTTACCTTGGGTTGCTCCGAAAAGATACCCGGTACCTGCAATCAATATAAATGCATTATATCCGAGCACAACAAACCAAGGTGAGACAATTCCCGGCATTCGTGCTCTACAAGTTCGCTGTACAACATAAAACGAAGTTGCAATTAAGACATTTCCACCAAATGCAAAAATCACTGCGGATGTGTGCAATGGCCGCAACCGGCCAAAACTTGTCCACGGTAAATCAAAATTCAGGGCTGGCCAAGCCAATTGGGACGCAATGATTACTCCAACAAGAAAACCAGCAATTCCCCAAAACATTGAGATTACAGTAGCAAATTTCACTGGTCCCATGAAGTAATTTGGTTTGCCATCAATCTCAGCTGGAGCTGAAGTACCACCTTGGTTTAAATAATGTCTGAAAATATAAAAAACACCAGCCGCGGCAAATAGCGCACCAAGCGTTGTGTGAAATGCCATAACCTGGTCAAAAGTTTTTCCAGCAATGACCAAACAAATTAGTGAGAGTAACACCAGAAACGTTACATAACCACCTTGTTCAAATGTCATATACTTGATACGTGTTAGCTCAACCATTTGACAACCTCAACTTTCAATTTAATTATACAGATTTGAATGTCAATCATCTGTCCTTACCAACTAAAGGTACTTGCGGTCTAAAAAATTAATCTCATTTTAAAGTTGTACGGAAATTTTTACAATTTATTTTTGGAATTTTTTAAGTTATTCACAATTGTTTCTAACCTGGAATCAGTACTTACACCAAGCCTAATTAACTTTCTAATTTAGGTAAAATAAGAGTCACAACAAATGCCACGCGTTAAAATTCACCACCAAGATGTAGCTCAAGTTCAGATTCGAAGAGTGGTTTGTCTATAACTTGAATATCAGATAAATCATACAATTGGTTTGTCAATTTAGTCTTTACCTGTCCAGATATTGCTAGAATTTTTTGTGGACGATCAGCTAGATTCTTAACCCAACGTATGACTTGTGCACCATTTATTCCTGGTAGCAAAATATCAACAATAACGATATCAGTCTGTATGGGTACAACATTAGCAAAAAAAGTTTCCGCATCCGGAAAGCCTTTAACTTTTAGTCCGCGCGACTCTAAAATTTGAGTCAAAGAGTCTAAAACCGCAGGGTCATCTTCTAGTACATATACCATTACCGTAACTTTCCTTCTTATCATTTCAAGCTAATTGTTACAATATAAAATATGTACCTGACATATTCAATTATTAAATTTACCTACGGAAAACTACGCATTTAATTTCCAATATTCTGTTATTAATTGAGACTGTTCAAAGTTGATGCCAAAATTTATTTTCGACATCAACACGTTTGGTCGGTAAATCTTTCTATTTACCATGCGACTAGTAATCCACCCAAATTCAGCTATCTTCAGGTGTCGTACCAGTTAAAACTAGGTGTACCAACTCAGCGGCATTTCGTACCTGCAATTTTTCCATAATACGAGCGCGATGAACCTCAACAGTACGTGAACTAATTCCCAATGCCCTCGCGGCTTCTTTATTGGAAGCCCCACAAGAAATCTGGTTCACTACATCTCTTTCACGTGGAGTCAACAATTCAGAGCGTTTAAATTCCTTCATGTCACTTTTTCGCACATGAACGGAGGTTTCAATAGCCTCTGCAACTCGTTCAATTACAGATTCTGCATGAAAAGGTTTCTCGATAAAATCGACAGCACCTTTCTGAACTGCAGATACTGCGGTTGGGATATCACCCTGTCCGGAAATGATGAAAATCGGTGCCGGGTAATTGGCAGCTTTTAATCCAGCGAGGATGTCCACTCCTGAGCGACCTGGCATATGTATGTCTAAAATCACACAAGACGGTATTTCTTTTTCTGCAACTGACAAGAACTCTTCACCAGTGGCATAAGTTTTCACTGCATATCCCTCCATATTAAGAACGACGGACAACGCATCACGGATTGCCGGATCATCATCCACTATTGATACTGATTTTTGTTCTGGTAACATGATACTCACCTCTCTATTGTTGATACCTATTCAGTTCTTACTGAAATCGGCAATTTTAAGGTAAAGACAGCCCCCTTGCCCTCGCCACCTGGGTTAACTAATAAATTTCCCCCATGACTTTGCGCAATTCCCTTTGAAATTGCTAAGCCTAATCCAACTCCCTTTGTTTTCGAAGTCGAGAATACACTGAATAATTCTTCAACAAATTCAGGTGGAATGCCCGAACCTGAATCCTCAATATCCACAATTAAAGATTTCTCCTCTTGACGACCAGTGATTTTTATCCATTTATTATCAGCACTCTCTACTACTTCAAAAGCATTCTTCAACAAATTAACCAATATTTGCTGAATCTGAACTCGATCAACCATAATATCTGGAAAGTTTTTGGGAACCAACATTTCAACCGTGACATTTCGGTTTTTGTGCCCAATTTGTACTAGTTCAATAGTTTCATCAATTAATCGACCTAAATTCGACCATTTTTTGATGGTTTCACGTTTTTCAATAAAATTGCGTAAGTGTTTGATCGTTTTACCCGCACGTTCTGATTCTTTTACTGCTTTTTCCAATGCATCTAACTCAGCGTCACCAAATGGCTTTCTTTCTGTCGCCTTCTTGTGAACTGCTTGAAGATAAAGTATTATTGCGGTTAATGGTTGATTTAATTCATGAGCAAGTGCAGCCCCCATTTCATTAATGGCAGAAACCCGAGCCATTTGAAATAGCTGAGATTGAAGAACACGAACTCTTTCTTCGGCATCCCGTCGCGGTCTTAAATCTCGAATAATTCCAATAAATTGTCGTCCCTCTGCAGTTCGTGCCTCTCCCACTACAACTTCTATCGGGACTTCTTCACCATCACTAGTTAATCCGTAAGCCTCTCTAGTCAAACCCAAAATTTTCGCCGGACCACCATTCACATAATTTGCAACACATTTATCATGCTCTTTGGCAAAATCTGATGGCATTATTATATTTACACTTTTTCCCGTAACTTCGGCAGCTGTATAGCCAAATAATAATTCACAAGCACGGTTATATGAAATGATTTTAGCATTTTCATCAATCACAATAATCCCATCAATCGCTGATTCCAATAAACTATCGAACCGCTCATCAGCGACAGTACTACTTACTTGACAATGTCCTTCATCAGATGTAGTCATATCAAAACCTGGAGAAGCAATAACCTGCGTTAAGTCCTTTCCAGTTTCTTGTTCTACTTTATAATTATTTTTCATTTCAGAATGTTCCTTGTTGCGAATACTACTGAAGCTGTCTCGGTTCAGAATTCTTTTCTCACTTTCTATTAAGTTTGAAAAAACTCCACATAGCTATACTTAGTCAGACTAAGCATTAATCTATACCTTAATATAAAAGTCTGTCATTTTGACTCTTACATTAGATTCTCCTTACCCTTGTTGATGAATAACTAGCATTTTATTCAACCATTAAATAATATAAAACTTTAGGTACTAATAATTTTTGCACATTATTTTTTTATAATAAATCAAAAATAAATATACATTCATTATTGAATAGTATAAAAAAAATTAATTTATATATAAAACTAAATATTTTGCAATTAAATAAGTATTAACCCTTATTATAATTAAAAACTGCTTGAAAATATTAGATTTTTACAGGTAAAAATTTATTACTACTACTACCACTATTTTTTTTATATTTGCTTCAATTTTGACATTTTATTTGAAATAATTTAACAAAATATTGTATCTATTTTTGAAAATGAATGAAAAATTTTAAATCCATATTCATAACAGTATAAAAAATTAAAAAGTTATTTTTATACACAAAAAATATTTTTATCATAAATTCGTCGTTGCCGATTGAAACTACGATTCATTAAATAATTCACTTTACTTTAATAATATTGTGCTATTCTTGTCAATGTTTATAAATCAGCTATTTTCTCACTAGTAGGAGAAAAATTAAGATGACTACCACTATATTAATTTCTACCAAATTTTAGACACAATTACAATGTTGAAGTAACCAATTTAATAGCAAGGGAAGAACACATGAATCAAGAAACAATACTAATATTAGGGGCAAGGTCCGGCATGGCAATCGCAATTGCACATCAATTTGCTTCCATGGGTCACCCCATTCAACTCGCTGCCAGAAATTTGGAAGAATTACAATCTATGAAATCTGACCTCGAACTTCGATATGAGATACCAGTATCAATTCACGAATTTGAAATATTAGCAACAGAATCACACGGTGCGTTTATTGAAAAATTGCCAACACTTCCAGACATCGCAATATGTGCTGTTGGAGTAATGGTTGACCAAGAATCTTGTGACAAAGACCCTGCATTAGCAACGAATGTAATTCGTACCAATTTTGAAGGTCCAGCAATAATTTTTACACTACTTGCAAATCATTTTGAACAACGCGGCTCAGGTACTTTAATTGGAATAAGCTCGGTTTCTGGATTACGGGGCCGGACTAAACAAGCATATTATGGAGCAGCGAAATCTGGTTTTTCTACTGTATTAGCAGGATTACGAAACCGGTTGGCAAAGAAAGACGTGCATGTCATTACCGTATTACCTGGGTTTGTTGCAACACGCATGACTGAGAATCTAGATCTACCAGCGCGATTGACCGCACAACCAGAAGAGGTTGCTCAAGCGATCGTTAAAGCAGTGAAAAAAAAGAAAAATGTAATTTACGTGCGACCAATTTGGCGAATAATTATGTTAATTATTCGCTTAATTCCCGAAAACATCTTTAAAAAGATGAACATTTAACAACAACTTAGATTGGGAAGCCTTTCACACAATTTATTTTTATTGGGCCATTTGCAGTAGTCAAATAATTTGAAATGATCCCAAAGTTTAGTGAAAAAAAATCTATCGAATTCAGTTAATAGTTTGCTCAATTTAAAACTTACAACTTTCTACAATATTTAGACTAATTGACTAGAAAGTTTTGCAAATAAAACTTATTAATGCACAGAAAATACTAATTCAAACTAATATGGTTGCTTGGTCAACTGAAGAATGGTCCAACCTTAACTTTTTTCCAACCAATTTAATAACCGCTCTAATGCAATCTCCAAGTTTTCTCGATTTCGCGCAAAACAGAGGCGTAAGTATCCTTCACCACCTTTACCAAAAGTTGTACCAGGCGCTAGTCCAATATTTGCCTCATCTACCAATGTCTTTGCTAATTCGGTAGAATTTCTACCATCATCAATTTTAAAAAACAGATAAAACGCACCATCAGGTGGAGCTAATTGAACGCGCTTATGATTTGCAAGAGCATTAACAAATAGCTCACGCCCGACACGCGCAACTTCAATTTGTTGCTTAAGGAATTCATCACCAAAATCTAGTGCGGTTTGACATGACCGTTGCATAAATGTGGCGACACCCGATGTTGAATTTTGAATCAAATTTTCAAATACTTCACCCAATTCAACGGAGGCGGCAATCCAACCAACTCGCCAACCAGTCATTGCCCAATTTTTTGAAATCGTATTCGGAAACAAAATCAAGTCTGCAGGTTCGATGATGTCCTGAAAAGAAGGGGCGCGCGCGGAATCATCGCGATAGTAATACAAACCATACACTTCATCAGTAATTATCCACAAATTGTATTTCCGCGCCAAATTTAGGATGGCTTGCAATTGCTCATGAGTGCCAACCCATCCAGTTGGATTGCAGGGAGTATTCAAAAATATTACCCGCGTTTTGTCGCTAATCTTTGACTCAAGTAGGTTAATATCTAACTGCCAACCAGTCGGATTAAATTCCATTGGGACTTCGACTGCTGTACAACCAGCAATCTGGAGCGTTGCACTAAAATTTGGCCAAGCGGGTGTTGGAACTATTACCTCATCACCAGGTCCAGCAACAGCATTTATACTTAATTGAATCGCCTGCATACCTGAGGCAGTGACAAAAAAATTCTCTGGAGAAAAGTTCTTGTCATAAACTCTTGTATAATAATTCGCCAACGCTTGCCTCAATTCTGGAATTCCACGTTGTGGAGCATAAAAAGTCTCTCCAGCAAAAAGAGACTTTTCCGTGGCCTCACAAATAAATTTTGGAGTTGGTAAATCGCCTTCTCCCGCCCATAAGGGGATTATTCCCTCTCGACCATAACCATAATGGATGAGTTCCATTATACCACTTACTGGGGTATCTTTTGAGCGAGAATGAAGCATTTCCCGTAAATTTTTGGACATAATCAATCCTTTTCCTACAAATATAAAATTTAGATTATTTATTTAAGGCGACAACATAGTTTCAACTATTCTGATTCCTAATCTCTAACAAACATCCTATAAGCATTTACAAAGCCACTCACTTAACTTCTATTCAATAACTCAGTAGCCAGAGTAATGAAGTGACAAGTATCGTTGTTGAACCTGAGTGCGATGTTCAATTAGATAAACCGCTTGCCATGTCCCCAAATCCATTCGTCCTTTTACAACTGGAACAGCTAAATTTGAACCGACTAAAACGGATTTAGCATGGGCTGGCATATCATCTGCTCCCTCTAAGGAATGTCGCCAATTTCTTTCTGATGGAGCTAATTCGTCAAGTATATCCAACAAGTCGTACTGGACATCAACATCTGTATTCTCTTGAATTGTCAACGATGCAGAGGTATGTTTTACAAAAATAGTTATGAGGCCATTCGTCGCATTAATCTCCTTCAACCAAGAATCAATGTGTACAGTTACATCAACCATTGACCGAGGTATACTAGTTATATTGATTTGAGAGTTGAAGTGTCTCGGGCATGGATTTTGTTTTTTCATCACAGTAATTTCTGTAGCATTATCTAAAAATTGATTCCGAAACACATAGAAATTGAAAAGTTCCAAGAAACTATAAACGGATTATGTGAAAGAATCAAACTAATTTAGCTAACAATTGAGAAATTCCTTTAATTAGTCAGTATAATGTGATTTCATGATATCAAAAATGCGGACAATTCGATTAATATATGGGGCTGTTGCAAAATTTTTTCCAGACTCCATTCCTTTGGTTTGTAACCAAACTTCCTGCGTCAAAAATACTGAATTTACGACATATTGATTTATTAGATTTAGCAAAATGAAGATATTTGCTGCTCAAAATTTGCTGAAAATTAAATTTCACAACAGCCCCATATATTATGTTGAGGGTTTGAGCGTATCGGGTACACAAAAAACATTTTCTGTTTGTTGACACTGACTTAATTAGATGACCTATTAACCTCTGGTTGCAATCTGTTGCAAAATATCATTAATCTAAAACTTAATAATACATTCAGAACAAATTGGAATCCCTAATGTTGCCAATTGACTCGCTCTATTCGTACGTTAATCGCTGGGAATGTGATGAAAATGATCACATGAATGTTCAGTTTTACGTAGCGAAATTTGACGAAGCCAACCGACATTTCTTATCAAAATTTAATGTTGACCAAACTACTTTTGGTTCTAGATTGGTGAGACATATCAGATATCACCGTGAAGCACGAGACGCTACGATATTAAAAGTTTCTTCTGGTGTATGCTTTGACTCGCCTTATGAGTTTACAGTATTCCACCAAATGAATGATTATTCGAACGGAACATTGTTAGCAACCGCGTTAGATGGTTACTCTCTCGTTGCAGAAATTCGTAATGAAATACAATCAAAATTTGAAAAGTGTGAAGAGACTCCGTTAGATATTCACCTACCACGGGGCTTTGATTGCACACCTACAAAAATAAATTTAAGCGAGCAGCAACTTATGGAACGTGGCGCGTTTATTGTTCACCAAAATACTTTAATGCCACGAAACTGCGGACCAAATAACAAAGCAGATGACCATTTTATTGTCAGTTGTTTTTCCGATGGTGCGGCACATATGTGGGAGAGAACCCCACTAAACCGAGAGTGGCTTGACCAAAATAAATATGGTCGCGTCGCACTGGAGATGAAATTATGCTACTATAACGCGATCAATTTGGGAGCATCAATTAAATTAGTTTCTGGAATTACAAAAATTTCGACAAAAACTTTTTCATTTCGCCATCATTTGTTTGACATTTCCAGTAACAAGCTTTTGGTAACTGGAGATATTGTCGCAGCGGTGTTAGATTTAGGTGATCGTCTAGCTGTAAACTTACCCAAAGAAAGTATTGAATCTATGAAGACACTTCTAATCAAGTAAGGAGGATTAAACGGCTATTCAGCAGAAATTGCGATTAAAATTTAATCCATTGTGAATCTTGATTCCGAAAAAAATTTCAACAGTTATGAAACTCAATACGAGGAGCCGTATGGTTTGCTCAAATTTCACTATTCATGTGTTGATGCTTCATAATTGTAGGTTTCATCACAGCATAAGAACCACACTATTGGATATAGGAAATTACCGAAATTCCGTTCCCATTCACAGTCGCTTTTTATGATATCTTTGAATATTTCCTTAGCTTCTTTTGCCTTAGCACTATCTTTCTTCAATATATTATTTACTACTCTTCCACATCCTTCAAATTTAAAGTTTTTAAATTCTGACTCTTTTATTGAATAAACACTCCTGAGAAGCTTTTTTATTCGACCTATACTGCTAGTGGACAAGTTTGATGAGTTCAGTTGTTTAATCACACTTTCAACCTTCAGACCATCTTTAATATTATGACACAACACAAACTTTTCACCAGCACAACTCTTTCCTACTTTATCAAAAAGACCTTCCAACTTTTCAACCACGTGTAATTTACCATTTGTCACAATAAATTTTATTAGACTTAGTGGAAAGAAATTTTCTATAGTGTTGCAAGGTAGAATTTCTAATCCTCCTATAAAATCATCCTTCACATTTTCTAAATAAATTTCATTTAACTCCTTAGACACATTACGTTTGAAAACTAGATAATCCCGGTCTGCGATACAAATTGTCATTTCCTTCTTCTCCTTCGTTAACTTGTTTTTAAATATATCCAAAATAGGATCCCCACCACCATTATAAGGCTTAATGTCTAACTCACCTACACCTACTTTATTAGCTTCTGCCCTCAATATAAGATCAAGCATTCCACCATCATTGATTTCATTTTCAACAAGTAAGTTGATTCGATCTAATCTCATTTTACATTTTGAAAAATGCTTGTGTCCCACAACCCAACGAAATTGATTTTTAACTTTTTCTATCTTCTTTTCTGCATCAAGTTCAATTGTCAAAGATACAGGTGAATTAGATACTTGCTCACGAACAAAAGGAAATTTGTTTCCAATCCATTCAATGCGTGGAATAAACTCACGAGGCATCGGCACCTGTTTGGCAACCCAATTCGATAGATCACTTTCCATCACGATTCTATGCCAACGATGCCAACTCGCTCTTGCTATCTCATTAAACAAATACGATACTTCATCTGGTGGAGTATTCTCTAACTCACAAAGTTCCATATCAACATTTATCAACATACTTAATACCCAAAAAATCCATATGGCCAATTTATTAAGTATCCATCCTCATGAAAATGTGAAGTACGAATTTCTGAAACCCCCGTCTCATTATCATCTTCTTTTGAAAATATTAGAATTTGGATATCATCTGGGGAAATTTGACCTTTCTTGATTAGATATCCAAGACGGCTAACCAAAGCTTCACTATGAGTTTCAATAACAAAAATTAAGTCAAGTCCTCCTTCTCTCGCTCTGCTATCTGAAATAGCATTAACAAACATATTTGCCAAACTAGCTTGATGTGCGGGATGAAGATGAAGCTCTGGTTCTTCAATTGCAACTAATTTAGTTTTAGATTTACTTTCAAACTCTAAATTTACTGGCACATCATAAATTGATCTATTACGGTAGACAATTTCATTTGAAATTTTTGTATCCCACCAAATCTGTGTCAATATCGGGATTATTTGAGAAATTCCACTACCAGTATCAACTAGATTACGTGATTCAAAATTTTCTTTTGTGCAGATACTGATATGCCCTTTAGAATATTCAACGGTAATTTCAAAACCAAACAACTCTTTTACCCAATCTGAATAACTTTCGAGTTGAGATTTATTTAATTTTGATAAAAAGGATGGTAAATTTCGACCATCAAAAAATATTTCAGTCGTATCAGACTCGTCTAATAAATTATATCGTCTTATATTAGCTCTGGTAGGGCCGATATAAGTTGAATTTCTGATTAAATTTTCCCAAACTTCACTTAGTTTTTCATAAGTTGCAAATGCCGCTAAAACCCGACACGTTTCATTTAATAAATCAAATTTACCGTTATGGTTATTTTTTAGATCTTTATAAAAATTCTTGACAACTTTTAAATTTGATTGTGACGCAAGATGATCAATTCGTTTTGGAGACAAAATCGGGTTTTCAATAAACCTAAATAACTCATCAGCTATAATTGATTGAATTGACTCATTTTCGGTATACTCTTTAAACATCGTAACTAATGATGCCATAAAGTAATTTCCTAATTTGATACGAATATACTGATTCTTAATTGTTTGTGACTCTAAATATGTTGTAATAGGAGAGTAGAAATTTCCATTTGATAAATGGAATTGTTTTCCAAATTCAGGATTGATTTTTTTCCCATTAAGGGATAAATTTTTTACAACACCTTCTACTGAATTTTCAACCCCGAGCTTTATATTATGTTCAGGAACATCTATAACGATGTTCTTTCGAAATACTTTGTTGTTTAACTGAGCTAATGATACTTTCACATTTGAGTACTTATTTATAATAAATTGTTCTTCAGAATTCATTTGATTTAAATTCTTAGTATAATTTTGCAAAATGTTGCTTACTTGTAGTCCTTCAATTCCGAAGTTGAAAGCAATTTCATCTTTTTTTGATACTGCTCCCACTGATGTCGAATAATCCCCAAAATCAACGTATCTTCCATTCCACATTATGGGACTATTTAATCTTTCCTCTAATGATTGACGAAGTAAAGGGAATGTGCGCAGAAAAGTACTTTTTCCAGCGGTAGTTCGTCCTACTAATATGGTGATTGGACGCAACTCAACCGGTGATTCCGTATCAATGGACCGCAAATTATTCAATCCAAGAAAATACTTCAAAACACTTCTCCGAATTAATCATGGAACATCAAACCTAATAATATTTTACCTAAAACTCAAGATTTAATTTCAAAAGTTATCGCAAAATGAAATCCGAAATTTTGTGACCCATCTTTTGAATGGAGCACCGAAAATTTGATGAAATCCAAATTAAAGTACTCCTTTCATATAGTTGAATCACTCAACCAAACTTTCAAGTATTACTTCCAATAAAACCATATACTTGGGTTAAATGACCAAGTTGGTGTTCAACTATAAGATGATTAGATCTTGATTCAATTTGAATCAAATGGCTCTCGACCACTACTCACAGCATCTTCAAGCAAGTCTAAACGATCTTGTCCCCAAAACGGTTCGCCATTTAAAACGTAACACGGTGCACCAACTGCACGCGCATTAATCGCTTCCTCAAGATTCTTGTCATATTGAGCTTTAATATCTTCACTATTTGTCCATTCCTCAACGACGCTTGGATCAAGTCCCAATTCTTTCACAATCGTTGCGACCACATCAAGACTCGAGACATTCTGTTCCATAATCCAACAGGCGCGAAATACTCGTAACGCAAATTTACCTGCCAATTCACCTTCTTTAGCCAATGCTACTCCAACCAAATCGCTAATCGTTGGATCGGTTGGGAAATATGCTGGACGAATTGTCAAGTCAATATTACGCTTCAGTGCCCAACGTTTCAATTCCACAATTCGATATTCTTGTCGAGCCGCATGTCTTTGACCTAACGGTATACCACCAGTTTCAGCGAATAAAGCAGGTAATGCCACCGGTTTAAAACTAACGGATACATCATATTTCTTTGTAATTTCAAGAAAACGCTCATGGCCAAGAAATGACCATGGTGAAATATGTGAGTAATAGTAATCTATACTTCTATTCATAAAGTCTCTCCTTCTAAATATAGAAATATTTTAAATCTCCAATACCAAATCCATATGGTAATTAATGTATAAAAAACAAGTCCAAAGTTCAATTTAATTTATTTTAAATTTTATTTGATATCTTGTTAGAGTCATTTACGTACTCCTTTTTTTGCATTTAGGTGTCATTTGACTAAGAAATTTTTCCATGAAAAAATTGTCGGCATTTTTTTATAGTTTTATAATATATTATAATCGAAAGATAAATACATTATTGCATCATTTTCCGACTGAAAAGAACATTTCCCCCTAATCAATCAATATTTTTTAAACCGCTCTGAACAATAAATTACTATGACGACCATTGATAATTCTCCCGTAACCAATCAAGCAACGAATTCATCACTGTTACCGATAATTTTTCAGAAGTGGTTTGAAAGCCGTAACTGGCATCCACGTAGTCATCAATTAGAATTGCTCAAAACAAACGCTTCTGGAAAATCAGTATTATTGATAGCTCCAACAGGCGCAGGAAAAACTTTAGCGGGTTTTCTTCCAACACTAGTAGAATTAGAATCTAGAAAGAATGTTAAACCCGGAATTTCGAAAAGGAGAGGAATTCACACATTATATATTTCACCATTAAAAGCTCTTGCTGTTGATATTGCACGCAATCTTGAAATTCCGGTCAGTGAGATGGGACTTTCAATATCAATAGAAACTAGAACCGGTGACACACCTGCACATAAGAGACAACGTCAGAAATACGCGCCACCTGATATTTTGTTAACCACCCCTGAACAAGTTACACTTCTATTAGCTTCACCACAAGCGGACAAACTATTTGGAACTTTAAAAACGATAGTGCTTGATGAGCTCCACTCACTGATTACCTCAAAACGTGGCGATTTACTTTCTTTAAGTTTAACAAGATTGAGAACATTTTCTCCTTCTGTTAAAACGATAGGGTTATCTGCAACAGTTAAAGAACCGAAAGATTTATGTGCATATTTAGTACCTCAAACAAACAACAAAGCAACAGGTACCCGAAATCTCTCTGAAATAATTGAGGTTCAAGGTGGGGCACAACCTCAGATTGAAATTCTTGAATCAAAACGTGAACTACCTTGGGCTGGACATTCAGCGCGGTATGCATTTCAAGAACTTTATGAAATTATTGGGCAACATCGCACTAGCTTATTATTTGTCAACACAAGAAGTCAAGCTGAAGCACTATTCCAAGAACTTTGGCGAATAAATGAAAATAATTTTCCAATTGCCCTTCATCATGGTTCATTAGATGCAGGTCAACGTCGCAAGGTTGAAGCGGCAATGACTACTGGTGGACTAAAGGCCATCGTTTGTACTTCATCACTAGATTTAGGGATTGATTGGGGAGATGTTGACCTTGTAATTAACATTGGTGCACCAAAGGGAGCTAGTAGATTGACGCAGCGAATTGGACGAGCAAATCATCGTATGGACGAGCCATCAAAAGCAATTTTAGTTCCGGCAAATCGATTTGAAGTACTAGAGTGTTATGCTGCCCTTAATGCGTCAAAAAAAGGAATTCAAGATACTCCACCACTACGAACAGGTTCACTAGATGTTTTGGCACAGCATATTCTTGGTGTTGCATGCTTCGCACCGTTTCATCCAAAAACTCTTTACAACGAAGTCATTACTTCCGAATGTTATGCTAACTTGTCACGAAAAAACTTTGATCGAGTCATTGATTTTGTCGCCAACGGTGGCTACGCACTACGAACCTATGACCAATTTGCTCGACTCCGAATGAACGCTGAATCCTGTTGGCGCGTGTCACATCCGAGAGTTTGTCAACAATTTCGCCTAAATGTTGGAACGATTATTGAAGAACCAATGCTTAAAGTGCGATTAGTTAAATCTAAAGTACAGGGACGGAAAACACCGATCGGACGTGGTGGTCGAATGCTCGGTCAAATTGAAGAATGGTTTGTAGAATCACTTGCACCAGGTGATACATTTATTTTCGGTGGTGAAATTGTTGCATTAGAAATGATCAAAGAAAATGAAGCTTATGTCTCTCGTACATTCAATGAATCACCCAAGATTCCTTCATATCAAGGTGGACGATTTCCACTTTCTACCTATTTAGCTGAAAGTGTTCGAAAGATGCTTTCAACCCCTACAGAATGGCAATTACTTCCAACTGATGTTCAGGAGTGGTTGCAAATTCAACAGTCCCAATCTTTGCTTCCCGGTCCTAACAGCTTGCTAGTTGAAACGTTTCCGAGAGCTAAAAGGCACTACTTAGTATGTTATCCATTTGAAGGTCGTCTTGCGCATCAAACATTGGGAATGTTGCTAACACGTCGCCTTGAGCGCATGAAGACCAAACCAATGGGGTTTGTTGCAAATGATTATACGTTAGCTGTTTGGGCACTCAGTGATTTTAATCATCTGATTGAAAACAAAGATTTGAAACTTGATGAGCTTTTTAACGAAGACATGCTAGGAGATGATCTAGATGCTTGGTTAGCTGAATCAAGTCTCATGAAACGAACATTTCGTGATTGTGCGACGATTGCTGGATTAATCAATCGACGATTTCCTGGTCAAGAAAAAACTCGACGACAAATCACTATCTCTACTGATTTGATTTATGATGTACTCAGAACGCATGAGCCCAATCATATTTTACTTGAGGCGACTTGGACTGACGCTGCGACTGGTCAGCTGGATATTAAGCGGTTAGGGCAGTTCTTAAATAGAATAAGGGGAAAAATAACTCATATCCCACTTGAACACCTTTCCCCGTTGGCTGTACCAGTTATGCTTGAAATCGGTAGAGAACCGGTTTTTGGTGAAGCACATGAGGCAATATTGGAACAGGCGGAAGCTGATTTAGTAAAGGAAGCTCTCCAATGAACATAGTCAATATGCAAGCAACAAGTGAGAATTCAAGTCTAGAGCTTACAACATTAGAATTTGCAGGTGAAAAATTAGACCTACATACCTCCGGAGCATTATGGTGGACAGAGCAAAAATTACTAGTTGTTGCTGACTTACATCTTGAAAAGGGATCTTCATTCGCCAAATCTGGCACCTACTTACCACCTTATGACACCACATCAACTCTCGCTAAACTAGAATTACTAATTGAAAAATTTGATCCAATGAAAATTATTTCTCTCGGTGACAGTTTTCATGACAAAGACGCAGCGAACAGATTGCCAAAATCAAGTTTTATCGCAATTACTAGATTACAACAAGGTAGGGAATGGATTTGGGTGAAGGGTAACCATGACCCAATTCTCCCAGAAGGTCTTAATGGTGATACTGCAAATTCCGTTTGTATTGGAAATTTGACCTTTATTCATGAACCTTCTCCTACAGCAGTAACTGGTGAAATTGCCGGACATTTACATCCCTGCGCGAGATTACACCAGAGCGGACGAAAAATTCGACGATTTTGTTTTGTTGAAAATACAACCCGATTAATTCTTCCAGCTTTTGGAACTTACACCGGGGGCTTAAATGTCCTCGATTCAGCTTGGAAACCATACTTTGCAAACAATCAATTCCAGGTTCATATATTAGGAGCGAAAAGACTATATACCTTGCCAGCAACAGCACTAATACAAGACTAAACTATAGTTATATCCACTAATAAATGTAAAATTACACTACAAGTATAAACATACCACCGAAGTAAAAAAGTTAGCTGTGGAAACTCCAAATTTTTTGTTCAACCTAACGCAAAATTTCATTAAATTTTACTTCAGGTCAATTCAATTTTAAATTCAATACAATATCTTGATAAAGAAATTTTTGAGATTTAAACAGCGAAGAAAACTTATGACTTGCGAAAATACATTACGAGCACATGACTGCTTTTATACCTCTGAAGAAGTTGCACTGCTCTGTAAAGACTTACTTGACAACGTGCTAGCTGAAAATGAAATAAATAAATCTAACTTTGATTTATGGTTAGAACCATCTGCCGGTAATGGTGCATTTTATGAGTTATTACCTCCAAACCGCCTTGGGTTTGATATTCGAGAATCTCAAAATCCAGAGATTATAATAAAGGATTTTTTAAAATTACCAGTAGAATATTTTACCTCAAAATTTAACCACGTTGTCACCATTGGAAACCCACCCTTTGGTAAAAACTCAAGTCTCGCAGTTAAATTTTTCAATCATTGTGCAGAATTTTCAGAATGCATCGCAATGGTTTTACCAAAAACATTTTTAAAATCTAGTATTCAAAATAGATTAAACTTGTATTTTAAATGCGTAGAAAGTTTCGAGCTATTGGAAAATTCTTTTATCTTCAATGGTTTACCATACGAAGTACCTTGCGTATTTCAAGTTTGGTTAAAAGAGCAAACGACACGCGAAAAACAACTCACACCTTTGACTCATAAAGATTTTGAGTTCACAACCCGGTATCATGCCGATTTTGCAATTCAACGAGTTGGCGTTGCCGCTGGGAAGTTAAAAGAGGAATTCCAAGATTATGCTGACCAATCACATTATTTCATTAAATCAATTAATACAAATATAAATGTTAAAGAGCTCTTTTTAAAAATCAAATGGGAGTCCATAAAACACAATACTGCTGGAAATCCATCAATTTCTAAACGTGAACTGGTCAAACTTTACACAAAACAACGAAATAAGTTATGATTCACGCAAAGAGAAGTTATTAATCTTTCCGGAAAATAACACTTGCTAAATAGCCCGTAATTATCGCAATTAGAACAATTGCAAATCCATAGGCCCATGAATTAAAATGAGCTAAATCATATGTATATTGCCCGAACCCTGCTTTCGCAATTGTCAACGGCCAACTCTTTTTCGATAACATTGCCCCACCCCGAAATAAATGAACATATACTTCATACTCACCAACTGGTACAATTCCAGGTAGTTCTACAGTTGTTCTGAAAAGCGTTGGGGTTAAAAATTCTATGGTTCCCTCATTTTGTGCATAATATCCTTGTTCTTGTTTGAGTCGAAAAAAAGCATTTCGAAATTCATTGTCTCCGATACTAGAATCTTCTCTGTGATGAACTTCAGCCAAATGTAAATTTTCAATTCCAACTTGTTCTTCCTGCAAGATTTGCGGTAATGCCATATCTTCTAGCGGGTCACTTAAGTTTATTGCATAAAATGAAGGTACATTGACATAAGTAGCCGAAGCTTGATTAACCCAAATTCCCAAGAAAGGTGATTTTTTTCTAGTAACGATATTAATTTCTGGCCCAATAACAGATACCGAAATCCGATAGGGTTCAGCTCGAGATACTGTACGGGAATCTCTACTGATAGCACCAAAAACTGTTACTTTTTCGCCACTAAAGTTAGATGTAATTAGTATCTCTTCTGAGGATAAGGAGGCAATTAGATCTTCTGCTTGAGAACCCACAATCAATACTATATTTCCCATTAAAAAAATTACCAAATAATTTATCAACCGCCGTTTCATTCTGTTTCCCCATAAGTAACCAAACTGTCACTAATATTTGAGATTGAAAATGGTTCATCCGGTTCAACAATAAGATCAACGGCAAATCTAACACCGACACCCAGCACCAATAATGCAAGTAATGCTCTCAGTTGTTCACCTTTCAATAACTGCCCCGCTCTTGCACCAAATTGAGCACCAATAACACCACCGACCATTAGTAAAAGTGCCAAAATTCCATCAACAGTTTGATTGGTTATTGCATGCATTATAGATGCGGCAGACATTGTTACCAATATTTGTAAAAGAGATGTACCAACAACGACATTTGTAGGAACCCGTAGCAAATATATCAAAGCTGGCACCATAATAAATCCACCACCAATTCCCAAAACAGCACCCATAAATCCAATACTCCAACCAAGTATAACAACGGGAATCAAACTAATATATAATTTTGATCGTTTGAAGCGAAGCTTTAGCGGTAGTCCATGGATCCAATTATGTTGACCAGGTTTACGAAATCCTGCTACTTTTCCCCTCCTACTCCGTCTAATTGTTCTCATTGACTCAACTAACATCAAAATGCCAATAAGTCCTAACAAAGTTACATAAGATATCGAAATTACCAATTCCAATTGACCCAAATTATTCAATATACGAAATATCCAAACTCCGATACCCGAACCAACCACTCCCGCACACAGGAGGACCCAAGCCAGCTTAAAGTCAATAGTCTTTTTTCGCCAATAAGAAATAGCTCCTGAAAAGGAAGATGCAACAATCTGACTCGAAACTGTAGCAACTGCTACGGCAGATGGAATCCCTGAAAAAATAAGAAGTGGTGTGAGTAAAAATCCACCACCTATTCCAAACATTCCAGATAAGAATCCTATTGATGCCCCCATTCCAAATATCAAAAACATATTTACCGGTAATTCGGCAATAGGGAGGTATATTTCCACGATAACCCCAACTGAAATCAATAAATCAAAAAATTAATATTGTGATGATATAAACTATGTAATTTGGGAATAACATTATTAAAAATTTAATTCAAAATTGGTTAATCTTATATTCTATACTTAAATTTTATTCTACAATTAATTATTTAACAACTTTAACTGAAAAATCAAATTTATTTAAACTTAAACTCACATAATATTTAATGTATTTTGATTTCGAACCGCAAAATTTTAATCCACAAATTAATTTACCCTAGACTATAAGCTTAAGTCCATGAGTATAATTTCGTGCTTTAAAACATCCATTTTTATGTTCTATAAATTCTCTTTCCAAATGATTTTCAAATGTAGAATATCCTTATGACATCTAATGATTTCATTGTTACAAACCGAACTGTATTAAGAATAGCAATTCCGATGACACTGGCCTATCTTTCTACGCCATTACTTGGAATTGTGGATACTGCAGTCATTGGTCAGCTTGGCATTGCCGCATTAATTGGAGGTATTGCATTAGGTGGTATCATCTTTGATATTGTCTTTACTACTTTCAATTGTTTACGTTCAGGAACAACAGGACTCACTGCCCAAGCTTTTGGTGCCAATGAAAAAGATGAAATTGTTGCTGTGTTATATCGTGCATTGGTCATTGCAATTTTTGCCGGTATAATAGTTATTGGATTCCATGCCCCAATTTTGCGAATTGGATTGCAATTTTTGGGCGGGAGTGAAGAGGTGCAAGAAGCAACACGCGAATACTATAATGTCAGAATTTATTCAGCACCATTTTTGTTAGCAAATTATGTTATTCTTGGTTGGTTGCTTGGTCTAGGTCGGGCCATGTTAGGTTTATTTATCCAAACATTTTTGAATGGTCTTAATATAATCTTAAGTATTTTATTTGTCAAAGGATTCGCGTTAGGTGTAACGGGAGTTGCACTTGCCACGGTATTGAGTGAATTTATTACACTCCTGTTAGGAATTGTCCTTGCCATTCATATCGTATCTTTATATACCAAGCCCAATTGGCAACAAATACTTAGTAAAAATCATTTTGTCAGACTTATTAATCTAAACCGCGATATAATGATTCGCTCATTTTCGTTATTGTTTGCGATAGCTTTCTTTACGGCACGAAGTGCAACCCAAGGTGATACCATTTTAGCCGCAAATGCAATACTTGAGAAATTTTTTATCTTTGCTGCATTTTTTCTTGATGGATTTGCAATAGCAGCTGAACAAATAGCTGGTCGGGCTATTGGTGCAAAGAATTATGTTGCCTTTAAGTCCGCTGTTAAACTAACCATAGTTTGGGGTGCTTTCATGTCACTCTTTATTGCAGTTGTCTTGATAGTCTTTGGTAATTTTGTAATTGAATTTATGACCACGAATCATGAAGTAGCAAATTCAGCAAATAATTTCTTAATTTGGGCAGCTTTAACACCACTATTTGGTGTACTTGCATTTCAAATGGATGGTGTATATATTGGTGCTACTTGGACTAGTGATATGAGAAATATGATGTTACTATCGTTAGTGTTATATTTACTTAGTTACTTCGCGTTATTCCCACTCTTTGGTAATCACGGTCTTTGGTTTTCATTCAATATATTTCTTGGAATTAGAGGAGTCACTCTATTGATGATTTTACCAAAAAGAACTAAACAAACTTTCCAGTTTGCGCAACAATCAAAACTAATTATGTAAACTCAATATGCATATGCATATTTTTGAAATACCTCATTCTCACTTAATTCTTCAAGCTGCAATAGTTCGCTCCGTTTATGAATCAAATATGCTTCTTGGAAATCTTTTCCCATAGCTTCTTGAATAAACTGACTTTTCTCAAAAATGTCCAAAGCTTCGTCAAGACTCTGTGGTAATCGCTCCAATTTGTATCGTTCAAATTCTGCTTGACTGATTTCTGTCGGATCAATAATTGTAGGTTCTGGTAGCTTTAACTTTTCTCGCAATCCTACCAATCCAGCATAGACTAACGCACCAAGTGCCACATAGGGACTTGCCGCACCATCACTCGCGCGATACTCAAAATTCATACTTTTTGATGGGTCACTACCCGGCCGGCTTGATATTGGACACAGCCGAACACCTGCCTCTCGATCTAATATCCCAAGATTATTCCAAGTTGAACTCCAACGGTTCGGTTGCAGTCGTTCATATGATACCTTACTTGGAGCAGTTAGAGCCATTATTTCACGCATATGCGCTAAAATACCAGCGACAAATGATCCTGCTCTTTCGCTGATATCATTTGGTTGATTTGGATCATAAGAAATTGGACTACCATTACCTTCTTCCAATGAGAAATGGATATGTGTTCCATTTCCTACTACGTTTGGTTCCATAACAGGTGAAAATGAAACACGGTGCCCCAATCCTCGAGCAACCGATCTAGCGATCTCTCGTGTTGATACCGCTTGATCTGCAGAACTTGTTCCCAAAGTAGGTTTTACAGTAATTTCAAATTGCGCGGCTCCATATTCCGGCATAAATGATTCAGGTTCTATAACATTTGCCCGCATCTGTCCCATTAAAATACTTGCAAAATTTCCTTGTAACCGCATTGCATCAAGTAAATAGGAATCACCAAGTCGACCTTCAGCACCAGAGTAGTAAAACTCCTGTTCAAATGCCGAACGCAGTTCTAAACCAAACTCTTCTTTCAGAAGTTGCAAGCCATGTGTTAACCACAAACGCGGACAACAGGACCACGGTTCACCTTTCAAGTCTACTAAATCACATAATACAAATCGCTCATCAACTACTTCTGGATTAATTGCTGGTAAATGTATTTCTGTTGTTGGATCTGGAATCATCAACACTTCACCCCTTGGTCCCCAAGGTGAATTTGAAATCGTACCAAACGCAGTAATCATTAAACTTGTAGGAGCAATTCCCATACCGTCTTGGTAACGTTTTTCACTCTCATAAAGCGGGACCGCTTTGCCGCGAACTTGTCCTGCATAGTCACATATGCACAACATCGTCCAATCTTCGGTATTGACGTTATTCATACTTTTCTCTCTGTGTTTGTGATTAAAGTAACATTTGATCGAGTTATTCAATAAGCTAGTAAATCTTAAATCTCTGACTAAGTTGATTAACTATATATAGTTGCGAATTTAAGATATACAATCAGTTAGAAACTTTACTCTTACCTTCTTGGTTTTCCTGGTCATTCATTTTTTTCATCTCAAAACTGGTTAACGATTGATTGCCAATCAAACTTTGATGCTCACGTACTATTGTATATCCCGATTTTAGAAAAAACGGTTTTGCGGTAATGCTTGCACGTAAAGAGATTGATTTATACCCCTTACAAAAAATCAAAAATTCCATGTAACTGAGCAACTGTTTGCCATATCCGCAACCTTGTCTTTCGTGGTGAATATACAATAGATGTATATGATGTTCTTTAACTATTGAAGCAACACCAATTATCCCGCTATGATCTTCCATTAAAAAAATCTTAGAATCATTCATTAGTCGCATTAAACTATCAGGTGTAAATCCAATATATGTCCACGAATTGAGCTGGTCAATGTCATAATCTCCGCGACAAGACAATAGAATTGAATTGTGGCACAACTCCAATATCCTATCAATATCGAGTTCTGTTGCAGTGCGAATTTCATAATTGGCTTCTGGAACATTCCGTTCAACACTGCTCTTCTCAATTTTCTTTGAATTTGATAACACAAAAACCATAACAACAATCTCTTAAAAATTGGATTGATTTGGAAGAAATTTAGCTGGAAAGCTAATAATGAAGTCACCCAACTCAGTAAAAACTTTTCTACAGTACCTTAGTTGTTGCCAATTTAAACTGATATACCACAACTTACCCAATAAATTGGCAATTTTTTCTCAATTTATACATTACTAAAATCAATATGAACATAAGACAAAGATTCCAAAAAATAGAGTAAATCAGGGACTTCTATATTGATTTCCCTATACTTGGATATCGATTCAAAAATGTATACTAATTTAGATAATATAAATTCAAATATGAACCGATTTTAATTAAACTAAAAACAAGAGCTAGATTTTTCTTTATTATACTTAGACTATTGCTTACCAATTACGATAAATTCAAGTTGGTTGACTCTTGAATCATTTATGAACAATTAACTCTTTTCATTCTTTTGAGCTAGGAGTGCATCGTCAATTTCATTAGCTCGCGTAAGCGCAGGACGGTCACTGATGCGTGCTTTGTATTCTTCAAATACTGGGCGACTCTTAATTGTTCCAAATTCCAAACCCCATCGCAAATGTGATCCAACATATACATCAGCGGCAGTAAATTGATCTCCAACTATATACTTATTGTCAGCTAGTGCTTTTTCAAAGCTATCTAACGTGGTTTCATAATTTCCATAACCAAGCATTCCTTCCTTTTCAGGATCATTGTCAATTTTCCACCCCATATAATTATTTACAACCGCATATTCTAACGGTCCTGAAGTGAAAAACATCCAACGATAATATTCCGCTCGTTGATTTGGTGGTGGAGCAAGATTAGCTTCTGGAAACACATCGGCAAGATACGCACAAATTGCCGCGCATTCAGTTATAACTTTATCACCATGAAGTAACGAGGGTACTTTACCCATTGGATTGATAGCTAAATATTCAGGTCCCTTCATGGTGGTACCATATTCTACTATTTTAGTCTCATAAGGTTCTCCCACTTCTTCTAACATCCAACGAGCAATTCGTCCACGGGACATGGGGTGGGTATAAAATGTAAGTTGTTCTGACATCATGTTTCTCCTGTCAATTGTGTTAAATATTCATCTTGTAATTTCAATATGTTAACTTATTGGATTCAACTTTACAAGTTCTCCCGATACTGCTGAATTGATAAGCTTTCTAGTCTCATCAATTCCATACAATGCAATAAAAGAGCCAAAACGGGGTCCTTTTTCTTGACCAAGTAATAACTCGTATATCATAGAAAAGAATTTTTGAGTAACACTTGGCCGTCCATCTGGTCCAGGTCTCTCTTTATTTTGATACCGATCAAATGAACGAGCGACATCATATAATGCAGTCTGGATGTCGCCACCTGTTGCGCCAATTGGAAGTTCATTTAACGTAGAATCTAATTTCTCAAGCACCATAATCTCTAGATCATCGGGTTTTCGAAAAACTTTTTTCGGTTTAATTTGATCTTCATAATATTGAATGGCATAGTGAACTAGTTTATCCAATTCAGGACTATTCTTAGGAGTTACTCCCTCGGCATATCGTTCAATAAATCCCCACAATGTGCTTACATTGGACGCATTTGAAGCCGAGACTAGATTCAAGAGCAAAGAAAATGGCACTGGTATTTTAACGTGAGGTAGTTTACCCGAATGGATATGCCACACTGGATTTGAAAGTTGATGTTCTAGAGTCATATCTGGGAATTTATCGACTAAACTATAATAGTCATCAACCGCTTTTGGGATTACATCAAAATATAGTCGTTTCGCAGACTTTGGTTTCTGAAACATAAACAGTGATAAACTTTCAGGAGATGCATAAGTCAACCATTCCTCAATCGTGATCCCATTTCCTATAGACTTCGAAATTTTTTGACCATGCTCATCCAAAAATAGTTCATAATTAAAACCATCTGGGGCCCTTTTTCCAAGTACATTGCATATTTTTGATGACTGCTTCACACTTTCAATTAGATCCTTACCTGACATTTCGTAATCAATATTAAGTGCAAACCATCGTAGTGCCCAGTCTGCTTTCCATTGGCATTTTACTTTCCCACCGGTGATTTGTGTTTCAACATTGTCCCCAGTTTCTGGGTCACAATATAAAATAGTACCTTTATTAACATCAGTCTCTAAGGTGGGAACTTGCAATACATGACCTGTTCGCTGACAAACTGGCAAAAATGGTGAGTAAGTCTCACGTCGCTCTGGCCCCAAAGTGGGTAGCATTATCTCCATAATTTTATCATAAACTTCTAACATCCGTAGTAATGCTGTATCAAACCGACCACTTTCATAGTAATCAGTAGCAGAAGCAAACTCATAATCGAATCCAAATTTATCTAAGAATGATCTGAGTCTAGCATTATTCGCTTGAGCAAATCCTTCATATTCACCAAATGGATCTGGTACCTTAGTGAGTGGTTTATTCAAATACTTGGATAATTCGTTTTGATTTGGGACATTACCAGGTACTTTACGGAATCCATCCATATCGTCTGAAAAACAAATTAAGCGTGTAGGAATACTATCTTCGGTCAATACCCGAAATGCGTGTCGAACCATTGAAGTACGGGCAACCTCACCAAATGTTCCAATATGTGGTAATCCTGAGGGTCCGTAACCAGTTTGAAAGCTTACTGGAATATTTTTTTCACGTCCTTCAACTCTCTTAAGCAATTTGCGAGCTTCTTCAAATGGCCACGCGTTACTGACTTTAGCAACTTCAAGTAATTCTGGATCAAGGTTAAATTTTAATTCAACATTTTGTGACATAAACTAAAGTTCCAAATTGATTATCTTGTAAGATACCAAATAGTGCATTGTATTTAATTTACAAGTCTAGTCAATTAAATAGAGTTGAAAATTGAACCAGGCTAATTTCCATACACCAAATTAACTATTGCTTACATTAATTTTAACATAAAAAGAAACAGGATAATCCACTTCAAATCAAGCAATTTAGTATCGCTTACAGTATACCAATCATTCCATCAATTTATCGCAATCATTCTCATTCGCAACAATGCTTATTTACACCTAATTCCACCGTTATCATAAAAGTTCTTTTTCAAGTATGAGTTTTGCATTGCACTTCTTACAACATGGAAAATTTTCTTTATTCTCGATATGACGTGTGAATTCCACACTTTGACACTCGCTACACTTAAATTTGTCACGTTGTTGCACAATATACTTCCAGCGCGATCTTTCGTCACCAATTGAACCAATTCCATATTCATCTATATTAGAATGGCTACCAAAGTGTTCCAACGTCATCGTTTTCAAGATTTTCAAAAAACGAAAAAGCTCATCATTATGAGTTATAAGACCAGCATCTAACAAAAATTTCGTCAAAACACTCACTAAAAACTTATGAGTATACCGACCACGCTTATATGGGAGTTCTACTTTGAATTCTTCACATATTTTTTTAACCCATGCTTCAAGAGCTTTACGAATATGATTTGCTGCCGAAATCCGATTATCCAACAAAAATTGTATCTCTTCATCAGATGACATTGCATCTCTGAAAACTGGTCCTTCTTTGTCTAATCGAATAATTTCTCTAAACTGGCAGTTTCCATCAACTATCAGCTCACGCAAATAGCTAAATAGTCTCTCATCATGAGTTGTTAGTATAAATGGAATCTTTGTTCTTCGAAATCGTTTGGCGATAAATGAGGCTATTTTGTATCGATACTCAGCATCATAAGATACAACAACATCATCCATAATCACTAATGGTGCTTGTGTATTTAGCTGTTCAATTGATGCGATTTTAATGGCAAGGGCTAATGAGTGAAACTGAGCATCACTCAAATGATCGTCAATTAATACATCTTTTCGCAAATGGTTATAGTCAAAAAAGATTGGTAAATGAAACAAATTTTGTTTACCGTCATATTGCAACTTGATTCGGAAATTTTTATTTTCAGAACCCTGGATCTCTGAGTAAATTTCATTTACCGGAGATTGTATTCTTTCAAGAAAATTCTGCACACGACCTACTATTCTACCCGCTAATTTAGCTCGAACTATTGAAACTCTATCTGCTCCTTTCTCTTGATAATCAATTTCTGAAATGCTTTCTCCAAATTCATTCAGCAAATTAAAAGTATTAACTTCATAGTTTAGCTGCAAATTTTCACTAACATGAATAAACCGACGACCCGATGAATAAAACTCAACAAATTGTCGTAACTCATAACCACGAATTATTGGTGGGAAAGTAATGCACGACCGGAAAGTTTCCAGTGCATCAACATCACCATCAATTGAACCACTTGCTTTCCAAACCACATTAAATTGCGATTTCCCATTAGAAAATGCAAGTTCTATTGCTGTTGGTTGATTAGTCTCTTCTGCAAAACAATTTACTAATGGATTATAAGGGTTTTTATTGCTAGTTTGAAAACTGCCTTGATTAAATTTTGTAGTTTTACCACTTTTTGATAATGTGATATCCAATCCATCAACAAATACGGACTTACCAGTACCATTTGGTCCTAATAGAATAAAATTTGTCTGATTGCTAAGATCAAATTTTTCTGAATACAGATAACACTTGAATCCAGTTAGTATTGCTGACCTGAGTTTAAATTGTTCAGAAATTGTTAAATTCCTTCTTCCCTTTTTATTAACTCAACCAACTCTTCCTCAGCCCGTTGGACAGCATTAGGATGTTTATCTCTAGGAAGAAGGTGTTTCGCAATAATTTTTCCTACTTCAGGATCAGGACTATCCGGCCCAATTGCATATTCAATTAGACCTTTAACAAAATCATCTATATGCTCAAACGGTTCATTTTGAGTTTGAATAGAAGCATCCATAGACATTTTTAATCTCCAATTTAATTACAAATTATCATACTATGTATTTTAACACCAAAATTACACACTTTCATTAATACAATATAAACTTATAAAATAAAATTGCAAGTTTTTTGTTTAAAAAATTCAACTTAGTTTATCCATTAGTCAATGTCGCCAAAAAGAAGGAACAAAAAGTACTAACACCGTAAGAAACTCAAGTCGTCCCAACAACATGCTAAACGACAATATCCAAAGTGCAGTTTCGTTTACTTCCTTAAAATTTCCAGCTGGACCAATAATTTCTCCAAGACCTGGACCTACATTGGCAATTGCTGTTGCAGCACCTGAAAGTGCAGTTAATGTTTCAACTCCGGTCAAACTTAGAAGCACAGATGCAAGAGCAAAGCCAAGCAAGTAGAGAAAGAAACAACTCATTACCGCAGCTGAAACACTCTCATCAATCCGATTGCCATTAAATTTGCTAACAAATACTCCATTCGGATACACTATCCGATTAATGTGAAGTCGTACAGTTTCTAATAAAACTTGAAATCGAAATACCTTGATCCCACATGAAGTTGATCCAGCACACCCTCCAATGAACATCAAAACAAAAAATACCGCGGTTGCAAACGCCCCCCAACTGCTGAAATTTGCACTCGCATAACCAGTTCCCGTCATTATTGATACGACATTGAATGCAGAATATCTCAACCCCTCAAAACCTGTAAATACACCTGAAAAGGCCTGATACAACCACACAATCAATGTGAAAAATATAACTAATAAGAAAAAAGCCTTAACCTGATCGTCTTTGAATAACGAATTAGCCTGACCTTGAAGCATTCGAATATACAAAATAAATGGCAGTGAACCGATACACATAAACACAATTGCAATTGATTCAATGGCAACACTATCAAAATGAGCAAAAGATGCATCCTTACTAGAAAATCCACCAGTAGCCAAAGTTGTCATCGCATGAAGCACAGCATCTATCATTGACATCCCAGCAAGTCGATAAAGCAACGCACAAATTATGGTTAACCCTATAAAGACCAACATAAACCCACCAGCAATATGCTTAGCGTGTGGTAGTATTTTCTCTGGTGTATCAAAAGCTTCAGCCTTAAAAATTTGCATTCCTCCAACTTGCAACTGCGGTAATACCGCGACTGCCATCACAATAATTCCGATACCACCTAACCATTGAAGTAATGCTCGCCAAAAGAGCAGACCCATTGGTGTTGTATCTAGTTCGGTGATAACTGTCGCACCAGTTGTGGTCAAACCTGACATTGATTCAAAGAAAGCCATCGTAAAGGTAGGAACAACTTCCGACCAATAGATCGGTAAGGCCCCAAAGGTAACAAGTACAATCCAAATCAAAACGGTCAAAATAAATGCTTGCCGTCGATTCAAATTTGAATTCTTAGCTGTTGTGGCAATCCAAATTATTCCCCCAATCATCGTTGTAAGTAGCGAAGATGCTATAAAATATTGCCAAACTTTATTTTCAGTAGTAAAGTCAATAATCGCGGGCACTAACATTACGCACCCTAACGCAACTAGCATCTTCCCAATTACTAACATTATTGGTCTGAAATCAGTCAACAGCGTCACCTATTTTGATTCAAAATAATAAATTCGCAGTAAATTAAATAACATTGGGAACAATTCAGCAGTTTCAATCAAGGTTTTTCATAGCACAGAGCATTAATGCATGAAGTTTACTCAAAAAATGCATCATATTTTTCTAACCCTCAATAATTTTCCACAAAATCTTCAAAACAAACTAATTTACGGTTCTTAATTCATCAGGACAATCAAGTGAAAAAATTGGAATAGTTACTGCAAAAGTTTCTCCATCCTGACCTACCATGGTATACCATCCAGACATGATTCCCGATGAAGTCTTTAATGGACAACCAGATGTATATTCATAACTCACACCTGGTGCTAATATAGGTTGTTCACCAACGACACCAGGACCATCGACAATGGAGACTTCACCATTTCCATCGGTAATCTCCCAATGACGCGTTAATAGTTGCGCAGTTTTCTGTCCTTGATTTTCTAATTTTATTCTATATGCCCAAAAATAGCGATTTTCGAGCGGATTTGATTCACTCTCAATATAAAATACTTCAACAGATACTCTAATTTCATGAGTAGTTTGACTATACATAAGTCATTTTCCAACTGATAAATTTCTGCTTAACTTAATGCCGATTGCAAAATCATTTCTAATAATTATGAATCACCTTGTCAATAATTTTGAATTTTACTTCCTAATTTGATACTCTGGTGTCTAGCAAAATATTAATCAACTCAGTTACTTTCAATTATTCTAAATCGAAGGACAATTTGCGCAAATGCTTGACAAATATGCTCGTAAACTCATTGATCCACCTCTGAATAGATTCGGTAAATTATTAAGTAACTTAGGAATTCATGCAAACACTATAACGTTAGTTGGATTCTTGTTAGGTGTTTTCGCCGCGATTTCAATTATTCTACATGCATGGATTATTGCATTTATTCTCATTGCAATTAGTAGAGTATTTGATGGATTGGATGGTGGAGTTGCGCGTGCAAGTCAAAAAACTGATCTTGGTGGATACTTAGATATAGTTCTTGATTTTTTCTTCTACGGGATGATTCCATTAGCCTTTGTCATTGCTTATCCGGAGCAAAACGCAGTTGCTGGTGCATTTCTTTTGTTTAGTTTTTATGCTAGTGGAACAGCGTTTTTGGCATTTGCGATTACCGCGGAAAAGCGCGGTATAACAACCGATGCGCAAGGTTCAAAATCGCTGTACTATCTTGGTGGTATAGCAGAAGGTACCGAAACAATACTCATCCTTTGCCTTATGTGCCTTATTCCGCAGTGGTTCTCTTTTATTGCATTTGTATTTGGATCAATCTGTATTGTTTCCACGATTGCACGTGTAATTTCAGTAGTTCTAATTTTAAAAACTAATCCAAATCCAGCAACCACAATCTCAAACGAGTGAAATTAATCTAAGTCATTCAAGACTTGAAAGAAGATCTTCAAGCAAGTCATTAGAGTCTTCCAATCCAACCGAAAGTCGCAACAATCCATCTGAAATTCCTAACTCATCTCTGGCTTCTTGAGTAAGGCTCTGGTGAGTTGTCGTAGCTGGATGAGTAATCAAACTCTTTGAATCCCCTAAATTGTTAGAGATTTTAACAATTTTCAGATTGTTACAAAATTTGAATGCCGCATCTTTACCCCCCGCCAATTCAAACGCAATTAAATTTGAACTGCCTTTCATTTGTTTCTTGATCACATCTACATTCGGGTGGTCATCACGACCTGGATAACTCAATTTTGAAACCATCGATGATTTTGCTAGTTCATCAGCAATTAATGTTGCTGAATTTGTTTGCCTTTGTACTCGAATTGAAAGTGTCTCCAAACCTTTCAACATCACCCAAGCATTAAACGGACTTATACATGGACCTGTATGTTTAAAAACTGGATGAAGCTTCTCTTCAATCCACTCCTCGTCAGAAAGCACAATACCACCCAAACATCGCCCCTGACCGTCGATATGTTTAGTTGTTGAATATACAACAGCATCTGCACCCAATTCTAGAGGAGATTGCCAAATAGGTGTCGCAAAAACATTATCAACTATTAATCTCGCGCCAACTGAATGTGCAATTTCAGAAACCAAAGAGATATCAATCACTTCAAGCATTGGATTAGTGGGTGACTCAAGAAAACAAACGCTCGTATTTGGTCGAACAGCATCCTTCCATTGGTCATAATCAGTCCCATCTATCAGCGTTGATTCAATTCCCAATTTCGGCAACAATGTTTCAATTATATATCTGCATGATCCAAACAACGCTTTTGGAGCAACTACATGACTCCCAGCTTCAACCGATGCCAACAATGCAATATTAACTGCCGCCATTCCACTTGAAGTTGCACGTGCTGCGCCAGCTCCTTCAAATAAACTCATCCTTTCTTCAAACATCGCAATTGTTGGATTAGCATAGCGTGAGTAAATAAAACAAGGGTCATCGTTTTCAAATTGTTCCTTATCTCCTACAAATCGCTTTTCCGCTTCTTGCGCGGAATTGTATACAAAACCTTGAGTCAAAAATATAGATTCAGACATTTCGCCAAATTGCGAACGTGAGGTTCCACCGTGAATCAGTGTTGTTTCTGGTTGCCATTCTTTTTGTAAATGACTCATTATTTGCTCCTTATTGCCGAAATAAAAAAGCCCCAGTTTTTAACTAGGGCTTCCCACCCCGGCCTTTTAGCATTGAAAAAAAACGTGGTTGCAAGCCGGCCGGCTCAAATCACCACAAACTTCTAGATTAATTAAGAAATTTGACACTTGATGTCAATAGTAGTACAAATAAAATTTTCAAAAAATTTAAGGAACATAAGTGTGACCAAAAAATTTGGTGTCTTGCCGTCTCAACGAATTGAGAAGTTATTTAAGAATGGAATAATTATTTCCAATAATCCATTTGAGGGTGGTCAAATCCAGCCTGCGAGTCTAGACCTCCGTTTAGGAAGAAAGGCGTGGCGAGTTCGTGCTAGTTTCCTACCGGGTTATGGTACAAAAATTGAAAAGAAACTCAGTCAATTAAAAATGGAAGAAATTGACTTAACTACTGGCGCACTTTTAGAAAGAAAGTGCGTTTATATTGTAAAATTACAAGAGTCGCTCAATCTTGAAAATACAGGAATAAAAGCAACTACAAATCCAAAATCTTCAACTGGACGGCTTGATGTTTTTACTCGCGTAATTACAGATTTTGGAGAATCATTCGATTTGGTTCCAGATAACTATGTTGGTCCACTTTATGCTGAAATTTGCCCTTTATCGTTTCCAATAAAAGTACGTACAGGTTGTCGCCTTTCCCAAATTAGATTTCGAATCGGCGATCCAGCAATATCTGCAACAGACTTACAAGAAATATATAAAGATACGCCTTTTAGAAATTTGTGGAAAAGCTCTTCCCCTAAAGACTTTCAATTGTCGGTTGATTTGGCAGGAAAAGATGAAAATTCAATAGTAGGTTATCGTGCAAAACATTACACAGATTTTATAGATTTCGATCGTATTAACGAGTATACAGTAGAGAATTTTTGGGAACCTATTTTACGACACCCTGGCAAGTCTCTGTCACTTGTACCAAATGAATTTTATATACTAGCATCTAAAGAACATACCATTGTTCCACCATTATATGCTGCCGAGATGCTCCCAATTGAAACAACAATAGGTGAATTTCGCGTACACTATGCAGGTTTTTTTGATCCTGGTTTTGGTCACTTTGGTAGCGGGTCTAATGGTTCACGTGCAGTTCTAGAAGTTCGCTCACATGATGTTCCATTTATACTAGAAGATAGTCAACCGGTTGGATATTTAGTTTATGAGCATATGTACGACAAACCAAATATTATTTATGGTAAGAACATACGATCAAATTATCAAGGTCAATCACTTAAGCTTTCCAAACACTTCAAAACTCCTGTGGAACCCGCAAAGTCAATACAGTCGAAGAAAATTACACAAACTAAAAAAGCAAACAAATTGATTTAATTGTTGGTTAATTTCTATTCTATCCTACTACCTTTCCAAATCATCCAAGACTTAAAATTACTAAGGTCAATCAAATTGTAAAACATTGTATGGAACTTGTAAAAACTAATGAAAAAGTTTGGGGTAATGATAAAGAATAATTGACCGCAGCTAATACCTTTCTTGTTGAACAATCAATAAAATTTCTCAATGAATTTATTTCCTCAATGGGTATAAATCTTGAACTGCCAACAGTTCCAGTTTACCAGATTATTCGGTTAAAAACTCACTGAAAGCAATGCGTCTATATACATAACAGTTGAACAAAATTAGTCGCTATTTAAGTTTTTTACTAACGCTAACAAAAATCATGCGACTTGCATTAATTTTTCTGATTCTTGTGCAAATTTTTCCCAATTCACGCGAAAATACCCAACAATTGCACGGTCACCCGTATCTGCTAGCCCCTGAGTAGTTTGCACACTATTACTAATTTCTAAAAATAAATCATGTGCATCAACGAGCGAAACTCCCGCTTCATCTGCTGCCTTTTGGATCGCTACCTTTGTATCTTCCAATCCTTCATACCGTTTCCAGCGATATAGACTTGAAAAAAAATGTGCTTTTCTATGATTTGACATATATTCAACCATGATTTTGCACCCCTTTAGTTGTTTATTCAAGTAATCTAGGTAATTTGTCAATAAAATTTTTTTCGTATTTTAGATTAATGCAAGTGTAAATTCAGCAACAAAGTTGAAAAGAAGTATATCGCATTTTACATTAGTGTAAGAATTTTAGGGACCTTACAACAATGTATTATACTAAATGATCACTTACACCTCTAGGGCCAAGCACTTTCTTAATAATTCGCCGCAAAAAAATTCACTTATTACGAGACCAGTTTAAAGTTACACTTCCAAAAAACTAAGCAATATGTAACAATTTTTCTGATTCTTGTGCAAATTTTTCCCAATTCACGCGAAAATACCCAACAATTGCACGGTCACCCGTATTTGCTAACCCCTGAGTAGTCTGCTTACTAATTTCCAAAAATAACTCATGTGCATCATCAAGCGAAACACTCGCTTCATCTGTTGCCTTTTGGATCGCTTCTTTTGTATCTTCCAATCCTTCACATCGTTTCCAACGATATAGACTTGAAAAAAATGGGCTTTTCTATGATTTGTCATATATTCAACCATGATTTTGCACCTCTTTAGTTGTTAATTTAATTTTTACACAATATTTATCACTCCTGAAATTGACCATTCGATTTTAAACGCTCCCTTCAAATATAGAATATGTTTTTTTAAAAATTCTACCCAATATTTCATTTATCCCATTTTCCCTCAAAACACAATAAATCTAAAATGTGCTAATCAAATGCCAGTAAGTAAAGTAATTCCTCAAAAATATCATTGAGAATCTCAAGTGTCAAAAAATTTTACAAAATTGTGCAACCAACAAACTAAGTAGTTTGTAGTAATTGTTCTGCTTCCTGCGCAAATTTTTCCCAATTCACGCGAAAAAAACTTACTATTGCACGATTTCCTGTATTTGCAAGCCCTTGCGTATTCTGCTTGCTGATTTCCAAAAATAACTCATGTGCATCAACAAGCGAAATTCCCGCTTCATCAGCAGCCTTTTGAATCGCCACTTTTGTATCCTCCAATTTTTCACACTGATTCCAACGATATAAACTTGTGTAAAAAATTGATTTCATATCACTTGGCATGTATTCTACCATGTCATACTCCATATCTGTACAATTTTAAAAATTGTTGTTTGCATTTTACAAGATTTTGACCAACACTATAAACTCGATTTCAATTTGTTTCATTAACACATAATATAATACAACTAATATAAATTTTCAACCCCTTTTTTTATATAAATTATCATTTGGCTATCGCATATGTAATTCAAACAAGTTAACTAATTGACCCTGCAAAATTAGCATTTAGCGTTGATGATCCTCCCAATTTTGCTTGCGTTAAAATCGAGTAACTTAAATCAGCATTTTCTAAGTTAGTGTTCTGTAAGTCTGCCTGCATCAAATTTGCAAATTTTAAGACAGAATTGGATAAATTAGCACCGCTTAATTTAGAATAAACTAAATTTGAATTACTAAAATTTCCTCTCTCTAGGTTAGAATTTACCAAAACTGCCCCCCAAAGATTTGCACATACTAACTTAGAAGCAAATAGATCTGCTCCTTCTAAGTTCGTTCTAATGAGATTAGCTCCTCCTAATTCTGCCATATCAATATAGGCATTTTTCAAATTTGAATAAAATAGGTTTACAAATTCAAGATTTGTTCCCGTTAGTATCGCATTCTCTAATGAAGTATTCATTAAATTTGCACTTGAAAGGATTGAACCATATAAGTTTGCATTTGATAAATTCGAGTCTGATAGATTTGCTTTTGACAAATTTGCCCCTTCTAACCTTGCTCCAGAAAGATCTGATCCACTAAAGTCAACTTTCTCAAAATCATAATTTATTAACTCTAGTTCTTTGACTCTGATACCACTAAATTTTCTTTTCCCTTGCTTGAGTTGTTCAACCAATTCTCGGACATCTAAATCTTTCAGGAGACTCAATTCAATACTATCACTTGCGGTAGTAGTTAAAACTGGTGAAGTCAATTCTACTTCAAACTTATTGCTCTGTTTGTTTTCTTCAGCTGATACTACTCGATAAATTTCTTCTATGACTTCCACAAAGGCAGTGTTATGATCTTCCCAATTTCTTATTGGCTTTGCATCTTTAGGTATAATTTTCAAATCCTTTAATTTTGGTATAGCTTGCCATTTACATGCTTCTACAATTATCGGTACAATATTCACATCATTTGACCAATAACGACCCAACGCATGTGGCAATTCAACATCCATGCAGTAATCCGATGCTAAGTATGCGGGACTTAATAGTAACAAAAATAACTCAGCTGCCGCCATTCTTTGATTTATTTGGTTGTTTAGTAGCTGACCTGCAAGTATTTCATGATCTGACCATAAACTTATATCCCCCCTTCGAATTAAAGGTGATATGTGTGTTCTTAACTGATGAAACCAAGACTCATCTTGGTGAGAATACGAGATAAAGGTTTTCACTTATGACTCCTAAAATTCAATTTGTTTTAAATTATTTGTGTCTGAACTTGATGAAACGTAAAAACTATTAAGTAAAGTAAAAAATCTCAAACAATACTATGAACTAAATTTATATTCAAATTAATTTTGTAACTATATTTGGAATCAATAGCAAAATGTTTTATTTATGTGAAATATATATTGCTAGGAACGTAGATTTTATATTATCGGAGATTCTAACTGTACATTCTAACTAATAAACTCTCAAGAAACTTAAATATTGCATTGGTAAAGCGACAAGAAAACATACTTACAATATTCTTGAATTTATAGACAACATTAAATTACACTAATTCACTGAACGTCAGATTTGAGTAGTTAAGGTATTGTGACTCATTACTATCATTATTCAAAAAGAAAAATACAAAGCACTTGAATTTTTGGTCAATCGTTACTAAATTAAATTTATACGCGGGTGTAGCTCAATGGCAGAGCAGAAGCTTCCCAAGCTTACGACGAGGGTTCGATTCCCTTCATCCGCTCCAAATTTAATTTAGCTTATTTTCTAAGAAACTCTGGATTTTGTCGGCATTTCTTCCTTGCAACAATTTCTCACATACACAAAACAAATCCTAACTTGACAAATCATAGTACGCACTAAGACTCATCAAATTATCTCTTTTCGCTGTAAATCGCTGATTTCTGCCTCTGAATACCCCGCTAAACGCAATATTTCTTCGGTATTTTCACCAAGTGGTGGACAAGGTTGATCGCCTCCAAGCCCTTTGGTTTGAATTGGTGTTACAAATGATGAAAATCCTGCTTTCCCCCTAAGAAATTCTAAGTTTGATATTTTATCTGGATTTGCTTCGCTATAATTTAAAATTGCCTCTCGGGGCATACAAACCGGTGCAACGGGGATTTTCTTCGCAAATATTTTTAGCCATTCGCTTGTCGACTTCTTTGAAAGTATGTCATCAAATATTTTCGTCAATTCACTTCGTCTTGGTAATCTGTCGGCAAATGTTGCATATTTTGGATTACTAGCTAGCTTTGGTTCACCGACCAATTCGCAAAGTTGTTGCCAGAATTTCTCTTTATTGCACATTAGATATATCCAATCATCTGCAGTTTTAAATAACTGACAAGGAACTAAAGAAGGATGCGCCGACCGTTCATTTCTGCTTGGTTCAAAGTCGGAATTAAGCACCCAAGTGGTGAGATAACTCATATTTGAAAGCGCAGTATCAAAAAGATTGACATCAATATCACGTCCTTGACCAGATGTGCGTGCACTAATTACGCCTGCAAGAATACCTAACGCCATATTTGTTCCTGCCATAAAATCAACGATTGACAATCCCATACGAGTCGGTGGCGATTTAGGTTCACCAGACATATAGAAATAGCCAGTTTCGGCTTGCATCAAAAAATCATATCCCGGCCAGTCCTTTCGAGGTCCCTCTCGACCATATGCAGAGCAATGTGCACAAACTATCTTTCCATTATAGTTTGAGAGTTCTTCGTAAGTTATCCCCAATTTTTCCGGAACATCTCCGCGCAAATTATTTGCAACTGCATCTACAATTTGAACCAAACGATGAAATACATTTTTTCCTTCATCTTGTGATAAATCTAACGATATGCTTTTTTTATTGCGATTGACTGATTGAAAAAAGAGGCTTCCTTCATCTGCATTTGCACCATCAGCGAAGTATGGACCCAATGTTCTTGCATAATCCCCACCCTGTTTTCTATTTTCAACTTTAATAACTTCTGCACCTAGATCAGCAAGAATTTGGGTCCCAAAAGGACCCGCGCCATACTGCTCAACAGCTAAGATACGAACACTTGTCAAAGGTTTTTCCATTTAACTAGTCCTCTTATTTATCTCATCGGTCGGTGCATGCCCTCTTTTTGTTGCAAAAAAACTTCGAATCATATGCATGACATAGTCACCTCTTTGATTCTTTCCTGAGTGCTTTACCTTTACAATCCCAGCAGTTGGTCGTGATTTTGATTCACGCTTATCTAATACTTCAGTTTCTGCATAAAGTGTATCACCGACAAACACTGGGTTTGGAATTTTAATCTCCTCCCATCCTAAATTTGCGATCGCTTTTTGACTAGTTGAAGATACACTCATTCCAGCAACCAAAGCCAAAGTAAGTGTAGAATTTACTAAGTATTGTCCAAATTCAGTTTGCTCAGCATAATTTTGGTCAAAGTGCAATGGATGGGTATTCATGGTGAGATTTGTAAACCATATATTATCAGCTTCTGTAATAGTTCGCCCAGGCCAATGCTCATAAATATCTCCAATTTCAAAATCCTCAAAATACAATCCGGGGTCCTCTTGAAACCTATTTCCCTCAATATGTTTCATTCCCGGTAAATTTCTAGACATATTCATTCCTCATTCAATTGAATCCATAATCTGTTTTGCTCGAGATAACACTGGTGCATCAACCATTCTCCCATCAAATGAAAAAACATTTCCACCTGATTCTTGAGCAATCTCAAGCATTCTTTTTGCTGCTTCAATTTCTGCTTCAGTGGGTGTAAAAACTTCATTAATTGTTTTGATTTGATCTGGATGAATTGCTATTTTCCCATTGAACCCAATATCACGCGCCATCATTGATTCAACTCTCAGTCCTTCTAAATCTCTTATATCTAACCAAACCCCATCAAAAATGGGTACACTTGAAATTGCAGCTGCATTTACTACTTTGCCCCTCGCCCATGCAAGTGCCTCAGTTACCATTCGACCACCAGTTTCTGCAGAATAATCAGCTGACCCAAACGCTACTGCTAAATTTGGACCTGCATCACGTAAAATTTCCGCGGCATTATACACGCCATTTGCAGTTTCTAAGGTCACCATTATAACTGGATTTTGATTGCAACTTTCTGCTAACCTTCTTACTTGAATTACTTGCAATGATGAATCAATCTTTGGAAGAATGACCATTTGTGGCCACTTCTCCCATTCATACATTGAATTTATATCGCGAACTCCGCAGATTGTTGAGAGTGAATTAATTCGAACTGCCATATTTTGACGTTCAGTCTTTCCTTGTGAAAAAAATTTTTCAACTTTTTCTCTTGATTGATCTTTTTCTGTTATATCCACACCGTCTTCTAAATCCAAAGCTAACCAATCAGGACCGGCTACCAATCCTTTCGCTACGCGGTCTATTTTATTTGCCGGTGTAAAAAGTAGACTACGAAACTTCATAAATTTTTTACCCCTGGTTGTATTCTTTTAATTTTAGTTTATACTTTGAGAGTCAAATAATTTGACAACTATATTATTGTTTGTCAAGCTTTACATACAAAATGAGTTAAACATGAGTTTAACTTTAATCTAAGGAGGACAAAATGAAAATTGTCATATCATTTCTGACACTTATTGCTGTCATGTTAGGAACTAGTATTACTTCATTCGCTCAAGAATTACCGTTTCGTATTTCATTGAATACTGGTCCGAATCATGTCCGCAATATTGCACTTGCTGAATTTGTCGAAAAACTTGGCGAACGAGCGGCAGGAAAGCTTGATGTTCAAGTATTCCCAAGTGGTCAATTATTCAAAGGACCTGATGTACCAAAAGCATTAGCTCAAGGTTCTGTGGAAATGGGAGTACCTATCATCCTTTACATAAGTCGAGTAGTTCCAAACGCTGGCTTATTGGATCTACCAATGTTTTACGGTAAATCAATTGACAAAATTCATGAAGTTATGGATGGTGATATTGGTCAAGAATTAAATGCTGAAATTGAAGAAAAATTACAGGTTAAAATTATTGGAAAATATCTTGACCTTGGCCACGGTTCAGTCTTCACTACTGAAACTCCTGTCAATTCTCTACAAGATTTAAAGGGATTGACTTTAAGAGTACCAGGTTCACCAGCTGCAAAAGTTCGCTATGACCAACTTGATGTCCAGTCTGTTTCTATTCCCTTTGCTGATGTACCAATTCAGCTTACTCAAAAATCTATTGATGGTTTAATGACTACACATGAAACTATTCGTAGTGCAAAACTTTGGGAATCTGGGTTGAAATATGCAATTGATACTCAAGGAGCGTTTCTCAATTATGTTCCAATGATTGGTAAACCAACTTGGGACAAACTTGATACAGAAACACAAAAAATTATTGTTGACACTTGGGCTGAAACGATTGAAGGAGCGCGCGATCTTGCCGCTAAACGTCAAGCTAGTGCCCGTGAAGAAGGTATCAAGAATGGTATTAAGGCCGTTCAAGCGAGCTCAGTAGAATTGGAAGCATTCCGTAACCGTTTACTGGAACAACAACCAAGTATTGTTGACGAAACACGCATGGACCATGATTTTGTCGCTAGAGCAAAGCAAGCATTAGAAAACTAATGTGACGTATATATTTGTTCAAAGTTGCTCCAAGATTGTGGTGAAGCATGTTAAAATCCATTGAATCAATAGTAGGAGCAACTTTACTCATTCTTTCACTCATTGTTTTCTTATCAGGAATGGTATTACGACTTGCTGGCTTTTCTGTAGGTGGCTGGATTGAAGAAGTAACGATTTATCTTGTAGTTTGGGGATTACTTCTTGCCGCAGCGAGCTGTGTTACATATGGTGAACATGTTCGTGCTGACTTTTTTTTGCGGTTAATAGGTGAAAGATTTCGTTACTTTGCAGATATACTTGCATCAGTTTCAGGTTTCTTGTTTTGTATTATCATGGCATGGTTTGGTTGGCTTGTTGTTGAATTTGCACTGGCTTGGGATGAACGAGGGCCATCTTATCTTCAAATTCCTACCGCATGGTATTATGCGGCTTTACCAGTATCCATGGTTCTATGCTCCATCCGTTACATTGTCAATTTGTTTAAAATGATAAAGGGCGTTTAACGAGGTAAATTTTCAAATGCTATTGATTGTTTTTATCAGCCTTTTATTATTACTTTTTATTGGACTTCCAATATTTGCGGCTTTAGGTGGGCTTTCAATGGTTCTTCTGTTAGCTAATGAAACTCCCGCTGTATCTATCGCACAGGTTGCAATCGACAAACTTAATTCACAAACTATCATTGCTATACCTTTTTTTGTGGTTGCCGCTCAATTCATGGAGCGCGGAGGTATCGCTAAAGCTCTAATTGATCTTGCCGAAGTTTGGTTGGGACGATTACGTGGTGGTCTTGCTTTAACCTGTGTTGGTGCAACTACAGTATTTGCCGCAGTTTCAGGTTCAAGTGTCGCCACTGCATTGGCTATGGCAACTATTCTTGTGCCAGCAATGATAGCCCGTTCTTATAATCGATCATTTGCACTCGGAGTGGTTGGGGCATCTGGAACTCTCGGCATCTTGATTCCACCATCAATAATCTTAGTTATTTATGGACTAATAGCTGAAGCATCAATCCCTCGGTTATTTTTGGCTGGAGTCATTCCAGGATTACTGCAAGGATTATTATTTGCGGCATTTATATTATATTACGCCTATACCAGAAATTTGGAGCGGCCTCTGCCACCAAAACTAAAGGAATTTTTCCTAGCAAATTTTTATGCTATTCCCGCAATTTTAATCCCAATTGTCATTTTTGTTGGTATTTATGGTGGTTATGCAACAATATCTGAAGCCGCGGCGTTAGCGGCGTTCTTAGCTATCACCGTTAGTGTTTTCATTTATCGTGGTTGTAAGATAACTGAAATTTTGTCTATAACCGCGGTAGCAGTCCGTCGAAGTGCAGCTATCATTATGATCGTAGTCGCGGCACTCTTATTTGGACACTGGCTTACCGAAACTCGCATGCCGGCGCGTATGATTGAGTTTGTAACCGAGATTGACCTAAAATATTGGCAATTCTTACTATTAATGAATCTTTCGATGATTTTACTTGGAACAGTACTTGAAGGATTATCAATAGTACTAATTACCGTTCCATTGGTACTTCCACTACTTACTCAATTCAATATTGACCCAATCCATTATGCAATAATAGTTGTCATCAATATCGAGATTGCAATGCTCACACCACCCGTCGGTTTGAATCTATTTGTCCTTTCAGGGGTTTCTGGCGCGCCCGTATCAGAGGTAATACGTGGAATATTACCGTTCCTAGTACTTATGGTGATATTGCTAATTGCAGTGACATTTTTGCCATATTTGTCTACTGCACTACCAAATTATATCTTCCGATAAATTTTTCTGTATTGAATAGAACTGACCAGCACCAATTTTAAATTCAAAATTTGCTTGGACTCGAGTTTGAATATTCGCATTATGTCCCATATTTAGTGCTTAATTTGTACCTGCAACTTGAATGCAAAGTATATTCACCAAATAATTCTACAAAATGTTTCAAAAGATTTTAGAAATTTAAGTTTTAGGTGTTAGGATTTAATTGAACCGAACTAATAAACAATTTTTTAAAACAATATTTGACTTAATGTATCTTATTTCATACATTATTTTTATTTGTGTAAATATTAAGGGACATTATGAGGAACAAAATTGATTCAACACTTCCTATTCCAATCCGCCGCGCACTACGAAAATTAGGCGGGGACATCAGAGACGCGCGACGCCGTAGAAGAATTTCAACAATGATTATGGCTGAACGCGCGATGATTAGTCGGATGACTCTAAATAAAATTGAAAAAGGTGATCCAAATGTAGCACTTGGTCGATACGCGAACGTATTATTCGTTCTTGGTATGACTGATCAATTAGCTGAGCTTGTTGCCCCAAAGCATGATGCCGTAGGGTTGAGTTTAGAAGATGATTTTTTACCTAAACGCATTCGTACTTCAATTAAGAGAAGCATCCAAAATAAAGGAAATTGACATAATGGAACAAAAAATATTTGTTTTTATTGATTTGTTCGGTGAACAATATTTAGTTGGTCAGCTATGGTTGCGTGACCGTAAAGGACGAGAAAGCTCGTCTTTTGAATACGACCCGTCTTGGCTAAAAAATTCACTACGATTCGCGATTGACCCAACACTAACTGTAACTCCAGAGACATTCCATACATCACCAAAAAAAGACCTGTTTGGTGCATTTGATGATTCTTCACCAGACCGTTGGGGTAAAATGCTTATGCGACGTAGTGAATATAGACGAGCTGAACAAAAACAGACGCTTCCCCGTGCTTTAAATCAAGCAGACTATTTATTGGGTGTAGAAGACGTTGCCCGGCAAGGGGCATTACGTTTCAAAACTGAACCGCAAGGTAAATTTCTCGCTAATTCCAAGAACTCGATACCTCCAATAATGAAACTCTCCCGATTACTTTCAGCAACAGAAGCAATATTGAGCGAAAAAGACAGTGATGACGATTTGCAAATATTACTTGCACCTGGTTCATCACTTGGTGGGGCACGTCCTAAGGCATCTATTTTTGATCAAGAAGGTTTTCTTACTTTAGCAAAATTTCCAAGAGACAAAGATGAAATTGACGTTGTTAAGTGGGAAGCTGTCGCTCTGACTTTAGCATTGAAAGCTGGAATAGTAGTCCCAAATTGGCGGATTATTGAGGTAGCTGGTAAAAGTGTGATTATTATTCGTCGATTTGACCGAATCAATGGACAACGTGTGCCATTTTTATCTGCAATGAGTATGTTAGGAGCAACTGATCACAGTGACGATCATTCTTATTTGGACATTGCCGATGTACTAAGGCTGTATGGTTCCAAACCTAAAGAAGATTTGATTCAACTGTGGCGACGAATTGTATTTAATATCTTGATATCAAATACTGATGATCATTTACGTAATCATGCCTTTCTTTATTCTAGTCAAGAAGGATGGCAACTTTCACCTGCCTATGATTTAAACCCTGAACTGAAAGATTCTCATGCTATAGCTATAAATTTGGATGATCCAACTTCTTCCATTGATTTGGCATTTGAAACTGCTGAATATTACGGTTTGACACTAAGCGATGCGAAAAATATGGCCAAAGAAGTTGCTAAAATTGTAAGTAGTTGGCGTGAAGTGGCAAATATTAATGGAATAAAAGAACGTGAAATCAAACAGATGTCACCTGCTTTTGAGAAGAGTAACCACCTCCTATGATGGTATTCAACCATCATATCACCTAAACAGCTTAGAAAGTGACAATTGAAAAAAGTTGTGAATGAAATATTTCTTCACGAAATCTTTCAATTGAAAGAAAATCAAACTGCTGGATCCATTCACGATTTTAAGCAAATTGACAAACTGATTTAAAATATGTAAATTTTTTAGAAAAACAATATTGTATAGATATGTTTTGATTTTCCAGACGAGAGTGAGAATATTCAAAAAATTCAATCAACTGTTTAGAAATCTCGGTAAACAACAAAATCACTCAAATTAAGAAAATTATTTATGAGCATTGAACCTAAAAATGTCGCAATAATCGGAAGCTCTGGTGCTATTGGTAGTGCTTTTACAGAACTTGTATCCAAGAAGTATTTAACTGCGAACATTCATGCATTCTCACAGAGAACTATTGAACAAGAATTTACGAGAATTTCATATCACACTATTGATTATCGGGATGAATTTTCAATTGAAACATCAGCGTCCTTGGTTGGAAGTGATATTCCACTTGATTTAGTTATTATCACCAATGGTTTACTTCATGATAATGAAATTATGCCGGAAAAATCACTTAAAGACTTATCAGCGGAAAAGTTTCAACGTCTATTTGAGATCAATACAATTACTCCTGCACTGATAGCAAAATATTTTCTCCCAAAATTAAACAGAGAAAAACCAGCCTTTTTCGCGGTACTTTCCGCCCGAGTTGGAAGCATATCGGATAATGGACTTGGTGGATGGTATTCTTATCGCGCATCCAAAGCTGCACTCAATATGTTTATTAAGACTGCGGCAATTGAAATTGGCAGACTAAATAAGCAAGCTATCATTGTAGGTCTTCACCCTGGTTCAGTGGATAGCAACTTGTCAAAACCGTTTCAAAGTAATATACCTGATGGTAGATTTTTCTCAGCCAAGTATTCTGCTCAGAAACTTCTAGAAGTTTTAGAAAAACTCTCACCAAACCAGAGTGGGAAATGTTTTGATTGGCAAGGTTTGGAGATCCTACCATAGATAGATTAGTAATTACACCAGTTAGATTTTGCAAAGTAATTTGGACTCGGTTCATTCAAATTTATGCAATTTTTGAATGATCTAACAACAGAAGCTTTTTCATTTTTCCTGACATTTGTGTTGCCGCACCCTTGCCATCAAACGACAAAAGCACACTTAAATATTCTACGAAAAAATGATATACAATTTCTAAGTTTCTCACCAAAACAATACCTTACTAAAACATGAATTTCTGAACACAGTTAAGTATCATCAGCTAAAATTGCATCAATAGAGGAGGAAACTGGGATTTATAATTTTCAACATATCGAAATTCACTTGAAACATTGTAAAATTCTAATGGCACAATTGGAAATAATTCGCAAAATTCAATATATGAAGTCATAAGAGTTCGCAAAAAACTCCTATACTGTAATATACCCAAATCTAGAAAACTAGGTTTCGTTAGTTTCTGTTAATCACCAATTCTACCAATTATAATTTGCCTTTATTGAAGCTCCCCATTCTATGTCATCTGTACTAACAGTTTGACGGGAACCACTGAGCTCTAAATTGAAAGAAGGTCCGACAACAAGTCTAGTACCTAATGAGTATTCATGTAGTCCATATTGTTTGAAAGTTGCACCAACAAACGGAGTTAAAATTCCATTCTGGTCAAACATCATCAATCCATAGCCTAATTCAGTCGCCATTTGTGCATCTGACATTCTTGTAGCACTATCCGACTTAAGTCCAGAGTCCCAAATTCCTTGAATACCACCTGATTGTGGATTACCCCAACTTGGTGAAGCATAAAGTATAGGACCTAGATTGTCTTGGCCTAAATCAACTTGTAATTCACCCCGTACACCCCATTCTGGGATTAGGTCGTCAATTTCATAATTTGCTTCATCAGTACTATTTGGAACCACCAAAATACGCCCACCATAAGTTAATTTTACGCCGACGGGAACATCGTAACTGAACTCAGAACCTGATTCAAAACCCAATTGACTATTATCATCTTCATTTAAATTTTCCTCATCATCATTCAAGAAATTATCCCAACGCGCACCTACAGAAATAGCTGAATTAAAAGTTGCTTCAGAATCAAATTGATAAGTGTGTGTAGCTTCGGTTGCAAATCGTGCACGCTGAGCAGCATAATTACCTTCATTCAAACCAACTGGACCATTGGTTATGCCCATAGCTGATGACCATACCTCTCCTCGAAGTCGTAATTCTCCTTCACCACCAAAGATTTGATCAGATTCAAATAATCGATTGCTTGCGCCAATTGCCGTGACATAGTAGCTAGTATCAATAGTTGTTTGATTTTCTGACTCATCATTTACCAATTCATCCAATTGAATGGTACCTTGACCATATCCAGCACTTCCCCAAATTTCAAAAACACGCTCTTCCGCGGTCCATGCAAGATATGGTTGAGCACTGTTGATCTGGACTTGATGAGTGCCTTCAGTAGCTGAATCATTGCCAACCTGATTGGTAAACTCTAAATCGCTCTCAAAACGCGAAATTGCCACACCTGTGAGTAAGCCATTTTCGTATCTAGCATCAAAACCAAGTTGTGCCGTATATAATTCGCCATCTTGAGATACAGTGGAGTTAGGATCACTTTCATTAATATGAGCATGATCACCAACTCCCCAAACTGTGACCGGTATAGTATCACCAGCCGCAGATAGCAATGGCAACTGGAATGAAGAATTTTCTAATAGGCTGGTCCAAGAGTTAGCACTATCATTAATTTCATTTGCTTTAAACTCAAGTATGTCTTGCAACGAATTATATCCACCAACTTCAAATTGAACTTGCTCCAATCCAGCAACTGTACTAGCCCTTGCTACTCGATTTGATATTGAATCGACAAGATTGGCACTCATAGATTGAATTAAGTCAGGTAGTACATTATCGTTGACATTAGAATACCGATTGCTTAGTTCTTCACTTTCAATATCAAATACTGTTACCTCTGCAATACCAGATTCTATTTCATATTTTTCATTATCTTCTTGTATTTCTGCCGTGACTTTTCCTTCACCATCAAAAACTATATCATCAATTGTTTCCACCTTTATTACAGTTCTAGAATTCCGGGCTTCTATAATTAATGGACCTTCTCTTTCAGTATATCTAAGGAACCTACCACTTTCTTCGGAAACTTTGATTCTAACAATGATTGGTTCAGAGACAGGGGAATCTAAAGAAACTTCAAAATAAATCACCTCACCCTCTTTTACTCTTTCATTCGGCGAGCTGATTGAAACTCTTGGAAATCCTGTTTCATTCTGTTCTTGAATAGGTGCATTAAAGGAACCTTCAGCATAAGATCTTTCAGCTGAAGCAATTTCTTCAAGGGATAAAAATTCATCATTATATCCTTCTGAACGTCCACCTTGTTGATCATTATCAATTACTCGAACAAACGCATCATCATTATTCTCCGATATGGTATAAGTTATTGGGTCAATATCACCACTGTCTGTAGGGGCAGTTATTGTTACAGTTATTCTTCCATCTGGTCCAGATCCTGAAATATCATTGGTTCGAATATTTTTAGTCACTGTAACACCAGTTCCACCTGCTGGTAACTCAACTGAATCCGTTGCAGGTTGACTAGAATGAAGATAATTTTCAGTTCCAACAACTCCAAAATTGATGGTAATATCCCTACCTGAACTACGTTCAATATCAGCACTAAACGTAAATACCGCATCCCTTCCTTCAGCGACTGAAAACCCATCAGTAGTTACCGAAATCGCTGGAACATCATTATCATTGACAATTACTGTAGCAGAAGAATTATTTGGGTCTAATTGATATTCTGTAATAGTAGGAGCAAGCGAGTATAAATTAACTGTTATCGTTCCATTGGCCTCGTCAACTCGATCATCTTCTGTTGGTATGTCAATTACACCAGGTAAAATTTCTGTTTGACCATCGCTATTTCCTTCGCGAATGTATACTGTTCCTGTACGGATAGTATGAGTAGATGCTATAAAATTATGACTACCTTCAGTAAATGAATATCCAAATCCTAAATCTTGACCTAGACTCTGATTTGTAGTTACTGTAAATACAGCATCTGAGCCCTCAGTTACTGGATCTCCTGCGGTAATTTTGATTGTTGGTTTCGTATCGTTATCAAAAACTGAAACACTGTCCTGCGCCCCACCCTGTGCGATATTATATGTCCTTAAACTTGCTTCTATTTGTTCATTTGCAAGTGTTACAGTAATTTTATCACCATTATCTATTGCATCATCATCTATCGTTTGGATAGATTTTATATAATTTTTATCTGTTCCGCCCGCGAGTAATACAATAGAATCTGTTGCTGGTTGAATACTTGAATTAAAAAAAGTGTCACCTAAAATTGTAAAATTAATGGTAATTGAACCTTTTCTCTCAATATTCGCACTGAACGTAAATTGAGCAATTCCTCCTTCGGTAATATTTGCCCCTCCTGCAACCGAAATGAGTGGAGTATCATTATCTTGAATTTCTGTTTCAACATCATTTAGACTGGCAGAGACTTTATAGGCCTCAGTATTCGCCCCTTGTGACGATTGATAATCTAAAATTCTAAATCGAATTGAACCTACTGGTTGGTCAATATCATTTTCTGCGATAGGTACAGCTATTTCCTTTTGTATAGCGTTTCCATTATTTACTAATATTGCTGTATTTTGCCCTACTTGTGTAGTTGTTACAAAATCACCTGTCACTTCCAAATTATATCTAATTTCTAATACCTTATTCTGAAATAACCGCTTATTTGCAATAATCCTATAAGTCATTTGACCTCCCTCAACTATCGCTGGTGCTGACGAAACTACAGAAATTTCTGCAACATTTTCGTCATCAATTACTACTACCAAATCCGAATCGTTTTCGGACGACACCATATAGGTAGGAGGATTTGTTGTGGAGTTACTTATCGTTATAGCAATACCTTCAATTCCATCTAAAACATTATCATCTATAGTTTGAATAGATTCCGTCACTGTTACATCAGTATTTCCTGCTGGTAACACAATTGTATCAGTAGTTGGCTGTACATTTATATCAAAAAATGAAGTTCCCGAAATTCCATAATTTATTGTTATATCAACCCCTTGTCTCTCAATATCTGCACTGAATATAAATTGAGCTATTCCACCTTCGAAAATACTTTCTCCACCAACTACCGAAATTACTGGAATATCATTGTCCTGAACATCTGTTTCAACACTTCCTTGAGTCTCAGAAACATCATAAGCTTCGGTATTTACACCTTGTGATGCCTGATAATCCAATAATTTGAATCGAATTCTACCAGTTGCTTGATCAATTTCATTTTCATCTATAGTCACATGTACAGGTGCTGATACCCTGTTTCCATTGTCTTCCAAAACAATTTTATTTACATCTTCTTGTTCAGTTATCAGGAAATCACCAGACACATCTTCCAATTCAAATCTTATTTCTAAATCCTTATTAGGATCTTTCTGCTCATCTGCTTCAATCGTATAAGTCACTATATCTCCCTCCATTACTGTTTGATGAGACGAAGTAACTGTAATCATTGCATTATTGTCATTATCTCTTATGGCAAGAGTATCAGAACTATTTGGACCTAAATCATAAGTTACTTGTGATACAAGTGTATCCACACCGCTTGGTAGAATTGACAATGTCAATCCTAATTCATCATCCTCAACAGTATTGTCATCTACAGTATTAAATTCAATTGTTTGAGTTTGATTAGCTTTAATTGGACCAAAAGTAACACCACCTACTTTACTTTCACCACTGGCAATAAAATTATCGCCCCCTGCCAGTGAGTATCTAACATCAAGAACCCAAGTGTCTGATATATCTATATCCGAACTTAAATTAAATCTTGCTGTTTCACCTTCTATAATATCACGTTCACGTTCTACTGATAATACAGGCACGTCGTCGCTTGTGACTGGAATGGTTGCTGATCGCCTTGAAACGTCTTGATTCAACGTATAATTTATGTCTTCTAAGATAGTTACAATGATTTCACCATTGGTTTCTGCAACAGTATCATCCACAGTTGGAACAAATAAAACTTTTTCAGTTTGTAACGTTGCAAATTCAGTTGACAATACAGGTGTACCTGCAATAAAATCATTCAACGCTCGTTGATTATACCCAAACTTAACTGAAAATTCTCGTTCCACAGCTGGGGACGTAGTTATATAAAATTCTGCAATTTGCCCTTCTTCAATTGAGTCTGCATTTGGTAAAATAGTAACCACTGGAATAATTTCATTATCATTGATTGCGATTGTTGCAAATTGAGAGGAATCTGCTGGAGCAAGTGTGTAGTTAGTTCCCGATAGTAATCTCATAACAATCTCACCAGATGCTTCTACAACTTCATCATCCACCGTTTCAATATTCAATAATACTTCGGTTTCATTTGCCGGAATCGTTACAGAATCTGGAATGGAATTAACTAAAAATTCTCCATCATCTCCATCACTGACCTCAAGATTAACAACAAGCGGTAATAAAGTACGCAATGACGAGGTAATTCTATATTGAGCATCTGCTCCCTCTTCGATTGGACTAGTCGACGTTGCAACAATTGAAATCACTGGAAGGTTATTAGTTACCGACACACTTGCACTTCGTGAATCATTACTATCTGACAAATTATAGTCATCGGTATCAACTAATTCCACTGTAATCCGACCATCTGGTTCAATTATCTCATCTTCGATAGTTGGCACTTGTAATGTCACCTCACTAGAACCTACTGGAATAGTAATCGTGTTTTCAATAGCACTTTCATTAATGAAATCCCCCGTTGGAGTAGCATCAATCGTATTACCCAATCCTTCAGTTATTTCCAACGTTATTTCAAGAGGACTTTCAACTGCACGTGAGGAGCTGATTGTAAACTCTGCATTATTACCTTCTACTATTTCAGACTGTGTAGTACTTATTGAAATAACATACTGAGTTTCACCTAAGTCTACGCCCGCATGTCTAACGTCTGGATCTGGTGAAAGTTCGTAACCAGAACCTACCACAATCTCCACAACAATTTGATCAGCCGTACTAAAGTCACTACCATTTTCAACACCAAAATCTACGAATTCCTCATTTGCCAATAATGTGACATCAATTGTATCAACAACTCTTGATACATCTCCATAACCATTACGAATATCCACAGTGATATCTAAATCTTCTGCTAATGCAAACGAAGCATTTATTCTAAAATTAGCCACTTCTTCCCCACTATCTAGAACTACCTCAAGTCCCAGTGGTTCAACTGAAACTATTGGTGAAGAATCACCAGTAACTATAATTTCCACTTCTTCACCTGAACTCGCGATGTCAAATTCAGCTGCATCAACAATTTCCGCAATTATTCTGCGTTCAAACAAATAAGTTTCCAAAACTTCAACATTATAGAACACCTCATTGGATTGACTTGAACCAGCTAATATCGTTACCGTTCGAAAATCTGGACGACCTCTGGTTGCATCTCCATCAGTAATTGCAAGTTTCACACTTAAATTCTCCGCTACTGGATATTGAGATCTAATTGAAAATCCAATATTTGTGCCTTCTACAACATTTCTCAGTGAACTAATCAATTCTATTACAGGAAGGTCATCATCTAGTACTTGTACACTCGCACTCTCTTGCGATTCATCCGCAGTATAAGTTAGACCAGATACCAAAGTTACCTGAACAATTGCATTTTCCTCATCTGCGTCATCATTTTCCGTTACGACTTCAATTTCAACAGTTTCACCACCATCAAAATTCACCACCCCTTCCGTAATATCACCAATAACATCACCTGTTGCTGAAACTTCAAAAATAACGTCTTCATCCAAAATATTACCGGTAGCAGTCAATTCAAATACTGCCACTTCACCTTCCGTAATTATTCCTGAAATCGCTTGAATTGAAACCTGAATAAATTCAGAAGTATCTCCAATTTCAGGTAGTGTATCTAAGTCTGTAAGAGCATCAACAATAATAGTTGTCGCAATATCTGCAGGTGATTCAGCTACCTCATACCCTGTACCTGGTAATATTGTAGCAATAATCTCACTATTTTCTTCAAGTTTCTCACTAGTTTTGGTTAACAACTCAAGTGTCGCTTGGCTTTGACCGTTTAGATTAACTTCTAAAGTTGTATCACCATCAACTAGAAAATCACTTTCCCCATCTGTAACTTCTACATTTATCACTCTTAATGCGGGAACAGTTGCAATAATATCAAATAAAGCTGAATCTCCTTCAACAATCGGATCGGTTTGGGTAGCTACTATAGAAACAATCGGTGAATCATCATTATCAATTACTGGAACAAATGCGTTCGTATTTTCTTCTCCTAATGTGTAATTATCAGTCGCAATTATTGATACACTTATATCCCCATCTGCTTCATCGACATCATCATCCAAAGTTGGAACCACCAAAGTCGCTTCATTACTATTTTCAAAAAACACTGAAAGTGGAACCTCATCGGTTAAGAAATCTCCACCACCACTAACTACTAATAAATCTACACTTCGATTCATTAGACCAGAAGCACCCAAGTTGAAAATTGCCTCAGCACCTTCAGTAATTGTTTCCGATACAGCAAAAATCCCAATTTCTCGACCTTCATCATTATCAACCAAGGTTGTAGTTACCTCTACGGAACTCTCATCCAAATTGTATCCTACACCAGATAATAAAGTTACTACAAAAATTCCATTATCTTCATCAGCATCATCATCCACAGTTGGAATTACAATTGAACCTACAGTTTGATTGGCTGGAATAATTCCCACAAGATCAGGCTCACTTAAAATATAATCTCCACTATTCTCTTTTATACCAAGATTAATAACTAAGTCAGTAGCAACAAGACTAGTTGAAGTCAGAACTAGTTCAATATTCTCTCCTTCAGTAACTGTGAATTCTGAAGCACCACCAGCAAATGATAACGCTACTCTTGGAGAATCATTATCAGATACCTGGCTCGTTGCAATCGAACCATTTCCTGATGCGACTTTATAATTCTCACCTGGAAGAATTGATACTGAAATTTCTCCATCAGCTTCAGTTTGAATATCATCCTCAGTGTCAATTGTATATACAACAGATCGATTATTTTGACCAAGAATAATTCGATCAGCACCAGTACGTGATAAGAACGAACTAGTTTCAGAAACATTTAAATTAATTTCTATATTGGATTGTGGAACTGGTCTTGCTGTCACACTAAATTCAAAACGCTCTCCCTCCTGTCCATTTGCTCGAGTAGAACGAATATTAATCACGGGAATAACATTATTAATAACTGTTACTTCTGCACTATTTTCAGGAAAACTCCCGACCTCATAATCATTCCCTGGTAAAATATCAACTACAACAATGCCATCTTGATCGTTGAAATCATTGATTTCCGTTTGAACATCAAAAGTCATTTCACGTGCACCAGCCGGTAATGCTAACGATCGAACTTCTGATCTGGGAGCCAGTCCACTATTTTGCGCTCTCGTATCAACCCAAATATTCAAAGGGGCCGGTTGTGAAACTGTAGAAGAAACTCTGAAAGATGCTGGGAACCCTTCATCAACAGTGTCACTTATCGCGGAAACCGTAATGTAGTTTGGTTCAATTTCTTCTTGAAGTTCAATACTTACCGTGATTTGAGATTCGCTCAAAACATAACCTTGTCCGTCTAATAATTCTGCATCTACAAATATCGCCTGATTTTCCGGAGTATTTGTATCGGTTGGTACAAATAATCTTGCTTCAGTCTCACCAGTTAAGATTTGAACTGGAATAACCGCATTTGCCCATAACAATCCTTGTCCACTCACTCGAACATTAACTGAGATTCCAGTCTGTAATACCTTATTTGAAATAATTCTGAATTCAGCATTCTTACCGGTTTCAATAGCAGGCACCGAAGTTATATGGATTTCAGGAACTCCTTGTTCATCATTATCCAAAATTTCAGTAGTTGCTGTAGAAGGATCTCCCACAATATAACTCTCACCAGGAAGAAGTTCCATACTGATTTGACCATCCAATTCATCGGTTTCATCTTCCTCAATTGGAACATCAAAAATCATGCGATTATCAAAAGCTCGAAAGATCATGGAAGAATATTCATTCTCATCAATAAAGTCGCCGTTAAATCCAGTATCAACATCAGAAATTTGAATATTGACATTAAAATCAATCTCAGGTATTACTGTAGAATTTATCTGGAAAATAACAAAATCGCCTTCATATACCGGCTCAGTATCTAAAGCACTAATAGTCAATATCGGTGGTTCTTGTTCTGGAACATCCAACGGAGCATTAGCTGCAACATCAATTGAAACGGGTTCATTATTTTCAATTGTCACTGATGCAGAATTATTAGGTTCCGACGCGGCAATATAACTAGTTCCTGTCAAAACTGTTACTGTAACTTCACCATTTTGCTCAAATATATTTGTGTCGCGCGTTGGAATTTCAAACTGTGTACTGATTTCACCGGACATATTAACAGTTAGAGGTAAATTACCCACTGGTTGAAAATCACCAACAAATGATACATCAATTGCGATTAACTCTTCCACTGTTTCAGTGGCAACTAACGTAAATACCGCAGATTCACCTTCAATAACCGATTCTATACTTGAGCTAATAGAAACTTCTGGGATAGTAATAATCTCTTGTTGTTGCGCAATTTGTGATTGAGAAAAACTAGGTTCTGCTTGTGTCAACAATTCAGGTGCATCATTATCCAAGACTACAAAAGTAACACTAAATGGTTCAGTAATTTGGTAAAACTCGCTTTCAACTACTGAAACTAGTACAGTTCCATCAACATCCCAAGTTTCATCATCAATTGTTTCTACACTCAATACAACTGAATTAGCCCCACTTTCAATCGTTGCGGTTAAATTCTCAACTACCGCATAGGAACCAACTTCATTTGCAACTGACAATGTAATCTCTAAATCATCGGCTTGTTCGTTTACTGAAGTGATCAATACTTCTTTTGCACTTCCTTCAGAAATTTCAGTATCATTAGTCAATGCAATTGATACAATTGGTAGTCCAATTATATCAGGAGACTCAACACTATCTTCTGGTACTTCCGCAATATTTGTCTCAGGTTCAGCGGATTCTTCAGTATCATTATCTAACATTGAAACAGTTGCGGACGACGACGCACCAACTTGGTAGCCGACTCCTGGTCCAATTGATAATTCAAGTGAGTCATTCGCTTCACCAACCTCATCATCAATAGAAACGATAGTAAAATCTACCGAAACCTCTCCTGCAAATAAAGTAATTGGGATGATTTCAGCAAGGTTAAAAAATGTAAGACCACTTTCACCAACTATTATAGAAATTTCCAAATTAGTTTCAGGTGGGGTTGATGCTGTTATTCTAAATTCAGCAATTTCACCTTCAGTTATCGGTTCTTCATTCTGCGATGAAATGGAAAGCACCGGTCCAGTTGGGTCAGTATCAACTTCAGTCTCTGCAACGACTTCAGGTTCTAACCCTCCTTCATCATCATTAACAAAGATTGAAATTTGATTCTGTTCGCCGATTTGATAACCTTCCCCTTCCCCTAAACTTAAAATCAATTCACCTTCATTCTCCGCAATTTCATCATTAACAGAAGCAATTTGCATTGAAATGGCAGTCTCACCTGCAAGTAAAGTTACTGGAATAAATTCACCTAGATTAAAAAAGTCAGTAATACCCTCGTTAACATCTATACGAATGTCTAAATTCTCAGTTGTAGCTTCCGAAGCCAATATGGTTAGCTCCACAATATCCCCTTCAGTAACGTCCCCTTCAGTTACCAATTGGATTGAAATTACTGGACCCAATGCGATAACCTCAGAATCATCAATTTCTTCAATTTCTGGTAAGGCTTCCGTAAGGGTTACTGTTGCAGAACTGTTAGCACCAAGTTGATAACTTCTACTACCGCTCAAATTAACAGTAATTTCTCTAGCTTCATTAACTTCTGCTTCATTACTTAAACTCTGAATTTCTAAAACAATATTAGTGCTATTTGCTGGTATTGTTATTGAAGTTGGAATTGTGCCCTCAATAATATTTGGTTGAGATCCTGATACCTGGAATTCTATGTTGGTATTTTCAGAAAATGCATTTGATGTAGCAATGTTAAATCGTGCTTGGTTACCCTCAACAATACTGGAGGATTCAGCAACAATTGATACTTCAGGAGTGCTTGAGTCCAATACTGTAACCGTTGCTTGATTTTTTTGTGCAAGTGGTGCAAACCCTTCACCATCTAACACGGTAGCGACTACATTATAAGGATTTTGGAACTCTTGGTTATGTTGAATTGGGAATTCATAAACCTGAATCGTCTCACCAGGTTGAAAAACAATTTTTCCAGTAACTTTCTGTTCTTGTAATAATGTATATTCAAAATTCAATTGCATTTGTAACTCAATCTCAGGTGCGCGTGATAATTCGACAGTATATCTAATCACCGCACTTTCTGCTGGTTCAAATACAAATTCAGGAGCTGTTACAGACACTCTTATTTCTTCGTGGTCTGTGACAGTCACGGATGCGGAATTATTCTGAATAGGAGTGACCAAATTATAACTTGATCCATCAAGTATTCTTATTGAATAAGTGCCATCTTCCTGTACTCCTGGAATAGATTCGGTAGCAATCTCTACAATTGCTTCTCCGCCAGAGATACTAACGACTTGATTTCCTGCAGAAAATCCATTGGAATCTACGATAAAATAATTTACCGAAACACTCTCTGGTAAAGAAGATGTAAGTCGAAACTGAACGGACTCACCTTCAAAAACAATTTCATTGACAGATGCAACTGTGATTGTAGGTATACTTTCATCATCAACCACTGTAACTACCACACTACTGGAATCTTCGGCGACCGTGATATATTCATTTGGTAAAATTGTCAGGGTGACCTGAACATCTTCCCCTACAATGTAATCTTCACGCGTACGAACTGCCCAATTAAAATCAGTTCTTCCTCTAATGTTAACAAGGTCAATATCTCGCTCAAAGACATTACTATCTTGGTCATCTAATACTAGCTGAAATGATGCTTGTGAGATTTCTGATGCTGTAAATGAAATAAGGATTGACTCACCTTCTTTCACCATTTCCTCTACAGCAGAAATTGCGACTTCCGGGGTTGGTTCATTATCTGTGACTTGTACACTAGCTGAACCACTATCAGCTTTTATCGAATATCCATCACCCGAAACTATCGTCGCTCTAATTGAACCATCCCGCTCAAGGATCTCATCATCTATCGTTGAAATCGTAAATGAAGCCGAATCAGTACGGTCAAATACAACTTGATGCGTGGAATTTGCAACAAAATCTCCAGATTCATTTTCTACTAATACATCAAGAGTTCGTTCGGCAAGTAATACGCCAGATACAGTAAATTCAATATCCTCACCTTCTTCAACTGATTCAACATTTGTTGCAATGGAGAATTGCGGGTCATCATTATCTAAAATATTGTAAGTCACTTCACTATTTTCTGGGTCAACCAAATAATCCGGACCCGGGACCATCCGAACCGTAACGATTCCATCTGGTTCATCAACTTCATCTGAAATCATATAGATAAAATAGCCATTCCACCAATGTCCATTGTCAAATTCATGGGTTAAAACTAAGAAATTATCTCGCACAAAATCGGTACCATGTTCGTCCACCTCAAATCGAACCGTAAATGTTCGGCCGGTTTCAAATGTAGCATCAAGAAAATAAAACGCATCATTACCTTCAGTGACATTACCAGCCTGTGTAAAACTCATTTGGAACGAACCTGGTTCTGGCTCGTGAATTGATAACACTGGTTTGTCATTATCAATTATTCTAATTTCGGCTTGATTGGCTTCCCCAATCGTGTAATTTTCACTGGATTGAATGGTAAGTACCAACGTTCCATCACCATCTAGTCTCGAATCATCTACCGAAGTGTAAGTTAATGCTGTTGATGTTGTGCTTGTAGAAATAGTTGCGGTAATTGATTCAGCTAAATCAAAATGATCACCACCATTTTCACTGACTCCTAAACTAACAGCCAAATTTTCCTCGAAATCTCCCGAAACCGAAACTGTAAACTCAACTGCACTACCTTCCATAACTGCTTCGGTGGTATTCGCAACAATTGAAACAACAGGTAATACAATTTCTGGTTCAACATACCCAGCATCCGCTATAGTAATAATGGGTCTTGCTCGACGACCAATCTCATAACCTTCACCGCGCAGAACCCGTAACACTACCGGACCATCTCGCTCAACCTGATTATCGTTAGGAATTAACCAGGTCCAAGTAAATACATCAGTATTGGCTGGTATTGTTACTACTTGGTGAGTTGACTCATCAATATAGTCACTACCACTTTCTGGGTCTAAATCCGCAACAAAAACATTCACCAATAACTCTTCATCCGTCGTCTGACTCAACATAAATTCAAACCCGATTTCTTCACCTTCATTGGCTTTGGTTTTAGTAGCAACCACATCAATCTCTGGTACTTTTAGGGTTGAATCATCAGGGCCCAATCTACCATCACTATCATTATCGACAATTTCAACAATCGCACTCCGACTTTCAGCTAATCGGTAACCTAAACCAGGCATCAATTCTACAACAATCAATCCATTCGCATCCGGTGCATTATCATCATCTGTTTCCACTGTTATGGTAACATTGGGTTCATTGGCCGGTATAGTCACATTCAATGGAATATCTCCAGTCAAAAAACGTCCAAAACCTAAATCATCAATAAACACATTAACGCTTACTACTTCATCTTGTATTTCAGAAATTGATATTCGAAAATCAACTAATTCACCTTCAATATGACGTTCAGAGTCGAAAAGCTCTACTGTAACAGTAGGTAAACTAGTATTTATCTCATCAGTTTCAGCAATTGGAGTCTCAGGAGTTGGTGCTGTTGAATCTGGAGCGGGAGCACTCACAGGAATTTCTGGTTCACTAGGTGGTTCTCTACTACTATTAACCGTTACTACAGCTACATTTCGTGGGGAATCCGCAACTGTATAACCATTTCCCTCAATTAATGTTGCTGTCACAGAACCAGTTACTTCGAAAATTCGGTCAAAAACTGTGAGTATTTCAAACTCACCCTCAGTTCCACCTGATAAATCAATTGAAGTTGGTGATTCTACATTTGGAAAAAACAACCCACGTCTAAACACACTTAACGAAATTGGTACGGAAATTGGAATTGTTGAAACAACTCTAAAACGGGCTGGTAATCCTTCATTGATGCTTGCAGTGATCGGCTCAATAGATATGACTGGAATTGCCGCAAGTTGCTCTGGTTCAGCCGCTGAGTCATTACTCTCAATAATCACTGTAGTCGTATGATTAGGGGTCGCAGCAACACTATATCCTTCCCCTTCCAGTACGGTCGCGACCACTTGACCATTTGATTCAATAACATCATCACTTACCGTGGGCACTTCAAATTCAGCTTGGTTCCGACCTCCCATATCAATAGAAGTTGGTAAAGTACTTCCAGTAAAATATTCACCAGCCGTAGTCACTTCTAAATTAATCGTTCGCTCAGTAGGAATAGCCGAAACAACTCTAAATTGAGCCGCATTACCTTCAGTCACTCGCTCTGCAACAGATTCAATTGAAATCACTGTCGCCGCGGCTAAATCTTCTGGACGCAGATCATCATTCTCAATGATCACAGTTGCAGTATTTGCTGGAGATTCCGCAATCACATAACCTTCTCTTGCTAAAATCGTCGCGAAAACTCGACCGCTCCATTCAATCGTTTCATCATTTATTGTTGGCACTTCAAAATTTGCTTCGATAGCTCCGTCTAAATTAATAGAAGTAGGTAGTGCACTATTGGTGAAGTAGTCACCTTGAGTTGTCACCTCTAACGTTATTGGGATTGAAAGTGGTTGGGTAGAAGTTACTCTAAACTGTGCTGGAATACCTTCAATAACTGAGTTACGTACTGGAACAATTGAAACAATTGCACTTACATCTGGGATAACAGGTGGAAGTCTACTGCTATTGACCGTAACTACTGCTACATTTTGAGGAGAATCCGCAACCGTATAACCATTACCTTCAACAATTGTTGCTGTCACAGAACCAGTTACTTCAAAAATTCGATCATAAATTGTAATAATTTCAAACTCACCCTCAGTTCCACCTGATAAATCAATTGAAGTTGGGGAATCTACATTAGGAAAAAATAATCCAAGTCTAAACACACTTAAAGATATTGGAACGGAGATTGGACTGGTTGAGACAACTCTAAATCGTGCTGGTAACCCTTCGTCGATGCTTTCATTGATTGGTTCAATTGATATGACTGGAATTGCGGTGAGCTGATCTGGCTCAGTTTCCACCGCTGTATCATTATCAGCAACATTAAGGAAAATCGAACCCTCACCTGCTTTGTCATAACCGTCTCCAGCTAATACTTGTAAAACCACAATTCCATCATCTTCAACCACATCATCGTCTGCAATTTGTACACTGGTGGTCAAGGACGTAGTTAATGCCGGTAATACGACCTGATGAACAAATGATTCATCGACAAAATCATTAGACCCATCATTTTCGGTATCCCCGAGTCCAATATTAATTGTGATGTCATTTGCTGGTGCAACCGAAGCATACACCCAAAACTCAACGGTTTCTCCTTCAACTATACTTATATCACTGATTGCCGTAAAACTAATCATAGGAATTGAGTCTTCAACCACAACAGGTTCGGTTGGAAGTGCATCATTATCCTCAATGATGACTTCAGTTGTATCAAACGGAGCATTAGCAATCCTATAACCTTCACCTTCCAGGATTGTTGCAATAACTCGACCACTCAACTCTGTTGTTTCATCATCAATCGTTGGTACTTCAATTATGACATCAGTTTTCCCTGTCATGGAGATAGACGTTGGCAATATACTACTAGAGAAGTAATCCCCCCTAGTCGTAACATCCAAATTAATTGTCCGTTCAGTTGGTCTCGACGAAATTATTCTCATTTGTGCGGGACTACCTTCCGTTACTCGCTCCACAATAGATTCAATTGAAACAATTGTCGCCCCCGCTAGATCCTCTGGGCGTAAATCATCGTTCTCAATTATCACTCTAGCGGTATTATCTGGTGCTGGTGCTACTTGATATCCAGTCCCCTCTAAAATTGTCGCAAATACGCGACCACTCCATTCAATCGTTTCATCATCTAAAGTTGGAATTGAAAATGAAGTTTGAAAATTACCATCAAGATTAACTGAGGTTGGGAATGTTGTGTCAGTAGCAAAATAATCTCCAGCGGTGCGAATTTCAATATTAATTGGTGATGACATAAATTGCGTTGATTGAATTTCAAACCAAGCCTCTTCACCTTCTAATATTGACTCTGCTTGGGCTCTAATTGCTACAATGGCTGGTTCAGTCGAATTATCAACTACTGTAATCTCTACCCTATTTTCTGGACTTGGTGCGATTTGATAATCTTCACTTGGTTCTAAAGTTATAATGATACTCCCATTTTCTTGAACTGACGTATCATCTATTGTCGGTATAGCTATATTTATTTGGCCGGATGCTGACATCGGCAAGTCACCTGGAATTTGAAAATCAGGGGGTAAGAAAATTCGATTAAATTCATACTGAAATCGAACTTGACCAAAGAATGGTAAGTTTGTTTTTGCTGTCACAAACGCAGTTTCACCTTCAGTTATAGTTTGATTCGCGGTTTCAAGTAATATCGTGGGTTTCAAATTTTCAATACTTTCGTTGGTTTCATTCTGTGCAAGCTCAAAGTCAGAGTTTTGTTGGTCACTTCTTGAATCTGACTCTAATCCAATAGTTACCAAATTATCTAATCGCTCTGATACTACTATTCCAGCTGGAACACTGTGTTCAGAGAATTTAGCTAAATCCGCGCTAATTTCTGAATCTATTTTGGACACTTCCAACATTTGGAGCATTGTCGGTTTAGTCCCCGCAACAGAAACTTCAATACCAACATGGTAATCGGTGGTTTGTGGTTCTGCTTGGTTGAAGTTATTTGCTTCGCTTGCTACCAATTGAGTCACATTACCCAGCGTTATCGCAAACACCAAAATAATCGGCAATGACTTGAGTGCTAACCCAAGTTTTCGGCCCAATTCGGCAAATTGATTTCCGGTACTGATTTGTGAACCGACAACTGATGCTTCATCAAACAACAGGGTGTGTCCGCAAATTTGGTTTTGATCTTCCAAATGTACCGAACCAATTACAGATTTGTGTTTCATCATTTTGCTCCATAACTGCTTTGCAGTTTGTAATTTAAATTTTTGTTAGTGCACCAAGAAAAATTTCCTTGATTCACTATTTTAAACCTGTGAACTTCAGGTATTCTTCACATTTTTTAGTCATTCTAACCTAACCTCTTATTACTATATTATTTCTGCACAGAATTTTCAATTTCCTACCGGATTATTTTCATTTGATTTCTATTTATAATGTATCATCGGAATGGACAATAAATTCTTAATATGGTCACCTTAATACAATTTGAAAAAAATATAACTGCGACAAATTAGCACATCCCTAAGATTATCAATTTTGTATTAGTTGTCTTTAAACATCCAAACTTCCAAAATTAAGCCTTTTCAATCTGGATAATGTTGCAATTCAGTCAACTTAACGTCATACAACAAAGCATAATTCAGTCAATAGTGATCAAAAACAAATCACCCTAACCCAATTATTTTACAATAGTTTAAATGCGACAATTTGTCTCACGTTGACCTGTTTACTAATTCAAACCAAAAATTATTGACACAAATCAATTTGCTCTAAAATAACAATGACTTCTCAATCAACATTTGTTTACAAAAAAAGTATTATCCAACAAACATTTAGGTCAATAAACAGTTACAATTTTTAATTGTATCAAAGTTTTTTCATCACAATTATAGTGGGTTAAATAATTACACAAATAGTCTTGTTGGTTGCAATTTTGAATTTTATTACATATGGTGAAAATTCATTATGAATTGCCATAATGTTTTTTGTTACTATTTGAATCAATAATGAATATTTTCATATCAAAAACATAAAACATAATATATATTCAATTAAATTTGCGATTGGTTAATTTCTGCAAGTTTAATAACCTGAATTGCTCAAAGTATCGTTAATTTTTTACAGGTAAATATAGTTTTATCACTTATGGTATAAAGGTTTATTAGCTCATTTTCAAATCCTCTTTCAATTTACAGTATGTATTTTTAGATTGATCACTTTGGATCAGTTTTTCACAGCTTGAAAAAAAAATTTAAAACAGGGACTGCTTTTTGTTCACTTCGTTGTTATATGAAATTTTAAGTGCATGTTTTTGCATTCATTGTTGCGTTAACAACGGAGTTAAGGATGAAAAAGCCAAACCCAAAGGCACGAACAAAGAAGACTAAGTCGCCTAATTCAGGGCAACCAGAGAAGCTGATTTGTTCAGAATTTCAAGGAAAGTCAGTTGAGGTGACGTTTTCACGAATCAATTTAAGCGGTGATGCTGGTTCATTGTTGATTCGAGAAGCTGAATTGGCAACTGGAATTATGAAGCGACTGTCCAATTGTTTTACTGATAACCGCGATCAACGGATGGTTGTTCATAAATTGGAGACGCAAGTTCGACAACGGATTACTGGGTTACTACATGGTTGCCCGGATCACAATGATCATGATGAACTTTGTCGGGAGCCAAGTTTTGAATTACTGGTTGATGAGCCTGGCATTGTGCGAGAAGATTGCAAACCGTTAGGGACTCGCTCGACGATGCGTCGGCTTGATGAAGCCAATCGGCAGATCGCTGATGGTGAACAGAAGAAACTTGAGTTTAACCAAGATCAGCATGACTACCAGCTGTTAGAGGATAGCGTTGAGTGGATCAGACGGTTAAAGAGTAAATTGCTGATTATTGACATGGATGCTACGGCTGATCAATTATATGGTAATCAAGTCGGAGGTGCTTGGAATGGATTTTACCGATATAAATGCTTACTGCCGCTGTTGGCCTTTGTCGGGCCAAATCCGGTCTATTGTCGCACCCGAGCTGGAGATGTTGATGGAGCGTTGGGCACCGCGGAAGCGTTGAACAAGATTGTGCCATTCTATCGCCAACGATTTCCAGAAAAGCTTCCTGTTTTTCGCGCTGATGGTGGTTTTAACCGACCGGAACTGATTTGCACGTGCCACGAGATGGGGCTTCATTTTGCGATTGGTCTTGCCAAAAATGATGCATTAATGGCACAAATTACACCGCAAATCAAACGTGTTAAAAAGTCTAGCTTGAGCTCGGGGAAAACCAAACGGGTATTCACTGAATTTAATTGGACCACTGGCAATGGCAGTTGGGGCGGACAGTTGTTTCGAGTGATTGCCAAAGTTGAGTATATCAATACCAATAATCATCGGAAATTGAATGTTCGATTTATGGTGACCAATTTGGATAAGAAGTTTGGTGGTGCTCGCAAGTTATATACTAAACTATACTGCGGTCGGGGCGATGCGGAGAACCGCATCCAAGAGAATCAGTATGAATTATTCGGGAGTCGCGTGAGTGCACACAATCTCGAAGCGAATCAAATGCGATTAAATTTTGCCGTTTGTGCTCATAAGGTTGCTAATGCGATTCGAACGATTGGTTTTCGCGACACCAAATTAGCCTCGGCAAAGTCAAGCACAATTCGCCGGAAAATACTGAAAACGCCAGCCATTATTAAGCACAGCTGTCGTCGAGTGTGGATGGATTTTTCCACTGAATTTGCTAGCAAGGATTTGTTTGTGCAGGCAATCAAGAGATTTATGAACTATGGTTCGCGACGACGGGGGTTAACGGAAGGGGTTGGATAATATCCATCAACACATTATTGAGATTGAATCAAACAAGATCATCTCTTCAACCCTTCCAATCAATAACGCATCATTTGAAATTTAAATTGGTAAAATGATGCTCAACTCATTCAAAGTCAAACAACCGCACGAAAAGAAGCACCCCCATTGCTGACTATTGAATGAACCCAGTGCTTCAAATAATTGAGAATGGCGACAAGCGGTAATTTGTCGCAACGGAGGAGTTGTATTTTTCGCAAAAATAGGATAAAATTTGACCAAATTTACGCTTTTTGTTCGCAGCTACTTTGAGCAATCTAGGATAATAACCACGATTCTTTGGAGTAAATGCCTTGAAACTGGATATCAATAAAATCAAAGAAAAAGTTGCAATTCCAACCGAGAAAAAAGTAGTGTTGTGTTGTTACGGTGCAAACTGTGACGAATTTTTTAATAAAGATTATAATCATTACAATCAATTCATTGGAGAATATGGTCAACTAGGTACGGACTTTGACCCCTCTGAAGAATGTTATATGGATTTTGAAAATGTCTGTAAAGTATTTGACACAATGGATCGATTTGTCTTACCCATGCAGGACAGAGAACGATTGAACAGCGATGATTGGGTGTTATTTGATGTAAAATTGTTGCCTTGTCCTGACTATTACACCATGCCTGTAGTTAAATTTATCTGCCGTATTGTCAATGAAGATATCCAACACAAATTTATGCAAAATCCATTTTCAAGCACAATGATTCCGCCAGATTTTATAATTTATATGTACATCCCAGAACCAGTATTAAAAGGCATGAATCAAAAAATAATAAAGAAATTCAGAAAGCTCGCATGGGGTGTTCACAAAGCTTATCGTCGATTTAAGTTTCCCGTTCGCGATTTTACGAATGAACAGGAAATTCCCAAAATATTTGGACGGCTTTGAATTAAGATGTAGCTAATTGAATTCAAGACAATTGTGCGACAAATTGTCGCAGAGAAAAAAATGACCTTTTCTCTCAATAATCCACAAAACAAAATCAATTTAGCAAATGAAAGTTATCATTAAGATTTGAAGACACCTAACCAATCTCTTCCAATTCAAATCATTTAGGTTTCTTACAAATTAAATAAGTTCAATTCTTCAATTCAAATTATTCAGCATTCAGATATATTATTTCAAATCACTTTCTCTTTGCTTTGAATAAAAGGGTATTGATAAGGTATAAAAGAGTTTAGTCGATCTATTGGCATCACAGTAATCTAAACCAATTTTCATTTTTTCGTGCCCATCCTGCGGTTGTGCAGTATAAGTTCCAAAAATTCGATCCCAAATCGACAAACTAAATCCGTAATTTGAATCAGTTTCCTTTACGCGCTGTGAGTGGTGAACCCGATGCATATCTGGAGTTACAATAAACAACCGCAAAACTTTTTCTAATGGTGCCGGAAGTCTAATGTTTGTGTGATTAAACATCGCACCACCATTAAGAACTATTTCAAAGATAATAACTGAAATTGCTGGTGCACCAAGTAGCAAAATGATTACGGATTTCCAAGCCATGGATAACAAAATTTCAATAGGATGAAATCGAATCGCAGTAGTCACATCCATATCTGGATCAGCGTGATGGACACTATGTACTCGCCATAAAATAGGGATTTTGTGCGACAAATAGTGGGTAAACCAAATTGACCAATCTAAAACTAAAAACGCTATCAAAATAGCTATTGGTTGCACGACACCAACGAAATTAAAAAAACCAATTGATTGAGATTCTGCCCAAAGTGCTAATCCATACCCACCAAGTGGGAATACAATTCTAACTAATACACTATCCAATATTACAATTGACCAACTCGTAACCCAACGATTACTGCGACCATGCGAAAGTTCACGACCTGGGACAAAAAATTCTACAGTTGCCATCAACAAAAAAATGCCGAAAAAACATAATAACCGAACAATATCACCACTTTCCATTCGCTAAATTCCATATTACCAATCTAAAATGAGAGCAATTAATTGCACATAATAATCAAAAAATTTGAAGTTCCTTGACCAACCAGAACATTTTGAACCTAAACTGATTTTTGTATTAATATCCCAAACCAATAGCTAAATAAACAGGTTCACTACCTCAATTCAATTAAGCGACTTCTTCAACTACCATCATATCATTTTCAGTCGGTCTTGACGAAGACTTGACATTATACAAAGTTCTAAATACCACAAGAAAATCTCTAAACACTCCTATTAATGCTGGAACTAAAAATAATACAATCACCATTGATGTACCTAAACCAAACACAATTGTAATTGCCATTGGTTTCAGAAATTGTGCCTGAATACTTTGCTCAAATAATAAAGGCATCAACCCAAAAATTGTTGTCATTGAGGTTAGTATAACTGCTCGTAACCGGTCACAACTTGCACCCACCGCCGCAATTCCTGATGGTTCACCTAGTCTGACTCGATCAACAAATCGATCCATCAGAATGATTGAATTGTTAACCAAAATACCACCCAGTCCAAGCAACCCAATCAGACTTAAAATGGTAAGGTCATATCCCATCAAATAATGGCCAACTATCGCACCTACTACTCCAAATGGTATGATCGCCATTACCGATGCCGCGCGCCAATAATCAGCAAAAATTCCTGCTAACAACAAATAAATTAAAATTGCGGCAACAATAGCACCAAGCTGTAATTCAGAAAAACTGCGTTGCTGTTCCTGGGCGCGACCGCCAAAACTATAGTCAATACCATACTTAGCAGCTAATTCTGGTAGTACTGTCCGATTTAGTTCTGCTGTAATCAATTGATTATTGGTAACTGAATAATCAACATCAGCAGTTACCGAAACCGATAAAATACTATCTTCACGTTGTATAATTGAAAATCCTTGTCGCTCTTCCAGTGAAACCACTTCTTCAAGGGGAACAAATTCTCCATTATTTGCTAACAATGACATTGACCTAAGTGCGCCAGCTCCACTCTCTTCCAATTCTAAGCTAACTCTTATACTTATCTCTTCACCATCTTCCACAAATCGACGTGGTACAGTTCCATCAAAAGAGCTACTTATTTGTTGTCCCAAACTATCAACCGAGAATCCTAAAGCCCTTCCACGCGGAGTCAATCGCATAACTAGTTCTGGTTTTCCATATGGTAAATTGTCACTAACTCCAGTAACACCCGGAAATGCACTCAACGCTTCCTCAACTTCTAATGCCGCTTGCTTTAAAACACCAGGAGGACCTGATTGCAATCTAATATCTAAATCTCTTCCAGGTGGTCCTCCTCGTCTTTCAGAAATTGCAATTCGCTTTAAACCTGAAATATCAGGTAGCTCTTTTCGCCATTCACGAACAATATCAGGTGTTCTAATCTTTCTAAATTCAGATGAAACCAGTTGAACCGTAATAGCCGCAAAGTTACTTCCTCGACTACGTCCTGACTCACCAATCGTTGAAAAAGTTGCGACTACCAAGTTGCCTTCGCCATTAGTTAAATTATTCTCTGCTTTACGTAATGCATTCTCAACCTCCAAAATGCCATTATATGTTGTTTCTTCTGAAATCCCAGCAACAAAGGATAGACTAGCTGAAATACTTTCGGCCTCCGGTGAAGGAAAGAACACAAAAGGAACCCGATTCCCTCGTACTAAACCAAAAGCTAAAATAACGCTTGATAAACAAATTGCTATCGTCAAATAACGCCACCGATAAGAAACTTTTACCAATGCGTGAAAAGGTTTATCACGGAGGTAATTAAACCCTTGGTCAAAATTCTTACGAAACCAACCAGGATCTTCTTCATTTTTTCTGTTACTTTTATTAATTTTTGCAATGTATTCAATTATTGCTTCAATAATAGCACCTAGTCCCAGTGAAATTATCAAAATAACCACTTGAAACAATGAGTATCCCAAATTTTGTCGCAACATTCGTAGTGGATCTGCTAAAAAATCAAGACTCGGAGGCACTTCAATGTACGCACGACCGCTCAGTGAAGTACAATATAATGCAATGGCACCTGCAATTACCAAATGGCGGAACCAATTCCATCGTTGCATCTTAACTTCTTTAGCTAATGAATGGGCCAAGTGACCTGGTAATACAAGAAAGCACTCAATAAACGATGCAATGACTACACAAATTACCACAAAAGGTAAGACACCCATAATTTGTCCGATCGTATCTCCTACCAAAAAAATTGGTAAGAATGCCCCAATTGTCGTTAATCCAGCCCCAATAATTGGCACGAACATTTTACCCGCACCACTTTTTGCCGCTTCATAAGGTCCATCTCCCTGTGCAGAACGTGTCGCGGTATGCTCTCCAACAACAATTGCATCATCAACTATGATTCCTAACATCATGATTAGAGCAAATAAGGAAATCATATTGATCGTTTGACCAAACATCCACATAAATCCTAATGTACAGAGGATCGCAACTGGTATCCCTGCCGCGACCCAAAGGGCGATGCGTCCATTCAGAAAAACAAACAATACGATAACAACAAGTGCTAAACCAGTCAGACCATTATTTACCAGTAAATCTATACGTGCACTTAAAACTTCAGAACGGACATCATATTTTACTATTTTCAACGATTTTGGTAACGTTGGTTCTAGCTCTGCAAGATAATCTTCCAAAATCTGAGCCGATTTCAGCGTATCTGCGGTTAATGCCCGAAATACAGTAACCTCTATCGCAGCATTTCCTTCAGAAAACCCTCTGGTTTGACCTGAATTAAATTCTTTCTTGACTGTCGCAATTTCTTTAAGCTGTAACGATTCTCCTGTAGGAAGTGACCTAATTTCTAAATCAGAAATTGCCGATTGCGAGGTTCCTGATGACAAAGTTCGCAATTGCTTTTCCACGTCGCCAGATAAATTCCCTGATGGTCTGGTTTTCGAATTACTACTAATGGCTTGTGAAACATCTCGAACCGTTAATCCAAATCGTCGCAAATCGCGTTCGCGCAAATTTACACGGACCTCTTCGTCGCGTGCACCTCTAAATGTTACGCGGTCAATCCCACGATTGACGAGATCTTCGCGAATGTCATTGGCAAATCGCTTTAAAGCACTTTCAGGAAATGGACCAATTATAGCAAAACGTGCAATTCGGTCAAATCGTCCACCTTGGCTAAGGCTTGGGTAATCTGCACCTTCTGGTAAATTGGTAATCCCAGCAATTGCTTGTTCCATATCAGCCATTGCTGGAGCCATATCGGTACCCTCTTCATACTCCACAATAACCGTCCCAAAACCTTCCCTAGCATAAGCACTAACATTATCAACTTGTTCCAAAAACCGTACCGCTGGTTCAATCACCTGCACTATACCTTCGTCAACATCTTCCGCGCTGGCACCCGACCACCCGACTGAAATCGTAATTCGATCTGTGATGATATTCGGAAAAAATTGCGTGTTCATTTTCGCGATACCATATGCCCCAAAAAAGATCATTGAGGCCATGACCAAATTCGCTGCCACTGCATGATGTACAAAAAAATTTATGATCCAGTTAGAAGTTCGTTGCATATTCTTTTCCTTTGATACAAATAATTAGTTAACTTGCTTCAAAACTTGAATAAATTTCCATTTTCAAATAACATATTATCTTTACTCACTTGCCGCAGCTTGTCCTGATCGTTGATTTTGATTTGACTGACTACTAGTTTCTTGATTTGAATTCTCGGTACTATCGACTTCTGGATTATCCAAATCCTCTACCAAAATGCCATCACCCGCCTCTGCGATATGTGTAAGAATAAGTATTTCACCTTCAGACAAATCTCCTGATACCACAACATTATTACTGTCATAAGCAAGTACGGTAATGTCTCTTTTCTGCATTCGATTTTCTTCCGTTTTGACAAAAACATAGCTTGCATCATATGTAGCTGCTTCTGGCATCACCACTGAATCTTTAAATAGTTTATCTGGTAATCGGATTTGAACAAATGCCCCCGGTCTAAGTAACAATTCAGTTCCTTCAATAATTACGCGGGCGTATACATCTACTCCACCACGATCTGCCACAACTTCACCACCAATTCTTTCAATAATTGCCGGATATGTCTTTGGTTCACTTCCAACATACCACACAATTTCAAGTTCTTTCCCTTGCAATGTACCTGTTTCTGATAATAATCGACCAAATTGCGCATCCGACAACGTAAATCGAACTTCTAAAGAATTTTGCTCATATAAAATCGCAACCATCGCACTTCCACCAACAGTTTGACCAATTTCTGCTTTTTGCTCTAGCACAATTGAATCAAATGGGGCTCTAAGTACTGTGTTTTCTACATTCTTTTTCGCCTGTTCTAACTTCCATTCAGCTCGCAAAATTGACGTTTCCTGTTGTTTAATCTTCAAATCCGAGACTTCTAAACCATTTTCCAATTGTTGTAGTCTTTCTAATTGCTGGTTATATTGCGACTGTTTCTGATCCAATCCGGCTTCGGAAAGTGTACCCGATTCTAGCAATTTTTTGGATCGTTCTAAATCTCTTTCGGCAATTTCCAATTGTTCGCGCTCTACCTCTACACTTTTTAATTGCTTTTCCTTAGCTAATTGAGCCTCAATTAAACGAGCTTTTGCCTCAGATAAGCTTACTTCCGCTTCAAGCACCGCCCCTTGATATTCAAAGTCATCTATTTTCAGTAATTCATGACCTTTTTCAATCACCGCGCCTACCTTTAATTTTGGCGAAACTCTCTCAATAAGACCTGAAACTAATGATCGGAGTTCAGCTTGCCGATTTGATACAATTTCCCCATAAAGAGTGATAATTGGTCGATTATCTGCAATTCGAACTGGTTCAGTATTTACCGTATAGTATTGCTCTCTAGGAGGTTGAATTGGAACACGGGGTTGAGTAAAAATTAAGTACCCCATAAACTGGACTGCACCAAATAACACAACAAATGCCAATGTTACTTGAATGAATGTTCGAATCCAAAACCGAATTAGTCGCGAACGAGTTTGTGCACGTTGCACTCGTAACAAATGATCCGCTTCAGCTAATCCGCCTCCTTGGACTTCTGTTGACAGAGCTTGATCTTCGGTACTATCCATTTATTACTCCTAAGAAGTAGAAACTAAATAACTTGAACTCAAAATTATAAATAAAAAATGTTCAAAAAATTTTTCAGTTTGTTCCGATGGTAACTCATTTTTTAGTTAAAAAAACACATAAGACAAGTTATTATACAAAATTTAAAAAATAAATACAATAGCTTTGTTGTTATTCAACTTTAATTTCCTAAAAAATTAGGAAACTTTGACTTTCTTTGCGATTTAGTTCTCAAATTCAATTGGCTTAAAATCATATTTGGCATTACAAAATTCACAAATAACACAAATTTTCCCTTCTTCAATCATCTTAGACCGTTCTTGATTTTCAAAATTTGCCAGCATTGATTTAATGGAGTGTCGATTACATTGACACTCATTTTTTACACTTTGGGTGGGGAAAACGCGCAATTCATGCTGATGGAAAAGTCTCAATAACAATTGCTCTGCGGTTAGATCCGGAAGAGATAATTCTGCATCGGTGACGGTTTTGATTAGAGCCTGTGCTTCAATCCAAGCATTTTCATCAGAATATTTCAAATCTTGGTTATAGGAGTTTACCATCTCATTTCTAATTTCATCTGGTTGCACTTGTGTAACTAAATCAGGTAATTTTTGAACAATTATACCTCCCGCAGTCCAAGAACGTATTTGTCCCATTCCTTTTTTTGGAATCAGCATTTCGCCAACTGACATTTTGATGCAGGTAGGGATCTGTTCACTTTGTTCAAAATATTGTAGAGCCGCTTCTTCAAAAGTCATATCATCTAACGCTACCAAACCTTGATACCGTTTTGAGTACTCACCATGGTCTATGGTTATAGCAAGATGACCTTTACCAAGTAATTTTGCACCTTGACGTAGCTGATCATTATTTGAATTCGTAAATTTCTCAACAGCATCTGCATCAAATTTTACGTAAGCTCTCAATTTGCCTGGTGCTCGATAATTAACCACAACTAGAGATACTGGACCATCTGTTTGAGTTTGCAAAATCATCTGTCCATTAGACTTTAAGGATACTCCAAGTAAAGTTGTAAGTATAATTCCTTCTGCGACCAGTTTACTGACTGGTACTGGATAGTTGTGTTTATTCAATATCGCACTCACTGTAGAGTCAAGAAATGCAACCTTACCATTCACATTAAGCGAATTAACCGAAAATGGTAATACTAAATCGGATTTTGGTTCAGCAAATGCTTGTTGTTTTGGATTTCTTTCCATATCGTTAAAACTGCTTTAATCAAAAATCTTTTGAATTTACGCCAAAACACCATGCAAGAATTCCTTTTTGGACATGGAGTCGATTTTCCGCTTCATCAAATACAATAGATTGGGGTCCATCAATTACTTCATCAGTGACTTCTTCACCACGGTGTGCTGGTAGACAATGCATAAAAACGGCATCTGAATTTGCTACCGATAACAATTTCTCATTAACTTGGTAGGGATATAATTGATTATGTCGTTCACTTGTATCCACATCACCCATTGAAACCCAACAATCGGTTACAACACAGTCTGTTTCACTTACCGCTTCATAAGGATCTGAAGTTAGGACAATTTGAGCACCTTCTGCCCGTGCATTAGAGATTACCTCAAAATTGGGTTGTAATTCTGGTGGAGTGGCAATTCGTAATTCAAAATCAAATTTTTGTGCCGCGTGTATCCACGAATTTAATACATTATTACAATCACCAGTCCATGCCACCTTTTTTCCAGTAATCGGACCTCTATGTTCTTCATAAGTAAGTACATCTGCCATCAATTGACAAGGATGAGATTCCCTAGTCAATCCATTTATTACTGGTACTGTTGCATATTCTGCCATTTCCATTAATGAATTATATTCAAGTGTGCGTATTACAATTGCGTCAACATAACGGGATAGCACGCGCGCAGTATCGGCAATTGTTTCACCACGTCCAAATTGCATCTCCGAACCAGTTAGCATTATAGTTTGACCACCAAGTTCTCGCATTCCAACATCAAAAGAAATCCGCGTTCGAGTTGAGGGCTGTTCAAAAATCAATGCCAAGATTTTGTCATTTAGTGGACCTATCCAGCGCGTAGAATCTTTTCTTTGTTTTTTAATATTCTTGCTGATATCTAATATTGAGATCAATTCTTCCGTTTGAATTTCTGACAATTCAAGAAAATTTCGCGATGTGAATTTTGTAATTTTGTTCATATGAAATCTCTTATATTAAATTCTAGGCATTTAATTTTTCTGAAGCTTTAAGAATTTTTTCCTTTGCTTGTCGAATATCATCTTCGGTTACAATTAAAGGTGGCAATAATCTGACAACATTATCACCTCCTAAAACTCCGAGTAACTTTTCATCTCGCAACGCGGCTAATACATCCGCATTGGGTACTCTACACTTTAGTCCCCACATTAAGCCTTCACCTCGTATTTCTTCATATAGGGTTGGATATGTATCTATAATTTCTGCAAAATTTTGTTTCAATTGATTACCCATTTGACATACATGATCCAAAAACCCATCAGTCAAAATTACATCAAGCACCGCGTTACCAACTGCCATTGCCAATGGATTTCCACCAAAAGTTGTCCCATGCGTTCCTCCAACCATGACATTCGCATATTCACTTTTTGCTAAACAAGCACCTAGCGGAAAACCGTTACCAATTCCCTTTGCAACTGTCATAATATCTGGTTCAATTCCCGCCCACTGATGTGCAAATAATTTTCCCGTTCGCCCTAAGCCACATTGGATTTCATCCAATATTAAAATGAGCTTATGCTCGTCACAAATCGCTCTTAAGTTTTGCAAAAATTCTGAACTGACGGTACGTATTCCACCTTCACCCTGAACTGGTTCAATCATTATAGCTGCAGTTTGTGGACCAATAGTTGCCTTTAATTTTTCCAAATCATCCAACGGTACTTGATCAAAACCAGATGCTTTAGGACCAAACCCTTTCAAATGATTCTCTTGTCCACCAGCTGCGATTGTCGCCAATGTTCGACCATGAAACGCACCTTGAAAAGTAATAACATGAAATCGCTCTGGTTGCCCTTGATCAAAGAAATATCTTCTTGCCGTTTTGATAGCTGCTTCATTCGCCTCAGCACCTGAATTACAAAAGAATACCCGATCAGCAAAGGTCGCATCACATAAACGTTGTCCCAATCGCTCTTGGATTGGAATTGTATAAAGATTTGATACATGCCAGAGTTTTTCTGCTTGGGATTTAAGTGCCTCAACTAATTTTGGATGTGAATGTCCCAGTGAATTGACGGCGATTCCTGCGGCAAAATCTAAATATCGGTTACCATCCGACGCATTAAGCCAAACACCTTCACCACTTTCGAATGTTATAGGTGATCTGGCATAATTCCCAAATAATGATGAGTTCATCAACTATTTTCCTTTCATTAGCATATTCTACTGAAATTCATTACCCAAAATTAAATAAATGTAATTGATCTTGTGATTAGTAGATTAGTCTTGTTTTTGATTGAACAGTAAAGTAGAAAAAATAGTGCGTCAGTGAAAAATGTCAATAGCAAGTTAATTTTAAATTTGAATCTCCAATGAAACGATTATGCATCCGTTAAGTTTTGAAGTCGTTGGAGTATGAATAAAAGTTGTAACAATCAAAGATTCTAAATCCTATCAGGAACGAAGACGGAATATTGTAGTAAACTATTACTTGCATACAAAAAAATTCTCACTATCTATTATTTAATTTAATTTTGCTTGATTTTTGTAATTATTAATGTTATATTAGAAGCTCATTCAAAATCTAACATTCTTTAAATTCTAATTTCCATTACACGGAGCAATAAATTGGCTATCGAGTGGTCAGATGACAAATCCCTATTGACAAAAACAATGTGGGAATATGGTTTTAGTGTAGAAGAAATTGCCAAAGAACTTGGTGATGATTTTACTCCTGAAACAGTCAGAACAAAAATTAGAGAAGACGAAGATATTGAAACCGACCGTTTAATTGATGTTTCTTGGATTACTATTGATGAAATTTATGAAGAAATCAAGCCCCAGCTCAAAGCAACTAAAACGAAAAAAAAGGAAGTAACAAAAAAGGAGACATCTAAACCTAAAGCGGAGCCCAAGAAAACTAAACCCGCTACGAAAGATGCCAAAACTCCTTCAAAGGCAAAATCTCCTACTCAACCTGAGGTTAAACCTGAATCTAAGCCAAAGACTGACTCCGAAATCAAAGCGAAGTCTCCACCTGAACCAAAACCACAGCCACAACCTAAGGCTAAAGCAAAACCAACAAATAAAAAAATTACACAACGCGAAGAGGGCTCGAAAAAACCCCTTTCCATTATGGAATTAACGGAGTTTACTTGTCGCTGGCCATTTGGTGATCCTCAGGAAACTGGATTTCACTTTTGTGGTAAAATGGTAGAAGTTGGAGAAGTATATTGTCTAGAACATTGCCTTGATGCTTATCAAAACTACGCCACTCGAAAGGAAGAACGGGAAAAAGCTGCACAACAAGAAGCCAAAGCACAAAAGTAGTGATTAAAATGTCGTAAGTCTATTCAAACTAATCTGTTTTATAGCATGTTCTGGTTAAACAACAGAATGAATGCTTACAAAATTTATTGATAGATTTTTATCATTAAGCAATAAACTACTTTCCAAATTGCTCATTAAACGCATATCCAGAACCACGGATCGTACGAATTGGGTCCATATCGTTTCCTTGATTCAATACTTTACGTAACCGGCGAATATGCACATCAACTGTGCGTTCTTCAACATAAATACCTGTTCCCCAAACCTTATCTAATAACTGTTGACGAGAGTAAACCCGACCTGGTGCTTTCATCAAACAGAGTAACAATTGAAACTCAGTTGGACCTAGATGTACTTCCACACCAGCCCGCTTCACTCGATGAGATTCTTGGTTTACTTCGATATCACCGATATTAATGACATTTGTATTATTCCCTAGCGAAACTCTTCTCAAGACTGCTTTGATTCGTTCCATTAGTTCTGGTACAGAAAATGGTTTAACGACATAATCATCAGCACCAGTAGATAAACCACGAATACGTTCAGATTCTTCGCCTCGAGCCGTCAAAATTATAATTGACATATCATCTAACTCTGACCGTTTTCTCAATTGACGGCATAATTCAATGCCAGATAGTCCAGGTAACATCCAATCCAGGATCAACAAATCGGGTCGTTTTTCACTGATTTGCTGCTTGACCTTATCTCCATTCATACATATTGAAACACCATACCCCTCCGCTTCAAGATTGTAGCGAAGTAGTGTGCACAAGGCTTCTTCATCTTCTACAACTAAAATGTGATGCATTACAAACTCTTATATCAATTTCTGATAAGAAAATTGCACCAAGTCTATGAACACGATCCAATTTTTCAGGATTACACGGTTTGACTTATCAATTCATCTGACTTTGGTCGCTCTGTATCTGGCATTTCTCCAGTAACCATAAAATGAACGTTTTCTGCAATATTCGTTGCGTGATCGCCGATCCGTTCAAGATTTTTAGCGCAAAAAAGCAAATGGGTACACATCGTTATATTTCGAGGATCTTCCATCATGTAGGTCAAAAACTCTCTAAACAGTGAAGTATATAATTCGTCAATGTCTTTGTCATTTACACGAACTTCGTCTGCTAGTTCAACATCTTGTTTTGCATACGAATCCAATACATTTTTGAGTTGCACTTGAGACAATTTAGACAAATTCTCAACCCCATGTATGAATTTTTTAGATCTTAATTGATCTTCAATCAAAATAACGCGTTTGGCAATATTTTTGGCAAGGTCACCAATGCGTTCCAAGTCATTTGAAATACGCAACGCGGCTACCACAGTGCGTAAATCAGTTGCAAATGGTTGTCGTTTAGCAATCAGTAAGATGATTTGGTCTTCAAGTTTTTGTTGCATTTCATCTATTCGCTTATCCTGTGAAATTACCAATTCAGCCTGATCTAAGTCTTGATGCTTTAAAGCGCGAATCGCATCTTGAATACTTAGTTCCGCTAACCCTCCCATTTCAGCTATTTGACCAGTGATTGCTGATAACTCTTCACCAAATGCTGTAACGATTGTTTCATTCATAATAAATTGTCCTTCAATGGTTAAATCAATTTAGCCAAATCGGCCAGTGATGTAGTCTTGGGTACTTACTTCGCGTGGATTGGTAAAAATATCATCGGTGGCACCTTCTTCTACCAAAACTCCTAAGTGGAAATAAACGGTTCGTTGACTGACCCGAGCAGCTTGCGGTAGCGAATGGGTTACAATAACAATTGTGTAATTATTACGAAGCTCATCAATCAGCTCTTCAATCTTGGCAGTTGCAATTGGATCAAGAGCTGAACATGGTTCATCCATCAAAATAACTTCTGGATTTACTGCAATTGCTCGTGCGATACACAACCGTTGCTGTTGCCCACCTGATAGCCCAGTACCTGGTGAATCTAGGCGATCTTTTACTTCTTCAAATAAGCCAACCTTTTGCAATGAACTAACGACAATTTCCTCAAGATCCGTTTTGGAACGTGCCATCCCATGAATTCGAGGCCCGTAAGCAACATTATCAAATATTGACTTTGGAAACGGATTCGGTTTTTGGAAAACAATTCCAACACGCGCACGCACTTCAACCACGTCTATTTGTGGGTCATAAATATCTTCACCATCCAGTCGAATGTCACCTATAACTCGGCAAGTTTCTATAGTATCATTCATTCGATTCAAACATCTCAAAAAAGTAGATTTACCACAACCTGAAGGTCCTATTAAAGCAGTAACTTGACACTCTGGAACTTTTAAATTTACTCCAAACAAGGCCTGCTTCTGCCCATAAAATACATCAATATTTGTTCCACTCATTTTAGTGCGCGGAATAGTGTTTTCTGTTTCTAATACACTCGAACCAATCGGTGTTGAAGTCATATTGATTATATTTCTGTCAATGGGTTTCATTACTTACCTCTTAATTTACCAACGCCTTTCGAATCGTTTTCGCAAAACAATAGCTAAACTATTCATAGCAATCAAGAATGCTAATAACACCATAATTGCCGCTGAAGTCTTTTGTTGAAATGCAGGTTCGGGAAAATCTGCCCACATATAAATTTGTACCGGTAGTGCCGTCGCTGAATCAAAAAAACCTCCAGGTATGTCTACAATGAACGCCACCATTCCAATCATTAGTAATGGTGCACTTTCTCCCAAAGCTTGTGCCATTCCGATAATTGTTCCAGTAAAAATTCCTGGCATTGCAAGTGGCAATACATGGTGCAACACCACTTGTTGTTTTGATGCTCCTATCCCTAATGCTGCTTCCCTAATTGAAGGTGGAACCGCTTTCAATGCCGCTCTTGATGCAATAATTATTGTTGGTAATGTCATTAATGCTAATACCATGCCTCCAACTATTGGAGCAGAACGAGGAAATCCAAAAATATTCAAAAATACTCCTAACCCAAGTAATCCAAAGACGATAGACGGAACTGCCGCTAAATTATTGATATTCACCTCAATAATTTCCGTGAACCTATTTTTGGTAGCAAATTCTTCTAAATAAATTGCCGCTGCCACTCCAATTGGAAATGCAAGTGCTAATGTCACTAAAATTGTTAAAAAAGAACCAACAACTGCCCCCCAAATACCGGCCATTTCCGGTTCTCGACTAGCCCCAGCGGTAAAAAAAATTCTATTAAATTGAGTACGAATCAATCCCTGCTCCGAAAACTTCTCAATCAATGCGATTTCTTTATCCGAAAATTTCCTATTCGATTCGGCAATTACTATCTCTTGAACATGCCACTGTCCTGTCTGCGCTTCTTCGATGGAATTTAAAGGAACAAGCACTGTTCCGAAAAGTTCCGACGAACCAATTTTATCAATTTTAATTACACCACCATTAATATGTAACAAATAGGAGGAATGAGTTTCGTTCAATTCAATCAACAAATTATGGTTCTGGATATAATTTTCAAGTGCTGCCAGCTGAGCGTTGATAACAGAAATATCTAGGATTACCTTTTTCTGTGAGGCATCTAATTTCGTTAAATTTTCTTCAATTTGTAGCTTTTCGCTTGAACTCAAATTTTCAAGATTCAATTCAAATTGCTGCCGTTGAGACTCAATTAAACTTAAACTTTCATTCCTCTTTTCTAGATCAATTCGCAACAATGCTAATTCCTTTGTAAATTCGAGCCTCAATTTATCTAAAATTTTATCAAGCGAATTCCCGCTTACCTGAACACTCACAATTTCTGTAGTTGCATCAGGTTTTGCTATACTTTCACCAGTGAATATGTTGAAATCAGAAATTAATCCTTTGACATATAAATCAGCGAAATCAGAAAGGGGTACTTTAGTTTCAGTTTCAACTTCTAATATAGAAGGATCAGCAAGAACTTCACGACGTAATAATACATTTGCTCCAGATGAAACTAGTCCATTCAATAATCGACGTTCTCTTCTCTCTTTGAGATATGGTGCCAAAGTTCTAAGACTATCTTTGATAATTCCGTTATAATCAGCATCGACTCTATTTTCTCGATCCACTTCAGAAAAATCTAAATTCAGCGTTAAATAGTTATAGGAAAATGCCGGAATCCCTCTACCAACTATCGTACTGAGCAACAGAAGAAGAAAACCAACTGCAGCTAGTATTGCAAGAATCCCATAAATTTTGAACAATCTTTCTTTGGCATAACGTTTTTTAAGTCGCTGACGCGCAAAGTCACTTGTATGTATACTACGAGATGATAAGGCTGGATCGGTGTTAATTGAGTTATTCATATTGTTCTCGATATTTGCGTACCACTCTTAAGGCGTATACATTTAAAGCGAGTGTGATGCAAAATAGTAATAAACCCAGTGCAAATGCAGCTAATGTTTTTGCGCTATCAAATTCCTGATCACCAACTAATAATGTCACTATTTGAACAGTAACAGTTGTAGTCGCCTCAAGTGGATTAAACGTTAAGTTCGCTGCGAGACCAGCAGCCATGACAACAATCATTGTTTCGCCGATTGCACGAGAAATAGCTAAAATAAGAGCCGAAACAATTCCCGGTAATGCGGCTGGAAGTACTACTTTTCGCATTGTTTCTGATCGTGTCGCTCCTAATCCAGCAGACCCATCCCTTAATGATTGGGGGACTGCATTTATCACATCATCGGAAAGCGAGGAAACAAATGGTATAATCATAATTCCCATCACTACACCGGCAGCGAGTGCAGATTCCGAAGATACGGTCAGTCCTACACTTTCACCAACATTTCTAAAAAAAGGTGCCATTGTTAAGGCGGCGAAAAAACCATAAACAACGGTAGGAACACCAGCTAAAATTTCTAAGAAGGGTTTTGAAAAGGCCCGAACTGTGTTTGAAGCGTAATCTGAAAGATAAATTGCCGATAACAAACCAATTGGAGCAGCAACAAAAATTGCGATAGCCGTAACCAGTAATGTTCCAGTAAGTAAAGGTATTGCACCAAATACTCTTGTATTGGTTTCGGTCCCTTCATCTGCTACACCTTCAAACGCGCTTTGCGGACTCCAATGAGTTCCAAATACAAAATCCAAAATAGGTACTTTCTGGAAAAATAAAATACTTTCAAATACTAATGAAATTACGATTCCAATTGTGGTCAAAATGGCCACTGTTGAACAAAAACCGAGAAAAATTAAAATCGTTCTTTCAACAAAAATCCTAGTTTGTTTTTGGGGTGAAAGTTGATTATATCCATAGATAAAACCAATTCCCATCAAAATGATTATCATAATAAACAATGCTTTAGAACTAATTGAATAAAGTCCTTGATACATTTTTGCGGCATTAACTTTGACGCTATCAGTGGAACTGACTATCCCATCAGTTGCAATAGCTCTGACATCACGTAAGAACACTAATATTTCAGTAGGGTCGGAAATATTTAATAAATCAGCATGTTCGTTGATAATTCTATTTTCAATTAGATTTGGTGCTATAAAATACCATGAAATTATTAGTAATAATGAAGGTAACGCGACTAGTATAGTGAGATAACCAGCGTGATAAATTGGACGGGAGTGCATTTTTATCCCTTGCCGATTGGTAAATTGTACCGCACGGACATGACCGACTATGAATGCGACCACTGGTACAGCGACAATTACAAACCACAAGATATCTGACATCTTTAGACTCTCTTAAGCGTATCGTATAGCTAAATCAAAGATTGTTTTGTTTAAAATCCCGTCCAATAATTTTGTAACACTTACAATGTTTAATTACATTGTTAGTGGCGTCAACGAGCGCGCTGCTGAACCAATTTGTTCGCGATTTGCACGTGAAAGTGGAATGAGTCCTTTGTCTGCCAAATACCCATCATCACCCCAAGTACCTTCATCGGTGAACTCAGAAACAAATTGTTCGATGCCTGGAATTACACCAACATGCTCTTTCTTGATGTAGAAATATAACGAGCGTGAAATAGGATAATTTCCATCCGCGATCTCTTCAAACTCTGGTTCAACACCATTGATGGATGCCCCTTTCATTTTATCGGCATTCTGATCAAGAAATGAGAACCCAAAAACACCTACAGCATTGGGATTTGCGTCTAGTTTTTGCACAATTAAATTATCATTTTCGCCTGCTTCAATGTAGAATCCGTCTTCCCGAATTTCCTCACAATGATTTTCATCAATTTCTACACCAGTTCTCTCAATAACTGCTTCACATCCCCCAACCATGGCGATTTCACCAAATGCGTCACGTGTTCCCGACGTAGGTGGTGGACCAAGCACTTCGATATCAATATTTGGGAGCGCAGGATCAATTTCACTCCATTTTTGATATGGATTTGGAACCAATTGTCCATCAACAGGAACTTCTTTTGCTAATGCAAGAAAAATTTGTTCCAAAGTTAATTGAAAATCTTCACCACTTTTAGTATTGGCTACAACGATTCCATCAAAACCGATTTTGACTTCAATCGGAGTTATACCGTTTGCAATACAGGTATCAAATTCATTTTTCTTGATCCGACGCGATGCATTCGTAATGTCAGGAGTGTTTTCACCGACACCTGCACAAAATAGTTTTAATCCTCCACCAGAACCGGTAGATTCAACAATAGGTGCTCTAAATTCTGATTTTTGACCGAATTGCTCAGCAACTGCAGTTGAAAAAGGAAAAACGGTTGATGATCCAACTATTTGGATTTGATCACGAGCACTAGCAGTTCCAATCGCTAGTCCAAGAATTGAAAGAAGCGCAAATAAACGCGAGAAAAGTTTGGTAATCATGAGTACTCACCTTATAGATAGAGTTTGAGTTGAAAATTTCTGAACGTTAGCAATTTACTAACAGTGTCAACTTACTCTTCTTTTGTTAACTAAATTTGACATTAATATTAAATTTTTATGACAAATTACCTATTTCGAATTCAAGAATATCCACAATTTTTTTTCTTCATCAAACATCCTTTAAGATAGGTAGAATTAAAGTAAATTTTGCACCTTTGCCTAACTCACTTTCAATCATTAAACGACCGCGATGTCGATTGAGTACATGTTTTACAATTGCCAATCCCAAACCGGTTCCTTTTTTTTCAGAATTGTTACTATTTTCTACCCGGTAAAATCGTTCAGTTAAACGCGGGATTTGCAATGATTCAATTCCTTGTCCGAAGTCTCTTACACTAAGATACCAATTTGGATGTTCCGACTCAAAGTGGTCACTTTTCAACTCTATTTCTATAAGACCGCCACTAGAACCGTATTCAAGCGCATTATTTGTAAGATTTTCAATGACCTGAACAATCTCATCAAATTCACCATTTATAATGGCTGAGTCAATTTGGCTTAAATACTCAATTTTTACTGATTTCTTTTTTGCTAACGGTGAAAGCGTTGCAAGAACGTGCTTCACACAAACCACAAGATCTGTTCTTACATCTCGGTTAACTTGAGATTTGACTTCAATTCTGGATAATGACAACAAGTCATCAATCAATCTACTCATTCTTCTAGTCTGCTCTAACATGATTGTTAAGAACTTTTTTTGAGACTCAGGATCACTTTTGGCTGAACCTTGAAGCGTTTCAATAAAGCCACTGATTGATGAAAGTGGTGTCCTTAACTCATGACTAGCATTGGCAACAAAATCTGCGCGCATTCGTTCAATTCGATGCAGTTCAGTTAGATCATGTACAATTACCAAATATAGTTTCATATTGCTTTCATCATTATTAGTAGGAATTGAGTCAAGATTTAGTGGTGAAATATTTGCTTCCAAAACTGTCTCTATTGGTACTTCTTGAGTCCAACTGACGCTTTCCATTCTTTCACTTGAGCTAACACTGTTGAAAGCATCTACAAAAACAGGTATTCGAAAAAATAAAGTCAATGAATCACCTATCTGAACAAGATCAAATTGAACTTTTGCAATACGATTCAAGTAAAGAACTATTCCATTTTGATCAACCAAGAAGCTAGAATCAGGTATTGAATCTAAAATCGCCTGAATATTTGCTTCAATATTCGATTGAGTTAGAATTGGTTCAGATTTTGTTGGAGGAGTAAAATGCGTTTGAACTGATTCATTAAATAATATCAATATAATTACAAGAGCAGAAAGTCCGACAAACCATAATGGAATTGACCAAATTTGGAGTAATATCACTTGAATACATAAAAATGATATTAATAACCAAATCCGAGATTGGAATAATCGAAACACCTTGTCAAAGAGAAATTTCAATAGCGACATTTTAATATGCCTCGAATAAAGTCTTGAATTTACATTATCATTTGAATTTAGCAAGGCTGACTTTATGATAATGCGCTTTATCAAACTAAGAAAACTTAACAATTTTTGCAAGAAAATAATAAATCATATCCCTATGATAATAAAGTATGGCAGTCGTCGTTTGATAAAGAATAAAAGTTGCTGAATTTTCATCAGACCTTAGGTATACTTTATTAGTTATATGCTAACCTGAACTCAATTGGTACTCAAATGATTTTAAGTTTCAATAATTTCTACAAAATGTTATATTTTCTCGTACTATAAAAAATAAGTACGATGAATTTTATCGTATTAGATTTGAATGAGTTCAAAATTTATTGTAAATTATGGCATGAATATATATGTTCTAAATCCTATAACTTTAATCAAAAAGATTGGTGATTTCATACCAAATTTGAATCAAATTTTTACATAAAAACCAATTAAATAAATGATTACAGAGAATTATTTAAATTTTGTAATGGTCAATTTTTTCTATTACAACTTCTCTATTATTTGCAGTTCCACTGAGAGTTTTCCCCTATGGGAAAAATTGAATACAGAATAGAGATTTAGTATATACATTTGAGAATTTCATTAATTGCAAATGTTAATTTTTCTCGTACTATAAAGATAATTGTACGAGATTTTATACTATTGTTACAATTACATTGGATAAAAATTCTATACCTGTTGACTTTAAGATGAATGTTATGATTCCTACTACTCCCATTAATAAATCGGTGAATTCGTACCAAAATAGTTTCAATTTTATCCTAAAAGATCAAATATTAAATCTGCTTTACAATCTATTCCGACTGTTATTTTGATATACTATAATCAAGTATTTGAACTTGATGTCTAAACTATTAAATAAGATTTTCAATGGATTGGAGCTGCTAACCAAGAATATCAAGAGTTACTTTTTAAACTAAAGCGAGAAAAGAAGAAAACAAAACACAGAACCTGAATAATGATGGAATCACCAATAAATCTTGACAGACTAAACCCAATATTAAAGCTATAACTAAGGGATCACTTAATTATGGGTACAAAGTTGTTTAAACAGCAACAGTATCTTGATGAGCGAACTCAAAATTAGAGCAACACCCTAATATAAAAGCTAAATGGAACTAGAACTTCACTAAATTGAACAATAATACCGCGTTTGATAGTTCCGCAAAATCTTCATAAATATTTCATAGAATTGAATAATTTAATTAATAATCATGCGTTAAATTGAGCATAGTTATCGGATTACCGATAATCTCACTCTTTAAGTGATTTCACTCAATTCTACCCCAAGAATAAGGAGAAATAGATGTTACGAAACCTCGTTCGAAAATATCGCAATTGGAAAGGCTATTCAGACACTTGTGCTGAATTATCGCGGCTTTCCAATCGTGAACTAGATGATCTAGGAATTTCACGGTGCGATATCAGGTCTATTGCAAGAAAACAGCACTTGATTACCTAAACAAATAAAAATGGGCTGAATAATACGCCCATTTACTAAGATTGTATCAAGGGTTTCTTCCTCCCTACCTTGATACAAACTTAGACAAGGTGTTCTCCTCCGTACCTTGTCTATCCTAGTGAACGTCTGCCAGTCAATCTCCCGCTGGCAGGCGTTCTGAATTATAAAATTTTAACTTTTGAACTTTACTGAGTTTCATTTATACCATAAAGCTCATCCCTTTAACTTTAATTGATTGTAAACACTTAAATTTTGAAATAAGTATAGCCATTTTGTATTATTTTTCCAAGGGTTTTAGTTATGTATCTTTTTGAGATTGAAGTTTATTGTCACGTGCTCAGTTTCAATCAAATCAGCATATTTGTGTCGACAGACGGTTATTTTGGGTATCCAACGATAATTAGCTGAATCAATAGCTGGGTTTTATTATTATCATTATACATCTAGAATGTGATTAGAAGTTTAGCGTTGAATTTTTTTATAAGTAAGCTGAACCCCTTAGGTTTAATCCAAAGCGTGATATGGATAATTAGCTCCACCGCCAACCAACAAGGCTAATCGAAGCATAATTCACACTAATATATTGAAATATTGTAGTGAAAGTCTGCTATAATCGAACTCCGTATGTACGAACTTTTCAGCTGACCTAGGTTCCGAGATTTTTTTCGATAATTGAACCAACTAGAAATTCAGCGCGCTAAGATTTCACCTAAATTGAAAGGTTAAGTTTACAAAGTCAAAATTAAGTATGAAATTAGTAACTCCATAGATTATAATATTGAAAGACCAGATGAGGAGTCGATAAGCTCAAACTATTATTGAAGGAGATTAACTAACCTTGTTTTTCTAACATCTTGACCTTTTTGAGTTTGTCATTCCAATAAAGTTGCTAAAAACTTCAATACTAAACTTTAAGTTTTTATAGAGATTTTTAAATTTAAGAGAAATATATTTCGGAATGGAGTCCACTCATGTCTAGTCCTCTTACTGACCGATAATTTTTAAAATCAAAGAATTAAGACTAAAGGGATCGACCTATGAAAAAATTGCCAAACGCGTGAAAGTCTATGTTAAGACTTCTTATCATCACGCTAAAAGTAATATCATTCCATCCCAATAAAAGCTTATTAAATCCAGAGTTGGTTGTAAATCAGATATATGAGCTGAAGCTCTTGAGAATATAATTGTCTCTACTTAAAATTGTATCCAGATATACGCGCCTATGTTCTAATTAAGATAGTTCAACGGACTTATTATAACACACATTAACGAACTATTTATCGTGCGGTTAAGAAGCAAAGACTTCTATACAGTCCGAAGCAAAAATAATTTATTCTAAATGATATTCCTCGGTTTTGTATATTCCAAATAAATACAGCCAGAATTCCTTAAACATTCGCTCACTTTTCTGAATTCATTCAGTCACTATTTCCCAAATTCTTTGAAATTCATCTTTCAATAATGACATAGAAATTTCATAAATTTGTCATTATTGACGCAAAATATTCACATAATTTTAACTAACTTGTCAAGCTAAAGTAACACACTCCGGCTAGTGTGGGGTAATTGGCATTTTTCTGCTAATTCCAACTCAAACCTTACACATAGGAGTATAAAAATGAATGTAAACACTAATCTGCATTCAAATCTTAGCTTTGATGAGTTTGACGAATTAAGAAACTCACGAGTTGAAGATTGCGAATTTGACAACATTGTCGAAACAGCCATATCAAGACGCGGCTTTATGAATGTTGTCGCTTACGGAACCGGTGCATTTTTACTTGGTGCAAAAGGTTTAATTCCGACCAGTGCTTTAGCTGCGGATGACTTTTCTTTTGAACAAATTCCAGCAAATTCGCTGGATACTGTAACTGTTCCACCTGGATACAATTGGCATGTTGTTGCTAAGTGGGGAGACCCAATGTCACCTTCCGGAATTCCATTTGACCAAATAACCCGTGGAACAGGTGAAAGTCAAGAAAACTCCATTGGTGACAATTTTGATGGGATGGCGTTGTTCAATGTTAATGGCCGCAATCTATTCGTAGTCAATAACGAATACACCAACCGCGACATTATTTATGCTAATCGTGCGAGTAAGCTACCTGAAACTGATGACGATGTTCGCAAAGGAAAAGCTGCTCATGGCATCACGATTGTAGAGTTAAGACGAATCAATCGCAAATGGACTATTGATTTAGATTCCGAATTCAATCGACGAATCACAGCCGATTCACCAATGGAACTTACTGGTCCCGCAAGTGGACACGCGTTACTTAAAACTGCAGCAGATCCAACTGGAACTGCGTCACTTGGAACTTGGAATAATTGTGGTAATGGCCGCACCCCATGGGGTACTTATCTTGCTTGTGAAGAAAATTTCAATGGTTATTTCTCGTCCAGTAACTCAGAATTTCAACTTACTCCAGAATTTGAAAGATATGGGATTGGTCATGAAGATTGGGGTTATGGCTGGGGAAAAACCGATGAGCGTTTTGACATCAGTAAGCATCCAAATGAACCAAATCGTGCGGGTTATATAGTTGAAATTGATCCAACTAATCTAACAGCGAAACCTAAAAAGCGTACGGCACTAGGTCGATTCAAGCACGAAAATGCAGAAGTTGTCATTGCCGATAACGGAAAAATTGTTGTTTATATGGGTGATGATGAGCGTGGTGAATTCCTCTACCGGTATGTAAGCAACCAACCCTATATTGAAGGAAGTGACACTTCGTCCTTGCTTGATGATGGTAAACTCTACGTTGCTAAATTCTCGGATGACCAAACCGGCGAGTGGATGGAGCTTTCACCCGCTACTACTGGGATGTCATCACAAGCTGAAATTTGTGTTCACACTCGTATAGCAGCTTCAGCACTCGGTGCGACAACAATGGATCGACCAGAATGGGTTACCGCTCATCCAACCAAATCTGAGGTCTATTGTGCACTAACGAACAATAAAAATCGAGGAATCAAACCAAATGCTGGAGGTGATCTAACCCCGGTTGGTGGACCAAACCCCAGAGAAGCGAACAATTATGGGCAAATTGTTCGATGGATGCCATTTGGAGGTGACCACACTGCCTCTGGTTTTAATTGGAATCTGTTCGTACTGGCGGGTAATCCAACAGTTTATGCTGATGAACGTAAAGGATCTCGAAACATCAATGCTGGAAATATGTTCAATTCACCTGATGGATTGGGATTCGATTCAAAAGGGTTCCTTTGGATCCAAACTGATGGAAATTATTCAAACGATGATAACTTTGAAGGAATGGGTAATAACCAAATGCTCGTTGGAAATACTGATTCTGGAGAAATTCGTCGTTTCCTAGTAGGTCCTAAAGAATGTGAAATCACTGGAATTACCTGGAGTACTGATCGAAAAACACTTTTCGTTGGAATTCAGCATCCTGGTGAAGATGGTAATAGTCACTTTCCAGATGGAGGGACGACTGTTCCACGTTCTGCCGTCATCGCAATCAGTCACGATGATGGAAATGAAATCGGTTAATTTTGGTTCCTAAACGAGAATTCATGCTAATGACGGTATATTCTCAACAATGGCAATTGATGGATTTGAAATTCAATTTCTGTCAATTGCCTTTCTACAAAGAAATAAAATAATTGAAAACATATTGAAACAGGACTTGAAAAGTTAACAAACTATTGCCTGATTAATTTTACTTTCCAATATCAAAACTCTTTTATGTAATAAGATTTTCGTCATAAATCCTCTTCAAAAAATAATCCAATTGTTTTCGGAAAACGTGGAAGTGTACTCTTGGATTTTATATCCGATAACAGAAATTTAAAATATCGGTGAATTAATACTAAATTTCGTCGAGTAAATAAGCTAAACAACCTAAAATTAATAAGTTTCATATGAATTATGTAATTGCAGATGTTAATTTTTCAAGTACTATAATTTAATTAGTACGAGATTTTATACCAAATATACTATTACATTGAATAAAAACATCGATAATTATTGATCTCAGCATAAATGTTATAAATCCTACTACTTTTATTTAAAATCTCGGTGAATTCGTACCAAAATAGCCTCAAATTTGTTTTAAAAGATCATATATTTCGTTACTTGGACGATGTCACAATTTCAACTATAATTAAATGCTTTGCTCACAATACTAATTAGTTCAATTAGATAATTTATAGGTCAAATTGTGTGTTTTAGCGCGACAGATATAACTCCTATTAATCAATAGATACTGATATGATGTTTGATCTTAACACTGGACGATATATTAACATTGATTGATAGATTTACTAGTGCTCTAAGTGAAAATTGTATAGATTTCTAGCAAAAAAAAATGTTTATGGCACCCAAAGTTTTGTTTTCATTAAAAATATTGCTTTTGTTATAAATCCTACAACTAAAAGTATAAATGTCGGTGATTTCATACCAAAGTTTAAGCATAGAATGCACTCAAGTTCAATAAAATAAGGTGTTTCAATTGAATTATGAAACTACAAATTCATTTGATATTCTACTTGACTTTTGATAAATAAAAGATTATATTTAACCAAATATACTTAAATTGAGTTAATTGGGAAAATAACAGTCAACTGTAGCATTATTTTAATGGAGCATCATAGACATGATTCAAAGTAGACCGCAACGTAATATAGCACGACAGAAGCTAAAAAAGCATGGCTATCTAAGTCACCAAGAACTTTGCAATTTTGGTATTTCACCAATAACCATAAAACGTATGGTCAAGGAAAGCGAGATTACAAGAGTATCCAAAGGGTTATATCAATTGCAAGAAGCTGATTGGGAATTCTGGTCCGAATTTTCACCCATTGCGAAAAAAATCCCAAATGGTGTAATATGTCTTTTATCTGCACTTTCATATTATAATCTAACAGTTTGGTTAGTTCCCAAAGTATGGGTTGCAGTTGGAAAAGATGCATGGATTTCCAAAGAATACAGAACAAAAGTACATATTCATCGTTTTTCAGACCGAATGTTAACAGAATGTGTAACATCTCACAAAATTGAAGGTGTAGACGTAAAAATATTCAGTGTACCGAAAACTGTTGTTGATTATTTCAGACACATAAAATACGTGGGTACTGATGTAGCACTTGAAGGACTTGAAAATGCTCTGCGTGAAAATCTTGTCACCACTGAAGAATTAATTGAATACGCCAAAAAATTTGGTGCTTGGTCAGCAATGGCACCCTATCTTGATGCAATTGTTTCAAAAATTAATTTCAGAGGTGAACAGGACATTCTATAACTCTTAAATTATAATTAATTCACCAACAAATTTGAACTTTTCATTTCAATGAAAGATGATAGACCAGAATGATTTATCTAATTTTGGCTTTAGACAATCAAGAAATATATATTTGGTAATACAAAATCTAAGGAAAATAATTTGGAAATTTAACATCTAACTCAACATGATAAAGTACAAAACAACCTTGATAAGTACGATAAGCTTAGACTAACATAGCTAAAAAAATGATGTTCTCATGATAGAGAAAGTCTCCAAACACAATTTATGTTATAAATCCTACAACTAAATATGTAAATGTCGGTGATTTCATACCAAAGTTAAAGCATCAAATTCACTCAAGTTCAACATAATAAAGTGTTTCAATTGAATTATGTAATTGGAAATAAATTTGAAATTCTACTTGATTTATGATAAACAAAATACTATATTTTACTAATTATTCTTAAATTAAGTTCAATTGGGAAAATAACAGTCAACAGTAGCATTTTTTTAATGGAGCATCATAGACATGATTCAAAGAAGACCGCAACGTAATATAGTACGACAGAAGCTAAAAAAGTATGGCTATCTGCGTCACCATGAATTATGTAAAATAGGAATTTCACCAAGTACTATCAAGAGAATGGTTGAAGAGGGTGAACTCCGCAAAATATCTCGAGGGTTATTTCAATTAGAAGATGCTGATTGGGATTTGCATCACCATTATGCCAGTATCGCAAAGAAAGTTCCGAACAGTGTAGTTTGCCTTTTATCAGCACTTTCACATTATAACCTTACAGTCTGGTCTGCACCGAAAGTATGGATTGCGGTTGAAAAGAATACATGGATACCTAGAAACTACCGATCCAAAATCTTTGTTCATCGTTTTTCAAATAAAATGATCTCCCAGTGTGTGGATACTGTCAAAGTAGAAGGTGTTCGAGTTAAAATCTTCAATGTACCAAAGACCGTTGTTGATTGCTTTCGTCACAAAACAAATGTAGGTATTGATATAGCACTTGAAGGACTAGAAAATGGATTACGTGAAGATTTCTTCACGGTTGAAGAAATAATTGAATACGCGAAAAAGTTTGGATCTTGGTCAGCAATGAGACCCTATTTAGATGCAATCGTTTCTAAAATTAATTTTGAGGGTAATCAAAGCATTTTGTAAACGGTACGAATTGTATTTTTAGCTATTGCTTTGCATTTCACGTAAATCACTTTTAATGAAATGAACAGTTTCAGTTACACCTGCTTCCAGTTACCGCAACTAACAAAATAGCTAAACTTTGATAAACAATTTTCAAATGTGTGATACAAATTTTACTTAACTTGAGTAATAATGACATAGGTTTATCATTAAAATAAACTAATCACGAAGTAGCAATTATGAAAAGGCAGTTAACTCAAAGCGAAATTGCACTCAAAAAGCTTGCCAAGCATGGCATTCTTCGACTTGTGGAATTGAATAAATATGGTGTTTCATCAACTACTGTAAACCGTATGGTTTCCCGCGGAAAAATTGAACGACTGACCCACGGGTTGTATCAGCTACCTAATTCCTGCCAAAATATTGATCGCGATATTGCAATAGTTTCAAAACAAATTCCAAATGGCGTTCTCTGTCTAGTGTCCGCCTTGTATATAAATAAGGTAATTACTTCTAAACCTGCCAAAGTCTGGGTGGCAATAAATAAAAACAGTTGGACACCTAAAAACCTAGATCCAGCTATTCAATTGATTAGATATTCCGATAAATTTCATTCTGAAAGTGTACAAAGAGTTAAAATTTGTGGGGTCTCAGTCAAAGTATTTAGAGTTGCTAAGACATTAGCAGATTGTTTTCGGCATCGCAATAAAATTGGACCAGAAATCGCTTATAAGAGTTTAGAATTAGCATTATACTACAATAAAACTTCAATCTCAGACCTAATCACCCAGTCAGAGCTTCGTGGGGTTTCTAATCTGGTGCGCCCTCGATTTGAAGCTTGGTATGCTTGTAAATCAATCTAAAAATAGATATTCCTATGAAGAATGAACAGACTAATTTGAAAGTTCGTCGACTACTGAAAAAAATCAGCGATTCCACCGGAATTGAATTTAATGATCTCATGACTTACTTTGTCTACGAAAGGATTCTATACCGATTGGGTGAATCCAAGTATAGAGATTCATTTGTTCTTAAAGGTGGAATGTTGGTGAAATCTTGGTTATATGATCCGTTACGCGTAACGAAAGACATTGATTTCCTAGGTTATGGTGAACCCGACCAATCTCTAGTATTAAATAATTTTCAAGATTTGTTTGCAATGAATTACGATGACGGAATTCAATTTGACCCAAATGCTTTGAAAGTGAGTGCAATTCGAGAAAGCAATAAATATGATGGCATACGACTGAATACCACCGCAAAAGTTACTAAAATGGAAGCCTACATACAAATTGATATCGGTTATGGTGATGTCGTAGTTCCTCCCGATGAATTTATTGACTACCCAACTATTCTGGATTTCCCAAGTCCAAGATTACGGTCATACACTAAAGAAACCGTCATTGCTGAAAAATTTCATGCGATCACGCAGTATGAAGTATGGAGTAGTAGGATGAAGGATTATTTTGATGTATGGAAGATTGCTGAGTTTTATAAAATTGACAGCATTGAACTTGCACGTTCAATAAATGCAACTTTTGCCCATCGTGATACAAAAGTTCCTAAAGAACCTCCACCTGCGCTTTCAAAAAAATTACTTTCAAATCCACTTGCACTGAAAACATGGGATCAGTTTGTAGAACGAAGAACTGTATATGATTCACTTGACTTTTCAATAGTTTTGCATGATGTCTCAGAATTTCTAATGCACCATGCGAAATTAGCTGACGAGCTGATTACTGAAAGTAACTAGAATTCTCCAAACTTGAATCTAATAATGAACAGATATTTTGAATTTTGTCTAATTATTTTTCAATATTAGACAATTCCCACCTTTCGAATTCGTTGCGGAATAGCTCCATATTGCGGTGCAAATAACATTGCAAATATCTGAAAAATACCTGAAACCAAAGCAATCATTCCCGCAGCCGAAACACTATTCTCAAATCCCACCCAAATTGGACCAAACGCAGCTAAGAAATAACCAATAATACCACTTAGCATCGCGACAAGCAAACTTAACCAAACTTGAGTAGACAAACGGTCAGTTAGCAATCTAGCAGTCGCCGGTGGACAAATAAACATTGCAATAACCAAAATAGATCCAACAGCTTCAAATGCCGCTACTGCAGCAATTGCAGTTAACACTATCAATACAAATCCAATTCCCTTAGATGAAAATCCCAAACTATCTGCATGTATTGAATCAAAACTTGTTATTTTTAATTCCTTAAATAAAAACAAGACAAATCCACCAACAATCAGAAATACTACAATAAGTCTTGAAAGTGCTGGTGGGCTATTAAACCAATTTTCAAATACTAATAAATCTCCCCAAGAATTAATACCAAGCCAAATTGCACTTTCTAAATTTCCATAGAGCGCGTGCTGCACATCTAAATGTACATTTCCTGCTCCTGATTGCTCCAATAAAACTATACCAACCGCAAACATTGTGGTAAAAATAACTCCCATCGCAGCTCCAGACTCAATATTTCCGATTCGACGAATTAGCTCGATTAGCAATACCGCAATTATCGCCGCGAATGTAGCACCCACCATCATCGGTAAGGTATCGGTATTTCCAGCAAATAAAAACCCAACAACGATACCAGGTAATACAACATGACTGACTGCATCACCAATCAAGCTTTGTCGTCTTAACACCAAAAAATTTCCCAACAACGTGCAAACCATTGCCGCTAAAATACCTAACATCATTGGGGCAAGATCAAATTGCAAAAATAATTCAAGTCTAGACATCTAATTTTGACCTGTTACCAGAATTTTTTGTTGCAATTCAGCTATCATATCAGGCGATAAAACACTTTCTATCGGTTTAATCGACCAGTCTTGTAATGTTAATGCTTCGTCAGGATAATCCTCGCGAAAACGATTCCATAACGCTTGATCAAATTCCATTTTTTGTGCCATCTCAAATCCAGTGGAAGTTGGCATCCCATCACCACGTAGATAATTCTCCTTTTTCAAAATTTTCAAAGTAAATGAATCAAAAATTGGTTCATTTCGAGCGACTGCCAGTAATCCTTGGCGATAGTGAACCAAGTACTGAAATCTGCGATGGCGAATATAGGTTGCGACAAGTCCACGCAATGGGGAAAAAGTCATTGAAACTAAGAAAATTACAAATAGAGTAACTACTATCAACCCACCGGTAGGTAAATTAGGAATTGTTGCTGATAGTGTTGCACCAATAAAACCACCACTTGCACCAATAGCTGCGGATATAAGAGTCATACTAGTAACGCGCTCAGTCCAAAATCTTGCCGCTACTGGTGGTATTATTGTTAATGCAATAATAAGCACTAACCCTACTATTTTTAAGCCAATTACAATAACTGCGAGCAACAAAGTCAATAATGCGAAATCCAACCAGCGAACATTGTATCCCTGAGATTCTGCGAAATTGGCATCAAAACAAATTAGTGTAAACTCTTTCTGATAGATCAGAATAGCCATTCCCACTAATAATGATGCAAACACGATGAGCATTGCTTCACTCAATAGCATTCCAGCAGTTGCTCCTAACAAAAATCCTTCTAGTCCTGCTTGACCGACGCTATTCATTGACTGAACAATTGTTAGCAACACCATGCCGAAAGCAAAAAAGGTTGAAAGTACTGTACCGATAGCAGTATCTTCTGTCAATCGTGTTTTGGATTGAATCCAATTTACGGTATATATTCCGATAGCTGCTGTTATTGCCGCACCTACTAATAGCAACGATAATATCCTACCTTCATTGAATAGCCAAACTCCCACCAAATAACCCATCACTACACCAGGAAGAGTTGCATGACTTACTGCATCAGAAATTAAAGCACGTTTGCGCAAATACACAAATACACCGACTGTACCTGCTACCGCACCTAATATTGCAGAACCAAGACAAACTATAACTGTGTTGTATCCAACTGATAATACCAATGTACTTAAGATTTCGTTCAAGGTAACTCCAATTTTGATAGATTTATCGCATCATCAATTGCATTCAATTGCGGTTTCGCTAACCGACCGCCATATGCTTTTTGAAGATTTGTTTCAGAAAAAACTGCATTGGTGGGTCCAAAAGCTATTAATTGCTTATTCAAAATTAGAACTTGTTCAAAGTATGTGGTGACAGTTTCCAAATCATGATGAACAACTAAAACCGTTTTACCTTCTCTTTTTAATTTCTCAAAAACCTGAATGATTGAATTTTCAGTCGCGGCATCTACTCCAGCCAATGGTTCATCCATCAGAAAAACTTCGGCATTTTGTGCCAATGCTCTTGCAATAAAAACACGTTGCTGTTGGCCTCCCGATAATTGACCAATTTGTCGCTCACCAAAATCTGCCATTCCCACCTGTGCAAGACAATCCAATGCAATTGCCCGATGTCGGCGTTGTGGCCAACGAAACCAACCAATTTGTTCATAAAGTCCCATTTGAACTACATCTAGCGTGCTTGCTGGAAAATCCCAATCAACAGTTGAACGTTGCGGAACATAAGCAATTTTTGAACGTTGCTTTGAAACAGATTTGCCAAATACTGTAATTTCACCGGATAAACGTGGGATCAAACCGAGCGTGGATTTGAGTAAAGTTGATTTACCTGCACCATTTGGTCCGACGATAGCAACCATTCGACCCTTTGGTGTAATGAAAGAAACATTCATTAGCACCGCATCCTGTTGATATGCGACAGTCAAACCAGAAACAACTAAAGGGCTTTCTGGATTCAATTGCGGAATAATTTCACTATCCATTGAAGTCGTATTCATGTTATCATTCGAAATTCTCTTTAACATCAGAATCCATCCAGCAGTTTATTGTTCATTCCTGATACTGGTGCATTTCCACCAAGTGCTTGAGTAATTTTTGTTGCATTGTGATCAATCATGCCAATATAGGTCCCTTCATAAGTACCACGAGCCCCCATTGCATCTGAATATAATTCAGCACCTATAATTACTTCATGACCTCTTGCTGCAGAACCTTCTATCAAAGCTTTCACATTACGTTCCGACACTGTAGACTCTATAAATACAGCTTTTAATTTTCGATCTACAATCAACTCTACTAATTCAGTGATTCGATTTAGTCCAGCTTCGCTTTCCGTTGAGATACCTTGAATTCCAACCACATCAATATTATATGCACGACCAAAATAACTAAACGCATCATGTGCAGTCAGCACAATTCTTTCATCTGCTGGAATGGTTTTGATAACCGAATGAACATAAGTATTTAATTTATCCAATTTTGAAAGGTAGGTTGAAGCATTTGATTGAAAATACACTCGCGCATTTGGTTCAAATTCCACTAATGTATCTCTAATTAATTCGGTTATTTGACTCCATAGTGACACATCCATCCAGATATGGGGGTCAAATTTTTCCTGGTAAATTGGACTTATTAGTAGCCGGGATTGCTCAATTTCATTTCCTAAGAAGACTACTCTTTGCCGTTGAGATAATTTTTCTAACAGTTCTTCTATTTGAGCTTCAAGATAAAGACCATTACTAAAAATAATATCTGCTTGGCCAAGTCGAACAATATCTGAACGAGTTTGACGATATGAATGTGGATCAATCCCCGTGCCCATTAATGTATACACATCGGCTCGTTCACCAGCGATATTTTCAACAACATCACCAATCATACCGATAGTGGCAACTATTTTTAATTTATCCGCATTAGCGACTGCCGTGTTAACAAACAACCAAGTCGCTACAAGTAAAAGCCCGAATGCTGAAATTAGTTTCATATTATTACACAAAATTCTGTATATGAGCTCATTATAGCTAGTTGCGAATGATTTGCAATCGCAACTAGTATAAAAATTATGAAATCTTACAACAGATACTCACAAAGCTTTTAAAATATGAGATTTACTGATTTATCAATTATTGTTTCAAATTTTTACAAACAGAGATTAATTAATTGATTTTGAATTTATTCGCGCAAAAACTAACAACTGATTAACCCATCGCACAATGTTTGGGTCGAACACAGCAACTCTTTGAAAAAGCAATAAAGTTTAGCTAATCGTCAACCAGAATTCAAAGATATTTGTAATATCTGGTAAAATTGAATACAAGTTATCTGCAAGTTTAATGTAGGAGTAAAACCCAATTGAGTAAAATTTCCTTTGATAAGAATTTTGTTGCTGACTATGGACAAATTGTGCAAATCAGTCCCCTAGTCCAAAGAATTACCGCAAATAATCCAGGACCATTCACATTTCATGGAACCAATACCTATTTAGTTGGAATTAATTCAATTGCGGTGATTGATCCAGGACCAATGGATATTGAACATATTGAAAATATCCTCAAGTTTGTAGATGCAGACAAAATTAGTCACATTTTTGTCACTCACACTCACATGGATCACTCTCCCGGTGCCCGCATATTGCAATCGAAAACTGATGCACCAATCATTGGTGCAGGTCCACATAAAGCTTCGCGTGCACTAAAAGAAAACGAAGTCAATCCATTAAAAACTAGTGCAGATACAAATTATGTTCCCGATAAAATATTAACTGATAAGGAAAAAGTTGAAAGCATTGACTGGACAATTGAAACTGTAACTACTCCTGGTCATACCGCTAATCATCTCGCATTCTCATTATCAGAAGAAAATACTTTGTTTTCAGGTGATCATGTCATGGCCTGGTCAACCTCTATCGTTGCACCTCCTGATGGGTCAATGAATACCTATATGAATTCATTACGAAAATTACAGAATAGGACTGAACACATGTATCTTCCAGCACACGGTGGACCAGTTAAAGAAGTTCCAATGTATTTGGAACAACTCATTTCACATCGAGAAGGTAGAGAGTTTGCAGTAATTGAACAGCTAAAACTTGGTGAGAAAAAACTAACTGAACTAGTCGCTGAAATTTACAAAGATACCCCGAAATCTCTCCATACCGCGGCAGGATTTTCACTCATTGCACATTTAGAGGATTTGATAGAACGAAAAATTGTGTCAACTTCAGAAATTAATCCATTAGAAGCAACATTTAAATTACTCTAACATTTGATTTTACATTCTTTGAGATTGAACGATTAATTAAAAATACCCAAACTCCAAATTAAACTAAACGCGATACTCCACATAACAGCACAAATCCCAAGGTCTAATATCTTCCAAGCAAGAGGTTTTGAAAAAAATGGTGCCAATAATTGGGCACCATAACCAAGACTATAGAACCAAATACCTGAAGCTACCATACCTCCGATTGCATACCAGAATTGTCCAATCCCACTATAACGTGCAGAAAGACTTCCAAGTAGTACGACAGTATCAAGATAGACATGTGGGTTACCCCAAGTTATAGCTAAGCAAAAAACGATAGAAGACTTCAAAGTGCCGGAACGTTTCGCCTCAACTTCTAAACTATCATTCTTAAACGCTCGGCGTAAAGCTAACCACCCATAAACCAATAGAAAACAAGCTCCACCAACAGTTACCAACCGAAGAATTGATTCAGATTGTTTTAATATTGTTCCTAAACCAGCAACACCTGCTGCAATGAGAACTGCATCAGAAAGGAAGCAAATTGTAGAAAGTACAAATACATGTTGCTTTATCAAACCTTGCCGTAAAATAAACGCATTTTGAGCACCGATGGCAATAATTAACGATAATCCCAAGAAAAACCCGGCAAATCCAGCTTCAATCACGTCCATTAATTTATCTCCTTCACCAAAAATATTAGCTAATACACCATAATTTCAGCTACGGAAATAACCTGACAATCTGCCAAGCATCTTGATCATTATTTCGAGTATATAAAATTCGTTCATGCAATCGAAATGGTCGATCAGACCAAAACTCAAAATAACTGGGAATTATTCGATACCCTGACCAATATGATGGTCGCGGTACATTGCCAATTGCAAACTTAGCCGCATACTTTGCAACTGCTTTTTCTAGCGCAAACCGGCTCTCAAGCGGACGCGATTGTTGAGAAGCCCATGCACCAATTCTGCTATCTCTTGGCCGTGAGTTAAAATAATCATCTGCTTCCTGTTCAGTTACTTGTTTAACTGGACCTCGAATTCGAACTGAACGCCGAATAGCTTTCCAATGAAAGCACGCAGCAACAGACTGAGTATTGGCAATTTCAAGGCCTTTATTACTTTCAAAATTGGTATAAAATACAAAACCCTCTTGATCAAATTCTTTCATCAATACCATTCGAACATTGGGAACAGAATTTTTATCAACAGTTGCAAGAGACATTGCGTTTGGATCATTAATCTCTTTAACCTTAGCCTCTTCAAACCACTGATTAAATTTGTCAAATGGTTCGTCTATAGCAGTCGTTTGATGAATTGAGAAATTCCCGTCATCATCATTCTTTAATTTAGACATTCTAAGCTCCGTAAATGAATCCAGTTGGTACTATTTTAAGTAATAGATTTCATTCAACATTTCATATTTCTGTATTTAAACCCAATGATTTAAACATTCACAATGATATATTTCAGCAAATGATCCTAACCAATTCAGTCACAATCCAAATACCCTTGAATTGCAGTTAAAATTTGCATAAATTCCAAAATATAACGATAGATAATTGATACTCTCTCAATTATCAAATATAATCAATAAAGTAAAAGCAATTTGCTAAAGCTTGAAAAAGTTGAAATCTATATAGATATTACAAATAAGTATTACTATATATATTGTGTAATTTTTTTACCCAAACTATGTGCTAGGAAATTTAAAAAATCATGCGCAATCCCTACGATGTGTTAAGTGTTTCAAAATCAGCAAGCGAGGACGAAATAAAACGAGCATTTCGGAAACTTGCAAAAAAATATCACCCTGACCAAAACAAAGATAATCCAAATGCTAAGGAGCGATTTGCAGAGGTAAGTCAGGCCTATGAGATTTTAAGTGATAAGAAACGACGTGCTCAATTTGATGGTGGAGAAATTGATGCTGACGGAAACCCACGTTTTCCGGATTTTGGTGGTTTTGGCGGTCAACATTTTAGAAGCGGTGATGCACCAGGTGGATTCACATTCACTGGTTCTTTTGGTGCCGACGGAGTTTTTGATGACCTGATAAATGAAATGTTTACGGGAAGTAGTGGATTCTCTCAAACTTCCAGAAATCGATCAAAAGGTGGATCTGGTTTCAAACAAAGTCCTCGACAACGTGGTAGTGATGTAGCAATCAATGCTAAAGTTTCACTTGAAGACCTTGCAAATAAAGGGTCAGTTCGCGTAAAATTACCGAGTGACAAAATTGTTGAAGTAAAAATACCACCGGGAACCGAAAATGGTGGACAAATTCGTCTGAAGGGACAAGGTAATCCTGGCTCAGGTGGGATGCGAAATGGTGATGTAATTGTCACTTTAAAGTATGCACCTCACAAACTTTACAAAGTAGATGGTGCAAACCTGCGAATTGAGGTACCTATTACATTATACGAAGCGGTATTAGGTGCAAAAATTCGCGTACCTACACTTGAAGGTGCGGCAAATATCAAGGTACCTAAATGCGTTGATACTGATCGAGTCTTAAGATTGGGAAATAAAGGACTGCCAATTACTGTAAAAAAGCGTGGTGATATTCTAATTTCATTAAAAATTGTTCTACCTAATCAGGAACGTACTGACTTAGAAACATTAATGAAAAAATGGGAGACTAAAGATCCATATGACGTTCGAGGTAGTGAGTATGAATAAATGAAATTTCTTTGAACTGAAGTTTTTGAATTTGGTCTTGAATTCATCCAGCAATTGACCACTAAAATCTAAATTTAAGTCGAAATAATGATATATAACGGGAATTATATACATAATGCAACAGCCCCGCTAAAGTAAAAAACACGAATGAATATTCAGAGAATTACGGAAATTAGAATTAATGTGCGACAATTTGCCCCTTTGAATTTGATAAAATTTATGTAAATAATAGTAAATTCATAACTAGACTCAAAGGAGATAAATTATGATTAAACGAACTTCAATTATCCTAGTATTAGGATTATTCATTGTATCTTGTGATCCGGTTGAAACATTTGAAGATTGCCAAAGACAAGGAGACTATTATTGGGAACTTTGTATGACAGCGGCTCTTGGTCATATGTTTGTTCCACGGGAGTGGGTGAGGTAAATATGAAGAGACTTCTAATTATCCCAGGTACTGGAAATTGTCGTTACCAGTTTTAATATGAGTAGAAGACACAAAGGTACGCCTGAAGAGGGCGTACCTTTTAATTATTCAGATATAAGTATTATTTTGGGAACTGTTGTGTTATGTATATAATACCCGATATAGTACATAAAACCAAGTTACATGATATAACGGGAATAACATAATTATTGCAACAGGTAAAAAAAATTAGTTCGATATATTGTTCGACTAGAACCATATTGAACCGTTTTTTACCTTCTCAAGCATCCATTGCATGTTGACTAAAGAGGAATTTTGCCTTTAGTTGTCCTCCTCTAATTGTAGTTGCTCAATAATGGCATCAAGTTTTTGATTTGCTATATCAATTTTAATGCTATCAATAATCAAGAACCCGAACATCACATAAATGATTGCAATTATCCATTTCGAGCTATATTCTTTTCGTTTTCCTACATATGTAATATAAGTTGCTATTGCTAGCATCAGTATTGATAACATCACATGAACGCTAAGAAAATCTAGCATTAGTTATTCTCCTTGTTGTATTTGAGATAGGACTCACAATAACCTATCATGTATTGTGGGCTAATGCCCTGTTGAAAGAGTTGACATCATTTTAAACTCAATTACACTCAAGTGTAAAACAAAAAAAGCAGTTAAAATCACTGCAAAAATATTTTTTGTAGTCAAATTGACTTCTTCGATTATTATTGGTTAATTATTCACCAGTTAATTTATAGGAGCTTACAATATAAACTATAAATTAAGAGTTTTCCACAGACCAATTCTCCCCGTCGTGAATGCCCTTATTTTCTCATTAGTAATAGAGCTTAGTGAGCCAACTAGATGGTTCTCAGCACCTTGATTTTGATTCATTTGAGAGGACATTCAAGTGCGTGAGATTCAATATGCAACGAAAGAATCTTTGGTTAATATGTATCTCACCAACCCTAATTTATCGCTTCAAGCAGTTGCTGATCAAGAGGAGTGTAGTGCCTTTGGGTTGCGCAATAAGGTAATAGAGTTTCAAACAAATGATGGTGTAATCAAAAAAACACAAATTGCTGGGTTTCGGTGATTGACGGACTTGCCACAGTTTCATTGTGAAATTTGTCAACTGATTGACCGATTTGGTCATTGTATTTTGAATCCAAGCTTAACTGCGACAATACATTGATTTCATGGCCTTGATATCAAGCCTGTGACGCTATGTCTTTATCGCATTAAATATAACTTACTTCATAATTGTTATGACAATGGCAAGAAAGATAGCGACTGGAAGAAGAACACAGCGGTGATTGATAACAACAAGTAGATTCGTCCATTGACGCGCGCATAAGTCAAAGCGCGATTATTGGTTAATGTCGTAGAACACTTGTAATTATTGTTGGTGAACAAAATCTGATTAAATTCTAAGTGTAGTTTTTCACCCAAAATACTAATTTATATCACGCTTTAGCCTAAACAAATCACTGTATATATGATTAATAACACATAAACGGTTTTTATGTGCTATATCATATAATATGCCACATCAGTTTAAACAAAATTGTTGTCCAATTTGCGTCCAAAGTCAAGTTTAATCAAACATTAGCACGATAAATTTAGTACTCAATCTAAATAAAATGTGAATGACATTTCGCAATAAATCTGGTTAAGTCTTGACTTTAATTTTTTACCTAAAAAACTATTTAATATCGGAATTTGAACTAAACAAATCGTTACATTTATGATTAATAACACATAAACAAGTTTTATATGCTATATCATATAATTTGACTTTACGTGCTATATCATATAAATAGGTTTTATGCGCTATATCATATAACTTGACTTTATGTGCTATATCATATAAACTAATAAATTAAATAATTCTTAATAAACGTAAATCTTAAAAAAATGCAAGGAAAAATTATGACTAGATTAGCAAGAAATTTACGACAAATTGGACAAACAATTCGTGAAACTAGAAAACAAAAAGGCTTATCACAACAAGAACTAGGTAAGCTTGCAGGATTTCAACAAGAAACTATTTCTCGAATTGAAACTGGAAAATCATCAATGAAACTCCAAACAATTCTTGTAATACTGGCAGTACTTGATTTGGAGTTTAGAATATCACCTCGTACCCAAGTTTCATTTCAATTGTCAAAGGACAATACTAATGAAGTCTGAAAATACACCTCTCTTTGTTCATCTCAATGGTCAGCTAGTTGGACAATTAACAAAAATCAAACGTGATATCTTAAGCTTTCAATACTGCCATTCATGGTTAAATCAAGAATACTCGTCACCCATTTCACTATCATTACCTACACAAGAAGAACCCATAACTGGTAACAAAGTTATGGTTGTATTTGAAAACCTTCTACCAGATACGGAAATTGATAAAAAACTTTTAGCACGAAATGTTCAAGCATCTGGAACAGATACATTTAGTATACTGAAAGCAATTGGTAAAGATTGTGTAGGTGCATTTCAAATCTTGACCAAAAAACTATCTACAACTAATACAGCTGACAAGTTAGAGAAGAGTGAACTAGATGAAAATTCAATTGAAAAATTACTCAAAAATCTTCATAAAATGCCACTTGGTTTACATCACACAGATAACTTCAGAATATCCGTAGCTGGTGCACAAAAGAAAACCGCACTTCTATTCTATGCAAATAAATGGTGGAAACCTCTAGGGGCGACTCCAACTACTCATATTTTTAAGCCCCATATAGACCATTTTCATCCGGATATTGATTTATCAAGAAGTGTAGAAAACGAATTTTACTGCTTAAATGTACTTAAGTTATTTGAAGTACCTGTAAACAATGCCTTAATAAAGACATTCGGTGAAACAAAAGTTTTAGTCATCGAGCGGTTTGATCGTCGTTGGACTGAAGACGGAAAACTGACCAGAATCCATCAAGAAGATTTATGTCAAGCTTTATCAGTAAAATCTAGTCAAAAATATCAAAGTGATTTCGGTCCTAGTGCGAAAGATATACTTGATTTACTAATTAGTAGTGATAAATATCTTGAAGACACAAAAACTTTTATCAAATCTTTAGTTTTGTTTCAACTGCTTGGTGCAATAGATGGACATGCAAAGAATTACAGTATATTTCTCGGAAAGTTTGAATCATTTCACCTAACACCACTATATGACGTGATTAGTATACAGCCCAACATTGACAAACTTCAGCTTAATCGCAAGCATTTTAAATTAGCTTTATCAATTGGGAATAATAAACATTATAAAGTGGAAGATATTGTACGACGACATTACTTTGAGACTGGAAAGAAATCAAATGTGCCTAAACAACTAATTCACGATTCAATTGAAGAAATCGTTGATACCCTTGAAAGTGTATTTGAGAAAGTTGAATCATTGCTACCTCATGATTTTCCTTCGGAAATTCACGAGTCTATAATGAACGGTGCAAAAAATCGTGTAAAGTTACTTAAGGATTATAAAACAATAGTTTGAAGGAGTTTGTTCCATTACCATAATCATTACAGGACTATTTCCATCTTACGGCAAACCAAAAAACTAAATACAAAAAATATTTTTTGTTCGCTACTTGAAATTGAAAAATTACTACCCATATATAACGTGCAGGTGCAAATAAGGCCTGTAAATCAGCAAAGATTTTGCCAAAAATGGGAAATCTAATTGCTGTTAAATATATAAACACAACCAAGTCGCTCAAAGGAGGACTAAATTATGAATCATCTAAACTTAAATCTGCTTGGTCGATCAGTTTTTGATACTGATCGTCTATTCTCGTTGCTTAATGAAAGAAACGATGGATATTCACCCACATTTCCACCCTACAATATTGAACGAACGAATGAAACAAACTATCGCGTTTCATTGGCAGTAGCTGGGTTCAATTCCAACGACATCAATATTGAAACGAAAGATTCAGACCTTATTGTACGAGGAAAAAAGGAAGCAACTGAGAATTCAGAACAATCAAAATCTCAATTCTTGCACCAAGGGATTTCTACTGCCGAATTTGAACGCCGATTCCAATTAGCAGAGCATGTAGAAGTCAAAGGTGCAAACCTTAAAGACGGTCTGCTACACATTGATTTAGTTCGAGAAGTTCCTGAATCAATGAAAGCACGCACAATTGAAATCACCAATGGTGACAGTAACATCAAACAAATTGAGAACGTTCAATAAGTTTGATTTTCAGTCAATCCATAACGCCTCGGGTTCTCCGGGGCGTTTTTATTTCTGGCGATGGCAAACCAATTCAATTGATTAGCGGGTATCTATGGAAATAACTGGTCCCAGATCAACAGGTGGAATATTATCATCAGGTACAAAAAAATCTAGAGCAAGCGGAGAATTTGGATCAACACGATACTTTTCAAAATCTTTCATCCCTGCTGATGCAAGTAATGTATCGTCAATATGAAATTGACCAGTCATTTCTTTAGCAGATTGATTTAAAATATAATGTGCCGCATCTGCTAAAATTTCTGGGGAGCGACATGCGCGCATTACTCTATCACCACCCAATAAGTTTTTTACTGCTGCTGTTGCAATCGCTGTTCTAGGCCAAAGTGCATTGACTGCGATCTCCTTATCCCGCAATTCACCTGCTAACCCTAATACAACCAAACTCATCCCAAATTTCGCCATTGCATATGGTGTCTGATGACTAAACCATTTTTCTTTCATATCTAATGGCGGTGATAGCATCAGGATATGTGGATTATCCGATTTTTCTAAATGCTTAATCGCAAATTTTGAACACAATAAGGTTCCACGTGCGTTGACTTGATGCATCAAATCAAATTTCTTCATATCAGTTTCAGCAACTGAAGTAAGTTGAATCGCACTTGCATTATTTACAACAATGTCTAATCCACCAAATTGCCAGACTGTTTCATTTATTGCACGCTCAACAACTTCATCATTTCGAATATCAACTTCTATAGGTAACGCCTTTCCACCTGCCTTCTCAATTTCCTCAGCAGCGGAATAAATGGTACCTTCTAGCTTCGGATGTGGATTTACTGTTTTTGCTGCAATCGTAATATTAGCACCATCCCGCGCTGCCCGAAGTGCAATTGCTAACCCAATTCCACGGGTTGCGCCAGTGATAAATAAAGTCTTACCTGCTAAACTACCCATACGTTTATTTCCTTTCTAGTTTTAAGTTTCGAAAAATCTATTTTCGATTTAGAAAAGCTTGAAACGCTGCCTTCGCTTCGGTTGAGCGCAATCTACCTTTAAACGCTTCATTTTCTACATCAATCCGTTGTTCAATTCCCTCCATTGAACCGCGAATCAATTCACGTGCAATTTTCATCGCTTCTCTAGATTTTGCTGCTAAATTTTTGCACAGGTCAATTGCTTCATTCTCAAGTACGTCAGCACGTACAATTCGATTAATCAATCCCATTTTTAATGCTTCGTCAGCATTAAATGTTGCTCCTGCACATAATATCTCAAATGCCTTTATTGGTCCGAGAATTTTTGTTGCCAATAGACTTGATGCCGCTTCAGGTACTAAACCTAAATCAAGAAATGGTGTTTTGAAAAGGGCACGTTCACTTGCCAATACCATGTCACAGTGAAATAGCATTGTAGTGCCAATACCAATTGCCAGTCCATCGACCGCCGCAATTAGCGGTTTTTGAACTCTTGGTAGTGTCTTTAAAAATCTAACTACTCCTGAACCTAATTCTCCGCCTTCCGCGAACGCTTTAAACTCTGTGATATCATTTCCAGCAGTAAAAATACCATCACTACCCATAATCAAATGCACTGCAATTTCAGTCGCTTGATCTCCATCAACTAAGGCATCACTCAATGATTCATACATTGGACTTGTAATGGCATTCTTTTTTTCTGATCGCTTAAACTGAATTACTTGAATTGAGTCAACTCGTTTGGTTTCAATCATTTTCTTTTTCTCATCTAATTACGCTACCGATTGCATCGGATCAAATTCCAACACAGATGTGGCAGTACCAATTACAGATTTGCTTAACCCTGATGTTTCCACCAAAAGGTTTTCAGCAAAGAAATTTGCTTCCAATATTCGAATTTCTTCCGCAGGTGTCGATTCGTTCATTCGTGCTGAAGCCAGCGCAGCTTTTGCCAAATAACTACCACCAAGTGTTAAACCGAATAACCTCAAATATGATGTCGCCCCCGCTAAAATTTCGTTCTTTCGGTCTTCTTTATGTGCACGCAAAATATATTGTGTGGCTTCTTTTACATCTTCAAGTGACTCTTTAAGGCGATTGCCAATACTTGATATTTTGTAGTTATTTGATTGCTGGCATTCCAATAAAGTTTGTTCAATTTCATCAAAAACTAATCCAACATGTTCCCCATTTGATATCAATACTTTTCGCATTACTAAATCAATTGCTTGTATTCCATTCGTCCCCTCATAAATAGGAAGAATTCTAGCATCACGAAAATGTTGTGCTGCTCCGGTTTCTTCAATATATCCAGTGCCGCCATGAACTTGAACTCCCGTTGACGTAACTTCCACGGCCAAATCCGTTGATAGTGCTTTTGCAAAAGGAGTTAGAAACGCCACCCGCTCATGCCAAAATTTTGCTACTTCACCTTCTGTAGATTTGCTCATATCAATTGCTTGCGCACAACAATAACAAATTGCTCTTGACGCGACGGTTTTTGCTTTCATCAAAAGTAAATTTCGCTTGATATCAGGGTGATTTGCAATTTCATCTGGTTGCGAACTCTCCGATCCAATCACCCGCCCCTGTTTTCTCTCACGTGCATATTCAATTGCTTGTTGCGTTGCACGGTCAGCAACACCGACACCTTGTATTCCAACTGTAAGTCGCGCACTATTCATCATGGTAAACATACATGCCAATCCTTGGTTTTCCTTTCCGATCAAATACCCAATTGCACCTTCTTTTTCACCATACGATAATGTGCAAGTTGGTGAAGCATGAATTCCCAATTTTTCTTCGACACCGATACACGTAACATCATTACGCTCTCCCAATGTTCCATCGTCATTCACAAGAATTTTTGGTACTAAAAACAACGAAATTCCAGCTGTTCCAGCAGGCGCATCAGGTAATCGAGCTAAAACTAAATGAATTATATTTTCCGTTATTTCATGATCACCATATGTAATAAAAATTTTCTGCCCAAATAATCGGTAACTACCATCTGAATTTCGCTCTGCTCGCATTCGCAATTCATTCAAATCAGAACCTGCCTGTGGTTCTGTCAAATTCATAGTTCCCATCCATTTTCCCGAAACTAAATTTTCCATAAATTTCTGTTTCAACTCATCTGAACCATGGGTATACAATGCCTCAAATGCCCCGATCGTCAAAGTTGGACAAATTCCAAACGCAATTGATGCTGCGTTCCAAATATCCATAGTTGCCATAAGCAAGGTTATCGGTAATCCCTGTCCTCCAAATTCTGGATTTCCAGTTAGTGAATTCCAACCTGCTTCAATCCAGCGTTCATAACATTCTTTCCAGCCATCAGGGACCTTGACGACTCCATCTTCCAGTTCCGCTCCTTGCTCATCTGCTAACTTATTCAACGGAGCAATTTCTTCTTCGGCAAATTTACCCGCTTCCATAAGAATTGCTGTAACAAGCTCTTCATTTACATCTGGGAATTTACCAGTATCCAGTACCTCTGGTAGCCCTGCGACATGATTTAAAATGAAAGAAATTTCCGTAGTCGGTGCCCGATACAAAATAGTTCCTCCTCAAAATTTTAACTAAGTCCTTAAAATTTAATATGATAGTTTGATTAGCTATTTTCATTATCTACATACAAAACTATATGACTAGTGGTAGTTCTGTCAATAATGATTTGATTAAAAAAATGATGCGCAAGGAAAAAATGCCGACAGTTTGGAAAATTTCAAATAACAATACCGATTGGACTAGTACGCCTAATTTTAAGCATGCTTTGCGCTTGCTAGCAGAAGGACAGATTATTGCAATTCCTACTGAGACTGTATATGGACTCGCAGCAGATGCTACTAATGACCAAGCATGTCAAACGATCTATAATGCAAAGGGACGACCTAGTAATAACCCACTAATTTCACATTTTTCAAGTTTTCATGCGGCTCAATCTCAGGGTAAATTCAATTCGGACGCAAAATTATTAGCAACGAATTTTTGGCCAGGACCACTAACAATTGTCGTACCTAAACTAGACACTTCTACAATTTCAAGTATATGTACAGCAGGGTTGGATACTCTTGCCATTAGAATTCCAGCCTCACCAATACTATGTTCCCTTGCAGAAACCCTTGAAATACCATTAGCAGCTCCGAGTGCAAACTCATCAGGAAAAATTAGTCCAACCACTGCTCAAGATGTCCTTGAGGAATTAGGTGAACATGTTGCAATGATTATAGATGCTGGTCCTTCATCTATTGGGATTGAATCAACTGTTGTCTCATGTGTTAACGAAATTCCAATAATCTTACGTACTGGTGGGATTCCAACAAAACAACTAGAGAATGTTTTAAGCAAGGATCTCGCTAAGTACACTACCGACAATCAATCACCCACTTCACCTGGGATGTTGACCTCACATTATGCGCCAAATACACCAATCAGACTTGAAGCTTCCTTAATTGATGTTGACGAGACTCTCCTTGCCTTTGGACCAAACTTACCTACTAATGCAGCTGAATGTCGCGGAATTTTCAATTTGAGCAAAGCTTCAAATTTACGAGAAGCAGCAAGTAACTTATATTCTGGTTTACGAACTTTAGATAAAATCCGTTGCAAATCAATCGCGGTTATGCCCATTCCAAATGATGGTTTTGGTGAAGCAATAAATGATCGTCTAACTCGAGCGGCTACACCAAAAACAAAATGACGCAGCTCCTTTACCAGTTCTTGCTTGTTTATTTTTAAATTTTCTATTACAATTCAATTTAGGATCTTAACGGTATTAATTATTCACTTTATCGTTAAAAACGCTTATTTCACCGCATTCTAGTTTTCATTTGAGTGAATTAAAAAAGTTTAGGTTGAGGAACAGCTATGACTACACTGCTGGTGCATAATCAATCTTCATTTATCGGACATGAGACTCCTCCTGGACATCCAGAACGACCAGATCGAATACGCATAATTGAACAAACATTGGCGCAAAGTGAATTTAATTCACTAACAAAGAAAGAAGCACCTAAAGGTCAAGAAGTTGACATTGCTCGTGTTCATCCGACCAGCTATATTTCAAAAATCAAAGAATCCATTCCAACTTCAGGATTAGTAGCAATTGATGGAGATACTTCAGTTTCAAGCGGGTCTTGGGATGCCGCACTACGAGGAGTTGGTGCAAGTTGTTTGGCAATAGATGAAGTAATCAATCAAAATGTCACAAACGCATTTTGTGCAAGTCGACCACCTGGCCACCATGCCGAAAAAACCACCGCAATGGGATTTTGTTTATTCAATAATGTAGCAATTGCTGCGCGTTACGCTCAAAACAAATACAATCTTGACCATATCGCAATAATTGATTTTGATGTCCATCACGGTAATGGAACCCAAGACATATTTTGGAATGACAAAACTGTCATGTACTGCTCAACCCACCAAATGCCGCTTTATCCTGGAACTGGTGCAAAAAACGAACAAGGGGAAGCAAATACTATTGTAAATGCACCACTTGCAGCAAATGACGGAGGTTTGGAATTCAAGCAAGCAATGAACGAAGAAATTTTGCCCAGAATTGAACAATTTTCACCAGATCTAATTATAATCTCAGCGGGATTTGATGCACATAAACGGGATCCATTGGCCAATATCAATTTAGAAAAAGAAGATTTTGAATGGATTACAAAAAAGTTGATGGAACTTGCCAATAAAACATGCAATGGACGTGTAATTTCAGTATTGGAAGGAGGATATGATCTTACTGGATTAAGTGAATCTGTAGCGGTCCACGTGAAACAATTAATGAATTCCTAAAGTTATTTGCACCTGAATCAAATATAATTTATCAAAATCTACAGTTTGAATTACAATCAATCTACCTAAACACACAGGAATAAATTATGACTACCGAAAACACTGAAACAGACACAGTTGTTAGTAAAGACATTGCCAAAATGTCATATGAAGAAGCACTAAGTGAATTAGAAGATATTGTGCGCAAATTAGAAAATGGTGATGTCCCGCTTGAGGAGAGTATCACAATTTATGAACGTGGTGATAAACTACGAGCACATTGTAATAAACTTCTAACTTCTGCAGAAAAGAAAGTTGAAAAAATTCGACTAAGTTCAAATGGCACACCATTGGGTGTTGAAGAATTACATGATGAAAACGAATAAAATTGTTTGTTGCTCACCATCCAAATAAATAAAATAAATGTTTAATTTATTTGGTTTAAGGGCACTTTGCTATAAGCGACAAACTTTATCTATTTCAAATCAAATTACATTGATTCAATTGACTTAGTGAGAGTTATTAAAATTCCATAAATTTTGCAAATTCAAAATGCACTGTCACAATAGGTAAACCCGAATGAATGAACCAATAAATCTTCGTCAAAATACTCCTTTACTTGATCAAATTCATACCCCTTATGACTTACGCAAACTAGAATCTGAACGCTTAAACCAAGTAGTAGATGAATTACGTAATGAAGTCATTGACGCGGTATCTGTAACCGGAGGTCACTTAGGTGCGGGTCTAGGTGTTGTTGAGTTAACAGTGGCAATTCACTACATTTTTAATACTCCAGATGATCGACTAATTTGGGATGTTGGTCATCAATGCTATCCTCATAAAATAATTACCGGCCGGCGAAAAGAGATTAGAACTTTGCGTAAAGGTAATGGTTTATCTGGATTTACAAAACGAAGCGAATCAGAATATGACCCTTTTGGTGCGGCACATGCTTCAACTTCAATCTCCTCGGGATTGGGGATGGCAGTTGCACGAAATTTGAACCAAAAAGATAATAATATAATTTGCGTAATTGGTGATGGTGCAATGTCGGCAGGTATGGCATATGAAGCCATGAATAACGCTGGTGGGTCTCATTCACGTTTGATTGTAATTTTAAATGACAACGATATGTCAATTGCTCCCCCAGTTGGTGCGATGTCAGCATATTTAGCACGCTTAGTTTCAGGACGCTCCTATCTTTCAATCCGTGAAGTCGCAAAACAAATGGCGAAAGTACTACCAAAATCAATTCAAACAAAAGCTGCACGTGCTGAAGAATTTGCCCGCAGTTTTTGGACTGGAGGAACCCTTTTTGAAGAACTAGGTTTTTATTATGTTGGACCAGTAGATGGTCATAATCTCAACCATTTGCTTCCAATTTTAAAAAATGTTCGGGATGTTCATCAAGGACCCGTGCTAATCCATGCGGTAACGCAAAAAGGAAAAGGATATCCTCCAGCCGAAACTTCTGCGGATAAATTCCATGGAGTTTCAAAATTTAATATCGTTACAGGACAACAGTCGAAACCAATTACTAACGCACCAAGTTATACTAAAATATTTGCTCAAAGTTTGATTCAAGAAGCTAGAACAGATGAGAAAATTGTTGCAATCACTGCTGCAATGCCTGCTGGAACAGGATTGGATGAATTTGAAAAGGAATTTCCAGACCGAGTCTTTGATGTTGGAATCGCTGAACAACATGCAGTTACATTCGCGGCTGGATTAGCTACAGAAGGTATAAAACCATTTGCATGCATTTACTCTACATTTTTACAACGTGCTTATGACCAAGTCGTACACGATGTAGCGATTCAGAAACTACCAGTCCGATTTCCGATAGATCGCGCTGGATTAGTTGGAGCAGATGGTCCAACGCATGCCGGTTCTTATGATACCGCCTTTCTGGGAATCTTACCTGGTTTTGTAGTGATGGCCCCTTCCGATGAGGCACAATTGCGTCATATGGTATCAACCGCAGTTAATTATGATGAAGGTCCAATATCTTTTCGATATCCAAGGGGTGAAGGAATCGGAGTTGATCTACCCGAACAGGGTTCCCCAATTGAAATCGGCAAGGGTCGAATCATAAGAGAAGGTAATAAAATCGCTCTGTTATCATTTGGTTCGCGCCTAAACGTGGCATTGGAAGCAGCTGAAGAATTAACTACTGCTGGGTTGTCTACGACTGTTGCAGATGCTCGCTTTGCTAAACCACTTGATTGCGACCTAATCAATCAACTTGCACTGAATCATGAACTCATAATTCTAATTGAAGAAGGCTCTGTTGGTGGATTTGGAAGTTTTGTTTTACAACACCTTACCCAATCAGGACTACTTGACCAAAATCTAAAAGTTAGGTCACTTTGTTTCCCAGATTATTTTATCGAGCAAAACAGTCCAGAGAAAATGTACGAAGAAGCTGGGTTGTGCACTAAAGGAATAGTTAGATCTGTATATGAAGCTCTTGGAATTGTATTGGAAAATTGAAAACAATAGAAATGACTTTAGTCTAAATCTTTACTTCAAAGTGTGTAAACTGGTATGATAGGTTTACGCATATTGTAGTCTAATGGTCAAAACACTTACACCAATTTTAGCATTGCTACTGTCAGCGAGTTGCATGATGATTGGACATGGGCTCCAAAACACAGTATTGCCAATTCGCGCCAATTTAGAAAATTTCAATGACATTGTAATCGGACTTGTATCTTCAAGTTATTTTGCCGGTGGTGTGATTGGATGTTTAATTGCACCGCACCTTGTATTGCGCGCTGGACATATTCGAGCATTCGCGGCTGTAGTTTCATTAAGTTCTGCCACCTCAATTGCCTATATAATTAGCGTTGAACCGGTCACTTGGGTAATTGCACGTGTGATTTTTGGTTTTTGTATTTCTGGATTTTATATTATTGTAGAAAGTTGGCTAAATGAGCGTGCAAGTAATAAGTCGCGTGGATTTATCTTATCAATTTATATTGTTGTTAACTATGTATCAATTATGCTTGGTCAGATGATTGTTACAATTTCAAACCACGCCTCCTTTTTACCATTTGCAATCGCTTCATTAGTTTTTTCAATTGCAGTTTTACCGGTTTCACTAACTAGCTCAGCTCAACCAGCACCTATTTCTCTTGTAAAATTTCAACCGAAAAAAATATTTAATTTATCACCATCAGCATTTATCGGTGTAATTTTTGTTGGTGCAACATCCGCATCACTTTGGTCACTGTCGCCACTATATGCGATTAGAATTGGACTAGACGCAAATTCTGCCGCATTTTATGTCACGGCATTGGTATTAGGTGGAACTCTGACGCAATGGCCACTTGGTCGACTTTCTGATAAAATTGATCGACGATTAGTTTTATTAGTACTATGTATTTTATCATGTCTTATGTGTTTGCTACTTGCAATATTTCAACCCACAAATTTTTTGATTGCAATTGCAACTGCGACAATTGTAGGTGCAATTACTCAACCAACATATACAGTAGTATTTGCTCACTGTTATGATCAAATTAATCCAGAAAAAGATAACTATGTCAATATTGCTTCTGGGTTGTTACTGATATATGGGATAGGAGCAACACTAGGACCAATTCTAACATCCATCATTATTAATAATTTTCCAATTGGTAGTTATTATACCTTTATTGCCATTCTATGGTTAATTTTAGGAGTTTACCTCATTTGGAGAATAAAGATTCGCTCGGTAATTTTTGATAAAGAAAAAACTGATTGGAACTTAACAACTACTGCAAATGTGGGTGGGATGATTACAGCTGGTCCTCTGGATGAAAGCGACTCAAGTGTAATGAATCCAGAAACAATTATTCCATCTTCTAACCTAAAAACAGAACAGAAAATCGTCGGAAAATCAGTATCCAGTTCTAACGAAAATTAATAAATCACAAGACAACAAATTAAATCAGGAATTAGCATTGTAAATCAATCGTAGTGTATGAATTTATACAAATTCATACAAATTTAATAAAAAGTACAACTAATTTATTTCACAGATTGCATTTTAAATATTAATAACCCAGTGCAAATATATGAAAATTCCAGCAGTTTTACCAAAGGTTTTGTTTATAAGATATCTCAAATTTTTGAATATGAATTGGAAACATTTAGTTAAAGCGCATAAACGACATAAATGTCGTATTTAGGCATTGATTTCCATAATATTAATTCCCAATTAAGTTAAAATTTTATGGTTGAATAACCAACTAGAAAACTCATAACAGAATTTACGCACTAATAACAATCAGAATACACACAAAGGGTCATTGGAAGTAATTTAAGTAGATTTATCTAACATCTTCACATTTGCCTAAATGCCGGTTTAGCAGGTGACTTCTTAAAGGTGCTTTATGGTACAAACAATTACACCAATCCTAGCTCTCCTGCTATCAGCCAGTTGTATGATGATTGGTCATGGTCTCCAATCTACTTTACTTCCAATCCGTGCCGCCGCAGAAACAGAAATTTTTACTGATGTTGTCATTGGGTTAGTTTCTTCGGGTTATTTTGCAGGAACAGTCATTGGATGTTTTATAGCACCTCACATAGTTTTGCGTGCTGGTCATATTCGCGCATTCGCGGCACTTGTTTCATTAAGTTCAGCCGCTTCTCTAATCTATATAATAAGTGTAGAACCTATTTCTTGGGTATTTGCGCGCACTTTATTTGGATTTTGTATTTCTGGGTTTTACATAATTGTAGAAAGTTGGCTTAATGAAAGATCAAGCAATGAAACACGTGGTTTAGTCATGTCAATTTATATCGTCGTAAACTTTGTTTCAATTATGCTTGGACAACTAATTGTATCAGTTTCAAATCACTTGTCTTTTGTACCATTCGTGATCGCCTCAATAGCCGTTTCAATTGCTGTACTACCTGTTTCTTTAACAAATTCCGCTCAACCTGCTCCAATTTCATTAGTAAAATTTCGACCAAGAAAAATTTATAATCTGTCACCGGCAGCATTTGTTGGGGTAGTATTAGTTGGTGCTACAACTGCAACGTTATGGTCACTTTCACCATTATATGCGATTCGAATTGGTTTGGATGCAAATGCCGCTGCCTATTATGTAACTGCGATGATTTTAGGGGGAACTATTACACAGTGGCCACTTGGAAGACTTTCAGACAAAGTTGATCGAAGATTAGTTTTACTTGTTCTATGTATTATTTCAGGTATTTTTTGCTTGTTACTTGCGCTGTTTCCGACAACAAATTTAGTATTTGCAATAATAACTGCGATGATTATTGGTGGTGTTACTCAACCAAGTTACGCAATAGTTTGTGCACACTGCTATGACCAAATTGACTCGAATAAAGATAATTATGTAGATATCGCCTCTGGACTTTTACTATTGTATGGGATCGGGGCAACATTTGGACCGATATTAACGACAGTAATTATGAATAATTTTCCAATTAGTAGTTATTACTCATTTATCGCTATTTTGTGGGTGACACTGGGAGGTTACCTCATTTGGAGAATGAAAGTTCACACTGAATTACCAGACCAAGAAAAAACTGATTGGAATTTGGCAACTACAGCACAGGTTGGTGGTGCAATAACTTCTGAACCTTTAGATGAAAGTAGTCCAGATGTAATCGTTCCAGAAACTGTCATAGTGTCTCAAAATTTAATAACAGAAGAAAAAGCTGCAGAAGCTTGGGAATCTGGTGCAGAGGAAATCGAGCAAACAACTAAATGAATCTGCAATATTATGCCTAAGCGTATAAACGACAAAAATGTCGTTTTTGGACATTGATTTCAAAAAATTTATCCTGCAAGTAGATTGCAAAATTTTTGACGAATAACTATTTAAGAAAAACTCCAAACTAAAATTTTATGCTAGTTGATACAAACATACGAACAATGTAAGTCATTTACAGTAAATCGATGAAGACATTAACACCATAATTTTAATTTTGCATTTAAGTCGGCTTAGCAGACGACTTCTTAAAGGTACTTTATGATACAAACAATTACACCAATCCTGGCTCTCTTGCTATCAGTCAGTTGTATGATGATTGGACACGGACTTCAAGCGACACTATTACCAATCCGAGCCGATTATGAAAACTTTACCGATATTGTTGTTGGCCTTGTATCCTCTAGTTATTTTGCTGGATTTGTCATTGGATGTTTTTTCGCTCCCTATATTGTGCAACGCGCTGGACACATTAGGGCGTTCGCCGCTGTTGTATCATTAAGTTCCGCGGCTTCATTAGTTTATATTATTGGAATTGATCCAATTCCATGGATTCTTGCACGTGCAGTATTTGGTTTTTGCATTTCTGGATTTTATATCATAGTTGAAAGTTGGCTTAACGAACGAACAAGCAACGAATCTCGCGGACTAATTATGTCCATTTATATTGTCGTCAACTTTGTATCAATTATGCTTGGACAAATGATTGTCACTATTTCTAATCACGCATCATTTATACCATTCGTAATCGCATCAATTATTGTTTCTATAGCTGTATTACCAGTTTCTTTAACTCGTTCTGCACAGCCAGCACCAATTTCGCTGGTACGATTTCACCCACAAAAGATCTATAAATTATCTCCAGCCGCTTTTGTCGGAGTTATTTTTGTAGGTGCTACCACAGCATCACTATGGTCACTTTCGCCTCTCTATGCGCTTCGCATTGGATTAGATGCTAATGCCGCGGCATATTATGTTACTGCCATGTTATTTGGAGGAACTATTACACAATGGCCACTTGGACGACTGTCAGATAAGGTTGATCGACGACTAGTGCTACTTGCATTATGTGGTGTGTCTGGAGTTTTATGTCTACTGCTAGCACTCTTTCCTACAACAAATGTCATTTTTGCAATAATAACTGCAACGGTTATCGGAGCCGTAACCCAACCAACATATGCCATAGTTTTCGCACACTGTTATGACCAAATTGACCCTGAACAAGATAGCTATGTTGATACAGCCTCTGGACTTTTACTTGTTTTTGGGATGGGGGCAACTTTTGGTCCATTCTTAACCACGATTATCATGAACAATTTTCCAATCAGTAGTTATTATACATTCATTGCCATTTTATGGCTGATTCTTGGAGCTTATCTGCTCATGAGAATTAATATACGTTCGGTCAAACCTGATGAAGACAAAACTGACTGGAATCTCGCTACAACCGCACAAGTTGGTGGGGTTATTACTGCAGAACCACTTGATGAAAGTGATCCAGATGTTGTCATTCCAGAAATTACAATCGCAGCACCTGGTCCAATAACTCAAGAAGAAGTAGCGGAAGCATGGGAAACTGGTTCCGAGGAAATTGAACAAACCACAAGCAACTAAATAATTCAAAATTTTAGTTTAAAAAGCTATATTAATTATTTATCTAACCAAAATCACAAATTTGTTTCTTCCATTGATTACGTGAATCAATAATATTTTACCTTTAGTTAGCAATTTTAAGATGACCATTATGATGAAATTGTTTTTCTATATTGCTCTGGCATCAATTTTTTTTGCGACCAGTACTTTTGGCGGTGATGCAATCATCGGAGATTTAAAAATCAAACACGCGTGGACACGCGTTCCCCCTGGTGTTTCAACAGCCACCGCCGGCTATCTTACAATTTACAACAATGGGGATGAACCAGATACATTGATAGGTAGTACAACCAAAGTCGCAAAAAAATTAGCAATTCACGAAATGAAATTAACTGACGGTGTAATGAAGATGCGTCCTGTTGAAAATGGAATTCCGATTCCTCCTAATAGTTTAATAGAGCTGAAACCTGGTGGTTTTCATTTGATGTTTACAAATTTGACAAAACCGCTAAATGAGGGTCAAAGTGTTCCGGTTTCTTTAATCTTTGAAAAAGCTGGTGAAGTAACAGTTATGTTTAATGTAGCAAAAGTTGGTGCAACAAAAGTACCGATAAATCACTTCCATAGTAACTAATTAAATGCAAAAAATTCAAAAAATTCGAATTGTGTTATGGGTTCTTGTTGCATTAGCGGCATTCGCTACTGTGACAATGCTGATGTACAACACTGCCTCAAATTTAATTGATGACAAAAATGTACTCAATCAATTCTCCGAAATTGGCGGTTCTTTTACTTTAGTAGATGATGACGGGAATGAATTTTCTGATAAAAATATTATTGGTAAACCTACAGTCCTCTTCTTCGGTTTCACACATTGTCCTGATGTTTGTCCAACTACATTGGCTGAAATCCAAAACTGGATTAATCTATTGGGTGAAAAAGCCAACAATTTGAACTTTTTATTCGTAACTGTTGACCCAGAGAGAGATACTCCAGAAGTTTTGCGAGACTATGTAAGCTCATTTGATCAGCGAATTATTCCACTTACTGGTTCAATACAACAAGTAAATCAAATGATTAGGACTTACCGAGTTTATGCACAAAAAGTTGAGACTGATGATGGGGATTATACGATGGACCATACAGCCAGTGTCTATCTGATGAATTCAAATAACCAATTTGACGGAACCATTAGTTTTGGTGAAAATCCAGAAATCGTGATTAAAAAGCTAGAGAAATTAATTGTGAATAATTTAACATGACTAAGTTGCTTGAGTTTGACAGTTTTCAAATATGAATGACAAAACCCGACTTGATCAGCTATTGACGGACCGATCATTGACTCCAAGTCGTTCGCGTGCTCGAGATGCAATTTTAAGAGGTGTAGTTCGTGTTGATGGTCAAATTGTTACAAAACCAAGTTTCAAAGTTTCTCAAAATGTTGAAATTGAACTAAGCGATCCAATAGAAGGGTATGTATCCCGTGCCGCATTAAAATTGGTTCACGCTCTTGATCACTTTAAGTTAACTCCAAAGGATTTAATATGTGCAGATATTGGGGCATCTACTGGAGGATTTACCCAAGTTTTGTTGGAACGTTATGCTAAAAGGGTATATGCAATAGATGTTGGTAATAACCAATTTCATAAGAGTTTATCCAACGATCCTCGAATTAGGTTACTCGAAAATTTAAATGCTCGAGATATTTGTTCTGCAACATTTGAAGAATTACCGAAGTTTTTTACCTGCGATGTTAGTTTCATTTCTGTCAAATTAGCACTGAAAGCCTTGTTACAAATAGTTCCAACCAAAACCATTGGTATCATTCTGATAAAACCACAATTTGAAGTTGGTAAAAGATATTTAAATAAAAAGGGAATCGTTGACCATGGAATTAGTAAACAGGTTAGCATTGAGATTAGTAATTGGTTTAGTCAGAAATCTGAGTGGAACTGTCTTGGTATTACGACATCACCAATTTTAGGAAGTAGTGGTAATCAAGAATATCTTTTGGCTGTAGAACGAATTTAAAGCAACCACAACAATCATCTAAAGGAAGTCAAAATTAATTAGGTACGATTTGAGTAAATACTATCCTAATTGTCCCCGATTAAGTAAAAAGTGGTCAGCAAGTGTACATGCCATCATTGCTTCACCAATTGGTACGGCTCGAATGCCAACACACGGGTCATGACGACCCTTTGTTTTGACCTCAACCTCCTCACCCTGTTGATTAATTGATTGTCGCTCCACTAAAATTGAAGATGTTGGTTTTACTGCAAATCGGACTACAATTGATTGCCCATTTGAAATACCACCTAAGATACCACCTGCATTGTTGGATAAAAATATTGGCTCACCGTTTTCATCGATCCTCATTTCATCAGCATTTTCTTCTCCTGATAAACTTGCCGCTTGAAACCCGTTTCCGATTTCAACTCCCTTCACCGCGTTAATTGACATCATTGCCGATGCTAAATCTTGATCTAACTTTCCATAAACCGGTGCTCCTAATCCAATTGGTACGTTTTCAGCAACAACTTCTATTACTGCTCCAACCGAAGAACCACCTTTACGTATTTTTGTTAAATATTCTGACCATAGTGCAACAGTATTTGGGTCAGGACAAAAAAATGGATTATTATTTACTTCGTCCCAGTCCCAGCTTGAACGTTTAACTTTATGCGTTCCAACCTGAACCAATGCCCCCCTTATTTGAATTTCTGGAATTATTTTCCGAGCAATTGCACCTGCAATCACTCGTGCTACAGTTTCACGTGCCGATGATCGTCCTCCACCGCGATAATCTCTTATTCCGTACTTTTTTTGATAGGTATAATCAGCATGCCCTGGACGATAAGTTGATTTTATCTCCGAATAATCCTTTGAACGCTGGTCGATGTTCTCAATTTCACAAGAAATAGGTGTACCCGTTGTCTTCTGTTGCCCATCATCATCTATCATTACCCCTGACCGAATTTTAACTTTATCAGGTTCTTGCCGTTGCGTGGTGAATTTTGATTGTCCAGGCCGTCGCTTGTCAAGATAGCTCTGTATATCGCCTTCTTCTAATGGAATCAAAGATGGACAACCATCAACAACACAGCCTAATCCTGAACCGTGACTTTCTCCCCAAGTCGTAACACGGAACAGATGACCAAAACTATTGTATGACATCAAATTTTAATCCTATTCAAAATTGTAATCTATTGATCCATCACAACCATGTACCACAAGCTTTTTCACAAACTAAAAATTGATCTTGTGGTACTAATAGATCAGGTAGAACCGATTCGGGCACATCAAAAAGTAAACCACGTAACACCCGACTAATTCCACCATGGCTAACAACAATCGTAGGTCTTAATAAATTTTCCAACCACAAAGCAACACGTGCTGAAGCCATTTCATAACTCTCACCTTCTGGCGGGATAAATCCCCACTTATCAGTTTTTCTTTGACTAAAATCCTCTGAAAATTTTCCTGCTAATTCTTCACTGGTATGTCCTTCCCATTTCCCAAATGAAATTTCAATCAACTGTTGATCAAGTTGATAATTCCCCTGCGTTATTTTCGCAGCTTCCCGCACTAATTCCATAGTCTTACGTGCCCGAATTTGCGGCGAACACACCCAATCGTAATCTGCTTCAACTTTGTTTTGTCTCAATATATATTCTTGTAATACTTTACCGTTTCGTAAAGCTTGAGTTTCACCAATTTTATTTAGTGGTATCTCTGTTTGTCCCTGAAACCTACCTTCAACATTCCAATCAGTTTGTCCATGACGGATAAATATTATTTGTGGGTAAATTTTCACACTAACTCACTAAAGTTTTTACTTTGATTCTAGCTACACAATATAGTCAGTCATTATCTACAACACTTATATCTGGTGCATCTACCGCCTTCATACCAACGACATGATAACCACTATCTACGTGATGAACTTCACCGGTCACCCCACTTCCTAACTCCGATAGCAAGTATAGTGCAGAATTTCCAACATCTTCTGTACTAACCGTCTGACGCATTGGTGAATTGAATTCATTCCATTTTAAAATATATCGGAAATCACCAACTCCGGAAGCGGCCAAGGTTTTTATTGGTCCCGCAGAAATCGCATTGACCCTAATATTTTGTTTACCTAAATCCGCTGCCAAATAGCGTACACTTGCTTCTAACGCGGCTTTTGCAACCCCCATCACATTATAATGAGGCATAACCTTCTCAGCACCATAGTAAGTCAAAGTCAAAATTGCCCCACCATCAGACATTAGTTTCTCAGCACGTTGGGTAACTGAAGTCAATGAGTAACACGAAATATTCAATGTCCGATTGAAATTTTCGGCTGTTGTATCAACATAACGACCAGTTAATTCTTCTTTATCAGAAAATGCGATTGCGTGAACTAAAAAGTCAATTTTACCCCATTCGCTTTTCAATTTCTCAAAGACTGAATCAATTGTGTTCTCATCGGTTACATCGCAATGACCAACGACAATAGCCCCAATTTCAGCTGCCAATGGGTCTACACGTTTTTTCAGAGCCTCACCTTGATATGTAAGTGCTATCTCAGCTCCAGCATCAGATAATGCTTTAGTAATTCCCCATGCAATCGAACGACTATTTGCGACTCCCATTACCAAACCGCGCTTACCGTTCATCAATCCTTGTTTGTTGGTCATAAATTACTCCTGAAAATTTTTATACACGACCCATAGTCGCAATAAATTGTAGAGTTTTCTACTGATACAATTAAATTCAAAATAATGGTTTCATAGTTAAATGAAAATTTCACTTATACAATATTAAGTGACTTATATCAAATAAAAGGAAATATCCAAAAATTATTTTTCGCATTACAAGATATTTTCAACAAATTCTATCTCTGGTACTTGCATGAAAAGTTATCTTTTGTGTATAAATAGATTTGCCTAAGAATTTCAAGTTAGACCCATATTTTTGACATGACTAGAGTACCGGTAAAACCACAACTAATTAGTTGGGCAATTGAGCGTTCACGTAGACCACGCGCTGATCTAGAGGCTACATTTAAAAAACTTCCAGAGTGGGAGACTGGTGAAATTTATCCTACAGAACAACAATTGGAAAAGTTTGCACAACAAGTTTACGTACCATTGGGATTCTTGTTACTAAGCAAACCACCACAAGAGCAAATACCAATCCCTGATTACAGAACAATTAGAAGTGATCAGATTGCACAACCAAGTCCAAACCTTTTGAAAATGATTTATATGGCACAAACTCGTCAGGACTGGTTCAAGGAATTTGCACTTGCAGAGAATTTACCAACTATATCAATTGTAAATTGTACAACAATCGAAACCCCACCCGATGTCCACGCATCAAAAATTCGTAAAATGCTAAGTTTTGAACTTATTGACCGAAAAGATCAAAAAACTACAGATGAAATGCTTCGTTACTTAATAAATGCTGTTGAATCATGTGGAATTTTGGTAATGGCGAGTGGAATTGTAAATAGCAATACCTACCGAAAATTGGATGTTGAGGAATTTCGAGGATTTACACTATGTGACCCGTATGCACCATTAATTTTTATTAACAGCAGTGACTCGAAAACCGCACAAATGTTTACTTTAATACATGAATTGGGGCACTTAGCACTTGGCACATCAAGTCTATCTAATCCAAAGTTGCGTATAAATGAGAAAGAAAATCGTGAGGAAACATGGTGTAATAAAGTTTCAGCTGAAGTATTAGTACCACGGGATGACTTACTTGCCCAGAATATCGCGACTGAAAATATTGACACAAAAATCAATCAATTCTCCAAAATGTTTAAAGTCAGCAAATTAGTCATTTTAAAACGACTGTTGGATACGAGTTTGATTAGTCATGAGGACTTTGAAACAAAATGGAACGCAGAAAATATTGCAATTAAATCTAAATTAAAAACTAAAAAGGAGGGCGGAGATTTTTATCCCACTACACTAAAACGTGTGAGTCGAAAGTTTGCGACTTCACTAATTTCAAGTACTATTGAAGGAAAAACACTTTATAGAGATGCATTCCGAATGCTTGGTATTTCTAATTTGCAAACTTTTGACAAGCTTGCGGAATCATTATGTGTAGAGGTGTGACTAAATACCTTTTAGATGCAAATATATTTATCTCTAAGCGAAACGGGATTATTATGACTTTAATGTGTTGGGACTGGCTCATAGATCAATACATTATTGACAAAGTCGTTAGTATTGACAAGGTATATATAGAATTAGACTCAGGTAACGATGAACTAGCAAGTTGGATTCATTTGGACGGGAGTATACTTTTTGAACAAACTAATCCAATTCAAACTAGAGAAATTTTTGATCAATTTAATGCATGGTTAGAACAAAAAAACTACGAACCAATGGGAATTTCTACATTTTTTGACTGTGCAGATAGTTGGCTTGTAGCTCATGCTTTATTAAGCAAGCTTACTGTTGTAACTTTGGAGAAAGCCTCTGATTCTAAAGCTAAAGTAAAAATTCCTAATGTATGCAAAGGATTTGAAGTTAGGTACATGACTCCCTTTGATTTGTTGCGCGCAGAAAAAGCAATATTTGTTTTGGAATCTAAATGATTTTCGGAAATTATTTTAATCTGAACTACAAAAATTTCTCCACTTAGAAAAAAATCACTCTCCCTCCAGAAACTTTCTTTACGTCCATAATTGACATATTGTCTTCCTTAAACCAATATTCTACATTCAAATCAATTTTAATAACCAATTCAGTTTGATCAGGAAACTATGAGTCATATATCCCAAAACAATGAAGTCTTTGACCAATTTACTAACATAATTGGCAGTTCAAATATTGTTACGGAAATTAACGATATTTCACGCTACGTAACTGAACCACGAGACTTATTTCACGGCAAAACTCCATATGTATTAAAACCAGGTTCCGTTGATGAAGTCTCCAAATTACTTCAATTGGCCAATACTCATAAGATTCCAATAATACCACAGGGAGGTAATACAGGTTTAGTAGGTGGACAAATACCAGATCAAACAAAATCTGAGGTAATCTTGTCACTTGAACGGATGAATAAGGTTAGGAATGTTGATGCAATTAGCAATATCTTAACAGTTGAAGCAGGTGTAATTCTCGAAGTTGTTCACGAAATTGCGGAAGAATTAGATCGAATTTTCCCACTATATCTGAGTTCACAAGGATCTTGTCAAATCGGCGGAAATATCTCAACAAATGCAGGTGGAACTGGAGTCTTAGCATATGGGAACACTCGTGAATTGATTCTCGGACTAGAAGTCGTTTTAGCCACTGGAGAAATTTGGGATGGCTTACGTACTCTGCGAAAAGACAATACTGGTTATGACCTTAAGCAAATGTTTATCGGTAGTGAAGGAACGTTGGGTATTGTCACTGCAGCTAATCTAAAACTTTTTCCAAAACCAAAATCTCAGGATGTCGCGATTGTTGGTATTGAATCTCCAAGAGAAGCCTTACAGCTTTATAATATTTGCACCAGTAATGCGGGACATTTACTTACTGCATTTGAATTAATTCCCCGCATCGGAGTAGAATATTCACTTAAGCACATCCCCGGGATAAGAGATCCATTAAATGTGATTTTCCCTTGGTACGTACTGATTGAACTTTCTAGTAGTTCAATCTCAGTTCCTACTAGAAACTTAATAGAAAATATTTTCAATCAACCAGTGACACAAAGCTTTGCAAATAATACAGTACTTGCAGAAAATATTGAACAGAAGAATGCTTTTTGGCGGCTTCGTCATAACCTATCTGAAGTGCAAAAATTTGAAGGTGGTTCAATTAAGCATGATATCTCAGTTCCAATTGCTGATATTCCAAATTTTCTTGATGAGGCATCGAAAGCCGTCATAAGATTCATTCCAGATTGTCGACCATTTGCATTTGGACACATGGGAGATGGAAACATTCACTTTAATGTTTCGCAACCAGTAAATTCAAACAAAGAAGAATTTTTGACACATTGGGGTGAAATCAATGCAATCGTAAATGAAGTTGTCATTTCATTTGGTGGTTCAATTTCTGCTGAACATGGTATTGGTAGATTAAAGCGAAAACTACTTGCAGAAACAAAATCGGAAGTAGAACTAAACCTAATGAAACTAATTAAGCAAACATTTGACCCAAATGGTATTCTCAACCCTGGTCGAATCATCTAACATCTTATTCAAATTTATAATTGTGCATATTATCAAAATTCAACAAAACTGATAGTTTTGAATTAAATGAACCTTTACTCAAATATTAAACGAGAGTATCCAACTCAACCACTGCTAGGTGTTAGCATAATGTGTTGGAAGCAAAATCAAGTGCTCCTGATTAAAAGAGCACAAGAACCGTATAAAGGTCTATGGTCTTTACCTGGTGGATTGATTGAATTAGGGGAATCACTAGTTGAAGCTGCGAAAAGAGAACTCCAAGAAGAAACTAACATTACTGCCCAAATTACAGAACAACTTGAAACTTTTGACAGTATACAGCGTGACAAAGGAGGAAAACTAAAGTTCCACTATGTCTTAGTTGTTTTTAAAGCAAAGTTTTTAGCTGGTGATGAAATAGCCAAAGACGATGCTACCGAAGTAAAGTGGTATACAATTGATCAACTAATTAACCTTAAACTTACACCAAATACAAAGCAATGCATTGAAAGAAATATTCCAACCAAAAGCCAATAAATATTTGTAATTATGCATTTATGAATGCTTCTAAACTTGACACTAAGACCAAATACTCTCGTAAAAACGCTGAAATTACTATTAGACGAGAATCATTTTTTTCTAAAAATCCTAAAAAAGTTGTGAATAACTTTATCAAAGTACTAATAATTACAAATTTACTGAATATATTTATCAACTTTAAAATAAAGTCGCCGATTGAAATTTCAATTTCATTCAATCGCAGTTTTTAATTTTTTTAACCGACACTTGGAGTTATTTATGAAAATTGGGACAATTGAGCAAAGCTTTGCAAACCAAGAGGATGATCGAAGTGCCGCACTAAATCACATTCTACGCGCATGGGAAAACGCCTCAGAAGAAGGTATTGATGCAAGTGCAATTGCGCATGCCGCACTATTTACGGCACTAATTGATTTGGTTTCTGCTTACGGTGAAGACGCTGTTGCAATGCTTACCGAACAAATTCCTGAACGAGTACGAGGAGGAGATTACACTATCGAGCGAAGTATTCAATAATTAATTTAACAGTAGGATATCAATGCAGATTTCTTATTATTCAATGAAAATCTAATCCTACATTAAAATTGATTAAGTTTAATAGAATTTATTATCTCGTTCAAATTGATCACAAGGGATGAGTGTCATATTCATTAAATCTTAATTTACTAATTCAGTACAAGTAATTTCAACCTCTAAGTTGATTAAATTTTGGGACATTTTTGCTGACATTATTTGCTTTGCAGCTAATTCATCGCTATTTTCCTTTCCAAACTGGGTCTCGTTTTTCTGCAAATGCCTTTGCACCCTCTAATTGATCTTCAGAACGATAAAGTACTTCGACAGTTTGAAATTGACTTTTCGTAATTCGATTCATCGCATCTTGAAATTTCATATCTTCTGCTTCTCGCACAATTTCTTTTATTGCGGCATTTACTAAAGGTGGACCAGATGCTATAAGTTTCGCTAATTTTCGCGCTTCTATCATCAATTGCCCTGCTGGATAAACATGATTCACAAGTCCCCACCTTGCAGCTTCATCAACCTCTAACCATCGACCAGTTAATAACATTTCCATTGCAATGTGATAAGGTATTCGTTTTGGGAGTTTAATACTTGCGGCATCAGCAACCGTTCCAGATCGAATTTCCGGTAATGCAAATGATGCATAATCAACTGCCAAAATTATGTCCGCTGATAAAGCAAGTTCTAATCCACCACCACAACAAATTCCATTAACTGCCGCAATCACTGGTTTATTAAGACCACGAAGTTCTTGTATTCCGCCAAATCCACCGTTGCCATAATCACCATCCACTGCGTCTCCTGCCGCCGCCGCTTTCAAATCCCATCCAGGGCAAAAAAATTTTTCACCAGCTCCAGTTATTATGGCTACTCTCAATTCTGTGTCATCTCTAAACTCCGTAAAAATTTCGCCCATCATACGACTTGTTTTCAAATCAATCGCGTTTGCTTTTGGACGATCCAATACCACCTCAAGCACAGAGCCATCTCTTGTTATTTTAATTGGATTTGCTGTCATCATACTCTCCTAGTTGTATAAGTGCATCTCCTGCAACTGCAAAATTTTTTCCACATAATAAGGGATTAATTTCTATTTCAATAACTGGGTTTAATATAACATAATTTTGAATAGCCATAATTGTGTTAAGAATTGATGTAAGATCACAACTTGGATTTCCACGATATCCTTTCAAAACTTTAGCAAACTTCAAACTAGATAATGCATCTTTAACTTCTTTAATATTTGATGGTACCATGAGTGAAATACTATCTTGATATAATTCACTATAGATTCCACCTGGTGCTATAGTCAATACATATCCATGTGCAGGATCACATACAATTCCAATCAACAATTCGGCAACGACATTACAAATCATTTCCTCAATTAAAAATTTTTCCGACTTTATTCTATTTATTGCATCAAATAATTCACTCTGTTGACTTATATTTAAAACGACAGCATCCATTTCGGTTTTATGGGATATATTATGTGCTTTCAAAGCAACAGGATAACTAATTTTCCTACCAAGTTTAGCAACTTCATCAATAGAATCTATCAGATATCCTTTTGGAATCTTCACATCATAATTCTTTAGTTCAATTTTTGATTCAAATTCGGAAAGATTCTTTAAATTTTTTATTGGTTTTGGAACAAATATTTTTTGTATTTGTTGACTCGCGGAAACTCTAGCAACTGCTTCAATGGCAAGCAACGATTCATCAATACCAGCAAGTGGGACTATTCCCCGTTTTATGATTTCAACTGCCACTGATTCTGGCATATTTTCTGGCAGTGTACTTAATATTGCCATTTTTTTACCAGAAATATTCTTAGCCATTTCCACTGCTTCAATAACTTTTTTCCACTCAGTATCAACACATCGATCTTGACGAGGGAAATCCAAAATAACTAATCCGATATCACAATCACCATTCATCATTATTACGAAGGTTTGGGTTATGGCATCAATGTTTGACCAAATCTGGGTATGGTAATCTAAAGGATTCGTCAATGTCACTTCAGGTCCTAGTACCTTCCGAAGCTGGTTACGTTGATCTTTAGTTAAACTTGGAAATTCTAATTTTCGCTCATGTACAGAATCTGCTATCAGACCTGCTTCCCCTCCAGAACAAGACATCGAAACTAATTGATTCCCTATACCAGAACCAAAAACATGAAAAAGTTTTAAAGTCTCCAGAAATGCTGGAAGCGAATCTACTTTTGCAAATCCTAATCGATGCATTAATGCATTTGAACCTGCTTCTGTTCCAGCGATTGATGCCGTATGTGTGATTGTTGCTAACTTTGCCTCATTTGATTTTCCAACTCGAACAACAACAATATGCTTTTTTACCTCTTTTGCTAACAAAGCCAGTTGTTGAAAATTTTCTAAATCATCTATTCCTTCTATGTATAGTCCTATTGCCGTTACTCTCGAATCACTTAGAAGTTCATTAACAATTTCTGAAATGCTAGTCTGTGCTTGGTTTCCGACAGTAATCATATAGGCAATCGGTAAACCTCGAGTTTGCATTGTTAAATTTATGGCGATATTTGATGATTGAGCAATTATAGCTACGCCACTATCAACTCTCGCTAGACCATGTTGATCCGGCCAAAGAGCAACCCCATCTAATGCATTAATATATCCATAACAATTCGGTCCTAACAAAGGCATTTCACCAGCAGCTTTTAACAACTCTTGTTGCAGATTTGCCCCATCATTTAGCTCATTTTTAGCTTCTAAAAATCCAGATGCAAAACACACCACTCCACCACATCCAGCTTTTGCTAATTCTGCAACAATTTTTACACTCATGCGTCGATTCACTGCGACAAATGCAACATCAGGAATTTCTGGTAAATCGTTAATTGACGGAAACGATTGATATCCTGCTATCGTAGTTTTTGTAGGATGAATTGACCAAAGTTTTCCAGTAAATCCGATTTTCTCAGATTCCTTAAATAAATTTGAACACCAAGTTCCGCCACCTATTACCGCAATTGATTTTGGCCGAAATAACCGATCAAATGATCTCATTCACTAAGCTCCCAAAGGACGAAATAATTCACGACTTATGATGTGCCGCTGAATTTCGCTAGTTCCATCCCAAATTCTCTCAACCCTCGCATCTCGCCAAAATCTCTCAATTGGAAAATCATCCATAAGCCCCATTCCACCGTAAATCTGCAGAGTCTTGTCAGTGATACGAGCCAACATTTCGGTCGCATACAATTTCGCACTCGCAATCTCACGATTAGCTGGTACCCCTTGATCCAAACGCCAGGCAGATGACAAAGTTAACCAATCTGCGGCATCAATTTCAGTAATCATATCTGCGATTTGAAAACTAACTCCTTGAAACTTTGAAATTTTCTGTCCAAATTGTTCTCGCTCAGATGCATAATTCAAGGCATAATCAAAACATCTTCGCGCTCGTCCTACTGCACCAGCTGCTACTGTTAATCGAGTGGCGTACAACCACTCATTCATAACCTCAAAACCATTATCAACTTTACCAAGAACTTGAGAATTTGGTAGTCGGCAATTATCAAAATATAGAATACTGTTGTTGTATCCGCGATGAGATACTGAATTATAACCGGGGCGCACCTCAAATCCTGTTGTACCTCGATCTACTAAAAAACAAGTAATTCGCTTCTTTGGTCCTTTCTCAGTCTCATCTTCCCCCGTTGCCACAAATACTATAAAGAAATCTGCATGATCCGCACCAGATATAAAGTGTTTGGTACCATTAAGTTCCCATTCATCGCCAACTCTAATTGCTTGGCATTTCATACCTCGTACATCAGAACCGGCACCTGGTTCGGTCATCGCAAGTGCATCCATGCGTTCTCCCCTAACAGCAGGATACAAGTATCGTTCTTTCTGTTCTCCTTCGCAGGCCATTAAAATATTCTGAGGACGACCAAAGAAGTGAGTCAACGCCATTGAGCCACGGCCAAGTTCACGTTCAACTAATGTAAAGTCAAAGTGATTGAGACCAGAACCTCCAACGGACTCAGGAAAGTTACAAGCATAAAATCCCAATTCTATACACTTTCTTTTGATTTCTTGTGCTAATTCAGTGGGAACTTCGCCTGATTTCTCAACCAGTTCTTCATGCGGATAAATTTCGTTTTCTACAAACGACCGCACCGTAGATACAATCAAGTCCTGTTCTTCGTTTAATTCAAAGTTCATTTAACAAACTCTTAGAATTATGATTACGGTTCAACTCAAAGTCATTTAAAAGGTAATTCCAATCAATCATTTCAGCCCCCTAATTATTATTTCATTAACGTATCATGAAAAACCACTGGATTTCCATGAGTTGGGGTAACCAATTCACCTTCCCACATCACTCTTGTCCCACGAATGATAGTTCCAACCGGCCAACCTGTAACTTCCTTGCCTTCAAATGGAGTCCACCCAGATTTATAGGCAACCCAATCATTTGTGATGGTTTGTTTTCGATTTAAATCCACCACTGTGATATCCGCATCATACCCAACCGCGATTCTACCTTTTCTCGCCATACCAAATAATCGATGTGGTCCCGCGCTAGTCATATCAATAAACCTTTCAAGTGTAAGTCGTCTCGCATTCACATGATCAAGCATAATTGGAACCAAAGTTTGAACTCCTGGCATTCCTGAAGGCGACTGAGGGTAGACTTGTTTTTTCTCTTCCAGGGTGTGCGGTGCATGATCTGAACCCAAAATGTCAAGTATACCTTGATCCAATCCCCACCAAAGCTTTAGTTGATGATCACTTGACCTAATTGGAGGATTCATTTGTACCAAGGTACCCTTTAACTTGTAAGCGTCATCTGCAAACGTCAAATGCTGTGGTGTCACTTCAATTGATGCAATATCTTTGTGTTTAATCAGAAAATCAACTTCCTCAGCAGTAGTCAAATGAAGAATATGAACTTTTGCATTAGTTTCGCGAGCAATCTTGACTAGCCGTTTTGTACTTCTTAATGCACATTCTTCATCACGCCACATTGGATGTGATGCAGGGTCATTCTCAACTTGTTGGTCTTTTCGTTCACGTAAACGAAACTCATCTTCAGAGTGAAAAGCTGACCGACGGCGAGTTTTCGATAGAATCGCTCTAACACTCTCGTCATCTTCAACCAATAAATCCCCAGTTGATGAACCCATAAATACCTTGATTCCCGCCGCACCTGGCAAGCGTTCAAGTTCAGGAATGTCTGCAATATTCTCCCGGGTTCCACCAACCCAAAATGCAAAGTCACAATGCATTCGCTTCTGCGCTCGATTTATTTTGTCAGCCAACGCTTCAGCAGAGGTAGTTAGCGGATTTGTGTTGGGCATTTCAAAAACACTGGTTACACCACCCATAATAGCCGCAAGTGAACCCGATTCTAAATCTTCCTTATGTTCCAACCCTGGTTCACGGAAATGAACTTGACTATCCACAACCCCTGGTAACAAATACAAACCATGACAATCAATGACTTCACCTGCTTGATTGTCACTAAATTGACCGATTCCAGCGATCCGACCGTCCACCACACCTAAGTCACGAATCCCAATTCCATCTTGGTTGGCGACTTTACCACGCTTAAATAATGTATCAAATTTCAATGACATAAAATGTTCCACCCTAATTTTGCAATCCTTTAATAATTAATAATCTCAAAATTTCACTTGATTTTTTTTCTCAGAGTAACAAAATATTTCTCAAACTTCAATTTCATCTAGCAGTTTAACTATTTGTTTATCTTTTGCGAATAGTCTCAGAATTACCATGTCTAAAGCACGAATTTCCAAATTAAATGATCGCGGTCTTGTTAAAATAAGTGGCACAGATTGTGCTGAATTTTTACAAAATCTAGTTTCTTGTGATATCTCCAAAGTTGAAATAAACAGTCCGCAATATGGTGCATTGCTTTCTCCACAAGGAAAGTTATTGTTTGATTTCATTATTATTCAATCAGATGACTGTTTCTTATTTGACATTCATCGCTCAATAATTCCAGACTTCATCAAAAAATTTGCCATCTATAAACTAAGGGCTAATGTTGAGATTGAAGACATGAGCGATTCTTACACGATGGTGGCCGTGTGGAATATATCTAAAATTCCAAGTTGGTCAAATCTGACTTATATTGATCCTCGATTAAAACTACTTGGTTACAGAGTTATAGTTAAGAATCAAGAACTACCTAAATTTCTCTCAACATCAGAGGCTGAATCCGCATCCCTTGCAGATTATAACCTACATCGAATTAATTTAGGTATTCCCTTTGGTGTTGATGATTTTGAATATGGGCAAGTATTTCCGCATGATGTCAATATGGATTATCTGAATGGAATTGACTTTTCAAAAGGTTGTTTTGTAGGACAAGAGGTAGTAAGCCGGATGAAGTATCGAGGTACAGCTAGACGACGTTGTATTATAGCAAACTCATCTACGGAACCTTTGAAACCAAAAACTGAAATTACCGCTGAAGGAAAAAATATAGGAGTTATTGGCAGTGCCATTAACAATACTGGTATTGCTCTAGTACGACTGGATCGGGGAAAGGAGGCATCTGATCAAAAAATTAAGTTCCTCGTGAATGAATCCGAGGTTACTTTTTCCCAACCAATTTGGACAGACTTTAGTTGGCCCCAATAACAAAAACCACTCAAACTAATTTTTCAATGACTAATTCGAAATTTAAAGAACCACAACGTGCATGGCAACGAATGTTATCAGGACGAATGCTTAACTTAGCGGACCCTTCCCCTTTAGATATTGAAATTGAAGATATTGCACATGGATTAGCACGCGTTGCACGCTGGAATGGACAAACTAAAGGAAAAAATTCTCTCTCAGTTGCTCAACATTCAGTCTTTGTAGAACAAATTACACGCGCATTAAATCCAAATTTACAACCCAAATGGGCACTTGCGTCGCTCCTGCATGATGGTCCTGAATACGTTATTGGTGATATGATTTCTCCATTTAAAGTTATACTTGGCGAAAATTTCTCAACAATTGAGGATAAAATTCAACAAGCAATACACCTTAGATTTTCATTGCCGGCCATCTTACCAAAAAATATCCTAACCCAAATTAAGAAAGCCGATAAAATAGCTGCTTATTTTGAAGCTACCAGTCTTGCGGGATTCAAAAGTAATGAAGCTTCCAAGTTATTCGGACAACCTAGTGAGAATGTGAAAGTTAGTTCATCTGATCTCATACCTTGGTCGGCAGATTCCGCACAACGAAAATTTCTAAATCGATTTGAACTACTTAATAAGGGAATTTCTTAAAAAAATTTGAATTATATCCCCATAAACCAGACGCATTGAATTTTTCTGTGGATAAAAAAGAATTTGTACTTGAATTCTTGATTTTAAGTAATTGCAAGTTTATTTTTCAATTGAATAATTCTATTATAAACTCAAGTAAACTAGGAGTCATATACTCATGCTTTACATTTGTGCGCTTGACGATTTAATCAAAATCGCCAATAAAATTAGCGCAACAAAACTAATCACTTTTACTACTGATGAATTCCCAGTATCCCGTCCAACAAATATTTCAAAAAGTAATCACTTATATTTCAAATTTAATGATATTACCTCACCACAAGAGGGACTCAAGTTACCTCAAAAATCTCATATTACAAAACTATTACAATTCATTGACAAATGGGACCAGACCACTCCAATGTTGATACATTGTTTTGCGGGAGTTAGTCGGTCAACTGCGGCGGCTTATATTACAGCGTGTTATTTGAACCCTAACCAAAACGAATATGAAATTGCATTACGATTACGAACTGCATCCCCTTCAGCGACTCCCAACAGTCGAATGATTGAGCTAGCCGATAAAATTTTAAATCGACAAGATAGAATGGTAAAGGCTGTTTCAAAAATAGGTCGTGGAATGACTGTATTAAAGTGCAGACCTTTTAAATTAGAAATTCAAAGGTAAGGTTTCTAAACTTTCAATAGTACCGAAAAAATTATAATGCTAGATACCCGATTCCACAAAAACAAATTAAGACTCCACACCATTGACCTAATGAAATAGATTCATTTAACCACAATTTTGCAAGATAAATTGTTATTAATCCAGAAATTGATGCAGAAACCGCCGCATATTCAGGGTTTGGAAATGGTGAAGCCGCCAAAACAAGTGCCAAAGCAGCTGTATCTAAGACTCCCATCCCAATTAAGATCGGCAACAAATTGAAATCAGGAATTATTGATTCACGTCCTAAAACCGCGAAAATAACAACACAAATTAATGCCGCTATTCTTACTAACGACAACACCGTGAAGTCGACTCCATGTAAGCTTGCTGTCTGACCAGTGGTAAACGCAATCGCGAATCCAAAAGCACTGATTACAGATAGAATTATCGCATTAAATCGTCGATCGTGACTAGATATACTTCGACTTAACACCGTAACTACTGAAATACCTAAAAGTACGGCAAATACTGCCAACCACTGAAAAAAGGAAATTGGGGTTCCAGTTAGTGCGGCCCACCCAACAGTTAAAACTGGAAATCCTGCAATTATTGGTGCAACTAATCGTACCGGTCCAATTTCAAATGCTTTATATAATGCCCAAAATCCAATAGCAAAGGTAACACCAGAAATCGTAGCATAACCTGCTATTGTACTAGATAAATTCAGTCGCTCCCCTTGAAAGATTAGAATCACAAACGTAAGTAAAATTCCAATCAGCAATACTGTAAACATTGCCGCCGATACACTCACTCGCTGTGAAATAAACCTTACTAATAAGTCATGTAAGCCCCATGCCAAAGCTGCAATTATTCCTAATGCAATTGCACTCATTTCATTTCCATTTAAATAATTGAACTCAACACAAGCATGAAATATGTCATTCTTGCTAAATCTTTTGGTAGATTTCTTAAGTTGAACTAATAATGTGTTTTAAGCTGTAATAGGTTGCTTAACCGGTTGATAAGGAGCATCTTTGATTGGCCAATGCACAATTGCGGCAAAGATTCCAAGAGCAATAGCTAACCACCATATAACATCATAATTTCCTGTTTGGTCAAATAATTTTCCACCTAACCAAATCCCTAAAAATGATCCAATTTGATGTGAGAAAAATACAAACCCAAATAATGTAGCCATATATCTGGGTCCAAACATAACCGCAACCAAACCGGAAGTTGGTGGGACAGTTGAAAGCCACAACAACCCGATAACACTAGAAAAAACTAAAACCGAAATTGGTGATATTGGTAACAGAATAAACAGTGTAATCACAATAGAACGCATCAAATATAGCAACGAAAGTAAGATTGCCTTAGAATAACGACCTGAAATATACCCTGATATCAATGAACCAATAATATTAAACATCCCAATTAATGCTAATGCCCATGCACCCCAACTAGAGTCTAATCCTAAATCTGCAATATAGGCGGGTAAATGAACACCAATAAATGCAACTTGGAACCCACAAACAAAAAAACCAAACACCAATAACACAAAGCTTTGATATCCAAATGCTTCAACTATTGCTTGTTTCATTGATTGTTGAGTTTGATTTCCGAGTGGTGAACCTGGGTTAGACCGACCTTTCAATGGAATAGCCAATAATGTAATCATTAATGCCAGACTTCCCATGATTAACAACGATTCCTGCCAACCAACATTATCAATTAACCCTTGTCCCAATGGTGCAAATACAAATTGACCAAGTGATCCTGAGGCCGTCCCTACTCCAAACGCAATGCTTCGTTTCTGTACTGAAACGACTCGACCAAAAGTTGCTAGAACTAGTGCAAATGATGCAAATGCGATGCCTATTCCAATCATTACACCAGCGGAAATATTGAGCCAAAGTGGTGATGGTGCCCATGCCATCATAAATAAACCCACTCCATAAAAAACTGCTCCTGATGCTAAGACGCGTGCAGTACCAAATTTATCCGCTAACATTCCAGCAATTGGTTGCCCCATTCCCCAAAGTAAATTCTGAATGGCTAATGCTAATGCAAAAGTCTCACGTGTCCACCCACGCGCTTCAGTCATCGGTGTCAAGAACAGTCCAAGTGCCGAGCGTGGGCCGAATGATATCATACTGATCAAGCAACCACACACGATAATGAATGGGACCGATTGCCAAAAAATAACTGATAATTTGGAAGATTGAGTTTGGGTTGTCATTTCAATTCCATGCTCTAAAGATTTACATGATAAGATTTGTCAAAATATTGGGGTTTAATTCTGCAAATTACAACGCAAGTAACATATTTACCTACAAAAGACAATACTAAATATTTACTCTCGGATTTATCTCTGTGTGTAACCTGTATTCAGATCAAGAAGTTGTCATTCTCTTTGAATTCTTTTTTGATATATTAAATCACATACCAGAGTTGACTTAAACTAAAATTTTTGAATTAAGTTCCCACCCACATTTGCTAACTCCTTTAGTGAACAAATTTACCTCTACCACAATTTGATTGAATCCACTTAACGTTAGAATTATGAAATTAATCAACGTTTGGAAGTGGCTATTTTCATTAGCATTATTTTTCTAACCAAGCAGTTTAAGTAATAAATTCAAGATTGATTATTGCAGTAAGTGATTGACATTTTATTAATTATTATTTCACTTACTCGCTTGATTCGCCAGCAATCTTAGAAAAATCTGCAACCGTTAACATAACATTACGAATCTGACTTAAAATTTTCAATCGATTCAATCTAATTTCTGGATTTTCATCATTTACTAAAACGCCTTCAAAAAACTCATCAATTGGCCCTTTCAGTGATCCTAAAGCCATCATTACCTGAACATATTTCTCATTTTTTACCAAATTGTTCAATTCTGATTGAACTAATTCAAGTTTGTCAATCAACAAGGTCTCAGCTTTTTCAATAGTCAACTTACTTTTTGGTTGTCCGTCAATAGTTTTCCCATCTCTTTTCTCTTCCACTAAAAGTATGTTTACTGCACGCTTATATCCTGCAAGTAATTTAGTTCCGACCTCACCAGTTAAAAATTGCTCAAGGGCTTCAATTCGGTTCACAATATCAACCAAATCATCTTTGCCTTCAAGAGCAAAAACTGCATCTATATAATCATAGTGCCCCCCTCTTTCACGTAACTGGATTTTTAATCTCTCAATAAAGAACAACATTAAATCATCAGCCGTTTCATTCTGCCCATTTCGCAAACTAGAGTTCTGATCAAATAATCCGAAACCAGCTGTAACTATTTCTCGTATTGGAATCCTCAACTTATTCTCCAATATAATAGCAACAATACCTAGTGCCGCTCGTCTCAAAGCATACGGGTCTTTTGAACCAGTCGGTTTTTCTCCAATTGCCCAAAATCCAGCCAGTATTTCAAATTTTTCTGCAAGCGCAAGAGTAATAGAAACCGGTCTTGTTGGAATTTCATCATTTGGTCCTAAGGGTTTATAGTGATCTTTAATTGCATCACAAACTGCACTATCTTCACCTTGCATCTGTGCGTAATAACTTCCCATTACACCTTGCAATTCTGGAAATTCTTTTACCATTTCAGTTACCAAGTCATTTTTAATCAGATTCACCGAACGTTCAACAATTTTTGAATCTACATTCGTAAACTTAGTGAGTATTTGCGCAAATTGATTAATCCTTTCAACCCGATCTGCAACAGTTCCAAGTTTTTCATGAAACACAACATTTTTAAGATCACTCAATCTACTTTCCAAAGGGATTTTTAAGTCTAAATTCCAGAAAAATTGTGCGTCAGATAAACGAGCTGAAATCACTCTTTCATTACCAGCAATAATCGCTTTACCTGAGTCACTAGCATCAATATTAGACACCATCACAAATTGATTAGCTAACATCTTTGAATCAGTTTTTCGTAATACAAAACATTTTTGATTTTTTCTAATAGTAGTTTTTATTACTTCATCAGGTAAGTCTATGTAAGTGTTTTCAAATTTTCCTAGTAACACAACAGGCCACTCCACCAATCCAGTAACTTCTTGTAACAAGTCTTCATCTTCCACTAATTCCAATCCCTGTGCGGTAGCAAGTGTGCGAGCATCATGCAATATGATGTCCCTTCGACGATTTGGATCAAGTATCACATACGACTTTTCAAGTTTTTCAACATAATCGCTATATCTACGAATTTCCAATTTCCCTTTACTCATAAATCGGTGTCCCTGTGTACTTTTCCCAACAGGTATGCCATCTAAGTCAAACTTAATCGTTTGCGTTTCTTCTGTTTCTGGGCCAAAAGTGCAAAGCACTGAATGCAAAGGACGTACCCATTGCATCTTTGTTGTTCCCCACTTCATAGATTTTGGCCATGAAAATTTACGAATAATTTGCGGAATAGATTCTAGAAGTAATTTTCCTGTTTCTTGACTTGGTTTTTCTGTAACCGCAACATAGTAATCACCCTTTTTGGGATCTGATTTAATTTGTGCATCCTTTATTGATTTCAAACCAGCAGCTCCGAGGAATCCGTTGATCGCTTGTTCTGGTGCATCAACACGTGGACCTTTACGCTCTTCGACTGATGCAGGGGAGTTTGTTGGAATACCTACAACACACAGTGCTATTCTCCGGGGTGTACTAAATTCTTTCGCACCCTCAAATTTCAAACCATGGTTAACAAGTGAGTCCGTAATAAGTTTCTTCAAATCAGCCGCGGCATATGTTTGCATACGTGCAGGAATTTCTTCACTAAAAAGTTCAAGCAGTAAATCTGGCATTTAATTGTACTCATGTAATAAATTTAGATTCTAGAAATGGGGTTTTAGAAACCCGTTTTAAACAATTCGATTTAAATTTATGAGATTGCACTTTAGCTAAGATCAATGAAATTAACATAACACTCCAAATTATAATGTCAATGAACCTAATTCCTCTTTGACAGAAAAAATTTTAAATTGAAAAATTTCATAAGCGGTATTTAATATTTACTCACACTGGAGTTTTTATTGTCAAACAATTATTACGATTTGATTTTGGATTGCAGAATAAATAGTTGCATTAGCAAGTCTATTACAAAAGCGTAAGTTGAGTATTCCAACTTAATCACTATATAAATGATAACAGCAATCTTAGTCTATTTTTTTAGAGTACCTTTTATGTCAAAACAATTCTCATCAAATTTGTCCCAAGCTTGGTTAATTCCCTTTGCACTTCTGGGTTGTATTTATGTAAGTTGTGTAATGTTTGCGGCTAACCTTAGTCTGCCATATTTTATTTAAACAACGCGGACAAAATACCGTAAATAATTAATCAAGTTTATTGATGTTTGGACTTGATTAAAATGCAAACACTTTGTGTGGGTGTTTGGTTAACCTTATATTATTGACATCAACACTCACTTCCAGTGACTACTGAATATGAATTATTTAGTATTGCGGTATCAGGTGATAACAAGATTGAGTTCATCAATTGTGATAATATAACTAAATATTTTGTTAATTGCACACGGTATTCTAATACAGTCTTTCAACCGCACTATAATAAATAAATACTTCCATTAAAGTTTTTTATGATACCCATCACAAAACGGTTTTTTCCCAGTTTGCTTACAACCACAAAAGAATTTTTTGCCATCAACTTCTGCTTGCCAAACAACCGGCTCAAATTCAGTTTCTTTATGTGACCCATCACAAAATGGTTGCTTTGAAGAAAGACCACATGCACACCAGAAGTATTTCCTTCCAGCTTTAATTTCAACCATATATGGTTCTTTTTGTGCAATTGTTGGTTGAGCCATAATTTCTACCTCTAAGTTAGTTAGGTGAATTTTGTTTTAGTGAGTTAATTTCCAGAACATAATTGATGCTATAAACTATTTCAAGGTAATTATTATTTCACCTGCATTGGTGTCCATCCACCGGCTTCCGTTTTCAAGAAAGCTTGTCCGCAGGCACTAGCAAGTTCACGCACACGTAATATATAAGATTGACGTTCAGTGACTGAAATAACTCCTCGAGAGTCCAACAAATTGAAAACGTGAGAAGCTTTAATGCATTGATCATAAGCTGGTAAAACAACTTTATGGGGAATTTCTGCTGTTTCGCTTTTTTCAGGTTCACCTGCTTTAAGTAGTGCTTTGCACTCTGCTTCCGATTCTTTAAATCTTTGAAATAACATTTCAGTATCCGCAAGTTCGAAATTATACCTAGAATATTCTTGCTCTGCTTGTCGAAATACATCACCGTAAGTTACTTTATCATCACCATCCAAGCCGTTAAAATTTAAGTCATAAACATTATCTACGTTTTGCACATACATTGCCAATCGTTCCAAGCCATATGTTAATTCGCCAGACACTGGTGAACATTCAATTCCCGCAACCTGCTGAAAATAAGTAAATTGGGAAACCTCCATGCCATCACACCAACACTCCCAACCTAACCCCCATGCACCTAATGTCGGACTTTCCCAATCATCCTCAACGAATCGAATATCGTGTAACTTGGGATCAATACCAATTTCAAATAAACTCTCGAGATATAAATTTTGAAGATCCTCAGGGGAAGGTTTTATAATTACCTGAAATTGATAATAATGTTGCAAACGATTTGGATTTTCACCATAGCGACCGTCTGAAGGTCGGCGTGAAGGCTGAACATAAGCTGCTCTCCATGGTTTTGGTCCAAGTGAACGCAACGTTGTTGCCGGATGAAAGGTTCCAGCACCAACTTCCATATCATAAGGTTGAAGAATCACACAGCCATACGAAGCCCAATATTGTTGCAAAGCTAAGATTAAACCTTGAAACGATTTCGTTGGACTTAAATGTACCCCATTGGAAGCTCCAATCATTACAAACTAACCTTAATATCTAATTTCAATAGACTAACCGCACTAGTCTTAGGGGAAGAAAAGTGATTTTCCCACAATAGTAATATCAATCCTGTTTTGTTTTTTCTTTTAATTTGGCTGGACGATAATGACCAGTTTCAGGATCTTTTTCCAAATTCACGCGTTGCGAATCAAGTCCTTCAGAAGTAGGTGAATCTTTTTGTCGTCTTAGTTGACTCCCAAATATGAAACGTAATCGTCTCCAAATGATCACCATCAATACGGCCAGTGCCGCGAATAATATTATTCGTGTGAACATTCAGTTTACAATCCATATTTTGACCACATTAAACGTTCCGTAGCGGCAGAAATAATTCCATGTCCAAGATCAGCAGCTAAATCGTCTACAGAAAGTTTCACGCCTAGTTTTTTCTTGAAAAATGTTGGTTCGCTACCAATTAGTTTAAGTTTAGCCTTTTCACCATAACGATCCTTTATAACTGTTCGAAGTTCTCCTATATGATCAGCTAATCCTAAATTCACTGCATGCGACCCAACCCAAAACTTACCGTCAAATAATTCTTCCTCGGTGGTTAAAGTGTTTCCCCGTCGTTCCTTCACCATCCCAATAAATGAATCATGGAGTTCCAATTGAAGTTTCTTCAAATACTCAACATCTTCGGCTTTTTCTGGTACAAATGGATCAAGCATAGACTTATTTGCACCAGCGGTATAGACACGACGTTCAATTCCCAATTTTGCAATAGCATCCACAAATCCAAAACCAGATGATACAACGCCTATTGAACCAACAATTGAATTTGGATCTACAAAAATTTCATCACCCGCCAATGCAATCATATACCCACCAGATGCTGCGACATCTTCAACAAAAACTAGCACTTTTGTTTCGTGTTCTTCAGCCAAATGTCGAATTCGTTGATAGATAAAATGTGATTGAGTTGGCGCACCACCTGGTGAGTTTACTAGAATTGCAACAGCCGGAGCATTACTTTGTGAAAAAGCCTTCTCCAAATTGAGCGCAACTGAGGCTAGATTAAGTGTATTTGTACGCATTGGAGAGCTAGTACTTATTGTTCCTTGCATTCGCACCACAGGAATAACAGGTTTAGACTTTCCTGTTAGTATACTTCGTAATTTACTAAACACTTAGAAATTTTCCTATATTTGATTGAATTAAAGTTTGTAGTGTGCATCACATAATACATTAAAATGAAAATAACAAGCAATATCTTTAAAACTTTTAATTCCGCAGTCAATCACTGACTATTATGTCTTGATACTATAAACAATAAGCGCGGAATAAAACCTTAAAATTTAACACTTTTTCACTTTGTGAACTAGAATCAATATACAGTACCCAAGTTTGTTCGATCAGCATTACAAAAATTTTGTTAATTCATTAAAAAAGCAAAATTATATAAATCTAAACAACCAATCGCAGCGGATTTAAGTTCAAAGAAAGCGGATTTTTAAATCTGTTGTTGAAGCAATTTAGATTAATTACCTCCAATTAAGTTGGATTATTTACCGAATTCCCCAACAATTTAGGTCAAGTATTATCATATGTTGCTACTATCAGTTGTGACCGTTTCTCAAATTTATTCTATTTGACTTAAATTATTATGGTAACATTTTAAATTTGACACTTAATAATCAGGGTTTAGCAATGTCGTTAGAAAATACACTATATGTTATTGGTGATGTACACGGTTGTTTTTGCCAGCTCAAGCAGCTTCATCAATTTATCCGGCACGACTCGAAACAGCGAGAAGCATCGGCCAGTATAATTTTCCTAGGTGATTTAATTGATCGTGGACCTAACAGTAAAGACTCTGTAGAACTTGTATATAAAATGATAAACGAATTCAAAAACTCAACTTTGATTATGGGAAATCATGATGAATATTTTTTTGATTTAGCAGCTGGTAACCAATCTGAATTTTTAGATCTATATCATTGGGTTCATGGGTTAGGTGGTTATCAGACATTATTATCATATGATGATCGCGACACCGACCCAAGTTATTCTGATGAAGAAGAATGTCAGTATATATTTAACGTAATAAAAACACAATATCGCCACCATTTAGATATGATACAGAACGCAAGTTATTACAAACAATTAGGTGGATTTGTATTTGTACATGCTGGAATTGAACGCAGTATAGCTATGAAAGAACAAAGAAAATTTGACTTAGTTTGGATAAGAGAGGGGTTTTTAGACAATTATGAGATTGATGAACGACTAGTCATTCATGGTCATACTCCAATCTTAACAGGTATACCAGAAATATCAACGAATAGGGTTGGAATCGACACCTGTGCTTTCCACATTGATATCCTAACTTGTATGGTGTTAGACCCAGCAAAACGGGATATGTCATTCTATCAAGCGGATCAAAACTCGGTAAATCCAAACCCAATATTACCCGAATTTATTGGAAATGCCGAAGTGGCTAAACAAATCTTTGACAATCCATTTCAATTTGAAAAAGTACCCCCAATTGATACCAATTCCTAAAATTCTTATGAATATGATAGCTTGAATTAAGCACTACTGAGTTAAACCTTATGTGCAAATGTTGCTATAAAATTTTTCCCAAAGCATTGAATTAAAGAATGTTTCAGCGACTCAAATCAACAATTCTTTGTTACTTTTTTTGCAGTTCTAATGCTTCCTGTAATTTCAATAAACCACGCCATGCGTTTCTTTTTCCAGCAGGTGCGTGTATTAAGTATTTGGGATGCATTAGAATCAAACTGGGAATTTTACGATCATCTATTCGATAGTTTCTAAACTCACCGTTCAATTTCGCAATACCAGATTCATCCCCCAATAGATACTTAGTCACTTCAGACCCAAATGTTATCAGAAATTCTGGATTAACTAACTCAATTAATTTTTTTATAAAAGGTTCACATACCTCTAGCCGCCTTTGGGGAATTACGGCAGGTAGCACTTGACGTGGAATAAAGTTGCTGAGAAAAACATCATTTCTGGTTAATCCAATAGATTCAAGCATTGCGTCTAATAACAGTCCGGTTTTATTAGTAAAAAATTGGTTGGACTCCGCATCTTCACGATCAGGACAGTCACCGATTAACATAATCTTAGAATTTGGATCACCTGCTCCGAACAAAAAAGTAGGTGAACCGGCCATCGCATTTTTATCACCTATTTGAACTTTACGAAGCTCAGCCGTAAGTTTTTCAATGGTATCCGCTTCATTCGCAATTTTGGTAACCTGTTTTACCTGTTCTTCATGGTGTATTACTGGTTCACTATCAATCTTTGCTTTAGTTTTCGCTGGTTTTGTCAATACTGATTTTGATTTTGCAAGAGTTAAATCCTGCCCGACTCTTTTTGGTGCAAATGTCTGCATTCGAACCGTTTCAACCAAACGATCCTGAGGACTATCTGCGAGAACTATATCCACACCACTTGCATCATAAAATTCAAATAGAGATTCAAATGCTCGAAACATTTCTGGTGAAAATTTATTACTAGATTGGGTATTTGCTTGATTTGCTAATTCAGACATACTTGCTCCAAAATTTATGGCTTTTAAGAACTTTTCACGTAATTGGTGACTTCAAATTTGTTAGTTCTTTTAGGATGATGTCCTTTTTAGTGTGAATATCGGTAAAAATTTCTAACCTTCATACGCATTATAACATATAATTGATTCCATTTATCTTTTAAATTAAAAAATCTTAATTTTCAAAACACGCTTGGAGAATCAAAATGCCAGAATCAAACAAGCTCCCAGAACGAGAAAGTATGGAATTTGATGTTGTTATTGTCGGAGCTGGACCAGCTGGTCTTGCTGCCGCGATCAAACTAAAGCAGCTAGCGAATGAGAAAGAAAGAGAACTTTCCGTAGTCGTCATTGAAAAAGGTTCAGAGGTTGGAGCACACATACTTTCTGGAGCAGTTGTAGATCCTGTTGGACTTGATCAATTACTGCCAGACTGGCGCGACGATGAATCTGCACCTCTAAGAACTAAAGTAACAGAAGATCGATTTATGTATCTTGGAGAATCTGGTGCCATACGTTTGCCAAATTTATTCATGCCACGACTTATGAATAACCACGGCAATTATATAGTTTCACTCGGTAACGTATGTCGCTGGTTAGCTGAAAAAGCAGAGTCGATTGGCGTGGATGTTTTCCCTGGATTCGCTGCCGCGGAATTAATTTATGATGAGAATGACAAAGTTATCGGTGTTACCACTGGTGACATGGGAGTTGGACGTGATGGTAAACCTAAAGACAGTTTCGCTCGTGGAATGGCACTATTAGGTAAATATGTGCTCATTGGAGAAGGGGTACGTGGTTCGTTGGCGAAACAATTAATTGCAAAATACCAATTAGACCGGGATTGCGATGTTCCAAAATTTGGAATTGGATTAAAGGAATTGTGGGAAGTTGATCCCTCGAAAAATAAACCAGGATTGATTCAACATTCATTTGGTTGGCCACTAGATAATAAGACAGGTGGAGGTTCTTTCCTTTATCACATGGAAGAAAATTTAGTTTCTGTTGGCTTTGTCGTTCACTTGAATTACAAAAATCCATACTTATCGCCATTTGAAGAATTTCAGCGATTTAAAACACATCCAGTCATTGCTGACTTATTTGAAGGTGGCAAGAGAATTTCATACGGAGCACGAGCAATTAGCGAAGGTGGTTGGCAATCAGTTCCAAGAGTTTCTTTCCCCGGAGGTGCACTAATTGGTTGTTCTGCTGGATTTGTTAATGTCCCTCGTATCAAAGGTTCACATAACGCTATTTTATCTGGATTACTCGCAGCTACAAAAACATTTGAAGCTATTACTGCCGGTCGAACTAATGATGAGCTAGTTGAATATGAAGAAGCATGGCGAACTATGGAAATTGGTAAAGATCTTAAGAAGGTCCGAAATGTAAAACCATTATGGTCAAAATATGGAACTTTTATTGGAATCACTTTGGGAGGTTTGGATATGTGGACAAACGAATTGTTCGGTTTTTCATTTTTTGGTACCCAAAAACATGGTGTTCGGGATTCAGAATCACTTGAAAAAGCAACAAAGTTTGATTCGATCGTTTACCCAAAACCTGATGGCAAAATAACCTTTGACCGCTTGTCGTCAGTATTTCTTTCTAATACTAATCATGAAGAAGACCAAATGGTCCATCTTCAACTAAATAATTCTGAATTGCAAAAATCCTCGGAATTAAATGAATATGCTGGGCCATCTACCCGATATTGTCCTGCTGGTGTTTATGAATGGGTTAAAGATGAAACTACCAATGAAGACCAATTTGTAATCAATGCACAAAACTGTGTACATTGCAAAACTTGTGATATTAAAGATCCAAATCAGAACATAAATTGGGTTGTACCAGAAGGAACAGGAGGACCCAACTATCCTAATATGTAAAAACCAAGCATACCTTTTTAGAAAACTTTTTGTAACTAAGTGAAAGTACATTGTATCTTTTTGATCTTAATTCAACATACTCTGCAAATTGTGGTTAAATTTCGTAAATATTTATTTTCACTGCCAGTAAGTTACAAGCATCACAATTTACTTAATTTTAATCTCCAAGAACTGCACATTTTGAATTTGAACGCATCAGAGAATTGTGTACTTGTATCCCCTCGCTATAAGAAATAAATGAGGCTGTAGATTTGGTGATCTGTAGGGCATATTCTTGAAATGATATATTTAGGAAGTGGTGATGTTCTTTGATTTTTGGTATTCTCTTGCTGAGTTACAGGCCTGTTCGGCGGTTAGTTTCTGATTGTTGATTTAATATCGAATCGAAGATGATTCCATGAAAATTTACATACCAATTTCCAATGATTTTAATTGACTTTGTCAAAGTTTTTGCAGCGGATTTTCACTAATTTTGCCAAAATTTGCGTATTAGATGGTAATTCTGATTCAAATGCTACAAAATATCTTCAATTTTCGTGATAATTTAACCTCTCTCATTTTCGACAGCTCCAAATTAATGGTTACATAGTTAAATTTCAATTTCTATCATTAAATTTGGTTAAAAAGTACTTGTATTTTCAGACTATTTGGGCATATTTTTGCGAAAGTATTCGGGTATTGTTAACCACACTTATTTTCTTCAGCTACTCACCAAAATTCTCAGGCTCATAAAGCACTTAAGTTAAATGAATTTGGAACCAATTTTTCTGAGTATATACTACTTTCGCAAAAATAATTGAATCAATCTCTATTGCAATAGATTCTTAATTGATTGCCAAGACCCACTAATCGAATTTGAAAAACTCAACAGTCCAATCAATATAGCCAAGAATCCGGTAGCAATAACTATATAAGTATTGGTAGCCTTAGCTCGTGATTCACTTCGCTTTTCAAAAACCAACATTTGCGCTTCCAATCTCTTCAAATGCTTCTTTTTAGCAAACTTGCGAGATTTTTTAGAAAGCATCGTAAACTCACTTGAAAGTTTACCAACTTCTTCGGAAAGTTTATCCAAGTCTTCCTGCTTGGCACACTTTTCGACCTCCTTAGAAAGTCGATTTACTTCGGCGGTTAGTTTATCCAAGTCTTCTTGCTTGGCACATTTTCTTACATCATTAGATAGATCTGTCACTTTTTCTGAAAGTTTTTCCAGATCTTCCAACGTCGCTAGTTTCGCCAAGTCTTGCGGTTTTACCATTGAGTCTGTTACCATGCCAATTTCCACCTCCAAATCATTCTTAGAAGCAAGTGGTTTGATTGCCTTAGTCAAATTATCATGTGTAACAAAGTTTGTCAAGTCCTGTTCACAAGTTTGACATGGAAACGCTTTAACTTCGCCTTCCAAGTTTGAAAGTCGTGAAGGAATTGTTTGCCATACCGGTGAATTAAAATCTTCACTTGACTGGTCAGTGTTCAAATTTTCATGTGCCATAACTGGCCTCCGTTGTTTAGTAATTAGCTGTCAGATATTTCAATCTGAGTCGAAATATTTAACAATATTGTTTATGTTTTGTTCAATATAATACCATTTCCAAAAAAGATTATCGTATAAAGTGAATTTACAATTTACATTTGTGTTTTCCTCATGTATTCTTTCAACTATTCAAAATAATGTCAATTAAATATTTTGATTAGTGAGAGAATCGTTATTTATCATGGCACGAAGAGCAACACCACTGCGTTCAGATTTCAACTCAGAGAGGTTACAAGAGATTCTTGATACCTGTAAGATTGTAAAGCAGTATAAACGTCTCCTTGCCATTAAAGGAGTCTATGACGGGTTAAGTCGAACTGAGGCCGCTAATTTAGTCAATCTAAGTATTGACGTGCTTTGCTATTGGATCAAGCGTTTCAATGAATATGGTCCTGATGGTTTAATTGATTTTAAATCAACTGGTCGGCCGACTAAACTGAGTAAGAAAGAATTGAAAGATCTGGTTCAGCGTGTTCGTAGCCGACAATTAAATTCAGCTGAAGGTGGGGCGGTGCGATTAGTTGATTTGAAAGGTTACCTTAAACAAGAGAATGATATTGATGTGTCGATTTCAGCCCTGAGTATCATGTTAAAGCGAGAAGGGCTTCAACTTCAAGCCGTGTAACAACAGTATCAAAATCGGTTTATCGCTTTATTGTCGCCCACTCTCTTGTCCCTATTTTAGAGATCTTTTCTGGTAATTTGCACAATTGATTCCAAGCCCAACAAATTGCCTCGACCAACACGTCCCATGTGTTAAAAATACGATTGGGTAGATAATTTTTCCGGAGAAAATCCCATATTTGCTCAATTGAATTGAGTTCTGGACAATATGGCGGAAGATAAATGATGGTGATATTGTCGGGAATTCTAAGTTTTGTCGTGGTGTGCCAAGTGGCGCGATCCATAATAATAACGCCATGGGCGTGATCAGTAATTTTGTCGCTGAGACAATCAAGAAATATTTGCGTTGAAGCTGTGTTTGCACTTGCCATGACTAATCCAACAGCCTCCCCTAATTCTGGACAAATTGCCCCAAAAAGGTAACCAACTTGATATCCCATGTCAGCTGGTACGATTGGACGTTCACCGACCGGTGCCCAACTTTTCGCTTGATTATTCTTTTCACCAATACGAGCTTCATCTTGGAACCAAATGTGAATTGGTGTTTCCTTTGAAACATGCCGCGTTTTACCTGTGACTAATTCATCGAAATCCCTTTTAAATGCGGGAATATCATCAGGGTTTTGTTTGGGGTGACGAGGTCGCGGAGATTGAATCGAAAAACCTTCTCGCTTCAGCAAGTTCCACACTGATGCGATCGTGATTTTAATACCAAAAGTTGTATGAATAACTACTACCAAATCACAGAGCCGCCAACGGCCAATTCCATTGATTTCAGGATTAGGGCCAGCTTTAACAACTTTGATAAATTCAACTGTTTGTGCCGCTTCCAATTTCCGTGGTCGACCGGGAGACTTTAAGTCAATTAAACCATCAAGTCCTAAGTCATTATATCTGTTTATCCAATAACGTAAAACATCAGGACTCATATGGCCACGTTTCGCAGCATTAGCCCGAGATGCACCGTTCATAATATCAATGATGGAACTTACTCTCCGATATACGTTGGTATTGTCGCAGCTTGCAGCAAAATTTTCCAACTCATCAAGTGAATGATGTTTTACCAGTGGAATCGCTCTTCTTGACATATATGCCTCAACATGGTTGAATTTAATGGATAATTCAACCATAGCTTGTAAAAGAGCGAATTAATATATACCTTAAAAAGATATTCACAAGAAATGTGATAAGTTTATACAATAATCTTTTTTAAAATTGGTATAAGATCAAATTTTCAAATGTCAATAGGTGCAATAAAAAATAATTCAATTTTTCTAAAAATATTCCACCCAAACAAAAATAAATAAAAAATTTGGTACCGAATTTTGATTTTACTGGTTCAAAAGATTTACCTATTTTATGAGACGCATGAAGGTAAACCCGGTTACTTCAAAAATGTGATTGTGACCTTTTTGCAACAATTCTAAAAAATATAACAAGCTCTAAATTATTTCTCGAACTACCTAATAATCGCTTTGTAAATTGAAATCTCAAATTAGATTTTATTACACCACGATTCTAATAGTTCCGCTGGTTATATTCGTTTCACTTCGTCAAAGGTATTTTTAGTTGAGATTGATTCTTAGTTTGCGATTCTACTACAGCGAATGCCGACATATTCACCACACCTCGAGAAGTTACGGATTGCGTAAGTATATGTGCAGGAAGCGCAGCTCCAAGAAGAATCGGCCCCACATGCAATGCATCGGTCGAGATCTTCATTAAATTTAGTGCAATATTTGCTGCGTCGAGGGAGGGAAATATTAATAAATTAGCTTCATCCTCAAGCGGTGAATCAGGCATGACAATGTCACGCAACTCTTCTGATAGTGCCGAGTCACCATGCATTTCGCCATCCACTTGTAAATCCGGCGAACTTTCAGCTAATAATTTTAAAGTTTCACGCATCTTTATTGCCGATTCCAAATTACGAGAACCATAATTTGATGCTGACAACAATGCGGCGCGCGGCGTAATTCCAAAACGTCTAATTGTTTCCGCTGCCATCTCAGTCGTTTCTGCTAACTCCTCTGCACTAGGATCAACACTAATATATGAGTCAGTTAGAAAGTATCCTCCTTTAGAATTTATGAGTAATGACAATGTTGATAAGTCGCGTATTCCTTGTTCTATACCAATAATTTCTCGGATATGCCGCAAATGTGTAATGTACTGACCTTCTAATCCAGTTATCAATGCATCTGCATCATCCAACTTTACCGCAATTGCACCAATGACAGTTGTATTTGTTCTGACAATGGTCTTTGCCGCCATTGGTGTTACCCCCTTACGGCCAACTAATTCAAAATATGTATCAACATACTTTCGATATCGAGGGTCATCTTGAGGATTAATACATTCAAAATCTTCACCGGGACGAATTTTTAATCCCAAGCGCTTACATCGCGTTCCAATTACTCTAGGTCGTCCAACAAGAATTGGATATGCAAGCCCATCTTCAATCAAAACTTGCGATGCCCGCAAGACCCTCTCATCTTCACCATCAGCAAATATAATTCGTTTTGGATCATTTTTGGCATTCGCAATGATCGGTTTCATCATAAGTCCTGAACGGAATACGAAGCGAGTTAATCGTTCAAGATAGCTATCAAAGTCTTCAATAGGTCTACTAGCTACGCCACTTTCCATAGCAGCTTTTGCAACTGCAGGTGCAATTCGTAAAATTAATCGTTGATCAAATGGTGAGGGTATTAAATATTTTGAACCAAAGGTTTCGCTACTACCGCCATACGCATTTGCCGCGATATCTGAAGGTTCCTCACGAGTCAGTTTAGCAATCGCAGTAACCGCAGCAATTTTCATTTCTTCGTTAATAGCGGTAGCTCCAGCATCTAGTGCTCCCCGAAAAATATAAGGAAAACAAAGTACATTATTAACTTGATTAGGGAAATCTGATCGGCCAGTGCAAATCATCGCATCTGGTCTTACCGCCATCGCTTCTTTTGGCATTATTTCAGGCGTTGGATTTGCAAGTGCCATGATTAAAGGTGTTTTAGCCATCTTTTTAATCATTTCTGGCTTTAGTACACCACCTGCTGAGAGACCTAAAAAAACATCTGCATCTTCAATTATGTCGTCTAGTGTGCGTTTATCGGTATTTTGTGTAAAAGTAGCCTTCCACTCATCAACTGATTCCTTTCTACCTTCATATACAACTCCGTTAAGGTCAGAAACCCAAATATTTTCGCGACGTACGCCCATTGAAACCAGTAAATTTAAACATGCCAATGCCGCTGCCCCCGCTCCCGAAGTAACTATCTTGATGTCTTTTAATTTCTTTTCAGCAAGTTCCATTCCATTGTAAACCGCAGCACCAACTATTATGGCAGTTCCATGCTGATCGTCATGGAACACCGGGATTTTCATACGTTCGCGTAATTTTTGTTCAATCAGAAAACATTCCGGTGCTTTGATGTCCTCAAGATTAATCCCGCCAAATGTGGGTTCTAATGCAGCAACAATGTCAACAAATTTGTCAATTTCATGCTCATCTAACTCAATATCAAAAACATCTATCCCCGCAAATTTTTTAAATAGGACTGCCTTACCCTCCATTACAGGTTTTGATGCTAATGGACCAATATTACCAAGACCTAACACCGCGGAACCATCAGAAATGACTGCAACTAAATTTGACCGTGCGGTGTAATTTGCAGCTAACGCTTCATTGTCGGCGATAGCTAAGCAGGGTGCAGCAACCCCAGGGGAATAAGCTAAAGCTAAATCCCGCTGATTTCCAAGTGGTTTTGTGGCGGTAATCTCCAATTTTCCAGGGCGAGGATATTCATGGAAAAATAATGCGGCTTCATCAAGATTGCCTTCAATTTTGTTCTTTGACATGAAAATGTTTCCCTAATATTTTTCGTATAATTTTGAATAAAAAATCAACTATAATACTATTTTAACTGAATAAATATTATCCTTTTTCAATGCAATTAGTTATTGCCTCAATTTCTATGCTAAATGAAATAAATAATTATAACTAATTAAAATTTAGAATCTTTTGTCAAATCAATAAAATTGGCATTTTTGAATTATTATTCCCTTACATTAGTGGTTAGGTACATACCATTTCGTGAAATCTCTAAATTGCAATCACAAAATTGTTACAAACTTTTTTGCCCTATACAGATCGGATAGGTAATAGTTAAAAAAGCAATTTCTGATACTACTTATATTACAGTTCAAGATTTCCGTCTCTTATTAGGAAATTCAAATATGACTAAACTAGATGAATCCCGACCTTTTGTTCCGCTAAAAATCGCTGTATTGACCGTTTCGGATACTAGATCTCTAGAGCAGGACCATTCTGGAGACATCCTGATACAAAAAATTGAAGAATCCGGTCACACATTAGTAGACCGACAAATTTGCAAAGATGAAATTAACCAAATTCGCTCAATAGTTAAAAGCTTCATTCAAAAAGATGACATTGATGTAGTGATTACAACTGGTGGAACTGGATTTACAGGACGCGATGTAACTCCTGATGCGATTGAACCACTATTTGAGAAACGTATGGATGGATTTTCAACGATTTTTCACCAAATTTCATATCAAAAGATTGGTACCTCAACAATCCAATCTCGAGCAATTGGCGGGGTAGCAAACGCAACTTATATTTTTGTATTACCTGGATCAACTGGTGCTTGTAAAGACGCATGGGAGGGTATTCTGAAATGGCAACTTGATTATCGATATATGCCTTGTAACTTTGTAGAAATTCTCCCTAGACTTGATGAACACCTAAAAAGAAATAATGGTTAAAACTCAAGTTCGACATGTTTAGTGCGTAATCCCCTATATTTTGGGACATTTTTTTAAAAAAATGTCACTACAATGTGTCTTTTTTGAGATTAACACTGACTATTACTGACAATATTATAGGTCTTTAACTTCAAATAAGTCAAGAAGGTTTAACTGTTTCTCCGATTGTTGAGTAATAGCTGTGTATTTTTTGGTTTTCAAGCTTGCATCTACTTGTTTAATTTGGGCAAGAACTCGTAACGCTTCTGTAACACTTGTATCCACACCGCGCTCTCGAAGCCGCATTCGAATCACTCGGTGTAACAAAAGAGCTAAATAACAGATCATACCATGAGAATTGATCCGCTCTGGTTTCCAATGTCGAACCGGAGCAATTTTTATTTCTCCCTTGAGGATTTTGAATCCATTTTCAATATCAACACGACTTTTGTAATGCTCAATGATTTCGGCTGCGTCCATGTCTTCAACATCAGTTGACAACGCGAGCAACCCATCTAATTTTTCGGCCTCGTTGAGTGCGGCTTTATCAATTCGAACGGATAATTTTTCATTCTTCAACTCGACTTTAACAATTCTGGTGAGATGATTTCTTCGCGCCATTTTACGAATCTTTTGTACGGCTTTTTCATCTTGTTTTTTCGTTCGTAACTTGAGTAGCTTTAAATGAAGTTCAATATCTTTCGCCGCCGTTTTGATTTCATTCAGCAATGTTCGCCGCTGATATTGTTTCTCGGTGGCTACCTTAGAGTTATATGCAACCACCAGTCGATTCCCTAGAAATTCACTCTCAAAAACACAATCTTCACTAAGTTCTCGATTACTTAAAGACTTTCGCAAGGTTTTATAGCGTCGGATTGGTACTGCAATAATATGTTGCAACGTTTGACCGGTCTCGGCACCTAAGTCTGGTAATTTGATGACATTTTTTTCCGATAACAACCCCCGGTCCGCAATGGCGATGATCCGACGAACCGGAAATTGGCTCAGCAACGTTTTGATGGTTCCGGTTAACGTGCTTGTATCAGCTGTATTACCACTGTGAATTTGATACATAAGGGGTAATCCATCCCGATTTTGCACAATCCCATACACAAATTGTCGGGCAAACCCGCCAGTTTCTTTATTTTTGCCAATTTCTCGCACGTCATTTTCAACGACACTCTTGCCATAGACTCGTACTGTGGTTAAGTCATACAAGGCTAAGGTATAGTCATGATCAACAAGCGGTAAAATCAGTTTTGACACTTCATCTTTGACCGCTTGGAAATTGGTTTCAAGCGCATCCATCGCGCGCAACAACATTTGATGCGTTACAGTTCCCTTAACACCGATTATTTTTACCACTTCTAACCACTTCAAAACGCCAAGCTTGCTGGTTGGGGCACAGATTTGACAAAAAACCATGAGACGAATCAAAGCCTCTGTTTTTTCTTCATCTCGGCGCGTCAGCTTAAGGGCCGTGCGCAATGCTTGATCTAATCCGAGTTGAATCCATACTTCATGAAGAAAGATGATATTCCCAAAATCTCTTACAGTCTCAACTTGAAAATCTGAATCAGGTGAAGAAGATTCATTCAACCGTTTTTCTAAGACAGACTTAATCGCGCGAACATTCTGATCAGACAATGTATCAAGTCGAAATAAATTACATACCAGCCGTTGATGCACCTTCCCTGTCGCTTTATCACGATAGCTTTCAACCATGCGGACATAGTGATACTTGCCAGATTTTACCAATCGGATATACATAGTCAGCACTTTAAGCGAAAAAAACTACGATTACAAGTGCTTCAAAAAGTTATCAACAACTTTTTTTCTAGTCACTACAAAATTGCAAAATTAAAACTTGAAAAGCACTGAAAACCTTGATATTATGGTTGTAAGAAATCTTGAAATTTCCTAAAAAAAGCTAATTAGCTGTCGAATTTGAGTTAAAAGTTTTTTACCTTACATTTTTCGTTTTTTGTTAAACAAATTGAATGTGATTATTGAATTGCTATTCCTTTGAATTTGGTTATCGTTTAAATTAAATCAACCTGTTTGGAGTTTTTCAGATGTCTGAATCAACACCGCTAAATTTTTCTCGACGCAAATTTCTCGCTACTACTGGTGGATTGATTGCGTCACCATTCATCGCTAGATCACTAATTTCACCTGCTCTGGCCGACGCACCTTTGCTTGGGAATTCACAAACCAGACATCATCGATTTAAATTTGGAAAGTTTGAAATTACGACAATTCTATACGGCACAGATAAGGTCAATGGTCCACATCCTATTTTTGGTGAAGACCAAACAGCTGGTGATGTCGCTAAGTTAATGGAGGAAAACAATTTACCAACTAATAAATTCGTCATGGGTTATTCACCAGTACTAATAAATACTGGAAGTGAACTTATTTTATTTGATACCGGAGGGGGAGTTAAGAAACTGGTATCTGGTATTAAATCTGCTGGATATGAACCAAACCAAGTAGATATAGTTGTTTTGACTCACTTTCATCCAGACCATATTAGTGGAATTGCTGAAGGAGGAAACCCAACTTTTCCAAATGCTCGCTATGTGACTGGACAAGTAGAATATGATTTTTGGAGCCCAGAAGATAAACTTTCTGGACCAACTGCTAGCATGACTAAATTAACCCGTAATAAAATTGTACCATTTGCTGAAAAAATGACCTTTATTGGAAATGAAGATTCAGTTGTATCTGGTATTGTAGGTATGGAAGCATTTGGACATACACCAGGGCACATGGCATATCATATCGAGAGTGATTCTAAACGCATGCTGATTTGGGGTGATGTTGCAAATCACTATGTAATATCAATTCAACGACCAGATTGGCATCTAAAATTTGATACCGACAAAGAAATGGCCGCAAAAACTCGGGTAAGATTCTTTGATATGTTGGCAACTGAAAAGATTCCTTTTAGTGGTTATCATATGCCATTTCCTACATTGGGATACATTGAAAAAGCTGGAAATTCTTATCGTTGGGTTCCAGAATCATATCAATTGGACCTTTAGAAATTTATCAGATCAATTGTCAAGTTCTTACAATTTAGTAATTTTTGCATTTGGTAACTTCAAAATTTAACTCTGTTAAAATGTATAAAAATCGCCTTTTCTTTACCATACATGCGAGTAAATATTGCTTTGTAATTCTATAACCTTGCAAATTTCATATCAGAAAATAACATTATACTAGTATAAGATTTAATTTGATTTAAATATGAACCTGCTTGGTATTAAATTTATATTATTTATGACCTAGTTTTCGTACACAAAAAAATTTGGATTATTTCCACTCAAAATCAAATTTCAATAATTCTGAGTATGTATAATGGAACTATGTTGCTATTTGAAAATACTATAGTTAAATTTACAGAATTTGATTAATGAAACTATAAAGTGTAACAAAATGAAAGCCGAAGAAGTTAGCAATTTCATTGGTGTTCAAATTGATCCTGACCGACGGCGTGGTAGAGGTGCGGGTATAAATCACTCCGGCCGATTTGAAAAGGAAGTGAAAGAGTTATTTGATGATGGTTGGCAAACTATAGATGACCTACCACCTTTCAAAACAGAAGTTCAAACCGAAAAACCTAAGAAAATAATCACTCTCAACAACTCACCCGATATTTCATTTGATCGTTCAATTAATCCATATCGCGGTTGTGAACATGGTTGTGTTTATTGTTTTGCTCGACCCACTCATGCATTCATGGGATTATCACCAGGTCTTGACTTTGAAACTAAGCTATTTGCCAAACCGAATGCTGGAGAACTATTAGAAAAAGAGCTTTCTGCTCCAAATTATGAACCCAAAACAATTGCAATCGGAACGAATACTGATCCCTACCAACCCATTGAAAGAGATATGCAGATAATGAGGGATATACTAGAAGTATTGATTCGCGCAAATCATCCTGTTGGAATTGTGACAAAGTCCACACTTGTATTGAGAGATTTGGATTTATTGACTCAATTGGCAAAGAAAAATCTTGTAAAAGTCGCACTATCAATTACGACTTTGGATAACAAGCTTCATCGAGCAATGGAACCACGTGCTTCGGCTCCACAAAAGAGACTAGATACTATCCAAAAATTAAATAAATCAAAGATTCCTGTAACAGTCATGGTTGCTCCCATAATACCTGCTCTTAATGACAGTGAAATTGAATCTATTCTTGAAAAATCTCGAGCTGCCGGTGCTAGTGAAGGAGGTTTTGTTATGTTGCGGCTTCCATTAGAATTAAAAGAAATTTTCAGTGACTGGCTTAAACGGCATTATCCTGATCGACATAATCACGTAATCTCACTTATGCGTTCAATGCGTGGAGGAAAGGACTATGATTCAGAATGGGGAGTAAGAATGAGAGGTTCTGGTCCATATGCAGAATTAATTGGAAATAGATTCGCACTAGCTGCAAAAAAGTTTGGTTTTAAAAAACAGCGACTAAAACTTGATACTACTCAATTCAAATCACCTAAAAATTTTGGTAATCAACTTACGTTACTGTAACTTTGAAAGACGTACAAATTCTCAATACTGAAATTCACTTCGACTAAAAATTAGAGGGTAAAACTATTAAACCAGACTTTTCACTTGAAAGTGAATTATACAAGCAAGGATTTCAAAGTGTCGCTGGCATAGATGAAGCTGGTCGTGGACCTTGGGCTGGTCCAGTTGTATGTGCATCAGTCATTTTACCAATTGAAAGTAACATTGAAGGATTAAACGATTCCAAGAAATTATCGGAATTTGAAAGAGAGCGGTTATACTCAATTATTACAAAGAATGCCAATGTTGGAGTTGCATCAGCAACCCCGGCTGAAATAGATAGGTTAAATATTCGAGTTGCCACACTTCAAGCAATGAAAAATTCCCTTTTAGCTCTGTCAAAAAATGCAGATGTCGCATTGATTGACGGTCGCGACGTACCAGAAAATTTACCTTGCCTTGGGAAAGCAGTGATTAAAGGTGATAGCAAATCTTTATCAATCGCGGCAGCCTCTATTGTTGCAAAAGTCACCAGAGATAGATACATGTTGAATCTATCATTTAAGTTTCCAAATTATGGATTTGAAAGACACAAAGGTTATGGCACTGCTTTACATTCTAAGGCACTTAAAAAACATGGCGTTACTACTCATCACCGACGGAGCTACCAACCAATTAAAAATTTTTTAAGTATGGAAAACACTAAAATACATGATAGGAGAGCTATTTGTTATCACCAGAATAATAATTACTAAAATTAAAACCATTCCATTTCAATTCTATATTATCACTTTCTTAGATTTATTAATTCCGTTGGAATTGTTCGTTTTAGACTTGAAATTACCCATTCTGAGAACTCTTTCTCTGATGTATCACCCGAAGCAAGAGTAATTATATAATGATAAATTTCATCTTCATCGGTTAAAAAGTAATCTAAATTACAATCCAAATATGAATTTAATACTACTAATGCAGTTCGCTTGTTTGCATCAAAAAAGGAGTGATTTTTAACAATACCAAATGCATAGCTAGTTGCCAAATCTGCATGTGATATTCTTGAATTTTCATAAAAATATAAATTTTTTGGTCTATCTAGTGCTGAAATTAAGAGACCTTGATCCCGTACCCCTGGTAGTCCAGGTCCGATTTCAATAATGGTATCATGTATTTCTAATGCAGTTTCTAGTCCAATCCAAACAGGTTCACTCATGCATCGGCAAGCCTTTGCAATACATTACTATTAGTTTTTATAATATCTTTATACCCCTTATAATTTTCTGACTTTTCCGTATTGTTTGCTCTGAGTTTGATATCAGTCCCAGACACAAAAGCCGTAATTTTTCCATTTTGTATTTCTGGTTTTTCATTTTGAATCACGGATTTTGGAATTTTAACCCAATAATCATTTTTCTTTGTAATTACTTTTACTTCAGTCATTTCAATCTCCCTCTTTTAGTATTTACCAATTACTTAGATTGACCAAGATTTAAGATAATGACAGAATCACCTGTCAATACATTTGATAATAATATAAGTATTTTCGAAAAAAAGTCAAGAAAAATGATTAAAACTTAGACGTTTTACCCTTGATAAATGAGATTGAAAAATTACGTTAAAAACTGGAAAATAAGAGCAAAATAATTCAAACACTGTAATCTACCAGGCTATAGAACCCTTTTACAAGCTGAACCAAATTAATTGACATAAATATCTCATTTCAATCCCGCTCAAGTCCAATTCACAGTTTCAATGAAGATTTTTCTGAACCTGACCAATGCTATTTGCCGTAAATTCTTCTGCTTTCTCTCCAACCATTTGCTGACGGATTATATTTTCCGCTACTTCTACCGCAATATCAACGGCCTTTGCTCTAACTTCTGCGATTGCTTTTGATTCTGCTTGAGCAATTTTTTGTTCAACTGATTTAGTTCGACGGGCAACCAAATCATCTAACTCCGTGTCAGCTTCCTCAAGGAGTCGTTTAGACTCCCGTTTTGCTTCCTCAACGATTTCTTCAGCCTCTTTTTCGGCCTTCTTAAGAGTTCGTTGAGAGTTAGCTAAGTTCTTTTGTGCTTCTTCTCTTGAAGCTCGCGCCTCATCCAACTGTTCCTTGATCGTATCACTACGCTTGTCCAACGCAGTTACAATCCGACCTGGAACTTTCAATATGATAATGAGGGCTAAAAATAGAATTAATCCTACAAGTGCCCAAAATGTAGCATCCATCACACCTTTCCTTTAATTTCCGCTACTGCACCAGAAAAATCTATTGTCTTCTCAGGAGCTCCAATTAAAGAATGAACAAGTTCTCGTGCAGTAGTTGTTGCAATTTCGTCTACATTAGCTAACGCTTTATTCTTGATTTCATCTATTCTTACCTCTGCTTCCTGCAGCTTTTGGGATAGATGAGATTCCGTTCTCTCTCTCTTTTCGGCAATCTGTTGATTCATAACCTCGCGATTTTCGCGAATTATATTCTGTGCATTATTGTGTGCCTCATCTCGCTTCTCTTGATAATTTTTTTCTGCTTCATCTCTTTCAGCAATTAATTTCTCACATTCGGCAATATCACCAGCGATTTTATCTTCCCGACTTTCGAGAATTCCAGCAACGCGCGGCAATGCAAATTTGGCCATTATGTAATAAAAAAAACCAAAGGTTAATACTAACCAGAAGATCTGAGATAGAAAAGTCGTCTCATCAAATGGTGGGAAAACACCTTCCGCACCTGCCGATGTTTCAGTAGAATATTCTGACTCTGTTGCCATGGTTACCTCTATCTGCATCCCGGCGGACTTTAGCTACCCGCCGGTAGCATGATAATACTTTCTTTACAGTGACAATTAGGTAAAAAGCAAAATTAAAGCAACTAGCAATGAAAAAATACCTAGTGCTTCCGTAACTGCGAAACCAAAAATCAGACGACCAAATTGTCCATCAGCTGCTGATGGGTTTCGCAACGCTCCTGAAAGATAACTACCAAAAATATGTCCTAATCCGATACCTGCACCGCCCATTCCAAGACAAGCGATTCCAGCACCAATTGCTTTTGCAGCTTCAACTTCCATTTTTTTACTCCGTGTTAAAGTTTTGTTAATTGTTAAGACTGCTCCTATGAACAATCAAAGTTAATGAGAAGGGTGAATTGCATCATTCAAGTACATGCAGGTCAACACCATAAACACGTAAGCTTGAAGAAATGCTACGAGAAATTCCAAAGCTGTCAATGCTATAGTCATAAAAAGTGGTAATATAGAACCAACAACACCTATTGCACCTACTGATATCAGACTTGTCACAAACCCCGCAAAAACTTTTAAGGTAATGTGTCCTGCTAACATGTTTGCAAATAGACGGACTGACAAACTTACAGGTCTTGAAAGAAATGAAATTATCTCAATTAGTGTGACTAGCGGAATCAATGCTATTGGTACTCCTGATGGAACAAATAATTTCAAAAATCCTATCCCATTACGAAATACCCCATAAACAACAACTGTTAATACTACTAGCATGGCCAACATGAAAGTTACAATAATATGGCTTGTAACAGTAAAAAAGTATGGGAACATACCAAATAAATTAGCAATTAGTATAAACAAAAAGAGCGAAAATACTAACGGGAAAAAACGCATCCCCTCAGAGCCTGCTGCTTCTTTGAGTGTATCCGCCACAAACTCATAGCAAATTTCTGCAATTGACTGTAACCGACCTGGAATCAAACTTCGCTTCCGCGTTGCTAACATCAACAATAGCGACCCAGCTACTACCGTTAACACCATAAATAATGATGAATTAGTAAATGAAATGTCAAACCCAAGAGGCTTAATTGGTTGCAATTCAGTAATTTTAAACTGATCAATTGGACTACTTGCCACTGTTGTGATCCTCAAATTTAGTTAAATATAAATTAATTTTACTTTTGTTCTTCCTGGTTCTCAATATAAGGTTTGCCAGCATCAGATACTTTCCCAGTTGCTCGCAATACATTTAAAATTCCTGCAACAAATCCCAAGAGCAAAAAAATTATCAAACCAAATGGGGTCGTACCAGCCCAATAATCAATTACCCACCCAATTAATCCACCGACTAAAATTCCTGCGATAAATTCCGAAGAGACTTTCATCGCTTCAGCAAAACTTTTTGAACTAGTAATTGGACGATTTTTTTGCTCGTTCATTTCAAATCAACTCTTAATAACACAAAATATTTTCAAGTCAAACATTAGAACCACCTTCAACAAACTACTTTTTTTCACCTTACTCATTATTTAACTTAAAACTAATCTATCATACTAATTATTCAACAGTCGCACGTCAACAAAATAATTCGCAAAATACAAAAAATTTTACTTAGCTTGCTTGTAAAAATCGCTCTGTGTTTTCTAGGTCAATAGAAAGCAATTGCGATATTCCTCTTTCCGCCATTGTAACACCAAATAGTCTTTGCATGCGAGACATCGTTATAGGATTATGAGTGATAATTACATATCGGGTCGTCGTTCTTTTAGCAATTTCATCCAATAAGTCGCAAAATCTTTCAACATTTGCATCATCGAGTGGTGCATCAACTTCATCAAGCACACAAATTGGTGCTGGATTGGTCAAAAATACAGCAAATATCAAAGCAATACACGTTAATGCTTGCTCACCACCAGAAAGCAAAGTCATTTGTTGTGCTTTCTTGCCTGGTGGACTAGCAATTATTTCAAGACCAGATTCAAGTGGATCCTCTGAATCAACCAGTTCAAGCAAGGCTGAACCACCATTAAATAACAACTTAAATAATCTCTGAAATTCCGTATTGACCTTTTCAAATGCTTCTAAAAATCTCTTTCGAGCTTCTGTGTTAAGTTGCGAAATTCCCGTTCGAAGTTTTCGGATCGCGCTTGTTAAATCATTATGTTCTTCTTGTAACTTGTTTTTCTTTTTTAAAATTTCCTCCATTTCCTCATCTGCCCGAAGATTTACCCCACCTAGTCGTTCTCGCTCTACCTCCAATCGCTCTAACTTACGTTCACAAACTTGCATTTCTGGTATGTCTTCCATTCGTTTTATTCCAAGATGTTCAATTGCTAATTCTGGTTCACAACTAAATGATTCCTGAATATTGGTTTGAAGTTCTTCTAGTTGAATTTTAGCGGTATTGAATCGTTCCTCTGCACGAATTAATTCCTCTCGCGCTGTTACCAGCTCATTTTGTGCATCTATTTTCGCGGTCGTAATTGAAATTAGTTCAGTTTCACTCTGCTTTAATAAATTTTGCTTTGTAGCCAATTCGGCTACAGATTCTGATATTTTTTCAACTACAATCTTGCGTTGTTTCTCATTTTCCTTAGGTTTTTGTCGCAATTGTTTCAACTCTATTTCTAAGTCAAAATGTCGACTTTTTAATGTTTCAATTTGAGTCAAATTGCTCTTTTTCCGTATGGTAATCATTGCTAATTCACGATCAATAGCCTCAAGACGCGTTGTGCGAACCTGTTGTTGTTGTGTCGCGGTCTCTGTCTGAACACGAACATGTGCGAGCGTTTCACTTCTCTCTTCTACCTCTTTCTTTAACTGTTCTAAATTTTTTGCTGCCTCTTCTAATTCTATTTCGCGAGTAGTTTCATCAGTCAATTTTTTCAACTCTCTTTTTGCCTCTGCTAACTCTGATTCGGTTCGCGTCTTGACTTCAAGTTGAGAATCTTTGCGAATCTTCAATTGGTCCAATTTGCGCTCATCAAGCGCAAAGTCCTCTCGTGCTTTAGCATCAATTTTTCGCAACTCAATTACTGCATATCGCGCTTCACGTTCACTTTTCGTTGCTACCTCAATTTTTTTTTGTGAAGTCTCTAACTTTTGCGCTAATTTATTAGATTGTTTTTCTAAGTTTGTGATTATTCCAACAAGATTTGTTAATCTGTTTCTTTGCTCAAGTCTTAACGCCGCTGGTGACTTTGCGTCAGCTTTGATCACAAAACCATCCCATCGCCACATATCACCTTCTTTTGTTACCAATCTTTGACCTGGCTTCAATAATCTATAATTTATAAGACCATCAGTTTGGCTTACTATTCCAATCTGCTCAAGTCTTCGTTCCAATTCTTTCGAACCTGAAACTTTTGTAGCTAAAGATCTAATATTTTCAGGTAATTTCGGGTCATTTCTAAAAGGAACCGCTCGCCCCCAGTGAATAGTTGCTTCTTCATCAGTGGATGCGTTCAGATCATCTCCTAGTGCTACTGCTAGTGCTATTTCAAATCCAGGTTCTACAGTAATAGAATCAATCACTGGTGTACCCAAATTTTCTAAGTTGTTGCTAAGTAAATCTTTTAAAGTGCGAAATTCCGATTTTGCTACAGAGAGTTCTCGATCCACCTCTCCAAATTTAACCTGAGAGGATTTTTCAAGATCCCTTGCTACTAATACCGCCTTTTCACATTTAGCTGCCTTTTGTTCAGCTTGTTCCAAATCTTCTCTTGATTTCTTTACTAATGCCTGTTTTTCCTCAAACTTCGAAATTTGCTTGGTTTCTTTGGAAATTTGTGTCAACTCATACACGATATTAATCAAAAAACTTTCCAACCGTTTAATTCGATTCTCGCAATCAGTTTGATTATTTTCTAATTCACCTTTCCGTGCTAGCTGTTTTGCATGTGTAGTCGTTAATTCTTGAAGTATCTTTTCGCTTTTTTGTAATTCATTCTGCGCTTGACTAACTTTTTTTGTTAATTTCGCATGTATTCCTGCTTGTTTTTGTTCGGCGACGATTAACTCAGTTTTTTCCTTATTCAATTCCTTTTCTTGTTCGGAATTTTCAGCAACTAAATGATTCTCACGTCGTAAATCTTCATTAAGTAGTTCTATTCGACTAGTTAAATCAATTCGTTTCTCAGTAATTCGTTGCTCATCTGATTCTAATTCTTTTTTTTGCAATTCTAATCGTTGATGTTCCAACTCTACTTTCTTAACATTCTCCCGTTGGATAACTAATTTTTCATTAATTTTGGTCTCACTTTCAACACACTTAGAAAATACTTTTGCATTAGAATTCACTAACGATTCTGCAGCTGCAAGTTTTTGTTCAGTTACCTTCTGCACTTTAAGCAATTCTTGCCAGCGTAAAATAAGAATCATGCCTTCAGTTTGACGAATATTAGAAGAAATATTTCGGTAGCGATTCGCCTGCTTTGACTGTTTTCTCAGACTACTAATTTGTTCTTCTTGTTGTGTAATAATATCATCTAACCGCGCTAAATTAACTTCAGTTGCCTTTAATCTAGATTCCGCCTCCTGCCGACGCACATGCAACCCAGAAATTCCCGCGGCTTCCTCTATTATTGAACGTCGCACTGAAGGTTTTGCACCAATTAGTTCACTAATCTCACCTTGACGCACTAATGATTTTGAACGAAATCCTGACGCAGCGTCAGTAAATAAAAGTTGAACATCGCGTGCCCGAACCTCTCGACCATTGATTCGGTAAGTAGACCCAAGTTCTCGTTCAATTCTACGACTAACTTCTAAAACGTGAGAGTCGGGAAATTTATCTGCTAATTCAAATGTGTCATTCTCAAGAAATAACGTTACTTCGGCAAAATTTCTAGATGGGTGGTCAATACTACCAGAGAAAATTACATCGTCCATCCCAGATGCACGCATGTTCTTGGATGAACTTTCGCCCATCACCCAACGCATTGCTTCCACTAAATTGGATTTACCACAACCATTTGGACCAACAATCCCAGTCAAACCATCCCTAAACACAAACTCGGAAGATTCAACAAATGATTTGAATCCAATTAGTCTTAATTTTTGAAAAATCATATAATACCCACCAAATCTAACGCATTAATTTGATGGGCATGATTTTCTTTCCTCTAAAAAAACGCGAAAAAGCGAATGATCACTCGGATTGCAAGATTCGCTCAATGTCATCAAACGAAAGTGCGCCTCGACGAAGTTCACCATTGATAAAAAGAGTCGGCGTTGAACGCACCTCAAATTCCTCGGCAGCGCGATCTTTGATCTCCTTAATCCCGTCACTAAGTTCTTGATTCGACAAGCAAGTATCAAATTTATCTTGGGATAAGCCGATTTGTCGAGCTAAGTCAAGTAAAGGAGTGTATTTGTCCTCTTTTTCAGTCCAATCTTCAAAATTTTCAAACAACAGGTCGATCACCTCAAAGTACACATTCTCTGGAGCACAACGTGCTAACATGGACGCAGCCATTGCCGCAGTGTCGATTGGAAACTCCCGAAAGATAAATTTTACCTTTCCAGTATCAATATACTTTTCTTTCAATTCTGGGAATGTATTTTCGTGAAACGATTTACAATGCGGACAAGTCATACTCGCATACTCCACAATTGTGGTTTCTGCATCTTCCGAACCAAGAACTTGATCAGGTAACTTTCCCGGAGTTAACAGCTTGTCAAGGTCAACGACCACATCTTGAGAAAATACTGTATTCAAGTACCCTATACTAATTGCGCCAACCACTAAAAGCAATTTGGCTTGTTGTAAGAAAAATCTACGATTCATGATAAATGTACCCGTGTAGTTGAATGTTAAATTAAATGGTTAATTAAATTGCACTTTACTTATAGTGCAGAAAATTGCAAGTTCAAAATCAACTTAACTTAACAAGGTTTAATATTTACAAAATTTATCTCAACTCGGCTAAATTTACTTGCTTTGCAGTAGTTATCACATCTTTTCCTAATCGCAATAACGCATTTTTTAGTCGCGAATTTGATATCCCAACAACTTTTAACTCGAGCTTTTGTTTTTCAGTTAGGCTCAATTCTGGTTGTTTAATTCGAGTTGGTTGCTGTTTTTGATGTACGGGGTTATTGACAATCTTAATTCGACTGATCGCCCGCCAACCAAAAAAAGAATTAATTCTTTCTATAAATTGAGTCTTTTCATACTCCAAAAACATTGAAGTCGCGCTATCGGTTCGAACTACTAAGGTTGCTGGTTCTTTACTGTTGCTATTGTTTTTCCGAGACCAAACCATCTTTTCTGGTTGCACTGTTAAAGCATAACGTTGTCCTACGATACTTGACCAATTGATAAATATATCAGCCGAAACAAATCCACGTTTTCGGCAAATAGGTTCAATTGTCGGTCGAACCAAATTTGTCATAGTTTGCGAGTTATAATGAAAGCGCGCAGTAAATTTCTTTTCAGCCATAAATAAATTATACATGTATTATTGCAAATTATTACAAAATTTTCGTACAAAAGTGTTGACAAATTAATTTTTCAAAATTGAATTTAGTATTTTCACCTTAACTATCCGTTTCTCAATGATTCCCTTTCGTTGTATCTACTGTTTCAATTTCTGATGAATAGAAACTCAAAATGTCACAAAGAAATAAGCTACCTGACTCAGAAAAGCTATTAAATTGGTATGATCATAATGCTCGCACCCTACCGTGGCGCATATCACCACAAGACCGAAAACGTGGATTGTTACCAGATCCTTATCTAGTGTGGTTGTCAGAAATTATGTTACAACAAACTACCATTCCCACAGTTATTGGGTATTTCGACAAATTTATCACAACTTGGCCAACCATACTTGACCTTGCATTAGCAAACGAAAATGACATCTTAGCGGCATGGGCTGGTTTGGGCTACTATGCTCGCGCTAGAAACCTAAAAAAATGTGCTGAAATTTTAGCAAAGGATTTCGCGGCGAAACTTCCAAAAACTGAAAATGAGTTGTTGAAGTTACCAGGTATTGGTGAATATACCGCAGCCGCGATTTTGTCTATTGCCTTTGACATACCTACACCAGTCGTTGACGGTAATGTTGAACGAGTCATTTGTCGCTTATTTTCAATTGAAACACCGCTACCTGATGCCAAAAAAATCATTAAGCAACACGCGTCTCACATGAATCCACACAAGCGTGCCGGTGATTATTCGCAAGCGATTATGGATTTAGGAGCAACAGTCTGCTCGCCAACTAAACCAAAATGTGACATTTGTCCATGGCAGACAAATTGCTCCGCTTATTTCAACAAGAATCCTGAAAAATATCCAATCAAAAAATTAAAGAAGCCGAAACCAACGAGATATGGATTAGCTTTTGTTGTCACAAGAATCGATGGTGCAATTTTGTTGCGTAAACGACCCGCAAGTGGATTGCTTGCTTCAATGGCTGAAGTTCCTGGTTCAAATTGGGACGAAGGTGGCCCAGCGAAATTATTTCAAAATCGCAAAAAGTTTGCACCTTTACCAGGTAAATGGGAGAAAATTACTAAACCTGTGCACCATACTTTTACACACTTTCATCTCAATATTTCTGTATGGTATTTATTAGTTGATAAAAATACTCGCGCACCTAAAGGTCATTGGTGGTCTACACCAAATGCAATTGTTAACGAACCGCTACCAACTCTAATGCGAAAAATTATTTCAACATGCTCAAAAGTCTTGAATTAATGACTTAAAATTGCAGTGACTAAAATTAAATCTTCTCACTGAAAAGCAGTTTCAGCAAAACTTCGTAATTTTCGAGAGTGTAATCGCTCCAATGGCATCTCTTTCAATAATTCCATCGCTCTAATCCCAATACTTAAATGTTGATTAACTTGGCGGCGATAAAAATCAGTTGCCATTCCCGGTAATTTAAGTTCACCATGTAATGGTTTATCTGATACACACAGTAATGTTCCATAAGGAACTCGAAAGCGAAATCCATTCGCAGCAATCGTTGCAGATTCCATATCCAATGCAATCGCTCGCGATTGTGAAAATCTTTGAACTAACTCTTGATGTTGTAATAATTCCCAATTCCTGTTGTCAATTGTAGCAACTGTACCAGTTCGCATAATTCGTTTTAGCTCATACCCCTTTAACCCAGAAACATCTGCTAAGGCTTCTTCTAACGCCAATTGAACCTCAGCCAAGGCAGGTATTGGCACCCAAATTGGTAAATCAGCATCAAGAACGTGATCATCTCTTACATAACCATGGGCAAGCACATAATCACCCAACGTTTGACTATTTCGCAATCCTGCACAATGGCCCAACATTAACCAAGCAAGGGGTCGTAGTACCGCAACATGATCAGTAATTGTTTTTGCATTCGATGGTCCTACCCCAATATTGACCATAGTAATTCCCTTTCCACCTTCACCGATCAAATGATATGCGGGCATTTGAGGTAACCGCCCTGGAGTCTGATTACAAACTGAATTTTTGTCACCACATTTAGTAATAATATTTCCGGGCTCAACAAATGCCTCATACTTCATACTTCCATCATTCAACAATTTTCGCGAAAGACGACAAAATTCATCAATATAAAATTGATAATTTGTAAACAATACAAACTTTTGAAAATATTCTGCAGAAGTCGCTGTGTAGTGCTGTAGACGTGCAAGTGAATAATCAACCCTTGGACCCGTAAATGGTGCAAGCGGATGTTCATCACCTTGACTAATTTCAAGTTCACCATTAGCAATTGAATCATTCATATCTGAAAGTAACGGAACATCAAATATATCTTGCAATGGTCGATCCAACTTATCATTTAAAGCCATCTCTACATTAGTATTGTCAAAGAATGCAAAATGAATTGGAATTGGTTGTTTAGATTCTCCAACTTCAACTGGAACTTGGTGATTACGAATCAATAAATCAATTTGTTCTTGATAATATTGCTCAAACAGATCAGGTCGGGTAATCGTCGTACCATGTTTTCCTGGTCCAACTACAAATCCATATGACAAACGTGAGTCAGTACTTGCATGTGTTGTAGTTGTTAATCGAACAAATGGGTAATACGCCCGGACCCGACTTACTGGAATCCTACCATTCAAGGTTTCAGTTAACTTTTCTCTTAAAAACTCAGTATTTCGTTCAAAAATTTGCATTAAATACTGAACTGATTGCCGCGAATCCTGAAACGACTTCGTTTTGAACTTAGCTGGTGTTTCAATTTTGGCATTCACGTTAGAGTCTTTCTTCCCTTGTCTTGCCATCTTAAATTTACTCCTAAATTAAACTGCTTCTATTCAGCAAAGATATGAATTTTAGTAATTCTAATTGCAATTTCAATACATTAGACTCCGAAAGTATCAATTCATATTAGAATTACAAATAATTTGTTCAAACGTTTTTGCAAATTAAAAGCTTTATTATTTGTGATTTCAGCAAACATTCAATATGTCGTTTTGGAGTTTTTTCAATTTGACATTTTAATGTCTATTAGGTAAAACTTCTCAACCATAGGAACAAACAATGCCAATCACTACAGAATCACGACCTAACTTAAAAATTTTGCTCTGTGAACCTCGCGGTTTCTGTGCTGGAGTTGACCGCGCAATTCAGATCGTAGAATCAGCTCTTATTCAATATGGAGCACCAGTATACGTTCGCCATGAAATTGTCCACAATCAACATGTAGTTGAAAGTTTAAAACAAAAGGGAGCAATATTCGTTGAGGAACTTGATGAAATTCCAGAAACTGATCAACCAGTGGTATTTTCAGCACATGGGGTTCCAAAATCAATTCCAGAAAACGCAAAAGCTCGCAATATGTTTTATCTTGATGCAACTTGTCCTTTGGTATCTAAAGTGCATAAAGAAGCGGAAATTCATTTTCGCAAGGGAAATCATATTCTATTAATTGGCCATGCAGGGCACCCAGAAGTTATAGGTACGATGGGACAACTACCTGGGGGTGCTGTATCGTTAATTGAAACAGTTGAAGATGCAAGATTGTTTGAGCCGGTTGATTCCAAAGCCCTCGCTTATGTAACTCAAACCACTTTATCGGTAGATGATACCTCCGAAATTATCAAAGTTTTAATGGAACGCTTTCCTAATATAGTTGGTCCAAACAAAGAAGATATCTGTTATGCGACAACAAATAGACAAGAAGCCGTAAAAGCAGTTGCCCGACATGCCGAAGCTATGATTGTAGTAGGAGCACCAAATTCGTCCAATTCTATGCGACTTTGTGAGGTCAGTAAACGCGCCGGATGTAAAATTTCATATCTTATTCAAGATGCTTCAGAAATTTGCTGGGACAATTTTAAAAATATGAATACAATTGCAATAACCGCTGGTGCATCAGCACCTGAAATACTTGTTGAAGAAATAATTGACTCATTTGCGACAAAATACGATGTTAAAGTAGAGATCATTAAAACCGCCCATGAGTCTGTTTCATTCAAACTTCCACGTGAACTTCGTAATGTAGTTTTGGATTAAACATTCTATGGCTGTTTATACTGAAGTATCGGATGAAGAACTTGAGACATTCGTAGCATTGTATGATGTTGGGAGTGTACTATCATGTAAGGGGATTGCAGAAGGAGTTGAAAACTCTAATTTTTTGTTGCACACCGAAAAGGGAACATTCATCCTTACTCTTTATGAAAAAAGGGTAAACCCAGACGATTTGCCATTTTTTCTTGGTTTAATGGATCATCTTTCAAAGAACGGTATATCTTGTCCAGTTCCTATCAAACAAATATCAAATGAAACTCTCGGTAAACTAGCGAATCGACCGGCAACTGTTGTTTCATTTTTAGACGGAATGTGGATGCGACGACCAAAGGCAATTCATTGCAGTAAATTAGGCAAATCATTGGCAAAGTTACACCTCGAAGCGAAAAACTTTAAACAAAATCGTGAAAATGCACTTTCAGTAAACAGCTGGCGAAAAATGTTTGAAAAATCTCAAGATCGTGCCGATGAGGTTCAATCTGGATTGTGCGATCTAATATTAGAAGAGTTAGAGTATTTAGAACTAAACTGGCCGAAAGATTTACCGAAAGGAATAATTCATGCAGATTTATTCCCAGATAACGTCTTTTTTTTACACGATGAACTAACTGGCTTAATTGATTTCTATTTTGCCTGTAATGATTTTTGGGCTTATGATTTAGCAATATGCCTCAATGCTTGGTGCTTTGAACCAGATCTTTCTTTTAATGTAACCAAAGCGCGCGCGCTTTTGACTGGTTATCGCACAGTACGCCCCTTAACAATAGAAGAATTCAATTCATTATCTTTACTCGCGCGAGGTGCGGCTTTACGATTTTTGTTAACGCGTTTACACGATTGGTTACGAATTCCAAGTGGTGCATTGGTTAGTCCAAAAGACCCATTAGAATACTTACGTAGGCTTCGCACCCATCAAACCGCGAAAAATGCCACTGATTATGGATTAGAATTATGAATCCGAAAGTCACAATTTATACGGATGGTGCTTGTTCTGGTAACCCCGGTCCTGGTGGTTGGGGAGCAATATTGCTATCTAATGGTACCGAGAAACAATTAAGTGGCGGTATAGCATTTACCACTAATAACCGTATGGAATTAACTGCTGTACTTGAAGCATTAAGAGCATTGAAAAAACCGTGCGATGTAGCAATTTACACCGATTCTAGCTATGTTCAATCAGGAATTACCAAATATATCCATACATGGAAGATGAATGGCTGGGTAACTTCAGCCCGTAAAGAAGTTAAAAACCGAGATTTGTGGATGGAAATTGATCAGGCCGCAGCTACTCATAAGATTAATTGGCATTGGGTCAAGGGACACGCTGGTAATGAAAGAAACGAAAATGTTGATAAACTTGCACGAGAAGGAATGAAACCATTTCTTCCGATCAACGACAAAAGCTTGGTTGCAAAGGATTCAACAGAATAATATATTAGCTGTTAGGTTAATTCACCAAATTTTTTTCTATGAATCAATATTTACGAAGTGGTTAACAATGTAACTAACTTGTTCGCTTCCTCAAGTTTCAATGGATATTTATTGACGCTACCTTGTACATATTCACAACCAACTTGTTTAAGTGAATTAATTTCAGTTTCTGCATCTGCACCCACCACTACTACTTCCATCTCCAATTCATGGGCAAATTCAACAATTTTACGTAACGCAAGTGGATACTTTTTTCGACCAGGAGTAAACTCTTCAATGTTGTTATAAATTTTAAGCGTATCAAAGGGAAAGCGATGCAAAAAATTTAACGTTGAATAAATGCTTCCAAAATTATCCAAGACAAGTCCTACTCCTAAAGTTTTTAATCGTTCAAGCATTCTAACCGAATGCTCTGGGTTAGCCATTACACCCGCCTCTGTCAATTCAAGTTTTATCAAATTTGGTGCAAAAGAATGAGATTCTATTATCTCCTTTAGATCACTAATAAAGTTATGTCCCAAAATTAGTTGAGGTGCTAAACTTACATTTGCAAATACCGTTTGATCGTTTTTAACAATTTTTTGCCATTCTATTAATTGTTGTGCAATGTATTTCAGGACGTGCATTCCTAATCTATCGATTGATCCGATACTCTCAAATACCTTAAAAATTTCATCCGATGAAAGATAGCCAAGTTTTGGGTGTTCCCATCCAACATTAATTCTAAAACCGGTAACCTGCTGATTTTCCAGTCTAACGATTGGAACGTACTCAAACAACAATTCATTCTCATCCATTGCTTTTATGAGGTCTGATTCGGTTAATTGATCAGTATTGTATAATTTCGCTTGCTTTGCATCAAATAATTCAATTTGATCAATTCCAAGACTCTTCGCACGATACAAGGCAAATTCAGCTCTCTTCAACAATTCTGTTGCCTTAGTTGTGGTATCAGTTTCTACAACCAATCCAAAACAATTAGATATCTTAATATTTGAATCGCCAATATTTATCGGAGATTTTAACGATTTACGAATAATCCTAACAAATTCTTTGGCTTGATCACCACTAAAATCTGTATGTTTTAGGATTGCAAACTGATCACCTCCTATTCTTGCTAAACTATCTTGTGGTTTTAGTATTTTACTCAATCTTCTTGCAACGGTAAGTAAAATAGAGTCTCCGACTGTAAAACCATAGGAGTCATTGATTTCTTTGAACCGGTCAATATTAAATACAATTACAAGTGGATGGATTGATTTATCCATAAATTCAGTCACCAACGCACATTGAAGTCGGTCTAGAAATAATCCTCGATTTGGTAATCCAGTTAAATTGTCATACAGCACATCTCGTAGTAACCTTTCTTCAAAATTAAATTGTGCCGTGACATCGTGTAAAGTCCCTACACACCTTATAACCTCAGCATTGATACCAAGGATAGGTCTGGCTTTTAATGAAAATGCTCGGTAGTGACCATCAGCTCCTCGCAATCGAAATATTTGAGAAATTCGTCCTCGCTTCGCATCAATCACCGAATCAAGGGTCTGTCGGTAGCGACTTTGATCTTGTGGATGTATAATTTTCAACCAGTCACTGGCTGGACCAAGGAGCTCTTTTGGTCTCTTTCCCAGTATTTTCTCAATCTGATTATCAGTATAAATCTTGTCATTTTCTACATCCCAGTCCCAAACGATATCTCCGGAACCAATTTTTGCTAATGCAAGTCGTTCACCATCGGAAATAATTCCTTGAGCAAATGGTGTATTGGCAAATACATTCTGCAAGACTGTTAAACCTATCAGCAAAACGAACATAACCAAGCCGCCATTGAGCGCGGGTTGGATTATTTCATTGTCAATATAACCTGAAGTAGCAAACCCAGCACCAACAATCAAAAGCAATAAAATTATCCAGGTAGGTATCAGTATGATTGCTCGCTCGTGACGCTGAAATGTTTGAATTGCAATTAATATTGTCCCCAAAATACCTACCCCGACCAGCACAACCCTTGCTATTCCAGCTGATACTGACGGATTGATAAATCCTGAAATCAGTAATGCTGAAACCAAGATAACGGTTGTTAATGCAACAAAACTAACTTTCAATTGCCACCGGAATAAGTGCAAATAGGTGAAACTAAATAAAAATAAACTACCAGCTAAAAGAATTTCAGTTGTTGCTCGAATAATTTCCTGACTTAATGATGAAATATCGATAACTTTGTTTAGAAATCCAAAATCAACACACAAAAATGCCAATACTGACCAGGCTAAAACTGCTGCAGCTGGGATCATTATCGTACCTTTAATTACAACAACTATGGTAAGAAATATTGCCAAAAGACCTGAAATACCAAGAACAATTCCTTGAAACAAAGTAAAAGAATTGTTGTTTTCAATATATGCATCGGGTTTCCAAAGATATATTTTTGGTACGATTGGAGTTGTAAGTTCAGCGACATAAGTAACTATTGCACCTGGGTCTAGAGTTATTGAATATACATCAGCATCCAAACTTTCTACTTTGACTGGTGCCAGACCATGACTAGCTACGACAGAAACTAACCGTCTAGATCCCAAGTCAGGTGAAAATACACCAGAATTGACTAATCGATAATGTGGAACAACCAGCAACCGGTCAATTTGCTCATTAGAAGAATTTTCTAACGCAAAGACTGCCCAATCAACATTATCACCTTCGGTTTCACCCACTGTAACCCGTCGAACTAATCCATCGGTACCTTTTGCCGTTGAAACTTGGAATACTGAGCCATGATTGGCCCTGATTTCAACCACTCCAGTCAAATCAACTAAATCAATTGCCAAAGGAATTGGTGTAACTTCAATAGCATAAATTCGTGAAATTCCAAGTAATGACAAATTTAGAACTATGAATGCGACCACAAATTGACAAAATCGCACATGTTTCTCCATCATTTAAAATTATTAATAAAATTTATAACGATTAAGTTGTTGAATCAGTTTCTGATTTGCTACGATTTAAGTTCCATTCATTCTGATTCATTCCAAATAAAATATGGTCTTCCCATTTCCCATTGATTTTCAAGTAACTCTTAGCAAACCCTTCTTCGCAAAAACCGATTGCACTTAACAATCGAATTGATCTCTCATTACTTGGTAAACACGACGCTTCGACTCGATGTAACTTCAAGTGATCAAATACAAAAGGTAACAGAATCTCAACTGCTTCACGCATCAATCCCAATCCTGCAAAACGTTCCCCCATCCAATATCCAACTGTACAACTTTGTGAAGCACCACGTCTGATATTTGATAAAGTAACACCACCAACCAAGGTATTATCTGAAATTTTGTATACAAAAAATGGAAACCCTCGTTTAGTTTTCAATTCTTTCATATAATATTGAATTATCCGTTTAAACCCTGTAAATGTCAATTCATCTTCTTTCCAAATTGGCTCCCAAGGTTGCAAGAATTCTTTACTGTCTGAGCGCAATTGTACCCATTGTGAATAATCAGTTGTCGTTGGTATTCTAAGATAAAGTTCTTTTCCTAAAATCTCTGGACAATTCATTCGGTTCAATAAACTACCAAATGTATGCCATTTTAAATTTGTTTTCACTTTCGTACACCTGTTACAAATCTAGTCATTACTTACGAATTGCGTAAAAGATTAACGACTTTGTCACGGGTGAATGTCTTATTAACCGGACCTACAGCAGTCAGTGTAGGAACCTCTGAACTAAAAATACTCTTTGCAAGATTGCTGATATCTTCCTCATTTATCGCATCTAATTTAGTAAAAATTTCACCTTTATCAAGTACCCTTCCATATACTAATACCTGTCTCGCAATTTGCGATGAACGAGTAGAAGGACTTTCCAATGTCATCATTAAATTTGCTTTTATTTGCGCCTTAGCAATTGCCATTTCGTCTTCAGTTACTTCTTGCTCAATTTTCAGAAGTTCTTCACAAATAACACTCATCAATTCATTAATATCTTCATTCCCAGTCGCGGCATTAATAGCAAATAATCCAGTATCTTCAAATCCTAAATGAGATGCATAAATTGAATAACATAATCCTCTTTCTTCACGTGCTACCTGAAATAACCGCGATGACATTCCACCACCTAATATAGAAGCAAGCATTTGGACTGCATAAAAATTATTGTGCCCATAGGGGAACCCTTCAAATCCCAAATAAAATTGAACCTCGTGTAGATCACTCACTTCGATTTTTTCACCACCAATATAGTTCGCTGATTGGATCGGATCTCCTTGGGTAGTTGGTATTCCTTTAAATTTTTTACCTACTAATTTTACAATCTGTTCATGATTAATTGCACCTGCAGATGCAAGTACCATACTAGGTGCTCGATAATGACGAAACATGTATTCTTTTATAGCATTGACATCAATAGATTTAACCGAATCCACTGTTCCTAATATTGAGCGACCTATTGCTTGATCCGGCCAAACCGTCTCCAAAAACAAATCTCCGACATATTCTTCTGGTGAATCAAAATTTGCACCAATTTCTTGAATAACAACGTGCTTCTCTCGATTCAATTCATTCGGGCATATCACAGCATTCAGCATAATGTCGGCAAGTATATCTATTGCTAACTCTACATCTTCTTTCATAATGCGCACAAAAAATGCGGTATTTTCAACTGAGGTTGACGCGTTTAGCTCACCACCAACAGACTCGATTTCTGTAACTATGTCATGAGCCGTTCTTGTTTTCGTACCTTTGAAGGCCATATGTTCCAACAAATGTGTAATCCCATGTTGGTAAAGTTCTTCAGATCGCGACCCAACTTTTACCCAAACTCCTATAGAAGCAGTCCCAAAATGTAAGTTTTCATCTGAGACAACTGTCATTCCGTTTTCAAGATTTGTTAATTTGACTCCCATCTACAGTAGATCTCCAACTGAGATTAGATTTTTGATAGGATAAATTTTTCAATTTTGGCTTCATTTGCCTCTAATTCTGTAAAACTTTCTTCCTTATCTTCAATTCCCGCCATCCACTCTGGTAACGATGGCCATATTCCCGTAACTTCTTTAATAGTTTCAGGAAATTTAGCAGGATGTGCAGTTGCAAATTCAATCATTGGAGTTTCACTTCTGGCAATTGTTTTACGAGCAACAGAAACTGCTACCGCGGTATGCGGATCAAGCAAATAACCAGATTCATTATAGACTCGCTTAATGGTTTCATGACACTCATTTTCAGTTGATGAACCAACTTCAAAATGCGATTGAATATACTCAATTGATTCTGAAGTAATGCCAAAACTTCCTGATTGTGATAAACTATTCATCATTGAAATCACTTTTTCACTGTCACGTCCATTTGCCTCAAACAATAATCGTTCAAAATTTGATGAAACTTGAATATCCATTGAAGGTGATGAGGTTGGTATGACCTTCTGCATTTCATATCGTCCAGAACTTATTGCGCGATTTAGGATATCATTTACATTTGTTGCAATCACCAAACTGTCAATAGGTAATCCCATTCTTTTTGCGACATATCCAGCAAAGACATCACCAAAATTTCCAGTTGGTACTGTAAATGAAACTTTACGGTAAGGTGCACCTAAAGCTACACCTGCAACAAAATAATAGACCACCTGTGCCATAATCCGTGACCAATTGATGGAATTCACACCAGACAAATTTACTTGGTCACGAAAAGAACTATGATTAAATAATCCCTTAACTATTGCTTGGCAATCATCAAAAGTTCCATTGACAGCGATAGCATGAATATTAGAATCAGAAATTGTCGTCATCTGCTTTCGCTGTATTTTTGAAACACGACCTTTCGGAAATAAAATGAACAAATTTGAGTGGTGATGCCCTTTAAATGCCTCACATGCCGCTCCTCCGGTATCACCTGACGTAGCCCCTACAATCGTTGATCTTATATTTTTCTGTTCAAGCACATGTCCCATCAAATGACCAAGTAGCTGCATAGCAACATCTTTAAAGGCAAGAGTTGGGCCATGAAATAATTCTAACACAAACTCATTTTCACCGATCTGAACTAAGGGGGTAACTGCACGATGTTTAAAGGAATTAAAACTTAGGTTAGTCATTCTATGTAAATCAGATGATATTATGGCTTCACCAACAAAAGGTACTATAACTTCATTCGCGACTTCGGCAAAAGACTTACCGGCAAAATTAGCTATTTGAGTGGATGTCAGTTGTGGCCAACTTTCAGGAATAAATAATCCCCCGTCTTTTGCTAGACCAGTAAGTAATACGTCAGTAAATTCATAGACTTCGGCACCACCACGAGTACTTATATATTTCACTGAAATTTTGCTCCCTGTTTTGAAGTCAAAAAACAATTATCAATATGATTGATTTGAAAACGAATATACTACTAATTGCTAAAGAATTTACAATTCAATTGTTCTAACAAAATTCAACATATTGAGCATCAATCATTAAGCATGCCCACCAACACTAGATAATTTTAGCAAATCAATACCGTTTATCTGCAATATTGACTCATACATCTTATCTGTCTCATCACTGAAAATCAGATCAACTGTAGGGTCACAAACTAACCAGCCATTTTGTTGTAATTCTTGCTCTAATTGACCTGGTCCCCAACAAGAATATCCCAATGCTACAATTGCCTTGTTTGGCCCCCTTCCAACTGCTAAATCTTCAATAATTTCAAATGTTGTAGTTAACGATATTTCAGGATTAACTTTAAACGTAGATTTTTTGCTCTCATACTCACTAGTATGCAATACGAATCCCCGGTCCATTTCCATTGGTCCTCCTAAATGCAATAACTTATTCTTAAATTTTCCTGAAAATTTAATCGGCTTACTCTGGAAATGATTATCAGCTTGTTCAATTAAATCACCAACGGTAATGCTTCGTTCTATTCGATTTAAAATAATACCTATAGCTCCATCAATTGAATGCATACAGATATAGATCACCGCTTTTGAAAATCGTTGATCACCCATAGACGGCATAGCTAACAAAACTCGTCCATCAAGATAAGTAGAGTTTTGACTCTTAGATTTTGATTGTTTTTTCATTCTAGCTATTTAAAATTTAAGTATGAAAACCTTATCTATAATATTACATATAATCTTATACCAATGAAAATATCAATCACAAATCACTAAAAATTGATTTAAAAATTTAAATTTTCAGCATAATTTAGTATAATATGTACCAAATGATGAAATTATTTCCCATTCTTGTCGCTTTAAACGTGCTGACCATACTCAATACTTTACCAGTCCACGCCGCTATTGGCCAATGGGGAGGTCAAGAACAAGGTCAGGTAAGAATTTTAACTTCCGGCGGGTTACAAGAAAAGGATGAATATTACTTATTAGGAATTGAAATGGCTCTGGAGCCGGGTTGGAAGACTTACTGGCGCAATCCAGGTGAAGCAGGAATACCAACTACAATTGATTTCTCTGCTTCATCAAACCTTAGTGACTCGGAAGTTTTTTATCCTATTCCAACAACTTATTTTGATGGATACAGTAGTTCCATAGTTTATATTGATCACGTAATCTTTCCAATAAAATTAAAACCAGTAGATCCATATTTACCAATCAACTTAGAAGCAAATTTAACTTATGGATTATGTGAGAAAGTTTGTATCCCAGGTGAAGCAATCCTCAATACAATTCTCTCGCCAAATGAACCGATAGATCAAATTTCATTAGATGTAATCAACACAGCCCTGTCTCAAGTACCTCGTTCCCCGCAATTAAACGATAGTATTTCAATTACTAAGATTGAAAAAATAAGTGACAATCGCGAAAATCCTGTTCTACAAATTTCAGCCAAAATTGTCGAAAATGCAAATGAACCAAACCTATATGTAGTTGGTCCACCAGATATTTATTTAGAAATTCCTCAATTAACATTTCACTCAAAAGACGTAAGTCAATGGAATTTACCGCTATCAAACTTGGAAAGAACAGGTTTCGATTTGCAATTCATCCTAATACAAGAGTCAGAAGCTATTGAAAAAAAATGGTATCTCAACTAAACTTACGTAATTTTTTACGCAATTAAAATTGCAACCATAATTTCTCCAAACAACATCAACCAAAAAAGGAAAAACTATGCCCATTCAAGTTGGTAGCTCACTACCAGATGGAACTTTTAAGATTATGACTCCGGAGGGACCTTCAGATATTTCAGTAGCTGAAATCTTTGATGGCAAGAAAGTAATCTTGTTTGCTGTTCCTGGTGCATTCACCCCTACATGTCACTCAAATCATCTTCCCAGTTACATTGAAAATTACGACAATATTCTGGCAAAAGGTGTTGATAACATAGCTGTTGTTTCAACCAATGATGTCTTCGTAATGAACATTTGGGAAAAAGAAACAGGTGGTTCAGGGAAAATTCAGTATCTTGCAGATGGTTCATCTCAGTTTACAAAGGATATTGGTCTTGACGTTGATTTATCAGCACATGGACTAGGAGTTCGTTCACAACGATATTCAATGCTCGTTGAAAACAGAGTGGTTAAAATCTTGAATATAGAAGATAGCCCTGGTAAGGCAGTTGCAACAAGTGCATCTGCCATACTTGAGCAAATATAATCTAAATTTAATCGGTCATTTGGTCAAACTTTGATGACTTAAGTGACCGATTATCAAAGTAAGTCAGTATGTAAACAATTTTCTAATTCAACATAAATTGTATGAATAATCGGGGTGAAGTATTAAAACTTTTTAACCAAAGCTGTCAGCTTTCTTCATCATGCCACTCAATGTGACCGTTAATATTATGCGCTTCATAAACTTTGAGAACATCTAAACAAAATGCTACAATTTCTGAATCACCTGAAGTTTCAGCTAGCTCAAGAAGATTAATAAACATCTTTTTACCAGCCTCAGTTTGTCCAAGATTTTTCTTTCGATAATTATGTGAAGCACAAAGTACTTGACCATTTTCAATTGTTGCTTTTCCGCCACGTTCCCTTGGTTTGATATGGTCAATATGGAGCTCTACTCCATCTTTTTGGGATGCGCCACAGACTGCACATTTATAATCCCCTCTTTTCAATATTTCTTGTTTTTGACTTTGAGAAAATTCAAAAATTCGTGTGTTTTTTTCTACCTCTGGATCATACATATATATTCCCTTTCTTATTTTTACTAGTGAGCCTTCAAGGGACAAATAACGAATTGATCGATCAGGATCTCGGAACTTTTCCCCCGTCATCCTTTCCCATTCAACAGTAGCCCAGTCAACTACTTCTTGATGTTAAATTTCCTGCACAGGTCTGTCTTTATAATATGAAAATATAAACTCCTTTTGCGCTAGTTTTCTTTTCAATGCACTACCCCCCAGACTCCATTTTGTTAAATAGGGGACCAGTACTGCACAATTCTTGCACTCTCTGTTCTATCAGCTCACAATATTTTGGTTCACGTTCAATTCCGATCGCAATTCGATTGTTATTTAAAGTCTCTATCATCGTAGTTCCGCTACCCATAAACGGATCTAATACAACATCACCAATATATGAGAAAAGCTTGATACATCGTTTTGGTAACTCTCTCGGAAACGGAGCTTCATGTCCAACTCGTTTTGCGCTTTCTCCATTAAATTCCCATACTCCCAAAACCCAGTTTTTAAATTCGTCTGCAGTAATATCATTTTCACCTTTAAAACTTCTCTTCCATTCACCTTTAAAAAGCACAATTATCACTTCGACAGGTGCTATCACATGTGGGGCACTTGCAGACTTCCAACTACCCCATGCTGTTCTACGACTAATATTTCCTTCATTCCAAATTATTGTAGCATGATATTTCCAACCAGCACTCATTGCCACACGAGTAAGGTCTGAACATATTGGTCTTTTCCCATCTTTACTCATATCTAATCCAACATTTAAACATAATCTCCCAGTTTTTTTTGTCCAATAATAAGTATTTGATAGCCACTTTTTGCTAAATTTTAGATATTCACTGTAATCGAGTGCATCATCATTCTCATCTCCACTATATGCTTTTCCAACATTATACGGAGGTGAAGTTACTGTCAGATCAACTGTATTTTTTGTAATCAATTCTCGATTGGTTGTATCCCCCTGAATTAGAGTGTAATCTAGATTTACAATTTCCTCTTGAAGATTTGGTATGTGAAGCATTTTTGTTTCTCCGTATTAAAAGAGCATTAGATTCATATCTAAATGTAACTTTCCTAATTCATTGTTAGTGACTAAGTTACCAAAATAGTACACTCAATTTAGAAAAAAAATAACTCTTTCCACAAGCAATTTTATTATGATAAGCAAGTATCAAATTCAAGACCATGGACCTAGGAATCTTTCTTACAAAATTATAGCTCTTATTTTATCAATATCTAAAATTCCTTCAATCTACTCCACAAAAAACTGCTACAAACTGCGACCAAAATAAGTGCTAAACCAAACCACGTAATCGCATATTGTAAGTGATTATTTGGTAATTTTATCAGAGTAGTCCCGCCTTGTGGATAAATTAAGTTTGGAGTTGGCTTGGCATCTATAAACAATGGCTCTACCTGAATCCCCGTTGGCAATAAAATACTGCTAATCATTTCTTCAAGATTTCGCCAATAAAATTCGTTATCTTCTAATTGGTTATCTGGAGTGAATATATTTGGCTTTTTTTCTGGTGGGACACGTACTAAACCTGTAACCTCAACTTGTCCACCAATTAAACTTTCTTTTCTTTGATTAGCGAGTTTCAAAGTAACCGGCACAAATCCGCGATTTACAAATATAATTCTTGAACTTTCAAATTGAAGTGGTGTGAAAACATACCAACCTGGAACACCATTATTAGTAGCATAGAAATGTCTTTCGTAAGAATGTTGAAAATTTCCCTCTATGTGGACTGGCATATATTCCACGTCTTCTCTAGCATAAAATTTAGTTAATATTTCCTCTAATGAACTGGGTGACGAAGCAATACGTGTCCCAATGGTTGCTAACAACTCTTCTTTCCAGGTAAGACGTTTTAATTGCCAAAATCCAAGCGACAATAACATACTAAACACAATCAGACTCAGAATGAGTAATAACCAATGTCCACGAAATATTTTTATAATTTGCTCCATCATAACCCACTTAGATTTTTATTAAGCGACTATTACCTACCCTTTACCTATCGTATTTACTTAATTCCAGATTCGTTTTGTAATCGATTTTTTGCGAGTGTAACGTACTCTTCACTGAGGTCACAGCCCGCAAATTTTCTACCATCAAGTTTCGCAGCAACTGCAGTAGTCCCGGAACCTAAAAATGTATCTACTATTAGGTCGCCTTTGTTTGAATGCTTTTTGACCAAATCCCTTATCAATTTAAGTGGCTTCTGGGTAGGATGCAATCGATTTACTTTATTTAATATAGGGAGCGTATAGATACCAATATCATATTGGCTATTGAATGTCGGTTTACCTTTCTTAACTCCCAAAACTGCTATCTCTCTGCAGTTTGACAAATAGTTAACTTTGGAATTTAGCGGTACCGGGTTTGACTTTATCCATTCAATAAGGCGGATTTGCTTAAAACCTGCTGCAACCATTGAATCTGCAAGTGTTGTTAATTTCCAAACATCATAAAATATAATCGCTGTTCCTCCATCTCGCAATGCGTCATACGCCAATTGACTATATTGATTTGTATCAATTGGCTTTACATCCCATGCACCAAAATCCATACTAACCGCAAGTCGTTGAACACCTCTTGGTCCGACATTTTTAAAACCAGTTTTTCGACTAATTGCATATGGTGGGTCAGTTAGAATTAAGTCAATTATTCCGTTTGGAGCATCTTGTAAAAATGACTCATAACTTGCGACATTTATTACATTTTGTTGTCCTTTAAGAATTAAGTCATACCATGAATTCTGATCAGATTGATTAATTTCAACCATTAAAATTTGAAACCTATCCGTTATTAGAGGTTTCCGTGATGAATCCTCTAACGTTGAAAAGACTTCTAATTGGTTGAAATCATCAATTATTATACAAAGATGATCAGCTATCCACGCAGTCAACTTAGTAAATCAATGGATTATTCAAATCAACTTGGATATTAGAATCAAAGAATCAGTCAAAGGACTAACTTAGGGAAACCACCTACCAGCCTTGCGAATGAGATAGGTTTCTGTGAAAAAAATTACACCTCAAGTTGAGGTATTCAGTAAGTATTACATGAATCTTTCATCCATGCAACAAAAAAACTTTTTTTTCTACAATTGATAAAATTCTTAGTGAACTGCAGGCTCACCTGCACCCCAAACATAAATTGCCACAAATAAAAACAGCCAAACGACATCAACAAAATGCCAATACCAAGCCGCAGCTTCTAAACCAAAATGTTTCTTGGCAGTAAATTGTCCAATAAACGCGCGAATTAAACAAACGAACAAAAATATTGTGCCGACAATTACATGAAATCCGTGAAACCCCGTTGCCATGAAAAAAGTTGCACCATAAATGTGACCTGAGAAATCAAACGCAGCATGCCCATATTCGTACACTTGAACACAAGTAAATAAAACTCCAAGTAGAACTGTTACAATTAGTCCCCACTTTAAACCTTCTCGATCGTCGTGAAGTAACGCATGGTGCGCCCAAGTGACTGTGGTTCCTGAGGTCAACAAAATAATAGTATTTAAGAGTGGTAAGTGCCAAGGATCAAAAGTTTCTATTCCATTTGGTGGCCAACTACCACCAGTCAGTTCGACACGCGAGATTTGTGCGACATCACCAGTCAACAATGCGGCATCAAAATAAGCCCAAAACCATGCCACGAAAAACATCACCTCAGATGCTATAAACAATAACATACCGTATCTAAGGTGAATCATCACAACCGGTGTATGATCACCTGCAATAGACTCTTTAACTGTATCAGTCCACCAACTGTACATTGTATACAGAACAATCAGGAGTCCAATTGCAAAAATTCCCCAACCTGAAAAATCTAAACCAAACAATAACAGCTCTTCACCATTAGAATATCGAAACAATCCAATTGCGCCAAACGCCATTAAAAAAACTCCAATTCCTCCAATGAGCGGCCAAGGACTTGGATTCAAAATATGATAATCATGATTTTTTGCATGGGCATCTGCCATAATTCTCTCCTGCTACTTTAATTAGTATTTTTGAATTAATTTCATTCAATTTATTTACCGTGTTTTTTTCATCAATTTATCAAGTCTTCTAAGGATCTATCTTTGAAAAAAGTATAAGATAAAGTGATCTCTTGCACTGAATCAAGTTTTGGGTCATTATTCATATCAGGGTCAACAAAAAATACAACTGGCATTTCAATAATTTCACCAGATTTTAACACTTGTTCCGTAAAACAAAAACATTCTAATTTATTGAAATACGGTCCAGCTTCAAATGGAGTCACATTAAACGTCGCAGTTCCTGAGCTTTCTGAGTTTCCCATGTTGCTTGCAAAATAATTCATTCTTGCAACCTCTCCCATTTGTATCTTGACCTGCTTCTTTTCCGGTTTAAATTCCCAAGCTAAGTCAGAAGCAACGTTGGTATCAAAATTAATTATAATCATTCGCTCAATTGGTGAGACTTCTACTGTGTCAACCTGTTGCGTCGTACCACCGTAACCAGTGACGCGACAAAATAGATCATATAGCGGAACTGCCGCATATGCAGCTCCGACCATACACCCAACGAAAACTACACACATTACCGCAATTGAAGTGTTTGATCTTGTATTGTTATGCTCTTGTATTTGACTCTTTTCCATCTTGGTATCCAGCATAATTCCAATTTTAAAGTGGTCTATCCATTACACCTGGTCCCAGTTTTACTATTGTAACCACATAAAAGATTACAACCAAAATTGCTAACGTTAATGCAATAGCAATATTTCTTGTTCGCTGTCGCTTTTTTTGCGTTTCTGTTAATTGAATTCCAGTTGGTTCTATCATTGGTCAAAATCCTAAAAAACTACCAATTTATCAAGTAGTAAAGTCGTAAATATCGCAAATAAATAGAAAATTGAATACGAAAATAAGCGAATATTGTTTAATTTCGCAATATGTTCACTGTGGTTCCGCCATACCTTAAAGGCGAAATATACAAACGCACTCCCTAATAAAATTGAAATTACCAGGTAAAAAATGCCCGCAAAACCCAACAAAAAGGGACTTATTCCAACTGGAAATAACAATAAAGAGTATGTCAAAATTTGTCTACGTGTTGTATTTTTTCCTAAAACAACCGGCATCATTGGCACTTTTGCATTAGTATAATCATCTGATTTTAGTAATGCTAGTGACCAAAAATGAGGTGGAGTCCATACAAATATTATTAAGAATAACGCAATACTTTCTATACTAACTGTACCTGTTGAAAGAGCCCAACCAATCATTGGTGGAAACGCTCCCGCGGCACCTCCGATTACAATATTCTGTGGAGTAGACCGTTTTAGCCACATCGTATAAATTACTACATAGAAAAATATTGTAAATGCCAATAAAATTGCAGCTACCCAATTAGTAAAAACCCCAAGCAAAAAAACTGATGCAACCGCTAAAATAGTTCCAAATACCAATGCTTCTGATTGCGAAATTTTTCCTGCTGGAATCGGTCGCTTTTGAGTTCTACTCATTAAATTGTCTATATCTGCATCGTACCACATATTCAATGCACCAGAAGCACCTGCCCCTACCGCAATGAACAATATACCCACAACTCCAATTACTGGATGAATGTTGCCTGGTGCCAGCATCATCCCTACGAATGCTGTAAAAATCACCAAAGACATTACACGTGGCTTCAATAATTCAAAGAAGTCACGAACGCTTCCATTCCCGCCTTCCCAGATTCCGACTTGCTCATAAGAATCTTGATGTTCAATTATAGTCATTCACTAAATTCCAAAACAAAGATTTTTATGTGTTACTTATTATCTTACAATCTACCAAGTTTGTTATTTCTCTAGCGAAAAGATCATGTTATTTTAGGTAAGGTTTCAAATTGGTGATATGGTGGAGGTGAAGAAAGTGTCCACTCCAAGGTACTTGCTCCTACTCCCCATGGATTATTTCCAGCAACTCGTTTTTTTACAAATGCCTCAAACAGACAAATTAAAAACACAATCGTTCCAGCTGCCGAAATATAAGACCCAATTGATGATACATAATTCCAACCAGCGTAAGCATCTGGATAGTCAACATAACGTCGTGGCATACCTGCTAAACCAAGAAAATGTTGAGGGAAAAACACCAAATTTACCCCTATAAATGTCAACCAAAAGTGTAGTTTTGCCAACAAACTATTATAAGTAAATCCAAACATCTTGGGAAACCAGTAATACCATCCAGCAAATATCGCAAATACCGCACCAAGTGACAATACATAGTGAAAATGGGCAACAACATAATAAGTGTCATGCATAGCACGGTCTAATCCTGCATTAGCAAGTTGCACTCCAGTAACTCCACCGATTGTAAATAGAAAAATAAACCCAATTGCCCACAACATTGGAGTTCGAAACTCAATTGAACCGCCCCACATTGTTGCAATCCAAGAAAAGATTTTAACGCCCGTCGGTACCGCAATTACCATAGTCGCAAAAACAAAATAGGCTTGTGTATCTGCGTCTAAACCCACTGTATACATGTGGTGTGCCCATACAATAAACCCGACTCCACCAATTGCGACCATTGCATAAGCCATTCCCAAATAACCAAATACTGGCTTACGCGAAAATGTCGAAATGATCTGACTTACGATGCCAAACCCAGGTAAAATCAAAATATAGACTTCAGGATGTCCAAAAAACCAAAACAAATGTTGGAATAATATCGGATCTCCTCCACCCTCTGGAGTAAAGAAAGCCGTACCAAAATTTCGGTCGGTTAAAAGCATAGTAATTGCACCTGCTAACACTGGGATCGCCAAAAGCAATAAAAATACAGTGACTAAGATTGACCATACAAAAAGCGGCATTTTATGAAGTGTCATTCCAGGTGCACGCATATTCAATATTGTCGTAATAAAATTTATTGCTCCAAGAATAGATGACGCACCGGCGATATGAAGGGATAATATAGCGAAATCCATTGCCGGACCAGGTTGTCCGGTAGTAGAAAGCGGTGGATAAATAGTCCAACCTCCTCCAACCCCAAGACCACCAGGTGGGCCTTCAACAAATAACGATAATATTAGTAGTAAAAAAGCCGGTGGTAACAACCAAAACGAAATATTATTCAATCTAGGAAAAGCCATGTCAGGTGCACCGATCATCAAAGGGACGATGTAGTTTGCAAATCCACCGATCATTGCTGGCATTACCATGAAGAAAATCATGATAAGACCATGTGCAGTAGTAAATACATTATACATATGCGCATTACCAAAAATCTGCATTCCTGGTGATTGCAATTCCATACGCATACCAACAGAAAGTGCTCCACCAATTACTCCGGCGACAATTGCAAAAATCAAATAAAGCAACCCGATATCTTTATGATTCGTTGAATAGAAACAACGAGTCCAAAAGCTCATTCCGTGTTCATTTTCTGAATGGGTATCTATTGCTGTCATTTTTTACTCCTACGGAAAACGTAAATTTCAAACTCTTACTTCACGTTCCCTGAATGAAAATATTTGCAAATTTGAGTTAACGTTTTGCAACTTCAAACTCTACTCGATTTATTTCTTCTGCCAATTTATTTTGGTTGACTAATCCAGCTAATAGCTGATTAGCTTCATCAATATCAGATTTTGCTAATTCCGACCACTCCCGATACTGGGATTTAGAGACTACCTGAATTGTTATTGGCATAAATGCGTGATCTCTGCCGCACAACTCCGAACACTGTCCGTAATACAGCCCAGTCGATTTTGCTCTAAACCAAGTCTCATTAAGACGACCGGGTATTGCATCAATTTTTAAACCAAATGCTGGCATTGCAAACGAATGGATAACATCCGCTGCAGTAACTTGAACCCGAACTGTTGTATCAACAGGAACCACCATGTTATAGTCAGTAGCCAATAATCTAGGTACATCATGTTCAGATAAATTTTGAGACCTGATTCGTTCCATTCGCTCATCATCGCTCAACATAAGCGAATCAAATATAACATCCTCCATCCCCTCATCAACGTATTCATACCCCCAATACCACTGATAACCTACGGCCTTTACAGTCATATCATATTTGGGAATTTCTAACCCTTGATACAAAATTCTGAAAGAAGGAATCGCAATGACTACTAGAATCAAGACAGGTACTACGGTCCACATCACTTCCAGTAAAGTATTATGTGACGTAGCCGTTGGTTCTGTGTTTACATTTTTATTAAACCGAAAAATACAGACAACTAATAAACCAAGTACAAACAGGGAAATTATTGTAATTATCACCAACGTAAAAGTGTTAAACCACGCAATATCTTCCATTACCTCACTCGCAGCAGGTTGCAAACCAATTTGCCACGGTGTTGGTTGGCTGGCAAATCCAAATCCCGTCGACTGAATTAATAATGTACTTGCAATTCCTGCAACCAGTAACAGCTGATAATTAACAAATCTCAATAAATTGGTCACGATAAAATTCCTCAGTTATTACCGCCCTTCTAGCGGCATTTGTGGTAAAATTATGTGTAAATATTAAACTCAACTTAATTTTAAAAAATTTTACTTTCAATTATCAAATTTTTTTTAAAATTTCAAACTTATAAACAATTTTTTTGTGATTCATCATTTTTATGTTACAAAAATTTTAGTCAATTTTGTCTACATTCAACATTTATCTAAGATTTTTCAACAAAAGTTAACTACTTTGTATTAGATTACAATTCACAATTGCGCATTTCTTAATGATTTCATTCTTTACAAATTCAATCCCATTTGTTAAATTTGAAAATTACCATACTATATATTGTCGGCATTAAAGCAACAAACTTTTTTATTGGAGATTTTCGTGAAGTACCAGCTAAAATTTTATAGTTTTACCACGATCATAAGCACCTTGATGATTTGTTTTGTGAGTTTGATATATGAATCAAAAGTATTTGCTCAAGGTGAACTAAAAGCTGAATTTGGTGACTGGAAGATACATTGTGATACACCACTGGGGGCAAAAAATGAACAGTGCACCATGATTCAAAGATTGACATCTGAGGAACGTCCAAATTTAAGTATTCAAGTAATTCTAATAAAAATAGCAGACAATGACACATATTTGATGCGAATATTAACACCACACGGTGTGATTATACCGACAGGAGTACGACTCCAAATTGATAACAAAGATACTGGGCGGGTGGGATTTATTAAATGTTTATTAGAAGGTTGCGTAGCTGAAACGTTAGTTTCAAATGATTTGATTCAAGACTTAATCAATGGAGAAATTGCTACTTTTATTTTGTTCTTAACCCCAGAAGAAGGAATCGGTATCCCCTTACAATTAGATGGGGTTGCAGAAGGCTTGGAAGCAATAAACAATTAACTTACACAAGCAATTTTCAGACAGGAGAAACTTTTGACCAAATTATCACAAAGTGTTTTGGCTGACACTAGTATTAATGACTCTTTTGTTCAGAAACTAACTTCTGACGCGCTATTTGGTGCTGATGATGGTGAACTTTTCATTGAAAATCGGCAAACCGAGGGGCTTGTTTGGGATAATGGAAGATTAAAAACGGCAAATTATGATTCAGCACAGGGATTCGGGATTCGGGCCGTTGCTGGTGAAGCGGCTGGTTATGCACACTCTGGTGAATTGACTGAACATGCACTCAAGCGCGCAGCGGATGCTATTCAAACTGTGAAATCAGGTCAAAAATCTCATTATTCTGTTGCGCCAATGCGAACTAACCAGCGACTTTATGATGATATCAGCCCATTACAAGGTTCATCACTAGAAGAAAAGGTTAAGCTGCTTGCTGAAATTGATCAATATGCGCGAAAAAAAGATAATAAAATTAAACAAGTTAGCATTTCACTCATTAGCAATTTTCAACAAATTGAAATTTTAAGAGCCGATGGTTTTCAAGTTCAAGATTTCCGACCATTAGTACGCTTTAATATCTCTATCGTCGTCGAAAATGAAGGTCAAAACGAAACTGGTAGTTTTGGTTGTGGTGGACGCGATGATACTGAACAATTTATTTCAAGAGAAAACTGGCAATATGGTGTGGATGAAGCGTTGCGACAAGCACTGGTAAACTTGGAGGCCGCGCCTGCACCTGCAGGTGAATTTGATGTCGTTTTAGGTTCTGGTTGGCCGGGAATCTTACTTCACGAAGCTGTCGGTCACGGGCTTGAGGGGGATTTCAATCGGAAGAAAACTTCTGCATTTGCGGATTTGATGGGACAACAAGTTGCCGCCAAAGGAGTCACAGTCGTTGATGATGGAACTATTGAAAAGCGGCGAGGTTCACTCACGGTAGATGACGAAGGTACACCAACCAAAAGAACTGTATTAATTGAAAATGGTATCTTGGTTGGTTATATGCATGACCGTCAAAACGCTCGGTTAATGGAAATGGAACCTACTGGAAACGGACGTCGAGAGTCCTTTGCACATATACCAATGCCTCGAATGACTAATACAATTATGGAATCAGGTGATTGCGAACCTGAAGAAATAATTTCATCAGTACAAAACGGTATTTATGCGGTATCGTTTGGCGGAGGTCAAGTTGATATAACTTCTGGTAAGTTTGTATTTTCGTGCACTGAGGCCTATCAAATAGAAGATGGAAAAATTGGAAGACCATTGAAGGGGGCAATGTTGATTGGTAATGGTCCGGATGCTTTAACTAGAATTAGTATGATTGGAAATGATATGTCATTAGATACTGGTATCGGAACCTGCGGGAAAAATGGGCAAGGTGTTCCTGTTGGGGTAGGTCAACCAACTATTAGAATCAACCAACTCACTGTTGGTGGAACTGCGATTTAATAGCTGACTAGGGTTGAGTTTATGTGGCAAAAACCTTCACCTAAGTTTAGTTGACATACCATGATTCTGCAAAACCATGACTATGTCTTGTAAGAACTATAGATTCTACCAGCAACGATTGAATTGCTTTTGAATTGACATTACAGCGATAATTGATTGCAAGCATTCCCAAATTTTGTATTTCAATCAAAAGAATTAATGTAATAATACAACACAACTTTTTTACTGGTTAATAGCGATGCACGAAGATACAATTATTCCTTATTTATACCAAATCATCATTTTGTTGGTATCAGCGATTGTTGCAATCGGAATTTTCAAAAAATTTAAACTCAGTGCAATTCTGGGTTGTATCGCCGCAGGAATTATAATCGGTCCTTCTGGTACTGGAATATTTGATCAACAATTTGCCGTAAGTCATGCAGCTGATCTTGGAATCGTTTTATTACTTTTCGTAATAGGACTAGAGCTACACCCAAAACGGCTCTGGCGGATGAAAGAAGACATTCTGGGGCTGGGTTTCGCCCAAGTGATTATAACTGGAACACTCTTCGTTGGATTCCTTTTTCTACTGGGGTTTACCAAATCTCAATCATTAGTAATAGGATTTGGACTTGCTTTATCATCTACTGCGTTTGTATTAGAATTATTGCGAGAACGGGGCCAGCTTTTTACTTCATATGGTCAACGTTCTTTCGGCATCCTATTATTTCAAGATCTCTCTATTGTTCCATTACTTGCTATGGTATCGGTCCTTACCGTTGTACCGGGTGAGGCAGATACTGACTTACTGTATCGGTTCATTTTAGTATTGTGTGGAATAGGATTAGTCTTCGTGATAGGCTTTTTTCTGATTGATCCCTTTCTCAATTTAATTGTTGAACTAAAAGCACGTGAAATAATGCTACCTTGTGCATTACTAATTGTACTTGGCAGTGCTGTAGCCATGCATAGTTTTGGTTTGTCAATGGCACTTGGGGCATTTCTAGCAGGTGTACTACTGGCTGATAGTAATTACCGCCACTCACTTGAAGCCGATATAAGTCCATTTCGTTCTCTGTTAATGGGTTTATTTTTCATCACAGTTGGAATGTCCTTAGATTTAATTGTTTTACTTGAAAACTGGTTTATTATTATTGGGACGGTAATTCTTGTAATGGGACTAAAGGGTATAGTAATATGGGGATTATGTCGACTAGTTGGTTCATCAAACACCGATTCTTTACGAATTGCTGTTACTCTTCCACAAGGCGGTGAATTTGCCTTTGTCATATTTGGTGCAGCTGTATTCAATAACATCATTTCAATTGAGCAAAGTACTATTTTGGTATCCATTGTAATTATTACAATGATTATGACTCCAATCATTGACTTATGCTATGACCTTATTGCCAAACAATTACACAATCAAGGTTTAGAATCTGAAACAATTGACAGCTTTGATGATGCTACTGCTAATATTCTAATTGCTGGCTTTGGTCGCTTTGGGATGGTTGTTGGACAGATGTTAGCTGCTGAAGGAATCAATATTACTGCCATTGACTACCGACCTGAACGCATCAAGTATGCCCGTCGACTTGGTTATAAAGTGTATTACGGAGATGCCACTCGTCTTGATGTACTGAAAACCGCTGGAGCTGAAGATGCGGTACTAATCGCACTCTGTATTGAAAATAGTCAATTAATGGAAAAGTCAATCCGACTTATTCGTGAAAATTTTAAGAATGTTGCTATTTTTTGTCGGGCCACTGATCGAAATCATGCAATTGAACTGGAACGCATGAAAGTTGACTATCAAATCAGGGAAACATTTGAATCGGGGATTGTTTTTGGCCGTGCGACACTGGAAAAATTAGGTATCCCACAATCACGAATCGCAACAATAGAAGATGATGTGCGGAAACGAGACCGACGTTGGTTAGAAATACAGAAAAAAGAAGGGTATTTTGCTGGTCTCAATTTTTTACATCAACAAACGCCAAAAACTGATGCAAATGAATTAAAGGAATAATTATCTTTCGCTTGATGGATTAACTAATTAAGGACTCGGACCGACAGTTCGCTAATTGCTAATTGAATTCTAAAATTTGTTAAATGTTGATCACCAAAGCTGCATTAGTCTTAGATTTTACCTCATCAACACTTATTTCAGGTGCTAATTCTGTTAGTAACAATTCATTATCTCCAACATCAAATACACCGAGATTAGTTATAATTCGGTCCACACAATGAACGCCAGTTAATGGAAGTGTACACTTATGTAGGAGTTTTGAATCACCGGCCTTTGAAGAATGGTCCATTAATACCACAACACGTTTTACTCCAGCAACCAGGTCCATTGCACCACCCATACCTTTAACCATCTTTCCTGGAATCATCCAATTGGCTAAGTCACCATTCTCTGAAACTTCCATTGCTCCCAAAATTGATAGATCAATGTGACCACCTCGAATCATCCCAAAGGAATCAGCCGAAGAAAAATAACTGGTGCGTGGAAGTTCGGTTATGGTTTGTTTACCGGCATTAATCAAGTCAGCATCTACTTCACTTTCATTTGGAAATGGCCCCATCCCAAGCATTCCATTCTCCGATTGCAAAGTAACATCCATACCAGCTGGGATATAATTTGAAACTAAGGTCGGAATGCCGATTCCCAAGTTCACATAAAACCCATCCTGTAATTCTTTGGCCGCCCTCTCAGCCATTTCATTTCTAGTCCATGACATAATAGATCTCTCAGGTTTAATTTAAGTTTCGCTTGTCGTGCGATTTTCAATACGTTTTTCATGATTGCCGAGAATAATTCGATCTACGAATATTCCCGGAGTGTGGATTTGGTCAGGATCTAATGTTCCAACTGGTACAATTTCCTCAACTTCAACGACAGTTTTCTTACCCGCGGTTGCCATCATTGGGTTAAAATTGCGTGCCGTTTTGCGATAAATCAAATTCCCTTGCGAATCTCCTTTCCAAGCTTTTACGATAGAAACGTCCGCTATTAACCCAGTTTCTAGCACATAAGTTTCGCCATTGAATTCTTTGAGCTCTTTACCCTCTGAAATCATCGTTCCAACACCAGTCTTTGTATAAAACCCCGGAATTCCGGCACCACCTGCACGAATCCGTTCTGCTAAAGTCCCTTGTGGATTAAATTCTAATTCTAATTCACCACTTAGATATTGTCGTTCAAATTCGGCATTTTCACCAACATAAGAGGATACCATCTTTTTAATTTGGCGAGTTTGCAGTAACAATCCTAAGCCAAAATCGTCCACACCAGCATTATTCGAAATTGCGGTTATGTTCTTAGTACCACTCTCTTTCAACTCATTTATCAAATTTTCTGGAATACCACATAAGCCAAATCCTCCCGCCATTATTGTCATTCCATCAAATAGCAATCCATCCAGTGCAGAGTTGGCATTATCAAAACTCTTATCCATTTAAAACTCCTAATAAGTGTTAGTTCATTCAACAATTTTAAAATTTTCAATTGAGTAATAAGAATTTTCAATTACAATTTCAAGAAGCTGAATTTAACTTAAATTAAAATAGCAACAATTTCTTAACCTACCAACAAAAATATTTCTAATAAAACTATTTATGAAAAGTGTCAATTCTATCTTTTAAAGATAATCCAATTTCAAACTGAAGTGAATAGTAATTGAAATTTTGCTATTTTCTCTTCATAACCAACGAACTTTTTTAGTTCTTAGTTGTGATTAAATGCAAGTTTTTCTGCTCTAGTACGTTCCTGTTCTTGATGTTTTATTACAAGTGATGCGATGATCACTCCAATGGTTACTATTCCCACTAATATTGTACTAACAGCATTAATTTCTGGTGTGACTCCAAGTCTGACTTGTGAATATATTTTCATTGGTAACGTGGTAGCACCCGGACCTGTTGTAAAACTTGCAATAACTAAATCATCTAATGATAGTGTGAACGCCAACATCCAGCCAGCAATTACCGCTGGAAAAATCAAGGGTAAAGTAATTGAAATAAAAGTCTTTAGAGGTGGACACCCGAGATCCAGTGCGGCCTCTTCTAGCGAACGGTCAAAAGTAACCAATCTAGATTGAACAACCACAGCAACAAAACACATGGAAAATGTAACATGTGCAATGGTCACCGTCCAAAATCCACGGTCAAAGCCAGCAGCAACAAACAACAAAAGTAGAGATAACCCAGTAATAACCTCTGGCATAACCAATGGTGCGTAAACCATCCCTGAAAACAATGTACGGCCTGGAAATAATCCTCGACGAACTAGTGCGATTGCCGCAAGCGTACCAAGAACAGTTGCAATGGATGCTGAAATCAAGGCAACTCTAATTGTTACCCAAGCAGAATCAATCAATTGCTGATTTTGTAGCATTTCCACATACCATTTTGTGGAGAACCCACCCCAAACCGTGACCAAGCGGGATTCATTAAAAGAATAAATTACCAATATTAAAATAGGTATATACAAAAATGAAAACCCAATAACGAGTGCGGTAATATTAAAAGCTGATAACTTGCGTTGCATCAGATTGCACCCGTCGTTTTTGCATGTTGTCGCTGAAAAAATACAATCGGCAAGACCAAAATCAATAACAAAATTATGGCCACTGCTGATGAAACCGGCCAGTCTCTATTTGAAAAAAATTCCACCCATAGCGTCTTCCCGATCATTAATGTTTCTGAACCACCTAACAAATCTGGAATGACAAATTCACCAACTGCTGGGATAAATACTAAGAGGCTTCCTGCGATTATTCCAGGAATTGAAAGCGGAATCGTAATTACCCAAAATGCCTTAAAACTGGAACAACCTAAGTCCTTTGCGGCCTCTAATAATGTATCATCCATTCTTTCCAAAGTCGCATAAAGTGGTAGAATCATGAATGGAAGATAAGTATAAACAATGCCGACATACACCGCGATATTGGTGTTCAATATTGTAAGTGGATCTTCAATAACCCCTAATACTAACAAAAATTGATTTAACAAACCTTCCTTTTTTAGAATTCCAATCCAAGCATAAACTCGAATTAGGAAACTGGTCCAAAAAGGCATAATCACCAACATTAAAAGCATCGGTCGCCAAGTTGTTGGAGCTCGAGACATCGCATAAGCCAACGGATATCCAACCAATAAAACTAGCAAAGTTGAATTGAACGCAATTGTTACACTAGATACATAAGACAACCAATATAGATCGTCTTCGGTGAGCCAGATATAATTCTCAAAGGATAGGGCTTTTAAACCAGTGAATAATTGTTCTAAACCCTCAGCAAAATCAAATACTGGAAAATATGGTGGAATTGCAATTGTGGATTCAGAAAATGAGATCTTTAGTACAAGAAAGAATGGAACTAAGAAAAATGCCAACAACCACAAATATGGTACAAGAACCGAAAACCAACGCGGTGAGATTATGACTTTTAATACTATGCTACTCACTACAACAATCCTATTTTTGAATTTATGATCGTTTTCACCATGTAAGTAAAATCTAAATTTAGCAATTTAAAATTATTCCAGAGTCAGACTCCCAACTAAGCCAAACTGTGTCATCCCATGTCATCGGTTTATCAGAGATACGTTTAGTATTCGCTACAGTTGAGCGAATATGTAAATTCTCTTCAATACGTACATTATAAATTGTAACATCTCCCATGTATGCAATATCCCAAATTATACCTTCCACAATATTCGCAACCGCACCCACTGGTTTATCAAGGCTGATTTGAACTTTCTCTGGTCGAATTGCAAACCACACCTCTTCATCAACTCTCAATTCAGTATTTTCAGCAATTTCAATCGATATTAAATCACTACCATGAACAAGTCTTGAATTTGTCCCTGAATTTGTTGAAACCTTCGCATCAATTAGATTAATATCACCAATGAAATCTGCGACATATCGAGTTGCAGGTTGTTCATAGATCTCAGCCGGAGTGGCGACTTGTTGAAGTGAACCATGGTCCATGACCGCTATGCGGTCAGCCACAATCATCGCCTCCTCTTGATCATGAGTAACAATGAGAAATGTCATTTTGACTTCTTCTTGAAGATTCATCAGCTCAAATTGAGTTTCTTCTCGCAATTTCCGATCTAAGGCACCAAGTGGTTCGTCAAGTAGTAAAACTTTAGGTTGCTTTGCTAACGATCGGGCTAATGCTACACGTTGCTTTTGGCCACCGGACAATTGATGTGGTTTACGATGCGCAAATGATTCCAGCTTTACCAACTGAAGCATTTCATCCACACGCTCAGAAATTTTTTCTTTTGGAAGTTTATCCTGCTTTAATCCAAACGCGATATTTTTTTCAACAGTTAAGTGAGGAAACAATGCGTAAGACTGAAACATCATGTTTACTGGTCGTTGATATGGAGGTAGTCCTACAATTGATTCACCATCTAGCAAAATTTCGCCAGAAGTTGGTTCATCAAAACCAGCAAGTAATCGCATAAGCGTGGTTTTGCCGCAACCAGAGGGACCCAGCAAAGCAAAAAATTCGTGTTCAAAAATTTTTAGAGATAGATTATCAATTGCGACAAAATCGTTAAATTTCTTTGAAACATTTTTAAATTCAATAAATGGTCGAGTTGATTGATCTTCCCAAGGCGCGAAGTCACGTCTGATTGGGCCAATTGCTTTTTTAGCCACGTTTATTCCTCAACAAAGTGTTTTGCCGCACTTTCCTGACTAGAAGAAAACACGGCAAAATCATCATTGGCCACTTTTTATATTAGTCCACAGCCGATTCACTATTCGAGTAATTTTCGAATCATAAGCCGTAACTGTATACAAATTTTTCGTTGCTTCTTCAGTTGGATAAATTGCAGGATCACCAATCACATCTTCTTCAAGGAAGGGTTGCGAAGCTTTATTACCATTGGCAAAATAAACATAATTTGAAGCTTTTGCCATTACTTCAGGTTGCATGATAAAGTTTAAAAAAATATGAGCTTCATCAACATTTTTCGCATCTGCTGGAATGGCCATTTGGTCAAACCACATTAACGCGCCTTCTTTTGGAATAGAATATTCTACAACGACATTGTTCTCAGCTTCCGCAGCTCGATCACGTGCTTGCAAAATATCACCAGACCAACCAATTGCTAAACAGATATCACCATTCGCCAAAGCATTTATATATTCTGACGAATGAAACTTTTGAATGTATGGCCGTATTTTCAACAATAACTCGCCAGCTTTATCAATATCATCTGGATTCTTGCTATCAGGATTTATTCCCAAGTAATTTAATGCTGCAGGAACTAATTCAGTTGGTGCATCTAGGATAAAAATTCCACAATCCTCAAATTTTGCTAGAACATCTGGATTGAAGATTATTTCCCATGAATCAACCGGGGCATTAGCCATTCGTTCCTCAACTAAACCGACATTATAACCAATCCCAGTCGTCCCCCACATATAGTTAATTGAATATTCGTTTCCCGGATCATAGAGCGAAACTCGTTCTTCAATTTCATCCCACATATTTGACAAATTAGGGAGTTTTGATCGGTCTAGTTTGTTAAACACACCGGCTTCAATTTGACGTGATAAAAAAGATCCTGTGGGGACAACTACATCATAACCGGTTCCACCCGCTAATAATTTCGTTTCAAGTACTTCATTAGAATCAAAAACATCATAAACAACATTGATTCCAGTCTCATTTTTAAAGTCATCAAGAATTGACTCATCAATGTAATCAGACCAATTGTAAACGTTTACAGTTCTTTCTTGTGCCAAAGAACCCGTAATTACTAAGCATAGAACTGAAATTGCAACCGCCAATATTCTTAGCATGACATTTTCCTCCAGTTTGTTGGTTTTTTTATAAATGAATTTAACCACTTTAATGCGAAAAAATTTTCAAAATAGGTTAAATTCAGTTAATAATTTGACTGCAAAAAATAATAATTGCAATAACTTTTAACGATTTTTTTCTTTGGTAATAATTTGAAGTAGGGACACTCCACTTATTTTAAATTAAATACACCGCCCCCCATCAACTTCAAGTGCAACACCGGTAATAAATTCAGCTTCATCAGTTGCTAACCATAATGTTGCGTTCGCGATATCATTTGGTTGCGAAAATCTTCCAAGTGGAACAGTCGCGCGAAATTGTTCACGTCGCTCAGGTGTATCTTCACCTAAGAAAAGTGGAAGCATTCCTGTTTCTCCTGCAACTGGACATAATGCATTGACTCGAATATTGTGCTTGGCTAACTCTGCTGCCATAGATTTTGTAGCCGTGATAACCCATCCTTTTGATGCATTATACCAAGTTAATCCAGGTCTAGGTCGCAATCCAGCAGTTGAAGCAGTATTTATAATACTACCGCCACCTTCTTTTAAAAACACAGGGATTACCTGTTTAACAGCAAAATATATTGCTTTTACGTTGACGTTAAAAATCCGATCAAAAGTTGCTTCATCAACTTCTTCCATTGGGCAGTTTCGATTTGAAAAACCTGCATTATTAACAAGAATATTAAGTTTACCAAATTGCCGACAAGCCAACTCAATCATCTGTTTTGTATCTTCCTTTGAACTTACATCAACTTGGCAGGCAACTGCAGTTGAACCAAGTTCTGTCGCTATTCTATCAGCAGCGTCACCTGATAAATCCGCCAACACAACACTTGCACCTTCTTCCACAAATTTTCTTGCCATTGCTTCACCAAACCCTGCCGCTGCACCGGTAATAAGAGCAACTTTTCCCTGTAATCGATTTCCCATTTTAGCTCCGTCTTTTATTTGGATGTACTTGGTTTACAGTAGAAAATAAAATTTCCACAACTTCAAAATTATCAATTCTTCTTAGTTTACTAGCATTTCTCCTCATTAAATTTCGACTTCTTTTAAAGTCCAAAATTTTTTAGGATTAAGAAACCATTAGTCACTATTGCTAACTTTCAATCATTTCAAATTATTTATTGAGAGTTCTGATGAAACCTTCACTTATTCAAATTACAATAATAATTAAATTCATCAATTTTAGATTTTTTAGCTAAACAAATACGACTCTAAATGCCAATCGTAGAATTGAAGATTATAGTATTGTCTCAGTAAAAAGTAGAGAATTTTAATTTGGACTAATTTAAGAATTTACAATAGTTTCAGGTCCGCCAAAAAGTACCCAAGAAATCACTTCTAAGTTTTATCCTTGATCCCTTATACAATTATTTTCTAAATCAACGTGATACTGTGATCAATTTGTTAAAAAGTATAGTGTAAACAAATACTGACCACAGTATCAATCTTATCTACAACGAAATCATGTGAAGAAATGACGCTTAAATTATGCGGCTTCTTTCAATTCTTCTTTAACTTCGCGTTCCGATTCAGGTTCACTTATTTTGTCAGCTACCAAACCTGCATTTTCACGAATCGCCTGTTCAATTTCATCAGCAATTTCAGGATTTTCAATTAGGAATGCCTTGGCATTTTCCCGTCCTTGTCCAAGACGTTCGCTGTTATACGAGAACCATGAACCCGATTTTTCGACGACATCAGCTTTGACACCAAGATCAAGCAACTCACCAGTTTTAGAAATTCCTTCTCCATACATGATGTCGAATTCAACCTGTTTGAAAGGAGGTGCCATTTTATTTTTGACGACCTTCACCCGGGTTTGATTTCCGATAACTTCGTCACCATCTTTAATGGCACCAATTCGCCGAATATCCAACCGCACAGACGCATAAAATTTAAGCGCATTACCACCTGTAGTTGTTTCAGGACTACCGAACATAACGCCAATTTTCATACGAATCTGATTAATAAAGATTACCATGCAATTAGATTTTGAAATTGACCCAGTCAGTTTTCGGAGGGCTTGACTCATAAGTCGAGCTTGCAATCCTGGTAGCGAGTCACCCATTTCACCTTCCAATTCAGCCCGTGGTGTTAGGGCTGCAACCGAATCGATTACCAATACATCTATTGCACCTGAGCGCACCAATGTATCAGCAATTTCTAGAGCCTGTTCCCCAGTATCGGGTTGCGAAATTAGCAAATCATCGATATTCACACCCAATTTTCGTGCATATATCGGATCCAACGCGTGTTCAGCATCAACAAAGGCACAAATCCCACCTTTCTTTTGTGCTTCCGCAGCGGCATGTAAAGCAAGAGTTGTTTTACCTGAAGATTCTGGACCATAGATTTCAATGATCCTACCTTTTGGTAAACCACCAATTCCAAGTGCAACATCCATCCCAATTGAACCAGTAGAGACTGTTTCAGCTTCAACGACAGGACGCTGCCCCATTTTCATAATAGAACCCTTACCAAAGTTGCGTTCTATTTGAGAAAGAGCTGTATCCAACGCTTTCTCTTTATCGTTATCGTTACTTTCGACAACGCGTATTGAAGATTTAGGCATAATATTTACTCCTTAATTATGCGATATTAATAAATTTGTACAATATGTATAACTTTTGTTCACATTTGTCAAGAGGTAAATTAATTTTTTTGATATTTTTATCATTATGTTTCCCAAAGACCTATAAAAATAGGATGTTTTAAAATAAATTTTTCTGTGAATAACTTTTGAATTTGAATATTTTTGGCAAATTTGTGCAAAAAAGTGAACAAAAATGTACTTTTTTATCCAGAATTAAATTTCCGACGTGAGACAAGTGAATATTGTTTGCCATTAAATTTGATGTGAGTTTATTCAATTATTTATAGGGTCAACAATTCCAATAAAAATACAGTAACCAATGAAGTACGCGCAAATTAATTTAAGTATCACTTAGATTTAGTAATTAAGAAAATCTCCTCAAACTGGATACAACTCTTTCATTCTTTGAAAATCATCAGTTATGATTTCCTCAAGTACATTCAAGTCAATGTTTGAAATGCGTGAAAGATAGAGACAAGCTACGGAACTTTTGTGTTTTCCGAGCTTTTTGAGTTGTTCTTGGTAACGCTTGACACTGATATAGACTACCATTTGTGCTTTTCGTGGTGAAAAACCGATAAGGAATGCGTCGCCTTCCCAACCAGACTCATATTTATAATGGTAGTGACCATAGCCAATCATAGTTTCACCCCACATCACTGGTTCCAATCCTGTTACTCGATTAAATAACTCAAGCAGTACGAACGCATCTTCTCGTCGTCCTTGATGCTCAATTGAATTTAAAAACTCGGTTACAGATACATTGGTTGGCTTTGTTTTATTTTTGCTCATGACTCACCTAGAATGAGATTTGTGATAAAATAATTTTCAATCTCAATCGTGCGTTAGAAACTTTTTTAAAATTGGTAAAATAGCGTGTATTGGCTAATTCAAAATCCTACTTCACCAAAAACCGTATCAGAAAACTAATCAAAAACTCCTAAACCTTAAATTCAACCAAATTATCGCAGTCTGGATAAATCTCTCTCATTCTCTTAACACTATCAACAATTAACTCCTCAAGTATTTCTAAATCAATATTTGAAATACGTGATACATAGAGACAAGATACAGAATTTTTGTGTTTTCCAAGCTTTTTGAGTTGCTCAGTATACTGTTTGAATCCTGGCATAATATAGATTGTCATTTGAGCTTTACGCGGCGAAAAACCAGTTAAGAAATAATCACCTTCCCGACCCGATTTGTATTTATAGTGATATTGACCATAACCAACCATTGAGTCTCCCCACATCACTGGTTCTAACCCAGTAACTCGATTAAATAACTCCAATAACACAAAGGAATCTTCTCGTCGCCCTTGGTGTTCAATTGAATTCAAAAACTCAATTACAGATGCTTTGGTAGGTTGGGTTTTATTTTCACTCATAACTCCTCCTAAATCAGATTTACAAAATATTTTAGTCCAAACTATTTGCATTATAATGTCAAATCTAACTTTTAAAACTTCTATTTATGAATCACCTTGTGTACCAGCTATACATTTAAGGAAGCGTTTCCTGTATTTTGACGCAACCAAGGTCGCTCACTGAAATTAGGCAAAGTTTCAACTCCAACCGATTGGGTATAAATTGTCATTTCAGGATTGTGATTTCGTTTCAGTGCCTTCAGAGTTGGTTCATGGGTGATTTCAAATTCCGTGAACCCACATCTCTGCATAAATGGAATCTGATCCAGTAAAATGTCGCCAAACGCACGAATTTCGCCATGAAAATTTAATTGCTCACGCAAAATTCGAGCCGTTGAATAAGAGCGACCATCAGTAAATTTGGGAAACTCAAGGGCAATAGATGCAAATTTGTCTAATTCACCACTAATTTCTTTCACATTTTCATCCGGTCGTAAAAACAAACCCAAAGGTGAACTATATTCGCTTAATAAAAATTTTTCTTTTTGCCATTTTCTGAGTGAAATGTGAACTGCCCCATCTAACGGTAAAGGATCTAGTTCATCCACTCTAGTCCATATATTTGGAATAATTTTTCCATTTTTGTAAACTTTCGACATATTAATCCCCTTTTTGTAAATTTGCCATTCTCGGATTATTCAAAATTAAACTTATCCATATAGAGCTTCCTTAAACGGTGAATCTCCAACTCTACGGTATACATCCAAAAATGGTTCATTATCGTTCGTACGCAATCCAATGTAGGTATCAACTACCGTCTCTACTGCATCAACAATTTTATCTTCAGTGAAACCAGGCCCAACAATTTTACCAATTGATGAATTTTCATTCGCTGAACCACCTAATGTAATTTGGTAAAGTTCTTCACCTTTGCGATCAACTCCCAATATACCAATATGACCAACATGATGATGTCCACAAGCATTTATGCAACCCGATATCTTGATTTTTAAGTCACCAATCTGTCTTTGTCGCTGGATTTCACCAAATCTAGTCGAAATTTGTTGTGCAATTGGAATCGATCGAGCGTTTGCTAACGCACAATAATCTAATCCTGGACATGCAATAATATCAGTAATCAACCCAATGTTCGCTTCTGCAAGTCCGATCTTACCTAGCGCATCATAAACCGCTTTCAAATCATCTTTTCGCACATGTGGTAATACTAAGTTTTGTTCATGACTGACTCTTATTTCACTACAACTATAATTCTCTGCAATTTCAGCAATGCTATCCATTTGGTTTGCTGAAACATCACCAGGAACTCCACCGATTGGTTTAGTAGATATCGTGAGGCAAATATACCCATCTTGCTTATGTTCAAAAGTATTTTGCTCTACCCAGTATGCGAATTGAGGATCTAAATTCCGTGCTTGATTCAAACTTTCGCTTGGTCCAGGGATTGGTGTCAAATCAGGAGGTGCAAAATATTGTTGTATCCGAGTCACCTCCTGCTCAGGTAACTTTAAAACACCGTCGCGAATCTTTTCAAATTCAGTTTCAATATCTAACTTTAACTGTTCGATTCCTGTTTCATGAACCAATATCTTGATACGCGCTTTATATTTATTATCACGCCGACCATATTGGTTATAGACTCTGAGAATGGCCTCATTATAAGCTATCAAATCTTCTTCAGGTAAAAACTCTCGAACCATTTTACCGATCATTGGAGTCCGCCCCTGGCCTCCACCGACAAAGACTTTGAATCCAATTTCACCAGCATCATTACGAACAAGTTGCATCCCGATATCATGTAATTGGATCGCTGCGCGGTCATTCTCAGAGCCTGTAATCGCATGTTTAAATTTGCGTGGAAGAAATGAAAACTCTGGATGTATTGCTGACCATTGTCGTATAATTTCTGCATAAGGTCGTGGGTCTGCGACCTCATCTGCTACCGCACCCGCAAAGTGATCCGCAGTTATATTTCTAATGCAATTCCCAGACGTTTGAATTGCATGCATTTCAACTTCCGCAAGTTCTAAAAGAATTTTAGGAACATCACTCAAAATCGGCCAATTAAACTGAATATTCTGACGTGTTGTGAAGTGGCCGTAACCTTTGTCATACTTGCGGGCAATGTCAGCCAATTTGCGCATTTGAACACTATTTAAGGTCCCATAGGGAATCGCGACTCGAAGCATATATGCATGAAGTTGCAGGTACAGTCCATTCATTAATCGCAACGGTTTAAACTGTTCCTCAGTAAGGTCACCTGCAAGTCGACGGTTCACTTGGTCCGCAAATTGCGCGACTCGCTGGTTGACAAATTTTTTGTCAAATTCATCATATCGATACATTGTTTACTCCTTGAAATTACATAACTTATGAGATTTGATTCACTCAATTTCGTTAACAACAAAATGTTTCATCATTTAATAAAACCTTAAGCAACCAACGCGCTGGGTTCAGCTTGCTTACCTAAGTCAAGTCTTGTGGTTGGTCCTTTTGTTCGAATTTTTTCCTTCACAGATTTTGGTTCAATGTTACCATTGGTGTTTTCTACATCAACTGCATAAGGTTCAATTATTTGCCGGTCTGATACCGCAATTTCAGCGAATGATAGTGCCATTTCCAATTCTTCGTCACTTTCCAGAATACTCGCAAAATTCACATCACTCACCCAGGTATTTTTTGAACCTAACCATACTACTTCACCATCAAGTAAACGATTTGCAGTTAAAATCTTCATAGTCTGCTCCATAGAAAATATTCAATCATGCTGCGATTTTTGAATATTCTGATCCATTTTGTTCAAAGAAATTTGCTCTATGACTTTGTTTCAATGGTTTAGCAGTTTCTGTCGAAGCAAACCCAACAACTTTACCAATGACAAACAGAACTGGTCCAACAACATCAGTACGATGTGCAAACTCCTCCAGTTCTAAAATTGAACCCAGATAAATCTTTTCACTACTTCTGGACGCATTTTCTATAGCTACCACTGGTGTACCTTTATCTAGACCTGAGTGAATTAGCTGATTTGACACTTTCGCTGCAACAGATTTACCCATATATACTGCCACTGTGGTTCCTTTTAACGCCAAATCACTCCAACTCGGTAAAGTTTCTCCATCCATATCTTGACCAGTTACAAAAACCAAATCAGAAGCAACACCGCGTAACGTTAATGGAATTTCTGCTGAAGCCGCTGCAGACAATGCTGTTGTAATTCCAGGAATAATTTCAAACGAAACATTTGCATTTCTCAAAGCATCTATTTCTTCTCCGGCACGACCAAATATCATTGGATCACCTGATTTTAAGCGGACAACAAGATTCCCCGATTTTGCAAGTTTAACCAACATTCTATTAATTGAATCCTGGGAAACTGATTTATGTCCTTTTTGCTTACCAACCTGGATTCGTTTTGCATCTCGTCTTCCCATTGCAACTACTGCATCTGGGACCAATTTATCATAAAGAATGACATCAGCTTCTTGTAACACTCGGTGCGCTCTAATTGTAAGCAAATCTGCCGCTCCTGGTCCCGCGCCAACTAGCCAAACAAATCCACTTCGTTGCGTACTTCTGTTTAGTAATCTTTGTGCGACAGAACGAGCATTCGCAAGATTTCCTGCATAAACATTCGATGATACCGAACCATTTAAAAATTCGCTCCAGAACCGACGTTTTTCTTCAACCGACTCAAATACACGGATAACAGTACTTCTAAATTCCGCAGCAAGTTTTGCTAATAAACCAGTTTTTATCGAAAGTATTGACTCAATTTGTGCTCGAATTGAACGGGCAAGAACTGGTGCTACGCCAGTAGTTGTAATGGCGACCGCAACTGGCGCGCGATTGACCAATGCTGGAGTATAAAAATCACATAATTCAGGACGATCGACAACATTTGTTGGTATGCCACGAGACTTCGTTTCATGTGCAATTTTACGATCCGTTTCTAAATCACCTGTAGCAATAAAAACTAATACAGCATCATCCAAATCTTCTGATTTTAGCGAACGATTCAAATACGTGATATTAGAGCCTGTTGGATTGAATGACCTTAAAGCTTGTTCAATTTTTGGCGAAATAACCAGAATTTTTGCACTTGTTTCCGATAGTAAGCGAACTTTCGCAAAGGCTTCTTCTCCACCTCCCACAATCAACACTTTTCTGCTTGCCACCTGATGAAATGCTGGAAATACATCAAGCCTAGATTCTGGATCAGTCGCAAAAGATTGACCAGTTTTATTTATCTTTGTATTCGCTAAATCTGGAAATGACATTCTAAACCTCTTACTAAAGCAACATACATCTGTACTTAATAAGTAAAGAGGTCAACTGGTTAGAACCAAATTGCAAATTTCGCGGAGATTAGGTAAAAAATTTCCAAATAAGTGAAAATTTTAAAATAAAACGCCATTCACTGAATTTTTGATCAAGACAGGTTGAAGTATTTGTAACTAAATGCTCTATTTTATCGGTTCAAGAATTGAGACGTAATTAGCAACTGCGGTACCACCCATATTAAATATTCCACCCAATTCAGCATTTAGAATTTGGAAATCACCTGCATCCCCACTTAATTGTTTTGCAGTCAATACATGCATTGATACACCGGTCGCTCCAATTGGATGACCCTTTGATTTTAATCCACCTGATGGATTAACAGGAAGTTTACCGTCAGTTTTGGTCCACCCCTCATTAATTGCAATGGCTCCTTTCCCTTCTGGTGTAAGTCCCATCGCCTCATATTCGATTAACTCAGCAATTGTGAAGCAATCATGAGTTTCAACAAAAGATAAATCCGATAATTCAACACCTGCCAAATTAAGTGCCTTTTTCCATGCAACCGAACAGCCTTCAAATTGAATAATATCACGTTTAGACATTGGCATGAAATCCTGTACATGCGCAACACCTCTAAATCTGACTGCTTTTTTCATCACCTGTGCGGTTTTAACATCAGTGAGTACTAGTGCCGCAGCACCATCTGAAACTGGTGAACAATCCGTTCGTTTAAGAGGGCCAGCGACAAATGGATTTTTTTCGCTTTCTGAACGACAAAATTCAAACCCCAGATCTTTTTGCATCTGAGCATAGGGGTTATTTGTTCCATTCTTGTGATTTTTTGCAGCAATTGAAGCAAGCGCATCTAACTGATCCCCATACTTTTGAAAATATTTTTCAGCAATTCTACCAAAAACACCTGCAAACCCTCCTTCAATTTCACCATCTTCAGCTAAATACGAAGCTTTCAATAAATTTTGTGCAATCTCAGGTGCAGGTGTTTGGGACATCTGTTCAACACCCACCACTAAAACAAATTTGGCAGAACCAGAATTAATTGATTTTATTCCTTGATAAATTGCCGCTGATCCAGTCGCACAAGCATTTTCTACCCGTGTTGCTGGTTTAAACCTCAAATCTGGATGCGCTTGAAGTACCAATCCTGCAGTAAAATCTTGTGCCGAAAATCCTGCATTGAAATGACCCAGTACAATCTCATCAATTTCAGTTGCTTCCATACCAGAATCTACCAAAGCATTATTTGCTACTGAAACAATAAGACTTTCAACACTCTCTCCCTCTAACCTTCCAAATTTGGAATGGGACCAACCAATAATCGCTATTGACATATGTTTATCCTTTAGTACTTTTACTCTTCTTGGTCTACAGTCTTTTTTGATTTTAAACGCGCGGCTTCATGCAACTCCCAGCGAGTTAGACCGTTCTCACCGTTGGGAAAACGTTGTCCATGGTTTAATGGTATGCGCTTTAAAGTAGTAATTTCGCGCCAAATACCACTTTGAGGACAAATTTCACCAGTTTTAAAATTCTTTGGTTCAAACATTTTCCTTTTATCTCTTTGCGTTACTGTTAGGTAAAAATACTGCTTTATCTAATTTCCACCTTGTCAGTTTTGAATTATACGGCGGGAATCTTTGGCCCCGACTTAATGCAATTATTTCATTAGAGTCAACATTACTCCAGAGTCCACTTTGTGGACAAATTTCACCTGTCTTAAAAGTGCTTGGACTAACCACTATTAGGTTCCTCTTTCATTCTTATTTCACAAAAAGTTAAATTTATGTATAGTAAACATTGCTAATTTATCCACAAAAATTTACAACCTATTTCGATACATTCAAATTTCAATTTAATTTACGACGGATAACACACCTGATTTCTTACTATTCAAGATATTGACTTTTAAATTCAACGACAAAATTTAAACTTGTTATATATATATACATTATTTATTTTCTCAACCTACATATTTTAAATTTGTTAATATATAGGCTCTGTTGCAATAAAATGTGATAGGGTAATTATTACTTAATCCCTTGATTTATACTTGTATATTCAATGTATTAAGCACACGAAATACTTAAACTTTAGTTCATGTTTAGTTAATTGTAAAGAATTATGAACAAGACAACTGGTTACCGCAATTTTTCAGTTATCTACGCTTTTTTTACGACAATATTGATTACTTTCACCGAACAGAGTTCAAATTAGTTGCTTGCGGATCTTTTTCGCGGTGTTGAGAATTGAAGACGTAGTCCACCCATTCATATCAACTTTCATTGATATGTTAAGTTGTCGGCATCAAAGTAACTAATTACTTCAATTGTTACTGGCTAAGTGCTTGATGGATAATGGTTCGCTGGTATAAGTACCAAAGACAAGTAGCTAAAAGAAGTCTGTTCACTCGCAATGCCGCAGATTATTTGGATTTTCAGCGATACACAGTCTCCAGTCCTAATCCCTGCGAATAAGAGAATGATTAGAGTGATCAATCAATAATTAGTTCAACCACCTCAGATGTGATCTCAGGAAGCAACATATCAAGTTTAGGTTAAGGTCATCTCCATATCCCGTAGCGCATCCCACTCAATAAATCCACGATAAGTTTTGAGTGGTTCCCGATAATTTCGTTTGCGCCACTGAAACCACACCAGATAGTTATCCAAATACTTCGTCGCGACTCCATTAAATCGCTTCATGAACTGTTTCAAATGCGAATGTGCACTATTGGCAGTATTGATATGTTTTGCCCCTCGTCCAAAGTGATGCACCCGGACATGAAGTGCATTTGTTGCCGAAGAAGGTGGGACATACGCATTATGACCATCCGTCATCAATGTTGTCTTCGACCAATTGATATGCTGTGCGAGATTCAAATGAAAATCGTTGATACTCATACGACCCAAACAAACCGACTTCATATACGAGCCGCCGCTGCGTGCAACTGCAGTTGAGACACAGACTTGTTCTTTACTAATACCGCGTTGTGAAGCAGCTTCACCCCGTTTATGTGGTCTGCGACCTAGGTCTGTCGCTTTGCGATTAGGACCTTTTTTACCCTTAAAAGAGAGCGGGAAAAACGTTTCATCCGCTTCAACAATACCCGAAAGGTTGGTGCGGATCACCTGGAGCAACAAGGCAAGAATTTTGTGTCGCCAGTAGAACGCAGTATTTTGACATATGTTCATGCCATGCAATCTCATCTGGTAACGTAACTTCCGCACCGACAACCCCTGAAACATCAAGTCAATATATAAACTCCAAAACGCGCGACTCTTTTGACTCCGATATCGAAGTCGATAGGTACTGAACGAAAATGTTTTTCCACACGCTTTGCATTTGAAGCGCGGGGTTTTGTTAATACTACCATTACGGACTATATCTTGATGCTGACAATGTGGACACTCTACCGGGTAATCAGTAGCAACATTTTCTGCAACTGGTTCAAGATCATCTAGTAGCAACGCTTTCAATTCTTGTTTTTCAGCATCACTTAGTTGTAGAAACAAGTCTTCCATCTTGTTATTCATAGTGTTTGTTCCTGTTATGTTTAAAAATATTATACAATTTATGTATAATATAGGAACATAATTACTATAAGTCAAGAAGTCAAGTAGTAAAAATAAAAAATATACATAATAAAAATTTTTTGATAAAGTTAATCACAGATGATTGCAACAGAGCCAATATATATTTGTATTTTAGGGATTTTTCTAACTACTTCAAAATTATATTTCAAGCAATTGAATCATCTCACTTTAAATCAAATGACAATATTCTCTAGTTATTTAACCAAATAAGATACTTTTCAACTCATACAATCTCATAAATTTATACAAACTAAACTTAATCTAAACTGTTAAATTTTTTATGATACCATTTGCAATGTGGTTTAATTTGATCATAAAATGACTTAAAACTAGCAGATACTTTAGACAATTCTATTGGGTTAACTTTTTTAACAAAGAGTTCAACACCAGTTGTAGTCTTCTTATATTTAGATCCTGCTAAACGCAATCTTTCTATGAGCTTGCTTTCACAACGTTTACCTTCAAATTCACTAGAAGGTTTCGAAATAAATTTTCCTTGTTCGTCCACAAATGGTAAAATCCACGATTCAAGAGTCAAATCAGGGATACCAAAAATGATTCCTTTAGATATATCTTCATCCATTGAATCTAAGTCATTACAAACTTTGTCAATAAAATCTTGTACACTATTACTTCTATTTTCATCTTCACGGTCAATCAATACAATCACAGGATGATAATTTTTACACGCCTTGATTAATCCATATAGTTCGCCTGTAAGCCCTTCTAATTCTCTTTGACCATTCGAGGAAACCGTAATAATCTTACAATTCTCGCACAACCGTTGTAAAATTTTTTGCTCTTGTTGACCCTCTACGATAAATGCAGGTCTAGTCATTATTATCTCCGTTTATTGTTTCTGTTTCAGTACAATACAACTTAATAGCACCGGTATTAAAATACCAACCAAGTTTGAAATTTGTTTTCTTCATATCACTTACCAACCGCGATAATTCCTTTGATTCGATACGATTTACTGATAATTCACCAGAATCAGAGTCAAGCACCAAAAGCTCCTCAGGTTTGATAATATTTACCAGTGTTTCATTATGTGTTGTGATTATACCAATGCGGTCAAATTGATTTAACACGTTTCTCAAGAGCTCAGCTAAATCTTCATGCATATCTGTATCTAAATGAATATCTGGTTCATCAAAAATTAGATAATTATCAGATAAATTAACCGCTAACACAAGTGCAAACCACTTTAAAATTCCATCTGATAACAATTCAATTGGAATACTTGAATACAAATCAGAATGCAGGTTCTGTTTAACTTTAACATAAATATTGAAATTTTGACCTAATTTAGGATCTGGAACCTCAAAACCGAAAAGAAAAGGAGAAATTAATTTAAAATCCTCAATAATTTCATCAAATAACTCAGTACGGAATTTCTTAAGATAAACGAGTGTTGAATATAATCCTTTACCATCATATGCAAAGTTTTTAGGCTCAAATACCTGTTGATCATACCTGATTAAATCGGTTGAAATGTCATATGCCTCACCAAAGTCAGTATCAGCTAAAATATTTGTGATTGGGAAGAATTCTTCACTCATCACAGTTAATAGAGATTCGTCAACTAATCTACCTAATGGTATATTTTTTAACATGCGCAAAAATTGATTCACAGGTAGATCTGTATTTTCTTTTAAAGCAACAATATCCGCGGACTTTAATTTTGGTTCAACACCATCATATTTAAGTTCAATTATACTCCTACCCAATTTACTCTTAACCCCTATTTCAAATATTAGTTTCACTGATTGATTGAGGTAAATTAAAGGTTTCTGATCAAGTGGGAGAAATCCTATTTTGCACTGGTAATCATAGTTTACCAATAACTGAATAAAATTCTCTTCTAAGTCTCCAATATCAGTGACTTTAGTTTTTGTATTTGAAACAAAATCTGCATTAGTACCAGAAATTGCTATTGTCATTATCTTCGACTCTATAGATTCACTTGCAAAAGTATTTGTACCAATGTTTTCCAAATCTGAATAGTTTGGAATCCAAAATAATTCATTAGCGTTTTTTACCCTCATTTGTTTCGGGATGTCATTTAAGTTGTATTTAAATAAATAAGATGTAAATTCCAATGCACGAAGTATATTAGACTTTCCTGAACCATTTGATCCAACAAGAACATTTAGACCAGGTTTCAGCATCAGTTCAATGTCTTTAAGGTTCTTAAACCCGTCAAAATATATTGAGTTTAACATAAGTATAGTTCCTTTTTTGGAAAATGCCCCATCATTAGTTATGACAATACTATTCAATAGATTCGTAACTACAAAACAAATGAATTCTAGAAAAAAGTTAACATCTTCAAGACTTATAGTATTACAAATTTTATTAAATACTTAACTTTCACATAAGAGCTATCAAATAATATTTACCTAGTCAAGAGAGAGATTAAATTTATCCGCTTACACTTTATGATTTATTGCAATTTGTGATAAATATCACCACCAACAAAAATTAATTAGAAGTCGTAATTGAATTCTATACCTACCTTACTTTCTCCTAAATCATCCAATTCTCCATGCCCAGTTAGATTTTTGGTAATGTCAACATCTACCGCAACACTACTAGTATCTCCCTTCTTGTTTAAACCTAGATAAATTCGCTCGTTAATATACTTTCCAACCTCAAAATTTGTATTCCCTTCTTCATCAGTATTTAGATCTAATATGTCTACTCCCAAAGAATCACCAATATATCCCCACCCAATTGGTATATTATTTGTATACGCAGCTACCTGAGCTGCAAGGGTTGCGATTTGCAAAGTCGATAATTGATCTATCTGCCGACCAAATAATAATAAAGCAAGAATCTCATCTTGTGGTAGTTCTGGTATTGATTCAAAAATAAATTCTGGAGCTGATGCTTCACCAACTACACTTACAAAGATAGTTACTTCTGGCGTTTCATAGGTTGACAAAAAATCTAACTCGGGGATAAGGCCTCCTGCAAACGTAACTATCCCACGCTCAAAAATCAAATTTCTACCTAACAGCGACAATCTTCCCTTTTTCATCGTGAATATGCCGCTTAATTCAGGATTTTCAGTGGATCCTTGTAATTTTAAATCTCCTGCCATTTCAGCAAATATCCCTCTACCTCTGATAAAGAAACCTCCATTTGAAATTGATACTGAGATATCTAGTGTGCCGTTAAAAGGAGTCACCTGCATATTTCTTGGCTCAAAATCTCCCCTAAAAATTTTTGCTTGTCTTAGGATCTCGTTTGATGCTGAAATGTGTTTGACATCGAAATCTGAATATCCCCCAGGCAAACGATCGGGTATTTTAAGTTCCATACTGCTTACTGTAATTTCACCATTGAATTCTGGATTTGTTCTGATCGGTCCCCTTATTGATAATTTCTCAGTATCAAAAGTAAGAGAAATAAGTTGTTCTTGAATTAATCTCCCTTGTTTGACTTCTATATTAATATCTGCAGGAAAAAATCTAACTGGATCCATTTCGATTGTTCCAGAAACATTCAACTCACCATCATCATTTATTTGCCCGCTAATATTCTCAAATATGAGGAAATTATTTTCCGTTTTCGCTGAAAGTTGAAATTTTGAAATTTCTAATCCCACTAATGGATTTTTGTAAGACCCATTTTCAATCTGTAAAATGCCATCGTAAGTAGGTGGTGAAGTAGATGAATCTACTTGAAAATTAACGTTTAATTCACCATCAAAATTTATGCTACGAGCTGCAAATCCTGGAATTCCATCCAACAATTTCAGTGGTAAGTTTCCTACCACATCTACACTCAAATTATCTAATGAAAGCCCAGTGGTTCCAATTGCAACAATCTTGACATCTTGATTATTGTCCATCGAAATTTCATACTCAAGTTCGTTTTCAAAGTACCGACCTATACTTTTGACATCAAGTGCATCAAAACTATTTTCTTGAAAGATTGGTAATGCAACCTCCTCCATTTTTATATCCCATATTGTTATGGGTGTAATTGAATAAAATGAAGTCTCAATTAATCCTGAAACAGCTCCCGTCAATTCAAGATTTGGTACCAAATTATTGATTATATCAAGTGGCAAGTCATTGATTTGTACGGAAATTTTACTATTACTTCGACCTGAAACTCCTACAACACCACCGGCAATATCCCACCTTCCATCAATGATCTCTACCACTCCATCTTGAAATATTAATCTTACTGGTTGTGTCATTGGGACAACAATTGATTCATATGTTAAATTCGCCTGATTAATTTCAATTTCGTATCTCCCCTCAAAGATAATCAAAGTTCCCGAGGTAACAAATGAACCCTGTTCCTGACTAGACTCAATTGAGAATACGATACTGTCCTCAGTGAATTCGGCAATTCCATTTATTTGCTTTAGTTCAATTCCCGCTACATTGCCGATCGGTACATTTAATTTTGCAACAAAACCTAACTCCTTCCACGCGTCTGAAACCGCAACATCTAATACAAATTTAGGAAATTCACTTTCCAACAAGTTAATTTCTTCTCCAATAGCATTTATATCTATACGTTGTTGTGTGTTTGCACTTGAAAGTTGGATTTTTGAAGTAATCTCCCCAGTAAAGCCAAGTGGTATGAAACTACTAAGCTCACTTAGATCTGAAATTTCTAAATTGAACATTCCATCCAATAAACCATTTGTGCCAAGCTTAGTACTTCCTTCAATATTCATACCTGTGCTAATTAAACTAACTTCTTTAAAATGAAAGTCTCCTTTATTATCAAAAACAACAGAAGTTGAACCACGAATTGAATTAAATTGATAGTCACCAATCAACTGCAAATCGGCTGTGATTCCATCCGTACCTAATCTTATATCCGACCCAACTTTAATATTATCCAAATGAAAACCAAACCCTTGCAATCTTTGACTAGTGATTGAACCCTCAAATCTGGGAGTCTGCAAGTTTCCGTCAATTATTCCAGTTAATTCTATTTCACCTTCCAAGTTTGGTGTCAATCGCGATGAGTCATATAATGCTGAGGAAACTTGTAGCAGAATATTGTCTGCTACGATCTTTCCTTCACCAAAAAAAGAAACAAACTCTGAAGTAGCCGTAAACTCTGACACCTTTAATTCACTGGACTCAAATGAACCACTCAATTGTCCACTAAATTTACTGGAGTCAACCAACAAATTATCCAATACAGAAATACCAATCGAAAAATTTTCCATTTCAGCATCAATTCCCACTTCATAGCTCTGTTGCATGAAGTCTAAAGTTGAATCTACAGTAATTACTCCTCTACCACCGAGATCTTGACCGAAGTATTCAGACAAATCATTTACATCGTTCATTTCAGTGTTTGATGCAATGAATAGACTCCCTTCCGAAAAACGCAACGAGTAATCAAGGTTACCAGTATCCCCAGTTAACGTGCCAGCTTCAATCAAGAAGTCATCCACAGAAAATATAGTACCTTTAGCTGACAAAATCCCTGCATCTCCAATCAATTCATGAAGATCAAAATAAGCAAGTTCTGGTGATCCAATATCAAAAACTATTTCAAACGGAATTTGTCTCTGCTGACTATTGGGGTCAAAAGAAACTAGACCCGTAGCTTCAATACCAACCTTAGCAAACAAATTATCATACAATTCAAAGTCATTTACTTCGCCTGTAAACTTCCAAGTTGGCTCGTCATCATCTGTTTGGTATTCAAAAAAAAGAATAGAATCTGATAACTTAATATTATGTAGTGAAGGAATTTCAAAGTGATCTGCTGGTGGTAAATCTAGATCTAGTTCAGCAGTCAAAAAAACTGGCACACCCGAAGTTGTAAATTTACCACTTCCAGATGATTCAAAATAATCTGAAATAAACAAAAACTTCGTTAAATCTATCGATTTTCCTTGTTCAATCCGCGAACTCAGTTCAAATTTGAAATCACCAGTAATCAATTTTTCAAACTGAGGTGGAAAAATGTCGGTCAAGTTACCAACAATACTGGTATCAAGTTTAATTACTCCATCTTCATATCCAGTTTGGAGTGAACCCTTAGCAACTTGTTGTTTATCTGTCAGAAACTCTAAATTGCCGGACCAATTTCCAAAAGTGCCGTCTCCATATAATGAAAAATCTAACGCCGGTAATTCCTTAAAACCCAACATTGAAGCTACAACACCACCTTCTGCTTCTTTCAAGTTGATACTAAGTGCAAGTTGTTTCTCTTCTGGTTTTAATGTTGACGACAACTCAAGTTTACCAATGATTGCATCAAGACGCTTCACTGATAGTTTGGTAACAACTGGAAAATAAGGCGGTTGAATGATCATGCGACCATCAATCGAAAATTTTGCTGCAAAACCGAATCCACTCTTCACTAGTTCCATTTCATTAACGACAAAAGCTCCAACTAGAATGTCAACTGGTAACGAAAAAGAAGTACCGGTAGATGTATTTTGGGAAATTTCTGGTTGACGATGAACGACAATTTGTTCAACTTCAATATTATAAAGTCGTGTCTCACGTGACAAAATCAAATGGATTGGAGCCCAATTTATTTCCAAACTATTTATCTCTAACCACATTCCGTGCCGATCAGAAACTGATATTTGCTCTACTTGAAAGTTTGAAAAAATTGATCCTGTCAATTTTCCAATTTGTACTTGCTGATTAGAATTTGAAATTATCCTTGCAATTTGATTCACCAAAACCGACTTACCGGCTGGGGTGGAAATAAATGCTATAATGCCAACAATTAAGAGCATTATTGCAATTAATACTGTACTTAGTGATCTAACAAGCGGAGTATTCATCATTAAAACACCTGTCCAAGTCCTACATAAATCCCAAATCTAGATTGCTCTTCATCCCTATTAACTGGAATTGCAATATCAGCTCGAAGTGGTCCAATTGTAGTATGATAACGTACACCGATTCCTGTTGAAAATTTAAATGGTTCAGAAAAATTTGGATAGGTTGAACCATACGCCGCACCGATATCCAAAAACGGTACGATTCCTAAGGATTCTATCACGTGATATCGCGCTTCCAACGAAAATTCCAATTTTGACAACCCAGCACTTACCGTACCTATTTCATTTTCAACACCGATTGTTTGATAATCAAATCCACGTATTGAATTTCCACCACCCAATAAGAATCGTTGATTAGCTGGAACTTCGTTAATTTCAGCTCCCGGAATCATGCCAACATCAAATTTTGTTGCGAACGTCAGTTGTTCGCGTTCACTAATTGAATAGTAATTTGTCCCACCAATTTGTAAAATAGCATAAGAATTTTGGTCATCTATTTCAAATGATGGTTCAATCGCAAAATATCCTGTTACACCGGTTGAAGGGTCTAATTTATCATTGCGTCCATCCCATTTAAGATCAGATGGGAAACTTAGATGTTGAAAGTGTTTTTTACCCAAGTCATCTTTAACTTCAGAATGTTGATAGGCTACATTTATTGTTCCAGTCAAATATTTGCTGAAATAATGAACCAAGCCGATTTCACCACGAGTTGCAGCAGAAAATAAATTTTCACTGTTCTCTATGTTGTGATTTATCGAAAATAGCAAATCCGAATTTACGTCATAGATCGCAGGTTTCAAGAATCTCCCACCTATTCCATAATCCAATTTGTTAAACCAACGCTGCCCGATTCCAGCCGTAGATAGCTCTAATCGCAAATTTTCTGCCTTCCCAAATAGATTTCGATGCCCCGCATAAGTTGCTGCAGTTAACCCATCAATACTTGAAATTAATGCATTTGCACCAACAAATCGTCGCTTTCTTTCCGTGACCGAAATCGTTAGATCTAACTTGTCGTTCGCATCAAGTTTATCCGCTAATTCAATTCTAACTCGATCAAATACTCCTAAACCACGTAATCGCTGCTCTGCATCAGTTATAACGATGGGATTATAGACTTTATCATGGGGTATTTTAGTCATCTTCCTTGTAAATCTAGTATCAACACGCTCATTACCCTTCACTTTTTCTTTACCAAACAACGCTTGTTTTCCACTATCAACCCAATAAGTTATATCCATTGCCTGATGTTGATGATCAGCAATCACCTCACGATTTGTTACTTGAGCAAATGGATATCCATGGTTTTGTAAATCCGCTAAGATACTTTCTTGTGCACTTAAAATTAAATCACTGGTTGCGACTTCACCCTTTATTAACTGATATGCTTCTGGGTCAAGATCTTGGAATAGTTCATTTTCACTCAACATTTGCACAGTCCTAAATTTAAAAGCTGGACCTACATGTATAACGACTTCAACATTTACTGGGTTTTCTTCATCGTGAATCAACGTTTCGTCGAAATTTACTGAATTCATTGGTTGATTATTAATTAAAATATTTACCAACCCACCATACCGCCCTAATTGATAGAGTTTTGCAATTAGTCGTTTTTGATCAATTTGGGCTCGTCCTACTAAACCTGCAGTACCTGAAGGGAATATATCTTGTTGCTGAACTAGTAGTGACGAATCACGTAAGTCACCTTCAATATAATCATTCCCATCACTAAAAGTGAAATTCGTCTCGTAGATAATAGGATTTAGAATTTGGTCAGTAAGTTCTTCTTCTCTTTCACCCCAAAGATGTATTCCAAAGAGCTCAAATCCACGTGCTGGATTGACCAATAAAATCATCAATGAAATAATTACTGCAAAGACACTAACTTTTGCAGCAAATTTTTGAAAACTCACACTCACGCTTTAATCACCGCTAACATAAAATATATTTTTTTGAAAAAAGTTCAGTAAACGCTGTTAAGTCAAACTAAAATAGTTCCCGAAGACACAAACTAGGGTTCAAAACTCATTATAAAATTAAAAAATGACAAAAGTTTAAACTAATTGTAAATTGTCGGTATAAAACAAGAAACTACAATATTTAACTGCTTAACTCAAAACTCTTAAAACCACTCTAAAACAGGTTTGAAGCAAACCGATTTTCATGTATACCAACAACTCCTGGAGTTGCAACAAAGATACTGCCAGCTAAAGGTTGTGCGCGTAGCTGTGGTTCGGTCAGATGTTCTCTCGCTGTTGAAATAAATAATTGATCCATATTTTTACCACCAATACAACAACATGTTATTTGAGTTACTGGCAATTCAATCAACAAATCTTTGGTTCCATCTGGTAAATACCGTTGAACCGATGAACTTCCAAATCTAGCATTCCACACCCCGCCGACAGAATCCACACAAGAACCATCTGGAACTCCTTCCTGTTCGGTAAGTTCCGCGAAAATTTCAAAGTCATCACTAATCGTTCCAGATTCAGGTTCATATTGATATTTTCGAATAATTTTTGTCGGTGAATCAGCAAAATACATAATTTTTCCTTCAGGTGAAAAGCAAATTGAGTTCGAAATAGACACATTTGAAATTAATGCTTTCACCGAACTACCGTCAAATTGATATACTTGTGAGTGTGGTTGAAAATTTTCTTCGTCCATACCACCAACTATGAAACGACCTTGTCGGTCACAACGTCCATCGTTTAAACGAGTAAAAGATTTGTCACTTTCAACTGTTTTAATTAGTTCGCAAATTTCAGTTCCCGCCTTCATTTTATATAGACCATCCGCGAAGGCAATTAGCAAATCACCTTTTGTATCAAACGCAAAAGAACCAATTCGATTCGGTAGCTCTTGCTTGGTGACATTATCGCCATCTTCGTCACAAGACCACAAACATGCACCATGAATATCGCACCAATAAAGACGATTCTCAATTTCATTCCACTGAATGCCTTCAGCTAGGATACACTTTGAATCAACAAGCAAATCTGCCATCTGGTTTTGAACCATCATTCGCTCCCATATTTTTGCTTCAAAATAGCTGGTTATTTGCTACCCAATATACAGAATTTTAACTATTTCTTGATCAATGATACTCCTGACGGTTGCAAATTATTACCATCAAGAAATTCTACACCTTCAAATCCAATTCTCGCCAAGTCCACAGGTTTGTTACCGTAATTGTATAAAAACGTTCCTACTGAAGTTTCGCGTTTGCGAATACTGAATGGCATTTGAACAACTTCAACTTGAGCGTCGCTTGCTATTTCTTGGATTAATGCTTTCCATAATCTCGAATTTGGCCAGCCAGCTAAATAATATGTATGATTTTGTTTTAACAGCGCGGGTCGCCCATCAAATGTACGCCAGACGACATCTTGAGGACCTTCAACAAATTCGCGCCAGATAATGAAATTGCCAAATTTCTCAACTGGTACTGAAATATTTTCACAAAGTGTTTCTACTCGTGAAACTTTTAAATCTGGTAAAACACTAATCGCTGGTGGTAAAGGTCGCGCGATATGAAAATTTTCATCTTTAACACCAGAACGGGGTCCAATTAACATAGTACCGCTATATGATTCCACTGCACTTTTCAATGTATCGTTCCAACAATGAAGTCCTGGGATAACGACAATTTTGTATTGGCTCAAATCGCTCGTCTTACTTGAAAGAAAGTCAATGTCAAGCCCCATGTTCCGGAACGATTTATAGCATTCAAAAATAAGATTAAAGTAGTCATAGTTTTCACCATGCGGTTGAATTTCGCTAGCCCACTGACTTTCATAATCAAATACAATTCCAACCGAGGCCGGTGCGAGTTCAAATTCACCAACATTTTGAATCTCAAGTGAAGTCTTGTGTACTTCACGTCCACCTTGTGAAATCATATTATCAGGTCGTTTTAATCCAGAGTGCATTTGTTCTTGAGCGAATCTTGGTTGTCGCCACCGGAAATAACTAACGCAATCTGCACCATGTGCTAAAGCTTCCCAAGTCCACAAACGCACTGTACCATCAAGAGGAACAGCATTATTTGGTGCCCAATTCACTTGACCAGCTTGTTGTTCCATCACCCAGAAGCGACCATTTCCAACAGCCCGATATAAATCATGGTGGAAAGCTTGAAAATCCGGATCTCCTTGCCGAAAACACCTAGCAATTTTTGTGCGATCCGTAGTCATTCGAAATAAGAAACCTAGAGGATAAGAATCCCACGAACTTAAATCTAAATCATTACCAACAACAAAATGATCAAAATCCGTTACCCCTCCCATAAAATTGTGAACAATTAATCGATCAGGTGAGTGTTGGCGAATAATATCTACTTGTTCACGATTAAAAGTTACTACTTGACTTGACGAAAACCTCCGAAAGTCCATACTATGACTTGGATTTACTTCAGTTACAGTCTGAATAGGTAATCCAATTTCGTCAAATGAACTATATTCCATACTCCAAAACACATTTTCCCAAGCCTTATTTAGATTTTCAATCAGTTCATATTTATTTTGTAGCCATTGGCGGAAAGCACTTTCTGCCGCCGGACTATAAGAGAAAACTGTATTGTGACAACCATACTCATTATCAGTTTGCCATGCATTTATACCTTCATGTTTACCATATCTTTGCGCTAATATCTCAGTTATTCTTGCTGATTCTGTTCGATAACCAGCATGAGAAAAACAGTAGTGACGACGCGAACCAAATTGGCGTTGATTTCCGAACTCATCAACCGCATAAATGTCAGGATATTTGTTAACCATCCATCTTGGTGGTGTCGCAGTAGGGGTACATAAGGTCACCTTCAAACCAGATTTTGCCAAAGTATCAATCGCACGGTCTAGCCAATCCAGTGTTAAATTATCAGGAGTCGGTTCTATACGACCCCATGCAAACTCACCGATTCTTACTTGTGTAATTCCTAAACCAATCATTTCGGAAGCATCACGCTCCCAAGCTTCTTCTGGCCATTGTTCAGGATAATAGCAAACACCTAATGTCTTTTTGGTCATAATTCCTTCTTTAATTTTTATTCGTTATCTACTTAACTGATCGTAGATAGCACAGAATTGTTTAGCTCGCTTTAACACGAGTGAGATATTATCGCCGTAAGAGTATAGAGACGAACCTAATCCGATTCCACTTATTCCTGCTCTAAAGTATTCTTCCATATTTCCAGTATCTACCCCACCAACCGCAAAAATTTTTACGTCAGTTGGTAGTACTGCTTTGATTGCCTTTATTCCTTGCGGTCCTAATTGAGACGCTGGAAACAGCTTTAAAATATCTGCTCCCGCTGAAATTGCAGAAAACGCTTCGGTTGGTGTAAAAACACCTGGACAACTGCCCAAACCTAATGTTTTCGTTGTTGTAATCACATTTTGATTGCAATTGGGGGATACTACAAATTTTCCACCAGATTGCAAAACTTTTTTAACTTCATCAACTGTAATCACTGTCCCAGCACCAATATGAGCAGTTCCATCAAATTCTTTTGCTAATTTTTCAATACTTTTCAGCGGGTTAGGTGAATTAAGAGGAACTTCGATCCAATTTATGCCACCTTCAACCAATACCTTTCCAATTTCAACAACGTCATTAGGTTCAATTCCTCGCAAAATTGCAATTAATTTTCGATCCGATCCAAACATTAATGTAACTCCTATTCACAAAATTCTAGTTTAATGAAGAAAATCATATGCAGATTGAAGTCCAATCAAAGTCAAAAGTTCTACACTTTTTGTATTCGTCTCTATGCCAATTTGTGCAAATGCTGTACTATAATTTTCGACAAGACTAGTTTCACCAATGATTGTAACTTGACGAACTTTTTCTTGTGAAATTCCATGTTTGATTTCATGCCCAATTAACAAACCGGATAGAAATGAATAAGACCAAGCTTTGGTTGAATCAAACAGAAGTTGTCTGGCACGAATTGAAAATATGTCAGAAAATGCTGAAGTTGATTCTTTAAATGCACGTTCAACACCCTCAAAAAATCCAGAATTCTTATCACTTTTTACATATTCAATAGAATGTCGAAGCATTGAATGATTGCACAGCAAACTGAATAATTCTCCCGTGAAGTAGGTCCGACTTGAGCAAATTGTACCGTCTTCAATCTCTACCCATTTACTATGGGTACCCGGCATACATACAATACCTGAGAAATCTTTTGTTGAATCGATTAGGCCAATCAGCTGAGTTTCCTCACCGCGAATCACATCCGGATTATCAATGTCTTGTTGGCATAGTCCAGGTAATATATACACCTTTAAGCGTGAATCTTCAGTCTTAACCGTTATAACACTTTGAAAAACCTGCGAAATTTTTGTCGGCATTTTGACATATTGTGCTTCTTTCCACCCCTGTCGACTACCGGCCATCCCACAAATAACAACTGGTATTTCAGATTTATCAAGAATTTGTTGCGAAATTAGATTTAGTAACGAGCTTTCAAATTCACCTTGTTTGAGAAATCCTGCACCTTTATTTGAATTGGTTTGAAATACAATTTCACCTGTAGACGATACCCCCCATACTCGTAACTGACTTGTACCCCAATCGGCTGCGAACCACTCAATTTGCCCTGCCACTTCGGACTCAATGTCACTCATCAAATTATATTATCCCGATTTTTGTTTACTGTTTCCAAACTAACTTAATAAGTTATTTGAATAGCAATTGACCCAAAAGTCTTTATATTTTGTTATCCCTTAGTTGCTCCTAATGTCAATCCTGCGATAAAGTGTTTTTGAAGCAAGAAAAACAATAAAACCGGTGGAATTGCCGCGACTATAGAGCCAGCTGAAACCAAATGCCACTGCGATACCCATAATCCGTTTAACGCTTTCAATCCAGCTGTTACTGGCATCGCATGCTCACCTTGAACAAGTACTGTTGCCCAAAAATAATCATTCCAAATAAACGTAAAAATCAATACTGCTAAAGCTGCAACTGCTGGACGAACTAAGGGCATGACGATATACCAAAATATTCGAAATTCTCCTACCCCTTCAATGCGTGCAGATTCAATCAAATCAAATGGTAAAGCTTTGATAAAATTACGCATAAATAATGTGCAAAACCCGGCTTGAAAGGCCGAATGAAACAAAATTAATCCAGTTACGGTATCATATAAGCCAAGATTAACAGATAAGTCTCTTACCGGTACCATTAGAATTTGAAACGGAACAAAATTTCCTGCAATGAATACAAAAAACACAAACATATTTACCTTAAATTTGTAAATCGCTAGAGCGTATCCTGTCATACAACTTATCGCCAATGTGATTACCATAGTTGGTAACGTAACTCTAAAAGAATTTAGGATAAACTTGCCAATTGGAGAATTTCTAAATACATCAGTATAATTTTCGATCATGTTAAAACTTGTTGGCATTCCCCAATAATTTCCAGCATTAATATCACCTGCAGACCGAATTGAAGTCAGCATCACTGCGATTAATGGTAGCAACCAGATAAATAGAGCAATTGGCAACGCTATTTTGTAAATTCGTTGCCAGTATTCTGGAGATCTCGCTATTGGTGAAGGAAACATCTTATCAACCTGCTTTTTCTTGGGTGTACATTCTCACCAAAAATATTGTGATATAGACCATCATTATTAAGAAAAGTACAACCGCGATTGTCGCTCCATATCCCATTCGATAACCATATTCGCTCAGTGCGGTTTCATACATATAGTATGCAAGAACGCGACTTGACCCCCAAGGTCCCCCCTGAGTCATGATTGAAATTAAATCAAACGACCTTAATGCACCAATCACAGTTACCACGACGGCAATAAAAGTAGCAGGACGAAGTTGCGGCAAGATTACATACCATAGCATTTTCAAACCTTTAGCTCCATCAAGTCGTCCCGCCTCAATTTGTTCGGGGTTAACGTTATTCAATCCTGTTAGATAAAGAATCATACAATATGCAATTTGTGGCCACAAACCAGCAACTATTATTCCATAAGTTACTAAGTTTTCATCAGCTAATACCGCCGGTGCTTTTGCACCAAAAAGATTGAAAATAATTGCCAAAATTCCATTAGAAGGTTCATAAAACCATGAAAAAACTAACCCAACAACCACTTGGGAAATAACAAAAGGAAAGAAAAATAGCGATTTATACAACCGAATACCAAAAACGGTTTGATTTAGTAACAGTGCAATTGCAAGACCCGCAGGTACTGCTAACATAAACAAAATCAACCACAACAGGTTATTTTTTAGTGATATATAAAAATATTCATCATCAAACAATTCTATGTAATTTGAAATACCGACAAATACAGCCGGTGAAAGTCCGTCCCATTCATAAAAGCTAATCGCAATACTCTGAAATATCGGCAATATCACATAAACCAAAAACATAATTAAACCAGGAGCTAAAAATACCCACGGCATTATGCTTAACCGATTCCGTTGCCAAAAGCTTTTCTTAACTTGGGGATTAAACATTATAATTACCTACTAAGTTCAAATGACAAATAAAAATAACTACACAAGATTTCTTTACACAATTGAACTGCATGAACATACTAAATAAACCTAATTTACAACACCTAATAAAACAAACCCGAGGTGCAAATGCACCCCGGATCAATTTTATTATTAATAGACCTTTGCGTGTACCTTATCTAAACGTTCGATAATTCTATCTCGTCGATCTGGATTAACCATATATTCCTGGAAACCTTGCATTCCAGCTTGTGCCATTTCAGCCGGTGCATCACGATCATAAAATTGTGCAAGTGCATGTGCATTTGATAACATACTAAAACCTTGCGATAAAAATTTATCATCATCAACTGATGCATTTTTATTTACTGGAAGTTGTCCAAGTGTAGAATTCACTTGTGTTTGAATTTCAGGAGATGCCAAAAATGCTAAGAATTTTTTAGCATCTTCCTTGTTTTTGGCATTTGCAGGAATATGAAACGTGTCAATTGGTGCATCTTCTGCTTTTGGTACTCCTGCAGTAATTTCAGGGAATTGAAAGAAACCTATTTGATCATCCGTCAAGCCAGCTTCTCGCAACGGTGCAACCGCAAAATTACCCATTAAGTACATTGCTGCCTCACCTTGAACCATTGGAGCAAGTGCCTCTTGCCAACTTAAGCTCGCGTGATTCTCCAAGAAGTAACCTTTATTAGTCAATTCATCCCAACGATCAAAAACTGCACTTACCTCCGAATCAGTATATTTGGCATCACCAGAAGTTAATGCCATGTGATAATCATATCCGTTAACACGCAGATTGAGATAATCAAACCAGCCACCTGTTGTCCATAGATATTTTGTGCCAATAGTAAATGGCGTAATTCCTGCACTTTTTAATTTAGCACATGCATCCAATAATTCTGACCAGGTTGTTGGAACTGCGATACCATGTTCGTTGAAGATATCTTCGCGATAATATACACCCCATTGATAATAGGTATATGGAACACCCCACTTCTTTCCATCAATCGTCATTGAAGGTGCGGCAGAGGCCATGGAATCATTTAGACCCTCCGACTGCCAAAGGTCTGATATATCTTCAAAAAGACCTGCATTAACAAATGGAGCCATTCTATTTCCAGCATACCATGCAGCTACATCAGGCGCATCCGCGGTAAGAAAATTTCGAATTGAAGTCTTATAACCTTCGTGATCAAAAATATTCCAATTAACCTCAATATCTGGATTTGCCTTTTCGAATGCGGCAATAACCGCTTCAAATGCCTTTTTCGGCGCGGGATCAGAGCCATCATAGTTTATTACGAGTTCACCAGCAAACGCTGAAATAGACAAGAACAGGGCTGCAAACAAAGATAACAACCCAGTAAAAAATTTAGACATTTTGAAACCTCCCGGTTTAATTGTTTAGAATTATGTTAGGAAATCTAATATCAACACAAAATTCAATTTGAGTCAAGTAATTTTATGAGGAGAAATAATTCTTAGCTTAAAATTTATTGACTTTCAAAATGTTGTATCTTTATACTCTGGTTTGAAAAATTGATTTTTGAATCGTATTTTGGTGAAACAAAATTGTGAAGGAAAGCTTTTTGAACTAACCAAATAATTGCTCAAAAATTGATCATTACTAAACCCTGGGAGGGAACAAAGTGACTGGTGTTACACTGACTGATGTCAAAAAAAATTATGGTGACTTAGCTGTCATTCACGGAGTTAACCTAAACATTGACGATGGTGACTTTGCTGTATTTGTTGGTCCTTCAGGTTGTGGGAAATCTACTTTGCTGAGAATGGTAGCTGGATTAGAAGACATTACAGATGGAACAATTCATATTGGCAAGCGTGATGTTACGAATGTAGAACCAGCAGAGCGCGGGGTTGCAATGGTTTTCCAATCCTACGCACTTTACCCTCATATGAGTGTTGAACAGAATATGAGCTTTGGTCTTCGAATGGCCAAAACTCCACCTGAAGAAATACACAAGCGTGTTGACGAAGCCGCAAAAATATTGAGATTAGAAGAGTACCTCAATCGCCAACCCAAGCAGCTTTCTGGGGGACAGCGTCAACGGGTAGCGATTGGTAGAGCAATTGTACGCAATCCCGAAGTATTTCTGTTTGATGAACCACTATCTAATTTAGATGCTGAACTGCGAGTTCAAATGCGGATTGAAATTGCACGCTTGCACCAAGAAATTGGAGCAACCATGATTTACGTTACCCATGATCAAGTCGAAGCAATGACATTAGCAGATAAAATAGTTGTCTTGCAACACGGTATTGTTGAACAATTTGGTGCCCCTTTAAATCTCTATGATGACCCAGATAATCAATTTGTCGCCGGATTTATTGGATCTCCAAAAATGAATTTTATATCAAGTAAAGTTGTAGATTTAGGTGACAGTTCTGCAACTCTTGCGCTTTTTGGTGAAGACCAAACAACTATCGAATTACCATTGAAGAGAAAATTGCCAGAATTAGGTGAAAAAATGGTTGTAGGAGTAAGACCTGAACACATTCAAACTGCCGATGGAAATGGAACACGAGTATCGCTAAAAGGAGACGTAACGGAACAACTTGGTGGTATAACTTATGTTTATGCGGTCGCTTCAAATGGTGAACGCTTGACTATTGAAAAGCGCGGTGACCGAGAGTCCGCTAGTGGAACAGAAATTTCAGTGGTAATTCCAGTTTCAAATACTTACCTATTTGACAGCGATGGAAAAAGAATGCGTTGAGATTTTGGTACCTTATTTAATTACTCACATTCCATTGCATAATCCAGCACTCCCGCACAGGTTAGAACTCAAAATATAAAGAACTTAATAAAAATACCCCGTTTTAAACGGGGTATCCAATCTGATCTTCTGATTGAACCCTAAAATCTCTAACGTGAATAATACTCGACCACGAGATTTGGTTCCATTATAACCGGATAAGGTACGTCATTTAATTGCGGAACACGAATATATTTTGCAACTCTTTTATCCGTATCTACATCAATGTAATCTGGAATATCCCGTTCCTTTAATTCAACTGATGATTGCACAATTTCAAGCTGCTTTGACTTATCACGCACCTCAATTGTATCTCCTGGTTTTACCTTATATGATGGAATATTCACCCGTTTCCCATTTACTCTAATATGTCCATGGTTAACAAATTGCCGCGCTGCAAAAACAGTCGGCACGAACATTGAACGATAAATAACTGCATCTAACCGACGCTCCAATAAACCAATAAGGTTCTCTGAAGTATCACCTTTCAATCTAACTGCTTCTTTGTAAGTACGAAGGAACTGACGTTCAGAAATATTCCCGTAGTATCCTTTCAATTTTTGTTTAGCACGTAGCTGAACACCAAAGTCAGATAACTTGGATCGCCGACGTTTACCGTGCTCACCAGGTCCATACTCTCTCGTATTAACAGGACTTTTTGGTCGTCCCCAAATATTTTCGCCTAATCGACGATCAATTTTGTATTTTGTATTTTGACGCTTTGACATTGCGTATACCTTTTTCCTTTTTTGTTGAGGTTACACAACCCTCCTCTGCCAAATGAAAGAAACTCCATTTGACTGACAGGGATTAACAAAGCGTTTGCTAACCCCTCGGGTGCGGATTTTGTATAGAACATTTTGGTTCCATACGCAAATATATTTATCATTTTAAGTAAATACAAGAGTAAGTCAATAATTTTTCGTCAGCTAGTCTGAAACTTTGAATAAGAATTTCAATTGGTCAATTTTTTAACACAATATAAATTTAGTTACGAGTTTTTCTCTCTTCTAACGCAGAAATAACTCCACGTAGAACTCGAACTTGTCGTTCACTTAATTGTGCTTGTTCAAGAATTGACCGCAGGTTTCTAACCATAACTCGCTTTTTTTCAGCTGGTCGAAAATAATTTACCGCATCAAGCGCGCGTTCTAAATGTGCATATAAACTATTCATTTCAGCTTTGGTTGCGAGAACTTGTTCCTTAGCAATAAATGGTAATTGTTGACCAAATGCTTTAATTCGCCATTCATATGACAATAACAAAACTGCTTGAGCAATATTAAGCGATGCAAAATTTGGATCTACAGGGAAGGTAATAATTTCATTTGCTAACGCGATTTCCTCATTATTTAATCCCCAACGTTCTCGACCAAATAATATCCCGGTTTTAAATCCTTGAGCACCAAGTTTTACGAGATTTTGTGTCGCCTCATCGGGGGCTCTTACTGGTTTGAATAATTCCCGACTTCGGGCAGTGGTGGCATAAACAAAATGAATATCTGCTATCGCATCTTCTAAGACATCAAAAACTTTTACATTATCAATAACATGATTTGCTGAACTTGCTGCCGCTCTTGCTTTCTCACTTGGCCAACCATCCCGAGGATTTACGATACGAAGATCCGATACACCAAAATTTGCCATTGCTCTTGCCGCAGTTCCAATATTTTCACCAAGCTGCGGTTCACAAAGGATAATCGCTGGTGCAAGAATTTCTCCCGAACTTTCGACATAATTTTGCTTTAATACTTTACCCATTTTATCTCACGTTAATCCCTCAAATATGCTTACTTACTCTACAATAACTGGATAAAGAGGTTTACCCCAATCTTGTTCATTATTGTCCATCATTATGTCAATAAATACAGGCAATAAATACGACAAAATTGCCACTCCGTCATTAAGTTGCGTTCTATTAGTACTACTATTCCAAGTAGCTGCCCCATGGATTAGTTGGTTTCGAAGTACATATAATCTGCTAAACAAAGTAGTTAGTATTTTGACAGTGTTTTTCTCACTCATCGCACGATTTATTTGACGCTTTGAAAACTTAAAACGTTCTTCCCAATCCAAAGAGTTTTCAACATTGTTCTGGAAATCCCAAAATGCATGAAATACATACTGATTATTTAACAGTAATCGAATTGGCCCAGAAAATTGGTCCCATACAGCATGATAGATTTTTGATTCAGAATCAAAATCTACTAGTTTTTTAAAATATCCCCTTTGGATTATGTATTCAGGTTCTTTTTCAGCTTGTAGTTCAGCATACATTGCATTGAATGAAATCCACAAGAATAGGAATTTTGCGTCTACTTCCTCAAATCTTTCGGCTGGTTCAAGCCAACTTATTGCTCGATGAATTCGCAATCTCATTGATTCAGAAAATTGGTCACGAATACCTTGAAACTTTTGTTTAAGCAAATTAAAATTGGAATTTTCTTGGGTGGGTAATTCAGTCATTGTTGAGTTCTCAATTACTTTTTTAGGTGTAGTTTTACTTCCAGTCAATACTGGAAATTTTGAAAGCTCTATCTTACAAATTTTAAATTTGTACACTATTAATTAGTCAATCAAAATTTAGAAATTACCACTAAGGGAAGCTATCACAAAAATCTTTACAATTTCAGTTTCAAATCCAACAATATACTTAAATTAACCTTGGACCAGGCATATTTCAGAAAAATCAATAAGTGTGGTTAAAATCCGACACAAAATTGTTTATCAATTTCGAAATTTTGAATTGAACTTTCGCTGGTTCCATAGATTCTTTAACCTCTTTCAATTCACTTATAACTGCTTGGTAGGTCTCTTCGTCCATGTGGACTGAGAGTTGTGTTCCCAACAATGAACGAAACAAGCTTCCATAACTGACTGCTAGTTGACTATGCTTAGGAATTAGCGACAAAAAGCTAAGGATAAACTCTAATCGTATCATATACCTAGCTCCATGCTCTTTTACTAAGGGACGAGTTGCCTGAAGTAAACGCTTCTGATTTGTTAACCACCATGTTTTGAATCCATAAGGGTTAGATAAATTACGTTCTCCAGTTTGTTTTCTTTTTCCATAAATACGTAATATTGTTAGAGCTGAATTTCTACACAATAGTCGCTCAGTTTCTTTAATTGAACCTGTTTGGTTTCTGACTTCTATAATTTGTTGTGTGAGATCTTCAATTTCTGCTTCTTCTAACCCCACAGTCATTTCTTCAAATGCTTCATACTCCATACCAAAGCTAGCAATCAAATACTCTCTAATTTCATCTTTACCGGCCACTTTGTCGTCAATATCATCTGTAGATATAAATCTATCAATATACTTAGACCAAGTTAAATTTGCCGTAAATTTAGTTTTTGCAGTAAATTTTGCACGAAAGTATGAATTGATTAATATCAGGTCAACCCGTTTAGCTAACTCTTCGGTAATAAAATGCTCATTTATCAAGAAGTTATTTCGGAATTCATGATGTGTTGCTCTAATGTGGCTCCAAACTTCTTCCACAACAGCTTCAGTTAAAATTAATTCCGACCCCGCTTGTTTAAGCATTCTTAAAGCATTAATTGTTGACTGTTTTTCACCATCATCTAAATTCTCAGACAAACACCGAATAATTATGTCGGAACCTACATATAGACTAAATCTTGAACTCATTGACTTGAAGTATTCCACTATTTTGGGTTCGTTTCTCAACAAAAATAATACGACATAAGTACGACTTAGTTGACCAAAATATAGTTTTTCAAAATAATCATTAGAAAACAATGCCAGATTTATGCAATGCATAGCGGCTTCAAATGCCTCTTTTTGTTTTTCTCTAGGTATTTTTGAATCGATTATAATTTTGCTCAATTTTTCCTCAATTGTAGGAATTTGGTTAATTTAAGAATCTTCATCTCTCAAAAGAACTGAAAGTTCGCTACCATGATCAATAAATAAACTATGGATAGTATTGAAACAAACTTGAGTTATATTATTAGCGAAATCTTCAGAGTCATCAGAATTTCCTGTTTTTTCAATGATTCGTTCTTTGAATATTTCACCCACGTAATTCTTTAGAGACTGATCCTCAATATTTTGATTAGAATAGCTTATCCCTTTAACTCTACTTGACTTTAAATACTGGCATTTTGGAACAATTATCGCCATTTTTAGCGATTTTCTTTGGGTTTTTTGTTAAGTAATTTTTGAGATTAAAGTTTCTAATCTAGAAGTTAATTTTAATCTAATCTACATAATTCTATGTTTACTTGATTAAATGATTGATCATGTAGCATTGCTCAAGTAATGTATCAGTATAAATTCAGTTCCCCATTTTTTAGCCTTTTCGACCTGACTAATTCCAGTTAATCAAATTACAAAGATTATTCCTAAATCTAAATTTGAAATGTTTAATACAAGTTAGTAAGTCATCATTTTGAAGCAGATTTACGTTTTTTAGGTCTCCCGAGTACGGGTCTTTTGGCCGGAACTCTAGCATAGCGACCATAATTGATCGGTGGTAATTCTTCCAACACGTCAAGGACATCACAACCTTCCGTTTTAGCCCTCAATTTAGCTTCCTTTAATCGGTCTGGATTGACAAGTTTATATATTCGATGTCGATTCTCTCGTTTCCACTTTGATGTATCACCAACAATCTCTCGATAAGTCACGGGGTCATAGACAGTACAAAGTCGCATTAATGTCCCTACAATTGATGAGTAATGCCGTCGGCGATTCCAGCGAAACTCAAATTCTCTTAAATAACTATTGATGTGTTTATCTCGAGGTCCATGATAGACTCCCAACATCAATCGTTTAATGTGGCCGATTGCACGATGAACGGCAGGTAATTCTATGTGTGCTGGTAACGCACCTGGTGCACTTAGATTCTTAACAATATGGGTGCGACCTTCCAATTTCCCATACGAAGGATTCGCATCTGTAATCACTTCTGTTCCTGGTTCAGTATTCGCTAATATAAAGGGTTTCAATTCGCTTCGGGATTTATCTTTGACCCTTTGGAGTCGAATTCGACCAATTTTATTTTTTTCAATCCTTTCTGCTGCAACGGCAACTGTGATCAATGAGTCGCCTTTACTTTTACTATTTTTCTGATGAAACGGAAGAAAACCTTCATCCACTTCAACAACTCCCCGAAGTGGTATTCTCTTGGGATTTATCATTACTTTCCGCAGTTTGTGAAGTAGCAACCAAGCAGATTTATAAGATCCCAAACCAATTTTGGCTTGTAATTGCAACGCTGAGATACCATTGGTATGTGTCATATCAAAATACGCAGCCAAAAACCATTTTCTTAGGGGAATTCTAGTACGATGCATGATTGTACCAGAAATTACGGATGTTTGTCGATTACAACGTGCCCCATTTTCGAGCGTTGCTGCACATTTATATTGCCCTGGTCTTGATTGTAATTTCCATGCATTTTTGTTTCCGCAACGAGGACACACAAATCCATTAGGCCATCGCACACTTGCGATAAATTCTGCGCAAGCATTATCATTGGGGAATCTCTCAACAAATTCCTCAATTGATAACGGTCTATCATGTGTCCAGCGATTTGAAAATAGATCACTCATAAACTCAATATAGTGCACTAATCCTATGATGTCAAGTTATAAAGTTCAGTAAATTCAGTCAAGTAGAGTTAAAGGGATAAGCTATTGATTAGAAATAATTTCTCTAGATTCTAATGACAAACAATAACTATTAGTATGTTTATGGTAATTTACTTGCCGTCCAATTGGTGATTTTCGTCTCAAAAATTGTAGCCGTTCATCTATAATTCCATTAAAAAATGTAGTAACTGAAGGCATTGCTTCTGTCACATTCTGTTTAATCTCGTCCCTAGACATATAAATCTGTTTAGTTGAATCAGTTTCTCTTAATGCCCACAAAATCAAACTATCAGATACAGATTCTAAAAGTTCTGTTTGACCTAATGTTCGAGCTAATTCTTGATTCAAAAACACACAAAGGCTTGTATCAGGGAGCACCTCATTGGGTGGAATAACACCTGAAGCACCAGTTTCATTTAAAAATTTAATTGAAGGGGCTAAATATAAGCTATATGCCTCTTTTGTTGCAGAATTATTTTCGGCTTGGAAAATAAAATATAATTTGTCTCTAATTTCAATTTTACAATCTAATTCATCTGATAATTCCTTTTGTACTATATCTTTTGAACTAACAAATTGGTTGGTGCAATATATCAAAACATCTGGCTTTTCACGAGAATCCGTTATATCTTTAACTGTCTTCCTAATTTTCGTCTTATGCGCACCAACTTGCGAAATTTGAACAAATTTTTTAAGTTCAATCGCTTCCAACCCCATTGAATAATAAATCCCATCAGTTCCACCATCATGCATAGGTGCAAGTGGAGTATAATTTTTGCCCTCCGTTGCAATTATGCAGGCATGCACAAACTTCTCAAAATATTGCCATTCGACCAGACCAAGTGCAACCTCAATTGCACGATAATTATTTTGGGACATTTTTCCTGTTCTCAAAATATTTAGGTGGGAAAATTTTCATCTTTATCCAAATAAACTTATGAAAATCACTAAAATAACTGGTATAAAATATAAAATTCTTATTTCCAAATCTGTTGCTTCAATGTATTAAGAATTTCAATATCTCTCTATTATCCCATATTCGGGCAAAAACGCGTAGATTCTACCAATATATCACCAAAATGATTCATCGCTCCAACGGCTGTACCCATAACTTCATTAACAATTTTTTCAGTTGCTTCATGATTTGCACCCGCAATATATACATTACAATTATAAAAGCTTAATTTTGGAAAGGCCTCATTAATCTCATCCAATGTCGCAACTTCTATAACACAGTTATTTGCGATAATATCAGGACCTTTACCTTCTTTATAATAGGTCCCATAGCACCTAGCAATTGTACGGGCTGTTCTATCGTGTTCTGTCATTTATTTTATCCTTTTGAAATCGGTATCGGATCATTAGGTTAACCTAGGTTTATTAGAAATTTTCAGAAAAATTATAATTCCTTTAGAAAACAAAAATTATTTATCACGCGTGGTTAGAGTAATTCATTAACTTTATCAAAAATCACTTACCAAATATCTACTCTCACATCTCAAATAAATAGATTCATATTTCGCATTGAATTATCACTTTGCTCATCCTAGTATGTAACACACTAAAAAATTATTTCAACCCCAAATTAAATAATCTTGAAACAGAATATAATTCACTTGTGACGTTATAAATAATCTAAACTCACGAAACTTTAATGTAACAGAAAATCAACTCCAAAATAAATTATCACTTTACTAATGTTAGCTTTAAAGTTATATATTTAGTATAGTTAGCAAATTTAGCTAACTGACTTGAATCACCAACTTTTAAAGTGTGTTGAACCGTATTTTCAACACAAAGGATCTTAAAAATGCAAAAAATTAAGGTTGAAAACCCAGTTGTTGAACTAGATGGCGACGAAATGACTCGAATCATCTGGCAATTTATCAAAGAGAAACTTATTCATCCTTACTTAGAATTGGATATCAAATATTTTGATCTTGGGATTCAAAAACGTGATGAAACAGATGATGAGATTACAGTTTCGGCAGCGAACGCAATAAAACAGTATGGTGTAGGAATTAAATGTGCGACAATTACACCAGATGAAGCACGTGTGGAAGAATTCAATTTAAAACGTATGTATCGTTCCCCCAATGGTACAATTCGAAATATTCTTGGTGGCGTAATTTTCCGTGAACCCATTGTTTTAAAAAATGTACCACGCTTAGTTCCAGGTTGGACACAACCAATTATTGTAGGTCGGCATGCTTTTGGTGACCAATACCGCGCAACCGACTTTAAATTTCCAGGAAAAGGAAAATTAACCATAAAATTTGTTGGAGACGATGGTCAAGAAATTGAACACGAAGTTTTTAATGCTCCCTCTTCTGGTGTTGTATTAGCAATGTATAACTTAGATGACTCAATAAGAGACTTTGCACGTGCATCTATGAACTATGCACTTCAACGTAGTGTTCCGTGCTATTTGTCTACTAAAAATACCATTTTGAAAGCCTACGATGGACGTTTCAAAGATTTATTCCAAGAAATTTTTAATTCAGAATTCAAATCTGAATTTGATAACAAAGGTATTACCTATGAACACCGATTAATTGACGATATGGTAGCTTCGGCACTGAAATGGTCCGGAGGATATGTTTGGGCCTGTAAAAACTATGATGGCGATGTTCAATCTGATACTGTAGCACAAGGATTTGGATCATTAGGTCTAATGACTTCGGTATTGATGACTCCAGATGGGAAAACAGTAGAAGCTGAAGCGGCACATGGAACAGTAACTCGTCACTTTAGGCAGCACCAAAAAGGTGAAGAAACATCAACGAATCCTATTGCATCTATATTTGCATGGACTCGCGGCTTAGCACATCGCGCAAAATTAGACAATAATACCGATCTAGAAGAGTTTTCAAAGACACTCGAAAAAGTTTGCATAAATACTGTAGAAAGTGGACAAATGACCAAAGATTTGGCACTTCTAATTAGTGCTAACCAATCATGGTTAACTACAAACCAATTTTTGGATGCAATTGACTCAAATTTGCAACAAGCAATGAATTAAATCTAATACACAAAATTTAATGAGGGTGTTGCTCATCAAATGCCCTCATCGAACGATGGTAATTTTGCTCGCTGCCCGAGTAATCCCGGTATAAAGCCAACGCACTTTGTGCTCACGAAAAACATCACTTTCATCAAACAAAACTACATTATTCCACTGTGAACCTTGTGCTTTGTGTACGGTTAATGCATATCCAAATTCAAATTCATCAGTTTTCCTACGCACAGCATAATTCAAACTTTCACCTCTACCTTCAAAAAATTCTCTTGGGACCACTACAGGTACTGGAGTTTTGCGAAAGTCATCTGAAATTACTTCAAATCTAAATTTATTTGCCTTAGGTTTCCTTACCCTAGTAACTTCCCAGATTCCACCATTCAACAAACCGCGTGATTTATCATTTCTGAGACAAACCAATTTCTCTCCGCGTTCAGGCATAACTTCTTGATAGCCCTTAAGTTTTCTGATGTATTGATTACATAAAACTCTTGTTTTATTCATGCCGACAAGAATCTGATCTATTTCTTCAGTATTAAAAAACTGCTCATATTCAAGGTCGGCGCGCATTATTACTTTACTCGCACCATAATGGCCAAAATCTATTCGTTTCCCACTACGAATATCCATAGATAAACGGATAATTGGATTATCCGCTGCTTGACGATGCACTTCAGTAAGCATGACATCTGGGCGATTATTGGTAAAGAAGCCAGCACCAGAAACTGGTGGTAACTGTGCTGGGTCACCTAGTACTAAAACTCGCACTCCAAATGAAAGTAAATCTTTTGCCAGTTTTTCGTCAACCATTGAGCATTCATCAATGATGACAAGCTCGGCATCTGCGACATCACTCTCCAAATTTAATTCAAATTCTGGAGATTTGGATTTTGAGTCTGATTCAATCGGAATATAGATCAGACTATGAATTGTCGTCGCACCATAACATCCTTTTTGACGCATAACAGACGCGGCTTTACCAGTAAATGCTCCGAAACATACTGCACCATTAATATCCTCGGCAATTTGGCGTGCAAGTGTTGATTTACCTGTCCCGGCATAACCAAACATCCGAAAAATTTGATTTGTACCGCTTTCTAGCCATTTTGATACTGCTTTAAGTGCAGAATCTTGTTGCGGAGACCACTCCATAATGATTATTTCCTAATTTTTTTCAAATCTTAGTAGGTGATTAGAATTAGGTATTGAAGTATATCCAAATTTTATATGAATGAAGATTTTCGTTTCAACACATGTACATAAGGCAAATGCTTCACAAGTAATTGCCAAAACTATCTTGATGAATTTCAAAATTAGCCAACACTAATAAAATAAAGTGTTGACCTCATCTCAATGAGTTTGAGTGTTTATTGTTGAGGAGTACTTTCCAAAATTTATAAGATTAATTTAGTGCTTAAAGTTGTTATGAAATTCAAATTTAATTATTAATAATTCCATTCACTCTAAATTCTTAAGGTATTAATCTCACTTGATATAGAGTACATATTATTTTTGAAACTGCATATACATTTTCAATCGTCTGCCGTGTTTAGTATTTAATTTCTATAATACATGTTTTTTAAGTATTCTAATTAATATTCCTTAAATTCAAAAATGCCGACAGAAACCATTTTGATAATATTCTCTCATCACTTAGCTACACATAAATTTACCGAATAATGTTTCAACTCGTAATTAATTTAAATCTAGGTAGACAACTTAGATAATCAAATTTAATAACCCTTAATCATTGGAGATTTTTTTGAAAGGTGCAGATATCATTGCAACCAAACTCGTGGAAGCAGGTTGCAAATATGCGTTCGGAATTCCTGGAGGAGAAGTATTAGGACTTCTTGAATCGTTGGATCACATGGGAATGAAATTCATTCTCACTAAGCACGAAAACGCAGCTGGATTTATGGCAGAAGCCGTCTGGCACGCATCATCTGCAAATTCTATGGGTCCACCAGGTGTTTTGCTCGCAACAATCGGACCTGGAGTAGTCAATGCTATTAATGTTGTGACTAATGCGATGCAAGATCGTATTCCATTAATTTTCATAACAGGATGTGTGGATGACAGTGAAGCTCAAACCTATACGCATCAAGTATTTGACCACCAATCTTTACTGAGACCTATTGTAAAAGCTAGCTTTAAAGCAAGTGTAGGTGCGATTAGTCCAATGATGGATAAAGCAATTGCAATATCACTTGAAGAACAACCTGGTCCAGTACACGTAGATGTGCCAATTTCTGTAGCAGAAAGAGAATCTACTGAGCATTATACTTATAAATTAGGTAGCAACTCCACCGAACAAACTACTGTTACGACAGGTAATTTACTTGATGATGCGCGAAAAATATTATCGGTTGCCAAAAAACCGATTGCCATTGCTGGTTTGGATGCTGTCAATTCTAACTCTAGTCACATCATTACAAAATTTTGTGAGCAATTTAATGTCCCCCTAATTACCACTTATCGCGGCAAAGGATTATTGGACGAACGCCATCCAATGAGTTTAGGCGGTGCGGGTTTATCTCCTAAAGCAGATGGCATTTTGAAACCGTTAATTGAGGAAGCTGATTTAATTATATTGATTGGTTACGACCCAATTGAGCAACGAATTGGTTGGCGAAATCCTTGGTCAAATAAGACGCCGGTTCTTGATCTCACTCCAGTGCTCCGAACCCATGGGATGCATTCGGTAACTCACACCCTACGCGGAAATGTGTCGGCAACTCTTACCGCTCTTATCCAAGACCTAAAACCCCAACAAACTTGGACTAAAAGTGAAATCAATACAGTAAAAAATGAATTAACTCAAAAATTTGTGGCCAATAATGAGAAATTTGGTCCAGCAACTGTTTTTCATACACTTCGAGAAATGCTACCCGAGAATACAGTTGTTACAGCAGATAGTGGTGCACATCGAATTTTGGTTAGCCAAATTTGGCAATGTAATCAACCACGCACCATGCTTCAATCAACGGCACTATGTACTATGGCTTGTGCACTTCCACTCGGTATAGGTTACAAAATTGCAAAACCCGAAATTCCTGTTGTAGTCTTTACTGGTGATGCCGGTTTAGAAATGGGATTGGGCGAGTTAGCAACTTTGAGAGATCTAAAATTGCCTGTCATAATTTGTGTATTGGTCGATGAAAGTTTAGCATTAATTGAGCTCAAGCAACGAAATTCGCAACGAACAAATGTTGGTGTAGATTTTCAGGAAACAAATTTTCCCAAAATTGCCGAAGCAATGGGTGGATATGGCACTTGGATTGAAGATAGAGATAGTTTGATTAGAGATGCAAACATAGCCCTTACAAGAGAATCATTTACAATTTTAGCTTGTCGAATAGGACGTTGCGCCTATGACGGAGAGTTTTAAAAAATTGAATTTATCAAATTTTATTAACACTTAACTCTAGTCGCTAAGACTTACTTAGCTAATCTATTTGAAATGTTCTTTCAATGTATCTCAATTTAAGTATTGCCAAATCGATCACGAAATTTTGATCCAACAATACTCCCGAGAAAACCAAAGACTAGCCACCCCCATCCATGGAGCGAACCAGAAATTATGCCGCCCAAATAAGCTCCAATATTACAACCATATGCTAATCTCGCACCATAACCCATCATAATTCCGCCAAATACTGCCGTAATCAAACCCTTCTTACTCACTTTAGCGACGGGTCTGAATCTGCCTGCAATTCCAGCAGCAATCATTGCGCCCAGAATAATTCCGAAATTCATTACTGATGTTGAATGTGAGAAAACGCTACGAGTAACACCACCCATTCGATTACTCCAATATTCCCAAGTGTCTATCGGAATTCCAATAGCATAAAACCACTTAGCTCCCCATAAAGTAAGTCCTGAAGTAATCCCCCAAGGTCGTCCTAAAACTAGAATAGTCCCAATAGATACAACCACCAACATAATCGCACCAAGCGGATATGACCACGGCCCAAAGTATAAAGACTCGGTCTTTGGTGATGCCGCAATATTTCCATGATAGCGATGTTCAATAAACATTGAACTAAAAGCAACAGTTCCTAAGAATGTAAATAATATCAGCAGTGCAATAATTGCACCAAATTCCGACACAAATGAAAAAGCACTAAATCGAGGGAGTTGGATCCACATCGGTATATGTGCGGTTGCCAACATCGAACCTATTATAAAAAAGAACAAAGTGATCACCATTCGTGTTGAACCACCTCCTACCGTAAATAAAGTACCTGAAGCACAACTACCCCCCAATTGCATTCCTATACCAAAAAGAAATGCACCTAAAGCCGCACTAATTCCGAAAGGTGCCACAAATCCATTAAGATTTAGTCCAAGCAATTCGTCGAACTGAAATAACGGATAAGCAATTACCGAGGTCAGTCCAACTAATAATAGTTGCGACCGTAGACCACTTCCACGTTTTTCGCTTACCAATCGATGCCAAGCCCCGGTAAAACCAAATTTCGCATGATATAACGAGAATCCCGCTAATCCACCAATTAGGGTTGCAATGATCAACCTATCTGGTCCATTCAACCCCGCAAGAATAGCTACTGACAGAAGTCCAACAACCGAAACTGCAATAACATTTAGCTGTGACTTGTTTTCCATATAACTGGTTACCTTGAGTTGAATTTAGTTATTAAATGTTTAAACTACAAGTGCTTCTACATTTTGAATTACTTTGACTTCAATTCAAACTAATTTACAAAAACCTTGTAACAATTATTTGATTGGATTTATAATTTATATTCTGGAACACTTTCACGATGACAAATACTGATCTTTTCGGTTTAGAAATTTCAGCTTCTAATCCGAAGGCTATAGAGTATTGGAATGAGACAATATTGTCCTTCCTCTCACATAGTGCGAAAGTTTCAAATTTCCTCAATTTGGCACAGAAACATTCTGAATTATTTCCTATGCCTCACATCGCTTCAGGATATTTTTCTATGTTACTGGGACAAAGTGGACTAGTTGAGTCGGCAAAAAGCTCTTTTATTAGAGCAACGCGCCAAACCAACGAGATCGGAATAACGAAGCGTGAACAAACTTATTTAGACGGTTTAAATTGCCTAATTTCAGGTGATCATTTGAAAACTATAAATCACTTGCAAACAATTCTTACGCAATATCCTGAAGATGCGTTTGCCGCGAAGCTTGCTCATGCGATTCAATTTATAATTGGCGACGCTAAAGGTATGCGTTCAACTTTAGAACAAATAATCCAAAGTTATTCCAACGACAACCCCGCAAAAAGTTATATTCAAGGATGCTATGCATTCGCATTAGAAGAAACTGGTGAATATAAGAAAGCTGAAAAAATAGGACGACAGGCTTGCGAAATTATGAAAGATGACGCTTGGGCTTTACATGCAGTCGCTCATGTTTATGAAATGACTGGTCAAGTACAAACTGGAATAAAATGGTTACAGAGCAATAGTACTACTTGGTCGCACTGCAATAATTTTAGATTTCATTGCTGGTGGCACCTTGCACTATTTTATTTGGACCGCAAAGAATATGATAAAGTTCTTTCGTTATATGACATTGAAATTAGGTATAAAAAAACTGACGATTATCGTGATATCGCAAATGGGGCTTCATTACTTGCAAGACTTGAAATGGAACGAATCAACGTCGGGAATCGTTGGGAAGAACTTGCAAATGTATCTGAAACCCATACTGAAGATAACTGTTTAGTATTTGCAGACTTACACTACATGCTTTCACTAACTGCTGGAAACCGAACCAATGCTGCTGAAATTCTAACAACAAACATTAAGAACTTTGCTAAAACTGAACGTAATTTCATGTCCAATATCGCAGGTAATGTTGGTGTTTCAGTTATTGCTGGTATATCTGAATATCAAAAACAAAATTACTTAACTGCATTTCAACACCTTTCACAAGCATGGCCGAATTTACAAAAAATTGGTGGTTCACATGCACAACGAGACGTTTTTGAGCGACTAACAATTGAATCGGCGATTCGTTCCGGTTGCTCGGTTGCCGCGTCGAAATTACTAACCACTCGATTAAATGAAAGAGGTGCACTGGATGGTTATGCTAAGAGAAAATTTGCCACTATAAAACAGATGCAAAATGCTTCCCAATTGATGCAAGACTCAAGTCGCTATGCATTAGCAGGATAAGTTCTGACAGTTTCATTTAACCAGTAAATTTTCATTTTGTAAAAATATTAAACTTCAATACACCTGTACAACAAATGTCAATCAATCAATCCTCCCAAACCTCAAATATTTCTCTTTCCCAAATAACTGCTAGAGATCCCCGATTAGATTTCTTTCGGGGAATAGCAATGTTTATCATTTTCATCGCACATATGCCCTGGAGTCCCTTTACGTTATGGATTCCAGCTCGATATGGCTTCTCGGATGCGACCGAAATTTTTGTATTCTGTTCAGGAATGGCTTCAGCAATTGCATTTGCAAAAGTGTTTGACCATTACGGTATGGGTATAGGAACTGCACGTGTTGCACATCGGGTCTGGCAAGTATATTGGTCACACATTTTATTGTTTCTAGTTATTGCCACAATGCTTGCAACAGCAGACTCTACAGGATGGTTTGAACGAAATTATGTTGATGGGTTAAATCTCAGAAGATTTTTTAACCAGCCAATTGAACTCCTGCCATCATTGCTTACGTTGACTTACGTTCCAAATCTCTTTGATATCTTGCCAATGTATCTAGGGATATTAATTTTGTTACCAATCGTAGTTTGGTTATCTAGATTTAATCCGAATTTTGCATTAATTTTTGTATTTTTACTATGGTTGGCATCTCAAAAATATTATCAAATATTTCCATTCCTCCCCATGATCGAAACAAATTTACCAGCGGAACCGTGGTCTGAGCGCAAATGGTTTTTTAATCCATTTGGATGGCAGTTAGTATTTTTTACTGGATTTGCTTTTATTCGTGGCTGGTTACCAGTCCCACCAGTAAATCGTCAAATAATTACCGTAGCATTATTAGTCGTAATCGTGTCTTTTCCCTTTTCTTACTTTCGAATTCGTCAAGCCCAACCTGACAATGAAGTATTGATGATGTTTATTGAATACATTAAGTACTGGCGCGAAGAATACCGAGTACTTTTTGCAAAGACTGATTTTGGTATACTACGCTATGTACATTTTTTAGCACTTGCCTATTTGGCCTGGGTAGCCGTAGGTGTTGGAGGTGAAAAACTAATTTCAGATGGAGTTTGGGGGAAAACGGTTAAAGTAATTCAAAAAGTAGGACAACAATCATTAGCAGTATTTGTTTCCAGCTTGGTTCTTGCAAGATTTATGGGAATTTTGCGAGACCAAATTGCACCTAGACCTTCTGCGCCAAAAGATGTGAATTTGGTATTTATATTAATTTCATTCGCGATTTTAATTGGAATCGCATACCTGGTTGCTTGGTTTAAATCTACCCCATGGAAAAAACCAAAACAACAATCACTTAAAGATGAAGCCGCTCAATTAGCAGACCCAAAACAATTATCAGCAACATCCTAAAATTCATCAAGTACAAAGATCATTTGAATCTATTTTTTTATCTAAAGATATTAAGCACCTGACTTACTCAGTGTTTTCCTAAGATTTATTTCTCACAATTGCCGGAATTGCTGGTTTACTATGTAAGTCATCACTTGAACTTTGAATCGGTACTTGTAAAATTGGGAGATTAAGCTTTTTAAGCGAGTTGGCACCATTACGTTCTTCTGGGATACACCAAAAACCACTTAATACAAACCACCTGCTAAAACGCGAAGACGCAGATGTTACCGCAAAAGGTATTGAGATTAATAAACCAAATATAACTGGAAGAGCGAATAATACCGCACCACTGCTAAATGTCGCGACAAACACTACCCCGATAATACCTAACAGAGTTTGTGGCCATAAATACACAGCCGCTGATTTTATCGACAAGTCTTTTGCATTACGATGCTGTGCGGACCAACCTATTTTCCGGCCAAACATTAGTCCACCAATAAATATAGTATGTGCTACCGCCATAACTGGTGCTAACATTGCAGAAAATACAATCTCAACTACTGTACTAACTAAAATATTAAAAGTACCACCAAACGTCTGTCTTAATTCCCGACGAAACAATATGTCAATTACAGTAGCCAATTTAGGTGCAAAAACCATCGACATCACAATGATTATTGTCAATAGTCCATACGAATGATTAAATGAATCATATTCAAGCATCGCAGATAGCAACTCTTTGTCATCCAAAATACCCGAAACCATGGTGTCATCAACCATGATTGGTGCTCGACCATAAAGGATAACCGCAATTGCTCCTGTTATCATGAATAACAACCACGCCGGGGAACTAATGAACATTAAAATTGCAAGAATTAAATGACACCGACTAACTGGTTTCAATCCAGGTGTTAGAAGTAGTTTAAAATATTGCAAGTTTCCTTGACACCACCGCAAATCACGTTGAATAAATTCTGGAAGACTAGTTGGATTTTCTTCAAATGATTCACCTTCTTCAGGCACCACGCGAACTTCAAATCCTGCACGACACATTTGTGTTGCTTCTACTTGATCATGACTCAAGATTGGACCTGAAAGTGGGCCATTACCGCTTAATTCTGGTATCTCACACTCATTTATGAAAGGTTTCAATCTAATCAGTGCATTATGTCCCCAATATGGACCACAATCTCCCTGCCACCATGCACTACCTATTGTATAAGATCGCATTCCAAGACGCATTCCATATTGAAATACTCTTGCAAACGGGCTATTTGTTGGCATTCCAACGACAAGACTCTGCAATATTCCAACATTTGGATTGGATTGCATTAATCGAACTAATTTTAATATGCTTCTAGCCGACATAAAACTATCAGCATCAATAATTAACATGTAATCATGTAGGTGTCCCCATTGATTACAAAAATCCCTAATATTACCTGCTTTAAAACCAGTGTTCACTTTTCGATGACGATAAACAACTTCAATTTCATTTCTCCATTTACTTTGTAAACTATTAAAAACAATCTTTTCGTCTTCAATTATGTCTGGATTTGAAGAGTCACTCAATACATATAAGGTAAACTTACTAGTTTTTGCCATTCCAACACTTTTTAGTTCAGAAAGCATGCCTTCGAGATTTCTCTCCACCATTGATGTATCTTCATTCCTAATACAGGATACAATCGCTGTAGTCCTATTTATCGGGGTACTTTCCTTATAATTAGCCAGTAGTGGATTAACAACAATTGCTGAATTTTTTGAAAATCGCATCAATACTAAGCCAATCACTGCATTCCAAAACCCAACCACTAACCATGGAAGTGTTACGAAAAAACAAATCATCATAACAAGTTCTATTGCTGTCAACCCTTTAGTTGAAAGCGTCGCATACATTAATGCTAACAAACTTGTAATAGAGAGAAATACTAGACTGGTAAATATTCGACGACGATAAGTGATAGAAAAATTTACATTTAGTCGTTTAAACATGTATGATAATATTTCCTATTTAAAATAAATTTAGAAATTTGGATTCAAATAATACTTATTAATAATTTTAGTCTGCAAATCTAATAGTTTAAAATGAACAAAACTACTAATCACAAAATTGTGAATAACAAACTAATTTCAACTTCCTTGTGGTACTCCGCACCATATCAAGTTGAATTGAAAAATCAACCGCTACCTGATCGTTGTCATTCGAAGCATGTACGAGTTAAGGCAAAATTTAGTGCAATCAGTAAGGGGACTGAACGATTAGTTTATACTGATTTAGTACCAAAAAGTGTTTGGAGTAGCATGTGTTGTCCCTTTCAGGTTGGGGACTTTCCTTATCCAGTCAAATATGGATATTCAATGGTCGGAAAAGTAATTCAAAGTGAAAGCAATTTATTGAATCAAGATGTCTTTGTGCTCCACCCGCACGAATCAATATTTGATGTTCCAAAGGAGTCTGTAATTCCGATACCTAAAAAAATTCCAACAAAACGTGCGGTTCTTGGCGCAAATATGGAAACAGCACTTAATGCTGTTTGGGATTCAAACCCACTTCCAGGTGATCAAATTTCTGTAATTGGTGGCGGAGTTGTTGGTAGTCTAATCGCATATTTAATAAGCAAAATTCCAGGTACATCTGTAACACTGATTGATACAAATCCACATCGGAAGAAACTAATGCAATCACTTGGTTTGCAATTTTCACAAACCTACCATTCAATATCCAATCAAGACATTGTATATCACGCTAGTGGTAATCCTAAGAGTTTGAACAATGCAATACAAATTGCCGGAAATGAAGCAAAAATTATTGAATTAAGTTGGTATGGTACGACAGAAACAAGAATTAGTCTTGGTGGTGCATTCCACAGCAAGAGATTGAAAATATTATCTAGTCAAGTTGGACAAATTGCACCTGAACGTTGCCCCCGTTGGACCAACTTTCGACGATTAAGTACGGCGATTAAATTATTAGATGATCCCAAATTAGATAAACTACTGACTCATACTTTTCAGTTCCAAAGAATGGACCAAGACATTTCAAGCATTTTAACCCCAGAAAATAATATCCTTTGTCCGGTTATAAAATATTGAGTTTTAACCAAGGAGCAACAAATGTTTGCAGTTGAAGTTCGAGAGCACATAATGATTGCTCATAGTTTTGATGGAGCCATGTTTGGTCCAGCTCAAGCATTGCATGGTGCTACATTCATCATTGATGCCTGTTTTTTTGCAAAAACTTTAGATTCCAATGGAGTCGTGATAGATATAGGGAAAGCTCATCAAGTGTTAAAAGATGCAATTAAACCTTTGAATTACCAGAATTTAGATGAGATTCCAATATTTAAAGGTCAAAATACTACAACTGAATTTTTGACAAAATATCTTTTTGATTGTCTTGCAAAAGTTGCTGAGGATGACGGTTTAGGCCGTTTAGGTTCTGAAATACATGCAATTCGAGTAACATTATCAGAATCACATGTTGCAAGAGCATGGTTTGAGAGCACCTTGCAGAATGAATGAGTTTATACTTGCATATCCTGGTCAGTTGACCACTAAAACTGGCGGGTATTATTACTTATCACGAATTCTTCAAGAATTACCAAAATTTGGTTGGACTGGAACACCATTACGTCTTGGGGATGGATTTCCGACTCCTAGTCTAGAAGTTCTTGCTAATGCCGAAAAATTAATTCGCTCTAGTCTTTCAAGTATACCAATATTAGCTGATTGTTTAGCGTGGGGAACCATGAATCAATGCGCACAAGAACTTTCAGGGTCGCATAAGATCATTCCATTGGTTCATCACCCACTTTGTTTAGAAACTGGTTTGTCTAAAGCTGAATCTAAAAATTTATTTAACAAAGAAAAATTGGTGCTCTCGGTTAGTCAAAAAATAGTTACCACAAGTCCAGATACATCAGATTGTTTGCAAGAATTATTTCTGGTTCCAAAATCTAAAATCACAATTGCAGTGCCAGGTACTGATTCAGCGAAATTAGCAAAAGGTCGCTACGACAACAAAATTGGATTAATCTCAGTTGGTTCAGTAACGCCACGAAAAGGTTATGACCGATTAATAAGTTCTCTAAAATTGCTTGAGCATCTCTCTTGGCACTTGGACATAGTCGGTGATTTGACCTTAGATTCCAAATATGCAAATTCTATTATCAAGCAAATTAAACAATTAAATTTAAATCATAAAATCACAGTTCACGGTGCCCTGTCTAAAGCAGATTTAGATAAACTTTATTTTCAATCAGATATTTTCGTTCTCGCGACATTATATGAAGGATATGGTATGGCATTTACCGAAGCGATGATTCGAGGGATTCCAATTGTAACGACAGGTGAAGGTGCAGTTGCCTGTACCGTTGCAAAAGAAGCTGGAATTGTTGTTGATACAATCGACCTTTCTCAATTCACATCAGCATTATCAACACTAATAACCAATTCAAGTCTTAGAGAAAAATATCGGAATGGTGCAATCAAGACTGGAAAAAAATTACCAAGTTGGAATGACACTGCTGAAAAAATAGGAACTGTTTTAGATTCCTTTTTGCTTTCTTAATATTGCACAAATATCAATAAAAATCACTCACATGGGTCAATTTAATCACAAAATTCAATCTACCTAACTATTTTAAAAAGTTTCCATCTCCAAGAAAACCCGCTACTTTCATATAATTCCTGTATATACAGAATCAAGTATTGAGATTCCTAACTGTTGATTATCACCAAAGTTCTAGCCATTTTATCGTGTAGACCTTGCCTTTTTTCAGTCCAACCAATCATCAAAAAACCAATCAAAAAGGAAATACCTGAAACAAATTTACCAAAATATCGTCCTGTTGCTCTCATGAATGAAATTCTTTCTCCTGTGAAATCAATTACTTTAAGACTAAATACACGTTTTCCAAGCGAGGCCTGCAAACTTGAACTCTCCAAAATTGCAAAATACAGATACCCAATTAGAAACCAAATTAAGTCCCAAACAATTACGGTTAAATTCATTATTTCAAAATCAATTGCAATATTGTATCCAATATTGAAAGAGAAAATCCAACCAACAACAAAATAAGGTACCGCTAATAACAAAGAATCTAACATTGCTGCTCCAACTCGAGGCCAAAAACCAGCATATTTAGGTTCGGTTTGAGTTGATTTTGTAGAAATTAGAAATTCAAACATACTAAGTACAAAGAACATTAAAAGTAATCGTGTTAACGTTCTAAAGTCCCAAAGTGGAGTCCCCCTTAAGTGGCTTGGTAATTCTTCCCAAATCAACCAACATAACGCAAAAAGCGCGACCGAAATTATTATTCCAACAAATACTTTCAAAAAATTCATCCTATAATACCTCTGCTGAATTCAAATCAATTTTAAATACCATTAAATCATCTCTCTCTTCGACAAAACCTTCTACTTCAATTAATACAGCTACCAAATGAAAGTATTCATCCGATAGTGGGTTTCCATTTAAATCTGCAAGTAAGAAAAATTCATTTCCTTCAATCGGACTTGAAGATACAAATACTGGTGGGATTCCACCAATCAAGCACAAGTTCGCACACGCTTTATGCGAGAGTCCAGTTCCAGGTCGCATAGCTCCCTGATAACATTTGCCATCGCAAATCTCACCTACTAGTCGCCATTTGCCCATTTCTTTTGGATAACTTGGTACATATTCAATTTGATCTTCTACTTCTGGTTCTTTAACACCTCGATTTGCAACTTGGATCATGTCTATTTTACCACGCTTTAATAAAGTTCCAGAAACTTCTACAAGTTCATTCTTGTTTTCTTCTGCAATTTCTTGAACACCACGCTTTCCACGACCAGAGAGCAATACCACCCGCGGTTTCCCCTCATTTCCCTCTGGAGGAACGCGTAGAAGCGGATATGGATTAGTTTCCATAATTCCAACGACTTTAGTTCTTCCTGCAAATTGACCATTCCCAGCATCATCAACATTTGCACTTACAGTAAATGCAAAACCCGCCATTGCTCCTATAAATATCGCCGAAGCAAAGAAAATAAAACCCCACAAATTCTTTGGAAGGCTATTCGCCCAACCAATAAAGAATGAATCTTCTTTTGATTTTGCCATTATTTTTCCTCTTCATTTGAAACTGGTGAAACTACTGGTTCAACATAAGTACCAGGTGCTTGTGCGTGAACATCTAAGTACAATTCACCTTCTGATAATTTCAGTTTATAAGTTGAAATTTTTTCGGTAAACGGTGCCGGTGCTCTACCATCCTCAACATTATATTGATAACCATGCCATGGACAAGTAACACATCCAAATACGATTTTTCCTTCTCCGAGTGGGCCATTTTGATGGGCACATACATTAGAAATTGCCGATAATTTCTCTCCATTTCTAAATATTGCCACTCGTTCGTCATTTTTGAGCGATACAATGATCGCTTTCTGATCAGGTATTCGTTCAGGATCACCAACGGAAACCCAACTATCACCGGTAGTTGATGAAATACCCGCAAGATCACTTAATCGTTCTTTACGCGCAGCTATAAAATGTAACACACATACTGGTACAACACCTATCAAAACTAATGCAAATAGAAGTAATCCTTTTTCAGATTGCATCGCTCCAAGCACGATATGAAGCACAATTGCTACATACGCAAAATAGATCCCCATATGAAGTTTTTTCCAAAGCGGAGGAGATAGAAACGATAACCAAAAATCATGGCTAGTCGCAGCCAATATTAGCAATACAATAAGTGCGAAAATTCCAAACGCTTCAAATGGAAATCCTAATATTTGTCCATAATTCGCGTTTGAAACTAGTAAACCAATATATTGATTTGTTGGTGAAAAACTAAAATACCAACCCATCACATAGCTTGCATGAGTAAATGCAACTGAACATGTCAAAACACCAAAATGTCGACGATTATACAATAAAGGTAAAAACCGTTTATCTAATCTAGTCAACGGTCCAATACATAAAATAAAACTCAGCAATATATAGGCACAAGTTCCAAAAGCACGCATTCGCATTACTGCACCATCTAATGGACGCGATACATCTTGAAATGCCGGTGCAACTTTCAGGAAAATCCAAATATAAAGTATGATTCCAATTAGCAAAATCGCATCATAAACATACTTTGAATAGTTCCAAGTAACTGGGATATATTTAACACTCAATTGTCGTTCCCCTCTGTAATTTTGCCTTCAGCGATTTCTTCAGCACGTTCATTTAACGGTTCAGCCTTAAAATCGTCCTCAAAATCCTGTTTGATTAGCAGACCAAATACAACAATAATCGGAATCAAAAAAGCCAAAACATACCAAATATATGCATGAATTCTCCGTTGTTGCCTCCTCATCTTAATCCTCCTGTTGTTGGCGAAGAATATTCCAACGCATTATTACAATTGGCCAAATCAATACAACTCCAGGAAATAAGATTGGTCGGAATACATATGAACCATGAGCCGCCGGTTCAACTTTATCAATTCCAAAAAGTAAAAACCAAATTGCAGTCCCACTCCCAATCACAAAATAGATTAATGTAAGAATTCTTAATGCTTCTGCAAGCTCCATCAATTTTCTCCTAAAAAATCAAGATAACTGTTCAAATATCTAACTTACAAATATGAAATAATTCATTCGTTGTCAAATTCCAAATTGATAAAATTTATTATTCTAGACTTAAGTTGATAAACCCAATTATAATTTAACTTTATTTGCAATCACCTTGGTTTGCAGAATTCATTAGTCCTTTCAGCTATAGATTGATGTACTGATTAATCATCAGTATCAACTTTACTTCTCATTTTTTTCACCTGCCCCCTCCTAACCTTGGAATCTACGCGCTTTTGTTTAGAGGAATAGGGTAGTCTCGTGGGATAACGTATTTGCTTGGTTTCTGTTGCTTTCCGAATCAAAACTAACAGGCGTGATAAAGCGGCTTCCCGATTTTTGCTCTGAATTCTATAATTGTTAGCAGTTATGACTATTGAACCATCTTTTGTAATTCGTTTATCCTTACATTCAATCAAGCGTTGTTTCACTTCATCTGGAAGAGATTTTGAGTCTGCAACGTTAAACCTCAACTGTACCGCAGTTGAGACCTTATTCACATTCTGACCACCTGGTCCCGACGAGCGAATGAATGATTCTTTGATTTCATCCTCAGCAATAAATATGTTGTCTGTAACCTTGATCATATGGTAAAAATAAGTGTTTTATACCTAAATTCAACCTAACCTACTGTCTTAAGGAGAATTCATGTCAAATAAAAGTTGCATAATTATTGGCGGCGGCCGTGGAATGGGAGCTGCAACTGCTAAAGAAATGCACAAACGTGGATATAGATTAGCACTAATGTCTCCAAGTAAAAGTTGCGAGCAATTAGCTAGTGAATTAAATGCAGTTGCACATTGTGGTCGCGCTGAAAAACCAAGTGACCTTGAAACAACGGTAAAACTTGCGATAGAATCTTATAAACGCATTGATGCAGTTTTAATCCATGTTGGTGGTCCACCAAAAGGTGATCTCTTAGAAATAACTGATGAGGACTGGGATAAAGCTCACGAAATGATCCTGAAACCAGTGATTCAAATGGCAAAATTAGTAACCCCAATTATGGAACAACAAGGTGGAGGATCTATTGTCAACATTACAACCTTCTCTGCATTTGAACCAAGTCTCACTTTTCCTACCTCAAGTGTTTACCGAGTTGGTGTTTCAAGTTTTACCAAATTATACTCTGACCGTTACGGTCCCTCTAATATCCGTATGAATTGTTTATTACCGGGTTTTACGGACAGTTTAGATTTACCACAAAAATTTGCTGATATGTCTTCGTTAAAACGTTTGGCTAAAGCAGAAGAACAAGCAAACGTTGCAGCGTTCTTATTAAGTGATGATAGCAGCTATATAACAGGACAGAGTATACGCGTGGATGGGGGAGTTACCCGACACATGTAGTCTAAGAAAAATATAAGTAACTCCCAATAAAAACACTTCAAATGACTATTGAAAATAGCAATGCAAATTAAAACGCCAATTAAAACAGTTGATGTACATTGTGCAGGTGAAATTGGTCGGGTCATTGTAGATGGTAGTCCAGATTTCCCCGGTGAAACAATCGCCAACAAGTTAAACTATATCAATCAAGTTGATGGAAGTTTCCGTAAGCTACTTTGTTCGGAACCACGCTCTGCACCGGCAGGTTCTTTTTGTCTCTTAATTGAATCCAAAATTCCTGAAGCCGATATGGGACTAATCGTACTCCAACCAGATCAAGCACACGCGATGTCAGGCTCAAATGCCATGTGTACAGTTACTGCGATGCTTGAAACTGGATTAGTACCTATGGTAGAGCCAATATCTACAGTGACTCTTGATACTGCCGCTGGATTAGTCACCGCGAAAGCCACTTGTAATAATCATAAAGTAGAGAAAATTACACTTGATATGCCTCCCGCATTTGTTCAAAAGAAAAATTTGGAACTAAAACTAGAACCATGGGGGATACTGCAATATGACATTGTATTTGGAGGAGTGTTTTATGCACTAATGGATGTCGATCAATTAAATCTTACAATTACTCCCGAAAATGCGCGGCAATTAGCAACAATTGGGGTTGAATTACACAACAAAATTTCGCAAGTCGAAGCCATTAAGCACCCAATAACACCACAACTGAATGGTTTAGCATATGTAATGTTTCGATCAATTGAACCTGATGGTGCAGTACGAACTTGTACAACTATGCGTCCTGGCCGCGTAGATCGTTCACCGTGTGGAACTGGTTCAAACTCAAACATGGCTGTAAATTTCTTTGAAAAAAAAATCAAACCAGGTGATAAACTTGTTTCTCGCTCAATAATTGGTAGCGAGTTTGTAACTGAATTTATTGAAGAAACTCAAATAGGACCATATCCAGCGACAAAAAACAAATTAACTGGCCAAAGTTGGATATATGCAAAATCAGAAATATTATTAGCGACATCTGATCCATTTCAAGAGGGTTTTATTCTTTCAGATACTTGGGGGGAATAAAATTATTCCACTTCTCAATGAGATTACACGCGATCGGTTCAAATTCGTTGTGACTCAAACAAAAACTCTCAACACACTGAAACTCTCTATTTATCGAATTTTGCGGCCAGTATCCAAATAAATTTTGCTAAATGTTGTGAAAAATTATGATTACCGATCCAATATTCTATTTCGCTGCAATTCCCGCAGTGATTATTGTCGGACTTTCAAAGGGTGGGTTTGGTGGAATTGCCTTACTCGCAGTTCCAATACTCTCTCTTGTCGCAGATCCGATAAAATCCGCTGCCATTATGCTACCGATTCTATTAACTATGGATATAGTCGCATTATGGATTTACCGCGGTTTATATGATCGTCCTTCACTAATTGCTTTGTTACCACCAGCAATGTCAGGAATTTTTATTGGCTGGTTAACGGCAGCGTGGGTTACTGCAGATTTTGTTCGCCTTGTTATTGGTACAATTTCAATTTTATTTACTTTAGATCATTGGCTTAAGTGGCGACCGACACTTCCAGGAAGACCAGGTACACTCAAAGGAATAATTTGTGGCACCGGTGCTGGCTTTACAAGTTTCATCGCACACGCTGGTGCACCACCCTTTCAATTCTATATGGTACCAATTCGTTTAGAACCACGAATATTTGTTGGTACTGGTGTTATTTTTTTTGCAATTGTTAACGCAGTTAAAGTTATTCCTTATACATTTCTTGGTCAGTTTGATACTGAAAACTTGCTCACTTCGGCAGTTTTACTCCCTTTAGCTCCACTTTCAACTTTGGCAGGTTTTGCTTTGGTAAAAATTATTTCAGTAGATTTGTTTTATCGCATTACTTATCTCATTGTATTCTTGATTGGGATAAAACTAATTTGGGATGGACTTGCGCCAATTTTCATCTAATTCAAAAAACTTAATCAAAATTGTTACTCAACTATAAGAACTTCAGTTTGCATAAGATAAATTGGTAATTTATTTTCTCATGTAAGAAAAATATACTTTCAACAATCGTTCGAAATTTAAAACATTATTTACCCGAACCAATAACAGAGAGCTGAAAATGAAATACTTAATCTTGGTTACGTTATTGATTCTATCAACAACTACTGTAAGTTCGCATGAAGCAGCAAATCATGTACACAAAAAACTAATCCCTATACCTAACCTAGATTGCGCATAGTAGCTGCGAACAAAAAGCGTAAATTTGGTCAGATTATATCCTATTTTAACGAAGAATACAACTCCTCCGTTGCGACAAATTAACGTTTGTCGCCATGTGCAATTATTTGAAGCACTGGGTTCATTCAATAGTCAGCAAGATAGGTGCTTCTTTTAGTGCGGTTGTTTGACTTTGAATGAGTTGAGCATCAATTTACTAATTTAAATTTCAAATGATGCGTTGTTGATGAAAAGGGTGAAGAGATAATCTTGTTTGATTCAATCTCAAGAATGTGTTGATGGATATTATCCAACCCCTTCCGTTAACCCCCGCCGCCGCGACCCATAGTCCATAAATCGCTCAATCGCCTGCACAAACAAATCTTTGTTGGCAAATTCTTTAGAAAAATCGACCCACACTCGACGACAGCTGTGCTTAATAATGGCTGGTGTTTTCAGTATTTTCTGGCGAATTGTGCTGGACTTTGCCGACGCTAACTTGGTGCCACGAAAACCAATTGTTCGAATCGCATTAGCAACCTTATGAGCACTGACGGCAAAGTTCAATCGCATTTGATTTGATTCGAGATTGTGTGCACTCACTCGACTCCCGAATAATTCATACTGATTCTCTTGGATGCGGTTCTCCGCATCGCCCCGACCGCAGTATAATTGAGTATATAACTTCCGAGCACCACCAAACTTCTTATCCAAATTGGTCACCATAAATCGAATATTTGACTTACGATGATGATTGATATTGATATACTCAACTTTGGCAATCACTCGAAAGGACTGTCCGCCCCAACTGCCATTGCCAGTGGTCCAATTAAATTCGGTGAACACCCGTTTGGTTTTCCCTGAGCTCAAACTTAATTTTTGAACCCGTTTAATTTGCGGCTTAATCTTTTTCATTAACGCCTTATTTTTGGCAAGACCAATCGCAAAATTAAGTCCCATCGCGTGGCACGCACAAATCAGCTCTGGTCGGTTAAAACCACCGTCCGCTCGAAAAATCGGAAGTTTGTTCGGGAACGCTTGTCGATAAAATGGTACAATCTTTTCCAACGCCTCAACCGTGCCTAACGACCCATCAACATCACCAGCTCGGGTACGACAAAAGATCGGAAGGGGTCCCACAAACGCCAACAGCGGTAGTAGGCATTTGTATTGATAAAACCCGTTCCAAGCACCACCAACCTGATTACCATATAATTGATCAGCCGTAGCATCCATATCAATCGTTAGAAATTTACTTTTCCGCCGTTTGATCCACTCAACGCTGTCCTCTAATAGCTGGCGGTCAAACTGATCTTGGTTAAACTCAAGTTTTTTCTGGTCACCATCAGCGACCACCCGATTGGCTTCATCAAGCCGACGCATCTGCGAGCGAGATCCTAATGCTTGACAATTTTCCCGCACAATACCAGGTTCAGCAACCAGTAATTCAAAAGTTGAATCCCGACAAAGTTCATCATGATCATTGTGGTCAGGGCAACCATGAAGCAACCCAGTAATCCGTTGCCGAACTTGCGTCTCCAATTTATGAACCACCATTCGTTGATCGCGGTTATCAGTAAAACAATTGGACATTCGCTTCATAATTCCAGTTGCTAACTCCGCTTCCCGAACCAACAATGATCCAGCATCACCACTTAAATTGATTGGTGAAAAGGTCACCTCAACCGACTTCCCTTGAAATTCTGAACAAATCAGCTTCTCTGATTGCACTGAATTAGGTAACTTTGTCTTCTTTGTTCGCGCTTTTCGGTTTGGTTTTTTCATCCGTAACTCCGCTGTTAATGTAACAATGAACGCAAAAAATATGCGATTAAATTTTCATATAACAACGAAGTGAACAAATAGCAGCCCCAGTTTTAAATTTTTTCTTACATCTGTAAAACCTGAGCCAAAGTGTGTAATTTAAAAAAACACACTGTAAATTAATAAAGTAATTGAAAATGACCAAATAAACCTTTATACTGTGGGTAATAGAACAATATTTAACTGCAAAAAATTAACGATACTTTGCGCAATTCAGGCTAAGAATAATCTTCCATACAGTGATGCGAGCGGTGATTCTGCAACAAAGGCAATTGAAAAATTCATATCAACATTTGAAAAAAATGATTTAAAAAAATTTATGTTTCCAATTGATTCAAAGAAGCGGCTAGAGTGGTCCAATTTACCTGCTGGTATGGTTGATCGTGCTGGAATTTCAGTAGGAGAGCTATCTGATTCACAGCGAAATTTATTATTTGAATTTTTGGCATCCTCGTTGGAAAAATCAGGGTACGAGTACGTCGGTGGAATTATGGCGGCAGAAGCATTCTTAAGTAAAGATAGGCGAGCAAAACGTTTAAAATGGTATCCTGAAAACTATTGGTTAACGATATTTGGTAACCCTTCACATGAGAACCAATGGGCATGGCAATTCGGTGGACATCACCTTGCAATTAATATGTCAATTGAAGATAACAAAATTATATCTATGTCTCCAACATTCATTGGTACCGAACCAGCAAAGTTTAGACTTGATAAAAGAGAATACGAAGTCGTGCTTGACATGCATCAAGCTGGTTTTGCAATTTTTGATTCATTGAGTGCCGAACAACAAAAACAAGCTAATGCTAATAAAGTACCCAAAAACATCCTCACTGGACCAAAAGAAGACGGCGTTATTCCGAAAAAAATCGGTATAAGTGCTGCGGATTTTTCTGATATACAAATAGATCTCTTGTTAAAAGCTATTGAAAAATGGGTATTAATCCAGCCTAAAGAAAATGCAATCATGCGGATGAGAGAAATTCATTCGGAAATTAACATGATTTCTTTCGCATGGATTGGTTCAGACAAAATATCAATTCCTACATACATGCGAATCCAAGGTCCAACACTAATCATTGAACTACTTTCAACTGGTGGAAACGTGGGGGAATCAGCACAAGGGCAAGGGCACTACCATACTATATATCGCAATCCTGCATCAGATTATGGTGGAATATTTCAATAGACGTTTCGTGCATTTAAAAAATTTTGGCTTCTGCTCGAATTCGAGCACCTACTAGCTTCCAAGCCAAAGAGTAACTTATTCCAAGTCAATAATTCAAAACATCTGGATACGTCGATCGGTTGCCGAATTCAAGTCCGCTACCATCAATGCACAGGCAAAACACACGCTAGAACAAGCCAACTGGCATGGTTGTAAACATACTTCTACATTTTTTTGATAAAGGAATACAACTTTGTTTTTGGCATCTGTACCAAAATTGTTCGTTAACATTTTTTATTTTTCAACCAACTTAAAAGCACCTTTCATCAAATTCATTTCACGCGATGAAAGAGATAATTTTTTAGCTATAATCGTCCAATCTTTTACCACTACCTCAATCTCCTCAATAATTGTTCTGGCACGGGTATCCTCAATGCGAAAGTAGGGTGCTACACTTAAAATAAGCCCTAAGTCCTGACTATTATCTCCTTTAGAAATGTTAAGGGATAAGCCACCTGCTGTTGCTTCAGGGTTTATATCATAGGCAGGTGATAACACCCAGCCCTGACCTGTCAGTATAAAACCGTGATTGCGAAGATGGTCGTCGGTATTAGAGACGTAGGCATAAAAAACAATACGTCGCCAAAGCTGCTCTAAATCTTGATTTACTCGTGCTCCATAACGTATTAAAAAATCAGCAAGATCCAAGTAACTTACACCTGAGTCTCTTCCATCACCATCCCTTTTACTAAGTAAAGTCATTGCTGACGCAAAGTGATAACGTTCACCAGTATCTGTACGGTCAAATCGTTTGGTGAGAAACGTATCATATTTTCCAGAGAAGTTTCGGATTTCAGATTGCGAAACATCAATGCCTGCATCTTGCGCCAATAAATAAACCAAATATTCCCATTTCCCAATATTGGTTTCATCACGGCGACTAGGGAATTTTGCAATCCAAAGATGATTTTTATCATCCAAAACACTGGATTTAGGTCGAGCACCGCCAAGTGATCCACCAGGCGCAATTAGCATGTTCAACCATTTAAGGTAATCACTTTCATTTTCAGCGTTTTCACGTTCTAATTGTAAGCTGGCATATTCCAAATCTCTGAGCTTTGTCCAAGGTGGAATTGCCATACTTTCTTGATCATCTAAAAAAGGTGTGTCTTCAGATAATTGGAAACGCAAAGCACCGATACGGTAACCGTCATAAACTCCAAGTAGATAATCAGACTCCATTAATGTACGTATCTCCCGACCTTCAGCGTGCGCCTTTTGTGTCTCTCGGCGTTGCATTAGTACACGCCCCCAACGGTCGGGAGAGGAATCCAAAAACAGCCCAAAGTTATTTTGTCCATTACGTGCATATTGGGGGCCTGCGAACAAGCCTAAATCAGGGTCAAGAGACTGAGCAAAAGGTGACTTTAACCATGATTGATCATATTCAAACGAAAATATCTCTTTTCCTCTGGAAGAGGCAAAAAATAGAGTCCCCATGAGTATGGGCTCTTGCATACCTCGCCAATGAGCACAAACCAAAATTGATTTTTGAGTTTCTTTCTTGCTTGCCATTATTTATTCCTCTTAGGAACGCGTTCTTTTGTTTGCATTAACTCAGCATCTTGTAAACGTCTACCTAGCGAATCATCGTTTGCGAGAAGCAATAAATCTTTTTCTAACCTCAGGCAAAACAAGACATTCGCATATATACCCATTGCCACATTACTTTCACCATTTTCAACTTTACGGAGGGTAGTACGGCTGATGCCGGCTCGTTCCGAAAGCATCATTGTTGTTATTTTTCTACGCAATCTCGCAAGTTTGATATTTTCACCTACACTTTGCAAAATTTCCTCCAAAACGGGAGAAATGAATCCGGTTTTTCTGTCCATATTATGAAATCCCAATGGTTACTATTATGTCCAAATATAGCCAATATTGTACAATATACTAACCATTAAGGCAAAAAAATTATTGGGGATATAAAGATCTTGCTTCTTGACTTGAAGATTGTACGAGAACTGGCTGGTTGGCCTTGAAACGGATGAGAGTGTCGTAAGTGCATAAGATCTGTTTTCATGCAAAACATCAACTCAGCTTGTGAACAAGGTATTAAACTGAAGTTTTAAGCACAAAAAAGTCGATCAGAACTAGCGTTAGAATGGTTCGAAAATGACGAATTGGTTGCGGGGGAGGGATTTGAACCCACGACCTTCAGGTTATGAGCCTGACGAGCTACCGGACTGCTCCACCCCGCGCAAATGAAAAATTAATTTCCTAGTAAGTAAAATAGTAAAGTATAAATATTTTTCAACACATTTTTGAAAATATTAAGAAAGTTGGAAATATCACTAAAAGAACGACATCTTTAAATTCTGTTGAATCTAAATAAACATTGTAAATAACCCCAAACAGTCTTACAAACTAGCTTGTCACTTTGCAAAATTCCGAGTTAAAATTAGTAATCCATTGATTTAAAAAGTATCGCAATTCAAACTTCTTGAAAAATTTTAAACTTTTTTTAATAAACCCTTAATTAATTTGATAATTTGAAAGTTCTACAAAGTTGACGGCTATTGGTCGTAAACTCCGTCAACTAGGCTGTAAGGCTTATATTTAAAGGTTTGTATTTCAAACTCTTTGATTTGATACATATATAAATTTTCTATCGACTAAGAATTCCAATAGACAATCAATAAATACAATAATTGCGGATATTTCTCGAAGTTCTGTAGAGTTAACTGCTAGTGAACGTAAACTCCGTCAACTTAATAATATTGATTTTAATTTCGGGGAATTTTGATGAATAGTAAAATTATTTACTCAAACACAATTGGAATCTGAAATTGCCAATCCAAAATAATTCTCGTTCAATTTTTGAAATCTCTGCTTCATCACATCCTACCCTGCAATACTTTTTTATAAAATTACCTAAAATCACAAAGATTGCTTTTACTTATACCTTAAATAGATGGAAGTAATGAACTGGATTTTACAAAGCTAGGTAATCGTGATAAAACCCGTCATATATTAGTCCCTATCTGCCAAAATTGAATCCAATTTTTCTGTCTAACCGTATTGTTGAGCTACTGTGAAGGGTTGCTTTACTACAGAAGAGGCTTTCTTTTCTCGTACTTTCTCCTTTCCAGCCGATTGATTAAACAAACGATATTTTTTTTCTATACGCATTAATACATGTGCAGGTATATCCAATTCCTTTTCAAATTTCTTTGCTAACTCCATTGTCAGTGGTTTCTTATCTACAACAACCTTTTTCACTGACCCAACAGAACAACCACACAAATCAGCAAATTTCTCATACGAATATCCATGATATTCCATATGATCTTCAACAAACTCTCCGGGCGCAAATGCATATTTTAATTTAAATGGGGCTGACTTAGTCATAAATTTTTCCTTCTTTGTAAGAGGCACTGATTCTTACCTCAGTGATAATCACATATATCTATAATACATATTTTAGTAACATTATCAAGATCTACCGAATTGTCTGGTAGTTTCGGAATTGAGTCATGATTAATTTCAAATACTAACCGAAGCTTATTTGTAACATCTATAGCATAGTTTCCTTTCAAATCTTCAGTAAGTAAGTGTCTTCTGATTGGAGGTTTCACCGATATTTGTCCCAAATTATCGTGTTGCTCCAGTATCTCAATACTCTTTAAAACTTTAACAGCTGCTTGATTGAAGCGTTTCTTCAATTTTCTTGGGTCATTGATGATTTTCTCTAGTTTTCTATCCTTGAAGGTGATTTCCATCTGATGCTTCCTTGTTCATTTTGTGTATTCATTGGCATTTACAACCATCAATGCCATTTTCATCAGCGTCACGAACGGAAGCTGTTTAAATCGGTACCATCAGGCTGGGATTTATAAATTCAATTTCTGTGGTGTCCTCCTAGAGGATTGTGAATAAGTTGTGATTCGTGTTCCGAAGCTCCAATTTGAATCCAATTTTATTGATTAGCCAAATTGTTGAGCTACTGTAAAGGGTTGCTTTACTACAGAAGAGGCTTTCTCTTCTCGCTCTTTGGCCTTGACAACTGGTTTTAATCGAGAACGGTAATCTAATTCAATACGCATCAACAAATCTGCTGGCATATCCAATTCCTTCTCTATCTTTTTAGCCAAATCAAGAGTTAATGGAGCTTTATTAACTACTAACTCTTGCACTAACAGTACTTCA
>OZ219989.1:3315000-3987500 GCA_964291365.2 Stappiaceae bacterium
GCACCCAATAAAAAATTTCATTGGAAGTTAATTTGATATCAATAATCAACCGCAATCAATCAACTAACAACAACAATGCAATAAAAAATTACAGTAACACCGCGTCGCAGCGAAACCAATATTGAAGTCACTGCGCTATTATCTCTATTATAATGACTATCAGTCCGCTACCAATCAGGTACGCATTATAAATAACGATCGCTTCGCACATTTACTGTCGGCACGAATCCAACAACTAAATTCTTCGTAATCTTAAACAGCTCAATTCTTTCAAATATTGTTACGCAGCAAATCTTAAAAATTGATACACCGTTGACCATTTATATGTTTTCGTTACTTGCTTCAGCATCAAAAAACTATATCTCTAACTGCTAAATCAATTTCCAAATGCTTCACTTAACTTGATATATAATTCCATTTACCTTATTCTTATTTTAAATAAAATTATGAAATTGGTAAAATACCTAACACTAGTATTTACCACAAGGTTAATTCTCTTCAACACACTCTGGGGAATCAAGATGAAAGCAGAAGAATTAGTAGACTACTCAATATCTCTACCTGCAGAGTATTTAGAAGAGTTAAAGCAATTTTCAGCAGAACGCGGAAAATCGTCAAAATTGCTTGCGGGTGAAATCATTGCTGATTATATTAAAAAGACTGGTGCAAAGCCCCCTCCAGCTGACCAAATTATTGAAAAATTGAAACACGCTCAATCCAAATTTAAATCAGAAAATGTTATCCACCTAAGCTTATTTGGTTCTGTAGCGCGTGGTGATGCACATTATGGTAGTGATATAGATTTAGTCGCTGAATATGACTGTGGAGTTGGAATCATGAAATGGGGAAGAACTAAAAAAATTGCAAAAGAAGTACTTGGAGAGAAATATAAGATTGACTTAGTACCATCAAAATCTCTGAAAAAAGAAATACGCGAATCAGCAATGAGGGACGCAGTCAAAATTTTTTGATTGTACTTGAAGGTACTATTCAATGAAACGACAACTTATCGATAGGTTTAAAGATATTGTTACGGCAATTGATCATTTGAACAGACGTTGTGAAGGATTAGAAATAGGAGATTTTTTTTTTTAAATGCGCCAAGACCCGGATTTTTTTGATTTAATTTGCCGAGGATATGAAATAATCGGTGAAGCAATTAAGAAAATACCAGATGAATTCTACGAGAAACATCCAAATATAGAATGGGTTCAATTTATTGATCAGAGAAATTTAATTGCACATGAATATTTTGATGTTGATACTGAAGCATTGTGGTACACGTATTCTTCAGGTGAACTTGAAGTATTAAAGGAAACATTATTACATGAAATTGACAAGATGGAGCGAAGTCACTCTCAAGAGCCGTAATTTATCCTTTATTGTAATCCTTAGCTAACTGCAAAGTTTATACCATCTCCAATAATTGAAGCCAGATTTACTGGAACTGCATTACCTAAATTCGTTTCAATCGCTGATTTTGAACAAGGTACTTCCCAATTCCATGTGCGTGGAAATGTTTGAATTTGACTTCGTTCAAATAAATTTAAAGGTCGAACAGTTTGCGGTGAAACAGAATCCAAACAATTACCAATATAATTCGGCGGTACTGGCCGATTTACTCCCCGAATAGTCGGGGATGGTTCATTTACGCTGAACACTGACCGACGCGAGTAATTTCGTGGATGACGATAATAATACTCAATATTGATATCTGGCCCCATATATTCTTTTACCGTCATAGGTTTTTGCTGTAATTTTTCTGCCATCCATGATTCCAATTTAGATCCATAGTTTTTCTTTCCTTTCCATCCAAATACAAAGAATCTTTTTCTAATTTGGGGAACTCCATAAAAAGCTGAATTTAGTACCATTTCAGAAAGTTGATAGCCAATTTTCAATAATCGATTTCTCATACTATTGTAAGCTCCACTATTCCGTGCTAACGCAACATTTTCCATTAAACAAAAATTGGGTTTGCAAATAGCAACAATTTTACCAAACTTTACAGTGAGATTTGCATTCTCACTTTCAATTCGCTTGCCTGCTGATGAAAAATCTTGGCAAGGCGGTCCACCAGCGATCAAATCAGGTGAAAAATTTGAAATTTCTCTAATAATCAAGTCCTCATCTAGGATGTCAACTTTATGTAGCATGAGTTGCAATATTCTTTCGATAAATTTGGAGCGCAATTTCAGAATTATCAAAAGCTGCATTAACATCCATACCTGAATTCAAAAGTCCTGTACTTAGACCTCCAGCTCCGCAAAATAAATCTACGGCACTCAATGGTTTCAAGACAAAATCTCCATCTACTATAGACTAAACGACAGGCCATGACAGCAATGCAATCGCAGTAAAGTCATGTGTATCATCGTGAATTAGCAATCTAATTTGTTAGTACTTTTGGAATCAATTTGAACAGACTAATTTCCAATCTCTGTAATCCGACCATCCAGATACGGTTTGTAACTTTCATTCGCAGCGAGATAATCTGCTACCACTTCCTCAAGACCCGGTCCAAAGTCATATGCATCTACCGCGTTAGTCTCAAAAATATCATAGCCATCACCCCCGCTACGCAAATAATTGTTGGAAACAACACCATAAAGTCTCTCGTTATCTAACATTTCCCAGCGTTCATTAATCAAAACTTCAACTTTCATAATCCGCTGCTGATCCGCTACTTGGGATCGAGACCATTCATACTTTAACCCTGCGACTTGAGGGAACCGACCTGCCCCTTCTTCAACTTTCGAGACCCCATTTTCAAGTGCTGTAACGATATCAGCCCCCTGCAACATGAATGTTGAAAGAGTGTTTTGAAAAGGTAATACAGTTAGAACCTCACCCATCGTTATTTCACCTGCATCGATACTTACTCTTAACCCACCACCATTCTGAATTGCCACTTGTATTCCTTGGCTTTTCACTTGATTGAGCATTGCATCAGCAACCAAATTTCCCATTTGACATTCACTTTCTCGACACGATGACCCATCAATTATTTCAGCAGTTGACCCGATTACTCTGTTTTTCAGTTCCTCAATTGGTGCGGCAAGTTCTTTTACCCGATTAACGAAATTTTGATCCGGAATAACTGATTTATCAAGCAAAATTGGCTCACCAGTAGCACTTAAAACTTCTCCTTGGTCATCAAATTCAATCATAATCTCACCTAAATATTTTCCATGCGCATACGCTTGAACTATTGGTACTAATTGCCCCTGGGGATTTGGAATCATGGTTGGGTAAGGACCTTCAGCTCGCTCTGCTATATTGGACAACAACGTGTGTGAATGACCACCAACAATCAAATCAATACCTGGAACATTTAAGGCAATTTCAATATCACGAGATAATCCAACATGCGTAAGTGCAATAATTTTATTAATTCCCGCAGTTTCAAACGCCTCCACAACACCCTTTAAATAATCCTCTGAACGTATAAATCTCACATTATCTCCAGGTGACGAAGTCTCATCAGTATCTTCAGCAACTACGGAAACTAATCCTATACGTTCACCTGCTTTTTCAATCACCAAGGTACCTTGAATTTTTCCCTGTAGTGTTGCTTCACTATTCACATCAATATTTCCGGAAATTACTGGAAAATTTGCTTTATCAATAAATTTTGCCAGTGCCTCTGGGCCATCGTCAAACTCGTGATTTCCAACAGCCATCGCATCAATATCCATTTGATTCATGAATTCAACCGCGGCTTCCCCTTTATAAGTAGTATAAAATAGTGAACCTTGAAATTGATCTCCAGCATCTAATAACAATACATTTTTACCTTCTGCTTCTAACGCACCTCTTCGATCATCAATTTTGGACTTGATTCGGGCAATCCCACCGAAACATTCACCTTCTGCCTCGGTTTCTGCATCGCAGGTAGAATCATACTTATTGATAGATTCAATTCGAGAATGCAGATCATTTAGATGTAATATAGTCAGTTCAAAATTAGCAAATGCAGGACTTAATACTCCCAACAAAATCCCGATTGCGAAAGTAAAAATGAAACCATTTTTCATAACCTTAACTCCGTTTTGTAAGTTAATGTTGGTGTTTAGACTACCCAAAATGAAGTAGTATATTAGTTCAATCTTCGTTTTTTCCATAAACGTAACTGACACTTATGATGTATTTTTTCCACGGAAAAAATCAAAAGCTAATACTATCTCATTAAAAGAGAAATAAAATATTTCAAAAATAATTCAACAAAAAATACTATCGTTTATTATTATATTTCTGCTTACTCAAATTATTAAAAACAGGTCGCAAAAAAAATTGATTATTGGATTCACCACAATCCTTAAATTCCACGAAATCAAACAACTCCAACATTTATATCTAAATCAAATTACTATATAAAGACTAAGAATTTAACAGATTCAATTCGGAAAATTTTGCTATGCTTGAAAATTATTCAATTTAATCTTATAAGAAATTCTATATTGAAATTCTATGGATTCAAGCTATCTATAAACTATACACTGAAACTAATCCAAATTTAAGTTAACCTGAGAGAAGAATGATCCACAAAGTAAAATATCTCCTTTCTACAATCATAATTATCTGTTCATCGTATTCAATAGTCGCATACGCTCAGGTTGATTTAACCAATACACCTGAGCAACAATTTGGTAAATCTATTGACTCAGATTTACCTGCAGATGGTTCATTAAACGAATACAATCAATTAGAAAATTCTGAATTAGAAACAGAAAACTTCAGACAAGAAGACGTTATTGCACACGGTGAAAAATTTTTCGGTAAAATTTCAACTGGAATTGCTGCGGTTATTGAAAATGCCTTCTCTCGCTACGGTAATCCAAATGCCTATATCTTAGGGACCGAAACTACAATAGCCTTAATTGGTGGGTATCGATTCGGTGCAGGTGAATTCCACCAACTAGGGTTGCCACCACAGGATCTCTATTGGAAAGGTCCATCTCTCGGCTTTGACTTTGGGTTAGATGGCAATCGAGTAATGATGCTGGTCTATAACCTTCCTGATTCCGAATCGATCCAAAAGCGATTTTTGGGAATAGATGGTTCAGCATATCTGATTGGCGGCTTCGGTATGTCAGCACTTTCAAATGGTGATATCTTTGTTTTACGAATACGAACTGGATTGGGATTACGTTTAGGTGCTAATCTTGGATACTTGAAGATTTCGAATGAACAGTCTTTAAATCCGTTCTGATTGTTGATTCATATAATCTTAAATTTGCGACAATCAATTCTTTAATCTCAAGTTCGACATGTTTAGTGCGTAATCCCCTATATTTTGGGACATTTTTTTTAAAAAATGTCACTACAATGTGCTTTTTTGAGATTAACACTGACTATTACTTGCAATATTATAGGTCTTTAACTTCAAATAAGTCAAGAAGATTTAACTGTTTCTCCGTTTGTTGAGTAATAGCTGTGTATTTTTTGGACTTCAAACTTGCGTCTACTTGTTTAATTTGAGCAAGAACTCGTAACGCTTCTGAAACACTTGTATCCACGCCGCGCTCTCGAAGCCGCATTCGAATCACTCGGTGTAACAAAAGAGCTAAATAACAGATCATGCCATGAGAATTGATCCGCTTTGGTTTCCAATGTCGAACCGGGGCAATTTTTATTTCTCCTTTGAGGATTCTGAATCCATTTTCAATATCAACACGACTTTTGTAATGCTCAATGATTTCGGCTGCGTCCATGTCTTCAACATCAGTTGACAACGCGAGCAAGCCATCTAATTTTTCGGCCTCGTTGAGTGCGGCTTTATCAATTTGAACGGATAATTTTTCATTCTTCAACTCGGCTTTAACAATTCTGGTGAGATGATTTCTTCGCGCCATTTTGCGAATCTTCTGCACGGCTTTTTCATCTTGTTTTTTCGTTCGTAACTTCAGTAGCTTTAAATGAAGTTCAATATCTTTCGCCGCCGTTTTGATTTCATTCAGCAATATTCGCCGTTGATATTGTTTCTCGGTGGCCACCTTAGAGTTATATGCAACTATCAGTCGGTTCCCTAGAAATTCACTCTCAAAAACGCAATCTTCACTAAGTTCGCGATTACTTAACGACTTTCGCAAGGTTTTATAGCGCCGGATTGGTACCGCAATAATATGTTGCAACGTTTGACCGGTCTCGGCACCTAAGTCTGGTAATTCGATGACATTTTTTTCCGATAGCAACCCGCGATCTGCAATGGCGATGATCCGACGAACCGGAAATTGGCTCAACAACGTTTTGATGGTTCCGGTTAACGTGCTGGTATCAGCGGTATTACCGCTGTGGATTTGATACATAAGGGGCAATCCATCCCGATTTTGCACAATCCCATACACAAATTGTCGGGCAAACCCGCCAGTTTCTTTGTTTTTGCCAATTTCTCGTACGTCATTTTCAACGACACTCTTGCCATAGACGCGTACTGTGGTTAAGTCATACAAGGCTAAGGTAAAATCATCATCAACAAGCGGTAAAATCAGTTTTGACACTTCATCTTTGACCGCTTGGAAATTGGTTTCAAGCGCATCCATCGCGCGCAACAACATTTGATGCGTAACGGTTCCCTTAACACCAAATATTTTTACCACTTCTAACCACTTCAAAACGCCAAGCTTGCTGGTTGGGGCGCAGATTTGACAAAAAACCATGAGACGAATCAAAGCCTCTGTTTTTTCTTCATCACGGCGCGTCAGCTTAAGGGCCGTGCGCAATGCTTTATCTAAACCAAGTTGAATCCATACTTCATGAAGAAAGATGATATTCCCAAAGTCTTTTACAGTCCCAACTTGAAAATCTGAATCAGGTGGAGGAGATTCATTCAACCGTTTTTCTAATACAGACTTAATCGCGCGAACATTCTGATCAGACAACGTATCAAGCCGAAATAAATTACATACTAGCCGTTGATGCACCTTCCCTGTCGCTTTATCACGATAGCTTTCAACCATGCGGACATAGTGATACTTGCCAGATTTTACCAATCGGATATACATAGTCAGCACTTTAAGTGTAAAAAACTAAGATTTCAAGTGCTTTAAAAAGTTATTCACAACTTATTTTCTAGTCACTACAAAATTGCAAAATTAAAACTTGAAATGCACTGAAAACCTTGATATTTTGGTAGTAAGAATTCTTGAAATTTCCTAAAAAAAGCTAATTAGCTGTCGAATTTGAGTTTAATATGTTTCCACCTAACGGAGTCTAATTCCCGAATTCATTGTGAAATAACAAGTTGTTCATTTACTTAAATAGATTTACACTAAGAAGAAATAAGTCAAAATATATATATTCAACCCTCAAGGCTTTTCAATTCAACTTACCAATAGTCACTTTTGGACAAACTTTAACTCACTTACTATTTCTCCGCTGGATTGGTCAATTACAATTAAATTGTTTCCTTGCTTACCCTCAGTTAAGATATACAAGAGGTTACTTTCGGTATGAAAACTATGAATTTTCGTATCTTTTTCAAGAATGATTTTGGAAGGTAGCTCAATGTTGATTTCGGAATTTGAGTTGTCTCTTGAAATTCGAAATATTATTGTTGAAAAAACTGCGATGAATCCCATTACCATTATCAAACCAGATACAAGCAATAAACGTCGCAACTTTTTTTGTACCTGAATCGCCGCGGGGCTCAATTCAGACTCCACTTCATTTTCACTAACTGTTTCAGTCATGAATAATTTCTCCAATGTTAAAAATAAAATTTTGTTTCGTTATCAAGTTTCTGTTGAACATCAGGGGCAAAGAATTGATTCACTTCTTGCCTCTATAATGAAAAATTTCAGTCGTACCCGAATCAAATCACTAATTAATCGTAGTGAAGTAACTGTAAATGGAACTATAATAACGCAACAAAGTAAGAAGGTAAATAATGGAGATTATATCGAGTTAAATGTTCCTGAACCAGAACTTCCAACACCAAAACCTGAAAGACTAAATTTACCAATTGTACACGAAGACGAAGATGTAATTGTCGTAAATAAACCTGCTGGAATGGTCGTCCACCCTGCACCTGGAAATTGGACTGGAACTGTTGTCAATGCTCTACTTTATCATTGTGGTGATCAATTATCTGGTATTCAAGGCGTAATAAGACCTGGAATTGTGCACCGATTAGATAAAGATTCTACTGGGTTATTAGTAGTTGCTAAAAATGACAAATCCCATCTGCACCTGTCACAACAATTTGCTGATCATGGCCGAACCGGTGCACTTAAAAGAATCTATAAGGCACTAGTTTGGGATAACTTAAACCAGGATCAAGGGACAATTGACTTGAGTTTAGCTAGATCAAAAACTAATCGAATAAAAATTACTGTTGATAAAAAGAACGGAAGAAAAGCGGTCACGCACTGGAAAGTTTTAAAACGTTTTGGTGAAAAAAAATATCCACCTATCGCAAACTTAGTTGAATGCCAATTAGAAACTGGCCGAACTCACCAAATTCGAGTACATTTGGCACACATTGGTCATCCACTTATTGGAGATAATGTTTATGGCACACATTTTTATACCAAAATCTCTATATTACCTGAAACTATGCAACCTTTTTTTTCAAATTTTAAACGACAAGCATTACATGCTGGTTTACTTGAGTTTGTTCATCCTAGCTCTAAACAAACATTAAGTTTTACTTGTTCTTTGCCCAAAGATTATGAAAATTTACTTAATTTATTAAGGAAAATTTAGAATCACCTATCACTAATTCCATTTGAAATAGCTTATATTTAGGTATAACTTGAATTCTACGGCGATTTTTTGTAGAATTAAGCATAATTTTTTTACAAACTAATATTATTTAAAGCACTTATTAAAGGTATATTTCATTATGACTCGAACTACTGTTCCAGCAATACAGCCACACCGTGATGGGTTAACCCATTATTTAGCAGAAATTCGTAAATTCCCAATGTTGGAACCAAACGAAGAATATATGTTAGCTAAACGGTATGCTGAACACAAAGACAATAAAGCAGCAGAAAAATTAGTAACTTCTCACTTACGGCTTGTTGCACGAATTGCAATGGGATACCGAAACTACGGTCTACCAATTGGTGAAGTAATTTCAGAAGGAAACATTGGACTAATGCAAGCTGTGATGCGTTTTGACCCTGATCGCGGTTTCCGACTTGCGACCTATGCAATGTGGTGGATAAAAGCTGCAATTCAAGAATATATTTTGCGCTCTTGGAGTCTAGTCAAAATAGGCACCACCGCGAATCAAAAAAAATTATTTTTTAATTTACGAAAAATAAAGAGCGAAATCAAAGCACTTGAGGATGGTGATCTGAAACCTGATCAAGTTAAAATAATCTCAGATCGATTAGGTATTCCAGAAACTGAAGTCATCTCAATGAATCGCCGATTACCAGGCGACAAATCATTAAATACCCCAGTTAGCGTAGATTACGAAACTGAAGATTGGCAGGATTGGCTTGTTGATGAAAGTGATAATCAAGAAGTTATGTACGCCAATAAAGATGAGCAGGAACATCGTCTTGAAATGCTCAAAGAAGCAATGGCTGGATTAAATGAGCGGGAAATTAGAGTATTTAGGGCAAGACGTTTAACAGACGTTCCAGAACCATTAGATAATTTAGCTGAAGAATTAGGAATTAGTCGTGAGCGAGTACGCCAAATCGAATTGAGAACCTTTGAAAAAATTCAACAAGCAGTTCGCTTGCAAGAAGAAAATCAAAGTAAACAATTGATGATTTCAAATTAGGGGTATTTTTTCAGAGAAATGAAAGATGGGCTGTTTTAATTCAAAACAGCCCATCTTCTTATTGATAAATCGTAGCATTAAATAACACCAAAATATTAATCGTCATCGAAACAATTATGTGGTTTTTGTTTGAGCTCATAACGCGACGAAGTGAACTTAATATATTTGTTTCGCATAGGATTCTATTGGCATTACTTCCTTGATCAAACCACTATTTTTCATAAATTCTGCGAATCGATTGTAGCGTCCGATATCTAACGCGGCTGGTCGCTTAGCAAAACGAGGGAGTGTGTCATACCAGGCAGTTCGATTGAGTTCATCGTCTAAGCTACCAGGTTTCGCCTCAATGAATTTTTCTAATGCTTGTTCAGAATGATTTGTAAGATAGATAGTTGCATCTTCAATTGCTTTAAGGAATTTCTTAAAACGTTCATCCGTTACTTTATTCTGGTGCACAATAAAAATTAACTCATCAAATATTGGCACTCCATGTTCTTCGGGATAGAATGCCCGACCTTCGTGCCCTTCAAGTCGAATTTGTGTTAATTCAAAATTTCTATACGCGCCGATTACAGCATCTACTTGTCCAGATAACAATGCCGGAGAAAGCGAAAAGTTAACATTTATTAATTCCACTTCGTCAGGTGCAATTCCTACGGTATTTAGCATAGCAGCAAGTAGTGCGTCTTCAAAACCAGATACAGAAAATCCTATTTTCTTTCCCTTTAGATCACTTAGCTGCTTAATCTGCCCATCTTTTAACACGACAAGACTATTTAAAGGTGTTTCAACAAGTGTTCCAATTCTCATTATTGGTAAGCCTTCGTCAATTTGTTGATAAAGTTGTGGTTGATAAGAAATTGCAATATCCCCTTGATTTGCTGCAATCAATCGAGGAGGGGCACTAGGGTCTGAAGGTTCGATTATTTCAACCTCAAGTCCCTCACGCTCAAAATATCCAAGTTGTTGCGCGATAATTATTGGTGCATGATCGGGATTAATATACCAATCTAGTAGAAGCGTTAATTTTTCCGCAGCGAAAACAGGGAATGCCACTATCAGAGATACAAAGAAGACAAATACTTTCAAAAATTTCATTTCTAGCTCCATTTCTAGGTAATTTTGTTTTTAGATTGTTGCTGCCATGGAACGAGATAATCCGTTGCCCATACAATTGAGTACCTCAATGTGATGGCCATTAATGCCAGCAATATTAAAGATGCAAAAACATTGTCTGTTTGCATCCTTGCATTTGATTGCAACATGATAAAACCAAGACCTGCAGATGAACCAACCCATTCGCCGACTATTGCACCAATCGGTGCAAAAACTACACTTACTCGTAGTCCCGAAGAGAGCGCAGGAAGTGCCGATGGAATCTTGACCCATCGAAGTAGTTGAATCTTATTCAATCGGTACAATTTGCCAAGATCCAAAAACTCAGATTCAGTTCGATTTAGTCCATCAAAAAAATTTGAAGCGACAGGAAAAAATATAATCAACGTTGCCATAAATACTTTAGATAGTAAACCGAACCCAAACCAAAGAACTAATAATGGTGCAATAGCAAAGACAGGTAACGCTTGGGTAATCACGATAGTCGGCATTACGAATCTTTGCGTAAATGGAAAAATGCTCATTACAAGTGCGACGATTACTCCACTTAATACTCCAAAAATTACACCAAGTATTGTTTCTAAAGTAGTGATTCCAGCATGAAATAGGAAAAAATCAGGCTTTGATACAAGTGTTTGAAAGACCGAATATGGATCTGGTAATAAAAAGCGCGGAATACTAAATGTCCAAACAACTAGTTGCCAGAACAACAATATAGCTACAGTCGTCCCAAATATCTTTTTCAATTGCACAACAGCCATTACCCTCCTCCTAATGCACCAAAACTAAAGAGAAGTTAATAGAGTACGCAATATGTTTTTTGAAATAACGTTGGGTTATTGTTAAACGATACATTGGACCTCTAACTGCCTTAAACGAATTAACACTGAACAATTGGAGATCCGGGAAATTAAACACAGATTCCAATCCCTTCGCCAGTATTACCCGGATCAGGTTCTAAGGGTTCGGGTTAAGTTTATATAAACTTGATTCCCATCTCAGCTCTTAGTAAGCACCCCTTGGAAAAACCTAAATTATATTAATTTAAGTAAAAAAGTCAATCAAATTGTAAACATATTTTGAGAAAATTTAATGACCTTATTCTCACCAATCATTAATTTATTAAATTAGTACAAATCCAGAATCGCATCACTAAAAAAAATAAACCAATTTTACACAATATTAACATTAAGACTTTTCAGTTTTTATATGGCTTGAATAATTCTGATTTTTACTTCTTTGTACCTGAAATTTATAATTCCTTACTCAAAAAAGCTTAACTAATTAAATGGACTTTGAATCAGTATCGTGTCTACACGCTCCGGACTTGTAGAAATTAGTGAAATTGGTACACCGATCAAATCTTCAATACGTTGCACATATTCAATTGCTAATTGTGGAAGTTCATCAATAGTTTTTGATTTTGCCGTTGACGTTTGCCAACCTTGCATACTTTCATAAATTGGTTTTACTTCTATTTGTGCAGCTTGGGCTGACGGTAAATAATCAATATTCTTTCCTGCTAATTCATAACCAACGCAAATTTTTATTTCTTCAAGTTCGTCAAGAACATCCAATTTGGTCAATGCTACTCCAGTAATACCATTCAAACAAGCAGATTGTCGGACTAAGACTGCGTCAAACCATCCACAACGTCGTGACCGTCCCGTAACTGTACCAACTTCATGTCCTTTCTCACTTAAATGATTCCCAATATCATTGGTTTGTTCGGTTGGGAATGGACCTTCACCTACACGTGTTGTATATGCTTTGACTATTCCTAGTACGAATTCCAATTTACTTGGTCCAATCCCTGAACCAACCGAAGCTTGTCCAGCAAGCGTATTTGACGACGTGACAAACGGATAGGTACCATGGTCAATATCTAATAACGCACCTTGTGCGCCTTCATATAAAATGTGTCTATTCTCTTGTTGCTTTTCAGCAAGTGTTCTCCAGACTGTACTCATAAAGGGTAATATTTTCGTTGACACTAAAGAAAGTTCATCAAGAATTTTTGTCACTGGTATTGATTTTTGGCCGTAACCCAGCAACAAAGCATTATGGTGCTCTAGAAGTTTTTCAACTTTCAATTTTAGAATTGATTTGTTTTCTAGGTCCATTAATCGTATCGCACGTCGTCCTACTTTATCTTCATATGCTGGACCAATTCCTCGCTTTGTTGTCCCAATCCGATTACGATCATCTATATTCTCTCGCAGTTCATCAAGTTCCTGATGTAACGACAAAATTAGTGGTGTATTTTCAGCAATTTGTAAAACACTTGGGGTGATTTTAACACCTTGTTCCTCCAAAGTTTTCATTTCACGAATTAATGCACGCGGGTCAAGAACAACTCCATTCCCGATAATTGATAATTTGCCGCGAACCACACCAGAAGGTAAAAGAGATAATTTATATACTTTCCCATCAATTACCAAAGTATGACCAGCATTGTGCCCACCTTGAAATCTAACGACTACATCTGCTTGCTCCGATAACCAATCAACTATTTTACCTTTTCCTTCATCACCCCATTGCGCACCAATAACAACCACATTAGACATTATGAATTCCTTTAAATAAAATTTGATGTGTAATTTTGGAATAAAATAACATTATATCATATCGTACAATTTGCCGACAATATTCATATAGATTTTGTCAATCTCTTTGCAATTTGACAACCAGCATTTAATTCACTTACTAAAATGTCAGCATGTTGTTTTTCCTTACTTGACTCTCCCTTCAATAACACTGGAAAATAAGCACAAATTGTCAAGGATCTAATTTCAAATTTCAGAAATCTAATAGTCCAAAGAATCAAAATACTGATTCACGCGGTAGACTGAAAATGCCGGTTAGATTTTCAAAAAAATGTATCGTTAGACAGAAGTCCAAGAATACTGCGGTAATCTTCATATCTTGAAATCAAACTATTTTGAAAAATTGTTTCGTGATGAGTAATTTGATTTCGCAACCTACGCAATTGATTAATAATTTTAAATTACTCTTTTGATTTATTTCTAAAATTAAATGCGTGCTTGACATCATGATTCCACAATTGTTCATTCATTGGATCCTGTAAATTTGTCCAATAGAATTAAGTAGCACCTTTCACGAAAAACAGGTTGGCCTCTTCTAACGAATCCTATTTAATTTTGAACTTTTCTAAGTTAGAATTTACCGTTCTCATTTCAATTTCTGACTCAAACACAACTTGATCTCTGAAACACCAATCTTTACCAATATACTTATTTAAGCTATTGATTAATTTATTAGCTAGAACAGATTGAAGACAAAAATTTATACTCAAAAAATACTTAATTTTCGGGAAATTTCGATAAAATTAGGCTAATATCAAAAATCTATACTTGAAGTATTGAACCTTGGGTAATCAGAATGTTACTGTGTTATTCAGATTCTGGATCAAACGCGAGAGAAAATCCTGTATCTCCTAATGTTCTAAATCCAAATCGAAACCATAGTCTTCGATTTACAGCTTTACCTTCAATCCTAGTTCGATCTTCAGAAAAAGTTAAGGAAAATGAAAATCCTTCATCGTCATATCCAAAACCTGCGACATTTTTGACGAAATTATCGTTTTTCAAGTCATAACGAGTTGATCCAAATATTCTAAACTTATCAAATAAGCGAATATTAGTGGCACCTATAATTTCCTGTCGGTCTTCTTCAACTCCTTGTAGTGGTCGTGCTTTTAAATAAGCATAATTCAAACTAGCAGAAATTGGTCCAAGTAATCCAGCTGATTCAACCTCCAATCTGTTGAAGTTAAACTCTTTTTGATCTAGACGTGCATTTGTTCCAATTCGAAATCCGATATTGGAATCTAAATATATTGAACCTACATAATCAGAAATATTATCTTCAAGTCCAGACTCTCCTGCAGAATTGACAATGTCAGAATTCTCATTATCAAATGAGTTATTTCCAAGCAAATGAAATGATTGACCTATGAGTGAGTTTATTGATCCTCCATTATTGAATTGCAGAAGTTGATTTATTCCTAAATTAGCTCTTATTCCGCCTTCAGTACGGTCAAAACCAGAAAATTTATTCGTTTCAAATAATGTTGATGCATCAAAAACTAGACTCTGGGCATCCTCGTTTGGAATTTCACCAATTCTTCTCTCATCAGGTCGAATAACTAGTTGAGCAATTGGTTCAATTACTTGACTACCCCAAAAATAAGAGTCAATTAATGGAAAACGGTATTTTAATCCTACTGAAGGTAAACCTCGTACAGCTATATTGTCAGAAGCTAAATCTTCCACATCAGGATCTAGTTCTCTTAATACAAAAAAATCACCTTGAAAATCTAAGAATGGGGTCAAAACATGACCGTAGGGTGTGAACATATTTCGTTTCCAATTCAAATAAGCAGTTGATCGACTATAATTACCTTTAATCCCCCGAAAAAATTTTTTGTTACTATTGAATATTTCGTTTTCGCTTATTTTAAAATAATCAGTTGATTTTTCGCGAGAAACACTGATAATATTACTTCCAAATGATAATTCTCCACCAAATATAGAATTTTTAAGGAAATATTGATAATCAATCATTGGATGTACTTTGGCTTGTTTTTCACTGGGGTCAGGAACATCGCACCTTGGTTGGCAGTTTGATAGACTTTTATTCAGTTCCATACTACTTTCTTTAGGGATTCTGTCTTTGGGATGATCACCAAAGACTTCAAATTGAAGAAAGTTAGCTTGAAATAAGTTACGCCCAGAAATCCCATTTAACCAAACACGTTGTGTATCACTGTATCCACCAAGTGTTGTTACTCCGTAGTCATGTACAAAATTTTTGTCACTATATGAGTTAAAGTCCCAACCCCAAGACCAAAGATTATTGATTCCATAATGGCCATTGATATTCACCGCTCCTCGGTATTGTCTATTCCCAACTTGCTTGAATCCATCTGATGTGACAAAAATGTCAGGGTTTAATTGACTTATCCCAGAACCACGTATTGAATAAGTTCCTTTTTCTAATCGATGTCGAAATTCTCCACTCATCAGAAGTCCTTGATTTGTAAGAGGAGCAGCTGATACTGTCATATCAAGATTTGGTTTCAAATCAATATAGTAAGGTATAGTAACGCCATAACCAAGTTTGATATCGGAAATAAAGGTAGGTCTCAAAAATCCTGTGTATCTGGGTAATAACGGGTCAGCGACCGTGAAATTTGGTAAAACACCTAAGGGTAAACCGAAAATTTCAACTCTGGGGGCAATGAAACTGACGGTATCGGCCTCGTGATCAAGAATAATTTCAGTAGCACTGATTCTCCAAGGTGGAGGAAAATCTTCAGGTTGACTCAGATAGGGACTATATAACCCATCTTTTAAAGTAGTTAATTTCCCATCTTTTCGTTCAGCTTCTTGTGAACGAACTAGAATCCGTTGGATTGTCTCTATGTTTAATGCGTGGAAAACTCCATTTTTAAAATCCTCTGAAAGTTCAATTTTATCAGCTACAATAATATTCCCATTACGATCTAAAATTCTAACATTATTTTCAGCAATTACCGTTGAATCTACTCGATTAAAATAAACTTTGTTTGCTCTTAAGGTATATAAATCGTAACGAATTTGAACATTTCCTATCGCGGTTATATTACCATTTACATCAAATGTAATTTCATCATCAGCCTCAAGTAACATTTCTCTTTCAAATGCTTCAACATTAAACTGGAATTCAAATTCTTCGTGCTGATTAGCATATGTTACTGAGATTAAACTAATAGCCCCCATTAAAAAGGAAGTTAACAATAAGATTTCAATATTAATGCAATACTTTAACAATGAAACTATGGAGCTGATATATTCCAGAATCCTATTTAAATATTGGTTATGGTAGATCATTAACCATCCTCTCTGTATAACAGAATAAATATTCCAACCATTGAAGCGATTAATCCTGGAGACCAAGCAGCTACAAAAGGTGGTAACATGCCTGCCCCACCTAAATTCTTTATGAATTGAGTCATTAAAATATAATAGGAATCCAGCTAATATTCCTATTATAAAAATTCGCCCTGGACCCACCATTTTTGAATAGCTTATTGCGACTGAAGCCGCAATAAGTACCATTGAAGTCAGCAATAAGGGTAATAATAGAATCGTGTGAAATTGTAGGGTGTAGCTGTATGCAGGTAAACCTGCTTTTTCAGTTAATCTTATGATACTTGGAAGATTCCAAAAAGAAACAGATTCAGGTTCCGCAATTCGTTCACTGATTTCTTCTTGAGTCAGAAAAGTACTTATATTTACTTTTGGAAAATCTTTTGGCTTGGAGTCTGCATTAAATGTCTTAGCATCAAATAATTCCCATACATTCTGGTTTAATACAGCTTTTCTTGCGAATACGCGTTCGCCAAGCTTAGATTTATTGTCAAGAAATGAGATTGATACATCAAAGAATTCTGTTCGATCTGAATTGGTACTATTTGCAAAGAAGATAAATTCACCATCTTTACCATCTAGGCGGATCCATATATTTTCCTGGGTTGAAAGTAACGTAGTGCCAGTTAGTGCAAATAAGTGCTTTCCAGTTTCGTCAGAAACCCTCTTTAGGTGCATTGAGATTGGATTAAATGTAATCACGCCAATGATTCCAAACATTAATGTGATAATAAAGATTGGTCTAATAATTTGCCAATCTGATAATCCAGCTGCTTTTACCATCATTAATTCGTGATATCGATTTAGACTAAGGAATGTAATAACTCCTGCAAGTAATGCTATAAACGGAAATAGTTGCTTGAGTAGACTTGGTAACCGCAAAATTGCAATCAAAGAAACATTCGAAAATTCATATCCATCAAAGTCTCTTGTTCGACGCACAAGTTCTAGTAAATCCGAAACGAATAATATTGTAGCCCCAAAAAGAAGTAGGCAAAATCCCCAAAACATAAACCGTTTGGAGATATAAACTGGAATTGTTCTAGTAAACATTTTCACCTGTTGTAATTGAATGTGATTGGACAAAAATTATTAAATTCTTTGGTTTATATTTATATTTTCAAAGTATTAAACGGTTGAAATACTGAAATTTTAGCTCAAGTTAGGTTAGTTGTAAAGAACTATTTGCGGATTGAAACGTTGTCGTATTTTTTCAGTAATCTGACAGTTTTTTTGAGCATCTGATTTGGTTACTTTCTCCAAACAAAGTTAATTTCTATCGCAAAAGTTTACCAATGTATCTATTACATATCACCATTATGAGCACCAATGTATTCGCCTTATTTTTCAGTCATTGATGGGTTAAATTGTCGGCATTTTCGCACTCTTACCAAATTCCTTATTTGCTTTAGAAATTGAATATTCAGTATTGAGTGGAAATTTTTCACAGACCAATAGTGTAAAATCTGAGGGTTGCGACTTTTTGTGCTGGAGTAATTTCAAATAAGTCAAAATATATACAATCCACTATTACAACTTATGAATCAAACCTTAAATGCGAGAAAACTTTAGAAGTTCAAAATTTGATCTGTTAAACTAGTTTAAATTCGTAATCTCAACCTTCACAATTTTTGTAGTGTTGTGGGTATTACTTGCCTACCTTACCAATGACCCCAATATATTACAAACACCCATAACAGTCTGGGAAAAAATAGTTGATCAGTTTCATACTGGTGAACTTCTATTCCATACCGGAATAACGCTTATCAGAGTTTTCGTCGCATCTAGAATAGCATTGGTAGCAGGAATTTTCATTGGAATCATCCTAGGACTTTTTCTGCACCTCAATCGATGGATAAACCCTTGGGTAATTTTCTTTCTTAATTTGTCAGCACTTGTGGTTTTTGTCATTTGTTACTTATGGATTGGATTGAATGAAGTTGTTACAATAGTAGCCCTCGCACTCAACAAAATAACAATGGTTATAGTTGCAGTTCGCGAAGGTGTTCGATCCATGAGTCCTGAAATTACTGATATGGCATATATATATCGCATGAATATTTTGAAACGACTGCAACATTTTTGGTTACCGCAATTAGTCCCTTTCCTTATGAAAAGTATTTGAACAAGTTTAGCGGTAATTTGGAATATTGTATTGGCGCTAAAATTTTTGGGACGACAAAATGGTGTTGGGTTCAAATTCCATTTATGATTTCAGTTATTTAATATCGCTAACGTGTTGGCATATTCACTAACTTTTGAAGCTATCATGCTAATTATTAAACGTGGGATAGTGCAACCATTGGAAACTAGAGCTACATTTTGGCGAAAGAGCTCACCATTTAAAAAATCATTAAGGTTTAAAGTCGTTTGGATGATTTATTTATTTAGTAAGTAACCTAACACCCTTTATTGTCAATGAGTTTTAAGTTTAAGATTGTTCTGCGGTAAAGAATACCTACGAAAAACATTTGTAGCTTAGTTCAAATACAATTAAAAACTCATTAATCTCACCAAAGTTTTTTTATTGACATTAGTTTGAATTTAAACTATAGGTGTAATGAAACATCTATTGCTAAATTTATAAGAATATAATTCTCCACATCTTGAACGAGAAATAATTTCACCAACTTTACAGATTAGTAAACGTGTACTCTTGTCTTCAAAAAAAAATGTACACCTTGTATCAGAATACATATTTTAACACACTGAATTCACACAATCGTAAGCAAATAAATATTTGGGTAGCGTTATGAACAACAAAATTCCCCTAAGTATATTTATTATTGCAAAGAATGAAGAGATTCGAATTCAATCAACACTTATTCCTGCCGTCGAATTAACAGATGAAGTCATTGTAATTGATTCTGGTTCTGTTGACAATACACAGCAGATTTGTGAGGAAATGGGTGTTCAATTCATTTTTAATTCATGGAGTGGGTATGGACTACAAAAACGATTTGGTGAAGAAAAATGCAACCATAAATGGATACTCAATTTAGATGCAGACGAGGTAATGTCACCAGAGCTTGTTAATGAATTACAACAATTATTTAAAAATGGTGAGCCCCAAAAAGGGGCCTGGAAAATACCACGAATTAATATTTATCCTGGAGATTCTAAAATACCTAAGTTAAGTTATTTAGAAAAACCAATTCGACTTTATACACTCGAAAGTGGGAGGTTTTCTGATAGTTCTGTCCATGATCGGGTAATTCTAAACGAAGGAGTTGATATTGGTCAGCTTAAGAACTAGATTTACCACTATTCAACAATTTCGCTTGGTCGAGATATCCGTAAATATGACACATACACAGATTTGCAGGTCAAAGATTTGGAAGAAAGGGGACGAAAACTACCATCTTGGCGTTTAATTACAGAATTCCCATTTGCATTTTTCAAAGCTTATTTCCTTCGATATTACTTTTTAAGAGGTCGGTACGGTTTTCTATTGGCAATGAACTATGCAATTTTTCGTCACCTAAGAATTATAAAGCATTTTGAATCGAGGTCTGTGGCAGAATGATCAGTTTAAGAGAAAATATCTTTTCACATAATTAAGAACTATTCTATGAAATATAATTTTTTGCCTGAATTATCCGAAGTTGCTCCAAATTTTGATTTTATCACCTAAAATGTTAGCGTTTATTGAAAAATCATAATCCTAATACTACAATTTGACAATTCATAATCGCAAACATTTAGGTGGAATCAGGTAGATTATTCAAACATTCCCTATTTTAAATTCTGTTGATTAGGACGTATAACTTTGAATGAGTTGAGTATCATCGTAGTGTGATTGATGATGTGAAATTGATTGGATGAATGAAGATGTTGCGTGCGTATTAATTGCATTGGATTCCTGACTTGACTACCGACCCACCTGAAATTTTCCGATGTGGACTACCTCCTTGTTCAAACCATTAAAGTCCTGAATAAATATAAACTTGGCTAGAAAACTAATTGAAAATTCAAAGTATATTGGATTAGATATACTGACTTTTGATTGTTATTTCTAAATACTTTGGGAATAGAGGTTATGATTCTGAACTTGAAATATAAATCTACTCGATATAAATTCTTCACTCTTCAATTCAAAAAACTACGTTTTACAAAATAGAGGAATTATAATGAGCGAAGTCGAGCAACAAATTACTGTTGCCATTAAGACATTTGAACGGCCTGAATTAGTAATAAGAGCAGTTTCAAGTCTCCGGCAATTTCATCCAACTATGCCAGTAATCATTGCCGATGACAGCAAAGAACCAATTTCATTTAATGATGACCCTTACACCGAAACACTTCATTTACCATTCGATACTGGAATTTCATACGGTAGAAATCGAGCTATAGAACGAGTAAAGACCCCTTTCTATTTGCTGATGGATGACGACTATTTCTTTAATGCAGATTGCAATTTAGAGGGACTTGTCAAGACATTAGAGACCACTGACTTTGATATAATCAGTATGCGTGTACTAAATTATCGGGAAAAAAGGGGGTATTGCAGAGGTGAGTTACATTTTGCTGGCACAATGGAGCGAAAAGGTACCCAAATGGTACATTACATTGGAAAAAATCGTGGAATTTGCCAAGGTTATCCATGCTTTGATATTGTCCATAATTGTTACCTAGCCCGTACAAATAAAGTCGCGAAAATCAAATTTGATGAAAATATTAAAATCGGAAAAGAGCACGGCGACTTCTTTTTAGAAGCAAAACAAAAAGGCGTATTGGTAACAATAGCAACAGATTCGTACATCCATCACCTCCAAGCGAATAGTTCAAATTATAATAGTTTCCGGGGACGAGGGAATTTATATACAGAGTATTACTTCAAGAAACATGGAATAAAATCGGAGAAAACAATTGGCACCGAATATAAGTTGATTGATAAAATCAAGTATTTTCCGCAAAAAATTCAAAGTTATTACCAAAGAATCTTCTTAGAAAAATAGCCTAAACTAGGTTTAATAGGTTGTTGCATATTTAGCTAATCAGTAAAAACTTACCAAACTTGATGCAATGTTAAACCTATAAACCGCTAAATTATGGACTTTCAAGACTAGAGTTTGCAACCAATTGCTGACTTTGAATTCTGAATTAAACCAAATTTTAAATTATAAAGTTACCACCTTAGATAGTATTCGTACCCAAAATGTAAAATTCACAAACTCCTAAATTAGGAACTGATTTGAAAAATCAGCTAAACGTTGCTATATCTAAATTAGTGTAACAACTATTGAGATTCCTACAAGAAAATATATAAAATCCTATGCTAGATTTTTCCTAAATTGCAAAATAAAATACCAAATTCTGGGTAAAATCAAATACGAAGAAGCTATCAAGAAACCTTTATACCTTTAGGAAACTGAATTGGATAACAAATATTACCACCTACACATCTTAAATTAGCTAATTTCGTATGCGTTTACCATGACAAATAAGATGGTCTAAACTAACTAATTGCTAAAAAAGTGGTGTTTGTTCGGATACTCTTGCTGGTAATTTAGTACAATGTCACCAATGGTTATGGCACAACAAACATTAACTAATAATTTTTAATACTCTGGAAAATTTGGGAATGGTTTTGAGATAAAATTTTGACTAATGTTGACAAATTAGAATATAACTTTTTACTTACTGCAAAAAACTAAAAGGACAGTGAAATGAAATTCGCAATTGTTATTTGTACACGAAAACGTCCCAAAATGTTGACGACTTGTGTCAGTTCAATCCATTCGTTAATTATTCCACCAAAATGTGATATCCACCTAGTGATAATAGAAAATAATGAAAAACCAGAGTGTGAATCTCTAATCAAAAATTTAATGAAGTCTGCTTCTCACATTAACTATACATATAAACTGGAAAAAAAACCTGGGTTATCAACAGTGAGAAACACATCTTTAGATGTAGCAATAAAGTTCAACCCTGATTGGATTTGTTTCCTAGATGATGATCAATTTGTTGAACGTGATTGGCTAACTTCATATCATAACATTATTCAAACCAATTCAGCGGATGTTTATTGTGGTAAAGTAAACTATGTTCTCCCAGAAAATATACAATTAGAGAATTTGCCAATTTGGTTTAAATTTCCGTTTACTCAATTTGAGTATCCGGACCTTCTCGTTTTAGATTCTGCTGGTGCAGGTAATACAACTGCAAAGGCTAGCTATTTTAATGGTCGGCCATATAAGTACAGGTTTAATGAAAAATTTCGCTATACCGGTGGTGAAGATTTCGAATTGTTTAAACGTATAAATGATAGTGGTGGAGTTATTCGTTATGTTAAAAATGCCAAAGTCAACGAAGTTGTCGCAATGGAAAGGATAAGTATTAGGTGGATGATTATGAAAGAATTTTCAAATGGTAATCTTACCGGATACGGACGTTCTATTAAATATGGAGATTGGAGTACAACTATATATTGGTACAAAACTTTGTATTTAATTATAGAAGCATTTAAGCGGTCTTTTTCTGGTACGTTTTATTTATTATGGGGAGTGGTAATCTGGCCATTTTCAAAACGAGCAATTAGATATATTGTTAAAGGAATAGCGAAAATTTTTTGGGCAATCGGATTATTCTTAGGAATTGCAAGAATTAGATATAGCTTATACAAAAATACTGAAGGCAATTAGAGACTATTTTTTTGGAGCTTTCCTCACGCAATTGAATCAAAGACCTAATTGCTCTTGACTGAAATAACAAGAAATTGGAGATGTGATAGCAATTATTTGTGTTGGAAATTAAGATTTTTTCACTACTTAAACAATTTCGGTCTCTTGACCACTTTGAATTTTATAACCATGGAGAATTCTAATGAAAATAGGTAAGATTTTAGCAGTTAGCGGCAATAGCAACAGATTCATATTGGGTTTGAAATTATTGTTCGCGTTTTTATTTCTATATCTTGTTTTACTTATGGCATGGATAGGTGATGATGCACAGCTAACATTTCGACAAATATGGAATTTTGTTAATGGTGATGGAATTACGTTCAATATTGGAGAAAGGGTTCAATCTTTCACACATCCACTTTGGTTCTTGGTATTAAGTTTTTTTACTTTATTTACTAGGGAATTATTTTTAACATCAATTGTAATTAGCATAATTCAATCTTTAGCGGCGGTGTATATAATTCTTTTCATTGAATACAAAAACAATAAATCCCAACAAATAGTATTCTCTCCAATATTTTTTTTAGTATTTAGCTTTGCATTCATGGATTATACGACATCTGGTTTAGAAAATTCACTATCATATTTTGTGTTCAGCATCTTATTTCTTATATTTTTTAGGTATAATTGGAGAAAATATTTATCTTTAATTTATATTTTAATCGCACTACTAGTATTAAATCGACTGGATTATTCAATACTTTTTGCTCCGTTAGCATTATTCCTGATATTTTATACTAAAAATTTCAATAATTTTGTGCGAGTTATACTACCCGGGACAATTATACTTTTTGCATGGTTTGCATTTGCTACCATATATTTCGGAAGTCCATTTCCGAATACGTATTTCGCCAAATTAAACGCGGGATATCCAACAGAGCAAGTTTTAGAACGAGGTCGGGTATATTTCTTGGCACTTAGATTAGATTTGGTTACACCACTAGTTTTTATTTGTGGATTTATTTTCTCATTGTTGAGTTTGAACAAAATTTTAATCTCATTGTCGATCGGGCAAATATTATATCTGGCATATATTTACAGTATTGGTGGTGATTTTATGATGGGCAGATTTTTTTCATTGTTAGTCTTTATTTCGGTTTGTCAATTCTCGGTTGCGATTTATGCTCAAAAACATTTGTCATTCAAAACAATTAATATTTTACTACTCGTCCTCTTGATATTAATTATCCCAATTGGTGTTGTAAGAAGTTTACCGATATTGACGACAAATGAATATGTTTCGCGAGGTGCTGTTAAAAAAGTTTTTGATGAAAGAGGATTTTATTATGAAACGATGGGATTTTTGTCTCCTAAACGTAGTTGGCCACAAATAAAGTCGCAATCTTCAGACAAATCTACTAATTATGACTACGTGTGTGGATATGCTGGATATTATGCAATAAAAAATAGCTCAACTCATTTAATTGATTTGTGTGCATTATCTGATCCTTTTCTCTCTAGAATTCCAGCAATTCAAATTGAAAATTGGCGGATTGGTCATCATATTAGAAAATTACCGCAAGAATATGGAGAGTTTTTGTTAGGTAACATATCTGATATCCCAGATAGAAATCTTCAAGAACTATTAGACGATGTAAAACTGCTTGTATGGTCAGATTTGTTTTCTATTGAAAGAATGAGAGCAATTGTTCGCGTCCATAGTAACTACTATTCAAATCTTGATTTCAGTGATTATATTGATCCAAATAGATGGATTCTACCAACAAGCATGAAAGAAGAATTAATTTTTGAAAATTGGGATCAAGAGCTGGATACAAAACCTTGGCCATATATAAATCAGTGGCATACCATGAATTTTAATAATAGTCTAATAATAAGGTCAAAAATCCCACGTTATTCGAATTTAATTGAAATTGAGCTGAATATAGAACATCAATATGAGGTTTATGTAAATGACAAATTGGTTCATGAACTTTATCCAAGTTGTCAACAAGCTTCGTTCCTGCGGAAAATTTATTTAGTATCTCCAAAATTAGTGAAGTCTATTGAAATCCGAGCCGTAGGTGCAGCATATGAAAGATTACCTATTTACAATTCTATTTCAAATATCAACGTTCATAAACAAAATTGATTGATTCATAACAATGGATAACAAAGTTTGTTTATTATTCTCTTAATTTAGCAACACTTAAATGTGTTCTATGTCCTCTAAATATTATTTTGGGTACTCAGCGATAATTAGCTGAACAAACAACAACTGTTAAAAGAATATAGTAGTACCACAAATTCGACAGTTAACTGTCTCAAATTCAAAAATTTTAATTTCACCGTTCCTTTAATTTCAAGTCTCTTGGTAATTTCAAACCGTTAAATTTATGCACCGTGCAACAGGTTGAAATTTTGAAGTGAATTTAATTTATACACAATATTTTATTTATTGTATATGATCTCTTTTTATTATTATTTAGAGAAGGAACAAAACAAATGAGCGAACTAGCAAAATTACTAACTATTGCAATTAAGACTTTCGAACGACCCGAATTAGTAACAAGAGCAGTTTTAAGTTTAAGACGAATACATCCAAACATACCAATAATTATTGCTGATGATAGTAGAGAACCAATTTCATTTGATAATGATCCTTTTACCGCAACTCTACATCTCCCATTTGATACTGGAATATCTTTTGGTAGAAATCGAGCTATAGAAAGGGTAAAAACACCATATTATTTGCTGATGGATGATGACTTATATTTTAAACTGGACTCTAATCTAGAAGGTCTAATCCACGTTCTTGAAACTACTAATTTCGATATTATTGGTTTGCGAATGTTAAATTACAGTACTGGAAAAGGATATTGCAGAGGTGAGCTACAATTTGCCGGAACGCTTGAACGTGTAAACGATGAGTTAGTGCACTACATTGGAAAAAATCATGGAATTCACCAAGGCTACCCACGCTATGATATAGTTCTTAATTGTTTTGTTGCCCGTACAAATAAAGTCGCTGAAATCAAATTTGATGAAAATATTAAAATTGGAAAAGAGCACAGTGATTTTTTCTTAACAGCAAAACAAAACGGAATATTAGTAACTATTTCAAAAGATTCATTTATACATCACCGTCAAATTAAAAGCTCAGATTATTTCAGTTTTCGAGACCGGGGATACTTATATACTGAGTACTATTTCCAGAAACATAGTATAAAATCAGAGAAAACAATCGGTGTACAATATAAGATGATTGATAAAATAAAATACTATCCACAAAGAATTCAGTGCTACGTTAATAATATCTTCAGGAGAAATTTGAGTGACACCCCCTTTTAAAAATGAAAATCCTGTCGTTTCGGTAATTATGCCCGTTAAAGACGCTGAAAATACAATCAAAAAATCCGTTGAAAGTATCCTCACTCAGACATTACCAAATTTAGAATTCATTATCGTTAATGATTCATCTACAGATAATACGAAAAATATACTAAACGCATATGTTGCAAGTGATAAGAGAGTGAAAATTGTAGATAGTACTGGTCAGGGTGTTTGTGATGCCCTTAATCGTGCAATTGAATTAGCGAAATCTCCGTTAATCGCACGTATGGATGCAGATGATATTTCACATTCAGACCGTCTTCAAATGCAAGTGAATAAATTCAAAGAGAACAAAAATTTGGTGCTATTAGGCACATTCTTTTATACCTTTGAAGACGGTAAGAGCGAGATAAAAGAAAACAAAATTCCCACGACTAATTCAGAACTCCAACGATCAATACGAAGTATTCCAACTTTTGCCCATCCCACAATTATGGTAAATCGCGAAATCATTCAAAAGGTAGGCGGTTATCGAAAAAAGTTTGATGGAGCAGAAGATCATGATTTATATTTACGATTAAGTCACCACGGTGAATTTGCTGCGCTATCAGAATTTCTATTATGGTATCGAACTAGTCCTAATCAACTCTCGCAAATAAAGAAATCGATTAGTTTTAGGGCTTCTGTTGCTGCAGTGTACTGTGATCTGTGTGAACGCCAAAGTCTTCCGGATCCATCAAAATTTGGAATGTCCTGTGAAGAGATGGCATTTGAATTATTGCACCATGAGTTTAAAAACGTAGCAAAAATGTCAAAATCGAGACTGGTTCTCTGCGCGCGCGCTATACGGGGGTTAGCTTTACTACCAGAACTTCAAAAAGATTTATTGTCCGTTAGAAGAAAAATACTCTACAAGCTTACAGCATCAGGTCAATTGGAGACTGCGTTTTCACTTTGGAGACGAACTCGGAAAAAGAATTGGCTGTAACATTTTCAAGTGCGTTCTGTTAGTTCCATGCAAATATTCATGTTATATTATCAACTAAGTTAAAATTCAGTTGTGTTTATTATTGAATACAGATACCTAATTGATTATTTGAGACTCATTGACATATTCTGCAATTGATTAGAAAGTCAAAAAAACTTTTTTGATCAAGTTAAATTCTTGTAGTAAATGATTTTAACTTATAGTCAAAATACAACATAATTCATTTGAGGATAACAATCTTGCGTTTAATTGTAGACTTAGACGGAACATTACTCCGTTCAGATATATTATTTGAGTCATTTTGGTCGGCCATTAGTCGCGATTGGAAAAATTTATTTCGCGCGCTACAAGCTATTTTTTCTGGACGTGCCGCACTTAAACACTATTTAGCCGAAACGGCTAAGATTGATGTTTCAGTTCTTCCTTTCGACCTAAAGCTAATTGAATTTATAAAATCTTGGCGAGAAAATGGTGGTGAAACTGCATTAGTTACAGCTTCCGATACAAAATTCGCTGCGGATATTGCTACCCACCTTGGTATTTTTGATGAGTTTCATGGTTCAGATGGAATTACAAACCTAAAGGGCACGAATAAAGCAAATTTTCTAACTGACAAATTTGGTAACGAAGAATATGCCTATGCGGGTGATTCCGCTGCTGACCTTGCGGTATGGGAGAAGTCCGCAAAGGCTATAACTGTAAATGCCAGTAAAAGTATACAAAGTCGGGTTGAAAAGATTGGAAAACCGTTTGAGCATCTCACTACTGTAGAAAATGAAATTCGTCCATATCTGAAAGCTTTGCGACCCTACCAATGGCTAAAAAATGTATTAGTATTCGTACCCATACTCACTTCACATAAAGTAAATGCTGAGTCCTTTCTCAATAGTATTTCTGCCTTTATAGCTTTTAGTTTGGTTGCTTCAAGTGTTTACGTTTTAAATGACTTGTTGGATCTTGAATCAGACCGCATCCATCCAAGAAAGCGTTATCGTCCTTTTGCATCAGGAAAGGTTCCCATCACTCATGGCAGTTTGTTGGTTTTTGGACCTATTTCGTTTGGACTCATAATTTCAGCTCAGCTCGGATGGGAATTTTTTTCGGTAATGCTGTGCTATACATTGATTACAACGACTTATTCACTGTATTTTAAGAGACTCGTGGTATTTGATGTTTGTTTACTGGCTTTACTCTATACCACTCGAATTTTAGCTGGTGGAATTGCTACAGATATTACACTTTCGGTTTGGTTATTAGCCTTTTCAATATTCTTTTTCTTCTCACTTGCTGCCGTAAAGCGTCAAGCAGAATTAGTAGACCTAGCAAAACGTAAACACCTCAGTGCCACCGGTCGTGGTTATCATGTAGATGATTTACCAATCATCAGCATGATGGCAATCGGATCAGGTTTTGTTTCCGTATTAGTGTTAGCACTTTATATCAACTCACCAGAAGTACTCAAAGTCTATAGTAGTCCCACAGTGTTATGGGGAATTTGCTGTATTTTGCTCTACTGGATTACAAATATTGTCGTCGCGACACACCGCGGGACTATGCATGATGATCCAATTATATTTGCAGTTAAGGATCGAGTTAGCCAATTTTGCGGTGTTTTAATTTTAGTCTTCTTACTTGTTGGATCTTTTGTATGACGCTGACAAAATTAGTTGTTCGCTACTCTTTATTTGCCATCACCGCAACCATTGCAAATTTAGCGACACAGCGGGCATTCTTGACTATAGAAAATTCCTTTATTTTCTTCGGATTGGCGGTATTTGCTGGCACTATTGTTGGCCTAATTGTAAAGTACATACTAGACAAAAAGTGGATATTCTATGACCACTCTGAAACATTAACGGACCAAGGTTCAAAATTCATGCTTTATACATTTTCTGGGATATTTACGACTATAATCTTTTGGGGGAGCGAAACAATATTTTGGTTAATTTGGCGAACTGATCTGATGCGCGAACTCGGTGCAATACTTGGACTTAGTATTGGTTATATTGTTAAATATAACTTAGACCGAAAGTTTGTGTTTACTGACTCATATCTAGGGAAAAAGCAATGAAACTTTCAGGTTGGGGCCGCTACCCAGTTCATGATACTGAAGTTGTATCGCCAAGTGATATTTCTTCACTCAAAAAAAATATTGATTTAGGTAAGACGATTGCACGCGGAAATGGTCGAGCCTACGGAGATAGTGCGGTTGGTTCAGAAAATACCATTCATATGAAACACTTTAATCGGATGCTTGCATTTGATGCTGAAACAGGAACATTAACAGCAGAGGCAGGTGTTCATCTAGAAGATGTAATTAAAGTATTTTTACCGAAAGGTTGGTTCCCTTATGTAACTCCTGGAACAAAATTTGTGACGCTTGGTGGAATGGCGGCAGCGGATGTGCACGGGAAAAATCACCACAAAGAAGGTAGTTTTAGCAATTTTGTTGATTGGATAGAACTAATAGATAAGGATGGGAATATAATTCGTTGTTCACGAGAAGAAAATACAAAATTATTTCGGTGGACATTAGGTGGAATGGGACTAACTGGCATAATAATTCGCGTGGCGATGCGCTTGCGACGCGTAGAAACTGCTTGGATTAATCAAAGGACAATTTCTACTACAAACCTAGATGCAACAATTGATCTATTTGAAAAACATGATGAATCAACTTATTCGGTTGCTTGGATTGATTGCCAAAGTAAGGGGAAGAAGTTAGGTCGCTCACTGCTTATATTCGGAGAACATGCGAAAATAAGTGACTTATCACCAGTAGCAAAAGAAAACTTGTTAGGAATTAAAATTAAGAAAAGCAAAGCAATTCCTTTTGACATGCCAAACTGGATTTTAAACCGCTTTTCAATAAGTGCATTCAACTCTTTATACTACTGGATTGGTAAACGAAAAGTCGGTAGTCAAGAATTAGTTGACTGGGATACTTATTTTTATCCGCTTGATGCAATTCTAGGTTGGAATAAAATTTACGGGCGAAAAGGATTTATTCAGTTTCAATGCGTTATTCCACCGGAACAATCTCGCAGCGGATTACGCAGTTTGTTAGAAGCCATCGTCAATTCAGGCCAAGGGTCATTCTTGGCCGTGCTTAAAAAACTTGGTGAACAAGCTAGTCCATTCTCGTTTCCAAGATCTGGTTACACATTAGCATTGGATTTTCCAATAAATGCAAAAACGCTTAATCTATTAGAAAAACTTGACGAAATAACCTTAGTGCATGGTGGTCGCTTTTATTTAGCAAAAGATAGCAGAATGTCTGAGAATACTCTAAAACAAACAGATTCCCGCGCTACGGATTTTGTCAAAATGCGCGCTGCACTTGATTTAAACGATACATTTAAATCCAAACAATCTGACCGGTTAAACATTTAGATCGCGCGATTTGATTTTTAATCTCCATTATAATCCCTATTTACAAGAGTTTTTACAAAATTTCGTTTTGAATAAATATTTCGAATTATTAGGGTTGAAAATTTTGAATACTATGTTTATATATAATTTGCTCTTTGAATGCGCCCATCGTCTAGCGGTTTAGGACATCGCCCTTTCACGGCGGAAACAGGGGTTCGATTCCCCTTGGGCGTACCACCAACAGAAATTTCCCAACAACTTTAGGATCAAATTCAATATATGCACGGATCCTCACAATATATGGAATGTAGCAATGCGACGTCTGCAATCTTTGATGAAATTTCTGGCGGTATTTTCTACTCTGTTTTTTTCTTCGTTTGATAATTTTAGAAATCATTTAATTGCTGTAAAATTATATACTCCCCTGATTTTAGGAACTAGAATCTTATTTATTGGGGTAATTTTTTACACGATTCTAATAATGGCATGGGTGGGAGATGACTCACAGATAACAATCCGCCAGATTTGGAATTTCATAAACGGAGATGGTATTACTTTTAATGTTGGTGAACGCGTCCAGGCATTCACTCATCCAATCTGGTTTTTGCTTTTAAGTAGTATAATAGCAGTTTCGGGTGAAGTATTTAATACAGTAATAATTTTAAGTGCTACACTATCAATACTTTCTATTTTGTTTATTTTAAAATTTGAACTTGATCAGAATTCAAGTCATTATAATTTATTATCTCCAATATTTTTACTGTTATTTAGTTGGGCGTTTTGTGATTATACTACTTCAGGTTTAGAAAATCCTCTATCTTTTTTCTTAGTAAGTGTGCTTTTGTATTTGATTTATTACAAAACTTGGCACCAACATTTAAAATTTACTTTTGTGATACTTGCCCTTCTGATATTAAACAGACTAGATTACGTAGTTCTATTTACCCCTATTGCTCTCTTATTTTTGTATGAAATAAAATCAATTCGAAAAATTTTCAATGGAATATGGCTAGGTTCACTAATCCTAATATTATGGTTCAGTTTCGCAACTTTCTATTTCGGTGCACCACTCCCAAATACTTTTTATGCCAAACTTAATAACGATTTTATTACTCTAGATTCCATAAGACACGGTTTGAATTACATTTTTGCACTAAAATACGATGCATCTACAATCGTAATTATATTGTCTGGGTTACTAATTTCATTCTTTAGTAAAAATTCTAAACTAATTGCACTCTCAATTGGTCAGATATTATACGTCTGTTATATCATTTGGAGTGGAGGTGACTTTATGCACGGTCGCTTCTTTTCAATTCTCGTACTGTTATCTATTGGAATTATTGTACTTTCGTTTAAGAATAGGTCGCAATTTAGTACTAATTTTCAAAACCTTTTCTTTGTTGTTGCGATAGTAATCTGTATTTTTTTTATGGCTGATTCAAAGTTCCCATTTCTTTATCAACCCAATGAATTACCAAGAACAAACTACATATATGTAGGTGATGAAAGAGGTGGAAATTACCGAATAAATGGGTTGTTTTCCAAGGAAAGAACTTCCTGGATAGAAATAGCTGATTTACCCAGTGAACCTCCTTCAACATATAAGACTACGTGTGGTTTACTGGGCGGTCTCTCACTAACTGATACTTCTCATTACCTTATTGACTCCTGTGCACTATCAGACCCATTCCTTTCTCGCATTTCTCCAATTCACCGAAAAAATTCAATTCCAGGACACTATTATCGGAAAATACCCACGAATTATGGAGAATACTTAATTGGTAATATAGATGAATTACCAGATCAAAAATTAAATGATCTATTAAGTGATGTCTCATTAGCAGCACGTGGTGATTTATTTTCAACAGAGCGATTATCTGCCATAATTCGACTCAACACTGGATTCCATAATAAAATTGACTTTAGTGAATACAAAGCTCAACATCATTGGATTCCGTTGACTACTGAGGTAGAAACAATTACTTTAGCAGACTGGACACAAGATTTTGAATTCGATAAACTTACACCGCGTTTTCATGATAGAATCAAAAAATTCAATGGTAATCTGCTTGTTGAATCCAAAGTACCAGAATTTGCTTCAGGTATTTGGCTATATTTAGACTTCTCATATACTTATGATGTCTATATTAACAACAATCTAACTTTCGAAAAAATAAGCCAACATCCTCTTGATTGCAGGGGGCAAACATTAAAATTCCCTCAAAAAACTTTAGTAAAATCAGTTAAATTAGTTGCAAATGAAAACATACATATTGACTTTTCAGGTTCAAACCGCATAAGAGATATAAAGTTACTCAATGACCACCAAGTCAAAAACTTTGAAAGTAGAGAATGCGAGTTAGAATTTTATATTAAGAGTTATTAAGATACTTTAATTGTGGATCTGTTACAAAATTTACAAAATTTTAGCAATTACAGGGCAATCTCCTGGTTTAAGTATCAATAAAGTCTTACCGCTTAATACAGTTAGGTAGAAAATTTGGATCATGTTCAGTTCTGTCTTGCAACCGGATAGATGTAATATAATTAAATCCAAAATGTGAAATATCAAGATCATCAATGGCTTGTATTTCAATACTTTCTACTAGAGTCTCTCTTTCTAGGTAAATTTTCATACCATAAGGGCATTGATTATGATTATGAGTATCAATTGTATAAATTTTACCTGAATTTACTGATAAATTGTAAGTATATCCCCAATTCAATAGAATCCAAATAATTGAAGATTTTTTCGGTACACGTGAGAATACTTTTAAATTATTATTGAAATTACGTTGTGGATGACGTACTAACCAATATGGTCGATTATCGACCTGAATTTCTTCCTCCCAATTTTCTAATTCAATTAAATCAAAAGACTCTGTCAATGGAATCCAAATTTTAGGGTCTGTATATTTGTCTAAGTTACTGATTGAATGAGAATTTGTTAATAACCGCCATATCGCCTCAAATCTAGCTATTGAGAATAATTCTCCACGAGTAACTAAGGTAACATCATCAATTAGCTCTTTAAGATCTGAATCTGGAAGATTATTAATTTTACCTAGTTTGTGTTGACCAAATTCAAGTGGAACCTTTCGAAAGTGGTGACCAATTCTCCAATTTGGATACCTAATAGCAGGAATCCGAGACAGAAACGGGTCTGTCAATGCGCAAGGATCAATATGAAATTTTGATGTGTCCATTAATGCAACTGCACCAATTGTTCCACAAATTATTCTGTAGTTATCTGGTGCAGTTTCATTGAATTTTGCAACTACGGGCCACCTTTCTCGATATTTTGCAAAAATACCTGTAAGATGATAATTAACCGCCCTTTCATCTATAATTTCGCCCGTTTTGCGCGCTAGATAATCAATCCTTGAATTAATTGGGCTACTTGAAATTAATCCAATAAAAATAAATATTGTCAGGAATACAAACAAGACATAATTCTTAACAATTTCAGAAAAATGGCTCTTGTAAATAACGACTAAAAACTCACCAACGGATAATACTACTAACACCGAATAAAATCTACCCAACATAAAGTCCCCACCAATATATACTATGTATCCTAAGTAAAATACCTTTCCCAAAAATAGTGCAATCAGATACCGATTCAAATGTAACGTGATTGAAAAAAATCCAAGCAAAAGAATTAGTATACTCGCGGGATCATGCTTTAATGAGAGCAAGTACTCGATTCCCCTAGCAAATACTTCACTTTTCGGGTAACCTGCGTTAAGTTTCGCATAAAACGTATTGGGAAGCGGTGAACCAAAATAAAATGTTGCAAAAATAATCCATGCAAATATCAGTGCAGACCCCGGCAATAATACACGAAATAATTCAGATTTAATTTTACTACTAAACATCAGTAGTATCGCAAGTGGTGCAAACAGGATCAAATATTCGAAACGATTCAATACTAATAATGCTAAAATTAAAAATATCAATTGCAAATGCTTGTGCATATTTTCTTGAAACAAATAATACAACAAAAGACTCACTAATAAATATGACATTGGATTCTCAAGACCTGATGTCATATAGTCACAAAACGCAAAGCTGAAAGCCAAAAAGAATACTGGTGAAATGTAGGTCAAACTTGACTTTGCGATAGTCAATTCTAGTTTAACAAATACAATTATTGCTAAAACTGATATGACAACACTCAAAATTGACGTGGTGATAAACATTTCACCCGAGACTAAGATAAACCCGCTTAGTAAAAAAAACCAAAGTGGATGAGTAAATGCTTGAACACGTTCTCCAAAATTAAAAACTATACCGTCACCACTGATAAAGTTTAATATTTGTCGAAACGAAATCATTGCATCATCAGATACCCATGCGGTAATCAATGCAATGTATACAAAGAGCAAGACTCCAATTATTCTAATTATAGTTTTTGAAGTTTGATTTGTTAAAAAACTCTTAAAAATCATAATATCAACTTTGTTAATTAATAAATTAGTTCCATAGTCAAGAAACATTATACTGTAATATGATTTGAATTCAACAAAAATATCTTTTAGTTTGAATACAACATCATCTCACAGCAACAATTTGAATCAGTAAATTTATTCTCAAGTTCCGAAGTAAAAAACTCTATTAACCATAAATTTGTTAATATAGTCTAAATTGCCAGAGAATCGCAATAATTACAGTCTTCATGTGTGTTCTAACTACTTAATAGCTTTTACTTTAACAAAATTTGCAACAGCATTACGATGTTCACCCTTTGATGCTTTAATCTTGATAGACTTTAACAATCTAGGTTCCGAAAAATGAATTGTTGTTGATTCAGAAAAATCCATTTGAGAAATGACACTGTGAAACTCGTCATCAATGTATATTTCATATTCGTGAAATTTATCAAAAACGAAATTTAATTCAGACACTACAGAAGGGTTATTTACTTCAACATTTAAATTACTATAAAACTCGATTAATTCTAACCCAATTCCCCAAGTTTCAATTTTTACATTTTCAAAATATGAAATGCTTGGAATCCAAATATTCCTATCACTATAATTTGATAAATCTAAATCAGAATAAAATCCAGTATTTAACCGCCATATTGCTTTCATTCTCTCAGAATCAATTAACTCTCCAGTAGTTACCAACATTAAATCTGCTAATAAAGGATTCAAATTTTGATCTGGTAACAAATCTATATTTTTAACCAAAAATTCACCATAATCAGTAGGAATTTTTCTAATTTGGTGTCCAATCACCCAATCAGAAATCTTTATAGCTGGAACTCTTGATAATAGTGGATCGGATAAACCACATGCATCAATTAAATATGTATCTTTAATACCAATTGAAAATTTTCCTAACCAACCACAAACTATTTTATATTTTTGCGGAGCTTGGTTTGGATATTCTACGATTTCCGGCCACATACTGCGCGTACTCGAAAAAAGTCCGGTTCTAAGATAATGATTCCCTCTTTCATCTGTTATCATATTAAACTCACGTTCATGAACATTCTTAAATAGCGGTTCACGAAGAGTATAGTTTGTATTGTAGTTAAATGGAAAGTCCATAATAAAATTTCCAGCTAACATAAGAATCAGTGACAATACTAAAATTATATTTTTTACATCTATACTTATTTTTTTTATTGCTGGGAATCCGATTATTAATTCTCCAATGGATAAAAGAGTTAATATCGCAAAGTATCGCCCCTGCATAAAATCCCCTCCTATATAAATTATGTAAAGCAAGTACAAAAATTGCCCGATTACAATAGAAATTAGAAATTTATTTCGACATAAGATTGAGACCGATATACCAGAAAGCAAAATGAATATTGTTATTGGATCTTGAATTAACGCAAACACATATTCAATTCCACGAACAAAATATTCACTCCTAGAAAAATCTGAACTCAATTTTGCAAAGAATGTATTTGGAAATGGTGAACCAAAATAGAATGTTGCAAATGAAAACCACAAAATTATGACAAGTAATCCTGGAATTGTGCTTTTAACCAAATATACAAAACTCTTAGCTTTAAAAGCTAGATAAATAACTAGTGGTAAAAATAGAATAATATGATCCATTCTATTTAATACTAATAAAGCTAAAATAAAAAATATTATTTTATACTTGTTATGCCACTTTTTTAATATAAAAATAAGCAATAGCAGGCTAGTTAGAAAATATGAAAGTGTATTTTCTAACCCGGATGTCATATAGTCAACAAATGACCAACTAAATAGTAAGAAAGTAGTTATTGGGATTAGTAAAGTTCGATCTTCTTTAACTATAAGTTCTATACCTAATAAAATTAATATTGTCAACAAAGAAAAGACAATGCTAACTATAGTTGTCGTTAAAAAAAACTCACCGGTAACTTTGACAAATCCACTTAGTACAAAAAACCATAATGGATGAGTAAATGCTTGCACTCGGGTTTCATAATTAAACAAAATACCATTTCCGGAAACAAAATTCCATATTTGGCGAAAGGTAATTAATGCATCGTCACCGATCCAGCTGGTAAATAAAACAGTGTAAATGAAAACTAACGCAACAAGAAATTTACCTCCATAATTCCAATTAACAATTTTTGAATTGATAGGTGTTGTAGTCGAATATTTTTGAAGTGCATTCATATTGAGTGTTCTATTTATTGTATTTAAGACTTAAATTGTAAATGCAAACTTTGAAATCCATTAAATTTTTTCTATATTTAGAATTAGCAGATTTTATTTTATCAATAGAATATTATACTGTGCGTTTAAATTTCGTAATTTTCAACAACTTATTTGATGTACTAATTTCAATTTTCTAAAATAAATCACATTGAGCACAAAATCAAAGCTAATATTCCAATATGAAGTGTCCAACTGCATGAAACTTTATAAACCAGAGTCAATTTGTCAAGGACAATCTAATTTATCGCTAATATTTTGTGTAAAGTTTGTTAATTCAAAGTAACAATTCAGAAAAAAATCTGGAAAATCTTCACATTCGATGGGTAGATACTGGTCACGTAACTTCAAAATGTAATTGTACATCTATCTTGGATAGTCAGCAATCTCCTCAATTGTCTCAAACTCATCCCGAACATGTCAATATTCCAAGTCTTATTGAAATGAATAGATGAGCTTATGATTCCAGTCGTACACACCGTCGCAAATGCATCATAAGACATCAACCAATCCATTGTTTTCGGTCTTCGACAGTTGAGCATATCTTCAACAAATTGAATTTCTAAAGCCGAAACTAACAACTAAAAACACAATTTTTAAATGATTACCGTTCTAAAACAAATACCACGCCACCTGTCACTCCTGAATTCTTATTATACAATGCGATTCAAAATTAGCTTCATTCTCTTTATTCTCTCGTAATCTCAAAAAAACCAAATAGTTAAAACCATCATGTGTAAATTTAGTTACATCAGTTTCAATGAATTGAATATTTTTTACAAGCTGTTCAGTCGGTAAGTATAACTTGATTCCTTTTTCACAATATTTTCTATCCTTTAGCAAAGTATAAATTTTTTTGTCATTTACAATTAAGTCGTAAGAGTGTGCCCAATCTGCTTTAAACCAAACTACCGAAGTTCTTTTTGGTATATTCGCCTCTACTTTTAAATTTCCATTGAAGTTTCCATAAAATATATCTGAATTCCAATCAGTAACTTTACTATGTTCCACTATACTTGTTAATGGAATATATACTTCTGAGTCTGAGTATTTTGAAAAATCCTTGCTGGAATAAGAATTTGTCAACAAACGCCAAATGGCCATAAAACGTGGAACGGTAAATATATCACCATTTACTACGATTGATATATCATTAAACAAATCCTTTAAGTTTTGATCTGGAATTTCACGCAACTTTCTTGTCCTAAATTGACCAAACTCAGTTGGTAACTTTCGCATATGATGTCCAATCCTCCAATAAGGAGTCCTTATAGCAGGAAGTCTAGACAAATAAGGGTCAGCTAAACCGCATAAATCTATCAAAACAACGGAATCATTGAGAAGTGAAATTTTTCCTATTGCACCGCAAAAAAAACGATAATTTTCAAGTAATTGCTTATCAAGGTAGGTGATTTTTAACCAATCAATTCGATTTGAGGCCAATAATCCAGTATGTTTATAATATAAACCCCTTTCATCCACAATACCATTATATCCTTGTCGTGGTAAGTAGTTTGTAGTTGAATAAATTGGTGCACTAAACCAGATACTTAAGTAAATTAATAACACAATTTGCGAAAGTACCAAAAAATTCTTATATTTTACTGACATTTTACTCCTACTAATTGCCACAATCAACTCCCCGACTGAAATCAATACCAATACTGAAAAAAAACGCCCTTGCATAAAGTCTCCGCCAGCACGCAATATATAGATACAATATAAAATTTTACCGACCATAATTGCGATAGTAAATTTATCACGATACAAAAGTAGAGACAAAAATCCCAAAACCAAGATGACTACGCTATTTAAATCCAAATTATACAATGCTTTGTAATAGTAAATTCCTCTAGTAATTACTTCATCTACCGGATAATCTGCATTAAGCTTTGCATAATAGGTGTTCGGGAACAGTGAACCAAAATAAATTGTTGAGAATATAAACCATAACAAAAGTAATGACACACCAATCCATAATACACTCACGCAATTTTTTCTATTTATGAATGTATACATTAAAACCAATGCTAAAGGTAAGAATAATAAACCATAATCAAATCGATTTAATACAATGAGTGACAAAATGAGAAAAATTAATTTTATTTTTTTTTCTTTGTCAAAGCAAAATAGACAATAAAACAGTAAACTAACTAATAAGTATGTTAACGGGTTTTCAAGGCCTGAGGTCATATAATCGCAAAATGACCAACTAAAAGCCAATAAAAATACTGGTGACACAATAATAATTTTATCGTTAATAGCTTATCCCTTTAACTCTACTTGACTTTAAATACTGGCATTTTGGAACAATTATCGCCATTTTTAGCGATTTTCTTTGGGTTTTTTGTTAAGTAATTTTTGAGATTAAAGTTTCTAATCTAGAAGTTAATTTTAATCTAATCTACATAATTCTATGTTTACTTGATTAAATGATTGATCATGTAGCATTGCTCAAGTAATGTATCAGTATAAATTCAGTTCCCCATTTTTTAGCCTTTTCGACCTGACTAATTCCAGTTAATCAAATTACAAAGATTATTCCTAAATCTAAATTTGAAATGTTTAATACAAGTTAGTAAGTCATCATTTTGAAGCAGATTTACGTTTTTTAGGTCTCCCGAGTACGGGTCTTTTGGCCGGAACTCTAGCATAGCGACCATAATTGATCGGTGGTAATTCTTCCAACACGTCAAGGACATCACAACCTTCCGTTTTAGCCCTCAATTTAGCTTCCTTTAATCGGTCTGGATTGACAAGTTTATATATTCGATGTCGATTCTCTCGTTTCCACTTTGATGTATCACCAACAATCTCTCGATAAGTCACGGGGTCATAGACAGTACAAAGTCGCATTAATGTCCCTACAATTGATGAGTAATGCCGTCGGCGATTCCAGCGAAACTCAAATTCTCTTAAATAACTATTGATGTGTTTATCTCGAGGTCCATGATAGACTCCCAACATCAATCGTTTAATGTGGCCGATTGCACGATGAACGGCAGGTAATTCTATGTGTGCTGGTAACGCACCTGGTGCACTTAGATTCTTAACAATATGGGTGCGACCTTCCAATTTCCCATACGAAGGATTCGCATCTGTAATCACTTCTGTTCCTGGTTCAGTATTCGCTAATATAAAGGGTTTCAATTCGCTTCGGGATTTATCTTTGACCCTTTGGAGTCGAATTCGACCAATTTTATTTTTTTCAATCCTTTCTGCTGCAACGGCAACTGTGATCAATGAGTCGCCTTTACTTTTACTATTTTTCTGATGAAACGGAAGAAAACCTTCATCCACTTCAACAACTCCCCGAAGTGGTATTCTCTTGGGATTTATCATTACTTTCCGCAGTTTGTGAAGTAGCAACCAAGCAGATTTATAAGATCCCAAACCAATTTTGGCTTGTAATTGCAACGCTGAGATACCATTGGTATGTGTCATATCAAAATACGCAGCCAAAAACCATTTTCTTAGGGGAATTCTAGTACGATGCATGATTGTACCAGAAATTACGGATGTTTGTCGATTACAACGTGCCCCATTTTCGAGCGTTGCTGCACATTTATATTGCCCTGGTCTTGATTGTAATTTCCATGCATTTTTGTTTCCGCAACGAGGACACACAAATCCATTAGGCCATCGCACACTTGCGATAAATTCTGCGCAAGCATTATCATTGGGGAATCTCTCAACAAATTCCTCAATTGATAACGGTCTATCATGTGTCCAGCGATTTGAAAATAGATCACTCATAAACTCAATATAGTGCACTAATCCTATGATGTCAAGTTATAAAGTTCAGTAAATTCAGTCAAGTAGAGTTAAAGGGATAAGCTATTATCGTTATTCAATTTCAATTCTTTCATAAACAGTACAATTATTGCTAATACTGCAATTACAATACTAACAATTTGAGTAGTTATAAATAATTCCTTAGTAAATGCTATAATGCTACTTAATAATAAAAACCATAAAGGGTGAGTAAACACCTGGACACGCTCACCATAATTAAAAGTAATACCAAGTCCACTAATAAAATTTAATATAGATCTGAATGTAATTTGAGCGTCGTCAGAAATCCAAGAAGTAATCAATGCTATATATAAAAATAGAAAAATTCCAAAAATTCTTATTGTAATTTGAATTTTATGGTTGGTCAGAAGTAGTTTAATATTTTGAAATGCCATTCCCAGTCTCCGTACCTTTAAGTCAAGATTATGTTTTAATCTAACAAAAAATTCGCTAACTGCAATGACTAATTTATACAAAGTTAGAGATTTCTTAAAATGCTGAGATCAATTTCATAATGTTCGATTGATCTACATCGGTTGATCGTCACTTAAACTAACCCAAACTTCCCAATGTAGCTATAAAATTTCACTTTGTCATCTCTAATATTAACAAGTTTCTAAAAAGCTATTTCCTATCGATAACGCAAATCTTTAACTTGTAGCCTTGTCTTTTTTGGGAAACAGGTTATTCAATTCAATAATCACCTATGTTCTGCTTCTATCAGGTTAAAGACATGTGACTTTGAATGAGTAGAGCATCATCTTTGTTTGTTAGGACATTAACAGAAGATGTGAGGGTGATGGGAGAGGTGAAAGTGTTGCAATCAATCAAGTCCTGTTGCGAACAGTCACTTCAACCAAACCCTTCCAGCAGTTTGCTAATGCGGGTTGCCTCTTTGTGTAATCTATTACTGGTACGAACAAATAATTTTTAATCTGGATTAATGGTTGAATATTTCAGGCAAATTCGGTATCTTTTTGACAATCGCGGCAATTTTGATGATCTTTTTGCGAATGGTATCAAAGGTAACGTTTTCGAGTAATGTGCACTTAAAGCCAAGGTAACGAATTTCATTCGCAGCCAAGTGTGCGGTGGTGTTTAATTTGAGCTGCATTTGATTGACATGGAGTTCATGTACTCTGACGTGACTATCAAATAAGGTGTGTTTGTTTTCATTGATGTGGTTTTCGGACTCACCGAGACTACAATATAAATCGCAATAAATTTTAGACGAACACGTTTTTGATAATTTTTGAAATATACTTGCATTAGTTATTTTTAAACACTATATTATAAAAAACATTGTAATTTATTTTTTTCATTTTTTGAACATCGTCCTGAATTAAAATAAATTTATTTGTGAATCAGATAAGTTTTACGAGAAATATGAGGAAATGTTTCAAATGAACATAAATGTACTAAACAAATTCAAGCATGAAAATATTTCTAGGTTGGTTAATTGTAATTCTCTAGATAACCAATTATTGAATAAATTTTCAATACTGTCTTTCCTAAATGTATATAGACTAATTGCTTTAATTTCAATGTTATTACTAAGTTTAGCCGAAGCACAGTCAGTTGAAAATTTTGATACTTATCAACAATCTTTGACTCCGAATGAAAATACCGCTGTTTCTGCGTTTGAAAAAAATGCAAATAAACCGTTCGTATCTCTTTCAGCTACTAAGTTGAGTATAGTTGAAGGTGAAAAAATTGAAATTACAGTATCTCTGGACCCAGCTCCAACTATTCAAACAGTTCAAGTAAAGTTAGTAGCAGAAGATATAGGTATTGGAAAGGGATATTTTAGCAGTTTTAACATGAATCCAATAGTGATTGGAACAAGTGGGGTAAACACAAACCCCATTTTTGTACACACTAATGCAGATAATTTTGACGAACATCATGGAAAAATAAGGATATCTGTTGCAACAGATAGTAATTTATACCATCCAGACCCAACTGCTAGAGGTAGAGTAGATATAACAGTATTTGATAATGATACTGCCCCAACATTAAGTATAACTGCGAAGTCTATGCCAATAGAAGGTAATAATACAAATGCAAATCTAGAAGCTATATTTGAAGTAACCCTATCCTCAGAATCCTATAAAAGCATTAGAGTTTATTATGCCACAAGCGTATTTGGCAGTGCAACTGGAACCAATAACCATGAAATAAGACCAGGAGACTTTATCATTGAATCAGGTGTGTTATCTTTCACAGGTAAAACAAACACTACCGCAGGTATAACCCACCGGCAAATCACTATAACGATTATAGGTGATACATTAGACGAAGAAAACGAAACTCTTGAAATTTTACTAACAAATGCGGAAAATGCTACTATTCCTGCTAAATTTGAATCCACTATCGTTGAAATAATAGATGATGATGTTGAACCTGAATTGTCCATTAATTCGTTGGCAATAAAAGAAGGAAATTCCGGTGAAAAAGATTTAAATTTTATCGTCTCGTTAAGTTCAATTTCAGGAAAGAATATTTCCATAGAATATAATACAATGTCTGGAACTGCAACAGCAGGTGAAGATTTTACGGCAATTGATAGTACTCTAACTATAATTCCTTCTAGTTCTTCTTCAATTTCGTTACCGATAAAAGTGCGAGGTGATATGATTCCAGAGGCAGATGAAACATTTACTGTGACAATAAGTAATGCCAAAAACGCTACTATTTCGGACAATGAAAGTGTTGGATTTGGTACAATAATAAGTGATGACAGCCCAGCATTTGGTATAACCAACGCAACTGGGAGTGAAATGGATGGTGTAGTTAAGTTTTTAGTAACTCTAACACCGGTTTCAAATCACATGACAAAAGTATTATTTTATACTGATGAAAATTCAAAGGATTCCGCCGATGTTGGAAAAGATTTTTATACTTTATATAGAGAATTAACCTTTAGGTCGGGAGAACGAATTAAGCAAGTAGAGGTTCCATTATATGATGACAACTTAGATGAAAATGAGGAAGAATTTACAGTATTGTTGACTGATCCAACTGGAGGTGCGGTATTAGCAGTTGGGAATAATTCGGCAAAGGGTAAAATTTTAGATGATGATCCTATAGCGCGAATTAGTATTCATGATGCGGAAATAATTGAAGGAAACACAGGAAGTTCTACATTACTATTTCCTGTATCTGTTGAATCAACTTCTGGACGAATCATTAGGGTAAAGTATTCTACTCCAGTAATTAGTGCGATGGGAGTGGCATCTTCAACTGATTTTGTTCCAATCATTGAGAACGAATTAGAAATTGCGGAGGGGACTAAACGAAGTTTTATCCCTATAACAATAATTGGTGATGACGAATTTGAACCTGATGAACGTTTCATTGTAGTTCTAAGTGAACCAACAAGTGCTGAAATTTCTAGAATAGTTGGAGCTGGGATTATCTTAAATGATGATCCAGAAATTCCGCGGATTATTTCAATAACTGCAGAGAAAATCAACTACATTGAAGGCGAAAATATCGTTTTTTGGATATCAGCACAACTACCCTCAGCGTTACAAAATATTGTCAGGGTACCAATTAATCTAATTCAAAAAGGTGACTTTTTAAAGTGGCGTACTCCAAAACAAATTTCATTAAAGCCCGAACCTATTCGATTTTTAATTCACACAGATGATGACTTGGTGAATGAACCAGATGGTACTATTACAGCAAGTATTGAGAAAGTAAATGGTGTATTTACTGTTAACACTTTACAATCTTCAGTTACTGTGAATATAATTGATAATGACAATGAGACTATTGAGCAAACTAAAATTGCTGTTGCATCAAATGTTGTTGAGGAAATTTTGACCACAATTTCAACTTTACCACCATCAGAACAACCCAGTGAGATTGCAAACACTTCCAAATCGTTGATTTCTGTAATTGCTATTTCTGAAAATATTGAAGAAGGTGCATTAGTTGAATTTGAAATCGCTTCACTAGAAAAAATTCTACAGACAATTACGGTGAAATTTAGATTAGACCAAGTCGGTGATTTTGTGAGTGGCCAATTGCCTAATCAGGTAAATCTAACTCAAATGCAAAGTTCAATTAGAATTAATTTAGAAACTCATAATGATACAATTGCTGAAGAAGATGGTCAAATCACCCTCACATTAAACAACGATGCCTCCTATTCAGTATCTGAGAATAAACAAGCGACAGTATTTATATCCGACAATGCTGATCGAATTACTAGAAAGTCGAAAATTTTGACAGCAATTGAAGAGATTATGCCAATACATCTGGATTTAGTTGGAGCACATTCAATTGGGATAACGAACAATCGGATACGAAACTCGTTTAATAATACTTTATCAAATGGAAAATTTGAATACGCTGGTAAGGAAAATTTAACAGAAATTTTGACTGCGTTTGGTGATACTGTTAATACTTCTTCAAAATCTTTACGTTCAATTATAGGAAACACTTCATTTAAAGTTAATTTGACACCGAAAGAGCATCATGTAAATCCGACGATATTTTGGGGAACTGGCGAAATTCGTAGAATCAATTCTCGCGAAAATGCAATAAAGAACTCTTGGGATAGTAATGTATTTACTAGTAACATTGGATTGGATACAAAATTTGGAGAACATTTAGTTTCTGGATTTTCTCTTTCAACAATTGAATCAGACTTTGATTTTGAAGGTGCATTTGGTAATGGGTTTTTATTCCAGACTGTTAATAGTTCAATTAACCCATATTTTGGCTGGAGTTCAGTAAATCAATTTACTAAAATAGGAAGTGTCGCTGGATTTGGATTAGGAAACATTGAACTGAAGCAAAATAGTTATGAGATTGAGTCAACCGATTCAACATTTTATAAATTTGGTATTTACGGTGACCATCAGTTGTATTTAACTCAAGATTATACAAAAAATAGTTCTTTCAAACTAGAAATAAATGGAAATTCTTGGATGATCAGTTATTATCTAGATGAAATCCCTGGATTGATGAAAGACTTAGAATACAAAGCCAATCAACATCAAGTAACAGCTGTTGGTTCATATGAAAGAGCAATTAATCTAGAAGACAAATTTGAATCAAATGCTTCAATTGCACTTCGTAGAAACCAAGTAAATCAAGTCTCCAAATTTGGTCTAGTTCTTAGCAATAGGTATAGTTACCTTAGCTCCAATGGTCTGTCGTTAAACGGAAATACTAACTTGCTAATTGCAAAAAAGTTTAAAATACGGCAATTTGGTATAATGAATAAATTATCTTTTGATTATGATCAAAATAAATTAGGAATGCTGTTTGATACCTCTGCAGCTATCGGTCATGCGTCATTTTCAAATTCTAATTTAGAATGGCGAAAAACTATTATTAATGAAGCAATAAGATCTGGAGAATACAGTGAAGGTCTCAAACTAAAATCAGAACTTGGTTATGGTATTCTTCTTAACTCTGACAGATTAACTCCATTTGTTAGTATAGAATTATCACGAAAAAGACACATTGACTATCATTTAGGTATTCGCATGTTGCTTAATTCTAGATTTAATTTGGAACTTGAGGGAATATTTCAGACTAAGTTCAAATTGAAAAATACGCAGGAATTACATTTACGGGGGGGAATTAAATGGTAACCCCAAAAAAATCTATTAGGAGTCAATTGAGTGTCTACCACCTGGGTTGATTGATAACTCTACTCAAAAACTAAATAGTAAATACACTGAATTATTCAAACCTTTATTACTTCTAATCCTATAAACAAAGACTCTGAATCTATGCCAACAATATCTATTACACCTATATTCTTATCACACAATGCGCTTCAACTCCTGCTTCGTTATCTTTAGTCTCCCTTAGTCTCAAAAAATCTAAATAGTTATAACCATTATGAGTAGAATTTGTCACATCAACTTCTGAAAATCTTATGCTCTTTACAACTTGTTCAACTGAAAAGTGGAATTTCAGTCCATTTTTACAATTTTTTTCATCCTTTGGTATAGTGTAAACTTTTTTATCATTTACAAATAATTCATATGAATGTGCCCAATTTAATTTTAACCAAATCACGGAAATTTTTGATGGAATTTTCGCTTCATATTTCAAGCTGCCATTAAAATCTGAGTAATGTAGATCAGTATTCCAATTATCAATTTCTTTATAGTCAACAGAATTTGTTAAAGGAATCCAAACATTTGGGTCTGAATATTTTGATAAATCCATTTTGGGATAAGAATCTGTTATTAACCGCCAAATAGCTTTAAAACGTGGGACCGAGAATAAATCACTGGATACCACCAACGATATATCGTTAAATAGAATCTTTAAACTTTGATCAGGTATTTCATCCAATTTTCTTGTCTTAAATAGACCATATTCTGTAGGTAATTTTCGATGATGATGACCTATTCTCCAATTAGATGTATTTATCGCTGGTAGTCTCGACAAAAAGGGGTCAGCTAAACCACAGGCATCTATGTAAAGTAACGAATTATTAACGAGCGAATTTATGCCTAAAGCCCCACAGACAACTCGATAATTTTCAAGTAATTTTTTTTCAAGATAAACAAATTTTGGCCAACCGTCTCTGTAAGAGGCCATCAAACCAGTAAATTGATAGTAAATACCTCTTTCGTCTTTAATTCCATTGTGTTCTCGTCGCGGTAAGTCCGTAGTTTTTGAATACAACGGTGCATTCAAAGGGACACTAAAACATAAAATAAGTGCAAACAATGACAAAACAAACAAATTCATGACTTTTTTAGATTTATTACTTCTACTAATTGCAAAAATAAACTCTCCTATTGAAACTAAAATTAACACTGAAAAAAAACGCCCCTGCATAAAATCTCCACCAGCTCGCAGAATATAAAATAAATATAGCAACTTCCCAATCATCAGTGCGATAGTAAATCTGTCTCGATAGAAAAAAAGGGAAGAGAATCCTAATAGTAATATAATTGCACTGTTGAAGTCCAAATACAACGCCATATAGTAAGAAATCCCTCTACTAAAAACTTCAAACATTGAATAATCGGCATTTAGCTTTGCATAATATGTATTTGGCAATGGTGATCCAAAGTAAATTGTTGAAAATACAAACCAGAGAATAAGTAATAACACACCCAACCATAATTCTCTAAAGTAATTATTCCTATTTAGAAATGTATACATGAGTACCAATACCAATGGTATGAACAACACCCCATAATCGAATCGATTCAATACAATTAGAGATAAAATAAGAAATATGTACCTTAAATTTCTTTCTTTATCTGTGCAATATAAACAATAAAACAACAAACTAACTAATAGATAAGTTAAGGGGTTTTCAAGTCCTGAGGTCATATAATCGCTAAACGCCCAACTAAAAGCTAAGAAAAATACTGGAGAAATTACTACTAGTTTGTCATATTTCAGCTTAAATTCTATTTTAAACATTACAATTATCGCGAGCATTGAAATTACAATGCTGACAATTTGTGTAGTTATGAATAATTCTCTTGTAATTGCGATGAAACCACTTAATAACATAAACCACAAGGGGTGAGTGAACGCTTGGACACGTTCTCCATAATTAAAAGTAATTCCAAGCCCGCTGATAAAATTTAATATAGTTCTGAATGTAATTTGGGCATCGTCGGAAATCCACGATGTGAGCAAAGCAATATACAAAAACAATAGAATTCCAAAAATTCTTATTGCAACTTGAAATTTTCGACTAATTAGAAGCAACATAATATTTTCATGAATCATTTCTATTCTCATTCAATCCATTTGTTGAGTGTAGTGTTAATATTGGATATAAATATATTACCAATTTTTCTTAGTCAAGACTAAAATAGTATTTTTGTTAAAATCATGACCCGGGTGAGTCGTTAGATCGTAGTTGAATAGTTCGTTAAAATTTTTTGTGCTCAAATTTCTGGAAGAAACTAATGTAGCATAATTTTAACGACTAATCAGCACTTAGCTTAATATCGCGAATAAAAATATATGGCATCCCGCGATAGTCAGATTTTATTGCACGAAGTTTTATTGAACTTACAAGAGTTAGTTCTGTTAAGTTAATTTTTACAGGGATATCTATAGATTCTTGAACAATATTTCCAGAATATTTGTCATTGACATAAACTTCGAATTCATTTCCCATGTTTACATAAAAACTAATTTCAGTCGCTAATGAGGGTTCTTCTGATTGAATATTTATAACTCCGTCAAATTTAATTTCCCTTGAAATATTATCCCATGTGTCAATTTTAGACTTCTTTCCAATAATCGTTTTTGGAACCCACACGTCTTTGTTAACATAATCGGTAAAATCAATATCTGAATAATATCCTGTATTGACGCGCCAAATTGAGGATATACGATCCAAATTTCCTAGTTTACCCGATGATAATGAGGTTATGTCTATTAAAAGAGCATTGATATTTTTGTCGGGTATTTCATGAACGTTACCAATTACATATTCACCATATTCAGTTGGTATTTTTCGATAATGGTGTCCAATTCTCCAAATGTCGGAATGAACTGCTGGTATTCTTGAAATTAGTGGATCTGTCAATGCACATTGGTCAACATAGAAAAATGATGGGTCACTAATTGATTTTAACCCAATAACTCCACAAGTGGCATAATATTTGGTTGGACGTTGCTTTGTTTGAGGTTGTATGATTGGCCACGTCTCTCTAGTTGGTGAAAATAGACCGTAGCTAAAGTAATAAAACATTTTCTCATCAACTATGTGGTAATCTGTATACTCAAGTCCATAAAACGGTCCTCTAGATTCATAGTTATCATAAGCCAAAAGAAATGGAAATCGTTGAAAAATACCAATAATTATTACTAGAGCCAATGAAGCAAATATAAAATAATTTATTTGAAATATTTTCCATTTCTTTAAACAATTAAGAGCTAATACAATTTGGCCAACAGAAAGAAAAACTAATATTGCGAAAAATCTACCCATCATAAAATCTCCACCGGCTTGAAATATATAGAACATATATAGAAATTGCCCGATTGATAAACTAATAAGGATGCGATTTCGACTAATTAATGAGAGGGATATTCCAAGAAATAAAATTAAAACTGATGCTAAATCATTTTTCATTGACACAAAGTAATTCAAACCGCGAAGAAATACTTCTTCAGCAGGATACCCTGCATTCAATTTTGCATAAAAAGTATTTGGTAATGGAGAACCGAAGTAAAATGTAGCGAACAAAAACCAGAAAATTATCAGTAATATTCCTGGGCAAATCCCATAAAGCAATTTCTTAACGCTTTTGGCATCCCATATTAAATACAATACAAGCGGTAAGAACAAAATAGCATAATCAAGTCTATTCAAAAATAATAATGCAAGTATTATGAAAATAACTTGAAGATTTTTAACGGAATTATTTACGAAAAGTATGTATAGTAACAATCCGACTAAGAAAAATGAAAGTGCATTTTCTAATCCTGAAGTGGAATAATCAACAAAGGCCCAACTAAAAGGTAATAGAACAATCGTTGAAATAAATGGCAGTTTGTTTCTGCGACTAGTGTATTCTGTAAGAACTAGAAGAAATGTTCCTGTTATCGTCAAAAATACGCTTAATAATGTTGTTGTAATATATAATTCCCTAGTAAAAAAACCAAAAAATGAAATTACCCAAAACCAAAGCGGATGAGAAAATGCCTGCACACGTTGTTCAAAATTGAATGTAATCCCATCCCCAGAAAGCAAATTCCAGACCTGACGAAAGGTAATTGTCGCATCATCCCCAATCCATGCATTTAGCAAAACAGAGAATAATAGCAAAAATAGTGCAAGAAAACTAAATATGAAAAATCTTGCAGGTAGAATTAATTCGGTGAGTAAATTCTGTTTTATTTGAAACACTATTCCCTCATTGATTATTGCGACGTATCAGCTAAATTAATTAAAAATTTTCTCAAAATCAAGTTTTGTTATTTTTCATTAAATACGTTGTATTTCCTTGATTAATTTTGGAAATGTAAATTTCTTTTCGTTTTGAAATTTTCCAATATCCAGTGAACCAATTCAATACCTAATTGTAATTCTATTTTCATCATGATTAGTTTGAGATTCCTAACAATAACACACTTTTTAATACCAATCTTATACTTTGAATCAAGTTTCGCAGAATCATCAGTTGAAAATATTTTCTAGTTTTATTGACAGGTAAGTTGAAATATAGTTGCGAAACTGTGGGTTCGGGTAATTAAGCAACTATATTTCTTCCCAATTATAGGGTGCAAATAACAGATTGTAGTGACTTGAAAATACAACAAACTTGATTATCCAATTTATTGATAATCGGTCAGTTTAGAACAACCATTTCAATTTTTTTTTGACTGTCTTACACGAGGATTAAGATGAGCATTACTGCTGAATTTTGTTCAACAATGGTGAAATTATCAGATATATTAGTTTAACGAAAAGGAAACACAACCATTGGCATAGTAGGCAAAATAGGAGGGTATTTCGCTTCAATTTTGAGGTTGATCAATCAAAGGGAATAGACTAATTATGGAAGAATTTAGAAGATTCAAATTCAATAATAAATCAACTATTATCTTATGACAATGTTGCAAAAGAAATGTTGTTCTATTATACTTAGCTTAGTATTTTGACCTAAAATTTATCTACATCTCCTGAATTTTAATAGAGAATACAAAAATGAAAAATCTGTTTACTAATTTCAATAAATCAACAGACAATAAATTAAAGTTATTGATAAATTCATTAGCGATTTTTCTCTTACTGTATGTAGCATCAATCACATCTTGGATATCGGATGATGCACAAATCACGTTTCGACAAATACTCAACTTCATCAGTGGACTTGGAATCACATTTCAATTTGGTGAACGAGTTCAGGCATTTACTCATCCTCTTTGGTTTCTATTATCAAGTGCAGTAATTGCGATTACACGAGAACTATTTGTTACCACCTCAATACTAAATATAGTATTATCAATGTCATCAATAATACTATTGACCAAATTAGATTTAAACCTCAATAAAAAAAAGGTCACATTAATTTCACCAATTTATTATTTGATATTTAGTTGGGCTTTCTGCGATTATATGACTTCTGGTCTAGAAAACTCATTAACCTACCTTCTTGTTGTACTTTTATTCTATCATCTCTTTCATGAAAAATTTTATGTTCACCTCAGATCAATATTTATCATTTTAGCATTGATTGTATTAAATCGATTCGATTATGTTATACTTTTCTTTCCACTATCGCTGATATTAATATTTAGTTACGTAAAAAAGTACGAGCTAATTAGAGTATTGTTGCCAGGATTATTATTACTCTTAATATGGTTCGTCTTTGCAACAATATATTTTGGTTCTCCACTTCCAAATACATTCTATGCTAAACTCAATGCCGATTACGCAAGAAGTGAGATTTTATTTAGAGGTTGGCAGTATTTTTTGTCACTTAAATTTGATTTGATCAGTCTCTTGATTTTAGTATTTGGATTTCTATCAATATTTTTGTTCAAAAATAAAATATTAATAGGATTATTTCTTGGAAAAATACTATATTTAATCTATATATTTAATATTGGTGGCGATTTTATGCAGGGTAGATTTTTCTCTACGTTAGTCTTGATTTCTATTTGTGAAATTATTTATATTTTTAGTAAATGTAGACTGTCTGAATTCTCAATAAATTCTATTTCGGCAACTATATTTATTGTATTTTTACTGATAGGAATTGTGATAGGGTCTCCAATTACATCAAATACCGAATATACATCAAGAAATGCTATTGGCGGAATAGCTGATGAGCGCGGTGCTTACTATAGGCAGACAGGATTGTTTTCGAAAAGCAGAGACGATTGGCCAACTTTTAAATATTTGCCTAAAAAAATTCCTGAAAATTATATTGTACTTTGTGGAGTTCTAGGTCAAAATTCTCTATCTAATCCGAATCTACTACACATTGATGCTTGTGCGCTTGCAGAACCGTTTTTGGCAAGAATTCCAGCGGTTCGACACAAAAATTGGCGAATAGGGCATCATTTTCGAAAAATTCCGACCGAATATGGTAGATATAAAATTGGCAAAGTCAGTGAAATACCAGATAATTCTTTACACGGACTTTTGAATGATGTTACTTTAATATCTCGAGGTGTTATTTTTTCAATGGAGCGATTTGGTGCAATATGGCGATTATTTCTGAATACATATTCTGGTTTAAATTATGAAAAGTATGTTGACCCCAATTATTGGATTCCCACTACAAACACCACTGAGCAAATTATTGTTGATGACTGGAATAGAGAATTTCATTCAGTTAATTTCAATAATAATGTCAAAATTATTGCTAAAGTTCCAAATTCAACTTCAAAAATTTGGATAGACCTTAATTATGGTTATACTTACGAATTCTTTATAAATGATAGATTAGTTAAGATTTTTGATAAAAACAGAAATTACTGTAAAAATGGCGTAATCTTGAATTTTAGAGAAAAAATTAATGTTAATCAAATTGAAATTCGCACAATTGATACAATAGATTTACATACCGCTGGATTTAATCGACTTGAAAACTTTCAAATAAACAATCCAAATCAGATAGAATTTATTATAGAACCAGAGTGTACAATCGGTTTATAGTCATATATGACAGGGCAAATTATTTAAACTTTTTTTTTCGATGAAGTTCGGAGTACTTCAATATTTATGATACTTAAATTGGAAAAATTCTTTGAATTGTGGGTATTTTTCGCAAATATTGGTTTGCGCGGCTAGTAAGTGCCAGTTATCATGTAGTGCCCAATATCCATCTCCAGAAGTCGTATCCTTTGACTCTAGACGCATCAGAGGATTAAGTGCTCGTCTTCGTTCACCAGTCGCGATATATACTGTGGTTAGATTGGTAATTTGTTGCGCATCTTCCCGAAATGTAGTATCTAGAATATGATGATTTTCCTCAATTCCCCAATGCTCTTTGACTAATTGACACGCCATAGATGCAGCTAACCGCTCATTACTAATAAAATGTCGAATCGGAATTGATGCCATGGAAATCTGGAAGATTTTCTTTTGATTACATGGCGATTTGAGTTCGAAATCGGCTAACTTTTTATCATCAACGATGTCAGCCGTGGCATAAGCAACAATGGATTGAACATCTTTCCATTTGGGCGGTTTTGGCAATTCGGTTGGAATCATCATGATTCCAGTAATTCGCATTTTGTTGTGTTTTTCATCATGTTCATAATACCATTCAATGTCGTTATTGCGATAATCAGAAAAGAGTTCCTTGATCCAATTTTTAAGCGTTTTGTTGTTTCGTCTCACCGCCCAACAATAAGAACCATCTCGGTCACGGAGCAGTTCGGCTAATGCGGTTTTGCAATTGAGGGCATCAGCAGTGATCTTGAGATATTCAGGGGGAAGTTCATCAGCACGGATTTGTTGCATTAATGCTTTTGTTTCTTTCGCTAACGGGCCTGAGGTAAACACCGCAACCGTCTCACGGGTGTTGAGTCCCATCATTGAAGCGATATAAATAGGGTCTTTATTGGGGCCTTTTTGCGAACCGCGCAGGCCTTTTCCATCAAAGCCAAACCACCAATCACGACAAAGCTCACCCAATCGCTCCCGACATCGCTTGGTATAGTGAATAAAAAAGCGACTATATTCATTCGGGTTGAGCGAACGCATAAATTTGTTAAGAGTCGACTGTTTGGGTGGTTTTTGGGGCGCATGATCTCCCAATAATGCCGAAATCATCGCAAATTTGTTAACGATGAACACTCCTATCGCTTTCAAGTTTTCCCCCCCAGAAAGATATCCCAAATTTAACATATACAGCAACCCAACATGATTATTGCAAACCGCTTTGCGGTTAAAGGGGTTGGTAAACACTGAACAGGACTCTTCCAGTAGCTTAATGTCCTCTTGCACTTCGTGGATGATCGCTCGTTTGATATTTTCTGGTAGATGTTTACCAATTGTTGATGCCTCATCAACCTTTTCAGCCCTAGCATCGTAGTCAGCAATTTGCTCAGCACTCAATGTAATTGATTCGGGCAACACTATTGAAGTTTTGGTTTTAGTCGTCTTTTTTTTTCAATCGGCCGCCAATCCCAAGTGTTTTCAATGTCTTTTTCATGTGAGTAAGAGAACAAGACACGTTGTGTTCCGCTCTTAACCACGTAACAAAATCGGTTGGAGTCATCTGGCTATTGAGTTTTGCTTTAGCTTGAATGAAGTCGTGATACGGGGTCAAATCAGGAACGCGTTTGCCTTCCCGTGGTAATGGTCCAAGCCGATTATCGGTGCGAAAATCGCGCCACCAATCGCCACCAGTTGATTTTGGAACGTGGTGCTTTTTAAGAGCTTGGGTGAACGTCAATCGCCCACTATCAATATCCCAAATAAAATGTTTTCGCTTTTCTTGATACTGAAATTTTGAGACATCCAGTCGCTTCCCGTTTGCCACCATCGCTTTCATTTTGACAATATCCGCCTTAAACTTCCAATTACTGACCTGTTGTCCCGGAATCATTGGTTCATTGGTGATAATTCCAGCAACCCCCTGTTGCGTAATCCGCGGTAAATTATGCTTATCACGGAACCGTTGGATTGCGCTATGGTCAAACTCCTCCCCAGTGCGTTCATTTACTATCGCACAGAGTTTTCGGTGTGAAATCCAGTAACCATGCTCCTGGATCAGATCACAAATCAGACTAAAATGTTGCTCTAATCGAAGTGAGCGACGATCACCACCTCTTGAAGTCTTTTTATTCCCCTTGGTGTCAACCGAATCAGAATTATCGCGTTGAACCGCAATCGTTTGTTCAGCAATCTCAGGATTTTCTAGAATCGCGCTAGCGATTACCCCCGAAGGAGCGGTAGGGATGAAATCAGTTGTTGGTTCTCCACAATTAACAGGCAATTTTAACCTCCAAAACTTTGTACTAAGTGACGTTAAAATGCTTGTATGCGATTGAAATAATCAATCAAAATGCAAACATTGTTGGGTTAAATAAGAAAAATTTTGATCAATTCAAGAGACAAAGCAAAGTTATCCACAGAAAAATTTCGGCTGGGTCATCATCGCACCTTGGTTTATGGGGAAAATAAAAAATATGACGATCAAAAAGTCAATAATAATAGTGGATACAAGCACTTAACACCTGATATCCCCTTTTTTTATAGTAGATTTCAGCTTTGATTGCAGCAAAATCGCCTATTTACAAGGAGTTACAGTCGGTGCAAAAAAATCATTGTCTTTCGCAAAATTTCGTAGTATTTAAATAATATTTTGGTTGCGACAGAGAATTTACAATAATTTGCCCTGTCATATATGATTATGTGTTGAAAAAAATAGCAGAACTATACTCAATAGTGCTCAACATAAAACATTCAATTGGGAGACTTCTAACAAAGAATTTGTAGCGGTATGATCGGAATTTGTATTGTCAAATTATCTTGAAACGTATATAAATCTTGGGGTAAACAGCGTTATAGCAAATGTAATCTTTCATATAAATCTTGATGAATTCTAGTTGCAGGATTTTTTCACCAAGATAATGATTCAATAATTTATGGCGATTTTCAGTTTTATTTATCCTGAGAATATCAGAATATTACTTTGAAAATGAGAACCTTTTTCACAAATTTTTGTCAAGAATAAGCTCTGATCTTGACTAATTAGACATAGATTATTAAGTTTCGTGTAAATTAATACCTCACATTGTGAACAATGGTCATCAAATTTAGGAAAGGAACTTAAGTGAACATTACTTACCCAAAAAATGTCGATTTTCAAAGCATGTTCAGCAAATTTCACTTCCCAAGTATTATCGCAATTTTGTTAATATTATTTACTGTATTGCTCAACGCTTGGATTGGTGACGATGCAAGGATCATTTTTCGCCAAATTTGGAACTTGTTCTCTGGAGACGGAATAACATTCAATTTTGAGCAACGAGTTCAAGCATTTTCAAATCCACTTTGGTTTTGGACATTAACAATTGTTGGATTTTTTTCTCAAGAATTATTTTTAACGACAATATTAGTTAGCTTAATATTAACAATTTCCAGTACAATTTTGTTGGCGAAAACAGAACATATTCTTGATACTCGAAAAATAGCATTGATATCACCTATAATTCTATTGTCGTTCAGCTGGGCGTTTATTGACTATTCTACTTCTGGTTTAGAAAATTGTCTGTCATACTTTTTAACAAGTTTATTGTGTTACTTTGTTGCACGTGGAAATTTTAGAAAAGATCTTCAAAAAATATTTTTTATTATTTCGTTATTATGCTTGAATCGGCTTGATTATACTATTTTATTTTTACCTCTATCTCTATACTTGATGTGGTTTAATGGGAATTTTAAACTAATACTTCGAGCGATTTGGCCAGGGTTACTTTTAATTTTTTGCTGGTTTTTATTCGCTACTTATTATTTTGGGTTCCCTCTACCAAATACTTATTACGCAAAACTGAATACTGGTTATCCAAATGAAGAAGTGCTATTACGCGGATGGAACTACTTTATATCTATGAGAAGTGACCTAAATTCGGTTATCATAATTATCGTTGCAACTGTTCTATCTACATTAAGTCGAAACAAAGTGTTAATTAGCATAACGATTGGACAGCTACTCTACATGCTATATATTTTTCAAGCCGGTGGAGATTTTATGCTTGGCCGCTTTTTCGCTATCCTAGTTTTACTCTCAGTTGGACAAATTATCTTATCACTTGGATTTATTAACGGGTGGAGAAGTAAAACAAAAAATTTAATTGTAGTTTCAATTTTGATTATAGTTTCGATAGTTGGAATTTTTCAAAGGTTTCCATTCTTATTTTCACCTGAAAATATTGAATCAAGGAGTCCCCATTATGACTTTAGAAGTGTCGACTTCCAAATAGTGGATGAAAAGGCGTATTTTTATTATGAACTTGGATTATTTTCACCAATTAGAGAATCCTGGACAATTATTGAACCGCAATCACAGATTAAACCTTTGAAATATTTTGTGACATGCGGTGGATTGGGTATTGCCTCTATTTCAGACCCTTCCTATCAATACATAGATCAATGTGCACTCACTGATCCATTTTTAGCACGAATTCCAGCTGTTCATACCAGAATTTGGCGTATTGGTCATCACTTTAGAAAAATACCAACTGAATATGGAGAATATTTATTGGGAAACGTCACTGAAATCCCAGATAAAAATATTATCTCACTATTAAAGGACATGACATTAATTACTTATGGAAAACTAAATGACTTCAATCGTTTTTCTGCAATTTGGCGGGTGAATACTGGCTATTACTCAAAAATAAATTTTGCTGAATATATTGACACAAATATTTGGATACCCATAACCAATAAAGTACAAATTTATAACGTCAATAATTGGAATAACACCCTAAGATATATATTTTTCAATGGGATCGTTTCTATCCAATCTGAGAAACCTACATTAGCAACTTCTATAAGTGTAATTTTAAACTGGGGATACGAGTATGAGCTTTATATTAATGATATGTATGTTCAAAATATTAGACAGGAACCTGAAGATGTTGCAAAAATAATAGAATTTGCTGAACCAACAATGATAAACTCTATAAAGTTTGAAGCAATAGATTCTGTATATTTAGATATACCAGTCTTAAAAGAGCTGACAATTTTAAGAGAATAGTTTTAGTTAATAGGTAGAATTTAATGACGTTAGAAAATTATACACAAATTCGTCAAGACTACGACCAACTAATAAAATAATCAAATGAAATGTGAATAACCGAGAGAGGACAACTTTACCAAAATAACTGTCGGGGGACAATCAATTTTCACATTCCTATTCAAAATTTAATTGTCAATAAAAAAATAAGATGTTAAAGTCATTCTTTTCATATTAAACAATCATTGCAATTACAAATAGGAAATTTTCAATGATATTAACAAAAGTTAGACCTCTTTCTACCAAATTGTTAGGAAGTTATTTGAACTTTATTAATGCCGTAATTTTGACATTAATACTGTTTACAATTCTAAATTCTGCCTGGCTTGGTGATGACGCACAGATTACATTTCGTCAAGTATGGAACTTCATCTCCGGTGATGGAATCACCTTTAATTTTGCGGAACGTGTGCAAGCTTTTACACACCCACTTTGGTTCTGGTTACTCAGTTTATTTGGTTTTTTTACTCAAGAGCTTTTTCTGACTACAATTATCTTAAATGTGATTTTAACAATTTCAAGTGTACTATTGTTGATGAAAATTGAATTTAACCAAGAAAAACACAACAGAACACTTATTTCACCCACAATTTTTTTAATATTCAGTTGGGCGTATTGCGATTATGCTACCTCTGGCTTAGAAAATTCACTTTCATTCTTATTAACAGGTTTATTGATATATATTTTCACGCTAGATTCTTGGAAACAAAAATTAAAAGAGATTTTTTTAGTATTGTCATTGCTGGTTTTGAACCGCATTGATTACTCTGTACTTTTTTTCCCTTTAGTAATATACATAATTTGGAATTGTCGAAATATAAATCTTTTACTTCGTGCAGTGTGGCCGGGTGCTGTTTTAATGTGCGCGTGGTTTGGATTCGCAACGTTTTATTTTGGATCACCCTTACCAAATACTTATTTCGCAAAATTGACTGCTGGGTATCCAACAGATGAAGTATTACTTCGTGGTTGGATTTATTTTCTATCAATGACAAAGGACTTAGGATCAGTATTAATTATTGCGTCAGCACTGATACTATCCTTACTTTCCCGGAATATTTTACTAATATGTCTGTCAATAGGTCAATTACTTTATTGTCTGTACATATTACAAGCCGGTGGAGACTTTATGTTGGGTAGATATTTTGCAATATTAGTGTATATTTCCATAGGCCAAATAATCCTTTCACTTATTTGTTTTAAAAGAACTAGTCTGGTTGTAAAAAACCTTATAGTTTTTGGAATTATTTTAGTTTTAATTATTCTCGGTACTTTTGATCGCTTTCCGTTTCGTTCACATTTAGAACTTGGATCAAGAACACCCATTCTTGGTACGGTAGAGCCTAATACACACATAGCCGATGAGAGAAATTTCTATTATTTCATTTTCGGACTATTTTCCGAGCACCGAAATTCTTGGCCAGAAATTAATGACCAAAAAGACCAATTTCCTAAAGATTTTAGGACTGCATGCGGAATTATGGGTGGCAACTCATTAACTACCCCAAATATTTTCATAATAGACCTATGTGGATTAACTGATCCATTGATGTCACGTTTACCGGCAATTCAAGTTAAGTCTTGGAGAATCGGACATCACTTTAGAAAAATGCCAACAAATTATGGAGAGTTTAAATTAGGTAAAACTGATAGTCTAAATGATCAAGATTTAACAATGTTAGCAAAGGACATCCAATTGGTTACTAGCGGTCCGCTACTTGATAGAAATAGATTAAAGGCAATTTGGCGGTTAAATTCAGGTTACTATTCAGAATTAGATCTTACAAAGTACAACGACCCAGATGAATTTATTCCTTTTTCATCAAATACAGAATTGGTGCAATTAGAAAATTGGGATTCCAAAATTGAATTTGAAATTTTTTCTCCAATTTTTGGAACTTTTTCGTACAAGTACTTTGCCAGCAATATCAAATTCGAATCAAAAACCCCTCGCGAATCGAATGAAATTGAAATTTTTATAAATCCTGAATTCTCATATGAAGTTTATGTAAATGGAAAATTCACTACCATTATTGAACAAATTATGCAAGACAGAATATTTGGCGCAGATAGGGAACCCACATTCATTCCTCTAGAAAAAACAACTAATGTAAGATCAATTGAGATACGAGCGATTGATGCGAATTATATTAATGATACAAGTGCCAATGCACTTTTTCACTTGAAGGTTCATGAGACTAACGGAATTTCTCAATGAGATGGTAGAAAAACTCTATATCAACCTACACAAATTGAACTATAAAAACTAAACAAATAGATACTAAACATTAAAAAGTTTAAATTAAACTTGATACTTCTTACTTTTCTGCTAGATTGATTTTGTCGATTCTAGGAAAATGTTCACGCTATAAGGGGAGAGATATTTTGCAAACTTTTTGGAATTCAATTCTAAACAAGACAGCAGGTCAAAATATAAGAATTGCGATTCGAATTCTATTTCTGTTCGCTATGCTATATACCATTCTAATCACCGCGTGGATAGGTGATGATGCACAGATCACATTTCGACAGATCTGGAATTTCATAAATGGTGATGGGATTACATTTAATTTTGGTGAGCGCGTTCAAGCGTTTACACACCCACTATGGTTCTTAATCATTAGTGTCATATCCTTTATCACTAGAGAATTATTCCTTACAACTATTATTATTAGTATTTTCTTTTCAGTTTCAGCAATACTTGTCCTATTGTGGCTTGAATACGATTTAAATAAAGGAAAACTATCAATTTTGTCTCCAATATATTTATTAATTTTCAGCTGGGCTTATGTTGATTATGCGACTTCAGGACTCGAGAACGCGCTTTCAAATTTTCTGGTCAGTCTAATATTTTTATTGATAATGAGAACAAATATGCAAAAAAACGTTTATTTAATCTATATTATCCTCGCTTTGTTAGTTTTGAATAGATTGGATTATTCAGTACTCTTTTTACCACTTGCAATACTAATGATATTTGAAACAAAATCTGTTAAACACTTTCTGGTCTCAATTTCTATCGGTCTTGTACTAATTATTTCTTGGCATTTATTTGCGACGGTATATTTTGGAACACCATTTTCAAATACATTTTATGCAAAAACAAACACTGAATTCCCAATAATTGAAGTCATTAGTAACGGTTGGAACTACATAAAATCTGTAAAAACTGATTTAGCAATTCCAATAATATTAAGTACGGGATTGATTTTTTCTATATTTAGCAAAAATAGATATTTGATAAGTCTGTCTTTAGGTCAAATTCTATATATTGGATATATAATCAATATCGGAGGGGATTTTATGTTAGGTAGGTTTTTTACAATACTTGTTTTCATTTCAATTGGTCAAATAATCTGTTCAATTCCATATATTAGTTCACATTATAATAAGAAATTCAAAATACTCCTCTCAATTTCAATTTTATTATGCTTACTTAATGGCCTTATTATTAGTAACTTCCCAATTTTTTCTGGTCGCGACTATCGTCCCTCACGTGTGGCATATTTTTCCGCTGATGAACGTGGCGGAAATTATAGGTTTGGGGGCTTATTTTCAAGTGAACGAAAGACTTGGCCTGAGCTAACAAGGTTTACAGAAAAACCTACAAGCTACCTGACATTATGCTCTTTTTTAGGTGCAGTTTCGAACAATAATTCTTCAAAGTATGTAATTGATGTATGCGGATTATCAGATGCATTTATAGCTAGAATTCCACCAATGAAAAATGAACGCTGGGTAAGTGGTCACCTTCCAAGAAAATTACCATTAGGATACGGAGAGTTTCTAATTGGTGAGATAAGTGAGCTACCTGATAAGAAATTGAATCAATTATTAAACGATGTACAATTAGTGATTTCAGGTGACAAATTTGATGTTGAGCGTTGGAAATCAATTTGGAGATTAAACACTAATTACAATTACAAAATTGATTTTTCCGACTATACGAACCTAAATCAATGGGTGCCTAAATCTAATGTCATTGAAGAAGTTATACTTACTGATTGGGACCAAAAAATAGAACCTGACATACTATCACCAAGATTGAATGAAAACGTAAAATACTTTAACGGAAATTTAAACATAAAATCAAATACAACCCGACCAGCTTCAGCGTTGTGGTTTTATGTTGATTTTTCATATAGTTATGATATCTATGTGAATAATAAATTGATGTTTAGCAATATCTCACAAGATTGGTCTAGTTGTAATGGGGTCATTCTCCGATTACCAGAAACAAAATCTGTTTCCTCCGTACAATTTGTAGCTACAGCATTAGTTAATTATGATTTTTCTGAATCCAGTCGAATTAGGTATTTGCGATTACTTAATGAAAATGAAATTGAAACTATTGAAAATCAACATTGTACTCTCAACTGGGATTTCAAGCCATATTAGTTCTTGAAGAATACGAAAGAAAAAATAAGCTAATTCATATCAATAACACGCCAAAAACTTATTCAGATCGTAAAATATTCTATCAGATTGTACAATCATTTACTTCGTTGACTAAGTACCATAGTCAACCCCGAAATTGTTGTTATTAGATAACTTAAAATAATTCTGAATAAATTCACCTGGAAGAATTTTATCTTTCAATTCACTTATTTTGATTATTTGGTAATGAAAATACCGTTACTTGGCCACCAACCGAAAATTGGTCTAAAAATTTACTAGTAGAAATTGAATCCACATTTTTAGTAGACTCAAATATGTCACCCAAAATTCTCACATCAAAAGAACTTTTATCGATCCCAGAATACACTGCTATATATTGTCTACCATTAAGCAAGTATGACATCACATTACCGGTTATACCAGAAGATGTCTTAAATTTGAACAAATTCTCTCCTGTCTTTGAATCAACTATTTTTAAATAACTATCTAATGTTCCATAGACTACAATCCCTCCACCAGTAGACAGTGCACCTGACCAAATTGGAAACTTCTCTGGTATAGACCACTCAATCTCACCATTTATATTATCCCATGCAATTAAGTTTCCGAATCCATTGTGACTTTTTCTTGGTGGATAAACTTCAGTCTTCGCGTCAAAATTCTGTTTATCTGCATAATTTCTATTAGTAAAAGATTCACTATCCATACAGAGATTATTTGTGGGAACGAAAAATAACATTGACTCGGGAGAATAACTTGCTGGATGTAAACTTTTCGAACCCAATATTGAAGGACAAATGCTATTTTCAGATTCAGTGTTCCCCACTTGACCTGTAACTATACTTTCATCAACAATTGGGAAACCATAATTAATTGAATTTTTGTCCAAGTCAATTTTTGTAGCCCAATTTATTGATAAATCAAATTTTCTAGCCTGAATCAATTCTCCAGAAACTCTATCAAGTGTATACACAAAACCATTGCTACTAATGTAAACTAATAATTTGCGAGTTTTACCATTAATTGTTCTCTCAGTCAATATCATTTCATTTGCATTATCAAACCCCATATTTTCATTCGAATTCACCTGATATAACCACTTTACTATTCCAGTGTTTAGATTCCGAGCAAATATTGTATTTGTCCACTTTTTGCTTCTAGAAGTAGCACTATGATCATCTTCCTTTGACCTACCAGTTCCGTAATATATCAATTTTTCTTCCTGATCAAATGAAAACCACTTACTTAAATCTATATTTCCCTTACTCCCTTTATTACCATCCCAACTTTTTAAACCTGAATTTTTTCCAATTGATTCACCTAGCACAGTAGTTTTAAAAGGTTCAATCAACATATCCTGATCATGGCCAGTTGAATAAGCACGCCATATAAGTTCACCAGACCAAATATTATATGCACTAATATGTCCTTGATTTTCTGATTTATCGGCACTTATCCCAACAAATACCTTATCGTCAACAACTAAAGGTGTTGTTGTAGATGCAACACTAAACATATTTTGTTTGCCAGTTTCAATGCGCCAAATCAATTTTCCTGTATAAGCATCTAATGAAACGAGCACAGAATCTGGTTGATGAAATAATATTCTTCCATAAGCATATGTTAGTCCGTAGTTTGAATTCCCACAACAATATTCTGTTACTTCGTTCAAATCTTGTCTTGATTCATATTTCCACAAAATTTGATTACTATTATTTAGATCAAGTGCATAAACAACATTTGGATAGAAAGTATGTACATACATGATATCATCTACCACCAAAGGTGATCCATGATGATTAAACTTAGAACCAGTTGAAAATGTCCAAGCAACTTGCAATTGATCTGCATTTTGTTTGTTAATTTGATCCAACCAGGAGTATTGATGGTTCTCATACCCCCCTGCTGGCATAACCCATTGATTTAAATCCCTTGGTTCAATAACATTTAAATGAAATATAGCATTTATACTTGTATCTCCAACATAATGTGCATCAATTGCCCTTAATTCAACTGATTTAACTCTAGTTCGCCTTTTCAAAGGAATAAATATTCTACGATAATTTCCTCCAACTACCTTATCTTGTTTGACCTTTTGAATTACAGAAGTTAACTTATTATTTACATAAACTTTATACGTAAATTCCGTATTAGTATGAATTTCAATTCCATCTGAAATTCGGGACTCTTTTGATTGAAATTTAATATTACTTGCAAAATATTTAAACAAGAATGTTCCATAAATTGGTGCTAAGTTTTCATATTCAAATTCTGAATCCCAATTATCTAACTCAACAATTTCTGTTGAAGAAGAAAATGGGATGTAAATACTTGGGCTTGAGTATTTATTAAAATCTATATCAGAATAAAATCCAGTATTAATGCGCCAAATTGCTTTAAACCTCTCTATTCCAAAAATATCATCTGAGGATATCTTTCTTAAATCAATTGCTAGTTTCGTTAAATGCTTGTTATTCAAAGTACTAATTTTTCCTAATTTGAACTCACCATAATTTTCTGGCATTTTTCTTAAATGATGACCGATTCTCCAAGAACTTACTTGAATTGCAGGAAGTCGTGAAATTAATGGGTCAGAAAGCCCACAAACATCTATCAAAAATATATTTGGATCAGCTAATGAGCTCCCTCCTAGTATTCCACATGTTGTTCTATAATCAGTTGGTTGTTGATCAACTTGTTTATATACTTTTGGCCATGAATCTCTGACATCAGAATCCAATCCAAATATAAAACGATAATGACTTCTTTCGTCAACAATATGTGAAGCAGGTTCAGAGTTTGCAACTAATGGTCTTCGTGATTCTGTTTCAATATGTGATCGAAATGGATAACGTTCAAATAAGCCAATAACAAATAACACGACAAAAATACCGATAATTAAAATATTTTTTCCCAATAAACTGAGATTTTTATTTTGGGAAAGTGACAATATGATTTGACCTACTGAAATTAATACGAACAATGCAAAGTGTCTACCTAACATGAAATCTCCACCTGCCCGCAACAAATATAAACAATATAAAAATTGACCAACTGTTAAGCAAATCAATAGTTTATTACGAGAAACCAGTGTAAATACTAATCCAATCAAAATAATTAATACAGAAGCTAAATCATCACTCATTGAAATGAGATAATTCCAACCCCGAATTAGTAATTCATCAATTGGATAACCAGTATTAAGTTTTGCATAAAATGTGTTTGGTAACGGGAAGCCAAAATATATTGTTGCAAATAGGAACCAACCAACAAGTAATAATGTACCTGGCCAAATCACACGTAACAATTGTTTTACATTTTGACAATTCCAAACCAAATACAATACCAATGGAAAGAACAAGACAACATAATCAAAACGATTTAAAACCAACAAAGACAAAACAATAAATACTTTTTGTAATTCTTGTTTCCAATTATCAAGTGAGATAAGGTAAATCAGTAAAGCTGTTAATAAATATGAGAGCGGATTTTCAAGTCCGGAAGTTGTGAAATCACAAAAAGCCCAGCTAAAAACAAAAAAAATAACAGGTGATAAAAGAGTGCGATTGGAATTACTCTTATCAAACTCAATTTTCATCAAAATCAATACACTAAGTAATGATAAAATAGCACTAATAATTATTGTCGTTAAAAACAACTCTTGGGTAACAAATACAAAAAAACTTAGTAATAAAAACCAAAGTGGATGCGTAAATGCTTGAACTCTTTCTCCAAAATTAAAAGTTATTCCATCACCAGTAATAAAATTCCAAATTTGTCTAAATGTAATTTGAGCATCATCACCAATCCAAGCATTCACTTGAATTGTGTGTATGACAATTGCTAAAACTAAAATACTACTGATATTGAAAAATCTTGGGGATAAATTTAGAGTTAAATTTCTTAATTTAGGTAATTGCATTTAACATATCCTTTCTAGTTTGTCTAAGGTTTGATTAAGGTCATAAAAATTTCAAATTACAAAAATATACTGTACCAAAGAATTAATCCAAATAATATTTTGAAAATTTATCACTGTCAACTATAAATTAAAAAATATTTAACTTCCTACTCAAATAATTGACTCTAACATAAAAGCAAGTATTACTTTATAATCTAAAATCATTATGTTTCTTGAGACGCTTTGTTGAACTTAGTCTCTGCCGAAAATTGACTTTTATAATTGACTCATTTAGTATTAATTTTTAAATCCAACTTGAAATAAAAATTGAAATACAAACTATCCTATGAATCTAAATTCAAATACAATTATTTCATCACTCAAAACCGATATTATATTTTGGGGTCTCCGTATCTTTACATTATTGATAATCTCATATGTAATAATCGTTTTCGCCTGGGTTGGTGATGATGCTCAAATCACACTTCGCCAAGTTTGGAACTTTGTTAATAGTCATGGTATTACATTTAACATTCCAGATAGAGTTCAAGCGTTTACCCACCCGCTTTGGTTTCTAGTTTTAAGTAGTGTTATTTTCATTACACAGGAACTATATTATTCAACAGTGATTTTAAGTATTGTAATAGCCATTTCGTCAATACTATTGTTATTCAAGTTAGAACTTAACCAAGAAAGAAGTAACATTACTATTGTATCCCCTATCTTACTTTTATTATTTAGCTGGTCCTTTTTTGATTATACCACCTCGGGTTTGGAAAATCCACTTTCTTATTTGTTAGTTGGATTATTGTTACATCTATTGTCAATAGAAAATTGGCAAAGAAATTTGCAATTATCATATATTTTAATGGCATTGTTAGTATTAAATAGGTTTGATCATTTAGTGTTACTTCTTCCGTTAGCACTTATTCTATTATTTGAATGTAAGTCAATCAAAAATGCTGTTGTTATGCTATTACCTGGATCGATAATTTTACTTTGTTGGTTCAGTTTTACAACTATATATTTTGGTTTTCCATTTCCTAACACTTATTATGCTAAATTAAGTCCAGATGTCTCTGTATATAATTATGTTAGCAATGGATTAGAATATTTGTTGTCACTAAAACTCGATATATCGTCAACAATTATTATTTGTATTGGAATAATTCTCTCGCTCATTAGCAAAAATAAAGTTTTAATCTCACTAGCTATAGGACAATTACTATATTTACTTTACATTGTCTGGGTAGGTGGAGATTTCATGATTGGACGTTTTTTTTCAATACTTATTTATCTTTCAATTGGAATGATTATATTATCATTAAAAAATAGCAAATTTTTCAGCAAAGGAGCTAAAAATTGCTATGTAGTATTTATATTTTTGTTATGTCTTATTAATGGTTCTTTTCAACAATATCCATTCAAAGAGGGGACCAATGTAAACTACAAACCTAGAATAGGTTACAATTTTATTAGTGATGAGCGAGGTAGTAACTATAGATCAAGTGGTTTATGGTCAAAGGACCGTACAAGATGGGAGTATGATAAATTTTCACCTGAAAATTTACCTACAACATATAGTACAGCTTGCGGTTGGTTAGGTGGTCTTTCAATGACCGATACAACTAGCTATATAATTGACCTTTGCACATTATCAGATCCATTTTTAGCTCGTTTTCCTCCAATTCAGAAATCTAATTTTACCCCAGGGCATCTAATTCGAATGATGCCCACAAATTATGGAGAAAGATTAATAGGTAACGTAAATTCTATACCAGATAATAAATTGAACAACATGCTAAATGATTTCTTATTAATATCACGAGGTGACTTATTTTCTTGGAAACGAATTAATTCAATTTGGCGTTTGAATTCAGGTTACTATGATCATATTGAACTTAGTGATTACAAGTCATCTGATCCGTGGAAACCACGCACAACTCATACAATGAAAATCTTAGTAAACAATTGGTCAGAGAAAATGAAACCGGATAAATTACCGCTTAGATTTCATCCAGATATTAAGAAATTTAATGGTAATTTGGTAATAGAATCAAAATCGTCCAGTATAGCGAGTGGAATTTGGTTATTTATTGACTATTCATTCATTTACGATATTTATGTAAATGAAAAACTAACCTTTACTGAAATTAGTCAAGATGAATTTCATTGCAACGGACTAATTCTAATGTTTCCAGAAACCTTAAATGTCAAATCTATAAAATTAATAACTACTACAATGAAAGATATAAATTTTTCAGCTTCAAATCGAATTCGTTTTTTACGTTTATTACCAACAGAGGAAGATATCCAAAATGCATTTTCACAAGAGTGTCATTCTAGATTCCATGTCACAAAATATTGAAATTTAACAACTATTTTTCTTATGTCCCGTAAACAAATCAGAATGATAAACTACAATCTAGAATTAACCAGAATTTTTTAATTGTCATTAACTCTGTAATTGAATTATTGAACGACTGGAATAGAATTTACTTTGTCAACAAAGATAAGTATAGTGGAGAAAACTAAAATTCACGACTTCTCGAATATAAAATTCTAGCTACCATTAATGGTAGTCAAAAGTAACGAAAAGTTTTCGGTAGATCTGTACAATATAATCGGACAGGGCAAATTATTTAAACTTTTTTTCGATGAAGTTCGGAGTACTTCAATATTTATGATACTTAAATTGGAGAAATTCTTTGAATTGTGGGTATTTTTTGCAAATATTGGTTTGCGCCGCTAGTAAGTGCCAGCTATCATGTAGTGTCCAATTTTGATCTCCAGGAATCGTATCCTTTGAATCTAGACGTAACAGAGGATTAAGTGCTCGTCTTCGTTCACCAGTAGTGATATATACTGTGGTTGGATTGGTAATTTGCTGGGCATCTTCTTGAAATGTGGTATCAAGGATGTGATGATTTTCTTCAATCCCCAAATGTTGATTGGTTAAATGACACGCCATCGATGCGGTTAGCCGCTCATTACTGATAAAATGTCGAATTGGGATTGATGCCATGGAAATCTGGAAGACTTTCTTTTGATGACATGGCGATTTGATTTCGAAATCGGCTAACTTTTTATCATCAACGATGTCAGCCGTGGCATAAGCAACGATGGTTTGGACACCTTCCCATTTGGGTGGTTTTGGCAATTCGGGTGGAATTCTCATGATTCCAGTAATTCGTATTTTGTTGTATTTTTCATCATGTTCATAATACCATTCAATGTCGATATTGCGATAATCAGAAAAGAGATCCTTGATCCAATTTTTAAGTGTTTTGTTGTTTCGTCTCACCGCCCAATAATAAGAACCATCTCGGTCACGGAGCGGTTCGGCTAATGCGGTTTTGCAATTGAGGGCATCGGCAGTGATCTTGAGATATTCAGGGGGAAGTTCATCATCACGGATTTGTTGCATTAATGCTTTTGTTTCTTTCGCTAACGGGTCTGAGGGAAAGACCGCGACCGTCTCACGGGTGGTGAGTCCCATTATCGAAGCGATATAAACAGGGTCTTTATTGGGACCTTTTTGCGAACCGCGCTGGCCTTTTCCATCAAAGCCATACCACCAATCACGACAAAACTGACCCAAGTGCTCCCGACTGAATAAAAAAGCGACTATATTCATTCAGATTGAGCAAACGCATAAATTTGTTAAGAGTCGACTGTTTGGACGGTTTTTTGGGCGCATGATCTCCCAATAATGCCGAAATCATCGCAAATTTGCTAACGATGAACGCTTCTATTGCTTTCAAGTTTAAACACCCAGAAACATATCCCAAATTGCACATATACAGCAACCCGACATGATTATTGCAAACTGCTTTGCGGTTAAAGGGGTTAGTATACACTGAACAGGATTCTTCCAATAGCTTAATGTCCTCTTGCACTTCGTGGATGACCATTCGTTAGATATTTTCTGGCAGCTGTTTGCCAATTGTTGATGCCTCATCAACCTTTTCAATCCTAGCATCGTAGTCAACAATTTGCTCAGCACTCAATGTAAGTGATTCGGGCAACGCGATGGAAGTTTCGGTTTTTGTCGTCTTTTTTTTTCAATCACCCACCAATCCCAAGTACTTTCAACGTCTTTTTCATATGAGTGAGAGAACAAGACAAATTGTGTTCCGCTTTTAAACAAGAAACAAAATCGGTTGCAGTCAGCTGATGATTGTTTTTTGCTTTGGCTTGAATGAAGTCGTAAAACGGTATTAGATCAGCGACGCGTTTGTCAACCCGTGGTGCTGGCCCAAGCCGCTTATGGTGACGAAAATCACGCCACCAATCGCCACTAGTTGATGGTGGAATGCGGTGCTTTTTGAGAGCTTGGGTGAATGTCAATCGCCCACTATCAATATTCCAAATAAAATATTTCCGTTTCTCTTGATAGCAAAATTTTGAGACATCCAGTCGCTCCCCAGCTTGCCACCACCACTTTCATTTTGACGATGTCTGCCTTAAATTTCCAATGACTGACCTGTTGCCCCGGAATCATTGGTTCATCCGTGGTAATACCAACAACCCCCTGTTGCGTAGTCCGCGGTAAATTATGCTTATCACGGAACCGTTTGATTGCGCTATGGTCAAACTCCTCCCCGGTGCGTTCATTCAATATCGTACAGAGTGTTCGGTGGGAAATCCAATAACCATGCTCCTGAATCAGATCACAAATTAGACTAAAATGTTTCTCTAATCGAAGTGAGCGACGATCACCACCTTTTGAAGTCTTTTTATTCCCCTTAGTGTCAACCGAATCAGAATCATCGCTTTGAACCGGATCCGTTTGTTCAGTAATCTCAGGATTTTCTAGAATCGCGCTAGCGATTACTCCCGAAGGAGCGGCGGGGATGAAATCAGATGTTGATTTTCCAAAATAAACTGGCAATTCAAACCTCCAAAATTTTGCCCTAAGTGACGTTGAAATGTTTGCTTGCGATTGTTACAATCAATCAATATACAAACATTATTGGGTTCAATAAGAAAAGTTTTGGTCGATTCAAGGGATAATGCAAAGTTATCCATAGAAAATTTTAGGCTAAATCAACATCGCACCTTGATTTATGGGGAAAATAAAAAAGTGACCGACTAAAAAGTCAGCAATAATAGTGGATACAAGCTCTTAATAATAGTAAATCCCTTTATTTATAATAGATTTCAGCTTTGATTGCAACAAAACGCCCTAATTACAATGGATTGCAGGCGGTACAAAAATGATATTGCTTTTCAAATAAAACCGCAGTATTGAGATAATGTTTAGATTGCAACAGAGGATTTTAAATAATTTACCCTGTGGGAGATTCCTATATTACACAAATAAGTATCTCCGACACGACAAAATTCCTTAATGATCAGCAATTTAATATTGGTTGGACTCAAATAGGAATTGAGGTTTCAAACCAATTTGACATTAGGCAGGGCAGATCTCTTCAAATTCAATCAATAATATACGGACGGTCAGATTTAGAAGATTATGAATCACACTTGGGGTAGTTTCTCAATCAGGTATAACTTATACAGACCCGCTAGGTATATCTGCTTCTGGAACAGCACAGTATCTTTGGCATCAAGACCAGCATCTCTTTGAGAAATTAGGAATTCAAGGAACTCTCAACTATGATTCTAATAACGATAAACTTGGAATTCTAGTTAGCTTAATCCCTTCTTGGAACTTTAACCAGCAAAACTCATTTAGTAGTCTTCTGATAGATCAACAAAGAGGTAAGCATATTAGTAAGTTAGATCAAAATGAATCTGGTACAAGTTTAAATTCTGAAATAGGATACGGGATAGAATTTGCTATACATCAATCCACATTAACTCCCTATAGTAGAATTGAGTTGAATGATTCAGGAAATCATACATACCGCTTAGGAAGCAAGCTCAAAGTTAATCCTAATTTTTTGCTAAGTATTGAAAATTCATACAACTTTTTGGCAAATAAAACTAACGAAAATAAGGTCAATCTTTCCAGTCGACTTCAATGGTGAGTATTTCCAACACATTTTGAAGTTCATAACTCCAATAGTCATAGTAGTTAGTACCTTAGTTTGTTAAAATGTTGTTTCGGATTATGTAACCAGATACACTTTATCTGGTGTTTGTTCATTGCTGGAGTCAATACTATCAATTGAAATATTAGATTCTATTGAATAAACATTTTTCACAACTGGTGCGGACGTAAAAATTGATTTTAAGTTAGCTTTCAGAATCAAATTTAAGCTCATATCTATCAGATAATTCTGTGTATGTGTACTTCGTCAGATTTATTTCTCAAGATTCTCTCAGAACTTTAATGCAAATTTTAGTCCAGTTGTTTTAGAATTAGGGTCAAAAGTCGGACTTAACCTTAAATGCTCATTTGTTCCTGCGAGAATTTGTTCTGCAAAATTTGCTGAACCAGTTCCGACATTCTGCTTTTGTAGAAAATAGTAAACCCCAATACCTATTGCTGCTCCACTTACAATTCCTGCAATTGTGAATAATGCTACAGATCCTCCACCAAATCCAGTATCGTCTTCGCAATCAACCTTAAACCCTATGCTTTCACCTGCAGGTATAATTGTCCCTCGTGAAACCCCAGATGTTGTTACTAAAGTATCAGAGTTAGTACATCCTGAAAATTCGCGCCGTTCGGCACTAGTCCCTGTGGTTAAATTTAATAACAAAGCTATTGTTAAGATAGCACCCAAAACACTTTTCATCATTTTTGAAATCTCCCTTTTAGTGTTAGTTTGTACAATCCGAATTATTCGGACACGAAATCCGAAAACATTCGGATTGATAATTGTGAATAGAAGATTTTAATTGAATTAATTAATAAATCAATATATTTAATAATTAAATTGTTATGATGTTTTTATATACTATCTTCATCCTTCAACTAACATAATATCATTCGGGTAACTTTCAATGTCCTCGATTATGGAAAACAATAGCCATCCCCAATACGCTACTTAATACATAAGATTCTTTTAGTCTTGCCAATACCGAGGAATATCTTTGTAGAAAAAGAATTTATTTATGCCTCAATCAAATCTCTTATTCAACAAGAAGGAAATTTAAATGAAGTATCCACTTGTAATTTTACTCTCAATCTGCATGTGTGTTCAAACTTTTGCCCACTCTGGAGGAACAGATAGTCGAGGATGTCATGCAGGCAGTCAGCCATATCATTGCCACAATCCCAAGAGTGGAAATAGTAGCTCCAGTTCGACTAGTAGCAGCTCAAACTCAATTAGTGATAGTAATGTAGCACCTGATTTACCAATAAATACAATCTTAGCAACAATTGCAATTTTAGGTTTAGTTATTTCTGGCTTAGCGATTACAGCTTTAATTGATTCAAACTCAAACTTGACCTTTAAAAATGAAATTGACACTAGAATTTGGCCAACTTACGACTATAAATCCAAAGTGGTAGGGCTAAATATAACAACAAAGTTTTAATTCTAAGTTCACTTTGATTTTCAATTTGATTGTATTTTAAAAACCAAGAGTTCCTTTGAGTTGAAGCATATTCTATATTCACTAATTCCTCTCCAATTAGTTTAAAACTCATTGACAGAATCTTAATGGGTTCTTTCGTAATTATTTGTGTCCAAAGACTAGACTGCATATAATGGTAGATTTTTCAAATAGCTAAAATTATTGGATTTAAAATATTGATTCGACTCATTATCCCTATTCAAATTCTGAACATTTTTGAAAATCTGTCACTTAGTTTTAAATTCGATAGGAACGCGACTAGATCTACAACTTTTTCAGGATTCCTGTAAAATACAAATTACACAGTTGAAAGTGTGGATTTTTTATCTATAATTCAATCCAAATACCAAACTATTTGGACTAAAACTTATTGGGAATTACAATCATGCGTTACACTGTATCGCAAAAACTATTCAATGTTTCAAACTGCTTCAGCAAGCATTGCTATCGATTCCTACTATTAGTAGCATCAATTGTCCTCATTTTGAGTAATACCAGTTACTACGCTATCTCCCAATCAGTGGACGAAACTACTAAAATTGAAGAACGCGAAGAATATTCTGTTGAGAATCCATATAAATTCATTTTTCGAGCAGGTGCAGGTGCTAGAATGAGTCCTGAATATCGAGGGGCTTCAAAATTGGGTTTTGCACCTACTGCGGTATTGGGATTTACCTATCTAAATTTGCCTTATTTTTGGAAACTTGGAAGCGAATCTGAAAGTAAGGAAAATAAACAAGGATTCGGTATTTTTCCATCAATCGCGCTTACTAGTAGAGGAGATGGTAAGGTAAGTGAAAATCTTGAAGGATTGAGACCAATCGATTTAGCATTTGAACTAGGACTTTCACTTGGTTATAGATATGACGATTTCCAAATAACATTCGTTGGTCGCAGAGGCTTTGGCGGTCACAAAGGGACTCACGCGAAAATAGGTTTGAGATATCATCACGATTTCACGGACCGTCTACATTTTTATGGTGGTCCATATCTTTCTGTAGCTGACACGAATTACATGAACCGATTCTTCGGAGTAACTGAACAGGAAGCTATGGATTCACCTTATTTTGACATTCCATTTGAAGCTCAAGCTGGGTTAAAAAGTGCCGGATTAAATCTAGAATCTTCTTTTGACTTTACCGACAAAATCCGTGGACATCTTGGAGTAGATTTTGAAAACTATCTTGGCGACGCTACTACCTCACCAATTGTAAAAAATGGCAATGCAATACAAATTAGCGGTCGAATTGGACTTAGCTATAAAATCACCATAGAATTATATGACTATCTCGTTCGTTAACATTTTTTTCAATGTAATCCAAATTTAGTTCGCAACTTCAAGTACAACATCTACACCAAATAATTTAAAACTAGCAAGTATTTCAAAGAAATTCAAACAACAATTGCTCCGATTCCTGTGAATTAAATAAAAAACATACTTGAAAAAAGAGAAATAATTCCTATATAGAAAAAGGAGTTACAAATTAATCACAAAAAAATTGATGTGTAATTTGATTATAAAGCAATAGTAAAGGTAAGAAATCTTATTCTAAATGAATAATTTAACGCATTTTAAACATGTTACATGACTAGAATTTGAGTCTAATTAAAACAACCAAACAAAAGGAGACAATTATGTCTAAAACAAAAATTTTCGCACCGATTCTCATACTTGGTTTATTTGTAAGTGCATGCGGTGGTGGAAATAGTGGCGATAATACGGCAAATACTACACCTACACCAGTACCTCTAAATGATGCTCAAGAGAATCTACTTAGCGATATCAATAGTATAATTAATATCACACAAGATGCAGGGGGTAATGGAGATCAACCCGCGGCTTCCCCTGTAATCGCCCGAAATCACAGCACTTCAACCATTGAACATATAGAGTCTACTGATAGTTCTCCTCTGACGGGCGAATATTACGCGATGTTGAGCGAAAGAACGTATATAATGAATATTGACGAAATCGATAAATTTAGAAATCCAACCTTAGTGCGTGAACCAGGTCATACAAATCTAGGAAAACTTGCATTATCAGTTGGGACAGATCAAGACGAAAATATTGATATCGTTATGCTATTCAACAACTCAGGAAATGCGGTTATCGCGCTAAGCAGTTTCGATGATTTTGTTGCTGGAGGATTACCATTTGAAGGGACACCGTCTGGTCAATTCTCTTATTCTGGTGTGAACTATTTTAAAATTGGTGGAGGTCAAATTCAATCTGGAGAATTTGGTCTTTCGGTAAATTTTTCAGGTGACCAAGGTCAAGGTAGATTTACTTCTGGACTAACTGGCGACATAGAATTGGACCCTGGAAAAGGAAGCTATACTGGTACAGTAAGTCTAACTGATTCTACTTATGAAAATATGGAAATCAAAGGAATGTTCCATGGTAACAGCAATAGTAATGTTTCAAGCGTAACGGGAGTTTACCGGGGAGGACCTGATACATCAAAAGTAACTGGAGCAATTATTGGAACTGGAACCAGAAATTAAGTTAAAAGTTGCTATTGATAGTCACCATTCACATTCAATTTGGGTCACTTTAATTTGGATAGTTTTCCTACTCGGTGACCCAAAATAGAATTAAGTAACTTCACCTAGTATTGTATACCCTTCGCTTGCCATCTTGCTGGTGTAAATAGAACCATAGGAATCCATTGGTGGTGACTAACAATTGAGTTTTGAGGCGGCGTATTCGAATGTAATCTTTTCTTGCCCACTGCAAATTTGCCACTGTAATCAAAACTAATTAGGTCGACTTCGTAGGAAGTTGATATTGTCCCCCGACATTTATTTTAACACTAAAGCGATACATATTTTGACATTCTATAGAGCAATCAATATCAAAGATCTACCAGCTATTTTACATGACCTTGGAATATTAGTAGCGCGTGGGCTTCTCAAAAGAGTTGTAGCCACTCTAGTCAAGGGCGGTAAAACTGTCGCGGCTTCAAGTTTTCACTTTAAGAAGTTCGTTAAAAAAGGAATTCATATTGACTAACAGGGAGTTTTATGGCCGCTGGCATATAACTCAATAATAAGAGTTATAGCTACTAAAACTACAAAATGCACAGATGCTACATTTGAAAAAGTAGCAACATTACTGAAACTCAGTTGGAACACAAAGCTTTTTGAAGATTATCAAATCCAGCTGAAATCAACTGGACACTGCACTTATGCTACTCAGGGATTTGTAATCAATCGCGACGATTACAATGACAACTACTTATTAGTGTTACCAGACAACGCACACGATGCTATAAAAAGATTGCTCAGTGGTACTCCCCTTGCAGAACATTTAAAGTCCATCAATGCGTACACACCTCTAACAATTGTTGGATTTGGTACTTCTGATAAACAATATCAATCATTTGAGCTTGCGTGATGGTCTTCGGATAAAGCAACCTGCAACGAGTACCATTACTGAAATGGCTAATGCTCAGGTTGTATGTCGTCATCACATTGATTATTTCAATGAATCTTCGCGATATTTGACCTACCATTTTGTAGGATTCGGCATGCAATTTAGAATAAATTGGTGGTAGTTGAAAATGAAATTAAGAGGCCGTTTTTTCGGGAGCTGTTTCTATCCTTCCATAAGACTGAATATTTGCCATATTCACTCAATCAAAAACTAACAACCCGTCTCATAATGTGTAATTTTTCAGCGGAAATTTGACCATAACTAAAACTTTTCAAATGGCAATTTTCTTCGGTACTCTAAACATAAATCAACAAAAGTATATGTATATTTCTCAATTTTTTTTACTAATACCAATCTCTGTTCTCGATTACCCCTCAAAAAATCAAGTCCTGTACAATGATTATAAAATAACTCATGCAAAATCAATAGTTCCTGACGCTTTTTTTGATCATTTCTGAATAATCGAATAATAAGAATTTCTAGAAAATCAAATCTTGCAACAATTGACTGTCCTAACACAAATTGCTCTGAAGAATTCAAAACTGATGACCAATATTTAATGCACAATTGACGAAGTTCAAAAGTTAAAACTTCAATATTTTGTAAATCTGAATCTCTAGACTGTTCAATCACGGAGACTTTCCTCGAACGTCTCGCAAAAATTGCAATTGTCCACTGGGTGACTAACAATATTAGAATAAAAACAAAAGCAGAATTCAAAAATTCTATTCCAGTTATATCACTTATAATAGTCATTTTAGATTTTTCCTCAAAATATAGCTATTTTGGTTATCGTTGGATTTTTACAAATAGAACTATTAAAGAATATAATTCAGTGATACAATACTTTTTATATATCAGGATCGATTTCATTTAAGATTCAGTAACCTAATCTCAGTCAAAGACTTGAAAATTTTACCATTTCAGTAATTTACTGAATACTTACTTCCACGTTACTTCATCTGGATTTTTTATGTAATTCACTATTCGCATTTTAGTTCCTTCGTAGGCACCATTCAATGAACTCAACTCAATATGATCTAGAACAAACTCTGTGGAAAAGTTTTCATCTCTTACTAGTCCACCGAATGCCTCATCTATAAAAGAAGAAGCATAACCAGCGACACCATCAAGTTCTATAATAATTTTCTCATTCTTTTTCAGTAATGGAACTAGAAATTTCTCACGAAATTCGGTTGCGTTCCCCTCACCATCTTCTATATAACGACCTCCAATATTGGGTGTATAATCTTTAGCGATATTAATGACATGTGCCATTTTTAATCTCCAATTAAAATTATGAAAGAGTAAGCCTCTTTATAATTGTATACTTATACATATTTTTCAACAACTATTTTCTAATTGTATTAGTTCTGAAGTTTTCAAGCAATAGATTGCTATAAAACATCATAAAATTTTCTATAAAGCTATTACCAAAACGACTACCAGAAATTAATTTGAACTCCTATTTCGTGAGATCATAATTCTCAATAAACCTATCTAAACAAAATTCAAGCATATTAGCTAATTTTCCAATCTTATATGAAAAATTCCAATACACACTCAAATTTACTAACTGAGTCAACGAACCTTAATAACATTCGTTCTTGCAACTTTATCATGTAATGCTTGTTTCTTTCTGGTCCATAAGACCATTAAGCAACCAATCAACACCAACCCCAACGAGAAAATATTTGCGAAAAACCTTACCATCGCTCTAAAAAAAGTGATCCTCTCACCTTTATAATCAGTTATTTTCAATCCAACCACATACTTCCCTAAAGTTCCCTGTAAGTCCGAACTTACAAATACAGTATAATACAAGAACACAACAATCAAATTCTGGGAAAATATTACAAGTGAAACGATCAAATCAAGACCATGTGACTCAGTCTCCCAATCTAAAATTTCTTGAATAATAGGTGTATAAATTAGGACAACCCCACCACAAAAAAACAATAATATCAAAATATCAATAATAAAAGCGACAAACCTTTCCCAAAACCCTGCATATTTTGGTTGTGCAATAAAGTCGGATTCCAACTGTTCAGATTTACGATTAAAGATGACAACTGTCTTCGCAATATTATCGTGAAAAGCTTGATTTTTCGCTGATAAATTTATTTTTAAAGCCAAAATTACAGAAATCGTAATAGTAATTACAAAAAACCAGATTCTTAATTGTTCATCTTCAATTACATGTAATTCATCAGTGGGTAATCTAGCGTACCTGTTTGTTGTTAAAATATATATAAATTCAAACAGTATTACGAATAACTGAAAACTAGCAAGAACCACAATCAGCAATGAAGTTATTTTACCCAGAAACCTTAAAAATGAACGAGAAAAATTGAGTTTATTCGAATTGTAATCAGTGACAATTAGACTAAAGATGTGTTTTCCTAGGGTAGTTTTAAGATTCGAGCATTCGAAAATTACAAAATAGCATGCAGTTAAGAGTATAAACAGTGCAAGTATAAGATATATCATTGGGATTTCTATATCTGACTGAATTTGCACGTTAAAATAGTCGACAAACCGGTTAAGTAAAAACAAAACTACAATAAACGTGACAGTTAGTAGAAAAATGTCAATACATAATGCGATAAATCTATACTTAACTCCTCCATACAAACTCGGAGCATGCATTGGACCAGATTGTTTAGCACTTTTTGTATTATTAACTTCTGGAGTCATACTAGACTCTGAATGCTGACGATCTTCATCAAAACCACTCTCTTCCCCAGCTTCATTCTTTTGAATCGGGGTATCTTCAAATACAATTTGATTAAATTTAGTCCGCAGCTTGATAAACCACTCTTTAAATTCATCCGCCAAACTTTGCGTCGATTTTGTTTCCTTCATTTTGCACCTTTTTACTTAGAGGTTTTAATGTAAGTGAGATTCAACGTTGAACAAAAACTTAAGACTTAAAAGCTCAATTACTTAAGTCCAAAGTAACAATATTTGTCAATACCACTTTAGAAATTCAGACTCCAAGCGAACTTCATTTAGTCGCAGAATTTTCAACCTTTTTCCCAGTTGCATTCTGCCATGCATTTAATTGTTCAATAGTCTCTTGAAGCTCTTCAAAGTCGTGTTGATTATATGGTCCCATTAGTCTTTTTGCCAAAATGATTAGTCTTTCACTTATTACCAATCTTTCATTTTCAGTTCCGAAAATTTGTTTTGACGGTAGTTCTGGCAACTCAAATTCACGTTTCTCAACATCAATTATTTCCCGACCAAAATCAGATTCAATCTTGCAACGAAATATATTTTGCGTACTGCAAACTCCCAAGCTAAAACAATACATTAAAAATAGACCTATAATTTCCCCCTCAGATAAAGATTTTTCACCCTTCTTCTTAAACTTAGCTTCTAAGTTTTCAAGACTTTTTCTAGTATCTTTTACCAACTGAATTAGTGAAAATTCCTTTGCACAAAACTCCACAACTTTATCTATTGTAGTTGCGTTATTTGGGATTTCATGGGAGATTGATAATGTCAACAACATCAAAAAACTTGGTGTATGCTCAAGTACATCTAAAATTGCGTCAAAAAATTCTTGGCCATCCTTAACATTGATAATTCGTTGAGTGCGAATTTGCAAAATTGGTCCTAATACTCGGCGTTGATAATGCGGTACTTGATAATGTTGCTTTAAATAATTTGAAGCATTAGGGCAAAACTTGCGTAATGAGAACCCAACATCATTTTCAATATACTTTGAATTCATCCCCCTTGTCGTTTCAATTAAATCCTTGACCGTCAACGTTTCATAGTTTTTCAAAAATTGACTAGGAGATTTGAAAATAACAGGTTTATCTGCAGTAAATTTGAGATTTTCCCCAGAATTACCAGATTGGGGAGAGGATTTTGCTTTAGATTTTTTTTGCTTAGATAAGTCTTTCATCTAGAAATTCCTCAGTTTTAAGTGATACAGATGTTGAAATCAATCTATTAAGCAATTTAAGTATTTTCATTTAGTTTCTTAATCTTATATCAACAGTTAGTTTATACAATTTAAAGTGTAATTCAAATTCAATGTGAGTTGAGCAATTTTGAACTCCAAGGAATAAGTAGGATTGCCAAAGAAACCATTTGCAAATATAGACTTATTCGCATTAGCAATTCACAACTGGTGAGAATAACGGGAACAATCTTTATCAATATGCTAATCAACTATTGAAAAATTTAGAAAGTCTGAGAATTCTTTCATACTTAACAATAAATGTCACTATAAATCTTTCGAACCTTCACGCTTTGCTAAACGATGGAGAATTGGTGTAGTTTTAAGTAGCCAAACAAATTTTCCACGTTCGCTTATCGCTTTTGCTCTCCTTCTTGTTATTCGATACAATACAAATGCAATAAGTACTAGATGTAGTACGCCGACATAAACGAAGAACCAGCTTGGCCCAAATTTTTCCATTATAAATGAAGCGATTAGTGGACCAAAAGTAGCACCTAAGGTAAAAAATAATGTTAAGCTAGCAGCTAATTCAACAAATTGCGAAGATTCAGCATTATCATACGCTTGTGCTGCGGAAAGCGAATACAGTGGTAACGCAAATCCACCGAACAAGAATCCACAGATAAAAATGATACTCACGTTTGTACTTCCAGATAAAAACAGACATGCGACACCTGCACCTAAAGTAGCAGAAATCAAAACATATCGCCGATCCGTTCGATCTGATGCATACCCCAATGGCAGCTGAAATAACGCACCCGCAACTACCCAAAGAGAAATAAACAGTGCGACTTGATCAATATCAAAATTCATCCCTTGCGCATAAATCGGACCAACCGTCCGGAATGCTCCATTAGTTAATCCAACAGTAAGCACCCCTGCGGCAGCAACTGGGGAAATTTTCCAAAGTAAATTTAAATTTAACGACGTTTTTTCAGGTGGTTTTGGATTTCCCTCTCGTGATAGGCACATTGGCACCAAACACAAGCACAACAACATTCCCGTTACCACAAAGATTTCAAATCCCATGATACCAAAAACTGGTAACAAAAACTGACCACCAGTAACTGCACCTAAATCCACGACTCGATAAACACTAAGAACCCTAGCTCGGTTTTGATTTTCGGATATTGCATTTAACCAACTTTCCAAGACCATTGCGCACCCACAAAACGCAACCCCATTTGCGATTCTTAACAAAAGCCAAATCAGAAGTTCATTTGAAAATAGCAATGAAAATACTGACAATGCAGAAATTGCTGCAAATGCAGCAAACACCCGAATATGACCGACTCGAATCACCAAAATAGGTGTTAAAATGCAACCAAGGAAAAAACCACCATAATAGGCTGATCCAAGAATACCAATCATTCCATCAGAAAATCCAATACCTCGACCCTTAAGTGAAATTAGTGTTACCACAAGACCATTCGCCGCAAGTAAAACGCCTGCAGAAACAAATAGTGCAATCAATCTATTATATGCACCAGAAATTATAAAAGATCTTCGGTCAGTCACATTCCACCACTACGAAAAAAAATTAAATAATTACCACTAACACTGTTCCAATTTATCCTATTTACCTAACTTTTGGACTGCTAATGCAACAATATAGTTTTCAACTGGTACTCTTTCAAAAGCTGCACCCACCGCTCGAATTTTAATAGACTCCACCGGTACCGGTGAATCCAAATATATTTTTCTTAGTATCCTTTCGTATTGGCAACTAGGATAGGTCTCGTGAACTAATTCACCATTTACATAGATCTCATAATGATGCTCTACATTAACCTCCATCTCAATTAAATCCGAAAGACGAGGAACTTTTGATTTGATTTCAAGATTGTTTTTAAAACTCAAAGCTCTCAACCATCTTTCATAAGGCCAAGATTCAATATCCAACTCTTGGTCCCAATTTTCGAAAATCACAACTTCATACTTATTTGTTGGCACAATCCAATGATTAGGATCTGTGTATTCACTAAAATCTATATCTGAATAATAATTACTGTGTACGCGAATTATTGCTTTCATTCTTTCAATAGAAATTAAATCAGACCATACCATCAATTTTACATCATCAAATAACGCTTGAAGCTTCGAATCATGAATTTTTGGGATTTTTCCTAAAACGTATTCACCATAATCTCTTGGCATTTTTCGGATATGATGTCCAATTCGCCAATGTTCAGCATGAATCGCCGGAATTTTTGAGAGAAACGGATCAGATAATGCACACAAATCTATTAAATGAGTTGACGAATTTACGACTGCAATATACCCTGCAAATCCACACTTATATTCATAGTCAATTGATCTATCCGATGACTGAGATTTAATATTTGGCCAATTACGTTTAGGAGATAATAATCCCATTACATCATAGTAATATCCTCTTTCATCAAAAATTTTCGCTACCCGACCTCGCGACTCGTATGCAGTAGTTGAAAATATTGGAAAACTTCTTACCACGCCAATTGGAATTATTAGAATCAAAACAGCGAGAATTGATAAATTTATTGTTTTATGTGACAAATGTTTTTGACTATGAAGTGCTACGGACAACTGGCACACCGAAATAAAAACCGATAATGAAAAAAACCGTCCCATCATAAAATCACCACCTATATTCCAAATATAAACACAATACAGAAATTGTCCGAAAGATAATGCAATTAATATTTTATTAAAACTCAATAACGAGAAAACTAACCCAAAAATCAAAATAAACGCCGTAACCAAATCCATTCGTAGTGCCAAGAAATATTGTCTACCCCGTTCAAGAACCTCTTCAGTTGGATATCCGGCATTCAGTTTGGCAAAATAGGTGTTTGGAAATGGACTACCAAAATATATCGTAGCAAACGTAAACCAAGCAATTAGTATTAGTACTCCAGGTAAAATAACTCTTAAAAAATTTTTGTAATTCCTAGTATAAAAAATCAACAAAAGTGCCAAAGGTGCAAAGAGTATTGCATAATCCATCCGATTCAATACAAAAAGTGCAAGTAGAACATAAACGAGAGTTAAATGTTCCCTCCAGTTTAATCTAAATAATATCAGAAATAAGATACTAAATATAAAATATGATAATGAGTTTTCTAAACCAGATGCAGTAAAGTCCATGAAAGCAAAACTAAACACAAGGAAAAAAATTGGTGAAAATATCAATTGCTGAGACCAATTGTTTTTATATTCAACAATTAAAACTATATAAACAGCCGCAATTGACAGTAATACGCTAATAACAGTAGCAGTTAGGTATAGTTCTCTCGAGAAGAAAGAAAAAAAACTTAAAACCAAAAACCATAGCGGATGTGTGAAAGACTGGACTCTCTCTCCAATGTTATAAGTTATTCCATCTCCATTAATAAAATTCCATATTTGTCGGAAAGTAATCTGTGCATCATCACCGATCCAAGCCATTATCAAGACCAGATAAATAAAGAATAGCGCAAAAAATATTTTTAAACCAGAAGCAAAGAAATTACCTTTTTGATTTCCCGCTAAAATCTCACCGATACTCACTAAATTCTCCTAGCTCTTATATTGCTCAGAATTCAAGTGGTTTTATTTGTTTAACCATTGGTATTTTCTTGATTTCTTCCAACACGTCATTAGTTACCGCGCCATCAACCTCAATTAAAGCAATTGCATCACCACCTTCTTGCAACCGCCCTAGATTAAATGTTGCGATATTAACCGAAGCATTTCCAAGTATAGTCCCCAGCTGACCAATGAACCCCGGTTTATCTTCGTTAGTGATGTAAAGCATATGCTTACTAATTTCAGCTTCCATATTTATTCCTTTCACTTGAATTACACGTGGTTTTCCGTCTGAATATACAGTTCCAGCAACCGAACGCTCATTGCGTTCTGTTCTTATAGTCAATCTAATATAGGACTCATAAACGCCCTGTTGGTCCCGGCGCACCTCCTCAACTTTTATGTCTCGTTCTTTTGCCATTGCTGGAGCTGAAACCATATTCACAGTCTGCAACAGTGGTTTAAGCAAACCTGTTAGTATCGCCGAAGTTAAAGCCCTCGTATTCAATTGCGCAACCTGACCTTCATATTCCACTCGCACACCTACAATACCTGTCTCCGTCAATTGTCCAGCAAATGATCCTAATTGTTCTGATAATTTAACAAACGGAGTTAACCTAGGAGCTTCTTCAGCAGAAATAGACGGCATATTCAGTGCATTACTTACTGCACCTTTTACCAAATAATCTGACATTTGTTCCGCAATCTGTAAGGCGACATTTTCCTGTGCTTCGGTAGTCGAGGCACCAAGGTGCGGTGTGCACACAAGATTTGGTGCACCAAACAATACATTTTCAACTGCTGGTTCCGCTGTGAAGACATCTATCGCGGCACCAGCGACCTTTCCACTTTCAAGGGCATTTCGCAATGCTACTTCATCAACCAAACCACCACGGGCACAATTAATAATGTACACGCCGTCCCTCATTGATTCAATCACTGAAGCATCAATAAGATTTTTAGTCTTTTCTGTTAATGGAGTATGTAGAGTCACAAAATTTGCGCGTGTATACAACTCCTCTAATGTCACCATTTCTAATCCAATATCTGCGGCACGCTCACTTGACAAGAATGGGTCATATGCAATGACTTTCATTTTCAAACCAATTGCACGTTCAGCGACAATTGAACCGATGTTTCCGCAACCAATAATACCTAACACTTTATTTGTAAGTTCAACACCGATAAACTTTGATTTTTCCCATTTTCCTTTTTGGGTGGAATCATCGGCTTTTGGAATTTGTCTCGCAACAGCAAACATCATTGCAATGGCATGTTCTGCGGTAGTGATTGCATTACCAAACGGAGTATTCATTACAACGATGCCTTTTGATGTTGCCTGTGATATATCAACATTATCTACACCGATTCCCGCGCGGCCGATTACTCGCAAATTCTCAGCCGAATCTAATAATTTTTTGGTAACTTTAGTCGCCGAACGAATTGCTAATCCCTCAAAATGAGAAATCATTTCTATCAGCTTTTCAGGATTCTTACCGAGGTCTGGCTCAAATTTCACCTCACATCCACGTTGTGAAAATATTTCCACAACCGCATCTGAAAGACTATCTGAAATCAATACTTTAGGTTTCATATTTGATTCCCTTTTTATATTCTGGATTTAAAATATATTTTTATATGGACTACTAATTGCTTAGATTCGGTCAGGCTTGGAATTAGTCTCTAATAGTAAATCAAGACATAAATTCACTTTTCATTTGGGTAAATCCCCAATCCAACCATGGTGTTAATGATTCAACGTCTTTCGCTTCAATCGTCGCACCAGTCCAAATTCTAAACCCAGGAGGTGCATCTCGGTGCGAACCAATATCAAATGCGACACCTTCTTTTTCAAGTAATCTTACGATTGATTTAGCAAATTTAGCTTGTTCAGTTTCTTGTAAAGTAACTAATTCTTCATCTACAATTTGCAAGCAAACTGATGTATTTGACCGTGTTTGAGGGTCAATAGCCAGAAAATCTATCCAATCAGTCTGTTCTACCCAATTAAACAAAATCTCAGCATTTTGTTCTGATCGACTGATTAAAGATGGAAGTCCTCCCAGCTTTATTGCCCAATTTAATTTATCTAAATAATCTTCAACACAAAGCATAGAAGGAGTGTTAATGGTTTCGCCACGAAAAATACCATCAATGATTTTTCCATTCTTAGTTAACCGAAATATTTTTGGAATTGGTCGATTTGGTTTGTATGATTCCAACCTTTGTACCGCGCGAGGACTCAAAATGAGCATACCATGAGCGGCTTCACCGCCCAATACCTTTTGCCATGAATATGTCACAACGTCCAGTTTTTGAAAATCCAATTTTTGTGCGAAAGCTGCAGAAGTGGCATCACATATTGTTAGTCCTTGTCGGTTAATGGGGATGAAGTCTGCATTTGGTACTCGTACACCCGAAGTAGTGCCATTCCAAGTAAAAATGACATCACTTGCAAAGTCAATTCCTGTCAGGTCAGGTAAATGACCATAAGGTACCTTTATATTCTCAGCGTCAATTATCCCTAATTGCTGAATAACGTCTGTTGCCCAAGCATTCCCGAAACTTTCCCAGTTCAAAACTGTTACACCCCGTTCACCTATCATAGACCATAACACCATTTCAACTGCGCCAGTATCGGAGGCAGGAACTATTCCAATTAAATATTCAGAAGGTATCTCCAGAATATCCCTGGTTAAATCAATTGCGAGTTGTAACTTTTCTTTACAAACTTTAGAGCGATGTGATCTACCGAGCGCGGCATTTACCAATACATTTGGAGTCCAACCAGGTCGTTTTGCACATGGTCCCGAGGAAAAATTAGGATTGGAAGGTTTTTTAACCGGTTTTGTAAAAATAGTCATTTGTCTGAATTACTAATGATCGAATTAATGAAATTGAATGTTAGATACAACAACATTTAGAGGAATGAGCAGAAATCTAAATATAATTTATTTGTACTGTAAAATTCAAAAATAAATCGAATTTTACACCAGCAAAAACCGAAAATCAACATGTATTGTAAAAAGATTCCAAATACAAACTATTTTCAAATTATTTAAACTTTGAGTTGTCATAGTCAAGATTAAACTCAACAGAGCCTTCAGATTAAAAATATCTTCAAATTACTATTAACTAATTACCTTCGCTATTTTTATATAGATTGAAATTTATTCTTGCTAAACCTGAGAATACTCCAATTACCCAACAAATTTTGCTTAAACCCTTTACTATATATCTTAGAGCTCGCTTAGAAAATAAACAAATTAATATGCCCCAAATCAAGAATAATAGACCTGAAAAAGTTCGCTTTATAACTTCTCGGATGAACTGTAAAGTTGTATCCCTATATTTATCTGAATCCCAATATTTACGTACGTTAATATGTTCTTTAGCTATAAGATTCCTTTTTGAAAACTCTTTTGCTAAAAACCACTTTATTCTGATTCTATCAGATGCGATAACTTCATTAACAGAAGCACCCTCAACAAATCGAATTACTGCACCTGCAAACTTTAATCGAATAAACAGGTCACTATCTTCACCTCCAGTGAACTGGAATTTATCATCAAATCTAAATTTATCAGGTTGACCATTAAAATAACTTACCTTTGCAATTGTATTTCCAGCACCTGTAGAATCCAACGACTCCAAGTGCGCAGGATTATATTTTCGGCTTGGCATTTTATACCACGTAGGTAAATCCTCGTCAAGGATATTTTCGGGTAAAGTATAATTAACTGGTCCTGTGAATACATCTGCTGAATTTGTTTTGATTGCCTCTCGGTAAGCATTTAGCCAGCTTTGCCAAACTGTTTGATCATCGTCTATGAAACAAATCCAGTTAGGATTTGTTTCAATCGCTACATCTACAGAAGTGTTTCGTGCTGTTGATAATCCTAATTTTTTCTCTTGGACATATGTATAACTTAAATCTGGAGTTGCTTTCATTAATTTATGAACTAAAGACTCACATTCCGGATTTACATTATTTTCAACAACAACAAGATGCAATTGGCAGTTTGCGGGAATGACTAGTGATTGTACTGATTTTATACAAGCTGAAAGCATTTGTGGTCGATTTCGAGTACATAATGCAATAGTGAACTTCATTTCACAGACCTTTCGACAGGTTTGAAAACTTTAAAATATTGAAATCACATAGAGGTGCTAATTACATGAAACTTATTAAATGTAGTTTGATTTGTCCAACAGAATTTCAATTCACAATGCTATAGAAACAATTGAAAATCCTTTCCCGTATTTTAAACGGTTGAATTGGAAGTGACTAATTATAATACATTTCAACAAGAGAAATTAAAGCAAAGCAATTTGACAATTGTTTGGCATTAGATTATTCCACTTGTCTCGCAACAAATCGCCCCAATTTTGATACTCTGTAAAACTTCTTCTTAGAGTCAAACAGTTCTAAAATTCCAAATGACATTAAATCGTCACCAATTTCATCTAAACTGTTGCCTATAATTTTTGATACCTCATCATTCGCTAATTTGTAAATTTCCGATTTGGATTCGCTAGAATCCTTCGCAATTCCAGATACATTTGCCAAAATTGCTATCGCTTCATTGTATTTTTTGTCAAGTGGATACTGGACCGGTTTGCCTTTGTTATCAATCTTTTCGGCACTAGTCGTTGCATTATCTTTTGGATTGATTTGCGAAACAATTTTCATAACTTCCGTTGAGATTCCACCGGTCTTTGCCAAGATTGAGTTAAGAACTGAAATATCACTAGGGATATCCAATTTTTTCAGATAACCTTTCACCATCTCACCTCCCCAAGGTCGCAAGTACATAACCCATTGATCTCTTACCAGCTTACGATGACTTGGAATCGCGGCATTTAAGACCAATACAGTTTTAATTTTACCAGATTTAAGCGAATTCATACTTTGTAGTTTTACCAGCAAATCCTCGGGTATTTTGTCCTTCGGTGCGAAACAAACTAATGTGGATTTAGTTTTCAAATTTGGAGTAGATTTCACTATTTCAAGATACTTCTTTATATTTGGTGCAATTTCCACGGATACATTATTGTCTCCAATTCCCTCTATATTCTCTGCGTATTCAGAAATTGAATCGCAAACTTGATCAATTCCCAAAGCTTCTGTTCCAACTACAAGCCGAATTGAAGAGGCACTAGTGCAATCAACAAGTTTTTGCAGTTGGTAAATAGTTAATGGCGAGAAAATTTGTGTTTCGTTCTTGGTGTCCTTATCACCCTTTTCTGCAAGTAGTGGTCTGTATACCAATGGATCATATGATTGGTTTGGTTCAATTTCTTCCATTGAAAGCAACTCTTCAATCATTCTATTTTCACTACCAACCAGCTTAGTTAACTGACTTGTTCTAAAACAATACAAAATTCCATCTTCTTCCGTTTCAAATTTTCCTAACACACCAATTTCAAACAGCTCATTCAAAATTATTTCTAATTCCGTTGCTACTAATTTTTCGAGCTGCTTCGGCCAATACTCGTCAAGCACATTCAATATCTCATCTGCACTCAATCCTTCAAATACCACCTTATCATTGCCATCTTGCCATTTTATATAACCCATTGCATAAGCTACTAACTTATATCGAGGGTCTGCATCTAACATTTCTCGAAATTTTTGACGAATTTGTTGTTTTTCAACCAACAATTCCTTACCAATTAACAACGTTTCATGAGAAAGATACCACGGTGGTCCATTCTTGGTATCCACCTTTTTAGTATTCAAATGATTGATCAACTCTACACCAAATAGCTGCATCAATGATGGAAAGAAACTCAATTGTGTTAAGAGATTCTCAGGTATCTCCTTCTCAGCAAATCTAAATCCAGCCAATTGCATCGGTTCAACAATCATTTGATATGCTTCTTCCAAATCCTCTTTGGTTCGATTCAATGGACCAACACAAATCGCTGAACCAAACTGATTCAAAGTTGAATTTAATATATTGAATAGTCGCTGTAAATTCAATGAACCTGAAAATACTAATTTAACAGCATACTTCGTATCTACCATGAGTTGTTGAAGAAGCATCAAATTCTCAAAATTATTCTGTGCTTCCGAAACTATGAAATCATCACAATTATCAAATAGACACACTAACCTGTGAGATTTATCCGTCTTTATCCATGCATTCAAATTATCAATGAATTTATCTGGTTTCGTCAAATCTACCGCAGATTTTTTAATGATTTCCGATGGAATCATTTCAGCAAAATGTTGAAAGAATTTTTCAGAAGTTTTTGAATTCAATTTAATTGAATCCAGATTAATACGAAGTACAAAACAGTTTTTATCAGGATTATGAAATCGGTAAGAAATTTGATTTAGTATTGCAGATTTTCCTGAATTTCTCCCACCATATATAAACACTCCTTCATTGCTTTGACTCATAACCTTGTTTATTTCAAACTCCCGTCCAAAAAACAACTCTGGTGGGATCTCTTCTTTACTGGTAATTTCATAAGGATTAATACTTCCAATCGAGAAACCACAATCTAGTAGGGATTCAAATTTCTTTTCTGCTCGGATAGCCAAGTAACTAGCTAGTGTTTCATCAATAACTAAAGCATTCACGCGATTTTGCCGTAATTTTAGTGTCAAGTCTTTCCGAACACTTTCAACTAAATGTCCCATGACAAAAACAATAGTTGGGGCACTTGGTTCAATAATTGAGACCGCATCCTCAATCAAGACTGAATTGTGCAACACAACAACATTATAAAAATTGTTGGACTCTGTTCCAAAAAGTGGTGGAACAAAAACTTTTGAATTCATTGTTATTCTTAAAAACCCAGTATACAACCACAATTTTAAATCTGAATTCTTACTACCTTTGCGCAATACTACATCATTGAAACCAAAATACTGTAAGAATTCCTTTAACTTAAACTCAGCAGACTCATCCTTCATCAATGCCAATTCAATATCAAACCAAGTTTGCATAATTTCTCTGGCTTCGTCCCGTCGTTCTTTTGTCGCAGTAAATAATGGATTATTTCGAAAAGCAATGTCATATTCGCGGTAATTACTAGGCCAACCATTTTTTCCAGAATTTGACGCAAAATCTTGTAAGTATTCATCTAATGAACTTTTAAAATTTCGCTTTTCAAATTCAATCGCTCTACAATCTCGAATTCGGGCAACTTGATCCTCTAAATTTGGTAACCCAAATAATTCAACCTTCTCAAATAAGTTTGCAAATTTTCCTGTCTGTTTTGCATATATTTGGGAAAATTTCTTCAATCGGCATTGATGCGTTGAAATTAATTCTTCACGTGTCGAATTTATTTTATAATCTAACCGTTTTAGGTACCTAGAGATTTCATCTAAATCACTGGGGATGTCAGCAACAGTAGAGGATGCAATTGAATCTAGTTCAAGATCGCGCTCTATTTTAAGATTCTCATAAATTTCTTCTAACTCTATCAAGTTTTGTTTAATATATTCTGTTGGTAATAATTCAATTGTATCTATTTCACGTAGTAATTTCATTTTTTGCTGAATCTGATCAAAACTGTTTTCAATTTGTTTCTGACGTGTGTCAATTATCTTAATCAGTAGTTCATCTTTTGATTTACCCGAATCTAACCAATGAACAAGACGTGCCGCCTTTCTAAACGCACCATTTGCAATATGTGCCTGTATCGCATCATTAACAGTTGGAATTGACTCACTACGAAGAAATTTTATTATTGCTTTATCTTCGGCTTCAATTTCATCTTGATTATCCTCGAGAGCAGTCATTATAGGCAACAAATCTAATTCTTCATTTCTAGCAGTATCAAAATCTCCCCAAGTTGGGGTAATACGACCCTTTAATAGCTCGCAAACATCTTCAATTTGGTATCTAATCCAAAATCCAAGTGCTGAGGTTAGTGGATCCTTGTAATTTACAATTTCATCAAGCTTAGTGATTGATTCTAAGGCTAATTTTTCCAATCTCACTGATATTTTCTTCAGATCACCACTATGACTAATTTCCTTTTTATCGTCGATTCCAATTACATGAAGCCACTTTTCCAATAGATCCCGTCCCTCTTCAATTCGTCGATAAATATATTGTAGAGTTAATGTCGGAAACTCACGTGCTTTAGAATCTGAGATTTGATTACGCTCCTTCAATCTTGAGTAGATATTTTCGTTAGTTCTATACTCTTCGATAAGTAACGTAGCAGATTCAGTTGCTCTTTGAACTTTTCCATTTTTAATATGTTCAATCACTTTACCGAAATCACCACCTGCGCGAACAAGTCGGTGTACAACCATAGTGGAAGGTTGACAAGGACCATTACGTTTAAGAGTATTGTCAACCCATTCTGATAATTCCTTTTCAATTTGAGATTGCCTTGAGTCCGCTGTACGCCCGGCAATTGCGGCAAGTTCATCTAATGTAGGACTAAATGAAAAATCTAGATTTGATAAATAAATTGCTAAATCTGATACACAATTACTAAATTGACCCAAACTTAATTGACCAATTCTCTCTCTGACCATTGTACTTGGTTGTAATATGGCAGGACGCAACAACGAACCAAATAGAATTAAATTTGCATTTGTATTCGCTTTTGCCGACGCACAAGCATCTTCTAATCTATTTTGGAAAATATTTGCAGATGCATCATAGTTTTCAAATGATATTCGACAACCTGCTGCAAAATCTAGTACTTCATGTGGAATTTCACAATTGTTTCCGGATCTACGTAAAGCAAATGCAAACTGTTTAGCAATGGCTAAGAAATCTTCTTTAATTAACTCAGCAAGAATTTTTTGATTACTGTTGTCAAACTCTAGCTGCTCTTTAGAAATTTTAGGTTCAATCCTTTCCTCAGTTACAGGTTTTGACTTACCTTTTTCATCTTTTACTTGCCCAATATTTATATATTTCTGAACAGGTTGAGATCTAACTTGCTTCAAATCCAAGTCTTGCTGAACTTCTTTAGGTTCCTTTGCAACTTCTACCTGTTCTAGTTTAAGTTCTTGTTCATCCTTCTTCCCTTCAAGCTTCTCTACTTCTTGCCCTTTTACTTTTTCGACAATTGTTTCAACAGATTTTTCATTGGCGATTTCTACTTTCGCTTTGATCGATTCAATGATTGAATAGACCAATTCCCAATTTGATTGAACCTTTGTTTCCGTATCCGTGAGTTGATCCTTTAGATTACTAATCTCTGATTGAATTTTTGTTGCATATTCCTCCTCAACATTAGGACTTATCTTAGTTTGAATTTTCTCCTTTCGCTTTATTTGAAAAGTGTCAAAATGAAATTGCGCAACTAGCTCTTCGGATTCAGAAACGATACCTTCAATTTCTTCTAAAATCTCTGTCTCTTTAAGCTTAAATTTCACTTTATGTCCAAAAGTTTCCTCAATTCTTCGTGCAACCTCTTTTTCTCTTAACTCCAATTGATAATCTTTGTGCCTATCTTGAAATCGTTTAGCAATTAATTGTAACTTTTCAACAATGACTGGATTGTCTGAGAAAAGTAAACAAGTAGCTGTGTCAAATAAAGCTTTTGCAAGTTTAAATCGAACTTTAGAATAATCTGAATCATCTTTGTCTGTCACATCCAGAGCATTCACAAAGTCTTCCAAATTGACCAAATTTGGTGGTTCTACTGGGACTTCTTTTCTAGTCTCAACAACTTTTGACGATTCAATTTCTTTTGTTACTGTTTCTTTTTCATCCTTAGCCTCAAATTTACCTAAAATGTATTCATTCAACCCAAAATGAAATCCATAATAAAAAATGATACCTAATCGATCTAATTCACTTATTTCGTTTAAACCAGAATTCTTAATTGAAGATAAAATTCGTCCTCGTCGTAAATATGTTTTTATTGCTAGTTTAACTGGTGGAAAATCATCTGCCGCTTTACTTAAATAGTTTTCTGCTGAAATAGCCTTAGTTTGTTGATTAGGAATTATTGCACTCAAAAAAATTGCAACTACTCCCAAGTCTGCTTCTATTACATTTAAAAAACTTAAATAAAATTCATTATTATCTCTAATATTCACTTTTTTATCTAACCTTTCTTCTAATATTGGAAGAATAGCTTTCCGTTGCGATACAGTCACTCTCAATTGGTTGGCTAGTATACTAAGTATATTTGGACAAGCTTTACTAATTTTATAGGATTTTACTTTATACTCTTTTTTATCTTCGGTAGACTCAAGCAAATTTATGATGTCACATAATTGCTGGTCACCTATTTTGTCATTTGAAATGCCACCTGTTTTTACTGAGTTTGTCTCGATCAATTTTGTTATATCTTTTTCTTTTCCTCCAGACCTCAATTTTACTGAAACATTATTATTCTTCTTACCTGGACTCATTGAAACCGAAATCCCACTATTCTGCCCATTTGGTCCTAAACTTACCGAAAGTTCCTTCTTTTTATTGTCTGAACCCAAATCCAACGAAATCTCTTTGTTCTTTTCAATTTCTGCCATATCGAGAGAAACACTCTCACTTTTATTGTTCAGATCAGAAATACTAATTTCTACACCCGAATTGGCACCTTTGTTTGGTTTACCTGCGATCGGTTTCATCCCCGTTTTGGGGTTAATTGAAATCGTCAATTTAGTCGGATTCGGACTTACCATTTAATGACCTATTTAAGTACAAATTTAAAATTATATACTACCCAAATCTCTCCAATGATTCAGGCAATAAACGAAATATTCAATAGAGTATATATTTATTTTGTAGCAAAGAATACAGATACAATAATTTTCTTCCCGAAATCAATTCGTCAAATATCTAGAATAAATTTCTGAACATAAATACATTGCCAAGACTATTCGCAAAATCAACTAAATCTTCAAATCACTCTTGCATTTAACGATATCTGTTTAATTACTTGATACCGACAATTACATTAGTATGCTTTCTGTTGGCAACAGTATTTAATCGATTAAATTTTGAAACATTCACTTCTTAAATATTATTGCTTAAACTTTGTCGCCAAATTACCGACTCTCTAACTTAATTTATAACACATGATTTTATAACAGTCAACCAAAAAAGTAATTGTTTTCCAAACTTTTAGATACTTACCCCATAAATGATCACGCCGCGACTTCCTTTACCACCTGACACACATCATTTACCACTTTTTCGACTAGTACTTGATCAGTACCTTCTCCCATAATTCGAATAACCGGTTCCGTGCCAGAAGGACGGACAACCAATCTTCCATCATTTCCAATACGATTTTTTGCCTCTTTTAAGGCTTTTCTTACCTGACTACTTTTCAAAGGGTTTCCGTTGAAACAACTGACATTTTTTTGAATTTGAGGAACTGGATCAAACCGACAACACACAGATGAAACTGGTTTATCTAATTCCTTAACCATGCCAAGTACTTGTAGTGCCGCAACTAAACCATCACCTGTTGTTGTAAAGTCTGACATTATTAAGTGGCCGGATTGCTCACCACCAAAATTGTACCCCTCCCGCCGCATACATTCAGCAACATATCGATCACCGACTTTCGTTCGTTCCATTGATAATCCAATGCTTTTTAAGAAATTTTCAAGTCCCAAATTAGACATAATAGTTGCCACAATACCCGGTTTTTTCAAACGATCTTTTTCTTTCCAAAATTGAGCAACTACCGCCATAATCTGATCTCCATCTACCACTGTTCCTTTCTCATCCACAATGATAACTCGATCACCATCACCATCCAGGGCTATGCCAATATCTGCACTTACTTCTTTCACTTTATGACAAAGTGTATCAATAGAAGTAGAACCACAATCCTTATTTATATTGAAGCCATCGGGTTCAACACCGAGTTTTACGACATCCGCACCAAGTTCCCATAATGCAACTGGTGCCACTCGATATGTTGCACCATTTGCACAATCAACGACAATTTTCAATTCAGATAAATCAAAATCTCTTGGCATTGTTCGTTTTGCGTATTCAATATATCGCTCATGCACCCCCTCAACGCGCGTCGTTTTACCTAGTGAAGCGGATTCAGATAACTTATTGGTCAGATCACTTTCTACTAACAATTCTACTGTTGATTCAATTTCATCTGAAAGTTTAAACCCATCTGGACCAAAGATTTTAATTCCGTTATCTCGGTATGGATTATGCGATGCGGAAATCATCACACCTAGATCTGCTCGCAATGAGCGAGTCAGCATTGCGACACCTGGAGTTGGCATCGTAGTTAATTGAAATACATCAACACCTACAGATGTAAACCCAGCAATTAATGCTGATTCAATCATGTAACCTGATAATCGAGTGTCTTTACCAATGACAACTCGATGCCGATGCTGTCCATTTTGAAATACCAAACCAACGGCCATCCCCACCTTCAACGCAATCTCAGGAGTAATTGGCCACTGATTTGCTTCCCCCCTTATTCCATCAGTTCCAAATAGTTGTTGTTTCATGTAAATCGTCAACAAGTTTGTGTTTGTACTTAATATATGAGATATCCAGTATTTTTCTTCAACAGTTGGTCCCATAAATTACAATTGGATAACTTACTAAAGTATTGTATTCACATACAATTTTGCATGAATCTATATCACTTATTTAGTGATATTCCCAAAATAAATACTTATTTAGTCAAGAAAATTCAACAGGTTTAAATTAGTTGTCCACAAGTATTTACCACAACCATTACAGTTTTAAGTTCGTTTGCACGGAAAACTCTACTAAACTTCCGCGAAATTGAAAATTTTAACTTTGTGGTTGAGGTTCCATTCCACCAGCATTTACATCTGGATCTTTTGCACTAGGTTTTGTCTTCCCAGCTGCAGGAACTGTTGAAGCGCGTGGTACTGCAGGTTCTTCATCTGATTCTCGAATTGGAGGTTGTCCGTCCAATAGATTATTTATTTCATCACCCGACAGAGTCTCATATTCAAGTAATCCCTGGGCAATGATGTGGAGTTGCTCTTCAGACTCTTTTAAAATCTTTTGGGCAGTAGTATACCCTTTATTTACAAACGATTTAATTTCTGCATCAACTAATTTCTGGGTTTCGTCAGAAACATGTTGCTGACGTGCAACCGAATGTCCTAAAAAGACTTCTTCCTCGTTTTCAGCATATAGTAATGGCCCAAGTTTGTCAGACATCCCATATCTAGTCGCCATTGCACGAGCAAGCTTAGTTGCCATTTGAATGTCGCTTGACGCTCCAGACGTAACTTTTTCATGACCAAAAATCATTTCTTCAGCAACTCTACCACCCATTGCAACCGCAAGATCAGCATGACATTTAGCTCGAGTTACTGATACCTGATCTCGCTCTGGTAATCGCATTACCATACCAAGTGCGCGTCCTCTTGGTATGATAGTCGCTTTATGAATAGGATCAGAGGCTTCTTGTTTGAGTGCGACCAATGCATGACCTGCTTCATGATAAGCGGTCAATTTCTTTTCTTCCTCTGACATGACTAATGTTCTGCGTTCTGCTCCCATCATAACTTTATCTTTCGCATCTTCAAATTCATCTCTGGTAACTAATCGCTTTGAACGACGAGCAGCAAGTAACGCAGCCTCATTCACTAAATTCATTAAATCTGCACCGGAAAATCCTGGTGTCCCTCGTGCAATTGTTTTTAAATTTACATCAGGAGACAAGGGGACTTTCCGAACATGTACTTTCAAGATTTTTTCTCGACCTATGATATCTGGATTCGGGACCACTACTTGCCGGTCAAATCGACCAGGTCTTAATAATGCCGGATCCAATACATCAGGACGGTTGGTCGCAGCGATTAGTATGATTCCCTCGTTTGTCTCAAATCCATCCATTTCAACAAGCAACTGATTTAGAGTTTGCTCGCGTTCATCGTTGCCGCCACCTAAACCAGCACCACGGTGTCGTCCAACTGCGTCAATTTCATCAATAAAAATAATGCAAGGAGCATTTTTCTTCGCCTGTTCAAACATATCCCGTACACGTGACGCGCCGACACCGACGAACATTTCAACAAAATCCGATCCTGATATTGAGAAAAATGGTACATTCGCTTCACCAGCCACTGACCTTGCTAGCAAGGTTTTGCCAGTTCCTGGCGGACCTACCAATAAACAACCACGTGGAATTTGTCCACCTAATCGCTGAAACTTCTGTGGATCTCGTAAAAACTCAACTATTTCTTCTAAATCTTCTTTTGCTTCGTCAACACCAGCAACATCACCAAATGTGATTCGACCCTGACCTTCTGTCAGCAATTTAGCTTTTGATTTCCCAAAACCCAATGCCTTGCCACCAGCACCTTGCATTTGGCGCATAAAAAACACCCAAATTCCAATAATAATCAACCATGGAAATAGCTCAACCAATAAATAGAATAAAGAAAATTGTGTTTCCTCTGGTTTTGCATCAATCAGTACATCATTTTCACGTAAAACACTCAAATAGGTTCCTGCAGAATCTGGAGCGTAAGTTTTGAATCTTTCACCAGTTGATAATTTACCAGTGATAACTCGATCTTGAATAGTAACTTCCCGTACTTCACTCTGTTCTACGTGGTTCATAAATTGGGAAAAAGCCATTTCAGAAGTATTTTCCCGTTGACTAGAACCTTGAAATAATTGAAACAGAGCAATCAATAATAATCCAATGATTACCCAAAGTGCTAAATTGCGGAAATGTGCGCTCATTCTATATCCTCTTGAACGGTATTTTTGTACAAACTACCAAAATACTCAGTACAGTCCTGATACTAATACCTTAGTTTCTGAATTTGTTGTAGCTTTGTCTTGACTTATCCTTTCGTATAGTAAAGTCAATTAAACCTAATATAAGGATTGATTTCGTAAAATACAATACACAAATCCAATTTCTAAGCATTTTTTTCACCAATCTATTTCTTTGCGTTACTAGTTTTTCAAAAAAATATTACACTTCACTAATTAAATTTCCCGCAGTTCTCTCATCAATTTGAAACCACTTGGGGTTCAGTCCAGTAAGTCCAGGGATTACAACACTTAAACCTAAATGCCCACCCGCAGATTTATTTTGTTCAGATTTATTCTGCCATGAAATTACTGGTGCAGTTTGAAAATTTTTTTTTGGCCATGAATCAGGAAAATTAATAATTAACTTGTCAGAATCTTTGAAATCCCTTAACGTACATACATTTACTGCGCTTGGCGCATTATCGCAAATATCAATCTGAAATCGATTATCCCAAAGATATGTTTCTCCTGGCTTTATAACCCGCTGCTCGATTCCAGACCCATATTCTCGAAACAACCAAACAATTTCGCGGTCACGTTTGCTAACTTCAAATTGTGTTCCTCCTATTGTTATGGTCTTAAATTCTTGATTATTTTTACCGGAAATTGCCATAAATAAGTTTTCAATTTTCTCGAATCGAGGAACATATTTACTTCCGCCAACGACACATACTAACTTTGCAAGCAAACGCATAGAAATCTCCTCAGGTGCGTCAAGAATAGATTTGACATCAATTTTTGTAGGTCCTGCAGGATGTCGCTCAATAGCAGTTTTGGACAAAACCTCAATTGAATAATTTAAAGCACTAACTACTCTTTGCATTTTCTGTGCTGTTCCAGCAAGTCGTTCAACAGTAATTCCTACATTTTCTAGATCAGACATAAGATTGCGAATTTTGGTACGCAGATATTTCAAATCTTCATTAGTTTGATCTTCAAACCAGTTCCAATTGACACTTTTTAATGTAGCAATAAGTTGATCCTTAGTTACATTCAACAAAGGACGTAACAATACTATATTACCATAGCTCACTTGCTTTGACATTGCGGCTAGTCCATACACTCCACTCCCCCTTGCTAGTCGATTTAAGAAAGTTTCTGCCTGGTCATTTTTGTGATGAGCCAACAACAAATGTTTTATACCAGCTCTAGTCATTTCAATTTCCATCAGCTCATATCGTTTTTCACGAGCAACAGCTTGGACATTAGACTTTGGATGTTCTTCTTCCCAAACCAATATTTTATGCGACAATCCTATTCTGTTGCATATATCAGCGACACCTTGTGCCTCTGCTTTAGATTGTTCCCGTAACCTATGATCTACTGTTAATACTAAACAATCCTGTGACGGCGCACACTCGGTCCTCCAATTGCTATACAAATACAGTAGTGCAAGAGAATCCGCGCCACCAGATACCGCAACTGCAAGAGCAGGGAGATTTTTTAAAGAGGAAAATAATTCCGCTGCGAAATCTGAACTTACCAAAGTGTCTGATCTAGGTGCACTCGACACGATCGTATTCAGCCTTGGCTCTATCTAGAACCGACTCTGGAGCATTAGGAAATTTATTTAAGAATTCAGTAAGTGTTTGGCATGCAAGTTCTGGTTCACCCATACCACTTAACGAAATACCCATTTTTAACAAACTTTCGCTAGCTTTTTCTGAATTCGGAAAATCAGTGTAACTTTTTAAATAATTATCCGTTGCTTCCTTATACAGCTGTTTAGCAAAGTAACTTTCTCCTAGCCAAAATAGGGCAACGCCTTTTAGTGGATCGTCAGGGTTTTCGTCAATAAATTGATTAAACAAACGTACTGCCTCATCATAATTCTGTTCAAATAAATTGGTGTATGCAACATTATAAATTTGTTGTCCAGAGAGTTGTTGCCCAGTGGATTGTTGTGCGGGTGGTATTACGTTATCTTGAAGCAATTGTTGACTGTTTGCATCTGGATTTAATAGGTCCAATGTAGAATCTCCATTATTCGGAAATGGGATCAAATCAAGTGGTTGATCAATATTATCTGAGACTACACCTAATCCAGTATTTTCACCTAATTCTGGATTAGGATTCAATTGTCCCAAAACACCAACGGATTGATCAGAACCTGATAAAGCTTGATCGCTTTGATCAGGTAAAATTGGTTGAATAGGCTCAAGATTACTCGGTGGATTTAGATTTGGATCACCAGCTATAGAAGCTGTTCCGGTCCCACCTTCAATTTCTTGAAGTCGATAGTCGGTGTCCTCTCGTAATCGTCTAATTAAATCCGACATTTGCCGAATTTGATGATTTAACTCTTCAATTTGTCCAGTAAGATTGCGAATTTGTTCTTCAGCTCGGTTTAGGCGTATGATCGCATCACTGTCATTTTGCCCACCAAAGGTTTGAGCTTGTTGGAAGTTGCGTTCTTGCGAATACACAACTTGGCTAAATATAGTTCCAGATATAACTACAAATAATGCAACAAGACAATTCTGAATCAGTTTCATAATTGATCCTTTAGCTACCAGCAGAGTCAACAAGCGTCACACCACGTCGATTTTGTGACCAGCAGCTGTTATCATTACATAATGCAACCGGACGTTCTTTGCCATAAGGAACAGTTCTAACTCTGTTGCTACTTATACCCAATCCTACCAAATAATCGCGTACAGCCGTAGCTCTGCGTGCACTTAACGCAAGATTATACTGTCTTGTTCCCCGTTCATCTGCATGCCCTTCAATAGTAACAGACAATGAAGGTTTCTGCTTTAACCAATCTGCTTGCTTGGACAATGTATTTTGAGCTTCAAACGACAAAATTGAACTATCAACTGCAAAAAACACTCGATCTCCTACGTTCACTGCTAATTCTTGTTGGGGCCCCGACAATCCACCCACTAGTTGTCCAGGATCAACAGCTCGATTCTTACTACATGATACCAAAAGCACCAAGATTCCCAAAAATGTAATTATGTAGCCAATTGGTTGGGAAATTTTATTTAGAGTCATTTTAATTCTCCATAATCAGAAAGTAGGTTGAAGATTTAGATTCGGGGTTGAACGATTCAAAGTTGAATCAATTGAGAAAGAAGTTCTAAATTGTATTCCGTTAAATTTTCCATGTGATTCAATTATATCCAATTTAATTGAAGATGACAATTGATTCGTTAATCAGCAAAATATGACCATGCTGGATCTGACCCAAAATTGGGTGTGTCCACCAGTCTTTCATTGTAGCCAGTTAAATCAACTGTCCAGAGCTGTGGTCCTCCTTTTACCCCAGGTATCTCACGAAAAAATATTAAAACCCGTCCGTTTGGGGACCAAGCAGGGGCCTCATTATGATAACCTTCAGTCAATATTCTTTCACCTGATCCATCGGTTTTCATCACTCCAATCATAAAACGACCTTCATGTTGCTTGGTGAATGCAATTAGATCACCACGCGGCGACCAAACTGGTGTTGCATATCGGCCTTGTCCAAAACTAATTCTTCTTGCTTTTCCACCATCGGCATCCATCACATAAAGTTGTTGAGAACCGCCACGGTCTGATTCAAAAACAATATCTTTACTATCAGGTGAATAAGATGGACTGGTATCAATTGCACCAGAATCAGTCAAACGATCAATTCGCTGATTTAGTACATTCATTCTGAACAAACTTGCATTTCCACGATCTTGTAAACTCATTATTATATATTTTCCATCAGGTGAAAATCTTGGTGAAAAAGTCATCCCAGTAAAATTTCCGACTATGTCTTGCGATCCAGTATCAATATCTAACAAATATACTTTAGGTTCTTCACGCCCCCGAAACGACATGTAAGCAATTTCATTGTTGCTTGGACTAATTCTTGGTGAAATAACCAAATCTTGTCCATTGGTTAGGTAGCGGTGATTTGCACCATCTTGGTCCATTATTGCCAGTCGCTTAACCCGTCGATCTTTAGTACCTGACTCTTCAACATATACAATTTGAGTATTAAAATACCCCCTTTCACCCGTTAGCTTTTCATAGATTGCATCAGCAATTTTATGTGCCAATCGTCGCCAATTCTCAGGTGTAGTAAAATACTGTTGTCCAATCAATTCTGATTCAGCAAATACATCCCATAATCGAAATGATGCCCCAAGTTGTCCATCGGCATGCTGTTCTATACTTCCAGTCACTAATGCTTGGGAATTAATTATTCTCCAATCCCCAAATCTTGGAATTTTTTGCAACGAAATATCTGTTTCAATGAAACTTTTAGGATCTAATGGTCGAAATAACCCAGATTGCCTCAAATCCGAAACAATGAGTTCGGTGATCTCAGAACTCAGTTTTGTTGTACCGTCAAATTTAGGGATAGCAATGGGTAACGGCTCAATATGACCTTGTGTTATATCCAATTCAATTGCTGATTTTGCAGGAGTTGAATAAAAATTCAATACCAAGCAAATCGCTATATATGATCCTAAAAGCTTTGTAAATGTGAATAGAGCTGACAAAATTTTACACATTTTATAGATTATCCCAATATATAATCTTATCCACCAACCAATTTACTTGGGTCAAAATTTAACGTAACTTCCCGCCAACTTTCATATTTCGCAAGCGGTAGATTACTATAAGGTGCACACTTCCTTACCGCACGAATTGCACTGTTTGCTGCGACTTCAAACCCCTGTACTACCGTATTACTTAATAATTCAATCGAATTAACCTCTCCAGTTTGACTCAGCTCAAACTTCAGTTTTACCACAAGATTCTCTGCTCCCACTGCTCCAACAGGAGGGTTCCAACATGTCTCAATTTGTCTTCGTAATGCTTCTAGCTCTGATTGAGTTAACTTTGCGTCTATTTGTCCAGTCAAAACTCCAAGAGATTCAGGTTTCTCACTGATTTGTTTATTACTACCTAATTCTTCGTTACTTTTATCAAGTAGTGCTTGTTTTATTTTATTGGTATCAAATTTTGATTTTTCTTCTATCGTGTCCTCTTGAACTACCGGCACTTCTACGTTTGGATTTGGTGGTTTGAACTTTGGAGTTTCCAAAATTTCTCTTGCTTCAGTAATAGGGTCTAGCTCGGGTTCTGGATCTGGCTCTGGTTCAGGTTCAGGTTCAGGTTCAGGTTCAGGTTCAGGTTCAGGTTCAGGTTCAGGTTCTGGCACTGGTTGGGGTTCTGGTTCAGGTTCTAGCACTGGTTGGGGTTCTGGTTCAAGAACAGGTTCTGGTTCTGGAGATACTTCTGCAATTTCTTGCTCAATTTCTGGTTCAATAAATTTTTCTACTATATCTTCGATAGTTGGTTCTGCAGGAATTTCATCAATCTTTACCGGTTCTAACTTTGGCGACTGTTCATCAACATCAACTGAAGTTTCAGTTTCTTCTTCTATCAGAGGAACTTCAGTCTCTATTTCAGATTTCTTAGGTGCGGCCTCTTCTAATACTTCCTCCGCTTCTATAGTACCTAAACGTTTTGAAGTTTCTTCTTCTATTGATACTAAATCAACTGGTAAGTATTCAATTTCGGAGTTAACATCCCCAATTGAAGGAAAACTAATCAATCCCCAAAAAATAACTAAAACATGACCCAAAATTGATGTTGTAAATCCAATTCGCATAGTTTATCTACCCTGTTCTTCTAACGTGACAAGTCCAATTCTTTTGAATCCTGCTTTATTTATTACTGCCATTACTTTAATTATTGTTCCATATTCTGCAACTTTGTCACCACGAACATAGATCCTCTCATCATATCCGTTCGCGGCAATTGCTAATAATTTATCAACTACTTCCTCAACAACTATCTCAGTTTCTTGCAAAAAAATCTTACCATCTTGCTTGATTGAAACTGTGATTGGTTCGGTGTCACCCTCCAGCGGATTTGCCGAAGTTTCGGGTAAATCAACTGCAACACCAACTGTCAATAATGGTGCAGTAACCATAAAGACTATTAACAACACCAACATAACATCAACAAAAGGTGTAACGTTAATCTCACTCATAACTCGAAGTCGACGACGATGTCTGCGACCAGAATACGAGCCTACACTTCCATCTGAATTTAATTGCGCCCCCATTCAATCACACTCTCTCATCTATTTGCCGGGATAAAATTGATGAAAATTCTTCTACAAACCCATCTAACCTAGATCCTAAGGATTCTGCTTCCGCTGAAAATTTATTATACGCAATTACTGCAGGAATCGCGGCCAGCAATCCTAATGCCGTTGCAAGCAATGCTTCTGCAATTCCAGGTGCAACTACAGCTAGATTTGTACTCTTAGATACCGCAATTGATTGAAATGAATTCATAATACCCCAAACTGTACCAAACAGTCCGATAAAAGGTGCCGCAGATCCAACAGTAGCTAAAACTAATAACTTTGATTGTAGTCGTTCAACTTCCCGGTCAACTGTTTTATACATTGCTCTATCAATACGTTGTTGTAAACTCGCAATGGCAGGTCTTGACCCTTCATGACTTCGCTTCCACTCTCTCATAGCTGTTACAAATAATGCGGCCATATATTGATTTGAGCGATTTGCCAACTTATTATACAATTCATCCAGAGATTGTCCCGACCAAAATACTTTTTCAAACCGGTTCATTTGTTTACGGGTACGACTATACAAAATGGTCTTATCAACAATAATTGCCCAACACCAAATTGAAACTAATAACAACCCAATCATTACAATCTTCACTACAAAATGAGATTGCCAAAATAATGCAAGAATTGAGAAAGAATTAGGATTTTCAAGAAGTCCTTGTGTGATATCAGTTGGATTCATTACAAATCAACCCTTAAACTAGTTTATTACAAAAAATTTAGAATCGACTAAGTAACATTTTAGTCGGATTTTTATATTCAAATACAAATTTTATGTTTTCCAATTTTCATACCAAACTTAATTCTTATCAGTATAAAATTCATAAAATTCGGTACAATAATATAGTGATGTTTTATCCAATTTTCACCACATATTAAAAAAGTATTCACAAGAAATTTAGGTACTTACATTTCGTTGTAAAAAATAATTTATTTTGGCAAATGCTTAAAACACGCGCTCATTTCTTTAGGTACTCGAAATGGTCTACCTTGAACATCAATTACAATTACTCTGACCGTTGCACTCGTCAATTGAACTTTTCCGCGCCACACTTCTTGCAACATTTTAATTCCTGCACCTTTAATTTCAAGGCACTTGGTTCGCACCTGAACTTGATCATCAACTTTAGCAGGTCTAAAAAATTCAATCTGTAAATCTCGAATAGTAAAGGCCAGTGGTTGTCCAAATTTACCTTGTAATAATTCGTGATGACGAATACCCAACAGGTGTAAAAAATTTGATCGAGCTCGTTCCATAAATTTCAAATAATTTGCGTGATACACCACGCTTGTGAAATCGGTATCCTCATAGTATATCCGCACATCAAAATAATGTGTATTTCCCTTGATCTTCCCAAATAACTCCTGTTCACTACTTACTTGAGACTTCATTGGTAAACAATCCATCTTGTGAAGAATTAAAAGTTGGAGGTTGAATATTTAGATGTTGAAACGAAGCTTGAGTCATAATCCGACCACGCGGAGTTCGTTGTATAAACCCTTGCTGTATCAAGAACGGTTCTACGATTTCTTCTAATGCATCTCGAGGTTCTGACAATGCAGCTGAAATTGTTTCTATCCCAACCGGTCCTCCCTTGAACTTATTAGCGATACAATTTAAATATCTTCTATCAAGTTCATCTAGCCCAATTGAATCAACTTCTAACTGATTTAGTGCAACATCCGCCAATTCTTTATCCACTTCATTTTTACCCGAAACCACAGCAAAATCACGCACGCGACGTAGTAAACGACCCGCAATCCGTGGCGTTCCTCGCGCACGTTTTGCAATTTCTTTTGCACCATCTTCAGTCATTCCTACTTTAAGTACGCGCGCCCCTCTATTGATTATAAATTCAAGCTCTTCAGAAGTATAAAAATTCAACCGAATTGGTATTCCAAACCGGTCTCGCAACGGATTAGTAAGTAACCCCAATCTAGTGGTTGCCGCGATCATCGTAAATTTCGCCAAATCTATTTTAACCGAGCGTGCTGCCGGTCCTTCACCAATAATCAAATCCAGTTGAAAATCTTCCATTGCAGGATATAAAATCTCTTCTACTACTGGTGAAAGTCGATGAATTTCATCGATGAAAAGAACATCACGCTCTTGTAGATTAGTCAAAAGTGCCGCCAAATCGCCAGGTTTCGCGATTACCGGCCCAGATGTTGACCGAAAATTAACACCTAGCTCGCGAGCAAGAATTTGGGCAAGAGTTGTTTTCCCAAGTCCAGGTGGACCAACAAATAACACATGATCTAATGCTTCTTTCCTAGATCTTGCCGCTTCAATGAAAACTTTCAGGTTTGCACGAACTTGCTTTTGACCTACAAATGATTCAAGCGATTTAGGACGAAGAGTTTGGTCAATTTCATCAACTTGCTCTTCTGGTGTAACAACTCGTGTTTCCATCATTTGGCAAGTTCCCTAAGTCCTATACGAATAAGGACTTCTGTACTTGCGTCCTCACCTACTTCTTTTTGTGCACTAGCAATCGCAAAATTGGCTTGTGCCTGTTGATAGCCAAGATTTACTAATGCCGATACCGCTTCGGATCGTGCTGAACGGACTGCATTTTCGGCGTTTACAGCACTAATAACTTCCTCTGGACCAGCATCTGAAAACGCTGGTGCTTTTTCCTTGAGTTCAGCTATGATTCGCTCTGCAACCCGCTTACCAACACCAGGTGCACGTGTAATACTTGCTTTGTCTCCTAGAGCTACCGCATTTGCAAGTTCAGTCGCATCAACTACTCCTAATATTGCAATTGCGACTTTGGCACCAACTCCTTGCACGGTCATTAGCATACGAAACCACTCACGTTCTATAAAAGTTGAGAATCCAAACAATCGAATTTGATCTTCACGAACATAGGTTTCGATCCAAAAGGTCATCGATTCACCTTTTGCTGGCAACTTATCTAGAATTCTTACTGAACAATTCACTAAATACCCAACTCCGTTGACATCAACTACGACAAAATCTTCTCCAATTGTATCCACGATACCTGTCAATTTCCCTATCATGTTTATTTCCAATTCCTTTATATTACCCGCATTTCTAGGATGTTCCGGTGTTGTGCGTGGCATATCGCAATTGCCAGTGCATCTGCAGCATCATTTGAATTAATTTCCGCTTTGGGTAGCAAAACCTTTACCATCATTCGAATCTGCTCTTTTTGACAATGTCCAGTACCAACTACCGTTTTCTTGATTAGGTTAGGAGCATATTCAGCGACAGTTACACCTGCTAATGCCGGTACTAATATTGCCGCTGAACGTGCCTGACCAAGCTTGATAGTAGCACCAGCAAATTTATTAAAAAATGTTTCCTCAATGGCAGTTTCTTGCGGTTTATGACATTCAAATACCTCAACCAATGACTCATGGATTTGTCTAAGTCGTTCCGCCATTTCTGATTTGACATCCGGGTTGACAGTACCTGATGCGACAAATGACAATTCAGTTCCATTTGATTCAATCACACCCCACCCAGTATGCCGAAGTCCCGGGTCTATGCCCATTATGCGTGTTGGATTTTCCATAATCTTCTGAACTCTCTTTTTAATTTAAGCTTTCTTTCCAATAAATAATTAAATTGAAAATTAATATATACATATTGTTCAAATTATTTCAACTAAAATGTTCACATTTTGTATAAAATTATTGATTGAACTAAAAAATTACTAATTACAGGGAGTATTGGCAAATAATACAGCCGTGAACATTTATTAAATAGTTATAAATATGCTAAATTATCTCGGTTTTATCCTTTTTATAATTAAAATGATTGTGTTATTGAAATAGTCGTGGCAATTTCTGGATCCGGATTAAAGTAACCATCCTTATCTTCTTGATAAATTTTCATAAACTCTTCATCTTTCCCTTCGTACCCAAACTTCACAGCAAGGTGTTCGAAACCCAGAGAGCCTGTTAAATTTTCTATAGGTATAAAATCAATTGAAGTGCTTAAATAGGTACCAGTAGATGTTAATTTTCCATCAAGATCATCCATTGCATAAGATGGAACAGAACCAAGGAACAAGCCACCGTTTGCATGAAATTTTAAATATGAGCTAATACTATGAGTCAGTCCAATATTAGTGGCAATTCCGTTATTTTTGATAAGTTCATTTTCGGGATTCTCTACTTCCGTTGTTTCTGAAATTTTCCGTACGTAGTAATTTTCATTTGATTTGTTAATTTCTTCAATTATCTTGGTAAATCGCTTAGACTGTACCACATTTAATGACGCTTTGTTATTTACACCTTCAGTTTGATTGACTCTTAAACTTGAAACTGTATGTCCTAAGTCAAAATTGTTTAGTAATGTGCCATTTAATTTTGATAAAGCACCATCTGCATAGAAACCGGTGAAACCAAGTTTTGTTGAACTCAATCTAGGAATTCTTAATTCTACACCAGCACCGCCATAGTAACCAATGCCAATTAAATCCAAGTCTTTCTTGTTATAAGGTGGTACATATTCTGAGTTTTGGTATTTTGTTCCCTCACTATGTAAAGCAATTCCTCCGCCAATAAATGCGATTTTACCCCAATTTTGATCAAATTTTAGTGCACCACTTAAGTCTGGAATTAGTACATTTTCTGTCGGTTTTTCAACACTCAATTGTATACTGATCCCAAACGGTGCAAATAATTTATATCCAAATGCAGCTACTGAATTTTCAACGTGATACAGTCCAAAATTTGAATTCAACGCATAATTCCCGTAAGTTAAATTGCCAAATGAATCAACTTTACCAAATTTCAAACCACCATATCCAGCAAACGCATCACTTACTGAAACGCCATTGGAATCTAAACTTAATCGTACAAAAACTCGAGCTACTCCAGAATCACCTTCTCTAATTGCTTCAACTCCCACTCTTCCTCGAAAATCTATTTCACTACCAGCACTTTTTCCGGCATCAAAAACGTGATAACGACCACGTAAGTCCCCACTTATTATTGCGCATGCCCTCTCCGCTGGAATTTTAAACTTACTATTGTCACTTACGTCACAAACAGTTTGATTATCAGTAGACTGACCAGAATCAGCGCGTAATTCAGTTATAAAAGAACTTGAAATGTTAATTAAACAAACGAGAATGCCGATTATTAAATATTTTAGGGTCAATACCGGCCTCCAGAATTCAATTTTAGCTAAGTAAGTTATCTGCTATATTCGTTATGGAAAATGGAAGTGTTTGTTTTATCCAAGTCTTGGCAAAACTAATTCTTTTGCTAAATGTTTTCAGTCCATAATTTAAATCACTTGAAAAGTTACTCGTTTGCAAGCAGTTGGATCGTCTCATCTGAAACTTCAAAGTTCGTGTAAACGTTTTGAACATCATCATCATCTTCAAGTGCATTCAATAATTTCATTATAGTTTTGGCTTTTTCAACGTCAATTTCTATAAGGTTCTGCGGTTTCCAAATTACTTTGACTGTGTCAGCTGTTCCCAACGATTGCTCCAATGAACTAGCAATTTCGCTTACATCAGCGAAAGCACAAGTTAATATATGTCCATCATCATCAGAAATTACATCGTCCGCGCCCACTTCAATTGCTTGTTCTAGAACCGTTTCAACATCACCCACTTCCGGTTTGAATGTAATTTCACCAACTCGATCAAATAGAAATGACACAGACCCGGATTCTCCCAGTGTTCCGCCATTTTTCGAAAAATAAGACCGGATATTACCCGCGCTACGATTTCGATTATCTGTTAACGCCTCAACGATAACCGCAGTACCACCAGGACCATAACCTTCATATCGAATTTCATCAAAATTTTCGACATCCGATGAATCCGCTTTTTTAATAGCACGTTCAATATTGTCTTTTGGCATTGATTGACCACGCGCATTTTGGACAGCTAATCGCAAACGAGGATTAGAATCCATTTCCGGCCCACCGATTTTTGCCGCAACTGTTATTTCTTTACTTAGTTTCGAAAATACCTTTGAACGCTTTGCATCTTGCGCACCCTTTCGGTACATAATATTTTTAAATTTGGAATGTCCTGCCATAATTGTAAAGTCTTTCCAAGAATGTTTGAGTGAATTGATAAAGATATTTGATGTTAACTCAAAACCTAAAAAATATTTTAGAATTCATTTTATTCCCCGATTCCAATATCAACATCTTTTGGAATGTTACCAGACCAACTTTACAATTTCCAGTACATTTTCACTGTGATGTGGAGACTAATCTGCCCAAAATGAAGGTAGAGTACTAGATAGTCGGCCGCCAATTCTTAACGGCTCAAGCATGGTAGGGAGACCACTTTCATCATCAATTTCTGCAGCAAGTCCACATATCGTCGCTTCACCATTTGCGGGTTCGTATTTGCTCATCGCAATCTTAGTTCCAAATCTATTCACCGGTTCATCTTTTCTCATACCGATCACTGAATCATAATCTCCACACATTCCAGAATCAGACATATATCCGGTTCCATAAGGCAAAATTTGATAATCAGATGTTGGCACGTGAGTGTGAGTACCGATTACGAGACTAACTCGACCATCCACAAAATGCGCCATTCCTTGTTTTTCACTTGTCGCCTCAGCATGGATATCGATAACAATCGCATCAACAGTTTTTTTTAGTGGATATTTTTCAATTTCACGCTGAATCGCGAGAAATGGGTCATCAAGCACATTCATGAATATTTGCCCCATGACATTGATAACAAGTACTTTAGCCCCGTTACGCGCAACATATACATTAGCACCTTTACCAGGTGTACCTTCCGGATAATTAATCGGCCGCAGAATCGCACTTTGTCGTTGAACAAATTCTAATGCTTCTTTTTGATCCCAAACATGATTTCCTGTTGTAATAACGTCTGCACCTGCTTCTAATATTGAGTTACATATAGCTTCGGTAATTCCAAAACCACCCGCCGCGTTTTCACCATTCACAATTACAAACTCTAATTGATGTTGTTCAACTAAACCAGGTAACTTGTCTAACACGGCGTTCCGGCCTGAACGACCGACAACATCACCTAAAAATAAAAACCGCAACTATCTACTCCCTTTTGCATGTAACCAGACCTTGTTCTGTGACAATCAAATCTAAGAATTGATCATGGTTTTCCATTGGAACTTTTTCAACTTCTTGGACTGAATACGCAACACCAACACTTCGTATTGGTTTTTCCGCTTTCAACTTTGTAATTGCTTTATCGTAATAACCACGTCCATAACCAATCCGACCTCCAAAACGATCATACGCTGCTAGGGGAACTAACAACAAATCCGGCAAAATTTCTGCTACCGAATCATCCGGTCCTAGCGTTCCAAAACCAGCTTTTACAAGTAAGTTAGCATCCTTAAATTCACGAAAAACGATTTTATCACCTACTACCACAGGTAACGCGCAAGGGTGACCTCGTAGCTTCATTTCTTCAATTAAAGCGCGCGGGTCAATCTCATTGCGAATTGGCCAATAACCAGAGCATACTTGTCCAGTTTCTAATCCAAGATATGGAAAATACTTTTTCAGGGAGTTCGCCGCACTTTCTTGAAATTTGCTAGTTAATTTTGCTCTAGCAACTAAGGCCGCATGTCGAAGTATCGTCTTTATTTCAACAACATTTTTCTCCAGCTCATCTTTTGTCGACATTTACACCTCAAAATTGTTCCTACCCTGTGAATTTTTTATTTCTATTCTTGGAAATCTTCAAGCTTAATAATAGTCATCGTCTTTTGATTAAGTTCCAACAAAAAATGATGAAGCCGTGACAACCGTCGGTCTTTCTCATTCCCGGGGACCTACAAAGTAGGTGGGCACCGTATAAAATGATCCACGAATCAAATCAGTGACAGTTCCCGATAGGAGAGACATGGCCCCGCGGTAATTTTAACCTAACAAATCGCACAGCTCCACCTTATAAAAATATAGTATTGCTTTAGAAATTTTCCAATAAATTATTCTGTCTATTCACAAAATTATTGTTCATCATGCAAGTCTTGATTGAGTCCTACAACGATACCTTCAATTTTTTCTGCTGCCTCATTAATTTTCGTTGCAATGATTTCTTCTTGCGCTTTAAATTGTCGCACTAAGTTTTCTTCTGTTTTAGAACTTTCCTGCATTTGGAATTCAAGTTTTTCAAGTTTATATTCCGCCTCTACTAACTGATCAGTTACCATCATAGCTGCCATAAAAGTAATCTGATGTTCACCAATTTCGCCAAATTTTTGACGTAGCTCGTGTACAAAGGTACTAAAACGATTTCCAATGGCTAAAATTCGCTCCTCTTCCCCTTGATTACAAACCATGCGATACTTACGACCATCGATATCTACTTCAACTTCCACCAATTATTTTACTCCTTGTTCTGCAAGCACTGACCGAATTATTTCCATTGTTTTTACCAGCCGGTTTGAAACATCTCGATTTACTGCTTCCAAATTTTCTGCTTTTGCCACATAGGCATCCATTGATTCTGCCATGTGTGCCCTATCATCACTTAGCTGTTGTACTTCATCTTGTAAGACCGTGACACTATGTTCAACTTTAAGTCGACGCTCTACAGACACTTCCAGAGACAATACAGCTGATGAAAAACGAGTTAACGCATTGCTTAAGTTGATTGAACTATTCATTCTTAGCACCAAACATCATTCTAATATTTTGTTTAATTTTGTATTCAACCCCAAAAAATAAATTCCAATTTTATAAGCTGATTGGACAACAAGGTTCAAAATAATTTACCTACCTTGCACCAAATCTCAAAATTTGCAAATGGATTATTTTCCACATCTTACTATTAATTTTTCATTTTCATGTCGGTGATATATTATAATGTGTGTAATTTCTCAATTTTGCTACGAATACTTATCTATGTTCTTAAACCATTATTCTAACTTGACATAAATTAATCAATTTTCATTAGAAATTGAATCAACCCTTGTGATAAATTTGAGTGAAAAACTCCATTGCTAACAAATTCTTCAGCACTAACAGAAAATGTAATTGAAATCAAAGTTTTCTAAACTTATTTGAATGAATAATTGACAAAATCATCCGAGCAAGTATTTTGTAATGTGCAATTTTTTTCCAAATTTTGACTCTACTACCGTAACTTCAAACTACGGTTCCTGAAACCCTAGCAAACTTTACCAACTTAACCACCAAATAACTTTAAATAATTGCGAGTCTATTAATGCTAGACAATAAAAAACTAACCGATATGGCTAATGCCATACGATTCCTTTCTATTGATGCAGTTGAAAAAGCCAATTCTGGCCATCCTGGTCTCCCAATGGGAGCGGCTGATATAGCAACGGTATTATTTACTCAATTTTTGAAATTTGACCCAACAGAACCTGATTGGCCAGATCGTGATCGATTTATTCTATCAGCAGGCCATGGTTCAATGTTACTTTATTCTGCTTTACACTTATTGGGTTATGAAGATTTTACCTTGGATGAAATTAAGAATTTTCGACAATTGGACTCACGAACCGCGGGTCACCCTGAATTCGGACATGGTGCTGGGATCGAAACGACCACTGGTCCATTAGGTCAAGGGCTTGCAAATGCAGTTGGGATGGCGATTTCTGAGAACTTATTGCGAGAGCAATTTAATTCTGAAGTTATTAACCATAACACCTATGCTTTAGTGGGTGATGGATGTCTGATGGAAGGTATCAGTCAAGAGGTCATTTCATTAGCTGGCCATTTAGGTTTAAATAAACTTGTGGTTATTTGGGATAATAATGGCATCTCCATTGATGGAAAGGTTTCTTTAACCGATTCTACTGATCAATTGGAACGGTTTGCAGCATCAGGGTGGAATACAATTAGTGTCAATGGGCATGCCTATAATGAAATTCAAGAAGCATTAATAACAGCGAAAAAATCAAGCGATAAGCCAACATTTATTGCGGCTAAAACAACCATCGGCTTTGGGTCACCAAATAAAGCGGGTTCAGAAAAATCTCACGGTTCTCCCCTTGGTCCCGATGAAGTAACCGCAACGCGAAAACAACTGAATTGGGAATATGAACCATTTGTTATATCAACAGAGATTCGCGATTTATGGAGAATCGCCGCATTACGCTCAAAAAATGATTTTAAGGAATGGCAAGCACGCATCAAAAAATTAGATCCTGAGATTCGAACTGAATTTGATCGGCGTATCCGTGGAGATTTACCAGCCGGTGTCAACTCTTCCCTTTCTAAACTCAAAGAAAAAATTGCTGCAGACCCTCCAACTCTTGCCACACGCAAAGCATCAGAAGAAGTTCTCAATTTAATCAATGAATTGATTCCGGAAACAATTGGAGGTTCTGCTGACTTAACTGGATCAAATAACACTAAGACGAAACAGATGAGTCCGATTACTGCTTCAGACTTTTCGGGACGGTATATACACTGGGGTGTTCGAGAACATGGAATGGCAGCAGCAATGAATGGAATTGCACTTCACGGTGGACTCATTCCTTATTCCGGTGGTTTTCTAATTTTTTCTGATTACTGCCGTCCTGCAATTCGATTAGCAGCTTTGATGAAGCAACGAGTGATTCACGTTATGACCCACGATTCCATTGGATTGGGAGAAGATGGACCAACTCATCAACCAGTTGAACACCTCGCATCATTGCGGGCGATGTCAAATTTGAATGTTTTTCGACCCTGTGATATCACTGAAACATTGGAATCTTGGCAACTCGCTTTAGCCTCAAAAAGTACACCTAGTATTATTGTTCTCACAAGACAAAATCTTACCCCTGTCAGAACAGAGTTTGATGAAAGGAATTTAGTCAATCTGGGAGCTTATGAAATTGTCGCTTCAAGTACGGAAGCAAAAGTTACCTTATTTGCCAGTGGATCTGAAGTTGAAATCGCAATATCAGCACATAAACAATTAGAAAGTGCTGACATACCTACTCGGGTCGTTTCAGTACCAAGTTTTGAACTATTTGCGCAACAGTCTGTAGAATATAAAGCAAGTGTAATCGGAACCGCTCCAGTTAGAATCGCGGTTGAAGCAGCCGTCAAGTTCGGTTGGGAGCAATTTATTGGTGAAAGTGGTGGATTTATCGGAATGGATAGTTTTGGTGCAAGTGCTCCATATAAAGATTTATACAGCAAATTTGGAATCACACCCGAAACGGTCTCCAAACTTGCTACCAAAATGGTTGGAGACCTCAATCTAACCGACAAATAATTTTCCTATCAACAAAATATTAGCAGGTTTACAAAATGCCAACAAAAGTTGCAATTAATGGATTTGGACGAATCGGACGAAATATCCTTCGCGCTATCATTGAATCTAAACGTTCAGACATCAAGGTCGTAGCAATCAATGATCTCGGTCCAATTGAAACCAACGCCCATCTCATTCAATTTGATTCTATTCACGGTCGATTCCCAAATGAAGTAAAAATATCAGGTGATTCCATCGATGTTGGTGCTGGACCAATCAAGGTCACCGCAGTAAGAGATCCGAACGAACTACCTTGGAAATCATGTGACGTTGATGTCGCGATGGAGTGCACAGGAATATTTACTAGTAAAGAAAAGGCATCTGCTCATCTTAATGCTGGTGCAAAACGAGTGTTAGTATCTGCTCCTGCCTCCGATGCCGATAAAACAATTGTTTATGGAGTTAATCACAATTCAATAACGAAAGAAGACATGATAATATCAAATGCCTCGTGTACGACGAATTGCCTCGCACCGGTAGCCTATGTACTGAACAATGCAATTGGAATTGACACTGGTTTTATGACAACAATTCACTCTTTTACTGGTGATCAACCCACTTTAGACACATTGCATAAAGATCTTTATCGTAGCCGAGCGGCAAGCATGTCAATGATTCCAACCTCTACTGGGGCAGCGAAAGCTGTTGGATTGGTATTACCAGAATTAAACGGAAAATTAGATGGCGTAGCCATTCGAGTTCCAACCCCAAATGTTTCAGTTGTAGACTTTAATTTTATTGCAAATCGCGCAACAACCATTGATGAGATTAACGACGCAATCCGAAGTGCTGCAAACGGTCAATTAAAAGGTATTTTAGGATACACCGATCAAAAGCTTGTTTCGATGGATTTCAACCATGATAGTCGTTCATCTGTTTTCCATACAGACCAAACTAAACTTCTAAATGGCAATTTTGTGCGGATCCTCAGCTGGTATGATAATGAATGGGGATTCTCAAATCGGATGGCTGATACTGCGGTTAAATTGGCTGAAACAATTACCACTTAATTTTGTACTGAAAGAAAATAAAACTGCAATTTAGTGGTCGAAAAAAACTAAAAAGCCACTAATCAAAAACAATTTGGAAATATTCAGAAATGATTCAACTGCGAAAAATTGGAGACTGTAAAGATTTTAATGGAAAACGAATTCTTGTTAGAGTTGATCTCAATGTACCAATTTTTAATGGTGAAGTTTCTGATTTAACAAGAATAATCCGAAGTTTACCAACCATAAAAGCAATTTCGCAACAAGGTGGGAAAGTTGTATTACTTTCACATTTTGGTCGCCCAAAGGGCAAAGAAGATGCGGAAATGTCTTTACGACCATTGTGTAAAGTACTCTCTGACCAATTAAATCAACCAGTGTATTTTTCCAGTAATTGTATCGGACAATTTGCTGAAGAAGCTATTAAAAAGCTAAATCCAGGCGAAATACTGCTACTTGAAAATACCCGATTTCATTCTGGTGAAGAACAAAATGAGGAAAACTTTGTCAACGAACTCGCAACAGTTGGAGATTACTATGTAAATGATGCTTTTTCGACAGCTCATCGAGCACATGCTTCAACTGAAGGGATTGCCCATAAATTACCCTCTTTTGCAGGACTAGCTATGATCAAAGAGATTGACGCACTGAATTCTGTACTTTCTTCACCAAAACATCCAGTGATTGCAATTATAGGTGGTTCAAAAGTATCAACAAAAATAGATTTACTAACTAATTTAGTCACAAAAGTAGAATTTCTTGTCATTGGTGGGGCTATGGCAAACACATTTCTGGTAGCTAACGGTATAAATGTTGGTAAATCAATTTGTGAACATGATTTAGTAGATATTGCCAAAAATATTTCGGCCATAGCTGCGACAAATAACTGTGAAATATTACTACCCGATGATGTCGTGGTGGCTCAAAAGTTGGAAAATAACGCTATCCATCGTTCAATTACATTTGAGCAACTAAATAGCGATGATATGATTTTTGATATAGGACCAAATTCTATTGCAGCTCTTAAATCCAAACTTAATTCTGCAAAAACACTTCTTTGGAATGGTCCATTAGGTGCATTTGAATTTGCACCATTTGACAAAGCAACAGTTGAAGTAGCGCAGTTTGCTAGCCAATTAACTTTAGACGAAAGTCTGGTTACTATTGCAGGAGGTGGTGATACAGTAGCTGCTCTTAATCAAGCCGAAGTAGGTGAAAAGTTTACTTACGTTTCATCCGCTGGAGGAGCCTTCTTAGAATGGTTAGAAGGTAAAGTACTGCCTGGAGTAAAAGTCTTAGAAAAGTAAATCCTGGTTATAATCAGAATCTTGCGATATGATCTTGTCAATTTTTTTTCAAAAATAAATTTTTTAGGAGAATCAAATAGTCATGCGTGAACATTTAATACAAATTGCTCATTCCATGGTCTCTTCAGGTTGTGGAATTCTCGCAGCGGATGAAAGCGATAGCACAATCAAAAAACGTTTTGATCAAATCGGTGTTGAATCAACCGAACAGAATCGACGTGATTATCGAGAAATGCTCTTTCGTTCAAATGAAGCAATGAACAAATATATCTCTGGTGTTATTCTTTTTGATGAAACCATTCGACAATCTGCCAGAGATGGTACTCCCCTAGTAGAAATTTTAAAATCTACAAATACTGTTCCAGGAATAAAGGTAGATAAAGGTGCGAAAAAACTCGCTGGTAAAGAAAATGAAACTGTGACGGAAGGATTGGATGGGTTACGCGAAAGATTGAAAGAATATTATGAATTAGGTGCACGCTTCGCAAAATGGCGAGCTGTTATCAACATTTCAAGTAATACGCCAACTGAATATGCCATTCATTCCAATGCACATGCACTTGCGAGATATGCATCACTTTGCCAAGAAGCTGGTATTGTGCCAATTGTTGAACCTGAGGTACAAATGGATGGAGCTGAGGCAACCCATGATATTGAAACATGTCATTCGGTTTCCAAAAAAGTTTTTAGTGTTGTTTTCTCTGAATTAGAAATTGCCGACGTGATTTTAGAAGGAATTGTACTTAAGCCAAATATGGTTATTGCAGGTAAAAAATGTCCTAATCAAGCTACTCCTCAGCAGGTAGCAGAATTAACAATTGAGTGTCTAAAAGAAACAGTTCCCGATGCTGTCCCTGGAATCGCGTTTCTTTCTGGAGGTCAATCAGACATTGAAGCAACTGAACATCTCTCATTAATTAATTCTACAGGTGACTTGCCTTGGAAGTTGACATTTTCATATGGTCGTGCATTGCAACAATCAGCTCTTCAAGCTTGGCAAGGAAAGAATGAAAATAGGGAAGCCGCGCAAGTAGCGTTTACTCATCGAGCACGTATGAATGGACTTGCTTCAACTGGTGAATGGAATATTAGTCTTGAAAAGTAAAAATTGATTATATGTCAGCAGCTAAAATTTATTTTAGATAATAAGATCTTCCATTATGTTAATTTCCAATTCAACAATAGTTAAAAATTGGCTTAAACCGCCCAAATAATCTACAAACTGTCAGTTCTAAAACAAAAAAAAGAAATACTGTGCCTAATCCTCGTTTATTTTTGATAACTCCACCAAATATTGAGATTGAATCTTTTGCTGAATTGTTGGATGACACCTTAAGTGTTAACAATATAGCGATCTTGTTAGTAGCTTCCGATTCAATTGTTTTCAATAATATGCATTCAAATTACAAACGAATTCAGCAAATTGCACATCGGTACAATATTTCGGCTTTGATTCAAAATAATTTAAAATTCGCAAATGAAACTACAGTGGATGGAGTCCAAATTGATGAGTTAGATGTTTTGAAGCAAACCTTGGTAAATCCAAAGCCATTTGAAATTGTTGGTGCGGCTGGAATCGAATCAAAACATGATGCGATGGTTAAGGGTGAAACGCAGATTGATTACATGTTTTTTGGGAATATAACCGCCACTGAATCAGAGTATTCACTACCTAAAGTTTTGGAATTCTCGGAATGGTGGGCGGAAAATTTTAACATTCCAGGGGTTGCATTAGCAGGACAAAAATTGGAATCTATAAGAGAAATCGCTAAATCTGGAATAGAATTTATCGCAGTTAGAAACACAATATGGAATTTTCCAGACGGACCTAAGTCAGCTATTTCACTCGCATGTGACATACTAAGTAAATTTAAGGTAAAAACATGAGAATTATTTACTTTTTAATTTTGGCGATACTGCTCTCGCCGATTTATAGTTTAGCACAAGATGAACCATCTACCTTATCTGGAATTCAAAACGTTGATGATCAACCGGAACCTATATTTGATGTTAACGATGAATCACTAGAGTCGGCACCATTCTTACCAATTCCAATGCAATTTCCTCCACCACGACCACTGAGAATTGAGGGGTCTGACATAGATTACTCGTATGGTGCTTTTCAACGGGGATTTCACTTAACTGCGTTGCAACTTGCGACCGAAGAAGCACTACAAGGTGATCATGCTGCTCAAGCCTTACTAGGGGAGCTTTACCAATCTGGACTAGCGGTTCCACGAGATCTTGAAAAAGCTCGAGAATGGTTTGAAATCGCAAGCCACAATGGAAATGTGCAAGCAATGTTCCAACTAGGATTATTCTATTCTGAAGGGATCGGTGGTTTACCTAAAGATTTAGAACAATCGTACAAATATTTTAAAGCAGCATCGGATGCAGGTAACTTAGTCGCTAGTCTAAATTTAGGACTCAATTATTTAGTAGGAGATGCTGTACCAAGAGACTTGGACAAAGCAATAAATTTGATTGAATCAGTAGCAAACAAGGGGTTTCCTGATGCACAGTACATTTTAGGAGTTGCACTATTTGATGGTGAATTTGGATTGCCTAACAAAAAACTAGGGATGTCGTGGCTTAAGAAGGCAGCGGAAAGTGATCACATTAGTGCACAGGTTAGATATGGAATTAATCGATATCAAGGAGTTGGAACTGAAGTTGACAAAAAAGATGGTGCTCAATGGCTTCTTAAAGCGGCAAATGCAGGAAACCCGATTGCCATGAATCGGGTAGCAAAGATATATCGAGTTGGAGAGGGGTTGGAAATTGATACAATAGAGGCCGCTAAATGGCACATAATATCTCAACATTGGGAAAGTATACCAGACATAGACCTTGAGCAATTCGTAGTATCATTAAGTGATGAAGAACGTGAAGAAGCAAATAAACGAGTTAACGAATGGATTTTTTAAATTGCCCTACCGAAATCATATTGCAAGCACGTGAAGCGAGACAGCTCACAATTTCACTTTTCCAATAAGGTTTGAAATTTCCACGCAAATAACTTAATTTGCAGTTTGGCAATTTTAATACTACTGATAAATAAATTAGTCTCATTAAAATTTAATTCATTTACTCTACTGAGCACAACAACATGAAAATTAACGGGAATGAAATTCGACCTGGTAACGTTATTCAACACCAGGACTCACTTTGGGTTGCTGTCAAAACTCATGCGGTTAAACCTGGAAAGGGTGGTGCATTTGCCCAAGTCGAACTAAAAAACTTATTAGATGGTCGCAAACTTAATGAGCGGTTTCGAGCAACCGAATCAATTGAGCGTGTACGGCTTGAGCAAAAAGAATTTCAATATCTTTATGATAGCGGTGAACAATTAGTATTTATGGACTCTGAGTCCTACGAACAAATCGAACTGCAGAAAGATTTCGTCGGTGAACGCGTTGCATTTTTACAAGATGGAATGTCAGTCACCATTGAGTTTCACGAAGAAAAACCTATTGGTATTTCTTTACCACAACACGTGACTCTTTCAATTTCTGAAGCAGATGCAGTTGTAAAAGGCCAAACACAATCTTCGTCATATAAACCAGCGGTGCTTGAAAACGGACTAAGAATACTCGTACCTCCCTTTCTTACAGCAGGTGAAAGAATTATAGTTGACACGACAGATGTTACCTACGTAAAGCGCGCTGAGTAAATTTCTTACCGGCCGATTTTTTCAACAGAAATATAATATAACAGAGGAACACCAAATCCAATGGCCAGATCGGCGATTCTCAATGTCATGGTACAGGCCGCATTCAAAGCAGGGCGTGAATTGCGCCATGATTTTGGTGAAATAGAGAATTTGCAGATATCAAAAAAAGGGCCAGCGGATTTTGTTTCAGCTGCTGATAAAAAATCTGAACAAATAATCTATGAGAGTCTTAAGAATGCAAGACCAGATTATGGTTTTTTGATGGAAGAAACTGGATCAGTTAAAGGGAACGACAACCAACATCGTTGGATTGTAGATCCACTTGATGGTACAACAAATTTTTTACATGGAATTCCTATTTTTGCGATTTCTATTGCTTTAGAGCGACAAGGAATTCTCACTGCGGGAGTCATATATAATCCAATTTCAGATGAGCTGTATACTGCCGAACGTGGAATTGGTGCTTATTTCAATGATCACAGACTCAGAGTATCCGGACGACGAAACTTATCAGATTGTGTTCTTGGAACTGGGATACCCCACCTTGGTAAAGGAAATCATGAGAAATACTTAAAAGAGTTAGCAAAAATTATAAAAAAAGTTTCCGGTGTAAGAAGATTTGGAGCTGCTTCACTAGATTTAGCATGGGTTGCTTCCGGTCGAGTAGATGGTTACTGGGAATATGGATTGAACCTGTGGGACATTGCTGCGGGAATGGTTATGATTCGTGAGTCTGGTGGTTTTGTTTCAAGCCAGATGGAAAATAAATCTGAAGTAAAAGATAACCTAACTGTTGCAGGAAACGACCATGTCTTTAGAAGTCTAATAACAATTTTAGGTGGTACCCAACAGTAATTATTTCCTTCGGTTCAAAAGGAGGTGCTATTTTTAAGTTATCTTCAATATTGTACTGAAAGTCATCAAAAAATTAAATGACAACATAATTCTGTTAATAATTCCAAAAAAGTTATTTGGATCAACTCAATTTTCAATACAATCTTAAACTAATGTACCGTTAAATAAGTTATGGAAATCATAAAATGCCTATGGAAATTGACCCCAAGAAACTATCTAGCCCAATGATTTTTTTATGGAAGATGATCATATTTTTGATCATTGCTACATTTATTTTCTTAATTCTATACCAACAAATTTTCACTGCCTTTTATAGTAATCCTGGATTAAATGGATTAATTGTTTTCGTTGGACTAATTGGTGTACTTTTGACATTAGTTCGGGTAATTCGTTTATTTCGGGAAGTAAGTTGGGTAAACAATTTCAGATTAGGTCAACCACTCCACGAAATGCGATATTCACCAGTAATGCTAGCACCAATGGCAACATTACTTGGTGATAAAATCGGTGAAATGGCGATCTCAACAACTACTATGCGATCCTTAATGGATTCTATTGGTTCGCGTCTTGATGAATCTCGTGAGACTTCAAGATACATGACTGGGTTGCTTGTATTTTTAGGACTTTTAGGCACATTTTGGGGATTACTTCAAACAGTTGCATCAATTGGTAGCACTATACAATCACTTAATGTCGGAACCGGTGAAATAGGAATAATTTTTGAAGAACTAAAATCTGGTTTAGAAGCTCCCCTCGCGGGAATGGGAACTGCCTTTTCATCTTCGTTATTTGGATTAGCCGGGTCGTTAATATTAGGTTTTCTTGATTTACAAGCAGGACAATCACAAACCAGATTTTATAATGAATTGGAAGATTGGCTCTCATCAGTAACTGAGGTAGATTGGGAAGATATTGAATCCCAATCCTCTCAATTTAGTGAAAGTGGGATAGGAGAAATCAGAAATTCAATTGAGCGGCTAGCTAAGACAGTTCAAAGTGGTAACACACACGAACAACAAAGTACTGCTCTGGCTAACCTCGCCGAAGGAATAAGTGCATTAGTACAACACGTACGAAGCGAACAACAAATGATGCGTGAATGGGCCGCAGCCCAAACTGAACAACAAAAACGAATAGAAGTGTTACTGAATAAATTGAATGAGGCCATTGCAAACGCAGGATCTGATGAGTCATGACAACAGCTCGTGTTAGACGACAACAAGCTTCAAACTTGTATTGGCCGGGATTTGTTGATGCTATGGCAAGTCTTCTGCTTGTCATTATTTTTCTCTTGACAGTTTTTGTAATTGCTCAATTCTTTCTATCCCAAGAAATTACTGGAAAAGATAATGTTCTTAATCGACTTAACTCCCAAATCAACGAATTAACAACTCTACTTGCACTTGAGAAAGCAGAACGAAATGATCTTGAAGAGAAGTTTCAAACTTTACAGATTGATCTGTTTAATTCTCAACAAGAGAGAAATAAACTACTAAACCAAATTGATCAAAGCATCCAAGAGAAAGCTGCTTTTGGTAATCAAGTGCAAAATCTTGAATCCGAGTTGTCCGAAGAACAGAAGTTATCTCAAGAAGCTCAGAGTCAAGTTGATTTACTAAATCAACAAATACAAGCATTACGTCAACAACTTAGAGATATTCAAAATTTACTTGACGCTTCTGAAGCAAGAGATGCGGAAAGCCAAGCCAAAATTGCTGACCTAGGTCAACGGTTAAATCGAGCACTTGCACAAAAAGTTCAAGAACTTTCACGTTATCGATCAGAATTTTTTGGAAAACTACGTGAAATTCTTTCTCAACGGTCTGATATAAGGGTTGAAGAAGATAGATTTGTTTTTCAGTCTGAAGTCTTGTTTAGTTCAGGTTCAGACGTAATCAATCCTGAGGGTCAAATTGAAATAGAAAAATTAGCTGAAGCTATTCGTGAACTACAAGATTTGATTCCCACAGAGATAAACTGGGTATTAAGAGTGGATGGACATACCGATTCAAAACCACTATTAGGTTCGGGTCGCTTACGAAATAATTGGGATTTATCAGCTGCACGCGCTATTTCAGTTGTCCAATCACTTATCAGTCACGGTGTTGATGCTGACAGATTAGTCGCAGCGGGATTTGGTGAATTTCAACCCATAGATTCTAGTGAAAGTGATGAAGCACACGCAAAAAATCGTCGTATTGAGTTAAAGTTAACTGGACGATGATTTTTGATCTTAAAACATTTGCTACTAGATTAGTAAACTTAAAGCAACTAAGTCTCCCATTAACGTACTTATTTGATTGGTGGTATGGAGAGACCTAAATTACTATTACTTCTTTGAAACTGACTTAGTAAATACCGAATCAGGATCAATAATATCATCATCTTTTCGAGGTTTATGTTTATAACCCAGTGCAGCAACCATTGCATCTTCACTAGTAGTCTCTTCAACCGGTAGAATTGTATCAGGCTTTGCAGCTACTGGTTTATTTAAAACATCTTTTGCCGCCTTTTCCACTTCTTTATCTAAATCACCTTGATTACAAAGTTTTAAAGTTACTGGATCCATCGCAACTAAATTGGCAGAATTCCAATGGGTACGTTCGCGCACTGCCGAAATCGTATTTTTAGTCGTTCCAACCAATCTAATTATTTGAGCATCGCGAAGTTCTTGATGATTTCTCAATAGCCATAGAATCGCATTTGGACGATCTTGTCTTCTAGATAACGGAGTATATCGATGTTTTCTACGTTGTTTAGTACTTGACTCATGAATTTCTTGTTCAATCAATTCGAGCCTATGAGAATTGTCTTTTTGCCCTTTTTCAATCTCTTCACGCGTTAATTGACCAGTTGCAATAGGGTCCATACCTTTTATGCCTTGTGCGGCATCACCATCAGCAATTGCGCTAACCTCAAGGGTATGTAAATGACAAAAATCAGCAATTTGTTCAAAACTCAAAGAAGTATTATCCACAAGCCATACGGCAGTTGCTTTCGGCATTAATGGTTTATTTGACATACAAAATCTCCAATCCACTCCCACAAACTAGTATGGTAGAGCAATATTCAAAGTCAAAATTCTGGAAGATTAACTTCAATCTAAACTATCTAAGAACAAAATACAATAGCAATGTACCATTCAAACTCTAGGTACCAAGTGTTAAAATTATTTTTCCAATGTGCTTTGAGGATTCCATTCGTTGATGTGCCTGAACTACATCTTTTAATTCAAACACAGAGTCAATAATTGGTTTTATCTTTCCTTGTTTAAAAAGCGGCCAAACATTTTCATACAATTTTTCAGCTATTACTGCCTTAAATTCGGTACTTCTCGGTCTCAAGGTGGCACCAGTATGCATCAATCGCTTAACCATTAAGCGATTAAAATCTACGTTCTCCGCAGGTCCATTCAAACTTGCAATTTGTATTATGCGTCCCTCAACCGATGCTACTTTCCAGTTTTTCTCAACATAATCACCACCAACCATATCAAGTATTACATCAACACCTTTTCCTTGAGTTGCTTTTTTTATGACTGTAACAAAGTCCTCTTTCTTATATTCTACTGCTCGTTCAGCACCAAGGTCTTCGCAAAATTGCTTCTTTTTTGCTGAACCTACTGTAGTAAAAACACGTGCCCCGTAAGCGTGCGCGAGTTGGATAGCGGTAGTTCCAATTCCTGATGATCCACCATGAACTAAAAAAGTTTCACCTTCTTCTAACTGTCCTGGTCCAAAAATATTACTGAAGACTGTAAAAAATGTTTCTGGAATTGCCGCCGCTTCTTTTAAACTGATTCCATTTGGAATAGGTAATACATTTGATGCCTGAACTTTTACATACTGCGCATACCCCCCACCTGGCGTTAAAGCTATAACTTGATCATGCAGGTTAAAACTTGGTACATCACTACCCTTTTTAACCACTTCACCAGACACTTCTAAACCGAGCAAGTCAGATGCCCCTTTTGGTGGTGGATACAACCCCTGTCTCTGTAAAATATCAGGTCTATTCACGCCTGCTGCTGTAACTTTAATTAGTACTTCATCACTTTCAACTTCTGGAACTGCTCTTGTCGCCAATTTAAGAACTTCAGGGCCTCCTGGTTTTGAAATTTCAATTACAGACATTTGATTTGGAATTTGAGACATTGTGTAAATTAACTCCACAAACAAACTCCCACAGTTCTGTGAGGTTTAAATGAATTAGTATTTTAGTTTAAAACAATTATTATTTGAGGATACATTTAGTGTTGTAGCTCCAACACTACTTCTTAAATCAAGGGATGGTCACAATTTGTAATTGTTGTCCAGTTTTGCGACCAATTTTAAACTTTGATCAAATATAAATACTATCCATCACCCAAAAAGCCCGCATACTTGTTCTTAAATCGAGAAACGCGGCCACCGCGATCAAGTAATGTTTGATTACCACCAGTCCAAGCAGGATGTGTAGTTGGATCAACTTCTAATTGTAATTTATCACCCTCAGAACCATAAGTTGACCGTGTTTCAAATTCAGTACCATCAGTCATAACTACAGTAATGTTGTGATAATCAGGATGCGTATCCTTTTTCATGTTCAGTACCCTTATTATTTAAAATAATATCACATTCCGAAATTCAATTTCGACTATTTGATATTATCATCTTCATGTTGGTTAATTGAATTTAGGTTAAAATTCAAGTTTTTCAAATAATCACTATTCAACCCAAAATCAAGTTAAAAAATTTTCAACTAAGTTTCTGATGTAAAATCTAAATCCCCATCCTGCAAACAATATCAATTTAGGAGTGATCTACTTGTCAACTTCAAATACAAATCTAACAACAGTTTCAGAAAACCCAAACAATTCATTTGAATCAAAAAATCAATCATTGTTGCAATCATTTCGACCACTAATGTCGCTTTGGCCATATATGATGAAATATAAAGCGCGCATAATTTTTGCCATAATGGTATTATTGATTGCCGCTGGTGCTACATTGGTGTTTCCAATTGCAATCCGTCAAATGATCGACTTAGGATTCAGAGCAGACAATTCTGGATTTATTGATCAATACTTTATCGCACTCATTTTTGTTTGCGCGATTTTAGCAATAACAAGCTCGCTACGACTCTACTTAGTAGTTTGGATCGGTGAACGGATTATTTCCGATGTCCGAAATAATGTCTTCTCTCATATTGCAAGACTTGACTTAAACTTTTTTGATAAATCGAAATCTGGCGAAATAATTTCAAGACTCTCAGCAGATACAACACAAATAAAATCCGTAGTTGGGGTCAGTGCTTCGATAGCTTTACGAAATATGATCCTTTGTATTGGTGCAACCATAATGATGTTTGTTACTAGCCCACGTTTATCAAGTTTTGTTTTACTTTCAATTCCTATAATTGTTATTCCACTTATTTTCCTTGGTAGAATGGTACAGAAAAAATCACGGACCGCACAGGATATGCTTGCAAATGCGATTAGTTATGCAAATGAAGCAATTGGTTCAATTCGAATTTTGAAAGCTTACACCTACGAATCAAAAGCTAGTAATCATTATAAATCTGCGGTTGAGAATTCATTTACATCATCAATTCTTGCCACTGCAGCTAGAGCATTTTTAACTGGCTTCGCTATTTTAATCATTAGTTCTAGCGTTGTTGTTGTACTTTGGATTGGGGCACAAGATGTATTAGCAAACAAGCTAAGTCCCGGAACTTTAAGCCAATTCTTGTTATTTTCAGTAATGGCAGCTGGCGCATTAGGTGCGTTATCTCAGGTATGGGGTGAATTTGCTCTAGCCTCAGGTGCAACAGAACGTTTAATGGAATTATTAGCAACTCCAATTACAATTAAATCGCCAACGAATCCAGAAAAAATACCAAGTCCAGTTAAAGGACAAATTGATTTTTCCAAGGTTACCTTCTGTTATGAAAACCGCCCAGACACCAAAATTCTAGAGAATTTTGATTTGACAATTCAACCTGGAGAAACTCTCGCTATTGTTGGACCTTCGGGTAGTGGAAAGAGTACCCTTTTTTCACTACTGATGCGTTATTACGACCCTATAAGCGGAATTATTGCTATAGATAATATCCCTTTAACTAGGATGGAACCTTCTGAAATCAGAAAACATATTGCAATTGTTCCTCAAGAAACCTTCATTTTTGCTGCAAGTGCAGAAGAAAACATTCGCTATGGAAACCCCAACGCAACTATTGAAGAAATTGAAAACGCCGCCAAATTAGCATTAGCAGACAACTTTATTCGTGCTTTACCAAACGACTACCAGTCTCTCATTGGTGAAAAAGGTGTTACTTTGTCAGGAGGACAGCGGCAGCGAATTGCAATTGCTCGCGCTATTCTGAAAAACGCACCAATACTTTTGCTTGATGAGGCGACAAACTCACTTGATACCGAAAGTGAAAAGTCAGTACAAACTGCACTTGAACGTTTAATGAAAAATCGGACCACATTAATAATAGCACACCGACTATCTACAGTACGTAATGCCAACAAAATAGTTGTAATGGATAATGGGAAAATTGTTGAAAGTGGCACCCATGAAAACTTGCAAGCTGCTGGTGGACTATATGAACACTTAAATCGAATCCAATTTGAACCTAACGTACATTGAATAATTTTTATATTGCAGTGTCTTCTTCAGATTGGACATCAACCATATAATTCAATCCCAACCGACCGCCATCAGCATATATAGTCTGGCCAGTAATATAACTTGATTCATCAGATGCCAAGAACAAAGCAATTGAAGCAATTTCATCTGGTTCACCAAATCGCTGTAATGGTGTTCGTGATAAAACTCTTTCTCTCGATTTTGGATCAGAAACTAAATCAGCAAACATCTCAGTATTGATAGAACCTGGACCGATTGCGTTCGTTCTTATTTTGTAGGGAGCTAATGAAATTGCCATAACTTTTGTCAATTGGTTTAGCCCTCCCTTTGATATTGAATAAGTACAATATTGTGGTAATCCATAAACCGCGTCTACACTTGAGATATTTATAATCACACCTGCATCTTTTCCTTTCTTCACATTATCAACCATATGACGGGCCACTGCTTGACCACATAAAAATGCACCCTTGAGGTTAGTTTCCAATACTCTATTAAAATCTTGTTCTTCAATTTCAAGGAATTCGCACTTATGCTTGATTCCTGCGTTATTTACCAAAATATCAATGTCACCATAAGAGTCTAAGGTACTTACAATCAGATTTCTTACATCAATTCTACTCCCAACATCGCAATTGAAATATTTCGCTTCTCCTATTTCACTCAATTCTTTTTCTGCTGTTTCACCTGCACTATCCTCAATATCGGCAATTACGACTTTTATTCCCTTCCTTACAAATTTCTCTGCGATCGCATAACCAATCCCGCGACTAGCACCAGTGACAATTGCAACTTTATTTTCAAACATTTGTTTTTAATTTCCTTATTAAATATGAGTGAATTACTTTCAAACTCTCACTAGAAAATAGGTCAACATCATTGATGGTTTTAGAAGTGCATCTTAGAAAATGAACCGAATGTTTTCAGTACTTTCTGATGAGAATTGAACTTTACCAGAACCCAGAAATCCACGGTAAAATTAAGTCCCCATTCCCCTTTCATTTAAAACTTGCTTGATTTCATCCAAAATTACTGGATCATCAATAGTTGCTGGAACTTTAATCTCTTCTCCATCAATTATTTTACTCATAATTCCTCGAAGAATTTTTCCAGAACGAGTTTTAGGTAATCGTTGGATAACGAACGCTTTCTTAAATGCTGCGACTGGTCCGATTTGATCTCTCACCATTTGAATCAGTTCTTTTTCAATTTCTTCATCAGAACGCGAGACATTACTTTTAATTACAACAAATCCACAAGGAATTTGTCCTTTTAACGCATCTGCAACTCCAACCACTGCACATTCTGCGACATCAGGGTGACCAGATAAAACTTCTTCCATACCACCAGTTGAAAGTCGATGACCTGCTACATTAATAATGTCATCAGTTCGAGACATTATAAATACATACCCATCGGTATCAATATAACCTGCATCAGAAGTCTGATAAAAACCTTTAAATTCATCCAAATAACCGCTCTTAAATCTTTCATCATTTTGCCAAAGAGTCGGAAGATTACCAGGTGGAAGCGGTAACTTTATCGCAATATTTCCAAGATTACCAGGTTCAACCGACTGACCATCATCATCTAAAATATTTATTTCATAACCAGGCATAGGAACTGTCGGTGAACCATACTTTATAGGAAGCATCCCCAAACCGACGGGATTCCCAGCAATCGTCCAACCAGTTTCTGTCTGCCACCAGTGATCAATCACTGGAACATTCAAAAGTTTTTCAGCCCACTTGATAGTATCTGGGTCAGCACGTTCACCAGCTAAAAATAAAGACCTGAATTGTGATAAATCAAATTGTTCAATTAAACGACCATCTGGATCTTCCTTCTTAATGGCTCGAAATGCAGTTGGAGCAGTAAACAACGAAGCCACCCCATGTTCTGCAATAACTCGCCAAAAAACACCCGCGTCAGGTGTACCAACTGGTTTCCCTTCAAATAAAATTGTTGTACAACCATACAATAACGGTGCATAAACAATATAAGAATGCCCAACCACCCAACCAACATCTGATGCAGTCCAAAAAACTTCACCAGGGTTGATGTCATACATATTCGTCATGGTCCAATTAAGTGCCACCATATGTCCGCCATTATCTCGAACTACACCTTTTGGAATCCCAGTAGTCCCAGAAGTATATAAAATATACAACGGATCAGTCGCTAACACTTCTACACAAGGTACCTTCCTACCCGCAGAAAGAGCTGTTGACATCAATTCACCTAAATCGCCATCGCGTACATCAAACAACTCAGCTACGGATTCTTCTCGCTGAAAAATCAAACAAGATTCTGGCTTATGGGAACAAATCTCAATCGCTTCATCCAAAAGCGGTTTATAAGCGATCACTCGACTTGGTTCAATCCCACACGAAGCAGAAACAATAACTTTTGGCTTTGCATCATCAATCCGAGTTGCCAATTCACTTGCAGCAAAACCACCAAAAACTACAGAGTGAATCGCACCTAATCTAGCACATGCCAACATAGCCATTACAGCTTCAGGAATCATTGGCATATAGATAACTACCCGATCCCCCTTCGTAACACCTTTATCCATCAATACCGCCGCTAAGGCATTTACACGATCTAATAACTCCTCATAAGTATAGTTTTCTTTCTTTCCAGTAACGGGGGAGTCATATATTATTGCCTTTTGACCTGGTCGTCCTCTTTCAACATGGCGATCTAAGCAATTGTAACATGTATTACAAATCGCCCCTGGAAACCACCGACCATAAATCCCAGCTTCACTATCAAACACTTGATCCCAAGACTTAAACCAATCGATTTCTGAAGCCGCAGTCTCCCAAAATCCCAAAGGATCAGATTGCCATGATGCATATGCCTCAGGATAATTGTTCGCCATCTTTATTTCTCCTATTTTGGCTAAATTCTAAGTAAAATACGCAATAATTATAACATAAATTGGTACAACAAAAAATATTTTGAAGTCAAGTGCTCGAACCACTATTTTAAGCATGATAATGAACCAATAAGTTACCGACCAATCTCTTTAATAAAATATACTGCCCAGAAGCAACACTGAAGTGCCCACCCTTGATTAGTAGTCGTTTTGAACTAGATTATATTAAAAATTTGATCTGTTCAAGCAAAAAGTGCTGCTGATTTTGGGTCTATCAAAACACTTCAGAGAATGTATTGTAGTATGAGTCAGCATGAATGGGAACCTTTTTTCGAGCTTGACTTGACAAATAAAAAAGTTCTACTTATATTCTCTTTTTGTTCATATAATAGAGGATATAATTATGAGACCAAAGAAGAGCTATCAACACTTAAATTTGACGGAGCGGGAAGTGACACAGCGGCACTATGAGGTGGGAATACCGTGTTCTGAAATCGCTGAGATGTTGGGGCGGCACCGGCGCACAATTGAGCGCGAGATTGAGCGGCATTCAATCTATGGTCGCTATGACGCACTGGTTGCTGACAGCGCGTATCATCAAGCTCGTTCGCAAGCGTCTAGTAGTGCTTGGAAGATGACGACTTGTATGCATACAATCATCTCAACCCTGATGAAAGTTGATCGATTAAGTCCTAAGCAAATTTACCATTGGTGTCTTCAAAGGGGGATAAAGATGGTCAGTAAAACTTGGATCTATCGATTGATTCGGAAAGATCGTGATAATGGCGGGACGTTGTATAAATATCTCCGTCGTCGCGGTCGTCAGCGCAAGTGGCGTGGTGGAAAAAAAGCCGGTCGTGGTTACCTGACGAATGTGCGTAATATTTCCGAACGTCCAGCCATCGTGAGTGAGAAGATTCGGTTGGGTGATGGTGAGATTGACACGGTTGAGGGGAAAGGGAAACAGAGCTGTCTGGTGACATATGTTGACCGGGTCACGAAATACCTCAAGATCGGCAGAGTCGAGGGTCTCTCGTCAATCTTGGTTACTGCGGCCTTATTAAAGGCATTGCGCCCGATTGCTCCGCATATTTTGACACTCACCGCGGATAATGGTAAGGAATTTGCCCGCCATGAAGAAATTGCCAAGCAGCTAAGTTGCGATTTTTTTTTCTGTGACACTTATAGTTCCTGGCAACGCGGATTGAACGAAAATACCAACGGCTTGATTCGCGACTTTTTCCCAAAGGGAACCGACTTTCTCAAAGTGACGGATGAAGAAGTTCAATATGTTGAAGACAAACTCAACAATCGTCTGCGGGAAACACTCAATTGGTCTACTCCAAATCAAGCATTTGCCACAGCGTGCGCGAAAGTGACTGCATAAGATCTTCCTGAGGCTCCAGTAAATCTCGGTTTATTGAAATGTTAGGAAAAGTTCAGAGATACCCGAGGGATAGCAAATTTCTCGTGATAAGGAAGTTATATCAATTTTATACTAATCGATTGGGACGTGGGTCACGAAAGCAATAATTTCTTAAAATATTTCTGAATGTTGCTCTGAAAATGCGAAATTTTACTCAAATTTATCACTAAAAATGAAATCGACCTTGACAAATAGAATCTAGTTTATTAGATTTCATGTAATTGGGCACTTCACTGTGGAATATAGGCTGCTAAACTGATTTAATTATCAATTAAAAATTGAATTTTTCCAAAAAGGGCTATAATTTTCCAGAACCATACCAAATTGGTATCATTGAATCAGTTTGGGAGGTGAAATCCCATGAATCCAATTTTTCATCTATATTTATATAAAAATTCAACAAACAATGTTCCCTTAATCCCACAATCATTTCTCAAACGCACTATTTCAGTTTATCCTGAACATATTGCAATAATTAACCTTTTATCTGGGATAATAGGTTGGTGATTCGGTTTATGATTAGAGTTTGGAAGAATAAATGTGATCGTCTTCCCATTTGGGAAAGAAAGTAAGTGGGACTTTTTTGTGTTTGGAACGAATCCAGGACGTATAACCTCGAACCCTAAGTCCAATACTCGTGGAAATTATATTAAGACCAAGATTTCGGCCAAGAAACTTCGGACGCGATTTGAGGCCATTGATTGGCAAGGAAATTCTTGTACCGTTGATGGAGTCGCTTGGTTTTCGAAACCAGAGATCGTTAAGAGATATGTAGACGAATTTGAGGTTTAAAAATGCCGATCAAAAGATCGGCATTTATTTTCTGGAAAGTTGTATCAATTATACCAGCACTCATTGCGAAGCTCGGTATCTGATACCCACACCGTATGGCAATCTTGTTCACATGCCACGAGGAACAATCCAAGAAATGCAATTGCAAGTAGTTTCTTCATGGTAATTACTCCATTAGTTAGTAAAGTTAAAAATAATTACACAAAAAAAAGCCAAAAATAAACGCGACAGATTGTCACAGCTTATAATCAATTATACTTTCTAATCAATTCCTGATCAAATACTAATACAGGGTTAAATTTTGCCGTATTCAACTGTAGAATCTGATGTTATCCAATATTCTGACGGATTAGACGATCATTCCATATCCCAAACAAAAAACCTGATCTCATCTAGAATAAATTGCTACATTACCATAAACTCTTTTTTGGATCAAGTATAGCCATGAGGATAGAAAACTAACTTTCCCTACTCCCAGTTCCAATATTTGAATAAGGTTTTACGTACCCACTTTTCAATAAGATCATGTGGAAAAATTTCACTATAACCAGCATTATCCAAATCATCCATGTCCATTTCTAATACTCTTGGCACACCAATGATTTGCAATGTACTATTGGCATCTTTTTCAACCTGATATGCGACTTTAATAGTCTTCGGATAAGCATGCACAGTGAGCAAATTAACCAAAGGGATTTTGATAATACTTTCTACCACATTATAAACCGTAGTATCAGAATCCAAAAGCTTGGAATCCAAAAATTTTTCATTCCCACCAGGTTCTTTTAGTTCCTCAATTAATTTCAAACCATCATCCAAAAATAATGCTGTAAATGGCACAATAAGTAAGACGTAAATTAATAATTTTTCCAAAATGGGCTATAATTTTCCAAAAACATAACAAATTGATATTATTAAACCGACTTAGGAGGTGAAGTCCCATGAATTCTATATATGATTTAAATTTAGATAAAAACTCTGCAAACTATGTTCCCTTAACCCCATTGTCTTTTCTCAAACGCGCGGCTTCAGTTTATCCTGAACATACTGCGATTATTCATGGTCAGCAAAAAATAACCTACCAAAAATTTTATTCACTTGCTTGCCAATTTGCCTCTGCATTAACTAACCATGGAATCAAAAAAGGTGATACCGTATCAGTAATTTTATCAAATACTCCTCCAATGCTTATTGCGCATTATGGTGTGCCAATGAGTGGTGCTATACTCCATTCAATCAATACAAGACTTGATCCAAAAACAATCGCATTTCAGATTGAACATGCTGAATCAAAAATTGTCATCGTAGATAAGGAATTTGCGTCACCATTAAAAGAGGCACTTGAAATTGCCAATACTTCACCTTTGGTAATTGACTATATTGATCCAGAATTTGAAATTGAAGGCTCTCAAATCGGAACGATTGAATTTGAAAACTTTATTGCAGGTGGAGATCCAAACTTTGAGTGGCAATGGCCTGAGAATGAGTGGGATGCAATTTCACTTAACTACACTTCTGGAACAACAGGTGATCCGAAAGGAGTAGTTTATCACCACCGAGGTGCATACTTACTGGCACAGGGAAATATTGTTACCGCCTCTATCGCAAAATTTCCCGTTTATTTGTGGACACTCCCAATGTTCCATTGCAATGGTTGGTGTTTTCCATGGTCTATTTCTGTGGTCGGAGGTACTCACGTTTGTTTGCGTTGGGTTCGACAGAAACCAATTTGGGATGCAATCGCGAATCATCACGTTACGCATCTTTGTGGAGCCCCCATCGTGATGTCTACAATATTGCAAACACCTGATGAAGATAAACTCAAACTTGATCGTACAATAGAATTTTTCACAGCAGCAGCTCCACCACCTGAATCAATTTTAGCAGAGATGAAAATCGCTGGTTTCAATGTCACACATTTATATGGATTAACAGAAAGCTATGGTCCTGCTGTCGTAAACGATTGGAAACCAGAGTGGGACACACTTACCTCTGAAGAACAAGCATCAAAAAAAGCAAGACAAGGTGTTAGTTATACCGCATTAGAAGATATGACTGTATTGAATCCCAAATCAATGACTCCGGTTCCTGCTGATGGTGAAACCATCGGTGAGGTCATGCTTCAAGGCAATATCATCATGAAAGGATATTTGAAAAATAAAGATGCTACTGAAAAGGCGTTTGCAGGAGGATGGTTTCATACTGGAGACTTAGGAGTTATGCATCAGGATCACTATATTCAACTAAAGGATAGATCTAAAGACATCATCATCTCAGGTGGGGAAAATATTTCATCAATTGAAATTGAGGATGTTTTATACAAACATTCGGGTATTGCCACCGTTGCAGTCGTAGCACAACCCAATGAAAAATGGGGAGAGTCACCGATTGCATTTGTTGAAACAAAGTCCGGATTTGAAGAATTAAGCGAGCAAGAAATAATTGCCTACTGTAAAGAACATTTAGCCAGTTTTAAATGTCCTCGAAATGTCATTTTTACCGAAATTCCAAAAACTTCTACCGGCAAAATACAAAAATTTATACTAAGGGAACGGGCCAAATTAATTTAAGGAACGCTGGTTAGTGTTCTTACATTCAATAGTCTTGGCCAATTTCCCTAATTGCTAATTTTGTATCCTAATTCTACAATTCTCAACATTTGTTGATTTAATTGATTGAATTTAGAAAGTCATCTTAAGATTTAAATCGGAGCTAATGTAAGGTTGATGTTGAATCTGAACCATCTTTGAGACGAGAAATTTCATCTTTAATCTTAAGTTTTTGCCGCTTCAATTCGGAAAGTTGGAGAGAATCAAAACTAGGATGATTCCCAGCTTCATTAATTTGTCTTTCAAGGTCCGCGTGACGACGCTCGAGTTCGGTTATGTGGGATTCAGTAGACATTTTAGGTACCTCCGTTATCTAAGATTGAAGTTAAATTAATCATATCAAAAGAGATAAAATTTGTCCAATATATTTTCATCGAAATCCAAAATTCTAGTCTAAATTCAATTCACCCATTACTACTCACAACAATTCAAAGTTGTATTTGAAAATTTCCTTGACTTATTTTAGTGTAGGGAACTAACTTTGAAGACTAACCATTAATTTAGAATATTAAGAATTTGAGCAAATCGTTCCACTCAACATAACAAAAATATTAGGTAAAACTTATGAACGAAAATAAAGATTCTGAACTCCGAAGTACATTACAAAAGTTGCGTAGTGAACATAGAGAAATTGATAAAGTAATTTCCTCTATCCAAACAACTGCGGGAACAGATTCGCTAGAAATTCAAAGACTGAAGAAACAGAAACTCAACCTCAAGGACAAAATTACTCAATTAGAAAAGCAATTACTACCTGACATTATTGCATAATTTTATGAGCTGTCTCAATTTTAGTTGACAATTCCGAATCAACTAAAATTTTGTTCTTACAATAAATCTCATTTAAACTTTTCAACATTACAGATCAAATATCCAAAAACTATATCAGAAAGTTAACTTCACTTCATTTAAGATAATTTTTCAACCCCTTTTTTACTTGAGGAGAACTGCAAGAGTGTCAAATAATTCAGTACCTGTAGCATTAATTATGGGAAGTCAATCCGACTGGAAAATCATGAAATTTGCTGCCGAGACATTGAGTACTTTGGAAATTCAATTTAATCCATTAATCATCTCTGCTCATCGTACTCCTAAACGTTTATATGATTTTGCTCAAGGTGCAAAAAATGAAGGGTATAGAATTATTATTGCTGGTGCTGGTGGCGCAGCACACTTACCTGGTATGACTGCATCACTTACTACGTTACCTGTGTTAGGTGTTCCTATAGAGTCAAAATTCCTCACCGGGCAAGATAGCCTTTTTTCGATAGTCCAAATGCCGGCTGGAGTTCCAGTAGGTACGTTAGCAATTGGAAAAGCTGGTGCAATTAATGCGGCAATCATGGCCGCAAGCATTCTCGCTTTAAATGATGAAGAGATCGCGAAAAATCTGACCGATTGGCGAAATCAACAAACTAATTCAATCACAGTAAAACCGACCGATGAAGAGTAATCATTTTTTGCTTGAGCCAAACGATTCAATCGGCATTCTTGGAGGTGGACAGCTTGGACGCATGCTCACACTTGCTGCCGCTAGACTAGGGATCAATGCACACATTTTTTGTCCAGATAAAGACAGCCCGGCATTCAATATTGCAGAATCATATACAATTGCCGAATATAATGATGAAATAGCATTGGAAAAATTTGCTAAATCAGTAAAAGCCATTACCTATGAATTTGAAAATGTACCTGTTGAGACAGCAAAATTTTTAGAAAAATTTACTACAGTAAGACCAGGAGCAAAGCCTCTTGAGACTTCGCAAGATCGACTATTTGAAAAGGAATTCCTTTCAAACCTGAATATTCCAGTTGCACCTTATGTATCAATAAATCAGCTTGAAGACCTTAAACCTGCAATTGAAAGAATCAGCTTACCAGCGATTTTAAAGTCACGCCGATTTGGTTATGATGGTAAAGGACAAGTCACTATCAATGACACCAGTGACCTCCAACAAAAATGGCAATCTATTGGCAAAGTTCCTGCTGTTTTGGAGCAAAAACTAAATTTTATTGCCGAGTGTTCTGTGATTTTAGCTCGTAGTGCCGATAATTCAATACAAGCCTATGATTTAGCTGAAAATTATCACCACAATCATATCCTTAAAACATCTACAGTTCCTGTAACTTGTTTAAGCCAATCAAAATGCGAGAAAGCAATAGAAATCGGAACTAATATCTGCCGAGAATTAGATTATATTGGAGTCCTAGCTGTTGAACTCTTTGTTATAGATAATGAAGGTGAAAGGGAATTAATTGTTAATGAGATTGCACCAAGGGTACACAATTCTGGACATTGGACTGAAGATGCTTGCCAAGTTTCCCAATTTGAACAGCACATTAGAGCTGTAGCAGGTTGGCCACTTGGAACTACAACAAGATTCGTCAACATCGAAATGGAAAATTTAATTGGTGATGAAGTACTTTCATGGAAAGAATTGGCAACAAGATTAGATTCGCATGTGCATATATATGGGAAACACCAAATTAAACCTGGTCGTAAAATGGGTCATGTAAATCGCATTATCAAATAGGACGAGAAGTTCATTTTTCATACAATATTCAATTATCTTCTCGATTGGAATTGAGAAACTAAACCTAATGAATCACGCCGATAAAAGCGCAAGGATAATGCTAACGCAACTGCAATTAGTCCCAAAGCAAGTCCCCACCAAACTCCTTCGGCTGCGAAATTTAAGGGAAAAGCAAGGATATAACCTCCTCCCAAACCAATTAACCAATATCCTATTATCGCATACACCATTGGAATTTTAGTATCATTGATTCCACGCAACGCACATCCTCCAACTACCTGTGCGCCATCAAAAAATTGAAAGAATGCCGCAATGAACATCAATGAAATACCAAATGCCTTAACCTGCTCACTGGCAGGATTTAGCTCATCTTGATACAGTGAAATCAAAAAATCAGGTATCAACCAAAATGTCAGTGCTGATAGGCACATGAATAATATGGCAACAACAATTGCTGTCCAGCCAGCTAAACCGATGCCTTTAATATCTCCTCGACCAGCCGCAAGACCAACCCGAACAACTGCAGCTTGTCCAATCCCCAATGGTACCATAAACGTTACAGCCGCACATTGTGCTACAATTGTGTGTGCTGCCAACTCATTCACACCGATCCAACCTATCATAACCGCGGCTATTGAAAACATACCTACTTCACTTAGAAGTGTCATTCCAATCGGTAAACCGATCAATACGATTCGCTTCAATATTTGAAAATCAGCGCGCCAAATTCGACCAAACAGTGAAAATCTGCGTAGTTTTCGATGCCAAACAATATACAAAATTAACAGAACTAAACTAAATACCGCAGAAATAGCAGATGCAATACCTGCACCCTGCAACTCTAATCTTGGCATTCCCAAATTACCAAAAATAAGTCCATAATTGAGTATCCCATTTAATACCGCCATTAACACTGTCGCCCATAATACAGCTTGAGTATGGCCTATCGTTGACAAAAAAACACGTAAACAAATGAATCCAAGTCCAGGAAAGAATGCCCATTTTAAAGCATCCATGTATTCACCAGAGCGTATCATAATTTGTTCTTCCTGCCCCAAAAACCTCAATACTGGGACCGTAAATGACAATAAATACATTGAAATAAGGGAATAAATTACCGCGATCCAAATCGCTTGCCGAATCACTCGACGCATAGTTCTTAAATCATGCGCGCCATAAGCTTGTGCCGATAATGGAGCAGCTGCAAGAATAATTCCCAATCCTGCCAACCACAACACCACGTAATAGTTAAATACTAGCACCGATGCCGCTAAATCCTCCGCGCCAAGCCAGCCAATCATTAATACATCCATGGTATTGACTGATATCTGTGCTAGCTGTGCACCAATAAGTGGAATACCCAGGCGTAACAGTTGTGACAATTCATTGGAAACTGTTGGTAATAGATTTGATTTATTCAAAACTTGTGACATAAAGTCCCCTAAGCTCATTCATTACCTAAGTGAAGTACAATAAAACGCGGATATAGTGCAGTTTTGTTTGCAATTCAACCAAACGTAAATCAAAACAATACCCTAAACAAAAAAAAATATAGACAATTGACTTTAAAGTTATTATTTTACACTTTGTTGGAAATTAGTTATTTGACTCAAACAATATTGAGTACTCGTAAAACACCAACAACTCAACCTTACATAATCTAACGAACTAGGGAATTACGCGTGTACGTAACAGTAAGAGATAACAATCTTGAACAAGCCTTGAAGGCTCTGAAAAAAAAGATGCAACGTGAAGGCATCTTTCGTGAAATGAAACTTCGCAACCACTACGAAAAACCGTCTGAAAAGAAAGCACGAGAAAAGGCTGAAGCGATAAGACGGTCCCGTAAACTAGCACGTAAGCGCCAAATGCGTGATGGATCTGCTCATATCCGAAACCGCTAATATTTAAATCTTGTAAAGATTTATTTCTGTTTCACTTCAATACTCACCAATTTAGCATGGAAGATTTCTGAATTACCACTTAAGGTACAACAAGTTCAGGAATCCGTCAATGCTTTAACAGTGAAGTTGGTATCGCAAATTTTAAAGAATTAAGCGATGCTAAAATTATGCAGAGGTCTAACATGAACTTGTTTATGCGTATTATTTTGCTGGGTGTTTGGACTGTATTGGCCATTTCAGGTTGCGGTACCAATAAATATTATCCAGATGTTCCTATTGATCGAACTGCGGGAGCAACTGCAAATATAGATTCAATCTCAAGAGTTATCAAAGCTAATCCAAATGATGCAACTGCCTACAATGTACGCGGAATGGCTTATGGACGTGCTGGTTTGCTTGATAATGCGCTTAAGGACTTTACAAAAGCAATTGAGTTAAACCCGGTCTACGACCAAGCATACGTCAACCGGGCACTGATTCATCGTTATATGGGTTTAATTCGAAATGCCGAAGTGGACTATAATAATGCCCTCCGAATAAAACCAGATAACACTTATGCTTTGATTGGTCGGGGAAACATTTATCGGCAAAATGGATTTATTGAACAAGCCATTAGAGACTATAATTCTGCAATTCAAATTAACAGTGGTGATGCAAGAGCATTTCATAACCGTGGCCTAATTTATCAATCAGAAGGTAAGCATGATTTTGCTATTGAAGATTTTTCGACTGCAATTGGTCTAGAACCGAATGTTTCTTACTCTTATGCAAGCCGCGGGATTTCATACCTAACAATTGGATATAATATCAATGCGTTAGAAGACCTTACAACTTCGCTAGAATTAAATCGAACCGACCCTGTCGCTTGGGCAAATCGAGGGCTCGCTTTAGAACGATTAGGATATCCAAAAGAAGCCGCTTCATCTTTCCAGCGCGCATTGAATCTTGACTCTGGTCAAGATATTGCTGTCAAAGGGAAGAAAAGACTTGAAACTGTTGGTTAATTTACTGAAATAACAGGCTTACAAACCAATTAACCTACTACAAGAACCCACGCAAAGAGACACAATACAAAAACAATTCCAGTTACAATCCATCCGTGTTCCCTTTCTGATAGACCCACAACCACTGAAAAACCTGTCGCAAGTAATAAAATCGTTCCAAGAACCGCACCAAATCCACCACCAAACCCAAATAATAACAAACAAATAAGAATGTTAAAAATCGCAATAATTAGAACCCTTGAGAACGCCAAAAATCCTTCATAAGTTTTTTGATGTTCTGATATATCTATTTGCGAGGATATTTCTTCACTCATTTTATTCTCCATTTCCTATCAGGTTGGGAGTATTTATTGAAAAGTTATTACAACTATGACTCAAAAATTTCCGTTATTCAACCAAAAATTTACTTCAGATTTTGAGCAATTTTCTGCAAGTTAATTCGGATAACCAACTTCCTTTAACAGATTTCGTTGCTTTTTGGCGACCACAGCTTCACGAAAATTTTCGATCTGCTCATTGAATAATCTAAAAAAATTCAATTCGGCTTTGAGATGAATAAAAACACTTCCTAATCCAATAGCCGCACGGTCCATAAAAACAAATTCTCGAGGAACTCGCACTGGTCCTAAATCTCGAAGGGCTTGATGTACTCGAAATGCCTCCTTTCTCCCATAGGTTGTTGCTTTAACCCCATCGGCAAGTGAGCGAACACGGTCCTCTAAAAGAGGACCATAAATGAATCCCGCCCAAATGTTTAGAACTTCTACTAGATCTTTAGATAAACCTTGAAAACCCCATTGTTCATAAGCAGCGACAATCAGATCAATGTTATCTGTTAGCAATCCATTATATAGATTAACAACACCATCAACAAAATTCGCTGGGAAGATTCGTATACAGCCAAAGTCAAATAAATTTATACCACCTACTGTTTGCTGGGTTTCAAAAATTGTATAATTTCCAAGGTGTGGATCACCGTGAATTATTCCATAGTGGCTGAATGGATGCCACCAAGCTTTAAACATTGCAGTTGCGATAAAATTTCTTTCCTCTAATGAGCGATCTCTATATTCCAATAAAGGTACACCTTCTAACCAGCTCATCGTTATTAAGCGACGAGTTGATAAATTATTAGTAATTGTCGGTATTCGGATTTCTTTAAATTTGTCAAAAATCTGCTCGTACAGTTTCATGTGTTTGACTTCTAAATTGTAATCCAACTCCTCTCTAATCCGATCTTCAATTTCTTTTGCTATAGCTTTGGTGTCAATAACGGGTTTCATAAAGCGATGGATTGAAAATAACAGCGACAATTGCTTCAAATCCGCCTCTACCACTGACTCCATATCCGGATATTGAAGCTTACACGCCAAAATTTCTCCAGATTTAGCTTTTGCTTGATGAACTTGCCCTAAAGATGCAGCAGCGGACGGGATTTTATTGAAATCAGCAAATTTGTTTTGCCAGTCTTTTCCCAATTCAGAATTCATTCGTCGCTTAACAAAACCCCAACCCATTGGTGGTGCTGAAGATTGCAGGGTTGCTAACTTATCCGCATACTCGGCTGGAATTGCATCAGGAATAGTGGAAACTAATTGAGCGACCTTCATTAAAGGTCCTTTTAAATTCCCCAGTATTGCAGTCAATTCACTCGCATTCTTCTTTTGATTTAATTCTGTTCCAAACGCTTTTTTACTTGCCAATTTCAGAGCAGTACCACCAATGTTTGTACCGACTTTTGCGTACCTTCCAACCCGCGCGGAGATACGATTCGCCTCTTTGTCTTGGATTTTTTTTGTCATTTAGGTTTTTTCCAAATATCCCCACTGATAGCGAATACTAGTCAGACTCTTCCAACTGTTCAATTTCATCAATAAGTTGTTCAATCATTACTAAACCGTTGCGCCAAAATGCTGGGTCATTAGCGTCTAAATCAAATTGTGCCAATAACTCTGCATGATATTTCGTTCCTCCAGCTCTCAACATGTCAAGATACTTATCATGAAAATCAGCACCAGATTTTTCGTAAACAAAGTACAACGAATTTACTAAACAATCACCAAATGCATATGCATAAACATAAAACGGCGCATGAATAAAATGAGGGATATAACTCCAAAAAGTTTCATAACCTTCGGATAATTCTATTGCAGGTCCTAAACTCTCAGTTTGAACATCAATCCAAATTTCTCCCAGTTTATCACTTGTTAATTCTCCCTGACGGCGTTCAGTATGAACTTTTCTTTCGAACATATAAAATGAAATCTGCCTAACGACTGTATTCAACATATCTTCAACTTTTGAGGCTAACAAAACCTTTCTTCGTTTTGGATCTTCAATTGATTTGAGCAATGATCGAAATGTAAGCATTTCTCCAAATACACTTGCTGTCTCCGCTAAAGTTAAAGGTGTTCGAGCCATAAGTGGTCCATTATGTCCTGCTAAAACTTGGTGAACACCGTGTCCCAACTCATGTGCAAGCGTCATTACATCTCGCGTTTGTCCTAAATAATTTAGTAAAACATATGGATGTACGCTTGGTACTGTAGGATGAGAGAATGCACCCGGACTTTTACCAGGTCTAACCGGTGCATCAATCCAGCTATTTTCGAAAAAATTTACTGCAATACTCGCTATCTCTGGTGAAAACTGTTCAAATGCATTTAATACAATAGCTTTTGCCTCACCCCATGGAATTATTCGATTGTCAGCAGCAGGTAAAGGTGCATTACGATCCCAAAATTTAAGTTGTTCTTTTCCAAACCACTTCGCCTTCAGTTTGTAATATCGATGAGATAATTTAGGATATGCTTGTTTAACTGCCTCCACCAACGCATCAACTACTTTTCTTTCTACACGATTTGCAAGATGTCTACTATCTGCAACATCTTCAAATCCACGCCAGCGATCAGAAATTTCTTTATCTTTGGCTATCGTATTGGTGATTAACGTAAATACAGAGAGATTTTCTTTAAATGTGTTAACCAACGCAGTTGCTGCATTCTTTCTAATTTGTTCGTTCGGATTTTGTAATAAGTTAAGTGTAGGTTCGATTGATAATTCTTTTCCATCAATCAAAAATTTCTGAGTTGACATCGTTTCATCGAATAGTCGATTCCATGCACTAAAGGATGTTGTGGCTTTTTCATGGAACAATTTTTCTATTTGGTCATCTAAAAGGTACTCTCTTTCCTTTCGAATATCAGTTATCCACGGTTTATAGTGTGTTAGCTCATCTGAGGTTAAACTTTGATCAATCAACGCATCATCAAGTTTGTTTATCTCAAGGGTAAAGAATATTAGGCACGTCTCAACAACATTGAGTTTATCGGTCACATCGGCAAAAAATTTCTTCCGAATCGGGTCATTTTGATCACTACAAAATTGTAACGTAGCGAATGAATGTAGCCGCGCAACATGTTCAACTAAATCCTCATATTCACGAATAATTTTTGCAAATTTTGACGCACTCTTCGCAACTTTAGCAAGTTGACCTTTACAATTTTGCTCAAAATTTTTCGCAGTATCCTGCAATTTTTCAATATCTTTACCAATTTTTTCCAAATTCAGTTCTGGATAAAGATCGTTGAGATTCCACTCTGGTAAATCTCCAAGGTCTCCTTTACTTACGTTAGGTGACTCAATTTTAGATTGGTTGGGAAAAAACATCCCATGATGTTGCTGTAACATTGACGAATCCTTATAAAATACGAAATTAAGTAGGTTTTGAATTTGAAACTACAAAATAGCATTAAACTAATTCATCTAGAAAATATAATTTTCATTGATCGATTTCGAAATAATGTCATGTTGTTGTCACTAGTAAATTGAACTCAAATCAAATCCATTGCTCCTAATTATGACTAATTAACAAAAGGTATGGCTACTCGTCCTACATTCACAAAATATAATTTTGCAGCAAATTATTTACCTAATTAATAAATTCTGACATTTAATTTTCGGAATAGTACACAAAATTTACGGACAAAATAAATTCGAATTGAAAATGCTTGAATTTAACTCTTACCTCAATATCTACAATTTGGTTAATGTGGTAAGCCTTTTATTTATGGGAGAATTGAATTCAATTTGCCGTTCAAATTAATTGAAAATTGATTAGATTCAAAAATTAATCTGAAAATAAATTTATCCCTCTACCTAAAATTATTTTTTTCTATTGCAAATTTAATTTATATATGGTACGAATTATTACTTAATTTAAAATTTCCTATGCAACCATTCCTAAGGATACGGCAGCAAAGGGGTTTGGTTTATTAATTTTCCCAAAATTTTTTGGGAGCTAACTTGATGGGTAAATAGTATTATGCAATTTGTTAAGAACTTTTTTATGAATGTAAGTGCTATTTCAACTTCAAATGTTGTTTATAACTTAGTTTCGAATCACCGAAAAATCGTGATTGGTATCAGTTTAGTACTTATCTTTAATACTCTTTCTTTATTTCATGCTACTGCTGACGCAGAGACACGAACTTTAAAGTTATATAACCAGAACACCAAAGAACGCCTGGAAGTTGTCTACAAAAAGAGAGGCAAATACCAAAAGAAAGGTTTGCAGCAACTTAACGAGTTCATGGCAGATTGGCGAAAAAATGAATCCGTTCAAATGGATCGTAAGCTATTTGACCTCTTATGGGAAATTTACCAAGAAAGTGGTTCAACTGAAGAAATCCACATAGTTTCTGCCTATCGAACTTCCGAAACAAATGCAATGTTACGTCAAAGATCTAAAAACGTTGCATTTAATAGTCAGCATACAAAAGGGAAGGCAATTGACTTCCACTTACCTGATGTGGAATTAAATAAAGTACGTGCGATTGCTTTACGTAAACAATACGGTGGAGTCGGATATTATCCCAATGCAAGATCACCTTTTACACATCTAGATACTGGTGAAATCCGTCATTGGCCTCGATTAACTAGGAACCAACTAATTGATCTATTTCCAAATCAAGAGACTGTCCATGTGCCAAGAGACAATCGGCCATTATCTGGTTTCCAAGTAGCATTCGCTAAAGTAACAGATCAAGGTCGAGTACCGATGATTGTTTTTGACGAAAATAATGACGTTACAGAATATGATCCGGGTCCAATTCCTCAACCTAAGGAAATTCCACCATCAATTATTGTCGCTTCAAATAATCTACTACCTGTTTTAAAACCGAAATCTACTATTGTTGTTGCAACAACTCAAAATATTAGCCAAAACACAATAAAATTCGCTGAAACCGTTGCAATTCGACCGACACTGAAACCAGAAACTGTAATCCCACAACCTAAGCAAAAAGTAGCATCAGCTCAATTAAATACTCCTTACCCACAATTGAAACCAGGTAGTTTACTTCAGTTGCAAATTGCGTCCAATTCTTTAAATCCTAAAGAAAATTTAGCTTCAATTTCCGATCAATCAGAAGGTCAGATATATCCGACACAATCTCTAGTTATTGAAGATGAACAATTAGTGGAAAATCAATATACTAATTTCAACCCTGCTTTGATATTGGCACATAGTCCCGAATCCCCGATTAATAAAGTAGTTGACGATTTAGATCTGATTTTTACAACAAAAAATCCAATATCACTAAAATTAATTAAAAACACACAAACAAATTCATTAGTGACTAACAACCAGCAGGTTGCTTCTATTCCAGATAACTCATTAAATTACAACAATTTCAATTTAGAAAATCAACTTCCCAAATCAGAAAATACAGTCACTAAAAACGAAATAACTTTTGATGACTCTGTCAATGTAATTGAATTTAAATTGAATCCATTTCCAGAGCAGCAAATTGTTGAAAGTTATATTCTAAAAACTTACATCGATTTAAATTGAACTGAATAGCTTTCAATCCCGTCAACATTGCGGGTCATAACAATATCGTTAATTCAAAAATTGTTAGTTTCAACTGAGTCGGATTTCCATTAAATATAAAACGCGACCCAGTTGAATCGTAGGGTTATTACTCTTCACTCGTAGTTTCAGTAGCAGTACTAGCAGTAGACAACATACCTAATGCTGCCATATATGTATCCAAAATTTGTTCTTGTTCTTCACGCTCATGAGGTTCTTGCTTGCGTAATCTAACTATCGTGCGCATTGCTTTTGTATCAAATCCATTTCCCTTCGCCTCAGCATAAACATCTTTTATGTCATCTGCCAAAGCTTTTTTCTCTTCCTCTAGTCGCTCTATTCTTTCAATAAATGACCGAAGTTGGTCACTTGATACTAATTCTACCATTATAAAAATCCTCTTTCTTTTTAAAGTTTGAGCCAATTTGGCCATTAATAAAATTTATAGTTCATTAGCATGCAAATAAGAAATGAAATTCTCAATTTCCTGCGTCTGGTAGTCATTTTGTTCTCATATCCGAATAATTCAAAAATGGATACAATAAAATTAGTGTTGTGGGTTATTTTTAGCAAACTGCGCTTGTTGTAGTTCCGTCGCATCCACCTGATACTTTTCTTTCCATTCAGAGAATGGCATACCATAAATAATCTCTCGGGCTTCAAGCTTAGATAATTCTATCCCAACCTCATTAGCAGCATCCATGTACCAATTGGCTAGGCAATTTCGACAGAATCCAGCCAAATTCATTAGATCAATATTTTGAACATCGGTTCGGCTACGAAAGTGTTCAACCAATTTTTTGAATACAGCAGATTCAAGGTTTACTTGAGTTTCACTATCTATTTTGTCAGGCATGAAAATTACTCCAGAAAACTATGAAAAATTTTAAATTTTGAGTTAATTCAATCAGATAAGTTCATATATTTTTTGGTCAAAAGTGTTACTCCGACCTTGAACCATAGTGACTGACCTGATTGAAATTTGAATTAGACATAATCTTAACCAAAATTGCAACTAGTCTATCAACCCAAATTTTAACACCAGACTGCTTAGAAATCTGATCTTGTCTAATTTCAAGTAGTGCATGAGCTAATCCATTTACGGTACCATGTTTGTACATGGTATCATATTTTAATGCCCCGGTGTATGGTTCATTATCGCCAACAATTAAATTCTTATCTTGTGATAAAATATTCAACAATGGAATTGCAAATCGTGGATCTCTATCCCATAAAACGCCTGCGTGCCAAGGTCTCTCCTGACCACGCCAGATTGGAGTGAAGCTATGGATAGAGAGTAACGCCGGAGTAATATCTAAATTTTGAAATTGCTCAATTGCTGTAGTAATCGCATCATGATAAGGGCGATAATACTTTTGAATTCGATTTGCCACTTCATCTGTACTTACATTTACATTTTGTGGAATAACTATACCGTCAGATATTTGCATCACCAGTGTCAAATCATCTTCACCACGATTAGGATCAATTAATAATCGGGAATAATTTGCAAGAATTGCTGGAACACTTAAGCTCCTTGCTAATGCTCGAGTTACCTCAGCAACACCAATGTCATAACCAATATGACGTGAAAGCTCTATTGTTGTTAATCCTAGCAAATCATATTCTTTGGGTAAATTATTTGACGCATGATCACACAAAATCACGAGACCTTTAGTTAGGTCACCTTCAATTTTCTCAACTGGCTGGAAATTTTCAGACTCTTTTTTCATACAGTTATCCATAGTATCTTTAAATTTCAGTTCAAATTATGACACCTGTTTTCTATTTTATGACAATAAGAAAATACATTAAATTTTACCGGATTACCAAAATGGTTCATTCAATATCATAATTTATTGGATGGAAAGTTTTATCGTTCAATTTGAATCTACATTACTCTTGATATAGTAAAGAATAAAAAATGAAAAATACTTGGGGAATAAATTATGAATTTTTGGACAACGTGTCGAAATAGTATATTCTGTAATGTCATATTTCTGACTAGCATTATGGTATTAGGAACAACTACAGCAGCTCAATCAGAATTACGTCTTTGTAACAAAACTGAATCTGAAATAGGAGTAGCAATTGGCTACCAAAATCAAGAGTTAAATGGCCTAAACACCGAAGGCTGGTGGAACATATCACAAGATTCATGTGAAATTTTGATCGCCAATCAACTAACTTCCGAACTGTATTATTTATATGCGATTGACCACGAAAATGGTGGTGAGTGGAGCGGTGAAAACTATATGTGTACTCAAGAAAAAAAATTCATCATTAATGGTAATTCAAACTGCTTTGTGCGAGGGTTTGAACGAACCGGATTTTTAGAAATCAACACTATGCAGCAAACCAGCTGGACTGTAAATTTAACCGAACCGACAAACCAAGGGATAAACGAATAATGAGAAGAAATCGACGTGTAAAAATTGTCGCCACATTGGGACCTTCATCGACAGATCAAGATATTATTGAGAAATTATTTGTCGCTGGAACAGATGTTTTTCGAATCAATATGAGTCACGCTCAAGGTGATTTATTAAGTACTCTTGTTAATCGAATTCGAAACGTAGAGAAAATTGTAAATCGCCCAATTGGGATTCTTGCAGACTTACAAGGACCAAAATTACGCATTGGAGAATTTACCGACAAAAGTATTTACTTAAAGGAAGATGAAACCTTTGTACTTGATTCAGTTAATCAAAGTGGTGATTCCAATCGAGTATACCTGCCACATCCAGAAATTTTAAAGGCTTTAAAAACTGGAGATCGATTATTGCTTGATGACGGAAAGATTTATCTAACTGTCACGAATTGTGATGGTTCCAAAGCCGAAACCGTAGTGAATGTCGGCGGGAAGCTTTCGGATCGTAAAGGTGTGAGTGTACCTGATACAACTATAGAATTTGGTGCGCTAACCAAGAAAGACCGAGAAGATCTAGATGCTGCATTGCGTGAAAATGTTGACTGGATTGGATTGTCATTCGTACAACGTCCGGAAGATTTAGAAGAAGTGCAGAAAATTACACAACGCCAAGTTGGAATTTTATCAAAAATTGAAAAACCACAAGCACTGACCCATTTAAATGAGATTATTGAACTATCAGATTCAATCATGGTTGCACGCGGTGATTTAGGAGTTGAAATTCCTCCAGAAAATGTACCAGGAATTCAAAAACAAATTACCCGTGCTTGTAGAAAAGCTGGTAAACCAGTGGTGATAGCAACGCAAATGCTTGAATCAATGATAAATTCACCAGTTCCTACCAGAGCTGAAGTTTCAGATGTTGCTACAGCAGTATTCGAGGGTGCCGATGCGGTAATGTTATCAGCGGAATCCGCTGCTGGAAAATTCCCAGTAGAAGCGGTCGCAACAATGAATCGTATTGCTGAAACTGTTGAACAAGACCCCACTCATCCCAAAATAATGTATGCACAACATACAGAACCTGAAGCAACCGGTGCAGATGCAATTTCTGCCGCTGCTAGACAAATTGCGGAAACAATTGAATTATCAGCAATCGTCTGTTACACATCCTCAGGCGCAACTGGACTTCGTGCTGCCAGAGAACGCCCTAAGACTCCCGTGATTGCAATTTCACCTGTAGTTGCGACTGCGCGTAGATTATCATTAGTATGGGGACTGCATACCGTTGTAAGCGAAGATGCAGAAAACGAAGATGATATGGTAGAACGCGCAGCTGTGTTAGCATATACCCACAAATTTGCAGAACCAAATCAACGGATTATAATAACTGCCGGAGTTCCATTTGGAACCCCTGGAACGACAAACATGTTAAGAATTGCAGGAATTAATAAAGATGGATCGGGGGCTTGTTAAAGTTATAATTCTTGACCGCTAAGATCTGACTTCAAATTTTCAATTGATTCTAAAATTGTAGGCAAATATGGGTGAATTTTATTGATTTGTTCGTAAAGTTCTAATGCTTTTGTTAAGTTCGGTTTCTCGAGTTTTTGCATGATTGCGGCTAAACCACTCAATGCACCCCAATGTTTTGGTTCAATTGCCAAAGTTTGTTCAATATCAGAAATCGATAAGTCGTATGATCCCAGTAAATAGTGCAAAGTTGCACGTCGGTTCCATCCCTCAGCATATTCAGGTTTCAAGCGTATAACTGCATCCAATAAATCCAACGCGCGTGAATAATAACCAATTTGAATAGCACTGTCTGCGCCACGCATTAATAAATCTACAGTGTCGCTACCCGAATTCAGCCATTCTTGCTGAATTTGATAAGCTATTTTGTTCGCTTCGTCTTCTGAAGATGCCTTAGCTAGGTGCTCAAAGAGTTGTTCAATACCTTGATCTTCATTCTGAACAGACGGTTGGTTTTGCTGAACTTGAACAATCCTGGACCGTGGAATAAATTTACTTGCTTCAAGATTCAATTGAATTTGCTGTAAACTAATTCTTTGAACATCTATTTTTAAAATTTTCGCAAATTCTAAAGCCTGCACACTCTCAACTATTATCCCAATAAATACTACGAACGCGATAATTGTACAAAATAGTTTAGACCCAACAAAACAAATACCCATGTTTGGTACTTTGTTGTCAGCGAAATTACTCTTCTCAATTAAGTCAGATATAACTTCTTTTGACATTGAATCAATACAGTCTATTAGATGCAATTACCCTTGACGCGCTTTGAAGCGTGGATTACGTTTGTTGATAATATAAATTCGACCTTTACGTCGAACCATCTTATTTTCGCGATGACGACGCATTAAAGATCTTACAGAATTTCTTACTTTCATTTTGAAAATCTCATAAGTTAAAACTCCGCCGATTCAACTCTAAAACTCCAAATTTCAGAATAATGGCGAATTTATTTCCCATCAATATAATAATTGATTAAAGTATCATATAACTTTAACTTTGAATTTTGTCAACTGTATTTTTGGTAAAATCATTAAAGTGAATTTAACAAGTTAAGACATTAATTTTGGGTTCTAACTCTATTAATCAGAGATTAAATGCAATTATCCATTGAACCAATGTTTAATTTTTACAATTGCAAAAAAAATCCAATTCTTGTTAATAACCTAAAATACAAAAGTATACTGCTATGAAGTCACTAGTATATACAAATCCTAAAACTCTAGAATTCCGCGAATCTCCAGTTCCAACTCCTGAAAGCAATGAGGTTTTGATCAAAGTTGAAGCAGTTGGTATCTGTGGATCTGATATGCATGGGTTTCTTGGACACGATGAACGTAGACAACCTCCGCTCATATTGGGTCATGAAATCGCTGGAATCGTAGATTCTGGACCTGATAAAGGAGTGCGGGTTACGGTTAATCCACTCATTTCATGTCAACAATGTTACTTCTGCCAAACCGGTCAGTTGAATGTATGTAGCAAGCGAGAACTCCTTTCCTTGCCTCCCCGACAAGGAGGTTTTGCTGAATACGTTGCAGTACCATTATCTAATATAATTAAAGTTCCGGAAGGTATTGATGCTGAGTACGCTGCTTTAACTGAACCATTCGCATGTGGCTGGCATGCAGTACGATTGGCCTCTGAGAAACAAATGATTCCACTCCAAGAATCAAACTGTTTAGTTATAGGGGGAGGGGCGATCGGATTAGGTGCGGCATTAGCATTGGATATAAAAAGAGCAAAACAAATTATTCTTACCGAAACTAATCCAATCCGTTTAGAAGAACTACAAAAGTACCATCAATTTACAGTCAAAAATCCGATAAATGATACTGATTTTGCTACAAATGAGTTTGATCTAATTATTGATGCGGTTGGACTTGACCAAACAAGAGAAACTGCCATGTCGACAATTCGATCAGGTGGTACGATTGTAAATATTGGTCTAGCCGAAGGAAATGCGGGACTAAATATTCGCCAAATGACGTTGCAAGAAATTACTTTTTTTGGAACTTATACTTATACCCCATCAGATTTTGAAGAAACGGCTTTAAATCTGTTTGAAGGTTCATATGGTCCAATACATAATTTTGAAACCTATCCACTTAGTCAAGGGCAACAAGCATTTAACAGCATATTGGCAGAGAAGATTCCAGCTTCAAAAGTATTGTTAATACCATGAGAAATGAATGGTGGGCATGACTGGGATTGAACCAGTGACCCCTACGATGTCAACGTAGTGCTCTCCCACTGAGCTACACGCCCACGCTAAATAGTTCTCAATTCTGACTTAGTAATTTGAACTAGAATTTTCAAGTACAAAACAAAAATTCAGTTAAACACTACTAATTGACTGGCAGATACTTATATACTTCATTAACCAGTTTTCTCAAATGAAACGGTTTTGAAAATACTGTACTCCGTCGATTAATGTATTCATTACTAAGTGCTACAGAAGCGAATCCAGTGATAAATATTATTTTTAAATCTGGATCCATTCGAAGTGCTCTTTGAGCGAGAATTAACCCATCCATATCCGGCAGTACAACATCGGCAATCAATAATGAAAATGGTGACTCACAAAATTTTTCATAAGCAACTAATCCATTATCTACAGATGAAACTTGATATCCAACTTTATTTAATTCCGCTGCCAGAAAAAATCGCATACTTGAATCGTCTTCTGCGAGCAAAATTCGCGGTAAATTTGTCATAATTAAAGTAAATTCCATAAATTTGTAAATTATCTTTTAATACTCTACTGTATAAATTTGATTTATTTTATATGAAAAAATTAAAAATGCAAGTAAATTCCAGTATTTTTAACATTTTTAACTCAATTCTGTCAATCTATGTATGAAAAAACATATACTTTTTCTTTACTCTAACTTCCCCAAAAAATTCCGAAACCAAGGGAAAATGTCATGAAAGTAGTGGAAAATTTTCTCGAAGTTCCCGCCGTTGAGGTATTGTCGCCATCCAAACAATTAATTCCATTTGTTTTTAGTTCACCGCATAGCGGCTGTTATTATCCGAAATCATTTTTGGAGGCTACCCAATTAGATTCACATCAAATTCGGCAATCTGAAGATGCTTACGTTGATTACTTGTTTTCCGATGTTGTAGATAATGGAGCAACACTTATTCGCGCAAATTTTCCACGCGCCTTTTCAGATGTAAATCGAGAACCCTATGAATTTGACCCCTATATGTTTGATTGCAAGCTACCGAGCTACATAAATTCCGATTCAAAGAGAGCAACCGGTGGCATCGGAACAATTCCACGAATTGTTGGTAAATCACAAGAAATATATAATCAACCTTTGAACCTTAATGAAGCTCTGAATCGTATTGAAAATTTATACCAGCCATTCCATTTAACTCTACATAATATTCTTGAAAGTACTCATGATAAGTTTGGTTATGTCGTTCTTTTCGATTGCCATTCAATGCCGTCAAGTTTTCCAGATAACACCAAAATAAATCGTCCAGATCTAATTTTAGGAGACCGGTTCGGAAGAAGCTGTTCCAAAAATCTTACTGAATTCACAGAAGAAATTTTTCGATCGTTTGGATATTCTGTTGGGCGAAATAATCCATTTGCTGGCGGTTATATCACGGAAAAATATGGGAGCCCTGATCGTGGATTTTACTCAATCCAAATTGAATTAAATCGTGACTTATATTTAAACGGATCTGACTTTACCCTTACTCTAAACGCCAAAAATATTAAATGTAATTTTGCAAAATTTGCGAAACTAATCGCAGAAAAATTTATCCCTGACTTCTTTAATTATCTGATCGCAGCGGAATGAGAGGTTGCAAAAAAAGGGACTTATATACAATATGATACACTGAATAAAAACGGCTATAATTCCCTATTTACAATACTAATTGGCTCCCCTTTAAAATCAGGGGAAGCAATTTTTTATTATAGCCAAAAATAAACAAAAAATAAAGTTGTTAATAAAATCGACTTAGCTATGAGATTTAGACCTTCTGTGGTACAATAGAGAAAACCAAAACTAACTTTGGAGACTCTATCATGAGTAAAACCACGATGAGTCTCAAAGCATTTATGGCTCAGTTTGGAGATGAAGATGGCGTAAGAAAATTCTTTGAAAGTAGAAGGTGGCCTTATGGCGCAGAATGCCCCCGTTGCTTTAGTGTTGAACGCGTAAACCCAGCACCACAACGAAAAGGATACCACTGCAAGAATTGCCGTAGATACTTCACCGTTCGAACGGGGACAATCTTTGAGGCTTCTAATATAAAATTAGAAATCTGGCTAGAATGTATTTACAATCTAGTAGTACGCCGCAAGGGTACGCCAGCAATTGAATTTGCAAAAATAATTGGCGTATCGGAAAAAACCTCTTGGTTTATCTGGCATCGTTTACGCGAAGCTCTGAAAAAGAGCCCGCATTATAAACTAAATAAAGATGTTGAAGTTGACCAAGTTTTTATGGGCGGCTTAGAAAAAAACAAACACGCCAATAAAAAGCTTCGTGCTGGACGTGGTGGTGTAGGAAAAACTCCTATGATGGGCTTTCGCTAACGTGGTAAGCGCGCAGAAGGAAGATCCGTAGTTCTAAATGGTATGGATCGAGCTTCTTTCCGTGAAGCTATAGAACGTAATGTTGAGCCGGGAAGTACTATTATAACTGACGAACACCCAAGTTATAACGGATTAGAGGACAAATACATCATTAAATCCGTTAATCATAGTGCTGGAGAATATGTCAGAGATGGCATTCACATTAACGGTAGAGAGTGTTCACTCAGTATTAAAACGAGCTCAAAAAGGGATTTTTCATCGCATAAGTCCTAAGCATATGCAACGCTATGCCGATGAAATAGAATTTCACTTGCATCATGCAGATGTGAAAAAACATATTAATGAGCGTGTTGAGAGACTACTTTCTATAGTATTCCTTGCGAGAATTACTTATGATGAACTAACAGCATAAGTATTAGTAAAAAAGTCACGCCAATTGGCGTGACTTAGTTTATTAACCATATTTTATTCGTTTACATTTTCTTTTAACTTTGTTATTCTTCACATATTTGAGGTCTTTTAAATCTTTCTAAATTTAGTATATCTGCTAACAAAAAGCCGTCCCAATTATCATAATAATCGACCCATTCAGGTGGAGCAGCCTCACCCATACTATCCAAACATCCTTTACCAGAATCATCTTTTCTAGGCTTATAAAATTCACCACAATAAGACCCATCTGTAAAAAATTGAATTGCCATATATTCTAATTTATTACCAATACATCTAAATTTCCATCTTTGAGCTATTCTTACCGCAAGGGGAGGATCATATTTGAAATCTGGATATTGTTTATCATCACTTAATTTCAGATATATACAGAGCCCCGACCAACAATGAGGACTACTATCATCTTCACACCATTCCCCCTCCCTTTCACTTTTCTGTAAATTAAAAGTGTGATATTCTTCTATTTTATTTAATCTCTCACTAACATTAGAACCATCCGTTCTTTTTTTAAACTTAGGTGGATAATTGTAACCAGTAGCACTAATATCACATAAAGAAGATGTATCAAATGTAATCTCATCTTCAAACTCTGAATCTGGAAGCTCAGCATTTTCTAATATAGTTTGTCCTAAGACCTGAGCTAAACTCAAGCTAAAAACAAAAACTCCAGTCAATACTCCTGAAATCAGAATTTTAAAAGTCATTTCAAACCTCCTCTTTGAAATTTTTGGAATTTAATCCGGTTGATTGAGAAATTTGTAACATTAAAAAAGTTATTAGTACTATTAATTTTTCATAGCTGCTATGCAAAAAAACTTAGCTAACATAAAATAACTCCCCTTGATTTAATTGGTAGCCGGTTAATTTTGTAAATAGGGAATTATAGCCGTTTTTATTCAATGTATCATTTTGTATATAAGTCCCCAAAAAAAAGCCGCACTCAAAATTGAGGCGGCTCAGTCTAGGGAGGAAAATGCCCAAACAAAAAACTTAAATGTGACTTTTATTCTCTATGGTTACAAACAGATAAATCACAAAATTTAAACTCAATTAAATACTACGTTCAATTTTAGTGTTTGTTTCCATCAATTTAATCTGACAAATTGTCACACCTGTTTATTTAATTGTTTGATTCTACTAAATAATGAGTTTCATATGACATTCAACTAAGATATAAAAGTTATCCACAGAAAATTTTACACACCTTTATTTGTCTAATGTTTTATTAGGTTTCACCCATCAAGAAACTGAAATTTTGGAATACATTTGAATTTTTAAGACAGTCCAGCTAATTTCACTTTGCAGGGAAATTCATCAATTATGGGACAATATGAAACGTATCTGAATTTTATGCATAAGCTTGCAGATGCATCTGACGTTGAAACACTGAGGTATTTTCGAACAAACTTTGTGATAGAGAACAAAATAAAAACTGGATATGACCCAGTTACTGAAGCTGATCACAATAGTGAAAAAGTAATCCGAAAATTAATTTCAAGTGAATATCCCAATCATGGAATCATTGGTGAAGAATTTGGAGCTATCAATGAGACTGCTGAATTTGTATGGATCATAGACCCAATTGATGGGACCCGTTCTTACATTAGTGGTATTCCTGCATGGGGTACACTAATTGGATTAAGACATAATGATCTACCAGTTGCCGGTATGATGTCGCAACCCTATACCAAAGAACGATTCTTTGGTGAAAAATCAAATGCATTTTCACAATATGATGGATTGCAAAAACCATTGCAAACACGTCCTTGCGAGTGTTTAAGTAAAGCAGTACTTTTGAACACAACCCCAGCATTATTTAATCAGACAGAAAAACCTAAGTTTGAGCAAATTGAAAAGCAGGTACAGCTCGTTCGATATGGTACAGATTGTTATGGCTATGCGATGCTAGCATCTGGTCATGCTGACCTGGTAATTGAAAGTGATATGAAAATTCATGACATTTTTGCATTGATACCAATCATTGAAGGAGCCGGCGGTGTCATTACTAATTGGATAGGTGATTCAGTTGCGACTGGAGGTCAAATTCTGGCCAGCGGGGATAAGCGACTACACGAAATAGTATTAAACGAATTGCAATAATTTATATTGCACAAATAGAGTTATTTTTTATCCATAAAATCATCAAAAGCTTGCCAAAACTGTTGTCTTACTTCATCTGTTTCAACCAGCAATTCATGTTTTGCTCCCTTAATTTCAAGAAATGTTGCCGAGGTTAATTTTTGACTTAATTGTTTTGCAGCAACACTTGAAACCACAGAGTCATCACCCGCAGCGACTATCAAAAATGGCAATTTTATTGCCTTACCAAAATCAGTGCGCTTAAATGCTGATAGTGCTTTGCGCGCAGCACGCACCCAAGAAAAAGTTGGCGGACCAACTTTAAGGTCTCGTGCTTCAGCTAATACTTTGCTATATCTCTCATACCGCTCGCGATCAGAAGTCAAGGTACTACTCGCAAATGGTAATCCTAAATACTCTGGGTTTCCTGAACTTGGCGTAGACTTTCTACCTAGTCCAATCATACTGCCAAAATTGGCAATTGCTCCGATTAACCATGGCGGCATGTCGGGGTTACCAAATTCAACAAAGGGTGCCGATAAAATAATGCGATTGAGATCAGATTGATATTTTCCGATCACTGATAATGTTACCGCACCACCTGTTGAGTGTGCCAAAACAAAATATGGTGACGGACAATCTTTCATCACAATGTCTCTAAACACACAATCGAAGTCCAACGAATATTGTGCAAAGGATTCGACATGGCTCTTTTCTGGGTCTGTCAATAATCGTTGCGAACGCCCTTGACCACGCCAATCAAACGAGACAACTGCATATCCGCGACTCTGTAACTCAGTCACTACTTCAAAATATTTTTCGATATATTCGCCCCGTCCTTGCAATACTAGTACAGTCCCCCTAGCATCATTTGATACCGCGGGCCATTTCGCAAAACGAATTTGAATTCCATCTACCGTTGTTATGAAATCTGCATTTGCACCATTTGGTATTGGATTGACTGGGCAATCAAATAGTACCGACACTTTCAATTTACTCCAAATTGGAAAAAAATAGTGACTGCAACCAAACTTTCATACTGTTAGTTGAATTAAATAAACCAACCAATTTGAAGAAAGCTATCGCTAGTCTATTACACAACAAATCGAATTTAGAATATTGAATACGATTAATTTAATCAACTAGTGCTAAGCATAATAACCAAGACGACATCAATAAGATGTCGTCTAAATAGGTTAGATTGGAAGCTAAACGACTATTAAACCGACCGAATAATCAAAGCTATCCTCATTAGAAGGATTAAGAGCGTAGATTCTGGATGTTGTTTTTATCCAGTAATGTTATAGCTCAATTTCCTCCACAAAGACGATCACGTTCTCTGGTATCTGGAAGCCATTCGTGACGATGTTCCCAATCCCATTGTCCCCAACAATCTCGCTCGGGTTCTTGAGAACAAGATATAATCACAAATGATGCCGATAAAATAAGAATTAGATTTTTCATATTTATTACCTGTGAATTTCATTAATGATTCCAAATTACACTTGTTGCTCATAATATCAATGCGGTTTATTGTCGCACTCTTCTATAAATGACAACATGAAAGTAATCTAAACTCTATTTGGAATTCAATTTACGTTTAAAAAATTTGATAATCAAAAAGTGGTTTCTTTCAATTCTTAAAATTTATACATATAGCAAATATCTACTTTCAACACTGTTAATGAAATTGCATTACTTTTGGCACCACCAGCGTGAAATCTTTACTACCGAATAAAAAAACTGCATTGGTTGAGTCTTGAAATTTTCATTAAGACGCACTATCTAGCTATATATGGAGTCAAATTAAGAATAATGCAGTTGCGGTTTTGCCATTAATTGGGAAATTGACCTGCTTTCAATCACATAGAAAAAAAAGTCGCTCAAAGGAGGACTTTCAAATGCGAGAAATTAACTTTCAACCACTTTATAATTCAACGATTGGGTTTGACAAACTTGTTCATCTGTTGGATACAGTAAATTCAGATGTTGCTCCAAACTACCCACCTTTTAATATTGAGCGAAATTCTGAAAATAATTACCGAATTACAATGGCAGTCGCGGGGTTTGAAGAACCCGACTTGTCAATTGAAACTAAAGAATCTGTGCTAACAGTTAGTGGCAATAAACCACTTGAAAATGAGCATTCAGAGTACCTTCATCGTGGTATTGCAACGCGCACTTTTATTCGAAGATTTCAGCTTGCAGATTATCTCAAAGTACAAAGTGCTAAACTGGAAAACGGCTTATTACATATTGATTTAGTACGCGAAGTACCAGAGTCATTAAAACCTCGAACGATTAATATTACCGAAAATGGTAAATTGGCTACAAAATAAACTTGAATCTTGGTTTTCCATTAGGTGACAAGTTCATGTCACCCAGCCGTTATTTATTTGCGGAAAATTCTGCCAGTTAAAAGAATAACACCCACAAACTGAAGTTAAATGTCTGGATTTTTAATCAGCAATATTTTTTTTCTCCAAACCTTGAAATTAAAAAATTAGCTACCATATCTAGTTTAGCAGGTGCACATTGGCCTGCTGAAAAAACTGACTTTGCCTATTTTGGGAAGTCAAACTTAGAAAACCTAAACAGTTGCTCATAGGAGGGCTAAATTATGAATCATCTTGATTTTAAACCACTATATCATTCAACGGTTGGCTTTGACCGTTTGATTTCTCTGCTTAACGCAGCAGGAAAAGATGCGTCACCAAACTTTCCCCCATACAATATTGAACGAACAGGAGATTCTACCTATCACATAACAATGGCTGTGGCTGGTTTCAATGCTGATCAAATCAACATTGAGACAAAAGAAGGGGCACTGCTAGTTAAGGGTGATGCAAAATCTGGGAAAACGTCCGAAACGGATAAAACTGAATTCTTGCACAAAGGAATTTCAACGGCATCATTTGAACGTCGGTTCCAATTGGCAGATTATGTTGAAGTGCGCAGTGCAGATCTCAAAAATGGCTTACTGAACATCGAATTAATTCGGGAAATCCCAGAATCAATGAAAGCGAAGAAGATCAAAATTTCAACTTCTGAACCAAAAACTACACAGATAGAAGGGGCTCCTGCTAGCTGAATGTAGCAATCCAAAATATAACAACGCCCCGCTTCGGTGGGGCGTTTTTGTTTTATCTGGATAATGGTAACAACTTCAATCCTAATTGAAAATTTCGGAATCCTTGTTGTAAAATTTTTATCGCAATTTGATTACAAAAGCTGTTCCTACAATTTACTAACATATAATAAAGTAAATTAGCTTGAAAATTTAAAATTTTTATATACATTTTAACACTCAGTGTTGTTGCTAAACACACCAGCAAAAAAATTTATTTTTTTACAAACATTCAAACAAATTGAGTCGTAACTATAGCTGGGTCTATGACCCACTGAGCTATCTCAAACTCAATTTATAAGAATTACACTCAATTAACTTGAAATAGTCATTGAGTGTTTTAATTTCTTTTTTGAAATCTACTTTGAAGGAAACTAATTACCAAAAGTGAGTACGTAATTTGATATTTTTGGTAAAAAAATGACAAAACTACTAGTGAAACGATTGAATCAAACCTAGTTCTAAATTTGTAATACTCTGGAAACCTAAATGGGACAAAAGCAAAAAACTACTGGTCTATATTCTGCTCGAAACGAGCATGATTCTTGTGGGGTTGGATTTGTCGCCAACCTCAAAGGACATGCCTCACATCAAATAGTGCAAGATGGTCTACAAGTACTAGTAAATTTAACTCATCGTGGTGCGGTCGGTGCAGACCCACTAGTAGGTGATGGTGCTGGAATTCTTACTCAAATACCTCATAAACTACTTGCACAGGATGTTAAACAATATGGCTTTGAATTACCATCATCTGGTGAGTATGCAGTTGGTTATGTATTCCTACCCCAAGATGAAACAAAACGGTATCAGGTTAAAGAAATTTTTTCTAAAAAAGTGTCATCTGAGGGATTGACGTTATTGGGTTGGCGGGAAGTTCCCACTGATAATTCTTGTCTTTCAACGGATCCGGAAATTCAAGCATCTGAACCTTACCACGCGCAAGTCTTTATTTCCTCTACTGACAAATTAAGTGGCAACTCTTTTGAACGAAAATTGTTAATACTTCGAAAAGAAATTTCAAATCAAGTCATAAGTGAATTTGATGGAGCTGACATAGGTTACTATTTCGTCTCACTTTCCTCTCGAACAGTGGTTTATAAAGGAATGTTTCTTGCAACTCAAATCGGTCAATACTATTTGGATTTGCAAAACCCAGATTTTGAGTCAGCATTAGCACTAATCCATCAGCGATTTTCCACAAATACTTTTCCTTCCTGGAAACTTGCTCACCCTTATCGCATGGTAGCTCACAATGGTGAAATCAACACCCTACGTGGTAATGTGAATTGGATGGCCGCACGTCAGGCTTCAGTATCAACACCACTATTTGGAGACGACATTACCAAACTTTGGCCAATCTCCTACGAGGGTCAATCTGACACTGCATGCTTTGATAATGCATTGGAATTTCTTTACCTAGGAGGATATTCATTAGCCCACGCCGCGATGATGTTGATTCCTGAAGCCTGGGCCGGTAATCCACATATCGATAACAGCCGAAAAGCGTTTTACGAATATCATGCTGCTCTTATGGAACCTTGGGACGGACCAGCTGCTGTTGCCTTTACTGATGGTTTACAAATTGGTGCAACGCTGGATCGAAATGGCCTTCGACCGGCTCGATACATTGTAACAAATGACGATCGAGTTATTATGGCATCAGAAGTTGGTGTGCTCCCAGTAGCGGAGCAAGACATCGTTCAAAAATGGCGACTCCAACCTGGGAAAATGCTTTTAATTGATTTAGAGCTAGGAAAAATAATTTCAGATGATGACATCAAAAATGAGTTGGCAAATGCGCATCCATACCAAGAATGGTTGAATCGCACTCAAATAGTTCTTGAAGATATGGAACAGGTTTTTACTCGTCCACAAAATTCAAATGAAAGTTTATTTAATCGGCAAAAAGCATTTGGATATACCCAAGAAGACCTCAAATTATTGATGGCTCCAATGGCAACGACTGGTCAAGAAGCAATAGGTTCAATGGGAACTGATACACCAATTTCAGCACAATCAGATAATCCAAAGCTACTTTATACTTACTTTAAGCAAAACTTTGCACAAGTGACTAATCCTCCGATTGATCCCATTCGAGAAGAATTGGTGATGAGTCTCATATCCTTCATCGGACCGCGACCTAACCTTTTTGATATCGAAGGTTCCTCATCAGTAAAGAGGTTAGAGATTCGCCAACCTATATTGACAAATTCAGATCTGGAGAAAATTCGTTCAATTGGTGATATCGCAGATAATCTATTTAATACTATCACTCTTGACACCACCTACTCATCTGAAAAAGCAGCTGAAGGTATGGAATCTGCTTTGAATACATTATGTAACCGCGCCGAACAAGCCGTTCAAAATGGATACAATATTATTGTGCTTTCGGACCGCTTAATTTCAAAGCATAGAATTCCAATTCCTCCACTATTATCGGTAGCTGCAGTTCATCACCACTTAATTCGAAAAGGGCTTCGAACATCTGTTGGACTTGTTGTTGAAACTGGAGAAGCAAGAGAGGTACACCATTTTTGTGTATTAGCAGGATATGGTGCAGAAGCAATAAATCCCTATTTAGCCTTTGAAACTTTGGCAGATATGCACAAGAAGCATTCATTCCCGCATGAAGTTGACGAAACAGAAGTCGTGGAACGTTACATCAAGTCTATAGATAAGGGAATATTGAAAACGATGTCAAAAATGGGGATCTCAACTTTCCAATCATATTGTGGCGCACAGATTTTTGATGCAGTTGGTCTTTCAAGTGAGTTTGTAGATAAGTATTTCTTTGGCACTGCTACAATTATTGAAGGAATTGGACTTGATGAAGTGGCCATAGAGACTGTACAGCGGCATCAATGTGCATTTTCTGATATCCCAATGTTGAGAAATTCACTTGAGTTTGGTGGTGAATATGCGTACCGAATACGCGGAGAAGACCATATTTGGACTCCTGACAATGTTGCCACACTTCAGCATGCCGTTAGACTAAATTTACCCGAAAAATATCTTGAATTTGCCAACCAAATGAATAATGAACGCGGACGATACACCGTTCGTGGTTTATTTCACATCAAAACAGCTAAAGACATCGGACAAAAACCTATTCCATTAGAAGATGTTGAACCAGCGGTTGAAATAGTAAAGAGATTCTCAACTGGTGCAATGTCATTTGGGTCAATAAGTCGAGAAGCTCATACAACCTTAGCTAAAGCAATGAACAAAATAGGAGGTAAGTCCAATACTGGTGAAGGTGGGGAAGAGCCAGAACGCTATCAGCCATTACTTGACGGTTCGTCAAATCCAGACCGGTCAGCTATCAAACAAGTTGCATCTGGGCGATTTGGTGTAACCACCGAATACCTAGTCAATTCGGATATGATCCAAATCAAAGTTGCACAAGGGGCAAAACCAGGTGAAGGGGGACAATTGCCTGGACATAAAGTTGATGCAGTCATTGCAAAGGTTAGACACTCAACACAAGGGGTTGGATTGATTTCTCCACCCCCTCACCATGACATCTATTCAATCGAAGACTTAGCCCAGCTGATCTATGACCTTAAAAACGTGCAACCAGAGTCAGATATTTCGGTCAAATTAGTGTCAGAAGTGGGTGTTGGTACAGTTGCTGCTGGTGTAGCAAAAGCAAGAGCAGATCATATTACTATCTCTGGATTTGAAGGTGGGACTGGTGCATCCCCGCTTACATCCATAAAACACGCTGGACTGCCATGGGAAATTGGACTTGCAGAAACCAGCCAAACCTTGGTTATGAATAAACTGCGTTCTAGAATTGCATTACAGGTTGATGGTGGATTACGAACAGGACGCGATGTCATCATTGGCGCATTGTTAGGTGCTGATGAGTTTGGCTTTTCGACATCACCTTTGATTGCCGCAGGATGCTTAATGATGCGCAAATGTCATTTGAATACTTGTCCGGTTGGAATTGCAACCCAAGATCCAGTGCTGAGGCAACGATTCAAAGGGACACCTGAGCATGTCATCAATTACTTTTTCTTTGTTGCTGAAGAAGTTAGAGGGATTCTTGCTGAGATGGGATTCCGCACGGTGAATGAACTCATTGGACGATCAGATTTATTGGATAAGAACGAATTCCTTGACCATTGGAAGGCCAAAGGACTTGATTTTACTAAAGTATTTTATATGCCTGAGGCCGAACGAAAGGAAATGTATTGGACAGAAAAACAACATCATCCATTGGAAGACATCTTAGACAAAGAGCTAGTTAAACAAGCTGAACCTGCTCTTCAGTCAAGAGAACCAGTAGAAATTGAGACTTCAATTAACAACACCAATCGATCAGTTGGTGCAATGCTTTCCGGTGAAGTATCAAAGCGGTTAGAGCGAACCGAACTACCAGACGATACAATTAAAGTCAAATTGAATGGCACAGCAGGTCAGTCTTTTGGTGCTTTTTTAAAAAAAGGAATTTCATTTGAGCTTTGGGGTGATGCAAATGATTATGTCGGCAAAGGACTCTCTGGTGGCCGTCTTGTGGTACGTCCCTCAAAAGATTGTGCAATTAAGCCAGAAAATTCAATAATTGCAGGTAATACTATTTTATATGGTGCGACCGCAGGTGAGTGCTATATCAGGGGAATTGCAGGTGAACGATTTGCGGTGCGAAATTCTGGTGCGATCGCAATAATTGAAGGCGTAGGTGATCATGGTTGTGAATACATGACCGGAGGTGTTGTTGTTATTCTTGGAAAAACAGGACGAAATTTTGCTGCAGGAATGTCTGGTGGGATCGCTTATGTATTAGATGAAGATCAAAATTTTTCGAGTCGTTGCAACTTGGCAATGGTTGAATTGGAACCAGTATCAGAGGAAGATGATCTTTTAGAGAAATATCACCATCACGGTGGTGATCTTGAACACAAAGGTCGGGTAGATGTCTCCGCTGATATGACACGTTTTGATGACGAAAGACTGCGGCAATTGATTCAGAATCACATTGATTACACAAATTCCAACGTTGGAAAGAAAATTCTTGGTGATTGGGAATCATATCGACCAAAATTCGTCAAAGTAATGCCGGTTGAGTATCGGCGAGCAATCCAAGAAATGGAACTGGCACGCGTTGGAATTGCGGCACAATAACAAAGGTAAACATACAGATGGGAAAAGTTACCGGATTCTTAGAAATTGACCGGATGAATCATAAATATCAACCGGCATCTGATCGTATCCGACATTTTAGAGAGTTTACACTTCCGGTTCCTCCCGTTGAAGTAGAACGTCAAGCGGCACGTTGTATGGATTGTGGGATCCCATATTGTCATGGTCCAACTGGATGTCCAGTTAACAATCAAATTCCAGATTGGAATGACCTAGTTTATTCACAAAACTGGGAAGATGCTGCGCGGAATTTGCATTCAACAAACAACTTTCCCGAGTTTACCGGTAGAATTTGTCCGGCTCCGTGTGAAGAAGCTTGTACTTTGTATCTTGAAGATGCACCAGTTGCGATAAAAGCAATTGAACAAGCCATCGCTGACCGTGCATGGAAAGAAGGTTGGATTGTACCTGAACCACCAAAAACTAAAAAGAATAAGAATGTAGGAATCATTGGTGCTGGTCCCGCCGGTATGGCGGCGGCTCAACAATTGGCACGTACGGGTTATGATGTTTATCTCTATGACCGAGAACCAAAGATAGGTGGATTGTTGCGATACGGCATCCCAGATTTCAAAATGGAGAAACACTATATAGATTGGCGAGCACAACAACTTGAAGCTGAAGGAGTCGTATTCAAATATGGTGTAAATGTTGGAGTTGATATACCACTTGAAGAATTGCAATCCACACACGATGCATTACTGATTGCAACAGGTGCAGAACGTCCTAGAATTCCAGAAATTCCAGGCATTGATTCAGAGGGTTGCGAATATGCTATGCCATTTTTGGTTCAACAAAATAGAAGAGTTGGTGGTGAAGACATTTCAGAAGAAAAACTCCTATGGACAGGAGGTAAACATGTCGTTGTTATTGGAGGCGGTGACACTGCCTCAGATTGCATCGGAACTTCCTTTCGTCAGGGTGCAGTTGCAGTTACCCAACTAGACATACGTCCACTACCACCCAAAGTAGAAGATAAACTGACTATCTGGCCGTATTGGCCAACCAAATTCCGAACTTCCTCATCGCAGGCAGAAGGTGCTGAACGGGAATTTTCTGCTGTGACCTTAGAGATTATCGCAGATAATGGAGTGGTTAGAGGAGTCAAATGTGCACGTGGCGATGAACAACGTAAACCCATTGAAGGGACTGAATTTTTAATTCGAGCTGATTATGTTTTTTTAGCTATTGGATTTGCCGGCCCACTCCTTGATACTTTTCTAGCAAAATCCAAAGATAAAATTGAACTAGATGCTCGAACTAATATTAAGGCAAACACCAATGACTACATGACTTCACTTGATGGAGTATTTGCTGCTGGAGATGTTCGTAAGGGACAATCTTTGGTAGTATGGGCGATTCGTGAAGGTAGACAAGCCGCGCGCTCAATAGATATGTATCTTTCTGGTCACTCTAACCTACCAAGATGAAAAATTATTATTACAGTTTTCATGGTGAGAAATTCCCGTGTTTTTATATAGCTTGTAATTATTAGTCGGCGCGCTAAATAATAAATTTGTGGGTCTTAACCTAGTAAATAAAAAATTTGGAGAAATTCTATGGTTAAACAACTAGAATACCTAACCATGGAAAATTTTAAGTGTTTTAAAGCTTTCAGGATGTACATTTCAAATCTAGCGATACTCTGTGGATTTAATAGCTCTGGCAAGTCAACTGTATATCAACCATTATTGTTACTTTCTCAAGCATTAAGAACAAAAAGTTTACCCGCCGACCAAAAAATAAATTCCCTAAAATGGCCCTTAAAGGGTGATTTAGTTAATTTAGGAACAGCACATGATTTGTATTGTAATTTTTTTAACGCTTCCCATCTAAATTTCGGATTTGAATTCGTAAATGACGATAATTGTTATACATTTAAGCTTGATGCAGAAAGAGAGAAGAGCTCCTTAAATACTAGCGATGCAAAGTGTCCGAAAAACATCAATTGGAAAAAACTATTTGATTCAATTACCAAACTAACCTATATAAGTGCGGACCGGAGTGGACCTAAAGAAATTTTCCCAATTTCTGAATCAACACAATATGCTCAAGAAAGAGTTGGATATGATGGCAAGTATTCATGCCATTGGTATCATGAATCCGCAACAACTAAGATTTCTAAATCCCACCTTTGCTCAGAGTCAATTGATGATAGTTTTAGCAGACAGGTGAATGCATGGCTAAATTTTGTCTTATCTGGAGCAGAAGTAAAAGTAGTTCCTAAACTAGAAGGTTCAGATTATTTACTAAAATTTCGAACTTCTGAATCAGGTGAATGGATGAAACCTATGGATGTTGGTCATGGATTTTCCTACGTATTTCCAATCATTGTAGCACTAATTTTATCAAAACCAGATGACCTGATAATAATTGATAGCCCAGAGGCTCACTTACATCCAAGTGCACAGTCTAATATAGGAAAAATGATTGCAAAGATTGCGACTTCAGGAGTTCAAATAATTGTTGAAACACACAGTGATCACGTATTGAATGGAATTCGAATCTCGGTAAAGGATGAAATTTTAGCACCTGAAAAGCTAAACATGTTGTTTTTTACAAAACCAACTCCAAAAAATCATGGAGTAATTTCACCAAGCATTGATAAAAATGGAAAAATTGACTACTGGCCAGATGGCTTTTTTGACCAAAATGAAAGAGATATTTGTCAGCTAATTGGATTTGATTAATATGCGATTTTACCTTAACGACTCATCTTTACAAGGACATGTCGGTTGACAGTTGTTGATATAACTCTGTTGGAATCTTAATTTCAGTATTCATTGTTTACTCCCAAAACTCCTTTTTTGAACTTTAATTAGCTTGATCTTAAGTCCAAGTTATCATGCTGTTACGAAATTTATCAACTAAGAAAACAGTTTTGACAAACTAATAAGGATAATTTAACATTTTTTAACTTAATCCAGAGTTAATTTCATATAAACACTATTAGGATCCAATGTGTAATCGGCAAATGGTCCACAGTTAGTGAAACCATTTTTCTCATATAGTTTTCGCGCAGCTATAAATGCGCCTTGTTTACCAGTTTCAAGTTTTAATTCTCTGTATCCACGTGATTTTGAAGTTTCAATTATATGTTCAAGCATCGCTTGACCAATTCCTTTTCCACGAAGATTCTTTCTGGTATGCATTGACTTTATTTCAGCGAGTTCACTTGAATGCTCTTTCAATGCACAGCAACCCCACAATTCAGAATCTTGCCAAGCTGACCACAATGAAACACTTTTATCGGACAACTCTTTATGATCTAGAGCATAAACGCTCTCAGGGGGTGTAACTGAGCGCATTAATTCCAAGTGAAGGTCCAACAAACGAGCTATCTCTGGATTTTCTGGTGAATCTAATTGGATTTTCAACATTTCGATGTATTCCTTATTTGATTGTTAATTTTTCGTAGCAGAATTTTCATTAAAACAAATCAGCAACGGGTAAGCCATCTGCAACTAGTCCTGCTGATTTTTGATATTCCCTTATCGCCTTCCGTGTCACCGGGCCAGCTTTTCCATCAATTAATCCCACTGAAAAACCTCTTCGGTTGAGCTGATTTTGTAGTGCTTTGATTTCCTTCCTGTTGAGAGGTTGATAATCTTTTGTCCATTCCTGTTTTAAATCTCCCGCACCACTTAGTCTATCTGCAAGAAGTCCAACAGATAAGGCATAGGTATCAGCATTATTGTATCGTTTCAGAACATCGAAGTTCTTTAATAAAATAAATGCTGGTCCTCGTGCTCCTGCAGGTGTGTATAAACGTGCATTAACATCTTCATTTAAAAAGTCATCTCCACTAGCTCTTTTGATTCCCAGTGATTTCCACTTCGAAATTGGATATTTCGTATCCGATTCAGCCAAGCCATAATCAAAGTTTTCCGGTAGTTTCACCTCATAACCCCAGCTCTCGCCCGTATTCCATCTAGATCTCTTTAAATAGGAGGCAGTTGATGCCAATGCATCTGGTATAGATTTCCATATATCCCTTCGTCCATCACCATCAAAATCAACTGCATAAGCTTGATAAGTTGTTGGAATAAATTGAGTGTGTCCCATTGCACCTGCCCAAGAACCAGTCATATTTGCAAGATCAACGTTTCCGTCTTGTACAATTTTCAAGCACTCAATCAATTGAGTATGCGCATACTTACTTCTCTTAGGGTCAGCATAAGCTAAAGTTGCAAGTGAACGAATATTATTTTTTACTATTTTGGGGTTGTCTAAAACCGCACCATACGCAGATTCTAGTCCCCAAATTGCAATAAATATATGTTTATCAACCCCGTATTTTGATTCAATTTCTTGGATAGTTTCTTCCCACTCATTCATTTTCTGCAAACCATTTTTGATTCTGCTCTTTGATATTCGAACTTCCAGATATTTCCAAATTGGTGTCACAAATTCTGGTTGTTTTCGCGTATTCTCCAACACTTCGGGGTCTGGTACCAGTCCCTGAAAAGCTTCTGAAAACAATTCTGATGAAATTCCAGCCTTTTTTGCTTGTATCCAAAATGATTGAACCCAACTGTCAAAACCAGAATTTGCACTAGTATTGCTTGTTTTCAAAGTTCCTACCCCAGTAACAAATACTACAAATAATATAATTGAAGTGCGTTTTAACATGCCAAAATTCCAACTAAATTATCTAATGATTCATTAACTTCTCAAGACCACAACACCAGTCGTAATATTTAATCTGTGCATTAAGAAGTTTCAATTCATCTATTTGACTCTAATCATTCAAATGACAGATTAAACTTGAAATATTATTCTAATCAAGTTATTCTATGCAAGATTTAATTGTTTGCACAGCTGCATTTTAACCCGACTTTATGAAAAATACTATAACATCCATTTGAGCTTTAGCTGTATTCTCAATTTATTACTAATTTAAAATACTTCACCTAAATTCTCAAATAAAAATCGACAAGATTAAAAACAACTTCCAGTACTATATAACCATGAGTAGCAAAAATTCAAAATTTCTTAGTATTTGCAATAAAACCATTGATTTAGAAATTGAAGGTCTAAATGCTTTAAAGACTGAATTGAATTCAGAACTAGGAAACTCAGTTGCCAAGACAATACAACTGATTACCGAACTAAAAGGACGCGTTATCGTAACTGGTCTAGGGAAAAGTGGTCATGTAGCGAAAAAAATTGCGGCAACATTAGCATCAACAGGAACACCTGCATTATTTGTACATGCTGGCGAAGCCGGCCATGGTGATCTTGGTATGATTACCCAAGAAGATGTTATAATTGCCCTGTCTTGGTCTGGAGAAACTAGTGAACTTGCCCCAATTATCGCTTACGCTAGCAGGTTCAAAGTTCCACTCATTGCAATGACTTCAGGTTCTTCAAGCACATTAGCGACAGCTGCTGATATAGTACTGTTATTGCCAAACGTAAAAGAAGCTTGTCCAAATAATTTAGCTCCTACCACTTCCGCGTTATTACAAATGTCTTTGGGAGACATTTTAGCAATGACACTGCTTGATTTTCGCGGATTTTCACCAATTGATTACAAAGTTTTTCATCCTGGAGGACGTTTAGGAGCTAATCTAAAACAGGTTAGTGAGATTATGCATGTTGGAAATTCAATGCCAATATCTAAACTAGGAACTCTAGTTAAAGACGCAATTGTGCAAATTTCTGAAAAGGGCTTTGGTTGTATCGGGGTAGTAAATGAAGGAGGAAAGCTGATTGGCATCATCACAGATGGCGACTTACGAAGACATCTTACTGCTGATATTCTTCACAACCCTGTTGAATCAATTATGAGCGATTCTCCAATAACAGTTCAACCAGAAATGTTAGTTGGAGCTGCACTTGAATTGCTCAATTCTTCAGAGATTACTGCACTTTATGTTGTGGAAAATGAAAAACCCATTGGTATAGTGCATTTACATGACTTACTTAGAGTCGGTGCAATTTAATATGTTAATTGAATAGAATTGAGCACAATTGAAATCTAAGTTTTTTTTTACGAGCTACACTGAGTCTTTTTGAACCGGCTCAACTTTCAAACTCGCACCTTCCGAAGATACCAATTTCACCAGACTACCGACTTCAAGGTCAGGGCCATGTACCCGCCAAACCGTATCTCCAATTTTAATTCGTCCCGTACCTTGAGTTATTCCCTCAATTAGTTTGAATTCTCTACCAATATATCTTGAAATTCTTTGATTCACTAATGGATCTACTTTACTCTTTTCACCTCTGTTAAGTCTCTTGAAAATAAACAGCGACCCGATTGCAATAAATAAAAATACTATTCCATTAAATTGCCAGGATGCATCAATGAGAAAACCAAGAATCCCAACAACAATTGCGGCAATTCCAAACCACAACAAAAAGGTTCCAGATACAACTATTTCAAGACCTAACAGCACTAAGCCAGCAGCTATCCACACCCATTCGGTATTTTGAGCAACCCAGTATTCAAAAGGACTCAAGATTTGTCTCCATTATTTCGACTAACTTTTGGTACAGTGTTCGTTTTACGTGAAGTAGTTTCACTATCCTTTGAAAACACTTCTTTGGTTAATTCGCTTATACCACCAATCGCACCAAGAATTGAAGTTGCTTCAATTGGTAAAAACAAAACTTTCTGATTAGGAGCACGTGACATTTCTGTGAGAGCTTCAACATATTTAGTCGCCACAAAATAATTAACTGCCTGCACATCACCTTGCGCAATTGCGTCACTAACCGCAGTGGTCGCCTTTGCTTCAGCTTCAGCCGCTCGTTCCCTCGCCTCTGCATCTCGAAATGCAGCTTCCTTTCTTCCTTCAGCTTCAAGTACCAAAGACTGTTTTTCACCTTCAGCTTGTAAAACCGCCGCTTGTCGTAATCCTTCAGCTTCAAGAATCGCAGCTCGCTTATCACGTTCCGCCTTCATTTGACGGGCCATTGAATCTACTAAATCTGCTGGCGGATTAATGTCTTTAATCTCAATTCTAGTAACTTTTACCCCCCATGGTTCAGCTGCGGCATCCACTACCCTCAAAAGCTTCGTGTTAATTTCATCTCGATTTGAAAGCAATTGATCTAAGTCCATAGAACCTAATACTGTACGAATATTAGTCATCGTTAGGTTTAATACTGCATTTTCAAGCCCTAATACTTCATATGCAGCTTTTGCCGCATCCAATATTTGATAAAACGTCACACCATCTGCGACAACTGTCGCATTATCCCTAGTGATTACTTCTTGTGATGGAACTTCAAGGACTTGTTCCATGGTGTTTAGTTTATGACCAATCTTATCAATAAAAGGTACAATCAGATTCAATCCTGGTGTTAAAGTCTTGGTATACCTACCAAATCTTTCAACTGTATAATGATGTCCTTGAGGGACTGTCTTAACACCTGAAAAGATGACAATGATCCCCAGTACAATCAATACTCCAATAACTATACCCATTTTTTTGCTCCTAAATTAGTGAATAATAAACTGAAACTTCAATTTTCGCTTAGTATTTGAAACTTTGAAATAGTTTGAATTTATGTAGCTTGACAAAGTTTATACACATGGCAATCAATCAATGTAATCTGCAAATCTTAACGACTTTAATTCACTGAATCAAGTACATTTTAACTCTTTTTTTAAACGAATTCTATAAACAATTTATCAAAATGTCGAAATTCCACTAAATTCAATTTAAGCAGGTTTGTAACCAAAATACTATTTTAGAAAAATTTCAAACCACTTAAAAATAGAATATTTAAAATTAAACAAAAATTTTACTTATACATGACTAATTAAAAACATTTGATTATTTTCAAATTGAAGGAGCAGAAAAATGATTACTTATGAAAATTTTCCAAACATAAAGCGATATCGTGAAGCCAAGGGGTTTACTTTTCAACAAATGGCAAAAAAAAACACGCATACCGGTTGAATACTATAAGAAAATAGAATCAGGAAAATCTGATATTACAAATGAAGACTTGTATGTTATCGCTAAAGCCCTAAAAGTTGAAGTTCCAAAATTAATTTATCCGACACGGGAGCTCCGTAATGTGAGATTCCGCTCTAACAAGCAGCTAAAAGACCGGCAACTTGTCATCCTAGATGTAGAGTATTGGCTTAACGAATATGAATTTATTGAAGATTTACTTGGAGACCGGTTACCAAGCCCAATTGTTGACCTTGGAATTCAGATTAAGAAAGAAAACAAAAATATTGTTGAAGCTGCTAACCTGACCCGAAAACGTTTTGGATTGGATGCAGACGAGCCAATCTTTAATTTAGCCTCTATTTCCCAAAGTATTTCAAAATTTCAATATCACGATCGCATGTATCGCCCAATATACATAGAGTTTTAGCTATTTGATATAGCATTTTTCAATTTTATAAACTGTTTTTCTAGCTTTGAGTTTTTTGACCCAAGTTTAAGCTGGTTTATTTTGAATTGCCAGTCGGTCAAAAATTATCGAAAAAAGTTGTGGAAAACCTTTATTCCCTGGGCTGCTTTTTACTCACTCCTGAATTAATAGGTCAATAACAATACGGAATTACGTTCGTATTGACCTTTTCAACAACACAGGATTGAGTTATGCCAATGAAACGACGAAAACGGAATAGACGATCAAATCAGATTGCGACCACGTCTGTTCGGTCTGATGCGGAAAAATTGATTTTTTCCAATTTTGGCAATAAGCGGGTTGAAGGGTTCTTTTCCAAAATCGACCTCACCAGTGATGGTGGTATTTTGTTGATTCGTGAAGTTGAACGCATCACCGGCATTATGAAGCGAGTTGCGGATTATTGTTTCACAGATTTGCGCCATCAAGCCATGGTTGTCCAACCGCTGTATACGTTGCTGAAACAACGAGTTGTGGGATTTTTGCTGGGCTATGAAGACCTCAATGACCACCGCGAACTCCGTAAGGATAAATTGATGGCCTTATTGGCTGATACCCTTGGTATCAAGCGGAAGAATTGTCAAGTATTGGGGGGGCTGATGCAAATGTTTCGACTAGATCACGCTAGTTGTGACTCTGATTCCGCTGATGTGAAGATGTTTCGTTTTGACCAGAAGCGGTTTAATCAGTTGCTGTTGGACGACTGCGTTGAACGCATCAAAAATAACCGCAAACGACGAATCATCATAGATTTTGATGGAACCTATGCTGAAATCCATGGTAACCAAAAGGGCGGCAAATTTAACGGGTATCCGAAATGTAAATGCCTCCATTCTTTATTGGCATTTATTGGGAATATTCCAATCTATGGGAAAGTCCAACCTGGTAATGTTCGTTGTGCCGAAGCGACTGCACAAGCCCTGAATGACATCGTGCCATACTTACAGCAAAAGTTACCGAACAAGCAGTTCATGTTTCGGGCTGATGGTGAGTTTAGAACACCTGAGTTGCTCCTCCTATGCGATAAACTCGGCATTGATTTTGTGGTTGGTTATGCCAATAATGCAGAATTGAAGCGGAAGATTGACCGACAAATTAAGCTGGTTGAGAAGGTACACCGTGATTCGGGCAAAACTGAGCGGATCTTCACGGAATTTCTGTGGACACCGGGGAATGATAGTTGGCAAGGACGTTGCTTTCGAGTGATTGCCAAAGTGGAATATATCGCGCAGGTTGAAAAACCGCTGAATGTGCGCTTTATAGTTACCAATTTGGATCCGAAATATGGCGGCGCGCGTAAAATCTATCGCGATATCTATTGTGGTCGCGGTGACTCCGAACGTCACATCAAAGAAAATCAACGCTACTTGTTCGGAAAACGGATGAGCGCAAGTGAACTCCCCGCCAATCAGATGCGACTCAATTTCGCCATCACCGCACAAATGCTTGCTAATGACATTCGTCGACTGGCCTTTAAGGGCACTAAACTTGAAAACGCCACCTTTGAAACCATTCGCAAAAAATTCATCAAAGTGGCGGCGATTGTCCGAAACACAAAACAACGAATCTACTTGGAATATTCAGCTTATTTTCCCTATAAAAAGTTGTTTACTCGAGCCTGTAATCGATTGCATCAGGAGGCAATCCGCATTGGTAAACTACAGGAGGGGTTCGGTTGATGAGATAGAATTCCATCGTGACTTCAGCGATCGCGACACTTTCACCCATCCCATCAACCTCGCATCATCGTCCAACAAAGATGATGCTCAACTCATTCAAAGTCATACGTCCTAACCGATAGAAGCAGAAATAGACGACTATTGAATGAATTACCTGCTTCCCCCAAAAGCCTTTGGCTACAAGTTATCAATTTGTAGCATCAAGAGTATAGTATATTTTTCAATGCATGTCAATTTTAAGGGTGACAAAATTAAAATTTGGTACTACTTTGGGAAATTCAGGTTAGGAAATTTGCTTGAAATTAATGGAGTAAAGATTGGTAATCATGTTATAAAATCACATAATTATATGGGACTTTCAGTAAATGCAAAAGATGGTGGGCCAGCTATCGTTATAAATACATGGAACAAAATACCCGTCGAATGCTGGATATTTAAAGCGGCACATGAACTTGCTCACCTTGTATTGCACCAATCAGATTTTAAAGTGAATCATACAAAAGAAGGAAAAATGCATGAAAACGAAGCAAATAATTTTGCTTCAGAATTTTTGATGCCTGATGTCTCATTTATTAAATTATGGTACGAAATAAACGGTCTCAGTCTAGTGGACCGAATTATAACAATGAAACGAATTTTTCGTGTCAGCTACAAGACTGTATTGCAACGGCTTGTTGAACATTTTCCCGAAAATGAAAATATTTTGGCACAGTTTCAGTCTGATTATATAAGCAAATATAGAAAATCACTAACTCTTCTTAATGGACCTAAAGAATTAGCAAAGAATTCTTTCCTCCGCTCAAGTTTTCTTGAACAAAGTATTGAAATTGAACCAGAACCACTTACTCCAGCAGATTTTAGATTTGGTAGATTTGAAAGTTTAGTCAGAAAAGCACTTGAAGAAAAGAAAATTAGTCTCGGACGTGGTGCGGAGATACTTCAGATCTCACGCCAGGAGTTGAGAGAATTGGCGAAATCTTGGCATTGCTAGGATAATTGATGGCAATTATAACAAAAAAATTTCTGATTGATGCTGATGTTCTCATAGACTTTCAAAATTCTGATTTTTCTGTATTACGTGAAGTTAGTCAATTTGTAGGAAATATTTACTCACTCCGGGAAATCCGCGAAGAAGTAGGGGGATTAACATTTGAAGACAACTATCAGGTCGGTTTGAAGAAAATGAAACGAAGGAACATGTTATAGTACAGGCAAAAATAAGACGTGGTAAACTTTCAGAAAACGACAGACTTAATTTATACACAGCAATTGATTCGGATTTTGTTTAGGTGACAAATGATTCTGATCTTCTAAAGGCTTATAAAGAAAATAACGTTAAAACATTACGAGGTTTGCGACTATTAATTATTCTTTCTGAAAAATCAAATATACCGGTTCAAGATATTATACAAATTGCGGAAGAGATACACAAAAGTAACTCAATTCATATCTCCAGAGAAATTTTTGATGCATTTTGTAATGAAGTTAAATTACACACTTAATGGGAGATGTTATATCAATAGTGCAATAGTCTGGATGGTGTATTTTAAAGTAAATTATATCCAACCTTGTAATTCTCGCATCACTACACTCTTGATAACTTCCATTCCTAATTCGCCATCATTCAAACACGGGATATGAGTGAAATTTTCGCCACCATTTTCCTTAAAAATTTCTTCACCTTGAATTGCAATCTCTTCCAGAGTTTCTAAACAATCAGTAACAAACCCAGGGTTGACAACGGCTATATTCTTCACTCCTTCTAATGCCAATGCTTCAATCGTTTTATCAGTATAGGGTTGCAACCATTCCTCTGGACCAAATCTTGATTGAAAAGTTATCTGAACTCTTTCTTTATCCCACCCCAAATCTTCTCTTAGTAATCTTGTCGTTTTCTGACAATGACAATGATAAGGATCACCTTTCTTAAAGTAACTTTGAGGAATCCCGTGGAATGAAACTAAGAGTTTTTCAGGTTCAAAATCTAGAGTTGATAGGTGTTCTTGAATCGATTGTGCCAAATTTTTAATGTAGATTTCATTATCATGGTAAGGAGGAACAATACGAATAGCCGGTTGCCATCGTAGTTTATGGAGTGTTTCAAATACTTTGTCATTTACCGTAGCAGTCGTACTGGCTGAATACTGAGGATATAACGGAAAAATTAAGATCCGTTCGCATCCCTGTTCTTTCAACTTGTTTATTCTATCAGAAATGGCAGGAATTCCATACCGCATCGCCCAGTCAACAATAATTACCTGATTTTGCGTTAGATTTTCCGCAAGCTTTTTTGCTTGATTCCGAGTCGTTGTTCGCAACGGTGATTCATCCAACTCAGTATTCCAAATCGTTTGGTAAGCATGACCAGATTTTTGCGGTCGTCTCAGTAATACTATTCCAAATAATATCGGATACCAGATAAGTTTTGGCCACTCAATTACCCTTCTATCTGTCAAAAACTCAGACAAATATCTTCGCATTGAAAAATAATCAGTAGCGTCAGGAGTACCAAGATTGACCAGTAGAACACCAATTTTCCCGCTTGCTATGCTAGGATGTGATGACGGCAAATTAGAATTGATGCTCTCATCAATTTGGATAGTTGATTCAATATTACTTTCGCTATTCATAGGCTGTTAAGTTCCTAACCAGTGAGATTTGCAATCAGTAGAATAGTAATGGAGTAGAACCAATCAATACTAATGTTAGTTTCAAAATTCTCACAATATTTCACTTAGATTACTTTAATTCTAGCCACCAATGATTTTAATTTACGAGTCTATTCATAGTCGCGGTCATCTGAAATCACTTTTCCATCATTTGGCAACGATCCAATTTCAACAAGTTTTACATCACCCTTTAACTTAGTAACATCACGTAGCATTTCAGCAACTTTAGTAGCAAATCCCTGATCAGATTCTTTAGTTTCAACTGATAATGTCATACTATCTTGTTCCTCAGATCGTGATACCGAAAGCCTAGCTTTTTGAATTCCGTCAAATCGACTAATTACATCTTCAATTTGTGCAGGGTCTACAAACATACCTTTCACTTTCGTGCGCTGGTCTGCACGTCCCATCCAACCTTTTATTCGCAAATTTGTACGACCACATGGTGATGCACCTGGAAGAATTGCTGAAAGATCTCCAAATGCAAATCTAATTAATGGATAAACTGTATTAAAACTAGTGACAACTAATTCACCGACTTCACCAGCCTGAACCGGAGTTCCCGTACCAGGCTTCACAATTTCAACCAAATAACCTTCGTTAACAATCAAACCATCTTTGGTATTACTCTCATAAGCAATTATTCCCAAATCTGCTGTCGCATAGCTCTGTTTAACTGAAATGCCTTGATCTTCATATTCTTGTCGCAAGGAAGGGAACAATGCCCCTCCCGAAACTGCGGCTTTCTTAATACAAGTTAAATCCAATCCCTCAGCTTTCCCGCTATCTAACAAAACTTTCAAATAATCTGGTGTACCAGCATACGCGACTGGATGTAGATTTGTGATTACCTGCAATTGTAACTCTGTATTGCCAGTACCAGCTGGAAATACTGTACAACCTAGCGATAATGCACCAGAATCCATCATAAATCCGCCAGGTGTCATGTGATATGAAAATGTATTATGAACTAAATCTCCTCGGCGAAAACCCGCGGCGAACAGCGCGCGAGCAACATTCCAAGGGTCTATTTCAAGTCCTTCTGGTTCCCAAATAGGGCCTGGTGACATGTAAATTCTGGAGAATTCTGTGCTATCACCTACCACAAACCCACCGAATGGTGGCAATGAGGATTGTTTTGACATCAAGTCTGATTTTCGGAAAATCGGAATTTTTGTTAAATCTTTGCTAGATTTTATCTGTGTCTCATCCACATCAGCTAGATGTTTTGCCCAACTCTCTGATGTAGATTTTGCCCTTTTCAATAATTCTGGAAGTAATGAAAATAATTCTTGTTCCCGAAGTTCCGGAGAACGCGTCTCACGATCATCAAAAAATTCCGTATCAGTACTCATAATAAATGATTCCTTAAAAAATTGAATTTAAGCGGGATGATTAAACTCATCGAAAAATATATTTTAAATTTAGGCTAACCAGCGTTTTCGTCTTTTGTAATGTTTCACGTCCCGGAAAGTTTTGTTTCCTTCACTACTAATGCCAAGATAGAATTCCTTTACATCCTCATTTTCTCTTAACGAACTTCCTTCTCCGTCAAGTACAATTCGACCTGACTCAAGAATATATCCATATGTCGCATACTTAAGTGCAATATTGGTATTCTGTTCTGCCAGTAAAAATGATACCCCTTCCTGAGTGTTCAAAGTCTTTACTATTTCAAATATCTCTTCAACTAACTGTGGAGCCAAACCCATGCTAGGCTCATCAAGCAAAATCATATCAGGCTTTGACATCAGTGCCCGTCCGATTGCGCACATTTGTTGTTCACCGCCAGATGTATAACCAGCCTGTGCAGTTCTTCGTTCCTTCAATCTCGGAAAATATTCATAAACGCGCTCAAGATCTTCTTTAATATTCGCTTTCCCATCTCTTCTCGTGTAAGCACCGGACAGCAAATTGTCTTCAATTGTTAGATGACCGAAGCAACAACGACCCTCCATCACCTGTATACATCCTAACTTCACCAGCTTATTTGGTGAGAGCTCTTGAACCTCTTGCCCTTTAAATAAGATATTTCCTTTTGTTACCTTACCACGCTCAATTCGAAGTAGATTTGAGATTGCTTTTAAAGTTGTAGTTTTCCCAGCACCATTCGCACCAAGTATAGCCACGATCCCACCTTTAGGTACTGTCAGTGAAACACCTTTTAAAACTAAAATCACGTGGTCGTATATCACCTCAATATTATTCACAGTGAGGATTTCGTCCCCGTTAGAAGAAATAGAATCTTCAATCGTTTTCGCGCCCTGCATTCAAGTCGCTCCGAATAATTTCCAAAGTGATACTTCACTATTTAAGCTAAAAGGATGCCGAGAATACTCAACATCCTTTCTAATTTAGTCTAGCCGCTACAAGGTACGGCAGAACGGTTAGGCCAAGGTGCATTATTTTCTGCATATTCCTTTGCCTTTGCCTTCTCAAGTGGTTCAATGACCGAACGATCGGGTGTAATATGGTCGCTTGCTTTGACAAATTTAGCACCATCCCACTCTAACATCCAAGCCCCACCATGACCATTATGGTCAGTGCAAGAAGTTTTAAATGGAGCGGTCATCCCACTCATTCCCAATTCTTCTAGTCTAGCTTCTGAGATGTCAAGGTTTTCTAATCCCCAACGTAATTGCTCAGGAGACACTTCGGTAGTTCCATATTTTTCTTGCGCTTCTTTAATTCCCTCAACCAGTATCATCGAAATAACAAGTCCACGTTGATAAAATGTCGTATTCATACCATCAACACTTTCCAAGTGTGACTTGCCAGCATCTACAATGTATTTTTTGACATCGTCCAATACCGGATAATTGCCAGGAACATTCCAGCTGATTGATTTGTAACCCTTACCCTTTTCTCCGACAGTCGCCAAATCTCCGTCATGACCTGACCACCAAACACCAATAAATTGATCCATTGGATAACGTGTTTTAACTGCTTCATTAATCGCACCAGCATTCATTGCGCCCCATCCCCACATCACTACATAATCTGGTCGTTCACGACGAATTTGTAGCCATTGAGCTGATTGGTTTTGCATTTCTTTTAGTCCAACCGGAATCAACAACAGCTCAAAACCATGTTTTTCTGATAAATTTTCCAATAATGGAATTGGTTCTTTACCATATGGGTGATCTAGATGTAACAGAGCAATTTTTTTGCCACTTAATGAATCAAGATTACCGTCACTAACATGCTTCAAAATCATTGATGCGGCATCCCAATAAGATGATGGTGGATTAAATGCCCAAGCAAATACATCACCATTTGCCATTGGTGAGAACCCATAACCAGGTGCCAAAATTGGCACTTTGTCAACATTGGTTTTTGGCAATACTTGTAAAGTAATCCCTGTTGACCACGGCTGAGTCACCGCAGCTTTGTTTTTATCTTTTTCATAACATTCAACACCTTTGTCGGTATTGTAACCAGTTTCACACTCAACATAAGATAGCTTTAGACCATTAAGTCCACCATCTCGCTCATTTAACATGTTAATGTAGTCACGTTGCCCATTCATTAAGGGAATTCCCGTTGCAGCAAACGGACCAGTACGATAGGTTAGGTTTGGCAAAATAATTTCCTGCGCATTTACAAATGGTACTGCCATAAACGCAGAAAAAATCAAGCCTAATACCAGATTTTTAAGAATTTTAAATTTGGACATTTTAATCCTCCAGGTTGTTGTTAGTTGTGACACATTCTTCCACACTTCTTCATATTGTCAATGTGGAAATGGCCAAATGACGAGTTTCTCACGAATAATTGCCCAAAATCTGGCTAATCCATGAGGTTCTGCGATTAAAAACAGAATTATCAATCCTCCAATGATCATAACATTAATATGTTCTAAAGTTGCAGAGTTTATTTCCAACCCCAATGATTCAGGAATGAGATTGATAATGACCGGCAATGCCACAATCAACACTGCCCCTAAAAAATTTCCAAGAATACTCCCTAAGCCACCAATAATTGCGATAAACAAAATTTCAAAACTCAATGGAATATCAAATAAATTTGGTTCCGCGGCACCTTTCCATAGAAACACTAACAATGCACCAGCAATGCCAACAATATAAGAGCTTACTGCAAATGCTGTCAATTTCGCCCGCATTAAATTTATACCAACCAATTCTGCCGCAATATCCATGTCACGTACCGCTTTCCACATTCGACCATATCTTCCACGAGTTAAATTGATTGACAACCAAAATACTATCGTAACTATAACTAAAACAAAGTAATACTGAGTAATTGGTGTAGCAACTGGACCAGTTACTGTAATTCCGAAAAAATCTAAATTTCTTACTTCAATCGCTCCTGAGGTGTTGTAATTGTATAGCCATGACCACTTTTCAAATAACCAAACCAGAAAAAATTGTGACGCAAGTGTGGCAACTGCCAAATAAAATCCTTTGATTCGAAGTGAGGGCAGACCAAAAACAACCCCAATTCCTGCTGAGAAGAATCCTGACAGTGCCAAGGCGATGACAAAATTCAATTCAGGAAAGAGCGTTGTAATTTTATAGCATGCATATGCCCCTACCCCCATAAATCCAGCTGTACCCAACGATAATTGTCCAGCATAACCGGTCAGAATATTCAATCCTAACGCCGCCAGTGAATAGATTAAAACTGGAACCAATAAGGCTTTGAAAGTAAATTCACTTGCAGTTAATGGAAATACAACATAAGCAAGAATCAAGAAAAACAATAAAAGATATGCATCGTGGCGTACCGGAAACAACGCATTGTCAGCCCGGTAGCTAGTTTTGTATTGCCTGCAGTTCGATAAAACACAATAATTCTCCTTAAATTCGCTCAATAATTCGTTCACCAAAAAGACCTTGCGGTCGAAATAACAATACGATTAAGGCAAAAATGAAGGCAAACCAAGTTTCAGTATTTCCACCCATAAGCGGTTGTCCCCAATAAATTTCAAATAATTTTTCTAAAATTCCAATCGCAATACCTCCAATAATCGCACCTGCGACCGACTCTAATCCACCCAACATTAACACTGGTAAGGCTTTATAAGCAATAACTTCAAGTGCGAACGAGACTCCCGCTCTTGCTCCCCAGACAATACCAGTAACTAAGGCTATCACTCCAGCAATAAACCACACAATTACCCAAATTGTTGAAAGCGAAATACCGACTGAAAGCGCAGCTTGATGATCATCACCTAACGCGCGGATCGCACGTCCCATTGTAGATTTATTCAAGAATAGTAACAAACTAACGACCAATAAAATCGCCAGTATTACAGCAGTAAAATCCTTTTGTTCAACCAGAAAAAATCCACCAAATGGCTCAAACTCAAATGAACCGGTCGGAATTCCTAATTGTTCAGTAATCATCACTTTGTTTTCACCACCAAATACAAATTCACCGAATCCAATTAAAAATAGTGTTATTCCAATTGTTGCCATAAACAAAATGATATCTGGTTGGTTAATTAGCGGTCGCAAAACCACGCGTTGAATCGTCCACGCCAATGCATACATGACACCTAAAGTGATAATAACGGCAAGCCAAGCGGGTAATCCAGCCTCATACAAACCGACCAATGTTAATGCCGCAAATACGACCATAATCCCTTGTGCAAAATTGAATATACGAGATGACTTAAATATCAATACAAAGCCAAGGGCAATCAATGCATATAGAATACCTGATACAAAACCTTCCCAAAGTACTTGCATTAAAAAATCAGGTGCTTGAACCATCTGCACAAACGGATCAGCAAAGATATTATACAGTAATTCCATAAGAACTCCCTTTAGTGTGCGACACCTAAATAAGCATCAATCACGTCTTGATTAGATTGTACCTCTGCAGGTAATCCATCCGCAATTTTACGACCATAATCTAATACAACTACCCGGTCAGATAAATCCATTACGACTCCCATATCATGTTCAATCAAAGCAATAGTTGTACCAAACTGTTGATTCACATCCAAAATAAATCGTGACATATCTTTTTTCTCTTCCAAATTCATCCCAGCCATCGGTTCATCTAATAGCAATAAGTCAGGTTCCATTGCCAGTGCTCGCGCAAGTTCTACTCGTTTTTGTAATCCATACGGCAACTTACCTACTGGAGTTCGTCGGATATGTTGAATCTCTAAAAAATCAACAATTTCTTCAACTTTTATTCGGTGATCAATCTCTTCTTTTGAAGCAGGACCATGCCAAATCATTTGTAATAACATATTCGATTTCATCCGAGTTGCGCGTCCTGCCATGATATTATCAAGTGTAGACATCCCTTTAAAAAGTGCTACATTCTGAAAGGTTCGCGCGATACCTTGTTTAACGGCTTGATGGGGCTTCATAGAGCGACGCACGTTCCCTTGGAAGGTGATTTTTCCTGACTGTGGTTGATAAAAACCATTTATAACATTAAGCATAGATGTTTTGCCAGCACCATTTGGTCCAATAATCGCTCTGATTTCACCTTTAATGACATCAAATGAGACATCCACAATGGCATTAACGCCACCAAAGCTTAGCGTAACGTTCTCAACTTCTAATAGCGTCTCATTACTATTACCAACCTTCACTTCTTGTTGAGCAAGCCCAGAATTTGTTAGAGATTCGTTATTTTTACTCATGCCGCGGCCTTTTGTTCACCAACTGACGAGGACGGATAGACTTGTACATCTCTTATCGTAACCGTTCCCTCCAATACTCCCTTACGACCATCTTCAAATGTCACCTCGGTACTAAAATCTTTGGTCGTTGAACCATCATATAATGCCGAAATTAAAGGATCATATCGACTCGCAATATGTTTTCGTCTTACCTTTAGAGTTCTAGTCAATTCTCCGTCATCCGCATCAAGTTCCTTATGTAGTATCAAAAATCGTTTGATCTGAGATGCCGCCATCTGTGGTTCTGTTGCTAAATCTCGATTTACTTGTTCAACATGCGTCGCAATCATGTCATATACTTTGGGATGAGTTGCTAATTCCTGATAACTTGAATAAGAAATATTATTCCGTTCCGCCCAATTACTTACAGAAACTAAATCAAAGTTGATAAACGCCGCACAATATTCTCGATCATGACCAAACGCCACTGCCTCTTTGATATTGGGGAAAAATTTCAATTTATTTTCTAGATATTTTGGTGCGAAAAGAGCACCATTATTAAGTTTTCCAACATCATTTGCCCGATCAATAATTTTTAGATGTCCACTTTCGGTAAAAAATCCAGCATCACCTGTTTTAACCCAACCATCTTCCGTGCGAGTGTTTTTAGTCGCTTCTTCATTCTTGAAATAACTCTTGAAGACTCCTGGAGAACGATAAAGCACTTCGCCATTATCAGAGATATTTACTTCAACTTCAGGAAAAGGTGGACCAACCGTTTCAGCACTGACCTCACCATCCGGTTGAATCGCTATAAACACACTTCCTTCGGTTTGACCAAATAATTGCTTCAAATTCAATCCCAAAGATCGATAAAACTTAAATATTTCAGGACCAATTGCTTCACCAGCAGTGTACCCCACTTTCATTTTAGAAAGCCCCATTCGGTTCTTTAATGGGCTATAGACCAAGAGGTTACCCAGCGAATACAAAATTTTATTGGAGAACGAAACTTCCTTTCCATCCAAAATCAATTCACCGAAGCGATTAGCTACCGACATAAAATAATTAAACATCCAACGCTTTAATTTCCCAGCATCTTCCATTTGCACCATGATCATCGTCAACATCGACTCAAATACTCTTGGAGGTGCAAAAAAGTATGTTGGTGCAATCTCGCGCCGGTCAACAGAGATGGTATCAGGACTTTCAGGGCAGTTAACACAATAACCCGCATGGTAAGACTGACAAGTTGAGAAGATATGGTCACCAACCCAAGCAGGTGGTAAATATGCTAAAACTTCATCGGTTTCGGTCAAACCATTAAATTTGTTCATAACACGTGCAGACCACACCAAATTATTATAGGTCAACAAAACACCTTTTGGATTCCCGGTAGTACCCGAGGTATAAAGAATAACCGCGATCTCTTCACCTTGCTGATTTTGAATTGAATCTAACCAATTTTTCTCTGCTTCAGAATTTTCACTAAGGAGACGAGTCCCTAACTCTTGAATTTCAGTGAATGCGTGAACATGAACATGATCATAATCACGTAATCCTCGTTCTTCATCGTAAATGATATGCTCTAATTGATGCAATTTGTCTTGTGCTGATAAAACTTTATCAACCTGTTCTTGATCTTCACAGATTGCAATCTTTACTTCTGCGTGTTCAAGCACAAACACCATTTCATCTGCAACTGAATCAGAATATACAGGTACTGGAATTCCACCAAGCGACTGAATCGCTATCGTTGACCAATAGAGTCGTGGGCGATTTGCTCCAACAATTGCTACTTTATCGCCACTATTGAGACCAAGTTTTCGTAACCCAGCAGCAAATTTCTTAATTTCCTCCTTAACCTCTCCCCAAGTCCATGATTGCCAAATGCCAAAATCTTTAACGCGAATTGCAGTCTTGTTCGGCCACATCTCGGCATTTCTCAGCAATAGTTTTGGAAATGTATTCTGCTGTTGATCTATAACTGCTACCTTCCCTTCCATTTTGATTAGGTCCTCAAATTATCTTAGCAAATCTGGTAAAAATGTCGTTATAGTCGGGAATAACCACAATATTGCTAATCCAACCACTTGAATAATCACAAATGGTATCACACCTCTATAAATATGCATCGTCGTGACCTCAGGTGGTGCAACTCCACGTAAATAAAATAATGCGAATCCAAAAGGAGGAGTCAAGAATGAGGTTTGTAGATTAATGGCAATCATGATGGTTACCCATTTTGGATCTAAACTTCCCCCATAGACCACTGGACCTACAATGGGAATTACAATATAAATAATTTCAAGAAAGTCTAAGACGAATCCAAGAATGAATAGTACTAACATTACTATCAAAAACACTACCCATTCTTGCTCAAAAGATCTTAAAAATTGTTGAATATAATCCTCACCACCAAATGAAATAATCACTAGGTTCAACATTTGCGAGCCAATCAAAATAGCAAACACCATACTTGTAACTTTCGCGGTTTCGCGAACAATTGGGCCTAATAGAACCTTTCGTGCCAACACAAAGCAGGAATACAACAAACCAGCAAATGCGATATGATAAGCAATTACGGTGACTACAATCGCAATCCAGTTTTCAAAGCCGACTGTTGAAATTCCTGTTCTAAGATCAAAATTTGTTCCAACAAGTAAAAAGATCACAATTGAAAATGTTGACATTATTATAAAACGACCGCGTTCCCTTCCTTCTTCAGATAATTTCCGATGTGCTGCCAACATCAACGCCCCGGCCGCACCTAAAGCCGCTGCCGGAGTTGGGTTAGTTATGCCTCCCAAAATTGACCCCAATACTGCAATCATTAGGATCAATGGAGGAAATACAACCCTTAATAAATCGACTTGAGCTAACTTCGGAACGGCATATCTGAGACCGTACAAAATTGCTAAAAATGGAATCGCTTGAAAGACAAACTTCACACCAGGGCTTGTTAGAGGTGAAACAAAAAGACCATCGACAAGTATAGATAACACTACACCACTACCACCAACAACAAGTGGTAATGGAACCGTTGCCGGAAATAATCCATAACTGGTCGTAAGAACCAACGAAATAATAAACAAGCCAACTAACAATGTAAGAGAAATCGGAGGCAAATTCGCGGCAAGTCTTCTCAATTGTTCGATATCAGTTTCTGTTACTTCAGTTTGAGGTGAATCAGCTAAAGCAGCTTGTGCGGCAACCGACTCGTCCCATCTTCCCTGGCCATGCAATTCAATCATTGATGCTTTACATTGATCAGAGACATTAGTTCGCAGAAATCCTTGCTGTTCTTGACTCGAAGCACCAGTTACATCTATGACTTGCGATCCCGCAACACCTAAAGTACTAGCCGTACCGACAAGGATTAAACCAATTGCCGGAACTCCTAAAAACCAAAACAACTTATGTTGTACACTAGACTTTGGTCCAGTTTTTTCACCTTCAAATAATACTGGAGGCGCATTTTTCGGATTAAAGAGTGCATAACCAAACGCAAAAATCCCATATAATGCTGCCAACATCACACCTGGAATTATGGCAGCTTGAAATAAGGTCCCAACCGATAATACAGCCGCCTCACCAAGATAAGTCAACGCATCACTGCAACCTGCTAACTTCGCTCGATTTTCTTGTGCCGTCGCATACAAATCACCAGCAAGAGTTCCCAGTAACACAATCACGATGGAAGGTGGAATAATTTGACCAAGTGTTCCCGAAGCGGAAATAACTCCTGTTGCCAATGGCGGTGAATACCCATTTCGAAGCATTGTGGGTAAGGAAAGAAGCCCCATTGTTACAACTGTTGCACCTACAATTCCAGTTGACGCAGCCAAAAATGCACCAACGACAACCACAGAAACTGCTAAACCACCTGGTAAAGGCCCAAATACTCTTGCCATTGTGGTTAAAAGATCATTGGCAATTTTTGAACGTTCCAGAGCTATCCCCATCAACACAAACATCGCGACCGCAAGCAAAGTCTCGATTGAAGGTCCCGCTAACACCCGCTCATTCATACGATTAACAATGAAGGTAATGGTACGGAAAAAAGCTCCATCTACCCCTCGCTCAAATAAGGGAACTAATTCAGTCGGCAAATCAGGAAATTTAAACAATGTTACATCGTGTGCGGAAACTCCTGTAGCCAATAACTGTTGGTAAGCTTCGCTCCCAGTATCAATGGCTTCTTTCTGCAACAAACCAGTACTAGCCAATACAGCTATGATGCCAAAAGCAAAAATCGCAGCACCTCCAATCGCAAACGCAACTGGGTAACCAGTCATGATCCCCGCAAATAAACATACAAAAACAATAATGAGACCAAGCTCTACACCATCTAATCCAAATAACATATTCTAATCCTTAACTACTTTTGTGTTTGAATTGCATCCGCAACAACTTTATTTTCTGGAGGTTCTAAATCAGCATCACGATCACTGTATTTACCAAAAGAGTCTGGTCCTTCTATAAATTCAAGAAGATTTCGATAGAAAAACGCGATGCCTTGAAGAAACATAAGGGCTGCAAATGCCACTAATAAAACCTTAAATAAGAAATATCCATCAAATCCATTGGGTGAAAATCCGATCGTTTCTACATTCCACTTCATTACTCTGATGCGCGCCAAAATCTGATCAAGAGTATTGGTCGTTGCTACTTTTGGAGTTACTAAATGCCGCCACAAAAATGCCCAGCCAAAAAGCCAAACAATTGTCATAAATGGCAAAACAAAGCAAAGCGAACCGAACATATCAATGATCCGCTTAGTACGATACTTTGCTGAACTATAAAATAAATCGACACGAACATGACCACCTTGAATAAAAGTGTAGGCCGCGCAAAGTGCAACAATAATCGCATTATATAATTTTAACTCTTCCGCAAACCAACTAATATCACGAGTAAACGTAAATCCAAAAGGCCCCACTGAAATTTCCGAAAGTCTAAAAATTCGTTGAATTCCGACAATCATCACCTGTTGTAAAACCATAATGAGTGCGGCCCACGCCGCAAATCGACCAATTGAATTGTTGATCTTTTCAATTACCTTAACTACTCCCCATAAAATACTATGTTTCCAAAGACCAAGGATTAGAAAAATGACAAATAAATTGAAGATAATAAAAAAGAATTCAGTTGACGCACCGTAATAAATTAGGTATGCAATCCACTCCATAGTCGGGAACCCTCGCCAGGCTGAAGGAGTAAACAGTAACAATAGATTGGTGAATCCACCAATTACTTGATAAAAAAACCACAGAATTGCGTCAATCATTACAAAAATACCTTACCATTTTTCTATCGGACTTTAGAAGTGTGCCCTAATAGCCAACTTCTAATTCAATCCGATGCCTAAAATGCCAATAAAAGCAATCATATTGAATAGCTTATCTACCATCCAAATACCCGATCTCTTTGCGCCTGATAAACTGAAATAGATTGAGAAATCCAACTTGATGATTTTTTTAACGAGTCGGCGTAGGATTCATAAATTCTTTTGAAGAGTGGATCGCTCAAATTCTCTTCAATTACCTGTCGTGATGCTTTACCAAATGCATCCCATACAGAATTTGGGAATTGAGAAACAATAACTCCTTCGTCAACCAATCGTTTTAATGCAGTCCCATTATTTGCGAGATATAAGGACAACCCCCAAATATTTGATTCAGCACATGCTAATTCAATAATTTTTTGGTGTTGGCTAGATAATCTGTTAAAAACCTCGCGATTAACTGCACACGATAGCATCGCACCAGGTTCATGAAATCCTGCGGTATAATATATTTTGGTAATTTCGTGGAAACCCATTCCTTCATCTGACCATGGCCCTATCCACTCCGTTGCATCAATTGCACCAGTTGCCAATGCTTGATAAACTTCAGGTCCAGGAATATTTTGAACCGAAGCCCCCATATATCCTAATGCTTTTCCACCTAGACCAGGCATACGGAATTTCAAACCAATAAAATCTTCCGGACTATTGACAGGTTTTCTAAACCACCCACCAGGTTGAGTAGAAGAATTTCCAGCAGCAAATGGTTTTAAATTAAATATCTCTCCAAGTTCGTCACCAAACTCACGACCTCCCATATGATACCACCAATTATTATGTTCCGTCGCAGTCATTCCAAACGGGATACCAGTTAAGAACGCATATCCAGGATGTTGACCAATAAAATAATAATCCGCAGCATGATACATTTCTGCGGTACCTGAGGTGACAGCATCAAAAACTTCAAATGCGCCAACTAATTCTCCCGCGCCTTTAACATCAATTTCAAGCGTCCCTCCAGACATCAAACTTACATGTTCTGCTATTCGCAAAGCCGAATCAAAAACTCCAGCCGACCCTCGTCCCCAAGTCGTAACCATTGTTAATTTTGTTCGTCCCTGAGACAAAGCAGGGGCACTTAGAGCAGAAGTAGTTGGGGCAACAGTTGTTCCCGCTAAAGTATTATTTAAAAATTTTCGACGATTTAACACTTCTCCTCACCTCTATTGTGTATCAAATTCAATTATCCCCGCCATACACTATAATTTTTAGCAATTCATTAAATTTTAAGCCATACAACTCACTTCATTTTATACTCAATGCAATCATATTTCTAATACGCAAAAATGTGTCTTTACTTCAATATCATCGGATGAAACAATGTTTCATCCGATGATATATCTTGTTACAAATATGAAATTCTATCCTAGAACTCGGTCGCGTTGTGCCCGGTATACTGAGACTGATTGTGAAATCCAACCTGATGATTTTCTCATTGAATCGACATAAGAATCATAAATTTTCTTAAACAGTTCATCACCCATATTCTCTTCATACACTTTTTCAGATGCCGCACCAAAACCTTCCCAAACAGAATCTGGGAACTGTTTAACTTGGACACCTTCAGCAACCAATCGTTGCAATGCCAAACCATTATTGGCGAGATATTGCGACATATTCCAGATATTTGACTCTCCGCATGCAATTTCTATAGTTTTTTGTTGCTGTGGTGTTAGATCATCAAAAACTTCCTTGTTTGTTGCACAAGAAAGTGCTGCACTTGGTTCATGAAAGCCAGCAGCATAGAAGATTTTTGTAATCTCATAGAATCCAGCCTTTTCGTCAGCCCACGGCCCAATCCATTCCGTTCCATCAATTGCACCTGAAGATAGTGCTTGATACACTTCAGCACCTGGAATATTTTGAACCGAAGCCCCCATATATCCTAATGCTTTTCCACCTAGACCAGGCATACGGAATTTCAAACCATTAAAGTCGTCCGCACTTTCAATAGCTTTGTGGAACCACCCACCAGCTTGAGAAGATGTATTTCCCGCAACAAAAGTCTTCAAGTTAAACAATTCACCAAGTTCATCACCTAACTCACGACCACCCATATGGTACCACCAGTTATTGTGTTCAGTCGCAGTCATACCAAATGGTACACCAGTGAAAAATGCAAAACCTGGATGTTGACCAATAAAATAATAGTCCGCGCCATGATACATATCAGCCTGACCAGAAGATACGGCATCAAATACCTCAAAGGCACCAACTAGCTCGCCAGCCGCTTTCAATTCAATTTCCAGCGTATCTGACATCGCATTGACATTATCCACAACACGTTGCGCGGCATCGTGAACGCCAGCAAGACCACGACCCCAAGTTGTTACCATGGTTAATTTTCGTTTACTTTGGGCAACAGCAGGAGCTGCAATCGCAGTAGCTGCAGCTGCTGAACCAAGTCCTAGACTTGAATTTTTTAAGAATGAACGACGATCCATTCCAAATCCTCCTTGTATATTTATTAAAGAGTTTATGCACATTGAAATCTAAACGCTGTTCAAATCAAAATGTACTGTTTGTTGTCTTTTAACATAAATTTAAACCTTTTTGAAAATTAATTTGCTATCAATAAGATTAAATATGAAGCATACATTTGAAAAAATGTGAGTTTAACTCGAAACACCCGCAAGTAATTGGTTCACTCAACTTAGGTTTTGTTTGACAAATTGCGGCAACTCTCACGAAAACTTTAACGAGTATCAACAAAATCGCGAAGTAATAGAAAAATTTGTTATTATTTATCTCACCTATTTTCATTTCCAACTTCAATTTTAAATTCAGCATACATCAATGAAAAATCCCACCGAATCGTATTCCTCAACTCCAATTGTACTAGTAAGTGCAGACGTTATTGAAAAGGATCCATATCGCTGGCACGCGGTACCTGAACCTTATTTGAATGCAATTGCCAAAGCATCTGAGGCATTTCCTCTCATTCTTCCCTCGTTTGGTGAAAAAATAGATTTTGAATCTATTCTGAATCGAGTTGATGGTGTATTGTTGACTGGTGCGCGTTCAAACGTAGAACCTTCAATTTATGGGGAGTCTGGTGGAGAAGAACATGGCCCCTTTGATCCAGACCGTGATGATACAACTCTACGATTAGCTCGTATGGCATTGAAAAAAGAAGTTCCAGTGTTAGCGATTTGTCGAGGAATGCAAGAACTAAATGTTGCACTTGGTGGAACTATTGATCGCGAAATTCAAGAACGTGAAGATCGATTTGACCACCGATCACCCGAATCTGAAAACAATGATATTCGATTCCAGCTCGCTCATGATATATTCCCAAAACCAGATGGCGTACTTGCACAAATTCTTGGGTCATCACCGGTAAAAGTAAACTCATTACATCGGCAAGCGTTAGGAAAATTATCTGATCAATTAGAAATAGAGGCACAAGCTGAAGATGGAACGATAGAAGCTGTGAGTGCTAAAAATTCTAGTCGTTTTGCATTAGCAGTACAATGGCATCCTGAATATTGGGTATCAACAGATAAACCATCCCGTTTAATTTTTAACAGTTTTGGTGACGCGATGAGGGAATATCAGCAACTCAAGAATCAGTAAGGTAATTGAAAGAACTTATAGACAATATGACAAAACTAAGCAGACGTAGCGTTTATTACACTGCTTATGCTTCATTTGATCAATCGAATGATGTATACGTAAAAAGTGTCCAACATACACGATGTTGAAAGTGATTTTCTCATATCACAATTTTTACCAATAACATGAATTCCAGATAGAATTAAAACCTGAACATTCAGTATATCGTGGTTCAGATTGGCAAGCATTTAAGATAAATGCCAATGATAATACCAAGATTAGTTTTCTCGTGATTATCTCCATAGTTTTTGTTGTAGAAAATTATCTATTATTCACAATAAATTTAATAAATTAATAGGGCAAATTGTCGGATCTGTGCCGCATTGTATATAGGTCGCTAGTTAAAAGTTCCCCGTTGATGCAACTAGCAAAACCAGTCCAATTGTAAATACTAGCAATGCTCCAATAATTTCAATTCCTCTATGAACATAAGTCGCACTATTTGAACCTAAAACCTTTAATGTTACCCCACGCGCACCAACTGCTAAACTTGCCAAAATGGCAACCGTTATTCCAGTTCCGATTCCCATTGCAAATGTAGAAAAAATTCCAACCCAATAAACCCCTTGTGAAAATGCAAACACTAAAACAATAAGTGCACCAGTACATGGTCGCAACCCTATTGCTAATATCACTGACCAAATCCGACTTATAGACATCGGACCACTTAAATTGCTTGGAACAGGATAATGTTGATGATTACATGATTCATCCAGATTAGAGTTTTGTTCAACTGATTGGACATTTTCACTGTGATTTTGCGTGGTTTTTCCTATTCGATTCCGTAAATATGAAACTAATTGCTTAAATAATTTTTGCCATAACAACCAAATACCAATTAATGTAATTAATATGTATGAACCGATTTCAAATATCCTCGTAGTTTCTGTAATCACAATACTTGTTACATTCAAAAGAACAGCTAATATGCTCACCAACAAAATAGCTGTTACAGCTTGTGCCATTGCTGAAGCCATAGACAGTGATATTCCTCGCCGTAAGGATTCACCATCTGCTAACACATAAGAAGAAATAATAGCTTTGCCATGACCAGGTCCAATGGCATGAAATATTCCATAGGAAAAGGACAAAACTATTAAGCCCCAAGCAAAAGTTCCATCAGCTTTAAAACCACTAATACTTTCGGTCAAAGCGCGATAATACACGGATTGTTGCGTAGATACCCATGCAAAAAAGCTACTAAATGGACCACCAATATTCGGATTTGCTTCTGGAATTCCTACGCCAAATGGAGAATTTGTTGCTTCCACAATCTCAAAAGTACTACCCAAACTAATGATTATAACAACAAGGGCTACTAAAATTTTAAGTTTCATTAGCGTTTAGTTCAACCACTCATGTACATGCAATATTTGCTGTGTTTGAAAGTGTTTCAGTAATACTCATCAATTGATCAGATACCTCTCCTTCAACCGGTATTTCTGCTAATTCAATTGCGGCCCACTCTTCTAATGGTATCGGTAATTTTACATCTATATCGCATGTAATACCTTGGTCTACCAATACGAACGACTCATCTTTATTCATTTCAATTGCAACAAAATAAACAGGGTCAAATACTTGAAGTTCCACTTCCTGCCCATCCATGATAATAGGTTGAGCTAATGGCAAACTGTAATATAATGTCAAAAAGCCATCGGCATATTCTAACCAATATTTTGTTGGATCAGCAAACTCCACTAATGCATCCCCGACCGCAAGAAATGTAAAGTAATCAAACTCCAACAGTGAAGTCACATTAACTTCTGCAAGTTCTTGTAACTCTTCTCTGCTTAAAATTCCGTCTCCATCTTCATCTAATCCTTGCGAAGCAAACGCTGAAAAAGCTTCGTCAAATCTCCATACATGATTAATGGATTCCAACCGATTAGAATCGTCAAAAATCAATTCAGATCTTGCATCTATCCAAACATGCGGATGTGCTAATGCAGCTAAGTTAAAACTTGCTACTACCGTGGCTGTAACAATACTTGCTAGAATATTTTTGTACATTCTTTGGGGACCAAAAGATTGCTTCTTTTGTCAATGAATATAGGTATTCCATTTAAAAAGTCAACCATTATTTCAATTTTCACAGTTAAAATCTCAATTTTACATAGTACTTATGCAACCTTCCGTCTTTTAAAGATTGCTTTAAGCCCTAATTTGAGAAAAAATAATAGTATACCTACCGATAAATAACCAACCACAAATCCTACACCTGCTAACAAAAATCCATCTATTGAAACTGGTACGGCTGGTGAAAATTGTTCATAGGTTGCAATAACTAGATCTGAATCTAAATTCAAAATAATTACAGCAGCTATTTCAAGAAAGTTACCTGTTAAAAATATATCTTGATGTTCTAATAACTTACTAAAATCATCAACATACCCTTCTAACCGATCACCACGGGCCGCGACTAATTCATCACCACTTGCTTTTAAGCGATCAATTGCATCTTGCACAGATTGGTCACTTAAATTGGCATCATTAGTGAAATCGTTTACTACCCGTTGTAATTCATCAATTTTTCCACCTAATCGTTGCTGGAATTGCTGAGAAAACTCAGGAAACTGAGATAGCACAATTGCACACAATACTCCTGCTAAAAATTTTATTGGTTTAAGTAACATCTAGCTATTTACTCTCTATTGTAGTTTAAAAATTACGTCCAAGAATTTGACAACTATGCCAAATCTAAACCTAACTCTCAAAATATTTTAATTGCGTCATTATATACAGAATCAAGTTCAATTTTACGTTCATAGTTTATCGGAATCAGCTCAATTTCGAACTTATTTCCAAGTTACCGCTTTACTAAGTCAATCGTTCTACCCCATTTTTTCATAGCCATTAAATTCCTAAATTCAGCAAGAAGATCTATATCACTCGCCCGTCTGGCCTCATTTCTTGCGACTGAACCAAACAAACGAAAATGAATTACTCCCTCTTGTTCAAATTCTTTTTGAACTTGCCGGAGTTGTTCAACGATGACTTCTGCTAGTGGTGGTAGTTTACCAGTATTAGAAATGTATTCCTTTATTGCATAGCAGGCAAACTGTTCAGGTTCCATACCATTTTCAGCAGAAATTTCATAAAAATCGGAAACAATATCCGCTGGTATATTAACCTTCAAGTTTGTTTTTTGATTTTCAATCATTGTTATCACCGATTTTTTTTCTGATAGAAAACACATATAATCCATGTAGTACATATTGACAATTTTCAAACCAGAAAATTTGCATTTAACAGAGATTGTGTTAAATTGAGCGATTAATCAAATTTAGGATCTCTAATCTTTCTCAATCACGAAAGAACTCTCATGTTAAAAACAATTTCAAACTTTGACCGTATCGGTGAAGAAAATGCGTTTGCAGTTCTTGCAAGAGCAACGGAGCTCGCATCACAAGGTAAAGACATTATAAATTTGGGAATTGGCCAACCCGATTTCAAAACTCCTGAAAATATCGTCGAAGCTGCAATCAAAGCATTGAAAGACGGTCAACACGGTTATACTCCTGCAACCGGTATCCTTCCACTCCGTGAAGCCGTTTGTTCCGATATTTTCAAACGTACTAATCAAAACATCTCACCTGAAAACGTTCTAATTGTACCAGGTGGTAAAGTCTCCATGTTCCTTGCAATTTTAATGTTTGGTGAAGCGGGTACTGAAATTCTTTATCCTGACCCTGGATTCCCAATTTATCGGTCAATGATTGAATACTCCGGAGCTAAACCCATTCCAATTCCGATTCGTGAAGAAAATGAGTTTGCATTTTCTGCAGATGAAACAATTTCACTACTTTCGGATAAAACCAGATTAGTAATCATCAATTCACCCGCCAACCCCACTGGGGGAGTGACACCAAAAGTTGAAATTGAAAAGCTAGTTGCAGAGTTAGAAAAACGACCAAATATTGCGATTCTGTCCGATGAAATTTATGGTCAAATGACCTATGACAATCACCCACATGTATCAATGCTCTCTTATCCATCTATTCGAGATCAGTTAATTTTGTTAGATGGTTGGTCAAAAACTTATGCGATGACCGGCTGGCGAATTGGTTATTCAATATGGCCCGAATCGCTATATGACAAAGCACGTAAACTTGCAGTTAATGCATGGTCCTGTGTAAATGCACCAACTCAATTTGCGGGAATTGAAGCACTTACTGGACCACAAGATGCTGTGACTCATATGGTGCAATCCTTTGATGAACGACGAAAGATTGTCGTGGAAGAGTTAAACACACTACCTAATATCTCTTGCGTCATGCCATATGGTGCATTTTATGCTTTTCCAAATATTAAAGTGACAGGCTGGCAAGCAAAACCGCTTGCAGCGGAATTGCTAGAATCTGCTGGTGTAGCAGTCATCGGTGGACCAGATTTTGGTATTCTTGGTGAGGGTTATATTCGTGTCTCTTATGCAAATTCAATTGATAACATCCGAAAAGCTATCACGAGAATTCGAAATTTCATGGAAAGTAAATCACCCAATTAAAGCAGGATCTATTTAATGTTTTTAGATTCTGGTACTGGGGTTATAGCCCTACCTTCAGCGTACCAGTTAAGTACATTTTCAACAACAAGTGAACCCATTGCATCCCGAGTTGGAATTGATGCCGACGCAACATGCGGATATAACACCGAGCGTTCATGATCAATAAGAGCTTGTGGAACATTTGGTTCGTGCTCAAATACATCTAAACCAACTGAATAGATCACACCATTTTTAATCGCTTCAACCATCGCATTCTCATCTACAGTTGTTCCACGTCCTACATTGATAAACACTCCAGTAGCACCAAGAGCTTTAAAAATTTCTGCATTAACAAGATGTTTTGTTTCTTTACTTCCAGGAACGACACTTAAGAGAATGTCCGAGTTTTCCGCTAACTTCTTTAAACTCTCGTAATAAGGATAATTCTGATCAGGTTGTTGTGTCCGACCGTGATAGATAATTTTGAGTCCAAATGCTTCTGCCCGCGTTGCAATCATTTTACCTATCCGCCCCAATCCAATTATCCCAAGCGTTTTTCCCTTCAATGAACCAGGTGTAAGTGGATAAACACCATCACTTTGCCACTTTCCATCCCTCAACCAACGTTCCGCCGCGCCAAGTTCCCGAACTGTTGAAATCATCAATGCAATCGCAGTATCAGCTACTTCATCATTAAGAACATTAGGAGTATGGGTTACCACAACTCCCTTGGTCGCGGCATATGAAGCATCAATCGCATCATATCCAACACCAAAATTGGCGATAATCTCTAAATTCTCACAACGATCAATGAGAGGTGCATCAATTTTAAGTCCACCACCGACCACTATAGCCCCAATTTTAGGAAGTACTTCAGCTAAAAACGTCTCTTTATCTTCAGCTTGCCAATATTTGTGAACCTGAAACTTATCTTCAAGTTCAGGAAGAACTTTAGGTAATCCTGCGGTAACGATCAAAATTTCTCGACTAGGCATTATAAAACAAACCCTATATTAGTTAAATGTTACGGATGAAGGGAAACTCTAATGACAAGAAACCATTTCGTCAAGCAAAATTATATGATTTCACTAAGATTTTATATTTAGTTTGCATCTGGATAAGGAGACTCTAACACTACCAAATAACTTTTAATAATAGTGCTAATTTTTCGTTATCGGAAATTTTTAGAGTCTTAGAATTTTCTGGAAACAAATTTGTAAAATAACCGTTAATTTGTTCCATTTTCGCCTAATCATTCAGGTTTAATGTTCAGGTTTAAGTGCACTTTCATGCCATCGACGTAACAAAATATGCGAGAATAAATTTAGTGTCCCAAAAATCAATATTCCTGTAAATGAGATCATTAACAACGCGGCAAACATTCTGGGAATATTCAAGCGAAAACTTGCCTCCAAAATCAGTGTTGCAAGACCAGATCCGCTACCAGCTGTTCCTGCAACAAACTCAGCAACGATAGACCCAATCAATGCTAAACCGCCGGCTATTCTCAACCCACCTAAAAAGTATGGTAATGCTGATGGTAACCTTAAAAACCACAACTGTTGCCACCGATTAGCCCCCATTAGCTGAAATAAATTGCTCAGATTTTGATCCACAGAATTTAAACCCAAAATCGTATTTGAAAGTATTGGAAAAAACGCTACGATCCACGCACAAATTAGTAATCCTGCGGTAATTGAATCTACATAGATAAAAATTAATGGAGCTATCGCTATTATCGGAGTGACTTGGAGAATAACGGCAAACGGAAAAAATGAAATTTCTACCCATTTTGACTGCGCAAATACAATCGCAAAAACTAAACCACCCATGGTTGCTAACAATAATGCTGCAAAGGTAATTTTAAGGGTATTTAGTAATGCAACAAACAACAGCGACCAATCTGCAACAAGAGTCTGAATGATTCGAATTGGACTGGGAAGGATGTAATGTGGAATATCATAAGCGAAAACAACTAACTGCCAAAGACCGATTGCTGATAACATGGCTATGATTGGAAATATCCAGCGTAACAGGCGGTTTTGGTCAGATATTAATGACGATTCTATTATCAATTGGTCAACTATTCCATTAGACCTATTTGATAGTTCGGTCGCTTCAGTTTTACTCACAGCACTGCACCTTATAATTCAAATCAAAGCTGATCAGCTCCACCAATAGTCATATGCAATGTTTCCGATACTTGTTTGCAATAGTTATTGTATTCGGTAGAAGTTCTATAAGAGTTTGAACGAGGATACTTCTCAGTTATTGGGAGATCCGCAATAACTCGTCCTGGTCGACTTGAAATCACGATTACACGATTTGAGAGATAAACTGATTCAAACACTGAATGAGTTACAAATACTACGGTCCAGCCAAATTTTTCCCACAAATTTAGCAGATCGTTATTAATTTTAAATCTAGTGATTTCATCTAACGCGGCAAATGGTTCATCCATCAATAATAGTTTTGGTTTAGTCACCAATGCGCGGGCAATTGATACCCGCATTTTCATCCCACCTGAAAGCTCTCGTGGATAATTTTCTGAAAATTTTTCCAACCCGACTAAGGTTAATGCTTCCATTACTTCTTGTTTAGCTTGTTGCTTGGATATTCCTTTTATCTTTAATGGCATAAATACGTTTCCAAATGCAGTTAACCATGGCATTAATGTAGGTTCTTGGAAGACAAAACTCATCTCATGGAGATTGGTATTACTATTTGATTTTTGGTTATAAGAATCAGCTGCTGACCACAAAACTTCACCATTTGTTGGGTTACTCAAACCAGAAATAATCCGCAATATTGTCGATTTTCCGCATCCAGAAGGGCCAAGCAAACTAACAAAATCACCACGTTTGACATCAAACGTCAAATCTTTCAGTGCAATTGTACCATTAGAGAATGACTTTGAGACATTATTTAATGTGACAACTTTACTTTGCAGCTGGGAGTTAGTTGGAGTGCCCTGGACTTCCATTTCAATAATTTCCGCAATTTGCAATCTCAATTGCCAAGCAACTTGTCTTTAACGTCTAACCCAACACCTTTATTAACAAATTCTAGTGTATAGGACTTTTTGTAATCAATGTTCGAATCCAACACACCAGCTTTAACCATTTTGTCGAAGAATGACTTCATTCTACTATCAGTTATTGCACCAATGCCAAGTTCAAGCGAGTCTCCAGAATCCACAATTCCAAATTCATTCATTTTGGTTACAGAGAATTCAATTTGGGCATCGGTAATTCCAGGATTATCGCGTTTAATCATGTCATTGGCGACCTCATTATCCCCATACAAATAATTGTACCAACCGATTGCGGAGCCATCAACGAAACACTGAACAATTTCTGGTTTGCTTTCAATAAGTTCAGTACGAGTCTCAATGGTAGTTGAATAGGAGTTGTACCCTTGGTCTGCGATCAAAAAGATATTCGGTAGAAATCCGCCCTCATTTTCTACTGCAAATGGTTCAGAGGTAACATAACCTTGTTGCCCCAATTGATTATCAGCAAGAAATGGTGCGGTGTTAAAATTATAAGGTCTAACCTGTTCTAGTGTAAACCCAAATTCATCAATCATCCATTGATAGGTTGAATTGACAAACGATTTACCGAGTAGTAAATTAATCGACTTCAAACTCTCCCAAGTATCCAAATCTTGATTAGGATGAGTCATTATAATTTGGGGTTCTTTTTGAAAACTTGCGGCCACAATTTTAGTCGGAATCTTCTGTTCAACTGCGCTAAACGCCGGGATTAAATTTCCCCCCATAAAAAAGTCAATCTTTCCAACTGGCAATAGGGCGCGGTTATTAACTTGCGGCCCACCTGGAATAATCTCAACGTCTAATCCGCAGTCCTTATAAGAACCATCAGCGACGGCTTGGTAATACCCACCATGTTCAGCTTGGGCAACCCAGTTCGTGCCAAACTTCACTTTAATCTGTGCGCTAACCGTGTTAATGGTGTATAATGAAAAGATAATGGTAACGAAAATGCCAAATATTTTTGTCATTTTAGACTCCTAAATTGAATAAAGTATTGATGAAAGATATTAAACGCTTAGATATAGTTAATTAGTTGCAAATTACAATCTAAATCCTCTTTAACTAATTCAATTCGACAAATTATTCTTGAAAATTGTCTAAATCGTTAGTACTTTCGGTAAATTTTTGAGACATGAATTTTAACCTAGAATATAGTAAATCGTTAGCTCACATTCATTAAATCAACTTAAATTTTTACCTAGCTTAAAAAAATTTTAAAGTACCACAATCGCAAAAGTTGATCATAATTTAGGTAATATCCGACATGCTCACCTTTAATTCTACTGACTGTTATGCTCTTACTTTCGAGCAAGTCATCAAGTTTACAACGGCCAACTAGGAAACATTTGTTCTTAAGAGTGTTGTAAACGTCGTATCTTTTGGTGATTAATCTTGGTAGCAGTATGCTACCAAAAAATCAATTATGAGACAATTGTCGCATTAAATATTGACAACCAGAACTGATAATCAATAAAATATTGCAGATCATCAATATTTGGTGTGGCAATTCATTCAACAAAGAATACAATCATGCGAATCTTAATCTCTGGACTGATAATAAGTCTTGGGTTAATCGTTAGTTCATGCACCCGTGACGGAGTTGCTGAATATGAAGCTGAAACTCAGGTTCCTAGAATGTGTATGGAGCGTGATATTTGGCTAGATGTAGAAAATAATCGTTGGGTTTATGACTGTGCGGTTTGGAATTACTAAATCAGACTCAATAAGTTAATCAATCCGTTTCAACCTAATGCAAATTGAATTGGTGTTGTTCAGTGTCGGTAGTGAGCGACCTCCCTTCCCGCCGACATTTTCTTTTGTGGTTTGATCAAAAACGGTATTGAAATTACGTTAATTGAGTCTAGTTTGCTAATTGACCAGGAATTTTTGATTTAATACAGCGTTCCGAATTTTTTTTCCAATTAATGTTGAGTATTTGCTTAGACCTCTCTTCCATTAAAATTGCAATTTCATTAACGGTATATTATCAATCGGTATAATTATTTTGCGATGATAGCATTTAAAACACGAGGGAATTAAGTATGCTACCAAAGCGGTACTGGCAAGAGATGACGACTACTGATTTCAGTGATTCAAATACGTATGAATGGATTGCGGTGTTACCTGTTGCTGCCATTGAACAACATGGACCTCACCTGCCAATATACACCGACTCTTGTATTGCTGAAGGACAAATTGCCGACATCATTCACGCCCTACCAAATGATTTACAGGTAACATTTTTGCCGATTCAATCTGTAGGTCAATCTAATGAACATGGTAGTTGGCCGGGTACATTGACGTTATCTAGAAAATCTGCCATCGCTGCGTGGTTGGAAATCTGTACCAGTGTTCATCAAACTGGAGTTCGAAAATTAGTCCTGGTTTCATCGCATGGCGGCAACAATCCACTAATCAATATCATTATTCAAGAACTCCGTGAACAGTTTCAAATGCTAGCTGTTGGAACTAGTTGGGCTAGATTTGGACAACCTGATGGACTATATTCTGCGGAGGAATTGGCTTATGGCATTCATGGTGGGGATGTGGAAACTTCAATAATGTTACATTTACGACCTGATTTAGTTCGGATGGAACAAACAGAAGACTTTTCCTCAAAACAACAAGAGTTCGAAAAATCTTATCAATTCTTACGCGCATATGGTCCTCATCAATTCGGTTGGTTAGTGCAAGACCTCAACGAGTATGGTGTAGTTGGTAATGCAACACTAGCGACTGCTGCGAAAGGAAAAGCATCCATTACGCATGTTACCAATGAATTTCTTAAGCTGTTGCAAGATATAAACCAATTTGATTTAACCCAATTACAAACAACCTAATATTTTGCAGTTGTTTCCAGTAAAATTTGATACTTCTATTCTAAATTTCTTGAAGTGATAAAAAACTTTTCGACTTAATATAATCCTCAATTACCTAATTCTAAGCGTCATTTTTCAACCTAATTCCAATATGGTAGTTCGAATCCCAAAAATACAAGCCTTTTGAAACCTAATTCCGTCGTGATTCAATTTTCCTAATTAACTCTTGAATTTTTAACAAAAATCATGTTAAACTTAATTTATGAAGTAATTAAAGGAGAAGCTGAATCCAGATAAAATTGTAGTCTGTTTAGTAAACAACAATACAAGAGGGTTGAATTGATGGAATTAGAGCGATTCATGAATAACCTTTCAGAAGAGGGAAAAGAATATTTTGAAAACCATCCTCTTACGGCAATTTTGCATAAAATGAAGCAAGTCGTTAATAAATTAGATGACTCCAATTTAAGTGAACAGGAGCGAGATTCCTTACAGAAACAACTTGTCAGTCTAGAACTTGAAGGATGGCAGCTACAGATTTTGATCTATTTGCAAATATATTCTGGTGAGTCTATAGCAAATTTTGATGTAACCACGATGGAAGTTTCTGATTTAATTAAAGACCCAAGAATTGTGGTTACTTTGCAAAAATTTCTTAACCGGTACTGTCACGCGTTTAATTACATGCAAAATATACAAGATGCAGAGTATTGCAAGCAAATTGACCCTAAAGCTGAGATTCCTTCAATTATTAAAGAGGCACTGGATAAAGGACCCAATTTCATGTCCAAAAAGGATGCAGGAAATATTGTACTTGTCTTAATTCTAAAGGTCATTAAAGAACAAATTACTCAATATAATAATTTGATTGGTGGTTATATGAAGTACACTGGTGAGATTCCAGAAGACTCAAACTTGAATCAATCGTTGGCTAGCTTATTTGAACTTCATCAAAAGAAAATTGGGAAATATTCTGAAGATATAAATGCTAAAATTTTACACTAGCATTTGCAAAAATCTCATACTTATGAAACTGCGCAAATAAAGCGATACAAACTTAGTTACTTTAACTATTTCTCTTGTGACATATATGGGAATTTATGCACTAATCGAAGTACATAGATTGGAGTATCAGGTTTCTCACAAAATTTCTTATATAAAACTTGGTCTAATTCCGCAAATCGAGTAACGCAATCTCGTTCACCACTACCTATACTTTCTTCCTTATGACGTTGGAAATACGCCTCCATTTCATGCCCCCATTTGTCAGCATATTCATCTTCACTACGATCAATATGTAGATTAAACATAAATCCAGCTTTTAATGTTTTTTCTATACCATCTGACGCGAAATTAAATGGTTCGTCTTGTAATTTTGTTGCAATTTTTTTTATTTCATCATCAAATTCTTTATAAAATTTTGGCTCTGCGTATCTTTCAATCATTAAACAAATTAGTTTGTCATAAAATTGTTGAAGATTATTCAATAATGCAACCTTTATTTCATTGCACTCGTTTTTTGTAAAAAAGAACTTTTTATCTAATAGATCACTAAGCTCCTCCAACTGATGATTCAGTTTATCAGTTTCATTTTGATCTTTGTATTGATGTACTTGTTCAGCAATGTTCATTAGCTGACTAAAATAGTCACCTAAATTTGAATCCAAATAGTCGCGGAGATAGCTGATCGCTTGAATGAAATTTTTAATCATGCTTCGGTCTCTTGGCAAGTTTAATTGGATACGTCGAAATCCTTTAATTTTCAGCAGCTTTGTTATTCAACAACTGTGAATGAATAAATTTTTTGCGGTGGGTTAGTGATTAAATCACAAAAATGTTATCTCGTCAAATTATGAAAAGTTCCTTATAAATTGGACTATTTGAACCTCGTTTTTAACACCAAATTTTTGCGTTCAAGAATAATTCTAATCGCGTGGAAATTGCCAAGTTCATCGCGAATTCGGTCAGCATTTTTTGCAAAAAGTAAGATTCTTAAAACGTCCCTAATATTGAAGTTATAATGAGGCACTGAGAATATGACATTATAAAATTACAAATACAAGCAATGAAAAGTAACTATTAAAATTTTAGACTTGAACATCCACTTTTATTGTGATTTTTCAACGTCTAATCCCTTTTAAAATTTTATAGTTATTATATTTAAATTATAAAATATAACTTGTGTTTGAGATTTTCTTTTAACTGTTCCAATATTAATTGAAACAATTGGTACTTTTGCAGACGCTATTTACCAATCATCCAAAACCAGATTTGAAGTGAGAACGATAGGAATCGCAGGTCGGACTAATTAGGATAGCTTAATATTTCAAGTATTTTTTGCTTCTTCTCTCACATGTAACCGCTTCTTAATCTGAAGCACAACAATACCTAACAAGATTATGATTATTGAGTTGGAAAAGGTTAATCCATTATTATAGATGACATTCAAAAAAGCACCAATATAACTCAATGCAATAGTCAACAAATGACACTTGTCATCACGATAATTTCCAACCTGATGAAATTGATAATATTTGACGACATAGCCACTAAATTGAAAGGTTTATAACTAAAGTGAAGCATATTACGAAAATATTTAATGAAATACCAAAATCCTAATAGAGTTTAAATTGAGTTCTCAATAGAAGTTGGAATTCAGTCGGCATCAATTTGATATCAAATTAACAATTGTATGAAATATCCTAGATCAATAACCTACTATTTTCAGGTAGTTTAAATTTATTTCAAAAAAATCGTTAGTTATAATCACGTATCCACATGACATTGCAAAATTTATAGAAAAATTGATAAGTGAATACAAACTAATGAGAGACGGACAAGTAAACACTGATTAGAGTTCATTGAATCAGACGCTGCGAAATTTGCAGCAAGTTGTGTAATGATAACGACAAATGAAATCGTAAATATTTCAACCCAATATTTATACAAATTTCACTGAGAGACCAATAGGTCTTTCATTTGTGGATTGTGATTCGGGTGAGTTTCATACGGGTTGTTCACTCGAACAAATAATTTCCATATTAAGACTTAAAACTGGCAGCGGATCGCAGAAATTTTCTAGTATTTGAAAGCGCGCCATATTGAAACTGTCTAAAAGAAGCACTAAATATGGTGGTGTAGCTCAGTTGGTAGAGCACTAACCTGTAATAAGGGTTAGAGGTCGCGGGTTCAAGTCCCGTCACCCCCTTCACAAACTACAAATCCATATTTTACTTGGATAGGTTGCAAGCCCGTTACAGTTACAAGTAATCAAAGTACTAATTACAATGATTGAGTGAATAAAACCGTTTTGAATAAGATTTAAGTGTAGAAAATTTACGGTATTGCAAGTATACACATGACGAATTGTATACGTTAGTTTATAGTACTCAATTATGTCTTCTGAAAAGGAAAACAAATCGGATTCAATATACATTGGCTAATTTTATTCCTGAGTTTGCAAATTCTATACCTAAAGAACTTTCGGTTAATGAACAAACTGCTTCTGATGGCATAAAGTGTGTCAGTTATCAGGATATATTTGGTCAAATTGATGACGTTTTTCTGATATTAAGCGAGACGTTAGAGTTTATGAAAATTTCAAAATCTAAGTTTCTTAATCTGCTAGCAACTAACCCGACTTGGTCCAAATTGCAAAATAGAAGCGACCAGAAATTTCTCGTTCAACTTCTCACTAGTCTTAAAAAAAAATTACAACAAATTGGTCACGGTAATGAGTAAATCTAATTTTCATATATCAAGTCAACGACTTAACTTCATTTATGTATGAATTTTCATTATTTGAAAGAAAACCTAAACATAAAAATTCAACCTTAAAATTTAAGATTTAAACCATGGTTTGATATCCAAAATGTCAATCTCCCCTTTCGATTCTAATATCTATGGAAATTTATTTCTTGATGAAGAAATTACAAACCAGTTCAGCGATTCAAGTGAACTTTCCTCTCTCATTCATGTTGAATCAGCTCTCGCTAAAATAGAATCTGAATTAGGTATCATACCAAAAGGTGCTGCCCAAAAAATAGTGCAAAGACTTTCAAATTTGCAATTGACTGACTTTAACCTGGTTACTGGAACGCGTAACGATGGCATTCCAATTCCTGCAATGGTTAAGCAACTGCGCGAAATTATTGGAGGTGAAGCAGGTGCATTTGTTCATTTTGGTGCAACAAGTCAAGATATAATGGACACCGCGTTAATTCTTCGATTACAACGTTCTCACTTGATAATTAACCGACGATTAGCTGAATTGATAAATTATTTAAAAGATAGGGCAGGATTCTTTATTGACACAATTGTTCCAGCAAGAACACGTTCCCAACAAGCGACTCCGACAATTTTAGCTATGAAGATTGCGGTTTGGATCTCAGCACTAAAGAGACACCAGATACGTTTAGAACAAATTCAACAACGGTTGTTTGTCATTCAGTTTGGTGGAGCCTCTGGTACCTTGGCATCATTTGCAGGACGCGGAATAGAAGTAATGGAGAAACTTGCAGCTGAATTGGAACTTGGAGTTCCTGATTTACCCTGGCATTCCATTCGTGACAATCTTGCAGAATTCAGTAGTGTATTAACATTGATCTCGTCAACACTTGGGAAAATTGGACAAGACTTAATTCAATTGGGACAAACCGAAATACAAGAACTTTCGGATAATTCAAACGGTGGTTCATCTACTATGCCACAAAAATCGAATCCAGTTAATTCCGAAATCTTAGTTGCTACCACCCGTCACCTAGTCAATTTGAATTCAACTATGCAATCCGCGGTCTTACACGCGCAAGAGCGTGATGGTACTGCGTGGACAAGTGAATGGTTAAGTCTGCCTCAAATCGTTATATTGACAGGAAATTCCCTGAATTATGCAATTCAAATTGCAAAAAATTTAAAAGCCAATAATGTCATGATTCAACAAACTCTTAACATGTCACGCAGTCTACTTTTAGCTGAAGCAGCTACATTTGCATTAGCTCAAATAGTGCCATTACCAACGGCACAGGAATTAGTAAAAAACGCTACTAAGGCTGTGACAAAATCAGGAGAAGATTTGATTGATTACTTAGCTGAAAACACCAAATACGAAATTGATTGGGATGCGGTTCGAAATCCGAAAAACTATTTAGGTAATGCGCGAGATTTTGTACAGAGGGTAATTGAAAATTAGTGATATTAAGTCAATATTAGTAAAGTAACACATGACTAAATGAAGATGATATTCCCGTCAACAATACACTTTTGTCGTCAGTTTCCTTCCCATTTTTTATAGATTACATATTGATTGGAATCATCTCTCAATATTTACAAAATTGGAGCTTGGTGAAAATTATAAACTTAATGTATTGCCAAATTAGGTAGAAACAAATGGTATAGTTCCAATAATGGAAATACAAAACTAGGCCAATCTAAAGACTAATTCATGCTAAACTGGTATATATTCATATTTCTTCAATTCCATCATTACGTACTTAATGTCCAAACAAAAGGAACTTTGAAATGAACCGAAATAAAGTAGGTATGACAACACGCCGCAAAATTTTGGGTGATACCCATGTTGATCGCGCAGAATCAAACAAAACTAAGTTTGATGAACCTTTTCAAACACTGATCACTGAAAGTGCTTGGGGACAGGTCTGGTCATCTGATAAAATCACTTTAAGAGAGCGATCAATGATTACACTTGCCCTCTTAGCGGCAACAGGAAATTTTGATGAAATAGCTATGCACATTCGTGCCACTGCAAACACAGGTGCAAGTAAAACTGATGTGATGGAAGCATTTCAACATGTCGCGATTTATGCGGGGGTACCAAAAGCAAATCATGCCATCAAAATTGCAAAAGCTACCTATCAAGAGATGGAGAATGAAAAATAGGTGAATTAATACCAATTGATTTTAGACATCTCTAGAAAAATCTACCTCTAATGTCAACTTTTCTTACTGCACATCATTCGGAACTCATTTTCCAAAATGTCAATTATTGTCTGAGAAGATAGTGAGAAAAATTATTGGGAAAATTTTCAATCATCACAAATCCAAAAAGATTGTTTCACCTTCCCCTTGAATGCGAACATCAAAGCGATATTGCCCATCTTCAATTTTCCTAGCAACCAATGTATTGACGCGTGGTCTTTGCTCTATTTTGTTTAAAAGAGGGTCTGTAGAATTGTCCTCATCTTCAAAATAAATTCGGGTATGCAAACCAACATTAATACCACGCGCAACAATCCAAATTGAAATATGTGGTGCATACATTTGTTCATTGCGCCCTTTAACAGGTCCAGGTTTTATCGTACGTAGAGTAAACTCACCACTATCTTTATCAGTAGCAAATCGACAAAAACCTGACACTTTTTCGTCTACCCCCTCTTGACCATAAAATAAACCTTGTGCATCTGGTTGCCAACTCTCAATCAAAGCATCACGTAATGCCCAACCGGTTCCATCTAACACTGAACCAGTAATGGTTATCAATTCACCATTTGCGCCTTCTTCAATTGGAGAAAGTCCAAGATCTTCACGATATACTCCCTCTATACCCGTAAAACTAGGTACACATCCAATATGCACATAAGGGCCAGCAGTTTGGCTTGGTGTTTCAATCAATAAATTAAGATCTTGGGTCACTCACATACCCTCTGGTTTGTTTTCAAATATAGTCTGACGACGACCTCGCAACACAATGTCAAATTTGTAAGCCAGATAATCCATCTCGCGCGAATTCTGCATATCAAGCGGTGCAACTAAACGTTCGATTTGAGTTTTATCTGGAATTGTCGCGACAATAGGACATCGCTTTATCAGTGGATCACCCTCAAAATACATTTGCGTAATTAGTCGTTGTCCAAAAGCATGACCAAAAACTGAAAAGTGGATGTGCATTGGTCTCCAATCATTAGCACGATTCGGCCAAGGATAAGCACCAGGTCGAATGGTCAGAAATTCATAGAAACCATACTCATCGGTCAATGTGCGTCCACATCCACCAAAATTCGGATCAAGTGGAGCAAAATATGTATCCTTAATATGACGATAACGACCACCTGCATTGGCCTGCCAGATTTCTATTAACGTATTAGGAACTGGATGACTATTTTCATCAAGTACATGACCATGAACACGAATTCGTTCACCAATAGCAAATTCTTTACCTTGTGAATAATTGACAATCAAATTGTTATCTAACGAACCAATTAAGCTATGACCAAAACGCGGTCCATGTTCTTCAGATGGAGTCGATTCCATTGACAACAATGGTAGATTAGGTGAACGTAGAATGGATGATTTGTAGTCAGGATAATATGGAACAGGATGCATTTCTCTTCGCCGCGCCATAAGTACTGAACCATCAATCATATAATACCTCCCTTTCTTCGTAGGTTTCTCTTATATGTTGCTATGCTTCTTAAATCATCCACAGAATTATACAATTCACTAAATATGAGCGCATCTCTCAATCAATACGCATTTAATCACCTAGTCTTAAACTTTCTGAATTGTGCATTGGAAATTCTTAAGTTTTTCTCTATTACGAATTAGAATAACCATTCTTTAAACGCTCTCTCGTTACGTAATATTCAACTTAAAGACAAATCTTCTCTCTCCTCTACAATGTACCAAGAATTCAATAAAAACAAATTTTTTGTATAGCCAACTGAGACTCAAACTAATTTTCAACTGAATTCTGTCAAAAACTGACAGAAGTTGGGATTATTTTTGTATTCTAAAAAATAGAATCCAATAATTCAAACAAATAATTTTTATGAGTTGCAGATTAAATTTCCAATCCACTTACGTGAAAAAACAAAATTTAAGTCAACAAACCAGACCTCACGAATTAGTAAAGGCAATGTTGCCTCACTCTGCATTAACTCCAGAATTTTTCAACGAAGGCTGAATCTATCGTAAATCCGTTGATTTAAATATTTGATAGTGTTGCAATTTGATTGCATTTAATTGACACCCTGAAATAAATTTCAGGTTATGTGACAAATCTCTGCAAATACGCTAGTTTTGAATTTTGTTTGAAGTAGAAGAATGAATATTCTATGAGTTTATTTTCAAATACTCTTTTGACTTATTGCATATTATTATTTATTATTTGAAATTTTTGATATAAAATTATTCCTCTATTGAGAATTTTAAAATGACTCTTTATTTCCTCAAATTATTTAACCCCTATAGCATTTTACCAGGTATTTTAAGTTTTGTGGTTTTCAGTTTAACAGTTATTCCAGACAATGACATATCTAAGCAAATATTGAATTATCAAATCTCAATAATTGCATTAGTTTGTTTTTTAATTGTTTCTGCAATTTTTGGAATTGTAATAAACGCAGTTGGTGAATTCCTATTTGAAATATTATTAGTTTCAATAATACTGTATCCACCTGCAAATTTGATCTTGAACTTGGGTATCAATAATCAAAGTCGGAAATTATTGTCAAAGACAATGTACTATAGTAATTTTTTCAAAAATTTAGATATTCAAGAAATCGAAATCGGAAGGAAAAACTTTAAAACAAGCCAGAAAATGGAACTAAACTTGTATTCATTGAACAAATTTTTGAGTTGGGCAGGTCATCAGCTAACAGAAAATTTAAATTTGAAAAAAGAGCTAGAATTACTGGAAAGCGAGTATAAATTTATCCGAAACATTTCATTGGTGAGTTTGTTTTCATTTCCAATTTCAGTAATTTTTCCGGTATTTTCAATAATTTTGATAAAACATTTTTGTGACCGATACTACAGGTATGTGTATAAATTTTTATCAGTTACATGGAGTAAATAAAGTTCATAAATTTTTGTCAAATAAACGTAATTTACAAAAAATAAATTTAAGTGTTGCAGAATCAAAGTTTATGTATTATGTACTAAAGTGTTGACTTACTCAATAAAATGTTATAAAACTCAATTAAGAAAAATACTTTTTACTAAGTTTGGAGTTTCTAATGTTAGATTACAAACAAAGAAAGATACTAATTTTTGGAATCTGTAGCTCAATTGCCGGATTGATAAGCTATTTCTTTATCCAACTCAGTGGAATAAATAATCAGTTCTCTAATTTGAAATTTTCAAGTATCTTTAATTTTGATTTAGAAATTCAAGATTTACTAATTCTAGGATTCAATATATCTGTATTAATTGTTCTGATTTATTTGGGACATAATTATATTGATAAAACTAAGTTTCAGTTAATTTCTCTCTTAAGAAATATTCTAATTGGATTCTTTTGTGTAACAATCGGAGTTGTTGTTTTAACAATTATACCAATAACAGAAATTTCAAAATTTTTCTTTTTAGACGAAAATGATAGCATTGAATTTACTTTGAAACACATTATTTCAGTTTATGCAATCTTTTTTGCATTAAGAACTGATCTAAAATTCAACCGAATAGGGCTTGCAAGTATAATCTGTGGAGTAGCTGCGATCCAATATATATATATATGGAATTTTGGCAAAAGTAGCATTATTGCTGGATATATTTTTAATGGATTAACCATAGGAGTTGTAGTGGCGTTCTTTAATCCAGAATTTTCAAATTACAATAACAAAAATTTATTAAATGTCTTTACCCAAAGAGCAAAAAAAATTATAGACAATAAAGCATATGTAGAGTCTTCAGATCGGTAGTATATAAGAAAATATTTATCCACTATTCAACAATTTAAAATAACAAACAAATTTTCCGACAATTCTGACTGATTATTGACACCTTAACCGATGTTTGGGGGTATGAAAATACCCCAACAATTGCTAAATTATTACACCAACTTCCTGATTGTTACGTTTTGCACTAGGATGAAGCTCAAACATTTCCCAGCTTACTCCAGCAAAAATGTGAAGTATAAAAAAAATTCATAAATCTCAAATTCAACAGCTATTTGATTCTGATAAGAAAAATCTATTTTCATTATTCCGTTATTATCAAAGATGTTGATTATTGTTAATCACTAAATTTACCTGATTTTTGCGAAGATATTTTTTCAATATCACCTAGTAAGTTTGCTAAACAGGAAGGTGATCGCTCTTCAAGATATTCCTGTAAATCATCCAAATCACGTAGTGCATCGGATATGAATTCAATTTTCATGCTTAGTTACGATCAGGAAGATCAAATACTTCAGAAGCACGTTTCGCATCTTTCGTTCCCCAGGTTCGCATCCAACGAAATACTTCTTCAGCAGGGTATGTCGGGCTAGAATCAATAATTGCAACAGCGGCATCTAACTCTGTAAGGTAAGCCATGCGGTCTAGAACATATTGAGCTATCGCTTCATTGATAATAAATGAATACGTGTGGTTTGTCAATTTCGCAAAGTAGTCAAGAGTTGATTGAGTTTCTTCAGACAATTTGATTTCAGAAATCGAACCTTCCATTATAAATATTTACTTTATGATTTAATCAATATTTTTCATAACTTAGTAATTTTTATTTAGAATGTCAAATTAATTCACCAATATATTTAATAAATTCCACGTTTTCCGCTCTGCGAATTAAAATACACGGTTCAATTTTAATATCTTAAAACTGATCCAAAAAATGAAAATCTCATATTCTACGTTCAAATACAAAGAGTTTGTAATTTCACAACTTTTTCATACTTTTTTTGTTCTATAATTCTTTATAATACTCAAGAGCATTAACCAATCGTTGGATTAAAAGGGTAAACCAATATAATTTTCTGCTAAATCACGTCGTGCGGTCTCAGATTGTGAGAGATGCTTCAATGTTGCTTTGCGCATTTGTACAGAAAAACTATCTTCACCCTCAAATTGGTGTAGCATAGTTGTCATTTGCCAACTAAATCGCATCGCCTTCCAAATCCGTGTCAATGCTCGGTCTGAATAGCAATCAATTCCGGTTTCATTTCCCTTTTTGATTGCATCTACCAACGCATTATAAAGATAATGTACATCGGAAACTGCCAAATTTAGACCCTTTGCACCAGTCGGTGGTACAATGTGAGCCGCGTCTCCAACCAAAAATAAACGACCCCAACGCAATGGCTCACTAACGAATGAACGTAATGGTGCAATAGATTTTTCAATTGAAGGACCAGTTTCCATTTTAGACGCGATATTTGATGGTAAGCAACTTTTCAATTTTTTCCAAAATTTCTCATCCGACCAATTTTCAACAGTTTCGGAAATTGGAACCTGCACATAATATCGACTAAGGTTTTCATTACGCATTGAAGCGAGTGCAAAACCATTGGAAGAATTAGCGTAAATCAATTCATGATATGCAGGTTTGGTGCGAGATAACACTCCCAACCAACCAAATGGATAAACTCGTTCAAATTCTAGGCGATTTCTTTCAGGAATTGTTTTTCGACTAACACCATGAAAACCATCACAACCCGCAACATACTCACAGTCAATGTGCTTTTTCACATCATTTATTATAAACCCTACCCGAGGTGAATTGTTTTTTGCATTTTCAATTACAACGTCTTCGACATTATGAATTATCTCGGTACCAATTGATTCTTGGGCTGCATAAAGGTCAGCTGTCACTTCGGTCTGTCCATAGATCATTACTTGCTTACCCGTCAGAGCTTTGAAATCAATATGAACCATCAGTTCATCATCGGTAAGACTAATTCCATCATGGGGAATTCCTTCTCGATCCATTCGTTCAGACACGCCCGCCTCACGCAACATATTAACAGTACCTGCTTCAAGTACACCCGCCCGGATTCGCGATAATACATGCTCTCGACTTGCTCGCTCAAGGATAATTGTATCCACGCCAGCATTATTGAGTAATTGTGAGAGCAATAAACCTGATGGTCCACCACCAATAATTGCGACTGATGTCTTCATGTTCATGACAATTGAGATATTAGGTATCAACTAAAAGTACTAAATCAGAGTTAGCTCGTATTAGTATTTCACAAGAAACTATATTTGTGAAACAAGTTAAATCATTTGATTCACCTTTGAACAACACAAATATATATACTGCATTGTATGTCGTAAAATTTCAGACAATAAACTTAAAATTGAAACCTCATAACCCACACATATTGACAATTTTCACTTACATTATTAAATTAATTGTAATTATGCGACTCTTCAGAGTTACACTTGTGGAGAAAATATTTTATGCAAGCATTCATTTGCGATGGAGTACGAACGCCAATCGGAAAATATGGTGGTGCTTTATCTACGACACGAACAGATGATTTAGCCGCGATCCCAATTACTACACTCAAAGATCAGAATCCTGAGACAGATTGGTCCAAAATTGATGATGTCATTTTGGGTTCTGCTAATCAATCTGGTGAAGATAATCGCAATGTTGCAAGAATGGCCTTACTTCTTGCCGAATTACCACAAGAAATTCCTGGAATAACTGTAAATCGTTTATGTGCATCTGGAATGGATGCAGTTGGGATCGCCGCGAGAAGTATTAAGTCCGGTGAAAATAAACTTATGATCGCTGGTGGAGTAGAAAGTATGAGCCGTGCACCATTTGTCATGCCAAAATCAAAAACAGCGTTTGATCGTTCGCTTACGATATTTGATACGACTATTGGCTGGCGATTTGTTAATCCAGTGATGAAAAAAAATTATGGCATTGATTCAATGCCCGAAACTGCCGATAATGTTGCTAGCAAATTCAACATTAGTCGTTCCGACCAAGATGCTTTCGCTTACCGCAGTCAAAAAAGATGGAAAAGCGCGCAAGAAACAGGAATCTTTGCAGATGAAATAATTCCAATTACCGTACCAAAAGGCAAAAAAGATTCAATTCAATTTGATACAGATGAGCATCCACGACCAGAAACTACTTTAGAAAAATTGTCAGAACTAGCGGGTATTAATGGCCCTGATTTAACAGTTACAGCAGGAAATTCTTCTGGAATTAATGATGGTGCAGCTGCACTATTGATTGCTAATGAGGAAAATCTTAAGTCTAATAATCTGTCACCTATTGTTAGAATAGTTGGTATGAGTTCGGCAGGAGTCGAACCAAGAATTATGGGAATAGGTCCGGTTCCGGCTATAAAAAAAGTTTTACAACATACTGGATTAACAATTGATCAAATGGATGTGGTTGAAATTAATGAAGCATTTGCTGCACAATGTTTAGCAACTTTGAGAGAAATTGGACTTCCAGATGATGCAGAACAAGTAAATCCAAATGGGGGTGCAATTGCAGTAGGACATCCATTGGGAATGTCCGGTGCAAGACTAATTTTAACTGCCGCATACCAACTCAAGAGAATCAAGGGTCATTTTGCAATTTGTGCGATGTGTGTCGGAGTTGGACAAGGAGTCGCTATTATTTTAGAACGGGCATAATCTACTCAGCAACAAAAAGGATAATTCACATGTATGCGCAAATGGTCAAAACTGAAGCTTCAGATAACAGACAACTTGATGGAACTGAAGAAGAGTTTCAGCAATTTCAAGCACGCATTGATGCAAACGAAAAAATTGAACCAAAAGACTGGATGCCTGAATCCTATCGAAAAACACTGATACGACAAATCGGTCAACATGCACATTCTGAAATTGTCGGTCAATTACCAGAGGGAAACTGGATCACCCGTGCACCAACTTTAGAACGAAAAGCGATACTGCTAGCAAAAGTACAAGATGAAGCCGGGCATGGTTTATACCTTTATTGTGCTGCTGAAACACTAGGTGTTAGTCGCGATGAACTAACTAAAAATCTACTCTCTGGAAAAATGAAGTATTCATCAATCTTCAATTATCCTACTTTAACATGGGCTGATATTGGCGCGGTTGGATGGTTGGTTGATGGTGCGGCGATTATGAATCAAGTGCCTTTACAACGAACTTCATATGGGCCATATGCTCGAGCAATGATACGAATTTGTAAAGAAGAATCTTTTCACCAGCGACAAGGTTTTGACATAATGATGAAGATGGCAAATGGGACTAAAGCTCAAAGAGATATGGCACAAGATGCACTAAACCGATTTTGGTATCCATCGTTGATGATGTTCGGTCCATCTGATAAAGATTCTACTCACTCAGCTCAGTCAATGGCATGGAAAATCAAAATAAATTCTAATGATGAGTTGCGTCAAAAATTTGTGGACCAAACAGCACCTCAGGCCGAATTTCTTAATTTAAAAATTCCAGACAAGAAGTTAAAACTTAACAAAAAAACTGGCCATTATGAATTTTCTGAACCAGATTGGGCAGAATTTTTTAACGTTTTAAAAGGAAATGGCCCTTGTAACCAAGAGCGTTTGTCAGCGCGACAAAAAGCTTGGGATGATGGGGAATGGGTGCGCGAAGGATTGCTTGCGCATGCAAATAAACGAGCGCAAAAGAATAAATAAAGTAAAATATTTGAGGTGAAAAAATGAAAAATGAATGGCCATTATGGGAAGTATTCATCCGTGGACAACATGGTATGAGCCACCGTCACGTTGGCAGCTTACATGCACCAGATTCCGAAACAGCTATAAAAAATGCTAGAGATGTTTATACCAGACGCAATGAGGGTGTCAGCATTTGGGTTGTAAAGTCTTCAGACATTTCTGCATCCGTACCTGGAAATAAAGGACCTTATTACGATCCATCAAATTCAAAAGTATATCGTCATCCAACATTTTATGACATCCCCGATGAAGTAGGTGCAATGTAATGCAAAATGCACTTTTTCTATTCACATTACGAATGGGTGACAACACGTTAATTTTAGGGCATAGATTATCGGAATGGTGTGGACATGCCCCAGTATTAGAAGAAGACATAGCTGTGGCGAATACCGCACTTGATTTAATTGGACAAACCCAAATGTGGTTGGGATTAGCTGGTGAATTAGAAGGGAAAGGACGAGATGCTGATAAGTTAGCTTATCATCGCGATGCATGGGACTTTAAAAATTTTCTCTTACTTGAACTTCCAAATGGTGATTTTGGACAAACAATAATGAGGCAATTTTTGTTTGATGCTTGGCATGTAATAACGTTAAAAAGTTTAACCAATTCAAAAAATCAAAGAATCGCTGAAATCGCTGAAAAATCAATTAAAGAAGCGACTTATCATCTTGATCGTTCTACCAATACAGTTATTGGTTTGGGTGATGGAACAAGTGAAAGTCATAACCGCATGCAAAATGCTCTTGAATATTTTTGGCCTTATGTTGGTGAAATGTTTGATGCTGACAAAATAGATTACAAACTTTCGAAAGCTAAAGTCGCACCTGATCCGAAATCTTTACGCAAAGAATTTGACACGATTATGACACAAGTGTTTAAAGAAGCCACTCTTACACCGCCAGACAATCCATTCTTTCATACTGGGGGAAAGTCAGGAACTAACCATACCGAAAATTTGGGTCATATTCTTGCAGAAATGCAATGGCTACAACGAGTTTATCCTGATGCAACATGGTAACAATATGCAAGAAACTACACTTGAGCAAATTTGGGATTGGTTAGACGAGGTTCCAGATCCTGAAATTCCAGCCATTTCCGTGGTCGATTTAGGAATTGTCCGTGGATTAAAGTGGCATGGTGATACCTTAGAGGTTACCATCACTCCCACCTACTCAGGTTGTCCAGCAATGACCATAATTAATTTAGACATCGAAACTAAGCTACGTAATCAAGGGATCAAAAAATTAGAATTGAAACGACAATTGTCTCCCGCATGGACAACGGACTGGCTTTCCAAAAAAGGTCGTGAACAATTGAAAAAATTTGGTATTGCACCGCCGCAACCAAATGGTGGACCAAAAGATTGTCCGTTGTGTGGTAGTGTTAAACTTGAAAAAGTTAGTCAATTTGGTTCAACTCCTTGTAAGGCACATTGGCGGTGCCAAGAGTGTCTTGAATCTTTTGATTATTTCAAGTGTATATAATGGAATTTCAATGGCACAATTTTACAAATTAAAAGTAACAAATATTGAAAAAACTACGCGAGATGCCGTTGTAGTAACTTTGGCACCTGAAAAAAATATAAAAGAGTTTCATAAGTTTATTCAAGGTCAGTATCTAACCTTTAGACAAGTTATTGAAGGTGAAGAGTTAAGACGAAATTATTCAATTTGCTCTGGAAAAGATGATAAACTCTTGCAGATTGGAATCAAACAAGTAGAAGATGGTGCATTTTCAACTTGGGCCAATTCAGAATTACAGGTTGGTGATACACTTGAAGCACTTCTACCCAGAGGTGCATTTCATACTGTCCTCGATAGAAATGCGCAAAAGAATTATATCGGATTTGCTGGTGGTTCAGGCATTACACCAATTTTATCAATCATTAAAACTGTATTAGTTCGTGAACCGAAGTCATCATTTACGTTAGTTTATGCTAATCGTAATGTGCACTCAATAATGTTTCGTGAAGAATTGGAAGACCTCAAAAATTTACACATTGGTAGACTAAACATTATTCATGTCTTAGAAACAGAAAACCAAGAGACTGAAGTCTTCTCAGGTCGAATTGATAAAAAGAAATGCCAACAATTGTTTAAGCATTTGATATCCATTGATGACGTTGATGTTTCATTTATTTGTGGACCAGAACCCATGATGCTTACAATTGCGGACTCGCTTCGAGCACATGGTCTCAACGACAGCCAAATAAAATTTGAACTCTTCACAAGTGCACAACCTGGTCGTCTAAAACCAAAGAAAACTGCTAAACTAAACAAAACAAAAAGTGAGACTAGTGCAACAGTGATTTTAGATGGTGCAACGCACAAATTTGAGATGAAAAGTAATCAAAGAATACTTGAAGCAGCTCTTGCAAATTCTTTAGATGTTCCTTTCGCTTGTAAAGCTGGTGTATGTTCCACATGCCGAGCAAAACTATTAGAGGGTGAAGTGGAGATGGCAACCAATCATTCATTAGAAGATTACGAAGTTGCAAGAGGGTTTATTCTAACTTGTCAAAGCTATCCACTGACTAACAAAATAAAAGTTGACTATGACCATTGAGAATTACTTAGCTAAAGGTGGAGTATTAACTTCACCCGAAAACGTTCCGTCACGATATCGAGGTGAACTCATGCGACTTATGGCTACATTTGTTGATAGCGAACTAGCCGGGGCAGCTGGGTTTGCAGATTTGATAAATTCTGCACCTGGATTGACTGAACGAATTGTAGCTGCGCGAATTGTACTAGAAAAAAATGAACATGCAGATCAGATTTTGACAATAATGGAAGAATTTGGTGTTGATACTAGCCGATATGTAACGAGACATCCTTGGACTGCAAGAATTTCAAGAAATTCAAATATTGGTGCGACTAGAACTGATTCCGATATGAGACTCGCAGTATTTAATTATCCAATCAAAAACTGGGATGATGCAGTTGTGATGAATGTACTTATGGGGTTTGCAGTTTCAATACAAATGTCAGAATTTGTCAAAATTTCCTACCAACCATTGGCTGAACAATTCCGAATTATTGCAGCTCGAGAGGAACATCACACCAAATTAGCCGTAGATGGGCTAAAACAACTTTTGTTAGATAAAAAGAAACTGAACTTTATCCACGACTCAATAAATTATTGGTGGCCAAGAGTTGGTGAAAGTTTCGGTAAAATTGACTCAGAACGTTCAAAGAAGTTAATCTCCTATGGACTTCGTAGAAATACAAATTCAACATTAAAGAAACAATGGATATCAAAGACTTCTAATTTATTAAAAAAACTCGGATTAAAAGTACCTAAAAATAGTGACTAATATACAATATACCGTAAATGCAAAGCTGAAATTTAAAATCTTGCATTTAAGAATGGAACCTCTATAAATATAAATCCATTATTTGGATGTGAGATATGTCTACAAATTCAAACAAAACAAAAATTGCTAAATCACTGCAAAACGAGATGGAATTGACTGATTCCGAAGAAGAAGAAAATATTGATGGGTTGGATAATATACCCGAGGTATCTGGTTGGGGTAAAAGTTTTCCAATCGATTCTGTATTAGTTCGTCCCGAAACTCGAAGTGCTAGTGATATGATACGTCTAATTGATGACGGACGAATTATAATGGATCCTGATTTTCAAAGAGATTTTGTTTGGGAGGAAAAGCGTCAATCAAAGTTAATTGAAAGTTGCTTAATGAGAATTCCACTCCCAGTATTTTATGTCGCTGAGAATGAAGATGGTAAATTAATTATAGTAGATGGACTACAACGACTAAAAACACTTGATCGATTTCTAAATAATAATTTAAAGCTTAATGGACTAGGAGATAATAGTGAACTGAATGGAATGCGTTATCGTGATTTGCAAGCGAAACTACAAGAAAATGTGAGATTTACTCAACTAACATTCCACATTTTGGACAAAAGAACCCCGGAAGTTGTTAAACTGCAAATTTTTGATAGAGTTAATAGTGGAAAACCGCTAACGCGCCAACAGATGCGAAATGCTTTGTATACTGGGGTGGCTACTCAATGGTTAAAGGATGTAACAGACAAAGATGTAGACGCATTTCATAACGCGACTGGTAGTTCTTTCAAATCTAAAAGCATGCGAGACCGTGAGGCTGTCAATCGATTTGTCTCGTTTTATCTACTAGGTTATAGTAAATATGGACCAAGTGGTGATATGGATAAATTCTTAGCTGATGGACTTTTAGCCATGCAAAGACTTGATGAAAGTGAAAGGGTGCAATTAAGAGTTCTGTTTGAGCTAACAATGAGATTATGTTACCAACTGTTTGGCCAACACTCTTTCCGTAAATCTATAGTTGATAGAGATGTAGTCGACGAGGTTATTGGTCGAAAAAAAACAGTTATAAATATTTCACTATTTGATGTAATCTCTGTCACCTTTGCTAAGCTGCTCAAAAAAATTTTTCGGGATCTAGACCTGATTTTGGACAATATCCACAATGGAAAATGGGAAACTATGCTTGAAAATGTTATGCATAAAGAGTACCTGGCACAAATTGTGAAAGACCTTTTGAAAGACGAAGATTTTAGTGTCGCGGTTACATTAGGTACTAACAATAAAGATAGAGTCACGATTAGACATGAAAAATTGGAGTCCGCACTCAACCAATATTACGAAAAGAACTATGTTAAAGTCTAGACTCAAACGCATCGCAGTTCAAAATTTCAAATGTTTCCAGTCTATGGAGATATCATTGGGACTTTTAACCGTACTCTGCGGATTAAATAGTGGTGGAAAGTCAACGATGTTGCAACCTATTCTGCTATATTCCCAAGCTTTAAGGGCATTTCGAGGCGGTGATGAAGAGATGTCGTGGCCACTCAATGGAGAATTGACTAATCTTGGACGATTTGGAAATGTTCTATACAATAATCCAAACCAAACGCATAATGCTGATGTTATTCGAATATCATTTGAACTAACTGATTCACAAGCTATTGATTTTCATTTGATAAAAGATCATGATGATAGATTCCTTAAGTCCCTTGAAAAAAGTGGAAGTGAATGTACCGAAGTAAACAACCTTATATTAAATGCTCAGTTTTTGAGTCCCATTCGTTTAGGTTCGTATCAAACCCAAGAGAAACCAAAAATACCTAGTTATTTCCCGGTTGGTGTTGGTATTGACGGAAGTTACGCTTGCTATTGGTTGAACACTTTAAAATTTGAGACAGTACCACCGGAAATGTGCAGAGAAAATTCGGGAATCTCAGATTTAGGCACCCAACTTAATGCTTGGCTTGATTATGTCTTCCCTGGAACGCAAGCACATGCAATCTCAGAGGGAGAATCAAATATTCTCTCATTGTCCTTTAAGACAACCGAACTTCAAGAACGGAATATTCCTAGTAACATTGGATTTGGAATTACTTACCTATTTCCAGTATTAGTATCGTTGCTTTTAGCCAGACCAGGTGATTGTATTATAATTGACAGTCCAGAAGCACATCTACACCCAGGAGCACAGTCCAGAATGGGTAGATTACTTGCTAAATTTGCATCAACTGGAATCCAATTACTGGTTGAAACACACAGCGAGCATATTTTAAATGGCTTAAGAATCGCGGTGAAACATGAAGTAGTGGAACCCAGCGATGTGAGTATCTATTTTTTCCCAGATATAAATTCAGAAAATCAGGAAGTAGAGAATACAAATATAGATAAAAATGGATTGATTAATAACTGGCCAGAAGATTTCTTTGATCAAAGTGAAAAGGACATTGTTGAGATCTTGGAGGCAAATTGATATGGAGTTTTATGTAAATGATGCCTCATTAATTGATTATATTCATGATGGTAATTTTGAAAAAATTACCGACATATTTGTGGAATTAGCAAAATTACGAACTGCTCTTCCGAAAGAAACAATGCTGGAAATTACCCATTCACTCACTCAGCAAAAACATCAAGACAATAGCACCTTGATTTCCAAATTTTATAGATTTCGTGATAGAGAAAAAAAGAAATTAATTTTGGCTTGGTTTAATAACGCGCAATCCAACTCTATTGATGTTTCTGATAAGCAATTCTTCTTTCTAAATTACGATGTTACAAATACCGCGTTAGGTCATATTTGTCACCATATACCTACTGATAAAATTTTAGCTGAATTATATAGAACATTTAGCTTTAAATCAGGTAATCAAGACTATTTAATCAGACTGATTGATGTAGAGTCAAAGCGGGATAATCCGACTAGAAAAATCTCAATCAAAAATGATTGGTCTCTTGAAGAAATAAAAAAAGTCGCGTGCGATCAAATTGAACTTGACTCTTGGCCGCAATTACTAAAATATGCGCGAATTATGTACCCAAACTTATTAATCCGAGAGGAAATTCTCAAACATCCTAAAAGTAGGGGAATGCAGAACAACAAGTCGATAATTAAGGCTATGTCAGACAGATTGGAAGTTCTGGATTGTTATGTTTCAGATTATTTAGTTCAAGGAAATGAGGGTGAAAAGGGAAAGAAACTTAGAGAAGAGAACTTTCCAGGCTACAAAACAAGTAGAAATTGGTTCTCTGATGAAGTCAAAAAGGATAAGGCTAAATTCAGAGATGACCTAACCTTCAAGAATTATAGAGGGGAAGACATTTTTGCCACATGGCATGGGAAAGTGAATATTGTAGAGCCTTTCCGATGTTATTTCAAATGGCCTTTTACCAATCAAAAACTGAGTAAATTAGAAATTCTATACATAGGCCCGAAGATCACGATTGGTTAGTTTTACCATTAGAATAAATTCGGAATACTATTATTCGATGAATTTTTCCATTTAGCGCGGAGTATCCACCAGTTACTTTCGTCGGGACTTTAACAAGGTCACTTCCGTTAAGACTCCTCAGGTGTGCAATTCATGCTAAACCGTTCAGCATTTTTAATGCAATCTGAACGTTTTTGATAACCCTCTGAAGAGGCACCTATTATTCTGCCGTTACTAGCCTTACATCTCCATCTCCATTCGCTACGATAGTCTTTATATATTTCCCAAGTGCTACCTTGGGAATCTGTGCAAGCGTACATTCGGATCTCCAAATTCAAGTTGAATACTTCTTTCCCCTATACCAGCTCTTGTAGCTTTATTCAATCAGAAAATTGTTACTTTGGTCTATTATCAACCACTCGTTTTGCTTTTCCTTCCGAACGCGCTACACCTCCTGGGTCTTTGACAAGTACTTCACTGGTAACTCCAACAAAATCTTTAATCCGCTTAGCAAGTGTTTTTGCAATCTCCTCTTTTCTCGATTCTTCAATACTTTCATCAATACTTTCCACATGTACTCGCATTTCATCCATCCGATTACTTCGAAACAGTTCAAGTTGGTAATGAGGTGATAATCCTTCTGTTGCCATCAACTGTTCTTCTATTTGAGTTGGATAGACGTTTATTCCACGTAAAATAATCATATCATCAGATCGACCAGTTATTTTTTCCATACGTCTCATTGTCCGTGCCGTACCTGGTAATAATCTTGACAAATCTCGTGTGCGATATCTTATCATCGGTAAGGCTTCTTTGGTCAAAGTGGTAAAAACTAACTCACCACGCTCACCAGCTTTGACTTGTTCACCAGTTTCTGGATCTATTATTTCAGGATAAAAGTGGTCTTCCCAAATATGCAGTCCATCTTTTGTTTCCACACACTCATTTGCAACACCTGGTCCCAATATTTCTGATAACCCATATATGTCCACAGCGTGCATATCAAACGACCTTTCAATCTCCTTTCGCATCGCGTTGGTCCAAGGTTCTGCTCCAAATACACCAACTTGAAGTGAACAATCTTTTGGATCAAATCCTTGACGAACAAATTCATCTAAAATATTTAACATATATGAAGGGGTAACCATTATGGTCGTCGGTTTAAAATCCAGTATAAGTGTAACTTGACGCGCGGTCTGTCCTCCTGATATTGGTATTACTGTTGCACCTAATTTTTCAATCCCATAATGCGCACCTAAACCGCCAGTAAATAATCCGTAACCATATGCATTATGAACAATATCACCTGGTTTAGTTCCACTTGCACGCAACGAACGAGCAACAAGTTCCGCCCAATTCTCAATATCTTTTGCAGAATAACCTACAACTGTCGGTTTTCCGGTAGTACCAGATGACGCATGAATCCGTGCGACTTTTTCTTGAGGAATTGCAAACATTCCAAACGGATAATTTTCCCTTAAATCATCCTTAACTGTAAATGGGAATTTTGCCAAATCCCCTAATTCACTTAAGTCATCAGGTTTGATACCGCTTTCATCAAAACGTTGTCGATACATCGGAACATTTTCATACGCATGCGATAATGTCCACTTTAGTCTTGATAATTGCAAACTTTCAATTTCATCACGTGAGGCGATTTCAATTGGATCTAAATCGGATTTTTTGGGTGCAAGATCAATCATGTTTGGATCTCTCCTTATTCTTCAAAATGCTGACCTTTAATGGTACGAGAAAATCCTCGAAATTCTGCTACGACTTCATCTTGTTGGTTTTTAACCTGCACATCATAAATTCCATTACGTCTATTGAGGGATACTTCAGTTGCTTTGGCTACTAGTTGATCGCCAAGATATGCAGGTCTTGTATAACTAATAATGTTATGTTGGGCTACTGTCAATTGATTCCGACTATTACATGCAAATGCAAATGCACTATCTGCTAATGTAAATGTAATTCCTCCATGACAAATCTTATGTCCATTTACATGATTTTCAGCAACAGTCAAGCTCAGTACAGCAAAGCCCTCATCAACATTTTCCAACTTCATACCTAAAGATTGAGATGCTTGATCTTCTTGCCACATAATTTGTGCACTACGTTCAGCACGTTCTTTTGGACTGAGAGACACGTCACTTTCCTTCAAAAGTTGGTTTTTGTTTTTTAAAGAATGCAGAAACTCCAGTAGCATAATCTTGAGATTCACCACATTTCTTTTGCGTTTTTGCTTCAAGTTCCAATTGTTCATCTAAAGTATTATGCCAACTTTCTTGAATAATTTTTTTCGTCAATCCTAACCCCAATGTAGGTCCTTTAGCGAGTTGTTCAGCGACAAAACGTGTGTGAACCATCAAATCTTCATTTGGAACAACTTCCCAGACTAACCCCCATTCTTCCGCTTGGCTTGCTGATATTGGTTTGGCTAATAAGGCCAGACCTTTAGCGCGTGCTTCACCAACCAACCGAGGTAACAACCAACTTCCGCCACTATCTGGAATTAATCCAACTTTAGCAAAAGATTGAACAAATTTAGCATCTTTAGCACAAATTACAATGTCGCATGCAAATGCTAGATTAGCACCCGCTCCAGCTGCAACTCCATTGACTGCGCAAATTATAGGAATTTTTGCACTTCGGATCAGTCGAATCAATGGGTTGTATAAATTATCCAATGTCGAACTTAAATCAGGAGTGCCCTCAATTTTTGCCGGATCACGATCAGCTAAATCTTGACCTGCACAAAATCCGCGACCACTTCCAGTAATTAAAATTGACCTGACCTGCTTTTGAATACTTTTTTCTATCACTGACCGCAATGCAATCAGCATTTCTTCATTAAAACTATTCAATCTTTTAGGTCGATTTAATGTGATTTCAACCCAATTGGTGTTGGATTTGATTAAAACTGAATCTGACATAACAAAACTTAACTCCTAGAAAGTTAGTTTAGAACAAAAAAAACTTATATTTTATTTTTTCTTAATTCAATAAAAATCTCCATACATTTTATTGAGAGTGTAAATGGACCAAATAAAATGTACAAATGTTTTCCGAATTTAGATAGAATGAAACGAACCATCAATTTAACACATAGAGTATTTTTTCATGTCGTTCATACAAACAAATAGTTTTGTCACTGGAAAGTGGATCACTCCAGATTCTGGAGCACGTGATATTTACAGTGCAATTACTGGAGAAAGAATTGCTATTGCTGGGAACTCAAATCTTGATCACACCGCAATGCTTGATTTTGCTCGTGATACTGGAGGAGCTGCCATAAGGAAATTAACTTTTCACGATCGGGCACGCATGTTAAAGGCACTAGCACTATATTTAAGTGAAAAGAAAGAGCAACTATATGAATTATCATTTAACACCGGTGCAACTCAGAAAGATAACTTTTTTGATATTGATGGTGGCATTGGTACTTTATTTGTCTACGCTTCAAAGGGACGCAGAGAATTTCCGGACAGCCACGTTTATTTGGATGGTGATATTGAGCAAATCTCCAAGAGTGGAACTTTTTTGGGGCAACACATCTACACTCCCTTAACTGGAGTCGCAATTCACATTAATGCATTTAATTTTCCAGTATGGGGCATGCTTGAAAAATTTTCGCAAACATTTTTAGCCGGTATGCCTTCAATTGCTAAACCAGCTACTGCATCAAGTTATGTAGCTGAGCGTTGTGTTCAGTTGATCATTGAAAGTAATATTTTACCTGAAGGTTCACTGCAATTGGTCACTGGTGGTTTGGGTGAAACACTCAATCACCTTACTCATCAAGATGTTGTTAGTTTTACTGGCTCTGCTGAAACGGCAAAATTAATTCGCTCTAATCCTCACTTAATTGACAATTCGATACGATTTTCAGCAGAGCAAGATAGTCTAAATGCTTCAATTCTTGGTCCTGATATTGCCCCTGATTCTCCAGAATTTGATTTATTTATTAAAGAAGTTAAAGGAGAAATTACGACCAAGTGTGGTCAGAAATGTACAGCAATTCGAAGAATTCTCGTACCAACGTCACAAACAGAAGCATTAATCAATGCGTTGAAAATCAAACTTGCAGAAGTCAAAGTTGGTGACCCAAGATTAGAAGACACTAAGATGGGTGCCTTAGTTTCAAGAGAACAAAAACAAGATGTCTTAGAAAAAATATCAGTTATTGAAAAAGAAGCAGAATGTGTTTTTGGAAATATTGAAGATTTTGAATTAGCGGGAGAAAATGTGTCTCGTGATACTTTTCTTCCACCGTTACTTTTTTACTGCCAATCACCCAAAGATTCAGAACGAATTCATGATACCGAGGCCTTTGGTCCAGTGGCGACTATTTTAAGTTATGATAGTATTGATGAAGCAATTGAATTAACCAACAGAGGACAAGGTAGTTTAGTAACTTCATTGATTACACAGGATTCAGAAGTTGCTCGACAAGTTGTATTCAATACAAGTGCTTATAATGGCCGGATTTACATCAATAATCGGGAAAGTATGAAAGAAAGTACTGGTCATGGTTCTCCATTACCACACTTGATACATGGTGGTCCAGGTCGCGCCGGAGGCAGTGAAGAATTAGGTGGGGTACGTGGAGTCATGCATTATATGCAACGCACTGCCATCCAAGCAAGTCCAGCTATCTTGACTTCAATTAGTAATCAATGGGTACCAGGAAGTCAGGAGATTCAAAAGGAAACTCATCCATTTACGCACAAATTTGATGACTTATCGATTGGCGAAACGATTCATTCAAATAGTCGAACAATTTCAATCGAAGACATTGAACACTTTGCAGACTTTACTGGAGATAAATTCTACGCACATTTGGATGAAGATGCCGCAATGAGCAATCCATTTTTACCTGGTCGGGTTGCGCATGGTTATCTCTTATTATCATTTGCCGCAGGACTATTTGTGATGCCTGACCCAGGACCAGTTTTAGCTAATGTTGGTTTGAATAAATTACGTTTCTTAAAACCGGTTTCACCTGGTGACAGTGTTAAAGTTCAACTCACTGTACTTGCAAAGAAGAAGAGAAATGATGATTACGGAGAAGTTCGTTGGTATGTAAATCTAACTAATCAAAACGACGAATCTGTCGCTGAATATGAGTTATTAACCATGAATTCATACTAATGACAATATTACTTATAATTCACAGATTTCTATTCGGAGAAAATAGTCGATACAAAAAATTTTAGTTAATATGTTTCCACATGAAATCGTCCTTCTTCTCTCAATTTATCTTTCATTTCTAGCCAATTTTGTCCAATTCCGTTTGCAATTTCGTTTAGGGACTGATCCACACCGGTTTCCATTTGTTTCAAACCACAAATATAGATATGTGTATTCGGATCCTTAAGCATTTCCGAAACTGAATTAGCTTCGTTTAACATTCGGTCTTGAACATATTCTTTCTTATTTTTTGATTCTCGACTAAACACAAGATGCTTTTCAAGCAAACTATCAGATAATTTTTTAAGTGGACCAAGATATGGTAAGCAATCCGGTGCTCTTGCACCAAAAAACATCAACATTCCACCTGGATGGGAACCGATTGTTCGTTGTCTTCTCATCGTGAATGCACGCATTGGGGCAGAACCAGTACCAGTGCATATCATTAACATGCGAGCTTTCTTATCCTCGGGAATAAGAAATGAAGATCCAAATGGTCCAACTACTTTAACACTATCACCTTTTTTTAAGTCACAAATATAATTTGAGCAAATTCCCTGCTCTTCTCGCTTAACCGTTAAAGATACATTATTATACCCAGGACGTTCTCCATCGCGTGGACTTGATATCGAATATAACCGTGGCAGGTGGGGTTTACCAACTTCATCTAATTGAGGTGCTATAATACCGATAGATTGTCCTTCCAACACCGGCATTGGTTTACCTTGAAAATCTAAAATAATGTGACGAATATCAATATCAGCTGTTTCCACGGTTAATCGATAATTCCCTTGTACGACCGCCTCTACTGGACTACTTAAACCATAAAGACTAACCGTAGGTTTTGTTGCACTTACCGGAGCTTTTACTTTTCCACCTGCACCTTTATGAGCTTCCTCCAATAATTTAGCCATTTCATCATCTAGTGCTTCAATATTTGTCTGGATTTGTTCATCCTCGATAATTTCCTGTTCAGGCAATTCAGTCCAAGAATACTGCTCTTCAAGACTATATGGCTCAGAGACGACCCGCCATTCATCAATTGAACCGGTAGGACAAACTGGTATACAACTCATACAATAATTGCATTTTTTCGGGTCTACGACCACGTTATCTTCATTATGCTCAATCGCGCTAATTGGACATGTCATTTCACATGTGTAGCAACGAATACAAATTTCAGGGTCTATAAGATGTTGTTTCATGCAATTTATAATGTCAGTTGACCTAAAACTTCAAAACGCGAAAAATTTAAAACTCTAAATCTAAGCCATATGTAATTTTACATACTCAAAATCACCAGGTTTATTGTCAATCCCAATTCGGGGAGGTGCAATCCAACTCGCAAATTCACCTGGTTCATAGCAAGGCACCATTAGGGATTGAATAAAATCTCCATCCGCACTTGTTGGTAACCAGTCTTTAACGCTTACTTCATATTCAGATTCAGAAATTACACTACCTTCGGGATTAAATTTATTGTCTGCAAATACTCCAATTTTTCTATTGAAAGCTTGATTAGGTAATTTCAATTCATACTCAATGCCTGAACTATTGATTATTTTGTTCCAACGCGCAACTCCACCACTTGCATCACGGATATAGTCATCACGTAGACGCATATTAATTGCGGTCAATGCAGGGACTTCTCTCTCTACCGGTTGTCCATCAACTAAATCCAAAATTTTGTATGTATCATTTTGTAATTGATGATCATCTTCTAATCGATTCTCCATAAATCTACCTTTTACACCTGCATTAAATGCGTTAGCGGCATTGGTAGAAATCTCTTGTCCAAAGAGATCCAATGAAAGTGAATAATGCAAATTCAGTTTTTTCTGAATAGTTGGTAAATCAATAACCTTTAAATCTCTTACTTTATTCACATCATTTGGATCTAAAACCCCTGCTTCAGTCATTGCATTAACTGTTGCTTGTACGATACGACTTACTCCGGTTTCACCAACAAACATATGATGCGCTTCTTCGGTAAGCATAAATCTACAAGTGCGACTCAACGGGTCAAAACCGGACTGTGCCAATGCTTCCAATTGCATCTTACCATCACGATCTGTAAAATAAGTGAACATAAAGAACGATAGCCAATCAGGTGTCTCTTCATTAAATGCTCCAAGCATGCGGGGGGCCTCATCAGAACCTGACGAGCGACGTAATAAATCATCGGCTTCTTCACGGCCATCTTTCCCAAAATATTTGTGTAAAAGATAGACCATAGCCCATAAATGACGACCTTCTTCAACATTGACTTGAAAGAGATTTCGCATGTCATAGAGCGACGGTGCCGTTAATCCTAAAAACCGCTGTTGTTCAACTGAACCCGGTTCGGTGTCACCTTGAATAACAATAAGTCGCTTCATTAAATTACGATATTCACCTGGAACTTCTTGCCATGCCTTCTGCCCTTTATGTTCACCGCAAGGAATCACGCGATCTTCTACTTCTGGAGCTAACAATACGCCCCATCTGTACTCAGGCATTTTCACATAGTCAAATTTCGCCCATCCCTTAGGATCAACTGAAACTGCGGTACGAAGATAGACCATAGATTCCTGAAATTGCTGGGGAATTAATTTATTCCACCAATCAAGATATCCTGGATGCCACTTTTGAAGTGCTTTCAGCACTTTTCGATCTTCACTTAGATTCACATTATTGGGAATCTGGGTGTCATAGCTAACATTAACGAGATCTGACATTCTTGCTCCATTTTAATTTTAAGTTTTGAATGAATTTTTTGATCTGTGTGTAAATTCTATACTCTATTCTTATCATATTCACCGCGTAGTCCGGTACCATATCTTTGCAATGAACCATTTTCACCAGTCGCACTTGGTCTAGTAAAAATCCAATTTTGCCAAGCTGATAAGCGACCAAAAATTTTGGTCTCCATTGTTTCGGGGCCTGAAAACCGTAAATTCGCTTCCATACCAGTCATTGCATCTGGACTAAAACTTGCTCGTTCCTCGGCAAAAACACGAATTTCATCTTCCCAATCAATATCGTCAAGTATATATGTCACTAATCCATACTCATCAGCTTGTTCTGCAATCAATTGTTGGTTTTTGATTTTTGCTGCAGAATTATACTTTTCTTGTTCTCCCAAAAATCGTGTTTCAAGACGAGATAAATTGTTTGCCATTGGAAATATGCCAAAGTTAGCATCCGTTAATGCAATTGATGCAATTGGCCGATTGTCTCCTTCAAATTCTCCATCCATCATATAGCTTCGATCTACTGCCCATAAAATTTCAGCAAGCAATCCAGCAAAACATGATCCATGCTCAACAAGTGCAATCATTGACCTTGATGTAACATCTATACGTTTAAATACACGCTTCCAATATTGCACGATTTCATTTGCCAGCCAATGTTCCTTATTTTCAAAAATAAACTTCTCATGTGCCAATAATTGCTCAGAATCCCCTTGAGTTTTGAATATCAGCAAACCGATTTCAGTCTCATTGAATCTAAGGTGTAAAATTGCATCATCTAATTCACGCGCCAATCGTAATAAATAATTTTGATCTCCTAACTTAAGAAATTCATCCAGTGAATTTGGAGCATTTTCATTTGGCCCATGAATAGACAAAATTGCTTTGTTCTCTTCCCGGTCAATATCTATATCCAATAAACTGTAAATTAGAGAACCATCATCTGCTATTGAATGCTCGATTGGGTTTAATTTGATTCCAGTTTCAATATCTGATTTGGATGATGAATCAGCAAATTTTTGTGCACGCTGTTGAACAATTTCGTCAAACTGAGAATTTGGCACTAATTCGTCAACAAGCTTCCATTCAACCGCTCTCGTTCCTCTTATTCCTTCAATAGTTGAACAAAAAACATCCGCATGATCACGACGAATTTTCCGTTTATCAGTAATACGGGTTAATCCTCCAGTCCCTGGAAGCACTGCTAATAACGGAACCTCTGGTAATGCTACCGATGATGTGCTGTCATCTGTCAGCATAATATAGTTGCTAGCTAAAGCAATTTCATAACCACCACCTGCACAGGAACCTTGCACCGCAGCTATATACTTTTGACCGCTTTCCTCTTCCGCGGCTTCAATTGAATTTCGCGTTTCGTTGGTAAATTTGCAGAAATTTACTTTATGGTGATGACTCGCCTTACCAAGCATCTTGATATTTGCACCCGCACAGAATACTCTATCTTTAGCAGATTTAATAACCACTACTTTAACTTCTGGATGTTCAAAACGCATTCTCTGAACAATATCCGCCAGCTCAATGTCGACTCCTAAATCGTATGAATTAAGTTTCAATTTGTAGTCAGAAAGTAAACCACCATCTTCATCTACATCCATTAGCAAATTTGCGATTGGGCCGTCATATTCAATTCGCCAATGCCGATATTGGGAAGGTTCGGTTTGAAATTTTATCGTTGATTCCATTGCTACCACCATTGTACCCAAAAAATTATGGGTCGCTAATGCAAATTACTATAAATTTATCTACTTAGCAATTCCAGCAAAATTTTATGTCAATTTTGAATTCAAATTTTAACTTGATTTTTCAGATATAGATTAGGTTATCACAAATTAAGATACAAAATTGTGGTTTTTTAAAATACAAACCAAGCATTTAAGTTTTTCAATGTAGCATTCTGCCCATTTGCAACAAAAATTAAGTGCGACAATTTGTCCAATTGATTTCGTTTAATTTATTGTAAATAATGACATTTTACAAATATGAAAGGACTCTAACAATGAAAAAAATAATCTTAATTTTAGCAGTAGCTGGATTAATTTCTGCTTGTGATCGACGTGAAGACGCATCTGGATGGTGTGGTCTTGGTTATCAATCAATTGATGAATGGTGTGCAAGTAGATAACATATGACCGTTGTTGAGATGGTTATCATTTAACCACAGATCATACGGTGTTTGTAATTTCAGCTATTGGGCACATGTTTGTGCCACGAAATTGGTACGAAATGTTACCAAACAATACATAACAAGGAGATTCTTATGGTTAAGAATCTCCTTGTATTCATAGCATTTTGACTATATGTGGTATCCTACAAGGTAGCATAGCTTCTGACTCTCGCAACCCGTGGTGATATGGCATCAAAATAACTAATTCATTGCATACTGATTTTCTATTTTGCGAAGCGGCACGAAGAAGGTACTCAATCACGTTGGTTGTTACCCAGTTCCATAGCTTCAACATTAAACATTGAACAAAATAATAGTTGGGGGTTGCAGCAAGTGATCTCAAAAACCTTATAAAATTGAATAGCAGATTGGCAAACTTTTCACATTATGTGAATTTTGTGAAATGTTGCCAGCGAATTAATGGTTGCTCGAGCAGAGCATTAGAAATTTGGTAGGGGTCCCTTCGAAGTCAATTCTTGCCACAAACTTGAAAAACCCGTAAAATCAGCATTAATTCCATTGGCAACAAAACTTCGGCGGCGGATCACAATTGATGTTGTTCAACGCGATCAAAATAAATTAGGCATCGAACTTAATTCGATTTTCACGAGCATGCCAAATTCGTGTAATGAATACTTTATCATTGATATATCGATACCGAATGACATAGCCGCTAGTGCCGAATTTTACAAATAATTCACGATAATCTACGTCCTCATCCCAAGGTCTACCTTGTTCTGGAAACTTTTTTAAAGTTCTCACGGCTTCTAATAACGTCGAAATCGCAAGTAACGCAGCGGATTGGCTATGCCGTTCAATAAAATAATAAAGCCGATTTAGATCATTTTCTGCATCGGGAAGCCATTCAATTTTTACCATCAAGCAGAAACACTTTCATTTTGCTGAAGGCTTTTGGCCCATGCTTCCACTTTTGCATGATCAACAGTTTCACCAGTCAATTCATATTTTTCCCATCTCTCTTTAGTGATTTGACGTTCTGATTCCAGATATTCTTCAGCTTCCAGATAACGTTCAATCGCTTTTTTCATTAAATAGTGAGGGCTTCGATCCCGAATTTTACCCAACGCTTCCAGTCGTTGTTGGATATCTTTACTTAGGCGTACACCCATTGTTTTTGTAGTCATTGTTTTACCTCTCAAAATATAAGTGTTATACAAAATATAATATCATTGTACATTGTTGCAACTAAATTTTTAAAATTTTTCAAGTTTCCACAGTCCTTCAAAAATACCGTAAAATCAAAATTTTAGCAATTAAAATATCAATCTTGTTTTTAGTTCCGCTTGTTTAGGCAGATTGGCACAAGGACTTAACTTCGTTAGCGGTCAATTTGGTCTTGTTTTTGGATTCGGTGACTCACTGAACTTTCTACAAATACCTGTTTTGTTGAATGTTGCAAGGTCAATTTTTGCTCTCGGGATTGATTTGAGATTAGCAGTTAACCTCAATTAAGTGATTCGTTGAACGAAGATTATGGAACTAATTTCCAACCGTGAAATCCATTCAAAGCACTCAAATCGATTCTGTAGTTCAGGTTTGATTTTGAAATCTGGACGACAATGCGCTGGCTCCAACTGCAAAAATTTCATCGAAGGGACCAGCAGCTAATTGCAAGATCACTTCCAGTAAAAATAGCAAATTGAGTCAAAATTAATCAATTTTTCAAAAATTGTGAAAAAAATATTGCCGAGGATTGACGAGAAAGCAGCTAGTTTTTATTTTGTGATATAAAACCTCATAGAAAATTTTCATGCCTCTATCAGCTAATTTTGACATTGATTAAAATATAAAATTTACCTCGCAAGCAGCTAAATCGCGCGTACACGCGGGGTTTGGCGCGAAATTTGTTATCGATTAGAAATTCACCAGGTGGAAATTTTTTGCAATTAGAGCCGAGATAAAAATTGAACGAGGTAATCGGATCGCGTTGCGGATCTAAAATCAATATTGATATGATAATTGATTGAAATGTTGATTTACGGCATTTTTTAAAAAAGTTGTGAAAACTTGAAAAATTTTCAAAAATTTAGTTATTGACTTGCCAAAATTGTTCATTAAATTATATTGAAAGTTGTAGAGAGGTTCTTACAATTCAAATGTAGATAAAAAGGAGCAAAAAAATGAATAAACTGAAATTACCTGCAGATTGGGTTAACAAATCTTTAAATCCATCAATTGCGCGATATATGTATATTCATGCATCAGTGAATAAGGTAGCAAAAGATCTTCATACCGAAATTGGCCAAGATCCAAGCAAGGTTACAAAATCGGCAATGGAATTACCTTTATTAGGATTAAATTCAGTATTAGATACCTTAAATCGTGTGCTTACTCAAAGTCAGTTTATTGGTGGAGATAAACCAAATAAATTAGATCAAGAAGCATTCCAATCATTATATAATGCTGTAAGCAAAGGTATATTAAAATTAACCGAAAGTGAGAAAATTGGTGAATGGTATAAACAGTGTGAATCAAAATTTATCACTGGTGCATAAGCTTAATATTGTATCAATAGTATGACTAAATTGAGTTCCAACCGTAATGTTATTTTTGTAAAAGTAGCCAGTGGAAAACAACCAGTTAAAGATTGGATTGAAAAATTTCCAGAAAATGATAAAACGAGAGTTATGTATGATATTGGGTTAATTCAGGCTGGAATTATTACAATGGATCATCCAAAAATTAGAGATATAAGAGGAGTGAAGGGTCTTCGAGAAATTAAGTGTAATTTGCCATCTAAACGCAATGCAAGAATATTATTTTGCATTGAAAATCAAGCATTGGTGTTACTGCATGGGTTTATAAAGCAAACAAATAAAACGCCAAAAAAGAAAATCGCAGTTGCCAAATCAAGAATGCAAGGATTACAAAAATGACTGTAAATGTAGAAAAATGCGAATTGGGTCAATCATTTGATGACTTTTTGAAAGAACAGGGACTATATGAGTTTATCAAAATGCAAGTATTGGCTACTTTGATAGTGGATTTGAATTTTGAGAACCTAGAACTGAGCCAAGATTTTTCTCAAGTAATTGAAATGATTGCAGCATCTCATCAGGAACCAGAATTTGTAAAGTATATAGTTCACTTTGTGGATAGTCCCAATTCTGAATTAAAATATGCTCGCTTTGAATAAGCTAATTCAGTAATTATGAGCCAAGAGGCTGGACGAGAACGCAGCTAGTTTTCATTCTGGAGTTGCAACAGTTTCTAACCCGCGCGATCGCGGAAAATGTGTTATCGATTACAAAGTTATCCAGGTGGAATTTTTTGTCCCTTGGTAAAGTGGTAAAAATTTTAACTAAGGTGAACAAGAGCGGTTTGAGATCCGCACGCCAAATTGTCATTAAAAATCAAATAAAAGTTGATTTTATGTGGTTTTTTAAGTTTGCACCAAAAATTGACTTCGAAGGGACTAAACCCAAATTTAAAATGATCATCCTTGAGCAGAAAAATTGACCTTGCAACATTTAACAAAATGGCTATTCTGTTAAAAGTTTTAAATTGAAAAAAGTTACAAAAGAAAGAAAGCCTCCTTTTTACTCATTTAATATGTGACAATTTGCCACATTTATTTTCCGAATTCTAGTTTGTAATTTCATGTTAACAAATTTAATATAAACAGCAATTTTACCAAAATAAGGAGATTAAACAATGAAAAAGCAACTGGCTGTGCTAGCACTTATGACTTTTTTGCTGGGTGCATGCAATCAAGGTGATTATAGTTACACTCACAGAGGGTATGATAACTGCCGTTGCGGTGGTGGTGATGAATTTACATGTTCAATGCGTGCTATAGGTGATGTGCTATTTAATCCTATGGTATCCAGAGACTCTCGAAACAGCAATTGGCGAGATGGGATAAGATGTAGGTAAAAAATTTGGCATGAAGCCAAATAGAATATATTGGTACTCATTTATTTGGGTGCCAATACTAACCTAAATCTTACGTTTTATTCTATTCGCAATTCTGGCACTCACTTTGCTCCTTGGTACCTGTGAAGTAAATCCAACTAATCATTTTGGTGGAGATCGCAACAAGAGTTGTTCACCGAGTTCGTTTTTTTGCTTCTAGTTGAATGAGATTTTTCAAAATAATAAATTATTGCAGAAGTTCCATTCTTAAATGCAAGATTTCACAAAATACACATTCTGTTAAATATCCAAAAATTTGATTTTTTTGTGGCTTCCCAATCAGAAAATTGATCTCGGTGAATAGATCTGTTCCCAATCTCCAATTTTTGTCTTCAAGAGATCATTTTAAATTTGGTTTGGGTCCCTTCGAATGAATTTCTACCAAAAAATTGGAAAACCTTGTAAAATCAACCTTTATTTAATTTTCAATAACAATTGTCCGTGCAGATCGCAAACAGCTCTTGTTCACCTCGATCAAATTTTTTATCATGTTACCAGGGGACAAAAAATTTCCCCCTGGACAATTTCTAATCGATAACAAATTTCCGCGCCAGCGCGCGTGCTCGGGGGATTGGGGTTGCTAGCGCGGTCAATTTTCCCCCCTAATCGATTACCAGTTATTTGATGAAACCATGAAATTTTTCGATGAGGTGTACTTCACAAAATTAAAACTAGCTGCGTTCTCGTCCATCCTTGAGACACTTTTTTTTCAAGATTTTCAGAAAATGATGCAAAATGGCGATTTTTAGAAATTTATGCTCGAAGAGCCGTTAGTAATTTTTTGATGATCATTTGATTTTTTTTATCGAGAAAAATTTCTTTGTCGATTAGGAAATGAATTATTCCCACATCCCTATAAATTGTTGTTCGTTAAGTTTGGTGTAAATTGCCGTATTGGTGATTGAGGTATGCCCCAGGTAGATTTGGACTGCTCGAATCCCGTAGCCGTTGTTAATCATGTGGAATCCGCACCCATGACGAAGCATATGTGGATTGATCGCTGGTAGATTCGCGCGTCGACTACATAATTTCAACAGATTGTTAATACTACTACGATCAAGGGGACCACCACGCTCTGATAGGAACAACCAAGGTAAAGTCGATTGCCGTTCACGTAGGTAACGTCTTAAGAGTCTCAATTCATCCCCAGCCATTGGGTGCATCCCATCAATACCGTTTTTAACTCGCTTGATAAAAATTGTCGACTGCTCCAGGTGCACTTGCTCGAGTTTAATGTGGCACAGTTCGGACACGCGCAAGCCGTGGCGATAGAGCATCAAAATCAGCAATTCGTTGCGGACTGGGTTTCTGGTTTGTTTGGTCGCGCGGCAAAGGGACTCAACCTCGGTCGCCGTCACCCAATTTTTTAGTTTCATTTTTAAACTTTCTACAAAACATTAGTTGGCAGCTGATTGACCAGACCATAAAATTGCAATGAAATCAAGCATCGAGTTTTGAAACATTCAACAGAATAGCTGTTTTGTTAAATGTCGCAAGATCAAGTTTTGCTCTCGAGGATCATTTGAAATTTGGTTTGTGTCCCTTCGAAGTTAATTTTGATCTCGGGACGACTTCAAATTACCATTTTAAGCTACTTTGAAGCTGAAAATCATGTCGCTTTGAGTAAATGGAAGTTTGTCGATAGTTAAGCGTCATTTGCAAATCATTGAAAGTTTGCACCGATACACCAACATCAAATAGTGGTTCCTCACCTGCTACCATCTCATAGGCAGTATAAGGTGTTACAATGCCAGTAGCATCAAATACTGGTAGACCAAAGCTTAACTCCGTTGTCAATTTCGAGTTTGATGGATCAGTCCATCCTCGATCACCAGCAATTAAAAAATGATCATTAGACTGGGAATTGAATACTCGACCTTCAGCTTTAACCCATGTTGGCATGAGTTCAATCATTAACCCAACCTCATCCTGATGGCGATCAAATGCAATAGCTCCCAAGATCGCAGTTCGATGTCCTTGCGTGGTTGGTGTGAATGCGAATTCACTGGCGAGCGACAAAGACAATCCTGACTGGTGTACGACACTGATGTCATTTGTCGATTCCTGCCCCAATATCGTTTCTCCATCGCGATGTTCCCCAACAATTCCATATGAAAGTGTTGTATTGATAGCACCTACATCGATCAATTTTTGCTCATAAGTGGCGGTAGCTCCTATTTGCAAATTTCGATTCACCTCACTACTGCTATTTTGATTGTCGACGTAATTCAAATTATGAACTTGCCATTCCGTTTGACCATATAAACTTAAATCACCTGAACTTTGTCGTTGAGTATCAGTAAATGAATAAATCGGCTGATTACCAATTAAAGTTGCACTAACAATACGATTTGATTGCGTAGTGGATCTCCCTTCCGCTTCATTAATCGCAGAGGTTCCAGAGCCAATCCCGAAGATTGCTGACAAATAAGCACCTTGTGTCGAGTTTGTGAATTTCACATAAGGACTTAAAATCGTTAGTTGGGAATCATAGTTAATAGAACCAATCTCATTGAATTGGTAAGTTGATTCGATGCGTGAACCGGAAACAGCAATACCAGTGAAAGAATAATTACCAAGTTGAACGTCCAGTCCAAGATTACCAACATACCCTTCACCTGTCGCGCTGCGAGCAAACTGACTCGAGGAAGTCGTTTCCGCTAAGTAATCACCATGTCCCCAAATTGTCGTTGCACGATCTCCTCGGCCTTCGGGATTAAGTGGAATTAAGAATGAGGTGTTATTTAAAAGCGAATACCAAGAATTTGAATTGTTGTTAAGCAATTCGCCATTGGTGGCAATAAAACTTGATAGCGAGTGACTATTTCCAAACTTAAAGGTTGGATCTGCACCTGAATCATTAGCATAGTGTAGTCGATTAGAAATTGTCGATACCGAACGTTCACTTACCGAACTAAGTAGTTGAGACATTACTCGCTGATTTAAATTTTCTACTTGCTCAGCGCGCAATCGATCATCCAGATCTGAAACAATAACTGTTGCGATATTCGAACCTCCGACGACATAATCTTCACTTGCTAGAATCTCAATACTAATCTTGCCATCAGCTGTTGCTACAGTATCATCTTTGGTTTCAATTGATACTAGATAAGGAAAATTTGCAGGAGATAATTGAATCGTTTGAGGAAAGATACCTTTAATAAAATTTCCACTATCCAGAACATTAAGATTAACACTGATTGTTCGGGAAAATTTTCCCCTCGCAAGAAATTTAAATTGAGCGAGAGAACCTTCATCAATTTTTGGCTCTACTGCACTTATTGTAACTTTTGGTTTGAAATTGTTTTCAACATCAGTAAATTGTGATTCAGTGTTGCTAACTGGCAGATCAGCTAATATTGCCGTAACCACCGCATCAGCAACCGAAATTCGCGCTAATCGATTACTAAAATTACTAGGTCTAACTGTGATTTCTCTACTTGGGTTAGTTAAAACAAATCTGTTGCGATCTTGAGCTATACTGAAGGTAACACTAGAATTTACTGTGATGACTGATGCAGTTTGAAAAGTGAACGATTGTTGTGAAGCCAATTCTATCATTTTCGGTCTACGCCACAAGAGTATTCCGTTTTCATCTTGAATATTTAATTGAATAGTTAATGGATTATTTGACTCAGATAAATCAGGTAAAACCCTTAAAGTTAATACTATTGAATCTCCTGCTGAATATACAGACTGATTAGTTTCCAAAATTACACTCGGAAGTTCACTATCATCATTTTCAATTGTACCAGTTGCAGTCGCATCAGTAATTGTCGCAGTTGCACCAGTTGGATTAAACACTGGATTAGATATTGTTGCAGTAAAGGTTTCATTGGGTTCAAAATTGTTGTCGTTTTTAATTAAGACTTCAACCATTTTTGTTGTTTCGCCAGCTGCAAATGTGAGAGTTTCAGATTTTGTAGAAAAATCTGTACCTACAATTGCATCATCTCCAGCTTCTTTTGATGTCGCAAAATCTACCATAACTATTTCTGGTCTTGGTGGATTCATGGTTACGCTGAAAACAATTGGGCCTGCACTTTCTGATGCAGAAGCATCTGCAATTGTAAATTGAGGTGGACCTGAAATAGTGATGCTAATAGAATTACTAGCTAGAAAATTTTCTAGTTTTATTAAATTTGTCATACGATCTCGCTTATACATATCATATTCTATTGTAGTAGTAACTGACTCACCAGCTTGTAGGGCATTAATTGCATCTGTATTTGGTTTGAATCTGAAATTAAATGAAGTTATTTCACCAGCTGATACATATTCCCAATGACCGTAGGTAAAACTTATACCTGTAGTTGGATTCCCCTGAGTACTCCATATAGTATTAACCTCCGCAAAGTCATTTCCTTGAATACCTGTGATCCGCTGGCCGCCACTTTTTTGTTCATAGGTATTTATATCAAATGTTACATTTGGCTCTGGTGTCACAAAAGTTGTAACCCCTTCAATGTCAGGATAAGACGTTGTTCCAGTAATAGCACCAATTATTTCAGTATCTTTTCCAGAATCCCAAGTGAGCGTTACTGAATGCGTGTTATTTTGTGCCAAAACCTGCGAGTTAAATCCAGATATGATTTGAATTATTGTCATTAGCGAAAATGTGAACAATGACAAAATCAAGATAGAAATTTGCTTCATTATATTACTCCGCAGTTTAATGGTTTAATTTTTCAACTATAGCATATTTATTTGAAATTGGAATCTACTAATTTTAGTCCTGTAGTCACAAAAAATCAAAACCAAAAACATTTAACAGAATAGCCATTTTGTTGAATGTTGCAAGATCAATTAAATAATTGGGGATGTGCAGATTACTTGAATCCCCCCCTTTCTCAAAAACAAATAATTGTCTTAGTCGCAAAACATATGTAAGTTTCTAAAACTATCGTTTCCTATCTAACTAATTATGTTTGCTTAACTAAAATTTTACTCCACACATTTTCCGAGTAACCAAAAATTTTCCCGTTAGATCGATTAAATGCTTCCTTAGCTAAACGGTTTGATTCAAGGGTCAATTTTTTAACTGCCCCATCTGCTCCCATTTTCTGTTTTAGTCCGGCATTTGCTAATTGAATTAAAGCTTGAACAAATAATTTTTCTGGGGAATTTGGTGGACAAAGGAACCAAATTGCCTCAAATAGTTCGTGTGCTTCCCAATAATACGATTTATCCAAAAAATTAAATGCCATTTTCCAAGTTTCAGTTTCATGAAAGTATTTATACTTTTTGGCATTAAGACTTAACTTGAATTCATCAAAGTTACCCTCTGGGTGTCTTGCAGTCTTTCCAGGAATGTAAGCGTGTGGTGGAAACCAACTCATGTTCATACTACTTTTCAAAAATTGTAATGGAAATAGTTCAACGCAAATTCACAAAATTCATCTATGTCATGAAATTTTTACATCCTCGTTGTCAATACGTTCTAGTCTCATCACAAAGTCCTTAATTGTGTCTTTAGTCTGCTCTGGTTGATCAAATTGAGGTGAATGCCCACAATTTGCTAAAATTTTGGTTTCAATCGGTGAATAAATTCGCCCTTCAATCTCAGCAATTTGTTTTGTGGTTCCAAACTCGTCATCTTGTCCTTGAATCGCTAATACTGGTATCCGCAAAAAATCAATAACTTCGCTTACATCCCAATTTTTAAACTCCGGGTTTAACCAAGCATCATTCCAGCCATAAAAAGCATTTTCTGGGTTGCGGTGGTATTTCTCCAACTTAGATTTCAAATTACCAGTTTCAAATTCTGTTCTAACTTTTTCAATTGATTGTAATCCTTCAGGTTCTGTAAAGAAATGTGGTGCTATTAAAACTAACCCACGAATGCGGAAATCATTCACTGAACCAGCATAAATCGCAGAAATTGTAGCACCATCTGAATGCCCTAAAAGAATTCCACGTTGAATTCCAATACTATTTAAGACAATTGGGAGCACTTCTGTAGCCTCAAGTGTCATATAGTTTATAAGTCTAGGTAAATTCGCGTCATCAGAATTCCCATATCCTAATCGCGAATACACCAACACCCCCCAACCCGTATCCTTTGCAAGTTGTCTTGGAAAATCACGCCACAATTCAATACAACCTAGTCCCTCATGCAACATAACGATGGTCGCCGCTTCTGTTGGTGGCGGCCCGAAACACACATATTCAATTTTACTTCCAAGCACATCAATCTTTGCACTTGGATTTTCGCGCCATGGAAGTACCATTAGTTACTTTCCTGTCTAAGTTTGAAACGCTGAATTTTCCCAGTTGAGGTTTTAGGTAATTCGGTAACAGTTTCAACCCAACGTGGATATTTCCACGCTCCTATTTTTTGTTTTACAAAATCAGGTAGGTCAGCTAATTCACTTTCCTGATGTCCTTCCTTTAAAACCACATATGCTTTCGGTTTTTCCAATCCGTGTTTGTCTTCCCACGGCACAACAGCCGCTTCTAATACTGCATCGTGGGCACTTATTGCTTGTTCCACTTCAAACGGTGAAACCCAATTTCCAGATACTTTGAACATATCATCAGTACGTCCACAATATACAAACCGCCCCTTCGAATCACGGGTATATTTATCGCCCGTACGGGTCCAATATCCTTGAAAAGTTGCAAGACTTTTTTGACGACGTTTCCAATAACCTTCAGCTGCAGATGGGGCATTAACAAGTAGCTCACCGATTTCGTCATCAGCGACCTCCTGATCAAATTCATCAACTAGACGAACTTCATATCCTGGAACTGGAAAACCAGACGATCCATATACCACTTCCCCCGGTCGATTTGAAAGAAATATATGAAGCAATTCAGTACTACCCACACCATCAAGTATCTCAGTGCCAATCAACTCTTCCCAACGTTCTCCAACTTCTCGTGGTAATGCTTCACCCGCAGAGATACACCGTCGTAATTTTACTTGCAATGTATCTGAGACCGTCTCCAAAGCAACATTCAAAGCTGCATATAAAGTTGGCACACAATAAAAAATTGTTGGTTGAAAATTATTAAGTACACCAATTACTCCATCAGGAGTAGGTCGACCACCAAAGAGTATTGAGGTCGCACCAACAGCAAGCGGAAAAGTTAACCCATTCCCTAATCCATATGCAAAAAATAACTTTGCAACTGAATAAACAATATCATTTTCACCAATCCCTACCACACCTTGACCATATAAATCAGATGTTGCTTTCAAATTTGAATGTAAATGTCGCACCCCTTTTGGCAAACCAGTAGACCCAGAAGAATAAAGCCAAAACGCCTCACTATCGTAACTTGCACTTACTACATCAATAGGTTTTCCTTTATCTATAAAATCTGAAAAATTCTCATGTTCTCCCAAATCTTCACCAACAACAACAATCTTTCTTAAGTCAGGACAATTTGGCACGATATTTTTCACACTTTCCCAAAGCACGCTTGATACAAACAACATCGTTGATCGACTATCTCGAAGTATTGATTCATATATCTCGGCGGTTAACATGGTATTGATTGGAACTGGAATCACCCCCGATTTTATTGCTCCCCAAAATACAATCGGAAACTCAATTTGATCTAACATAATTAACGCAATTCGTTCTTCTTGTCGGACATCGAACTGCTTTAACGCACCACCAAGTTGAGCAGATTTTTCTGCTAATTGACGATAAGTCAATTCCCGTTGCTCACCATCTGCTTCTCGAAATGCTATTTTTTCACCGCGATTTTCGTTTAAGTGACGATCAACAAACCAAATAGCAGCATTTTGATTTTCTATCATGATTCCTCCCAGAGATTTTTCAAATCAATCAATTTTGAGAAATTTCTTGTAATAAAAGTGTATTCGAAAGTTATATTGTTTCTTAAAAAAATTAATTACCAAAACCTAAACTTGAATTGATCAATTGTCAATTAAAAGACTCTAATTTGATGTTCAAATTTAAAGCCCTATTTTTCTTTAAAAGCTAATGATACTGAATGGGAGTGTCGCATATGAAAATTTTTTGAGTAACCAATTCAATCCTAGTAAAATGTTTTTCCCAATTAAAGAAGGAATATTCTTTAAAAAGATAGAAGTGCAGAAATTCCATACTTAAATGCAAAATTTTTGTTCCAAAGTCACCGATTCCTACTTTGTAATCTTTAAAAGTTTTTCCATTTCATATTTTACGTATGAAAATGGTCACAAACCTACTAACTTATTGCAAATCTATCGGCTTATTTTCTTTAGTTCAATACAATTTTGGTATTGTCTTCTCCAAATGCTTAACTATATCTCGCCTTTGATGAAGAATTCGAGCAATTTTCGTTGTTTGACCAACTTCTGCTAAAAAATAAATTAAATGATATCAAAACCTAGACATATATAAGTCCGGAAATTCATCGAATGGTTTACTTTTAATTACTTCACCTCTACCAATTGCCCCTAGTGTGCTGTTGAAGCCCCAACATATTTATCAACTTCATCCTCACCCCACCTTTCCATGGTTTCAGTAACAATTTCATCAAGATCGCTCATTGCATCACGACACAACTCATAGTTAATCGCCGTCTTCTCTTCACTTTTTCTTTCCCCTCTTTAACGATTTCATCAAATGATTTATCTGCCACCTCTCCATTTTTTAGTGCAATTATGGTTGGTTCCAAAAAGTCAGCAAGAGCTTTATTAGCTCGTTTTTCCTCTTCTTCATCAGTTCGTAACTTTGTTACAAGAGTATCGTTAGGTAACTCCTTTTGAGATTGTGACGAAGATTCATTGTATTGATCGTACTCAGTGGAAACTCTTGTAGAGACTTGCATGGTATACTCCTATTGTAGTTTTTCACATTAAGGTACCTGAATTAAATAAAGTTGTTAAGACATAATATATTTTGTATTTTGTTTGAAGTATAAAACTTTAAATCCACATTCCAACTAAAATATTTCCTAGAAAAACATAGTTTCTCTTCTTTAGCAATTCCTTCAATGATTTCATATTCCGACAATAGTTATTTAGTATTTTCTGCGACAATTTAATTTAGGACTATCGCAAATGAAATTCTACACTAAATCACCTATTTACAATAATTTTGCATCAACTTACCACTTCAACTGTCTAATATTGCATTTTGGGTGGAATTCTTCATTAAATCACTGCGGAATTATTGGAAAATTTTAAGCTTTTCAACTCTATTCAAAAGCGACATCCTCAAACGTAACATGATGTATTCCAAAATTCGAATTCTATCCAAAAAATTACTTTCACTACCCATCAATTATACTATGTAAATACATTTCTACACTTGTCTAATATTTACCACTTCCTTCAATTCACGATAAAACTACCGCAAAAATAAAACTTAAATGATGGTTGAAAGCCATCATTAAGCGTATAAGATCGTTAAAGTATTCAAGCTAGTCTAAATACAACGAATTTTTGAAATAATTTGAATAAAACTTTTTACTTTTAATTTTATTCACTTACAATATAATTCTCAATCAATCCTAATAATAACTAACACAAAATTGGAGGAATTAAATGTCTATCCGGAATAAAATCATTGGATTGCTTGGTGCTGGGGCAATAGCTTTAGGCATCACTTCACATTCTTCTGCACAAGAGTTTGAGTTTAACTTACAAAGTTTTCTTCCAGCTCAGGCTACAATACCAAAAGAAATTATTGATGTTTGGGCTGATGATGTTGAAGCGGCATCTAATAACCGAATCAAAATCAACCGATATCCAGCAATGCAACTAGGTGGTGCACCACCCGAGTTACTGGATCAAGTATTAGATGGTGTTATTGATTTAACTTGGAATGTAATAGGTTATACACCCGGTCGTTTTCCATCCACAGAAGTTTTTGAACTACCATTTTTGGTCAATGATGCCGAAATTGCATCCGCAGCATTTTGGACAATGCTGGACGAAGATATCGCGCAACGTGAGTTTTCAGATTTCAAAGTTTTAGGTGGTTGGGTGCATGGACCTGGTGTTATTCACTCTAGTGACGAAGTAAGAACACCGGCAGACTTCAACGGTAAAAAGATCCGTGGCGCTTCAAGACAAGTTAACGCTCTTCTTAAAACATTGGGAGCTACTCCGGTCGGTATGCCTGTTCCAGCAGTACCTGAGGCACTATCAAAAGGCGTAATTGACGGGACAACAATTCCTTGGGAAGTGACTAAAGCACTTAAAGTTCCAGAATTGGTTGAAAATCATACCGAGTTTACTGGACCAATGATGTATACGGTTACATTCGTTCTCGCAATGAACAAAGATAAATTCAATTCACTACCTGATGATCTGCAAAAAGTACTTGAAGAAAACTCTGGAATTAAATTTTCAAGATTTGCAGGTCGCACCCAACAAGCTTTTGATGATCCCGCACGTGAAATTGCACTTGATCGTGGTAATAACATTGTCACACTTGATGCGAATGAATCTGCAGAATGGGCAAACGCTTCTCAACCAGTTTATGACGTTTGGCTCTCAGAAATGAAAGAAGCAGGAATAGATGGGCAAGCACTCATTGATCGCGCCAAAAAATTAATGTCAGAACTGTGATTTTTACAAGCTCTACCGCATGATTTTAAATTGTGCGGTAGCATCTTAATTTTCCTATTTGAAAGCAATACCAAAAATGCATCGGGGTGTTGAACTACTAGCCAGAACAATGGCATTAATAGGCGGAATCGTTCTTTGCCTATTGATTGTTTTGACGACTGCATCTGTATTTGGTCGTTTGCTTAACACTTTAATGCATGGTCCAATCGGGATTATTGCACCTGACTTTGCAACTTTTATGCTGGAACTAGATGTGGGACCAATCAATGGTGACTTTGAATTGGTAGAAGCCGGAGTCGCCTTCGCAATATTCGCATTTATCCCCTATTGTCAATTTACCTCAGGACACGCGGTTGTAGATATTTTAACCAGTCAATTTGGTTTTAAGTTCAATAGTTTTCTCAAAATGCTCGGTGAAGTTTTGTTTGCTACAGTTCTTACTGTTATTGCTATTCAACTCTTCAATGGCATGCTAGCCAAACGTGAATTTGGTGAAACAACATTCCTGCTTCAATTCCCAATTTGGTGGTCTTACGCATTCAGTTTATTTGCAGCAATTACAGCAGCTATTGTTGCAATTTACATGGCTATAATACGAATTCTAGAATTCTACTCTGGTAAGTTAATCATTTCCATTGAACAGGAGACGAGCCATTGACTGACCTTGTAATTGGGTTTTTATCTTTTCCAGCTTTGCTTATTTTTATTTTCTTACGAATTCCAATTGGATTAGCAATGTTTTTAACGGGAGTAATTGGATTAGTTTTAATTACTGGAAATCTAAATATCCCCCTTGGCCGCTTAAAATCAGAAGCCTATACAACATTTTCTAGTTATTCTCTCTCAATAATTCCCCTATTTTTGCTGATGGGACATTTTGCAACATTAGGTGGGATGTCAACCGCGCTATTTAAAGCTGCAGAAAGTTTTCTCGGGCATCGAAAAGGTGGTGTTGCGATGGCCGCGGTTGGAGCATGTGCTGGTTTTGGTGCAATATGTGGATCTTCGTTAGCAACCGCAGCAACAATGGGGAAAGTTGCTCTCCCTGAACTGAGAAGATATGGATATTCTGGCGGATTTTCGACCGCTACTCTTGCTGCTGGTGGAACTTTAGGTATCTTAATCCCACCATCCGTAATATTAGTGATTTACGCAATACTCACCGAGCAGAATATTGCCAAATTATTTTTAGCGGCATTTATACCCGGTATTTTAGCTGCACTGGGTTATATAGCTGCGATTTCAATTTATGTACGACTTTACCCAGATAGTGCCGGTTTGCGTCCAGCAATCCCCTACTTTGAACGATTCCGATCATTGATCAATGTCTGGCCTGTGTTAATTGTATTTGGATTAGTAGTAGGAGGAATTTACTTAGGTTGGTTTACTCCCACTGAAGGAGCGGCAATTGGTGCCGCAGGAACTGGTCTTATTGCATTCTTGTCTGGAGGATTGACAAAAAATTCTTTGGTAGAATGTTTCTTAGCAACCGCGCGCTCCACAGCAATGATCTTTTTCATTATTTTAGGAGCTGCGTTTTATAATGGGTTTCTTGCCCTCTCAAACGTCCCTCAAGAAATTTCAAATTTTGTTGTAAGTCAAGGCTTTAGTCCATGGATGGTCTTGATATTGATTTTGTTGTTCTATTTGATTCTAGGTTGTGTAATGGACAGTTTAAGCATGATTTTATTAACGATTCCTATTTTTTTTCCAGTCATTTCTGTATTAGATTTTGGTTTGGTTGACCTAATAGCAATGCAACATCAAGCTGCACAAGATGTATTGAATAGTTCAAAGGACTTACTTCCGGAACTTCGAGCTCAAACTGAAAACCTAATTGCTATCGGTGCAGAAATTCCCCGAGAAATTCAAAAACTGCTTGATATCCGAGTAACGCAAGGAATGGCTGATCGAATCGCATTAGAACAAACTGCAATTTGGTTCGGTATTTTAGTGCTGATAGTTGTGGAAGTTGGATTGATTACCCCACCAGTAGGGATGAATCTATTTATTATAAACGCGTTAGATCGCGAAACTCGAATGTTAGATACCTATAAAGCAGTGATATTTTTTGTCGGTTCAGACATCATTCGCGTCATTGTCTTAGTTTCATTCCCAATAATCACTTTGTTTCTAATTTCATAGATTTGTCAACATTGTATCAGCGATAGTCCAAAACTATTCTAGTTGTTTCATTGAAAATTACTAACTGATTATATGCAAACATGTCAAATAATGAAAACTCTATAGGATTGTTACATAGTTCCTTTGCTACATTACAGACTAAAAAATTTAGTAGAAATAGAATCACCTTTTACTTTAATACCGATAAAATGCGTTACTAATTTTAACTGGCAATACATGTATTACGACTCAAAAAGGATCAAGTTAGTTTAAGTCCATCAAAACAACAGGCGCAAACCGAATTTTAATAGTTTACCTGAAAATAGATTAATGGTATGTTGCAACATTACAATCAATATAAACTTCCAACTTAATATATGACTGAATTTCGACAAACACTATGCACGCAAACTAACTTCCTTCAATAAATTTAAGAGCTGAGTTATGCGGTAGTCCAAAACCTTAAGTTGTTGAACATTAATTTTCATTGATGAACGATATTGATTAAGAATTCCCATAGTCTGCCCAACTACAGAAATGTTAGCCATAACCAATTTTCTTTTATCATCTCCCCAATTTTTTTCATTTATTTTTACAAGGTCCATGCAAGAGTCTATGGTTTGATTAACCTCAGTAACTCCATATCCCTTGAGTTTTTGTAAATCAACCAATGTTTCATTCACCAAATTTTCAAGTTCAAAATTCACTTCTTGCATATTTTGCTCCTTTATTTTTGAGTTAGTACATTTAATATACAAATATCCAATGTAAAGTCAAATAATAAACTCAAAATAGACGTTTAGGAAACTAAATCCAACTCATTAAGCAACCATTATCCCAATAATACACCTACTAAAATACCACCTATTGTCAACAAAACTCCTAATAGCGCAAGTAACAAGTTGATTTTCCATCGTCTAGCATATTTTACTCTTGACTTTGAAGTCTGGAGCTGCCAAAATTCAATTTAATTGGATAAAAATGTTGATAACTGACTTGTTTCAACTTAAATTTTCACTGGAGAAAGTGAAGTAAACAACATATGAATCTGCTAACAGGAGGTAATTTTTAAACTATGTCTTGATATTCAGATTTGCAACACTTACATGTACAATGATGGAGAATTTTGTGGTCGATATACTGAAAAAGCATAAATAACTACATGGTGAAAGAGTTATTTTTAAGCGTCCGTTTAGAAATTATATGAAAAAGAATAGAGATAAGGTGCTGATGTACAGAATTGATTGGATGATTTCAAAAGTAATTGAAAATCCGCAAATTGGTGAAAGAAAAACAGGTATACTTTTTGGGGTTAAAGTACGTAAAATAAGTTATAACGGTAAGAAATATTTGATTGCATTCAAGGAAGTACCAGTTATGAATAACCTGACAAAAACATTGACTCAACCAATTATTGAGTTTTATCAAGTGGGAATTTACCAAGGATTTTATAAGAAACTTGAAAATTATCTTAGTTCGTGTTAAATATATACAAAAGAGAAAATTATAAATGTCACAATTAGCTAAAACATTGGATGAAACTGTTGTGATTTCGCCATTAGATAATTCTAGTGGGTCAAAACAACGTTCATTCCGCACTCGAAAAGAAGATTTTACCTATAAGGAAGTATTCGGTGACTTATCAAACGCTGAATTTACAACTGAGGAGGCACTATCTTATATGGAAATTACTGAAGAGGAGTTTCTGAAGTTATTGCAATCCAAGGGTTATTGTTCTACCGGAAAATTAGATAAAGATCAGACATTTCCAGTAAAATTTATTCAATCAATAGATCCTGAGAAATGGATATTAGATTGATGGATTTGATATTCATAAATGAGACATATAAACAAAAGTGCCAATGGTTTAGCATCATTTTGGGCATTATTAAAACAAGGGTATTATGGCACTTACCACAAGATGAGTGAAAAACAGCTGTACCCTTACAGTTTCAAAAAATTGTTAATGCTACTTTGATCAAGTGGCCACCACGATCTGATAAGAATTACAACGGTAAAATCAATTCACATTCACGTGTTTAACATTTTAATGTCTTTATTCATCCCAAGCGAGATGATCCAAATCGTATATGATTTTCTAATAGACACTAATGAAAACTGAAAAATTGTTTAATGGAACAAAAATTAACAAGGCAGAAAAGTGATAACATCCGAAGATATTATCACTTAACGCGCTCATCACTCATCAATTATTGTTCTCACAATTGATTTATTGTGCTGTTATAATTTACTACCACCAGTCGTGTCCCAAACCTGCTCCCAAAACAGCAAAACTACAAGCCCACTGTCCAACGAATTGGTTTGAATAATCAATGTTCTCACGGCACGAATCATCTGTTATGTGATCTGTATCACAACCAGCAAGCACAGAAACAACTGCTATAGCAATTAGAAGGTTTCTCATTTGACTGACTCCTTTAAAATTATTGATCAACAATGATCAGCTAAATACAGGAAATTAACACCAGCTGTCAAATACACTTTGCCTTATGACAACTTTTAAAATTCCCATAAATTAGCATGGTTATTGATATTATTTTATATTATCAATTGTAAAATGAAAGAGATAATTTTACATTTACATGTGACAAATTGTCACATAAACTTTCAGTCTTTGATTGAATGAAATTTCAAATTACTAAAAACAGAATTTTCTCTTTTAATCAAAATTTACTCCTTAATAATTGAGTAAGTACTTAATAATATATTAATTTCCCATGTAAAGTTTGGTAATATATTCAAAATAGAATTTTAGTAAATTTAGTCCAAATCAGCATTACCCACGGTGTCTAATACTACGTATTAACTCTGTAATAGACCTGATTATAGAGTTAATTCCACTAAACCCCTTTTGAAACCCAGATAACAAAAGAATAATTAGTGCTATGTTCCAAAAACCAGCTATATCATTCCATATTATATAACCAGCACCGGCTAAACAAAAAATTACACCTAACCATCTTGTATATAGGTTTGTGTACGCCTGTTTATCGCCAAAATGGAATCTCTTCTGTCTAAACGTTTCGTCATATTTCTCTATGTTATCTGTAGCTCATTTTATAAAACCAGGATTGAATTCTTCAATTGAGGAAATTAATAAATCTGGTCTGTCATTAAATTGAGCGAAATTTGCAATAAATTGTATATTATGCGGAATTTCATCTTTTGCTACACACTGAGAGTCAGGATTGCTTATTTATTTCCCAGTTTCAGGTGGTTCATTGGTCATTCAATTTGACCTTTTTCTTCAAAAAATTCAGAATATGTTTTCTTAAACCCGAAAAACATTAGTGCTGGAAGGGCCGAAATATGTAAATACAGATTACTTTGTCCCAGTTTGTCCCACGCATCTTCAACTTTTGAAGGGTCTAAAGTGACGCAATCTTCATAGTAGTTTGAAAAGTCAATAAACTCCTCCCAAGTGGGAAGTTCTTTATTAACCACCATTTCACTTTTAGTTTCAGAGGAACTGATAGTTTTTGACATTAGTTTAATCTCCAATATTATTTTTAGAGAATTCAGATTTTAGTTGTATTTCCAATTTGTGAAATTCAAATTTAACACAAATGTATAACTTTTCCTAATTATTATTTCTTAGATATTGAGACTACTTTTTGTACTTATATATTGTAAATAATAATCGTCATCAAAAATGTCAAATATATTTTAAAAATTAAAAAGTATTTAGCGTTAGTCTTTGAAATAATTAAGTTGTTTTTTTTGGAAATTTTGTTAAAGAAGTATTGACAAAATAATCCAAAAAAATTTTTGAATAAAGACTATTGAATCTTCACTTATGTGTCTAAAATTCTGAATGGGAAAGAGCATTGTCAAACTCACCTAATTCAAAAGATCGAAAGATTCAAACTGCTGAATCCTTCCATGGAACTACCGCGGGTTACATGCCTGGTTTTGGTAATGATTTTGAAACCGAAGCACTACCTGATGCTTTACCAAAGGGACAAAATTCACCTCAGAAATGTAACTATGGTCTTTATGCAGAGCAACTATCGGGCACTCCATTTACAGCACCGCGTGATCAAAATGAACGTACCTGGTGCTACCGAATTAGGCCATCCGTTAGACATACCAGCCAATTTCGGGAAATTGAGCTACCATACTGGAAGACTGCACCGCATATCTTACGTGATGTGATTTCATTGGGGCAACATCGATGGGATCCGATTCCACTTAATGAACACGGACAAACATTTATTACTGGAATGCACACCATGACCACGGCTGGTGATGTTCATACCCAGATTGGTATGGCCGCACATGTCTATTTAGCAACGGAAAGTATGATAGATGAGTATTTTTATTCTGCGGACTCTGAATTACTTGTCGTACCACAAGATGGCGCACTTATATTTCATACCGAACTTGGAAAAATTGAACTTGGGCCAAAAGAGGTTGCAATTATTCCCCGTGGATTAGTATACCGCGTCGAAATTATTGGCAAACAAGCGCGAGGTTTTGTTTGTGAGAATTATGGGGCAAAATTTTCATTACCTAATCGCGGACCAATTGGTGCAAATTGTTTAGCAAATCCAAGAGACTTCAAAACACCACACGCGGCATTTGAGGATCGTGAATGTCCGTCAAAAGTCACAATAAAATGGTGTGGGCGGTTTTACGAAACAGAAATTGACCATTCACCGTTGGATGTCGTCGCATGGCACGGTAATTATGCACCATGTAAGTATGATCTTAATACCTTTTCACCGGTAGGCGCGATTCTATTTGATCATCCTGACCCATCAATATTTACAGTGTTAACAGCACCGTCTGGAGTAGAAGGGACTGCTAATATTGATTTTGTCTTATTTCGAGATCGATGGAATGTTGCTGAACACACTTTCCGACCACCTTGGTACCATAAAAATATTATGTCTGAACTGATGGGTAATATTTATGGAATTTATGATGCAAAACCTGAAGGATTTCAACCTGGTGGACTGAGTTTGCACAATATGATGTTACCACATGGACCAGATAATACGGCGTTTACCAACGCGTCAAATGCAGAATTGAAACCACATAAATTAGAAAATACCATGAGTTTTATGTTTGAAACTCGCTTTCCGCAGCAATTAACAAAATTTGCTGCGGAAGAAGCTCCCGTACAAAAGGACTATGCGGAGTGTTGGGTTGAACTTGAGAAAAAATTTGATGGCACTCTTGGAGTGAAATAGATCTATTAAAATCAAATTAAGGCATTTATGTTTGTCAATATTGCGATTTATACTACAGAAAACTAGGGAAATTTTGTTTCATGTTACTCCGTAGTTGGGTTGAAAGTGCAAATTCTGAGAGCACACATTTCCCTCTCAATAATCTTCCCTATGGTGTTTATTCAAAAAACTCTGGAGCGCGACAATGCGGTGTTGCGATCGGTGAATTTGTTCTTGATATTACCACTTTAGAAGAACATGGATATACCCCTCCTTTAACCCATCAACTCTTTAACCAAGGGAACTGGAACTCTTTCATGGAAGCCGGGTCAAATTATTGGGAGGAATTTCGAAACACGTTAAAGCTACTTTTAGCAATTGATGGCAAGTCAAAATTACGCGACGATAAGGAATTGGTAAAAAATATATTGATTCCGATAAAGGAGTGTTCACTACATTTACCAATTCAGGTGGCGGAATATACAGATTTTTATGCTGGAAAAAACCACGCGTTTAATGTTGGAAGCATGTTTCGTGGGACTGAAAACGCACTACCACCAAATTGGTTGCATATACCGATAGGTTATAATGGTCGTGCATCTACAGTAATAGGCTCTGGAACCGATGTTGTTCGACCTTGTGGACAAATCAAACCACCTGATGCTAACGAACCATATTTTGGACCAACTAAGCGACTAGATTTTGAATTGGAAATAGGTGCAATTGTGGGTTCCTCAAGCGAATTAGGACAACCAATATCAGTTGCACAAGCAGATGAAATGATCTTTGGTTATGTAATTTTGAATGATTGGTCAGCACGTGACATTCAAGCATGGGAATATCAACCTCTTGGTCCTTTCCAAGCCAAAGCATTTGCAACATCAATTAGTCCTTGGATCATCCCAAAACAATCATTAGAACCGTTTCGTTGTTCTACTCCAAAACGGGAAAAAAAATTACTACCCTATTTAGTTGAACCGTCACCGATGTTGTACAATATTGAATTAGAGGTTTCACTAATTCCAAACGGTTTAAATGAGTCTATAGTTATTACAAGAACCAACTATAACGAAATGTATTATTCGTCAGCACAACAACTTTGCCATCATGCAAGTTCCGGTTGTGCCATGAACGTTGGAGATTTGCTTGGTTCAGGAACAATTTCAGGATCTGTTCAAGGAAGTAGAGGTTCATTATTGGAAATTACTTGGGGCGGAAAAGAACCAATCACGTTGAAAAATGGTGAAACTAGAAAATTTCTTGAAGATAATGATATTGTTAGTATGACTGGTTTTGCTAAAGGAGATGGATATCAAATTGGTTTTGGTAACTGTGATGGAAAAATTTTACCAGCAATACCAATCAAAGATTCGTAACAATGGTTGGATTAAATAAAACAACGCGTTAAGTTAGATCTTGATTTAACCCACTAATTTTAAACTTGAATAAGAGGAATACTTAATATGTCTACTTCATTTGCATCTACTGGAGATTTAACTGAAAAGAACATTAGCTTTGTTGAAATTGGAAAGGGATTGTGGGCTTTCACCGCGGAAGGTGATCCCAATTCAGGTGTTATTATTGGTGATGACAGCGTGATGATTGTAGAAGCACAGGCGACTCCGCGTCTTGCTACCAAAGTCATAGAAAAAGTTCGAGAAGTAACAGATAAACCAATTTCACATTTGGTTTTGACTCATTACCATGCAGTGCGTGTATTGGGTGCATCGGCGTATAATGCACCACAAATTATTATGAGTGATATGGCGCGTGCGATGGTTGCCGAACGTGGTCAAGAGGATTGGGATAGTGAATTTCAACGTTTTCCGCGATTATTTGAAGGTCACGAGTCAATTCCCGGATTAACTTGGCCAACCACCACTTTTTCCGATTCAATGACCATCTATCTTGGCAAACGGAAGGTAATGATTAAGCACGTCGGCCGTGCCCATACTGCTGGTGATGCAATAGTTTGGGTACCTGATGAACAAGTTATGTTTTCAGGTGATATCGTTGAGTATAACTCTGCATGCTACTGCGGAGATGGTTATTATAATGACTGGGGTACAACATTAGATGCGATCGCGTCTTATCATCCCAGTTCTATCGCACCAGGTCGTGGTGATGCGCTAGTCGGTTCGGAAATGGTATCAAAGGCAATTGAAAGTACCCGAGACTTTATCAATTCTACCTATTTACCTGTTGATAAAGTAGTTGCTCGCGGTGGTACATTAAAAGAAGCGTGGGATGCAGTTCGCGCGGAATGTGATCCAAAATTCAAAGATTATGCAATTTATGAACATTGTTTACCATTTAATGTATCAAGAGCATTTGATGAGGCACAAGGGATTGAAACACCAAGGATTTGGACTGCACAACGCGATCTTGACATGTGGGATGCATTACAAAACTAAGTAGATTGAAAAATAGGTTATTACTTTGCAGAAGATTTTTGAAACTCCACTATATCCATATTCACGTGTTGCTGATCAAGATGCAAAATCGCCAGCACATCACAAAGTAATTATCGTTGGTGCTGGACCAATTGGGCTAACTGCGGCAATAGATTTAGCTCAACAAGGTGTTGAGGTCGTAGTTTTAGATGAAAATGATAAAGTTAGTTGGGGTAGCCGTGCCGTTTGTTATTCAAAACGTACACTAGAAATTTTAGATCGATTGGGATGCGGTGAATCATTTGTTGAAAAAGGAGTTGTTTGGAACTTAGGGAAAGTATTTTTTCGGGATCGAAAAGTCTATGAATTCAATTTACAACCTGAAAAGGGACATCGCCGACCAGCGTTTATCAATTTACAACAATTCTATTTTGAAGAAAATTTGGTAAAGCGGATCCGAGAACTTCAATCTCAAGGAAAAATAATTGATTTACGCGGCAAAAATAGGGTTGTTGGGATAGAATCACAAGAAAATCTCGTAAAAATTCAAGTTGAGACACCTGATGGAAAATATGAACTTGAATGTGATTGGCTGATTTCTTGTGATGGAGCAACATCACCAATTCGAAAAATGCTTGATCTTGAATTCACCGGTCAGGTATTTGAGGACAATTTTTTAATCGCTGATGTCATTATGGAAGCTGAATTTCCAACTGAACGGTGGTTTTGGTTTGATCCTGAGTTTAATCAAGGGAAATCCGCGTTATTGCACAAACAACCTGATAATGTGTGGCGAATTGATCTACAGTTAGGGTGGGACATAAACAAAACAGAAGAAGAAAAACCTGAAAATGTAATTCCACGTATTAAAGCAATGTTGGGTGAAGAGGTAAAATTTGAGCTTGAGTGGGTATCAATTTACACATTCCAATGTCGACGGATGGAAAAATTTCGATATTCTCGAGTGATTTTCGCAGGAGATTCTGCTCATCAAGTTTCTCCGTTTGGTGCAAGAGGAGCTAATTCAGGAGTTCAAGATGTAGATAATTTATGTTGGAAACTCAAACTCATTTTAAATGGTCATGCTCCAGAATCACTGTTAGATAGCTATGAGTTTGAAAGAACAATTGCAACCGACGAAAATATTCTTAATTCAACACGCTCAACCGACTTTATCACACCAAAATCTGAAACAAGTCAGAATTTTCAACATGCCGCTCTTGAATTGTCTGAGCACTATGAGTTCGCCAGACCGTTAGTGAATTCAGGCCGACTTTCCGTGCCAAGTGTTTACGACGATTCAATACTAAACGGTCCAGATAATATGAATTTACCTATACGCACGCGTGTTGGATCACCCTGTCCTGATGTGAAATTGAACGATGGCTTTTTGCTTGATTTACTTGGGAACAAATTTGTTTTACTTACGATCAATGCCGAAGCACCAAATGAATTAACTGAAGGAGATATTTCAGCTTATCGGATTGCACTAGATGATAACGATGATTCAGAAGGATTGTTGCGTGAACGGTATTTAGGAAATCAAGAACGTGCAATATACTTAATACGGCCAGATCAACACATCTGTGCACGGTGGGAAATTTTTGATGAAAGCTCGGTAAAAAATACATTGCTTCATGCAGTTGGAAGGGAGGAGTCATGACTCAATTGAAACACTCACCAAATTTTGAAAATGGTGATGACTTTTACGCTGAATTAATTGCAGCTCATAATGGATTGAGCAAAGAGGAAAGCGATCTATTGAATGCAAAATTAATTCTAATTTTGAGTAATCATATCGGAGATATTGATGTGATTCGTCAAGCCCTGGACATGGCAAGACAAAAATCTAAAATTCAGGAATAGTAAATAAACTACGTTTGTTGGATAAAAAGTGTTCCAATGAAATATAATGTAACTACCAAAAAACTAACCAACATTTAATTTACTACTTAAATTTAAACTGCGACATTTGAGGTAACTTATGCAAGTTGAATACGAAAATTATGGTGATATTTCTGTAATCTCAATCAATAACCCTCCAGTAAATGCTTTGGGTCATGAGGTTCGTAGTGGTATTTGCACTGCAGTACAACGTTTCAATTCCAACTCGGATGCCAAAATTGCATTAATTTATGGCATAGGGAGAACTTTTTCCGCTGGTGCAGATATCCGTGAATTTGGAAAACCGATCACTGAACCGAGTTTAAACTCTGTTATTGATACTGTAGAGGGTAGCAAAAAACCGATTATAGCATTATTACATGGTTCGGTTCTTGGTGGTGGATTTGAACTTGCGCTAGGTTGTCATTTTCGTATTGGATGTGATGTAATGCGGTTAGGATTACCGGAGGTTAATTTAGGATTAATTCCGGGAGCAGGTGGAACCCAACGATTACCACGTATAATTGGATTTGAAAATGCGTTAGAAGTTGTCGCATTAGGGAAGGAAATTGGCTCAAAACAAGCCTTGAAAGATGGTTTGATTTCAACATCAATTGATTCGAAAGGCAAATTCAAAGATTTATCAGCTAATGAAGCAAGAGAACAATATTTAGAAGTCGGAAAGAAATTTGCCCAAGAATTAATCAATAAAAATCAAGATTTTCAGCGCGTGTCTGAACTTTCAGTCAAAATTAAAGATGAAGAACATCTAGTCTCAAAACGATTGGAATTTGAGAACAAGGTAAAACGTCAACGTCCTGGTGAAATAGCACCTCTTGTTGGAATTAAGGCCGTAGAAGTAGCCGTAAATTATCCATTTAGTGAAGGACGCAAAAAGGAGCGTGAATTATTTACTCAACTTATGGAGAGTGAACAACGTAAAGCTATGATTCATGCATTTTTCGCTGAACGGCAGGTTCTGAAAATCCCAGAATTTAAAAATGGAAAACCAGATTCAATAGGAAAGATTGGGATAGTAGGAGCAGGTACCATGGGATCTGGAATCACAGTTGCATGCTTGTTGTCTGGATTAACAGTTGCATTGATTGAACGCGATGAGGAAAGCTTACAAACCGCGATCAACAGAATCACAACAATTTTAAATGAAAGCGTTAAGCGTCAAAAAATAGCTGAAGAGATGAAAGACAGAATTTTAAGCGAAAAACTTACTAGTTCAGTAAATTTTGAATCATTAGTAGATGTTGAAATGGTTATTGAAGCTAGCTACGAAGATATGGCAGTTAAACAAGAAATTTTTTCGAAACTTGATCAGGTTTGTATGAAAAGTTGTATTCTCGCAACCAACACTTCATATCTAGATATTAACAAAATTGCGCACACGACTAATAGACCGGAAAAAGTCATTGGTCTCCATTTCTTCTCACCGGCACATGTAATGAAATTACTTGAAATTATAGTCGGTGAGAAAACTAATCCAAATGTCGTAGCAACAGGATTTAATTTTGCAAAGAGATTAAATAAGATTGGGGTAAGGTCTGGTGTTTGCGAAGGTTTCATTGGAAATCGAATCTTAACAACTTATCGAAAGTGCACCGATTACCTAGTACTTGATGGTGCAAATCCGTATGAAATTGACGATGCACTTGAGGAATTTGGATTTCGAATGGGACCATATCGTGTGGCTGATTTAGCAGGGCTTGATATTGGTTGGGCAAATCGAAAAAGAATCTCACCTAACCGAAGTCCAAAAGAAAGATATGCAAATTTTCCAGATCAAATTTGCGAACGTAGCTGGTTTGGACGAAAATCGGGAAAGGGATATTACGTTTATAATGAAAATTTTCCGAATGGAAAACCTAACGAAGAAGTGGACTCAATTATTGCGAATGAACGAGCAGAATTAGGAATTGTCGCCCGCCAATTTAGTAACAGTGAGATAATTGATCGTTGTTTAGCTTCAATGATAAATGAGAGTGCCAAAATTTTAGCTGAAGGAATAGCACTGCGCCCATTAGATATCGACGTAGTACTAATCAATGGGTATGGTTTTCCTCGATGGCGGGGTGGCCCGTTATTTTATGCCGACATGATTGGTTTAGAAAATATCATATCAAAAATCAAAAATTACACGAAAGAAGACTCATACTTTTGGCAACTTGCACCGCAAATAGAGAAATTAATAAAGGAAAGTCAAAATTTTAGTTCGTTAAATATATCTGTGTAATTTATTTAGGATTTTTTAAAAGGATTCAAACAACTTATAATTGGGTAAAAAACTTAATTGATTTTTCTTAAAACATTCTAATATGAATTCCAAAATTATCTGGAAAAATTTCTGAGGTTATTTATTCCCCAATAAACCGAAGTATTTTAGTAACTAAATTTCATGTAAATCAGAGTAAACTTAAAATTTTAGGTATTTTAGCACTATAGTATTTCTTTTATTCACTAATAATACTACTGAAAACTTTTTGAGTACACAGGTTGTGACGTTTTTGAATGATAACTTAATCTTTGTCGCAGTTCCGCATAGTAATATAATTGACAAACTCAATTCGTGGAAATTTTGATCCTTCCCGTTATATTCGAGTAATTACAACTCACTTGATTTTAGTAAATTGTACAGTTGAACAATTCAATCAAAAATAAAAAAATTTGATAAATTATTTTTAATATCATAATATTTAGTTATATACTTCAAATATTGATACCAACGGTATTATGAAGAATTATTTTTTTGAAGTTATGTCCCCCGACAGTTATTTTTTTGGGGGAGCGACAATTAGCTAAACCTTCAGCTAGTGTTCATTAATTATAATAGTACATCTAGAACGAGATTACAAGTTTGGCACCGTACTTTTTTTAGCGGGGGAGTTGGACCCCGAAGATTTAGTCTGAAGCATGGTGTGGATAATAAGCCCCGCCGCCAACCCACAAGGCTAGGCGGGGCGATATTCACACCACCATATTGATTAATTTTAGCTAGAGCTAGCTGTAGTGGGAAACCGGCCGCGCGAAATTTTTAGGAAGAAAGAAAACGAGTTGCTCAACAAAGTGATTCAACCACTCGTGCTAACATCGCGTCACACTGTGCTAACTGACTCACTAAGATATATTCATCTCGTTGATGACCTTGTCCTGCCATTGATCCTGGTCCACATACCACGGTCGGAATTCCCAACGCACTAAAATACCCTGCCTCCGTACCAAACGCAACTTTTATCGTCTCAGTACTGTTTGCGAACTGCATCATTTCATTGATTAGTCTTACGTGTTTCGTTGCTTCAAATCCAGGATAAGCATTGATTGCTTCTATTATAATGTGTGCTTGATTATTCTTGGATTGATATTTTTCATTAATTCGTTGGATAATTTCAGCGACATGTTGATGAAATTGTTCAATAGAATCACCGGCAAGATATCGATATTCAAACATGATTTCTGCATAATCTGGTACCATGTTAAGAGCTGTTCCACCATGCAAACGACCAACATGGACAGTACTATAAGGTATATCGTACTCAGAGTCAGTTAATCCTGATTCCGTATACCAAATTTGCAAATCTTGCAGTTCTTTAACAAAGTCTGTAGCAAGATGTAACGCATTGACAAATTGAGGAGCCAAAGCAGAATGCCCGTTTGTACCATAGACTTTTGCTCGCAAGGCAACTTTTCCTTTATGACCATTCGCAATTTTCATTTCGGTTGGTTCTCCCACGATACATGCGCGCGGTTTACCAATAGCATTTTCTAATTGATCTATCATCTGTTTTATTCCCAAACAACCAACCTCCTCGTCATATGAAATAGAAAGATTGAGAGCTTCACGCAACGGTAATTTGGATGCCTTCTTAGCTGCCAATAGTGATGCCGCCAAAAATCCTTTCATATCAGTTGTGCCACGACCATAGAGACGATCATTGTCCCTTTTCAACTTAAATGGGTCCATAGACCATTGTTGTCCCTCAACTGGAACGACATCTGTATGAGCAGATAAAAGAATTCCAGAATTCGCTGGACCAATAGTTGCAAAAAGACCAGATTTTTTACCACATTCACTATCAACTCGCGTTACACGAAATTGACACTCTTTGAGAAATGATTCAATATAATCAATCATCTGGTGATTAGATTGATCACTTACAGTATTGAACCCAACTAGTTTTTCAAGAATCTCAATTGTTTCCATGATCCCCTACTCTAATTTAAATGTGGGTACTAATTGATTGTTTTAATTCAACAATGTCAACATACAGTGAAAAGCGAAAGTTTCCGAAAATTATTCTGACTTGAACTACAGCTAACATTTCGTGGATTAATCAATCACTGAGAAAAATATTAAAGTTAATAGTTTCAAAACCACTTATTGTCAATTTTCGCAATTCAGTATTTCATAGGATTTTACTAAAAATTCATGAAATTCATCAAATCAGTTACGTAGAATGAAAAGAATTTATCGCAATCCAATTAATATGTAATTGGAAAAGTATTACCGTTTACTCATCACCTGGAACTTGGTATGATGGTGCTAATCTCGGATCAGAAGCACGTAGAACATAATCTTCTAGTTGCGGTTTATAGATGTCCCATATTTTTTTCAGCTCCTCGATTGGGCAGGAATCTGACCAATCGCATCGAAGGTCAGCAACCGGAAATTCAACCTTATCAACCAGTAACAAACCTGCTGAATGAACGGGTCCTGCTTCTCCTCCAGCCTGCAAGCCTGCTTCCAAAGATTCAATTAAGCGATCTCCCAAATGACCACTTGTTGCTTTGAATTGTTCAACCATAGCTTGGGGAATTTGATCATTCGCTAACAAATTTCCACCTGAAGCACAATTCTCAGCTTCAGCAAATGCCCAAATTCCTAGTGTTTTTTCACCTGAATGAATCGCAGTTGCACCAGTATTATCTATCAATAACACTTGTCGATACTCAATAAATTGATTGCTATCCTGGATTTCCGCTAAGGCAGACTTTGCTCCCCGCCCTTGTTCCAATAACTTTAAAGATTTCGGGCCAATTGATGGATCGGTTATATTCTGTGTAGCAACAGCTCCAACCCCAGATTGGGCAAAAGAACATCTTGCCGCAACTGCTGGTGATGAAGATGAAATCACCACACCAAACATTCCAGTTTCAGCACACTTTGCAACCAGAGAAAAGGTCATAAATTTACTCCGGGATTACCGCGGTTGCGTCAATTTCCACTAACCATTCAGGTCTAGCTAATGCATGAACGACTAATCCAGTAGAGACTGGATAGACTCCCCTTATATATTCACCGATCGTTCGATAGACTGCTTCACGATGACGAACATCAGTGATATAAACCACAATTTTAACTAAATGCTCCATTTGGCCACCAGCCTCTTCAATAAGTAGACGAATATTTTGCATAACTTTATGAGTTTGCTCCACAGGATCATGACTAGAGATATTCTTAAAGTCATCAAGATTCTGTGGACATTGTCCTCGTAACCAAATGGTTCGACCACCAGCTGTTACCACCGCTTGACAAAGATCATTATCCAAATTCTGTTCTGGATAAGTGTCTTTCGTATTAAATTTACGAATTCGTTGATGTGCTATTTTTGTTTCTCCAATTATATTGATTTGTGTTACTAAGGAATTCAGCAAAACTATTTTGCAAACCATTGCCGAATTGCACAATCTTGAAGATCAAGTGACTCATTTTTCATTACTTTATCACTTAATTCTGCTGACTTTTTCACAAATGCAAGTGGACCATCCCAATCAAAGTTTCGATAAACAGCCGCAAGATGAGCAAATGGTGGAGACTGTGCAAACAATTGGAACGTAAGACGATGACATGCATAATCCGAATTCAGTAAATCCCTTGCAAATGCCAATAGTTTTCGGCGATCTTCAGCGACCCATTCCTCATTAAGACTGTAATACTTTTCTAACCAGGGTTTTGTTGCTTCCGCTTCAAAGGACGATACATTGGGAGTAATGCAAATTTGGCCTCCGCATAGTTCACGTGCAATGTGGATCATATGATGTAGTTGAGAACAAGCAAGATGGCGACCAGTATACAATAATGATTGGTTGGGCATCATTAGTCCCGCCGGTGACCGTTCCCCAAGAGTAATCGCGGCGGTTAGATGAGCATTAATATTTTCTCGATAACAGGCCAATTGACTAAGTTTTTCCTGTACAGCTGGTTGTTTTTCAAGTCCAGTTTGACGCACATTAAATAATGCCGCTCCGATCATCATATCAGCTAACTTCAAATTTCTTTGCACAAATGCAAATGCCGAATAGCGATGCAACGTTGCACGAATAAAAGTTGCTGCTTTGGTGTGACGATAAAAAAGTACATTTTCCCACGGAATTAAGACATCATCGAAAATTACCAATGCTTCCACTTCATCGAATCTATTCGCCAAGGGATAATCTTCTATATTCGGGCGAGGACACAGTTCACTTCCTTCAGCAAATCCAGCGCGGCAGATAAATTTCAACCCTGATGAATTAAAATCACAAATAAACCCAATCGCATAATCAGAAAGTTGTTCATTTCCCCAGTTTGCGATAGTTGGTTTGGTAAACGCCTGATTCGCATAAGCTGCTGCGGTTTCAAACTTCGCTCCCCTAACCACGATGCCAGCATCAGTTTCCTTCACCGCATGCAACAACATATCTGGGTCCTGATCTTGAGGTGCTTTTGACCGGTCCCCTTTTGGGTCAGTATTCGCTGACACATGAAATACATCATTATGAATAACTTTTTTAATATGAGTTTCAATATTATCAGCAAATTTGGGATCAACTTGATTCAGAATATCTTTTCCATCCCATAATGACCACATTTCGCCAACAGTTTCATCGCCAACGCGAGTTACAACACCGCCAACTTCATTGAGTAGTGTATCTGTTGCTCTGCGTTTGGCCCACCAATCATCTTCGGTAAAGGGAAGTTTATTCGCAATGGATGAAATTTCACCATTTTCAGAGTATGTCATGACCTCGTTATGAGGAGATTCATGTTGCATATCATAAAAACGAGCACGGATATCAATAAGTGGTTTAAACTGCGGATGAGTTGTAATATCTTTCACCCGTTCACCATTGATGTAAACCTCCCGATTATCTTTAAGCGATTCAATATATTCACTACCAGTTCGAATCATTTGTTATTCTCCAGTTTCGGTAATTGATGCTGTTTCACATTGCAAATTATAAAAACAAATTTCTGGACAGTTTAAAGTAGAATTTAACGCATTAGTGATAAACAATACATTAATCAAATGTCGCAAGTTACACTAAGATATTGCGCGTTTTCTGGTAAACTGCAGATTGCAAAAATGTGTATTTGATAGAAATAGCTTACTTTCAATATACCTTTTCATTAAGAAACCATCTGAGTACAAGTCATTATTACTAATTCTAATTCAGCTTGATCTATAAATAGTTACACGAAATCCCTTGATTAGTTCAATTGTATCAAATCCAAGTTGACCTCTAATCTATATTGAGCTTCCAGTTAATTTAAATTGAGTTACTTTATAAAACCGTATTAATTGATCTTTTTTTTGACAAGATTATTCAACTTCATAGAATACATAGTGATACACATAAGTTCTAAAAATAAAATTGTCGACAAATAAGTAAATTTACGTAATTTATTTTTGGATAGTATAATTTTTACTTTGCAATCATGTTGTAGAATTAGTGAAAATTAAGTTATCGCTAAATCCAATAATTATTATTTTGGTACTTGTAATCTAGTTTTGAATGTACCTATAATGTCAAATGAACGCTAGTGGAGGAGCAAGCTAGTTTTGATAATACCTCAATATTACTGGTGGAGGACAAAATTTTTATCGCTTAACACGAGTTCCATACTAGCACATAATCAATTATACTTGTGATGTTGATAGTGTATTAACATCATTTTTTTGATGTCACGAGTAAAATCAATTAAAGTTGGTGTACGAAACACCACAAATTCCTAGGAGATTAAAAATGACCCTAAAATATCTAAATGATATTAGCCGACGACAATTTCTTGCCGGTTCTAGTGCTGTCGGTCTATCATCATTGATTTACCCTTCTGTATCATTTAGTCAAGATGGTTCGGTCGTGACTATTCGATCTTATAGTGATATACAAATATTAGATCCAGCATTTCGTTTATCTGCACCAGAAGCTGATTTAATTCGAGCAATCTTCGCAGGCTTAATTGTAAATATACATAGTGACACTTGGGATTGGAAACCAATTGCCGCGGAAAAGATTGAACAACTTGACCCTACAACTATTGCGTTTACTCTTCGTGACAATATCAGTTTTACTGATGGTTTTGGTCAGATGACGGCCGAAGATGTCAAATTTTCAATAGAACGAATTGCTGACCCAGCTAATGAAAGTCCGTATGCTGGTGATTGGGCTCCATTAAAAGAAGTAGAGGTTAAAGATAAATTATCTGGACTTATTCACCTTAAAGAAAACTTTGCTCCGCTCTGGACTTCTACACTACCAGGTTCATCTGGAACAATTATATCTAAAGCCGCGGTTGAGAGTATTGGCGGTAAAATAGAAGCTGATCCTATCGCACAATCTGGTCAATACTTAATACATGAGTGGGTTCCAAAACAACGGACAGTTTTAAAACGCAATCCTGATTGGAAATATGAACCTGGTGGGTTTGAAGAAATTCGAATCATTCCAATTGAAGAACCTGCTACCGCGGAACTTGGTTTTGAGGCCGGTGACCTTGACTTTACTTGGACTGCAGTATCATCAATTGCTCGATATAAAGAGAACCCTCCAGCAAGTGGTATCATAACAGAAAAACCTTCTCTTGCTTATGTTTGGCTTGGAATAAATCAAGACGTTCCACCTTTTGATAATTTAAATATTCGACGCGCGGTTCAATATGCTATTGATCGCGAAACAGTAGTTGATGCGGCATATTTTGGTGCTGCTAGCACTTCAACTGGAATCATTGCACCTGGACTACCAGGAAATCGTGACGCGAACCTTTACGGGTATGACCCAGATAAAGCGCGCGAATTACTTGCACAAGAAGGTGTTTCAAATTTGAATGTCACGTTAGACATCCTTAATCAGTCAGAAAGACTAACCGCCGCACAAGTAATTCAATCTAATTTAGCCGATGTTGGCATTAACTGTGAAATAAAGCAGAATGACAGCGGTACTTTTTGGACTTTAGGTTCAAAAGATGGTGATTATTGGAATCAATTACAGCTTATCCTGAACCGGTTTTCAATGGAACCTGACCCAAGTTGGGCAACAGCTTGGTTTATTCCAGAGCAAATCGGCGTGTGGAATTGGGAACGATTTGACAATAAAGAATTTGCCGAATTACATACGCAAGGGTTAGTTGAAATTGATCCATCCAAGCGGGACAATCTTTATAAGAAAATGCAAGACATTATGGAAGAATCTGGTTGCTATGTATTTCTAACTCATGAAGTTGTGGGTTTACTAAATCGTGATACAATCGTACCAGCAACTAGACCAAATGGTGACCCATTGTTCGTTGATTTTGCAAAAGCCTAATTGAAATTTCTCTGTTTCTTGGATTAATCAAATATCCTTCAATGGTGAATATGCATGCTTTGGTATTCTGTCAAGCGTTTTGGATTAGCCGTTGCAATTGTTTCAGTTGCAATGGCTATTCTATTTTGCTTGATTTATTTGATTCCTGGTGACCCTGCCTCGGTTGCACTTGGACCGAGGGCGACAGAGGCAATGAAAGAAGCATTATTAATTAAAATGGGTTTAGATCAGCCGATTTGGGTACAGTTTTACAAATTTTATGTGAATTCATGGACTGGTGACCTTGGAACCGAAGTGCTATCCGGACGACCAGTATTAACAGTGGTCTTAGAACAACTTCCATATACATTAGCACTAGTTGCCTGCGGTATCGGTTGGTCAGTTGCAGTTGGAATTCCACTTGGATGTTTAGCCGCAGTTAGACGTGGCAGTTGGATAGATCGAATTGTCGGCGTACTTTCGGTAGGTGTTATTGCAGTTCCATCATTTGTCATTGCCATTTATTCATTATTAATTTTTGCGGTCATGTTGCGTTGGTTACCAGCAATTGGTGCTGGAGATCCTGGAGATTTAGGGGACAATTTAGTACACTTGATTTTACCTTCTTTAGCAGTTGGTCTTGGTTGGATAGGTTATATTGCGAGAATGGTTCGCGCATCAATGTTAGAAGTCCTAGAATCTTCGCATGTTCGCACTGCTCGCGCCTTCGGTTTACCCGAGCGTCAAATAATTTATCGATATGCGTTAACCATCGCGATATTACCGACGATCACTCTACTAGGAGTTGGAATAGGTCAAATGCTCTCGTCAGCTGTTTTTGCGGAAATTGTGTTTGCTAGACCTGGTGTTGGAAAACTGGTTTATGATGCAATCTTAACGCGAAACTTTCCGGTGGTTACTGGCACTGTATTGGTGACCACAATACTATTTGTTTTCTTAAATTACCTTGCAGATATGTTAATAGGAGCATTAGATCCCCGTGTCCGAAGCAGTTTCTAATCTGAATCAATCAAACCTAATTCGCCCGCTGTTGCGTATATTGCGTGAACCACTTGGCGCGCTTGGATTAATATTCGTTGTACTTGTCGTCTTCGCTTCAGTCTTTGCTGGAGTTATAACCGAATTTGATCCCACAAAAATTTCTCCGAGAGAACGATTTGCTGACCCTTCACTTCTTCATTTAATGGGAACCGATCAATTAGGTCGAGACTTATTTTCTCGGGTTCTTTATGGTGGTCAAATAGCATTGTATATTGCGTTAGTCACCACTGCTCTATCATTACTGATTGGTATTACTCTTGGATTAATTGCCGGATATGGCCCATCATGGCTTGATAATATTTTAATCTTAGTTTTTGATTCTACCAAGAGTTTTCCTACTGTCATGTTAGCACTGGCATTAGTTACAATCTTAGGACCTTCATTAACTGCAGTAATGATCATTGTTGTCATCGTAAATACCCCCGGGTATGCAAGAATAATTAGAACTCAGACTCTAGCACTCAAATCTTCGGAATTTGTCACTTCTGCCAAAAGCATGGGAGCATCAAATTCTCGAATTCTCTTTGTCCATATCCTACCGAACGTAATCGGACCACTTGTTATTCTCGCCTCAATGGATATTCCAGTCGTTATTGCCATTGAATCTGGTATGAGTTTTCTAGGATTAGGAGTGCGTCCCCCTACTCCCTCATGGGGATCCATTTTAAACGATGGTTTTACCAATATTAGAGAATCGGCATGGATCACAATCGCTGGTGGTATACCAATTATAATAACAACGTTGGGATTTACATTTTTAGGTGAAACTTTAAGAGATCTATTTGACCCAAGGTTGAAAAAACGCTAATGAAAGCACTTAGTATCAAAAACCTGAATACAACGTACTCTTCTGAAAATGGTATTATTTCCGCGTTGAAAGATGTGAGCTTAGAAGTACCAGAACAACAAATTGTTGGAATAGTCGGTGAATCTGGATGTGGAAAATCAACCTTAATCAATACAATTCTAGGATTGTTACCGCAAAACGGCTCCATTGCAAGTGGAGAAATAATATTTAAAGACGAACAAGACTTGGTTAACTTGCCACCAGACTCAATGCGAGCAATTCGTGGTGAACAAATTTCGATGATCTCACAAGATCCAATGGGGTCATTGAATCCCGTGCTATCAATCGGGACTCAATTGATCAACATTCAATATCGGTCGGCAAAAACAACGCGTGAAAAATTTGATCGTGCCGTTGAAATGTTAGAATTAGTGCGAATCCCTGACGCGCCTTCTCAAATGAAACGATTTCCCCACCAATTTTCTGGTGGAATGCAACAACGAATCGCGATTGCTATGGCAATTATGATGGAACCCGCGCTACTAATTGCTGACGAACCAACAACGGCACTTGATGCAACCTTAGAAGTTGCAGTTATTGAATTATTGAAGGATTTACAAGAAAGAATTGGATGTGCAATTTTATTCATTTCACATCATTTGGGAGTCATCGCTGAACTATGTCAAGACGTTGTGGTAATGTATGCCGGAGAGGTGGTGGAAAGAGGTTCCGTTGAACAAATATTTTATGATCCACGTCATCCTTATACTATTCGCTTGCTTGAATGCGACCCTGCAAAACAAAGTGAGCGAACCCGAACACTACCGACAATACCTGGTGAAATTCCAGATTTACGATTTCGACCCGAAGGTTGTATTTTTTCAACACGTTGTGATCTGAAAATTGAAAAATGCGAAAATCCGCAAACTGAAATTGATTTGGAATCAAATCACTTTGCAAGATGTCTATTGGCTAAAACTCCCATCGAAGAGAGAACTAAGGCATGAGTGAATCAATTTTAGAAGTCAATGATGTACAGGTTAAATTTCCGGTAGGAAACGTCATTAATCGCAATGAAATTCTCGGTGTCGCTGGTGTGAGCTTTAAGGTTAAAAAGGCGCAAAACTTTGCTCTGGTTGGTGAAAGCGGATCAGGTAAAACAACCCTTATCCGTGCCATAAATGGTTTGCAACGGATTTCAAATGGATCAATCAATTTTGAGGGCCAGCGAATCGACGGCCTTGATAAAACAGCTATGAAACCAATTAGAAAACGCATGTCCATGATATTTCAAGATCCTGTGGGTTCACTATCGCCTCGAAGAAGCGTTGCTGACTTGGTCACTGAACCATTTCGAATTCATGGTATTGGTGATCGTAATATTAAAGACGAAACAAAGCGACTCTTATCACTGGTTGGATTACCACTTAACTTTGCCGATCGATTTCCTCATCAGCTTTCTGGTGGTCAAGCTCGAAGGGTAGGAATAGCTCGTGCTATTGCACTTGAACCATCGCTCATATTAGCTGATGAACCAACGGCCGGACTTGATGTGTCGGTTCAAGGAGAAATTTTAAATTTACTTAATGAACTAAGGGAAAGACTCGGATTAGCAATCTTGATTATTACTCACAACCTTAATATCGTGCACCATGTCGCTGATAAAACTGCAGTTATGTATCTAGGTCGATTTATTGAAGTAGGAGATACAGAAAATTTGTTTTCCGCACCGTCCCATCCATATACTGCGGCATTACTCTCTGCAAATCCCGAACCTGATCCAAAAAAAGCACAGAATAGAATCACATTACCTGCTGAAATTCCTTCATTGATTTCTCGACCAAGTGGTTGCGAATTTCACACCCGATGCCCGTGGGTAAAAGATAAATGCCGTTCAGAAATTCCTCAACCAATTGAAAAAGATGATCGTAGTATTTTATGTCACTTCCCATTATCTTCAGAAGACTATGATTCGCTATCTCAGGATAACACTAATACCATCCAAAATTAAATTTACTGATTCGTAACGGATCTCAAATCTGAAATATTCGCATACTCAGTGACAATTTAAAAAGTTTAATGAAGATGAATTTGTTGCATTTTTTCTACTTGAAATTAGCTATACAATACATTTAGATTAAAAAACCTAATGCATTACAGTCAGCCATGTATTTTAATGATATTTTTAGATAAAACCTAAACACCAAACTTCGTATAACACCTAAATTGAGTTTTAATAGGTATTCAATCAAGACGGAGAACAACATGCAAAAAATACCAATTCGAACTGAATTTCCTCACCAATTCCATGAGATTGAAAACACTTGGATACCAATGCCAGACGGAATCAAACTGGCCGCTAGGATTTGGTTACCAAACGACGCAAACGACAATCCTGTTCCTGCGATACTTGAATATTTACCATATCGAAAAAGAGACGGAACGGTAGAGCGCGATCAACTTACCCATCCATATTTTGCCGGGTTTGGTTATGCTGGGATAAGAGTCGATATGAGAGGGACAGGAGATAGTGAAGGAGTTTGTTTAGGGGAATACCTAAAACAAGAGCAAGACGATTGTCTTGCCGTGATTGATTGGTTATGCCAACAACCATGGTGTTCTGGTGATGTTGGAATGATTGGAATTTCTTGGGGTGGATTTAATGGATTGCAAGTTGCGGCAAGACAACCACCAGCATTAAAAGCGATAATTACAATTTGTTCTACTGATGATCGTTATACTGATGATATTCATTTTATGGGTGGTGCGGTACTGTGCGATAACCTTATTTGGGGAGCAACAGCATTTTCAATTGTAAATACCCCACCTGATCCTGAGATTGTAGGTGAAAATTGGCGAGAAATGTGGATTGAAAGATTGGAAAATAATGGTTGTTGGATGCTAGATTGGTTTCGCCATCAACGCCGTGATGAATTTTATCAACATGGTTCAATCTGTGAAAACTTTGACGATATAAAAATCCCGGTTTATGCTGTTGGTGGGTACCTTGACGCGTATACCAATCCCATATTTCGAATGATGCAAAATTTACCAGGACCCAAGAAAGCTTTGATTGGTCCATGGGCGCATAAATATCCGCACTTTGCAACTCCTGGACCCCGTATAGGATTTTTACAAGAGTGCTTACGTTGGTGGGACAAACATTTGAAAGGAATTGAAAATGATATCATGAATGAACCGACAATATGTGCTTGGATTCAAGATCCCGTTAGCCCCAATCCTGCTATTGAACACCGACCTGGAAATTGGATACTTGAACCAGAATGGCCTCCACATAATCAAGATCATTGCAGATTTTACGTTTCACAAACAGTTTTACTTAAAGAGAAAGATTCAAATTCAGAATTGATTGAATTATGTAATCCTGAAACTGCTGGACGAACCGCCCCAACATTTTGTGTATACGGATTGAATGCAGATGGACCACTAGACCAACATGGTGAATCTGGTTTGATGACATTTTTTGATTCCAAACCACTTGACGAAGAACTGACAATTTTTGGATTTCCTACTCTACACGCTAAGGTCATTTCAAATGTTCCACAAGCGAACCTAGTAGCTGTGCTATCAACGGTCGATGCAAACAATGAAGCCACATTCATTAGTTTTGGAATATTAAATTTGAGTCACAGAAAGAGCCATTTAGAACTGGAACCATTACCAATTGGTAAACCTACTGATATTCAAATCCAATTAAATGTAATTGGACAGAAAATTCCTGCCGGACATAAGTTACGTTTACAATTATCAACTGCCTATTGGCCGATGATATGGCCTTCCCAAGAAAAAGCTAAACTACAAATTTTACCAAATGAAACCTACTTAGACCTACCTTTGAGAAATAACGCAAAAAAGGGCGAAGATTTAAAAATATTTGAAGAACCCGAAGGTGCCTCACCAATGGAACAAGAAGTCTTGGAAAAAGGTAAATTTCACCGACTATTGGAAATAGATCAAGTGACTGAAATTGAAACAATGAAACGGTTCTCTGACTCAGGGCTCATAAAACATATTCAAACGGAATTGATTGTTCGAGTAATTTCAAATGAGGAATTTACAATTCATCCAAATGACCCCAATTCCGCATATGGGGTTTGTCGTTGGATAAAATCCTATCAACGAGGTGATTGGAAAGTTGAATTAACAACAGAAATATCTGTTAAAGCACTGAAATCTGAATGGGACATTCATGCTGAATTGATTGCTCATGATCGGAATGGTGAAGTTTTAAAGCGACAATGGAATGAAAAGATCGCTCGAGATTTGGTTTAACCTTGAACAAACCCTTAGTTTTCCAAATTGATATCGGATAACTGTACTCATTTTGGATAAACGTGAAAAATTAAGTTAACTTCCCGCGCAATTCAATGGGTTCAAGCGTTAGATTTATCACTTAAAGTGTCAAAACGTAACGCTGATCCAACAACAATTTGTTACCACCAACCATGTCCCCAATTTGGTGCTCCAGAATAATCTCCCGAAGGCGGAGCTTCTCGGTTGTCAGGAATGAACTCAATTCGTCTTTCACAACCAATAATAGTGAAGTTTAGAATTAGCAGTAATGATAAGATACATTTCTTTATTGAGATTAATGACATTTTCATCTCCTTTTGTAAATTGAAAAAATCAACGAATTTTACTTTTTGTAGCATCATTGGTGTGACGATTTAATATGTTCAGCAAATCGTCACGTTTAACCTAAGAATTACCAAGTAAATGAATGATTCCCTATACTTACACCTTGTACGCAGTTTTGCCACCATTCAATAGTTAGCATATTATCTGCGTGGCAAGGTTGCGGTGAACTGCAACTTGAAAGCAAAAATCCAAATGTTAGGATTGCAATTGCGTATTTAATCACGAGTTTAATTCCTTCTTTGCTAGGTTTGTCTCACAATGCATTAGGTATTATAGAAAATCAATGCGACAAATTGCCACATTACTCGAAAGTCTTTGAAATAAATGAGGAAGATTGAGGTATAATTAACAGTCTTGAAATTTTAGTTATCAAAGTAGCAATCATCGCTAAATGTCATCCAGCACCAAAAGTAACTGTCGAGCGACAATAAACGCATGAAAATTTACGTGAAACAAAATTACGTTTTAAATAATACTGTATTCGTGGAAATGTAAGTTGAATTAATTTGATTTTAGGTTATAGTTGAATATATGGTAGAAAATTGAATATAATTTATAGTTGAATTGAGAGATAATAATATTTCTAACTCGCGAATTTCGCATAAAACAGGAGTGAATTATGTCTAAAACACAAAAAAGTGAAAAATTTTCTGAAATTGGGGGAAGAACATATAAGGGTGGGCAAAACCGGGTGATATTATATCCAGATAATCGCCCTCCACCTTTTAATCCTCCAAGACAAGAATCTTCATTAAAAAAGTAATATCGTAAATAGTGATGCGAATAAGCTATTTCGCAAACTATTGGGAAATGCTTAATAGATTTCATACAAATGAATTTTAGATCTACCGGTAAAATTACCGGTAGATAGATTTTTAGAGATGTAAATTGTGTGTGATTCAATATGAGAATATTTGGATAATGGAAAAAGAACACTTTACCAGTCACAAGGTCCGTTAGTACTTATTTTATGTGAAAGTCTCAGATATAAAATGCAGAGCGGCCAATTGGTTTGCAATTGCTATAATAACTTTGTATTGTTTCGTTTCTCATTTTTCAATATGGAGATTCTATAATGACAGTGTTAATTTCTTTTTTAATAGTTGTTTGTTTACCTGGTTTAATTTGGGCTTACCTAGATTCAAAATACGGTCAGTTTCGAAATATGAAACGACATATCTTATTTTTTAATGCAATTCTTTTTGGTTTCTTTAATTATTTGATTCTTGGGGGAGTGTACCTATTATTTGGTGAAATGATATCATTTTTGAAGATTTCAAGTACTGAAACTCCATTAGATCCAACAGATTTTCATGATGAAATAATTACAGCTATACCATTGGGACTTGCTCTTTCTGGGTTTTGGCTTAGAGGTGTACGTAAGAAGTGGTTAAATCGATTTCTAACTTATTGGGGACTCACAGAAAGATTTGATGAAAAGGATGTATTCAATTTTATGTTGAATTCAGAATTTCCTGAATTCCAATACGCACACATTTGGGACACTGAACGCAAGATTAAATTTACAGGTTTTGTACGATCTTTTTCAGACAATGAAGGTACAAGAGAAATATTACTCGAAGATGCAAAAGCATATGATTTTGATGGATTACTGTATTCGCAAGCGAAGTATATGTACGTTACATGTCTTAAAGATAAGCTTTGGATGGAATTTCCAGAAAGAGTCAATTAAATGAAAAATTTGAATTGTTTTGTGTTTATAAGTTGAAAATATCAAGTCATTCAAATTTTGATAAACCTAGATAATAATATATCTTTGATTAAGTTTTAAAATAAAAACATAACTTTGTTAATTGCCGAATAGTTTATACGGAAATTAAAAATCTACATTTACATTTTAACTAATTTGAAAGAAAATTGAGCACAATTTAAACTATTTTTTAGACGGTCTTGGAGGGTTAAAGGGCGACGGCCGCGGTGGAGTAGTTGGAGGCGGAGGAGGTTTAACAGTGCCTCCCTTTTCAACAGGTGGTCTATTATTGTTAGAACTAGTTTTTACCATTATCAATTCTCCAATTAGTTGCAATTAAAAATTTACAATTCACTGTGATGTACACAATTATTTGAATCTTTAAATAACAGATTCAATTTGTAAAGTTTATTTTCATTTTTTTCAAAAATTCTGCGAGATATCTATCATTTTTAAGGAAACATTTAAAATGATTCAACGAATTTCTAGTATTGCGATCAAAGTCTTCCGCGCGGTACTTCAATCACATGCAAAGGATACTGAGAATACTTTGTGAAATTGTGATAGATGACATCTTATTTTTTGTCAGTACGTGCATTTCAATGTGACAATTTGTAACGCTATTAATCACTTCAAAATTCAATTCACTGATAACTGTTTTCCAGTCGCGAAAATTTCATACTTGCGATGGCCAGATAGGTACATTGGATCTCCTTGAATTAACTGCACGATGTTATCCCGATTTGTTGCCTTAACAATCCACATCCCACCTGTTGGATTGGAACCTTCTTCAGGAGCGAGTGCTGTTCCATCAACAAATATTTCAGGGTGTGCTTTCAGGTAAGCAATGTGATCATCGAAATGTTTTTCGCGTACCGCGATCATTTCAGGTGTGTCTGTAAATAAGACAATCCAGTGATTCATTGGTTTCCCTACATTTCAATTTGTTTTAGGTCTTCAGTAATGGTGATGGTCTTACCAAGCGCTTCTGAGCCGTTCTTAATCGCTTGTTCGTGGTGTAAAGGATCATCCATTTGTTTACGAAAGTGAGTAAGGATTAATGAATGTACTCCAGCAAGTTGGGCCATCTCACCAATTTCCGATGGAGTTGGTGTTACCGCGGCCAAATTATCCGACACTTGCTCGCCATCAAGACGATAGCACCAGTGTAACATAAGGTCAACATCTTTAGCAATTGTTTCAATCTCTAGACAGAATCCTGCGTTACTAGAGTGGACAAAATTTTTGTCTTGGTGAAATAGCACGAAGGACAAGCATTCAAGATAAGTTTGTGTGTACGGGGCCGTGGTGGATTGAATAATCCAGTGCTTACCTTCAATTGATTCACTTGATGTGAATTCTTGCACCTCTGGAACCGGCCACGGACGTGGCAATGTTCCGCCGCGATTGTAGCAACCTCAAACAATGGAAAAGCTACTGATATGATCGGCAATGTATTTGGTGGTACGGTAAATATTCAAGGTGAAGAATTGGATAGACTACTACAAAAAGAATTTGATCCTGCTGGCGCACTGACGGAAGCCGCACAATAAGCGAATTAAAATTCTAAAGGAACCAATCAATGAATTCCAAGCTTTCGGTAGACATTTGGCTGGCTCTGTTCTTTTTAGTAGCAGCTATTCTATTAATCTTTGTCTGGATACTACTTGATACAGATACTGGGTTGGCAAAGAAAGATCAATGTAAATTTGTCATCGGTGATGTATTGGCTCCGACGTTGAATGGAATCGTCATCATTCTTGGTGTAGCATTAATACTATTACAACCTACGCATAACAAAGCTCTTAAATGGCAAAATCTGAGTTGGATTGCGACGCTACTGGGACTTTTCACATTATCTCTAGTCATGATGCGTTATGCTGGACCGCTAGTCGCATCATGGATCGAACTCGATTATCGTCCATTGCGTGCAACACCACCCTGGCACTATATTGGATTCTTACTTGGTGGGAGGGTAATGGTGGGAGGAATAACCAGTCTTGTTTCACGTCGGTTCGCGGTCAAAGATTTCGTTATTGGTTTCATCACATCGCTTGCTCCCGCGTTGCTCTATGATGTTCACTTTGATGATCTGATCATCCCACCCAAAAGGGATATCTAATGGGGGTGTAGGACCACATTAATACCGGTATACTTATTGTATTTCAATCTGAACCAGTGCTGGGAATACCAATCATCTTATTGATGGTGTTAGGTGGATTTTTGTTGGGTATTACGGTGGGGGCAACTCCCGGTCTTGCTGGCCCTATGGCGATGGCAATCTCACTACCAATTCTCATCTCTATTTTCGGATTTTCTAATGATGCGCTGTTACCAGTATTAGGATTTTTGATCGGGATCATGAAGGGGGCAACCATAGGTGGAGCTGTGCCTGCTATTCTGTTTAATACTCCCGGTACACCAGATGCTTATATGACCACTTTCGATGGTTATCCAATGGCCCAACAGGGACAAGCGCGTAAGGCCCTGCGGGTGGCACACTTTTCATCTGCTTCTGGTGATACATTTTCAGATATCGTGCTGGTGATCTGCGCGCCATTTCTAGCAATCATGGTTGAACGTTTTCTTGATCTACCTGAGAAAACCGCACTGCTGATTCTGTCCTTAGCTTTTATTGCTTCCGTCATTGGTGGATCGGTTGGTAAAGGTATCATCTCGATGGGACTTGGACTGCTTGCGGCAATGATTGCAACGGGAGAAGATTTTTATCCCCGTCTGACCATGGGACAACCGGCGTTGTCGGAAGGTATTCCGATTGCAGCAGCAATCCTCGGCGTATTGATCTTAGGTGAAGTATTCAAGTCACTCGAAGACATCTATCGTGGTAAAATCCAAGCAAATCGGATTGATGCTGCGAAATCTGACAAGTCAAAATTGACATTGTCTAACCTTCGAAATTTATTCCCATATATTGGTCGTTCGGCGGTGATTGGTACATGTATTGGTGCACTACCTGGGGTTGGTTCCACACTGGCAGCAACTTTAGGTTATACCACGGCAAAGCGCAGGTATACTGCGAAAAAAGCACCAGACGCACCAAACTTTGGTGAAGGTGCTCCCGAAGGAATTGCAGCAACTGAAGCAGCTAATAGTTCGGTTTCAGGTGCGAACCTCATCCCAGTCTTATCACTAGGAATTCCTGGTAATGCCGCAGCGGTTTTTTTGATTCTAGCGATGGATTCAATCGGTGGATTTAACCCCGGCCCTACTGTCTTTAAACTTGAAGGTGGTATAGGTGCAAGCGTCATGAACCCAGAAATGATTATGGTATTTGGCATCTTCACTACGATGTTTATCGCTAATGCATTGAACTGGACCATTGGTGGGGTCATCATGCGCTGGGTCGGCATTATGGCTTACATTCCCAAAGCACGACTGCTTCCGATTATTCTCCTGCTGACACTAACTGCGATCTATGTGCAAGAAACTTCAATGTTGGCGATCTGGATCACCATCTTTTTTGGATTTTTAGGATATGTGATGCGTCGGGTGGGGATGTCACCTTTACCGTTTGTCATTGCTTTTATCCTTGGTGAAAATTTAGAAGCCACTGCACGTCAGGCATTTGCTGCGACTGGTGCCGATCCATATTTTTTACTCAAGAGTCCAATTGCACTTGGGTTTATCATTCTTTCAATTATTGTTGTTGTTTACAATTTACGCAAACCGTTAACATGACACGACCAAATATCTTACTAATCTCAGCTGATCAGCAACGCGCTGATTGTTTCGGTTTTGAAGGTAGAAACATCAAGACCCCGCATCTAGATCAGTTGGCAAGGGATGGTACTCGCTTTACCAATTGCATTACGCCAACAGTCATCTGTCAACCGGCGCGCGCTTCTATATTAACTGGTCAGCTGTGTCGTACCCATGGGGTACATGACAATGGTATTGATTTAGACCCTAAGATTGGCAACAAAGGATTTGCTGGGGCGATGGCCACTGCTGGATATGAGACTGCGTTTTTCGGCAAAGCCCATTTTTCAACTTATACCATTTCCAAAAAAGATTATCGTATAAAGTGAATTTACAATTTACATTTGTGTTTTCCTCATGTATTCTTTCAACTATTCAAAATAATGTCAATTAAATATTTTGATTAGTGAGAGAATCGTTATTTATCATGGCACGAAGAGCAACACCACTGCGTTCAGATTTCAACTCAGAGAGGTTACAAGAGATTCTTGATACCTGTAAGATTGTAAAGCAGTATAAACGTCTCCTTGCCATTAAAGGAGTCTATGACGGGTTAAGTCGAACTGAGGCCGCTAATTTAGTCAATCTAAGTATTGACGTGCTTTGCTATTGGATCAAGCGTTTCAATGAATATGGTCCTGATGGTTTAATTGATTTTAAATCAACTGGTCGGCCGACTAAACTGAGTAAGAAAGAATTGAAAGATCTGGTTCAGCGTGTTCGTAGCCGACAATTAAATTCAGCTGAAGGTGGGGCGGTGCGATTAGTTGATTTGAAAGGTTACCTTAAACAAGAGAATGATATTGATGTGTCGATTTCAGCCCTGAGTATCATGTTAAAGCGAGAAGGGCTTCAACTTCAAGCCGTGTAACAACAGTATCAAAATCGGTTTATCGCTTTATTGTCGCCCACTCTCTTGTCCCTATTTTAGAGATCTTTTCTGGTAATTTGCACAATTGATTCCAAGCCCAACAAATTGCCTCGACCAACACGTCCCATGTGTTAAAAATACGATTGGGTAGATAATTTTTCCGGAGAAAATCCCATATTTGCTCAATTGAATTGAGTTCTGGACAATATGGCGGAAGATAAATGATGGTGATATTGTCGGGAATTCTAAGTTTTGTCGTGGTGTGCCAAGTGGCGCGATCCATAATAATAACGCCATGGGCGTGATCAGTAATTTTGTCGCTGAGACAATCAAGAAATATTTGCGTTGAAGCTGTGTTTGCACTTGCCATGACTAATCCAACAGCCTCCCCTAATTCTGGACAAATTGCCCCAAAAAGGTAACCAACTTGATATCCCATGTCAGCTGGTACGATTGGACGTTCACCGACCGGTGCCCAACTTTTCGCTTGATTATTCTTTTCACCAATACGAGCTTCATCTTGGAACCAAATGTGAATTGGTGTTTCCTTTGAAACATGCCGCGTTTTACCTGTGACTAATTCATCGAAATCCCTTTTAAATGCGGGAATATCATCAGGGTTTTGTTTGGGGTGACGAGGTCGCGGAGATTGAATCGAAAAACCTTCTCGCTTCAGCAAGTTCCACACTGATGCGATCGTGATTTTAATACCAAAAGTTGTATGAATAACTACTACCAAATCACAGAGCCGCCAACGGCCAATTCCATTGATTTCAGGATTAGGGCCAGCTTTAACAACTTTGATAAATTCAACTGTTTGTGCCGCTTCCAATTTCCGTGGTCGACCGGGAGACTTTAAGTCAATTAAACCATCAAGTCCTAAGTCATTATATCTGTTTATCCAATAACGTAAAACATCAGGACTCATATGGCCACGTTTCGCAGCATTAGCCCGAGATGCACCGTTCATAATATCAATGATGGAACTTACTCTCCGATATACGTTGGTATTGTCGCAGCTTGCAGCAAAATTTTCCAACTCATCAAGTGAATGATGTTTTACCAGTGGAATCGCTCTTCTTGACATATATGCCTCAACATGGTTGAATTTAATGGATAATTCAACCATAGCTTGTAAAAGAGCGAATTAATATATACCTTAAAAAGATATTCACAAGAAATGTGATAAGTTTATACAATAATCTTTTTTAAAATTGGTATTATCACACGTTTGAAGCTACTGGCACACCAGAGTGCCTCAAATCCTCTGCTAATTACCCTGACACCTGGTTTGGTCCTTATATGGGCTTCAATTATGTTGAGATGATGCTGGTAGGTCATAACTGGTTCTTACCGGAAAAACCTCCTGCTGGTCAGCACTATGAACGCTGGTTCTATGCCGATGGACGTGGTGATGAAAAGAACGCACTCTATCGTGAAAATGCAGGTGAAACTAAAGAAGCCGCACAAACTTGGCATTCTAAATTACCGGTCGCTTGGCACAATTCAACGTGGACGGCAGACCGCGCGATTGAATGGCTCAAGCATGGACGTGGTGATGAACCGTTTTGCACTTGGGTCAGTTTCCCCGACCCACATCATCCTTTTGACGCACCAGAACCATGGTCGCGATTGCATGATCCAAGTGAGGTAGATCTCCCGAAACATCGCATCCGCACCTTTGAAGGCCGACCATGGTGGCATGAGACCGTGTTAACCGCGGAACCAACTGGTGATAAGAAAGGTGCGGAAATTCGTAAATCATACAGCCGTATCGCGGCTCAATCAGATGAACAATTACGAGAGATTATCGCAAATACCTACGGACAGATCGCGCTGATTGATCACAATGTCGGACGCATTTTGATTGCATTAGAAGAAGCTGGATTTGTTGATAATACTATTGTCATTTACATCTCGGATCATGGTGACTGGCTGGGTGACCACGGACTCATCCTGAAAGGACCGATGCATTATGATGGATTGCTACGGGTGCCTTTGATTATGAGAGGTCCGAACATTCCCAAAGGGAAAAAAGTTGATGAACCAGTCTCTACTCTTGATCTTGGTCCAACATTCTTTGATTATGGCACCGCGAAACCACTACTGACGCAACACGGTGAATCCCTGCGACCTTTGGTAGAAACAAACGACGCTAAACGTGACTTTGCCCTTAACGAATGGGAATTATTACCAACGCGGGCGGGTGTCGGTCTCAGATTAAGGACAGTCCGTACCAAAACACATAAATTAACCATAGATCTACAATCATTGGCTGGTGAACTTTATGATATGATTGGTGATCCTGATGAAACCACAAACTTATTCAATTCACCAGATCATGCTGATTTGCAACACGAGTTACTTGAATTTATTGCGTCCCGACCCGATGATGCCGGTCCGATGTCAACTCAAGTCGGGATGGCATGAGGAATAACGTCATGACTGATTTTGTCGCGTTGCTCGGTGTCAAAGGTGGTCCCGCAATTCGACCTGGTTCAAATTTACCGACATCCATTTTACTTAATATCAACGATAAAAAGATTTTAGTGGATGCTGGACTTGGGGCATCAAAATCAATTTGTGACCAAGGAGTCACGCTTGGTGAAATAGATGCAATCTTTATCACCCACTTACATTCGGATCACTATATTGAGCTCGGTCCTCTGATTCACACCGCATGGGTGTCAGGACGAACCACTCCCCTACCAATCTATGGACCATCACGTCTCAAGCATTATTGGGAGACATTTCTGCTGGCAATGGAAGATGACATAAAACTGCGGATAGATGATGAAGGTCGGATCGATATTGCTAAACTCGTCACTTGCTATCAGCTTAAAGACCAAGACAATTTAGGCATTGATGGCATTGTTGTACGTGTGATGAAGAACATCCATCCACCAATTGAGGAAAGTTACGCGTTACGTTTTGAATGGCAAGAACGTTCAGTCGTACTATCTGGCGATACCGCGTATATGCCAGCAATGATCGAGTTTGCAAATGGGGTTGATCTTCTAGTTCATGAAGCCATGCTTATTGCAGGAATTGATGAAATTGTTCGTCGCCATCCTAATAGTGATGATAAGCTACGACAACATCTGCTACGAAGTCATACGACTGCGGAGGAAGTCGGACGCATTGCCACTGAAGCCAAAGTAAAGAAATTAGCCCTAAATCACTTCGTGCCCGATGGGTTTCCTCAATTTGGTGAAGATGAATGGCGACGAGCAACCCAAGCGACTTGGAACGGTGACTTGATCATTGGCCGTGATGGCATGAAGATTGAGCTTTAAGCCGCAGCATCGTGAAACGAACGCTTAATATCCTTTAGTACAATCTCTGACCGAATTTGACCTATGTAGGATTGCGGTAACAGCGAACCATGGATGAAATCGGCGAAACTGGTGAGATTTTTACATTGTAGGATCAAAATATAATCCGCATCACCTGAAACTGAAAATGCCTCGATGATTTCATCATGGGTACTCAAGAGACGTGCGAATTTTTGCGCGTTCTCTCCACTATGAGAATTCAGGTTCACACGAACAATTGCCCGCAGACTCAACCCCATCGCCTCTGGGTTCAAGCGGGCGTGATAACCTAAAATCACACCTTCAGATTCAAGTCGAATGCGTCGTCGTGAACATTGTGACGGCGATAGATGGACAGCCTCACTTAACTGCACATTGGTTAGCGCACCATCGCGTTGAAGTGCACTAAGAATAGCATGATCAAATGAATCGAGAGAAATTTGCATTGATAAGCCATAATTTGCATGCTTTGTGAATTTTAGCGTCAATTTTACCAAATTACGCACAAAATGCAAAGAAATTTTTACATAAACTTGCAGAATAGTACAACTAGTTGAGGAGGTAACAATGGGGCCGTTCCCACATGATGCACCACGGGCAAAAATCACAACAGAAAATCCAGCTGGTACTGATGGCTTTGAATTTGTTGAATTCGCGCATCCCGAACCGCAAGAATTACGCGACTGCTTTTTACGAATGGGATACTCCCATGTTGCTAATCACAAAACCAAGCAGGTTGAACTATGGCAACAAGGTGATATTTCTTATCTATTAAACGCCGAACCGAATACCCATGCGGCGGCCTTTATTGAAGAACATGGCCCTTGTGCACCGTCAATGGGATGGCGAGTGGTAGATGCACAGCACTCTTTTAACCATGCAATTGCAAATGGTGCGCAATCTTATGAGGGTAACGGTAAAGTGATGGAAGCACCCGCAATCATCGGTATCGGTGGATCTCTTATTTACTTCTTTGATAAATATTATGATCAAAGCGTCTTCAATGATGAATTTGATTGGCTAGGTAAAGCCCACCCTCAAGGTGAAGGCTTTTACTACCTTGATCATTTGACGCATAACGTATTTAAAGGGAATATGGACAAATGGTTCAAATTCTACGGTGATTTATTCAATTTCAAGGAAATTCGGTTCTTTGACATTCAAGGCAAATATACTGGACTCTATAGCCGCGCGTTGACCTCACCTTGCGGTCGCATCCGGATCCCTATCAATGAAGATCGTGGTGAAACCGGTCAGATTGTAAATTATCTAAAAAAATACAACGGTGAAGGTATTCAGCATATCGCAGTAGGTGCACGAGATATTTATGCTTCAGTTGATGCGATTGCCAAACACGGCGTGAGTTTTATGCCAGGACCGCCTGATTCCTATTATGACATGTCAAAAGAGCGGGTATCTGGTCATGAAGAACCAATTGAGCGGATGAAGAAACATGGTATTCTGATTGATGGCGAGGGTGTCGTCAATGGCGGAGAAACTAAGATCCTGTTACAAATATTCTCGAAAACCGTGATAGGACCGATATTCTTTGAATTCATCCAACGTAAAGGAGACGACGGTTTCGGTGAAGGAAACTTCAAAGCTCTGTTTGAAAGCATTGAAGCGGAAGAATTAGCTAAGGGTGAATATGGAGATAAAGTAAGTGTACAATGAGTTAAGCAGTCGCATCAACCTATAGCATAGCGCACGTAGAATTTATGTTTGGGTTATTTTTGTTACCAGGAATGATTACTCTAATAGTTGGTAATAAATATTAGAATATTATTGATTACCCATCCATTATTAGCTTTGAATTGTTTTTCAATATTGAACTGTCGGCAAACTTTAAGAAACAATCAAAGTAAAGCCATGATTATAACCAAGCAAATTTGAAAATGTGTGTTGGGAACATTGCTAGTTTGTAATTTATTTCTCATAAGCATGTCCCCCGACAGTTATTTTGGTTTGCATACTTAGTTGAATAAATTTCGCAAGCTTTATTTTTCAATTACAAAACTGAACTTTGCTTGAAAAAAATCAATTAGTGAAGTATATTATATACTCATAATCTAAATCAATTCAAAAAAAATTGATTGTTTGATTTAATTGTGAAGAAGCTAATGGAGGTTATTGTGGAATTGAACCAAGAAAATAATACTGAGGCGGCACTCCGCAAAGGTAAAATTTTGACTCAAGCTGTTTTAAATGCAGCTAAGTACTTAGGTTTAAATGACCGGCAATTGTCATCCGCACTTGAGATTTCAACGGATGAACTATGTGATTTAAGGTTAGGTTCTAATCAACTGGTTGAAAATTCAACCTCATTTATCAGAGCAGTTTATTTAGTCCGTGTTTATCGATCTATTTTTGCAATAATGGGAGGAGATGAATTAGTTATGCATCAATGGATGAAATCACCGAATACTGCCTTAGACGCTATTCCAATTGAAATTATAAGCACATGGGAGGGATTGGAAAGTGTCGTTAATTACTTGGATGCCAGACGAGCTCCGATCTGAAATTCATTCTTGGAGTGGGAAAGCTTGGAGATTTGTGGAACCATTTCATCTGATAGCTACAAATAAAATAGTAAATCCTGAATTTCAATCAGAATTAGAAGAGTTGATTGATGAATATAAACCTCGAATACCTATAGAATGTGAGGGACTAAATTTTCAATTATATACTCCTTTCAGATACTTTCCAACCCCAAGAGGATCTCGATTTAGAAGTCCTAAACAAGTTGAAGGAGTTTGGTACGGTGCTGAACATGAAACTACTGCACTATCCGAAGTCGTTTATCATCGACTAATGACGTTGAATCATAGTACTAAAATTTCATTTCCAAAAGGTCCTATCTATTTTACCTCATATACTGCAAATATTTCAACTAACCGAATGATCGACTTAACGTCAGGAAAAATGTTAAAATACTCAGAGCAATGGATGGACAAAACTAAATATGATTTTTGCCAAGAATTTGCAAATGAAGTACGTAAAATCCAAGTTGAATTAATTCGATATAGCTCGGTTCGTGACTTAGAGCATCGTGCTAATTTAGCAGTTCTTTCTTGTAAAGCATTTGCAACTCCCCAACCTTTAGACCAACATACTTGGCGAGTTTACTTGAATCGTAACGAAGTTGTAGCGGTTCGAGAATTTCCTAATTCAACAGTGAGATTCGATAATTCTGATTTTATTGATATGGACTAACGATGAATATTAGTCCTCTGACAGTTATTTCGGGTTCTCAGCAACAATTAGCACAAATTTTATACATCCAAGCGACTTTATTCAAAAGCTTGAAATATTTTGAACTAGTACTACATGGAATCATGTTTTATTTCAAAAATTCACGATTTATTCAAAGCAAAAATTATCGACGTAAACCCGAATTCCGCTGACTACAATACCACTATAATACTTAGCATATTTTATAACACTTAAAACAGTAAAGTACAAGGGATTTAAATTTGCCAAAATAAAGTTTATTGTTTGATTCTATCTCGTAATAGTAACCACAACCAATCGGATCTGGAGTTAATTATGTATTTAAATCGAGAACACCGATTTGTCGGTGAAATCCAAGGAGAACTATATGAATCCGCGAATGTGCATTTGTACCGCGGAGAAACCAAAAATAGTATGCGAGCTAAATTACTAAAGTTCGTAACAAAAATAGCTGAAGGTCGTAAATCAGAACCTTTAATCTTTCAACTTTTTTCTGTTTGGTATAACACTTGGGAATCAGAATGGCAATTCGACATGAAAGCGTTTAATCAACCAAGTACTTTTGAAGGCCAAACTTATCCCGTAAATGTGGCCCCAGTGATTGATTTTCTTTTGAAGAATAATTGTGATGAAGTCTTAACAGAAGAAGATTGAGAATTAGATCACCGAGCGAAACGAAGCTTGATTTAGACCTTCAAGTGTGGAATCAGACTATCATATAAATTTTGCGTTGGTATAGAACATCACAATAATGTGCGAAAATTTGAATTTTTCAACAGACTTTGTCCTCAGACAGTATTTTTAAACCGTAAATTGTTGAATACGAATAGAGGTAACAACATGGATTTCAAAAATCACATTTCAAAGCTAGAAAAAAAGTCACGCTGGTACCAGATATAAATAGCAAACATCAGAGTAATAGTGATGTGAGAGGAGATGAACAACACTACTTTGGCAATGAACCAATCCGTCTTTCACGTAAAGATCAGGAGTATTATTTAGAAATATTGGAAAACCCTCCAAAACCAAATCCTGATGTAAGCAATGAATTCAATCAATATCTAAGAAGAAAAAACTGACAGTCTCCAAAATGAAGCAAAGAGATTTGAAGACGCTCTGACCTTGTAGATGTTTCTGGATTTTGAAGTGAAAGCTTTGTACTTAGAAACTATAATACAAAATAAATTTGATATAGAATACCCGCAATTTAATTGCGTACATATAAATCGAAATGTACAATTAAGGTGCATACTAGAATAAATCAGCATGTGAACCTGTTTCAATAAGATCAAGTTCATTTTTCTTATTGAATCGATAAACTAATAGCCAGTCAGGTTCAATGTGACACTCTCGACTACCTGCACGCTTGCCAGTAAGCTGATGGTCCTGATATTTTAATGGGAGTATTTGTTTGAGTAAAAGTTTTTCAATAACAACCCTAATTTTCGTTTCATCCTTACCCCGCTTTAGCATAATACGCATTTGACGTTTAAATCGACTGGATTGATTTATTTCACGTTTCATATTGAATTATTTCCAGCTTGCCACAAGGTCATCAATTGATTCAAAATGTTCTGCTTTTCCACTATCAAGTTCATCAATAGCTTCTTTAAATCCTCTTGAGGAATCAATTAATTTTGAGTTAGAGGAAAGCGGGTAATTTTCAACAATCTGATATAAGTACGATCGAATACCAGCTGATACAGTCATTCCCCTTTCAGAGAATATATTTTTTGCACTTTGTTTCAGCTCTTTAGGTACACGAACATGAACAGTTGTGTTTGACATAACATGGATTCCTGTTTATTGAGTAACTATAGTATTTTGAGTTTTAATATAAGTTACTTAAAACAAAATTGCAAGCAAAAATACAATTCAGATTTGCTTTTGGGCAACAATGAATTTAAGTCTCTCAGATTTGAGGAGAACAACCTTCAATTCTTTCTACCATATTCCCACATTCGATAAATTTTGATGCAAGCAGGTATTCTCCAACTTAATTCGGACTCTTAAATTTAAATAAAGTAACTTATTTTAGCAATTTTTCAATTCTCAAATCGTATTGCTTTAGTATAGTATAGAAAAATGTCTCTTATACTAAGTTTGGAATTATAAACTGAAGTTCCATTCATAAATGCAAGATTTTGGGTTCCAATTTTAGCTAAATTTCATGTAATAAGGCACTTCACTGTGGACTATAGAATCCAAATGAATTTTCAGGAGTTAAGTGATTGTCTCGGTAATAAGAAACGTAAGCAAATTGATTCAGCTAATTGTCGCTACCCGTCCAAAATAACTGTCGGGGGACATTAAAATAATTTTGGCGAAATTATTTTACAACATTTTATTGGCTAAAAGCAAGCTAAAATTGGAACTTAAAATTGTGCATTTAAGAATGGAATCTCTGTTACAAAAAAATTCACCAAATGAATTTTTCTTCATTGAATTTTCGTGAAAAAGGAATTTTTTCTTGCAAAGTTAGATCCAGTTTATTATGTTACATGTAGTTGGGCACTTCACTGTGTATTCTATGAGTTAAAAAGGAGGATAGGACAGATGTGGAAGGTAATAGAACTTGTCGATGGACATGTGAACGAATTTCAAACTGAATTAAAAAGTTTGGGATAGTAATAACTTGAATTTTATACCAAAATATTTCTAAGGAAATCTAAAGAATGAGCTAGCTTGTATAAAATTGATTGGTTGTTGACTTCAATGAATTTCATAAAGAAAATCTAAGTTATGAATTTCAAAGTGGGTATACTAACGATCAATATAAATGGAACCAAATGCTATGAAAAAAGCTCTAATTATTGGAATTGATGATTACGACAGTAATCAACTCAATTCATTACAAGGATGTGTAAATGATGCGAATGAGATAGGTGCATCTTTGAAAACAAATGAAGATGGATCACCAAACTTTGATATTAAACGATTAGTAAGTTCCGAAAGTAGGATTACATCTAGTCTAGTTTATCAGGGAATTGATGAACTGTTTTCAGGTGATGCTGAATCTGTGCTCTTATACTTTGCAGGACACGGATTTGTTGATGATAAAACAAATAGTGGTTATCTAGTGACTCAGGATAGCGAAAATCCAAATTGGGGAATTGAACTAGTTAAAATTCTACAATATGCGAATCGTGCTCATCCTAGAATTCAATCTACTATATTATTTTTGGATTGCTGTCAATCTGGAATCGCAGGAGAGATAAATGGACTTGGGAGTATTGAAAATATATCTTTCATTGGAACTGGAGTAACGATTCTGAGTGCTTGTCAACAAGATGGATATGCTGCTGAATTGAGAGGGCATGGGTTGTTTTCTAGTCTTTTACTTGACGGGTTGAATGGAGCTGCAAGTGATATTTTAGGGCGTATTACTCCTGCATCATTATATTTTCATGTTGACCAAACTCTAGGTGGTTGGGAACAACGCCCTATATATAAAGCGAACGTTAAGAATTTTATCAGTGTTAAGAAAGTTCAACCGAAAGTTTCACCAGAAATACTTAGAAAATTACCTGAGTATTTTGAATCTGCTGATGCCGAGTTTAAACTAGATCCGTCATTTGAACCTGACCGAGGTGAAGAATATGAAAAATTGAAAGATATTCCAGTAGATGATCAAAATGTTCGAATCTACAGGGAGTTACAAAAGTGTAACCGACATAGTTTAATTGTTCCTACTAAACACGAACATATGTGGCATTCTGCTGTGTATAATGGTGGGTGCCGTTTAACTGCAACTGGTAAACACTATCGACAACTTGCAAAAAATGGTAGGATTTAAAAATACAATTTATAAGTTATTGTCGTAAATTTCGATTACGAATCAATCATATTTATTGTGATTTTTTAAGATGGGTCGATTCCAATTTTGCACAGTTATAAATTGTTTATTGATTCATGTGGCGAATGAATATACTTTGACTTTTTGATTCAGACTAAATAAGTTGTATGTAAATACTACATTATTTTTGTTATGTAATATTTAACCTATTTAAATTTAGGACAATAAATTTGATTTGAGAATTTCAGAAGATTTTTATTTCTAGGAGTCTGTTAAATATCGGATAATATTATACTAGTATTTCACTTAATAGTTAGGTAATCTCAAAATATCCGAATTTAAGTATGCGACATTGTTGACTATTTTTTCAAATTCATATTATGTAACTGGACTTCTATATCAAATTCTAGGGAATCTATTGTGATTACTAAACCTCGGATATTTATTGCATTTGCAATAGAAGATAAAACTATACGAGATTTTCTTGTCGAACAGGCACAAAATTCTAATAGCCCATTTGAATTTATTGATTTTTCGGTTAAAGAACCATATGAGTCTGCATGGAAAACTAAAGCAAAGGATAGAATTCGTGGAGTAAGTGGGGTAATTGCCGTAGTTTCAAGAAATTCCTTAAATTCAGATGGTCAATTGTGGGAATTAAAATGTGCACGGGAGTTGGGCAAACCTATACGTGGAATTTGGGCATATAAAGTTGACCGAACTAAGATCCCTGGTTTATTAACGACCACTTGGACTTGGAAAAATATTAAAAATTGGATAGAAAGACTATGATACGAAAAGCACTACTTGTTGGAATAAATTACTACCAGCATGTTTCATCGCTTAAAGGTTGCATTACTGATGCAACAAAAATGGCTGAAATATTAGGGCATCATGCTGATGGCTCAACAAATTTTTCAGCACCAAAATTACTTACAAGTGATTCCGAACAAAATCTTATCAACCGATTTAATTTAAAGGACTCTGTTCGGGAACTCTATGAAGATGAGGCCGACATCGCACTCTTTTACTTCTCTGGACATGGATATTTAGAAGACATCGGAGGTTATTTAAATACTAGTGAATGCGAGAGAGGGGATGATGGCTTTTCACTTCATGAACTCATGTATATCATATATAATTCACCTGTCAAATATAAATTCATATTTCTTGATTGTTGTCATAGTGGAATAATTGGTGATAATCCAAAATCTAGCAATTTGGCAGAAATTACCAATGGAACCTCAATATTAACTGCATCTACCGCTGATCAATCCGCATTTGAAAATCAAAATGGTCAGCCAGGAGGTGTATTTACAAATTTACTGATTGATGCACTTGAAGGTTCCGTAGCAAATTTAGTTGGGGATGTTACTTCAGGTAGTATTTATGCACACATTGATCGAGCTTTTGGTCCCTGGTCAAAACAACGTCCAGTATTTAAGACAAATGTTAAAACATTTGTTTCACTAAGAAAGGCTACTCCACCTATTTCAAGAGAAATATTGCAATCAATAAGCAAATTATTTCCTCAAAGAAATTATAAATTTCCGCTCGACCCTGCATATGAACCAGAGAGATCTGAAGAACAATTAAAGGATGCACAAATTCCTCCACCTGATGTAGAGAAAAATAAGGTATTTGCTCAACTTCAACAATTACGAAGTGTAAATCTTGTTCAACCTGAAGGAGCATCTCAACCACATATGTGGCATGCCGCAATGGAATCAAAATTTTGTGTTTTAACACCTTTAGGTGAGCATTACCGCCAGTTGGCAAGTGATGATTTAATCTGAATTAATAATGCTTGCGAGTGAATTAAACCTGATGAAGGTTACGTTCTATAACTAATTCCGCTACAACCTAGTTTCTTAGTGTAGAATTGTTAATTATTCAGGACGTATGTAAAAGAGTGGGGAACGCATGGTGGTTATCTGTTTTTAAAGTCTGAAGGTTCTGACTTCTAATACATCACCAGCAAGTAGCTTAATCACTGATCTCAAAGTTCCAGGAGTTTATTGGTTCATAATATTTTTGGAAAACGTGTCTGAATAAATCGGAATGAACAATAGTTTATGCTATAATAATCTAGTAGGACAAACTAACTAAAGGGAACAGAAAAATGAATAAAACAAAAGTTCGAATTTCAGATTATACAAAGTTTCCAGGTGGTAGATTTCCGACTGATGGTGAAGGAAATGCAACCGAATTTCGAAACAAATTTTTGGTACCACATTTGAATAAAGGATACAAAATCGTTGTAAATTTAGATGGGGTTATAGGTTATCCAGCATCCTTTTTAGAAGAAGTATTTGGTGGACTTGTAAGAACTAACAAATTCACTGCAGATTTCATTAATTCTCATATTGAATTTAAAACACATGAACCTGGGAATTTGATAACAATCGAAATGATAAAAAAGTATATTAAATCACCAGATGATCTGGAGTGGATGAAAATAGGCACAATTGTAAATAAATTACCCAGTGATAATAACGATGTACCTTATGTGAATCCTTAAAGTTCAATCACCAAAGTCTAAAGGAATCAACTACTTGTTTAACAATAATGAGTATATTAGGTAAAGAGTCTCCCGACAGTTATTCTAGGTACTCAGTGTCCCTCGAAAGATATTTAGGGAAATTAGCGACAATTAACACAAAATTTATACATCCAAGCGGCTTTATTCAAAAGCTTGAAATATTTTGAACTCGCACTACATGGAATCATGTTTCATTTTCAAAATTCACGATTTATTCAAAGCTAAATTTAATGATGTAAACCCAAATTTCACTGACTACAATGCCACTATAATACATAGCATATTTTATATCACTTAAAACAGTAAAGTACAAGGGTTTTATGTTTGCCAATATGAAGTTTTTTGTTTGATTATATCTCCTGTTAGTAACAACAACCAGTCGGATATGGAGTTAATTATGTATTTAAATCGAGAACACCGATTTGTCGGTGAAATCCAAGGAGAACTATATGAATCCGCGAATGTGCATTTGTACCGCGGAGAAACCGAAAATACCATGCGGGCAAAATTATTAAAGTTCGTAACAAAAATAGTGGAAGGTCGTAAAACAGAACCTTTTATCTTTCAACTTTTTTCTATTTGGTACAATACTTGGGAATCAGAATGCCAATTCGACATGAAAGAGTTTTATCATCCTGGTACTTTTGAAGGCCAAACTTATCCCGTTAATGTGTCCCCAGTGATTGACTTTCTTTTGAAGAATCATTGTGATGAGGTCTTAACAGATGAAGATTGAGAATTAGACCACTGAGCGAAACGAAGCTTGATTTAGACCTTCAAGTGGAATCAGACTAGCATTTGATTTTTGCGTTGATACAAAATACCCGCAATTTAAATGTATACATGTTTTCGGATTACGCGTACACATGTATCGGATTTATACTGTTAGACGAGGAGGAAATCCCCCTCAGATTGTTGTAGCAGTAATTCAATTATCTGTTTTAATGAAAATCAAAGGAGGAGAAATGAATATATTAACGCCTGTTGAACAGCTGAGTGCACTTACTGATCAGATTGTTGATATGATTCTAATTATGAGTGATGATGAAATATTGGCTGAATCGGAGAGACAAGGAATCAATCTTTCAACTTCAGCTAATATTTACGATAGTGTTGCAGATTCTGCCAAGATTGAGGCAAAAAGAATTGAATTCAAGAGACTTCGCGCTAACATACTGGACAAACCAGCTAAATCGAAACCAAAGGGAAAGTTACCTTCTCATTTTAATGGTAAATTAGCTCGGTCAATCTTGAATCATGTAGTTAGTGATACAAAACTAAAATTGACGTGGACTGCACACAATATTGCGATTAATGAATTATCTGATTCAGAAGCCATTCAATATGTAACGGACCTTGTTGACGAACTAGATTACAAAATTCCCCACAAGTTTTTTCAGTGAACAAGCGTTTTGGATATAACTTACAACAAACACGCGTTTAACATTTCGCAACGAATCATAGTATTGATAAGATAAGGTTAAATCGAACGAACTTTTTCCCTCAAAATAACCTTATCTCAGATATTGCTACAAAGGTAACTAACACTTAGCACGAGAATAATGCTTCACAACCTTCAATCACTTTCCTAACGATTCATAAGGAAATGTGTGAACGAGGTTAAGTATAAAGATTGGAAAATTAGGTTCGTCTTTATACTTTTCGAAAAGATAATCCCGCATTACAATGATATCTTCTAAGTACTGATCATGAATACTGCCATTAGAATCTTTAATGTATGATGGATCAAATTGTGCAGCTAATTTAGCCCAATCGTCAGAATATCTTTCTTCATTTAACTCCTTATGTAAAAGAATCATAATGCCAGCTTTCAATACATTCTCGAAATCAGCAGAATGATAATTATAGGGGGAGTGTTGTAAATCATTTGAAATTTCGGAAATTTCTTCCTCAATTGTCTTGAGTAAATTTGAACTTTGATAGTACTCAAATAACACTTTGATTAATTGGTTATGAAACTGATCAATGCCATTTTTTAATGCCACAATGATTTGATCAACTTCTATTTTGGTAACATGAAAATCACTTGCTAAGAAATTACGTAATTTACCTACCTTATACTTCACCTTGCTAATTTCATCATTGGTTTCATGTTGTTTGATATTCTCAGCGTACTGTAGCAACGAGTTAAAGTCATTGCCAAGATGTAAATCCATATAATTTTTTAGATTCCTCATGGCCTGATTAAAGTTTGTAAGCATGATTGATTCCTTTTAAAGTTGATGATTATTGCCTAAGAATTATTGATCTGATGGCTATTTCTAGCCGTGGTATGTAATCAATTATAAACTGTCGGCATATTCTAAAAATCACAATTAAACGGAACCATGATTATAACTAGACAAATTTAAACAAATGGATTGGGATGCAGTTTGTTTGCGGCGTTTTACCTTATGTTTATAGTTTTCGGGGAGAAAAATTGTCGGCACAATAAGTAATGAAAATTCAATTGAACGTGATGCTATCTTAAACACTCAAGCTGATTAGTTGGATAGCGAGTTTTTACAGAACCATGCATGAAATAGGAATTTGGAAAGATTAAATGCAATTACAGCGATAACAAATAAATTGGGGAATGAAGCACAACTGAGGTGGTAATTTAAGATGAATGATGTTCAGTCAACGCAATGGTCATCGTGTGTTGTAAGGTATCTGAATTTTTGTACTTAGTTGGTAATGTTAATCAGATAAAAATAGTAGGGTCGCTTGAGGTATTTGTTGAACTTGGAGAGTCCGTTCAGAGGGATAGAAAACTGTATAGGTGAAAAGCGTAAATTGAATTCAGGAATTTATTATGTGTGTCAGCTTAAATTTGAAATAACCGAAATCACAGTCAACCTTGGATGAGCAATGAAACCATGCGCATCTTCTCAAATCCAAAGCGTTTCCCCTCGTCGCATGAACTACAGAGGCAAACGAGGGGGTATACATTCAATATAATAACTTAGTTTCAAAATGTCAGTTCCATTTGAAAAAAATTGATTTGACTCAATTGATAATGCTGATTCGCTGCGGAATCAGGTTCACCTAAAATCAACTCCATTTGACAAGTTCAATTCAAAAAATCTAAATATTCTCCATATTAATCTCACTTCAAAGCAGTCCGCGCTGCTACTTCTAGCAGTTCTAAATCCGCAGCGTCGAGCCATACTACTTAAGCGTCATTATTCCTAAACGTCCCCTTTATATCAATAACATCGTTCCAGTTTTGTCAGGATTTGATTACATCTGACAAATAAACTTCTTGCTGTCGCAGCGAACTCATTATTCACTTTGTCTTTCTCACTACGCTTGGTATGAATCGGTAATAAACAAGGAGCATTTACAGAAACACCTAGAATACATGAATCATCACCTGAAGCACGCGTAGTGGAATTATCAAATCGAGCCAATCTGGAAATTCCGAAAATTGAGTTCAATACTTACCAGACTAATTTTTCATATTACATACAGGATGGTAATTCGCGACTAAGTCAGATTCATGACTCTTGCGGATAGATTCAAGAGCGTTTTGGTAAACATGGATCTGAATCGCGTTATGACGCTTAAAGCAATCCTCTTGCTCATGATTTTTAAATCGCTCACGAAGATTACTGGTTTGTCCGAAGTAAATCGGTTGGTATCGGTTATTTACAACCTTAGCGACACAATAATTCGCGGCGACTTCATTAAACTCAGTATCAAAAGCATAAACTTCATAACGATAAGACTGACCTGACTTTCCAGTCCATGTGCAAAAAACCATTATTTTCTCCTAAATTAGAGTTTGCTAAATAAGTAAAATCAGAAAAAAATTCAGATTTACCTCATGTAGACCTGCTCTCAAGAATTTCAATGCTAGGATCAAATTTTTTAGGAGAGGGGATCCGCGACAATTGAATTTTCAGGAGTTAAGAGATTGTCTCAGTAATAAGAAGTGTAAGCTATTTGATTTAGTTAATTGTCGCTGAATACCCCAAATAACTGTCGGGGGACACTATTTGGTAATTTTCCCTTTGTATTTGTTTAATAATTCTAGTAAGATGTCATTTTCTTTTATTGTTTCAATATGTTCTCTTTCCACTTCAGTTATTAGTAACTCTTGGACATTTTTTTCATTTTTCATGATGATGCGATTTGCCAAGAAACTAAGTTCATCAACAATTTCATCTTCTAGAATTTTGGTTGCTCGTATTACATCAATGTTTTTTAAATTCATTGCAATAATCCTCTGTTTATTGAATTTTATTTGTATTCAGTCTCTTCATTGTATATCTTATTTCATTATTTTGCTCACCGTTTTTTTCGTTTTCGTTTTTGTTTTCGTTGTTTGACAATTAATTTATTGGGTTCATTCCGTTTAAAAATATGAAACCCCCAAATAGGTGTCATAGCGGACATTCCAATAATCAATAAGAGTATTTTGCGACATTGTTTATTTGACGAAAATATTGACTTTACCGCGTTCAAATCTGTATCACTTGGTATCGGTGGTGCAACTGGGTGGGTGTGCCAAGTTCCAATAAAACTTGCAGACCCTTTAGTAATTTCTGAATAATAATTATTCAATTCTTGAGTTCCTTCTTTTCCACAGATAAAATATAAACCGCTGAATTTACTATCAGCTGGTGGTTCGCTTGCAAAATCTATCCATACAGTTTGTAAACTTTCGCTAATTTCACCAAATAGTAGCCCCCCAGTTTCCTTGAATTTACCCCGTGATTTCTCACTATTTGCAATAACCGTTTCAATTTTTTTTCTAGCAACAGGATACAGATGTGTTAAGTATTTCAACTGATGATCAATTTCACAAATGGAACTTCCCTCCAAATCTACTTGATTAGAAGTCAAGTTTTCTTGTGAAAAGAATTGTACTCTTGTTGATTCATCAGGTAATTTTTCGAGATTAGTAAGAGCGGAATTCAAAAATGTTGAAGCATACCATGAAATATCTATTGCAGAGGCGACAAACGTAGGTTCAGAACAACCAGGTTCTGGTTGAAATGTTGTTTTTTCCTGACTATCTGGCCAAAAAGTATCCACACTCAGCTGAAATTCTTTTGATGAGTGAGTCTTTATTTTTGTTTCCCTAATAAGTGATTCAAAACCATCGCTGAATTTTGGCATTCTTGTAATTAGCATACCATATTTTGCCTTTGCTGAAATTGAACAAGAAATAATAGGACAGCTAAATTTGTGTAGTCTCATTTCACTTTCAAAAACTAAATCTACAAATCGAGATGCAGTTGTGTTAACAATCAAATCAAATTGTTGATCTTTGACTAACGGATAGATTCCATATTTTAAATTTCTAACTCCGTATTCAACATTTTCAGCCATTTTCAATGATTTTAATCGCTTTGAAAGTGCAAATGACTTCGCATTTCCGATTTCATGTTCATAAAATGTCTGTCTTACTAGAATTCCAGGTGTAACAGTTTTATTATCAATAATTCTAATGTTTCTTACACCTGCTCTTACCATGAACTCAGCAATATTTGAACCAAGCGCACCACAACCCAAAAGCAAAACACTTTTACCTCTGAACCAGTTTGCAAGTGTATTTTTGTCCCGACGAATTGTAAGTTCAGATCTATTTTCGATGATATTACACCATTCAATTTTTGCTTCTTTTGACCAACGATTAAATTCATCATTATCTAGATTCAAAATCTGATCTTTTGAATCTGACTCAACGCCAACTAATTTTTGAAAAATTTCCTTTGAAATTCTCCAAACCATTATATGTTGGACTGGTTTGCTGGTTAGTACATTTCTACGCATTGGAGAACCAACAATTAGAAAAATTTTATCGGCTTCTATTGATTCTGGAGTTTGCTGTCTCAACAAATTTACAAAATTCATTGGTTCAATATTGTGAAGTTCAAATTGCTTTAAGAAATCATGAATGGTTTCTGGGTATTCAAAAGGGAATTGAAAATTGAAAAGAATTGCGGGTGAAACGTGCAAATCTTTAGGTACATCACTAAATCCTTCTGACCAACCCACCACCTCAAAGCTATTGTAACCGTCACCGTTTTCTGAACTGTTATTATGACGTGAATTTAAATGAGCAAATCCAGACCAAAAGTTCGAGTCATCCCCTAAGTCAGGTGTACTAGACTGAATTATGAATTCAAAATTGTAGTTTAGTTCATAAATTACTGGGGGGTGAAGAGGTGCATCAATTGGGTCTAATTGATTTTTTGCCGCAGCTATTAACCATAAGTCCAATTTTTCAATGAAACCAAACATTCCATCGAATGGATTCCAATCAATATCAGGAGAAAGATACAAACATATTCCATTTCCCCAAAGTATATGTGGAAATCCCGCATATTCATTATGTGTAAATCTTGCAACTGGTGGTGCAAATGGAAAGTTTCTTGGAATGTCAATTCTGATTATTTCTTCTGATTTGAACTTGAGTCCATCATTTGAAGTTTTGTATGATGAGGTAACAATTAAAACATTAAGTATCAGCCAATCACCCAAAAAATCTGGCTTGGAAACAATTTTAATTGCACCTTGTGCATTCTGACAAATCTCAGTCAATTGCTCATGTGCAAGTTTTTGACCGCTACTAGATTGATTGATGTCCAAAGGTAACTCTCTGTGTAGGGGGACTATTGGTTCCACGCGCTCTTTCTACAGCTTCTGATAAATCACCACCAACTGGCTTTAATGCTACTGTACCAGTATATATGAAACCTGCTTTTGATAGTACTAATATCAGGGGTTCTTTTGGTTTACCATCTTCATGCGTGCACAAAAATCCACCATTTGCGATTTCTTCATATGCGTACTTAGCAACTGCATGCGGTGGCTTATCCCCACTTTCACTAATTTTGGGAACTTTTTTGCTACTTGAAACAATAATGCCTTCACCAATCTGAAATCTTTCAAGGTCATCAAGTATATCTTCTTTTCTTACCTCTTTCTCATCTTCGATCTGATACATAGCTGACTTGCTACAATGATGTGGTGCTAATAGTACTGTCCATTCTAGATATTGCTCATTTTTCATTTCTACAGTACGGTCAATTATTTTTCGAATTGTTGGATAAGAAAGGTCTCCAAATAATAGCAACTGTCCACATTCTTCAGTGTTTTTTAGTTCTATTTGCATCGCTAGACTGGTATCATTGCGTTCACCATCTAAGTCCTCCTTAAATGGACCATGTATAAATGCGTTAAACTCATTTTGGTAATTTATACCATCTAATTCAGTAATTGAATTTCCAGGTATAGTGATCAATTCTTTAGGAAATCCCTTAAATTCGTCTTTATCTAATATGTCATCATATCCGATAATTCGCACTCGATCACCACTTTTTACTATACCCTTAGTATCTACTGTAGCTTTAACTCTTCTCAAAGCCTCTTTCCTAAAAGCCACAGCATCAACACAATAGTCAGATTTTGACTCAAGAAATATTCGCGGTGTAAACCAAATCTCACCGATTGTTACTTTTTCATGCAGTTTGCTAAATCCAGATATATGATCTTTGTCAGGATGTGTTAATGCAAATCCAGAGAGATGTGGTTTTGCACTTGCATCATTGTTTATTTTAGGTAATCTATTGACCAATTCATCAACTATTGACACATGGTCTACTTCCTTGTCATCTGATACTTCTAATTGATTCAAATCGACCTGAAGTACAATGTCCTCTTTGACCACAACAGAAGTGGAATCTCCTGTACCTACAGGCCAAAAAATAATTTGAGATTTGTCAAACATTATCTTTACTACTTTGATAGATTAATCTTAAAATGAAACTATGAATTGAGAATTATACATTATTATATATTAGTTTTCCAAAAAAAAGAATATTTCAATAACTGCCCACTGTAAATTAAATATATATGGACTTACTCATTTATGCAATTGTGAGATTCTAAGTGAGACCTGCAACTTGGTTTATTTTTTGCAGTAAATTAAATTTTGCAAATTCTAGTTGATATTCAGTAATTTGTTCTCCGCGTTTTGATAATTGACGTATCTCTTCATCGTTCATTGCTGAGAAATCTGTAGGATGATTTTTAATTTTATCTCTTTCTACTAGGTCAAATGTGCGTATTTTAAGGTCATTGACATCTTCCATTCCCAAATGTGGCATTAGTGTATCATATACTTTATCACTTGAATTTAAAATATCTAGCTGGACTGGTGTTATAATCGCAGACCTTGTAAATGGTGTTAAAAATGCAGATTTTAACCTTGGAATAATGAACCCAAGTGCTGAGTCATCGGTATCAATTCCCGGGTCGGCTAAACATGCAATAATGCAATTAATGTTTTCATTATTAGCATCACTAATTTTCTTTGTACTTTTATTTAATTGAATGAAGAAATCGTCGGTTCCAGTGTTATCATAGACTCCTCCATCTGAGATAAAAATCTCTTCTGATTTTGTGGTTCCATTTTGGGTAAAGCTCAAATTTTCTTTTGAACTAGGCAAAAACAATGGGTGTGCTGCTGATCTTGCTACTGCTTTTGAAACTAATATTGGCTCATCAATTTTTCCAAAGTAAGAATTACATGATTTATCTGGTCTGAAGTTCATTGCAGTTTTTGTAGATAGCTCAGCTGCATTTATGCTTATTTTAACATTATTTCTAGTCGGATGAGTTAATTTCTTATTATAAAAAATTTCTTTGTCAAGGTACCTCTCAAAGGCTTCGTTGAATTTACCTTTCTCATATTTGCAATAGAACCTGGTCCCCATAAGAAAACGAATTTTATCCAAACAACAAAGCTTCCAAAATTTTTTTCGTCTGTCAAATACCTGCATAATAATTTCAGCACTTTTAACATTACATTCTATAGATTTTTTCAGACATGGCATTTTTGAAGTAGGAAGATATTCAAAAATTTTATACATAAATCCTTCCTTCAGTAAATTAACAATTTTTTTATCAAATTCTTCGAATGAGTCATTTGAATACGCATAAATTGCACCAAGAACACTACCCCCAGATACAGTTGAAATTTCTTTAACATGATCCAATAGTTGTCGATCATTTAGTTTTCGTAGGCAACCTAAATGAAATGCAATAGCACGTGAACCACCACCAGAGAGTGCTAGCCCAATTTTCAATTCTGAATTATTATTTTCTGCAGTCAAGATTCATCCCTTAATCAAAATTATTTTTGTCATAAATGAAAAATTGCCAATCTGGTTTTCCTGCAGAATCCCCAATAATAAGTAGAATTTGGGAATCAAGAGAAATATTAACAAAATTAAATGCCTCTGCAATTGCATCGTCGTCTTCTTTTGTTGGAATGGCACTAGACTGGGGATGCGTGTGCCAAGTACCTATGTATTCGCAATCTTTTCCAGTTATGTTTGAGTAGTAATGATTTAACTCTTTTGTTCCTGTGATACCAAGTTTTAATTTGCCTTCATAAAATTTGGTATCTTCTGGAGGTCCACAAGCAAAGTCAATCCATATGGTCTTATGTTCCTCACTTATATCACCAAATAGTAACCCACCAGTTTCCGTTAACTTATCTGCAATTCTAGTGTGTTCATTAATTGAAGCATGTATCTTGTTTATTGCAGCTGGATAAATTAGTACAGAAAAACCTTTCCAAAGCTCTTTTTTCTGATCAACTGCACCTTTGGTTTTAAAACGGTGATTTATACTGTTATTGCGTGAACAAATCTGAATTTCTGCATAATCCTTCGGCATTTGTACCAAACTGCTGACTGCGCTTGAGATAAAACTTGAAGCGTACCATGATATATCAGCCGCAGGTATTATATTTTCTGACTTTGATCGTTCGGACTCAGGAATTAAAGAAAATTTTATTGACTTTGATGGCCAAAATGTATCAGCAAATGGTTTCAAATCCTTTGAGACATTAGAAATTATTTTTGCTTCTCGTTCCAATGATAACATTCCATTGGAGAACTTTGGCTTTCTAACTATCTGCAAACCATATTCAGCTTTAGATGATATTGAACATGAAACTATCGGACAATTAAGTTTGTGTTCTTTCATTTCAGATTCAAAAATATTTGTAACACGCTTAGATCTTGTGGTATCAATGATTAGATCAAATTTATCGCTATATATATTTTCAAATATCCCATCAAGTAGGTTATTTTGTAAGGGATTTATATTCACGCTTTTGGAAATTCTACTCAACTGCACTTTAAGACTTTCAGATTTAGAAAGACCAAAATAGCTGTCATAATATACCTGAGTATAAAAATTTTTCGTAACTATTGGTTCATTATCCACAATTGTCAAGTCTTTTACACCTGCACGAACAATAAACTCAGCAATTTTTGAACCTATTGAACCGCATCCAAGTAGGAGAATGTTTTTTCCCTGTAACCAATCTAAGTCTATGTTTTTGTTCTGTTGAACAGCATCCCCTCTCCTTTCATCAAATACTCTGCACCAATTAATTTCTGTTTGTTGAACCCAATTCACTAGATTTTCTTCAAAACTATTCGAGTTCTCAATTTCTTCATTCAATTTTGAAACTAAGTTATTCCAATTACTAACAGAAAATGACCAGACAGTTATATTGTCAGAAATGCCCTTTTTATTAACTCCCTCGTTCTTTGGAGTACCCACAACTAGATAAATTTCTTTTTGTTTCTTGTTTGAAGCTATCTGTCTTGAGAGTAACGCGAAAAATTGTTCTAATTCCATACCGTTATCTAAAAATATGTTCAATAGATCAAACACAGTTAAAGGATATTTATATTGTAGAGCCAAATTAAAGAAAATTGACAAAGCAAGAATTTTATCAGTCTTGAAATCTTCTGAATAACTCTTCCAATCTACAATTTCATTAGGATAACCCTCTTGACTGCGGACTAATGCAAAACCTGTCCAAAGCTTTGTTTCATCTTTAGGTTTTGGCCGATTTTCTCGAACAAGAAAGTTTTGACGCGAATCAATTTTAAGCGTGCTCGGGGGAGATAAAGGTAAATCAATTTGGTTTAATTTCCCAGTAGTGAATGCTTTAAACCAACAATCTAGGTTTTCGATAAACCCATACATTGTGTCTGTCGACCTCCATTCAATATTGAGTGCTTGATAAATACATATATAATTTCCCCACTGAACAGAAGGGTATTGCCAATATCGGTTGCTCAAAAATTTAACAGAAGGAATTTCAACAGGAAAATTTTCAGGAATTTCAAGTTCAATTTTTTCCCTAGATCTAAACTTTGATTTAGAACTCGATTCTTCATTTAGTTTAATTGGGACAGACGCGCGAATCTTCAAGTAATTATTTACCAATTCTGGTTCGGAGATTAAAGTTAATAAATCTTTAGGGTCATCGTTCATATAAAACAGTTGTTTCAGTGCAAAATTCTGACCTTCGCTAAAAGATTGGTTTTCCAAGAGTCACCTTTTCATTCCAGACGTTTTTCGCATGACTCCATTAAAAACAAGACTAACGACAACGCACTGTGATGTTTTTGTTTTGATAGATTTTCAAAAATCTCAATTAATTTGGATTGATTTATTTAAGTAAGCACAAATAAAAATTTCAAGTAATTTGGTTACAAAGGTTTTCCTTATAAATTTTTGCCATTTAAATACTATAAAATTGAAAAGTCAAGAAACAAAAAATAATTTCTTCACCTATTTGATACTAAGAAAAAAGAGCTAACCACTCAAAATTCGAGTTCAATTCTGCATAATTCTTTCTACAGCGACCGCAGGTGCCCGATCTTGAATCGCTTTGAAAAAATTTTCGTTATATTTTCCTGATTTTCTGCAATATCTTATAATGTCAATTAAACTATCTCTAACTCCTAAGTTTAGCTCATCTTGCTTATTTCCGAAATTAATTCGTCTAGTAAATTCCATTTCAATATAATAAAACCCAGCTCGTTCATAAAGACTATGTTCATTTTTGTCTTTTCCCCATTGACGTTCAAGGTATTCAATTACTACATTAACTGCATTTGCATCTCTCCCTTCTTTATATGAAACAGCCAATGGTTCATATTGAAATTTTTCACGTATTTCGTTTAGTTGTAGAGACGGAAATATATATTCATTTAACGCAAATTCAAGTCCTTTGGCCGACGGTTCAGGTAATTTATTAATGTTCGGAAGTATTGCATCACGCAAATTTTCTGGATTCTCAACACTTTTTTTAGATTTTTTAATGTACCAATCAGTTATGACTTGTCTTAGTTCTGGCAAAATATTAGTCCAACCTTCATCTATATTTTGCCACATACTAACAGGTTGTGAATTTTTTGGTAAAATTGTCAAATTTTTCAATACAAACATTGACTTCCAATCGCATTGTTTTACTAAAATCGGAATTACCAATGCAGAATTTTTTATTTGACGTTGAACTGCTATTTTTAGTTCATTTTTGCAGAAACAAGATTCAATAAAATCAGGACTCACCAATAACAAAAATAGTTCCTCGGTTTCCATTTTTTGCTTTATCTCGTCGCTAATATTTTGTCCTGCTCTTATCTCAAAATCTGACCAATTTTCAATAAAATTTTCACGTTTTAATGTCGCCAAATGTACTTTCAGTTCACCAAAATGATGTTCGTCATCTTGACAATAGATAATGAATGCTTGCATGGACTTATTCCTCAAGAAAATTGGAAGGGACAAATTATACTCATTTCATGGTACTAAATAGTTATTAATAGTGATTTAACATTTCAACTTTGAATTGTCAATATTACAAAAAAACTAATAGTCTAACTCATCATGCACTGAATATAGAGTAGTGATGATGAAATTTTAGCTGATTCGGAGAAACAAGGAGTCAGTCTTTCAACTTCTGCTAATATTTACGATAGTATTGCAGATTCTGCAACGATTGAGGCAAAAAGAATTGAATTCAAGAGACTTCACACTAACATACTGGACAAACCAGCTAAATCGAAACCAAAGGGAAAGTTACCTTCTCATTTTAATGGTAATTTAGCTGGGTCAATCTTGAATCATGTTGCCAATGATACAAAACTAAAATTGACGTGGACTACACACAATATTGCGATTGATGAATTATCTGATACAGAAGCCATTCAATAAGTAACTGACCTTGTTGATGAACCAGATTACAAAATTCCCCGCAAGTTTTTTCAGGGAACAAGCGTTTCAGATATAACTTACAACAAACACACGTTTAACATTTCGAAACGAATCATAGTATTGATGAGATAAGGTTAAATCGAACGAACTTTTCCCCTCAAAATAACCTTATCTCAGATATTGCTACAAAGGAAACTGACAATTAGAACGAAAATAATGCTTCACAACCTTCGATCACTTTCCTAACGATTCATAAGGAAATGTGTGAACGAGGTTAAGTATAAAGATTGGAAAATTAGGTTCGTCTTTATACTTTTCGAAAAGATAATCCCGCATTACAATGATATCTTCTAAGTACTGATCATGAATACTGCCAGTGGAATCTTTAATGTATGATGGATCAAATTGTGCAGCTAATTTAGCCCAATCGTCAGAATGTCTTTCTTCATTTAACTCCTTATGTAAAAGAATCATTATGCCAGCTTTCAATACATTCTCGAAATCAGCAGAATGATAATTATAGGGGGAGTGCTGTAAATCATTTGAAATTTCGGAAATTTCTTCCTCAATTGTCTTGAATAAGTTTGAACTTGGATAGTACTCAAGTAACACCGTGATTAATTGGTTATGAAACTGATCAATGCCATTTTTAAATGCCACAATGAGTTGATCAATTTCTATTTTGGTAACATGAAAATCACTTGCTAAGAAACTAGGTAATTTACCTAGCTGATACTTCACCTTGCTAATTTCATCATTGGTTTCATGTTGTTTGATATTCTCAGCGTACTTTAGCAACGAGTTAAAGTTAATGCCAAGATGTAAATCAAAATAATTTTTTAGATTCCTCATGGCCTGGTTAAAGTTTGTAAGCATGATTGATTCCTCTTAAAATTAGTGGTTATTGCCTAAGAATTATTGATCTGATGGCTATTTTTAGCCGTGGTATGAAATCAATAATAAACTGTCGGCATATTCTAAAAATCACAATTAAGACGGAACCATGATTATAACTAGACAAATTTGATCAATTGGATGGGGACGCAGTTTGTTTGCGGCGTTTTACCTTATGTTTATAGTTTTCGGGGAGGAAAATTGTCGGCACATTAAGTAATGAAAATTCAATAGAACGTGATGGTACTTGAAACACTCTAGCTAACCAGTTGGATAGAGAGTATTTACAGAACCATGCATGAAATGGAGTTTGGTTAGATTAAAAGCAATAACAGCTATAACAACCATATTGGGGAATGAAGGACATCTGAGGTGGTAATTTATAATGAACAATGTTCAGTCAACGTTAAGGTCATCGTGTGTTGCAAGGAATCTGAGCTTCAGTGCTTTATTGGTAATATTAGTCAGATAATAACAGTATGTTCATTTTGGATATTTGTGGAGCAAGGAGTGTCCGTTCGGAGGGAAAGAAAATTGTATAGGTGTAAAGCGTAAATTAAATTCAGGAATTTATTATGTGTGCCAGATTAATATTAAAATAATCGAAATCGCAGTCACTCTTGGATGAGTAATGAAGCCACGCACATCTTCTCAAATCCAAAGCGTTTCCCCCCGCCGCATGAACTACAGAGGCAAACGAGGGGGTATACATTCAATATAATAACTTAGTTTCAAAATGTCAGTTATTTTTGAAAATAATTGATTAAATTCAATTGATAATGCTGATTTGATGCGGAAATTGGCTCATCTAAAATCAGCTCCTTTTGAAAAGATCAATTCAAAAAAATCTAAATATCCTCCATATTTATCGCACTTCAAAGCAGTTCGCGCTGCTACTTCTAGCAGTTCTAAATCCGCAGCGTCGAGCCATAGCTACTCAAGCGTCATTGTTCCTAAACTTCCCCTTTACATCAATAACATTGTTCCAGTTTTGTCAGGATTTGATTACATCTGACTAATTATCATCTTGCTATCGCAGCGAAGTCATTATTCACTTTGTCTTTCTCGCTGCGCTTGGTATGTATCGGTAATAAACTAGGAGCATTTACAGAAACACCTAGAATACATGAATCTTCACTGGAAGCACGCGCGGTGGAATTATCAAATTGAATTAATCAAAGAATCCTGAAAATTGAGTTCAATGCTTTACTGACTATTTCTCTCCATTACATACAGGTTGGTAACTCTCAATCATATCAGACTCATGGCTTTTGCGGATAGATTCAAGAGCGTTTTGATAAACATGGATCTGAGTCGCTTTATGACGCTTAAAGCAATCCTTTCGCTCATGATTTTTAAATCTCTCACGCAAATTAACTGTTTGTCCGAAGTAAATCGGTTGGTATCGATTATTTACAACCTTAGCGACACAATAATTCACAGCGACTTCATTAAACTCAGTATCATAAGCATAAACTTCATAACGATAAGACTGACCTGACTTTCCGGTCCATGTGCAAAAGATCATAATTTTCTCCTAAATTAGAGTTTGCCAATAAGTAGAATCAGAAAAAGTATCTGATTCCTCTCATGTAGACTTGCCAACATGAATTTCAAGATTATGGATAGATTTTGTAGGAGAACGAATTCGTAACAAATTAATTTATAGGAGTTTAGTGATTGTCTCAGTAATAAGAAGCGTAAGCTGTTTGGTTCAGCTTATTGTCGCTAAGTACCCGAAATAAAAGTCGAGGGATGCAAAGAAAAAATTAAAAAAGTGTAAAAATATCATTTAAGAGAAATTAAAAACCCATAATAACAGATGTTACACTTCAATTAATTGTGAACCAGTCCCTAATGAAAAATCCTGTGGATAACTTTTTCTCAAGATATTAATTTTAGTAAATTTTTTTATATTATAAGTGAATTAACAAGTTAGGATGGACCCAAACTGTATATTTTCTAAAATAAGACAACCAAATACAACTAAAAATTTCATTATACAATTAACTGGAGCAAGCTGCTTTAGATGGCTTGTTTATAAGCTATTAGAGGAGAAATTTACAAATGAATAGTGCTTGGGATGGACTAGAAAACTCTTTGACAAAGACTGAATTGCCTCATTATGCAATAAATAAAGATGTTCCAGAAGATACCTTTTATACTGACCGAAAAATTGCCCAAAGATGTGTTACCACACTTCACACTGTCTGCAAAACTAATAGTATTAACTTATCCGGCTTTACATTTATTGAACCAAGTGCAGGAGAAGGTTGTTTTTTTGATTTTTTGCCAAAAAATAAAATAGGATTGGATATAATCCCTCAACATAATATGATTGAAAAAGCCGATTTTCTTACTTGGAAACCTCAAAAGAGCGGTAAATATCTTGTTGTAGGAAATCCACCTTTTGGACATAGAGGAGCAATCGCACTTGCATTTGTAAAAAGATCATTGCTGTTTGCAGATATTGTAGCATTTATTTTACCAATGTCATTTTATTCAAATGGCAAGGGAAGCAATATGAAACGAGTTGAAGGTGCCAATTTAATTCACAGTGAAAAACTACCTGGAGAATCTTTTTATTGGCCAGAAACACGTAAACCGATGAGTGTTAATACAGTCTTTCAAATTTGGGTAAAGGGCAATAAAAAAAGTGTATTTGTTGATTATGACGTAAGTGAATTTGTTGAAATATACACTTGTTGTTCAGCACCTTCACGATACTGCGGATTAGGTCGAGGTCGCAATTATGATTGTTTCATCGCAAGTACTTTTTACAAAGATGTTAAAATTGTAAAAAATTTTGAAGATGTAATTTATGGTTCAGGTTATGGGTTGATTATCAAAAAACAAAAACGTAAAATAATAAATATTTTGAAAAACGCAGACTGGAAAAATTATTGTTCTGATGCAACGAACCATTGCAAACACATAAGAATGTACCATATCAGAAAATTACTTGGGGAAAATGGATTTGGAGAAACAGTATGAATATTCAAAATTTAGCTGAAAGCCTCCTTTTAGAACAAATTAAAGATAAAGAATTCTCTTTTGACAAGTGGAAAGAGATGAAATTTGAAAAATTCAAGTTTATGTCTCCCACAGAAAAAGGAGACAAAGGAGAAGATTTTCTTTCAAATTTATTAAAAGAAATAGGATATACTGATGTTGAAGTGGTTAAAGGCCGAAGAGGTCAGTATGATGTAAAATTATTTCATAAAGGTAAAGAAATCAAATTTGAAGTCAAGGTTGCGACTCAAGACGTGGGTAGTAATTTCCAATTTAACGGTATTCGATTTGATACTAAATATACACATTTATTTTGCATTGGAATATTGCCAACAAAAATAAAATATATAATTGTTCCAAAAGAATGGTTAAACAATCGAGATGATTTTCGAGTAGTACCAATGCAAAAAAATTCAAATTCCACATTCAAATTAACAAAATCTGTTAATCAATTATCTGATTTTGAAAATTTTGAAGAAGATATTGTGCAAATTATTTTCTCTTAGACTGAATTACATAAAGCATTTAAAATTTTAACTCACGTCCTATCTCAAAAGCATCAAAGAATTGGGCATAATCAACGTAGTCTGATTCAATTATTGGATATTATTCTAACTTACTCTGCACCGAATCTAAAATTTATCACTAATCTCTGGTTCATAACTATCTTAAAGGCAGGTTTGATTTGCTAGAGTATTAAATTGACAACAAGTTGGAGCGAAATTTATAACCTAATCAAACTTGGTAAAATTTTGATCAGTATAATTGATTAAAATTACAAAAACATTTTCAGCATAGAAAACTAGAATTCAATTGTTCAACATGCCTCAATTTTAGTGCACTTCAATAATTAAAACAATCAACAATCTTCAAATACAAATAACAAGAATTTTTCTATATTCAAATCAATTTGTTAAAAAGATAAAAAAAAGTAACTGACTATTGAAAAAAATAATTTGTTTCCTACATACAATATCACCAAGAGATATTTTGTAATCTTAAGCACCCATGAGTCGAGGACGAAGGTTCCTCAACACTAGGAGTATGGAATGATAAATAATAAATTGTGTGGTTTAGAAATTTCCGAATTACGTTTGAATACCCCACACGAAATTAAAAAACGGGCAAATTCAGTAAATATACAAACAATAGGTAAATGTGCAACTATCAAGAGTGCAAATGAAGTTTGTTCAAATATACTGACTTGTACCAGTGAAAACAACCGGATACATTCTCAAGAAATCAGATTCAATAAGCAAGGTTTATTTTGGGTTTCCTGTGATTGTGAGGATTTCATGTATAGGTGGGAATATGCACTATCACTATACGGAGCGACTGATATAATAAATTCAAATGGCGAACCAGCAAAAATTAGAAATCCAAACAATAGACCCGGTGTTTGTAAACACATATACAAAATCCTATCGAACATGAGAGTAATAAATTTACTAGATGAAAAATTAACTAATACTAATTGAAATTGAGTATGGGTAAGATTCTTAAATTCATTCTTTCAAACCAGAGAAATACTAATTCGATGATTGATTCAGATTAGAATCCCATGTAAAGGGACTTCAATGTCAAAGAGATGTAGAGTATTTGCATTTGAAGATCTTCTAATGTTTTTTTGAATTGAGCATCAAAAGTTAAAATATATTAAGGTTGGCTTGATACTGAATAATTTATTGCATTTGTATGTCTATTACAAATAAAAATAGCATCAAAATTCGAAGGGTGTACCACACTTTTTACAATTTGGTATGTCATCATCTATCTTTCGGTTGAATTCGATTCTGTTGAGATCTTTACATTTTTTACACACAAATTGATCTCTGAAATTGGTAAACTCTCGCCAACGTTCTTTCTCATCACCAATTGAAGCTAACTCTCGGTTAGTGCAGTCAAAGTGACTTCCAAAGTTTTCTATTGATGCTTTCTTTAAGCTTTCAACGTAACTATTATGAAACCCATCAATTTTTTTAGGACTGAGTTTTGAATTTTTTAGAAATCTACCAAGAGCTTCTGCTTTCTGAACCCGCGTATAGTCGTTTTCAGTCACATCTTTTTTATATATTACTTGAATACAAAAAGCATCAAGAATTACTGTTAGCCACTCTTCAATTGCCTGACGCATGTAGTTTGCCGCTCTTAAACCTCTATCCCACTGATCTTCAATTATATCATCTGTAGTTTTAGATTTTTCAAATTTTGGACCATGTCGCTCAACAATTTTTTGAATTTTCAAAAACTGCCACCTGTTGTGGTCGCACATCTCTTTCATAAAACTATTAAAATGTTCGTCATGTGTTGTGATTATGATTTGAAACTTGTCAGATAACTTTGAAATTAAACTTGAAATTATTCGTCGGTAATTGATATCATACGAGGTCACAATATCATCCAATATCAATATTGGTGCTTTGGAATTAAATTCAATTATTGTTGCTAAACGAAATGCAATTGCTAATGTATGAATTTGAGAATCACTCAAATATCCACTTGGTTGAACTTCTGGTCGATTTGAGTCAAAGTCAATCAATAAATTTAATAGCTGCTTATTATCTTTACTAGTAGGAGGCAATTGTAAATGAACCTTTTTATACAAATCTCCCTGTATTCTACTATAAATCTCATTCATGGGATTTTGAATTTTATCTAATAGTGAAATAATTTTTTTTGAGATTTGGTCTGATACTTTTTTTTCTACTATATCAAAAGCTTCCAGCAAACTTTTTAATTCCTGAAGTATTTGAATCAAAAAATCATTTTTCATCTTGAGTTCAATTAATTTATCAATAATTGATTTTACCTTGCTGTATGTAAAGTCGCCTTGTTTAGCAGTAATCTTATCAATTAAAACGCAAACTTCCTCTTGTGCAGATTTTAATAAAGATACCAAATTGGTAGTATCTGGTGGGACACTCTTAGTCCAACGCTTAAAATCATCGCTAATCTTTTTTAGTTCAAGTGCTATATCACCAAATCCACTTTCCAAAAGAGTTTCTAATATCTGTAAATTTGAAAGTAGTTTATTTTTATTATCAACTACCTCTTTTGAAACTGATTCAAATTCCTCTACAACCTCGGAATACGCAGCTAACTTTTCTAAATTCATTGTCAACTGGTGGTTTATTTCTTTGCTACTACCTAATTTGGTTTTGTCTATCGGAGTTTGACATACTGGACAATTATCAATTTTTACTTTTTTACCCTCAAATAAAGATTTGGCTTCTTCCCATACTTGTTTAAAAATAACCTTTTCTGCTTTATCTCGTTCCTTTTCTACATTTGCTTTTGCAATTGCTAATTCCGTTATTTTAGAAACAAAAGAGCTAAGAAATCCTTGTATTAAAACTTCCCCGTTTTCTTCATTGGATGTCTCAGAATACACTAAATTTATAGTGTCACGAATTTGTTGTAGTTGTGTCAATCCAACTCTATTGTTTTCATCTTCAACAAATTCAGAAATTTTCTGGTAAATTTTATCTTTAGTGTTAAGTTTTGATAATTCTAAATCTAGATTAAGGAAACTTAGTAGATTTTTGTTAATATATTCAATTACTTTTGATTCATTCCAACTATTTAATTGTTGTTCAGTTAGTTCGCTAAGCTTATCATTAATTTCATCAAAACTCTGTTTCTTTTTCAAATCTGAATTGAGTAGTTTTCGCAATCTACGAAGAAATTTTTGAGATTCCACCAAAGCTCCAAATTGAAGACAACTTGCCACATAGTCGTATCGTTCTTCTGTTTTAGTGTTTTCAATATATCCACGTAAGTCAAATCCTCTGATGATTGGGTTTACGGAAAAACAATCAGTTAAAGTTTTTGCAGACTCTGGAATACCTTTATTTTTCTCCTTTGTGAATATTCTTTCAATTGGTTTAGACCCAACAGTATTCAATTCAATTGAAACTGATGGAACTATATTTTCTTCTTCTGCAAGATTATGTATAAGTGCCGTAGGACCGGCTTTATTTGACCGGTAATCTTTCCTCTTACCTAAGCGATCTAATGTTCCAGATTCAGAAAAAAATGCTTCAAGTCCATCTATCACACTAGATTTCCCACAACCATTTTCCGAATATATCATTAAGCAAGGTCTTTTACTTAAATCTATTTCTTTTAGCTTAAGAAATGCACGAATACCTTTAATAGAAACAAATTTCAATTGTAATGGTATACTCATTAGTTTACACCTTTTGTGATAAATTTGCACGAAACTCTGCAAGTTCAAGAATTTCTTCTCTTGCTTTCTCTACCGATTCTTCTGTTACATTTGAGGTAATTATAAATTCAAACAGAATTTTTGCTAGTTCAGAGTCACCAGACTTATCATTAATTACTGAATCCTTCAGAAAATTCAAAAACTCTTCTGAATCAATATTTTCTGAACTATTTGATAACTTTAAATTGTTCGTTGACACTATTTGGATTCCTAAATTTTACATTTGAAGTTAAAATATACGGTAAAATAAAAAAATATAATAAACAATTATATATATTATATTGTTTATTGCAACTAAAATCATAGTATAGAATAACACAGTCCAAAAAAATGTCCCCCGACAGTTATTTCGGGATTGCAACGGCAATTATCTAAACTCACAGAGTTTTTGAATTTAATGGGTTATTGCACATAAACTCAATCAACTTAAATTCGCGTTTTAGTAGCAACAGAAAATATTCATTTACCCTGCACTTTGCAATTAAAAGTAGAATTTGCAGACTAAATCGACAAATATTTTTTCATTCTGCAAAAATCCATATACTTAAATTAGTTCTTGAGAGTATTATGACTTGCAGAATAAATTCAGAAAAATTTATTTCTGATACCAGAATCCATGCTCAACAATTTTTTTGTTGACTTTTATGTATCAAGTGGTATGAAGTAAAATATTCACATAATTTTAATATTAAAATTTTATAGTATTTTGCGCTAGAAACACTAGTTTGAGTCCTGTTTATCTAACATTTATAGGAGATTAAAATGACCATAAAACCAGAAAAGTTGAAAAAGCAACTCCAAGAAGTGGACAAAACCGATCTAGCTGGTAAGAATCTTAAAAATATGGATCTTAGTAATTTAGTTATCAATAATGTTGATTTTAGCAAATCAAACTTATTGGGAGTAAATTTCGAAAACACCATATTCAATTGGGTTAATTTTGATAACGCAATTCTAAAGGGAACTAATTTTGAAGGAGCAGTCTTCAATCGTTCTGAATTCAATAGTGCAGATTTCAAAGAAGCTAACCTAAAGAAAACTAACTTCAGTGGTTTAGGTCTCGCAAAAGTAGATTTTAGTCACTCCGATTTAACAAAAGCGAGCTTTGCAGCATCCTTTCTCGATTCAGTTAAATTCACGGGGTCTAAATTAGAAGGTGCATGTTTCAAAGGTGCTAACCTCACAAACATTGATTTGAGCAAATCAAATCTCGACGGAATTGATTTTTCAAATTCTGATCACATTGAAGTCGATTTTTCCGAATGTAGTCTAAATAACGTTATCTGCGATAATTCTACTTTTGTAAACCAAAATTTTTCCGCAACAAAAATTGTTGATGCTTGTTTCTGTAATGTGACTATTAAGTGTGAAAAGCTTGAAGATATAGATTTCAGTAAATCGAATTTTTCGGGTTCAACATTCGAAGTTGTAGAAGTTGATTTTTCAAATTCTGATCACATTGAAGTCGATTTTTCCGAATGTAGTCTAAATAACGTTATCTGCGATAATTCTACTTTTGTAAACCAAAATTTTTCCGCAACAAAAATTGTTGATGCTTGTTTCTGTAATGTGACTATTAAGTGTGAAAAGCTTGAAGATATAGATTTCAGTAAATCGAATTTTTCGGGTTCAACATTCGAAGTTGTAGAAGTTGTAAATTGTAACTTTTCAGGGACAAATCTTGACAAAGTATCTCTAAAAGACGCAATAATAACCAATGTAAAATTCTCTGATACTTGTTCAAAAAATGCAAATTTTTGTAATTTGATTATTTCTGATTCAACTTTTCATAATTGTGATTTTACTGATGCATTATTTCGATTTACCGATATCTCTGATCAAAAATTTGAAAATACAAATTTCACAAACACGGATTTTCGAAACTCCGATCTAGAAAATATGCAATTTATCAACTCTCAGTTAAAAGGAACAAATTTCACTGGATCAAACTTCATAAATTCCGACTTTAGCAATTTAGATTTAAGTGAAACCAAAATAAACCATTCAATGCTAAATGAGTGCAATTTTAGTAATTGTGATTTATCTGGAATGGTACTAATAAATATTGATTTTGAAAAATCAAATTTGAGTGGAGTAAACTTAAGTAACTCTAAGATTAATTTATCAAAGCTTAATCAAACAAATTTATCAATGGCAAACTTATCTGATGCGAAACTGAACCGAAGCGAGCTAATTCACACAAATTTAAGTAAGGCAAACCTCCACAATGTTATTTTTGATCAGGTTTTAATTCACAGAATAACAACTGACGGAGCAATTATAGAAGGAATCAGTTACAGTGAAATTGATTTAACTGGTACCGAAACAACTGAGAATTACATATCTAGCGAATCAAGATTCATTGTGTCACATGATTGAATAAAATGAACATTGAGGTAAAATAAATTTTGTGTATATTTCCCACTATTATGGAAAATATGGGAAATTAAATGAAAGTGTGATACAAAAAACAACTTACAACCCTGTAAAACAAATTGAGGATTTAAAATGGACCGTCCGACTGAAGAAATTATAGAAAGTCTGCGAACCGCTGGAGACTTTAGTGGTCAAAATATGAGTTCAAAGGACTTTAGTGGATTGGTGTTAAATTATGTGAATTTTAGTGAAACGAATCTGAATGGGTCGAAATTCGCAGACACTGTCTTTAACAAAGTAAATTTTGAGGGAGCAAATCTAAGTGGCACCCAATTCAGTAACGTAGTTCTCAATGGAATAGAACTAAAAAACGTAAATTTTAGCGGGGCTCAGCTAAATGGAATTGACTTTTGTGGATCTAACTTAGTAGGGACAAACTTCAGCAACGCGTCACTTGATGGAGCAAATTGTTCCTATACGACTTTGAGCGAAGTAAAATTTAGCGATTCAGATTTAAAGGGAATTAGTCTGATCGGCGCGAGGGTGGAAAATTGTAATTTTAGCAGCTCCAATATGAGTGGAGCAACCGTCAATGATTGTGTATTTGAAGATGTAAATTTCAGCGAATCTGACTTCAGCGGTGCAAATTTTGACGGATCCAGTTTTAGTGAAATTGAATTCAGTGGTGCCAAATTCAATGGAGTAAGTCTCAAAAATACTCAATTTGATTCTATCGAATTAAGTGATGTGAATCTCAAAGGAGTTGATTTACAAGGATCATACCTAGCAAATAGCAAATTTAGTGAGGTTGATTTGAGCAAAGCAAATCTAAGCCAAACTAATTTGTTTCACGCTGAATTTAATAAAGTCAACTTAACAGACTCAGTCTTAGCTGGTTCGAATCTTTTTGGAACAAGTATTTCTGAAACTAAACTGGAACGAGCTGACTTCAGTAACACTATTCTCAGACATGTCGAATTCAATGAATCTGATTTATCGGAAATTGACTTTACTGAAGCTGATATTCAACATGCTAACTTGAGTCGTACAAAGCTCTTTAAGACTGATTTAAGTTTAGCAAACCTGAGTGCAGCAAACTTAATTGAAGCAGATCTTCGCCATGCCTGTTTGGACAATACAATACTTGATCACACTGACTTAGAAAATGCAGACCTTTCAGAATGTGACCTGTCTGAACTTAAATTAAATGGTACAGACCTCATGTTAGCTAAACTCGTAAATTCTAATCTTGATCGGATTGAAATGAATCATGTTGACCTTTCTTACACAGATTTAACAGATTCAAGTCTTTGCGAATCTCAATTAAATTGGGTTGATGCCGATAATGCTAATTTTACAGACGCGGATTTAACAGGAACAGTTCTAAACAGAGTCTATCTAAGAAAAGTCTATTTGCATGATGCAAAGCTAGAAAATATCGAATATAGCGATTTTGATTATGTAGGACAAAAAACTGATGATGACTACTTAAAAGATAGCTCACGATATTTTTCAGAAGAAGATAAAGAGAAATACAGAGACCTCGCAATCAAGGGGGTTAAGCTAGCATCCGCACTTCCATTTATTAGTAAACTTGCAGATGCATTTAATAGTGATGATGAAGCTTAATGTGTAAATATTATTTTACGAACTAGTTTGATTGAATTGAGGGAAAATATAACCAAAAATCAGTTACTGTTAATAAGTATTTGGAAAGGGTATTCCATGAAAAGTAATGAAAAGTTCTGTGGTGAAGTTGTAGATATCTTTTGTGGAATTGGGGCTTTAAGTCACGGGTTCAAATTATCAGGATTTGATATAAGAGCTGGTTATGACATTGAATCAACTTGCAAATTCTCATATGAATTCAATAATAATGCAGCTTTTTTTACAAAAGATATTAGGGATATAGAAGTTGACGAAATAAGAAATCATTTTACTAGACGATTTCCATCAATTCTGATTGGGTGTACACCATGTCAACCATTCTCAACTTATAGGTCAAGATATAACAAAGATCCACAATATGTACTTGTTGATGTCTTTGCTAAGTTAGCAGTGCAAGTTCAACCAGATTATATTTCAATGGAAAATGTTCCAACTCTTGTGAACTTTAATAATGGAGTGGTTTTTAAGAAATTTGTCGAAAAGTTGAAAAATGCAAATTACTCTGTAGCTTGGGACATTGTAAGTTGCGAACGATTTGGAGTGCCACAGAAGCGCAAACGTTTGGTACTAATTGCATCTAAATTCAATGAAGCAAGTATTCCCCCTTCCCCAAATACAACTCTTACAGTTAGAGAGGCAATAGAATCATTAAATAAATTGAGTGCAGGCCAGACAGACTCTGTTGATAAACTTCATAAAGCGCGGTCACTTACTCCGAAGAATTTAAAGAGGATTAAAGTATCTAAACCAGGAGGAAATTGGACAGATTGGCCATTGAGTCTTCGAGCAAATTGCCATAAAAAGGAAAGTGGAAAAACCTACAAAAGTGTTTATGCACGAATGGAATGGGATAAACCTTCACCCACAATTACTACACAATTCGTTGGGTTTGGAAATGGTAGATTCGGACATCCAGAACAAAATAGAGCGATTTCACTTCGTGAAGGAGCAATTCTTCAATCGTTTCCAACCGATTACAAGTTTCATTCTGATCACGAAAATCCCAACATGCAAACTATTTCTCGGTGGATTGGTAATGCAGTCCCTGTAAAATTAGCAAGTGCAATTGCTAAACACATTGCAAAAATTGAAAGAGGAGAACTGACAAATGGATAGGAACGAAAAACCATTCAATTTTCAAATTGCATTATCAGTTTTGAACCTACTAGGGCGGAATCTGTATCGAAATTTCATAACTATATTAGGTGAAGCTATATCAAATTCTTGGGATGCAGACGCAAAGAATGTCTGGATTGAAATAGATTTAGAAAACTCTTGCCTAACTATAATTGATGACGGCATAGGTATGAATCGAGATGATTTTCAAAATAAATTCCTAAAAGTAGGATATTCAAAACGCAAAGACGGTGAGAGTAATAGTCCATTGAGAAGACCTTACATTGGTGCCAAAGGAATTGGTAAACTTGCACTATTATCCTGTGCAAAAAGAGTTACTGTAATATCTAAAACCAATGATAGCGAAATAATTGGAGGGTTAATTGATAATAGTGGTTTAGACAATGCAATTAAAGATGATTTAACTACAAACGATTATCCACTGGAGGATTGGGATGAATCACTTTTGAGCAACGAACCATTTATGAAAGGACATGGAACTTTAATATATTTTGATGGGTTAGATAGCGTAATAAAGAATAGAGTAGACTATATTAAAGAACTAATTGCACTTTCATTTAGATTTTCTGTCAGTGGACTGAAACAAAACGATAATTTTGATATTTATGTAAATGGAGAAATAGTTTCAGTCCGAGATTTACAAAAATTGATTCAAAACACACAGTATTGGTGGGCGATCAACGAATTTTCTGACGAATATACACGTCAATTAAATGAAAGACAAAAATCGTTAAATTCAATTTTGAATATTAGGGGATTCTTAGCGACTGTCTATAAACCATCCCATACTAATATACTTGGTACTGGTGAGAAAGTAACAGTTGATCTTTTCGTAAATGGTCGACTTCGTGAAAAAAATATTTTACGCCACGACCCTACCCACAAAATAATTGAGAGCTATCTTTATGGACAAATACATTTCGATGAAATTGATCCAGGAGATGAAATTGACCCATTTACAACTAGTCGAGAAGGTGTTTTAGAAAACAATGAAAAATTTGATGAATTAATGATTGAACTGAGGAAAAATATCTTACCTAAAATAATATCAGAGTGGGATAGTCTACGAGTTGAAAAAGGTGAAGAAGGTGACCCTGAGAATACAGATGAAATTTCAACACTTGAAAGAAATGGACGTGCATTTGCAATTGAATCAGGAAAACTTTATAAATTGGACAAAGATGATCCGAATAAAGATAAAGTAGATGCATGGATTGAAGAATTAGTAAAAGACGCATATTTCAATTATTCTTCTTACATTCACTGTTTCTTATCTGAAAATCTTTGTCGCAAATATCTGGAGGAAAATGGGATTTTATCAATTTCAGGAATTAACATTAGTCACCCAAAAAGCGATGATAGATTGGGAAAAAAACGATTTGGCTTCGAGATTCGCAAGAATAAAGATGATATATATTATTACACAATGCGGAATCTGGTCAAAGGCATCAAGAATTTTATCAGATCGCAATTTACAAAGCCAATCAAAAACAATTTTGATGATTATCATCCGCTGAGAAACGTAGTTTGTCACACAGGCATATTGACTGACCAGGCAAAAGAACGTCTAAAAGATACTTTGAAACAATTAATTGTAAATGTAAAAAGTTTTCTTTCAGGTAAGTAGTTTTAATGCAAATCTACGATTCATTATTGAGTGCACTTGATATAACTTCTTGTAGTTCTTCTCCTGTTCGCTGGTACCCAAATAGTTTAGCTATCGCACGAATCAATTCAGATTGTTCAACCTCCCCACTTTCTGCTCTAATCATTGTTGCTGCCTTTAGAATTTCAAGTGGTGAAATGTATTCGGCTTTATTATCTGGATTCCGCAACAGATCACGATTGCGCAGTGGGACTTCATTCCTTTGCATCGGTGTATACCAAAAATCACCGTCGTTTATTAAATTTGTTCTCTGTTGTGCTAATTGTAGTCCCTTATAAACCGCAGTTTGAATTCGATTTCCAGCACGTTGCTTCCCAAACCCGTTAGCAACTCGTTTTACAATTATTTCAAAGTGAACTGGACCTTCTTGATTCACTACTTGTGATACTATATTAGCCATATCTGACACAATAACATTATGTGGGTCTAATTTTGACTCAATTTGAAGATTGGTTATTTGATAGTTTGGTAGAGATATGGTAGGTATTGCACCTAAATTTTCTGGTTCTATTGGTTGCTCAATGACTGTTTCAACAGGGATGGAATTTGGTTGAACAATATTGGAACCTTGAAAGGTAATTTCACTTTCCAATTCAACACGAGACCTTTCAAGTGCTTCAGATAGTCGACTTATTTCAGCTTCTCGTCGATAAAACCAATCTGTACTCCAAATTCGATGAAATCGCCAACCAAGATTTTCAAGTACAGCTTGACGAAGTCTATCGCGTTCTCTGGCCCATATTGCACTATGATAAGTTGCTCCGTCGCATTCTACTGCTAATATGTATTTTCCTGGTTTGGATTCAAGTCTTATGCCAAGATCAATAAAAAATCCTGCACTTCCGACTTGGTGGTCAACGTGATAACCCAACCCTCTAATGACATTAGCAACATCTTCTTCAAATGGACTATCAGCAGGTTCTCCTGTTGGAATGGGTTCATCAATGTGTCCATCTTTGGCAAAATTGAGAAATTTCTTAAGAATTTTAGGTCCATCTCTCTTTAATTTACTAGGATCAATATCTCCAGGGTCAAACGACGAAAAAATTTCGCATTTTATGCGAGCCCTTGTAAATAAAACATTCAGTCTTCTTTCCCCTCCTTCATTATTAACTGGACCAAAGGACATAGAGCGTAATCTCTGATTCGCCTCATATGGACCATAACCTACAGAGATTAAAATTACATCTCGTTCATCTCCTTGAACATTCTCAATATTTTTTACAAAAATATCTTCAGATTTTCCTTCTCGAAGAGATTGGTCAAACTCAGTGTCTATTCGACGATTATACTCCAAAACTTCTGTAATCATATCACTTTGTGCCTTTGAAAATGCTACCACACCAACTGAAAAAGTTGGCCATCTTTTGTAATGTTTTTTTAATGCTTCAACGATATATTCTGCCTCAATTCGATTAGTTCTAGGTCTTCCTTTTCCAATGCTAGCTGATGAATATTCACCAGGTACTCTTGTGAATTTTAGTCCATAATCATCATCTAATTGTACTGGAGAAGGTGGCAAAATTAAACGATTTTCATAGAATTCTAAGTTCGAAACGCGAATTAGTGAAGGGTCACGAGAGCGATAATGCCATTCAAGCATTCTTGAATCTATCCCCCTTGCCTCACTCAATGTGAGTATACTCTCCAATTCACCAGCCTTTGCAATTAAAGGTTCGGTACCCTCTACTTCTTCTTCGTCTTTGTGGTCATCATCAAATTCAAGAGTTCGATCAAAGAAGCTTGTTGGTGGAAGCTGTTTTTGATCACCAACTACAACAATTTGTTTTACACGAGCCACTGCACCTAACGCATCTTCAGGCCGAATTTGAGATGCTTCATCAATTACCAATACGTCAAAATCTAGTTTTCCAGGTGGTAAAAATTGCGCAATAGATATTGGACTCATTAAAAATACAGGTTTGATTCTCTGTACCATTGATCCTGCAGATTCAATTATTTTGCGGATTGAACGGTGTCTTCGCTTTTTTGCCATCTCACTGAGAAGAAAACCCATTTCTCCAACGTTTCCAGTTGGTAGCTGTTCTAAGTGTCGCGCTCGAATCAAAGTTTGGACATCTTTAATGCGGTTTTCTTCAAGGTTGCAAAACGTTTTAACCAATTCGTGACGGTCCATACCATCTAATTCTTGTAATTCTGGACATTTCTCAAGAACTTCCAACAACCGAGCTTCAGCTATCGCATATTTAAAAATGTCTATAACCTCGTTCGGTTGAATTTTTCCGTTTTCAATTTCTTCCCGCCATTCAGATAATCCAAATTGATTTTCGTTCATCTGCTTTGTAATTCGTTCTAAATCCGACCATTCTTTATAGCGACTTAATGAAGATTGCATTTGAGAGAAATATTCTTGCTCCGTACGGAGATCTAGTGAGGTTAATTCTGAATATTTTGTATCATCCAGACTCAGCTGATTTATCAATTCATTTAATGCGATAGTTGACTCATGAACTTTCGTAGAAATTTCTGCATTTAAGGAATCCTTTTGAGGAACTAGAGTATGCAAAGTCTGAATGGTGTCAATAGAGTAGTTCGGAAATTCTTTCAAGAATGTGTTAAGCCACTCCCATTTTTGATAAAGAACCCTAAAATCTGCATTTTCTATTTGCCAAGCTGTTCCAAAAATGCTTGAAAAATAAATTTTGTCGCTAGTTATTTTTTCTTCGTATTGTCGAAAGGTAATTAACCTGTCTAACAATTTAAGGCGTTCATCTGGTTTTTTGGGTAAATCACTCTTGAGTAATGTAGAAAATTCGGAAGACGCACCGCGATATCCACCAAGAATTCTGTAAAAAAACGAACCTACACCACGACTGATTTTTGTGCGGATATGATTAATTTCTGCAGTTAATGCGACATTGTTAAAATTTTCGGCAATAAATTCCTTGTCCTCTTGCCACAATTTTCCATAATTCAATTTTTCACTAAGTACATTTTCATTTTGATTTTTAAACAGTAACGGTAGTTCTACATCTGTATCTTCTGGAACTGAATCTGACTTACTGATAAGTCTCAATAAATCTGCAATGTCGGAATAACATTTTATTGGTGGTATAGATAACTCAGAAGCAACTTGGTCTACAACCTTTATTAAGTCTGAAACCAGCTTGTCAAATTGGATCAATTTTGCATCAAGTCTTTGTAAATCAGGTGGTTGCAACTCTAACGCGTTAACACCTCTAAATGGATGCTCTGTCCGTACACCTGTTTTTTGAAAAATTTCCAAAAATGATTGAATTAACTCTTCGCATTCAACACGCAGTGTATTGGTTAAATTCGCCAGAATAGGATACTTTTTGTCAGGAACAGGTACGTTAGAACCAAAATGATAAGAAAGTTCACCTATCACATCAATTGGGCAATATTCATGCCCTGTTATCGGTTCATGTAAATTTTTAGTTATTTCATTTAGTCGGTTACGCGACTTTTTCAAATCTTCCGGTGAAGATGGTAAATTTGGTACAGAACGACCTGCATTTAAAGTTCGTTTTAACTCTTCAAGCACCTCTCGCTTATTCGCTTTTCGTGAATGTAATTCCAAACAGACATCACTTAAACCAACTTTCTTTAGACGACTATGTACAACCGAAAGAGCCGCCATCTTTTCCGCCATAAATAGCACACGCTTTCCGTCATGAACAGCTGAGGCGATAATATTAGCTATAGTCTGAGATTTTCCAGTTCCAGGTGGTCCTTGAACTACTAGATTGCGGCCGGTACGGACTTCTTCAATGACACGAGTTTGAGATGCGTCGGCATCAACTACATGAATGAGGTCTGCGGGGTCAAGTTTCTTATCTAACTTTTCATCATCGGAAAATAGCGGTGGACCAGATTCAAATCCACCAATTAGTATCCGACCTAAGAGTCCATTTTCTGCCAAAGTTTCTTCTGACCAGTTGGTAGACTCTAAGTCACGCATCATTAAAAGTTTAGCGAAAGAGAAAAAACCTAACAACATATCATCTTCTTGAATCGACCACCTTGGGTGTTCAGAGATTGCATCATTAACTTTTTTGAAATACTCAGCCGGTAACCAATCAACGCTATCATCAATTTCAGGTAATTTGATACCAAAATCGGCACTTAGTCGCTCTTGTAACGGCAAATTTGTGGCAATATCATCGTCACGAATTTTAAGATTAAATGTTGAACCACGTTCGCTACGAATCAATTCAACTGGTAGCAGGACTAAAGGTGCAGTTCTTTTTGTGTCTGAAGAATTACTTTCATACCAAGTTAAGAATCCTTGTGCTAAATAGAGGATATTGATCCCCTGTTCTTCTTCTGCGGTACGTGCATCATTATAAAGTCGGAGAATTCGACGTTGCAATGCTTCAGGTCCAAGCGGAGTTTCTAACAAATTATCCCGAAAGCGCGCCTCATCGAATGGTTCTTCTTCTGTAACAGCTGTAAGTAATATTCCCTCCTCGGACTCCTCAATTGGATCATCAGAACCAGTTGGTTTGAAACGCATCCGCTTACTTTTCAATCGCATTAAATCAAAAATGTCTTCTGTACGCTCATTAATTATATTGAGTGCGTTTGCGCGCGAATTTTGCAAATTGACATGGATCAATCGATTGCGTGTTCCCACGTCAACAAGTCGTTTACGTGCTTCCTTTAAATGATATTTAAGATTTTCATTCATCTGTTTAACACCGGAATTTCCATTCTAAAATTGGAAAAATCATGCAAAAAAATTGCACCCTAATTCGTGACAAATTACTATAAAAAATGAAATTTGGATAAGGGCTATATAAATTATCACAGATAGCTCAAAATATTTAAATTTATATTTTTGAATTTCATGTAAATGGGCATTTCACGGTGTATCCTAGATAACACACTTTAATTGTTAATCTACCAACTAATTTTGAATCCTAAACCTGAAGTTTTTGTTTTTATATCAAATATTGGGTTTAAACTAAATTGAAAAGCAGATTCATTTGAATTGTATAGAAAATTCTTGAATCCTTTATTTGATGCTCTGACAATAATCACAACAGATGTGGCAACGATTATGGTTCCTCCCATAATTAATAGAAATGTCGTTAATTGTTCTCTCAGTAATTCATCTGAATCATTTTCGCCACCTCCGCTACCATCACACGTTACTCCTTGATTAGCATAATGATAATTATATCCATTCCCATTTTCATCTCGGCAGTAGTGACCACCTCTTGAGTCAGTTCCACCAGAATGTGCTAATGTTTGATTAATCATACTGAATATCAATACAACCGAACATAGTATTTTGCCCAAAAATTCTAACTCCAATCTAATAAACTTAATTTTAACAAAATATACAAAATTTTAAATTCACTGTCAACTCACTTGACTGTCAAAAATGCCTCACAATCTAACCTTGACAAAAATTTTACAAACCTGTTTTAAATAGACTATTGTTAATGGAAAATAATCGAACGAAAATTAATCTTTCAATTCAATACTTAGGAGAAGAGTATGGAAAAATTAATAATGAGCTCACTTATATCAAGTTGCCTATGTTTACTATTGATTGTAGCTTTTGCTAACAAGCTACTTGCGAATGCAGATGAAAATATTTCAACCCAGTGTTCTACAATTTCAGTACCTGATAAATATGAAATAGTAATAATTAACGAGGTTTGTGTCTTTAAACACCACGATAAATTTGAAAATGCTTACTATTATTTTCATCCAAAATTATACAACCCAAATAATGTGGTCAATTCAGCTATATTTGTCATTGAAGAAGACAAAGGAATAATTTTTAATTTTGATACTGGGTATTCACAAATTACTCAACAAGGAAGTATTGATATCTGGTATTCAGGGTTAGAGCGAGCAAAAACACTAGCTTTGGATTTTGAATATTCAATTAATAAAATTGACCCTCGTTTTGTAACGCTTGGTATACAATCCTCACGAGATGGAAAATATGGAGAGTTAATGCTAGAGATTTTGCAAAAAGCGTCAAGTTCATCAGAAGCAATCATTGGATTCAATTTTGATCGCTCAAACAGAATAGAATTAGATAGTACGATTAGACAGGCAATGAATGAAATGATCTCAATTTATGAACTCCTAAAAAATTAGTTTAATTGTCATCACTTAGACAAACACTTGCACTACAATTGAATTTCACTTACATTTGAAAAAACAAAGGTTGCAAATTACGAACATAGGAATAAAGATGGTTAAGGTGGTTACTCACTTATTTATAGTTACAGTAGTTTATTCTACTTCAGTTTTGGTAATTTATGGCAATAACCACTACCGTTAAAAAATCACTGGGACCATTTTGATTCATCAACTTTAGTAATTTTTTTATGTATAAATTTTTCTAAAACAATCTTTTCATCTGGACTGTTATTTGATTCAGTTTGAAGAATTTTTGCATTTTCTACTAATTGGTGTACATCCATCAATCTTCCAACTTGATCTTTTTTAATTTGATAGGGTAATTTACGCGTGGACTTTCGAGTAGCAGAACTTGTTTGTGTAGAATATGAATATAACTCCTTATTTTCTAACGACACAGCCCATTTTAATATAAACTGTCTATCATTTATTTTTTCCTTACAAAATTTAATTGCATTCTCATAATTCTCATTTCCTATGAGTCGGTCCCAATTATACAAAATACTTTCGAAATTCAAGCAATTGTATATATTTTCATTAGCTATTGCCTCTTCAATTTTCTTCACCGTCAATTCTTTTAGCGCGATAAAATGAGTCTGAGAAAGCATAAGAAAATCAACTGGACCATCTCCATTTTCTTTACCATATTGATTTTGGACCAATAATGTGAAATCTATCAAACAATCTAATTCAGCAGTTTCTAATGAATCATATATCAATTTTGACCAACATTCTTTATTTGTTTGGTCATAAAACAATTTTTGAAATATTACTGATAGACGTTGACATAATGAAGGTTTATAAATCTTGGAATTATCCTTTCGAAAGCAGTTATAACATATTAGTAAATTTCGATAATTTTGAAAAATTCCGCTTAGAACATTAGCATATCCTCCTGTTAATATTTTCTCAGCTTGATTTTGAAATTCCAAGAGAAAATTTTCGATTTTCAACGAATTTTCTTTAATTGCATCTGTATTACAGACATACTTAACAATTTCATCTACCTTGTTAAAATCATGACTTTGTTTGGTCATATCTTCTATTAGATTAGTGCTGTGTAATGTCTCAGGTACTATTAGATTGAAATACATATCAAAATTAATTTCAGTGCGAACACCTCTTATCTCAATTAGTTCTAGACTAATTTTGTAATTACTTGCCACAGACTCTGCTTCAAGAAGAATTTCAATTTTCGGAAATAAAATCATTAATCCAGATTTTAACTTTTCAATTATTAACTTATTGTTTCTATATGTAGCCAATTTAGAAGTATCAAACAAAATTTCGATTTCTGCTTTATCCGTAATCTCAGAAGCTTCATCGGTTATTTTTAATTTAAGATTTCGTAAATTTGAAAATAAGTATGGTTGAAAAACTTTGAGTGCTTCAATAGCTAAAAAGTCTGCGATTATAACATAATCACCAATGATATTCCAACTATTTTTAACCAAATTTACATATCTTAATAAATCCCTAAGTGTAATAATATTTGGAAGTACAAGTAGCTCTATTATTAAATTGAAGTATGCGTCTTCTTGGTAAGCTAATTTGGTTGATATTATTTTAAGCTGCTCAAATAATTTCTCCTTGAGCATCTCACTGGGCGGGACTGGTATTTCAAATCCAACTTGAACTATTTTTTCTAAATAATGTGGACCTTCAGATGGAAATTCTTTTGAAACCAATTTTTCAATAACATTACGGTCATAAGCAATTAGATATGTAAAATTTGGTAAACGACCAATAGTTTTAATCAAATTGAAAATAGTGAGGATCTGAATTTGAAGCAATCTATCTAAGTCATCAATTACTATAAGATATGTTTTCTCTGATGTATTCTCCATTAATTTATGAAGTTTCTTAAATCTCAAATCGTGCTCGTCTTGATTTTGTGAGGATTTTTTCCCAATGGCTGAAAAAAGTTCAAACAAGTAATTTCCGAAATTTCCAAATAATCCAAAAATTTTACCTAATTGATTTACAGCCAAAATTGTAGATCTTTTAGCTATGAATTTAGCAGATTCACGAAATAATCTCTTAATTTCTTCTTTTTTTGGGCTTTCAATTTGATTCATTAGATGATTGATAAATTCAATTCTGATTTTTTCTTCATCCTTCAACCACCAACACTTAAATTCAGAAATCTTAATTCTCTTGGTAGATCCCTTCTTTTCAAGTTTTTCTCTAATTAAATTTATTAAACTGCTCTTACCAGCTCCCCAACTTCCATATATCGAATAAACAGTTCCCTCTGGTTCCAAATTTCCAATTATTTGGTTAGATATCGCCTCAGCAAGTACTCCAAATCTTAGAGTATCGTCATTTAGGCATTCAATGGGTTTGTCATTTAAATCAACTTTCATTGAGAATTACCCTTTTAGCAATCAGAATTGTTAAACATTTTATCAAAGAAGTTACAAAACCATAAAATCACTATTGTAATTCAGATGCTTTATACCATATATTTATTAAAATCAAATAAAATGTGTTACAAAATTTTTGCCTCTAATAATATTTGAAATTAGTTTTACAAACATTCAGTCAAGTGGAGAATTAAAATGAAAACTGAAATTTCACAAAAGAGAAATCCTAAAAATGTATCGGATGAAACACTCAAAAAATTCATAAACAAAGGTGAAATACCATTTATTGCGTGTGGCACTGTTTTTGAACCCGATGTTACTACAATCCAAAATGATGTAAAAAATGTAGAAAGAGAATGGCACATTTACATTGAATCAGAGAGCTGTGAGTTTCGCGTTGGTTGGTTAACTAAACCATGTAATTCTACTCTCGGCAAGTACAGATTGACAATCCGTAAATGCGCTTTGAAAGATACCAACAACGTATTTTCCCAAACTAATTCATTCAATGATGTAGATAGTGCTCTTAGTGAACTTGACAACCTAATTTTTCATCCCAATATAGAAGGGGGAAAAGTAGTTTCATTATTCACAAAGAACTATAAACGCAACTAAACTAAAAATAGAATTATTTAGCTGAAATTGACTAAAGTGATTTATATACAAATATAGCAATAAATGTGGAATAATTTGTTAACCTCCTGAAATTTTGTCCACGAAAATTATTGTAGACAATCAACAACAAATATTTAAATTTCCAAACCATATTAAATTATTTCATCATATTTTTATCCAACCTCAGAATTATTTTTTGTTATTTTTCCTTTTCTGATGGTTTTAATCCGATTTGCCCTATTTCTAATAGCCTCTGTTAAACCAAATCGAGAACATATTGAAAAGTATGATGATAATTCTTCAGCATAAATTTTACCATCAAAATACTCATCAGGATGATACTTATGTGATGTAAACACCATTGAATAAAAACGATCTTGAAATTCAATCATCCATGGATCTACAATTTGACCATCTTCTAAGTATGGTGAATGATTCAAGTTCATTTGCTTGTGAATTTCAACAAACAATTTATCTTCGTCACTGCACCATTTTGAAACTCGAATTATCCACTCGCCAACAGCATGTAATGCGTCTGGTTGATTCACATGAAAATACATTGTAGGACAGTGAGCGGTACCTTGATCTGATAAAATTTGAAGAGTAATGGAATCTAGAAGATTGAATCTAGTATCAGGATGCCACCAAACATCACTATATAATCGATCCTCAGCATTTGCCATGAGCATTGGTTGAATCAATTCATCTAAATTTTTCAAAATAGGATCACTTGTGCGTAAGTCTACACGATCTCGAATCGGAAAGAATTTCTCATACTTTTTCAATGGTAGCGAATTCTTAAGCTCACCAAAGATATCATGTTTCATTTGATTTATCCTATAGTTTGATTTTTACCCCCGACCGAGTTAGTCAAAAGATCTTAGCCAAATTTAAATAGTTCAATAAAGGATTTTAGAATTGGATTTCCAAATCAATGTATATCTAATTCAGCACCGTTTAATTTTAATGTTGAACTGTTCATAAGCCCCTTTCAATGTATTCATAATTTCAAGAAAGTCTTGCTCTGTATCAATTATTCTCACCGCATATGTATTTCCATTACTGCAATGAATCAAATCATTGGTATCTTTACAATAATATCTCATCGGAAAGAAAAAACTGCATTCTTTCTTTTTTTCAATTTTTGCAAGACGGCGAAATTCATTACTATTGACATGACGTGGTACACGCATAAAAAGTAAATTCTTAAATTTCCGACACATTTGAGAAATTTCTTCCGGGCTAATCTCTTTTGTTTTTACTAAAAAATCCAGTGTAAACTTCAATACATCCCAAATCCATTCATCCTGTCTTTTTTTCTCTCCCTCTATTTCCAAGTCATAACCTATCGCTTCAGACTTATATAATGTAGAATAAGTTAGTTTTTCAACGAAACAAGCTGGTGAGAATAAATTAAAATCTAAAATCACTTTATCTCCAAATTCATATGGAACTACGTGAACAATTTGAATACTAAGATTATTGTTTTTTGATAACTCACTTGTAGTGTTTATTGATTCATCTGTAAATTTAGGTGCAATCAAAACTATTCTTACACCTTTTAATTTTGGATTAGTGTTATCCGTATTATCTAAAAATGTACAAATTGCAGATTTAGCTTTTTCATGGCTTATTCCTGAATAGCGATGGTGCCAATTGACAAGTTGGTCAAAATTAATATCTTTTACCATCTTGGCATAATTATCAGCCTGCGTCGCAATAATTCTAGATTTTTTTCTCTTTATTTCAATCACTACGATATTTAATTCTTTGTCTAAACACAAAATATCTATACTATGCTTAGAATCGTTTGATGGTTTAAATTCAGGTGAAATTACATATAAATCGTCAGAGATCAATGAAATATCTCCACATAATAAATCGCGGATTTCTTTCTCTTCCACCCCAATTTCTGCAAATTTTGTAGGTTGAAGTTTTATTATTTCTCCTCGTGTAAATTCACATACTGGCATGATAATTTCTCCTTCAGTTACAGAGTTTGTTATATTTCAATTTGAAAAATTTGTGTTACAACAAAAACCATTAACATATTTTGATATATTTCCTGCGATATTAAACTAGTAATTCAGTTTCAATTACTATAAATTGAAAAATCTTTTGAAATTCTCTGTTCACTGACGTTAGTAACACATTATTTTGGAAAATCAGATCCAGTCCTTATATGCGGTAGCAAACCCTTACTCAAACTTGATATAAGCAACTGAACCTACAATTGTTACTCAACAAAATTTCCACATATCTTTTCGAAAAACTGATAATACAGTGACACCAACCAAAATATTGTTGGAATTGAAACCACCCATACTATTTCTTCCTCGAATGTTTTCTTTTTTGAAAACGTTTTCGTCTTTTGGATAATAGTTCATTTTCATATTTCCAATAATTAGTACCAGTAAGAGCTGCATTATCTTTCCAACCGTACTTTCTAACTAGCAAATCACGAGCAGATTGCGTAAGAGAAGTAATCTTCCCCTCAAACTTAACTCTTCTATCATCATAAACAACCGCGGTTATTTTCTCGTCGCGGGCAAAATGAAGTTTTGAACCAACAGGAATTTTAGCTGATGAAAAGGTGAAGATATATTTGTAGTTAATTTCTTTCTTCACAGGTGATACTCTTTTTTCAAACCGAAGTCGTCGTTTAGATAAAATCTCATTTTTGTATTTCCAAAACAGAGTACCTTGTAAGTTTGTGTATTTTTTTCTGCCAAGCTTTTTATTAAGTACATCACACGCAGACTGAGTCAATGATTTGATTTGACCTTTGAACTTAATTTTTCGGTCATCATGAACCACTGAGGTTATTTTTTCGTCACTGACAAAATGTAGTATTGAGCCAATAGGAATTTTAGCTGATGAAAAGGTAAAGGCAGGTCTCGGTTTTGTCTCTTTTTGATTACCACTCATCCTTAGTTTCGAATTACTAATCGAAGAGATTGGGTTTGATTCATCATATTCTTCGTTGATATAAACTTTCGGAGTGACATCTTTCAGTTCAACTAATTGTAAAATCAATTTCAATTTGTCAGGTTCAATCTTTAAGAACTCTCTATTCATATTTTTTCGATAATCACCTAATGCCGCAAGAATATGTTTTTCAACTTTTGCTGCATCTGCAACTTCACAAGCATAGTAAATTTCAAATGGTTCAGGAACACCTGAATGTCGTGAAAGTTCTTTAACCCTTCTTTCAACATTTTTGGTTTTACCGATCTTTACATGATCAGGAAATGCTGGATTTGTCAAAACGTAAATTTTATCACGCACAAATTTGTCCTCTGATTTGTTCATGGTGAAGTTTCGTTTAGAAATCAAATATTTTCAACGCAAATCTTCTATTTCATCTTTTTGCAAAAGTCAAATTTTGAAACTTATTCAGAATTTGTTGAAAATAAATAAAAAAATAACGGCACCCCATTAATATAAAATAGAGTGATTTTTCTCATTTAAACTACTCATCTTTTTTAATTTTCATTCCAATAATAAATGAATTGGATACAAGCAATTATTTGATAAGCTGAAACACGCCTACTGACGTGCCATTGGCAAAAAATTGTGAATTAATTCATTTTTTCAATTGCTAATTTTGATATCATCTGTAAAAATAATTTGAATTGGAATCATTAGATTTCAATTTTTAAAAAATAAAGGATGCGTCAATAAAATTATGACGCATCCTCGCAAGAACTACCCTAATAAGTTCTTACCTTTCCGGGTAGTTTGCTTGCCAACCAATTTGAGGCGGAGGTTTGCGACAACCCAATTGTCGTAGACCTTCGTTGGGTTTTGAACTTCGTCAAATATACGGTGTTCACTTTCGCATTCATCACACCATGGTGGTATGGCATCAAACTGCATTTTTACATTTCACCTCCTTTACTATTGTTGTTGCCTATTACAGGATAATTAATAGTTTATTACTCCATTCATATTAATAATTCTGATAAATTTAAAAGTAATTCACAACTTCACCAACATATTAATTAACAGAAAATTCTAAAAGTCGCGCCCTAACGGGTGTGCTACTATTTTTAACCTGTTAATAGCTGTTAAATTTTGTAATTTTTTTTCACAAAACTTAAATAAACTAAACCATTTTTTGACTTCATAGAATGATTCCACACTCTCAAAAGTTACAAATAGAAGCTCAAATTTTATTGCTTTTACGGCTACTTTATGACTGAGGTAATCAATGTTTACGGTAAGGTTAGACGCAGCGACCTAGATTACTTCATCAATTTTGCAAACACATTTGCCCGTATTCAATCTGTTGACCATCAGGTTAAAGATATAACCAGTGACACCATTCATACCGCTGTCAATTACCCAACCAATTGCTGAATTCTCTTCTTCGCTTGGCTCAAAATAATTTACAATCAGTTATTCAAACCCTTTGATTTTTACCTCGGTTTACTGCAACTCATAGTTTTATTCATGCAATACGTTTTCACTCACGCGGTCAATTAATTTGCCGTCTAGTTTGATATACAAGATGAGTTGTTGTTGACCAGTCGTCAGAAACTCCTCATTAAATTAAGTTGTAATAACAAGGTTAACGGTTGAGGACAACCTGATTCGATTTTTATTCTCAAAAATGTCATATTTTCCCGTTATTTTTGAGTAGCGAGCTGGCATCATCAATTGAAAAATCTTCTCGCTACCTGTAAAAAAATTATTGTATTGATAAAGGCTTGTTTTTCGCAACGGAAAGTCTTGAATGCCGATTTAGCTCAAGACTATTTTTATGCGTTACGAAAAACATGTTGTGGATTCACGGCTTACTGACCCAACAACCTCAATTGTCGTTAGTACCACATTACCGACAGTCCAAATCTTCCAATCGCGCTGCGAATACCGCTCACCTACCACGGTTAAGAATCACACCTCAATAGTAGCCACTGAATTCCCATGTCTACTTGATAAGAAGACCAAGCATCTCAATTCAAAAATATGCACTTTTTGTTCAAGAGCCTGCTTAATTTCAATGATTTCTCTTGAACTTGCACCATAATCTTGCACTAAGCATTTAATGAATTCTCTCTTTAATTGTTCAAGTTTGGTTATGTCATTTGTTTTTGACCAAATACTTATAGCTCTAAAATATTTGATTAATGGTCTAAAACTTTCATCATAACCTTGGCAGGCTTTTACTAAGTCAATAACACTTCTATCAAATGAAATTTCTCGCAACACGGTAAAATCCTCACAGAGTTTAAAGTAATATAGAACACCTACTATTCCTGGGACAAATGCATTGACTATTTTGGATGCTAGTGGAGCAGATGCGCTTTTTACTTCCTCTACTTTGAGACGATCAAATTGGCAGAACCTCACCAGGTATTTCTCAAAAATATTGTTCCAGTATTCAATTTCTTCTTGATTACTAACTTTCTCTAGGATTGCTTTTGCATAACCAAATTTTACCGCATAGACTGCTATTTCAAGATTGAGTTGAAGCGGTTTTTGAGTTAGATAGTGTGCGTCACATTGAATGGCCTCTTCAACTCTATTGAAGAATTTGGTGTTTACCAATCGAGTTGCCAGCAAGCTGAGAATATAAATATTAACTCCATCAGCACCATCTTCAATAGCAAACCCAAATTCGGATAATTCTTCTTCACTAGGTTCTAAATGTACTACAATGAGACGTTCAAGTCTTCTGACTTTTGTCTCAGCTAATTTAGATTCGTTTTTTGCTTCATGACTCTTAATTTCCTCCCAAAGATTGCTTAGTTCAAAATAGATTTTTCTAACTTTGATTAACAAATTTTTCTCTGTCACGAGAACCTCCATGTTGAATGAAATTAATTTTAAAAGTTTAACGATTGCGAAAACGTGATTTGATTTTGATGTTCACTACCGACTGATATTTTCTTCATTTTTTGGGCCGCTAGCTGGCACCATCAAATGATAATTCTTCTCGTTGCAAGCAAAAAACTTTAAATTAGCTTAGAGTAGTTTTTTGCTGCGGATAACCTTGATACCCGATTTGGTTCAAATTCATTTTTACACGTTGCGAACAAACAATGGGGGGATTCTCAATAAACTGCCAAGCAAACTTCAATGACCATTTGAACCACATTGCCAAGTCCCTAAATCTTCCACTCGCTTTACAAACTCTCGTACCGACTCGATTAGAATCATGCGTTGATACTTGTCGCTGCGCCCTGATTCCGCTCCACCATAAATTACATGCATTACACTTCAAATAGTTCTACCTACGCTTCGAGAACGAACCCTATTTCATTGACTTCTTCTAAATTTGTTTCGTCAATTTGTACCAGGCATTTGTTGAATTCCTTCAATTCGAGTTTAACTCTGCTTGCGTCTTTACTTTGTTTAAGGCTACAAATTAACTCAACTTACTTGACCAAAAGTCTAAAGATTTTTTTCATAATTCTGGTACAACCTGCCTTAATTGAAATCCAATTCACCAGATTAACTTTCTTGCAGTAAGGTTAAATCTTTACAAAGATTTAGAAAATATAATGAACCTACCAATCCAGGTACATAAGAATTGACAAGTTTGGACGCTAGCGGCTCAGTTGCGCTTAGAATTTCCACTACTTTAGTGTGATCAAACTGACAATGATTTTCTAAGTAATTCTTGAATGAATTACTCCACATTTCTGTTGCTCTATTAAAGGAACTCTTTTGGATTGCTATGACATACCCAAATTTTACTGCATTTATTGCTACATCTTGATTTAGATAGAGTGGTATTTGGGTTAGATAGTGCGCAACATTGCAGACAGTCTCATCAATATTGTAGAAAAAATAAGTCTGCTTCAACCGAGTCATCATCAGCTCAAGAATGAAGTCGTTAATTGCTTCAGTACCTAATATAACTGCATTTCCAAATCCTGATAGTTCACTTTCGCTTGGTTCAAGATATTTTTCAATGAGACGTTCAAGCTTTACAGTCTTAGACTTAACATGCTTAAATTCATTGTGTAACTTATGAAACTCAATTTCATTTACAAATTTGCTTAGCTTAACAAAAATTTTTTCGACGTTGTCAATCTGATATTGCTCATTCATGAGTGGCTCCTTTTGAATTAAGTTAGATAAAAGCGGCTAACAATTGCGAAAACATGATTCGATTTTGATTTTCAGAACCGTTTAATCTTCCCGCCATTTTTCTGGTCACGAACAGGTATCATCAAAGCATAATTCTTTTCGTTGCAAGCAAGAAATTTTATTGAATTTTTGCGAACAAATCCGTGAAACTAACCGACAAATTTGATTGATTTGAAGTTTCTTTATTGGTGACAAATCTTGTCACCAATTTTTATTAACTGTCGGCATGATAATAAGAAATACGCCCCGAATATTTTTTTAAAATTGAATAGAATACCTAATTCTCATTCAAACATAGACTATTGCACATTCAGACTATTTTGAATCAACTAACAAATCATTTGATATTGGATACTTCGTTGTGTATTCAAAATTAAGTATGCAGAAGCTTATTCATTTATAATTGCAATCAAAAAATGTTATGAGTATCAACAAGCCAACCAACCCATTGCAATACCCCGCATCATCAAATTAAGGAGAACCGGATGCAAATCAGAGAAATGACAATTAAACTAGTTGAATCCGATCCTGTTATTAGCAGAAAATTACATGTTCCAATGGATATGACATTACACTCATTACATTTCTTGATTCAAGATGTCATGCCGTGGGCGGATCGACATCTCCACGTTTTTAAACACGGAAATGAAGAATGGACTGAATTTGTTGACATTTTTCGCCAAGATGCCAAGGATCCATCCTTAATCTACTCTACGTTAGGTTGGACTATCACTCAGTTTCTGAAATACATCAAAGTGAAGAAGTTCAAATATTTGTACGATTTTGGTGATAACTGGGAACACGAAATTTCTATTGGGAAATTAGTTAATCCTGAATTTGACGAAGAAACAGAAATTTATCCAAAATTAATTAAGGCTAAAGGCAATGTTCCGGTTGAAGATTCAGGAGGAATGACAGCACATAATGAAATCGCGAAGATTATGCGAAACCCAAAACACAAAGATTATGATCATTTGCATAAATGGTATTCTGAATTTTTTCATTACAAATACACCCCTCACGCAGATATTTTTCCAGATCTTGAATATGCTGTCTATAAGTTCGCCCGAAGATGGAATACAGAATTCTCGCGAGACCCAGACACATACTAGTACGAAAATATGATAATGCACCTTCTAACCAACAAGAGTACAACGTATACTCACTAAAAAATCAGTGGAATATTTACAAAAGTTCCAAAAATTAGAAATGGAGAAATTAAAATGGAGCGTACACCGGTGAGATCTTCTGATTTAGCTGAAATTGGGTATGATGAAAAATCTGAAATATTGGAAATTCTATTCAGACGTGGTGGAATATGGCAATATCATGAAATCCCAGTTGAGGTTTATAATGAGCTCATGAATGCAGAGTCACATGGAAGTTATTTCAACTTTGAAATAAAAGATGCTTATCCATGTATGTACATGGGAAAAGATTATTGGAAGTGACATACTTGGTTCATGATAGTAAATATAGGTGAATTACGATCATCGTTCTAAGCTTCTAAGTAATTTCAAAGCATTTGATATTAATTTGGTAGCATGAACTTAAACTAGCAACTAATTTGTATAGTATGAATGGGCACTTCATAGTGTATTTCTGCCTTCAAAATCAAACTTTTATCATTCTGTAAGCAAACATGAATCGAATTGTGTCTTCAAAACTTAGTATCAGAAAAAGTTATAAATAACCGTTATTAGACATTCATATATCTTCTAGTGCCTGCAACAATAAATTCAAGTCAATTCCATCCTCAATACTAAAAGGGAATCGTTTCATAAAAATATTCCGTGTGATTTTATATGGATCACTTCTCTTTTGTTGCAATTTTTCTGCTACTTTCAATAAATCTTTATATTTAAATCTAGAATCAGATTTATATTTATGAGCTATATAGTTAGCTAAAGCACTCACCATCACATCATGTTTTTTACCGACTTGCAAAATTGTTTTTTCAAGTGACTCTAGATCCCCATTTGCCAGTTCAATACATTGTTGGGCAAGTTTATTTTCATTGTTATCAAAAAGTACTTTGTTTGCAAAATTATTCGCGCACATTTCTTCTTTTGATGTTCGACGTTCTTGTGAAGTCACGATTTCCATTATTTCATCAAAATACTCTTTATTTGGGTCTTGTCCAGCATGATAAAATTCATGAAGTAAGTCAAAAAGCCAAGTAGAAACAAATAGCTTCTTGGGGTTCAAAATGATCACATTTCGACTATTTATTCGCATGCATGCTCCATGAAAATTGTCTTTTATTTTAAGCGGGAGGACAATAACTCCGCAGTCCCAAGCAAAATTCAAGGTATTTTCTAAATTTATCGTCTGATATGACTTTAAAATCTTACTTCTCATTTCAATTGCATTTGTCGGAATTTCCCTTTTTGTAAGTGATTCTGCCGACTTTGCTACTATATTAGTCAAATAATGAGCATATTTTGAATAGATATTTATTCTTTTTGGTTTGTTAACAGGTTCAACCTTGAAGTTTACATTTGCCGAATTCGCAACTGGTGGTTTTAGTTCATGAGAATTGGTGAGTTCGTCCCAAGTCCATTCAAAAATGTGTCTTATGTTTGTATATAGTCCCAGTGTATACTTTTCTAACTCTGTTACAGGTGTTTTTGTAACTTTACTGCATCCATCAGGTACAACAAGTCTTGATAAAACAAAATTCCGCTCCAAGCCAGCTCTCTTTAATTTAGCCAAAATTTTGCTAATTTTCCCATTCAAATCAGTCGGTAGAACTTCATTAGGAATTTTAATATTCAATATCTTTGCAACTTTTCGAAGATCAGCTATAGCAATAGTTGAATACTTTTCAGATTCATGGAATTTAATTTGAGATTCACTAAAATTAAGATGCTTAGCCAATGTTGCTTGATCCATTCCTTCTTTAATCCGAGCTTTTACTAAATTTATTCCCAGTTCGGACAGTGATTGAATTGTTAACTTAACTTTACCTGATTTGACCTGCTCATATTCAGTCATTTCAGCTTCCAATTCCTCTAATTTACGCTGGAGTGCTTCATTATGATATTGAAGCATTTTGTGGTCACTATTATCTTCTTTTGGCAATTGGGATAATTTCTTAATTTCTTGCCGAAATTTGTTAACCGTTTTAGCGGTAACTTGATATTGCTTGTCAGTATAAATCATGGAAGTGTCCCTAAGTCAATTTGAACGATTCCTTTAATATTATCCTCACGGTCTGTCTAAAAATAATCATCCCAGAACATTTTAGAATTTTTTTCTATATAATATGCTGGATATAGTTCACCTTTATATTTGTTATCATCAATAATTTTATTGATATCTAACATGATTCGGTCAATCTCCCTATCATTAACACCTTCTGGGTCCCATGTACCATCAAAATCTTTTGGTATAGGTTTTGTCGTAACAAGACTTCCATCAATTTTGACAGATTTGCAACCTACGTCTCGCAAGTACTGTAACATTTTAAGCAAAGATTCTAATATCATCACACGTCTCAGATTTGTACTAAACCTATCGTAAAATTCATCCCAAGTCGCCTTATGTATTCCCGGTGGTAAATATCTGGTATTTTGTACATCTCTAGCTTTTTTTTCATAGTTTGGAATCATGTTAACTCAATTCGTTCAAATTATTAAATGACTTTAAAAACATTATTTTAAGCAAAATTTGCAGTACTGCACATTCATCCAAATGTATTGTACAAATTTTAGAAAATACTTAAATTGTTCGAATAAAAATGGTTGAAAAAAAGATCTAGTCAAGTTCCTGTTCCTATTTATATAATGTATCCATATTTAATAGTCAAGTTTTAGGTTCAGGTTTGGATAGAATTACAACCTATTCAACACGTGTCCATTGGATTACTAATAGAGTGAACTTTCACACGAACTTCAATCTCATAGTTTGACAAATCTCTGAGAATTGAAGTGCCCGCGACTGACGATTTGTAATAGAATTAATGCTAGAACACAAAAATAGTTAACTTCTTTCATGCCGACATGTAATTCTATAAAACCCCTCAATATGTAACTAAATTATAAATTACCACCAACATTTTAATTCAAAAAAATTGATGAATCTAATTCTTCCCCCGCTGTATGCTAGGTAGGAACGAACGAGGGGGTACAATAGTAAATGTAATAGAACAATTTCAATTTGTTAAGTCCTAATTCCATTTTTTTTGTAAAATGTTCTCCGACAGTTATTTTGGATACTCAGCGACAATTAGCGAACTAACAGGGTTATTGAATTTACTAGCTCTGATGTAATTAAATGTGATAAAGCAATTATCATCAAAAGTTCCATTCTTAAGTGCAAGATTTTGCTTACCTTCATTAGCTAATCTTCAAAATTTCCGGAAATGGAATTGAAGAAATTCGAATCTATTTGCAAAAAAGAATTACAATTATCCCAATACAATTGAAACTTTACATATTTTAGTTCATACTGATATTTCATTTACAAACAACATGGGTTAATTGGATAACAAATTCCATCAATCTTTAACCCAATAATAATTACCTAGGAGGAAAACAATGTTGAAATTTAAAACAATTGTCACTGTGGTGGCATTTTTATTCACTATATCAGGAACCGCTTATGCTGAAACACTCAAAGTTGGTGTATTAGCGACTCTTGAGGGAGCTTTTACGGTTCTTGGTGAAGATGGTGTACGTGGCGTTCGTCAAGCCGTAGCGGAAGCGAATGAAAAAGCTGGTGGTTTAGATATTGAGCTTATCATTGGACCAACAGATGCAACACCTGATAGTGCTGTCCGCGCTGCACGTAAATTAGTTGAACAGGATGGTGTTGACATTATTGTTGGGCCATTATCCGGTTCGGAAGGTATTGCAATGCGCGATTTTTCCAAAGATAACACCGGGGTTACTTTCATCAATGGTGCATCCGCTGCTTTGGAAACGACATATGTAACGCCATCTGAAAACTTTTTTAGATTTGGTGGCGACGGCGCGCAATGGTCTGCTGGTTTAGGTAATTATATCTACAATGAAAAAGGTTATCGCTATATTGCGACCGTTGCTGAGGACTATTCGTTTCCATACACACAAGTGCTTGGTTTAGTTACCGAATTCTGTGCAGCTGGTGGTGAAGTGACCAGTCGTCAATGGGTACCACTTGGTGCCAAAGATTTTGGTTCGGTAATCGCAGCACTACCTGATGATGTTGATGCCATTTATTTGGCGTTAGGTGGTGCAGATGCCGTGAATTTTCTGAATCAATATCAACAAGCTGGTGGAAATGCAAAGTTGGTTGGTGGTACCATTATGGTTGACCAATCGGTGCTTTCTTCAACTGGATCAGCAAAAAATGCGTTGATTGGAACACCATCTTCAGGGCCACAAGTTGATAGTTTAGATACGCCAGCTTGGAAAAAATTTGTTGCGTCCTATCAATCAACTTTCAAACCAGAGGAGCGTTTCCCCTCACCTTCGGTGTTTGCATTGTCTTACTATAATGCTACATCTGCGGCAATACAGTGCATGGATTCGGTTAATGGAGACTTATCAAATAATCAGTCAAGTTTCCGGCAATGTTTAGCTAATCATGAACTAGACTCACCAACTGGACCAATTTCGCTTGATGATAATCGTCAAGGCATCATCACGAATTTTGTCACTGAAGTTCGCGAACAAGCCGATGGTACTCTGGCAACAGAATTAGTATCAACGACTGCAGCTGTACCACAAACGCTTGGGATGACAGCGGCAGGTTTTGCTTCTATTGGATTACCTAGTCGGGATAATCCAGAGTGCAAAAGCTCATACTAATCCGAATGAAATTTGGTTATTTGCAATATCTGCAACTTAACCAAATTCATTCTCATAGCTTGTTGCTCAGATACCAAGTATAGAATTGTAGAGACCATATGACAAAGTTCATGTCAGCTCATCCAATTTGGTTCGGCTTGATCGCGATTATTACACTCATATTAGGTTGGATGATTTTCGCGATTTGGCCGGAATGGTTAGTTGATTTGATTGGCCGTAAGAAAGTATTTTTGAGTGCTTTGTTTAACGGTATCACGTTAGGTGGTCTCTATTTTTTGGTCGCAAGCGGTTTTACCTTAATCTTTGGATTGATGCGTAATGTAAATCTTGCGCATGGTTCCCTTTATCTATTGGGGGGGTATATTGGCTATATGATAACGGCCTGGACGGGTTTATGGTTGTTATCATTTTTTGTTGCTTTTTTAGGTGTCGCGATTGTTGGAGTGATTTTACAAGCTGCTGTGTTTCAGCGGATGGAAGGAGAGGAACTTCGACAAACCTTGGTTACTATTGGTATTTCTATTATTTTAGCAGATATAATGCTTGGGGTATTTGGTGGTGACTTTTATAGTATTCAAGCCCCAGCTTGGCTTTCAGGTCCGATTGAAACATTTTTTATTAGTAGCGTAAAACGCTCTGGTGAATTAGTCTATCTCTCCTATCCTTTGGTTCGCATTGTCATTTTTGGTACTGCGGTACTCATTGGCATTATCATGTGGCTCTTATTGCATCGAACTCGTATTGGTTTACTGGTTCGTGCTGGGGTTGATGATAGTGAAATGCTAGCAGCAACTGGTGTTCGCATTCAACTAGTGTTCATAGCAGTATTTGCTTTTGGTGCTGGACTTGCAGGAGTAGCAGGAGTTTTTGGTGGAACTTTTCAGTCAATCGCACCAGGTGAAGACATCAGAATCTTATTGGCCTCACTTGTTGTTGTGATTGTCGGTGGCATGGGTTCAATTACCGGTGCCGCATTAGGAGCATTGATTATTGGGCTAGCCGAACAATTTGGCTCGGTATACTTTCCGACCTATGCAGTGGTACTTACCTTCTTTATTTTGGTCGCGGTATTAGCGTTCCGTCCCCGCGGACTACTGGGGAGGCCAAACTAATGGCGAATATCGTCGAATCACAGTTTGAATCGGTTCCCGTCAAACCAGTACCATTGATTGATCAAATCCCAGCCATTTATCTCGCTGCTGGACTGATCTTTCTGATTATGCCGTTTTTAGTAAACGAATTTATCTTGTTCCAGATTATTTCATGGGCTTTGTTGCTAGGAATGATTGCACTTAGTTTTATGTTAATCGCGGGATACGGTGGGATGATTAGTCTCATGCAAATGACGATCGCGGGAGTCGCAGGTTATATGGTCGCCATTTTTGGTGACAGCGCGATGACCGAGATTAGTCAGGGGTGGTCTTGGTTTGTTGCAATCCCACTTGCTTTGGTGATAACTTGTTTATTTGCTACTTTCTTTGGTTGGTTGGCGGTACGAACGGAGGGGATCTATACCATAATGATTACCCTATCCATTTCCGCAGCTTTCTTTTATTTTGCCCGACAAAATTACGACATCTTTAATGGCTGGTCTGGTTTTAACTCGGTATTACCACCGATTATTTTTGGTATCAATTTCAAAGACCCAATTCCAAACTATTATTTGTGTTTATTCTGGGCTTCACTCAGCTATTTTTTCGTCCTCTATTTATCGAGATCACCATTTGGTCTCGCACTGCAAGGGATTCGTGATAATCACCGGCGCATGTCGGCACTTGGCTTCAACGTGGTCGCACATCGCGTCTTTGCCTATACGATTTCAGCTGTTATTGCTGGGATAGGCGGTATTATCTTAGTCTGGCAAACTGGTCAAATATCACCGGGTTCGGTAAGTATCAGCACCGCGATAGATATTCTTATTATTGCCGTAGTTGGTGGAATCGCTCATCCAATCGGTGCATTTATTGGAGCTCTTATTTTTGTTGTTTTAAAAACATTTGCGATTGATGTTCTCCTCTTATTTGGTTTATCAGGTGATCGCTTTCAGCTCCTAATCGGACTTGGTTTCCTGTTAATCGTCTATTATTCACCCGATGGAATTTTGGGGCTTTGGCAAAAATTACTAAAATTTTATCGGCACAGGTCACTTACGGATGAAAAGGTAATTTAGTTTGACTACGACCCTTGAACACCAACAACTAGCAGTTGAACCACAATCTACCGCGGCTTGGGCAGTTGAGCTCAATGGTCTTGGTAAAAAATTCGGTGCCCTTTCCGCGTTGAATCAAATTTCGTTACAAATTCGTCCAGGTGAGCGACGCGCAGTGCTGGGTTCAAATGGTGCTGGTAAAACCACACTCTTCAATTGTATTACGGGAGACTTTCTCCCAAGTGATGGGTCCATCCACTTTTTTGGTGAAAATGTTACTGATTTTCCACCGCACGAGCGCATTCGGCGTGGTCTGCGTCGCACTTACCAAATTTCCCTACTCTTCAACAATCTATCAGTTTTTGACAATATCTTACTTGCGAATTTAGGTGTTTCTCGCAGTCGATTTTCGTTCATGCAAAAGAAACCTGATGACGCGATAGTCACTGCATCGGAAAAATTACTTCAACTTGTTCATCTTGAAGATGCACGCAGTTCTTTAGTATCAGTGCTTTCGCATGGTCAGCAGCGGCAATTAGAAATTGCGATGGCATTGTCTGGTGCACCTCGATTTATTTTATTTGATGAACCCGCTGCTGGGTTATCACAATCAGAGCGCGCGGATTTAATCCATATCTTAACTGGATTACCGGATCATCTTGGTTTTATCATTATTGAACATGATATGGATGTCGCGTTACAGGTCGCGGAATCGGTAACAATGATGCACAATGGCCAAATTTTCAAGGAAGGTCACCCGGCTGAAATTGAAAATGATGCTGAGGTGCAAGCCTTATATCTTGGAGAAGTCGATGACTGATCGCTCTCGAATACCGTTGCTTGAAATTAGTGACCTCAATGTTTTTTATGGTCAATCTCATGCGCTTCAAGGGGTGAATTTATCGCTTCATAGTGGAATTTTATCGGTGGTTGGTCGTAATGGTATGGGTAAAACTACCTTATGTAAGTCTATCTTAGGGTTTCAATCAGTCGCTTCTGGTTCAGTATCATTTGATGGTCAATCAATCATTGGATTGTCTTCATTTGAGATTGCGCGGTTTGGTATTGGCTATGTTCCCCAAGGGCGACGACTGTGGAACTCCTTAACCGTACATGAACATCTAAAATTAGTAGAAGAGAAAGGTAGTGCTTGGACGGTAGAACGGGTTTATGGCATTTTTCCTCAGTTAGCTGAGCGAAAGTCAAATGGTGGTAGTCAACTTTCTGGTGGTGAACAACAAATGCTTGCCATTGGCCGCGCGCTACTTAAAGATCCCCAATTATTAATTATGGATGAACCGACCGAAGGGTTGGCACCAGTCATCGTTAGTCAAGTTGAAGAATTGCTGATTCACCTCAGTGAAGAAAGTCGCATTGGTATCTTGCTCATTGAACAAAATATTGGTGTTGCTTGTTCAGTGGCAAAAAGTGTCGCCATTATGGTTAATGGGAAAATCAATCGAATCATTGATGCGGATATACTTGCCACCGATAAAGACTTACAACAATCTTTGCTTGGCGTTGGTCGCCATGCCCATGATGAGTTACCAGAAGATTCAATACAAAACCTAGAGTCAGACTCCTCTGTTAATGGCGATGTAACTAAGTCTGTAAAGCGCATCTATATTTCAAATCCTGAAATTCCAACACGTTGGTCAAGTCCAGCAACCCATCGACAAATTATGGCTAAATCATTCACCACTACGGATGAAGCACCAATGGATTTAGCATTTAGTCGTAAAGTTACCGTAGCTCCGAACAAGAATGGAACTGCGATATATGTTTGCGGAACACATGACACCAAGAAAAATGAATTGGAATTTATTCGAAATCTGCTTGTGTTAGCGGGACACAAGGTGCAAATGGTGGATGTTTCAACATCAGGACAACTTTCGACCGCGGATGTTCCTCCTCATATGGTCGCGTTACATCATCCCCATGGATCTTCGGCAGTGTTCACCGGTGATCGCGGCAGTGCAGTTGAAGCGATGATTGTCGCCTTTAGAGAATGGGTTCGGTCGCGTCACGATATCGCTGGATTAATTGGCGTTGGTGGTTCTGGAGGTACAGCCTTGCTTGCCAGTGGGTTTCGGGAACCCGAACTTGGCATACCAAAAATAATTGTTTCCACCTTAGCCTCTGGTGATACCTCGGCTTATATTGATACCACTGATATCATTTTGATGCCTTCCATTGCGGACATTCAAGGACTCAATCGCGTAACTAGAAGTATCCTAACAAACGCGGCACTAGCACTCTCTGGTATGGTTTCAGGAAGAAAAGAACAAATTGTTGACAGTGATTCATTACCAGCAATTGGAATTTCAATGTTTGGTGTGACAACTCCTTGTGTCAAGTCCGTAACCGAGCATTTGAATAATGCCGTGGAATGTGTTGTATTTCATGCCACCGATATTGGAACTAAAGCTATGGAAGATTTGATTAGAGAACGTAAATTGCAGGGGATCATTGATATCAGTCCAACGGACGTATGTGATTTAGTTGCTGGTGGTGTATTTGCCGCGCAAGAAACACGTCTTGATGCTATAATAAATAGTGGCATGGACTATATCGGAGCATGTGGTGCATTAGATATGGTCAATTTCCGCAGTTTAGATTCGGTTCCCAAGCATTATGCTGAGCGTAATTTATATGTCCACAATCCGCAAATCACGCTGATGCGAACCACTCCAGAAGAATGCACCAAAATTGGTGAATTTATTGGTAAGAAACTCAATCAAATGAACTCTAAAGTTCGTTTTTTTCTTCCCGAAGAAGGTTTTTCGGCACTAGATCAACCAGATGGTCCATTTTGGTATCCAGAAGCTAATGACGCGCTATTTTCTGCACTTGAAAGTACAGTTAACCAAACCCCAAATCGGCAAATTATCCGGGAACCTTATCACATCAATGATTCTGAATTTGCGTTTAAGATAGCGCAATCCTATCTTAATCTTTCTTCTACCAACCAAACTATGAGAGTCCACTAATGCAATCTCGACATCAGATTATTGAAAAACTTCAACATAAAGTAAAAAACAAGGAACCAATCATTGGTGGTGGTGCTGGTATCGGACTTTCAGCAAAATGTGAAGAAGCCGGAGGTATTGATCTGATTGTACTTTACAATTCCGGTCGCTATCGGATGGCAGGACGCGGTTCACTTGCCGGACTGATGCCCTATGGTGATGCTAATGCCATTGTTATGGAAATGGCCAATGAGGTACTTCCAATCGTGAGTAACACGCCAGTGTTAGCTGGAGTTTGTGCCACGGACCCATTTCGCAAAATGGATAGTTTTCTAAATGAAGTTAAACAAGCAGGATTTGCAGGGGTGCAAAATTTCCCAACGGTTGGATTAATTGATGGCGTGTTCCGTGCCAACCTTGAAGAAACCGGTATGTCTTATGCACTTGAAGTTGATATGATTGCTAGTGCGGTTGTAAAAGACTTGTTAACAACTCCTTATGTATTTTCTACTGAGGATGCAACTGCAATGGCAAATGCAGGAGCTGATATCATTGTAGTCCATCTTGGTCTCACCACTGGTGGTAGTATTGGAGCACAGACCGCGATTACTCTTGACAAAGCAGTTGAGATTGTTGATGATTGTGCCAAAGCCGCACGTGCTGAAAAGGAGGATGTCATTATTTTGGTGCATGGTGGTCCAGTATCAATGCCAGCTGATGCCCAGTTCATTCTCAAGAATGCAGCTGATTGTCAGGGATTTTATGGTGCATCTTCAATGGAACGATTACCAACTGAAATAGCATTAACCGAACAGACACGACAATTTAAAAACTGTATGTCGGCAACAGGGTAGGAAAATAATTATGACTGGTCAAATCATTGGACAGCTTATTTTATGGCTCATCATAGTAGTTATATTTGTCTTTATTGCATACTTTGTCATGCATTGGCTTTATCGCCGATCTAGTAAAGAAGTAGCATTTGTAAGAACCGGATTTCTAGGTGAAAAGGTGGTTATTGATGGCGGTGCATTAGTGTGGCCGATCATCAATGAAATTACTCCCGTTAATATGAACTCAATAGATCTGCTAGTCACTCGTGAAAAACAAGATTCATTAGTTACCAAAGACCGAATGCGAGTGGATATTGAAGCTGAATTCTATGTACGTGTCGGCAGAAACCAAAAAGCAGTTTCTTTAGCATCTTCAACCTTGGGTAGACGCACTCTACAACCCGAAAATATTCGACGACTACTTGAAGGTAAATTTATTTCCGCATTAAGAACTGGTGCATCTGAACTGACACTTTCAGAACTACACGAGAATCGAAAAAAGTATGTTGAACGGGTCCAGCAATTAGCACAAGAAGGTTTGGATACCAATGGCTTAGAATTGGAGACTATTGCCCTCATCAATCTAGACCAAACTGAGATTGAATATTTCAATCCATCGAATCAATTTGATGCGGAAGGGTTGACATCTGTCATTGAAGTCGTTGAATCACGCCGGAAAATGCGAAATGATATTGAGCAAGATACTGCAACGAAGATTCGTCAAAGAAATCTCCAATCGGAGAAAGAAACTTTAGAAATAGAGCGCGAAAAGGAAGTCTCCAGATTAGACCAAGAACAATCAATTGAATTTCGACGCGCCCAACAACAAGCAACAGTTGTAAGCGAACAATCAACTCGCAAAACTGAATCTGAAAAAGCGCGCATTGAATCAGAACGCGCTATCAACGAATTGGAGATTGAAAAGAACCGAACAATAAAAGAAGCAGAGATCACCAGCGAAGAAGAGATTGAAAAAATACAGATTGCATCAAATAAAAAGCTAGATACTGCACGCACCGGATTGGCAATCGAGCGCGGTAAACTTGAAATCAATAAAGAACAAGACATTGAAGTTGCAAGAATTGAAAAAGTGATCAAATTGAGTCAAAAATCACTAGAAGAGAGTTCCGCGACAATCACTGCTGATGCTGAACGTGCAAAGGCGGTAGAAGCAACTGAAAAAGTTAAAACCGCGCAAGAAATGGAAACAGTAAACCGTAAGAGTTCTGTTGATGTAGAAATTGCTCGAACTAAGGCCTCGGAGATCCAAATTCTGGCAGAAGCTGAAAAGACTCGTGCAACAATAGAAGCCGAATCAAAACGCATGATCAACGAAGCCGAAAATGTACTCTCTGATGAAGCACGACATTCACAATTTAAACATAAGATGCTTGAGTACATTGAAGGAATAATCTCCGCATCAGTTAAACCACTAGAACACATCAATGATATACGGATTGTTGAGCTAGGTGGAACCAATACAAGTGCAAGAAGTTCAAGTTCTGACAAAGAGAATACTGGTACCCCTTCACCGACCGATGAAGTCATTAATTCCGCGCTTCGTTATCGTGTTCAAGCACCAATGGTCGATAGTTTGTTGAGTGATATTGGCATAGACGGTTCTAATATTGCCAAATCAGGCGGATTATTGCGTGAAGCTGCCGACTTAAGTCGAATTGAGAATGAACGACAGAAAAGTAAGAATACACAAGCAAAGGAACAAGACGTACCCCAAAGCAATGAATCAACTGAGCAGAGCGATCAATCAGATAGTGGATCTACCGCAAGTCAACCAACAATTGCTACCGAAGAACAAAATATTAGTACTAGCGACAAAAAGGATTCTGACTAATGGTAAATGTTTATGTTTCATCAGTGATTGATGCTCCTTGTGATAAAGTCTGGGAAATAATTCGTCCATTTGACTCAATCTACAAATGGCACCATTTAATAAAAGAGAGTCGAATTGAACTTGGATTACCAGCTGATAAAATCGGATGTGTACGCCATATGACTATGGAAGATGGTAACACGATTAGAGAAAAATTACTTGGATTGAGTGATTATGACCACGAGTACACATACTCTATCTTAGAAAGTCAAATGGCTGTCACCGACTATATCGCATCACTTCGTGCGACACCAATAACCGAAGATAATCGCAGTTTTATAGAATGGACTGCTGAATTTGATTGCCCACCTGATGAACAAAGCAATTTACAAGATCTTATTGCAAAGGAAGTTTTTGGCAAAGGCCTTGAAGATCTCGCAAAGTTTATCAGGTAGTGAATGATGATTAAGGTAGTAGAAAGTTGCGTTTTTGAAGTACCTATTGATAAAATCTGGAGTATTATTCGTGATTTCAACGGTCATGAGTCATGGCATCCTGCTATTGATGTGTCAGCTATTGAATCAAATCAAGAGTCAGATGAAATCGGTTGCGTTCGTGCATTCCAGCTCAAAGATGGTAGCAAGTTACGCGAGAAGTTACTTTCACTATCCGACCAAACCTATGAATACAGTTACTGTTTATTAAATACCCCAGTTCCTCTTTTTAATTACGTCTCGCAAGTTCGATTAAAACCTATAACAATGTCCCAAGCGACATTTTGTGAATGGCGAGGACAGTTTGATACACCGAAAGATAGATCTCATGAACTCGCTACACTAGTTCGAGAAAACATTTATAGAGCTGGATTTGAAGCAATTCGAAAGGAACTGCAAAATAACTGAGTATTAAGGTTGTCAATTCCAATCTATTCAGTCACTGTTCCGATTATATCCGACCACCATTTCGAAAACACTCGGCCAGTTTAGTAAGTATTTTAGCGAGTTTACCTATTTTAAAACCAGCTGAGAATACCAAATTCAAAAAGGTAATCAATCATGGATTTCAAAAATCGTATTTCAAAACTACAAAACCATCACGAAAAAATTCTTACCGATCGTCTTGAACAATGTGTAATACACAAAGGATACTGCGAATTTGCGGAGACTGAATTATTTCATTGGTATGGAGTAGCTACTATAAAAAAAGCCATATGGGAAGATCTAAAAAAGAGAATTAAAAAGATTCAAGATTCAGGAATTGTAGCGGAGGATGCAGAATATTATGTTCATCAACATAATGGGACATATATTTTGGTACGAGCTGATGAAAATGAAATTTCGCTCGGATTGTTAGATTGAAATTAAACAAAACTTCAAGACAGTTGAAAAAAATAATGCGGATTTCGGCTAATCAGAATATCATTCTTAATGACTTGCGACTCATTTTGTTACTGAGTGTATTTGACTCGTTCTAAACTAAAAAGTACCAAAAAACTCTATTGTAAGTTTTGATTGCTAGATGCAAGTCTGCAAGTTAGCAAAACCACAAGAATGTTTACAATGATATTGTTAGTTACTTATCCCAAATTGTTTCAATTGACATTATCGTTTTGACCCCATTATTGACTCTAATTTGTCTTCGGGAATTTTGTTATACCAATGACACTTTCTGTGCAATTGTCTTTTAATTGACTCAGCATACTTTCTTTTTGGTGGCTTACCAAAAACAATTCCGTGATACTTGTTATCTTCCAATGGAGCATGTTCTATAATTAAACCAATAGATTCTAATTCCTTCACCGTAAAATACACTGAACCAATATAATTAGTATGTTCAGTTAAGAATTCATACGGATCTTTCCCATCCTCAATGATCAAAGACTCAATAAACACAGACATACCGTCATCTTCCCCCACTGGACAATTGAAGGCGAATGAGGATATACAACCAATTATATTTGAATTGTCAGAGGATTTTACATGATTTTCTTGGATACCACGTATTATTTTATCTTCTGGATTCAACTTCAAGATATTTTTAAATTTCACTATATTTACTATTGAAAATTAAATGTGCATGTTTGTAAACTAAATATTGACATGAAATCAAACTGAAACTCTTCTCAATTATACTTCTTTTGGTAAATCTACAATTATTGTTGAAATTCAGTAATTTCTTCAATAATCAAAAAAAATTAACTAAACAGCTAAAATTCCTTTACAACTTTACCATCTAGTCTAATTTAAGTTCGAATAAATATATCATTTATAACTACATTGAACTTTGTAAAATTGACATTTGAAGCTTTGATAAAGCCGTCAGATGAATAAAATAATCCCATTTCTAGTGTAGAAGCGGCATTTGAATTGACTATATAAATTTGTCTTTCATCTTTACCAGGGATTATTGGTTCAGGATTAGCTAAGTTTACTACCTGTTCAAATGAAACCATTGGATCACTAATTGGGTGAACTTTTCCACTTACTTCAATCTCATAACTTTGCAACTCTTGTTTAGTCTGTACCATTCAAAATCTCCACTAATTAGACTGAGTCAATTATTCTGAATTTATCCAATCACGTGATAGCTCCTTTAACCATTTTGAAATACGAGAATTAAATTTTTCTTCGTTTGTTCCATCAAAACTAATTTCTTCTTCATTGGAAGATTTGTAAATTCTCCACCCATAGTATTCCTTTGGACTATAAATTGATAGCTCTATATCACTTCCACAATTATGCCATGCAAATTGTACGGAACTATCACATCCAGGTATAATTATGGGTTTTGGTAAAGGTCTAGTAAGATATTTATCTGCTAAAGATTGCGCAAACTTAGCAGTTTTTAACTCAAGTGGGATTCCATGATACCCATCCCATCCTTTCGGAAGCTTGGTCAATTGAATTATTTCATCCTTAACTCTACTAATTAGAGTATCAGACGACAATAAATCCTCCGAATTCCGATCAACTTTACCCTCCCCTATAGCACAATTTGATTTCAGGGCCTTACCTTTCTTAGTAGCATAAGTAGGTAAAATTGATACTGACTTATTTTCTAAATTTGAATTTAGCATTTACTCTCTATCTTCTTGTTTACAAAATTAGTATTTATTGAGAACATTCCCCATACGCTATAGATAATACATTAAACTAGATATATATAATAAAATTAGTAAAACTCCGCAATAATTAGATCAAAATTAATAGTTTGTAAGAATTAACTCAATAATAATATAAATGAGATAAAATTAAATTTCAACATAAAAAATCAACTTTACTTGTTAGTAACGCCAAATGAAAGAGTCCTTTCTATTTTTTTGCAATTTTCTTTATATCGACAATTGAATTAGAATTAAATTTTCCCGACTCAAATTTATCATCTTCATCTCTTACAGCATAAATTCCTAAATGGTTATCTTAAAATTCAATACTTCCTCTAGAATCTCTCTCTTTATCGTAAAATACTAGTGAAACAGCTCCATGAAATACAAGTTCAGGTTCCAATTCTGGTATAGTTGACTTAGATGACCAATTTTCAATAAATTTTTTCGCATCGTTAACAATTCCTAATTTTGGTTTACATCTACCTTCACCATCCCACCCATCAGTATAAGATAGGAAACCATTGATTTCATCACAAATAGAAGCACGCAATTTAACTAAAGAGTTATCTTTCCTTTGTGGTTTAATTGACTCTCTTCACAAACTTTTAGACAGGGTTCCCCCAGGTAATTTAACCATAAACTTAAGAATATAGGAATCTCTATTTTTCTGTTTATTTAATTTAAGTTTATGAGTTTGCCACCGCTACCGGACTGCACCGATTTTTTGCCCGTCTGCAACTGCTTGATTACTAGCCACCTATTTTACCTCCATTTACTGTAAGTTTAAAAATCTATTAGTCTACCAAAACAACACACAAGATTCATAAATTTTAGTGTGTATTTATTATATAATTGTTTTCTTTAATTCTGTCAAGTGATATAGGTGGAAAAGTTCCTGATTCAATGGCTACAGATGCAACAGAGATATTTGCTAAGGAATTTAGACTTTCAGTGGTTAAAATTTTCGATTCTAGAAAAATATGTAATTCAGTAATTGATATTATCCTTACAAATTAACGACAATCAGATTTTACAAGAGGTGATCTTTGGTCACAAATCGCATGTAGCAAAATTGGTGAAAATAGAATTTTATCCTTGATTCAGGCCCATGGGATTAAGCTATTTAATGAAGCAATTGAAGATTCGTTTGAATTTGGTAATAAACGCGTTTTGCAAGGTTTACAAAAGCTACCACCTGGTCTATTTGAACTTGAAGAGGAACAAGATGACGGAAGCTTTTGGCGTGTCAAAATTAAAATAGATTCGGAAAAATTTTTGGTTGATTTGCGTGATAATCCTCCACAAAAAAGTGGACCCTATAATACTAGCAGAGATGGGTCAATAATAGCCTGTCAAATCCTGTTTAAAGCTCTTTGCAATCCAGAACGTTTCACAAATTCAGGGTTGTTTAGACCTTTAGAAGTTTTAACAAAGCCAAACACAATTTTTGAAGCAAGTCCTAGTGCACCACATGGATATTATTTTGAAACACGCATACGTTTATTTGATCTATTAATTCAATGTATGTCACGTGCAACGCTTGGGTCATTTCCTGCTGGAAGTTTTTCATCAATATTTGGTACGGTAGTTGCTGGAAATCACCCAGACACTGGGCGTAAATTCACTATGGTAGAACCCCAAATGGGTGGATGGGGTGCTACCGCAAACCGAGATGGAATGCATGCAATGTTTTCAATAAGTCATGGGGACACTTACAATTGTCCTATAGAAATTTGTGAAGCTAGGTATGGCTTAAATGTGTTGCATAAAAAGCTCGGTCAAAAATCTGATATAGATTCAAAATTTAAAGGCGGTCGTGGAGTTTCGTTAACATATGAAATTCGTGGAATTGTTAGTTTATCAGCTGGTTATACACGAGCAAAGATTCCTGTATGGTCAAATGAATCGGCCCCTGTTGGAGGTCGAAATTCGCTCAAGGTGATTAGAATGGATGGGTCTAATGAATTTTATCAGTTTGTAAGTGGATTACAATTAAACAAAGGTGACCAAATTTGCATTGAGACCGCTAGTGGAGGAAATTCAAACTGAATTTTTCAATATCATACTAATTATGTAGGATATGCTTGACAAAAGCAATAAATTTCAAGAATCTTTTCAAGAATTGCTCTAAAAATGACACTTTTCTCTCAATATTTCCCAAAAAAGCTAATAAGCTGTCGAATTTGAAATTGTATTATATTCACTACTTGACTACAGATACTTAAGGTCGCCAATTGTTTCGAGTTGAAACATAATCTTTGTTACAATTATATCTGAATATTTAAGAAACTTATCAAATTTTCATTGCATATCAGTGCAGTCGCATTGATTTTATCTGTAAAATCTGATAAAATTCAATATTACATAGCACAAAATTAACCAAACAAAGTGGAAGAGGAACAAAAAATGACACAAAAAATTGAAAATCTATTATTGGCCGCAAATTCAGGCCTTCTCTCACGTCGTGAATTCATCACTAGAACTAGTGCTCTAGGAGTCAGTTCGGCGATGGCATTATCGTTATTAGGAGGTCAAGCAAATGCTCAACCTAAAAAAGGTGGGACAATAAAATTTGGTCTTGGAGGAGCAGAAAGCACTAATTCTCTTGATCCAGCGACTATTCTAGCACAGTATATGTTTTTAGTGAATCGAAGTTGGGGTGAAACTCTTTTAGATGTAAATCCTGATTCTTCTTTTGACTATCGTCTGGTCGAATCAATTGAACCAAGTGATGGTGCAAAAACATGGGCATTCCGCATTCGAAAAGGTGTTGAATTCCATAATGGAAAGACTATGACAGTGGATGATGTTGTTGCTACGTTACAACGCCACTCGAATGAGGATACTAAATCAGGGGCGCATGGAGTATTAACTGAATTTAAGAATATCCGCGCTGATGGAGACTATTTAATCGTTGAACTCACCAATGCAAATGCTGACCTTCCTTATTTGATGGCAACCTTTCAATTAACCATTCAACCTAATGGTGGCTTTGATAACCCAGCTGAAGGAGTGGGTACTGGGGCATATAAAGTCGTTTCATTTGAACCTGGGGTTCTAACTATCTTAGAGAAATTCGAAAATCATTGGGATGATAGTCGAGGTCATTTTGATAGTGTTGAAGTTTCAGCAATCAATGATGGAACCGCTAGAAACGCAGCTCTACAATCTGGTCTAGTTCATGTTGTCAATGGTATTGAACCAAAGGTTGCTAAATTACTTGATCAATCACCTGGTCTATCAGTAAAAAGAACAGCGGGAAGAGGTCACTATGTATTCGTAATGCATTGTGACACCGCTCCGTTTGATAACAATGACCTAAGATTGGCATTGAAATATGCAATAGATCGCGAGGAAATGGTTGATAAAATTTTGCAAGGTTACGGTTCTGTTGGCAATGATATGCCGATTAATGCATCTTATCCATTGTTTGATGAAACAATTCCACAACGCAAGTATGATCCAGATAAAGCGGCCGAACATTACAAAAAATCCGGACATGATGGTTCACCAATTGTCTTGCAAGTTTCGGAAGTTTCATTTCCTAGTGCGATTGAAGCCGCGCAACTTTTCCAACAAAGTGCAAATGCTTGTGGTATAGCTATTGATGTGAAGAGGGAACCAGGTGATGGTTACTGGGCAGAAGTTTGGAATAAACGACCATTCTGTGCTTCATTTTGGGCTGGTCGTCCGGTACAAGATCAAATGTATTCTACTGCCTATCTTTCAACATCAGATTGGAATGATACTAGATTCAAAAACGAACATTTTGATAAACTTCTGATTGAAGCAAAAGGTGAACTGGATAGTTCACGTCGCAAAGAGATCTACAGTGAAATGGGCTATCTCGTTCGTGACGAAGGTGGCGTAATTAGTCCAATGTTCAACGATGTTATTGAGGGAGTTCGTGATGACGTTCAAGGTTGGGAAGATAATAGCTTACTCGGATTAATGAATGGAAATGTTGCATCAAAATGCTGGTTTGCTTGAGCAATATCCAGAAAATACACTGACTTTTTAAAACACTGGCTTAGCAAATTTCGTTGAACCAGTCATTACATTTTCAATTTACATCTTAATCTTTGATAGAACTATAAACTTACCCGTTTATGTTACACAAACAACTTTCGTTCAAACTGCTTCTCCCATAACTTTTGAAAATTTAAGGTAAGAACTTGATTTAAATTGACCCACATACCAACATTGTCTTAGCTGGTTTAACAATAAAAAGTTTAGGGCGGTAATGTGGCTTGTGTATACATTTAAGCTCTAAGGAATTTTCAAGTGATAATTTGAACACTCTTCAATTATTCGAAAGTTGCTGGTAAAATAATGAAAAATTAAGACTTTTAAAATTGTAGATTGTGTTGCAATTAAATTTTAAGATAAAATCATATGATATAAAATTGCTACAACATGAAAAAACCAATTGTCAGCAAAAAATGAAACTTGTATTGTTAGACTAAAATTGAGAATTTGGTAATAAATTGAGGAGACATGTTTTCAAATGACAACAAACAAAATCACTGACCCAGAAGTTTTAGATTTTATTACTAAAACAGACGCGGTGTATCCGCCCAACATAATTAATGCATCAGTAGAAGAAAATCGGCGACTCTATGATCAAATGTGTACAGTCTTTAGGGTCAAGAGACCTTCTGGTATGAAAGTAACTGATAAAAAAATCTCAGGCGTTGGTACGAGATCTTATCTTCCAGAAAATTCAAATCACGATTTTAGAATTCTTTATTTCCATGGTGGTGGACTCATGCTTGGTTCACTTGAAAGTCATGATGATGTTTGTGCAGAAATTGCATCCGCTTCAAAAACCGAAGTAATTTCAGTTGATTATCGACTCGTGCCAGAACATTTTTATCCCGCGCAACTTGACGACGTATCAAGTGTGTGGCAAGAATTAATTAAGGATGGGAAACAAGGTATTATAGTTGGAGATAGTTCAGGTGGTACTCTTTGTGCGGCACTATGTGTTCGGTTAAATAAATTAGGAATTCAATCCCCATTTGCGCAAGTTTTAATATATCCATGGTTAGGAGGAGATCATAATTTACCTTCATATATTGAAAATAGTGAAGCTCCGTTGTTAAGAGTTACAGATTTAAAGGGGTATGGTGAATTTGTGACAAATGGAAATACTAAACTTCGAACAACTGACCCAGAGTTTGCACCTTTACTCACGACTGAGTATAGTTTTTTCCCAACATCTCTTATAGTTACTGCTGACATTGACCCAATCAGAGATGATGGAGTCGTATTTCATGAGAGATTAGTCGCCGCAGGTGTAAGTTCTACATACCGAAATGAAGAACAGCTGGTTCATGGATACTTAAGGGCAAGACATATGAGTAAACGTGCTAAAGTGAGTTTTAAAGCTATAACTGATTTTATTTGTGAGTTACTAGAGTGACAATCGAAAGCAAAGAATCTTAATTGAAGTCGATCAGGTGTTCCAATAGTGAACTATGCCAAATCTGTAATTTTGAGTGATTAATCAATCTAGACTTCACCTCATTTCATTGATGTGAATAGTGATCCAACCCGAATTGCCCTTGGATCATTAGCGACTGCTGATCAAGTCTCAGAAATACCTGACGAAATATGACTAAATGAACCATTACTGGTAGATAAATAAAGTTACCTTAACGACCCTACTAGAGTATCGAATAAAGCGCAAATCCACCATTGGAACTAGTTTTATCCACCAAAAGGATAAGCAAGAATTCTGCCAAAAGTCACAAATGCGCAGGCAAAGTTACCAAGATGACGATTATCATGATCCGCTAGACAATCATTCTGATAACCATCTACTATTTGGTCGGCTTCTCTTAATTCCTGCTGAGGATCACAAGCACCTAACATTAATCCAAGTGCTAGTATTACTGTTAGTTTCTTAATCATGAGTTTATTCACTATTTTAGTTGTTGGTCGTTTTATTGTGAATAGGATAACATTTATCTACCAAGAATACCAACGGTCAATAAATTTATTTTTACTCTCAAAGACCTAATGGTCGTCTTTTTGTATTTATTTTATTCAATTACAACGATATTACTTAAAAATTTGCGAATGTCAGTGTGTCAAATTGTCACATGAACCAAAATTGTTTAACTTTTAAATATCACAAAAGTAGCTGTTACCCATACGGATTGGTGAATATATTCTTATCCGTTTATTAACTTACCTGAGGAGAGGTGCTACTTATTAATAATTCCCAAATTTTATCAATAAAACTTAGGCTAGTTCAGATTTAACAGTATCTGGTGGAACATTTTTTCCAATTAGTTCCTCTCTAACCATTTGCATGTCCTATTACTGAATTCACTACTGATGTAATTTAGTAAACTATCAACATTTTAGCAATCCATATTTTCCCAATAAATCGGAATGTAAAGTATTGCAACAATATCAGGTAAACTTATCATACTAACTTAAGTAGTTGTGCAACACATTATAATGTATCAACAAATTTACGAGGGCTTCAAATTGAATCCAACGGAATTTGACTGATATCTTTTACTGTATTTACAACAATTCGCGATTGAACATCCGAGACTAAGTTATTATCCAAGAGCTTGAGTCGAAGAAAATTGTCATAAGACTTTATATCACTTGCATATACTTTAATCAGGTAGTCAACTGTACCAGTGATTCGCTCACATGTGGTAATTTCAGGCCACGATAAGACCATTTCATCAAACTTTTCCATATTTTCACGGTTAGGAAGTGCTAATTTTACAAACGCGTATGCCACAAATTCCAAACCTATTTTTTCACGGTCAACAATTGCAACGATTTGTCGAATTATGCCACTTTGTTTGAGGCTTCTTACTCTTCGCCAGCATGGAGATTGACTCATATTCGCCATTTTTGCAATTTCAGCAATTGGCAATGATGCATCATCTTGCAAAATTCTTAAAATTCTGATGTCTACTCTGGATAGGTTATATTTTTCACGCATTGAGCTAATTTAGGTTAATTTTTCTAATTTTTGTTAAATGTTATACAAATTAAATCAATTTTTTTCAAAACTTAGAATTAATATAATAAATAATTTTGGATTTGTCAACTCTAAAAGAAGAAATTTATCATTTTGGGTTAAGTAGTTTTAGCCAAATTGTAAAGTGAATATCTTGATGCACACACACAATCACTCTATATCGCTTGATGACAAATATTTGTCCACCGAAGGTACCGTGTACATAACAGGTATCCAAACACTGGTTCGGATAGCATTAGAGCGCGCCCGGTTGGATCAATCATGTAATTTGAATACCGGTGGTTTTATTTCAGGTTATCGTGGTTCACCATTGGGTGGATTTGATACAGAATTGGTACGGTTAAATAAACTAATAAGTCAACAAAACATCCACTTTCAACCTGGTGTAAATGAGGAATTAGGTGCGACAGCAGTAATGGGTTCGCAAAAGATTGATGTTTCAGGAAAGGGAAGTTCTTTTGATGGTATTTTTGGGATTTGGTATGGAAAAGCACCGGGGGTTGACCGTGCTGGAGATGCAATTCGTCAAGCTAATTTCAGTGGAACCCATCGAAATGGTGGTGTGTTAGCACTCGCAGGTGACGATCATCTGGCAAAATCTTCCATATTGGCATTACAAAGTGAATTTTACTTTGTTCATGCGGAAATTCCGATATTTAATCCCTCTGATATTCAAGATGTGTTGGATTATGGACTACATGCATTTGAGCTTTCAAGATATAGCAGTTTGTGGGTAGCAATGATTTGTGTTTCTGACACGATGGATGCTTCAGCGACAATTGATGTTGATTTAAGCCGATATAAATTTCTTAAACCAGCGGTTCACAATCCTCGACAAATTGTTAACTTAAATCGCGGTCTTAATTTACGTGGTCGTTTGGAACATGAGCAGTTATTGAGAGAATTGCGACTTCCATCTGTATCGGCATATGTTCAAGCAAATAAACTAGATGGAATTCGATTTGGTTCAGAAACACCACGTTTTGGAATTGTGACAACAGGGAAAGCGTATCGCGACCTTAGACAGGCTTTTGCGATGTTGGGCATGACCGAGCAATGGGCAAAAGAAGTTGGTATTGGGATCTATAAAGTTGCGCTTTCTTGGCCATTGGAACCAGAAGGAATTAAGAACTTTACCAATAATTTAGATAAACTCTTAGTCGTTGAACACAAACGTGCATTTGTTGAAAAACAAATTAAGGAGATTCTCTACAATTCATCACAGGATCATCGTGTGCCTATCTGGGGAAAAACGACTGCTGAGGGCGATCGATTTCTTTCTGATGTTGGCGAACTCAGTACAGAGGAATTGATTCCGGCAATAGTATCATTCTTACCTCGCGAAATAATATCCGAAGAAATGCGACAAGTTGTTGATTTGATTCAATCCCAGAAGAATTGGGCAGAAGTAAATTTTGAGCACGCACAACGGATTCCATATTTTTGTTCTGGTTGTCCTCATTCTCGTTCGGTCAAAATTCCTGATGGTGCTAGGGCGATGCCTGGTATTGGTTGCCATGCGATGTCAGAAACCGCTGGATTATCCACCGATGGTCAAATTGCGATGGGGAATGAAGGAGCCCTATGGGTAGGTCAATCACCATTTGCCCAGGATAAACACGTATTTGTCAATCTTGGAGATGGCACTTATTTTCATTCTGGAATTTTAGCAATTCGTCAAGCGGTTGCAGCTAAAGTTTCGGTTACCTACAAAATTCTTGTCAATAATGCAGTCGCGATGACAGGTGGTCAACCGATCGATGGCTCCTTAACAATTCCGCAATTGTCAAGACAATTGGAAGCAGAAGGAGTTAAAAGAATAGTCGTTTTATCGGAGAAACCAGAATTGTATAGAAAAAGTCACGGGATTGCACCAAATACACCGGTAAAGCACAGAGATGAATTAATGAGAATTCAGCATGACTTTGCTGAGTTTAAAGGTGTTTCAGCGATAATTTATGACCAAACTTGTGCGACCGAAAAAAGACGACGACGAAAACGCGGAACCTATGAGATTCCTAATCAAAGATTATTTATCAATCAACGTGTGTGTGAAGATTGTGGTGATTGTTCTGTACAGTCTAATTGCATTTCAGTAGAACCAATTTATACGGATTTTGGACGTAAACGTAAAATCAATCAATCTAGTTGTAATATGGATTTTTCATGTGTCAATGGATTCTGCCCTTCTTTCGCTTGGGTTGAAGGGGCTGAACTCCAGAAAATTGACGTTAACACTCAGGAGTTAAATATATTATTAAAAGACCTCCCTGAAATTGAACCTTTAGAGTTAAACGAGACAGTCAATATATTGATAGCGGGGATTGGTGGAATGGGAGTTACAACTACCGGCGCGGTTTTGGCAATGGCGGCCCATATTGATGAAAAAAATTCATCAACACTTGACATGACAGGAATAGCTCAAAAAGGTGGTCCGGTAACTTCGCATATTCGTATTTCGTCAAAAGAGATTGAAATTGAAGGTCCACGTATACCTACTGCGTGCTTAGATGTATTGATTGCATCCGATGTATTATTTGCGAGTAGTAACGATATACTTTCGCATGTCAATCGTGAACGAACCCATATATTTGCGAATTCTAGAATCGCACCTACAGCTGAGTTTGTGATAAATCAAGAGCTATCGTACAACGATGAAAAAATTCGACAAACTTTGATGAGAGCAGGACAATCAATACGTTTTGAAAATATAGCAAGTTTGTCTGAAAAAATGTTAGGAGATGCGATTTACACCAATATGATTCTAGTAGGAATGTCTATACAATCTGGTGTATTACCCTTAAGTTCGAATTCTATAGAATATGCAATTAAGTTGAATGGAGTCACTGTAGAATCAAATTTAAACGCGTTCAAGATTGGTCGACTGCTAATAACTGATGCCGAATCAATTTTACAATATATGCCAGATGAAGAAGTTACAGATGTAATTTCACCACAAGAACGAATTAATTTTCTGTACAATGAACTAATAGACTACCAAAATAGTAGCTATGCATCGCAGTTTTTGTCGCAAGTGAAGAAAATTCAAACAGTTGACTTTTCAATTCCAAAGAATGATGGAAAACTAACCTCAGCGGTAGCCGAAAGTTTATATAAGATAATGGCTTACAAAGATGAATATGAAGTTGCGCGTTTATACTCTAGTTCTAAATTCATGACGGAATTAACTGAACAATTTGGAAAATATGACAAGATAAAATTGTCACTTTCACCGCCTTTATTTAACCGAATTGATAAGAATTTCGGTCGACCAAGAAAAATTTCCTTTGGACCATGGATATTCAAATTGTTTTGGGTATTGCAGAGATTCAAAAAAGTTCGTGGAACTTGGTTAGACCCTTTTGGATATACAAAAGAGAGAAAATCTGAACGTGCACTAATTGATCAGTTTAATCAAGATATTGAAACAATTCTGGAAAATTTTGGAAATGTTCCTTACGATTTACTGGTCAAGTTTGCACAAATTCCGATTAACATTAAAGGGTTTGGCCAAATAAAATCGGCATCAATTGATAACGCAAATCAAGTTCGTATGCGATTGCTACAGCAGTTCAAGGAATTTTCAAATCAACCTGAGTATCCTTTTTTGGAAGCGGCAGAATAATTTCTTGACTACCATTATTCACTACTATCAATAATTCTCTCTCATACCGATTGATTTATAAATTTGAGTGCGTTTCTTCAAAATAAACGAAAAAGAATGAAAATCTAATTGAAATATTTATTTACGATGGTGTTTGAGCTAAGATTGAAAAATAAAGTGATGCTTTATTCACAACACGCACGAATGATTTAGCTGCTATTCCAATTATTACACTTGAAGATTGGAACCCCATAATGTACTACTAAACCCAGATTTCACGCAAGAAATGTGATTTATTTTTGGAAATAAGATGTTGAGAACAAGTCAAATCAACCATAGAAAATATTTTACAATTTGACACGTGACATTTTGGAGTATTATTGAGCTCTATCACTTAGCAAAGTGATCAAAATAAGTACACATAAATTGGAATACTAGTTATTGATTTTTTAGGTAAAAAATTTAACTTTTTGCCAAACTTTTGCAAATATTTTTCATTTATTAAAGTTTTTTCTCAAAAATAAATCAAAATTTTTCTAGCGATTATCAATATATTCCTAGTAATTAATTAGGAGTATGAAATGCTAGACATTGTAAAAAATAGTAATTTCCAAATCAAACATCATCCAGAATTTGACGATCATGAGCAAATTGTGTTTGGTGAAGACCAAGAAGCAGGTTTATTATCAATAATAGCAATACACAATACACAACTTGGCCCAGCTCTTGGTGGATGTCGAATGTGGGAGTATGAATCACAAGAGGATGCAATATCGGATGTGTTGCGTTTGTCGAAAGGAATGACTTACAAAAATGCTCTTGCTGGATTAAATTTTGGAGGCGGTAAAGCAGTTATTATTGGAAATTCTCGTACAGATAAGTCAGAAGAATTGTTATTGGCGTTTGCACAACAAATTCAATCTTTAAATGGCCAATATATTACTGGTGAAGATCTTGGTATTTCTTGTTCAGACATGGAGAAGATTTATAAAATTACTCCATTTGTTCGTGGAATAAAAGAAACTGGGTTAGGTGATCCTTCTCCATATACTGCTCAGGGTGTTTTTATAGGACTTAAAGAAGCAGTAAACCACAAATTTGGAACAAATGACCTAAGAGATTTACGCGTTTGTATTCAAGGTTTAGGAAATGTTGGTTACAAGTTAGCAAAGTTGGTTCACGCATCTGGTGCAAAACTAATCGTTTCGGATCTTCACAGTCCAACAGTTAATAAAGTTGCAGTTGAATTAAATGCAGAAATAGTTGCACCACAAGATGCACATGTTGCTGATGTTGATGTATATTCACCTTGTGCACTCGGCGCGATTTTAAACCAATCTACAATCCCAGAAATTAAAGCGAAAGTAGTCGTTGGTGCAGCTAACAATCAATTAGCGAAAGATTCAGATGGTCAGCTCATATTAGACCACGACATTCTCTATGTTCCAGACTATGTGGTGAATTCAGGTGGTGCAATTTCAATCGCTTTATCTCAAGCAAATGGAGATGATAAAAGTGTTCTAGATCATATTTTTGCGATTTCCCAAACACTTTCAAATATTTTTAAACGTGCTGACCGTGAAAACGTTCCGACTAATATAATTGCAAATAAAATGGCACTTGAGAGATTAAAATTAGCTCCAACTATTGTTTAAAGTTCTTATCTTTAACGATTAGCCATTTTACAGATCAAAAAGTAGAGGACGTTTTGAGATGTAAATAATATTGGAATTAGGTCGCACATATGATGGAAAAAGTGAGAATAATATTTATAGATGAAATTGGTGTGAGAGAAAATTGATTATTGCAAATTACTACTGGTTATAAAATAAGATTATGAATTCAAGATCGGATATTCTCATAATTATCAACAAATTGAAAAGTTAGAAAGTTAAGAATTATTTCAGCTCATCAAATAAAATGGAAGAATCCATATTTAAGAAAATTAATGTCGCGGTGCTTGTGATAATTGCGATGGTGTTTTATTCTATGCCTGTGCACTCAGAAATTGTTACTACGGTTAATGTCGTTCAGATTTTTGGTACAGTAGATCCCGCAAAAGTAGTAAACTATACAGAATAAAAGGCGACTGTCAAAATGTATGAAGCATTAACCACATTAGATGAAGATGGTGCGATTCAACCGTTGCTTGCTGAAAGCTGGGTGGGTTCAAATGATGCCCTCACTTTTACTTTTAATCTCAATTAAATTGTCGGCATTTAGACAATCGTTCAACAATATTGTGTAATCTCAAACATATGGACTTCAATTTCCGTGAAGATTCGACCTTTTTGTATTAATTCTGATTGAATATCTTCCAAGATACCAACAATCTTGGTTTACACATTCAATTATTTCTATAATAATTTTAGGTCGATCAACTGTTCCGGCTGTTGTAAAGAGAACTTCGGTTAATTCAATGAACTGTTTATCAATATTTGTAAAGGATCTAGTTTCTGCTCCTTGTTACTGTAGTGAACCAAAGTTAAAGTAATAAAGTATGTAGACGATAAGTTTCCTCGCTGATTGGTGAGCGTTTTATTTCACGACAGACAAAATAAATTTTAAACTTCCACTTGGTTGAGTAAATTCATTCATATTGTTATTCTCAAAGTGATAATTTGGAATGGATTAAAGTCAAGTTCTAAGAAGTCTCCGTTAAAGTTTAATTGGTATTTGTTATTTTCAACGAGATCAGTTAGAAAAACTGTTTTCGGAGCGCACCAAATCTTCAATTTTGACTTTGTATTTGCACCTTGTGACTCATACAACCGGACAATAATGTCATTATTATTTTCAGCCCTTTTAACGGTTTCAATTACAATATTTTCTGCATCTACAGATAGGAAACTGCAAATTGGAGGTAATTCTCCGCTTTTGCTAATAGGTTTTACGAAAATAAGCGGCATATTTAGTTCATAAGCGGATCGTGCTACATAACCATCAACATAATTACCCGAATGAGGTAATAGAGCATAAGTAAATTCATGCTTCGCACGGTCTGCAGTAGGATCTGGATAATCTGGACTTCGTAGCAAGTTTAATTCTAATATATTATCTTTAACATAGTGCCCATATTTACAATTATTTAGTAGAGCTACTCCATAATCCGGTTGTGAAAGATCTACCCATTTATGTGCGCAAATTTCATGTTGTGCCATGTCCCAACTTGTATTTTCGTGTGTAGTACGTTTGATTTGACCAAACTGTATGTCACAAAATACTTCTTGACTGAATACATTAACTGGAAACATGGTTCGAACCATTTTGTGGTCTTCCTTCCAATCAATTTTTGTTTCAAAGTCAAGTCGACGACTTCCAGCTGTTAAGACAACTTTTTGCTCAAGTGTTGAATTACCGAATTTATAATTTTGGAACAGCACACCTCTAGGACCATCATTTATAACCGATACGTCAACTAATTCGAAATATTCTGGAGGTTTGTTACGATAATCATACTCAATATCCCAGGCATCACCGTGATCGGTAAAAACACTAAGCAAATTACCCGGAGCTGCTAAAACTTCCCGGTTATTTTCTTTGTCAAAAATAGAAGATATTCTGCCATCAGCTTCAAAACTAACTTGGAGAATATCATTTTCAATCTTGTCCTGAGCGACTGAGACAGCAGGAATATTTTGTTTCTCATTAAGGTTGAAAGTGGCATAACCAATCGATGGAACTGTTACTTTCAACCAGTTTCCATCTATACATAACCACTCATTACGTTCCCAAGATAATGAATTTTTCACTACAACCGGATTCGAAAATTCACTTGAATCTATTTTCTGAGCAAAAACTGCATCAGTTTTGGAATTGAGACCGCTTAACTTGGATTCAAGTAACTTATATCGTTTAAGACTTTCATCATAGACACGTTTAATGGATGAACCAGGCAAAATGTCGTGGAATTGGTATAGGAGAACTTCTTTCCAGATTTTTTCGAGCTCTGTTGCTGGATACTTATCATCTACAAATGTAGACCACATCTCAAGTTCACGTAATGCAATTTCCATGCATCGGTTAAATTGCTTATTCCGGCCTTGAGTTGTATATGTACCTTGGTGACGTTCCATATAGAGTTCACCCTTCCAAACCTTGTAATTATCCGTATCGGTAGCGATTCTATCAAAAAAGGTTTCTGATGGTTCTTGATTGACAGGTGGGAGTCCGGCAAGGTTTTTCTCGCGTTTTAGTGCTTCTAGGTGGTCTTCTCCTGGACCACCTCCACCGTTTCCAATGCCAAATACAAGAAGGCAGTTATCTGAAACTACCTTATCAGCAAATTTCCGTTCTGAATTACGAATTGATTCGGGACTAGCTGCACTATTGTAAGTATTTTCTGGAGGCATATGAGCTAGTACTTGACTTCCATCAATACCCTCCCAAACAAATGTATGGTGTGGAAAAGTGTTGAAGAGATTCCATGATAATTTTTGCGTTAAAAAATATTTGATTCCAGATCCTTTAAGTATTTGTGGTAGAGCACCTGAGTAACCAAACACATCTGGCAACCAGCAACAACGGGGTTCTACACCAAATTCTCTTTTGAAGAAATGTTTCCCATATAAAATTTGTCGAATCAAGGATTCTCCATTTGGAACATTGGTATCAGGTTCTACCCATAGCGCACCTTGAATCTCCCACCGACCTTCAGCAACTCGTGTTTTAATTCTTTCAAATAATTGAGGGTAGTGGTCTTTTATCCATTGATAGAGTTGCGCTTGACTCGCGCCGAATACGTAGTCAGGATAAAGTTCCATATTGTATAGAGCAGTAGCGAAAGTTCGTGCACCTTTACGAATAGTTTCCCGAATCGGCCAAAGCCAAGCTAAATCAATATGTGCATGACCAATTGCACTAATTTTTAGGGATGGCGTACCACCAGTTTTAGCAAGTTCTGGTGCTAGATGTTTCTTAGCAGCTTTCGCCTCCATTTCGTTGATTGTTGGAGATAATTCCTGCATTGCATGACAAAGAGATGAAAGTATCCGATGGTACCGGGCTTCATCATTTGGAACTTGTTCCATCAAATTATGTAGAATGCGAAAATCGTGATAGAGTTTACGAATTTCTGGATAAACCACAGCGATATCTATTTGATTCAATATTCCAATTCTGCTTTGACTAGTGCTCGCTCGTGGTCTGATCATCCCCTGATCAGAATCATATTCACCAAATAGTCCATTGTTACCTACTTCAACCCAAAGATCTACAGATTCACCTCCATTTGCATCAGGTGTAAAAGGAACTATACGTTTTTCCGAACGACTAAGTTTACTTGAAAAGAATAAGCTCTCCGTTGACAATCCAAGTAGTGGATCACCGTGTTCGTCGACAACACAACCTTCGCCACCTAAATCTATAATGAGTGCAATTTCCTCTCCCTTAAACTTTTTTGGGATCGTTCCAGTTAAATGAAACCAACCACAGTCCCAAAGTTTACCCCAAGTCTCACCGGTTTTAATTTCAAGTAAGTTGCCGGATTTTCTCTTTTCAAAATTCACTGGTTCTGCAGTTATCCACACCTTTGCCGAGAGTTGTGCAACTGGCGTGTAAATTCCCTCATATATATCATTAAGACAGTTAATAAGGCGTTTTTTTGAATCGGAGTAATGGTATGGCATGTTTTATTCACCACTCATAGTTTAGGTCGGTTGGTGGAATCGTCGCAAGTAATGATTGTGTATATGGATGTTTTGAATTTTTGACAACTTCTCGTGGTTCCTTTCCCTAAAGAGTCTTCTTTATTAAGTATAATGATAAGATCACTAATTTGGAAAGCCTTTGCAAGATCGTGGGTAAAATATACAAAAAATGTCTCTAATTTGCCTCGGTGTGATTTCATTAGATTAAGAATCATCAACAGTAATGCAATAACCACCATTGGAACTGGTTCATCAGCAATTATGAGTTTAGGTTTTAACATATAAGCACGTGCAATCATTAGACGTTGATGTTGTCCACTACAGCTACATTGCCCGCTAAATCCGAAACCATGATTACTGTTTCGTTTCGGGGCACATCACCGTGTTCGAATAATTGAACCGGGAGTAACAACAGCGCAATTATCAGTGTAACACCAAAAATAGTTTGGATTTTCATTGTTTTTTCCTCCAATTTGATTAACAACTGACCAATATCACTGTTTAATTGATTAGCAAGCTGGTAAGTTCAAAAAAACTCATGAGAAGCCAAAAATTGAACCTACGTATTTTTGATTTAATCCCACTATAAGTTTATATCATTTAATGTACAAACTACACTATTGTCAAAAATGGTCAATTGAACCAAAAACGTTAGGTCAAAAATTCTAAATTTAATCAAAATTTATCAGTTGCATTAATGACAGGGTAACTCTAAGGTTTCAATTGGTTAATCCAAAACAAAAAACAGGGAGTATCAAAATGTCTATTCAAAAACAACAAGACTCACAAATTGTGAAAGAGACACAAGGAAGTGAGACACAAATTACACGACGTTCGCTGTTCACAGCTGCAAGTGTTACAGGTTTAGGTGTTGCGTTATCTTCAGTATTACCTAAATCTGCTGTTGCACAATCTACTGATTGGTTGCAACCTGGAAATAATAATCATGTAATTGACTTGCAAAAACAACAAAATTTTGCTGATGGCGCATTGAGTATTGATTATTATGGTCACTGTGCCCTTAAGTTGACTGCTCCAAGTGGTGCAACAATACTTTTTGATCCATGGCGCGATGATCCTTCAGGTGCTTGGGGACTCTGGTTTAAAAACGAGTTTCCAGAGACTCCAGTTGACATTACCATGTCAACACACACTCATTTTGATCATGATGCGATTGATCGTCCACATTCAACTATGGTTTTAGACCGCATGGTCGGTAATTTTGATTTCGCAGACCTAAAAATCACTGGATTTGCTGATAAACATGCTTGTGTCGCACCAGGGTGGTATCCATGGACCGACGCTCTTGCAGAATTTGGTGCTGAGGCATGTCCGCCAAATAATGTTGGACACATGGATATGGTAGTCTATTTAGTAGAAATCGCTGGAATTCGAACCTTAATTTGGGGAGACAATCGTCATAATCCACCAGAATCATTTTGGAATGCAATCGGTCGCGTTGATGTATTGACATTACCAGTCGATGGTTCAGAACATATCCTATCTTATGATCAAGCAAATGATATTGTTGAACGTCTAAATCCAAATGTCGTTATTCCAACACATTATTTAGGTGAAGAAACGACTTATACGCTTTCAACTCTGCAACCAGCAGATGATTGGGTAAATGCACAACAAAACCGCAAAACTTTGGATGGACCATCAATACAATTAGAAAGTGCCGAAATTAGTAAAATGAATCGTGAGTTCATGTATTTCGGTCATAATGTTGTTAAGTCTTGATTTCCAAAAAATTGAATTGCCGGTTCAATTTGAGCCGGCAACTTATCTAAGTCCATTCATATTTTCCGACTCTCACGAGAATTTGTTGAGTACTGAATGAAATTCAAATTAGTTTTTTACCAACAATTTAAACAAATTTCGTCCACTAAACTTTATACAACTTCCACTTGCCAGTATCTAGAACTTCTATCCACTCCACTAAATGTTTAGTACTTTTATCAAAATAATTCTTTGAACAAAAATCAGCTAAATGCAATTAATCTTGAAAATCTAATTCCGATATCTCTAAGGCCAAAAATGCTTCATCAAGCGTAATTGGTTCAATTGCCAAATATTCTTAAATCTCTCCATGAGAGTAGACATCTCTTACAGTTTGAGTTAGTCTGGATTTGAGCTTTGAACTTGATGATATGATTTCACCTACTGCGCGTGATTGAAAAACACTTGCTTCTAAAGTCATAACATGTATCATTCTTTTGATTGAATCAAAGGTAATTTGATCTCTCCATGTTGAAAAAAAATATTCACTTGTCTCAAAATTCCTTACACACTAAATTCATCGTTTTCTATTTCTTGTTGATATAATGAACCCAACATATCTAATAATATAGGTATTTTTGCCTTAAACTGCTGATTGGAAAGGTATCCAGCTACTTGTGCTCCGATAATTTCATGGTTCAATTTTTCGTCCTTTAAGCAGGTATCAATAGACTGGTCAGGATTCTCAAGCAAGAAATCAATAATGCATTCGTGTGCCGAATCAGGTGTATAATTCAGCATTAAGTTCATACATTGCTGACGTACCAAAGGAGAGGGATCTTGTAAGTATGGTTGCAACGTGATTGAATTATGGTCGATTATACAATTGGTTTTTAGTGACGACCCGCGAACTAACGGATCATTATTTGAAAGTGATACTCGTAAAAAGTCCTTGAGGTTCTCATCAACCTTGTTCAAGTGTGGAATTATTTTCAAAACCTGAATGAGAATATCTCTTTTTCCAAGTGCGATGTAATATTGTAGAATTTGCGAGATACGATCAATACTTAATGAGATACCAAAGTTTTTAACATTCTCGTACAATGCGGATAGTGCACATTCTGCGATTTCTAATCTTCCTTCTTCAATAATTTCCAACAATAACTCCTGCGAGTCTTGGTTTTCTCCAAGTAATTGAATGGCTAGTTTACACGTTTCAAATTCAGTAGAATTTTCAAATGTGTTAGGTTGCATTGAATTAAATTCAAAGTGAGGTCCAGCCCCCGCTTGATCCGATTGTTCATCTAATTCAAATTGTTCGTTACTTGGTTCTTGTTCAGTATTCAAAGACTTTTGGTTTACAACTTGGTTTTGGTTCAAAATCGCAGATAAACTAGATGTAGGTCCACTATCTGAATTTACATTGTCGTCAACTTTTAGGCCAATGGATCTTAATTCGTTAACGTTATTATCAGCAATTTTTTTCTGATCTATTATTTCAATTTCATCTGATATTTTTCGACGCGCTAATTTGGCAATCAAGTCCATTGACTTCTTTTGAAATTTTAAATCCATTTCTGGATTACGACGCATTATTCCTAACTCTGCCAAAGCTTTCAATCTGACCGAAGCTATTGGAGACTCGCATAATTCCAGTATCCATTGTAAGCATAAGGGTTGATTTGATTGCTTAATTTCTGAAATTATCGCCCACAAATATCGCTCAGTATTGTCCGAATCAGTTGCACCATTTGAGATTAAATTATCAATTTGTTTTTTTACCAATTTTGGTGCAAATGCCGACAATTTGGCAAAGGCAACGGCTGATACTTCAACCGAATCAGAATCTGCAAGTAGTTTTAGAATCTTAAACTTAACATCATTTTTATCGATTATTTCATTAGACAGATCTAGACGTTTTATAAAAGCAATTTGAACTTTAGTACTTGGATCATTTAGAATGTGCTCAATTATGTCACCTTGATTTACATCAGTATATGAATAAGCGATTTGCCTTACTTCATCGGACTTATCTGTTAATCCACGTTCAATAAATTTCGAATTTGGTTCATCCCTAAGCAATGCCTGCAACGCTAACACTCGAATTGAATCGTCCTCATCGTTTAATGCAGTTTCAAGGAGATTATATGCGGTTGGTGAATCTAATTTTGAAATTGCCCGCAACGCGTAGTACTTTCGCCTTCTCAACGGAGATTTTGCAAATTCCGCTAACGTGGGAAGAGATTTTTCACCAATTGCACCAAGTGCATCAAATGCAACTGAATCAAGATCTTGACCTTCAGGATCATTTATCGCCTTAGCTATTAATTCAATTGCCCTTTCATCTCGCATTTGGCCAAGAGCTTTGATAACAGCAATTTGAATGTCCAACCAATTATCCCAATCATCTTGGTAAGCCTCTTCCGAATCCCATGTTATTTCTGGATTTTTATTCAAGACAAGTGAACGAAACATTGGGATTGCAACGTTTGCTTTCAACAAGGTTAGGGAATTTACGCAGGCCAGTTTTACCTCAGCACACGGATCATAAGTCAGACTCTCTAGCAAATGTTCAATCGCGGTTTGATCACCAATTTGTCCCAATACCTCAGTAACGTCAATTCGAACATCTTCGTCACTATCTTTGAGTGCATCTAAATAAATTGATATGCAATTTATCGCATTTATCTTTCTAAGAACTTGAATTGCCTTCAATCGAACAATTTCATATTCACTCTTTGCAAATTTTTTCAATAGATCAATAACATCGCTTTGACTGAAGCTTGCAACCTCAGTCTTGCTTAATTTCGAATCCGATTTTTTCATGAGATGCTAAACTATATCCCGCGGTGCGAATGACATTGTTCGGAATGAATTTTTATATGGTGACTCACCTAACTTTCTAATCTTGGCGACTCCCATCTTGTAGTTGTAATTACCGCTGATCCAATCCACAACCCGACCTTCAAGTGCATTTGCGGGTTGTTGCATATGCAAAAAATCCATATACAAAACATTTTTCTTGATGGCCGTAGTTACCATCGCGACTGCGGTAATCGCCGCTTTAGTCAATTCAATATGGCCATTTTCCATCAATTTAGAAAATTGAAAATCATCAGCTTCTACACCAATAATTGTATGTTTATGACCAGGCACCCGATCTGAATAAACCATCACGTAATCACCAGATTCAATACCTCGTGCTTTTGCAGCCTCTGGATGAATTTCAACCCAATTTTCCGGCCATCTTTGCACGATATATGGTCTTCTCCGATCATCAAAACCTGACTGCCAACGTTCATTGATTCGACCTGACGTACACCACAACTCGTCTTCACCATCTCTTGGTTTTAGCCATTCCCAATAATCAGAGAATAAGTTCCAAGGTGATTTCTGGATATTACATTTACCAGTTTGGCTATTAAAGTGCGTTAGCTTTTTCCCTATGACATTAGACCCAGACGCACCTGTTTCCGGAAGTTTTCGATTAATATCATGTAGTCGTTTGGTTTCAATCAAGGTTACACCATCATCTGCTAATAGTACTGGACACTGAATCCCTGATGTACCAAATTCACGAACTTTTTGATGCAACGTTTTACCTTCGCGTTGCGCCAAACCTTTCACAGCAAAAAAATCTTTTCGACTACCACGGGTAAATCTGACTGCTTCTTCAGCCACTTCATTTGAATTTTGCCAATCAAAACCATCAAATCCCATGCGTTTAGCTAGATTCGCAATGATCCACCAATCAGGTTTTGCCGCTCCTGGTGCATCATAGAATTTTTGATAAAGTCGAACGCGTCGTTCACCATTAGCTCTTAAAAAATCTTCTTCTCCCCAAGTTGCAGCTGGAAAGACTATGTCTGCATAACGATTCCCGATTGGATCTTGCAAGTAGATATCCTGATTGAAGACTACCATTCCATTACTATCAACACGATCTTTTAGGGTTTGCAACATTTCATCTTTGTCAAAAGAGCGGATTTGATGTGGATTTTGAACTGTTAGTTCTTCAAATTTATCTGCTAACTGTTGGCTCCCACACATGGACTGAATCCAAGTAGTTCCAATAACATGTGCCAAACGCGTGTGTCCAGCGATCAAATATCGATCGGTATCCATTGCCCGTCGTCTTCGACCTGGAACTTTCTCTGGTGATTTATTACGTGGATACTTTCCACCTTTCACGCCACCACGTTGATGTCCACCAGCGCGACCAATGACCTGTCCAGGACGACCTCCTGCCCCAACAATGATACCTAGTGCTGAAATCGCTTGAGTATTTCCAGTATTATTTGACCAATAGAATCCCTTCTCAATCATAATGGATGTTTTTGGTCGACTACCGTCATCTCGCGGTTTAGCCATCCATTCAGCTGCGGTATATATCTTTTGGACATCAATTTCAGCAATATTTGCTGCGTTTTCCGGTTTGAATTCTTCTTGTGCTAATAGCCATTCCTTCCAGTCTTCAAATCCTGCGGTTTGAAATTTCCCCCAAGTGGTTCGCCATTGCCATGGTGTATTACGAGTTCCTTGACCAAATCCTGAAGAACTTTCCCACTTGTTATTCACCCATTTTTGAATCCAGTCTGAATCTTCCCAACCATTTTCTACAATCACTCGTGCAATTGCATTAACAACCAGCAGGTCAGTTCCAGGAGTAATATCAATATGTAAACCACCCATTTTTTCTGCATAGGCAACACCTGCAGAGCGTCGTGGAATAAGATAAATCTCCCGTTGTCCATTCCACATCCCTTTCATCATCCATTGCGTGTATAATATTGTCTTTGTTTCATAAGGGTCAGTTCCGCATACCATCAAAGTCTCTGCATTCATCCAATCTTCATATGCGGGACCAAAATTATCAAAACCTGCATCGCGAAAACCAGGAGTTGAGGTAACGTCAGATGGTGTGTCGTGAAATGTAAAGTTTGCAGTATTGATATGACGTAGCGCGTACTTTGAAATTGCATAAGTATTTTCAATGTACTGATAAGAGAACGTTTTCACACCATAAGCGTTTTCACCATGATTCTTTATCACATACTGGCCAATTTCCGCGGCAACATCTAGTGCTAACTCCCATGGTACTGGCATCAGAGTACCATAGATTCGTATCAACGGAGTCTTAAGTCGATCCCGTGTTGGTGTTTGTGGATTATAACATTTTTGAGCAATGCATCCACCTCGTAACGAACTATCACCATCAGTATTCACATGTTCAGCATCTTTATCTGGAATAATGACAACATGATGGGGACGACCGTTATGCAAAACAATATTGTGTTGATTGGGAGCGACCCAAGCCCCCAATGGTGATACAGGAAAGTCTTCATCAAATGCGTTTTGTGATGCTTCAGGACCACCATTCTTGGCCGTCACTGGCCAACGATATACATTATAGCCACAACCAACAATACAATAGTCACAAGCCGTTGAAATGACATCAGCTCCCTTTGGAGGAAGTGGTACATTTGATTCTGGAACATAATAAGGTGTTGCCATATTTACTCTCCTTTAGGATGCTAAATTATCGTAACGACCATAAATTAAGCCAAACATGCCAACCGCAAAAATTTCATCTCCGTCAAGTTCCAATAGAACTTGCGGGAGTGATTGATAAGCTTGACCAGATATTAATAACCCGTGACGCGTCACATCATAAGTTGACAAATGCAGTGGACAAGGACCAATCGCTTTATGTTCAGCCTTGTAGGTATCGTACAGATCGCCACCTTGGTGGGTACATGTTAAGTTATATGCGACAATATCTTGTTTGTTACCGATTCCACCACCACATTTAACCCCAGTCATTACCAACATTGACGCGGCATAATCCCCTTCATCTGGATATTCAAAATCAATTGGAACATCTTGCTTTAAATCAGATAAGTTAGCGATTTTCTTTCGCGGATAACTTGAAACAAGTGCTGGTACTTCTTGTGCTTGTCCTTGAAAATTAGGAACTGTCAACATAACTGTTACTGTAGTAGCACCCGATGCAAACAAAAATTGTCGTCGATTTATGGTGCAACCTTTTTTGTCAGTTTTTTGACATTCGCAATCTTGAGATTTTAAATCAATCATTTGTCTTTCCTTTAATTTGCTCCTGCTACTATTGGAAGTGGCGCATATTCAGGTAATTCAGGTTCCTCTACTAAAATCTCATCACCTGATAATGATTTGAGGAAATTCACTAAATCAATCTTTTCAGAATCACTTAAGTTAAGTGGTTTTATCAATGAAGTTTTATTTTTTGCAAACTCATTAGTCCCCCCACCTTGATCATAAAACTCTACGACATCTTCCAAAGTTTCTAACATACCGTTATGCATATATGGTTCGGTATACAAGGTATAACGAAGTGATGGAGTACGGAACTTACCTTTATCTGTCTCTTCTTTTGAGCGGAAATAAAATCCAGGATCATCTTTTGTCGTTCGATACATTTCTTCCGTTGATCCTTTAGCGTAAAGTTCGTAACGGAATGTAATTTGTTTTAATGCGTCATCATCCCATTCATCTAGTGGCGGAACACCCGTGTTATAATATTTCTGATCAGTAAATAAAGACCCATTATGACATTCAATGCATCCTGCTTTGCCACGAAAGAGATCTAATCCTCTAATTTGACTTGCATCTAAAGCATTATCGTCCCCATTATAATAGTTGTCAAATGGTGTATCTTTCTGAACTATTGTTCTTTCAAAAGCCGCGATGGCGCGCCATGCATTACCAATCTTTGGCCACTCATCACCAAATACTTCTTTAAATGCTTTGCGATATTCTGGAACAAACGCCAATCGTGCTTCCATCATATCAGATTCGCCGTTTCCAGCAACTGCACCAGATGCAGCGGATTTAGCTTGTGACTCTAATGACCTTGAAGAACCAGCCCAGAATAACTTGCCATAATAAGCTGAATTGACAATGGTTTGACTGTTACGCCAGTGTATAGTACCTGGATAGCCAAATGAAACTTTCGCTTCAACATCCCATCCAACATCTGGAAAATGACATGAAGAACATGGCATTGCTCCATTTCCACTCAGTTTTGGATCAAAAAATAATTTTTTCCCAAGTTCTATTTTTGCCGGAGTTTGGGGATTATCAGCCGGAATAGGTGGATCTCCGAGAGCTGCTAACGGTGGATCAGAATCAGGGTCACCACCGGTAACTAAAGACTCAAATTGCTGCAAATTATGATTACTTGAATACACCACTCCGAACATTCCGAAAAATATAACAGTAGCTGTTATCAGCAGGGTGTTTAAAAATTTTGTTTTGTTAAACAACATCATTTAAACTCCTAATTCCTAGATTCACGCCAATTTGGAATTACCGGATACTCAGTATCAATTTCTGTTGGTTCAAATTCTGGTCCGGTGAGAGAATCACCTGAGAGTGCTTCCAAGAATGCAACAAGATCATTTTGCTCCTCATTTGTTAAACCCAAAGGTCTAATCCTTGGATCTTTATTTTCATCATCGCCTCCACCGTCATTATAATACGCTACCAATTCATTCAGTGTTTCAAAAACACCGTTATGCATATATGGTGCAGTTTGTTTCAGTTCCCGCAACGTCGGAGTTATAAATGATCCAACTGTAGACTTATCACTTGGATGTGCTCTTACGTATGCTCCTACATCTCGACGTAAATTCATATAATTTTCAATCCCCATGAATTTAGCAAATGTTACATAAGTAATGTGTCGCAATGGATCTTCGAATATTTCTGGATTTTCTGGTGTCCCAATATTGTGTGGTGTGTCATCAGTAAACCGAACTCCAGAATGACAAGCAATACATCCAGCTTTACCTTTAAAAATCTCAAATCCCCGTTCAGCCTGCGCTGACATTTTACCAGTGTCGTATGGTGAACCACGTGAAATCAAAGTCTTTAGGTATTCTGGTATTGCATTTCTCACTCCACCATTTGAAGGTTCACCAAGTCCAGCCGCTTCAAACATTTCTACATAAATCGGATCCTGTTTTAGTCGCTCTTGCATTAACCTCATATCCATATTCATTAAATATGTTTCAGTTATTGATTCGCGGGTAACATCATTCAAATTTGTACCAATTCGTCCATCATGAAACCAAGCGTCGCGGTGAGCAACATTAATTAATGTCGGTACATTTCGAAATCCAAGTGATCCAGTATATGCATCTGATAACGCTTGTCCATCGGTAAAACCTAATTCTGGTTGATGACAACTTGAACATGAAAGTGAAGCATCACCAGATAATCTCGGATCAAAAAATAATCGCTTTCCTAATTCTGCTAAGGCATCTTTGACTTCCAACTCAGGAACCGAACCAGGGTCATCGGCGCGCGACGATTCAATACTCATTGTGAGAAAAATCGCTGTTAACAAAGTAGCGACAAGAAGCAAATTTATGCTGTTAAATTGCATTTTAATCATCAAACAATTCCCAATAACAAACCAACTTATCGTTCGAATTTGGAATCAACACGAATTAAATTCTAGTTTTTAACATTTTACAATTAAATTCTAAAGTTTCAACTCGTATTAAAAAAATTATTTAATTTTTTTTACACAACTTTTATTTACTTAAATTTACATCATTTTGATTTGTCTTTAAGGATTACCTTTGTTTTAAAGAGAGAATTAGAGATCAGAAACCTCCAGTTTTCCCCAATGACCCGAAAGATACTCATGTATCAATCGCCGGTGACAGAAATGTGGTTTGTCTTCACTACATAATAAACAACCTTCGGCAATTACGTCTTTGGAGAGCGATTTCTCTATTTTCCGTTGCTCCATAAGATCAAGAAATTCTTGCTGATATTTATTCCAATCTTTATGCTGTTTCTTGTAACCATCAAACATCTCTTTAGTAGGTGCCAACTGTGGTTCATGCACATAGTCAACATTACAAATTTGTTTCAGGAAGAATTTTAAATCATCACGTTTGGCAAATCCTGCCAACTGTGAGACATTGTTCAATCGAACATCAACTATCCGCTTAACTCCAGAATTCTTGATCAATTGAAAGAATTGCTTAGCGGTCTTTTTTGTAAAACCAATCGTCCATATTTTCATTTGCTTATACTCAATTCAATTTAGGTATCGTTACTTTCAGTATATGCAATTTTATTTTCTCTCATTTTAAATGCTTCATCCACGCGTTCTTCATAACTTCTAAGCAAATCTTCATCTGCTAACTTAGTCATTTCCAACAATCGTCTAATTGTATCTTCATGCTCTTCAATTGATCCATCAGCTAAGATATGTTTAATAATACAATTATTGGCAACTAAAGATCGGGCAACTAAGACTGTGCGATGGCAATCCAATGGTTCTTTTTCGGAACACATTAACGCAATTTTGTAATCACTAGATCCTGATATAATTCGCTCAATTGCATGTTTGTATGTTTCCGTCTCAGCAATTCGATCATATTGCACCTGACCATTTAAGTAACAGTCGGGATTCTCAGACCTAGCACCCAGTTCCTGACCAAAAAAAATATAATGGATATCACGTACTTTTAAATTTTCGGCCAGAAAATCTCTATTATACTGAGAGTTGTAACTACTATAAGGTACAGAACGAACATCTGCAATTGCATTTATTTCATGCTTATCAAGTAATCCCATAAACACATCAATCTCGTGAGTTGAGTGTCCAATCGTAAAAATCACACTGTCTGACATGTGTGTTCGATCCAATATGTTTTTCCTAAGTTGAAATTTTGCAAATCTATCATAATAGATTTTTAAATTACAATTAAAATTTTTGAAATGGTAGAATTAAGGCAAATTTATCCCTACACAGTTTAATAGACGCGTTCATATTTCGGTCAGCTATTTAAATCATATATTAGTAAACTCCATAAAGAAATCCCACTCCACTTGCAAATAAATTTGATCAAAAATTAATTTACAAAACTCAAAATTCAGGTCCAATTTTTTTCAACCAAATTCAATTACAAATTCACAGATTTCCCTCTTGATAAAAAAATTTGAAATAGTCTTTAAGCTTCCTTTATCTGGCAAAATTGAATTTTAAGTATTGAATACTATTGAAAAATAATTGATTTTGTAAGTCGTAAGTATTGTAAATCCCGAATGATATTAAGATTATTTATGTCTCCATACGAGAATGTATCATGTCGCAATATCGCAAAGTAGGAACGATTAGAATGAACAGTCAAATCACCAAACAAATAGTTGTCCTAGCAAATTCACGGAAAATTGGTGGGAAATGCGTAGCTGGAGTCGAATTCAATAATGACCAGTTCGGTCGGTGGATTCGTCTAGTTAGTAGTAGTCCAACAAAGGAAGTAAATGAATATGACACATTATATACTGATGGAACATACCCTCAATTATTAGATATAGTTGAGGTATCATTACAGGGTCAACGTAAGAATAAAGATTATCAATCTGAAAACTGGCAATTTAATCGCAATATTAAATGGAAAAAAATCGGAAAATTATATTACGATTCATTGAAATATATTGCTAAAACTGAAGAATCATTGTGGTTCAATAACTTTAGTAGTTTTGGATATTTGAATAACCGCATTTATGAAAAAGAACGTTGGAAGTTATCCGATTCATTGCGGTTGATTCGCGTCAATAATCCTACATTTGTGGTATTCAATAAACCTGAAAATTCCACTAACCGAAAGGTTAAACTAAAATTTGAATATAGTGGCACAAATTACACTTTAGCTATTACCGATCCAGAAATTGAACAGAAAATAGATCAAGTCAAAATTGGTGAACATAAACGACTAAATTCGTACTATCTGTCAATTAGTTTAGGTGAACCATTCAATGAATATATTTATAAGTTTGTCGCTGGAATCATAAAAATTCCTTAATAACAGGATTTACAAAATCTATTATTTACCTTCGGTTTGATGGTGAGGTACGCAGATTTTCATACAAATTCTGATTGGATTTTGAATAATTCTTCGATTTGAACTAGTGAAATAAAATTCAAGGCATGTACCTATTCAGATATTTCTCCAATAATTTGAACTTCAAATTCACCTTTTTAGAATACACAATTTCTTGCTTTCGATTTGCCTCAAACTGGCGGTAATTCTCTTCAATCCGCATTAAAGCATCTGCTGGAATATCAACAACCCTAGCAAACTTTTCTGCCAATTTTCGTTTCAATGGTTTGTGGTCATGAACAATGTCAATGATCAATAATGGGGAACACCCACACATTTTTGCAAACTCAAGATTTGTTAACTTATAGAATTCTATATACTCACCTATGATGTCACCTGGTGGTACTGCCCAATTTCTTTTTAAAGGAACTCTTCGAAAAAGCATGTCATTTTCCTTTCATAACTGTAAGACTCTCTAGTTAGATCTCTTCCTCAAATGTTCAATACAAATATTTAAATAATTTTCGTTGTAATCAAATATTTCTTCGAATCCGGTAAACAAGTTAATTCCATGTATGTACCTTCAATAAAAATTTACGCACTTTTAAAACCAAATTGATGTGATGATTTGTCGCAGTGACTTTCCAATTCTATCATTTATAATAGTTCTACAATTTAAAATTCCAACTATAACAATTGGAGCAAAACAATGAAAAACCTAACAATTTCCTTATTCATGGCCTGTGCATTCATTATCGGTGCGTGTAGCGAAAGTCCAGTTGATGAGACATTCGAACCTATTGAGCATGTATATGATAGATGCTATGGTTCATGGCTCAACAACGTTTGGTGCGAATAATACCTACCCTAGAACTTTGCAATTCTCATGCATTTCTGGGTTAGTAAATTAGGTTTGCGTGCTAAATCTTATGTGTTTTGGTCCCGTAAAACTTTCCGAAAGTCTCGCGGGACCAAGCATTAGAAGTCTTCAAACGGAAATTCCTTTTGAAGATACTTGATCATAAATGGAGCAAAAATTTCTTTGAATTCTTCTGTTCCTTTATCAAGAGCTAATCCAATTTCATGAACCTCAATCGCAGTCGCACCAAAAGCTTGTTCTAAAATTTTGTTGAATTTACCCCATTCTTGCTCAAGTTTACTAACATCTTTACCTCCACTCTCCTTGAGAGTCACAATTTCTTCCATGTGCTTTAACAATTGAATTAAGCTTTGCTGTTTATCATCAAATTGTTGCTGAATGTCTGCAAGTTCAGGTTCCAAAAAGTTAGTCTTCTTTACTGAAAGTTCATTGGTGATTTTCGCGATATATAGTATCCATACTACCTCGTTATAATATTTTCGAAATAGTTCATCATTCTGTATAGCAAGTTGATCAATAATTTCTTGCGATTTTGATTTTTTAACTTCAAGGTCGTTGTCCAGATAATCAACGAGCGACTTCGACCAACTCATCAAACTAGCAGGATCATCAGTTTTTTTATACGCCGCGATCAAAAATCCAATTTTTTGAACAGTTACAGATTCATCATCACCTAAATCATAAGGCTCATTTCGCAATATTTGTGAGGCTTCAACCATGGATTGCTCGATATCATCAAAAAATTCAGTCTCACTTAACCATCCATTTAATGTACTAACCAAAAAGTCATTGAAATATTTAGCATCTTGGTTAATTGATAATTCAACTAACTGTAGTACTGTCTCATCCGCCCCAAAAATCTGCTTAAATTTGCCTTTAAGTTCTTTCATTTTAATTTCTGCTTCATCATCCTGATTGTTTTGTCGAAGTACATCAATTTCCTTTGCCATACCACTAAGCTCTTGCATAATATTGTATACTTGTGAAGAGAGTTGCTGTTTAGGTTCATTTGTCATTGTCTACTCCATTCAGACTTGAATTATTCGTTAAGTGCTGGAACTAGACTACAGATTTGTTTTGAGGATCAATAAATGTCGCAAAAAATCTGAATTTTTGTGAGTTCGAACAAAAATATAACCAGTGAACACAAGAATTCTTAACATACTGGAAAATTCACCAAATTGCAATAATTCAATGACTGCTAATCAATTATATTCAGATTTTATATACAAGTAAACTCATATATAACAACTGAAACAAGTAACCGTTTCTTAAGTGAAAAACACCCACAATTTAAGTGAATCAAATTTTGCTCACTACACAATATATCTTAAATTCGCAGATATTCACTCTCCAATAGATATTGTAATTATTCAATATATTTTTATCCAAATTTCAGACGATCTTTTATTCCATAATTTTTGATAAATTTCCCGCTACCTTTAAATTGATTACTTTTAGAGGCGGTTTGATTTTCAAAAACCACAATATTTTCCTTATCCTGGTTTTTAAACTTTTCCTGTACTTTCTTTATTCGCTGATATTCTTTGGATATGGCATCAAATGACTCAGGTGGTATTGCAACCATTTCGTTACATTCACTACAAACATCTACGAGGATATCTTTAACCTCGCCAGAATTATCAGAAAACGGTACCGTTCTTCGAACCGCAGTAGTTTTTACAAATTTGCGACAATTCTCACAAATCGCTTCAAGATTCTGAATTTCATGCTGTATTTTCATAACATCTCCTATTTATGTACACTTATAAAGTAGATTGTTGCTTTTCTAAAATAAAACTTGATGTACCAATCATCCTGTTTAATTATGTGAACTTTCACGCCTCTCAACCAGTGATGTGGTTTAGTTTCAATTCTTGTGCAATTTTTTATTGTATTGATGATTATTGGTTTGTAAAGATCCTTTTTTAAGACAAGTAAATTTTTGTCATTGATGTTTTTTCTCATTTCTGCTCTGAACTTTCCAGTTTCCAATGCAACAATAATCTTCTCTTTGAACTTTTCAAGACTTAAATTATCCAAATCAATTCCCCTTTAAAAAGTAGCATACTAGTAAATTAACATATTTGAATATTTTTTCAAATACAAATATATAAATGTTATTTAGCTTACGTATTTCTTTTTTTGGGTTTGATGTTCCCTATATTATCAACAATTGAAAAAACTAAATTTTTAGCCTTAATTTCGTAACCACTTGGAGTACAATAGGGTGCAATCAATATTTCACCATCTGATGATTGAGCCAGCTTATATATGTTTCCATTTTTTGCTTGAGCATACAAATAATCGCCACTTTCAGGTTCTTTACCGATTCTTGTTCTATTGTCAATAATTGGGAGTTTTTTAAGTCTTTCGCTAGAAACTGTTTTTCCATAACGAATCAACTTACCCTTGAAACTTTCTAGCCTTTCTTTATTGGTCAAATTAATCTCCTTATTTATTACACAATAATTGTTATTAATTTACAAATATATATACAGATTTAATGTATAAGAAAATATAATTGTAAATTTAAGTTTTTTGCGAATTTATTAGTTTGAATTATTCGCAATTAAATTGAAAATTATTCGATTATTACTAAATAACAACAAGTTTATTATGATTTCTCAATTGTTATATAATGAACCTTTACATAATTTTAATCGAAAATTACTAATTTATTAGAATTCAATACAACATTACAGCATAAATTAGTAATCATTTCCGCAACAAAGAAATAAATAATTTAACAAAAGTATTTGATACTTGCACTCGGTAATTTTTATGGAGTATTTGAGAGTTTACATTGTATTATGTTTTCTTGATTTTGTCACAAAATTACCACCTTAGATTAAGATTCCTTAACAATTCAGAATCCCTTAATTTTTTTTAAAAAATTACTACAATAGTATTAAAATTACTTTTCCATTCATCATATTAACAGACTAGTTTTACCAGTACTTCAACATACGAATTTTCAAAAACAAAGAGAAAATTATTACATCTTCATCACACCAAAGAATTAAAATAAAACAGTTTAAATTCTCAGTAAATGTGTAAAACACACTTCTCTACGAATGATGACCTTACGACGCTACTTTGAAGTCAATATCGCCGTAAACTTGAAATTACTATTAAGTGCATTTTCGTAAAATTCTTGACAACTGACTTATATTTGAGTTTGATTAAGCAAACTTAGGTTACGTTTTTGCACAAATTCAAATTTGATACAAAACGATGAATTTGTGCTAATATGTAACACATACACAAACAAGTGTGACATAAAGTCGCATCAATAAAACAAAAACTAGCGGGAGGAAAACCCATGAATTTTCGATATATATTTGCGATTTTCAGCATTTTATTGCTGTTCACTTTACCAGTCAAAGCTGAGAACCTTAAATTTGCGTTTCAAGGTACTCTCAACCAGCTTGACCCCTATAGTCTCAACGAAACTTTTACCCTTGGTACTCTTGGCAATGTGTATGAAGGATTAGTTCGGCGTGGTAAAGAACTAGAAATTATACCAGCACTAGCAGAAAGTTGGGAAGTTGTTGAACCGACGCGCTGGCGATTCAACTTACGACGAGGTGTAAAGTTCCATAACGGCAATGACTTTACGGCTGAAGATGTGGTGTTTTCAGCGGAGCGAATTCGTTCCGAAGGATCAGACTTAACCACCAGAATTGCAGCAGACGTTGAAGTAGTTGCAGTTGATGACCACACCGTTGATTTTATCCTTACCGGCCCAAATCCAATTTTACATTATGAATGGGAAACTTGGTATATCATGGATAAGGATTGGACCGAAGCAAACAATGCAGTTAAAGTAACCTCCGCTTCTGATACCAATCCCAATTACGCTGCCTTGAACGCGAATGGAACCGGACCTTTTAAAATCACCAAACATGAAGTGGGTGTTGCAACAAATTTTGAAAAAAACGCGGATTGGTGGGCAACCCCAGAACACAATCTGGAAACAGTTGAATTCACCCCGATTTCATCTGATGCGACCCGAGTTGCTGCCCTTCTCTCTGGTGAATTAGATATGGCTTATCCGATTCCAGTCCAAGATCTAGAGCGAGTAGATAACAATGATGGGACACGCTCATTAACTGGTCCAGAATTGAGAACCATCTTTCTGGGAATGGACCAAAAACGCGATGAACTATTGTATTCAAATATCAAAGGAAAGAACCCATTTAAAGATGAGCGAGTGCGTAGAGCAGTATACCTTGGTATAGATATTGAAGCGATCAAAGACAAAATTATGCGCGGATTATCAACGCCTTCTGCAATCATGATTTCGCCATTTATGTTTTCAGAAGCAGGAGATTTTACTCGACCAGCGTATGATCCTGACCAAGCAAAGTCCTTGTTAGCAGAAGCAGGATATGCTGATGGTTTCAGTGTTGGGATGGATTGTCCTAATGACCGATACGTAAATGATGAAGCAATCTGTCAAGCAGTAGCTAGTTTTTTGGCTAGAATCGGAATTGATGTTGAACTCAATGCGCAGCCAAAAGCTCAATACTTTGCGAAAGTATTGGCATCAGGTGGATATGACACATCGTTTTATTTGTTAGGATGGACTCCCGGTTCATTTGATAGCTACAATGTGCTTCTCAATCTCCATGGCTGCCGAGATGACGAGGGAAAAGGAGGACCTTTCAATCTAGGTGGATACTGCAACCCGAAAGTTGATGAGTTAACGAAGAAAATTCTGAGTGAAAACGACCCTGCAACTCGCGATGCACTCATCAAAGAGGCTTATCAAATAACCACTAGTGAGGTTGCCCATATCCCGCTTCATCAGCAAGGTTTGGCATGGGGTGTGTCAGAAAATGTTGAGTTAATTCAACGCGCTGACAATCAGTTCAATTTCTTCTATGTGAACAAAAACTAGTGATTCCGCAGAACTTATAGGTGCAGGCTTAAATTAACCTGCACCTATTTTTGTTGTTCTCTCTCACCTGATTCCGAAGCCCTCATGTTCACGTTTATACTTCGTCGATTGGCACAAGCCATTGTCGTAATGCTTGTGGTTGCATTACTTGCCTTCACATTATTTCGATTTGTTGGCGATCCGGTCAATCAGATGGTCGGCATTGAAACCACTCCAGAACAACGTGAAGAATTAAGAGAACGTTTAGGATTGAAAGATCCAATCATAATTCAATTTATCCGTTTTGTTTCCAATGCCGCGCGCTTTGAATTTGGCACCAGTTATCAATTCAAACAACCAGTTGCCGAACTAATTTTTTCTCGAATGTCAGCAACCTTGGAACTCTCTATCATGTCGGCATTATTTGCCTTGTTTGTTGGTATACCTATGGGAGTCTATACGGGGCTTAATCGCGATTCCTGGCTTTCCAAAATATTCCTTTCTGTTTCTTTAGTGGGAGTTTCACTTCCAACTTTTTTTATTGGCATTCTGTTTATATTTTTATTTTCTGTGAATCTGCAATGGCTCCCGAGTTTTGGTCGAGGAGATGTCGTTACAATTTGGGGCGGATGGACTACAGGTCTACTTACTATCGGTGGTTTAAAAGCAATAATCTTGCCAGCTATAACGCTTGGTTTGTTTCAAATGACACTAATCATGCGCTTGGTTCGTGCAGAAATGTTAGAGGTCATTCGCACAGATTACATAAAATTTGCCCGTGCGCGTGGTTTGCCAGATAAAGCTGTAAATTTCACGCATGCGTTAAAAAACACTTTAGTACCCGTAATCACCATCACCGGTCTTCAACTAGGTTCAATTATTGCGTTTGCAATTATTACCGAAACAGTATTTCAGTGGCCAGGGATGGGACTACTCTTTTTGCATGCCGTGCAAAATGTTGATATTCCCATCATGGCCGCGTATTTATTGCTGATTGCATTCTTGTTTGTATTGATCAACCTGACGGTTGATATCTTATACTTTGTCATTGACCCCCGTCTTCGCTCAACCAGTTCAGGAATGTGAATCAACCATGGCAAACAAAGCACAGCAAATTCCTACTGCAGCTAAGACTAATGGATATTGGTACAGGAAGTTATTAGATAATGATATCACATATTCATTTCTGCGTTCAAAGGTGACTGTATTAGCTGCGATAGTTACTCTTACCTATTTCACAATGGCACTATTTGCACCTTGGATTGCCCCTTTCAATCCATTTGATCTTTCGCAAATTGACTTACTTGATTCACAAATTCCACCGGTCTGGATGGATAACGGTGACAGCAGATTTATTCTCGGTACCGATGACCAAGGACGAGACTTATATTCCGCGATTCTTTATGGATCACGGATTTCTTTGGCCGTCGGTTTTGTAAGTGTCGCGTTTGCGGCCATCACTGGAATCATATTGGGACTTGTAGCAGGATATATTGGAGGTAAGACCGATGCGATCATCATGCGAATTGCCGAAGTCCAGCTCACATTTCCTGCCATATTAATTGCATTGCTTATTGACGGTGTTGCAAGAGGTATTTTTGGTGACATTGATCGTGAGCGATATGCGTTTTGGATTTTATCTTTCGCAATCGGGTTATCGTTTTGGGTGCAATACGCGAGAACAGTTCGCGGCTCAACTTTAGTTGAAAAAAATAAAGAATATGTCCAAGCTGCGCGAGTTATCGGTATTCCTTCTCTAACCATAATGATTCGGCACATTCTGCCAAATGTTTTGGGACCGGTTCTAGTTATTGCCACCATCAATTTAGCATTAGCAATTATTACCGAAGCGACATTATCTTTTCTTGGAGTTGGTGTTCCTCCAACGCAACCTTCACTTGGTACTTTAATTCGGATAGGCAATGATTTTCTATTTTCAGGTGAATGGTGGATAGCAATATTTCCAGGAATCACTTTAGCCATTCTAGTCTTAGCCGTGAACCTACTAGGTGATTGGTTACGTGATGTACTTAATCCAAAATTACGTTAAGGAATTAATTCATGCTTAAGATCAACGGACTAGAAGTAACTTTCCCTCATCGTCGTGGAGATTTTGTTGCTGTTACAGAGGTCAAGATTGATCTTGTTCCAGGTGAAATACTAGGAGTTGTTGGTGAATCTGGAGCTGGAAAATCTACTGTTGGTAATGCAGTAATCGGACTAATTGAAAATCCAGGATACATCTCATGCGGTGAAATTTATCTTGGTAATCAAAGAATTGACAATCTGGACGCTTCAAAATTCCGTGAATTGCGGGGCAATCGAATAGGCATGATCTTTCAAGACCCGCTGACCAGTTTAGACCCGCTCCAAACCATTGAGTTTCAGTTAGTAGAAACAATTATGCTCCATCTACCTCTAACTAAAACCGAAGCACAAGCAAGAGCAGTTGAACTCTTAGATACAGTTGGAATTCCAGAACCAGAATTACGCATCAAACAATATCCTCATCAATTTTCAGGTGGTATGCGACAACGTGTCGTCATTGCGTTAGCATTATGTGCAGAACCAGAAGTCGTGATTGCAGACGAACCAACAACCGCACTAGATGTTTCAATTCAAGCTCAAATATTAAAATTGATGAAGCGATTATGTCATGAAAATAACGTAGCGATGCTATTGATAACTCACGATATGGGTGTCATAGCAGAAATGACTGATCGAGTTGCAGTAATGTATCGGGGACACGTAGTAGAACATGGAACCGCGGAAAAAGTACTTGGTAATCCAGATCATCCGTACACTAAGAGCCTAATTGCCGCAGTTCCCAAACCTAACGTAAAAGTAGATAGATTCCCAGTAGTAGACTACATTGAAGAAGCAGTGCAGCCTAAGAAACAAATTGATATTGCCAATCACTGGTTAGGTCAATCACGTGATTTCAAAAAATCCGATGGACCAATTTTGTCCTTGCAAAATATTGGTATAAAATTTCAAACTCGATCTTCTGTTATTCCCTCTAAAAGAAGATGGTTACAAGCAGTTGATAATGTCAGTTTCAATATAGAAGAAGGAGAAACCTTTGGATTAGTTGGAGAGTCTGGTTCAGGTAAATCAACAATCGCGAGATTAATAACTGGACTTTACGATCCAAACGAAGGCGATATTATCTTTACGGGTCAAACTCTCACTGCTTTAAAGAGCAGAAATGAAATTTTGGCATGTCGCCGGCAAATGCAGATGATATTCCAAGATCCATTTTCATCATTAAACGCCCGTATGAGAGTTAAAAATATCGTTGCCGAACCAATCCGCTTTCATAAATTGACTTCCAGTCAAAGAGAAACCGAACAAATTGTCGATGACCTATTAGACCATGTTGGATTAACTGCAGAAGCCGGTGAAAAATATCCACACGAGTTTTCTGGTGGACAGCGGCAACGGATTTCAATTGCGCGCGCACTTGCCACACGTCCTCGCTTCTTAATTTGTGATGAACCAACCTCTGCACTTGATGTTTCAATCCAAGCTCAAATTCTGAACCTACTCAAAGATTTACAGGATGAGTTAGGCTTAACAATGCTGTTTATCAGCCATGATCTTGCGGTGATCCGACAAATGTGCAATCGCATAGGTGTGATGCAAAACGGAGTGTTATGTGAGTTGACTGAAACAGAAAGTCTGTTTGAGAATCCGCAACATTCTTATACAAAACATCTTCTATCACTTATGCCAAATATGGACTTATTATCAAGTGAGGTAGCTTGAGTTTGCTTCGTTAGCAAAGATTGGCAAGTTAAGTACCAAGACTTGAATTGACCCAGCAGTTAATAATTCTGCAACGTCGGAGTAAACTCAACTTCTCCACGTATTTAAACCTGCCATAACGAACTAATTCTCAAATTAGTCATCGCGAAAAAATTTTTGAATTGACTTGAAAACATGAAAAGTTGCCCTTTTTTCATGATAAAAGGGTGTAGAACTTAGAATCAAATTGAGCACTCAGAATCACCAATTTTATCGCTTTCAACTTTTCAACAGAGAAGAAATTATGCTGAAATCTAAATTGAAAACTAACGAAAAAAAATCTTCACCGAATGAAAAAATCAAAAATTCACTTGAGTTTCAATCGTCTGAAGTTGAGATAGACGATTCTCAAATAGACTTCAGCGAAATTCCTGAGTGGACAAAAGAAGATTTTGCGAAATCAAAACGTGGATTATTTTACCGACCAGACAGCGACTTAGTTAAATCTGCTGGTTAGAATTACATACAGCTAAATTATTGGAGCAACATATAATAATCCCGCGCATGTATACACCATGAGAGGTTTGTTGTATCAATACAATTTATCAGCTATCGTGTTGCGAAGATAAAACAAAAATACAATTGAACAAGAAGAATGTTGAACGGAGTATTGAGTAAACCAACTAAACTCAGAAAAGTCTTCCGGTTCAATTAGAGGTTTTAGTAAAGATTACATTGGGACGGTAGAAAACATTCTCTTCAAATTTCGCCCAATCTTCATCTGTTTGTTCAGGAATATCACTTGTATCAACATCAGAATTGTCTAACTTAATCTTAGTGTTAGTCGACTTTCTCATGTATCTTTTATGACTTGAATCAGTAGTCGGTTGTCGTGCTTTTAACATATTTCTTCTTCTCACGTCGAGTTAGTTTTCGAGCCGAAATAATTCGAATAATTTCACCATTATCTCCTTGAACTTTTCCATCAGTATGTGAAACTAGTAAGAATTTTCCACTATTCGTCACACCAGTTGTCAAATACCTATGTTCACCAATTGAACTCAATTCATCATAACGCGATTTATTAAATTTATTATTAAAAACTTCTTCTGCTTCATTAAAAGAAATACCGTGTTTGTTAATGTTTTGTATATTTTTGTTTTGATCCCATTCAAATTTTGTTGTCATTCAGTTAATTGTGACCTCATCAAATTTAATAACTCAAGAAATATTTACCAATTCAACAAATAAATCCTTGAATCTCTTTTGATAATATCACATAAGAACTTTTATTTCAACAGTAAATTTATAATTTCATTAAAAATTTATATTGAGTTGATTCATAATTCACTCCAAACATTATTACTAAATTTTATTGATAAACATTTTCATTCAATTTTGTTGCATTTACGTTATTTGAACTAAACTTTAATTAAAATGAATTATGCAATAGCTCCAAATTTTACCCTTTAAAGTATCACCAATTAACTAGTTTGTGATAATCTCAGGTCCCATCAAAAATTCAGGTAAAGTTGTTGAAATTTGCGGAACATAGGTCACAAGAATTAAGAAAAGGAATAGAATTACGACAAACGGTAACGCCGCTTTTACCACTTGGGTCAAGCTCATCCCAGTTATTCCGGAAGTAACAAACAGATTTAATCCAATCGGCGGTGTGATCATCCCTATCTCCATATTGACGACCATAATTATACCAAGATGAATTGGATTAATTCCGAGTTCAATTGCAATTGGAAACACAACAGGTGCAACAATCAACAATAATCCTGATGGTTCCATAAATTGACCACCTAGCAATAGTAGAATATTAACTGCAATTAAAAACGTAAACCAATTGAAACCTGCTCCTATCATCCAATCAGTTATCGTTTGTGGAATTCTTTCGCTGGTCAACACATGTGCGAACAATAAGGCGTTCACTATAATAAACATGAGCATGATGATCGTTTTTGAACTATCAACGAGCACCTTTTTTGTGTCGGCATGAAAACAACCAGGAAAAAATTTAATTGTTATCAACCGCAAATTTCTAAGTGTTGCGTTTGAAATTGTTTCATTTTGTTCTCGCCATGGAACTCCCATTAAAGGTCCCATATCCCGATATATAAACACCGCAATAAAGAATGCATAAACCGCAGCGACTGCTGCGGCTTCTGTAGGTGTAAATACCCCTAAATAAATTCCCCCTAAAATTATTGCGATCAGAAACAATCCCCAAAATGCTTCCAAACCAGATTGTAAAATTTCTACAAATCCAGCAAATGGTTGCTTGGGCATGTTCTTTCGTCGTGCATAAACATATATTGCTGTCATCAACATCAAGCCAGCAATCATCCCCGGCACTATTCCAGCAATAAACATTCGTCCAACAGAAACATCAGTCGCTGCGGAATAAACAACCATCACTATTGAAGGTGGGATTAATATTCCCAACGTACCTGCATTAGCAATAACTCCTGCTGCGAATTCTTTGGTGTACCCAACTTGACGCATCCCAGTGATGGCAATCGTACCTATTGCAACAACGGTTGCCGGTGACGAACCCGATAACGCCGCGAACAACATACAAGCAAAAACTGATGCAATCGCCATCCCCCCACGTAAATGCCCAACTGTAGCTACTGCAAACCGAATAATTCTTCGCGCGACTCCACCAGTAGACATAAATGAAGAAGCTAAAATAAAAAACGGGATTGCCAATAAAATATAATTTTGAGAGGCCGAAAATAGTTGAATTGCCACAGAGGATAACGAATCATTTGAAAAAAATGCAATAATAATTACGCTGGAAAACCCCAATGCTAACGCAATTGGTACACCGAAAAGCAAAAGTAACAAAACTAATGAAAATAGGATCGCTGATTCCATCGCCGGTTACCTCAATCGCCTACCACATTTCTATGCTCTTCAACTAAATCTTCTGATTCATGAGCCGCAATCAAGGTTTCTCTCTCACCTTTAATGATTTGCCAACCAGCTTGCCCGCAACGGAACGCAAACAACACCAATCCAATTGGAAGTATTAAATAAGCAATCCATCGTTGTACACGTTCTTGGACACCAAAAGTTTCAATGATTAACTCTGGGTATCGCAAATCATCCAATCCGATTCCCACTTTATACATTCGCAACCAATAATCTATTGCACCACCACGAGTATCAATACCGAAAACCTGCAAAATATCCGCATAAAGTAGAATGATTGCCCAAAGAATACCGCATAATGCACCAAACACCGCGAACGCTCGTGTAATTTTCTTGGGAAATAAATTGATAAATGCGTCAACACCTAGATGAGAACTTATTTTTATCCCGTAACTCATGCCAAACAGAATCATCCAAGCAAATAAAATTCGGGTGAATTCAAGCGCACCGGACCAACCAGAATTAAATCCATATCTAGCGACAACTTGGGTAAATGAAACGACAGTCATTGTAGCTAGCAAGATAGCTAAGATACTCTCTTCAAATCGGGTAATCCAGTCGTCATAGTGTTGCATAGTACATGCTCGTTAAGTGAACATTGAAGCGAAGTTAACCAACTATTCCAAGAAAATTAGCAATACCACTTCATTACTACCAATTTAGGAACAAGGCCCAATACAACCTTTAGTCTAAATGCTAGTTTATGGTAAAAAATTGCTTAACGCAGACTACGGTATCAGAATGAATCTTATACCGTAGTTCTTTTTGTATTAAATCAGCTTGCGTCGTTCGCTGCGACTGCAGCATCTATATTTGCTCTACCAATATCATCTTCAAATTTTGCCCAAACTGGTTTCATTGTGCTTATCCATTCTTGACGTTGTGCTTCGTTCAATTGCCGAATTTCAACACCATTATCTAAAATCCGTTGTCGATTTTTCGCTTCAGTTGCAGCAACTTGCGCATTAGCAGTATTAGTAGATTCCTCCAAAATTTTTAAGAATTGCTCACGTACATCTGAATCTAAACTATCTAACCACTCTGTTGAGGTTACAACCATATAGAGAAGGAGTTGGTGATTAGTCTCAGTAATGCCATCTTGAACTTCAAAAAATTTCTGAGTGTAAATATTTGACCAACTATTCTCTTGACCATCCACAACCCCAGTTTGCAAAGCACCATAAACCTCTTTAAATGCCAATTTCTGAGCATTACCACCCATTGCCTCAATCATCGCGACAGCTACATCAGATGTTTGAACTCGAAATTTAAGTCCATCAGCATCAGATGGAACCAATAAAGGTTTTTTTGCTGAGAATTGTTTTAATCCACTGTTCCAGTACTGCAATCCTTGCAAACCAACAGATTGAATCTCGTCTAATAATTTTTGCCCAGTATCACCTTTTTGAAATCTTGAAACTGCATCTAAGCTTCCAAACAAAAAAGGTAGATCAAACAAACGATATTTTAGCGTATAAGCTTCAAACTTTGACAATGATGGAGCAGCCATCTGAACGTCACCCAAAATCAAAGCTTCCATTACTTTGTCATCATCATAAAGCTGAGATTGCGGATAAACTTCCATGCAAGCTTTGCCATTCATTTCGTCATTTACGCGCGCAGAAAGTAACGTTGCTGCATCACCTTTTGGATGTCCAGTCGCTTTTACAACGTGACTAAACTTGATTACTACTTCACCTGGATCACAATCCGCGAATACTGGTGAAGTTAACATCGCCATTAGTGCGATTGTTGCTATGAGTAGTTTTTTCATTAGGTATTTTCCTCTCTAGATTGAGTTTTTTGTTGGTTTTTTACCAATTACATTAATTATTATAGTTTGTCGGCATTGATTTCAATAAAATTCAACATATTGCTACACTTTTAATTAGTACATAAACTTCAGAACCAATTGTTAATTTCAATTCTGAAGCCGATGCTCGGGTCAATCTTGCCCGAATTTTTTGTTGGCCAACCTGACAGACAGCTTCAGCAAAAGCCCCCTCTTCATTAATTAGGTCCACTATTTTCCCAGATAAACAATTACGAATACTGAGTTGTTCAGGTTTTTTGGTACCTAATGAAACATCTCTCGCGAGAATTCGTAACTTAAGTTCTTGACCAACAGTTCCCTCTAAATTCGGCAACTCTAATTGATGTCCTTCAATTTCAACTGTGGTTAACTTCCATTCATTATTTGGTTCAATCACTTTCGCAACCAATATCGCTCCAGCTTCATAGCGGCCAGTCGCTGGTGCAAGATCCAAGCGAGTTAACATATCAGCAAGTGGACCGTAACCGATTACATGTCCTTCAGATAGTAGTACCAATGTATCTGCTAATCTTGCAACTTCTTCAATCGAGTGACTAACATAAATTATTGGAATTCCCGATTCCTGACAAAGTCGTTCCAGATACGGTAATATCTCTGACTTCAAACCGTAATCCAAAGAAGCAAGTGGCTCATCCATCAATAATGCGTGGGGATTTGAAAGTAACGCACGACCAATTGCTACTCTTTGTTTTTCCCCGCCTGAAAGAGTATTTGGCGACCGACTAAGTAAATTTCCGATATCAAACAGTTCAATAACTTCTTGAAATATTTTATCCGAAAATTTTCGTTGGCCTGCCCAACTTGCAAACGTTAGATTCTTTTTAACTGAATAATGCGGAAATAAGTAACTCTCTTGAAATACATGTCCTAAATGTCGCTTACGTGCGGGTAAATTCAATTCTATACTTGAATCAAAAAACACTTCCTCACCAAACCGTATTGTACCCTCTGTTGGTGTCGCTAATCCAGAAATCATATTAATTAAAGTCGTCTTCCCTGCACCCGAGCGACCGAAAATTGCAGTAACTTTTTCAGAACTCTTAAAATCCGCGGTGATTTTAAACTGTCCAACTTGACCAGCAACATCTATTGAAAACATCAATTACCTTTAAACTTTCTTGTCATTATTCACAAAATTATTTCAAATATCGTAACCATTTTGAAGATTATCAAAAACTAGATCTTCAGCAAATCTATCGCAGAACTATCGCTATCAGGAGTTTGAATAAACTTTAACCTATACTCAAAGTAAGAGTTTAGAATTAACTTAAGGTTTTTGATACAAAATTATTGGTATGATAAATTTTACCATCACGATAGCTAAGAAAAATACTACTACTACTATTTTTTATGGAAGGTTAAATCAACGAATTCACAGCATTATTATTTTCCGACGTACTTGCAGACTTTATGCAATAACTCTACGTCACAAATCAACTGTTTTGATCGTGGTAAGTGTCTGTTAGTGAGAATTTAGATACCCCTAAACGTCAGAGGTAAAATAACTAAAAGGTTCAATCCCGAAACCTTAAATGATTAAGAGATCACTTACCTTTTAAAGTTAGGTAATTTTACACCTTTACGACAATTCACATAGTCAAACTAAAAAAACCAGATACGACATAATGTCATATCTGGTAATTTTGTATTACAGGCAATTCTGCCACCACCAAATAGAAAAGGTGTCCCATTGGCATCTGCCCTGTTCACCATTGTGCACTGCACAAGCTGACAAGAAACCAGCGGTTGCTAGTATTAGCAAAAGTTTTTTCATGGTACACTCCTTTTTGTGGTCATTTTTGCGACCACCTCAGTGAAAAAGTTTCCCATTCACATCAATTCACTTTTGGTTCTATACAAGCTGAAACAAATCCAACAGCTACCAAAGTTAAATTGATTTATTTCACAATTTTCTCTGCATTAACCGCAATGAATTGATTCTGCGATTGAACCTTGTAATACAGAAATATTTCGGCCATCTATTCGGCTATCACATCGAACATAACATGATGACAACAACAGCCCTACAGCTGCGACTAAAAGTATTTTCTTAACCATGATTTTCTCCTTACGGGTTTGTTAGGTTAAAATTCGTTGTTACGACATTTTACCGCGGTAAATTTCAAAATATAATGTGTCAAATTGTCACAGTAATAAATTTGTTCATTTTCCAATTTATTTCAGTCGTATGCTAAACCCAAAACAATAATGATTAGTATTGTATTTCCTATGACTGAGCGATCAAATTCCACTATAATTGTTTTGGAGCCACTGAACTGGACAACAGATTAGAAAGATCTATCAATTTTATTAAACACCTCTAATCTTTTTTGCCAATTTTCTTGTAACGATTTCCGATGCAATAATAGCACCAAAGGCTATTATAGTTGCTATAATCAACAGTCCAATCGCGGCACTATCACCGTCAGGAGTTTGAATTAACGTATATAGATCAAGAGCTAGCGTTCTGGTTTCACCTGGAATATTTGAAACAAAAGTTATCGTCGCACCAAATTCTCCCATTGCTTTAGCAAAACCTAATAATGTTGCCCCTATGATTCCTGGTAATGCGAGGGGTAAAGTAATTACAAGAAAAATAATTATCCGACGCACACCTAAAGTTGTAGCAGCATCTTCTAGTTTTCGATCAACTGCTTCAATTGCAATACGCATCGGCCGAACCATTAGTGGTAATGCCATGATTCCTGCAGCTAATGCTGCTCCAGTCCATCGGAACGCCAATATAATACCAAAGTATTCTTCTAAGAAGATGCCAATAAAACCAGTTCGTCCAAACATAATCAGTAGCAAATACCCAGTTACTACCGGAGGTAACACCAGTGGTAAATGAACCAAACCATCTAAGAAAATTTTTCCTGGAAAGTTCCACCGCGCGAGAATGTATGCGATCAGCAATGCAAGCGGCAACGTAAACGTTAGGGCTAATCCGGCAACCTTAAGTGACAAGATGATTGCTTGCCAATCCTGTGGAGTAAGTGAACTGATAAAATTCATTTAATTAGTTGAAATCCTGCATCTAAAAGCGATTTCCGCGATACTTCGGAAGTTAGAAATTTTATAAATTTTTCTGCTCTTAAACTATCACCAATCTTAGTTGCAACTGCAGAATAAATTATAGCTGGGTGTAAATCTTCATCAAAATTCGCCAACACTTGTACTCTTCGGTCTGATTGAGCATCAGATTCATACACAACCCCCAACGGAACTTCATTCCGAGCAACTAAAGCCAACGCTACTCTAGTATTATCAGCTGGTACAATTTTGTTTTCAATTTCATCCCAAATTTTTAAAGATTCAAACGCCATTTTTGCATATCGTCCTGATGGCACATGCGATGGGTCTCCAACTGCAAACCGTTCCTCCCCTAACGCGTCAATAAATGAATTTGGACTATTTAAGCTAATCTGCTTTGTTGTTTCGTTACTTCCAATTATAACAAGTGAGTTCAATGCTATTATTTTTAATGTTTCTCTATTTACGACTGATTTTTCTACAACATAATCCATCCATTTCTGATCTGCTGAAATAAAAATGTCTGCTGGAGCTTTAGCCTGAATTTGTCGCGCCAGCACCGAACTTGCCGCAAATGATACAGTTGCTTTTTCACCAGTTTGAATTTCAAAATGATCGACAATTTCTTCTAATGCGTCCTTCAAACTTGCGGCCGCAAATATCAATAAAGATTCGCGTTGTTCAGCTTGGATAGGATTCCAATAAAAAAAGGTTCCCAAGAAAAGAACTATTAAAAAACGCAATTGATCGTCACCTTCAAAATTTAGCTAGAACATTTAACATATTATCTGAATAAATTTCTCATGGGATCATTAATCTCAATCTGCAAATCTGCTCAAACAAATAAGAAAAACATAAACGGTACCGATATTGTAACAGTTTAAATTTATTTCCAATTTAGAATTTCACTTAGAATTTTAAATAATGTTCAAAACTCAAGATGAAAAGAATTGATTATAAAGCATGTAGTATAATGATATCAATACTGATACTATTACAAATAACTCCAATTTTGGACATTGAATAATGTGCTTAAACAATTTACCAAAATGAATAGCAAACCCAAATAAGGAGAGCAAAATGTTGTTTGATTATACAAGCTTAGCAAGAATTTCAATAATTTTGAACAACAGGTACCGCATCACTAGCACTAAATACTCCAACAAGTGCTAAAATTTGAGCAAACTTTTTCAAAGCTTGCTCTCATTTGATCGACTAACGGTGTATTTTCTATTGCAAGCTTGGAGGTACAAACATATGGGATATAGCATGAAATACACATTCACTTTCACCACGATCATTACCACGACATTCAGAATATGAAACTTGTGGATCACAAGCTGCAATCAGCAATCCAAGAATAGAAATTGCGGTTAATTTCTTAATCATAATTTAACTCCATTTAGGTTGGTTTATGTTCATTTGACAATAATTACACAATATAGATTACCAAACTCAATGCGATAAAGTGTCGCAGTAAATACTTAGTTTACTAAAGTTTTTTTCCCTTGCTACTGTGAATTGATTCCATTATTGACCACAAAGAGATCCAAACAAGTGAAAGTGAATCGTTTTCCAGCTTTTTCATCCACTAGAATTTCTTACGTCGTATGATTGTCTGCATTAACCAATAAGGAAATATGCAAAGTAGCTTTAGAAGATACGTAAATTTTTTAGGAAAATGTACCTCAAACTGCTTCTTTAGCAAACCATCAGCTATTGATTTAGCTGCTACATCAGCTCCAATAATCATCGGCATCTTAAAATTATTCTGATCTGTTAGTTTGGTTCGGACAAATCCTGGGTTAATAAGCTTAACATCTATTGATTTCGGCAATTCAGCATGTAAGCTTTCTGCTAGATTGATGATTCCCGCCTTAGTAGCACTATACGGTTGCCCCCCTGGTAATCCGAAATAGCCAGCAACACTTCCACATAGTGCAATTTGTCCATGTGATTGATTTTTCAATATAGGTAGCACACTATTAACAACATGAAATGCACCTAAGAGATTCACTTCCACGATTTGTTGAGTGATGGCAAGATCAAGTTTATCCAGTTTCATTGGTGTATAGCTAGCAGCAAGGAAAATCACACTATCTACTTTACCAAAAACATCCCGTATTTCATTAGCTTTTTGGGTGACCGATTCAGCATCACAGACATCAAGCTCAAACACTTTGTGGCTTTCATTGTTCAGTGAATCTCTTAGATTCTCCAATGCTGCCTTGTTGCGCGCGGAAAGTGCAAGTAACGCACCTCTTGATGCCAATTCACGCGCCAAAGCTTCGCCAATTCCACTACTTGCACCAATAATCCATACTACTTTATTTTGATAGGTTTGCGTCTTACTCATAGATTTTGTTTTTGCATAAAAATACTTAGTTCAGACACAGTAAAACCAAATTTCTTTAGATACGAACGGTTTATAAGTACCCCATCATTCATGATCCACATCCAGTCATCAAAGTTGATTCGATAGGTAGTGTCCTTAACTGGTAAATCCATTACATAACTCCAGCGCGCGGCACTACCACTTGTATTTCCAGTTGCCTTATCAATTATATCTGAAGCTGTTCCTTCATAGGTTCCATCGTCTAGTTTTTTGATAGTCCAGATACGCTCTTGTTGTTCACCATCATAGTAATCAAATTTTTCCCTGAGCGTTCCAGTATCACCATCCCAAGACCCGACCATATTGATATCAAAACGACGGATTACTCGTCCACGCCAATCTTGAACAATTCCCCAAGCTTTTATTGGTCCATCGAAATACTCTTTGATATCTGCATTTGGACCAGTACCATTGTAAAACGCTAATTTATTGCTACTACAGCTACTGAGCATAAGGATGACTCCGAGGAGGATGATTGATTTGAATATTTTCATAGGCTACTCCATTTTGTGGGTGAATGAATTTACGCCAAAGCAGTAAAGCAGCTCCGCACTTCAAAATACATGGAACCAATGCATATGATGCACTTAAACTGAGCAAAGCAGAGGAACTGTTTTCTGAATCTGGTGTGAAACCAAAACTCTCCAACATTGGTAGTGATACCGCAGAAGCAAGTGCTAATGATGATTTAGCGGTTAAAGTGAGTGTTGCATAATAACTTGAAGCACTATTCGTGGCATTGGATGCATGAACTTGATCGGCAAGAATGGCGGGTGGAAATATTAAATCAGCACCAAAAGCTGCCCCTGAAACTACGCAAATTACGGCAAACTGCCAAATATCACCAGTCCCCAGAAAAAATACCCAGACAAAACTACCACTCGCAAATAGCATTGATAAGAACCAACTACGAAATTTGCCTTGTGACTGACTAATACGCTTCCACATTGGGATAAAAATCGCACCGGACAGGAAATATAACAATAAAAACAAACCCGAATAGGCTTCAACTCCAAGTAAATCCCGTACAAAGAAAATCACCAATACTGCAGGAATACTAGATGCAACCATACTGAATAGATAAACCATCATTAGGATTTTTGTATTCGGGGGAAGTTTTGTAAAATTGGTAATTATTGAGCGATTAGGTGTACTAATTTGAATATTCTTTCGTGTTGTTCGGTTCCAATTCAAAAATGTAATTAAACAACCCATCATCAGTAATGCCAGAATTAGACCAAACCACTGATAGATTTGATGTTCTGGGGCAACATTTAATAACAAGGTTGGTAACGAAACCGCCAAAATCAATCCAAACAAACTAAATGCTTCACGTATTGCCGCAATTCGAGTCTGTGCCTCCTTACTTTCTGTCCATAATGCTCCAAGTGCATTCAAGTTAATACTCAAAATGCTGTACGATGTGACTGCTATTCCCATACACAATACGAACCAAAATAGTGGCGAAAAATAGCTTAAGTTAAACAAACCATATATACTCATGACCAGCAAAACTGCCGAAGGCACTAAAATATAAGCGATATGGTTACGCCAACGATCACTAATAATTCCAATTACTGGATCTTGGAACGCATCAAATAATCGCAAAAACAACAATACGAAACCTAAACTAGCAAGCGAGATACCATACTCAGTAGCAAAAAAATCCGGTGCAAGTACGTAAAGCGGAAATCCTGCAAATGCTACTGGTGCAGCTAGAAGACCATACTTATAAAGGTTCACTGTTGTAATGCTGTTTTCGTTCATAAGGAACCAATTAGTTTTGACCTGAGTTCAGGAAGCGATGTACTCTCACTTAACCAAATACCAGCAAACGCATTCAAAAATTCGTCACCGTTGATTGTTCCAATTTCTTCATTATTGGCAAAGAATATGGTTTGTTGACCTGGTACAAAAACTGCAATTAACGTAGAACCTTTTTTAACATCCGGAAATATTGTTTGCATTGCCGTATCCCATTCAACGAGGTTATTATCATCTAGTTGCCCTTGATTTCCCATTGCTGTAATTGTACGGGATGCTAGTTCTTCACCGCTAATATCTCGCAAATACTGAAAAGAGAGAGCATAAGGATTAATTGTTGGCCATTCCCCATTTGAACCATACAATTTCACATCATAGATTTTCCATAACAACACAGAAAATCTGGCTTCTCCAATCAATTGTCCATTGGTGAGATACTTGTCAATTATTTCATTTGCAACCACCGGCTGGCAAGCCAAGAAAAAAAAAGTGAATAGACATATTAATTTACCTTGCATGTCGTAGCTCCAATTGAATGACATCAGTGCGATCTGTGACAAAGCCAGCAATACAAAAAGTTAGATAAAATCGCCACATCCGGATGAATTTCTCATCAAACCCTAGTGCCTTGACTGCATTAATATTGCGTTCAAAACGGCTTAACCAATGCTTGAGCGTTAACGCATAATCTTTTCCAAATGAGAATTGATCCGTTACTAAGAGTTCAGCTTTATTACTTGCCTGCACAAAACGCTCTGGAGAAGGTAACATTCCCCCTGGAAAAATAAAGGAACGAATCGGATCACCTGCCTTTCGGTAGCTGTTGAAATATTGATCCTTGATTGTAATCGTTTGCAGAACTGCTTTACCTTTTTCCGCCAGTAGAGTTTTCAATTGGTTAAAATAAACCGACCAATACTTCTCTCCGACCGCTTCAAACATTTCTATTGAAACAATCTGATCATATCTACCTTGTTGAAAGCGATAATCTTCAAGTACAATTTTTGCATTCCCCTGTAGCCGCTGACTAGCAAAATCATGTTGTGCTTTAGAGATCGTTAGACCTTTAATGGAGAAATCTCTTTTTTCTAAGGCCCGTTCAGCAAAACCACCCCAACCACAACCTATTTCAAGTAATGTACCACTTGTGTCTAGCCGTTCAATTATACGATCGTATTTTCGTTGTTGGGCAGACTCCAAATCTTCTGATTCATCTGCAAAATATGCCGAAGAATAAGTCATGGTGGAATCAAGCCACAATTTGTAGAACTCATTTCCTAAATCATAATGCGCATGAATATTCTTCTTACTACCTCTAATTGTATTTTGGGTAAACAAATATGCGAACCACGAAAATTTACGTGCCAAAAGACTTCCTTTAATATAACGTGCCAAAATTTCTTCGTTTTTAATACCAAATAATATGAGATTGATTAAATTGTCACTATCCCACCAACCCTCTTGATAACTTTCCGCCAGACCAATATTGCCTTTTAAGGCGAGAGACTTAATAGTTCTAAAATCATGGATGACCATATCAGCCAATGGGCCGGAATCTTGACCCGAAAAATTGTAGATACTACCATCTGGCAAAGAAATGCAGATAGAACCATATTTTATTTGGCTGATTGTGTTGAGAAATTGCTTTTTTATGGATTGTTGCAACATTTTCCAAATTCCACTGGTGTGCAACATTTATATAAGCAATTACCCTTAACATTAGCCTTACCGAACCTTTAATTTTTTTTAAGATTTGCTCAATTATTTTAAGGTAGAACTTACTTTTTCCTTTAACTGCTCTGGCTTTGGTTGATAAGTTATTTTTTTTGTTATCAACTTCAGAGCTTGCCAGTGGATTAGAAAGATAGTTTTCAATGTTACTAATGGGTGTGTCCAAAACACACGCGACTGATTTTTTTTGTTTAGAGGAATCAAGTTTCCTGTTAAAGAGGTAAGTAGCTGTTTATTGTTCTTAGAATCAAAATAATTTATCCAAATCCCAACTTTGCTATCTTTCAATGCGAAACGAAAACGGTAATGACCACTTCGCTCCAAAAATGGTGAAACATGAAATAGTTTTTCAGCTTCCAACCAATCTCCTGCCTCAATTGGTGCATGATTAGGATGCACACAAATATAAGAATGTTGTTCACCAAACGTGTTATGCACCTCAACAATGACAACTTGTAGCCGTTTTTCCGAATCCAAACAAAAATAAAAACTTACTGGATTGAAAATATAACCAAGCACACGTGGCATGGTGATGAGCATAATATCTTGAATTTTTTTCGCAAATTCATACTTTTCCAAGATACTTGTTGCATAAAAACTTGGATCACGACCATCGCGATATCCCAAATCCTTCGGGTCAAATTGCATATAGCGGTTTGAAATTGCAGGTGCTGGTAAAGGCAATGCTAAATAGTAAACTCCATAAGTAAATTTGTTTACTTTAGGAAACAACCTTTTGTGCATCACTTTAGCAGTAAAGATTTGAGGAATTATTTCCATGAAGGTTTCACTCCCATTTTCTCTGCTAATTTAACCGCGCTCAAGAGTCCATCTTCGTGAAAACCATATCGTTGATAGGCCCCACAAAACCATAAACAGTCTTTTCCTTGGATATCATCAATCCTACCCTGTGCTTTAATTGCGGATTCATCAAATACTGGATGCTCAAACCAATATTCATCGTGAATTAAACTCTCTTTAGGTTCGCGAATCGGATTAAGAGTTATAATAATGGGGAACTTTGTGTCAAGCGGTTGCAAGTTATTCATCCAATAGCTCAAACACATCTGTGGATTATTATCTCTTTCGGCTTCTGACAAATATACCCAGCTGGCCCATGCGCGTTTCCGTTTCGGCATAAAACTGATATCGCTATGAAGTACCATACGGTTTGGTTGATAACGCAAATCAGATAAGACACCTTGTTCTAACGATGTAGGGTTTGCGATAAGATTAAGAGCTTGATCTGCATGACATGCAAAAATAACAGCATCATAGTGGATATTACTACCCTTGCTGTCATACACCGTTACACCCTTACCATCACGCTGTACTTTAGTTACACCGCATCCAATTAAAATTCTATCAGCGAAACTTGAGGTCAATCTCTTGATATATTCTCTGCTTCCGCCCTTTACGGTATACCACTGTGGTTGATCTCTAACTGTAAGTAATCCGTGATTTTCAAAAAATCGGATGAAAGTGCGTGCAGGAAATGTCAACATTCCTGAAACAGGTGTACTCCAAATTGCACCACCCATTGCCAATAAATAATACTCGCGGAACCACTCCCCTAATTTCAATTCATCCAAACATTGACCAAGTGTGATTGTTGAATCACACTCCAGATAATCTCTTGCCCGTCGATTGAATTTAAGAATATCTGAAATCATTCGCAAAAATCGGATGTTTGTATAACTTGATTTCTGAGCAAAAATACCAATTAAATTTTGCGTTCCATACTCCAACCAGCCATTATTAACGCTGACTCCAAACGACATATTACTGTTCTCAATTGGAACATTCAGGTGGGAGAAAAGTGAGGTTAAAAGTGGATAATTGTGTTTATTAAAAACGATAAAACCAGTATCTACCGGAATATTACCATGTGGAGCATTGACATCAACAGTTCGGCTATGACCACCGCAGTAATCATTCTTTTCATAAACGGTTATGTCAAAACCTTGTTGTGATAATAGTATCTGAGCAACTCCTAACCCAGAAATACCACTTCCTATTATGGCAATGTTCTGACGTGATTCATTCATTTCAGATATTTATATTGGCATTTTTGTTAAACTTGCGACTACTCATACCTTAACTATTGGTTAGTTTGCAAAGTAACCCTAACCTCAAGTCCCGGATTACCATCTTTAAGTTCAATTTTTCCGCGATGACGATTTACCACCGCTTTCACTAAACTTAACCCTAACCCAAATCCTTGTGAACTACGACTTTCATCACTTTGATAAAATTGCTGAAACACTTGCTCTTTTTCCCCATCACGAATTCCCGGACCGAAATCTTTAATGATTGTTATAATTTCACTTTGCGAAAAATTCGTAGTGATATGTACTTCCGATTCAGAATCCGAAAACTTGATTGCATTATCAAGCAGATTTGCAAATAACTGAAACAATAAATCAGCATCTCCATTAATATTTAGATTGTCTTTAATCGCTTTAACCAATTTTATTTGTTTTTCGCCAGCAACTGGTTCATACAATTCAATAACATCTTCTAGAACGGTTGAAAGGTTTACTACTTGAAAGGTCAGATGTCGCTTACCCTTTTGAATATTTGAGATCCGCAACAAGGAATGAAAAACACTCAAAATTCTGTCAATTTCAACGAGAAGCCCATTTAATTCATCATCGGAAACTTTCTTCCCCTTTAATAACTCAATGTCTGTTCTAAGTCCGGTCAACGGAGTTCGTAAATCATGGGCAATATTATTGTTGACTTCCCTAACACTAGCCATCAATTCCTCAATGCGTGCGAGAAATCCATTTAGTAGTTGTGCCAAATTGCTTAAATCATCCCACGCTGTATCAATGGAGATACGCTTTGAGAGATCGTTAGTCTCCATAATTGATTGTGCAGTAATCGCAATTCGATTGATTCTACTAACCACAAAATGGCTAATACCTATGCTGATCAACACCACACCAATCATCAAACAAACAATAATTAGACTAAAGTATCTTAAAGATTGTTGTGCTTCTTTATTCATGTTATCGGGTGCAAACACAAATAAAATATAGGCAAGAATCAATGCCGAAATACCTAAAAGGATCGCATGAAGCAACGCCATTTTAAAGCTAGAACTGTGAAAATATCTTCTAGTTACTCTCTTCAATGATAAATCCTGCACCGCGTACCGTCTTGATGATTGAATTATTAGTGTCCCCTAACTTTTTCCTAAGTCTGCTGATATGGACATCAATGATACCTGTTTGTGGATCAAAGTTATAATTCCACACCCCTTCTAAAAGCATCGTGCGTGTCACTAATTGACCTTTATACTTTAGGAGATACTCGAGGATTTGAAATTCCCGTTTTCCGAGTTCAATAATATTTCCGTTAATTCTTGCCTTTCTACTTAACAAGTCCAGTTCCAACTCACCTACTTTATGTACTGATTGTACTGAAGAATTTCCAACCGCAGTTCTTTTGCCCAGGGCTTCAACACGGGCAAGTAATTCAATAAAAGCAAACGGTTTGATCAAATAGTCGTCACCTCCAGCTCGAAACCCTACAACTCTATCATCAACATCACCCAATGCACTTAAAATTAATACACCAGTAGAGTTTCCTGTACCCCGCAACGTTTGTACTATTGAAAGTCCATCCAATTTTGGGAGCATCCGATCAACGACTAACACATCATATTTTTCTGAAGTGGCAAGGTGCAGACCATCTTCACCATTTTCTGCAACATCAACTACGTGCCCTGCTTCAGAAAAACCTTTAGTCAAGAATGATTGAATTTTTTGATCGTCTTCTATAAGTAAAATTCGCATCGGACGTAAATCATTAGCAAACGTTTATAAATTGCACCAATCTAACTCAACAACAGATTGAGATTAGAATTTGAGTTGAAGTTAACACAAACTGCAACTAGATAACATTATTACATGCTACTTCAACTCAAAACTTGAGATTAAATTAGGTATATGAAAGTTCATGATTTCAGTTTACAACAAATTTTAACAATTATCACTAAAAGTCAACCAACATTTGCAAATCCAAAAAAGTCCATATCGGTAACAATCTAATTCTTTATACCCACTTCCTCCTATTGTGCCATTAGAGTATGACGAACCCGTAATGTCAAACATGAAAAACAGATTTTTGGATGTGTTTTTTTCATATAAACATTCACTAAATGAAAGTTATTTTCTAACACAACTCCTAAAATTTGAGTTATCAACACAACGCATTACCACGCGCGTGAATAAATTTTCGATAGTTAAAACTAATATGCAAGTGGTCAATTAAATTTCAACAAGAATACATGATATCGCAACAATTTAAATAATGTAGAAAAAAAAACTAAAAATTTTAAAATAATTACCTATAATTAGATTGAATCATAAAATTTCAGGAACAAATACAATAAGATTGTGCGTAATACAAAGAACTAGACTAAATTGCAATCTGACTCTGTAAAATTTTATACGAATGCAAGATTTTTGGTGCAATTTTAATGCATAAAGGATTGTAGAATGGAACAAAATCAAAAAAATTCTACTTGGAATTACGTACCTGATACACCTATAGGAGTTTCACCTATTTTTTCGTGGCCACCTAACCCACTAAGGTGGCTCAAATGGATTTCTCGGTATTGGTTTGCAATTAGTTCAGTCACTTTAGAATTATTTGCAGCTTTTATTATCTATCGATGGTTTCAACCTTCTTGGGACAGCATGCAAACCATTACTTTGAATTGGGTAGCATTGATTTGGATTCGAAATTTAATTCTATTAACTCTATTTGCGGGTAGTCTTCATCTCTGGTTTATTACATTTGCAGTTCAAGGTAAGAAATTAAAATTTGATAACCGAGACCAAAATCGAAATAACGGAATTTTTACCTTCCGTAATCAAGTTTGGGATAATATCTTTTGGTCTTGTGTTAGTGGAGTTACAGCATGGACCATCTGGGAAGTAGTTTATTTTTGGGCTGCTGCAAATGGATTTGCACCTAGAATCTCTTTTTCAAGTAACCCAATTTGGTTTGTCATTTGGTTCGCAATTATACCATTGTGGTCAAGTTTCCACTTTTATTGGATTCATCGATTGCTTCATTGGCCTCCCCTCTACCGATTAGCTCATAACTTGCATCATCGAAATATCAATATAGGGCCATGGTCTGGTATATCAATGCATCCAGTTGAAACGATGCTTTATTTTTCATCAATAATTATCCATTTTATAATTCCTTCTCATCCAATACACGTTCTATTCCATTTTTATCTGGAAGGAATCAATCCCAGTTTCTCCCATTCTGGATTTGAAGCAATCCAAACTAAAGATCGGAAACACGTAAATACCGGAGATTTTTTTCATCAACTTCATCATCGTTATTTTGAATGTAACTATGGAACGGCTGAAATGCCATGGGATAAGCTATTTGGCTCATTCCACGATGGCAGTCCAGAATCTACAGAAGCAACTAAGTTACGAAAAAGTAAAATGTATTCAAAGTAACGAGAACTCAAATAACTTTTGAAAAAAAGTTAATTCTCACTTATAGAACTTTTTATTCTTCGGTTTTTTGTAGACACTAAAATAACAAAGAAGTCTATTTAAGTTGAGCCCAAAATAATGTGAGTTAACCAAATTATGATGTAACTTGATAGATTAGCCTTTCGATTTACATGCTTCAAAAATCAAGTGACTAATTTCGCTTCGTGCTTCAGATTTTTCATCTGCAATATAGACTCGATCAACTTTAAAAGGTTGAGCGACATTTACTGCACCTGAGATATCCTTTAAGTCAACGAGTTTACCTGCCTGCCTTATCAAAATTGATTCTTGCGACCCATCCCCTGATTTACCAGTATTGTATGGTGGACGTTGCTTGGAATCTATCCAAACAAATTTACCTAAATTATTTTGTTGCGAATATTCTGTAATTCTTTCAATTGCACTTACAACAATTGCATCAATTTCATATTCAGTTTTGCATTCCATAATTTGCGAATGCACAATGTCACGAATATCAATAGCTTTCGGTAATTTCCGATTACGAAGCATAGATGCCAATCTTGATACTTCTGAATCTTCTGCCCGTTCCATACTTGATAGTGCACCCAGGAATACAAAATCATCCAATTCCAATACTTTACTGAGCTCATTTGGACTTTCTGCAAATCGAATTATTGAATGATTACTGCTCAAACCAACTAAGTTACCGTGCCCTTCGTGAACAATCTCGAAAATCCGGCAAATTAATTGCGTAAATACATATTCAGCAGACCGCATAATAGGGTGAAAATACACTGAATGATAAAGATTAAGTAACCCAAGTACATAGGTTTGAAGTGCCAACATCGCTCTGGAATTAAATACGAATTGCCAAACTTTTCTAGCTTCTCCATTTGAATTGATGGTTTCAATTTCTTCGACTTCAATGTTGGAAAACAGCCATGTTTGATCAATAATACTATTCTGCGACCCTGTCATCAGCTGATCCCGTTTTAAGTAATCTAATCGATCAGCATCAAATAAACTAGACACAACTGAAGAATAGATATCCTTTGATTCTTTTCCAGCAACCATATCGGCGACTAAATTCGCAAATCCATTTCGATATTCATTCATAAATTTTGAAATTTTAGATTCGCGAATAATCTCGTCACTCAAAGCTTCGTGTCGGCCAAATCTCAAGTTGACACGTTTACCAAGCGCTTCAAATGAATGACTAAACGGACCATGACCAACGTCATGTAATAGCGCAGCTGCTATTGAAACCTCCGCTCGTTCCTGATCAAATTGGGTATCACCTAAAAGTTGTTTGGCAATATTATTAAGTCGACGTGCGTTATTAAATACACCCAAACTATGTTCAAACCGATTGTGAGTTGCTCCAGGATAAACTAGTTCACAAAACCCTAATTGTCTAATTCTCCGTAATCTTTGAAAGGTTGAAGTTTGTACTACCCGCCATAACATTTGCTCAAAAGAATCATCTCCAAACTCAATCAAATCATGAACTGGGTCTCGAATATAATGCTTCACGTTACTCATGATTAAATTTTCCAAATTGAATTCAAAATTCTAATTCAAACCTAAAATTTGATAGACTTGAACGCACTATAAAACCTAAAAGCCAATTCTGGTACAATATTGTATACGAATTTAAAAACTACGAATAATCAATTTTGAGCAAAATCACATATTCAGAAAGATTTTCAGCTAAATTTAGGATTGGAGTCAAAAAATTTAAATTGTAAGGCTAAACCATGAAATTTTTGAGTTGCGATATGGTTACTTTTTTCCTCAACCTGCTGACATTTTTAAACAATCTTTTGAAATAAATTTTGCTTTATTTTTGATGTTTGGAGGTAATCCTGGGCCGATTACAGTTTGACCCTTTGACTCTTTATCAACAAGAGAAAGATTCAATTTTAATAAGAATGTTAAAGGGTCTTGGGATTTCTTTAACCCGTAAGCTTTCCAAACCGAGCGTCTTTAACAATTGACTTGCCAGGTAAACTAAGTATTTTAGCAAGATCTCGAAAAGACATTTCATTTTCAGTAAGTACATTCCGTCTAATTTTTCGAAAATTAATAGCAGCTTCAGCAATTTTTTGGACTTCATTACTTTTAGGTGACTGTGGCCATGGGAAAGTTTTAAAAACCGAATTTGGTGTATTTCGAATTGCAGTAGCTAAAGTTCCTGCTTTTGCATCTATCCACTTTTTATGTGAGTCAGATTGCAATATTCCAAATGAATAATCATCTTCCAATACATACGCAATTACCGAATCTCCTGGTCGAATTTCTGAGGATACAAACTCAAAAACTGAGTTTGTCGTTACTCGACCACTAACAATATACCGATTCAATTTTTCAATTTTTCCAATTAATTCTAGACGTGGTCTAAACAGTTGCCACCATCTAGAAAATGCACCTTCATGGTCATTTCTAATGGTTGCATTCGGATCAATTTGTAGAGCTTCCTCATTTCTTCTCTGTTCATCTTCAGCAGCAAGTTTGCGTTTCGGTAAAACATTAATCTTTAGGTGCTTAAAAAGTGATTTACACTTCTGTGCAGATTCAATACTTGTATCTCCAAAGTCAATTACATATCGAGTCGGTAAACCGCTTTTCGTTCCAGTTAAATTTTCAGTAATCAAAAAAGGGTGTAAATACTCACGTGATTCAGGAAATTCATCTAGTATCTTTAGCGCACTTTCCTTATCAAGTAAAAATCCATCACCTTTCGGAGTTTGTCCCTGGAAGTGATATTTAGGAGAATTGTTAACATGAAGTTTTTTTGCACTACTCACTTCTGTTTCAAAAGATAACGAAGGGCCAATATTTTCAACTTTTTTCTCTTCCCATGGTGAGCTCGCACTATTACCAACTTGACGTAATAACAATTTTTCACCAACCTCTTTTCCCTTAATCCAGTTTACAATTGACACATGTACATTTGCATCTCCTGGCCACACTTGACTAGAAATTGCTTCAGTTATGGTACCACCATTATCAATGATGTATTGTAGGCTACCTAATCTGGAATTATTCTTAGTAATTGTCTTTGTACCTACCAATCCTGCTCTTTGGTTAGGTTTCAGTTGGTCATGTGTTTTTCGAAACCAATACACACAATAATCAGCAAGTGCAGGAACTTTATTTTCAAAGAGTTTTCTGATTTTATTTACATATGGACGACCTAGTTCCTTTATAATTTTATTTTTTGACTGAAATGGTGGATTACCAATTATGGCATCTACCTCTGGCCAATCAACAAATAATGCATCTCCGTGAACAAAGTTTGCATTTAAATTGTCAAGTGGTAATACATCATCACGTTGAAGAGATAAATCATCTTGTGCTGATTCAAAAACATCAAGTGCTTCATCAAGAGCTAATTTTTTTGCCAGCATTAACGAGACCTTTGCTAATTCTACGCCAAATAAATCACAATCAATCCCAAAAAACTGATGTGGACTAATTAACGTAATCGCTTTGGCTTGTTCAAGAAACTTCTTAGCACTCAATTTTTCCTCTAGCTTAGACATTAATGCAATTTCTACCCGAACTAACTCACGATAGGCTAAATATAAAAAATTTCCGCTACCACACGCTGGGTCTAAAACCTTAAATTCGACAAGTTCTTTTCGCAACTTTATTAAATCATCCTTAGATTTAGCAAATTTAATACGACTCATCCACGGTCGAACAATTGTTGGTTTAATAATTCTTAAGATATCTGCCTCTGAAGTATAATGTGCACCAGAGGCATGACGCTTTTCAGAATCCATACTACTTTGAAAAATCGTACCAAAAATAGCTGGGTTCACTTTAGACCAATCATACGTAGCGATCCCATTCTTACCGCCAATAAGCTTTAACTCTTCAAGCTCTAAATCTAATGGTTTAACAGTTTCAAATAGCCCTCCATTAAAATACTGGACCCCTTTAAATCTTCCACCAGTTGCACCTTCTTCATCATTCATTTGCTTGAACAGAGCACCAAATAAGTCATAAGCACATTGGTCTTTTTCAAGACAGTCCTTTACAATATTATATATGAGTGACTTGGGGAGTAAATCAACAGATTCTGCAAACATTGAAAAAACTAATTGTAATACAAACTGTTGACACTTAGCTCTCTTAATTCCTCTTGATGCCATCAAATTAAATAACACAGCAACTTTATTCGCGACTTCTTCGGACACCGCCGCTCGATCATTCTCAAAAACTGGTTCTGGATTACCTTGAAACAAGAAATTTAGAGTTGTAAATCGTTTTGGCAACTCTTCAATTTGTACTTTATCTACCGGTTGATCTATTTGTTTATCAAAATCATAAATCCAAAATTCATCAAAATTGCACAATACAACGTAACGTGGACGATTTGGAACAGTGCGTATCCAATAATCAAATGCTTGTTGATAATGATGATAAAGATTTTCTCCACGCTTTTTCATTTCTAACAATAGATACGGCTTCCAAACTAGATCTGCAAATCCAGTACCACGACCAGATTTTTTTTTAATTCTATACTCTAATATCGCACCAGCTTCTTTGTATCCACTATGACCAAATGCCTGAAATAACCGGTCAAGAAACACCTGAGATTCGCTGTTTTCCTTACCATCTAGTATTTTTGTATACTCCAAAAATTTTTCCATCCTCTTTGAATCATCACTCATATTTGATCTAACCTCATTTTTTCATTAAATTGAAGCTTCAGTTATTCGGCCATGTAACCATGAAGTCCTCAAAATTTTGGGAACCAACCGCAACTTAAGGGTAATAAATTTAGATTATCTATATTACTACTTAATTGTTTTTTACTATTCCATTACAATTTTTAAATTTTCCACAATTTTTTTAGCAAATTCACTACTGTACAGTTAAATTTTCGAATTGTATCTATTTTATTAAGAATCAAATACTCATTACCTTCAAATACTTTTTAGATTTAAATATTTTGGCGGAGAGACAGGGATTCGAACCCTGGGTACTGTTGCCAGTACAACGGTTTTCGAGACCGCCCCATTCGTCCACTCTGGCACCTCTCCAAATTCACAGTGCTTCAACTAAAACTATTACACACTTATTCATATTGCAAGTACCGAACTTTTTCTGATTTGCCAAAATGAACAAACTCTGAGTAATAATCCTGAACAATTAATTTTTACTACTGTTATTAATAAATCTTTTTTTCAAATAAAGTTGACATCTTGTCAATTTTATCCTATATGCATTTTTAAAATGAATTGACAATCTCTTATTTATATTGTAAATTTGTTTTACAATTAGCGGATACCTCCGCACAACACGTCACCCGAGGTTAAATTGGAAGCTGGTCAACAACAAATATAGACCGGTTGTAAAGTTTGCTTGTACTTGCAACACCGAAGGGTACGAAACAAAAAGGACAACAAAATGTTCGCAGTTATTAAAACTGGTGGAAAACAATACCAAGTTGCACCAGGTGATATTTTACAAGTCGAAAAAATTATCGGCAATCCTGGTGATCCAATTAAGTTTGGTAGCGTCTTGTTACTTAATGAAAAAGACAAGGTCACAATCGGTTCACCATTAGTAAAAAATGCTTCAGTCGGAGCAGAATTATTAGAACAAACTCGAGCAAAAAAAATCATCGTATTCAAGAAGCGACGACGCAAGGGTTCACGTTCCAAAAATGGACATCGACAACATTTAACTACCGTTCGAATAGATGAAATATCCAAAAATGGAAAATTTTCGAACCCGGTTTACAATACCTAAATTCAACTTTTTACTGGCAGACGTAATCACTAAGGTGTTTACCCTTTGTCACTAATACAACAACGAGGCAAGAAAAATGGCACACAAGAAAGCAGGCGGTTCCTCGCGTAATGGTCGTGATTCTGAAGGTCGTCGCCTTGGGGTCAAGAAATATGGCGGCGAGAAAGTTATTCCTGGTAACATCATAGTACGTCAACGTGGAACCAAATGGCATCCTGGTACCGGAGTCGGAATGGGAAAAGATCACACAATTTTTGCGACTATTGAAGGTAATGTAAATTTTCGAACCAAAAGTAATGATCGCACTTATATAAACGTTCATCCTACTCAATAAATAACTTGTTTGGAATCCTGACAAATCAGTCTTCGAATCGTTTGGTTTGAAGACTGTTTACATTTGATTAATGTGTTTAATTGAAGGTTGAATGTAGAAAACATATTCCAGCAAATTTTAAAATTTCAAAAGAATTACTTCCACTTTATTTGCTCGGTCCAACACCAATCTATTTGAAAAATAGATAGTTCATACTAATTTAAGTATCTCCAGCTTACTCAACAACTATATGCACCACGTTTTTCTAACTGTGCATGAAAGATGACAGTATGAAATTTCTTGACCAAGCAAAAGTTTATATCCGCTCCGGTGATGGTGGTGCCGGTTGTATCAGCTTTAGAAGAGAAAAGTATATTGAATATGGCGGCCCTGATGGCGGTAATGGGGGACGCGGGGGTGATGTCTGGATCGAGTGCATTGACGGTCTTAACACTCTAATAGACTATCGATATCAGCAACACTATAAAGCCAAAAAAGGTATCCACGGCATGGGAAAAAATCGAACCGGTGCCAAAGGAGACGATGTAACATTGAATGTTCCAGCTGGAACACAAATTTTTGAAAATGAATCGCTTATCGCAGACTTAACCGAAGTTGGACAAAAGATTCAAATTTTACACGGGGGGAATGGCGGTTTTGGTAATGCACACTTTAAATCGTCTACCAATCAAGCACCTCGAACTGCCAATCCCGGACAAGAAGGTGAAGAAAAGTGGATAACGTTACGACTTAAACTAATCGCGGATGTCGGTTTAATAGGATTACCAAATGCAGGAAAATCTACATTTCTTTCATGTTGCACCGCCGCTAAACCAAAAATTGCAGATTATCCATTTACAACTTTGCATCCCAATCTTGGCGTAGTTCGTATTGACGACCGCGAATTAGTGATTGCCGATATACCTGGTTTAATTGAAGGTGCTCATGATGGTGTAGGGATTGGAGATCGTTTTTTGGGGCATGTTGAACGAACTCAAGTATTAGTTCACCTAATTGATTGCAATGAACAAAATCCAGCAGCAACATATAATGTTGTTAGAAATGAACTCAAAGCATACGGTCATGATCTTGAAAACAAACCAGAAATAGTCGCATTATCAAAAATTGATTCAATTGCAATACCAGAACAACAAGAACAAATCAAAGCACTTAAAAAAGAAATCAAAAAAACACCGATGCCAATATCATCTATTTCTGGTGAGGGTATGGAAAAATTATTACGGCAGATTATGTCATTAAAAGAAAAGTACGTTAGTGAAGTTGACGAAACCGAAAATGAAGAAAAACAAGCAAGTTGGCACCCATGAAGTATTCATTACGTAACTATAAACGTATCGTCATCAAAATTGGTTCAGCGTTGCTGGTAGAAGATGGCACGTTTCGTCGCTCATGGCTTCAAAGTTTGATTGAAGACCTTGATTCTTTGCGCTCGAGCAATATTGAATTCATGGTGGTGTCTTCAGGTGCAATCGCCTTGGGTCGAAATGTCTTAAATCTTGACAAAAAAAATCTATCTGTGGTTGAGAGTCAAGCCTCTGCTGCCATCGGTCAAATAAAGCTTTGTCAAGCATACTCTGAGATTCTTGCTACCTTTGGACTACATGCAGGACAAATTTTGCTGACGCTATCTGATACAGAAGAGCGTAGACGATATTTAAATGCGCGTGAAACAATCAACACTTTGTTTCAAATGAAATCAATTCCAATTGTAAATGAAAATGACACTGTAGCAACTTCTGAAATACGTTATGGTGACAATGATCGACTCGCAGCGCGGGTCGCGACGATGGTTAGCGCAGATTTACTAATTTTACTGTCCGACGTTAAGGGTTTGTATTCTACCTCACCGGTTGAAAATCAAACTGCAGAGCTGATTCCAACTGTACCCCAGATTACACCTGAAATTGAAGCAATGGCGGGACACTCTACTTCTGAATTTGCACGCGGTGGAATGAAAACAAAGATAGATGCTGCGAAAATTGCTACAGGTGCTGGCACGACAATGGTAATTGCATCAGGGAAAGAAAATAACCCGCTAATGAGTATTGAATCTACTGGGATAGCTACTTGGTTTCCTGCTCCCTCATCTCCACAAAAAGCGCGTAAATCATGGATTCATGGTCACCTTGAAACCAAGGGTTCAATTCAAGTTGATTCTGGTGCAGTTCAAGCTCTAAGATCTGGAAAAAGTTTATTAACAGCAGGAGTCGTCCAAGTAACCGGCAACTTCTCAAGAGGAGATGCAGTTGCTATAATCTCTAATAAAAATGTTGAAATAGGACGAGGTTTAATTGCCTATGATTTTGCAGAAGCATCTAAACTTGCTCGTCAAAAGAGTCAAAACATTAAAAACATTTTAGGCTACGAAGGACGAGCTGAAATGATCCACCGAGACAATCTCGTTATGAATTCTACAATTAAAAATAACTAATAATGTTAAACTGCTTTAACCAATGAGGTGACAATATGTTGAAGGTTGTTGATGATTTAACAGAGTCTGAAGTTACTGAAATTATGGCAACTGTGGGAACTCAAGCGCGAGTTGCAGCCTGCCAATTAGCAACGGCTTCATCTGAGCAAAAAAATCAAGCTTTGGCAGGTATGGCCGAGAAAATTAGCCGATCAAGCGACGAAATTCTAAGTGCAAACGCTATTGATGTTGACAATATGAAATCAAAGCAACTCGCAGAAGCATTTATTGATCGTGGAACTCTTTCAACGGAACGAATTAATGAAATTGTTTCGGGAATTAAATCGATTTCAGCTCTTGAAGATCCTATTGGTGTAGTGATGGCATCTTGGACTAGACCAAATGGCCTTAAGATTGATCGCGTAAGAACACCACTAGGTGTTATTGGTGTCATTTATGAAAGTCGCCCTAATGTTACTGCAGATGCCGGTTCATTATGTCTAAAAGCTGGAAACTCAGTTATTTTGCGTGGTGGTTCCGATACTCACCAAACAGCAACTGCAATTCATGCTTGTTTACAACAAGGACTTGAATCAGCAGAAATTACAAAAGACGCAATCCAGCTTGTACCAACCGTCAATCGAGCCGCAGTTGGAGAGATGTTAAAAGGTCTTTCTGGCAATATTGATGTTATTGTACCAAGAGGTGGAAAAAATCTAGTCGAACGTGTTGAAAATGAAGCTAGGGTACCTGTATTTGCTCATCTTGAAGGCATTGTCCATGTTTACATTCATCAGGTAGCAAACTTCGAAACAGCACAAAAAGTAACAATAAACTCCAAGATGCGTCGAACTGGAATTTGTGGTGCCGCCGAGACAATTTTAATTGACAAAGCAATTGCCAATGATCTTTTACCTCAGCTGGTAGCAGCATTACGTGAAACAGGTTGTCTTGTCAAAGGTGATGAGCAATGTCGTACAGTAGTTTCGGATCTAGAACCTGCTACTGAAGAGGATTGGCGAACCGAATATTTGGATAGCGTAATTTCAATTAGAGCGGTAAATGGTTTGGAAGAAGCAATAGCTCATATTGCAACTTATGGTTCCAATCACACCGATTGCATAATTACTGAAGATCAAAAAGTTGCCGAAAAATTTATGAGAGAGGTTGACTCAGCTATCGTAATACATAACGCTTCCACGCAATTTGCTGATGGTGGAGAATTTGGAATGGGAGCTGAAATTGGAATTGCGACCGGTCGTATGCATGCAAGAGGTCCAGTAGGAGTCGAACAATTAACAAGCTTTAAATACTGTGTATCTGGTAATGGTCAAACCCGGACGTAACAGCCAAATTGTGCATGAATATCCATAATAACAATAATTGTTCTGATACCGTTAACTTAGATTGGGAAAACCTTCACCTTCCGACTTCAACACCCGGGCAAAAAATTGGTTTGTTCGGTGGTTCATTCAACCCACCACATACCGGTCATCTACACGTTGCTGAAACTGCCCTCAAGAAACTCCAGTTGGATGCAGTTTGGTGGCTGGTTTCACCAGCCAATCCACTGAAATCAAAATCCGAGCTCATCCCTTTGGAGCAAAGAATCAGTAGTTGTTATAAATTAATTAGTAATCCAGCTTTGAAGGTAACCGCATACGAGTCACACATTAATAATAATATTTCAGCAATCACCTTAAAGAAGATTCTTCAACAAAAATCAGCAAACTTATTTGTTTGGATTATGGGAGCCGATAATCTTAGTACTCTTCATCATTGGGAAAATTGGCAATTCATTGTGGAAAATGTTCCAGTTGCAATTATTTCAAGACCAAAACATCTACACGCCGCCATTAAGTCCGTAGCAGGAAAAAAATTTGAAGCGTCAAGAATCAACGAATGTGATGCCAATCAATTAGTCTATATGCGTGCACCACGGTGGGCTTTTCTCCATCAACAATTAGACTCGAGTTCATCGACAATACTTAGAGCAGGAAATAATAGGCTCTAATTGATGCAAAAATTGTGAACGCGACATTAATAATTAGGTATCTTATTATAGTGGCTATCAGTGTTACAAATCTGTCTCAGTTTAGTTAAATTTCAAATTTTTTAGAGTTTGACCTTGAAATTTTTTTATGAGAAACTAAATTTTAATTTAGAATTAAAAAATTATCATGAATAACATCCACTTTCTAATTCTCCATTTAATCTTAAGTAGGTAATTTTTGAAATTTCTAAATGACAAAGACTATCAATAATCCACAGAAGGACACCACGCACACCATGGAACTGCAGTCTGTATCAACTACTCAGCTTTCAAGCAGTAGTACTGACCAAAATAGTCCTGAAGATTTATATGAAATTTCAAAAAATTCACTTGAAGATTCAAAAGCACTCGAAATTGCTTCAATAGACATTACCGGGAAAAGTCCGATTTGTGACTATATCATCGTTGCATCTGGTCGTTCGCATCGCCATGTCCGCGCAATTTCTGAGCGACTGATTAGAGAACTTAAAACAGCAGGATTCGGCAATTGTAAAGTAGAAGGACTTTCAAACTGTGACTGGGTTTTGATTGATGCCTCTGATGTCATCATTCATATATTTCGTCCTGAGGTTAGAGAGTTTTACAAAATTGAAAAAATGTGGTCGTTTAGTTAATCTGTAACTCTCCACACAGTTCTAATTTAATAACAAATTATGTTGAGTGAAAATTGTAGTTCTCTCAATGATTCCGATACATTCAACTATATTTACGAAACAAGTTCACTCTTTCGCTAAATCTCAACAAAAAAATAACTATGAAAATCTTGATTGCTTCTATTGGTCGACTGAAATCAGGTGAGGAGAAACCTTTATTTGATAGATATCTCAAACGTTCTCGCGATATTGGAAAGTCTGTCGGGGTAAATTCAATTGACCTCATTGAGCTAGCAGAAAGTCGTAATCAAAAAATTACTAAACGAAAAGAGGAAGAAGCTAATTCAATCATAACTTCATTACCCAATCCCAATTTTCTTATTGCCTTAGATCAAACAGGAAAATCACTTAACAGTAATGAACTAACTGAGCTCATCCAACAACTACGAAGTCAAAATACTAAAAACCTAGCCTTTGCTATTGGTGGTGCTGACGGTCTAAGTCCAAACATTCTTGAAAATTCCAATTTGATTCTCGCATTTGGTGCAATGACGTGGCCGCACCAGCTGGTCCGCATCATGCTAGTTGAACAAATTTATCGTTCATTTACAATTCAAACTGGACACCCTTATCACCGATTGTAGAATTTTATCCAAAATTAGTTTAATATCTTCTCCATCATCAATCACAAAACTTCACCTAAAAAAATATTTTCACCGTATTAAAAAAGTTTTAAAGCTCAAATTTAGTTGACAAAAATCGGACCGAAAAATGAATGTACGCATTCTTATAGTACCTATTCTGACATTTCTCTTGATGTTTTCGTTTGTTCTTAAAGCGTTTACACAAGAATCAATAACGGACTCTTCTAATACTTCATCTGAATCTGATGCTGGTATTCTTGAAGCCCAAGAAGAATCTGCTCAAGTCAAGTTAGAATTGGAAAATTTGAAAGCAGAAATAGAACTTAGTAATCAAAGGCAAAATGAAATTTCTGACGAAATTCGCTCTCTTTCAAGAGATACAAACTCATTGAATAACGACTTAATAGGATCAGCCGAGAAAATACAAGAACTTGAGGTCAGTATTGAAGAAACTGAAAACCAAATTAGAAATCTGAGAAGACAGGAACAGGTTTCAAAAAATAATCTCGCCAGTAAAAGAGACGTATTGACTCATGTGCTTGCAGGATTACAAAGAATTGGTAGAGATCCACCACCAGCTCTAGTGGTTCAACCAAAAGACGCATTATCTGCGGTAAGAAGTGCTATCTTACTAAATGCTGTTATCCCAGAAATTAGGGGTGAAGCTAGTGAGATAACAGATGAATTAATTAATATTTCAAATTTGAAAACTTCCATTGAAGAAAATAGTTCAAAATTGCAAACTGACGTAATTAAGATAAATGAAGAACGAGTACGCATCGAAACACTTATTGAATTGAAAAAGCTAGAAATTGCTAACAATGAGTCAGAATTAAATGATGAGTTTCTTCAAAGTTTAAAGCTGGCTGAAAAAGCGTCTTCAATCGAAGGACTTATTGCAGAGTTAACTGCAGAGATAAACGCCGCGAGAAAACGAGCAGAACAACAAAATAAAGCCGAATCTACTGTCGCGAATCTGTCGCTTACAGACCCAAATCGGGTTGAACCATCAATAGCTTTTTATCAAACAAAAGGTCAGTTACCTTTACCTGTATATGGTTCAATTCTGAGAGAATTTGGTGAGGAAGATGGCATTGGCGGATTTACTACTGGTCAATCTGTGGTAACCAACCCAAATGCGTTAGTAACTTCGCCATGTGACGGATGGGTAGTATTTGCTGGAGAATTTCGAAGTTATGGACAGCTTTTAATTTTAAATGCTGGTAGTGGCTATCACGTGTTACTTGCTGGGATGGAAGCAATCAATGTTCAATTAGGACAATTTGTTTTATCTGGGGAACCAGTAGGGAGAATGGGATTAACACAAACTCCCAGTGCAGTAAATGTTGCATTGGAGTTAGAAAATCCCATATTATATATTGAATTTAGAAAAGACGACTCACCAATTAACCCAGATCCATGGTGGAACGTCGCCGAACTACAAAGGACTTTTGAATGATACGAAAATCATCACTCCTGTTATCAGGTCTAGTTGTAGGTGTTATAGCAACATTTACACTTACAAACATCAATTATAGTTATCAAACTCCAGCCAATGCGGCAGCAATTGATACCTATCGTCAACTTAATCTGTTTGGAGATGTTTTTGAAAAAATTAGATCAGATTACGTTGAAGAACCGGAAGATTCACAATTAGTTGAATCCGCTATAAACGGGATGCTTAGTGCCTTAGACCCACATTCCGCGTATTTGACTCCAAAAAGCTTCCGAGATATGCAGGTTCAAACTAGTGGTGAATTTGGCGGTCTTGGTATTGAAGTAACCATGGAAGAAGGTTTGGTTAAGGTTGTTTCACCAATTGATGATACCCCTGCTCATCGAGCTGGAATTCTTGCTGGTGACTTTATTACTCACATTGATGGCGAGGCAGTTTTGGGTTTAACGCTTAATCAAGCCGTCGCAAAAATGCGTGGTAAAGTTGATACTGATATTCACATTAGAGTCGCTCGTGAAGGATTAGAAGACCCACTTGAAATCACCATCACCCGTGCAATCATAAAGATTCAATCGGTTCGCTCTCGTGTTGAAGAAGATGTCGGTTATATCCGTATAACATCATTCAACCAACAAACAATTGGTGGATTACAAGCGGCGATTGCCGAAATTGACGAAATGATCCCAGCCGAAAACCATAAAGGATATGTACTCGACTTACGTAACAATCCTGGTGGGTTGTTGGACCAAGCAGTTGCAGTATCGAACGCATTTCTCAACCAAGGTGAAATAGTTTCAACACGAAGCAGAAATCCTGAAGACACTCAAAGATACAACGCTAGTGCAGGTGATCTCACCAATGGGAAACCAGTAATAGTTGTCATCAATGGTGGTTCTGCTTCCGCATCTGAGATTGTTGCAGGTGCTTTACAAGATCATCGAAGAGCAACCTTGTTGGGTACCAAATCATTTGGAAAAGGTTCCGTTCAAACTGTTATTCCAATTGGACCAAATAATAACAGTGGTGCAATAAGATTAACAACTGCAAGATATTACACTCCATCTGGCCGGTCAATTCAAGCCAAAGGTATTGATCCTGACATCATGATTTTACCGGATGTCCCAGAAGAACTTAGAGGCCGCGGTGAACTCAGAACCGAAGATAGTCTCCGCGGACACTTAGAAGCAGAAGGTGAAGCTGAAGAAAGCGATGTTGAAACCACAACTCAAACCGAAGAAGAAGAAGAAGTCAATGATGTGGGTTCACAAGTCTATGTCCCTTCAGAACCAGAAGAAGACAAACAATTGAATCATGCTTATGCATTGCTACGTGGATTAACAACAGATGAAGCATTCCCACCAGATCCAAATAATACAACGATTCCAAATTAATTGAGATTGAGCTTTTCAGTTTATATTGACGCTGAATTTTCGTGGCAACAATCAGTGTTAGCACAAAATATGTGCTAACACTTCTAATCTATCATGCATTCGCAGTCTTGGACTAAGATTTTAAATCAATTTGTGCTTAGAAAAATTTGTACAAATTTGCTCAAATTATATTTATAAAAGGAGAACTCTTTGACTCAAAATTAAACCCAAGTTTACCAATTATTTTTTCAAAAATTTCAAAATACACATAGTACCTGCAATGAATCAACAATTCCAAAATACCGAACATCTCCCTTACCGAAAATGTGTCGGTATTATGTTAATCAATTCTCAAGGGCTGGTATGGGTAGGGAAACGTTCGAAATACAAGTTATATGATAAGGATCCTAAAGTTTGGCAAATGCCACAAGGTGGAATTGACAAAGGTGAAGAACCATTTCAAGCCGCAAAGCGCGAGCTCTACGAAGAAACCTCAGTAACAAGTGTTTCTTTAATTGCAGAAGCACCTGAGTGGTATTCTTATGATATCCCAGATGAATATTCTGACAGTTCACGACCAAGAAAATTTCGAGGACAGACCCAAAAGTGGTTTGCATTTAGATTTGAAGGGGATGACACAGAAATAAATATTCTAAAACCACCGGATAATCATCAGGTTGAATTTATCGATTGGCGTTGGGAAAAATTATCCAATTTGCCTAACTTAGTAGTTTCCTTTAAACGTGAAGTTTATTTAAATGTGGTTGACGCATTCTCTCAGTTTGTTGTTGAGTGATTGCATAACTAGCTTCCATACCTATAACTATTTTTCCAAATTCAACCAATCTTATTGCAATTCAAGCGAAAATGATTACCTAATACCAAACTAAATCAACAATTTTTATTACTGGTCACAAATTGAAAAACTTGTCGAAAAAAAACAAAAAATCGCAACCAAAGGGTCGGTCTTTAGAAGAAAGTGCCTTCAATGAAGTTCGAGACCTACTTGGTAATGAGCCCCGTCGTCGCGATCTATTGATTGAACACCTCCATAAAATCCAGGATCACTTTGGCTGTTTGGAGGCAAAGCATTTGCGTGCGCTTGCAGAAGAGATGCGATTATCTCAAGCGGAAATATATGAAGTAGCAAGTTTTTACCATCATTTTGATATCATTAAAGAAGGTGAGTCTGTTCCACCACCAATCACTATTCGAGTTTGCGATAGTCTTTCGTGCATGCAAAAAGGAGCTGAAACCTTAATTGAACAACTAGTTCAAAAATTAGATAAAACAAAAGTCCGGGTCTTGAGAGCTCCATGTGTAGGTCGATGTGCTAGTGCGCCTGTAGCCATTATCAACAAAAATGCCATTGATTATGCAACACCAGAAAAAATTAACGCTTCAATTGACCAAAAAGATTTTTCTACCAAAATTCCCAATTATATTGAATTAGAAAAATACTCTTCAGAAGGTGGATACAAACTGCTTAGTCAAGTGCGACAAAACAAAATTTCAATCGACTCAATAATTGATCTGCTATCTGAATCTGGTTTACGTGGACTCGGTGGTGCAGGATTTCCAACTGGTACAAAGTGGAAAATAGTTCGGGAACAATCAGGTAAAAAACTGATGACGGTGAATGGTGATGAAGGGGAACCAGGAACTTTCAAAGATCGACATTATTTGGAAACTGACCCGCATCGGATGTTTGAAGGTGCTCTAATCGCAGCCCATGCTGTTGAAGCTGAAAAAATTTACATCTATATGCGCGATGAATATCCAGCTGTACTAAAAATTCTTCACCGCGAGATCACTAAACTATCCACAGAAAACATTTTGGATGGTATAGAAATTGAACTGCGACGAGGGGCAGGTGCCTATATTTGTGGTGAAGAGAGTGCAATGATTGAATCAATTGAAGGTAAACGAGGCCTACCTCGCCATCGCCCACCTTATATAGCTCAAGTTGGATTATTTGGGTGCCCTACTCTGAATCACAATGTTGAAACACTTTGGTGGATACGCGATATTTTGGAACACGGAGCAGAGTGGTTTGCTAAACAAGGTCGCGGTGAATTCAAGGGCATACGCTCCTATTCTGTATCAGGGCATGTAAATAATCCCGGAGTAAAATTAGCCCCTGCTGGTATTTCAGTAGCAGAACTTATTGATGAATACTGCGAAGGTATGAAAGCAGGACATAAATTTGTAGGTTATCTTCCAGGTGGTGCATCTGGTGGCATTTTACCGGCATCTCTTGCAGGTGAACCACTTGATTTTGGTCAATTAGAAAAACATGGTGCATTCGTCGGTAGTCATGCAGTTGTTATTCTTTCAGACCAAGATGATTTGAAATCAGTTGCCTTGAATCTACTTCGATTTTTCAAGCATGAAAGTTGTGGTCAATGTACTCCATGTCGTTCCGGAACTGAAAAAATGGTAGATTTACTAGAAAGTAAAAATTGGGATGAAGATTTACTCAGTGATCTAGAGATTGTAATGCGAGACGCTTCAATATGTGGCTTAGGTCAAGCGGCTGCAAATCCAGTACGGAGTGTATTAAACTTTTTTCCAGAAGAGGTAAAACCATGAGCGAAGCCCTAGTTTCATTTACACTTGATGAAAAAAATGTCACTGCCCACCCAGGTGAAAGTATTTGGCAAGTCGCAAAAAGATGCGGAACTACAATTCCTCACCTTTGTCACAAAGACGCTACTGGATATCGACCTGATGGAAATTGTCGTGCTTGTATGGTTGAAATTGAAGGGGAGCGAGTTTTGGCCGCTTCCTGTGTCCGCAAACCTTCGGAAGGTATGATTGTAACTTCAGCATCAGAACGGGCGCGAAAGGCTCGCGCAATGGTATTTGAACTCTTGACCTCCGATCAACCTCCTCGCGATGAATCACCCGATCCAGATAGTGAGTTTTGGTATTGGGCAGAAAATATAGGAATTTCACACAGTCGATACTCTCCTTCTAAATCAAATATTCATGATATTACTCATCCAGCGATCGCAGTTAATCTTGATGCATGTATTGCATGTAATTTATGTGAAAGAGCATGCAGAGAAGTTCAGGTTAACGATGTTATCGGAATGGGAAGTTGGGGTTCGCATACACTTCCTATTTTTGATTTATCTGACCCAATGGGAAACTCTACTTGTGTTGCTTGTGGTGAGTGTGTTCAAGCCTGTCCTACTGGTGCACTTTTTGAAAAAAGTTTAATGAATGAAGACTCAACATCAAGAACGGTTTGGGCCGACAAAGTAGTTGAGAGTGTGTGTCCCTATTGTGGTGTAGGTTGTAAAACTGCTGTTTCGGTTAAGGATAATCAAATCGTACAAATTGATGGTCTTGATGGTCCTGCAAATGAAAATCGTCTCTGTGTTAAAGGACGATTTGGTTACAACTATATCACGCACCCTCACCGCTTGAAAAACCCCTTAGTACGCCGCGATGATTTCATGAAATCTGGTGATGTAGCAATTAATCCAGAAAATTATCTTGATTACTTTAGAGAAACGACTTGGGACGAAGCACTTCAGCTTACGGCAAATGGATTTAAGCAAATCCTTGACACCAAAGGCGGAACCGCCCTAGCAGGATTTGGCTCTGCGAAAGGGTCTAATGAAGAAGCTTACTTATTTCAGAAATTAGTCCGCCAAGGTTTTGGGACTAATAATGTAGATCATTGCACCCGATTGTGTCATGCCTCCTCAGTAGCTGCCCTCCTGGAAGGAATCGGATCTGGGGCAGTTACAGCACCGTTCACTGCTGCGACTGAAAGCGACTGTATCATTGTAATAGGTGCGCGACCTGAACAAAATCATCCAGTTGCGGCGACTTTCCTTAAACAAGCAAAACAAAATGGGGCCACTCTTATCGTCATGGACCCTCGCAAACAAGAACTAATGCGACATGCCGACTATTCACTCCAGTTTAAATCTGGAACCGACGTTGCAATGTTAAATGCCATACTAAACGTCATTATTTCTGAAAATTTATACGACCAACAATATGTGGCTGCTCATGTTGATGGTTTTGAGTCATTGCAAGAAAAAATTAAAGACTTCACACCTGAAGAAATGGCCCCAATATGTGGAATTGATGCTAAAACGTTGAGAGATGTCGCACATGTCTATGCGAAGAGTGCCAAATCAATCATTTTCTGGGGAATGGGAATCTCTCAACATATTCACGGAACCGACAACGCACGATGCCTCATCGCAATGGCTCTAACTACCGGACAAATTGGTCGTCCGGGTACTGGACTTCATCCATTGAGAGGACAAAATAATGTGCAAGGTGCATCAGATGCTGGATTAATTCCAATGTTCTTTCCTGATTATCGCTCCGTTGAAAATCAAGATATCCGGTCAAATTATGAAGATGTATGGGGTAGAACACTTGACCCGCAGCGCGGATTAACAGTAGTTGAAATTATGAATGCAATCCATGATAACGAGATTACTGGTATGTATATTATGGGAGAAAATCCAGCGATGTCTGACCCTGACCAAATACACGCTCGTGCCGCGCTCGCCAAGTTAGACCACTTAGTGGTTCAAGATATTTTCTTAACTGAAACTGCGTGGCATGCTGATGTAATATTGCCAGCATCCGCTCATGCCGAAAAATTAGGAACTTATACTAATACAAATCGACAAGTTCAAGTTGGGCGACCAGCAGTTGAATTACCTGGAAACGCTCGACAAGATTGGGAATTGATAGTTGAAATTGCACAAGGTATCGGATTGGACTGGCACTACGATGGTATTCCGGATGTGTATGAAGAAATGCGTTCACACATGGATTCAATAAAAAATATCCCTTGGAGTCGATTGGAAAAAGAAGGTTCGGTAACTTATCCCGCTGACGATGAAAATACTCCAGGAAATGAGATCTTGTTCGGGAATTCTTTCCCAACTGCAAGTGGAAGAGGAAAAATTGTTCCAGCAGATATTATTGCACCTGCAGAAATACCTGATGATAATTATCCATTGATTTTAACTACTGGGCGAATGCTGGAACATTGGCACACCGGTTCTATGACACGACGAGCAAATGTACTTGATGCACTTGAGCCACAACCAGTTGCTTCAATGAACCCACGTGAAATTAGACGATTAGGGCTGGAACCTGGTGATTTGGTATTCTTGGAAACTCGTCGAGGAGGAATTGAAATTTACTTGCGCGCCGATCGAGAAATTGCAGACGGTATGGTCTTTATCCCATTTTGTTTCTTTGAATCTCCGGCAAATGTGTTAACAAACCCTCAATTAGACCCATTTGGAAAAATACCTGAATTTAAGTATTGTGCTGTCAAAGTAATGAAAGCTGAATTGCAGGCAGCGGAATAAGATTACTTTCGAAAATTTTCTTATAGTCAACTCAATTTCAATCCCCTATCAACTGAACTAATTTCCATTCCTCTAAAACCATTTGATCCTCTTCAAGTGGCATATATTGGTGCACCAACTGCTGTAGCTCTTTTTTATTTAATAATTCTCCCAACACCCAAACGGCCGCACCCCTTACTAAACCAGATGAATCATTTAACAATTTCAAAACTTGTGAACAATAATCTTTATTTCCTGAGTTACCAACTGCGATCAAGACGTTCCTAATGAATCTATCTCTACCAATTCGCTTTATTGGTGAACCTGAAAAATACTTTCGAAATGTGCGGTCTGTCAATTCTAACAAATCTGCTAATAAGGGTGAGATCAATTCTTCCCGTGCTTTCAATTTCAATTCACTAGATTTTTGTGCAAATTTATTCCAAGGACAAACGGCAAGGCAATCATCACATCCATAGATTCGATTTCCGATTGCTTTTCGAAACTCATGGGGAATTGGTCCACAATGCTCTATCGTTAGATATGAAACACACCGGCGTGCATCTATTTTGTAGGGACTTGGAAAGGCATTAGTCGGACAAACATCTAAACATGCACGACAGTTCCCACAATGATCGGATTCAGCTTTATCAATTGGAAATTCAAGTGATGAAAATATTGCACCAAGAAAAAACCACGATCCCATTTCACGTGAGACTAGGTTCGTATGTTTTCCCTGCCAACCAATTCCAGCTGATTCCGCTAGTGGTTTTTCCATAACAGGTGCAGTATCGACAAAAACCTTTGCATCACCACCTCCTCTTGAAACTAGAATGCCAGCAATTTCTTTCAAGCGACCTTTTATTATTGAATGGTAATCTCGATTTCTTGCATAAACTGAAATATTTCCAATATCTTTTTTTGAAATATTTCCCAGTGGATCAAATTCTGGACAATAATTAAGCGCAACCAAAATTACACTACGTGCTTTTTGCCATAATTTATGAGGAGACGCGCGTTCTTCTATCCGTTCTGCCAACCAGTCCATTTCGCCGTGATAATTTTTCGAAGTAAATGCTTTGAGGTTATTTATCGCCTCTGGAATAGAATCTACCGCGGTAACTTTAAAATCATCAAATCCCAGTTTTATAGAACGTTGGTGTAACAATTCCTTCAGTTTAGCTAATTGCATCCACTAAAAGTCCAAGTCGGTATATGTATTTGAAGCAGGAATTCCTGGTAATCGATCATTTAACAATGGGCGAAATGACGGTCTTGACTTTATTCTAGCATACCAAGCTTTTGCTGCCTCATCTTCACCCCAAGGTACCTCCCCAAAATAATCCGCAGTTGAAAGTTGAGCAGCTGCAACAAAATCTGCATAGCTTTGCAAAGGACCCGCTAGCCAATTCCGTGAAGACGAAAGATATCCGATATATCGCAAATGATGTCGTAAATTAGTTCTTGCAACCTTCAACACTTCAGAATCTGGTACTCCACCGCCTGCACTTGCTGTCATTTGTAACTTCTTAACCTTCTCAGTGAACAAATATCCCCCTACTTCTATTTCGTACTTATACAAAAACCAATTGACCAATCGTCGAATTTCCGCACGAATTTCCGGATCATCCGGTAATAATTGACGCTTAGAAGCTGCTCCTTCATTCGTTTCATTAAGATACTCCATAATCACCGACGCACCTACAATTGGCGATCGATTATCCTTAATCAATGCTGGCACTATTCCTTCTGGTACTAACGATAAATATTCTGTTCTTCGCTCCCAAACATGTTCTTCAACTAAATCAAACTCAAGATCATGTTCAGTAAGCAATAGTCGAACAAATCGGCTCGCAGCTGAGTAAGGATGATGGTAAAGCGTAAGCATAAAATTTAATCCAGATTCAAGAATAAACTATTGATAAATATAATTTTTTAATCAAAATGTAATCGCTATTAAGTTGATAGCAAGGTACTTTACTAATTTTTCCTAAACTTTACACAAAAAAATTATTCCTTGCGAAGTTGCGTTATATTTTTTTCAGACAGATTTTGCACCTTTAGCAAGCTTTGCTTTCTTTTAATTTGATTTTTTATGGGCTTATTTGTGAGTTTAGAATCACTCTTATTACCGTTAATTCTCGGCATAATTGAGGGTCTGACCGAATTCATCCCAGTTTCATCTACTGGACATTTGCTGTTGGTTGGTCACTTCTTAGGATTTCAAAGTACGGGGAGTACTTTTGAAGTGTTGATCCAGCTAGGAGCGATTCTCGCTATTTTTTCTGTGTATACGGCAAAACTCCTCAAATTATTTTTCACTTTACCGACAAACTCAGATTCACGTCGATTTATCTTTGGGCTTTTTATTGCCACAATTCCTGCTGCGGCAATCGGTGCGTTAGCTCACGACTTAATAAAGAATATCTTATTTGAATCACCAGCTCTCATTTGTACAACGCTTCTAATAGGTGGTGTGATACTATTATTCGTCGATAAATTAAAAATAGAGTCAAAGTATACCAATATCGAAAAATTTTCTCCTTCGCTATGCTTTAAAATTGGGTTCTGCCAAGTTTTTGCGTTGATCCCAGGTGTATCACGTTCTGGATCAACAATCACTGGGGCGATGTTACTCAAAGTGGAAAAACGGTCCGCAGCGGAATTTTCTTTTTTTCTTGCAATTCCAACAATGGCGGGGGCTTTTGTCTTTGATCTGTACAAAAATATTGATGTTTTATCTATTACAGACTTCTCTCAAATTCTTGTTGGATTCATCGCTGCATTTGTAGTAGCGGTGCTGGTGATTCGTTCATTGTTAGATTTTGTTAGCAAACATGGTTTCGCGATTTTTGCATGGTGGCGAATTTTTGTCGGTCTTGGCGGATTGTTTGGTCTATACCTGCTAAATTAACTGTTATATTTACTTTTTACTTAACATATGGTGCCGCTGAAGGGACTCGAACCCCCGACCCCATCATTACGAATGATGTGCTCTACCAGCTGAGCTACAACGGCTAAATGTTAAAATTATTCTTCACAAGTCCTAAACCCTAAAGCACTTAAGATCTTCTCTCACTTAACAACTCTGATAATAGATTGCGTAGCCATACTATCCTCTCCTCTATACTAATATAGTACGCTTAATTTGATTTAGTAGTGTATTCGTCGAAAAAGTTAAGGTTGAACAAAAAAAATAAGCGAATCTACATAATTAAACAGTTATCTTCATTTAGTTTACACTTTTTCAGGTTGCTCAAATTCTCCATGAACTCGAAATCGCCACAAATATGTTGGCAATATTGTTGCTAAAGTCTTTGGGGTAATACCAATTCCTTCTAAAGTACGCCCCTGGTTAATTGCATTTTGTGAGACAACATTGTCAGTTCGAAGTAACTCAACTTGATCTTCTGTCAATGGTGCTTTTGGAAGAATCTGTAAAAGTTTCCCCAACCATTTGGCTATTTCGAATGGAATCGGAACAAGGAGTCGCTTCCGATTTGTTATTTCAAGTAATAATTCTAAACATTCACGAAAACTTAAAACTTTATTTCCACCTAACTCCATAACCATTCCAGGTTTGACCTTGTTTTTTAAACAATTAGAAATCACTTCTGCTACGTCACCAACATACACTGGTTGAAATTTAGTTACCCCGTTACCAATTAACGGCAACATGGGGGAAATTTGCATCATGCCAGCAAATTGATTAAAAAAATTATCCTCTGGACCATAAATTATAGATGGACGCAACACGAATGCATCAGGATAGAACTCAAATGCTGATTTTTCACCGGCTGCCTTAGTCTGTGCATAAACCGAGCTACTATTTTCATTTGCACCAATTGCTGAAATTTGAACCAATTTTGTAACACCCGCGTTCTTACTAGTTTCCGCTATAGTACGAGCACCTTCAGCTTGAATTGCAGAAAATGTTTGGTTTCGACCTTCACTTAATATTCCAACTAAATTAATGACTGCATCACTGCTCGTCACAACACTCTTTACCGAATCGGGGAATCGAATATTGGCCTGAACTGGTTGAATTTGTCCAACTGTACCCAGCGGTTTCAAAAATTCAGCTAAATCTGGTCGTCGAGTTGCAACTTTTATTCGCCATCCGTCTTTTGCAAGTAACTGAACAACATGTCGTCCTACAAAACCTGAACCACCAAAAATTACTACAATTTTTCCAGAATTCGCATTTATCATTTCGGTATTTTCACCTTGTTAGAATCTTAAAAAATTTGTAAAATTATTGAACTACATTCTTTTCAAAAAATTCAGTATTTTTCAAGTTAATTTTCAATTATTAGTTTAAAATATATCACCGAATTGGCTTATTTACTTACTTATTTGCCCAAGTGGCGGAACTGGTAGACGCGCCAGCTTCAGGTGTTGGTGACCGCAAGGTTGTGGAGGTTCGAGTCCTCTCTTGGGCACCACAGTTTTATAATAAAAAAATATCAACTATAATGTGACTAAATTTTATACTATGGTTTCAATTCCAACTAGCCAAACAACAAACTCATTCGAATGACTACTAGAACACACCACAATGACCTACCAGATTTAAACAACTACGAAAATGTAAATTCTATTGCCGTAGACACCGAAACTATGGGATTAAATCCACACCGAGATCGACTTTGTGTGGTCCAACTCTCCCCTGGTGATGACACCGCAGATATTGTACAAATTGACAGTTTACACCCTTCTTCCCCTAATTTAGTAAAGTTACTCAGTGATCCAAACAAAACTAAAATCTTTCACTTCGCACGCTTTGACATTGCAATCCTCTACAAGTTTTTAAACATAATGCCAGCTCCGTTGTGGTGCACAAAAATTGCATCAAAACTGTGCCGAACCTATACAGATCGTCATGGTTTAGATGACTTAACCAAAGAACTATTGGGTATTGAAGTTTCAAAAAAACAACAACAATCTGACTGGGGGGCACCTAATCTTTCTGATTCTCAAATCAAGTATGCCGCATCAGATGTTTTGCACCTCCACAAAATTCAAGAAATTTTGTCCCAACGTTTAACGAGAGAAAATCGACTTGAGCTTGCAACCGATTGCTTTTCATTTTTACCAACACGAGCAAAACTTGATCTGCTTGGGTGGCCAAATTCCGATATCTTTGCCCACGGAAATTAATGACTAAAACGAGAAATTTACCAATGAATTCAACCGAAGAACACTTTACCTCGGTACGTTCCAATGCGTATTTTGCGACTGAACAACAATTAGCATGGAAAAACAGCAAATACGTAAATTTTTTGAAAAAACTAATGATATTAGGGTGTATTTTGGTATTTTGTAGTGTTGTAGCATTGGTTTATTATTTCAATTACTTGACTGGAATAGATCTTGATTCAATTTCGATTTCTTCCGGAGGGTTGGTAATGACTTCTCCTGTTCTAACAGGAGGCGATAAAACCACCAAATATAAAATTACTGCGGATGAAGCCATACAAAATCTATCTGATCCAAATACCATTTCCCTCAATAAAATTACTGCGGTTGTGAATAATGCAGAAGATGAGTCTTTCAGACTTAATTCAGATAAAGGAACCTTTAATGCAAAAGATGATAAATTGAAGCTGACAAACAATGTTAAAGTACGAGGTAGTAATAACTATACTGCATATTCCAAGTCCGCAGACATTGACCTCGTAAATGATCGATTTGAAACTGGTGAATATGTTTATATTTATTCAGAAAATGCAACTCTAGAAGCTGAGAAAGTAATTTATGATAAGGGTAACTTGAAATTTTTAGGGGGAGTTAAAATGTACATTCAACCAACTGTGACAAGAGAAAATAAATGACCAAGAAAATTCCAATTCTGTTAATTTTAACTCTGTTATTCCATTCAAATTATGCGATTGCACAGACGATTTCGTCTGGATTCTCAGATATTGGTACCACGTCTGATGCACCGATAGAGATTACATCCGAAGAACTAGAGATTCTTGACAATGAGAATAAAGCTATATTTAGAAGGGACGTAATCGCAACCCAAGGAGATACAACACTTCAGACTAAGGTTTTAACGGTCTACTACCAAGATAATGAAGAACAAAATAGTCAAAGTATCTCCAAATTTGAAGTAAGTGGCGGAGTTTTAGTAACATCAAAAAATCAGGAAATTTCTGGTGACGCAGGTAAGTTTGAATATGAAACCAATACCTTAGAATTAACTGGCGAAAGAGTAGTGCTAACCGAAGGAAGTAGTGTAGCAGTGGGTAAAAAATTAATCGTTTATATCGACACTGGTCGACTGTTGCTATTAGGTGAAGAAAAGGACGACCGAATTAGAATTCTTATTGATCCTAATGATTCTACTTCAACTGATTCTTCTAGCAACTAAAAAAGGGTCAAAAATTCATTCACCTTTACAATCTACCTTCTCAAAATTTATGGAATTTTCAATTGAATTCAATCGCTAATCAAACACCTGATAAAATCCAAATTGAGGAAAATTCTACTGATTTTCAAACCAGACAATCTCTTTGTGCGGAGGGAATTTGCAAGTCATTTTCGAAACGAAAGGTGGTAAACCGTGTAAGTCTATCGGTCAATAGAGGCGAAATTGTTGGACTGTTAGGTCCAAATGGCGCAGGAAAAACTACTGCTTTCCACATGATCACTGGTCTTATACAAATTGACTCTGGACGGATTTTACTAGGCGATTATGACATTACAAAATTACCAATGTACCGGCGCGCTAGACTAGGTATAGGGTACCTTCCCCAAGAGTCATCAATCTTTCGAGGTTTAAATGTCGAAGAGAATATCCGCGCCGTATTGGAAATTACCGAACCAAATCGGCAACTCAGACTGAAACAGCTTGATGAATTATTGGAAGAATTTAACATTTCACGATTACGAAAATCATCCAGCATTTCGCTTTCTGGTGGTGAACGAAGACGCGTTGAAATCGCACGCGCGTTGGCCAGTCGTCCAATTTTTATCCTACTTGATGAACCGTTTGCTGGAGTAGACCCGATAGCTGTAATTGATATCCAACATTTGGTTAAACACTTAACTAGAAAAGGAATTGGTGTATTGATAACAGATCACAATGTACGCGAAACTCTAGATCTCATTGACCGTGCGTACATAATTGATTCCGGCGAAGTGTTAACTGAAGGGTCTCCTCATGAAATTGTAAATAATTTAGAAGTCCGAAACCGATATTTAGGAGAACAATTCACATTATAGTTGTGTCGGTTGATCATTTAAAACAGTGACTCTTTCACACACAAGCAGTTAAATTTACCTTACTATATGGAACTTCAGCATGTTTAGTGCGTTGTTGAATTAGTTGCACTTTAAAAAAAAGTTTAAGAGAATTTTAGGTGGATTTTTTAATGAGATTCAACTACACTTAGATAAAAAATATTGAGGCAATAATGACACTTCAAATTTCTGGAAAAAATGTAGATTTAGGGCAAAGCCTTCAAGATCACATAGAATTTCGCATTAATGAAACACTAGAAAAATATTTTGATGGCGGATTTACTGGACATGTAACTTTAAGTCGAGAAGGATCAGGTTTTCGAACTGATTGTGCAATTCACTTAGATACCGGTATAAACTTCCAATCTTCCGATGATGCCCATGACCCACGAGCAAGTTTTGATCTCGCCGCTGAGCACCTCGGAAAACAATTACGTCGCTATAACCGTAAGTTGAAAGATCACAAAAGTCATGAAATTTTATAACTAATTTCAAATTATTTGACTTACAATACAGATTGCCTCCTCTGCTTAATCAACAACTCTTTTTGTCTTCCAAAAAATTGATTTCGTTAGGGGTAATCTAAATATAGAGTTGATTAACCAAATTATACATTTTAATGCCAAATACCAATGTTAATCTTGAGATGATCCATTTCAAATCAATAAGTACCTAGTCAACTGCTGATACCAAATGCAGTTACTCGCATGTATCCATTCAATCTCCCTGATAATGAACCAATTTTATTCAACGACTGAGTGATATTCTAGTATGAGCAAAAATGATCTAATCTCATCAGAAGCAATTCTCACAAACCTCGATTCTGATAGCAAGAAAAAGGTCATTCAAGCTATTGCAAGTGAGGCATCAAAAATCTGTAATCTGTCAGAGAGTGAAATCTTTGAAACTTTACTAAAACGGGAACGATTAGGACCAACTGCAGTTGGACATGGAGTCGCAATACCGCATGGAAAGCTTAACAAATTGGATCAGATTGTTGGCTTATTTGCAAAATTGAAATCACCAATTGATTTTGATTCACTAGAAGAACAACCTGTAGATCTCATTTTTGTATTACTTGCACCCGAAAGTGCCGGCGCAGATCACCTCAAAGCACTCTCTCGAATCGCCAGAGTTCTTCGGAACGATGAGATTGCAACAAAATTACGCGAGTCTAGCAGCAAAAATGAAATTTTTAAGATTTTAACAACAGCTCTTGAGGAAAGTCCAGCAAGCTAAGTTTCTCTAAAATTCCAATGGTCAGTAGCTTCTCAGCTCAATATAAACTCTTGACCAATTCTAAATGACCCTACCGATAATCAACTGAACTAATGAATACTTAAAGTTTCTAATTGTGCTTCTTTCGCTTTAGATTGGGCAACAAAGTGACAATCTGTAAATACCAATGGTGTTCCATCTGCAGAAATTAGTGCCCATAGTTTCATTTCAGACTCTATTTGCGGTAAATCTGGATACACCTCAGCCAATTCCGACGTGTGCATCTCTCGCAAGTATGCTACATTCCCAGTATAAAAATCTGCAAAATCTTTTGATGTTTTCATTTGCTCTTTCATAATTCCTCCCAAATCTTGAAATTAATTTTAATAATTTTAGCCGATTCATTACACCCATCAGAACGTATCAATTATCAAACAAAAATACTTTTTTATTCAAATTTTCTGAATCGTGTAATTTCCAAAATACCTGGTGGAGCTAAGCGGAATTGAACCGCTGACCTCTTGAATGCCATTCAAGCGCTCTCCCAACTGAGCTATAGCCCCAATTTACATGAATTTTCATAAGTTAAGGACGAAGTTTAACTCTGTCCTGAATTTTGTCAATGATTATTTTGCAGTGAAACTAACAATTAGCTATCCTCATCATCATCTGATCCTACAACAATGTCAGCGACATCGTCATCATCATCGTCATCATCACCTAAAAATGACTCAGCATCATCTGTCCCGATATTTTCATCGCCTTCAATATCAGTTGCCGTTCCACCCATTTGCTCTGATTCTGCTTCTTCAAGAGTAATTATTTCTGGGCCCTCATCTCCCTTGATATCTTCATCATCAAGTTTTTCAATTGTATCATCATCAATTTCAAGTTCGTTCAATTCATCATCTACACTTTGGTCAAATAAATGTTGACACTTTGGGCAGGTGATTGGGGTACGATTTAAGTCGTAATACTTTGCTCCACAACTTGGGCACTGTCGTTTTGTTCCGAGTTTATTTTTTGACACGGTTTGTTATCCTCTAAAGGTTAAAAAAATTATTTTTACAAATCAAAAGGAAGATTTGTCAATTGAAATCATAATTTCCACAACATTAATATTTATTTTCCCAATTTTATTGAATGTTGTAGAGTAATTTGAAAATTTGAAAATAAACACAATCTTTAATTTAATCAATGTGACAAAAGGTAGCAATACGTTGCAATATATATCAAACAACAGTGATACACTTTATGGAACTGTAAGTGTACCTGGTGATAAATCTATTTCACATCGCTCTCTAATGATAGGAACTTTAGCTGTAGGTGAAACTACTATTGATGGATTATTAGAGTCTGAAGACGTTCTAAATACCTTAGCAGCTATGCGCTCATTGGGTGCAATAATAAAAAAAGATCAAGATGGGAAATGGCGTGTATCTGGAGTTGGGATTGGTACTTTACAAGAACCTGACACAGTTTTAGATTTCGGCAATGCAGGTACCGGTGCAAGACTTGTAATGGGTATAGTTGGCTCTCACCCAATTTCAACGACTTTTGTTGGTGATCATTCTTTGTCAAATAGACCCATGGCCCGAGTTTTAGACCCGCTTCGTTCAATGGGAGCCGAAGTCATTGCACGCAACAAAGATCAACTACCATTGAGTATTCGAGGACCGAAAACAGCGTTAACCATCAACTACCAAGTTCCGGTACCTTCTGCTCAAGTCAAATCGGCAGTATTATTCGCTGCACTTAATGCACCAGGAATTACGAGAGTCGTTGAAACAATTCCTACGCGAGATCATACTGAGCGGATGCTGAAACAATTTGGTGCGGAAATTGAAATTTCAACGAACGAACAAGGGCAACGAATAATTGAATTACGCGGCCACTGCGAACTTAAACCGCAACAACTCAATATTCCTGGTGACCCTAGCTCTGCAGCTTTTCCATTAGTTGCTGCGTTAATCACTCCAGGTTCAGACCTTACAATTGAAAACGTACTTATTAACCCAAACCGTTCAGGTATCTTCACAACACTTCAAGAAATGGGTGGTAAAATAGAGTTGTTGAATGAGAGAAATTCGGGTGGTGAAATCGTTGCAGATATTCGCGCTAGGTATAGCGAAATGAACGGTATTGATGTCCCGGCTTCCCGAGCACCTTCCATGATTGATGAATATCCAATTCTTGCAATCGCCGCTTCATTTGCCACTGGGGAAACAACAATGAATGGATTAGAAGAACTAAGGATAAAAGAATCTGACCGGCTCGCAGTGGTTGCAAAGGGACTTGAAGTAAATGGCATTAATTGCGTTGAAGGAGCTGATTCACTAAAGGTAATAGGAAATTCAAATAATATTGGTGGTGGATTAGTCGAAACGCATTTGGATCATCGAATTGCAATGAGTTTTTTAATTTTAGGAGTCGCCGCGAACAAACCTGTTTCAATTGATAATGGTTCACCAATTCTGACAAGTTTCCCAAATTTTATTGAATTGATGAATTCAATTGGTTGCAAAATAAACAATTTGGAGGCGGCATAAAGTGATTATTGCCATTGATGGTCCTGCTGCCTCAGGTAAAGGAACACTTGCCAGAAAACTTGCCGAACATTACGGACTAAAGTATCTAGATACGGGTTCACTATACCGAGCAGTTGCACAGAAAATCTTAGCAGTTCAAGGAGATCCAGAAGATTCAGCTTTAGTCCAAATGAAAGCACAAGAATTGAATGCAGATGAAATCAATCCAGAGCTACTTAGATCTGAAGAAATTGGAATGGTAGCAAGTAAAGTTTCCGCAATCCCACAAGTACGAAACACTTTATTGGAGTTTCAACGAACATTTGCATTAACAAAAAAAGGGGCAGTATTAGATGGGCGTGATATTGGAACGGTAGTGTATCCAAATGCAGACATAAAAATTTATTTAGATGCATCCGCAGAAATACGCGCAAAACGTCGGTTTGCTGAATTGTCAAAGAAAGGAGAATCGCCGGATTTTGAATCAATTCTAAACGACATTAAACAACGCGACCAACAAGACACTACCCGAACAGTTGCCCCTCTAACAAAAGCTGACGATGCGATTGCAATTGATACTTCCAAACATGACATTGCAACAGTTTTTAAAATCGTGCAGGACATCATAGAAAAATCAAGGCACAATGAATAGAAACAGACCACCTAAACCTACATATAACAAAAATTGAAATTTGTACTTTGTTGAGTAAATAGCTAAAATTTTTGATACTAGTCAATATTTCTATTGATTATTGTATTAACAAATGATATAATACTTTTTTTTATTAAACCATCACTTCTAATCTCCAAACACCGGCGGCTAATTTTTATAGTGCGTGTCATTTTGACATTGGAGATTGAAGTGAAAATTAACACTTACCACCGGTGTCAGCCGAAATGGCTATCCTATCAGGAGATTAAATGACTGAACCAAATTTTGAAAAAGAGGACTTTGGAGAACTCCTCAAAGAAACATATCCACAATTTGACCTTAAAGAGGGAACAGTTGTAAAGGGAAATGTCGTCGGAGTTGAAAAAGATGTCGTTATTGTAGATGTCGGCTTAAAAGTTGAGGGACGTGTCCCGATTAAAGAGTTTGGCATCAAAACTACCGAAAATGAACTTAAGCTAGGAGATGTTGTTGAAGTTTACCTAGAACGAGTGGAAAATGCGTTTGGCGAGGCTGTACTATCCCGTGAAAAAGCTCGCCGCGAAGAGAGCTGGATTGAACTTGAAAAATCATTTGAACAGAATGAAAAAGTCAACGGGCATATCCTCACTTACGTTAAAGGTGGCTATACTGTTGACTTAAACGGAGCTGTAGCGTTTCTTCCTCGCTCCCAGGTTGATATTCGTCCTGTTAAAGACATGGCATCACTAATGGATTCCGAACAAGCATTTCAGATTCTTAAAATGGATAAACGTCGCGGCAATATCGTAGTTTCGCGACGGAATGCGTTAGAAGAGAGTCGCGCATCAGAGCGTTCTGAATTAGTGCAGAATTTGAAAGAAGGGCAAACCCACGAAGGTGTGGTTAAGAATATTGTTGACTTTGGCGCATTTGTTGACCTTGGTGGAATTGATGGTCTTTTACATGTTACTGATATTTCATGGAAACGAATTACTCATCCCGGTGAAATATTAAATATCGGTGATACCGTCAAAGTTCAAATCATCAGAATTAACCAAGAGACTCATCGAATAAGTCTTGGTATGAAACAACTCGAGACTGATCCTTGGGAAAACATTGAGGAACGCTATTCCATCGGAAGTAAACATTTGGGACGTATTACAAATATTACTGATTATGGCGCGTTCGTCGAAATTGAAACTGGTATTGAAGGTCTTATACATGTATCTGAAATGTCTTGGACTAAGAAAAATGTACCACCAGGAAAGATTGTTTCAACATCTCAACAGGTTGAGGTGGTTGTACTTGAAATTGATCCACCTAAGCGCAGAATTTCACTTGGCCTTAAACAAACAATGCCTAATCCATGGGAGGAATTTTTAGAACGTTATCCTGTTGGTTCTCGGGTTGAAGGTGAGATTAAAAACAAAACCGAATTTGGGTTATTCATCGGACTTGAAAATGAGATTGATGGATTAGTTCATTTGACGGATTTGGACTGGAACATACCAGGAGAGCAGGTTATTGAAAATTACACCAAAGGTCAGACTATCACCACAGTGGTTTTAGATGTTGATGTGGCGAAAGAACGCGTCTCATTAGGAATCAAACAATTAACTGGTGATCCGTTTGAAACTGGTGCAGGTGGTGAACTACGCCGCGGGTCTGTAATCACTTGTGAGGTTGCAGAAATTAAAGATTCTGGGATAGAAGTAAAGATTGTTGGTACAGAATTGATGGCATTTATTCGTCGCAATGAGCTGTCAAAAGACAACGAAGAACAACGAACTGACCGGTTCGGAATTGGAGATAAAATTGATGCTAGAATAACCCAGTTTGACAAAAAAGCACGTAAAGTTGCGGCCTCTGTACGAGCTTTAGAACTCGCTGAAGAGAAGGAAGCAATTGCTCAGTTCGGTTCGACTGATTCTGGTGCATCTCTTGGTGAAATTCTTGGGCCTGCGCTTAAAACAAAAGACGGTGATACAGATTCAGGAGGGGCTGAGACTAAAGCTGAAGTTGATCCCAAGAAATCAAAACCTGCAGAAGAAACGGCAAAAGCGACAACGAAAAAAGCAAAAGCCAAAAAGGTAGAGGATAATTCTGCTGACTCCAAGTCTAAAGACATTAAAGCTGATTCGGAGTCAAAGGAAACTGAAGCGAAACCAGAGAATTCAGGTGATGAAAAATCAGAAGCTACAAAAAACGAAAGTGGCTCATCACCAGAAGATAACAAAGAAGAAGATAAATAATTGTCACACGATGCCGGGTTAAAATTCTAAATCCGGCATCACCTGCGCAGTTTGCTTTCCACAAATCTATTTGATGCTAAATTTTCAATTAGTTCAAATTTAACTAAACATTTGTTTGAATCGATCAATACAAAGTCTGAACCCTGCTTCAAAATCTCCATCTCCAGAATGAAAAACACTTTCAAAGCTGATAACCCCATCATAGTTATCATATAGCAAGGCTTTAGCAATTAATTGATACTGTTCTGCTAATTGCCCTTCACCAAAAGGTTTTATTGATAGTGTTGCACGTGGTGTATCAACCTGAACATCCTTGATGTGAATGTGACCCAGATAACCATTTTTAATTTCCTCATAACCATCTGGGAACGCCGTTTCATGACACCAACAATTATTTGCCGGATCCCAGAGTACTTTCAAAGTATCCTTCGCATTTAAATCGTCAATTAGTTTTCTACCCGTATAATTTGAATTAACCATCGTGCCATTACCCGTTTCTACAACGAGCACTTTGTTTGCAGCTTTTGCTATATCAATTGCTGGCGCGATCAAAGTTAATATTGAATCCCACGCACCATGCGCAACATTCCATTTCTCAGCACCGTGAAATCCCCAAAGTATTTGTTCTTTTTTCGGGGTCATGATTCTTACTAGGGGTGATCCGACAATTTCAGCCATTTCACAAACACGCTTTAGTGCGTCCATATGCTTGGTATGTAAGTCATCCCCTGGTTTATTAGCAACAGTCATTCCCGCAAATATATGTCGACTCAAGCAACTAACAGACTTTCCATGTCCTCTTACTAACAAGTCAATTTCTTTGATTTCTTCCTTTGAATGATCACCCACCTCTTTTTCACCGACATACTGTAATTCAGCGAATTCTAAACCAAATTCATCCATGACCTGTAACGCATGTTTCAAGTCACGGCTAATACCATCACAAATTACTCCAAGTTTCATTTTGATTTTCCTTTGTCTCGATGTAATTCAGCTCCGACTATTTCTTCAATGACTCGAGCGCACACCCAATTGTCTGAATCTGGATACTTGCTCTTACCCGCATGAAAAATCTGCATTGCCGCTGAAGCAGTATGCATTGGGACCTCTAATTCAGTGGCCAAATCTAATGAAATTGTTAAATCCTTGTGCATAGTTCCGATGCCAGAACCAGTATTCTCAAATTTTCGATCTATTACATTTTCAAGTGCAATATTACAAACTCCACATCCAGCACCAGATGTTGATACAACTTTGTACAAGTCCTCTCCCTTCACTCCTGCTTTTGCAGCTAATACAGAAGCTTCGAATGTTGCTGAGAATATTGATCCAATTATTGATTGCAAACACGCTTTTACGGTTTGACCTTGACCCGGTGAGGTTCCGACATGATGTATAACCGAAGAGACCGCGTCCATTACTGGTGCATATTGTTTCATCAATTTATCATCAGCGGCGGCCATCATCGTTAAAGTCCCATTTTGTGCCCCAGGAAATCCACCAGAAACTGGACTATCAATTAAACCTATTCCTGATCCCACCATCTCATCTCCAATTTCACATGCTTCTCGAGGTTTTATTGTTGCTGTCAAAATAACAACACCACCTTCCGACATATGTTTTATTAATCCGTTATCAGCCAATATCACTTGTTTGGCTTGGTCACCATTCATTACCATAACGTATACCGCATTTGACTTTTTACCCACTTCAGCGACATTATTTGCAATTTTTCCCCCAATTTTAGAAAAAGCTTCCATACGTTGGGGACTGAGGTCAAATCCTGTAACCTCAAATCCATTATTTAACAGATTTTTGGCGAGACCGGATCCCATATCACCTAGTCCAATTACTCCTGTTCGCATCAGCAAAACCTTTTCATTTTCCCAGAATTTTCTGAGTCATATTGTTGAAATTTTATAGCCTAGTTTATTTTATTGTTCATTATTCATCTGACAAGAAATAATGAAATTTGAAGAAATATAATCAAGATTGCTAAAATTATTGCTTGCAATACTATAAATGGACCAAAAGATCGATAAATTGTCACTAAATCAATTTCTGGAGGTACTACACTCTTTAAATAAAATGCAGCTGATCCAAATGGTGGAATCAAAAATGCAATTTGCATGTTAACACTGAATAAAATTCCAAACCAAATTGGATCAAAACCTAGCTGTTTTACAATCGGCATGAATACTGGCAAAGCGCGCAATTAATTGACCTGGGGTTGATTCAGCACTAAAATGATTTTGAATACGTAATTTGTGATCTTGTGCGACTGCTGAGGTGGCAAACATGATTGTCATTAAAATTGCCGCACTAAGATAATTAGTTATGTGTTTCTTTTTATTTTCTCCCTTTGTTTACTCGTAAAATCATCTTGTTTGATAAATTTTACGAGTTTAAAGTAAAATGTTCAGGTATATAATACAGAAATTATATTTGAATTCTACAAAACTTAACACAGCTTTTATTATCCCAAAATTCCAGCAAAAGTATTGTAATTTCATAACTTTTGCTTTAAATTTATTATTTTTGCGACAAATCTTTCAATAATTTAAGATTTATTTGAGATTTTTGTAAGAATTCTGAAAGAATTCTGAAAGAATTTTGAAATATTATTAGATCACCAGACATAAGAAACTATTATCTGGAATGATTGTTAATTTGAATCTTAGTAAAACATTTGATAATAACAAATCGATAGAGTAATTCAGTTAACAAGAAAAAATCCAACTCTTGAGATGAGTTGATATGAAAAATCAAAGAGCGATTCGAAATTACAGTTTAACAGGACCAGAATCTGGACCAGGATTCTCCAACGACCAATGGTATTCGACCACCATTTCGCGCAATAAGCTGAAATCTCTGATAAAGCGTTCTGATAAACAAGCGTTTATCAATATTGGAGTTTGGCTAAGTACCGTAATCATATCAGGTGCATTTCTTATTTTATCTTGGGGAACTCCTTGGACTTGGTTAGCTGCCTTTATTTATGGAACGTTTTATGCTTCAGGTGCTGATAGTCGTTGGCATGAGTTTGGACACGGAACTCCATTCAAGACTCTTTGGCTTAATGAAGTATTTTATTTAGTTGCTTCCTTCATGTCACTTAAAAATCCAATTTTATGGCGATGGAGTCACGTTCGTCATCATACCGATACGATTATCGTCGGTCGCGATCCAGAGATCGCGTTTCCACGTCCACCAAGCATTTGCGACTGGATATTGAACTTCCTCTATATTCCAACTATAATGAAAGAAATTTGGAAATCGATAAAATTGAGTTTTGAAATTCTATCACCTGACCAAAAAGATTTCTTACCTGAATCAGAATGGCGAAAAGCGTTTTGGACTGGCCGGTCGCATATTATTTTATTGCTATTTACAGTTTTTGTTGCCATCATACTTGAAAGTTGGTTGCCAATATTTTTAGTCGGTTTACCAACCTTTTATGGTTCATGGCTCCATCACATGTTAGCTACAACACAGCATGCAGGACTTGCAGAAGACATCCCAGACCATCGGATGAATTCACGTACGGTGTATCTGAATCCATTATTTCGATTTATCTACTCAAATATGAATTACCATGTTGAGCATCACATGTATCCGATGGTTCCATACTATAATCTTCCAGCTCTACATACAGAAATTAAACACGATTGTCCTAAAGCTTATACCTCATTATTGGACTGCTATAGAGAATTAATTCCAGCAATACTCAAACAGCAAAAAGACCCAAATTATTATGTAAAGCGTCCACTTCCGAAAGATGCTACTCCTTCACCAAATTACGTAAGACCTTTAATTCCAACCATAGAGGAAAATAGCAATGTCAAATTGGATCCGAGCCTGCAATACCAATGATATTGAACTAGAAGACTTGATTCGGTTCGATCATAACAACCGTACATTCGCAATTTACCGGAGTCCAGAAAACGAATTTTTTTGTACTGATGGATTGTGTACTCACGAACAAGTTCATTTAGAAGATGGTTTGGTAATGGGATACATTATCGAATGTCCGATGCATAATGGACGATTTGACTATCGCACTGGAGAGGTAAAACGAGCACCAGCATGCGAAAACCTAAATACCTACCCAGTTAAAGTCGAAAATAACGAAGTTTTTATTAGAATCGACGGACCTTAGCGTTTCGAACTAAGTTCATAAAAGCATTTGATTGGGTAAAAGAAATTTGGCAACCTAATTCTTTAGAAAAGTACATAATAAACATCACTTGATATTTGAATTTGAAAATTTATGATATAAGCAAAGGTTAATTCAATTACAACTCACTTTTCGATAGTTAGCGAACCAACTAAATTGTAGGACGAAAATAACCAAAATGTCTTCCGAAATTGAAATTTATCAACATCAACGAAAGCTAAAGCGAAAGCTCATTTTTTGGCGTATTTTCACGATGTTTACAATTTTTCTCGTCTTAGTAATTGCGGGAATATATTTCTCTGACTTTGAGCAATTTGAAAAAGACGAAGACCATATTGCCAGAATTTCAATTTCTGGTGTTATTCCAGATGAATATTCAATTACGACAACGCTATTAGAGCTCCAAAGTAATGAAAACGTCAAAGGAGTCATCGTCTCCATCGACTCACCCGGTGGCTCAACATTTGCGGGTGAGTCGCTTTACAATGAATTGAGATTGGTTTCAAATAAAAAACCTGTCGTAGCTCAAATTGGTGCATATGGAGCATCTGGAGGTTATTTAATTGCATTAGCGGCTGACCATATCATTGCGCAACGGAATTCAATTACGGGTTCAATTGGAGTTGCACTAGAACTGTTTAATACTAGTGATTTACTTGAAAAAGTTGGTGTTACCTATGATGCAGTTACGAGTTCCCCACTTAAAGATCAGCCTAATCTATTTGAAGAAATTAATGAGGAAAGTCTATCCGTCATGGAGGACTTGGTAAATGATACTTATGATTGGTTTATCGGTATCGTTGCTGAACGACGGTCATTTAGCTTGGAAAAAGCAAAAGAACTTGGTGATGGTAGAATTTATAACGGCAATCAGGCATTGAAATTAGGGTTGATTGATGAGATTGGAGAAGGGAGAGAAGTTTTAAATTGGATGGATAATCAATTGGGTTTTGATGAAAAGCTACCAGTAGTTAACTGGGAAACAAACCAAAACAATACCAAATTAACTCTTTCTGATATTTTTACCATTTCAATTTCAGAAATAGTCAAAAGCATTTTAGTGAGTAATTTTGGGATTCAAACCAATTTTCACCCAGAAAACTATTCAACCAAAGGACTAATTTCAATTTTACAGTTTCCAACTCATAATTCAGCCAAATAACATACATAATCGCCATGTCTATACAAAAATTGGTCAATAAAGTATCAAAACAAAGAGACGGCTTATATCCACAAGATATAAAAAAAATGTTAACGACGATATTGAGGGAAATCTCAAACGGTTTAGAAAATGGAAAACGCGTTGAACTTAGAAGCTTTGGTACTTTTTCACTAAGATTCCGAAACGCGCGTCAGGCACGTAATCCAAGAACTGGAGAGAGTGTATCTGTTGATGAAAATTATACCGTAATATTCAAACCATCAAAAGAATTAAGGGATAGAATAAACGCTGACTAAATCTCAACAACCAAACTGGAGAAATTATTTTGCGAAAAGTCATACGATTCCTTGTTCTAATTCCTATTTTTATCATTGTGGTCGTATTTGCAATCGCCAATCGAACCCCAGTAAACCTTTCAATTAACCCATTTACTCTTGAAAATCCATCATTTGCAATTATTAATGTTCCGCTGTTTGTAGTGCTATTTACAACCCTATTTGTTGGCATTACACTAGGTGGCATATTTACATGGCTTAACCTAAGAAAAAAGTATCAACATGTAAAAAATTCAAAAACTTAGATCAAAAAAACAGAGTTTGACTCGCAAAAATTTTAATTTCAATTCAAATACGTAGCCGACCCTAGAATTTTATTAACTCTGATTTATTTTATTCACTTGATTTCTTCTTCACAATCAACTGAAGCCGTCACTGGTTCCATGAAACCAAAACATACACCACAGGTATCTTCAATAATTCCAAATTTTCCCACATCTTTAACCTCGAATACTGGCTTAAGTAATTTTCCACCACTTTTCTTGACAAGGTTACAACTCTCTTCAATATCTTGAACTGCAATATAGCTAAACCAAAATTCTGGAATTCCTACAAACTCCTTACCTGTCATTTCAAATATTCCAGCGGCATGGTGAGAATCACTTCTGGCTACCCAATAATCTCCACCAGTTGCTGACGGTACTTGATCAAATGTCCAATCCAGAGTGGCACTATAAAATTTCTTCGCCGAATCAGCGTCTCTTGCCATCAACTCATTCCAAAAGAACTTACCATATGGACTCATATCCCAATCTCCTTGCATTGCATCATCCGGAATATCGGGGGTCATATAACCAACAGTAGCACCAGAATTATCTTGCAAAAACGCGACACGACCTATATCAGGAATGTTAAATAATTCACCAAACAATGTTCCTTCATTTGGTTGGATTAATTCAGCACGCTTGTCAACATCATCAACGGCAATGTAACAAAACCAATGGTCAGGAATTCCTTTCCATTCATTTTCATCCATTGTCATCAATCCCGCGGTTGGCATTCCTCCACTTTTTGCAACCCAATAATCACTAATTGGATTACTAGATTCATTATCAAAGGTCCAACCAAGTGCGGCACCATAAAATTTCTTAGCCGCTTCTAGATCCCTTGTTCGAAGTTCGTTCCAGAAAAATGTTCCATGGGTCCACATTATTAGTTCCTCCATTGTTTGATTAATTTAGCAGTTATTGGATTAGTCACTAAATATCATATTAACCCTTATTCAATAAAATTGTCAATTAAGATAAAATCTCAAAATACATAATAATACAACTAAAATTATTTATTACTCTTCGCCGAGTCACATTTTTCGTTAGCCGGGTGATTTTCAGTGGCTTGGTCAACTTGATTTGAAGTAGTTTGCTCCACTTCCCTAACTGTAGCTTCATTTTTCATCTCTTTCTCAAGATTTTTTGAAACACCAACAAGAGCTGGCCGTAATATGCGATCACCAATTGAATAACCCTTCTGTTGAACCGATATAATAGTATTATTAGGTACGTCTGTATTAGGAATTTCAAACATAGCCTGATGGAAATTAGGATCAAATTTTTCTCCAACTGGATCAAATAGCTCAATACCATGTTTTGAAAGTTGGTTGTGTAATTCCTTTTGTGTCATTTGTACGCCTTCAACCAGTGCATTTACATTGGTTTTGGTTTCGCTTTCTTTACCTGACTCACCTGTGAAAGCTTCAAGTGCGCGTCCTAAGTTATCCGCGACTACAAGCATATCTTTTGCAAATCCAGTAATAGCGTATTGTCGCACGTCCTTAACTTGTTGTTCAGCACGTTTGGCTCGGTTCTCATAATCAGCCATATGCAACAAGAGTTGCTCATTTTTGGACTTTAATTCTTGATTTTCAACTTCTATTTCTGACAGTCCTTCACTATCTGAATCGGTAGATTGTTTGTCACTAGTTTGGTCTGTTTCAGATGTGATATCAGATTGTTCCGAATCCTTGCTTTCAACACTCTGAGTATCGGCATCAGCATTAACCACATTAGCATTATTAAATTCAACTACATCTTCGTCAACATTTTTAGAATTTTTTTCCGCAGGTTGATTTTGATTCTGTGAATCCAGATCTGCTGTATTGGTCTGTTGGTTGTTCGAGATTTCTTCGTTCAACATTTTCACTCCAATTAAAAACTTAGTTTATTTTGTTAAATTAGTAAATTGTGGTGACATTGCTTAAACAAATTGCAATAGCAATCTGTGCAAATCATTCAATTTAATCTTTTGTAATGTAATTTTGTTCAAACTTAGTTGCGATGTCAATCCCTTGAATAAAATCTAAATTCTACCTAAAAGATTAATTATTTGATCAGCTAATGTCAGTCAAGATTAGCCACAAATTTTGCCAAGCATTCAAAATTCAAATAAGTAACATTCGCAAAAATTTCAATAGCTGTTTAGAGTCAAGAAGATTTATTTATCCAATCTACCAAATTTCCTTTTGGTGCCGCACCCACCTGAGTAGAAACAGGTTCACCATCCTTGAATAGAATTAAAGTGGGGATTGATCTAACTCCATATTTAAACGCGGTGTCTTGGTTCTCATCAATATTCAATTTAACGACTTTGACTTTTCCATTCATTTCGGTAGCAATTTCTTCAAGCGCAGGTGCAATCATTTTACATGGTCCGCACCACTCGGCCCAGAAATCTACAACCACAGGTTCCGCAGAACCAATTACAACTTGATCAAATGAATCATCAGTAACAGTTTGTGTAGACATAGTTTCACCCTTGTTAGTTAAGATATTTTTGTTCAATAATGTAACGAAATAAATTTCAATTTATAACTAATTAATAATTATGTCAAGAATTAGATTCACCTAAGAAATATGCATTGGTTGCCTGAGTATGTATTTTTTTGTCAATTTCCATCAACGATGCGTTATGGGTCCAAAACAATGCACATTTTATTTGATGACTAGGGTAAAGCGTTTTGAGCAACAGATAATAAATTCCTAATTGAATAATATATTCTTTCTGGACTTTTTCAATATTTTGCGGTGGCTGTCGGGTAGTTTTAAAATCAATGATAAGTATTTCGTTCTTATTTATTATCAATCGATCAATTCGGCCTGTAATTTCAAAATTCTTATCATTTGATCCCTTGATAATACCAGTTACTTCAATTTCGGATTTTCCATTCGGCGCGAATAATTCCGAAAATTTTTCATCATCCAATATCTTAATCACATCTGAAATAATTTGGGCTGACAAATTATCGAATTCATCCTTCAACATTTGCTTCAACACATTTGTCGCAATTTCAACCCGCTTTGATTTGTCAATACTCGGAAGAATTTCAATTAGACGATGGACACAATTTCCAATTAACAACGCATTATCATTATCTCGACTAATTAAATTCTCGACTCCAATTTTAGTCACATTATTGTAGAATTGAGTTTCCTCTTTGGATAATTTTCCAATTGAAGTTGGGGTAATTGCTACTGAATGTTTTGGTAATTTAACTTGCTTTTTGATCCACGCAGGAAGTGGTGTTAATTTCTTTCCGCTTGGGTTTTCTTTTGAATAACTTTTCACTAATTTGCGTTGTTGGCCGTTTAGAATCCAACGAAACGATTTCAATTCGCCTTCTACATCAAACTCTTTCTCAGAATCGAGTTCAAGAGCTTCTTTGACTAATGAAAACCAACAATCCTCATGCGGACCCTTCTTTGGTGCCCAACCACAAATATATAATTGGTTTTTTGCTCGCGTCATTGCAACATACAATAGTCGCCGATATTCTTCCCGCGAATATTCTTGTTCAATTTCAATCCTTTGATTCAACCAATCGGGACGTTCTAATTTAGGGGGAAGCCAACTCATTCCCTGTATTTGTTGAGTATTTTCATCTTCATATAATTCCAATATTGCTGGATTATGACTCGGATGAACTGGATTCCCCCCTGAATCAATCATAAATACTACATTTGCTTCTAAGCCTTTTGCACCATGTACAGTCATAATTCTCAGTGCATCAGAAGTCGCGCTAAATTCACGCTTTATTTGGGTTGGTGCTGCCTCTAACCACGAAAGAAACCCTTGCAATTGTGGGACATTGACTTGTTCATATTCAAACGCCATCATTAAAAATTCATCAAGAACATCGTCAACTTCAACTCCCATTCTGTTCTTAAATAATAACCGTCCACCATCGCTACCAAGTATTTTACTATAAAACTCAAACGGTAGCATCGAACCTAATTCACCCTGCCAGCTTTGCAGGCAATTTAATGCATCCAAATAAAGTTGATCTTGACTCGCCTTCTGTTGCAATTCTTTATACAAGCTAGTCTTACGTTCATGTGCTAGGTCAAATAGTTGCTCGTCAGTAAAACCAAATAAAGGGCTTTTTAGAACCTCAGCCAATGAGAGATCATCTTCTTCCAGTAATAAAAATTCACCAAGAGAAATTAAATCCTTTACCGCTAAATGGTCTGTCAATACTAATCGGTCACTACCAGCAGTAGCAATGCCCTTTCGTTTAAGAGCTCGATTTAAAACTTCAATTATTGGACCACGCTTCCGAACCAATATTAAGATGTCACCTGCACTAATCTGATCTTTCTCAACTAAATTATGTACTTTGTCAGCAAGACGATCCGCAAGTCGGAACATTGGTGAATCTGGTCCCTCTCTATCAATTGGCTTCGTCCAATCATCTTCAATTAATGACTCCTGCGCCAATTCTGGCGGCCATACCTCCACTAATCCTAGCTCTGTTCCTCTGATACTTTCATGTACCAATCGTTCTGAATCCTGCGACAAACCTTTAAATGCGCGTGCGTTTGCAAATACCGTATCGACGGCGTTTAAGACTTCATTGGTTGATCGAAAGGATAAATTCAACCGGATATCATTAAATTTATGACCTGCATCTTCAGTTTTTACCCTGAACGCTTTTCTCATTTTTGCAAAAAATGTCGGTTCCGCGCCTTGAAATGAGTAAATTGATTGTTTTTCGTCACCAACTGCAAACACCGTTCTTTTTGTCTCTCTTGCACCCAGACCTGAAAAAAACTCATCTGACATTGAATTTATGACTTCCCATTGACGTGGACTCGTATCTTGCGCCTCATCAACTAGAATATGATCTAATCCATTATCTAATTTGTATTGAACCCATAGTGATGCTTCACTAGTTGAAAGTAAACCAGCTGTACAAATAATTAAATCTTCAAAATCAAGTAAACCCCTTTGAATTTTGATGTTTTCATACTCTGTCAATACTAAATCAGCAAGTCGAAGCAATCCCTCAGTTCCCAATGCAGTGAATAGATTCCTGCGACGCTCTACGACACTGATTAAACGAGACTGCTCTTTATCAAGACGTTCACATATATCGGGATATTCCTCACTCAAAGCTTTTGAGTACAAACGCTTTTTAGGTTCTTCGCTTTTGGTGAAGAAGACTGATTTCCATAAACTACATTTTTTCTCCAAACTGCTGGTTTGAGTCGCTTCAGTAATTGCATTTGCTCGCACATTATCCTGTGTTCCACCACTAGAAAATACATTAGCAAGTCTATCCCATTCAGTTTCAGGGAATATCGGAGAATTAATTACTTCTTGGTTTATGGAAACTAAAGTTTCTTCAGATTGTATTCCTAATCTTGATTTAAAATCTCGGATCGCATCATCTAGTGTTGGATACTTATTCAACCACTGACGAAACTTATCCCGTTTAGTAATAATTTCATTTATTGCTGATTCAACTGCGAAATCAGACATCAGGTCAATGAGCGAAGTTAAAATTGATCCTATTTCTTGATCTGGATGTCCCAGTGCAAATCGAAGCACTTTCGCGCGACTTTCAATTAACAAATCATTTTCTCGACGTTCGTCTAACACCTCAAAATGACTTGGAATGCCTGCTTCAAGTGGAAATTGATGAAGAATTGCCTCACAAAATGCATGGATCGTTTGAACTTTTAATCCCCCAGGTGTTTCAAGTGCTCTTGCAAACAATCGCCGCGCATTTTGTAGCAACTTGTCATCGGGTTTATTCCCTTCGATTTTTTCAATTTCCTCGGTTAATTTTTGATCATTTAACGAAGTCCACTCACCTAAGATACGAAATACTCGCATTGCCATTTCGGCAGCGGCAGATTTTGTAAAGGTTAGACAAAGAATCCTTGAAGGGTCAGTTCCAGCTAACAATAACCGTACGACGCGCTGAGCCAACACAAAAGTCTTTCCTGATCCTGCATTTGCACTAACCCATGCAGAAGCATTAGGGCTAGATGCGTCGCGTTGTTTTTTAAGTGTCTGTGATGGAATATTATTCACTAGTCATCCTCGTCAACTATACCTACTGACCATTCCTGTACTCGCGCTAAATGATCGTATGGTGCAGAATAAACTTTTTCCTTAAACACCCGCGCACGCGATAAGTAACCCTGATTTTGATTAGCATACGCGGTTATCAATTCATGAAGATTTTGAGAAGCACGTGAAGCAAGCTCAATTACAGAAGAGTTTTTCGGTGTTCGATCATTTACTTCTCCAGCAATTTTTCCCCCTGAAAGTACCACATATGCTTGCTCACTAATTGCACAATCACTTTTGAGTTCTCGAAATCCACCTGATTTTATCATCGCCACTTCCAAAGGCAATTGAGGGGCCAACAGTGATTCAACCTGAGGTAAACTTGGTACCTGACCGGTTTTATAATCCAATATGCTTAGCGTACCATCTTTAAGCAAATCAATTCTGTCGGCGCGTCCAGTTAATTTGAATGACTGATCACCGATTGGAATTTCCATATTCCCACTACATTCAAGAAATCTTTGTTGTACATTCTTATTTCGATCTTTTTCAAATTCATTAACAAACCAACTCGCAATCCGTTGAAATCGCGGCCACCAAAGTGCATACAATTGTGGAAAAACCTTTATAGATTCAAATTTTTCAACACCTATCTCAAAAAGTCTGGTCAATGCCATATCGTCGAATGAACCTTTCCACTTAAGCAAAAATTCCGCCAAACAATCATGAATAATTGCTCCTTTTTCAGCGGCACCTGGACTTCCACCTAATTCATCCATTGGTTCAAGTTGAAGAATCCGACGAGCATATATTGCATATGGATCTCGGACCCAGGTTTCAATTTCGGTGATGGATAATTGTTTCGGTCTACAATCAATTGCGGGTTTCGGGCAAGGTCTAAAGATTGGTTTTGGAACTGTAGATATACTTCCTAACTGTTGGGCCCAATCAAGATATTTTGCTCCATTATCTTTTATTAAATTTACAACTGACTCACCTGAAACTGTCAAAACCCGTTGAAGCCACCTTGAAGCAACCGTTGGAGATCCACCAGAACGTAATGACCTAGTCATTACGACTCGTTTGCAACCAAGACTTTGGCAAAAATCATGTGCAGCTAATCCAATACGTCGCTCAGGTTGATCCAAACCCATTTCATTTTTCATAGGTCTGTTGAGCCAAGGATCATTTCGTGTTGATTTAGGCCAACTCCCTTCGCTTAAGCCAGCTAGAATAATAACATCTGGCCAATGAAGACGCGACTCAATCGGAGTAAATATACCAACTTGAGCCTTTGAATTACTTGTCTCTAATACGGTTATATTGGTCATAAGTGAGTCAAGAAACTCTGGCCAATTAATTGGCATAATTTCTAACCCACTATTGTTTTCTTTTATCAACAGTCTTAAAAATCTAACCAAGTCAGCTGTACTTTCATAACTAAATAACTTGGAATCATCTCCATTATTGTCAGTACCAACCAGTTGCAATGTGTGCAATGTAAGTCTGGCAAGTTCACTTACTGAAATTTTATCCTTTCTTTTTGTCAAATCAGCTAATGGACTTAGTGCGTATTCCAACTTTGCGATTAATTTTTCTACCGCCTCCCATTCCGCTTCAGTTAATCGTTGCCATCTAGGACTATGTATTTGATTTTGATGTAAATTTTTCGCATTGGACAGGACATTCTTTAATCCTTCAATATCTTCTTCTGACTGTGGTCCTCTTAAAATACCACGTTCAAATGCACTAATTGCTAATTTCAATTCAGATTGCGTAAACCCTATTCGTGTTATTGGATGTTTTAGTACCGATAACATCGTAACAGCATCCAATCTATGTAGTGCAAGTTTAGTTACCAACCTAGCCAATATTGTAGGTGAACTATGCTTTAAATACTGTGCAGTAAAATCTAAAATTTGAATTGACCAACGTTCTAATTCACTAACTACTCTACGGATTAGGTTTTGATCAGTTAAAACTAAAGCAGCTGTTTCTCCATTTTCAATCGCTTCACGCAAAACTAGTGCTATTGTGAGCCCTTCTTCTATTTCATTTTTTGCTTCAACTAACGCACAATCTTCAAATGCCGATTTTAATTCTGAAACCTTAAAATTTTTGCGAACTTTTATCCACGAATCTGTAGTCTTGATTGGTTTCATTGCTTCACTAACAACATTGTTCCGAACTTCAAGTTTCGTTGTCTCTGATTGACAAAGTGAAACAATTTCTTCTCTTGCGATTCCAATGTGTCGGATTAATTTTGCCAATCCAAATTGCGGATGACCTGGATTCAAATCATTATATCTCTGAGATTTTTTTGAATTTTTATCGGTCTCAAAGTCTGTTAATAGATTCCAGCTTTTGTCATCTAATGACAAATCAATTCCAGGTAAAACAACCGCTCCATTTGGTAATTCAGCAATTGTCTTAAGTAGTATTCGCGTTGCACGTGCAGTACCTGTAGATCCAGCTGCAATTATCGGTTTAATTGAACCATGTTTTGCCAAGAATTCAGCTTCATTGCGAATCAACGCAAAATTCCTTGCCATTGGGTCCATTTTTCCTTGTTCCATCAAAAATTTTGGCCAAATTTCAGTCGCAATCTTTAAAAACTCAATTGTCATTTGCCAATATTCTGCATATTGGTCTGGTACTAATTCAGACAATTGCGACCAATTTGCTTCTTCACCTTCAATCTGGTCCATTAGCATCAGCAATTCACGAGATAACCACGCGGCATCGGTAGGAGAAGCCATAGTAACTTGTTCACTGGGTCCAGCTTGTGAATCTTTCTGCTCTGCTTGTATCTGAGTCCATCTTAGAATAAGTCTAGTAAGCGCAAGGTGTCTTTCCGTGTAGCCTATTTCTGGTGGTAGTTCACTTGAATCCGCAGTTGATTCTGTTAATTGATTTGACTCATCAATATCACCAAGTGGTCGAATTTTCGGGAGAAAAACAACTTTATTTGGTGCGCTCGTACGAAATATTTCAGCTAAGGATCTTGCGGCACGACGAGTTGGAAGATAAATAGTTACATCCGCTAAAACTGACCAATCATTTTCAACTTTAAAATTTGGTATAAGTCGTCCATCAATGAGACTCTGTGCTAATTCGTCTAAGAACGATGCCGTCGGCGGAATGGTAAAAACACGTTGCGGCTTAGCAATTGTGCCAGCATTCGGTACTGAATTTGCCATTTTACAGATTTTCTTCCACGCAAAACTGAACGTTTTCTATTATCTCATCCTCTACCGACTTGATGACTTCAGGGATTCCGATGTGATACCAACGCCCCGTCATTTGCATCCCAAATAATCTACCCTTTTCAATGACCTTGTCAAAAACTTGATTTAATGAGAATTTGCCAAGAGTGAATCCTTCAAATACGCGTGGATTAATAATTCCAACACCGGTGTAGATTAAAGCGGATGAATCCTGTTCACTTTTTCGTCTTAATTTACCAGATTCTGATATGACAAAATCCCCAGCCCCGAAATATCCATAATTTTGATAATCAGATGCTAGCATTAACAGTATATCCATTTTTTTTGAGTCCCAAGCAGTAGATAATTTATTTAAATTTGAATTATTCTGATCCATCCAAATATTATCAGAATTTAAAATATAGATTGGTTCTACCCCAATAAGAGGAAGAGCAAACATAAAACCACCACCTGTTTCAAGCAGAGCGTTACGCTCGTCAGAAATTAGAATTTTTGGACTGCTTCTTAAGGAAAGGTGGTGTTCAATCTTGTCTGCCTGATAGTGCACATTTACTACCACTTCTTTAACTCCGAGTCGTTCTAATCGGTCTATATTGTAATCAATCAAAGTCTTACCACATATTTTTATTAGTGGTTTGGGCATATAATTGGTAATCGGTTGCATCCTAGTACCCAAACCAGCGGCAAAAATCATCGCTTTAGGCAGAATTTGTTCGGTTTGAATTTCACTACTGGTGTTCATATGGGTTCTCAAATTTGTTTAACCAATTCTCATTTTTATATAAACAAAATAATTCTGCTAGGGACTCATGTTGTAAGTTTTTAGCTAAATATTGCGAAACTCGAGGAATATGCCGTAAATAACTGTGTTTCCCATCCCGTTGCGATAAACGAGTAAAAATTCCAAGTATCTTAAGGGCACGTTGCGATGCTACAATAGCGAAATCCCGTGTAAATTCAGTTTCATTCAAATTATTTCCCTGTTCACTTCGAAGACTCAAATAATGTCGCGTAAGTCGCTCTTGTAAAGATAAGTCAATATTAACTCTAGCATCTTGAACTAATGACACCAAATCATAAACTGCGGGTCCAAAAACAGCATCTTGAAAATCAATTAATCCAACTTGATTTAGATGAGATTCATTTTCCTGCCAAATTAAATTTGGGGAATGATAATCCCGTAACACTATACTTTTTTCGGTATCTTTGATCTTATTGATCAATTCTTCCCATATATCTATAAACTTTTGACGCGAGCTTGTTGACGCTTCATGTTGCGAATTAAATGGTACAAACCAATCCAAAAATAATTCAACTTCAATCAGCATGGCTTCATTATCATAATTTGGTACGCGATACGATTCATTTAGACTGGTTTCAATTTCAGGAGTCCAGTGTTTACCATGCAAAAATGCCAAAACTTCAGTGGCAACGACATACCGCTCTGATATCGGCTTACTATCTTTAACAACTGGCTCATTTCCTAAGTTTTCCAATATCATAAATCCCAAAGATTTTTCGGCATTAAAAATTTTAGGGACACGAACACCAGCTCGCTCTAATGCTTGATCAATTGCAATAAATGAGTCAAGGGATTGGGAAAGTTTGGCAATTTCACTGTAAGATTTTCCATCTCGAATAGTCCCTTCAGCAGGAGGTGGTTTAGCGTTCATAAACACAACACTTCGAGCTTTTTCATGGATGGTTTCATAAGACCGTGTTGATGCATCTCCTTCAAGAAATCTACGATTTGCAGCTCGCCAACCGCTCTCAATCAAAAATTTCCTAATTTGAATAGTTCGATTCAAACGACTTTGCCAAATTTGTTCTTCACCAAAAAACTCAACTTTACGTTTTGATTCGGTATCTCCTATTGCAATAGACATCCATAAGTTATTTTTTGGTAAAAAGGTTCCTGCCTTTTCTGGCCACTCTACTAATACAACTGAATTCCGTACGAAGTCTTCAAATCCTAATTCAATTAATTCCTCCGAACTGCCAATGCGATACAAATCAAAGTGAGCGAGGGTAAATCGCTCCAAATCATACTGTTGGACAAGTGTAAATGTTGGACTTGGAATTTCTAAGGTATCATTTCTTGCTAATGTTCTAATGAGTGCTCGACAAAATGTGGTTTTTCCAGCACCAAGTTTTCCCGAAACTGCGACTACATCTCCAGGTTGCAATATTAATGCGATATCCTCAGCCAATAAAATAGTTTCTAATTCCTCAGAAACTTCAACTGAACAAAGCTTACGTTGATTTTCTTGCTTTGTAATAATATTTACTCGCCTTCCATTTTTTTAGAACTCGCTACAAGTGGCAAAGAGACAATTACAAGTGTTCCAGTTCCCAGTTTAGATTCAATTGTAACTTCACCGCCATGCATTTCAACAAACCTTTTAACTATTGGTAATCCAAGTCCTACGCCACGTCTTTTTTCACCTTGTCCCCAACTGACAAAGTTTTCAAAAACTTTTGGGAGATATTCTTCAGGAATTCCACTACCGTGGTCTTGAATTTTGAATAAAATCTTATCATCCAATCGTTCGCAACCGATTTCAACTTTACCGTTATCAGCGGAGAAATTTACCGCATTTGAAACCAAGTTAAATAAAATTTGTCGAACTCTACTACGATCTGCAACAATTGCTCCAATGTCGTCAGCTAAGTTAACCTCTAGTTCCACATTTGAGTTTTTTAAGCGATCATGTATGCCTTCTATTACTGCCTCGACCGTTTCTTGAATATCTACATCAACAAGATCTAATTCCATGATACCAGCATCAATTGTGGCAAGATCAAGAATATCATCAATTAGTGTCAGTAAAGCGGACGAAGAAGCTAATATATGATCCATATATTCACTTTGCTTGGTCGTTAAAGTACCCAAATTTGGATCAGACAACATTTGGGCAAATCCAATTATGCTTGTTAATGGGGATCTAAATTCATAAGAAACATGCTGGATAAAATTATTCTTAAGTTCATCTGCTTGTTTTAAAGCCTCATTTTTTTCAATTAGTGCACGTTCAATGTTGATAGAATCTGTCACATCAACGAATGTAATGAGCATCCCCCCATCTGGTAGCGGTGCTAAAGAGTAATCTAGAATAATACCATCTTTTCGCTCAATTTGACCGTTTAAATTGGTTCGAACTTCTGAAACCTGAGTTACTTCCTCCGCAAATTTGTTCCATAATGCAGTTTCATTTTCACTCAAATTTATTCGCTGTGCAACTTCCGAAATATGTGGAAATTCTTTAAGAAATTTAGAGCTTTGTTGCCAAAGTTCTGCAAAAGCAGGATTCCATAAGCGCAATCTCCCGTTAGAACCAAATACTGATACCGCATCTGAAAGGTGATCAAGTGTTTCACCTTGAACTTGATTCATCGTATTGACACGACTTTCAAACCTAATTTGTTCTGTTACGTTTTCAAAAAAGTATATTATCCCACCACTACTTCTAGGAATCATGGAAATTCGAAGAGTTCTGCTGTCAGGCAAATACCAGAAAAAATTTTGTACCTCTTTTGATTGATAATTAGAAAGCAAGTCGTTTCTCCAATCCATAAAATTTTCCTGTTCTGGTAGTTTTCGTTGCAAACGGAGAAAATTTAAAATTTCACCATCCAACGGTTGATTCTTCAAAAATTCATCATCAAACTCCCATAATTGTTGATATGCATCATTATGAAACACTAACTGTTGTTCGGAATTAAATATCGCGACAGCAATTGAAAGATAATTTAGTGAGTTTGGCTGGATTCTCACCGATTGACTGGTTTCACTCTCACTTGGATGGGTATCAGCGAAAACAGTCGCAAAACCTAAAATCCCCTTCTTAGTTTCAAATTCACACACCTTAAAAATTTGCGTTTCAGAATCGGTCAATACTGTGACTTGACCAAAAAAATTTTCTGTTTTTTTTGATTTTTCCTCTCTCTGATTGATCAAGTTTAAGATGAGTTCCGGTGTATCAGATATCGCTTCCTCTAAATTTTTTGCTCCAAGTTCCTGACAAAATGATTTGTTAATCCAAATTAACTTTCCGTTTTTATTTCGAATCCAACTCAATCCAGACCACGTATCAAGAAATTGAACGAGAAAATTATTAGCAACGAATTCAAACTCTTGAACTTCAATATTGTCAATTCTTTCAGGCTTTTTAGCTACTGACTCTTGCAACCGCATCAATGCTAAACTATCTACTTTCTTACCTGAAATTTCTAAATTAACTCCAGAAATTGTTTTGAACTGAACGTTAAACGGCTTTCCTTCCTTTAGTAATGCAGAAATTAACGACTTTAGATTTGCAGCGTTTTTTTTGGCGAGCCAATCCTCAAATTTCAAAAACTGCTCTGATTCTGTTGAAATACCTGCTCTTTCAGAGAGTTTGCCAAAAATTTTTGGTTTATTTGAGCTATCAAACCAAGTCACTAAAATACTGTTATTTTCTGAGTCAAAAATTGCGGCTAGTTGATTTAATTGAAGTTGTTGACCACCATTATTCTGGTTAACTTGCACTCTTTTGCTGAAACGCTGATGAACCCGATAAACCGGGAAAAGCAATGCACAGATAATGATTAACAACATCAAAAGAGATAAAAAATTTAGCGGATGCCACAAAGTAAACGTTTCTTCTGTCGAATTTGAAAAGGATGTCATAGAACTGACAGAACTAGATTCCGCAGCGAAAACAAAAAACGTGAAAACCGTGACACTCTGAACTACAAACGAAAAAGATCGCTTGCATACTGTATTTAACACCAGAAATTTTCCTCTAGTTTGCAACAATCCCTTTATTTATCGTGTCAAATTAAATTAGTGCAACTACTCTCAATATTTATAGTGTTGGGGTTTGAATGGTCCCTCTAATGGAATTCCAGTATAGTTTGACTGCTCTGAAGTCATCTCTGTTAATTCCACCCCTAACTTGTCTAAATGTAGTCGCGCCACATGTTCATCAAGATGTTTTGGCAATACAGTAACCCCTTTTTCATAGCTCTCTCCATTTTGCCATAATTCAATTTGTGCCAAGACCTGATTTGTAAAGCTTGCAGACATTACAAAACTCGGATGTCCAGTTGCATTTCCAAGATTGACCAAGCGTCCTTCAGATAACAAAATAATGCGCGATTGATCAGGGAACTCCACCAAATCTACCTGAGGTTTTACATTTTTCCATTTTAAATTCCGAAGATTTGAAATTTGAATTTCATTGTCAAAATGTCCGATATTACAAACGATCGCCATATCCTTCATACTACGCATATGGTCAAGGGTGATTACATCTTTGTTCCCAGTTGCAGTAACGAAGATATCTGCTGAATCAACAACATCATCCAATTTTTTAACTGCATAACCATCCATCGCCGCCTGAAGCGCGCAGATTGGATCAATTTCTGTGACGATAACCCGCGCCCCTGCACCACTTAACGATAATGCCGACCCTTTACCGACATCACCATACCCACAAACTACAGCCACCTTCCCTGCTAACATCACATCAGTTGCGCGTCGAATTCCATCAACAAGCGATTCACGACATCCATATCGATTATCAAATTTTGACTTAGTAACTGAATCATTCACGTTTATCGCAGGAAACGGAAGTTCACCTTTTTCATGTAGCTGATAAAGGCGCATCACTCCGGTCGTTGTTTCCTCAGAAACACCACGAATATTTTGTTGTACTTTGCTAAACCAACTTGAATCTTCACTTAAACGATTCTTTATCGTGTCATACAGTGCTTCTTCTTCTTCATTACTTGGATTTTCGAGTAGACTTGCATCAGACTCTGCTTTTGCTCCTAATAACACAAGAAGGGTAGCATCGCCGCCATCATCAAGAATCATATTTGCAGTTTTGCCATCCCCCCAATCAAAAATTCTGTCGGCAAATTCCCAATATTCTTCCAAAGTTTCACCTTTGTGAGCAAATACTGGAACACCGGTCGCAGCGATTGCTGCTGCTGCATGATCTTGTGTTGAAAAAATATTACAGGAAGCCCATCGAACTTCAGCACCTAACGAAACTAGCGTTTCAATTAAAACTGCAGTTTGGATTGTCATGTGCAACGAACCGGCAATTCGTGCACCCTTTAGTGGTTTAGATTCAGAATATTCTGCTCTGCATGCCATTAATCCCGGCATCTCAGTTTCTGCGATTTCAATTTCGGTCCGACCCCATTCTGCAAGACCTATATCTTTCACAGCATATGAATTTGATTGTTTTGACATATTTATCTTTATGTTAATGAGAGTTAAGAAATAGCAATGGTGCGATTTCGATTATGGGTTAAATTTAAATGAAATACCTAATTCACCTACATTTAATCAAGGAAGAATTTTTGAGTTTCCACAAAAATATCAGCTACAGGTGATTTTTGTAAGCACTAGTAGTAGAAACTAATAATGAGTCTAGCATTCAATGAGTATGAAAAGCGGTAAATTTTATAGCTATTACAATTCACCAAACCCGTTTGTCACTAGTTCCTTGATTGCAACTAAGGCTAGATGAGCTTGTTCACCGGATGCCATCACTTCAATAGATGTCCCAATACTAGCTGACAATGTCATCAATCCCATTATCGAGGAACCACCAACTGTCTGGCCGTCTTTTGAAACATTAATGGTCGCATCATACTCTTTAACTAAATTGACAAACTTTGCTGAAGCTCGCGCGTGCAAACCTTTATTGTTTACAATTTTCAAATTGCATAGATATGAGCCATCATCGCACTTTACGATTCCTTCCTCATTCTGACTGGTCATTATTAGATAAGTCTCACTCTTCAGAAATTAGATTGAGAATACACCGTAAAGTGCTCTAGTGTAAAATTATTTCAAAATGTCAACAGTGGTACTTGTAATCACTTTTGTGACTATCGATGCGCGCAATTTGACCAATTATCAGCCCATTGAGTATCACATACACTTAGGCTGGTCTCACATGCAACAAGTGCGCTGGACAGTGTCAGAAAAATTATTGCAATTTTTAGTTTATAATTCATTGGATTGCTCCCTTTATTGTAAATTTGGGGACTTATATACAATATGCCGCAAAAGAAAAATTGACTATTAATTGTTCTTTACCAAATTTGTTGGCGCGCAGATAAATTCAGGGTGCTCCTTTCTAAATAAAAAATAATCCTCAGGAGCAAAATTGAACTTCTTGCAACATTCGACAAAATAGCTGTTTTGTTAAATGTTGCATGGTCGTGAATGGCTTCTACCTGTTGAGGGTAACATTCAAGATTCAATTTATATTGAAGATTTGGCATTAGAATTAGTCGGTGATGAAGTTGATAAATCACGATTTGGTTTTATTACTAAATCCGAGTATATTAAGAAGGTCAAACAGAAAAGAGGCGGCCAAAAGCCGCCTCTTTTATTCTTTTATTCTTTCATTGGTTAAAATCTAGTAGCACACTGTCGAGGTGTCCAGCATAAGTTTCTAAAATGCTGATCGACTGCTTGCCAACCACAAGCCCAAAAATTTCCATCATTTCTGCTATCAGCCATACAAGAGTCAAAATGCTCTGGTGCTGGACTATGATCACAAGCACTAATAAATAGTACCAATGATACCACAAAGAGAATTCTTTTCATTGTCGGTCTCCTTAACAGTTAGCTTCAGACAGATTCCACTGACATCGTATACTTCGAGCCAAATTAGATGTCCAAGCATTAGTAAAATCAGTTACTGGTTGCCATAAATCTCGATGAATAGCTGCATGATCGCAACCACCGCGAGAATCACAATGTTCACTACATGAGCCTAGAACAAAGAGCAACGGTAGGATGATAATTAATTTACGCATGATTACCGCCCTTCACATTCTCTTGTAATCCTATTAAAAAGATCTAAACTACTACCGCCAAACCAACGATAGCATTCACTTCGCTCACCAGCATATACATGTTCAGGCTCACCAACAAATGTTTCATGAAACCAGTCGTTTGCTTCATCACATGACGCAATGAATAATCCCAATGTTAGGATTAAAAGTATTCTTTTAACCATTTTATTTCTCCTTATGATTGATTAGTTTATATTAAATTACACGGAAAGATCCAGAAATAAATGCGACAAATCGTCACAGCTATTGGTTATTTACTAACTTAATGGCTTTCCTATCTCGTTTTCTAATTTTTTACCTCTTTCAACATTAAAGCCATTTTGTTAAATGTTGCTGGAGGTTCAATTTTTACTCCAGAGGATTATTTTTTTTATTTAGAAAGAACACCGTGAATTTATCTGAGCACCAATAAATTTTGTAAAGAGAAATTGATAGTCATTTTTGCATTTGCGGCATATTGTATATAAGTCCCTAAATTTAAATGGTTACAAAACTAGTTACCTCTTACAATGTGACAAATAGTCGCATTAACTCCAATACATAGTACAGATTCACTACATGCTTTTGAACCTAAATAATGAAATTGATACAACTTGATACCAAAATGAAAGATCTAATTTTGATTATTAAAACTCAATAAAACGGATTATAAAATAATCTAAAATTATGCTGTTATAATAATTCCAAAATTTCACTAGTTTGGATCACTCTTATGGTACACAATATTAATTCATCAAATTTTGATCCCATTACAATCGCGGCAAAGTGGTTGAATTCCGGGCGAGAAATTGCGTTAGCAACAGTTTTACAAACTTGGGGTTCAGCTCCGCGCCCACCAGGATCAGTTTTACTTATAGATTCTGATGGAAATTTCGAAGGGTCCGTTTCTGGTGGTTGCGTTGAAGGAGCCGTTATTGCTGAAGCACAAGAAGTCATAACGACTGGAGAATCAAAAACCTTAAATTTTGGTGTTGCCGATGAAAAAGCATGGGAATTTGGATTGACTTGTGGTGGTAAAATCTCAATTTATGTTGAAAAAGTGAGCTAATGTTATGAAACCCGCGACACTCGAAAAATGGAGTGATTCAATAGTCAATAGGCAAGCTACTTTGCTTATTACTTATTTAGAATCAGGTGAACAACGGTTAGTAAAAGAAGAAGAAAATTGGCAATCCGACGAATTAGCTCCATACTTTCAAGAACTTTTTGTATCTGGAAAATCTAAAGTTGTAACCCTTGAGTCTGGAGAACAGATATTTTTCAATGTTTCATTACCACCTGTTAAACTATTGGTCATTGGGGCAGTTCATATTTCTCAAGTACTTGCACCAATGGCTACCCAAGCAGGTTTAGATGTCGCAATTATTGATCCCAGAACCGCGTTCGCAACCTCAGAGAGATTTGCAGGCATTAATCTAATTGCAGAGTGGCCGCAAGATGCTACTGGTAAAATTACATTTGATCCCTTTACGGCAGTTGTTGCAGTAACTCATGATCCAAAAATTGATGACTTCCCGATAATTGAAGCACTTAAAGCAAATTGTTTTTATGTTGGGGCATTAGGTAGTAAAAAGACCCATTTGAAACGTGTTGAAAGATTACAACAAACTGGGCTTCAAGATTCAGACATTGAAAAAATTCATGCCCCAATTGGCCTTGATATTGGTGCAGCTAGTCCTGCTGAAATTGCAGTCGCGATTCTTGCAGAAATCATCAAATCTATGCGAATTGATAAACAAAGAAACTTCAAGAATGGAGATAAAACGTGATTTTTGGTGAGTTTCCAATACAAGAATGTAAAGACTCTATTCTGGCACACACGCTAAAATTATCTCAAAAGACAATTAAAAAAGGTTCAGTCATTGGTGATAATGAGATTGAATTAGTTAAAAATTCAAATTTAGAAAAAATATGGGTTGCCAAACTTGAACCGAACGACCTTCATGAGAATGACGCAGCTACTATGCTCGCAAATTCTCTTAGTAATGAATACTGTAAAGCTGAAACCGCATTCACTGGTCGAGTTAATTTGTTTTCAACTGTTTCTGGGATTTTTTGCCCAAATATCGACAAAATAAACGAATTGAACGGTGTTGATTCGGCAGTGACACTTGCTACTTTAGCTGCTTATACACCGGTGCTGGCCGGCAAAATGGTTGCTACAGTTAAAATCATCCCCTTTGCAGTAGATCAACAACTAGTCCAACACGTGATCAATTTACTAGATTCCGCTAATGATACACTGCAAATAGTGCCTTATAAGTCTCATAAAATCGGTGTTATATCTACCATTCTACCGAGTTTAAAAGAATCCGTAATCAACAAAACTTTAGCCAACCTAGAGTCTAGATTAAGTGGAACTGATTCCAAAATTAGTTGGGACCTAAGAGTTCCTCATACCATTGAAGAAATCACTAAAAATATACGGTTTTTACATAAGGAGCATGCAGACCTAATCATAATTTTTGGTGCTACTGCAATTACTGACAACGCAGATGTGATACCTACGGCAATTGAGAATTCTGGCGGAACAGTTCTGCAATTTGGTTTACCAGTAGACCCCGGAAACTTACTTCTATATGCACAAAACGAGCAATTGAAAATCATTGGTGCACCTGGTTGTGCACGAAGTCCAAAAGAAAATGGATTTGACTGGGTGCTTCACCGCGCACTTGCTGGCATTGAAATTCAACCATCTATGCTTACTGGTTTAGGTGTAGGTGGGTTATTGATGGATATTATGTCCCGACCAGTGCCAAGACTAGAAAAAGAAACAAATTTAGAAAATCCAAAAGTTGCAGCTATCATTCTTGCTGCAGGTAAATCAAGCCGTATGGGTGAATCAAACAAGCTTATTGCCGAAATAGACAAAACACCGCTCGTAAGAATCTGTGTTGAAAATGTGCAAAACAGTAAAGTTGATTCAATAACTGTAATTACAGGCCATATGGCCGATGAAATTTCAAAAATTCTGGTTGACTGCGAAGTTACAATTTTAAAAAATCAAAATTTCGCTTCTGGTTTATCTTCATCGTTAAATTTAGGAGTAGAGTCACTTCCACCTGATGTTGATGCTGTACTTGTAATGTTGGCTGATATGCCCTTTGTACAATCTAATCACATCAACAAAATATTTGACTCTTATGACCCGGCTAATGGTGTACATATTGTAGTACCTACTGCAAACGGTAAACGGGGAAATCCAGTTCTATGGTCACGTCGATACTTTAACGAATTATGCCAAATCAAAGGTGATATCGGTGCGCGTTCGTTGATAGAGGCGAATTCAGAATCTGTATTTGAGATTGAAATTGGTGAACCAGTGCGATTTGATATTGATACACCAGAACTTTTACAGAAAGCGGGCGGTCAGTCCGAACTCTCAAAATAAACTGGCTTTTGCGTCCACTAAATATAAGAAACTCAAAACCGATTTACGCCAGCACATGGGGTAAAATCAACGAATCAAAAGTCAATTTCACTACTTTACTAATACTGTTTGAATTTCCTTCAATTGATTCAACAGAGTTTCTGCTTTTCTGCGGGCAGAATCATCCTTTGCATCTTCAACATCTTCTTCGGCATTTTTTATTTGTTGCGAAATTTCATCGGCCTTTAAATCTTCAACTCTAACTGCCATTTCTGCCAAAATAGTCAACCCATTTTGCTCAACATCCGCAAAGCCACCTCTAACAAAAAATTGCTCCTGTTCACCACCAGATTGAACGCTAATAACACCCGGCCGTATGGTTGACATGAACGCCGCATGCGCCTCCAAAGCTTCAAACTCACCCTCAGTTCCTGGAACGACAACAGAATCAACTTGCTTTGAAACAAGCAAATTCTCAGGTACCACTAATTCAAATTGAAATTGACCAGCCATCTTACAATTTAACCTTCTTTATAACTTTTGACTTCACAAATTCACAAAACTTAACCACAGTAAATTATGCGGCTTCTGCGGCTAACACACTCGCTTTTTCAACCGCTTCTTCAATTCCACCAACCATATAGAACGCGGCCTCAGGTAAATGGTCATATTTACCGTTACAAAGTCCTTCAAATGACGAAATTGTATCTTCAAGCGAAACTAATTTTCCAGGTGAATTTGTGAATACTTCTGCGACATGAAATGGTTGTGATAAAAAGCGTTCAATTTTTCGAGCACGTGCCACAATCAATTTATCGTCTTCAGATAACTCGTCCATTCCCAAAATTGCAATTATATCCTGAAGGGCTTTATATCGTTGTAAAGTTGCTTGAACTTGTCGGGCTACCTCATAATGTTGATCTCCTATAACGCGTGGATCAAGCATTCTAGAAGTTGAGTCAAGTGGATCAACCGCTGGATAAATCCCTTTTTCTGAAATTGCACGACTAAGAACTGTCGTTGCATCTAAGTGTGCGAATGAAGTCGCAGGTGCAGGATCAGTTAAATCATCTGCGGGCACATAGATTGCTTGTACTGACGTAATTGAACCACTTTGAGTGGTCGTAATGCGCTCTTGCATCGCACCCATATCAGTCGCTAATGTTGGTTGATAACCCACCGCTGATGGAATACGACCTAACAAAGCTGAAACCTCTGACCCTGCTTGCGTAAACCGAAAAATATTATCAACAAAGAATAGAACATCTTGACCCTGATCTCGAAAATATTCTGCCACGGTTAATCCTGTTAAACCAACTCTTGCACGTGCACCAGGTGGTTCATTCATTTGACCATACACCAGCGAACACTTTGATCCTTCTCCGCCACCTTCTACATTAACTTTGGATTCAATCATCTCCCAATAAAGGTCATTACCTTCGCGAGTTCGCTCACCTACACCAGCGAAAACAGAATATCCACCATGCGCCTTTGCAATATTGTTAATCAATTCCATAATCAAAACAGTTTTTCCAACTCCAGCCCCTCCAAACAATCCAATTTTTCCTCCTTTTGCATACGGAGCGAGAAGATCTACCACTTTAATTCCGGTTTCTAATATCTCAGCATCAGTTGACTGTTCAACATATTCAGGTGCAGGTTGGTGAATTGCACGTAATTGATCAGACTTTATTTCACCGGCCTCGTCTACAGGTTGTCCAATCACATTCATGATTCGACCAAGGGTATTGTCACCAACTGGAACAGCAATTGGTTGACCTGAATCAGTTACTTCTTGGCCACGTACCAACCCTTCGGAGCTATCCATAGCAATTGTACGAACCGTACTTTCACCTAAGTGTTGTGCGACTTCTAAAACCAATCGATTGCCTTGATTTTCAGTTTCTAACGCATTCAAGATTTGAGGAAGATGGCCGTCAAATTTCACGTCAACGACCGCTCCGATAACTTGAGTTACTTTACCAACTTGATTATTTGCCATTTTAGGTTCCTTGTATAAATCTGATTAAAGTGCCTCAGCACCAGAAATGATTTCGATTAATTCTTTGGTGATTTGTGCCTGACGCTGACGATTATAGCTAATTGTCAATTTGTCAATCATTTCACCAGCATTTCGGGTTGCGTTGTCCATCGCCATCATTTTTGCCCCCATTTCACCGGCGGCATTTTCAAGCAAACCTCTAAATATTTGCACCGAAATGTTTCGAGGGAGTAGATCCTCCAATATTGAAGTTTCATCTGGTTCATACTCATACATGATTGATTGATTACTTTCATCTTCAGATTCATCAGATGAAATTTCAACTGGAATGAGTTGTTTTGTCGTCGGTGTTTGCTTTGCTACTGACTCAAAGCGAGAGAAAAACAAGGTGCAAACATCAAACCCTTCCATTTCAAACATTTCACGAACTTGGTCTCCTATTGCGTCTGCATTTGCAAATCCAATCCGTTTTACTTCTCGAAGTTCAACTGTTCCAACTATATTTCCATCAAACTCTCGTTTTAACGCATCGTTGCCCTTTTTACCAACGCATAAAATCTTGACTTTTTTATTATCCGCTAACAATTTTTGTGCGGTTTCTCTTGCCAGCTTGGCAATCGAGGAATTAAATCCACCACAAAGACCACGCTCTGCAGTACATACAACCAGTAAATGTACTTCCTCTTTACCTGTGCCACCCAATAATTTTGGTACACCTTCCTTTTCCGCTTGCGTCAATGCAAGATTAGTCAACACATTACTCATGCGGTCTGCATAAGGTCGAGCAGCAACCACAGCTTCTTGCGCGCGTCGTAATTTTGCTGCAGCTACCATCTGCATCGCTTTAGTAATTTTTTGAGTCGCTTTCACCGAACTAATCCGGTTGCGTAAGTCCTTTAGACTTGGCATTACCGTGCCAGCTCCTTATTCGTTGTTAATGTCATGTTAGGCGAAATTTTTAGCAAAATTATCTACAGCTGCCTTCAATTTCTCCGTGACTTCATCACTTAATGATTTTTCATCACGAATTGCAGTCAATAAATCGCTATGATCATTTCGCAAATTTAACAGTAAACCTCGTTCAAAATCCCCAACTCGACTAACTTCAATTTTGTCGAGATAACCGTTTACCCCAGCAAAAATTACCGCGACCTGTTCTTCAGTTTTAAGTGGAGAAAATTGTGCTTGTTTTAACAATTCTGTTAATCGCTCACCACGATTCAACAGATTTTGCGTCGTAACATCTAAATCAGAACCGAACTGAGCAAACGCCGCCATCTCACGATACTGAGCGAGTTCACCTTTAATTGGTCCCGCAACCTGCTTCATCGCTTTCACTTGAGCGGAGGAACCCACTCTTGATACTGATAAGCCAACATTCACAGCAGGACGAATCCCTTGATAAAACAAATCTGTTTCCAAAAATATTTGACCGTCAGTTATAGAAATAACATTCGTCGGAATAAACGCCGACACATCGTTTCCTTGTGTTTCAATGACCGGCAGTGCAGTAAGTGACCCTTCACCATGATTCTCATTCAATTTTGCAGCTCGCTCTAAAAGTCGAGAATGCAGATAAAATACATCTCCCGGATATGCTTCACGACCCGGTGGTCGACGAAGTAGTAACGACATCTGGCGATAAGAAACTGCTTGCTTAGATAAATCATCGTAACCAATCACGGCATGCATTTTATTATCACGGAAATATTCTCCCATTGCTGTACCAGCGAATGGAGCTAAAAACTGCATTGGTGCCGGATCTGATGCGGTTGCTGCAATCACAATTGAATATTCTAATGCACCTCTTTCTTCCAATGCTTTCACAAACTGTGCGACAGTTGAGCGTTTTTGACCTACCGCGACATAAATGCAATAGAGCTTTTCACTCTCATTATCTGACTCATGTAACGACTTCTGATTCAGAAATGTATCCAAAATTATCGCAGTTTTACCAGTTTGTCGGTCACCAATAATCAATTCTCGCTGCCCTCGTCCAATAGGGATTAAAGCATCTATTGCTTTTAAACCAGTTGACATCGGTTCATGCACAGATTTTCTCGGTAAAATTCCAGGTGCTTTTACATCAACTCTTCTCATTTCTGTTGATTCAATCGGCCCCTTACCGTCGATTGGATTTCCAAGCGCGTCAACTACTCGCCCTAACAATCCTTTACCAACAGGTACTTCCACGATTGCACCAGTTCGCTTGACTGTATCACCTTCTCGAATTGCACGATCGTCGCCAAATATCACAACACCAACATTGTCATCTTCTAAGTTAAGTGCCATTCCGCGAACATTACCGGGAAACTCAACCATTTCACCAGCTTGGACTTGGTCTAGTCCATACACTCGAGCAATACCATCACCAACCGACAGTACTTGCCCAACTTCTGAAACTTCTGCTTCTTGACCAAAGTTTTGAATTTGTTCCTTTAGGATAGCGGAAATTTCTGACGCTTGGATTTGCATCAATTTACCTCTTTCATTACTACTGTAAGTGAATTTAATTTGGTTCGTAGAGATGCATCAATCATCTTACTACCAACCTTGACGATCAAACCACCTAACAAGTCTGAATCTACAGTGGTTTGAATATTAACATTTTTCCCCATCGCCGAATTCAATATATCTTGCAACGATGTCAAATTTGATTCAGATAACTGTACTGCTGATTTTACTTCTGCTGTAATTTCACCGCGTTTTATAGCAAGCAATGACATAAATTCCCGAATTATCATCGGTAATACAAAAAGTCTTGCATTTTTTGCCACCAAGAGAATGAAATTCTTTACATTCTGATGAAATGAAGTCTTTTGCAATATTGAGTCAATTGCATCAAACTTCACATCCCGTGAAAATACAGGACTCTCAATCAGACGCGATAAATCACTACTTTCTTCAAGTAACTCCTGAATTTGTTTAAGGTCTTTTTCAACCTCGGTTACAATTCCGGACTCTTCAGCTAAATCAAAAAGTGCAGTGGCATATCTATTTGATACACCTTTTAGGGAAGAACTATTATTAGACACTAAAATACCCTTTTAAAATACAAAAAACATTCTTTCCAAGAATATTTAACATAATTTAATGAAATAAAATACAGAGAAATTACATCAACATACATTATCATAAAATTTTTGATTTGCAATCACAAAATTGCGATTTTCAAAGAAATATTACACGAAACTGATTGGGTCTATATCAATTTGAATTTTCAGTCCTCCAGTAGTTTTAGGTAGTGTATTGGTCCATTGACGAATATAAGATTGTAAGTCAAACACTTTTGACACTTGCACTAATAATCGAAATCGATATTGACCTCGAATCATAGCCAATGGTGCCTCTACTGGTCCAAGTACAGAAACTGAATTTGATCTTGGTGCACTTCGGGCAACGACGCGAGCATAATCTTCAGCAACTGAGCGTTCAGGAGCTGAAATAACTATTCCGGCTAATCTTGAAAACGGGGGGAGATTGGAGTTCTCACGTATAGAGATTTCCGTCTGATAAAACGCCTCGCTTTCTCCTGTCACCATCGCTGAAATTACTGGATGTTCCGGTAAATAGCTCTGAATCATTCCAATTCCCTTACCCTGAATTCGACCCGCACGGCCAGTAACCTGGGCTAATAATTGGAATGTTTTTTCGGCAGCACGTAGATCTCCATATGATAGTCCAAGGTCTGCATCAACTACCCCAACCAGCATCATTTTTGGGAAATTCATTCCTTTGGCAACTATTTGGGTACCTATCACAATATCAACTTCACCATTTTCAATCTGTTTGATCTCTCTTCGCAATTGTTCAATACCGCCACCCAAATCTGAAGAGAGCATCAACGTGCGGGCATCTGGGAAAATTTCTGCTACCTCTTCTGCAACACGTTCAATTCCAGGTCCACATGCAACTAACGACCCAGAAACTCCACAATTATCACAATGAATTGGAACCTGCAATTGATATCCACAATGATGGCAAATCAACAATTGACGAAATCGGTGTTCAACCAACCAAGTAGAACAATCTTTACATTGATAGCGAAAACCACACTTTCTACATAAAGTTAACGGGGCATAACCGCGTCGATTGAGAAAAAGGAGTGACTGGGTTTTATTTGCAAGCGACTCCGAAATTCTGTCGATCAATTTAGGTGCTAACCAATGCCCACGTGCTGGACCTTCAGCTCGCATATCAATAGTTTGAATTTCAGGTAACTCGGTACCAGATACACGGTTTGGTAAAACAGAATGGTTATAACGTTTTTGGTCAGCATTAACTCTGCTTTCGATTGAGGGAGTCGCTGAAGAAAGAACCACTGGAAAATTACCAATTTGACCACGAACGACTGACATATCACGCGCACTATACGGAACCATTTCTGCTTGCTTAAACGACGTATCATGCTCTTCATCCACCACAATTAGTCCCAGTTTGGTAAATGGTAAGAATAGTGCTGAACGTGCTCCAACTACTACTGCACCATTATTATTTGCTATTTGTCGCCAAGCATGTTCGCGCTTTTTTGCCGAAACATTTGAGTGCCATTCCAATGGCCTCAAGTTGAACCTTTTTTCAAAACGATCCAAATATTGAGTTGTTAATGAAATCTCGGGAACTAAAATTAATGCTTGTTTTCCTAATTTAATCGTCTCGGCTACAGCTTCAAAAAAAACTTCTGTTTTTCCGGAACCAGTTACTCCATCAAGTAAAGTTACTGAATAGCCGCTGGAAACTGCCTTCACTAACCGATCAGCTACTACTTTTTGCTCGGTTGAAAGTTTTGGTCCAGTGACATTTAAATCCAATTTTGTTGACTCAACCAATTGCGGCAAATCCACTATTTCAAGCACATCTTGACGAACAAGTCCGTTAATAACCGAAGTGGTAACTCCTGCCAAATTTGAAAGATCACTCTTTGTGAAAGACAATCCTTCATTCACGATTTCTAATACCCGTGTGCGCGCTGGTGTCATTTTATCTGGTAAAACACCAGTAAATCGGACACCTTTTATCGGTATTGGTGGTTCAAGTGCATTTGGTACTCGCAATACCATTCGCAAAACCATCCCAAGCTCGGCCAAAGTCCAATTAGCAACCCATTCAATAAATCGACGCATTTCCGCATTGATGGGAGGGGTGGGATAAATGTGCTGAATTGTTTTTATTTTTTTAGGATCTATGTCAGTATCGGTTTTGCTGTCCCAGACTGCACCAATCACCTCTCGTGGTCCCAAAGGAACCCGCACAATTGTACCGGGTTCCACTTCAGCTCCTGCTGGAACCTCATATGAATATGCCTGTTTAATTGCTACTGGCAACACGACTGGAACATATTGATTATTTGAATTTTTTTGATGACTCATCGCTGAATGAAAATTCCAAAATGAATACAATTCTGTACATAAAGTTGTGAAAAACTGAATCTTATTTACCAAAAATCTGTAGATTATTGTTAAATATGTAATCCATGATTACAATTTACACATTGATTCAAATTTAAAATGATCCCACCTCTTACTGCAGTCTAAAAAGGAGACTTAATAGCTATGAAATTTTTTGTTGATACCGCGGACACCGCTGAAATTAAAGAATTATCTGAAACTGGGTTACTAGATGGTGTAACTACCAACCCATCACTTATTTTGAAGTCAGGTCATCCGATGCTAGACGTAATTAAGGAAATCTGTGATTTAGTTCCAGGCCCCGTTAGTGCTGAAGTCACTGCAACTGAGAAAGATCAAATGATTGCCGAAGGTCGAAAACTTGCGAATATTGCAAAAAATGTTGCCATTAAATTACCTCTTACTTGGGATGGATTACAGGCTTGTAAAACGCTAACTTCCGAAGGCTTTATGGTCAATGTAACCCTATGTTTTTCTGCGAATCAAGCCTTATTAGCCGCCAAAGCAAATGCAACATTCATTTCACCATTCATTGGACGGTTAGATGACATTAATATTGATGGTATGGAATTGATCCGTGAAATCCGAGAAATCTATGATAATTATCCCACTCTAAAAACTGAAATTCTAGCGGCTTCAATTCGATCAGCTAATCATGTAAAGATGTCGGCACTTTATGGTGCTGATGTTGCGACATTGCCTCCAGCAGTTCTCAAATCGCTTGTTAAGCATCCACTTACCGACAAAGGACTTGAGCAATTTTTGGCAGATTGGGCCAAGACTGAACAAAGCATCTTGTAAGGATTCGAAAACTGGGTCGTGCCGTTTTTAAATTAAGAAACGTTAAATGCATGCCATTAAGTCAAAGTTCAAAAAAATTCTTAGACTCACTAGAGGATCTTGTAGAAACCGATTTGGGGGAAGCAACGACCAAATGGTTTGTACACTTAGAATCAGAACGTCGACTTTCGTATCATACCATAAATGCATACTTGCAAGATGTTTCGCAATTTATTGAATTTGTAACAATTCACTTGGGAGATAAGCCAAGTTTAGCTAAATTTTCCAATCTTAAAATTACTGATTTCAGAGCATTTTTGGCAAACCGACGTGCAATTGGGATTGAAGGTCGTTCGTTAGCTCGAAGTCTCTCAGGAATAAAATCCTTATTTTATTACTTGGAGGAACAAAAGTTAGCAACAAATAGTGCAATTAATCTCCTAAAATCCCCTAAAATTTCTAAAACATTTCCGCGACCAGTTGGCACTGAATCTGCAAAATCTATCGTTTCTTACGAGACATCTTTAGACGATGAACCTTGGGTTGCAGCAAGAAATTCTGCAGTGCTGACATTACTCTATGGATGTGGATTACGTATTAGTGAAGCACTTTCATTAACACTTGGGAATGTCCCCTCAGCTAATACCCGATCAATCAACATTGTTGGAAAAGGCGGAAAGGAACGATTAGTTCCGATACTACCTATTGTTGTAGAAGCAATTGAGCTATATTTACAATTATGTCCATTTCCACTTGACACAAATGATAAGTTATTTCGAGGGGTCAGAGGAGCACCACTGTCACCAAGAATAGTTCAGCTTGCTATGGAAAAATTGCGAGGAGCACTTGGATTACCAGATTCTGCAACACCACATGCTCTTAGACACTCATTTGCAACACATTTGTTATCCAATGGTGCTGATCTCCGTTCAATACAAGAACTACTTGGGCATGCTAGTCTTTCTTCAACTCAAATTTATACAGACTTTGATACAGAACAAGCTCTGAAATCTTATCGATCTGCACATCCTAGAGCGTAACAACCTCATACTAAATATGAATAGGTTTGCTAAATGTACCTAGTGCGGCTTCTTTAACAGCTTCAGACATGGTGGGATGGGCGTGGCAAGTACGCGCCAAATCTTCTGAAGACCCGCCAAACTCCATCAACACTGCCGCTTCATGGATCATTTCACCGGCACCTGCACCAAGAATATGTACTCCAAGAACAGTATCAGTTACTTCATCCGCCAAAATTTTCACAAAACCCTCTGACTTTAACATAGATTTCGCACGCCCGTTTGCCGTAAATGGAAATTTACTGACCTGAAAGCTTATTCCAGACTCTTTCAGTTCCTCTTCAGTCTTTCCAACCGAAGCTACTTCAGGCATTGTATAAACAACATTTGGAATTACATCATAATTTACATGACCGGCTTGACCTACTAACAACTCAGCAACTGCCACTCCCTCGTCTTCTGCTTTATGTGCTAACATTGGTCCAGCAACAACATCACCAATTGCATAAATTCCTGGGATACTTGTTTCAAATTTTTCATTAACTACTACTCGACCTTGCTTATCCAAATTAATTCCAGCCTCTTTTGCACCTAGACCTTCCGTATATGGTTTGCGACCAATTGCAACTAGCAAAATTTCAGTATCAATTGATTCCTTTGTTTTCCCATCAGCAGACTCAACCGAAACGACAAGTTTCTTACCTTGTTTTTTAACCCCAACAACTTTTGTGGATAATTTTATTTCCATTCCTTGTCTCTTTAACATTCGCTGAAAATTCTTAGAAACATCACTATCCATTGATCCCAAAATCTTATCCATATACTCAATAACCTGCACTTTAGCTCCCAATCGCGCATAAACCGAACCTAATTCTAATCCAATTACGCCAGCCCCAACAACCACCATACTCTTTGGAACTTTACTTAATTCCAATGCTCCCGTAGAAGTTACAATCTGTTTCTCATCAACAGTTATCCCAGGAAGACTCATAGAGTCTGACCCCGTAGCAATTACAATGTTTTTAGTATTTAGAGTAGACTTTTTAGTGCCAGAACTAACTTCAACTTTTGTTGCTGATAAAATTCGTCCTACACCTTGAAATGAGTCAATCTTATTTTTTTTAAATAAGAATGATATGCCACTAACATTTGCATCAATTGTTGTGGATTTATGTGCTAACATAGCATTCCAATCTAAACTCACTTGACCAGTTTTGATGCCAAGTTTGCTAAATTTATGATTTGCCTCATCATACATTTCTGATGCATGAAGAAGTGCTTTTGAAGGAATACAACCAATATTTAAACAAGTTCCCCCAAAACTACTATGTTTTTCTACCACCGCAACTTTTAAACCTAATTGTGCGGCTTTAATTGCACATACATATCCACCAGGCCCGGTTCCAATGACTACCAAATCAAATTGAGTACTAGATTCCGCCATTCTTTAACTTCCTGTCGTAAAGTGCTGAAAACACAGTTGAGTTCAAATATTCTTATAATCTGGATAAACTTGAATCAAAGTTTATCACAAGTCCAATACCAATCTTTCTGGTGCTTCTAGATTTTCTTTGATGCGAACCAAAAAGGTTACAGCCTCTTTACCATCAACAATACGATGATCATAAGAAAGCGCGAGATACATCATTGGACGGATCACCACTTCACCATTCAATGCGATAGGGCGATCTTGAATTTTATGCATACCTAGAATACCCGATTGAGGAGAATTTAAGATTGGTGAAGACATCAAAGAGCCATAGACACCACCATTAGAAATGGTAAATGTCCCCCCAATCATGTCATCAACACTAATATTACCTTCTCTTGCCTTTTTTCCAAGATTTCCAATTTCCAATTCGATTTCTGCGATTGACATTTTGTCGGCATTTCGCACTACAGGGACGATAAGTCCCTTATCTGTACCTACTGCCACCCCAATATTGCAATATTTCTTATATACAATATCAGTTCCATCAATTTCTGCATTGACCGCTGGGATTTCTTTAAGTGCATTGCATACTGCCGCGGTAAAAAAGCCCATAAATCCAAGTTTTACACCATGTTTCTTTTCAAACAAATCTTTGTATTTTGTACGCAAATCCATGATTGCGGTCATATCCACTTCATTGTATGTGGTGAGCATGGCGGCAGTATTTTGAGCATCTTTTAAGCGTTTCGCGATAGTCTGACGAAGTTTCGTCATCGGAACCCGCTCTTCAAGTGCTTCATCACTTGGAGCTGACTTACTCGCTAGCACATCAATTACGTCAGCTTTAAGAACCTGACCTCGTTTTCCACTACCACTTACTTGATTACTATCAATTTCATTTTCTTTGAGCATTTTCTGTGCACTGGGTGACGGAGGCATTGATGGTTTTTTTGATTTAGCTGCAGTTGTTGACTTTGATCCCGTGTCAACTTTCTTGGAAGGTTTCTCACCAGAAACACCTTCAGTTAGATTCGCAAGTAACGCTCCAACCGCGACATTTTGACCATCCTTAGCAATAATTTCGTGTAACCGGCCAGAAACTGGTGCAGGTACTTCTAATGTAACTTTGTCAGTTTCAAGTTCCACCAACTGCTCATCAGCTGAAACAAAATCTCCTTCTTGCTTAAACCACTTAGCAACAGTAGCCTCGGCAACAGATTCCCCTAAAGTAGGGACTACAATTTTAACTGTCATAGCTTACTCACTAACATATCATTGAAATTATGGAGTTAATTATCTTAATGCTTGATCCAGCAATCCTTCAAGTTCAGCTTTATGTCGAGACATTAATCCACTAGCAGTAGATGCTGTTGCAGCTCTTCCCGCATAATCTGGTCGACGATGTTTTGCCTTAACAGTATCTAAAACCCATTCAACATACGGCTGAATAAATACCCAAGCCCCCATATTTTTCGGCTCTTCCTGACACCAGTAAATCTCTGCTTTCTTAAATCTAGCTAATTCCGTAGCCAATGCTTTTGTTGGAAATGGGTATAATTGCTCAACTCTCAATAGATACACATCGTTTATACGACGATTTTCACGTTCTTCAAACAAATCAAAATACACTTTCCCTGAACACAAAACAACGCGTCGGATTTTGTCATCTGGAACTAATTTTGTTTGTCCCTCGGGATCCATACTTGCATCATCATAAAGTAATCGGTGAAATGTAGAATTTTCATCTAATTCCTCCAGTTTTGAAACACAATGTTTGTGTCGCAATAACGATTTTGGAGTCATTAAAATGAGTGGTTTACGAAATTTTCTCTTTAACTGCCGTCGCAAAATATGAAAATAGTTAGCAGGGGTGGTACAATGTGCGACTTGCATATTGTCCTCTGCACAAAGCTGTAAATAACGCTCTAAACGTGCGGAAGAATGTTCAGGTCCTTGACCTTCATAACCATGCGGTAACAGGCAAACTAATCCACACATCCGTAACCATTTTCGCTCTCCACAGGAAATAAATTGATCAAAAATAACCTGAGCACCATTAGCAAAATCTCCAAATTGCGCTTCCCACAACGTCAATGCATTAGGTTCTGCTAGGGCATATCCATACTCAAAACCAAGTACCGCTTCTTCGGATAACATTGAGTTGATTACTTCATATCGTCCTTGCTTTGGAGCAATATTGTTAAGTGGAATATATCTTGATTCATCATTTTGATCATACAATACCGAATGACGTTGCGAAAAAGTTCCTCGCTCACAGTCCTGACCCGATAATCGAACCGGGTGTCCTTCTTTCAATAGAGTACCCAACGCCAACGCTTCAGCCATCGCCCAATCAATATGTTCACCAGTTTTAATCATTTGCTCCCGGTTATCTAAAAACCTCTGAATCGTCCGATGCACATTAAATTTCTCTGGAATTTGACATAGTTTGCGACCAATCTGTTTGAGAGTTTTAACTTTAACCCCTGTCGCTCCACGTCTTGCTTCTTCAACCTCCTCTGTCGCTACTTTCAATCCCGACCATTGACCATCCAACCAATCTGCTTTGTTGGGTATATAGCTATTTCCGATTTCAAATTCTTTTTCTAACGTCTTTCGCCAATTTAATTTCATCTCTTCAACTTCTTCAGCTGTTACAACGCCTTCATCAATCAACCGATTTGAATAAATCTCAAGTGAGGAAGGATGTTTTCCAATTTCCCGATACATAATCGGTTGAGTAAATCCAGGTTCATCACCTTCATTATGACCGAATCGACGATAACAAATCATGTCTATAACAACTGGTCGTTCGAATTTTTGACGGAATTCAGTAGCAATTTTCGCCGCGAATACAACCGCTTCTGGATCATCACCATTACAATGAAAAATTGGAGCTTCTATTACTTTTGCCATATCTGAAGGATAAGGGGATGATCTGGAAAATCTGGGATTAGTCGTAAAACCAATTTGATTATTAATTATAACATGTATGGACCCACCGGTCTTGTGGCCGCGTAGTGCCGATAGACCAAAACACTCTGCCACTACACCCTGACCGGCGAAGGCAGCATCACCATGTAACAGCAATGGTAATACAGAATTGCGCTTAATTTCTACGGTATCAGCAAAATTTCCAATTTGATCTTGTTTCGCTCGGGCCTTACCCAACACCACTGGGTTAACAATTTCTAAATGCGATGGGTTTGCAGTCAAAGATAAATGTACAATATTACCATCAAATTCACGATCAGAAGATGCTCCTAAATGGTATTTGACATCACCTGAACCTTCAACTTCGTTAGGTGCGTATGAACCACCTTTAAATTCGTGAAAAATTGCTCGGTGTGGTTTTCCCATAACTTGTGACAAGACATTTAGCCGTCCTCGATGAGCCATACCGAGTACAATATCCTTTAATCCAAGTGCACCACCTCGTTTAATAATCTGTTCCAACGCCGGAATCAGTGATTCACCACCATCCAATCCAAACCGTTTTGTTCCCGTATATTTAATGTGTAAAAAATTTTCATAACCAGTAGCCTCAATCATTTTATTTAAAATTGCTTTTCGACCTTGAGTAGTAAATGCTACATATTTATCAGGTCCTTCAATTCGTTCTTGAATCCATGATTTAGCCGTTGCGTCTGAAATATGCATGAATTCAACACCAAGTGTAGAACAATACGTCCGCTTTAATATTTCCAACATTTCCCTAATTGTGGCAAATTCTAACCCTAAAACATTATCAATAAATATTTTACGGTCATAATCCGCCTCAGTAAATCCAAAGGTTACGGGATTAAGCTCCTCGTGATCATTTTTCGGTGCGATATTTAAGGGATCAAGATTGGCATGCAAGTGCCCCCGCATCCGATAGGCACGAATCATCATAATAGAACGTACTGAATCACGTGTAGCTTTGTGAACTTGCTCTTGCGAAAGTTCAACCCCATTAGATTGAGCCTTACCAATCAATTTTTCGCTCAATTCATTTTCAATTGGGGACCAATCACCATCTAAAGCTGAAACTAGTTCGCCATTTGCCGCGATTGGCCAATCAGATCGTCCCCAAGTTGCACCACGTGCTTCAGAAAGAACTGATTTCTTATCTTCTTTTAGATTTTTAAAATATTCCTGCCAGGTCTTGTCTAGTTGTGTGGGGTCGTCAACATACTTGGCAAGGAGACTTTCAATATATGATGCATTAGCACCGTAAAGGAACGATGATTTCGCAAATTGATCATTAGATTCTGATTGACCCATATTCAATCCTGTAAGTTAGCTCTCGTTTTGAATTCAAGACTAACTTCAAATTTGAATAAGAAATAGCTTTCAACTCACAAAATGTCAATAGTTTTTTGTGTTATTCACAATTTTTTTCTTCAATTTAGCTCTCAATTCCTGTCTTAAATACTTTTTCTATGCTTAATATGCTTACTGTTTCAGTAATTCTACCAAAGTTTTTCCAAGTGTCGCGGGTGAATCAGACATTCGTATACCGGCTTTTTCCATCGCCATAATTTTATCTTCAGCACCGCCTTTTCCACCAGAAATTACTGCACCTGCATGCCCCATTGTTCGTCCAGGTGGTGCAGTTCGACCCGCGATAAATCCAACCATAGGTTTCTTTCGTCCCTTATTTGCTTGATCTCTTACCCATTCCGCAGCCTCTTCTTCAGCAGACCCTCCGATTTCTCCAATCATTATCATTGATTTTGTATCAGGGTCTTCAAGAAACAAATCCAATACATCAATAAATTCCATTCCTTTTACAGGATCACCACCAATACCAACGGCAGTTGATTGACCGAGTCCAACATTTGTCGTCTGAAATACGGCCTCATAAGTCAAAGTACCTGAACGCGATACTATTCCCACTGAACCCTTCTTAAATATTGAACCAGGCATTATTCCAATTTTACACTCCTCTGGAGTCAATATTCCTGGACAATTGGGACCCAACAACACACAGTTGGATTGCTTAAGTTGGGCTTTGACCTTCACCATATCTACAACTGGAATACCTTCAGTAATACAAACAATAAATGGGATTCCAGCTTCAATTGATTCAATTATTGCAGCTCCAGCACCTGCAGGTGGAACATATATTACAGATGCATTTGCGTCGGTAGCACTTTTCGCTTCAGAAACGGAGGTATATACTGGAATATTTATTCCAGGACTTAATTTGCTTTCCCAAACTTCACCACCTTTTTTAGGATGAACACCGGCAACCATTTTGGTACCAAAATATGCCAATGCTTGCTCTGTGTGGAATGTTCCAGTTTTTCCAGTAAGACCTTGAACAATAACCTTGGTATCTTTGTTAACAATAATAGACATTTAGATGGTCTCCTTAATTGCCGAAACAATTTTCTGTGCGGCATCATCTAAATCACTGGCAGCAATAACGTTTAGTCCGCTATTTTCAATAATATTTTTCCCAATATCAACATTGGTTCCTTCAAGTCGAACAACTAAAGGAACATGCAGTCCAACTTCCTTAACCGCAGCAATTACTCCTTCAGCTATAACATCACAACGCATAATACCACCAAATATATTCACTAAGATTCCTTTCACATTGGGATCAGATGTTATAATTTTGAATGCAGCAGAAACTTTTTCCTGTGACGCACCACCACCAACATCAAGAAAGTTCGCTGGTTCTGCCCCATAAAGTTTAATGATATCCATTGTCGCCATCGCAAGCCCTGCACCATTTACCATACAACCAATATTTCCCTCTAAAGCGACATAAGCTAAATCATGCTTTGATGCTTCGATTTCCTTTTCGTTTTCTTCAGTAATATCTCGGAGCGATTGCATATCTTCATGCCGAAATAGTGCATTTCCATCAAACGAAACTTTTGCATCCAATACTCTTAAACTGCCATCTTTTAAGACTACTAATGGATTAATTTCAAGTAGTGACATATCCTTTTCAATAAACGCACTATACAATTTCGGGAACAATGACATACCATCCTCACGTGCCGTTGCATCTAAATTAAGAGACACACAGATCTGGTCAGCAATTTTCTCCGTTACCCCTTCATTTGCATCTATTGGAAGCGTCAATATTCTATCTGGAGTATCATGTGCGACCTGTTCAATATCCATACCACCTTCGGTGGAAGCAACAAATGCTACTTGACCACAACTTCGATCAACAAGAATAGATAAGTACAATTCACGTTCAATTTCTGCACCATCTTCAATATAAAGTCGATTTACAACTTTGCCATTTGCACCAGTTTGTGCAGTGACCAAAGTACTTCCGAGCATTTCAGAAGCATTCTTGACAACTTCTTCGGTGCTTTTAGCGATTCGAACGCCACCTTGCGCGTCGTCACCTAATTCTTTAAACTTTCCCTTACCGCGCCCGCCGGCGTGAATCTGTGACTTCACTACCCACACCGGTCCTGGCAATTTTTTCGCAGCGGATTCGGCCTCTTCAGCAGAAAATATTGGAATCCCAGCAGAAACTGGGATCCCAAATTCTTTGAGTAAGGCTTTTGCTTGGTATTCATGAATATTCATAATTCTTCACCTAAATTTTAATATTACTAGATAACCTTATAGTGTCGCAAAAGTTTCACCGATATTTGATTCTTCTCCTGAATCCCCAGTAGAGTTAGACTAATTTTGGTTGAATCTTCTGACAAGCTTCAACGAGTCCTTCTACAGCTGCTACAGATTTATCAAACATCTCCTTTTCACTTGGGTCCATTTCAATTTCAATAACTCGCTCAACTCCATTTGCCCCTATCACTGTTGGTACACCAACATACCGATTTTGAACACCATATTGACCAGTCAAAAATGCAGCACAAGGAAGTACACGTTTCTTATCCTTTAAATAGGATTCTGCCATTTGAACTGCTGAAGCTGCTGGTGCGTAAAATGCTGAACCCGTTTTGAGTAAACTAACTATTTCAGCACCACCATCTCTAGTTCGTTGCACAATTTCATCTAATCGTTCAGCCGTACACCAACCCAATTTCACTAAATCTGGCAATGGAATTCCGGCGACAGTTGAATATCGAGTCAACGGTACCATCGTATCACCATGGCCACCGAGAACAAATGCAGTTACATCCTCAACAGAAACATTAAATTCTGTTGCCAAAAAATATCGAAAACGTGCACTATCAAGCACACCTGCCATCCCTACTACTTTATCTGTCGATAACGAAGAAAACTTTTGGAGTGCCCAAACCATTGCATCAAGAGGGTTTGTAATACAAATTACAAATGCATCAGGTGCAAATTTTTTGAGTCCTTCGCCAACTTGTTCCATTACCTTTAGATTAATTCCTAATAGATCATCCCGACTCATACCAGGTTTTCGAGCTACACCAGCAGTAACTATCACTACATGTGATCCCTCAATTTCTTCATAAGAATTTGCACCAGAGAGATTAGAATCAAAATTATTTACTGGAGATGATTCAGCAATATCCAAAGCTTTTCCATATGGAATTCCTTCAGCAATGTCAAATAATACAACATCTCCAAGCTCTTTCAACCCAATTAAGTGCGCTAATGTTCCGCCAATTTGACCAGAACCAATTAAAGCGATTTTCTTACGTGTCATGTTATAGTTTCCTTTCATTGTTTGTTTTTGATTACAGTGATTTAGTCAATAATCACATACACTCCAATTGGTAATCTAATTCAAAATTTTCAACCGAATTTAACTTTAAAACAAAAAATTAATGTAACAATTTTAGCTGAAAATAAGTAGCTTTTTTTTCAAATATTTTCAATTTTTTATCCAATCTAATTGAATTAACTTGATTAATTTTCTCGTTTACTTCAATACCAACAACTATATATCTACTTGAGTTAAATATTCAGTGGATTGCATTTCACGTAATCTTGAGGTCGTTCGTTGAAACTCAAAGACTTCATTTCCTGATGTTGCTTGATAGATTTTTTCAGGTTCTGTTTGTGCCGACAAAATTACCCTTACGCGATTATCATATAGTGTATCAATCAACGTAATAAACCTTTTTGCTTCATTGCGCTTACTGATATCTAACTCAGGAATTCCATCAATAAAAATCGTATGATATTTTTTAGCAAGTGCAAGATATTCCGCAGCTCCATTTGGATTACCACACAAATCAGCAAAAGATAACCTTGCGGCTCCGGCAATTGTACAAGGTATCTCAATTTTTCGTCCTTTAATTTCAATACATTCTTGATCACCTGCCAAAGTACCAGTCAATCGAAACCACAAACTATTCATTTGCTTAGTCGTTTCAATATTCAAGGGAGTCAGGTAAACTGGGTTTGTACCAAGTTTCTCAAGACGATAATCAGTTGGTGAATCAAGACAAATTGTATCAACATACTGCTCAAGCAATTTTAAAAATGGCACAAATAATGTGCGATTTAATCCATCTAAGTACAATTTAGCAGGTTCAACATTGGAAGTTGCAATCACTAGTACGCCGCGAGAGAACAGTTGAGTGAATAAACGACCTAAAATCATTGCATCTGCAATATCTGTTACCGCGAATTCATCAAAACAAAGAACTTTCATTTCCTTTGCTAGTTCATTCGCAACAGGAGGAATTGGATCCTCGTTACTAACTTCACCCCGTTTTAAAGCTTGTCGATAGTTGTGGACACGAGCATGTACGTCCGCCATAAATTCATGAAAATGAATCCGTTTCTTGCACTCAATTGGACATAATTCAAAAAACATATCCATTAAGATTGTCTTTCCACGTCCAACAGCTCCCCAAATATATAAACCCTTAATCAGTGATGATTCACGCGCTTTACTACCAAAAAAATTACCTAAAAACCTTTTTTTTGAAACTTCCCCCCGTTCTCTTAACTTTACTAAAATTTTGTCCAATTCAACCACAACCTCGATTTGGGATTTATCAAAATCAATCTCACCAGAATTATGTAGTGAATTATACTTCGAAATTACTGTATTTTTTGACTCAACGCTATCATTCACGAGAAAATTTGTCCTGTCAGTTTAGAAACATTCCCACATATATAGTTTTGACCAAAACGAAAGATTTGAGATTAGGTAAGAATTCAATAAAAGTTATGGTGAAGCTTTTCAGCAATTCATTTCTTAATCACTTATCTGATAATTGCTAAACTCTGCGTTCAACCATCATTTTCTTAATTTCCGCAATCGCTTTTGCTGGATTAAGACCTTTGGGACAAGTTTGAGTACAATTCATAATCGTATGACAACGATATAATCTAAATGGATCTTCAAGTTTATCCAATCGTTTACCGGTGGCTTCATCTCGGCTGTCAATTAACCAGCGATACGCCTGTAATAATATAGCCGGACCGAGATAGCGATCACCATTCCACCAATAACTTGGACACGAAGTTGAGCAACATGCGCACAAAATACACTCATAAAGTCCGTCAAGTTTTACACGATCCTCATGACTTTGGCTCCATTCTTTTTCAGGTAACGGAGTTGAAGTTTGCAACCATGGTTCAATCAATTGATGCTGAGCATAAAAATGTGTCATATCGGGAACTAGATCTTTAACAACGGACATGTGAGGAAGTGGATATATTTTCACCGGTCCTTTTCCACCGGCACATTCATCAACACCTTTAGTACACGCAAGTGTATTTCCACCATCTATATTCATTGCGCATGAACCACAAATACCTTCACGACATGACCGACGAAACGTTAATGTTGGGTCAATCTTATTTTTTATATAGATTAAAGCATCCAGCACCATAGGGCCACAATTATCCTGATCCACATAATAAGTGTCTACTCGAGGATTTTCATCATCATCTGGACCCCACCGATAGACCCGATACTCACGTATATTTTCCGAAGACTGAGGTTTTTCCCAAACTTTACCTTCTTTCATTTGTGAATTTTGAGGAAGATTTAACTGAACCATGAAGTTTCTCCAATTTCAAACCTAAGAAAAGTAATGAATTCAACTCAAAATTTAACTCTTTCAACTGTACTATAGTTAATCAATAAACTCTAGCCTTAGGGGCAATCTTAGCCGGATCAATTCCCCCATCTTCAAATTTTGTAAGTGGTTCCAAAACAACTGGTCGATATTCAAGAGTTACTTCACCGTTTGGGTTAACCCAAGAAAGTGTATGTTTTCGCCAGTTCTCATCATCACGTCCATCAAACGGACCCTCTTTATAGTCTTCTCTTGCATGTGCACCACGGCTCTCCTTTCGTGCTTCAGCTCCATAAACAGTGACAATGGCATTAGTCATTAAATTATCAAGCTCTAAGGTTTCCACTAAATCAGAATTCCAAACTAGAGATCGATCAGTAACCTTAATATCTGCCATTTCTTCCCATAATTTTGAAACACGTTGGCAACCAGTAGCCAATGACTCTTGTGTTCTAAACACCGCGGCATCTTCTTGCATCGTTCGTTGCAATTTTTCACGCAACTCTGCTGTAGGTAATGAACCACTACTGTGCCGAATTTTGTCAAACCGAGAAATTATTTTTTCACTTGCGGTTTCGTTTAATGTCGGAATTGCTCCTTTGGCATCAATAACTTCACCAGCGCGAATCGCCGCTGCCCGGCCAAAAACTACTAAATCAATTAAGGAATTTGAACCAAGTCGATTTGCACCATGAACTGAAGCGCAACCGGCTTCACCAACAGCCATTAAACCTGGTTGAATTCGATTTGGATTATTACCATCGGCATTTAAAGCTTCCCCCCAATAATTGGTTGGAACACCACCCATATTATAATGCACAGTTGGTAGCACTGGAATCGGTTCTCTAGTTAGATCAACACCAGCAAAAATTCGAGCACTTTCAGAAATTCCTGGAAGTCTTTCTGCTAAAATTTCTGGGTCAAGATGATCAAGATGCAAATATATATGATCTTTGTCCTTTCCAACACCGCGGCCTTCGCGGATTTCAATAGTCATGCACCGGGATACGACATCACGCGAGGCTAAATCTTTTGCAGTTGGTGCATATCTCTCCATAAATCGGTCGCCTTCACTGTTCACTAGATAACCACCTTCTCCACGCGCGCCTTCAGTAATTAAACAACCTGCACCATAAATACCTGTTGGATGAAATTGTACAAATTCCATGTCTTGCAACGGTAACCCTACACGGGCGACCATTCCAGTACCATCTCCTGTACATGTGTGAGCAGAAGTGGCAGAAAAATAGGCTCGACCATAACCACCTGTCGCTAAAACAACCATTTTTGCAGAAAAACGATGAATCGTACCATCATCTAAGTTCCATGCAATAACCCCTTGACAAATCCCCTCATCAGACATGATTAAGTCAAGCGCAAAATACTCAATAAAAAATTCAGCATTCTGACGCAATGATTGTCCATACAATGTGTGTAATATTGCATGTCCCGTTCGATCTGCCGCCGCACATGTCCGCTGAACTGGTGGTCCTTCACCAAAATTCTGCATGTGACCACCAAACGGACGTTGATAAATTTTACCCGTTTCGGTACGTGAAAAGGGTACACCATAATGCTCTAATTCATAAACCGATGTAGGTGCTTCCCGCGTCATATATTCCATTGCATCAGTATCACCTAACCAATCTGACCCCTTTACAGTATCGTACATATGCCATTGCCAGTTATCTGGAGTCATATTACGCAATGACGCGGCAATACCACCTTGTGCGGCAACAGTATGAGATCTTGTAGGAAATACCTTAGTGATACATGCGGTCCTTAACCCTTGTTCCGCCATACCTAAAGTTGCACGTAAACCTGCACCACCTGCACCTACAACTACAACATCATACTTGTGATCTACAAATTGATAAGATTGCCCACCAATACTTGGCGAAGATAAAGGCTCTGTCATAACAATTAAATTCCAAAACTAATTTTGAATATTGCAAATATTGCCGCTAAACCGATTACCGAACAAAAAAAAGTATTCCCAATCAAGGTTACGACTTTGAGAAATTCGCCATGTACATAATCTTCAATAATCACCTGCATTCCTAACTTCATATGATAAACACCAGACAAGATCATAAGTATCATGAATATTGAAATGAATGGATTAGCTAACGTACTCTTGATTGTTTGGTAGTCCGCACCTTGAAGCGAAATGACCAAAATTACAAAGAACATTATCAAAGGAACATTCGCCACTGCAGTCAATCGCTGTCGCCAAAAGTGACTGGTTCCTTCTTTTGCTGAACCCAACCCAGTTACTTTTGAAAGTGGGGTGCTCATATCCATCTTAAAGCTCCTTTAACTAACTAAAAAAATAATGATCCACAAAGCCAATGTGATGATTACCGAACCAAAAATAGTCAATTTAGCCATCAAATTGCTTGCTTCTTTACTAAATCCGTACCCCAAATCCCAAACGAAATGTCTAAATCCTCCGAGCATATGATGGATTAGTGCCCAAGTAAATCCAAATAACACTAATAATCCAAACCAAGAGGTATATAGAGAAGATACAATCTGATAAAATCTTGACTGCTCTCCTGATGCGATCGCCAATAACCATACCACAATTAACACAGTTCCGAAGTATAGTGCACCTCCGGTAACACGGTGCACTACTGACATAAGCATTGTCAGAATCATCTTATAGACTTGCAAATGTGGAGAAAGTGGACGATGTGTATTTAAGTCAATGTTAGACATTTCAATGATTCTCTAAATAAAAGTAAAATACTTATAGGTAGAACTAATACATTATAATAAAAGTAAGTTCCTTTCAACAGAAAGTTTAAATTTTAGAGTAAAATATTTGTAATTCAAAGTACCAAATTTTTCCATTGTTGTATTAATGCCGACGCGATAGAAATATTGGGGGGAACAATTAAACTTTCCGGATGTTGGTTAGTTGACATGAGTTGAATTTCCTCTTTTGAAAACCATCGACAATCAATCAATTCATCAGTATCAAATACAATCTTGGTTGTCAATGCTTCGGCAAAACAGCCAATCATAATGTTTGCCGGAAATGGCCATGGTTGACTATATTTATACTCAACGTGGCCAACTTCAATTCCTGACTCCTCCTTTACTTCACGTCTAACAGCGTTTTCAAAAGTTTCTCCCGGTTCAACAAACCCAGCTAAAGTGGAATACATTCCTTCTGCAAATCGACCAGTAGAACCAAGTAAACAATTCTCACCTGTCATGACCAACATAATGACAGCAGGATCCGTCCGCGGAAAATGTTCACCACCACAAGAAGCACAATCTCGACGATAGCCTGCTTCTACTAATAATGTCGGTTGACCACAACGAGCACAAAATTGATGGGTATTATGCCAATGATTCAATGCAGCTGCTTGTGCCAATACACTTAAATCTTGGTCAGGAATTACAGCTTCAATAGCAAGCGCGCGCAAACCAGTGAATTGAAAATTCTTTTTAGAGAAGGTTTCTTCGTCAAAGTCTGAGACCGGTGCACCAAAAAATTCTAGCCCATCTCGGTTTCCCAAATAAGGTGAATTTTCCAAATCCGCATTTAATTCTTCTGCTTCAATTAGGGTAAAAAATATTTGCTGCTTATTTTCTCTAGCCAAAATGACGACTTTATTGCCAGAAAATAATACAAAGCGTGAGCTATTTGAATTTCTTAAGCTCTCAACCCAACGTTTATCACCTCGTCGCGTTGCATTCCGGTCAAGTCCATTTGAAGTAAATGCAAAGTTTACATTAAGTTGCGTTCGCGTCTCATCCATAAAATCCATAAATTCTCCTACAAATTTTTCCAAACCGTTTGAGTAGCAGTATAAATCAATTCTACTAGATCAGAATTACAAATTGCGCAAAACATGGCACCAAGAAATTTTACTTGCAAATTACAAAAAAGATTACAATATATATGTGGGGGATTGGTCATGGACGTAACTGTCGCCAACCTGGTCAGGTCCGGAAGGAAGCAGCCACAACGATATTGTTGCGGGTCGTGAATCAATTCCCTTTATTAATTTGTAGCTTTTAGATACTTCAAAAAAGTATGAACTCCAAAATTTTTGCGAAAATTTCACCGAAATAAGTGCAAATTTTTTCTATTTCTCTGCTATGATTAATTCTCCACTCACAAATCGTTCCAAATGGCATCTTTATGAATGAAACATTAAGTTTAGGACTAATTCTAGAAGAGGAAAAGCAGTCGTCGACTGCTAAAAAATCAGATGTATCCTCTAAATCTGAAGAAGCTAACAATTCAATCGAGCCACAAGAATCAGATGTATCACCGGAACCTGAAGAGCCACAAGAATTGAATGAATCCCAGGAGTCTAGTGAAAAACCAGAATCTAAAGAAGAATCAAAACATAAAGAAGAACTAGAGCCGAAGGTAACCAAATCTGCTGAGCAAACTTCCGAAAATTATCGAGTATTTGCTCGAAAGTATCGACCAAAAACCTTCGATGACCTGTACGGACAAGATGCAATGGTTCAGACTCTATCCAATGCATTTGAATTAGGTCGAATCGCACAAGCATGGATGCTCACAGGAGTTCGCGGAGTAGGAAAAACGACAACTGCTAGAATACTAGCGCGAGCTTTAAATATTGAAATCCCTGGTGAAATAAGTGAACCGACAATCAAACTGGATAAAATAGGGGTTCATTGCGAAGCGATAATGGAAGGACGACATGTGGATGTGATTGAAATGGACGCGGCATCTCATACAGGAATTAACGATATTCGGGAAATAACAGATTCGGCACGTTACCAACCTGCATCGGCGCGGTATAAAGTATTTTTGATTGACGAGGTACATATGTTGTCAAATGCCGCCTTTAATGGGCTACTAAAGACTCTAGAAGAACCACCAGATCACGTCAAATTCATATTTGCAACTACAGAAATTAGAAAAGTTCCAATAACAATTCTTTCTAGGTGTCAGCGATTTGACCTTAGACGGATTGATGCGGAAGAAATCATAAAGTTATTGCGTCATATTTCTGATACAGAATCAATTGAAATATCAGATGAAGCATTAATGTTAATTGCGCGCGCTGGGGAAGGTTCCGCACGTGATTCGCTGTCGTTACTTGATCAGGCCGTCGCACACGGAACGGGAAAAATAGATGCCGATACAGTTCGGACTATGATGGGTTTAGCGGATCGCGCCCGGATTATTGATTTAATTGAATTTATTATCAAAGGTGACGTAGCGAATGCTTTAGCTGAGTTTCAATCGCAGTATAATTCGGGAGCAGATCCTGCCATAATCTTAACGGACCTTGCAGACTTTATTCATCTAATTACGCGAATGAAGGTAATTCCTAATTCTAGTGAAAATATTGCGATTACAGAATCAGAACGCAAGCGTGGTACAACGCTCTCAGATCAACTATCAATTAGAATTTTATCTCGAATTTGGCAAATTCTATTGAAAGGAATTCCAGAAGTACAACAAGCACCAAAACCTCTTGCCGCGGCTGAAATGGTTCTGGTCAGACTATGTTATTCAGCCGACTTACCTTCACCTGAAGATGCATTCAAATTATTTCAGCAAGGAAAACTACCTGATGTGAGCCAAGTACCTATAGATTCAGAAAGTAATCAAAGTTCAAAAGGTAGCAAAGACGCTAGTGAAACAACCACCAATACCGAAAGAAAAACAGAACCAACAGCTGATGTAAACCAGGAACAAGAAACGACTATCTCAGCTGATGAATCTGATTCATCCACTACGTCGGTCGAAAATGGAGAAGAAAATTCCGAACCAGATACTAAATCTGAAGTAGCAAATAATTCAGAAAATATTGAAGAACAAGCCGTTTCGGACTCAAATGAAGAATCTAACGCCACAAATTCGACGAACCCAACAGAAGCAGATATCACACAGACTAATGAATCTAGCACAGAGCAACAAACTGAAGTAATGAATTCCGCAGAGGTTGATGATATTGAAAAAAAAAAGTTGACGATTGAATCGCTTGAACAAGTCGCTGAATTGTGTTCTGAAAAAAAGGATCTAAAACTCTTAAATGCTGTTGAAACGCTACTCCGTCCGGTTTCAGTTGAAGCAGGTAAAATTGAGGTTGAAAGCCAAAATTCGCTTCCTGCGAACATTACTCGAGAATTGAGTCAAAAACTAACTGATTGGACAGGTGAAGATTGGGAGGTTATTGTAACAGAAAAGTCAGGTTCACCTACATTACGTGAATTAAAAGAAACTCTAAAAAAGGAGGCCATTGAAAGTGCATCACAGGATAACGTGGTAGCCGAGATCCTAGGTTCATTTGATGGAGCTAAAGCAACAGAAGTTCGAAAAACTAACACAACTTCATTAGACTTGGCGACAGTGAGTAGTTAGGTATTTGTTAGAAGTTGAGTTTACAATCAATATATATTTGTGTATAAAAAATATTGATGAAATTTAAAACAAATTACACTTGAAAACTATTGATTTTTCGAACATAACTAAATTTATTTAAAAGTTTTAGAAAAGGGGTTGACATTTGAATAAACTCTTATCTATTTTGAGAATGTGTCCTTTTAACTTGTTAATTTGACACAAAGGTTCCAATTAGAATCTCGTAGCTCTCTCTAGTCATTTTCGACTGGACGACCGACCTCGACAGAGGTTGGTCTATTTTTTCAATTAAACACTTATATTTACCAAATTTACTTATTAAATTGACTAATGATGTTGACATTTTCAAAAAAGTTATTATATTGTTAATATCAAGTTGATTTGTCAACCTGATTTAAAAGACTTCTTTGGAAGTTTTGAACCCCCCTTTAGTCTTTTAAGACTAAACGACCGACCTTCTTGAAGGTTGGTCTATTTTTTATTTTCGATTGTAATATTTTTCTATCTATGAATTAAGTAAATCTATTCCCAAAATTGGAACTAAATAGTGCGAACAAACGTATATATTGATTGGAATAATTTTTATTATAGAGTAGTCAAAGATACAAAAATAGTGGTTGGATATTTCAAAACTTATGGAATCCAATCTTAAGCCACCTTTAAAAATTGAAAAGATTAAAATCTTTACAGCTGATTTACTACCCGGACATATAATAAGTTTGCAATCCACAAACAAAAAGCGTATCACGAGGTTATTGTCCCCCAACAGTTATTTCGGATACTCAACGACAACGAATAGTTCCATTCTTACCGGCTATTTAACCTATCAATTAATAAAGAAGTGTTTGAAATTATTGGCCTATTATACTGTTGACCCTTAGTGACCAACATCAGCGATAAAATTGAACTCTACTTGGTAAAAATTGTTGACCAAGTACCTGAAATAACTGTCGGGGGACACAATCACAAACAAGCGCGACTGCGCCATATTAAAAATCTATCAATGAGGTTGACATTAAAAATATTTCATACTACTCTATTTACATATCTAATCAACTCGTTGATTAGATTTTGAGGTTCCTTTCGGAATCATCTATCCCACATCAGTTATGTTCAGCTGGGTGACAGTCCTTTCAGGCGTGTCTATTGTAAATTGCAAACTTGATTGCAATTTGCGAGTAGACCAATTTCCTAGGAGATTGGTCTATTTTTTTAGTCATATTTTTCCTCATTTATACACTCTACAATTATTGAAAGATTGGTATGCAATAACCACTTAATTTTACAAATTGGAAAATCAAATCCAAGTGTGCTAATATTACTGATCATTCATTTCATATACGAGAAATTGCACGCTCGTTTCAATTATTTTGGAGAAATCAAATGGACATTATAAACATGATGCGGGACATCAAACAGATTGGCAAAAAAATGAATACAATAACCGAGAAAATAAAAAGTCTTGAAGCTAGTGGTAAATCTGGAGGCGGATTAGTTGTAGTCACAATAACTGGTGCTGGAAATATCTCTCAAATCAAAATAGATCCATCATTATTGAAAGAAAAAGAAATTGAAATTCTACAAGATTTGATTATTGCCGCGCACAAAGACGCAAAAACCAAATTAGACGAGCTGGTACAAGAGAAAACAGCCGAAATCAAAAACGAACTCGGAGTTCCTGCAGACTTTAATTTACCAACCTAATTTCTTGTCAATTCTTTAGAGTTAATTCCCGTGCAAATGAATGGACAAAGCGTTGCCGGTCCTGAAGTCGCACGCTTAATACAACTACTAAGTAAATTACCTGGTCTTGGACCTCGTTCTGCTCGTCGTGCGGCTTTACATTTAATTAAAAAAAAAGAACAACTCCTAATCCCATTAACTCAAGCAATGGAATCGGCAGTTGACACAATTGGTTCATGTACAATTTGCGGTAACATTGGAACCAACAATCCATGTGCAATTTGCACCGACACCTCACGTAATTCCAATGTCATTGTTGTTGTTGAAGATGTATCAGAATTATGGGCATTGGAACGAGCGTCTGCAATAAAAGCACTTTATCATGTCCTTGGTGGAACATTATCTTCATTAGATGGAGTTGGTCCTGAGGATCTGAATATCCAAAGTTTAATAGACCGTGCGAAATCAGGAAGCATCAAAGAGATAATTTTAGCAATTAACGCAACTATTGAAGGTCAAAGCACTGCGCATTACATTACCGATCAACTCAAAAATTTGGATGTTGAAGTAACCCGACTAGCGCATGGTGTTCCAGTTGGGGGTGAGCTTGATTATCTTGATGAGGGAACTCTAGCTCAAGCAATTCAGTCGCGGACTAAATTTTAAGTATATTTTTCATCCAAAAAATTACTCAGCTAGTTATTCACTAACCACACCTTGAGGTGCCGTTTCCAATTTAAATGCGGCAGCCATCAATGCTTTTGTGTAATCCTCTTGTGGAGAGTCAAAAATTTCGCTCGCAGGTCCTTTTTCAACAACTTTGCCATTCCGCAACACAATAACATTATTAGCTAAAGCCCTAACAACGCGTAAATCATGACTAATAAATAGGTAAGCTAAATTGTGATTGTCCTGCAATTCACGTAATAAATCAACAACCTGTGCTTGAACACTCATATCCAAAGCCGAAGTTGGCTCATCAAGAACAACTAATTTTGGTTCTAATACCATAGCTCTGGCTATAGATATTCTTTGTCGTTGCCCACCAGAAAATTCATGTGGGTATCGAAACCGTGAACTTGGTTCAATACCAACTTCTTCTAATGCTTTTACAACCCGTGCATCTTTTTCTTCAAGTGAAATTGTCGGCTCATGAATTTCCAAACCTTCACCAACAATTTCTGAAACACTCATTCGTGGCGATAACGAGCCAAATGGGTCTTGAAACACAATTTGTAAGTTTTGTCGTAAAGACCGCATCTCTTTCCAAGATCGATCTTGAATTTCATTTCCCAAAAATACTATTTTTCCCTCAGATGAGATCAATCTCAACAATGCTAAACCAAGTGTAGTTTTTCCAGAACCAGACTCACCAACAACTCCTAATGTTTGCCTTTCACGTACTTCCACTGCGACTCCATCAACTGCTTTAATATGTCCTACAGTTTTACGCAATAAACCGCGCTTTATTGGAAACCAAACCTTAATATCATCAGTCTTAATAACTGTTTCAGAAGTTGAATCGGTTTTGGGTGGGTCTCCTTTTGGTTCTGCTTCCAATAGATGCTTGGTATAAGCATGTTGCGGATTTTCGAACAATTCTGTAACCGAATTCTGCTCTACAATTTTTCCTTCAGTCATCACGCAAACTCTATTTGCCAAACTTCTGACAACACCCAAATCATGAGTAATGTAAAGCATTGCCATTCCACGGTCGGCCTGTAGCTTTCGCAATAACTCCAGTATTTGTGCCTGAATGGTGACATCTAACGCGGTAGTTGGTTCATCTGCAACGAGGATTTCAGGCTCATTAGCCAAAGCCATCGCAATCATTACACGTTGACGCTGCCCGCCGGATAATTGATGTGGAAAACTTTGTAATCGCTTTTCTGGTTCTGGGATTCCAACACTTTCTAACAGCTCAAGTGTTGTCCTTCGCGCATTGCTATCACTCATACCTCGGTGTATCGTTAATACCTCTGACACCTGCCGTTCTATGTTGTGCACTGGATTCAACGAAGACAAAGGTTCTTGAAATATCATGGAAATTTTATTGCCACGAATTTTTCGGATTTGCTGTTCACTTTCTTTTATAATGTCTCGATCTTGAAAAACTATTTCACCACTTGGGTGACTTGCTGCCGGATAAGGTAACAGTTTTAGTATCGACAACGCAGAAACAGTCTTTCCTGAGCCAGATTCACCAACCAAGGCAAGCGTTTCACCCTTGTGAATATCAAATGAAATTCGGTCAACAGCAAGATTATCTGTATCACCTTGACGAAACAGAACTGATAAGTCTTTAACCGCTAATATCGGTGAGTCTGGATTTTTGTTGTTTATGTTTTCCATCTGCTCCTAAGCCATCACCTTGCGCGGGTCAAAAGCATCGCGAACCGCTTCGCCAATGAAAATTAGTAAACTCAACATTATAGAAATCACAAAAAATCCAGTTAATCCAAGCCATGGGGCTTGAATGTTGTTTTTCCCTTGTGCCAATAATTCCCCTAGTGAAGGCGAACCAGGTGGCAATCCAAAACCTAAAAAATCAAGTGCTGTCAAAGTAGTAATGGACCCATTTAAAATAAACGGTAGAAATGTTAGTGTCGCCACCATCGCATTTGGTAACAAATGTCGAAACATAATCTTAGAATTTGATACCCCTAATGCTCGCGCAGCACTAATGTACTCAAAATTTCGCCCACGTAGAAATTCCGCGCGGACTACCCCCACCAAAGCTACCCAAGCAAATGCTAACAAAATTCCGAATAAAATCCAAAATCCAGGAGTTAAAACTGAAGAAATGATTAAAATCAAATAGAGGGTCGGGATTGATGTCCAAATTTCGATAAATCTTTGAAAAAGTAAATCAACCCAACCCCCATAATATCCTTGCACCGCTCCTGCTGATACTCCAATAATTGAAGATGCTAATGTTAGCACCAATCCAAATAAGACAGATATTCGAAACCCATATATTATTCTGGCTAGCACATCTCGTCCTTGATCATCTGTACCCAGCCAATTCCAATTACCGACGACACAATCTGGGTCTTCTGCTCCCAAAGTGTACTTTACACACCGTTCTTCCTTATCAAGCAACCAAGAAGGAACAGATGGTGCTGGAGTTGGAATGTTCGTATTGACTGTGCGATATGAATATCTAACAGGTGGCCAAAGAATCCAACCATTTGCAGAAATTTCTTCATGAATGATTGGGTCCCGATAATCCGTGACCGCAAAAAATCCCCCAAATTTTTCTTCCGGGTAACTAACAAAAACTGGATATAACAATTCACCTTTGTAATAAACCAGCAATGGTCGTTCATTTGCAATGAATTCTGAAAACAAAGTCACAAAAAACAAAACCAGAAAAATCCACAACGAGTAATAACCACGCCTATTGGCAATAAAATTTGCAAGTCGACGTTGATTGAGAGGTGACATTTCCCTTTTTCGTCTACCAGCTACTTGTGCTACCTCATTAACTTGAGCGGCTTGTGTTTTTGAGTCGGGAGTTGAATCTATTGTCAGTGATTGATTCATTACTCAGACCTCACGACTTTCAAAATCAATTCTTGGATCGATCCAAGTATAGGTTAAATCAGATAAAAGTCCGATTAATAACCCTAGTAGTGAAAATATATACAAAGTGGCGAAAATAACTGGATAATCTCGATTGATAATTGATTCAAATCCCAGTAATCCTAATCCATCTAGTGAAAAAATGGTTTCAATCAATAAAGACCCTCCAAAAAATGCTCCAATAAATGCACCTGGAAATCCCGCAATAATTATCAACATTGCGTTACGAAATACATGGCCATACAACACCTGACGTTCAGTTAATCCCTTAGCTCGTGCAGTTTGAACATACTGTTTTTTGATTTCGTCTAAAAATGAATTCTTAGTTAACAGTGAAGTCGTTGCGAACGCGGCCAACACCATTGAAGTTAATGGTAACACCAGATGCCAAAAATAATCAATCACTTTACCAAATAAGGAAAGTTCGTCCCAATTATCAGAAGTTAGTCCACGTAATGGGAACCAATCAAAATATGAACCACCGGCAAACAAAACAATCAACAGAATTGCAAACAAAAATCCTGGAATGGCATATCCAATAATAATGACTCCTGAAGTCCAAACATCAAAATTACTTCCATCAGTCACCGCTTTCCTAATTCCCAATGGAATCGAAATCATATAAGAAATCAATGTTAACCACAAACCCAATGAAATTGAGACTGGCATTTTTTCTAATACTAGATCAATTACAGATATGTCTCGATAATAACTCTCGCCAAAATCAAAGCGAAGATAGTCCCAGATCATATTACCAAAACGCTGTAAAGGCGGTTTGTCAAATCCAAATTGAACTTCTAACTCTTTGATAAAATCCGGATCTAACCCCTGTGCGCCGCGATACTTTGAAGTGATATCACTACCAGTTGCTTGAGATGCACTTTGTTCCGAATTTAAGACATCACTACCACCACCTAATCGCGATGTTGGTGAGACATCAGTTCCAGTAAGTTGCGCAATGATTTTTTCGACAGGTCCACCAGGTGCGAACTGAATTATTCCAAAATTAATAGCCATGATTCCAAATATCGTAGGAATCATTAACAACAATCGTCGAAGGATATATGTTCCCATGTGCGATGCTAGCCGTTACTTTCTAGTTTAGCGGCTTTATCCGGATCTTCCCACCAAGTAAATTCATATGTGAAAAAATAGTCCGGTTTTATGTCAGGTATTCCAAACTTATCCCAATAGGCAATTCGATGTCCTTCAGAATGCCAATTTGGAATCCAATAATGATACGCTCTAGCAACACGGTCTAATGCGCGCACCGCTGTCGTCATTTCTTCTCTTGTTTGGGATTCGGATACTTTCATTACCAATTCGTCCAAAACTGGATTTTCTATACCCGAATAATTCATACTCCCTGGGGTTTTTGCAGCTTCGGTTCCAAAAATTGTATCCAAACCCTCAAGTGGTGTAGAGGAAAGTGATAAGGCAGTACCGACAATATCAAAATCAAAATCATTGGTTCTACTTTGGAATTGTGGTGGGTCAACTAACCGAATAGAGGGTTTAACCCCCAAGAATTCTAAACTTTCTACAAACTTAGCTAAAACTCTTTCAAATGTTGGAGATCTGATTAAGAATTCAACCTCAAATGGCTCTCCATCCTCATCTACAAGTACATCACCATCTCTTTTCCAGCCTGCTTCTTGAAATAGTTGAGACGCTTGTCGTAATTGATTTCGATCTTTCCCAGTACCATCAGAAACTGGTGGGATATAAGCTTCTTCGAATACCGAAGGTAATAATTGATCTCTGAACGGTTCTAATAACTTAAGCTCTTCCTCTGAAGGTAAACCTGATGCCGCTAATATAGAATTTTGAAAATATGAAGATGATCTAGTGTAAGCATCGTAAAATATATTTTTATTGGTCCACTCAAAATCAAAACATAATCCAAGAGCTTTACGTGTTAGTGGATTTGAGAACTTTTTATGTCGTGAATTTATGTGCCACCCCTGAAATGATGGTCGTTTTTCACCTGGATGTACAGTTTTAATAACCCGGCCATCTTCAATCGCGGGAAAATTGTATTCAGTTGCCCAAGATTTAGAAGTAAACTCCTCTCGAAAATTTAAACTACCCTTCTTAAAGGCCTCAAATGCGGCTTGTCGTTCTCTATAAAATTCGATTCTAAGCACGTCAAAATTAAAATGACCACGCATTACTGGTAAATCTTGTGCCCAATAGTCTGCTACTCTCTCATATTCAATATAATTTCCAGGGGACATGTTACCAAATTTATACGGACCTGAACCAAGTGGTGGTTCTAAAGTGCTTTCGGTAAAATCTTTACCATCATAGTACTTTTTGGAAAAAATCGGTAGACCAGCAACTGATAAAGGTAGCTGTTTGGATTGAGTTCCATCAAAGACAATTTCAAGTTGATAATTATCTAACGCTTTAACTGTTTTCACCGGCTTAAGCGGTAAGCTAATAGTTGGATGACCTTGTTCTTTCAATGTATTAATTGACCAAACAACATCTTCGGCAGTAAGTTGTGACCCATCATGAAATCTTGCTTCTGGTCGCAAGGTAAAAGTATAGATATTTTCATCATTTGAAACATCAACAGACTTTGCAACAAATCCATACATTGCATCAGGTTCATCAAGTGCTCTGGTCATCAAAGTAGCGAAACAATATTCTACGCGTGGTGGTGCATCTCCCTTAATTACAAATCCGTTGAGTGTATTGAAGGTTTGATAGTTTTGGTTGAAAAACCAATATCCCGGTTGGAAAACTAATGAACCACCTTTTGGAGCATCAACATTGACATAATCAAAATGCTTGAATTCTGGACCATACTTTAAATCACCAAAAACCGATAACCCGTGATGCACTCCACTATGTGCACTCGCTAGTGGAACATTTAAAGGTACCAATGGTAGAGTTGCTGAACCAGCAACCAATTTAAGGATTTGTCGTCGGTTTGGAGTGAGATTTTTCATTATTTTGATCCTGTTTGTTCCGCTTTAGCTTCATCCCACCACCAAATAGTAGGGAATCCAAAACTAAATTCTGGTAAATTTTCTGGGTGTGAAAAACGATTCCACCTAGCATAACGATCTTCACCAGTATAAAATTGAGGCACAAGATAATGATTCCAAAGCAGTACTCGATCCATTGCTCTAGTCGTTGCGACCAATTCTTCACGGGTTTCAGCAAAAATAATCTTTTCAATCAAATAATCTAATGCTGGATTTTTAATACCCGCATAATTTCTGGATTGTGGTTCATCGGCAGACTCGCTACCCCAATAATTCCGTTGTTCATTTCCAGGTGACAATGATTGCGCCCACAAAAGAGTCGCAACTTCAAAATCACGTTCACGAATCCGATTGATATATTGAGGAACATCAATTAGGCGTAGATCTGCCGCGATGCCAATCTTTTCCAAACTTTTTTGATAAGGCACAAGTGAGCGTTCTGAGCCTTTGTCATTGTAAATAAACTCAATTCTAACCTGCTCACCAGTCGCTGGGTCTATCAATTTTCCATCTTCTAAATTATATCCAGCTTCACGTAATAAATTTATGGCTTCACGAAGATTTTTTCTAATATTTTCAGGACTACCATTGACCGGATTCTTATATTCAGTTGTAAAAACCTCTGGAGGTACCAGATCCCGAATTTCTTCTAGAATTTCTAGTTCTAACCCTGCTGGTAATCCTGAAGAGGCAAGTTCAGTTCCGGCAAAATAAGAATTAATTCGCTTTAGCAAGTTGCATGATACGACTTCATTAGTCGTTTCAAAATCATAGGCAAGATTAAGTGCTCGTCGAAGTCTTTGATCCGAGAATTTTTCATTTCGTAGATTCAGTACATAAGCTTGCATCACACCACTAGATTTGTCTGGATAAACTTCTTTGACTACGCGTCCATCATAAACTGCCTCAAACTCATATTTTTTGCACCACCCACTTGAACTTCTTTCTGCACGAAAATCATATTGGTCACCTTTAAATGCTTCCAACTGAACTGCATCATCATGAAAAGAAATATAACGGATTTCATCAAAGTTATACTTTCCAATTTGAGTTGGATGATTCTTTGCCCAATAATTATCTACACGCTCAAATGTAATTTCTCTATTCGCTTCAAATTCTTTGATTCGATAGGCACTAGATCCCAATGGTGGTTCCAATGTAGATTTTGAAATATCCCGCTGATTTCCCTCTGCATCGGTACCTTCCCACCAATGTTGTGGCAATACTAATAATTGTCCCATTATATGGGGTAATTCCCGATTGTCTGCGGTATCAAATGTAAATTTAACAGTATGTTCGCCGGTTTTTTCACCTTTTACCACATTGGCATAATAAAACTTTTGTGACGGACTGAGTTCAATTGCAGTATTAAAGCTCCAGATCACATCTTCCACTGTTATCTTCCTGCCATCATGCCAAGTTGCATTTGGATTCAACCTAAACTCTACCCAAGAAAAATCTTCTGGGTATCGCATCGCTTCTGCTATTAATCCATATTCTGCACTAATATTGATTTCATCCAGTGAGCTGGTCATCAAAGTATCATAGATTAAACCAATACCGCTAGCGAGATTACCTTCCTGTGGAAGATGATTAAAAGTATCAAAGCCACCTATGGTTGCCAATCGAACCTTTCCACCCTTTGGTGCATTGATATTCACGTAATCATATTGCGTAAATCCTTCTTGGTATTTAGGTTCTCCTGTTAATGCAGTAGCGTGTTTCCATTTTGGCTCTTGAGCTAATGCTGGTGCAACATATGTAAATGCTACTATGAATAGTGCTAAGTAGACATTCTTTAAATTTAGTCTTGTCATATTTTGTATTCCCTCTGTGAAATTGGTCAAGTTTGATGATTCGAAATTTGAAAGTTAAAAATTCCAAACTGGGTTTTAATCAAAAAAATTTCTGAAAATCGATAAATCACTTATTCTGAAATTGGCACTGGACTATCTGATAAATTACGTAGATATTCAATCATATCAGCTCGGTCCTCTGGTTTTCTTAAACCAGCAAAAGCCATTGAAGTACCTTTAAGAAATTTACTAGGTTTTTCTAGAAACAAATCCAAGTTTTCGAAGGTCCAGATATTTCCTTCAGCAAACTCAGTCATTTTACTTGAGTATTTAAAATCTGACACAGCCGCAGGAGTACGTTTGACAATTCCCCACAAATTTGGTCCTACTTTATTTGCACCGGCACTTTCAAAAGTATGGCATGCGGCACATTTTTTTGCGACCTTTTCACCTGCAGAATTATCTGCTGATGCTAACCTAATAGTAATCGGTTCAATTACTGATTCTTCTTCCTCTGTCCCATCTTCATCTAAGTCTGCATCTGCTATATCAATTTGATATCCCATCACCTCAGGAGATTCCGTGGAAAAAACAACATTTGATAGTATTCCTAAACCCATGATGAAAAGTACCGATGACAATAGTGCACCAAAAAGTTTGTTTAATTCAAACGAATCCATAATAATGAATCTCCCAGTTGTTGATGGATTAATTTATGTAAGATTCTGAAATTTTGAAACAAATTACATATTTAGCAAATTTCAACTTCAAAATCAAAATAGAAAAAACTTACTAAGATTTCAACATGATATTTCAATTTAGTTTGCAATCCAACTTTCTAAAAAAACTTCCATTTTCTCATCACCAGTGCCATCAATTACTTCTTGGTGTAACTCAACCCCGGCTTCCAAAACTAATTTTGCACATGTAATATGATCGCGATCAGCTGAATCTAAACGATTCTCCGCACCATGGATGATTGTTCCTAACAGATCTCCGCCATAGAAATTACGATAATTCAAATCTGGTGCGAAGGTGAGTAAATACTCTACTTGGTCTGGTAGTCCAGCCCACCCTGCAAGATGAATTGGTGTTAATCCCATCTCATCTGCCTGATTAGGTTCAAAACCAGATTCAATAAGAGCTTTCAAATGATTGAATCGTGATGGTTCTAAAACAACATGTGTCACGATCATTTTTTCGTCATTGTTAAGTGAATCAAAATTTATTTTCGAAGATGTTCTTTTGCCGTTTGCGCATTCTGTCAGTTGAGATTCAACTTCGCTCAATTCATGCGCATACCCTTTCATTTTCAACACATCGGCAAATTTTTTATTCCCATAAATACTTGCAAGTGCATATGGTGAATACCCATTCCACTGTACTTTAGCATCCGCTCCATAGTCAATTAGCAATGAAGCAATTTCACCTGAACACCACCTTCGTGCTGCGTGATGTAATGCTGGAATTTCAGGGATTGGCTGGCCACTTGGATGACTATATGCGGTTTCATTTGGATCTGCACCATATTCTAATAACAATTTCACAGCAGCGAAATCTTTAAAATCAAGTGCTCTAAGCAACGCATTGGTTTTTTCGGTCGAAACACCATACCGCATTAACAATTGTATACCATCGTGATGTCCTAATTCAGTCGAATGATATAAACTTTCTTCGTCATCTGGATTTGCTCCCTTTTCAAGCAACCATTCTGCAAGTGTTAAATTATTTGCATGACCAAGTGCTCCATAGAGTGCAGAGATTTTGTGCGAACTTCCAGGTTCCGGTGGATAGCCATCATTAACATCCGCACCGTTGCTCACAAGCAAGTCAGCAATTGCCATCATTTCACTTTTTAATTCAGGTTTGTAATGAATGTACTTAGAATAAGCTAAATGTAGTATGGGTGTGCGAACACCCACTACTTTGGTAGCACAAGTTGGATCTTCCTTTATCGCACGTTGCACTGCTTCTAAATCATATAGTGCTATCTGTAATCCAAAATTTTCGTTCGCAAGAGTGGAGTCAAAGCTTAACAATCTTTTAATGGTAGGAAAACGACCACAAAATAACGCATATTTTAATTTGTCGGCTAGTTCTGAGCGACTCTGTTTTTGTGCTTTCGTTACGAAAATAAGGTCAGCCCATGAATCACTACCCGCTTCCCGTGCAATTACTTCTAAAAAATCTTCAAACCCATACTCAACTCTTTTGCCAACAGCTGTATAAATACGATCTACGGCAACAGAATTTCCAGCACGAAACTCTTTTGCAAGAGTTGTCGCATGAATCCGATATTGTGTCAATTCTGGATTTCGCATATATTTCTCGCAAAAATATTCTACCGTCCTGAAAGTAACAACTTCAAGTGTAATTTTCAGCTAAATTTACTGTTTTTCCAATATCTTATTACACCCAAGACAGAAAATAATATTACAAAGTTGTGAATCTAAAAAATTTTTTAGTTAAGTCGAAATAATTTGTCGCTCCAAGTTCATTAAATCAAAGTGAGGCATATTTTTCACTTTATTTGGAAGCATTAAGACTCTTTCCCAAAGCTTCTCGGCATTTTCTGTTCCAACTAATTTTGCCCCTTTTTTAAGAACTCGGGATTCACGCGTGTCTAAATCGACGTGATTTATTAGTTCATGAGTTGCTTCAATAGTCTGACCATTTGTTTTCTCTATAATGACAGTTGATGAAGTATCACTAACTTGATCAGAAAATTCTACATGAACTTTCTTGCGTAAGGACAATAGAGCTGAATTTTTACATAATTCTGCCGAATAGTTTGATAATGTGCCTGTATCTATTCCATTAATTGCCATCGCGATAGTTTGACGAAAACTAAACTTTGCTTCTAGTCCAGTTGTAGGTGAATTTATGTTGCATACACTTTCCCACCGACGATTCGCCACTACTTTCACGGATTTAACTTCATTTGGTTTCAATCCGCTTTTTCCTCTAATCTCGTGAATCGCTTCAATAGAAGCATGCAATCCATGACAACATGCATGATATTTATGATGGACACTTTCAAATACGAATGACTCTCCTAAATTTTTTAAGACTACTTCTGGTGAAAGTTTTTCGCCACTATGCGTATCCGAAAAACCTTGATTACATTCAAGTCCATCTGGTCTGGAAACAAAACCTAAACTTGCTAGACGAGCTGCTTCAACTCCATTTGCAGCTGCAATTCCAGCATTTAAAGGCTTTCCCATGGTACCAAATTGAGATTTCAATCCTGATGCACGAGTTGAAGCAATCCCGATTGCATTTAATGTCTGCTCTAAATTTAGTTCTAGTAGTTTACAACATCCCAGGGTTGAACCAAATGTTCCAGCTGTTGCCGTCTGATGAAATCCTTGCTGATAGTGGGCACGACCAAGCCAACTTCCAATTCGACAAGCACATTCAAGGCCAACTATTGATGCTTCCAAAAAATTTTTACCAGAAAGACCAAATTTTTCCGAAAGTGCTAACGTTGCTGGCAATACTGCTACACTCGGATGACCAACATAACAAAAATGTGTGTCATCAAAATCCAACGCATGTGATGTAGTTCCATTTACTATCGCAGCAACATGTGCCGGAAAATCTTCCAATAAACCAAAAGCAAAGGAACCGTGGTCAATACAACCTTCTTCAAGTGCATAATCTCGAATAATCCCACTTACTTTCTCATTTATGCCAGCATTACCGACACAAACCCAATCAAATATTGATAATGAAAGTACTCTGACTACTTCCTTTGGGATGTCGTTATACTTACAATTCACGACAAAGTTTGCAATACTTGAACTAAACCCGGATTTCAATGACATAATTTCCCCTTAAATAAAAATACGAAACAAAAAACTTTGTTGCAACTTTCATATAAATCAATTAAGATGATTAAAATATTATGACAGCTCCAATACACAAAAATTTTTTAAATTATTTTCCTGAATATAGTAAAGACAAGTATTATATAAATACCATTAATTGTTCTTCTCATCAATTTACAATAAAATAGAAACTAAAAAATTAGGAAGCATAAAATGAATACTAAAACAAATCTCGATAATTCTACTCTGAAAGACGAGAATGATATAGGTAAACACATTGGTTCAAAGCCAAGAATCAAAAATAAAGTTAACCCGTTTTGCTTTGGACGAAGCGAAATTAACTCTAAATTGTTTGGACCAAATCTTAACGGTACTTGGCCCTTAATTAGTGTTCCACTTAACTTCCTATTCCCACTTCGACCACCACCTGTTACACCACAGGGATTAACTCAAAGCTGGTTAAACAAAAAACCAATTGATAAATTTAATTCAGTTTAATTTCTAAATATAGAAAATACTGAACAACAAAGCAAGAGAAATACTAATGACTAACAAAACCAACCACGGCAACCCTCCAATCTCCAATATAGGAGGAGAACAAAGATACCTTGATCGCAATGGACCAAGTTTATTTGACCTAGGATATTTTAAACCTAATCCCGACGGTTCAAAGCCATTGATAAGTGTTCCTCGAAATGTTTTGTTCCCACGGAAACAACCACCGGTCATACCTCAAGTTTCTACTGTGCACTGGAAAGGCAAAAAAAAATAAATTGTCTAAACATAATGATGATTTATAATTGCAATCATTGATCTGCCTAACTTGGTGGTCAGTGTAATTATATCCCCCAAACTATCTTATGTCTTTGAAAATAAATTTGATGTGGAGTCAATTCTTCCCATTCAAACAAAAGTTCAAAAATTATTGATTATTATGTCATTATTGCAACAACTAGAAATACAACATAATTCAAAATAATAATTTGTACTATTGGAGAATCGAATAATGTCATTCAAAAATCGAATACAACATTTTGAAAAAATTGAAACTATGCGTAACACTAAGCTAATTTCCTTTGTTACGGGTGATCGCCCCGGAGTGGAGACTTATATTAATAATGATTGCATTGACCCCTTTATCAATACACTAAATTCAATTGGGAATACTAATCGAATTTCATTACTCATTCAAACTGATGGTGGTGATGTTTCTGTTGCTTGGAGGTTAGTAAATCTCATCAAAATGTTTTGTGATGAATTCGAAATAATTATTCCACACAAATCGTTAAGTGCGGGAACACTAATCGCACTTGGTGCAAATAGAATAATTATGACTAAACAAGCTGTAATTGGTCCTATTGATCCGAGTATAAATAACCCACTCGGGCCAACAGTTGATAATTTTGGACACTCCACAATTGCCTCACTCAGTGTAGAGGCATTTAATGAGTATTTGGAATTCGCACAAAATCATCTCGCAATCGAAAGTGAGAAAGCACTTAGTAATTTGCTTTCGGAGATTTCAAATCTGATTCATCCAATGGCCATCGGTGAGATTCTTCGTTCACGAAAACAAATTCGTAAACTTGCCGAAAAATTGCTATCTCCTAATATACAAAGCAAAACACAGATAGATAAAATAATTGATTTTTTGTGTGCAGGATCAGGGAGTCATGACTACACTTTAAATAGGAGAGAAGCACAGTCTTTAGGTCTAAATATTGAAAAACCTGATACTGAACTCTATAAATTAGTTAACGAAATCAGCGAAGACTATAGAGCTGAGTTGAATATTTCTGAACCTTTTTTTCCTCAAATGTACGAATGTGGTGAATTACGTTAGTTAGGTCTCTAATTGAAAGTACCTATTCAGGATCTTACCGATTTGAAACGACCGGGTTAAATGATCAAAATTCATTTGAATTCCGACAAGAAAAATGGACAAAAATTTAATTAAATTGTCAAACTCATATTAAAATGTGAATTCTGTTTTATGTGTGAATGTTGTCTGAAAATAACTACCCTTCATTTTACCACTCCTTTTTTTAGAATAATATTTCCATAGAGTCGGGTTTCACCAGTTTGGACAACGACAAACGCTTTCTTTGCCAATTCATAAAATGCAAATCGTTCAACTTGAACAATCTTCGTTTTAGAATCCGCCACTTTATCAATAATTTCTTGAAATTCAGAAACTATTGAAGGAGTTTCATTCGATTTTCCAACTACTTCCATTGTTCGCGCACTATCAGAGGCAAAATCATCTAATGGCATAATTGTTAGAACTGCTTCTACAACTTTAGTTGCTGAAATACCATCCAATCGAACCACCCTTTCTCCCATTGATGTACCAGGAAAATTGGCATCAGCAATTACTATATCGTCACCATGACCCATAGAAGCCAAATTCCACAACAGGTCCGGGGTTAAAATTGGATTAAGTCCACGCAACATAAAATTTCTCCAGAGATATAATTTTTGTTTCAAACTAACAGTTTTCAATTTAATTCAAAACCCAATTGAAATTTTTGTGTTTTTGAAATAAGCTATCCCAACTTTATGATAATATCTAATTTAATTTATGTCCAAAATCAAAATGAATTTCCAAACTTTGAGACGACTTCTGAAAAACTACGATTATTAAGTGTTGACTATTGACCAATTAACAAATAAAAACAGTTAGTTCCAAATAAATTGGATAGTACACATAAAGTCAATCCTTCTTATTCAATGAAATAAACATTGTACCTTGGTGAATAGGTACATTGAAAATTAAGAGGTACCATGAGATTAAATGGCAAAAAAGCATTTGTAACCGCAGCGGGAGCTGGAATCGGACGTGCAACTGCCTTAGCATTTGCTAAAGAAGGTGCACAAGTGATTGCTACAGATATCAATGCAGACTCATTGAAAGATTTGTCTAGTAAAAACTTAGAAACACAAGTGTTGGATGTTACTAACAAGGATGCGATCCAGTCAATTACAAAAGGTGTTGGTGCACCCGATATTCTCTTCAATTGTGCTGGATATGTTCATCATGGAACAATTATGGATTGCGAAGAAGATACTTTTGACTTTTGTTATCAGCTAAATGTCAAATCAATGTATTCAATTACTCGCGCATTTTTGCCAGCAATACTTGAAGCAGGTGGAGCTTCAATTATCAATATGGCATCTGTTGTATCTTCTATTGTCAGTGCACCGAATCGATTCGCTTATGGAGTAACTAAAGCTGCAGTAATTGGATTCACAAAATCAATCGCATGTGATTATGTAACACAAGGAATAAGATGTAATGCAATCTGTCCAGGTACGATAGATAGTCCATCTCTACGTGAACGAATGCGTGCACAAGGTGACTATGAAAAGGCTCGTGAAGCATTTATCGCTCGCCAACCAGTTGGACGTATTGGTACTCCAGAAGAAATTGCGGCACTAGCTGTTTATTTAGCAAGTGATGAAAGCAAATTTGTGACTGGGCAAACACATAACATTGATGGTGGCTGGGCAAACGTGTAACTTATTCTAACTTGAAATTGAAAATTATCAAATGAAATTTCGTAGCGATAATTTTACGAAAAACGATGATTCATTATTTTTAGGACTTAAACGGCTATGATACAAAGTGTGAGAATTATTATTTGTTTTAAAATTCAAATTCAATTGAGGTAAGAAAAAATAATGTTATAAAATTAGATTGCTTTTATTTATTCCAGAAGTTCCATTCTTAAATGTACAACTTTGAGTTCCAAATTAAGCTAAATTTCAAAACCTTAATAATGAAGATTGAATTAAAATTACCTTGATATTCAAAATGAAGATTGATAATGGTTTAAATTATTTGAAGAAATAACAAAATTAATGAGGGAAAATGTACAAATTAGATACGATTAAGCTCAGAAAGAATCCTGAAGTTCTTGATAATTTCCTAATTGAAAATGGTCAGGATGAAATTGCATTCTTACTTTTAGACTACGAGAACCGTTTGATTTCTGCGAAATCCAGACTACAAGAAGCAAAAATGGAATTTAAAGGTGATCTAGAAGAATTTAAACACTTAGCATTAGAGCCGATAATGGAAGAAGTGACAGATTTAGAAACAAAAATTGAAACACTTGAATCAACTTTACCCGAGGGCTTCCCGTTTGCAAAGGCAAATTAGGAAAATACTTAAACAGTTCATAGTCCTATAGTGGAGAAAAATATTGCACGATGTTAAATCAAAATTGTTGATAAATGGTCTGGATTACATAGTTGAGGCATTTGATCGATTGCACATTTCAAAGCACGACCCTCGCGAAATAAAATATGTTATTCGTGACTTGGTAAGTGGAGTTGAAATTTTATTGAAACAATTTTTAGTACCAGAAAATTGGACTCTTGTAGTTCGAGGAAATAGTATACCCAGCGATGATGAGTTTAAACTTGGAGAATTTGTGTCAGTTGGTATAGATGAACTTAAAGAAACGATTGACCGGATATATCCAGAAGTTGCTATTAACCCATCCGATTTTACTCAAATTAAATTATTGAAGCTAACAAGAAACAAAATAGAACACTTTACAGGGACATTTGAGTGTACAGCAGTATTACCAGTAGTATTTTTTGTTGCTAGATTTGTGTTAAAACTCATTCTTAGAAACAAATTAGCGGATAAAAAAGGAACCTATAGATTATATTATGAGAAAATTCTAAGTAGTTTTTATGGCTATCAGACTTTTGTAATGAAAAATTTTAATAATAATCCAGAAAATTTGAGTAATGAGCTCTTCTACAAAGAAAGTGTTTTATCATTCAATCCTTAAATCCCGAGAATTTGAATATCTTGGGGTACTATCTTGTGAATAAGGTACTATATTGTTAAAAATTGTTGTCTAAGTAATGCAATATGTTTTAAACAGTTTTACATTTTTGGATTTCAGTCACCAAAATTCTAGAATTTGATATCAATTTTGACGAATTGTATTACCTTACCAATTAAGTAAACCGAAATTTGAATGAATGTAGTAAAAAGAATCCTAATTCTTCAAATTAAATACGATAAATTTAAACGTGCAAAGTTGAAACAACTGAATTTAGTCAAGTTTTAACGCAGTTTTCACTTCTGTAGGTGCTGAATTCCAAATTCTATTAAAAAATGTTTCATCAAAGCTTCCAGATTTTTGGAAATATCTTATGATAAAATATAAGTCCAACCTTGAACCTAAACGCTTTTCTTCACTCCAGTCCATTATTTTTAATTTCTTATTGTAATTGAATAAAATCGCGTAATACCCAATTTGACTCTGTTCAGTTTTTTGATTTTCCCAACAATCATTGAGGTAATCCAAAACAAATTTAACAGCTACTTCGTTTGTTGTTCTTTTGTATTTATATTCACTTTGAGAAAATTGTCCTTCATTAGATATTGCTTCAATGTGTAATTCGGGAAAAATTCTATTTTCTAATGCAAACTCAAGGCTTTCACCAAATTGTTGTAGATTTGAATCCTCAAATCCTGCAATAATATTAGTTGTATTTTTTGAATTTGCTTCAAAATTTACACCAATTTTAGAATCTAGAGTTGAACTCTCTTCCTCAATGAATTTTCGGTTAAAGGGAACACTTGATTGTTCACTAACATCTTTATTGAAATTTTGGAAATTCAAGAACTTTTGAGGATGCATACGATAAATAGCTGTATCATTAGTTTTGTTTCGTGGTTTCTCTTGGATCTCCTCTAACCCACTTTGCTGTTGGTCGCTAAGTTTTGTAGTCATGTTTTTTGCCCCTTATCAAGATAAGTATGAAACGTATATCTTTAACATAAGCAGTAATTTTTGGCTCACTTTAAAATATATAATATATTGATACGTAATTTGCAATTTTTTTCTTTTTTACGAATATTAATTTACGTACAATTTACAATCCCTATTTTTGTGGTCTGAATGGTGATTGAAATTATCTGTATAATTCAATTCATCTGTAATTCTGTTCCTAAAGTAAATGTCTTTGGACAATTGACTAGTATGACCCAACAGCTAAAATTAAGGAAAATAATGTTCAAAATCTAGCAAAATGACTTATCAATCCCTTCATCCCTGAAATAGATTCACGTTTATGGTCAAATAAATGTTTTGAATTACCTGATGAAAACACAATTATTATATAGTAAACTGGTAATCGCGAAGATTTTTACTGAAATTTTCGCAGGTTTCTAATTCCTACCTAAACTTAGAAAGATAATAGTAAATAAAATGTAACAGAGCCAAAATTTTATACTGAATTTATCGACCTAATATACTCATATGACGGGTAACAGCAGGTTGTTTTCTGTTCCGGCTAATTATGAAATATAGCTCGTGGATTTTTGACTGATATTTTACCTATTTGCCTTGCTTCATTACTTAGTCTGTATAAATTTCTCCCAGCTTCCCATTTAATTCATCTTTAATGTGAATCTCAATAATCTCACTGATTGATTTGTCAGCGACAAATCCGAGATCCAATGCCCGATTTGGGTCAAAATCTCGTGCCCAATTTCGAACAATTAAATCAATCGTCTCGTTAGGTTCCTCTTTAATTAAATTTACTCGTTCTGATCCGGCGACCTTTCCAAGCGCATCAATCATTTCACCAACCGTTACCGAGATACCGGGCATCGTCAATGCACGTCTTGGCCCAATAATTTCAGTATCAATTTCAGCGGCATGAAGCAAAAATCCTATTGCTGTTTTTGGACTTGCTAACCAATGTCTTATTTCACGAGAAACTGGTAAGATTGCTTCTTTGCCTATCAAAGGCTCCCTTAAAATATTTGAAAAGAAACCAGATGCCGCTAAGTTTGGTTTACCAGGACGAATTACAATCGTCGGAAGTCGAATTGCAATACCATCTAAATATCCTTTCCGACTATAATCCATTAACATTAGTTCACTGCAAGCCTTTTGAACACCATATGAAGTTAAAGGTGTTAAAACAAAGTCATCAGCAATTTTGTCTGGAAATGGAGCACCAAATACCGCAATAGTTGAGGCCATTACAAATCTAGGACAATAATTATTTTCTCTTATTGCTTCAAAAAATAATCGCGTTCCATCGAAATTAATACTGTACCCTTTTGTAAAATTTTGTTCAGCTTCCCCAGATACAATCGCAGCTAAATGAAAAATATAATCAGGTTTATTGGCGATTAAGTTGTTGACAAATTTTTGGTCGGATATATCACCACTATAAGTAGAAACTTCCCAACTAACATCGGGTTTAGCAGGTTCTTCAATATCCACCAAAGTGATGGCAGAGATAGGTTTTTCACCGATAGTTTGTAAATTGCAAAGACGGTCAACTAACTTTCGTCCTATCATACCAGATGCACCAGTAATTAAGACATGCATATTAAATTCACTCCCTTTTAGTACCGGAGATAAGAGCTAAATTAAATTCTTACTACTGAAAATTTGATAACCCAAAAAGTATTTTTTACAAATAATCCTTCACATTACTCCAATATCAGAATTATTAGGTCTTAAGTTCAAATCTGTGTTAACCAAAAGCAGATTCTGATGAAAAAAATTAAGTGAAGGTTTGGCGCACCGAGGAAGATTCGAACTCCCGACCCCCAGATTCGTAGTCTGGTGCTCTATCCAGCTGAGCTATCGGTGCAATAGGTTTATTCAATAAAGATACATACTGCTAGTTTAAACCAATTACATAATATAGCAAAGTTCTATTTTCAAGTCCAAACATCTTTGATTTCAAGAAAAATAAATAAATTCCAAATATATTTTCCACTTAAGCTAATCTCATAAATTTGTTCAGGCTACCCGACATTGGCACGCTTCTGTGAACGCGTCATTCGAGATGAAATATCTATTGGACGATCAGGTATTGAAATTTCAAAATTTGCCCCTGAATCACTCTCTTTAAGTACAATATTACCACCATGAGCTTTAACCAATTCTGCTGCGATTGATAATCCTAAACCGTATCCACCAGATTTTAATGAAGATTGGAATGCATGGAAAATTTTATTACGCACCATATAGGGTACTCCTGGTCCGGAATCTGCAACCAAAATTTGTACTACACTACCATGTCGCTGTGCACTAACTGTGATCTGCTTTAATACCACCGGCAATTTCGTGCTCTCCAATGCTTGGAGTGAGTTTTGACAAAGATTCATCAGAACCCTAAACATATGATCTGGATCTGCATCAATTTCAATTTCACCACTCACTTCATTTTTCCATTCAATTTTCTCATTTGTATCAAGCGACAATCCCTCACCTACTTCATTTACTAATGAAGATAGATGAATCAATTCCCGTTTAGGTGCAGCTTCGGAAGTCTTACCATAATCTAAAACAGCTCTGGTGTAAGAAACAGCTCGATCAAGTGTTGAAATTATTTTCGGTGCGAGACGTTGAACTGTTGGATCTGGTAAATCTTCTAACCGTTCAAGAAGCAACTGTGCAGTGGCCAAAATATTTCGCAAATCGTGATTTATTTTAGATACCGCAAGTCCAAGATTAGCAAGGCGACGGTGCTCCTGAATTGCTGAGACCAACCTATGCTCCATGTTCGCCAAACTTTGTTCAGCTAATCCAATTTCATCTGTTCGTACTGAAGGAATTATTATTCTTTCTGATTCCTCTGGGTTTTCAGCAAATCTCTCAATACAAACCGAAAGTCGTTGCACCGGTCGAACAAACAAATATTGTAATAGAAAAAATAACAACAAGCTGAACACAATTAATATCGGAATCGAAAACCCAAGTATCCTCAAGGTGAAATTTATCAAATCTGTCCTAAGATAAGACTCCATAATAATGATTTCCACAATACTAGATTCAGAAAATTGCGAATTACCAGTCAATTGAAGCACTCGATCACTTCCAAATAGTAATGTATCCATTGATTGGATAAACCCACTAAACATTGATCCAGAATTTAGGTTAAATTCCTTTTCAATATCCGGAGGTACTGCACGCATCGCAATTAGTTTTCTAGTTTGTCCATCAATAACCGCAATAGCTTCAGCTCTTGCCGAATCTAATAAATGAATCTGTAAATCGTCCTGCAATTTTTTCTGCAATTCGACTTGTGATTGGTCTAGTGATTGATTTTGCGAATTGTCCTGTGACAGGTCTTGTGATTGATTTTTCAGTTCAAATGAATTTGGCTTAATTGCCAAAATTAATTTTGCGTCCAAATCTGCCCGATATAATTTGTCATTAATCCAAGAATTCTGAAAGTTAGTGATAGAAGGGATTAAAACTGCTAATTCACAGATTACCGCGACTAGAAGCGTCACTAACAGTAATTTAGACGTTAATCCAAATATTCCAGTTCGCGTTTGGATAACTCTCAAATCACTCGCATCTTGATCGCTTGAATAATCATCCATACCTATTACTGCAGAGGAATTTGAATCTACATCTTGACTTTTTTCTTGGATAATGTTCATTTCCTTCAACCATCTGAATTTTTTGAGATTTAATCTAAATCAAAGACTATTTGTCAAATTTAAAAATATAAAATTCAACAAAGGGCTAACCTTGTTTCTTATTTTCTTAATTTCAAATAGTCGTTAACCTTAGCAATTATCTTAATTGGCAATTCACTTAATTTAAAGGTACTTATCCAAATTTTTGCAAAAATCTAATGATTCCTCGTACAATTGGACTTTTTGTACTTTCCGAATAATTTGTAACACTAACTCGCTTGTTCATTTCTGTAAAGGTTGGATATGGCGGCACAAATCCAAGCATATCACGAATCTTAAACTTCTTAGAAATTGCCAAACCCCACATACTAATTAGTTCCCCAGCATTATAACCTGCTATATCTGCACCTAATATTTTTCCATTTTTTGCAATAATTATCTTTATTTTTCCCTCACTCTTTCGCTCAGCTTGAGCGCGGTCATTTTCCTTATAGTCCCAAGACAGAATTTTAATTTCACCGTGTTGTTCACGCGCTTGCTCTTCACTCAAACCACAATGTGCCAATTCTGGTGACGTATATGTCACCCACGGGAGTAAATTGCGATTTTCTTTGATCGGTAACCGGAACAATATATTGCGAAGAATTAATCCTGCTTGATAACCTGCCCAATGGGTAAATTGTGGACCACTGGCTACATCACCTATCGCAAAAACTTTACGATTAGTTGTTTTCAAACTACTATCTGCATGAACTCCTTTTTTATCAAACGCAATACCAGCCGATTCCAATCCTAATTCAGTGGTATTTGGAATTCGTCCTGTAGCAATCAGTAAATGTGAACCTTCAATCGTTTGAACTTTTCCATCTTGCGCTACGACAACTTGAATTTGGTCATTATTGCGTTTTACTTCATTTACAAGGGTTTCGTCTAATAATTCAACACCATCATCCTTGACTTGGCTCTTTACAATTTCAACCAATTCAGGATCATCGCGTCCCAAAACTTTTAATGCTTCAACCACTGTTACTTTGACACCCAATCGGGCATGCGACTGTGCGAGTTCCATCCCAATTGGACCACCACCAACGACAATTAAATGATCAAGTTTTTCGCTATTGTCAAAAATAGTCTCGTTGGTAAAATATGGAACGTCTTGCAACCCTTTAATTGGTGGAACTGCTGGACTCGATCCGGTCGAAATCACAAATCGACGGGCTTTAATTTGATAATCCGCTACTTGTACTGTTGAACTATCAACAAACTTACCAGAACCGAGAATAACTTTAACACCTAGCCCTTCAAATCGTTCTACTGAATCATGTGGTTCAATAGTTGAAATGACTTGTCGAATATGATCATGTACTCCCTTAAAATCGACTTTCATTTCAGGAAACTCAATACCGAACTTCCCACTTTCCTTCTTAATATGAGCATGTTTCGCAGCGGCAATCAATGCTTTGGAAGGAACACAACCATAATTGAGACAATCACCTCCCATTTTCCCACTTTCAATTAATACTACATCTACACCAAAAGATGCCGCCGCCGCTGCTACTGTCAGTCCACCTGATCCAGCACCTATTACACATATATCTGGATTAAGAAGTTGTTGTGCCACGTGTGATCTCCCTTTGGTAAAAATAGTTTAATTTAGTCTTATTTGTTGAATGTAAGAATTGCCGACAAAGAAATCTTACTTTTCTGTATGATTAATATTTTGGACTAACTTGTCGCCTTGCGCTTTCTAATTTTTTGAATAATTACAGGGATGATTGCAAGCACTCCTAGTCCTGCAATTGCGATAATTAGCTCCGGGGTTACCAAAGAATTGATGTCAATGGAACACGTTCCCTGTTCACTACATCCAGGATTAGATTGTTCTTGTGCTGCGATTACGCTATCAAGTCCAGCTCCAATATATGAGTAAACAAATGTTCCTGGCAAAATTCCGATAAGAGTTGCGCTTACATATGCTCCTAACGAAACATTAAAAAGTGCTGGTGCGATATTTACCAACCAAAATGGAAAGACTGGGACTAGTCGCAGAAATAATAAATAATTAAACGCGTTTTCATTAAATCCGTCAGCAAATCGATTTAATTGTGGTCCGGCCTTATCACGTAAAAATTTACCAAAGGATGTTTTTGCTGCGAGGAAAATAACTGATGCACCACAAGTCGCCGCCAGCGCGGTAAAAATCCCACCAATTTGCCAACCAAACAAAAATCCGCCCGTAATAGTTAAAAATGAAGCACCAGGAAACGAAAACGCTACTGTACAAATGTAAATACCAACATAGATTAATACCGCTAAGAAAATATTATCGCTCACAAATTCCGCAAGTTGAGCTCGATGTTGAATCAAACTTGACAAGGTAATATATTGATGCCAACCCTGCGAAAACCCAATTGCCATAATTACGAAAATAAATACAATTGGTATCCAGCGTTTAAAATTGAAACCAGAACTATTGTCTGGTTGGTTTCCAGCACTAGTCATCAAACTAATTTAAGTTAACTTTCGGATTTGATTTATTGTTACATGAAAGTTTGGGATGCAATCATAGCCAATTTTGGAAGGTATAAAAATAAATAAGCTATTGTATATTCAGAAGATTCCCTAAAATATCAATTTTTTGTGATTGAAGTAATTTATTGCTTTCAAAAAGTACATAAATCTTATACATTGTTTTAGTTTAAAATCAATTTTTTAATAATTATTAAGTTAGTTACTTTTTTCTTTTTCAGTATTGACATTTGTATAGATCATCATTATTAATCTCTCGGATATAAAATCACTATCTAGTTTTTCCTGTTTTGAATGTCGGTAATATTCTTCATTAGGTAGTGAAATTTAAATTTCAAAATCAAATCAAATAAATATCGTGTGAAACACACTGGGAACTACAATGAAAAGAACCTTTCAACCAAGCATACTTGTTCGAAAACGTCGACATGGCTTTAGAGCACGCATGGCAACACGTAATGGTCGTAAGATAATTGCAAATCGTCGCGCAAGAGGACGTAAACGCTTAACCGCTTGATCCATATGAATTTCACCATGCCTAATCACCGTGAAAAGCAGTGAATTTATCCTACAATGCAAAAAAATCTCCCATACGTTCACAATCTCAACACTCCCGTTTAAAAAAGCGAGTGGAGTTTTTGGCGGTAGCGAAAGGAGTGAGCAAAACACGAAGGGCCTTTAAAATCCAAGCAATCAAACGAAATCCCGATCTATATCCACAAGTTGATCCATCATCAATCCGAATTGGTTTCACAGTAACAAAGAAAACAGGAAATTCGCCAGAAAGAAATCGAATTAAACGTAGATTACGTGCGGCATGGCAAACTGTTGCACCAATTTTTGCACAATCAGGTTTTGACTATGTACTTATCGGGCGACGACAGGTATTAGAAATAAATTTTGAGGAATTAAAGTCGGACTTAATTAGTGCAGTTAATCAACTCGGCAAACTATACGAAGAATCACACCCTAAATTAAAGCAAAACCCACCAACATCAATAAAACCAAATAATCAATGATTGACAATAAGAACTACATCATTGCGATCGCATTGTCAGCTGCGATCTTAATCATCTGGCAAGTATTCCTTGTTCCCCCACAAGATCCTAGTTTACAGGATTCAACTACAAGTATACAAGAATCCCAACAAGTCGATTCAGATGTACCGTTTCCTTCAGCTGACCCGTTAGAATCAGGTGGAACTGCAACTCCAGGAATTGGAGATTCGGATCTTATTCCTGGTACCATCTCAAGAGAATCAGCTTTAAGTAGTACTGAACGCGTTTCAATATCAACACCCAAACTAATCGGTTCAATTAATCTGACTGGTGCTCGTATTGATGATTTAGAACTACGTGATTATAACACAACAATTGACCCTAATAGTCCAATAATCAAGTTTTTTTCACCTCAAGACACCTCCGAAAGCTTCTATAGCCAACATGGTTGGTCCACTAGAGCTGGAATTGATATTGCGATTCCAAACTCTAAAACTCAATGGATTCAAGTAGGAAGCAGTTCACTTACACCAGGGTCCCCTATTGAACTCGTATGGGATAATGAAAATGGCGTGATTTTTGAACGACGGATTGCGATTGATGAAAATTACATGATCACCGTAACCCAATCGGTAAATAACAACACAAATGAGCACATCGAACTATTTCCTTATGGCTTGGTTTCTCGAACTGGCGAGCCCGATGTCACCGGTTTTTTCATACTCCATGAGGGATTCATTGGTTTCTTTGGCGAAGAAGGCTTATCGGAAATAGATTATGATGACGTTGCTGAAAGCGATGATAAGAGAGTTCGCGGCACATCAACATCGCAAGGTTGGGTCGGAATAACCGATAAATATTGGACTGCAACCTTGATCCCAATTAGTGGAGGTCAATTCCAACCAGAATTCAAATACATTGAGAAAAGTGATACTTATCAAGCAAATTTCATTTCAAGAGAAGCAGTGTTAATAGCACCAGGAGCAACTTCAAGCTACGAAAGTTTACTTTATGCCGGTGCTAAGGTTAACAGCTTGTTACAAGACTATGGTGTTCAATATGGCATTGATCAATTTGATCTACTCATAGATTGGGGTTGGTTTTATTTCATCACCAAACCTATGTTCATAATGATCGATTGGTTTTACAACTTAGTTGGTAATTTCGGCGTTGCAATTCTGCTAGCAACAGTTGTGATTAAAATAATCTTCTTCCCATTAGCAAACAAATCCTATGTATCTATGAGTCGCATGAAGTTGGTACAACCACAGATGACTGCAATAAGAGAACGACATAAAAATGATAAACAAGCTCAGCAAAAAGCGATGATGGAGTTATATAGAAAAGAAAAAATCAATCCACTCGCAGGTTGTTTACCTATTGTTATTCAAATTCCAGTATTTTTTGCGTTATACAAGGTATTATTTGTTACGATTGAAATGCGTCACGCTCCATTTATAGGGTGGATTAAAGACTTATCAGCACCAGACCCTACTTCAATATTTAATCTTTTTGGCTTGATACCGTGGGATACACCACAATTGTTAACTATTGGTGTATGCCCATTATTGATGGGATTGACGATGTTTGTCCAGATGAAAATGAATCCGACTCCAACCGAACCAGCTCAGCAAATTGTATTCAATTGGATGCCGGTAATATTTACATTCATGTTAGCAAGTTTTCCAGCAGGATTAGTTATTTATTGGATCTGGAACAACTTACTATCAATCATTCAGCAATATGTAATTATGCGACGACAAGGTGTAAAAATTGAACTTTGGGATAACCTAAGAAATATGATCAAGCCAAAAACTGGCAAAGAACCAGGTAAGACCTAACAATTTTAAGCTTCTCATTCCCTATGAAATATTTTGAAAACAAAAACGGCTAAGCTTATTGAATCAAAATTTGGATTCAAGCTAACGCATTTCAATGTGTTATGAAATCAAATTTAGTGTTGGGTCATCAAGTTCTAAATGAAATCGATCAGGTACCAGTCCCTGATAAAACCAATTAACAAATGAATATATTGAAAACACTGGCAATCCAGTAACTTTTCTAATATCAGCTGCATATGGTGTCATATTCGTACATTCAAGAACTATCGCCCCAATGTTATCAAAATTCATAAGTAATTCTTTCGCCGCATCTAAGTGATCTAATCGACATTCAGCAAAGTCCATACTAGGTTGATCATCCAAGATTCCGTGAGTAAATGCTCGTCCATTGTCAGTACCAACAATCGGAGTATCGATTGGTGCATTTGCTGCAACTAGATGTTCTTTGGTTAAATTTGCCTTTGAAATTGTAATGACACCTACTCGTTTAGATTTTGGTAATAGTGTTTGTACAACTGGTATTTGCATTAATGATGATGTTGCAACCGGAACTGGTACTGCTTTGGAAACTTGGTCTTGAATCAACGATAAAAATCCGCAATTTGTGGTTAAACCATCGCAACCAGAAGCAACTAAATCCTTTGCAACTTCAATAAATTTATCAACCAATTTTCGTGGATCTTTTCGTACGATATTATCTGGAGTTGCACCTCTCACTATTTGATACTGCACAGGAAATTTCCAAGTCTGTGCATTCCCAATATCACCTTTAACCCGTGGAAACTGTGTTTCTAACATCATGATCCCTAAATTTGCGCCAAAAACTGTTTTCCCGCCAAACTCCACAGACATAATATTCTCCTCCTTTTTAGAAATTTGTTCTCTGGATCAATATCCAATTTTTGAGTCTATTGAAATAATGGTTTAGACTCAAATTAAATTTTCAGCAAATCTATGGTGATTTTTTAAATCTATTCTTGCTCTGGAAAATTTTTAGTTAAATAACATTGTCAAAATTTCATAATCTCGACAATCAAAAAACTTACTCTGTTTTTGGAATTATTTAACGGATAAAACTTGAAAATCTAATTTCATTGAATAATATCCTCACAGATCTTTTCCCACATTATTTAGTTTCTTGGAATCATATTTATGCAAAACAACAATGATTCTCAATCAGATTATGTTGAATCTGGAAGATTACTTTTTGCAAAACCTTGGCAATTTGAAACAAGCGTAGCTAAAATTGCGCAATTGATGCCACCAGACGCGAATGAAATTGCTTTTGTTGGTCGTTCAAATGTAGGAAAGTCAACTCTGATTAATGCTTTAACAAATCGGCATGGATTAGCTCGAACCTCTAACACACCGGGACGAACCCAAATGCTCAATTTCTTCACTGTTGCTGGAGAATCTATCAGAATCGTTGACATGCCTGGATATGGTTTTGCTAAAGCTCCTAAAAAGACTGTAGATACATGGACCAAATTAATTTTTAACTATCTACGTGGTCGCGTCAACTTACTGCGTTTGTTTCTTTTGGTTGATTCAAGACACGGATTAAAGTCAAGCGATCTTGCCGCAATGGATGTATTAGACGAAGCTGCTGTAGTCTATCAAATCGTTCTCACCAAAGCCGATAAGATCAAAGTTGAACAGTTAGCTCACATTGAAAAAGAAACTGAAAAAAAAATTAATAAACGACCAGCAGCATTTCCTAGTTTACTTACAACATCTGCTAGTAAAAATATCGGAATTGATAAACTTCGAGCTGAAATAGCAAAAATCCACCAAACCCGCAAAATTCAATAGACACTTACTTATTCAATTAATCTTTTGAATTCAAATCCATTGAAATTAGTCCTGACAGATTAAAATCTGGATTACCAAATGTTTGACAAAATATATAGAATTGGATATATCCGTAAGAATTTAGCTAATCTTAACTCATTAATTTTCAAGAATTTACCGAAAGTAACGCAGTGCCACTAAATTCTTCCACGTCCCCAATCGTAAGTGCTGACATTCTCACTCAAGCACTTCCATACATTCAGAAATATGAACATCAAACTGTTGTCATAAAATTTGGTGGCAACGCGATGGGGGATACCGCGTTATCTAACGCATTTGCCCATGATGTTACACTGATGCGACAGTCCGGTGTAAATACCATTATAGTTCATGGTGGTGGTCCACAAATTGGAAATATGCTTAAAAGATTGGGAATTGAAAGTGAATTCAAAAATGGTCTGCGAGTAACAAATCATGCGACCATGGAAGTTGCTGAAATGGTCTTAGTTGGTAAAATCAATAAAGAGGTTGTATCCGCGATCAATCAAAGTGGAGGATGTGCAGTTGGATTATGTGGAAAGGATGGTGATATGATTACTGCAGAACGACTTACTACTAAGGAAAATGGTCAAGATAACAAGATAAGTGAAGAAATTGATATGGGATTTGTCGGGGAACCGGTGGTTCTAAACCCAACATTATTAAACCATTTAATGGATAAAGATTTTATCCCGGTTGTAGCACCTGTTGCAAAAGGTAAAGATGGTAACACTTATAATATTAATGCAGACACATTTGCTGGCTTTATCGCTAGTTCACTAAAAGCAAAAAGATTGCTATTTTTAACTGATGTCCCAGGTGTATTAGGAAAGGAAGGGGAACTAATTTCCAACTTGACAACTAATGAATCACGCGACCTCATTTCTGATGGTACGATTTCAGGTGGGATGATTCCGAAAGTAGAGACTTGCGTTGATGCAATACAAAATGGAGTTGAAGGAGTTGCAATATTGAATGGTAAGGTACCTCACGCGGTTATTTTGGAATTATTTACCGAAAGTGGTGCTGGAACATTATTGGTACCGAATGATTAAATTTATACTCAGTTTAAAGTAAACTAGAAGCATAATTCTTTTTCATTTGAACTTTGGTAATTGAATATAGAGTTACAGATTAATGAATTTAACCTGTCTATCACACGTCAGAAACTGGATTTTTGATTTGGATAACACCCTTTATCCAGCACATTCAAATCTATTTGTCCTGATTATCAATAATATCCGTCCCTATTTATGTTTTTTGGGGACGACCACTGATTCAAAATTCATTCAAACAATTCATAAATATTAGTGTGAAACATTGATGTGCAAAAATGCCGACAAGATTCATTTGTAAATTAGGCTTTTCTTGCTAACAATTTGAGAATTTTCTGTTAATTTCAAGCACCATTTAAAACCAAAAGCAACAAATTATTTGGATCTTCCAAATTGTCAAATGAATCAATCCTCCATACCAATCATGTGACTGGTGCGCAAGCACTAGTTCGTATGCTTCAAGCCTATAAAGTAGAAAAAATTTTTGGGCTTTGCGGGGATACATCCCTTCCACTATATGACGCGATGTTTCAGCTTGGGACTGACATAGAGCACATCCTATGTCGTGATGAAAGACACGCCGCTTACATGGCAGATGCATATGCACGCATAACGGGTAAACCGGGTATTTGCGAAGGTCCTTCCGGTGGAGGTGCCACCTATATACTTCCCGGATTAGTTGAAGCTAACGAAAGTTCTATCGCGCTACTTGCTATCACTACCGACATTTCGACAACGTCGCGTGGCAGATTTCCATTAACCGAACTTGACCAAGTAAATTTATTCCGACCTATTACAAAATGGAATACGACCTTAGATGATGCGACAAGACTACCGGCTAACCTTAGAACAGCATTTCGAGAAATGACTACTGGAACTCCAGGTGCGGTTCACCTTGCTCTCCCATTTGATACTCAGAAGCAACCAGTGGACGAGTCTGAGATCTGGGCTGACCCGAAGCATGAAAATTTCCCAGCAAACCAAAACGCGGCAAATAATGAAGCAATTAAAGAAGCCGTTGAAGTCCTAGTAAAAGCTAAATCAACCGTTGCTATTTGTGGAGGTGGCGTAGTGATTGCAAAAGCGTATGAAGCATTGGAGCAACTCGGCGAACTAATTGAGCTTCCTATCGCGACTTCTATTTCAGGACAAGGCTCTATTGCAGAGACGCACAGCCTCGCAATTGGTGTTGTAGGTACAAATGGTGGTGTAAACTCTACACGTGAAATAATAGATGAAGCGGATACCATTATTTTTATTGGTTGTCGGGCCGGTTCGGTCACTACCGAACGATGGTTTTCTCCGACTCCTGACAAAACTATAATTCACATTGATAGTGATCCAAATGTCATTGGCGCAAATTATCAAACTGAGGTTGGAATTGTAGCCGATGCTAGACTAGCTCTTTCTGCTCTGGTATTTGAATTGCAAAAACGAACAGATTTATCTAAACAAAATGGAAAACTCCGTGCAAAAAGAGCATGGACTAAGAAGATCGAAAAATTTAATTCTCTCGCTACCTCAAAAGATGTACCAATAAAACCCGAATGTTTAATCGCGGCATTAATGTCAATTCTTGACCCTGACGCAATAATCTGTGCTGATCCGGGTACACCCTGCCCGTACATTTCTGCATACTACAGATTTCAGAAACCAGGTCGAAGATTTATTACTAATCGTGCACATGGAGCACTAGGTTACTCACTAGCAGCAGCAATTGGTGCTCACCACGGTGATCCCTCCGTAAAAATCATCGCAGTTATGGGTGATGGCTCTTTTGGGTTTTGTTGTGGAGAATTTGAAACAATTACGCGTCACAATTTACCAATCACCGCCATTATTATTTCTAATTCAACATACGGTTGGATTAAAGCTGGACAAAACGCGGGATTCAATCAGCGATTCTATAACGTAGATTTTTCTCAGACTGACCACGCTGCGGTCGGAGCGGCATTTGGTCTTAAAACTTGGCGAGTAGAAGACCCATCAGAGCTTAAAACTGTTTTAAAACAGGCAATCAATTTTGATGGTCCGACTTTGGTTGATGTTATTTCTCAACCACTTCACGAAGCGAAAGCTCCTGTATCTGAATGGATTGCGTAAAATTTTTATTGATGGTTTCATCAAATTGAAGGACACTCGGTAATCAAATTCGAAAAACATGATTAACAATCACAATTCAAAGCTTACATATCCCCTATACGTATGCTTCTAGTTCTAACTTTAAATTTTTCCACTTAACAAAGTGATTTTCATAACAATCGGTAGAATTAACTTGTTGCCTAATTAGAGTTTTTTTCTTTACATCAGTGTCGGGAAATTTTCTAAATTATCATGAAATTGCATTGCAAATTAAAAATTTGTTCTATGATGTATTAAGGGAGAACTTCGATTGACTGAGAATAAAAAAACTGTCGCAATTATTGGTGCCGGAATTGTCGGCGTATCCACTGCAATCTGGCTTCAACGAAGTGGTCACAAAATCATTTTGATAGATAAAGCTGGACCAGCAAGTGGAACAAGTTTTGGCAACGGTGGAGTTCTCGCTTCAAACTCAATTATACCAGTCACAACACCGGGTATAATTTCAAAAGCACCTAAAATGTTGCTTGATCCACGCCAACCTCTATTTTTAAAATGGAGCTATTTACCCAAATTAGCACCATGGTTGATACGTTATCTTAAAAACAGCAAACGCGAAATTGTAGAGCAACGTGCGAAAGTTATTAATGAAATTATTGGCGACAGTCTCGCAGACCACCAAGCACTTTCAAATGGGACGGAAGCGTCTAAATGGGTGATACCTTCTGATTATTTGTTTATCTATCGTAACCGAACCGCTTATAATGTCGATGAATTTGCGTGGTCAGTCAGAAAACGGCATGGTTTTGAATGGGACATTTTTGAAGGACCAGAATTTTTTGCATATGACCCGATTTTTTCTTCCGAAAATCAATTTATGGTACGATGTAAGAACCACGGTAGAATTTCCGACCCAGGTCAATATGTCAAAGATTTAGCAACACATACCGTACAACAAGGTGGCAAGCTCATCATATCCGAAGTTACTGACATTATAAGCGAAAAAAGACAGGTAACTGGAGTTCGCGTCGCAAACGAGACAATTGCATGCGATGCAGTAGTCGTTGCGACTGGTGCTTGGTCTACACCACTTGCAAAAAAGCTTGGAATCAATATTCCACTTGAATCTGAACGCGGCTATCACCTTGAATTATGGGAACCAAATTTAATACCACAGTCACCGTTTATGTTGACTTCCGGTAAATTCGTGGCCACGCCGATGGAGGGTCGGTTAAGACTTGCAGGTATAGTAGAATTCGGTGGACTCAATAAACCACCTTCGCAAGCACCATTCAATTTGCTCCTTAATAACATAAAATCTGTAATTCCAGAGCTAAAGTGGAAAGAAACCACGAAATGGATGGGACATCGCCCTTCTATCGTTGATTCGATCCCAGTGATTGGGGAAATACCAACTATAAAAAACGTTTTCTTTGGGTTTGGCCATGACCATGTTGGGTTAACTGGAGGTCCAAAGACTGGACGGTTACTTTCGTATTTGATTTCTGGTCAAAAATCGAATATAGATATGACCCCATTTTCACCAAACCGATTTCAAAGCCGTTCGGTGAATAATCAACAATAATCTAGGGAGAATTTAAATGCCAAAAAATCTAAAACTAATTATGCTAGCTGCAGCTACCATAATCTTCGGAACGAGTTTCGCATTTGCTGAAAAATGGGATATGCCGATGGCTTATGCCGCCAGTAATTTCCATTCTGAAGTGGGTGCAAACTTTGCTCAATGTGTCACTGATGGTACGGGGGGAGACCTTGAATTAATTACCCACCCGTCTGGGTCGCTTTTTAAGGGAAATGAAATCAAACGCGCAGTTCAAACCGGTCAAGCTAATATTGGAGAGCGTCTACTTTCAGCTCACCAAAACGAGAATCCATTATATGGTGTTGACTCAATCCCATTCCTTGTTTCATCTTTTGATGAACATGAGAAAATGTGGGAAATTGCAGGTCCAAAAGTCGTTGAAGTTTTGGCCGAAGATAACCTACATTACCTCTATTCAGTGCCATGGCCGCCGCAGGGACTTTATTTCAATAAAGAAGTCAATGCAGTCTCTGATATGAATGGTATCAAGTTCAGGTCTTACAATACTGCAACTGCGCGATTAGCTGAATTAACTGGAATGTTACCAGTTCAAGTTGAAGCCGCAGAATTATCACAAGCACTAGCAACTGGAGTTGCGGAGAGTTTTGTTTCTTCGGGTGCAACAGGATATGACCGAAAAGTTTGGGAACACCTTTCTCACTTCTATGAAGTTGATGCTTGGTTACCTCGTAATGCAGTATTTGTTAACATGGATGCTTGGAACGGACTTGATGCAAGTACTCAAGGTATAATGAATGACTGTGCGGCTAAAGCAAAGACTGAGGGACTTGCCAGATCGAAAGACTATACTCAATTTACCTTAAATGGATTAAGAGAAGGTGGTATGACGGTTCAACGCGCGGGAAATGCGCTTGTTGAAGAGTTAAAAGTTATTGGTGAAACAATGACCAAAGAGTGGCTAGAAAAGGCTGGTGCTACTGGCGCAGAAATTGTAAACTCGTACAAAAGCCAGTAATTGCTTTCTGGAAGACCAAGTGCAAATTTGGTCTTCCATATTTTTTCAAAACAAAATATTGGCAACTTATCTTCATGACGAAATTACGGTGGATTCGAACTTTATTGGATTTTATTTATAAAGTGGGGGGAGTGATTGCCGCTTTATTTTTGATTACCATATTGGGTTTAATTATTCTTCAAATGTTAGCTAGATGGACAGGGCAAGTGTTTCCTGGTGCAACTGACTATGCTGGATACGCAATGGCCGGTGCCAGTTTTTTTGCATTCGCATATGCATTAAACCACGGTGCACATATTAGAGTTTCACTTTTTCTACTCGCATTAGGTAAATATCGCTGGTATGGCGAAGTTTGGTGTTTTTTTATTGGCTCATTAGCCGCAACATATTTTGCTTGGTATGCCGTCAGAGGAACCTACTGGTCGTTAAAACTTGGCGATATAAGTCAAGGATTAGACGCAACACCCGTTTGGATTCCACAAATCTCAATGGCAACAGGGACTGTTGTGCTTGCTATATGTTTCTGGGATAACTTAATTCGACTTATTTTTTCTGGTTCTCATGGAATTGTTGCCGATAAAATTGGAGAACAACATACTGAATGAAAGGTAACTAAATGGAACAGTTATTCCCAATTGCAATTTTTTTATTTGTTCTATTTCTTCTCCTAGGTTCTGGAGTCTGGGTTGGGTTAGCACTTTTAGGTGTTGCATATGTTGGTATGGAGATATTCACAACTCGACCTGCTGGTGATTCGATGATTACGACAATTTGGACTTCGTCGTCCTCTTGGACCTTAACTGCGTTACCTCTGTTTATTTGGATGGGTGAAATTCTTTATAGAACGCGTCTATCTGAAGACATGTTTAAAGGACTTGCACCTTGGATGGCACGCTTACCGGGTGGTCTTGTTCACACTAATATTGTTGGATGTACCATTTTTGCCGCAGTTTCCGGATCATCCGCTGCGACTCTTACTACCGTTGGCAAAATGTCAATTCCAGAATTACGAAAACGTGACTACCCGGAAACAATGATAATTGGAACTCTTGCGGGAGCAGCAACTTTGGGATTAATGATTCCACCATCTCTCACCCTTATCGTCTATGGCGTAACTATCAATGAATCAATCACTAAATTATTTATAGCAGGAATCATTCCAGGGTTAGTTCTTGCTTTAATGTTTATGACTTATGTCGCAATTATTTCTGTTGTTTCAAAAAAATTTACACCCTCGCTAGAACCACCAATGAAATTTTCGCAAAAAATTGCCAATTCTAGGTTTCTCATTCCAATTATCTGCATGATTTTGGTGGTTATTGGTTCAATGTATCTTGGCTATGCAACTGCGACCGAAGCAGCAGCATTTGGTGTAGTTGGTTCACTTATTCTTGCGGCTAGTCAAGGTTCTCTTAATTGGAAAACATTTTTGGAAAGTTTAATGGGGGCGACGCGAACATCAGCAATGATCGCCATGATTTTAGCTGGGGCAGCTTTTTTATCATTATCGATGGGTTTTACTGGCATTCCTCGTGGATTAGCTGACTTAATTGATAGTTTAAATTTATCTACATTCGAGTTACTACTCGCATTATTAGTATTTTATGTGGTACTCGGGTGTTTTTTAGACGGAATTTCATCTGTAGTATTAACTATGGCCGTAGTTGAACCGATGATTCGACAAGCTGGGATTGATATTATTTGGTTTGGTATTTTTATTGTAGTTGTCGTCGAAATGGCACAAATCACACCACCGATTGGTTTCAACCTATTTGTGCTCCAAGGTATGACAACACATGAAATGAATTTTATTGCCCGCGCTGCGATTCCAATGTTTTTAATCATGATTGTTATGGTATTCATTTTAATTGCGTTTCCTGAATTGGCAACCTGGCTTCCTGATAATATTCGACAACGACCCTGAAGTTTGTTTGCTACTCACTTAAATCAACTTAACAACTAAGAATTTTACATCTGTCGGCATTATTTAATTTCCAGAAAATGGTCTGGCACATTGAACTTAACGGAACCGCATTGTGGCACTTTTTTAGGGTTGTTGCGCACAAAAGCTAACAAAAATGTCGTTTGATATTTTTACAAGTAAAATAAAAATTTATAATCTTTCCAAAACTGAAATCCAAAAGAAAGGTTCTCAATCTCATTTACCCCACCACAAACCACAATACGATTTCATTTAATATTTTTCAATCAAACAAACCAGCTTACAGTCATGGATTTAATGCAATTTTCACACGTCAGAAACTGGATTTTTGACCTAGATAACACGCTGTATCCCGCAAGTTCAAACTTGTTTGACCAAATTCGTGACAATATTCGTCAATATGTCAGTGAGTTAATGAATTTACCTGAAGATGAAGCCCAAGAGATACAAACAAAGTATTACAAACAATATGGGACAACTCTGCGTGGGTTAATGGTAGAACACAATATTGAACCAGGAAAATTTCTAGAATTTGTTCATGATATTGACCATTCAGTATTAAAGCCAGATACGATACTAGCAGACGCAATTCAAAACCTACCAGGTCGGTGTTTCATAATGACTAATGGCACCAAAGAGCATGCAAAAAATGTTGCTAAAGCATTAGGAATTACTGAGCATTTTGAAGATATTTTCGGGATTATGGAGGCTGGACTAGTTCCCAAACCGCATCAAGATACCTATCAACTTTTTCTTGAAAAAAATGAAATCGATCCAACTCAATCTTGTATGTTTGAGGATTTACCGCAAAATCTTACTGTTCCACACGCGCTAAAAATGCGTACAGTATTGATTATTCCAAAATGGTCTAGAGAAATTTTTCGCGATGAATGGGAATTTGAAAAGCAAGACAATGCACATATTGACTTTATAGCCGATGATCTCTCGCTATTTCTCTCAAACATCGTTAAAGAAAATTTCAACTGAATTATCAAAACTAAAGATAACTTGTACTTGTGGTGAATTGTGATTCACACTGTTTTTACCATTCATCAATTTTTTCATTTTCGGTCAGTAGCAGAATGCCTTTACTGAAGATGAAAAACCACTCGTTTTCACTGCGACTAAATGTCACATTTACAATTGAATACAATCTTGTAATTTGGAATAAACACATTAACTCATGAGGAGTAAAACCAATGAAAAAATTACTAATCTCATTTGCATTGTTATTTGTTCTCAGTGCATGCACTGAAACCGCTCAGGAATCTGCTTCACGTCATCAAGAACAATGTGTAGATAGAACTGGACATACAGTATTGTGCTCTTTCTCTTCAGCTGCAAGAGGATGGGGAGACGGAGCCCGTGCATTTGGAGATCTCTTTTGATAGTAATAATCAAAAATTATTACTATCAAAATTAGTACCATTTATCGTTGGGTTTTGCTAAGAACGTTGCAGACCCACGTATTGTTTGTGATTTAATAGCTATTAACCTAGATCTATGACAACCACAAATTGATTTCACTCACAATTGTGTGAGTGAAATTCAATGCCAATTAAATCAATCTAAAACAGGTTGTCAATATTAAGAAAAAGCATGAAAAAATTTATTCATGTATTATCACATGGACAATTAATTTGTTCAAGTGGTTATAGTTTTGCTCAATGCCCCTTCAATCCATGTCTATCAAATGAGGTAAGTGTTAATTTCTTGGAATATGATAAGGAATCCGGTGTAAATAACTTTAAAAACCTATGTTATATACCTCGTTGATGTACCAGCACTAATCAATAAGATAAGCCACTAAGTCTTTCCAATAAAATTCATCAATTATTATGTGCACCATTAAGCGACCAAGATTTGGAACATCATTAGAAGTCTATCGAGTTGACCGCTTAAGAATTTTACCATTTTGGTCCATAACACCAATGCAGGTACCTTTTGCTACTTTTCGTGCTTTTTCAATAGCCTTTGAAGTAACACCAGCCAAATAAGATGGTCCCTCAAAATCAGTAAGGTCATTCATCCCTTTTTCAACGTCTTTGGATAACACTACCTCAATAACCATTGGATATTTCATTATGTCAGGACCACGTCCTGCATTATAAAACACATCGAATTTTTTTGCGATTCGTTTCGCAACAATATCATGCATTTTTGACATTTGAATTTCTCCAGTTAGTATCTAACTTGATGTTACTTAATCTTGTATTTATATATTCCTGCACTATATCTATCAAACATTAGTTATTTTTGTATGTAAATTTTATTTTATTACACATATAGATCAGAAGTCGCAATTTTCAAATTGGTCCACTACAAAGACACACAAAATTTATTCTTAGAATTTTGGTATTTGAATGAAATTTGATTTATAATGGAACAGAAATAACACAATGAATAAGTCAAAACTTTTTATATATCGAATCAAATAGACTTTTATAGTTAAAATTGAATTGAATGTTTGGAATAGAAAATTTAGATTTAGCTTTAAATTACTATTAAGATGTACTATATTCAAGCTAGCTTTTAATTTTCAAAACTGTTAATTTGATATATTAGTTAACAACAAGCGAGTAAATCTCATGATTGATTGCAATTCATTAAGAATTGAATGTCCGAAGTGCAAAGAAATCGCCTTACCTATTTCGCGACCAAAATCTATTTGTGAACGCTGTGGTAAGAAGTACAAGTGGCATGAACTTCAACGTAAATGGCAAAATGCATTTATTTCCTCTCAAAATGGGGCAGGACATAATTCAGATGAGATTTTTGAATCCTGTGTTATATGTGGAGTTGATAGCATGATATATTATGACAAACTAAACTTTTGGGTGTGCTTTGGTTGTGGAGTTGGCTGGGAAAAAGATGAGATAGTAAAATGTATTGGCTGTACTTATAATTTCACTGATAATACAAAAGAATCATTGTGTACATCATGTGAACTGGATATCCTTGACGGTATAATGACCATACCGAATTCTGAAGCTACCACACAAGTGCAGTTATGAAGAATACTGCGTGCTAGATTATTTTTTTGATTCATGGTTAGCAGCTTGCATTTAAATTTTGGCGTTCATAAAGTCATACAAATCAAAAAGTCGATAACGATTCTATACAATCTTATAATGAAAAATTTTTCAAAATATTGAAACTTGAAGTTATTTTTCTAAAGACTATAGTCAAATGTCTATGAGAATCATGCCTTAATGCTATAGCCAATTTTAAAACCAATTTGAAACAAAAAGATTGACTTGTTTCACGAAAACTTAGTATTGAACTTTTTTTAATATTCCAAAAAATTATTAATTGAGGATTTTTGTATGTATATTGAAAATGTATTTCCATCCAAAAAATTGGAAAATTATCAAAAGTTAGTTGGGGGTAACAAAAATAAAGCAATTGCACTGTGCACATTAGATATAGTCATATCTGAATCACTATATCCAGCACTTCATGTTTTTGAAGTCACCCTTAGTGATAAGATAAATCAAAGATTAGCTGAACATAGCGGCAAAAGTTGGTGTTATGCAACTCAAATAAAGTTTGAATCTAAAAATGCCCAAACTGAGGAAAGTATAAACTTAAAATTGCGGAAACTTAAAAACAAGTTTCAATCTGAGGATATCGCTAACAGTGAATTTATTTCTAACCAGAATTTCTTTTATTGGACTAACATTCTCAATCCAATCAATAAACATTTATGGGAAGACAAAAATGGAATCGGAGGAGTAAAAAGAATTTTCAAATCAAGCGGAGATATTAATCAAATTATGGTTTTTCAAAAAATAAACAAATTGCGTGAGATTCGAAACCAAATTGCGCATAATAAGTCAATTATCCACAATAATCTGATTGCTCATTTTCAAGATTGCCGTAAATTTCTTGGTATGATGTCAAGTGACGCATTGAATTGGTGTGACAAAAATTGCCGATTTTTGGACGTACATCCAAATTATGATATAATGTATGAAGGAGCACTTTCTCCTCTCTTGGACTTAGACCAATGGATGCAAATCAGAGAGGCTGATGATAAATGAAAAAAATTGATATAAGCTATCACGACAAATGCATAGGAAACTGTTAAATTTTACGGAAGTTTAGGTTTAAGTAGATTATTGATTTCAAATATAAAAATCTAAAAGTACTGAAAACACTTAGTAAATTTCATCAGCAAGCCAACTTCCTGAAATACACCAAGTCCAATCTTATTGAAATGAAAATAATCTATTGATTGAATTATTAGATTGACCTACTTTACCTCAAGAGAAAGATACCTTGAAATTTGTCATATATCTTATGAAATCCTCGGAGAAAAATACCAATGAACCCTACACGATCTGAAATTACTGAACTTGCATCAACAATTGATAACGCGTTTGAAAATCGTGATTCAATTAATATAGAAACTACCGGTGAAGTTCGCGTTGCTGTTAATAAGACTTTAGAGTTTTTGGACCGCGGTGTCGTGCGCGTTGCTGAACCACCGAAAATGGATAATGGCGAGTGGAAGGTCAATCAATGGGCAAAGAAGGCAGTACTTCTTTCTTTTCGACTAAACGACATGAATGTTATTGAAGGCGGTCCAGGAAATAGCACTTGGTGGGATAAAGTTCCGTCAAAATTTTCAAATTGGGGTCGTGCTGAATTTACAAATGCTGAATTTCGAGCAGTTCCAAATTGTACAGTAAGAAAATCTGCTTTTATTGGTAAAAATGTTGTACTGATGCCATCTTTTGTCAACCTCGGTGCTTATGTAGACGAGAGCACAATGGTGGATACGTGGGTCACCGTAGGGTCATGTGCCCAGATTGGTAAGAGAGTTCACCTTTCAGGTGGTGTAGGTATCGGTGGAGTACTTGAACCACTACAAGCTGGACCAGTTATCATTGAGGATGACTGCTTTATTGGTGCACGCTCTGAAGTTGTAGAAGGTGTCGTAATACGCAGGGGATCAGTTCTCTCCATGGGAGTTTTTATTGGTATTTCAACCAAGATTGTGGATCGAACGACAGGTGAAATCTTCATTGGTGAAGTTCCACCCTACTCTGTAGTTGTTCCTGGGAATCTACCTGGGAAACCACTACCAAATGGTGAACCTGGACCCGGTTTGTATTGTGCGGTCATTGTAAAGCGCGTTGATGAACAGACTCGAGCAAAAACCTCAATCAATGATTTACTGCGAAATTAATTGAGTTTGCTAAGAACAGTTTGAGTTAAATCCAAGATAATTGTGATTCGTCAAATGAAAAATTGACCTACTAACTCAAGAGTCTGATTTACGTCTTTTTCATTTACATCCAAATGAGTGACCCAACGTTGACGTGTTGCACCATACAAACTCGTAATCCCGATTCCTTTAGTTTGTAGATGCGATTCAAAATCACTAGCGATTGATTCATCCACATCAACCCAGAAAATATTAGTACTTGGTTGCGAAATTGTTAGTTTTTCAAATTGCTTCAACCCATCGGCTAATTTGCTTGCATTAGAATGATCCTCAGTAAGCCGATCAATATTATTTTCTAGTGCGTAAATCCCCGCCGCCGCCATTATTCCAACTTGACGCATGCCACCACCTAACATTTTTCGAACCCGTCGAGCGCGCTTAATTAAATCAGTTGGACCTACTAACACTGAACCAATCGGTGCACCAAGTCCCTTTGATAAACACAACGAGACAGTGTCAAAATCTGATACCAATTCAGCTAATGAAACATTCAGTCCTTTTACTGCATTAAACGCGCGAGCACCATCTAAATGACATGACAAATTATATTTTCTTGCTAACGTAGTTGCTTCATTCATATATGTGACGGGCAGAATTTTCCCACCAATCGTATTTTCAAGTGAGAGCAATCGGGTGATGGCAAAATGAGAATCATCAGGTTTGATATTACTTTCAATATCTTCCAATTTAAGAGAACCATCAGGTTGATTCATAATCGGTTGTGGTTGAATACTTCCTAATACTGCCGCGCCTCCTGCCTCCCACCGATAATTGTGTTGCATTTGCCCTACAATATACTCATCTCCCCTCTGACAATGGGACATTAAGGCCATTAAGTTAGCTTGGGTACCGGATGAGACAAATACCGCATCCTCCTTTCCAGCTAAATCTGCTGTCAGTTTTTCAAGTTTATCGACTGTAGGATCGTCACCAAATACATCATCACCAACGTCTGCATCAGCAATGGCTTTTCTCATACCAAGAGTCGGTTTAGTAACCGTATCACTTCTAAAATCAAATTGAATTGAATTCACATTTTCCTCTTTCATTGTTAGGTTTGTTTTTATCTATCATTTTAATTTACCAAAATGCCGATTCCTTTGATATCAGCTCTATTCTTATGATATTTTGCTTATATACTAAATTAACTTCAAGCAAACCAATTATAGTAAATTAAACGAATTTAATTACATTTCAAATTATTTTGCACTTATAGTTGCCTCACAGAAAGTTGACTTGAAAAAATATCTTGCTATAATACAGTCACGGCACAATTATAACAAATTAAAATTGTTTTGTGATTTTTGACATTGGTGTAATTATCCACTAATACTCATTCATCCTGTTTGAATCCAAATGACGCAATCAGCTAATCTCAAAAACGACTTTCGTGAATTAATGTTAAACATCCTTTGGCTACTGTTTAGCTTTAAAGGACGAATTACACGAGAGGTATATTGGTTAGGAAATATATTACTGGCTGTAGGTTCTGTGCTCATTATGCGAATCTATCTCCATGGTTCATTTTTCATCGATGAGACTATGCCAAATCAAATTGGTGACCCACAGTTTCTCGAAAATATCTTTAATCAAATTTTACAAAATCGTCCAAACGTTTTGGTAATAGCACCAATTTTTGCAATTGTGATGATTTGGAGTTCATTGGCTATCGTAGCCAAACGCGCACATGATCAAAATCTCCCTGGTTGGGTAGCATTATTGATTTTTGTACCTATTCAATTTTTTCCACTATTGGTCATGATCTTCTTTGGGATAATTAAGGGTGATCGTAACCCAAACAAATATGGTAAAGTTGCCAATTCCAGGCAGTAATTACAAGAATTCAATTTTACAAACCCTGATTTTTAAAGTTCTTGAAGAAAAATTAATTTAATCTTTTTATGAAAGTTACCTATGACAAATCCTTATCCCGAAAATTCAATTGATTTTGCGCAAAAACTCATCCAATGCCCATCTGTTACGCCAAAGGAAGCAGGTGCTCTAACCTATTTGCAACAGCTCCTAGAACCGATTGGGTTTACAACACATCGGTTAGAGTTTAAAGCTGCAAATACACCAAATGTCGAAAATTTATTTGCTAGTTTTGGTTCCGGAACCCCACATTTAGTATTTGCTGGTCATACTGATGTCGTACCTGAAGGCCCACTTGAAAGCTGGACACACCCGCCATACGAAGGGATATTAGACAATAATTTCTTGTATGGTCGTGGAGCAGTGGATATGAAAGGAGGAATTGCTGCATTTGTCTCAGCTACCAAACAATTTATTCAACAAAATTCTTCAAATTTTACCGGCAAGATTTCATTATTAATTACTGGTGACGAAGAAGGCCCAGCCATCAATGGAACTCAAAGGGTTTTGGAATGGTGTAAAGAAAATGGTGAACAATTTGATGCTTGCTTGGTAGGTGAACCAACTAATCCAGAAAAATTAGGTGAAGCTATTAAAATTGGGCGACGAGGGTCACTGTCAGGAACCTTAACAGTTTACGGTACACAGGGGCATGTGGCCTATCCAGAGTTAGCACACAATCCAATTCCAGATTTATTACACCTATTAACCGATCTAACTTCAAAGCCACTTGACCAAGGTACAAAAAATTTTCAACCCTCAAATTTGGAAATTACTAGTATAAATGATGGTTACTATATCAGAAACGTAATTCCAGATTCAATCCAGGCGTTTTTTAACATTCGCTACAACGACAATTGGACTCAAGAAACTTTGACGAAACACATCAGCACTATTCTTGAGACTGCTTGCAATAAAATTGATGCAAACTATTCAGTGGAATTTAGAAGCGACGGGGCCGATAGTTTTCTCACTAAAAACACCGAACTTATTGAGGCATTAACAAATGCCATCAATAAGGAAGTCAATCGAATTCCTACCCTCTCTACTGGAGGTGGAACTTCTGACGCTCGATTTATTAAGAATTATTGTCCAGTAATTGAATTTGGTCTAATAAGTGAAACAATTCATCAAATCGATGAGCGAGTTTCAACCGAAGACCTTATCAATCTAAGCAGAATATATTTTCGCTTCTTAACAGATTATTTTAAACTCTGACCTATACGAATATTCGGTATCAATAGCAACTCTAAACAAGCTCTTTCAATATTCCACTTGGGTTAAATAAAGTCCCCCAGCAGGTGCTACTGGTGCACACTGTGTTCTATCTTTTGCTTCTAAAGCCAGTTTTAAGTCTTCATTTGACCATTTTTTTTCACCAACCAATCGAAGACAACCAACCATTGAACGAACTTGACTATGTAGAAAAGACTTTGAGCACGTTTCAATAATGATTTTATCTCTATTTTCCTGTTTAACTGATAACTTCTCTAATGTTTTGACTGGGCTCTTGGCCTGACAATTGGCATGACGAAACGTTGAAAAATCATGATGTCCAACTAGTATCTGAGCTGCATTGTGCATTGCTTTAACATCAAGTTGTCGATTACAATGCCAAGCAAAGCCACGATCTATGGTCAATGGGGGATATCGGTTTATTATGCGATACTGATAGTGTCGACGAATGGCTGAGAATCGCGAATCCCAATCATCTGACATTTGCGTCACATCTAATACAACTACTTGTTCTGATGCCTCAATCAATTTTGCATTGAGTGCACTAAGAACTTTATTTTCTGGCCATTCTTTTTCAAGGTCTAAATGTGCAACTTGACCAAGTGCGTGAACCCCAGTATCCGTGCGACCAGCACCACCAATCGTTACTTTTTGACCTGCAAATCCAAAAACTGCTTGTTCCAATGCAGCTTGAACCGTATGACCATTGCTCTGTCGTTGCCAACCACAATATGGCGCGCCATTGTATTCAACGACCAGTTTATATCTAGGCATTGTACTCGCTTCGTTAGGAATTAATAATTAGATTTGTACCTACTTCTAATTTTGAACCACGCATAAATTCTTCATTAGTCATCGTTTTCTTTCCTGCTCTCTGTAGTTCTAATAATTGCACCGCACCAGTACCACATGCCACGGTCAGATCTTGGTCTATTAGTTGACCCATTTCCCCATTCATTTCAACAATCTTTGAACGAAAAATTTTAATTCTCTCTACTTTTCCTTTAATCTTTATTTCACACCAAGCACCAGGGAAAGGTGATAGTCCATGAATTTGCTGATGAACTTCAGTAGCTGAACGCGTCCAATCAATCTGAGCTTCCGCTTTAGTAATTTTATCAGCATATGTAATACCATCTTCAGATTGTGGTGTTTCAGTAAGAGCTCCTCTTTCAAGTGCCGAAAGTGCACGTACCATGAGGTTGCTACCCAACGTAGCCAATGAATCATGTAATGCTCCTGCGGTCATATTTGAGTCTATGGAAACTCTCTCCTCCATGCAAATAGCACCAGTATCCAACCCGGTATCCATTTTCATCACAGCAACACCAGTTTCAGTATCCCCAGCCATAATTGCACGATTTATCGGAGCTGCCCCACGCCAACGCGGCAATAAAGACGGATGCAAGTTGAAACACCCAAATTGAGGGGATTCCAATATTTTTAATGGTAAAATCAATCCATATGCGACAACGACTGCAACTTCAGCCTGATAGTCAAAGAACTTTTCTATTTCACCATTCTCCTTAAATGAGACTGGTGTATTTACGGGAATACCAAAAGTTATCGCTTTTTCATGTACTGGAGATTTTTTGATCTCTAACCCTCTACGCCCTGCCGGTCTAGGTGGTTGGGTATAGCATGCAACAACTTCATGCCCCTGACCGATTATTTCTAATAAGGTGGGTACCGCAAATTCAGGTGTTCCTAAAAAAACAATGCGCAAGAAAATACTCCCTAAAATCAACTGAATTTATCTTAATGAAATTCAGTTTAACTCAGCATACATCTTCACTAATTTCTTCGTTTTCATTTCTCGCTTCAATTTGGAAAGATAATCAAGAATCAACTTACCATTAAGATGATCAATCTCATGCTGAATACACCGTGCTAACAAACCATCCGCTTCCAATTCTGTTATTGCCCCATTTTCATCTAAATAACGTATTTCAATTTCATTTGGCCGGTTCACATCTTGTCTATAATCTGGTAGCGATAAACATCCTTCCTCCTTGATATCTGTTTCATCAGAATGCCACAAAATTTCAGGGTTTATCAGTACCCGTCGGTCAGTTGAACCTTCTTCATCCAACGGTACATTAAGCACAATAACCCGTTTTAATTCACCTACTTGGTTTGCTGCCAAACCAATGCCATCATAATGGGTCATTGTTTCAAACATATCTTCAACTAAACTGTGAATACTCGCATCAACCTGCTCTACTGCCTCGCAAGTCTTTTTTAGTACTGGATCAGGGAGTAATACAATTTTTCTAATTGTCATTGCGTTAAAATAATTATGTTATTTTCTTCAAAATTGGAATTGAAACAATTACAAAGTCATATACTAGACTTTACTTTTTTGCAAATTTTCACTTTATATCTAAATATTCCGCAGTAATTCTCAAAATGTAAAATAGGTTTAATTGAATCAGTTAATTATGCATCAAACAATAAGCTGGTAGCTTAACTTGAATAATTGTAAAGTTCGTTGTTTTAAACAACAATACTTGTAAAACTTAGTAGGTTAAATCCTCTTAAACATTGAGAATCCAAGATGTCCATTCTAGTTGCTATTAAAGACCCTAATCCAAAAATCTGGTCTAACCCACTACAAGAGAACTTACCAAACCACAAAATAATTGTTTGGAACAATGATACTAAACTTTCAAAGGCTGAGGAAGAAAGTGTCAAATATGTGTTTGCATGGAAACCACCAAGTGGCATTTTCAAGCATTTGCCAAATCTTGAAGTAATTTTTTCATTGGGGGCGGGTGTTGATAATATTCTGTCAGATCCTAATTTACCGAATGTTCCGATTGTAAGATATGTATCACCGGACCTAACTATGCGAATTGGTGAGTGGGTAGTGCTTCAGGTCCTATTTCATATGCGACAACAATCAGCTTATCAAACCCAACAGTCCAACAAAAATTGGAACGAATTACCACAACCAGCTGCATCTGAGATTAATGTTGGAGTTTTAGGTCTAGGAGTACTTGGTAAACATGTAGCAAATCTCCTCTCAGAAATTGGATTTAACGTATTGGGTTGGAGTCGCTCTGCTAAAGAAATTAAGAATATTCAAGTTTATTCTGGTACTGAATCATTTTCTGATTTTCTTACTAGTACCGATATTTTAGTGAATCTATTACCATATACACCTCAAACTCATGGATTGCTAAACCTTGAAGTATTTCAGCAACTACGAGGGCATGAAGACTTAGGTGGTCCGATTTTTATCAATGCGGGCCGGGGTAAAACCCACGTAGAAAAAGACATCGTTACCGCGCTTGATCAAAATATACTTACTGGTGTATCTTTAGATGTATTTGAAGTTGAACCATTGCCTACCGATTCACCACTCTGGAATAACCAAAATGTTGTGATTACACCGCATGTTGCTGCAATTTCAGATCCCAAGAGTTTAGCGAGTTATGTCGCAAATCAAATTACCCAATATGAAGAAACTGGAAAGCTAGATAACGTCATTGACCTAGGACAAGGTTACTAAGTTCAAGTTAATCACGTTGTTGTATCTAGAAAGGTTTATACTAAAGTTTAGCAGAAATTCTACGAATGCTTGTAATCCCAGCAGAAGTTCGTGTCTTTATTCGATCTGACACCAAATCCAGTGGTTCAATTACAACACTCATAGTATGTGCATTAGCATGGATCAAATTTGTCGAATCAACCATAATTGCGACATGTCCGTCCCAAAAAATCAAATCACCACGCAACAACTCTGGTAAAGAGTCCGAAAAATCTATAGTTTCACCGACCGCGTTTTCTTGCATATCACTATCTCGCGGACAATCAATTCCACAACTACTAAGAACTAACTGAACTAGTGCCGAACAGTCTAAACCAATACTAGTTCTCCCTCCCCACAAATAGGGTGTTCCGACAAATTTTTCAGCTTCCACAACAAAATCAGTAGATTTTTCTGCTAATGGTCTAATATGAGAATTGATGACAGCACTTCCATCTGAAAGAATTGCATAATTCGTACCTCGGACTTCCTGTACAGCAGTAACACTTAACCTCGATCCATATGATAGAATCGCAGTTGGAACTAGTTTATGTTCAGGTTGGGGAAATTTATAGGTTCTTAATGCAGATACAGTATGGGTAATTTCTGCCTTAGATTTTGATAATGTGTTGCTTAAAATCCAACCCACATAACAATCTGACTTATTTTGCACCCAGGACCATTCACGATCTTTACTTTGAAAAACAAGTACATCTTCACCAAAAATTAACTCGCTTGCAATAGGTAATTCCAAACTTGGTTCTGCCCACAATAAAGAGCTTTGCGAAGTAATTCGCATTACCTTACCATCAACAAATTTTTCAGATTGCACTCTACCGACTAAGTCCGACGAGGCTATTTCAGAACGATAAGGATGAATGCGTGGGTCAAACTCTTTCATTGAAACCTACATAAATGATATTTTTTAGGCGACTTAAAATTATGACTGTTCCAAACTCAAAATTGCAACCAAAGCCAAAGAAACTCAAATTCAATTTATGAACATTTCACTACAAATTTTCAATACCAATTGGCTAAATAGTAAATTAACAAATGAATTTTCTTACCACTATACATTGAATATAATATCTACAATATTAAATATCGCGAAAGACAATTGTAAACCAAAATTTAACCTCAATCAGAAAATACAACAATTCAACATGAAACTAAAATGGACTTAAAATGAATCAAAATAATCTCACTTCTGTCGATTGGTCACAAATACCTATCCCAGAGGATGATGGTGGTGCTGACCACTTGCAAGATAAAACTATACCATCCGTACCACTAACAAGTACTTGTGGTAAGTCTATAGATTTAGCTAAATTATCTGGAGTCACAATTATATTTGCTTATCCTATGACTGGTGATCCAACTAAATCGTTACCAGAAGGCTGGGATGACATCCCTGGGGCAAGAGGTTGCACCCCGCAATCATGCTCATTCGGTAATCTTTATACTGAATTAAAACAACTTGGAATTAACCAACTGTATGGTCTCTCAACCCAAAGTACAGAATATCAGAGAGAAGCTGTTAATCGTCTTAACTTACCCTACAATATGCTTTCGGATGCAAATCTTAAATTGAAATCTGCACTCAATTTACCGACATTCAATATAGAAGGCATGATACTTCTAAAGCGATTAACAATGATTATCAATGATAGCAAAATAATAAAGGTATTCTACCCGGTATTTCCACCAGACAAAAACGCTGAAACAGTTTTGAAGTGGCTGAAGGCAACAAATTTGGTGCAAGAAAGTGCACTAGACGAATTAGCGCGTTTAGGACAGGAAGCAGACGCTTCATGAAGATTTTTCTGATCGATTTGTAGTTTTCGTTGACATAAATGTTTTATTAATTTCGAACCCGCTTTATTTTTCTACACTTCAGCAAAGGCGAGTAATTTAGAGCACATTGGATGGTCAAAATAATTGACTCCAGCTGTTTAATCAATCTTGAATTTATGTCCCATATCGCTCTTGAAGGTATGAAAATAACGCACGAATACCCTGTGCTTCCCCACCCTCAGGTCCATAAGGTTTAGCACGTGGAATCCAGCCATAAATATCGAAATGTACCCAAGATTTTGCCTTTGAAACAAATTTTGACAAAAATAAGGCTGCTGTGACGGATCCAGCAAATGCGCCACCGGAGATATTGTTAGTATCAGCTACCTTAGAATCCAGTAATTTTTGATATGGCGACCAAAGCGGCATTCTCCAAATCGGATCTGCAGTCAACCGAGAATGCTTAAATACATTATTTGCCAATTTGTCATCATTTGTATAAAACGGAACAACTTCTGCCCCTAGCGCGACACGCGCAGCACCAGTTAATGTAGCCATATCAATCAATAACTCTGGCGATTCTTCATCTGCGAAGTCTAATGCATCAGCAAGAACTAATCTTCCTTCTGCATCGGTATTACCAATTTCCACTGAAAGTCCTTTGCGACTCTTTAATATATCACCAGGTCGAAATGAAGACCCCGAAACCGAATTTTCAACCGCAGGAATGAGAACTCGCAACCGAACTTTAAGGTCAGAAGCTATTATCATAGACGCTAACCCCAATACATTTGCTGCGCCACCCATGTCTTTTTTCATCAATGACATCGAACTCCCCGGTTTAAGATTTAATCCTCCTGTATCATAACATACACCCTTACCGACCAAAGTTACTTTAGGATTTAGTTTATCGCCCCAAGTTGCATCAATCAATCGAGGTTTACGATCACTTCCTTGTCCTACCGCATAAATTAGTGGAAACTCTTTTTTTATCAGTTCATTTCCTTTATGAAATTTAACTTTTCCCCCTCCTGCAACAATCAGTTTTTTTGCTTCCGAGGATAACTCAGCTGGTCCCAAATCTATCGCGGGAATATTGATTAAATCACGTGCCTTGAACACTCCTTGGAGAATGAGATTGAGGTGGTCAAAATTTACAGATTTATCAATTAAGAGCTTCGTTGATTGCGATCTTTCTTTAGACTTGTATTGAAGAAACTTGTACCCACCGAGCCCATATGCAAGCGTGTCTTGGGATTTATTCTTAAATCCATTACCAAAAGAATACGTTCCCGCTGGTAAATTCTGTGCTAATAATCCGGCTCCCAATCTGTCACTTGAACTGGGTTGCCCAAACAGCACACAAAAAATATTTCCATTATCACCTGGAACTTGACAGATAGTTAGTGGTTTTGCGGAAAAGTCATTATTTTTAATCCATTGCTTTTGTCTAGGTGTAAAACTTTTGATAATACGTGACATCGTTTCTGGAGAAACCATGTGAATAGGAATAGCATCTATTTTTGCATCAAATGGTATCAAGTTCGCCGTCAATATAACCTCCTGTGAAATAAAAGAATTTAATTTAGTCGGAATATCAATGCCGCACTTTGCTTGATTTGAAAAATATCGATCAGCCTTAAACAAAGATTCCCTACTTATTGCATTTTAGAACAATATATTCAATAGTTTCATTTGGCAGATCTTCATTCAATTCAGTTGAAACAACAGAAATTGCTCCTGCGACAATTTGCCCTATTTTATTATTTGAAACTGCATATTATAGTTTCTAATATCTTATTCAACTCACTACTAACTCTCTAAAATAGGAGTAAAATTAAATGAAAAACCTGACCTTAATAACAGCCTCTATATTAGCGGCTTTCATAATTGGTGGTTGCGAAGGCCAACATCTTAGTCCTTATCAACAAAATGCATTAAATGCTTGGACTGAAAGATGTGAACAATTTGCAGCACGTTCTGGTCGAACAGTTGAGCAATGTGTAGCTGATGGTCGTGCAAACCATATGCGTTATCGCTACTAATCAATTGTTTCCAAACGTTTGGGTACTATTACTTAGTGGAAGATATATAAGATGGCATTGAATGATGCCATCTTTATATCTCTGTTTGGAACCCATAATGTATGGTATTAAAATTTGATACAAGCTCCTTAGTCATTCCTCTTGGATGAAGTAACAAAACTAAACTTAGACCCGTATAACAAATTAATTGTAGTTCCCAGGACCAGAAATAATCCTCTTACAACATTCAACAAAATTGGTGTTTTACAGAAGTTTGATAAGGCATTGTGACTACAATTAAAACCAAGGTGACTACTACCGAGTTGAAGACTTGTGCCAAGCAGCAAAAACAACTAGGTTCCCGATTCACAACTAGTTAATCATATTGATGCTGTATCACTAAGGTTTACGAATATTGGAGTTGTTTGAACTAGAATGAGAGCAGGTCAAACTAAACCAGTCGACAGTTTTTGTAATTCAATTGAAAAATGGTTTTGACGGAATGCACCCAATCGTCCTGTTGAATGCCAAATTCTCAAATGATTTTTGTTGACGCGGAAATCAAGCTAACTTTATTGGAAATTTTACGGTTGATCTTACAGATAGTACATTTGCAATCGGTACAAGTATCACCTTAAATATGGGAATGATTAAGGAAAGTACAAGGGGAGTTGAAATTCGATCGTGAAATTTCTAATTATGTATAAGGCATCTAGTTATTATATTTAGCAAATGACAATGCGATAAGGAGATTTGCTTTTGACTTATGCAGCAACTGGACAAAGTGAGCGTATTGGGATTAGTATGTTTGGACTGTTTCAGTTATTTCAAAATGAAACCGCAGCGAGAAAATGGTTTAAAAATCAGATTTGGTCTGATGGTCTTCGTAGTCCCAATTGTCAATCTTTTAATGTTCAGGTCAATGTTAAACATCCGTCCCTGACGCATCGCGGTCAGGATTGTGAGAAGCGTCCAAGAATTTCAGTCCTTATTAATAGAGTGATAGAGTCTTCAAAGCTAAGTGTGCGGCGGTGGAGTCATACGATCTATCAGAATTTGCTAACTTTGAAGAATGTTTCAAGCTTAAATTTAACTCGAGTTATTGGAATGAGTCAGTCGACGGTTTGGTTTCTGAGGCAGCGACTGGGTGAAGCCGAAGCGAATCAGGGTAACTCGTCTTTGCTTACTAGTGCGGTTCAAGCGGATAAGACGTATATTGGTGGTCAGGATTCATACAAGCATGAGGAAAAGAACTTTAATATGGGTCGAGGGGTTACTTCGGTAATGAGGACTTTAAGCCTACTCCTTATTTTTCCAATAATCATTTGCACGGTTCTGATTGGAACGACTGAATTCACTGATGCATCCAACCATCCATTCACTGAAGTTAAATTTGCCGGTGAGGATCTTACCGTTAGAGAGAAGGTGATTAAATTTCGCGATGGTGAATCCGCGTTTGAGCGAATCAATATTGAATGGCGATACACTAAAAATACATATAATTATTGGGGCAATACTCGTCTCAATGATAATTTAGTTCAAGGTGAAACGAGAAATACGAATAACCTTACTTCCACCTCAAGTTATGGCGTATGGGATCTTTGGAGAGGAAGTCATTTTCAAGCTAATCATTATTGGATTGGTGGTGGTCATTTTGAACCAACTGATGCCGCGATTGCAGCGATTAAACCTGGTGATCGGCTTGAAGTGGCGATAGAAACTTGGCAAGATCATTTAAAGAGTGAATTGAAAATAATTTATATTCGAGATGATATAAGCATTAATTGGCGACCTAGTTCAACGGGTATGGCAATAAATGAACATGGATATAATACATTTGATTGGCAATATGCCGTAATAGAAGCTGGATTTGACAACGCGTCAGACTTATCATTTACATTTCGGCTTAAAGAAGGACGTTTAGCAACGATATCGACTGATTTTAGCAGGTCAGGAAACTCTTGGTCTCTTAATACCAAGTATGGTGTATGGAATATACCGGCGTTTGGTAACTGTTCTCACAATAATCAAGTTAAGTGTTCACATATAAGGTTTATACCAAGTAGGCAACAGTTCAATAGGACATATGGTTTAAACGTGAGAATGTGGATTACGGGTACTCGGACCGACGCTGGTAAGACGCAGTCGGACACGATTGAATTCATTTTGACTGGTCGTCCACAAGCAAATTTAACCTGGAATACTGAGGGGGCGGGAATCCTTAGAACTGGAGGTAGTACAACATATGATAATATTGTCGGAAAAGGTACAGTCTTCAAGCACTGGCAAAAAGCAATTACATTTCAAGTAACTGAAAAAGTTAATGAACAAGCTGTTGAGGTAACTGGAAACAAAACAAACAGTATAAAATTTAATAAACGGCAATACGGAAGCAATCTTACCTACGGTTCATGGTGGGTTGATGATCAACGATCAAATCGATCTACAGATCCAATTAATGACGACTATTTCACAGCGGAGCGTGGTTTCTTTTTTGAACCGGACTCCGATGCGTTAAAAGCTCTCGAAGTCGAACAAACCGTAACTTCTACACTTAAATTTCGATTTCATACTACAAATAGTGAATCTTCAGCTGTTGAAAATGATAGTACCTTTTCAATTTCTGTTACCATTACCAGACTACCAGTGGTAACAATATCTGTTGATGAAACGACCATCAAAGAAGGGGGGGAATTCACTTTTACTATTAACGTTGATCCGGCCGCTTCTATGGAAAATCCAATAGCAGTGGATATTGAAGAGACAGAGGTTAATACCCAAGCAACACCAGTTGAAATGAAAACTACGCGCACAATAAATGTCACTGCTTCAACTGCAGTAGAAACGGTAACAACAACAGTCAGGACCACTTTTTTACATAGTAGTATTTATGGTGTTAAGGTCAAGCCAAAATCTACCTACGTTATTAAGGGACTAGATACCGTATCTGTAAATGCAGAAAATATAACCCCTTCTCTGCTTTCAATTGCGACGGAGACTACTAGCATAGTTGAAGGAGATTCCTTTGAATTCACAGTAACCGCGGATCCGGTACCACTGACTCCTATTACATATACACTGACGGAGAATGATTCTAATTCAGGTTATTTTGGTTCTTACTCAGTTACTGTTTTTGAAGTACCAACAGGAGGATCTCAACCGGTAACAGTTTCCACCAATTTTAAAACAGATGATGATTCCCCTTCAAGCATAGCAATTTCTCTTACTACGGAAGAACCCCACCGAGTTCATATAGCCGCTATTAATGTGATTATTCGAAACAAGACTTTGCCAACTGTTTCAATTAATTCAGATTTTCATGAAGGTACGGTTCCAGAGGGAGCAGGATTTAGATATACATTGACCGCAACACCACCACCTTCAAACACTCTAGAAGTTTCCCTGAGTGGTACATCAACTCCAATGGGATATCTCACGAATACTTTTGAAGAACCGATAATAATAAGATCGAATGGGAGGGTAGAAACCAGTGCTAAACTAGCTGAGTTGGGGGCAGCTGTAGATCCTGGAACCATTGTTATTGCAATCTCCCAACAGGCTGATTCATACAAGATATCGGCTGAGAATCCTCGAATCATGGTTTCAGTTTCTAAGATTGATGTTGCTGAACGTCCAAGAGTTTCAATTGTTTCAACTGCAAACCAATTGAGCATTGTTGAAGGTCAACCTTTTGAGGTTGGGATCAGTGCTGATCCTGCACCTGAAGCAAATCTTACTGTTGAATTGACTGTACTTCCAGATGGTTTTTTTGAAGCTGATCTGCTTCAGACGGTAATGATTCCACCGACTGGTAGAGTTGATAAAGTTATTTACACAGAAGCAAATTTGGGAACTAGACAGGAGGGAAGGATTGCAATTCTTTTGAGGGGTAATCCGAACTACTTTACCTCAGCCACAGATAATTTTATCAACATTACAGTTCTTAGCAAAAATATAGATCCAACCCCTGTTGTTTCGGTGTCTGGGCTATCACAGTCAATCACGATGGGAGACTTGGCTGAATTTAATATCACTGCTCGACCTGCACCTACTTCAAAACTTAGAGTGAACATAAGTGTATCGTATGAGGGTAACACTTTACTTTGGCGTGGTCCAACTAGAATTCAATTACAAGGTCGGAACACACTTTCTTTATTTACCATAATTGATTGGGAAAATTTGGATGATCCGCATAGTGTAAGTGTGAAAATTGAACCTGGTGTGGGATACAATGTTGATAAGAATGGCAATGACTTAGCCAGAATTGAAGTTGATGCTATTGAGAGCCGTTCCTCACCACAAAATTTGCCAAATATTGCAGTTGCTAATTTAGTTGCAAATTCACTATTGGAGATGATGGTAGACGACCCTCAAAATGCACCACAATCTCAAGCTATTGAAGTTCCACCTATTGCAAACACTCCAAATATTACATTACCCAAAATTTCAGTTGTAGCAGTATTACCAGTGGTAGAAGAGGGTAATTCCGTTATCTTTAATCTATCAGGTGACTATAATCTCCAAAATCATACAACTGTTGACTATTCTCTTACAGCGGAGGGGAACTTCTTTGATAATCTAAGTGCAGAAGTAAGAACGGCTGAATTAACAAAGAATCAAAGAGTTAGTCAAGTTAAGATTACAACGGTTGATGATTCTATTGCAGAGGCTAACGGTGCCTTAACTTTGACCTTAATTAAACGGGATGATTATGAATTGGTTGAGCCGTTTCAAGCACGAGTGGTGATTTCAGACCTTGCTGATCAACAGCAGAGAATCCAAGATTTGACTTCTGCTAGTCAAGATATCCTGCCAGATTTAACCGGTTCACTGGCTGTAACAACACTTGGTATTTCCAATGATCGGATCGATCAAGCCTTTGTCCCTTCAAATTCTCCCTTTACTTTCATGTACGATGGCAAACAAGATTTGACTGATTTGTTAATAGCAGGAGGGGACGCAATCAATGACGATTCAATGACCTTACGCAATATTCTTTCAAATTCATCATTTAGTTTAGCTCTCTACCCGCAAGCAGAAGGGCCGAGTCTCGCCACACTTTGGGGTATTGGATTAGACAATGATTTTGGATCTTCCAGTAATGATAATGAGCGATCTTGGAATGGTGATGTCTCTACTGGAACGCTGGGACTGGATGCGATGATCAGTGAAACCTTACTTGCCGGTGTTTCAGCCGTGATAACAGAATCTAATGTTGATCATTCAGGTCTCAGTGAAGGAGGATTGTCCTTTACCTCGCGTACAACTGCATTGAATCCATATATCGGCTGGAATTCTGTAACCGGAGATACGCAAATCCAAGCTATCACCGGATATGGTGTTGGAGAGATTGAGATTGACCAAACAAACTATGCAGTACAAACTGTGTCCAATACCTATTATACCTTTGGTGTCAGTGGTGATAAGCGGATTTACTCATCTGATCGTATCTTGGCAGGGGGAGTCAGTGAGCTCTCAGTAACTGGTCAAGGTTGGTTCGCAAGACAACATCTGATTGGAATTGCTGACCTGATTGAATCAACGCAAACAGATGCAAGTCATAACCGATTAGCTCTCAGAGGTTCACATACTCAAACACTTGAAACTGGCTCTATCTTGAAACCGAATTTTTCATTTGGATTTCGAGGAGATGGCAGAGATAATCAATCAATCTTCGGTATGGAGGTAGGAACAGGAATCAGTTATACCGCACCAATTGGGTTATCACTTAGTGGGGATAGCTATATGCTTTTGGTTGAGCAGGGTGAGATTCAAAAGTGGAGTCTGCTAGGTTCAGTCAATTATGATCAAAACAGTGATTCACTTGGTGCAATGTTTGAGATTTTTCCTTCATTTGGTCAGATGAAAGGTGAAGGCAATCATTCGCTGTGGAGCAATGATATTCTTGAAAGTGTAAGTGATTCGGGTCAGTATATGGACGGTGGCAGGATAGATACTGATCTTAGCTATGGATTCAGTATTCTTAGGGATACCAGTCGGATTACTCCATTTGCTGGATATGGATACTCTACTGATGAAACCAATCGTTTTAGTCTCGGAGCCAAGCTTGATTTGGGCTCAGATGTGAAATTTAAGTTAACTGGTTTAAACGAGACAAATTTAGAAGGTCTTGACCATCAGAAAATCAAACTAGATGGAACTCTCAATTGGTAATCTATGTATTTCAACATTTACTACTTCGATCAATTGATTAATCCCAGTTGTTTGCAATTGCAATTGACAAAGTTGTAGTTTGCAGTGGAACAGTCACATCGGATGTAGCCAACGTCTTTATCGTCCACAAATATACTTCCGCCTTCATTGCTATTTTCATCTTCGTCGTCTTCTTCTCTGATAGCATTAAGGTAAGTTTCGCTCAACATTTCTTTGTGATTCCAAACTTTGCATTTGCATTTCACTTCACCTTTAGCACATCTGTCGCAATAGTCTTTGTTTTCTTGCATACTTCTAAGTAAATCGTCTTCAAACTCTTGGGTATAGCCGTTGATAGTTAAATTGAGACCAATTAATTCGCCAATATGTTTCCATATTCGGGTTTGTTGGTCAAGGGTAATACGGCGGCGTTTTTATTTGCTATCAGCATTACCAAGTTCGCAACAGATTAAATCTTCTAGTTTGTCAAGAACTTCGTATTGATGTTCGGTGAGTTTTGCTGGTTTAAGTTGTTTGTCGGTCATTGGGTTACCTCCTTAACGTTTTTTTTTAACTCACTCGCTTTTTATTTGGCGGTAGATGTTATATCTATTGTGAGTGTTTGGCACTAACTTTGTTCTATTCATTTCTTTGCTGTTAGAATATTTTTTTCAAATTCAGGAGTTAACCATATTGACATTGTAATACTCCTTTTCAATAGAATAATAAAATTAATATTTGTTAGCTTCCTTTTTTATTAGACAACATTAGGAAAATAGCAACTATATGGTTGATTTTCAATTAAAGTGCTGAAATTTGATCAACTGTCCATTCTATTTAGTCGCCCTCAAAAGCCGTTAGTACATTAAGGCAGTTGTCTCCTAATTCTTCTACCGCATAGCCACCTTCCTGTACAAACAATGTAGGTAGACCAAGCTGCGATAGTCGCGCTCCAATTTTTCTAAAATCATCCGTTGTCAATCGAAATTGTGAAATAGGATCTTTTTCAAAGCAATCTAATCCTAATGAAATCAACAATACCTCAGGACTAAATTCCAATACCTTTTTCAATGCATCTTCAAATGCAACTGACCACTTGTCCCAATCTGTTCCAAATGGTAATGGATAATTTACATTAAACCCATGTCCATCACCTTCACCAATTTCATCCACATTACCAAGAAAGTACGGAAATTCAACACTAGGGTCAGCATGAATAGAAATAAATTGAACATCCGATCGGTCGAAGAATAATGTTTGAGTGCCATTTCCATGGTGATAATCTATATCCAATATTGTAACTTTCTTAATTCCATTGTTTCTTAAACTTTGTGCCGCAATAGCAACATTATTTAAGAAACAATAACCGCCAAAATAATCTCGTGCGGCATGATGACCTGGTGGTCTACAAAGCGCATAAATAGAATTTTTATCCTTCAAAAGTAACTCAACCGCATGTAATACCGTAAATGCACCAGATAAAGCTGCTTCATAAGTATGTTGACCAATTGGAGTCCCCGCATCAAATGAATAGTATCCCAATTGACCATCTAAATGGTTTGGTATTTTGTCAGTCCGCATTCCCCTAATTGGCCAAACAAATGGAAACACCTCTCCACTTCGTCCAAGCTCTTGCGACCGATTCCAAACATTTGCTAAAAATTCAAGATATTGACTGCAATGTATATCCTTAATCAGGGATAATTCCCCAATTTCAGAATAAATAATGTCACCAAGTGATTGTTGCTTTATTGCTTCTAAAATCGCTTCTGCTCGTTGTGGAATTTCAACTGCCGGAATCAATTTCCCATCTGACAATTCATGTTGGGGAGTATGTAACAATTGTTTGGGATTAAAAACGGTTAGCATAATGGTATTCCTCTCTCATTCATGAAAACCGAAACTCAGAAATATGGGTGTATGTTTCGTCAGGTCTTAATATTGCCCCGGCAAATTCTGGATGATTTGGACTATCTGGCCAACGCTGAGGTTCTAAACATAAGCCAGCTCTGGATTTATACATTTCTCCATTCAATCCCGGCACCTTAACATCTAATTTATACCCATCATAAAGCTGTACTCCAGGTTCTGTAGTCCAAAGTTCTAAGGATGTGTCGCTTTCACTTCCAGTGACCGAAGCCGCAAATTCAGGTTTTTCTTTCGGTGAATCGGAGAGACAAAAATTGTTATCAAAAATTATATCTGCTTCGGTGGGTTTTCGTCTAATTTTTCGCCCCCGCTGAAAATCATAAGGAGTCCATTCAACATTACGAATCTCACCAGTCGGGATAAAATCATCATTTACTGGTAAATATCGTCCAGCGGCGATTTCTACATTGTGATCATTGATGTCTGAACTATTGTCTAGATTAAAGTAACTATGTTGTGTTAAATTGACAATTGTTGGTTTGTCGGTAGTAGCAGTCAATTTAGTTCTCAATGCACCCGTACCTGTAAGCGTATAACGACAATATACAGTTACATTACCAGGATAACCTTCGTCACCATCGGGTGAATCCAACTTTAACAAGATACTATTTTCATCATATTGCTCTATTTCCCATACTGATTTTGCAAGTCCCTTATATCCTCCATGCAAATGATGTTTTTCTTGAAGATTAGTAGAAAGTTGAATTTCTTTACCATCAAGTTCAAATTTGCCTTGATTGATTCGATTTGCACATCGACCTACGATAGTACCAAAATAAGGTGAGTGATGGAGATAGCCATCCAGATTATCAAATCCAAGTACAACAGTTTTACCATCTAGTTGAAGATCTCGAATTATTGCTCCATAGGTTAGAACCCACGCTTCCAATCGACCCTTTTTCAGTTTTACTTCATGAACGGCACTTCCATCTGGCAAATTTCCGAATATTTCAGATGATCTCGTCATTGCTTTTGCTCACTAGTTTCCAATTTAAGTATTCACTTTATCATTCTTTAACTCAAAAATAATAAAAAATAACTAATTTGATTTTTATTAATGTCTCCCGACAGTTAGTTTTTAAGATTTAAATAACTCACTAATTTGAACTCTTTGCGAATAGCTTCCATAAATCAATTACCCCAACTTCCTCGTCATCACTGAAACAACGCAAAAATATCCCCCTCCAATTCGTTCCCATTGCTTCTCCTATGAGATAATATTGACTCTGCGAAATTGGAGTCTTTCATTTTAACAATCACCAGCAACACTCTTTGTTTGTCGCACAACCATGCTACTCTGACCAGATACGCGCTTGACAATTAGATGAACACCACGAGTGGTATGGGTTTAAAGTCTTCAATTGGTATTGTGTTCAATCATTTTTGCTACTTGTATTCATCAAGTATACTTTCGCTCTACAACAGATTATACAATTCTTCTTCCACTAAACCTAGAAACAAGTTGCGTTCTAAATCTCCATAAAGAACATTTGCATCTAATAACACTGCTACATTTGATACTTTTCTTCCCACAGAATTGCCAATCCATTAAGACTCAATATTCGCACTGACGCATCTCAAAGAATGCTTCTTCTCGGATTTTTCCTAACTTATTAATATACTCGCATAAATCTGAAGACCGTACGGATTGTAACCCCTTTGATTTCTTGAATGAAATCTCACCTTGATCTAAAAGCTCCATCAAAGATTCATGTCGCATATTTAATATATTCGCAGAAAATTCTGTTGTCAACAATTGATTTGGAATTTTCATTAAGAGCAATCTAACTCTCTTAGTTAGATGGTAGTTTAGAATCATTGCTATGTCTCGAATCGCGACCTCATATTGAGGTTGATTCGCTCGATTTCTAACAAATAATGATATAGCTACTGGATTACTTTCATTAAAATCAGGAAATTTATACTTTTGGAGTGCATCTTTAATACCATCTAAATTTCCCAAAAACTCTTGACTTGGTATTTGACTATGTTCGTAAACGATAGAAATACAAAGATCAATTTTAGCTAACTCACAATAGGGATAACGACCAGTAACTTTAGAAACCTTTAATTTTGGTTGATTTTTGGATTTTAAGTCAAACTTAGGTGCAGGACGTTCACTTTTCAAACCAGTTAAAGTTCTCTTGTACGCTGAATCTCCCTTTTTCGCAATTGAATGTGGGATTGATTCAGCAGAATCAAATTCGGATATTTTATTGTCTGCGTCGTTTGTGTTAGCTTCATGCATAATGTGTATAACTCTCAATTACCTTTTAGTTTCTGTTTCAGTCACACGTAACTTTTTCAAAGTAAAAACCATTTCTATACATTTCCGACAACCTCTAAGAACAATTTGCTCAATATTTATTCACTTATATAATCAATTAGAATTCCGATTGGTTTTGCAATTACAAATAGTGATAAATCAAATGACAATTCTACCCTGCTATTATTTGTAATACTTGATATAATTTTCTAAAGATAAATTCAATATAATTAGTTTAAACCAAAATTTCAACTTAACCTACCCACAAGTATCATATTGAAATTGTAGCGACAGATATTCTGTTATTTTGTAATCTGCTGATTTATATACAGTTTTCAATCATCTCCTCTCTTGAAAACCCATTTTTGCATGCTTTTAAATGAATTTCTCAACTTCTCGAAATATATGACGGAAGACTATAGGGTAAGAGTATTCACTTCTTAAAATATCACAAGACAACTGTAATTCCTCGTAAATTTGTAGTGCAGCTGCACCAGTTGAAGCAATAGGAAATGTCGGTAATTTTGGATGAATCTCTTGAAACATTCTAAATTCTTCAATGACTCCCTCCATACCGCCTATAAATATTGCACAGTCATAATTATTCTCTCCAATCATTGACTTTCGCATTTTTAATAAACTTTTGTCGCGACTATTATCAACTGCCGAAACAAGTTCAATTTTTTCAATATTTTCATTTTCTAATTGATGTTGAGATATAAAATACTCGCTTTGATACAATGTAATATTCTCCCGTGGAGTTTTCCCAACATTTTTAAGCATCATTCGAATCATAGGTGTTATTGCCGGATGACCGCCAAATACTAATTTAATATCTTGCTCAACTAATGTTGAAACAAGTCCTCTGATAGCCTCTTTAATTGCAAACACGTCCACTGTTTTGAAAAACTCTGAATTTCTATTCAACGTTGGAATGCTAGCTGATAAAAATAGATTCATCTTTCAATCCTTTAGATCAATTCAAATTGTTCACTTTTTACATAAGTCTCTTTATGCAAAAAATTTATGAGTCATTTCAAATTCTCTTCACTTCAATTTCTGATTGTACTCTCCAACCTCAGGATAGTTATTTATCAATTGATCAATTGCTTGAAACATTTCTTTCATTCGCAATTCTGACACTGGACTTTCAACCACTATTACTAATTCAGGTTTATTAGAAGAAGCCCGAATAAGTCCCCAGGTTCCATCCTCGCAACTGACTCTAATTCCATTTATTGTATTTAATTCTGCAATCTTATTACCACCTAATTCTAACTCTTGAGCGTGCAGTTGTTCAATTTGCGCAACTATTTTATCGACAATTCCATATTTTAATTCATCTGGACAAAACGGTGACATTGTCGGTGAATTCCACGTTTTTGGCAGAAAATTGTGCAGATCCGCGATTGAAGATTCCTGATTATGATCAATCAAATCTAATACAGAAATTGCAGACATTAAACCGTCATCATAGCCACGACCAATCGGCTCATTGAAAAAGAAATGACCAGATTTCTCAAAACCTGCGATCGCTTTATTTTTAACCACCCTTTGTTTCATATAAGAATGACCCGTCTTATAATATTCAGTACTGGTACCGCTCTCTTTCAAAATTGGATCTGACTTAAACAGCCCTGTTGATTTCACATCAACGACAAATTTTGAGTTTGGGTAGCGTTTTGCAATATCACGCGCAATCAACACTCCAACTTTATCTGCAAAAATCTCAGTACCATGATTGTCTACAACTCCACACCGATCCCCATCGCCATCAAAACCTAATCCAACATCCGCACCTGAATCAATGACTTTTCTCCCAATTGCTTGTAGCATTTTCAGATCTTCTGGATTCGGATTATAATTTGGAAAATTATAGTCTAGATCGCAATCAAGCGGAACTACATCAATCCCTAATTGTTCCAATACTGATGGTGCAAATTCACCTGCGGTGCCATTTCCACACGCGACTACTGCCTTTATTTTCCGATTGAATTTTGGTCGATTTATTAGACTTGCAACATATAATTCAGAAATATTGTCAATAAACTCGTAACCACCTTTACCCTCAAACTTGAACGCTGAATTTAATACGATTTGCTTCAAGTCTTGCATTTCATCTGGACCAAAAGTTAGTGGACGGTTGATTCCCATTTTTACTCCAGTCCAGCCATTATCATTATGAGACGCAGTTACCATTGCAACAGCGGAAATATCAAGTTCAAATTGCGCAAAATACGCCATCGGCGAAAGTGAAAGTCCAATATCGTGTACTGTAATGCCACTCGCCATCAACCCATTCGTTAACGCCATTTTGATTGCGGAAGAATAGCTGCGAAAATCGTGTCCTACAACAATATCTGGCTGAACTCCTCGTTCATTGATTAGAGTACCAAGCCCCATACCTAATGCCTGGATACCCATCAAGTTGATTTCATCCCCAAATAACCAACGTACATCATATTCACGGAATCCTGTCGGTTTAATTAGAGGTTGAGATTCAAATTCAAATGAATTGGGAGTTAATTTCTGTTGAGGTTTTGGAAACATTATAATCCAGTGTAGTTATAAAAAATAGGTGGCATTTTTATCAATAAATCTAACAAATTCCCTTGTTAAATCTTCAATGAATATGCAGAAAATAACAACAGTTCAAAATACCAAACTTAGTTTGTGCGTTCAATTCTAAATTATCAGTGCTTTTTACTATACTCATTATACATATCTTCGATTTGTTCACGGTATGGGGTTCCGTCTTGTGCACCAATAACTGTACATGCCAACGAACCTGCAATCGTCGAATGAATTAGGGCATTTTCAAATTTCAATCCTTGGTCTATACAAGCAACAAAACACCCGACGAAAGCATCACCTGCCCCAGTAGTATCAACAGCTTCTACATCTGGTGGAAATACTTCATATGCTTGGGAACCATCATGTCCAACACACCCCTTACTACCAAGTGTAATTATACCTTTGTTGTTAAATTTCGCTACGAACTCTTCTAGAAACTTACTTGGCTCGGTTGAAATGCCTAATTCTAATGCAATTGCTTCAGCTTCTATTTCATTGGCAATTAACACGTCAATATCTTGCAAAGATTGAACTATTTTCCGATCAAAAGGTGCAGAATTCAAAATAATTTGACACTTTTCCCTACGACCAATAGCAATTGCTTCCTCTACAGACTCTATCGGCAATTCCAATTGAAATAAAAGTGTCCTGCACTCATTAACTACATTGTCAAGCCATCCTGGTTCTACTTGTTGATTAACGCCACTAGCAACAATTATTTGGTTTTCCCCTTCTGGACTAATTCCAATAAGCGCAACTCCAGTTGTACCATTAAGATTAACTACATTATCTAGGTTAACTCCAGCAGTGTTAAGATTTTTTAACGCGGTACGAGAAAAATCGTCTTCCCCAATTGTACCAATCATCCGAACTTCAGCACCTGCACGTTTAGCAGCTAATGCTTGATTAGCTCCTTTTCCACCGGGAATAAGAATGTAATTCTTACCTACAACAGTCTCACCTGCAACAGGCAAATTGGGAACATTAACAACCAAATCAACATTGATTGACCCAAATACAGCGATCATTTTCAATTCTCACTGAATTCTGATTAAACGAAAAAATTTTTACGACCAACCTAAGTATGAAATCAACCAAGTTAGTGAAAATCTAAGTAATTCTATCGCAATTTTGACTAAATTTGGATTGCTCATAATTCGTATAAGTAAATTATATCCACCCACCATCAACTACATATGATTGGTTTGTACACGCACCAGCTTCATCAGACGCAAAAAATAAAATCGTACGTGCGATATCATCAGGATATAGTTTTCGCTTCAAACATTGTCGCTTCATTAAATCTTTTTCAGCTTCCTCAGTCAGCCACAAATTTATTTGGCGTTGGGTCATGATCCACCCTGGTGCAATTGAATTCACCCGAATATTAAATTCACCCAAATCACGCGCCAACGATCGTGTTAACCCAAGAACAGCTGACTTTGCTGCGGTATAACCTGCCATTCCGCCTTGACCAATCATCCATGAAGTTGACCCCATATTAATGATTGAACCACCCCCTGATTTTTTCATATCATTTACGACTGCTTGGGCTGCGAAAAATTGATGTTTTATGTTTACTGCGAATCGTTCATCCCAATACTCAGGTGTTACTTCTTCTAAAATATGACGTTCATCATGGGCCGCATTGTTAATCAATATAGTAATTGGCCCTAACTCCTTTCGAATATTTTCAACTGCGAGTTTGAGATTTTGAGTTTCAGTAATATCGCAAGACTCAAAATGAACTGTATGTCCGGCCTGCTTTAATTCTGAGCAAAAAGCTTCACCTGTTGTCTGCATTTTATCAATGAATCCAACTTTTGACTTTTGATTTGCAAAGTGTCTAACAATGGACTCACCGATTCCGCTACCACCTCCGGTGACCAAAACAGTTTTATTTTCAAGACTTGGGTAAATTGCACCATATTTCATGGTAATCTCCTATTAATCACTAAGAATAATCAACTCTTAGCTATTGGTTTAAAGAATAATTTGTCGGCACAATAGATAAAAGCTAAGAATTTTGCAATTGCTACATTTCCGAACAAATCATAGATTATTTGGTACCATACATGCGGTCACCAGCATCCCCTAACCCTGGTACTATGTAACCCTTCTCATTCAGCTTCTCGTCAATTGCCGCGGTAAAAATTGGAACATCAGGATGTGCCTCGTTAAACTTTTGAATTCCTGCTGTCGCAGCTAACAAACATACATATCGTATTCGTTTTGCGTTTCGCTTCTTAAGCAAATCAACCGCTGAAATTGACGAATTTGCTGTCGCTAACATTGGATCAACTACAATAGTGAATCGCTCATCAAGGTCATCAGGAGCCTTAAAATAATATTCAACTGCTTCTAGTGTTTTTGGGTCCCGATATAATCCAATGTGTGCAACTCTTGCCGATGGAATTAAATCAAGCATTCCCTCCAATAACCCATTTCCAGCGCGTAATACTGATGCAAATACTAGTTTTTTTCCAGCAAGTTTAGGTGCATCCATTTCTTGTAGGGGTGTTTCAATTCGTACGAACTCTAGTTTTAAATCTCTTGTGACTTCGTAGCACAACAAATGTGAGATTTCTCGCAACAATCTTCGAAAACCATGAGTTGACGTTTCCTTCATCCGCATCAGCGTCAATTTGTGTTGCACTAAGGGATGATCAATAACCGTTGCGCCTTTCATGAATGGTACTCTTGTTGCCTTAATATTTGGGGTGATTAGTTGGTTTCTTGATTCAAGAATCTGCCCCGAAGGTTTAAATGAGATTTCAATACTAGCTTAATCACTTTTGCAATGCAAGAATTTTCTTGCCACTTATTACAGCTATTTGCAAAAATTGTGTCAATAACCGAAACAACGTCTTTTCCAATCTCATTCTTACAAGTCCGATTTACTCAAAAACTGCGCAAGCTTACTCTTCCATAGTTCATATAATGGCATAAGCTCTACATCTGCATTTTCAATCAATGAAATATGGTTGGATAAATCCAAACAAAGTTTTTCAATTTTAGAATGTAACTTATTTTTGTTTAAACCCAATTTTGAACCAGCTTCCAAATAATCTTTCAATTGCAGCTTGTTCTTCTTTCCATTAGTAGATAGTGCCATAATATCGTGTTCGAGAGACGGAAAGAACTGCGTGGAAACTGCATCATAAAGTGGAGACATTCGCACTGAAGTAAAATTTTTGACGTTTGGTGGTGCAATGCATAACATCCCTAGATTTTTCAAATGTAGGTCTCCATCACCAACTAACCAAGCAAATAAAGCCCGTTGCACTAGTAATGTACAATCCTCCTCCCAATTTGTAGACACTGCTTTTATAGCTTTACCTGCTTTCTCTATAGAACCGGTATATTTATCTTCAGATTTTTGTCCAAGTAATACATTTAATTCTTCCAAAATTATTCGTCTTCTATCATTTTCATTCAGACGAATATCAAACCGTTCTACTAAGAGTCCATGTAAAGTATTCTTTGGGAAATTTAGAATTGCGTGTGCTGGCACAGTAAAACCACAACTTTCAGCAGCTAATAAACACTCTTGCTCGATTTCAGGTAACAATCTAAACTCATCACTCATATTCAATTTCAGAATGTGTGTAAACGGTCTATTTGTAGCAGTTATCAATTTCCCCTCATTAGTCAGTGACATAGGTACTTTCATTTGATAACCTGGTATTCTTGGAACTAATTGATCATCATATAGCTCTACGATATTCTGCTCAAAATTTTCTACATCTGAGAAGATTGAATCCAATATTATTCCAGTAAATCTTCCGTTTTCACTCCAATCGTTGAGACTTCCTAATAAAAAATCATCTAGATTTTTGTCTTCTATTTTCAACTCATGTGGTTTGATTTTGATATTTGATAAATATCGTATCCCTCCTGCGAGAAATTCTCTTTCATCTTTCGGTCGAATTTTGTCTTTCAACCAACCTTCTACCAAAATATTTTCAACAAAAGGAGGTAATGCTCTTGGTATCCTAGCCTTAATTGGATTGGGCTTTATATCCTCATTTTGATTCCAATTCCAACCCGAACCATCAAATTCAAGCACTCCAGCTTGTTCTTCATGCCAATATATGTCAAATTGATATTTGTTTGAAATACCGTTTTGCGAAGGTAAAGTTAGAAACCGTGTGGCTAACTCAGCGGAATATTCCCAGTTATTGGCATGACCGATTTGCAATAGATGCTGTATAAGTCCTTCTTTGCCACCAAATTCAGATTCTAGTTGGCCTGCCAATTTAATTTTTAATTCATCAGAAAATCCACTTCCAACTTCCACATCCACACGAAAAGACTCCAAAAATCGGATTATTTTTGAAGCGCGTCTTATAACCAAACTACCTAAATCGTCGTTAATGGTGACACTCTCTGTTTCAGGTTTATTTGGAGCTTTGGATTGAACAATTATTAGTGAACGCAGACGCGTTTTTTGATTTCTTTTACCAGAAAGAAATAATCTCCCGTCCATTGTCGGACTTAATGTTTCTGCACTTACCCCAGATAAATAAGTTTTTGGATACAGATAATTTGAAATTCTGATTGAATTTCTCAGTAAAACTTCATCAATATTGCTTGATGACTCAACCAATACACCTCTCATGATTGGAGTTAACTGTTCTTGTTTGGCTAATCGATAAGCACGATGCTTATCTATATTTTCTCCAACCAAATATAACATTTGGATCTCTTTCTGCTTGAAATTTAAACTGTCTATTCTGGTACATAATCATTTTAGTATAATTTTCAACTAAAATATTTTAAGAACTAATGAAAGTCGCTACAAGATACATTCTGTTAGAAATTAAAAGAATTATCGTAAACTCAGTCAATTTGAGCTAATAATGCTTTATTTTAAAACAAATTTGACAATCAAACAAATCTTAAATAGTGGTCAATTTTACATTGGATTACGACTTTTATTAACTTTAAATATGTGTAAGTCGCACAAGTTAAAATTTTTCTGAATTTTTCAAATTATTTCACTCGCGACTGTTTTTTGGAGAATTTTGCGACAATTTATTACCGCCTTCACTATGAAAACTTACTTTTCGAAATATCTTTATTCTGTTTAAAAAAATTTGTGTCAACCGACAAACACCTTGCTTGATAGCAATGATTAGATATTATGCTCTTACCTTCAATTTAGTCTCGAAAATTCTCAACTAGTGTTGTAACCTTACACATATTCAAGTGGTAAATAATCTTACCAACGAACAATCCCTTGTAATTGAAGTTTGTTGTTGATTACATTGGAGTTGCGGATTTCATGGGTTCCGATGACTTCAAAACTGGTACTGTTACCAATCTCAAATTGACTGCCAATGTTGTAAGTGATAAAGTTAGATCCTGAATAATCAATAGCACTGAAAGGTGTTAAGATGCCAATCCCATCTAGTAAATTTATACCATAGCTGAATTCTGTTTTTACTTGCAGTCCATTTGAAAAGTGATTGAATAAATTGCTTTCATCGGTTAGGTTGCTCTGCCAAAGTGATAATTGGGTAGCTGTTGCGGAATGTCCCCAACTTGGTGAGATTTTGAGTTGCGAACCAATATTTTCACTGTTTGGATTATAGTTTAGTGAACCAGTAAAGGTAGTCGCATATTCCTGTTGCTCACTGCCTTTGAAACCACGTCCAAATCCTTCAAGAGTTAAACCTTGGAAATTTGAATAAGTTGTTCCGAGGCCAATTTCTAACCCAGAAACTTTATCTGTATCATTCTTAGCTGCTAGAATTCCAACTAATACATTTGGTTTAAGTGTACCAATCTCTGTAATATCAAATTCATGACTTCCTGTTAGTGATACTTGAATATTATGTCCCGACGTAGCCAAATCTGAAGTGAAATGTCCATCACCAATGATACTTTGTTGGGCTATCCAACCTTGACTGGTTAAATTCAATTCACTTATACCATCCAAAATTGAATTATCACTAGAAAGAAGACGTGATTCACCGCCAAAGGTCATAGTAGAATATTGACTATCAAATCGATGCGTTTGTTGATTATCAGAATCAACATCAACATAACCTGAACTAATATTTGATGATACCCACACTTGCGTATTTAGAGCAGGTGAATTAACTGCAATGTATGGATTAAATCCATTATATCTAGCGGTATATAGAAACTCTTGGGTTTGTTCTGTAGCAAGACTAATATCGTTTTCAGAGATTGAAGACGCGATTCCAAGTAATAATCCTGAAGTAAGTTGGACATCAATTCCAAAATTTCCCGAATAAAAATCTCCAGTCCAAGCTGTTGAATCGGTGTGGTTTAAATTGTAGATGTTTTTATTCTCACTCTTAAGCCATGCCGTTGCATTATTTAATACGGCATTATCTGAGGATAAGTTAATTGCAATTTCAGTATCATCACGCAATAGTTCCATTAGATCAACTTGTTCATTTAGGGATTGTCCACCAAGTTTAAGGATTTCAGTAGGATTGGATTGACCACCAACTTCAAATAAGAATTGTTCTTCGTTTGTAAAAGCCATTTGAACCCGATCAGACATGGTTTGATAGGATTGAACACTAGTTGACGCCATTAATTCGGGAATAAGGATACTATTTGCGGTAGAAAGTCTTTGATTATATTTCGCGCGATCATTTGCATCACTTACTAGAGTAGTTGCTTGATTGGAAGGTGGACTCGCGATTGAATAACCTTCTCCTTCGACAATGGTAACTATTACGGTTTCATCACCTTCAGCTCGATCATCATTAATGGTATCTAGTGCATAAATCGTGCTAGATTGTCCGTTAAATATCTGAACTTGTTGGTTAGGTGAAGAAATATTAACAAAACTTTGTCCTCCACTAATGTTGATATTGACGACTAAGTTACTTACACTAGTTATTTGCGTTCTAATTGAAAATTGAACGGGTTGTCCTTCTGCGACTACATGTTCATTGGCCTGAATAGAAACAATAGGCTGTACGTTTTCTGCAATGGGTGATTGTTCAACAGTTTCTGGAATTTCTGGATCATCTTGATTTAAATTTAAGATTGCATTTACTACGGCATCTGCAACGGATAATCTAGCTCCAGGTGGATCTTCTTCACTACCATTAACCATAATTATAACCTCTTCTGGATCACCTCTAAATTGGTAATCGGAAGACACTCGAATCGTAACAGTTATTGAACCCTCGGTATCTTCAGATAACATCTTCTTTCTGGTTGGAATTTTTATATCAATTGACTCTTGTCCCATTGGGATGCCGAAAACACTTGGGATACGCCACCGAATAAATTCATGGGACTGATTTATATTAACTAATACGTTTAGGTCAGATGATTCAGATGGGTTAGGAGTAGAAATAGTTAGTACAGCTGTGGCTCCTGCTGTAATTGATGTAGTACGTGCATCAATTGAGACTATAGGATTAGTGTATAATTCAACATCAACTACTTTCCGAAATTCCTCCCCACGTGAATAAGTTGGGGGTGATGCGGAATCATGTTCGACTTCTGCAGTAATCATTCCACCACTTACACGATTAGCTAACAAAATTGTTGATTCAACTTGCATAGCGATACCTTCTGTTATCGTAATAGGTCTGGTTCCCGCATTATCGGCTAAAAAACTGCCCGTTTGAGTTAAAATTAAATTAAATACTAATTCCGTGGTTAACAGTGAACCATCCATTGTTGTAGCCGTTAAGGTAAATATAATATCTTCACCCTCAACAACTGAATCTTCAGCAGAAATATTGATTTGCGGAAATATTCCGCCCTCATCATCAGTCACTACTACCTCTGCAGTGCTGTTATCCGTATCAATTAGGTATGTCAAATCAGCTGTTTCATAAAGTAATTTGAAAGTAATTGTTCCTCTTGGTTCTGAGTCACTGTCATCATCAATTAGTAGAGGTACCGTAAATTCACCATTTTGAAAGGTGATCATTTCAGTTTTTTCTCCAATATTATTAGCCTGATCTTGTATATAATCCCCAGAAACGGTGATTAAATAGCGAATAGAAAGACTAGTAGTTGTTGTAGGTGTAGGTGTTACGATAAGTTTAAAGGCGGCATTATCGTCCGTACCTTCAGTGATATTTGCTAAGACAGGAGTGACACTTACTTCAGGTAAGTCCATATTGTCATCGTCAACAAATTGAATGCTGACCATATTCCTAGGTGCATCAGCAACAGTAAAATTGGTATTGTCTGCTGGTGCTTGGATTATTACAGTGAATTTTCCAGGAGCTTCTTTAACCTCATCATTTTCAGGAGTAATGGTATGAGTTACTAATCGTTCACGGGCAGGTAAATTGACAACCACAGGATTTGGATTGGCGTTGGCAAAAAAGTTATGATCCCCGTCGTCAATCTCTAAGGTAATTGGTAATTCCCTATTAGATACGGAATTGTTTGCCGTTAAGGTAATTTCAACGCCTTCAACATCATCCATGCCACCTTCTAGAACTGATGTAGCTTGCGTTGAAATAGAAACTATGGGAGGTGTGTCATCAACATCTACTACAGTAACAGAAATTGGTGTTCCCACCGCGACATCAGTATTGGTCGTAGTCATGGAGGCGGTTAGATTGCCTCCAAGCATATGAATACCATTTTTAACAGTTTGAAAAGAAACTTTTTTTTCATTATCTGGTGCTACTGAAAGTTCAACCCGCATAGTCAAAGGAGAAGATGTTAGAATATTATCACCCTCCGTTTCACTCACCATAACAGTGATTGTAACTGGATTAGTAAGTGGACCTGTGCCAGTTACTGTAAGCTCAATAGATTCACCTTCGTTATGAGGACCATCACCAACAGAAATCTTAACTCTTGTAAAGACATCTTCCCCTCCGTCATCATCGGCAATTATTACATTAGCTGTGTCTCCACCATCTTTCACTTTATAGCTCACAATTGGGTCTTCTGCAACAAGTTGAACTGTTATTTTACCAAAATCCTCCATGTTAGCATCATTATCAATCGCAATTCTTAGTTCTGCTTGAGAACCAGTAAAAGATATTTGTCTTTCAATTTGCATTCCTGACGTTATGCCCTCGGAATCGCTAATATAGTCTCCACTATCTGTAATTATAGTCTGAATGGTAAGACTAGTCAGCCCTTGTGGTAATGTTTCCTCAGATGCGATTGTAAACACAGCTTCAGCTTCGTCCGCTTCCATTACATCTTCTGGTGGAGCTGAAATACTCAAAATTGGAAGATTATCGAAATCATCATCGGTGTAAGTTATTGTCGCAGCACTAAGGGGTGCAGCTGCTGGGATGTAATTCATAGATGTTCCCGCTTTCGGTGAAATAACCGTCACGGTGAATGTGCCATCTGGATCATGTTCAAAATCATTTTCAGGAGTAATGACTAATGTTGTAGCACTGGCATTCGCATTTAACGTACTTGTTAATTCAAAAGGTGAGTCCTGAGTAAAGTAATTATTTTCCCCGTCATCAACTTCAACTAAAATTGTCGTATTAGTAATGGGAGCTGAAGTTGTAGTCGTTAAGTTAAAAGTAATACTATTACCACTAGTTTCATTAAAACTACCCGTTCTAGGTGCAATTGCTATTGTAGGAATAGTATCGGCATCTGCTACTGCTATACTTGCAGGATTTGTACCAAGAATACTAATACTAGGAAGTGTAGATGCTACCAAAAGTGCAGTCAATGTTCCACCCTTACCATATATTCCATCTTTTTTAGTTGCAATCGAAACTGTCCCACTGAAATTTGAACTAGTCAGAACCACAGAATCTTCGTCTGGTGATGTCGTTAAAATACCTTCTCCACTACCTTGTTCAAATTCAACTCTGACAGTTAAATCTGAGGTTGGTGCAGGAGCGACTGAAACGAAAAACTCAGCGGTATCACCCTCAGAAACAGGTGTTGGAGGTGGAGAAATGACAGCAATTCTACTACCATCATCATCAATTACACGCACTTCTGCTTTTTTCATAGCACTAAGTTTATAGTTATTACTTTGTTTGATTTCCGCAAACATTGATGCAATTGCTTCATCTATTGAATCCTGCTCCGAATTTACGCTTATTTCTAGCTCATTTTGATTGGCTGGAAAAAGTATAGGAATATCTTCACCAATTGTTTCAGTTAACCGATCAATTACAGAACTACTAACAGTATTTACTTCAGTTTGAGTTAATTCGTAAGTAAACAAAAATGATGTTTGTGGAGTCGGAGTGGCGATAACTTTAAACCTAGCTGGAGCACCTTCTACCACATGTCTTGCTACTGGTATTATTGAAATAGTCGGTTGATCATCATCAGAAATTAATACTGAAACTCGACGTTTATTTGTGTCTGTGGGGATGGGTACGGTGTAATTTTCACTCCCCAAAACTACCGCATTTACACTACCAGCAGCTTCATTTATCTGATCAGATTCAATAGGAATCGTTAGGGTTACTGAAGAATCATTTGGGGGTAAAATAACACTATGAATTTTCTCATTGCTTGCAGCTATAAAATCTGCGGATTCCGAAATATCCACATTTATTGCGAGTTGTGCGGTTCGTGCAGGTGTAGAAGAAGGACTCAGTATAAAATTTATAGAACCATCCGTTTCAATTAATGTAAGATCTGGCGTGGAAATTGAAATTTTAGGAAGAGTTGAACCTCTTATCGTAACGGTAGCACGATCATTTTGCGATGAAATATTATAACTTTCATCCGATTTAATTCGAATTTCAAGCGGACTATTGGACGCATTCACCTCATGTACATGAGTAAAACTATTATTATTCATGGTAAATGTAGGAGAGCTATTTAGCGCACCATTAACATAATTTTCTAACTTTATGTCAAAACCAAAACCACTTCTTTCTATAAGTGGAGGAATAAAATCTGTAGAAATTTCAAATAGTTTTCTTTCACTGGATAAAACTGAATTATTTATTGGAATTATAGAAATCCTTGGTTTCCTAAATACGGCAAAAGTGATATTAGGATTGAAACCCTGCAAGAATAGTTCATAACCCGGACCTATGTTTAAAGTAGCGATTATTAATCCATTTAAATTATTTGTATGAACTAATGTATCTAAATTTATAATTGTTTCAGGGGTAGAATTAGTAGTTTGGTGATATGCCTCAAATTCAGCAATTTTGTTACCTTCCAACAAATCATCATAAACATTTATACCAGGAGGTGATTTTTCTTGAATACTGTAGCGTAATCTAATATCTTTTCTAACTAATGTGACATTGATTGCGCGAAAATTGAATTGTCCAGTTTGACCAGAAATGATTCTCCCCGCTGATGTTGCAACACCATTATGTAATGGCGAAATATACATTCTAGGGACATTTGAATCATTTACATAAACCGTTGCGCTTCTTTTAGTCGCTCCCAATACATAGTTTGAATTAGCTTTTATAGTCGCGTTTAAAGTTCCAAACGTATTATTCATTGTATCAGTGGTCGCTTCACTTTGGGTTTTTGACAACATTCCAGCGGGAATAATTACATTTCTATCTCCTGCACTCCCGCTAATGTAGTCGGTATCCCCACTAATAGTTATTACTACAGTAAAATTAGAAGATTGAGTTTTTGAAATTCTAACGACAAATTCAGCTGCTGTTCCTGCAGATACTACATCTGTATTTGCTAACTCAATTGTAGCAATCGGTCCAGCAAAATGAGTGACGGTGAATGTTACTTTTTGATTTGCAGCTGCAGTTGGAAGGGCATATGTAGTAGCATTAACAAGTGTAAATACTGCCTCACCAGCACCATTTGCCGAATCTTGTTGTGAATCAATGGTATAAGTGAAAGATAGCTTGGATGCTGGTATAGTTACTACAATGGATCCTTCTAAACTATTTTCAAGAATATTGGGAGGTGGGGTACCGGAACGAGGAGTCTCTGCAATCATGATTGTAACATCTAAAGGGAATGCCGAAACATCAGACCTTTTTACATCTACTGACATTGCTTCACCTTCCATGATTGTTTTAATTTGGTCAGTCGTTCCAGCTGGATGAATAGAAATAGTTGGTTCGTAGTGAGAAACGGTAAATGTTACCTTTTTTTCTGAATCTTGGCTTGGAATCGAGTATGTTATCGGATCTGCAGTCGAAGCGATTAGAGTAATTACAACTGCACCTCCATTAGTTGAAGATGTATCTTGTTGGGATGAAATAGCATAAGTTAAGTTAGTTGCGTTTGCAGGAATAGTTGCAGTTGTAGCAGAACTTTCTAAACTATCTTCAAGAATATTGGCAGGTGATGTGTCACTGGTAATTTCTTCAATTTCGATTGTCACGTCTAATGGTGTTGAAGCACTTGCTGTTCTCTGTATAGTTACTGAAATTTCTTCCCCTTCTTTGATAGTATCACTTTGCATACCTGTTCCAGTTGCAAAAATAGTAATACCTGGAGTTGATTGTGCAAAACCAACTGAATTTATTGCAAAGAAGACGGACCAAACGAAAGCGACTGCAACCAATGCGCATGCGCGTGTCATAATTGATAATTTTGAGTTATTCACTAATCGAAACAAATTTCCAATCAAAGTAGTGCTAAAACTAATCAAGACTGCCATGAGACCTACCAGTTGTGCACACACTTTGAGAAATTGGTGAGTAGCACCCAAAGTTGAAACTTGCGACTGCTCGCGCGCAAGTTTAGTTGCAACAACTAAATCATCTGAATCTGATTCGACTTGAATCACATTATTATCTTCGAAATTCATAAAAGTCTCCATTGCTTGGAATTTCAATAGTTTAGTGATTAAAATTAATAAACAACTATCAATTTAACCAAATAATATTCCCATTGCAAGCTATTTTAAATTTCCACAATCACATTCTCTAGTGATTAACTTCGCAAGTTCCAATTGAATAAACCGAAGTATTAATTCAAGTATAAGCATAATTATCATATCAAAACTCAAGTTTTCATCGGCATATTTACCAATATTTAATTCATTTTCTAACAAAATCTATAAGACAATTAAAAAGAAATTTGTCATTTACTTAATTTTTTGGTAAAATTACAATTCAAAATAGAGATAATACTTTTGAAGCAGTTTTACTTAGCAAATTGATAACAAAATATTGAGAAAACCTATTGATTAAAGCATTTAGGAAGTAAAGAACGTCTGGTGGTTAAATTTCACTCAAAGGAGCTAAATATGGCCGCACATTCATACCAATTACTCATAAAAGAGATTCTTGCAGCTCCGCTTGCGGAGAAATCTGAACAGGAGATTGTTCACTCTGATGTCACTAAGTATGACTATCCTGAATTTGCGGATCGAATTGGCAAAATCGCCACTGTTTTTTCTGATTTAGGTCTAAATAATGGTAAAACTATCGCAGTCATGGATTGGGATAGCCACCGCTATTTGGAATGCTATTTTGCTATTCCCATGATTGGTTCAACACTCCACACAGTTAACATTAGACTTTCACCTGAACAGTTGCTTTACACTATTAACCACGCAGAAGATGACGCAATCTTATGCCATATTGAATTCTTACCACTTCTCAATCAAATTGCTAGTCGAATCTCACGTCCATTTAAACTGATTATCTTACAAGACCAAGAATCAGATTATACAACAGACCTAGAGGTAGTTGGTGAGTATGAATCACTTATGAGTAAAGCGTCAAGCTTATCAGACTTTCCAGAATTTGATGAAAATACCCGCGCAACGTTATTTTATACTACTGGAACCACAGGTGACCCAAAAGGAGTATGTTATTCACACCGACAATTAGTCTTGCATACTCTAGGCGGGGTTGCAAAGTTGGGAACGATTCCAAATGCTGGTCTACAAAGAACTGATGTATATATGCCGATTACTCCTTTATTTCATGTTCACGCTTGGGGTTTTCCCTATATGGCTACAATGTTAGGTATCAAGCAAGTTTATCCAGGAAAATATGACCCATCTACACTATTAAATCTCATTAAAGTGCATGGTGTAACTTTCTCTCACTGCGTTCCAACTATTCTTAACATGCTACTGTCCCACCCTGATTCCGCAGCTGTTGACTTAAAGGGCTGGAAAATGATTATCGGAGGTTCAGCACTCTCAAAAGGTCTGGCACAATTAGCTTTATCAAAAGGAATTGATGTCCAAACTGGCTATGGATTATCGGAAACCTGTCCGCTATTGACAGTCTCTGATATGATGGCTTCACAACAAGACAAAGATAACTTACAGATCAGAACCGCAGCTGGGAAACCTGGTCCTTTTGTTCAAATGAGAATTGTTGACGAAAAGATGGAAGATATTCCAATGAATAACAATCAAACTGGCGAAATTGTCGTGCGTTCACCTTGGCTTACCAATGAATATGTTAAAAATCCTGAAGGTACTGATACACTTTGGCATGGTGGTTGGCTTCATACTGGTGATGTTGGTTATATTGATGATACCGGAACACTTAACATTACTGATCGTTTGAAAGACGTTATTAAATCAGGTGGTGAATGGGTTTCATCACTTGAACTTGAAGATTTAGCAAGTTCAGTTTCTGGAGTTTCGGAGGTGGCCGCAATTGGGATCCCTGATGAAAAATGGGGTGAGCGTCCGATTTTATTAGTTGTAACAAGCTCAAATACAGATGAAATTGAAAATCAAATTAAATCCCATATAAATGAAGCAATCGACCACGGAAAAATTTCAAAATGGGCTTCACCAGATAAAATTGAATTTGTTGAACAAATATCTAAGACTTCCGTTGGAAAAATTGATAAGAAAAAATTGCGTCAAGAATTTGCAAAATAACCCTTATTTTCAGTCTAGTGTTAACCCATTAATAACTATCTTTTGTATGTGATATATACAAAAGTCACCAATAATACTCAAGAATATTTTTTGGAAATTTCTTGCAAAAAGAAAATTATACATTAGCATCAAACTCAATTTTTCATTCAATCTAATAATTTGATCACGCAGATTAAGAGGAATACCAATGCTCAAAATTTACCCATCAGCCAGACTACGAACTTCTCCATTTTATGAAGCAACTTGTGCCGAAGGAGTAGAAGTAGTGAGTATTTACAACCAAATGCTCATGCCCGTCAACTACGGTAAACCAGAGGAAGAATATTGGCGAGTTATTAATGGCGTTTCAATGTGGGATGTCGCGGTAGAACGACAAGTTCAACTATCTGGACCTGATGCTGGTAAACTTGCTCAAATTTTAAGTCCTCGAAAATTATCAAAATGTGAATTTGGTCAAGGAAAATATGTCCCTCTGTGCAATCATAAGGGAGTACTGATTAATGACCCAATTATACTGAAACTATCTGATGATTTATTTTGGTTGTCAATCGCAGATAGTAATATTTGGTTTTGGGCACGTGCTATTGCAGCTGAAAGAAATTTAAATGCCGAAGTCAGTGAGCCTGATGTATCTCCTCTTGCTGTACAAGGTCCAAAAGCGGAAGAAGTGGTAGCAAATATCGTTGGTGACTGGGTTCGAACTTTGAAATACTTTTGGTTTAAAGAGACCGAAATAGAAGGCATTCCTGTATTAATACAAAGATCTGGTTGGTCAAAGCAGGGTGGTTTTGAGTTATATTTGAAGGATGGAAACCAAGGGACCAAGTTATGGAATATTGTCAAAGAAGCTGGGAAGCCCTATGATATTGGACCAGGGTCACCAGCTACACCTGAACGTTTTGAAAGTGGGTTAGTATCATGTGGGGGAGACACGGACGAAACGACCAATCCATTTGAAGTGAGACTAGGAAAATATGTAGATTTAGATGCACCTGACGATACAATAGGTATAGCTGCACTACGAAAGATTAACAGTGAAGGACCAAAACGACATCAACTTGGAGTAAAATTAGCAGGGAATGAACCTCAACCTTTTAAGTATGCTTGGGAAAAAATTACCCATAATGGCAAAAAAGTAGGGGACATGACAGGATGTGTTTGGTCCTACCGACTAAAGCAAAACATTGGGTATGCTTTGATTAACATCAATGTTGGAGTGGGAGAGACGGTTCAGGTCCATAGAGAGAATGGAGCAGTTCAAGGTGAATTAGTTGAATTACCGTTTATTTAACAGGTTTCAATAATTCAATTTTCTTCGTTACAAGATTATCTAATCTACACTTTACTCAACAATCGTGCTTTAGTCTCTTCATCACAAAAAGCTGCTTTCAAAGCTACGCGACTTAATTCTTTTAACCTAGCATCAGTCCAGCTTAGCTTCGTTGCTAATTGATCATATTCACGAGCAATATCAGTATCAAAATAAGGTGGATCATCCGTACTTACTGTAATCAAAACACCTGCATTATCCAATTGTTGAATCGGATGATCCTCGATTGATTGATATAATCCAGTTGCAATGTTGGAGCTAGGGCATAGTTCAAGTACAATTTCCTCTTTCACCAGTCGCTTCACTAATTCTGGATCTTCAATAGAACGAACCCCATGACCAATTCGATCTAATTTCAAATACTTGAGAGAATCAATTACACTTTCTGGGCCGCCAAATTCACCTGCATGTGTAGTAATTGATAATCCCGCGTCTTGAGCAATTTGAAAAGCCTTTACAAAGTCAGCAACTTGTCCGACACGCTCATCACCAGCCATTCCAAATCCAGTCACCAGCGGATGGGGAAATTTGACTGCAGTTTTAGCGGCTTCCTCAACCTTTTCAACTCCAAAATGCCGAACACCAGTTGCAATCATTCTACCTTCAATTCCAGTTTTCGTTTTTGCTTTTTCTATACCACTTGCCAATCCTTCAACATATGAGTCATAACTTATACCAGCTTTTTGAGCATGTTCTGCTGAAATAAAAACCTCACAATAAATTGCCCCAAGTCTAGCTGATTCTGAAAAGTGGGTATATGACAATTCCTCAAAATCTTCTGGATTACGAAAAACAGAACTGGCAGAATCATAGGTACTTAAAAAAGTAGTAAAATCTATCCATTTATAGTTTCCTTCAGCATCAAATATACCTGACAAGTCTATTTGATACTTTTTTGCTAATCTTTGCACCAAACTTGGAGGGACCGCTCCCTCAATATGACAGTGTAATTCGACTTTAGGAATCATAATTCAAATCCAGTCATTGGATTGTCTTTAGCGCGTTTAAGGCAATTATCAGAAGACCACTTTGCTGTCCCTTCCACCATATGAACTGCATAAGCATGGCGAGAACGTGGGGGACCGATTAGGAGCCGACTTGTGAGGAACTATTCTATTCAACACAACTAAAGTTCCCTTTAGTGCAATCAATGCTACCTGATTACTTTGGTCAATTGATATTTCCAAATATCTTTCTAGAGCTTTGTATTCATCTCCACGACCTTAAACCTTTACAAGATTATTAATCGCTCTTGTCTCATTCTTGAACTATTCAACCACATGTAAAATGTCTCAGCAGATCATTATTAAAACACAATTGAATCATAGTTTAGCGACCCCTAAGCGACAGATGCGTAACTTGCGTTACCACCTGATAACTACCCCTTTGATTCAACAAGACCCAACTACCGCAATCTTCAACTAAACCAACCTTCACCTGTGAGGATCAATAACCCATAACCACTCAAAAGGGAATTCCTTTATGCCGTCAAACTCTTCTGCGGTACAATATCTATTTTCTACCAACTGCTCCCGTAATTCTGTTTTCGAAAATTTTAAAATCTTAAGAGCTTCTTTGAGGGTGTAAGTATTGTGGACTACATCACCATATAATTCTTCCCAAGTATAAGCCTTAGGGTCAAACCACTTTTTGGGGTCAATCTCAGAGATTAGCTCCCTAGGATAGACTCGACCTTTGTCCAATTTACCTGATGGACAATTTCCAGATTCAATGAGTAATTCTAGAAACTCCGTTCCTGTAATATCCATAAATTCAAGGGCTTCCTTCTGTGTATAGCCATTTTCAATCACATCTTTAGTAACCTCATCAACAGCTACCTCGTTCTCCTCCTTTTGTGCTAAAGGAAGAGGATATCGCACCATAGGAGAATCTATATGCGTGTAGTTTTCTGAACTAGGTTCAGGTTTTGCTAATCCCATAATAAGTCTGCTATTTTAATTGTGTTTAGACCTTTTGATATATCTTTCAATACCATTGTAATCATCTCCGCGACCAGCAACTTTAATAAATTAGTGCTTCTTGTCTCATCCTTGAACCTGTTCAACCACTTAATAAGATGTCTCTGCAGATCATTATTTAAACACAATGAAACTCTAGCTACCCTCATTTTAGCGGCAGCTAGACAACCTGTGTTGCCAGCTACTTGCTACCCATTTAATTCAGAACCAAAAATCTAAATCACCAAACTTTACATTTAAACGTAGGGATCAATTGCCCATAACCACTCAAATGGAAACTCTTTAATGCTGTCAAACTCTTCTGCGGTACAATATTTACTTTCTACCAATTGTTCCCGAAGTTCAGATTTTGAAATTTCCAATATCTTTAGAGCCTGATCAAGAGTGTAGGTATTGTGGACTACATCACCATATAACTCTTCAAGTGTATAAACCTTGGGGTCGATCCACTTTTCCGGGTCAATCTCAAAAATTAATTCCACAGGATACATCCGGTTTTTTTCTAATTTACCCGACGGACAATTTCCTGTTTCAATAAGCAACTCTAGAAACTCAGATTCCGTAATACCCATGTGCGCCAGTGCTTGTTCATGTGTATAGTAATTTGAATCCAAAGCTTCAACTGCTTCATCCACAGTTTCCCCAACCTCCTCCTTTTGAACTAAAGGAGGAGAATACCGCACTTTCGGTAAATCCATATGCGTGTAGCCAACTGAACTAGGTTCAGGTTTTGCTAATCCCATGGTTAATCTCCTTTGTTAATTGTATTTAGAAGTTTCAACATATCGTTCTATACCTTTGTAATCATCTCCGCGACCAATTACCTTAACAAATTCAATCCCCTTTTGCTTTTCATTCCGAACCTTAATAATCTTATATGAAATTATATATTGGGTTCTGACATAATAAAATTTATAACCATATACATGCTTGATTTTACCATGCTTCTTTTTTCCAATATAGGGATTATCACAAATCCTTTTCATCATAATCAGAATTTTGTTCAATAATACCCGATCTTTAGTCTTTTTGAAATACTTATCAAACACAGGGTCAAAGTCACACTTAACGCTTGATTGTTCAGCAAATCGTTCCAATACTTTTGTTACCATATCGCACTCCAGTGTTTAATATATTTGTTTTAAACCTGGAAATCGAGGTATGGTGTAAAATTCCCTCCTGTTTGCAGATTCGGTTGTTGATTACTTCACTTTCCCAAATGAAAATTTAAGTTAATATTAGCCAGTCGCTGAACCTTTTGTTGTATTAAATTGTACATTAACAAATCCAATCCCAAATGTCAATAAATTATTTTGAAATTCAGAAACATACCTACTTTCAGATTTCTTCTAATGTCAAAAGTCTATTTTTGTTTACCACAATTTTTTCTTTAGTTTCCTTAGATACGACTGCAACTCTTGTTGAAAATTCATGCGCCAGTTGCAGAAACTCTGTAGTATCCAATTACAAACCTTTTCTATTTAGATGGCGACACTTTGCATACTGCTGATCTAAAATTCGCTTATTTACAAGAATTCTAGATTTAATTTTCTTACAAATTGAAAATTTTTGAATCAAATTTTAGCCAAATTTTGAATAATAAAAACAACACTTCCCTCTATATGACAGTGTAATTCAACTTTAGGAATCATAATTCAAACCCAGTTATTGGATTGTCTTGAGCGCGTTTAAGCCAATTATCAGAAGACCACTTTGCTGTCTCTTCCACCATATGAACTGCATAAGCATGGCGAGATCGTGGGGACCGATTAGGAGCCGACTTGTGTGGAACTTTTCCATGCAACACAACTAATGTTCCCTTTGGTGCAATCAATGCTACCTGATTACTTTGGTCTATTGGTGTATCATTCAAAGTCTCCATCACTAACTTTCCTTGTGCATTGTAATGAAATCGTTCCCGAAGTGGTTCACGGTGCCCACCTGGTATGGCATACAATCCACCATTCGTATCGTCTGCATCCTCAAGTGCAAACCAAAATCCAACACAAGAAAGCGGTTCAGTATGTAAAAATGTTGAATCTTGGTGACAATTCACTTCACCTCCAATATGTGGTGGCTTAAAAATATACATACTTTGAGCAAGTAAAGGAGCGTTCAACTCCAAATCCTTTGCGGTTAGTTGTAGCTTTTGATTTCTTGAAAAAGCATTAAAGACTGGGTCTAAATCATGCAAAGCATGTCCTACTTTATTCAGTGAATTGTGCTTTTCCTCAGTCAGACTACCATGTTTATCAAATGCTCCGCCTTCAAAGAAGAACCGAATTTTATCACCTGATCCTTTAAAATACTCATCTTTAGCATGAGACTGATCATCCGTACTAAATACTGTTGCTACTGAATGTGGATCAAATTCATCAATCAATGTGTGCATATGATTCTTCAGCGAATCACATGTCTCTGGTTCAACATAATTTTCAAGGACAAGAAACCCTGATTCTGCATAAAATTTTTTCATTTCAGATGTCAGGTGCCCATCAATTGTGGATACAAAAGACTTTGCTTTCATTGTTAACCTCCTTCAAGATTTAAGAAAACTAACTCCATTAGACCCAGGTTCCAACCCAAGAAATTCTGCCACCGTTTCACCTATATCGGCAAACGTTCTTCTGGTACCAATTGGTCCCCCTTGAACTGATGGTCCAAATGCCAATATTGGCACTTGTTCACGAGTGTGTTCTGTTCCACTCCATGTTGGATCACAACCATGGTCAGCAGTAATAATAACCAAATCACCATCTGCTAATTGCTTCTGAATTACTGGCAATTGTCGATCAAAATCCTCTAATGCCTTTGCGTAACCTATCACATCACGACGGTGTCCATACAACATATCAAAATCAACCAAATTTGCAAAAATTAAATCACCCTTTTTTGCCTTACCTAGTTCATCAATAATTGCATCTATTACGCTTTGATTGTTTCCAGCTTTAACTGATTTTGAAATTCCTTGATGTGCGAAAATATCTGCAATTTTTCCAATTGCAATAACCTCATGACCAGAATCCACTACTCGATCAAGAATTGTAGGACTAGGTGGTGGTACAGAATAATCCCGTCTATTTTCAGTACGTTTAAAAGAATTCGCACTTTCACCAATAAACGGCCGAGCGATTACCCTCCCGATATTATAGCTGTCCACTAAATCACGACAATTCTTACATAGAGTATAAAGATTATCTAACCCGAAATATACTTCATGTGCGGCAATTTGTAGAACACTATCGGCAGATGTATACAATATTGGAAAGCCAGATTGAATATGTTTCTCCCCTAATTCACTGATAATCTCCGTTCCTGAAGCATGCTTGTTTCCCAAAATTCCCTTTAGTCCCGCTTTCATAATTATATTTTGGGTTAACTCGTCTGGAAAACAAGGTTCAGTGTTGGGAAAATAACCCCAATCAAATAATACTGGAACGCCAGTAATTTCCCAATGTCCAGACGGAGTATCTTTTCCATTAGAAATTTCTCTAGCTACTCCCCAAAGACTTTCAGGTTGTCCACTAAAATCAAGTCCGCTCACTTTCTGACCAGTACTCTCAATAGCAGCTAAACCCAACCCCAATCGATCCATATTTGGTAAAAATAACTTTCCTGCCCGAACTCCTTTACTTTCAGCATTACCCTTCTCACATTCTGAGGCAATATGACCGAGGGTATTAGCACCTAAATCGCCATATTTTTCAGCATCTGGTGCACCGCCAACACCGAAACTGTCAAGAACAATTAGGATAATTCGCATTTAATAATTCCAACATCCTGTTTATAAATAATACCATATATTCTTAATTTATCACGTATTTCAAAATTTATTTATACGATGAACTTGTAATCAAAACCAATTTTCCTTATATCTTATAAATCCCACGCGTGTTACTAAATTTGTAAAACCAAATTACATGAAATATGAATTTTGGTTGAATTGTGTCCCCCGACAGTTATTTGGGATACTCAGCGACAATTAGCTGAAAAAGAATTCGCAAGTACCGCAACAACAAAGTTAATTGACAAAAACTTAATTCTTGAAATTGTTTTGAAGATGTATTATATTTAATATAATTTGGTTGTAGTGATATTAAAACTTTCAAGATAGAGAAGATTTGCTAGGTAGAATAAATTGCATAGAATTGGTTTTCACTACGGATTCACTAATACAACTCTGGGGATAACAATGTCAATAAACAAAAATTCATCAGTCGTAAATCCAAATAGTGGATTTATTCCTGGTTCCGAGGTCAAGAGTAATTATAACTTATTGGACCCAATTATCACAAATAAGAAATCAAGAAACCATAAGAATTTGGACTCAAAAACCTCAAAAATTGAGGATAAATCCAAATCAGGGGTAACAATTGGGTTAAATTTCGAAAATGGTGAGACTCAGACTCAGTATATAAGTGGATCGATCAAAAAAATAATTAGTCAAATCAATGACTACAAGATACCCGAAACAAACAAAAAAGTTCCTATAGACATCTATATAACATATAACAACGAAGAAATCAAGAAACTAAAATCAAAATTCATTCTTAAAAATGGTAAAATTGGTGTGTTATTCAGTTATTTTTTAGATTGCGTAGAGTTGCAATTGAAAAAGAAATCTGATCAAATTGTATCAACGAGACTTGCAGCAAATATCTTGAACATTAGACATATTTCCTTCTTAGATAGACTCAAAAAAGGACATATCCGTACTAGAAAATTCAAAAATCAACTTTGTGTTCGTTCGGACGATTTATTTAAACTCAAGGAAGAAATGGATAGGGTTTGTACTGAAGCGATGGATGAAATTCTTCAGGTTAATTACTGAATGGAGGGTGAAGATTCCATAGTTTCCAATCATGCAGAAAGACCTGTTGTTGCAGTTCTTGATGCGAGTGTATTAGTTGGAGCTTACCCCAGAAATCTCCTACTTTCATTAGCAAAAAACGGTTTATATGTACCACTTTTGAGCAATAAAATTCTTGATGAAGTAGAGAAAGCAATTTGTGAGATTACATTAGACCCCAAAATAGGAAAACAACTAAGGTTAAGCATTACAAAAGCATTCCCTGATGCAATTATCGGCAGATTTGAATGGAGAGAACTAGGTATAACGTTACCTGATAAAGGTGATAATAATGTCATGGCATTAGGGGTAAATTCTTTCGCTGACACCATTATTACAAATAATCTGAAGGACTTTCCAACCAACTACCTAGAAAGTTTTCAACTAGCAGCTCAGAGTTGCGATGAATTCTTAACTAAAATAATATCAACAAAAGAGCAAAGAGCATTCCATGCGATTGAAGAAATGAGGGCACGTTTGACAAAGCCTGCATATTCTTTCGACGAGCTGATTGAATTTACTCGAAAAAGAGAATTACCAAAAACTGCAACAGAAATGAGAAAACTTAAAAAGTATTTTTGACTTAGATCATTTTGAATTCCAACAATATCTATTTTAAAACTCTCAAATTACTCTTTTTTTTTCAAGGTTACTGACTATTAAAGTTTGTTACTCACTGATCACTATATTTACTTTGAATCAAATATATCACTTGTATTACGGTTCAGTATGCACTACATATATTGAACTAGTTTCTTTACATAAACTCAATTGAGGAAATGAACATGTCAATACATGATGAAGTTGCTAACCGCATTGCTACAAAATTTGATACTTTTTATAACAGAGGTTATGGACCGGATATATTTAACAGAAAAATTGTTATTGAAGTTGTTCTCGCAAATACAATTAAAAATGCATTTGAACTACTTAAAGGATGGGAAAAACCTGTTTACATGGCCGGTGCTACTCAACTTGCAATTAAAAAAGCGATAGAAGCTGTAAAAGGAACAAATATTGGAGTAATGGACCAAAATGGTAAGATTATCAAACGGTCTACCCGTTAATCATTCGTCACTATTGCAATATTCATGAAAATGTTAATTTGCGCACAATTTTCACGATCCGTGCATGTTTTTCAAGAATTTTATCATTGAAAACTTCACAAATATTGGTGAACTGGCTTCAAAAGCAAATATTACTTTATGGAAGTTGCTATGATACAATAATTATAAAGGTTGAAATTTTGTACAAAATGTCTTATATTTGTAATTACTAGTGTCGTATTTTTCTAGAGGTGAGCTATGGCGACCAAAAACACATTGAGAAGCAAAATCACTTACCGCGTAAGGCGTAGCGCAGATAGCGTGTTTGTTCGCAAAGACTTTGCGGACCTTGGTAGCTATCACCAAGTCGGTCGCATATTACATCAACTAGTACAAAAGGAATTGCTGATTCGTATCGGTTATGGTTTATACGCACGCACCAGACAAGCTATTCTCAGTAATGATAAAGTTCCCGAAAAGTCATTGCAAGAGTTAGCGCGAGAGGCTTTAAAAAAACTAGAGGTTAAAGTCATACCTACAAAATTTGAGAGACTCTACAACAGTGGAAGATCAACCCAAGTACCAACGGGCCGCGTAATTGGTGTTCAAGGACGTATTACTCGTAAAATTGGCTACAACACAATATACATATCCTATGAAAATCATGCTTAAACGTGACCGCTAATGCATTGATCTACAAATTGGGTTATTGAAACGACGCTATATTAGAGATGTCTTGCAATTGAAAGTGAAATCTGCGTCCTTAAAAAACTTTCCCCCCGCCGCATGGTGATCAGAGGCTAACGGGGGGGTTAAAAATAATATAGTGAATAAATTTTAGTTTGTCAAGTAATTTGATAAAAAAAATATACCAAGATCAATACTTGTGGATTTAATACACTTTTCTATAAAGTAAATGAGCGGTATTTTTAGGTTTTAAGAAAAATTTGGTTAAACATTACCAATAAAATCAAAAATGCATAGTTGAAGTGAGTTTCCTCCCGTCGTATAAACAATCAATTTAACTAGAAACTTCCCGAATTTTATAATTTGGACGATAATACAATCCTATTTTTGAATGTTTCCAATCTTCATCCGTTAGCTCAGGAATTTCGCTAGTGTCTATTTCAGAGCTATCACGCTCTGAACCAATACTACGAGAAATTTTATTTACAGTTGATATACCAACCTCAGAATTTAGTTGCTTTGCATTCAGCATATTGTTTTCTCTCTCTTTTTGTTACCTTTCGAACCAAAATGATTCGTATAACTTCATCTTCAGTTCCATTATTGTAATTAATACCTTCTGTAAGTGACACTATCAAATGCTCTCCACTATTAGTTTCACTCACAATACGTAATCGAACTTTCCCTATTGAATTTGATAAGTCATCAAAATTCTCCATCAAATTATCTGAAAAAATCTCAACTGCTTGATTAAATGATATTCCATGACTTTTAATGTTTTTTAAATTTTCATTATAGATTAGAAATTGATATTCGGTCAAGAATTACTGGATGCTCATCAGCAATTCCTTCACTAACTTCATATGCTGATTGTAGCAACTTGGTCGCTCTTTTGGCTGAATCTTTGTCATTAATATGAGCAATTGCTAATGGACTATCACTATCAACTGATGTATTCAAACCAGCTAAATGTGTCAATCCAACAGAATATTCAATTGAATCTGAAGCAATTTTTCGCCCACCACCAAGTTCTACAACAGCAAGGCCAATCTTTCTAGTATCAATACCGACAACTCGACCAGCAATTTCTGAATAAATTGGAATTTCAAATTGTGCTTTTGGTAACAAACTTTCTGACTTTTCTAAAAAATCAGAAGCACCACCCAATGCATGCACCATCTTCGCAAACTTTTCTGCAGCTTGACCATTTTCAATTACCTTTCTTAAATGCTCGCAACCAATTTCTGTAGTTTCTACCTGTCCACATAAACTTAATAACTCACCTCCAAGTTCTACGACAACATCAAACAATCGATTATCAATCTCTTTTCCGGTCATCAAATTAACAGCATTTTGCACTTCCAATGCATTTCCCGCGGCTGTTGCAAGCGGTTCATTCATATCAGTTACTAGAGCAGAGGTTTTAAGTCCCGCATTATTCGCTACCAACACAATTGCTTCAGCCAAACTTTTCGCATCTTCTTGCGTTTGCATAAACGCACCCTTTCCCCACTTAACATCCATTACCAATGCATCCAGTCCAGATGCTAACTTCTTTGACAAAATTGACGCGGTAATCAGGTCAAGACTTTCAACAGTCCCTGTTACGTCCCGAATTGAATAGAAACGTTTGTCTGCTGGTACCAGATCTTCTGTTTGACCAATTATTGCACAACCAACTTCTTTGACTGTTTTTTTAAACAAATCTAAATTAGGCTGACTTTGATAACCTGGAATTGAATCAAGTTTATCCAATGTACCACCAGTGTGACCTAATCCTCTTCCTGAAACCATTGGAACGGCAACTCCACAAGCGGCAAGTGCTGGTGCCAAAATTAGAGAAACATTATCCCCTACTCCGCCTGTAGAATGCTTATCAACAATCGGTACCGCCAAATCAGACCAATTGAGAACGGTCCCACTGTCTCTCATGGCTAGCGTTAGTTTAGTTCGTTCTTCAAGATCCATGCCTTGAAAGAAAATTGCCATTGCGAGCGCGGCAACCTGTCCTTCGGAAACAGTACTATCTGTTAACCCTTTGATAAAAAACTCAATTTCAGTAGCACTGAGTTGTTGTCCTTCACGTTTTTTCCTGATTATCTCTTGTGCTAACATGGGTATTCCAAAAAAACTCTTACTATTTATAATCTTCTAAAAACTGCTGAATTAGTTGCACCAATTTACTACTAGTTTTCAAACCCATTTCCTTTGTCTCTTCATGTGAAACTTCTGCCTGCATACCAGCGGCAAAATTGGTAATGATTGAAAATGCCCCGACTCGCAATCCAATGTGTCTTGCAATAATAACTTCAGGTACAGTTGACATACCTGCAACATCGACACCAATGACTCGTCCCATATTTATTTCTGCTGGGGTTTCAAAACTTGGACCAGACCACCAGCCATAAACTCCTTCAAACAGCTCAAGACCTATCTTTTTCGCTACCGATTGAAATTGTTGACGAAGCTCAGAATTATACGCGTTAATTAGATCGACAAATTGATTTTCATCAGAATGTCCAATGAGTGGATTTTTACCTGAAATATTAATGTGATCGGTGATTTGTACGATAGAACCTGGTGCGACTTCTTTTCTAAGTGATCCACCCGCGTTTGTAAGAATCAATATTTCACAACCCAATTTGTGCAATGTTTCAATTGGAACTCGCATTTCTGATGCATCTCCACGTTCATAATAATGAACCCGACCAGAGAGAACAATTACTTCTTGATTTCCAAGATTCCCGGCAACCAATTCACCTTTATGGGAAGAAACAGCTGAAATTGGAAACCCCGGTAATTCCTCATAAGGAATTCGTACCCCATCAATTACACTGTCAGCTACGGTTCCTAATCCAGACCCCAGTACAAATCCAATTTTGTAACTTCTTGGTCTAGATTTACCAACAATTTCTGCACATTTTGAACTTAGCTCGCTCACGTTTTTACTTCCCCATCAAACTATTTCAGTTTAAATCCAACAGGAATCAAGGCCTCAATCGTATGGCTTTCAACTACACCATCTAAGTTTGCAATGTGTATTACTGTATTTGGTCCAGCAAACTCCAAAATCCGCTGACGACATCCACCACAAGGTGAACATTTAGCTGCATCCGCGACGACTAACACTTCTTTAATTTCTTTTCCACCTTTCATGATCATTTGACCAATAGCCACTGTTTCAGCACAACAGCCTTCTGGAAAAGAAGAATTTTCAATATTACACCCCTGATGAATTTCACCAGTTTCATCTAAAATCGCTACTCCAACTGGGAATTTTGAATATGGGGCATATGCTTGTTTTCTAACGGCTAAAGCCGCAGAATATAAATCTTCTACATTCTTCATGTTCGTTCCTTTACATACGGTATCCCACCAGATTTTGGAGGTATAGCTTTACCAATAAACCCAGCCAGAAGTATAACAGTTAAGATATATGGTAGTGCTTGAAATAATTCGACTGGAATCTCACCAATCCCTGGTATTTCTTTCCCTTGCAATCGAATTGCAACCGCGTCCAAAAACCCAAATAGTAAACATGCATACATTGCGCTAACCGGTCGCCACTTTGCAAATATCAAAGCTGCAAGTGCAATAAACCCCTTCCCTGCACTCATATCTTTAATAAATCCCGCGGATTGCGCGACAGAAAGATAACTCCCAGCAATCCCACACAGGATTCCACAACAAATCATTGACCGATATCGTAACCAATTTACCGAAATACCAGCGGTATCAACTGCAGCAGGATTTTCACCAACCGCTCGCAATCTAAGTCCAAATCTGGTTCGATAGACAATCCACCAAGTTAGTGGAACACACAAAAATGCAAGGTAGACCAGAACATTATGCCCCGAGATTAACTCACTATAAATATAACCAAAAACTGGAACTTCACTTAGGCTTTCAGTAAACGGTAATGTAATATCAGTAAAACGACCAGAACCAGTTAATTGGGGCGTTCTCCCCCCTTGTGAAAACCAGTCCTGTCCTAATAATACGGTCAATCCGGCCGCAAGAAAATTAATAGCAACTCCAGAAACGATTTGATTACCACGATGTGTTATGCAAGCAAAACCATGCAAAAGTGCAAACATAGTCGAAGCTAATATCCCAGAAATCAAACCCAAAAATGCAGATTCAGTAACTGCGGCAACAGCCGCCGCGGAAAATGCAGATGCCAATAACTTTCCTTCCAAACCAATGTCAAAGACACCCGATCGTTCCGCAAACAAACCCGCTAGGCTTGCAAATAAAAGCGGCGCGGATAACCGCAACATACTATCAAAAATTAATATTATTGTTTCAAACATATAACTACACTTTGACCTGTTTTGTTTGCATAAATAAAATTTCTAAACTAGGTCGAAACAAATGCTCTAACGCACCCGCAAACAGTATGACTAACCCTTGAATGACAACAATCATCTCACGCGTTATCGCAGGTATTTCAAACGCAAGTTCTGCACCACCTTGATAAAGCATTCCAAATAAAATTGCCGCGAATATAATCCCAACTGGGTGCCCTCGTCCCATTAACGCTACTGCAATCCCAACAAATCCATATCCAGATACAAACTCTAATAACAATCGATTCTGCGCACCCATAATTTCATTAATTCCTAATAACCCTGCCAATGCACCAGATATCAACATGGTAATCACAGTAATCTTAACAACTGAAATTCCCGCATATTTTGCGGCCGTAGGATTTGCACCAAAGGTACGAACTTCGTATCCAAATTTTGTACGCCAAATTAAAAACCATACAAATACACAAGCTAATATCGCTAACACTATCGAAAAATTTAGTGGTGCTTGACCAAAGTAATCAAAATAATTCCGAAAAACAGGTAATTGACCACCTGGTTCAAAACCCCGACTTGCAGGTTGCATTGTTCCAGTTGGAGTAAATACCTCAACCAATAAATAAACCATTAATGACGACGCTATAAAGTTGAACATAATGGTAGTAATCACAATATGACTACCACGAGTGGCTTGAAACCAAGCAGGAATAAACGCCCACGCGGCTCCAAATAAGGCACCTCCACAAACTGCAATTGGAAATGTAATCCACCACGGTACGTACTGATCTAATGCAAGACAAGCAATTGCTACACCTAGTCCACCAACATAGGCTTGTCCTTCACCACCAATATTGAATAGTCCAGCATGAAAGGCAACAGCAACTGCTAACCCAGTAAAAATAAAGTTCGTTGTATAAAACAGTGTATAGCCAATCCCTTCCCCAAATCCGAATGCACCCCAAATCATTACTTGTACTGCTTCTATTGGATTTTCACCGATAAGCAAAATGACTAATCCAGAAAAGAAAAACGCAGCTACAAGATTGAGCAAGGGAATTAATCCCAAATCCACCCAACGCGGTAATTGACCAGTACTCATTAACTTCACCAGAAATTATTAAAGTTAAATTTGTGCTTCATGCCGCTTTCTTCTCGTCAGTTATGCCTGCCATTAATAATCCTAACTCTTGTTCACTAGCATTAGGTTTGCGTTCACCAATTATACGTCCATCAAACATTACGAGGATGCGATCGGCAAGCGATCGTATTTCATCTAATTCAACTGAAACCAATAAGATTCCTTTTCCAGCATTTCGCAATTCAACAATACGCTGATAAATATACTCTATCGCCCCAATATCAACTCCTCTAGTTGGTTGACCTACAAGTAATACTTTTGGATCTCTTTCAATTTCACGCGCAAGTACAACTTTTTGTTGATTACCACCAGAAAAATTGGCCGTTTTCAAATCACAATTTGCCGGTCGAATATCATATTTTTCAATTTGTTGCTTAGCATCATGTCGAATTGAGTCAATATTTAGCAGGTAACCTTGATAATAGCCCGAATCATCATGGTATCCCAAAATTGAGTTTTCATATTCTGGAAAAGCAGTAACTAATCCCATTCGATGTCTATCTTCTGGTACATGACCTAGCCAGAGATGACGCATTTTAGATGGGCCAACACTCTTGCTCATATCAATTGTGTTGCCATCTATGGTCAACATTCCACTATCAGCATGCACAATACCAGAAATAGCTTCCAACAATTCAGATTGTCCGTTCCCCGATACTCCTGCAATCCCAACTATCTCACCGGCGTTAACATCCAACGAAACATCTTTTACAACTTCAACACCTCGACTATCTTTTATAGATAAATTCTTTACCGATAATAATACGTCGCCTAATTCTGTTTGCGGTTTTTCAACTTCTAACAATACTCTGCGTCCTACCATTAATTCGGCTAATTCACCAGATTCAGTATCAGCAGTTTTCTTTGTCGCAACAATTGCACCTTGTCGCATTACTGAAACAGTGTCTGTGACATCCATTATTTCACGCAATTTATGCGTAATCAGTAAAATTGTGCTCCCTTGATCTCTTAATATCCTGAGTATTCGAAATAAGTGGTCAGCCTCTGCTGGAGTTAATACACTTGTAGGTTCATCTAAAATTAATATTCGTGCACCACGGATAAGAGTTTTCAAAATCTCAACACGTTGCTGAACTCCCACTGGTAAATCTTCAATTAGTTTATCTGGGTTCACTTTCAAATCATATTCTTCACCAAGTCTATTTAATTCTTTACGTGCGGCTTGGAAACCCATACCTAATGTCATTCCGCCTTCAGCTCCAAGCACAACATTCTCTAATACAGTGAAATTATCAACCAACATAAAGTGCTGATGCACCATTCCAATGCCAGCCTGTATTGCGGTTTTTGGTTCATCAATCTTCGAAATCTGACCATCAATTCGAATTTCACCTGAATCAGCTTGATAAAACCCATAAAGAATTGACATTAAGGTAGATTTACCTGCACCATTTTCACCAACGATGCCATGAATAGAACCTTTTTCGACTAAAAGGTTGATATCTTTGTTTGCATGTACAGGACCAAATCGTTTTTCAATACCTTCTAATTCTATCGCTGGTGCAGTTCGCTCTGTTGACATAACGATAACTTCCTTACGTAAACCGAATCCCTTGATGAATTTGAAACTACAACTGTACCAGCACGACGAAATGACCTAATGGTCATTTCGTCGTGCTACTTTAGCAACATTTGTTACTTACAATTTTCATCGGTAGAAATAATTATTTAAATTGGACAATTATTTCCATCGGTATAGTCATGCACTTGGATATTTCCGTTTTTGATATCTTCCGCAGCGGCATCAACTCTTGATTTCATTTCAGCCGTTATTAGATCCTTATTATGTTCGTCAAGAGCATAACCAACACCACCCTCTGCTAAACCAAGTACTTGTATTCCCCCTTCCAAAGCACCATTTTGTGCATCTTCCAATGCCTCTTCAACTGCTACATCCACCCGTTTAATCATAGATGTAAGCACTGATCCTGGATGTAAATAATTCTGGTTTGAATCAACCCCGATACTATATTTATTTGAATCCGCTGCCGCTTGTAAAACACCCAATCCAGTTGCACCCGCAGCGGCAAACACAACATCTGCACCACGATCAAACTGAGATTTTGCAAGTTCGCCACCTTTTACTGGGTCATTCCAGGCATCAGGTGTCGTTCCAGTCATATTTTCATAAACTTCGATATCGGCGGATATTGCTTTTGCACCTTGTTTATAACCACAGGCAAACTTACTTATTAATGGGATATCCATTCCACCAACAAAACCAACCTTACCAGTTTCCGACTTCAGAGCCGCTAACATGCCGACTAGATATGAGCCCTCATGTTCTTTAAATATAATTGAGCGAACATTTGGTTTTTCCACGACCGTATCAACAATTGCAAATTTAAGATCAGGGAATTCAGTCGCCACTTTTGTCATTGATTCCCCCTGTGCAAATCCAACTCCTATAATCGGATTTTGACCACGTCTAGCGAAATTTCGCATCGCTTGCTCGCGCTGTGAAGGATTTTGAACTTCAAACTCGCGGTAACTTATGCCAGTATCTTCCTTAAATTTTTCTGCACCGTTATATGCCGCTTCATTAAACGATTTGTCAAACTTTCCTCCCATATCAAAAATAACCGCTGGTTCAATTTCCTGTGCCTGTGCTGGTAGAAATAGCAAAACTGAAAAAGCGGCACCAATCAAGATTTTCAAGAGATTTTTCATCTGGTTTCTCCCGATGATTTGTAGGGTTCAAGATTTTTGAACCACATTGATTTTTTATACACTGAATTGTGTAGTTGATTTAGAGTAGAACAAACATTTGTCGTTCAACTTAATTTATATCACTGTATAAAGCTACAATTAGTTTCGCAACATATTATTTCAATTCAATTTTGTACATTGCCAAACATTATAACTAAATTCGGTATAAAATAGTTCAATTATCAAAAGTTTTTGTATCATTACTATTGGATACAAATTTCTCTAATCCAAAAATTATGTATAATTAATAAAATTTATTTAAATCTAAGCACTCGCTTCCAATAGAAAGTCAAATCAACACAAAAGAGTTTGAAATGTTAGCAAGGAAAATTGTGGATCAATCTTTAATTCGAAAAATAATTATTCTGAAAATACCTGAACTTCTCAGCATTTCAGTTTTGATCTCTATTTTACTTGTCAATATTAATGAGAGAGCTAATGCAGAAGAAGTAGACTTAGCCCTTGTACTTGCAGTTGATGTTTCATATTCAATGGATGTTGAGGAACAAATTCTTCAAAAACAAGGTTATGTCTCAGCTTTAACTTCGGCACCAGTTATTTCAGCTATTCAGCGTGGTCGTACCGGTAAAATTGCGGTTGCATATATAGAATGGGCAGGAAGTGCTTCACAATTTCTTGTGGTAGATTGGCATATAATCAAAGATTATGAAAGTGCCGAGCAATTTTCTATTGCTATTGCACAATCACCATTACGACAAATATATCGTACCTCCATCAGTGAAGCTCTTGTTTTCGCGGCAAATTTGTTTGATCATTTGCCTTTTAAAACTGCCCGCAAAACTATTGACATATCTGGTGATGGACCAAACAACGAAGGATCTTTAGTAACAATTACCCGAAATCAAATATTAGCGAAAAATATTACAATTAACGGACTTCCTCTATTACTTAAACGACCGCAATATTCTTGGTTTGACATACCAAATCTTGATGAGTATTATATAAAGTGCGTAATCGGTGGACCATCTTCATTTTCAATACCAGTTCACAATATTACTGACTTTCAATCAGCTTTACGCATGAAATTATTACTGGAAATTGCAAATAAATCACCATCCAAAAATGAAATTCAGTTAGCACCTAGTTTCGATATAACGAAAATAAATTATGATGATTTGTGTACAATAGGTGAGCGTCTCTGGGAAGAACGGATGAAATATCTTGACCTTGAATAAAAACCGGTATATAAGCGAATTTTTACTTAAAATTATCTAAATTCCAAATAAATCCACAAAAACAAATTCGGTTCTATCAATGGTGAAGAACAAACCTGGACTTGCACTAATTGCACACGACGCAAAAAAGCCAGACATTATAGCATTTTCAGTAAAACATGAAGAACTACTTTGCCAATTTGATCTTTACAGTACTGGAACAACTGGTAGCCGTATCATTGAAGATTTACCCAATCTTCAAATAAATCGAGTTAAGAGTGGACCAGACGGTGGAGATCAACAAATTGGTGGATTGATTGCGGAACAAAAAATCCATGGATTAATATTCTTGATTGACCCAAAGGCACCGATGCCACACGACGTTGATATAAAAGCTTTGATTCGACTTGGGGTGTTGTACAACATTCCTATGGCTTTAAATCTAGAATCGGCTAAATTAATCATTGACCCTAATATTTACTCTTAAGGAACAAAGTTCCTTTAAATTTTGAGATTTTTTAACTTTTCAAATCAACAATTTATTCAAAAACTAATATACCATGAACCGTTCTTCGCGTGACTTTAAAGAACTTCAATATCCAATTTTGATAGCAGATATTGGCGGAACCAATACCCGATTCTGTCTTTTGAAAGATAAAGAAGCGCAGATTGAATCTTTTATTTCTGTACCTACAGGAGAGGATTTGAACTTAGAGTCTGCGATCAAGAGTGCTTTACCAGATTTTGATGAAATATCACCAAATACTGCTGTATTTGCAATTGCCGGTCCGATTCAAGGTGATAAGATTCCTCTTACCAATGGTGATTGGGTAATAGAACCCAAAAAGTTATTAAGTAAACTCGGACTTAATACGGTAATTATGCTCAATGATTTTGAGGCCCAAGCTCTAGCATTACCATTTTTAAGAAGCGAGGATCTCACTCAAGTTGGCGGTAGTACCGCCAAAGCGAATGCACCAAAATGTGTAATAGGTCCAGGCACTGGTCTAGGGATGGCGGCACTAATACACAAAGCGGACTGTTGGATTCCAATTCCTGGGGAAGGGGGACACATTGAGATTGGACCTGTTACCAAAGATGAATACACAATTTGGCAAAATATACCTAAATTTGGCGATCGAATCGGTGCGGAAATCATCTTAAGCGGTAAAGGCATTTTGCGCATTTACAACGCAATCGCGCAAGCAAATAATCAACCTTGCGTCCTGAAGTCCCAAAAAGAAATTACGCAAGCTGCAGATTCAGGTGATAATTTAGCAATTCAAACACTCAAATTATTTGCCCGAACTCTAGGTCGAATTGCAGGTGATCAAGCTTTAATTTTTCTTGCACGAGGTGGTGTATATATTACTGGCGGTATCCCCCCTAAAATTAACAAGTACTTGTTGAATGGAGAAATGCGTGTTGCTTTTGACAACAAAGATCCCCATAGTGCAATTTTGAAACAAATCCCATTATTCCTAATTCAACACGAATGCCCGGCTTTACATGGTCTAGCAGCTTTTGCAAAAACACCATCCCAATTTGCAGTAGATCTCAGTAATCACGTTTGGACTGCGACCGAATGACAAAATCAAGGATTTATAACTGGTTGATTTTTATAGAATTATTCCATGTTAAGTACGGAAACTTTATTAAGGAATTAGCTTAATAAAGGATAACGACTTAAACTTTATTAACACCCCAACCGACTTCAAACTAATCTCTTAAGAATTGACCCGAATTCAGCAGTTGATGGGACATATGTAACTATCACGTTCATCCAGTTATTTGCGTTAAGTAAGGAAACTTTATTAAGGAACTTTCTTAATAAAGGATAACACTTTAAACTTTATTAACGTTCGAGCTGACTTCAAATTAATCTCCCATGAATTCACCCGAATTTAGCAGTTGATGGGACATATGTAACTATCATGTTCATCCAGTTATTTGCGTTAAGTAAGGAAACTTTATTAAGGAATCTGCTTAATAAAGAATAACGTATTAAACTTTATTAACAACCTAACCGACTTCAAATTAATCTCTTAAGAATTGACCCGAATTCAGCAGTTGATGGGACATATGTAACTATCATGTTCATCCAGTTATTTGCGTTAAGTAAAGAAACTTTATTAAGGAATCTGCTTAATAAAGAATAACGCATTAAACTTTATTAACAAGTCAACCGAGTCCAAATTGATTTCTCGAAACTCATCTCAAATTCCGCAATAAATGAGACATCTGAGGCATTCACGTCCACTCTATTTTAAGCTTTAAGTACGGAAACTTTATTAAGGAATTTGCTTAATAAAGGATAACGCCTTAAACTTTATTAACGAACCAACCGAGACCAAGTTGACTTCTCGAAACTCATCTCAAATTCCACAATAAATGGGACATCTGAGTCATTCACGTCCACTCTATTTTAAACATAAAGTAAGGAAACTTTATTAAGAAATTGGCTTAATAAAGGATAAAGCCTTAAACTTTATTAGTGGACCATATAACCAAGAATTTTGAGTGACTTCTCAATCTAAATGGTTTCAAATAATTCATCCACAAAAATCAATTTTTTCAACTCTTTCGAAAAAAAGTATCCGAACAACTTGATTTTTTAATACAGTGTCCTAATTAACAATCTGAACTTCAGCAAATAAAATTTCGACCATAGAACTAAACTTAACTTTCTACCATATCACTACAAATAGACCAAGTAAGGAGTCAAGAAAAATGCAGGCATCAGTAAATACAGAGCGAATCGGAAAATACGTCCCATCCACAACATTTGGAAATGTGAGAACTTACATTCCCACCAGTCTACCTCCTATGCCAAAAATTCGAATGGAAGGTTTATTTCAACTACTTGAAATTGCAAACCGTGAATTAGGTAGACTGGATGTTATATCATCATGTCTTCCTGAAATAGACTCAATTGCAAACCTATTAGAATGGAAAGAAGCTTTACTTTCTTCACAGATTGAGGGAATTCAAGCAGAATACTCTGATATTTTGTTGTTTCAAAATGAAGGAATTGTCACTATTTCCCGAAATGATATTCAAGAAGTAGTTAATTACAAATATTCTTTACAGACTGGACTTGATGAAATTAGCCGCATTCCAATATCAAGTCGGTTACTTCGCAAAGTACATTTAGAGCTACTACAGGGACCAAGAGGAATTTCCAAAACTCCAGGAGAATTTAGAAGAACCCAAAATTGGATAGGTGGGACACACCCTTCGACTGCTAAATTTGTTCCTCCGCCTCCAACCGAAGTCTCAACACTAATGTCAGATCTCGAAAAGTTTATTCATTCAGAGACTGAAGACATACCCTTTCTTGTTAAATTAGGACTGGTACACGTTCAGCTTGAAACTATCCACCCATTTTTAGATGGGAACGGACGTGTGGGTAGACAACTTATTAGTATGATGGTCCATGACCAGAAAATTCTTCAAAGACCACTATTGGTCTTAAGTTCTTACCTAAAGTCTAATCGGGATGAATATTATTTTCATCTCAATAACGTTAGATTAACTGGTGATTGGGAGTCATGGCTTGAATTCTTTTTGAATGGAATTATTGAATCCTCTCATTTAGTTGTGCAAACAACTGATAAGATTTTGGAGCAATTCAAAACCGATCAATATAAAATTCAAATGCTTGGAAAAGCAAAATCTTCTGCATATGAGATCCACCAAATATTCAAGACATTACCAATTCTAAGTGTTACTAATCTAGCTAAAAAGGTTCGTTTGACAAAACCAACCATTCAAAATGCCATTGAAAATCTAGAAAAATCACGCATCCTCAAAGAAGTGACAGGTAAAAAACGTGGTCGTATTTATCTTTATACAGAGTATTATGATATTCTAAGTGAGGGTGCAGAGCCAATTTAGCGCAAAATTTTACAGACTTTTGTAGAAATCAAAAAATCGTGATTTCATATTTTGATTATATATGGTAATGACATATCTTTACTTTAACAGAACTAATTAACGATTTTGTTGAGTTTCTACATCACCCTCTAACGTACTTCCGATTCCACATTCCTTCAAAAATTCTAAGAGGTAAGTCATGCGCGCGGTTTTTCTAAGTGTATTAATTATATTGTTTTCTCTTTCAATATTAAAAGCCGAATCAATTGATCTAACAGACTGGTCAAAGGTACTTGAAGAAGCAGAGGGCCAGAAAGTTTATTGGCATGCATGGGGTGGTGCTCCTAGAATTAACGAATATATTTCATGGGTTGCAGATGAATTAAAAAGACAATTTGATGTTGAATTGAAACACGTAAAGATTGATGATACTGCAAATGTGGTCAGTCGTGTTCTTGCAGAGAAAGCTGCGGGGAAAAACTCAAAAGGCTCAGTTGATTTGATTTGGATCAACGGTGAAAATTTTGCCGCAATGAAAAAAGAGAATCTGTTACTAGACTACAATTGGGCAACTAAACTACCAAATTGGGATAAAGTTGATGTCAGAGGAAAACCAACAGTTGTAAACGATTTCACTATTCCAACTGATGGATTAGAGTCACCTTGGGGGATGGCACAACTTGTGTTTATGTATGATAGTAATACTCTTTCAAATCCCCCAAAATCAGCAAAAGAATTACTGGAATGGACTAGAAAAAAACCAGGACGGTTTTCTTACCCACAACCACCAAATTTCCATGGAACTACATTTTTGAAACAGCTCCTTGTAGAATCAATAGAAGATCCTAAAATTCTCAGTTTACCAATAAATCAATCGGAATTTGACAATCAAGTTAAACCTCTATTTGATTACTTAGATAAACTTCACCCAAATTTGTGGCGATCTGGTCGTACTTTTCCCCAAAATTCCACTTCAATGCGACAATCATTAGCCGACAATGAACTGGAAATTTCATTTTCCTTCAATCCTGCAGATGCTTCAAATGCAATTGCTAATAATGAACTACCACCAACTATAAGAACTTTTGTGTTTGAAAATGGAACTATTGGTAATACCCATTTTGTTGCTATCCCTTTTAATTCTAGTGCACAAGCAGGTGCATTAGTTACAGCAAATTTTCTTATGTCACCAATTGCACAGGCAAGAAAACAAGATCCAGAAATTTGGGGAGACCCTACAGTTTTAGACGTAAAGAACCTAAAACTAAAAGATAGAAAATTATTTGACGAATTAAGTCTTGGAGTTGCTACGTTAACTCCTGAGGAATTGGGAAATGTAATACCAGAACCACATCCAACTTGGGTAACAGCAATAGAAAAGAAGTGGATTGAAACTTACGGAGTTCAGTAACAAATTTGAACTAATTGGCAATACTTTCTTATTTACATAAACAAAATCTTACATTTAATTTATCATACCATATTTCAAACTTTACAATTTTCAAGAGTACTGACTCCCAATTAAGCTAATGGAAAGAACAACGTGATTCTTCGACTGTCCCCATTTCTTGCATTCATAATTTTAGGTATTCCCGTAATTATAGGTACAATTGGTTCATTTTTGCCGGCAGTGGGAATTGACTTTGCGACAACAAAGTATGAATTTGGTTTTGATTCATTCTTACTATTATTTGGCACTCCAGGGATTTGGAAGTCAACACTATTAAGTCTAACTATTGGTTTGGTCACTACAGCAATTTCACTGATTTTGGTAATTCTTTTTGTCGCATGTTGGTATGAGACGCGTTTATTTAGCTTAATCTTGAGATTGTTATCCCCGATCCTTTCAATTCCACACGCAGCTGCCGCATTTGGTTTAGCCTTCTTAATTGCACCTTCAGGTTTTATTTTTCGTTTACTTTCACCATGGGCAACTGGATTTGAACAACCACCAGACCTACTAATATTGAATGACCCACTGGGTTTATCCTTAATGGCAGGGCTAATTGGCAAAGAAGTCCCATTCATACTTTTACTTACAATTGCGGCATTGACTCAATCAAACTCATCACATTTTTCTCAAATTTCTAGAAGCCTCGGATATGGAAAGGTAGTAGGATGGTTAAAGTCAAGTTTCCCGACAATTTACAAACAAATAAGGCTCCCAGTCCTTGCAGTGCTGGTTTATGCAACTTCAGTTGTTGATGTTTCAATTATTCTTGGTCCCACCACACCACCACCATTTGCATTGCAATTACTCTCATGGATCAATGATCCAGACTTAACCTTACGGTCAAAAGCATCTGCGGGTGCAATGTTTCAGTTGTTTTTAACTTTATTTACAATAGTAATTTGGTTTGCACTTGAAAAAATTGTGACACAAGTTGGACAGATTCTTTGTGTAGATGGAATTCGCTATAGACAAGATCAAATCATTAGAAAAATTACTGCCTCACTAATGATTTTAATTGTTTTAGTTGCAATACTAAGCATCTTTGTATTAATAATCTGGTCAATTTCTGGTTTTTGGCAGTTTCCCAACGTACTGCCATCCACGTTCACATTAGCCAACTGGGTACGTTTTTTCCCTAACTTGGTTGAGTTAACCTATACAACTCTTGTAATAGGAATTTTGGCAACTCTTATTTGTACATTAATAGTAATTTTGTGCTTAGAAAATGAATACCGAACTGGAATCCGTCTTGGTATTACTGGGAATTTTATTTTGTTTTTGCCATTACTTGTTCCTCAAATCTCGTTTCTTTTTGGATTTCAAGTAATCTTGTTAATGCTGGGAATCGACAGTACAATTTCTTCAGTTATATTTGTACACATGGTTTTCACGTTACCTTACCTTTACTTATCCCTGTCAAATCAATGGCATGCATTAGATCCACATTTTTTAAGAATTTCAGCCAGTTTAGGATCATCACATTTACGAACTCTACTAAGAATCCGAATTCCGCTATTATTACGGCCAATTTTAACTGCTTGTGCGGTTGGACTTGCCGTTAGTATTAGCCAATATTTACCTACATTATTGGTAGGAGGAGGACGAATTTCAACAATAACTACTGAGACCGTTGCGTATGCTAGTGGAGGAAATCGTCAAATCATTGCTGTACATACTATTGTGCAGATGTTTTTACCAATAATTGGTTTTACACTGGCTATCCTGATTCCATCACTTATATTTCAAAATCGAAAACTAATGAAGGTGACGCTATAATTATGGCAGGTTCAAATTCAAATCTCGGATTAGTACTTGATCAGGTTTCAATTTCAAAGTCAGGTAAACAACTAATTGAGGTGAATGAATACATCAAATGCGGAAAAGTTCTAACAGTTATGGGACCTAGTGGTTCAGGAAAATCAACTCTAATTTCATATATTGGTGGTTTTCTTAATCCGGTGTTTCAGTCTTCTGGAAAGGTATTGCTGAATGGAATAGACGTTTCAAATTTACCAGCCAATCAACGTCGCATCGGAACACTTTTTCAAGATGATTATTTATTTCCACATCTTTCAATTACAGGTAATTTGATGTTTGGTGTCCCCTCTGAAATAAGCAAGAATGAACGGAAAGAAATAGCAAGACAAGCTCTTTTTGAAATTGGACTGGAAAAAATGGGAGAACGAGACCCTAGTAGTCTGTCTGGTGGTCAACGAGCTCGCGTAGCATTAATGAGAGTCTTAGTGTCAAATCCACATGCCTTATTGCTAGATGAACCATTTTCAAAATTGGATATGGCACGAAAAGATCAAATTCGACAACTGGTGTTTCAAAAAGCAAAAGAACGCGATCTACCTATACTTCTCGTTACTCATGATAAAAGCGATGCAATTGCGGCAGATGGACAAATTTTATCAATCGAAAACGATTTAATTGACTAAATCTGTATATGAAATGAGGCGGTAGATTACCACCTCAAATCAAATTTAATTCATTGAGCTACTCTTCAGCTTCATCAACTGAACCTGAGTTCAATTGAATATATTTCTCAACTCCGATTTTGTTAAGAAGTTCAAGCTGAGTCTCCAGAAAATCAATATGTCCTTCTTCATCTGCCAAAAGTTCTTCAAACAATGCCATGCTAACAAAATCTTCTTTAGTTTGGCAAACTTTACGGGCTTCAACATATAATTTTCGAGCTGATTCTTCACCTTCTAGGTCACACTTTAGAACTTCTTCCACGTTTTGACCTATTCGAAGTGGGTCTAAACTTTGCAAATTTGGATGACCGCCAAGGAAGATAATGCGCTCAATCAATTTATCAGCATGTTGCATCTCTTCAATTGATTCTTCACGCTCCTTTTTTGCAAGTTTAGTGATTCCCCAGTCTTCAACCATGCGGTAATGAAGCCAATATTGATTCACTGCCGTCAGTTCATGACGTAAGGATTTATTAAGATACTCAATGACTTCAGCGTCACCTTGCATAATATGTACTCCAATTTATTGGTTAACACAAATTGTGCTTTGCAATTTCTAATTTAGAATGATTCTAAACTAAAGTCAACTAAAAATTTCATTTTTTAACAAATAATTTCTAGTGGTGGTTTGCCAAATACGTCAATATTTTATCAGAAACCATTTTATTTCTGACTTCTACAGCAGTTTTTCCATTTGTACCAATTGAAATTGAATCATAAAATTCTTTATTTTTCAGCAAATCAATGACAATTTTTTTCAACAATTCCTTTTTCGTTATTTTTCGAAATTTACTACATTCAAGTATATCTAATCCTTCAATCAATCTTGCAAATGAAACTGACAATACTTCAAATAATGCTAAATTAATTGGAGTTTTCGTACCATGTTCACTACATAGTGATTTGCGAAACGCATGAACACCAAATAATTCATAATTTAATTTCATGGAAAAACAAAATAGATTACGCAATTTCTCTAGTTCTTCTATCGATAGTTTTTCAAGTTCCGTTAAACCATTTGCCAAAAATCCATCCATTTCCCCATGTCGGTAATCTTCAATATCAAGCAAGTAAAAAGAGATAAATCTATTTATGGCTTCCCGATCCCTCATTGTCAACCGATTAAGCGATCCTTGTGTAACTTCTATAAATACACTTTCCATTGAAATTGACTTCAACCAGTCTGTTGCCTTTCCAAAATATAGTGTATTACGCATTTGTTGGCGTGAAAACTTGGGGTCTCCCTTCAATCGCTCAAAAATTTCAGTACCTATTTGCAAAGGTGTTTTTGCATCCATAACGTAAATTCCGAAATAAGTATCTATTAACCTTTCCTGATAATTAATTGACAAGTCATTAAAATTTTGCCCAATTAGTTCAGTATTTTCATCTAAACCGACCAACTTGAATTTTCCTTCCACAAAGTTCTTTAAAGTCATTATACGCTTAAGCCCATCAATTACAGTAAATGTACCATTTGTTCGGTCCACAACATAAAACCCAAATTGAGGTATTCTCAAAATGCAACTTTCAATAAACTTAGATTGTTGTATTTTATTCCATTCAGACATACTCTTTGAATCAGAATCAATTACAAATTTTTCGTTATTTATTCTCTCAATAATTTCTCTTGCTGTTCTTGAATTACTCCGAAATAATACATAATTGAGTGAAACCTCGTTAAAACTCAACTTAATCGGAGAATGTTCATCTTCAAAATCTTCAAAATTCAATTCAGGGATGTGCCTACTAAAGATATCAACTAATCGACTTTCAGTTCCACCTTCAACAAAAGAAACAAACTTAACTATTCTATCTTTCTCATCAGATGTTAATTTAATCTTAAATGATTGCAGATTGAATCTTCTTTGTAAGTTGACAATTAATTCTTTATATTCACCGCCACCACGAACTGGATTCAATAATTTTTCAGATTCAACTTCATTTAGCAAATAAGTATTCATGAGAGTCACCTCTTGTAATATTGGAGTATGTTCTCATGACATATACCTAATCAATAATTTTTCAAGTTACTGATAAAAGTTTTTGTTTTTTCATTATATTTCCGTATTTTAGGCAACTTTTCATTCACAAACTTAGTCATTCATGTTCATAAAATACCGGGAAAAATTAAAAAGAATTTTTCTCAAGCATTGCTTGAATTTAGCTATTACAACAATCCAATCAAGATTTGCTAGTAAAAATGGTGACATGATGAATTAATTTTTGTTGTCCACCAAGTCACCGTATTTTGTAATCCTTTCAATGCTGGATATATTCTCAATCTACTCTATCCAGCAACTGCCCGCCTTGCCATAACTGATACCAAATTAGCACGATATTCTGACGAACCATGAATATCTGAAGTCATATCGCCAGAATTTACTGCAATATCTCGTATCGCATCCTCTGACCAATTTGAACGCAACGCTTCTTCCATTTCGGTATGCCGAAAAACGCCATTATTACCAGCACCTGTTACTGCAACACGAACCGAACCATCAGCGAATTTGGCCACAAACACTCCTGCCATAGCATAACGTGATGCGGGGTTTGGAAATTTCCGATACGACGCTTTTTCTGGTATTGGAAACGAAATTTCAGTGATAATTTCTTTTTCATTTAGCGTAGTTTCAAACAATCCAGCGAAAAATTCATCCGCAGCTATCTGCCGCTCATTTGTCAATACAGTTGCGCCTAATCCGAGTACCGCAGCTGGATAATCTGCAGTTGGGTCATTATTTGCAATCGAACCACCAATAGTACCCATATGACGAACATGTGGGTCTCCGATCAAACCAGCCAATTCTGCAAGCGCAGGAATTGCCCCCTTAACTTCGCTAGAACTAGCTACTTTGGCGTGAGTAACTCCTGCACCAATTTTCACTGCGTCAGAACCAACATTTATTGATTGTATTTCACCAATATGGCGAATATCAATTACATCAGATGGTGATGCCAACCGTTGTTTCATTGTTGGAATTAAAGTGTGACCACCCGCAAGCAGTTTTGCGTCACTACTATTCCCTAACAAGTTAACAGCTTCGGAAACGCTTGAAGGACGATGATAATTTGTTTCATACATTTGTTTTCCTCCTGCATACGAACGCATGCAATAAATCTTATTTTGTTGCAGTTTCAATTACTAAGATCAATAATTTTGACCAGATTTGAAACATTTACTTTGGGTTTGACCTATTCAAAAAATTGGTCAAAATTCAATTATGCCGCCTCTTTCATTGCTGATTGAGCGTGCGACCAAACCACCTCAGGGGTAGCGGGCATTGGTATGTCTCTTATCCCAAGTGCATCAGTTATGGCATTAATGACTGCCGGAGGTGAACCAATTGCACCCGCTTCACCGCAACCTTTCATACCAATAGGATTACCTGGGCATACAGTTTCGGTGGTACCAACATCAAAAGAAGGAACGTTATCAGCACGAGGCATGCAATAATCATTGTAGGAACCACTTACCAATTGGCCCGAATCATCATAAATCGCATGTTCAAGTAATGCTTGACCAATTCCTTGAGCTATTCCCCCGTGAACCTGACCTTCAACAATCATCGGATTGATGATCGTTCCAAAATCATCAACGGCAACAAACTGAACGATATCAGTTTCACCGGTATTTGGATCAACCTCTACCTCACATATATGTGCACCTGCAGGGAACGTGAAATTGGTTGGGTCATAAAATGCCCCCTCTTTCAATCCTGGTTCCATATCTTCGGGTAAATTATGTGCGGTATATGCAGCTAAAGCAACTTCAGTCATTGATAACTTTTTATCAGTACCAGTTACTTTTGCTTCACCATTTTCAATAACTATATCAGTTTCAGCTGCTTCAAGTTGGTGCGCCGCAATTTTTTTGATCTTTGTTTCTACCTTGTCTAAGGCCTTAGCAATTGCTGACATACCAACTGCACCAGATCGCGACCCATAGGTTCCCATCCCGAACTGAACTTTATCAGTATCACCATGTACAATAGATACAGTATCGGTTCCAACCCCTAGTCGATCCGAGACTAATTGTGCGAATGTAGTTTCATGACCTTGCCCATGACTATGGGACCCAGTCAAAATCTCAATTGTTCCCGCTGGGTTAACGCGAACCTCTGCAGATTCCCACAATCCAACACCAGCTCCCAACGATCCGACTGCTTGCGATGGTGCGATTCCACAAGCTTCAATATAACACGAAATCCCAATCCCACGCTTTTTACCTTTTGATTCGGACTCTGCCTTGCGCGCAGAAAAACCATCATAGTCGATCGCTTTTTTCGCTGCCGCAAGAGATGCTTCATAATCCCCAGCATCATAATTCATTATGACTGGGGTCTGATGTGGAAACTCCTGAATGAAGTTAATTTTGCGGAACTCGGTAGGATCCATACCAATTTCGCGTGCCGCAGTTTCCACTAATCGTTCAACAACATAAGTTGCTTCTGGTCGACCTGCACCGCGATAAGCATCAACTGGTACAGTATTGGTATAAACTGCTTTCACATTACAATGAATAGCCGGAATATTATACTGACCTGAAAGTAAGGTCGCATATAAATATGTCGGTACACTACTAGAAAATAGCGACATATATGCACCAAAATTAGCGACTGTTGACACTCGCAATCCAACAATTTTATTGTTCGCGTCCAGTGCTAACTCACCAGTTGTAACATGATCACGTCCATGCGCGTCGGTTTGGAAACTCTCTGAGCGGTCACCGGTCCATTTTACTGGAACACCAGTTTTCTTTGATGCCCACAAACAGACTAATTCCTCAGGATAAATATAGATCTTTGACCCAAATCCACCACCAACATCAGGTGCAATCACACGTAACTTATGTTCAGGTGCAACCTGATAAAATGCCGACAAAACTAGTCGTGCCACATGCGGATTCTGGGATGTTGTCCATAGAGTAAAATGATCCTCAGCAACATCATATTCAGCTAATGCGGCGCGAGGTTCCATCGCATTTGGAGCTAATCGATTATTAGTAATATCTAATTTTACAACCCGACTAGCACTACTAATTGCGGTATCTGTCTGCGCGGCATCTCCAATTTCCCAATCATATATCAAATTACCAGCAGCTTCAGGATGCAATTGAGGTGCTTCAGATTTTAGTGCATCAACCGCCTCTGTTACAACAGGTAATTCCTCATATTCAACTTTCACGGCTTCAGCAGCATCACGCGCAATCGCTTGAGTTTCTGCAATAACTACCGCGATCGCTTGACCAACATGTCGAACGGTTTCATGTTCTAATGCACGCCAAGCTCCCATATTCATCGGGCTACCATCCTTTGAATGAATCATCCATCCACAAATTAGGTTACCAATGCCATCTGCCTGCAACTCTGCACCAGTCAACACAGAAATCACACCAGGTGATGACATTGCAGATGAAGTATCAATAGATTTGATTTTTGCATGTGCATGTGGACTTCGCACAAACACTGCATGTTTCATCCCCGGTCTAGCCATATCATCGGTATATCGTCCTTTTCCTGTGATAAAGCGTTTGTCTTCCTTACGAAGAATCCGAGAACCAATTCCTTCTGTACCCATAACATTTTCTCCCTATGTTTTTTTCAGCTCAACATTGAACTGTTTTTTGTTTTAGTTAATTAAGCGAACACCAAAAATCTTAGGCAGCTGCAGACATACCATTCATTTCCTCAGAAGCAGCTTTAATCGCCTTCACGATATTATGGTAACCAGTGCATCGACAAAGATTTCCATCTAGTTCTTCTCGGATAGTTTTCTCATCTAATGGCCCATTATGTCGATTAATCATGTCAACCGCAGACATAATCATACCTGGAGTACAAAACCCACATTGCAAACCATGATGTTCACGAAATGCTGACTGCACTGGATGCAGTTCTTCACCTTTAGCAAGTCCTTCAATTGTTGTTATTGAGGACCCGTTCGCTTGCGCCGCCAGAATGGTACAAGATTTAACTGCAACACCATCCATATGAACAACACATGCTCCACATTGTGACGTATCACAACCGACGTGGGTTCCAGTAAGTCCTAGTTGTTCACGTAAAAGTTGGACTAGGAGGGTTCGGTCTTCAACATCTACCGAAGTCTCTTTCCCATTTACGTTAATTGAAACTGTGGTCATTTAAATTCTCCCCATTTTTACCGGATAATAACATTTTAATCCGGACTTTTTTTGTTAATGTTTATTCGTTGATAAAAAATACTTTTTTTATGATGTTACCAAGAAAAACAAAATTAATACAGCAGCTACAATTAATCCCCAGAATATAATGGTTTTGTATTTGTCAAATAATGACTTTTCCCCCTCTTCATCACCACCTGTAGCTTGACTGGTTTTACTATTTTCACTCTCGTTAACTGGATCTATAGCAGAATCATCTAATTGTGATAGAGATTCAGATTCTTCAGAAGCTTGTGCCCCTTCTTCCATTGGCGAAAATTTCATGGCAAATTTACCAAAAAAATCTTCAGACATTTTTTTCGCTGTGGAGTTGATTAGACGAGCCCCCAATTGTGCAAGTTTCCCGCCAACTTGAGCATTGGCTGAATAGCGAAGAATTGTGTCATCACCATCTTCAATCAATTCAACATCAGCACCACCTTTTGCAAAACCTGCAACACCACCTTTACCTTCACCATTTATCGAATAACTTTCAGGTGGTTTAAGATTTTCTAACTTTACTTCCCCTTTAAATGTTGCTTTTACTGGACCTACTTTAGAAACTACCACTGCAGACATTTCGGTATCTGAGGTTTTTTCAAGTTCTTGACAACCGGGAATACACTCCTTCAACACAATAGGGTCGTTTAAAGCATCCCATACTTCCTGACGGCTTGCACCGATTCGATATTCACCTGTTAATTCCATTATTCAAAATCCTAAGTTAAGAGGTTTGTTCAATATAAGCTACAATAGATTAAGTATATTTTCAAAAAAATATTCTAGTTTCTCACTCACATTAGTTATATCTATTCAAAAATTAATTGTCAAACTTAACTAATATTTTCCTTAATCTAATCACTATTGAGTAAAATTAAAATCTTAAATGTAAAGTCTCTCCTCAATTTTCCGAGCACTATTATAATGTCTAATCTCAATAATAATATATCAAAATGGCCCGTCATGTTGGAAATGGATAACTGGGATGATTACGTGCTACTTGATATGGGTTCTGGTGAAAAACTAGAGAAATTCGGGAAAATTATCGTTCGTCGACCAGAGCAACAAGCAATGGGTGAAAAAAAATTATCCGATGAAGAGTGGCAATCAGCTGATGCTACATTTTCTGGTAATATTGAGGAAGTCGGTTCTGGCCGTTGGCAATTTAAAAAATCCATATCAGACCAATGGCAAATGAAATATGGTCCAGTTAAATTTATTTGTCGATTTACATCTTTTCGACATGTCGGTGTATTTCCAGAACAAGGTGCCCATTGGTCTTGGGTTATCAATAAAATTGAAGGGGCGAACCGTCCATTCAACATTTTAAATTTATTTGGTTATACAGGCATCATTTCCTTACTCGCTGCGAATTATGGTGCAAAGATAACACACATTGATGCTTCTCGAAAAGCAATTGGATGGGCTCGTGAGAATCAAGAATTGTCCGCGTTGTCGGAAAAACCAATTCGTTGGATTTGCGAAGATGCTACAAAATTTGTTGAGCGTGAAATAAAACGTAATCAACAATACGATGCCATTATTTTAGATCCTCCAAAATTTGGTCGTGGACCAAGTGGTGAAACTTGGAATCTTTTTGAGGACTTACCGCATCTGATAAAACTAATCCCTAAAATATTATCCAAACAGCCTATATTTGTTATCTTAACAACCTATTCAATAAATTCGTCTTTTATTGCTTTTCACGAACTCATGAACGAAACATTTTCTAACATTAGTGGGACAATAGAATCCGGTGAACTATTGATTCGTGAACAGGCCGCTCAACGCAAGTTATCAACCTCCATGTTTAGCCGATGGAGCGCATAATGCACGAATGCAATTCAACTATGCAAGCTACGTCACTACCTGGTTCAGTTAAATCAATTCAATCTACTTCAAATCCTACAATAAAACATATACGCGCGCTTTTTTCGCAACGCAAATATCGAGAACGAAGCAATTTATTCGTTGCTGAAGGGCTAAAATTCATAATCAATGCAATTGAATCTGGGTGGGAATTTAACACGTTATTGTACGCAAGTAGTGTGAGACAGCAAGAGCAAGTTCTTAAAATTGCTACATCTGTTCATGCACACGGTGGTACAATTCTTGAAGTCTCTGAAAAAGTACTATCTACTATCTCGCAGCGCGAGAATACACAAAGTGTCATCGCCGTTTTCAAGCAGCAAATTAGTTCACTGAATTCACTCGTACCAAACTCTTCGGATTTATGGATTGGCTTGGAGAAAATAAGAGATCCCGGTAACTTAGGAACCATAATCCGTACCGTTGATGCTATTGGAGCAACGGGAATCATCCTAATTGATGATTCTACCGACCCGTTTTCTAAAGAAGCAGTAAGAGCAACAATGGGATCTATCTTTCATGTTCCAATAATCCGATGTTCGCTATCAGAATTCACTGCTTGGTCAAAGAATTTTTCCGGGCACATGATTGGAACTCATCTCAATAGCCGAACAGATTACCGAGAAGTTAATTACAAAGATCCCTGTTTACTGCTAATGGGTAATGAACAAGCAGGGTTGAGTTCCAAACTTGAAAATCTTTGTGACGCGCTCGTCAAAATTCCACAACCTGGGAATGCCGACAGTTTAAACCTTGCCGTATCTACAGGGATTATGCTATATGAGATTTGCCGAAAAAGGTTAGTTTTGAAATGAGGTTATTTGTATTTGGTATCGGTTATTCTGCGCGTTCTTGTATTGAATTACTGAAGAAACGTTGCGATTGGATCGGAGGTACCACGCGATCAATTGAGAAAGCGACAGAACTTAAAAAAAACGGAATAAAAGCATTCATTTTTGATGGAAATGCAAGAACGTCAGAAATTCGTAATGCAATAAAAGAATCTACTCATTTATTGGTTTCAATTGCTCCAAGTAAGAGTGGTGACTGTGTAATACAGAATTTTAGTAATGAAATAACTAATTCAGCAATTGAGTGGATTGGTTACTTGTCTACTGTCGGCGTATACGGAAATCACAATGGTGATTGGGTAGACGAAAATACCGAATGTCGCCCAGTTAGTAATAGATCAATTTGGCGAGTAGAAGCTGAGTCAGAATGGAATAAACTAGCAAATCAAAACAACTTACCAATCAGCATCTTGCGGTTGGCTGGAATTTATGGACCCGGCCGAAATGCATTTGTTAATCTAACTAATGGTACCGCAAAACGCATTGTCAAACCTGGTCAAGTTTTTAACCGCATACATGTTGAAGACATCGCTGGTGCAGTAACATACTCAATTGACCAAACATTTAATGGAATTCTTAATGTTTCCGATGGGAATCCCTGCCCTCCACAAGAAGTTGTGACTTTTGCTGCGAAATTACTGGGAGTCGACCCTCCTGCAGTGGAACCATTCGAAAATGCTAAAATTTCAACGATGGCACGCAGTTTTTATAGTGAAAACAAGCGTGTTTCAAATCAAAAATTACGAACTTTACTAAATTACAAACTAAAATTTCCAAATTACCAAGTTGCATTAAAGCATTTAATAAAAAGTAATTGGCACCAACAGTGACTTGCAGTTGTTGATCCCCCTTCTTTTATAAGTTCAAAAATTAAGATATTTTCGCCGACGATTGGTAGATTTAAGTCTATTTTAGCCGATATTTCTCTTCTATTTCTGCAGATTCTGGAATTTCGTAATAATCACCACGATTCTTATAAAAAATATGCAATCCGTATTCAAAACCAGTCGGTTCTTCAAACACACCAGCAGAAATTGAGATAGAATTTACTAAATCAGGAATACCATCTGCTTTATAGAACAAATTTGTACCACACTTTTTACAAAAGGCTCGACGAGCAAATTTAGAAGACTGAAACCAAACTATCAGCTCTTCCCCACTTTCTATTTTAAGGTTTTTTTCGTCACAAGCCGTCGCAGCCCAAAAATTTCCTGACCACTCTCTACATTGCGTACAATGACATGCAATGACTGGTCGCATCTGTCCGATCGTCTTGAAACGAATTTCACCACATAAGCAATGACCTTTTCGTTTTCGCATTTTAATCCAATTTCAATTAATCTTTTTGATGAGAACTTTGCAGTATCATGTAATAATGGGTAAATTATACAATTTATAATGAAACTACCAAATAGTTCATAAAACAAATTTCAAATACCCTTGACCCCCATTAACTCCCCTACCCAAAACCAAAATCAGTTTTGGGTAGTTATGGGAGTACAAGATCACAACAGCATTTTTGTTTTGCGAATCCAATAGTTGCAACACAAAATGAAAGGAGTAGTTGCTCTTGCAGCAAGTGTTATTCGCGCCACTACTTGCTTGGCTAGGGATATGTCAATGAGAATTCTTCGCTACTCTCTCTTTTGTTAGTATTCAAAACTTTACAATACTAATTAGGTTGTGAAACTAGCCGTAAATACGGTTTTAGGGTTTTCCAACCTTCTGGAAACTTTTCTTTTGCTGCATCGTCTGAAACTGCTGGAACTATGATTACATCTTCACCATTTTTCCAATTCACAGGTGTTGCTACTTGATGTTTTGCGGTTAATTGCATTGAATCAATCACACGCAACACTTCATCAAAGTTACGTCCAGTACTCATTGGGTATGAAATTGTCAGCTTAATTTTCTTATCCGGACCAATTACGAATACGGTTCGAACAGTTTGATTGTCCATTGCTGTTCGACCTTCTGAACTTTCACCCGCTTCTGCCGGTAACATCCCGTAGAGTTTAGCGACTTTAAGCTCCGTATCTCCAATCATCGGATAATTCGGTTTTGCACCCTGAGTTTCTTCAATATCCAACGACCATTGTTTGTGATTTTCCACCGGATCAACACTCAGTCCAATAATTTTAACATTCCGTTTCGCAAATTCAGGATTGATTTTCGCCATGTAACCAAGTTCTGTTGTGCAGACCGGTGTAAAATCCTTTGGATGTGAAAAAATAACCCCCCATGAATCACCTAACCACTCATGAAATCTGATCATCCCTTCAGTGGTTTGAGCTTCAAAATCTGGTGCCTCATCACCAATTCTTAAGTTTGTCATGATGTCTATCTCCAGTCATGTTGTTTTTTTATACAATTCCTTTATTCGGAAAGTGCACTTAATTAATGTAGTAATTTTTTTGAAATTTACCAATTTTTCCATTTTTTTTGCAAAAAAATGCAACAACATGATCCACCAAAACAAATTTATCTGTCTTTAAATAACATCTTCCCCTGCTGATCAATAATTTGCTTTGCCTTTGTAATCGAAAAACTTACTGCATCCACTTCTGAAGAGTGTTTATCAGCGCGGATAAAATCATGCGTCTTGACTTCACCACCTATTTCTTGAGTGATTTGTCCAGCGGTAATCCACTGTCCTCCTTCTTTAATAGGTGTTGGATAAATCTTGAAACCTTCATAATCTGTCGGTTCTGGTAATTTACTACTTGAACTACCAAATATTTTGGAAAAAAAACCTTTAATCATTGTTTCACCTATAGTCTATTGACAGTTGATTGAAGACTGAATTTACCTTTGAATTTTTGCACAATTTATAGTTACTTTGCAACTCTTGCGACGAGTTTACCAAAATGTTAATTTATCCAATTTACACATTAACCTAAAGAACAAAGCATTATCTTCATGCTTAATTCTCCATTTTCAGAGCTTGAATAAATGCCTCTTGAGGGATATCTACTTTCCCAAACTGTCGCATTCGCTTTTTCCCTTCTTTTTGTTTTTCAAGCAATTTTCGCTTACGAGTTACATCACCACCATAACACTTAGCAGTTACATCTTTTCTTAATGCGGAAATTGTTTCCCGTGCAATCACTTTTCCACCAATTGCGGCCTGAATGGGAATTTTAAACATATGTCTAGGAATCAAATCTTTGAGCTTTTCACACATTGCGCGACCGCGTCTTTCTGCTTGATTGCGATGAACTAGTGTGGATAACGCATCTACTGGTTCAGCGTTTACAAGAACTGACATTTTAACTAGGTTGCCGGCTTCATATTCATCCAACTGATAGTCAAATGAAGCATAACCTCTTGAAATAGACTTTAAGCGATCATAAAAATCGAATACTACTTCATTGAGAGGTAATTTGTAAGTCAACATTGCACGTGTACCGACATATGACAATTCTAACTGAACACCTCTACGCTCTTGACACAAACTTAGAATTCCACCTAGGAACTCATCAGGTGTTAATATTGTTGCTTTGATCCAAGGCTCTGCGATTTCGACAATTTTAACTGGGTCTGGCATATCTGCTGGATTATGCAGCTCAAATTCTGACCCATCAGTCAACTTTATCCGGTAGACCACTGATGGTGCTGTCGCAATCAAGTCCAGATCAAACTCACGCGATAATCTCTCTTGAATAATTTCTAGATGTAAAAGTCCTAAAAATCCGCAACGAAACCCAAAACCAAGTGCTAATGATGTCTCCATTTCATATGAAAAGCTTGCATCATTGAGTCGCAACTTAGCGAATGCTGAACGCAATTCTTCAAAATCATTCGCATCAATTGGAAATAACCCACAAAATACAACCGGTTTTGCTGGTTTAAATCCAGGTAGGGGAATTTCACAGGGTTTTCGGTCTTCAGTAATTGTGTCACCTACTCGAGTATCAGCCACTTCTTTAATTGATGCAGTAAAAACACCAATTTCTCCTGCTCGCAATACGTCAGTCTTAAGAAATTTGGGTGTCATTACCCCAACTCGCTCAAGCTCATAAGTCGCGCCCGTACCTACCATTTTAATTCGCTGGTTCTTTTTTAACTCTCCATCAATTACACGAACTAAAACCATCACTCCCAAATATGTGTCATACCAACTATCTACCAACAATGCTTTCAACGGAGCATTAGGATCTCCTTGTGGTGCAGGTAATCGATTAATAATTGCATTTATAATGTCCTCAACACCTTCACCAGTTTTTGCAGAGACTAAAACAGAATCCTTTGCATCTAATCCGATAACTTCTTCTATTTGTTCTTTTATTCGATCTGGCTCTGCTGCTGGCAAGTCAATTTTATTCAATACTGGTACAATTTCATGATCATTTTCTAAGGATTGATAAACATTCGCAAGAGTCTGCGCTTCAACCCCCTGTGACGCATCAACCACTAAAAGCGACCCTTCACACGCAGCGAGTGAACGACTCACTTCATATGCGAAATCAACATGACCTGGTGTATCAATTAGGTTCAAGATATAATTTTTACCTTTGGCATTCTTATAGTCCAAACGAACTGTTTGTGCCTTAATCGTAATTCCACGCTCACGTTCAAGGTCCATAGAATCCAATACTTGGTCCTTCATCTCGCGTTCAGCTAAAGATCCTGTAATCTGGATCAATCGATCCGCTAAGGTTGACTTCCCATGATCAATGTGAGCGATAATTGAGAAATTTCGAATATTTTCTAAAGTCTGATTTGGCATCGCCTTGAATAGATAATTTTTGAATAAACTGAGAAAAAAGTTCGCAAATTAAAATACATAAACTTGCAAATAGAATCTAAATAAATTGACATTATTCCACTAATTAATTTTCTCTTGCTTAATAAATTTGGAGAGTGCGAACTTGAACGAATGCATGGAAATACAAAAATTATTGTGCAGTGGCAACTACAGAACAATCTTGTGGTAACTCCGATAATTGAAGGGGTTTCTTTTTCACCGCTGGTTTAGCATCTTCTTTCGGTACCCAAGGTTCATCCGATAACCACCAAGCTAATTCTTTTCCACAACCGTCACCTGGAGGCGGCGGTGCTTGATTTACGCAACCTACACTGTTTTTCGGGCATCCGATTCTAACGTGAAAATGGTAATGGTGCCCCCACCACGGCCGAATTTTTCGCAACCAAGTACGCTCCCCTTTTTCAAATTCACAAAGTGCAGATTTTATAGCTGGACTTACGAAAATTCTAGCAACTCGTTCATCTTCTGCCGCGCGCCTAATCAATTTTGCATGAACGTCACTCCATATATTAAAATCAACACTACGGTCTACTCCTGGTTTGCTTAAATTATTTTTCAACATGGATATTGAGCTCAATTCTTCTCGTTCTTGTAGTGTAAGATTTTGTCTAGGCATTTCGCGCAACCAAATATCTGCATCTAATCCAATTTGGTGACTTGCGTGACCTGACAACATTGGACCACCTCTTGGTTGGGCAAGGTCACCAACTAATAGACCCTTCCAACCTAAACTCGGTGCATCTGTAGCCAATTTTTCAATAAAGTCAATTAATTCAGGATGCCCCCAATTTCGATTTCTTGAAATACGCATTACCTGCCAGGTCGGCCCATCAATTTCTAACGATCGTGCGCCAGCTAAACATCCTTTTGCGTATGAACCAATCGCGCGAGCAGCAAGCGAATTTGGTTTTGAAATGCCTCCAAATATTTGATTAGCTGGCATTGTCGTATCAATATTTTTTTCACTTTGTTTCGCTACAACAGATGGTTGGTCATTTTGTTGAACTTGAGTGTCTGGTTTTACTCTTGGGGTAGCGAAATTTTGAGCTAAGACTGAACCAAAAAATAACTGAATTCCCAAAAAAAATGGGACAATTAGCTTAAGGGAATCATTCAAATCCAAAATTCGATTCATAAATACTATTTTATGAAAATTAACAAACCACATTGTACTGCTCCCGCTCAAAATTTTTGTGTTAACCCTACTCCCCCCCACTCCTAATTTTGTTAATTCTAATTTCAACTTAGCTTGTTGGTATTCACAACACATTAATATAATATAGCGTTGAAATTAGAATCTAATATTCCCTTTTTTCACATTTAGAATATCAAGTATAAGTTCTGCAACAAAATAGAAACTTAGTTGACTGGAAATTTGTCACTTGCAAACTATTCTCCATGTATTACCTGCGTTAGATACCGGTGGTGTTGAACTAAGCGTACTGGAACAATCAGAAGCCATCACCAACGAAGGTTGGAACTCTCTGGTTGCTAGTCAAGGTGGACGTTTAGTTACAAAATTAGAAGAAAATGGAATAATTCATATACCATTACCCCTAGTTTCAAGAAATCCAATTTCTATTTTTTTAAATTCCCTGAGATTGATAGAAGTTGTAAAACGCCACAAAGTTGATCTGATTCATGCTCACAGTCGCGCTCCAGCATGGTCAGCATACTATGCTTCTCGCAGAACAAATACTCCATTTGTTACCACATTTCATGGAGCTTACAATCAACAGTCTTGGATGAAAAAACAATATAATTCAAGCATGGTGAAAGCAGATACAATCATCGCACATTCTCAATATATTTCAAATTTGATTGCATCAAGATATCCCGAAGTGAAAAACAAGATAAGATTGATTCGACACGGAATAAATCTCAAAAATTTTGAAAGCTCAAAAATTGAAGATTCTCGGACTAAATCTTTACACGAAAAATGGAACTTACCAAAAAATTGTCGAGTAATTCTAAATATTGCTCGAATCACCCGTTGGAAAGGTCAAGTAGAAATAATCGCGGCGTTTTCAAAAATCACGTCCCAATTCTCAGATATACATTTGGTAATCGCTGGAGATTCACAAGGACGCAAAAACTTTGTAAATGAATTGCAAACCCAAATTACCGACTTAAAACTTAGTAGTCGAATCCATCTAGTCGGTCATTGTTCGGACATTCCTGCTGCAATTCAATTGGCGGATTGCATTGTCGCTGGAGCAATTGAACCAGAGTCCTTCGGTCGTGTTGCAGTAGAAGCACAAGCGATTGGAAAACCATGTATTGTCACCGACATCGGCGCACAACCAGAAAATATCCTTGCCCCACCGGAATTTCAAGAAACAAAAAGGACTGGTTGGATAGTACCACCAAAAGATGAATTAGCTTTAACAAATGCTTTTATCAAGGTTTTTTCTCTAAAATCTAATGAATTAGAAAAACTTACCAAACGGGCACAAAATCATGCTCACTTGCGATATTCTCTGAAAGTAATGGCGGAAAAAACACTTGATCTTTATCGAGAACTGTTAAACTGAGGCGTACTTTTTTACCAAATTTCAAAGTAACGAAAAATAAATAATATAAAAAGGTAGAAATTATTGGCATAAATACTTATATAAAACGACTGTGTTTAGTTAGAATGAGAAATTTTCGCTTGAAAAGCTTGAAATTTTCAGCATTGTAATCTAACTTAACAAATTAGAAGTAAGTATAACCACAACAGGAGCAATTTAAAATTCGTCGACCTAACCGGGCACCACCTCCTCAAAAAGGAGGTATGCGTGTTAATAACGACATCCAAGTCTCTAGCGTTCAGCTAATTGATGCTGATGGAGAAAATCGAGGAGTTACTGCCATTGATGAAGCATTAGAATTGGCTGTAGAATCTGGATTGGATCTCGTTGAAATCGTTCCTACAGCAGATCCTCCGGTCTGTAAAATTTTGGATTATGGACGCTACAAATATCAAACTCAAAAAAAGGCAGCGGAAGCAAGAAAACGCCAAAAAACCGTTGATACTAAAGAAATAAAAATGCGTCCAAACATTGATACCCACGATTACGAAGTCAAAATGAGGAATATCCAACGCTTTTTCAGCGAAGGGGATAAAGTCAAAGTTACTCTTCGATTTCGTGGACGTGAAATGGCACACCAAGAACTGGGATTTAAATTACTTCAAACCGTAAAGGAAGAAACCGCTGATGTTTCAAAAGTAGAATTAGAACCACAACTTGAAGGCCGTCAAATGGTCATGGTACTAGCTCCAATCGGTCGGTGAAACAAAAATTACAAAAATTCAGTTTTTGAACCTATTCGGATATTACTTACTTACAATGGAAGAAAAGTTAAAAACTATACCTATTTATTGCCCTTGAGAGGAGTGTAAGATAAACAAACATCAATAATGATGAAATTATCGCCAAAGTAAGAAATATATACTTATTGATTTACACTTGCAATTTTCAAAAATTGCTATTACATATTTACGAAATTTGGAATCAACCGGCCAAAAATACCTTAATCTCGTTAAAAATGAGAACTCAAGGGTGTGCAATTTGGGGCATGCCGTGTTGATTCACAATGCATCCACAACACCCGAGCAAATTCGGTACAAACTAGAAAGGACGCAAAATGCCCAAAATGAAAACTAAGTCTGGAGCAAAAAAACGGTTTAAAATTACCGCCTCTGGCAAAGTCAAAACTGCGCAAGCAGGAAAACGTCATGGTATGATAAAGCGTACGAATAAGTTTATTCGCAATGCTCGCGGTACAACTACGTTGTCCGCACAGGATGCCAAAATCGTAAAAAAATTCCTACCTTACGGTTAATTCTCAACATCTTCTACAACAAGGAATACTACCATGGCACGAGTTAAACGAGGGGTAACCTCCAAAGCACGACACAAAAAAGTCATCAAAGCAGCAAAAGGTTATTATGGTCGCCGGAAAAATACTATCCGTATTGCCAAACAGGCTGTTGAACGCGCTGGTCAATATGCATATCGAGATCGGAAAACCAGAAAACGAAATTTCCGCTCGCTTTGGATTCAACGAATCAATGCCGCGTCCCGTGAGCACGGATTGACCTATGGTCGATTTATTAACGGATTAAACAAATCTGGTGTTGAAATTGATCGAAAAATTTTAGCTGATATTGCGGTTAATAATCCGACCACTTTCAAAGATTTAGTTGAAAAAGCGCAATCTAGTTTAAAATAAAATTTCGCATGCACCTGTTTCAAAGTAGTTTTGAATCAAATTTTAACTTGTTTTTTGTAAAATTCTTTGATTTGAAACTTAGTTAGACAGGTGCTGGTGAACTAGCCAAAGTAGAACAGAATCATGTTAATTATTCCCCGATTAAATTAAAAGATCAATCTACAATTTACTTAACCATTAGCTAACCATTAAATAATACACAAACGACATAGTCTTAGTTATTTTGCCGATTATACTAATGTCTAGCTATTGCTTATTACAAAAATACATTAGCTACAATGTACCAAATTGATACACCATCTCTCAACTAGAAGAATCGTAAGAAAACATTGAAGTATAAACAATGACTGAACTTGCCACATTAGAAACTGAAATTATTGAAGCAATTGATAACGCTGATTCGGAAGAAATTTTGAATGAAGTTCGGGTAAAAGCTATCGGAAAAAAGGGAAAAATTTCAGAATTGTTGAAATCCCTTGGTTCTATGACTCCTGAAGAACGCAAATCTAAGGGAGCAGAGTTAAATGAGTTAAAGGCACGTATAAACGATGCTTTAAGTTCCCGTCTAAAAGTACTTTTGGATTTAAAACTTGAAGCTGAATTAACCGCGAAGACTATCGATATCACATTACCAGTTAGACTTGGTTCTATGAACGAAGGACGCGTTCATCCCGTGAGCCAAGTAATTAACGAATTAACGGCAATATTTGCCGATATGGGATTTGCAATAGCTGAAGGCCCAGATATTGAAACCGACTACTATAATTTTACTGCTCTTAATTTTCCAGAAAATCACCCAGCTCGTGAGATGCATGACACATTCTTTTTTCCGAAGCAAAAAGATGGATCACGCAAGCTGCTCCGAACTCATACATCGCCGGTTCAGATTCGCACAATGAAGTCAAAAGAACCACCAATAAGGGTAATTATACCTGGTCGCACCTATCGATGTGATTCTGATCAAACGCATACCCCAATGTTCCATCAAATTGAAGGTTTGGTAATTGACAAATCTACCCATATTGGTCACTTGAAGTGGACACTAGAGGAATTTTGTAAAGCATTTTTTGAAGTTAAAGATGTCCACATGCGGTTTCGTCCAAGTTTTTTTCCATTCACAGAACCTTCACTTGAAGTTGATGTTGGTTGCTCCTTTGAAGATGGTGAAGTTAGAATTGGAGAAGGTGATGAATGGTTAGAAATTCTAGGTTGTGGAATGGTACACCCAAATGTTTTGCGAAATTGCGACCTTGATCCCGATATTTATCAAGGGTTTGCGTTTGGACTTGGTATTGACCGGTTAGGTATGTTGAAATATGGGATGTCGGATCTCCGCGCGTTTTTTGATGCTGACATTCGTTGGCTAAAACACTATGGAGTTCGTCCGCTTGATATTCCAACTCTGTTTAGTGGATTATCAAGTTAACTGACATTTCTGTAGAAAATTTAGCCAATAGGATATTTTGTGATGAAATTTACATTTTCTTGGTTGAAAGAACACCTAGAAACCTCTGCAAGTGTTGCAGAAATTGCTCAAGGACTAAATATGATTGGTCTTGAAGTAAGTGAGATTGTTGACTCTGCAGACAAATTAGGCGCATTCACTATTGCAAAAGTAGTATCTGCTGAAAAACACCCCAATGCCGACAAATTGAAGGTCCTGATGGTAGACCCCGGTGACGGTAATCAAATTCAGATTATTTGCGGTGCACCAAATGCGCGTAGCGGAATGTTGGGAGTATTGGCAAAACCTGGGGATCACATTCCTGGTCTGAACACCACTTTAACTGTTGGTACAATCAGAGATGTTGAGAGTCGAGGAATGTTGTGTTCTGAGCGTGAACTAGAAATTTCCGATGAACATGAGGGGATTATTGAATTACCTGAAGATGCTCCTATTGGTGAATCTTTTGTCAAATATGCTGGACTTGATGATCCAGTGATTGAAATTGACTTGAACCCAAATCGTCCAGATTGTACAGGGATACACGGGATTGCACGAGATTTAGCCGCAGCCGGATTTGGTACTCTCAAGGGATTCACTGTTCCAGCAATTGAAGCCAAATTTCCTTGTCCAATTGAGGTAAAACTTGAATTTGGTGACTCAGAATCTCTGTGCCCGGCATTCGCGTTACGGTCAGTTAAAGGAATCAGTAACGGTCCTTCACCACAATGGTTGCAAAATAGAATTACAGCAATTGGGTTGCGCCCAATAAACAAACTAGTTGATATCACAAACTACATTACATTTGAATTTGGTCGACCATTACATGTTTTTGATGCAAAAAGAGTTAAAGGAAACTTGGTCGTTCGACGCGGTAAACCTGATGAATCTGTCTTAGCACTCGATGGGAAAGAATATAAAGTTGACGAAGGTGTCTGTGTTATTACCGATGACAATGGCATTGAATCACTCTCAGGAATTATGGGGGGCGAACATTCAGGATGTGACGATAAGACGACTGAAGTTTTAATTGAATCGGCACTTTGGGTACCAGAAAATATTGCACAGACTGGACGTAAGCTAGGGATTATTTCAGATGCGCGCTATCGCTTTGAACGTGGTGTAGATCCAAACTTCATGGTACCCGGAATTGAACTTGCCACTAAAATGGTAATTGATCTTTGTGGTGGCAAACCATCTGAAATAACTATAGCAGGAAATGTTCCAAGTACAAAAAATGTTATTGAATTCCCACTTTCTGAAATTAAACGTCTCTCTGGATTAGATGTACTACCAACTGAAGCGAAGGAAATATTAACTAATCTTGGTTTTCATGTTTCAGGCTCAACCGAAGAATTGAAAGTTAACGCCCCAAGTTGGCGACCTGATATTTTTGGTAAAGCTGATCTTGTTGAAGAAGTAATGCGCATAACTGGAATTGACAAGGTTCCATCTACACCACTTCCTCGCCTAAAAGATGTTGGAGAAAAAGTATTAACACTCAGTCAAATTCGCAGAAATAAAGCGCGAAGAGCTTTCGCAATTCGCGGATTCAATGAAGCAATTACTTGGTCTTTTATCGCTAAGTCGCATGCTGAAACGTTTGGTGGCGGAAGTGCCAATTTAACCTTAACCAACCCTATTTCATCAGAATTATCAGATATGCGCCCTAGTCTTATCCCTGGATTATTGGGTGCATGCCAGCGAAATTCTAATCGCGGTTTCACTGATATTGCATTATTTGAAGTTGGACAAGTATTTCTGAATGATGAACCAGACGGACAATTAAATCATGCAACTGGTATCCGTCAGCATACATCAGGTCTTATTGGTGCAGGTCGTCATTGGTCAGGTTCTGCAGATAATGTTTCTGTATTTGATGCTAAGGCTGACGCATTATCAATTTTGGAGTCACTTGGTGCTCCTGTAGATAACCTTCAGGTCAACAATGATGCTCCAAACTGGTATCATCCGGGACGATCAGGGACTCTCAAACTCGGACCAAAGACAATACTGGCAAATTTTGGTGAAATTCACCCAAAAATTCTGCGTGAACTTGATATCAAGGTTGCGATTTCTGTATTTGAAATCATGTTAGATAATATCCCAGAACCACGAAACAAAAAAACAAAATCTAAGGGTGCACTTAAGTTAAGCGATCAAATGAGCGTGAATCGTGATTTTGCTTTCGTAGTGGATAAGTCTGTCAATGTCGAGCAGGTTATTCGCGCTACAAGAAATGCCGACAAAAAATTAATTGATCACATCACGCTTTTTGATGTTTACCAAGGACAAGGAATTAATCCAGATAAAAAATCGGTGGCGATCAATGTGTCTATTCAACCTCAAAAACACACCTTAACAGATGAGGAAATTGATACAGTTGCTGAAAAAATCATAAAGTCCGTTGAAAAAACGACTGGTGGTACGATTCGACAATGATAGTCAAGCTTAAGATTTACTTGAGATTAATTGATTATAACCATTTCAATAGTGCCCTAAATTTGTAAAAATTCTACAAATGACTAATTTACTGATGTTCCGATATTACAAACTACTCCGGTTCCACCTAGTCCGCAATAACCTGCAGGATTTTTGTAAAGATACTGTTGATGATAATCTTCTGCGAAATAAAATTCAGTTCTAATTTCAATTTCCGTCGTAATTCCTCCATACTTGGCACCATTCAATGCATTTTGATATTCCTTAGCCGTTCGTTGCGCAATTTCTAATTGGTTCTGATTATCACAATATATTGCCGACCGATACTGCGTTCCCACGTCATTACCCTGTCGCATACCTTGTGTTGGGTCATGTGATTCCCAAAATACTTTAAGTACGTTCTCAAACAACACAATAGTAGGATCATATATAACCTTTACAACTTCTGTATGACCCGTACGTCCGGTGCAAACTTCGTTATATGTTGGATTTTGAGTTTCACCACCTGCGTATCCTACTGCGGTTACCCAAACTCCTTCCAATTCCCAAAATTTTCGCTCAGCACCCCAAAAACAACCTAATCCAATAACTACTGATTCACAATGATCAGGATAAGGTCCTTTCAATGGTCGTTGATTTATTGCATGAATCTTTGCAGTTGGGATAGGTTCAGTACGACCTGAAATTGCGTTTCCAAATTCGGGCTTCTGAAACTTCTGCGTTAATATATCCATAAAACTCATCATAACACTCCATAGTTGTACTTATGAAAATTCAATTAAATTATTACTCTCTAACATTTTTTTAGTTCCAATTCTAATATCCGTATAAACTACATCCAACGTCGCATCCAAATCGTAGGCAAGTAAATTATGACTCCTAATCCAATTAAATTTATAAAAGTCGGTAAATTCAATAACCATTGTATTACCGGATCCCAAATCCAAGCTGCCACATACCTTTGGATTACAGCTTGTGCAAGCCCTAATTGAGCTGGAAAATATTCAAATAAATGCTGACCTAACAGCTTTGGTGCAAAATAACCAATTACAAATGAATTATAAATATCATTTACTAAAATAACCGCACCAAGAATAAATAGAAGGTTTGCTAATATCCGGAATGTGAATCTAAACATGAAATTACCGCAAAAGTTTAAGGATTACTTGATACTAACATATGCTATCCAATTAATCAAATGAAAATTCGTTAGATTTCAATTTGTATAAGTCTTGCTCAAAATCAAGGATGAGTTAATTGAATATTCATTAAAAATACTCTTAGTTTTTTTGTATTAATTTTAATTCAATCTTGAATTATCAACAAATCATAACTAAGTTTAAGTCAAATCTTTTACTTAGATCCGTAAACTAAGTACTCAATGGAGAGGTGGCCGAGTGGCTTAAGGCGCACGCTTGGAAAGCGTGTAGGCGGGAAACTGTCTCCAGGGTTCGAATCCCTGTCTCTCCGCCAATTAAATCTACTAAATCTACTTTGCTAGTTTTAGCCGATCTCTTTTGGAAATTTATTTGCAGGTGGGAAGGGAATATGGTCCTGCAAAATTTTGAAATAAATCCAATCTTAAATTTATTTTAGAATACACTCCAAAAGCCCATATTTACGCTGAATTGCGAAATTACATAGGCACTGTTACTAATTAACGCTAGTTAAAATAAGTACTAAATCTTCTATTTAAAGCAACATTGCATTCAGTATCAACTTCAAGAAGTTACCGGTATTATCATTTTTTTTATTCAACGCATAGTTGTTTTCTACTGTACACTTTACAACAACGGAAGTTAACACAATGCTTAAAAAAGCGGGATTTGACCAAATTCGACAACAAAATCGCCGAGTAATCCTACAAGCACTTAGAAAGGAGCAATCGCTTGCGCGAATAGATATTGGAAAGCATACAGGTCTCAGTCCAGCTGCAATTTCCACTATAACAGCTGATTTGATCAATGAGGGAGTGATCAAACAAATCTATAAAGTGGATACCAAGCAGCTAGGATCAAGAGGTCGTCCTAGAACTTTTTTGACGCTAAATCCCGACATAGCAAATGTAGCTGGCATAAAAGTATCAATCAATAAGGTTGATTTTGTGATTGCGGATTATCAAGGTAACACCATTGGACGAATGAGTTCAGAATTTCCAACTGAAAACAAATCTGAAAAAGAATTAACGTCTGAATTGATAAATCAATTTATATCTTTTTGTAATGAACATGAGGGTACTCTTAACAAATTGTTTGAAATAGTTGTTTCTTCTCAAGGTGTCGTTAATTCCCAAAATGGCATTATCAAATGGAGTCCAGCTTTTTCAGTGCAAAATATTCAAATTTTAGAACCAATAAAAAACAGCATAGGAGTTAATTGTACACTCTCTAATGATGTCAATCTAATTGCACAGTCCATTCATTTAACGTATCCACGACTTTATAACGGAACTTTTGCAGTAATTTCTATTGATAATGGAGTAGGTGGTGGGATATTTATAAAAAATAAACTGTTCACTGGAAATTCTGGTGCCGCCGCTGAATTTGGCCATGTAACACATATTCCAAATGGAAACCTATGTCGTTGTGGTAAAAGGGGGTGTCTTGAAGCCTACTTGAGTAATTATGGAATTATACGAACTGCTCAAAAGCTTCGAGGTAATCAAGATCCAGCAACTATCGAAGCAAACAGGGAAAGATTAGAAAAATACTCAGAAAAAGCTCTTACTGGTGACAAGCCGTCATTAAAAGCCTTTCGAGAGGCAGGTACCGCACTAGGATACGGTATTGCGCGACTAATTACTACGCTTGAACCAAGTAAAATTGTTATAACTGGTCCCGGTTCAAAAGAATTTCCACTAATGGAATCCAGCATGCGACAAGCAATTAATAAATCAATTGTGAAAGAATTACATAGTCATGTCCAAATTGATTATTTGCCATGGCAAGAAGATGTCGTATTAAATGGAATTGTGAATGTGACTTTAAATAATTTGGATGCGACTGTATTTGCGATCTCCAAGAATAAATCAAGAAATACAAAACTACATTCGTCTTTTAGTAAAAAACTAAAAAATTCAAAACAACTATAATTAGTTCATTAAAATCAGTGATGCGTGAATTTTCTTCGCAATTCTAATTTTGTCGTGTACCATGTTCAGAATAAACACTACATACTAGCCCTAATTATTTGGTACAATAAATTGATAAAATTTCTTTTAGCCATTATTCCCGTCATCGGTTTGACTATTTCCGTTTCTTATCCAATTCAAACTGCATTAGCGCAGAATGTTACTGGAACTGCATCCGTGATAGATGGAGATACCTTGGAGATACATGGACAACGAATCCGACTACAAGGTATTGATGCACCAGAAAGTGGTCAAAACTGCAAAACTAATGGCAAAAGCTATCGATGCGGACAGCAAGCGGCTTTTGCGTTATCGGACAAAATTGGACAAGCTACAGTCAGCTGCCAAAGTACAGGTATTGACCGATATGGCAGAATTATCGCTAAATGTTTTAAAGGTCATGAAGATTTAAACGCTTGGATGGTTTCACAAGGATGGGCGATATCCTACCGTCAATATTCAATGGACTACGTTCCAAATGAAAAAGTTGCAAAAGCTTCAAAAAAAGGTATATGGTCTGGGCAATTTGTGGTTCCGTCGCAATGGCGCAGAGGTTCAAGATTAGATGATCCTAGTATAGTTCCTACTGATGGTTCTTGCCAAATCAAGGGTAATATTAGCAGTAAAGGTGAAAAAATATTTCATATACCTGGAGGGCGATGGTATAAAAACACGAAAATAAATATTACAAAAGGTGAGCGAATGTTTTGTTCAGAACAAGAAGCAATATCAGCAGGTTGGCGAAAATCAAGTCAGTAATTTTGGATTAAATACTTAAACTTTCTGCTACCATACTCAATTCTTTTGAATACTTGACTCAAAATATATATACTGAAAATAAATTAAGTAATTAATAGCATTGCAACGAAATCAATTATATTTTCTAATTTTTCACACCATTAAAATTTTGTGAATACCTATTCAACGAAACGGAGAAAACAATGTCATCACCTGGTGAAAATTTAAAAATTAATTCCACCAGACTTTGGGATTCTTTAATGGAAATGGCTGAAATTGGTCCTGGTGTTAGAGGTGGAAATAACCGACAAACTCTGACTGATTCAGACAAAGAAGGACGTGATCTCTTCTCAAAATGGTGTAAAGAATCCAATATGTCGGTCGCCATTGATACCATGGGTAACATGTTCGCCCGATTTGAGGGAACAGATTCTAGCCTTGATCCGGTAATGGTCGGTAGTCATTTGGATACACAACCTACTGGTGGTCGCTATGACGGTGTTCTCGGTGTACTTGGTGGACTTGAAATTATTCGCACACTAAATGATCTTGGTATTAAAACTCGACGACCAATTGAAGTAGTGAATTGGACTAACGAAGAAGGAACGCGTTTTGCCCCGGCAATGTTGGCTTCTGGTGTATTTGCTGGAGTTCATACTAAAGAATGGGCGTATGACCGAGTCGACAAGGATGAAAAGAAATTTGGCGATGAGCTTGCCCGAATCGGCTATTGTGGGGATGAACCAGTCGGACAAAGAAAACTTCACGCGCTATTTGAACTACATATTGAACAAGGTCCAATTTTGGAAGATGAAGGTTGCGATATCGGAGTCGTCACTCACGGACAAGGTTTAAAATGGCTTCAAGTGACTCTAACTGGTAAAGAAAGTCATACCGGTTCTACACCTATGCCCAAACGAATCAATGCTGGATTAGGTGCGGCCCGAATTACCGAATTGGTTAATGATATAGCACTTCGCCATCCACCGCATGCGGTCGGGGCTGTCGGACATATGGATATCTATCCTAATTCCCGCAATATTATCCCTGGTAAAGCAGTTTTTACCATTGATTTTAGGCATCCAGAGAAAGATGTTATTGCAGCTATGAATCAAGCACTTCGAACCTATGGACAGAAGATTGCTGATGAGATAGGTTTGACAATGGAAGTTGAAGAAGTAGGTGCATTTGACCCTGTAACATTTAATGAAGAGTGTGTAAGTGCTGTACGAAACGCCGCGATTCGACTAGGATACAAGCATCGTGATATTGTTTCTGGTGCAGGACATGATGCATGTTGGATCAACCAAATTGCACCAACTGCAATGGTAATGTGCCCTTGTGTAGACGGACTTTCACACAACGAAGACGAAAAAATATTCCCTGAATGGGCTGAAGCAGGTACGAATGTACTCTTCCATGCGGTTGTTGAAACTGCCGAAATAGTTGAATAATATTTCACCTGCTATATATATAAAATAAACCAATCCATTACTTAACTACAAGGAAATTTATTATGAATAATGAAGTGGCAGTACCTAATCAAGGTAACATTGTACTAAAAACTACTGAAGTTCTTCAAAAAATTCATACAGTTCACCCTGATATGCTTACATTCAAATTTGTCGTGACACTAATGTATGGCAAAGACTTAGTCCGACAAGTAAACATTGGTGCAACGCAAGTTTTTTCTCAAAATGAATTTATTAAGTTACTTAATGAACACTTATGGAATTCAGAGCTAAAATATTCAGAAGCAAACTGTGTATCTGATGAAGTTTGGCTAAAACATATTGCTAATTTGTTACTTCAAGCCGAGATTAGCCACGAATATGTTGCATAGAACTCACGCTTTGATTTAATTCTGCTGTAATGTTACATCTATCTTTTAGTAAAAGAGATGATTCATGATGTTACCACCTGAATTTAAAAAGGAGAATAATAATGTCAAGTGTAATTAAAGATGGCACCATTGTCACCGCTGATTTAACTTATAAATCGGACCTTCGAATTGAAAACGGAAAAATAGTCGAAATTGGTAAAAACTTATCAGGAGACGAAGTCTTAGATGCCACTGGATGTTATGTCATGCCAGGAGGGATTGATCCACATGTGCATCTGGAGATGCCATTTATGGGAACCCATTCAAGTGACAATTTTGAAAGTGGTACCCGGGCGGGATTAGCAGGTGGGACTACAATGGTTATTGACTTTTGTTTACCTAATCCTGAGCAATCCCTTATGGAAGCATTAGCGATTTGGCAACAAAAGTCCTCACACGCGTGTACTGATTACTCTTACCACATGGCAATAACATGGTGGAGTGAAGAGGTTTTCAATGAAATGGAAGAGGTTGTTGGACGTGGTATCAACACTTTTAAACATTTTATGGCCTATAAAGGTGCACTCATGGTTGATGACGATGAGATGTTTGCTAGTTTTCAGCGATGTGCTGCGTTAGGTGCTATGCCATTAGTTCATGCTGAAAATGGAGATGTTGTTGCAACTCTTCAACAAAAACTTCTCTCAGAGGGAAATAATGGACCAGAAGCACACGCTTATTCACGACCGCCAGAAGTGGAAGGTGAAGCGGCAAACCGTGCCGTAATGATTGCCGATATGGCAAATGTACCCTTATATATTGTCCACACCTCTTGCGAGCAGGCTCATGAAGCAATTCGAAGAGCAAGACAAAAAGGGATGCGCGTTTTTGGCGAGTCTCTAATCCAACATCTTACCCTTGATGAAACAGAATACAGTCATCCAGATTGGAATCATGCTGCGCGTCGGGTGATGTCCCCACCCTTTAGAAACAAACAACACCAAGCTTCCCTTTGGGCTGGTTTGCAAGCTGGTTCAATCCAAGTTGTCGCTACTGATCATTGTGCTTTTACGACCGAACAAAAACAGTTTGGGATTGGAGACTTTACTAAAATTCCCAATGGAACAGGTGGTCTTGAAGATCGCATGCCAATGTTGTGGACTCATGGGGTAAATACTGGTCGTCTTACTATGAATGAATTTGTCGCATTAACTTCAACGAATGTTGCAAAAATTATGAGCTTATACCCAAAAAAGGGAGCGATTTTAGTTGGTGCCGATGCCGATATTGTCGTATGGGATCCTAAACGCTCAAAAACAATCACTGACTCAACTCAGCAATCTGCTATAGATTATAATGTATTTGAAGGTCAGAAAGTGGAAGGACTCCCTAGATACACATTGACAAGAGGTAAAGTAGCAATTGAAGAAAGTATAGTATCTACAGAACCAGGTCACGGTGAGTTTGTCGCTCGAGAACCCTATCCAGCCGTTAATCGAGCTCTTTCAAAATGGAAAGAAATTACCTCTCCAAGAAAGATTGAGCGATTACCTGAAAATATGCCCGCAGGAGTTTAATCTGCAATTTGACATTGAATTCATCAAAATTGGTACCCTAACAAATCATAGCTTAAAGAATTCCAAAGTAGCATTGAGAAACAAGATGAATTCAACAGAACCAGTCATAGAAATCTCAAATTTGACTCTAACCTTTGAAACAAATGATGGACCGGTTCACGCGCTCTCTAATATTGACCTAGCGGTAAATCAAGGGGACTTTGTCACACTAATTGGCCCCTCTGGATGCGGAAAAACAACACTATTGCGGCTCATTGCTGACTTAGAGATGCCAACCAGTGGTACGATATTGGTCTCAGGAGATTCGCCACAACAAGCAAGAAAAAATAAAGAATATGGGTATGTATTCCAATCACCCGCATTATATCCATGGCGAAATATTGAACGAAATATCGCACTACCATTGGAAATTCTTGGACTCAACAAAAACGAACAAAAGCAACGCATAGAGAGAAACCTCTCTCTTGTTAATTTAGAGGGTTTCGAGCGCAAATACCCTTGGCAGTTATCGGGTGGTATGCAACAACGTGCAAGTATTGCTCGTGCTTTAGCTGTTGAACCCAAGTTACTTTTAATGGATGAACCATTTGGCGCGCTTGATGAAATAGTTCGCGATCACTTAAATGAACAGCTACTACAGCTATGGGCAAAAACAAATAAAACGGTAGTTTTTGTAACCCATTCAATTCCAGAAGCGGTGTTTTTGTCAACAAAAATAGTAGTTTTATGTCCTAGACCAGGTCGTATTCACGAAATTATTGAAGGTAAGTTACCACCAGAACGCACGTTGGATATAAGAGAAACTCCTGAATTTCTTGAAATCGCACAAAAAGTTAGATCTGGTTTGAGAGCTGGTCACTCTTACGATGATGTCTAATACAGTACACACCATGTTAAAATTTGCCAAGCAGAATTTATCTCAAAGTAAGATATTTGCAATCAGTGTCATTGTTATTGCCATTTTATTGATTTGGTATTTAGCTGCCATTCAGCTAAATTCAAGTTTTCAACGCGAATTATTTGAGCGCGCCGGTCAATCAAATGTTTCAGTAGCAGAATTCATTGGTGCGACCTATTCACAAGAACGACCAGTTTTACCAGCACCACATCAGGTCATTTCTGAAATTTGGCAGACAACTGTTGAAAAGAAAATTACCAGTAAACGGAGTCTAATATACCATAGTTGGATCACTCTCTCAACAACGTTGCTTGGGTTTTTGATTGGTACGCTATTAGGTATCCTCCTCGCGATTCTGATTGTTCATAGCCGCGTCTTGGATAAAAGTTTGATGCCGTGGGTCATAGCTTCACAAACCATTCCCATTTTGGCAATCGCACCAATGATCATTGTAGTTCTAAATGCAGTCGGAATTTCAGGTTTATTACCTAAAGCTCTCATTTCCACATATCTAAGTTTTTTTCCAATAACAGTTGGAATGACAAAGGGGTTACGTGCACCTGATATTATCCACCTTGACTTAATGAAAACTTACTCAGCGTCTAGTTGGCAAACATTTTTAAAATTACGCTTACCTTCTTCGCTACCTTATTTGTTTACATCAATGAAAATTGCGATCGCAATTTCTTTAGTAGGAGCGATTGTCGGTGAGCTTCCAACTGGTGCAGTTGCAGGACTAGGTGCGCGATTATTATCAGGTTCGTATTATGGACAAACGGTTCAAATTTGGTCAGCACTTATAATGGCGGCAATTTTGGCTGCGACCTTGGTAGCTAGTGTTGGTATAGCAAACCGAATAGTTCTAAAACGTATGGGTCTTGCTCAATGATGCAAACTCCGATTCCTACTACTGAAAAAATACTGTCATTTCTCGCACTAGCTTGTGTTCTTGGCGGCTTACATCGGATTAACTTCGGGAATTTAGAAGACCTCTTTATACCTCAGTTATTTATTGGTGGCGGACTAATAATTTTCGTAGTTGTATTTTTTTGGTTTGGTTACATTTCCAAAATTTATGCGATTTTAGCATTTGGATTCACATCACATTATACTATACTACAATTACTAACCGCAGTAGATTCAATTAACTACGAATCCTTAATTGGATTTTGGTTACTTGCGATTGCTTGTTGGGCAAGTGCATGGGTTTTTATTGAAGAGTTATCACGTTATCAATTCACTAATCTTTTGATACAACGCATTATTAATATTCTCATTCCAGCATTTTTTGGAATATGGATATTAATAATCTGGCAGCTTTTGGTGCGTGGATTTGATATTCCAAGAGTTTTGCTTCCTGCTCCTAGTGAAATTTTTGAACGATTTATTAGCTCGCTACCGATAATTTGGGTTGACTTTCAACAAACTTTTTTAAAGGCGGTATTAATTGGTTATACCCTCGGATGTTCTACCGGTCTGGTAATAGCTCTGCTAATTGACAAAACACCGTTTTTAAAAAGAGGGATGTTGCCATTAGGAAATTTTATCTCTGCTTTACCAATTATTGGCATAGCACCTATTATGGTGATGTGGTTTGGGTTTGACTGGCCATCAAAAGCAGCTGTAGTCGTCGTGATGACTTTTTTTCCTATGCTTGTTAATGCAACCGCTGGTCTAGCCGCGAGTAGTAAAATAGAACTTGATTTAATGCATACCTATAATGCAAATTATTGGCAGTCGCTTTTTAAGCTTAGACTTCCCGAAGCAATGCCATTTATTTTTAATGCTCTTAAAATAAATTCTACACTTGCATTAATAGGTGCAATTGTTGCAGAATTTTTTGGCACCCCTATAGTTGGTATGGGATTCAGAATTTCTACCGAAGTTGGTAGGATGAATATTGATATGGTTTGGGCGGAAATAATGGTTGCCGCACTTGCTGGATCAATCTTTTATGGCATAATTGCTTTAATCGAAAAATCAATAACCTTTTGGCACCCGTCCATGAGAGGTTAAATTATCAAATCATTGAGTTGATTAAACAACAGGAGAACGAAAATGCTTACAAAAACTCTATCTACCTTTGCAATTGCAACCTGTTTTGCCCTAGGAATATCATTTGGTACGGCAAATGCAGCTGATGACCTAACCCTTCAGTTAAAATGGGTCACACAAGGTCAATTTGCTGGCTATTTCGTCGCAAAAGATAAGGGATATTATGAAGACGAAGATCTGAATGTTACAATTAAACCAGGTGGCCCAGACATTGCACCACCTCAAATCATCGCAGGTGGAGGTGCCGATGTCATCATTGAGTGGATGCCTGCTGCATTAGCCAGTCGTGAAAAAGGTGTTCCGCTTGTCAATATCGCACAACCATTTCAAAGATCTGGAATGATGTTAACGTGTCGAAAAGAAACTGGGATTACAAAACCAGAAGATTTTCGGGGTAAAACGCTTGGAGTGTGGTTTTTTGGTAACGAATATCCATTTTTATCGTGGATGAGCCAACTTGGTATTCCAACCGAAGGTGGTTCAAATGGTGTAGAAGTCATTAAACAAGGATTTAACGTTGATCCGCTTCTACAAAAACAAGCAGACTGCATCTCAACTATGACCTATAACGAGTATTGGCAGGTTATTGACGCTGGTATTCCTGCTGATGAATTGGTCGTATTTAAGTATGAGGATGAAGGAGTAGCCACCTTAGAAGATGGCCTATATGTATTGGAAGACAGCCTTAACGATGACGCGACGGTAGATAAATTGGTTCGCTTCGTTCGAGCTTCAATGAAAGGATGGGAATTTGCTGCTGAGAATCCAGAAGAAGCTGCAGATATTGTCTTAGAAAATGATGCAAGCGGTGCTCAAACTGAAAAACACCAGATTCGTATGGTTGGTGAAATCAATAAACTTGTCAACAATTCAGATGGTGTATTGGACTTGTCAGCTTATGAGCGTACTGTGAAAACTTTGTTGTCGGGAGGCTCAGATCCAGTTATTACCGAAGAACCCACAAATGCAACTACGACAATAATCACCGATCAGCTTTGATCAATTAGATCATTTAGAAAGGGTACATCTAAGTACCCTTTCTATTTAAAAAAAATCAGCTTGTTGCTTGCACTGCCGATGGATTATTTGGATGCATGGTCCAATTGGCATATTGCGAATCTACTTTTATTTTTGTTCTTGGATCAATTGTTCCTACTTTCATTGCTTCCATCGTAATACAATTTTCAACTGGACAAACATTTACACATAAGTTGCATCCAACGCATTCTTCATCAATAACTTCAAATTTTCGTTCACCATTTACGGAATGAGTAATTGCTTGATGAGAAGTATCCTCACACGCAATATGGCAACGTCCACATTTTATACAAAGATCCTGATTGATTTTGGCTTTCGTGACAAAATTTAAGTTCAAGTGTTGCCAATCACAGACATTCGGAACTGCTAATCCAATAAAATCTGAAACCTGCTTATAATTCTTTGATTCCATCCAGTCAGATAATCCTTGGATCATATCTTCAACTACTTTAAAACCAAATGTCATTGCCGCGGTACAAACTTGAACAGTCCCAGATCCTAGTACCATAAACTCAACAGCATCCCGCCAAGTTGTAATTCCACCAATTCCTGAAATCGGTAAGTCTTCAGTTTCTGGATCTCTCGCGATTGATGAAACCATGTTAAGTGCGATCGGTTTAACTGCGGGTCCACAATATCCACCATGTGTTCCTCGTCCGTCTATTGTTGGTTCTGGTGACATGGTTTCCAAATTGACGCTTGTAATTGAACTAATTGTATTGATTAAGGAAACCGCATCCGCACCTCCCTGTTTTGCAGCTTGTGCTGGTTTGCAAATATCCGTGATGTTGGGTGTCAGTTTAACAATAACTGGCATTCTGGAATACTGTTTCACCCAGCGTGTGACCATCTCGATATATTCAGGAACTTGACCAACAGCGGACCCCATTCCACGTTCGCTCATGCCATGTGGACAACCAAAATTCAATTCCACGCCATCTGCTTCGGTATCCTCAACTTTTTCCAATATGTCTGCCCAATTTTTTTCATTACAAGGAACCATTAGGGATACAACCAATGCTCGATCCTTCCATTTTCGCTTGACCCGTTTAATCTCCTGTAAATTAATATCAAGTGGTCGATCCGTTACCAATTCAATATTATTGAGTCCTAGCAGTTGGCGGTCTTTGCCATAAACTACTCCGTACCGAGGGCCATTAACATTAACGATATGTGGATCTTCAGCCAAAGTTTTCCAAACCACACCACCCCAACCTGCTTCGAACGCGCGCTCAACGTTATACTCTTTATCGGTTGGAGGAGCAGATGCTAACCAAAAAGGATTTGGTGATTTAATGCCTACAAATTCTGAATTTAGGTTTGCCATAGTTCCCTCCTTTTTTGGAATTACGCTAATTTTAGCTTGTTATTTTTGTATAAATTGATCGTGCCGCGATTTTTCCATCCTCAACGGCAGCAACAGTTAAATCTTCACTAATTGATACACAATCACCACCTGCCCATATATTAGAAGTTCCGGTGTATCTGTTCTCATCCACATCAATTTTACCATTTTCAAGTTTAATTTCTTTGCAGTCTTCAAATACTGCTTTCTGATTAAGATTTTGTCCTACTGCCTTGAATATCATATCCACCTCAAATTCAACTAATTCTGGATTACCTACTTGTTTTCCAGCTGAGTCTAACACTTTTCGTTCAAATTGGATTGAAACTGCCGAACCACCTATTCCCTGAATTGATTTTGGTTGAAGATTATATGCTAATTGTACACCACGCGACTTTGCTAGAGTTTGTTCATATTCACTTGCTTTCATATGTTCTTGTCCACGTCGATAACATATTGTTACATCGTCTGCACCTAATTGCTTAGTTTGTATAGCGATATCAATTGCAGTCATTCCTCCACCAACTACGACAACTTTTCGACCAATCGGTAATTTGGATTTGTCGGAAGCTTGACGTAAATCAGCAATATAATCAACCGCATCTAAAACTCCCTCTAAGTTCTCACCTTCAATATTCAGGACATTGGTTCCATCAAGGCCAAATGCTAAAAAGACAGCATCAAACTCCTCGGTCAAAGTCACTAACGACAAATTAGTTCCGAGTGTTTTTCCACATTCAAACCTAATCCCCCCAATCGATAAAATAAACTCAACCTCGCGCGCGGCAAAGTCATCTACAGTTTTATAATCTGCAATTCCATATTCATTCAAACCACCAAGTTTCGGACGTGAGTCAAAAATTTGCACGTCAACACCCTCACATGCTAAAGAGTAAGCACACGATAATCCAGCTGGGCCTGAACCAACAATCGCTACGCGCTTGCCAATAGGATTTTTCCGTGTATCAGGTGTTTTAACGCCTAATTCCATATAGTGATCGGTTGCATATCGTTGCAACTGGCCAATCTTTACAGGCAAATTTTCAGCATCATTACGAACGCATGCTTGCTCACATAGTACCTCTGTAGGACAAACCCGAGCACACATTCCCCCTAGTATATTTTGGTGAAAAATTGTTTCAGCTGAGCCACGCAAATTATCAGTGGAAATCTGACGGATAAATTGGGGGATATCAATACCCGTAGGACACTTCGTGACACAGGGTGCATCATAACAAAAATAACAACGATCAGCCTCTACACTGGCTTCATGGTCTGTTAGTCTAGGATGCAAGTCGCTAAAATTTTCATCAATTATTTCTTTGGGAAGACGTTCAGTATCAATATCTGGTTCTTGTCTGTTTCTGTACATGAGATTTCCTAGTTTGAGATTAGTTTGAAAACTGTAATTTAAAATTATTGCGATTTCAATCAATCTTTACTGAGTGAATATTCACTCACTCATCTTATTTTCAATGAATTTACCAAATATCCTATCAGAGTATAATAAGAATAAAAAAAGACGACCCTTTTGGGTCGTCTAGTCTAACTAGGAGGAATCTGTAATTCGCTGAATTCAAAAGTATTCAAAGCAAGTCATAAAAATTACTCTACGACTAAATCTATTGGTAAATTAGAAATCTCCACCATATTGTGGGTGACATGTATAGTGAGTGCCATTGAAACATTCGGATTCTTGAGGTGTCGAGCATGAACTAACAATTAAACCAGTGAAAATCATTAGTGCTGACATGGCAAAAATTCTCATGATTAGTTGCTCCATATTATGAAACGACAATTTAGTGCTGACGTTTTGTTGATTAATTTAGTTAAAAATTTATTTTAACTAGTAATTTCAAAATTACAGTGTGGCAAATTGCCACACTACCCAACGTCATAAAGACTGTGCGAAAGAAAAGTGATATCAAACGGTTGAATTGTTAGTGTTCTCTTCAAACTAGATTACTTACAATATCTCAACCAATTTACTAATCCAAATACCTGACACACCGATTAGCTAGTAAGATTCATTTCATTCCAAGGATATTTCTTTAGTTGCTCTTTCGATAGTGGAACTGGCTTAGCACGAGACTTTAATTTCCATTTTGCAATTTGTTTATTGAGTAACGGAAACCGTTCACCACTGGCTACGGTAGCTAATTGACCAGATTCAATTTCGTACCAGATTCCACTCTGGGGACATATATTACCGGATTGCTGAATTTCAGATACTACCATTTGGAAATTCCTCTTCGATTTGAACTTATGATTAGGAAAAAAATCTATAATTATTAAGATTATAACTAAAAAATAACAAATTTCAAATTGTAAATTGTCGTGCGTTTCAGCGAATCAGTGCAAATTCTTTTTAAGGTGATTCAATTAAAAATTTGACATATATTCAAATCATCCATCAAATCGGAATTATATGTTTTGATTCCAACGACATGGTATAGCTCTAGCTCGTTCGTAAAATTGTCTAAAACTATGTGAAATTTTGGCAAGTTCATCTGGATTGATTTGAGAAAAATATGTAACCCCCTGAGTAGTTTTTGAATAACCAATAGGTTGTTCTAAGAACCGTCTCTCAAGTTCACCTAAACAATATTGACCTTCACAATCTCCTGAGGGAATGTGCAAAAAATTTCCACTATTGTCCACAAACGGTAAAATCCATGCTTCAATTTTACGATCTGGAACACCAAAAATAATCTCTGCTACCAATTCTTTCTTCACATGTTTTTCTAATTCTGCACATACATTACGAATAATCATTTCAGAACTATCAGCTCGACTCTCACGATCAAACAATACTATAATTGGGTAATGTCGATTGCCAAATAACTTTATTTTATCCCTAATTGCAGATGCGATTTTAGCATAGGTTACAGTTTTACCATTTACACCTAACTTGACAACTTTACGACCTGGACAGAGTTTCTGAACAATTTTCTGTTCCTGGTCTCCTTCAACAATGAATGCTGGATTTTTCATAATTTTACTCCAAAAGATTTAGGGAACTTCATCAAAGCAGAAAAAATCTAAACTATCTGTTACAAAGTACCACCCGAGACTAGTTTCAAATTCATTCATATGATCAATCATGCGATCAATGTCAATAACTCGCCCCGCTTCTGTATACCCCTCTTTAAAGCGAACAAAAATTAACTCATTTGGGTTGATTGAGTCTACAATTGATTGACTATGACTGGTGATTATTCCATAGGACTCTTTGAAGTTGAGTCTTTCTCTTAAAAAAGATACCAAAATACTATGTAATTGAGGATTCAAGAAATTTTCTGGTTCATCAATAACAATTGGTTTATTGGAAATAATCATCAATGTAACCAATACATACCATTTCAATGCTCCATCTGAAATTAATTCTAGGGGAAATATTTGTGTGACATTGCTATTAAAGCTTGATCGAATTTCAGTGTTAATTTCAATTTTCTGTTGCGATTTGTTGTAAAATACATCGATATCAACTATATCAGGTGTAATCAATTTCATGCCTTCAATAACTCTATTGTATATCGGTTGATTTGTTTGCTTTAACGAATATAAAGTTGATGTAAGACCAGTTCCATCAATCTGCAATTGTGAAAATTGGAGGTTTGTAGCATCATTTCGAACTGCAGAAGGATTTATTTCAAAAATATCACCCATTGACATATTTTTTATGAGTTGAGTGATTGGATAAAAATAGGCCGCTACCTCCGGTAAAATTAACTTAGTCGCAAAAGTAGCATAGTTTGTTTTCAAAAAATTCGGTAAGCTTTTAACATCGGGTGATACAAACTTTTCAATATCTTTCAAATTACATTCTTTAACCTCACATAAACCATTGGAGTATTCTACAATTAATTTGTTTGTATCTTTTGATTTTATCCCACCGAGATCAAAATCTAACTCTAATCTCTGACTTAGAAAAGTCAGTGGTTGGGGATTTTCTCTATCAAATCCTATTTTAAATTCATACTTATATCTAGTATATAAACTTATTATACTTTCGGGATTTTCATCTGAGTGCAGTTGAGATTGTATCAAATTTCTGCACTCAATACGATGTAACCCATCTAATATTATGCTGATTTCATTCTTTTTGTAATCAAAACTAAATAGTTCGTTAACTTTTTTTAAGCCCAGCTTAGCTGGTAGTTCGTACAATTCTGTATAGAATAATTTAGAAACTAGATCTAATGCTTCCAATATATTTGATTTTCCAGCTCCATTCGCACCAACTAACGCATTCAAACCTTGTTTAAGCTGAAGAGAAAAATTTTTTAGGCTTTTATAACCATCAATGTATATAGTTTGTATCATAAACATAACTCCGCTTCGCAAAATTACTTGTAGTCACAATATTCAATCTAATTTCATATTTTCTAAGATCTCTTAAGACTTAAACAAACAACAATGTCGGATAACATATAGGGTCGTTTCGTGATATGTCAATTGAATAATCCGCCAACAAAAACATACTATTTCACATAAGATAAATTTAAATCCAAATAAGTTCGCTTATTAAACTTTCTCAATTATTGATCAAACTACACTATTCTAATTCCAAAATTTGATCGTAAATTGTAACTGCTTTCTCTTCAAGCAAATCAGCTGTATCTACTGAATACTGTTTAAAATACTCTGTTGAACGGTGGATTTCTAAAGACTCTTGTGAATCATACACTTCATATAAGAACACATGGCTTGGCTCACTTTTTCGTACACAGATATCAAATCGCTTACACCCTGCTTCGTTTTGGAGCGAATTTTTTGCCTGATTTTTCATCAACGGAATAAATTCCGCCATACAATCAGCTTTAATTTTCAACATAACGTGGAGTGCAAGCATAGTTTCACCATTTGTAATTGATTTGGCTTCAAGCTACTTCAAAACACCTATTAAATAAATTGAAGTAGTAGATCAACCGATGCTTTAGCATCACCATAAAACATACGAGTGTTTTCTTTATAAAATAAGGGATTTTCGATTCCAGAATAACCAGTACCTTGTCCTCGTTTTGACACAAATACTTGTTTAGCCTTCCACACTTCCAAAACCGGCATTCCTGCAATAGGACTATTTGGATCTTCTTGCGCCGCAGGATTTACAATATCATTACTACCCACCACAATTACAACATCGGTATTTGGAAAATCTTCATTTATTTCATCCATTTCCAAAACAATATCATAAGGTACTTTCGCTTCAGCCAGCAAAACATTCATATGACCCGGTAATCGGCCCGCAACTGGATGTATTCCAAATCGGACTGTTTTACCTTTAGCACGCAATCGGTTAGTCAGTTCTGAGATACTATTCTGGGCTTGAGCAACAGCCATTCCATAACCAGGAACTATGATTACTTCTTCTGCATCTTCTAATGCTGAGGCAACACTTTCGGCATCAATCGCGATTTGCTCACCTTCAATTTCTCGCCCAGAGGATGCTTCATTGCCAAACCCACCAAGAATAACACTAATGAAATTTCGATTCATCGCGCGACACATAATATAGGATAAGATTGCACCTGAGGAACCTACCAGTGCTCCAGTAACAATTAATAAATCGTTTCCGAGTAAAAACCCTGTCGCGGCTGCGGCCCAACCAGAATAGGAGTTCAACATGGATACTACCACTGGCATATCCGCTCCACCTATAGCCATAACTAAATGTGCTCCAATGACAAATGCAATTATTGTCATTAGAATCAATGTCCAAATTCCAGCATGTGATAAATAAAGCCACATTAGGCCAACACATAATAACAACATCAATAAGTTCAACAAATGCCGAAAAGGTAAAGTTAACGCCTTGCCGGAAATTGAACCTGCAAGCTTACCGTATGCAATTATTGAACCAGTGAATGTAATAGCTCCAATAAATACTCCTAAAAACACTTCTACTTCATGAATTACAACTTCAGCAGTTGTCAAGTTTGATGGTGGATTTATATCTGAATTAATTCCAATAAAAACCGCGGCTAATCCTACAAAGGAGTGCAAGGCAGCAACCAATTGAGGCATTCCTGTCATTTCAACACGCATTGCCACAATAGTTCCAATTACTGCACCTATAATCAGCATTGGAATCAACCACCAAAAACCGCTCACATCAGGACCAAATATCGTGGCAAAAACTGCAATTGCCATGCCAAATATTCCATACCAAACTGCCCGTTTTGCCCGCTCTTGATTACTTAATCCGCCCAAACTTAGTATAAATAACACAGATGCCGCGATATAAGCGGCGGTAACTACTCCACCTGGTAACAATGAAACTGACTCAATATACTCTAGGGTAGTGCTTTGTTGCGTTGCCATAAATGATTCTCCCTAACTCTTCTTAAACATAGCTAGCATGCGTCGGGTTACCATGAATCCACCAACAATATTAATCGTGGCAATCAAGACAGAAATACTTGCAAGTACAGGAATAAGAAAGAAACTAGTGTCTCCAACTTGCAGTAATGCACCAATGATAATGATGCCGGAAATCGCATTTGTTACCGACATTAATGGAGTATGTAATGAATGCGATACATTCCAAATTACTTGGAAGCCGACAAAGCAACTAAGTGCGAACACAATAAAGTGTTGCATAAAACTCGCGGGAGCAAAACTACCAATAATAAACATCAACACTGCTCCAACTGCTAACATAACTACTTGTTTGAATGTTGCATTACGAAATTCCTTACGTTCTAATGCTACTTTTTCCTCAGCTGTTATTTCAGCAGGTTTTGGTTTCGGTTTCGCGACCGCTGGTGTTTTCAAGGGAGGAGGTGGGAAAGTAATTTCCTTATTGTTGACTACTGTGGCACCTCGTATTACATCATCTTCCATATTGACCACTGCAACCCCATCTCGTTCTGGAGTCAAGTCATCGAGCATATGGCGAATATTGGTAGCATAAAGTGTTGAAGCTTGAGTCGCCATTCTGGAAGGAAAATCCGTATAACCAATAATCGTTACTCCAGATTCAGTTTCAATTTTTTTATCCATTTCAGTTAAATCACAGTTTCCACCTCTTTCTGCAGCTAAATCTACTACTACTGAACCAGGCTTCATCGCCTCTACCATATCTTTCAACCAAAGTTTTGGTGCGTCTCGACCTGGAATTAATGCGGTTGTAATTACGATATCTACATCAGGTGCCTGCTCACGAAATAAAGCTAATTGCTTTTCCCTAAACTCAGGCGAAGATGGAGCTGCGTACCCACCTGAACCTGAGCCATCTTCTTCAAAATCCAGAAATAAGAATTGTGCACCCATACTTTCAATTTGTTCAGCCACTTCCGGACGAACATCAAATGCTCGAACTACTGCTCCTAATGATTGAGCCGCACCAATTGCCGCAAGTCCTGCTACACCCGCACCAATTACCAGTACTTTTGCTGGCGGAACTTTTCCTGCTGCCGTAATTTGACCAGTAAAAAATCGACCAAAGTTATTTCCTGCCTCAATTACCGCACGATAACCTGCAATATTGGCCATTGAAGATAGGACATCCATTTTCTGTGCCCGACTTATTCTCGGGATCATGTCCATCGCAAGTGTGTTTATTCCCTTATCTTTTAATTTCTCAAGGAGGGGCTCATTTTGTGCTGGGTAGATTGATGAAATCAAAAGTTGCCCTTCATGTCCTAACTCAAGTTCACTTTCTTGCGGAACTCTTACTTTTACCACGATGTCAGATTTGGACCAGAGTTCTGATGCATCATTTACAACTTCCACACCTTCTTTTTCAAAATCAGCATCAGAAAATCTCGCCGCGATACCGGCACCTGATTCAACTAAACAGGAATAACCCAATTTTTTCAGTTGAGTAGCACTTTGCGGGGTTAATGCAACTCTGTTTTCCCCTTCAAATATTTCCTTTGGTGCACCTATTTTCATAAGACACTCCATAATTTATTTCAGTCAGATTGACCAAGTTTGTTGATGGATATTACTAGCCATTGGACTCTAATTTTCAAAAAAGTTGTTTTGTATCACATCTTATCATTAAGAGCAAATATTCTAAAAATTGTCAGTGACAATCCAGTTATTCATCAGGTTCGTATATCAACTCTGGTAATAAGACTTCCCATTTGTCACAATTAATCATTTCTTGATACTCAGGGTCTGATTGTTCACGTTTTCTAATTAGAATTGCATACACTTCTGCAGAGCGCACCCGCATATTTTTTGGTGGTTCATAATTTTTTGCAAATCTACCGACTTCTCGACCTTTTTTATTTGTGATTGTCCATCTTCCATGTACACCAGTTTCAATATAAATTTTTGAACCAGTATGTAACTCACCAATTAACTTGTGGACAATTGCATCCTCATCTTGCCGCCCTGCAAAACTTAGATCTACGTCTTTGGGTGTCAATCGTTTTTTTAAGAATCTCAATTCTTTCGGTGGTGGAAGTAAATCAGGAATTTCCCTCTGAACAACAGAATTTAGTCCTCGCATTGAATCTTGGATCCAATGATTACCTGGAAATCTCGCTAAAGTTAGTGTCTTTTTTGCTCGTGTCATCGCTACATAGTATAGTCGTCGCTCAGAATCCGGTTCTTCTGACTTTCGTGATGGAGACCAATGACCATCTAATACCGCGACATGATCAAACTCGAGTCCCTTAGCACTGTGACCTGTAATCAATAACAAACCTTTTTGTTTTCGACGAAACTCGCGTCCCCAATCTACCAACCATTCAATAAAGCATTGTGGACTAAACTCAGTTTCCACAACCTCTAGTTCATGTTCCTCCAATGCTTGTAACAGTAAACTGTTCCAGCTAGTTTGTTGTTCATCACGTAAGAATTTCTCAATATCCTTCCGAGTTATCAACTTCTCGGTTTTTCGATTTAGTCGAGCAATTAATAATTGTACTTCTCGAATTTGAAAAAATGATGGGAATGGTTCATCACCAAACTGAACAGGAATATTATTTAATTTGCAATATGCTTGAACTGGATTTAATGATTCCCAACGACGTGCAATTACTGCACATTTTGACCATTCCCAATCTGAGGCAAGGTTTAATAACCGTTCTAATTCATGCATTATCGCCTGTGCTTGGACAACAGGATCATTTGGAATATTCAAAATTTGAACTCGCCCGCGACTCAATTTATCAATTTCTTCCCATTCTCCACCAGGTTTATCTCGTTCTCTTTTCTTGTTAATCTTTATCGGATGATCAATTTTCATCCGTTCCTTTGCGTCCTGTATCACCGCGTTTGATGATTCAATGATGTTCTGTGTGGAGCGATAATTTGAAATGAGATAAACAGGCTTGGCACCATAATCATCTTCAAAACGGCGAATAAACTCAACTGATGCTCCATTGAACGCATAAATATTCTGATCATCGTCTCCTACTGCAAATAATGTCAGCTTACTTGACTCTTCTTCCAAAGACCGACCTGCTATTGCCGCTATAAGTTCATATTGTTCCGCGCCAATATCTTGATACTCGTCAACCAAAATCCATCGAAAACCGGCAAGTAATCGCTCACGAAGTTCATCAGCATCATCTGATGGCAGTCCCTCACCTTTCAATAATTTGACTGCTTCACGAAGCACTTCGCTAAACATTATCTCGTCTGGTTGGTCTGACTGCGATGCGAAACTAGTACCCACCAATTGCATTGCTAACGCATGACAAGTCAAAACTGTTACTCCCCGCGCATCATCACCTATTAATTCAAACAATCGCTTTCGGATTTCAACTGCGGCGTGTCGATTATATGCCAAAGCTAGGATACTCTTAGGCCGTTCTCTCTTTGCACGAATAAGGTATGCAATACGATGAACTAAAACTCTAGTTTTACCTGAACCAGGTCCGGCTAAAACCAAAACATTAGTTTGCTCTCGTTGATCCGAGACAATTCTCTGTTGAATGGCATTGTTTAAATCTTCAACAATTTTACGCCATGAATCTGGAGTAGTTTCTCGTTCAATTTCTTTCTCTTTCCCTGGCATCCACCGTGTAAGAAATTGTTCTTCTTCCAACGCAAAATAATCCATTCTAAAAGCTCTACCTTCATTATTAGGTTGAAGTCCAAGTTTTGCGAATTCACTCATCACATGAATCTGTAATTTTTTCCCCTGATAATGTAAACGCAATGGTTCAAAGTCAGCTTTAGAAAACCCTCTTGTTTCATTAGGAGTTAAATCTATTTTCATTGCTGGACGGAACACTGCTAAACCCTTATTTAGACGAATAACTTCCTGTTCGTGTAACCACAGTAGTGCTCTCTCCAATAATTTATCAAGACTACGTATCTTGGATCTTAACTCTGGATCATCACCTAACGCTGATTGCAATTTTCCAATTGTAGTCTCAACCAATAGATCAGCCCCATGAACATCAGATGGAGATAAGCATGATAACAGGTGATTAAGTAGTAATTCTGAAGCATGTTGGCGTTTTTGTGCAGTTTCAATTAATTTGTCCCAACTCCGCTTTAATGTTACACGAACTGTCTCCAAATCTTGTCGTCGAACAGACAAACTACCGGTTGCGATTTCTTCACCTCGACCATCATAACTAATACCCTTAATAATACGCCATAATCGTTCAGGCAATGGATCGGCAATTCCATCATCACGCAGTTTTTGCGCCGCTTGCCTGAGGTGTAGGGGTTGCGATGGGGTTCCTACATCCATATCAGGAGATAATTCACGCATATGTTCAATCAATGAGTTCTCCAATGAAATTGCTTCCTCAATTCGCTTTTTTGAGGACCTCGCAATTCCAGAATGCACAAACGCCGTCAATTCCATGTCATTGTTGAGTATTCCTAATTTCTCCAAATTCCATATTGCCTTTCGAACTTTTTCGGGACGCAACCCAGTTAAGCACATTAAGTCATCAGTCGTAATTCCTTTATCAGCTGAAGCATTGATGAGATACTCAACAATTTTGAGTAATGTAGTCTCGTTTTCTTTTGTTAACTTTGCTCCTTTTAGCTTTTCTTTTGCTGCGTCAAGTGAGTTTACAATTAAAGAGGAAGGAAAAACCTGCACAAAATTTTCTTCACGCTTTAAGAGCTCTGCTTCTTCTAACCATGCAACAGCGGTTCTTACTCGTGTATCATCGGTATTTGAATCTTGTTCAAACAAATTATCTTCGTCCTCCAGTAGAATTTCACCCGAAGTTGCAATTAAATCTATATCTGGATCTCTTTTTCGGTTCTTACGATTCAGTTTTCGCAACGCACGTAAAATTCCGTGAATTTCTATGGTAGTTAAACGAGAATGAGCTGACATTCTGAACTGACGTTCAACATCATCAATAGTGAATAACAATATGCACTTTGCTGGTTTCTGGTCGCGTCCAGCACGGCCAGATTCTTGCATATAATTTTCAAGTGAACTTGGAATATCAGCGTGAATTACCAATCTTACATCTGATTTATCTATTCCCATGCCAAATGCATTGGTCGCTGCGATTACATCCAATTCTCCATCAATAAACCGAGTTTGGACATCCTTCTTACGTTCTGAAGTCAATCCAGCATGGAAATGATCAGCCTTCATTTCTCGATCTTGGAGATATTCAGAAATTTCTTCACATCGCTTTTGTGTCGCACAATATACAATCGCGCCTCCACGCTTAGATTCATCTAAACAGCTTTTAATAGTGTCGAAAACATCTGAATATTTATTATTTTCAGTGGTTTCTTGAACTAGGTAAGCTAAATTCTTGCGCTCCGCTCCACCAGGAAACACCACTAACTCAATGTCTAATTGGTCTTTAAAATAATTAACAATTTCATCTTTAACATCGGGTTTTGCCGTAGCAGTTAAGCATAAAATCGGAGGTATAGCTTCATTCTTCGTATGTTCACGAATAAAACGACCAACATATCGATAATCAGGTCGAAAATCATGTCCCCATTTAGATAGACAGTGTGCTTCATCCAATACCCATCCACCTATTTCCCGTTGATTCAACACCTTCCGTACTGATGGAGAACGCAATTGTTCCGGTGCAATTAGCAAAATTCCGGCATCACCTAACCGAACTTGGTCTAATGCATGTGATCTTTCTGGCATTGAAAGAAGTCCATTAATGGTAATACAAGATCCAATCCCACTTGCTTGCAAACCAGCAACTTGGTCGGCCATTAACGCAACCAAAGGTGAAATTACAACGGTAAGCTGGCCAGTTTTGTCAAATCTTGATATCGCAGGGATTTGATAACAAATAGACTTACCTGTTCCAGTCGGCAAAATACCCAATGCATGTTGTTTTTTCATCGCCGCTTCAACAATCAGTTTCTGTAGCGACCTCCCCTCATCGTCTGCAGGATATTCACGAAATTTCTCATAGCCAAACCACTTTTTAAGTTCTTTTTCAGCATCATGTCTTTCACCGCACCATTTACAACTGGGATCAACGCAAGCCTGATCCCTAAATTTCCGAATAATTCTATTAGTATGAGGAAATTGATGCCGAACCCACGGTGGAACAACCGAATTTCCACCAGCAACAGACAACCATGCAATCGTGTAGGCAATTTCCCAACGCCCTAATTTTAAATTTGTAAAAATTTTCTTTTCTGCATAGTTCATACATCCTTTACCTACTAACCGACTTCGAATAGCGTCTTTGGTATCAATTTCAGTTGGTCGTTGTTTGTTCCGAAATTTAAAAAAAATATCATCTAATGTTGAATCTTTCCCATTAAAGTCGTGTGTACACAACCAATGCCAAGCACAATATACATCAGCTTCTTTTTTTGCATTTGCTTTGAATGTAAGCAATTGATCACGAAAAACATCCAAAGCTAACCGCGCATCAAGTTCAGGATTATTTATTTGAATCTGTTTTAGTCCGCCATCTTGATAATGTTTAATGAGATGATGATAAGGGTTGCGTGGAAATGCCAACGGACTCAACCACAACGTATCAACTACTGGAAGTTTGAGAAAATCTAAATTTGGGTTAGCTTGTTCTACACGTGGCAAATCAAAATTAATGATATTGTGACCTAAAATATACTCTGCACCATAAATGAAATCATCTAATTGACGTAACTCTTCAGTTATATTCTCTCCTACTGAAATAAATGCTTTTCCGGTTTTGCTACAAACTGCCGCGAAATTAATAATCTTATCATTGTGGTTCATAATCTCAAAATCTATTGAAACACCACGGGGTTTGTACAAATCGGTAATTATAGATTTTTTATCTTCTGGTGTCAGCGGTTTTATCGGCATTATCCAATCCTGTGATATTCATACAATTTTAGGTGAATTCAAATGTAGCAAACCGCGTTTGACAAGTAACGCATAATAAGGTTCATGTAAAATAGATTGAATAGATATTTACTTGATTACATTGTTAAAAAATTGCTGAAATATTAACACATGGGTATAGAAATTTAAACAACTTAGAGTAAAACAGCAGGCTCTTCTTTGAACTGTACTTCCACAATAATTTTTTACTTAGTTTCTAGAATTTCTGGTTTATAGAAATTAATTTTGATTGGTATAGCTGAAAATAGCACCCTTCATAGCGAAAAATGCATCAAAATCTTACAAATAAACATCTAGTACTAACTAAGAAAATAATTGTGATTTTTACTTCCTAATTTAGTATAGAGAATTAATTCTGTATTAGTTTGTTGCAAGTAACAAGATTATTTTATAGTCACCAACTTCAACTAGTTGTTCAAAAATTAAGAATTTCAATTCATGAGTAAAAAACCTAACATCGTGGTTATTATGGCGGATCAATTAGCTCCACATTTTTGTGGTGCGTATGGACATTCTGTTGCCAAAACACCTCATATTGATGCGTTAGCGAATCGAGGTATGAGATTTGATTCTGCATATACTAATTCTCCACTATGTGCACCGGCTCGTTTTGCTTTTATGTCAGGTCAATTGATCAGTCGAATCGCCGCGTATGACAACGCTTCTGAATTTCCTGCTAAAATTCCTACATTTGCCCATTATCTAAAAATGCTTGGTTATCGAACTTGTCTAAGTGGGAAAATGCACTTTATCGGTCCCGACCAAAAGCACGGATTTGAAGAACGACTTACAACCGATGTTTACCCCGTGGATTTTGCATGGACTCCTGATTGGGAATTACCCGATGAGCGCATTGATAAATGGTACCACAATATGCAGACTGTGAAAGAAAGTGGTGTCGCTACGGCTACATTTCAAATTGACTATGATGATGAAACTGGATTTGCTGCAAATCGATGGTTGATTGATGTAGCGCGAAGCAGAACTGCAGGTGCCGAATCACCATTTGCACTGGTGGCATCATTTATTCACCCCCATGATCCCTATGTTGCTAGGCCTGAATGGTGGAATCTATATTCTGATGCGGAGATAGATTTACCCAAATATGTACCACCATTGGAAGAACAAGACCCCTTTTCTCGTCGAGTTATGGATGGTATTGAAGCAAGTTTAATTTCATTGACCGAGGAAGAAATAATACGAGCTAGACGGGCATATTTAGCTAATGTGAGTTATTTTGACAGCAAAGTTGGTGAAATTGTAAATACACTCGATGAAATCAACGAATTAAACAATACCATTGTGATCATTACAGCAGATCATGGTGACATGCTTGGGGAACGGGGTTTATGGTATAAAATGAACTTTTTTGAACATTCAGCAAGAGTGCCTTTAATCTTTGCCGGTCCTGGAATCAAACAAGGTGTGACAGCGAATGCATGCTCTCTAATTGATCTCTTACCTACATTCATTGAAATTGGTGGAGGTGATGAATCTATGCTAGGTGAACCAATTGATGGTCGAAGTTTATTACCGCTAGCCCAAGGTAAAAATGATCCAGTTGATGAAGCAATTGGTGAATATTGTGCTGAAATGACTCCCTATCCAGTATTTATGATCCGTCGTAAGCAATATAAATATATTCACTGTGATCCAGATCCACCGCAATTATACGATGTCGTTGCTGATCCATTGGAGAAAGTTAATTTGGCAACAGATCCTAAACATCAAACAACTAAAGATGCGTTTGCATCTGAAGTTCAAAGCCGATGGAATAGTGAAAAACTGAGGGCCGATGTTATCAAAACTCAAAAATCTCGTCGAGTTTTACACGCGGCTATGGTATCCGGACCCATTGAATCATGGGACTACAATCCACCTTCAGATGCAAGTCAACAATATGTAAGAAATCACATGGATTGGACTGTAGCGGCAAAAACGTATCGGGTTCCACCAATTTCAGACTAAGAGATTGCTGTGTTTTGGTCAGCCAAATATTTTTTTCAAAAATTCCGCAGAATAAATTAAATTTATCTTTGTTTAATTCCAAAAGATTCTTGGGAGTTATTAATGGAAATTACATGCGTTGCCAATACCCATAGCAAGATTGGTGAAGGGGCATATTGGGATGATCGAGCACAACGGCTTTGGTGGGTAGATATTCCTGCTGGACTTATTCATTGCTACAATCCCGACAATAATGAAAATTCAACTGTTGAATTTGGTGAACCCGTTGGTTGTCTTGCAGTCAGAGAGCAAGGTGGATTGGTACTTGCCACTAAATCGGGATTTTGGTTTTTCGACCCTGATAGCGGCAAACGAACAGCAATCGCTGATCCAGAAGCGAATATAAAATTGAATCGCTTCAATGATGGTACTATTGATCAACAGGGAAGATTTTGGGCAGGTACAATGAGAGATGGAGGAGAACCAGGACCTTACGGAAGTTTCTACCGACTTGATCCTGATTTATCAGTAACTACCTGGAAAAATGGATATTTTACTACAAATGGATTGGCATTTTCACCCGATGGGACAAAAATGTATTTTTCAGACACCAATCGTTCAGTTCAAACAATTTGGATAAGTGATTATGATTGTGATACTGGCACTCCAGGGGAACCTCGTGTCTTTTTTGATTCAAACCAAGTAAAAGGTCGACCAGATGGAGGAACGATTGATGCTGATGGCAACTATTGGTATGCTGGAATCGATGGCTGGCACTTATATCAAATTTCACCTTCTAGTGAGTTGGTAAAGACCATTGAATTACCAATGGAACGACCAAGTAAACCTATGTTTGGTGGCCCAAATTTGGATATAATGTTTATTACTTCATTAGGAATCGGACTTTCACCATCACATGACACAGAACAACCCGAAGCTGGAGGGCTATTTGCTATTCACGGCTTGGGTATACAAGGACTACCACAACCACGTTTTGCAGGTTAACTAAACTTTGTGGTCAAATATTGACAGAATCTCTCTAAACCACCTTGCAATACCGCTACATTCTATAAAAGCTAGAGAAGTTTGCTATGAAAAAGCTGAAACGATTACTTATTACTGGTGCCGCCGGAAATTTAGGTGTCGAATGCCGACAACGGCTTAAATACTTAGCGGAAATTATCAGAGTTTCCGATAAAGTTGACATAGGACCTGCAGATCAAGATGAAGAAGTTATCATTTGCGATCTCAATGATAGCCAAGCTGTAATTGACCTAGTAAAAGACTGCGATGGGATCTTACATTTTGGTGGAAAATCCATTGAAGGAACATGGAATGTAATCCGGGATTCAAACATCAATGGTATGGTGCATCTATATGAAGCTGCCCGTAAAAATGGAAAACCCAGAATTATATTTGCTAGCTCCAATCATGCAATCGGTTGCTATCCCCAAACTGAATTACTCGATTCAACTGTAACAACCCGTCCAGATAGTTTATATGGCGTGTCTAAAGTATTTGGTGAAGCCTTAGCTAGTATGTACCACGATAAATTTGGCATTGAGACGGCTAGTATTCGTATTGGTTCCTGCTTTAAAGAACCAATGAATCATAGAATGCTTTCAACTTGGTTAAGTCACGAAGACTTCGTACAATTAATTGATTGCATTTTTACGATACCAATCCTCGGTTGCCCAATAATTTATGGTGCATCTGATAATGTCGCAACTTGGTGGGACAATCGAAATGTTTCATATCTTGGTTGGAAACCAAATGACAATTCCGAAAAATTTCGAGCAATGTTAGATGAAAAATTTGGTAAACCAAGCCAAGATGATGCGAACTCAATTTATCAAGGTGGAAGATTTGTAACTGATGGAATACACGAAGAATAATCTAATACTTGATTTTATTAAATTAGATTTTTGACTTATACTGCATTAGTTCCAAACTTTTTGAAGGATTGTTTTGAATTAACTTAATACCGCTGATAAATGTAATTCTCCAAATATATTAATCTCAAATTTAGCCTAACTTTGTAGGTTTTACTAACCCATGAAAAATGCAAATCCAGAGAAGACTGAAAATGAAGTTTTAAGCGGACTCATTGAACGTGTAACCTTTCACAATGAAGATAATGGATTTTGTGTCGTAAAAATAAAGGCACGTGGTCATCGCGATTTAGTGCCAATTGTTGGTCATTCACCAACTATTTCCGCCGGTGAATGGGTCAACGCAACCGGTATTTGGGAAAACAAAGCGAAATTTGGTTTGCAGTTTAAAGCGAATTATTTACAGGTAACTTCACCTAATACCATTGAAGGTATTGAAAAGTATCTTGGTTCTGGTTTGATTTTTGGAATAGGTCCGGTATATGCAAGTCGACTTGTCAAAGTGTTTGGAGAAGATGTATTTGACATCATTGAAGAAAACCCAGAAAAACTACTAGAAGTAGAAGGAATCGGGGAAAAACGGGCAAAGAAGATAACTACAGGATGGTCAGATCAAAAAATAATCCGACAAGTTATGATATTTCTCCACCAGCATGGTGTAAGTACCGCTAGAGCAGTCCGAATATATAAGACATATGGTGCCAAAGCAATTGAGGTAATGAACAAAAATCCTTACCAATTAGCAACTGATATCAGAGGAATTGGCTTCAAAACTGCAGATACAATAGCTCAAAAACTTGGTATTGAGAAAACTGCAATGACTCGGGTTTGTGCAGGAATCTCATACGCCTTAATGGAGACAACAAATAACGGCCATTGTTGCTATCCGCGCGACGACCTTGCAAATCTTGCAGAAGAGCTCTTAGAAGTTCCTTTAGAAAATATCAATCAAGCCATTGATCTTGAATTGGCTGACGGTTCAATCGTTTCTGAATTGGTTCAGGATAAGGAATGTTTATTTTTGAAAACAATTTTCAATGCGGAACGTGGAATTGCTGAACAACTTAAGCGGATAGTAAAAGGTAAACTACCATGGCCGGTAATAGATATCGATAAAGCTATACCTTGGGTAGAAAAAGAAACTGGGTTGCAGCTTGCTAAAAGTCAATCTAACGCTATACGATTAGTACTTAATTCAAAAGTAGGAATAATAACTGGAGGACCAGGTGTAGGAAAAACAACCATCGTAAATTCAATTATAAAAATCTTAAGAATAAAGAAACTTAAAATTTTGCAATGTGCTCCAACTGGCCGTGCTGCAAAAAGAATGACCGAAACAACTGGACTTGAAGCCAAAACTATTCATCGTTTGCTAGAGTTTAGTCCTATTGAATACGAGTTCAAACGCAATGAAGAAAATCCGCTTAAATGCGATTTAATCGTTATTGATGAAAGTTCAATGGTCGATGTATATATCATGAATTCCTTGCTGAAAGCGGTTCCAAGTGATGCGGCAATATTAATAATAGGAGATATAGATCAATTACCCAGTGTTGGTCCAGGTCAAGTCTTAACAGATTTAATCAACTCAAAATTAATCCCAGTTGTTCGGTTAACTGAGGTATTTCGACAGGCAGCAACTAGTAAAATAATAACAAATGCTCATTTGATAAATGAAGGACGGACACCAAATTTGGAAGCAGATAAAAATGTTTCAGATTTTTACTTTATTAAGGCGGAAAGTCCCGAAGAAGCAGTTGAACTTATCGTTGAACTTGCTAAAAAACGCATACCAAGAAGATTTTCATTTGATCCAATCAAAGACATCCAAGTCCTTTGTCCGATGAATCGTGGGGGGATAGGTGCTCAGTCACTAAATGTTCGATTACAAGAAGAACTTAATCCTGAAACAGAGAACAAAGTTGAAAAATATGGCTGGAAGTTTGCTGTTAAAGATAAAGTAATGCAAACCAGCAATGATTATGACAAAGACATTTTCAATGGTGATATTGGAGTGATAGAAAAAGTCAACCAAATTGATGGAGAAATATCAATAAATTTTGATGGTAGATCTGTTGTATTTCCATTTGGTGAATTGGATACTATCGTTCCTGCATATGCAACTACAATCCACAAAAGTCAGGGTTCTGAATATCCAGCAGTCATCATCCCAATAATGACTCAACACTTCATAATGTTACAACGAAATCTAATCTATACCGGAGTAACGCGTGGAAAGAAGTTAGTGGTTTTGGTCGGTCAGGAAAAAGCAGTTTATATTGCGGTGAAAAAAGCTTCTGACTTAGTGAGAATAACCAATTTAAAACACCGATTAATCAATTAAATTAGATAAAACTGAATTTTCATTGAATTGCAAAAGTGGAATAGTCAAGCAAAGAGATATGGAAAAATTGCGGAAATCATGTTCACAAGAATTTCCACTCAAGTTTATTTGACGATTGGTTCCATTGGTGCTTCAGTTAGCAGCTCCGGTCCATTTGGTCCTAACAAAACTGTGTTTGAAACAAAGAATTCACCCGCGCCAGTATTAGTAAACCAAGACATGGCGTGAAATGTCATCCCCTCTTCAATTTCGATTTCACTATCAAATTTGAGACCATCAACATAATTCCCACCGGTCCATGTTGGTGGAAATCCAATGCCAACAAAATACCCACAATGTTGTCGTCGATAATTGGGCATTCCAGCATCATTAACTACTTCTTGCCAACCGTCATAAACATCTCTTGCCCGTACACCTGTCTTTAATGAATCCAAAATTGCTTGAAACGCACGTACACAAATTTCAGCCATCTTTGCATCTTCATCTTTTATTGAACCAACATGTACAAATCTTCCCATTGGTGCGTTGTATCGTCCTACACACCCTGCAATTTCTAGCATTACGTGATCACCATTTTTATGAATTCCATTGCCCCAAGTCGTATGTTCTTCGGCGACTCTCGCGTGTGGCCTAATAAATGGACCAAATCCAGGAGGGGCACTCCCCGCTCGGGTCATCGCGGCAAGACATTCCGCCGCCGCTTCTAATTCACTCGCACCGTCATGAATCGCAGCAATCGCAGCATTTGTACCAGCAGTTGAAGTTTTTCCAGCAGCACGAATAAGCTCTTGTTCTTCTAGTGATTTCACCCGTCTCAATTTGTCTGATAAGCCGGTTATGTCCTCAAATTCTGCAAATTCAAGTGCATCAGTTAGCAATTTTCCTGCTCGATACGAAAACCCGCTTGAATGCTCCTCAATACCAACACGTAACTTACGTTTAGATACAGAGTCGCTAAGAGAATAGTTAGTCTTACCATAATTTACATTGAGAAATTCAATCAGTTTGTCAATAGCAGATTCGCTATCTGTATGTCCCTCAAATCTAGCATTGCGAACTTGATTTCCAATTACTACGCGCTCCATCGCGCGAGTTACTAATGTGATTTCACCTTCAACAGGTACCACCAAATGAGTTGGTGCAAAATATCCCCAATGATCAAGTCCAGTCTGGTAAAACACGCTGTCTGGAGTTGAGAATATCCCAATATCAATTCCACGAGAGTTTAGCTCTTTACGAGTATTACTGACGTGTCGTTCAAGCTCAGAATCTGTATACGGGTTTTGGAACATTTTTACATACTTCTTTTTGCAGATTTTATTTCACCAAGTAATTCAAGCTTGGCGTAAACTTTAGTTCCTTAATATCACCACATTGATTAGTCATTCAAGGTAATTCCCAATAAAATTAGTTTTCCTTAAATCCAGAATAGGTACTTCACTCATTGAAGTCAAATTGACAAATTGAATCCTATTTTGCTGTCTAACCAAATTGTTGAGCCACTGTAAATGTCTGATCAACTAAAGAAGTTTTCTTTTCACGCTTTTTCTCCTTTCCAGCAGATTGGTTAAATAAACGATATTTTTTTTCTATACGCATTAATACATGTGCAGGTATATCCAATTCCTTTTCAAATTTCTTTGCTAACTCCATTGTCAGTGGTTTTTTATCAATTACTGTTTCTTTTACTGCTTCAACTGAACTGTTACAAATATCAGCAAATTTCTCATAGGAATACCCATAGTATTCCATATGTTCTTTTATGTATCTACCCGGTGCTACACCGAAGTTAAACTTATTTGGTGATTTTAATTCAGTCATAGTACTTTCCTTTTCTTGTATGAGGTCTGTGATCCAACCTCAGTGATAATAATATATTCCTATTATACGTATTTTGGTTACATTATCAACATCCACTGAATTATCAGGGAGTCTTGGAATAGGGTCGTGATTTATTTCAAAAACTATCCTTAACCCTCTCCTTACATCTATAGCATATTTACTTTTTTGGTCCCCTTTCAACAAGTGGAGTCTTGTTGGCGGTTTATCAGAAATTTGCCCTAAGTTATCAACTCCATCTAATAGCTCTAGCCGATTTTCTATAATTTCAGCTGCTTGATTGAAGCGTTTTTTCAATTTTCTTGGGTCATTGATGATTTTCTCCAGTTTTCTATCTTTATATGTGATTTCCATCTGATGCTTCCTTGCTCATTTTGTGTATTCATTGGCATATTCAACCGTCAATGCTGTTTTCATCAGATTCACGAACGGAAGCTGGTTGAACAAGAACCATCAGGCTGGGTTATGTTGGGTCAATTTCTGTGCGGTCCTCCTGGAAGATTTTGAATATGGTGTGTTTCGTGTTCTGGAACTCCAAATTGAATCCAATTTTGCTAACTATCCGAATTGTTGAACTACTGTAAAGGGTTGCTTCACTACAGAAGTGGCATTCTTTTCTCGCTTCTCTGCTCTCTCGGTCGATTGATTAAAGATCCGATACTTTTCTTCTATACGCATCAGAAGATCTGCGGGAATATCCAGTTCTCTTTCAAACTTTTTAGCTAATCTCATTGTCAATGGTGCCTTATCATTGACTATCTCCTTTACGGATTCAACTGAACAATTGCAAATATCAGCAAACTGTTGATACGAATACCCGTAATATTCCACATGTTCCTTAACATACTCACCTGGTGCAATAGCAAATTTAAATTGATATGATTCTTTTGATTTTGCCATGGTTCTCTCCATATTTAATAGAGGTCAAATACCAAACCTCAGTGATAATCTAGTATCCCAATGATACATATTTCTGTGACCTTATCAAGATCTACTGAATTGTCTGTACATCTCGGAATTGGGTTATGATTGATTGCAAAGACAATTCGCAATTCTCTGTTTACATCTACTGCATAACATCCTTTATAGTCACCCTTTAGCAAATGAAGTCTAGTTGGTGGCTTTTCAGAAACCTGTCCTAGATTATTTGCTCCTTCAAGAATCTCTATTCTTTTCTCAATATTCTCTGCCGCTTCATTAAAGCGTCTTCGCAGCTTCCTTGGGTCATTGATGATTTTCTCTAGTTTTCTGTCCTTGAATGTGATTTCCATCTGATGTTTCCTTGTTCATATCGTGTGTTCAATGGCATTTTCAACCGTCAATGCCATTGTCATCAGATTCACGAACGGAAGCTGTTTGAACAGGAACCATTAGGCTGGGTGATGTGGGGTCAATTACTGTGCTGTC
>OZ219989.1:3995000-4520195 GCA_964291365.2 Stappiaceae bacterium
AACCGTAACTATGAATGGAACACCTGAATTACCAAATTTTAAAGTAATTTCTACAAGTAGCGATCCCAAGTTACTACCTGATATACTTAATATTTTTAAAGGTGAAAAACACGATTTGGCAAATATTTCACTTGTTCAACCGTACTTTTGTAAACTCCAAGCAGAAGCATATAATGTAGTCTTAAAGATTGAAGAAATAACCAATGCAATTTCTATATCAATGATTCACCGCTGAAAATTAGACTCGCTCGTATTTTCTTAAATACAGCAATTTGCGAACTCTGAATAAGTTTTAACTACCAATTCTATTAACCAGCATTGAATTTAGTTTTTTGACAAAACTTGTGATAAGTAAAACTAACCAAAAATAACACCTTAAATTGAAATTTCACTACTGATCACTTTCAGAATCAACAACAGTTTCCTCTACATTGTTTACTACTGATTCAACCTGAGAATCTACAATCGTCTCTAAAGATGTTGGGGATTCATTTGTTGGATTTTCAGCTTCACCAGAACCATAAGGATCAAAATTATCTACCAAAATATCTTCAATTACTGTGTCATCACCCGGAAGTGGACAATCTTCACCCTCACACTCATTATCAGCTTCAATTGGACGCTCTACTGGTGGCTCCAATTTTTCTGGGCGATATACGAGCGAATCGTCGCGTGGAGTACATCCAACAACAATCAACAAAATAAGTGGTAGAAGCATAAAATTTCTAAATTTAATCATTTGGTTCTCCAAACCGTTTCAAACAAGTTAGTTTATAGCAGTAATTTAGACTTGCTTGTTTTTATCTATTTCGTATTGATTGAAAATTAATCAAGTAGCTACTAGACAAATACGATAAAAATTAACAAATTTTTACTTTATTTGCAATACCAGAATTTCAAGTCCTATATTCAATTTGACTAACTTAAATAAAATTTAATGTATAAATCTTCTGTAAATTTATTAATCTTTGCCACCAAATTCTTAATGTAAATTCATGTGTATAACCAACTTAACACAACTAAACTGTAAAATGAAGAGTTTGACTTTAGGTACATTCTAAATAAATAATTGATTTTATATGCTAAGCATTGACACTTACTTGCTATATAGAGAGTTGGTAAATATGTTTTAGCAAACCGCTTGATTTTCAATCATATGCCCTATAAGTATGGAATTTTTTGACTTCTAATATCTAACTTCAAATAGACAAAGGTACTTTTGGGACAATTCAATATGAAGCAAATTACTCAAAGAGATCAAATTGACCTCGGAAACGACCCCCCAATTATATTAAAGGATGGTCAAAGAGTTCCCTTTACCAATCAAAATACAAGCTTACGTTGGTTTATAGGAACCTTCTTAACTGGATTCACTGCATTAGTTTTAATCTTAGGTGCATTAATTTTCGCATTTGACACGAATTTCTCATTAGCTGTTATTCACGACCCCACAGAATTATTGCCGGAAAGTGAATATGATACTTCGATAAATTCTTTATCCATCAAGAGCGATCGCAAACTCAATTTAGATGCCCAGTATTCTAGTCGTAAAAATATTCAGATAAATACGATAAAACGAGTGGGTCAACGCGATAATGTCATCTCCAACCCATTTATCTTAGTAACATCAACTCTTCACACCAAAATTGACTCTGAATTAACAGATCAAATTCCAAAATTTAACCCCCTAAAATTATCTCAAATTGAAACTGGAGAAGTAACCTCTACTATTATCGGCAATGCCTTATATAATGCTAAAGTTAAAGGAAATGTAGCAATTAGTGTATTAGATTTTCCAGTTGAAAACGCATTTGTTTCATCTGATTTAACTTATACTTCTGATGACATTGAAGATTTAATACGTAATGAATTGTTTAATGATGTAACAGTTTCCGATATACCCAACAATTTTGAAATTATAGACACAAGGGAACAGAAAACTGATTCAACCATAAGCTTACCTGAAAATAGAGTACTCATTGAAACGGAAAATGTTTCCTATTTTCAAAAATCTAACCAAATTTCTAGAATTGAAGGATTGGAAGAAGTTTATGATACATTTGAAGAAGGTGACAATTTTAGTGAATTATTATTCAGCCACGGGTTCACTGAGCAAGAAGTTCAGTCAACTATAAGGGTAATTGAAAGAAATGTTCCAAATCAAATACCTGTTGTGGGACAAAGACTTAGAATAGCATTCACACAAGGTAAAGGAACCAGCAGGGAATGGAAACCAATTCGAGTTAGTTTTTATTCTGACCTTCACCATATCTTGAGTATTGCTTTAGCAGACAATGGACATTTTGAATTAGGTAAAGCGCCAACAACTGCATTTCCGTCCGATGCATTTATGGTGGCAAAACGCACTACAGTATCTGGACAAACTCCAACTCTCTACAACAGCATTTATCAAACAGCCCTTAAACAGAATATACCAACCGCAGTCATTAATGAATTAGTCAGACTATATTTATATGAACTTGATTTTAATGCTAAAGTAAGGTTAGGTGATAGTTTCCAAATCCTATATGAATCCATTCAAGAGAATACAAATGAACCACCTGAAATTTTGTATTCATCTTTAACTACTGGTGGTGTCAACCGAACATTTTACCGATACCAAATTCCTAATTCAGGAATTGTTGATTATTTCGATAATAAGGGAAACAGCGCATCCAAGTTTTTAGTACGTAAACCAATATTAATTGGGAAGTTTAAGTCCGGCTTTGGGATGCGAAAACATCCTATTTTAGGGGACAAAAGGATGCACTCTGGAGTTGATTGGTCCGCACCAATAGGGACTGCGGTAATCGCGGCTGGGGATGGTGAAATTAGAAGAGCTAATTGGATTTCAGGCTATGGAAGACGAGTTGAAATTCAACATACAGACGGATACCGCACTACCTATAGTCATCTTCAAAAATTTTCAAAAGATATAAAGAAGGGTGCAAAAGTAAGTCAAGGACAAGTCATAGGTTATGCCGGATCTACTGGACTGGCAGTTGGGTCACATTTACATTATGAAATTTTGATTAATAACAAATATGTTGACCCTATGCGAATTCAACTCCCACGAGTCCAAGAATTGTCGGGTAACAATCTAAATGATTACACATCAACAGTAGAACGACTGAATAATATCTTGAACTCACACACTAATAACGATAAATTTGTGAGTCAATACTATTCAATTTCCAGTGTTCAGTAACACAGCCAAAAATTTATTTCATAATTAATATCGGTATTAATCAAACGTAAATTCTAATTGATCTTTTCCCGAAGAAACCTTAACACTAGTTCCATCAGTAACTTTACCTTCTAGAATTTTACCAGCTAAATGATCTTGAAGTTGAGTTTGAATGACTCTCTTGAGTGGTCGTGCCCCATAAATTGGATCATACCCTTTGTTTGCTAACCACTTTCTTGCGTTATCATCTAAGCTCAAATCAATGTTTCGATCAGCTAACAGAGTTCGTAGCAGATTGAATTGGATATCAACAATTTCAACCATTTGTTCGCGTTGTAATCGATGAAATAGTACAATTTCATCAATACGATTCAAAAATTCTGGTCGAAAATTAGCTCTTACAACTGCCAAAACATCATCTTTCACAGCATCGGTATCATCTCCTTCTTTTTGATTAGCCAAATACTCTGCACCTAAATTTGAAGTCATAATGATCATAGTATTTTTAAAGTCTACAGTTCGTCCTTGACTATCGGTAAGTCGACCATCATCCAAAACCTGCAATAAAATATTGAAAACTTCTGGATGAGCTTTCTCGATTTCATCAAATAGTACAACTTGATATGGTCGCCGTCGAACAGACTCAGTCAACACGCCACCTTCTTCATAACCAACATATCCAGGAGGTGCACCAATCAAACGAGAAACCGAATGTTTCTCCATATACTCCGACATATCAATACGTACCATTGCTTGATCGTTATCAAATAGAAACGCGGCAAGTGCTTTTGTTAATTCCGTTTTACCAACACCGGTTGGTCCAAGAAAAATAAATGACCCCATTGGTCGATTGGGATCCTGCAAACCTGCCCTTGCTCTCCGCACTGCACTGGAAACCGCGTGTATTGCTTCATTCTGGCCAACCACCCGATGGCCAATTTCCGATTCCATTCGCAACAGTTTTTCTTTTTCACCTTGCAACATCTTATCAACAGGAATCCCAGTCCAGCGCGAAACAACCTGTGCAACATGGTCATCTGTAACTGCTTCTTCCATCATTGTTTCACTTTCCGGTGTACTCTCCATTTCCACCAGCTGCTTCTCTAGACTCGGAATTACACTATATTCAATCTCACCAGCTTTCTCTAGGTTACCTTCTCTTATTGCAATCTCTAAATTATTCCGTTCTTGATCTAACTGTTCTTTGACATCTCTTGCTGATGAGAGCTTTTCTTTTTCTGATTGCCAACGATTAGTGATCGCGGATGATTGCTCTTCTAAATCAGAAATCTCTTTTTCAAGTCTTTCTAAGCGTTCTTTAGAACCTTTATCTGACTCCTTTTTTAACGCTTCACGCTCGATCTTTAGTTGAACTAGCCGACGATCTAACTCATCCAATTCTTCAGGTTTAGAATCTACCTGCATTCGAAGTCGACTAGCAGCTTCATCCACTAAATCAATCGCCTTATCAGGCAGCTGTCGATCAGAAATGTACCGATTTGAAAGTGTAGCGGCCGATACCACCGCAGAATCGGTAATTCGGATACCATGATGCAATTCATACTTTTCTTTCAATCCGCGTAAAATGGAAATTGTATCCTCTACAGTTGGTTCAGATACAAAGATTGGCTGAAACCGGCGAGCTAATGCCGCATCTTTTTCAACATATTTCTTGTATTCATTTAAAGTTGTTGCTCCAACACAATGTAGTTCTCCTCTGGCTAAAGCTGGTTTTAACAAATTTGAAGCATCCATCGCACCTTCAGCAGCACCGGCTCCTACCAAAGTGTGCATCTCATCAATAAATAAGATGATTTCACCCGCAGCAGACTGAACCTCGTTCAAAACGCCCTTCAATCGTTCCTCAAATTCGCCGCGGTATTTTGCACCTGCAATCAATGCCCCCATATCCAAAATCAATAACCTTTTTTCTTTCAAAGATTCTGGTACATCACCATTTACTATTCTGTTAGCCAAACCCTCAGCTATAGCAGTTTTTCCAACTCCAGGTTCACCAATTAAAACTGGATTATTCTTGGTTCGTCGCGATAGGACTTGAATCGTTCGACGAATTTCTTCATCCCGTCCAATAACAGGGTCTAATTTTCCATTTCGTGAATCTTCTGTTAAATCACGAGCAAATCTTCGTAGTGCATCATATTGGTTTTCTGCTGTTGCACTATCAGCTTTTTTTCCCTTTGTTTGCGACTCAATAGCGTTATTTAGACCGCTTAAAGTAACACCTGAATTCAATAAAATTTTGCTAGCTTCAGAATCCTTTTCAGATACAATGGCTTGCAGTAGTCGTCCAATTGTGACAAAAGCATCCCCAGCTTTTTCTGCTAATTTTTCGGCAGTTCTAAATATTTTGTCCAATTTTGGATCCAAATAAATATCACCAGACCCTCCAGAAACCTGTGGAATTTTTTTAAGACTCTGTTCAACTCCCTCTTGAACCTGTGGAGAAACACCTCCTGCTTCGGTAATCAACCTAGTTGCAAATCCATCTGACTCATCAACAAGAGATTTAAGCACATGACTATCAGTTATACGCTGATGCCCCATGTCATTTGCAAGGCCACTTGCTGAATTGATAATATCCCTAGTTTTTTCGGTTAATTTGTTCTGATTCATTACCAGTTTCCTAAGTTGTGAAGTTGTTAATTGAGTTGAATAATAAAAATCGTCAAAAACCTAATTTTTTGTTGTGTAAATTAAATTACCAACATTTTGCATATGGTATTTTTTTCTTACCAATCAATAGTATTATCAAGAAAAAATTTTTCCAAATAACTACGTTTGCTATAAAGATTAAAAAAATGGTCCATTTTCGCATCAAACTGAAAATTAAAAATTAATGCGATGTAACAATTTACGTAAACTATTCTCACCACGAAGTTGAGGCCAAAACATGACAAATAATTCAGCAATCATAAAAGAAATCTACCGTTACCCAGTAAAAGGCTTAACTGGTCAATCTCTTGAAAAAGTTGTAGTTCCTACTGGTGAAACAATTCCCTGGGATCGAGCATTTGCTATAGAAAATGGAAGCTCAGGTTTTGATTTAAATCAACCCAAACACTTATCTAAACATCATTTTTTAATGCTAATGCGAAATGAGGAATTGGCGAAACTAACTTGCAATTTCAACGAAAATACAATGAATTTGGAAATCCTTGAAGGAACTAAGCATATTGTTACGGCCTCACTAGACAGCACCGAAGGTAAAAAAGAAATAGAAATTGCTTTGGAGACTCGATTTAAAAAGGAACTAAAAGGTCCACTTAAGATTCTTCATAAATTCGGGTTTAGTTTTTCAGATGTCGCTGAAAAAGTTCTCCACTTAGTCAATCTCAATACCATTAAAGAGTTAGAACATAGGTTTGGACAAGCTATCAATCCAATACGCTTCAGAGCAAATATCTATGTAGATGAGCTTCCAGCATGGGAAGAATTTAACTGGATCAATCACAAAATTAGTAATGGAGATATTGAATTAACAGGTTTTGATCGCACTACAAGATGCGCGGCAACTGAAGTTGACCCTAAGACAGGTGTTCGAAACATTAACCTCACGCAACAGCTTTTGCGACAATATAACCACGCGGATTGTGGTATATATTTGAAAGTAACAAATGGAGGGAGGTTATCTAAAGGGAATCGCTTAGAATTGACTAATTAACTACGTTAGACCATAGGTATTTTGTTTCAACTTAGTTTTATAAACATCAAAACTGCCAACTAAGAAAACTGATCGAATCAGATACGAAACTCAATTCATAATCTGTATCAAGTGGTATGATTGACAAATTTCAATGTAATTTATTCTTAGCCAATCTCCAAATATATAGCAACATGTTAACCAATCCACTATAGTTCAATTAGTTACAATTCGGGCTTTGATTTCAGAAAAAAGACATCAATTTCAGAACAAACTATCCAGCTGAAGGATTAAATGTAGATTCATTTCTATCTCTTTCGACCGCAACTCGACGAACACCTCGTCCACGTGGTGTATGAGTGCGATTAGAATCTAGATTAGGTGAAGTTGAGAAACTTTCCTCACTAGTACTTAAACTAGTAATTTCGTCTTGATTTTTTGATTCTTGTACAAAACTACTATTGTCCGTAGAATTATTGATTCCGACACCATTTGTTTGTTGAATAGGGTTAGTCATTACCACAGGATCTGCCCCGTTTCCTCCAGAACTACTAACAGGTGCTACAGTTTCCGTTGGAGCTGGCTGTTGCTCTCTCGTAGTACTTTCATTAGTTGTACGCTGTGACGAAGACTGATTCCCATGTGAAGCCGCAATCATTCGCAAATAATGCTCTGCATGTTGTAAATAACTTTGCTCCAATACTGCATCACCAGTAGATTGAGCATCCCGCGCAAGTTGTTGATACTTATCAGCAATAGTTTGGGCGTTACCTCGGACCTTTACATCAGGTCCACTGGATTCGTAGTTTCGTGTCAGTGGATTTTGTGGTTTTCCACGACCTCTGCCACGTGAACGTTGCTGATTTTGTTTACTTTGGTTGTTTTGTCTCATGTTTTATGTTCTCTATAAAAGGTTTAACTGACATTCCTCGATTGGTATCATCAGTTAATTCAATATTTTGGTTAGGTTAATTTGATTCAGATTAATTCTGAATTTGTTCGAGATTAGTTCATCAACTAGATTCTCGAAAAATTTTGGCTAATACTTAGCATTCATTTATGAATGATTTGAGAAACCAAAAACTAGTTAAATTACTAATTAACATTTGATGTCACAAAATTAGACTACGCGATTCTGATCCCATTAGTTCAAATCGTGTTGTTTTTATCGCCGCTCCCAGTCGGTATTGCTTATAGTGTTAACGCTGATTGAGAATTACTTTAACGTTGCCGAAACTACTCGGTCATGGCCTGATAGATCCTGAAATACACGTAAATCTCCAAATCCTGTTTTTGTTAACAAATTTAATACTGATCGACTCTGATTATATCCAATTTCGAAAAAAATTTTTCCATGTTGTGCCAATTTTTCTCCTAATTCTGAACAAAGTTTTCGAAATACTCTTAAGCCATCTTGTCCACCATCTAATGCCGCGATTGGATCACACTTATTTACTTCCGGTGCTAGTGATGCGATTTCATTCGTCGGAATATAAGGTGGATTTGAAACTACGATATCAAATTTTTCATCAATTGCATCTGCAATCGAACAACAAACAAATTGACTCCTGTCAGTAACTCCAATATTTGAAACGTTTTCCTTGGCTTGGGTCAAAGCCTGATAAGAAATATCTGTACCAACACCATGTGCTTTCTTTAATTCACTTAATAGTGCGATTAATATCGCACCAGATCCAGTACCTATATCCAATATTTTTAATGGTAAATCAAGACGTTTTTCTAACTTTAACCAACTTAATACATTCTCAACTAAAGTTTCAGTATCAGGGCGCGGTTCTAATGTCGCATCATTGATTTTAATGTCAAGTCCCCAGAATTCTCGTCGCCCAAATATTCTACCAATTGTTTTACCTTCAATTCTCGCCACTGCGCGTGTTTCTAATAATTCTAATTGGTTCTTTGACACATATATACATTCTTCAACAAATATACAAGTATCTTTAATTGAAAATGTTTCTGCGATCAATAATTTGGCATCTAATGCCGAAGAACTGATTCCGTTTTTCCGAAATTTCTTTTCCAAATCACGATATAATAAATTTAAATTTTTGCAATCTTTCATTGCACTTCTTCTAAACTTAACAAAGTAGTCTGATGATCCAATATTAACGCATCCACTACTTCATCCAAACCTTCGCCATTGATTATTTTCTCCAATTTATAAAGTGTTAGTCCAATCCGATGGTCAGTGATGCGACCTTGTGGAAAATTATAGGTTCTTATTCGTTCCGAGCGATCCCCTGAACCAACTTGAAGTTTTCTAGATTCAGCCCTTTCATTAAATTGCTTTTCCCGCTCTATTTCAAATAATTTTGCACGCAAAAGTTTTAGTGCTCTTTCCTTATTTTTGTGTTGTGAACGCTCATCCTGAACTGCCACTACAATACCCGAAGGTTCGTGAGTAATTCGAACTGCTGAATCTGTTTTGTTTAGGTGTTGACCTCCTGCTCCAGATGCACGATAGGTATCTACCCTCAACTCTGAAGGTTTAACTTCCACATCAACTTCATCAGCCAATGGTAAAACCGCAACGGTCGCAGCTGATGTATGAATACGACCATTAGATTCTGTTTCAGGAACTCGTTGTACCCGATGTACACCTGATTCAAACTTCAAGTGCGAAAACACCCCATCTCCCGCTACAGTCGCAATTATCTCTTTGAATCCACCTTTTTCACCTTCACTTGCTGACAATTTTTCCATTTTCCATCCCTTCAATTCTGAATAACGCGAATACATTCGATACAAGTCACCTGCAAACAGCGCGGCCTCATCACCTCCTGTTCCAGCACGAACCTCCAAAATAGCATCATGCGAATCAGCAATATCCTTAGGTAATAATGCAATTTTCACTTTCTGAGCTAGTTCTTCTTGCTTATTCACCAGCTCAGATTTTTCGCTATCGGCAAGCTCTCGTATTTCTTTATCTGTTGATTGGTCTTGCAGTACTTCGTTCACTTCTTCCAGACCAACATCAATTTGACGCAATTCCATTATCATGCCAACCACGGGCTCTAGTTCAGCATAATCCCTTGAAAGTCGAATATATGACTCTGGATCGGGATTTGCTGCCATTTGAGACTTGATTGCATCAAAACGGTCTACTAGATTATCAACTTTTCCTAATTCCAACATTTCAACAAAATCTCCAATATTTCTCGGTTATTTCGAAATCCTATATTGGTATTTTATGATTTGAAGCATAAGACTCTAAATAAAGCCTCATGTCTTCGCCTCTATCTATATTGGTAAGATTTTCTAGAAATCCAGTACTAAAATCTTCCAGATCAAGTTTTAACAACATTGCTTTGACTGGACCAATTGCAGATGGGGACATTGAAACAGACCGATAACCAAGTCCCAATAATGCCATACAAGTTAAAGGGTTTCCGGCAATCTCACCACACAACGTTATTGGTATTTCCCTACTATACGCCATTTTAACAATAAATTTCAACGCACGCAAGAAACTTACCGAAAGAACATCAAACCGATTGGTCACTTTTAAATTTCCTCGATCAGCCGCCATAAAAAATTGAAACAAATCATTAGAACCAACAGAAACAAAATCAACTTCCGACATTAGTTCTTCTAATTGAAATAATAACGATGGTACCTCAATCATAGCACCCAATGCTACCTGCTCTGGAGCCTTCTTTTGTTCTCGTTTAAATTGCTTCAATTCTTGATTTACTAATTCACGACCACGCCGAAACTCATCAACTGTTGCTATCATAGGAAACATTAAATTTAATTTCTGACCGGTAGCGGCGTGAAACAATGCCCTTATTTGAGTACCAAAAATCTCTGGACGATCTAGACTTAAACGAATTGCACGCCAACCCATTGCAGGATTTTCTTCTTGGACTGCACTCATATAGGGCAAGACTTTGTCACCTCCAATATCTAGTGTTCGAAAAATCACCGGTCGATCACCAGAATTTTCTAAGATTTGCGAATAAAACTCCTCTTGATCGTCCATGCTTGGCAATTTAGTAGCCAACATGAATTTAATTTCTGTACGAAATAAACCAATACCGTCTGCTCCAGTCTCATCTAAGTGTGTTAAGTCTAGCAACAAACCAGCATTAAGTTTAAGCGAAATCTCAGTCCCATCCTTGGTTTTGGTAGGTTTATTTCTAAGTCGTAGATATTGTGCATTCCTCTTTGCGGTAAATTTAACCTTCTCAACAAAAGATTGGGTAAGGTCTGACGGCGGTCGTATATGAACAATACCCGTTTCACAATCAATTATAATATCGTCCCTACTTTCAATATAAGTAGTTACATCTTTTGCGTGCCCTATCGCTGGAATACCTAATGCTTTTGCGACAATTGCAACATGACTTGTCGGTCCTCCTTCTTCTAGTACCAATCCTCGAATACTATTGCGCTCATAATCAAATAATTCTGTTGCCCCCATATTGCGAGCAACAATAATGGCATTAGACGGATGATCAATCTCATCCGGTTCAGTTGTTTCACTAATAAGTTGCTTGATCAAGCGATTAGACAAATCGTCAAAATCGTGTAATCGCTCTCGTAAATAAGAATCAGTTATACGTAACATACGCGCGCGCGTGTCATTTTGAACCTGTTCCGCAGCCCCTTCAGCAGTTAGACCATTTCGAATCGCCTCTTTCATTTTATTGACCCAGCCTTGATCATAGGCAAACATTCGGTAAGCTTCTAACACATCTCGATGTTCACCTGTGTGCGAAACATTACTTTGATCAAGCATTTTATCTAATGAAATTCGCAAATTATTAACGGCATCGTTAAGGCGAATAAGCTCTCTATCCGTATCCTCCGCTATTAAGTTGGTCACCACAACCCGTGGTTCATGTAAAACAACTTGTCCTAGTCCAATCCCATTTGATAATGGAACTCCAGAAATCTCCATTGACCTGCTGAGGTCAAGCTGGGTACCTTCTTTTTCAATCTCTTGAAGTTCCTCAACTACGATTAATTCTGCCAGAACCAAAGCAGTTGTTTGCAAAGCTTCAACTTCTTCCGCTAAATAGCTTCTAAACGCCTTATTTTGAATTACAAGTACACCTAAAACCCGACCAGAGCGCAAAATAGGAACACCCAAGAAAGAATTAAATTCTTCTTCACCCGTTTCTGGTCGTTCAACAAATGCTGGGTGATCTCTTGCATCTGATAAGTTTAAAATTTGCGCTTGAGCAGCAACTGTTCCAACTAAACCTTCACCAAATTTAAGAGTCGTCTTACGAACTGAGTCAGATTTCAACCCCTTAGTAGCAAATAATTCGAGAATTCCATCAGCACGAAGCAAATAGATTGAACAAACTTCTGCCACCACACTTGAAGCAATAATGACGACAAATTTATCCAGTCGCTCCGATGCACTCATCGGTTCGGCCATCATTAATCTTAGGTGTCGGAGTAAGGCCCTGGGACCATATAGATTACGATCAATCACAATCCACTTCCGTTTACAACTCGATTCAAGGACAGATTTCACCTACTAGTGAAAAGTGTAACAGTTATGGTTGGCTTATTCGTCATCCAATCCAAAAACTGTATGCAGTGAACGCACTGCTAATTCGGTATATTCAGTATCAATCAAAATTGAAATTTTAATTTCGCTAGTTGTGATTGCTCTGATATTTATACCTTTCTCAGCCAAACCACGAAAACAAGTAGCAGCAACTCCAGCATGTGAACGCATACCCACACCAATAACCGAGATCTTTACCACATCTGTAGCCCCTTCAATTGCCGCGTAATCTTCACCATCGAGTGAAGTTTGCAAAACCTCTTTAGCTCGCAGATAATCATTTTCCGGAACCGTAAATGTGATATCTGTGGTTTTATCATCAGGAGATATGATCTGTACAATCATATCCACGTTGATCTTTGCATCCGCAAGTGGACCGAAAATGCCCGCGGCAATTCCAGGCCGGTCTGCAACCTTACGAATAGATAATTGGGCCTCATCTTTTGAAAAGGCAATTCCTGTAACTACTTGTTGTTCCACAATTTCGTCCTCACTACAAATTAAAGTACCAATAGGATTTTGGTGATTTGATTTTTCCAGCTCCTCAAGGTCGTCAAAACTTGAACGAACAAAAGTACGCACACCCTGCAACATTGCTAACTCAACAGAGCGCACTTGTAATACCTTTGCACCTAATGAAGCCATCTCAAGCATTTCCTCATAAGAAATGCGGCCCAATCTTCTAGCTTTTGAAACAATCCGAGGGTCAGTTGTATAGACTCCATCTACATCCGTATAAATATCACAACGGTCTGCATTTAAAGCGGCTGCGAGTGCAACTGCACTAGTGTCAGAACCACCGCGACCCAAAGTTGCGATACGATTATCAGGTGCCACACCTTGAAATCCTGACACAACCGCAACTTGTTGCAAACTGGTCATACGCTCAATTAGATCAGAACCATCAATACGTGCTATTCGTGCTGCGCCATGTGCTTCATCAGTATGTATTGGCACCTGCCAACCTTGCCAAGATCTCGCATTGATCCCCATTGATTGCAAGACAATAGAAAGTAACCCCGAGGTAATCTGTTCACCAGCAGCAACAACTGTATCATACTCTCTTGCATCATGCATTATTGAAGCATGTCGGCACAATTGTACCAACTCGTTTGTATGACCAGACTTGGCCGACACAACAACCGCAACTTCATGACCGGCTTCTACTTCTCTCTTTACATGAAGCGCGACACGATGGATACGTTCCAAATCTGAAACTGACGTACCACCAAATTTTAAAACTAATCTTGACATAATATTTTAAAATTCCAATAAATTTTAATTTAAAAATTTTTAAACCTACTTCCCTGTTTCAAGTATTTGTATCAATTCTTGATTTAGAAATCCCTTGACAACTATTAGAAATTCAACAACCTTACGACTTTATACAACTATCGTGTCAAATTTTGACACAATATGTTAATTTTATAGGAGTTCACTTGTGAATTTGTCAGCATCCCAAAATAATACTCAAGATGAGACGGAAATTGCACGATTTTCATCCATTGCCAATGAATGGTGGGATCCAACCGGAAAATTTAAACCACTACACAAACTTTTTCCAGTGCGTCTCGCTTACATAAAAGATCAATCTTGTAAGCATTTTGGAAAAGATAGGACTTCTACTTCAGCATTTCAAGGCTTAAAAATTGTTGATGTTGGATGTGGTGGTGGATTAATGACCGAACCAATGAAACGACTTGGAGCTGAAGTAGTAGGTGTTGACCCTTCAGAAACAAATATAGAAGTCGCACAAGAACATGCAAATAAGATGAATTTATCGATCAACTATCGCACTGGAACTGCAGAAGAGTTGGTCAATAATAAAGAGCTTTTTGATATTGTCCTAAACCTTGAAGTTGTTGAACATGTTGCTGATGTCCCAGTTTTTATGTCTCAATGCGCTTCACTTGTAAAACCTGGCGGACTAATATTTATCTCAACTATCAACCGTACAATGAAAGCTTACTTACTTGCAATAATAGGTGCAGAAAATATCCTACATTGGTTACCAAAAGGAACCCATACTTATGAAAAATTTTTGAAACCAGAAGAACTTGAAACGATGATTGTTGATGATGGGTTAAGCTTAATAGATCAATGTGGTGTCATCTTCAATCCACTGTATAATCGCTGGCAAAAATCTAAAGACATGGCTGTTAACTATATGCTTTGCGCCAATCGACCGATCTAAGGTTATTTGTATAGATCAATGAGTACGTTTAAACTCCATCAACTCTCTAGTTAATGAATATTACTTAATTTTGATCTTCAGGCAATGTAGGTAATGCATAAAATTCTATACCTTCTTCACGTAATTTTTTAACTTCTGCTAGGTTCGCACTACCATAAACTCCGGTTTTATCAGACTCACCATAATGAATTTTTCTTGCCTCTTCGGCAAATTTACTACCTACGTCATCGGCATTCTTAACGAGTTTTTCTTTTAACTCACGTAGCATTGCTACAAATTCCTGTTCTTTTGTTTCTGATACCGTCAATTTTTTGCTTTTTTCAGAAGATTTTTGAGACTTAGATTTATTAGATCCTTGTTTTTCAATATTTTTGCCTTTCGTCTTTTGACGAGAGGTAGTAACCGCAGGAGCCATTAAGCTTTTGCTAATTTTTGTTGAATTGCAAAAAGGACAAGCCAAATGACCACATGACAATTGGTCTTCAAAGTCTGCAGTGTTGCGAAACCAACCTTCAAATTGATGGTCTTTATTACACGTCAATGAAAAATGTATCACAATCTTAATTCCCAACTCTAATCTTCCACTTTAACCGGGTTTGAAAAATCTCTCTCATTTTTCAATGCTGGAATTCGATTCCGTGCCGTCGTAACTTCATTTAATTCAAGCTCTGCAATTATATAAGTTGGCTCGGCACCATCTACTTCTGCAATTATCCGTCCCCAAGGGTCAATAATAATACTATGTCCAAATGTTTCGCGTCCATCTTCATGTTTTCCACCTTGAGCCGCGGCAAGAACGAAAGCGGCATTTTCAATAGCACGCGCGCGCAACAAAACATGCCAATGTGCCTCACCTGTTTGCCTAGTAAATGCCGCTGGAATCGTTAAAATTGATGCTCCAGCATGTACCAAAGAACGATAAAGCTGCGGAAATCGGACATCATAACAGATTGACAATCCAATATTTGCAAATGGTAAAGAGGAAATCACTGCTTCTTCACCAGGTATAAAATGGTTTGATTCACGCCAACTTTCACCACCTGGTAAATCCACATCAAACATATGAATTTTATCATAACGAGCAAATATTTCTCCTGCTGGTGAAATAACCATTGAGCGATTAACTATATTTCCTGATTCAGTTTTCAAAATGAGTGAACCAAAATGCAACCAAATTGATTGTTCTTGTGCTAATTTTTTCCCGCCAACCACAAAAATATCATGGTCTTCTGCTGATGCGAGCGATTCCATTTTCGTTTTATCTCGAACCGAAAAATTGGTAATCTCCGGTGTCAAAACATATTTAACACCTTCACTTGCGACTTGGCAAATCAATGGTGCAAGTACTTCAAAGTTATTTTCAGGTGTTTGACCCGAACGCATCTGAATACAGGCTACAGTAAGAGAACTCATGTTACCTCAAGGGTTATCTTATACGAATAAATAAGAGAAATTTATTGATTATATGCCATGAAATTGCATCAATTATACTCTAAAACTTAGGTTAAATCAATTTACCTCTTAAAATACATATGAATCTATTGGTAAATTACAATACCTCAAACCGGGAAAAACTGGTTTTAAACTTCTTCACAAGACTTCAAATACTCGGTACTATTCTTATTTAAGAAAAATTACAAAGCTAATATGGGATACAATTAGAAAATTCCAAACTCACCGACAATATACATCCCAATTTTTGCGATTACATTCAAAGCAATATCTTATAAATCCGACCACACAATCCAAATAAATAATTAGTATGAATCAAAATATTGCCCCATTTAATCGAAATTTGCTTGCACTACGACGAAAGCGAACTCTAGCTGAGTGTACTACCCGAACTGATTTTCTTCTTAAAGCGACCATTGAAGATCTTAAGCTTCGACTAGGAGCCGTCAACCGCCAGTTTAATAATGCGCTTGACCTATCAGGACATACTGGAATGGTTAGCAACGTGTTGAGAGTGTCCGGAAAAGTCAGCAATGTAATTAGAGCTGACCCTCTCATACCAGACTTGACAACCGGTCATCCAACTCTGGTTCTAGATGAAGAATTTCTCCCATTTTCTAAATCTTCATTTGACTTAATAGTATCAGTACTAACGTTACAATGGGTAAATGATCTGCCCGGAACGTTGCTTCAAATTCGTAACTGTTTAAAACCGGATGGACTCTTTTTGGGAGTATTAATTGGTGGAGAGTCACTTACTGAACTTCGCAATTCTTTTTTAAAAGCAGAAGCTGAAATTTATGGTGGAACTAGTCCAAGAATTGCTCCGTTTATTAACACACATACTCTCGGGTTATTACTGATGCGCGCAGGATTCGCATTACCAGTTGTCGATCAAGATTCACTGATCGTACGCTATGATAATGCACATAAATTGATGAGCGATCTAAAGTCAATGGGAGCAAGCAATATTCTTAATGAACGGAGTCGGAAACCTGCAACACGTACACTTTTAACCCAGGTGGTTGAAAATTATCAGAAACAATACTCAGATAACGATGGACGTATTAGGGCTACTTTTCAAACTATTTCATTATCTGGTTGGGCTCCACATGAAAGTCAACAACAACCTTTAAAACCTGGATCTGCAAAATTCCGATTAGAAGACTCACTCAAGAAAATTGAAAACTCCCACTAATCCATAATCGAATTTAAAAGTAATAAGTATTGCGATTAATTTAAACTCAAACAAATAACTCAAATCAATTCTAATAGATATGGAATCAAGGGGATGTCTGCAGGTGGCATCGGATATTCACGCAATTTTTTTGGATTTACCCACTTAAGTCGTTGACCTTCAACACCATTGACAATTCCTTCCCAACGTCGGCAAACGAACAACGGCATCAATAAATGAAATTTTTCGTAGCTATGGCTTGCAAAAGTGAGAGGTGCCAGACAATCTTTCGTCACCTCAATAGTCAATTCCTCCTTCAATTCCCTTATTAACGCATCTTCTGGTAATTCTCCATTCTCTACCTTTCCACCCGGGAATTCCCATAATCCTTCCATAAATTTTCCTTGGGGACGCTGTGCGAGAAGCACTCGACCATCTACATCAACAAGTGCACATGCTGAAACTAACACAAGTCGATTCATTTTTATCCTTTGGTGCTTTGGGTTTCTAGATTGGAATAGAGTTAAAATATTTCTGAGGAAGAACACAATTATTCGTTTAACTTCGATAGTCCCCATTAATTGCGACATAATCCTTGGTAAAATCGCATGTCCAAATTGTTGCCGCACCTGTACTTAAGCCTAAATCTACTGTTACCTTAAATTCCTTCTTTTTCATAACTCGGGCGGCATCTGTTTCAGAATAATCAGGAAATCGATCTCCTTGATATGCAACTTGAACTTCATCAAACCAAATTGAAAGTTGATCTCGGTCTGCTGGTTCACCTGCTTTTCCTACAGCCATAACGATTCGTCCCCAATTTGCATCTTCACCAGCAAAAGCCGTCTTTACTAACGGAGAATTTGCGATAGATTTTGCAATTACTTTTGCGGATGATTCGTTTTGCGCCCCTTTAACCTCTATTTCAACAAATTTTGTTGCCCCTTCTCCATCTTTTACAATCTGATGGGCCAAATCCATTGAAACACTCTTTAATGCAGTCGAAAATTTTTCTATTCTTGAATCTTCAATGCTATTTATTGGTTCAAAATCAGATTTATTAACTACCCCAGTTGCACATAATAATACGGTGTCAGACGTAGACGTATCGCTATCAACTGTAATCGCGTTAAAACTTTTCTCAACATTCTGAGTCAATATTTCTTGAAGAACTTGTTGTGAAATCGGGGCATTTGTAAAAATAAAACCCAACATTGTTGCCATATCTGGTTCAATCATCCCTGAACCCTTAGCAATTCCATTTATAACTAATTCTTCACCATCAATTTGTACTGTCTCAGTCGAAACCTTAGGAAATGTATCAGTGGTCATTATAGTTTTCGCAGCATCTAGCCAATTATTTGTTGAAAGACTCTTCTTAAGATCCCATAAGACTTCATCAAACCTACTAACATCCATTGGTTCACCTATTACCCCAGTAGAGGCTAAAAAAATTTCATTTTCGAGACAATCCAGGGTGCTAGCTGTCAATTCAGCTGATTTTTTTGCAACTTGCCAACCCTGCATTCCAGTAAATGCATTTGCATTGCCAGAATTTATCAAAATGCCGCGCGCGGTTCCATTTGCAATATTCTTTTTGCACCAATCTACCGGTGCACTCGAGCATTTAGATTTTGTAAAAACGCCAGCAATTTTTGTTCCCTTAACCAATTCTATCAACAATACATCCTTGCGTCCTTGATATTTTATTCCGGCTTCGGCCGTTGCCAAACGAACTCCTGCTACATCAGGAAACTCAGGATATGTTTTTGGTGCGAACGGTGATAGATATTGATTAGAGTTCACGAGATGATTGCCTTGTATGCTTTAAGAAATCACAAAAGACCATTAAACCAACAAATAATTTGAAATTTGACGGAAAATATAATCTTATGCCAAACTTGAACAATTTAATGACCTAAAAAACTCTATCTTCCATACTAGATTATTGCGCAGATTCACCGGACTCAGTGTATTCAATATTGGCTTTTGATTTTAATTCATTCAAAACTTCATCATATTTAACCCGAATTGCTTCTTGGCGAAGTTGTTCTGCAACTTCTTCATAAGCTGGTGCAGGTTGAGTACGTGTTTCAAATACTTTGATAATATGCCAACCAAACTGAGTTTCAACTGGTTCTTTGGTATAATCTCCGACAACCAAACTAAAAGCCGCTTCCTCAAATGGAGGTACCATTCGTCCTTTTCCAAAAAATCCTAAATCACCACCATTTGGACCAGAAGGGCCGGTTGAATGTATTTTTGCCAATTCAGCAAAATCACCGCCATTATTAAGTTCACTAATAACTTCGTTCGCTTCGGCTTCTGTTTCTAGGAGTATATGGCTTGCTTTAACTTCCTTTTCACCACCTTCATTAGCGACTTGAGTATCATATTTTGCCTTTACATCCTCTTCCTTTACTAATGCACTAACATGAGTTTCAAAATATGCATCCCGTAAGGATTGAGTCGTTAAAAACTCAATTCCTTGCTTAAATTCTTCTGTTTGTTCCAATCCTTTTTCTTTACCAGCCTGTGCCAACAAAACGAGATCAACTAAAATACCTGTTAATACTTCAGTTTTTTGATCTTCCGACAAATGCCCGATTGCATCACCTAATCGATCAGCTGCAAATTTCAAATTTGATTGGGTAATTTCCTCACCATTTACTGTTGCAACAACCTCATCTCCTGATTGAGCATTTGCGGGAATTGTTGAAATAATACAGCCAATTGCAAACAATATAACTGCACACTTATTTAAAATAGATTTCATGTAATGATCCTTTTTGATGAGTTTCAATCATTGAAAACGGGACCGTTATAATCAAATGCCGTTTACAACGTAATGAAAATATTGGTGGTTTTAGCAATTTTGCTTTGAAAAATAAACTAGTTGGTAGATACTGTCAACCTGAATATTTAAAGTAAACTATATTTTTGCAAATAAACTTACTAAAATAGTTTAATCTAAAATAAAATTTATACTTTTGCATGATTCTGACAAATTTTCAAAACCATTTCCAGCAAATTAGTTCACAATCTAGTAGTAAACCGATCAAAAGAAACATCGCTTTTTCAGCATTGGAGTAAAATGGTGAGATTTGTTCAATAACAACAAACTCATTTAAATATTTCACGTGATACCCAAAATTTGCATCTCTATTGCAAATCGTATATAACTCCTTACAAATTTTTTTACTCCAATCGTTTTCCAAATTTCAAGAGTTTAACTCAGGAATATATTATGGCCATATACAATGCGATCATTGACATATTTCGCAGTATTTTTATGAGCATATCTAATCTTATAGGTAGCATTTTTGGCACAGCCATTGAACGAAAAATAAAAGCTTACCATGCAACTGTCAATGCAATCAATGAATTAGAACCAGAATTGGAAGCATTGAGTGATGAACAGCTAAAAGCGAGAACTCAAGAATTTAAAGAACAGTTAGCAGCTGGTGAAAAGTTGGACTCTGTACTGGTGCCTGCATTTGCAACTGTTCGAGAAGCCGCTAAACGTGTATTAGGGCAACGTCATTATGATGTTCAGCTTATTGGAGGAATGGTATTACATGAAGGTAAAATTTCTGAAATGCGTACTGGTGAAGGAAAAACTCTAGTTGCAACATTATCTGTATATTTAAACGCTTTGGCTGGTGAGGGAGTACATGTCGTAACAGTAAATGACTACCTGGCAAGACGTGATTCAGAATGGATGGGGCAAATATATGAATTTCTTGGATTAACAACAGGAGTTATTGTTCATGGACTCAATGATGATGAACGCCGCGAATCTTATAATGCAGATGTAACCTATGGAACCAACAACGAGTTTGGGTTTGATTATTTACGCGATAACATGAAACACGACCGTGCCGATATGGTTCAACGTAGCCATAGTTACGCGATTGTTGACGAAGTGGACTCGATTCTCATTGACGAAGCTCGAACCCCACTCATCATTTCTGGTCCACTAGCCGATAGATCAGAATTTTATAACACAATAGACACATTTATTCCAAAACTTGAAGAAGAAGATTACGAATTGGACGAAAAAACAAAATCTGCGTCTTTCACTGAAATTGGTAATGAAAAACTCGAAAAACTATTAGCTGAAGCTGACTTACTTAAAGGAGATTCGTTATATGACGTAGAAAATGTGACAGTCGTTCACCATTTACAACAAGCCCTAAAAGCCCATAAACTCTTTCAACGAGATCGAGATTACATCGTCCGCAATGACGAAATTGTCATAATTGATGAATTCACGGGACGTATGATGCCAGGTAGAAGATTTTCCGAAGGCCAACACCAAGCACTTGAGGCTAAAGAAGCAGTTACAATTCAACCTGAAAATCAAACTATGGCCTCAATCACATTTCAAAATTATTTCCGTATGTATAACAAATTAGCAGGTATGACTGGAACAGCAAAAACTGAAGCCGAAGAGTTTATGGACATTTATGGATTAGAAGTAGTTGAAGTGCCAACCAATGTGCCCGTAGCAAGAGTTGACGACAACGACGAAATTTATCGAACTGCTAGAGAAAAGTTTAACGCAATTCTCGAATTAATCGATGAGTGTAAAGAGCGACATCAACCGCTATTAGTAGGAACAACTTCAATCGCAAAATCAGAGCTACTTGCTGACATGCTTAAAAAACATGGCTATAGTCAAGTTGATGTAAGCAAACCTGAAGCGTTTACTGCATTGAATCAAAGTGAGAAAGGTGGAGCTGCAAAGAAGATTTTTGCTGTTTTAAATGCACGTTACCACGAACAAGAGGCACACATCATTTCTCAAGCGGGAGTTCCTGGTGCAATCACTATTGCAACCAATATGGCAGGTAGAGGTACTGATATCCAGCTTGGTGGAAATCTCGACATGCGACTAGAATCTGAAATTGACCCAGAATTGAGTGAAGAAGATAAAGAAAAATTTAAAACTAAAATCACGGCAGAAGTTGCAAAATTAAAACAAGAAGCTATTGAAGCAGGTGGGCTATTTGTAGTTGCCACCGAACGTCACGAAAGTCGTCGAATTGATAACCAGTTACGTGGTCGTTCCGGTCGGCAAGGAGATCCTGGACACTCTAAATTTTTCCTTTCGCTTGAAGATGACTTGATGCGAATATTTGGATCAGACCGATTGGATTCAATGCTACAAACACTTGGATTGAAGGAAGGTGAAGCAATCGTTCATAACTGGATTAATCGCGCGTTAGAAAAAGCTCAAACAAAGGTTGAAGCACGAAACTACGATATAAGAAAAAATCTACTTAAATTTGACAATGTGATGAATGAACAACGGAATGCGATTTTTGAACAACGACTTGAATTGATGGATGAAGAAGACCTTTCCGATATGATCAAAGATATGCGAGAGGAAATTATTGAAGATATGGTCAGCTTGCATATCCCAGAAAAAGTATACCCTGAACAGTGGGAAACAACAGAATTGAAAGAAAAGGTAAAAAATAATCTGAACCTTGATTTACCAATAGAAAAATGGCCGGATGAAGAAGGAATTGATCCAGATGTAGTAACCATGAGACTGAAAGAAGAGGCTGAAAAACTTGCAGAAAATAAATCCACACTATATGGCTCTGATATAGTAAAAAAAGTTGAAAAGGCGATAATTTTACAGTCTTTAGATCACCTATGGCGTGAACATCTAGCTACCTTGGATCATCTGCGTACTGTCGTTGGTTTTCGCGGCTATGCACAACGTGACCCATTACAAGAATACAAAACTGAGGCATTTGAGCTATTTAATGCCATGCTCTCACAACTACGAGAAGATGTCACTTCAAAGTTCCTCAAACTTCAAATCGTTCAGCATGAAGTTCCGCCAAATTTAGAGGATCAAAAAGAAAACCTACACGCATTATCAACTGAGCATATCAATCCATTTACTGGTGAAAACGAAGCGGAACAAGAAAATACCACAATAAAACCCATAATTAATAAAGCCACGAAGTCCCAGGAGCCCAAAAAACCTGACTTAACCAGACCCCACACTTGGAGTAAAATTGGACGAAATCAAGAATGTCCATGCGGGTCAGGTAAAAAATATAAAAACTGCCATGGTAAGTTACAACAAACAACTTAAAACAGAAATTGCCGACTGTTTGAAAGTGCTCTTCCGAAGAAAATTCTTATTTCTCTGGACAACTTTTGGTCAAACAGTTTCAACCTAGTTGAAATAATTTCATACCGCTCTAAATGAATAAATACGTTATGAATTTAGGAATTTAAATAAGTAAAAACGGGATATCAAAACTCAATCAACAATTCTGTTATTTTAAAAATGCTGATTCTTAGTTTCACCAAGTTAATCAATTTTAGTTTAAATTTGTGCAATGAAGACTTATACCGAAGACAACACATTAAATAATACTCTGGATGCAAATAGAACTTACACAATTCAGACTCACAATTTCAATTTTGAGAAAGACCATGTCGATAAACAATAATTCATCAAATGCAAATCCAAATAGTGATTTTATACCTGATTCAAAGGTCACAAAGAATTATGGTATTTTGGAACCAATTGTTACAAATAATAAACTGCAACGGCTCAAGTCATTGGGTTCAAATTCCTCTAAAATAAAGAATAAATCCAAAATAACAAAGTGTCATTCTCCAAAGAAAAAAATAACTAAAGAATGGATCGGACTTGTGACTGATATATCAGAGAAGATTGTATACTTAGACTTGAAAGATAAATATGATACGAACAAAGTCGCTACGAATACTGGAAATTTGCCTATAAGTGAACTATCAAAATCTGATCAAAAAAAGTTATCAATCGGATCCATAATTGATTTAACAATTTGGATCAAATGTTATCCCAATGGAAAACAAGTAGAATTTTTAGACACCAAAGTTCATGAAGCACCAAGAATAACCCCTAAACAAATGCGTCAAGCACTTGAGCGAGCTAGAATTCGATTAAAAGGTTATAGATGGAATGACGCATCCCGACAAAAATAACATTCGAGTTGTAATTTTAAGTAATGGTCTACCAGATGAAATAGGAAAAAAACGTCTAATCAAGGTTTCTAATAGAGCATTTATAGTGGGTGAACAGTTATCCTTAACTGATGAAGAAGAACCAAAATCGGAAAGTGTATCTGAGACAAGACACCAACTTAATATTAACCCAAAACCTAAATCAGAGAATTTTGGTTCAGTGGCAATAACATTTGATGCTTCAACAAAAATTAATACTTCAAACCCAAATTATGATGAAACCATAACTATTGAATGTAATGGAAATGCGAGAGAGCTTATTTGATGCTGGTTTGTCAAACTATTGTGTACTTCACGCTCAAAAAGTAATTACTCAATTTGAGTGCGTTAATTTATAAACAATTCAACTTTTTCACGATTTGGTAGTGGCGAAACTGCACCATATCCTTCTGTAGAAAGCGCAGCAGATGCATTAGCATATTGTGCTGATTTAAATACATCCTGATGACGTATGTATTCAGCAAGAAATGCTCCATCAAATGCATCACCAGCTCCAGTCGCATCAACTGCTGACACCTTATGAGGTGGAATCTTAATTTGTTGCTCTGGTGTCGCAACAATTACACCCTCACTACCCATAGTTAACGCAATGACATTCGGTCCACTATTAAGTAACATGTCAATAATCTCTTTGGGGTCATCAATTCCAGTTACTTTTCGAATATCATCCAGACCAGGTAACAAAATATCAGCATTTTGGATGGTTTCATTGATTATTGCCCGTGCACGTGAGATTGACCAAAGTGGTAATCGAAGATTTGTGTCATAAGAAACCTTTACTCTGTTTGCTTTAGCAATATCAATAGCGTGGAAGCAAGCATCGCAAGCTGACGAACTAATCGCTTGTGAAATTGCTGATAGATGCAAAATCGAAGCATTAGCAATTAGTTGTTCTGGCACATCTTTAGGAGTTATCTTACTGGCAGCTGAATTTGATCTAAGGTACGAAAATGTATGCCCAGATTCATCATGAGTTACAAAATACACACCAGTAGGTGAGTTTTCTGATTCAGGAACAAAGCTATGGTCAACACCCTCTTTAGTCCACAGTGTTCTCAGCATTTGCCCGAATTTGTCGGAACCAACGTGAGAAAAGTAAGCAGCACTTGCTCCATGTCTCGATGCTGCAATCGCGGTATTTGAGGTGTCGCCACCAAAACCAAGTTCAAATAACCCGCTTTCTTCCTTTTGGTTAAACTCAATTAACGGTTCACCCATACACACTAGCTGTATTGTCATTCACTAAATTCCCTGAACTTACTGAAATTAAACGGGTGGAAGTAAATCATCTCGCCAATCTTGCCCTAACGACCTTCGTGCAATCATATATGAACGCGGATGATTGACACTATCCACTGCAATGAGTTTCCCGGATTTCAAGTAAGCGATATAAAACACCTTAGCTGTTGGATCACCTACTACTATAGATTCGTCATACTCTTGTGCTAAACCGGTGATTTGAAGTTTAATGCCATACTGATCCGACCAAAACCAAGGGATTGGATCATAATCTTCATCTACGCCACAGATTGAATTCGCAACAGCTTCCCCTTGATCTATTGCGTTTTGCACACTTTCTAGTCTAACTTTTTGCTGAAATCTATTGGAATAAAATCTCGTGCAATCGCCAGCAGCAAATACATTTTGTTCTGATGAACAACACGCGTTATTTACTAAAATTCCGTTATCTGTATCAATTCCACTTTGTTTAGCTAAATCATCGTTTGGTATTGACCCAACTGCAATTAAAACCAGGTCGCACTTGATTTTAGTACCGTCTGCAAGTTCAACATATTCTGCATTTGTTTCCCCACCTACAGCTTTAACTTTAGTTGAAGTTCGCAATTCAACACCATTGCTTTCGTGCAATTTTTGAAAAAATTCTGACATTTGCAGTGAGACAACGCGTTTCAATACTCTCTCTTGTTCTTCAAGAACGATAATATTTAACCCCAATTTTTTTGCAATAGCAGCAACTTCTAACCCGATATATCCCGCTCCAATAATTACTAAATTGTGTCCCGGTTGCATGCTTGGTCTGAGTTTTTCCACATCACTTATATTTCGTAACTGGAATACACCCTGCAATTCGCTTCCTGGCAGAGAAATTTGTCGTGCCCTTGCTCCTGTCGTCAATAATAAGTCATCAAAAACTACGACTTTGCTATTTGAAAGCACTAATCTATTGTTATGAAGATCTAATGATTCAACTCTAGTATTCAAAATTAACTCAATATTATTCGTGTCATAAAATTCCTTGGGTCGCAATTGCAATCGTTCTTCGGTAATTTCATCTGAAAGAAATCCTTTAGAAAGCGGAGGCCGTTGATAAGGTAACTGCTCCTCATCGCCAATTAGTGTAATCTTCCCTGGGTATTCATTTTGTTTGAGTTGCTGAATCGCTTGAGCAGCGGCTTGTCCGGCCCCAACAATAGCTAATAATTTGCTCATACGGTACATTCTCAAATTTATTGAGGTTAAATGAAAAGCTTTAATCGTTATCGGATAAAATGCCGACAATACTTTTTTCAAGTTTTGGTAGTTCAACAATCGTAATTTGGTATATATTCACCTTATCTTCCTATACTAAATGTAATTATATTTATCCGTTCAAAATTTTACTAACAAAGTAAGTAAATCAGTAATTTCAATTTAGAAAAATCTGTATAGCGTTCATAAATTGAAAGCCAACAAATGTAATTTTCTTAGATGTCATTAAAATCTACCTTAATCTTTTCCTCGCCAGCAATTTTTGTACTCCTTTGGTCTACTGGATTCATTGGCGCAAAGCTTGGAGCTCCTTGGTCAAATCCATTTTCTTTCCTATTGGTAAGAGTCATAATAGTTGCCGTAATATTAGGGATCGTTTGTGCAATTTCAAGAATAAAATGGCCGGGAGTAAAACCAGCTTTTCATAGTGCAATAGTTGGAATGTTAGTTCATGGAGTATATCTAGGATGTGTATTTTGGGCAATTAATAACGGCATGCCAGCTGGGATTTCGGCCATCATAGTCGGGTTACAACCTTTGTTAACTGCGGTACTTGCACGTTTTATTCTAAAAGAAGAGATAACTTCTCGGCATTGGATCGGCTTTTTTATTGGCATTGCTGGTCTAATATTAGTACTACAACCCAAATTTCAAATTACTGGAACTGGGATTACACTAGCCGCGACTTTAGTATGTTTGCTTTCAGTAATTGGAATTGCAATTGGTACAATCTATCAAAAAAAGTACGCGGCAAATATTGATGTTCGTGCAGGAACATTTTTTCAATATATTGGTACAATACCGATAATGGCAATTGGTGTTGGAATTGATGGTGGCTACTATATAGAATGGACTGGAGAATTCATCATTGCCCTAACTTGGCTAGTACTTGTTCTATCAATTGGTGCGGTCTCATTACTGATGATTTTAATTCGGCATGGTGCTGTAAGTCGTATTGCCTCTTTGTTTTATTTAGTTCCAGTCGCAACTGCGATTGAAGGATATTTTTTATTTGGTGAAACCCTAACAGTCACTCAATTACTGGGAATGCTAGTTGTAGTTGGAGCGGTTACTTTAGCCCGGCAAAAGTCTCAAACATAATAAAAATCTATATATAGCTCTACTAGCTAGATTAACTCCGTTACTAAAAAACGAAATCTAATTGTTCACATTCAAAAACTCAAAATTGAATACTAAAGAAATTATGTTATTGTTGCACTGCACAAAATTATACAAATACTGGAACGATTCTTATGTCTGATACTTCCCTTAACTCACTAAGCTTAGACAAACACGCTCATATCGAAAATACTAAAAGCGTTGTAAGTGATTTAGAAAGAGTCTTAAAATCCGGTCGAGAATTCGTAAAGAGTAGAGTTTCAGTAGCTAGCAAAATTTCATCTGAAAAAGTTGAACGTGAACAACACATCGTTCACGGATATGCTTGGTTAGCGACTTATGTCAAAGCATTGGAACAAATTTCCCTAAACAGTGAAAATCTTCTCAATTCCAACGAATTTTCAGAAACTGATATTCTGCTTAATGCCATTATATTTGGTGAGTACCTTACCCAAATTTTGAGCGGAATCCCAATGAATCAAGGTGAATTTATTCGACCTGTTGAGTTGGGAATTGAATTCCAATCCATCAATGAGTTACAAGAGTCTCCAGCTGTTAAAGCAATACTTGAACACGGTAATTCCGCTGAAAATCGTTTGCAACTTGCGAAGATTTTACAAGACAATCCACTGCAAATTTACGGAAACAATGGACTTGACGAAACTGAAAATCACTTCCGTGCTGAAATGCAGAGGTTCACAGATAGTGAAGTCAAACCTCAAGCACAACAATGGCATCGAAAAAATGAATATATTCCGATGTCCCTCATTGAAAGCTTGGCAGAGATGGGTGTATTTGGATTGACAATTCCGGAAAAGTATGGTGGGTCAGGTCTTGGTAAAGTCTCAATGTGTGTTGTCTCAGAGGAGTTGTCACGCGGGTATATTGGTGTTGGTTCACTTGGTACCAGATCTGAAATTGCTGGTGAGTTGATCCTTTGTGGTGGAACTGAAAAACAGAAACAACAATGGCTTCCGAAGATTGCATCTGGTGAAATTTTACCAACAGCTGTATTTACCGAGCCTAATCATGGATCCGACTTAGCCGCACTTAAATGTAGAGCAGAACTCCATGGTAGAGAATATCACATTACTGGCAATAAAACCTGGATTACGCATCCAGTACGCGCGGATGTAATGACACTATTAGTCCGCACGAACCAAGAAGAAAAGGGGTATAAAGGAATATCAATGTTTCTTGCCGAAAAACCACGAGGGACTGATCAGAATCCATTTCCAGCAGAGGGCATGAGTGGTAGCGAAATAGAACCACTAGGATATCGCGGGATGAAAGAGTACGAAATCGCATTTGATCATTTCAAAGTTAAACAAGAAAACTTACTTGGCGGTGAAGAAGGTCAAGGTTTCAAGCAACTCATGCAAACTTTTGAATCTGCCAGAATACAAACTGCTGCGCGTGCGGTTGGAATCGCACAATCAGCACTGGATTTAGGATTGCAATACTCATTAGAACGCGTTCAATTTGGCAAAAAGTTGATTCAATTTCCAAGAGTTAGCGATAAATTGGCGTTAATGGCTGCAGAAATAATGGCAGTACGTCAATTAACTTATTTCGCTGCGAAGGAAAAAGATTCAGGAAGACGATGTGATGTTGAAGCAGGAATGGCTAAGTTACTTGCAGGAAGAGTTGCTTGGGTTGCTGCTGATAATGCGGTACAAATTCATGGTGGCAATGGCTATGCGCTTGAATATGAAATTTCAAGAGTATTATGCGATGCACGAATCCTTAATATCTTTGAGGGAGCTGCTGAGATTCAAGCCCAAGTAATTGCGCGTCGTCTGTTGGAAGACCACAATTAATTGACAATATAAGCGAATTTCCTGTGAAAAATTTGCTTGTTGCTCGCAAAGAGCTACACTCAAAATTTAATACTCGCGCAAAGGAAAAATTTGCTCAGGTACATATGGACCGCCACCAGTTGAACTCTTTGCCGAATACAATACAAACTCCTCAACCTGAAAGTTTGATGAAAGAAATCCACTATTTTGTGCCAACCATTGTGCAATAGTTTCAGCGCGAAATCCTCTTAGTCGACAGATTGTGATATGCGGTGTGTATTTTCGAGTAATTACCTTTAACCCAATCCTTTGCATTAATCTTTCGTGCTCTTGCTGCAACTCAAATAAAGTGTCATTGATGTCTACTTTGGCAAAAACACTATGAGGTTTGTTTCCTCCAAACGCGTCAAAATCTTGAATTTTAATTTCAAACTTAGGTTTATTGACAGTTGCTAACAGGTCAACAACATCATTTGCCACTCTATCGTCAATATCCCCAATAAAACGTAATGTAATATGGAAATCAGATGGATTGATCCAACGTGCGCCATCCAATCCGATTTGTAAACGTGAGAGTGTTGACGCAATATTTTCAGGAATTGCAATTCCAGTAAATAATCTTGGCATTTTGAAAACTAAAATTGAAATCAGTCAGATGGTTGAAGTGAGTTTGCAAATTTCGGTTAATTTTAAATATTTTTTGTCGGCATTTTCGCGCAATAGCTCAATAATATTAAGAGTCCATTTTTATCTAAAGCTTTACCAGATCATTTTGAGTAGTAAAAAATTTTTAAAAAATCCCTTATGGCGCGGGATTACAATGAAGTTGATGAATTTCGTTGACTTCATCTTCTATATCAGAAGTGATCTTTATTTGCGCGGCATCAATATTCAACTTCAATTGGTCCATTGTAGTCGCTCCGATTATCACCGAAGTCATAAAGGACCGTGAATGAGCAAACGCTAAAGCCAACTGGCTTGGATCAATCCCGTGTTTTTTGGCAAGATCAAAATACTTTTCAAGTGCTTCATCCGAACCAGGTTTTTCATATCTTTGTAACCGACCAAACAGCACTTTTCGCGAACCTTTAGGTAGTGCTCCATTTCGATATTTTCCCGTCAAGTATCCTTGAGCAAGTGCCGAATACGCTAACAATCCAACTTTTTCACGTCGAGCAATTTCTGCAAGATTAACCTCAAACGTTCGGTTCACCAGTGAATATGCATTTTGAATTGATTGAATTCTAGGAAAATTCTTTGATTCATGTGCTTTCAAGTAGCACATGGTGCCCCATGCACTTTCATTGGAAACTCCCACATATCTAACCTTACCAGACTTAACCAGTTCATCAAGCACTTCAAGTGTGCTTTCAATAGAATTTTCATTAGCAACGGGTTCTGCGTCGGCCCATACCGTAGGACTTCCACCAAATTGAGAAACTCTCCGATCCGGCCAATGAATCTGATACAAATCAATATAATCAGTATTTAATCGATTTAGACTCTTATCAATTGCTTCCATTATCTGGTCCCGATTCAATTCACCAGGAATGTTCTTATCGCGGAACCAAGTATTGTCAGTGCGTCCAACTACTTTGGTTGCAATTACGATATCACTTCTCCGACCTCGGTTTTTCAACCAACTTCCAATAATTTTTTCTGTTTCACCTTGAGACTGGGCTTTAGGTGGAATTGGATATAACTCCGCGGTATCAAAGATATTTACACCTTGTTCAACCGCATAGTCCATTTGCGTATGGCCTTCAGCTTCTGAATTTTGTTCACCCCAAGTCATAGTACCAAGGCAAATACTACTAACCATTAGGTCGGTTTTTCCTAGTCGACGATACTCCATAGTTTCCTCTGTAAGTTTGAAATAAATAGTTAATTGTGAAATTCAGCAAAATTTGATTTGCCAAAGTAGTAAATTGTTATAGGAATTCATCACGATTCCTAAGTTTGATTCAATTTAAAGTGAATTAATCGCACCGACGATTTGTGTCAATACTAAATTTTTTGTTAGATTTTAGTTACGAACCTAATCAAGACTTCTGACAGAATTACAAACTCAATGTAATAACACATACACAGTAGGTCCATACACTTCAACTCACAATTACGTCTCACCCCTCACTTCTTTTACCAAATCCTCTACATAAGGGAAGATCATTTCAACAATAACATCAATACCTTCGGCATTTGGATGAATACCATCTGATAAGTTAAGTTCTGGGACTGCAGCTACTCCTTCTAAAAAAAATGGATAGTACAAAGTATTGTATTTATTTACCAAATCCTCAAATATTGGATTGAATAACTCCGCATAATCATCTCCCATATTTGGAGGTGACAACATACCACAAATCAAAACTTCAAAATTTCGCTCTTGAAGTCGTGCAACAATCTTATCTAATGCTTCACGCGTATCACTTGGATCAATCCCTCTAAGTGCATCATTAGCACCTAATTCAAGTATCACTGCATGAGCTTCATCTGGAACGGACCAGTCAACTCGACTCAATCCTCCCTTAGAAGTATCTCCAGACACTCCTGCATGTATTATCTCAACGTTATAGTCGTTTTCATCTAGCTTAACTTGTAATTTTGACGGAAATGAATCCTCTTCTTTAAGCGAGTATCCCGCGGACAAGCTATCACCAAATACAACAATTTTTATTTTTTCATCGTTAGCATTTGAAAAATTAGTCATCCCTGCACAAAATAAAAAAATACATACAATTGTCAGCAGAAATTTGATATTAGAAAAAAGCATCGCTATAAAAATCCTATCTACAAAATGAATCACAATATAACTTTGATTTATTGAAAAATCAAATAATCCCTCAATTCATATTTTTATAAGGAGCTTGAAGATGGAAAGTGTTGATCCATCTAAGAATCTTGTCCCAATGGACAAAAATTTGATTGATCAGATTAACAATCAAATAAATGAAATAACTACCCGTGTAAACCAAGGTGACGACAAATCAGCTGTAGCTGACCTTGATGCACTATATGAGCAATTAGATGACTTATCCAGTGGGACCAGTTCGCTTCGGGAACGAGTTAAAGAGTTGAGAAAACGCATCAAACCGAAAGATAATGTGATTAAACTCGCTAAAGTTCACTTAAGTTTAGGTTCAGGTGCGGCACGAGTTCATATTTTAAAAGGAATTGACTTAGAAATTGAACGGGGGGAGCGAGTTGGTGTTGTAGGTCCATCCGGTTCTGGTAAATCTACCCTTCTGATGGTGATGGGTGGTCTTGAACGAGTTGATGAAGGTATTGTAGAGGTTGCGGATCAAAAATTGAATGAACTGGATGAAGATGAACTAGCCAAGTTTCGTGGTAAAAACATTGGTATCGTATTTCAATCTTTTCATCTCATTCCAAATATGACAGCACATGAAAACGTTGCGGTTCCGCTTGAATTGGCTGGAGATCCTGATGCGTTTGAAAAAGCAGGAGAAGAACTTAACTCCGTTGGTCTAGGTGATCGATTGCTTCATTATCCAGCAGAATTGTCTGGAGGTGAACAACAACGTGTAGCAATTGCTCGTTCACTTATTAGCCACCCTTCCATACTAATTGCAGATGAACCGACAGGAAATCTTGATGATACAATTGGTAATCAGATTATTGAGTTAATGTTTGCTGCTAGCCGAAAACGCAACACTACTTTAGTACTTGTGACTCATGACACCAATTTAGCTAGTCAATGTGATCGTACAGTACGAGTACGCTCCGGACAAATCGAACAGAGTGACAACCAAGTAGTGGAGAACTAACAGTGTCTAAGTTTTCTCAAAAATTAAAATCCTTCAAGTCTGGTCTTGCACTTCGGTTCGCACTTCGTGAACTTCGTGGTGGATTAAAAGGGTTTAAAATATTTATCGCATGTATTGCATTGGGAGTTGGTGCAATTTCTGGTGTTGCCTCACTGTCAAGATCACTTATTGAAGGAATCGCAAATGAAAGTCAATCAATATTAGGTGGTGACTTTTCAGTTACTCAGTTTCATCAAGAAGTTTCACCAGAGCAGAGTGAATTTATTGGGACATTTGGAAAAATTTCCAAAATGGCAACAATGAGAACAATGACCCGCGTTCCAGATTCTACCGATGCATTTAGTGAAACTCTAGTGGAAGTTAAGGCAATTGATGACATCTATCCACTTTATGGTGAACTTAAGCTTGAAGGTGATACTGATTTAGCATCCGCATTACAAATGAATCAAGGAACTTGGGGAGTCGTTGTGGACTCGACACTTGGCACTCAAATAGATGTTGGCGTTGGTGACATAATTTCTATCGGGAATATCAATGTACGAATCGCTGGAATCATTGAGCAGGAACCTGACCTTTTATCACAAAATCTAGTCATCGGACCTAGACTGATGTTGAGTGAGGAAGCACTTAAAGAGTCTGGTTTAGTACAACCAGGAAGTTTAGTGGAATGGGCTTATCGAGTGCGGATTAATGAGAATAGACCAGCAACGACGCTTGAGATCTTCAATTCATTGAAGGCGATTGATGAAAAATACCCCGACGCAGGTTGGCGGCTTAGAACGCGAAATTCCGCTGCTCCCGGTCTAGTTTCAAATATACGCAGGTTTGCACAATTTTTAACCTTGGTAGGAATAACTGGACTAATTGTTGGTGGAGTTGGCGTTGCAAATGCCGTTCGTTCATTTCTTGAAACTAAACTCAAAGTAATTGCTTCATTTAAATCGGTCGGTGCATCAGGAGATTTTGTCTTTCTAGTTTATTTGTTACAAATTTTGATGTTAGCAGGAATTGGAATTTCAATTGGTATTGTGATTGGAGCTATCGTTCCAGCGGTGTTAACAACACTATTGGCAACTATTTTACCGATCCCGGCCGAATTTGCTATCTATCCGTCACAGCTAAGTTTAGGGGTGATTTATGGATTCCTAACGGCATTAGCATTTGCCTTATGGCCACTTGGTCGAGCTCATGATATTCCTGCTACCGCACTATTTCGAGATTCAGTACGCACCAATCGACCTAAACCTAGAGCTCGATATATCGTATTCACAATCTTGACCATACTTGCATTATGTTGGATTGCAGTGTCTAATTCTAGAGATACAATTCTAGCGTTCTTTTATATAGGTGCATCTCTTGTTGCATATACGACTTTAATTGGGATCGCACAAATTATAAAATTTGTCGCAAGTCGCTTCCCATTACTCAAATCAACTTCTGCTCGACTTGCAATTGCCAATATTCACCGGCCTGGATCATTAACATCATCAGTCGTATTATCACTGGGACTTGGATTAACATTATTGGTCACCATGACCCTCATAGATGGTAATATCCGAGGTTATCTTGCCGGCTCGCTGGCACAAAACGCACCTAGCTTTTTCTTTATTGATATTCAGAATGAGGAGCTAGCTGAATTTCAAGAATATGTAGAAGGTACCGTTCCTGAAGCAATATTCGAAAACGCTCCAATGCTTCGTGGACGTATAATAGAGGTCAAAGACAAACCAGCATATGAAGTAAGAGCAACAGGTGATGGATCTTGGGCCTTACGTGGTGATCGAGGAATTACGTATTCTGCTACCCTACCCATGAATTCAACGTTGGTTGAAGGAGAATGGTGGGAGGAAGATCATGATGGTGATTTCTTGGTTTCTATGGAAAGTGAAGTTGCAGAAGGAATTGGAGTAAAGATTGGTGACACCATTACTGTAAACGTTCTTGGAAAGCGATTTAAAGCAACAATTGCAAATCTTCGTAAAGTTGAGTGGCGATCAATGGCCATCAATTTTGTTTTAGTATTTTCTCCTAATACTTTTGAAAGGGCCCCACATGCACACTTAGCAACTGTAACTTGGGAAGAAGATAGCACTTTTGAACAAGAGCAATCCCTACATCGAGCTGTTGCAAGAAAATTTCCAACAGTTACAACAGTAAACGTTAAGAATGCGATCAATCAGGTCAATGAACTTTTGTCACAACTAGCATGGGCAATTCGAGGGGTATCAAGTATTACTTTAATCGCAAGTATATTAGTACTGGGTGGTGCGCTTGCTGCTGGACATCAAAATCGGGTGTATGATTCTGTCGTACTAAAGACTTTGGGAGCGACACGCTCAAAGCTACTATTCGCATATATTCTAGAATATTTAGTGTTAGGAACTGCTACGGCGTTTTTTGCAGTAATTGTCGGTGCAATTGCGGCTTGGTTTGTAATAGTTGAAATTATGGATGGAGAATTTACATTCTTTTTAACCACCGCAATACTTGCAGTAGTCGTTGCACTCATATTAACGGTTGGATTTGGTCTAATTGGAACTTGGCGTGTTTTGGGAGAAAAAGCCGCACCAGTATTGCGTAATCTATAAGTTTTTGATTTGCTGTTTTTGCTAGAAAGTTTCAAGATTTCATTTAATTTATTTAGCAAATAAATTGACATTGTCATATTGAGTATATGTTGAAGGACCTGATTTTAAAAAGACATATGAGTTTCATTAGGTTGGTGTAACAAAAATCAATTTGGGATAGCAATAAAATCCATAATTTCAAACCAAATCTCACATTCTTCATTTTGAATTGCACTTAATCTAGAATCTGTCCATTGTTTCAATTCTGATGCATCAATCATTTTCGTATTATTTGCAGCTTGTGAAATCCCTTCAACTAATTTTGCATTAAAAATTTTTCGAAAAGATTTATTTGGATGACGATTACCCCATGTTTCAGAAGCACTACTAACGTTAAAACCTGAACGCTGTAATTGTTCAATGGTAAAATCCGTTGCATGTCCCCCTAAACTCATACCAAAGCCTTTATCTGAATACCGGTGAGAGTTAAACGTACAAATAACCTTTTTATCTAAATTGTCTTTTGGATCAATTTCAATTCTATTATTTGGTGTAATACTGCAATAAAAGCTAAGGTTATTGTGTTTCAATGCCATAACGAATTTCTTAATCCATGCTTCCGAAACTAAATCAAGCAATGCGGTCGCAGTCACCAAACTATATTCTCTATTTAAAAACCCAAATCCCGATGTTAAATCAGCAAATACTGTTTCCAAAGTATAGTTAGGATCACTAACTAAAGGCTGATTAAGACAACGAGCACGTGCTAATAATTCTTGATCTGCATCGAGCAATGTCCAATGTTGAGGTTGCTTAATTTCTGGTAGTAGCGCGCGCATGGTAGCACCAGTTCCACAACCAATATCTAAAATATTGAGTCGCTTCGTACCCTTCAAATGCTCCGTCACACATTCAAGTATTGTTGAATTTCTTGCCAATAAATCTTCTTGCTCACGAAACGTTAGCCATTCTGATGAAAACTTTTCCATTGACAAATTTCTCATTTCAATTCTGGTAATCAATTAGTATCAAATTCACAATTTTGTCGGCAAATTTCTCACTTAAAATCAATGATGAAATTTAAATTGACTCCGTTATTTGATTTCCTCTTTCCTCAATAAAGTGAAATTCTCAATTTTAAATTATAATTTTATGTCTACAACTCAATCGCTAAAAATAAAAAGCGACACTGCACTTTTGGATTAAAATCTGCAATTCAATAATTATCATGAATTACATCAGAATGTAAATCCTATTCAACCGGGACCGATATTTCATTGAGTTATGAGTCAAAACTTAAATACTAGTAATTCAAAGTTTCAATTCAATTGAAAAATAAGTACCAAATATGGACTTCAAAAGGAAATTTCAAGTTAACAAGTATCCAGATTCAGCTACGACAACCATTAGTACTTTATGCAACAGAATACACCAAACTTCAAAATTAGATAACCCAATCAAAATGATGCATACACTAAACTTTCAGCGCAATGTGATTTGTATTTCCACATTTTAGTCATCTTCGCTAAATATAGTCAATGTACCAGTCCACAATGAAACTGTACGCTTATCAGTGTGATTCCACACAGTATGAGTTCGCGTTGTATCAAAATGTATTGATTCACCCACCTTCAATACTTTGGTTTCGTCTTTAAACTCTAGGGTAAATTCACCTTCTTGAATGAAAACCACGGCCTCTCCTTCCTCATGTATTGGTTCAGAACGAAAGCCTGCTGGTTGATACACTAATGCCGATTGAACTACACTTCCTGGGAACCCTCTTGATATAATTTCAATCGTAACACCCTCATCAAGTTCTCGAAAAGATAATCTCTCATGAGGTCGAGTAATATCGTCATCGTCAAAAGGTCGCTCAAGAAAATATGAAAGTCGTTGATCCAAAACTCTTGCGATAGATTGTAAAGAAACAAGCGATGGCACTGTGATATTTCTTTCAACTTGCGAAATAAAACCTATTGTCAATCCAGCCTGTTCTGCAACTGACTCCATTGACAATTTTTTCATTTGACGACATTCACGAATCAATGCACCAAACTTAAGATCTGGAGTTTTAATAAATTTCTTCCCTCGTGGCGGCATAGCCAAACCTCATATAATTTTACAGCTATACTATTTATTCAAATTGAAAGACTTAATAATTGATTTGTTGCATTCAAACTTTAATCACACCTATATAAAAGTAACATAATTTTGATAATTTGTCAAAAAAATTTGTTAGTAAAATTAATTTACATACAGTTTTACCAATACCAATACTAGAAAAAATCAAAAAATTCAGGTTTTTCAAACTTGATCAAATTAAATTTTTTCACTAATTTGAATCTGAAAAAAATATTTTGGGTATTCCGCACTTTTTAAATTATTTGAACAGAAATAGACTAAACGCGACTTCATACATACCATTTCAAGAGTAGTTACCCCAAAATTTGATAAATTGGTGTTTGAGTTTGATTACCTTTTTGTATGGTAATCCGGAATCCCATGCAAAAAAATTTGACCGACCATTAAGTATATTGATAAAGTAAAACTCTCCTAGTTTGCAAGAATGAGACATTAAATTACTTAACATTTTAGTCAAATGTCGGGGTCAACCATATAGTTAGTGCAAAGCAATTACCCTAATGTCAACTCAGTAATATCGGGAAATGAGTGAATTACGTGAATAAGTAATCGCAATGAGAATATCCACGTTTAATTTAATCAATAACGTGTACGCGCACCCACTATTGCACCGCCATAAACTGGCTGTGCAGAATTATCAAAATATACACCAGAAACTCCAGTACCTCTGTGGTTATGAAAGCTACCATAGATAGAAGCATCACTTCTGAAGTTTCCGATATTATTCAAGGGATCAGAACCTTCCATACGTAAACGATCTCCATGAAAAGTGGCATTTCTATAGTCAATCTCAAATTCACCTGTTAATAGTGAATAAAAATCATCATTTATTGTGGTTGGATCACCTTGATCTCTTACATTAGCGGTTATATTTCCTCTGGATTGATCAAAATTCACCGTCATCTCAAAATCATCGTTATAAATATAATCGCCACCGTGTCTAGGTGTCACTATTGCTGTTCCAGTATAGGTATGTGTACCACCGGGTAAATCAGGTCTAGTCCCACCGACATAACCTGGAACATCTGGACCACCTACCTCAAAATCCGTATAACCATCACTGTCAACTGCTAATAATGCATAAACTTGAGGCCAATCTTTATCTCGATACAAATGAAATCTCGCATCTTCAAAACCTGTCACTCTTCGTCTTGTCAATGTACCTTCATACCTTCTGCTCAAAGATAGTGGAGTAATTTCCGGTAACGCATCTGTATTTACTGACTGAGAAGGATCAACGATGGGATCATCCATATTAGTAGTAAGTATATGGTAAGACCGAGTTCTATTACTATTTCGAAACCTCGCAACACCACCATGGTCACCTGGAGAACGGAAAAATTCTTCATCAATTCGCAATAATCCTTGAGGAGATGAAGATGAAGAAATATAACATGCCGAGGTGAATAGCGAAAGTATGAATATTACTATTATTGATTTGATTTTAAACATTTATAGTGCCTTTAGTTTGATTAAAAATATCTTAAATTAAAGCGTTTGTATAAAAATTTTTACTTTGTTTATAAAAGATTGTACTTGAATTGAATTCAAAAAATTTAACACTTTTCTAAATTCTTTTTAATGTTTTTGAATTATTAAAATCCATATTCAACTTACAATATTGATACAATTCCTCTTCTAAATAAAAACCGAATGATGATTTGAATTAAATGTACATTTTCCCAAAAAATTGGATTGAAATTCTCATTAAATACCATTTTGAAACAGTTTTCGCTTAACTCATCTTAATTCACAAAGTCTTTATTCTGGCTTATTTTCCTGACCACATTTAGATTCTTAATAGAATTCAAACACAATTTATTTTGATATTGAGTTTAAGTTTCAAATTTCATTGTTTGTTTTTGAAATTTTGAACCCTATTAATTGATCATCAAGTCGCAAAACATTGAGCAAATGAATTTTTTTACAGATCAATATATTACTATGAAAATACTAATGAAATAATTAAACTAATGGCTTCTTGACCAACTGTCATATAAATATCCGATTGAAATCAATTCTTTTAATATACAAAAAAGCCCGGTGATTTATCACCGGGCTTCTTCTGTTCACATCTGAAAATTAAGATCAGAATGATTGTGTAATTGCAATAGTCGCTATCCAGCTTGGGTCAAACGACTGTTCATCCGCATCAAATTCCTCCTTGACAGGGTCATCTTCTTCACCGCCATGAGAAACACTAGCACTGGCGAAATTACCACCAACAGTGAATGTTGTTCCGGGTACTGGACTATAATCAAATGAACCACCGGCCACAAAACCAGTTTGAGTATAGTCACCCTGTGATGCTGAGAAGAACCCACCATTTACATGTAATGCGATATCAGAACTAAAACTATGGGTCAAACCACCATTAGCAGAGAAACCTGAATTTAGTTTGATTTCATTAATATGACCTTCGTTATCTGCAGGTTCATCAGGCAATCCAGTAGTGAAGTCAGCACCAAACAAAGTTTCTGTTTGTAAATCTTCTGGATCAAAATCGTCGTCTTCTAGTGCCGCTGCGGTTGCATAATAGACTGGATCATCTGCAGTACCTGCGTTACCAACAAATGCCGCAGTATCAGGTACTTTATCAGCTTTATACAACGGACGACCTGCACCCGTTGGTTGGGTACAATTTTCCTCAGTACATCCAGGTATACGTCTATAAACATCTACAGATGGAACTCCGATCTTTGATATTGCACCACTGGCGAAAAAGCCAGTTAAACCAATTTTAGTAGATGATAGACCTGGAATTGGAATTTCCGCACCACCACCGGCATAAAAACCAAAGCCAGTTAAATCAGCGGGGTCATCTAGATCCGAAACTGTATCGGTTCCCATATAATCTGCATGACCTGGGTAGTCAGGACTGGTTGTATCATATTTTGTACCTTCTGAAAGGTGCGCAATAAAACCACCACCAGCGGATATTGAACCCCAACCTTGACTCAAACTAATTCCTGCACCAATATCTGGAATCACTTTTGATTTTGAGTCGTGACTTGGTGCAAAAGCAGCAACTTGAATACTAGTCCCAAAACCAACATCTAGTGAGTATGCTAATCCTGGACCACCATGACTCACGTCTTTTGGACCATAGTCTTCGTTGTAAGCGTATGCGCCAAAGGTAATTTCACCTGGAGAATTAACATCACCTAATTTGAAACCACCAAGTGAGGCACTATAAGTATCTACAGCAACTCCGTCACCATCTGCAACAATAGCAACCGTCGCAGATGCTGTACCAAAGTTAGTATTTCGACTGCCAGTTACCGAAAGTAACCCACGCGCATCAAAACGTCCTGCTGCATCGTCACTCCCTGCTTTCTGAAAATGATAACGTGTTCGAACGCTACCACCAATTTTTACACATGCATCTGTACCTGGTAGCTCATAGTATCCATTACCATGTGCATCACAAGTACGTACATATTCTGCCGGTTCCGTAGATCCTGCTGGAAGATCGGCAGCAATGGCACCAGAGGTAGCAAATACCCCAGCAATAGTACCGATTATTACATTTTTAAAAGTCATTACAGACCTCCTAGTTAGAATTTTGTTCAAAATCAACTCTGGATTTAACCATGTGACCAGAACTTTAATTCCGCGAGAAAAATTAAATCAATTTTGCATTCTTTAGACAAATTCAATTTTGATTCAAATAATGAATCCCACGGCTGTTGAGTTTACATTTAATCATTATTATTAGAGATTCAATGTAAAAAGTGGAAATTATGTAGCTCAAATGCATTTTTTTTGAACTCGTTGCAAAAATGTCACACTTTTTTGACGCAATAAAAACATTTTTTTCAAACAATCATTCCGACAAATGCTTTTAAATAAGGCATCTTAAGGCTAATATTAAGATTTCTTCCACATTTCTCATTTAATTTTACAAAGTTCACTTTTTTTTCATTTTTTAAATTACATTGTTAATTTTTACTTTCTATTTCTTTCACAATTACCTTCAAATGCTCAAATCCTTTTACTTTTATCGCAAAATACCCATTCATTTTACTACAAAATTATTTAAGGCAGTTGCATAAATCAATTTTCAAAATAATTTGGATTTTAAAATCTTAATATTACCTAAACATTCGTTCAATATAATGTAAATTCAATTTATTGTTAGGAAAAGTTAAATGACTAATCAAAGCAACGACTTTTAAAAGAATTATGTCACCTACTTTTAATAATTTGATTCACAACCAGATTCAATTTCTGCCCTCATACTAAAAACAAATCGAAGTAAGATTACAAGTAAAATACAAAGTAAGATCACCTTATTTATCCATAACAACTACTATCAAATAACCAATCTACAATATCTTTTGTTGTATTATTTTGTTGTATTATAATGTATCATGTGGATAGAAATTATCTGTTTAAATTTGATAAACAGCTACTATGAAAAAATTACTTGAGGTCCCTAACAGCAAAATGTATAACAAAGACCACAATTTGCAAAATTACTTATCATTCTTTATATACTTAGGTTGTTGATTAAATTTTTGTAATTATACCTCAAACGTATTGGCTTGGCCGCTCAACCACATTACATTTGCTCGGTAATTTAGACTTTTCACATTGGGTAGTTAGCACGCACCAAAAGGTGAGTATAATCTGACTATTGGAGACTTATTGAAATTTGACAAAGGACAGTCCCATGCGATTGACCCCACGTAGCGAAATATCAAATTCAATGTCTAATAGTTTCATCAACAACTTGGTCAATATCTAAGCCATCGAATAACAAAATCTGCGCAATTATATTAAAAAATATCATTGATTTAATTGTTTGGTAAAATAACAATTTAAAATAGCGGTCATATTAAATAGCTTTACGCAACAATCTGATAACTATATATAATGAAAAATCCATTGATTCAGATATCTGTGAGACAAAAAAGTGCCAAATAGTATGCTTTATAACTTAAAGTAGCTGCTTCAAAATCATAGAATGCACATTTCCATTTAAAAATAGACCTGAAATATCAAAATATTATAACAATATTAAAATTAACCCTGTCCCCCGACAATTATTTTGTGGTATCAACGACATATGATTTATTAGGTTTAATAAAATTCCACTTATGAAATTTCAAACCTTTAAACTACTCACACTAATATTCCCAAAATTATAAATTGCACACAGATATTTGAATCTTATTCTCCCGTTGCGTTATCTTTAATCAAAATTGAGCCTTTAACTCATGTTCTATCTATAAATTCATGGACGTATTCGTATTTAATGTACTTCAAATAATATTTTTCTTTTGAATGAGAGTGCTTTAGTCCATCATATATTTTGTTAGGGACCTTAAAATATTGATATGCGGTAGAGTTACCGAACTTTACTTCGAGTAACTGTGTTTCCGGTCGGTAACCAATAGACTTTATTTTTGTAGCAAAGATTGTTTTTCTAATCATATTTTGTCTCCATCTACTTATCGTAATAACATTTGCTTAAATTTTCAACTAAAAGATTATATGGACTATACTGATTCATAGTTTACACAAACTCATTATAACGTATAACATGAAAATTTAATAATATTCAACTTTTCGATACTGAGTCTAACAAACTTCTAAAGTTAGATCAAATCTATTCTATTTGCACTTAAACTTCTGTGAGTTTTTTGATATTGTAGTAGGATTTAAAATCAGATGGTTTAGATTTAGCAATTCCTAAGACTCAACCAAAATTGTTTGTTAGTTTTTTCTATTCAATCTCAAATCTTTTTCTACCTATAGTAATCTTCTACAATTGTCCTAATATTGCAAACGTTATATCTCAAAACTCTAAGTCAATGAAATGTCTTTTTTTTCACAGCACAAATTATAGCAAATGTAGCGATAATACAAGGGACATGAAGATTATTACCAAAAATTTATTTTTATACAAATAAATATCGTTGAAAATTAGCTACCAATCAAATAATTTAATTGAAAAATAACACAGTAATATTTCCGTATTATTGTGCTGAATTATAAAATTTCATCATGCAATCTACTGCATTTTCAATCAAAGGACAGAGCATGAAAATAGTTTTTTTTCTGATCGCAATGCTTGTAATTACAAGCTGTCAACCACCTCAACCTGTTGTGACAGGTGGAAGTCGAGCTGACGGGCTTGTAGAGGTAACTTGGACTGATGTAGGGCTAAACTTATATCAACCAGACTTTAGTCTCGCAGATGCTGACGCAAATATCCGCTGTCAAGCTTGGGGTTATGTTGAAGCAATGCCATTTGCAGGTTACGAACAAGCTTGTGTAGAACAAGATGAATTTGGGTGCAACCTTTGGGAAAACACAAAACTCTATCAATGTGTTGGTAGCCCTAGCTAACTCATCATTCAAATTGTGGTTGAGAGAAAATAATACTCAACCACTTTCTTGATTCTGTATTTTAATTACACCTCATGCCAGTAAATCGTCACATCTAAGTGTGCCGTTGTGCTGGACTTTGACGCGAATGAAGTTTACCAAATCAACTAAACTTATAGGATACTTGAGAAGTAGTTTTATTTAACACTTAGCGCAATTTGTCTATGCACCAACAACCAAAGTTGTAATTTATGTATCAAAAGTTCATATTTCAAGGTCGCTTACTCAATAACAGCATTTCGCTATTTTAAAATATCTCATTGCCATAATCACCCAGGCTATCAATAAAAATTCTACCGAAATTACTTAATTTTGAAAATTTTCTTAAAATCCGAAACATTCCCAGCATATTTCTTCCAAATTTACTACCACTTATGCTACTTTCTTTCAAGCAGAATAGAAATATGTCATAATTTTAAATCATTTCATTCACAAACTAATTTCTGAACCAAAATAAATAATGAAGCGATCGTTCTATATAATTGTCATTTATATGTTCACTTTAACCATTGTTATACCAAATATTGGCCAAGCTGCGGGTTATCAATGGTTTAAGTTAGGTGAAACTAATTTCGGTCTTTGGTATCCCACTAATGAAAAAGCTCAAATTCACTATATTGGTCCTTTTGAAACAGAAATTGCCGTCAAAGCAGAACCTAAACCTGGAATTCATCCAATAATAGTATTTTCACACGGATTTGCAGGTCGCTTTAGAAATCATCACATTACAGCCGCAAAACTTGCTGATGCTGGATACTTTGTCATAGCACCTGACCATGCCGCAGATTATTTACTAGGTGGCGATGATAATACCGAAGTATTGTTGCATCGGGTACAGGAGTTAAAGCAGATACTAGATGCGTTGAAAGATAGCGATACATTTTCAAAATACTTATCCAAAGGACCAGTCCATGGAATTGGATATTCTCTTGGAGCTGCAACGATATTGTTAGGAGCAGGTGCAAAACTTAACCTTGAATTAACAAGAAAACATTGCAACGATCATGGTGAACAAGATAATCGATTTTGCAATATCCCGTTGATTCACCGCATCTTTAGATTCTTCCAAGCAATTCGCTCTGATATAATATTGCCAGAAATTGGAGACCAATTTCAAATTCCCTCATTCATTGATGGCAAGCTAATCTTGGTTGCTCCTGTTAGCAGAGGTTTAGAAGTTGAAAATCAAATCAACGACCAAGATATCCTAATTGTTCCATTCTTAGGTGATGAAATTGCCAAGCCATACTTCCATTCCACGCCATTGTATTACGAATTAGTTCCTAACAATAATGTTTTACTTAAATCGTTTACTGCACACCATTTCGCGTTTATTTCCCCTTTTCCAAAAAGTGCTACAGCTAAAGAGTATATACCAGTTGCCAAAGACCCAGTGAAATTTGATCGAAGAGCATTCATAGACAAAGTTGTTTCGGAAATCTTTCGCTTTCTTAAATGAAACTCTATAGTTAATAATTTCACATTGTGCCAATTTGATAATTATTGGTAACTTAAATATTAAAATTTTAGTAATCAAATACAAGCACTTTAAATGTCGTAAATTACTTTTTCGGTACGCTATTTGAGTCTGGTGTTCCAATTATTTAGTTGGAATCTTTGAATCAATATTCTATTATCAATATTAATCAATGACACCTTACTTTGAACCAAATTTGGTAACAATAAAATTGTTAAATCAAATTTAATATTAATGAAGAATTAATTATGGCTGAATTAAACAAGCAGCTTATTGCTGTATTACGAAACTTACAATCAAAAAATATTGAACAAATTGGACAAGTTTTTTCTCGTGATAGTCAAATTCCAGCTGCAGAAAAATGTTTCAAGTATATTGAAATATCGCTTAAATCACCTGATTCTTTTGAGAATATAAACAAATTTGTAACATCATCAAGTGTAAGTTTAACAATTGGTGGTGGTGATAACAGTAGCCCTGAAGACGTTACACAAGTGAAAGAAGCAGGGGGGAAGTTCATTGTATCACAATTTTTTGATGAAAAGATAATATCAACCGCAAAAGAAGTGGGGTTAATTTGTTGCGTTACTGTTAGTGACCTACCTAATCTTGCAAAAGCATTGGTTGCAGGTACAGATTGGATTAAGGTATCTCCAGTCTCCCAATTTAATCGCGAAACAATAAAATATTTTAGAAGTCAAATTCCCCCTGACAAAAAAATGTACCTAGTTGGAGGAGTTCAGAGTGCATATTTGGGGTCATTTTTTACCGCTGGTGTTGATTTAATTGGTTTTGAAGATTTAGATTTCAAAGTTGAGTCAGGTATAAGTGAAGTCCAATACCAAATTGGAGAAATATGTAATCAATACCATGAGACTATAAGGAAAATTAAACATTACGGAATTGAAAACTTCAGTTAAATAACAAGTGAGGTTACTAATTTATGGTTTAAAATCAAACGATAACTAAAACATAAAAATTTAAACTTAATTGATCTGCACAATTATATTAACAATTTAATCTGGAGTTAATTTGATGCACCTAAAAACTATTGAACTTTTGAATTTGGGACCAATTGAAAATATAAAAATTAATTGCAAGTTTTCAAAGGAAAATACCCCCATTCCTTTAATTATTGTTGGCAAAAATGGTAGTGGCAAAAGCTTAGTTACCGGGCGCATTATGAAACATTTGCTAGATTGTCAATCAAAATTTTATCATGATTCAGAGACACTAGTAGATCAATCACATATTAAAGCGGAGTCTTCAATAATTCGTCACGGTAGCAGGTACTCCAAAAACACAATTGAGTTTGAAGGTATCGGAAAATTTTTTGAACTAATTTTAAATGATGCACACGAAAAAATCCCAAAGGTATTAGATGGATTAGACCCAGAATTCAAATCTGAAATATTAAATGAAGATAAACGTTATTATAACTTGTCAATTGTTGAAGAGGAAATGGCCACAGAAATTTTTAACAAATCAACTTTTCTAATTTCCCTTCTAATCGATTTGAGTATCCAGACTGCGTTGATATGTCAAGTTTTCGATTCATAAATCAAAGTTCAGAAACCGACCCTCTGAACACAATACCAAATGAAAAGCCGTTCCCAGAATCCTTGAATCCATCATATGATCGCCGAATTTTACAACTTGGTTACTTAAACAAGCGTAAAATTTGGTTATTTGACACGTTTTCCAGAATGGATGCTAGAATAGTTTCGAATAATTTTGAACTCGACTTTGACTTTGAAAGTAATGTGAATCCTGATGAAAAATTAATAACTGACATACAATCGTTTCTGAAGTTAGTTTTTAATGAAACTGATGAAGATTGTAACTTGCGTTGTGAACTAGGGTCTACTCACAATAAAGAAATTGACTATTACATTGATAACAATTTAGTTTCAAGAAATTTAACTAATTTGTCAACTGGTCAAAATACCATTCTAGATATATTTCTCGGCATTTTAATGGACCATAGTAAAATTGTCCCCCGACAGTTATTTTTTTGGGGGAGCGACAATTAGCTAAACCTTCAGCTAGTGTTCATTAATTATAATAGTACATCTAGAACGAGATTACAAGTTTGGCACCGTACTTTTTTTTAGCGGGGGAGTTGGACCCCGAAGATTTAGTCTGAAGCATGGTGTGGATAATAAGCCCCGCCGCCAACCCACAAGGCTAGGCGGGGCGATATTCACACCACCATATTGATTAATTTTAGCTAGAGCTAGCTGTAGTGGGAAACCGGCCGCGCGAAATTTTTAGCTGAGCTAGCCCGAAGGGCCCGCGAAATTTTTCAAAAATCGAACTAACGAGAACTTCAGCGCGCAAAAATTATTCTAGTGCTAAACTGGGGATCATTGAACCTTGTTGCTGGTTCAGAAAACCACTAAACATGGTGGTGAACACTTTGGGGAGCAGAATAGAACTTTGCTCAAGATGAATGCTGTTCGCCTTGTTGTTACAGTTTTCTGATTCGGATATTGCCGCCCAGAGCTGTTGTAGTAGATCACAATTTGTCGAGGTGTGGACTAGGTCTTGTATCGCAGTCGATGATAATTGTTTCCGATTTGACTCGTTTTTACCGATAATTTGGACGATTGCAAAACAAAGCAAGAGCAGGAGTTTAATGAATTTATTTGATGTTATCCCCACTAACTTGGTATCATGATCGGTATTGTTGGACAAGATTGTGGTCTTGGCTCGTTGCTGTGCTGATCGTTTTTTGCGCGGCGGTTCCATTGCTGGTTTTGATGTCATTGCTTGATAACCAAAGTGCGTCTGTAAATCCGCTAGTGGTGGCAGTTGGTCTTGTTGCAGTGATTCAGCAATTGTCGCCGACAGTTCCTCCACGCAGTTTTGCTGGTTGGCAATTTGTAATACGGCCATGAGATATCGACACGCCTTGACTTTATCCATTTGCGTTAAGGCTAGTTGATAGAGTTGCTGATATTCTGGACTAGGAAAGAATTCATCACGGTATTCATGATCATCAAAGGCATTTGGTTTTTGCTGAAACATGTCAAGCCAATGGCGAAAATCGACCACGGCGCTGATTTGATCTGGATTACTGGGTTTGACGCGGTCAACGCAAAGTTCAACCTCGCCTTGGTGGTATAACTCAATTTTATCCGAATGGAGTTTGCTGTTGAACCGCCCCCCACTAAGATGGGACGGTGCACTATACATCACCGATTCATGAAAGAAACAACCCGTGGACCGAACGTAGATGATGACTTTATCATAGGAATTTTTGAGTTCATCAGGGGGGTGTTGCAGATAGTTTTGCTCTTCCGCTAACAAGTCTTTTTTTTTTCATTACGTTCGGTGCGGACTTCCGCGATAAAGTCTTGATAGTCAGCAACCGAAGCAAAGTCTTTCGATCCTCGGCACACCAAAGCATCTCGTACCTCGGTTGAAAAATGTCGATTCATACTTTCCGTGCTCCCATTCTCATTGGGACATTGACGATTGATTCGGGTTGGTAGACTCCCTAGTTGTTGACACAATGCAAAGAAGTTTTCGGTCGCATCCTGTTCGGGATCATCGAGTAAATTGCGATAGGCCGCAGATAAACTATCGGTCTGGATAAATTCTGCTACACCTTCAAAGGCGGTAATCGCATTGATCAGGGTCAATTGAAGGGCTTCAAATGACTCGCCCCCTTGCACAACTTCGCAATGGATATAACCAGAGAATGGTAGGGTGGCAATGGCGAACCGGTGCGGGAACGCGTGGCCATCAATGGTCACCCCCAAATCACTGACATCGGTCATATCCAATTGGATCATTTCACCAGGTTTTTTCTTCCGCATCGCATAGACACTCTTGGGTACCTTCGCTTTGATCATAACCGTCTTCACTTCGCGTTCCACGGTTCTGACATTGCACGTTAATTGAGGAAAGTTGGTTTCAATATAGCGGTGGAGATCCTTGGCGGTTGAAGTCCATCGGGTCAGCAACAGCAGGTACAATAAAATCATGTAACGAGCCAATTTCTCGGGACCTGGTCGTCGTCCCTTGAAACTTTGTTCTTGTTTCTTTGCTGACGGCAGTTTGGGATCTTTGATATGCATACGAACCGTTGAAGCAACACAACCAATACATTCCGCAATGATGTTCGGAACAACATGGCTAGCAAGCTTGTGAATGAGCAGATGTTGATCATCGGTCAAACTTTGATATTTACCATGGCGTGTCGGTTTAGTTTCAGGGGGTTGTTTCATCAGCCCGAACTCTATTTTCAGGTCAGAAACAAACCGTTGTACGGTTCGAGCGGAAAACTGGACACCATACTTCTTCACTAAGTCAGCATGAATTGAGGTGGCGTGAATGTCCCAACGGGATGCTTGCAACAATCTTAAAATATGATCACGGTAAGGCGCGACTTCATCGGTTTTGGGGCCGCGTTTTTCCGCGTTCGCTTTCTTTTCCGATGGCGACTCGGTGTCTGAACTATGGTCGGAAATGGTGCGTTCAGAATATTCAAGAAACTGTGCAATCTCCGCGATCGAAAAATACTTTCTTAAAATGGGAATCGCGTAATGTTCGGCATCGGTTACCTGTTGGGTTGCCGTCATGATGATTAATCTCCGTCAGGACTCGTTGAATTCATCCTCACTTCAATAATCAAACAACGCATCAATTCAAGGAGTTATGGCAACTTATCCACAGGAAATTGTTCCCGTCAAAAAAAAGATCGGGCACTAGCGAGCACCCGATCCAGTTGATCATGACCAAAATGTTTATTTAGCCTTCGCGGTTGCTGGGGATGCCTCCGCTGATTCCAGTCGCTGTTCCGCTTCCCGTCGCCGATAACTTTCGGCATTCAAGGTAAACGAGACACAACGGTGGCATAAGCGGTCAACCACCGCCGCGGTCATCGCTGGTTCCGGAAACACCTTATGCCACTGATCAAACGGTTGATTCGCCGTAATAATCAGCGAGCGTCGCTCATAACGGGTGTTAATCAGCTCAAACAGTACATTGGTTTCCGCATCATCTTTGCTGGTATAAACAAAATCATCCAGAATCACTAAATGGATCTTGTCTAACTTCGCAATTGCTCCGGCCAGTGATAACTCGCGTTGGGCGCGCTGAAACTTTTGCACAAAGTCACTGGTGCGATAAAACATCACCCGAAACCCGTGCTCAATCAGCGCATGACCAATCCCACAAGCCAGATGCGTCTTACCAACTCCAGGGGGACCAAATAACAGGATATTTTCCCCATGAGCCAACCAATCCTGCCCGGTTGATAATGCCATCACCTGCGGCTTGGAGAGCATCCGTAGCGCCGAAAAATCAAATCGATCAAGGGTCTTCCCCGGAAATAACTTTGAGGCCTTGAGATGGCGATCCTTGCGATTCTGATCCCGCATTGCCTGCTCAATTTCAACCAACCGTGCCGTATAAGTCGCCGCTGGCCAGTCTTCTTGATCCGATTGCCGAGCCAACTCCTGCCAATGCGTGCGCATCCCGGGCAGGCGCAACGACATCAAATCCGCATTAATCCGTTTCGGATCAATCACTGCGTTATGCTTCGCCATCATCAGCCTCCTGCTTGCCTTGAAACTGAGTCCCCAGCAACTGGTCATAACTTGACAACTGAGGGGTTGCAATCGCAATCCTCGGTAACGCCTCAAGAGCAGTATGAAATCGCTCACGTAATGCTTTGAGATCCGGTAACTGACCGTTGACAACATGCTCTGCTAACACCTCGGCTAATTCCCGCTCACAGCAACGCTCATGCGCTAATGAAAGTAAATCAACTGTCAACCGACAAGCCTTGCGAGGATCAGCACAACGCGTCAACGCCAACTCAAAAATATCGCGATAAGCCGAACACGGAAATAACTGGGCGCGATAACTCAAGTTCAGCAATGCACCTGGCTTCACTCGGAGCGAGTGAATAATATGATGATAATCAATCACATAGCCAAGACCATTGCCAGCACCGCGACGACCACGGGGAAGCGGAAACAGATAACGCTCACCCAAATAGCACTCAAGACGATCATCATAAAGCCGCACCCGTAATTGTTCTCCAATCAACTGCGAAGGAACAGTATAAAACACCTTGCGAACCGTGATTGCACTCGAGGACGTGACTTTTGCAAACACCACTTCATAATCCAGACTGCGTTGCCATGGTAATGGTTGTAAGTGCTTGCGTTCTTGCGTAATTTTCTTCGCTTTACGCCGGTTCCGTTGGGCGACAATCTCCGCAATAAAGCGACGATAACTCGCCAGATCACGAAAATCACGCGACCCGCGAAAGTCCAACGTCGCACGCACCGCTCGATGAAAATGACCATGGGCACTTTCAATCGAACCATTTTCATGCGGCTTTCTGCGATTGTTACGGGTCGGGTGCATCCCATACTCTTCACACAACTCGTCATAACGGCGCGTCAAATCTTCTTTGGTTTGTATATTCAAATTTTTGTATGCTGACGCTAGACTATCAGTGCGATGATAACGGGGCACCCCACCTAACCCTGCTAACGCATCCTGTAACCCAGTGGATAACCCGACAAATGATTCACCACCTAACAGAACATGCGCATGCTCATAGCCCGAATCCACCAACCGAAAATGATACATCAGGTGATCAAATCTCTCACCCAAAATCGTAATCCGATGGCGAACCATCGACGTACAATCCGAAATCCCTAATTGACCCGGTTGCGCTTGTTGTGAAAACATCACCTCGCGGGGATGACCATGCGTCGCTCGATAGGCACGAACCCGACGTTCAACCGTCTTGCGACAACTCTCATCCAGATGCGGAAACTCATCAAGTAACCGCTCATAGATAAAAACCGCCGGTAAATCCGGGGCCGATTCTAACCACGGAACCGCAACCAAATCCCAAATCCCTGCTAACGGATCCGCTGGACCTGGTCGCTTCCGGGGCGTGCCATCTTTTTTGGTTGCCGACCGCGGCAACCCAGTACTTAAAGCTTGCTTCGCTTTCATGTGAAAACCTCTCTTGGTTTCTAGTTGTTGTTAATGCCATTCAAGCAAACGCTCAAACAGCCACTCAACACTAAAACTGAAAGGTTCTTCACAAACTAGGAACGGGATTGATTCCAATTGACAACAACAAAAAATTTTGCTATGATGACTCAAAATCAAATCCGACAACTCCAAACCTTGTATACTAATTGTCGCTCTAGACTATTATAACCGGAGCTATTATATGTCTCTGTACAAAAATTACAAAAAAATTTGGAAATATCAGTGAATACAAAGGAATCGTAATCATTGAAGATATTGACCTTCATATGCATACCTACTTCCAATATAGATTATTACCACGTTTATTGAAATACTTTCCAAAAATTCAATTTATCATCTCCACACATTCTCCTTTATTCGTAATGGGTATGAACGAAATTTTTGGAACAGAAAACTTCCAAGTATTTGATATATCTCAAGGAAAAGAGATTGAGGTTGATCAATATTCTGAAAAGTCTGAGGCAGTCTTCCATTATTTTTTCAATGAACCATATTTTAAAAAGTACATTGATACTATTAAGCAAACTTCCAAACAATTTGTTGTTTTAGTTGAGGGTAAAACTGATAAAGAGTCAATTATCAAAGCAGGCGAATTATTAAATAAGAAATCCCTGTTAAATTCAACTGACATAATAGCTGTAAATAGCTACAGTTTCTTGAATAATTTTTGGAAATTTTCTGAAACTGAATTTAGAGAAAGCGGACCAAAAAAAATTGTATTATTGTATGACTGTGACACCAATACGTGTGATGAAGAAAAGGGAAAATTTTACAAAAAGCAAATCCCCTTGAACACTAATAACCCTATTTCTAGAGGAATAGAAAATCTGTTCAATCGGGACTCGTGGGAAAAAGCTTATCAAAATCAAAATTTACCAGATTTCCTATTAAATTCTGAAGGAAATGACAATTGTATACTTAAAGATAATCAAAAAAGAAAAATTCATCGTTGGTTTAAGCGAGAAGGAACTGTTGCGAATGCAGAAGATTTCTCAGTGATTTTTAATTTTCTAGAGAACGCTTTCAAATAATTTATGAAAAATATTGCCCTTTTTTATACTTCACGTCTAAATAGATTTACCCAACACTCGTAAATTTTGATTCACTCCCTAGATGTGGTGCGAGCACCAGCAATTGCGCCATAATATATTGGTGTATCAGCATTATCATGATACACTCCTGATACACCTGTTGCTTCTAATCCGTGGAAATTACCATAAATTGATGCTTTTACCTCGGCTCCTTCTGCAGTTAAGTCCAATTCCGTTCCAGAGTACGTTCCGTTAGATGTGTTTACAATAAAATTACCAGTTAGTCGCGAAATCGGGTTTTGTGCCCTAACTTGCCCAGTACCGACTTCAAAATTAGCAGTCATATTGAATTCACCTGCATTTGGAGTATTACCTGCACCACGTTTAATCACTACACTTACCCCGTCATAAGTATAGACTCCACGAGGTATACTTCTGATTAAATCACCTCTGGAAACTACCGAAGCAATGTTATTATCTTCCACTCCGAAAAGTGCGACTGTACCACTCGCTTTATCTTTGTACATTGTTACCGTTTGATCTTTTCCATACACATTCAAATTGCCAGTTAAAGTTTCTATTTTGGTAGTTTCCGATTGCATATTCAAATTTGATAGAATCAATGGATTGGTTCGAACTACTTCAAAATTATCAATATCATCTGTGATAATATGTGAACTAGTAGAAACATTATCAACTCGTTCACTAAAATGAGCAATACCTGTATCATCAGCAAACTTTTTTAAAACTTTTGGATCAATAATGTTAGTTGAATGTCGTCTTAAGTAATATCCATTGTCATACCAATGATGGTAATCATCATCCCAATATTGAATTGTACGACGAACATCTCTGTTACCGTGATAGTGATTACAGGATACCAAAACGCATAACAAAATCGCTAATAATAAAAAATTTCTCCACTGTTGCATCTCAAATACTCCGAAACTTGACTTCACAAATGTCTAATACTCTTTTAATTTTTTTATAATTCCAATCAATTTGGAAACTCATATAAAACCTCATCAATTATACTGATTTGATTTCTAAAATTCTCAATTGTTATACCAAACTAATTACAATTGAGATAAGAAGGTACAAAAAAACTTCAAATAAATATTTTGTAATATACTTAGTAAATATTTCTATTCATTTTTGCACAAAGTAACTTTTACAATTCACTTACCGTTAATTTCCAGAATTATTCAAAACTAAAATTTCTGTTACTATTTTCAATTGATTGAGAATTTGGTAAATTTTATTTTCCTGAATCTTGAAATGAAACTGGAGCTCCAATTTTTTTCAGTATCCACCAAGATCAATTTTACCAATTTGGGACTGAAACTTAATTTTAAAACAAATTACAACCAAATACTCCAATAATCTCAATTATTTCGAAATGACTGCAATTTGAACGTGGCCTTCGTATGTCGCCCAATTCAATGTAGTACGTCCCTCAGAATCTTGTGTATTTGTATCTACCTTTTTCAAAAATAAAAATAACACAATATCTTTCTTTCCACCAGCCGCAGCTAATATCAACGCAGTATATCCATTGTTTGATTGAGCATTCACATTCGCACCATATTCAATTAAGAAGTCTACAATTGCAAAATGACCTTCATATGGAGCATACATCAATGCTGTCCATCCCTTAGCATCCATAGCATTTACGGCATTCACGTCCGAACTGTTTGAAATTAATCCAATCGCTACATCATTTTTACCATTTAATAACGCCTGATAAAGTTTAGTTTGACTAATACTTTCAATAACTTCAATTGCACCTGTATTGACATTCAATAGCTCTGCTAACTCTGTTTGTTCTTGATTTTGAGCCCAATTCAATGCTGTTAAACCATTTGAATCTCTTGCATTTACATCTACACCCTTTAACAGCAAAAACAGTACAATTTCTTTCTGTCCATTTGACGTTGCTAATATCAAAGGAGTATAGCCTTTGTTTGATTGAGCACTCACATTGGCCCCATTTTCAACCAAAAATCAGCAACCGCAAAATGTCCGTCATATGAAGCCACCATCAATGCAGTCCAACCTTTTGCATCTAAAGCATTCACATCAGTCCCTTTTGTCCAAAGCTCCTTTGCGTCCTCAAACTGACCATTTTCTATGGTTTGGTAAAATTGCGTTTGACGAATACTTTCCACTATTATAACTTCATCCAGATTTCCAGTTAACAAATTTTCAGTTTGAGTTTTACCTTCCCTCTTTACCCACTGCAAAGCAGTCTTACCATTCGTATCTTCAATCTCTTTGTCCGCACCATTTTCCAATAAAAGTCTTGTGATTTGGGCTTGTCCGGCAATAACGGCAAACTTTAATGGTGTCTAACCTAAGTTAGATTTATCATTCAAATCTGCACCATATTGGATCAATCGTGTCGCAAACTCGGTGTCACCAAAATGAGAAGCATACATCAATGCAGTAATATTGCCATTTGGATGGAGTGCATCTACTTCCGCGTTATATTCAACTAATAAATTCGCTGGTTCAAATTTCCCATTTTTAATCGCATAGTTTATCGCGGTATAGCCATCGTTACTTTTACCTTCAACATTGGCTCCTTGTTCAAGCAAACGTTTCACAGCATAATAATCACCGTTGAAGGACGCTTTGATTAATCTAGTAAATCCATTTTCATCTTTAGCATTCAAGTCATCATTACTTGGAGTTGAAGACTGAGCAATAACAATCTTTTCATTGTTGATAGTATCACAATTAATGCAGATTTAAGCATAACCTGTTCCACTAATTAAACATAATATAGAACCAATAAATGTGGCAAGAGCTCTCATAATTTCCCCCACTTTGTTAACTAGTTTTATTCATTTTTATACAAAAATTTTCAGAAAATAAATTCAAAAACTGAATCCTCCAAAATTGACTTACACAAATAGACGCAACACACCCCAAAAAGTCTTTCACTAAATGAAGGTAATGAACTGTTCTGTGCTAAATAACTTTTTCAAATAAAGCACTAATAAAAGTATAGGAAAAATTATGGCGGAGACGGAGGGATTCGAACCCTCGAGACGGTTTAGCCGTCTACTCCCTTAGCAGGGGAGCGCCTTCAGCCACTCGGCCACATCTCCTTAGCTCTCTATTTAATAGAGCAACAACAAAATGTCAAGCCCCTACCAATTAATGTATCTCAAAAATAAGATTTAAATTGAAATGCTCTAAAGAAACATGTTTTTAATCAAATAAAGTACTTTCTGAGAGCATTCGAATATGAATTTCAAAATGATTCGGGTAAATTTCTGTGGATTTTAAACAATTAATTCATGCAGGAGAGCTTCCACAAAACTTCCAAAAGATAATTTACTGGAAGATAAACTTAGTGTTCTAATCAAAGCGTTAGGGTTAAAATTAAATTTAAAATTTTCTCGCTTGAGTAATCCCAAAACTTAACCTATCGAAATTTTTAACAGGATACTACATTACATTTCTTGACTCAGTAAACTTTCCTCAAATGGGTATCTGGTAAGCACAATTGGACCAGATTCAGTTACTAAGACTTGGTCTTCCAATTTCACTCCTTCAATTCCACCAATTTCACCAATATAACTTTCTACACACATTACCATTCCAGTCTCAATTTCACCATCAAAGAACTCTGGATCATCAGGTGAATGCAATATAACCGGCCACTCATCTGCCATCCCAATTCCATGCATGAGACATGGATATAATTGCTCACCAAAACCTGCAGGTGGTATATGGCGGGCCAGTGCAATATCTGAAAAACTCGCTCCAGGTTTTAATAATTCGGTATTCTTAGTAATTTCATTCCAGGCCATTGTATACAAATTTTTCTGATATTCAGAAGGTCGACCTGGTCCACAATGATATGCGCGGCTGACATCTGCACCATAACTAAACGCCCCAATCATCCCGCAATCAAACACAACCAAGTCACCAGCGCGAATCATCCTTGAAGAGGCTTCCTGTTGCCATGGATTGGTCCGCTCACCTGATGCTAACAAACGATAATCAATCCATTCACCACCGCCTTCTATCAACGCTGACCACATATGTGCCCACAGCTCTTGTTCCTTAACTCCATTCCTTAGATTATCACGCATCCGCGTCATCCCATCTTCAGCAATTGCTATTGTCAAATTCATCGCCAAAATCTCTTCTGGACTCTTTATCTTTCGCGCATGTGCTAATACTGATGATGCACTCTCAATGGTATGTCCTTTTGCAACAAGACATTCCTCACAAGAATTACCAACTCTTTCAATTGCAATTCGTTTCTTTGAATCAGCACCACAATGGGTGCGAATCAAGTCATCAATTTGTGCTGCCCATTTTTCAGCCCATTCTGAAATCCGTTTACCGCCAAACATATAAGAAATCGGTAGAATATCGTCACGAATTTCGTCAATAGTTTCCAAAGTATTTCCGGTATTTCTGCCAGGTTCGTTATCAAAATATATAACTGGACCATGTGCCGGAATGAACAAATATCCTGCCTGAATATGCATTTGGAATAGAGCACAGTTTCGAACTCCAATCGCATAGCGAATTGAGAGCGGTTCTACCAAAACCAGCGCATCAAAACCTTGTGCAATTATTTGTTCCCGTAGTCGATTTTGTCGATACCGACGCATCCGCGGAACGTCAATCATGCCCTCAGTATCAACTGCTTGTGCCGGTGGGGTGATCCAAGCTGCTTCCTCTAAAGTTAAAGGCTGAGGTTTAGCCGCAAATGCAACTGAATAATCAGTCGCATCATTTACTTGGCCAGTTATCTCAGTTGATAATTTGTTGGTTTTGACCACTACAACCTCTGAAAAAATAGATAAGTTTCAAAACCAAATGCAAAAAATTTGTTTTAAACTTCACCTGAGATCTCAATTGCCTACATCGTTCGTTCAGCGAACCGCTCAATTGGTCCACCCTCAGTAATCATATGAGGTGCCTGCCGAATGCTTGGGGCTTTAGTTGAGAATCCCAACGAACGACGTAAAACCACCATAAAAACTTCCCAATTCGTTCGTAGAAATCCCGGGTCAGGACTTGGTACTTGTTCTTTTACTTCTTCAGCTAATTTCGGTAACGCATAAAATGGTACTTGCGGATACAAGTGGTGTTCAATATGATTATTCATATTCATATATAAAAAACGTCCCAACCATGAAGTCTTAAACGACCGTGTGCTTTCAAGAATAGATGGTGAATTCTCTTGCAATTCAACATGCTGAATGAGTGTAAATAACAACATTACCGGTGCACCTAAAAATCTTGGAATCACAAAAAACCAAATTGGCCACCAAATACCAACAAACGGTGCAAATACGACTAATGTATAAATTACCACCATGATTCTTGCATTTCTGGTCATTTTTGGTAACTCACTTTCAGGAGCAACTTGTCGCATCGTATCAGTATATTTTTTTGTAATTAGCTGCCAAAATACTACAACATGAAATCGCAATAACGCCCACCCTGAAATTTCAGAAATCCACCCACCGAAACTCATTGGAGTATCAAATGGCATTTGGCTATCAATATTTACATACCAAGTATGAGTATGGTGATTAGTATGAGTATAACGTCGATGTAATGGTTCTTCTAAGTAAAGTAGAGACGAAATCCAAAACACTGTCTCATTTAACCAACTACTTCGAAACGCAGTCCCATGTGCAGTTTCGTGACTCAATGAATAAGCTGGTACCGTAAGCACGATCCCATAAATAAACATAGCCAACCAGATCCAATAAGTTCCCAAACTCAACCAAATAAAAGAACCAGTAAATCCCAACATCAAGACCCATTGGATTAGAAAAATTATTCCGAATCGATCGGTCCTGCTTGCGATTGATTTAAGTCGTTTCTTCTCTAACTTGATTCCAGAAGAAGCGGCATTGGTCGTAATAAGTTCTTGCATCACTTTAACTCCCATAATCAGAATTTTCGTGATTTAGTATGGTTTTCAGTTCCGAAAAGTGACAATTTGCTTGCGCAGGGTAATCATCAATTTCTTGTGCGGTCTTTTCTGCGATTTGATCTGACAATACTCTTAACTCACGTCCAGTCTGAAGTGCTCGAATATAAGTTTCAGCTGCACGCTCAAAGTAAAATAAACGGTTAAACGTATCAGCAACACTGTCACCAATCACCAATACTCCATGATTCCCCATTATCATTACTTTTTTCTTCGGATCATCCAACATTTTTGCACAACGCTTACCCTCATCTTCAAATGCAAGTCCACCAAATTGATCATCAATTACATATCTTTGATAAAACATTGCCGTATTCTGGTCTATTGGTGGTAGATTACTATCTGCGAGACACGCAAGAACCGTTGCGTAAATTGAGTGAACATGCATTACACATCTTGCATGTGGACAAGACCGATGGATTGGACTATGCAGACCCCACGCGGTTGGATCTGGTGCATTTGGTTGATCTAATGTTGATGGATCATTTGCATCAAGCAACAACAATTCCGAAGCGCGAATTCGACTAAAATGTCGCTGATTAGGATTCATCAAAAATTGAGTGCCGTCTTCATTCACCGCTAAACTAAAATGATTGGCGACCGCCTCGTGCATATTCAGTCGCGCAGTCCAACGAAACGCAGCAGCTAAATCTGTTCGCTCGTCCCAATATGAGATATTTGGGATATATTCTTGTTGTAACATCTTTCCTCCTTAGTGATTCATAGTTTATGTGATTGCCAAAATTTACATCTAACTCAAGTTCGACATGTTTAGTGCGTAATCCCCTATATTTTGGGACATTTTTTTAAAAAAATGTCACTACAATGTGCTTTTTTTTGAGATTAACACTGACTATTACTTGCAATATTATAGGTCTTTAACTTCAAATAAGTCAAGAAGATTTAACTGTTTCTCCGTTTGTTGAGTAATAGCTGTGTATTTTTTGGACTTCAAACTTGCGTCTACTTGTTTAATTTGAGCAAGAACTCGTAACGCTTCTGAAACACTTGTATCCACGCCGCGCTCTCGAAGCCGCATTCGAATCACTCGGTGTAACAAAAGAGCTAAATAACAGATCATTCCATGAGAATTGATCCGCTCTGGTTTCCAATGTCGAACCGGAGCAATTTTTATTTCTCCCTTGAGGATTTTGAATCCATTTTCAATATCAACACGACTTTTGTAATGCTCAATGATTTCGGCTGCGTCCATGTCTTCAACATCAGTTGACAACGCGAGCAACCCATCTAATTTTTCGGCCTCGTTGAGTGCGGCTTTATCAATTCGAACGGATAATTTTTCATTCTTCAACTCGACTTTAACAATTCTGGTGAGATGATTTCTTCGCGCCATTTTGCGAATCTTTTGTACGGCTTTTTCATCTTGTTTCTTCGTTCGTAACTTGAGTAGCTTTAAATGAAGTTCAATATCTTTCGCCGCCGTTTTGATTTCATTCAGCAATGTTCGCCGCTGATATTGTTTCTCGGTGGCTACCTTAGAGTTATATGCAACCACCAGTCGATTCCCTAGAAATTCACTCTCAAAAACACAATCTTCACTAAGTTCTCGATTACTTAACGACTTTCGCAAGGTTTTATAGCGCCGGATTGGTACTGCAATAATATGTTGCAACGTTTGACCGGTCTCGGCACCTAAGTCTGGTAATTTGATGACATTTTTTTCCGATAACAACCCCCGATCCGCAATGGCGATGATCCGACGAACCGGAAATTGACTCAGCAACGTTTTGATGGTTCCGGTTAACGTGCTGGTATCAGCTATATTACCACTGTGAATTTGATACATAAGGGGTAATCCATCCCGATTTTGCACAATCCCATACACAAATTGTCGGGTAAACCCGCCAGTTTCTTTGTTTTTGCCAATTTCTCGTACGTCATTTTCAACGACACTCTTGCCATAGACTCGTACTGTGGTTAAGTCATACAAGGCTAAGGTAAAATCATCATCAACAAGCGGTAAAATCAGTTTTGACACTTCATCTTTGACCGCTTGGAAATTGGTTTCAAGCGCATCCATCGCGCGCAACAACATTTGATGCGTAACGGTTCCCTTAACACCGAATATTTTTACCACTTCTAACCACTTCAAAACGCCAAGCTTGCTGGTTGGGGCGCAGATTTGACAAAAAACCATGAGACGAATCAAAGCCTCTGTTTTTTCTTCATCACGGCGCGTCAGCTTAAGGGCCGTGCGCAATGCTTGATCTAAACCAAGTTGAATCCATACTTCATGAAGAAAGATGATATTCCCAAAGTCTTTTACAGTCCCAACTTGAAAATCTGAATCAGGTGAAGGAGATTCATTCAACCGTTTTTCTAAGACAGACTTAATCGCGCGAACATTCTGATCAGACAACGTATCAAGCCGAAATAAATTACATACCAGCCGTTGATGCACCTTCCCTGTCGCTTTATCACGATAGCTTTCAACCATGCGGACATAGTGATACTTGCCAGATTTTACCAATCGGATATACATAGTCAGCACTTTAAGTGCATAAAACTAATATTTCAAGTGCTTTAAAAAGTTATTCACAACTTATTTTCTAGTCACTACAAAATTGCAAAATTAAAACTTGAAATGCACTGAAAACCTTGATATTATGGTTGTAAGAATTCTTGAAATTTCCTAAAAAAAGCTAATTAGCTGTCGAATTTGAGATCTAAATACAAAAGAATTTCAACCTAACTTCAAAAATTAAACTGTATAGTTTAAGGCCAATCGTCCACCATCGGCATATATAGTTTCCCCAGTAATATAACTTGCTTTTGAACTAGCTAGAAATGCCACAATGTTCCCGATCTCTTGAGCTGTTCCAATTCTTCCTAGCGGAGTGCGCGATAACGCTCGTTTCATTGCTACAGGATCAGAATTTATTCCAGCCAACATTTCTGTATCAATTGAACCTGGACCTACTGCATTTACTCTAATATTATAGGGAGCAAGTGCCAAAGCCGCGCTCTTGGTAAATTGCATTACACCACCCTTCGACGCACAATAAGCTGGGATTGCAGGAATTGAAACTTGAGCATTGATAGACGACATGTTTATAATGGAACCTTCAATTTTATTTTCAATCATAGCGTTAGCAACCCGTTGTGTTCCATAAAACATACTCACCAAATTAAGGTCTAAAACTTTCCTAAAATCTTCAACTGAGTAACTCAAAAAATCATTTGGTAACGCGATACCAGCGTTATTAACAAGAACCGAAATGATACCTAAGTCCTTTTCTACTTTTGAAAATAACGAATCTAATTCGTCAGTATTACTAACATCGCAAATATACCCAATACCATTCAATTTTTCCCCAGCCTCAATGACGCTTTCCTTGATATCTGCTAACACTACTTTACAGCCATCATTAGCAAGTGCTTCTGCACAAGCAAACCCAATTCCTTGCGCTCCACCAGTAATTAAAGCAATTGGTTCTGACATCTTGTTCTCCAATACAATAGATTTCTAATAAAATTAGGTTTTTAATCGCTAAAATAATTTTTAAATTCCAACATTTCACTATTTCATCATCATTTTCAAATTCCTTGCAGAATAATGAAAGATATTTTATTCAATTACAAAAAACTTATCGATTTATCTACCCACAAATTGACAATCTTGTTATCCTTTAAACAAATAAGGAATTTTATCTATGTCTCTAGTAGATACCCGAACACCCGACCCCAAGAAATATATTTCCGGTGCAACTAGTGACTGGGAAGTAATAATCGGGATGGAAGTACATGCACAAGTACAGTCAAAATCCAAATTATTTTCTGGATCATCAACTGAATATGGCGGTGAACCAAATAGTCATGTATCTCTCGTAGATTCTGCGATGCCAGGAATGTTACCAGTAATTAACAAGGAATGTGTAGCACAAGCGATTCGAACCGGATTAGGGCTAAAAGCACAAATAAATCTAAAATCCGTATTTGATCGTAAAAACTATTTTTACCCAGATTTACCGCAAGGTTATCAAATTTCTCAATTTAAACAGCCTATTATTGGTGAAGGTACAGTAATTCTTGACATGCCAGAAGAACAGGTTGAGGTGGGAATTGAACGTCTGCATTTAGAGCAAGATGCTGGAAAGTCTATGCATGATCAACATGCAACAATGTCGTTTGTAGATTTAAATCGATCTGGTGTTGCGTTAATGGAAATTGTTTCAAAACCAGATCTACGTTCGTCAGAAGAAGCGCGCGCTTATTTATCAAAATTAAGAACAATATTACGTTATTTGGAAACCTGTGACGGTAATATGGAGCAAGGTTCGTTACGTGCTGATATCAATGTTTCAGTGCGTAAACCAGGCGAAGATTTTGGGACGCGCTGCGAAATCAAAAATGTCAATTCAATGCGTTTTGCTGGACAATCAATTGAATATGAAGCGCGTCGTCAAATCGGAATTTTAGAAGATGGTGGCTCTATTAAACAAGAGACCAGATTATTTGATCCCAATAAAGGTGAAACTCGTTCCATGAGATCAAAAGAGGAAGCACATGACTATCGATACTTCCCAGACCCTGATTTACTTCCACTTGAGTTCTCGCAGCAATGGGTAGATGAGCTAGCCCAAGAGATCACGGAATTACCTGATGACAAAAAGCAAAGATTCATTTCAGATTATGGTCTTTCTCTGTACGATGCTGATATATTAATCACTGAACGTGAGTCGGCAGAATTTTTTGAAAAAGTAGCGAAGGGGCGGGATGCGAAACTTGCAGCAAATTGGGTGATAAACGAACTATTTGGACGACTAAATAAAGAAAACTTGGAAATCAACGACAGTCCAATCAAAAGTGACCAACTAGGTGGACTAATTGACTTAATCAAAGATGGAACAATCTCAGGAAAGATTGCAAAGGACTTGTTTGAAATACTCTGGACTGAAGGGGGTGATCCTAATGAGATAATAGAAGCGCGTGAAATGAAACAAGTAACTGACTTAGGTGCAATTGAAACATTGGTTGATGAAATCATTTCTGCCAACCCTGATAAAGTTGAACAAGCACGTGAAAAGCATGGTCTACTGGGATGGTTTGTTGGTCAAGTGATGCAAGCGAGCCAAGGTAAAGCAAATCCAAAGGCTGTTAATGAGCTATTGCGTAAAAAAATCGGTATCAATCCCGATTAACACTACCCAAATCTCTAACAAAGAGTATTACTGTCAAATTTACTAATTGTAGTTAATAATCAACATCAAAACTTCATGATTATTTGTTTGTTGCATTCACATCACAACTTTCCAAAAGGAACAATTCCGACTTCATACTCCCTATAGCTTAAAGTACTTTGCATGGTCAGGAAATAATGACTTAGCGATAGCTATCCCCTCAGACCAATCACCTAATTCTGGCTCTTCATTCAACAATTTTTCATAAAGATGCAACATACTAGGTGCAACTTCAGGAACTCTTTGCTCTCGAAACAATCGGTCTAAGACTTTTATATCCTCAATCGCCTCATCTCTACGACCAAATATCCGAGGTAGATAGATTTGGATAAATGCCCGCGTTAATCGGACTTCAATATCTTCAGGTCCAAGCTCCAACGCTTCATCTATATAGTCTAAGCAACGACTCAAATGTCTTGTTTTTGTTAACGGATTCCACGAATCTCGTGCCGAAATTCCATACGCGCTACCGAGCAACGCGGTAATTCGTCCACTTTCTGGTTGTTCACGTTTTAATTGTTCCAATAATTCAATTGCTGATTCTAATGCACCATTCTCTCCGTCACGCGCAGCGTCATGTAACTTCAACGCTTGTTCATAATTATTTGCAAATGAAATTGAACTAACAATTGTCAGTAACACTAACCAGATAACTAGATACTTTCCGGTGAATAGCCAATGATTTAATAAATTTACCATATTAAACCACTTTTATTGTTACGAAAATTTCCAAGTACAACTGACCGCGATCAAAACTGGTGAATCGTTTCTATATCCTAAAATTTCAATTCGCTCAATTCTGTTTACAAACTAAATTCATATGAAAACTCAGGAAAAACAAGATAGTGTCGGCCAAGCTAGAGTGCACATACGCAAGATTTTGATTTAGAGATTAACACTTCAATCGAATCAAAAAATTCTGGATACAAGTACTCTTATTCGCTGTTTACTCAATATTTAATCTAAACGGAATTAGGTAAAATAACTAACTCTTAACGCATGTCTTAGAAATCAAAACTAGTTCTTACCAAAGCGATGTGGGCTGAAATCCAATTCAGGGTTTACACGGTCATTAACAATAATCGGAATTCCTGGATGAATTTCATGAAATTTACACAAAGAGTCACTCCATTCAAGAGCAACAGGCGAAATCATTTCAATTAATATTCTACATTCTTCGTATAATGATTTAAGGTCCAATTGAATGACCATCTCATAATGTGCGACGCGATTTCTCAAAATGCGTAAATTATTTAGCGACTGCGAAATTTTCTTTCTTTGAATTGGTTGCTCACTTACAAATATTTCATGTAAATATTTTCCCCAAAGAAGATTGTTCTTAGGACTGAATAACATTGTCCAAAATCCAAAGCTCAAATTTGATACAACACTAAAATTAGTAATTTGATCAGAATTATTGCTTTTATAAATTTGAACAATTACTTGCTCAATTTTTTTCTCTTGAAATTTTCTCATGGTTATATTTTCATTTAAAAACCATTTTTCACCCCAAACAGAACTCAATTTTTTGTTCACCGAATTTCGCAAAACAATTTCTAATGCGTGCAATGAAGTTAAAAGTACTCTTGAAACTGTATGATTAAGTGAATACAAATCCAGAGCAATGTTTAAATCTTGATCGGCCCAAATAATAAATTTATTCAATCGTTCCCGCGAAAGTGCATATACTAGATTTTGAATTTTTTGCTCGTCATCCATTAGGTAACACCTTTATTGGGAGTTATACAAAGTTTATTTGACAACCTTGCATTTTTCAGAATTAAAAAATACCCCCGCCGTGTGCTCAGCAGTAACGAACGGGGGTGTGCAGTTAAAAATATAATGCCTATAATTTTATTTGTCAATTACATTTTCAAATATTTTTGTAATAAACGAAAATTCATTTCTCTTATTAAACCTCTCCTACCATAATACAATACCCCCGCCGTATGCCAAGCAGTAACGAACGGGGGTGTGCAATATATATATAATAACTTAAAATTATTTTGTCAAGTCCAAATTCTAAATTTTTTGTAATAAAAGATAATTTATTTCTCTCAATAAATTTCTCCCTCCAAAAACTAGTCCCCGCCGTATGCAAAGCAGTAACAAGCGGGGCACTACAAAAACAAATATAGCAATAGTGATCTTAAATGTCAACTCCTAATTTTAATTTTTTGTTTCATTGATTCTAAAATACACCAAAAACACTATACACTCTAAGAAAATTCGGCCCCCGCCGTATGCTTAGCAGGGACTAACGGGGGCTTATGAGGTTAATATAATGCAAAATTTTAAAATTTCAACCCCTAATTCCTAAATGCCGCTATTCTCACAACCCAAAAAACATACCCCCGCAGTGTGCTAGGCAGTAACATACGGGGGACTACAATATTCAATATAGTACTGCAAATTTTTATGTCAACCCCTGATAATTTTCTCAGAAACTAACAACTTAACCACATAGATTCTCATATACCATTCTTGCTGCGGCAATATCTTCAATTGCCAAACCTACTGACTTAAATACTGTCGTAGCATTTTTATCCACTTCTCTTTCCCCACTTAAAATTTCACCGGCTTCAGCAAATATTTTTGCACCTGACATTATAATATCTCCAGATTCTTTCATCGTTGCAGAACGAGAATCAACAATAACTGTATTTGCTACGGTCTTATTATCTAGTTCACGCCAATCTGGTCTTGGAGAACCAACAGCATTTACATGCGTGCCTTGTGATATCCACTTTCCTTGTAAAACAGGTTCTTGAGAAGCTGTCGCACAAACCACTATTTCAGCATCCATAACTGCATCGGACAAACTTAACGCACGTGCGCCATTTCGTGATGCAAATATTTCTGCATTCTCAAAATTTCGACTCCAAACCCGGATATCTTTCAAAGGAAAAATTGTTTTCAACGCCTCTAAATGAGCGCGTGCTTGTACCCCACTACCTACTAATGCCAAAGATTGCGCTTCAGGTGAAACTATTTTTCTGGTGATTGCTGCGGAAACCGCTGCGGTTCGCATTTCTGTTATCAATCGGCCATCCATGACCGCTAATGGTTGTCCTTCTTCGACATCAAACAATACAATCATTGCCAGATGGGTATGGATATTTTTCGCAGCGTTTTTAGGAAAAAACGATACTAACTTTGCTCCCATTATATTTTCTGATGCTGCTGGCATTGCAGCGAAGTATCGTAATTGAGGTTCTACCGGCAACATTTCCCGATCTGGTTGAATTACCTTGCCAGAAGAATAATCAATAAGAGCATCTCGCATCACATCAATTAATTCTTCATAATTTAGCACCGAAGCAATGTCTTGTTCAGAAATTATCAACGGTAGTGAATCTTGCTTATTCATGTTTTCACCTGCAAAAATATTATAATTTTGAAGCCCCTAAAATTTGAATCTAACACAACTATCTATATAACGTTTTCGAAATTACCCTTTTCACTAGCATCATTGGCCTACTGCTTGAAATAAATACAAAATGGAATCAAACTGTTGAAATAGCTGAATTGTTACACAATTAGTACTTTCAATTGTATCAATTCAAATTAGACCATGTGTGAGTGAAAGCAAAAAGTTAATTTGAAAATATTTTAGGTCTAACCTAAGCAACTTAAACGAGCGTAGAAAAGTTAATGCGTAATTTTGTCACTGCAACTCATTGGGGTGCAGGTATATTTAATCCTGAATTTCCTGAACAAATTGTACCACATCCGTTTGATGCAGACCCATCTCCAATCAATGAAAATATATTATCATCCATCACGGGAGACGCGCGTGTCTTATATCCATCAGTTCGTTTAGGTTGGTTAAAAAAATTCAACGATAATGCCGATATTGGTGAAAGAGGAAATGACTCATTTGTCCGCGTCTCGTGGGAAACTGTATTAAATTTGATTCACCAAGAACTCTCACGCATCATCAATAATTTCGGAAACGATTCAATTTTTGCTGGTAGTTATGGTTGGGCAAGTACAGGTAGATTTCACCATGCACAAACACAACTCAAACGATTTTTGAATTTAATCGGGGGTTTTGTTCGGTCAGAAGGTAACTATAGTTACAACGCAGCATTAGTATTGCTACCACATATAGTAGCAAATTTTCGTTGGATGGTAACCCAAACCACTCGGTGGAAAGTGATCGCAGAAAATTCAGATCTAGTTGTGATGTTTGGTGGCATTCCTTTACGCAACACTCAGGTTTCTGACGGTGGAATTGGTTCTCATCGACTTCCAAATCATCTCAATCAATGTGCTGAAAGGGGTGTTCGTTTTATCAACATTAGCCCGTTAAGATCAGATGCATCTGATGCAATAGCTGCAGATTGGTTTCCAATCAAACCAGGCACTGATGTCGCGTTAATGTTGGGATTGGCACATACAATTGTAAGCAACAATTTGCATGATGAAGAATTTTTGAACCGTTTTACCTACGGATTTGAAAAAGTTCAATCTTACTTGTTAGGTGAAGATGACGGTGAACCTAAATCTGCAGAGTGGGCATCAAAAATTTGTGGAATTGAAGCCGACAAAATTAAAGAGCTGGCGTTAAAAATGGCGAAATGCCGCACTATGATTACATGTGCGGCCGGGTTACAAAGATCTGATTATGGCGAACAGCCATTGTGGATGACAGTAACTTTGGCATCAATTTTAGGTCAAATAGGTTTACCGGGTGGTGGATTTGGTATTGGCTATGGCGTAAATGGAAATATTGGAGTAATGGAACGACCGTTTCCATGGGGTGCATTAAATCAGGGAACAAATCCAATCAAGTCATACATCCCTGTGGCCATGATTACTGAAATGCTGTTGAATCCAATGAAAAGTTACGATTTTAACGGCCAAACATTAACTTTCCCAGATATTCGTTTAGTTTGGTGGGCTGGAGGCAATCCATTTCATCACCACCAAGATCTCAATCTGCTTCACGATGCATTCCAAAAACCCGAGACAATTATTGTTAATGAATTCAACTGGACCTCGACTGCACGTCATGCTGATATAGTATTACCTGTTGCAACACCTCAAGAACGAAATGATATCTGTGCTGGAAATTCCGATTGTATTTTGATTCCAATGCACAAATTTTCTGAACCACCCGGTGAAGCCCGTGTTGAATATGAAATTTATAGTAAGTTAGCTGACCGCTTTGGAATTAAAGAGAAATTTACCGAAAATCGTAGTGAAATTGAATGGTTGCAGAAAATTTGGCAAGAAACCCAAACATTTGCAACAGAAAACGGACAAAATCTCCCGGATTGGAATGAATTTAACAAAAGTGAAGGAATAGTACTTGAAGATCCATCACCGAATCAAGTTTTACTTAATGATTTCCGCGAAAATCCAACTGAAAATCCGTTACCGACACCAAGTGGTAGAATAGAGTTATTTTCAGATAAAATTGCCAGCTTCAAGTATGAGGACTGCCCAGGTCATGCTACATGGTTCCCTCAACGTGGTCTAAAGGATAAAAGTGAAAAACAATTCCCTCTTTCATTAGTATCAGGACAGCCAGGAACTAGACTCCACAGCCAGCTTGACAACGGCACCTTCAGCAAAAGTCAAAAGATTAACGGACGGGAACCTATTTTAGTAAATCCAATAGATGCCAAAGCGCGCGCAATATCTGATGGAGATATAATTGAAGTATACAATCAGCGCGGATGTTGTCTTGCTGGTGCAAGAGTAACTGAAGATATCTATGAAGGTTCCGTTTTTTTATGGACTGGAGCTTGGTATGACCCAGATTATGAATCGTCGCAACATCGAGATCGTCATGGCAACCCAAATGTACTTACCCATGATTTGCGAACTTCCAAATTATCTCAAGGTCCAGCTTCGCACTCGGCATTTGTTGAAATACGTCGCTTTGATTCAGAGTTACCAGATATAACCGTTTTTGATCAACCAAATTACGTAAATTACAAGTTTGACAATAATTTGAACACCTCTAACAATTAACCAGAATTTCAGTTACACTTCCAAATAGTTATTAATCCCTCAATCCTAGGAACTTCACTCTTTTCTTAATTGCCAAAATTCAGATTCATGAATTTCTAACTATTCAAAATGGTATTAAAATTTACAATAATAATAGTAAATTCAATTCATTATTTTTTGATGTGAAGTTTGATCAAAACCAAACATTTCGCAACTGAGAACATACATCAATACATCGCGGTACAGTCCAATGGAAACCAACCAATCTAATCAAAAACCGCTTTCATTGTGGGATACCACCGCGGATGAAAAAAACTATCAAAATTCTTCAACAATAGATGGGGAAAAAGTTGAAGTTGCAATAGTTGGTGGTGGTTTTACTGGATTGTCAACTGCTTTATTCGCAGCTCAATCTGGCATCAATGCTCATGTATTAGAACAAGAAAGAATTGGATTTGGGGGTTCTGGTCGCAACGTTGGACTGGTTAATGCTGGGATTTGGCTTCCACCAAGTAATGTTATGTCAATTTTAGGAAAATCAACGGGAGAATATTTTTTAAAAACATTTGGTGCCGCACCCCAATTTGTTTTTGACTTAATTGAAAAATTTCAGATTCAATGCAACGCAACCCGAACAGGAACAATCCATGCAGCTCACTCTCCATCAGGTTTCAAAAATTTGGAAAAAAGATTCAATTATTGGAGACAAATAGGAGAACCAGTTGAATTACTACCAAAGGAGAAAGTATCTCAACTTGTTGGCACTGACGCGTTTTATGGTGGACTATTGGACTATCGCGCCGGCACTATCAATCCAATGGGATATTGTCGAGGCTTAGCAAGAGTTGCCATTGATGCGGGAGCAAAAATTAGTACTAACACCAAAGTCACTAAAATCTCAAAAGAACAGGAATATTGGTTAGTTGAAACAAATCAAGGTATATTATTTGCAAAGCATGTTGTGCTCGCTACCAATGCTTACACAGATAGTTTATGGTTAAATCTAAAAAAAATAATTACAAATATTGACTTCTTTCAAATTGCGACAAAACCTTTAGGTTCAATTGGTGACGACATCTTACCTGAACGACAAGGAATTTGGGACACTGGAAAAATTATGTTTTCGTTGCGTAAAGACAACATGAACCGACTAATATTGGGTTCTATGGGAGCAACTATTGGGACCAAAGACCAAGGTCTCACCCAACGTTGGGCCAAAAAACAACTTAATAAAATCTTTCCAACCCTTGAGAATATAAATTTTGACTATATATGGAGTGGTCAAATCGCATTAACTGCTGATCATCTCCCCCGTGTGTTTCAACTAGAAAAAAATCTCTTTGCAGCTATTGGCTATAATGGACGTGGAATAACTACCGGAACAATTTTTGGAAAGGCTATTGCTGAAATGATTAAGTCTGGTTCCGAAAGTTCATTACCTTTACCCCTTGCAAATTTGCAAACCGACCCGTTTTCTTCCGCCAAATCAAATTTATTTAAGTTTGCATTTTTAGCAAATCAATTAATTAAAAGTATCTGACGGAAGATTGATAGCGTAAAATTTTTAATTGCGATTCTAGTTCTTATAAGGAAATTGAGTTTGGTAAATTACGCTAATCTAAAGCGAGTTCATTTAGCGAAATTCTTTTCACCACCAACTTTCTGCAACAAATTTTCCAGCTGCATTTTCAATAATTTGTCCAGTAGCAAATAAATTCTCTTCATCAAATGGACGACCAATCAGTTGTAAACCAAGTGGTAATCCGTCTTCACTTAATCCAGCAGGTACAGAAATTCCCGGCAATCCAGCCATATTTACCGTTACCGTAAAAATGTCATTTAGATACATTTGAATTGGGTCCGTTATAGTTCCAGATTCAAACGCCGCATTTGGGGTAGTTGGGGTTAAAATCGCATTGATTCCTTGATTAAAAACATCCTCAAAATCTTTTTTGATGAGCGTTCTCACTTTCTGAGCCTTTAAATAATAAGCATCATAATAACCTGCAGATAACACATATGTTCCGATCAATACGCGACGTTTAACTTCAGTTCCAAATCCCTCTTCCCTTGTTTTCTCATACATGTCAATAATATCTTCACCATCAACTCGCAAACCATAACGCACTCCATCATAGCGTGCTAAATTGGAAGATGCTTCCGCTGGTGCAACTATGTAATAAGCCGGTAACGCATATTGAGTATGTGGTAATGAAATATCAACAAGTTCTACACCTGCTTCTTTAAACCAATCGGCACCGTTCTGCCAAAGCGACTCAATTTCCGCTGGCATACCATCAATTCGATACTCTTTTGGAATTCCAATTTTCAATCCCTTAACGGATTGTCCTATTGCATCCTCATAATTTGGAACAGGACGATCTACTGAGGTCGTATCCTTTGGATCAACCGAAGCCATTGATTTTAATAAAATTGCACAATCACGTACTGTTCTTGTGATTGGTCCCGCTTGATCTAACGAAGAAGCAAAAGCGATTATACCCCAACGTGAACAACGACCGTAAGTGGGTTTCAACCCAACTGTACCAGTTAAAGCTGCTGGTTGTCTTATTGATCCACCAGTATCAGTTCCAGTAGCTCCTGCACAAATTCTTGCCGCTACCGCCGCCGCGGAACCACCTGATGACCCACCAGGAACTAAATTTGCTTCCTTTCCCTTAGCTTTCCAAGGATTAACGACACTACCATAATAACTGGTCTCATTAGATGAACCCATGGCGAATTCATCCATATTAAGTTTACCAAGTAATACTGCACCATCATTCCATAAATTGGCAGTAACAGTAGACTCATATTCAGGTTTAAAGCCATCTAATATATGACTACATGCCTGTGTATGTATCCCCTGTGTTGCAAAAATGTCCTTAATTCCAAGTGGAATACCCTCCAAGTCGCGCATTTCTCCACTAGCAATTTTCCCATCGGAAATTTTAGCCATTTCACGCGCTTTTTCAGGAGTTGGCATCACGTAAGAATTGAGTGCACTAGATTGTTCTACCACGGAAATATAAGCCGTAGTCAAATCGGTCGCTGAAAATTCTTTAGATTTTAAACCATCACGTGCTTCGGCAATGGTGAGATCAGTTAAATCAGACACAGAAAATTCCTTTACTTTTAATTAATTGGTGATCAAATTTTCAAAAAATTTTAGTGATTATTAATCATCAATCTCACTCTATAACTTTAGGTACCATGAAAAAGTCATCTTCAGACTTTGGCGCGTTTGAAACAATCTTGTCCGCATAATTTCCATCAGAAATTTCATCGCTCCGTAATTTAATTTTTGTATCGACGACCGCAGTCATAGGTTCAACACTAGTAATATCAACATTATCTAACTGTTCAACCCACCCTAAAATTTCATTCATATCACCAGTCAATTCTTGTGCTTCTTGATCGGTAATTGCAATTCGGGCTAATCGAGCTACTTCTTTAACTCGTTGTACGTCTACTGACATGAGTTGAAACCTTTTGTTGTATAATTTAACTTTAAAGCGTAGTCAATATAGTGGATTGTAGTTGAAACTTGGTCCAGTCAGATATATTGATTCGTAAGAAACCAGACTAAATTACCTTAATCCTACTGATTAAGCAATCAAAATCAAAACTCCAGCTATCCAAATCAAGAACTAAAATTATCACCTGGACCCCCACGCCATACCTTTTCCGCATCGGTTCCCATTTCTTTCAAAAATTTACTATTATCTGGATCAATTATCGGGAAAGTACCATAATGGCATGGAATAATTGAATCAAATAGAAAAAACCGTTTACAAGCAAGCGCAGCTGTTTTTGCCCCCATTGTAAATCGGTCCCCTATCGGAACTATCCCAATTTTTGGTTGATAAATTTCATTGATCAGAGCCATATCCTGAAAAATTCCTGTGTCCCCCATATGATATAACACGGGTTCATTCGGTGCTTCAATAATAATCCCGTTTGGATTACCAAGTGGAATTAATCCAACGCCTTCTTCAAAAATTGTTGAAGTATGATGTGCAATTGTCAGTGAAACTTTAAATTCTTCTAAGTCAACCGTTCCACCGCATCCCATTGGATTGACGTTCTCAATACCCTTAGTTTGTGCCCATTGACAAATCTCGAAATTACTAGTCAAAAGAGCTCCAGTTGATTTCAAAATATCAATTGAATCCCCTACATGATCATCATGCCCATGAGTAATCATGACATGGGTTGTCCCTTCTGTCACCGCTTCAACGGTGGTTCCCTTTGGGAATACAGGATTCCCAGTCAAAAATGGATCAATTAGAATTTTTGTTTTTTTGAATTCAACGTTAAATGCAGATTGTCCATACCAAGTTAGTTTCATTTTTTTCCTCCAAGAATATTTTAAATATTTAACTGTTCAATGTTGAAGCATAGAATCTTTTATCCTAATATGCAAGCATGCAACAAACCTCATGTACATCTATTTTTGAATTAGTTGAACTTTTGTCGTCTGATCAACGTTTATTGGGAATTGACCTTGGTTCAAAAACCATTGGATTGGCGATATCAGATTTAGGTTTCCAAATCGCAACTCCGCTTGAGATAATACAACGTAAAAAATTTACCATTGATGCTGTAAAACTGATCAAAATCTGTGAAGTACACAACATCGGCGGGCTTGTTTATGGTTTACCCCTAAATATGGACGGTACAGTTGGACCACAAGCACAATCTATAAAATCATTCAATAAAAATTTCAGCGAAAAATCTGATTTACCCGCAATTTTTTGGGACGAACGACTTTCTACAGTTGCAGTTACCCGTGCACTTCTTGAAGCAGATACTTCACGCGCAAAACGTGCAATGGTTGTTGATAAAATGGCCGCGGCTTACATTTTACAAGGGGCATTAGACCGACTTGCCAGCAACTCTAACCAGTAATTTTGATGTTGTTACTAAAACTCATCCATACTAGTAATCTATTTGACTAACGACGAATCACCAAAGTTTTAGCTAATTTGTCATGTAGTCCTTGCTTCTTCTCATCCCAAAGCACCATCAAAAACCCAATTAGAAGAATAATAAACGAAATTATTTTGGCAAAATGACGACCTGTTGCTTTACCGAAAGAAATTCGATTACCCGTTAGATCAGTTACAACTATACCAAGAGCACGCTTACCCAAACTACCTTGCCATTTTGAACTCTCTAAAATTGCAAAGTACAACCAATATTCAACCACTCCAATGAGGTTAACAATTATTTCAAACCGCATTGAACGTGTTTCAAATGGATCAATTCCCAATATCCGTGCAATAACCAAGCCAACGAGGAATAACAAAATTCCATCAATTATTGCCGCCCCTAATCTTTGCCAGAAACTAGCATAATTTAGGTTGGTATTCATTTCTTTATGAGATTGTTCGGTCATTATTTTCACACTAAAATTAGGTTAACGCACTCATAAAAATTTCACGAAAACCTAACGATTAACAATTACAAAAGTTTTGGCTATTTTATCGTGTAAACCCTGCTTTTTTTCGGTCCAACCAACCATTAAGAAGCCTATCAACAAGATTATAAATGACAATATTTTGCTAATTAATCGGCCGGCCGCTCTCCCAACTGAGATTCTATTCCCAGCTTCGTCTACGACCTTCAAATCAAGTATACGCTTGCCAAATGTGCCCTGAAACCTTGAACTTTCTGCAACTGTATAATAAAGATACCAGATAAAAAATCCAACTAAGTTATACGAGATTTCTGTCGCCCAATATCGTCCCTGTTCAAGTGTCCCCTCTTTTTCAAGTTCATACAAGATGTCTTGATTTACTACCCATGCAACAATAAAAGTTATTACTGCTATAAGAAACCAATCAATCAAAGCTGCATGAACACGCAACCAAAATCCAGCATATTGAAAGTCTGTTTGAGATTCACTTTCCAATGTGGTTGACATAATAACCTCGATTATCAAGGTAATTCATAAGAGTGTAAGTATTTTTACACAATTTAATACTTTACAAATTTTTATCCAACAAAACAAGATATATTTCCAAAATTTTTCTAATTCTAATTCCATTTAATCTGTCAAGTTAATGTTCAACAAAAAATCCTAGCGATCAACAATCACTAAGGTACCAGCCATTTTGTCATGCAAACCTTGCTTTTTCTCTGTCCAACCAACCATAATATATCCAATAAATAAAATTAGCCCAGAAATATATTTCCCCAAATATCTTCCAAATGCTCTACCAAATGTAATTCTATTTCCAATCCGATCAGTCACCTTCAGATCAAGTGCTTTTTTCCCAAAAGTTCCTTGCATTTTTGAACTTTCCAACACTACAAAATACAATAAACTAACAAATATAACCAAAATCCCAATAAAGAAAAATAGAATTGTACTTATAACAGACAATATAATACAATCTATTATTGATGCCCAAAACCGTAACCAAAATCCAGCATACTTCGGATTTGTTTGAGTTTCATTTTCCATTGTAAGTGTCATAATAGTCTCCTTAATCAAGAATAATGACAATAATGAAAATATGACTTCAGACTTTTCAATTTTTTTTCAACAATTCAACTCATATTTTTAAACTTTTTTAAATTCTAATTCTACTTAGTTTAACAAGTCTATGTTCAACAAAAGAAATCACAGCACCCAAAATCAACTGCTATATATTGTTCTTGGGTGGCTGTAAATTTGCTATTTATACAGCGGTAAGTGTTAGATACTAAATCTCTAACAACTGGTTTCGTAGTTCCTAATAATTATTGGCTCCAAGCATCCAAGAAACATAGGAAACCATTATGTGCTCGACCAGCATTTTCTCGTTCACATTCTTGAACTGCACAAGAACCAAGGGTAAATACGATCGCGATTCCTGCAAGGAAATTGATAGTTTTTTTCATTTTTGCACCATTTGTTTGAAGTTGATTTCCACCAATATTATATCAGTAAATTACAAAATGGTATGCGACATATAGTCACATCAATAAACAAAGTATCGTCTTACAAACATTGTACTTTTCAACATGTGATAATCTCAAAGTTCCTTCTATAATTCAATAAATTTACAATTTTTTTACCTTAGTTTTCCGAAAATACACCCATTCTTGTTTCTTTGCTTAATCTACGTCTAGTCCGGACAATTGCAATGACTGTAATCAAAATCATTGCCCAGAAAAACCACGTTAACCAACTACTAAAAAATATTGATGCCGTGCCACCTGACATTGACATTGAGGCACCGAAATTTTCTTCTAACAATGGACCTAATGTAAATGCTATCAAGAACGGTGCTGTTGGAAGTTTCAATAATCCCATAATAAATCCAATCCAACCGACAAAAAACATTACAGCAATGTCAAACACATTATTATTAATTGAGTAAACACCATAAATACATAACACCAAAATTGCTGGAGTTAACACACCACGTGGTATTTTAGTGATAAATCGAAATCCTTTGATAGCAATTGTGCCAAATCCAAACAGAAATACTGAACTGACGATTAATCCAACAAAAAGACCATAAATCAAATTTGAATTTTCCACAAACATTAGCGGTCCTACTTGCAAATTATGAATTGAAAACGCTCCAATTAGGACTGCAGTCACCATATCACCAGGGACACCTAATGCTAACAACGGGATCAAAGTTGCACCCGCGACTCCACTATTCCCAGCTTCCGCTGCCGCGACACCTTCTACTTCCCCTTTCCCAAAATTTTCTTTATTTTTTGAAGTTCTACGAGCTTCTGAGTAAGATAAAAATGCCGACGGTGCCGCTCCAATTCCTGGAATAGAACCTAAAATTACCCCGATAAAACTTCCCCTGATCACTGACTTTATACAACGCCGAAAATCTGAAAATAAGTACCAACTAGATGCTCTTGATTCAACAACTTGTGTACTCTGACTACTACCTTGCCAAATATTTCGTAAGAATTCTGAAATTGCTGAAAGTCCAATCGTTACAGCTATATAGTTTAATCCAATCATCAAGTTTGGACTATCAAAAGTAAATCGATTTGTTCCATATACCAAATCCAGTCCTACTGTTGCCAACAAGAGCCCCAAAATCACAGAGACCACGCTATTCAAAAAACTTCTTCCCGCGACTCCAGAAATTATCGTCAATGAAAACAAAATTAACGTAAAAAATTCAGGCGGACGAAAACTCAATGCAAATGATGCTAACCAGCTTGCAGCCAAAATGAGTGCTAAATTTGAAAATAGATCTGCGGTACATGAAGCCCATAACGCGGTTCCAAGTGCGCGCGCCGATTGCCCTTTCTGGGACATAGGATATCCATCAATTACTGTAGCAGATGAAGCAACATTGCCGGGTGTTCTGATTAATATTGCTGGGATACTTCCACCAAATATCGCACCTTTATAAACACCCAATAACAATAGTATTCCCGTTACCGCAGGCATTGAAAAGGTAAATGGAACAATAAGTGCCACTACTGTAGTCGCAGACATTCCTGGAATAGCACCACCAATAATGCCAATTCCAATTCCAACTGCTAAGGCAAGAAAGTTCTCAAAATTTGTAAACAGAACAATCCCGGCAAGTATACTATCTATTGAACTCATGGAAGACTCAATATTAAACCTTGAGGAATATTTGTTCCAATTACATGTTTAAAAAAGATGTAACACACTAACGGTAATAAAATTGCCACCAAGATACCGGCAACATAGTTTTTACTTTTCAACAATATTGATACTCCAATAAATCCAAGCATTGCCGTCCAGACCATTCCTAATGTTGTAACACCAACATAAATTGCTACCATAATAAAAAACATCACAACCAATCTAATAATACCAGAAACTTTGTCATTTGAATCACTTTCAACCGAACCCTCATTGCCACGAAAATTAGCAATTATTAACAAAATACCTGAAACACATCCAAGTCCCGCGATGACTTGTGGCCAAAATCGCGGCGAAAGGAAAATATTGTTTATATCTTGTGGAGATTGAACCCAATTTGGAATTGCGTATAAAAGCAAAAGTACTGATAACAGCAGTACTACAATCCCAATGCGCAGGTTTAATGTTTTGTCAACCATTGCCCTTTAAACAATTGTCTGAAAATTTATCACAATATACCAAAATCTTAACAATTTACAAGTACCTGTCAAACTACTAGTTTAATTTTTCTCAATTTATTCGCATCCCTAATTCATCTACTAAGGCACGAAATGTTCTATATTGCGTATATATGAACTCTGTTGACTCTTCAGGGTCCATGAGTTGGATAATTGAGCCCCGTGATTCCATCGTCTTAATAAAGGTTTCGTTTCCAACAGCTTCTTCCATCCATTGCGTCCATACTTCTGCAACCTCATCTGAAATATCAATTGGACCAGCAAGTCCAGTCCAACCAATTAACCTCTCTAAACCTGGATGTCCTAATTCTGCAACTGTTGGCGCGTCAAGTCCGTCGATCCGATGTGGAGTGGTTACCAATAAAGGGCGTAATAGATCATTAGCAACAAAACTTGTAATTGCTGATACATTGGTACAAACGAAATTCGCGGTACCATTTATAACAGCAGTGACCGCAGTTCCACCTCCTCTTAACGGAATATGGTTTACTGCTTCGACTGGATTTTCAATTCCAAAATCATGTAAAACCATTGCACCTGCAAGATGCAAAAGTGATCCAATTCCCGACGAACTATAACTTAATTTTTCATTTCTAACACGTTCAACGAGTTGTTCAATTGATAAAATATCAGATTCCGCAGAAACTGCACAAGCAACTGGATTAAGTTCATAAACACCAATGAATCTAAAGTCTTCTATTCGATACGGTAATATCGCTTTCATCGCGGGACTCACTGAATGAGATCCAACGCGAGCAAACAGCATGGTATATCCATCTGGTTTAGAATTGCTAACAACAACTGCCCCTTTTGCGCCACCTGCACCAGTTACATTTGTCATAACCAGCGGTTGACCAACTGCCCTTATCAACGGTTCTGCTAAGGTACGAGCGGAAATATCTGACGCACCCCCGGGTCCATACGGAATGACCATATTAATCGGTCGATCCGGAAACTCAGCATCTGCGTTTGTAATAAAAAATGCAAAAATCAGGATATAAATAAAATTTTTAAATTTCACCTTGTCCCCCAGCGAATTATATCTCGCTTCGTCAAGTTTAATTAAAATTTTACCAAATTAACCTATCCAATTCTATTCCATAGTACTTATGTGCTTTTAACTGACCTTACAAACTCAACGAAGAATATATCACGCATTATCATGAATCAATTTAAAAGTTTACAGATGAAATTACACTATGTTTACTTTGAAACCCTAACAATAACTTTTAGTAATTTCGCCAATTGAACGCAAAAGCAAAATGACGAATACTAGAATTATTTTTTTATGGACTACCTCACTAACACACATTAGAATAAGATTTTACTAATTCTATTTTTATTTTCAACCCAAAATCAATCAACACTGAATCCCTTTACAAAATTAAATAAAATCTATTTTAGCCGCGGGAATCATCTTGGCGACAATGACTTAGGGATAACACGCGACCTTTTCAGTAAATTCGCTTTAGATTAAAGTCTTTATATTAGCAATTACCGTGAATGCTAAAAGCGAACAGGAATCCCTCATTCACCTATTCTTTTTGTCTAAATATACTAGACAAATGACACCTCAATTTGGACTAAATCATGAACTTTAATGAACTAATACCTACATTCCTACAGAGCTTTGCTCATCTCTTTGACTTGTCGACTAACCAATTTGGTTGGTTAATCGCAGGCGTTATAGTCGGGGGATTTATGAATGGATTGGCAGGGTTTGGTACCGCACTATTTGCACTAGCATTTTTTCTGAATGCCTTAAGTCCTGTTGAATCTGTCGCACTTATCCTTGTACTTGCTGTATTTGGTGGTGGTCAGGGGATATGGTTAATTCACCAGGAAATCTTGATTCAAAAGCGACGCTTACTTCGATTTCTTTTGCCAGCACCGTTCGGAATCCCAATTGGCATTTACATCCTCACCGTCGTAGATTCATTTGTGTTAACTATTCTTGTGGCAGTATCATTAATAATGTATGGAGGCTACTTTAGTTTGCAACGGAATTTGCCAGTAATCAGCAAACAATTTTATTCAATAGACATCCTAATTAGTTTTTTCAGCGGAATTCTTGGTGGTGCATTCTCCCTTTCTGGAATGCTCATCACAGTTTGGAGTTCCTTAAAACCATGGACAAAAATTGAATCGCGTTCCCTTATACAAGTGTTTAATTTTGTTGTACTTGGACTTACTATGATAAGCTTTATATTTCAGGGCATCTATACGTCAAAATTGTTTTTCATAATACTAGTTATAATTCCAGTTTCATTTATATCAGTACAGGCCGGATTATATGTCTACAAAAAATTGTCCACTACTACCTTCAGGAGACTTCTAGTCGCTCTTACGTTTATTTCAGGGGTTATGATCTTAATTCGGGTTCTATTCCTACCCATCACTTAAGAAATATTCAGAAAATAAAGTTGAGCATCCGTTAAGTAGTTGCTTATTTTTAAGTGCTAATTTAGTTAATTTGAAGCTAATTTTGGGACAATTTTCATGAGAACTAACGACTAACCCGTTCACTCCGCGGTAGTATTGAAATTTAAAACCAAACTGCGACAAATTAGCACAGTGTAAAATCACTTATTGATTGCTAGGTGATCATTACTTTAAGTAGAACCTTACTAATAATTTAATTCAAAGTGTCGCATTTGATAAGAAATCTACTTAATTTGATATCAAATTATAATTAGCAAAATTTCTGCCACAGAAAATTTTGGCAATACTAAAATTTTTCAAACTTGTTGGAATAACTCATTTTGAATTCAGTCAGCAATTAACAACCTTATTGGAATCACATGAATATTGTTATCGTTGATTCACAGCCTAAGGCGGACTTTATCAGTAAAGTTCTTGGAAGTGAATACCAAATTATTGCATCCAGTGGATATGTTAGAGAGCTTCCAACCGGATTAGATTCAATCAATACTAAAGATCAATTCGGTCTAAATTGGCAGGTATTACCAAAATTTAAACATGCATTACATGAAATTGCCGATGCCACTGACCAAGCTAATGGAATCATTATTGCTGTAAACCCAGATCGTGAAGGTGAAGCGAATTCTTGGCACATTTTAGAGACTTTGCATAATTGGAATGCGTTGAATGGTAAACAAGTGCAACGCGTTACATTCAATGCTCTAACCAAAGAATCTATATTAAAGGCATTTTCAAAGCCACGAAAACTTGCGGCACCTTTAATTGACGCATACCGTGCCCAATATGCTATTGATCACATAATCCACTTTAACCTCACCGCGTTGTTTTCTCAAAAACTTCCTGGAACACGAGTAACGAACCGAGAACAATCTGCCACTTTGAAAGTGATTTGTGATCGAGAATCAGAGATCGAACGATCAGATCCATCAGCAAATTGGAGATTAAAAATTTTTCACCCAAACGATGATGGTGGGCTTTGTACTTATAAACTTACCGAATTTGATGGCAAGAAAATTGACTCGCAAAACATTTCAACAAAAGAACAAGCTGAATCACTCAAGCAGTTTTTACAACATGCTGAATTTCAAGTTTACCCAGAAAGTGAAGAAATTGAACAGATTGCTCCTCCGCCACCATACAATACAACAACTTTATTAATTGATGCCGCGCGCATCCTTGGATTTTCAACCACAAAAACTATTCAATGTGCAACTAAACTATATGAAGGTATCAAATTACCAAAAGGTTCAACTGGACTAATTACGTTTTTCTTTACCGAAAGTGAAAACATCAATGAACAAACTATTTTTAATATTCGCCAAATTATTCAAAATCAATATGGAACTTCTTATCTTCCCAAAACTCCCATTAAATACCCTACTAATGTAAAAAATGCATATGAAACATATGGAGCAATCCATCCTACTTCAGTTACATTGACTCCTGATGAAGTTTCTTCAAACCTCTCACCTGAACTAGCAAATCTATATGAATTAATTTGGAAACGATCAATTGCAAGTCAAATGAGTCCGGCACTCAATCTTCAAAAATTCCAACAACTCAAAGTCACTAGCAATAAACATACAGGGATATTAACCACATTGCATTCAGACTTACAATTTGACGGTTTTAAAATAATTTATCCTGAAAATGAGAACTCAACACCAGTTACCGATATTACAACGTCAAAAAATCACAGCGTAAATGAAAACCTAACTATCGCAATTGAAAAGCACCCCCCAAAAACACCGATACGATTTAGTGAAGGCGCTTTGATTGAAAAAATTAGTAAATTAAAAATTGGGACTCCATCAAGTATTGCTTTCATAATCCAGTCTTTACAAGTTAAAGAATATATCAAACACGAAAATATGGAGTACATCCCAACCGATAAAGGCAGAATCGTCAACACATTTTTTGACTCGTTCTGCAAAAAATTAGTTGATTCAAATTATACCGCTACCATAAGAAATCAGCTGGATTTGATATCAGATGGCAAATTAAGCTACCACGATTTCTTAACTGAATTTTGGGACGACTTCTCAAATAGCATCAAGAGTGTGCAAGCGACTGATAAGCAAGACATTATTGAAACACTAAACAGAAATCTTTCTCCAGTCGTGTTTCCTGGCAAAGCAGATGGTACCGACCCCCGGTCATGTCCCAAATGTGGCAGTGGTATTTTATCACTCAAATTTAGTCGAGTTGGAACTTATGTAGCATGCTCAAGTGCTCCCGCATGCAGATACACGCGGCAACTTGGATATGTAGAGTCTGAACTGAATACCAATCCTAATAAGGAACTATCTAAAATTCTTGGTAATGAACCTAATTCTGGGCTTGAGGTTTCAATTAGGAATGGTCGCTATGGCATTTTCGTTCAACTTGGAATTGGTAGTAATCCCAAACGGGTGACTCTGCCTCCAAATTGGGGATTTGACAATGTAGACCTCGAAACCGCTATTAACTTTTTAGCTTTACCGCGCGAAGTGGGTATTCATCCAAATACAGGTTATCCGATTCATGCTGGAATCGGCCGTTATGGTCCATTTGTTCTTCACAATAGTGTTTATTCTAGACTTAATTCGATCCGAGACGCATTCTCAGTTGATTTACAAGGTGCAATTCAAGCTATTGCAAAAAATGAACAAAGAAATTCAAATCGAAGTAGTTCAAATAGTAAATCGAAAAAATTAGGGCAACATTCTAATGGCAATCCAATACACTTAATCAATAAACGCTTTGGTACATTTTTAAAATTTCAAAATATCGAATTGAAACTTCCACATGATCTAAACCCAAACTCCTTGACTCTTGACCAAGCAATCAAGCTTATTGACCAAAAGAGTAGTCCAAAGGCTAATCCTTAATCTTCGGACCATATTTTTCAAAAAAGTTTATTCTAAAAATGAAGTTAACCAATAAGAGGATTTAGAAGTAACCAAAAATTCAGGCAAATTCGCGATTTATTGACAAATCTATTTGACTACTTGTTTTCGCTAGTTTATTACTAACGATTGAAAATTTTGTCCATCCTTAAATACATAATAAGGTTATCAAATCAATCATACCGCGCGATACTCAAATCAGAATCCAGATCAAGCTTGAAAATATTTTTTTAATAATTAAAAAATTACGGTCCATTGAGATGTTTAAATCAGACCATTTAATTCCAAACCCAGTGGTAACATAATTACCAATCCCTCAACTATACTAACAATTTAGGTAAGCATGAACATTGTAATCGTAGAATCACCTGCAAAGGCCAAGACTATCAACAAGTATCTTGGTAATGAATACAAAGTACTGGCATCAAATGGTCACATCCGCGACCTACCGCCAAAGACCGGCTCAGTTGACCCCGAAAAGGAGTTTAGCATGAGTTGGCAAATTGATGCCAATCGTAGCTCAATTATCAACAAAATTGCCTCGGAAGTGAAACGTGCGGACCGTTTGATATTGGCCACAGACCCAGATCGTGAAGGTGAAGCAATTTCTTGGCACGTAAGAGAAGTTCTAAAAAACAAAAAAGCACTCTCAAATCAAAAGGTCCAACGTGTTGTTTTTAACGCTATCACCAAAGATGCTGTGTTAGAAGCTATGCAACAACCAAGAGAATTAAATCAACCGCTTATTGATGCTTATTTGGCACGAAGAATACTTGATTATTTGGTAGGTTTTACTCTTTCACCAGTACTTTGGCGGAAATTACCTGGAGCACGGTCAGCAGGGCGAGTTCAATCAGTGGCACTTAGATTAATTTGTGATCGAGAAACAGAGATTGAATCGTTTATTCCAATTGAATACTGGTCTATGCAAGCAAACCTAACAACGCAGAGTAACTTGCCATTTCAAGCCAGACTAATTGAATACAAAGGCAAAAAATATAGTTTACAAGGCATTGAAAATATAGATCGCGCTAATGAAATTAAGAAATTTTTGGAACAAGGACAATATAAAGTCGGTCATATTGAGGCTAAAGACCAAAAACGATACCCTGCTCCTCCTTTCACTACTTCAACACTACAACAAGAGGCAGCACGGAAACTTGGATTTTCAGCGACACGTACCATGAGTTTAGCACAAGAACTCTATGAGGGTATTGATTTTAAAGGTGAAACAACTGGATTAATTACCTATATGCGTACCGATGGTGTTCAAATTGCCAAAGAAGCAATAAATGAAACACGAAAGGTAATCCAAGAAGATTTTAGCTCTGAGTATCTTCCAGAAAAACCCAAATTTTACTCTACAAAGGCAAAAAATGCCCAAGAAGCTCATGAAGCAATCCGGCCAACAAGTCTCTTTCGTCGACCAGTACATATGAAAAGTAAGCTAAACGACCAACAATATAGTCTGTACGAGCTAATTTGGAAGCGAACAGTTGCTAGTCAAATGGAACCAGCTCTCATTGGCAGAAAAACTATCGACATTGATGTCAAAAATTCCAATCATAGCGATCATTTAGCGAAAGTTCGAGCAACTGGTTCGGTTATCAAGTTTGATGGATTTTTGTCACTTTATCAAGAAGGTAAAGATGATGAACAAGATGAAGAAAACCGAAAACTTCCACACATGGAAGTTGGTGAAAATCTGACTTGTAAGTCAATTGAAACCGAACAACATTTCACTCTCCCACCACATCGATATAACGAAGCTACTTTAGTCAAAAAAATGGAAGAGTTAGGAATTGGTCGCCCTTCAACCTATGCATCTACTCTGCAAACACTTCGCGACCGCGATTATGTTAACTTAGATAAAAAGCGATTGGTTCCTGTTGATAAAGGTCGGATTGTAACAGCATTTCTCGAGTCTTTCTTTAAAAAGTACGTTGAGTTTGATTTTACGGCAAATTTAGAGGAGCAACTTGACTCAATTTCTGCCGGTAGTCTTGAATGGCAAGGTGTTTTAAAGCAGTTTTGGCAAGATTTTAGTGGAGCAATTGACACGATTAAGGATCTGAAAGTTTCAGAAGTCATTGACGTTCTTAATGAACTCTTAGAACCACTTATTTTTCCAGCATCAGAGGATGGATCAAAATCAAGAACCTGCCCAAAATGCGAAAATGGTACATTATCGCTCAAACTTAGCAATTCCGGTGCATTTGTTGGATGTTCAAATTACCCAGAGTGTAAATTTACCCGTAGCCTCAATGCAACTTCAGAAAATGCTGAAGCTAATTCAGATGGGTTCAAAGAATTAGGGGTTGATCCAGTAAGCGGAATGATTGTATCGTTTCGTACTGGCCGATTTGGTCCTTATGTTCAGCTAGGTGAAGAGAAAAAACCAAAACGAGCTTCAATTCCTAAAGAGTGGTCACCAGATGAAATAGATTTGGAAAAAGCCCTTAAGTTACTATCGTTGCCGCGCGAACTTGATTCACCGCATCCTGAAACTGGTAAACCAATAGTTGCTGCTATTGGTCGTTTCGGTCCATATCTATTGCATGATGGAGTTTATGCTAACCTCGATTCAGTTGAAGAACTCTTAAATGTAGGAATGAATCGAGCGGTAGATTTGTTGGCTGAGAGTGCAAAAAATAAAGAAAAACGCTTCAAGGCTTCCGAAATACTTAAAAAATTAGGTGAACATCCTGATGGTGGGATCATTGAATTGCGTTCTGGACGTTATGGTCCTTATGTGAAGCACAACAAAATCAACGCACCAATTCCAAAGGGTGCAGAACCTAACACTGTTACTTTAGAACAGGCTATTGAGCAAATAAACAAGAAAGCTGCACAGCCTAAACGAGCGAGACCAACCAGAAAGTCAAGAAAATAACTTCAAAACCAAACACAATTTGAATATTCTTTGCTAAGTGCTGATTATGAAAGCATTACTGGCAAAGATAGCCGCCGTAGATAAACTAGCTTTGCAAATTACAATTCTGTCTTTAACTAGTTCAAATTCCTTCATATAATTTACTTTGTCACTGTAGCTAGGTCCAATGAATTTGATTACCAATCATAAACTCTAATTGAGTGTTAAAATGCGAAAAAAGCATAAGAATAATGTACGCCCTAAATCGGGTAACCGAAGATCCAAAAAGGTAAGAAAACATCTAGCTCAAACTTTAGAAGTTCAAATTATAGATTTGAATTCTGAAGGAGACTTATTGGCAAAACCACGTAACTGGAATGAAAAAAGACTAGGAGAACCACCAACAATTCTTGTCTTTCAAGATCAAAACGAAAATTATGGGGATCAAACCCAAGTTGGTAATGTCATAAAAATTCGCCTCCTTGGACGCTCAAAAGATGATGATGTAGAATATTTGGGTAAAATCAGCCCCGGTACATTCAAATCCAATAATTCAAAGTCTGAAACCTATTTAGCCGTAATAGAAAGTGATGGGGAAAATTTCTATCTTGCACCAATTGATAGAAATCAAAAATCTTCTAGAATCCTACCAAAAGACTTAAATAGTGCAGTCGTTGGAGATTTAGTATTGGTGCAAAAGTCAAACAGACGATCTGGCATAAGGTCTGGAAGTATTCAAAAACGAATTTGTTCAATTCAAAATGAACGTTCATTATCACAAATTGCCTTACATAAGTTTGAAATTCCGCACAAATTCTCAAAAGATACATTAACTGAAGCAAATTCTGTCAAGCAGGCCGATTTAACTAATCGTGAAAATTGGACAAAACTAGATTTCATTACCATTGATCCTAGTGATGCAAAGGACCACGATGATGCTGTATTCGTCGAGCCCGATTCCAATCCGAAGAATTCTAAAGGTTGGATAGTTTATATTGCGATCGCAGATGTCGCTTACTATGTACGCCCGGGTTCCAGCATGGATTTAGAAGCACAAAAACGCGGTAATTCAATTTATTTTCCTGATCATGTAGTACCAATGTTACCCGAGCGAATTTCAAACAATCTCTGTTCGTTACGTAAAGGCGAGGATCGCCCAGCAATTGCAGTTAAAATAACTTATGATCAATCCGGAAATCGATTACATCATCAATTTCATCGCGTCATGATTAAAATTATCGCTAATTTATCATATGAACAGGCACAACAAGCAATTAATGGCACACCAGACCAAATAACTAAACCAATACTTAAGTCAATACTTAGGCCATTGTGGTCAGCTTACAAAGTATTACAAGAAAAAAGAGATGCTCGCGAACCCCTTGAATTAGATATTCCAGAACGACGGATAATACTGAATGAAGATGGTACAATTGATCGAGTATATGTTCCCGAACGACTTGAATCTCATCGATTAATTGAAGAATTCATGATTCAAGCAAATATCGCCGCAGCGGAAACTTTAGAAGCTAAAAAAACCGCCTTACTTTATCGAATTCATGACTCACCGAGCTTTGAAAAAGTTAATTCAATGCAAGATTTTTTATCAAACATCGGAGTAAAAATTCAAAATTCCAACGACCAAAGTTCTTCGCATTTCAATGGTATTTTAAAGAAGTCAACGGATTCAAAATTTGCTCCGTTAGTGAATGAAATTATACTGCGAACCCAGTCACAAGCTGAATATAATCCGCAAAATATTGGTCACTTTGGATTAAATTTACGAAAGTACGCACACTTCACTTCGCCAATACGACGTTATGCAGACATCATAATACACCGTGGTCTAATCCGCGCGTTAAATTTAGGAACAGACGGACTACCACATGGATTCGAAGATCAACTTAATTCGTTAGGATCTCAAATTTCATCACTAGAGCGGCGAGCAATGGTAGCCGAACGTGAAACCTTTGATCGTATAGTGACAAATTGGTTATCAGAAACCAAAGATGCAACTTTTTTTGGTACCATTTCAGGGATAATAAAATCTGGACTTTTTATTAGACTAGATAAATACGGAGCAGATGGATTTATACCGATTGCTAGTATCGGAAATGAATATTATGATTTTATCGAAGATCACCTGGCAATCATTGGCAGTGATTCGAAAACAGGATTTCAATTTGGCGATAGAGTTGAAGTAAAGATTGTAAACACAAATCCATATGCAGGAACTATGCGCTTTGAACTGTTAAGTGAAGGCCGCAAATTAAACATTACTCCTAAACTACGTAAACCAGATCAAACTCGAAAGCGAAAATTTAGACGAAAGGGACGACGCAAATGAATCCGACAAAACTAGAGTCATCCGAACAAAAATATGTCAATGAACCTAACCGTAATGTACTGAACGCAATGATAAATGGTGCTAAACATAGGTGTCCAAGTTGTGGGAAAGGTCGATTATTCCGTAGTTTCTTAAAAACCAATCATGCGTGTGAAGTTTGCAACTTAGAGTTTCATCATCATCGTGCTGATGACGCACCTCCTTACTTCACAATAGTTATTGTGGGTCATATTATTGTAAGTGCAATTTTGACACTAGAAGTTGCTTTAAAACCACCATTATGGGTGCATACGGTAATCTGGATACCACTTACTATTGTATTTTCGCTTGCATTACTTGGACCAATAAAAGGGGCAATTGTGGGATTACAGTGGAGTAAATATATGCATGGATTTAGTCTAAATTATAAGTCAGAAGAAAATTCAGAGCCTTTGGTTGCAGACCATCATTGAGTGGAACAAATGGAAACTGATTTACTTTCAAGACTAAACGCAACAGAACGCCGGATGGATCATCCCAATGTTCGACCAAAAGACGCCGCAACTCTCCTCATTCTGAAGAAAACCAAGTCTAATAGCTACACTGTATTAATGGGTCGTCGGAGTCTAAATCATAGGTTCATGCCAGGCAAATTTGTTTTTCCAGGTGGACGGGTAGACCCTGAAGATTCGCGAGTGCCAATAATCGGACAATACCACCCATTAATTGCAGATAAACTAATGTATAAAATGAAAACAATAAAAACTGCTACCAGAGCGCGCGCGTTGTCAATTGCATCAATTAGAGAAACCTTTGAAGAAGCAGGAATATTTATTGGTAAAAAAACTGGGGTCAGTTGGAACACTAATTCATCATTTGAACCATTTTCTAAACGAGGTATCCAACTGGATCTTTCACCGATTAGATATATAGCTCGTGCTATCACTCCACCGCGAAGACCTCGTCGATTTGACACACGTTTTTTTGCAGTATTTGAAAATTCAATTGCGGATCACTTACCTGAAAATATTGGACCATCAGATGAATTAGAAGACCTACATTGGATTCCACTAACTGAAGCAAGAAAACTCGAGTTACCAACAATAACCCAAGTTATTATTGAGGGTTTATTAAAAAGGCTGAATAGTGATCCAACGTTATCTGCAAACACTCCAACACCATTTTATTATTGGCGCGGGAAGAATTTTCGCTGCGAAATCATTTGAATCTAATTTTACATTCAACTGTAGCAATGATACCACAGATTCAAGTAGAAAGTTGGTTGAAACTCATCACAACTTTCCATAAATGATTATAAAAGTTGAAGTGTCAATCGTCCCGAATCGTTTTTAAACACATCAGATTCGAGAATGCACGCTTTTGGTAAAAAAAAGTTTTAGGGGTTGACAAATTATATTTGATTTACTATCTTGTACATTGTCTAGTTGTTCATTCAATTAGATTAAACCCCGCCAACTGCTTTGTCGGTTGGTTTGGAAGTCCGCTTCAGGACTTTTGATTGTTTAAAATCCACCAACTTTTATGTTGGTAGGATCCAAAGTTCGTGTTAGGACTTTGAGTTTTTTAAACCCCCCCAACTGCTTTGTCGGTTGGCTGCTGGGTCTCTTCGGAGACCCGGCCTTTCTTTGCAAAAATAACAAAAAGTTACTTTTACTTTCGTTTCATAAAACTTCTTTCTGTTTATCAAATTTTATTTACCTAAAAATTTGTTACATATCCCAATTTTTCTTTTCCAAATCAAAGGATACTTTGCATGCGTACTTATGTTTATATTGATTGGTTTAATTTTTATAAAAATATGATTGAGAACACCCCTTACCAATGGTTAGATATAGCTGGCTTGATACATTCTATTCTGAATCCTATAAACAATGTTGAGAAAATTCGAATTTTCACAGCACCACTGTTACCACTAAATAACGATAAAACAGGCCGCATAAATCAAACACTGTATCATTCTGCCCTCAAAAAACTTAATCCTGAAATTAAAATCCATGAAGGATACTTTTCAAAGAATAGAATTCGAGCTCCTCTAGCAGACCAACGGTTCAAGAAAAGAATGGTCGAAGTTCAAAAGATTGAAGAAAAAACTACCGATGTTAGCTTGGCAGTTCACCTTATTAATGACTTTTGGCTTAAAAAGTATGATTGCATAGTCTTAATTTCAAATGATTCTGATTTCAAGGAAGCGTTGAAAGTGCTAAAAACTCATTCAAATTCAGTAATTGGTTTGTTAACACCAGGTTCTGGAAAAGCTTCAAAATTACTAAAGAAATATTCTGATTTTCATCGACGTATTCCACTCTGGGTGTTGCGTAAGAATCAATTACCTAAGAAAATACCTGGTACCAATATCGTAAAACCCTCAAATTGGTAAAGTTTGGATTCAGTAGGATTCAATGTTGGGAAATTTAAAATGGCGTAATGTTTTTCAAGCGAAATATAAGTCTTTTTGGCTCATTTTTTTTTCAAAGTGAACCTAATACATTTTTGTTCACCAAAATTAATTCTTGCAAATTTTTATTGACATGATTATATTAAAAGCGTATTTGATTATAGATTAAAAACTTAATTTCTAAAAACTAAACAATGACAAGAAACATTACCAAACTTGGTGGAGAATAATGGCTAAGGCTGCAACAGTTAAAGTTAAACTTGTGTCAAGTGCTGACACTGGATACTATTATGTTACGACCAAAAATTCTCGGACGCTAACTGAGAAGCTGGTCGCCAAAAAATATGACCCAAAAGCTCGAAAACATGTTGAATTTAAAGAAGCGAAGATAAAGTGATTTAACAAATTTCAGGCTAGACTAAAACAATCCAATATAGCTTCTAATCAATGAAATAGTAGCTGTAAATAATTGAAGAGGACAAAATACGATGATGAAAGTAAATTCTACACATCACATCCTGCGTACTATTATTGACCGATTATTATGATCGGGTAATGGATGTGGTGTATTCAATCAGTCGCGTCATAAATAGTAAGGTCTGTATACCTTTCTGGATTCGTTTTAATCCCTATTAAATGCAAATTGACTGGATTTTATCTCACCAAAGTGGATTTCAAACCAAATCATTCACAGCTATTTGCTGGAGAGCTTGGGTGTCAAATTTCGTTGTACATCCACCGATTCACCAAAAAATGGTACCAATCGTTGATTTATTTTGAGCCACTTTTCTCATAGATCCAACTTAACCCTCGTCAATCTATACAAATTCTGAGCTTGATTGGCACGTAGTTGAATTTACTGCTGAACATCTAAATCAATCAATAGTGTGTAAATCAAATGAAACTAACAACAAAGCTTAAGATTAAGGAACAAACATTATGTATCATGCAGGATCTTTCAATACGCTACCTAATCAGCTACATGACCAACGTCCAACCTGTCACGAATTGGTCGCAGCGTACGAACACGTTCTACCCGGCAAGCTCATAAAAAATGGCGCAAACTGGGAAGGACCATGTCCAGTTTGCAATGGAACTGATCGGTTTGCAATAAATCGCGATGGTCTAATCTGGTGCAGATATTGTCAACCCAATGGTACTCACCAAGGGCGACAAGCATACAAAGCAATTATAACTGCACTTCAACTTAAGTCTACTGACTGCTCCCGAGATTATTGCGTAAAATACGGACGTGATGTCAGTAAAAATAATATTGCCACAACTCAAAAACGAAAAGTCGCGTATGCCAAAAAAATGTTTGAATATGGCGCGTCTCTTTCTGGCACTGCTGTTGAACAATATCTCTTGAACCGAGGTATCACAACATCATCTGAGGCAATTCGATTTAACCGAATCAAACATCCCAACTACAAAGGCAAGAAACTACCTTGCATGTTGTCAAAAATTGAACATCCGAAAACCGGAAACATCGTGGGAGTACACCGTACCTTTGTTGATGCGCCTAAAAAATACAGAAAACGCCATACTGGTTGTCCTAAAGGAGGTGGTGTTAAAGTATCAGGGTCACTTGATGACCATATAATTGTCGTAACTGAAGGAATAGAAGATTCGCTTGCCATCAAGCAGAAAACCAATTTTAGCGGTGCTATATGGGCGACCTGTGGTACTACTTTTATGCAATCTTTTTACATTCCGCAAGCAGCGAAATTCATCATTATCGCAGCAGATTTTGATAAAAGTGGTATTAAGGCGGCTACTAGACTCTCTGAACGCGCACTTGCACTTGGAATTCATGGTAGAATAGTGTTTCCACCAAAGAATTCTGGAGACTGGAATGACCTCTTGCTAACAGGGCAAGGTGACACTATTCAAACCCGACTAAGAATCGATTAATCGATGAACAAGCTTCAATTAAAACAATTTACAGCACCACTATTTGGTGTCGTTTATTTGTTGTATGAAAATTAGTTTCCAGAGGTAATTGTGCCACTATCTGTAAATGGATTGAACTGAGGAAGTATTCCACTTTCCCTTTCACATGCTCCATTTGATATCGTACCAATATTGCTATCCGTGCTAACATAGCAAGGTTCGCAAGCACTTATGATAAATCCAAATGACAAAATTAAGACCGATTTCTTAATCACTTTTTTTACTCCATGGTCGTGATAGTTAAAAACAAAGTTTCAAATACAAATCTTAGTGTACAAACTTCTAGAAAAAATGCGACACAATGTCGCTACAACTAAAACATTTATGATTAAACAATCACATCCAATATCTCCTGAACATTAAACTTTATCTTGCCACCAAGAAATCTCATCAAGATTCTAAGAAAGAACGAACCATCTTCAAAAATTTTGGTACAGAGATCGGTTTTGACATGTATGCCTCACACCCACCTTGACGAATTTTTTCTTCATCACCTTTCATCGCAAACGCAGTTATCGCAATGACTGGAATATCTTTAGTTTTTGCGTCATCCTTGATCTGGCGCGTTACGTCTAATCCAGAAACATCAGGTAGCTGGATATCCATCAAAACTAGATCAGGTAATTTAGTTTTTACTAGCTTAAGTGCGTCCTTACCCGTAGTTGACTTAATAGTCTGATACCCATTTGCATCCAATAAATCGCAGAATAGCTTCATATTCAGGTCATTATCTTCAACAATTAAGACTGATTTAGTCACAATTACATCCTTTCAATTAAGTCAAAGAAATAGTCAAATTCCTATGCATCTGTATACATTAATGAAAAATCATCATTCACTAAGCTAGATTCAATCAATTGAGACCAAATTTAGCAGAAAACTTAGTTTTTGTCATTCCATCGATTTATACTGATAAAATATAATTTTGTTTTGATTGCTATCTAACATTTCCAAATCTATCATGACTAACAAGACAATTACTCATTACGCTTCAACCCGAGCTCTTATTATTTGTGACGTTGATGAGGTTGTAGTCCACTTTCTCCAACCTCTGAGAGTGTTTCTTAATAATTTAGGATATCGATTAGAAGCAAACAATTTTTCATTGAATGATAACATTTATTCAAACAAAACTAACGAATTAGCAGGTATACCCAAAGTTCAACAACTATTACTGCAATTCTATGAAACTACTACGGAAAACCTACCAATTGTTGAGGGAGCAAAGAATTCGCTTCAAAATTTGTCAAATATTTCCGAAATTGTATTTTTATCCAATATTCCTAAGCAATTCAAATTTCAACGTCGACAAAACTTGAATAAACATGGGCTATCGTTTCCATTTATAACGAATAATGGACCCAAAGGACCTGTCGCAGCAAATCTTGTAGAGCAAACAAATAGATACGTATTTTTCTTGGACGACAACCCAGCCAATCTTAAATCGGCACAAGAATGTATTGAAAATGTTCACCTGATTCAATTTATTGCAGATGAGAAGTTTTTTGAATTATCTCCAAATGTCAAAGGTGTTAAACTCAAATCACGAGATTGGAAACATGTTGAAAGTTACATTAGTAATATTTTACACGCTCATCCGTCTTGCAATTGAAAACTTTCAAAACTATGGACAGTCAATCAAATGTTGCTCAAGTCCTTTGCCGAGATTGCGTACACTGGACAAATGCAGCAAAAAAAACTGACGTGAATCAACGTTGCATTCAATGTGGAAGTCCTCGAATACTTATACATTATGAGCAACGAATGTTGTCGGTAGCGCATATTGATTGTGATGCATTTTATGCCTCGGTTGAAAAACGCGATAATCCAGACTTAATTGACAAACCGGTAATAATTGGCGGTGGCAAACGAGGAGTAGTATCCACTGCATGTTATATTGCGCGTATTAATGGCGTACGGTCGGCAATGCCAATGTTTAAAGCTCTCCAACTTTGCCCCGATGCGACTGTAATATCTCCAAATATGGAAAAGTATTCAAAAGTTGGTAAGGAGATTCGAACGTTGATGCGGGAGCTAACTCCAATCGTAGAACCACTTTCAATTGATGAGGCGTTCTTAGACTTAACAGGTACTGAACGACTACATCATGCACCACCTGTAGAAACTCTTGTTCATTTTGCGAATAAAATTGAAAACCAACTTGCACTCACCGTCTCTGTTGGACTTTCATATAACAAGTTCTTGGCCAAAGTTGCTTCTGACTTAGAAAAACCTCGTGGATTTTCGATTATTGGACAACATGAAGCCGTAAATTTTCTTAAAGATCAACCAGTCAGTTTAATTTGGGGTGTCGGTAAAGCATTCCAGAAAAAATTAGCACGCGATGGTATCAAAACCATTGGTCAACTCCAACAAATGAATGAAACCGAACTCACCAAAAATTATGGAGAATTAGGACAACGACTAGCACGACTGGCGCGCGGTGAAGATAGTCGAATAGTTAGCTCTAGTAGCAAAGCCAAAAGTGTAAGTTCTGAAACTACATTTAAAAATGACATTGCAAATCTGACTGAGCTACTAGTAATTTTGCGACGGCAATGTGAAAATCTTTCGCGAAGATTGAAAAAGGACGGAATAGCCGGTCAAACAGTTGTACTGAAACTAAAAACATTTGACTTTAAATCTTTGACACGCAACCGCAAATTAACAGAACCAACCCAACTTGCCGATCAACTATTTGGCATCGGTCAACAACTACTTGAAAAGGAAGTGGATGGAAGAAAATTCCGATTACTTGGAATAGGTGTAAGTGGACTTTCGAATGCAACTGATTTTGACCCTATAAGTCTCATCGACCAAAACGCATTCAAACGTGCCCTTGCTGAGCGAGCAGTTGATAAGATTCACAATAAATTTGGCAACCAATCCGTCGAGTTAGGATTAACATTCAGAGGAAAAACAAAGGAATAAAACCAAAAATCAATCAAAATTAACAATTTAACATTCAGAATCGGGAAAGAATTCTAAATTAACCAGTTTCCCCTTAAAATTGTATTCGGGATACTTGAATAGCAAATTACTATGGACACCATTTTCGTACACATTGGCTTCCAATATATATATCGGAGTCTGTTCTCCTTCTTGCTCCTTATCAAAATAAGAAAATGTGACCGGCCAATATGGCACTCCACTTAACTTCTGCATCTCAATGGAATTTGAATCAAATTCCGCTTGATTTGACCCGCCTTTATTTCCAATAAATGTGGACGTAGCATAAATTTTCTTACCGTCTTCCGTACCATCATAGGTGTCAACTAGAAAATATTTTGTTCCTGATAGCGCGTGTTCTATTGTTTTCAATATATGCTCAGTAGGAAAGAGCACGTCGCCTGAAAGTTCCACTGATTCTAACGACGGTTTATGAATTTCTACCTCTAATTTTTCATCATTTCTATTTGCAAACCCATTCACCCGGTCAATTTCTTGAGATCCAATTAATGTGTTATGTGCAAACTGAAAATTGCCCTCATTGAAATTTTCAAAAGTTGAAGTTTTTGAATTAAATTTAGTTATGCCACCTTGGTCATATATGATACTAATTAAGAAATTAACGTTAGTAGTGTAACCATCACATTCGCTTCCCGAAAATTCGTACTCTACTTTACCTGAAATTCCACTTATTCCCGATACTACATCTGAACTACCAAATGAAAGTAAATAATCGGCCCGATACGACTTTAATTGTGCACTCTTTAACATCGCATCCGTTGGTTTTGAATAACTAGCAAACACCAACACTAAAACAAACATGATACTTATGTTATAAATTAGTCTTAGTTTCATAATGGAGTGTCCCTTAAAATGATGTTATGAATTCATTGAACAAATTAACTCAAATTACATCTAACTTACTGAATCTCTGAATTTGAGTGTTGAAAAAATTCTAAATTCTTGCTTTATTTAGGAGTCTTTTTACAAACTACACTTTACATGATTGTAGTCTAAATTTCAAACTAGATAAGGAACATTACCATGAATTCACAAATAAAAACTCGACTTGAGAAATTAGGAATTGTATTGCCAGAACCAGCTACGCCAGCTGCCAACTATGTACCATTTGTTAGATTTGAAAATCAACTATGGATTTCTGGGCAGTTACCTATGGATTCAAAAGGAATTAAATTTTTAGGAAAATGTGGGAATGAACGTAGTTTAGATGAAGGTTACCAAGCGGCAAAATTGTGTGCAATTAATTTACTAGCGCAAATTAAATCAGCTGCTGGAGACTTGGAAAATGTAGACCGAATTATCAAACTAGTTGGGTTTGTTAACTCTACTCCTGATTTTACCCAACAACCAAAAGTCATTAATGGTGCATCTGATTTAATTGCTGAAGTATTTGGTGACATTGGTAAGCATGCCCGTTCTGCAGTTGGCGTTGCAGTATTACCATTTGATGCCACAGTAGAAGTTGAAGCCGTGGTTGTGTTAAAGTAGCAATCTCAGAGTAACTTATGAGTCAATGGAATGGTTAATCTTGACTGGTTGGTGTCAGTTCCTATTGCACACCGCGGATTGCACAATAGCTCACAAGGAATCATTGAGAATTCCCCCTCTGCTATCAAGGCATCTATTGACCAAGCATTTTCAATTGAGGTTGATATCCAAGAAACTGTTGAACACAATGCAGTTGTATTCCATGATTTTACGCTTGAACGTCTAACACCAGAAACAGGAACTGTTCGAACATTAGATCAAAAAACCCTCCAATCTATCAAACTACTGCATACCTCTGATACGATTTTATCATTAGATAATCTATTGGAAGAAGTAGCTGGAAAAGTTGGTCTTTGTATTGAAGTAAAATCCAATTTTAGAACTGATCTATCAGATTTTATAGCTGGTATTTGTCAACGATTATTGAATTATAGTGGTCCAGTTGCTGTCAAATCATTTGATCCCGAAGTATTGGCATTGATTCGTAAATTTGCACCTGAACTACCTCGTGGAATTGTAGCATGTGATACTAAAGATTTGAGTATATGGGGGCGATCTACATTAATGGAGAGATTCATTCTACGCCATCTCTTACATACTCCTAGAACAAGGCCTTCATTTATCTCTTATTGTGTGGATGACTTACCAATGATTGCACCATTAATTTTAAAAAAAATCTTTAAACTACCCTTAATAACTTGGACTGTAAGTACTAAGCTGCAACAAGAAATTGCACAAAAATGGGCCGATCAAATTGTATTTGAGGGATTTATACCTTCAAATTATTCTAAATAAGAACGCAGGTGTTCAACTAGTAAGTTGACTACCAATAGATTCAAAAACTAGTTGAATAAATTAATCGTCGAATAAGGTGCCTAAGCAAGTACTTAATTAGTATAGGTGAGTAAAAATGAAATCTGATGGAGAAACATTCAGAATACGAGTAATTTCAAGTTTGGCAGATATATCTGCTAACCAATGGGATGCTATCGCCAATCCAAAATTAATTGATTCCTCCAACAAAGATTTAAGCACAAACAATATTGCTGGTCATTACCAAAATCCGTTTCTCTCTTATTGTTTTCTCAACATATTGGAAGAGTCTCAATGTGCCACAATTGAAACTGGTTGGTACGCTCAACACTTAATTCTGGAAGATGACAAAGAAAACGTTCTAGGAGTTGCACCTTGCTACCTAAAAAACCATTCACAAGGAGAATACGTTTTTGACTACGATTGGGCAGATGCGTTTATGCGTGCCGGGGGGCAATATTATCCAAAACTTCAGTTGAGTGTTCCATTCACTCCTGTAACCGGTAAACGACTGCTAATATCTCCTTCTTTAGATGAAAATAAAGGAACGCTTGCTCTTGCAAACGGAATTATTCAACTATCTCAAAAACTTGAAGTTTCTTCCGCTCATCTCACTTTTTTGACCCCAAAAGAATGGAAAACCTTGAATGAATATGGATTTCTTCAACGGCAAGACCAGCAATTTCATTGGAAAAATAATGAGTACAGGTCATTTGATGATTTTTTGAACGAGTTAAGTTCACGTAAACGGAAAAACTTGCGTAAAGAACGTAGCCAAGCACTTGAAAACGAAATCAAAATCAAGCACTTAACTGGCAATGAAATTGAGGAAAAACATTGGGATGCATTCTACTCATTCTATTTGGATACTGGTAGTCGAAAATGGGGCTCTCCCTATCTCAATCGAACTTTTTTTTCTATGCTAGGTGATCGCATGAGCGACCATGTATTATTGATTCTCGCAGAGCGTCAAAATCAATATATCGCTGGTGCATTGAATATCATTGGTACTGATACACTTTTTGGGCGATATTGGGGTTGTATTGAATCGCATCCATTTCTTCATTTCGAAATTTGCTATTATCAAGCTATAGACTTTGCCATTAGTAATCAGCTGAAGTTTGTGGAAGCAGGTGCTCAAGGACAACATAAACTTGCTAGAGGATACATTCCAATACCAACATATTCGTCCCATTGGATTAATCACCCTGGGTTAAGAGATGCTTTGAAATCATACTTAAATGAAGAACGTACTTATGTTTCAAAGACAACGGATGTCCTCAGTTACCATACACCTTTCAAGAAAAAACTTAAAAACTAATCCTTGAATCTAGATGACTTAAATATAGTTCTTGACTTCTCTAAGTGCCTGAAATATAATACAATTTTTCCAATTATTCAGGAGTAAATGTGGTATGAGTGACAACCAATATGACGACCAAAACGTTTTTGCCAAAATTTTACGCGGTGAAATGCCTTGTCATCAGATTTATGAAGACAGCAATACCTTAGCCTTTATGGATTTAATGCCAAGAGGTGATGGCCATTTTTTAGTCATTCCAAAAGCTCCATCTCGTAATATTTTAGATATTCAACCAAATGATTTGTCTTCACTAATCAATGTTGTTCAAAAACTTGCTAAAGTTGCGATTGAAGTATTCAGTGCAGATGGCTGTACGATCCAACAATTTTCAGAACCAGCTGGTGGACAAGTAGTGTTTCACACTCACGTACATGTAATCCCAAGATTTAATGATGTTCCTTTGCGTCCGCATACCGGTGAAGTGGCAGACCAAGAAGTTCTCGCTGAACACGCTGAGAAATTGAAAGAAGCTATTGAATCAATTTAATGACATTTTTAAATAAAAACGATTATTTTTATTGAAGTAAATTAAACAAATTTTTCCAATAAATTAAATTGTTTCAATTTCATTTACGAATTGGAGTTACTAATTTTCTTCAATTTGCAATGAAGATTCTTCTAGAATATCAAACAACTTGTTTCTGATGATTTGGAAATTTGCATCATTAAGAAGCTCAAAATTTTCTCCAAATTGCACTTTACATGGTTGAACTACGCAATGGTCTACATCAAAAAGTCCACTGTCGCCAGTAGTACAGTCATCAATAACGCAAAATACTCTACCAGTTTCATTTGCAATTGCACGAATTTCTAATACAAATGGACAAAATATCGCTTTTATAATTTGATTTTCAGGTATATTGACCGAAATTTTATCTATTAAACGTTTTAAATTTTGTTGCTCATTTAAAGTTTTCAGCCTCCAAAAGCTTAATTTACCTCGCTTTAAGTCACTACTTTTTATCAGTGATTTTTGCACCATTCCATTCATATTATAGTGCATTGGAAAATAACCAAACCGACAAACCTTTTCGTCGTTTTCAATTAGTGTTTCTGATTTAGAGTGTTGCTTAGTTTTTTCAAAGTTACAAGGGTTATCACAAATCATAAAAAATAATCCAGATTAATATTACTTGATTCTTGAAAAAACAAACTTTCTTAGCGACGTAGCATCTGAAAATTCAATATTACTTAACACTGACGGTTTATTATTTCTTGGTGTGAAGGTGCAATGTGCCCTTCCATCTCCGTATAAATCAATAGAAAGAATATCTCGATTTTTCAATTTCCAATAAAATGTTACTGATCCTTCATCATCAACCCATACTCTTAGGTTTTTACGTGACTCAATATTAAGTACATTAACAAGTTTTTCAGCTTCATTCAATATAATCTTTGCTAGTGCTACTGACTCAGGTCCTGACCAACCATCTTTCAAGTCTTGTAATTCATTAATTATTTTCTGTCCAACAGACTTTTTTCTAACTTGGTTAATTACCGCTGTGTCTTCAATTTCGTGTAAATTACAAGATCTACCAGAACCGCGTTGCTTTTCAAGATTTGCAACTCGTACTGCACTTTCAAGACCAGAAATAACTTTTTTAGCTACATAAACAGACCCTCTCCGTTTTGAACCAGGTTCAGGAAAAGATTCTGTCATAAAATTCAGTTTTGGTTCTGCCATATTTTTACCTTATCTACATTCAGATTGCCTTAAACACCAACAATCTTGCATTTCTCAAATTTACAATATACTTTTTCAGTCACCTAGTCAAGCCCTTATATTATATAAGAAAAAATTACTCTTTTTCAAGAATCAACCACAATAATTCAGCTAATTTAGATTTTGAAATATTTCCATTAATTAAATATTTTTCAACAGCTGCCAGCCACCAATCAATACAATTTCAGCTACTAAAATTCCAACCAATACATTGTCTTTCGCCAATTTATATCCCAAAAATCCAAATACTGCTGAACAAACTCTTAACTCTACTGGTGATTCTGCCAAGAACCCTGTTGGAAAAATAATCAACCTAGCAATTAGTGCCGCAACTAAAGCAGTAGCAACTGCTCGTATCCAATTCAATACTTCACTATCATCCTTGATTCGACTTGAAATAAAAACTCCCAAAAATCGCCAAAAATCTGTTGCGAACCATCCAGCAACAATAATTACGACATAAATCCAAATTCCAGACCACGCTTCCATTACATTGCTCGCTTTTTAAATTTTGTAATTAAAAAAGCTAAGGTACCACCAACTAAGCCTGAAATCAGCAAGTCAAACTCTGGAAAAAAGGGATATACGGCTGTTCCAATTATCAAACCAAATATCAAGGACAACTTATCTAGATTTTGTCGTCCTGCACTCCATAACGCTAACATAAAATATATTGGTGTAAGCAGGAATAAACCCGCGGCAATAAGTGGTGGTACAAAACCCGCAATAAAGAACGCAATTGCACAAACTGTTATGACGCATGTCTTTAGTGTGATCGCAAAACCCAAAAAATACGGAATTCTTGCCGGACGTGGTAAATGGGGTAAAGAATACATGGCAAAAACCCATGCAGTAACTGCAACAAAATGAGAAACAATCATCAATTTCCAACGTTTAGTTTTTCCCTGTTCACGGATAAGTGGAATTAATGAAATAGTCATTGGTAACAAACGTACAGCAGATAAAGCCACAGCGATAAAAATAGTTAAAAAGGACGCATTTGCGGCTACAGACCCTGCAAAAACCACCAAACTTGGTAACGCCCAAACCATAGTAGACATGAATATTGTTTGATAAATGTCAAATCCACTTTCGCGTGCTAAGCCTCCAAACCCAATAAATGCAGTCATTAATATAAGTGCAGGTATAGAGATTACTGCTAAGGCACCACGCACGAACCAAACCAAAGCACTTTCTTGAGATTCGACTTCATACAGCATTGTTGTCGTCCCAATTTTGCTTTGCTACATGAATGGAAGGGATAAAGGAAATTTGACTCAATGTTACACAAATTAAAGCTCAGATTACAATTTCACAATTGACTAATTCCCTGTTAATTAGAATTAACAGTAGGTACAGAAGTTTTTGACTTTGAGCTACCACGCGTCTTAGAATTTGTACTTAGAGTTGATTTTGTACGGGAGTGACTTGAATTTCGAGCAGTAGATCTTGATTGTCTTCCAGGTTTGATATTTTTTATGGTTTTCTTTTTACCAGATGGAAGATTTTTCTTTGGCGATACTGGTTTATCAGGTAAAGATTCTAACTTTAAATTCTTTTTTTCATTCTTGTCTTTAACTACTTCTACCCGCACAATTCCACCTTTCTTAAGTTTTCCAAACAAAATTTCTTCAGCAAGTGGTTTTTTAATGTGTTCTTGAATTACACGTGCCAAAGGTCGTGCCCCCATTCTTCGATCAAAACCCTTGTCAGCTAACCATTTATTTGCCTCGTCTGTCAACTCAATTGTTACTCCGCGGTCAGATAACTGTGCTTCTAATTGAATCACAAATTTATTAACAACTTTATAAATAACTTCTGGCGGTAAGTTTCCAAAGGAGATTATCGCATCTAAACGATTTCGAAATTCTGGTGAAAACACTCGATTTATTGCTTCCATATCATCATCACTATTTCGTTGTGCCTCAAAACCAATTGGTTCTTTTTCCAATTCTTTGGCACCAGCATTAGTGGTCATAATAAGTATCACATTTTGAAAATTAATTTGTTTTCCGTTATGGTCAGTTAATTTTCCATGATCCATAACCTGCAACAAAATATTAAAAACATCAGGATGCGCTTTCTCTATTTCATCTAAAAGAACCACACAATGGGGATGTTGATCCACACCATCCGTTAACAAACCACCTTGATCAAACCCGACATACCCCGGTGGCGCACCAATCAAACGGGATACCGTATGACGCTCCATATACTCAGACATGTCAAACCTGAGCAATTCAACTCCCAAATTACTTGCAAGTTGCCTTGCAACCTCTGTTTTTCCTACACCAGTTGGTCCTGCAAATAGGTAATTTCCAATAGGTTTTTCTGGTTCACGAAGCCCTGCGCGTGATAATTTTATTGAACTTGCTAACGCTTCAATTGCTTTATCTTGACCATAAACCATTTGTTTTAAATTTGATTGTAACGAAGCTAAAACTTTTGAATCATCCTTTGATACAGCCTTAGGCGGAATCCTAGCCATCGTTGCAATTGTCGTTTCAATTTCTTTTATTCCAATAGTTTTCTTCCGCTTATCAGAAGGAAGTAACATCTGAGAAGCACCGGTTTCATCTATCACATCTATCGCTTTATCTGGAAGTTTCCGATCGTTTATATGTTTATTGGATAACTCCACTGCGGTTTTGAGGGCATCGGATGAATACTTTACTTTATGGTATTCTTCAAAATTGGGCTTAAGACCTTTCAATATATCTATTGCATCTGAAACACTCGGTTCATTGATATCAATTTTTTGGAACCGACGTACCAATGCGCGATCTTTCTCAAAGAATTTTCGAAAATCTTTATAGGTAGTAGAACCAATACAACGCAAGCTGCCAGATGATAACGCGGGTTTCAATAAATTTGATGCATCCATAGCACCACCAGAAGTCGCGCCTGCACCAATTATTGTGTGAATTTCATCTATAAATAAGATTGCCCCCTCTTTCTTTTCAATTTCAACAACAACTTTTTTCAACCGTTCCTCAAAATCACCGCGGTATCGAGTTCCCGCGAGCAAAGCTCCCATATCAAGCGAATAAATAGTTGAGTTTTCCAATACTTCTGGAACTTCTTTTGCCGTAATTTTCAACGCTAATCCTTCTGCTAGTGCAGTTTTTCCCACTCCAGGGTCACCGACATAAAGTGGATTATTTTTTTGACGACGACAAAGCACCTGAATCGTTCGCAAAATTTCTTTATCACGTCCAATAAGTGGGTCTACTTTACCATCTGTCGCCTTTTGATTGAGATTTACGCAAAATTTTTCGAGTGCTTTCACTTTCTTTTTGTTTGCCGATTCTTCATCTGCAGTAACCTCTAATTCTTCTTCATCAAAAACTTCTTCATGATCTCCATCGTCTTTGGTAACTCCATGCGAGATATAGTTTACCGCGTCATAGCGTGACATTCCCTGTTTTTGAAGAAAATGCGTTGCATAACTATCCCGCTCGGCAAATAACGATACTAATAAATTTGCTCCCCCAACACTATCTTTCCCAGATTCATCAACATGAATAATTGCCCTATGCACGACTCGTTGAAAACTTGCCGTAGCAACCAAGGTATATTCTTGCTTGTCTTTAACAACAATACTTTCCAACTCACTATCTATGTAACCAAGTAGTTCGAGTCGCAATAGGTCAATATCTACCTTACAAGCCTTGAGTACTGATTGAGCATCCTGTTCATCCAATAAGGCCAACAGCAAATGCTCAAGCGTTGCGAATTCCTGATGTCGTGACTCCGCCAAACCCATTGCATTTTCAATTGCTTCTGCGACCCCTACTGTAAGTGATGGCACCTCAACCTCCTATTTTTGTTCTAACACACATTGAAGTGGATGTTGATGTTTCTTGGCAAAATTTAAAACTTGGGATACCTTTGTTTCAGCTACATCAAATGCATATACTCCGCATTCTCCTATCCCGTGAACATGCACATGAAGCATGATTTCTGTGGCTTCTTCTATGCTCTTTTGGAAAAACCGCTCAAGCACTACGATGACAAATTCCATCGGAGTATAATCATCATTTAGCAACAAAACCCGATATAAGTTTGGTTTCTTAATTTTAGGTTTTGTGTTTGTTTTTGGTCTCGACCTCGTAATAACATCAAGGTCTTCATCTTGACCATTATCAACATTAATACCCATTGTACTCTTCTTTAATATTTCAAAAATCAAAACTACGCAATTTTAAATTTGTACCATAATTTATTACAATTCAACTCATCAATTTGATCACTTTAAACTAAATTTAATTTAAAATAATAATAGTAATTTATTGAATAATGTGCAAGTCTTTTCAAAATATTTTTTAAGTGTCTCTTCTTTCAGGTCGACCCGTAAATTAAATTTTCATATTGACCTAGATTCTATAACTATGTCACTAGAGATTGGTTTATTGTTGAGATATCCGACCACTTTTTTATGCTTTTTTAAATATGTTAGCAAATGGTTTCTATGTATAAAATTTCAGGAATTTATTTTGCAATGTGACAAATAAAATTAAATTTTTGTGAAAAACTTGAAGTTTTTTCTTGTATTTTACCTAGAAAATCAATATTGAAGGTGAATTACATTTGTTTTAATTGACATTGAGGTTGTGGTCAATATCATACAAATTTAATCTTAACTCATTAAAACACCAAAAAAATCAACTATTTTAGTAGAAGGGTTCAAAGTGTTTAAATCTAATTCAAATGCAAACAACTTTGCGATTTCAAGACTAATTTTTGCATTATTAGCCATTTTATTTATTTTCACTGTTTCCTCCTTGCCTGAAAGTGCGTTTGCTGCAAACAAAAAATATGCAGGAATAGTTGTTGATGCAAAAACTGGTAAGACTTTATACGCCGATAGAGCTGATGTACTGCGCTATCCCGCATCACTAACTAAAATAATGACACTATATATTGTATTTGAAGAGTTACAGGCTGGACGATTGAACTTAGAAAGCCGACTAAAAATCTCAAAGTATGCGGCTAATCAACCCCCGTCCAAAATTGGTATCAGAGTCGGTCATCCAATTACCGTACGAACAGCAATACGCGCCTTAGTGACAAAATCAGCAAATGATGTAGCAACTGCAGTAGCGGAAAATATTTCCGGATCAGAACGTGCTTTTGCTGAGCGCATGACCCGCACTGCTAGAAGTATTGGTATGAAAAATACAACATTTCGAAATGCACATGGGTTGCCCAATTCGCAACAACAGACAACTGCAAGGGATATGGCAAAGTTAGGACGGGCAATCCAAGAACGATTCCCCAAAAATTATGAATTTTTCTCAACTCGAGCCTTTCAATTTCGCGGTCGTACTTACAACAATCACAATAGATTACTTGGCCGAATTTCAGGTGTTGATGGAATTAAGACCGGTTACATCAATGCGTCTGGTTACAATCTAGTAACCTCAGTTAATCGCGACCAACGACATATTGTTGCAGTAGTGATGGGTGGTCGAACTGGAGCATCAAGAAATAATCATATGATTGACTTAATAAACAGGTATATCAATAAGGCCAGTACAGGTTCTAAAAGGTCGTTCGTTTTAACTACGAATCAACGCCAATTTGGTTATATCCACGATTTTGATCAAGTAAAAACGGTCACACCTAAATTAAAACCTAACACACCAAAATTAATGGCGTTTGCCTCAGAAGACGATAACCGATCTAATCTTGAAGTACTTCTAAATAAAGTATCAGCACCAAATATTCCACAAAATAACGATTCCGAAAGTGCTAAAGTTGAGCGGCACCAAGAATTAGTTTCCATACCAACAACAAACAATAAAAATAGCAATAAACTTTCAGGTCCAATACCAGTTTTAAAACAATCTTCTCAACTATATCAGGAAATTGTTGAAGTGAGAGCTCAAGAAACTAACTCATTAGACTCAGTTTCAGATTCTGGAATCAACAAACCCGGAACTTGGCGGCTTCAAGTTGCTATAGTTCCATCACAAGAAAATGCGGTTGACTTATTAAATAGAGCACAAAATAAAGTTGGTGGTCTAATTGCATCATACCAATCTTATACAGAACCACATACCTTTAGAAACGGAAAACGACATTATAAGGCTCAGTTTATAGGAATCAATTCTAAATCTGATGTTTACTCTGCATGTAGTGAGTTAAAAAAAGCAAAATTCGGTTGTCTCGTAATAAAGAACTAAGTGTTAACCTAGTCAAATTTGGAAATTTCTTATACGATTGACTGACCAACTTAAATTGTTTTTAATTTTCAAATTGAATTGATTTCTAACTATTACCTAACAAAGTATCCTTAGCACGATTGATAGTCGCAGCAAGATAGTTAGTCCCTCCCCGATCTGGATGAAGTTGACCAATTAATCTCTTATGTGCCTCAATAATATCTTCTTTACTGGCATTTGAATTGAGACCCAAAATCTCATAAGCCTCTTCTTTAGTCATTTTGCCACCCTTTGACGCGGTATGTGAACTACTATCATGGTTTTCTCCAAATTTTTCGCGCCAATTTGGTTCACGACGATCAAAATACGCTTCTAACAAAGATCTACTTTGTTCGTCATCAAAACACTCTCGGTATAATTCAATAAGGTCATTTTCTGATAAGTTATCTAAGTCAGCCCCGGCAAATTTACCTTTTACTACTTGTCCTGAAATCTTGTTGCTGTTTTGGTCCAACTCCATTTCAATAAATTCAGAACGCACTGACGATATATTACCAGCTCTAGGATTGTGACTTGCACGAACCTTATTTCGGTTAAAAATGCGATCCCATCCCAACAAAGCTAATCCAGCCCCACCAACAGTCATCATATAAGGAATGTGTCGTTGAAATCCTAAATAGCCTGCAAGTATCAATAATGCACCACCAAGAATTTTTCTAACAACCCCGATCAACTTACTGGTATTCGCCGATGATGCTCGCGCACTTAAAATCAATAACAGAACCAGTGCGATTACACCTGCGATCAAATATATCATTGACTGTTAACTCACTATTTGATTGATTATTTTAATTGTGTAAGTAGTATCCTAGCACCACTATCATCTCCACCCTTATCCATTTGTTGCAACGCCCTATATCCTCCTGTTGCATATATGGCTACTGCTCGTAGTAATTCGCCAAGCGTTTCCGCGGAAGATTCATCAAACCGAAAATATGCTCCTTTTGTCAATCTTGCAACTTCTCTAAATACTGATTCTGCAGTCTGATCTCTACCCTCCTGAAACAAAAACGCCGGTACACCGAGAAGTCCTAATTGACCGGCTTGACCACAAATTTCATCAGCACTTTCCTCTACCATATCACCAACAAATACTAACGCGTGAATCTTCTTTTTACTAGTTTCTCTTATCGCATGATCAAATACCTTTCTAATTTGAGTAATTCCACCACGACAATCTATCTTACTCATTAATTTTCCAAGTGTTGCTGAATCAGATAACCATTTTGAATACTTAAATTCCCCGAATCCGCGAAAATATGCGAGTTGAATATCTAATTTACCCACTTCTGACGCTTTGGCAAACATTTCACCTTGAATTTTACAAGCATAATCCCATGCAGGTTGACGACTAAAGGTAGCATCCAATGCAAACATCAACCTCCCATGTCCCCCAACTGCGCCACTTGTCTGACTAACTTTTTGCAAAAAGTTTGCGATGTCTTCATTTGAAGAGATCTGAGATGACTTAGAATTAACAAGATCTCGATTTTGTTCTTGATCAGACATTTTTTTCTTCCTTCTCTCAATAACGAATCAACTGGTTAAAAATATAAGTCACCATTGAAAAATTCCAAGTGATTGATGCAACACAAACAACAGATAAAAATAATAAGGATTAAAATTTCAACAACAATCCACAAATTAAATCAAACAAAGTTCACTCAAGTCACTTCCCATTGGTTCTGGAATTTTTTCATTTGTAACACTTTGTAATTTGTCGGCTGGTGCATCTGCGGCACTCAAATACCGCCATCCTTGGAAAGCCCTGCGTGGTTGATTCTTGGTTGGAACTAGCACTGGATCTAAAATAAGATCGCATCGTTTAATCCCATCGTCATCAGTGAATGGGGATATATCAATTAATTTCTGTCTAACTTGTATCGCACCCTTTATTACCCAATAAAGTGAACCATTATTTAATAATTCTTGCTTTCTTTTTGGAATCATACGGGTGGTATGAACACTTGGAACAGATTTTCCTGCGGCTTTTCTTTGCATATCTCGATAATGTTGCAAATCTTCTATAGAATTCACACCAACACACAGTTTGACAAGATGTAACGTCATTTTGGGGTGCCTTTTTGGATTCAAATTATTCTCACAAACATAATTACATTGAAACGTAATTGATTCAAAATAATTTTTGGGTTTTCACACATTAAATTTTAGTTAGAATGTTAGTTTTGCCAAAATTCCCAAAATTTATTTGATTTAGCCTGATTTCTTTATCTGTTGTGCACAAATTTCAAAAAAAAATGTTTAACTAAGCCTAATTCAACAATTTAGTAACTAAAAATTTTCCGTATCTAAAATTAACTTTATGTGTTATATGCTAATTTTTTATACAGTGTATACGATAAACCTCACTGATGTAGGTTTAAAAGATTCAACAATATCAATTCACTCAAACCATTCAATTTTACGGTCATTTTGGAATTTAGGTATATGTTCAAATTTACTCTTCTTCGCCAATCAATTTTCTGCCTAATTCTTTGTATTTTTTCACTATCAATATTTTCTCAGGAAATACTAGCGCAAAGCCTCCGAATCGAGGCACAAAGTCCCCAAATTACAGAAGGCGAAACTGGTCTCTTTAATGTATACGTCACTCTACCATCAACAGACATCGAAGAGGAAGAAGACAACGAGGACGATGAGATCAAGGTAAATATAACCATAAAATATTCTGGTGATTTTTTTATGGTTCCTCCAGGAACTGAAAATCATATACATACATTTGATCCGAATGAAAATCCTTTCCCAATTGAAGTTCCAACGAAGAGAGATAACCAATTTGAACCTGATGGTTTTGTTGAAGCATGTGTTGGATTAAACGCAACAATTGCTAGTATTTGCTTTATTGAAGCTCGAATCAATGTCTTAGATGAAGTGAGAGAAAGTGAAGAGGCTATTATTAGTTTAACCAACAAAAAAATTATTTCAGAAGTCACAAAAGCTACAAATTCTAGTTCATTTAATGCAATTTCTGATCGAATGGACCAAAATTTAAATTTAGCTACTTCAGAAACAAACTCACAAAACTTCCAAGAAATATTTTCGAAACTCTCAACAGCTAACGAAACCGAGCAAGGGCAAAAATCGCACAATTGGGAAACACAAATTAGTGATTTTGATGTTAAATTTGCCGCAACTCATGAGAATAATTTACCACCCGCTTATTATGTATGGGGAAAAGGTGAATATCAGCAAATTTCAGGGACAGATGACAATAAGAATGTTAATTGGGATGGAAGAGTTACTAGTGGTCATATTGGGTTTGATACTAAACTTAGCGCAAATATAACTGGTGGTTTGTTAACAACTTTTTCCACTCACAATTTAGATTTTAGAGCAAATTATCAACATTATGAAGGTCAAAGTACCCAAAGAATGGTTAGTTTGTTTCCTTATTTGGGTTGGTCTACCCAAAACCGATCTTTTAACATATGGACCAGTGCGGGATTGGGAATTGGTAAAGTTGATTTAGATGTAATATATCGGAAAAAACTTTGTATTGACTGGAAAGCACGCCAAACAGATAAAGAGAAGGAATGTCCACATTTATTATATACCGATACCATATTTCATGCTGCGGCATTAGGTACCAAAGCTAGAGTATTTTCTAGTAATTTTTTCAATGGTGAGACTGAACTAAACATCAAAAGTGGTATAACTGGTTCACGATACACTCTTGATAATGATTCCACGATTGAAGAGGAAATCAACATAAGGGAAGTTGAGATACACAATTTCCAAGCTAACATGGTCGTTGAAAATTCAACCAAGTTTCCCTTGAGCTCCAATTACAAATTAAATCCCAAATTCTCACTTAACGGTCGCTGGGACGGCGGACATGGTTCCAAGGGGTATGGAATTAATGTTGGTGCGAATCTTGGATTGCAAGCAAACTGGGGTACAATTGAAGGATTTGGAAAATATCTCATCACCCACAATAACAACGCAATTGAAGAATGGGGAATAGGTGGTAAAATCAAGTTTGATGCTGGTCTTGATCGTTTAGGTGCAATCTTCAATTTAGCTCTCAATTCAGAAATTGATCCAACAACTTCAAATTCAAGAACAGAAATTTGGGACCATCAATTTTTAAAACAGAATTTAAACAATTCTAACAATAATACAGATTACCACCAAATTAGAAGTGAGATTGGGTATGGTTTCGAACTTAGAGATGAACTAAGCGTTGTTACCCCATTTGCGGCAGCGGATTTCTCAGCAAACAACTACAGTTTCTTTAATTATGGTGGCAAATTTTCATTCGCCACCAATGTTGATTTAGAAGCCAAAACAACGCGTCAACTAAACTCTGACCGCGAAATTAGTCAGTTATACTCAATCACTGGAACAGTTCGCTGGTAGTTATGATTACTGGAACCAGCAAATATAATAGTGAAAACTATTGACGGTTGTTTGATCTCGGAAACTGCTTCTATAAACATTTGAAAAATTTATAAGTCTGTCAAAAATAAAAAATAAAATTATTGCTAATTCAAAGTTATATCACTGCACTTCTGGGTTAACGCCTCCCAATAGAAAAATTGTTACCAAAAGACTTGCGATAACCAACAGAGTGACAGTCATTGTACCCCATGGAAATTTCTGAGCATTTTCATGCATTTGTAGTTTTTCCTTTGTGTTTTAACCGCAATTGCGGTTTTAAAATAAAATCGGTGCATTTATTACACTGAAAAATTGAATTTTGCCATAACAAAAAAACACTTTTAAAAATTTTTTTCTAAAATTTTCCAATGCTGTGAAAAACTATAATTTGGAGATTAAGTACCGAAATACCAATTAAATTGAAAAAAAATTTATTTGCTAATTTTATTGTTCCGTAATTTATGCCGACAAAATATACTCAAAAACTGAAACTACTTGACATTAATCAACACATTTTCAAACTTAACTAAATGAAGCGGGGTGCCAAAATTAATTTTGGCTGAGAAGCACCCGTTGAACCTGATCTGGATCATACCAGCGGAGGGACTTCATGTCCGATTCATCTAGACAAATTCCCCAATTGCCGACTCACTTGTGTAACAATAATAGGACATTATTGTGATTACTGTAATTGGAACTGGTATTGCTGGTCTTGTCTGCGCGTCAATGGCAAAATCACGCGGTCTTGAAGTCACGATCATTGAATTAAACGAAAATTCAATAAAAAACACTTGCTCCTGGCGCGCTGGTGGTATGCTGGCACCTTATTGTGAGTCAGAAATTGCTGAGCAGATTATTTTACAATTAGGTACTCGATCATTAGAACTTTGGCCCCAATTTACAAAGTCTCTTAAAACTAATGGAACTATTGTTCTAGCTCCGCAGCGAGATAACACTAGCTTAACACGCTTTCAGAATTTCACCGACGGGTGGGAACAAATTAATGAACAGAGATTAAGCGAACTAGAACCAACTCTCTCACAACGCTTTCATTCAGGTCTCTTTTATCCAAATGAGGGACATCTAGATCCAAGAGTTACGCTTTCTGAGCTCTATCTTCAACTTCAGACCAATTGCCAAATAATTGCAAAAAATGCGACTAATAATCTGAATCATATAAAATCAGGCGAGTGGATTATAGATTGTCGCGGACTCGCTGCAAATGACACCTTCTCTGACTTAAGAGGTGTACGTGGTGATATGATTATTATACGCACACAAGACCTTCAATTGAACCGACCAATCCGCTTAATACATCCAAAACATCCAATTTATATTGTACCACGCGAAGATAATTTATTTATGATTGGTGCAACAACAATAGAAAGTGAATCAAACACTGAAATGAGTGTCCGTTCTGCTGGTGAATTACTTACACAGGTATATAATCTACACCCGACATTTGGAGAAGCGGAAATAGTTGAATTAAATTCTGGTCTTAGACCAGCATTTCCAAACAACTGTCCAAGAATAACTGTTGAGGGCAACAAAATTAGTATCAATGGATTATATCGTCACGGATTCTTGCTAGCTCCTGCGTTGGCAGAATTAACAATCAATTATATTCAAAATGGAACTAGCAATAGCGAGGTTTTCAATGTTAATTAATTTGAATGGTGTAAATAGGCAGATTGAAGCTGATAATCTTCAATCACTTTGTCTTGAAATGGAGTTTGATCCTCATACCGTCGCAACGGCTTTAAATGGTGAATTCATTCCGCGTGAGGAACGCACACAGACCTTAATTTCAGAACGCGACCAAGTTGAAATCTTTGCACCTAGTCAAGGAGGATAATCACTTGCTTGAGTTGTATGGCAAAAAATTTGAATGTCGCTTATTACTAGGAACTGCTCGTTATCCGTCGCCAGAAAGTATTGCGGCAGCTATTCAACAATCAGGAGCTCAGATTGTCACAGTATCCTTACGACGTGAATCTGCAGATGAAAAATCAGGTCATGCCTTTTGGTCTTTAATCAAAGAGTTGGGAGTAACCGTGCTACCAAATACTGCCGGTTGCCAAACTGCAACTGAGGCAATTAAAACCGCAAAGATGGCACGTGAAGTATTTGATACCAATTGGATCAAACTTGAAGTTATTGGTAATGAAAGTACGCTACAACCTGATCCATTTGAACTAACTCAAGCAACTAAAAATTTAATTGAAGATGGTTTTCAGGTTTTTCCTTATATTACCGAGGATCTGGTTGTAGCTGACCATTTAATCCAAGTTGGTTGTGAAGTATTGATGCCATGGGGTGCACCAATTGGTACTGGCAGAGGTTTAAATAACCCCTATGGGTTAGCAAAGTTTCGAGAAAATTTTCCTAAAATCCCATTAATTATTGATGCCGGAATTGGCACCCCCTCGCATGCTACCCACGCAATGGAACTTGGATATGACGCGGTATTAATAAACACTGCGGTAGCAAAAGCAAAAAATCCTCCCCAAATGGCCACTGCGTTTGCTAAAGCAATAGTAGCAGGTCGGCTCGGTTTTGAATCTGGACTTATTCCTGAATTTGAAACAGCGCAACCGTCTACGCCAGTTTTTGGTTCACCTACTGCTCCATTCAATAGCTAACGAAGGAATTATGCTAGAACCATTCTATCTCATTGTTGACGACTCCAAATGGTTAGATCGATTTCTACCACTTGGTCTCAAATTAGTACAATTGCGAATAAAATCGGCGGATGAAGATAAAATCCGCAACGAAATTGCGCGCTCAATCAAGCTTTGTGATAAAGCCGGGGCAACTTTAATTATCAATGATTATTGGCAATTGGCGATAGATTTAGGGGCAAATTACTTGCACCTTGGCCAAGAAGATCTGATCGAAGCAGATGTGCAAGCAATTCGTAAATCTGGTCTCAAATTAGGAATTTCAACGCATAGTGACTTTGAATTAGCAAACGCGCTTGAGTATCAACCCGATTATGTTGCGTTAGGTCCAATTTATCACACTAAATTGAAGAAGATGAAATGGCAACCTCAAGGTCTTGAAAAAATTAAAATTTGGAAACAACAAATTTCATGTCCGTTAGTTGCCATTGGTGGTATTACACTAGAACGCGCAATGGGTGTATTTTCTGCTGGTGCAGATACAATCTGCGTAGTTACAGATGTCCTTTTCCACGAAAATCCAGAAGCACGTGTCACTGAATGGTTAAAACTTAAAATTGCTGGAAATACTGATTGAGATTGTCTTTCACAGCATCACTAATTACTTTAATAATTTTGCAATTATGAATTAACAACATAAAACCAACAGAGTATGTTTTTAATATTTTAGACAATAAGTTTACACTAAATTTTCTATTGGAGGAGTTTAAGATGACTGAACGCCCACTTTCAAATATCCGAGTTTTAGACTTTGGGCAATACATCGCTGGACCATTAGTTGGAATGATCCTTACCGATTTTGGTGCAGAAGTTATTCGAATTGATCCACCAGGTGGACCTCGAATGAAAAGTCCTGCAACAAATATGCTCTCGCGAGGTAAACAGGCACTAACTTTGGATCTAAAGTCTCCCGAAGGATTAAAAACTGCATTTGAACTTGTTACTCGATCGGACGTTGTCATTGAAAATTTTAGGCCAGGAGTTATGGAGAGATTAGGACTTGGTCCACAACAACTTCTCTCGCAAAATCCAAATATCATTGTACTTTCACTACCTGGTTTCGCTTCAAATGATAAAGAGTTAGCGAAGCTCGCGGCATGGGAGGGTGTAATTGCCGCGAGAACTGGTCAATTTACTGACATGGGTTTGAACCGAATACTTATGGGAGTTAACCCTTCATTCACACCATTAACACTTGCCTCAGCCTATGGTGCAAGTTTTGGTGCAATGTCGGTACTATTTGCACTTAATTCACGTGAAAAATTTGGTGGGGACCATATTGAAGTCCCGTTAGCTTCAGCATTATTAGAAGGGTTATCCTACAATTGTGAAAGAATTGAAAATTATCCGTCACGCTACAAATCACCTCGTGAATTAGAGATAGATCGGCGAACACAAAACAATTTACCGATGAATTTGTCTTTTGAAGAGTTATCAGAGTTTCTTGACCCATTTTATCGAACCTATAAATGTGCTGATGGACGCGGTTTTTATATGGTAGCATGTAGCGTCGCACGACATCCAAAACAGGCACTTCAAATTTTGGGATTAAGTAAATTAGCTGATACTCTGCCAGACTTCAATGCGTATCTAGATCAAGCTGATTGGCCAGATTCATGGAGTCTCAGAAATTTTCCAGTCGGTGAATCTGACCGAGAGCGGATTGCTAATGCAATCAAAGCTGCCTTTCTAACACGCACGTCATTTGAATGGGAGGAAATATTTGGTGAAGCTAAGATTCCAGGAGTCGCACAACGAAGTAGTCGAGAGTGGATGGCTGACTCACACGCAATTTCTAGTGGTTTAATACTTTCTGTACCTGATCATGAATATGGTGAAATGAAACAAATGGGTAATGTTGCATGGAATTCTGATGATCCAAAATCAATTAACAAGCAACCGGCACCAAAACCAAATAGCTTAAAAAGCAAGCTCTCTGTTATCCTTAACGAACCACCGAGAAATATTGCAAAATCAAAACATTCCAATTCTGGTTGGCTCGAAGGTTTAAAGGTACTTGATCTCACAAATGTGATTGCTGGACCAACAATTGGTTCAACACTCGCGCGATTTGGTGCTCAAGTAACTTCTGTTCAACCAGTCGAGCCCTCGGTAGACCCTTGGAATACTGTAGTATTTGGTGTTCAAGCTCAACGCGGGAAAAAAAGTATCCTATTAAACCTTAAAACTTCAAATGGTCAGGACATACTATCTAAATTAATCGCCGAAAACGATATTATTACAATGAATGGTACAGACCAGCAACGTGAATCTCTTGGACTTTCAGTACAAAGAATTCAAAATATTAATGCTAACGCAATTCTAGTCCAATTAGATGCACTTGGAGGACCTAGTATTGGACCCAAATCAAACTATTTGGGTTATGATGATTTAGCTCAAGCAACAACTGGGGTAATGGTTCGATTTGGCGGTAGTATGAATACACCAGAAGAACACGCACACTTTGGGACAATTGATGTATTAACGGGGTATTGTGCGTGCATCGCACTTGGAGCTGCAATGTACCAGGCAGAACAAACAGGTCACACAGGCATCGCTCGTACTTCGCTTTCAGCTGCTGGTAATATGATTCAGTCATATTTTATGTATGATTTTGAAAATCGTCCACCTTTTGATGAACCATCAGGAAGAAACGCACTAGGATGGGGTCCATTTTATCATTGCTATCAAACCAAAGATCAATGGGTGTTTTTTGCAAGCCCTACTGAAGGAAAAACTCGACTGTCAAGCCTTCCTGAATTTACAGATATTGAAACTATCGCTGAAGACTCGCTGATTGAAGAATTATCTCTACGTTTCTCCAAATTATCCTATGAGTATCTATCAAGCGCATTTGAGGGTACATCTAGTGCAATAATACCTTTAGGTTCTTTGCATAAGACCCGTGATGATGCTCTTAAACTTGAAAGTGAGGGTAATATAAATTTAGAACAAAGTACTTTCTGCGTCATTCGCCACGACTCACACCCGATGGGACGTTGGATAGACTTGGTTGCACCAAATGCAGTTCGTTCTAAGAAATCAAGAATTCAGATTCCTTCACCGGCTCCCAAATATGGTGCCGATACTAAAGAAATTCTCACAACACTGGGCTATAGCTCTCAACAAATCGATGAAATGATAAGTGCAAAAATTGTTGGTCTGAAATGGGGTGATAACTATCTTCCCGAATAATTACAATTTCGCAATTCAAACTGATGAAAATAACAAGCAAATTTTGTTGTTAATAATCTCAACTTTAAGTAATCCACCGACAAAATCAACCATGTCTAACATTGCTTGATCAGGAAGATCATATTTCTTTTGGACGGTCGCTTCCGAAATCGAACCGGTTGTCCCTGCTACATGTAGTAAACTTACCTAGCGGGCGACATCAACTCCAAGATGCGCAAGAAAATGGTTTGACAATTCCAGTAGTACCTAAAATAGATAGGCCACCAAGAATACCCAAGCGAGCATTCATTGTTTTTTCAGCAATTTTTTTACTATTGGGAATGGAAATTTCAATTTTAACATCTAGTGATACATTAAATTTCGCTGCCAATTCTTTTATTACTGAAATCATCATTTGTCTTGGAACTGGGCTTATAGCTGGTTCACCTACATTTACGGGTAGTCCAGGTCTTGTCACCGTTCCTACTCCTTCACCTGCCATAAAAATAATTCCTGATCCATGCTCTCCTAAACTAACTTTTGAAATAATGGTCGCGCCATTTGTTACGTCTGGATCATCGCCTGCATCTTTAATAATTCCCACTTCAACCCAGTTGGCACTTAATTTTTCAAAATCTACCTCAAATGAAGGCGTTTGACCTTTTGGTAATTTTATTTGGACTGGATTTAGAGAGTCGCCGGAAATTAATTTTGTATATGCAACAACGGTTGTTGCGATTGCACAAACACCGGTTCTATAACCGTAGCGGAGATTCTGAGATTGAGGATTGTCTTTTGCTTCACTCATCGGGTTTATTTCGTGGTTTATATTCAAGTTTAAACTGTCGGTATAATTATAACAAGATGTGAGGTTACATCCTAACGCAATCTTAGTCTTGAAATAAGTGGAATTAATTTTTGTAAGAACTACAGCTCAGGATTTAAAAAATGGCTTTGTGGTTGCAGTTTATTGGAATTTTTTAACAATATATGAATAAAAATTGAACAAATATAAAATACTACTTGAAAATTATTTTATAAACACTATATTAAATTTTGTTTCCAGCTAGACATCACAACAAGCAACATAACTGAGCCAACCCAGTTTATTGTAGCGGATGGGTTGCTACGACTGCGGCAACAGCCTTGTCGAACTCGAAACATTGGAGATAAGTCAATGCATAGCATTAGATTTAAGATCAGTATAAAGAAAACCCGGAGATGTTGGTATATTGCCCTCCGGGTCAAACTTAACTGAGAAAAAGGTGTGACGGGGAAACCTGTCACACCGTCTTCAATAAATATATAATAATTTAAATCTAATTTGTCAACATAAAGTGAAACTTTTTTTCAAAAATAATTACAAAAGTAGTTTTATGCTTGAAAAATAGAAGGTTTTGGACGACAAAAGAATATTGCTGTTTTTAATTTTAGTTGTGGATTCAGTAATGAATCAAAAATTTCTGAAATTTATGACACAGAAAACGAAACTTATAACCTTTATCTCATTTCAAATAAGATTTTGACTTAATTATTGGGTTAATTCAGTTTTCGAAGCTAATTTGGTTAATCGTAGCGGATGAGCCACTTCGACTGCGGTACTCGCCTTACCGAATTGAACACTTAGGAGATTAATCAATGCTTTGTATTAGATTTAAGGTCAGTATAAAGAAAACCCAGAGGGGGTGGTATGATTCCCTCCGGGTCAATTTAATTTAAAAAAGGTGTAGCGGGGAAACCCGACACACTATCTTCTAACCATATATGGCAATTCAATTTAATTTTGTCAACAGCATTAAACTGGTCCATTCAGCACCAATCATTAGTTGAAGATTGCAAGTTCCTGAGGTCATGAATTTGCATGACTTACATCAATTAATCCAAACGGCTATGCCATGGGACAACTGCCACATGTATGAATTTCACTACAAATCAGAAGACTATTGGTACGAAGAAGACGAAGTTGCCAAATATTTTGGCGACAAACCAGCTCATCAGGTAACAAAACAGTGGAGTCTTTCCAGATTCTTGTAACACACTAATGCCAAGTCTTTTTGCTATGTCTACGATATGGGTGACAATTGGGACTATCTGGTTAAAGTCGGTGCAACGGTTGAATCCAAACTAGGTGAAATTTATCCAAAATAACTAGCAACAAAAGGTGTCGCACCTCTATAAGAAATTGGTGGAATTTATCACTATAATTGGGCACTTGTAACGTTAAATGAACCTGAACATGAACATGAACTTTACGAAGAAACCATCACTTGACTTAGCGATAATTTTGACCTTAATACAGAACTATTTTCTGGAGTCAAAACTAACGTTGATGAATTCGCACAGAAATGTCAAAAAAAGTGTAGGGTGTTAATAACTTTAAATAACTTTACACAAAATTAATAAAACAGAAACTCTCATCAAATAAGTACTATTGAATTAGAATTTTGACTACTTAAAGTCAAAACATTGAATATAAATAAGACATTCACAAGATAACATAATGGCAAATAACATTTTACTCATTGAAGATGACTCACGACTAGCTGAAATGATTGTGGATTATCTTGATAACTCTGGATTTAATGTAACAATTGCAAACACTGGGCAATACGGACTAGAATTACAAAAACGGAAAGGATTTGATGCAGTCTTACTTGACCTCATGTTACCTGATATTGATGGACTTGAAATTTGCCGACAACTTCGTGCCAAGGATTCAATTCCGATTTTGATGCTTACTGCAAAAGGTGAACCACTGGATCGAATATTGGGTTTAGAATTAGGTGCCGATGACTATTTACCAAAACCTTTTGAACCACGTGAATTATTAGCAAGATTGAAAGCAGTATTACGTCGTGGTTCAGTTGCATCCTTTGAAAGAGAAGGACGAGAACCAATTTTAACGTTTGGTAGTTTAGAAATTAACCCGAATGCGATGGAAGTTAGGCTTGATGGCAATAAGTGTGACCTGACTACGCACCAATTCAATCTGCTCAAGGTGTTAGCAGAACGTGCTGGTCGTGTTATGAGCAGAAATAATATTATGAATGCACTAAAAGGTAATGATCTTGAAGCATTTGACCGTTCAATTGACGTACATATTTCTCGAATTCGAGCTGAAATAGAAGATGACCCGAATAAGCCGCGTCGAGTAATCACTGTTCGCGGTGTTGGTTATGTCTTTGCACGTACCCAAGAATGAAATTTGTTTTGACAGACAAAATAGAGATTAAGAAATGTTAAAAAGACTCTACTTACAAATCTATTTAACAGTCATTCTTAGTCTTGTATTCGTTGCAATTGCATCTGGAATTGCTTGGAGTATTTTTGGTCACGATAGAGCGAATCGTTTTATCTACGAAACTGCAGGTAAATTTGTATCACTTATAATTCCTCCTGCATCTGCACCACTGCAAGAGCAATTTGATTCACTAGAACGTCTAGGTAGTGAATTAAAATTAGATATTAGTTTGTATGACGAACAAGGTAAATTAATTGCTAGTTTTGGAAAAATTACCCAACTAAACTCCCGGCATAGGCGTAAAACTGGGCTTCATCGTCGGAAAGATGGAGCAATTCTAAAACTTAAATTATCAGATGGACGTTGGCTAATTGCTGATCCTAAAAGACACAACCCAGGAAATCCAATCATCTATCTCCTGGGTGTGGTTGGAGTAGTTTCCATTTGTGTTGGTATGGCCGCATATCCAATAACTAGACGAATCACCAAACGTTTAGAAGTATTAGAGAAAGGTGTCAATAGTATTGGTGCAGGTGATTTAAGTGCTAGGGTCAATGTTCAAGGTAACGATGAAGTCGCACAATTGGCAACAAGTTTTAATTCCGCAGCACAAAAAATTGAAAACTTGGTAAGCGCACATCGAATGCTACTCGCAAATGCAAGTCATGAGTTAAGAACACCGCTCTCTCGAATTCGACTTGGACTTGAATTAAACGACCAAGAACGAACTCCGGAACGACAAGCCGCTCTTAAGCAAGATATCACTGAACTAGATGGACTAATCGATGAAATTCTCTTGATGAGCAGACTTGATGCTGGTACACCTGCCACGACTATGCAACGAGTTGACGTAATTGGACTTGTAGCAGAAGAATGTGCGCGCCATGACAACTGCACCTTTAGTGGTAAAGTACCTGAAATTATTGCTGACCCTAGATTATTACAACGTATGTTGCGAAATTTAGTTGAAAATGCGTTCAAACATGGCTTACCACCGGTAAAGATTCTACTTGATTCAACTAAAGATTTTGTAACAATCACTGTCATTGATGCTGGTAGTGGGATTTCTGATGCAGACGCTAAAAAAATTTTTGAACCATTCTATCGAGGTTCTGGACAACAAAATAAAAATGGATACGGTTTAGGACTCCCATTAGTAAAACAGATTGCAGAGGCTCATAGCGGTACTGTATTGATTGTACCTAAATCAGAACATAAGTCAGCAATACAAGTAAAATTACCAGTTTAATTGGGGAGAATTTACACTAACTACGTTATGTAACAATGTACTGCGAATTAGCTAAGTTTCAACTTCTAATGAGATGTGACTTTTGACTGAATTTTTAATTTCCAGTATTTTGCTATTGACTGACATTCAATCTTGTAACAAAATTTTTTGATCTTCTAATCTAACCAAATTCCAAACGAGTATTACATGAACGATTTAATTGACGAAATTCACGGCAACATATTATGGATCACCATTAACCGTCCTAATGCACGTAATGCAATTAGCTTTGAAATGTATGACAAAATAGGTGAATTGTACAAAAATGCTTCTACAAACCCAGACATAAAGGCGATCATTTTTACCGGTGCTGGAAATTATGCGTTCTCAGCAGGATCAGATGTAACACAGTATAAAAACCTTGAAAGCAGGTCAGATGCAACTGCGTGCGAAAAGAGAATAGAGGCTACTTTAGAAGCCATAGAGCGTTGTCCGTTACCAACAGTGGCATCAATTAACGGAGTTTGTACTGGGATGGGGGTAATGATTGCAGCAGTTTGTGATATCCGTATTGCTGTTAATGATGCTAGATTTGGTTTTCCATTTCCATTACGATTGGGAAGTTGTGTTTCTGCAATTAACCTTGCGCGACTCACTTCTTTAATTGGATCAGGTCGAACTCGTGAGTTCATTTTTTCGGCACGCTTTATGAATGCGGATGAGGCAAAAAATATTGGATTAATTTCCGAAATTTCGCATACTATGGCGGCAATGAAAGCTGAATCCGAATCAATCGCTAGACACTTGGCTTACATGGCTCCATTGTCAATTCAAGCAACAAAAGAAGCGATGCGCAGAAACTTAGTTGCCTCAATAGTAGATGATTCAGATTTGTTAGATCTGTGTTTTTCAAGCAACGACTTTCAAAATGGTCTTGACTCTTTCATGGCAAAAGAAAAACCTACCTGGACTGGTACTTGACGCACAAATTTAGACATACATGAATCAAAAAAATTATGCTTTCGGTAATGTTCTCGAAATTAACACTAATAACATTGCTAAAATGTTACTAAATATCACCAATATTATTTATCACTTTTCCAACTAAGCCATATTTGATGCCTTCTTCTGGACTCATCCAGTAATCACGATCGGTGTCTTTATCAATTCGCTTAATTGATTGACCAGTAGCGGTTGCGAAAATTTTGTTCAGTCGTTCTCTCATCCGCAACATTTCCTTCGCTTGGATTTCAATATCGGTAGCGGGTCCTCCAGCACCACCGGATGGTTGATGCAACAAGAATCTAGTATTCGGAGTACAAAATCGTTGCTCTACTGGAACTGAAACATAAATCAATGCGCCTGCACTTGCGACCCATCCCATTCCTAATACATTCACCTTAGGTTTAATAAATTGAATCATATCATGAATCATATCTCCCGATTCTACATGCCCACCTGGCGATGAAACAATTACTGTTATTGGATCATCAGTTGCATATCCTAAAGCCATCAGGCGCGCACAAACATCGCGAGCTAATTCCATAGTAATTTGGCCTGTAATTAAAACTGTTCTTGCCTCAAACAAGTGTTTATCAACTTGCAATGATTGAAGTGTTTTTGTTTTTTCTTCCTCACCGTCATCTTCAAATGTGAACGGATAATTTGAATCAAACTTTGGCATTAGTCATCGCCTTTTAGATTGTTTGGTAGTTTATGTTTTAAATTATTTGAATGTAATGAATTCAAAAACCTCAATATAGCCAATTTTGCTCAAAATTTATACTATTTTCAAAATTCGCTACAAATTTTGTGAAGTTTAATCTTCTACCCCGTCAACGCACATTAAAGTAAATAAACCCGTTGCAACATGGGTCTTTGTATCATCATTCTGGGCAAATACATCAGATTGGCAGATTGAAAGGGTTTTACCCGGTTTTATGACTCTACCTCGTGCAACCAATAAATTTCCTTTTGCCGGATTCAACAAATTAATTTTAAACTCTGAAGTTAACACACCAGTCCCTAATTTGTATAATGATAACGCCGCGTATCCAGCAGCGGAATCCGCGATGCTTGAAGTTACACCTGCATGAAAAAAACCATGCTGTTGCGTTAAACTGTCACTGAATGAGAGACTAATCTCAATTGCGCCAGGTGCACAGTGTGTAATTTCAGCACCAAGATGCTTCATAAACTCTTGTTTTTGAAAGCTATTTCTTACCCGTTGCTCCCAATTTGGGTCTCTTGGCATCATTTTCATTTGATATAGTTACCTCTTCATTGGACTGATAGTTAATTGTTATCAGATTTCTCAGTTAATCTAAGCTTGTAATTGCTTAGAAATCTATGTTTCAGAAAATTTAAAACGCTAAATTAAACCACCACGCTGCTAATCCCAAGAATGCGAAAAAACCTACAACATCTGTAACTGTAGTAACAAAAACAGTAGATGCGATTGCTGGATCAAAGTTGAGCTTATATAGCCCAATTGGAATCAGAATCCCTGCTAATCCCGCAGCAATCATATTGATTACCATTGCTACACCAATGATCCCCCCTAATGTGGAATTTGAAAACCATAACCCAGCCAATATTCCCATACAAATAGCAAGTAACAATCCGTTTAAAATACCGACAGAGGTTTCACGAACTATTATCCTAGTCATGTTATATCGATCAATTTCATTAGTTGCTAATGCACGAACTGCTACGGTCATTGTTTGTGTTCCAGCATTACCTCCCATTGATGCAACAATTGGCATCAATACTGCTAATGCCACCATATGTTCTATTGTTGCATCAAAAAAACCGATTACAACGGATGCGAGAACAGCCGTTGCTAGATTTATAACTAACCAACTAAAACGACTACGGACTGTACTTAAGATATTATCTGAAATCTCTTCATCACCAACTCCTGCTAGCGAACGATAATCTGAATCTACCTCTTCTTCAATAACGTCCACAACATCATCAATCGTAATCATTCCTAACATATTACCAGCATTATCAGTTACCGCCGCTGACACTAAATTATACCGTTCAAACATACGAGCAACAACCTCACGATCTTCCGTTGCTCTTACTGGTTCTACTGTTTCTCTAAGAATTTCTATTATAGGTCGACTTCTTTTGGAGCGAAGTAATTTATCCAAAGCTACTGCACCCTTTAACTTATGTTGTGAATCCAATACAAATATATCATAAAAAGATTCAGGTAGGTCTTGTTCTTCACGCATATAATCGATTGTTTGGCCAACATTCCAATTGTCAGAAATCGCGATATAGTCGGTTTGCATCAGCCGACCAGCACTTTTTTCGGGATAATCTAATACTCTTTTAATTTCTGAGCGTTCGGTTTTTGAAATTTGACCTAAAATTTCCTTTTGTTCTACTTCATCTAGATTTTCCAAAATAAATGCGGCATCATCTGATTCTAGCTCACTAACTCCTTCCGCGACAGCACCAGTCGGAATTTCGTTTAGTAACGAGACGCGTATTGATTCATCAAGCTCTGTAAGTACCGTGTAATCAAAGTTATTCCCAAATAACTGAACCAATTTTACTCTCTGTTCAAGTGAGAGAACTTCTATCAAGTCACCAAAATCAGCTTCGTGTAAATAGGCAGTCTTAGATTGCAATGAATCTAAATCGGAATTTTCAATTGCAAGTTGGATACTTTCAACAAAATCTGGTAGGAGATCACCATCGTCATCACGTGGAGCTGGAACAAATGAAGAAACCTCCTGTGGAAGATTTTCTGATTTTAACATCATTAACCCCTTATATTTTTAATTAAACTTCAAATTCTCGTTGAAAACAATATAGCTAATCGAAAATGCTATGAATTTATTTACCCTGAATCGTGGAATGATTAACTATATTTACCTAAGAGTTTGTGAATCTAAGAGACATTTCACACTTTGACGATCAATAGAACACAAAACTAACGGTTAGATAAGTTCAGTTACTAGATAATTAGAGTAGTTCGCTAGTCTATCAACCTAAAAATTAATTGGGGAAACTTGCATATCCAAATTTAATCGCTATATTATTCATTTACACACAATATTTTCAATACTTTAAGCAATGACTTCCCAAAAAATTGCTTAGTCAAATTTTAGAATTCTTATAATTTTAATTTATGGAGTAGTAACTGATGAGATCACCTGTTTTGATGATGACATTTACCGCAGGACTTTATGCCACAATTGTACATGGATGGTTTTGGGGATTGCTTGTAGCACTGGTCGTGCCACTATCTGTTCCAATACTTACTATCTTTATTTATTACACAATTTATTCGCAACGCGGCGAACTTTTTATTGAGAAAGTTGTAAATTCTAACTGGTTTATCAATCTTCAAATAGTTGTTTTTTCAACAATAATTGCATTAATTTTTATGACCAACGAAAACATAAATGAATTTATATTCTAGCTCAATAAATTTATCTCAACTGGTCAATTTCTTGCCTAATTTTCAAGTAATTGGCCAAACTGCCCGTAACTTTACTAGTCTTTCTTCTTGATCCTTCTATCTTAAATCAGTTCAAAGATTAATTAAGTTGAAATACAGTTAAATTAATTGATACCTACAACATCAATACATTGAAAATATTAAGCGCGACGCAATATCTGCTCTTGTGAAACTGTATTAGTTGGTAATTCGCGCTTAGGAGCTGTCTTAGCGGGAACTTCAATATCTATACCAATTGATGTAAATCCATTGTCGCGCTCCATTTCAATTCGCACTTTATCAGGGTCTATATTTATTCGTTTACTTATGACAGCTAAGATGTCTTCTTTGATTTCCGCGATTAACGTAGCATCTCCCTCATTAGCGACGCGCTCATGAGAAAGAAGGATTTTAAGACGCTCACTAGCTATGCCGGCAGAGCTCTGTTTGCGAGTAAACCACGATAAGATATTCATTTTGCTCTCCGACCAAAAATTTTAGTTAGAATTCCACCTTTATCGGAAGGGATAGAAATTGGAACATCTTCGCCTTCTAATCGGCTTGCAGCTTCAACATATGCTTTTGCTGGTGGACTCTCTTTGGCGGCAATTGTAACTGGTGCTCCAATATTAGATGCTTTCAACACCTCCTTACTTTCTGGTACAATACCCAGTAATGGAATTGCGAGTAGTTCCAATATATCGTCTACATCTAACATATCACCGCTTTTTGCTCGATTTGCATCAAATCTAGTTATCATCAGATGTTTTGGAAATGTTTTTCCGTCTTCTGCAACTTCAGTTTTTGAATCTAACAATCCGATAATGCGATCGCAATCTCGTACCGAACTAACTTCTGGATTGGAAACAACCACCGCACTATCTGCATATCGCATAGCGAGTGTAGCACCTCTTTCAATTCCAGCTGGACTATCACAGATAACCCAATCAAATTCTTTTCGAAGATCCTTGATGACTTTGGATACTCCTTCTTCGTCAAGCGCGTCTTTATCACGTGTTTGTGAAGCAGGTAGTAAATGTAGCGATTCAATACGTCGATCTCGCACTAAAGCCTGCTGAAGTTTAGCTTCACCACGCACTACATTAACCAAATCAAAAACCACCCTACGCTCTGCACCCATAACTAAGTCAAGATTTCGTAACCCAACATCAAAATCAACAGCACAAACTTTTTTTCCTTTAGCCGCAAGTGCGGCGGCAAGAGCCGCGGTGGATGTTGTTTTACCAACCCCCCCCTTACCAGAAGTTACAACTACTACATTTGCCATATTGTTTTACTTCCTATTTAGTGTTTGTTATAGGTTGGTTATTACCAGATTATCATTTTCAAGATGAATCTGAACAGATTGCGAAAGTTGTTTAGGATCAATATCTTCTGCGGCCTTATAAATTCCATTTATCGCGACTAATTCAGCTTCCAATTTCGAACAAAATATTCGCGCACTGTTATCACCAACTGTTCCTGCCATTCCACGTCCACGCAATGCTCCATATACATGCAACGATCCACCAGCAATGACTTCAGCACCAGAAGCAACTGATCCAACTATTGTGACATCACCATCAGTATGACAAATTGCCTGTCCCGAACGAATAGAATGACCAATCAATAGACTCTTTACTGACTTTCTTTTTCCATCGCTTTCCGCAACCTTCAACGGTTCTGCAGTCTTTTGTTGAATAGGTTTTGGAGCGGTACCTTGTTTTGTTGCTGTTGTGCTTTCATTAACAATACTGTCAAGTTTAAAATCATTCGCACTACGCCCACCTGCAACAATTGGAGGCATATCGGAGTCTAATTTTTCTTCAACAACTCCTTCCAAACCCATTACCGACATTTTTCGATTTTTGAGTTCCAATAAAAGTCCCTTAATGTCAAACTCATTATCTTCAATACCTGAACAATCTAAAATAATCGGCCGACCAGCAAAAAATCCTGGAGACCGCTTCAAAATCCGATCAACTTCTTCAAACCAAGCATCAATTGGCAATTCAGGTGATAAAACCATTGCCAAAAATGTTCGGCCACGAAACCGCAATTTTTGTTTAAGCTGATTGACGATAGACATGATTTACAGTCTTAATGATTGAATCTCTAGTAGTGAATTTTAAAGATCAAAAAAATCTTATGTTAAATTTGTCGATTAATTTAAATTCAAGGTACCCAAATTCATGTCCTAATTCTGTGCCAATTCTCTAAAAAATCTGGTACTTTCTTAACTAATCCTGCAAAGTAATTTTCAATAATTTACAACATTATTTTTGAATTTTGCTAAATTCAAAATATGATTCTGCTCTTGAAGCCAAAATTCAATCCAAATTCAAATTTCACCACTAATCTTAAAAATCCTGTACTTTTGTAAAACTTCCATATTTTAGGCGATTTTCAATACAACTTTGCTTAAAGTTTGGTATGTCCAAAATGGTGAATTTTAAACTTTTGTAGTGACAAATTTTTCTGTGGATAACTTATTTTTTTTCTATAATTTTTAAAAAAATTTTTTACTATTGTGATGACATGTTTGTACGAATTGTAAAATCTGGTGATTATCAATATGCTCGATTAGTAGAAAACTACCGTGATAGCAAAAGCGGTAAGGTCAAACAACGAGTGTTACATAATCTATTTCGTATTGATGATCGAACTGATGCCAAAGTTAAAGCAATTCAAGTATTCTTTGACCGCTATAACAACAGCAAAAATTCAGATTTACAAAAACAAATAGAGCTGATCGCTAATGATCAAAATACATAATAAACTGCGACTCATCTGGAACTGAAGGATATTATTAGATAATGAAGGAACAAAAGTCAGAATACTTCTATAAATTAGATATATTTTAGCATTCTTAGACTCACAAAAAATTCCAAAACTTTTTAATTTTAGGAAATATCTTAAATTATTGTGGTGCGGTCGAGAAGACTCGAACTTCCACCCGTGTTACCGGACAGCGACCTCAACGCTGCGCGTCTACCTATTCCGCCACGACCGCGAATAAATTTCAATTTTAATGAAAAATTGATACGATTGAAAATATAAGTGACATTGAAGCAACTTTCAATGAAATATTCTAATAAATTATACAAAAATTCGGTACCAATATGACTATTGATTCGTCATCAACACCTTTCTTGCCAAAAAGTGTCACTAATCCAATTGAGTGGATAATCGAAAAACAACGAGTTGAATATAAAGATGCCGTTGAGAAAATGGAACAAGTGGTTAAAGAGATCATTCAAGGGCAACGTTCTGAATGTGTGTGGTTATTAGAACATCCACCAATTTATACCGCGGGTACGAGTGCAAAGTCTGCTGATCTCATTGAACCCATCCAATTTCAAGTTTTTAAAAGCGGGCGCGGTGGTCAATATACTTATCACGGCCCCGGACAGCGGGTGATATATCTAATGTTAAACTTGAATAGCAGAAATCCTGATATTCGCGCATTCGTGTCAAGCTTAGAAAATTGGATTATTCAAGTTCTCAATAAATTCAATATTTATGGTGAAAAGAGAGAAAAAAGAATTGGTATTTGGGTACCACAATGCAAGAATGGAGTGAATGAAGAAAGTAAAATTGCCGCAATTGGAATTCGAGTTAGAAAATGGATCACTTTTCATGGAATCAGTATCAACATTAATCCCAATTTAGAACATTATTCAGGAATAATACCATGTGGGATAGAAGAGTATGGTATAACTAGTTTTAAGGAATTAGGAATTGATGTTAGAATGACTGAAGTAGACAAAATTTTACGGATCGAATTTGAAAAGCTGTTTGGATCAACTATCCTGAAAGACCAGATTTAACGACTTCTGTGAAATTCTCTATCTTTTTCACTGCAGTCTTCAATATTTCAAATTTCTCACTAGTTATATCCTCTATATTAAATAAATCTACCGAAGTAACATCAGCATAAACAGGTCCAACTTCGCAAAAACTTACCATTAAATCAACCATTTTGTCTTCACCGCAAAAAACCGCTTCAACCTCACCAGATGTCAAATTACGAACCCAACCCGATAGACCTAGTCCAATAGCTTGTGAAGAACACCAATGACGATACCCAACACCTTGCACTCGACCAGAAATAATTACTTGCACGGTACGCATCATCTTCCTTCAAAATTCTAACAGATATTTGCGTAACTTACATTTAAACCGTATGTTTAGTGAAAAATTTCAAGAGATGGTCTTAATCTATACTTTTATTATACCCTGTACCTGCTGAAAACTAACGGAAACTATCACTCTCTCTCAATTTAAACGTATTGTCCATTACCATCAACGCAGCTTCTGCAGCTTCTTGCCCTTTTTTCTTAAAATGGTTAAAGAAAAATTGATGATGTTCTTCCGACTCATGAAAATTATGAGGGGTCAATACAACTGACAATATTGGGATCTCGGTTTCTAATTGCGCATTCATCATTCCTTCAACCACCGCTTGAGCAACAAACTCATGCCGATAGATCCCACCGTTAATCACAAATCCACAACCAACAATAAGGAGAAATTTTCCCGTCTTTGCTAATTGTTTTGCTAACAACGGAATCTCGTAGCTACCTGGAACATCATATATGTCTATTTGCTTCGCTGAAATTCCATGTTTAGTAAGGTGATTTACGAATGCTTTTCTACTTTCATCAACGATATCTATGTGCCAATTTGCACGGATAAAGGCAATTCTCTGTTTGGAATTTTCAAATTTTTTTGAAACTTGATTTCTTTTAGATGCAAAATTTGTAACTTTATTGGACTTTTTCATAGTCAATACTCCTCAATGTATTGTTTGTTAAACTTTATATAGTGTCAATCAACTCATTTTCAAAATGAAGTATCATAAATTACATACAAACACTCTCAATTCAATTTCCAAATTGCCAAAATAAATTGACAGTAAACTCAAAAAACAAGTTTTTATTCAAATTCCATAATTACAGAATCAACTGCTAGACTTTCACCTACATTTGATTTAATTGATGAAATAACGGCATCACGCTCTGCTCTCAGGACATTCTCCATTTTCATTGCTTCAATAACCGCTAAAATCTCTCCTGTTTTCACTTCTTGTCCTTCTGATACATTTATGGATACGACCAGACCTGGCATCGGGCACAGGAGGAATTTTGATGTATCCTGAACTTGTTTTTCCGGCATTAAAGCATCGAGTTCAGCAATACGAGGTACAAAAACAAATACTTCAATACTTATTCCCTGCCAATTAAGTTTATACCCATTTTGAGCTGGTCGAATCTGCACGATTACATTTTTCTGATCAACTGTTCCACGCCAAAACAAATCACCAGGTTGCCATTCAGTTGATACTACAATTTTAGAACCATCTTCAAATTCAAATTTCATATTTACAGGTGGTTTTGGGTCACCTGAAATAAATTTTACTAAATGAGACTTAGATCCGATTTTAATAACCCAATTCGGTTTAATTTTACCCGAGTGAGGTCGTAACCGACCAGGTAAATTATCTAAGCGATTTCGGTTTACTATCTCCATTGATAATGCAACCGCGGCAAGAATCTTTTGTTCCTCTGAATTTGGTTCTGTTGATTTAAAACCATCAGGGTACTCTTCAGCTATAAATCCAGTAGATAATTTCCCCTCTTGCCAACGATTATGCTTCATAAGTGAGGTTAAAAATGGAATATTATGCTGAATTCCATCAATCAAAAATCCATCAAGGGCAGAACTCATGGCTTCAATTGCTTGCTTTCGATTTTTCGCATGGGTAACCAACTTTGCAACCATCGGATCATAGAACATTGAGATTTCAGAACCTTCGGTAACTCCAGTATCATTACGTACTGTGATTCCATCTTTCGTAACTTCTTTTGGCGGTTGATAACGTACTAAACGCCCAATTGATGGTAAGAAGTTCCGATAAGGATCCTCTGCATAGATTCGGCTCTCAACAGCCCATCCATTGATTGATATATTGTTTTGTTTTAACTTTAGTTTTTCCCCTGCCGCAACTCTGATCATTTGTTCCACAAGATCAATATCAGTAATCAATTCAGTTACAGGATGCTCAACTTGAAGTCTAGTGTTCATTTCTAAGAAGTAAAAACTCTTGTCTTGACCAGCCACAAATTCTACAGTACCAGCAGAATCATAACCTACAGCTTTCGCTAACGAAACCGCTTGTTCACCCATTAACTGACGCGTTTTCTTATCTAATAGTGGTGATGGGGCTTCTTCAATCACCTTCTGATTTCTGCGTTGAATAGAACATTCACGTTCATTAAGGTGAATTACATTTCCATGTTTATCTGCCAATACCTGAATTTCAATATGTCTGGGATTTTCAATAAATTTTTCAATAAATATTCTATCATCACCAAAAGAACTCGCGGCCTCTGAACGCGCGCGTTCAAAGCCATCCGTCGTTTCTTCAGCAGACCATGCAATCCGCATTCCTTTACCACCACCACCTGCTGATGCCTTAATCATAACGGGAAAACCAATCTCACCAGCAATCTTAACTGCCTCTTTTGCATCTTTAATTACACCAATATTTCCAGGAACAGTGCTAACTTTCGCTTTGTTCGCAAATTTTTTAGATTCAATCTTATCACCCATAACTTCAATAGCTTTCGAGTTTGGACCAATAAATATAATCCCTTCCTTTGTTAGCCGATCACAAAATTCTGAATTTTCTGATAAAAAACCATAACCGGGGTGAACAGCTTCTGCACCGGATTGCTTACAAACTTCTATAATTTTTGCTATCGCTAAATAAGATTCTGTAGCTGGTGGTGGACCAATAAAGTACGATTCATCTGCCATCTCGACATGCACCGAATTTTTATCCGCTTCTGAATATACAGCTACAGTATTTATTCCCATTTTATTTGCAGTCTTTATGACACGACAAGCAATTTCGCCTCGATTTGCGATTAGAATTTTATTAAACATTTAAAATGATTCCTGCTCAAGATTACTAAAATTTACCACTAATTGAGATTAACAGACAGAACTCAAAATTCAATAATATTTTAGGTCAAACTTTTCAAAATAATTTTGAACTTACTTATCAAGTTATGTTAAATTAAGAACTTCACTTTGGCATATGAGAAAGTACATTTTTTGGCTCAATTATAAAATATAAATTTGATAATCACCGTCTACCGTCAACATAAACCCCACTAAAGAATTAATCCAAATGGACCAAATCATTATTAATAACTTAGTTTTCTTTGCCTATCACGGTGCTCTTGAAGAAGAAACACGATTAGGACAAAGATTTCATATTGACCTGAGTTGTGGGTTAGATCTGTCCAAAGCAAGCCAAACTGATAAACTTGAAGATACGATATGTTACACCAAGATTGTTGAAGCAATTGAACACATTGTTACGAAATTCCAGTTCAAACTAATTGAACGACTTGCTGGGGCAATACTTGATGAAATTTTTAAGTTAGATCCAAGAATTCTGGAGTTAAAGATCCGTATTCAAAAACCTTCAGCACCACTACCCAGCTCAACAGGGAATATTAGTGTTGAATTAACTCGGGTTCGTGGAAAAAAGTAAGCCATTTTTGGATCGTAGTGGTAAATATCGATTCCAATTTTCATTGCGAAATAATAAGATTGGAATTTGGATTAATTACTCCGATAAGGAAGGCAATAAACAATTATTTACCGCATTAACTGAGAAATTGATCCCATTAACTAAAAAATCATTGCGCCGAGTATTTTGGAAATATCCATTAGTAACTTGGAAAACAATGATAATAATCCATTGGCAAGCGGTAAAATTATTTTTCAAAGGATTATTTTATTATCCTAAACCAAAACAATTGAAGGATTAAGTCAGTACCACAACAAAGCTGTGACGATTTGTCACATTTGGTTCCGCGATTGTATAATGTAATTTAATAATTACTAACTCAACTAATGGAGTAAAACCATGAAGAAGCTTTTAATAATTTTATCGTTGGGATTTTTTATATCCGCTTGTGAAGTCCCAGAAGATGGTAGTGGAAATGCAGCAGATGGCGGAGGAATGTGTAGGGTATCAAATTGGATGACAGGTCAATGGTGGGAAGCGTGTTTAAATCCATTTTAATAGTCATCTAACCAACATTAAAGACGGCACTGATTATTCAGTGCCGTCTTTTTTATTTATTCTGCGATTTTCTTGATATAAATTCTTTGACCATCAAGCGTTTCCAATTTCTGATTATGTACCGTATATTTTGCTTCTTTGAACATATTGTTACGAAATTCCCGTTCAAACTAATTGAACGACTTGCTGGGGCAATACTTGATGAAATTTTTAAGTTAGATCCAAGAATTCTGGAGTTAAAGATCCGTATCCAAAAACCTTCAGCACCACTACCCAGCTCAACAGGGAATATTAGTGTTGAATTAACTCGGGTTCGTAAAAAGTAAGCCATTTTTAGTGTAACGCACTAATAAATCTATCTCCTTTCCGGTATGAGTCCTCTTGGACTGAATCGAAGAACTAACAACAAAATCAATCCCATCGTGAATAACCGCATATGCGCCGCTGAGTTCAACAAATGCACTTTCAATTCTGAACCTTCTGGTAAACCGGCAGTGACAATTTGAACTAACCAAAGCCCAATTGGTTCAACTTGAACCCAAAAGAACCAAATGATAAATCCACCAATTACCGCACCAAAATTATTTCCAGCACCACCTACGATCACCATAACCCAAATTAAAAACGTGAATCTCAGCGGTTGATATGCCCCTGGGGTAAATTGTCCATCCAGAGTGGTCATCATCGCACCAGCAATTCCACAAATTGCTGACCCTATCACAAATATTTCTAAATGTCGTTTTGTGATATGTTTACCCATTGCTTTTGCCGCTACTTCATTATCACGTATCGCACGCATCATTCTCCCCCAAGGACTATTTAATGCTAATTGTGCCATGATGAAAATACCAATTAGTACTAACACAAATAACAAAAAATACCCTAACTTAACTAAAATCGAAGACGTAGTAACTGGATCAAACCCAAATTGATTAACGAAATTCAAAAACCACGTTGCTTGCTGTAAGTCAATTTCAAAAGGAACAGGTCGTGGCAGTCCAATAACATTCTTCACGCCACGTGCCAACCAATCTTCATTTTTTATCACTGCAATAATGATTTCTGCGATTCCCAAGGTAGCTATCGCCAAATAATCAGATCGTAAGCCAAGAGCTATTCGTCCAACTAACCAGGCAAATATGCCAGCTAATACCCCACCTATTGGCCATGCCAATAATACCGGTAGTCCCAATCCCCCAAGATTACCGGTGGAAGCTGGATTAACAGCTTCTACTGATTGAGTTGCTGGATCAAAAAGTGCACGAAATAATACAAAACCACCTACTAGTAATGCAAAAATCAAAATATTTTTTAAGTAACCTCGACGCATTCGTCGATAAATTTGTATAACCGCAAAAATCGTAACAGCACCCATTAACAATGAAATCATTATCCCAATGCCACCTGCTTGCCACGACTCTCCAACTGGAAATGACGCAATGATTACGACAGCAAGCCCTCCTAACGCAACAAATCCCATTACACCTACATTAAATAACCCAGCTACACCCCACTGTAAATTCACACCAATTGAGAGAATGGCTGATACCAATCCCATATTCAAAATAAGTAACGCAGAATTCCAGCTTTGAAAAATGCCTGTAACCAATATAAGTGCTAATACCAAAAGCACTATTAAGACTTCTCGTCGTTGAAAGGTCATAATGACTTACCCTTAAAAATTCCAGTCGGTCGAAACACAAGCACAATCAATAAAATCAAAAAACTAACGGCAAATTTGTAATCAGTACTTAATAGTTGGACTAAGTTAGTAGGTTCAAGAGGTTCAGGAAGAAGATAACCAAGAATTTTCTTCCATGGATAAGTTATCACCACTTCTGAAAATGCAACCAAATAACCTCCTGCGATTGCACCAAGCGGATTCCCTAACCCGCCAACAATCGCACTTGCAAACATTGGAAGTAATAATTGAAAATAAGTAAACGGTTTGAAGCTCTTGTCCAATCCATACAATGTACCAGCAATTGTGGCTAAGGTAGCAACAATTATCCACGTTATCACCACTACGCGCTCAGGATTGATACCAGAAAGTAACGCTAGATCTTCGTTATCTGAAAATGCTCGCATCGACTTACCACTTCGAGTCTTATTCAAAAACCAAAACAGCCAAGCAACCGCAATAATTGCGACAATTACAGTTATACCTTGCGTTGATTTTATTGCGAGTCCTTCTTGTAACCCTGTAATTTCTTTAAATGAACTTGCCGAGATAATGAACCGCTCACCATCCAAAAACCGTTGATCATCTGCGCCAATAATAAATCTCACCAAGCCATTCGTAATAAACATTACGCCCATGGAAACAATAACCAAAATCACTGGAGCTGCTCTTTGCTTCCGATAAAATCGAAATACTGAACGATCAATCAGCAAAACAAAGACGATACATACTAAGATACCAAAAGGAATGGCTAACAAAGCAGTCGGTAAAGGTCCAAACGAAATTCCAAAACTCTGAAATAACCATGTAAATAGTATCACAGCCATAGTACCCAATGCCATCGTATCACCATGAGCAAAATTACTAAATCGCAAAATTCCATAAATTAAGGTGATACCTAGTGCACCCAATGCGAGTTGACTTCCGTAAGCTATTGCCGGAATCAATACAAAGTTTAACAACGTAACTAAAGCATTCAACAAATCCATATCTCAACCTATGATAAATGACTTACGTACTTTTTCATCTGCAAGAAGATCTTTTCCACTACCTGTATGGGCATTTCGTCCTTGAACTAAGACATAGCCTTTTGTTGCGATTGAAAGTGCTTGGCGAGCATTTTGTTCTACCATTACAATCGGTATTCCAGTCCGACTTACTTCAATAACGCGATCAAAAAGGTCATCCATGACAACCGGTGAGACACCAGCAGTTGGTTCATCCAGCATTAATACTTTTGGTTTTGTCATGAGTGCACGACCAAACGCAACCTGCTGTCGCTGTCCACCAGAGAGTTCTCCGGCTACCTGTCTTCGTTTGTTTTTTAAAATAGGAAATAACGAATAAACTTGCTCCATTGTTTCAGAAATGTCGTCATTTCGAATAAATGCGCCCATTTCAAGATTTTCTTCCACTGTCATAGAGGTGAAAACATTATTCGTTTGCGGCACAAACGCGATACCTTTCTTTACGCGTTCTTGAGGAGATAAATTGGTAATATCTTCGTCATTTAACTTAACTTTTCCCTTTCTAACATTTAATAATCCAAGTAACGACTTCATTGCCGTTGACTTACCAGCACCATTTGGTCCGACAATTACAACAATCTCTCCTTTATTAACTGCAATCGTGCAATCATGAATTATGTCCGGACCTTTGCCATACCCTGCAGAAATAGAGTTTCCAAATAAAAAATTATCTATTTCTGGAGAGTCTGGTTGTCCATTCATCTCAGTATTTTTGGGGTTTAAAGCGTTCATTGCTCAACTGCAATTTCTAACTTAGATTTTAGACCGGTACCCAAATAGGCTTCAATTACCTGCTCATTTGCTTTGATTTCATCTAATGTTCCCTCAGCAAGCACTTTTCCCTCCGCTAAACATATTACTGGACCGCAGATACTTCCGATAAAATCCATATCATGTTCAATCACAACAAATGTATATCCTCGTTCTTGATTTAATCGTTTAATTGCATCGCCAATTGTACCTAATAATACACGATTTACACCCGCACCGACTTCATCCAAAAAGACAATTTTTGCATCTACCATCATGGTGCGTCCCAATTCCAGTAATTTTTTTTGTCCTCCAGAAACTTCCCCTGCTTTTTGATCGGCAATATGGTCAATCGTTAAGAATTCAAGTACTTCATCTGCTTTTGCACGTAGTGATTGTTCTTCAGAATCAATCTTTTTTCTACTAAACCAAGTATTCCATAGTGTCTCACCTGATTGTCCTCCAGGAACCATCATCAAATTTTCCCGACAAGTCAAAGATCCGAACTCATGGGCGATTTGAAATGTTCTTAAAACTCCCATTTCAAATAATTGATACGCAGGCAGACCAGTTATATCCTGACCCGCCAACGTTATTCTTCCTGATGTGGGTTGTAAAGCACCGGCAATTACATTAAACAATGTGGTCTTACCCGCACCATTTGGACCAATCAGTCCAGTAATTGAACCCTCATCAATTGTCATTGATACGCCATCCACAGCATGAAAGCCGCCAAATTGCTTATGAATGTCCTCAATAACAATCATATTATACTGCTTAGCAACTGTTTTTAAACAAACAGCCTAGGTAACAGATTTATCGATATTTGATAATTTCGTAGCTACCGTCCTTAAATTCATACTGCGCAAAAGAACCAGAAGATTCACCTGGACCAATCAATTCAACAGCAGAAGCTCCTACATAATCTACATCACCACCTGACGAGATAATGTCTAATGCTTTCCCTAATTCACCTGGGTAAATTTCTTCACCTGGAGCATTGGCAATATCAAAGATATGACCTTTGTAATCGCCTGAATTTACGGAATTCGCTTTTTGCATGGCTAACAAAATCAAAGCAGCTGCATCATAAGCTTCGCCGGTAAAAGGTGAAGTTCCATCAAATGTATCACCAGCAAGGTCTTGGAAAGTTGCATTCCCTGGATTATCGGTTCCAGGTGCTTGACCTGAAGATCCATCTAAGTCTGAACCAAAATTGTCCGATAAAGCTGTACCAATCATACCGTCTGGGAAATGAAACCGGTCATATGCACCTGTATCCAGTGCATTTCGAATAATCCCAGAACCACCTTGATCAACATATCCAACGATGACTAGCATTTCACCACCTGATGCAGCTAAGGCAGCAACTTCAGATGAATAATCTCCTTTGCCATCTTCATGTGCAACTGTATTGGTAATTTCACCTCCACTTGCTTTAAATGCTGCATCAAAACTATCAGCAAGACCTTTTCCATAGTCATTATTGGTATAAGTTACAGCAACACTTGAAACACCAAGTTCTTTGATTATGTCTGCCATTACTTCACCTTGACGTGCATCAGATGGAGCTGTTCTGAAAAACAACCCATTATCTTCAACTGTTGAAAGACCAGGTGAGGTTGAGGAAGGTGAAATCAATACAATACCATTTGGTAATGCGACATTTTGCAATACTGCTGTTGTGGCACCTGAGCATGCTGCACCGACGATACCAGCTACGCCTTCAGAAGTGACTAAACGTTCTGCGGCAGCAGTCGCAGCTGCGGCATCAACACAGGTACTATCTGCGCGTACAGGTGTCACACTAGATCCTCCCATAAATTTTCCGCTATCAGTAACCTCTTTCATCGCAAGTTCTGCACCACCAGCAATGTTTGGAGTAAGCGATTCAATTGGACCAGTAAAACCAAGCAGTACTCCCAGTTTTATATCCTCAGCAAACGCTATGCCTGTAAATAGCACTGTAAAAAGTGCCGAAATTAAAAGTTTTTTCATGGTTTATCTCCATTTGTTACACGTCGAATCAAGTTCGACTACAAAATCAGGGTGTGCTAAATATACAATGGATTTAATAATAAAACTAACAATTCTTTAAAAATGATGCTTTTTGTAAAATTTCCTCATGAATGATTCATAAGAATAGTGTTCTACCTATTGTCAAATTGACTTTAGCTTTATGGCTTACATTACCCGATGTTTCCTATATAATATAGCCGTCTATAGACCACAGTGAATGCCCAATTAAAGCGGTATATTGTCGTGTTTTTTCCAAGGATTCTCAGTCTGCTTATTTCTGAGTAAAGCTAAACCACGTACTATCCTTCTACGCGTGGAGTGTGGTAAAATCACATCGTCAATATAACCGCGTTCTGCTGCGACAAACGGATTTGCAAATCGATCTTCATATTCTTTTGTGCGCTTTTCAATTTTATCTTTATCATCTAATTCCGCCCGATAAAGTATTTCAACAGCACCTTTTGCACCCATGACAGCAATTTCTGCTGAAGGCCATGCATAATTAATATCACCCCGAATATGTTTTGAACTCATAACATCATAAGCTCCACCATAAGCTTTTCGCGTGATAACCGTGACTTTTGGAACTGTTGCCTCGGAATAAGCAAATAGTAATTTTGCACCATGTTTAATTAACCCCCCGTATTCTTGTGCTGTACCTGGTAAGAAACCAGGAACATCAACAAAAGTTACCAGTGGAATATTAAAGCAATCACAAAACCTTACAAATCGCGCTGCTTTTCTACTAGCATCCGAATCTAACACTCCAGCTAACACCATGGGTTGATTCGCAATGATCCCAATCGGATAACCATCAATTCTTCCAAAGCATGTAATTATATTCGCAGCAAAGTTTTTCTGAATTTCAAAATACTTTCTTTCATCGACAGTCTTTTCAATTAATTCATACATATCATAAGGTTTATTAGGATTATCAGGTATCAGTGAATCTAAACTATTATCAGCTCCTTCAGTTAGATCATAATTTCTAATTTTAGGTAATTTTGCCTGATTGTTCATCGGCAAATAGTCAATTAAATTCCGAATATCTAACAAAGCCTCCACATCATTATCGTATGCGCCATCTGCGATTGATGATTTGGTAGTATGAATTGACGCGCCACCAAGTTCTTCAGCGGTCACTGTTTCATTGGTTACAGTTTTAACTACGTCAGGTCCGGTGACAAACATATAACTTCGATCGCGTACCATAAAAATAAAGTCGGTCATTGCTGGTGAATATACGTCTCCACCAGCACAAGGTCCCATGATCACTGAAATTTGTGGAATAACTCCAGAACTTAGAACATTTCGCTGAAAAACTTCACCATAGCCACCAAGAGCTGCAACACCTTCTTGAATTCTTGCCCCACCAGCATCAAATAATCCAATAATTGGCGCGCGATTTTTTAGTGCCATATCTTGGATTTTCGTTATTTTTTGCGCATGCGTTTCTGAAAGCGACCCACCAAATACCGTAAAATCCTTCGCAAATACATAAACAATTCTACCATTGATAGTTCCCCAACCGGTCACAATTCCGTCACCTGGAATCTTTTGGTTAGACATACCAAAATCATTACATCGATGCTCTACAAACATGTCATATTCTTCAAATGTGGATTCATCTAGTAGCACCTCTAATCGCTCTCTAGCTGTCAGTTTTCCTCGTTGATGTTGAGCTTCTATTCGTTTTTCACCACCACCTAATCGCGCTGTTGCACGTCGGGTTTCAAGTTCTGCGATGACTTCCTGCATTTTTCTACTCCATGAGCTTTGATTAAATTACTTGGGAGAAAGTTAGCTCTACATTTTTACACAACTTATTTGTTATGGTATTGAATTCAATTTTACTTGCAAATTTTTATCTTACAAATTCATTCAATAATATTGTTCCAATAGAAATTTCTAAATAACTACATAAAAACTGTAATTAATGTATAGCGATTTCCATAATTTTTACCAACAACGTTACGAATCAAAAAATTCTTACACACCTCAATTTAATGAATTCAAAATCAGAGCTGCAGCATCAAAATCCTGTTGTTTAAACTTTCTTGTCCGTAAAACTTCAGCATCTTGCCCCCAATGTTCAATATTCCAATCCTCATCTAGATTAATTGCCTGCCAAATAGTCTCTGGCTCAAATGCTTTTTTCTCAAGAGCTAATGCTAAAAATATTGATCCACCTAAAGTTGTCACAGTATGTAATGCCGCTAGTTGAATTGATCCATAATCTTGTAGCAAATTTTTTACTTTTTGAATTGAATCTGCTGATTGCTCCACTGGTAAAATTCCCGTTGTAACTTCGAAAACTATGCCAAATGATTGTCGCAACCAATGCAGAATTGGATCCCAATATTGTTGCTGGCGAGCTACTAATTCTTCTGGTCCATTAGCACGATAGCAGATCATGTCACTGGTTGCATATGAACAAACTGTATCAATTACCGCGGTAATATTGTCAGAAACACCATCTACTGCTACGTTCAATATCCGGGTTATTGGCATAGTAATATAATCAATGAACTCGTCCTGTTTTTCCCACTCTTCTGCAAGTCTTGTTGCTAATTCCTTGCTAGTACACTCAATTATTTCATTTCTCGGACTACGGATTGGTTTATCGTCCAGTCTAATCCAGTATCCAGAAGGTTTATTAGAAATTGAAACTGATTTGTAAAACCGTTTATTCCGCTTAGGTTGCAAGTTTCGCACAACTTTTTGTATTAGATCACTATTTTCATTTCCAATTTCAGAATCTAATTCAGTTAATAATTCACGCATTTAATTTCAAATCCTTCTATTACATTAATTGTACCGTTTCTTGTTAGCTTGTATCGCAACAAAAATAACTAATTGAACCATCCGTTGTAACTACACGTCAATTAGTTACCACGCATAAATTAACAAGATACTTCCATCATATCATTGGCAAAATCTTCCGAATTCATATCTAACCCTAAGAGATTCCAACTTTGCAACATATGAGCAGGAAGCAACGCGCTAATATCTATTACACCCGATCTCGGATGCGGTATCACGATTCGACGCGCGTGTAAGTGAAGTTTATTCTGCATACCAGCTAAAAGTGAACGTTCATCAGTATCCATATATTTAGGATCACCAATAATTGGATTCCCAAGTGTCTTCAGTTGAATTCGAAGTTGATGAGTTCGACCAGTAATTGGTCGCAGAGTCACCCAACTTAACTCGTTCCCAACAGTTTCAACCAAATGATAGAATGTTAACGCATGTTGTGCATCTGGGTCACCGTGTTTAGTTACGCACATAATTTCATTATCTAATCGCTTAATATAATTTGAAATTCGCCCCTGCTTTTGATTCGGTACACCTTTTACTAATGCCCAATAAATTTTGCAGGTTTCTCTAGCACGAAATGATTTAGTTAAACTTACAGCTGCTTTTCGGGTCTTGGCGACAACCAAAACACCAGAGGTATCTCGGTCTAACCTATGAACTAATCTCGGTTGCACACCACCTCGACCACTGATACTTGCTAACATCCCATCAATATGCCTCGTTACTCCACTTCCACCTTGGACCGACAAACCCGCTGACTTATTTAACACTAAAACATCTTTGTCTTCAAACAACGTCATTTGTTCTAATGCTTCCTGATCATTCTTTGATATTTTTTGCGGACGTGTTTGTTTAGCTCTTGCTTCAATTGATTGCGGCTTAAAGGGTGGGATTCGAACACTTTGCCCTGCTACTAATCGCGAAGAGGTTTTTACTCTTGAACCATCAACTCTAATTTGACCAGTCCGTATCAATTTTTGCAATTGACCAAATGAAAGCTCAGGGAAATGAATCTTGAACCACCGGTCTAATCTCAACCCATCATCTTCATCTTCAATTTCTATAGATTTGACCGCTTTCATTCCTAATACTTCACTATTGTCAAATTAAACTAATACTCTAGATTTCTACTTATGAACAAAAAATTCTAGAGTCAAAGTAGATTACAAACGACGTATAATTGTTCCAAGTGTCAAGGTAATAAATGCAATTGATAACAATAAAAACGAATTGCCGCTGAAAAACGGTATAGAAAAGACATTGAAATAATCCAAATACACCAATATTGCCAATACAATTGAAAATGAAAACACACCCATTGAAGGCGCGGAAGGTATTGAAATTTTCATGGCATTTAACCTCCTTCAAAAATTTGAAATATTCCCATTAGTTTAGCCTTTAAAATCAACTTGCAAAAGAGCGAACCAACCAAAATCCTAAAAATATCGCCAATAATGAAAATACTACTGAACCGAACATATAAGAAAACGCTGCGACTAATTCCCCTTTCACCCAAAATTCTCTAAAGTCAAATGCAAACGCCGAAAATGTAGTAAATCCACCCAAGAATCCAGTTGCAACAAACAAGCGCAGCTCAGAATTAGCTAACTCTCGTTGATACATAAATTCTATGAACACTCCCATTAACAATGCACCAATTACGTTAACTGTGAATGTTCCCCAAGGAACTCCAATTCCCAATAATTTCATTGAAGCAAGTCCAACAAGATGTCGAAACGTCGCGCCTAAAGCTCCGCCTACTGCAACTAGAATCAATTGATACATGGTTTAATTTTCTCAAATATTCTAATCATAATATGTCGGCCTAACAGAAAAAATTGGGACTTATATACAATATGCCGCAAAAGTATAAAATAGCTTAAAATCACTTATACAGATTAAGTGGCGCAATTTGCTAAAGAGTCTTACTGAGAACTGGAGGGACTGCGTCAATTTGTCACTTTGATTAATGAAATTTATTGTAAATAATATTTAATTAGTTCTAATCAAAAACTAACCAACTTGTAGGAGTTAAAACCATGAGAAAACTAATCTTAATTTTGGCATTTGCTGGATTAGTAAGTGCTTGCGATAATAGTAGTTTTGCAAATTTTTTGGGAAATAGTAGTGCCTGTGGTGAATATTCAGGTAGACCATGGGATCCATGCTCATGAGAAAACTATTAATTATCCTATCAATGGCATTTATTATAAGCACTTGGTGGGGTAAATGTGTCTAATAAAGACATATTGTAATTAGAGTAATAGGTGGTCTTTAGGTCATCTATTTAACCTGTGCAAAATTTTATCGCGGCATATTGTATATAAGTCCCAAAAAATTCATCTACATTAATCTCTTCGACCGAACTTACGAATTTTCACGATCTTTTCTCAGTTGTGACCAATACTCTAACCGCTTTCTTATCTCCCGCTCAAATCCACGCGCAACTGGTTCATAGTAAGTTTGTCGTCCAATTGATTCTGGGAAATAATTCTGACCAGAGAATGCATCTGGTTCATCATGATCATATTGATAACCAGAACCATATCCCTCTTTTTTCATCAAATCTGTTGGTGCATTTAAAATAATCTTCGGTGGTGGAATAGAACCATTTTCTTTAGCACTACGCATCGCACCTTTATAGGCAACATAGAGTGCATTAGATTTTGGAGCAGTAGCTAAATATACCGCGGCTTGTGCTAATCCAAGTTCACCTTCTGGTGAACCAAGTAGTTGATATTGCCTAACAGCTTCCATACAAATACCTAGTGCGTTTGGATCAGCCAATCCGATATCCTCTGTCGCCATTCTTACTATTCGTCGGCCGATATAAATTGGATCTTCACCTGCATCCAGCATTCTACAAAGATAATATAATGCCGCGTCAGGATCAGATCCCCTAACTGACTTATGTAAAGCCGAAATCAAGTTATAATGACCATCTTGGGACTTATCGTAAATTGGTGCGCGTCGCTGAACTATCTCTTGTAACTTTACTGAATCAAAAATTTCACCATCAACCGCCGCTCGCCAAATGTCTTCGGCTAAAGTTAAAGCAGACCTTCCATCACAATCTGCCATCCTAATTAAACTTTTTCTGGCGAGGTCATCAATTGGTAGCTGTCTGCCTTCCACTTTCTCCGCTCTAACCAATAATTTTTCAATTGAATTATCATCTAAAGGTTTAAATACCAAAACATGTGCTCGAGATAATAGTGCCGCGTTTAATTCAAAAGAGGGGTTTTCTGTCGTTGCCCCTACTAAAGTAATTGTACCATCTTCCATCACGGGCAAAAATGAATCAAGTTGAGCTCGATTAAAGCGATGAATTTCATCAACAAACAACAATGTGCTTTGACCAGATTCACGTAATACACGTGCCTGTTCAAATTTCTTCTTTAATTCAGCAACCCCAGAAAATATCGCCGAAATTTGCTCAAACACTAAATTAGTTTCATTTGCTAAGAGTCGAGCAACAGTTGTTTTTCCAGTTCCTGGTGGTCCCCAAAATATCAATGAACCTAACGTTCCGGAACTTATCATTCGAGTTAGCACACCATCTGAACCAAGAATATGATCTTGCCCAACTACATCCTGGGGAAGAACTGGTCGTATTCGATCTGCTAATGGCCTGGGAACATCTTTTGCCATACCAGAATTGACGAACAAATTCGTCATTAACGATATCCACGCATACTAATACTGAGGGTTCTGCCTTGCCGGTCAATTTGAAGATCCCAGCTATTTGTACGCTGACTTGTCACGTCTTTAAGTGTATCAGTTGAATCTATTTCGATACCATTTACAGCAACAATAATATCACCGACTTGAAATCCATGTCTTTGCGCAGATGACCTCAAATTAACTTCTGCCACAACAACACCTTTCGAATTTAACGGTAATTTTAATTCTTCAGCTACCGCTGGTGAGAGATTTTCGACGATTGATCCTTGTAAGGGAGAATTCTCAACTTCAAATGCATTCCTGGGAACAGTTTCTTCTGGAGGTTGTAACGAGACTGCAATTATCAAAGTTTCCAACCCGCGACGAATTGTTAAATCAACTTCACCACCAATTCTAAGTGTTGCAAATCGAAAGTTGAATTCATCGGGGTTTGCAATTTCTTTACCACCAACCTCAAGTATCAAATCTCCAGCCTTTATTCCTGCTTCCAAAGCTGGACTAAATTCATCAACTCCAGTTACCAATACCCCTGTTGGCACTTCAAACCCTATACTTTCGGCAATATCTGAAGAAACTTCCTGAAATGACGCACCAAACCAAGGACGTTGTACCCGAGTTCCGATTTTCGCACTATCCACAACCTGTAAAACCATCGTGGCAGGAATCGCAAATCCAATCCCATTCGACCCACCTGATCTTGTATATATCGCGGTATTGATCCCAATTAAGTTTCCTTTCATATCAATTAATGCACCTCCAGAATTGCCTGGATTTATTGCAGCATCAGTTTGAATGAAAGATTGAAAATCAGAAACACCAACTTGAGTTCTTGCTAACGCCGAAACGATTCCTTGAGTAACAGTTTGACCCACACCAAAGGGATTTCCAATTGCGATTACCAAATCACCAACTTCAAGAGTATCAGATTCTGCGAACTCTACAGACCTAAATTCAACTTCATCCGGATTTCGAATCTTTAAGGCCGCAAGATCTGTACGCTCATCTTTTAAAATGATATCTGCTTCAAATTCACGTTGGTCGGAGAGTACAATCTTGACTTCATCAGCATTCTCTATGACATGATGATTGGTAATAACTATTCCCTCAGAAGTAACAATTACCCCTGAACCAAGTGACCTATCCTCGCGAGTCCGACTTCGCCGACCATCTCGCAAAAATCGTCGAAATAGAGAGTCATTCAAAAGTGGAGAAGATTGCCGCACCATGCGACTTGCATATACATTTACTACTGCGGGAGCAACGCGTTTAACTAAAGGGGCAAACGAAAGCTTAATTTCTTCTGAACTTTCAGGAACTTTAGTTTCTTGCGCCAATCCAATTGGGACAAAGAATAGAAGACAAGTTACAATTAAAATAAGCTTTGCTACTAAAACTCTGCAAATACTCCTGCAACTTTGAACTTGAAGTTTTGAAATTAGTTCCATATGAATTCTCACTATTATTACAAATAACCTTAGAACAATCTTAATATTGGAACTCAATTACTAATTTGCAACCAAAACCACACCATTTATTTTGGAATTGACTTGTTTTAACACACCAGTTTTAGTTCCAGTTACCATTTAAGAATAAACTAACAATTCCGGACCAATACTGATAAGCAAAATTATTTGAACCACATTCCAGTGAATACCATTTAATTTGAATCTGGTTACTCAATTTACTCGGTCGTTTCTGGCTGTGGAGCTGATTCTTGCTCTTCAGCTAATCGTTCTCGATCGTCTGCACCTTTCGCTAGTTCATCCCGGTCAACAAACTCAATTACACCAATTGGTGCATTATCGCCTTTACGGAATCCTGCCTTTAAAACTCGTGTATATCCACCATTACGATCCCGATACCGTTCTGCTAAAATTCCAAATAACTTTTGCACAACATCCTTTTTACCAATACGTGATATCGCAATACGCCTGGCATGAAGGTCACCTCGTTTACCGAGTGTTACCAACTTGTCTACAATCGGACGCAATTCCTTTGCTTTTGGAAGCGTAGTAACAATTTGTTCGTGCTTAATTAAGTCTGATGCCATGTTCGCAAATAACGCTTTACGATGGCTTGATATTCGACCTAATTTTCTACCTGATTTACGGTGACGCATAATTTTTCCTTTTTAGTTAATTTGATCTATTTCACTTGAAAATACCAAATCTTAGTTAAAGACTCCGTTTTAGTTTAGTATCGGTTGCTCTCTTCAGCCCGCTTAGATAATTCTTCAAGATTATCTGGAGGCCAATTCTCCAAAATGGTTCCGAATTTTAACCCAATTTGTGCCAACACATCCTTGATTTCATTCAACGATTTACGCCCGAAATTCGGGGTATGTAACATGCTTACCTCTGATCTTTGGACTAAATCACCGATATAAACGATATTATCATTCTTTAAGCAGTTTGCTGAACGAACTGATAATTCTAGTTCATCTACTTTCTTGAACAGAAGTGGATTAAATCCATCCTCTTTCGGTTTCTCTTCTATAGCCTCAACTTCTGGTTCCTCAAAATTGACAAAAATCTGTAATTGGTCCTGCAAAATTCTAGCTGCGAAGGCAATAGCATCCTCTGGTGATACAGAGCCGTCAGTTTCAACAGCCATTGTTAATTTGTCATAATCTAACACTTGACCTTCGCGGGTATCTTCAACTTTATAAGAAACTTTCTTAACCGGTGAAAACAACGAATCAATTGGAATCAAACCAATAGGTGCGTCTTCTGGACGATTCCGTTCAGCCGGAATATACCCTTTGCCATTTTTTACCGTAAATTCAATTCGAATTTCTGCTCCTTTATCTAAAGTACAAATCACGTGATCTGGATTTAAAATTTCTATTCCAGCAACAGTTTGTATATCTGCAGCTGTAACTTCACCTGGTTCTTTTTTACGCACAACCATGCGCTTTTCACCTTCAGATTCCATCTTCAATTCAATTTCTTTAATGTTAAGAACTATGTCGGTAACATCTTCTCGTACACCCTGAATTGTAGTGAACTCATGAACCACATTATCAATTTGAATTGCTGTGATAGCAGTACCCTGTAACGACGAAAGCAATACTCGTCGAAGTGCATTACCTAGTGTTAAACCAAATCCGCGCTCTAATGGCTCAAATACCACTTCCGCGGATCGTCTTGCATCTGTTCCCAACTTCCAAACTGGTTTGTTGGGTTTTATCAAATCATTCCAGTTGTTTTGTATATTCACGACATATACCCCTTTTGGAATAGTGTTCCTCTGACTCATTACAGAAGAATTGAATTAATGATTGCTTTGATTATGATTGACGAATTTCTCGCAACTACACACGTCTTCGCTTTTTAGGACGGCAACCATTGTGCGGAATTGGTGTTACATCCCTTATTGAAGAGATTGTAAAACCCGCGGTTTGCAACGCTCGAAGTGCTGATTCTCGTCCGGAACCCGGACCTCGAATCTGAACTTCAAGAGTTTTCATCCCATGTTCTTGTGCCTTTTTTGCGGCATCTTCAGCGGCAATTTGTGCAGCATATGGGGTTGATTTTCTAGATCCTTTGAACCCCATCGTACCAGCTGAAGACCACGAAATCGCATTTCCTTGCGCATCAGTAATGGTGATCATTGTATTATTGAATGTAGATGCAACGTGAGCTACACCAGAAGATATATTTTTTCGTTCACGTTTACGAACACGCGTTGTCTCTTTTGCCATTGTGCTCCTTTAAACTCATTCAATCGGAACAAATTTCCAATCAATAGTTAAATAATTGGTTAAGAATTACGGATTACTTCTTTTTACCTGCAATTGGTTTTGCCGGCCCTCTTCGAGTCCGAGCATTGGTATGAGTTCGCTGACCCCGTACCGGTAAGTTGCGACGATGACGCAAACCCCGATAACAGCCAAGATCCATTAATCTCTTAACGTTCATTGAAATTTCACGACGAAGTTCACCTTCAACTACGTAATCTTGGTCGATAGCTTCTCGGATTCGCAACACTTCAGTGTCAGATAACTCGTTCACCCGGCGCTCGGGAGGAATTTTGCCTTTAGTTACAATCTCTTGCGCTTTAGTTGGTCCAATTCCATAAATGTACTGCAACGCAACAACAACGCGCTTATTAGTAGGTATATTTACACCAGCAATTCGAGCCACTATTTTACTCCATAATTTAACGATCCTTCTAATTGATCGTTTAGTTTAGTTATAAAATTACAAAAAACCATTTCTACCAGTACTAACAATTATTTCAAATTGCCAATACCAGCAAAAATGATGTTTTTTAGAACTTAATTAAAAGTTCAGTATTTTCTCCATCTGATATTAACCTAGAATATAACAAATATCTACCCTAAAATCTCATCAATACGATTGCTTACTTCTGAAATTGAAAGCATCCCATTCACTACCTTTAACAAATCTCGATCCTTATAGTACTCAGATAACGGAGCTGTTTGTCGATGATAAACTTCAAGTCGGTTTTTCAATGTTTCTGCATTGTCATCTGAACGTGCTACAGTGTTGCTACTAATCCGGTTTACAATACGGTCGATCAATATCCTATCTTCAACTTCCAGTTCAATTACCGCATTTAGTTTGATACTTTTCCGCTTCAACAATTCTTCTAATGCTTCTGCCTGAGAAATAGTCCGTGGAAACCCATCAAGTATAAATCCATTCTTACAATCAGCTTGATCAATTCGATCAGAAATAATTGAAACCATAATCTCATCAGATACCAAATCACCCCGGTCCATTATTACCTTTGCTTTTGTACCAATTTCAGTTTCAGCCTCAACTGCCGCACGCAACATATCACCAGTTGATAGTTGAACAATACCAAATTTTTCGACAAGTCGCTCTGCCTGTGTTCCCTTTCCTGCACCAGGTGGTCCTAATAAAATAAGTCTCACTTACGTCGCCCCCTTAATTTAGACTTTTTCACTAACCCTTCGTATTGATGAGCTAACAAATGACCTTGGACTTGAGAGACAGTATCCATTGTCACGCTTACCACAATAAGCAATGAAGTTCCACCAAAATAAAACGGGACACCAGTTGCTGAAATGAGAAATTCTGGTAACAAACAAACTAATACCAAATAAATCGCACCAACCACAGTAATTCGTGTCAAAACAAAATCTATATACTCGGCAGTTCTATCACCAGGTCGAATCCCTGGTATAAACCCGCCGTGTTTTTTCAAATTATCTGCCGTGTCTTTTGGATTGAAAACAATTGCAGTATAGAAAAATGCAAAAAACGCAATCATCGCGCTATAAGTAATCATATATAACGGCTGACCGTGACCTAACCATGCGGCAGCAACACTTACCCATTCTGATACACCAGTACTACTTGAAAAACCCGAAATTGTAGCGGGAACGAGCAGGAGTGAAGACGCAAAAATTGGAGGAATCACACCGGCAGTATTCAATTTAAGAGGTAAAAAGGAGGAATTTCCTTGGAACATTCGATTTCCCATTTGCCGCTTTGGATACTGAACCATCAATCGCCGTTGAGAACGTTCCATGAATACAATGAATGCGATTACGGTAACTGCCAATACTAACATTCCAATAATTACCACGGTAGATAATGCACCGGTTCGACCTAACTCCAAAGTACCTGCTATGGCCGTTGGGAGTTCAGCAACAATTCCCGCAAAAATAATCAATGAAATCCCATTGCCAATCCCTCTAGCAGTAATTTGCTCACCAAGCCACATTAGGAATATCGTTCCACCAGTCAAAGTAATTACTGAAGAAATTCGAAAAAATATTCCGGGTTCAATAACAACATTATTTGCCGCTTCAAGTCCCACTGAAATTCCATAGGATTGAAATACTGCGAGAAGAACGGTCCCATATCGAGTATACTGATTTATGATTTTCCGACCTTGTTCACCCTCTTTCTTCAATTGCTCTAATCGCGGAACTACTGTCGTCAACAATTGAATAATGATTGCTGCCGAAATATACGGCATAATACCAAGTGCGAATATAGCCATTCTACCGACGGCACCACCCGCAAACATATTAAATAAACCAACAATCCCAGATTGTGCCGCATCAAATGCTTGCGCTAATGCAGTTGGATTGATTCCTGGTAATGGAATGTAAGTTCCCAATCGATACACTAATAGTGCACCCAATGTGAACCAAATTCGTTTCTTGAGTTCCTCTGCCTTTGCGAATGCAGAAAAATTGATATTTGACGCTAGTTGTTCTGCTGCCGATGCCATAATATTCTCCAGATGTTAGTTTTCAGTATTTTTAACCGATTCTTCTGAAATTTCTGTAGTCTCAGTTTTAGTCTCAGTTTTAGTCTCCGTCACTGTCTCAGTCTCAGTCACAATCTCAGCTGCTGATTCCGATTCAGTTGTAGCTGCAGACTTTGATTTAGTTTTTTTATTCTTTTTTATTATCACCTTAACTTCTGGCAATACGACTTTGCCACCAGCTTTTTCAACTGCTTTCACTGCTGATTTTGATGCACCACTTATTTCAAAGTTAACTGCAGTTTTCAACTCACCATCTCCAAGTAATCGAACACCATCTTTTTTTCGCCGAACAATCCCTGCTGATACCAATGTACCTACCGTAACATTTGCTTCGGTACTTAATTTTCCAGCATCTATTGCTTGCTGAATTCGACCCAAAGAAACGATATTTAAATCCTTTGCAAATATATTGGTAAATCCACGCTTTGGTAATCGTCGATGCAATGGCATCTGGCCACCTTCAAAGCCCTTTAACGCGACTCCTGAACGTGATTTCTGTCCCTTATTACCATGACCACATCTTTTCCCTTTTCCAGAGCCAATACCCCTTCCGACACGCTTACGTGCTTTAAAAGCCTTAGGATTATCTTGTAGTTCATTAAGATTCATAACATAATCTCCAATTTATTACTCTACTACCCGCACTAGATGACTTACCTTTCGAATCATACCTCGAACTTCAGGTGTATCAGTCAATGTACGCGTTCGATGCATTTTGTTCAAACCTAATCCAATCAAAGTCGCTCGCTGATTTGCCGGACGACGAAGTGGACTTCCGATTTGCTCAACTGTCACTGTTTTATTCGAATTCTTTGTTGTACTTGATTTATTCATCAAAATTTCCTTTTGTTAAATTAAGGTAATGTCAAATTTTCAACTCAAACAGAATCTAACGATAATTGTTCATTAGCTCGACGACGTGCTTGAATTTGCGACACCTTCTTACCTCTACGGGCGGCAATCATTCGAGGACTATTTTCATTCTTCAAAGCAGAGAAAGTTGCTCGAACCATATTGTATGGGTTAGAAGACCCTAATGACTTACCAACTACATCCTGTACACCAAGAGCATCAAATACTGCGCGAATAGGACCACCTGCTATAACTCCGGTTCCTGCCGGTGCAGTTCTAAGAATTACTTTCCCAGCACCATGTCGTCCTTCAATATCATGATGAAGTGTTCGACCTTCTCGTAACGGTACTCGAATCAGTGTTCGTTTTGCCGCATCTGTAGCCTTTCTGATTGCCTCAGGTACTTCCCTTGCCTTACCATGACCAAAACCGACACGACCTTTTTGATCTCCCACAACTACTAAAGCTGCAAATCCAAATCGTCGGCCGCCTTTCACCACTTTTGCAACACGATTGATATGCACTAATTTGTCAACGAATTCGCTTTCGCGATCATTTCGTTCCCGTGTTTCTTGTTTCGCCATTGACTAAACGCTCTCTCTGTTGATCCGCATTTTCATGCAAATTAAAATTCTAACCCACCTTCGCGGGCTGCATCTGCTAAACATTTGACTCGACCATGGAATAAATAACCTCCACGATCAAATACAACCTTCTTTATACCAGCTGACTTTGCTCGTTCTGCAACTAGTTTTCCAACTGCAATAGCAGCATCTTTATTTGCACCAGTTTTCAAACTAGATCGCAAATCTTTTTCTATCGTCGAAGCCGCCGCTACAGTAGAACCATTGACATCATTGATCACCTGAGCATAGATATGTTTAGATGAACGAAACACACTCAACCGAGGTCGCCCCGAAGAAACTTTTTTGATCGAACGTCGAACCCGATTACGTCGGCGCTCAAATAGTTTATTTCCATTAGACATAATTCTAATCCTTACTTTTTCTTACCTTCTTTTCGAACAATTTCTTCGTCCTCAAAACGAATTCCCTTACCTTTATATGGCTCCGGAGGACGAAATTTGCGAATTTCAGCAGAAATCTGACCAACTCGTTGTTTGTCAATTCCACTAACTACAATCTCTGTTGGTTTTGGACACTTAATTTCAATTCCACTTGGAATTGCATAATTTACTTCATGTGACAACCCTAATGCTAACAACAAATTCTGTCCCTGAATCTGAGCTCGATATCCAACACCAGATATAGCAAGACGTTTTTCAAACCCCTTGCTGACACCTTCAACAATATTATTAACCAATGATCGCGATAATCCCCAAAATGACCGAGATAAATTACTCTGATCAATAGGTTCAACTTTAATGCCTTCATCGGTTTGTTTTACCCGCACCTGCTTGGATAGGTCTATGGAGAGTTCTCCCTTAGGCCCCTTTGCAGTTATTTTTTGTCCCTCAATCTTGGTTTCAACTCCATCAGGGATTGAAATTGGTTGTTGTCCAATACGTGACATTATCTAATTCCTATTCTTTCAACCTGCTAAAACAAGTTTACATTGTAGAAAACTATCAAAATACTTGGCATAAGACTTCACCACCAACGTTCTTTTCTCGAGCGTCGTGGTCAGTCATTACCCCAACTGAAGTGGAAACTATAGAAACTCCCAGTCCATTTGCCACCCGTGGAAGCTGTTTGACTGATGAATAAACGCGTCTCCCAGGTTTTGAAACCCGATGAATTTCTTTAATTACCGGTTGACCATCAAAATACTTCAGTTCAATTTCAAATTCTGATCGACCATTAGAAAAATCTACTGAGGTATACCCTCTTATATAACCCTCAGAAGCCAAAACATCAAGTACACTTGCGCGAAGCCGTGACGCGGGAGTCCGACAACTGTTACTTTGTCGCAACTGTGCGTTACGAATGCGGGTTAGCATATCGCCAAGCGGATCTGAAATCGCCATAATATCTACCCCTTACCAACTTGATTTAATTAAGCCCGGGATTTTTCCCTGAGCACCTAATTCACGCAATGCAATACGTGATATTTTCATTTTTCGATAATATCCCCGAGGCCGTCCAGTAATTTCACACCGATTACGTATTCGTGATGGTGCAGAATTTCTTGGTAATTTAGCTAGTCGCAGACGAGCGTTAAAACGCTCTTCCAATGATAGTGACTCATCACGCGCTAAAGCCTTTAACTGAGCCCGCTTCTCCGAAAATTTTATTGTTAATTTTCGCCGGTTTTTATTTTTTTCTATCGAACTTTTTTTTGCCATTTGTTTTACTACCCTTGTTGATCCGTTTGTCCACGAAACGGAAAATTAAATGCACGCAAAAGCTCTCTTGCTTCATCATCAGAATTTGTCGTTGTGCACACGATAACATCAAGGCCCCAAATTTGATCAACCTGGTCATAATCAATTTCAGGAAACACAATATGTTCCTTGATACCTAAGGCATAATTCCCATATCCATCAAAACTCTTTGGACTTAATCCACGAAAATCTCGAACTCGTGGTAATGCAATAGTCACTAAACGGTCCAAAAACTCATACATCCGATTTTTTCGCAACGTAACTTTCGCACCAATTGGCATCCCTTCACGAACTTTAAACGACGCAACAGATTTACGTGCTTTTATTATTACCGGTCTTTGACCAGCAATTTTTTCCAAATCAGCAGTAGCAACCTTTGATTTCTTTGAATCAGCCACTGCTTCTCCAATCCCCATATTCAAAACAATTTTGTCAATTGCAGGGACTTGGTTCAAGTTCTTGAAGCTAAATTTTTCTGATAATTGCGGACGAATAACCTCATTGTAGGTCTTCTTCAACCGCGGTTCCCGCACTTCATTAGCCATCAATAATTTCTCCAGAACGTTTAGCGTATCGAATTTTAACACCATCGTCGTTGAATCGATAACCAACCCGAGTAGGTTCACCACTTTGGGGATCAATCATTGCTATATTAGATAAACTGATCGGAAGCTCTTTATCCATTTTCCCACCTTTTTGATTGGCAGTCTGCCTTTGATGCTTCTTTGCTACATTGATTCCCCGAACTAGGGCTTTATTAATTTTCGGTAAAACTTTGATCACTTCACCTTCGATCCCTTTGTAGGACCCCGTAATAGCGACGACTCTGTCACCTTTTCTTATTCTTATTGACATTTAAAGTACCTCTGGTGCTAATGACACAATTTTCATATGATTTTTTGATCGTAACTCCCGTGGAACTGGACCAAAAATACGAGTACCGATTGGTTCTAATGAATTATTAATCAATACTGCGGCGTTTCCATCAAACCGAATTACTGAACCATCAGTTCGACGAATATCTTTAGCTGTTCGAACAATAACTGCCCTCAATACATCACCTTTCTTTACACGGCCACGAGGATTTGCTTCCTTGACGGACACAACAATCACATCACCAACGCCGGCAAACTTCCGTTTGGAACCACCTAAGACTTTGATACACATGACGCTACGAGCACCTGAATTGTCTGCTACGTCAAGTCTTGTCTGCATTTGAATCATAATAATACCTAACTAATTTACCGGACGACGTTATTAATTCACTCCGGTCTAAAATATTTTTTTAAGTTGTAGAATCACTCACAATTTCCCAACACTTTTTCTTTGAAATTGGAGGGCACTCTCTGATTTGAACCAAATCTCCATTCTTTTTTGAATTTGATTCATCATGAACGTGATACTTTTTTGATCTCCGCACAGTCTTTTTAAACAACGGATGCGTAAATCTACGATCAACACGGACCACGATTGTTTTGTCGTTAACATCACTTACTACAACTCCATGTAACACACGTTTTGGCATCATGTTCTCCTTACTTATCGTTTGCTTTTCGCAATTTGTTCAAATGAGTTTTTATTCTCGCAATTCCACGACGTACTCTTCTTATTTCACCGGTTGCCTCAAGCTGACCAGATACCTTCTGAAACCGAAGATTAAATTGCTCTTTTTTCAAATCCACCAATCGATCAAGTAGTTGATCTTCTGTTAAGGTGACAATTTCTGAATATTTCATAGTTGATCCTTATATCCAATTTACTCAACAATACGCTGGACGAATTTGCACTTAATCGGCAATTTAGCTGCAGCTAAACGCATCGCTTCACGTGCAACTGGTTCAGGTACACCATCAATTTCAAACATAATTTTTCCAGGTTTTACTCGACAAGCCCAATATTCTACTGAACCTTTACCTTTACCCATACGGACTTCAGTTGGTTTCTTTGAAATTGGTACATCGGGAAAGATTCTTATCCAAACCCGACCAGCCCGTTTCATATGCCGCGTCAATGCTCGACGAGCAGCCTCAATTTGACGAGCCGTAATTCGTTCCGGTTGAATTGCCTTTAGTCCATAAGAACCAAAATTTAAGCTTGCACCACTGGTTGCAGACCCTTTAATTCGACCCTTATGTTGCTTACGATATTTTGGACGTGCTGGTTGTAGCATAATTTTTTCTCAATATTTAGTTAATATTGTTGACTTAGAACCTATCGATTTTGACGACTACCATGAGATGTTACTTCCGTTCCTTCTGTTGCCCTTCGCTCGGATGCCATTGGATCGTGTTCCATAATTTCCCCTTTATAAATCCAAACTTTCACACCAAGGATTCCATAAGCAGACAATGCTTCTGCAAATCCATAGTCAATATCTGCTCGCAATGTATGTAAAGGTACGCGTCCTTCGATATACCATTCAACTCTTGCGATTTCGGCACCACCTAGGCGACCACCACAATTGATCCGGATACCCTTAGCTCCAATCCGCAAAGCTGACTGGACAGCACGTTTCATTGCTCGACGAAATGCGACTCGACGTTCTAATTGCTGAGCAATCCCCGCGGCAACCAATGCGGCATCTATTTCTGGTTTTCGAACTTCTAAAATATTGATATGGACATCCGAAGTCGTAAATTTTGATAGCGTTTTTCGTAATTTTTCAATATCAGCACCTTTCTTACCAATGATGACACCTGGACGACCTGCATGAATTGAAATCTGACATTTCTTATGAGGACGCTCAATCACAATCTTAGAGACTGCGGCCAGTTTAAGCGACTTCGTCAAATGTTCCCGAATTCGAAAATCTTCTTGTAAAAGGTCACCGTACTCGCCTTTTTCAGCATACCACCGTGAATCCCAAGTACGATTCACCCCTAAACGGAGACCAATTGGATTAACTTTCTGGCCCATTATACAGTCCCCTCAATTTCACTAACAACAATTGTTAAATTTGATATTGGTTTGTGAATACGACTCGCACGCCCGCGTGCTCGAGGTCTAAATCGTTTCATAATTAAATCCTTACCAACGTATGCTTCTTTTACAATCAAAGAATCAACGTCTAAAACATGGTTCGCTTCAGCATTGGTTATTGCTGATTTCAAACCACGTCGAACCTGAGTAGCGATTCGCTTTTGCGAAAACTCTAAATAATCCATGGCCTTTTCTACTGGTAGCCCTCGAATTGCGGCCGCTACAAGATTAAGCTTTTGCGGTGATACACGAAGTCTATGTACTACGGCTTTCGCCTCATTATCAGCTAATACCCGTGGAAGTTTAGTTTTTCCCATAACTATTTCCTTTTCGCTTTCTTATCAGCACCATGCCCATAATAAGTACGAGTTGGTGAGTACTCACCTAATTTCTGTCCAATCATATCCTCAGTCACAAAAACTGGAATATGCTTCTTACCATTGTGTACACCAAATGTAAGTCCCACAAAATTTGGGAGAATCGTTGAACGACGACTCCAGGTTTTGATAACTTCTTTCCGGCCGGAAGCGCGAGCACTTTCAACCTTTTTCAATAAATAGCCATCAACAAATGGACCTTTCCAAACAGAACGTGCCAATTTTAGAATTCCTTATTTTTTACGTGCATGACGACTACGCACGATATATTTATCTGTTGTGTGATTTGAACGAGTTCGTTTACCTTTAGTTGGTTTACCCCAAGGTGTTACAGGATGTCGTCCACCTGAGGCTTTACCCTCTCCACCACCATGTGGATGATCTACTGGGTTCATCGCAACACCACGTGTTTGTGGACGCATTCCTTTCCACCTAGCGCGACCGGCTTTCCCTAAATTCTGGTTACTATTATCCGCATTTGAAACCGCACCAATAGTAGCCATACAAGTACCCAATACCCGCCGTTGTTCACCAGAAAACAATCGGAGTATGGTATAACCTTGATCTCGACCTAATACTTGAATATAGCAACCAGCTGAACGAGCAAGTTGACCACCTTTTCCTGGTTTTAATTCAACATTATGAACGATCGTTCCAACTGGAATTGATGAAAGTGGCATTGCATTACCAGGTTTGACATCAACTCGTTCACCTGAAATCACTTTATCACCAATTTTCAAACGTTGCGGTGCCAATATATAAGATTGCTCACCATCCGAATAAGTTATCAATGCAATAAATGCGGTTCGGTTAGGATCATACTCAATTCGTTCAACTACCGCTTCAACATCAAATTTTTTTCGTTTAAAATCAACAAGTCGATATAATCGCTTATGACCACCACCAATCGCTCTTGCTGTCATGCGACCACGATTATTTCGACCACCAGATCGATTAAGACCGGTAGTCAGTTTCTTGACGGGTTTACCTTTCCACAATTCAGAACGATCAATCAATACTAACTGCCGTCGTCCTGGTGAAGTCGGATTATAATTCTTTAATGCCATGATTCTGTTCTCTTGCTATAGTCCAGTCGTAACATCAATTGAATGACCATCTACCATCGTAACAATAGCCTTTTTATAATCATTTTGTTTGCCTGGTCGCCCACGAAACCGCTTAATCTTACCTTTACAAACTATAGTATTGACACGTTTCACTTTAACCGAATATAGGTTTTCAACTGCTTCCTTAATATCTGGTTTCGTTGCATCCAATGCTACCTTAAATATAATTTGGTCATTTTCAGACGCATTGGTTGCTTTCTCTGTAACTACCGGACTAATTATCGTATCGTAATATTTAATCACCTTCATTTGAATCGCTCCTCTAATACCGCTATTGCCGCCTTTGTAATGACTAATGAATCACTTCGTAAGATGTCATAGACATTTATTCCTTGAACTTTCAAAATATTTACGTCAGGTAAATTACGGGCGGCAGTTTGAAATTTTTCATTAACCTCTGCACCATCAACAATAAGCACCTTCTTTAGATTCATTCCCATCAACTGTTGTTGCAACTTACGCGTCTTACCTTCCACACTTACAGCTTCATCAATCACAACTAATTTTGCCGATTTCACTTTTGATGAAAGTGCATGTTTTAGCCCTAACACCCGTACTTTCTTTGGTAAACTATATGCGTGAGACTGCACCTTTGGGCCAAAGGCACGTCCACCGCCGCGAAATATGCCAACTTTATGTGTACTATGTCTTGCTCGTCCAGTTCCTTTTTGACGAGCTAGTTTACGTCCAGATGCCTTTATTTCTGACCGTCCTTTAACTTTATGAGTACCAGCACGACGTTTCGCTAACTGCCAATGCACTACTCGATGTAATATATCTTTTCGAGGTTCCAGTCCAAAAACTTCGTCAGAAACGGTAATTTTACCTGATTTTGCACCATCCAGAGTCTTAACTTCAATTTCCATTACTTGGCCTCCTTCTTATCTTCTACATCAGGTTTCGACTCTTCAACTTCCGATGAATTGGAAATTTCATCTGTTGCTTCTGTTTTTTCCATTACTTTCTTCGCTTCAACTTCAACGGATTCATCAGTTTTTTCATTCGCATTTGGAGCATCATCTGCATCATTGTCTTTAGCAACTTTTACTTCAGGTTCTTCAGTTGCAACTTCTTTTGAATCTTCAATTGAAGTCGTGATTGATCCTTGATTTTCGGTATCAACACTTGATTGCTCTACGACCTCATTATCTGAAGTTTCCTGTACTTCCTGCTTTGATTCGTCAGCGACAGACTCCTGACCGTCATCTGCCGATTGCTCCGAAACTGCTTCTTTCTTTTCGTCTGATTCTACACTTTGTTTCTTCACTTCAGTATCCGTGCTATCCGCACCAGTTGTCTCTGTTGCTGTACTCTCAGTTTGATTCTCAGAACTTTCCGAAACTTCAATATTTTCAGCTGCATCTGAAACTGTAGTCTCTGTACTTTCAGCTGATTCCTCCTGTTGCACCGGTTCCGGTTCTACAATTGCATATGGATCTAACTTGCGAAAAGCACCTGGTAATGGAGCTTCGGTAGGTAAATCCTTCTTGACTGCGTCTTTTACGAGTATCCACCGTCCTTTTGAGCCTGGGATCGTTCCTTTGACCAATATTAAACCACGTTCTGGATCTGTTTTTGCAATTCGTAAATTTTGTGTTGTTCTACGGACATCCCCCATATGACCAGCCATCTTTTTACCCTTAAACACGCGTCCAGGGTCTTGACATTGACCAGTGGAGCCATGTGCTCTATGCGAAACAGAAACTCCATGAGAAGCCCCCAAACCACCAAAATGGTGACGCTTCATCGCACCAGCAAATCCCTTACCAATTGAGGTGCCAGTTACATCCACAAATTGACCCGAAACAAAATGATCGGCAGTAATTTCCAATCCAACATCAATCAGATTCTCCTCAGAAACTCTGAATTCCGCTAATTTTTGTTTAGGTTCTACCTCAGCCTTAGCAAAATGTCCTCGCATTGGACGCGTTGTATTTTTGACTTTAGCTTTACCAACACCTAATTGTAGTCCAGTATATCCATTCTTCTCAGCTGTCAGGTGCGAGATCACTTGACAGTTCTCTAATCTAAGAACAGTCACAGGGATCTGGTCACCCGTATCATCGAAAATACGCGTCATTCCAACTTTTTTTGCGATCACTCCAGAGCGCATCAATCTATCCTTCTCAAATAAGTTTAAAGTTTAATTTCAACGTCAACACCAGCCGCCAAATCAAGTTTCATTAAAGCATCAACAGTTTGCGGCGTAGGATCAACAATATCTAAGAGACGCTTATGCGTTCTCATTTCAAATTGGTCCCGGCTTTTCTTATCCACATGTGGACCTCGAAGTACCGTAAATTTCTCTATCCGTGTCGGTAACGGAACTGGACCTCGGACTGTCGCCCCAGTTCGTCTAGCCGTAGAAACTATCTCACGTGCAGACGCATCCAATATACGATGATCAAATGCTTTTAATCGAATGCGTATGTTTTGACTATTCATAGTTGTTTTCCTAGTAACAAAGGCGACTAGAATTACTCTAATCGCCTTTGCGTGTACTATTTTTCAATTTTTGCCACGACACCGGCACCAACTGTACGTCCACCTTCACGAATCGCGAATCGAAGATTTTCTTCCATTGCAATTGGTACTATCAATTCAACTGACATTTCTACATCATCACCTGGAATCACCATTTCTTTATTGTCAGGAAGAGTAACAACACCAGTCACATCAGTCGTTCGAAAATAAAATTGGGGACGGTAATTCGTGAAGAACGGAGTATGACGACCACCCTCATCCTTGGTGAGGATATAAGCCTTACCTTGGAACTTTGTATGTGGATTTACACTCTTTGGAGCACACAAAACTTGGCCACGTTCAACATCTTCACGTCCTAATCCACGCAACAATGCTCCAATATTATCACCAGCTTCACCAGAATCTAGCAACTTGCGGAACATCTCAACACCTGTCACGGTGGTCTTTTGAGTGTCGCGAATACCAACTATTTCAACTTCTTCGCCAACTTTAATCACTCCACGTTCAACCCGACCAGTTACCACAGTACCACGTCCTGAAATTGAGAATACGTCTTCAATTGGCATTAAAAATGGTTGATCTTTTGGACGATCTGGTGTTGGAATCGATTCATCCACCGCATCCATCAGCTCCATAATCTTACTTTTGCCAATCTCATCATCTCGCTTTTCTAACGCAGCAAGTGCTGAACCAGAGATAATTGGAATATCATCTCCTGGGAATTCGTATGAGGTAAGTAGCTCTCGAAGCTCTAACTCAACTAAGTCAAGCAACTCAGGGTCATCGACCTGATCTACTTTATTTAAGAAAACCACTAACGCAGGAACACCAACTTGTCGAGCAAGTAGAATATGTTCTCGGGTTTGTGGCATTGCGCCATCAGCAGCTGAAACCACCAATATACCTCCATCCATTTGCGCAGCACCAGTGATCATATTTTTAACATAATCGGCGTGACCAGGACAGTCTACATGAGCGTAATGGCGTTTCTCTGTTTCATACTCGACGTGTGCAGTTGAAATCGTGATACCCCGGGCTTTTTCCTCCGGTGCCGCATCAATTTCTTCAAATGCAGTCGCTTTTGAACCAGTTTTTTCCGCAAGAACCGCAGTAATTGCTGCCGTGAGCGTAGTTTTACCATGGTCAACATGGCCGATCGTACCAATGTTAACGTGTGGTTTGTTACGTTCAAATTTTTCTTTTGCCATCGGATAACTCCAATATCCAGTTGGTTGTTTAGTTTAATCAGGCAAACTTTGCCTGCACTTCTTCGGCAACCGCTTGCGGCACCTGTTCGTAGTGGTCAAATTCCATAGTATATTGCGCACGTCCTTGTGACATTGAACGCAAATTATTCACATAGCCAAACATATTAGCTAACGGAACCATTGCATTAATGACAGTAACAACGCCGCGATTTTCTGTTCCTACAACTTGACCCCTGCGTGAATTGAGATCACCGATTACGTCACCCATGTAATCTTCTGGAGTGACAACCTCGACTTTCATTATTGGTTCAAGTAATTTCGGTGATGCCTTACCCAATGCTTCCCTGAATCCAGCCCGTCCTGCAATTTCAAATGCAAGTACAGAAGAATCAACATCATGATAAGCACCATCCGTTACCTCAACCTTTACATCTAACATAGGAAAACCAGCAAGAATACCCGAAGTCATTACAGACTTAATTCCCTTTTCGATACCAGGAATATATTCTTTTGGTATATTTCCACCGACAACAGAACTAGTAAACACAAACCCTTCATTTGGTTTACTTGGTTCAACCGTCATCTTAACTCTAGCAAATTGTCCCGCCCCACCGGATTGTTTCTTATGAATATAATCAACATCTGCCGCTTTCGTAATAGTCTCTCGATACGCTACTTGTGGTGCACCAATATTTGCCTCAACTTTGAATTCTCTTTTGAGTCGATCAACTAAAATATCTAAATGCAGCTCACCCATCCCGGAGATGATTGTTTGTCCCGACTCATGATCAGATTTGACTCGAAATGAGGGATCTTCCGCAGCTAACCGATTTAATGCAGTACCCATTTTTTCTTGGTCACCTTTAGTCTTTGGTTCAACTGCAATTTCTATAACCGGTTCTGGAAATTCCATCCGCTCCAATATAACCGGTTTATTCATATCACATAATGTATCACCAGTTGTCGTATCACTTAAACCTGAAATCGCGACAATATCTCCAGCATTAGCAGTTTCAATATCTTCTCGGGAGTTTGAGTGCATTAACATCATCCGACCAATACGTTCACGTTTCTCTTTGACAGAATTAAGTAGTGTCGAACCCTTATGTAAAGTACCAGAGTAAATTCGGCAAAACGTAAGTGTTCCGACAAACTTGTCATTCATAATCTTAAACGCAAGTAAACTCAAAGGTTCAGAATCGTCAGATTTTCGTGTGGTATCTTCGTCAGTTTTCGGATCAATTCCGGCAATCGCTGGAACATCAACTGGACTAGGCAAATAATCAACAACTGCATCAAGTAACGGTTGTACACCTTTGTTTTTAAATGCGGTCCCACAAAGTATTGGTACAAACTCTCCAGCAATCGTACCTTGCCGAATTAGTGCCTTAATTTTTGCTTTATCCGGTATATCACCTTCCAAATACGATTCCATTGCGGCTTCATCAATCTCCACAACCTGCTCTATCAATTTCTCACGATATTCTTCCGCTTTTTCAGCAAGATCACTTGGAATGTCTCCAACCTGAAATTTTTCACCATAGTTACCTTCATCCCAAATCTTTGCCTTCATTTCGACAAGATCAATTACTCCTTTAAAGTCATTTTCGGCACCAATTGGTAATTGAATACATAATGGATTGGCACCAAGTCGCTCTTTTACCATCTCTACAGAGTTATAAAAATCAGCACCAATTTTATCCATCTTATTTACAAAGATCATTCGTGGCACATTATATTTGTCAGCCTGTCGCCATACTGTCTCTGTTTGTGGTTCAACTCCGGCATTAGCATCAAGCAATGCGACTGCACCATCCAATACTCGTAGCGACCGTTCTACTTCAATTGTAAAGTCTACGTGTCCTGGTGTATCAATAATATTGAGTCGCTTTTCATTCCAAAAGCAAGTTGTTGCCGCTGAAGTAATCGTAATACCGCGCTCTTGTTCCTGCTCCATCCAATCCATCGTAGCATTACCATCATGGACTTCACCCAATTTGTAATTAATACCAGTATAATATAGTATCCGTTCAGTAGTCGTAGTCTTTCCAGCATCAATATGTGCCATGATGCCAAAATTACGATAATCTTCAATCTGATGTTGACGAGTCATTATAAATTATCCTGTTAATCACTAATCTCTGTTTCACCAACGATAATGTGAAAATGCACGGTTTGCCTCAGCCATTCGATGAGAATTTTCACGCATCTTAACTGCTTCACCACGATTATTAGACGCGTCTAGCAACTCACCTGACAAACGACCAATCATTGTAGTTTCACTTCGACCACGTGCTGCTTTTATTAACCAACGAATTGCTAATGCTTGCCGACGCTCGGCACGAACTTCCATAGGCACTTGATATGTCGCACCACCAACCCGACGTGATCGAACTTCAACATTTGGCATTACATTTGAAAGTGCTTCATGAAATACTTCTACTGGATTACCCTTTGCCTTGGATTCAATAACATCCAATGCACCATAGACAATCCGTTCTGCAACGGATTTTTTACCAGCATGCATCACCGAATTCATAAATTTTGTAATAACAAAGTCACCAAACTTTGGGTCAGGAAGAACTTCCCGCTTTTCAGCACGACGACGACGAGACATTATATATTTTCCTTGTAATCTCTATTTGTATGTTTTCATTATTTCGGTCGCTTAGCACCGTATTTAGAACGACGTTGCTTCCGATCTTTAACACCTTGTGTATCTAAAACACCACGTAAAATATGATAGCGAACCCCAGGTAAATCCTTCACCCGGCCGCCACGAATCATCACCACCGAGTGCTCCTGTAAATTATGCCCTTCACCTGGAATATAACCAATTACTTCAAATCCATTAGTCAAACGTACCTTAGCAACCTTCCGCAATGCCGAATTTGGCTTCTTCGGTGTTGTCGTATACACTCGAGTACACACACCGCGCTTCTGCGGGCACGCTTCCATTGCTGGTACTTTATTCCGCTTAATCGGTACCTTTCGAGGTTTCCGAATTAACTGGTTTATTGTTGGCATAACGTACGTCAACCTTCTTGTATTTCGATACTCATTTCGCAGCGTAACCTAAACCATTGTTTAAATTACGCAAACAAATGCCCCAATTCCCATCAATATTGATGCGAATGGTGCAATTATTAGTATCCAATTTCGGGAAAACCCAAATTCAGAATACTGATTAATGTTTCTCTGTTGATCCCGACAGCGTTTAAACGCCGATCCTGATACTCGGTGTACAAGAATAGCAAAAGCGATTACTACCTGCCATTGGGAATAAAAAATTTTATATAAACACTAATTTATTATTTGTCAAGTATCAACTTTAAATTTTTTTTTCAATATCAAAACAACCTCAATAATTCGCATTTGAATCTAATATACAAAATACTACACTGAAATCAAGTTAAAAAAACTTGATTCACGCACTCACTCCGCGACTCGGCTAGACAAATTTTCTAGCAATTGTTTTTCTACTTCTAGTTCTGCCCGCTTATGACGCTCCTGAACAATAAATTCATCACGCTTCGTCGCAATTTTACGAATTTCTTCCATCTTACTACCAGTTCCAGCAGGAATCAACCGACCTACAATAATATTTTCTTTTAACCCTTCCAACATATCTTTCTTACCACTAAGCGCGGCTTCTGTCAATACTCGTGTTGTCTCCTGAAACGACGCTGCTGAGAAAAATGAGCGAGTTTGTAAACTAGCTTTCGTGATACCTAACAATATAGGTTTACCAATTGCCTCTTGTTTGCCGTTCTCCAATAACGCTCTATTTGTTTCTTCCAAATCTAACTTATGAACCTGCTCCTCTCTCAAATAATCGCTGTCACCTGGATCAGTTATTTCGTATTTTTGCAACATTTGGCGAACTATCACTTCAATATGTTTATCGTTAATGATCACACCTTGCAGACGATACACTTCCTGTATCTCATTTACCAAATACGCTGCTAAAGCTTCAACACCTTTAATCTTCAAAATATCATGCGGAGCAGGATTTCCATCGATTAAATAATCCCCCTTCTCAATGAAGTCCCCCTCTTGGTAATGAAATGGTTTATTCTTTGGAATCAAAAATTCCATTGGTTCATGCGACTCAGTCCCCTCATAATTGCGTAAGTCACGGACTGCCGCTTCATATGCACTCTTTAATGAGTTTGCTAACTCCTCTTTTGAACCTTTATTCTTCTCGTGTTTAGCAATATTCTTTTTTGCTGCTTCAATCTTAAGCTTTAATTGTTTAAGTTCATTTGCTTTCGCCACTGAATCCGAATCAATATCTTTAATTTTTTGAGTCAAATCCTTCTTCTCAGTCTTTGAATTCTCAAGTTCCACTTCTTTAGACTCTTTATTCACTACCATTTGCTCAATTTCAATATCAATTTCCTTAATCTTAGTCTCAAATTTACTTATTTCTTTCATTTTCAATTCTCGACCAGCTTCTACTTTGATCGATGATTGAGGTAATTCCACTAACTCCTTCTGCATCTTTTCTCTTAAGGCAGTTTTCTCTTCCATAGTAGCTTGTATTTGCTTTAGCTCGTCCGCTAATTTTTCTTTTTCTGTATTGTTACGAGCCCCTTCTATTTCTTCACTCTTATCCATCTTGTCCATCTCTAATAACCCAATTTCACTCGTTATCGCCTTTAAATCAGTATCAAGCTGGTCGCGTTGTGCAAATTTCTCTTCAACTTCATCAGCAAATCCTGATAATTCGGAAGTAGCCGTTGTAAGTTTCTTTTCAACCGACGCTTTTTTAGATTCGTGTTTTGCAATTTCTTTTTCAAGAGTTTTTACCGCCTTTGGAATACTCTTAATCAATTCACCGTAACTCTCTATTGATTCCACTGCATTCTCTTTTTCTTGTTCCATCAGGTCTAAATCGGACATAATTTGATTGATTTCGGATTCAGCAAGTTCAAGTTCTTCCTGTGCCGCTGAAATTCCAGCTTCAGTAGCATCTAACTTATTCGCTTCTTTCTTCCACTTTTTCTCTTCACTTTCCACTTTCTTTGACAACGCATTTCGTTGCTTTTCAAATTCTTCAATTGTTAATTCAGGTTCAATAATCACGCGTCGATTATTTCTTACGTCTTTACCAAAACTTATGATCCCAGAAATCTCTGCAATAATTGCATTGTCCTTTGGACGACGGGCTTCAAATAATTCTGCTACTCGAGGTAAACCACCAGTAATGTCTTTTGACTTTGCGCTTTCTACTGCAATTCTTGCCAAAACATCACCTGCCTTAACTGAATCACCTTGGTTTACAGATAACACAATTTCAGGTGATAGAAATGCACGCGCTTCAATATTTCGCTTGGTTTTTTGAACTTTCCCAGCTTTGTTTTGAATAACAATGGCTGGTTTAAGATCCGTAGCAGTCTTCGATTCGCGCCAATCAATAACTACTCGTTTTGTAATTCCGGTATCTTCGTCGGCCGTTTCCTCAACCGACACACCATCAATTAAATCTTCAAAGTGAATGATGCCATCCGATTCTGCTAAAATTGGTCTCGAATATGGGTCCCACTCTGCAATTCTTTCACCTGCTTTAATTTTACTACCTTCATCAACGAACAATTTTGCCCCAAATTTAATGTGGTGAACCGCTTTTTCACGATCCTCTTCATCATGGATCACGACCGTTAAATTTCGCGACATTGCAATTTTGTTTTTATTTGAGTCGGTCGCAACACTATAATTTCGCATCTTAACCGTGCCTTCAACATTAGATTCAATATATGAACGGTCCATCACCTGTGCTGTACCCCCAATATGGAATGTCCGCATTGTTAATTGAGTACCAGGTTCACCGATTGATTGCGCGGCAATAACTCCAACTGCTTCACCAATATTAACAGGGGTTCCTCTAGCTAAATCACGTCCATAACAAGTAGCACATACACCCTTCTTAGCTTCACAAGTCAATACTGATCGAATTTTAATACTTTGAATTCCAATTTTTTCAATTTCTACAACATCCTTCTCATCGATTAATGAACCTATTTCGATCAGTACTTTTCCATTTTGCGGATTTTTTACATCTTCAGCTACTGTCCGACCCAAAACGCGTTGTCCAAGTGGTGCAATTACTTGCCCAGATTCAATAATTGCGCCTAATGAAATCCCATTTTCTGACCCACAATCAATTTCTGTGATGATTGAGTCTTGCGCGACATCTACCAATCGCCGGGTAAGGTATCCAGAGTTTGCAGTCTTAAGTGCTGTATCTGCGAGACCTTTCCGAGCACCGTGAGTGGAGTTGAAGTATTCCAGTACGGATAACCCTTCTTTAAAATTTGCAATAATTGGATTTTCAATAATTGAACCATCTGGTCGCGCCATCAAACCACGCATACCTGCAAGTTGCTTCATCTGCGCCGGTGATCCACGTGCCCCAGAATGAGCCATCATGTAAACTGAATTCATTGGAAGTTGACGTTCACTTTCTTCATCAAATTTACGAGCTTCAATTCCACTCATCATTGATTCTGCAATGAGATCTGTACAACGTGACCATTCATCAACTACTTTGTTGTATTTTTCACCCTGTGTAATGAGACCATCATTAAATTGCTGTTCAAATTTTGCGACCTCTTTAAGTGCTTCATGAACTTTATGTTCTTTATCTTCAGGAATAACTAAATCATCCTTCCCAAATGAAATTCCAGCTTTACAAGCGTGATTAAATCCCAGTTCCATAACTCGGTCACAAAATATAACTGTCTCTTTTTGACCACAATTTCGATACACCACATCAATAAGTTCAGAAACATTTTTTTTGGTCATTTCCCGATTACAAACTTCAAAAGAAATTTTAGGATGTTTTGGTAACAATTCCCCAATTAATAGACGACCTGGGGTAGTTTCAAAAACTTCAGAAGTTGGCTTACCCTTTGCATCAACAGATTTATATCGACTCTTAATTTTAGTATGTAGGGTAATAACGTTATTTTCTAAGGCATGATGCATTTCACCCATGGACGAAATCATCATTCCTTGACCCGGTTCATTTTCTGCTTCAATCGACAAATAATACAAACCAAGTACAATGTCTTGCGATGGCACAATAATTGGTTGTCCATTTGCAGGATGCAAAATATTGTTCGTCGACATCATTAACGTACGTGCTTCAAGCTGAGCTTCAAGTGACAATGGAACATGCACAGCCATTTGATCGCCATCAAAATCTGCATTGAATGCAGAACAAACCAGCGGATGTAGTTGGATCGCCTTACCCTCAATCAACACTGGTTCAAATGCTTGAATTCCAAGACGATGCAAGGTTGGTGCACGATTCAATAACACTGGATGTTCTCTAATTACTAGATCTAACACATCCCATACTTCAGGACGTTGATTTTCCACCAATTTTCTCGCTTGTTTCACCGTCAAATTAGTACTCCTAGCCACTATTCGAGAAATAATAAATGGTTTAAACAACTCTAACGCCATGGTTTTTGGAATACCGCACTGATGTAATTTTAGTTCCGGTCCAACTGTAATAACCGAACGACCTGAAAAGTCTACGCGTTTACCAAGTAGATTCTGTCGGAAACGACCTTGCTTCCCCTTCAACATTTCTGAAAGTGATTTAAGCGGACGTTTATTAGTTCCTGTAAGCGTACGTCCGCGTCGCCCATTATCAAATAACGCATCAACCGCTTCCTGTAACATCCGTTTTTCGTTACGTAACATTATGTCTGGAGCACCTAATTCAATCAGCTTTTTCAAACGATTGTTCCGATTAATTACCCGTCGATACAAATCATTGAGATCTGATGCTGCAAACCGGCCGCCATCAAGTGGAACCAGTGGTCGTAAATCAGGCGGAATCACAGGTATCGCGTCAAGTATCATCCACTCAGGACGATTTCTTGATTCAATTAAATTTTCGATTACGTTCAATCGCTTCTTTAACTTTACCAATTTCAATTCAGTTTTAGTCTCAGCAATCTGTTGCCGAATTTCTTCACTTTCTTTTGGTAAATCAAGCGAAATTAACATTTCCTTAATTGCTTCAGCACCAATCATAGCAGTAAAGGAATCTTCGCCAAATTCCTCCTGCGCTTTCAAATAGTTCTCTTCGCTTAACAATTCCCGTGGTTGTAACGGAGTCAATCCAGGCTCTAAGACAACAAAGTTTTCAAAATATAAGATGCGTTCTAAGTCTTTCAGTTGCATATCCAACAATAAACCGATCCGTGAAGGTAACGATTTCAAAAACCAAATATGAGCAACCGGTGAAGCCAATTCAATATGTCCTATCCGATCACGACGTACTTGTGCCTTTGTAACTTCAACACCGCACTTTTCACAAATAATCCCTTTGTACTTCATACGTTTATATTTACCGCACAAGCACTCATAATCCTTGGTTGGGCCAAAAATTCGCGCGCAAAATAACCCTTCACGTTCTGGTTTAAACGTTCGATAATTAATGGTCTCTGGTTTTTTCACTTCACCGTAGGACCAAGCGCGAATTCGATCAGGACTCGCCAATGAGATTCGAATATGATCAAATATGTTTGGCTCATCTTTCTTCGCAAACGGATTAAATACGTCCTGTTTCATTTTTATTCTCCAAATTCGTTTAGAATACTAAAGCAACTATGCGCGAGTATAATTCCGCCCATAGTTCATAAATCTATCCTCATTATTCTGTTACTTCCTCTATAAGATCACCGTCATCATCGTGGTATTCAAAAAAGTTTGAATCTCTCATTTCAAGGTTCAACCCTAATGATTGGATTTCTTTCACAAGCACATTAAAGCTTTCTGGGATTCCAGCCACAAAAGTATCATCACCTTTTACGATTGATTCATAAAGTTTAGTCCGACCGGCGACATCATCCGATTTAATTGTCAAAATTTCTTGCAATGTATATGCAGCTCCATAAGCCTCTAACGCCCACACTTCCATTTCTCCAAATCTTTGACCACCAAATTGTGCCTTCCCACCAAGTGGTTGTTGCGTTACCAGACTATATGGACCTACTGATCTAGCGTGAATTTTTTCATCTACTAGATGATGCAGTTTCAAAATATATTTGTAACCAACAGTAACTTTACGCTCAAATGGCTCTCCGGTTCGCCCATCAAATACTGTCATTTGACCAGACCGATCAAATTTATTTTCCTCCAATAGGTCTGATACATCACTTTCTTTCGCACCATCAAAAACTGGTGTTGCAATCGGAACACCTTTCTTCAATTGTCTAGAAAGCGTAATTAACCCTTTATCATCAATATCCTGAATGCTTTCACCTTTCTTGTTTTCACCATATATTTCAGCAATTTTGTTGCGTAACTTTTCAATTTTCCCATTACGTTGATACTCTTCATACATTTCAGCAATTTGGCGACCTAACCCAACGGAAGCCATACCCAAATGCGTTTCAAGTATTTGACCAACATTCATACGTGATGGTACACCAAGTGGATTTAATACAATGTCCACTGGGGTTCCATCTTCCAAGAATGGCATATCTTCAATCGGATTAATTTTTGAAACAACACCTTTATTGCCATGTCGCCCTGCCATTTTATCTCCAGGCTGTAACTTGCGTTTAACCGCGACAAATACCTTAACCATTTTCATGACGCTTGGCATTAATTCATCGCCACTTTGAATCTTATCTCTCTTCTCCTCAAAACTAGCTTTTAGTTCTTTGACATTTTCGTCATATAACTTACGCATCGCCTCAAGTTCACTCATCATTTTATTGTCAGAGAACACAAACTGCCACCATTCTGTTTGCAAGCAATCTGCCAAGAATTCCTCAGTAATCTCGGTATTCTTTTTGTATCCTTGTGGACCACGAGTAGCCTTTTTACCAAGAATTTGTGCTTTTACCCGGTCATACACATTTTGATTCAAAATTTTGCGTTCATCTTCATGATCTTTGAAAATTCGTTCAATTTCTTCACGTTCATTTGATAATGCGCGTTCGTCTTTTTCAACTCCATGTCGGTTAAACACTCTCACTTCAACTACTGTTCCTGTAACCCCGACTGGTACTCGAAGCGAAGTATCACTAACTTCTGATGCTTTTTCACCAAATATAGCTCGCAACAATTTTTCTTCAGGAGTTATTACTTCTTCACCTTTTGGTGTTACTTTTCCAACCAAGATATCATTTGCCTTTACCTCGGCACCAACATAAATCATTCCGGCTTCATCAAGATTCCGTAGCATTTCCTCCGAAACATTAGGAATATCTCGAGTTATTTCTTCTGGTCCAAGTTTTGTATCTCGAGCTGAAACTTCAAATTCTTCAATGTGTATGGAAGTAAATACATCCTCATGAACTATTCGTTCAGACAATAAAATTGAATCTTCAAAATTGTATCCATTCCAAGGCATAAATGCCACCAACACATTGCGACCAAGTGCTAATTCACCTAAATCAGTTGATGGACCATCTGCAATGATGTCTCCTTTCATTACATGATCACCGACCTTCACTATTGGTCGCTGGTTAACACATGTATTTTGATTAGAACGTTGATATTTTCGTAAACGATAAATATCTACCCCCCGTTTTGATGGGTCATAATCTTCGGTAACACTAACAACAATTCTATTCGCATCTACTTGCATTACATTACCAGTTCGACCAGCCACAATTGCCGCACCAGAGTCACGAGCAACTTCCCGTTCCATTCCAGTTCCAACAAATGGTGCTTCCGATTGAACCAATGGAACCGCTTGACGTTGCATATTAGAACCCATTAACGCACGGTGGGCATCATCATTTTCTAAAAATGGAATTAACGACGCAGCAACTGAAACAACTTGTTTTGGTGAAACATCCATGTATTCAATTCGTTCACGAGGAATCATGGTCGGCTCACCGGCAAAACGACAGCTAACTAAGTCACTAGCTAATTTTCCATTTTCAACTTTCTCATCTGATGGTGCAATATGGTACTTTGCTTCTTCAATTGCAGACAAATATTCTATTTCATTTGTTACCGCACCATTAACAATTTTTCGGTATGGACTTTCTATGAATCCATATTCATTAATTCGAGCAAAAGTAGCGAGAGAATTAATTAAACCAATATTCTGTCCCTCAGGAGTCTCAATTGGGCAAATTCGTCCATAATGTGTGGTATGAACATCCCTAACTTCAAAACCTGCTCGTTCACGAGTTAATCCACCAGGACCCAATGCTGATAGTCTTCGCTTATGGGTAATTTCTGACAACGGGTTTGTTTGATCCATAAATTGCGATAACTGAGATGAACCAAAAAACTCACGCATCGCTGACACAGCAGGTTTGGCATTGATAAGATCTTGCGGCATCGCGGTAGCAATATCAGCAGAACTCATCTTTTCTTTCGTGGCACGTTCCAGTCGTGTTAACCCAATTCGATACTGATTTTCCATCAATTCACCAACGGAGCGGACGCGACGATTCCCTAAATTATCAATATCATCAATCTCTCCTTTTCCATCACGCAATAAGAGAAGTTGCTGGATTAAACCAATAATGTCTTCTTTCCGTAAGATTTTGACATCTGGATCACAATCTAGATCCAAACGCATATTCATTTTCACACGTCCTACTGAAGACAAGTCATATCTTTCTTCACTAAAAAACAACTTTTCAAATAATTCTTCAGCGATATCAAGAGTTGGTGGATCACCAGGACGCAGTACCCGATATATATCCTTTAAAGCAGTTTCACGATCAATATTCTTATCAACTGCAAGCGTATTTAGGATATATGGCCCAACATTTACATAGTCAATATCAAGTACTGTCAGGTCTTTATACCCCAATTCTTCGGCTTCCTGAATAAGTGACTCCGTCAATTCAGCTCCGATCTCGGCAATTATCTCACCAGTCTCGAGATTCGCAATATCTTCAGCAATAAAACTGCCGATTAAGCTATCCGAATTAACTAATATGTCTTTAATACCTTGCTCTTTGAATTGATTAGCATGACGACGAGTAAACCGTTTTCCAGCTTCTAATACAATTTTCTTTGTTTTTGCATCAACAATATCATCTGTGACCGTAGTTCCAACAAATCGATTTGGATCAAATTTTACCCGCCACTGATTTCGACTTTTAGTATATGAGACCGTGTCATAAAAAGTGCTAAGTATTTGCTCTGCATCTAACCCCAAAGCCATTAACAATGTAGTAACAGGAAACTTTCGCTTACGGTCAATACGCGCATAGACAATATCTTTCGCATCAAACTCAATATCTAACCAAGATCCACGATAAGGAATCACCCGACCAGCAAATAATAATCTACCACTTGAGTGTGATTTCCCCTTGTCATGATCAAAAAACACACCAGGCGAACGATGCATCTGAGATACAATAACGCGCTCACTACCATTGACAATAAAGGTACCGGTATTAGTCATGAGTGGTAATTCACCCATGTATACTTCTTGTTCCTTTATATCTTTAACTGTACGTGACTTTGTATCCTCATCTACATCAAATACTATTAATCGTAACGTCACTTTCAGTGGTAAAGAATAAGTCATTCCCCGTTGTCGACATTCCTCAACCTCAAATTTCGGTTTCTCCACCGTATAACTAATATATTCTAGTGTTGCAGTTTCTGTATGATTAGTTATAGGAAATATTGATTTAAAAACAGTGTCTAATTTTGCTTCTGAATGACCTTCTTTAACTACTTGAACTGACGCGTTTTCTTGATTTTCCTCAGGTAATAATAAACCTATCTCACGTAGATACTCCCCTAACTCATTACTTAACTCATTTAACAATTTCTCACAATTTTGCAACAATTCTCTCTTTTGTTTAAGTACTTGTTTGATTCTTTTAAAATCTGATGCTTTGAGCTTCTTTTTGGCAGCTGGTTCAACATATTTATTAGTTACTTTTTCTACTGTTTTGTTATTTGGCCCATTTGTATGCGCTCCTTTTATGTTTGCACCGTCCAATATAGCCTCATTTAAGTTCAAATTTCTAATATTTGCGTCGTCAAGCATGGCGTTCGATAAATTAGCTCCCTCCATGTCAGCTCCTTCCAAATTTGCTCTTACTAGTTCAGCACTTCTTAAATCAGCTTTCAATAAACGCGCATTTTCCAAATTTGCATTCTCTAGTTTTGACCCTTCCAAACTAGCACCATTTAAGTTAGCTTCCGCTAAATTAGCGTTATATAATTCAACATTGTTCAGATTCGCATTTTTTAATTTTGTACCTACTAATTCAGCACTCTCAAACACAGCTAAATCCAATTTTTGCTCTCTTAGGTCAGCGTAGCTCAAATCGGCTCTACTAAATGAAACAGCGGCAATTATTGCATTTCTCAAATCAACGGACCTAAAATTACAATTCATAAAAAACGCTCCAGAAAATGCCGCTCCCCAAAATTCAGCTCCTTCAAAATTTGATCCTGAAAAATCTGCCTCACCTCTAAAAAGTATATTACCATTTTCGTCCGCATAAGATTCAGTGTCCCCTTCCAATACAGCATGCGTTAAATTACAGTTTTTAAAATTGGCATTTTGAAAATCCCCATTTTTACCACCCAACTTTGCATTTACCATTCTTGCACCTTCAAAATTCGCATCTCTAAATGTCGTATCTGAGTAAATTGAATCTTTCTCACCCAATATCGCATCTTCTAGATTAGTCCTTTTAAAACTGGCCCCTGAAAGGTCAGAGCCGCTAAAGTCAACTCCTGATAGATCAAGACCATCCAAATTAACATTCATTAGACTTTTACCTCTGCAGTCTTTCTCACCCTTCTTAAGCTGTTCAACCAGATCATGAATTTTTCCAGATTCTTCAAGTGATGAAATTTCTGAAATCAAATTTGATTTAACAATTAATTGTGCATCGCGCGCTTTTTCAATTTTCTTGATTTTTGATTCCAAATTTTTGATTTTTGAAGAGCCACTACTTGTCTTTGGTTGATCCTTTTTAGAAAACTCTTTGAAACTAGAATCTGAAATTCCAATACTATCCAGATTTGTAAGATCTATTTGAAGAAATTTGGCATAAGAATCCCGTTGAACCTCAATCAAATTTGGCATTTTTGAAATTTCTTCAATTGAACCGAAATATTTTCGCAGTCTTCTAAGTCCAGTATAAGGATTTGACTCTGGAGTAAATATGGCTTTATTAGGAGTAAGCTCATAAAGTTCGTTATCGCGCTTTGAAACCTCAGTTAATTTTGTCTCTCCAATACCTTCGCTTCCTGCCTTAATATTAGCTTGAGATTCAATGATACTAACTGGGACATCGTTCTCTATTGCTTTTATTGCAATCACGAGCTCATCAACTTTTGGCTTTAATTTTGCTCGACCAGATTCACTTTCTTCATGTTCTTTCTGTAGACGTTGCAAATTAAACTTTAATTCACTAAGATTCTTAGATTTTTCAGTTGCAGACAAACCACTATCTGCAGGAGACTGAGATTCTAGCTTAGTGATATTATTTTCGACTCGTCGAATTTTCGCATTGAGCCCTTTAATATTTATTGTAAATGTTCTGACCTCACTTCGAATCTTCTCAAGTTCTGCTTGTTTAAGATTCAATTCAGCTATGGACTGTTCAACTTCTTCACTTGGTTTGATACTACCAGTATCACTTCCATCAGAATCCGTTTCACGTTCTATTGCTTCGGTGGCTTGAGCACTTACGGATGATTGTGTCTTATCTGATTTTGCAGAATCTACTTTGGTTTGGTCTAAATTTGTTTCAACATCAGGTTTGTACCCAAGTTTTGCCTCAATACCTTTAAGAGTCTTAGTCAATTTGACCATCTCAGATTTCAATTTTTCTCGAACTGCAATGGATTCGTCGCGTTCTATCGCAAGATTCTTTTCTTCAACTTTAAGATCCACCTGATTTTGAATTTTTGCTTCTTCGGTTAATCCCAGCTCTTTCAAACTCTTCTCTTCCAATAACTTCTGACGTTGTTGGCGATTACGGATTTTTTCGTGAACAGCTTTAATACTTCGGTCAAGATCAGTCTTCTCTGCCATTAATTGTGCCAGCTTTTCATGATTCCGTTGATATTGTGGAATCAATCGCTTGGAATCCACATCAGTGACTTTTCCAGTCGACTGACCTGACTTCACTGCTTTAGTTTTGTTTGTATCAGCTTTGGCCTTTGGTTTGATACTGGTAGAAGTTGGATCCGCTGACTGAATTTTTGCACTTATTTGCTCTCTTGCAGAATCTAACTCAGCACGCTCATTTTGAACCTGCTTAAGCGATTTCTCCAACTCAGCTATTTTTTGCTGCTTTGCTTCCGCAGACAATCCACCTTTAGTCGCACCTTGACCATCCAGCGAACTAAGCTCTGTCTGCAATTTTCTGATTTTTTTGTTCAACCTTGGCGCTTTATAGTTAAGTCGCTGCTTTTCCGCTTTCAATGCTATTAAGTCATCTTGACTACCTGCTAAATCGGTTGCTGATTTAGTCTGGTTTTGTTTTTTTTGCTGCTTCATTTTCCCTCCAGTGGAGTTAGAAGAGTTTACTTTTTTAACCGCATAGGTATCTATTGTGTTTAAGTCATTTACTTAGACAATCTAGTCCAATTTCTCGTTCCAAAATACATACTCACTTAAAATTTTATAAACTACTCAAATTGCTTAATACCTAATTTATAATTTATAAATGTTACGGTTACGCGAAATCGCGTAACCGCTGATTTAAACTTTGATGCTACTTTAACTCTACTGTAGCACCAGCATCTTCAAGTTTTTTCTTGATTTCTTCTGCTTCGTCCTTACCAACACCCTCTTTTAATGGTTTTGGTGCACCCTCAACTAATTCTTTAGCCTCTTTAAGGCCAAGACCAGTAATAGCACGGACTTCTTTGATAACATTAATTTTCTTATCTCCGAATGATGCTAAAACAACACTAAATTCGGATTGCTCTTCCTTAGGAGCTCCTGCGTCACCACCATCACCTCCAGCAACAGCAACTGTTGCAACTGGGACAGCGGCAGACACGCCCCATTTTTCTTCCAAGAGTTTACTCAGTTCAGATGCTTCTAGAACTGTGAGAGTTGAGAGTTCCTCAACTAACTTCTCAATATCGGCCATCTTGTTTCCTTTTGTTTGAACCGTGGATAGATAGTTAGGGTAAACTGCATCAATTAAGCAGCTTGCCCCTGCTTGGAATATGCACCAAATACTCGAGCCAGCTGTCCAGCTGGAGCATTGACAATTTGGGCAATTCGTGTCGCCGGGGTTTGAAGCATATTTAAAATCTTTGCTCGCAACTCATCCAGAGAAGGTAATGACGCAAGTTCATTAATCCCATTTGCATCTAGAGCATTGGCCCCTAATGCACCGCCAAGAATTACAAAATTATCATTCGCTTTAGCATATTGACTTGCAACTTTTGGTGCAGAAACAGGATCATCTGAATAGGCAATCACAGTTTGACCAACAAACATGTCTCGCATATGCTCAAGTTCAGTGCCTTGAAGAGCAAGTTTTACAAGTCGATTTTTTGCGACTTTAAGAGTACCTCCAGATTGACGCATTTTACCGCGTAGCTCAGTCATATCTGCAACTGTCAATCCGGCATAATGAGCTACCACCACAACACCTGAGCTTGAAAACACTTGGTTGAGATTGGCAACTAATTCACGTTTTTTTTCTCTTTCCACTTGCATTCTCCAAATGATGTTCAGATTAAAAAATCCAACACATCGATTTAACAAATCTGGAGTTCCAACTTATTTTGGGTATATCGAGTACCCAAACCAAATTAAATTCTCCAGCATTAACGATACTGCCCCTTAAACGACTTACTGGTCGAAAAAGAAATACGGTTCAAACTGAAAACGTCATTTAATGTATTTCAGCTTTTTCCCGTCTCATGCTGGTCCTTTCGAATTAAACCGAGTTATCGGTACCTGCAATCTCGGACAGAATAAAATGGAATACAGTCACCAAAATGGCAACCATATCCATCTACTAACCTAGTTAAACTAGGTAGCATCCAAAGTATTGTTCCTTATATTGTTGAAAGGTCTACTCGTAAACCTGGTCCCATTGTTGATGAAATAGACACCTTTTTCATATAATTGCCTTTTGCACCTGTTGGTTTAGCTTTTTTAACCTCCTCAGTAAATGCTTTGATATTTTCAACTAATGATTGTTTGTCAAATGAAACTTTCCCAATACCTGCATGTATAATCCCAGCTTTTTCAACTCGAAATTGAACAGCACCACCTTTAGCCGCTTCAACTGCACCTTTGATATCTGTAGTCACAGTTCCCACTTTTGGATTTGGCATTAATCCACGAGGACCTAGCAACTTTCCAATTGGACCAAGTAGACGCATCATATCTGGTGTAGCAATACAACTTTCAAATTCTATTTTCCCATCTTTTATTTCTGCCACTAAATCTTCAGCTCCGACTAAATCAGCTCCTGCCGCCTTAGCTTCGTCTGCTTTATCCCCTTTCGCAAATACCGCCACTCGTACTGTTTTTCCAGTTCCATGTGGTAATACACAGAATCCTCGAACCATTTGATCCGCGTGACGGGGATCAACGCCCAAATTTATTGCGACATCAATAGTTTGATCAAATTTAGTAAGTGCACGCGTCTTCAATAACTCAACGGCTTCATCAAGTGCAATCGCTTTGTTGCGATCTACTCCTTCACTCGCCTCACGCATTCTCTTTCCAGGTTTTGCCATTATTCTAGCCTCTAATAATTGTAAGATCTTGTTTGTTAAATGAACCAACTGATATATTGATTCTTAAATTCCAAAATTTGTATCCAAATATCATCAATCTTTCACTTCAATTCCCATTGAACGTGCCGAACCTTCAACAGTTCGCATTGCTGCCTCAATTTCAAATGCATTTAGATCCTTCATTTTGATTTCAGCGATTTCACGAACCTGTTTTCGCGTTACTGTACCAACAGAATCTATTCCTGGAGTTTGAGATGCTTTAGATAGACCTGCACTCTTTTTCAGAAGATAACTTACTGGTGGAGTTTTAACTACAAAAGTAAAAGAATTATCGCTGTAATAGGTAATAATTGTAGGACAAGGTGTATTTTTTTCGATTTCCTGCGTCTGCGCATTAAATGCCTTACAGAACTCCATTATATTTAACTGCCGCTGTCCCAGTGCTGGACCAATTGGCGGTGATGGTGAAGCATTTGCTGCCGGCACCTCAATTTTCAATTGACCTCTAAGTTTTTTAGCCATATATTGCTCCAATTATAATTGTAAAAAATTCAATAGTTAAAACTAAGATACTTGTATCAATTCTCTTAATTTTTATTCAATTATTTAGTCTTTCACTACAATTCCCATAGAACGAGCTGTTCCTTCAATTTCGCGCATCGCCGCACCAATTTCAAAAGCGTTCATATCATTGATCTTAATTTTCGCAATGTTACGAACCTGTTCATTAGAAACTGAACCAATTGGTTCACGTCCTGGAACCTGAGATGCTTTGGATAAACCTGCACTCTTTTTCAATAGGTAGCTAACAGGCGGTGATTTAACAATGAATGAAAATGAGTTGTCACTATAGTAAGTGATAATTGTATTGCAAGGTGTATTTGCTTCCATTTTTTGTGTTTGCTTATTAAACGCATTGCAAAATTCCATAATATTCAATTGCCGTTGTCCTAATGTAGGCCCAATTGGATGTGCAATTGGGGTTGATGGCGAAGCATTTGCTGCTGGCACTTGAATTTTCAATTTACCTTTAAGTTTCTTTGCCATTTAGGCCTCCACAAAAATGTTGCCACCTTGCGACATAAAAAAACCACTGGGTATGAATTGAATTAAAAAAATTCACATTCCCACCCATTGTTATATTGTTTAATTGTATTTTTCAACCTGATCGTATTCCAACTCTACTGGAGTGGCGCGCCCCAAAATCTGAACCGCCACTTTAATTCGGGATCGCTCATCATCAACTTCTTCTACATGTCCACTCAAAGAGGCAAATGGTCCTTCAGACACGCGAACTTGTTCCCCAACTTCAAACGCAATTGAAGGCCGAGGACGTTCAGTTCCCTCTTTCATTTGTTCAAATATTCGTTCAATAACATCTTTGGTTAATGGACTTGGTTTATCTGCACCTAAAAATCCTGAAACTTTAGGCATATTTTTTACAAATACAAGCGTTTCATCAGTCAAGTGCATTTCAACAAATACGTACCCGGGATAGATTTTTCGCTCTGAATTTAATTTACGACCACGCCGGGTCTCCACGACCGTTTCCGTCGGTACATGTATCTCACCAAAATAATTTGCCAAACCATCCGCAATTGACCTTTCCTTAAGAAATTCGGCAACTTTCTTTTCAAAGTTTGCGTGAGCCTGTACAATATACCATTTTTTTTCCATAGTCAAAAACTCAACCTCTGATCTCACAAAATTAGCTACCAAAACCAAGCAATGCGCTGATACCCCAACTCATTATTTGGTCAGCAACTAAAAAGAAAATTGATGCCAAAAACACCATAATGAATACCATTACAGTGGTTATACCGGTTTCTTTGCGAGTCGGCCAAGTCACTTTTGAAACTTCTGACCTTACCTGTTGAAGAAAGGTAAATGGGTTTACTTTTGCCATTTATTGTTCGCTCTCGTAGTGTTTGAACACAAAAATGCGTTCTTGGGTTTTTGTTTTAGTAATATATGAAGTAGCTGGTCAAAAAATCATTGGCGAGGGTGGAGAGACTCGAACTCACGACCTGCGGTTTTGGAGACCGCTGCTCTTCCAACTGAGCTACACCCTCACAAACTTTTTACCATTAATATTTTTGATATCTACCAGTAGATTAAAGTTGCTCACATACAATATAAGCACCAAATTAAATTATGCAATACCTCAAGCTATGTTTTCCATCGCAGCTCAATTGTAAAACAAAAATATTTAAAAATCAAGCTTCAAATTCAAAAAACTAATAAATTAAATTGTTTTTGCTAATTATTCAAACATTAACTCACTCACAAAATATAATTTCCAAGTAGAACCCTTTAAGTTATGGAGCGGGCGAAGGGAATCGAACCCTCATCATCAGCTTGGAAGGCTGTTGCTCTACCATTGAGCTACGCCCGCATTAAATTTTGTATTTTGTAATAAACAAATTGGTGGAGGGAGTTGGATTCGAACCAACGTAGGCATAGCCAGCGGATTTACAGTCCGCCCCCTTTAGCCACTCGGGCACCCCTCCATACTAATATAGAAAATTATTGAAAATGACTACTTTCGAATTTCTAATCTAGTCACATTAAATTGTAGTTTGTTATTTAGAGTAAGTGACAAGATTTTTCAAGTACTAACTAATTTTTTTCTTTCCAATGTCACAAAGTGCAAAGAATAAAATAATAATCCCAATTCTTTGAATACATTTTTGCTTCAAAAAAACACACCTAATTAATCTAAAACGCAAATTACCAGTTTCGGACACTATTTAGTTCATTACCCACCATAAATTTACATCCAATTTTCGCGCAGCGAAAAGTTTAACTTTCTGTTTTTTCACACATCAATGTTGAAATTTTCAATAATCAAACTATATTAGTTAAATATGCCGGCATAGCTCAACTGGCAGAGCATCTGATTTGTAATCAGGGGGTTACGGGTTCAAGTCCTGTTGCCGGCACCATAGTTTTTGACTCTATTGTTCTTAATTCATTAATTCCAATTACCCTAATTGCTCTTACCTTTTGGAATTACCTCATAGCCCGGTTCTTCTGGTTCATCATCTAAAATCTCAGCTGGAAATCCTGGTGCAGTTACTTTTAACCCAGTCGCTTCTTCCAACCGACGAACAATATTTGGCGAAAACTCACGCGAACCATAACGTTTTTCACCATCAACAAAGATTTCCTTCAAAATTGGTGAGATTTCTAATTCAACATTATGGTTGTCGGCAATTTGTTGAAATAAAGAAATATCCTTTACCACCAAATCCATTGTAAAATTAATATCACGCGATCCATTTAAAATTACTTGACTTTCAGTCTCATGGACAAATGAATTTCCCGAAGAGATGCGGATAGCTTCATAAGTCGTGTTCAAATCCATTCCCGCTGCTTTCGCTGCAATAAGTGCTTCACATAAAGTAACTAAATTTGCCGTAGCTAAATAATTTGTAACGACTTTCAAAATTGATGCTGAACCTAACTCACCAGTATGCAATACTCGTCTTCCCATAACTTTGATAACAGGTAAAGCACGTTCAAATGTTGAGCGTGTGCAACCAACAAAAATTGAAATATTTCCAGTCGCTGCCCGATGACATCCCCCCGATACTGGACAATCAATAGGAGCAACACCTCGCTCAGATACTAATTTACCCAACCTTTGAACTTCAGAGGCATCAGTCGTGGACATCTCGGCCCAAATCTTTCCTGTGGATAAACCTGCTAACAATCCATTCTCGCTCTCCATTACCGACGCGCAGACTTCTGGACTCGGTAAGCATGTAATTACCATATCGCTATTAATTGCAATGTCCTTTGGACTAATACAACACCGTGCACCAGACTTAGAAAATTCTTGCATCTTTGCTTCATCTAAGTCATTTACAGATAATTCGTAACCATTTCTCAAAATGCTACTTGCAAGTTTGCTACCAACATTGCCTAAGCCAATAAAACCAATTTTCATTTTAAAAACTCTTATGTTTGAAACCAAAAATTAATATTACAATCTTGAAATTTCCTAGCATCAATCAAACTACAAAAATTATTTACCACTAAAATTCTGAATATTAAATTAGATTTTTGTAATTTTAAATTGTATCAGTATTAGAAGCTACTCTTCATCCACTTCAATTTCTGATTTTGGTGCATTTTTTATAGGATTTAAGTAGAAGATATAAGCACAATATACTCCAACACCACCAAACAACATCCCCCAAAGCTGATTCTCGTTATAGATTTCAAACATCCCCCACCCTAAAGTGACACCAACAATTAGTAACCTACGCCAAAAGGAGATGAAAAACCAATCATACGGATCAATCAACTGCATAATTTATTTGTTTCCTAAATCTAAATCAGATGAAGAATCTTTTTGTACTAGTACTCCAAGTTCGACAGTTGGAGGGTCAATTTCTGGTTTTTTTGACACCTAAACCCAGTAAAATCAAGGGGTTAGTGTCGTGATTCGGAAAAATTCATGTTGTGACAACATGTACTTTATATTTACTTTTAAGCCCCTATATTTATTATAGTATCGTTGTGACTGAAAAAATCAGTACATTTATTAGAAATTTTTCACATAATATCAAATTTGATTCATTTCGAGACCATTTTTTTGATTCAACGTTAGGTATCTGTAGATAATTTTGAACCTGATCTTGAGCTAGGTAATGCGAACTTATATAATACTTTTGTATTTATTTCAATTACTATCCCGAATCTTGAGTTGAAGATGTATCTAAGAACTGTAAAATCTCGTGGGAATGAGTATTTACGCATCGTTGAGGGGTATCGTGATCCTAAAACGGGGAAAGTTAAGCAGCGCGTCTTGCAACAATTAGGTGTACTTGATCAAGATGGGAAGCTTGAAAAAGCACTTGAAAATTGGGTAAATCGGGCAAAAGAATCAGACGTTACATCAGAAGGTTAAAAATTCATTTCCGCGAAAGATTTCGGTAATGTTATGGCTCTTCAGAAAATTTGGGAACAACTTGGATTAAACACAGCAATCAAGTCCGCGCTGCGCTCAACAAAGCGCGATGAGAAGCTGACTGAAGCTCTGATTCGACTGATGGTATTCTGTCAATTATGTTCTCCATCCAGTAAACTTGGTGTGCTGAAATGGTTAACAGAGGTGAATATTCCCGACATTTCAAATCAGGTTACGCATCAAAAGTTGTTACGCGCGATGGATGCTCTTGATCATCATGTTGAAGTAGTGATTGGGGCGGTATCATCGTTAATACGACCATTGATTGATCAGGACATGACATTAACAGTATATGATTTAACGACGGTGCGCGTGACTGGGACGGGTGCCGAAAAAGGGGATTTACGCCAGGTTGGCAAGAGTAAGGATACAGGTGGGTTTGCGCGTCAATTTGTGTATGGAGTCGTTCAAACCAGTGATGGGATTCCGTTGATGTTTCAAGTGCATCCAGGAAATACGGCTGAACCCAAGACGTTAATTGGAATGGTGGAGCAATTGACAAAACAATATCCGATTGCACGCATTATCACGGTTGCTGACCGCGGCTTATTAACGACCAAGAATGTTCAGGATTTAATCAACTTTAAAACAATCAACGGGCAAACTCTTCAATTTATTCTCGCCATACCAATGCGGCGCTATCAGCAGAAACTAAGTGTCATTGGCGCGATGGAGTTTGAGAACGATGGGGTACAAGAGTCAACTTATCTCGGTCAACGTCTCATTGTTTCTTACAAACAACAGTATGCCCGTGATCAAGGTGCGAAACGACAACAAAAAATTGCTAAACTGACACAGGAAGCGAAGGAAAAAATTATGCGACTACAAGCGTTAAAGGTTCGCAAAGCAACACACGATCAAAAAGCCTATAAAGAATTTCGGAATAAGGTAACATCGAAAGGTTTGTCCCGCATTATTAAGGCGAGCATTAATAAAAACGATCAATTTGAATATGATATTGATATGGAAGCTTTGGAATTAGCAGAAAGTTTTGATGGAAAATTGGGAATCTTAACAAATGTTCCTGAGCTGTCGAAAACCGATATCGTTGATTACTACAACCAACGCTCTGATATCGAAAGTGGCTTTCGCACGTTAAAGAGTGAAATCAAAATTGCACCAGTTTTTCATCGATTACCAGCCCGAATTAATTCCCATGGGCTGATCTGTTTCCTTGCACTGCTCCTTTACCGCTTGATTCGTATGCGGTTACGTGCCAAAGGCATAACAACGAGCGCAGGTGATGTACTTGCTGACCTTCGAAATATCAAACAAATTGAATTCGAAATTAATGGAGTAAAACAGTTTCAGCTTACTGAAAAAACACCTGAACAATTGAATTTTATTTCTGCGTTGGAGGAAAGTACGATCAACAAGAAAACTATACTTTAAAAACACAGTCAACATGAAGAGTTGTTAAAAATTGTCATAAACTCAATGAATATAAGGGTAAATTCCTATAATTTGATACACAGTATTTTGAGATTTATTTAGTAAAGATAACTTAATAATATGTAATTAAAAATTTTTGAAGATTAAATCGAAATTTTTAAGTAAATTTCCGTAATGCTTATGATTTTATACTTAAACAATACTTAATTTTCAGAAAATTTATCATAATGTGTCTTGAATTAAAAAATTTATACTTTAAGTGTCGAACTTGGGTAGTACACATTATAATAAATAACAGAGACAGAAATCTAATCAAAAAATACCAACGCGAGCTTAAAATTCAGAATTTTCATGCAATTCTATTCCTGTAATATTTCGAAATTATCAAATTTATAATGACCTTTTGCGTAATCTCTTGAATAACTTAAATTGAACTCAAAAGAATATGAAATCCCTTCCGATAATTTCATTCTATAAACAGTTTCGCAACTTGAAATAAGATTCAAAAAAAGTCAATAATTAAAAGTAGTGTTTTGAAAACTAGTTATTTTATGGATTTCTCACACTATAAGCAATAATTCGGACTTAAATTTTAGTGAATATGCATTATACTAAATTCGGTCGTCTACTAAAGTAATTTGGTAAATGACTAAGGGGTCTCTGCACATCGTCCGGTTGTGCCCTCCATAGATATCGGTGATGACCGCAGAGACCTTTAATATTGAGTTGATCAAAATTTCAAATAAGTCCGAAATTCCAAAAAATTCAATCAATATTAATTTCCAAACTAAAATTTTTGTTAGAATTTAAATGGTCAACAAAATTCAATTCATTTTCGTAAAGCTATTAACCGCATAACTTCATAGATTTACGGTATCAACCTAATTATTTTAGAGGGTAAAATAAAATAACAATTTTGTGATAGAACTAGATAGAATGCATACCAGTGACCATAATTCAAACAATCCCGCAATAATTTGATGTCATTGATTCGATTTATACAAATATATACTTTTAAAAATGGTTGCTAAAATTCAGGACGAATTAATTTAGTTGAATCTTTCCCCGAAACAAATTTGAGACTTCAATTAATATTTTCATTTACACTGCGGTACCAACTAATAATCAACATTCGTTCTGCTGGTTCCATCAACGATACGTTCCCAGGTGGCATCGCGTTTGTATGACCTGATTGAAAATAAATGCTTTTTGCGTTTCTTAATATTTGCAAATCAGTTTCCAATACTATGTTTTTTGGTGGCCAACGAATCCCTTCCCAAAAGGGATTACTTCCATGACACATCAAACAACGGCCATGAACAATATCTCGCACCTCACTAAAAGATTTTGAGGTAACTATCTTTTCCTCTACTTTAGTTAAACTACCAAATGTACCAGTTGCATTTACGTCAGAACTCTGTCCACTATAAGAAGTCAATGACGATATCCAAACTATTATTATAAATAATATTGCCGCTACTAACCAAGTCCAAGTTGGTTTTCCTTTTCCAGAATGGATTGAATTAAAATAATGTCTAATCACCACCCCAATCAAAAATACTAATGACGCAATCAACCAATTGAATGTAGTTGCAAATGCAAGAGGATAATGACTTGAGAGCATCAAAAAAAGGACAGGTAAAGTTAGATAATTATTGTGAGTGGACCGCTGTTTTGCAATCTTGCCAAATTTTTGATCAGAAACCCGACCTGCTTTCAAATCCGCAACAACAATTTTCTGATTTGGTATGATTATTAGAAAAACATTTGCAGACATTATTGTTGCAGTAAATGCACCAATATGAAGAAATGCTGCACGACCAGAAAAAATTTGGGTGAATCCCCAGGAAATCAATACCAATATGAAAAAAAGAAGTACCATCAAAAGTGTACTATTATTACCAATTCTAGATTTACATAAATAATCGTAAACTAACCACCCAACTCCAAGTGAAAGAATAGAAAGAATTATTGCAACTACTGGGGATAAATCTAAAACTGCAGGATCTATTAGGTATAAATCAGCACTCGCATAATAAAGTATTGCCAAAAGTGCAAAACCTGAAAGCCAAGTAACATAACTTTCCCACTTGAACCAAGTCAAATGCTCCGGCAGCTGAGGTGGTGCAATCATATACTTCTGTATATGATAAAAACCACCGCCATGAACTTGCCATTCTTCACCTGTAACACCATTTGGAAGCTGGGAATTCTTTCGTAATCCTAGATCTAATGCAATAAAATAAAATGAAGAACCAATCCATGCGATTGCAGTAATGACATGTAACCAGCGAACTACAAATTCGATCCAGTCCCATGCTATTGCAAAATCATACATTTTAATTATCCATCTATTTGTTCAACTACCTAACTTGTCCAATTGTTACAAATACAATACCAATTTTTTTATGAAAAACGCGGGATAATATCCCGCGTAATTCTCAAATTTAGACACCTTTAATTTAAGGTACCATCATGACTTACTATTGATCACCAGACATGCCACCAGAAATCTCTTCCGTAGTTTCCTCGGCTAATTCCTCTGGTAGGATCAAATTAAGGATTATTGAGATGAATGTAGCCGGTAATATACCTGAAATCATTTATACCCTTAACGTATTTGATGGATATTGTATAGCTTTAGGTTCAAGTTGAAGTCCCAAACCAATTACAAGTAGAATTGCAAAAATTACCATATTTCTACGATTCCAATTCACACTTGAAAGCATTGAAACTCCAGCCACAACGACCGTTCCAAAAATAACAATTACTCCGACGCTAAGTACTTCAATTAGAATTGTACGAATAATTGAACCTACTTCCGGTATTAGACCACAGATTATCAGAACGATTGCACCTATAGTAACGACATGCCGACTTATCACTCCAGTTATTGCGATCAATCCTACACTTTGATTAAGTGAAGTATTAGGTAACCCACCAAATACTCCAGCAACCGCAGTTCCAAGTCCATCAGCATAGGTGGCACCTTAAATTTCTTCATCTGTAGCCTCTCTTTGTACACCAACTTTAGCTATAGCAGATACATCTCCTACAGTTTCTGCAACAGATACAAAAATCATTAGGCAAAATCCTATTATTACCGCCAAAGAAAACTCAAAACCATATTTAAAAGGAATCGAGAATGCAATAAATCCTGCATTTCCCAACTAGAACCAATTGATTCAAATGAGATTGTTCCTATCAACAGTGCATAAAAATACCCCACGATAATTCCCAAAATCACAGCTGAAATTAAAAGCATACGCCGCGCGAAGAATTTTAAACCAAGGGTTACAAAAATTACTACTAACGCAACAGATTATTTCAATAAACTGCCATGTTCTGGTTGATCAATAGCTGGGACTCCCCCACTAACATACTGAATCCCGACTTTCACGAGTGCACGTCCAATCATCAAAATAACCAACCCAGTTACAAGCGGTGGAGGGGCAAAACGAATCTTTCCAACTATTGTACCTAACAGAGTATGGAAAAAACCTCCAATGATGACTCTGCCAAATAATGCGACTAATCCTTCAACACCTTTTCCAGCTACAATGGTTATCATTATCGGAAAAAACCCAAAACCAGTATGTTGTACTATTGGAAACTTTATTCCAACGGGTCCAATTGTGATAATTTGAATCAATGTCGCAATTCCTACAAAGACCATTGAAATTTGGATTAATATAATAGTTGAGGAAAATCTGGTGAATTGGAACCAAAACCAAATCCTGTGGCACCTGGTACAATAATTGCAGATGTCACATTTGAAACAAACATTGCCAAAATGTGTTGCAATCCAAACGGAATAGCTTTATGTAGTAGTGGAATATAATTGGGGGCTCTGAGTTGCTCAGTTCCCCCGATTGTTGAATCTGAGTTAGCCATTTTTGAAACTTCCCAAGTTTCGTTACCTTACAAAAGCTTACTTGTTGTAAATTCTGCAAAAATTTTGCGAAATTCAATCAATATAAATGTTTAATTCACTACTTTTTTTATTTGAACTAAATCACTATTTGGCATTGTCTCCATGATATATCCCCGAGACTTATTAGGCTATGGTTGTACACCCCCCAATTTTACGTGGCCGGGCAATAATGTAATCGCCATCCAATTTGTTGTTAATTATGAGGAAGGTGGTGAAAATAATATTCTACATGGCGATGCCGCGTCCGAAGCATTTCTGTCAGAAGTTGTTGGTGCAATACCATGGCCAAATCAACGTCACTGGAATATGGAGTCAATATACGAATATGGGAGTCGGTCAGGTTTTTGGCGACTTTTGCGAATGTTTAAAAAAAATAACATTCCAGTCACGGTTTATGGTGTTGCAACGGCGTTACAGCGTTCACCAGAACAAGTTTTAGCCATGAAAGAAGCTGATTGGGAAATTGCATCACATGGTTTCAAATGGATTGAATATAAAGATGTTTTTGCTGCTCAGGAACGAGAGCACATTAGAAAATCAATTAAGCTACATGAAGCAGTAACAGGTGAAAAACCTCTTGGCTGGTACACTGGGCGATGCTCAATAAATACAGTAAATTTGATCACCGAAGTAGGTGGATTTGAGTACATTTCTGATTCTTACGCCGACGATTTACCGTATTGGTACAATTACAAAGGTCGCAATCAACTTATTATCCCATATACGCTTGATACAAACGATATGCGCTTTGCTACCGCACAGGGCTTTAATGCTGGAGATCAATTTCTCAATTATTTAATAGATAGTTTTGACACACTTTATCAAGAAGGCAAAGAAGGGAATCCTAAAATTCTCAATGTCGGTCTTCATTGCCGGTTAGCCGGGAGACCTGGCCGATGTGCTGCAATTCAGAAATTTATTGACTACACCCAACAACATGAAAATGTTTGGTTTGCTCGACGAATTGAGATCGCAAATTTTTGGAAGCAAACCTTTCCACCCCAAATTGATAAATTGCGACCATCAAACCTAAGCCGAGAAAAATTTATTTCACTGTTTGGTAATGTATTTGAAAACTCACCCTGGATAGCTGAAAATGCATATGACACAGAACTAAGTGTAGCTCATGATACAGTTCACGGATTTCATAGTTTATTGACAACACAATTTCGACTTGCCAGTAACGAATCAAAACTTGAAGTGCTCAAAGTGCATCCAGAACTTGCTACAATTCGCAATGAGAAAGATTTACCATCGGCAAATTCGATTTCAGAACAGTCAGGTGCCAAGCTTGATAATCTAAAGTCGGGTGAACAAAAAACATTTGACCAACTAAACCAAGCATATTTGTCCAAATTTGGTTTCCCTTTTATCCTTGCGATAAAAGGTCTATCAAAGATTGAAATCCAAAATAGTTTTGAAACTCGGATGAATAATGACTCAGAAACTGAATTTAACGAGGCATGCAAGCAAGTTGAAAAAATTGCGTTGCTTCGTATAATTGATATTCTTTCCTAAAAATCCATTTAGGTTCTATACTATGCCAGAATCAAAGTACTTTGCTCCAATTGGCGGTCTCCCTTCACAATCTGAACTAATTTCCAATCGAGCAGTATTTACCGAATCATACGCAGTAATTCCTAAAGGTGTATTGCGGGATATTGTAACCAGCAAATTACCACATTGGAGTAATACGAGAGTTTGGATTTTAGCACGCCCACTTTCAGGATTCGCGGAAACTTTTTCCCAATATTTAGTTGAAGTTAGTCCAAATGGTGGAAGCCAAAATCCTGAACCCAATGCAAATGCAGAAGGTGTATTATTTGTATTAGATGGAACAATAGTCCTGACAATTGCGGATGTTGAATATGTCCTAGAACCTGGAGGATACTCCTATCTTCCACCCGCAACAAATTGGACTATAAAAAATGTTTCAGGCCAGGTAGCAAAATTTCATTGGATTCGCAAAATTTGGCAGTCAGCAAGAGATATTGACCCACCTGATGCAATTGTGACATCCGATCAGAATATTAAACCTACACCGATGCCAGACACCGACGGACAATGGTCAACAACGATGTTCGTTGACCCGGATGATCTAAGGCATGATATGCATGTAAATATAGTTACTTTATCAGCAGGTGCAGTAATTCCTTTTGCTGAAACTCATGTAATGGAGCATGGTTTATATATCTTAGAGGGAAAAGGTGTATACAGACTTAACCAAGATTGGGTTGAAGTGGAAGCCGGTGATTTTATTTGGTTGCGTGCATTTTGTCCGCAAGCATGTTATGCGGGCGGTCCAGGAAATTTCCGATATTTACTATATAAAGATGTAAACCGGCATGTTGATCTATTCCCAGCAAACTAACTTATTCAAATATTTCCAAAATATTCGACTTAAATTTCAATAAAATTACTAAAACTAAAAAGTTATGAATTTATTCTTGAATTTTTCACCATGGGTACTGCACTTTCAATTAATTCATCAGATTAAATCAGAACTTTGGTTGTAACTATTTAAAACTACTGTAGACGTACCAAGATAACTCAGGGTGTGGCGTAAGTTAGAATTTTAGAAGTTTTTAACCCTGATTTAACTAACGCCTCTGCAAAATTTGTCGCACAAGTTACCCCATCAACAATTGGAATTTTAAATTTTTCGGTTAAATGACTCATTAAATCAGTCATACCTGCACAACCTAATACAATTGCCTCCGCATTTTCAATCTCAATTGCAGATTCAATTGATTGTTCTATTAACGACAATGTCTCTGGATCATTTTCTTCAAGTTTAAGTACCGGAATATCCGTTGCCCTTACTTTTGAGCACTTTGCCATCAATCCATATCGAATTAGATTAGCTTCTATTCCCGCTACCGAGCGACTTAAAGTAGTAATTACTGAAAACCGATTTGCAAGCATTGCAGCCGCGTGATACGCAGCTTCTCCAATTCCTAATACTGGCACTTCTACGATACACCTTATAGCATCAACTCCTGTGTCATCAAAGCATGCAACAACAATCGCGTCAATATTTTCATAACGTTGCACTTCATTGATCAACCCAGAAAGACAAATTGCAACATCGAAATACCCTTGAATACTTGGTGGACCTTGGCTGGAGGTAACAGCTATGATTTCTGTGTCGGAATGAGCAACTTTTTTAGCCGCATTTGCAATTTTCTCGGTCATACTTGTCGTTGAATTTGGATTTATCACCAAGATTCGCATTACCATCTCCAATTTAAATTTCGCCACCAAGATAAGCGGCTTTTATGCGATCATCATTAAGTAATTTTTTTGATTCACCACTTATTACAACACTTCCCGTCGTCAATGCATATGCTCGATTTGAAATACTTAGAGCCATCCTTGAATTTTGTTCAACCAATAACACAGATACTCCTTCCTCCCGATTGATTGAAACAATTGAACGCGCAATATCTTGAACAAGTTTTGGTGCGATCCCAAGACTAGGTTCATCAAGCAATAACAAATGGGGTTTTGCCATTAATGCGCGACCAATTACAACCATTTGTTGTTCACCACCACTTAACGTTCCCGCGGCTTGTTTAAATCTCTCTTTCAAACGTGGGAATCGTGCTAACACCATTTCAAGTGATTCTGAAATCTCAGATTTAATTTTCCGTGAAAACGCCCCCATTAACAGATTATCCTTCACTGACATAAATGGGAAAACACGTCTACCTTCTGGTACCATAATCACCCCAGAATTAACTATGTCTGGAGCACTCATTTCGTCTAGCCTCTTACTGCCAAAATGAATTGACCCACTATGGATTTTCTTTAACCCAGTTATCGCCCTTAAAATTGAAGACTTGCCGGCTCCATTAGCACCAATTAGTGCAACTGTCTCACCTTCATTTAATTCAATAGTTACACCTTTTAATGCGTAAACATTCTCGTAATAAAGCTCAACGTTAGAGAAATTTAATAGTTCAGACACAATCAAACTCCTATTTCGTCATCGGTACTACCAAGATACGCTTCAATCACTTTTTCATTTTCTTGAATCTCAGCCGGAGACCCCTCAGCAATTTTTTCACCAAAATTCAATACAATTATGCGGTCAGAAATTGACATCACAGCCGTCATATCATGCTCAACCAGCAAGACTGTTATTCCTCGTTTGCCAAGTGATCTCACCAACTCAACCATCTGTTTGGTTTCTTCATGATTCATCCCAGCAAATGGTTCATCCAACAATAATACTTTTGGATTAGTCGCCAACCCAATTGCGATACCTAATGCCCGTAAATGTCCATGTGGTAAACTAGTTGAAACCTCATGTCTAATTTCACTCAATCCAAGAAAATCTATAATCTCGTCCGCAGATTGACCAAATTCGTTGACATCATGTTTCGCCGCTCGTGATCCCCAGAAATATCCCGCAAGAGATGCACTTGAGCGCAAATGATGAGATACAATCACACTCTCCCTTACAGTCATGTTCTTAAATATTGTTGTTTCTTGAAATGTTCTGACAATCCCCATTCGTGCAACAGTATGTGGAGATAGATTAGAAATTCTCGTACCATCAAATAACACTTCACCAGAGGTTGCTGTCAAAAAAGACGAAATCACTTTAAAAAGTGTGGATTTCCCTGCACCGTTTGGACCAATGACTGATAAAATTTCGTTTTCATTCACATCAAATGATACATTGTTATTAGCAACTAAACCGCCAAATCGTTTTGAAACATTTTTAATTTCTAAGAGCGGTTTCATTCAATTACCTCTCTTTTCTCTGATGAAATCAAGGTAACAAGTTTCTTTGGTAATCGAATACTCAGAATGCCATTTGGTAAAACTAACATCAATGTGATCAATAACATGGAATAAATCAGTAGCTGATATTGTCCAAACTCAAACAAAAAATCCCAACCAAAATATAGCACGAACGTTCCTAACATCGGACCAAAAACATATCCCAATCCACCAAGGAAACAATTCAACATAAAATTTATTGAGTCAGCGACTTGAAATGTAGAGGGATACACCGATTGGGAAATTGAAACAAACATCGCACCTCCAATTCCACCCAAAAATGAAGAAATTGCATATACAATAACTCTTAAATAAGCGACATTTACACCAATTGATGAGGCTAGCTCTTCATTTTGTTGCAACGCACGACATAAATGACCCATACGCGAATTGACAATTCGATATAGAGCTGCAAAACAAATTACCATCATGATGCAGGACGCGATATAGAATGCTAACTTGGCATTTTCTAAATCCGCAAAATTCGGAATAATTGTCAACCCAAATATTGATAACTTTTCTGGTAGTGGAATAGAAACTATTCCTTTAGCTCCGTTCGTAATTGGTAGTGCTAATGCCGCAAGTCTCGCCACTTCAGTCATAACAAGGGTGACCATCGCAAAATAAACACCACGAAGTCTTAAAATTGGTAGGCCAATTCCAACACTTAGTATTGCACAAAAGATTCCTGCTAAAGGTAATGAAAGCCAAAAATTGAAACCATATTTCGTTACCAAAATGGCTGAAACATAGCCACCAATTAACGCATATGCACCTTGGCCTATATTTATTCGGCCAATATAGAACGTTAACCAAACTCCCCCACTTGCAATTGAAAGTAGAGCAACCGAGGTCAGAGTGTAATAAAAATCCCACCGTTCGGTAACAACAATCATAACCGGAATAAAAATAAATATTGCAAATAGTGCAACAAATATTCCAACAAGTTGCTTTATTGAAAATCCAAACATAACAATTAACCCCAAGGTTTACCCATAAGTCCTTGTGGACGAATTGTGAGAAAAACTAACAAACTAACAAAAATCAATAAGTATGTAATGTCACCATACTGAGCAAAAACCGAAAGACCAATCGCTTCCATCATCCCAAGAATAAATCCACCCGCGATCGCACCTGAAATTACACCAGCTCCTCCAATCATAACCATCATAAATGCTTTGATTGAAGTTGGTCCTCCCATTCCAATGTTGACACCAGTTATAGTCACCAACAATCCGCCTACCAATCCAGCCAATAGCGCACCTAACGCGAAACCGATCATTGAATAACGATCAACATTCACACCCATTAGTTGGGCAGCTACGCGATCTTGAGCAAGCGCACGCAATGCTCGACCTGTCCTGCTGTATTGCATAAATGAAATAAACCCGATAATACACAAAACTGCCAAAACACAAATTAAGATTCTATCGTAAGGAATTATGATTCGAAAATCCCAATTAAATACACCATCCAAAATTTTGGGTACACCACGTTGTTTTTCGCCAAATACCAGTAAGATTAAAGCATCTAACAAAAAGGCAATTCCAGCAGCAAGTAGCATCGTACTTTCCTCACGAACCGATCTTTTAATAACCGGCCGAAATAGAAAATACTCAAGCAACGCTCCCACAATTGCCAATGTAACCGCAGACGCGATTAATCCAACAATGAATGGTAATCCGAATTGTCCGTAAATCGTGTAGGTTACAAATCCACCAATTACATAAAGTTGTCCATGAGCAAAATTAAGGACATTCATCAACGCAAAAATAAGTGTCAAACCTAATGCAATTAATGCGTACTGTGCTCCTAAGTAAATTCCATTAACTAATACTTGTTCCATAGTTAATCCATATTCAATTCCATAAAATTTCTTTTGACTTAAAATTGAAAAAAAAAATCACCCCCAAACAAAAGTTCGGGGGTGAATCATTATTGATAGTTAGTCAACTTCTCCTACAAATAAGGTTTCAAATTCTCCATCTTGAAAAACATTTACCACCATTGGAACAGAAATCTGACGTTTTTGTCCAAACGAGGTATCTCCAACATAACGAAGTTTTTGATTACCCTTCATAAATGGATTAGGTGCTTCAAAAGTATCCATGGTCTTTTGAAATTCATTGACATCATTGATAGCTGCTGGATTGGCTTTCAATGTCTCCAAAATGTATTCTAGTGCATACACTTTGGTATTAGATTCATCATCATATGTATTAAACATTTTAGTGTAGCGTTCAACAAACTCCTTCATTTCATCAGAAGCTATTTCCGGAGTTGACGCACCACCTACTGAGATAAATCCGTTAGCGAGATCACCAGCCCCTTCTGTCAAAACCTCTGCATTTTGAGCAGTTTCCGTAGAGATAAGACCTTGGAATCCCAATTCACGTGCAGAACGAATTAACTGCGGAGCATTTCCTGGTGCAACCCCTGATAACACCAACAAATCTGGATTTTCTCGTACAACTGGCGTTATTACAGGAGTGAAATCAGTCGTATCAACTTGATAAGTCACATTATCCGACACAACTTCGAGACCTAGAGCTTTTGCTGCGGCTACACCACCGTCTCGCTGACTAAGTGGATCTGACTCATTAGCCGCAACAAACGCTACGGTCTTAACCCCTTTTTCGTCTCTCAAATACTTGTAAATTGCAGGACCAGATTGATAATTTGCTACCATTCCCAACACAGCATTCGATGCTGGTTTAGTATAAAGTGCCTTTGGGAACGCATAAGGGAAATACATGATTCCTTTTTCTTCGGCAACAGGTCTAACCGCCGCTGCGCCATCATCGACATTGGGACCTACCACATAATGGATTCCCTCTTGTGCCATTTTTTCCATGCCCGCAATTGCTCGCTTAGGGTCCTTTTGGTCGTCAAAAGAAACGATTTCAATATCATAAGTGGTGTTACCAATCTTGACTCCACCAATTTCATTTAACCATTCAGCACGTGCTTCCATTGAGCGTTGATTAGAAATACCCCATGCTGCTGATGGTCCACTTGTTACTCCAACAAATCCGATTTTTAAAGTCTCAGCAACTACTGAACTAGCAAGTATTCCTAGCAAGAATACTATGCTAACTGTTAATGTTTTGATAATTTGCATTATAACCTCCTTGTTTACCATTACTGGTAATGCATTATTTTTTTGGGTTGCGATTTAATGATCGCATCCGGTCGAAATTACTATATTAGTCTGTTTATATTAATGCAATAGTAGTTACACTAGTATTTCTACATAGCTATTGACTATGTGCAAGAATGTCATATTTTAATTATTGTTTAGCCGTATAAAATAAATTCAAAAAAAATTTGTGGTGCAATTTTACTACTTTAATTCAATATTCTCTTAAGTGAAATTAGGTAATTTGTTCAAATTCCAGTCTACAAATCATCATTTCAAAACATGAAATATTAATTTCAAAAAAACTACACTTGACAACTGAATAAACTAGCTATTATTTATTTCATCAGATCTCCAACCTTCGTCGTCTTAAAGGAAATTCAAAATGGATGCAATGACTGAAACAACTGGTACCTGCCCATTTTCGGGTAAACCACATTTTTCAAATAAAGATTGGTGGCCAAACCAATTAAATCTGAACATATTACGGCAAAATTCCACTCTATCTAACCCAATGGATTCCGCATTTAATTATAAAAAGGAATTTGAAAATCTAGATTTAGAAGCCGTACGTAATGATTTATTTGCACTAATGACGGACTCTCAGGACTGGTGGCCTGCTGACTTTGGACATTACGGTCCACTATTTATTCGGATGGCTTGGCATAGTGCAGGAACCTACCGAATTGGTGACGGAAGAGGTGGGGCTTCTTCTGGAACGCAACGATTCGCTCCATTAAATAGCTGGCCTGATAATGTGAATCTTGATAAAGCACGCCGACTTTTATGGCCAATTAAACAAAAATATGGTCGCAAGATATCTTGGGCTGATTTGATGATATTAGCTGGAAATTGTGCGTTAGATTCAATGGGGCTAAAAACATTTGGATTTGCTGGTGGACGTGAAGATGTTTGGGAACCAGAACAAGATATATATTGGGGACAAGAGACAGAATGGCTTGAAGATAAAAGATATACTGGTGATCGAGATTTAGAAAATCCTCTTGGTGCTGTTCAAATGGGACTTATTTACGTAAACCCAGAAGGTCCTAATGGCAACCCTGATCCAATAGCGGCTGCAAAAGATATTCGTGAAACATTCGCTAGAATGGCCATGGACGATGAGGAAACTGTTGCACTAATCGCGGGTGGACATACTTTTGGTAAATCTCATGGAGCGGGTGATACGGAATTAGTTGGACCTGAACCAGAAGCAGCAACTATAGAAGAACAAGGATTAGGTTGGAAAAGTAGTTTTGGAAGTGGGAAGGGAAGCGACGCAATTGGTAGTGGATTAGAAGTGACATGGACAACTACACCTACAAAGTGGAGCAATAATTTCTTTGTAAATCTATTTGAGCATGAGTGGGAACTCACAAAGAGTCCTGCTGGCGCACATCAATGGACCCCTAAAAACGGTGCAGGAGCTGGAACCATACCGGACGCTTTTGACTCCTCAAAACAACATGCGCCTTCCATGCTAACAACTGATCTAAGTCTACGAGAAGATCCTAGTTACGCGAAAATATCACGCCGATTTTATGAAAATCCAGACGAATTTGCCGACAAATTTGCTCGAGCATGGTTTAAACTTACTCACCGAGATATGGGACCAAGATCACGTTATTTAGGTGCATTAGTACCCGAGGAAGAGCTAATCTGGCAAGACCCAATTCCAAGTTCCGCTCATAAAGCAATCGAATCTCAAGACATCTCCACACTTAAGCAAAATATCCTTGAATCAGGGTTAACCATATCTCAACTTGTGTCAACTGCGTGGGCATCCGCCTCTACGTTTCGAGATTCTGACAAACGAGGTGGAGCAAATGGAGCAAGAATCAGACTTTCACCGCAAAAAGATTGGCAAGTTAACGAACCCGCAAAATTAGCAACTGTATTAGACTCCCTCGCAAATATTCAATCAAAGTTTAACGAATCAAGTTCTGACGGAAAGAAAGTTTCTATCGCCGATCTCATTGTCTTAGGAGGAGGTGTGGCAATTGAACAAGCGGCAAAGAATGCTGGAATGGAAGTAGATGTACCATTTTCACCAGGTCGAACTGATGCAACTCAGGACCAAACTGATGTTGAATCATTTGCTGTATTAGAACCCTTTGCAGATGGTTTTCGCAACTACCAAAAAACAACTACATCTGCATCTGCCGAAGAATTGCTGATTGATAAAGCACAATTGTTAACTCTAACTGCTCCAGAAATGACGGTATTGATTGGTGGTCTGCGAGTACTTAATTCAAATTTTGAGGCATCTAAACACGGTGTATTTACTGAAAATCCAGAAACCCTCACTAACGACTTTTTTATCAATTTACTAGATATGGAGGTTGAATGGAAAGCGACTTCTACCGATGAAAATGTCTTTGAGGGGCGAAAACGTGGAAGCAGTGACCTGAAATGGACGGGAACACGAATTGATCTTATTTTTGGCTCAAACTCAGAATTGCGGGCGCTAGCGGAAGTTTATGCTTGTCAAGATGGTAAAGTAAAATTTGTAAACGACTTTATCGCGGCATGGGTTAAGGTTATGAATCTAGACCGGTTTGATATTGACTAATCTAAATAACCTCAAATGCGGTGTTAAAATACCTATAATAGAGCAAATGGGACTTTCCAAAGAGTGCGGTTTGAGCAAAATGTCAACTACCGCGATAGGTAGAATACCCGTATGGTAAAAAATATCAATGGAACGTGATAATGTTGTTCAGCGTCCTTATCCCAAATCGAATTATTATTTGGTAAAAAAAATGGCGTTTCTGGAAGAACAACCTCACTAGCTCTGAAATATTCACTGGCATGAAAGATAAGTTTATATTGACCTAACTTGAATTCATCACCTTCAAATAACTTAACATCTACACATCCATCAGCGTTTATTATTGGTATTTACCAAAAAAGATCTGGTTAAACCAATTCGCAGGAGTTCTACCTCAACATCAGATGCCGGTAGTCCGCAACTTGTATCCAAGACATAAGTAGTCAAGAATCCCAATCCAATGAGCTTTTAGCTCAGATCATAAACTTATTAGATTTTGTCAATTTCAATAAGAACTTCAATTACAAAATTACTATAATTTGAATAGACTTTACAAAAATAAACTGATCGATTTTGACCAAAATCAGATTAATCAGAATCGTTAAGAAAACAATTTCTCATATTCTTTACGCAATTCATTCTTTAATACTTTCCCCATGGTATTACGGGGCAGCTGATCAACTACAAATATACGTTTAGGTTGCTTAAAACGAGCAATTTTAGATTTAATTGCTGACAATATATCACTTTCAGTAACATTTTTTCCTTCTTTTGGAACTAAAATACCAACAACTCCTTCACCAAAATCTGGATGAGGTACACCAATAACAGCAGACTCTTCAACATCATCCTGTGCATCAATCAAAAGTTCTATTTCTTTTGGATATATATTATACCCTCCGGAAATTATTAGATCTTTTGATCGCCCAACTATTTGAATATAACCATCTTTATCTATCAAGCCCATATCTCCGGTTATAAAAAAACCATCGTCACGAAATTCCTCCTTATTTTTTTCAGGCATATTCCAATAGCCTTGAAATACATTTGGACCTTTAACTTCTAAAATACCAGTTTCACCATCTTCAACCTTTTTTCCTGTGTTAGAATCAGAAATACGAATTTCTACATTCGGTAATGGTTTACCAACAGTGCCAGGTTTACGTATTCCATCATAAGGATTTGAAGCATTCATATTTGTTTCTGTCATACCATACCTTTCGAGTATACTTTGACCAGTGCGCAATTGAAATGCCGTATGAGTATCAGCTAGTAATGGAGCACTACCCGAAATAAACAATCGCATGTGAGCAACCAATTCTCTTGTAAATCGACTATCATCTAATAATCGTGTATAAAATGTAGGTACTCCCATCATTGTCGTTGCTTTAGGTAATTCTTCAATAACACGTGTGTTTTCAAAACCTGGCAAAAAAATCATTGAACCACCCGCAACTAAAATAACATTACAGGCAACAAAAAGACCGTGTGTATGAAAAATCGGTAAAGCATGGAGCAAAACATCAGTGTCAGAAAATTGCCAAAATTTTGCCAAAGTTTGAGCATTGGATAGCAAATTTTCATGACTTAACATTGCTCCTTTTGACCGACCTGTTGTTCCAGATGTATATAGTATTGCGGCTAAATCATTTTTTGATCGAGGTATATCTTTAAATTCTTTTTCTGCCCAAAGTACAGCATCTGGTAACGAACCAGCACTAACCTGATGATTTTCCCATATCCCCATCGTTTCAAGCCTAATTTTATGTTTCGTAGTAAACTTTGTATATTGTTCCTTATTTTCAGGAGCACAGACAAATATACGGGGTGTCGCATTTTCAAGAAAATATTCCACTTCATTTGCGGTGTATGCAATATTCAATGGTAGAAATACACCACCAACACGAATCGTTGCCAAATATAACATGAGAGCTTCAATAGATTTAGGAACTTGAACCGCGATTCGATCACCTGGTTGTAAACCACGTTTAATTAAAACATTTGCAAATTGCGCTGAAACTTCCAATACATCTTGATAAGTGTACTTTCGGTTATTATCAAGGTTAGCAAAATTATTGTTAACATCAATATTCTTGAAGAGTCCATCAATCAAATAATTTGCCATATGTATTCTCCATTAATTTGGTTACTTTGAAATAGTTCGTGCTAATCCTAAAACAGATTTAGAAGCTGCGATTAACTTTTTTTCAACAAAATTTTCATGATTTGTCGTAACTTTTTTAAGCTCGTAGAGATAATTTACCATCGCACCACATGATTGAAGCAATCCATTCTCGGAAATATCTGCGAATGCATGAATATTATGGACAGATGCACCATTTCCCAAATGAAACCGAGCGACAGAATCTAATGGTAAACCGTCCGTAGGACGCTTTGCATCCAAAATATATTTTGCCGCAAGAGATTGGATTAATTGTGACTGATCTACAAGTCTAGATTTGATTTCATCTAATTTTTCAGACTCTGTCAATGTCAAGATTGAATCAATTTCAGAATGAATTTCGCGATTTTTCTTAAGCCATGTCCTGAATCGGGGTATTGGTGATAAAGTCACAAAAGTTTTTAGTTGAGGAAGTTCCCACGAAAGATCTTCTACAACTTGTTTTATTAAAGAATTTCCAAATGTAATACCCCTAAGCCCAGCTTGACAATTTGAAATGGAATAGAATACTGCCGTATCAACTTGATCGCTTGAAAATATATTCCGTTCTTCAGCTAAAACTCCTTGAATTGAACCGGGAATTCCTTTTACAAGAGCTACTTCCACAAATATCAATGGCTCATCAGGCATGACCGGATGAAAATATGCAAAGCATCGGCGATCAGTTGGTTCAGTTCGCCGACGTAAGTCATTCCAGTCGTTAATCGTATGAACTGCCTCATATTGAATTATTTTTTCTAAGATATTTGCAGGTGTTTCCCAATTAATTCTTCTTAACACTAAAAACCCGCGATTAAACCAAGAAGAAAATAAATGAAAAAAATCAATATCTGAGCGTTTAAATGTTTCATTTTGTTTGATCAATTCAAGTAAATCAATTCTCATACGAACTAGGTTAGCAGTTGCATTCGGTGCTTGATTGAGTCGTCTCAATAGTTCTTGACGTGGTGGTTCTGCTACAGCAATCAGTTTCGCTAAGTTTTCTGATGTCGGATTATCTTTATATTGAACTGCATAAGTTCCAACTAATTCGGGATCAAGGTCCAGTTTTTCAGTTAAATAACTGAAAAATTTTTTTTTCTCTTCATAGCTAAGTGAATTATAATTTGAAAATATCGCGCGAGCAGTTTGTACACCTGATATTTCACCAGTTGTTGTTAATAATGCATTGCACTGTTCATCAATTTTACGCTTATCTACGAGAGTACTTAAATCTCCGCGCCTTTCAAAAAGTGATGATAATATTCCTTTAAAAAAGCTAGAAGCCATTAAATTGAATTCCCAATTATAACTTCTGGTAACCAAGTGGCTAACTCAGGAAAAAAACAAAGAATAATTATTGCTACAACCATACAAACTACGTATGGCAACGAACCCGTTAATATTGTCTTCAGAGAAATATCCGGTGCAATTCCATTAATTACATAGAGATTAAGACCTACCGGAGGTGAGATTAGTCCAATTTCCATATTAATAGTTAAAACGACAGCGAACCAATAGGGATCAAATCCTGCAGTTAATACAATTGGTAGTAAAATTGGCGAAGCCATCAATATTACCGCCACTGGAGGCAAAAAGAATCCCGCAACTAATAAAAAAAGATTGATTATTGCCATCAACACCCATCGATTTACATTAAGTGTTCCAATCCACTCAGCAATTGATTGAGTGATAAAAAGACTTGAAAGCATGTATGCAAATACACCGGCCGCAGCAATAATAAATAAAATCATCACACTTTCGCGTGTAGAATCACGCAATACTTTCCATAATTCTATTGGATTCCAAAGTTTATAAATAACCATTGCGATCAGTACACAAAGCAATGCACCAACAGCCGCAGTCTCTGATGGAGTCGCGACTCCACCATACATAGCGAAAAGGACTCCAATAATAATGAGAATAAATGGAATAACTTTAGGAAGTATTGATAATTTTTCAGCTAAAGAATAACTCCGGCCACTAAATATTGAAACATTACCACTTCGCCAAGTTGAATAAAGTGACCAAATCATAAAGAGTCCGACTAACAGTAAACCTGGAAATACACCTGCAAGAAACAAACGTCCTATTGAAGTTTCAGTAGCAATTCCATATACGATCATCGTAACTGACGGTGGAATCAAGATTCCAAGGGTGCCGCCAGCTGCAATTGATCCAGCTGCAACTCCATCTGGATAACCGCGCTTTCTCATTTCAGGAATACCCATTTTTCCAATCGCAGCGCATGTCGCAGGAGAAGATCCAGACATCGCAGCAAAAAGTGCACAGGCCCCTAAATTTGAAACAACAAGTCCGCCTGGAACTCTGGTCAACCAACGTTCTAATGCCTCATAAAGATCAGCTCCGGCCCTAGTCGAAGCAATCGCAGATCCCATCAAAATGAACATCGGAATAGAAAGCAATGCAAAATTATCGAGTTTCCCAAATAATATTTCTGGCATTAGCTCTAAGGAACGCAATCCATCAAATATTATTAAGAAACCAGCCGATACGACCAACAGACCGATTGCAACAGAAACACCAGAAAATAAAACTAGAATCGTTGCTATCGCGACTAATGCACCAAGTAGTAAAGGATCCATTTTTAACTCTCCTTAATTCCAAACGGTTTATCAATTCCTGAAATTATTCCAATTAAATCACCAATCATTTGTAACAAAAAAAGTCCAAATCCTATCGGTAATGCTGCATAAGGAATCCAAAGTCGCACCCCCCAAACCGTGTCTGATTTCCAGTTACGTGACCAAGCCTCATGCCAATATTCATAACCATAAATTAACATAATCGTTATGATCACTATTGTAATGACCTGAGTTATGATTGCTAAACTGATTCTGCCCCAAGTTGGTAACATTAACGGAAGCAAGTCTACATTTACATGACCTCGCAAGCGTTGAACAAATGGAAGACCGATTAAAGTTGCTCCCACCATTAAATAAACGACAGCCTCAGTTTGCCAAATTGTGGAATGGTTTAATACAAAACGCACAAATATCATTTGACAGGTAACGATTACCGCCAACACAATCATCCCAGCTGCAATCCAACCTGAAATTGTCGAAATCAAAGCAATTATGCGTAAAATAGGGTTTGAACCGATCGCTGAAGGATCGGTAGAACTCAAAGTAGCCATAGGTATTTACTCCTCTAATATCTTGTAACAATGATTGGGCAGAGTTGAAAATACATCCAACTCTGCGATAATCATTCCATAAATTTATCTATTCCACTGACAAAGCCATATTCAATAGCTCTTGACCATCTGGTGCATCCTCAAGAAATTTTTGGTAAGAGGATTCACGCGCTAATTGTCGCCACTGATTAAATTCATTTTCAGTCATACTAGAAATTTCTACACCAGCATCCTTGTAAACTTTAATTGATTCTGAATCTTCTTTTTTGGCCTGTTCTAGATAAAATGCCTCAGCTTTCGCTGCTGCACTATCAAGTGCTTGTTTTTGTTCATCGTTAAGTGAATCATAAGTTGACTTATTCATCAACATTGGTTGATACATAAACCAAAGCGCAAAATCTTCTGCAGGTGTATAGCAACTTACTTGTTCAAAAATTCGATAAGAAACAAATGAAGACGAAGAAGTATTAGCGGCTTGAAGCACGCCAGTTTGCATTGCATTATAAATTTCTGAAGAAGCCATTGACGCAATTGACGCTCCAGCAGCTGCTAACATCTGTTCAAATGCTTTTCCAGCGGCGCGCGTTTGTAAACCCTTTACATCATCAGGCTTAGTTATGCATCTATCTTTTCCAACAAATCCACCTGCCAAATAACCATGGACCAATACTTTGACATCATCTAGAGCCATTAACTCCTCAATTCTTTCCATAAATGATGAGTTGTTTAAGCGGACTGCATGATCATGATTCTTAACTAATCCTGGCATGAGAGTAAGATTGAATTCTGGTCTTTGTCCACCCGCATATGAAAGTGGAAATACCGTCATATCCAGTTGCCCTCGGGACAAAGGTTTATATTGTTCACGCGCTTTAAAAAGTGATTGCGACGGGAAAATTTTCAATGATAGGTCAACATCCGCTGCTGCTACTTCATCAGCCACAATTTGTGCCACTTGGTGGCGAATATCTTTAGTTGACCATTGATGTGAAACCCGCAATTCCATTGCAGTAGCTACTCCAACGGTTAATGCGCTTGCAAGTGTTGCAATAGTTGCAACTGTGAGTAATTTTTTCATTTTTTAGTCCTCCTTGTAATTACCAGTATTGTTTTTCAAGTAATCTGGTAAAATTATCTTTTATGTTAAATTACTTTGTAAAAGATTTTCAACTTTAAAAAATATTTTGAATATTGAATTCAAACAAAAACCAATTAACTAAATTCGCTAAAATAATAATTATCCAGTAAACGGTGCAATCACTGAAAATGGATGCTCAAAAAAATATTCTTCTAAATTTTCTTCTTCTCCTCCAAAATCTACAACTAAAAAGTCTGAATACTCCACCAACGGTGTCAGCACACCGTGCCAAACATTTCGAAAAAAATTTATACCTTGACCAGAAGATGATAAGAAAGCTTTTGGTGCACATGGGACATTATTATCGTCTTGACAAACTACAATTAAAAATGGATTATTTGAAAGTGGGTAAAAAGCTTGACTACCTTTTGGATGTCTTTCTACCATTGAAACTTTCAGCGGCAATTGACGTGGATTACTCGAAAAAATATTTATAATTGGATTGGTACTGACGTTATCGTACTCAACTTGCGCCAAATTATGAAACCGAGTACACTGGCCTTCATTTATCAAATAGTTACTTGCACCATCCTTTTGAATTACTTGACCGTAAGACAAAAAATTTTCTCTAGTTAATGGCTGTGCTACGATTTCCATTTCTCCTCCAATTGAACTCACTTACTATTGAGTGTTTTAAATAATGCACAAATTAAGCAATAATTTATTTCCAAACTTCGTTAATTCAACCAACTTTACTCTTCCGATACCATATTTTCAGCTCCACAAAATTTGAAAAAAATTTCACTTTCACGAATTACTCACCGCAATTTAACTACTAAAATCGCATAACAATTAGTTTACTATAATAACATCTCACTTGATTAGATAGCAGTAATTCATTATAAATTTATGAATCAGTAAATTCATATAGGAACCGAAAAATGCACACAAACCTATTTAGAAATTCAATAATTCTGGTAACAATTATTATCCTAACATTTTCGACTACCGTATCTAGTCAGGATAACCCCATTACAGTTCGCCAAGAAAGCATGAAGCAAGTTGGTGCCGCAAGTAAAATTCTTGGTAATATGGTAAATGGCAAAAATGACTACAACGCTCAAGATGCTCAAGACGCTCTAATTCAAATTCGTGATGCAGTCGCTATTTTTATTGAAAATTTTCCAGAGGGTTCTGATACGGGAAAAACCGAAGCTGGACCAAAGATTTGGGAAGATATGGAGGGTTTTCAAGCCGCATCTGCTAAATTCATGATGGATGCAGATGAAGCCATAGAACCTGCAGGTGAAAGCCTAGATGCTTTAAAAACAAGTTTTGGAAAGGTTGCTGCAAACTGCAAAAGTTGCCACGGAGTCTACCGCGAATAACTTTAGCTCCCTAATAGGATTGAAAATATGACCTACAAAAGGTCTACAAAAAAAATAATTCGATTACTATTTTTGTTGGCCATTGTATGTGTGTTATTGATTTACTGGATTACAGCTCCAAACCGAATTGATGCCACTGAGTTACCTCATTCTGAACCAAACTTGATCAATGGTGAAACAATGTTTTGGGTTGGTGGTTGCGGTTCATGCCACGCTCAAGAGTTTGCCACTGGTGACGAAAAATTTAAGCTTGGTGGAGGACTACAGCTAAACACGGATTACGGAACATTCGTCGCACCTAATATCTCACCTGACTCTGAATTTGGGATTGGTTCATGGACCGATGTTGATTTTGTAAATGCTATGAAATACGGTGTTTCTCCAGATGGAAGACACTTATATCCATCTTTTCCATATACCTCTTATCAGTATATGACTATGCAGGATATACTGGACTTAAAAGCATTTATAGACACATTACCACCTGTAAAAAATAAAGTAAGTCGCCATAACCTTAAATTTCCCTATTATTTCAGAAGAGGAATTGGCATTTGGAAACTCGTTTACCTAAAAGATGAAACTTTTGTAATTGACAGTAATGCTACCTACGAGATTAACCGCGGTAAGTATTTAGTCGAAGGTCCAGGTCACTGTGCTGAATGTCATACGATTCGTGACATCTTTGGCGGCTTAAACAGAAATTTTTGGTTAGCTGGCGCGCCAGCAGCTGATGGCGATGGTTTTGTCCCGAATATCACACCATCTGAAGAAGGAATTAACCATTGGAGTATTGAAGATATTCAGTATTCACTTGAATCAGGATTTACCCCGGAATATGATTCTTTTGGTGGTACTATGGCTTCAGTTCAAGATAATTTGTCTAGACTTTCTACTGACGACCGCAACGCCATCGCGACTTACCTCAAATCAATTAAACCAATATCGACACCAGTTGAACAATCAATATATTGATTTAAAAATCTCAATTTAAATACTTATTCCACTATGTTTATTACTGTCTACGAAACAAGATTTCCTACCCACGTAGAATATAAGGACGTTCAATGAATTTAAACTTTGAAGGTGAATCTAAAATATCATTTATAGCAGCTGAGAACAACGAGGCCAGTATCGCTAAAAAAAAACTATGTGAACGTTACAACCATGTCGAGCTAAAAGATGCAAATGTTGTAGTTGCATTAGGTGGAGATGGGTTGATGCTCAAGACATTACGCGAATTAATGGACTCCGAAATTCCTGTTTATGGAATGAATTGCGGTTCCGTTGGATTTCTTATGAATGAATTTTCCGAAGACAACTTATTAGAGCGATTACAACAAGCGAGTAAAATTGAACTTCACCCACTAATTATGGAAGCAACTGATGAACGTGACAATATTCATCAAGATAAAGCGATTAACGAAGTCTCACTAATTAGACAATCATCGCAAGCCTCGAAGCTTAGCATTTCTATTGATGATAAAATTCAGCTAGAAGAGTTAGTGTGCGATGGAATTATAATTGCCACTCCAGCAGGAAGCACTGCATATAATTTGTCAGCACATGGACCCATTTTGCCCCGCGCAGCGAATTTATTAGCTCTCACACCTATTAGTGCATTTCGCCCTCGTCGGTGGCGAGGCGCGCTGTTACCAAACCATGTAACTGTAACAATTGAAAATCTAAATCCTAAAAAGCGACCACTTAGTGTAATGGCAGATAACCACGAAATAAGAAATGTCATAAACGTTAAAATTCATGAATGCAGGTCTTCAAAATGTTTTGTGTTATTTGATCATGAACAAGGACTGGAAGAACGTGTTCTAAAGGAAATGTTTCAAATTTGAACGAATAATTTTGATTGCATAGGCTGAGATTAATCGGTTCGCTTAGCAACACCCGGAGACTAAAATTTGACGAAAAAAATATCTGGTTTAGGTCAGATAGTGAACGAATTTGAGGCTGTTCTTATTGACCAATATGGCGTTTTACACAATGGTCAAATTCCTTTTGAAGGAGCTAAAGAATGTCTAATTGAACTTAAAAGACTCAATATACCTGTTGTCACTATTACCAATTCAGGTCGTCTCAAGTCAGCAAATTGGGACCGCATGGAGTCTCTTGGTTTTACACATGAATTAGTAAGCGATATTGTAACCTCTGGTGAAGTGTCCCGAAAATTAGTTGCACATAAGCTTGAATCTGGTGAGTTAAAGTTAGGAGATTCAGTTGCGGTTATTGACCGCGATAACGATATTTCAGTGTTACTCGGACTTGGATTGGAAGTTACCCATGCACCAACTCAAAACACCAAATTAGTTCAAATTTCAGGAGTTAGACCAGAAAGATTTTCCCGGAAATATTATGAAAAACTATTATTTAACTGCGCACATTCTGGCATTCCAGCGATTTGTGCAAACCCTGATACTGTTATTTATACTGAAAATGGAAGTTCATTTGGACCCGGTATAATTGCAGCAGATTATGAATCAAATGGCGGATCATTAACAAAAATTGGTAAACCTTACTCAGAAATTTTTAATGCTGGTCTAACAGCACTAGGGAACCCAAATCCAGCGAGAACTTTGATGATCGGAGACAGCCCTCAACATGATATCGTTGGTGGAAAAAATACGGGATGCCAAACTCTCCTAATAAGCAATGGAGTCCAAGCCGGTACAGGAGATTCAACCATATTGGCTGATTACAAACTTGATTTGCTAAAATACTAGAACCTGCGCCCTATGGATAAACATCTAAACAAAATTAAAAGCTAACTACGCCAATATGACACTAACGATGACACATCCGGTCTTACTCTCTCAACCGGTATCATGTCAGGTGTTCCAATGTGAATAAACCCAGCAAACTGCTCATTTTCACCTAATCCCAAAATTTTTCCAGCTTCCGTATCAAATAAGTACCATTCTGAAAGCCATTGTCCTGCGTATCCCAATGCATGGACAGAATGTAAAATATTGATACAAACAGCACCTGCCGAAAGTTGTTGCTCCCAAACTGGAATTTTCGGATGTTCCGCGGCTCTACTTACAACCCCGATAACTAATGGAGCACGCGATAAACGTGTTAATTCTAACTGCTCTTGTTCTGCAGAAAGTTCTTGCCCACGACCATGGAGTAAATTTAGTAATTTTTTTCCGCTTTCAATTCTTGCGTCACCTTGAAAGATGACAAATCGCCACGGTGCAAGTTTACCATGATCCGGAACTCTAGTAGCAATTTGTAAAATTGTTGAAATCTCTTCAAAACTAGGGGCGGGGTCAGTCAAATTCGTAGCGGGAACAGACCGTCGATTTTGTAAATACTCGATAATTTCATTCATTTGTTTAATTTATTGTTAGGAATTTTACTAATTTAAGTTAATAGTGTAAGCTATATCTTATATGAAGACATTTTTACTGTCTAACTTCAAACTATATTTAGTAATATACCGTAATGTAATTTTTAATTTTACAGGGTTCTAACAAATTGACTAATTATTGGCATGTTCTGAAAATCATATGCGCAACTCTTACCATATTGATTGTGGGCAACCTTTTAACTACTGCGCAAAACTTACCAATCCAAGCACCACAACTGCAATCAATCAATTCTCAAGCTGAAAGTGAAGGTCAGACTGTAGATTTGGGAGTATTTATAGGTGAGGTATTAAAGCAATCTGATCAAGGTTCATCAGCTTCTAGCAACGTTGTACCAATCGAAAGCAACTCAACTCTATCGGTAAATAAAAATAATTCAAACTCATATCTAGATTCACTTTTTGAAAGTATAATTGAACCTAAATTGAATCAGCCACCGACACTAGTCAATTATGCACCAAGTACTGACTTAAACAACGCTGAACCTTTAAATTATTTACCTAGTACTTTGAATCTAGCGGCTCAACTAGCACCAGGTGGTAAAATATTAAATCAAGGTGTGACTTGGCGAGTGTTTTCAACATCACCAAATTATGAAAATAGTTTTGAACTTATTGAGACTTCCGAACAAGCAACCCCAGAATTCCAGCTCAATCCTGGTAAATACATCGTTTCTGCTTCATATGGTTTAGCAACAAAAATTTCAGAAATTTCCATTCCGCTGCAGAGTCAACAACAAACACTCATTTTAGATGCTGGTGGTTTAAAATTAACAGCGATTGTTGACCAAGATGATTCAATCCCAAACGGAAAAGTTGAATTTGATATTTATAGTATGGAATATGACGACCAAGGTGAACGAATTTTAATTGCCAAAGATATTCAGCAAGGACAAGTTATTTCCTTAAATACTGATACTTACCATATAGTTAGCCGATATGGTGAAGCCAATGCTGTCGTGAATGCAGATATCCAAATACAACCAGGTAAACTTATAGAAGCAAAAATGCTACATTCCGCTGCTGAAATCACCCTTAAACTAGTAAACGAACCTGCGGGCGAAGCACTAATTGGTACAAATTGGTCTGTTCGCTCTGGAGAAGGAGAAGTAATCGCAGAAGGCAACGGTGCCTTTCCCTCACATATTTTAGCAACTGGTGAATATGAAGTGGAAGCAGAGCATCGGGGTAAAAATTTTACTAAATATTTCACAGTTGAAGCTGGAAATAATCGCGTGGTTGAAGTGATAAGAGTAAATTAAATTTAAACTAATTTCTTCCCGAAAATTACCATTCTATCCTCAATTTACACTTACAAATCTGGGGCAATTGCCTCTGTTTTAAGCACTTCAACTGCTTCATCTAAATTCAACACTAATTGGTCTTTACTCCCTAATCTTCGAATATTTACAGAATTTGTCTCTGCTTCCTTCATTCCACATACGATTATGATAGGAATTTTTGCCAACGAATGTTCACGAACTTTATAGTTGATCTTCTCATTTCTCACATCAATTGTTGCTCTTAGTCCCACCGATTTCATGCTATTACATACTTTTGTTGCATATTCGTCTGCTTCTGATGTAATTGTGGCTACAACTATCTGGTGAGGAGATAGCCATAGCGGAAAATGACCTGCATAATTCTCAATTAAAATACCCAGAAACCGTTCCATTGAACCACAAATAGCCCGATGCACCATTACTGGTGTCTTTTTATTTCCATCTTGGTCTATGTAACTTGCATTAAATCGTTCTGGTAAATTGAAATCTACCTGAGTTGTTCCACATTGCCACTCGCGATTAATGGCATCTCGTAGTGTATATTCAAACTTAGGACCATAAAATGCACCTTCACCCGGTAGTACCTCTGTTTCAACCTTTCCATCAGATTGCTCTTCTATTTCTTTAAGAACCACAGCCATTATCGCTTCAGCATGGTCCCAAGATTCATCTGATCCTACCCTTTTTTCTGGTCGCGTAGATAATTTGACAACAATTTCATCAAACCCAAAATCCGAATAGGTCGACAAAATCAAATCATTAATTTTCAAACATTCCGCTGCCAACTGATCTTCTGTACAGAAAACATGTGCATCATCTTGAGTAAACGCTCTAACTCTCATCAATCCATGCAACGCACCTGAGGGTTCATATCTAGAAACAGTACCAAACTCCGCTAAACGAACTGGTAAATCACGATAAGATTTTAACCCCTGTTTAAATATCTGAATATGACCTGGACAATTCATTGGTTTTATTGCAAATACCCGATCATCCTCTGTTTGAGTTACAAACATATTTTCACGATACCATTCCCAATGCCCTGAAGTTTCCCATAATGAACGATCCAAAATCTGTGGAGCACTAACTTCTTCATAATCCGTTGCTAATCTGCGTCGCATGTAATTGATTACATTTTGGAATAAAATCCACCCCTTTGAATGCCAAAACGCTACACCTGGACCCTCTGGTTGAAAGTGGAATAAATTCATTTCACGTCCCAATTTCCGATGATCACGCTTTTCAGCCTCCTCTATGGTTTGTAAGTAAACTTTTAAGTCATTCTCGTTTTTCCACGCTGTACCATAAATTCGAGTCAACATTTCGTTATTACTGTCACCTCGCCAAAACGCACCAGCTAATTTCATTAATTTAAATGCCGATCCGATTTGCTTAGTGGATACCATATGTGGACCACGACACAAATCTAGCCACTTTCCTTGGCGATATATTTTTATCTCCTCTCCCTCAGGAATCATATCGACTAACTCGACTTTATAATCTTCACCTTGTGCCTTAAAATACTCTTTCGCTTCTTCCCGTTCCCAAATCTCTTTAGTAAATGGTTCATTGCGTTGTATAATTTCACGCATCTTTTTCTCTATTTTGGGTAAATCTTCAGGCGTAAATGATTCAGCACGCTTAAAATCATAATAGAAACCATTTTCAATGACTGGTCCAATTGCAACTTGTGTACCTGGCCACAATTCTTGTACCGCCTCTGCCATTACATGAGCAGCATCGTGCCGGATCAATGCAAGCGATCGATTATCATCACGCGTAATAATTTCAACTGAGCAATCACTTTGAATCGCGTCATTTAAGTCGCATAAATTTCCATTTATAGAAATTGCTACCGCTTTTTTTGCCAAAGAAGTTGAAATACTCTTAGTGAGGTCAAGTCCAGAGATACTAGTTTCAAATTCTCGAATTGAATCATCTGGAAATTTTATGTTTATCATAGTAGTTCCTGCCCACTCCTGCGATACCAATGCAGGTAAGCTTAATATGAAAATTAATAAAGCTAGAATCGAAATACATATATTATAAACTTACAAAAGTCCAAAATGCCGATAATTTTTTCCAACACTTTTAATAATTTTATTCAATTATTTTAATTTGGTCTTTGGATCAATATGGTTCCCAGTCCAAAAACCGAATTTCCAAAATTTATACCACGGTATTTGTTCTGAGAACATGTCGGGAACAGGGTCAAATCCAGAGCTTCCAAATGGATTACAACGAAGTATACGGGCTAACCCCATCCAAAATCCTACCCACAATCCAAACCGCTGGATCGCAGTTTCAGTATAATTGGAACAAGTTGGTTGAAACCGGCACGACCTTCCCCAAAAGTACGAAAATGTTAATTGATATACTCTAATCAAACCAATTCCAATACGTGAACCAAGTCCAATTGATGATTGATCAAAATCAGAATTTGATGCGTCATTAGAATCAGTTTTCATAGCTAAAGTTCCCAACAATAAATGAATTTGAACTTCTAAAATTACTAATTTTCAATTTGGTTCATTGCATCTACTACCGCATCAAACGTTAGTAAAGTTGAAGCATGTCTAGGTCTAACATCGCGAACTGGTTCTAAATATTTAAGATCTGCCCACTTACCAGTTGGTGCGGCTCCATGTTCCTTCAACATTTGATACATACTTTCTCTCACTTCACGAAGTTCCTCAGCATCAGATCCGATTATATTTTGCGCCATAATGGAAGAAGAAGCTTGACCAAGAGCACATGCTTTTACATCATGTGCAAATTCTGATACTTTCCCATCTACAACCTTTAAGTCAACTGTCACGGTTGACCCACAAAGTTTTGAATGCGCACGTGCTGTGGCATCTGGATTATCCAATCGACCTAGATTTGAGATATTTCCTGCATACTCTAAAATTTTGTTATTATAAATTTCATCAATCATACCTTGAGACCCTTTGCAGTTAAGTAGTTTTTTACCATGTACAAAAAAAATTGTTAGTTAAGTAACAATAAATTCATCAAATACTATCTAAAATTTTATACAATTTTAATATACAATATATAGGCGGTTGAATTTTTTTCCGCTATTATTAAGAATAAATGTCTTTACAAAGACTGTGAAAGAAACCATCATTTGAGCAAATTTTTTTTGCCATGTACGGTCCTTCTATAAACTAATTTATAGTTTTTAACCAAATTCCAACTGGAGAATGAGTTCAATGGATGCACTCAATGACAATATTGATGTAAAAAAAATACGAACCGATCAATATTCAACAACTACACCATCTCGTGAGGATGCTGAAACTGCAGTTAGAGTTCTACTTGCATGGGCGGGTGACGACCCAGATCGTGAAGGTCTAAAAGATACTCCAAAACGCGTAGTGAATGCGTACGAAGAATTGTTCTCAGGTTATAGCAAAAATCCAGAACAGCATTTAGAAAAAATTTTTAAAGACGTTGGTGGATACGACGAATTAATAATGGTTCGTGAAATTCCGTTTCGGTCCCATTGTGAGCACCATATTTTACCGTTTTTTGGGAATGTACATATTGCATACTATCCAAGTACAGGTGTTATTGGTTTGTCAAAACTTGCACGAGTCGTTGATGTTTTTGCAAAACGCTTGCAAACACAGGAAAATTTAACTAGCCAAATTGGACAAGCCCTAGAATCCTCGCTTAAACCACAAGGTGTTGCGGTGATGGTTGATGCCGAACATTTGTGTATGTCAATGAGAGGAATTCAAAAAACCGGCACATCAACAGTAACTACTTGGTTTTCTGGTAAATTCAAAGGCAATTCAAACGAACAATCTCGATTCATGAAATTGATTAATAGTTAATCAAGTGCAATTTAACCTCCTTTTAAGAGTCAATTTTACCATTATCTGAATAGTTCCTTCGCTATCAGGAGACTCAGGTCAATATGACTACAAATAAACGCGATTTAGCGACACACGATTTTTTGCAACCCCAATTCGATCAAAACGGACTAGTTCCATGCATAGTCACTGATGCTTCAAGTGAAGAAGTCATTATGCTCGGTTATATGAATGAATTATCGTTGGCAAAAACTATAGAAACCGGTGTTGCTTACTATTGGAGCAGATCACGTCAAAAATTGTGGAAAAAGGGAGAAACTTCTGGTCAAATTCAGAAAATTGTCGAAATTCGAACAGACTGCGATCAAGATGCAATTTGGATAAAGGTTGAAGTAGCTGGTAATGGAGCAACTTGTCATGTAGGTTTTCGTTCTTGTTTTTTCAGAAAAGTGGATACTGACGTTGGAACAAGCAACGAATTACCACTAATTCGTACAGAAAAAACCAAAGTTTTTGATCCAGAGCAAGTATACGGTTCCCCAAAAAACTAAATTACGACTCACCAACCTATTATATGAAAATCAATTGAGATATCCTTGAACACATTGGGATTGAATTAGTCAAAATTTTCTAGTCGGGAAATTTTGTACTATATTGGAAAAAAACTTATCAGAATTGCACGATTTATTTAGGGAGAACCATTCGTAGTGAATAAATTTAGCTGGCCCTTTTTTCGCAAAATCAACGATTCTGAATCGTCCGAATCTCCCTTAGATTCAAACAATGAAGAAACTCTTTTTCGACCAACTATTGGAATTGCATTAGGAAGCGGTTCAGCGCGCGGATGGGCACATATTGGAATTATGCATGCGCTTGACGAAGGTGGTATAGAACCTGATTTCATTTGTGGAACTTCAATAGGTGCAGTTGTTGGTGGTTGTTACTTAAATGGTCGTCTCTCAGAACTTGAAAAATTTGCTCGATCTCTGACTAAACGTCGTGTCTTTTCACTTATGGATTTTTCATTTGGTAGTTCTGGACTAATTTCTGGAAACAAATTGGGAAAGCTTTTGCAGCAAAATTTGGGTAATATTCGAATTGAATTGATGAAAAATCCATTTATTTGTGTTGCAACCGAATTAGGAACTGGTCATGAAATATGGTTGCGCTCGGGTCCATTAGTTGATGCGATGCGCGCGTCTTATTGCCTTCCTGGTGTATTTGCCCCCATTAAAATCGGAGGTCGATGGCTTGTTGATGGTGCCTTGGTAAACCCAATTCCAGTATCAGTATGTCGCGCGCTTGGTTCACGCATAGTAATAGCAGTTAATTTGAGTTCTGATGCCTTTGGTCAAAGCTCTGAAATAGTTCACTCATTACCTGCGGGTCCTTCTGACTCTTTACCGGAGATGGATGAATATGCACTCGAAATGAAAGAAGATAACACTATTGTAAAAGCACTCAAATGGAAGATTTTTGGTAGAGCAGACGATGATTTGCCAGGAGTTACTGGAGTTATGACTGACGCATTCAATATTATCCAAGACCGAATGAGTCGTTCTCGGTTAGCGGCAGACCCACCTGATATCTTACTAACACCTGAGTTAGCACATATTTCTTTATTGGACTTTCATCGTGCCGAGGAATGTATCGCGGTTGGTTATGAAACTGGTCGACAAGCCATTAAAGAAATAAAAAAATATATGGAACTGCTGAAGTAAATCGAAATCAGAATTGCAATTTCATACTGACACAAGTTTGTGCATCACAAAATTATTCTATACATTTGAAATGTAAGATTTCATCTGTTCGGCTTCTTGTTCAGCCAAAGCGATTTTGTTTTTAACAACATCGCCAATTGAGATTAATCCTACAAGTTTACCTTCTTTTACCACTGGTAGATGTCTAAACCGTCCTTTACTCATTTTCCCCATCACATCATCAATTGAATCTTGCTCATTACAAAATATAACTTCCCGAGTCATTAGTTCTTCTACACCCATATTTAGTGCATCTTTTCCATTTGAGCTTATTTCCCGAACAATATCCCGTTCCGATAAAATTCCCAAAATTTTTTCCTCACGATTCACGATAACAACCGCACCAATTTTGTGTTTTGCCAAAACAGAACATGCATCCAAAACCAACGTATCATGTGAGAGTTTATGAACTTCATGCCCTTTACCGTCAAGAATTTGAGAAACAAACATAGTTAAACCTCCCATTGGTATTATCAAAAGTTTTAGCAGATATAAGCCTCAACAAAATTAATCTTGATTCATCCCCAAGAAATTATCAATAGAATTTTTTGCAAACAAACAAAAATTTGTTCAATTCGAATAACAGCATTAGTTACAAGATTTTACTTCACTTAAGACTCTTCGTTACCGGTGAACAGAGATTTTTTCTTAATCGGATCAAAGAAATCAAATAAAAATAAGCCTGCAACAAATCCACCGATATGAGCCTGCCAAGCAATGCTACCGCCAATTGGGGTTAGTGCAGAACCAACGACTCCAATTAGAAAGTTTAAACCAAACCATACCGCGAGAAAGAACAAAATTTGTGGGTCTGAAAACGCCTGTTTCAATGAAACCGCAGGAAATTTATATTTTTCCGAATTCACCCCTCTGAATCCACTTAATGGACCACCAGAAAGCGAAATAAATCTAATTGCACCTGCCATATGACCTGAAATTGCAGCCGAGGCACCAATCGTTGGTGCAATATCTCCAAAGTGAGTGATCAGATGAAATAATGCTCCCGCAACCGCGCAAACTGCTGAATACAACAAAAATCGTACATTTCCAAATCGCCACGCAATTGCAGAACCAAAAGCAATCATCCAAATAATATTAACAAACAAGTGCGTCCAACTACCGTGCAAAAACGCATATGTAATATAAGTCCAGTATTCCGTCGCATGATATGGACTAAATGAGAATTGCAATAATATTGAATTTGCATGAACAAATGGAAGCAAATTAAATTCTAAAATCGCGTGAATACCAAATAAAATCGACGAAAGTACAACTATACATTTTGGTAAATTTACCGCTGGAGGATTTGGTTGCGGTGTTTGAAAACTCATTGTCAGCTTACTCGTTTTGATAAAGTACAAGTGATTTCTTTTAAACCACTCTGATACTTTCGCCAATTTTTAATGTAAGTCTGCGCAGTTAGTCCCATTGCTTCAACAATTCCTTTGTCAATTTCACGGATTACTTTCCCAGGCATCCCCACAACAAGAGAATTATCCGGAATTTGCTTATTTTCTGATAAAAGCGCACCTGCCCCAATCAAACAATTTTTTCCTATCACAGTTCCATTCAAAATTGTCGCCCCCATTCCAACCAGCGAATTATCCCCAATGATGCATCCATGCAACATTACTTTATGACCGATAGTGCAATTTATACCAATTTTTAAAGGAAACCCTGCATCAGTATGTAAAACACTGTTATCCTGAATATTTGTCCCCTCACCAATTGTAATTTGATCACTATCACCGCGAACTTTCGCACCCCACCAAATACTAACATTTTCAGCCAATATTACATTGCCGATTACTGCCGCATCAGGTGCAATCCAATAATTCCCTGAATTTGGAACACCCGGTGCAACACCTTCAAGTGAATAAACTGCCATCAAACCTCCCAAATATTCTCATCAAAATTCAGTTAGAACAATTCAACACGCATTATTTTATTGTATTTTGTATTTGTTTCATTCCATTTACTAGCAAAAATCCCAATACTACATTATATTTGCAATGAATGGATAAAATTTGACTACAAAAGTTGGTTACTGCTCCTCTAAATCAATATCCAATATCGACATATGAAGGTCCCAGCTGAGTTCACCTTCATCGACAATTCGATATAACACCCCTATAGATTCACCACCAATATAAACCTCAGCCGAATCATCAATTTGATCACGATGTTCAACTTTCACTTCACTTTGATTGAAGCGTCGTTTCAGGTAGTTTTCCAATTTAGCTAATTCACCTTTGTCCACTTTTCATACCTCCCTAATGTTAAATTGATCGTTAGACAGCTGATGCTAAACCAGCTGACCTACTAAATCTAAACAGTTTTATGACTTATTTCCTAATAATTGATCCATTGAGCGCGCCGGCTCTGAGCAACCGGTTTTTCCAACAACTTTAGCAGGGACACCTGCTACTGTAGTTTCTGGTGGTACTGAATTTAGTACAACTGAACCAGCAGCTACCTTTGAACAGCGTCCAATTTCGATATTACCAAGAACATTTGCACCAGCTCCTATTAATACTCCTTGTCGTATTTTGGGATGTCGATCTTCACGATCCTTTCCAGTTCCACCAAGTGTAACCCCTTGTAAAATCGAGACATCATCTTCAATTACCGCAGTTCCTCCAATTACAATTCCGGTACCATGATCAAAAAATATACCTTTTCCCATCGGGACCCCAGGATGAATATCAACTTGAAAAACCTCTGATGCCCGGCTTTGCAAATAAAGTGCAAAGTCTTTTTGATTATTGTGCCACAACCAATTAGCCAAGCGGTGGGTTTGAATAGCATGAAAACCCTTGAAATATAACACCGGTTCAATTGCACGTTCACAAATTGGGTCTCGGTCTACAACAGTTACAATATCTACGCGAAAAAACTCGGAAAATTCTGGTTCAATTTCTATCGCTTGCGAATATGCTAATCGAATTACTGTTGCTGAAATTGATTTATGCGCCAATCGTTCAGCGATACGATTGATTATAACTTCTTCTAATGATGGTTGATTCAATATATTTTCATGAATAAAACTACTCATAATCGGTTCATTTACGACAATCTGCTTAGCTTCTGTAAGCAATTGTTGCCAAACTGGATCATGTGTGGTCAAAGTTGATTTCTTTGCTAAATTTACAGAACTATTCATTTGAAAATCCTAATTGTTGAATTAAACGAAACTCTTAATCTAAACTTTCAAGTAAAATCTAAAACATTCACTAGCTTACAAAAACTTAAATCAAATTTCAAATACTATGCCTTGCTCGGAATTATATTCAAAAAATCCACAATGAATCTATGAATTATTGCAGTTACTCGCCAAAATTTTCAACAATAAACTCTAACAATGCTTCTGCAAAAGCATCATTTTTATCTCCCATTACCATGTGTCCTGCTCCCGAGACATCAGTAAATGAAGCACCATGCACTAAATTTAGAAAATCCTTAACATGCTCATCCTTTACTAAGTCAGAACTGGTGCCACGAATTAGTAAAACTGGTAGTTTCAAATTTTTTGCCGAATTGACAATCCGTTCTTCGATAATTCCACGATGTGACTCAAATTCCGTTCGTTGCCTGATAAAATTTGGATCCCAATGCCATCGATATCGACCATCTTTATCTAATCGTAGATTTTTCTTCAAACCATCCAAATTTTTTGGTCGCTTACGATTAGGTAAATACTTTGAAATCGCTTCGGCTGCGTCACTTAAGTTTGAAAACCCATTTTCTATTTGTGCACCCATAAACTGAATTATTTTTGCTACACCATTTAAGCAAACCCGAGGCGTTATATCTACTAGCACCAGAGCTTTAAAGGAATTCGGTTGATATCGTCCTTCAACTAACATGGATGCAATACCACCAAGAGACGCACCGACTACAATTGGTTTAGTATTATATTCAATATAAAATGAATTTGCCAAATGCTTAACATCTTTCGCAAAACAATCAAATGAATAGTTACCTCTAGGTACCCAGTCACTCTCGCCATGTCCTCTATGATCAATTGAGATTGCATGAAATCCAAAAGCTGCAAGCCGCCGAGCCGTTTCATTCCAAGAATGTCTGGTTTGTCCAGCACCATGAAGGAATAACACAGGTTGCAATTGATTTAACCCACGCTTCTCATCACATTCGCGACTCCACAATTCACCAGCTATTTTATTCCCTAGTGAACCATAGTAGGTTTTTCTTTGACCTATTATTTTTGAATCTGGTTTGACCAAATTTAACATTTCAAAATGTATCCTCTAAAAATTTAAGTACACCTTGCTTATAGATTTTATCACCAACAGCTAATTGATGATCTCGGTTTAGAATATCAAGAACCATCGCATTTGGAATTAAGTTAGCCAGTTTTTTCGCTGACCCTGCGATTTCATCTTGAGTTCCAACTGCTACTAATACGGGTACCTGAATTTTACCAATTTCTGTTGCTTGAATCTTTCGTCCTGATGCTCGCATACATGCAGCTAATGCAAATCTATCACTACCAGTTTTTTCTGCAAATTTGCGAAATTCCAAACCCGTCTGATCAGTAATTTTTGACTTATCTTCAACTTCAAGAGCTTCAATAATAATCGTTGAATCAAGTCCACCAGTAATCATTCCATAACCTAAACCACCAAAAATAACACGTCTTACTCGGTCAGCAAAATTTAAAGTGAGGAATGCGGATATTCTTGCACCCATTGAATATCCCATCACGTCAGCACTTTTTATATTTAGGTGGTCTAATAATCTAGCTGCATCTTCTGCCATTTTAGGTGCACCATAATCTTCCGGATTATACAATTTATCACTGGAACCATGTCCTCGATTATCAATTGCAATGACCCGTCGTCCTTGGTTTTCTAAGAATCGAACCCATCCAGGGAATTCCCAATTCATAAATATATTTGAAGCAAATCCATGTATAAGTAATATCGGATCTCCCGACCCAACATCTTTATAATGAATCTGGACTCCTTCAGAATCAAAGAAACTCATATATAACAATCTCCTGAGACAATCATTGTTTCAACAAGATTATTGCAATCTGAACAAAATTCACATATTATCATTCAAGTTGAGTAATCCAATTACAACTTTATCACTCTATCCAAAAAAGTTCCATTTAAGCTGCCGTTAACTATATTATTTCAACTGCTTGGACCACAAAATGTCAAATCATACAATACCACATTTTCACAATGATGCTGGGTATAGCACCATTTCGATTGGATCGAAAGAATTTAAGTGTATTGGGGCAATTCCACCATTTGATCATCCGCATATATACTTAGATATGGGTGAGGACACTCAAATGATTTGTCCTTATTGTTCAACAGTTTATCAATTTGATGAATCGGTCGGAGCTGGACATGCTACCCCTGCAAACTGTGAATGGAATGAATAAATTTTCTAGCTGAATTCCTTTTCAAACAACTCAACTGATATTATGAACACAACTACTGAATTACAACAGCAAACTGAAACCCAAATAAATGTACCACAAACTGACTCAGCGCGACAGATCATTGTAGCTGGTGGTGGAATCGGTGGACTTACCGCCGCGTTAGCATTGAGTCGACACGGTTGGAAAGTAGAGCAATTTGAAAAAGTTGATGGTTTTCATGAATTAGGTGCAGGGATTCAACTTTCTCCTAATTCAGTTCATGTGTTACGCAAATTAGGGATATTTGAAAAAGTTGAAGAAGTTTCTAATCGGGTGGAGTTTGTGCGAATTCATTCGCTAGTAAATGGGAATTTAACTAGCGAAATTCAATTCGGAGAATCTATTGAAGAAAAATATGGCGAGGCTTATTTAGTTGCCCATCGGGCAGATTTGCATAGTACTTTACTGGATGCATGTCTTAAGGATGAAAACATTCAAATCCGCATGGGTTCTACAATTGCGAATGCGGTAACCGATGAAAATGGCATTACTGTAGATTTTAATACGACAAACGGTCTTGCTAGTCAACGCGGTGAAGCACTAATTGGTTCGGATGGTATTCATTCTGTGGTACGTCGGAGATTATTACGATTACCATCGGCAGTTCATTCTGGAAAAGTAGCGTATCGGACAGTTATTTCTGCAGACCAAGTTCCGAGAATGTATCATCAAAGTTCTTATCTTTGGTTGGGTTCGGACTCACATATTGTTCATTATCCCATAAGAAAAGGTAGCGAAATAAATTTAGTTGTAATCATAAGTGATGAATGGGAAGGTGAAGAATGGTCATACCCTGGGGATAAACAAGTAATCTTAGATAAATCTAGTAAATGGCCAAATGAAATTAAGGAACTCCTCCAAATCCCCAACCGATGGTTTAAATGGCCACTTTATAGTACGGACTCTAGTGGAATATGGGTTGATGGACGAATGGCGGTATTAGGAGATGCGGCACACGCAATGCTACCATTTCTGGCCCAAGGTGGTGCAATGGCTATTGAAGACGCATGGGTATTGGCAAAGAATTTAGCCACAAATGATGATGTCCCTGCTGCATTGTTAGCATATGAAGAAGAACGAAGAACTAGGGTTGATAAGGTGATTGCCGCGGCATTAGAAAATGGTCGCATTTATCATTTATCAGGATTAGTTGCGCGCGCCCGTGATCTGCGTCTTCGAATGTTGTCTTCAAACCGCCTGCTTAATCGTTATGATTGGCTTTTTGGTTGGACACCATAGTCAATAATTGCATGTGATTAGACAACAGCAGTCATATGGATTGCTTTTTGCTGATTTTAAATTGAATAAGAATTACCAATTTGACCGGCTTTTCAAATAAGGAAACCTGTTGTGTCAGTTTCAGAAGAAAAGATCACGATAATCACCGCCGCAGTATTAGTAATAGGTGATGAAATTCTTTCAGGACGCACTAAAGACAAAAATATTGGTTTTATTGCTGAGTTTTTGACTGAGCATGGAATTGACCTAACTGAGGTCCGAATTGTTCCTGACAACATGAAGCAAATTGTTGATGCTGTCAACACACTTCGCAAGACATACAACTATGTTTTTACCACTGGCGGAATCGGACCAACTCATGATGATATTACCGCAGACTCAATTGCAACGGCATTTCAAGTCGGAATTGATTTTGATCAACGTGCAGTAGATATACTGAAACCTCACTATACTGATGACCAATTTAATGAAGCAAGAATGCGAATGACACGAATTCCGTTTGGGGCCGAACTAATAAAAAATCCAATTTCACACGCACCTGGATTTCAACTGGAAAATGTATTTGTTATGGCTGGTGTACCAGCGATCATGCAGGCTATGATGGTAGAAATTGCTCCTTTGCTTACCAAAGGAAACAAAATGCTCTCACATACTATTGACTCAAAGCTACCAGAAGGAATTGTTGCTAAATCCATTGAAGAAATTCAAAACAAATATGATGGAGTTACAATTGGTTCGTACCCTTATTTTGATGGTACTCATGCGGTGACTAATTTAGTAATTCGAACTCGTAGCCAATCCCAATTAAATCAAGTGAAAAACGAAACCGAAGACGCTATTAAACTACTTCGAGAAAATTTCTCTTGGTAGTCTTAGACTTTAACTCAACAGTTAACGACAACTTAACGAGAAATTGTTATGGTAACTACTACTGAAAAAGCATTTCCAATTTCTTGGGATCAATTTCATCGAGACGCACGCGCACTTGCATGGAGACTAACTGCTCAGGGTAATTGGACTGCAATCGTGTGTATTTCTAGAGGTGGTTTGGTTCCAGCTGCGATTGTTGCTCGAGAACTTGAAATTAGATTGATTGAAACAGTTTGTATTGCTTCCTATCATCAATATAAAGATCAAGGGGGGCTTGAAATTTTAAAGTCTATAAATTCTGACATTGTTGGAGTCAATGGAGGGGACGGAAAAGGAGTTTTGGTTATTGACGATCTCACTGATACTGGGAAAACTGCTGTTGCAGTACGCAAGATTTTACCCTTAGCTCATTTTGCAACAGTTTACGCTAAACCAAAAGGACGACCTGAAGTAGACACTTTTATTACAGAAGTTTCACAAGATACCTGGATTTATTTCCCGTGGGATTTGGGATATTCGTTCCAACCACCTATCAAAACTGATTAACATATATAAAATATTATTCTAATTCAAAATCGATTGGAACTGCTTCACGCACGCAAATTTCAGATATATTTACATCACAAACAAACGCATATGCTTCAACACCAGAATCAATCGCTTTCTTGAATTCCGCAGCATAAAACTTATCGATATCGCTTGCAATCTTAAATTTTTGCGAAACCGGATATTGGATCAAATAAATCATGACCGCTCGATGCCCTTGCTTCACCATTTTTGACAATTCAGCCAAATGTTTAGCACCTCTAGCAGTAACCGCATCTGGAAATTCTGCCAACCCAAATTCTCGCATCAGATGAACATTTTTGACTTCCACATAAGTGTCAGGTAACGTATTTGATTCCAATAATATGTCTATCCTTGAATTTTCTCCATATTTTACTTCCCGCCGCAAATTATCAAATTGCTTTAGAGGCTCAATAATTCCTGCTGAAATAGCTTCCGCAACAATTTGATTTGGCAGATTAGTATTGATGCCAACAAAGCATTTATCAAGTTTCGCCAATTCCCAGGTATAGGCTAATTTTCGTTTAGGATTAGTTGATTTTGACAACCAAACTTCTATACCAGGTTCCTTAAGTCCTAACATTGAACCAGGATTGGCACAATGGGCAGTAATAATCTTACCATCAGATAGTTCTACGTCCGCTAAAAATCTCTTATACCGTTTAATTAATCGACCCTTTATCAATGGTTCTGAAAATTTCATTGTGAACTCCTAATATTAATGGGTATTGTTCCAAATACAGATAAACATTCATTTCCGATAGCTTTGTTCCAAATTACTAATGAAACAAACACCATACCATTGCTCACAATTGTAGGGAAAAGTATCAAATTAAAAGATGTTCACTTATTTGAATATTTGGTGCGGTCGGCGGGACTCGAACCCGCACAGCTTTTAGCCGAGGGATTTTAAGTCCCTTGTGTCTACCAAATTCCACCACGACCGCCGAAGTTTTATATTTATGTGTATACACTTAAGTTTAAAATCAAGTCAATTTGCAAATAAAAATAGTAATTTATTCTAAATATGAATTTCACTTGCCTTTAGAATCAACATTTCAACCATTATGTACAAAAAATATATCTTAACTAACAAGATAATATATGTTACCAATTTTTAGTTTCAACTCAATACATTAAAATAAATTTTCAAAAGTATGAATCATACTTCAAATACCAAATTAATTTTCAAAATGGAATTGATAAATCATGAACACTACATATGTTGATGCCGAAAAATCGATACCAAAGAAATCCAAGGCAATTAAACTATATCGCAAGGAAGATTTTGTCAATATGCGTGCGGCTGGTCAAATTACCGCAAAATGTTTAGATTCGTTAGTTGATTTAATTAAACCTGGAGTAAGCACTAAAGAGATTGACGAATATATTTTTGACTTTGGAGTTCAACACCATGCAATTCCTGCAACCCTTGGTTACCGCGGCTATGGTTTTTCTTCTTGTACTTCAATAAATGAGGTAGTTTGCCATGGCATTCCCAGTGAACGGAAGCTTGAAAATGGGGATATTGTTAATGTGGACATTACATTCATTTTGGATGGTTGGCATGGCGACTCAAGTAGAATGTATGGTGTAGGTGAAATTAAACGAAAAGCCCAAAAACTAATTGATACGACCTATGAATCACTCATACTTGGCATCCAAAAAGCCAAACCGGGAAATACTACAGGAGATATTGGATCAACCATACAAAAACACGTTGAGCGACACAGATTTTCAATAGTAAGAGAATTTTGTGGCCATGGTATTGGTAGACTATTTCATGAAAACCCAAATATACTTCATTTTGGTCAACGAAAATCAGGAGACATTCTCAAACCTGGTATGATTTTCACGATTGAACCAATGGTAAATTTTGGTAAGGCAGGTATAAGAGTACGAAGCGATAATTGGACTGCAGAAACCCAAGATGGGTCACTTTCAGCCCAATTTGAACATACAATTGGTATTACTGAAACCGGTTGCGAAATCTTTACAAAGTCACCCCAAAAATTGGATAAACCGCCTCTAAAAAACGCAAATTCCTAGTTTTTTGTAAATTTTAAGGCAAAAGGAATGCAAACCAAGCTATGTCGATTCAAAATCGTGTCACTAAAATTGTTCATGGACAACTCGCAGTTCACAAACATCGTTTTGAAGCCGCACAAAAACGTAACCATGGCTTACAAGTTATGACATTTGAACAAGCTGCGGTTCGATTAGCAGGAGGATTTTCACGTCCTATTGGATTAAACGATTTAAGCATTGCAGTTAAAGAAGTTCTACCAAATACACCATTAGGTGAATTAGAAGAAATTAAAGAACTTCCAGGAATGGTTTCTTCTGCCGCCACTACTCTTCGAAGAGTTTGGCGGGCTGGAATCAGTTTAAAAGATCGATCTTCAGATCACCCTCGTTTACATGCATTATATGACTTGGAGTGTGCTGTATTAGAACAATTACCAAGTTTCATGTTACGTCCAGTTGATATTGTGAGGCGAGCGCAGAATCGAATTAGCAATGCCCCGAATATTCTGGGATCTATAGAAATTGATGGGTTGACTGAATTATCTCCGTGCTGGCGACCATTAATTCGCGAATTGGTTGGAGTGATTCCAATTTCTTGGTCTGCAGGACCAAGAGAAATTCCAAATTGGGTACAAGAATCTAACGTTAAAATTAATACTAAATCAGCACAAGAGCCAAATATTCAAATTGTAAGTGCCCCAACTCCTTTTCACGAAGTAATAGAGGCTATGCGCTGGATGCGTTCTTTGATTGCTTCCGGCACAGCTAAACCAGAAGAAATAGCGATTGCAACAGTTTCACCTAATGTTTATGACGATTATTTTCTATCTCTACAATCTGATGCAAATCTAGATTTACACTTTGTCCATGGTATCAAAACCACTGTTCGAAAAGATGGACAAGCAGCCGCTGCCCTTGCTGATATCGTTGTTCGCGGACTTTCATTATCAAGTTTTAGAAGACTCATCTCAGTTTGCCATGACACAGAAATTTTTAAACCTTTTCCAAATCAATGGCAACAACGTGTATTACCTTCTGATATTCCATTATCGTCCGATATTTCGTGGGAAAAATTTTTGAATCAGCTTGACGCATCAAAGTGGCCTGATGGAAAAGACTACACACCTCAGCTAAAAAAAATCGTTAATCTACTGCTAAATGATACAGAAAACGTCCAAGAATTAGGAAAAAAATTCTTAACAGGTCGCGCACTATCAATTTGGGAAAAAGCTATTGATTCTGGACCAACCGAGTCAATTGATACGTTTATTGAAACTAAAAAACATCGTGATGATTTTGAACCATGTGCGTCAGCGGTATGGACTCCTGCGGCAGAAATCGCATCTTCACCGCGTCCATTTGTTCGTTTGATTGGATTGAATTCATCCCAATGGCCACGAAAGTCAGCTGAAGATCGACTTATTCCTGATCACATTATTGAGAATCGTGAGCTAGATCCATTACCGATAAATCTTGCCGACCGACGAGATTTCCAAACAATTATAAACACCACTGAAAAGCAGCTGTTGATTTCATATGCGCGTCGCGAAACTGGTGGACGTTTGTTTGGGCGAAGTCCTTTATTGTCGGGATTTAACGTTGAAAAGGATTCTTATCTTCGTGCCACAGCAACACCAATTCATGCTTTCAGTGAATCTGATCGCTTAATGGCGAGACCAGAGGAATTTAAAAATTTACCTCAACCAAAAAACGCTAAAAATTGTTGGTTCAATTGGTATAAACCTGAAATCACCGCAAATGATGGATTACTTAGAGCAGATCATCCACTAATTTTGAAGATTTTGAATCGAACTCAATCAGCAAGTTCGCTTAAACTGTTGTTACGAAATCCCATTGCTTACTTGTGGAATTATGGATTTAAATGGGTTGAACCAGAACGAATTAGTGAACCTTTAACTCTAGAACCGCTTGAATTTGGATTACTAGTCCATGAGCTTATTGAAGACTCCATCGTTAAAATTGAATCTATTGGTGGATTAGCGACATTAGACGATGAATCGATCAAAGACGTAGTTGAAAATATCTCAGACACAGTTAAAAACCGCTGGGAAAACTATAAAGCTATACCACCAAAAATTATTTGGAATCGAACAATTTTCGAAGCAGAAGAAATGGCCAAAAGAGCACTGTGTTATAAAGTTGACCTTATTCCAAATGCGAAAACTTATAGTGAAATACCCTTTGGAAACGTGCTCAATGACTCGGATTCCGACTTCCCCTGGAACCCTGAGCAACCAGTATCTATTCCGCACACTGACGTGAACATCGCAGGAAAGATTGATCGATTAGATTTTTCACACGATCATAAACAAGCATTTGTTTGCGATTACAAATCTGGAAAGGCACCGAAGAAAGAGTTCGCTATAAAGGGTGGATCTGAACTGCAACGTTGTCTTTACGCCTTTGCTGTAAAAGAGTTACTAGGTGAAAACATAGAAACTACTGCGGCATTATTTTATCCCCAAGACCCTCCAGTAATTCTAGAACTTGATAATCCAGATGAAATCTTAGATATCCTCAAGCACTATATCACAATAGCAAAGAATAACGTAGCTAGTGGAATTTCTATCCAAGGAAAAGATACTGCTGGTCCATATGACCCATTCACATTTGCTTTACCAGCTAATGCTGCAAATTCATATTGCGAGAAAAAAGTACCAGCTGCCAACAAAATACTTGGTAACTTACCAGAATTATGGGACATAGACTAATGGCTACCACCAACAATACTCTTGTTGATGATGATTCACGTCGAAAGGCAATCACTACACTAGATGAATCAATTTTGGTTGAAGCCGGAGCAGGGTCCGGGAAAACTGCTATAATGGCAGGACGAATCGCATATATGCTATTAGAAGGAATTGAACCAAAGAAAATCGCCGCAGTTACTTTTACAGAATTGGCCGCAAGCCAGCTAATAGAAAGAGTACGAAAATTTGCTGAGAATCTTGCAGATAGTAATACTCCATTGGAGTTAAAAAGTGCACTTCCAAATGGTTTAACGGAATTACAAAGTTCAAATATCAAGGACGCGATTAGAAATATTGACGAGATTTCTTGTAGTACAATCCATGGATTCTGCTACCAACTCATCAAACCATACCCTGCAGAAGCTAATATTGATCCGGGTGCATCAGTGCTTGATGCAAGTCAAGCCACGCTTATATTCAACGAAATTGTAGATGATTGGATCAGAGAACGTCTCTCAACTGAAAAGATCGGCGGATTTCTGCCAGAAATGGTATTACAAGATCCAAGGAAAGCGATCAATCAAATTCGTGAAATAGCTTATAAAAAACGTGATTTGCGCTCACTTAAGGCACCAGATATTTCAAAACAAAAGGTAAAAGTGGAAAATTTCCTTAATGCGGCTGATGATCTCGCAGTGTTTCTCGAAGAGTCAATAACGGTTGAAGCCGAACTGAAGCGTAGAAACACCGCGTTTCAAGAGTTATCAACCAAGATTAGAAAACTGGATCTAGATAAGCCAAAAGATTTAATTCAAGTATTGGCACTTGAACCCGATGAAACCTTATGGACCACTGGAAAAAAATTTAGATCATATAAGGCAAAAGGAAATTGGGAAAAAGCCGCACAGGCTAAAGGTCTCTCAAAAGTTGAAGGTAGTGCATTATATTTTGATGCAAGTGACATCTATCAAAACTGCTGTGTTGCTTGGAGTTCCTTAAAAGCACCGATGGTTAATTTCGTATTATCAGACTTAATTTCAGAAATAGAACATTTGTTTAAAAAATATACCGAAATTAAGCGGAACAGCGCGTTGCTTGACTTTGAAGACTTGATCTATTCAACACGTGATATGTTAAAAAATTTTGACGAAGTTCGACAAGCTCTAGGAAAACGATATCAGTATATTTTGGTAGATGAATTTCAAGATACGGATCCACTACAAACAGAAATTTTCTGGCGATTGTGTGGAGATCTGCCTTCTGCAAAGGAAAATGACTGGAAACTATATACTATTCGACCGGGTGCACTTTTTCTAGTGGGTGATCCTAAACAAGCAATTTATCGATTTCGTGGTGCTGACATTGAAGCTTACAATAACGCAAAGGATAATCTTGCTAATCAAAATCCAAACAATATATTGGAAATAACAACAAATTTTCGCTCTTGTCAATCAATCCTGAATTATGTCAATGAACAATTTAGTGAGATTCTTGCAGAAGAGCATGGTCAACCAGGGTTTACTAAGCTAACCCCTCTACATAAAGATCCTAAAGACCAAGATATAGTAGTCGCTCTAAATATTCCGAATGTAGAAAAAGATGGAAAACCCAACAAATTACTTCAACGAAATGCAGAAGCAGAGGAAATTGCGACACTGTGTAGTAAATTAATTGGAAACTTTAATATTATAGATTTTCATACCAACACACCACGTCCATGTAATCCAGGTGATATCGCACTATTAGCTCCAACTGGAACTGATCTTTGGATTTACGAAGAGGCACTTGAAAACTTAGAAATTCCAGTTTCTACTCAAGCTGGTAAAGGACTTTTTCGCCGTCAAGAAATCCAAGATTTAATTGCAATAACAAGAGTATTGGCAGATCAAACCGATACGATAGCATTAGGTGCACTATTGCGAGGACCACTTGTTGGTCTAACCGAAGAAGCACTATCAGATATCATATGGAATTTGCCCCGCTCCGATAAAAATCCTGAAAATCTACCTAAATTAAATTTGTGGACAAACCTTAAAGATATAAACAACAACTTGGCAAAAGATATAATTGGTAAATTACAAAACTTAGCCCAAAAACGGTACATAACAACACCATTCCAGTTACTGTCAGATGCTGTTAACGAATTACGTGTTAGACCAATTTTAAATGAACGGTATCAATATAAAAGCGAGCGAGCACTTGCTAATGTTGAGCTTTATTTAAGTCTAGCATTCAAATATGAAATTCGAGGAATTCGCGCCTTCTCCGAAGCAATGACTTTAGCTTGGGAAGATGAAACACGCGCGGTAGAAGGTCGCCCAGATGCCCAGAAAGAAGCAATTGCATTGTATACAATGCATGCAGCAAAAGGTCTTGAATGGCCAATAGTTATTCCAATTAATACAATGACAGCACTCAGGAAAACACCAAAAACTGTCGTTGATTCAAAAACAGACACATTGTATATGCCAGTATTTAACGAAGTACCAATCGGACATGCCGATGTGCATGACTATGAAGAAACTGAACAATATCGAGAAAGAATCAGACTTTGGTATGTAACGTTAACAAGAGCATGTCAATTACTTGTCATTCCCCGTTATAAGATAATATCGAATAACTCATGGTACTCTTTAATTGAAAATTTAAGTGGTAATTTAAAAAATACCGACAAACTAATCTCAAGTTTACCAAAAAACGAAATTTCTCAAGACGAAATCATCAACAATGAGCAAACGCGAGAAAAATTTGAAAGTGAAGCAACCTTTATCAGCGAAGTTCACACCAAAATCAAAAGAGTTACCCCAAGCCGCAACGACTCAGACACCGTAGACGAGGTATTGCAAGAATCCCACAATGTTTGGACTGATGAAGAAGGAGTTGATGCTGCAAATGGAACAACTGAAATTGAGGAACCCCAAGTCATTTTGGGAAGCAAAGATCGAGGTTCAATTCTACATAAACTCATGGAAGAGATTATCACCGGAGAAACCAGTGATGATAATAATTCACTCAAGTCAAGAGCAAGAGAACTTGTAATTGAATGTGGATTGGAACCAGTTGAAGATCCAAGTGAAGGTCTTTCACCTACGGAATTAGCAGAATGTGTGCAACGGACATTTGCGATTCCTGAAATTAAGAAAATACGTTCAGGATTAAGTGCAGAAGTTCCAGTATACGCTTTGAGTAAATTGGAAGATAAAAATGAGCTTTACTATGGTATTGCCGACGCATTGTACTTGGATTCTGATGGTAAACCTTCAATCGTTATTGATTGGAAAAGTGATGTAAAGATAAATGAGAAAAGGATCCAAAAATATACCAAGCAAGTGAAAGACTACCTTAAAATTGTTGAGGTAAAACGCGGAATGATTGTTCTTATGACAAGTGGTGAAGTGATCGAAATATAAATGTATAACTAATCTTACGTTGCTCTTACTTCAAGTTGAATTACTTCTTCTGCTATTTTCATTATTGAGAAGGGAATTTTTGTATCAAAACTAAAATCCGACGATTTTTCAAGCAACGAAAGTCCCCTACTACCAAATCGTTGACTAATATGATCTTTAATCCACCATAAATGCTGTTGTTCACGTTGCGAATTAAGTCGTTGGGTTTGCTCTAAAAAGGTATAGTGATTTTCAAATTCAGTACATAATTGTCTAATATTTTTTCCACTATGTGCACTAATCAGTAAAACTGGTACGTTCCAACCTGAACCAGTTTTCTTAATCATTGACATAGCACCTTCTATATCTGATTTGGTACGTATTGAAATTGTTTCAAGGTCCGATTTGGTGACCGCAATAATATTTGGGAGTTCCATTACTCCTGCTTTTAAGAACTGAAGTGTATCACCGGACGCGGGTTGTGCACACAGTAAAATAGTATCAGTGATCATTGAAATATCTGTTTCAGATTGGCCAATCCCAACCGTTTCAACAATTACACAATTCATGCAAGCGCGCATTAATGTCACAGTTGCGATTGCAAGATCTGAAATTCCACCCAATCGATTTCCTGCACTCATGGATCGCACAAATACTCCGTCATCTTCTGGGTCGGATTCAAAACGAGTTCGATCACCAAGTAGCGAACCACCTGATATTTTTGACGAAGGGTCAATCGCAACCACACCAACTGTTTTCTCGCGTGCTCGCCATTCCTTAATCAACAAGTTTATTAAAGTAGATTTACCAACCCCAGGGGGTCCAGTAATTCCAATTACATGTCCTTGTGCGTTCTGAACAGCATGGTCAAGGAGTTTGATATTTTTTTGTGCCGTAAAATTGGTTTCTATGCGTGATAAACAACGTGCGAACGATAATTTTCCACCAGATTTGAGAACATCTAACTCTTCCATTTATCTTACCTGAATCATTTTGTTTAACTGCCCGATTAACGACTTGAAGCAAATACTTTTATCTAGTTGGCTAACAAATAATTAATCTTTCCGATTCAAAATAGCTGACTGCGCAGCAGCTAATCTTGCGACAGGTACTCGATATGGAGAACAAGAAACATAATCCAAGCCGACCTCATCACAAAATTCAATTGAATCAGAATCCCCACCATGTTCACCGCAAATTCCAAGCTTGATTTCTGGTCTTGTTGAACGCCCTCGCACAACCGACATTTCAATCAATGTACCAACGCCATCTCGGTCAATTGAGACAAATGGGTCGCGACTTATCAATCCATCTTTAAGGTAGCCACTTAAGAATGATGAAGCATCATCTCGAGAAATTCCAAACGCAGTTTGTGTCAGATCATTGGTTCCAAATGAGAAAAATTCAGCATCGGCTGCAATTTCTGCTGACATTAAAACTGCCCGAGGTAATTCAATCATGGTACCAACTTGATAATCTATTTTAACGCCAGTTTCTTTTGCGACTTCAGCTGCTGTAAAATCAATACAGCTACGCACAACTTTCAACTCCTTTTCTAAACTGACTAGCGGTACCATTACTTCTGGAACCACGTTGGCACCAGTTTCTTTTCCAGCCTCCGTTGCTGCCTCAAATATAGCGCGTGCTTGCATCTCAACTATCTCTGGATAACTCACCAACAATCTGCATCCTCTATGCCCCAGCATCGGATTAAATTCATGCAGTGCTAAAGCACGGTCTCTTAATCTCTGCGGTTCTACACCAAGAACAGCCGCTACTTCATCGGTTTCTTTGTCATTCTTAGGTAAAAACTCGTGCAATGGTGGGTCTAATAAACGTATGGTAACAGGTAATCCCTGCATAATTATGAATAGTTCCTTAAAATCAGATTTTTGCATCGGCAATAACTTACTTAATGCCCGTCTCCTTCCTTCCGCGGTTTCAGCTAATATCATTTCTCGCATTGCTATAATCCGTTCCCCCTCAAAAAACATATGCTCGGTTCGACATAATCCTATACCTTCCGCGCCAAAATTTCGTGCTGCTTTCGCATCTAACGGCGTTTCAGCATTGGTTCTAATTTTCAAGCGACGGTGTTTATCAGCCCAACTCATTAATTTTGCAAAGTCACCAGATAATTCGGACTGTTGCATTTTCACAGCTCCCTCAAGAACTTGACCGGTTGCACCATCTAAAGTAATTACATCACCTTTTTTTAATGTTTTTCCTGCTGAAATAATCTGTTCATTTTGACTATCAACTCGAATCCCACCGGCACCTGATACACACGGTTTACCCATACCTCTTGCGACTACTGCGGCATGGCTAGTCATCCCACCACGTGCAGTTAAAATACCTTCAGAAGCATGCATTCCATGAATATCTTCAGGACTTGTTTCAACTCGAACCAAAATTACTTTTTCACCGGAACTAGCCAACTGCTCTGCATCTTCAGAAGTAAATACAATTGATCCTGTTGCTGCCCCAGGAGATGCAGGTAAACCGGTGGTAATAATTTTTCGTTCAGCATCTGGGTCAATCGTTGGGTGTAATAATTGGTCTAATGCGGCTGGTTCAACACGTTGCAGTGCTTCTTCTTCGGTTATTGTCCCCGAATCAACCATTTCCACGGCAATCTTTAGTGCCGCCTTTGCTGTTCGCTTTCCTGACCTAGTTTGAAGCATCCACAATCTATTTCGTTCTATTGTGAATTCCAAATCTTGCATATCACGGTAGTGCGATTCCAAAGTTCTGCAAATCTCTTTAAATTCATCAAACACTGATGGCATCGCTTGTTCAAGTGAAGGCTTGTCTGAATCAGCATCAATTCGAGCTGCTTCGGTAATATTTTGCGGTGTTCTAGTCCCGGCTACAACATCTTCGCCCTGAGCGTTGATTAAGAATTCTCCATATAATAGATTCTCACCAGTAGATGGATTTCTAGTAAATGCAACGCCACTTGCAGAATCGTCCCCTAAATTTCCAAAAACCATAGCCTGAACATTTACTGCAGTTCCCCAGTCTTCCGGAATATTGTGGAGTTGCCGATATGTTTTTGCTCTCGGATTAGACCAAGAACCCATAACTGATTCAATGGCACCCCATAATTGTTGCTTGGGATCTTGAGGGAACGGTTCTTGTAATTCTTCTTGATACAGAGTTTTAAATTCATCAACTACTGCGCGCAAATCCTCATATTCTAATTCCGTATCAAGAGTGAACCCTTTCTCTGATTTTATTCGCTCAAGAATTTCTTCAAATACCCCAAAGTCTAGTCCCATTACTACATCAGCATACATTTGGATAAAACGACGATATGAGTCATATGCGAATCTAGGATTTTTCGACATTTCAGCTAAAGTCAAAACTGATTCATCATTTAACCCTAGATTTAGGACTGTATCCATCATTCCAGGCATAGAGACACGTGCACCTGAACGAACAGATACTAATTGCGGATTTTTAGAACTCCCAAATTCTTTTCCGGTAATTTTACCAATATCTGCAAGTGCTTGGTCAAGTTGTTGATTCAATTGATCAGGAAATTTCTTTTGGTGTGAAATGTAATAACTGCAAACTTCCGTACTTATAGTAAAACCTGGTGGTACAGGTATTTTTAAATTTGACATTTCAGCGAGATTTGCGCCTTTTCCTCCAAGCAATGTCCGCATTTCGGCAGAACCTTCGGCCTGGCCATCGCCAAAACTATAAGTCCACTTACTCATTAATTTTTCCTATTGTAGATGATCAACCTTCATTTATGACGAAAAGTTGAATTAATATATTGAAAAATAGTTGGTAAATGTGCTCCAATATCAACCTAACATTGAAATTTTATGTTGCACTGCACAAAATTTAATCAGTCAGTGTAAAAATTTCAACAAAAATTCATTGTAATTGCGATTTAATGTTCAAATTATTTTGATTTTTAAAATTTTATGGCAAACTTCAATAATAATATCTATATTACTAACAGATATTTTGATTTTAGCCGTGTATTCAGATTCGGCTAATCAAGAAACTAGTATTCACATTAAAATTTGAATACAATTTTCTAATTCTATAACCAATTTTTGGATTAATAGAGATAAATGATACGACAATAATGTTTGGTAAAATAGCGAAAAATTTGAGATAAATGAGGAGAAAATGCGTAACCACGAATTGAATTTTAGACCAAAATTCTGCTTTGTAAAATCAAGTGTTTGTAGTATTCAGCAGTTCATTTTGTGCGTAGTAATAGTTGTTTTTCCAATAACTTTCGCATTTGGTTCCTCTGTTGACGAACTTGAGTCAGTCGTAAATTCTGTATCTGGTACTTATCTGGCCGCGCGTTTTGCCGACAATTCTCATGATATTAGTACTAGCGCACTTTATTACTCAAAAGTATTACGCTCAGATCCGGAGAACCTAGAACTACTGAGAAAAAGTTTTACCCAAACATTAGCGAATGGGGAGACTTCAAACGCGATAAAATTGGCAAATCAATTATTAAATTTCGACTATAATCATGCAATTGCTCGAGCTACGCTCGGTGCAAATGCAATCAAGGATCAACAGTACTACAAATCAACTCACTTTCTTGACCTTCCAAATGCAAAGGGTTTCAATAAGATCACCAATGCAATTTTAACAGCTTGGGCATTGCATGGATTAGGGCATACCGATACTGCAATTAACTCAATAAGTCAGCTAGAAGGTCAGTCTTGGTTTCCATTTTTCACTGAATATCATATTGGATTGATACTTGAACACGCCGGCCGTATAAACGAAGCCGGTTCACACTTCACCATCGCATATGATATTGATAGAAGTAAACTTAGAGTCGTATTGGCGCACGTTCGATCTTTAACGAGGTCAGGTAATACACAACAAGCTCTAAATGTCTTAAACAACTATGAAGCTTCATTTCCAGGAAATCCTAAGATTGCTCAATTTCGTGATAAAGTACAAAATCAACAAGGAATTCAATCTGATATCAATTCAATACAAGATGGGGTAGCAGAATTATTTTACGGATTAGGAGCTGCGTTTGAACGAGGAGGAGCAGAAGATCATGTTGCAATTTATATGCACTTAGCCTTATTTCTAAACCCAGAATTAGATGAAGCATATGATAAACTTGGCGATTTATTTCGTAGTTTAAATCAACATGAAATTGCGATCCGCTATTTCGAATCTATTGAAAATAATTCATTACTTTATCGCACAGCTCAAAGAAAGATTGGTATTAGTCGCCACTCACTTGATGAACTTGAAAAAACAAGACAAATACTCTCAAATTTAATTGAATCTGACCCAAGAGATACTGAATCTGCGAAAATTCTTGGCAATGTCTATCGAGCAAACAAATTATTCGCTGAAGCGGTTGAAGCTTATAGTTTAGCAATCAATAATTTAGTAAATATTGCAAGACATCATTGGGATTTATTCTATTATCGTGGAATTGCACATGAACGAAATAAAAATTGGGATGAAGCAGAAGAAGACTTTAAGACTGCATTATCATTAAATCCAGATCAGCCGTTGGTATTAAATTATTTAGGTTACACTTGGGTTGACCGGGGAGAAAATTTGGAAGCTGCCCTTGAAATGCTAAACCGAGCTGTAGAGCTGCGACCAAACGCTGGTTTTATAGTTGATAGTCTAGGTTGGGGGTATTTTAAATTAGGTCAATATGAAAACGCGGTGAAACATCTTGAAAGGGCTGTTGAAATCCAACCAGAGGACCCCACATTGAATGACCATTTAGGTGACGCATATTGGCAAGTGGGTCGGAAACTTGAAGCGAAATTTCAATGGTCACATGCGAAGGAATTAGACCCTGAACCGAGCGATCTAGAAAAGATTTTACAAAAATTGGAGAACGGGTATATTTCTGACGAGCAATCTAGTGTTCTTGTAAATACTAACTAGTATATAAACTTTCGAACTCAATATTTGTTTAAAGTCAGTGAAAAAACTGTTTGAAAACTGTGATATTAACAGCAATTTAATCACATTTTTTTTGGCAAATTGACACAATTTCCCGTCAAAATTAGCAAAGTTTATCTTACCTGCAATATAATGCGATGCGTCCATGAAATTGAATTTATACGCACCGGCGAAAGTAAATTTAGCCTTACATATTATAGGTCGCAGAACCGATGGTTATCATTTGCTGGAGAGTCTTGTCGTTTTTCCAGATATTGTCGATCACCTGACTTTTGAAAATGCACCGGATTTCTCGCTAGTTTTAGATGGACCATATATAGACGGGTTGATAAACCTGAATCAACAAGACCATATCATCAAAATTGCTCTAGATAAATTTTCGCAGACTCAACAAATTACAAATCAAGGAGTAAGGATTCATTTAACAAAAAACTTGCCAATTTCATCAGGGATCGGTGGTGGGTCAAGTGACGCAGCCACGACCTTGCTGGCATTAAATCAATTGTGGCAATGTCATTTACAACAGGAAGCCTTAGAAAAAATTGCAATTATGATTGGTGCTGATGTCCCAGTTTGCTTGACAAAAAAACCGACAATAATTAGTGGAATTGGTGAAAAATTATCAAATCTATCCAGTTTTCCATCTGGTGCAATTGTGTTGGTAAATTCAAACAAACTACTTTCAACGCCAAAGGTATTTGCTAATCTCAAGAATTCCCAAAATGCTGCGCTACCCGAAATTTCCGATAATTTTTCTGATTTTTCAACGTTAATGAATTGGTTATCAAAGACCCGCAACGATTTAGAATCCAGCGCGATTGAACTCGAACCTGAAATTCAAACAATCAAATTAGAATTGTTGAATCAAAAACATTGCGAAATTGCACGTATGAGCGGTTCAGGTGCAACCTATTTTGGTTTGTTTCAAAATTATGAAGATGCACAGCAAGCCTGCCAAAATTTGCAAAAAAAATATCCAAATTGGTGGATAAAGGCAGGAAAATTCTAATTTGAAAGCAAATTATTACAATCAAATCCCTAATTTACTCGATTTACACAAAATTTTACTACTTCATATAATGCATCTGAATATTTTCCAGCAGGAAATTTTTCACACAGATTCATTGCCAAATCCCCAAAATAATTTGCCTTTTCAACTGAGTGTGTGATGGTGTCATATTTCTTGATAATACTTGTCGCCTGCTCTAAATCTCCTTCACTTATTTTGCGTTCTACTAAACAACGTTGCCAAAACTTTCGCTCTTGCACATCTCCCTCTCGATATGCCAAAATGACTGGATAAGTAATCTTTCCTTCGCGAAAATCATCACCAATATTTTTGCCGAGTGTGGATTCCGATCCATTATAATCCAGTGCATCGTCAATTAATTGAAACGCCATTCCTAAATTCTCACCATAACTCCGACAAATCGACTTATCGTCCATTGTACAATTTGCAATTACTGGACCAACTTCAGTAGCGGCTGAAAATAATGTCGCGGTTTTAGCCTTAATAACTGCCATATATTGCTCTTCATTAGTTGCCATATCCTGCGATGCCCCTAATTGCATAACTTCACCTTCAGCAATCACAGCGGAAGCATTTGACAAAATTTCTAAGGCCTCAAGCGATTGCACACTGACCATCATTTTAAAGGCCTGGCCTAATAAGTAATCTCCTACCAAAACACTGGCTTGGTTGCCCCATAATTTTCTGGCAGCAAGTTTTCCTCTACGTACATCACTCTCATCAACAACATCATCATGCAATAACGTCGCCGTATGCATAAACTCTACACTGGCAGCAAGTCTAATATGTGCCTCACCATGATAATTATACAATCGAGCAAAGGCTAACGTTAGCATCGGACGGAGTCGTTTTCCACCTGATGAAATCAAATGACTAGCTATTTCAGGAATCATTTCAACATTTGAACCAGCCATTGCCAATATAATCTGATTGACAGACTCCATATCTTCCGCGACAAGGTTCGTTAACGTTGATATCCCTGTAGTTGCTAGTTCCGTGCTACCAACTGGTTGTTTGAAATCCACTTAGTCAACTCCATTCAATTGCAAACAAATTAATAATTTGCTGAGTTGTTGCGAATTTAATGCAATAATTTCAATTGATTTCCAAATTGAATTTACTTCAAAATTACAATCAATAGTATTAAACTGGCAATTTAACAATTTTTTAGAGCCTAAACATGGAACTGCTCGTAAAGACAAACGACTTAGTGCTTCTTTCATATATAAATGCACTATTTAAAGATGGCAACATTACCCACCAAATACTGGATAATAATATGAGTATTTTAGAAGGTTCCGTTGGTGTTATCCCTAGGAGAGTCTTAGTTGAAGAAGTTGATGTGCCGCGCGCAAAAGCAATTCTAATTGATGCTGGATTGGGTCACGAGTTAGAAAAAAAAGAAAAAAAGTAATCTGTTAGCGGGGTCTAAAATTAACAATCAATCTTTACCACAAAATACTACAATTGACAAATTCCTTGATGGAAAATTTGAAGTCTTTCAACCTAAAATTGGACATCATCGCTCAGGTATTGACGCAATACTGTTAGCTGCTACAGTACCAAAAACTGCAATTGGAACTCTATTTGATCTGGGTTCAGGTGTTGGAGTCGCAGGTATAGCAATTGCTACACGAATACCTGAGTTGAAGGTGATCTTAGTTGAGAAAGATGAAATTTTGAGAGATTTAGCCAAGCAATCCCTCCAATTAGAAAAAAACAAAAATTTAGCCAAACGAGTTTCAGTATTGAACGCAAATGTTTTAGCAAAGGGGGAACAAAGGCATAAAGCAGGACTAAATAGTCAGATTGCCAATCATGTTGTCATTAATCCACCATTCTACCACCAGACTGACGTAAGTTCCTCACCATCAATACCGAAAGCGGAAGCTCATATCCTTGACCAAACAGGACTTGAACCTTGGATCAAGACTGCCACCGACATATTGACATTTGGCGGGGAATTGACACTAATTTATAGAGCAGACGGACTTCGTGAAGTACTCTCTTCAATGAACAGTCGTTTTGGAACAATCACAATATTACCGATATTTTCGCGTAAAGGAATGAAAGCAAATCGAATAATTGTTCGAGGTATTAGAGGAAGTCGTGGCCCTACTGAAATTCGACGTGGTATAGTAATGCACCAGTCAAACGATAACAAATATACACCCTTTGTCGAATCAATTCTTCGGCGGGGTGATTGTATAGACTTAAATGTAATTTAATTTAGAATTCAGTTTTGAATGATTGCCAGTTAATATGTCCAATTCTATCTCCAAGGATACAAGAATACGATTTAATAGCTCATCTAATCCAACCTAAGGAAGCAGTTAATAATGTCGAATAATATATCCCCACCAGTTTCAGTTGATGAAACTCAAATGCTTTTGAAAAATAATGGATACCTAGCCGACCGATCACTGGCAACTGTACTCTATTTGTCACTCAAAATGCAAAGACCCTTATTTTTAGAGGGTGAAGCTGGAGTAGGAAAAACAGAAATCGCCAAGGTGATCTCTGAAGCCCTGTCTCGAAAATTAATTAGATTGCAATGTTATGAAGGTCTTGATATCGCAAATGCGGTTTATGAATGGAATTATGCCGCACAAATGATTGAAATTCGCATGGCAGAAGCACTCGGTGATAAAAAACAAGATGAGCTCAGTAAAGATGTATTTTCACCGCGTTTCTTAATCAAACGACCGATTCTCCAAGCACTGGAATCAGAAAACACTGGGGCACCAGTATTGTTGATAGATGAATTAGACCGTGCTGATGAAGCATTTGAGGCTTTTTTGCTCGAAATATTGGCCGATCACCAGGTCACAATTCCAGAATTAGGGACTATTTCAGCGAGTAAACCACCAATTGTCATTATAACCACTAATCGAACTCGGGAAATCCATGATGCGCTCAAACGTCGGTGCTTATATCATTGGGTTGACTATCCAGACTCTACACGTGAACTTGAAATCGTCCGATTAAAGGTTCCGAAAGTAGCTGAGCGGTTATCATTTGAAATTGTTCAATTTGTCCAGAAGCTTCGTTCCGAAAAAGAATTATTCAAACAACCGGGCGTTGCCGAAACTTTAGACTGGGCGACAGCACTTACTGAATTAGATCAACTCGCACTTAGTTCAGATTCAGTTTCTTCAACGTTAGGAGCATTATTAAAATACCAAGATGATATTGAGCGAATCAAAGGGTCAGAAGCCAACCAATTGATAGAAGAAATTCAACTCAAAGGCAATGAAACAGCATAAATTCCATGGCAGCTACACCACAATTAAACCAAGATGGAAAATTTTCCGATAACATTGTTCAATTTGCTCGAACATTAAGAACAGTTGGAATGCCAGTTGGACCAGCGAATGTAGTGGATGCAGTTAAATCTATTGAATTAATTGCACTAGGTAATCGTGAGGATTTTTATTGGACCCTACATACTTTATTTGTGAAGAAACACGAACATCACATTCTATTTGATCAAGCTTTTGAAATTTTTTGGCGACCAAAGAAGTTGGTGGAGAAAATGATTTCGATGTTGTCGCCAGTCGCTCCTAATACCCTGCCAAAAGAGAAACCAAAAGCAGGAGAATCACGAATATCTGAGGCTTTTTATAACAACCAAGAGCGACCTGCTAAGGAAACAGTACCTGAAATTGAGATTGATGCAAGTATGACAGTATCAGGCAAAGAGCTATTACAGAAAAAAGACTTTGCTCAAATGACGGCTGAAGAAATTGAAGATGCAAAAATTGCAATCAAGAATCTCAAACTTCCATTTGATAAAATTAAACAACGAAGATTAATTTCAGCATCAAAAGGTCAAATTAATCCAAGAAAAACGATGCAGAACACCTTACGTTCTGGTGGTGGAATAATTGACATTCAATTTCGTAAACCATTATTGGCGCATCCACCTATTGTTGCAATTTGCGATATCTCTGGATCAATGAATCAGTATTCACGACTCTTTTTACACTTTCTACATTCACTTTCAGAGAAGCGACGCAATGTACAAAGTTTTTTGTTTGGCACTAGGTTAACTAACATCACTCGAAACTTAAAATTAAGAGATCCTGATGAAGCTTTGATCGCGACAAGTAATAGCGTTGATGATTGGTCTGGAGGAACAAGAATAGCAGCCGCGTTACATACATTTAATCAAAACTGGTCGCGTCGAGTATTGTCAGGAGGGGCAATTGTTCTTTTAATCACTGATGGTTTAGAACGCGATTTTGGAGAAGATTTAGCGACAGAAGCTGATCGGTTACATCGTTCGTGTCGATACTTAATTTGGCTGAATCCACTTTTGCGTTTTGATAAGTTTGAAGCGAAGGCAAAAGGTATCAAAGCAATATTACCACATGTCGACGAATTTCGTACCATTCATTCAATCAACGCAATTTCAGATTTATGCGATGCTCTTGCAATTCACAGCAAATTCAAAAAACGGCGGTCAGAATATGCATCAATTAATTTCACTTAAAGTCAAAACTTGGAACGCTTCAATACTCTGTTGCTTTCCCGTCTAACCACCTAAATGGTACGAAACTAGGTGCCTCCCAATCACCGATATTGTCAAATTGCACCGATCCCAATACTGTCATGAATTCATTTTCCGATAAATCGGATACTATTTCATCAAACGATAACGATTGTACCGCTTTGACTGCTGTAGACCATACCTGAATCGCGGCAAAAGAATAAAGCACATAACCCTCAGGTTCAATGTCGTCTTCCCTAAATATCTCAATTAACTCAGTATTTTCTAGTCGAGAACGCGGATCAAATGGCCCAACAAATATAACACCTTGCCCTGATTGTTGAGCAATATCCCAAAATTTATTGGTATTTAGTGCATCCCCGGCGATTAGTTGAATATTCAAACCCTCATTGGCAATTTCTTGTGCTAATTGAGCTGCATTGTCGTGATACCCAATAAATAATAATACATCCACCTCTCGCGACTGCAGTTGATTAATCAATCTAGAATACTCACTCTGTCCAGACTCTACTGACTCAAAAAAGACTTCACTTATGCCTTTATTTTCCATTTCCGTTCGGACTTGTTGGAGTAACTCGTCGGCATAAATTGATTTATGCTCAATTATCCCTAATTTGCTATTGGGAAACTCTTTTACTATCAAATCTACCAAGGCTTGACCTTGTTGATCGCTTCGTCCATACAATCGAAATGTACCAGTTCCAGCTCTAAATTTGGTATATTTTGGATTAGTTGTCGCAGGTGAAATTTGAGCAATATTATGTTCTGCGTATATTTTGCTTGCTTCAATTGATGTTTCGGAACAAAAGTGTCCAACGACCAGTTTAATTTCTTGTTCCACGATTGCATTAGCTACTTCAATCGCCTTCTCCACCTTGCACTCATCATCCCATTTGTGCAATTCTAATTGTGCGCCGATTAAACCACCTTTAAAATTAATTTCATTCACTGCGTATTCTGCACCTTTGACTAATTGTTCACCAAACAACTCAAATGAACCACTCATTGGTCCCACAACTGCAATCGAAATTTCAGCTTTTGCACCTTTAATGTGATTCAAACTAACTAGTACAATGAATGAAATCATAATGAGTCGAATTATTTTCTTCACTAGTATTCTCCGATCATGTGAAAATGAAAATTTGTTAAAACTCACATTTTTTTTTAAATCCTTCAAATTAGGTCAAGTCATATCCTGAAATTAACATAGTTGTCAATTTCACGCAAAATTTTGCAAAACTACAATTAAAATTGACATACTTTTCCAATTTAAAGTCAACGAACTTAATCTCTTCAACTATAATCAATCTATAGCTTTTGTTAAACCAAATTCACCTATCCAAACCTAAGGATACTCAAATGCTTTCAAATTCTGGCACTCAAAACTTAATCACTGATGTTGGTAACCTTAAAATAGGTCATGCAGAAGATAGCAAGATTAAGACTGGTACTACCGTTATATTGCCTGAATTCCCAGTGACAGCCTCCGTTGCGATTCATGGCGGTGCACCTGGAAGTAGTGATGTCGCATTATTAGAACCCCATCAAACCATAGAAAAAATTAATGCATTGGTACTTTCTGGTGGGTCGGCATTTGGTTTAGATTCTTGTGCCGGCGTACGACAATGGTTATTGGAACAAAATACTGGATTCAAAGTTGGCGATGCTCTCGTACCAATTGTCCCTGGGGCAATCGTTTTTGACCTTATTAATAATGGAGATAAGAATTGGGGAGATGAATCACCTTATAGAAAACTTGCTTATCGTGCGTGCGAGAATGCTGAAACAAATTTTGAAATTGGAACCCGTGGTGCGGGATACGGTGCAACTACCGCCAATTTGAAGGGTGGATTAGGTTCCGCATCAACTGAATTAGCAAATGGAGTAATCATCGGTGCGATTGTAGTTGTGAATAGTATAGGAAGTACAACACTAGCGAACTCTAAAAATTTTTGGGCATCCCCATTTGAAATCAATGGTGAATTTGGAAATCTCGGTTTACCAATTGAGTCTAATCAAAACTATTCTGAAATAGTTCTTAAAACTGGAAACCTAGATGCAAAGTCAAATACGACAATTGCGGTAATTGCAACTAATGTTGAATTAGATAAAAGCAAATGTAAGCAATTAGCAATTATGGCGCATGATGGCATCGCGCGTGCTATTTGGCCCGCTCATACACCTTTTGATGGAGACCTAATATTTACACTATCAACTGGTACAAAATCACTAGATTTGGGGATAAATAAGTTTGCTGAAATAGGGGCAGCTGCAACATCAACGCTTGCACGCGCGATTGCTAGAGCAATATATTCGGCTAATAGCGAAGAAAACGACTTACTACCAACTTGGTCAAATTTGAGTAAATAGAACTTACCTAACTAATCTACTTCTTCCATAACCGAGCTTTTAACTTGATTGCTAGTTTCAGAGAATCGATTTAGAAATTGCTCGCGTGCTACATTCATTCTTTTAATCGAATTTGATTTAATTGAACCAAAGCCTTTCACTTGAGTTGGTAACTCGGCAAACTCAACTAGGAGGTCATAAGGAACATCGCTATGGACCTGCAAAATAGTTTCAATGTCTTGATTATACTGATTAATCAATGCCCGCTCCTGTTTTCGCTCGTTATTATACCCAAACGGGTCCAACCAAGTCCCGCGAAACTTCTTCATTTTCTGCAAAATATTGAAAAACTTAAATATCCAAGGTCCAAAAGTAATTTTTCTTGGTCGACCAAAATTGTCGTCTATTTGGCTAAATATCGGAGGTGATAATGATAATCTCAATTTGTCAAATTTTCCAAATTGTTGGGATAACGCTTCCAAATATGATGGTTCAGAGTACAATCGGGCAATCTCATATTCATCTTTATAAGCCATGACTTTGTATAGACTTTCAACAACCGCGGCAGTCAATTTTCTGGCATTTTCACTATTTGGGGTATCAATTGCTTGAATTTTTTGCACCTGTGACAAAAATTGTGCTGAATATTGAATATTCTGATAATTAGAAAGTTCGTTATATAAAAAACTAATTCGCTCCTGTAGTGGCATATCAACAGTTTCTGATTCTTCAGGCATAAGTTGTACCATTGATTCTGGATCTAACACCAGCAAACGGCCAATTTTAAATGCACTCAAATTTGACTCAATTGCAACTCCATTTAACTTAATTGCATGTTCTACCGACTCCGAACTTAAAGGTAATTTACCAAGCTGCAAGGACATTCCAACCAAAACCATATTGGTGTAAATGACATCACCCAACAATTTTTCAGACAAGCTGGCAATATCTTCAAATCTTACAGTTCGTCCTGCCTTTTCTAAAGTACTCCGTATTTTCACATGATCGTATGTTAGCTCTTGATTTAGGACAAATTCAGCTGTCGGAGCGATCCTTGAATTCGCAAAAATATGCGTACGTTTTGGATTTACAAATGAAAGTATATCTTCACTACATGCAAATAACATATCTGATGCAACCAAAACATCAACACACCCAGTTGGTATGCGTGGTCCTTCAATCTCAATTGTTTTTGAAGAAACCCTGACATGCGAAGTTACTGGGCCACCTTTTTGCGCTATTCCAGTAATGTCTTGAGTAGATGAATTCTTTTCATCAATATGTGCGGCCATTGCCAAAACTGCGCCTGTTGTTGTTACTCCCATTCCACCAATCCCTGCAATCAATACATTGACGGTTTTATCAAGATCAACACGTTCAATTGAAGGAAGATTGGTTAATAAAGTGTCAAGTTTTTCCGAGTTTTCATCAACTTTGTGAAGTTCTGCTCCTTCAACCCACGCGAACGAAGGGCAAAAACCATTAACACAAGAGAAATCCATATTACAACTTGATTGATTAATCTTACGCTTACGACCAAATTCTGTAACTATTGGTTCAACTGAAAGGCAATTTGAGTGCATTGAGCAATCACCGCAATCTTCACAAACACGCTGATTAATAAACAGTCTCTTATTAGGAATTTCATAGGTTCCTCGTTTTCGTCGTCGTCGTTTTTCAGTTGCACAAGTTTGATCATATATTATTACCGAAACACCTTTGAATTCAGCCAATTCACGTTGAACACTCATCAATTCATCTCGATGTTTTACTGGAGTATTAAGTGCGATACCACGATGACTCATATACAATTCTAGTTGTTCCGACAGCACAACAATCCTTTCAACTCCCTCTGCTTCTAACTGTCTAGTTAATTGCGGAATAGTTAAAGAACCATCAATTGGTTGACCACCAGTCATTGCCACAGCATCATTGGCAAGTATTTTATAGGTCACTGGTACCTTTGCAGAAACAGCTTGACGAATTGCTAAAATACCTGAATGAAAATAGGTACCATCACCGATATTAACGAATACATGCTTGTCTTTCGAAAATGGGGCTTGACCAACCCATAAAGCACCTTCATTCCCCATTGCAATTTGACCGTCGGTAGAAAGTCCAGCTGTTTCTGACATTGCATGACAACCAATTCCTGGCATGGACCTTGCATCTTCAGGTGTCTTGACCGAACGAGAATGAGGACAACCTGAACAAAAATACGGAATCCGTTGAGATTGTTCAAAATTTTCTTTTGCCCACTTCCGCTGAGATTCAACTTCCTCAACAACTTGTCGCATTTCTGCAGATACTATTTCGTCTGGTAAAAAGGAAATTAATGCTGATATCAAAGTCTCTGCAGAAAGTTCACCAGTGTCGGGTAAAAATTTGCTACCATCAGCTATTGTTTTTCCCCACACCGGAACTCGGTACTCTAATGAAGAATTGTATAGTAATTCCTTAATCTGCAATTCAAGAAATGATCGCTTATGTTCAACTACCAAGAGCTTTGTTATATCTTTTGAAAACTCACGAATTCCATTTGGTTCAACCGGCCAAGAAAGTGCTACTTTGTAAATTGCGATTCCTACCTCTTTAGCCCACTCTTCGGTAATCCCCAACATTGCAAATGCTTGTCTAAGATCTCGATAGGCTTTTCCGGTAGTGACAATTCCGAATCGTGGAGTCTTTGAACCAAACTTAATTCCATCTAATTTGTTTGCCCGAACATATGCTGGTACAGATGGAAGTCGCAACTCTCTCAATAGCTGTTCATGTTCCAAACGACCTTGCAAATAAAGCCCACGATTAACTTCGGCAATTTGTCTAGGGTTCTGATCCGCGGGTTTAATAAACTTATATTGATTCAAATCAATCGCAATCGTTGCTGAAGAATCCATTGTATCGGATAAACAAATCATTCCTACCCATAAACCACTATATCTTGATAGCTCAAATGCGTGGAGACCGAAATCTAATACATCTTGAATGTCAGAGGGATTAAATACTGGAATCTCAGCGTGAGCAAAAAAATATTCACTTTGTTGTGTTAACACAGAAGATTTTGCCAAGTGATCATCACCTGCCAACATTAACACGCCACCTTTTCGATGAGTCCCACTGTAATTGGCTTGACGAAGTGCGTCACCAGCACGATCAACTCCCGGTGCTTTTCCATACCAAATCCCAAAAATTCCATCAAAATCACTGCCTTTTCCTGAAATATCAATCTTCTGAGAACCCATTACCGCAGTTGCACCTAATTCCTCATTCACACCAGGTTGAAAATGGATATTGTGTTGACTAATAAAATTATGCGAACGAATTAGTTCAGTATCAAATCCTCCAAGTGGTGACCCACGGTAACCAGAAATAAAACCGCCCGTTTTCAGATTATATATTTGGTCCAAGCGGGCGCGTTCTAATGCTATACGAACCAACGTTTGGATCCCCGTAATATATACGGACCCTTTGGTTAGTAAGTATTTGTCTTCAAGTGACACTGAATGATTTTGGGCACGCATAAAATTTTTCACCTTTCTTAGTCAACTAAACAATTTAATTTAGGCAAAAAAATTATTGCTGTAACAATATTCGCAAACATTATACTACTAATCCATAATTTTGAGGAATTTATTGGCATTTAAAATATGAAAAGTATGAGATAAGTTATCGACTGTAGTTTCATACTTGGGAAAATTAACATATTCAACCAATCTAAGAAATTGTTTAATCTCCTTTAGTCTAAGTTTTAAATGATTAATATTAAAACTTATCATCCTACACTTTTTTTGGGACTTATATACATAATGACATTAATAATTATTAACACACTGAGACAATTTGTCGCATAGAACTACAAGATTTTGTTGCAATAACAGTTAATTTAGTATTATCAAACAAGGCACAAAAGGGAGTAAATCCTATAAGAAAGGAGGACAAGAAATGATTAGAAAATACATAATCAATCCTATCTTGAATTTCTTCAAGATTATAGGAGTGGTAGTATTGATAATATTAGGCTTTACAGCTTATACTTTGATTGAACCTTATTATACTCAATGGAGACAATCCAGTATAATGAAAAAAGATGAGGGACTGTTCCTATGATGGTTGAAAACCATCATAGGAGGAGCTGGCGTTATTCTCACAAAATAAGTCCTGCTTTGATTAACATCAAGTTAGATTTATTTTGACCCTAAAAAATAGCTGACAACGTAAATTTTCCCTTACGTTGGACAGGAGAATTATATGTTCACAAAAAATTGATTAAATTGGTAAAGTTCAGTAACACTGGTAGTTACAAAGGGAAAAAGTTACGAAAAATCAAAAAATTTTACGCCAAAAGCAAAAAAAAAATGCGGTTGATGGTTGAAAACCATCATAGGAGGAGGAGGAGGAGGAGGAGGAGGAGGAACAGCCCCTGGGGGTAAATTTCGAAAGTATGCCAAGTTTTTTCTTGCCAGCAAATCTCAAAATAACTTTCTCGCATAAACACATAATTGGAAAGATAGAGGTTTATTCAATTAAACTACTTGAATATATCTAATGTATATGCTTTTCTAATTAACCGGTAGCGATCTACAGACTGACAAATTGTACAATTATAATCTTGAAAATTTTAACTTAAAAACTAATTAGTTATAGATACTTTTACGAAATGTAGCTCTAAGTGAGTATTCTTCAATTCAAATTTCATGGTTATATTATCACTTCAAACAATAACAAATGAATAGACCATTTCAAATAGCTCCTTCGATCCTAGCCTCAAATTTTTCTAAATTGGGAGACGAAGTTGTTGCAATAACCCAAGCAGGTGCAGACTGGATCCATTTAGATATTATGGATGGGCACTTTGTACCTAATATTTCTTATGGGCCAGAAGTTGTCAAATCTATCCGACCAAGTACTGATCTCACTTTTGATACCCATCTAATGATTGAACCCTGCGATCCTTATCTTGAAGCATTTGCTAAAGCTGGATCAGACATTATTACGGTTCACGCTGAAGCAAGCACTCATCTTGATCGATCCCTACAAGTTATTAAAGGTCTTGGAAAAAAAGCTGGAGTGGCACTAAACCCGTCCACGCCAATTTCAACAATAGAATTCGTTTTGGATAAAATTGATTTAATCCTACTCATGACAGTAAATCCAGGATTCGGTGGACAGAAATTCATTGAGTCGGTAATTCCAAAAATATCTCAAGTTAATGACATGATTGGAAATCGACCAATTGATATTGAGGTAGATGGAGGAATTACACCCGAAACGGCCTCTAAAGTATACAATGCAGGTGCAAATGTATTAGTTGCTGGATCGGCGGTCTTCAAAGGGGACACAGTTGACGATTACAGAATAAATATTGAGAATATACGTGCGGCTGAAAACTCCAATTAATCCGATAAATTTTGAGTCGTCTCAATTGATTTTAAAAGTAGCTTTTAAACTCTAACCTGCATAGATAATTTTATTGACGTTATATTTATCACTATTAACGTTCAAAATTACCCTTTTGAACTGATCAAAAGGTTGTGAATATTTCACGAAAAATTTTCATACTAAATTTATTCGCTGTATTATCTCAACTAGCTTTAACATCAGAGGATATGCCATGATTCCCCGTTATTCAAGACCTGAGATGACTGCAATTTGGTCTCCAGAATCAAAATATCGTATTTGGTTTGAGATTGAAGCACATGCATGTGACGCACGTGCTCAATTGGGTCTTATGCCACAATCATCTGCTAAAAATATTTGGGAAAAGGGAGGGGCCGCTATCTTTGATATTGACCGAATTGATGAGATTGAACGTCAAACTAAACACGATGTCATTGCTTTTCTTACTCACCTTGCTGAAATCATTGGAGAAGATTCTCGCTATGTGCATCTTGGATTAACTTCTTCAGATGTGCTTGATACCTGTTTCAGCATTCAATGTACACGTGCTACTGATTTATTATTACAAAGGCTTGAAAAGTTACTGGCTGTAATAAAAACAAGGGCGTATGAGCACCAAAATACTGTAACTATTGGTCGCTCTCATGGGATTCATGCTGAACCAGTTACATTTGGTTTAAAGTTAGCCCAATCTTTTGCAGAAATGAAAAGAAACTATGACAAATTGTTAATGGCGCGAGCTGAGATTGCAGTTTGTTGTATATCAGGAGCAGTAGGTACGTATGCAAATGTTGACCCACGCATTGAAAAGCATGTTGCAACAGCAATGGGATTAACACCCGAACCCATTTCAACGCAAATTATTCCACGTGACCGACACGCTTTTTACTTCACTATTCTTGCACTCATAGCGTCTTCAATTGAAAGAATTGCGATTGAAATCCGTCACCTCCAAAGAACCGAAGTACTTGAAGCAGAAGAATTTTTTTCTCCAGGTCAAAAAGGTTCATCGGCTATGCCTCATAAACGAAATCCAGTATTAACAGAAAATCTAACTGGTTTAGCTCGAATGGTTCGCTCTTACTGTGTACCTGCGTTAGAAAATGTTGCTTTGTGGCATGAGCGTGATATTTCACATTCTTCTGTCGAACGAATGATAGGTCCAGATGCAACAATCACTTTAGATTTTGCAATCTACAGACTAACTCAAGTTATTGAAAACCTAATCATTTACCCAAATCAAATGAAGAAAAATTTAAATTTGTTAGGAGGTTTAATACACTCGCAACGCGTGATGTTAGCTCTAACAGAAAAAAATATCTCGAGGGAATCAGCTTACGAATTAGTACAACGTAATGCCATGAAAGTTTGGGAAAGTTTCCACAATGATGATGCCGATACTCTTGACTTCATGACAATACTCATCAACGACAAAGAAGTGGTAAACATTCTATCTGAAGCTGAAATCCGTGCTCAATTTGATCTTGATTACCATACTAAACATGTAAACACTATTTTTGAACAAGTGTTTGGAGACTCAAATCAAAGTTAGGATTGCCAGTGGTGAATTAAGATTTAGAATTTAAATTATTAACCAAATTTTCAGAAAAATTTAAGATTTTGAAAGCATAAAGTCTGAACCAGCCTTTAGTAAGCTCATATCGGTTCCATTTGAAATTAAGGTATAACCGATATTCTCAAATTCACGAGCGTGTGCTGGTGAAATCGCAAAAGCACTAGCAATTTTCCCTGAATTTTTAGCTGAATTTGCTATCTGTTCTGCCGCCTTCATCGTTTGCTCACTGGTTGGACCAAACCCCGATCCATTCGTTAGTGATATAGACAAATCAGCCGGTCCAATAAACAATCCATCAATTCCATCCATTGATGCAATTGCTTCAGAAGCATCAAGTGCCTCTCTGGTTTCAATCATAGCCAAAGTTAAAGTTTGATCGTCAGCGATATCTATATACTCTTGACCAGTACCCAATTCGTGAAGCGCAATCGCACGATGTGGACCAAAACTACGCGCACCTCGGGGTGGAAATTTCGCGGTTTCAACAAAAAGTCGCGCATCTTCGACAGAATTGATCATCGGAGCAATGATTGCTTCCGCGCCACAATCGAGTAATCGAGAAACCGTTGCGAAATCATTCAGTGGAACTCGCGCAATCACATGTCCACCAGCTAACTTTATTGCTGATATCGCATCCCTTGCCTCACTAAAGCTGAATAGACCATGTTGCATATCAATATTGACTGCATCATATCCACAACGAATCAAATTTTCGGCAACAATTGGCGAACCCAATCCAGACCATGCCATCATCACAATCTCGCCGCTACGCAATCTGGTAGCTAAATTTTTAGCCACAATTCCTCCTTAGATTTTAGTGTGAGATTTAAGGTGAGCAAATTCAATACTCAAAATTCAACTTTGCCAAACTACAAAGTTTTTTCGTTATAACCAAATCCATTTAGGTTTACTGTCAACAATTTAATCTAGCTTTCTTGCTTGATTTGCTCAATTGCCTCAACCATTTTTTCTTCCATTGTTCGACGAATCTGATGGTCAGACTGATCCACCTTATGGCTGTCAAAATCTTGTCGTATTTTACGGAAAACATCCTCATCACCAGGCTCTTCTAAATCAGCACGGATTACTTCTTTTGCATATTCTTCTGCTTTTTCTCCAGTAAAACCAATTTTATCAGCTGCCCATAAACCTAATAGCTTATTCCGACGCGCCTCCGCTTTGAATTTAAGCTGCTCATCGTGTGCGTACTTTTTTTCAAACGCATCGCCACGTTCTTCAAATGATGCCATTTTTAATCTCCTGTTAAATATTAAATGTTGTTGATCATAGTATGAATAATTTTAACATATTTTAAACTTTTCCAAATATTTCAGAAACTATTTTACTTTACCACTTCTACAAAATGAACCAAATTATTATTTTGTCGTTCAAATTTTGCAACTAAATACAAAATTAGATGCAATATGAATTAGATTCCTATCACTCCTCACACAATTTGGTCAATCAAATTTGTTGCGATTTGATTTAGAAAACATTAAGGTAAAGTCCAACTTATTCAAACTATGTATGACCCTACTACCTTATTGAAATAAACACGAAAATTAACAATTTTTACCGATCTTCATCCTAAAATTTCCATCAGAAATGGCATTCAAAATGAGCAATCGAAAAAAAATCTATGAAGGTAAAGCCAAAATTCTTTATGAAGGACCAGAACAAGGTACTTTGGTGCAACATTTCAAAGATGACGCAACTGCATTTAACGCCCAAAAACATGATATAATTGACGGAAAAGGTGTACTAAACAATCAAATCTCTGAATACTTGTTTGAAAGCTTACACTCCATAAATATCCCAACACACTTTATTCGACGCTTGAACATGCGTGAGCAATTAATCCAACGCGCAGAAATAGTCCCATTAGAGGTTGTCACTCGCAATATAGCTGCAGGAACTCTCGCAAAACGAGTCGGAGTTAAAGAAGGAACCAAGTTAGATTCTCCAGTTATAGAGATGTATTTAAAGGACGACGAGCTGGGTGATCCCTTGGTTACGGAAGAACATATTGCAACTTTTGGTTGGTCAAATCCAATTGAACTAGAAGAAATGGTCTCCTATTCTATGCGAATAAACGACTTTCTGTCCGGTTTATTTTATGGTATCGGAATCAAATTGGTGGATTTTAAATTAGAATTCGGACGCATCATTGAAGATGACATCATAAAAATCATATTGGCTGATGAAATTTCACCTGACAGTTGTCGATTATGGGATGTTAAGACCAACAAAAAATTGGATAAAGATCGTTTTCGTCATGACTTAGGTGAAACTTATGAAGCATATTTAGAAATAGCTCAACGATTAGGAATTATAAATGACAATGTTCAGCGAAGTGGTAAAGGACCAGTCTTAGTTGAATAAACAAATTACTGTGTCGGAATATCATTAAAATCAAGTTTTGCTGTCAATTTTTCAATAAACCGAGCGATATCCATTATGAAAGCAAAAATCATTGTTGCACTCAAAGAGGTCGTATTAGACCCCCAAGGAAAAGCCATTGAAGGTTCACTTAAGTCTCTTGGAATTTCAGAAGTTAAAGAGGTCAGACAAGGCAAAGTGTTTTTTGTTGAGTTAGATGAAAATGATCCCAAAAATGGTGAAACAATACTCAAAAATATGTGTGAAAAATTGCTCGCCAATACCGTAATTGAAGATTACTCAATCGAATTACAGAACTAAAATATGAAATCTGCCGTAATCATTTTCCCAGGTTCTAATCGTGATCAAGACATGATTCACGCGATTAAGCAAATTTCAGGTGTCGATCCGATTAAAGTTTGGCACAAGGAAACTGCCTTACCAGACGTTGATTTAACAATACTTCCTGGTGGATTTTCGTATGGAGATTATCTTCGCACTGGTGCAATTGCAGCACGCTCACAAATTATGGCTGCAGTGATAGACGCGGCCAAATCTGGAAGATATATTTTGGGTGTTTGTAACGGATTTCAAATCTTAACTGAAATTGGGCTTGTTCCTGGAACTCTTATGCGAAATGCCAATCTAAAATTTGTTTGTAAGAAAGTTAATCTATTAACTGAAAATAACCAAAGTGCATTCTCAAGTGCATTCAACTCTAAACAAATCTGGGAGTGTCCAGTCTCACATCACGATGGAAATTATTTCACCACTCCAGAGACTCTCAAAAAATTAGAAAGCTCTGGACAAATAGTTTTTCGATATACTTGTGAAACTAATCCAAATGGTTCAATAAGTGATATTGCTGGTGTGATGAATGAAAGTGGTAATGTATTAGGATTAATGCCGCACCCAGAAAATCAAATCGAATCATTTCATGGTAGTAGCGACGGTCGCTTACTATTTCAAAGCTTAATTAACCACTTAAACTAAGGAGAAAATTACTATGCTAATTCCACGTCAAAAAGTTCCTGCGCTCAAACTTGAAACGCTTGCGCAAGGTATGTTTGATCTCACCAACGAGTCAAATGAATTTGGTACTTTAATAGTTGCTTATCGCGGTTTGCATTGTCCGATTTGTGCAAATTATTTAAAGGAATTGGATCGATTAGTTCCGGAATTTCAGAATCGGGGTATTTCAGTCATTGCAATAAGTAGTGATGAAAAATCACGCGCCCAGGAAATGTCCGACAAAATTGAAAATAAGAATCTTCGTATTGGGTATGGATTTTCCCTTAAAGAAGCACGCGAATGGGGATTGGCAATTTCAACTTCAAGAGGGAAAACGTCAATTGATATTATGGAACCAGATCTATTTTCCGAACCGGGGATTTTTATCGTAAAACCCGATCAAACTCTCTATTGGGCAAGTATACAAACTATGCCATTTGTCAGACCAAGTTTCCGCGAGTTACTGTCCGCCATTGATTTTGCTATTTCAAAAGAATACCCGGCACGCGGTGAGTATGTGGGAGAAGTTTGATTATTTGTTGGTATTTTTTACTCTCAAAGAACAAGCTATATTCAAAAATAATCTTGCTTCACACCCAAATCTCAATGCTAAAATACAAGGAAAATATATTTGGTCTCGGAATCTAAATTACCAATTTGGTCAGTTGGACTGATGACTGGAACCGTCTTAGACGGGAATATTGATGTTGCACTTATAAAAACTGATGGCGAATCAATATATGAATTCGGTCCTTGGGCATTAGTTCCCTACCCAGAAAGTACAGTTCAGCTTATCAAGCAAGCGGTTGTCATTGCAAAAGCATGGAATTTCAAAAGAGGAAAAGAACCAGAAATATTTACTAAAGCCGAAGTTGCAATTACACGCGGTCAATCTGCTGCCGTTGAACAAGTTGTTAAATCAGCGGGTTTAACACTAAGTGAAATCGGTGCGATTGGATTTCATGGTCAAACTATTCTTCATCGTCCTCCTGACACAAAACGACGGGGTAAATCCCGTCAGTTAGGTGATGGACAGTTGATGGCAGAATTGCTTAAAACTACTGTTGTTTTTGATTTTCGTACCAACGATTTAGAAGCAGGGGGGCAAGGCGCACCAATTTCTCCAATTTACCATGTTGCACTTCTCAAGAATCTTAATTTAGATTCATCTGCTGCGGTTTTAAACCTTGGTGGTGTCGCAAATCTAACTTACTGGGATAGCAAAAATGAAATCATTGCATTAGATACTGGATCAGCAAATGCACCAATCAATGATTGGATTTCACAACACACTGACAAAAAAATGGATGAAAATGGGATCATTGCGCAATCTGGAAAAGTTGATGAAGCATTGCTTGCTACCTTAATTGCGGACCCTTACTTTCAACAAAAATACCCAAAGTCGCTTGATCGCAATAATTTTACGGCTGCATTGGTAAATGGTTTGAGTCTTGAAGATGGTGCAGCAACCTTAACTGCATTCTGTGCTACCGCGTTAAATTCAGCATTAGAACAACTACCTGTACGTCCCAAAAAAATAATTTTATGTGGTGGCGGACGCAAGAATAAAACTTTAGTTAAAGAAATACAACAACGCGCGCACATTGAACCAATAATGTCCGAGGATTGTGGCTGGCGCGGAGATGCGTTAGAGGCTGAATGCTTTGCCTATCTAGCGATTCGTTCACTGCAAGGACTGCCATTTAGTTTTCCAAGTACAACTGGAGTTCCTCATGCTATGTCTGGTGGTAAAATTGCGAGACCTCAATGAAGAAATCAAAATTATTTTTTTCAACATTTCCCAAATTGAATCGTTGTATATTTTCGCAACTAAGACTCTATCTACTATCAAACAATAGACTTTCAATTTTTGCCACTAATCAGATTCAGTGAATTCTTTCCAACTGGTATCAACAAATCAGTAATTCAACAACGAACTTTATCCTGCCGATCTTTCAAATCTGAGATTACCTAAATCTAATGACATTCAAAGAACTAGAAATTACTCCTGAGCTTGTCGCTGATCACGGAATCACGCCTGAAGAATATGGCAATATTCTGGAGCTATTAGGACGTGCACCGTCATTTACTGAATTAGGCATTTTTTCCGCGATGTGGAACGAACATTGCTCATACAAGTCTACCAAAAAGTGGTTGCGAAAGCTCCCCACAAATGGTCGTCGAGTAATTCAAGGACCAGGAGAAAATGCAGGTGTCGTTGATATTGGTGACGGGCAGGTAGTTGTTTTTAAAATGGAAAGTCACAACCACCCATCATTTATTGAACCTTATCAAGGAGCTGCAACTGGAGTCGGTGGAATTTTACGCGATGTGTTCACGATGGGTGCGCGTCCGATTGCTTCAATGAACGCGTTACGATTTGGTTCACCTGATCATCCAAAAACTAGACATTTGCTTTCAGGTGTTGTGTCTGGGATTGGAGGTTATGGCAACTCCTTTGGTGTACCAACTGTTGGAGGAGAACTTGGTTTTCACCCTCGGTACAACGAAAATTGTTTAGTCAATGCATTTGCGGCAGGAATTGCAGACCAAGATAAAATTTTCTATTCAGAAGCTAAGGGCATTGGATTACCAGTGGTATATCTCGGTGCAAAGACCGGTCGTGATGGTGTTGGTGGTGCAACTATGGCTTCAGCTGAGTTTAGTGATGAAATTGAAGAAAAACGTCCAACTGTTCAAGTTGGCGATCCATTCACTGAAAAATGTCTGTTGGAAGCTTGTATGGAATTAATGGCTTCAGGTGCAGTCATTGCCATTCAAGATATGGGCGCAGCGGGATTGACATGTTCCGCCGTAGAAATGGGAGCGAAAGGTGATTTAGGTATAGAATTAGATCTGGATAAAGTACCAGTTCGAGAAGAAGGGATGAGTGCGTATGAAATTATGTTGTCTGAAAGCCAAGAACGCATGTTGATGATTTTAGATCCAGAGCAAGAATCAATCGCCAGAGATATATTTTTAAAGTGGGAGTTAGATTTTGCGATTGTTGGTCAAACTACAGATACTTTGCGCTTTGTTATTAAGCAGAATGGAGAAATTAAGGGAGACCTTCCCATCAAAGAGTTGGGAGATGCAGCTCCTGAATATGACCGAGAGTGGGTCTCCAGAGAAAAACCGTTGCAACTTGATAATTCAACTGTTCCTGAGCCCGCAGATTATAAGCAAGCAATTCTTGAATTATTAAATTCTGACGAAGGTTGTTCACGTCGTTGGGTATATGAACAATATGATACTCTGGTTCAAAGTAATACAGTTGATCCTCCCGGCGGTAATGCAGGAGTTGTTCAAGTTAATCAGTATGGCAAAAGTCTAGCATTTTCTGTGGATGTAAATCCGCGCTATTGTGAAGCCGATCCATATGAAGGAGGTAAACAAGCAGTAGCAGAATGCTGGCGAAATTTATGTGCTGTTGGTGCGAAACCACTGGCAGCAACTGATAACCTAAATTTTGGAAACCCAGAACGTCCTGAAATAATGGGAACGTTGGTTGAATCAATCAAAGGAATAAGTGAAGCATGCAAAATCCTAGAGTTCCCAATCGTTTCTGGAAATGTTTCGCTCTATAATGAAACCAATGGTCAGGCAATTTTACCGACACCTGCGATTGGTGGTGTCGGATTGATAGATAATTTAGATCAACACGTATCTTGTGCCTTTGCCAACGAAGGTGACGAGATTTTCTTAGTCGGAACCTTTGGAACTTCTATCGCTCAATCTCTTTATCAATGGAAAGTTCTTGGACATGAAAAAGGACCACCACCACCAGTTGATTTATATGAGGAGCTTTTCAACGGAAATCTTATACAAAATTTAACATTTTCAAATAAAATTACAGCATGTCATGATCTATCAGATGGTGGTTTAGCGATCGCTCTTGCAGAAATGGCAATAAAGGGTAAAATGGGTTGCAAAGTAACAATTCCTAGTCCAGTCCATATCTCACTATTTGGTGAAGACCAATCAAGATATTTGATAACTACAAGTCCAGAAAATGTTAATGAAATCAGAGATTCGGCAAGCATGACAAGTATTGAATTAACCCATATTGGACAAACTATAGGATCTGACTTAATAATAAATGATAACATCTCAATCCCTGTTGAGGAGTTAACTACTGCATACGAAAGCTGGTTACCAAATTACATGAACACTCAATAACTTGGAGAATTAAACCATGCCCATGAACCCACAAGAAATTGAAAATTTAATCCAGGAAGCACTACCGGATGCAAAAATAGAAATTCGTGATATGGCTGGTGATGGTGATCACTACGCAGCAGTGGTAATTTCTGAATCATTTCGTGGTAAAAGTAGAGTACAACAGCATCAAATGATATACAATGCCTTAAAGGGAAATATGGGTGAAGCACTTCATGCACTAGCACTTCAAACAAGTACACCAGACTAATTTGGCTAAATTGATCGCTATTTGATTGAATTTTGAGAAAATTCTTGTAAGCTTATCAACCACTCAAACTATTTTACAAAATAAAGGAAAATTTCAATGAGCGGTATTTCTGATTGGATTAGTAACGAAGTCAAAACAAATGACATCGTTGTATTTATGAAAGGTACACCAACATTTCCACAATGTGGGTTTTCTGGTCAAGTAGTTCAAATCTTGGACTATTTGGGAGTTGAATACAAAGGTATTAATGTGCTTGAAAATGATGATTTACGTCAAGGGATCAAAGATTTTTCTAATTGGCCAACCATACCACAGTTGTATGTTAAAGGTGAATTTGTCGGTGGTTGTGACATTATAAAGGAGATGTTTCAAGCTGAAGAGCTTCAACAGCTTTTTACTGATAAAGGAATGGAAACAAAGCAAGCAGATGCATGAATTTCAAAATCAATTCTTAAGTTAAAGAGTGCACTTCATGACTCCAAACAACAAGTCAAAACAAAATAAATCAGAATTTCCTAAACGTATCCCTACTTGGGCTGAAGTTATAGGAAATGAAAATATGTTTGAAAATTGTGTAACTACAGATTTGAATGAAGTTGAAGACGCATGGACTCGATTAGGTAAAAATAAAGTTTTTCTGCAACTCTTATCATTACCAGATGTAGTCCATTACGCATTAAGAGATACTGTTGAAGAGGCACTTAAAAAGGAACCATTTAGAAAAATTATTCAAGAGGCACTTGAAAGTGCATCAAAATCGAAAAGTTTTCGATCAAGCAAATGAGAAGGTCGGATATTTGAAAGCGCACGAAACATAACATTAGACCGACCTGGTTGTAATTTTTCCCATTCAGCAATTTGTTCTTTGACTTTTTGACGTTGCAACCCCTCTTGTGAACCACACAAATCACAAGGAATTATTGGAAAATTCATCCAATTGGCAAATTTAGCAATATCCTTCTCGGAACAATACGACAATGGACGGTACAGTTTCAAATCACCTTCTTGATTAAGTAGCTTTGCCGGCATTGTTGCCATACGTCCACCGTAGAAAAAATTCAAGAAAAAGGTTTCAAGAATATCATCACGATGATGTCCTAGAACCACTGCTTGGCAATTGTTTTCTCTCGCAATTCTGTACAAATGACCTCGTCTCAATCTTGAACATAAAGAACAATAGGTACCGCCTGGTTCAATTTTCTCTGTGACAATTGAATAAGTATCTTCGCGCTCTATGACATATTCAACAGCATTCTGTTTGAAAAAATTCGGTAATACTTCTTGAGGAAATCCAGGTTGTGCTTGATCAAGATTACACGCCAGCAAATCAGCTTGTAATAACCCACGCCACTTTAAATCTAACAAAATCGCAAGTAATGAGTATGAATCTTTCCCACCTGACATACACACCAGCCATTTCTCTGGTTCAATATCCATGCCATAATCATCTATTACTTGACGAGTTTCACACAATAGTCGCTTCCGTGTCTTTTTGAAGTTTAAATTTGTTGGTGCATGACTGAATAACGGATGAGACGCTCCGGATTCAACCTCAATTTTGTCTGCACTTTCATGTTGAATGTCTAATTCCATAACTAATTCCTATAAAAGTAACTGTTTTATTTGTTACCTGAGACCGGAAAATCTATTACATCTTCCCACCGATCACTTCGATTTTGTATGGTTGATTCAATTGCCTCTCGCATCAAACTGTGATCTCTAAGTAATTCTTTAAAATCAGTACTATTTATGTAAATAATATCACAATCTGTATGGCAAGTAACCTTAGCACGTGACTCCCGTTGTTGGATCAAAGCAAGTTCACCATAATAAGAACCTTTCCCAATTAACCTTTTCTCAGTTGGACTTTCTACCAACATTTCACCATTCACAACAATACTAAGCTTATTAACCTCATTTCCTTCTGCCAAAATCTGTGTTCCAGCAACAAAGTGTTCTGATTTGATCATTTCAACAACCTTTTGTAAAAGGTCATTGTCAAGTCTCGCAAATAATGGAATACGCGCAATTTGTTTCCAAGTTTGAACAAAGTCTCGTTGATTTGTATGTAACGCAAAACCACTAGATAAAATCCCAATTGGTAAAGCAAACATCCCTAATCCAAAAATCATCACTAAACCACCAAAAATTTTTCCTAGAGGAGTGATCGGAACTACATCACCAAAGCCAACAGTTGTTAAAGTAGCAATTGCCCACCATGCCGCTGATGGTACGTTACCAAATACTTCTGGTTGTTCATTTCGCTCAATGAAATAAATACCGGTTGCTGCAATCAGAACTAAAGAAAACATTATAGTAACCGCGCTTACTAAAGCCTGCCATTCAGATCGAATCACTGCACCTAATGTTTGCAATGCCGGTGAATACCTCGCCATTCTGAAGAACACAACAAGACGTACAATTCTCAAAACTCTAAGGTCATAAGGGAGTAAGGATGCAAACCAAAATGTAATCAAAACTGCTAAGTCAATTAATTGCAATGGATGAAAGAAATGTTTAATTCGCTTTTGCCAATTTGGAACATTTTGTCCATGCAACACCTCAACCGATGCCCACATTCTTAAAATATATTCAATTGTAAATATGATTATCGAAAATACCGTGAACAGGTTGATTAAATCACCCCATTCTTCGTGGACAACTTCTATGGTATCAACTGCAAATGCTACAGCATTACCAACAATCAAAAACACCAAAAAAAGATCAATAAACCGGCTCCAAGTATCAGAGGGTGCGGCAGGTTCTAATAATTCGTATACTTTAAGTCTGATACGATTTAGCTGAATTTTAGAACTCATCGAATCATCCAAAATAATTTTGTTACTTTTGATTGGGAAGATTTTCAGAATTTGTAAACAAATGCACAAATCTCACTCAAAGAATTCTGGATTTAAGAGAGATGCTGCTCAATTGCCGCTATAGCTTCATTCAATTTATTGCCACTTGGACCACCCGCTTGTGCCATATCAGGTCGACCACCACCACCTTTTCCTCCCACTACTTGTGCACCTATTTGTACCAAGTCAATTGCACTAATTTTACTGGTTAAATCTTCGGTTACACCGACAACTATCCCAGCTTTTCCTGAGTCTTCGGTAGCGAAAATCACAATTCCAGTTTCAATTGACTTTTTACCTTCATCAACGAGGTTTTTTAAATCTTTAGACGTTATTCCTTCTAAAATTCGAGATAAAACATTTATGCCTGCAATTTGCTTAACTGAATGTCCAGCTGATGAATTGGAATTGCTACCTCCCATGGCCAATTTCTTCTTTGCTTCACCAAGTTCAATTTCAAATTTGCGTCGTTCATCCACTAAAGCCGAAACTCGTTTAGAAACATCATTTTGCCCAACCTTCAAAATTTCCGCTATTTCACGTAGCTTGGTATTTTGATTCTCCAAATACTTTCGCGCTACTTTACCAGTCAATGCCTCTATTCGACGAACTCCAGATGCAACAGCTCCTTCATTAACTAGATGAATTAATCCAATTTCTCCAGTTTGCTTAACATGAGTTCCACCGCATAATTCCATTGAATAATACTGCCCTTCATTACCTTCAATTGACTTACCCATTGAAACTACCCGAACTTCCTCACCATATTTTTCACCAAATAACGCACGCGCTCCAGAGTCAATGGCATCATCAACCGTCATCAATTGAGTTTGTACTGGTGAGTTTTGTAAAACGATTTCATTTGCTAAATCTTCTACATCTTGAATTTCAGATTCAGACATCGGTTTCTGATGAGAAAAATCAAATCTCAAACGTTCAGAGGATACCAATGAACCCTTTTGTTCAACATGCTGTCCTAATGTCAGTCTAAGTGCTTCATGTAATAAATGAGTTGCTGAGTGATTAGCGCGTGTTAAAATTCGTCGGTCCTGGTCAACCATTAGAGATACTGCAGAACCCACTACAATTTCTCCCTTTAAAGTTTCAACATGATGAGCAAATATTCCTCCTGGCTTCTTCTGAGTATCAGTAACGCGACCTTTAAAACCGCTCCCTTCTAATTTCCCAGTATCACCAACTTGGCCGCCTGATTCTGCATAGAATGAAGTCTGATTAACAATAATCCAACCCTTTGCCCCTTTATTTAATTTTTTGACCTCTTGTCCCTCTGCGACAATAGCAAGTATTTCACCTTCAACAGTTTCAGTTTCATATCCAAGAAATTCAGTTGGTTTAATTTTTTCACTAAGTTTAAACCAAATTTTGTCGGTTTGTGTCTCACCTGATCCAACCCACGCTTTTCGCGCTTCTATTTTTTGTTGCTCCATAGATAATTCAAATCCATCAATGTCAACAGAGATTTGACGAGAACGTAGAGCCTCTTGGGTTAAATCCAAGGGGAATCCATAAGTATCATAAAGTTTGAAAGCAATTTCACCAGAAAGAGTACTGCCGTCTTTCAAATTGACAGTCTCGTCTTCTAAGATTGAGAGACCACGCGATAATGTTTTGCGAAATTTAGTTTCTTCAAGCTTCAGTGTTTCTTCAATCATAGAACTAGCCCGAACCAATTCTGGATAGGCTTGCCCCATCTCTCCGACAAGTCGGGGAACTAACTTAAACATCATTGGTTCTTCAACACCAAGTAATTGCACATGTCGCAGTGCTCGTCGCATAATTCTGCGTAATACATAGCCCCGTCCTTCATTAGAAGGTAAAACTCCTTCGGCAATCAAAAAACATGAAGCGCGTAAATGATCAGCAATTACTTTGTGTGATGCAGAAGGTTTTGCCCCTGAAAGTGAGCTGACTTCATCTATAAGTACCTTAAACAAATCTGTATCGTAATTGTCACGTTGCCCCTGCATTACCGCGGCAATACGTTCTAATCCCATACCAGTATCAATAGAAGGTTTTGGTAAATCTATCCGTTCATTTTCTGAAACTTGCTCAAATTGCATAAACACTAAATTCCAAATTTCAATGAAGCGGTCACCATCTTCATCTGGTGAACCTGGTGGTCCCCCAGGGATACCTTCACCGTGGTCATAAAAAATTTCCGAACATGGTCCGCACGGACCAGTCGCTCCCATAGACCAGAAGTTGTCAGATGTGGGGATGCGTATTATTTTGTTTTCAGTCAGACCGGCAATTTTTTTCCACAAATCAAATGCGACATCGTCTTCCGAATATACAGTTACCAATAAGCGATCTTTTGGTAACGAAAATTCTTTGGTAATGAGATTCCATGCAAGTTCAATCGCACGTTCTTTGAAATAATCTCCGAAAGAAAAGTTTCCGAGCATCTCGAAAAAAGTATGATGACGTGCGGTGTATCCAACATTATCTAAATCATTATGCTTACCGCCCGCTCTAACACATTTTTGTGAGGTCACTGCCTGAGAGTACGGTCGCTTTTCTAGACCGGTAAAAACATTTTTAAATTGTACCATTCCAGCATTGGTAAACATCAATGTTGGATCATTCCGAGGTACCAACGGACCAGAAGGTACAATTTCATGGCCATTTTTTTCAAAATACTCAAAAAACTTAGACCTGATTTCATTCATACTACTCATAAAATTTTTTCATCCTATATTTTTTTGTTAACAAAATTTCACTAGAATACATAAATGTTCCCAGATTTAAATGAAAACCATCATGATAATTTTATCAAAAGAATTTAGCTGAAAGTTTGTTGCAGCTCAATTCCGCTGCGTCCAAAATTATATATTATCAAATGATGTCCGCACTCTACAAATTCGAATTTAATTGACAAATTTGTTCAATTAAAGAGTAATCCAAATGAACTCAAACTAAAAATACCGACAAAATTTTTAGAATCGTAGTTCCATATCACGCTTCACTCAGTTCTTCTACTTCTTCACCATCATTTGCCGCACTATCATCTATTACTACCAAACCAGAATGTTCCATTATTGATTTTTCAATCTCTTCGACAACATCCGTATTTTCTATTAAGAAAATTTTAGCATTTTCTCGTCCTTGCCCAAGTCGTTCGTTATTATACGAAAACCACGCGCCTGACTTTTCCACTATGCCTACCTTGGCTCCAAGATCTAACAATTCACCAATTTTAGAGATTCCTTCTCCATACATTATATCAAATTCAACTTGTTTAAACGGTGGTGCCATTTTGTTTTTAACTACTTTTACTCTAGTCTGATTGCCAATGATTTCATCTTTATCTTTTATTGAGCCAATTCTCCGAATATCCAATCGAACTGAAGCATAGAATTTCAATGCATTACCACCAGTGGTCGTTTCCGGGTTTCCAAACATGATTCCAATCTTCATTCGAATCTGATTGATAAAGATTACCATACAATTGGATTTTGAAATTGAACCAGTTAACTTTCTAAGTGCTTGACTCATCAATCTTGCTTGCAAACCTGGTAACGAATCTCCCATGTCGCCTTCAAGCTCAGCCCTAGGTGTTAACGCTGCAACTGAATCAATTACTAGCACATCAATTGCACCAGAACGCACCAAAGTATCAGCTATTTCTAATGCTTGTTCACCGGTATCAGGTTGCGAAATATATAGTTCATCTATATCTACACCTAAATTATTTGCATAGGACGGATCTAACGCATGTTCCGCATCAACAAACGCACAAATTCCATCTTTCTTTTGTGCTTCAGCAATTACATGTAAAGCAAGTGTGGTTTTTCCAGAAGACTCCGGTCCATAAATCTCAACTATTCGACCTTTTGGTAATCCACCAATTCCGAGTGCAATATCTAAACCAAGCGAACCAGTCGAAATCGTCTCTGAATCAATCGTTTGTCGTTGCCCCATTTTCATGACCGAACCCTTGCCAAACGCCCGCTCAATTTGGGCAAGAGCTGATTCTAGCGACTTAGATTTTTCAGTTTTAGGTCCTTCTGAAATACTAGAAGATGAAGTGGGGCTAATCACTGTCAGATTCCTTATTTGTTTTTACTCAATTTCTTACAAAAGCAATATTCAAACGAATTCTTATGCTAACATTTCCAACAAAAAAGTCACTAATTTCTTGAAGATTTACACAAAAAATTAACTAATTTTTACCCTGTATAGTTTCAATTATTGCAGTTAGTACTACTACTATTTTCATAACTTAAAATAGCCAACATAGCAGATAAATTATTCAATTTTTTCAACAGGACCTCCCATTGACTGCCACGCTCGAAATCCCCCAGGAATATGTGCGATATCTCTAAGCCCTTGCTCTTGGGCGATTTCAACCGCCAAAGTGGAACGTTCACCCACGGCACAATAAATCAACAATCTTTGTTGCTTTGCCATTCCAGCTAATGTTCCACTTGAACAGCAACTCTCATTAAATTGACCGTAAGGAACATGAATTGAAGTTGGAATAGACCCATATCTCGATCGTTCATTCTCTTCGCGAATATCTACTAACTGTACTACAATATCTGGCCAAGATTCTAACAATTCCTGAACTTCTATTGTCGGTACTTTATGTTGTGCATCTAATTGGAGACCAACTTTGAGATTCTTAGGAATCGCCACATCCATCATTTTTGGATTCGGTAAATTCAAATTGTTCATTATTTCAGCGTATTCTTCGGCAGAATTAACTTGCAGGCGGGGATTATGCAATTTTTCTTCCAAAATTGTACTTACCGAATCACCTTTATAATCATGAGCGGGATAGACAAATGTCTGGTCTGGTAATTTTAACAACCGCTCAAACAAAGAATGATATTGATCATAAGGGTTTCCATTCTGAAAATCAGTCCGTCCGGTTCCCCGTATTAATAGTGTGTCTCCGGTAAAGACTCGATCATCCATTATAAAACTATAGCTTTCTAAGGTATGTCCTGGTGTATGAATAGCGGTCAGTGACAATCCCTCAATGGTTAGCAAATCATTATCTCGCACCCGCATTGATACAATATCAACAGGTGATTGCTCCCCCATTACCGTTACACATCTAGTCGCATCCCTCAAAACTCCCATTGCACTGATATGATCGGCATGAATATGAGTATCAACAACCTTGACTAGTTTTAAATCTAATTCCTCTAATAATTTCAAATATCGATTAGTTTGTTCAAATACTGGGTCAATAAGTAAGGCCTCCCCACCTCGTCTACTCGCTATTAAATAGGTATATGTTGAGGAAGATTTGTCAAATAACTGCCGAAATAACATTCTGAAACTCCCCATACACTAAATTGTTTCAACACAATCATGGTGCAAAGATAATGGAACAGAATAAATCATTCATCAAATTGGGCTTTTTGCAAATATATTTTAGATTTTTAGTAATTGTTACGATATCAACATCATGTATTTTAACCAGTTCCAGAAACTTGTCGTAAATTATTGATATCTAACTCATATTATTACTTTATTTCTTCAAAGTGTTCGTCAAATGAGTTTTTCAGTCCTAAATAAACGCACGTTAGGAATGCAACCAATTGTTCAAATAATGTACTTTGACTTAATTTATTCCACGCATCAAGTACCTTTTTTGGGTAAGTAGTGTAACAATCATCAAATAAATTGGGTATACTGATAAAGTCTTCCCAAATGGATGTGTCATCATTGTTTTACGTTGCTGTTTATTTGGCATTTCTCGCTCCTTTGATTCTTAAAAATAATATACAAAATTTAAAATAACATAATCTCATTAAATACATCATAATTTTTCAGATTGAAATTTCAATCACTTTGCAACACAGAGTTTTAATTGAACAATATTTTCTGAAAATTCAATTGTAAAACTAATCATATGTCAATGTTAGATAAATAATGGTGCCCAGAGGAGGAATTGAACCACCGACACACGGATTTTCAGTCCGTTGCTCTACCAACTGAGCTATCTGGGCACTTGAAATTATTCAGCATTCGTACTGACCAATAGATATATAGTAAAGAGAATCCAATTTGTAAAGTAGTACTTGTTATATTTTTTTCAACTATTTTTTTAATTTCAGATACACAATCTTCCTCTTTCAATTAAAGATTCACATAAATTAATCTTCATCAATAGAATCTTCTACCACTGGTATTGTATAAGAACCAGAAAGCCATCGATTCAAGTCTACTTCCTTACAATTTTTTGAGCAAAATGGAAAAAATTCAACAGTTGAAATTTGCGTGCAAATCGGACAAGGTCGCGATTTATGTTTGATAGATTTCGCAGTAATTTCATTTTTATTTTTTACATTAGTCATTTGAATCGATCTATCCAATTGATATTTAAATTTAGTTAGCAAGTATTTTCTAGTGAACTAATGTCAGACCAATGCCACGATACTAAATAACCTATCCCATCCAAGAGATTTGCAGTTTCATACAATGGTAATCCAACAACATTTGAATAAGAACCAATTAATTTTGTGACAAACCGACTGGCAAGACCTTGTATCGCATATCCACCGGCTTTTCCTAGACATTCTCCCGAGGCAATATAATTTCTAATCTCCAATTCAGATAGCTGAGAAAAGTGAACACGTGTTTCCACCAATCGACTAACACTTTTACCAAGAGATGAAATCAGGTGCACCCCAGTATACACCCGATGATTTCGACCCGACAATAGATTTAAACAATCTCTGGCGATCTCTTTAGTTTCAGCCTTAGGTAAAATGCGTCGTCCAACCGCAACTACTGTATCCGCTGCCAGTATAATGCCACCAGTAAATTCTTGATTAGATTTTATTTTTTTATATGCAGATATTGCTTTTTCTTGTGCTAGTCGTTGGGCTAAATCCTTAGGTAATTCTGATTTCTTCGGATTTTCATTAATTTCAGTTGGTAGCAAATGATCAGGTTTAACACCAATTTGTTTAAGTAACGCGAGTCGACGTGGTGACCCTGAGGCTAATATCAATTTTGGTTTATTCGCCATTGAAAGCCGGCCTTTCCAATCACTATTATACGTTGGCGCGCATAATCGCTATACTCAAGTTTAATACTTAGCTATATGTAGGAATGTTATTTATAACGATAAGTAATGCGCCCCTTAGATAAATCATAAGGAGTCATTTCAACAAGCACATTATCACCTGCTAGAATCCGAATACGGTTTTTCCGCATTCGACCAGCCGTATGAGCAATGATCTCATGATCGTTTTCTAATTTCACCCTAAATGTTGCATTTGGAAGTAACTCTGTTACAACACCAGGAAATTCTAATACTTCTTCCTTAGCCATGTGATTCCTTGGCAATTTAGAATTAAGAGTTAATGATAAGATATTAATTTATCAAAAAATAAACATTTTGAGTTATGTAGATTTACAACACTATATATCGTTAATAGGTTTTAATTCCCGCATATACAATAAATTTTTCAAAAATTACAATTAATTTTTGTTACTTAACCTAAATATAATTAAGAAACATTCCTGCTTATACATCCAAAATATTTAAATATCAATCGCTACACGTTACATTCACAATAAATTCAAAAATTTGAACTCGAGTAAAGTTAACATAATAGTATTATAAACAATTGAAAAGAAGTGAATATAATTCAAAATATTACACAATGTAAACAATACTATTTGTTAGTTCTTCTTGATTTAGTGGCATTAGTATGAGATTTACTTTATATTGATTAATTGAGTAACTATTCCCGTATGTGCTTTTTTTGAAGCTTAATCCAACGCAGTCCAATCTTAGCTATCCCTAATGTTTACATCTACTCCATTCACCAATAAAATTTGCACTATTTCAGTGTGTCCATTAAAAGACCCACTTATCAATGCTAGTTCGCCAGTAAGAACTTTAGTATTCCTATCTGACTCTTAATCCAATATAAGCCTAACTATTTCGGTATACCTATTATATGTTGCGTGTCGCAAAGTTGTCTAATAATTATCATTATCTTTAATATTCACATCTACTCCATTCATTATTAGTAGATCCGCCAATTCTATATATCCAAAGCATGAAGCCATACAACTATGCCCTGAAACCATATGCCATTATATGTGTTGTATGATGAATTGAATGCAATTTGATACAGTTTCACTATCCAAATCCTTATCTCTAGCATTCACACCAAGACCACTTGCAATCAAATATCTAATTGTTTCTATATCACTATCTCTTGTTGCGCCAAATCAGTCGACATTCCGTCCTCTATATTATTGGCAACTAAAGATGCTCCACTAGGGTAGCCAATTTTAAGCTTACTCTAAATAATCCTGTATTTTCGGGATTTGCGTTTGCCATATTGGCTTCAACAAGATTAACAAAAGTTAAAATTGATTCTACCAATATTGCGTTTGGTAGATTTATTCGTTGGAAATTCACTTTGGTAGCATACGATTCCTCTAAAATTGCGTCCATTAACTCAGCTTCACTGATATAAGCATTATCTAAATTTAATTTATCTATATTTACTACGATTAGTTTTGCCCTTCACAATGTCACTCCTTGCAAGTTTGTGCACGATAGTTTGGTTCCAGTTAGATTTGCCTTATGGGGCTGTTTCATAATTCAATTTCAGCAATCCCTACAATCTTCCAACGCAAAACTGCCTATTTTATTGACTCCTTGAATTTTCAAGAGCTCATAAATATTGACTCAATAATATTTTCTGTCTGTTGGCGGTTCAAAAATTGCTACTGAAATCAATCTCAAGACTGGATTAGATTAGTGATTTTCGCCCGATTTTAGTGATTTGGATACAACTTCCCTGTATCAAGAAATGCCAAGCATTGCTTGATCGATGGATCATTAATACAGATCAGAAAGTCAGGGGTTAACTAGCTTGGTGTAGCGTTTAAAATTATGGGCAATGGCCAGTAATTCAATTTCTTTATTGACCGCTTCAAGTCCTCGCCGATAAATTTTACGATAGTTGAGGTTTTCTTTGAACTGAGCAAATGCTCCCTCAACAACAAAAGACCGAGATTTCATTAGTTTTTTGCTTTCGGGTTGGTCAATTTTTTCCGTCATCTTCGTTCGAAATTCCGAGGATTTCGTATTTTTCGATTTTTGACGGGGAGGGACGATGACATTGATTCCTAATAATTCAGTCTCTTCAATTTCTCGCTGATGGTTATATCCTTTATCAGCAACAAGATTAGTCGGTTGGCCCAGTCTTTCATCAACCTTCGCTAAATTAGCGCTCATGACTTGGGTGTCATTTTGATCGGAAACAACATTGGTGCTAATTATTATACCGCTACCTAGATCGACCATCGCTTGTACATTTAAACCTTGGATATGACCACCAGCGCGTGGCTTCATGATGCGGCTATGTGGGTCGGTTCGATTAACTTTTTGCTTTGGGGTCATTTTTGCTTGGTCCCGAGCCCTCTTAATTTCCTCTGGAGTAGGCTCTGGAAGTACATGCGGTTTGACCACGGGTACGGATGTTTGAGGTGCACCAGTCTGCTTCGATTTGCGGTTCGTCGTCGTGGTTGACGTGGCATCGCGTCGCTGGGATTGGAGCTGTTTGATATGCTTCTGATTACGTTGTTTGCGGAGCTGATATTCGGCTTGATCTTGTTTATCAAGTTTAGCTTGCTCCAGTGCTCTCTCACTTTTCTTTTTTTCATACGTCAGTTGTTTCAATCGCTTCAAATGTTCATCATTCGTTGGGGCCGTTGCCTTTGCTGAGGTTGGTTCGTGTTCTAACGGTTTTTGATCAGCGACTTCACCGCACTTGTCTTTGCCTGAATCAACATTATCAACTTGTTTCAACGACAACGCCTGCATATAACGGTGTTGTGATTTAGCCAGCTCTTCCAAGTCTTTTATAACGATAGTCATTTGGTCATCATGACTATCTTCTTCACCATCTTCATCGTTACCTAACAATGGCGTTTCATGCAACGTTTCCTTGAGTACTTGTTCGGCCATTAGCAGATGGCACGCTTTAATGTCACCCTCAATCTCTACCAATCTTGCTTGAATTGCTTCAACCGTCATGGTTTCACTCAAACTCGCATTCGCCTTGAGCTTAGTCCCATCCATTCCAACATTTTTGCCAGTTAGCAGGTTCTTCTCCATCGCCACAAGCAAGAATTGCGTCAGGCATTCACCGATCGCTTTGCCATTATTTTGAATAAAACGGCAAATTGTCACAAAACTAATAACAGATAGACCCGCGATATATTTAAACCGATCTTCATATCGTATCAAAGTCTCAATCGAACGAGAACTAAATACTCGATTCATAAACGCATAAATAATAACTGCTAACACCATGCGCGGATCATATTGTCGCGGCCCAGCCCCAGTCTTTTTGACATGAAATTTATGCAAAGGGACGCACTCAACAAATTCTAATAATTGCACAATTTCAGGACGCTCTTTGGGAATTAGTGTGGCAAGATCAGGGGTGATCAAACAATCGGTTCGAAAAACCGGACGCAGTTTATTTGACATGAATACACCATAAATTTATTAGTTGATTTCTTTAAATGGGTACTCAATCTCAAAATTTCTAGGTTAATTTAAAAATTTTTTTAAAAAATGTATAAAATTCTAATAAAGAGAATCAAAAACTCCGAATTTACAGGGGAAACAACTCAATTAATTATGAAACAGCCCCTTATACAAATTAGCATTTCTGAGTTCAATTTGTCGTAAATCAAACCCACCTAGATCTACATTTAAAAAATATACATACCAATATATTGATCTGATAGTATTATCTAAAGTAATTTGATAATTAGTATTAATTATTATAAAAATATTCAAATAATTAATTTATATAATGATTAAAAACAAATAAAAAAAGTATATCTAATGGACAATAAAAATAAGTACGACATAACGGATATTTCTAATTTACCTACAAAACGCGCGGCCTATAGTGACCGTACCGCGTTATTAATGGCAAAACTTTCAAGTATTGCATACACAGAATTTGGTGAAAATAATTACTCCGAGCTCGAAAATAAACTTCGCAATATAAATTTTAAATTAGTTGGTTACCCAGTTAGCCGTAATGATACCCAAGCTTTTGTTGCAATCCCAAAAAAAGATGACATTCCTAAGTTTGCTGTTATTTGCTTTCGAGGTACCGAAATTTTTGAATTTGAAGATTGGAAAACTAATCTTGATATTAGACAGATTGCTATTAAAGATCCTAAAAATACAGAAAGAATAATTGGACATATACATCGTGGGTATTATGAGGCTTATCAATCCAAAGATGGGATAATAAATGGTAATGAGAATGTAAATGCCGTTAACGGTCCAGTAAAAGATTCAGTTGCATATGAAATAAATAAGAGACTTTGTAAATGTTCACATAAAGAAGATTTAGTTTCACATCAAGATTATGAGAAACATTGTAATTGCGAATTTAAAAACGTCCCTATCTATATTACTGGTCACTCAATGGGAGGTGCAATTGCTATGGTTGCAACGTGGTATATAACAATGTCAAGACTTGCCGCATGTTATACTTTTGGTGCACCAAAGATAGGAGATGATGGACCTCTTGGAAGGTTTAGAACCCCTATTTATCGCGTTGTTAATGGACTAGATCCAGTTCCAGATCTACCTCCTTCTTATGTAAACGTTGATATTTGGGAAATTTTGAAACACATTTTCTTAACAAAAATACTATGTTCAGATAAAACGGTTCCTGAAAATGGATATACACCCTACGGTGTAAAGAAATACATCCCAACTTACCCAAATGACATTGATTTACGAATTCTCCCTCACATTTCTATTTGTCATGTAGTACAACGATTTTTAACAACACCTTTCAGTAAATCGAGACAATTTTTGGAATATCATAATGTATATGAATATGTGAAAAAACTAGAAATTATAGCGAATAATCGTAATTCAAAGCAAAAGTAAAAAATAGAAATGAAAAAAAATCTCGATCAATACACAAGGCAAAGTTGCAATTATAAATTCAGCTTTATCTGTGAAAATTTATGTAAAATAAAAAAATGGGAATTATATACAAAAGTGCCATTAAATATTTTCAAATTTTTCAGTAATTTTCCTTACGCTCACTACAATACAATTATAAGTTTCCAAATTTGTTGTTTATGCGTTATTCAATCTTCAATGATTATGTGTCTATGCTGTGCGATTTTGGATAAAAAGCTGGATTGATGCTTGCTAGGGTAATACTATTGATGTGCTCTTGTCAACGTTTTTTCGGGTTTTCTCGTTTGATCTTAACTGGTTGTAATAAACGGCGCGCCAGTTCATCTGGCGTGCAGTCAAAATGAACTTCTTCTTCTAATTCCGCTTTCGTTGGTTGATAGCTGGAATGTGGTAGAGTAATGGTTTTTTGATTGCCTGTTACCGATGGCTTCTTCTTTTTCATGCTACTGCGTCCTTGTAACGTAATTGTTTATTGCGCATATCACAGGCAATTTTACTCATTTGTACTTCGGTGTCAAGACTACGGTTGTTATGTCGGTATAAAAATTCCGCAATATAACGGTGTAGGTGTTTTTTACTCATCTGGTGGTAGGTGCCATGATACCCTCGTTTAAATAATGCCCAAAATGATTCTAAGCCATTGGTATGAGCCATGCCATTAACAAATTGCTTTGCACTGTGATTACAGGTTTCATGGTGCCGGTCAAGACCAAGATAAGCACGGGCTTCATCGGTAAAGATTGATGCACTTTCATGAGTATATTTGGTCACAAAAGATTGAAGCGTCGAGCTGGTGGTATTTTCAACCACTTCCGCAACAATCCGACCGCTATTTCGTTCTTTTAATCCAGCAACTGCTACTTTACCAACAGCTCCCCGGCCAAGACGTTGCTTCTTATCCCAATGCTTATTGGATTCTTTTCCCCCAATAAACGTTTCATCGGCTTCTACTGCTCCCATAAATAGTAGCGGATTTTCTTCACCTAACTCAAATGACTGCCGTAATCTTTGCGCTAAAAACCACGCGGTTTTCTGAGTCACTTCCAAATCTTGATAAAGTCTCATACTAGCGACTCCCTTCAACCCAGTTGTAAAGAGATAACAAGCGATCGCCCAGATTTGAAGACCAAGTTTCGAACTGGACATGACCGTATTGGTTTTAACGGAGAACCGCGGTTTCTTCGGACAATCTCGACAGCGATAGGTCATTGATTTATGAACAATATTCGATTGAATATTAGATGAACCGCAATGAGGACAACGAGGTCCATCAGGCCAGATCTTTGATTCAAACCAAATTCTTGCCGCGTTATTATCTGGAAACATGCGGATCAATCGTAGAATACTAATTCCTTTCCGCTCAGACCGACCAGGAGCTTTTGAAGCCATCAAATTAAGTCCCTTGAATTATTGATTTGAGCGCGATATACGAAAATTTCGTGCGAAAATTCAAGGGATTGCAAAAAATTAAATGATATGCTGTGGAAAACTCTAGAAAAACGTAGTATTTAAGGGGATTTCAAACTTTGGCACTTTTGTATATAATTCCCAAAAAAATGTATAACATATTAAACTAATGAAATTATAGATTTTTATAAAACGTTGGTTAAAAAAATTTCAAGATTTTCAATAAAATTGTTTTTAAATGAAAATTTGATTATACAATAATTTATTTTTATATATAAATGTATGTAAAATGAAAACTGTGTCTTGTAAAATTCAACAATCAACAAGGAAACTATTATGTGTGACCAAACTTCTGATAATTCGAAAACCAAAATCGAATGCAAAAATCGAAGAGATCTTGAAATAATAAGAACTAAAGGTAAAAACTTTAGATCAATATTTTATGCCATCGCATTGATAGTAGCCCAAAATACAATAATTATAGTCTATGGACTTCCTCAATTTTGCAATAGTGAAGGATGCAAAATGTCTATGATAGATAAGGTACAGTCATATGTGACTATATCAGTAATTATTGTGTTTGTCATACTTTTTATAGGTACAATTATGGCATGGCGTTCTAACCTGAATTATACAAAGTAGTACCAAATTTTGATTTCGTCATCTCCAATATTAACACGCATTGAAAAGTGTAGTATACTCCTAATGCTACAAATTCATAACTTGTAGCCAAAGGTTTTTTTGGGGTAGCAGGTAATTCATTCAATAGTCGTCTATTTCCGCTTATATTAGCTAGAACGTATGACTTTAAAAGAGTTAGCATTATTTGGTTTTAGGACGCTATGATGATGCGAGGTTGATAGGATGGGTGAAAGTTTCACGAATGTTTAATTCGTATTGGATTCCTGTCTCGTCGACCAAACCCCTCCTGTAGTTTTCCAATGCGGATTACCTCCTTGTACAATTGATTAAAACCCCGAATAAATAGCTTTTTGTATAGAAAACTAGTTGAATATTCCAAGTATATTTGTTGTTTTGTCGTTCGAACTATAACGGCAATTTTGATGATCTTTTTGCGAATGGTGTCAAAGGTAACGTTTTCAAGCGCGGTGCCCTTGAAGGCTAGTTGACAAAGGTCATTTGCAACCTTCTGTGCGGTGATGGCGAAATTGAGTCGCATCTGATTAGCGTGGAGTTTACGTCTGTTCAACTACCTTCCATAAAGGATGCTGAAGTTACTTAAAACGGTTTTCAATATTTTGACTGGTCTGAATACCTCTATGAAATTGGGATTGTATTTGGAGACTCAACAATTGACAATGAACTACGAGTTCAAAGAGATGCTAATTAAGAATTTATAAATTATATTTCTATATACTCATTACTAATAAGAATAGATGGGTTAACTAATAATTGAATTAGCCGGCAATAACTTATACCAACTTCAAAAAATATTATGGTATAGATCTTTCATTTTTCTTGTGTATAACTTTTCGGGGTATCTAGAATCTCGCCTTTCTACCAGCTATGGTTGATTTATTCCTTGAATTCAACCATTTAGAGGTATTAATGTCGAGAAGAGTGATTCTGTGGTAAATTGTCGCATTGTGTCATATTGTATATAAGTCCCAAAAATTTTTTAAACACAATATACATAACCTCTGATAGTATATTAATGAATCCGTACTTTGTATTTTTATAACTTAAATTCGGTAAGGTGCGACAATTTGCGCTATTGAGCAATCTGAGAATTAATTTATAAACTTCCTAACAATTTCAACAACTCGGAGTACTCTGATGTTTAGAAAACTAGCTGTACTTGTACTTGTATTAATAGGATTCACGCTAACAGCATGCGATCCTGCAGAATCTTATCGAGAATGCCGCTCAGGACCAGATGCACAACCTTATTTCGATTGTGCATTCTATGTGCTTGGTGCCCCATTCCATCCAGATTCATGGAGAGACTAAAATTGCAAGACGACATCATCATTGGTGTCGTCTTTAATTTAGTTCAACTCATTTTCCCAATTTGCACATCCCAAATATAAATGCTTAATCCACTTAATCTTGAGAACTACTTGACAATAAGTAGTACCCAACACAGATAATCCAATTAAACACTTGGATTTGCACTCCAATTTAATCGACTCTTTAAACGATTAGCTAATCCATCCCGAACCTGTCGATATTCACTCAATATTTGTTCACGACTTCCTCTTGCCATAGTTGGATCTGGTGTAGGCCAATATTCAACTTCTAACGCCTGTGTATGTGTTAACTGTAACATTTTGTGATGCGCTTCTGGTGCAAGAGTGATCACCAAATCAAAATTTGTATCTTCCAAATCCTCTATTGTATGGGAATTGTGATTACTTAAATTAATTCCGATTTCCTCCATAGTTGCGACCATGAATGGATCTAAATCTCCTTTACGAACACCAGCAGACTGCACATAAATTTTGGTTGGAAATAAATTTTTGCAGAGTCCCGCTGCCATCGGTGAACGTATTGAGTTCATTCCACAAACAAATAAAATTGAACTCGGCCGTTCATTAGGGCCACCAGACATTTGGTTTACCCCTTCCAATGTAGCGCACAAATTAAGGTAAATAAACGGCGCGCAGTTTGAAAGTCCAGTTCAATTTTATCTTTCAACCGTTCTTGTAATATTTCCGACCCATCGTTGTGAACACCCCGTCTTCCCATATCTATCGCTTCAATTTGGCTAGGAGTGGAGGTTTTAATAGCTTCAAAATAGCTTTCATAGATCAAGAAATAATCTTTAATTATTTTCCGAAACGGGGTTAGTGATAAAATGTGTGTAATAATATGTTCATTACAACTATTTGAAATTTTTAGTGCGAGGCGATTTTCTACTAATGAAATCCTCAAGCTGTATGGGCCACCCACGTGACCTATGATGCGAAAACTATTTTTTTCAATGATATCAAAAATTGCAGCCGCTCTTTCATGTTCAATATCTGGACTTGAACGAGAAAATGATTCCTCATCCAAAAATACTTCAAATAAGCGGAATTTATCATTAGTTACCGATTTTTCAGCTGATGTTTCCGACATTCAATTAATCCTACAGAAAAAGAATAACTATGCGTAACTATTTATCTAATCTAATTGAAACGGATCGCTGGTGTCCGATTAAATCTTCAACTTCAGCAAGTACCATTGCCGATTGTCCTAACACGTCAAGATTTCCCGAATTACATTTAAGAATAGAAGTGCGTTTCATAAAGTCTATAACTGTAAGTCCTGATGAAAATCTCGCGGCGCGCATCGTAGGTAAAACATGATTTGATCCAGCAACATAGTCACCGATTGCTTCTGGTGTATATTTTCCCAAAAAAATTGCTCCAGTATTACGAATATTTTTCAAGATTGATTCCGGATCTCTTGTTGCGATTTCCAAATGTTCAGGTGCAATTGTATTCACAAGCTCTAAACTATTTGATAAATCTTTAACGATGATGACTGCACCATTCTTTTGCCAACTTTTTGTTGCAATTTCTGCTCTAGGTAGAGATTTCAATTGCAAATTAACTGCACTTTCAACAGCGTCAGCAAACGGTTCGTCGTCAGTTATAAGTACTGATTGGGAAGATGTATCATGTTCCGCTTGTGCCAACAAATCCGCTGCGATCCAAGCTGGATCATTTTCATTATCTGCAACTACAACAACTTCAGATGGTCCCGCAACCATATCAATTCCAACTGAACCAAATACAGCTTTCTTAGCCGCAGCGACAAATGCATTACCAGGACCAACAATTTTATCCACGCTTTGAATAGATTCAGTCCCATAAGTTAGTGCTGCAATTGCCTGAGCACCACCAATGGTGTAAATTTCTTCAATTCCAACCAGTTCCGCTGCCACTAGAACCAACGGATTAATATCACCGTTTGGAGTCGGAACTGTCATAACCAGACGTTCAACCCCTGCAACGCGTGCTGGAATTGAATTCATTAATACTGAACTAGGATAACTAGCCGTTCCACCAGGAACATATATTCCAACCGATTCAATAGCAGTCCACTGACAACCTAATTCAACCCCAATTGAGTCTTTATAGCGCTCATCGTTAGGTTTTTGCCGAACATGGTAATCTTTTATTCGATCATACGCTACATTTAGCGCATTCAGTATATGTTCTGGAACACCTTGCTTAGCCAATTGAATTTCTGAGACCGGTATGCTTAGTCCCTTATCAGTCAAATCAATCTTGTCAAACTTTTTGGTAAGTTTAATAAGAGCATTATCACCATTTTCTTTTACATCTGCGATAATTACATTAACGATCGTGTCAACATCTTCCACAGATTCGCGCTTGGTGTTTAAAAATTTTGCAAACTGTTCTGAAAAAACAGTTTCTGATTCCGTGAGTCGCAATACCAAATTGATATACTCCAAATTTGTTTAGAAAGAACGAATTGCATAAAACAAAATTACTAAATAATTTTGACAATTTGGGCCCACTACTAAAGAAAGAAAAATCTATTTTTCAATTTGATGTTTAGGTTTACACTCTGTAGCCCAGGAATCACCGATATCAGTAAACTGAGCTTCAACACATTCAACCTGTAATTGAATGGTAGCTCCAGCAGCAAACTTGAACACGACTAAACAACTCTCTGATTTGGGCTCCACTATTTCTACCGACAACAGCGATAGAAATCCTTCTTTTTCAGATTGTTTTATTCCTCGAGACTTTACCGCTTGGACCTGATTAAAATGCAAAACCGAGAAACAACGTTCATAAGATTTGTTCTGTTGCTTAGTGCGATCTTCTTTTTCCCATAAAAATCGATTCATCGCGATCAAAAAACGGTTTTCTTTAGGTTTCCAATCAATATCCGCAATCTGGACAATAGAATCCTGGATATGTGCCGAAATAACCTCTAAGTCTTCTTTATCTAATGCAATTAATTTCAACATAAATTCTAACCCAAACCAATTTTTTTATTAGCTAAAATTAGGTGTTTATTTCAATATATAGTGTAAACCACTCAAAATTCAAAAATACCGATAGTATTTAAATTGATTACTATGCAGATACCCGTTCAATTTCAGCACCACATCGTCGCAGCTTTTCTTCTAACCTTTCAAACCCTCGATCCAAGTGATAAACCCGATTTACCGTTGTCTCCCCTTCCGCGGCTAAACCAGCAATAACTAAAGAAACTGATGCTCTTAAATCTGTCGCCATTACTGGTGCACCTTCTAACCGACTAACTCCCTCAACTTTAGCCGTTTGCCCATCAAGTGTAATATTTGCTCCAAGTCGCACCAATTCTTGAACATGCATAAATCTATTTTCGAAAATTGTTTCAGTTATCGCACTACGACCTTCCGCTTTTGACATCAATGCCATAAATTGTGCTTGAAGATCGGTAGGAAAACCTGGATACGGGTCGGTAGAAACATCCGCAGAGCCAACACCACTCCCATTGCGAACAAACTTTATTCCATCTTCACATTCCTTAACTTCAACTCCTGTTGACTTAAGTATTTCAAGTACTGACTCAATAGTATCGGCACGCGCGCCCTCTAATAATACCTCACCTCCTGTCATCGCCAATGCCATCGCATAGGTACCCGTTTCAATTCGATCAGGAATAACTCGATGTCGAAAACCAGATAAGCTCTGAACTCCTTCAATATGAATACAATTTGTACCCTCACCTTCTATTTTAGCTCCCATCCCTTTTAAACAATTTGCGACTTCGACAATTTCAGGTTCACATGCGACGTTCTCAATGACAGTCTCACCTTTTGCCAACGTCGCGGCCATCATTAAAGTATGGGTCGCGCCAACCGAAGCTTTTGGCAATGTGATTTTTCCACCCTTTAACCCATTATCCGCGCGTGCGACCACATATCCAGAGTCAATTTCTACTGACGCACCAAGTACTTCAAGCCCATCAATAAAATAATCTACAGGTCGGTTACCAATTGCACAACCACCTGGAAGCGAAACCTTTGCCTCACCAACTCGAGCAAGTAATGGACCAATAACCCAAAACCCAGCACGCATTTTAGAAACCAATTCATATGGTGCAAGTGTATCAACTATGTTTTTTGCGGTAAGTTTAACAGTTTGCCCTGTCATAGTATCTTCACCGAGTCTTTTTCCTTGTAAGGAAAAATCTACACCATGATTGGACAGGGTTTGAATTAATTGATTAACATCCAGCAATCTTGGGACATTTTCTAATTCCAGTGTCTCTTTAGTCAATAAAGATGCAATCATCAAGGGTAACGATGCATTTTTCGCACCTGAAATTGGAATACGTCCCTTTAGATTGTTTCCACCAACAATACGAATTTTGTCCATATTCATTAGACACTCCAATATTAACCACGGTCTATTGAACTGATTTCACTACCCGCATTATCCTCTTTGCGATCACGGGTTTGTATTCTGCGACGTTTTAAATTTGACCTTAACGCCTTTGATCTTCGTTCCAATCGTTCCGAATCTTTTGTATTTTTCATGGGTAGTTGTTGCAAACTATTTGACATTGATCTATCAACCTTCATTAACATAAATAAATTTACTAGAAAATCTACATTACCATAACAATTTCCACAAAATTTAAATCAATTAAGTTGACAAATTTCAAAACAACACTAAATTACAATAAGAATCATGATTTGCAATTGAAAAATGCAAAAATGTTCAGTTCATTTACTCATTGAATGAATAATTAACAGCTGCTGTCGTAGCTCAGGGGTAGAGCACTCCCTTGGTAAGGGAGAGGTCGAGAGTTCAAATCTCTCCGACAGCACCAGCACAAAGGACGAAAAATTCGGTTTGAAAATTTCTTTATCTACTCGTAGACACTTCAACAAATTGATTACTCTTCCTCAACTTCCAATATATTTTTTAGTCTTAATGGTGTAAATCAAATTTTACCCCAGAACTTCCTTTACAGTAGCAGACAATTCTTTGAGCGTAAATGGTTTCACTAAAAATATGAATTCTTCGTCTCCAGCAAGTTTATTCTCAAACGCATCTTTTGCATAGCCTGAAATAAAAATAACTTTTATATTTGGTTTCGTTTTACGAATTTCAGTGAGTAATGTAGGTCCATCCATTTCTGGCATCACTACATCTGACACTATGAGAGCAATGTCCAGTTCAGTGTTACTCATGATATTCAGAGCTTCAGCACCAGAAGATGCTTCCAATACAGTATAACCTCTTGATGTAAGAGCTCGTTTGGCAAAGAACCGTACTGATTCATCATCTTCCACTAATAGAATGGTAGCACTACCTGTCAAATCTATTTTCGCTACGTTCTCCAGTTCTAATTCACCTGAAACAGCTTTCTTATCAGGTTTATGCCTTGGTAGAAAAATTTTAAAACTAGTGCCCTGTCCTTCCTGACTTTCAGGAAAAATATACCCTCCAGATTGATCAACAATGCCGTATACAGTAGATAAACCTAATCCCGTTCCCTCACCAACCTCTTTCGTTGTAAAAAAAGGCTCAAAAATCTTTTCAGTTAGCTCTTTAGACATCCCTGTACCAGAATCCGTTACTTCCAATAAAATGTAATCACCATTCTTCAAATTGGACACATCTACAAACTTGTTAAGGGCCTTTTGCGGTACATTTTCCACTCGTATCGCTAATTTTCCACCATTTGGCATCGCATCACGAGCATTAATCGCTAAATTGATAAGTACCTGATCAAATTGAGTCGCATCAGCCATTATCGGCCATAAATTTTTACCACTAGTGATTTGAACCGAAATTTTTTCTCCTAACAAACTTTGCAACAAATGCACTAAATCTGACAGCCTGTCATTTACGTCAATTTCTGTAGGAATCAACGTCTGTCTTCTAGAAAATGCCAATAATTGTCGCACAAGGGCAGAAGCGCGATTTGCATTATTCTTAATACTCATAATGTCTTGGAACGACGGGTCAGTGTTTCGGTGATTTGCAAGAAGCAAATCAACTGCTCCAATAATTGCTGTTAAAACATTATTAAAATCATGGGCAATTCCACCTGCCAATTGCCCTATGGCTTGCATCTTCTGACTTTGTGCAAACTGAATTTCTAAATTGCGAAATTGAGTGGTTTCAAAAATAAATAAAAGTACACTCACACCTGCATTGGTAAATTGATTGACGGTAATCACATATATTGTTGCAGATTGACTTTGTGATTGAGAGATAAATTCTACATCAACGGATTGTGGAACACGGCTAGAAAGTGTCTCGTCTATCGCACTTAGTAGTTTAACTTGATCCTTTTCAACAAGCCATTCCGCGATTCGGTTTGGAGTAGAAACGAAGTCCTCTATTTTACCAATTTTATCAAATATTAATCCATTACCTAAAATCAGTTCACTGTCCGGACTAACTTGTACAATTGGAAATGGAGCATCAGCAAAAAGCTGCTCAAAAATTGGTGTAAGATTATATTCTTGTTTGTGGGATTCCCCTAAATCTGAACTTCTATTTTGACCAACAAAGTATTGACTGTAAATAAGAAATACTACAGCGATCCCAAGAAATCCCCAAAAAAATCCGACTACTTCAATCCAATCTAAGATTATAAATATTAAAATGACGACAATGATTCTAGGTACCCAAGGCCAAAAATTGGATTTTATAAACTTCATTGAATCAAATTCCTCTACCGTAAGATGATTTTAATTGATTCATCACCTCCGACTTAACTCAAATTATTAATTTAATTACTCAAAATGTTAATTGTACCTTGAACCTTCAGATTAACCTGATTTAATTAGTTTTTTTGTCTACTCCACTCAATAATTTATTCATTTCAACTTCAACAGTCTTGTAAGGGTCCGTGCTTTTTGTCGATAATGCATCTGTATTTGATTCAGATAAATTATTTGAGGAATCTATTTGAGATTCATTGGTAGGTGTTGATTTTGACAAAATTTCAGGATTTTTATCCCTATATTCAATTTTTTCGGAAAGTGTACCCTCTTTCTTGATCAATTTTTCATCACTCTCTTCACTCTCAAACCTATAATGTGTTGGAACCTCAATTGATTTCTCAACCAAAACATCAGTATTACCACCAACTAATAATAAATGTTCAACATTATCCCGTTGCACTAAAACAAGGTGTCTTTGGGCATCAATTTTAATGTATTCTTTAATTTGGAGCCGATGTCCTCGTTTTCGAGTATACCTTGATATGGGATTTTGAAACTTCTTCCAAATAGATAACAGTATCAAAATGCATAAAAAGATTACAAAAATAACAAAATAGGTCTGGACCGTGTTGGCCTGAAATCCAAAAATATCTGCAATCCAATTGAACATTCATTATTCTCCAATGAAATTGTTTTATAGTTAATGTATGTTACATCATACAATACTACAAATTATGAATTCTTACACTCTTTCCACATGTTTCCTGAGCAATGTCCACTACATGACGATGATGAGTCAAGTATATCGCCTGTCCTTGTTTCCCAATTCGATTCATTAGTTTGCAAGCTGCTTGTGTTCGTTCTTCATCAAAAGTCTCAAATACATCGTCACAGAAAAATGGTAAGCAAGTATTTTGCTCTACTAGTTGACTGTACGCCGCGGCACGCAAAGCAAGATACAATTGAAATCTAGTCCCCTTAGATAATTCCTCAGCGCGTTTTGAACGACCCGATGAATCTATTGCAACCAATAATTCTGAACTACCGTTTGATACAACTTGAAGACTCTTATATGCGCTATTTGTTAATTCAACAAATGCTTCTTCGGTAATCTCCATCATCTTACTTCGGTGTACCTCTCGATATCGACGAATTGCTTCTTCGGCAATTTTATGTCCGATATGAAGTTCCAAATGACGAATTGCAACTTGGCGTTTTTCATAATCTAATGTCGTTTTTTGCTCAACAAGACTTGCAACCTCAGCATCACCTGCTATTTGGTTTAAGTTAGTTTCTGCGGCACTTTTTTCTGCAATTGCATTTTTATATTGAATTTCAATTACTTCAATTTCTGAATTTATTTCCGATAATGCTACATTCAAATCATTTAAATTTTGTTCTGCGAGCAATTCACTGGCCTGTTTAACTGATTCAACCGCTAAAGTTGAAAGAATTTTACGCTTTAATGACAACATTTGTGTTCGTTCTTCTAATATTTCTTCCGCTTTTTTAGTGTTCTCTCGCAATACTTCTAATGAGTTAATTGGTGGGTCAATGGGAAATTGATTTGCACATTCAGCAACAAGTTGATTCACTTTTTCAATAGATTGATTAGCTACATCTAATTTGTTTTGATTTTCCTTAATTTGCCTTTCAAGTTCAAGTTGTCGTTCTTTACCAGTAGTCGCTTGGTCAGCTATTTCTTTAAGTGAGTCAAACGACTTTAGGACATTTTCATTGGTTTCAACTGCTTCACGCGTTGTTAATTCAGCAACTTCTGCAATAAATTTTTGTTGATCAGCTTCCATTGTTTCAATGCGATGGTTAAGCTCGCTATAGTTGTCGTATTTTCCCATAATTTCATGCAGTACGACGAGTGATTGTTCAAGTTGCATTGTATCAATCTTGTTTGGAAGCAACTCACCAAGTGCATTTTTCCAATTGGAAATCGATTCCGAATTTGAATCGTTAAGTTTAGAGAGGGCATTCTTTCGACTTTTTAGCTCAATTTGTTGTTCTTCAAATTTAGATTGTAACCTACGCGATTCCTCTTCGTATTCTCGCAGTTTGTCTCGTTCTTGTTTTGCTTTTTCAACCAAACCTTCAAGGTCCATTTCCGAATCTGGAAAGTATTTTCGCAAGGTATCCCCGAATTTTTTGGCCTGTTTAAAGGTCTCTTGATGTTTTTCTTGTAACCTATTAACTTCACTATATGCAATTGAAGTGTCTTCCAACTTTTTTAACCAAGCCACAATGGCTACAGGTCGAATTTCCTCAGGTAGCTGACATTCATTAGCAATTGCTATGAATTTTGCATCAAATTCCGTCAAAGCTGTGGTCTTTGATTCAATGTATTCTTCAAGTTGTTTCTTTTTATTATTTTGCCCTGCCAAATTTTGTTGCAACTGAGTAAGCTGGCCTAACTTTTCGGAATTTAACCGGCGACTTTCCATTGCATCATCCACGTCAAACATAATTTTTTCAAACTTCTTCGCAGAATTTGTGGTCATGTTTTCTTTATGCTGTTCCCAGTGCTTATTACGTTCTGTTAGCAATGACTTAAACTCTTTATTACCCAATACACCACCTGACCGAGTAATTGAGTCAATCTGACTACTAATCTGAAAAATTTCTTCATTAATATTTTCTAATTCCTCTTTATCACCATTCAAATCCGAAGCTAATTTCTTTTGATGCTCTAGAAATTCCTCAGCTTCTTCAATAGTTGTGGCGCATGATGGAATATTTTCAAACTGAGTTCCTTTAATATTTAGTGCAACCATTGCTTTTTTAGCAAGTTGTTCGGCCGAATCAATCGTGTCAACAGCACTATTATATTTTCCTATTAACTTTTCGACATGAAATTTCTCAAATACCTCAATAAGACCTAACTCTTTTGGTGGCTTCTTTTGATGAATTGCCAAATATTCTTTTGTTTCAACTAATTTCCTTGCAACTTTGTCGCACTCTTCCTCTTCAGTTTTGAGTTTGAGACTAGCAGTTTCCATCTGCGATTTAATTTTTTCCAATCGCTTAAGATCCTCAGGATTAAGGACAACTTTTGCAATTTCAGTTTCCTTACCTAAGTCAAGTTTCCCCATTAAAGTTCTAATTTCACTTTCAACTTCAGCTCGTTCATCCCGTCTTCGGTCTAAATCTTGTTCGGCGGTCTGATACCGGCTTTTCGAATTTTCAAGTTTCTTAAGCTCTTGATTTAGCTGAACATGCGATGGATTAACGATAATTTTTTCTAATTCTTCACTTAATTCTTTGATTTCACTTGCTAATCGCTTCGAATCTGCTTCTGCCTTTTTGAATTCTGTAAGTTTATCTACCAGAGTTTCTGCACTCATGTCAACTCGAGTTGGCCACTCCGTGAATGGTGCCAATTTTTCGTCAAGTTCTTTAAATTCATCTATCAGTGGAATCGCGCCAATTCGACTTTTAAGCTGTTCACGTTGCGAAAATAACTCTTTACGTTTCTGGGTAACTTCCTCTTCAACAGTTTCAGCAATTTTAAATTCTTGTTTCAAACGTTTGAATTCGGATTGCGTCACCTCTACACCTTTGATCCGTTCTTCAATATCTCTAACTTCACGCTTAAGAACAGCTAAATTAGAAGTTGTTCCTCGCTTTTTATACAATTCGTCAGCACTTTCTCTGATTGCATCAAGAATTGATGACAAATCACTAATTCCGGAAGCAGAGGAAAATAATAATCTACCTACTTCTCCTTTTGCATTGATGATTTCTTCACCACCCTCGGCAATCGTGTCATCGTTTAAACATAACAATTTTCGGTAATCATCCAAAGGTAATCCATTGAGATATGCTTGAATGACATTCTCAAGTAGTGGAGAATCATTTACATCGCGTAATGAAGGATTATTTGTCGGCACGCGTTTAACAAATGACTTTTCGCTATCGTTCTCAATTACACCAGAAACGCTAAGATTTTTTCGATCATGCATATACGCATACTGTTCTCGCTTCGGAAACCCATAGAGTAACCTGAGATAACCTTCCATTAAAGTGGTTTTACCAGCCTCATTTGGTCCATAAATTACGTGGAAATCTGACCCTGTTGAAGAATTACTACGGTTAAAGTCAAAGTGGGCATCTTCAAAATGTCCAAACAATTCAAGGTGAAGTTCGGCCAGTCTCATTCTTCAACCCTTCCTTTCATACGCGCATACACGTGTTGCACACCTAATTCTGCCCACTCTTTAGTCAATTGAGCTATCGCATTTTCATCAGGTAAAAGTTCCGTTCGTTGCTCCGCTGGTAGTTGTTTCAATACTTCGTCACAATAGTTGGTAATTCCGTCCATAAACCCTTCTTCATCAATAATTTGGTGCATGATTTGACCTAACTCATCAACTGCCGTAGTGCCCTTTTTAGATATATCTAGGTCCGCTAAATCAATTGTTAACTCTTCAACCCATATTTTGCCAGTTTCTGAGGCAATTTCGTTGATTGTCTCTTCCCAAATTTCAAGGTCACGAACTATTTCCCATCGATACTCATACTGACCAGTCAATTTCAATTTAATTATTGCGTTTTCAAAACCTTGTTGTTCAATCAGTTGATGAAAGTTTTTCCGGATTAGTGATCGAATCTCCGCATCAGAGTCACAACCAGTTACATCAATTTCATGACGCAAAAATTCAACTAGGGATGTGACCTTTTCTTCAATAGTAATCTTATCTTCGTCAATCATGATCAAGGTTGCTGACTTCTTACCTTGTTCACCAGTATCACGTCCTTGTGGGATCCCAGGCATCACAATCCAAGGGTTCTCAGAATGCACTTCTCGCTTATGAATATGCCCTAACGCCCAATAATTAAATCCATGCTGAGTTAATTCTTTGACAGTACAAGGTGCATAATTGTCATGACCACTTGGATTTGCAAGTGAAGTATGCAACATACCAATATTAATCGTATTTGGAACAGGTTCTGAAAATTTATTAAGCAAATTCTCTGGACAAAGCTCACGTTCAAAACTCACCCCATGAATCCAAATATTTGTATCGAGAAGTTGATACTTATTGTCGCGTCCCTTAAATATGTGAACATTACTTGGATATGGGAGTCCAGCAAAATTGCCATATTTCACGTCATGATTACCCTGAATCAGGAAAACTGGAATATTCTTCTCATTAAGACGATCTAGTTGATTTATTAAAAATGCACCCGTTTTTGCACTTCGTAATTGTCCATCAAACAAATCCCCAGAAATAAGTAGTCCAGAGATTTCCTCAGCAATAACAAAATCAATCATATGCTCAAATGATTGACGAGTTGCAACACTCACTTTGGTCGCTAAATCTTCATTTCGCAACGCGAGAGACTTTAGTGGAGAGTCAAGATGGATATCAGCAGTGTGAAGTAATTTAATCAATTTTCTTACTCAATTCTGAAAAAGAACAAATGTTTTTGAAAAATATTAACGGAACATTGCATATGAAAAATCCCACATCCTTGAAATTGAGTGAGGTCAATGTTGGGCTAATAAACTAAACGGATTCCAAAATTAGAATTAGCTACATTAATTCAATAGTAAGCGACAATCAATTGTTCTTTTAGTTTTAACAATTTTTTTAGCAAGCACAGTAGCCTCAATTAGTAACCAGTTATACCTGCTCTCTCCTGCTCAAGAATCTACAATGCTATCATAGACACATTAAAAGTAGAAAGTTAGTTTAGTCTAACGCAATTGAATTTCTCCATTAAAAATCGGATGCCGCCTACTTTGCAAGGGGCTATAAATTAGTCTCGTTACGAATGTTAAATCGAAAAAACTCGCAGCAACTTATTAGAATTTTGGTGTAAATATTCTGGATGATGCGCGCGCAGGAAACACGCCACACGTTTGTCAACTTTTTGGAAAAAATTGTCAATTTAACTAGCTATACATTCGTATAAGAGACTTTTTCTAATCAAATTTTTTCAACCTAAGATCCAATTAATGGGACTCAGCTTCCCTTATTTTTCGGTATAAATGACATTGAACAAACTTTCATCAAAGCATGAAAAATTTTATTCAATAATTGAAACAAAAGTTGAAAATAAGCTATTGACATGTCAAAATAATGTACTAAATTAAGTACAAATGAATTGGTAGAGTTGATTTTGAATTTTGAAATGTAAGTTCTACTATTCTATTTGAATTGTATGATTGATTGTGATGTGATGAATTAGTTTTATTCGGTTAATGAAATTGAGTTTTCGGGTCTGGTCAACTGTGCAAATAAAGCAAACCAATAATGATGTAATGAAACGATGTCATTAAAAAAGTAAGGAGAAGGTTATGAAACCTAACAAGACGTTGAACCCTGGAAGCACGGTTTCAAGCAAACCAGCGGACAAAGGAACACCGAGTCAACCAATGACGGAAGAAATTGGCGTGGATTCGGAGATTTTGAGTCAATCATCGACTCAACTTGCTGAAGAAATCTATGAGAACAAGACTGAGGCAATACTTGGTAATACTCAAATGAGTTCATGCAGTTGTGCTACACTGGTTGTGTCTTTGAATGACACAATGCTATCACATATGGACCTAATGAAAGATCATATGTCTAAGCAAACGGCATTGTACCAAGAACAGACTGCATTGTACTATGATTTGAAAGCTTCACAAGAGGCCTTGCGATGGGATTTGCATGATTCTGATGGTCTATTGGCAACAAGTCTTGCACCAATCAAATACGACTTGCGCGACTCAAATGGTCATTTGGCAACAATGCTCAGAGAGTCTGAGGCACGCACCACTGCAGAGATTAAAAAGTCAGAGGCGCGGGCTAGCAATGAGCGTAAGGAATTTGAGAAGCGGGCCAGCAGAGAACATAAAGAATTCGAGGAACGTATAATGTCGGCGTTTAAGGCTTCTGAGGAACGCACGCGTCTTGAACTCAAGAAATTTGAACAAAGAGCGATTGAATCTGAAGAGCGCATAATCAAAGCGATTGAGTCTTCAAAGGAAGAAGCGCACATGTATACGGATACAAAGGTGGCTGAAAATAATGTCCGCTTGTTGAAGCAAGCTGGTACCGCAGTATTTGCAGTTGTTACGACACTTGTTGCCGGTGCCGTTGTCTATGCGGAGTGGATTGTTCACAGAGTGACTGGTAAATGATTATTCTTCCACCAGATTGTCCATAATCGCATCCACAATTTAAAAACGAAAATTTCAGCTTGGTTGACACAAATTGTTGTGTTGACCAAGCTTTTGAATTATGATTTTAGTTCACCAAATTCAGTCTAATGTTAGATCGGTTAAGAGTTGGTTACTTGTAGTTAATGAATCGCAGGTTTAAGTGAAAAAACACCGATTTAAACAAAATACCAGCAAAGTCTGAAATGAGTCGTTCAAATTTAAATGTGGGATTAACTGCACAACCCAAACGTAATTAGTTCTGATTCCCATAATACAAATGGAATAAGCTGTTGATTGGGTTAAAAGTCAAATTTGTTGCTAGCTATAATCAACAAAAAAAGGCGATATTTGAGCAATTGTCTAAATTATTTTTTGTTGTGGCTTGAAATTAATGGTTGAATTTTAACCTAAAATTATGATGAATTCATGCTGATTTTAGTGTATATTTTATGAATTTAACTGGTTTTGTACCGAAATAATTTTGGTACCTAAATTGTGCAACAACCGCAAGTACTTGCCAAAATTATTGATTTATTGTAGGTATAAGTTTGCTTTTTTTATCAACTAAGTATAAGGCACTAAGTACTAGTCATGAAATCGGTCGAAGATTTAGGTTATAGTCCATCCGAAGATGAGCCATTTATGAATGAGAGGCAATTAGAATACTTTCGCCTCAAATTAGTGAATTGGAAGGACGAGATCCTGAAAGAAAGTGAAGGTACACTTAAGCATCTTCAAGCTCAGAATAAGAGACATCCTGATGTTGCTGATCGGGCTAGTACAGAAACTAACCGAGCGATTGAGCTCCGCGCTAGAGAACGACAACTAAAACTTATCAACAAAATTGATGACGCACTTAAACGTATTGATGAAGGTTCTTACGGTTATTGCGAAGAAACTGGCGAAGAAATCTCGCTCAAACGTCTTGAAGCAAGACCAATTGCAACCCTCTCAATCGAGGCCCAAGAACGCCATGAACGACAAGAAAAAGTGTACCGAGACGACTAACCATTCACTAAAGCTTCCAAATAACAAGCAAATTTGACCTGTCGCGATACCAAATCGCAAAATAAACCACGACAACCCTATGAAATTCAATAGTACTGAAAACTATATCGCGACCGAAGATTTGCAAATCGCGGTCAACGCATCCATTACATTAGAACGACCACTGTTGGTGAAAGGTGAACCTGGAACCGGAAAAACAGTATTGGCACAAGAAGTGGCAAAATCTTTGGGAGTTGATCTCATTGAATGGCACATCAAATCTACTACGAAAGCGCACCAAGGCCTCTATGAATACGATGCAGTTTCACGACTGCGTGACAGTCAATTAGGTGATGAACGCGTACATGATATCAAAAACTATATTCGTAAAGGTAAACTGTGGGAGGCCTTCGTTGCCAAGAAAAGACCCGTATTACTTATTGACGAAATTGATAAAGCCGATATTGAATTTCCGAATGACTTACTCCAAGAACTGGATCGCATGGAATTTTACGTGTATGAAACTGGCGAAACAATAACCGCAAAACAACGACCAATTGTTTTCATCACTTCAAACAACGAAAAAGAACTACCCGATGCGTTTCTGCGGCGATGCTTCTTCCATTACATCAAGTTCCCTGACGCAGAAACCATGTCTGATATCGTCGAGGTACACTTTCCAAAACTTAAGAAGCGACTACTGGACGATGCCCTTGCGACCTTTTTCAAACTCCGTGAAGTTCCGGGTTTAAAGAAAAAACCATCAACTTCAGAATTGTTGGATTGGATCAAACTGCTAGTCAATGACGACATCGACTTAGCAACCGTTCGCCAAAATAGTCACGTACAAGTTATACCACCATTACATGGTGCCTTGTTAAAAAATGAACAAGATATTCATCTGTTTGAAAGATTAGTTCAATGGCACGTGGCGGCAGTTAAAATCAGCAATTATTCTACTGGACCATATTAAAATGCGACAACTATTATTGATGAGACATGCTAAATCCTCTTGGGACAATCCAAAGATATCTGATTTTGAACGACCGCTTAATCCAAGAGGGAAAAGAGCATCAAAATTAATGGGGACCTTTATGTTTGACAACAAAATGTCACCAGATTTGGTATTATGTTCTGCCGCGCAACGAACTAAAGAAACCTTCAAAAGATTAATACCACAACTTGATAAAGAACCCGAGGTAAAATTCTCAAAGTTACTGTATGAAGGAGCAGTATCTGACTATCTAAATGAGATCGCTTCTAAGGGAACAAAACATCAATCAGTTTTAGTAATTGGACACAGTCCAATTATTCAATTGTTAGCAATCAATTTGATAAAGAATACTGAATGTAAAGACTATTTTCGTGTTGCACATCATTTTCCAACGGCCGCATTGGCAAACATTGAACTTAATCTAAAGTCGTGGTCTGATTTGAAACTACGGAGCGGTACGCTGTTAGGATATTATTTACCACGCGAATTGGAAAAGATTTGACCCTTTCCTCACTTTCAAACTGACTAAAGTGGAGCCATACTCTTACTCAACTACCAGAATACCATTAATTTACAACAACAAAGTGTTCAATTTCTAAATTAATTAAAGCTCTTCAAGTTCTACTTTCGCAAATGCCTTCCCCAATAATGCTTGTAACTGGTCATGCTGAGTTAGTTCTCCAGGTAAGTATTGCTGACCAATTTCACCACCTCGCTCAGTATCAAATTTTTCGGATTCTTGAATCATATCTTCGATTTGCAATTTTAATTCTTGCTCTAGTACCACCATTACATAATCTTGCTTCCCACCCTCAGTTGACGCTGAAGCCTTAACTCTTATTGCTTCAATATCAACATTGCCAACTTTTGGAATGTTCAATTCATTTGCAACTTTCAGAATAACCAAAAAATTTTTTGCAATTGCAGCTCGATTTTGTTGTCGAAAATTATAGATCGCATCCCGTCCCGGTTGAGAGTTCATGCTCACATACCGATATCGCATATTATAGCGAGCAAGATTTTCCAATCGACTAGATGAAAATTCATCGTTGGTATAACCAAAAATTAATAGTGCCAATAATGCTTGGGGAATGATTTGACTGCCATCTTGTGCTAATTCAGTTGAGACAAATTGCTCCGATGGAATATGTCTAACCGCTTCCAACACAAAAAACACAATATCGTTTTCGGGTATCCATCGTCGCATTTCAACAGGAAGTAAGAAAAGAGATTCATTAAATTCTGTTTCTGGTTGGAACATTTCAAGCGACTCCAATAGCAAAAAACCTTGTGAAATTGGGTTTAAATTCTGAGTTTAATTTATAAAAGATTCTGGAAAATTTTCGCAAATCTTTAACAACACAAGAACCATAATTTTTGTTGAGAAGAAAGTTTTGCAATACAAGATTTGCTACATTATACAAAATCAACATACTTGATTGTAAAAATTTATCAAAATTCATTACATAAAACCGAAAATCAATTTTGCACAAATCTCTGCTTTATGACGACATTACTAACTAAATGTCCTAACATTGTTACAAGGATTAGGACTAGATTCACTAAGAGATTTCTTATTTAATCTGACCTTTAAACAATTTTTGTCAGAGCTCAAACAGTTAACTTTCGTTAAGCTTTGTTGGCAATGATGTGAGTAAAACCAAAAATGTTTGTTCATTTTTTCTACCACCTAAAAGATGCTGGATTACCAGTATCATTGCGCGAATATCTAACTCTTTTAGAGGCAATGGATGCTGAAATCATCACACGTTCTCCAGAGGAGTTTTATTACCTGGCGCGCTCTACTTTGGTCAAAAGTGAAACCAATCTTGACAAATTTGATCAAGTATTTGGTCATGTATTCAAAGGACTAAAATCCATAGATGGTAGTTTAGAACAACCAATTCCAGAAGAGTGGTTACGTAAACTTGCTGAAAAACATCTCAGTGAGGAAGAAAAAGGACTAATCAATTCCCTTGGTGGTTGGGAAAAACTAATGGAGGAATTGAAAAAGCGTTTAGCAGAACAACAAAAGCGACATCAAGGTGGTAGTAAATGGATTGGCACCGCTGGGACTTCACCATTTGGTGCTTATGGCTATAATCCCGAAGGAATCCGAATTGGTCAACATGAAAGCCGCCATCGACGTGCAGTAAAAGTTTGGAATAAACGCGAGTTCAAAGACTTAGATGATACGGTAGAACTCGGCACTAGAAATATCAAAGTTGCACTAAAGAGATTGCGTCAAATAACCCGTAACGAATCTTTGGAAGAGCTTGATCTTGATGGCACGATTAAATCAACTGCACATCGAGGTTATTTAAATCTGAAAATGCGCCCAGAACGCCACAATGCGGTAAAGGTCTTACTGTTTTTTGATATCGGTGGTTCAATGGATGACCACATAAAAATTTGTGAAGAACTATTTTCCGCTGCAAGATCAGAATTCAAACACATGGAGTATTTCTATTTTCATAATTGCCTATACGAATCAGTATGGAAAAACAACCGAAGACGAAACTCTGAGCGTCAAACGACGTGGGATATCTTAAACACGTATCCGCAAGACTATAAAGTGATTTTCGTTGGCGACGCAGCAATGAGTCCGTACGAAATTACAATTCCAGGTGGTTCCGTCGAACACTGGAATGAAGAGTCCGGTCATGTCTGGATGCAACGGATTCTTGAAAATTTTAACAAAGCGATTTGGCTTAATCCAGTTCCTGAGCAATACTGGAATTACACCTACTCAATTCAGATGATTCAAGAAATCATGCAAGATCAAATGTTTCCTCTGACCCTTGAAGGATTAACAAATGCAATGACTACCCTTAGTCATTAGCTTAATCAATTTCGCTTGCATTCAAATTCAACTTGATACTTGAAACTAGATGTAATCCCTGTGTATTGGTCTATTCCTTTGCTAATTTCTGTTAATTCAAAAAATTCTCCACAAAAATTCACTAAATCATCACAAACCTAGGAATTTCAGACTCCTATTACCTACTTAAATACAAGGGATTCACCTAGCTGCGACACTATTACACACCCAAATTCAGTAGTTTTCAGTTGAAACATTTAAAGAAATTTTAAAAACTTAATCCAAAGTTAATTCAACCATAATTCCAACTAAGGAGTAAAACAATGAGAACTCTAAAAATTGCCTTATCAACGCTTGCAGTTGGCATCTTCCTAGCGTCTTGCGAAGGAGAGTCTTGCGATTATCGTTGGGTTCAAGGTCATTACTCTTGTGTTTATAGTCACTCTACTGGATTCTGGTAAGAACCTGTTGACTATCTTTCAAGAGTCAAATTATTGTCATCCCTCTCTTGATTTTTGAATCAAGAGAGGGACAATTTTTTTATAACACTTGAACAATTGAATTTGTGCTAAACAAAATTAACCGCTCTAGTGAAAAACTCTTTACTAACTAATTTTGTACAGTTTAATAATATGTTGTCAATCTAAAAAGATGCCCTTAATTTAGTGTTAATTACAACTGCCACTATAGAAATTACACTATCGATATTGCGGAAAATTCTCTTATCTCATGAGCTTTCCAAGTGTAATATCATTTATTCATCAAATTAGATTGTATAACTCAAGTTCGACAGATAAGGTATTAAACTCCTCATGTCATGGGGGATTCAAAAAAAAATTTGTCACGACAAGTCAATTTTTGAGGGTTACCCCAAGTAAATTTTAACCGATATCTTCTAGTTTGTCTAACTCAAATAAATGAATTAAACTTTGTTGCTCCTCTGTCTTTTTCGTTATTGCGGTATGTCCTCGTCCGTTGATACTTAATTCTGCGTACTTAACTTGTGCTAGAGTGCGCAAAACATCCGTTACACTATGTGTTACACCACGCGCTCGGAGTTTTGAGCGAATCACGCGATGAAGAACGAGGGCCAAATAACATATCATTCCATGGGCATCAATTCGATTGGGAACCCAATGTCGAACTGGTGCAATTTGAATCTCACTTTTCAGCGTTCGAAATCCACCCTCAATATCAATGCGACTTTTATAGTGGTCAATGATTGTTTCAGCATCTAAATCATAAACATTGGTTGATAAAGCCAATAACCCATCTAATTTTTCGGCCTCTTCAAGCGCATGATCTTCAATCCAAAAGGTGAATTTTTCATCCTTAATAGCTGCTTTAACAATGCGACTTAGATTGGCACTCTTCGCTTGTGCTTTAATTTTATTAACAGCTTTTTGATCCTGTCGTGGTGTTCTCGTCTTAACGACTTCCAGATGAGTCTTCAATTCTTCCACCTGGAGTTCAATTTGCTCGATCTGCTTCCGACGATTAAGGGTCTGTTCGCGCGCAATTTTCGAGTTATAGGACACAACTAATCGATGACCGCGGAAATTTTTCTCGATGATACCGTCTTCATTAAAGTCACGATTACTCAAAATCATTCTGGTTTCAGAATATTTTCGGAGTGGAACCGCAAAGATAAACTGAACGGTTTGCCCGCCTATTTTACCCAAGTCAGGAACGCTCTTGAGATTCTCTTCCGATACTAAACCGCGATCAGCTACCACAATGATGCGATTAATCGGATATTGCTCAACTAACGTTGAAATGGCCCCGGAAAACGTCTTGGTTTCCGCAATATTCCCCTTGTGTATTTGATACATTAACGGCAACCCATCACGATTTTGCACCACTCCATACAAAAACTGGCGACTAATTCCACCAGTTTCTTTACTTTTCCCATATTGTCGGTAATCATCTTCAACCTCACTGTTGCCAGAGGAACGCACTGTGGTCAAATCATATAAGGCCAAGGTATAGTCGCGATCAACCAGTGGCAAAATCATGTTTGAGATTGCGTCCTTAACCGCAGGGAAATTCATGATCAATGCATCCATTGCTCGTAGCAACATTTGATGCGTCACGTTGGTTGGGGCACTTGGAACTTTCGCCTCTTTAAGCCATTTCAAAATCCCTAATTTACTGGTCGGCGCGCAAATTTGACAAAACACCATCAACCGAATCAGTTTTTCGGTTTTGATGGCATCGCGTCGCGACGCTTTCAAAGCTGAGATTAACGCTCGGTCTAACCCAAGTTCCAACCAAATTTCATGGAGAAAGACAACATGACCAAAATCTTTTGAGGATTCAAGGACAATGTCTTCTTGAAGATGACCATAATCCGAATCTTGTTGAAAAAATGCCTTTAGTGCATTCGCTTTTGGGTCTGGTGGGTCAAGTCGACAAAGATTAGCAACCACCCGCTGCTTGACCTTACCAGTATCAGGGTCACGGAAACTATCTACCAAGCGAGCGTAACTGTAACCCTTAGATTTGACAACTCGAATATACATGTTGGCACGACTATATAATCTAAAAAATTATATTACAACGACTTATTTAAAGTTATTCACAGGAAAAGTTGTCACGACAAGAATTGGGCAAATTTAGGTGTTGATAATTGCCATAAAGTTTGATATTAAAGGCATAGTGAAATTCAATTTTTCAAATTATAGGACATTAACTGTCGAACTTGAGGTATAAGTGATTTTTGAAAGTATGCCGACAATGAATTATGAGTAAAATTTATTTACCCACCTCCCATAACAATATTTTCAAATCAAGTTACATATTTTCAATTTAGCCAAACACAACATCATAAGATGACTCATGTTTAGAGACTTAAAACATCCCGAATTTGGCTGGCGTTCTCCCGCAATAATGCTGATGATCATGGCCGCTGCTATGCAATTGGCCTTTGCTTCTTGGTTCAATCTCACAAACAACTTCGCCGTACAAATTCTAGATTTCACTGGGAAAGAAGTTGGAATTCAACAATCGATTCGGGAAATTCCCGGATTTTTGGCATTTTTAGCAATTTACTTTTTGATTTTTATGCGAGAGCAGACATTTGCGGTAGCGTCACTACTATTACTTGGTGTTGGAGTCGCAGTCACTGGATATTTCCCAACTACTTGGGGGTTTTATGCGACAACATTTATAATGTCGATCGGATTTCATTACTACGAAACAATGGCGCAATCTCTTACACTTCAATGGTTACCGAAAGCCCGCGCTGCACCAATCATGGGAAAAATCATCTCAGTTGCATCCTTTAGCCAACTCCTTGCGTTTGGTCTAATCCTCTTAACTTGGAAGACATTAAATTTAACCTTTGAATTAGTTTTCTTGATCGCTGGGTTGGTGAGTGTCGCATTAGTTGCCTATTTGATTGCAAGTTTTCCAAATTTTCCTGAAGAAGTTCCGCAGCGAAAAGAGCTGGTTCTTAGAAAACGGTATTGGTTGTATTATGCATTGACCTTTATGTCAGGAGCACGTCGACAGATCTTTATGGTATTCGCTGCGTTTTTAATGGTTGAAAAATTCGGCTATGATGTCCACGAGGTGGCAGCATTATTTTTGCTTAATGGTGTGCTCAATATTTTTCTTGCACCGCATATTGGCAATCTAATCGCGAAAATTGGTGATCGAAATGCTCTTATCATTGAATATGTAGGACTAGTCCTGGTTTTTACCGCCTATGCTTTTGTCGCTAGTGCATGGATGGCAGCGGCATTATACGTAATTGACAATCTCTTTTTCGCGATGGCAATTGCGTTAAAAACATACTTTCAAAAAATTGCTGATCCAGCAGATTTTGCACCTACGGCTGGCGTCGCATTCACCATCAATCATATTGCTGCGGTTTTTATTCCGACTTCATTTGGCATAATCTGGTTAATCTCACCTTCACTAGTCTTTTTATTAGGGGCCGGTATGGCTGTTATTTCACTTCTATTAGCATTGCTCATTCCTAAACTGCCACAAGCAGGTAATGAATCAATATTGATAAATGGAATTCTCAGTACTAAAGCTATTCCTAATCAAGAACGTCTCTAGTTTGCAACAGATTCACATAAACAATTTACCGAATATCCTAGCCAGCCATTATTTGGTTAGTAGTTTTTTGATTATTTGTAGATTGGTAGACATTATTAGGAAATTTAATAGATTAAACTTGTCGTTCTGGAGTATGAACAATCAATCCATCTAAATTTTCTGAAACTGAAATTTGGCAGGAAAGGCGCGAATTCGGTTGAACTTCATATGCGAAATCTAGCATATCTTCTTCCATTGCTTCCGGTTTTCCAACAGTTTCGGTCCAAGCTTGGTCAACATAAACATGACAAGTTGCACAAGCACAGGCTCCACCGCATTCTGCTTCAATGCCCGGAACCATGTTTTTAACTGCTGTCTCCATGACGGTAGAACCAATATCAGCATCAACTTCATGCTCTGCCCCGTCATGACTAATATATTTGATTTTTGGCATCAGGATTTTTTTCCAATGTTATGTTGAAGAAGTAAGAACGAATTATCAAAATTTGCTTAAAAATCAACCATGAATTCCAAAAGTTTCACCAAGTTTCTACTTAAAAAAACTTATTTCTGCGGAATTTATTTAACTAATAGTGCTTATTTCATTCGCATTTGTTGTATTTTCAACTCACATGTGTAATAACTTAATGTCAATATTAGGAATTATACCTACATTAAAATTGGGTATTACTTTGCGATAAATCGCAAATTCAAAATTTGATTAAAACAAATTCTCGTGAGATTTCAATCTTCGCAAAAACTAAAACCTTCAAGTATTAACACAAAGAAATTTAATATGGCAAGTAAAAATAAATCAGAAGAACCAGATAAGTCTACTGATGATATTGAAGAATCTCAGCAATTTGAACCCATTGAGGATGATAATCAATCCGTCGCTGATGATCTTGAACCAGAAACCCAGCCAACACAGACAAATGATAACGATTCTTCTACAGAATCTACTACCAGCCAAACTGAAGAAACGGTTGTAGACCCTGAGCATCAAGTCGAAAGTGAACTGGAAGACGAAATACACAACAAAGAAGAAGAACGTCCATATCAAACTGAAGTAATTACAAGCTCACCAACTCCAAACATCCAATCCCATCCGCAATTGCATGTGAAATCCTCAACAATATCATTTTGGTTAGCATTTTTGGCCACTGCAGGTTGGTCATCATTGATTCTTTCTTACTCTAAGACTACTATTGCTGAATTTATCAGAGAACCAATACTAGTAGATTTTTCGAACTCCCCAAATTTACTCATGACCGCAATGCTATTAGTCATACCAATCACATTTGTTTGGATGATTGCATTCATGACAAGACGCTCTTCGGAACTTCGGTTAGCCACCTTAGCAATGTCCGATGCAGCAAAGAAATTTAGCGAACCACACAAGTATGCAGAAGATTCTGTTGCTGGATTAGGTCAAATAATTCAACAGGAAGTTGAAACTCTTAAAGTTGGAGTTGAAAGTGCCGTAGAAAAGGCGAAAGAGATTAGGTCAGTAATCAATAACGGAGTGACCGACTTTGAAAATTCAAATCAAAATTTTGAAGCGAAGGTACAACAACTAATAGGTGAACTAACCGAACAAAGCAAAGCAATGATGGAAAGTGCGGAGAAATCTCAAGCGGTCATTGCCAATGCCCAACAAAATTATTCAACTCAAATAACAGCAATATCTACTGATTTTTCTACTCAATTCAAAAAATTTACTGATGAAATCGAATCCGCTGGGAAGGGCTTTGCTAATTTAATTGAGCAACAAAGTGGTGAATTGGATAATCAATTAACCCAAGCTTCCAAAAATTTATGTGATTCATTGACAACAAGTGGAAGCGAAATCACCTCATCATTAAGTGAGACTGGGACTCAGGTTGAAAAATTGATTACCCAAAAGGGTGAAGAAGTATTAACTCATATTTCTGAAAGCATTACTTCACAAGGTTTAAATCTAGAACACAAACTCACTGATGCTGGCAGTCAAGTCGTAAATTCACTAAACGTGCAAGCAGATGAATTACATACATCCATTAGCAACACCGGTGAAAAAATAGCCGATTCACTGAAATCAAATTCTGAAAACATTGTTGAAGCGTTAGAAAGTAATGTTGAACAACTTGGAAATACTTTCAATGCGCATGGTGATTCTGTTATCACTAGAGTCAATGAAAAATCCGAAGAAGTTGCAGAAACACTGAAAAATGCTGGCGAATCATTTTTAGTTGAATTGGATAAGCATGAATCTCAGGTTGTATCTCGGTTAGAATATTCAATAAAAAACTTAAATGAAATTGTCACGGATAAAGGTGCATCCCTTGTTGAAAATCTACAAACCTTTGCCGACAAAATAAACGAAACGGTTAATGAGGGTGGCAAAATTCTAACACAATCGCTTGGAAAACATACCAATGAATTGACAAAAATTTTTGAAGAACATCGCGATTTAATTGAAGACCGAGGTGGAAAATTTTCAATTCAATTTCACGAACGACTCACCGAACTAAACGACAAAATGAAAGGGTCTATTACTCAAGTAGAAACATTTTTACATAGTCTGGATGAAAAATTTGAGACCAAGCTGCAGGATTTTTCAACTACTTTAAATGACTCAACCAGCCAAAAAATTGGTCAAGTAAATGAACTACTTACGCAAAGTACCAATGAATTAGAACGTATCGTTGACGAGAAAGTTAAATCTACTAACGAATCACTCACAACAAATTCCAGTCAACTTGTTGAATTAATAGCGACAAGCTCAACCCAATTGCAGAGCGTAATTAATGAAAAAACATCAGTGTTTAATGAAACAATAGAAACAGGCACCAGTGAAATAAGTACAAAAGTAGAAGATAGCAGACATAATTTGTCCAACGCATTGAACTTAAGCTTGAATGACTTCAACACTGTACTTTCTCGGCAAACCACAACAATTACAGATCTTCTTGCCGAGAAGATTACCGAATTAAACTCTTCACTTAATAAAAAAGGTAGCGAAGTTGCAACTGCATTTGAAGATCGCTCAAAAACTATCGAAACATTAATGAATGAACAACTTGAAGCCCTAGCAACTAATTTGGAAGATAGATGTAAGAAAGTCCAAGAATATGTCGTTCAAGTGGTGGAAGATTCACTTACCAATTTGAGTGACAAAGGTGAAAGCGTGGCAAAAACACTGTCCGAACAGGCTGGTGAACTAGAAACAGTCTTGGGAAGCAAGAGCTCAGAATTAAATGCCTTACTTAAAGGAGAAGGTGGTGAGTTGGTTGCAACCATTGAAACCAAGTCTGGAGATCTCGCCAAAAGAATTGAAGAAATTCACAATCAAATCCTTGAAGCGATTGCCGTTCGAAGTGTGGATTTAACCGACGCATTGTCCAAAATCGGTATGGATGCAGTCTTATCCCTTGCCGACGCAGGTCAAAAAGTTACTGATAGCATAAAAGAACGGACTACCAGTGCAATCAGTACACTGACTCAATCAAGCGATGAAGTCCAACAACGGGTTGAAAGTGTATTAGATCGATTAGACACATCGGCAAAATCTATTCAGGAGGTGTTAACGGTTTCTGATGAATCTCTATCTGGAATTCAATCAACACTCAGTCAACGTACGACCGATCTCCAAAAATTAATTGATTCATTCTCCAACAATTCCAATACGTCCTTCAGTTTAATTGAAGATAACGTCAAATCATTCAATACGATTGTTAATACCTCGTTAATTGAAATGTCTACATTGTTAGATCGTTTTCAGGAGCAATCTACTGAAATGCGTTCAATAATCGGAACCCTCAACAACACCAACATGCATGTAGAACAAACTATGGATGAGCGCAGAGAAAGTATGGATTCAATTGCTAATCTCTTAATTGCAAAAACTGAAACTATCGACAAAGTAATGCGTGAATACTCGTCAAAACTAACAGAATCAGTTGAAAATACTGAGAGTAAGGCAGAAATTTTAACAAATGCAATTCAGTCAATTGCCTCAAGTGCTACTAGTAATGTCACTGAACAAATTGAAAATCTAAGAGACTCAGCACAACAAGAAAGTAAACGTGCAGGTGAGAAGATTAAAGAAGTACAAGAGCATTTATTGGTAGAGATAAAAAAATCTGTCAATGAAGCGGCCACAAATTTTGAAGAGTCATTAACCAAAATGCAAGAGACCGCGCAAATTATGTTGAATCAAATAAATTCAACCCGAAACGAACTTCGAAACGGATTAATTGGATTACCGGATGTAGCTCGCGATTCAACTCATGCTCTACGTCAAGTGATTTTAGAACAAATCAATGCATTAAATGAACTTTCTGAGATAATATCAAATCAATCAGGTACACTTGATGTTGCCTCACCAGTATCCAAACATTCCCCTCCCTCTATTAGTACTGGAAAGTTGGACTCACTTCCAGTTTCCGCAACAAAAATTCAAGAGATTGATAACACCGAAACGGGTTGGATGAGTAATTTGTTGCGGAGGACTACCAAAAAATCCAATGATAAAAAACAAAAGTCTTCCAAAGACAATTCGGTAGATATTGATATATCCTCACTTACCAACAAAATGACACAATCTATAAACAATGAGGTCTACCAAATGACTTGGGAAAAGTATCTGCACGGTGAACGAAATATTTTTACCCGCCAAATATACACTGTTGAAGGTCAGAAGCTTTTCGAAGAAATCAAGTCCAAACTTGATTCGAATAAAAAATTCAAAACCGAAGTATCTCAGTTTTTATCTGATTTCACAAAATTGTTGCAAAAGGAGGTTGCAAAAGATGTTAGCAAGACGCAGAGTTATTTGTTCACTGATACTGGTAAAGTATTTACACTTCTTGCTCATGCGAACGGACGCTTGGAAGGGACTGAAAGTGCGATTTGAACTCGTTTAAATAGCAATAAAATATTTGTATCAGTATTGAAAAACTTTTTAGATGTCACATGTTCTGATTAAAAATACCAACCATTAAGTTTCATAATCCTGATTTAGTCATAAGATCATAAATTTACCGTTTACGAGAAACTTGAAGTATCTTCCCATTGCCTGCATCAGTCAGAATTAATAGCGTGCCATCTGGTGCAACAATAACTTCTCGCATTCGACCATACTCTTTTTCCAGCATTCTCTCTTCACCAACTATTGTACCAGTTTCATCTCTTTCAAGTCTGGAAAGCAATTGATATTTTAGTGCAGTAACCAAGAAGTCACCATCCCACTCGGGAAATTCTTCACCACGATATACAACCATACCACCAGGTGCAATTGAAGGATCCCAATAATATAGTGGTTGCTCCAATCCTTCTGTTTCTGTTCCAATTCCAATTTTGCCACCACCATAATGTTGACCATAAGAAATCATAGGCCATCCATAGTTTTTACCGGCTTCAGAAAGGTTAACTTCATCACCTCCTTGTGCACCGTGTTCAGATAAATACAACAATCCAGTCTGCTCATCTAGATCCAAACCTTGTGCATTTCGATGGCCTTTTGACCACAACTCGGGATACACACCTTCTTGACCAATAAATGGATTATCAGCAGGTGCACTCCCATCTGGATTGATCCGAATAATCGCTCCAGCATAATCTAAAAAATCTTGTGCTCGTGGTCGGTCCGCACGATCTCCAATACTGAAAAAAATTGTATCATCTTCGGCAATGGCAATACGTGAACCAAAATGCCGCGTTTGAGAAGTTTTCTTATTCATTGTGAATATTACTTCAACATTTTCCAATCGTGCTGAGGCACCATCTCTCAATAATTTTGCCTTAGTTAGCACAGTACCAAATCCATCACTATCTTCTGCTGAATAGGTAAAATATATGATTCCACTACTTGTAAAATCATTGGCCAACGCAACATCTAACAAACCACCTTGATTAGCAGCTAATACTTCAGGTACACCCGAAATTGGATCAGAAATCTCGCCATCTTTTACTATTCTCATTGGACCAGGTCGTTCGGTTACAATAAATGCACCATCTGGTAATACCTCAATTCCCCAAGGATTTTTCAAACCTTCTGCCAATATCTCAACTTCAATATCGACTTCTTCAGTAGAGTAAGTATCGGCTGATTGTGCGGTGGATAACAGCAAGCCAGAATAGCTGATGCAAATTATCAAAATGCGTAATGCATAGGTCATGTAATACAATTCCCTAAAATATTGTTTGGATTTAACTCTGCAGAATATACCAAAATATTCTGTTATGTGGATTAATTCAGCTAGATGGTCCAATTTCAATGTTGGATTCAACTATTGAGTTTGTCGTTTCCAATTGAATAAACGACCATTTCACAATTTCAATCAAAATCCGATCCAAAGCAGTGTTCAATCCTTTTACAGTTCTATTCAATACTTTTGAGTTAATCGCCTCACTGGCGGTAAATTTATCGCTCGCCAAAACAACGCCATCCCGTTCATTGATTATTTTTACAAAGAACGCGACATTTACCATATTGTCATCTTCATTAAATTGAAACTCACTTATCTCAGTCACAAGTCGATAATCTACTGTCATGCCCTGACCAGGAGTTCCGACACCTCTTATCTGATTAGTACTTTGAAAGGCTTCTACAATTCTAGATTGAATCAAATTTGAGAGGTCATCACTCCATGACGCTAGTGGGAAATAGGAAATCTGATTGTCACTTGAAACTACCGCAATACTTTTGGTATTCAAGGCCAATACCGCCTTAGGTTGTACAATAAGAAGCTGAAAGTCAATTGAACCACTAATTGGAAAATCACTTGGCGCAGTCAGATTGTAGATTTCGCGAGGGGCTGGATTAGAAACACAACTGCTCAACAAGACAACCATTACCAATAATTTTATGTTAATGAGATAATTATTTATAATGCCTTTGTACAAATCAATCTCCTAATTAGTCCGGTAAAGTGCAAAATTTTGGTGAAATTTATCAAAAATTAGAGAAATCTTCAATATTTCCTTCAGTATTAGTTAGCTTCAGAATTGAATGTTGGTTCAGTGGTTCCACCAAAAATAACACGATTGGGGGCTTGATCAAAATTCGAAACAGCTTGGTTAAGATTTCTTAAGGTTCGTCTAGCTTCTTCATAGAATCCCAGGAGATTGTCTAACCCATTTCGAGAAAATTTTCGCCATGATATGACAATAGGGGATATTTGCTCTTCAAGTGTGATTGCCAACTTATTAATGTTATCAAGCGTTTCGGTCAAATCTCCAACAATACCTTCACCTTCCACATCTAAAATACTATTGACGTTATTCAATATAGAATTTATCTGATTGCTTGAAGAGGTCAGAGTATTATTCAAACCATCGGCGAAATTTTCAGATTTTTGTACGATTGTATCAATGTCTTGTTGATACCCTTCTAGTGATGCAGTAAATGTTTTAATGTCACTAGTAACATTTTCAATATTTGATAGAGTACTCGTAATCTCTGATGAGTTTTCTGAAATCACTGTGACAATACCATCAATATTCTTGACAAGAGTATTCGCATTGTTTATGAGCTCTGTAAGTTGAATTGGAACTTCACTTGAATTGTTTATTACCGTTGAAATTTGATTCTCAAATTGGGTAAATGTAGTAGTTAACGAATTTAAATTAGTAACAATCTGATCTGAATTTTTAATTATATCTTGGATGTTTTCTGATTCAGCGGCAATAGATTGGGTAATCGTACCAAAGTCATTAGAGATACTATCCGCATTATTAAGGATATTTGGAATTCCCTCTGCTAATGCAACCGAGATTTGATTTACATTATTGATTGTTTCTCCAACTGCATTTCGATCAACATCTTCAATTAAATTATTGACAAATTCTAGCGTCAGTGCCACTTCAGAGATTGATATATTGAGTGCTGATACGAACCTTTCTAATTCCTCGGCAATCCGATTAGTATTGTCCACCGTTCGTTTTATATCACCTGGCGTTACCGAACTTATCAAAACTTCAGTTGTTTCAATCAATGTGTTCATCCGGCTGGCTAAACCAGTAAAGGCCGAGGTTGCATCGGCCATATGACTCATAAATACCTCTACCCCTTCAGAATTTTTCGATAAGGCTTGAGTAAACCGCTCAATATTTGAGACCGTATTATTGATCTTTGATTCGTTGTTAGAAACCATCCGATGAAAGTCATTGATGACATCTTCCACCCCAATAATGAGATCTTCAACCCTAGACCTTTCAGCATAAATCGTCGGAGTATCTGCACTTTCTAACAACAATGGAGCATCCGTAGAACCACCAGTAAATTCAATATGTGCAATACCTGATAGTATTGAGAGTCCTAAAGTCACTTTAGTATCGGTTCGCAGTGGAGTACTTGATTCTACGGAAATAGTGGCAATTACTTGCTTAGGATTATTTTCATCAAACGTTATTCGGTTAACACCACCAACCTTAATGCCATTAAACAGTACCTGGTGACCGGTATTTAAACCAGTGACAGGTCCTGGGAATACAACCTGAATTTGCGAGCTCTCTGTACTTCTGGATGAAGCAGTTAACCACCACACAAAACCAAGCATGATAAACAAAGTTGCAATGGTAAAAAGACCAATCACGATGTAATTTGCACGAGCCTCCATAACTAATATTCTCCTAATTCACGATTCGGGCACGTTTACCTTTAAAGTATGAACGAACCCAAGGATGATTACAAGTCAACATAGTTTCAAGATTCCCTTCTATTAGTACGTGCTTGTCACCTAACACCGCAATTCTATCACAAATGGTGTGCAAACTGTCTAAATCATGTGTGACCATGAATACTGTTAGTCCCAAAGTTTCACGTAACCGCAATATTAAGTCATCAAATTCCGCCGCACCAATTGGATCTAACCCAGACGTTGGTTCATCTAAAAATACCAATGCAGGTTCTAATGCAAGAGCGCGTGCTAGACTTGCCCGTTTGACCATACCACCAGAAAGTTCCGCTGGTAATTTTTCTGCCGCATCAAGCGGTAAGCCGACCATTTCTATCTTAATCATGGCCAGCTCATCCATCAACTTTTGACTTAACTTCAAGTGCTCTTGCATCGGGATTTGTATATTCTGTTTCACTGTTAATGAGGAGAACAGAGCACCTTGTTGAAATAACACACCCCACTGTCGACCGATCCACGTATGTTGATCCTTGGTGCACTTAGCAAGATTAATCCCAAATGCAAAAATTTCACCTGCACGCATTGGTGAAAGTCGCAAAATAGTCCGCATCAGAACCGTTTTTCCAGTTCCAGAAGCCCCCACAAAACCAAGCACCTCACCCTGATAAACATTCAAATCCAAGTTTTCTAACACAAGGATGTCTTCAAAACCTACAGTCACTCCGCGTGCATATAGCATCAACTCATTTGTAGGATTTAGGGAGTGTTGCGACGCTTCAACCATAGTTGCTCCTAAATTCCAATTGACCCAAAAAATATTGCGAAGATTCCATCTACTAATATAACCATAAAAATTGATTTTACTACAGATTGAGTTGTCTGATAACCAAGTGACTCTGTACTCCCTGAAACTTTCATTCCCTCTACACTTGCAATTATCGCGATGATGGCTCCCATAACTGGGGCTTTTACTACACCAACAATAAACTCACCAACAGCAACTTTTTCTTGAATTTGAATCACAAAAGAACTTGGGGAAATATCCAAAAAGAACCAGGCGGCAACTAATCCACCGGAAATCGCAGCTAAATCAGCAAACAAGGTCAAAACCGGTAATGCAATAATGAGAGCAAACATTCTAGGTAAAATCAAAACTTCGGCTACACTCAAACCAATCACATTGAGTGCATCAATCTCTTCCCGCATCTTCATTGAACCGATTTCGGCTGTAAACGCACTACCAGACCGTCCAGCAATCAATATCGCTGTCAACAATACACCAAGTTCACGTAAAACTAATACACCGATGAGATCAACAACAAAAATATCTGCACCAAATTTTTCAAGATAGAAACCAGCTTGTTGGGAAAGGATCGCACCAATCAAAAAACTCAATAAGAGTATAATCGGAACCGCATCCACCCCCATTTTATAAAAATGTGAAAAGATGGCGTTGATACGAAGTCGCTTAGGTCGAAAAAAGCCAATTCCAGCAATACCTGTCAATACTCCTAAGATGTGTAAGGATTGACCAACATCCTTAACACCTGTCACCACAAGTCGCCCGATATACTCAAAAATATCTAATGGTGTCGAACGGTTAACTTTGGGAACACTTGCGGGAACTTCATAAGAACTAACCGCTTTTATTAATTGTTTTGCCGTTGCAGACATGTTAGACATATCCACAGTGAGACCTTCGATTTCTAATTTTCGACGCAAACGAGAGATTAACCAAGCACCAGCGGTGTCAATATTTTGAACACCAGCTAAATCAATAGTAACAGCGTTAATTTCTGGTTCAAGTTGAAACAAATTCAGAATATCTTCACTTTGGGCACTGCATTGGATATTCCAGTCCCCTGTAACAATCACTGTAGAGTGATTGTCCGTAATTTTTGTTTTAATATCCGGATAGTGTGTCGTTGGAATATCAATCATTGGAAAACAAAAATGTGCGTGCAAGATTCTGAATTTTAATACAAAATTCATAGACTATATACACGATTTTTGAAATTCTTACATTACAAAAAATTTAGTTTCATAAGAAAGTTGCAAAAAGTAAAAATTTAATCTTGATCCTTACAACTAAACTTAGGAGGTTACAATGAGGACTCATTTTATTTTAGTTGTTGCTGTTTTAAGTTTAAATGTCGCAATAGCTTATGCAGATAATGATGAATGGTTTGCCGCTGTAAAGAGCGGTAATCTTGAAGCAGTAGAGACATTAATTAGTACTGGTGCGGATATTGAAGCTGTTGATTACAGCGGATGGACTGCATTATTATATGCTTCTTGCGTGGGAAACACTGAAATGGCCCAACTATTGATTGCAAGCGGCGCAAATGTTAATGCTGTTAATGAAAGAGAATCCGTTTCAGGGCAGTCTGTATTAATGCTTGCTTCTTCTTTAGGTGGTAATACTGGATTTATGCATGCAGTGCATACAGATGCTTCAGAGAGAATTTCTGTATCTGATACCGTACTATCATTAGAGGAGTTTTCATTAGAGGAGCATTTGACAAATACCACCGACTCAATGTTAACAGTAGCTAGCGTGGATGTTAATTCTGTTGTTGATGATGGACTCTTCGCAGGGGAGAGTGCATTAATGCATGCTTCTTGGGAAGGAGACATAAAAACTGCTGAACTACTGATTGAAAACGGTGCAAATATCAATGCAGTTGATAACAATGGAGCTACTTCCCTTGATTATGCAAAAATATCTCTAGAAAGACATTCCAAACAATTATCCGAAGGTTCTGGAAGATTAGATAATCTTGAGAAAGTTATTGCATTACTCAGCGCAAACGGTGCTGAGAGTGGAAAACAAGATGTAAATTGAAAATGGAACTTAAGATTATTGTTTTGGTAATAGGAGACTTTTGAAAATTACTCTGCTTGTAGAAGATCTGCCAGCTCGACTATAATCTTGGGCGATTTATCCATACGAGGTTTAGAATAGGCGAGCTGGTAATCTTAAAGCATGCTATAACATATTACTTTAGTCATATGTCTTGTTATTAAATTGTGCAAGACTCAGATTCTTACCCTCAAATTAGATCTGACTTTGTAATTTAGGTTAGCACGGGCGGGCAGCAAGTCGTAAAAGATGGTGCATAAATCAATATGTATTTTGTGTTAAAGCAATTTCGTTAACATCTTATAAAGAAGGTATACTTTTACGACACATTACTAATAGGAAAATACATTCGAGCCAAGTTTCAAATTCTAGATTAGAAACCTACAAAATAACCCCCGTTCGGTCGGGAAATCCTTACTACAATTATTATCGTAATCACCGTGTCATTTTGATACAAATCAGATTCGGTCACTACTGAAATCGAGTAAACATTCTACACCAAAAGACCATCTACTATTTTCAAAAAACTTTAACCGCAAATTTCTCCAAGTAACTGAAGGATAAATAAAAATCGTAAAAATTCACTAATAAGTTTGTAGCTTCTTTCAAAACTAATTTTAATAATAATCAGAATACAATCAAGAGCAATTCAGTTAAAGTAATTGGAGATAGCGTACTATGTTACAATGAGTGTCAGAGTTCAAAATCTAATTTGATGACCTACATATCTCGTTTCTTGACTAAAAATCAATATAATGATTTATTTCATTTGGGAATGAAAAATTATACAGTTAAGCAAAGTTATTTGGAAATGCAATACTTTTGCGCAATTATCATTTAAAAAAAGAAAGCAAAGTATATGGTCATACTTCATTAATTCACTAATCCTTGAAATAAAATTAATAATTAACTTTAAATGTGGTAATATATTTACACACAAATCGGAATAATGTACAACGATGAGATTAAATTCAATTAAAAACTCTGTTATTGCTAACCCATTGAAAGGAGAATAACCATGTTTTTAGATAATTTATTTATTAAGATCTTTTTCTATGGTTTTATAACTATATCTGCAATAACAGTCTTTAGAGAAGATTTCACAATCGAGCTTAGTGGTATTCACGCATACTTAATTATAATACTTATAATTGTATACCACGTCTTTACAAGAACTAAACCACATGAATTACTTTTTATTGAATTTATAAAAGCAGTCTACAGGGAGGAAAATGATCTAGCAAAAGTTCTTATTAAAAGATTTGATGATGTTAATGTTGCAGATGAAAGAAAAGTAAGACTTCTGCACTGGGTTTCAAAGTTCGGAAACATTGAAATAGCTAAATTTTTGATTTCAGAAGGAGCAAAAATTGATGCCAGAAATAAGGATAGGGAAACTGCATTGATGTGGGCTTCTAGAAGCGGTTACACAGAAATAGTTGAATTTTTGATTTCTAAAGATGCTTATGTTGATGCGGTAGATATATATGGAACAACCGCATTGATGAAAGCTTCAGGAGAAGGCCGCACAGATACAGTAAAAATTTTAGTTTCAATGGGAGCTAAAATTGGTACCGTAGATAAGTATGGAAAAACTGCATTGATATTGGCTTCTGACCAAGGTCATACAGAAATTGTTGAATATTTAACAGCAGAAAATAGGAAGTTATATCATAGATAAGTGGGGAAAAACTGCATTGATGTGGGCCTCATTTGGTGGACAAACTAGAACTGCTAAATTACTTTTTTCAGGTGAATTTAAAACTACCTCAACTATTGCGGCATATTGTATATAATTCCCAAAAATTTTCATATGAAAAATTATAACTTTCTTAAGTGTTAACGGGTGAATTTCACTTGATTCTTCACGACTCAATTTTCTTCACTAATTCAACGAATTTTTCAACTAATCCCACGGAAATATAAAGACGGTTAATTTTGTGAATTCATTCAACTATTTGAATCGCTTCATCTTCACTCAACACACTTTTCTCAACCAAAATTCTGATTAATTCAATACCCCAAAGAATTGTAACATGATATTCTTGGTATTCCAGACGTAAGTCTTTGTTATTAGTCACACAAACTTAATCGGAACCAATAGCATTAAACAAACAAAGTCGACCGTTATAAGATAATTTGTATAGTTTTGCTTCAGCGGGAGCTAAAGTTTCACTTGTTGACTCTATCACTGTCAGTCCAAATTTTTTACACTCATTTTTGTCAAGTCCCTTAACTTCAGTCACTATTAGATCCAAAACATATATACTCCCAATGTGCTTGCTAACCAAATTCAACAAATTTGGCTAAGAATTCAAGGAGTCAATTTCTGATCATCAAATCACATTTTGAACCGCGACATTTTTTCTAACACTTAAGCGGCATTTATTCTAACATTATACAATTATTGTAATATCTATACCATTCAATCTTGTCTACATTCCAAAAATAGTCTACCGCCAATGTAAATTAAGACAGAAATTATATTATAACCAATGGCTTTTAAATTACCGTAGTAGTTTTGTTAATCAACTTTTTTCTGTCTGATATAAAATGCACATGAACCAAGTGTTTTGCTTCAATCAAAGATTGAATTTGTTAATTCAACCTCTTATAGTATTTCGTTGCCATAAGTACAAATGTAATTACTTTTGACATTGCAACATAAGTTCCAATGTGACAGTTCTGAATTACGTAATGAAGTAACATTTTTTCATGAAATTAAATATACAGCATTTGATCAAATAGATATAAGGATGCTTTAACCACAAATACTCATCTGTTATTCTAAATTAATATTACCGTCAATCGTAAACTGCGCCAAATACTAATATTTTCAATTTCTAATTCCAAAGTATTTTGTACCACTTACACCTCGAATTCGAATCTCAATTCGTCGACGTACTTTAGAGTCTCCTGTTAGATTACTTTCCACTACTTTATCATCAGGAATAATTAATTGACCACCTGAAAGAGGTATAAAAGTGAAATCTGATAACCCATCTATTTGTTTCAAAACATTAATAACCGAAACAGCTCTTGCAATACCAAGACCGGCATTATCTGTTGGAAGCAATTTTTCAATCGGATACGAACCTGCTAACGCGTCAATTATATCATTGTCAAAACTAGTAGCTCCCCTAATTATTGGTAAATCGTCGGTGTGACCAACCACTTCAACAATTTTGACATCATCTTCTTCGGCAAATAATTTTATTTGATCCGCAACTACATCAACAAGAAATTTTACAAAATCAGGGCTCAAAGTCGCCTTACCTATTTCAAATGAAAATTTGCTAACCTCATTTAAATTGATATAAGGTGGCCAATCACTGACCTCTACTGGCACATTTAATAGTTTCTCTAATTCAGCAAGTTGCTCCTGCAAATTACTGATCTCATTCATTTGGATTCTGTTTTCAATATGAAGTAAAGCAATTTGATCAGATTTCTTTGAAGACACATCCTCCATTTCCATGATTTGATTATCTTTGGTTGTAAGTTCTTTTTCAACTTGCACGATTTGCTCATTTTTGGTTGTAAGTACTCTTTGCAATTGTGCGATACGTAGAGATTCTTTATCAGTTTCACCTAGTAATTCAGTAATTTTTTGACTTTTGTTTACAAGTTCTGCTCGTAAACGTGAGATTTCTTCGAATTTGTTGCTAGATTCTTGTTTCAATTCAAATATTTCTTCTTTGTTGAGCGTAAGATTATCTTCTAGCTCAGCTATTCGTTCAGACTTAACTGTCGATTCAACACCCAATTGAGCTTTTTGCATTCTAATTGTATCAAGTTCTGCTTCCAATTGAATATTTTGCTTTTTTGCAGTTTCTAGCTCATTATTTAATTGAGTATTTTGTTCTGATATAGTTTCAAGCTCATCCATTAATTGGGCAATTCGCTCCGATTTGGTATTGGAGTTATCCTTTAATTGTGTTATCTGAATAGCATTAGTTTCAAGCTCATCTTCCAATTGAATAATACGCTCCGATTTGAATATTAGATCACTTTCTAATTGGTCTAATTGAATAACATAAGTTTCAAGCTCGAGTTCTAATTGATCTATTTGTTCAAAATAGTTTGAAAGTTCCAAATTAAATTGTGAAATTTGCTCGGAAGTGGTATTTAAATCATTCTCTAATCGAGCTGTCTCACTTTCAAATTTTGCTATTTTTTCATCAATTTCCGATATAGGGTTTAAAACAATGTAAATAATCATTAGACCAGACAATACCAGACTGAAAAATCCAAACAAAATTTCTAATGACGTTAGTCCAAAAATTAACTTACGTTTAGGTAAATTATTTTCATCCCTCGTTGTTTCATTTTGGTCCATTTTTCTTCCCCTTAAGCGATTTTAAGTAAGGTTGATTCGTTCAAATAGTATCGCGCTTTTTTTTCAAATCAAGTACTTTTTAATATTCTTTTTCTAATTTATTCATTAGATTAATTCATTTAGATAACTGTCTCAGATTATAGAAATTTGTCAATAAATGTTATTAGAAAAATAAATATAGTATTACAATCTATGCTGTTAAGTCGACAAAACTTGATTTAGATTTTATTCTACTAAATAGTATTCATATGAAATTGATACACAGATTTTGAGGGAAAAATGTATAACACAGAATGGAACTACTAATGTATAAGAATATCATTATGTATTCTGATTTAATTACTTAAAAAAATTATTGTAATATAAATGATTGAAAATAGAATTGAGCAATTAACTTTAAGATATTAGTTTATACAGAAACGACATTTTATATAATCAACAACTAACTAAATGCATGAATTGAAATTCACATACCAATAGGAGAATCAACTTGAAAGCAAATGTGTATTATTATGTTGTATCAACCCTTGTTGCTATACTACTTCTAATAGGTGTATTTGAAAATTCTATGGAATCTGCAGCTAATGAGAACCCATTTTCTGAATTTGAAACCGCACTTTTTTCGAGGGACTATAAATTAGCAAAACAGATTATTGAAATATTTGATGATATTAATGTTTGACATGAAGAATTTTTTGAATTCACCCTTCTTCATTAGGCCTCATTAGTTGAATACACCGAAATTGTTGAATTATTGATTACTAACAGAATTGATGTCAATATTGAAGATGATGAAGAATAAACTGCATTACATTTGATTTCACAATTTCAAGGAATTGAAGTTGTAGATCTCCTAATTACAAGTGGTAAGGATGTCAATGCGACAGATGATAATGGAAATACCTCCTTAGATGAGCCAAAGTAAACCTAGAGTATCATACTAAACAATCAGCGGAAGACTATAAAAATTCTGCTTATCATCCATATCAATTAGATTTCTTTGGAAAAATTTTTGATATTCTTAGTTCAAACGGTGCAGAGTGCAATACAACATGTTGGTCGAAAATGAATCCGTTGTTCCAAATTAATACAGCAACAAAATTTAACTTAAGACCGATCAGAAAATAGAAGTTGATTAAAGCAGAGCAATATTAATTGAGTAAAAAAATTAATCTATTTTTCAATCTTCGTCTGTCCGATATTGTTTAAATTTAAAACATTGTTGTTGTAATGGATTTTCAACAAGAAATATGGTAAGCAGACTAATCAAGTGCCATAAATCTTGATTCACCCAATTTCTATTTCCTTTAATGTTGCAAGCAGTTTGGCTCAATCTAGATGATATGATAGTTTTATGTGGGCGGAGCTTTAGTATTTGCGAGGATTCTGAGGTAATTGGATCTAGTTTGGAAAATTGTCCAGAAATTTTATTCTTTAATCTAGCCTCATCAAGTCCATCAGCCGAATGATTACGATAAGACCTAGTTCCGACTAGTGATCTTGAATAGTAGACTGGGCCGACTACATTATTTTTAATTCTAATATTATGGGGTTTGCTATGACCTATCTTGGTGTTGACTTGCATAGCGATAATTTTACTGTTTGTAGGCTGGAGCAGTAAGGACACCGTCACTTTCAAACTTTTACCCAGACGAAATCGAATATGGCTAAATTTATCAAATCGATAACACCTAATGATGAAATTGCGGTAAAAGCGACAGGGAATAATTCTTGGTTTTATGATCAAGTATCTTCAGTTGTGAGTCGAGTCGTCGTTGTCAACACTAGTGAGTTTAAAGTCATTATGCAATAGGTAAAAAAGACTGATGCTAATGATGCTTATATGTTAGCGTTGTATTTGTCCAAAGGAATATTACCAACTACTCGGATCAAAACTCAAACACAGGATGATATTGCAACTTTGGTTCCTGGTCGACAATTGCTCGTGAAATAACGTGTTTCGGTAACAAATGCGATTAGTGGTCAATACATCCACCAGGGGATTCGACTGAGTAGTAATCAATTAAAGTCAAAAAAACGCTTACACAGTCTTGACTTCCAGCCGTTTGGTGCTACCAAGTAACAACTGCTGAGTTTGTGTTGGAAACAAATTTTTAATTTAAATCGTTAGATTCAAATCAATGAGCAACTAATTGATCTGATTGTGCGCGATTTAATTGGTTATGAAAGTTTAGTCAGTATCACAGGAATTGGTCCACTATTCGCGGCAATATTTTTAGCTGAAATTAGTGACGTGAATGACTTTGCTACTGCAAATAAACCAACCGCGTATTTTGGTATCGCGCCTCGCCTGAAACATTCGAATGATACCGAAATTTAAGGTCGGATCACAAAACGCGGCAATAAATTAGCTAGTACAACCTTAATCCAATGCACGTGGGCGACGATTAAATATTCGGATTATTTAAAAGCCAATTATGACCGAATCCGTGCCGCTCGCGACAGTCAAAAAGCGATTGTTGCCACCGCACACGAGTTACTTTGTATCATTTATGATACTTTAAAAAATAGTTGAGTCTTTGAAGATTTTAATCAATACAAACTACAGAGCTAATTTCCAATCTTTCTGTAGCTATTGCTGGACTGGTGGTAGGCAATAAAAAGTTTTGATTGACAGTTTAAGAGGAGATCGGTGGTAGAATAGGTCGGAATAGACAGTTGAAAGACAGAACATATTTTAAATCCCAGAATCATAATTAATACCATGAAATATTATCAAATTTGAATTTAGAAAAAAATTCAACTAATGTTGCCCTATTTATTAAATGTAGAATTAGTTCTAATGGTAGATGAGGATAAATTTTATGAAATCTATTAATTATCTCAGAGAAGACCAAAATTAACTACCTCTTGAATGAGAAAATTTTAACCATCATTTATGGTGGTTAAAAATGTCGAGATAATTGAGGAATTTAACTCTAAATACTGCCAGAAAATACATAATTTTATTGGAAAGAAAAAAATATAATACTTTTGAACTTTAAATTTGATTAAGTTTGTATTAAAATAAATAAACTTTTTCATTAACCTAAGGAGAATCAAATGAAATTACCTGTATTAACAATAATTTTGTTATTCTGCTTTAATCAGGTTTTCGCAGCAGATGACAGTTCTGTAATAAATTCAAGAGATGAAGATGGCAATACAGCATTGATATTGGCAGCATCAAATGGGGATAAAGAAAGTGTGAGTTTTCTAATAGATAAGGGTCTTGATACAAATGCAGTTAATGATGATGGGAATACGGCCTTGATTCTGGCACTTTATTATGGATATCCAGATATTGCGGAAATACTAATCAATAAGACTGATAATGTAGATATTGCTAATTATGATGGTGAGACAGCGCTGTTAATTGCTTCAGCTTATGGCAATAATAAAATTGTAAAGTTGCTAATTTCAAAAATGGCCAATGTTTATCATAAAGATTATGGTGGAAAAACTGCCTTAATTTTAGCTTCTCAAGAGGGTTACTTAAAAATAGTACAGTCACTAATTGAAATGGAAACTCATAAAGAAAGTGATGAGAGTCACGATATAATAAAGGATAAGATAAGAAAGTATATAAAATTTAAAGATAATGACGGTAAGACAGCATTGATTTGGGCTTCAGAAGAAGGGCACACGGAAATAGTTAAAATACTAATTGATGGTTATGAAGGAGTAACAACTCCAATTTGGCAGTCAAAAAAAGGCGAAAAAATTGAATACATAAATTTAGCAGATGAAGATGGTAAAAACGCAATTATGAGGGCAACAGAAGAGGAACATACAGATATTTTAGAATTATTGATTGATGAAAATGGTGGTTAAGCGAATCACCACCCAATTTTCTGTCAGTAGTTTCACAAGCGAATGTCACCATCGGAGATTAGGTTGAGCTCAATCTTAATTCAGGATCATGAAAATAACAAAAGAGGATGGGTATAGGAAAATTCTTGTACTCTATAATCCATTCAGAGTGAAATTCACTTAGCAATCCAGTTTCACGCATGCTTTCTTATATGCATTTTCAAGGTTAACTTACAATAGTTATTTTGATTTTCTAGTGACAACTATTTGACTAAGGTGACAAAGACAATTTTTGTGATTTAAAAGTACCAATATGACATGACCTCCAAATGCTTAAGTCAAGATTTCTTGATGCATCTTCTAAATGAAAAATTCAAATAATAGAGTGTACTTCGTCAAATCAATAACTTCTATAACATTAGTTTTAACAGAATTTAGCAATCGTTGAATCAACAAAACATTATCCATCTGTATTTTCCTTACATTGGCAATTATCTCTTAGCCTGGTTCTTAATTCGGCCTCTAACCTAGCTTTTTTCTTTTTTACTTCAATATCAAGATTTTTAATATGAACTCTAACTTCTTTTACTGTATACTCCGTAATTGTCTTCAATAGCTCTCCCAAAACAAAATTCAAACCATCCACCGCTAATTCAACTTTCTTGTCGTCAACTCTAACTTCTGCACAAAATGATTTACTTGCCACAACCTTCCCTTTTCTATCATAAATTATTTTTACTGATATTTCTGCCACCGTCCAGAATTCAATCTTATTCTCATCGTTACTTTCGCTATCATTTGATTCAGAGTAATATTCACTAAAATTTGACCTTGAAATAACACTATTTGGCTGACAAATTCTATTGTTCAATCCTGCTTCTCTTACTTCAAATTGGAATGCTCTAATCTCTGATACAATCCGATAATCTGTGGAAACTCCTTGACCAAGTGTTCCTACACCTTCAAAGTAGTTTTTATTGTCAAAAACCTCTACTATTTTGGTTTGAATTAAACTTGAAAGATCATCACTCCAATACCAATCTTTAAAATAGCTAATCTCATTATCATTTGATACCACAACAATTTTCTCTTTACTTAGTGCTTGATTAACCTTCGGTTTCATTATGAAAACCTGGCTATTTTCAGATTTAATTTCCTCTGAAATATCTGGTGCAATTAGATCAAAATGTTTAGGACGTGTAGTTTGACTGCCAGTAATATAATTCATACAACCAGCTAACGAAATTAGTATTGCAATTAAGAAATATTTCCCTAATCGACAAGTTTGTTTATTTGTAAACATAACAAAAACTCCTTAGTGGTAGTTTATAAAATGTTTAGTCACTTAAAGCGCAAACTGGGTATAATGATAATTTATCAAGAAAAAAGATTCTACCAATTATTGAACGCAAGAATAATCCACACAAATATTAAACCGATCATTATAAATCAAATTTTGCATATAGGTTAACACATTGAATTACATCCATTTTCACTCTTCCCATTTAATGTCTTGGCGATTCAAATTGGTATTCACACCTACAAAACAAAAATAATTAATGCACTTAGAATTTGGATTTCCAATACCACCACAATAAATCTATTATACTACCTTACTAATTTTAAATGATGCTCCTTAATCATTTGTGAAATTTCTCTTTTGCACTTCCGTTCTCTTTATCAAGCTGTAAAAAACTATCTACTCCTGTTCCAAAAAAATCATCCAATTTTCGAACTAAACTTGTTAATTCATCGGCAAATTCATCTCCTTTTCCAGCGATTATTTTATAGATATTTTCAGAATTAAGCTCAACAATTCGTGATATATTTTTCAGACTAGAAATAAGAATATTAACTTCCTCCATATTAAGTCCGACTACTTCAATTTTGCAACAGTGATCCCCTGCAGTTGAGTTTGACTTCAATAAAAAAATCAGGTTCGAAATTTTTTCTTGAATTTTGAGTAAATTGCGGTTGAATAGCTCAATATCATCAGTATTTTGTTCCAGTTCACCAATTATTTGTTTAATTTGCCGTATTTCACGTATGAATTCTTGTCTGAAATTTTTTACTTCATCTGAAATATCTTCCATATCGTTCATAATTTCTCGGACATCCTGAGACTGAGTTTCCAATGTCATCCTAATTTGTTCAATGTTTTTGAAAAATTTAGTAATTGCTCTGGGTTTAATATGCTTAAATAATCTATTCACAAAATCTAAACTAATATTGAGTTTAGATACAAATGTCTTAAATTTTTTGGTGATATGTCTAATATTGTTAACAATTTGCCGTATATCCTCAGGGTTAATAGTATCTATCAATTTTTTTGATGTTTGAACATAAGCACTAGAATCTCTCACCAAATCAGCGACAGCATCTGTAGCTTCAATCTTTTTGTCAATTAATTTTTCTTTTCTCTCCTCGTTTGCAGCTAAAGCATCTGTAAACCGATCAAAATTTCGGACTGTATAAGTAATTGCACTCGGCTCAACAGCTTTTATTAAATTTTCTGTAGTCCTAACTAAGGCACTAGAATCTTCAGTCAAGCCGGAAATTTCATCTGTAACTTCAATCTTTTTATCAATTAATTTTGTGGTATTCTCCTCATTTTTCGCTAATGCAACTGCATACCTAGCCAACTGGTCAGTATATCTTTCCAAATTGTCAATTGTTCTGCTTATTTGTGGTTCGTTCTTTACAATTATAGGGTCAAAAGCTGTCGATATGTTTAAATCAACTTTATCTTCCCCAGCTCTATTGAAACCCATTCTGAAATTATCAATTCCAAATTTTCCAAAATCTGTATTTAGAATAATCTTCCCATCTATTCTAACATCTTTGACACTTTTATCAGAATATCCCATTATCTGCTTTATTGGATAAATACTGCTAATTTCAACATCTTCCAAATTCCCCTTTATTTTAGTTACCTTTATTTCAGCTACAAATGAGTTTTCAGAATTTTCACAATTTTGTAGAGATGTAGTCTTATCTGTAATGTTGACTTGGATAACGCCTTCGGATCTATGATTAAATAATAGTTTGTGTAGATCTCGAAAATTATTTTCTTTTGACTTTTGTTCATATGAATTATCTTGACCAATTACAATTTTGGTTACTTCACATTTTGAATTTTCAACAATTTTTTTGACCTTACCGATATTGATTCCATTCAATTTAACTTTTTGCGACAATATTTCACTTGATAGCGGTTCAGAAAATTCAATCTTTACTGCAGAAAACTCGTAATTAATAGGAGATGAACCATTGAAAAACAAATACACGGCAATAGCAGACGCAACAATGAAAATAAATATCATCGTGTGAATTAAAAAATCTTCAATTCGCGCAGTTAACCGCTCAAATAAAGATCTTAATTGTTGAGCAAATAAAACCATAACTATTTCAAGTCCCAATCTTGACTATGAATTTATTTATTAGCTAATAACGTAATTTTAGATTAGCATCAAGTAAATTTTACAAAAAATTTTCTTTCCATTGCATATGCTACCAACAAAATATTACTTTTTTATTAATACGTGAGAAATTTAACTTAAAGAAGTTATTTCATTAAGTATTTGAATCCTGAATAAATTAGTACAATTTCTCAACTCACGCTACCAATACAAAGCCAACTATCGCTAATAATCAAAAACAAACTATTTGATTCTGTGGTCTCTCCTCCACCTTCGTTGAATTTCAAGCATCAACTTCAAAATTTTTTACAATTTTAACTGTTTTAAACTACTCCTAAATTAATTGAGTGATTTGCAATAAATCAAAACTTCAAAAAAACTTAACCTTTCAATGAATATATTAAGTCTGTGTTTCTTCAATTTTTGAATTTTCGCTAAACTGATCATTTTTGCTTTGTGATTTTAACCAATCAGCTGCACGATTATCGTTATGTACAGCTGAATTTCCTTCTATTACCTCATGAATGATAATCGAAATTTCTGACCCATCAACTAGTAATTTATTCTTAGCTGAATCAGCCAATTCTTTCTTTCTTATTTCAAAATTATTTATAATTGATTGGCAAACTTTACTTGATGAAACTTCTGTATCTAGATACCACATTCCCGTGTCTGTATGCTCACCTGAGTATTGAGTCAACATTTGACAAACTGCAGAATCTAATACCAAAAACACATTTCTATCATCAGTGTTAATATAGTATGATGCAATTAGTGTAGCCATTATTTGTTCCTTCATTGTAATAGTTGTTTAAATCGACTAACTTACTGGTAATAAACAATTAATCAATATTTAAAATTAATTCAAGAATTTTCACCAAAATTACGTCAGAAAAAATAATTCAGTTATATTTGAAATCACGCAACAAATAACTAAAATTAATTTTTGTTCTCTGACATACTCTCTAGTTGACATTTGACCCAACAAATTAATTTGTCTGTAGGTTTACATAATATTCGTAATAAAAATGTGTTCATATCCCGTGCAAATTTCGAATTTATAAAATCTCTTTCTTCTTGTTCTAATTCTTTCAAAATTTTTTGTTCAATGACTGTCGGTTCCTCATCTTTATATTCATCCTCGTGAATTAAATATTCAAAGACTTCACCACTAAAATTTACACCTAATAATTTTGATTCTTTGAATATTGTTTTATCGTTAATTTCTGCGCAACTTAAATTTGCACAATGTAAGTTTGTTTCGTTGAATTCCGCACCTCTAAGATCAGCCATATGAAGTTCAGCGAATTTTAGATTAGCATTATAAAATTTCGCATCATTTAATTTTGCAGCAGTAAGGTCGGAGAATTGAAGCTTAGTCTCTTTGAGTTGCGTATCAACAAGATTTGCTTTATTTAAGTTAGCTAATTGCAATTTAGTTTTGGTCAAAATTGCACCATTAAGTTTAGACTTCCGCAGGTTAGCTTCAGATAAATTTGCAAATTTTAAATCGGTTTTGGACAAGATTGCTGATGATAAATCAGCGTTTCGTAGTTTTGCTTTCATCAGCTTCGCGTGGCTAAGATCGGCTTTATGCAAATTTGCCGAATTAAGATTAGCTACAAGAGGTTTTTTTCTTGCTGAATTGTCCTCACATTTGCGGTCTTTAATTAGGTGCGCCGTCGAAAACAATGCATTTTGCAGTTTTGATTCCGTAAGCAAAGCATGACTTAGATTCGCACCTTGCATCTTTGCTTCAACGAGATTTGCAAATGACAAGTCTGCATATTGCATTTGCACTTTTATCAGCGTTGTATTACTTAAGTCTGCTTGCTGTAAATCTGCCGAATTAAGATTAGCTATAAGTGGTCTTTCTCCTGCTGAATTGTCCTCACCGTTGTTGTCTTCAATTGGGTTCGCCGCTGAAAACACGGCATTTTGCAATTTTGATTTCGTAAGCAATGCATGACTTAGATTCGCACCCTCCAATCTAGCTGACTTCAAATTACTTTCAACTAATATTGCCTCAGCTAGCGAAACAACTTGCATGTCTGCTTCAAATAGATTTGCCATAGATAGGTTTGCTTTTTCCATGTTTGAACCCGTCAACGTTGCATGACTGAGATCCGCACCCTGAAATTTAGCCGACTCCATATTGACTTCATGTAAGGTTGCTTTAACTAGAGTAGCACCTTGTGCATTCGTTTCTTGCAAAATCGCTGATGATAAATCAGCTTCATTTAAGTTTGATTGAGTAAGCAATGCATGATTGAGATTCGCACCTTGCAATCTAGCCGACTTCAAATTACTTTCGACTAATATTGCCTCAGCTAGCGAAGCTCCTTGCATGTTTGCTTCAAATAGATTTGCTGACGAAAAGTCTGCTTTTTCCACGTTTGACCCCGTCAACGTTGCATGACTGAGATCCGCACCCTGAAATTTAGCCGACTCCATATTTACTTCGTTTAAGGTTGCTTTAACTAGAGTAGCACCTCGTGCATTCGTTTCTTGCAAAATCGCTGATGATAAATCAGCTTCATTTAAGTTTGATTGAGTAAGCAATGCATGATTGAGATTCGCACCTTGCAATCTAGTCGACTTCAAATTACTTTCGACTAATATTGCCTCAGTTAGAGAAGCTCCTTGCATGTTTGCTTCAAATAGATTTGATGTCGAAAAGTCTGCTTTTTCCATGTTTGACCCCGTCAACGTTGCATGACTGAGATCCGCACCCTGAAATTTAGCCGACTCCATATTGACTTCATTTAAGGTTGCTTTAACTAGAATAGCATCTTGTGCATTCACTTCTTCCATACTCGCTGATGATAAATCAGCTTCATTTAAGTTTGATTGGGTAAATACTGCTTTACTGAGGATTGCTTGTTGTAAATTTGCAGATTCTAAATTTGCTTTTATTAGTTTTGCGCCAATAAGTGAAGCTCCTTGCATCTTTACTTTAAATAGATTTGCTAAAGTTAAGTCCACATTTTGCATTTGCGATTTAGTAAGTGTTGCATTACTTAAGTTAGCATGTTGCAAATTAGCAAAACTTAGATTAGTTTCAATTAACTTTGTATTCATCAGTTTCACTCCAAATGCTTCTGCTTTAAAAAGATCTGCTGATGACAAGTCTGAATTTTGAAGATTTGACTTAGAAAGTATCGCGTGACTGAGATTTGCACGCTCCAAGTTTGTTGACTCAAAGTTTGTTTCAACAAGCATTGAACTTTTTAGATTGGCTGAAGTCAACTCTGCTTCAATTAAGTTAGCGCGAGTTAAATCAGCTTTGCTAAGCAAAGCACTCTGTAATTTAGCTAACTCTAAATCAGCTTCAATTAATTTTGTATTAAAAAGTCGCGCACTTCTGAGGTCAGCAGAATTTAATTTTGCTCTGGTCAGGTCTGCTCCTTGAAAATTTGATCCATTTAATTTCGTTTCCCTAAAATCAGTATATTGTAACCTCGCTAGAACAAAATTTGAATCAATTAGTATTGCTCCATTTAATGTAGCCCCCCTTAAATCTGCTAAAACCAAAATAGACTCACTAAGATTTGCGCTCTTAATGTTTGAATTTATTAATTTGGCTTTCGTGAAGTTCGCTTTTTGCAAACTGGCAAATTCCAAACTTGTTTCTACTAAGGTTGCTTCAGTTAAACTAGTCTCTCGCATATTTGTGTTTCTCAAATTTGCTAAGGTTAAATCTGCGTGTTGAAAATTTGAACTAATCAACTTAGCATCACTGAGATCCGCTTGATATAAATTAGCCGATACAAAATTGGTCCCAATCAGTGTAGCATTATAGAGTTTAGTCTCTCGTAAATCCGCTCCTCGTAGAATGGCTGATGATAAATCAGCATTTTGCAGTATTGATTTCGTAAGCGTTGCATGATTGAGATCCGAACCCTGAAATTTAGCCGACTCCATTTTGGCTTCATGTAGGACTGCTTTAACTAAACTAGCACCTTGTACGTTAGCTTCATGTAGTATTGCAGATGTTAGAATTGCATGACTTAGATTCGCACCCTGCAATCTAGCCGACTTCAAATTACTTTCAACTAATATTGCCTCAATTAGCGAAGCTCCTTGCATGTTTGCTTCAAATAGATTTGCTGTCGAAAAATCTGCTTTTTCCATGTTTGACCGCGTCAACGTTGCATGACTGAGATCTACACTTTGAAATTTAGCCGATTCCATATTGACTTTATGTAAGGTTGCTTTAACCAAAGTAGCATCTTGTGCATTCGTTTCTTGCATAATCGCTGATGATAAATCAGCTTTATCTAGTTTTGATTGAGTAAGTAAAGCTTTACTAAAGTCTGTCTTCTGTAATTTAGCCGATTCCAGATTTGCCTTAGTCAGTTTTGCACCAATAAGTATAGCTCCTTGCATCTTCGCTTCAACAAGATTTGCAAATGACAAGTCTGCATATTGCATTTGCACTTTTATCAGCGTTGTATTACTTAAGTCTGCTTGCTGTAAATCTGCCGAATTAAGATTAGCTATAAGTGGTCTTTCTCCTGCTGAATTGTCCTCACCGTTGTTGTCTTCAATTGGGTTCGCCGCTGAAAACACGGCATTTTGCAATTTTGATTTCGTAAGCAATGCATGACTTAGATTCGCACCCTCCAATCTAGCTGACTTCAAATTACTTTCAACTAATATTGCCTCAGCTAGCGAAACAACTTGCATGTCTGCTTCAAATAGATTTGCCATAGATAGGTTTGCTTTTTCCATGTTTGAACCCGTCAACGTTGCATGACTGAGATCCGCACCCTGAAATTTAGCCGACTCCATATTGACTTCATGTAAGGTTGCTTTAACTAGAGTAGCACCTTGTGCATTCGTTTCTTGCAAAATCGCTGATGATAAATCAGCTTCATTTAAGTTTGATTGAGTAAGCAATGCATGATTGAGATTCGCACCCTGCAATCTGGCCGACTTCAAATTACTTTCAACTAATATTGCCTCAGCTAGCGAAGCACCTTGCATGTCTGCTTCAAATAGATTTGATGTCGAAAAGTCTGCTTTTTCCATGTTTGACCCCGTCAACGTTGCATGACTGAGATCCGCACCCTGAAATTTAGCCGACTCCATATTTACTTCGTTTAAGGTTGCTTTAACTAGAGTAGCACCTCGTGCATTCGTTTCTTGCAAAATCGCTGATGATAAATCAGCTTCATTTAAGTTTGATTGAGTAAGCAATGCATGATTGAGATTCGCACCTTGCAATCTAGTCGACTTCAAATTACTTTCGACTAATATTGCCTCAGTTAGAGAAGCTCCTTGCATGTTTGCTTCAAATAGATTTGATGTCGAAAAGTCTGCTTTTTCCATGTTTGACCCCGTCAACGTTGCATGACTGAGATCCGCACCCTGAAATTTAGCCGACTCCATATTGACTTCATGTAAGGTTGCTTTAACTAGAGTAGCACCTTGTGCATTCGTTTCTTGCAAAATCGCTGATGATAAATCAGCTTCATTTAAGATTGATTGATTAAGCAATGCATGACTGAGATTCGCACCCTGCAATCTGGCCGACTTCAAATTACTTTCAACTAATATTGCCTCAGCTAGCGAAGCTCCTTGCATGTTTGCTTCAAATAGATTTGCCGTAGATAGGTTTGCTTTTTCCATGTTTGACCCCGTCAACGTTGCATGACTGAGATCCGCACCCTGAAATTTAGCCGACTCCATATTGACTTCATGTAAGGTTGCTTTAACTAGAGTAGCACCTTGTGCATTCGTTTCTTGCAAAATCGCTGATGATAAATCAGCTTCATTTAAGTTTGATTGAGTAAGCAATGCATGATTGAGATTCGCACCCTGCAATCTGGCCGACTTCAAATTACTTTCAACTAATATTGCCTCAGCTAGCGAAGCACCTTGCATGTCTGCTTCAAATAGATTTGATGTCGAAAAGTCTGCTTTTTCCATGTTTGACCCCGTCAACGTTGCATGACTGAGATCCGCACCCTGAAATTTAGCCGACTCCATATTTACTTCGTTTAAGGTTGCTTTAACTAGAGTAGCACCTCGTGCATTCGTTTCTTGCAAAATCGCTGATGATAAATCAGCTTCATTTAAGTTTGATTGAGTAAGCAATGCATGATTGAGATTCGCACCTTGCAATCTAGTCGACTTCAAATTACTTTCGACTAATATTGCCTCAGTTAGAGAAGCTCCTTGCATGTTTGCTTCAAATAGATTTGATGTCGAAAAGTCTGCTTTTTCCATGTTTGTACCCGTCAACGTTGCATGACTGAGATCCGCACCCTGAAATTTAGCCGACTCCATATTGACTTCATGTAAGGTTGCTTTAACTAGAGTAGCACCTTGTGCATTCGTTTCTTGCAAAATCGCTGATGATAAATCAGCTTCATTTAAGATTGATTGATTAAGCAATGCATGACTGAGATTCGCACCCTGCAATCTGGCCGACTTCAAATTACTTTCAACTAATATTGCCTCAGCTAGCGAAGCTCCTTGCATGTCTGCTTCAAATAGATTTGCCGTAGATAGGTTTGCTTTTTCCATGTTTGACCCCGTCAACGTTGCATGACTGAGATCCGCACCCTGAAATTTAGCCGACTTCAAATTACTTTCAACTAATATTGCCTCAGTTAGCGAAGCTCCTTGCATGTTTGCTTCAAATAGATTTGATGTCGAAAAGTCTGCTTTTTCCATGTTTGACCCCGTCAACGTTGCATGACTGAGATCCGCACCCTGAAATTTAGCCGACTCCATATTAACTTCATTTAAGGTTGCTTTAACTAGAATAGCATCTTGTGCATTCACTTCTTCCATACTCGCTGATGATAAATCAGCTTCATTTAAGATTGATTGAGTAAATACTGCTTTACTGAGGATTGCTTGTTGTAAATTTGCAGATTCTAAATTTGCTTTTATTAGTTTTGCGCCAATAAGTGAAGCTCCTTGCATCTTTACTTTAAATAGATTTGCAAATGACAAGTCTGCATTTTGCATTTGCACTTTTATCAACGTAGCATTACTTAAGTCTGCTTGTTGCAAATTTGCCGAATTAAGATTCGCTACAAGTGGTCTTTCTCCTGCTAAATTGTCCTCACCGTTGTTGTCTTCAATTTGGTTCGTCGTTGAAAACACAGCATTTTGCAATTTTGATTTCGTAAGCAATGCATGACTGAGATTCGCACCCTGCAATTTCACCGACTCCAATTTAGCTTCATGTAAGTTTGCTTTGACTAGACTGGCACCTCGCATGTCCGCTTTACATAAAATTGCGGACGATAAGTTTGCATTACTAACGTTCGAATTTACTAATTTTGCTGAACTAAAATTAGTTTCAATTAAAATTGCACCATTCAAATTTGAATTTTCTAAATTTTGATTCGTGAAATCACCACCAGACAGATTTAAGCTTTGCAAATCGGCCCCTTTTAAGCTCCAAAATAGTTTCATTTTTTCTCTACGAATCAAATTTCGCAAATTTATCGGTTGAATTGAATTTTCTTTAAAATAGTCTTGTCGAACAATTCCAATACTCAGAAGAAATGCTTCAACCTTTTGACACTTTTTATTTAAATACGATTCTAGTGTATACAAAAATAGTTTTAAATACTCTGAATTTTCCATTTTTTACCTCTATAGTAATGGTTTATTTTTAATTGCTTTACTATTCTTCAGCATTAAATGACTAATTACAATATTTTTGAATTTATACATGTAAATTTACTGAAAAATTTGATATCTCTTCAATAATTTATAAATTTCAAAAATAAGTCTCCTAAATATCTAATCTACCGATCAGATATTTTGGTTTAATTCCTTTCTTTAAGATTTTTTTTATCTTCTTTTGTTGTTTTTTATTAAAACTCTCACTTTCGGACCGACTCTTTCTTTTTTTTAACTTTTTAGTGTTGATAAGCTTCTTATTTTTCACCATACGAAGATTATTATTAATTTTAGACTCAATGTCTATTGGAATATTTTTCAAATAATCCAGCCCGATTCTTCTGGCATCTATTTTTGCTTGATACTTTAATTTATTTTGAAAATTGAAATATGCAAACGCATTTGCAGCAGTAAAAATTGTAAGAAATGCACTGAGAATTCCTATCCAAGCACCAATAAAGTCTGTTCTTGTCACACTTTTTCCTGCAACATTCGTGAAAGAAATTTCTATTGTCTCTGGATTTAATCCAAAATAAATAGCCATTATAGTAATAATGACTACTAAAAACAATACAACTAATACTGAAATTAAACGCAACATAATATCACCCTATTTTTAATTTAAATTATTAAACTGTATTCCAAAATGGAGTTTGTTTCGGTAGCTCTACTTCTCCACTATTTACTCCATCAACATTTGTACCCACAAATACTGTATAACGAAAAGATGCTCCTACTAAATCAGAGTTTGAAATGTCCGCGTAGCTCAAATCCGCGTAGTCAAGATTTGCTTTAGTCATTTTACAATCAATTAATCTTGCACCCACCAATTTCGCCCAATTTAATTTCGCCTTAGTCATTTTTACTTTAGTTTTTGAGTTAACTTCTACTAAGTTTGCAAAAGTGAGGTCAGAACAATAAAAATTTGCTCCTCCTAATTGAACACGTTTTAAAGTTGCTCGATTTAATTGCGCATATTGTATTCTCGCATGTTCAAGATTTGCTTCACTAATTTCAGCATTAACAAGGACGGCTCGATTTAGATTACTCCAACTCAGATTAATACCTGTAAGGTTCAATCCACTAAAATTAGAATATTTCATGTCAAGACTCGACAAGTCACATCCACGAAAATTTACTTTTCGCAATTTTTTTCTGGTCTTAATTTTGTTATTCAACCAGTTTACTACTGAATTTAACAATTTTAGTCATCTCCCTTTTCTAATCAGTAAATTTTATAATTCTCTATTCAAATTTACAAATATATAATATATAAACTCGAGATTTCAAAACAATTTCAATATCAAACTAGTCTCCATGTCTATTTTTTTTAACAAAAACGAAAAATCTCAATCAAATGATAACCTTACATACTTTATATCAATTTGTTTCAGTTGTCAACTAAATATAATAAAATTCAAAAACATTTAAGGCGATACCATTAAAATTCAATTTAGCTCAGATATTTTGTAACAAACTTTATTTCTTTGATTTATTTACCTGAACTTTCTCCACATCAGATTTTGAATTTAAAATAATTTCACTCCAATTCTCTGAAAGATAATGCAATTCAACGTAAAATTGTTTAAACGAATTCAAAATATCCTTATTAACTCTTTTAAATCCTGCATTTTTCAAACTATCTAAATACTCCTGAGTTAAAATATTATCAATCAGACTAACCTCACTATCATAAAAATCGGTATTATGTTCAAATCTAAAGAAAGTGTAGTCTAACTTTCCACAATTATATAAACTATCCATCATATCATTATTTTCAAATTTTTCTAAATAAATCAATGAACCCAGCACTTTATAATTACACATGAGACTACCAAATTTAATATCCGAGTCAATTTCACTGCTCAACCACAATTCAAGTTTATTACTTAAATAATTTAAGAAAGCCAATTTAGTCAACATAATATTATGAACATCTGGAATAGATAAGGACGGTTCCATAGAACCCTCTGGTATAAAATATTTCCAAAGTTTAATAATTCTTCCTTCCCATACATGAGTCAACAAATAATCCGAAACGCGAGAACCGTTATCAAAATTCTGAATTCTTGTCTTAGATTCAAAAAACTTGTGAAATACTGATATGCGTTGTGAACTTAGTAATCCTAGTCCATAACCAGCAACTACTGCAACCAAAGGTAATAGCTTTAGATTTACCACTTCTCTATCAAGTTCATGAAAATTCTCTAACACTTGATGACTTCTACTCTTTAAAAAATCTATGATACAATCAATCTCTTGACCTTTGCCAAACTTTCCTACCACATACATCATCTGAGTCAGTGTTGATGAGTATGTCTCAAAACAACCAATTACTTCGCAGAATTTTGGGTAGTGAAATGCATGTTCTTGGTTTATATCAAGTGCATCAAACGACGCGTTAACTCTTTCCATTTCTACTTGCAATATTTGGTCTAGCTCTTCTCGGTTCTCTGGGTCGGTCACTAATCGCTTTACATCTTTAAGCAAACTGTGTAGCTCCCCTTTATTTTGAATAGGATCTATATTTTCAACTTTAGTCATTAAAGAATCCCCAATGTTATCTTTATTTAGATGTCCTAATCTATTTCGCTCTCTATATTGAATCTATGGATTTATTATTTTTCTAAATTTCCTATATTAAAATTACTTATTGGTACAAACACACTTACAAATTTTATTCCAATTTAGCCGATTAATTTTAAATCTAAAACAAAATTATTCTAAAGTCACCCCTCCATAAGAATCTATAATAAAATTATGCTACGATATAAATCAATTAAAATTGCAGACACCTCTAATTATTGTAAAGAATTTTTTTATACCAAACATTTCATCTCTACATATACTGGTTGAATTTACTCGAATTGTTATCAACTTGAGATCTGCTTTACGCTATTTTATTCTGCAAAGCAATAATCACTTTGCCCGCGATTTAGTCAATAACGCGTAAATTTACAAAAATTTGACTCATACATTTATAGTTTGTAAAATTTTATATTCTGATATTAAAAAATTTTGGTACTATATTAATCAATCTAGTTGATTTCCTTACAAAAATTTGAATTGGATTTGAGAAATATTTACTTGATAACTTGATAATAATAAGTTTCTTCCAACCAATTAATTAAGTCAATCATTGAATACAACTTTTTTAAATTGCTATTAAATTTAACTATTTGTATGATTATTTTATGATTTGGTACTTAATTGAGTTATCATAAATTGATTTTCCATATGCTATCAACTGACTGAGATTATTTACTATTATTGAAACCTCTCTATATAAATTAGGTACTGTACGCAGGTTTTAAATCGCAAATATTTAGATTTTTTTGATTAGTTCAGATGAGCTAATTCTATTATTTTTTATCCAAAAGAGAACTAGCTAAATAGAGAAAAATCATAGATTTCACTAATAACGAACCTAGCTGAAAAGTATAATTTAGTCCTACTCAATGAGATTTTTTGAGTCCTAAACACCTCAATAACTGCTACATAACTTATGTTCATACGTTAGAGCGAGTGTATAATTTGTGTAGTTCATCCGTTAATTCATTCACACGTACAATAAGTACTTAACCTTCAATAGCTGCTTTTACAATTCTGATAGCCAATCAAATAAAATGATTGAGCAGCTCTTGACTAATCTGCAATTTGATTCACATCAAGAGTGAATTTATTGTTGCCATGATGTTGTACAATGCCATAAGTGGATTCATCAAATGCTTGCATTCTGCGACTAGCAAACCTGAAAAATTTCATAACAGAACTTTCCTCAACCACTTTCTTCTTGTTATTAGGAATCAGACCAAAATTAAACTTTGTTCATTACAAGAACAAATATTACTATATAAATCACTGCTCTGGTAAACTTAGACTGATTTCCAACCCATTGAAGTACTTTAAGGGTTTTAGTCACTTCCCATGGAATTGTCTTTCCATCAGTTGTACATTTGTTTAGTGATTCAGAAACCACTAGCATAGGCTTTCTAACTGGAATAGTACCTAGTGTTTTAAAATATGTGTTAACTTATCGCGAAAAACCACTAATTTTCTATCCCTTTAAGTTAAAAGACGTTTTTATTACTTTACTAGAATGGATTTTACCTGGTTCATATACCTAAGAGTTAATTGCATAGAATTGATGGACACAGGTTAAATTCAAGTTGACGACGATCAAAACCGTTTACTTTTTATTTACATGGTGATCATCTGGTGACAATTATTCTATCCACTAGAATCTAAGCATGGACTTGAAACATTTGTCAAATGGTTTTGGGAGTTTCTGCATTCGACATTTACATCTATCAGCATTTTTTCAAAATTGAGGAGTTTACCTTTTTGTTCTAAATTACACTCAGCTGAATCGGTGTCTTCCGTTAATTGTTTGGTATGATATTCCAGCGTTTCTTTTGCAAGATCTAAGGATGTATTTCCTTGGTAATCAGTAACATTCACCACTGAGTCGTTTGCAATCAATAGCTTTACGATTTCAGTTGACCCACCAAATGAAGCTTGAATTAATGCAGTAACACCAAGGTCGCTAGTCACGTTTACATCCGCGCCGTTTGCAATTAATAATTCAACAGTTTCAGTATTGTCTCACGCGGTAGCCCGTATCAATGGCGTGTAACCAGCAAGTACTTCATCAGCAGACGAAGCTATATTTTCGTCCACCCCACTTAAGATCAATAGTCCCGGAATTTCAGTATACCCCAATATTGCAGTTTTTATTAATAAAGTGTCACCGTCTCTGTCAGTTGCTTTAACGTCCTCGCCAGAATCAATAAATGATTGCATTTTTTCAACATTACCGCCGCATACTAGGTCAAGTCAGTCCTCATTTTGAGCAAAAGCTGTTGTAAGGTTTAAACTAAAACAAAAAACAATTAGAAAAATCAATTTTCTCGTAAAAACCTTATAGGTTCAATTGATCAGGTCAAAATGACATTAATACTGCATGTCTATTTAAATTATTTTAAAATTTTTTACTACAAACCTTAATATTCAATCCAATAATCTTAAAGTCAAGAAGTCATTTTCATATCAAACATCAGGGCAAATTATTTAAACTTTTTTTTTCGATGAAGTTCGGAGTACTTCAATATTTATGATACTTAAATTGGAAAAATTCTTTGAATTGTGGGTATTTTTCGCAAATATTGGTTTGCGCGGCTAGTAAGTGCCAGTTATCATGTAGTGCCCAATATCCATCTCCAGAAGTCGTATCCTTTGACTCTAGACGCATCAGAGGATTAAGTGCTCGTCTTCGTTCACCAGTCGCGATATATACTGTGGTTAGATTGGTAATTTGTTGCGCATCTTCCCGAAATGTAGTATCTAGAATATGATGATTTTCCTCAATTCCCCAATGCTCTTTGACTAATTGACACGCCATAGATGCAGCTAACCGCTCATTACTAATAAAATGTCGAATCGGAATTGATGCCATGGAAATCTGGAAGATTTTCTTTTGATTACATGGCGATTTGAGTTCGAAATCGGCTAACTTTTTATCATCAACGATGTCAGCCGTGGCATAAGCAACAATGGTTTGAACATCTTTCCATTTGGGCGGTTTTGGCAATTCGGTTGGAATCATCATGATTCCAGTAATTCGCATTTTGTTGTGTTTTTCATCATGTTCATAATACCATTCAATGTCGTTATTGCGATAATCAGAAAAGAGTTCCTTGATCCAATTTTTAAGCGTTTTGTTGTTTCGTCTCACCGCCCAACAATAAGAACCATCTCGGTCACGGAGCAGTTCGGCTAATGCGGTTTTGCAATTGAGGGCATCAGCAGTGATCTTGAGATATTCAGGGGGAAGTTCATCAGCACGGATTTGTTGCATTAATGCTTTTGTTTCTTTCGCTAACGGGCCTGAGGTAAACACCGCAACCGTCTCACGGGTGGTGAGTCCCATCATTGAAGCGATATAAATAGGGTCTTTATTGGGGCCTTTTTGCGAACCGCGTAGGCCTTTTCCATCAAAGCCAAACCACCAATCACGACAAAGCTCACCCAATCGCTCCCGACATCGCTTGGTATAGTGAATAAAAAAGCGACTATATTCATTCGGATTCAGCGAACGCATAAATTTGTTAAGAGTCGACTGTTTGGGTGGTTTTTGGGGCGCATGATCTCCCAATAATGCCGAAATCATCGCAAATTTGTTAACGATGAACACTCCTATCGCTTTCAAGTTTTCCCCCCCAGAAAGATATCCCAAATTTAACATATACAGCAACCCAACATGATTATTGCAAACCGCTTTGCGGTTAAAGGGGTTGGTAAACACTGAACAGGACTCTTCCAGTAGCTTAATGTCCTCTTGCACTTCGTGGATGATCGCTCGTTTGATATTTTCTGGTAGATGTTTACCAATTGTTGATGCCTCATCAACCTTTTCAGCCCTAGCATCGTAGTCAGCAATTTGCTCAGCACTCAATGTAATTGATTCGGGCAACACTATTGAAGTTTTGGTTTTAGTCGTCTTTTTTTTTCAATCGGCGGCCAATCCCAAGTGCTTTCAATGTCTTTTTCATGTGAGTAAGAGAACAAGACACGTTGTGTTCCGCTCTTAACCACGTAACAAAATCGGTTGGAGTCATCTGGCTATTGAGTTTTGCTTTAGCTTGAATGAAGTCGTGATACGGGGTCAAATCAGGAACGCGTTTGCCTTCCCGTGGTAATGGTCCAAGCCGATTATCGGTGCGAAAATCGCGCCACCAATCGCCACCAGTTGATTTTGGAACGTGGTGCTTTTTAAGAGCTTGGGTGAACGTCAATCGCCCACTATCAATATCCCAAATAAAATGTTTTCGCTTTTCTTGATACTGAAATTTTGAGACATCCAGTCGCTTCCCGTTTGCCACCATCGCTTTCATTTTGACAATATCCGCCTTAAACTTCCAATTACTGACCTGTTGTCCCGGAATCATTGGTTCATTGGTGATAATTCCAGCAACCCCCTGTTGCGTAATCCGCGGTAAATTATGCTTATCACGGAACCGTTGGATTGCGCTATGGTCAAACTCCTCCCCAGTGCGTTCATTTACTATCGCACAGAGTTTTCGGTGTGAAATCCAGTAACCATGCTCCTGGATCAGATCACAAATCAGACTAAAATGTTGCTCTAATCGAAGTGAGCGACGATCACCACCTCTTGAAGTCTTTTTATTCCCCTTGGTGTCAACCGAATCAGAATTATCGCGTTGAACCGCAATCGTTTGTTCAGCAATCTCAGGATTTTCTAGAATCGCGCTAGCGATTACCCCCGAAGGAGCGGTAGGGATGAAATCAGTTGTTGGTTCTCCACAATTAACAGGCAATTTTAACCTCCAAAACTTTGTACTAAGTGACGTTAAAATGCTTGTATGCGATTGAAATAATCAATCAAAATGCAAACATTGTTGGGTTAAATAAGAAAAATTTTGATCGATTCAAGAGACAAAGCAAAGTTATCCACAGAAAAATTTCGGCTGGGTCATCATCGCACCTTGGTTTATGGGGAAAATAAAAAATATGGACGATCAAAAAGTCAATAATAATAGTGGATACAAGCACTTAACACCTGATATCCCCTTTTTTTATAGTAGATTTCAGCTTTGATTGCAGCAAAATCGCCTATTTACAAGGAGTTACAGTCGGTGCAAAAAAATCATTGTCTTTCGCAAAATTTCGTAGTATTTAAATAATATTTTGGTTGCGACAGAGAATTTACAATAATTTGCCCTGATCAAACATCTATTGATGAATCAAATTTCTTTAACGTTCAGTTGATTGAAAAACTTAAATTCTGGTTACTACATCCAGATTGGAGTAAATAATCTACTTTGGTGTGTTTCTAAATTTTGTTGTTACTCCTTATTGATTTTAATTTCAAATACCTCAATAACTAATTTGTCGACATGCAAGCAAAAAAATTTTTCAAAGTTCCGATTGATTATTCATTTAAACAGAATTCTAACGGCTGATGATAGTACTCTAATTTCACTCTAATTCAATGAGTCTAAAATGCTTTCCACGTGTCAATATTTTTCCACCAAGGGCAAAAAATACAGTCAAAAGCTGCAAACCATCACAAGAGGAGGAATATCCCATTTTAAAATATTAACCCAATAAACTTTTAGCAATATGTCTCTAACTTTCATGCATTAATATTTCAAAGTTTAAATTTGTATATAAAATATAAAATATTTTTATACTATTATTTTTGCACTGACTCTAATAATTAATCCTATAATTTAAATCTCAAGGTTATTAAATCTCTTCAAAAGGTATTGACTGCTTCAATAATAAGAATTTAGACTCTCTCAAATTAAATATCTGCAATACAACTTTGGACATTGAACTATGCACATATATAATATTTTGAATCAATTTTCAGACAAGCACTTCACTGAAGAATGGTTCACTAAGATTAAGTGGGAGAACGGTAAAGTCAAATGCCCTAACTGTGAAAGCCTTAATGTGAAGGACTATAAACATCCATCAATGCAATATCGTTGTAATATATGTCGTAAACCAATTTCACTGAAATATGGCACTAAAATGCATGGATCTCGCGCTCCCTTACACATCTGGACAAATGCGGTTGCTCATGATCTGATCAATCCATATGGAATTTCAATAACACATCTAAGTGATGAGTTGAAAATCAGTCAAAATACCACAAGATCAATACTAAATCAAAGTAGAAAAGTTTTGGTGAGTGAGGACTATCCAGATGAATTTATAAGGGGGAAACATTTCCGTTTCAATTTGATACATCATGAGGTTCTCCTACCCAACAAACATTTCAAAACAAAAAGTTCAAAAAAGTTATTCAATTCAGCAGACTATATCGTTGTTTGTATCACCGAGTTTAATTCTGATAAAATTTGGGTTAAGACATTACCAAAGAAGAAATTTGCTACAATAGCAAAATCTATTGAAAAAATTCTGCCAGAACGTGCCTTTATTTTTGCCAACCAATCTTTATTTGAACAAGGAATAATCTCCAAAAAGTTTAAACTTCGGGATGAATTAGCCTATGATCAAATGGAAATAGCAAGATTAAAAAAGTTCGGATTTGATAATGACATTAACGTAAAAAGTGCAGGGGCAGAGTTGCAAAATGGACTTTTAAAAGTGTACCACAAAATGATAGAAGAACATTTTACCTATTATGTTAAGGTTTTTGCTGGTCGTTGGAATATCCGACATCTGACCTTAGAAAAACAAATGGAAAGCGTCTTTACAAAATTGGCAAAAAATTAGCGTCATTATAAATTACTATTACCTAACTTGCATTTGCCAATCTGTATATTACTTCCTAAGACCTGGAGCAATTGTATTCAACTTTTTCAATCCCCAACTTTAAGTATTTATTTACATTGAATTACACTGTATTAAAGTTACTTCTGTTGCAAACACTTATAACTTTGTTCAGCTCAAATTAAAAATTGGGTTGAACTTTTACTAATTGTTTCAATATTAGTCTATTTTGTAAAATTCATTCAAACAAATTATTCTAGAAATTGAATTAATCAACGGCCCAACTTTCAGTATTTACCGGTATAATTATAATATTTCCCAGAATAATGATTTGCGGATTGCTTTTCAGGTGAACCTTTAAAGTTGATTAACGCGAAGTAACCATATTAGTGCGAGACGAAAGTTGTCAGGTTGAACACCCTTGATGGGAAAACTCCTTGCTTTTAAAGTTGTTGCTTGACTCTGGCACGATAAAGAGTAGAAATCAATATATAGGACTCCAGCGCGTTGTCTGGTTAGAGGTGCGAATTCAACCCTATCACCCCATTTCGATTCACGCCTGCAATTCAACCGAACATCAAAATTTATAACTTTCGGATCACACAATTTGACTTAACAAAAATGCCGACAATAATTTGGCGGTTGAATGTTGAATAGTATTATAGGAAATTTAGTAGAAATGTTGAAAATTACTTTGTATAAGTGATTCAACTAAATGAAAAAGCACTGATATGTTTGCATTAATTTAAGCAAATCCAAAATTTAGTTTAAACTCTTGATTTTGAAAGTGTAACCTGGGGAGTGATTTCTTGAACCAAAGTAAATGAACAGAGAGGAAGTAATGAGATATCTTATTATTCTAATTGTTTCTATTATTAGTATAAATTTTACAACAGTAGCAGCTAAAACAAGTTGTTCTGCGGCTCATGGGTGTGTTGATTTTTATATGATGATGTCACCTACTGCTAGTATTGGCGAACCAATACTTCCTGTCGACAGATCTTATCATGCAACTGAATTAATTTCGGCCACTGGAGAAGGTGCAAAGGAAACTGTTGAACTTTTGATTTCAGGGGGAGCGGATGTTAATGCCGGCGATAGTAATGGATTCACCCCATTGATGGTTGCTTCAAGTAGAGGTGATATTGAAATTGTCAAACTACTAATTTCAAAAGGAGCGATCGTCAATGCCACTGCTAGTGAGCTTTGGGGGGGAGGAAATACTGCATTAATGTCAGCTTCGGAAAGAGGAGACATTGAAATTGTTAAATATTTAATATCAGAGGGAGCAGAAGTTAATATCTTTGGTAACTGGGGTTCAGCACTAATGGCAGCTTCAGAAAGAGGGTACATTGAAATTGTTAGATATTTAATATCAAAGGGAGCAGATGTTAATACCTTTAGTAATCGGGGTTCTGCATTAATGGTGGCTTCAGAAGGTGGATATATTGAAATTGTTAAACTTCTAATTTCTAATGGAGCAAATGTTAATAAGGTTGATAAATATGGAGTTTCTGCATTGATGTTCGCTTCAGAGAGTGGGTACACAGAAATTGTTGAATTACTTTTATCAAAAGGAGCGGATGTTAATCTCGTTGCTGAACGTGGAGTCACTACATTAATGTACGATTCAAGGAGAGGAGGGACTGCGTTGATGCTTGCTTCAGGGGGAGGACACCTTGAAACTGTTGAATTATTAATTTCAAAAGGAGCAGATGTTAATACCATTGATAGTGATGGCGGTACTGCATTGATGTGGGTTTCATGGAAAGCGGGTACCTTAGCTTTAGCGGGAATGGATACAGCATATACCAAATTAAATAGAGTCACAGGGGGAGGGCACTCTGAAATCGTTGAATTGTTAATATCAAAAGGAGCGAATGTTAATGCCATTGATCATGCTGGGTTTACTGCATTAATGATAGCTTCAGGTGGCGGGCAAACAGAAATTGTTAATTTTTTAATTTCAAAGGGGGCAGATATTAATGCCATTAATAATTATGATGGATTCACAGCATTTATGTGGGCTTCATGGAGAGACCATTCAGAAACTGCAAAATTATTAATTTCAAAAGGGGGAGCGGACATAAATACCGTTGCTAAAAGTGGGGTTACGACATTGATGTTTGTATCTGGCATAGGGGATACGGAAAAAGTAAAATTACTAATATCAAAAGGAGCGGATATCAATACTGTTGATGAAGATGGAGATACAGCATTAACGTTTGCTTCACGGGGAGGACAAACAGAAGTTGCAGAATTACTAATTTCTAAGGGGGCGAATGTTAATGCAGCTGGTTACTGGGGTTCCGCATTAATGGTGGCTACCGGAGAAGGACATCTTAAGACTGTTGAATTATTAATTTCAAAAGGTGCAAATTTAAATGCAGTTTTTGATGGAGATACCGCATTGATGATAGCTTCTGGGGGAGGAAGTCGCTCATTTATTTTTTCATCAGATCAAGAGAATACTGAAATTGTTAAATTGTTAATTTCAAAGGGTGCGAATATTAATACCGTTGATGAATTTGGAAATAATGCATTGATATCAGCTTCAGGTAAAGGAAATACAGAAATTGCTGAATTCTTAATTTCAAAGGGTGTAGACGTTAATGCTGTTAATAATTTTGGAGAAACTGCATTAATGGATGCTTCGGCGCGTGGGCATATACAAATAGTTGATCTCTTAGTATCAAAGGGAGTGGACGTAAATGCCGTAGATGATTATGGAAATACTGCATTGATTTGGGCTTCACGAAGAGGACACATTGAAACGGTTAAATTGTTAATATCAAAGGATGCAGACGTAAATTCCAAAGATAAGTATGGAGAAACTGCATTGACGTATACATTATCAGAGGAGAGCACTGAAATTGTAAATCTCTTAAAAACAAGTGGTGCAAAGTAGAATAAACAATTTCACATGAAATTAATATAGACTAAGCTAATTCTCTAATGTTTAACTTAATTGTTAAATATTTATTTTACACTAATTTTTCGGGAAATATTTACTTAGGAAATTTTAGGAGTTTAATATGACAACTCAACTAATTTGTTGAATTATAACCTTAACTTACACATTCATATCGCTTTATCTCATTCTCAATTATGAGTTACTATCAATTTTAACTTTCACTTTTGTCTTAATCGTAGGATAATTGTGTATAGAAATTTGTAATCGTTTAACCAAGAAAAAGAATTAAAAAATATCAAATTAACCTAAGTTGATACCGCATATTTTGTTTCTGTAGTTTTATTCTACCCTGAGTCTAACTAAATACAGCGAAATTGGATTAATCAGCTTTAATTTCATTTCACTTCTCAAATAACAATTACAAGCGACGGTTTTAAATTACAGAGAAATTTTTTGTTTATTAACAATGAAACAAAAAAAATTGAAAAAATATTTGTATATTTGTTAAAATTATGTAATAATGCGTAAAACTACCATTCAATTTTTTTTCAGGAGTGCTTTTTAATGAGTATAAATGATGATTTACCCCAACAAACTGAGGTAGAAAAATCTACTGATGAGTCGGGAATAAAGGGAAGAAATTATTTGTTTTATCTTATTAGTCTCATAATTGGTATTGCAATTGGTGCGTTTATTTATTCAATCTATGGAACATCTCCACCAGCCGACAATATAGGGGATAATAGTCAGTATCAAGACCAGATTGCTCAATTACAAGGAGAACTTGAGACAAAATCTGAGCAAATTACCCAATTACAAGGTCAAATTTCTGAATTGGAAGGTCAAATATCTGAATTAGAACAAGAGTTATCCGACAAATCTTCTGAGATTGAAGAGCTGAAAAATGAAATTTCTAGATTGGAAGCGGAACTTGCTGAAAGTGAAATGCGATTTGTTGAGTTAGAACGTGAGTTTAAAACCTTACAGAATCAACTGACTGAAATGGAAAATGCGGTCCCACCTGAAGTAGGAGAACTGGCAAAATTGAAAGGTGAACTAGCCGCCAAATCTGAACAAATTGATCAATTGCAAAGCAAAATTACTGAGTTAGAAGATGAACTTGATTTTAGAAATAATCAAATCGCTGAGTTAAGATCTCAACTGGCTACCGAAATAGCCCAGTTACAAAGTAAAATTACAGAATTAGAAAATCAACTTGAAACTAAAAATAGACGAATCGCTGAGTTAGAATCTCAACTGGCTACCGAAATAGCCCAGTTGCAAAGTAAAATTACAGAACTAGAAAATCAACTTTCGACCAAATTTAATCAAATATCTCTATTGGAGTTAGAATTATTAGCAAAAGATGACCAAATCAATGATTTAAAAACTCAATTGGCACAATCAAATTTATCTGATTCTGAACAACTAGCACTATTAAAGGAAGAATTAGCTCAATTGAAACGTGAATCTTCTGATAAATCAAATGAAATCGCTAGATTGAACATCGAAATTAGAAAATTAGAAAACAAACTTGCTGGACAAATACCAGGAATTAGTTTGCCATCCTTTATCAATTTAAGTGGCGAAGAAAAATATTCATTTGAGATTGGAGAAGCCATCGTAAGCGACGAATTCAAACAATACATAATTGATGAAATTGTCCAACAAATTCTATCTCACAAAAGTGACTATGGTGCCAATATAGTTGAAGTGATAGGGCATACCGATGAACAACCAATTGCTAGAGGTTCTACTAATTTTGATAACGAAATTCTTGAGGCTTACAAAGGCTCACTTCCAGTAGATGAACTTAAACCTGCTGATAATGCTGGACTGGGAATTGCAAGGGCCGTTGCAGTAATCAAAGTTTTGGAGAGCATTGACGAATTAAAGGGACTGACTTTTGTACCACTATCTGGCGGCCAGTTGATTTTACCAAGCGATGGGTTCATACGTGGTAATCTATCCGGTGATGTCAAAGAGCGACGACGAATTGAAATACGCGTCCGCAGATCTGCCGATTCAAATTATGTCGGCAATTAACCCTAGTATTTCAATTAATTTCGAAATTAATTGGGGACGTTGTATTTTTAGCGACTGGTTTTTCGCTTTATACAAAACCTGATTAATAAGATATATTATCCACAAAAATTTGTCCGAATACTCTCGGAAAATACAAGGTAATGATGAAATATCTTATCACTCTAGTTGCTTTCATATTGAGTTTAAACTTTGCAACAGTACATACACAGTATAACAAATGGTTTGATGCAATAACCAACGGTAATCTTGAAGACGTAGAATTTTTGATTGAAAGCGGTGAGGATATTAATACTGTCAAAGACGACGGCGAAACCGCATTGTTTCTTGCCTCGAATCAAAGATTTACTGAATTAGCTGAACTTTTAATTGCTAGCGGAGCAGATTTTAACGCTGTCAGAAACGATGGGTTGAACTCATTGATGATTACTTCATTAGGGTAGCATTCAGAAATAGCTGAACTTATGATTGCAAAGGGAACTGACGTTAATGCTGTCAGCAACCTTGGAACTTCTACACTATTGTTTGCATAAAGTGAAGGGCAAAATGAAACTGTTGAACTTTTAATTGCAAAGGGAGCTGACATTGATGCTGTTGACAACTATGGAGGAATTGCTTTGATAATTGCTTCCAAAAACGGGCACACTGAAATTGTTGAATTATTATATGAAACAGAAAGAATGGAAAATATGCTTTACATTATTGAACTTGTTTAATTTTTAATGGAAAATATACTTATCATTATTGCGATTGTTTTATCTATTGTAGCAATTATATTAATGCATAAAAATGAAGTGATAAATAAACTAATTAGATTAAGAATGTCAGGCCTTCTAGGAATAATATTGTTTGCTGTAGCAATCTGGTTAAATTACTTTTATTAGTTCCGAATTGATTTACAAGTTTCAAATCTAGTCTGAATTATTACTTTAAATAGTGTGTAATCTTAAATCCGATAACTCAATAATGAGGTTAAAATGAGAAGTTTTATCACCTTAATTGTGTTCATACTAATTGTAAATATTGCTCCAACATTTGCTCGAACTATTGATTGGTTTCACAGTCAAAAGTACGGTGATTTTGAAACGATGCTATCACCAAATAAACCCGTAATACAAGATCTATTATATCGATTTCCCAGACCATATCGCGGAACTGAATTGATAACAGCTATAGCAGAGGGGCAAATAGAAACTGTTAAACTTTTGATTTCAGAAGGAGCAGATATAAATGCCTTTGACAATAATGATAATACTGCATTAATGGTTGCTTCAAAGAATGGATTTACGGAAATAGCGAAACTTTTGATTTCAAATGAAGCGGTTATCTATGCCACTAATGACCCTAGCCCCACTACGGCCTTGATGTATGCTGTAATTGGAGGTTACACAGAGATAGTGGAACTATTAATGTCAAATGGAGCATATTTTGATGGTACAATAAATTCTGCATTGATGAAAGCTTCAGAGGGGGGACACACTGAAACCGTTGAATTTTTAATTTCAAAAGGAGCAGATGTAAATGCCTTAGACTTTTTTGGGTTTACTGCATTAATGCATGCCGTAGAGGGTGGACACAAAGCCACTGCAAAATTTTTGATAGCAAATGGAGCAAATGTGAATACCGTTGCTGATTACGGAGTTACAGCATTAAGGTATGATTACAGTAACGCGAGAGGGGGAAATGCATTGATGTTAGCGTCATGGCGAGGACATAATGAAACAGTCGAATTTTTGATTACAAATGGAGCAGATGTCAATACCGTTGACAATGATGGAGGTACTGCATTGTTGTGGGCTTTATGGGGTGGACGCACTGAAACTGCAGGAATTTTAATTTCAAGAGGTGCAGACATTAACGCCAAAGATTATAATGGGATAAATTCATTGATGATAGCATCTGGTGGAGAGCATACTGATATGGTAGAATTTTTAATTGCAAGGGGTGCGGATGTAAATGCAATTGATAATAATGGAATCACAGCATTTATGCGGACTATTACTCTTTGGGTTATGCACACGGAAACGGCAGAACTTTTAATCTCAAAGTGTGCAGATGTAAATGATTTTGATGTTGATGGGATCACTGCATTGATGTTAGTTTCATCAACAGGTCGTACAGATGATGCAAAATTTCTAATTTCAAAAGGCGCAGACATTAACACTGTTAATAAGAACGGAGTTAACTCAAAGATGATTGCTTTAAATGAAGGACATACAGATATGGCAGAACTACTAATTGCAAACGGGGCAAAGTAAATATCAAGGACCTACTGTACAATCCGATTTATTCGGACAAGTTTTCCGAAAACATTCAGACACCATTAATCACCTTTATAGGTGGTTTAAAATTTTTACTCAGTTTCTTTTTCACAAAATCAGTATATAGTGAACCACAAAGTTGATAAGAGTGAAGTCCTCGATGACTGGCCTAAATGTTTCTTTGATCAAGATACAAATGATATATTAGAGCTCTTAACCTAATTGATATGAGATTTTAAGTGATATCAAGTTACTCAGTCTACATAAAATAAGCACATTAGATCACATCTCGTAATTCATCTCAGTTAACTTCAAGTTCTATTTCTCTTTAAGCTGAATTCTTAGCCGACCACCAGGTAGTGGCGAATTTTCTGTAAATGCAACGAGAAGATCATTCTTACGTCGAAATAATCGATGCGTCTTGGCTTTCTGTTTTTCTTCTCCCACCGAATTATAAATAACTGCATCTGAAAGCAAAAACGTTATCATCTCCCCTTCTTCTTCACACCGTTCGATTTTACCAGTTATTTGTTCGCCATACTTCTTATCCCATATACTTACGAACTTAATTTCGTTGAGTTTAATAAAAGTCGGCATGTCTTTGGCAAACTCAGTATATGTAGGATCCTTTAATATCTTTCGTTTTACAAACCTAACAACTATTCGATTATAAAATATTACCCCCCACAACAAAGATAAGATCAATGCGATTGGTATTGAAGCGACCAATGTCGGTAAATATCTTAGAAATTGGGCACCATAATTGTCAGAAGATCTAAATAACGAATTGACATACTCTTCACCTAGCAAGCTTTCGTGCATCATTATATTTCCTCCTATCACAGTTGCTATAACTCCGACGAAGTGAATCTTGACCCAATACTCAACAATTCTCCTACCTCTTGGTCTATTTGTGAGTTCATCAAAAACTACCGCAGCAAAACCAGGCAGATAAAACACTAACAGTCCATAGATTATCGCGGCAACGATCATAATTTATAATCTCCTCAAAAGAATAACTAATTAATTGATGCTTTTCTGACTTATAGCGAAATTGTCGCGATAATAGTCAACTTTAATATTTTAAATGGAGTTAATTAAAAAAGTAAATGAAAAATTGAATACCAATTTGCAATGAATTTTTCTTCATTCTAACGAATTTTGATTCAAGGTAATTTAAATTTATTGATGTTACTTATAATTTTGTCTCTAAATGAATTTTGTGAATAACCAATCAATTTAGTCAAAGTTAGAGCACTTAAGAGGTGAACAACTATTTTATAATAAAAATTATTTCTTCAATTTGCCAAATGCTTCCAAACTATACCTGAGCGACCTCCATTTTCCTTTAAAAGTCCGTATATTCGGTAATGTTTAGCTTCTTTTGCAATATCTAAAGCAGTCAAACAAGACACAGGTTGATGAGAACCAGAACATAAAGCGGTGTGAATAGTAGTACCTAAACTAGGAGAAAGACTGGAAAACACTTCAGCATTGACATCAGCACCATTGGTAATTAATAGTCTTACGCTTTCCAGATGTCCCTGCCACGAAGCCCACATCAACGCGGTCACACCACTATTTTTTCTCGCATTTAAATCTGCATTATTTTCAATTAAAAGCTTTAATAATTCCGCATTCCCTTGACTTGAAGCCCAAATTAGCGCGGTTCTACCTTCTTCATCTGTGGCATGGACATTTGCACCATTAGCTATCAATATTTTAGCAATCTCAGTTTCCCCGAGCACTGAAGCATACATTAATATGAATTTTTCTTGGATATCTAAGGTGTTTACATCAGCACCCTTTGAAATTAATGTCCTAACAGTTTCGGTATCTCCTGCTATTGTAGCATAAATTAGTGCAGTATTATCATCTTTTTGAAAGGAATTAACTTTTGCACCTTTTGAAATTAAATATTCCGCGGTTTCTGTTTGCCCATTGTATAAAGCCCACATCAATGCAGTCAATCCATCTCCATCTATAACATTGACATCCGCTCCATTGGTAATCAATAGTTCTACAATTTCCAAATGTCCCTTACCTGAAGCAAAGTGTAATACAGTCCATTCATTTTGAAATATGGAATTGACATTGGGACCATTCGAAATTAAGAATTCGACCATTTCAAGTGATCCATTATTTGTAGCTAACCATAATGCATTAAAACCCTCTACTCTTCTGGTAATACCTTCTACACCTTTTGACATAAAAATATCAAATCTATAATGAAAAGGATCAAAAGGTTGTCTTGACGTAATCCAACCATCCCTATTTATGGCATTAACATCAGCACCACTATTAGTCAAAAATTTAGCAATTTTAGGAAAGTTATACTGTAATGCTAACAACAAACCAGAATTTCCATCCTCGTCTTTAGCGTTAATGTCAGCACCATTAATGACTAAAAGTTCAACAATTTCTAAATGTCCTTGACTTATAGCTTCCATCAATGCCGTTTCGCCATAGTCATCTTTAACATTGATGTTAGCTCCTTTATTTATAAATAGTTCAACTACTTCCGTTTTTCCTCTCTTAATTGCATGTATCAATAAAGTTTCACCGTGAAAATATCTACTTTCCTTGACTATAAATATACTTTCTTCAATAATACAGTTAATCTGATCTACATCTGTCTTTTCTATCAATTGGATTACAGTATCAAACCGATCTTCACTAAGTGCATTTAATACATTTTCCTCACAAATTGGTCCGTACTCTTTAGTTTCAGAAGTTGTAAAGAATCCAAATAGGCCAATCAGTATAACTGCTAGTGTTGATACAATATAAATCTTAGTATTTGAATTCACCACAATTCTCCTATTAGTGTATTTGTAATTATCACTCTGATTACAGTGGATTAAAATTACGATCAACTTTCAACAACTCAATCCAAATATACGAAAATTGATGGACTGAATAAGCAAACCAGCAAAATATCTAGGACTTCACTTGAATTCTTAGTCGACCACCAGGAAGTTGTTTGTCTTTTGAAAACGCAACAATAAGTTTATTTTTTCGTCTGACTAGTTTATGCATCTTAGCCCGTCGTATCTCTTCACCTACTGAATTGTAAACAATAGCGTTTTTGAGCATGAACGATATCATCTTTTCATCTTCGTCTGCTCTTTCAACTTCTCCCGTGATTTGTTGTCCAAATTCCCGATCCCAAATACTCACAAATTTGATGTTATTTATTTTAATAAAGGTCCCAGTATCTTTTGCATGTTCAAAGTTAGGTCGACGACCTCTTGGACCTATCCGCGTCATAAATTTATTAACGGTTTTCCCCTCAAAAAACCAAGCCCATGCCAATGAAAATAACAATGCAAGTGGCACTGATGCTATCAACGAAGGTAAATATCTCAACACGAGATCATCTGGGTTTGGATGTACTTCAAATAGCGACTCAAAGTAGTTCTCCCCAAGCAAGCTCTCTCGAGACATGATTGAAAAACCAAATACTGCCGCGGTTACTCCAACAACATAGATCTTGCCAAATATCATTACCTTGTCTCGAGTCCGTGGTCGGTCAAAAATCTCATCAATTATCACCGCGATAACACCGGGAAGGAACATAGCAATAATGGTAAATATTAAACTTGCAACAATCATTCGAAAACAAACCTATTATTTTGGTCAATATGACTAAGATTAAAATAACGATAACACTTTGTACAACATAATCAAATAAAAAATTCAGCGAACTACGAAAATCACTATATATGCTATCCAAACTATTTTGAAAAATCAAGAGACTATTCACCAGTCGTCAATTTGCCAAACTGTTTTCGCCAACACTTCGCTTGCTTACACTACCCAAATTCTTGATACTCCCGATCCCTTTGCATTTAACACTTCATAGATTTCTTTAAGCAATTTTGACTTATTTTCATCCTTTTGTAAATCACCTATTTATTACAAATACAAAAACATAGCTTAAAATAAATTACCAGTTGGGAACATAGATAATTTTGGTGCTTAAGAAAATAATTTATGAGCAATCATCACAACCTTCAATTTTGAATCTTAAAATGCAAGTGTAGCAAACATTATGACCATGATAGAAAAAATTTTATAGGTAGCAATATTGTTGCAAAAATACTGTAACAGGTCATACTTCTCCAATAAATACTTGTGATACAAACAAAGTTTGGTGAGCCCGGAGATTCGAAAGAAATGACCACTATATTTGCTTACCAAGTGGTTAAAGAACAATTTGAGCGATATAACAAAATATATAATGCTGTGCTTAAACTTGTCAGGGTTATAGATCACTTCAGATCCGACGAAGATTCGCTTAATGATCTCCTGAAAACTTACAAGCAAAAAAGATATGAGTTCGCGAAAAATCAGGGTAAATCAGCTCAAAGAGTCGCTTGAAACACATCGTTCAATCAAAAACCAGCTTGGCAAATAAAAAGTAACTTAGACATATTATTATGGTATATTATTTTCCAAATAAAACTTAAATTTCATAAATAAGGGATTGGATTTGATTTATCCAATTTTGACAAATGTTTGAAAGAATTTTACTCGAGCTATTTGGAGGCATGTTACTTTGGATGCCCACATTAGTAATGTTTGGATTTGAAAGAGGTACTCAGCTATACCGAAAGGAACATTGGGTTCAGGAAGTTATCAAATATATTTTGTATGGAGTAGCGTCAATTTTTATTGGGTTGGTAGTAGTTTCAGTAGATATAATAGATGAATTGAGTTTATACACCCCCGAATTTTCAAACTACTCTAAAATGTTTTTTCATATTCTGCCAATCTATGCTATCTCTATACCATTAGTAATAGGGTTCTCGATATTTAATACGTTAGTTCTTACTGACCCAAAATTTGTTAGTTACGTTCGACGACGCATAACAAAGGTACCTGATGATAAGCGCGATGATGAAACTTATGAAGAATACATAACAAGTTTAGGGAAAAAATACATTAGTATTTGGCATAAAACTAATGGACAGCAGACCACAGGTGAATTTATTGAAGCAAAAGAGAATGAAGAAAATATCGAATTTCAACTGAGAAATGCGTCTCAATATGATTCCAAAGGAAATCTACTTTCACAAGGGGAAATACTAAAAGTCACATTACCATTAAATGAAACGATTGTAGGCTTTTCGAGATCCGATACTCCTATACCAGGTTGTGAACCACCTGAACCAATTAATCAACCTAAATCGCGTCGCGGTCGTTGATTTTAATTAGTAGTGACGGGAGCTACAATCTTAAATGTTCTACTAAGCTCATAACATAGGTAATCAATAGGATAAGCTTCCTTAGGAAACAGTGAGAAAATCATTCAAAGTACCTAATCCTTGTTTCGAGATTTCTGCAGATTGATTTTTTTGCCACTTAATTTGTTGGATTTTATGATTATTTCCTGGGTTCTTTTGTTTAATTGCCGCAACTACCTCAGTATTAGATTGCTGAGAAACTGTAATTTCTTCACCACAATGTAATACTCCACCCAATTCATCATTTGGGCGGAATGTAAATTGAACATAAGCAGTTACAGCCATAGACATACTCCAATCGTTAGTTGCTACTTAAATAAGACACCCATAATGAGTGTCTTGATTCATAATTGAGAGCAATTAGAAATTGATGTCGAACTTAAGACCAGCAGTATTTGTATCAAAGTCATACAAAGGATTGAGTTCAAAGGTATTTTGACCTCTTGATTGTAGATACTCAGTTAATCCTAATACTCCAGAATTTGAATTTGAGGTTAGAGAGAAAAAAGCAATTGACACACCGATTGCCGCTCCTGCTATCACACCAAAAGTGGTATAAACAATAACACTTCTTAGACCATACTCGGTATCATCTTCACACTCAACTTCTACACCAATATTATGACCGTGAACTGGTATGGGGTCACCTTCATCCCTTACTTTATTAAACTCTCCACGGGCCGATAGATTACCTTCATAGGTACAATCCTTAAACTCTCGTTGTTCAGCAAAACTAGTCGTGTTTGTTGAAAATACTAGTGCTACCCCCACTAAAATGCTGATTAAATGCCGCATGTTACACTCCTATTAGAGTTATTTTGTTTGCAAACTAATGTTGCTTGGAGTTTATATAACCAACATGCGTATCTTTTTCTCTCATAAATAAAAGTTATCCACAGGAAATTTTAAAGTGAATAACTAAAATGTTACGATTCAAGTAGATTTCTATCCCATCGATTCAACCACCATTCCTAGTTTCATTGATATAGCAATTAAGTTCGACCTAAATAAAGGGGATGTATTAACTTATCGCGATATTTTGAAAACACCCGAATTTCAGTTATTTAATCTGATGGTAAATACCCTGAACACAAGTCGCTCTCTCAATTCAATATTAGATATACGAGTTCAAAATTGTCAGCTACCACAAAAAATCCATATCTACCTAAAAAATTAGTTAATTTGACTCAAACTGCAGAAATAAATTGCGAATAAACCGATTGTGCTGTAATCTATCAATTTTCTATCTAACCCAAATCTTGAAATTGTTTGTTCAACCCCCAACTTTGCAATTAATAAATTGAATTTCTAACTTTGGAACCAATTACAATGCAACTAGACACAATTAATGTTTTTGTCGTTGGAAATCCACCACCTAGATGTGGTGGACGTTATTTTATCTTTGTAAAACTTACAACTAAATGTGGGATAACTGGAATCGGTGAAATTTACAATGCAACATTTAGTCCGCATCTTTGCGGAAAAATGGCTATAGAAGTATTTGAACGTCAATTTCATGGACAAGATCCACATCACATTGAAAAATTATGGCACCAAACTTATGGTGCTGGTTATTCGCGTCGACCTGATATTACCGTAATGGGAGTATTGAGCGGTTTGGAAATGGCGTGTTGGGATATTATTGGAAAAGCCGCTAATAAACCAGTCTATGAATTACTTGGTGGTAAAGTTAGAGAGAAATTGCGTAGCTACACCTATCTTTATCCAACTGAAGGTGATGTATATCCTGACCCTAACACTAAAAATGTATATAATGACGCAGATTTAGCTGCCGAATCAGCATTAGAAACTGTGAATTCAGGATTCACCGCCATAAAATTTGATTCTGCTGGTCCTTATACAATTTATGATGGTCATCAACCTACGCTTGAGGATATAGACCGTATAGAAAAATTTTGTCGACGTATACGTGAAGCAGTTGGAATTAAAGCAGACATGTTAATTGGTACCCATGGTCAATTTACAGTTTCAGGTGCCAAGCGAGTTGCAAGAGTTATAGAACCCTATTATCCACTTTGGTTCGAAGAACCAATACCACCAGAAAGTCCTGAAGCTATGGCAAAGGTCGCTAACTTTACTTCTGTTCCTATCGCCACCGGTGAGAGATTATGCACCAAATACGAATTTGCGCGGATACTTGAAACGGGTGCCGCAGCAATCCTTCAAATGGATTTAGGAAGAGTTGGTGGAATTTTAGAAGCTAAGAAAATTGCGGCAATGGCGGAGTATTACTCGGCTCAAATTGCACCACATTTATATTGCGGACCCATTGTAGCTGCCGCGAACATTCAGCTTGCTACTTGTATTCCCAATTTTCTTATTTTGGAATCAATCAAAAAATTTGAGGGATTTTACGCAGACCTTCTAATTCAACCAATTAAATGGGAAAACGGATTTGTAATTCCGCCAACAGAACCTGGACTTGGAGTAATTTTAAATGAAGAAGTAGCTAATGCGCATCCATATAAAAATTCTGAACTTCATCTAGAAATGCAAACTACTCCGTTATGACTTTAAGTATTGATTTAATTTGAAATTCTTCAAATGATACACATCAATTCACCAAGTTAAGGTATCCAGCTTTTGTGTACAATGCCTGTACTTTCTAACCATCATTTTCGCAAAAAAAAGGGGCACTAATTTGTGCCCCTTTCTTTGTTTTTGCATTTCACTATCTATGAGTACATAGATTACCGTCAATTCGGTGACCAACAATGTTGATTATTTCGAATCATTTCATCAGTACAAACAGGTGAATGTGCCAAATCACATGCTACCAATATACTTGAAAGTACCAGCAATGATGCACATATTTTTGTTAAGTTCTTCATAATTTTCTCCTTTGGTTGAAAATTGGATTGTTGAATTAAGTATTACTTATATTGTTACACTATTCAACCCCAAAATAGGGGGTGTGCTGATATGTCGCAGTTTCTAACAAAACCATCTTGATTTCAGTGTCTTGTTTGTAATAGTCAATTTCCAATGAATAATTTATCTTAGTGAATATAAAGAAATAATCTCAACAGAACCAAGTCAAAATTTGACTAGACAAATTACATGTGACTTTACTAAGAAGCTAATCGGGGCAATTCAACAAATGATTGTGGTTAACACACAAGAAGGTTCAATTCCGGTTATAAAAAACCAAAAAGCTTGTATTTATATCAAATGAGAATTCAAGAGACTTACAAAAGCAAAGCAGTAATTGAATCTATTCTATCACCGCTCTGATTTCCAACAACCTACCAAGTAAGGTTACCTTCAAACGAAACTTTATGGTCTAAATCACCATCAGTTTGAGTTTCACGCGCACCTTCAATTGCAAACTCAAAATCATCACCAATTGTGATTCGGCTACCTAGTTGGTAATCAAATTCGCCATCATTAGTGAAATCAAAACCGCTATATGGTGTGAATAATCCATAATCATCAAATGCTTCAATGCCGAAACCGAACTCCGTTTCCACTCGTGCATCATTACTTTCATCTAAAGCAGTCTTTTTATTGCTTGCGGTAAGATTATTCCAAAGATTTTCTGAGTCAACTGCATCAGGATCTCCCCAAGTAGGTGAAATTCGATAAATTGCTCCAATCTTATCGTTTCCTTGATCGTATTGAACGGTTCCCTGTACTCCCCATTCCTCGACAAAGAAATCTTTACCAAGTAACGTCTGACTTAGGCCTTTAATACTATATCCTAAAGGATTGGTATAGACGATTTCATTTCCTAGTTCAAATCCAACTTTATTCTCTAGATCACCACCTTCCCAGAGACCTCCAAGCGTGAGTTTAGGATTCAAGGTAGAACCAGAATCGAAAGTGTAATTGAAAGTACCTTCTGTTCCCAATCGGGCATTACTTATTTCTACTTCTGCACTATTAATATTCAACCCATTTCCGTGGATAAATTGTTGAGCAGTCCAAGCATCTCCTTTCGCAGTAATATCCAAGGTATTTTCACCAAATAACTTATCTGTTGAATACAACTCTTTACTACCACCAAATAAGAAGGTTGAGATATTTGTGTCAGTCTTTTCTGCATTATATCCCTTAGGTCTGATTTCGATTTCACCAGTACCATAACCCGCACTAACTCTAAACTGTGCGCCAAACTCCTCAGAATTGTAGGCTAGATATGGATTCAAACTCCTAGAGTTTATGAGCACGTCCCCGTCTAAACTTAGGTTATCGGTCTCAACTTCAAGATCAATTTCGCTTTCATCATAGGTTGAGGTAACTCCTAGAAGTGTATGTTCACCAATCTTAGCGTCTAAACCAAGATGGCCAACAAATGTTTCACCATCCCATGAATTCTCCGAAATATTACTACTACTTAACGCATCATTTTTGTACCCAGTACCCCATATTGTTGTCGTAATGCTAGAATTACCTAAAGATTCGGCACTTAACATAAACGAAGAATCGCTCAGGAATTCGGTAAGTGTTAACGAATCGTCATTAAATAGTTCTCCACCGGCTTGCAACATATTGGTAATTTCTGAATTACCAGCAAATTCAAACAAGAATTGTTCATCGGACTTAAACGCTTGTTGCACCCGCTCGCTTAATGCTTCTGCGGTTTGCTGCGTTATTGGTTCAAGCACGTTCGGGAGTATATCGGTATTAACAGCTTCGCTAAACGATTGTTGAGGGGTACTTGCTCGAACTATTGTAAAAATAAATTTGTTATTTGCAAGTCGATATCTTTGACCAACATCCCAGTAATCAGTAATACTTACTTCAATTCGTCCAAGACTTCTATTGGAATAATAACCATCAAGAGTTGTGTACCTATATTCACGACCATCTGGTAATGTTTTATGATATTTTTCGAACCACTCTGGAGTAATTGATGCATTATAATTAAATGGAAAATCAAGATCATGATCCAATTCTTTAAATCTCACATAAAACGAAATATTTCGTACCGGTCTTGGAGTAACAAAATATCTAAAGGTTATTGGTTCACCCTGCACATATACTGCCTTATCTGTATCAAAAGAAATAGTCGGAGTGTCATCATCAGCGACATTTACTGTTGCACTAGAATTCGTCTCATGCAACACATAGTTATTCCCAGCAACTAACTGCAAAGTGACACTACCATCAGATTCTTTAACTTCATCATTGGTTATTGCGACTTCAACCTGAAGTTCTGAATCTCCAGTTTCCATTGTTTGCGATTCAATTGTAGTGCTAGCAAGAAAGTTACCCGTTTGACTTACTTCAAAACCAATTGCGGTATCAGATTTTAGGGCTACATCTGATGATACCTTAAATTGAGCATTATTTCCTTCTCTAACTGAAGTAACCAATGAGGTAATTGAAAGTATTGGGTCTGATATCAACACACTAGCACTATTTGCATCTGAATCAACTGTATAACCTGTACCGGTTTGAATTTCCGCAGTCATTGTTCCATCTTCTCGAGAAGTCGAATGAGGAATTACCAGCTCATAATATTTTTGACCATCAGCAGAGGTTGACAAATCACTTGTAGCGACTGTTTTTGTTATTGAAGTATCAGCAACATCTTCGTCATCGGAAGATAAAGTAAAATCTATGGCCAATGTAATTGTAGTCGTTGCCGAGAAATTGACATTGAATACAACATCTTCAGTAGCAAAAACTCGTGATGATTTGGCAACAATTGATAATTCAGGAACTACTGGTAAGTCATTATCTTGAATTGTCACCATTGCACTATTATTTGGTGAACTTTGAACATCATAATCAGAACCATTTTGAAGAGTGAATGTGACTGAACCTTCACTTTCATCAAGGTCATCATTCACTGTTTGTACGCTATAATCTTGACTTTGTGTCACATTGCTTAAAGTTAGAGTCCCTGCTGTGCGTATGCTTGCTGAATCGGTTCCAAAAAAGTCTCCAATAAACGCGGTACTAATTGTAAGATCAAATGCAGCTGTCGGACTTGGGTCTACTGTAATTCTGAATACTGCAGGTGATCCTTCTGTTACAGAAGTACTCGCACTAGCAATTGATACTACTGGCGTTGGTTCATCATTATCTTGAATTGTCACAACTGCACTATTATTTGGAGAACTTTGTACATCATAATCAGAACCATCTTGAAGGGTAAATGTGACCGAACCATTAGTTTCATCAAGATCATCATTTACTGTTTGCACACTATAATCTTGACTTTGAGTCACACCGCTTAAAGTTAATGTCCCTGCTGTGCGGATGCTTGCTGAATCGGTGCCAAAAAAATCACCACTAAATGCAGTACTAATTGTAAGATCAAATGCAGCTGTCGGACTTGGATCAACTGTAATTCTGAAAACTGCAGGTGACCCTTCTGTTACAGCAGAACTTGCACTTGAAATAGATACAACTGGAGTTGGTTCATCATTATCTTGAATTGTTATCGTTGCACTATTATTTGGAGCACTTGCAACATGATAATCAGTACTTGATTGAATTGTATAAGTTACAGATCCATCGCTTTCGTCAACATCATCATCTACAGTATCAAAACTAATATTAAAGTGCCCATTAAACTCACTGAAATCAAAATCACTCAGTATTAAATTACCAGACGAACGGAAAATTGCAGTATCTTCTCCAAAAAAGTCTCCACTAAATTCAGTTCCAAAACTAATATCAAACTCCGATGATGGAATTATATCGCTTTGAACACTAAATGTAAATGTTGATCCTTCAACGACAGAAGCATTAAGACTTGAAATTGATAGGGTCGGTACTGGTGTTTCATCATTATCCTGAACAATGATGACTACTCGGTCGCCAGTGAAGTCACCAATTATCTCGTGATCATGACCTTCTACTAAATACCCTTCACCTGGCATTACTCGCACATTGATCGATCCGTCATCCTCATCAACATTATCATCTTCAGTCGTAGCACCAAGTGTTCTAGATACGGTGCCAACTTCAAATCGGTAATGCACGTTATTCACAGGCAGTGGCGCAAGAAAATCAGCTGACTGCGTAATCTGAACCGCGATATCAAGATCAATTGATGCCGCGGCACTCAAACTTATTGTATACTCAGCATCCTCACCCTCAGTAATTGGACTCTTTACAGCTGCAATTGATACAACTGGAATTACGTCATTATCTTGAACATTTATGGTTGCTTGATTCTCTGTGCCATGTATTTCATAACCTGACCCCGCTTTTAGCTGTATAGTCACAGAACCATTAAGCTCATCAATTGTATCATCAACTGTTGCAAATATATAAGTTCCTGAAACGGCCTGAGCGTCTACTACAAGTGAGGTCAACGGATTAGGTGTAGCAGCTAGAAAATCGCCCGATTGACTCACATCAACATCAACAGTAACATCTGATGAGGATTTTGAAGTCATAGCTAAACTAAATTCTGCATTTTCACCTTCTGTAATTGTGCTCTTAACACTTGAAATCGAGACGACTGGAGTTGGATCATTATCAATAACTTCTACAATTTCAGAATTATCTGGAGATACCTCAAGTTGATAAAGGTCGCCAGCTTCTGGATTCATTAATGTAACTTTTATTTTATAGCCTGATTCATTGAGATCATTTTCATTAGTTTCAACAGGAAAAGGAGTAGTATAAGGAACTGAGGTTTCATCAGTTGTCTTCACCAATTCTATTGTATGGAGCTCTCCATCAGAATTTCCAAAGTAATTAAACACCCCATTATCTTCGTATTTATAAACGCGTAAATCTACACTAATATCGGTATAAATTGGTTGAAGTGCTTCCAAAAAGAAATTAGCAGGGGAACCTTCAGTCACAGTGGCACTTTCTGATCTGATTCCAATATATGGGAGCGCATCCTCTTCAATTATATTAACTGTCGCGCTATTTCCCGGAGCGTCGTCAATTGTATAGGGACTATCCTCATCCGCTACTATTTCCACAGAGATTGTACCACCATTCGTAAATACTCCATCCGAACGTAATTTAGCATAAAGTAGTCCGTTGTGGCCACGTTCGTGAATTGTAACTGATCGACTATTCGTAATTGGAGATTTTGACCCTCTAGTTTCAATAATTTCAAGATCAATTGTAAGATTGGATATCAATCTTTGATCTGTCACGATCTCAAATCTCGCTTGCCTGCCTTCAGGTGTCTCTGAATCTACTGCCCGAACTGAAACAACAGGAGGAATTGGTGCTGTTTCAATCCCATCATTATCTAGAACATTTATCGTCGCACTTGTTAATTTGTCACTGACTGTATAATTATTTCCTGCAGCTAGGGTTGCAGTAATAGTACCATTTTCTTCATCTACCTCATCATCAACTGTATCTATTGTGAATCGCTGTGATACACTACCAGGAGTAATTGAAACAACTTTATTCAAGTCACTTCCATCAATAAAGTCACCGCTTTGCGACCAAACAACATTGACATCCAATTGATTTCTGCTTCTACCATTCGTAACTAAAAGAAATCGAACTTGTTCACCTTCTGTAATGGTACGTGTTGCGCTTTTAGCATCCCGTATGAAAACTATCGGTGGTAAACTGTTAACAGCAACACTAACTTTATCAGCTGGTGTTGTAGCAACGGTATAACCATCACCACTTTCAATATTCACGATCAATTTGCCATCAGGGTGGTCTTCCGAATCATTTTGAGTTAAAACATCAAACGTTACTTCAGTTGCTTCGGCTGGTAACGTGACGGAACGATTTCTACTTCCTACCAAAAAATCCTGTGACACTGACCCAAGTTCAATATTAATATTGACCGTCAATGGATCAGCAGATTTTAATTGATTCGTTGAAATTTTATACTTGGCGGCTTCACCTTCATTAATTGAGGTTGACACAGGTGAAAGCGAAAGCATTGGAGTTTCATCATTGTCTGCTACAATTACTGATGCACTACTCGGATCACCAACCTCGTAATTGTCACCTTCATGCAATGTTGCAGTTGCGATACCATTTTCTTCATCTAAGTCATCATCGATCGTATCAATTGAGAATCTTTGTACTGATTCACCAGCTTCCATTGTTACTCTTTGCACCATATTATCTGGGTCTAAGAATTTGCCCGTTTGAGTCCATACGATATTGAAAGTTAATTCTTCTTCAATTGGTTCTTCCGCAACTACCAAAAATCGTATTGTTTGCCCTTCTTCTACCACACGCATCGGACGTTCTTCCTCAGACTCTGGATTTTCACTACCTTGAGAATACATCGGGCGCGGACCATTAAATGAAGTTGGTTGACCAAACGCTCCCAGCAAAAACTGTACTTCATCGTCTGCATGTACTTGAGAAATATTCACCAGACAAAGTACAGCAACTGTAAGCACTAAATTGGTAGCTACACGAGCTAATTTTTTAATAAGAGAATCCCCGATTGCATCAGATTGCTGATTGCAAGAGTTCATTGTATGCATTTCAATTTCTGAGGCTGCATTCCCTAGAGATCCTCTTGATTGAATGGCATATAGTTTCATTGTTTTTCTCCAAGTTCGAAGTTTTGTATCAAGCGTTAATGGGACTACCCATTAACAGTTATTGGTTTACTGTTGGTTTCACAAATATGGTCGGTCTACAAGTTCCTTTACGTAAGTTAATGATTTGACCTTTATTCAGGTTCTTATTTTCACTAACCAAACTCAATTTATCAAGTTTTGTACTTCTATTCAACGAATACAAGTAAGAAGTTTTACCAATCCTTTGTTTACCTCTTACAGTATTTGTCTAAATTTCAATTTCAACTGCTTCAATAATACACCTAATTTTCAATATTTAATTCAAACTTTTCTGCGACAATTTGTCTTTTAATAATTAATATAGTTATTTATAATGGCAAGTCAAGTACTTTACTAAAAAAAATTAATTTTTTTTAAACACATTCAAATATACTTTATTTCCTAATGTTTTCAATATCATTGAACCAGGTCAATGTCAATCTTTTTCTACTTTTTTCGCTAATTGAAAACAAAATTAAAATTCCACATCGCTAGCAACATTCAATTCTTTATTCCCTATACTCACATACAAATTAGCATGTTGCCACTCAAAAAAAATAAATTTTTTATCAAATTTTTGTTACCTTCAATATAAAACTAAAACATGTCAAATTTTTGTTGATAAATCGGTGATTTTTGCAAAATTCGCTGCGCAGCGCGATTGTTTAAAAACTTCAGTATTTTATCATTTCGCTGCTAAAGATTTGTTAAAATCCGCTGCTCATAATTCACCTTATTTTAAAGGAACCCAAAAAAATCCTTGTTGCTTGCATACCGACATTGATAAATCAGAATTTTTGTTTATCGATTGCTGTAGTTAATCCAAAAATTCATTTAGTCAAAATTTCATTAAACACTCAAATGATTTATGGGGACAAACTAATAAAAAGCAACGACGGATAGAAAAAACTAAACGACATTTTTTATTTTGCAAATAATGTTCTTTCAGGTTCCATCAATTTTTACAATTCTACTAATTCGTTCACCATCCCATTCATAACTCAAATGTCTCTCTTGTATAACTCTAGAAATTTTTGTTGGCCGAAAAACCGCAATACATTGCCCTTTTTCATCTCTAACACTGTTATACACAATTCCATTTGATCTTTCATCTCTAAGTTTTTTCGCAAAGGGTCTTGAATGGCTATAATCATTATGATGATATAAGTCAGTATATTGCTCAAAGTTATTTCTTATATCATGAAACTTTCCTTCAATATCAGCGCGATATACCCGCATGTCAATTTTCATTGGTGGTTCATGAGTTTCTTTGAAAAATTGCTCCCGATGATATTTAGTTTCTGCAATTGCAGTATCTAAACTTTTTGCGACATAAAATACACCGTAACTTCCATCCGAAAATCTACTACCTTCTGGATTTAGATGCGTAAATGCTGCCATAATAATACTTGATCCAGGTCCAACGACACGATCATTTTGAGGTACTAAACTTAAATCTCCTACTTCGTTTTTTAGACGGGGATTTGTTTCTGATTCAAGTGCAATTATTGCCTCAAGTCTTTGGACATCGGTGACTAATTCAAATAACTGAATTGGTGGAAATCTACTAGGTATAATTCGCCTACCAGGATGCCACTGTATTTCTGCTGTAGTTAGATTCAAGCCCAACCTCCTCGTTGGGCATCTAGATGCTGTCGAACTATCGCAATATCACTTACATTTCCACTCATCATCTTATCAAGAGCTGATTTACCGCCAAACAATGGTGAAAAATTTGGTCGTTTTACCCATTGGTCAGACGCTGAAGTATCTGGTAATAAAATCTGAAGTGCTTTGTAAATCCCAAGAATATAAGAAATTCGCTCCAATGTATCGTCAGATAAAATTGGATTTGGGTCGTTTTTCAAATTATAAAATTTAGACTTTGAATTTAAACCAAGTAGAGTAATTTGCTCATGTACAGAAAGTCTCCAAAGCCCTGCAATATTAAAAAAGGTATGGAAACCTGCATCTGATAAGCGTTTTCTGTCAATATGGTTTCTTGAAGATTTAGGATTTAGCATATTAGGTCTCTAATTTTATGGATAAAATACTCATATGAATCAAATATAATGTGTTGAATATCAAATTACAATTCTTTCATAAAAATACAAATCAACAATGAGCCATAATATTATTTAGAGGTGTTGCAATGACAGTACTTTTGGTTAACAATATGAAAGTTTTTTCTACTGACGTAATTAATTTTCACTAATTTTGTTCAATTCAAAAATAAATTTACAGCATTAGACAAAATGGATAATTTGTTGAATGGTGCAAGAGATTTTCTACATTACTCCCAAAATCATTTTTAACATCTGATATCAAAGTAAAAAATTGAATTGGTTGAAATATCACCAAGCGAAAATTTTAACCCCAGTTAGGAAAAATAACTGGCCTGAAATAAACATGATTTATTCATTGAAGTCAATTTTATTGAAAGTACAAATTGGGATTTTCACCTACCAATTTATTACACCCTTCAATTGAAATTTTTTGTCGTAAATTTTAGAGTTTGAAGTCACCGACTCAGCTTCAATTTCTAGATCAAATTTTGAACCAACTGAAAAATGTGAACCAACCGAATATTTAACTTGCCCCTCATCAGCTAATTCAAATCGACCAAAAGGTTTAAAAGTGCCTTGTTGATCAAAAATGTTCATACCGTAACCGATTTCAGAGCTTATTTGGGTCTTATTTTTTAGCTGACCTCGATCAAGGGTGTTTTCAAGGTGTCTATGAATGCCATAATTTTGTTCATTTGTTGCATTGAGATTTCCCCAATGTGACTGCACTAATAAATTTAAACCTAATTCATCGTTGAATTTATCAAATTCAAATACTCCTCCAACCATTTGATTGTATGCATCATTATTTGCTGTAAATGAAAACTGACCAATTCCAGTCAAGCTCAAACCGTTTGGAACATGAAACTTAATTTCATTCTTAAGATTCAAACCCAACACAGATTGGTTATCAACGTTATCAAGTTGCAATCCTAGGTAATAATTTGGACTTAATACTGACCCTTGTTCAAATTCATATGTTTGAGAAAGTTCAGAATCTACCTCAATATGATGCGACCATTCAGAAATTCTACTAAACAAACTATTTTGACTTTCAAAGATTTGATGTGCCAACCAAACATCACCATTCATACTTAAATTACTTGTCCCACCAAGAAAGTTTTCTGAAGTGAAAAGTAATTTACTACCACTCGCAGCCACTACATTGAATCTTCCATCTACAAATTCAGATTCAAACTGCTCTTGCTCAAATTCAAAAAGGCCAGACCCAAAATTGGCAATTACTTGGAGTTTAGTCTGTTGATTTGCTGAAGTCCAACCAATATATGGTGAAAAACTAGAAATATTGTTAACAATTAACAAATCATCATTATTGGAATTCTTTGATTCTAGCTGACCCTTGGTTACTGAAGTTGAAAGTCCCGCAAGCAGTTCATCACCGATTAAAGTATCAATTCCAAATTGACCAGTGAAATTATCCCCAGTCCAATTTTCTCCAAATTCAGTTCCATCTAAATTGAATTTATTTAATTTTCCTCGTCCCCACAATGTAGCTGGAAATGTTGAGACATCACTTGATAACAATGGCATGGAAAATACTGAATCATCAAGAAATGAACGAAGTTCAAGGGTATTATCGTTGAGTAGGCTTCCATTTCGTTTCAGCATTTCAGGTACTGACCCTTTACCACCAACTTCCAGCGACACCCCATGATTATTACTAAATCCTTGCGAGATTCGTTGTGTGATAGACTCAGATGTAGTTGTTCCCACTGTTCGCATTAGCTCATCTAAAGCAATTTGCGACCGCGCTAACAAATCGTCTTTTCTGTGATCCTGAGCTGTTACATCCAATATAGTAACAACGGCACTTCCTGCTGTTTCTGATACAATATACTCCTGACTTGCCGGCAATTTTACTAAAACTTCACCATTTTCTTCTGCAATTTCATCATTAAAAGTTTCTACTCGAAATAAAACTGAACTATTGCCACGTATTTCAACCGAAGTTGACACCGGCCAATTTATTGATTCACCGACCTCACTCACTTGAACGTCAAAATTGATCTCTTCAGTTCCACTTCCTCCTTTCAAAATAATGATGAATTCAGCTAGCTCCCCTTCATCAACTGTCGTATCAACTGCAGTAATTGAAATCATTGGTAAATTTTGTTCCGACCCCGTGAAACTAGGTTCATTCAAACTTTCTCGTTGTATTTGAGTTAATATAGAATTTACCGCCGAAGAGGCCACCGATATTTTTGGTTCATTGGTTATTACTTCACCAATATCATCACTTATGACCGCTATTGATGCCATTTCACCACCTTGAGATATGATGTAGCTATTTTCTTGTTCCACTAAAGTTACCGTGATTGCACCTTCACTTTCTTCAATTTCATCATCTTGTGTTTCACAAATGAATGTTGTACCACCCCCACTCAACATTAGTGTTGCTGGTGAACGCCACATTAAAAAATCTCCTGTTTGTGAAACATTAATCCCAATCATTAATGATTCATTTTCAGGTAATTCAGGGTAAGCAGATATTGTAAATTCTGCCGCTTCACCTTCCATAATTGATTCAGCGTTAGCTGCAACTGAAATCACTTGTCGACCCAAAAATTTATCATTATCTCTAATCGTACCTTTGACTTTTGAATTAATGAAGGCAATATCTGCAATTTGTTCAGTAAAAATCACGGTAAATGTTTCATCTGGTTCAACTTCCTCATCATCAAAAATTTGAACTGTAATGGTTTTTTCTATTTCTCCAGCCCCAAATAACAGTTCACCTGATTCTGCTCTAAAATCATATTTTTCTCGTGCTAAATCATCCGCTTCAGAAGTCGCTTGCCAATTCACAACAAAATCTTGCGAATAAGGTGGGGTCAGCCGAATCGTAAAATTCATTTCTATTGTTTCATTCTCTACTTCTTGAACCGATGCACTTTCCACTCTCAATTCAGCGACATCATTATCTTCAATTGTTCCTAGTCCAGTTGCATCTATGAGACCAACTTGAACTTCAGATGGCGGTGATATAGCTGGATCAAATAAAGTGATGGCAAATTGTTCACTCGGTTCTACCCTGACATCATCATAAATCTCAATAATTATTGACTGCTGTGTTTCATTTGGATTAAAAATTAGAGTACCATTGGCATTTAAGTAATCCAGTTCTCCTGCCGCAAATTCTCCAGTTATTGATTCAGTACGCCAATCAACGCTGATTGCTTTATTATCTAAAGGTGGATCTAACACAACATCAAATACCATTTCAGTAATCTCACCATTTTCACCTTCCACACTGGTTGCATCACTGATTCTCAAACCATAATCATCATTTTGAATCGTCCCAGTTGCGGCAGAATTCAATAACTCAATACCCGCGGTTGGATTTGATAGTTCAATGCTAAATGTTTCCGCTAGTTCAGGAATTGTGTCACCAAAAACCTTAACTCTGATAGATTTTGAACTTTCACCTGCAGAAAAGCGTAGAGTGTCACTTGCAGTTTCAAAATCAGAATCAAAAGAAGCCGTATCTTGGTTTGATAGCGCAGTTGCCCAATCAACAGTGACAGTTTGAGTTGAAACGGGTGCAAGGGTGAGTTCAAACTCCATTTCAATTTCACCGGAATTACCTTCAATAATTGATCCATCGGCAATACTTATACCAGTATCATCATTTAAAATCGTACCTATGGCCACCGCGTTAATTACCTTTCCACCTCCTGCTTGCAAAGTTAATTCTACGGTAAATGTTTCATCAAATTCAGCCGCATTATCACCTCTAACTACTATTTCAAGGGATTGTTCAGTTTGATTAGCGGTAATTTCAATTTGGCCAGATCCTGCATCGTAATCTTCATTCGCAGTCGCAGAGTCCGAATTTAACGATTTAGCTTCCCATGTCAGCTCAATTTCTCGACTGGGTTCTGGAGCCAATGTGATTGCAAATGGCATTCGAGATTCGCTTCCAGAATCTCCTTCCACAATCTCTACATTTTCAATAGCCAATTCAAAATCATCATTTAAAATTATCCCACGTGCATGAATATTTCCAAGTACCACGTCATTAGTACTCGCCTCAAACAACACAACAGAAAATGATTCTTCCAGTTCCAGAGCTGTATCCCCGATAACAGGTATCGTAATGGTCTGCTCAAATTCACCAGCAAGAAAAATCAATTCACCATTTCCAGCAACAAAATCTTGGTTTTGTTCGGCTGAGTCGCCCAATTCAGTAGTCGTAAGCCACCTAATTCGTTGTTCCTGTTGCGACGGTGGTTGTAAAGTTACAATAAAATTCAAACTGGACTGACCAGCATCACCTTCAACGATTTCACTATTAGAGATATTGAACCGAGGAGTGTCATTATCAGCGACATTGATTGATGCGGTAATTGTCGACCCCAACGTATATTTTGGGGGATGGGAATCATCTACTTCCAATGCTACTGCTAATTGTTCATCTGATTCACGCATATTGTCTTCTGCAATCGTTACCTTTAATACCGACATGTAGGTTCCTCTAGTTCCAGATTCAACAAAAGTTAAAGCCTCAGATTTTTGTATCGTTCCAGATACCCCAGTAGCTAGAAAATTTTCGCTGGTAGGGATATACCGAATCTGCAAGGTTGATCTTGGCATCAATGTCGCATATACGATGAAATTTGCGGTTACAGACGGTCCTTCAAACACATCTTCGCCAGCTGAAATTGTTAATTCTGGAAGTTCATCGTCCCAAATATTTACCGCAAAAGTACTTTGCGACCCCAAAGTATAAGTTTGGAGAATACCATTGTTTGAATCTGGTTCTAAAGCAACTTGAATTACTCCATCAGGTTCAGGAGTTTCATCGTTCACAATTGGGATCTGTATTTCGGCAGTGAATAAACCATCTTCATCTACAGTTAAGACAAAGTTTGGTATCGTCTTAGTATTTTCGGTTTCAGAATCAAGGAAGTCACCACCAGTTTCGGATGGCGTATAACGCAGTTCAATGGGTCGTTGCGGGTCTGTCATTGCTGATACTTTAAATGAAACTTGTCCCACATTTTCTCTTAATACTGTCGTCGAGCCACTTAAGGTCAGTTCTGGAATTGAAGCATCATCATCACTGATTTGTTGTGATGCCACAAAAGTTTCACCAAGCGTATAATCAATATCTGGTCGTGAATCGGGACTCAAAGTTACAATAATCTCACCATTAATTTCTGGAACTAAATCTTGAACAATATTAATCGCTAATTCTGCTGTATAGATACCATCAGCATCGTCATCATCAAAAGTTAATGGTTGAGAATCAGGTTGACCAGAATTATTGATATAGCCAGCACTTTCAGGTGTGAAGAAAACTGTGATTGGTGACAGCGGTTGAACATGGGTAGCTATTATAAAGACTGCTTGTCCTGAACTGACACCCTCAGAAATTGGTTCACCACCAGCGATGGATAGTTCCGGTGCATCATTATCCCAAATCGTTGCAGTTGCACTGGCACTACTGCCCGAAGCGACATGATAAGTCACTGGTGTTGCTGGGTCACTATTTAAGGTCACTGTTATCATCCCGGTACTTTCAGGTACCAAATCATCGTCAATTGCCACCCGAAGTGTGGACGTAATTACCCCACTGCCATTATCAGAGAATTCAATGACTTGGTCAGTCGTGATTGTTTCACCGCTAGTTGTTGCCAAAAAATTGTCTGAATTTACATTTTCTGGAGTATAGCGAAGAGCAAGAGCGCGACCAGGATTGATATCTGCAGTTAATTGGAAATCAACAAATCCTGCTGATTCTGGTTGTGGAGTTGCAGGACTGGCAATAGATAAAGTCGGAATATTGGTATCATTATCATAGACTTGCACAGTCGCGGAAATTTCAACTTCGGACGCTAAAGTATAGGTAATAGGATCTGTATCGTCTGCGATCAAAGTAACAGTTAAGTCACCATTCACTTCAGCATAGTCATCATCTTCAATCTCAACACTTAAAGTAGCAGTAATCAATTGATTGGTCATGTCATAGTCAAATACTAATGGAGCATCAGTTTCTTGAATATTTTCAGAAATTCCAGCTGCTAAAAAATTGTCGCTTTCTGGTAGATAACGAATGTATAAAGGGGAGCGGGGTTGTGTCCGTGCGACTAAAGTAAAATTAGCTGTGACTTGTGGTCCTTCAGTTATTGCATTACCAGCTTGTATTGATAATTCAGGGGCATCATCGTCTAAAATTGTCACATTCACAGTTTCAGTACCATCTTGCCTAATTCGATATGTTTGTGCATGCGATTCATCGGCAACTAAAGTTACGGCTATTGCTCCAGTACTCTCACCGATACTGTCATCATGAATTGGAATTGTGAGCGTTGCATCATAAGTTTCACTACCATTTTCTTGAGAAAAACTTATAGCTTGACTAGTTTTGACCTCTTGACTTGGAGATGCATTTTCATTGAGAAAATCTCCATCCAATACCTCAGCTGGTAAATAATAAATTAACGCAGAGGTACCAAGATCAACTGGGGATGAAATCGTGAAAGTGATTCCTCCCTCACTTTCCAGTACTGAACTATTTGGTGCAGTGATTGAAATATAAGGTAATGAATCATCATCAATGACTGTAACCTCAGCAATATTAGCTGGTGAATCAGCGACAGTGTAGGTGATTAGATCTGCAGAATCAGCTGTAAGAACGACCCTGATCACACCATTATCTTCAATTGCAAGGTCAGAAAAGATCGGAATTGACAAGGTATCCGAGCTGCTATTATTGCGAAAATCAAGCATAACTTGATCGGGTCCAATCGTTTCAACAAAATTTCCATTGCCAATACTTGGCTGAAAAACAGTATAATAGACCTCCAACTTTTTGTTTGGACTCACGCGAGCTGTAACCTCGAAATCAGCCGTTTGATTTGGAGCTTCAGTTACCGCATGTAACCCCTCAATATGTAGCTCAGGTGCATCATCATCCCAAATCGTGGCTTCAGCGGAATTTGATCCATCCGAAACCACAAAATAAGTTTCCGCAGAAGTACTATCATCAGCTAACAAAGTCGCCGCAATCGCGCCCGTACTTTCTCCAACTGCATCATTATGGATTGGTACACTCAACGTTCCAAGATACGGACCACTGCCGCCAATTTGGGAGAATTGAACTAACTGAGTAGCAATTGCTTCCTGGCTTGGTGAAGCATTTTCATTCAAAAAATCTCCTGATGCAACTTCCGCAACTTGATAACGCACAGTGATTGAATCATTTAGAAGTCTTTCCGTTGACAATGTGAAATTAACCATTCCTTCGTTTTCAGCAACTGGTGCCGATGGTTCCAAAATACTGAGAATTGGAAGTGATAGCTGATCAATAATTGGTACGTACGCAAAATTATCAGGTTCTCCAGTAACAGTATAAGTTATTGGGTTAGCCTGGTCAGCATTCAAAGTGACCTTGATATCACCATTAGTTTCTAACATCTCATCAGCAGCTATTGGAATTGACAACGTTGCAGTCATTTTACCACCTGTGAAGTCCAATATTTCAAACAAATCTCCTTCTCGAGTCAGAAAATCACCATTACCGGAATTGCGTTGTGATAAAGTAAAGTATACCATAACTGAGCGATTAGGACTGATTGGTGTTGAAATTGGAAACTTGGCAAATCTTCCGGTCATTTCAACGACAGCTGGACCATCAGCAATGAGCAATTCAGGAGCATCATCATCCCAAATCACGGCAGTAGCAGTTTCGGTTCCATCATTTTTAATACGATAAAGCTCAATTGTACTTTGATCAACTTGCAATGTAACCCTAATACTTCCAGTGTTTTCACCTTGATCATCGTCATGGATGGGAATCGTTAATTCCGCACGATAACGACCTTCCTCACCCAAAGGAGAAAAGTTTAGTTGTTGGGAAGTCTCAATTTCTTGACTAGGTGATGCATTCGCATTTAAAAAATCATTCAGTGCTACTTCTGAAGGTGTATACCATACAAAAAAGTTGGTACGAGGATCTCGATCTGCAATTACAGTAAACGTGACATTGCCATTACTCTCTGGCGTTGGACCTGCGGGTGGTAAAATTGATAAAATAGGAATCGAATCATCATCAATAACCTGTACACTTGCTGAATTTTGTGGACTATTTGTCGTGGTATAGGTAATTGGATCAGCTTGATCAGATGCAAGCGTTACCGTAATACTACCGTCCAATTCTGCAATATCATCAGTCGCGATGGGAATTAACAGCGAAATAGAGGTTTTGTTTTTGGTAAAATCTAAAATTTGTGAATCTGAACCTTCATTGACTAAAAAGTTTCCCGCACCAGTTTGAGGTTGTGAGGTCGTATAAAATAACGTCAAATTTCGATTAGGACTAAGATAACTAGTGATCGTAAACATCGCGTTTTGATCCAAATTTTCCGTTACGAACGTACCAGCGGTAATCCTTAACTCAGGAGCATCATCATCCCAGATTGTTGCATTAACTGTGTTAGAATTATTGGTATCAATTCGATAAGTTTCAGCAGGTTGATCATCAGTTAATAATTCAACCGAGATTTCACCCGTGCTTTCACCAATTAAATCATCATGAATTGGTATCAGCAAATTCGCAACATAGCTATCATTCTCCTGGTCGTGGGTGAAACTTATGGTTTGTGTGGTTATGGCTTCTTGGCTAGGTAATGCGTTTTCATTCAAAAAATCACCAGATTGTACTTCACTAGGTGAATATCGAACTGTCAACGGACCCTCAGGATTTTGTATCGAAGAAACTTTAAACACAACTTCAGCATCGCGCTCTGGAGTAGATCCAGCTGGTGAAATAATCTGCAAAAGTGGTAGTGAATCATCATCAACCACCATAACATCAGCAGTATTGTTGGGTTCTTCAGCAATAAAATAAGTCACGGGTGAAGCATTATCTGCCATTAAGACGACACGTATGGTGCCATTATCTTCAATGACATCATCCGAACTTATTGGAATTGATAAAGTCGCGCTTGTCGCTTGGTCTCTGAAATCCACAATTGTAGTTGTTGTCCCACTCGTAACCAAGAAATTTCCACTACCTTCATCTTGCTTTGAAACCATAATACCTAAGGTCAATCTCTGGTTTGGACTGACCAATGCCGAAACTGGGAACTTTACCATCCGATTCAAACCTTCTGTCACAGCTGGACCATCAGCAATTGATAATTCAGGAGCATCATCATCCCATATTATTGCCGTGGCAGTTTCTGATCCATCGCTTGCGACTCGGTAGGATTCCGATAACATGGAATCAGGAAGTAACGAAACCGATATTGAACCAGTTGTTTCACCAACATCATCGTTATGAATTGGCACACTTAATGTCGCTTTATAGTTTGAAGTTTCTGAGTCCAGTTCAAATACCAACGGACTGGAATTGGGTTCTTCTTGACTTGGTGACGCGGTTTCATTCAGAAAATTTCCAGAGGCAACTTCGGAGGCTTGATATCGCACCGTTATTGAAGTGTTGATGCCAAGATCAGTTGTTGTAACAACAATAAAATCAACAACACCGTCGCTTTCTGGAGTTGGATCTACCAGACTACTAAGGGTTAAATCAGGTAAAGTGTCATCGTCTGTAACTGAAACCTCTGCTTGATTATGTGGTGAAGCTGCCACAATATAGGTTGAACCGATCGTTGATTCATCTAACAATGTTACTGTAATAAAGCCATTAGATTCAGCTATTTCATCATTATCAATGGGGACTGGAAGTACCGCAGTAAAAGGACTTTCAGTAGTAAAAGTTAATGGACTTTGAGTTGAAGTCGGAGTTCCAGACTCACCACTGGCTAAAAAATTGGTACTTTCTGGTCGATAATTGATGGTTAACGGTGCAGTTGGCAAGAACGACGCGGTAATAGTATAATTTGCGTTACGACCTACACCTTCAGTAGTTGCTTCTCCATTTGCGATTGACAAAATTGGGACATCATCATCCAAAATTGTTGCTTTGACACTTTGGGTACCATTATGTGCCACCTGATAAGTCCATCGACCATTATCATCAGGTAACAATGTAACTCCGATTTCACCAGCCCTTTCACCAACTTGATCATTATGAATCGGCACTTCCAATTGCCCAGTATATTTCACAATATTTCTATCAAAATTAAAGTCTACAGTTTGTGAATTGATCGCTTCTTGACTCGGATTTGCATCCGCATTCAAAAAATCCCCAGTAGCCACTTCTGACGGGTCATAACGAATTGTTAAAGGATCAACTGGATTGACTAAAGTTGATAATGTAAAAATAACATTTCCCGCATTTTCATTGGTAGGCTCAGTCGGAGCAGAAATCTCGATCAATGGTAGTAAATCATCATCCGCGACTGTCGCATAAGAGGCATTATACGGGGTTGGTGCTACGGTATAACTTGTGGCTGGAGTTTCTTCTTCTAATAACATTACTGTTAATAGGTTGGTAGCTTCCACAACATCATCATTATCAATAGGTATCGGTAGGATTGCGGTATAAGGACCAGCACCAGAAAATGTTATTGGATTAGTAGCTGTTACATCAGAACCTGAAACCCCGGGAGCCAAATAGCTAATACTTAGTGGTCGATAACGTAATGTTAAGGCGCGCGGTGGTAAGACTTCGGAAGTAATAACAAAATTGGCAGTTTGACCAAACCCTTCGGTCACCGTACCGCCAGGTCTGATGGTCAATTCAGGAGCATCATCATCTAAAATCTTAGCCGCCGCCACACCTGCCTCCCCTGATGCAACTACATAAGTTTCGGTAGGTGCATTATCGGCTAATAAATTCACTAAAATAGTACCTCTACGTTCCCCAACATTATCATTGTGGATTGGAACAGTCAGGGTAGCTGAATAGATTCTAGTATTACCAATTTGTTCAAAATTCAGCGATTGTGAATTGGCAACTTCCTGACTAGGTGATGCGTTTTCATCTAAAAAGTTTCCAGCTCCTACCTCTGAAGCAATATACCGAACATTAAAATTTTCGGCTTCATCTAATTCAGTCATTACTAGAAAATCTATTTCACCATCACTTTCAGGAATCGGTCTAACTGGGTTACTTATCGAAAGTTTCGGTAGTAAATTTACATCTCGAACCCAAACCGTTGACCTATTAGCAGAGGTATTGATTACAGTATACGTCGAAAATGGTGTCGGTGATTCCTCAACAAGTTGCACAGCAATTGTTCCCCCTGCTTCTAAGACATCATCATCATCTATTGGCACTTGAAGTCTAGCTGTAAAAGGACCATTCCCGGTAAAAGTCAATGGGTTCGACGATACCTTAACACCAGATTCTCCAGGGGCCAAAAAATTGGTACTAGTTGGAATATAATCAACCACAAGAGGATTTTTAGGTCGAATTTTGGTAGAAATGCTAAAATTTGCCACTTCATTAATACCTTCGGTTACATTGCCTCCTCCAGAAATTGATAATTCTGGTGCATCATCATCAAGAACGCCAATGTAAGTGATAATTGTTCCAGCCCGTAACAACTTATATGCAACTTGAGGACTATTATCTGAAAATATCGAGATTTTGACACTACCATTTCGTTCACCGACATCATCATTATGAATTGGAATGCGAAATGTACCCACCGTTTCTCGTCCACTATTTACGAAAGTTACAAACTGTGTTCCCGGTCCTTCCTGACTAGGACTTGCAGTCTCATCAAGGAAATCCCCGCCCAAATACTCACCAGTTGAATATCTTATCGGAATTGGAGTCGTTGGATTGTTGGTAGCGATAAGCTGAATTTCAACAAAGCCTTCACTTTCAGGAAATTGATACTGAGTGAGTCGAGTGCTTAGGACCGGAATAGATTCATCATCAATAATCTCAACAAAGGCTGAATTATGCGGATCTTTTGCTACGGTATAAGTCTTATTGGTAATTAATTGTTCCAACAAAGTAACGGTAATCCGATTATTGCCATCTTTAGTAGTATTAGAATTGAAATCAACAGTTAAAGTTGTCGTATAGGGACCATTACCAGAAAAATTGAGTTGATGTGGTGTTTGTTGTCTAGTACCTGTAATTCCACTAGCTAAATAAATCGTACTCTCAGGTAGGTAATCAAATTGGATACCAGTCCTCGGCCGGACATTAGTTGAAATTGTAAAGCTGACGGTTTGGCTATAATCTTCCGTTACTGCGGCATTTCCAGTAATAGTCATCTCTGGTGCATCATCATCCCATATTGTCGCGGTGGCAATTTGCGAGCCGTCGGAAGCAATACGATAGGTTTCTACTGCATTATTGTCTGCCAATAGGGTGACCATAATTTCACCAGTTGGTTCACCAACATTGTCGTTATGGATTGGAATTGTAAGATGGGCAAGATATGAGTTGCCAGTTCCAGCAAAACTGAGTGATTGTGAAGTAATAGCTTCTTGACTAGGGTTTGCATCAGCATCTAAGTAATTGCCGGAAGCAACTTCTGAGGCAAGATACCGCACTATAACGGTACTACCTGGAAACATGGTCGTTTCAATACCAAAAATAACTTGACCAGCACTTTCAACGATTGGAGTCGTTGGATTAAGAATTGCAAGTAGTGGTAATGAATCATCGTCGGTAATCTCGACAACAGCCGTATTGCTGGGTGAACTATCAACAAGATAAGTGGTCCCAGGTTGATTTTCTTCATTTAAAGTCACTGTGACGCGACCAGTCGCTTCAGCGATTCCATCATCATCTAATGTGACTTCAAGCGTGGTGGTATAAGGCCCATCACCAGAAAATGCCAATGGTGTCGGTGTCGTTTGTGGTTCACCAGCAATATTTGGTACCAAAAAGTTTGTACTTTCAGGGGTATAGTTGATTGTGAGAGGTGCATCAGGCATTGCATGAGAAGAAATTGTAAATTGTGCGACCCGACCAACCCCTTCAGTAACTGGACCCACACCGGTGATTGACAATTGAGGTGTATCATCATCCGCAATTGATGCGACTGCGATTTCAGAACCGGTTGATGCCACTCGATAAGTTTCTACCATCGCATTATCTGACAACAATGTAACTTGAATCGCCCCAGTTTGCTCACCAACATCATCATCGTGAATCGCAACGGGTAATACCGCAGCATATTGATCACGCACATTTGTTGGAGAAAAATTAATGGTTTGAGTAGTTGTTGATTCTTGACTAGGGTTAGCGTTTTCATCCAAGAAATTTCCAGTTGCGACTTCAGCTGGAATATAACGCAATCTTACTGAACTACCAGGATTGGTTTCAGTAGTGATGGTGAAATCAACCTGCCCCTCATTTTCAGGGGTCGGATTAAGTGGAGCAGTTATCGTCAACAACGGCAACGAATCATCATCAATGACATTCACAACCGCGGTATTTTCAGGAAAATTTGCAACAGTATAGGTAGTCCCCGGAATATCTTCTGCTTGTAACGTGACCCTAATCGGTCCATTTACTTCAGCATTTGTATCATTATCAATCGCCACGGCAAGCGTAGTAGTATAAGGTCCTACACCTAAAAATTCTAACGGTGTTGCTGTCGTTTGTGGATTACCTGACACTCCTGTTCCCAAAAAATTTACACTTTCTGGTAAATATTTAATCGTTAATGCTGACTCAGGTAAAACAACTGCTGAAATAGTAAATTGAGCATACCGATTTGGCCCTTCGGTTACGTCCGCACCTCCAGTTATGGATAATACCGGTGCATCATCATCCAAAATCGTAGCCATAGCTGTCTCTGTTCCATCTGTCGCTACAAAATAGGTGGTTGGTGCAGAATCATCTGCCACTAGCGTCAATTGGATTGCACCAGTACTTTCATGCACTTCATCATCGTGTATTGGAATACTTAACGTTGACGAATATTGTCCATCATTACCATATGGAGTAAATGTCAAGGTTTGTGAAGTTAAGGCTTCCTGATTAGGATCAGTGGTTTCATCTAGAAAGTTCCCGGTAGCAACTTCTGCCGGTTGATAACGCACCACTAACGAATTATAGGGTTCACGATCTGAAATTACTGAAAAATTAACCATACCCTCAGATTCCAGCACGCTTCCAACTGGTCCTAACAGAGAGAGAATAGGTAGTGAATCATCATCATATACGGATATTTCTGCCGAACTGTTATCACCAGCCACCACCGTGTAAGTGATTGGATCAGCTTCATCATCGGCTAATACGACCCCAACTACACCACTAGTTTCTTCAACATCGTCATTGGTCACTGGAATTGACACCCTTGAAGTTATTGCACCATTACTGAAATCCAAATCAAAATACCCATTAAAACTATTGCCAATAAAATTGCCATCACCTTGACTTGATTGCAAAATACCATTATAGACGCGTAAAGGTTGATTGGGACTAAAGGTTGCATTCACCGTAAAAATAAGTGAATGGTTTAGCCCCTCGGTGACTGGTCCACCTCCCGAAATTGACAGTTCAGGAACTTCATCATCCAAAATCGTTGCCCGCGCAATTTGCGTACCATCATTGGCAATTCGATAAGTTAAAGTTGGTTGATTATCGTCCAATAATGTAACCTGTATTTGTCCAGTAGCTTCTCTTGCACTATCAACGTGGATTGATACCGGAAGTGTCGCGATGGACCTATTATTTGAACTTATAAAAGAAAGGGGTTGAGTCATTGTAGCTTCTTGACTTGGGTCCGCTTCAGCATCCAAAAAATTACCACCAGCAACTTCAGAAGGAGTATATCGAACATTCAAACTCCCTGTAATCTGAGATGTTGTTGTAATAGTAAAATCTACTTCACCATCCGCTTCTGAGGTCGCAGCTGTCGGGGCCATTATGGTAAGTAAAGGTAGGAATTCAACAATCGTAACTGGTACGGTAGCAGTATTGCTGGGACTACTTGCTACGGTATAGGTTGTAGCTGGGGTACTTTCTGCTTCAAGGGTAACCGCAATCTGTCCAGTTGCTTCGGTGACAATATCTCGATCAATTGGGACATTCAAAATTGATGTAAATGGAGCAGTATCAGAAAATTCAATTGGAGCGACTGTTTGCTGTTTGCTACCTGAAATCGTTTCACTCAAAAAATTCGCACTAACTGGGGTATAATATACTGTCACTGGGGAGGTTGGTCGAACTTGTGTTGAGATTTGAAAATTTGCTGAGTGATTTGTTCCTTCGGTAACCTGACTTAATGCAGTTATTGTTAGCTCTGGAGCGTCATCATCCAAGATAGCTACTGTTGCTGTTTCCGACCCATCGGATGCGACAACATAAGAATTTGTTGCATCATCGGTCAATATGGTCACTCGAATCGCGCCGCTACGTTCACCGACATTATCGTCATGGATTGGTACAACTAACTCTGCAGAGTATCGATCATTGAGTCCAGTTGGTTCAAAATTTAGTGTTTGCGTCGTAATCGCTTCTTGATTTGGTATTGTGGACGCATCCAAAAAATCGCCAGAATCAACTTCAGCTGGAGCATATCGCACAGCTAATGCGCGTCTGGGATCCGAATCAGCAAAGATATCAAATGTAACTACACCATCACGCTCTGGAATAGCACGAGTTGAACCAGCAATAGATAAAGTTGCAGAATTTTCATCATCAAACACTTTAACTTCAGCCCAACTCTCTGCACCGGTTGGCACCGAATAGTTGATTGGGTCTGATTCATCAGCAACAACAGCTAATCTCACATACCCGTCGTCTTCTGCAATATCATCGTTCGTTAAGTCAATTGACACAATTACGGTAGACTGATTGCCGCTAAAATCTACGTCAATCAATCTATCACCAGTATTAGCAATAAAATTCCCAGTTCCAGAACTTCGCTGTGAAACATTGAATTTTACCCGAATTGATCGATTTGGACTATGACGGGCGGTTACATTAAACTTTACCGTCTGATTTGGTCCTTCTGTCGCAAAGGGACCGCTGGTAATGACTAGCTCCGGTGCTTCATCATCTAAAATCGTAGCGGTGGCATTATTGGTAGCACCAACGACATAAGTGGATGCTGGAAATGCGGGATCAGTCTTCAATGAAACTTGGATTTCGCCAGTTGCCTCTTTCGCAGAGTCGTTATCAATTGGCACAGTAATTTCTCCCGTATAATTTCCCTCCGAATTTGGACGAAAATTGATGACAGTATCAACATCCTGATCTTGAACTGTAGTTGCCAAAAAATCACTGGCAACTTCAGCAGGTGTATACCGCAAAGTCAAAGCAGTTGGGGTACTCATTTGAGTTGCGGTTAAGGTAAAAGTAACTGGCCCTGTGTTTTCTAGTGTCCTAGTTGTTGGTGGTAAAATCTCAATCACCGGTAACGACTCATCATCAACAATTGTGACATCAATCGTAATCTGACTTACATCATTGGCAAATTTTAAATGTTCAGGATTTGAAATTGTAATAGTAAAATTCTTATCCCCATCTGCTTGAAAATTTTCAATGATTGGAACTTTAATTAAGGCCTGAGTGTCACCAACTGGATATGATAAGGGTAGATCAAAGTGAATATAATTAATGGCATCGCGCGCGGTCCCTTCAAATGTGATATAATGGGCAGATGCCGCTAGTTCCGTTGATCCAGTTAAAGTTGCTGGTATTTCAAGTCGTTGTCTCGCAGGATTCTCAACAACCCTTACGGTAGTGCTGGGGATGGACAACACCGGCAAATCAGTATCATCAATGATTGTCACTTCTGCAATTAACGAATCCGAGCGATTGGGGAAAAAAGCGTGTTGCGGACTTGATAAAGTAATTGTGAAAGTTTCATTACCCTCATAGGTTGAATTTGACAAAATTTGAATGGCGATTAAACCATTGGTGTCGTTCGTTATTCCCGTCAATACTTGATTAGGTTGAGAAACAAAATCCTCACCACCAGTTGCCGTTCCATTATTAATTGACCACGTTACAGAAGCCGGTGAACTACCTTGATTGGTGAGACTTACAGCTAAATTCACTGTGCCGGCATCTTCATCAATTGTTGGTGAATAATTATCAAAATTTAGAGTCGGTCGATCTTCATAATCTGTTATGGTCACTGTGGTATGGATTCCGGTCGTTCCCGCATCATTGACAATCTCAGCATTCGTTATAGTCATGATGCCAACTTTAAAGGTTTCAGGTCCTTCAAGTACCTGATCATCATAAATTGCGACTCTGATGGTGCCACTTGTTTGTCCAGCATAAATTTCAATTGACCCACCTATTTCACCCCGAAAATCAACATCAAAAGTTGCGGTTTCTGCAGAACTAGCATAGTTATACCAGCGAACAGTCACATTATTCTTGGCGGCTTTATCTAAATTCACAGCAACTAAAGCATATCCATCTCGTACATCTTCTTCGACAAAGGTGTTTGCATTGGTAAATGACAATATTGGGGCATCATTGCTTAAAATTGTTACGACGGCTTCAATATTGGTCGCATTGCCGGCAAAATTAGCGTATTGAACACTGGTTATCCTTACCGTAAAAGTCTCATCGTCTTCTTCCTCATTATCATCGGCAATCGGAATGGAAATTGTCCCAGAGTTTGAATTTTCAATCGTACCTGTTAAAGAAACTGGTAATAAAAAATCGGTACCGGCTGTTGCTGTTGTCCCGATAACTTCATAAGTATATTCAACATATCCACTTGGACCAGATAAATTGACACTTAGCTCATAGTTTCCAACATCTTCGTTGATTTCTGGAGTGGGGTCTTGAAATGATAAGGTCAAACCCTCATCATCAATAATCGTAATATTGGCAATAGAGTTTTGGATTTCAGCCCCACCAGTTGCATTGAATAACAGGATAGTGAAATGTTCGTCGGCTTCTGTGGTGATATCACCTATAATTGGTTGAGCAATTTGAACAGTTGACTGCATTGGTGCAAAGGTTACAGTCCCATCTGTTTCATAAAAGTCCCGATTAAATAGTGCCGTATCATCTCTTAAGGTAAATGAATGCCAATACAAGCTAACTTCTCGCGTAGATACTGGTGATAATGAGATTGTAATCATGGCCTGATGTTGACCAGCATTACCTTCATATACACTCATAGTTGGCACGCTTGCAATTGCAGTATCATTATCTGTGATGGTTGCTGTGGTAATATAAGGGATATAAAAGATTGAACCACTTGAAGACTCTGTCAAAGTAACCGTGATGGATTCATCTAATTCATCAACCTGATCATCGATTAGTTGAATCGTCAGTTGTTTGGAAACTTCTGAAGGGGCAAAAGTTAAGGTATTACTTGCTAGAGCAATATAGTCTTCACCAGCAAGCAGATCCCCACTAATTTCAAAGTCTACTGTAGTGGAATTTGTTGTGGTATTTGACCGGTTTACGGTAAATGTAATATTCGTGTCACTTTCTGCCGCGGTGATTGATACTTGCTCAAACCAATATATTGGCTGAGTTCGATTCGTGATATTAACATCCTGTTGATGCAAATTAGGTGCTAAAATATAGTCAGCAGATTCAACCACCTGAGCACGAACCACTCCATTTGATTCTGATAAGTTAAGTGGAATCGTATTTACTCTGATCAACTCTTGACTGATTGCATTGGTTAACATGACTGTTCTTGAAAGCGACTCACTTGGTGCGATAAATTCCCCGGTCGCATTAGAAATTTCAATATGAACTGGAAGAGGATTGGTAGCAGGTGGAAGATTGTCCGAACCAGTATTAGCTTCTACACTAAATGTAACAAGGCCACCTTCATCTACTGAATCTGCTACACTCCTGAGTGAAATCCGCGGGCGAAATCGGGTCGGAAAATTGTCCTTCATCCGAACGACTATCTCATTACTGGTTGGTGAGACATTATACCTTGGTGGATACGGATAAATCTGAACAATAAACCACTTATCATCGGCAAGACCGACTGTTTGTTCATTCAAAATCGCGGTCGCCTTGGTCGCATCGGTTCCAGCTGCAATAACAACACCTGAACTGGGCTCAACATCTAAATCAAATCGATTGGTACGAGTGACACCGTCATATTCCACAATCACAATTGATACAGCTAGATCTTCGGCAACTGGTTGATCGGAATGAACGGTAAATTCTAAATCCAATCCCTCTGATAGCCCACCAGAAACAGAAGGTGAGGAAATGCTTAAAGTGGGTAGATCATTTGCGCTAGTGGCAGACGAGTAGCTCTGAACAAATACACTAACAATAAAAAAGGCGACAAGTTTGTTAATTAATCCCAATTGTTTTAAGTTTAGATAAGCCAAACTTTGTAAAAATGTACTAAAGAAATCGAGAAAAACTGCTGATTGGTTGCTAAAAACTTGATAGTTATTGTTAGTATTATAATGTTTAGAAATCAGACTTGACAAGCAAGTGATTAAATAATTCATTTGGAAACTCCAAAAATAGGTATTTCAAAAAATTTTTCGATATAAAAAGTATTGTAAAAATCGGTAATTCAAAAAATGTTCTAACTAAAAATAGATTGGCATAGTTGATTAAGGGACGACTCCTTTTTGGTTGAATTAGTTAGTTAGAATGGGAAATTTGACCATGAAAAATGATTTTTTTGAAATTCTTAAACGATTGAACTAAGTGTCCAAGTTTGTGGAAAAACGATGGTTCCTTGGCATCAATAGGATCTGGATCGAACCGAAGCAAAGTCAAATTCTCTTGTAAAATAAGTTTAGCTGGTGATGCTGTAGTTGATTTTGAACTATCTTCGGTGGCAACAGTATTGATGCCGGCTTCTTGTTGAGAAACAGCCGATTTGGTCGGACTGGTCACAGTTTGAAAAGTATTATCAAGATTATGACTTTTTAAAATAGTTGATGCTCTTGATCGAAGCATTGAAGAGCCAAATTCAGGTTTAATTGAATCATTGAGTCGCTTTAAGTTTCGAATATGGGCATCAACTGGAGGTGCGTTAAGCACTACTGGATTAATCATTTGAAATTCCTTTAAAATCAATAAAATTAGTTAGTTGAAATAGTAAAAAGAATATAATTATTGTATATGTGATAGATAAATTTAGAATTACAAGTATAACTTGCATAAAGTTTAAGTAAAATTTAAGTAATTTTGACTAATTAACCCAACAATACTATTTAAAATGGTAAATTTATTGCACTTTACGGATTTTTTACTTTTGAAATTCTAATTCAATCAACTAAACAATCCCGACGAATAGAAATAATTAAAGGTTATGGTCAACCTACAGAAACAGAATACTTTCAATCAAACTCAAGACTGAGAATTAGTAGTACTTTGATAAAAACTAACATTTTGCCTTAATAGTAAGACGCAAGTGGACAATCCAATATTTTTGTGAATAAAATAAAATAATATTTGACAAACCGACATTTGTGCGATACTTTCAAATTATCAAACTTGTAGTTAACTTTATTTTCTTTTAACGAAATTTCCTTAATTACTGCTACTTTAATGCTAAATTCTAAATTGAAAGGCTGCTGAAAGTGAACGCAATTGAAAAGTGTGTAGTGCATTTCAATGGGGTTCCAAATAATTTGGTGAACCTTAAAAAACTTTCACCGAATAATCTGGGTTATTCTACTATTGTATCAAATAAAGAAGAAGGAAATAAATATCTAGGACTGGTTGATTCAGTCTATGAATGGCAGTCTACACCATTGATGTATATGGTTGATGGAAGTAGTTCACACCCTCAATCAACAGATCTTAACCAATTGCGTAGAATTTTGGCTTTAAGAGGTGATTCAAAATACCTCGGAGTTGCACACCCAAACAAGCTAAATGTATATAAAATTGCACTTGATAAAAAACCATTACAGGAAACCCAAGTCAAATTTGACAAATCTGCGGAAGGTGAAAAAGCACTTTTTGCAAATTTAGCAAATTTCCATCAAAGCTCTCATATCAGCCAAACTAATTGGATTTCACAAGTAATTTTGAATTTGCTCACATCCTCAATCACTAAACTTGTTAATTTAAGTGAACTTTCAAATGAAGATACAATTTCGCTTGTAGGACGCGCGTTATTTGCACGATTTCTTGACGACCGTAATCTAGTTCCGAGTCACTTAAAAGAAACTGAAAACGCCAGTGATTTGTTTGATAATCCCCAAAAAGCACTGATAACCTCACATTGGATTGATGCGACATTCAATGGAGACTTTTTACCGATATCTGACTCAACAATTTCAGATTTGTCACCAAAATCGTGTCATGAACTTGGAAATATCATGCGAAAAGCACCTAATGATCAATTGTACCTCGGCTGGGACGATAGAGAATGGAAATACCTTGACTTTGCACATATACCGGTTGGAATTCTAAGTCAAGTTTATGAAATGTACTTAAATACTCATCATCCTATTCAACAAAAAGAACAGAGTGGATACTATACACCTGGAATTATTGCAAATTTTATGACTGATATTTCAATTGATGCAGCTTTGGCAAACTCACTTGTTAAAAAACCAAAAATTCTTGACCCTGCCGCCGGAGCTGGTGTATTTTTGATTTCAGCTTTTCAAAAGTTGGTAAAAGTACAATGGCAGAAAGATGGTGTAAGACCAAATACTAAAACTCTAAGGTCCATTTTGAACTATCAAATTACCGGATTTGACCTAAATGAATCTGCACTCAGATTTGCATCATTAGGATTGTACCTTATTTCCATTGAACTAGACCCCAACCCCAATCCTGTCACTAAATTGAAGTTTAACAAGCTACTTGGTAAAGTATTATATAATTTTGCCGGTGACCGAGCAAAAGGAGAATCAAACCTTGGTAGTCTCAGCAATTTAGTTGGAAATGAACACATTGGAAAATACGATATAGTTATTGGGAATCCTCCGTGGTCTAGTCAAAAGAAATCAAATGATTGGTCAATCGTAAAAAAGTCAATTCGACAAATTATTGAAGGTAAAGGTAACAGGTATCTAACTAATCCAATACCAAATAATTCTGCTGATTTAGCGTTTATGTGGAAAGCAATGGAATGGGCTAAACCAGGTGGTCAAATTGCGTTGATAATGAATGCAGGGTTTCTATTCAAACAAGGTTCATCTGTACCGTCTATGAGAAATATGCTTTTTGATACTTTGCGAATAACTGTAGTAATTAATGGAACTGAACTGCGAAGAACAAATGTAATGCCTAATACAACTGCTCCATTTTGCATTATTTTTGCAAAAAATCAAGTTCCAGAACCAATGGCAGAATTTCGATTTATTACACCCAGATTAGAGAATAAAATCAATAAAGAAGGAAAATTTCGCATAGATACTGAAAATTCAGTATTCGTTACTCCTTATATTCACAAAGAATGTCCAAGCATTTTGAAAATTCTTTCAAAGGGTAGTACGTTAGATTACGATACATACACAATTCTAAAATCTATGAACCTACCAACATTGAAATCAATGTGGGATAATCCAAATGTAAGCTCTAACCCTAAATTAAAACTGCATAGCGGAAAGGGTTTTGAAAAAGGTTATGTTAAAAATACTGACATTAAAAAGGAATCATCAGTAAATTTTGAGATATTCAAAAATATCTCTGCATTACCAAACAATTATGTGGAACCAATTTTGGTTGATTCACAGAGACTATTCAACATTGAATTGGAAACTATTCGAAAAAAGCGTAGAGTTGAAATATATCAAGGACCATTACTATTAGTTCACCAGTCACCACCAATTGAAACAAAGAGACTCAAAACTTTCGTAAGCAAAGGAGACTTGTTATATGATAATTCATTCTTTGGATATAGTGCTAATGGGCATCCAAATGGCTTTCAATTAGTAAAATACTTGTGCTTAGTTTTAAAAAGTAATATCGCGATTTGGCAAGCATTAATGACTTGCGGAATATTTGGCGTTGAACGAAATGTCATCGAAAAAATTGAATTAGACAATATAATGTTACCAGACTTCAATCTCTTGTCAAAAGCGGAACTGGTAAAGGTTGATAAGTATTTCGAAAAACTTGTTGCAGATCAATTAAATCAATCTGAATTAGACGAGTGGGTTGCATCACTTTTTGGCTTAACTGACTGGGACTATCAGGTAATAGTTGATACCTTAAATTATCGACTACCCTATTCTACAATTGGAAAAAATGCTTCCAAGAAGTCTTCCGATATTGATATTGAAAATTTTTGTAAAGTGCTTAGAACTGAATTACAGCTTGACCCTTGTTTTGATGATTTTAAAGTTAATGTGAAGCAATTTAATCATATCACAATTCCACCATGGAAGTGTATAAATGTTGAGTTTTGTAAAGAGACTTCCAATAAACGCACAAAATTGAACGAACGTGTTATTGAGCAGTTTATAAAAACTGCAAATAATACATCAGTCAACCCTTTCTTAATTCCTTATAGTAACAATAATTTTCTAGTCGGTATTTTAGCACAACAACAATTTTGGAGCAACTCTCAGGCCCGGTTACTTTCCATGAAGATTGCTGAATTTGAAAATAATGAGGTGATTTAGTGTTTACCGACGAAGAAAGAGTTAGTCTCTTAATAGGAGTGGTCGGAGACACACCAATTCCTAGAAAAAAACTAAAAGAGAAACATATGTTGCGGATTATTACTGCAACATGCAACGCACATGGCCAAATTAAAAAAACACAAAAAAATTACAACGCTTTTAGCGAGATTGAAATGACCATATTCATGCAAGAAAAGCTGACCAGTATGATAAATTCAGATCATAATTTCAGCAAAATTGTATACAGTGTTGACCGAGGAGGTGAATATTTTGACTATAATGCGAAAAAATTGGAAAATCGACCTGATTTAACTTTTAAAATCCGCAACCACATTCGACCGGGATTGATTATCTTCGTTGAAGCGAAGATAATTTTTCAAAAGGGAAATAGTTGGAAAATGATAGAGTTGTACTGTCAGGAAGGGATAATGCGTTTTGTTTCTGGTCAATATGCATGGAAAGAATCTGAAGCAGTTATGTTTGGTTATGTCAAGGATGTTTCCTCAATCAATCCAACTTTAACAGCATACTTAAACAAGGGGCAAAATCCTTCAATCTCAAAGAGGTTTGCGGTTCATGATAATCCAATCGCGGTACCTAAGATTAAGGGGGATGTTGCGTATTCTGTTCATTATCGAAATTTCCCATACCATCCTAAATTCAAATCAAAACCAGGTAAAATAAAAATCTGGCACGTATGGTTAAAATAATTCAGCACCAATATCAAGGACAATAGATGTAGAAAAAGTGATAAAGTTAAAATGAATGAACTCTGGTGAAGAGAATTAATATTTTAAACTAATATTAAACCCGGTAGTATTGGTGTCCGGTTCATAAGTTGGACTTAATGAAAAATCCAAATTGTTTTCATCCAAATCAGTGAAATAATAACTTCTTGTACTAATTAATCCAATGCCAACAGCGAATACTACTACACCTGCTATAACTAATAACGCAGTAACATCATCGCAATGCCCAGTAACATCCCAAAAACCACAATGATCGGCGCGGCTTTCATCAGGAGTCGCGATGATGAGCGACAAACTAAGTAAAGCACAAATCAATATTTTTTTCATTTTTTTTCTCCGCGTAATTTACACGAGATATATAAATAATATGTTGTTTTATTTGATGAATCGCAATGGGTGTAAAAAAATTGTGCGATTTCTTAAAATATATTTACGATTAGATTATCACTTAATTACTGCTAGCCACGAGACAAAAAGTTCGGACAGGCAACGTGAATTAGTATCAGCAGTTGCTAGTCCGAATTTAAGCATTTATTCGCTTACCACTCAAGTTCACCAGTAAATTTGATTTGATGCTCAGTGTCCTTTTTAACATGGAACTTACTTGAACTACTCAAATCAATACCAATTCCTGAACCAAGTGAAAAACGACCACCAAATTGGAATTGCTGTTGATTAGAATCAATCCAGTTAAACTTTGAATAAGGTGCCATAACACCAGAACCATCTAAAACCCCAAAACCATAACCAACTACAGTACTAATGTTGTCACCAGTTTTTAACAGTTGAGATCGCAAACTTTGGGCAAATAAACTACGTTGCCATGATGAATCATTTTCAGCTGAATTTTTCAAACCCCAATTTGAAAGTAAATCAATTGTCCATCCCAAGTTATCGTGATTGGAATCAAATGCTAATTTACCTTGAAACCTCGGTTCACTGCTGAAATTTTCTAACCAATACAGCAGACCACCCATGCCTGAAATAGTCAATCCCACTGGATTCTCTAAAGACAGTCCACTTTCAACCGCATAACCAAGTTTATTTTGTTCATTCACATTATTCAATTGAATACCAACTGTTGCGATAGGTCTTAACACCAACCCGTTCAGCAGAATCTCCGTATGTTGTCCTGCAAACGTTAAGTGAGATTGTGAATGTTGCTGATCAATGCCACCGACAACACCAATATCTCGTTCGGTAGCATAGCGAATAGTTCTTAATCCACCAGTTAAATTTAACTCAGTTGAAGTGTCAACACTTGTCTTTTCATTAGAGAATAACTGCATTCTTCCACTTACTTCTGCAGAATACAGACTGCTTTTCAAAGTATCCAAGTCAGAACCCGGTTGACGTATCCCAATTGTACCAGCTCCGATGCCACCAATAACATTTAAATAATCGGTTCCATCAGAACTTTGCCAACCAATGTATGGAAATAGTCCATTTGATTGTGCAGTATACTCCAATGTACTATTGGTGGACTTATACTCTATTTCTGAATCAGAATTTGAACCAGAGAATCCAACCATCAAGTTTTGATTAACATTGACATCCAATCCCAATTGGCTAGTAAGTATTTCACCGTATATTGATGAATCACCAACACTGTCTTGTTGAAATTCAAGGGTATTGCCAGTTCCCCAGGTAGTAGCAGATCCAAACGTACCAGTTCCAGGAGCTAAGCTAAATGCAAATGAAGAATCGTTATACAACGTTTCTTTAAGCAATTCCTTTTCATTTACTGCATAACCGCTTTGCGTCAGAATTCCAGTGAGGGATTCAGTTCCGCCAATTTGCAATGTATTCTGACCATCATTTGCAAACCCAGATCTGATTCGCTCAGCTACCATGTTGAGTGATTGCGCGTTCATACGACCAACCATTTCAGGAATCACCTCACGATTTGCTTCCGCAATTTTCTCATGTCGTTGCTGGTCTAAATGATCAGTAACTCGTACAGAAGCACTACCAGCATCTGATGATACGCGATATTCGGATTGCTCAACCACGCTAGCAGTTATAATTTCTTCTGCTTCCAATTTATCGTCATCCAAAGTTTTTAATTCAAGTATTGCTTTACTATATCCAGCATTCATTGTTACTGAAAATGGTGAAGATTCTTGGATACTCCCATTAGGACTATCAATAGAAACTTTAACCGCCAAAGTAGAACTTGGTACTGGACTGGCTTTAACTGTGAAACCAACACGTTCTCCTTCAGCAACTTCATCTGTGTTCGCAACAATTGAAATCTCTGGTAGCTCAATTGACTCAGTTGTGGAATTAACTTTAGCTGCCGTCAATAACGCATTTAAAACGCTCCCGGCGATTGACACTCGCGGTTCAACCCGACGATCTTCCTTACTATCGTTGTCTTTTATCGATACTGTGGCAGATTTTTGACTGCTAATCTGATAGCCATCGCCAGTTGTAATTGTTGCGGTAAACGTACCATCTTCTTGAACTTCGCTATCATCAACAGTTTCAACCATTAACCCAGCAACTTGCTTACCCTTTGCGATGTTTACTCCTTTAGGGATTTGTTTGGTAATGAAGTCACTATTTTGAGTTATACTGACATTAACTGCCAATTCTGATGCAACCGCTCGGTCTTTAGCACGCACGACAAATCGAACAGCTTCACCTTCAGTGATTGCTTCATCAAAAGCTGCTGAAATTGATATTCTAGGTGCATCATTATCAACTACAACTATTGTTGCTGAATTATTTCCAGTTTCAACGGAATACCCTTTACCGGGTAATAGCGTCGCAGTTATCTGAATATCTTCTTTATCAATATTATCATCAGTAGTTGGCAGATAAAACACTAATGCAGCTTTCGACCTTGCGGCAAATCTCAAAGCTTTAAGATAAGGTGCATGAGTTGTCTTCGTGGCCCTGACAAAATCCTCATCATTACTACTAAACGCCAGATTTAAAGCCAATTTTTCTTTAGAGGATTTTGATGCCCGCACTTCAAACGCAACATTATCGCCTTCATCAATGCGCGATTTATTCGCTTTGATGGATAACACCACTTCACCGGAATCGCTTTCGGTTTCCTTTACGATTGGGGCCGCATCATTATCTACGAGAAATATTGAACGGGTGTTACGAGTCGTCTTGGTAATCAGATAACCGTCACCCGCAAGCAACGTCATAGCGATACTACCATTTGGTTCATCAGTGGTATCATTGATTGTTGCTACCTGTAAGGTACCAGTCTCTGCACCTACCGCAAAAGTTACAATCGCAGATGCCTCAGTACCAATATAAAACGAACCTGAAGATTCAGATTGTTGCGGCGAAACATTCAAATAATCACCTTCAATATCAACATCAACTTTGACGCTTAAGTCCGAACGCGGAGCTGGAGTCGCGGTAAACACATAAACAAATGTTTGTCCTTCCACTCCTCCAGATCGACGTTTACGACCATCCGCTACGACATCCGTGATTTCAATAATGGGTAATTCGTCATCATCAGTTATACTCACACGAGCAATACTAGGAAAACCAACTGTATAACCCCAACCTCCAGATGGCTTTAAAATGGTTACATAAAGCTCACCATTGCGTTCAATTTCATCATCGTCTGCGATTGGAATCCGTAGCAATGATGAAGTGCTCCCAGCATCGAACATAAGTTGACTTGATTGATTACCAGCTATGAACCAAGTTGCACCTGTTTGTGAGAATTCAATCTGCTGTGCAGTTTGGAATGCCTTAGAAGCAGTAACTTTAAACTCCGCATAAGCATTAGTACCTTCGGTAACGGACTTTGCATTGGTAATAGAGATAACTGGTGACGGGTCATTATCTGTTACAGCTATAGTAAGTGAATTACTAGATCCTACCGTGACCCTGACTTGTCGTTCCGTCAACCGAATCGTGAATCTACCATCAACTTCATCAAATTGATCATCTTGCGTTTGAAATTTGGCAAGTGTTATGGTTTCCCCAGCTGGGATCTCAATGGCATCAACACCTGAGAAGTCTGATGCAAAGAATTCACCAACTTGACTCTTTTCATAACGTACTGGCCAACCAGCTTCAGGGGCTAGGATGTCGGCGACAAACCGAACTGTTACCTCGGTTCCTTCAATCACAGAGTTCGTTTGCGTATAGATATTGATAGTTGGTACTTGGATAACAGGTTCATCATTATCACTGATTGTTACCGACGCACTTTGTTCATTTGGATCAGTAGTAACTTCATAAGCGGTATTCTCGCTAACATTGGTAAGTAATGTCACAGTTAAAACACTATCAGCTTCATCTTTCTCATCATCTAGGGTTTCAATACTAAAGTCCAAAATCGATTCACCTGCTGGGAAATTGATGGATGAGATGTTTGAACTTTGGTCCAACATATCACCAGTCTCTACAACATCAATACTGATAACAAATGGATCAATCAGAGGATTAGACGTAACAAGTCGAAACTGAACTGGTTCACCTTCAGGAGATGATTCGGTGTGAAGTGATGCGATAGAGATAACTAGTAATTCAACTTTACTAGGTAACTCAGTTTCAACCAATTCTTCAATTTCAACTGGTGCATCATTATCTCCAATTGCAATAGTTGCAGATGCCGTGGTAACATTATAACTGCTTTCATTTTGAGCTAAAATGGTAAAAGTGATTTCACTATTCTCATGATACTCCCCGTCATCAATAGATTGATAGCGGTAAGATTTTTCGATTTCACCTAGATTTGCTGAATTGATCAGTGGATCAAAACTTCCAGCACTGGAACTGAATAATTCACTATAGGAGTACCTATGACCTCCAATCAGACCTCGAAAAAGTCCATCATGACTTGCTTGTATAGCATAATAGAGATAAAATTCTCCACGTAGCGATCCATCCGAAATTACCTTAAACTCAGCAACTTCACCTTCTTGAATTGAAAGCTTTGGAGCCTCTACTCGCACCGCTGGGTTTAAGAGGTCATTATCAAGTACCTCAATAGAAGCGACATTGTTCGCTTCATTTATAGTAAAACCAGTTCCCGCCACAAGTGTTAATTCTACTGAACCATTAGCTTCTTCAATATCATCATCATCGGTGCGAACAATATGCGAAACTTCTGTTTGTCCAACCGGAATCACCACTCGACTATAATCACGAGGTTGACCAACTATATAGTTGCTAGATTCAGCTCCAACCGTTAGCTCTAGGGTCAATTCTTCACTAATGATCATAGACGAATTAATAGTGAATACCGCATCTTCGCCCTCAGAGACGAATCCTCCACCACTAATTGAAATTTCTGGTAAAATTACATTTGTTGCAACATCAGGTGGAATTGCGCTGGCCTCAACATCAGTAGATTGTGCATTTGCTTGAGTAAATGCAACAATACAAAATACTAGTAAAATTAATAAAGCACTTAAGGCCTTGGTAGTAAAATTGATCAATGCCGTCCCAAACCGTGAATTTTCCCTTACATTTAGTAGGCTATCTGCGGAATTCAACGGTTTTAACATGCTTACAGCACTGAGGTTTGGATCTTCGAACTTCATAAAAGTTCTCCTTCATAGTTTTGCCCTCAGTTGATGTTAGTGCCCTCAAGTGAATTGTGCTCGCTGACGAGCTGATTGCATCCATAATTGCAACCATGTGGTAACCATATTGTATGGATTTTCGAGTAAAATCCGACTTTGATAATTTTCTCATTCCATTTTGATTGACATTGAAACTATTTTGGAAATAACATAAAAATGTTGCCTTAATGCTACCCACGCATCTTGACACTTTCAATTCCATTACCACTAATTAATAGCCAATAAACTTTGCCACTTGCTAGTTTCAATTTTGTAATTTAATGACTTAAACGGAGATTTAAAATTGGTAGACACCCTTACATTGAATTTTAACACTTGAAAGAGTCTTCAAATTCACTGCATATTAGATTTAAAAAAGCCTTAAAATAATACCAATATCGCCAAATACAAACTTACAATTTCACCTTATTATAATATCTTCTCAACCAAAAAATTCTAAAATTAAATTTAGGAATGAATTGTATTTGATAGTTTTGTAAAAATTGAGTCCATAAGAATTAAGATACACAAATACAGACTTTCTAATCTAAACAAAATTTTAGGTTTTGCTTTGAAAAATGCAGATGCCGACAGTTTTAAAATAAATGTAGCGGTCGCTCAGATATGCAATCATTTCCCTTGATGCAAGAATCTTCTTTAAAAATATAAACATTCTGCATTTCAAATTTTCGACCAATTGCAAATATTTCTTCGGCAAATTGTAAAAAACATGTAAAATTGAATCATCTTTCTACAATAAATCCATATATTTAAGGCATCATTTGTTTTCGACCAATTGCAAATAAATTTTTGGTAAATTGAAAATGAGTATTAAAGATTACCGATATAAATTGAATTTACTACCAACACACAATCAACATTAAGTCAAAATTACAACAATTTGCTAAATCCACAAGCAAGATATAGGAACTGCAAGCATTTTATTACCAAAAGGTATAATTTCAGTACCGTCATATAGTACTAGCCCAAATAAAAAATCACTTCCACTTCGCTTTGCTAATAAATGCAGATCTTTAAATTCACTCTCTCTTGGGACAACAGAAGTACTAACCTCCATACCGATAATTTTTCTTTTTTGATTTTCGATAATGATGTCAACATTTGCTCCATCCTTATTCTTAAAGAATGAAAAATAATACTGCCCACTACTCCAAGAAGCTAGTTTTCGAATTTCTGAAATTATGAATGTCTCAAGAATTGGTTTAAATAGATCTCGATCTTGTAAAACCTGTTCAGAAGACCAACGTTGCAATGTAGTCATTAGTCCTGTATCTAGAAAATGTTTCCGAGGTGTTTTAATTTTTCTTGTCAACCAACTTTTGAACCATGGTTGTAAACTCCTTAAGAGATAAACTCCTTCAAAAATTCTGGTATATTTTTGTATTGTGGTGTGACTCAATCTAAATTCCGAACCAATTTCTGAATAATTAGTCTTATTGTCGGCATTTTCAGCTATCAATTTCAAAATGTCTGGAAATTCATTTAAATGATTTGTTTTAACAAGTAATGGAATGTCTTCACTCACGATTTTATCTAAATATTTCAAATACCAATCATTTTTTCTAATTGCATTTGAACGCCTCAATGCATCTGGATATCCTCCAGCAAAAACTAATTCAATTAACTTCCTTCCAGTTCTAATTTCCCCAACTTTCAAATTGTTGAAGTCATAAATTGCATCCAAAAAGTTACCACTTCCAGACAAAATTTCGGCTTGTGAAAGTGGAAATAGTTGAATTGTTTCCACTCGTCCTGCCAATGAATCAGGAACTTTAGGTAAAATTTTAAGGTCCGTAGATGCAGTCAACAAAAATCTCCCTGGTCTTGAGTCTGAATCAACAGATAACTTAATCGCAAGAATAAGATCTGGAACACGTTGAACCTCATCAATAACTACTCGATCTTTATCTTTGATAAATCCAAGGGGGTCAAATTTTGCAGAATCAAGTAATGAGGGGTTATCCAAGCTGAGATACTCCATTTGATCCCCAGCAACTTTTTCTGCTAAAGTCGTTTTGCCAGATTGTCTAGGTCCAGTTAAAAGAACCACCCTAGTATCAGTCATTACCTGTTTTAATCGATTCTCAATTAATCACTGAAACATAATACTCTCCAATCTAATAAAGTTTTTGGTAAACGTTCGGTATTATAGGTCTAATTTTCGACCAATTGCAAATAAATCTTCGGCAAATTGAAAGTAGTTACCAAAGATTTTGAAATTCAATAATGTTCCGGCAGTTTCAATTAAAGCTGAATCAAATTTTCAGCTAAAATTTAAGACCAAATTTGATTCCAGCAGACTGACTATTCAAATCAAACGTTGGTTTAATATACATATTATCTTGATTCTCTGTAAATTGGTATTGATATGGGGTCGTATTCCTAAGTAAAAGAATCACTAACACCGCAACCACAGCTACTCCAGCTGCAACGATTAGTGCATCTGGAATCACATCTGGTTCGCACGGTCGCTCTGGATTATTTTCATGGTAGTTATGATACTCGCCATTTATAATGTAATGATGACAACCATATTCATCTATTGGTGACCCACCTTCATGAGCGTATGTGTCATTATGCTGAGTTACCATGAAAACTAGTATCAACACCGTAATAATAATGTTTTTTGCTGAACCATTTACCATAAAAATCTCCGAATGAGGGTTTTTCTTCAAATTCTATCAATATAATTTGGTAAAACTATTACTGTAACTTTAACATGACTAAGTTAAGTTCACTAGTAAACAGCAATCACTTTACGATCCTACAATATCCTTTCACATTATAATACAATTCCAAGAACATGAATTTCAAGTATTTTGAAACAAAGATTAGGCTAAAAAACTTTCGTTTTTAAGAACAAACAAAAATATACAATTCAATTTCAAGTTGGTAATGTAATATTGATTGACTGATCTTTTCTGATCTAGTATTATGGTATGAATTGACCACAATTAGAACAAATCCTTAGTAATTCTATTGTTAGTTAGATTCAATTGAGGATTTCGTGAGTTTAGCGCAAAAATTTAAAAAACTGCAAAATTCATTCATAGTATAAGTAGATGTGAGAACAGCTATTTTCAACTCCCACTTTAATAAGTCAACAATTATGGCCTTACGCAGAGTTACTATAAAACTTAACGACACAAAACCTATTGTTAGCAGAAAATTGATCGTTCCTGATGACATGCGGTTATCGGTTTTTCATTTACTTATACAAGCAGTGATGCCTTGGCACAACTATCATCTCTATGAGTTCCAAGCCGGAAATGATCGATGGCAGGAAGATCTAGATGAAATGTGGATCGATTATCTTGATAAGCCCAATTTAATTGCCGATGAGTGGAGTATAGCAGATTTAATTGAAACAACTGGGAAAAATGAATTTTCATATCTTTATGATTTTGGTGATAGCTGGGAACACACAATTACAGTTGGGTCACGCGTTGGTAGAGATCGAGATGAATACTATCCACTATTGACTCAAGCTAAAGGTGTTTGTCCACCGGAAGACTGTGGTGGTATCTGGGGATATTACAATATGCTGAAAATCTTAAACGACCCAAAACATGAAGAACACGAAAATACCAGAATTTGGGTAGGTGACGATTTTGATCCAAAAGCTGATGTATCTTGGACACTCAAACTTGAGGCAATTAAATTTGCACAACTATATGAAAAATTAACTGTGCTAAAGAAATTTGTAGAATAAATACTAAATTTAAAAAGACCCACGAAAATTTAGCATCAATACTCTCAAAAAGAGCGAAAAGCTATGAACTTACGTAAAGTAACAATCAAACTCAATGGTACCAAACCCGTAGTCAACAGAAAATTAGTCGTTCCTGATGATATGAGTTTAGCAGTTTTTCATCTACTTATCCAAATAGTGATGCCATGGGAAAATTATCACCTTTATGAATTTAAAGCTGGATACGACCGATGGCGTGAAGAATTAGACGAATTAGGGATGGACTTTGGACGGGCACCAAATTTAATTGCCGATGAATGTACTATAGCAGGTGCAGTTAAGAAAACAGGAGAAAATAAATTTAAGTATCTCTACGACTTTGGTGATGACTGGGAACATATAATTTCGATTGGTGCGATAGTAAACTCGGACCCAGATGAAATTTATCCAAAATTAGAAGAAGCAAATGGAATTTGTCCTCCAGAAGACTGTGGTGGATTAGGTGGATATTACCACATGTTAGAGGTATTAAATGACTCTAATCATGAGGAATACGAAGAAATGAAAGAATGGATCGGTAATGAATTTAATCCTGATAAAGAAGTTTATTATTTTTTGATGACAGAAGTGGTAAAATTTGCCCAAATTTATCAGAAAACATTAAGTATGGGTAAAAAGAACCAGATAAAAATGTAAAAAAATATTTACTTGAGAATTTGATTAGCTAATATGAGATTAATTCTGTTGAAATATCACTAGTCATTTGAATTACTAATCAAAAGAACATCTGTCTATTAAATACATAGAAGATTATTAGAGTACAAAACCCAAACCAGAAAAGTAGTTCAACTTTAGATGAAAAAGATAACGGTGATCAAATGAATAATATCTACGATACCTCCAATTTACCGACAAGTATTGAACTAAAAACCCAAGTGGGACATGGTGAACTTGGTCTTATTGTGGGAAAATGGAAACGAAGCTGTTTAGTACTATATGTTGATCGCGCAACCAAATTTTTGAGACTCATGCGTCCCCAACTATTAAATGTACCGTCCATTACCGAAGCAATAAAAACTGGACTTACACCAATTGCACCAAATATTATCTCAATAACCGCAGTTGAACGCAAAGAATTTTCGCAATACGAAGAATTTTCCAAGCACCTGAATTGTAACTTCTACTATTCAAAACAATTCAGCACACCACAACTCGGATTATGTAGTAACACAATCACCTTAATCAATCAATACTTTCCAAAGAATACTGACTTTTTGTTGAAAACTTATCAAGAAATTAAAGAGGTCGAAAACAAGTTGAATACACGACCACGCAAAGCACTCAATTACCAAACACCGGACGAAGCTTTTTCTTTTGCTTGCGGACTAATTTCTAAAGACCCTTGCAAAATCAAATAAATTGTGTAAAACAACCAAATCTTGAAAATGGCACCAAGAAAACTGAGCAAAATCAGACTATTCCTGACTTTCAACCAATTATACGGAGAATTAAATTGAACGTACGAAATCTAATTATCACTCTACTAGGTTCCGACCTAAAAATTAATCGAAAGTTTATTGTCCCTGACAATATGAATTTATTTCAACTCCATAAACTAATCCAACTTACTATGCCATGGAATGGAGAACATCAATACGATTTCAATTTTGGGAATATTCGCTGGTTGGACAAGAATAACAAATTCGCATATAAATCGAGTGGCACTGCAAATTATATTACTAATAATTGGAGCATTGCAAAGTTGAATAATTTTACTAAAGGCAAAAATGTCATTTATGAATACGATTTTGGCGACTCTTGGATGCATGAACTTGCATTTGGTGAAAGTGTTGAAGCAAAATCAAGTGAATGCTATCCTAAATTATTGGAAGCAAATGGAGTTTGTCCACCAGAAGACTGTGGGGGTATCATTGGTTATTATCAACTACTCGAAATTCTAAGTAACCCCAAACATCCAGACCATGAAGAGTATAAGGAATATTGGGAATACAGCATTGACTGTAATGCAGAAATTATCCCAAAATTGGATGGTATTGTAGAATATTTCGCTAAAAATTTTCAAAACAACAAGCAATCACCAAGATAAATGACTTTTTTCATAGTTTTTACTATCAATATTACATGGTAATATGTCGGGAGTAGATTGAATTATTTCAGTACAGTATACACGCATATCATAATTTGTTGGAGGTTAAAAAGTCACTTTAAAAAATTGTTTCTGATGAAATTTGTTTTTTACAATTGCAGTATCTATACTTTTGCCAGCAAAGTACACGGCAAAGCTTGCATCAGAAAATCTATTTCTGTCTGCATTTAAGTGTGCAAAAGTTGCAATAATTATACTTAAACTAAGACCAACTACCCGCTCATGAAAAGGAACAAGACTGAATACTCCAACTTCATTTTAAACCGAAAATTTGTTCGCGATATAGTTCAATAATAGTGCCAAGAATCAAACGATCAACAGCTCTTTCAAACAATTGAATTGATGGAAGCCGACTAGGAATAATTCTCCAACTTGGGATCCAATTCACAACCGCAGTTTTTGGATTCAAGACCACCCCCCACATTGTGCATCCAAATATTGACGTACAATGGCAATATCTGCTATTGTTCCAGTCATCATTTTATCAAGTGCAGATTTTCCACCAATCAATGGAGCAAAATTTGGTTGTTTTACCCACTGGTCAGAAGCATTATTGTCTGGTAGTAGGATTTGCAATGTTTTAAATATCCCGAGAATATATGAAATTCTCTCTAGCGTTTCGGTCGGTAAATTTAAATTTAGATTATTTTTCCAACTATAGTACTTGGACGGTGAATTCAAACCAAGTAGTGTAATTTTTTCTCTTACTGAGAGCTTCCAAAGTGTTGCAATATTCAAAAAAACTTCAAAACCCGCTTCTGATAGCCTTTCTTTATCAAATTCGCTAAACGATATTTTATTCTTTTACATTTTCCAACTCCTGAAATATATGTAATTACTACTATAACACAAAATAAATTTTGTCAACTTATAATTTACAAATAATTATAATTGATTCATATTTTGAAATATGAAATAGGAATTACTGTAAATTGATTTCTTGCTTCAAGATTAAATTAAATATATGATGATACGATAACCCATTACAAATTGTGATTAAATTTTCTCAATCCATTTTTAGGAGTAATTTGATTGAAAGAAGTAATTCGTGAAATAAAAAAAGGGTTAGAAAAGCAACGTGACAATTTTTCATTTTGCGGTATAATAGACAAATCTGGTTGGATTTATCCACATGGAACCGATACGAAGGTGATTTCTGTTGCATTTGAATTGGTATGTAACCCAATCATTTTTGAAGTTGCAAAATCACTGAATTACCAAGTTATAACTCCAAAATCTCAAAACTATTATCCAGATTATACTCTGTGTAAAAACCCAAACTCTAAAGCCAAAAACAAAATAGCAATTGATGTTAAAAGTTCATATAGAAAGAATAATTCAACATTTAGTTATACACTTGGAAGTTTTACTAGCTATATAAGAACTGAAAAAGAAAGTAAAAATATCGTTTATCCCTTTTCTCAATATGAAGAACATTGGATAATCGGATTCATTTATGACCGAAAAACAATATTGAACACAAATCAAAAACACCGTTACAAAATGGAAAAACTAAACGATATTACAGTACCGTATGAAAATGTTGATTTTTTTATTCAAAAAAAGTGGCGAATTGCTTCAGATAAGACCGGAAGTGGAAACACTACGAACATCGGTTCAATAAAGGGAACGATTGAAGAATTTATAGAAGGAAACGGTACCTTTGAATCTGAAGATGAATTTTTGGAATACTGGCGAAATTATGAACCTGATAAAAAAAAACGTGAAAAAAAATATTCTAGTATTTATGATTTTCGGGAGTTTAGAAACCAAATTTATAGTTATTGACTTTGACATGCATAAGTTGGGTACTTAGAAAGTATAATAGCCTCAATCATATAATTGCGTAATGACTCTTGTGCACCAACATGATAAAAGTGTTGCAGTGTGCGTTTAAAATACTTCCCAAACCATCTATCTACATATTGATTTTTCCGATACTTATTTTCTAACCACATTGAAAATACAAACTCTGCTTTAGTCTTAATCAATGACTGAGCTAATTCGTCTGCTTCTTGATTTGTAAATTCATTATAATAGTCAGTATGTCGATCAATATATGGCGGGTCGCAATATATCATGTCTCCGTACTGAGCTTGCAAAATTGTTTCCCTCCAATCCTGCACAACAAACTCCCAATCTTTATTCTCAATTATTGAACGAGTCCATTCAACTTGATTAACTATTTTAGTAACAAGTGCTGGTCTAAACCTCTCAGGTTTTCGACAAAATGGAACATTAAATAATCCTTTCCGATTGAAACGCATCAAACCGTTGAAACAAGAACGGTTAAGAAAAATAAAATCAAGTGGGTCTCCATTTTCATTAAATCGATTCCGAATTTTGTAGTAATGCTTTTCACCTACTTCTTGGAGTAAATGCCCTTCAAACTCCAAATGCTTTCGAACTGAATTACCACAAATAGAACCATCTTGGATCCCCAAAAATACGTTTATTACATGTTTATTGGTATCTGCAAGTAAAGCACGTTTTGGACAAATGTTAAGTGCTACTGACCCCGACCCGACAAATGGTTCAATCCATCGTCCGGTTCCTTCCCACTCCACTGAATCCGCAATCAATGGAACAATTTTAGTCTTTATCCCTTGAGTTTTGATTGGAGGTGCTTTTGGATTAATTTTTTTGGGTAAAAATGACAATTTAATCTCCTTCACTTTCTGAATTTTGTTTCAAATAACTTACAATTTTCAAATTTTTTGAACCAAAGGCATTGGTAATAATATAATTGAATTTTCTAATTGTTCAAATTATCTTCAACTTTTCCACAAATTTATCTTTAAATCATGCCGACAATAAAAAATTATTTCAAAATGTAAAAATTGCTTCAAATAAGTTAGATGAATGTAATTTTGGTTCATTTGATTGCAAAAGTATCCGAGCAAATTTTGACTCTAAAGCGAAATCTAATCAACAATCTTTAGTTTCTGTTTTAAGCGAAAGCTGCCACATTCAATACGATGACGCTAGAATCAATGGCCACTACTTTCAAGTAAAATTGGACGATCTGATTGGAGAAGGAAATAGATTACTTGAATTTGACTATATTTGCGATTGCTTGACTCAGGTCGCACCAGTTGATTTTAATAAGGAAGAATTTATATTTGGATCTGAGGTCTACGAGGCCCTAACTCTGTCTGATATTTTTGCAACCAGTACTTCAAAAGTGATTTGCTAACTTGGATCTATAACCCGATTCAAATGTAGACTATCAACCTAAAATTAGTCCAACTGTTCTAATCCGTAACACAGTAAAATACCCACAAATGCAAGACTAAAATTTCAAACAAGACACAGTGAACAAAATCTCACTGCGGGTAAAGTGTCAATATACTCATAGAAATTCATCAACAATATTAATTTCTCCAATTACCCATCTGACTAAATCTAGAGATTTTGTTCTGACCTAATCACTTTTGGTAAATACTTTGAAAATTGAAAATCTTTGTAATTTGACCAAGAAGTTATAAAACCTTTATTTTTCAGCACATTAAACAAACTAGTCTTAATGGTAATAGCATCATTATCAGAATCGAATTTAGAATTCGACCAAACAATATCCGCATGTGAAGGACGTTGGTAAATTTCTCCTTGGTTCATATCCAAAGGGGTTTCATGGATGCAAAAAGAACCATTCTCTAACGGGTAGTTTCGAATTGTAGTTGCAGATATATCAATTGACCCAAATATTCCACCTGAATTGGGACGATTTTTTATCAAACTATTGTAAATTCCATTCACCCAAGCCAAAATTTCAACTTCAGTTGCATAATCAATTCTACAAATGGAAACACCACCTGTAAGAACTCTAGAAAAGGAACTAGAATTAACCATACATTCTTTTAGATTTTCAACATTCAAATCATAAGACTTTTTAAATTTAACGTTTGCAGACGTTAAATAGAATCGCAATGTTTCATTATCCTCTATTGGGCCCAATCCACCTCTGATTGTAACTGCCTTCTCACATTGACAATTTGGATGTCGTTCCGCTAGTTCACTAGCACTTATTATACCTTCACTGAATAGTGTAAGGGAGTCTCGAAACTCAAAACTACCTGCTTCCGCTGACATTCAACAGTGCCTTCTTAACTCTAGCTATCACCCTTATAATTTCTTCATTTGAGTCTGATTTAAATGAACCTTTATCAATTACACAATAAAGGTCCATAATAGCGAAGGCACCTAAACTGTTTTCACGAAATTCAATTCCACCGCAACAATTGTTTTGACCATCATAAAACTGCAATGCAACTGCTCCGTCAGAATTCAATTCTGGTTCGGGACTCCAAAATTTAGTATTCCAAAAACTCACAAATTTTATAGCTTCATCAATAGAATTTTTCGTTGGACCTTTACTATGAGGTCCATCCCAACCATCTTTAACAGAATTAAATTCCTTAAGTTCATTATATATTTGGTCTGCAAAAATCTGAGTTGGCAAGTCAGATACTTTAGAATCTTCCAAACGTTCTTCATGATTGGCAAAACTAAATTCTGAATAATAATTTGATTCACTTTCTACATTTACTGAACTCATAACTTCCTCTTATAAACTCTTCAATTTAAAATAGTAATTTAGGTAGATATAAGAAAAATAACTAATCTTGTCAAGTAGTTAAGTAAATCTAGAATTAAATATCTAATCCAATAATACAACATCAATTGAATTTTCTTTCCTCTATCCAGATTGCACAATCCGATTCAGGTGTACACGTAATCCGAAAACATGTGTACAAATTTTGTGTTTAATCATGCCGATAATGTAAAATATTCCAACATTGAAAAATTGCAGGAAAAATTTGTTTGAAAACGAAATCAGTAATCACTATTGCAAAGATTATCCAATCTAATACTTGATGGCTCAGATTTCCACAATACATTTTGGTTTACAACACTTTCTTTACACTTGACAAACTTCATTATTACTTGCAAAAGTACACGAATATTTTTTTTCTTGATAGGAAACTCTTTTGTTTTTGATACCAAATAAGGAGAATCGAAATTGACTAAATTACCTCTGTTTTAAGGGCAGTTTGTCGTTCATTGCTGTGTAACTTTTTAACTCCTTGCTAAAACAATATTTTCACAATCACAAGCTACTGTATTTAAAACCATATCGTGCAAACGCACTTGAAAAAACAAGGAAAACGCTCCATTTCAATTGTCACAAAGTACAGCAAATTGAAAAGAACGCTACTCTCAAACTGCTTATTTTTAGGTCGATTATTCCCATTTTTAAATCAATCATAACTAGTAACAACTTATGGTTTAAGAAATGTAATCAACAGAATTTTAACTAAGACTCACTTAACAGACAGAAAAGGTTGAATTCAAAATGTGTGGTATTGTTGGTTTATTTATTAAAGACAAGACATTAGAACCACAACTCGGCTCATTATTAACTAAAATGATCATTGCTATGAGTGATCGTGGACCTGATAGTGCTGGAGTTGCGATTTATTCTTCTGATGTAAGTGAACATTCAAAACTAACCGTTCAATCAGAAAGTCCTGATGTTGAATTCGAAAATTTCGTAGCGGATTTGAGTACTGCAATTGATGCAGATGTATCAATTCGTCAGATTGACTCGCATGCGGTATTAAATTTACCATCAGCAAAATCTGAAGCAGCCCGTATCGCAATAGGTGAATTACGTCCCAATATGAGAGTTATGAGTGAAGGACGTGCGATCGAAATTTATAAAGAAGTCGGATTGCCCAAAGATGTTGCTTCTAAATTTAATTTACCGGCCATGTCAGGAACCCATGGTATTGGTCATACCAGAATGGCGACCGAATCAGCTGTAACTACTGAAGGTGCTCATCCATTTTCTACTGGAACTGACCAATGTCTAGTTCATAATGGCTCGCTTTCAAATCACAACAACTTGCGTCGTAAACTCATTCGAGAAGGACTTAGAATTGAAAGTGAAAATGACACTGAAGTAGGAGCGGCCTACCTAACTTGGAAAATGCGTGAAGGTTCAACATTACGTGATTCATTGCAAGACTCGCTTGAGGATTTAGATGGATTTTTCACTTTCGTCGTTGGCACGCGTGACGGGTTTGGTATTGTCCGAGATCCAATTGCATGCAAACCCGCGGTGATGGCCGAAACCAATCAATATGTAGCATTTGGTTCTGAATTTCGCGCGTTAGTTGGATTACCTGCAATTGAAAAAGCGAAAGTTTGGGAGCCCGAACCCGCAACAGTCTATTTTTGGAGTCACTGATATGCAGAAATATGATCTTGTGACAAATGGTTTACGCGGTTTGAATTCAATACTACAGACACAACAAGCAAATACCAACCAAACCTCTTGGCAGATTGACAATCCGCTGGGTAACCACGCTATTGCCGTCGGATTGAATGCACCAATTGAAGTAACTATCAATGGCTCAACTGGATATTATTGCGCGGGGATGAATCAACAAGCAAAAGTAATTGTTAATGGTTCTGTTGGTCCTGGTGTTGCTGAAAATATGATGTCAGGATTCGTCATCGTTGAGGGGGATGCTAGTCAGTATGCTGGTGCGACTGGACATGGTGGTTTACTAGTAATCAAGGGAAATGCTAGTTCCCGCTGCGGAATTTCAATGAAAGGTATTGATATTGTCGTGCACGGCAATATTGGTCATATGGCCGCCTTTATGGCTCAGTCCGGGAATTTAGTAGTATGCGGAGATACTGGTGAGTCGCTAGGTGACTCAATCTATGAAGCACGAATATTTGTGCATGGAACTGTCAAAAGTCTAGGAGCTGATTGTATTGAAAAACCAATGCGTGATGAACACTTAGATATTCTTCAAAAATTACTAGACCAAGCTTGTAGTAACATGAAGCCGAAGGAATTTCGTCGCTATGGATCTGCCCGTAAACTATATAACTTCCATATTGATAATGCGTCAACATATTAAGGATGATTAATGGCAGATTCAAATCAACAAATTCCACGCAACGAGCCCGTTCAATCGGCAACGTTTACCCAGTCGATTAACGCAGAAATTCGACGAGCAGCGGAAACTGGAATTTATAAAATTCGCGGTGGTGGTGCAAAGCGAAAAGTACCTCATTTTGATGACTTGTTATTTTTAGGCGCGTCAATTTCACGGTATCCACTAGAAGGTTATCGCGAACACTGTGATACTGAAGTTACTTTAGGAACGCGATTTGCAAAGAAACCAATGCAGTTAGATATCCCCATCACGATTGCTGGTATGAGTTTTGGTGCGCTCTCTGGCGCGGCAAAAGAAGCCTTGGGACGTGGAGCTAGTCAAGCTGGCACTTCTACTACCACCGGTGACGGTGGGATGACCCCAGAAGAACGAACGTATTCAACAAAGTTGGTTTATCAATATTTACCCTCACGCTATGGAATGAATCCTGATGATTTACGCAAAGCTGATGCCATCGAAATCGTTGTTGGACAGGGGGCAAAACCTGGAGGTGGTGGTATGCTTCTTGGACAAAAAATATCTGATCGGGTTGCTGAAATGCGAACTCTTCCTACTGGCATTGACCAAAGATCCGCATGTCGACATCCAGATTGGACTGGTCCAGATGACTTAGAAATAAAAATCATTGAGTTGCGTGAAATCACCAATTGGGAAATACCAATATATGTCAAAGTTGGTGGAACTAGGCCGTACTTTGATACTGCATTAGCTATAAAGGCAGGTGCGGATGTAATCGTATTAGATGGTATGCAAGGTGGAACCGCAGCAACTCAAGATGTGTTTATAGAACATGTTGGATTACCTACTCTTGCATGTATTCGACCAGCTGTAGCTGCTCTACAAGAGCTTAACATGCATCGAAAGGTTCAATTAGTTGTTTCAGGTGGTATTCGAACAGGGGCTGATGTCGCAAAAGCATTAGCACTTGGTGCTGATGCAGTTGCAATAGGTACAGCAGCGTTAATCGCCTTAGGAGATAATGACCCAAAATGGGAGGAAGAATATCAAAAACTTGGTACGACATCTGGAGCATACGATGATTGGCATGAAGGACAAGATCCTGCCGGGATCACAACGCAAGATCCAAAGCTCGCAGCGCGATTGGATCCAATTGAAGGTGGTCGACGACTGAAAAATTATCTCAATGTGTTAACCTTAGAAGCTCAAACAATTGCGCGCGCCTGCGGTCATAATCATTTGCGAAATCTAGAACCAGAAGACCTCTGTGCACTGACAATGGAAGCGGCAGCAATAACACAAATTCCCTTAGCAGGTACAAATTGGTATCCTGGTAAACCAAATTCTAATATGTAACTTATTCATCAAAACAAAACACAACCAAATTCAAAAAATTTCTTCAGGGAGAAAACTACTAATGGCACTTAGCTTAGCAAAGTATGGTAAAGAACGTGATATCAAATACTTCATGGTATCATACACCGACTTATTTGGCGCGCAGCGCGCAAAATTGGTTCCACTATCAGCAATAGCAGAAATGCAAGAAGGGGGAGCTGGTTTTGGTGGATTTGCAACATGGCTAGATTCTTCACCAGCAGACCCTGACATTCTTGCGATGCCAGATCCAAAATCTGTCATTCAATTACCTTGGAAACCTGAAATAGCTTGGGTAGCAGGTAACTTAGTCATGAATGATCAAGAAATCGCTCAAGCTCCGAGAAATGTATTACGGAGTGTCATTGATTCCGCAGTCAAAAAAGGTTTTCACATTAAAACTGGAGTTGAAGCGGAGTATTTTTTACTCACTCCTGACGGGTCACAAATTTCGGATGAATTTGATATTGCAGAAAAACCGTGTTACGACCTACAGGCTATCACCAGACGCTATGATGTGGTCAGCGAAATCTGTGACTACATGTTGGAACTTGGTTGGAATCCATACCAAAACGACCATGAAGATGGTAACGGACAATTTGAAATGAATTGGGAATTTGATGATGCCCTTGCAACCGCAGATAAGCACAGTTTCTTTAAATATATGGTTAGATCTGTCGCCGAAAAGCATGGATACCGCGCGACATTTATGCCGAAACCATTCGCTAATCTGACTGGAAACGGTTGTCATGTACACATTTCGGTTTGGGACGCTGCTGGAAAGAAAGCCAAGAAAAATTTGTTCGCAGGTAAAGGAACTGGTCAAACTGGTGAACTTGGTTTGTCTGATAAAGGTCGCGCATTCTTAGGCGGGATCTTAAAACACGCAACCGCACTAACCGCAATTACTAATCCTACCGTCAATAGTTACAAGCGAATCAACGCACCGCAAACAGTTTCAGGTGCAACTTGGTCTCCTAATACCGCAACTTGGAGTGGTAACAATCGAACGCACATGATTCGAATTCCAGGTCCAGGACGCTTTGAAGTAAGACTGGCTGATGGCGCGACAAACCCTTATTTACTGCCAGCAGCATTAATAGTCGCCGGACTTGATGGTATCAAAACTAATGCAAATCCCGGTAAAAGACTCGATCTTGATATGTACTCTGAAGGATACAAAGCAACTAGTGCAAAAAAATTACCGCTTAATTTGCTTGATGCGCTACGGGAATTTGAAAAAAATAAAGTGTTAAGAGATGGACTAGGAGCAGAATTTTCTACTGCATTCTTGAAATTGAAATCGAATGAGTGGAATGCGTATATGCAACACTTTACCCAGTGGGAAAAAGACAATACACTTGATATTTAAACACAACAGGAAACAAGAATCTTGGAATTTGTTTATTGTTGCTTAATTGGTCATACAGTACTCTATTGAAATTTATCAATACAGTGTGCATTTCTAAATTGAATGATCTATCCAATTAAATTTATATTGTTCCACTTAACCAAATACCGGAAACACACACTAACTCATGACCACCATAATCAAGGTAATCGTAGTAATAAAATTCAACATACTTACTACGAGAACCAAGCATTATGGCCATAGTTAAAAAAATAACTCTATTTTAATAGTTTACTTCTGTTACCAAGATCTTAGTTCTTGTTCGATCGCACAAGCAACGTGATCAAGTCCTGATCTATCGCTACATCTGTGAGGGTCACAAGAACCGAGTAAAGTGGTCAAAGCTAAGATTATGAGTAATTTTTTCATGTCTTTCACCTGTTTAGTATTCATCCTAAGGATTACAATTTGGAACTTCACAATAAGCGTCTTTATGGTAAGTAAGATGAACTGATTTAATTTTTACCATTTGATCCAACTTGTGAAGCAATATTTGCAACAAATTACTACCGCACGTCATTTGGTTCAATGCGATAAATTGTCGCATCTAGTTAAATTGTTTCTATTCCATTATTATACGCCGTATTGATTTTGAATAATGTCTTAACCAGCTTGCGACAAATATTTGCACAATTTCAAATCTTACAGATATTATATATTAAGGTACTATTTTAAATTTTGTTCAATGGCATTTTTTCAATACTGCTTTAACCTACGTTAGGATTGAAAAGGAAAAAGTTAATGAAAACTGCTAACGACACTGGTGACCTTGCAGTAAAACCGCTGTCACAAGATCCACACAAAACTAAATCTAGTAAAGAGAAAGTTCTTGAGGTTGCCGTAGGACGAGAGATTCGGGCAATCCGTCGAAGTCAGAAAATTACGGTTGCTGATCTCTCAAGTCGTACTGGTCTTTCTATTGGTATGTTATCAAAAATTGAAAATGGACTCACTTCACCTTCCCTTAATACATTGCAAAATTTAGCTATTGCACTGAGGATGCCCCTCACATCATTTTTTCGTCGCTTTGAAGAAACTAGAATAGCAATTCATACAAAATTTGGTGAAGGAGTCGAAACTAAAGGAGCTGGAACCAGAGCTGGTCACCAATACAACTTACTAGGTCATCTTGGCGCAAATACCAGTGGGGTAATTGTAGAACCATATTTAATCACATTAACGGAAAAATCTGATATATTTCCGGCTTTTCAACATGGAGGGATTGAAATGATCTTTATGTTGGAGGGTGAAATAGGGTATCGTCATGCTGATAAGATCTACGATTTGAAACCAGGGGATACCCTATTTTTTGACGCAGACGCACCGCATGGTCCGCAATTGTTAACTAAATTACCAGCACGATTCTTATCAATTATTTCTTATTCGCAAGATTTACACTGATACTCTTCTTTACGCATAATGCACATTGAGATACCGCACCTAAATTTTGACGAATTATGTAGGTGAATTCTAGTAGACACATTATACAGAAAATATTGTTCTTATTATAATTAGCTAGTAGATTTTGCATCAATCGCACCTGAACGAGGACTTTTTTCAGCTATTTTCGTTGCTCAACTTTTGCAGGATTCAATCATCAATTGTGACTATAGCTTCAATTGGTAGCGTATTCAGAAAATTACAGATTTAGTGATACTCGTGTAAAGATAAGTAAAAACTGAACAAGTGTCTCAATTTATTGAATCAATTTTAATTTCCGTTCCGAAAAGTTTTTTGGTCGAGATTTCTAATCGCAGATAATAGTTTCGTGATGTTATTTGAGAATTCTAATATCACTTCTATTCAGACTAACTTCATGTGAATTTTGTTTGAATAAAATTAAGCCTCTCATTTGAATCGTGTAACCATGTTAGTGACAAACTCTTAATTACCCCGCATTCTTGAGTGTTCTTTTAAATCTATCACCATTTCTACTCTGAACCAACAAACCAGAAAATCCAAACCCTCCCCATAAAGCTAGATTTAGTCTCTATTTTACTTTGGGTAATTGGGTTTATTTTGCATTGCAACATAAATTTCAATAAGTTACTCATTATTTTCCAATATTTCTGTCTGGTTTTTGGAATGTAACGGCTCATTACTCTTCACGTTGCTCTAATATTCGCTGCGTGATTATCCCTTAAATACCAGATATTATGAACTATCTATAAAATCACAATAACAATAGACGCACAGAATATAGTTAATTTGCAGCTGTGAAAAAAAATATTATTTTTTTGTTGCACTGCACAAAATTATTTATTACTATGAAATTTTTATTACTAATATGAAACATTCTGTTTCATAACCAAACATGGAGAAATAACAAATGAATGGTAATCTCGAAGCACTGACAACAATATTTACCGAATTTTACTATTGGGTGGCTGTTGTTTTCATGTTTTTAATTCACATTGGATTTTGTCTCTACGAAGTCGGCGCAAGTCGAAGACGAAATCATATGCACACCCTCCTGAAAAATGTCATGATCATCCCGGTAGTGACAGTTACATTTTTCTTATTTGGATGGTGGATTTATAATGCATTTCCAAGGTTTCCTGTTCTAGGAGGTCTTGAAGAGGCGTCTAGTAGTCTACCAACGGCAACAGCGATGGGTCAAAATCTAGACTCAGATGATCGATTAACTGGAGTTTTCTGGGCAGCGTTTCTAATGTTTTCTTGGACTGCTGCGTCTATTGTTTCCGGTTCCGTAATTGAACGAATTCGATCTTCCGCGTTGTGGATACACGCAGTAGTCATAGGATCTATCTTGATCCTTATCAGTGAATCATGGAGTTGGCATCCAAATGGTTGGATGGTAGAATTACTTGGATTTCACGATGGCTATGCATCTGGTGCCATTCACGCAATTTCTGGTGGGTATGCACTCGGATTGTTAACCATACTTGGACCAAGAGTTGGTAAATTCGCAGCCGATGGAACACCCAGAGCAATTCCTCCACACCACCCATGGTTGCTAACTATCGGAATCTTTATGATATATGCAGGATTTTGGGGATTCTATGCGGCCTGCAACATTCCAATTATATCAGCTGAAGGTGCCGGACTACTTGGAACTGATTGGACTACCACCACGATTTATGGAACTCCAACGACACTTTCAGGTAACACTGCAAACTTCCTAATGTCTCTTTCTGGCGGCATGATGGCCGCTTATGTGGTTTCAAAGGGAGATGCGTTCTGGACTTTCTCTGGAGGATTAGCGGGTTTGATTGCCGCATCCGCAGGTAATGATCTCTATCATCCACTGCAAGCTTTACTAATCGGAGCAATCGGTTGCTTGATTACTTACAAACTCCATTTTTGGGTTGAAAGAAAATTCAAAATTGATGATGCCGTGGGAGCAGTAGCTGTACACGGTTACGCTGGTTTCTTTGGTGTCGTCATTGCTGGTGTTTTGCTTTGGGGTATACCCTCATCTCCAGATATGAGTTACGCAGCTATCAATCCATTCGGGCAGTTCGTTGGAGCTTTAATTTTATTCTTTGGTCTCGGCTTTATCCCGGCAGCAATAATTGCAAGAATCCAAAAAAGTATGGGATATCTTCGCATCCCAGAAACTGTTGAGATTCAAGGGTTAGATTATGCCGAACATTATGAATATGAGGAAGCAAAAGCGTACATTATTGCCTCCGATATTGAAAAACTATCTAATCAAAAATCAACTATCAAACAAGGAGCAAACTAATGGCTACTAATTCTTACGACTCTTGGGCGGTTGATTTAGCCAACATTTCCGCAATCTATCCATTTCAAGGGTCAGAATTTTTTCTAACCATTGCAGGACTCATCTTTTGGCTCGGGTGGCACTGGTTTCAAATTAGAAGGGAAAGTGCACACTTTGAAAATGTGCAAGAGTTATACGATCCCGAAAAAGTCAAAGAGTATCTAAAGCGATACTAAACATAACTGATGGAGCGTGACAAAATCGCGCTCCATCATTTTTAAGTTAAATCCACTACTGTTCAAATTCCATTAAAAATATTATCGAAATGTAAATCCTTAATTAAACTTGATTGAGTGAACTAATAGAATTCGAAGTACACTAAAATTCTTTGAAGTCTAACTTTTGATCAATTTGTTAAAAATCCGCAACTGTTTGCGAGATTAATTGCTCAAATTTTCAAATCCACTACGCTAAATATACCACCTTTAAATACTTAACTAGTCAGCTCCCTAAATTTATTACCAAAAATTGTAAAAAATTCAAAAGCAACTAGTGTAAATTATATCCACATGCTTGAGCAAATAGGATTTCTGTTTATAGATGCTATATTCCTTCCCCACACGCTCAATACTTGACTCATTTTACAAATAAGTTAATAAAGTTATTTCAATGAAATTATACAAGAAAGAAAATAATTTACATTTCATTAAAATTCTGACATATTTAAATTTCATTTTCAGTTTCTAATAGTTGGGATACTGAGTTTTACACTAAAATTAAATTAATTGGAATCACATATGGCAACAATTATTCCAATCGGTACTCCAGTAAACGATTCTGAAAAACAAGCAATTCAATACTTAGGTGATAATTTACCAGCAAAATGGAAAATTTTACACAATTTCGAATTAGGTACAAACCAAAAACTTGAAATAGATATAGCAGTTCTATCAAACCACGCCGTATATCTAGTCGACGTAAAAGGAATTCGTGGGAAATTTACAGAAAAAGGAAATACATGGTTTCAAGGAGAGCAAGAATTTGGTCAATCCCCACTAACCAAATTGCGCCAAAATGCAAAAATTTTGTCTTCAACGATAATGAAAAAAAATAAAGGTATAAATAAGTTACGAAAAGTTCATATTCATCCTACTGTTCTATTGACAAATAAAAATACAAAAGTATTGGATGAAACCGGTGCTAAACATAAGGAAGTCACAAATTTATCTGAGTGTAAGAAGTATTTCAACAATAAAGGTCATATACCCTCACACAGATTAGATAATATTTATAATTTTCATAAACACTTTATAAAATTAATTAAAGGAAGTGCAAATCCAGGTACAAAAAAATTAATCTATGGTAATTGGAAAATAACTGAAGAGTTAAATAAATCAAAACGATTCACTGAATATCGAGCTATCCGACATGAAACAGAGTTAAGTGACGTTTCTTCAATTTTACGAATATATGACGTGAATCAGTATCAAAGTGACAAAGAGACTAAAACAGAAGATAATGTTTTAAGTGTGGCGTTTCGAGCTTCTCGTAAAATGCCTTCTCATTCACGTATAATTTCAGTTAATGAATATTTCAAAACTCAATCGGAGGATAAACACGTACTTGTGTTTGATGACACGCCGGGGGAATCAGCGCGGAACAATTTATATGATCTAATTGGAAATCTATTGCAATCTCAAATTTTTCAAATTGCACATGATATTCTTTCAGGTCTTGAACATGCACACTCACATAGAGTAGTCTTTCGCAACCTCTCCCCGCAGACTATACTGATAACCGACGATTTTAGAGCACGATTGTCAAATCTTGAATTCTCTAAATTAGATGGAAATTCAAACCTAACCATAGCACCGCAAATCAATAGCTTTTTAGAGAATGATTACCAATCACCTGAATGTTTTGATGAACCTTCTAAGGCAAGTATTACTGGTGATATCTATTCTGCTGGAGTGATCATATTTGAAATGCTGACTGGCAAACTACCATTTGAGAATAATGAAGAATTATTTGACTGTGGTGGAAATTTTCCACATAAACCTTCGTCGCTAAATCCAATAATTCCAAAAGGCTTCGATGAATGGTTACAAAATATGTGCGAATTTGAATCAAAGAAACGGTTTCAATCTGCAACAGAAGCTCAAGATGAGCTATCAAATCTCATTGAAGATTATAATCAAATTGATTCAACCAATAAATCAACTAAATCTAAAAAACTTACTGATATTTTTAACCTCTCAAATAAAACTGTTCTAGAAGATCGTTTTGAAATTCAAAAGAAACTCGGACAAGGAAATTTTAGCGTTTCATACAAAGTTTATGATAACTTCAGCAATTCATCAAAGGTCATAAAACTATTCAAAGGTGAATATCAAAAGAACCTTGACCAAATGCGTCAAGAATACTCAATTCTAACAAAGCTACCAAACTATAAATATATCATAAAAACTGAAGGAGCGGGTAAAATTTTAGTGGATCAAAGTGAAAAAATTCCATACATTCTATTAGAATATATTGAAGGAAAAACTATTTCTGATTACCTAAAAACAAAAAAATTTACAATCAGTGAAACATTATCAATTGCTAAACAAGTAATTGCTGGTTTAGCTCATTTACATTTAAATGGAGTTTACCACCTTGACATTAAACCGGTAAATATAATTTGGACAAATTCTGAAATTCGTATTATTGATTTCAATATCTCTTCTCAGAAAACTCATAATCAACCTATAGAGGAAGGAACAAGAAATTATCTCCCACCAAAGTATAATAATTCAAACATATCTACTCATGAAATTAATGTAGATCGAGATTTATATGCATTTGGAATAACAATTTACGAATGTCTAACTTGCCAATATCCTTTTGCAGAGGATGATAGAATAAACAAATCCAAACCAATTGACCCACAGACTCTTGATAACATGAAAAATGTAAATCCTGATTTCGCAAATCTATTAATGAAAATAATTTCACCAAAAGTAACAATGCGATTCAACACTGCAGAAAATATCATGAATGAGTTAAAAAAGTTGACAAATTGAAAATCAATGACTATTTAGTACATATAGTTAATTGGCCTATTTTTTTTTTTGACAAAGCATGATAATGGATTATATGATAAAATTTGATTGCAATTTTAGTTGATTGAATGTAATCAATTAGAGTTTAGATAAATAGAATTTATATTGCAAAAAACACTGGTGAATGATAAAATAAATAAATCATACACAATTAACCTTACAAATTGTTTTTAGGAAGTTTCCAATGATTGATTCTGGCCGCAAGCTAATTGCGATTCTAAAGGGTATCAAGCCTATAGAAGCAGTTGAGGTGGGGCATGCTTTAGAACAAGGTGGCATCAATTGTATTGAAGTGTCACTCAAATCTCCTGATGAACCCTTTGATAGTATCAAAAATCTTGCTTATTCACCAAATGTCAATGTCTTAGTTGGGGCAGGTGATGTTACATGTCCCACACAAATTGAAGACGTTTGGAATTCAGGTGGAGATTTCATTGTTTCAACCAATCTGAATGTTCCAGTAATAAAAGAAACTAAACTAGCTGGTATGATAAGCTGTTGCGGTGTAAGTACACCTACTGAGGTTCATAACGCAATTGAGGCAGGTGCAGATGTATTACAACTTTCACCGGCTGCAGAATTTATACCTTCCAAAATTAAAAGTCTAAAGGAAGAATTGATTGGAAGTAAAATACTATATTTAGCAGGTGGTGTTGAACCCTTACGCATTAAAGAATATATCAGCTATGGAGTTGAACTATTTGGTTTCGGATCACCGCTCTATAGACCTGATTATGATATAGGTTCCATAACTGAAAAAGCTAAAATGCTTTGTAAATTCTATGATAAAGAAAGTATAACATATTAAATACAGACTTTCAAAATCTGCTTTTTTAGTCTTATAGCTAATTTGATATGTATTATCCCCCACTTATCATAAGATTAGGAGCAATTACTAATTTCATGAAGCTATCTAATTTCTTACTCACATTCACTGAACATAAGGAACCGCATTGATGTTTGAAAATGGACGCAACATAATTGCTAATTTAAAGAACGTTGACTCATTACCTATTACAACGATTGGTAATTCTCTTGTAAAAGGGGGAATCAATTATATTGAAGTGTCGCTTAAGTCAGATGACGCTTACAAAAATATTGAAACATTGGCTAATAAGTTTTCAAATAAAATTCAGGTTGGTGCTGGCGACGTGGTTAGTTCAACTGAAGTTCATCATGTAAAGAAATTAGGTGGCAGATTTATTGTCTCTACACATTTGAGTACTGAAGTTGTTGAAATTACAAAGCAACTAGGGTTAGTAAGCTGCCCTGGTGTTAATACACTTGAGGAAGCTCACTCTGCAACTAAAATTGGAGCAGATTTGTTGAAATTATATCCAACACTTGATATTTCGCCGTCTAGGTTAATAAAATTAAAAAGTGAACTGCGTTCAAATGTACCGATATATATGGCAGGTGATATTAATCCCTCTCTTTTAGGCGAATATTATCGATACGGTGTTGATATTTTTGGATTTGATTCCGATCTTTTTTCTGATGGAATGAAGGCAAAGACTATAATTGAGAATACAAAATTGGTATGTCATAATTATGACAACATCAGTGATTCACCACGATATTTTGAAAACATACATTAAACAAATACAAATTAAATAAGCATTAATTTAACAATTGAAAAACGCTATTTTTAAGGTTTGGTTAATTACCAATAAATTTCCTAAATTAATGTCACTAAATTACATGTGTACAATCCGATTTATTCGGACACGAAATCCGAAAACAGTCGGACACCATTAAAGATAGAACCAATTTTGCAACTTGCATCAAAATATATCAAACCAACTTGTCAATTGTCCAATTTAGACACATCTAACTTTTCTTGTGGAAGATTATAGTGCCCGTGTCTAGCTTTTACGAACATCCCATCAGTCCATTCAGGAATTTCACTCAAATCAATTTGTGCGTCTTCATCTACATCAATTTGGTTACTTAGACTATTATCATATGAGAGTGCATGATTTGTACTTCTCAAAATTTTTTCCATTTTTCATGCCTTCTCCCAAAATTAATGGTAGTACAACTATTTTCAAAACTAAAACCTAAGAATGGTTTAACCATGAATGCAAAGCTATCAAGACAACAACGACGCGCATTAGAACGTTCACAAAAAAAGAATCGTGAGTCAACTTTTCCACAAATCCAACCGAAATATTTCTATGGCCCTATAAAAGCGAGTAAGCGCGGTGCTAATCAATCTGCTAAGTTTACCCATTACATTCGCGCGATTGAAGAAGGAAAACAATTAGGAGAGTCAGAAGAATATTGGATAAGTGGCTAGGTTAACTCTAACACTATGTTAAAGCTCGCAGGTCGGAAAATTCCAGGGATGGTTTATTTTGGAAAACCGCCAAATGTAAGACATCCCTCTAATCAAACAATAAATATGATCTATGTCTATATTGATCCGAATCTTGAAATAGCAGCTGATGTAGGTAACGCAAAATACAACATTACATCAAAACAATTAAATTATGACAAATGGTCTCCAACTGACCGAGCGAATTATCTAGATTGGTTAGCAACTGATCAAAGTGATGGCCACTACAATGATGCCTACACGGCCTCATATTTTTTGGGATTAGAGTGGAGTTATTTTCAAGACTCAGCTATTAATGATAAAGAAAAACGAAAAATAAAGCGCGAGATATATCGACTTTATGAAATATATGGATACTTATCATATGGTAAACAGATCACCAATGCAGTCGCATACTTTGAGCGGGATAATATCAATTTGGAGATTTTTGAAACTGAACAGGTATTTAATCGCGCGGACCGAATTTATAATTTTATGATCGAAGGTGGTCACAAAACACGGGCAAACGATCCCCTAAACGCTTCCCATGTTTATACCAGTTTAGTAGCCACTCATGAAGAGTCTATTGAACCAGTACGAGAAGTTTGTCCATACGTTTTTGAAAAATTATTTGTCGAAAAATTTAATCAGAAGTATCCAAATGGATTGATAATTCCCCAACCTAAAAAATCTCTACCAAACGAATATAATTCAGAGCTACAATATTTCAATGCTGTAAGTGTTTGTAAATGTGAAGATCAAGAAGTTCCAAACATAAGTGGTTCACCAAAATTACATCAAGCGGCCGTTGAAATAGGCAAATTAGTTCACAAAGAATTAGAACAATATGCCATAGATATTGATTTTACTGTTGATGATTTTCTACACAATGGCATTTATGACTTTTCATCACGTTCAACATTCTCATTATGTAGGGGTGATCAGATCTTAATAGATTGGATAGAAGCTAAGCTCAAAGAAGCTGAAGGATTAACATTAGGTGATATTGCTTATTTGATGAATTTTGAATTACTCGAGAACGAAAGTCTTATGCAATGGTATCGTATTATAGTTGCATTTGAGCGACTTGGTTATGGTATCGCACCAGAATTAGCACTTTGGATGTACGATACTAACATCAACTACCCTATATATATCTATAAATTTGAGTCAACTCCTGAAGTACGTGCTGAGTATACCATTAATTATTTGTCGGTTTTGTTATCCATGATAATTGGATTTATTTTTTTCGAATCTGGAGAGGAATTAGATGAACAAAAACTCCAAGCAATTGCTAGTCGAATTGATGCAAATATAGGCTTAAATCGGTTTGAGTTTGAACTTCTGATTGCAAATTTTCGGGTCATGAAGGTGCTCCCACCAGATATAAACTATTTTGATCGCATTATGCAATCAAACTTCTATATTAACCCAGAAGTTATTAGAGAGACAATAAAAGCATATGCTGAAGTAGATGAATCATTGCTATCAAATCACCTAGAAGAAATTAAGGAGATTTATGCTCTCACAGAACTAGATTATCGTGATGTAGAAACCGATCTAAACTTACCACCTGATGCAAAAACACAGTTCAAGGAATATGATAAAAAAATCCGACGCACTGAACTAGCACTTACTGATGCCATTTTTAAAAATATTGACCAATAGTATCGTCCACTATATTGCGCTAGATTTTTGTCACTAACAACATAAATGCAACGTTAAGCCCGACGAAACAAGGAATTTTTCGTTAACCCGCTACCGACAATAATACCGCGAAATTGAAAATTCGCTGGTATCTTGTTCAAATTAATTAACACTTACATGGAAGTTTAGCAGAAACTTCATTGAATTTGGTAAATCCCTCAGTTGAGGCTAACTCAAATTCAGTTATTTCCACATCAACCGCAGACCAATCGTTTTTTAAACAACTCCTCAATTCTTGCAATCTATCATCAATGGAGTGATCAGCTGTTGCAGGATTTGTTAATAATTTTGCAAATCCGAAAATCTTAGCTACTTTATCGATTGTTGGCATAATAATTTTTTTGCCTTCCATAATAGCGGTTCCTCAATTACAGCGTTAAATGATATAAATTTGAAAATCCTTTACATGAAACAAACTCAATTAATTTTGTTTTCAACTTTACCAAATTTTAAACCACATATTAACACTATTTGTTGAACAGACCGGTTAACCCAGCTATACCCAATTCAATTTTCATACCATATTTCAATATTTCCAATCCAACAAAAAAATTAACCCACCTATGACTTCAGAATGTCATGATAATTAACAAATTTGTGTCTAATAAACTTCTTTATAAGTCAGTTTTAACTTCTAACCAAAGAATTTTTATTCAATACACGGACTCCATGATGAAATACTCGCTTACAATTTCGAGGATCAAACTTTATTTTAAATACAATTGACATATTTGTAAATTCTTGGTAATTTTTAATATCTCCAACTAACAATTGGTGATTAAAATATCAAGTAGAACCATCACCACAATACATCCCACCTTGATATCAAGGCTAATTATGTAAAAGATCATAGTCCAATCAAATTTAAGTTGGAAAATCAAAATGTTAGAAAAAAGACTGCAATGACGAACAAAAATTACAACAAAAAATATACTGATAAGATCGTTGTCACAGAATGGATGGAAATTCGGGGACTAGAACGTGTAGTTGACCGAAATAAACGAAGCATTAATCCACCTACGAAAGAAATATATTTTGCAATTAATATTGAACACGGAATGCGACTCATTAGACGGTATGTAAAGCACACTGGTAGCAGTGCAAAATCGGTTTTGGAACTCAATCCACTTGCATTTGTAGCCTTTTTATTGGAACTTAAACCAACTCTAAGTATCAATGTATGGAAAAATTACAAACGGTTCGCTAAAACAGTAATGTCAGTAATACCTGATTCAGATTGGACTCAAGCGATTGAATATTTAAAAACAGAAGAGTTACCGGCTACTGATGCGTCAATAGACAAGTTGCCAAGTGATAGAGAAGCGACTCTTAAGAAATAGTTAGAAATCATGACTGACTTTTCACCTTCGGAACAATAACAATTGTGGTAAAAATTAGTCGTTCGCAACTAATTCCAACGAGTATTGAGAATATTAAAATTATTATTAAGTCGAAAACTCTGTTCAATGTGAATCAGCTGCAATGATCGAATCAAAATTTTTTACAAAGAATGCTTCAACTGAATCGGAACGAATGAACTTACTGAAAAAGTTGTATTAAACACTCAAACTAAGTCAATGCGCACTAAAGACAGATCTAAATCTGTAATAGGGACGTAGCAATAAAAATAAACTTGAAGTAAGGTGGTTGTGCAAGAAGCTCATTAATAAATTCTATTTTTACAATTCACTCTTTTGTAATTATACGTATTTGGATAAGAAATATTTAGTACTTCAATTAATACTTAAATTTTCAAAGTAGTACGTATTTGATATATTGAAATACTTAACCGACTCTTATTTTTGGAATACCTAATAGGTTTCGGTGGTATATTTTGAATCTACTTTAGTATTAGAATTATAATTCAGGTTTCCAATAACCATACTCTAAAAAGTTGATCTAAACTCAACAATTTCTTAACTGAAGGATATTAAATCTAAATCGCAAAAGTACATTGTCACAAAAAATAATGGTGCTTTTGTCATTAAACACTTTTAATCTTTGCTAGCATTATAAGTGATATCATTGTATCAGTTAACCCCTATTTTATGCTTTTAATGATATTATAGTATCACTTAAGATTTATCACGCAGAGATTTTGATAACATTGATCCGGTAAAGTTTAACAAATATTGAGGACAAGGGTGTAAGATAGTTAGAGTTTCAAAAACAGAAAAGTAATCGTTTTTCACAAAATCGTCGAAATTTAAGTGCTTTACATGGAAAATGGGATCATGATCAATTTGAAAGAAAGTGGTTGGTGTTCATATCGACGATATGAAAGCACATAGAACGGCATGCACAAGCCCTTAAAATCGACCTTTGTATGATGCAAATTACCTATTCTAGTCACCAATATAACTTACAGAATTATTGAAAAATTTGTTAATCGTCATTCTATTTTACCACCTATGTCTAGATAAAAATTTAGACTTATCACAATCATCAGTGACACTTCCAGCACTGTTTGAAATTAATTCACCCAGTAACAATATTACAATGGATTGCATTATTTGGAGTCCACCCTGATGAATATGTCCGACTTGTTTCTGCTACATTAGCACAAAGGTCATGTTCAAAAACCCAAAAACTTCGTTCAGTAATTTAGTATCCTGAAATCACCATAAGCATTGTTTAATTTACGATTACTTTTTTCGTAGTTATTTCTGCAAATTAAGTCTTTCTGTTCTTACACATTCACTGGTCCAACGAAGAATTTCAATCTCCAAGGCAGAGTTTTATTTCGAGAATCATTTGACATATTTGGTATCCGAGGTTGTAAACCGTTCATAAGAACACGGTCCGATAAACCCAACGGATACCAACATGGTTAATTGTTTATACTTGGTGAGATCACTAAACACAGTTTTGCCACCAATGTATAGACCCGAATCTAGACCAATCACAAGCTTCGGTAGTACTGCCAACACAAGCTGAAATTGAGCCAGCTAGTAACAATATTAGAGTGATCTTCTTCATTGTTGTCTCCAATTGTTGGTTAATTTGGTTAAGTGATATTACATTACCGTACAGGTTACAAAATAAAAACGCGACATAGTGTCGCATTAGCCTGAAATTGTCAATACAACTGTTCTGAACATTTCACGCTACTGTACCTACACTAATTAAACATTATTTTCTATCGTCATAAGTCCTAGAGTTTTGAAAATCCAACAATTCCTGCTAATTTTTTTAGTTCAATATGTCTCATTGAATTACGTCAATCAAGGTTAAAAATCTGATTGATAGAATCAGCCCATAATATGAATCAAAATCAACCTGTATAGGTAATACATAATGAAGTGTGCATTAACACACAAAAGTAAGCAGTACTATGAACACCGCTTTTTATTTACCAGCAATTTGGATTTGAAAACTTTGAAGTGAAGGCAAAACTACCAGTGGAGAATGCAATTTGAATGCGTTTTCTGTGCATTCATTGTGGTATTCATTAACATCTTCCTCATAACTGCACCCGCTATTTGAAGAGATTGGTAGAATTAAAATAAGTTACTGTTTCATTGGTATACTCTTTCAATTAAATTTACTACCAATTTCCAGTGAACAAACTTTCAAATGATTGTCCCAGAGTTTCAAAGAAACAGCCTGTGGCACTATCACCTCGATCATAACATACATTATTATGGTAATTAAACCTTCGGTCGTATGCACCTAATGATCAGTACAATTGAAAATAACAGTATTAGTTAATTCATTGTTTATCTCTTGTTAAAGTGGTTCAATAACCTCCGCTATTTATAGTTATGTTAAGTTACAATAATCAACAAATTAAATATTACATAGTATCGTACATGTCAGATTTATTTTTAAAGATCAGTAGTCTTTAGTGTTCAAATATTTGATCTGTTTAACTATCTGTCTCCTGATAGTTACTTTGACACTAATTCGCCATTTATATTGACATTCTATACATGTGACAAAATGTCGCATTAATTTCCAAACTGAGTCATTGTAATTTACTTTAAACTATAAAACTATTAGAGATTCTTATGGTAAAGAAACTAATTATACTAACTACTTGTGGGTTATTTCTAACCAATTGCAATCCATCACCACAAAGATGTAATCTTGATAATATGTGGTGGAATGATTGGTGGGATTATTGTATTTCAAGACCTCACTTATGGAGATAGTCATAAGAAAACTAACTTTAATGATATCACCTTAATTGATTGCAGTATGTTGCAATCAGGGTGATTATACTGACACACGTACGGTTAATGAAGGTTGTATGTGTGGAGGCGGGGATAAATTTATTTGTTCATAGTATGCTTTTGGTACTTCTTTACAAACACGTTGGTATGCACCAAATTCTCAAGCGAGACCCTACCTGCGTAATTATTAAAAAGGAAAAATATTTTAAGAAAACTGTATTTTTATTTGAACTGGTTTAATAAATGACGAGCAAATATGTCAACAACTTCTGGGTCACAATTCGGAATTGATAACATTAACTTTTTCAATTATTTGAACCTATCATCCATTGACTCAACACCGACAATCTATTCCGCAGATATAGTATTTTGTTAGTAGACATATTTTACTCTTTCTCTTTTTCTCAAAATTGTAATCTATTGACTCAATCTATATAGGGTTGTTGTCTAATTCTTTCACGAGTCGTCATTTTGAATAGTGATTCTACTTTCCATAACAACTATATTGAATTTACGCAATTTTGATCAATTTTTTTGATGAAAAAATGAGCTTACTACAAAATTTTTCAAAAATTTGAATTTTTCAGGTGATATAATAGTTAAATGCCACCATAGGAACAACCCCTAAGAACATTTTTCAGCATCCAAATTGTTATTGCTAACTGTAAATCTTATATTCTAGTTAGTATCTAGAGTTGAGTTCAGTTCGCAAGAGCATGACTCAATCAATCCAGTGAATACCAATATTGCTATTGATATTCACCTTATAATCAACTTAGATACAATTTTGCCACCAATGGACCGAAAGAAATCTACTCCAATCACAATCATCGGAAACACTGCCGACACAAGCTAAAAGTGATCCGGCAAGAACTAAGATAATGATGAGTTGCTTCCTTGTTAACTCCTTAGATACAGTTTTGCCACCATTCAATAGTTAGCATGTTATCTGCATGACAGGGTTGAGGTGAACTGCAGCTGGATAATGCCAACCCGACTGCAATAATGATAAGTGATAGTTTCATGGTTATACTCTTAGTTTATTTTTCAAGTTTTAGTAAAAGATAGTTGGCATACTATTCCTAAGACTAGTATGCCAGATTTCATATCCTCAACGACCATAAAGTATCAACTACCTCATTAGATTCACACGCAACAAGGCTATGGTGAATATGAAAGCGGTTGAGACTACTTGATCAGTAGCATCCCTGATGATAATGTCGATTTTCTTGAGGTATATGGGCACAAGGGTCAGGTCCTACCCAAAATTCTTCTTCTAATACTTCGCAACCTGAAATTGCTATCAGCATTGTAATCATTACGATTGCTGTTCTCATGGTAAACTCCTTATATTTGGTAAATTGAGTTTGGTTTAGTCGTATAAAATTATTGTACTTTTTTCAAAACTAAAATGTGACATAGTGTCGCACCTAGTGCAATCTTCCGCTAAACAATCAGGATCAAATATCTCATTACGAATTTACAATGCCAATATATAATCAATGATTACTGCTTGTGCATCAGAGTTGTGAATACTGATTTCATTCGGTCATTGATATCTTGTTGTTGCACATTCCATCGTCCTGCAAAAGCTTTGGTGTATAAATTTGCAGCTTCAAGTGACATGGTATGATATACGTTTGCAAAACCCTTATTCAACTGTGCACCTGCTGATTCATTTTGACCAGCGTGTCCTAAACCAAATATTTGTGCTTTTATGTTTTCAAATTCCTCAAATTCAGACATTTTCCGAATTTTGTACTTTTCTTGGTTAATATCGTCATAAAAATAATTACAATTTGTGAAAATGTATGCAGTTTCTGGTAAGATTTTCCCTATTTTTTTGTCAATTGACTCCAGTTCATTCTTGCTAACGATTTCTACCCAAACCTTATTTGTCCTAAACTCGGTAATACAAATGGCAATGAACCGAGTAGAAGCAATTGCATTTTCAATCGCTTTTTTAGATTTAAGAGATCTAACTTTTTGCCCTTTATATAATATTTCGTCAAACCGAAAGAAATATCCATACTTAAACTCTTCTGGACAGGTATTGATTGCCAATACATTCTCTAACTTGTTCAACATTACTCGCGCAGCTCCACGGCTAATCCCAATTTCTTGACTTAGCTTTGTGGGTAAAATACCCGCTGGGTTTTTAAGGTCGTGAATGAGTGCTGATGCCCACTTGATGAGTGGAATACGTGAACATTGCATCGGTGTGCCAAATTTTGGTGAGAAAAATTGCCGACAATCAACACATCGATATGGCATCGTTTCATGCGTGCTTACGTTTGTCTTAAGTCCGTTGCACCTTGGGCAAATAATTTTGCCATCGGGCCATCTAATCTTTGTAAACCAACGGTTAACAAAGTCTTCATTGGAAAATTTTTGCAATACATTCTGCATCGTAAATGCTTAAATAAATAAAAATTCAAATATTCACTATAATAAATTTATTTTCTTAAACTTGTCAATTGATAATATTTGGATTTTGTAAACTTAAGCTATCAATCTAACCCATATTGTCATTTAACAACAATTTTCTGCTTGCATTGTATGCTGTATTAAGAGATCTATTTTCTTGCTGTATTGAACATTAGCCGACATTTCAAAATGATATTTTGGATCAAAAGCTGACAAAATATTTTTGAATTCGCTACCCTAAAAAACAAAAACTATTCGTTTCAAATTCTTTGTAATTAATGAAGTTCAAAACTTTTTTTAACTAAGATCCGCGACAAAAAATGATGCATTTCGCTACTTGACAAAATTGCAAGTGTGGATTGCGGGAGCTGCAGGGAGCGAACTCGCATTTCTAACCTAATACAGTCTAGTACTCTACCAATTAAGCTAAACTCCCATACTGTGCCAAACTCCAGTAGCACAATGAATAGCAAAGAATTATTCCCTTAAGAAAGTCCCATCTGACATCTTGCTACAGTTACCAATATGGTAACTTCGGGTCAATCGCCTGTGATAAGCTTTACCCGAAAGGCAATCTACAAAAACCATATTTTGGAATTTACTGAGAAGCAGTACAATCTGATAAGATCAGTAACAATAAGCGTTTTGTTCGTTTTTATTACCCAAGATTTGCAATGCACTGTTCGGAACTGCTGACCAATTGAATTTGAACAATCTTATTTGAGATATATTTACGCCGCTCGTTCTTATTGACATACTTCTAGTTAAATATTAGCAATTTATTTTGGCAGCATGAAAGTGAATCAATATTTTTTTGCTGTTCAATTTTCCCTTTAAAACATGGATACAAAGACATTCTAAATTTCTGGAAATATCGTGTGAATATTCAATCACACTTCTACTCTATTTATTTTTTGCCGCAACGACTCAAATAATAGAGATAGATTCAAATTTTAACTAAATCAATGCCGAACTGACTTCAAAATGATTCAACTTTCTTACAATTGAGAATTTCCGCTACCCAAGCAATTCTAACAACCAAAAAGTCCAAAAAACCTTCATTTAACTACTAAATGTGAATCAAAATGAACTAAATTTAGAACATTAAACTTTAGCATAATTTAAAGTAACCTATTTAAACAAGCCTTAGAGAACCTATTTATTCAATACTGTCGCTTGTCGTTCTTTCTTTCGTAGCCATGGTTGAAACTGTTTCCCAGCCATCATTGAACCTAGCGGTAGCACACGATCAATAATATTGGCTAATTTGTAGTCTTCAATTTGCCGCTGAACCTCAGTAGCGTCTTTATACGCGCCGGGTAATTCTGCAATGTCAGGAGAACCATTATAGAAACGAGCGTCAATATGTGATACCTGTTCCTTAACAATTTGATCTACCGGCTTTTCACCTTGAATTCTAACAAATAGTGAGCGCGACAAGTTTCGTCCAGCTCCGTGTGGCGCGAAGCCAGTCGCATTCTCTTGATGATTAGTCACAATCAAAATCGGTTCACCCATATTTAGTGGAATTATCGTACGCCCTTGACCATCTGCATCAGGCGCGTGACCTCCCCAAACTGGTGTTGCTCCCTTCGCGTGCATAAAAATGTCATCGCTAGGATTGAAAACAAAATTATGCTCATTCCAAAATCGATCAGAAATCTTAGAAGGGTTGATTGATAATTCATCCATAACAGCATTATGGATCACTAAATGATTTTGCCTAGTCCATTCACGAATGATCATCAGGGCTTCCCAATAATCTTGCCCTTCTGTACTATCAAATGGAATCCATGCATTTTGTTTTAAGGTTTCTGGTGAATACTTCTTACGGAATCCTTCGGCAACTTTCATTCCCGCTTTATAGAGTAATGCACCAGGTTTACGTGAACCGTGATGAGTCACAAAAGTCAGGTCACCAGTTGATTCACGATAGCCAACATAAAAGAAATGATTACCGTCACCTTGGGTACCAAATTGATCTTTCATTGCTTGTATTATATTGGGTCCAGAGAGAAATTTATTTTTTGCTGCCTGAGTTCTCACATCAGTGAAGCGATCAATATCTAGTGGATCTTTGCGTGAAAAACTCCCAAAATGTGACCTAGTTTGTACCGCATCCAACACTTTCGCAGCGGAATACTCAAGATTGAAAGATGTCAATGACATTGAACAGCAAATATCTGCTGAATGCATGCCAGGGTGGAGTGCATTTTTCGCTACGACCACGCCGCCGACTGGAATCGTGCCAATGGCTCCAGCTGGACAAGCATCGGGCATGATCATGGCATCAACAATTGTAGGAGTTTTTACAACTTCTTGCATTGAGTTTTTAACCGCAGCGACATTTTCTTGTTCAAATTCATTGCGGCCATCATCAATAAAAACTTTAAATGAATTATCAGTTTTAAGCGGAATGGTCTGAATGACATTTTGATAAATTTTATCCAGCTGCGGTTTGATTGAAGCAATATCATCAACCCCTTGAGTTAGGGTTAACATTTCCGCGAAATGTGGACCAGGTTTGTATCCCATAGCTATCAAATCTTTGCCGGTGATCACTTTGCTTCGTCCTTCATGGTTAAATTGGTAAAAAACTTTAATGAATTGCAATAAAAGTCATGATATAGAGCATGCTTTAACACTTTCAACTTTTTAATCTTTAAACCAGCTTTAGCGTTAGGATACATTAGAATTGCAAAATGAACGTCAACATTAAATTGATTTAATGAACTTGAGAGAGAATCTGTTGATGAGGAATTTCCCACAAATATATGTTTCTTTCCATGTAAATTTTTGATTTATCAATATCAATGTTAACGCAGTCGCTTAGCTGGTAAATCGGAAATCTTATTACAACTTTAGATCTTGTTTCCTTTATTTTAGCAACCGCAACTTATTCTTCTGTTATTTTTCACCACTACGCTTGTCATATCAAAGTGAAACAAGAGACAAGAAAATAATTGATATTTTTCTCCACACCAAGTTGAGATTTTGCTGTCACGAATTTTGATTACCATCAAGTAGACCCGACTTACCACGCGCAGCTAATTTCTGCGACAATATGCCACATTTTCTTAGATTAAATTGCCTCATCTCATAATTTAATCTGCTCTCAAACTTCAATCAAATCAGGTGCTAATCTGTTGAAAAAATTACTCACAATTCTTGCATTCACTATGATACTTGGTGCATGTGAAGATGATCCAAGAACCATAGGTCACTATGTGGATGAATTTGAAAATGACCAACAGAGTTTCAGTTTGTGTTACGATCCTACTGAACCATTTTGGAGTGGTCGATTGGGTCCTTGTTAGCGAACATTAAACTTCAGCACTACTTACTCAATAGCACATACAATGAGGTAACTAGTTATGATATTTGGTTTAAATTGAGCAACTAATACTTTCAAAGTATGTCTCGGTTAAGTGTTCATAAAAATTATCTGTACCTTTGCGGTGTCGTTTGATGAATTTTCCAATATTTTTTGAATTGACTCCGCAGGGTTGTATCAATACACTTACGAACTGTATTTTATCTTATCGCAAGAATACTGAATAAGAAGACCATTTATCATTCTTGCAATCTCCTTTATTCTTAAAACATATCAAAGTCCCCAACAAATTTGAGAAAGTTGTAACGAGAGTAGTATGGATAAATTCTTCCATACATTGGCCTGAATCAAGCATTATATCGCGAAACCGATATAGCAAATGCATCAATAACTCATATATCAAGAACCACCATCAGCCTTTGAGTTTGTTGATTTGATTTTTGACCTCAGGTGGACCAATAACATCCGCGTCTTAGAGCTGGAAACAATTTACCATTCCAATCCTATTATGATATTGGATCTATCACCAATAGCCATATCCACTAACTTCCAAGTATTGATCTAGCAAAAATCTAGAAATCAAGTTATTAGGAATTGGTTCAAAACTGCTAATTAAACAGCTCTAATTAGGGATAGAGATTTTCGCGGTTTAAATCTCAACGACACCAATCTAACAATGCCAACTTTGTTCGAATGAAATTTTGTTTGAGCATATTTGCAAAACCTGGAATTTGATAGTACTCGTTATGATTAATTGAATTTGGCAGGATAAACCATGAAGGAAATCAAACTTTATCCTTCAAGTTTTCTACTTCCAAAACCGAATAAACTAGGATTTAGCGGTTTACTATTTAATATTAAGATTTAATTGTCCCTAAGCTCAACAGACCCAAATAATGATATCGTGTAAACACAACAACTAATCATTAGCATTTACACAATTTGTTAGTTCTTAAGCACATTACAAATGTAGACAATACTAGCTAATTGAAATAATTTAGAAGAATACCTATTTCAAAACATGTGACAATTTGCCGCAATATTTTTGTTGAATTATCAACTGTTTCATGGTAGAATGTTGCAAAATTCAACCTTTATTGGAGAAAATAGATGCGTAAACTAGTTCTTATTTTGGCAATGACTGTTTTGCTATCATCTTGTCATGAAAGATATGGTCCCGATGGAAATCCACAAAGTCATTACGACCAATGTGTTGATCGAACCAACAATGTCGTTGAATGTGGATTTAGTGTAATGGGCTATTCACTTTACCACTTTAATTGGTGGAGTGGTTAATCTAACAAGACCGATCACTGATGATTGGAATCAAATTATTTCATGATTCAAGCTTGAAACTGGAAGAATACCATGATTCTAGTGCTTAAGCATGCTTTATAGCTTGGGATTCCAATCACCTCAGTGAACGGTACCGACTTGTGTTGAATACTTAGTCAACACATCAATTGTTTATTGATAGTTCTTATTCACTTGCATTTAGTTTGCGATTCAAAATTAGCAATGAGGCCGATTAGGAGGAATAAAGCATTGTCTCTTGGCAAAACCCCCGGCCTCTGACACTTTTCCAAAGTTCAATATTTGTAACGCAGAACTTTCAACTTTTTATTGAACCTAAAAAGCTAGAAGAGCTAAATTTACAAGAGACTTTGCTATGACTTATTAGGGTTTGTGATGTTATTAACCATCAGTGTATGTAAACCTTCAACCTTATGGAATCCATATCACGAAGGTAGAGATGATGACGTTGGCTGTGTTTTTAGTTCATTTGGCTATTCAATTTCGGCTTGGGTAGAATAACAACCCAACGATATCACCAACTTGAATCATGAATGACGGCACGAAGTGTCGTCTTTTTTGTCTTGACTAAACTCTGCAGACCCTTGTTTAAGTCAAACTTAACATTTCTATTATAAATCAGATTTATACCATCCAAACTCAAAAGACACTTGATTTAAGGTATTTGTCAATTTCAAAAACTAAACTAAAAATTCTGTGGATAAAAATACTTTGTATAATGCAATACGTAAAAATTAAACTAAGTTTGTTAAAACTCAATTCTTTCAAATCAACTTAACCTCAACTTACAAAGTCTGAGAAAAAGAAATGTAAATGGATAACATTGAAATTAAAGATATCACAGTGAAGTTTGAACGCGATTTTTAAAAGAAAAATCCAACTCAATTTGAAAGTTGGTTTGTTAAAATAGCTGAATTTGCGTATGGACCGGATTTTCAACCCATTCGAAATTATGGCAAATATGGAGACCATAAATGCGACGGTTATAGAGAAAGTACTCAAACAGTTTTCCAATGCTATGCACCATTAACTATGAAAGAAAGTAAGTTGATAGAGAAAATAGACTAGGATTTCAGTGGAGCATTCAAGCATTGGGAGGGTGAAATCAAAGAATGGATTCTCGTCCACAATGATGAGAATGGATTGCCTCCTAACGCGTCTAAACATATACGCGATCTACGAAAACAACATAAGCAAATAAAAATTGAAGTTTGGTCGAAAACACAACTACTAAAATTAGTCTTAAAACTCGATGAGAAAAGTATTACTGCATTGTTCGGTCCAATATTGTCATATAACACATTTAATTCTCTTGTTCTAAGCGATTTAGCACCGGTGATAGATGCCATTGAAAAATCTGAAGTCACAATAGAATTAGACGACGTAATTGAACCCTCTCAAAACAAATTGGACAAAAATAAAATTTCAACAGCGGCAAGAGATATGTTGAAAATTGGTCGCCAAAAACTAAATTTAGTTGAAGACTTTCTTATGAAGTTAGATTCACCTGAAAAAAGTGAAGAGATTGCGGAATCAATTCGAAAAAAATATAGCAGCTTAAAAGAACTTAATTTAACATCGGAAAGAATATTTCATTTCCTTCATGAGTACGTAGGATTTGATAACAAAAATAATGAGCCAACTCGACAAGCAGCTATCTGGACTATACTTGCGTACTATTTTGATAAATGTGATATTTTTGAGGACCCATTAGAAATGGAATTTGAACATGATACTGCCAACTAAGCACATAAATACCAGAAGAGCATTGATAGGAACAGGGGCTACTGTATTAATGCTACTTGACGAACCGAAGACCGTTTCCACGCTTTGGAATGCGTTTCGCTCAAATTGGTCAGTGGAATCTTCCACTGCACCTATAAGCTACCAATGGTTCATTCACACGCTAGAGTTTTTATATATAATTGGTGTCATTGACTTCGTTAATGGAGCTCTAGTAAGGACAAAACTATGATACATGGCATAAGTAGCGATTTGTCTTCATTTCAGGCTTTGAAATTCAAGCCTGGGTTAAACATTTTATTAGCTGATAAAACTGAAAAATCATCTGACACAGATTCACGAAATGGAGTTGGGAAAACGAGCTTCGTAGAATTAGTCCACTTTTTACTTGGTGCTAGTGTACCAAAAGAAAGCATATTTCGTCGTGATGAATTGGTACAATCATCGTTTAGTCTTGCTTTTCAGGGCAAAGATAAATCAATTGAAGTGACACGCAATGGGACTAAACCTAATTCAATAATTCTTAGCGATATCTACGACCTAGAATTGAATGCGATTGATCCAAAAAATTTCTCAAGTAGTCGTAAAATATCTAACAGAAAGTGGTCTGACAGTCTAGGAAAAATGTGGTTCGACTTACCAGTTCAGGTAAAACAAACAAGTTCTTATCCTAGATTGCTCAAAGTAGCTGCGAACAAAAAGCGTAAATTTGGTCAAATTTTATCCTATTTTTGCGAAAAATACAACTCCTCCGTTGCGACAAATTACCGCTTGTCGCCATTCTCAATTATTTGAAGCACTGGGTTCATTCAATAGTCAGCAATGGGGGTGCTTCTTTTCGTGCGGTTGTTTGACTTTGAATGAGTTGAGCATCATTTTACCAATTTAAATTTCAAATGATGCGTTATTGATTGGAAGGGTTGAAGAGATGATCTTGTTTGATTCAATCTCAATAATGTGTTGATGGATATTATCCAACCCCTTCCGTTAACCCCCGTCGTCGCGAACCATAGTTCATAAATCTCTTGATTGCCTGCACAAACAAATCCTTGCTAGCAAATTCAGTGGAAAAATCCATCCACACTCGACGACAGCTGTGCTTAATAATGGCTGGCGTTTTCAGTATTTTCCGGCGAATTGTGCTTGACTTTGCCGAGGCTAATTTGGTGTCGCGAAAACCAATCGTTCGAATCGCATTAGCAACCTTATGAGCACAAACGGCAAAATTTAATCGCATTTGATTCGCTTCGAGATTGTGTGCACTCACGCGACTCCCGAATAATTCATACTGATTCTCTTGGATGCGGTTCTCCGCATCGCCCCGACCGCAGTATAGTTTAGTATATAACTTGCGAGCACCACCAAACTTCTTATCCAAATTGGTCACCATAAATCGAACATTCAATTTCCGATGATTATTGGTATTGATATACTCAACTTTGGCAATCACTCGAAACAACTGTCCGCCCCAACTGCCATTGCCAGTGGTCCAATTAAATTCAGTGAATACCCGTTTGGTTTTCCCCGAGCTCAAGCTAGACTTTTTAACACGTTTGATTTGCGGTGTAATTTGTGCCATTAATGCATCATTTTTGGCAAGACCAATCGCAAAATGAAGCCCCATCTCGTGGCACGTGCAAATCAGTTCCGGTCGGTTAAAACCACCATCAGCGCGAAAAACAGGAAGCTTTTCTGGAAATCGTTGGCGATAGAATGGCACAATCTTGTTCAACGCTTCCGCGGTGCCCAACGCTCCATCAACATCTCCAGCTCGGGTGCGACAATAGACCGGATTTGGCCCGACAAAGGCCAACAGCGGCAGTAAGCATTTATATCGGTAAAATCCATTCCAAGCACCTCCGACTTGATTACCATATAATTGATCAGCCGTAGCATCCATGTCAATAATCAGCAATTTACTCTTTAACCGTCTGATCCACTCAACGCTATCCTCTAACAGCTGGTAGTCATGCTGATCTTGGTTAAACTCAAGTTTCTTCTGTTCACCATCAGCGATCTGCCGATTGGCTTCATCAAGCCGACGCATCGTCGAGCGAGTCCCTAACGGTTTGCAATCTTCTCGCACAATGCCAGGCTCATCAACCAGTAATTCAAAACTTGGCTCCCGACAAAGTTCATCATGATCATTGTGATCCGGGCAACCATGTAGTAACCCAGTAATCCGTTGTCGAACTTGCGTCTCCAATTTATGAACAACCATCCGTTGATCGCGGTTATCAGTAAAACAATTGGACAGTCGCTTCATAATTCCAGTTGCCAATTCAGCTTCTCGAATCAACAATGAACCAGCATCACCGCTTAAATTGATTCGTGAAAACGTCACCTCAACTGACTTTCCTTGAAATTCTGAACAAATCAGCTTCTCTGGTTGCCCTGAATTAGGCGACTTAGTCTTCTTTGTTCGTGCCTTTGGGTTTGGCTTTTTCATCCTTAACTCCGTTGTTAACGCAACAATGAATGCAAAAACATGCACTTAAAATTTCATATAACAACGAAGTGAACAAAAAGCAGTCCCTGTTTTAAATTTTTTTTTCAAGCTGTGAAAAACTGATCCAAAGTGATCAATCTAAAAATACATACTGTAAATTGAAAGAGGATTTGAAAATGAGCTAATAAACCTTTATACCATAAGTGATAAAACTATATTTACCTGTAAAAAATTAACGATACTTTGAGCAATTCAGGTTATAGTCCAACATTTCGTTCTTTATTTCCTTATTTTGCCAGACGGCAAAACGAAGGGGGATTTCACGACCCAATAGAGTTTTTCAAAAGTCAACAAACTTGGAATAAACAAGTAGCTCTGTCCTATTTGCTAGGACAAAATTGGCAATTACCTATTCAATTTGAAAAATTACGGAAAAAGAAAATTACAACCGACCAATTAATTAAGTTATCAAAGGAAGACGAAATTAGTCGTTATTTCGGAGAAGCAGCTGAAATTGATACTCAATTAACAATAATTAAGAAAAAACAACATGATCTAGCTGAAATATTGAAGACCTTCAAGGTGGTTCCCAAATATAAAGAGTCTGAAGTAGAAGCCTCTGAAATCACAATTCAAATCAATGAGCTTAATGAGAAAAATCTTTTTGACAATCAACTAATCCATGGCTTAGAGGAGTCAATAAGTATGGAACGTGTTGATAAAGTTGACGATATCCCAAAAGTATACAACGAAGTAAATTTCTTATTTCCTGAAATAATCAAGCGGCGCATTGATGAGGTGCAAAAATTTCAAGTCGCAGTCGTTAAAAATCGTCAATCCCATTTACAAAATGAGATAAACTCTGCAATAAACCGGATAAATGAACGCGACCAAAAAATTGAAAAATTGGACGGAAGACGAAAAGAATTAATGGAAATTCTGAAATCTGGTGGCGCACTTGAACAATTTACAAGTTTGCAAGAAGAGGCTGGTAGATTGGAATCAGAACGTAAACAACTAAGTGAGCAACTTGAACTAGTTAGTGAAATCAAAACTCGAAAATTAGATATTGAGATAAATCGAAATAAATTAATTAAGGAACTTAGAGATGAAATATTTGAGCGAAAAGAAATAATTGATCAGCTGGTTTTAATATTTTTATCGCTTTCTAGTAAAATTTACAACAAACCAGGAAATTTCAGCATTGTAGACAAACCAACAGGGCCACATTTTGAGTTAAAAATTGCCGGTGAACGAAACAAGGGAATTTCCAATATGCAAATTTTCTGTTTTGATCATATGATAATGGAATTTAATTCAAAACGAAATTTAGGACCTGGTTTTCTAATCCATGATAGTCATCTCTTTGACGGTGTTGATGAACGACAAGTAGCCAAAGCCTTACAAATTGGTGCAACTCAAGCCGAAGAACATGGCTTTCAATATATTGTCACTTTGAATTCTGACGCACTCCCTCGGAACATCTTTGATTCTAATTTCCATGTAGAAGACTATATTTTACCGACTGTATTGACCGATAAAACGGACTCAGGGAGATTATTTGGTATACGTTTTTGAGTCGAATAATCGTTTGTTTTGAGAATGAAAGAATTGATTCAATTTCTACGAAAATGTTTCAATCACTATGGAATTACCAATCTCATTATTGTTCAATCTCAATCATAACTTCATTACGTCGTAATGGTGGAATCGTCCACGGTGGATCATAGAAAGCATATTTTGGTGAACCGACTATAATCATTTCATTCGACAGGATAAAATCCATCAGTTGTTGTTCGTGCTTACTGACATTAGCATCAGAACTAGTGCCTGGAAACCGAATGGCAACGAATGTTTTGGCTGAAATTTCTTTGAGTTTTACTTTATCATTATTGGGTTCGGGGAGATCATCCATATTAAATTCAGATGGCATAACAAAATTTACGGTCCATGATTCACCTTGCAATTGTTGTTGGACAGGTGCTGTCATCGCGATCTTTTGACTTTTTTGTTGCTGAACTGGTGCCGTCATGGCAATTTTTTGACTTTGCTGTTGTTGCACCGGTGCGGTCATTACGATATCTTGCTGGACTGTATTATTGCCGAAAATATAATCAGCTAGTAGTCTAAATCCATCACTTGCGGCATTTTGTCGTTCACCAGTAATCTCAACTTCAGCGACAATCATGGGTTGATATTGTCTGATTTCAATATTCCCTTTAGTCTCTATGACTTCATAGTTGGGGATTTCTACATTACTCATTACCGGTCCGACTAAAATTCCACCGAGTAGTAAAACTCCTCCAATTATTGCATATATCATAGGTTAGCTCCTTTTTAGAAAAATATAGTGCATTTTTCGTGATTTGCAATCTTTGGAAATTAGCGACTATTCAGCTAAAGTCTTATATTTAAAGGGTTAGACCTGCTACCTATTAAAATATATTTTAGCTTAACGCGTCAAATACAATTCATCAGGTACTATATTGTCTTTCTAGAAAATCTTCTCATTCAATCACGCTGATGTGAGCCGTTAATTAAACTTAAGCTGGAAACATTAAACTAATGCTTAATTCTATCTAATTCGGCTTAATTCAATAACTTATCCACCATAATCTCCAATAAATCATATGTAAGTTTATCAATCAATCAAATTCATATGGCTTCTTAAGGCCTTTTTTTAAAACAGACTCAGGTTTATATATAGGTGTAATGCGATTCAAGACTTTAACTTCCTTTTTCAATCCGCTGCGTACCAATGCGGCACCGGCCAAATTAAGATACTCAACCCCTCCTTCGTGACCAAGTACAGTTGGTGGAAATTCAAGGGTTTTAGTATAGTGAGCACAACTTCGGGCCATATAAGTTGCATCACCAATATGGGTACCGATCTTATCGGGTCCACTAACAAACGCTTCATAAATCATGACTTGATTTCGTTTACCTTCAAACCCTTTTTCATTCACAAAAAAAGAAACATCTTTGTTATGTTTTTGAATACCTTTAAATAGATAAACCATAATCGGTAAATTGAGAGCAAGAACTATTGCTCCAGCAACTCCTGACCACGGCATATTTTCATCTCCCGGTCTACCTTTTGTTAAACTCATCTCGTCATCTCGAACCGGGATTACAAGTGGTGCCTCCAATCCTAGCATCAAACTACTTTTTTTCGTCGCTTCCCCAATCAGTGGGATAAGTTCATCCAGCTTCTTACCTGTATCCTCCTCCCCTTTCTTAAAGTCTAAAAAACACCAACCAATATTACCCCTTCTTGGTGAGCCAACATCAATCGCACAAACATTGGGTATATGTTTAAATTTCGATTTCTTTGCCATTCTCTGGTACTCCTAAGGTTAGATATCAAATCCACAAGTTAATTCTGTTACGATTACTACGCATAAACACGTCGTTCTGACATCGTACCATCTCAAGCTTGAAAAAGCAAACAAATTCAATAATGCTTACAATGACCAAGCTTTTTTAAACCCGCGCCATCACAAACAATAGAGCTATTCTACGGCTTTAATTTCTTGGAAAGCATCCAACGCGGCGTCACGCGATTGTTTCAAATCAACAATTGGTTTGGGATAAGTTTCACCCAATGTGATTCCTACACTTGTTAAGGTTAATTCGGGAGCAGTCCATGGATTGAATAGATATTTGTTCGGTAGTTGAATCAACTCAGGTACCCACTTGCGTACATAACTGCCATCCGGATCAAACTTTTGTCCTTGCAATACTGGATTGAAGATTCGGAAATACGGCGCGGCATCTGCACCACATCCCGCAACCCATTGCCAATTCGCACTATTGCTCGCTAAATCAGCATCAACTAAGGTGTCCCAAAACCAACGTTCTCCATGATGCCAATGCATCAACAAATTCTTGACTAGAAAGGAACCCACGATCATCCGTACCCGATTATGCATGTAACCGGTCTGCCATAACTCACGCATGCCAGCGTCCACTATCGGTATTCCCGTTTGTCCCGATTGCCACGCGCGTAAGTATGCCTCATTTTTTACCCAAGGGAACTGATCAAATTGCACTTTTACATTTTTTCTTGGTAGTTCTGGATTATAAAACAGCTGATAGTAAGAAAAATCGCGCCACGCCAATTCCCTACAGAAATGATCAATCTGCTCATTATCTCCAATAGTTCGAACCGAGTGCCATAACTGATGCGGAGAAATTTCACCAAAATGAAGATGAGGTGAGAGTTTTGATACATAAGATTCGGCTGGAAAATCACGCCCAATTTTGTAGTTCACTAACCCGTTGTCAATGAATTTCTGAAAACATTGATGTGCACCTTCTTCGCCAATTTGCCAGTATGGTTCAAATTTTGAATCCCAACCAATTTTAGAGCGAAGCTGAAGTGTATCAATACTAATAGAATGTGCTTCATCAAAAAGATAATTGGTACTCTTAGGTGATGATAACGGTTTACGCGGCGACTTAGCCGACAAACAACCTCTTTCATAATACGGAGTAAAAACCTTGTAATTTAAACCTTCTTTATTCGTTATCGTCCCGGGTTCCCAAAGTAACGAACCATTAAATGTTTGAACCTCAATTCCAGTTGCTTCTATATACTCTTCAATTTCCAAATCACGCATGCGTTGCCACGATTCATAACATCGATTCCAACAAACTCGACCAATCTCAAAGCGTGTAATAAGATCCTTTAAAATCTCAATGGGATTGCCTTGATAAACCGATAATTTTCCACCAAGCGACTGTGCTAATGAATTGAGTGAATAATGTAACCACCATCGACTTGCACTACCTATTGCATAAGATCCAGCATGAACATCATCAAGAATATAAATCGGTAAGACATTTTGCAGTTGAGTCGCGTTGACGAGTGCTGGATTATCCAGAATTCTTAAATCCTGACGAAACCAGTGAATTGCAATTTTTTCACTCATAACTTATAACTCCCTTGCGGATGAACTATTAAAGTTTAGCAATTTACCTTTCATTGAAGACCAAACTTCACCTCCATTGTTAAGGTGAAGAGATTACTTAATTAACTAGGTTTTTTTGCCGATAAACCAATATTAATGTAATTACAAACTAGCGATAGGACTACTTAGACCGAGTCGAAGTGGTAACATGAAACCAAACTTTCTACAAATCAAAAATTTTTAAAAAATACTACCTAAGACTATCTCAGGTAACTAAATTTTTGGTAAGAACACATTTTTACTCTATATTCAACCCATTCCAAGTGTTTGCAATAAAAAAGCACTTGCTTTTGTCGTCTTATCATAGTAATATCTTACATTGCAATTCAATAATTTCCACTTTATAGACATACAATCAGAGCTTACAACACCTCACAACTGGAGTCACTAATGGCTGGAGTCAATTCAAATTCAACCAATTCTTCATCCGAAAATTCATCGGACCAACCAACCTCAAAATTTATTGCCAATCACCCATGCATGAAACAAATTGATGTTATTGAAGAGTTGATGGAACAGCTATCAGTACCAAACTTATCGGCTGAAGAGAAAAATTCAATTTTAGCTAAAATAGATGGAGAGAATGTTGAACTCTGGAAAACCCGAATGTTGTTCAATTTGCAACATTTCACTGGTGAGTTAGGTGCTGACTTTGATGTTCATGCACACACCGCAGCAGAGCTAGACAACAATCCGAAAGTTTATGACCTTTTCAAATATTTTTTTGCCAAGTATTGCTACTTATACAACTATTTTTACAACAATGTTGAACCACACTATACGCAACATATCGACCCAGAGTTAATCATTGCAACTATGATCACTGAAACCCTTGATAAAACTCCCATCAACTTTACTAGAGAGTCGGCAGAAAATGTCGTCTTTTTTTTCTATCAAGAACAAGTCATTAATCAGTTGAGAGCCTATCATAAGCTACAATTTGAGTATTTTCAAAAATATGGTCAAACCCAACCAGATGAAGATGAAGAAGCGTCTTTTGTAAAATTGAAAGAACAGAATCGCGACTGGGTTGAAGGATATCAACCCCCAAACAACAATCCCATTGGAGCCTGGTTAAGTAAAATGTTTGGTAAATTAGTTGGTGCTGGAGATTAAATAGCACATTTTAAGTTTTTACTTGGTGTGATTGGTTTATCAAAATTTCATAAAAGTTACTTAATTTAGTACGAACCTTTTTAAGTTCCCTTCCTCACTCTATTGCAACCCAATAGTTTCACGTTATCTCCATTCAATTTGTGTCATTGGTTAAAGATATTTTAGTTGAAGCTAGCACTTTGCATCACTTTATAACAAGCACTACCAATTAGTAGTATTTTTATAGTTTATTTAATAACCAAACACTTTTTTATTAGGAGATTAATATGAATAATTTATTCATAAGCGTCGGAACATTGAGTTCCGTCGTTAAGACTTTTACCACCTCATTAGTGCTTTTGTTAGCATATTTTGCTGTCATTGCATTGATTAGTTCACAACCTAGCAAAGCTCAGGAACGCAATAACGGTATTGGTAATGACTATGAAATTTCATTTTCTCGGGTCAAACATACCAGTATTGAAGAAGGTTCCAGTACATTATTTTTCTTTACAACTTCTCCCGGAGTTCCAGCTTGGTCAACATTGGAAGTTGAAGTTGATGTCTATGATGAAGAAGGCGACGTTTTGGATGAGCTGAATTGGGATCGTCGTGGTTCAACCTCATTTTACAATGGTGGTGGCAAAGCAACACTGTTGTTCAGAGGATCCAGAAGAGATGTCAGAAATGGATATTCCACCGCGCGAATACGAGTTTTGACGGATGATGATGATGTGGATGAACCAGATAGTGAATTCACAGTTGCAGTTATGGATGGACCTGGTTATCGGGCTAATCCAAATAAACGTGGAATGTCGGTAATGGTTAGAGATAACGATGAAGATATACCGATTGTGTTATCATTAACCAGATACCCAGACAATGGGAAATTTGTTCCTGGTGGAAAGGAATCCCCCAATGACAATTATAGTAACATTCACTTTCAAGTCTGTGTGGTAACCGATGGTCAATCAAGTCGTATGACGAACACCCCAAAGAATTTAACCGTCAATTATCGAATTGATGGCAATCGGGACTTAATCGGAGATGCTTCGGCCACCAGCCCTTATTGGGAATCTGATGATAATGGTGGCGAATTAGTAGGAAGCCTCGAGTTTTTAAGAGCGATGTCCCAAAAAATAGTCGTGTCAGCAAACGCAATACCTGGTTGGAGTGCACAGACAATTAGAAATTCAATTGGAATCACGTTATTACCAGGTAAAGGTTATCAAGTTGGACCCGAAGGGCTATGTGCAAATGGTGAAACTTACGACAGAATCACTAATTATGACCAAGAGCTGCCATGGCTTGGAGTCATACAAGGGGCAAAGTATGTCGTTGAGGGTCAACCCGCACCATTTGGCATTGTTGGAAATGTCCCCCAAGGTACCCAAGTTAACTTTGAAGTCGTCGAGGGACTGAACTTTATCTCCAGAAAACAATCCTTTGTGGAAATTCCAGGTAATGTCTTACCATCGCTGTTGGACTCCTTACCAGGTAGTGTCAATTACACTAAACAAGGTAAAGCTGTTCAGCATACGTTAAAAATTCAAACGGATGACGACTCATTATTGGAAAATGATGGATTTATCACCGTAAGAATTTTACCAGGTGAAGGTTACCAGGTTCTTGACTATGACAATGCGATTGTCAATGGTCGACTTGGCATTGAATATGCCTCGGTCATGGTTATTGATAATGACCAATCTCCAAGTGAAACCCAACAAGCAATTGCCAATTACATTGTTGCTAATGTTCCTGTCATTATCCGTAACCAAGGTGCAAATTCGCAATCAGCATTTGCATTGCGGATGGAAGCTGGAGCTAACCCAGCCAATTCTTTTGAATTAGGTGGCAATTCAGATCTCAGTGCGATCATTCAAAATAGTGGTGAGCACGCCAATGATGGTTCATTAAGTTCAGTATTTGGCGATTCTGCGTTTTCATTTACCCTATTAGAAGAAAGTGGCAAACCGGTTTCGGTTTGGGGACTTGGCAACAACCAAGCGGTCGCTTCACTGTCTTCTGAACAGGGACAATGGGACGGCGATGAGTTCACTACTCAATTTGGGATCGATACTTGGTTATCTGATGAGACAGTACTTGGTGTTTCAGCATCATTATATGAGCGCAACGTCGAACACCAAGACTATGACCACACCATGCAAATGACTACCCTAAGCCCTTATTATGGCTGGTCTTCCGAAGCTCAAGACTTCTCCCTATTAATGTTTGGTTCAATTGGAACTGGAGAAGTTACATTTGATCATAACTTTGGATCTGAGTCTGCAGAAACAAACCTTTACATGACCTCAATTGGAGGACAAAAAAAATTGTATTCTGGTGACCAAACTGAAGTTGAATTGACCGGTGAAGCACTAATAGCCAATCTCAACATTAATGAGAATGGTGGCTTAATTGATGACATGAATATCAATATGCATCAATTCCAAGCTACAATCATAGGATCAAAAGACTATGAATTTGCGACTGGACAGCTGCTCCCATCAATTGCAATTGGATTTAAAAATGAAGGTGGCGATCTTGATGATTGGACTGGTACTGAAATTTCCTCTGGCATTGCATATGACACCAATGACTTGTCGATTTCTGGTGAAGGTGATGTGCAAATGTCTTGGGATCAACAACATGATTGGGGATTAAACGCGACCCTTGATTATGATACCGGTCATGATAACCAAGCCGTGCAATTGAGCTTATCAGCTGCAATTGGTAACACAAACGATGACAACTTCAATGCAATCCAACACAACCAACTTGCAAATTTAGCTGACAATTCATGGGAAGACGAAACTCCACAATGGACGACCGAACTTGGTTACGGTTTCAATATTTTGGACCAACTCGGTAGTTTCACTCCATATACTGGATTAGATTTCAGTGGAATGAACAGTTATGGTGTCAGCATGGGAAGTCGCGTTGCAATAGGTTCAAATTTCAATTTTGAAGTTGAAGGTCTACGCAATCAAGACATTGATACTGGATCAAGTAATGAATTTAATCTGAAAGTTAATACAACTTGGTAATTATCAGATTATTCAATCAAACTAATGGAGGGCGTGTCATATATATTGGCAGGCCCTCTTTAATTTTTGGGATATATTTACAATATGCCGCAAAAGTAAAAACGACTATTAATTACTCTTTACAAAACTAATCGGTGCACAGCTAAATTCACGGTGCTACTTTCTAAATGGGGCTACCGCAAATGAAATTGAAAATTTACACACCTATTTACGATGATTTTTATTGACTATATAAACAATTATGTAGCGGATTTTCACTAATTTTGCCAAAAATTGTATTTTAGGTAGTTATTCATATTCAAATACTGCGAATATATCTACAATTTTTGGGATATTTCAACCCTTTTCATTTGCGACAGCCCCAAATAAAAAAATGATCCTCTAGAGCAAAAATTGAACCTCTTCCAACATTGAACAAAATGGCTATTCTGTTAAAAGTTTTAAATTGAAATAAAAGCTACAAGAGAATGAAAGTCTCCCTGTTACTCATTTAATATGTGACAATTTGCCACATTTATTTACCGAATTCTAGTTTGTAATTTCATGTTAACAAATTTAATATAAACAGCAAATTTACCAAAATAAGGAGATTAAACAATGAAAAAGCAACTAGCTGTGCTAGCACTTATGACTTTTTTGCTGGGTGCATGCAATCAAGGTGATTATAGTTACACTCAAAGAGGGTATGATAACTGCCGTTGTGGTGGTGGTGATGAATTTACATGTTCAATGCGTGCTATAGGTGATGTGCTATTTAATCCAATGGTGTCCAGAGACGCTCGAAACACCAATGAACATGAAGGGTACAGATGCCGGTAATAAATTTGGCATGAAGTCAAATAGAATACATTGGTACTCATTTATTTGGGTGACAATGCTAACCTAAATATTGCGTCTTATTCTATTCGCAATTCTTGCATTCACTTTGATCCTTGGTACCTGTGAAGTAAATTCAACTAATCATTTTGGTGGAGATCGCAATAAGAGTTGTTCACCGAGTTTGATTTTTTAATCATGGAGCCTGGTAAAAAATTTAACATTGATTTTTTGCTTCCTAGTTGAATGAAATTTTCCAAAATAACAAATTATTTCCACATCCCAATAAATTATTGTATTTATTCAAGTTTAGATTAAAAATTGACTTTGAAGGGACTAAAACTAAATTTTAAATGATCATCCTCGAGAAGAAAAATTGACTTTACAACATTTAACAAAACAGCTATTCTGTTGAATGTTTCAAAACTCGAGGCTTGATTTCATTGCAATTTTATGGTCTGATCAATCAGCTACCAACTAATGTTTTGTAGAAAGTTTATTAATGAAGTAAAAAACTGGGTGACCGCGACCAATGCTAATCAAGGATCAACATTTGGATTAACGTTACTCATCATACTTTGATGACCTACACCAGTTATTCATCTACAAATATAATAATCCCGATTCATTACTATACCATTAGTGCAGTTGTTCCAAGCTTCTTGGATAGTATTATACCCACCTCTTGGAGGGTTAAGATCAATACTACATGCACCTAGCATGATAATAGTGGTAAACATTAAAATAAGGTTTCTCATTGTTTTTACTCCAAGTTTGAGTTAATTGTAAGTTGCAAATAATAAATTACATTGCACAATCCACAAAATCAATGCGACACAGTGTCGCACTAGTTGAATTATCCTCCACGCACTATTCGTCTGGTGAAGATGTATCTGAATCGCACGCGGATAATAGTAATCCAAATGCCACAACAATTAGTAATTTATTCATGGTTTTATCTCCTTAAGTTTGTTAAGTTGTTAAAATTAACTTAATTAATTGGAATACTTTGGTTTTTGCTCCAGTAGTAGAACATCTATAAGCAACTAAGTAATTAATTGAAATTGTAACTGTAGTAAATTTAAATGGTGTAATAATTGAACTTCTTTGACATTGGCTACGTGCGTCCAACACCTAGAAATTGTTAAACTTTGAAATGATTGAGTGCCAAATGCAAGTACAGATGTTTACCATGGATGAAGTGCATTTACGTGGAAAATAAATCTAAACTTATTGAAATTACTTATATTTTAGTTGAAAATAACGCGATAAAATAAAATGGTACATTTTAATTTCAAAACCAATTTTGAATTACCTATCTCCTACTCCATGAAAAATTGTGCTTACGAGTTTTACGAAAAAATGTTTCTACTTAATCCGCAATTACTGGTTAGGTTGCTCTCGAAATTAGTAGTGTTGGTAATTTTTCTAATTCTACCGCAGCTAAACAATTTAGAATCCCAGGCCAGCACCAGTGAATTATTAAGTTCATTAAGTCATGAATCAGTTAATGATCGTTTTCCAAGTTCAACTATACCATTGAGCGAGGCTGACTCAAATAGTCTAAGTCATCAAGACCCTCAAGATGATCTTCTCTTTGCACAAGCTTCAACAAATATACCTCCGATTAAACCAGTTATTGCGATTGATTATGCCAGAATCACCACACCTTACACACCAATCGTTCATAATGACGACTTAATTCGGGAAAGAAATCCTCTACGATTTCAAATTAAAACGTTGGCACAGCTTCGACCCGAAGTTGAATTAAACCTTCGAATTACCCAATCCAACAACTATATAGAAGGGAAACCAACTCCTGTAATTCCACCCCAGTTTGAATTTAAAAATGCGATAAATGGACCTATTACTTATGAAGAAACGATTACTTTTACAAATATGAGTACCATAACCACATTTGGTTGGCGAATTGCAGATATAATTCAGTCTGTTGAGGGTATCGGTACAATATCGATTAATTTGCTACCAGGAGACGACTATGAATTAGATCCTTCAAATCGTATACTTGAATATCGAATTGATGGCAATTTTACACCAATTATGCAGGTACTTGCTGAGGATTATTCAATAGTTGAAGGCGAACCAGCAACATTTCAAATCGGTTGGATTAACTTTACTGATGGGGGACGACCACCAAGTTCTAGTTTAGATGTAAATTTTACCGTTACTCAGCAAGGTGATTTCATTAACGGAACCTATCCAAATAAAATCAATATTCCAAACGGCCGCACCTTTAGTACTTTAGCTATTGAAACTGAAGATGATAACCTGCAAGAGGCGAATGGTCTCATTAACGTTACACTTCAACCAGGTACTGGATATCGACTCATTAGTTTTTATACGAGGCAAACACTCAGTGAAACCTTACTAGACCAATTTGATTCTGCCTATGTAGATATATTTGATAATGACCAACCCAGGATCGCGATTACAGCAGAAGATTACACCATCCAGGAAGGACAAACCGCAACCTTTAAATTGACAACTGAAACATCTGCTCCACTGAATAATCTTTTGGTTCACGTAAAATCTACTAAAGTTGGCGACTTCTTTTTTGATGAAATTTCAACCAGTATTGTTATTCCCGCTGGTGCACGATTCGGCTATTTCGAGGTTGCAACAATCAACGATGACGTAGTAGAAGATGATGGTAGTATTACCGTAGCGGTGCGCTCGGGAATGGGTTATGTTGTCGCGTTGACACATTTTTCTGTTGTGGTAGTGCAAGATAATGACCGGTTAAGGATCGGTGTATCAAGTTTAGTGGATTCAATTGTTGAAGGGGAAACCATTCAATTTAAGATTTGGTCGGAAACTATTATTCCCACTACTGATTTGACGGTGAAAATAGCTATCAATCGAGACGGTGGTGACTTTTATAGTCAAACACTTCCTGAATCTATTGTAATTGCCACTGGTCGTAAGTCCTACTTGTTGGCAATTTCAACTATTGACGACAATGATTTTGACGTAGATGGTCAGATTTCCGTGGAAATTTTAGAGAGTGTTGATTATTTGGTTGCCAACGACCATGTCGCAGTTGTCCATATTCTTGACAATGACCAATCTATCTATGTGTTATCACATCAGCAAAATATCTATGAAGGGGAAACGGCACAATTTTTGATTGGACCTGATGTTCAACCATTCACCAAAGACCGAATCATTAATATTGATGTAGATTTTGTTGGCAATTTTATCTCAAGTTCCGCGCCACAAGACTTTTTACTTCCTGCCGGTGCTCGTTCAAAACTATTAACATTTGCTACGGATACTTTAGACTCAATGGATAGTGATGGTAGTGTTCAGGTTGAATTGTTATTGGGACCGGGTTATGAAGTCTCAAGTCGTAATTCGGCAATGGTCACAATCAAGGATAAAAGTAAAAAACCACCTCCACAGCTAACCGTTTTTATTAACGCCCAAAGTTCTCGAATTACTGAAGGTGAGACTGCGATTTTTGTAATTGGAACTGATCAAGTGCGATTGAATGCACCGATTACGGTAAATTACCAAGTTGCAACTAGTGGAAACTATTTTACCCGTTTAAGTGAAGAGCGTACACTTGAATTACGAAATGGTAGACTTATTGCTGGACGGGTCGGCCATATGTTGATTTTTGGTACAGAAAATGATGCAACGGATGAAACCGATGGGAGCATTACTGTAACCCTTCAAACTAATTCAAATTACGCACTGATGCAGAATTATTCAAGTGCTGTGGTTTCTGTTCTCGACAATGATGTGGCAAATTCCAATCTTCCCGTTATAACCATATCCCCGTTAATTAAAGGTCCGATTATTGAAGGAGACAAGGCACAATTTCTGATTTCAACCAGCCAACGACCTGAGTTAGATTTAACAGTGCTTTTTTCCATTAGTTACAATTACAAAAATTTTATGACACCAGTTTCAACATCGACCGAAATAGCGGCTGAAACTAGCAGTGTAAATTATGATATTGACACGTTTACTGATGACGAAAAGTTACCAAATGTAACCTATACAGTTAGATTATTATCTGGCAATGGTTATACAATTGGTGGTAAAGATTCTGCGTCAATTGTTGCCAACGACAATGATTTAGAAGAACACCTCCCGAATCCTGATGCTAACCAAAATCCCGACCCACCTACTATTTCAATTACTGCGAGTCAATATTTCTTAGACGAAAATGAAACTGCAAAATTTAGAATAGTCGCAGATTATAGTGCACCTTCAGATCTTAGTGTTTCGGTAAGACTAACCTGGACCGATAACTTGTATACTGGACGAATTGAGCAAAGAATTATTACACTACCAGCCGGGAATTTGGAGCAAGAGTTTGATGTAAGAAATCCATATGAAGATAATGTTGATGCCGCTGACATCTATGTAATAGCTCGAGTATTTCCTGGTGAAGGATACTTAAATAGTTGGATCTCCTCAGCAATTTCAATTTTTGAAGATGACGACCCAGAACCTAAGATTTCAATTGGTACAGTCTCAGCGGCCCCGGCAATGGAAGGGGATATTGTTCAATTTCGATTAAGTTCAGAAACTGCCCCACAAGAAAACCTTGCTGTCAATATTTCGTTAAGTGGTGCTACCAATTTTTTAGCTCCAACCAGTCGTAGTATTACTGCGACCCTGCCCGCGCGAAGTCTTATGGGAATATTTGAGATTGCAACCGCGAAAGATCAATTAGATGAGCCTGATGGCATGTTAATCGCGACCATTCAGCCCGGAGTTGGATATTCAATAGCAAATGAAGATAGTGCAACTAAAATGATCCAAGATAATGATGTTCCTAATCAACCCATCGTTTCAATTATTTCAAATTCATCAATGGGTGTAACCGAGGGGACTCCAGCAAGTTTTCGACTTAATTTTTCACCCCAAACGCCAAATGAAATTACCGTTAACTACAATATCAGTGGCAGTTCAAACTTTTTGAGTAGCTCAATTGGCAATGATACTGAAACCGTTTCTGCAGGTTTAACAACAAAAACCTTCACGGTTGCAACAGATTCGGATTCAAATGAAGAAGCGGATGGTTATGTTGTCGTCAAACTGCAGAAAGGAACTGGATACTCTGTTGGTACTAATGACCGCGCCACTGTGACAATACGAGACGATGATACAACAACAAATTCACCGGCAATTTCTATTTCTACCATCACTTCAGGTACAATTGAAGAGGGTGAACCCGCACGGTTTAAGTTGACTTTTACAATTGCACCAAGCAGTGAACTTCCGGTTTTTATTGACGTTAGTGAGTCCGGCGAATTTATCTCTGGAACTACTGGTACTAGAATGGTGAAAGTCAGTGCTGGTGAGCGCGGTAAAAATTTTGCAATCAATACTTTGAATGATTTGACCGATGAAAACGATGGCAGTATTTCAGTAACGATTTTAGATCGCACCGGCTATACTCTAAGCACTTACATTACTGCTAGCGTAAACGTTCGTGATAACGATTCAACACCATTTATTTCAATCCTGAGCACCAATAGTTGGGGTCAAAGTATCAATGAAGGTGATGCCGCAAATTTTCGCATTTATTCAAGAGTCGCAGTGTCAACTCCACTTAATGTCAGTGTGTTAATTGAAACTGAAGGCGATGTATCATTTAAGGGCGAAGAAATTCGAACCATCGAATTTCCTGGAGGACATTCAAATAAGACCCTTGATATTTTAACGGTTAATGATGAAGTTGCTGGATCATGGGGATTGATAAGAGCTACAGTCATTTCTGGTACCGGCTATCAGGTTGGTCCTGAATTTTCTGATGCTGTCAAGGTATTAGATGATGATTCACTTCCCATAATCTCAATTACTACCGATGAATCATCAATCACCGAAGGCGACACTGCAGAATTTGAATTGATTGTCTCCAAGCTACCTGCCTCAAACCTATACATTTCGGTAAAATTGAGCGGTAGTGCTAACTTTTTTGCAGAAGCATTAAACAATCGTATCATTACATTACAACGTCGAACTCAAAGTGTAGAATTTGGTATTGATACGATTGATGACCAAAATTATGAACTCGATGGCTTTATCAGGGCAGAGGTGTTAACAGGTGGTGGTTATCGGGTACCTAGTGAAAATGATTTTAAAACAATTATTTCAATTTCGGACAATGATAGCAGTCCAGTTGCAAATCTTATATCCATCTCAGCCATTGATCAATTTGGTGTTCCTGAGGGTTTACCGGCTAACTTTCAATTGACTTCTTCCAGTGTATTGCAGTCAGATGTCATGGTTAATATTGCCATTAGCCAACGAGGCAGTTTTGTTGCAGGAGAAGATTTTAATCGTGAAATTGAATTTAAGGCTGGAACAACCACCAAGGTTTTTCCAATTGCAACTGACAATGACCTAGTAGATGAAGTTGATGGTAGTATCACTGTACTACTACAAAGTGGTCAACAATACAGTATTAGTAATTTCACGACAGCTACTGTACCGGTTATAGATAATGACGCACCTGCAAATGGTCCCGAAATTTCGATTTATGAATTAACCAAGACTATTACCGAAGGGGAGCAAGCAACTTTCCGATTTGTGTCTTCATTGACACCGGAGCAAGACATTGATGTCCTGCTTGAAATCGAACAAATAGGAAATTTTTCTGAGGAGCAATTTGGCTTGAGAACTTTGCGGGTTTCACATCAGCGACTACGACGGATTCCATTTGCATTATTTACACTGCAAACCCAAAACGACAATGTTACAGAAACACCGGGTAGTATCATTGTTACTATTCGCAATGGAGTTGGCTATCGTGTTGGCATTAGTAGCAGTGCAGTCGTTAATATATTAGATAATGACAAACCCGCTAGTACACCAACCGTTGCTATTACCACCATGAACCCAAGTGGGATTACAGAAGGAGACACAGCACATTATCAGTTAACTTCATCTGCTCCCTTTAATATGGATATTGATATTCTTGTCAAGGTGACTGGTACCATGCGGTTTTTGCAGACGGATTACGACTTCAATTATGGTGATTTTGCTCGAGAAATTTGGCCGGTACAACTAGTTGCTGGTCAAACTCAAGCGACATTTACTGTTAGTACTTTGGATGATTCTGATTATGAACCGGATGGTAAAATCACTGTTGCGATACAAGCATGGCACCACTATAAAGTTGGTAATCCTAGTTCAGTCACCATTGCGGTACGGAATAATGATGCCGAACCTGAATTATCGATTGCCGTCGAATCTGAAAATGGAGTCGTTGAAGGATCACCAGCACTATTCACTTTTTCATCCACCACGCATATCCGACGCTGGGCACATTTAAATGTCACCATTTTAGTCAGTGGAACCGGTAGTTATATTGAGGGAGAATTTGGCTACCGCACCTTAGTTACATGGGATTTTAGTTCTATTCTTTTGTCTAGTTCAAGACCTGGTCGATTTTCTATAGATACAATTGATGATGCCATTGATGAAGCCGATGGCAGTGTAACGGTAACAATTATTGATGGGGCCGGGTTTTCCGTGGGATCAAATTCTAGTGCAACAGTAAATATTTTTGATAATGATGGCAAGCCTTCAGTTTCAATATTTCCGACTTCTACTGAATTTATCCCTGAAGGATCCCTGGCCAGATTTAGGTTGGAAACAGCGACTGTGCTTGAAAGTGACTTGGAAGTCAAAGTATCCATAGCATATGAAGGAGATTTTGTCGCAATTGAAGATAAAACCACAAGCAGAACAGAACAAATTCAAGCTGGAACCAGCAATACAGAGTTTGAAATACCTACGGTAAATGACGAGATTAAAGAATTAAACGGCCAAATCACTGTCACAATTCAAAGTAGTCCCAATTATGATGTCGGTGCTTTCAGTACTAGCACGATAGTGGTGGTAGATAATGATGAGGTGGCATTTTCTGCACCCACGATAACTCTTGAATCGCTGTCAACAACAGGAATTGTCGAAGGACAAAATGCTCGGTTAAAATTCACGGTTGAAGGTACCATCAACGTAAGTACCAACATTATTTATTCCATTACTGGTCCTAGTCATATTGTGACTAATTCTCCTATTTACAAAGAGTTCAATGCTACTGCCAACCAAACTGAATTTTTCATTAATGAATTATTTGCTGATGATCAAGTAAATGAACCAGATGGCTTGGTAACTTTTGAACTCTATAGTGCCCCTGAGTATAACTTTGGTAGTTCCTATCGCGCTCAAGTAGAGGTGAGAGATAATGACCTAATACCTAAAATTTCAATTGAATCACTAGCTACGAATGGGGTGAGTGAAAGTGAGAGGGCGCGATTTCGGATCCATTCGCCAACTGCTTCATTAAGTGATTTACCAATCAATATTGATATTAGTGGTTCAGAAAATTTTTTACTGAACCCACAAGAATCTCGCACTGTAATATTACCAAGTGAAACATTAGAAAGTTTTTTTGAAGTAGCCACAGTTGGGAATAACATTGATGAATCAAATGGAATGGTTCTTGCTTCTATTCAAGCTGGAACAGGATATACCATTGGTTCAAACAATCAAGTCAGTGTGACTATAATGGATGATGACCCAGCTAATCCAAGCCTTCCATTAATATCCATCGCGTCAGCAACAACGCAACCGGTCGTTGAAGGTGATCTAGTCCGTTATAAACTATCAACAGCTGCAATGCTCGCAAACGATCTTGAAATAAATTTGCAGGTCACTGGATCAGATGATTTGATTGATGCAATCGGCAAGCGTACAGTTATCTTCCCACAACAAATGAATGAGAAAGTATTTGAGATTCAAACCATTGAAGACAATGTGAGTGATGAAAATGCTGGGATTACGATAACCATTCAAGTTGGTGAAAACTATTTGGTAGGAGTCAATGATTTTGTCACATTCAGAGTATTTGACGATGATACCATTCCGAAGCTCTCAATAACCCCTCTTGCTAATACTCCAATTGCTGAGGGTGAGGATGCGTGGTTTAGAATTTCATCAAATTCGGCTTCAAATACCAATATATCAATCAAATATGCCGTTGAGGACCCAGGAAATTTTGTGGTTCAACCTTTCAATGAATGGGTGCTACTAGCGAATTCGGTCAATACAGATGTCTTCCTCAATACAATTGATGATAAGATTTTAGAACCAGAGGGTGTTGTTACTGTAATATTACTTAGTACAGCAGATTATGGATTGTCAAATCAAGTAAGTGCAAGCGTTACCGTTCAAGATAATGAGATCTTTCCAGAATTTTCACTACAAGTCGTCGGATCAGATTCTGTCATGGAAGGCCAACCAATCAATCTCAAATTAATTTCTGATCATCCAAGTTTATTAGATATTGAAGTTAGTATCTGGTTGAATGGAACGATAAAATTTTTACAAGAAAGTCATCGGTTTCGACTCATTCCAGTACCACGTGGAACTCACGAAGTGGCTTTCACGCTTGCATCTAGTGATGATTTAGTTGATCGAAATGATGGAAGAATTTCAATCTCTTTAATCAATGGTGAATATTATACTTTAGGACAAACTAAGACAGTTAATATTGATATAACTGATAATGATGATGCACCAATATTTTCAATAAGTCCGGTATCAATACATGGAGTTGCTGAAGGAGAATCAGCACAATTTCTATTGTCATCTACAACCGCACCAAGTGTCGACACCGAAATCAATTTAGTTGTCAATTCAACAGGTGGATACTTAGCTGAAGGTCAAAATCCGCTGACAATTACCGTTCCAAAAGAACAAACTGAGCATGTGTTTCGTGTTAATACTAACGACAACGATGAAATCTCTGAACCAGGAACAATACAAGTGACTTTTCAATCCAGTAATGATTACAACTACGATGAATCTGCAATGGCAGTTGTTGAAATTTATGATAATGAAGGACCTCCAGTCATTTCAGTGCAAACCGGTGCCGAAAGTGAGATAAATGAGGGACATACCGCTTCATTCTTCATCTCTGCCCTGCTCATCCACAATATTGACCTGCAAGTGGCAATAGAAGTCAGACCTCAAGGTGAATTCTTTAATGAAGTGAATTCTAATAAAACAATTATGTTACCAACTGGACGTAAAACTCAAATTTTCTACGTTGCAACTGTAGACGATTTAGCAAATGAACCCGATGGATTGGTTACAGTATTGTTATCAAGCACACCCGATTATGTCATTGGTGAGCATGAACAAGCGACCATCACGATTAAGGATAATGATGACTTACCAACGCTGTCAATAAGTGCGGAAAATTCACATGTTAAAGAAAAAGAAGAGGGAGAGGAAGAAACTATTGCTCAATTCAATATCTGGTCGACGACAATTTCTCAAGTGGATATGACAATAAATTTTAGCATCAAACAAACCGGCGGCTTCCAAATCTGGCGAGCTCCAAGAAACCTCACCATGATCGCTGGCAACCGAACTGTTTCAATCAGCTTTCCAATCACAAATGACAACGTATACAATCCCGAGGCGGAATTAACTATCACTTTACAACCCAGTTCTGACTCCACTTATAATTTAAGCACCAATAATCGAGCTACAGTTAAAATTGATGATAAAGAGGATGCACCTGATCCCAACGATCCAACTCCTGAAAATCCGATTCCTGATAATCAACCAAGAATCTCAATCGCAAGTGCGGTCGTTAATGCTTTAACCCAAGAACTCATTGGTGAAAACAGTCCAATCGAAGTATCAATTGTGGCAGAAAACCCCTCAGTTGAACTTGGAAACCCAGCTAATTTTGTCATTACAGCTAATCAAGTACCTACTACTGATCAAACGATAAATATTTTAGTCGAAAGAGTCAATTCTGAAGTTACTGAACGCACAAATGAAGAAATTGTGCTAAGAGCTGGAGCGGATTCAACAAACTATTTTGTCAACACCGGGAGCTCCGAATTCTTAAATGCAAATGGCTCCATTTCAGTCCAAGTAGTGGCGGGAACAAATTATTCAGTTCCAAACAATGTAGAAAGCAATACAGCAAGAGTGGCGATTGTAAATTCTCAAGAGGTAGCAGTCCCTAGCGAAGCAATTCTCCAAACTGGAGAGCAGATATATAATTTGATGCAACGCAATTTTAGCGAAAGTACAAGAAATATTTTAACTCAAAGGAGTAACCGCGAAGCTGAATCTACCTCATCAACATCATTTGCATTGGCCGGTGAAACTAACCTTCAAAATATCATCACTAAAAGCGGTAATTTGTTAAATGAAAGTGATATTAATTGGCGGGAAATAATTGATCAAACAGTTTTTGAAATTGAGCTCAATCCGAATCAATTTGCCAATCAATCTACAATCTTATGGGGACAGGGCAACAATTATAAATTCAATGAACAAGTGAATTCTGGCCAAAATTCAGTCGCTAGTGATATGTTCATTGGACAAACCGGATTTGAAACCAGATTACACCATAATTCGCAATTAGGTATCGCGACTTCACTAATAGATGGAACAGCAAAATATCTTAATGCTGACTTGCAGGAACAAAACTCAGCGACCTATCAATATCAGAAAATTGCAGTTCAACCTTACTTGATATGGAATTATGCAGAAAACTCTTCAATGTGGTTGAGCGGCACCTACGGAACGACTGAAATGACTTTTCATTCAGAGCAATCTAACTTTGATTTAGGCAGAAGTACTGATCTAAGCGGAATGATCGGTGGAATCAATCAATTATTTGCTACAGGAGATACTTGGAAACACCATAACATTAATCTAGGTCTGAGTTGGCATGGTTCATGGTCAGAACACTTAGCACGAAACCAAAATGAACATAATTTTAAAATCGCAGCAGGTATACCACAGTTTCAGCTATCATTGCATGGTGATTATCAATTTGAACATGCAACAGCATCAGTATTGGCAATAAATTTAGATGTGGATTCAAATTGGGGTGGTCAGAACAGTGATAGTTCAAATTCTACCACAATTATCGGTGGGATAGAATTCAATCACAAGAATGGTTGGTCAATTGCAGGGCGCGGACATACTTCAACTGAATTTGATTTTGCTAATCAACAGTGGGGAGTCGGGGGTAAATTAAAGTATGATAATTCAGCTAACAACGAAGGAGTTAAATTTGAAATTGCAACTGATTGGGGATACCAATATGATCACAATAATACTTCAACACTCACTTCACGAAGTTTTACCACACAGAATCAAACTAAAGGTTCAACCGGAGACCAAATTTCAATAAGTGGAGATGTTGGATATGGATTAGGATTAGCAAATTTTGCTGGAGTATACACACCAACTGGCAGTTTTGAGATTAACCATGATGGTCGTCAAAAACTTGAACTTGGGCATAAATTGGAATTTGACTCTGACTTGAATGTTGAATTTATTGTAAGTTGGAAATACCAAAACTTGGAGATTACAAACCAAATTGCAAACTTACGTGGCGGCATAAAATGGTGAATAATGCTAAAAATGTATAACCTAAATTAGTTTGATGTTATACAAAATCAGATTAACCAATACAGAAAATTAGTATTGGGTTAGCAACTTTCAATATTTTGAATTTCAATCTAACCTTAAAATATATATGCTCTGTTTCTTTAACAAAGACTCTTGTAAATCAAATATCTTGATAAATTGTCGTTGTGCAGGCAAAATAACTGCCGGGGGAGAAATAATTAATAATCAGCTTTTTATACTGATATTTCCTCTATAGATTCATGGTCTACTTATGAAAACTCTCAACAGCTAAGTTACTCCTTACTCCACATTTCATATTTTTCATTAGATTTTTTCAACTCGCCAACCATTTGACATTTTATTCCAACTTTGCATATTCAATATATGGCATTCTTCAGCAAATTCTCGCTTCCATCTACCGACCACGTTTTTTGGTATTCCGACCGGTAAATTTTCTTTAAATCCTTTAAAAAAAGCTTTGTTTTGAGGAGCTTCTAAATCAGTAAGAATATAATATTTTACTGGTTTTAAAATTTTATCTTCCGCGTAGCGATATAAAAATGTATCTCGGAATTGATATGTGAGTCATTCAAACCGCTTCTCAATATTTAGTTCCATAAAAGTGTTTCCATCTAAATAGTTCTTTATTTCTAAGAATACATCATACAAATTAAATTCAGCTATTACATCAACAACCTTCATTGGTGCACCGTGAAATAGTCCAGGTTGACCTCTTTTAACATCAAATGGAAATGCATCAATTGCATTTGGGAAGGTAAATTTATAACCTTCTTTTATAACCTGTGTCAATTCTATTTCTTCTGACTTTTTTCAATTTCATACAAAGTTTGAGCCTCGTAAGCATCGACTATTGCATTAGAAGATATTTCAAAATATTCATCTGTAGATAAAACTTCAATCTTTGAAGTTTCTTCATTCCGAAACAAGTTATGATACCGTACTTGAATGTCACTATCTTTGTCAATAAGTACTTTAAACCAATGCAACATTACAAAGTTATGCGTCGTCAAAATCACCTGCTGTTGACTACGTGCCATTTCTATTGTAATTTCCGCAATTGAACGCATTAGCTTTGGATTTAGATTTTTTGCAGGTTCATCCCAAAGTAAAGGTCCGCTTTCACCGGGGACAATCGTACCTGTCTCAAATAATCTTGACAATATGCCAAATTCCCGAAACCCTTCTGCCATGATGTTTGCTGATTTAACATTGCTATTTTGAACATACCCTTGATTTGTAAACAACATTGCAAGATTATTATCTACAAAAAACTTACCACCTACTATTTTTTCAATCTTTGAAATAATCTGACGAGAGAGTTCACTTAAACGTCTATCCTGTAGGTCCAATCTGGTAATATTCTCTAAAATACCAGTTATCGTTGCATCAAGTGAGTGCTTGTAATCATTTGCAACTCTAAGCAAATCGGGTAACACGAACATTAACTCTTTGCTTGGAATAAATACCGGCAAGTTTTCACTCGCAATTGCTTGTCCTCCCGAGCAGTTTGAATTAATACTCTTATCCATAATTACCTGGACCCAATTATTATTATTTTCAAAATCTGCTTTTAAATTTGCTGTTCCATCACTATTGTCATTGAAAAATCTCACAATTTCGTTGCGTGGATCAAATATTTGCTTCATCAGATCTACTACAAATTGTTGTGTGTCAGATTGTTCAGATCCCCCGTCCTTTAAATATGGAAGAAGACTATAAAGAAAGAGAATGGATTTCAGAAGTATGGTTTTTCCGATACTGTTTTCACCAATAATTACATTGATGGTAGGTGAAAAATTAACCTCTAAGTCTTCAAATGACAAAAAATTATTTATTTCAAGTTTCTTTAACATTGAAAATCCTTTTCTAATTCAAGGGTTTAAATTTTAAAGAATTATTGTCTATTTGGTAGTTTACTTAAATTACAACATAATAAATCAGTCATAATATCACCTAAATTATGCTTTTCAATTTAAAATTCAACAAAATTATTTTTAAATCACGGTTTGGTTATGGCTTCATAATACAATGAAGTTTTCGTTCGTTCAATCTCTAAATTTACAACACGGGTCTGTTATTCAAAATATTTAATTTAACTTAACCAAATTTCAAGTATAACAATTTAAATTTCGGCATCTATGTACAATGTTATTCCTATTGATTCGGCCATCGTTCTGAAAACATTCGGCCGCGATTCTGAACTTATTCGGCCACTATTCAATAAAATTTATTTTGTTGGTATTTTGACGAATCTAAAAAAAGCGCAACCGTGACCATAGCATAATCCGATGCGTGATTGCATTGATTGTCGTGGATTGAGCGGGGGTGACGGGAGTTGAACCCGCATCTCTAGCCCACTTTACAGGCTAGTGCTCTACCAATTGAGCTACACCCCCATACCGTGCCAAAATCCAGTAACAAGTTCAAATACAATGTGCTTTCTTAATGAGAAAATCTCACCTGAACTTGTAGCCGACACCAATATAGTGACTTCGGGTTAATCACCTGTTGAATTTTACCCGAAGGGCAATCCACAAAACTATAATTTGGAAAGTAATTGGAATTTGTTGAATTTGATCAATTCAGATTGAAAGCGCATACCGTTCGCTTTGCTACTTGCAATTTGCATGACACAATTCGCTTCTATTGACCTAATGAACTTCAACTAACTGGTCTTAATTCGTTGTTGATAGGTAGTTGTTAGTTCACTACTTCTAGCTAAAAATTTATAACCTGCGTTGTCGGCATGAAAGTACAAAGCAAATTTATTTGCTGATAAACTTTTGCTGAAGTACCCAAGTTTGTGGACGACAATGTCCACCCTATTGAATAATTGTCGCTGAGAAGCAATCCAGTACGCTCAACGCAATATAAATTTTTTACATACCCATTTATAATATGAAGTAATCACAACCATCATAACCGCACTTGTCGGTAAACATCCCAAATGATTGTCAGGGGACATCAAGCACCAACAATGCATGCGGTCGAAAGTATCTGCAATTATATTCGCATTAATGCAGGCTGGTAAAACAAATTCTCCAGTAATCAGCGGTAAAGAAACTTTGTAAGGTACAATCTTCAGCATTATTTACTGGCTCACATGCGGCTAGTACAATGATTGCTGACATTAAAATGATTAGCTTCTTCATGGTATTCTCCATATAATGGTTATCGTTCATATTAAATAAGATCAACCATTATTTGCAGCAACATTTTGGAAATAAATGTGACATATGGTCGCAACATGTCATCGTGGACATAATTCCATAAAATTTCGATTTGTTGCAGTAAAGATCACTAAATTTTAACTGCTTAATCCAAGTCATTTGTTTAGTGATTGAAGTTTGTCGGCTTTTTATCAATATAAAAATTAATACTGCTCCCAAAATTGAACCTACTAATACTTGACTGAATGCATTGTTGTGGAAAAAGTGGAGTTGACAGGGGGCAAATCCGCGCCGCTAAACTTTCTTTCCAGCAAACGCGCGACAAATTGAGCTACAACCGCAAACCGCGCTAAAATCCAGCAGCATATGCAATTACAAAGTGACCGTCCGGCTGTGAAAATCCACTTGGCAATATGTTGCCAGCACGGGTCTGAACTTTTCGGGTCAATAACCAGTTAATATATACCCGTAGGGCAATCCACAACACAATATGCTAGGAAACAATCAGAAACAGAGACTACTAGTCAGCTCAGTACAGTAACATAACCCGTTCGTTTGGTTCCTCACGAATTGTAGGGCTTAGTTCGCACATGATGATTTGATTAACTTAAAAAAAACTCATATTGATTCAGCATTGCGTCGCTCATAATCATATACAATTTTCTAACAAAAATAGGCGACATATACTGTCGGCATGAAAGTAAAAAGCAATTTTTTTGCTGCAAAACTTTTGCTAAAATTCCTGGGGTGATGGACGACAAAACCTGCATCATAGCAAATGAATACAACAAATCAATGCGGTGCTCTCAAAGCAGTATGAATTTTTGCATACCCGTTTACAACATGAAACTAGCTCAAACTCCATAGCAACAGTTGTTGATAAAATTCCCAAAATTGCAAGCAGTGAACATTTGATTTGTAGAGATGAAAAGATTAGAATTGACGAAATTTTAACTCATCGCAGTGTGTTCTTAGCTAATTGCAAACAATGGAGTTTAACATGCGAGTATTTCTTGCATATTGTGCCGATGACAAAGAGCTGTATGTAAGATTTCAAGCTCCGTTAGAAAATCTGTTTAAAAAACTCTTTATTTTTCGCTGGACTGGTCATGAAATCAATCCAGGTCAAAAGATTGATGAGGATATCAAACGAAGCCTGGAAATATCAAAATTGATATTGCTATTTATAAGTCCAGATTTTTTTACTACTGAATTTTACGGTCATACGATACTAAAAGAGGCGATAACACGGCATTACAATATAAAAGCAAGAGTGGTGCCGATCATTGTTAAACCATGCAACCTGGTAAAAATTCGCGAATTTTTGAAGTTAAAAGCACTACCAAATGCAAACAAACCAATCAGTGCTTATGAAAATACTGAAATCGCGATTTCGGAAGTCATCACAGGGATTGACAAGGCTTATACTGAATTCTTCAATCAAATGGAAAAAGTCCTAGATTTGACAGCAATAGAACGTGAAGACCTAACCAACGATCTGATTGTACATATTGGTAGTGAAATCGGCAAAGAAGGAAATGAACCGATCGCGGTAATGAATCCACGTTATCGATTTGGTAATTTAACTATAAAGGATTACTTTGAGTATCTGGCCGTACACAAAATGGAAGGAATAATAACATATTCCATAGCCTATACATTTGACATATCGGGTGTTAGAGAAGTTAATTTAACGCCAAAAGGTTGGGCAAGATACCGGTCGATAATGTTCACAGAACGTAATCCTAGTTTTTAACGACAGTTGCGCTCCCCAACCTGTTATTGAGAGGCAGAGGAGGATAATAATTGCGATGGTGTCCTGACCCTATGCAATTAAAATAATTCCCCTACCTGATTCTAAATTCAAAGATGGGCATATCAGAGTTGCTTCTGGGACTAGTGAAATGAATCCAAATGTTTTCGAAAAACTCCTACACATTAATCGGAATGTACAGAAAGATCTAAAGTTTCTGTTTTAGACCTGGCCAGTTTTCATTGCCACTAACAATGCGGTCATCCCTATCTTTCAACCAATCAGACCTAATACCTTTGCTATAATTTACATAAAGTTTGCCATCATGGACTGTCCACGCGTCAGGGTCTATTGTGGCGGTGTAACCTTTTGACACTGCATAAGCACAATAGCCACCAAACTGAGGAATGTACTTTTCAGGAGCTGCTTTAAACAGATCTAGATTTTCTTGAGAAGAAAATTGCCATGTGAAGCCTTCCCATGGATAGGAAAACTCTTCTTTTCCGGCAACAGAATTTTCATCTGCTCCCAAAGAAAAATATGCCACCACATCAGTCTCTGCGACAGATCTCCTCTCCTTAGCATTCCATTTATATAAATCGGAATTAGTTTGAGAATTGACCGCAATTGGTGTTAATAAAATTGTGACTAGGGTAAAAATTGAAAGAAGTTTCATTCTTTCCTCCTTTATGGATTCCTGATCTTAGTGATCATTTTTTAAATTAAGATAAACAATACCAGATTAATTTTTAGATTACAATAACGAAAAATTGATATTGTCAATTTTAAATTGATTTTTGACGATATGCTGTCCCCTGACAGTTATTTTGGGTAATCGATGACAATTAGTTGAACCAACAGCTAGTGTGCATTAATTATAATTGTACAGTTTGAACGAGATTAAAATACCTGACTGTGCCGATTGAGCTGCTTTGGCACTATCAAAACTTTATCAATTTAAGTTTTTGCTTTACTAGCTATAAGCTCTATTGCTTGTTCGAACGTTATCGCGTTAGGTTGAATGTGTGGAGGAATTGTAATGTTAACGCCATTGTGCCTGACAAAAGGCTTATCATACATACTCGGCATCACCACAATTTCACCACCATCAGGGTGTTGACCGAGGGACTTGATGGGTTGAATTCCCCCTTTGTTGGTTTTTAATAGTTCAACCGCCTGTTCTAGGGTAATCGCCTCTGGTTGAATTGTTTCTGGAATTGTAACGTTAGTGTTATTGTGCTTGACAAAAGGCTTTCCGTACATACTCGGCATCACTTCAATCTCACCACCATCAGGATGCTGACCAAGAGACTTGATAGGCTGAATTCCACCCTTGTTGATATTTAATAATTCAACTGCCTGTTCTAATGTAATCGACTCTGGTTGAATGTGTTGAGGAATTGTAACGTTAATGCTATTGTGCCTGACATAAGGCTTTCCGTACATACTCGGCATCACTTCAATCTCACCACCATCAGGGTGCTGGCCGAGAGACTTGATGGGCTGAATTTCCTCTTTTTTGGTATTTAATAGTTCAACCGCCTTTTCTAGAGTAATCGCCTCTGGTTGAATTGTTTCTGGAATTGTAACGTTAATGCTATTGTGCCTGACATAAGGTCTTCCGTACATACTCGGCATCACTTCAATCTCACCACCTTCAGGGTGCTGGCCGAGAGATTTGATAGGCTTAATTTCACTCATTTTAATACCCTCCTTTTGGTATTACTGATTGAGACGGTTCTTGAGATTGGAAAGTTTTACCGTCAATTATACGTTTCACTTTAACTATTTTTTCATTGAATCTCAATTGCTTCCAAGTTTAAAAAAATTGGATTGTAGAATCAATATTGTGTATTTGAATCAAAAATTGTTCCCAGTAATTGATAAATTTTAGAAAAAATCAAATAAATATTTTCTTGCGATAAAATTTGTACCGAGTTCGCGCAGGTTCTCATACATCAAATCAACAAATTACCAAAAAGTATGAATGAATCTTTAGAAGCATTCACAAACGATCATATTTTCAACAAGTGGGTAATAAAGAGTTATTAGTACTATGGAAATATTTTTATTAACTGAGGTACTAGATTGGTAATATCCCTTGAATGAGTCTGTTGAAATTGAAAATCTAATAATGATTGGTGGCGCAGCTACATTAATCGCTTCATAGTCTAAAATTATATACAGCTTCCACTCTAATCACAGACCCAAGATAAATGAAACCGAGTACTCCACCTTTAGATTTCGGTTTTGGATAGCTCAAAATTTCTAATCTCACTTGCGAAGACATCAAAATTTATATTAGTAACCATATTACCTTGTTGTTTCGGAATATCCAAATTAACTTTCGGGGGACACACGTCTGCCGTATTCTAACTGAACAGAGGATTCATTAATTTAAATAAGTTGTGAATAACTGCAAAAAAATATTTGAACCCGCACATCACCTTGAATAATATGAAATTACTTCGTCATCTTATCAACATGAACACAACAGGTGCCAAAGATGTTAGCTTCACTTCGAGAAAACGATTTGAGACTACCACCGTTTCCTAAATTTTCTAATTTTACTCCATTTGATATCCTAGAAGGGATAGTCGTAGAGGTGAATAAATCTTATTTTATTGTGGGATTATTGAGTCTAAAACTAAGTGATAATGAGCTAACAGACTACGTAGAAATATACTATGACGAAATTCTAACTAAAGGCGGTAAAAAGATACGTCCGGGATTAGTCGTCCGAATTGCTTTTGGAGAATTACGACTGGCAAACGGTAGCCGTGAAATTACAACACGAATGGATACGCCAGAATGTGTATTTCAACAGCATATAGATGAAATTTATGAACAGAACAAAAGACAATCCTGATTTCGACAATGAATCAATAAAACCTTTGGTAAAAAAACTTTAGCTGAAACCTACAGTTGAAACCGCAACTAATCAATAAATTCAAAAGTCATGCCAAATTAGGAAATCGTACAACGAAAGTAATTGCCGATGTGTAAATCTATTTTGTTACTAAATTAGACTATGCCTACCAATACTTTCAAGTACTTTACCGGTACTAAATCAGCATAAATTCTAATTTGCTAGCTTCATCATAATTGCTTGCACACATTCTTTTAAAAGTCTCAGATACTTTACCATTGATAAGAATTTTTTGAACTTGTCGCAAGAGACCAGTATGGAAACGTGGTAAATAGAGAATTTTGAATTCATGCTACCAAACTAAATGTTCATTTACCACGATACCCTACCACCTTCTTTTCATGATTTTTAAGGGTTTCTTTAAATACTTGGTCACTACTAGTACCCTTTGGAGCAGTTCCAGCTTGCTCTGAATACAAAAATAGCATTGTTGTGTAAAATTCTATTCGTTTGGTAACAGCCTTTAATACAACGATGTGAACTAGATTATCTTTCGCTTCTTGAGGTAATCCTGGTGTAGCTCTTACCATAACCTCAGCTATCAAATCTGAATATTTATGGTCAGAATCAATATATTTGAGGTATTTTTTATCTTTAGCATTGAAACAATAGTTATATACTTGGCAGTATTTTTCCAAGATACCAGTCATTTCTTCAGAAATCTCAGGACGCTCAATCATATTGGTTACAGTTACTTGACTGGCAAGATAACTCGTATTAAACTCTCCCAAATGCTCTTCCAAGCAAAAGAGTGCTTGCATTAGCCATGTATCAAGACTCAAATTAACTAGCTCTGTCAAAAACTTTTCAGTTTCTTTCGTACTTAAGTTTGGAACATTAAACTTTAACGCAAGCTTTCTTAATGCTTCCTCATTTTGCTCTATCAATTTGTCATCTAGCTCAGGATACTTAACTGCTTTTGAAGTTTTGTTAGTTTTTCGTTTTGTCATAACCATATTTCCCTATTGTCGATTTAATTTTTAATAATAGCCAAATAAAAGGCTTAAAAACTTAATATACACTTTCATTTCTTATATCAACATCTCAACTTAGTGAATAAACACTATTGCAATTCAAAAATTTGTCAATTTCATTTCAATAACATTTTATTACAACTAGCATTTATCGGTATTTTAGAACAAAATTGCAACCTTTTAATTGTCTATTCTGAATTATTTACGCACTATTCTGAAAAACATTTACGCAGAGTTCTGAAAAGTACTCACGCACTAAGTTCAGTATTTTAGCGATTTTCATTACCTATTTTCCTGCAATTGGATTTTATTCTTAGATTATTTGGTTTGATTCCGACGATTGTGGATTGAATCGATCAATGGATGGGATTATGTAAGGGGAGTAGATATAGTGAAGGTGCCGAAACTCTATCCGCAATTTCTGGTGTAATTTCCGCCAGTATGGCAACTAAAGGTGCACCGATAACAGTACTAGGAAAAATCATCAAGAAAGAATGATCTAAACAAAATTACGAGGGCTCATTTAATTCTTGAATTAATCTGTAAGAAATTTTACTGAACCCGTGAAAATTTGTTGCTATCAATACTCTACCTTCTTTACCATAAGTTCATGCAATTCATTAAACTCTAGGACAAAATTTACGGCATATCTTAACACTGCGTCGACAGCAAATTCATTACATTCAACTGCCATTAAATTAAGACTATGATTAATGTTTTCTGAAATAACCTTGCGTCCGGCTGCTGGCATTCCTGAATACTCAACGAGATCCAAATTAAGCATTGGTAAAATTTTTTCTTTAATTTGCTCATCATCTAAGAAGTCGTAACTTTTCTGTAATTCTTGACGTGCGTAAGTAACACTTAATACTCGTGATTCGAGTTCATTAAGTTTTTTTTCCATGGATGCATTCCATTGTTTAGATTTACAAGATTGATTGAACTCTAAATTATATTAGATTTAGTTAAAATGCAACTAACCTCCGACAGTTTTTTTGGATTCATAGCGATAATTAGCTACACGCAAAATGATAAGAATAATATCCTCCTATTTTGAGATTTATTTATTTGAAATAGCAGTTGTTTAAAATTTATGAACAATTTTTTGCTACTTAATATTTGCTGAAGCACATGGATTTATGGACGACAAAGTCTATATCATTGTAATAGAATGCAACAAGTCCATGCAGTGCTCTCAAAGCAATATGAATTTTTGAAAACCCGTTTGCAACATAAAACTAACGCAGACTCCATAACAACAATTGTCGGTAATAATCCAAAATAACTGTCAGGGAACAACAAAAATCCTATTGTCTATAATGCGATTTATGTTGACAAAAAATCAAATTACTGTACAATTAAATTTGTTTTAAACAAATATTTAATATCGTAAGGGGAACACAAATGCGCGAAATTTCTGAATCATTTATTGAAGACTTGAAGACAGGTTTTCTATCACCGCTTGTGACCGAAGTTAAGAAAAACGAGCATCTGTGTCTCGAAATTCGTAACAACAATAAAATCAGAATTTATTGTCTTGGTTACAAAATGTTAGAATTGACTCAACAAAAATCTGGCAGTTATAAGGTTGCCTATTGTGAAGAGTGTATTCATGTTGACCCATTTGAAAATATTGAAACTCATCTCAATCCAAAGATCGTTCGGACAAAAGAAGAGATTGAACAATGGATTCAGGTTTTTCAACAACTATTAAAAGCAATTGAAACATATACTTTTTTGGCTGGAAAAAAGACAATTTATCATAGTCAAAATATGATTGAGAATTATAATTCCCTTGAAACCACTGGTTTTAAAAATTTTGTGTTTTGTGATCAAGTATATGAAAACCGTAAGATAAGATCCCCAGTTTTTGATATAATGGCATTGGAATTTACATTGGCAAAAACAAAAAACTTAGCTAGTTCTGACTGGCGACTAGCCATTATTGAATTAATTCCAGACTATACTTATATTAATGGCATACCAAGAATAGTAAACCGTTTAGAAAATACATGTCAATTGCTTGACCATACCGAAAAGCTCGAGGTCATGAGAAGTGAAATTGTACATATTTTTCGACAAAAACAAAAAATTGGGTTAATTGATACTCAATATGAAGTAAGTAAAAGTTCTACTCAAAAACCGATGCTGATATACTTGCCCTCTAATGGTGCATTTTATCCTGATAGTTTATATGAAACTCTCAATAACTTAAACCGAGTTGGGTTTTCTTACAATTCCGCGGTTGAGATTTTTACTTCTGATTTTAAAAAAACTTTACCCGAAACCAGCACGAAAAAACTGTTTAAAAACAAGGATTTATTGAAGCTACTGAAAAACTAAGTTGAGAGTCTACCGAATTTTAATACAGAAGTTTCACTCTTTAATGCAGCTAAGTCAGCCTATAAGTGATAGGATTTTTAGTGAAATAGACCTTCTATTCAAAAAAAATCCTTGTGTAACTAACAATGTTTATCTAAGGCTGTGGATTCTAATTCATGAAACTTTTTGGTGGGGACCGCAAACAAATTTGTTCACCTAGTTCAATTTTTATTTGTAAAGTCATGAAAAAATTTCAAACCTAAAAACTTTTAATAGAATATTCATTTTGTCGAATGTATTAAAAATTTGTACTCATTATTGATGAAATCAACCGCGCCAATATTTCGCGTGTCTTTGATGAATTTAATACCTTGCTAGAAGAAGAACAAACGACATGTAGCCAAAAACGAAATTCAAGTAGCACTTCCCAATTATCTTGAAGATCTTCGGAATTTATGTCCGAATATTTTCGATAAACCTGTCCGAATAAATCGGAATGTACAGCGGTAATGGAGTAAATGAATTATGCAAAGATGTCCCATGTTGATAAACTGAATTAGCTACAGCATTGTTTGTTACATCGACAATCAAAACTCTTTAGTTCAAGAACATCTGAGTTTCGATTTCCTACAGTCATCTCTAGTTTAGTTTAAGGAGTATCAACTTTTGCAACATTAGAGTTAATATTGTCAATTCGAGAGTTTGTTTCGTCCACTCGAGAATTAGTTGAATCCAATCGGTCGTTATTCCCCTGTACTACATCCACTAATTTAGATATTTCATTCAATAGTTCAGCATGACTCTCTTTAAATTCATCTCTTAGCTCAGCATGGCTCTCTTTATACTCAGCTTTCACTTCGTTAATCTCAGCTTTTAGCTCAGCTTTTAGCTCAGCTTGTCCCTCTTTTAACTCGGCAATTTGAGTCGCTTGAAGGTCTTGTTTTCCTTCAATCAGGTCCAATCGCACTATTTCCTCTTGTTCTGTCCAGAAATTTTGTACAGCAAATATAATTGTTGCCGTTATCAGAGCGGAAATTATGCTATAAATTATGGGTTTTATTTCCATTGGAAAAACGCCTTGGTTGACAATTGCTAAATATTCGTTATTTACGATATCACATTTTAAATAATATTGCAAATTTTAGTTTTCACTTTAGCTTCAAAAAATAAACAATTTAGATTTCGTTATTGTATTCTCATTAATAATCTTCGTCAATGCAAGTATCTATCTGATTTAACATTCTAAACAATTTAAACAAATAATACAAGCGAAAATTAATTCATCTAAAAAAGTCATTTGTACTTGAACTTAGTTTCCCCAACTTGAGTTACTTTCACCTCACTTGTTCACTTTGTTAACTCTAACTTGCGACAACGCATTAGTACTTATTCTCAACATATGAATCTTTTTGTAATTGCTTGTTACTTATAATATAGTTGAATGAAAATAAAATACAAGCTCAAATTGAAATTCTTCTCACTTCAGAAAGACACTCAGAAGTGCCCAGTCTAATTTAGTAATGCTTTGAACAAGAATTGATTCAAAAATTTATCTTGCAAATTGGATCTGGTTTATTAAGTTTCATGTAATGGGGCACTTCACTGTTTATTCTGAGTTTCGAAATCTCAACCCAATACTCTAGTATGGTAATTGGTATGTTGTTGGCATTAAGTTGAGTCCAAGAAAATACAACCCTAAACAATTAATGTTACTTATTTGGTTGAATTGATTGTCGTGGATTGAGCAACAGTAACGAGAATTGAACCCGTTCCTCTAACCCAACACAGATTAGTACTCTATCTATTGAGTTTTATCCATATAACGCGCCATTATCCAATAGCAAGTTTAAAAGCGAGGAATGATTCCATTGAGAAAGTCCTATTTGACAACTTGGCATTAATTAGATTTGTTGTTGCGATCGCACAAAGTAAGACAGCAGTTTATTCAAGTAGCGGAATTAATAATTTTCGGATCGCATCATCTGGTTTGGCAAAATGCCGACAAAAATATTTTGAACAAAAAATTAGATTGGAGTTTGTAAAGCTATGGAGCGTTAATACAGTAAATGAATTATGCAAGGATGTCCCATGTTGATAAACTGAATTAGCTACAGCATTGTTTGTTACATCGGCAATCAAAACTCTTTAGTTCAAGAACATCTGAGTTTCGATTTCCTACAGTTATCTCTAGTTTAGTTTAAGGAGTATCAACTTTTGCAACATTAGAGTTAATATTGTCAATTCGAGAGTTTGTTTCGTCCACTCGAGAATTAGTTTGGTCTATTCGAGAATTAGTTGAATCCAATCGGTCGTTATTCCTCTGTACTACATCCACTAATTTAGATATTTCTTTCAATAGCTCAGCTTTTAGCTCAGCTTGCCCCTCCTTTAGCTCAGCTTGCCCCTCTTTTAACTCAGTAATTTGAGTCGCTTGAAGATCAATTTTTTCTGTTTGAAGGTCAGTTTTTTCTGCTTGAAGATCTTGTTTTCCTTCAATCAGGTCCAATCGCACTATTTCCTCTTGTTCTGTCCAGAAATTTTGTACAGCAAATATAATTGTTGCCGTTATCAGAGCGGAAATTATGCTATAAATTATGGCTTTTATTTCCATTGGAAAAACGCCTTGGTTGTCAATTGTTAAATGTTCATTATTTACGATATCACATTTTAAATGATATTGCAAATTTTAGTTTTCACTTTCGCTTCAAAAAATAAACAATTTAGATTTCGTTATTGTATTCTCATTAATAATCTTCGTCAATGCAAGTATCTATCTGATTTAACATTCTATACAATTTAAACAAATAATACAAGAGAAAATTATATCATCAAAAAAAGTCATTTGTACTTGAACTTAGTTTCCCCAACTTGAGTTACTTTCACCTCACTTGTTCACTTAGTAAACACTAACTTGCGAAAACGCATTAGTACTTATTCTCAACATATGAATCCTTTTGTAATTGCTTGTTACTTATAATATAGTTCAATGAAAATAAAATACAAGCTCAAATTGAAATTCTTCTCACTTCAGAAAGACACTCAGAAGTGCCCAGTCTAATTTAGTAATGCTTTGAACAAGAATTGATTCAAAAATTTATCTTGCGAATTGAATCTGGTTTATAAAGTTTCATGTAATGGCGCACTTCACTGTGGAAGATAAGAAGCAAAATCAACAAAAATCAAAAAACGAAACAGTCAAAAATATTCATAAATGTATATTAGCTGGAACGGATAGAGATAAACTGCAAAAATTGGAAGCGATTACGAAATAATTTTTGAAACTCTGCCCTAACTGTGGCACTCCAGAAAGTTGAAGCGATAGGATAAATTTATCCATTAGTTTCAACTAGCAACATAAGGTTAGCCATACGATAACGCCAGTAGAAAATACAGTTTGACTTTGGTGGCTTCTAAAGCTAAAATACCATGAAATTTTTATGAAAATCAAATCATACTGTATTTTCAAGCATTCAGTTTAAAATTTCTGGAGTTTCAAACGTGACTAAGAAAACAAGCAAAAGTACAGGTAAGAGTTCAACTAAGAAACGGTCAAGCTCTACAAAAGAGCCGCGAGCCAATGGAAAAAACATCCAGAAATATCTTGAATCCCTTAAATTTCAGACGGAAAATGGGTTCATTGTCGACATTGGGTTCCCAGATGACATATTTAGAGATGGTGAACTCGATGCAATTATCAAATTTGGTCAGTCCATCAACTTTTTCTCAAGAGTGGCTGAATTAATACCAAATAAACAATCCTCTGAACCTGTGAAACATACGATAGCATCAATGTGTTCTCTCATGATTCTTGGTGATATTGCTGGAGTTCACGAATACTACAACCTTGAGTGCTTGCAAAATGACCCTGTATTTAAAGAAATCATTGCAGCCAACCCAGAATTGATAATGAAAAGATCAAGTAAATTACCAATAAACATGTCATACTTAATAAGTTATATTGAAGGACTTGAATTAGAAGGACACAAGACTCAAAATGTTGACCAATTGCAAACTGAGTGCAATGAAATTCTCAACGATATGTATGCAGAATCTTTTCAATCTGCTCCAGACACATTCTTCTTATATTTAATCAGCACAAGTATCAAACTAAGAAACAATCAAAATGAATCCTATTTACTGGAATGTATTTTTTCGGGTGTAAACCTAATAGCATTCCAAATACTCTCGAGTACTGATCAAATAAAAACTAACACAACTGAATTATTTGCCAAGACTTTAGCAAGATTGTATTACTATTTTCCTGAGGTTAAAATCATCTGCCGAGCTGGTAGTCAGACTCAAAATGAATCCACCATCAAGCTATTTGAAGAATTAATTAACCAAGGCCACTCTATTCATTATTTATTCGAACTTGACGCAACCCCAGAATTACTGGCAAAATTCCAAGAACACGCAAATCGAATTAAAAAGTATTGTCAGGAAAATTTATGCTCAAAAGTTGAATATGTGGATTATCCTTTCAAATCAACTGATGGGAAATCTCAACCACGGCGGGTAATTGCAAAAATTGAATATGAAGGTGGGATGTTATTAGAAAAATGTGACTCACATTTTGTGATTACCAATATTTCGCAGTCGGAAGCAGACCCACAGTATATTCATCAAAGTTGGAATTCTGGTCATGCCCATATAGTTGATTGGATTAACGCATTCAAAATAGACATCGTAGATGGCAATAATAACCTAAGTAATCCAACCTCCATAAAATTTCGATTCTGGCATCTACTCTTAGCTATAGGTCTATTTGAATTATTCCGACGGAATAAGATGTTTGGAACTAAATATGAAGATGCAACTATCGCACAAATCCGTTCAAGAATTTTCCAGTCAGAATGAAAAGTATCGAACATATTAAAGCTTGTTTAGGAAAACTTTCCAAAAAAATTGTCGGTAGACATTCTGTGAGAATGTAATTATCAAACTTGAATTTTTTGTTGATCGCCATACATGCATGTAAACTCTCATCCAATATCACTAATGGAGATTTACCATGCAAAATCTATCTGATATACCTGCTAAAAAGTTCAATGAAGTGTGGACAAGCAAAAGAATAGCCGAGGATGCTAGTGCTAAATTAGCAGAGTCTGCTAAAAAGTTAAGTTTGGAATGTGGACTAAAACGTCACACGAATGGTGATAAATCTCCACTACAGAGATTATTAGAGATTCAACAACAGGTAGATAATGAAATTCAAATTTTGAAAAATGCGGCAATATATATGTTTCACCAGCACTACAATAATCATACGGTGAAGCTAGTTAAAAAAGATTCTAAAGAATATATCATTTTACTTGGTGATGATTACTTGGGAGAACTGTATAAATGCGGTTATACCGATGATGAGTGGTCAATTCGCAGCAAAGAACTAATTTCATTCCTTCATTTTAATAGCATGAATGAAGTTCAAGAATTTTTTAAATTGAACACTAAAAATAACGAAAAAGGAGAACCAAACTAAGATTCCAACTTTTGGAATTGAATCAATCAAAGCAAACTTGAAAATAATTCGCCTTTTATCTGAACCAATTGTATTCTCGATTGAAAGCGTACTTTACGCCAAAATGGAAATACCAAACTACGCAATATTGTAATCCTTGTCATTTAAACAATTGATAATGCTAATAATTGTCGAATTATTGATTCGTCTTCAAATGTGAGTTCTAAAATACTAGTCCATATATTTCAAAGTCGTAAACTATCAATTCGACAGTTAAAAGAACTGCTTGAAGTTAACCAAAACTTAACTGCAAACCAATTGAAGGTAACAAACATATGCCAACAAAACCTAATTCACCAGTCTTACAGTTAGTTACGGAACCATTCAAAATTCCACGTCCTAATATGACGAAAGGGAGTGGAAAGAGTAAAAACAAAATAATTCACAAAAGATTGCTTCAACAACAGGAAGTACTTGCTGAATGTTTACAAGCAATCATTGACTCACGTAGTAAACAAACACTTTTTGGAGAATACTATCTACTCTTATGTATAAGGATGTTTGATGACTCAATTGCAAGCACACATACACCAAACAATTTGTTCTCAAAAAAATCTGATTGTGCGTTAGTAGCTCCATTAAAGAACGGGTATCTTGTCGAAACAAACATAAACTCAATACCAAAATTGATTGAGATGATCAATAATCCACCGAGCTATGTTGTCCAATATGATATATCAAGGGTAAAATCCATCCATGCTTTCAATAACTATGATATTTTGCGAGGTCAAAACATAAATCAATTATGGAAAGTCGCACACCCAAACAAAAATGGACGGTTATTTTCAATATGGCTTTGTCCTTACAGTAATTTTGCCGCGCGAATTGATCTAACCAATAGATTTATAGAACTAGTATCCAATGTACAAAACTTTAAGTTATGTGAACAAACAAAACTTTCTCAAAATACTGATTTGGAAAATCAGATTATTAATTGGAACTTCAACCAAGAACTTGTTGCGTATACCGAATACCAATCCGTTGGCCATGGAGAGATTGAAATTTTTACTAAAGATGCCGTATCTCACCTTGTTGATTCTGGAACTGTTTTCAGAATAGAGCCAATAGGATCTATAGTTGCATCGACAAATTCTGTCTCAAGCTCCTCCTCAAGAGTTACTAATCTTACTAAAAATCGATCACACAGTTAATCGAAAATTTCTCTGCGAAAACTTTTTCAAAAATTTGGAGACAAGTTCAGCTATCACATCAACCTCCTTCTTGAGTCTACATTGTATAATCCTTAATTCCCGGCTTAATCCCTACAACGAAAACGTATCAAATCCAACTAGTAAGTTGAATTGATTGATATCTCGTTCAATTTTTCTCATTTATACTTCTCCATACCCTTTTCAATTTCATACAGAGTTTGGTCTTGGTAAGCATCAACAATTGCATTAGATGTTATTTCAGAATAGTCATCTGTAGACAAGATCTCAATTTTCGAAGACTCTTCATTGCGATACAAGTTATGGTATCTCACACGAATATCGCTATCTTGGTCAGTTAAAATTTTTAACCAATGCATCATTACAAAGCTATGAGTCGTTAATATCACTTGCAGTTTGTTACGAGCCATATCTATCATAAATTCAGCAATTGAATGCATCAATTTTGGATTTAGGTTCTTTGCTGAGTCATCCCAAAGTATTGAACCACTTTTACCTAGAATAATTGTACTGGTCTCAAATAATCGCGACAAAACACCTAATGTCCGAAACCCTTCTGCTATAATATTAGCCGATATTACATTACTATTTTGAACGTGCCTTTGTTTTGTATATATCATTGCAAGATTATTATCAACAACGAACTTACCACCAACAATTGTTTCAATTTTTGCAATAATCTGTTGAGAAAGCTCTCTTAAACAATTTTCCTGAACACTTTCACTAGAAATTTTTTCAACAATATCAATTACCGTTGAATCAAATGTATGTTTATAGACTTTTGTAACTCTTCGTATGTCTAGCAGAAAGAATATCAGCTCAATATTTGGTACAAATACTGGAAGCTTTTCATTCTCTATATTAAACCCATTCTTACATCCTGCGGATAATTCGTTACGAATTTTCACCTGAATCCAATTTTCGTCTTCAATACTGGTATCCAAATTTATCATTCTGTCACTATTTCTATAACCAAAGCTATCAATCTCGCGTCGTGGGTCAAATACCATTTTCATGAGATTTATCGCAGACTCAAAATTACATTTGTCGGTAAATCTCCAAAATAACAGTCAGGGGGCATATTGTTAGTATTAATTGAAAACAAATAAGTTGCAAAATTTTAATATTGACAAGAGAACGATTAATTATTATTAATGAATGGTCATTGAATAATTTGAATTTATGCAAAAATTGGATATCAATTCAAATTATTCTTAATTTTAAACTAATAAGGAAATACACCAATGGAAAACAAAAGCCTTTTTGACAGATTAACCAATTCTACTGGAACAATGGTTATTTTAATTGCAATCGGCTTTTTGATTGTAATCGGCCAAATTTGGTCAACCAATTCAAAAATAGATCAATTGGAAGCTTCATTAGCTAGTTTAGCTAGTACAAATTCTCAAATCGTGGAGGAGTTAAAAGCCAACAATCCCGATACAGAAGCCAATAACACTGCAATTGAAGATAATAAATCCCTAATTGTAGCCAATCATTCCGCAATAAAAGACAACGAATCTGCAATTGAAGACAGTTACAGTGAGTTAAGTAGTTTACTCTTCGATCAATTGTCTATGTTAAGTGAACAATTATCCAAAAACGACCAGATGCTACTAGAAGCATTATCAGATTCGCATGAAATTGTTAGGGATAATTCCTTTATCAATAAAGAAAACCATGAAATTGTTAGGGATAATTCCTTTATCAATAAAGAAAACTATGACATCAATAAAGAAAACTATGACAAATTAAAAGAAATTGAGGATTTTCTTGAAAAGTTAACCGCGCAAATTGCAACTATTATTGAAAACCAGCAATAAATGAATACAAAAAACAAATGGATATGATATTGAGCTAGAAAGACCAGAAATTTGGATAAAAAATAAATTACATTCCCGCGAGATTAATGTTGAATTTGTAATAAAGAAACTTAAAACTTGCCCAAAGGAGAACTATCATTATAAGCATTCTTGGGATGCTGATGATGGCAAGTTTCATTTATTCAGTGATGATGGATGGTACATTAAATTCATCCTAATTGATGGAAAGGTAATTATTTTAAGCGTCCATGAGGATGAGGATGAAGATTATGACTAAGTATCAAGCAGGTGTAATAAGTGCCTCACTTTGTGCATCTTATAAAGGAAAAGTGTTTACAACCCTTAAAAATGAAACGATTTCATTATGTGAAGGGTTAGAAGAGGTTGAGACCTTGGTTTGAATCTGCAACGAGTGTGATAATATGACGACCATTCCCGCTCGCTCAATGTTATCAATACAACTAGCTGCAGAAAAACTAATAGATTCTAAAATAGTTACAAACGTTGAAGAGATTACAGTTAAATTGAAATCTCAAGTTTATGCGAATAAAAATAATGGTCACGAACTAGTTTCAAACCACCCAGAAGAATATTCATTGGTAGCAGCAGAATAGGATTGCAGGTCAATTATCGTCTTATTTTGTAAACCGTGCTGACCTATGGTTAGAGTGATTGATTTTAAGCGAGGTAATCTATATGTTCCATGTAATGGGCACTTCACTGTGGACTATAAGAATTCTGAATGACTTCAAACTTACTGAACAACCGCGAACAACTTTGTTTGAATTAGTTGAGCACTTTGGAATAAAGTAAATGATAATGGTAAAATTTGTGCATCTGATAATCTGCAAACAGCATTTGAATGTAGGTATTATTTTGGCAGTTTAAAGAATGACAACTATTACAAGGTAGTAGAGTTACACTCTTTGCTAAGGTACCAAATTTCTTATTGACTTGATGCCACCCATTGTTGTCTAATTGGTCAAGGTCGTATGAGCAACATTATCGTAGATTTTAATCGCAACTAAATAAACCAAGTTAAATGTCGACTAAAGCAACAGAGCCACTGTTTTAACTTGAAGCAACTTCCGCAATTCACAACAAACTTATAATAGGATTATTCTGATCATGAACGTCAAACTAAGCAGACAACAGCGACGCGCCTTAGAGCGGTCCCAGAAAAAAGAACAAAGTACTAAACAAAAACGTGAATCAACACAACAACGAGCTGATAGTTATGATATTAAGCTTTTTGAAAATACTGCCAATACACAAATTTCTACCAGTTGGATGAACGATCAGAGAATTAGAAACTCCGTGAAAGCTGATTGGGTTGCCAGCGATAAAAGCTTCGAAGTTGCGGGATTGGAGATTCCAGGGATGGTATTTGTTGGTAATCCACCTACTATCATTAATAAATTTGGTGACAACGTTAATTTAGGAAACTTTTTCATTAATCCAAACCTTGAAGTTGGTGAAATCAGTTATCCAGCTGTTACTAGACTCGAATCAGAATTTTGGTCTTACGAACAATTTACCCCAACTGATCGAGCCAATTATATTGATTGGTTGAGTTCATCACGATTGAAATGGCCAGGTCACGTAGCATTTTTATTGCTATATTTTGCTGGATTAGAGTTTGCATACTTTAATGCGGATTTGGATCAAACCGAAAAAAGAGCAATTTTTGACGAAGTTGTTATGCTGTTAGACAGCTTTCCGACAATACCTGAAGCATTTTATTTCAAAGATTTTGTGCGGTTTACCCTATTAAACAATGTTAATCAAAATTATCTGGATTGCCACGAAAGTCTAGATTTTGATGACAATTTTTTATTTCAACGAATTGAAGGGAGTATCAATCTCATTAAGCATAAACCTTTAGAAAGTATCCACGTATACAGTGTACTTAGCTTAATTGACAACAGTTTCATTCAAAATGTTTGGGAGTATTGTCCCTTTGTGTTTCAAATTTTTTTTGAAAGAATGTTTTTGCGAACCTATCCAGATGGACTCAAAATAAAGAAACCCAATAAAACACTGTATAAAGTATATGAGTCATATAACTTAATCTATGAAGTCAATGATGCGGTCCGTTATGGTAATCATGAAGTACCAGATCTCGCAGAATCAGAACAAATAGTACAAATTGCGACTGAAATTGCGCACCAAGTAGCTGAAGACTTAACTCCCTATAGCAATGAACTTAAGAAAAGAGTTCAACATATCATCGCCAATAAGCAATATGAGTTTTTGCCTCAGTCAGAAAGCAATAATGCAATTACCTTAGCTGACCAAATTATCGAAGAGTTCGCTATTGAAACGCTAAAAAGTGATGCTGGAGTTGGAATTTTTGAGTTCGGTTTACTGATGGATTTTCTACAAATCCCTGACTTTGAAAATGAAGAATGGTATCGACTGGTTGTTGCATTTGAACGCGTTGGATACGGCATCGCACCAGAATTTGGTCCATACATTAATGACCAAATTTATGATTTTCCAGTTCACTTGTTTAAATTTGAATCTTCACCTGAACAACGAACAAGTGGTTCTGGTAAATATTACACTTTACTAATTTCATTCGCGATTGGGTTTGCACTGAGTGACATAAATGAACTACTCAGCAACGAATACCGCGAAATAATGTTAAACCAAATAGACTCAACACCAACACTAAAACCATACGAAAAAGAATTGTTGATGGCAAATTTCAAGACTTTCCAACAGCACGTTGTTGGTACAAATTATGTTTGCAAGCTAATAAAGAGCGATTTTGATTTTGATTCTAAATATATTAGAGGTGCTATTAAACAATATATTGAATTTGATAATTCAATATCTAGTTATCAGTTATTTACGATAGTAATATTCTACATTGCATTGGGTATTGACTATCAAGATATTCCAACAGACCTTTCATTAACAGCATCGCAACGTACTGAATTTTTTGAAATCGTGAACAAATTGAAATTAGAAAAAAAGAAAGAAGTAAAATCTGAATCGGAAAACACAACTACAGGCAATCAGGCAATCTAAAGCAGGGTATTCTGGAGATTTAGACATGAAAGTTTTTGATACCTAAGACATGGTTACTTTATTCTTTCCTGAATACAGAACGATGAGAACTTATGTACAGAGAATAAAGCGACATATCAGCACATAAAGGCTAACAAGTTAATAAGTGAGATGAATGTAAGTTTATCCTTAATCAATAGGTAACAGACTATTTAATCCAAGAAATCAAAAACTGGTGATGTGACATTTTGATACCTTCAATTGACCTGAAGTGTGATTTACCGTTTCTACTAGAATCCAACTTACAAAAATGAAGAAAGTCTCATCAGAAAATTTTTATTGAATTTGTCGTTAGGATTGTTGCTTGCAATGTCGGCAGTATCTGTAACTTCATTTGATGATTAGAATCTATTTGGATGATTCCATGGTGGATGGTGATTACCAACATTGAAATAATTGACAACGGTCTAGTAGACCTTTTTTTCTCCGAGTATCCATCAAACTTGCATGATTCAAATGCCAGAAATTCAATGTTCTTAATTCAAAGAGTGAGAATATTTATCCAAAATTTATGTTGTGGATGAGAAAAAATGTGGAGCACTTTTTTGAACTATTGACAAATTGGAAATTTTGCTTATATTATAAAGCTAGAGTTAAAATTTTGCAATCAATTATACTCAAATAAACGTTTTGTATAGCAAGTAAAATAAAGTATTTTACAATTTGAAAATACTGCACGATACTGATGGTGTGAATTGGTTCAAGATTTCATTGCATATAACAACGAGGATATTGATGAGGTGAAAGAACATGCAGAGTTTGAGCTGCAAACACTTGATTCAAACTGCATATTGGAAATACTTGCAAATACTTTTAGATCCAGAAACTGCTAACTTGAATGCATTGTTGCAATTTTATTATGGAAGCTCTAGAAGTGACAAATCGTCGCACCAAAATATTCAATGATTTCACGTAAGGAGACTCCACCTTGCGATATTTAATTAAGGTCATAACTAAGACCAAAAATATTTTAACAATAACAGGATTACTGCTTTTTGTGGTCTCACTTAGTATGATCTCCACTGTGCAAGCAGGATGGATTTATGCTGGATTTCAAAATGGAGGTGATACGAACCATGCATCAATTACTACCACCGCGACTGACGGACACAAAACTCGAATTTATCTCGCCGGAACGGCTTCGTCCTACCCTCAGGTCAGAATAAGTTTTAATAGGGATGAAACTAATTCTTCAAGAATCACAATTTATGAATACATTGATGGGCGTTTAATTAAAGAGGAAACCTCCGAGGATAGTACAAAATATCCTGATCCATATACTTATGGTCGATTCAACATGGATACATGTTGGTTTCCTAATGGAGATACTGCGTGCAGAATAAATTATGTTCCAAACAATAATGCAATTAATGGAATCAAAAATCAAATTGTTCGGTATCGCTTTCGATTTTTTGAAAAAAATGACCACAGTGAATATTCAGAAGCAAATATTTATATTGCACGAAGACAGGTAAGTATTGAACAAACTCAAGGTACAAATGTAATAAATAGCGGTGAATACGCATCTGGTACGACAAACTACCCAAATACAGTAGCAGTTGCACATGCCACACTTACAAAAGGACCTTATAACAATCCAAATTTTGTCATTAGAGGTACAGAAAAATTTAATACCCAACCAACAAAGAGAAGTAATTGGAATAGAGTAGATAGTGATAGAGCTTGGTATATCGGACAAAATCTGTATCGATTTGGTTACTGGCAAATTAATCACACCGATCCCTTTCCAGATGATGCCAAATGTAGTACTCATGAAAATGTAAATAATATTAATTGTTTTAGGATAGTCTTTCGTCCAAACAAAGCTGAAATTGATAATTTAAAAGGATCCGCAACGTTGACGCTTGAAATTGCCCATATTGCAGGGGATACTGAATTTGTAACTAGATCACTTACCTTTACCATCAATGGACAAACGCATGTAAAACCAGTTGCTTCATTATTAGTAAATGATAACAGTAAGAGTGGTGTAACCGAAGGTGCTGACGCGCAAGCGAACTTTACAATCTATACTAGTTATGGTATGAATGATAGATTTCAAGTGTATTATACAGTTGCCCAATCTGGAGACTTTTTACCAGTAAAAACTGAAACTCCTCAACTAAGATTCGTATGGTTTGAACCCCGTATGCAACATGTCGGTTTTCCTGTTGCCCTTGACAATGATAATATTAATGAAGCCGATGAGACTATCACAGTTACTCTTGTCAATGTATTTGACAGAAATGTTGCCGAGTACCCATACACTATTGATGTTAATTCAGCTTTCAATTCCATCACAATTGCGGTCAGAGATGATGATATACCTACTGTCTCAATTGCTCCTATTCCCGATACCGACCCACCACCTCAAGTTCAGGAGGGTCCAGATGTATTTGCTGAATATAAAGTAACAGCTAGTATTGCACCTTATCAAGATTTGCAGATTGCTTATACCTTTACCCAAGGTGGTACCAACAAGATTGATTCAAGTTATCAACTACCTTCTCATATCACAATCGCAACTGGAACAACTGAGGCGATGTTTCGTGTTAAGACTACATATAACCGCGAAGCCAATAACAATGAAGGGCGGATAAGGGTAAGACTTGATCCAAATACCGCGCAAGCAAATGCCTATAATGTTGCAACTGCTGATGAAGATAAAATAGCGACCGTACTTTTAGTCAACAATGATTTACCAATCGTTTCAATCGCCATTAATGCAAATTCAACCCCAAGTGTAACAGAGTCAGATAATGCAACGGTTGTTTTCGATGTCTCAGCTAACTTTGCTGAAACAATCGATTATAATGTTCGAGTTAGTCTTACCGAAACTGGACAATTTATTACCGACACTAGTGAAAGAACTGTTACAATTTTAGCCAATCAAACCTCAGGCATCCTATCCGTAGGCTTAACAAATGATGAAATTTCTGAAATTCATGGAACAATCACCGCCACTTTATTGACTGATTCCAATAATCCCGCAAAATACGCGGTGATTAATGCTGAGACAAAAAATACTGCAATCACTAGAATTATTGATGATGATGTGATCCCAACAATTTCAATCAGTGCTCATTCGGACTCTTCTCCATTCGTTACCGAAGAACCTGGAGCCATGGCGAAATTTCTATTTGAAGTTGATAAACTTTCTGTAGAGGCGATTACCATCAATATAGAGGTAACCGAATCAAGTGTAGTTCAAGGTGAAACTAGTGACTTTATTGCTACTAGCTCCGAATCAATAACGACTCATACATTTCCAGCAAACAAGTTACAGGATATACTTTCTATTCCTCTTATTTTTGACCATGAAGCCGAAGGTGATGGCACGGTAAAAGTCACATTAGGTGCAGACAGTACCGATAATGATCCAGCTACTTATTTTATCCCTACTGAAGAATCTGACCAATTCGCGGAAGTTACGGTCAAAGCAAACACCGTTCCCATCATCTCAATTGCACTGAACTCAGCGACTCATTTTCAAGTAGAAGAAGCCGATAATCTTGTTCTAAATTTTGATGTTACTTCTCACATCCCCATTTCCGAAAATAATCTAGACATTAATATTGGTGTTAGCGAAATCAATAATATGTTAGTTCCGATTGCAATGCGCACAACTACTGCGATGATCAGTGTCAATTCAAGTTCAACAATCTATCAAGTTGCGGTTGATAATGACAATGTAGATGAATGGGATAGTACAGTGACTGTATCCATTGAAGCAGATACTAATACTCCAAAAAAGTATGTTATTACCGCCGTAGAGGCAAATCGCAGTGCGGCAGTGTCCGTTGCCGATGATGACACTCCAGTCATCTCAATAAGAGCTCACGAGGATTCAAAACCATCTGTGACTGAACAACCCGAAGGGAAAGCAAAATTTGAAATCATCTCGAATATCCTATCCGACCCTGGAGTTACAGTTAACATTTTGGTTGAACATGAAGATGAAGATTTCATTGATCGATCTGGCACTATTCCAGAATCGGTTAGTATTCTGGCACCAAATTTGACAGCTATTATTGAGATTCCACTGACTTATGACACTACTTACCCCCCTGAACCGAATGGAAAGGTCAAAATCACTTTACAAGATGATGAAAATCGGGGAATTTATTATACTCTCGCGCCATCAGCCGCTGACCAAGTTGCTGAAGTTCAAATTTTGGCAAACTCCACACCCGAAATTGCAATCGTGCTTCATGATGATTCAGCTAGTGGAGCTACTGAAGGCAATGGGGTTAAATTCACCGTGTCGGCCACTTTTGCACCAAGTCAAAATGTCGTAGTAGGAGTACTTGTAACAGAAGCAGACACCTCAAATTTCTTACCTGCGATTGATTCAAGACCAACTAATGTAACTATCAAAGCGAATGCAACCACTGGGACACTTGAAGTAGCAATTGAAGATGATCAAACTCATGAAGTCGATGGATCAATCACAGCAACTCTACAACTGGATACTGCAAATCCACCTAATTATGTTCTTACCCCCACTGTAGCTAGTCGATCGGTGACTGCTGACGTTACTGATGATGATACTCCTGTCGTGTCAATTGCAGTTCATGCTGACTCTCTACCACATGTACTTGAGGTCCCAGATGGTATTGTCAAATTTTTGATCACTTCAACAACTGCACCCTATGAAGATACAACCATTGAATTTGCGGTTTCAGAGACTCAAGGTATGTACCTACCAACGATGACTCCAGAGAATGTTGTGCTTGAAATGGGCCAAACATCTGCGGTTATTGAAGTTCCAATAGAATATACAATGGCGGATGGAGTTGACGGAACAATAGTTGCAATATTAGAACCCCATGCCACCGATTCTAGCAAGTATTCGATAACGGAAACTACCGCCAGTCAATCTGCATCAACAACAGTAAAAAATAACTCAAAGCCAGTCATCACTGTTGCTGTACATGATGATTCTAGTTCTGGAGTTGAAGAGGCTGACAATGCAGTTGTTAAGTTTAATATTTCTTCAGAATTCAACATTATGACTGGAATTGTTGTTGGATATACAATATCTGAATCGCATGCTTTTGTGAACCCTACTCAACCCCTTATAGGTACAGTTTCATTAATGGGTCAAAATCCATCAGAAACCATAGAGGTCGCGCTCGAAAATGACTCTAATGATGAAATGGATGGAACAGTAACGTTAACTCTAAATGAAGATACTAACTCTACCGCCACTTATACCATTTCTGGTTCTCTAACTGGTCGAAAAGCTGATGCAACTGCTACAGATGACGATATTCCAACTGTAACAATTGCATCTCATGCCGATTCGCTCCCATTCGTTACTGAAAATCTTGGTGCTGTTGCCAAATTTGTCATAAGTTCTGATATTGCACCATACCAAGACATTGAAATAAATGTTAACGTCACTGAAGATGAAGATTTTTTGTCAGAAACTGATCCAATTCCCGCAACTACAACAATTGCTAAAGGGAGTAAAACTAGTGAGTTGATAATTCCACTGGAATATGATACTGTTTCTGAAGATGACGGCATGATAATGGTTACACTAGGTTCGGCCACACAATCTGGAGATTATCAATTAACACAAAGTAATACACCAGCAAAGGTTAACGTTAAAAATCTTGCAATTCCAGTACTTTCAATTGCCGTTCATCAAGATTCATTACCGCATACAACTGAATCAAGTAGTTCCCCGATATTATTTGAAGTAACAACAACAATTCAGTTTACAGAATCAACAGTCTTCAATTTTGAGATAACTGAATCGGCCGCATTTCTCAGTTCAAATGAAAAGTTAAGAACTTTTGATGTTTTTCCAGCAGGTCAGTCAAGTTATATTATGCCAATTCGAATTGATGATGACGAAATTCATGAACTACATGGAACTGTGACGGTAACATTAACAGAGAGTTCATCTGATTCACCACAATATGTGGTCAATTCTAACACTGAGGAAAGAACTGCTACTGTTGAAGTTAAAGATGACGAGTTACCAAACATTAAGGTCAGACCAGTTGCGGACGCGGTAATTGAGGGAAATTCAGTTGGATTTGAACTATTTACTAATTCAATAAGAACTGAAACATTCATAGTAAATCTTAAAATATCAGGTAATACCAGTTTTCTTAAAGACTCCCCATTCCCTGTTGAGTTTACACGTGAATATGTTACAGGAAATAAGTTTAGTTTTGAATTTGAAACTATTGATAATGACCTTGATGGTGGAAGAGGGATTATTACTGTGAACCTGTTACCAGGTGAACATTATCTAATTGACTCGCTTGATAAAAATTCAATTTCAGCTTCAGTAGTAATCGTTGATAATGATACTGAAGTAAAACCATTTATTTCAATTAGAGCAGATGTACCGATAATAACATCTGGGAAAAAAGTTGTTTTCACATTATCTGCGGTTCCAGCACCAGCTGAAAGAATGATGTTAAATGTTCAAGCTGTACCCGAAAATGACAAAACAATACTATGGAGAGTTCCTAGAAGAGTTGAAATTATTGATGGTAAGGGTTATCTCAAATTTTATACAACACGAGATTCTGAGAGTGGAATAATTTCAGTAACAGTAATGACTGACAGCCGATTTGAGTTTTTTGGAGCAACTGCAAACGTGGAAATAATATCACCTTCCCCAGCTCCAGCTGATCCAAATGCACCTGCAATTTCAATCGCAAGTGTTGTTGCTAATACCATACTCAATATGGATGCTGAACCAGTAGCAGAAAATACCCAACAAAATCAGCAATTACCTGAAGTTTCAATTTTCACAATCACCCAAAGTGTTGAAGAAGGTGAGACTATTCAGTTTCAAATTTCTAGTTCGCGACAACTCAAATCATCAATATCTATTCAAGTAGCGATAAGTTCTAACGGTAACGCGGTACCAGAACATTACAATTCTAAGGTATTATTGACTTCAACCCAATCCAATACTATACTTGAAGTACCAACTTTTGATGACAATATTGCGGAGGAACGCGACTCCGTATTTGCCGAAGTGACTGAAAGTGAATCCTATTCAATATCTGAACCCAAAATGGCCATAACGACTGTGCTTGATACCCATGACCAGTTGCAACGCCGCAATCAAATTGACGCGGCCAATCAACGCGTCGTTCCAGCACTTTTAAATGCTCTAAGAACGAGTACTTTCACCGCAACAAACAATCATTTAGATTTGGCACTTACCGATTCACTGCAAACTAATTTCAATCTAGGTGGTGAAAATTCCTTGAGAGAATTATTTACGGCTGGTGGACAAGCAATTAATGAGGATAAATTTTCATTAAGAACGGTATTAGGTGAGTCTTCATTCATTTTCAATTTGTCTCCCGAGCAATCTGGTTACAATATCGGTTCAATCTGGGGACTTGGAGACCAAGTTGATATTTTTGAAGAGAATTTTAATAAATCTCACAGCATTGACGGTGACCTATTTGTTGGACATTTCGGAGCCGATACTAAATTAAGTCGAGATAGTTTGGTAGGTTTGCAAGTGTCCATGTCTGAATCTGAATTAACTTATCAAGAATTGAATCAAGAAGACCTCAACTATTCAGTCAACACTAATATGGTGAGTTCCTATTATGGCTGGTCATCAGCTAACCAAGGTTTTGAAATTCGTGCAATGGGAGGTTACGGATTCGGAGAGTTTGTTATCAATCAGTCAGACTATGCCCCTCTCCAATTTAACAGTAATTTTATTACCTCATCCCTAAATAGTGTTGCCAATATAACTTCATTTGGAAACGAGCAACAATATGGATTGAATAGTGTTAATCTTAAAGCAGATTCTTCTTTGATACAATTTGCCATGCAGGATGATACTAACTTTCTATCCGATTATGAATTCAGCTCAAATCTTAATCGACTAATTACTGAATATTCGTACCAAAAAACATTTGAACGAGGTTCAACCTTGTCTTCAATTGCACAATTAGGTGGTGTTTTAGGACAAAATGATTCATATGAGAGAATGGGAATTGAAGTGTCAGCTGGAGTAGAAGTTACAAATTTGTATGGGTTTGAATTTTCAGGAAACGGGCAATATTTTCTTGATCAAACTGAAAACTTCTTCGAAAATGGAGGGGTTACAGGTGAGGTTAGCTTTGATAAAAACAATGACCAATTGGGACTGCAAGCTAAAGTTTCTCCAAGTTATGGTTCAATATCTAATCAGAATATTTCAAGCACTGATATATGGAATATTTTTGATCGCGAATTGACACCAAATGATCAAAACGCAAAACTCACATCAGAAATCGCGTGGGGATTTAGAATCGGAGATAATTCCGTTAAATTAACTCCCTATTATCAAATTCAAGTTAATGAATCAGTATTGAAGTCCCAACGACTTGGGACCAAGTTTGGGATTGGTACCAATGCAAACTTTACAATTGAAGGAAAACAAGATGCCAGATTTAATTCAATACCTGATTACAACATGAGTTTTACTGGCAAAATCTCTTGGTAATTGCAATTCAGCAATTCAACCATTAAGAAAAACTTGCAATTGAAAGTGGAATCTGCGAACAAATATCTGGAGCTTGATCCCAACCATTGCAAAATTACTGATATTCTGATTTTAATAGTTGATCCTTAATTTTTTTTGGCAAAAATCTAGAATATTCAGAGGTTTCTAAGCATGACCAAATTTCGATTTCTCCAAAATCTTGAAAAATTCTTTGCAATGTGCTAATGCTTTCAATTCTATATCTTTCCAAAGAAGTTTTGTAATTCCTTGACCAAACTATATCTGCATGGGATGGCCGCGCAAATTTTCCTTTTTTAACTTGATCTGAAGGTGTTTCATAGATGCAAAATGACCGACTTTTGTTTAATGCATAACGAATTATACTTGCTTTGATGCTTAAACTTCCAAACACGCCTCCAGAGTTTGGTCTTGTTGAGCTCAAATTTTTGTGAAGTTGTTTTATAGTCGCTGTTAATTCAGTAGGAGTAGCATACCCATGGTTAACCCTACATACCGAAAGTCCTACTTTAAAAACTCTTGATATTGCCCGTGCATCCAATAGACTTCGGATATTTTCTTCTGTTAATTCCTTTACGTCTTTAATTTTGAAGTTTGCTGAAGTTAAAAACCAGCTCACTGTTTCAAAATCTGCAATTGGTCCTATTCCACCTAATACAGTCTCCGCCCTTTCACAACTACAGTTAGGATGAATTTCTGCTAATTGGGTGATACTTATCTCTCTGTTTTGCATTTGATTTAAAGCATCTCTATAATTCATTGGTGCCTACTTTATGATTATCATTACTTTGAATAACTGTCAGTATGTTACTTATTGCCAATTTGATCTCATCAATTGAACTTGAATCAAAGTTACCTGACACAAATTCTAAGTTTTTGTCTAAAACAGAATATACCCCACTATGTTGTTCATTAAATTCAATTGCACCTAAGGATTTTCCTTTTTCACAATAAAATTGGAGTGTAGAAACACCATAAAACATTAATTCTGGTTTAGGTATAATTGAAAAATTTGACCAGTTATCCAAGAATCTGATGGTATCATATACAGTTTCTTTCTTAGGACCAATACTTCCTTCTCCATCCCAACCATCCTCTAATGAAAGAAAACTTTTAATCTTCTCATGAGCGGAATTAAATGGATTGTCCTGATCACTTTCATTTTGTTCGTTCTGTGCAAGGAAATGCGGTTCACTACGAAAACCTATCTGGTAAGTGGACTGATACCCATAGGTACTTTCCGAAGAAATAATACTCCAGATTGAGTTATCTAAATCAACATCAAAAAGAGTCTCAAGTTCATTTGTAATATTTTCAATTGGTTTAGCAGTCCCTAAATTAACAGGATCAAATGATGCAATTATTTCATTGATATCCGCATCCCGAATTGATGCCTTTACATTTTCTCGGTCTATCATTAAATGAGGTGTATATACAACCTTAGCCGTGTTATCTAGATATTCATTGGTACGTGTACTCATGATTGCTTCAAATTTTGTTTCTCTTGAGAATTAATTCCAATCAACTTTTGCCCTTCAAGGGATAATGATGCACCTAACACATCCACTGACTGAGAATATAATTGTTCTAATATATTTGAAAAATTATCTTTGTCAATTGACAAATCTATGGGTTCTTGTTTTACTTTTAAATTGATGGATATTTCTGATTTTACGTATTGATCGGATTTAAAGTGATTGTTGAAATCAATACCTTGACCTACGCTAAGTAGGCTTGTTTCTCCCTCCTTTATCCAATTGAAATCATAGGACCAATTTATTCGATCCTCAAAAGGATTAGGAGGTAACAATTCGCGAATTTTTTCACTAAATATTGAGAAATTCCCCTGTGTTTGACTTCCTTTATGTAAAAATTTATTCCAGTATATAATACTTATGTCTTGAACCTGATTTAATTCAAGAGCTCTTGCGAGTACTGGTGACATTGATTCAACAATACGATTCTTTGTGAGACTCCATCTAACATAATTGTTTGTCAAATAATGAAATCGCCAAATATGTAAACCAATTTCTTCATGAATTTCTCCATCTGAAATTTCACGCAATAAAATGCCGTCATTCGCCGTTTCTCTGGAAAAACTTTTCATGCGAGGAGAATCATAAATATAAGCTTCAAACCCTGATATAGGTTCATAGGTGTTAAATCCCATTGATTTGATTTTATCTCTTGACTCTAGAATTAAATTCGAAAAATCTCTTTTATTAAAAGCATTTTCAAAATTCACTTCCAATATCATTGTTTCAACAGCATGAGTATTACTTATTGGCAACCAAGACATTTTAATTTCCTTTTACAAGTTTAACATAAAGTCATTTCAAAACTTTGGATTCAATTTGACAGTATACCTATCAGTTTAGAATTTGTTCGTATTAAAACAAGTGAGTAAATAATCTTAAACCAAAATCTCTAATAATTCAAACTATTATTTCAAGTAAACTTTTCTTCACGTAGAATTTGATACCGATTGAGTTTCTATAGAAATTTAATTTCATAAGTTTCGCCTCTTCTAAAGTGTAATTAATTAAGCTTCTCTACACTTTAAAATTGCTTTTGGGATGCATTTAAAACTCTCGTACGTGAAAAAATTACTACAAAAATAGAAAATTTCTCCACCTTTAGGAATAGAAAGTATACAAAATGAGATTACCGCTCTCGGCGGACACCTTTAAACGGGACACCATCTCGTTTAATATCCATAAAACGTCCGGTATCACTATTCCGTTTTACCCATGTATTGATTCTAGGATTATGAAACTGTGAGCGGTCACGAATAGCACCCCTTCGATGCCCGTCACCAATTGGTGGATTTCTAGCCATCAAAATTTCCTCCTTGTTTCTTGAATTGTGATTAATTTTTTAAGCTAAATCAAGAGTGTTTATAAATATAGCATACATCAATTTCATTATCTTTCCAATTGCTTTATTCAAATTCCGATGTTTACTAATTTTTAAACCGATTTCTATAAGAATTTTTAGTACCGCAGATTACATGTTCAATTGCAAGTAATTTTATATAACAACAATTAATTTAAAATTTTAATTGCAACAATTTGTGTGACATTAAATTTCACTTATTTGCTCAGTCAGTATTATGGATGGTTTTCCGAACGAAGATATCATTAATTGATTTTTAGCACGGGTGGATGCTACGTACAACAGCATTCGTTCAGCCTTCAATATGTCCTCTTTCGTGGCTTCATCTGGTGCACTTTTCAAGCTAGTTGCATCAGGCACAATATCTTTATTCAGTGACACAATTGCTACTGCTTTGAACTCCAATCCTTTCACTCGATGCATAGTAGCGACTCGGATGCCACCATGTCGACGGTCATCAATATTTCGTCGCTTGAGTTCATAAATCTTATAATCATTCTCATCCAAAAAATCTTTGATTTTTTTAACTTCTTTTCTTGTGCGACCAATAACACATATATCCCCAAGTTGAATTTCTTTCTCATCATCTGATTCAAATTGTCGAATCCAGTCAAGTAACTTTTTGAATTCTCCCGCTGAATTCTTGGAATTAACAATCTCTGGTACTGGACCATTGAATAGACTGCGATAACCTCTACCGTCATCCTGACCTTCATCTAAATCATTGATATCAATTCCATCTAGTATCGCGAAGGCCCATCGCCGTATTTCTTCTGAGGTGCGATAATTCACAATTAGCTTTCGACCGCGTCCGACGATATTGATCCCGCATTGACTCAAAATGACACCCTTACCATAAATGGCTTGATGTCCATCTCCGACCATGTACATACTATTCTTAGCGGGTTGTTCATCAAATTCAGGTAACATTTGACGAATCAATCGAAAGGTTTGTGGTCCCATATCTTGTGCTTCATCAACGATGACGGCTTTATATGGATGCAATTGCGCATTCTTATTTAGTTCAAGTATATCACTTGTTGCTTGGAAAAAATCATCTGTTTCCAATAAGCCATGCTCATCAAGATTCTCACGAAATGCCTCAAAAACTTTCCATATTTCAGCTCGTGCTCGTTGATCTAATCGTGTACCTCGTCCTACTCTTGAAACTTTTAAATAATCATCGCGCGTCGTGATTGCATTGGTTTGGATAACCGAGTTCCACTCATCTTGATAAAATGTCATTTCATAAGGTAATTCTCCGACAAATTCTCTTACTATTTCTTTCCAGCAGTCTTTATAAGTTGGATCAAATGGATAAATTATGGTCCGACTTTCGCCGCGAGAGCGCACAAATTGATACACCCACGCATCTAGATTGATTACATCTATACGCGCTTATTGCTCTTCGGTGCATATTGTAAGGTGGTTTTCTTTAATATCCGCTGCGAGATTCTTGGTGAATGTTGTTAGTAGAATTTTGTCATTTGGTGAATTAAAATGATACTCAGCTAACCATTTCGCCCGATGTAGCGCGGCAACAGTTTTTCCAGTTCCAGCACCCCCAAGTACTCTTACTGGTCCGTTCCAATCTCGTTCAACTAAATTACGTTGTAGAGGATGAAGAAATACACGCCATTTTTCTAGCGGTGCATCCAGCATTCGTTGCAGTTCATCTTCATTTTCAGCAACCCAAAATTTACACTGACTTTCGCTTGATTTAAGTGAGTCAGCAATGTCTTCTTGTTTAGTCTCTTTCTGTTCCAAGGTGCGGTCAAGCTCTTTCATCACTTCCTCAAAGCTATATCCAGCAGCTTTCATATAAAGTCCTTCATAAGCATCAGGTGGATACAATTTAGCTTGAGCTTCTAAGTCCGAATCAGATTTCAATGATCGTGTTAGCGGAATTAACTGTTCAGGCACACCCAATCGAAGCAATTCTTTGTCTTTGAGGTCATCAAACAATCCTTTAGCTTTCGGTTTAGCTCTTTCAGGTGGTGTGATTGCAGTTTTATCTACAGAAAAAACTTGTAGCGCGCCTGATTCATTATTGACCCGTGAAACGCGATTTTGTGCCCACTTATAGGCATCATCATGGTTATCTATCCAGAGCAATACATAGACGTTACCAGTTTTAGGAGCTAAGACTATTCCCCGCAAATTGTCGTCAATACAAACACTGCGAATATTGTCATTTTTCGCATTATGGATGTTTTCAAAGTCAATACCTAGACTTGTTGGTCGAATTGCTTACGTGGATTGAGCGGAGGTGACAGGAGTCGAACCCGCACCTCTAACCTGTCACAGGTTAGTGCTCTAACAATTGAGCTACACCCCCATACCGTGTCAAAATCCAGCAACAAGTTCAAGTGCAATGGATTTTCCAAATGAGAAAAAACCATCTGAAACTTTGCGCTCGACACCAATATGGTTACTTCGGGTTAATCACCTGTTGAAATACACCCGAAAGGCAATCCACAAATCAATAAATTGGTAAATTGTCAGAATTCGTTTGATCAGGTCAGTTCAGATAGAATACACGTTCCGTTCGTTTTGCTATTTGTGATTAGCAATACAGAGTTCGCAGCTGTTCACCTAATGAACTTGAACTAACTGGTCTGATTCGTTTTTGAGACGTTAGTTGTCATTCACATACCTCTAGCTAAAATTAACAAGTTATTTTGTCGGCATGAAAGTACAAAACTTTTTGTACATCAAAATTTGCCCCGTAATACTTGAATATACGAGCTTTTTAAGTTTGAGAAAAAATTATGTGATTATAAGTGCTAGATTTTAATGTGAAATTTGCCAATTGGGTTGCAAAAATTTCGTGTTGCATGCAACAATATCAAAAACTCAATAATACATTTGTCGTTGGGAATCCAATATAACTGTCATTTAACACAGAAATGGATGAATTAAAATAAGCTAAGGGCTTATTACATATTTCTTAGGAGATTTGCAGAATGATCAACCTGAGGGTAAGGTGAATTTGAAGCAAAATTTCATTGTCATTTATTGAGTTGAAATCATCGTTGGTGTGTGTTAGGATATGCACAAAAATTTTCAAAAGATCACCATTATATTGAATTTATAAGGAATAAACCAAATGAAAGAACAGAAATTTATCTTACCCGATCCTCTAAAAATAGATGAATTGGCTGAGTTAGCAGAGTTGACAAAGAGACGCGAAGCAAATAATGAAGACATTGAGCATGAACTGGGAGAATTTCACAATAAGTTGAAGAAAGATTGGTCTGCCACTGATAAAGAAGTAGAAGAATTTAAGTTGGTTTTAGCACAGGGATTTGACTATTTTTTGGAATATCTTGGGCCATTCATCAATGGTCGGGTAGCAAAGACTGATTTTTATCAAGAAATTGAGGGCGATATCAATAAACTAACGCAAAAATTGGGGAAGCGACCATACAATTACAAATCAAATGAATTGGATAAATTATTGAAATACATACTGATATTTTGCTTCCGTTTGGAATCAAGTGATGTAGATATACAAACATATTGGAGTTCAAAGATAATAGACTTTTTGGGTTATGAATTAAAATTAGATCCAAATACTTGTGCCGCGGCTTTTCCAAATTTACTTGAGATGGTTGGAGGGTTGATTAGAAAAATCGAACATGATCCAGTAGGTCTGTATTATATGGCCAAATTAGATTACGAATTTCAAATTCTATCAACAGAAAACGTGACTAAGCATTAGTCAAGTAATATCAGTTGACATTTAATTACAACGGATACTTCAATCGTTTTAGCACAGTTGGATTTGATGAAGGAGACGGATATGCTACTCTAACCAAGCCAAAGCGCACTAAAGATTGACCTAAATCTGTAATTGAGACCCATTACGAAATAATGTAGATTTGAAGCGATTGCACTTAAATTTTACCCAGTTTATTTAGCTTTAGAAATTCAGCTTTGAGGAAATCAAAAAAAGGTTACTAACAAACAATGGAAAAAAAATTAACCAGACAACAGCGGCGAAAAATTGAGCGCGTAGCGAAAAAAGGACTATCAGAACTAGTTTCTTCCAAAGTTTCAGCTAGTGACGATGTGCCAGCTGAAATCTCAGTACAAAGTCCTGCAAGAATCCCGAATCGTCACCATACACAAAAATTATCTCAACCTGCAAACAACTCAATCAATGAACACCAATATAAACCAAGCTCACTAGGTCCGTGTTATCTGATTGAAGAGGACGGGACCAAATCAATTTGGCTAGGTGGTTGGGTCCCATTTCAATCAAGTGTAGAGATTGCGAATCTAACGATTGACGGTGGTGTTTATATTGGAACACCATCTACCCAGAAAATGCAGCCCAAGCTTAAAAAACGCGCCGAGGTAATCTCGATTAATCCTGATTTAGATATCATTGACTTCAAACATGGTTCAAAATACCAAATGATTTCCAACGATCTCGCATACTCAAATATGACTCCATCTGACCGCGGCAATTATCTTAAATTTTTAGCATCCGGCGCGTGTGATGACGATTTTGATGTAAAGTTTATGCTGACCTATTTCCTCGGACTAGAATTTCGCTATTTCTTTGAAAAAAGAAACCAATTAGCCAGAGAGGACATGGATCAATTCATGGATAAAATTGACTTTCTTAAGACTCTCTACTACCCAAATCCAATAATGACACAATTAGAATTATTCAAACGAATGATTTTTCATGACCGGATCCAATCCGACTTGCAGAATACTGGTTTAACTTCAGAAGAGGGTAGCCCATTCTTAATACGCGCGATTGAAGGTGGACTCCTGGTAATGGGAGATCAACCGTTGAAACATTACCATGTCGTCCAACTATTTAATCGATTTCCCGAAGAAAAAATTTCGATCATGCGCGAAGCTGCTTGCTATGTCTTTGACAGACTATTTGAGTCAAAGTTTAACCATCAATATCCAAATGGACTCAAAATTGATCCATCTAACGAAATTTTAGCCAAACACTATATATCCCTTTGTCAAAATTTTTCCATTACGGAACCAATCGTCATTGCAGATCGGGTAATACCAGATATTTGCGAATCAAAAAAAGTGCAATCAGTCGCCCAGAAAATCGGCAATGCTGTCACGAAGGAATTGAAACCTTATATTAATGAAATCAAAAGCAATACCGAAGCCATATTAAGAGAAAATGAAATCATATTTTTGCCAGACGGTGGTGCAAACGAAATCAAAAACAAAGCAGATGAACTAATTGAGAGTTGGATCCTTGAGAGAATGAAACAACAGGAACCAATAACCTATGGAGAAATTATGTCATTGTTTAAAACTGAATCTGCCGCCTTCACTGTTGCTGAGCACTGGTACCAAGCTTTAGTAGCGTTTCATCGGGTTGGTTACGGACTAGCACCAGATCTAATGCTGTTTTTATGGGACAACCATGCTGAAGATGAAGTTGTTCTTTTTAAGTATTCTACCGATTTCAATGACCGTACGAAAAGTTCTGGAAATTTCAATTCCGAATTATTTTCCCTCGCGATCGGATGCGAGTTAATGTTTGAAATGGGTGAAGATTCGGACAAAATTTTCAATATTCTTAAGCAACGGTTGCAGAAGGTAAAAGGATTAACGGTATCTGAATTTGAACGGCTGGAAGCAAATTTTAAACGGATGCAGATCGTACCACCAAGTTGTGTCATTTTTGATTTCATTGAAACCATAGACTATAAAATCAATTCAGACATTATTCGAGAATCTTTGATATACTACGCAGAGCATTGTCCTTTGTTGATTTCAGAACACTTAGCAGATATTTTTCTCACCTATAAAATGTTTAAACTTGATGTCCGAACAATTGAATCAGATTTTCAATTAACTGGAACAGCTCAACGAAAATATCAAAAAGTACTAATTAGACAGCAAAACAAGAAGAAGAAAGAATAGTGTCCCCCGACAAATATTTTGGATTCATAGCGATAATTAGCTGCACGCAAAATGATAAGAATAGTATCCTATTTTGAGGCTTATTTATTTAAAATAGCAGTTGTTTGAAATTTATGAACAATTTCTTTGTTGCTAAATTTTTGCTGAAACACATGGATTTATGGACGACAAAGTCTATATCATTGTAATAGAATGCAACAAGTCCATGCAGTACTCTCAAGCAGTATCAATTTTTGCATATCCTTTAATAGCATGAAACTATGACAGACTCCGTAACAGCCTTTGTTGGCAAAAATCTAAAATTGAAAGTAATGGACATTTAAATCTTTTACTAGAATTCCACAAAAATTCATGTTAAATTGGCTTTGTCAATATTTGGGAGCTAACATGTCTAGATCAGATTTACTCATAAGTGCAGTGAAATCCGGATTAAAGGGTGACCGTGCTACCTTGCAGAAGGTGGTCAAGGCTATTGTTGCTGAGGAACGATCAAAACAACACACAGTCATTGCGAAAAAGCTGGAGGATCTACTAGAAACATCAAATCGCGAAAACCCACAAATAAATGGTAATGGTAATGGTAAGTATCTGAACACAAATTCAAATAACATCGTTAACGAATTTATACCGCAACGACAATTTTCTGATTTGGTATTACCAGAAAAAGTGCGCAAAATATGTGACAAGTTAATTGAAGAACAACATCGAAAAGATTTACTTCGATCTTACAATTTAGAACCACGTAATCGTGTAATGCTTGTTGGTCCACCTGGAAATGGTAAAACATCTTTATCCGAAGCAATTGCTGAAGCATTATCACTACCTATACTCGTAGTACGATATGAAAGTGTAGTCGGGAAGTTTTTAGGTGATACGGGTTCTCGATTGAAACAACTATTTGATTATGTTTCAACCCGCAGGTGTGTATTATTTTTTGACGAATTTGAAACACTTGGTAAGGAGAGAGGTGATGACCACGAATCAGGAGAAATTAAGCGAGTAGTCAGCTCATTGCTATTGCAAATTGACGATTTACCAAGTCATGTATTAGTGATAGGTGCAACAAATCATCCAGAGCTCTTGGATCGTGCGGTTTGGCGAAGATTTCAGATCAGAATGAATCTTCCTAAACCTACTCAAAAACAGATAATTCAATGGATAACCAAGTTTGAAGACCGCATTGGAGAGTCACTTGGGATTAGTCCAAAGACACTAGTGTCAAAGGTGAAATTTTCAAATTTTGCTGAATTAGAGGAATTTGGTACTTCCGTTTATCGTGAATTTGTTCTTAATCAACCAAACACCAATTTGAAAAAAATTGTTTTAGCTAATATTGAAGATTGGTCAGAAATGACATATTCAATTCAATAGTTCCACTCTTAAATGCAGGTTATTCAGCCTATAAGTGATAGGATTGTTAGTGAAATGGACGTTCTATTCAAAATAATTACTTGTGCAACTAACAATCGTTACCTGAAGCTGTTACATGGTACAATATTTGCAGAAATTTGAATTTCAAAATCTTCATTGCCAACAATCATAGAAATTTGTTGTCATAAATTCAACAAAATTCGTAACCAACATTGACAAATAAACAACGCAACAGCCTCAATTTTATGGAGCACCACAGCCAGAGCAGAGTTTCAAAATTTAATTCGTTAGTACCTCTAATTTTAGGGGCTTATCCGTTTGTTCTGATTCAATTTTTATGACTTCTATTAACTCTCTTGTAATTTTGGTTTCTGACGGTTTAGCCGTTTCAATTTTTTCTCTCTGTTCATCAGTCAGTAAATTACGGAGATGGTAAAAACCTCTATCTATTCTCACAACCTCAGACTTATCTCCCTTTGCTCTAGAATGTGAGGAGATTTTGGCAATCACTGATTTCACAGGTGTTGAAGTCTTGAAAGTACAAAGTCCAAATTTTATGATCCGATTAGTTATCTCTACCGCACTCAGTGGTTCACCTGCAGCTTTCAATACTATTATCACCGCTTCATATAAGGTCAATTTTCCTTTCTGATGTACATTGTTAGCCTGATTATTTGAACCTAGTGTAGTAGATTGTGTCCCTCGGATTTTATACCAACCAGGTTTCACTCTTTCAATGACAGACTTATCACCAAAGGCTTTGATCTCTCTATCAATTACCATAAGTACTGATTTGCTTGGGTCAATAGCATTGAACTCATAGAGATTAGCTTTGATAATGCGTTGACAAAATTCTCTATAATGAATTGGTTTATCATGGTTGTATAGCACAAACAAAATTGCGTCTTTTATCGTTCCAGCTTGATGATGAGAGTGACTAGATGGTGCAAAAGGTTGTTTCGATTTAGCTCGAATATGTTTTGAATCGCGAATTTGAAAACAACCAAGTGCAATTCTTTCAAATTTAGAATTCAACCCTCGCGCTGATATATCATCATAAATTGCCTTGGAAACTAACTTGTATATTTGTTCACGATCACCAATACATAATCCCAATTCAGTAATTTTTGCACAAATTTCATTCACATCCATTGGTTTAGCGAAATTCTCAAGTACCTGCAATACAATCTCGCGACAACTAAGATGAGCAGATACATTTATTCCTGATTGAGTTACAAGATTAACGGTTAGCATTGGATTGATATTCTGTTTATTAGTTGAGTCCACTCCTTGCGTTGGTTCATTGCATGATGGATTATCGCTAAACTCCACTATCGGCAGTTTTAATCCAGCATTAATAAAGTTCAAGGGAATATATGCACCAAAAGTATCAATGCTACGCTGGATGATAAGTCGAGCAATTTCATATACATGAATCAAATTTTGTGTACCTTGTATTACAAAATCATTTGCCGCTATTAGAAAATCTTTGTTTGATCCTTTAGAATTAGATTTGGAAGCAGATTCAGAATGAAATTTCTCTTTGCTATGAGATTTAGCAATAGAATTATCGCTATTGAGCGATTTGATACGAATTGAAACAGAATTGTTTTTTGTAATTCGTGCATCATTTTGAGGACTTATATGCATTTCCAACTCTGCTGAAATAGAATTGCGTGAATCCTTTTCGCTTGCTGGTTTAGATGATTTATGTTGATTCATAGAGCTTTCCTTGTTATGTTGGTTTAGAATTTGGTTAATAACAAATTCGAATTCCAAAGCATTCGCTCAAGGTTTGAGTATCAGCTTTGGTTCGATTTAATATAAGTGTGACGCTTGATTAAAACTTTGAGAAATTTTTTCGAATTTATTCCCGCTACTTTTTTCACACGGCAGACGCATTTTGAGTAATTTTTAGTCCATCAGTTCATATTGTACTCCCCCTGTTTATAGATGTTTCACCACAATTGAAAAGTGCTGAAAACCCCTGTATTTACAGCATTTTTAACGGGTAGCTCCACGATAAAATTGAACTTATACTCTAGGTTTTCTGGTCACATTTTTAATCTTCAATCTGAACCATTTCGGTATTGCTCCATCGTTCGCAATGAAGTTTTCTGTGGAAAACTTTTGATAGTGGCTAGAATTATGCGATTCAAATTAATATTTATCCCTAAATTTTAACCCGCAGTGACTTTGGATTGCTTCTTGTTATTTGGTCCTGAAGTCGTTGGTTGCTAATTCGACAACACTGCTTGGTTCAAAACACCTAAGGGACCATGGGGATCAAAATACCATGAAACCGCATAAGGCAAAATTTGTTAAACGCGTGCATCAGTATTGGATTGCTAACCCTAACGCCTCTGACCGCAAAGTAGCAAGGGTATTTAACATTGCTTATTCAACGGTCAGACGCTGGCGACTCAATGAAATCAAGTATGGGGTATTTGGGCCATACCGACCGGGGAAGAATCAATACGAAATTGATCAATATAAAGAGCATATTGTTGCCTTAGCAACAGCCGCTCCCACTATTACGACTGCGGCCATCCTGGAGGATTTAAAGCAAACGTTTGATTATTCTGTGGCCGAAGCGACGATTGGCAAGGCCTTACTTCGGTACGGGTTTCCGCCACCAAAAGTACGACGCGAGTTGGCTAAATTGGAAGCAACCAATGCGACCCAAGAACCGGTCGCACCACCAGTTGAAGCAGAACCGATCGGAGCATACAAACTTTCAAAAGCGAAAGTGATCGCGTTAAAACTCTTTGTTACCTTTTTCTATGGCTTGTGTGCATTGTACCGATTAAAAGACGGGCGCAAAGGGAATGCGATGAAATATCGCGGTGAAGATATTCTGTTGTTAACCCTGTTCGCGTGTTTAGCCGGACAAAGCAAATTCAAAGACATTGTCTTATATTGCGAGAATAATGCGTGGTTTTTTCGCCAGTTTATGGACTTGCCGACAACAATGTTCAATGTTGATACGTTAATACGGACGCTTGGTGGATTGGACGTTAAAACGGTTCGTAAAGTTCTCTATAAAGGGATGCTCAAAGGCTTAACAAAAAAATTGTATAGGGCGGTTACTCTTGATGGCAAAATTATCTGTGGATCTGGCAGTAAGAAAAAAGGGCTCCCGCAAATTGGGATTGCGTCCGTTGTTAGCCATATTGGAAAATTAGTGTTGGATTCGGTTGACTATGAGTTTGGCAAAGAAGCTGAAGCCGTCCGAGCTTTACTCCGAAATCAAGATATTGCAGGGTTATGGGTTACCGCTGATGCCCTACATTGCAATCGGGAAACGGTTGATTTAATTCTGCAAAGATTGGCACGATATTGTCTTCGATTACGGAAAAATCAACGCACCGTGTATTATCAGGCTGAAGATTATGTTACCAGTCGCAAGAGTCATGATGGGACTTTTCAACAAATTGATTGCAGTCATGGTCGAACTACAATCCGCACCGTATATTGTTATAAAATAAGAACAAAAATCCAAGCACAGTTTGGTTTCCCCGGTGTCGCAATGATAGTTGTTTGCGATTCCTATACATTGCCTTCGGAGACGGAACGACGGGTATACTTGTTTTCTGAAGTTTGTAAACCAGAATTAGCCGCATTACTCATTCGAAATCATTGGAGTGTTGAATCCGTGCATTGGGAATTAGATGTCAACCTCCGTGAAGACGAACAACAAGCAACGAACAAAAACGCGGTTAAGGTGCTCTCAGTGGTGACACGCACCGCATTAAATTTAGTTAGAATTTTCCACGCTAATGATAGTAATCGTGCGGTAATGAAAGGAAACTCATTCAATCCAAATAATCTACTCCCAATCTTAACCGGTTTTGATGCGAATATAAAAAACTACGCGAAGAAGTTAAAGGAAGAATCAAAAATCTATAAGCGTTTAGAAAAACGAAATTAATATCAAATATATCCCTCAAAGCCTGTTAAATTAAGTAGTTTCGTATGCGTTTGCCGTGACTTTTTTCAGAAGTTATTTTGTTTCAGTAGCATTGAAATTCTTAACCTCTCGACTGAACTCAAATTTGTCACATTTACAAATATAGTTCAGATTTGTGAAAGTAAAAAAATGCCGACAGTTTTTTTGTACAAAGCTGAAAAACTCTACTTTATTCAATAAATGCGAACGTAGCTAGTAACTTAACTTCACCTAAGGAGATATGTCACAACAAAAAATTTGAGACTCAAATTTAATATGCCGCAAAAATAAATGCGAATATTATTTTATCTTTACAAAATAACCTAACGCGCCGTTAAATTCACTGTGCTTCTTTCTAAATAAATGAACAATCCACAGAAGCAAAAATTGAACCTTTAGCAACATTTGACAAAATGGATAAAGTGTTGAAAATTTGTTAATCCGCGAATTTATTTTGCAAGGTTTTTGTTGCTAGCAATAACATCATAGATTTAATAATACAATTGTCGTTGCGAACCCAAAATAACTGTCGGGGGACAAACGCCAACATTTTGTGTAAGGCATTCAAAGGAAAGTCTAAATTTATTGGCTATCCAACAGCTGCGACCAGCGGATACTCTTGCGGAAAATCGAGTTCAGATTTCTTTTCATGAGATTTCTTTTCATCCACTTTGGATTTAAGTTCCACTGGAATATCACTACGGTCCGTTACAACACCTGATTCAACAAGTTTTTTCATAGCTTGCTGAATAGGCGGTAAAGAACGAACCGGAATACCAGTCATACTACCGCATTCATTGCAAATCAAAACTAAAACGTTTTCAACCTCTTCTGATCCCTCACATAATGAAAGAGTCACACTTTTCAAGGTCGCTCCAACGCTAGATTCGCAATGAGCACAAACTGAATCTAATTTTAAACCTGCTCGGTAATCAAACATGACATTAGTCCTCATGTACACTGATGATATTTACTTTACCACCTTTTAAGACAGAAATTCCATTCTTAAATGCACATATTTTAAATTCCAATTTTAGCTAAATTTCAAAATCCTGTTTACTAATTTCTTAAATTCTAGTGGAAATTGAATCCAATACACCGCATTCATTGGTAGCAACGAACTACTTGCTTTCAATTATATTCAATTCCTCCCGCGATTCTGTTTAACTTTTGAAGTTTGTTGCAACTTTTTATGCAAAAGCACATAGGTCGGGACTTCATTGCATCCTCTTGGTAATAAATCATCTGACCTCTCCTCATAAATTTGAGCCAACTTCACCTTAATACAATCCGCCTGACGAGCAAACAATATCTCATCCAACCCATCATTATTTTTTGCAAACGGCTTCCAAGCCACTGACTAAATCCCAACCTTATTCAGCAGCTATCAGCGGATATTCCTCTTGAAAATCGGATTTAGATTCCTTTTCAAGCCCTTTTTCTTTGTCCATAATAGACTTAAGCTCAACAGGAATCTCCCCACGCTCAGACACAACACCCGATTCAACAAGTCTTTTCATCGCGAGTTGAATAGGAGGTAAAGAACGAGCAGGGGTCGATATCAAATTACCACATTCGTCGCAAACATTGACGATAACATTGTCAACCTCCTCTAATCCTTTACATAACGATAATGTCGTTCTTGTGAGAGTTGAGGCAACAGATTTTTCGCAATAGGAGCAAATTGACTCTCGCTTTGCACCTTCTTTGTATTCATACATGATGTTCTTCCTCATGAACGCTTAATATATACATTATCCCACGTTTAAGGTAATACTTAAAGTACCAACCATCAATTTTGAATATATGATATTTTTTGTCATCTGCATCTTTACAAACCTTAGTGCCATCATAATTATCTCCCCTACACTTTCTAATTTTTTTGAGCACGAATTCTGTGTCAACGTCACCCGTATATAATTTATTTTTAATCTCAAGATTCTTGCGATCTGTATCAGTATCGAAATCCATGTTTATCAATCTTTCAATAAAATTCCATTTTGCGACTTTAAAACCCATTTTTTTATATCCTTTTCAATTTGTATTAGTTTCATATATAGCCCCCTGATTAAGTGAATTCACACTAGATCATACAAATATCCAAGGTACCATGTGATAGTTTAGTACTAAATTTTTGATTTGCAATTTTTATTTTTAATAACGCATCTACTCCTGTTTTTTGAAACAAAAAATGTTCCAAACTCTTGATTGAGATAACAACATTTTATCCCTTTTGTTTTATATAGAACATTAATTCTGATTTTGCAAGTTTTTTTTCAACATCTTTAATTTTCGTTGAATTTGCAAGGGTTTTGGTTCCAAAATATCTGTGGATAACTTCAATATTTTATTTTTTTGATCTAAAAATCCACTACGAATCTTAATCAATTCTAATTTGAAAACACTCTCTCATTGCGAATCTTAATTACTAGCTAAATCTCCTATTTCCCAAAGTATTGCAAAATTTCATTATCACAATCGCATGTATCGTCCAATATACATAGAGTTTTAGCTATTTGATATTGCATTTTTCTATTGTACACCTGGATGACATTACCGCAGTTTCAATCGAATAGCAATCCCTTTATTAACTGAATTGATTGTCGTGGATTAAGTGGGAGTGACGGGAGTCGAACCCGTACCTTTAACCTGTCACGGGTTAGTGCTCTACCAATTGAGCTACACCCCTTTACCGTGTTAAATTCCAGTAGCAAGTCCAAATGCAATTGGGGTTCCTAATCAAAAAATGCCACCTGAAAACTTGTAGCCGAAAGCAATATGGCTACTGCGAGTTAATCACCTGTTTAAATTCTCTCGAAAGGCAACCCACTAATCAATAAATTGATAAATAGTCAGAATTCGTTTAATCTGGTCAATTCAGAAAAAATACGTCTCCCGTTCGTTTTGTTGCGAGTGATTGGCAATACAGAATTTACAACTGCTGTCCTAATGAACTTGAACTAACTGGTCTGATTCGTTTTTGGATAGTTAATTTTCATTCACACACCTCTGGCTAAAATTAACAACTTACTTTTTCGGCATGAAAGTACAAAACTTTTTGTACATCAAAAATTGCCCCGTAATACTTGAATATATGTCCCACGACAGTTTTTTTAACACTAAAACGAGAGTTTTTCTCTCATTCGAAATCAGCTCCATTAGCAATTAAGTATTCAACAACTTCTTGGTTCCCTTTAAGCGATGCAGCCAACAAAGCAGAATAGCCATCATAATCAGTAGCATGTATATCAGATCCACTTTCAACCAAGTATTTAACTGTTTCTAAATGTCCATAATAAGAGGCAAAAATTAATGCAGTTTTACCACTATCTTCTATTAGATTTAAATCAGCTCCATTTTTGATTAAATATTCAACTACTTGAGTATGCCCTTCATTAGAAGCTATCATTAATGCGGTCCAGTTCTGGTTATCAGCAATATTAACGTTTGCCCCGTCAGTTACAATTAATTCTACAATTTCTGCAAAACCATTATTTGATGCCCACATCAAAGCCGTACGGCCCTGCTCTTCATCTCGTGCATTTATATCCACTCCCTTTGTTATCATGGATTGTACTAATTGCAGTTTATTATTCTTTACGGCATTAATGAAACTAAGGTTTTCCATACCAGTATCCCCATATTAGTGAACATTCTCGTAAAATAACAAATTCACTTCTAGTTTAGTAAAAAAAATTATTTTTGGGACTTAATAAGAAAAGTGCCCATGGTTTAAAAGTCAAGTGTATCAACAGATTTGATACTTACTGATCAAAGTAAATCAGTCACTTTTTTCAATTTATTTTATTTTAGACTATGCGGTAATACAAATTGAAAATGAATTTAGTGTTGACGTTAGCAAATTTGGCTTATATTAAGGTTTTTTGACGATTTTTATTGGTCAATCCCGGAATGTCATGGGTGTTGCCACCCGGATTCAAGTCTCATAATACCGATTCCCCAAACAAGCAATCAAACGATTTCTCTATCTCTAAATCTGCTTCGGGTGGGTGAAAATTCAAACAAGATTGCTTTTGGGCACTTTACTTAATAAGTCCCTTAAGATTCTATAATGTTCATCTGAACACAAAAATTTTTTTTGAATATGTGTTGATAAGGTTTCAAAAAGTTCTGCTTTGCTTGTCCCCCGACAGTTATTTTAACTCTAAAACGACATATATTTTGACATTCTATAATCGTCAATTATAATCAAAATTTCAAAATGTGCAACTCATGCTATATTCTGAATACCAAACTCTTTTACATTATATAGGATCTCGTTAAATCATGATTGCATTCTGTCCCCCAACAGTTATTTTGATATTCTATATCACCTATTGAAATTCAACCGAAAGGTAATCCACTAATCAATCAGTTGGTATTTAGTCAGAATTCGTTTAATCTGGTCAATACAGAAAAAATACGAGTCCCGTTCATTTTGTTGCGAGTGAATGGCAATACAGAATTTGTAGCTGTTGACCTATTGAACTTGAACTAACTGATCTGATTCACATTTGGATCGTTAGTTTTCATTCATCTACTTCAAGCTAAAATTAACAAGTTATTTTGTCAGCATGAAAGTACAAAATTTTTTATACCTCAATATTTGCTCCGTAATACTTGAATATACGATCCTTTTTAAGTTTGAAAAGAAATTATGTGATCATAAGTGCTAGATTTTGCTACGAAAATTGCCGATTGGGTTGCAAGGTTTTTGTTGCTAGCAATAATATCGCAGATTCAATAATCTCAAGTTCGACAGTTAATGGCCTATAATTTAAAAAATTGAATTTCACTATGCCTTTAATATCAAACTTTATGGCAATTATCAACACCTAAATTTGCCCAATTCTTGTCGTGACAACTTTTCCTGTGAATAACTTTAAAAAAGTCGTTGTAATATAATTTTTTAGATTATATAGTCGTGCCAACATGTATATTCGAGTTGTCAAATCTAAGGGTTACAGTTACGCTCGCTTGGTAGATAGTTTCCGTGACCCTGATACTGGTAAGGTCAAGCAGCGGGTGGTTGCTAATCTTTGTCGGCTTGATCCACCAGACCCAAAAGCGAATGCACTAAAGGCATTTTTTCAACAAGATTCGGATTATGGTCATCTTCAAGAAGACATTGTCCTTGAATCCTCAAAAGATTTTGGTCATGTTGTCTTTCTCCATGAAATTTGGTTGGAACTTGGGTTAGACCGAGCGTTAATCTCAGCTTTGAAAGCGTCGCGACGCGATGCCATCAAAACCGAAAAACTGATTCGGTTGATGGTGTTTTGTCAAATTTGCGCGCCGACCAGTAAATTAGGAATTTTGAAATGGCTCAAAGAGGCGAAAGTTCCAAGTGCCCCAACCAACGTGACGCATCAAATGTTGCTACGAGCAATGGATGCATTGATCATGAATTTCCCTGCGGTCAAGGACGCAATCTCAAACATGATTTTGCCCCTGGTTGATCGCGACTATACCTTGGCCTTATATGATTTGACCACAGTGCGTTCCTCTGGCAACAGTGAGGTTAATAATGATTACCGACAATATGGGAAAAGTAAAGAAACTGGTGGAATTAGTCGCCAGTTTTTGTATGGAGTGGTGCAAAATCGTGATGGGTTGCCGTTAATGTATCAAATACACAAGGGGAATATTGCGGAAACCAAGACGTTTTCCGGGGCCATTTCAACGTTAGTTGAGCAATATCCGATTAATCGCATCATTGTGGTAGCTGATCGCGGTTTAGTATCGGAAGAGAATCTCAAGAGCGTTCCTGACTTGGGTAAAATAGGCGGGCAAACCGTTCAGTTTATCTTTGCAGTTCCACTCCGAAAATATTCTGAAACCAGAATGATTTTGAGTAATCGTGACTTTAATGAAGACGGTATCATCGAGAAAAATTTCCGCGGTCATCGATTAGTTGTGTCCTATAACTCGAAAATTGCGCGCGAACAGACGCTTAATCGTCGGAAGCAGATCGAGCAAATTGAACTCCAAGTGGAAGAATTGAAAACTCATCTGGAAGTCGTTAAGACGAGAACACCACGACAGGATCAAAAAGCTGTTAATAAAATTAAAGTACAAGCGAAGAATTCAAATCTAAGTCGCATTGTTAAAGCAGCTATTAAGGATGAAAAATTCACCTTTTGGATTGAAGATCATGCGCTTGAAGAGGCCGAAAAATTAGATGGGTTATTGGCTTTATCAACCAATGTTTACGATTTAGATGCTGAAACAATCATTGACCACTATAAAAGTCGCATTGATATTGAGGGTGGATTTCGAACGCTGAAAAGTGAGATTCAAATTGCACCAGTTCGACATTGGGTTCCCAATCGAATTGATGCCCATGGAATGATATGTTATTTGGCCCTCGTTCTTCATCGCGTAATTCGCTCAAAACTCCGAGCGCGTGGTGTAGCACATAGTGTAACGGATGTTTTGCGTACTCTAGCACAAGTTAAGTACGCAGAATTAAGTATCAACGGACGAGGACATACCGCAATAACGAAAAAGACAGAGGAGCAACAAAGTTTAATTCATTTATTTGAGTTAGACAAACTAGAAGATATCGGTTAAAATTTACTTGGGGTAATCCTCAAAAATTGACTTGTCGTGACAAATTTTTTTTTGAATCCCCCATGACATGAGGAGTTTAATACCTTATCTGTCGAACTTGAGAATAATACATTTATCGCTACGAATCCAAATTAATTGTCGGGGGACATAATGCGACAAAATGTCACTTTGACTTCCGTACCTAAATCATTGTAATTCAATGTAAATCACAAAACTAATGGAGATAGACTTATGGTTAAGAAACTAATTATATTAATTACTTTTGGATTACTCTTATCCAATTGTAATCCTTCACCACAAAGATGTAATCTTGATAATATGTGGTGGAATGATTGGTGGGAATATTGTGTTACAAGAACACATTTATGGAGATAATCGCCAAAAAACAAATTTAGGTACTATCATTGGAATTGATACTAAATACTTGTGAATCTGCACCCCAGCCCGCAGAGAAACTTATTGAGTGCGAAGAACGGTTCGGTACTAATAGGTTCAGTGCTTGTTATTGGTAATATAACAAGGTGGTATTATTGTATCATCATTCCTGCTTGACTTTCGGTGCGTAAATCGTTTATCCAGCTCTCTTTGAACCTCACACGTATGAAACGTAAAGTTTATTGATTACTTTTTTCATGTGTGTGGTTAGATCTAACTAAGTGCTACTACTTTTGAGAATTAATTACGAAATAACCAAATAACAAAAAGATGAGAATAACCATCGATTCAGGAACCTACATGGTAAAAAAGTGTCTGGTGGTAAGGATCTAAACAAAGTTAAGAGGGTTCATTAAATTTTTGAAGTTATCTGTAAGAAATTTTACTAAACCCGTGAAGATTTATTGCTTTCAATACTTTACCTGCTTTTGCATAAGTTCATGTAATTCATTAAACTCTAGGACAAAATTTACGGCAAATCTTAACACTGCGTCAACAGCAAATTCATTACATTCAGCTACCATTGAATTAAAACTATGATTAATATCCTCTGAAATAACTTTGCGTCCAGCTGCTGGCATTCCTGAATACTCAGCGAGATTTAAATTAAGCATTGGTATAATTTTTTCTTTAATTTGCTCATCATCTAAAAAGTTGTAACTTTTCTGTAATTCTTCACGTGCGTAAGTAACACTTAATACTCGTGATTCGAATTCATTAAGTTTCTTTTCCATGGGTGCATTCCATTGTTTAGATTCATAAGTTTGGTCGTAATCTAAATTATATTAGATTTTGTTAAAATGCAACTACCCCCGACAGTTATTTTGAGTAATAAGTGACAATTAGCTGAACCAATAACTAGTATTCATCAATTATAATAGTTCAGCTAGTACAAGACTAAAATACCTGACTGTGCCAATTGAACTGCTGTGGTACTAACAGAACTGTATCAATTCAGTTATTTGCTTTACTATCTATAAGCTCAATTGCTTGTTTGAGCGTTATCGCGTTAGGTTCAATGTGTTCAGGAATTGTAACGTTAGTCTTGTTATGCTTGACATAAGGTTTTCCGTATTGACTCGGTCTCACTTCAATATTACCACCAGTTGGATGTTCACCGAGAACCTTGACGGTTTTTACTCCTCTCGCTTTGGATTCTAATAGTCCGATTGCCTGTTCTCGTGTTATCGCCTCTGGTTTAATGTTATCTGGAATTGTAACATTATTGTCATTGTGCCTGACAAATGGTTTTTCGTACATACTCGGCATCACTTCAATCTCACCACCATCAGGGTGCTGACCGAGAGACTTGATGGGCTGAATTTTCCCCATTTTAATACCCTCCTTTTGGTATTACAAATTGAGACGGGTTTCACTGTAACTATGTTAATCATTGTATCTCAAATGTTTTCAAATTTAACAAAAATGGATTGTAGAGTCAAAATTGTGTATTAGAATTTAAAATTTTTCCCAGTAATTCATAAATTTTGGAAAAAGTCAAATGAATATTCTCTAGTTACTTAATTTGTACCTAGTTCACTCAAGTTCTCATACATTATATCAACATATTACCAAAAGGTATGGATGAATCCCTCGAAGCTATCGCAAACGACTATATTTTAAACAAATGGGATATTAAAAGCTGGTAGTACAATGGAGATAGTTTTATCGACCGAGGTACTAGTTTGGTAATGTCCCTTGAATGAGTCAATTGAAATTGAATCTTCAAAAGAGTTAGGAGACGTATCTGCATTAGTCGCCTGATTGTCTAAATTCATTTACCACTTCCACTTTATTCATAGACCCAAGGTAAATGAGACTGAGCACCTCTTCTTCTTAAAATTTCGGTTTTGGATAAATCATAAATTTTTCTTCTTACTTGCAAAATATCAAAGTTGATATCAAAATCCATATTAACTAATTGTCGCTGAGTACATGATATAACTATCGTAAGATAAAATCTTGTGTATAAAATGAAACTTCAACTTGATTTTTCCAAAAATAGCATTATTTTAAAATCTCAATATTTCAGTTTTCAATTATCTTTATTTAATTGTTAGTTGAAAAGTATTCATTTAATCCAAAGGGAAAGCAGTATTATGATTGCTAATGGTAAACAGGTTTATGAATTAACAAAAAACAAACGGACTGCTAAAGGCATAATTTGGTCAAACGCTGAGTTAGATAGTGCTTTACGAAACGAGGTGTAGGATATTTTGATTGATAAAGAGGGACAAAACAAAGTAAATTCCAAGCTTACTAAATTCAGTAAAGATCCTGGACTTGATTCAAAAATTGCTAAACTGATATTAGGTAATCCACAGAGTCTCACAAAATTTGAACTATTGGATGATTGGTGAATCAATTGCAATTTCTTATTTAGAAGAAATTGAAAGTTGTTTATTCCCTTGGCCAACAGAAAGAGACAAACGTACACCAAAAGCCAGCTTACCAGGTGTTGACTTGCTTGGATTCTTTTCCGACAATTTAGGACACTGTTTCTTATTTGGTGAAATTAAAACTTCAGCTGAAAAAAAATTCTCCACCGAACGTTATGCGCGGTGAATAAAGGAATGACACAACAACTATTAAGATTGAATGATACTATTGAAATAAGAGAGCAATGTATTAGATATTTATCACAAAGACTTGGAACTGGTAATTGGGATCATATATTTTATAATGCAGTTTTACGGTATCAATGAAAATGATACTGATTTTAAACTCTATGGTGTATTAATTCGAGATACTGAACCAAATTCTAAAGATCTAGAATCTTGTCTAAACAAATTGGATTTGAGCTGTCCACCTATAACGCAATTTGAATTACTTGGGTTATATTTGCCGCAATCTTGCCTAAACAATCTTGTTAAGTTATTTTAACTGACCAATATAAGGAAAATATTGTGCTTTCATATGAAGCAATTGCCAAAATTTCCAACCATCCAGCCTTCAAGGGATTGGATAATAGCAAATTAACTAAAATTAGTGAACAAACGAATATGCAACTAGCAGCTCAATCAGTGGGGAACCAAATTCATTTTGGAATTTGAACCTTTTGTTGAAGCTAATATTTCTTCTTCTTAAAATAGCACTGCTCTCCTATGAGATTGTAGCCACAAGTAATTTGGAAATGTTGAACAATGTATACTCCAGAAAATAAAGAGTCACGTGATCAGGTAATTGCCGCTTCATATAAGGCATTTGAAATACTTCGCCTCTATCCGATTCCTAAATCGCGGGATGAGCAGATTCAATTTGTATTTCGTATTGCTTCCTTAGCTTATTGTGGAGAACGTTGGTCTGATTTAGGAAGATGGTTTTCGGATAATTCTTCCTTAATTGATGAAACACCCGTTGAACAAGAATCATGGGATCATCATATACTATCTCACCTCTATTTCTGCTGGACCAGATTATTTCGTCAAAGATTCCCGGATCTGACCTTGACGAGATTCTGGAAACAATTTCCAAATTGCATCTTGCACAAGAAAAACGCGAAAAACAATTTTTTTGATGAGCTAGAACCTGAGCAAGCAACGAGAATAATGCTATTCGTTTGGCCGCACTTTACTATTGGGTCAGATGCACCGAGATTATTACTAAATATTCTACTAACTGGTGAATCTGATGGTAACCCTTTAGGACAAATTGATATGTACTTTGAACGAGCAACTGAAGCTGCTAAAATTTGTGGTGAATGGCAAATAGAATATATTTTAGCATGGCTTCATTCAACCTCAAGAATAATGATAACAAGTTCGCTGTGGTGGAGATTTCGTAATCGCAAGATCCTAAAACAACTCAATTTGTTAAAATATTAACCCATCGAAACCAATAAGCCGATTTTTGACCTATTACCCCCCCAACAGTTAGCAATTAGTAAAGGGTTATTAGATCCATCAAAAACTGCTAGTTGTTGTTGATATGCCTACCTCTGGGGGCAAAACACTTCTAGCTCAATTCAAAATTCTTCAAACACTCAATTTAACTTCGCGTGAAAATGGATGGGTTGCTTACCTCACACCAACTCGTGCATTATCTTCTCAGATAACACGTCGATTAAGACAAGATTTCAATGAATTAGAATATAAAATTGAGCAACTTACAGGTGCATTAGACATTAATGTATTTGAAGACGAATCTATTAGAAGATTCAGATAAACAGTTTGATATTCTGGTTACAACTCCCGAGAAATTTCAACAGGTGGTCCGAAATAAAAAAAATTGAAAACCGACCACCAGCATTAGTTGTGTTGGATGAAGCCCACAATATTGAAGCAGAAGAAAGAGGGCTCCGAATTGAATTACTACTAGCCACGCTAAAACAAGAGTTTCCAAAGACAAATTTCTTACTGCTAATGCCGTTTGCCGAAGGAACAAAGTCGGTTGCGAATTGGCTGGCAGGAGATCAAATTTCTAGTTTACCAATAAGCATAGGTACTACACCATGGAAACCCAATGAAAGAATAATTGGGTTATTTAGCGCAGTTGAAGATGAGGAAGCTAAATTCAGTTGGCATCTAGAATTTGAAACGCTAGAAGCTACAGAAAAAGCAATTGCTTTAAAAGGCAAATTCAAAGTTGGTTCAAGTAGACCGATTAATGTTTCGAAGAGGTAAGGTAATTAGCATAAAAAAGAACAAACGGGATATTGCAAAACAAGCAGTCGCAATGTCAACAATCATGTCAGAAAACGGGACAAGTATCGCAATTGGACGGGATATACCGACGGTTTGGAAAATGGCAGACCTAGACATTCGAATAATTTACCAAATTCAAAGAGTATTTCGACTGAAATTAAATTGGTACAAGACTATTTACAAACCGAGGTTGGTTTAGAATTTGACCTTGTTAACTTTCTAAGTAAGGGAGTAGCGGTCCATCATTCAGGTTTGTCGGATGAAGTTCGTACATTGATTGAATGGTTAGCAGAAACTGGTCAGCTAAATGTGTTATGTGCTACAACCACCATAGCTCAAGGATTGAATTTTCCAGTTTCTTCAGTTTTCCTACAATCACACAAATTTCAATATGACAAAAAAATGACATCACGTGAATTTTGGAATTCTTTAGCGGGACGAGCAGGACGTATTGGCCATGATAGTATTGGAATAATTGGACTCGCCGCAAGTAAAGACCCCGAAGTCCTTGAAAAATTTTGTTGAAAGTAAAACTGGTGCATTGGCATCGCAATTGGTAAGATTATTAAGCGAACTAGAAGAGAAAGGGGAACTAGGTGAATTATCTGACAATCTCAGGAAAATAGAATGGGAAGATTTTCGAAATTATTTGGTTCATCTGTGGATTGAGAAGAAGGACCTCGATGCTGTACTGTCTATCACTGAACAGGTGCTACGACAAACATTTGGTTATACTTCATCTGACATCAAAATTCTAAACATCAAGCTAAGGCTAAAGCTCTCCGTAAAGCAACCCAAGATTACATTTATGAACTTTCAGAAATGTCGCCTCGCGTTACAGAATTATCAAATCGAACTGGATTTTCTCCTGAGGGAATCAAAAGTGCTATGCATGCGCTCAATCACTTAGATAACCCTATATCAAGAGAAGACTGGGATCCAAAAACTTTGTTTAAAGGCGATGGAAAATTGGCAGATCTATATGGTGTGATGCTGAATATCCCAAAACTACGGAAAGATTTAAAAGAGGTTGGAGGTGAAGGTCCGGGACATAGTAAATTAGCTGATATCACCAATGATTGGGTAAATGGTGAAAAGAATAGGAAGCTATTGCAAAAAGATCACTTTTCTGATGGCAATGAAAATACGGTCACTACAACTGCCATTTCAAAAACATTTCAGGCGATTAATAAAGCCA
>OZ219990.1:0-24201 GCA_964291365.2 Stappiaceae bacterium
ATGCATACATAGCCTTCAAAGTTTTTTTGAGGGGTAAATATTTCACAGTTTTGCTAAATTCTGATAAAAAAAAAAACGATTTTTTGTGGATAAAACTTTCTTGGTCAAGGTTCCAGCCATGCATTGTATCCAGGGTTTTATCTAGGATTTTTTTTTGAAGGGGGTGGGGGGGAGATGAGTTCTAATATTACCTCGATGTGGTAGCGACTACTTTTGTGACTTATCTAAACTTAATGTTTTATTACATTGATCATAATATTATTTGCTTAACAGACTCTTATGAATATTTAATTACTGCCAATCTGAAGGGGGGAAGATTTCCCCTCTTCCCTTCCCTCCCTCCCCTCCCCCCCCCCCCCCCCCCCCCCCCCCCCCCCAGATAAAACCCTGGTATGTTTGTGAACTTGAAATTTCACGGGAGAAAATTATTTGTATGATTGTATTGTACTCTTGCCATTCCACTGTGAAGTGATAATGTAGTACTATGCCATACACATTAGATTCAATGTTTGCTAGGTACTGTATGAAGGTGCCAGAACTCAATGACAATTCTTAAGGCCAGTTCACAATTACAATGCTGCATCTTGTGTTGCGTTAGTTTGCGAAACGTGAAAAAAATTTGGCAATCAGACGCAAGAACCCAATGCAAACAAATGCAAGGATAAAATTCGAGTCTATCCTAGTGTCGCGTTGCGTTGTGACAAACATTGACACAAGGTGACACAAGGTGACACAATGCAACACATGGTGTAGCGTTGTATTGTGAACTGACCTTTAGATTAACATCATAGTCATAACTGCATGTAAATGTTGATATGCAGCATTAAAGCTTCAAAGACCCTGGTGATGTTCATACAGTATGAGAAAGTATTAGCATAAGTGTTGTCTTCAGTTCATATCAGATCGTGAATGGAGTGAGTGTCGAGCATTTTCTTGAGTCCAAAGTACATGAATGCCAGCTTTGCTTTAGCGATATTGAGAAGTGATGGCGGTTGGAGTTGTGTGTCTTCTCTGAGGTAAGAAACTATTTCACATGCTTGCTGGCGTGCTCTTGATCCTCGGGGAAGACACCAAGGGAGACAAGTGACAAAGTCAACCATACCTTCTTCAGCGAGTGTCTGCTGTTGACACTTGCATATCAGTGCAATATACAAATTAGCAAGTCCTACGTTGATGCACTGCTGCTCTAGTTCTCTGCCCATCTTCTTGTGCCGATCACTGTAGTATGGCAGCACACAGGAGAGCTCAGGGTTGGAGTATGGATAGTAGGCCATGGCTAGCAGGTTCCCTTATAGATGCAAACCCAAACCAGTTGCCAAAGTAGTCGTGTAGCACGTTGCGAGGTAGAGATTTGAGGGAGTCAATCACTTCGTTAGATTCATATAGAAAATTATGAATGGAGGTGAGTTGTGCAAGGGTGATAACATTCGCAGAGGATGTCACTAAACCTGCTAGCATTTGCGCAATAATCATCCTGTCAAGTGTGTGAGTAGAATGTGTACATGTATATTGTAGAAGGATGTGTTGGTAAAAAAGGCTGTGATGTTGTACACTAGCACAATGTATCTATTACATGTACCTAGTCTGAGCACCCCTTTACCCTAGGCTGCCTGGACCTTTGCACAGGCCCACACACAAATTGACAAATTTTAGGATAACTTATTATGCATGTGAAAATTTAGAGTATGAGAATACACCGTGCTTATACTGAGTTTTGTAACTTGGTTGAGGACAGTCACTCGACCGGCCTGCTTAAATCACTAAACCACCAAAGCATCGCTGTGGTCTATCACCTAGATGTTCTAATGTAAACTGCATGTACCGTTACACTACCAGCTGACAAACCACCTTAGCACTAGCAGTAGGCGATGTCTGGAAACCAGCTGTTTACGTACTATTCTCAATTGTTGTTGAAGAATTTACCACCTCGAGCAACTCTAGCAAAGTGTTTATCTGGCTAAGTGTACTCAACTGTGTGCAGTCTATGGCAATATTTATTTGCGATTTGTGATTTTGGTTTCAAGTGCACTTTGCATGTACTATTACCGTAGGACCCCATTAACACGCCCCCTTTGTGTACAAGCCCCCTCCCATTTTCAGCTGAAGCTCATGAACAGGTACTAGGTACATATTTTTTTGTTGCATAAATAAGCTTCCATCGTCACTGGCTATACTACACAAGGTATTCATGCTTGCTTACTTTGTAGCTTTTCTCAAATTTTGTCTGTCAAACAGCCAATGAAAGTACAGATACATATTATGGCAATTATTGGTCAGTAATTGTAGTCACATGGAGATATCACAACCCTGTGAATAAGCTCTTCCCAGTTTTGCCCAGTATTAGCGGCGGGGGGGGGGGGGGGGGGGGGGGGGGGCATATCTAAAGTATTTGTGAGAAATGGTACAGTTGGTGGGGTGCATTTAACTAGTAGTGGTTTTCCTAGCTCAGCACATTGACATATTCAAACTTAAAGTAAGCAAAATATTGTCCTACCTTGGTATATCCCTGGCCTCAATCTCATCAGGATCAGAACATGCAGAGAAACCCTGTATTAACCAGTCATGTACATGTAGCTCATATGACCTATGTGAATCCATCAGCATCCTCATCAAGGAGGGATCCGTCAGTTGGATATGTAAAGATGAGCTACAAGTGAAAGGCAGAGACCAAGAGTCTATCACTTTACAAACCACATTACATTAGTGATAAGATTTACCATTGAGAGAGATTATTGAAGAGTCCATAGACTAGAGCTGCAGAGTTGCAGTAGACTCTGCGAAGAACTTCAAGCCTACGTAAGATTAGATAGAGATCTTCTTCAAAGTTTGCTATTTGCTTCTTAACAGTTTCACCAATTTCTGAAAGGCTAAGAATACAAGATATTGGATTAAGTACCTGCAGTTCCTTACAAGGGGCATTTCAACCATTACTATAAGTGCATGTTGGGCGTTCGACATTCCAAGTAGCATATCTGCTCTCAAGCCTTTATTTATCAGTATTCTTACTCTTTGGTTGTCCATATTGCTGAAGATTACAAGCTTCTCCACTTGACTTCAACGAAATCTTTGCGCTGCATGTGCTTGATCTCCGCAAACTCCCGTACACTATACAGTAATACTGGACGTGCCCATACTTCCTGTACCCACTTTAATTGGATTTTGAACTAATGAGCTCATTAACACTCAGAGGACTATAGTCACAGATCTGTGACAGAACTGGCTGGACTCTATTTAAACTCCAGTTCTAATACTACAATAACACTCAGAGGACTATAGTCACAGATCTGTGACAGAACTGGCTGGACTCTATTTAAACTGACTAGTTTTACTAACTTCCTCCTCCCCTAGCCCATCCCCTAAGGGTTAAGAAGCAGTTACGCCTTCTAGCGTGACACAATGCCTTTAGGGTGAATATTTCATGTTTTTGCCAAAAAAAAACAAAAAAACAATAATTATTTTGCAGATAAAACTTTTGTGGTCAAGTTGCCAGCCACACATTGCGTCAGTTATGAACTTGGTATTTTGCAGTAGAAAAAATTTCATGGACTTACTCTGACCTGTGAAATCCATGAAAATTTTCAACCTCAAAAATTCTAGGCTACACAGTACTCACTTGTAGAGTGCCTTGAAACCTGCCCACATGATCTCTTTCCATGGATAAGCATACTCAAGTATTGATGTTTGTCTTCTAATTGAGCCCAGAACCACTTTGACTACACTCTTCAAAGCTGCAGTGTTGAGCTTGCAACAGAGCAGTGCCCAAATCATGAGGATGTCCAATTCAAGTGGTTGATCTGGTGAATCCTTCTCCGACCCTGGTGGTAGTGCCAGCAGTGCCGTATGAGCCCTCAACGTGAGGTCTGCTCCACCTCTTTTGATAAAGAGCTGCTTATTGGTGCTGTGGTTCTTGGTTTTCACCTCGTCAAAGTGCTTCTCCCACAGAGAAGCAACATCTTTGACTAATGGCTGCATTTCTCGATCATGCTGCTCATCCTCAAGACACTTCACTATCTCTGTCAACGACTTCAACGCTTTCAAAACTGGTCTAATATCGGCTGGAGTATCGTAATATACACGGAAAGTGTCACCTTCCTTGATGTGGAATGATGCCAGATCTGTTTCATCTTTTAACTTAGTTGATTCGTAGTAAATCTCCTGACAAAATGTTGGAATAGAGAATTTTCTCTGGACAATAGCTTTGAGAAGTTTGGCATTCCTTGGCGGGTTCATTGCGAACGTGTATGCCCTAGATTTCCCCCTTCCATCTTCAAGGACCAACTGAAAAGAGCTCTTGGCTTCCATGTCGAGGTTTGGGAGTCAATTTTACCGCGCAACTTGTACCAAATACATACACGTGTCCGTCGCGGCGCCTGCATGCAATTGCGCAAAGCGCCTATGCCGATATGCGCATGCTCGACAGATCTAGCCCCACCCTCTAGTTTGCCTTGCAGCATTTTGCAGTGTTGGCTAGTTAATCCGCAAATACATAAAATTATGACATTATACAAGATATTAGTAAGATTATATCTCTATTAAAAGGTCTTGCATGGTGAATGTACTGAGCATCTTCTTGAGTCCAAAGTGCATGGATGCTAGTTTGGCTTTAGCTAAGTTGAGCAGAGATGGGGGCTGGAGTTGCATTTCACCACTGAGGTAGGTGATCATATCACATGCTCTATGGTGTGCTGCTGATCCTTGGGGAAGACACCAAGGAAGACAAACAACGTAATCCATCAAGCCTTCTTTGATCAGAATTTGCTTCTCTATTTTCCCTAACAATGCAAGGTGTAAGCTCACCACTCCTACTTCCATACATCGCTGTTCTAGTTGCCATATTTCTCTTTTGTGTTTCTCACTGTAGTATGACTGCATACAAGAGAACCTTGGATTTTTATAAGGATAGTAGGCCAGGCTTGCTAATCCTTTCATAGTGCCAATCCAGCCACTCAAGTGTTCATGGAGAAACTTGTGAGCAGCATCAATATCAGCCACGGCTAATGATTCCCGTAGAAACACGTTGATGCGCAGTAGATCAGATAGGGTAATTACATGTGCTGATGAAACCACTACAGTTGACAACGTTCTTGTAATGCTCAGCCTAATAAAATAGATCAACATAAACTCTTCTTGTACATGTCTCTCCTTTGTAATAATACTATTGGTAGTACAAATGGCAAAACGTGAAGATATCACATGACATTGCAAGGTGGAGTCAAGCAGTTCACTGTTGCTGGTCTATCAAAAGAGAAGTATGTTAGATACTTCCAGGTGCTATAGTCTTAACCTCATCCCATTTTATGCTGCCCAAAAGTGTTGAACACAATATAATGTGAATGCACACAAACACACACACTACATGTATTCATTGTTTGTGTTGAGAAACTCACGTGGAAAACTATGAATATTTTCACCCAAATTATGTACATGTAATCCTTACCTAATGTGATTGGCACTTGTGGTGTCAGCTTTGCTATGTTTGCACATTCCAATGAGTGACTTGATAGTCCAAGGTGTACTCAAGTATATGTGAGTAGACTCGCTATATGAAAGGCAGATGTGACATTAGTTGTTACAGGTACAGTGTAACCTTGTCCTCAGACTCCTCCCAGCTTTCTTGGATGTGTTAAAAAGCTAGGAAGAGCCTGCAGACAAGTCTAGGTATAGTGGATATCATACACACCTTTCAGAAAGGTTCTCAAATGTCCCAAGCACCCCCACCACTGCAGTGGGTGAGTGTATTGAATTGGTCGAGGCTAACACATTATTCAGTTGTTGCATTGCTCCTTCATTGGCTGCTATTGTCTCACGGATGTCAGCACAGCTTGCTGTTAGGCTGATAAATGCATCAAGTAAACTGAGAAGAAAGCTTGAGCAATGGACTTACTTGCTTATGGCCCTGAGTGATAAAAGAGTAACATCCCTTTTAATGTGAACACTATCGGTAGGTGGAGCAGTATTGGCTTTATTAATGTTGTGCCTTTGCAAGGACCGAAGGAGTAATGATGCAATGACTCTTAGTTGATTAATATGTAAACAGTTGCGCATTAAACTCAACCGTGCCCAGAGTAGCAGAAATACCGACTCTAATACTAACACTGTTGGCTGGTCGTGTTCAAACAGTAGACAATGGACTGTACAAAGTATATTTACCCCGTCATTATCCATAAACAAGGCCATATTACAGTGATACTGACTGGTAGAAATTTTGGAAAAATATCTCTCTCCTAATTGATTCAGTGTCACCAACTTCACTGGTAGTGAACTAACAAGAGTTAAATTAAACTTGACCATGTCAGAGGTTCGTTCCACTTCTTTGAGCATGTGTAAGAGCTCCCTCAAAACACTGATTGCACTAAAAACCTCCTGAACATCAGCTCTAGCCTCGTATTCGACATTTATCACGTCACTTTCTCTGAATCTGTACGCTGCAAGGTACTCGTTGTCTCTTAGTTGAAGTGACTCGAAGTAGAGCTTTTGGCAGCAAGTAGGTATGGAGAACTTGGCCTGGATTGCTGACTTGAGGGATTTTATTGTCTCTGTTGGTTCGAACTGAATAGTTTCTAGTTCCGTGGTCCCTTCTGCGCCCTGTAGAATTAGATTAAAAGTCTCTACCATCTTGGCTAGGCTGGGTTGAGAGGTCGCATGACCAGAGGGGAAATCCCTTGAAAGGCTGCGCCGGTAGGGGTCGCCAAAGTGGTTAATACGAGTAGCTGTGAAAATCTGAGCCTCCGACAGCGGACAGAGATCGAAGCCTCGCGTGGGAAATGTGAGATCAGCATCAAGATTTCCACAAATAGCAGCTCAGCAGCACCTAGAAAGTACATTAGATCCTTCATCGATTTTCGTCCATTCAGTGTGTCGGCACGAGGTACCGGTAGCAAACTGAGTACACTTGTGGCACCATAGACATTAGAGGGGAGAATGGACTGGAAAGGTCCATACATTTTAATAGTAAACCTTGCGTATAGGGCTAGACATGGTTATATAGGAATTCTTAATACATTGTTTCATAGTTTTTGTGAGTTTCCTGTGACTTGTGTCCTATTCCAAAGTGTAGTACAGCAAATTCATGCAACAGACTGGCTGTCTTAAAAACCACCTTGTCCTGCTGTGTAAACTGTTCCTGCACAGTTGCTTGTGGCTTATTAAATTAACTACAACTATGTTTTAGTCCTAGCACTTTTCTATTGCAAAGGTGCATGAATCTGCTGTAACACCTTTAGGTGCATCTGGATGGTGTATTTGGAAGGATAATTTGTGGTTGAACTGATAACATTTATGCTCATTTTTCACCGTAAAGTTTGGCCCTTTTAGGTGGCAATTACAACTGCCATACAAACTTGTAGTTTTTACAAATAATTTTAGTAATAAAATCATATGGTATTATGAGCTAGAATGTCTCAGGTTACCACGCAGAATGTATCTGTGCCCCTTTTCTAAATTCCCCATAAGTAAAATATTAGATGGTTAATACACACCAGGTCGAGCCCTATACGAACGTTTCCAGTCCATCCTCCTTACTCTATTGTCTATGGTGGCACTAGATGGAGCTAATTAGCAGGGGTCAAGGGTTATAGGGTTTGGCTGGCATGTTGTTTATTATGGGTTAGTGGGGTTGATGAAAAGGGTCGTGTAGGGACACACGCACTCTCCCTCTCACACAAACATGCATACACTTGCACACTTGTAGACATGTAGTGTACATAATTATGTACACACTCACACCCCTCCCCCCAACGTATGCAGGCAGTTAGCTCTTGATAATTGAAATGTGTCTGGTATGCTCACCCAAACAAGAGTATACCGTTATGTGTATAATATGCTTGTGATGACTGTTACGTATTTCATAGCGGGTTGAAATATAATGATCATAAAAATGACAATGATATGTACATGTACACTTGGTATATCTTTTATTGAAACCAAAGTAGTGAACAGCAGTAGTAGTGTTATGCTGATGACTGTCATGAAAACAAAGCAGTCACAATTTCACTAACAGACATGGAAAGAATTTGCTCCAGTCCAAAGTGCACTTTTGCTAAATGAGCTTTAACTATACTGGTCAGTTTTGCTGGTTGTGGCCTGACATCAGGACTGAAGGTGACCATATCCACCAGCTCCTTAGCTTGAGGTTGTAGTATCCCAGGTACATGAGTAGGACAGCAGGTGATGTAGTCAATAAGTCCCTCCTTCATCAAAACTGCTCTGTGGTTCTCCCTGCTTAACATGTTCCTAAGTCCAAACAGAATCATCTCAAGGCTCAATAGCTGAAGCCTTCTCATCATTCCATCACTTGGCGTAGGACAGTGTGGGGTGTAGAGCAACTTGACATAAGGTAAAAATGTCGACCAGACATACCAGTGTTTGATTTCACCCTCCTTTACTGTCTCATAAGATGTTGACTGTAGAAATGCTTGCATTGTGTCATAAATTTGCCCATAAAATTCGACTGGAATGTGCTGAGGAGACACCACAGCCACTTGAGCTAGAAAGATCTGAGTAAAATACCTGTATACATGGACAGCTTTGTTGGATATTAAATGAATAATTATTGTATGACACGAGAATTTCTTGCATGATTTTTTTGCAGACAAATTAAATTGATGGTACACTTCATATTCCTCGTTGTCCAACCCTTTTGTAAATCATAACCAAGTGCCAGTACTTTGCTATAATTACTGCTTTGAACATAATAGGCTGATATATCCAGCAAAGCACCAATGTTTGCGTTCAAGTATCAAAGACAATAATAATATACAACAGGGGAAATAATTGGATGAGACCAGCCTAGCTTCCCCGTGCAAATTAATATTGAATCTGGGCCAATGTATGTAGTTACATGTACCTCAGCATAAGGGTGTCCAACTGCTTGTCCTCGTTGCTTCCAAAAGCTCTGTTCATATCACACGCATGGAGAAGTCTCCTGATGAAGTCAGCCTGGCTTATGTAGGAGTGGGTTGTGGGGGTGTACGCCATGCACAGGAACAGTGTAGCCACTAGTTGAGCTGACATGATCCTTACCGAGGGTGTCAGAGAGATACAAGTTAGCTGGTCAAGGACATCCTCACTACAAACAATCTCCATGTGGCACTCTGGTAGCTCACTCAAACTATAGAATCAACAAAATTAGAATTACTAGAGCTCTCTAGAGCACATACCCTGCACGCACCGCATGGTATTTTGAGCCTTATGATGTGACGACCCTTACCTTATTGAGGTTGAGCATGCACAATCAAAATGTGCATAATTCAGTACTAGGTGTGGTTAATAGGTGAGGCCGATCAAAGAGCATGATTTCTAGCATTTGTGGTCCTTGTCTAACACTTAGGAGCAAAGAAGAGTCTTTTTTCAATGTTTCTGACAGTTTGACAATACTTACTGCTCGCCATGACGCTTATATCTCGAGATTTTCCTATTTTTTGTGGACAACGACGACAGACAGACAGACCGATCACTTTACCCCTTGCGCATGTATGTAGGGGTACATAGCTGATACACATGTAGTAGGCATCTAAGGATCTATCATATCCTGACATCTACATGTAAATGGTACTAAAATTAATCAACTAACTTGCATAGAGTTCCCAAAGCAGCTCCAATAGTTTCCACGAGAATCCAGTTTGGAGCTTGTTGATCTGGTGACACTGGATCCTCAATCCTTTCACCTTCTATAAGCTTCTTGCGTAGTAAGGACTGCATGCACATTTTTAGGCCTCCATGTTTTGTAATCACCCTTCTCAATGAAAAAGTCTCTGATAGATTCCAAAGAACTCGCAAGATTCCATATTCCATGTACTTCAACTTGATGATGGCTTGTTCCCATGGTTGTTTCAGGATCGCGGCATAAACTTCCATGATAATGTCAATACCACCGTTGTACACAAAGTGAAGCTTGTTTACATACTTCCTTTCATCCAGCCATGGGAAAAAGTATTTAAAGGCAAGATCTTCAATCAGTTCCAACCGAATCCCATCAGTTAGAATGTCATCAAACATGGCACTAATTCCAGTTGAAATGGAAGGGTTTTCTTGTCCAAATGCAACCAGTATTAGTCCCATCCAATCGATAATGTCAACTATCTCCTCACAATCTCCTTCAGAGAGATAAGTGATGTGAAAGGTGTCACCCATACGTGCTCCAATAAAGCTCAGTCTTGAGTCATCTCTGAGAATTTGAGAGTCGTATGCAAGAGTCTGGGTACATACTGGTATGTTGTGTTGAGTCTCCACTGCACTTTTGATGTCCTGAACCAGGATTGGACCAGAAGTGAAATGTATTTGTTTATGGCTGGATGACCCTGTTTTAGTGCAGTGCAAGACCACGTCAAATGCCAGCTGGTCCTCCATTGAATTAAGCAGAACAGAACAGCTTCCAGAGAAGCTCAATCCCTTGAAATTCCCAGAGACGCGCCTTCCTTTAATAGACAGGTCATGTGAGTATGTATTTACATTACCAACGTGAACCTTGACCTTTCCTGCAAACTTCGCTCGTCAACATGCTCGAAGTTACGGTTGTTCTGTGTTGTACGTCGACTGGCAAACAATTACAGCAGAGAGTGGAAGCTCCTGAAACCGTCGCTGATTTGCAATCTTTCATTCAGGCACACTTCAACATTCCCAGATGTCTACAGAAACTCAAGTTCGAGAACGCCACTCTATCAGTTCTAGTAGGCTCACAAAAGCTTACAAACTCGTATATTCGAAATGGAGATTCTATAGTCGTTGAATACTTAGCCACAGCGGAGGTAGAACTAATCACCGACCTCTGTCGAGAATTACACTCTGTGGTTGTAAATTTCAGAAAATTGTTCGAAGCAAATGATCATTTGAAGGGATACTCTTCAATTAGTGATGACATGTCCGCTATCAAACGAGTAAGAGGTCTACTTCACACTGTAGCGTATTCTTGTTTCATACCATGGCACCAAGTCCCGAAAATTGAGGCTAACAGACAACTTCTAAATCAAGAAAGTGGGATGAAACTCACCATAGAGCTACTCTCCTTACTCCTTGAAGCTCCGTTCCATGCCCTTGCTGACTCCCTTCAGTTGCTGCTCATAGCATGCTTAACTTTGATGTGGAATTTTGCTGAAACTCGTTCTTCTCGACTTACTGTTGTTCAGCTGGGTGGGTTTGAGCTGATGATGAACGCCCTCCTCATCCACAGTAATGATAACACAAGTTCAAACCACAACTCTGGGATGTTTGACCTCTTTGATCATGCCGTGGGGTGTATTTCAAAGTAAGTATCCATTATAGATCAATTAGCAAATGCCTTATAATAACACCCCCTCTGTACAAACAGCTACAGTGAAATTGAAAAGTGTCAAATCCAGCTTGCCCAGAGCTCACCGGCACTGGATGCTTTGCTCACTTTTGCCATCCATGGTTCACCAATGAATGTTTTCACAAAGATGCTGGTTGCTAACTGTGTATTTCGACTGTCCCATAACACGGCAGTGCACCCATGCTTGAGCCATCCAGATATACTGGAAAAGATACTACAGTTCTTCACCTCTTTTGAGAAGATCCTGGGATTGACCTACTACAACATGGTCATAGGGTGGGTAATATTCTTATCCAGTGAACTAATCTTAGTGGTTTATCCTGTCTCCTCCTTTTGTAGGTATGTGCTGTCAATGGCACTGGCTCGACTGGTGTTGCTTTCATCTGGAGTTATTCCAGACCGGTTTCACTCTAACGTCATTGAATTGCTTGAATCTTTCTTAGCCAAGGCTAAGGTGGCTGGAAGCAGCTCGATAGCAGCAGCAGAACAAAAGCTTCAATGCAACTGGTTGACAATGGTTCCCTTTGTTGATGTCTTCATGGTTCCACTGTGTGTAGCTAGCCACGATCAATATGTTGGCATCCCCAACATAGCACAAACCTCATTATCTGTCATGGCATTTGCGCTGACCGTTGAGATGAGTCGAAAGTGTAACAGGGAACTTGCGATTCAACAAGGCTTGCTGGATTTCATTGTGTCCCTTCCATGGAGCATCCCTGACAGGTGGAAAGAGAACAGCAAGACTGTAGTAGCTGCATTCCAGAAAGATCTTCATTATTTACCTGTTCCAAAGCTATACTCTATTGCTGCTGCCTGTGCTGCAAAGCAAGGCATGCATGACTCATCTTCTTTATTCTCCAAGTGATGCTATGGACAGTAGTAATCATCAGTGTTAGGTTGCATGAGTATTACATACGTGGTGACACTATACATATCACCACAATTAAAATTTAATGACAAATAATAGCAATGATTCACATCAATTTCCTGCTTATACTTGTGCATGTATTATAATGATTTTAATAATATTATCTGTGTGCTGGGAAAGTTTGAGGGCTGCATGTGTACATGTGTGTGGTACATGAGGCACACAATTTCTATTGTGAGTAGCTACCATTACGTTGCAACATCCACACCTTCCAGAATACTACATAAAGCGATGGAAAGTCGTGGCCACCATGATCGTGATTTTCAGTGTTTCCATAATTTTCACTACAGCAGAGGTGAGTTGCATTCACTATACATTATCGGGGGAGGGGGTGGGGGGCATGCTTCCAGACCCCTTGAAAATTATGACCTCCAAGCATGCTTTGGATCTGTACGTAATGGCATCTGAGATCATGCACAAATATTCAGTTTAACTATCTAGGTAATTTTCAGTGGTTAAGTCAGATGGAGAAATCCATGGTCCCCATTCAAACAGATCTCTGTATTCTAGGCTATGGCTCAATAAAACTACAGCAGATTGATAAATTATTGAGTATGTGTCTGTATGTGTGTGTATGTGTGTGTATGTGTTCAGGGAGTTTTGGAGTTTCTTGACCTTCATCAGCTGCCATGTTCAGAATTTAAATTCTTCACCCATGGAGGCATGGTGTTCCTCTTCTCTACGTCTGTTGCATTTTCTATCGTGAGTCAATCCAATTGGGTTGCTACTGTATTGTAATATTATGCTACGCACCATAAATCTGGAAATTTGTGGCAACAGAAATTATTTTTTCTACAGCCAAATATTAAATTTTTTGTCATAGATGATCACTACCCCATGTGTTCACAAAAAATATGTTTGTCACATTCAATTTGTGATGTTGGCATGAATGACAAATATTTTAATGTCAAAATTTTCCTGATCTATGGCGCAAGTAATATTATATTACAATACCATACTTTTGCATTGTGCATAATCCCTAATAAGGTAACGCTATGGTGTGGCTCAAGTGTCAGTCACTCTAGAGTGACTGTAGCACTCAAATCTGGATGATGTGGATAAGCATGGCACGCAAAAAGGTTGTCACACCAAACATGATGATCGAGAACTGATACCTTAGGCACCGTTTTTTATAAGCACATTTACCCGTCATGAGAACAGTAAATACTTTAAAGTTTACCACTCACGGCTACAGACCGTATCAAAACAGCTACAGGTGACATCTTTAGCCAACTAAAGATATCCACTGGCGAACAAGACAAAGCATGCTGTATTTCATACATTACTGTACGGCTGTTCACCTCACCAAGAGAAAAATATAATTTCGCCACCTGCTCTCATTGGTGAAATTTTGTCTGTGAATTTGTTTTCTGCGTTAATGATTACATGGAGGATATGGCAAAATTATATAGGTGAAAATAAATTCCACAAAATGTTTCTGCAATACAAAGACAGCTGGGCTTGATAAAATTTTTCTCCCATGAAAAGTTTCGGCTCTTGTTATCTCTTGCTATTGGACTAGGAAGAGAGTATGTACTTGTTATATAAATATCAGCTGTGATCCCCGTAGCACCATACCAGGTGCCACCAGTGTAGATGACTACCATGACACTAACAACTTGCAATTTTGGTGCCCTTAAATTTGATACACTCTTTGTATTATGGTGACTTGCCAATCTGTATTTTTCCAGGCTTATCTCCTGACATTCTTGATCTACCTTTGTGGGTGTCATCAACGGCTGGACCTTCCTTGTGAGTGTACTGAGGGCATGGGAGTGTAGCAATGTTATTAAGCTAATTTTGGTTTCTTTTTACATGTACAGCAAAGAAGTCTTTTTATAGATATGCCCTTTTCCTGTCAGTGGTGAATGTTGTCCAAGGTGTCGGCAGCTTTCTTTGGTATTTTGGTAGAAGAAGTCCTCGTGGAGGTAATGCTGGAATATGGTAAGGATAACAGTCTGTCAATAATTATTGGTTTGTTTAATACCGTATTGATAAAAATTAATACAGCTTAACAGTGATAACAAACATGATCTACGTTGGAACATTTGCCCCGATGGTCTACTGGATATTCTTGAGTAATTATTTCAGGTTTGCACAGATATATTACTCAACCAACGATTTCTTAAAACAAAACCATTAAAATTATGCAGAATGAATAAAGATCTCAAGGAAGCAGCAAATAGGGAAAACCGTATCAATGTTACTGCCAAGGAATCGGCTGAATCCTCAGTATTCTCACATACTTCATCTTCCAATCCTCTGCATATTGCTCATAAAGGTCATAGCAGGTATGGTGACCAGACATCACTGATTCCAGAGAGCTATGGATCTGTGAGCTCATATGGTAGTGTCAATGATGAAGAAATGTTTAACAGATTGACTCCAGAGTTTGTAAAATAACCAGATTCTGTTTGTTATGCTGTTTGCTACAAAATTATAATGTACTTGCGAATTTAAACGAGCTTGTTGGTCTCATCTCCAGACCCAGGGTGAGGTCAGGAGGCTAGAACTGTTTGGAGAAGAGTGTACTGCTAAAAGGAAAGGTTATTAAAAGACACTGAATCTTTAGGCATAGCGAATAATGTACCAGGCAAGAAAGGAGTTTAATGAGTCATATATCTGCATGGACCCAGTCCCATTTCTTGTTATGCAACAATATTATCAGGGGCGTACCCCTCATGGTAATAATTAACGTACATAGAACCTTAATATGGGGCAAGCCTTCACCTGTCCTCATATTAAATAGGATGATATACCAATATGACCAATCTGATCATAATTTCACTACATCAGGGATGCAAGGTATCTATGTGCATGTGCAGTTGTAGAACATTGAGCATGAGGCATGAATGCAAGTGTATGTGCATGCATAAAAATTAGTAAAGCAACGAGTACATCACAGTACACAGTGTAGATGTAGATCAGACCAATCATGTATACATGTAGGTGGCGAAACAGACAAAATTGTTTAGAGGCACTGCTACGTAGCTCACAGTAAATCAATCTACTCATGGAACCGAAGGCTAGTCTAGCTGGCACCCAGACTATAGCAAGTCATACTAACCCTGAAGTGCTTCTATATCCAGAAGGCTGCTACACTGGAGTTGTTAACCTGCACACACTCCCGCTCTTTCCACCCACCCTGTTTTCTTCTTCCCATATCAATCAGCTTCTCTCAAAGTTACCCCAGCCATTCATGAGAGATTCCACTTTGTATAGCTACTGGTATAGGTATGATAGAATGGGTGTGTGTGTCTATCTATTGTGGGCGTAGAATCATAATAATTATTATTATACAGCTCAATGATTCTATTGCAGTTGTGCAAGATATGGCCCAGTATTTCAATCGCTGTACAAATTAAAGCAATGTCCAAAAAAAAACAACAGAAAACAGTTATTTAGTTATCAATCGTAGAGCAATGTTCAAATCAATTAATTCTGTGTCTGATTCAAACGGCTATACCAGTACATCTTATTCAACTTAAGTGGAGCTTCTTGTTTGGTGGTCGTGGTTGAGGGGGACACTTAAGCATATTTTGGGCTGATGTGGTGGAACAATGACACCCCATATCCCTCACAACATTCAGTCAAGTTATCGTACATAATGTGATATAGTCTTGACAGAAATGTTGAAAGAAACAGTGAAATTTATGTCTTTGACATGGGTAGCATTTATTGGGCTCTTCTGGACAAACATAAGATATCCCATAGAGAGAATAACACTCTTTTAAGAGTATTGTAGTAGGTACTGTAATTTTTACAATTACCAAAGAAACACTGAACACCACCTTTTTGCACCTATTCTAAAAAAATCGACAACACTTTGAAACTAAAATATACATACAAAAGCTGTTGTAGAAATTAGCAAGATATTATTTTAACTTATGTTTGGCTTTCACAGCATCCAGCAAGCTCTGCACCGGAGCCTGGTTCTTAGTCTGCAGCTGAGGGTACCCAACATAATGAGCATTTGGTCTAGCAATGGTGAATGGCACAAGTGCAATAAACACGTAACAGATCTAGTCTAACTTTGATACAATCAGAGTACTTGTTCAATCCCGATCATAAAATAGTTAATATCCTCTGACCTGCAACTTATTGCTATGCATACTTTCTTTGTATAGCTAGTAGGTTATTACTTAATTGATATGGCCTACTGTAAGGACCACACCTTGATCTTTCGATCTGTTTGATTGACAAGCACTCATCATGTAAAGCCTGTGGGATTGATTATTGAAATTGCCACTGCATGATTTTTTTTTGTTAGGATTGACTGGAAATGTCGCATTGTCATTGACTCTTCACTCTTAATAATATTATGAATATGCATACTTTTGATCACATGGTTTCAAGGTGCAGCTGAAGCTAAAGATCTAGACTAGAACTGCTGTGGTATAATCACTGGCCATTGTTGATTTTCTTACACATCAAATTACAATTCTCATAACCAACTATAAAACTGAATAGATCAATTAGTGGTTTCCAGACACCAAGTATACTAAGCCTTGTCAAAATGATCTCATGATATTAATGAAAGGTTTTGAGAAGGATCAACGAGTATACACGTTTTCACAGACAGCCACTAGTCAAGTATTACTGAAGGGCTAACATCTAAAAGATAATATAAATAATAGTCCATATTAATACTAATAGTGGTTATTATTATTCACGCACATTAAAAAAAAAGCTCAATGACATATAGCGCATTGTACAGCTATTTCATTTATAATTTGCACATGATAAACCTTTAGCTACGCAAAACAAATAATATAATATTATGCATTCCAATAATCCATGCTATAATGTCCACTATATCATGCCAGTATCAAAAATATCAATAATTTGATACGAAAGTTTTACTGATGCTAGATTACCAAGCACTATGTATACACAGGAGCACATGAAGGGAAGGAGCGTACATCTAGAACTATCGAAAAATAAAGTAAATTGCACAGATATCTCATGTTAGCCTTAATAAATAGACCTAGCTGCACTTACAGATGATTGTAGTGGGTGCTATACTATATCAGGAACAGTGCAATGCACCACGCACAGTGTGACCACAAGTAGTTGGCAAAATGTTCAAAAACTTCCATATATGGAAGTTTTTTAACTTGCCAACCGTAACATATTGTGGTCATTTTTGCTACTCCCATTACTAGTTGCATCATTTAGAGTATGGAATTTTATCATACCTCCTATGCATTAGCCTGAATGAGAATCTGCCAACATTACTTTATTTTTCGATATTACCATTGTATACTATGTAAGTTGTACGCTCCTTCCCTTTATGTGCTCCTGGTATACATCATCAAAACTGCATGCTCAAGTACGATATTGGTGAGAATGAATCTTCAATTTATCTCATTGAAAGATTCTCAATGGACATTTCCGAGTCTAATGAGATTACTACTGATAATAAGCCTTCACTGCCTGGATAGCCAAGCAAATGCAGTTTCTCAAGTTGATTAGCTACATGTAAAGATTAAATGAGTCTGAGAGTGAGGTATATATAAAGTTACATGCATAAATTTGATTTAATCACTGAGAGAAATATAATGATTTATACTGTTAGATTGGAAGACACAATATACATGTACATGCATGTGGATGAGTATCTGTGTAATACTGTAGAACAAGAACTCAGTTTATATCATGATTAGATCATCGGTGCAAATCGATTTGGGAAAATCGTTATAACCTGTGTATACTAAAATTTAATGTTGAATGAACATTATGATAATATTATGTTGTTGACAAATATTGCCTGTGTGGTTTTTACAGCCTACAAAGATGAAAGTAATATAATCATCGTATCTAATGCGAAACCTCATCACATTACTTAGTCTACGTGAAGTCTCAATCATGGGTCGTCGGTTTCACCAAGATAACCACAGGTAGTCTATGAAAAAAACACTTCCTCGGGCATCAATGGCGTGTGTACACTCAGGTGATGTTGGTTACTCAGTTCAGATGATCCTCAGGCTCATGCGGCGGATAAGTATCGAGACTCCAAGGCAAGTCGAGTGTGCCGCTTTCAGTCAGTGATCAACTGTGGGCAGCACTGAATTTGTGTTTACCAAGGAATCACTGTCCGGGTAAGCGAATCGATTTCTTAATATATGGCTAACACGTTCATGATGAGGTAAAAATTGACGATTGACAAATTGTCAAGGTAGAAACATCTAGTCTATCCTGAATGTAAATTCACAAGCTGCATGGGGCTGTGTGGCAGAAATTGATGGTGTAGTAGTGAAATCAGTGGGGCCCTCCATTTTTCAATGAGTCCCCTCAGCCCTATATCTCTAGTGATATGGGGTAGCATGGGCCCATATCACTAGAGATATGGGGCCCCGTGTGGGCCCCAATTCATTAGCCCCACTCTAGTGACATGGGGCCCCACCTCCCATTTTAAGTGTACTAGAGTGCTTTGTTTGCACTTGTGCTACCTACCACCATAGCTATATAGAGGACGAGAAATTATGGTCGGAAGACGTTGCTACATAAGCAAGTAACTCTCAGACCTTGACCCTAGTACAATACAATTATAATATGGGGACAAATCCAGAGTCTCCCGAGTTTGGAGAGAAAAAGCAGAATCTGATACTTGTGCTTCATAGGAGTACTATTTGGTTGTAGTAGGAGTATATAGCTTTCATATTTCAGTAGAAAATTGTAGCTTAGGCCTGTAGTAAAGAGAAAGACAAACATTTGTACATCTGTGACCACCAGTCCGCCATATAAATGCATAGAACGCCGTACGTTTCCTGTACGTAACTTGGGTGTGGCACATCACGTATAGCGTATGGGCAATATGTATCATCAATTTTCCACATGTTCCTCCTGTAGGTTGGTGCATAGCTATAGTGCCATGGCTAGTGACCACAAAGATCCCCCTTTTCTAGTTTGTGTCGCTCAGTAGTCAGAGCTGATAGCCTATGTAGTTTGGCTCGAAACGGTCAAATCGCCTCCGCAGACCTCTTGTTGCATCCTCATGCACGCATGCACATAGTATATTCTGACAAGTAACCAGCAAGTTCACAGTAAAGTAAAGAAAACAGTATTAAATGTGAAAAGTGTGAAAAAGAGCTACCCAAGTCTGACAATTATGTGACAGTGTATAATGGCAAAGTAATTGGGAGGGAGGGGTTTCCAGGCAACATGGATGCCCCCCACTCAGTCTATGAGGCTAATTAGGCAGGCCAGAATGAATTTTTCTATGTTGTTCATATGTGGATCTAGCCGCATAGTTTTACTACTTACATAACATAATATAATATGAGTGTTGACTTTTGCCTTTCTCGATTGCAGTGTAACCAAACTTTGTGGTTTTGTGAAGTAGCTAGCAAAAAAATTTACCATTTGCAATTTCATTATCTGAGCGTCAGGAACACAATGGGAAACAGTATTAAATGTGAAAAGTGCGAAAAAGAGCTACCCAAGTCTGACAATTATGTGACAGTGTATAATGAAGCTATATCTTTGTGTAAAGTGAGAAAATACAACAACGGACAATATTATTCAACTATAAAGTATGTCGAGGTACCTGATAAAATATTGCCTGCTTATGATCATTATGAAGAGCCTGTTGTGCTTACAACAGAACTTGTGGACATGCCAGACATCTATATCTGTAGTAATTGTGTCGTAATAATGGAAAGAGAAAAAGTTGAGCATGACAGGAGAATGGTACAGAAAAAGCAGGAATTGGAAAAGCTTGAACGTGAAAGGCGAAGAATGATTGAGAAAATGCAGAAATTGGAAAAGCTTGAGCATGAAAGGCAAAGAATGATTGAGAAAAAGCAAAAATTGAAAGAAATGATGAAATCAGTTTTCTCAGAGCGAGTGAAGCAAAAAGTGCTATTGAATGAATTAGATTATGCAGATGTTAAGTTTGCAGAGGTTAAGAGTATAAATAGTGAAGAGACTCTGGCAGAAGTGAGAAAGGGAGAATGTAAGATCAAGAAACTGCAGCTGCAAGAGGAAAGGAAACTGACAGAAGTTGGCGGCAGATGTTCCCCACGCGAGTATGCCAAGTGGAGAAACAGTACTCAACATGTATCTCACTGTAGCCAATTCAGAAATCTCAATCAGGTTCAGAGTAAAGCATTAGCTCTTCAGAGTGATATTGCTGAAAATGATTTTGGTGTGAATTTTGGTAGCGTTGAAGTAGTAAGCAGACAGGATGGTAGTACACAACATGAAGAAGCATTACAGCACATTCTAGAAATTGCCAGTGAAAGTTCTAGTCAGTGGCTTCTGCGACTACAAAGTCAGCAGTTCTTTACTTTTTGTCAAACACTGGAACTCAATGAAGTGCAGACAGGTGTGCTATTGGATGCATTGTCACATCTTGGTGCCTTTCTCAATGAAAAAGAATGTGCCAAGCTATCTAGAGCCCTTATATCACTATCAGAAAATCCAGATGAGCAAAAGAGCATCCTATGTTCCTACAAGAACAGTGTACTAGCACTTTTTTTCAGAGGCCTCATCTATTGTTGTTTCAATCATGGCTTTTACAGCGGTAAATGTGTAACCCAATGTCTACAAAGGTATCTTCATTCGTGTGAAGAAGTTTCAGAGTTTCAGTATGATAAACATCTGTTACATATGATAGCCACAGATGTGGACGCCTCCCTGAGGTATGTCTTTACTACAGTAGATCGTGCTATGATTGAACAACACCCCATTGAGATGGATGATCTCAAGCGACAAGTTCACCGCATTCAATCATACAATGTACCGTTGTATGAATATGATGAAACGAAATTGGATAACCTCCAACTTACAAAGCACGAGAGAGGGTGGGATGTAATAAAGGAAGCGTTTCTCCAGCAAAATCCTGACTGTGTAGAGCTATATCAAGAACTTGAGCAGTACTTGCATGCATTAAATATAGAGGAGTTACCTGAAGAGGGTTTGAGAGATGGTATTAATGCAACAAAAATAGCTCTGAACAAGACAAAATTGGAAATAGATGACGTTGTTTTGATTATGCATACACTTTCTCGTGCAGTTCACAAGAAAATGAGGTACTTACCGAGAAAAACACAGATGTTGTCTGTTTGTTTGCTGTTGCTATCACACAAACTGGGCATTAATCGACTTCTTGAAGTTCTGACTGGGGAGGGAAAATCATGCATTATTGCCATGTTTGCGGCAGCTCTTGGTATGCAGGGAAAGAGAGTGGATATTATTACCAGCTCTCCTGTCTTAGCAAGAAGAGATTGTAAGAATTGGCAGAAATTTTTCGAAGAATTTAACCTGACCGTAGCTCACAACACTGAAACTCTCGATCTACTGAAATTGTCCCAAGAAGATTCTGATAAGAGACGGGTAAATTGCTATCAGAGTGATGTCGTTTACGGCACTGTGAGTTCATTTTCTGCTGATGTATTGCGAGAAGAATTTGAGATGCGACCTGTGAGAAGTAATCGAGGATTCTCTGCAGCTATTGTTGACGAGGTTGACATGCTCATGTTGGATGAAGGAGTCCAGTTCACTTACCTCTCTCACCAAGCGGCACTACTTCGCCACATTAACCCAGTACTAGCCATGGTGTGGGGTTCAGTTGCACAGTACACTCCACTATCCACATCTGATGGGACTGTTCTCTTTACTGGAGTACCAAAAGGCTTCCATTACATAATCTATGAAGGTGTTAAGAATAGTGAATATCAGCTGGAGCACCCAAGGGTGATCCTTGAATCACTGATTCGGAATATTTTAAATCTTACACAAAGAGATGCTCTTGAAAGACTTCTTGAAGCTCAGGATGCTGAATCGGAGAAATCAGTATTAAGAGAATTCAGTACTGAAGATATCACTACCTTCATTAATGAGCTAAACACAGCCTTTCCATTTCAGATTGTAACATACACACTCTCAAAACAACATCTTCTAGAAATTGTCAATGTTAAGCAAGATCTAGAAGAAAGAGAAAAAATGACAGCAGATGTCACTGTTGACATTTTGTTGGCTGGTGAAGGAATTGCTTCCCCTCTGTATCGTCAAAGTGAGCTATCACAAGGAATTGAACGTATGATGTCAACCCAATGTGACTTACCCAGTCAACCAGATAATGAAGATGATCAGCAAGTATTGCAGTCAGACAAAACTGAAACATTTCTCCGTGGTGTTCCTTACCATTTGTGTGATTTTGTCTCCAAATATTTCAATTCAATTGAACTACTGAAACTACTTTTTAAACTTGGTTTCAGTAAAGCACAAAGCAATGTATCTTTGAATAGTCAAGAGAAAAAAGCAGCGGACAAAGCTATGGAAAGTCTCACAGCTTCGGAAGTACTTGATTTCCTTCAGTACTTAAAAGAGCACATTCCTTGTGGATTTCCGACACTTTACATTATTGATGATAAAGGTTTACTGGTTGAGAAATCAGGGTTTGAAGGTGAAGTCAGTGGTCTAACGCAAGAAATTTTAGTGATGGATAAAGGGATAGTTTATCCCTTGTATGAAGAAACATCAGCAGAAATGCCACAGGCACTGGATAGATCAGATCAGCAAGCAGAGCCATCACCACAGCATCACGGGGATGAGATATTGCACACAAAAGATGGCAAAAGCTTCAAACCCGGTTTAGCTAATAGTTTTCACCATGTCATTAGTCAGTGTATTGATACAATAGAACTTCTGTGCCTACTTTTTAAGATCAACAATCACACCCAAGAGAAGCTAGTAAGGATACTCACAGAAGCACCGAGCATGCAAGAGACACGCTCTTCAAATGATTTTCTACCGTTGATTCAATTTATTGAAAAATACTTAAAATGCCGTGTTGTTGTCTACACACACAATGAGCAAACCGAAGTGATTCATCAATGCACAAGGCACAGTACAGATAATAGCACCTATCCTGAAGTTCCAATTTTACTGATGGATGGAGGAATGCTATGTACACTGCACCAGAAAGAAATCGTGGAGGTACCTGATTCTCTTAAAGAGTTTGTTGCGAACCAGCTTCCAACATACATTGACAGTGCTTTTACTGCCTTGTTGATGAGAGAAAATAGAGAATACCTGATTAAAAATGGAAAACAGGTCATTCCCGTTGATTATCTCAACAGCGGAATTGTTGAAGTGAATAAGAAATGGGGAGGTGGACTCCAGCAGATGTTAGAAATGAAGCACCACCTTCAAATCAGTCCTATGTCGATTGTCACCAATTTCATGTCTCACATAGAATTCTTCCAGCGATATGTTCCACAACGAGCATTGTATGGGCTATCAGGTACAGTTGGTGGCAGTACAGATGCTGATATTCTGCAAAAGCTCTATCAGTTGCAAATTTGCAAGATTCCGACATTTAGGCGCTCACTGCGGTATGAGAAAGCTGCAGTATTTGTCCAAGGAGATCGATCAGAATGGCTTGAACAGATCCAGTCAGTGCTAAACGATGCAGTAGAGTCCAAGTCATATGCCCCTGAAGGGAGAGCTGTCCTTGTTTTGTGTGAAGACATCCGTACAGCCAAAGAAATCCTGTCAGCTATGAAAGACAAGTTACATAAAGAGCCCAAACTTTATGATGGTGAGGATTCCAATGTCTCCATTGAAGAGGCTGCTATAAATTGTGGAGATGTTATTATTGCAACTAATCTTGCTGGTCGTGGAACTGATATTTCAGTTACTGATGAGGTGAATGACAATGGTGGGCTCTTATGCTTGTTGACATTTCTGCCACGAAATAGACGAGTAGAGCTGCAAGCATTTGGTCGAACCGCTCGTTGCGGTAACACTGGATCGGTTCAATATGTGCTACTAGCCTCTGAATTACCTTGTGAGTACACGGATGACCTTGACATTTCTGTGCTTCGTAAAGTTAGAGAGATTGAAGAAAGCCAAAGGTTAGAGCAAATGCTCACAACAGACATTGAAGAGGTTAATGTGAGAGAAAAGCTATTTCATTGTCACTGTGAGTTCTTGAAAAGTATTCCCACTGACAGGAATGATAAGCAAGTTATTATTG
>OZ219991.1:0-51140 GCA_964291365.2 Stappiaceae bacterium
ATTGGTTTGTTCCATAATGTTTGCGTAATGCAACTTCAAGAGCCTGCATATTTGTACATCATATTTTGTGAGTTCTTCGTCTACTGCTGTGGACAGTTCCTTAGTCTGTCGTATGCTGTGAGACGGATGGTTGGGGTGAGGCGTTTGTTGGCTTTAACAGCTTCCTTGCACATTTTCAGGTGGTGATTGACCTTGTCATAGGTCAACGAGCACCATATTTGCGCTTTCTGAGTTGATCACTGTTCTTGGAGAGAAGTGCAAATTCCAGTGTCTCCTGCCGCCCATACTACTGCAGCTCATTATACTACCTCTTAGCACACATGCAGATCACTGAGGCACAGGTACATGTATGTAGTATTGTATTGCTGAATAAGCATTATTAAGATCAGTGTATCATTGCTATGATTGTAGGTTCAGGACTGGACTGAGGATATCAATCAGTTTGTGGAAGAAGATGAATGCACACTCTCCTACTCAGGTAAGCAGGCTAGCAAGAGAAAATCATCAGTCACAATAGCTAGCCACATGTAGTTCAATTCTGTGTACAGTTGTATGTGTGCATGCACATGTATGTACACTACTGCTCTCTGTTGGACAATCTTAACTGTCTCCACACACACACACACACACACACACACATGCATACATGCACAACACAGTTCATCTGTCAGCTTTGGATTTGCTGTCCTCTCTTTGCATGGAGCCTTGTCTCAGCTCACACTGCCATCATCCCTGCGATGGAGAAGCACCTTCAAGAGACAACAAGATCCAACTCACCTCACTGGTGGAAGGTCAGACAGTCTCCTAAATAATCTTGTCCCATGGCTGGCCCATGCCCAGCTTTTCAATGCTAGGGGACAAGGCTACCTCATAAAAGAGAAAGCTAGCATGTTTGTGCAGGTATTTTTGTCTCACCTGGTTGACCTGACCTCTCAGCTTGTGCTGTAGAGATTGTGTAGTGATAGTCCATGTAGCCACACCAGTGGTGTAACTTCTACAATGTGGTTTATCTTGAGGTGTGTGGGGACATTGTTCCACTGGCTAACATTGCCTGTGTGTACAAAAGCTAGATATTGCAATACTATAGACCAACCATCATCAGCAGTGAGGTCTGGTAGCAACATTGTGTCAGTGAATGTCTGACAGTCTAACTGAGCTCTCCCAAACTTTGCATCCTCTACAACACTGTTCAGAACCAACATGGTATTAAATGTTAATTTTGTTGTACACTCTCTCTTATCATAGATTATTGGAGTTGTTAGCTAGTGCCTTTCAGCCTTCAAGAGCTCCAGTGCTGGGAATACTAGCGGCTAAGGTCACTTTCTTGTGAGTTCAAACAAAATTAAGTTTTAATACCGTACATGTACGTGCACATGGCATACACAAACACACAAACTCATGGACTCATTCACAGACACACAATGTCACACATACACCATGTAGATAGATATCTTAGCAAGGCATGCTCCTAACACTTTATGTGCAGATTTTGTGATGAGCTAAAGTCTACTGGGCATGCTCAGTTGGTCATTGCACACCACATCCAGCAATTAGCAGTGATGTTAGGGGAATTCCCTGAAGATGTGGTAGCTGAAGCACTGCAGCTAGTCATACAGATATATCAATAATTAGAGGGGCATGATAATTATGCCCTTTTCTGAACTTATTATATATACATGTAGTACAGCTACATGTACATAGTTGTGTGACCCTCTCTCTCTCTCTTTCCTCTTCTTCAGGTTGATCCAGCAGTGACGACTAGTTATGCTAGTCAAATCATCACAGTGACAATGAGCCTATTCCTAAAATACTCTCATGGAAAAAATTAATATCTCGATTTTGCCTCGTAGCACACACACACACACATACATGTACATGTTCGTACACATATGCACACGTAAAATCAACTACCTCTCGGACTAGTAGCGGTGAATCAGTGTTACTATTCATAAATCATGACATCATTGCCTGTGCTTCTATATTTGGATATGCTAGTTCCTATCGTCCGTGGTTGCCAGAGGGCAGGACATGAGGAGCTGAGAACATCCATCGTCAATCAAGTCTTCCCGACTTGTTCAAAGAGTACTCAGCTCTGATGACTCTGTGATTTTACAGGTACATGTACATGTGTACATATATGTACATATCCATAAGATAGGGCTACAATAGATTTCGTGGTATTATTAGCTTTGTGAATTCTGTGTTGATTGCTAACTTTCCATTTCAGAATGGAAGAGAGTGTATTAGAGCATTCGTAGCCACAGCACTGGAGCAGCTAAAAGGATGGTAAAGTCATGTGACCTCTGTGGTTGTCATGTGATCATCATGTGACTCCCTACTCTGCAGGAGGGACAGCTCAGGTCGTGATGGATTTCAGTACGTCATACAAGTTGCTCTCCATCTTCTCAACTCCTCAAGACCAGAATACTCTCTCTGCATCTTTCATACAAATGTAGAAAATTCATAATCATTTTTGTTAAAGTCATAAGTTAACAGTAGTTTTGTACATATGTATGTACTTGCAGACTTACCTATATTATATGGGAGCTATTGATCTATTTCGGGCCTGTCTTGGCTAAGATAGATTTTTCTTGTACCTGTTACAAAAGTAAAGATGTCACGTGTTTACCACATGTATGTGCAATGATGTTATTTGATTTTTTGTAGGCTGATAATAGCTACTGGTGATGAGAGACTCACTAAGATGACTATCAAGGATGAGCTTAACTATGCCAAATCTAAACTGCAAGACGGTATGGGATTATATGTGTATAGAGTGTGTGTGTGTGTGTGTGTGTGTGTGTGTGAGTGTGAGTGAGTGAGAGAGAGAGGGAGAGATGCTTCTTTGAACAGCTCAGCTGAAAGTTGGAAACACTCTATTTTTGAAGACTACAGCAGATTTGGCTACCTATTAATAAATTTCTCCCCCATTGCACTGTGTATAGGTATTCAGACTTGTTCCCAGCAAGCTGCTGTGATGTCATGTGATGAGGCTGCTAGGTATATGGAGCTGGTAGCTACTGCCTGTCAAGATCCTCAAACTAGTGATCGGTAACATTCTGCTATAATAATATGAATTGCCAAACTAAAGCTCATACTGTCTGTTGTAGAGAGAGATTTGGATGGCTCTGCTGGACTTGAAGCAACGCTGGAGTCACTACTAGCTCCCGGGCGGAGCTTCAGTCGAGTGGGAGGTGGACAATTATCCTAATCTGGCCAGTGAACCTCTGCTGCAACTAGACATGCATGTAAGAGAAGATGAGAAGTGTTTCTACTGCTATGCACATCATTTTATACAAGACTAGTTAAAATTTGCTGAATGCAAGGGTTGACTACTTATGGGGATACTCCTCTAATTAAGGTCTACACACAAACTGGACACCATAATCCATTGAAGTAGATAAGAGTCATGGAGTATGAGTTACTTCAGTATTTTCTCTTTGTCTGTATGTGTGTTGCTATCAGCCAGCAAGATGAGTGAGTGGAGTGGCTGTGCAGTGGTGCAGCTGGTGCCAGCGTAAACTGAGAAGAAAGAAAGGTTGGCCACCATGTTGATCCGATACTAGCGGACAAGGAGAGAGAGAATGAGGTTAATTACAGCTGTCCCTTTAATCAGTATCCAGTAACCAACATGATGATGCTCTTCATGTCTGCTCACTCAGCAAAATAAATATCATTACCGATCTGGCAGTAAAGATTCGTGAAGATCTGCTGTGTATGATTCATCCGAGAAGAAGAGGATAGCTAGCAACCCACTGAAACTCAGGAAACTTAAACAGGTACACATCAAAATAAGTTAGTGTTCACATGCAAGGACACCACTATAAGGAAGCGAAAGAGAGATGGGAGGGTGGGGGCAGAGGGAGAGAGAGAGGTTTATGTATCCGAAAAATTATTGCATCGTACTGCCATGCAGATGGCTGAAGGAGAGAGAATAGAATACTCCAAAAGAAAAAGTGCTTCATTTGCTCACCGCCACGCTGCAAAGACTCCCCTCCCCATCACAGAAGATGCGTCTCTCCCTCCTCCTCCCTCACCCCTCACATGAAGCCAATCTAGAGCGAGAGAAACAGCATGTGGTTCAGAGCAAAGATCAACCACTACAGAAAAGGTGATGTGTACTTAGAAACTAGTTTTACTTAGCATATACACATGGGATCCCAAACTCATGCACTAGGGGTAAAGTGATCAGTCTGTCCATCTGTTGTTGTCATTTGCAAATAAAAATCAGCATTGTATTGTTTATTAATTTGCATGAGGTATGTACAAGACATTTTTTATAATTATCAATTACATCATTATGATGTCATTTCTTCGACTGTATACAGGCTGAGGTGACCAGTGAGGAACGTGTGGCAAAACAATACAAGTCTGATTTTCTATGGTGAGTTTGTAAGAGAGTGAATTATCAATTACATCATTGTATATTCCACAGGTAGATCTCTGAGAGTGCATTTGCTGAGTTGCAGGGCTAGCTAGGGGACAGAAGACATGGAAAAATTCAAAGAACATCAGCAAAACTGGTATCAAACTAATAAAAGTTTAATTATAGCATCACCACCACAATACATTCAAATTGAAATGCTGTAACTGTGTTTTTTGTAATTTTGTTGTGAGTGGTATAATATTGTTATTAATGCTGAGAGCAGTTGCTGTATGTGTGGGTGTGTTGTCTGAAGTGTGTGCATCCATCCAGAGGTGGCTGCTGGCTGCTCTAGGAGTACATATTTTACCATACCACATCTACAGAGTGGAAAGATGTCAATCATTTTTCAGGGGTATATTATAGTTATGGAGCTGGGACCATGCACAGCTATAGTACAGTAGTGATTCTGGATGCCCGATATTTTGGCTCAATCTCAATAGCAGAGTGGCAGTGATAGTAATCCTTATGGTTAAGGTGTGAATAGCTTCCTCTCAACGAGGCCTATATATTAGCACTGGGTGTTTCCCGTTGAACGGATGAAGCATGCACAAGCTACAATCTACATGCTGGAAATCATTTTACATACAAATTTCCATAGAGCTAAAAATTGAAATTGCATGGCGTGTTCTTAACTGATTTGCTTGATTCAAACCTCAGGAGAGACAGCAATCTCTCAGCTACCTTGTGGTTTTTGTTTCTTGTTTTTATGACAACTCGTTGCTAAGTTATGGCTGGTTTTATAAGCCTCAGGTCGATCATCCGGCTATAGTACTATATTTCTCCCATATCCACTCTAGGCTTTTGTAAATTATGCTAAAATTTTGGCCTATAATGCTATTCTCAAATTTCCAGATAATGGTCCTATAATGCTCAGGAATGCCCCTATAATGCTCAAGGTATTGGCATTATTCTTGTCAAATCTTTGTACTTTGATACAAAAAAAAAAAAGAGGAACATGTCATCAGTCATCTATTATTGTATTGGAGCATTACAGAGGTCTCTATGTAGTCTTCCATACAGCGTGCTTGTCTTTCTGTGAAGCTGTTTGTAAGTTATATAGTATGATGTCATTCACTCAGGGTCAAAGGTTATCTTAGTTGAGGTCAATGACGAGCCTGTGTTAGCCTCTGTGAGTCTCTAACTAGTTGCTTTAGTCTCCAAGTACTCTATGTCACTCAGTGACTACAAAAAACACCTGCTTGTTTTAAAATTTGTGAGCAGATGTAAAAGTTGGTCCAATAATCCTTCAAAAATAGGCCTATAATGCTAGCATTATTCTCAAATGCCAGGACATCCCTACAATGCTCAAAATTTTGCCAGCATAATTTACAAAAGCCTAATCCACTCCTACTATATCTCTACAACTTATTGTATGCACTGTTTAGTGGTAGTATAATACACAACCACAGGCAGTAACAAGTATGCTAGTACATGTACATGTACCTACCTGGCACATGAGGGTAAAGTTGAGATCAAAGGTCAGTCCAGTCCACCGTTTACAGACTCCCATGTGTGTGCAGAGCTGTACAATGGAGTGGCATTGTTGGGGATAATTAGTGGTTTGTGGTTGCACTGGGACTGAAGGTCACCCCCAAACTGCGTAAAGATGTGGAACTCTGCCCTATCGGTGCACACATGCACGCGTGCACTCACACACACACACACACACACACACACACACACACACACACACACACACACACACACACACACACACACACACACACACACACACACACACACTATTAGGATATCCAACAAAGTTAGTGTATCTCTCTACTCTCAAGGATAATGAATCAGCTGTAGCTGGTACTGGTACAGTAGCTAGCAGGCAAAAAGCTCCCTTATGATGGCCCATTCACGTACTTGTCAGCATCAGCTAAGCTTCCATAACTAACTTATAGCACACTTATTAATTTTTTGCACTGAGAAGTAGAAAACATTACGGGAGAAAATTTTTATTTAAAGCCAACTACCATTTAGGTAACAGGTATACATATAATGTAAGTATAGCGCCTAATATAATGCAGAGAACCTTCGTTGGCTTGCTCTCAGCAGTGGCATCAAATACAGCAGGATCTCCGAATTCACAAAGGACGTCTCCTAGTCCTACATTTATAAGAGAGGTAAAATGCTAGATAACGTTCGTACGTTATTGCCCAAATTAATGTCTAATCACAGCTGCTTTAGTGTGGACACTATACATAATACATACAGTAATAGAGGAGCATGGTGCATGGTTACTTAGCCACAACTTACAGTTTTGAGTGCCAACCGTTTACATTAATACTGACCACACTGTAAAAATTATTATTTAAGTGGACTCCACTGTCTTGTCAGCCGTACATATACGCTAGTACGGAGAGGTACCTATTGCATTGTACAAATTTTGTAGTTACAGCTCCAGGTGCAGCATAAAGTTAATTTTGAAAACGTCTGCACATACAGAGTGGCTATGCATAGATTACACATATGGACATTATGTTCGTACAATCTGCGTGTGCACAGAATAATACTGTTTCGAAATAATTATAATCAGTCGGTATTATTCCGATACAACAGTTTTTTTAATTATAGTGTAAAATGTATTATAGGGCACCATAATAATGAATTAGAGCTGATGCATTTTCAGAGTCAACTCAGATAAAGATGATGATCAACTTGACAGTCGATGCTTATTTTACAAGCTCGATAACAGGCTAGCAATGCAAGCCTACTAGAGCTGTGCTAGCTAGGGACACTGTAAAATTGATATTAACATTATTGTGTCATAGTGATCATTGTTAGTTATTTCTATGTATGCAAACAAATACATGACATTAATTGGCTAATTAATGTTCTTAATGAGCAGTCAAGAAACACGGCGCTTTTTGGTCGTGACTTTCAAATTTGTGAATTTTGTAATGTTAGCAACAACAGTTGTGCCACATAGCCATGCAAACTTATAATTATGACATTGTAGTCATCTTAGAAATGATATTATTTATGCCTGGGACGTTTGTTCAAACTGTGTACTGTACTAGTTGTAATACTGGCCGGCTGGTTACTGGAGTAAGCTACCTCTTCTGACACTGGTCAACAGCTCTTCTGCCTCGAAGATTTTTGCCAGCGTCTGCTCCCACAGTGAATCCGAGGCGGCATATTTCATGTGGGCGAAGGGTGTACTCTATTATGTGTGCACACAATGAAACCTCAAACAACAAGTTATTATTCGTGCTAGCTGTACACACTGCGATACAATATAAAGCTATGGTTACTCTTAACAAGCACTGCATAACTATAATAACCAAAGCACTGACTCACCTGGCCTGCCATGCTGCTTTCGCTGAAGGTCGACTCGAACTCGTCGAATAGTGAATGGTGCATCATCATACAGTCACTTTCTTGAAGCTAAAAAATTGCGGGATCCCTGAGTTAGAGATCTCTAGCTCAAATGTTATGGTTTTGATCGCTGATCAGTCATATCACCTTTACTTGCGGATCCTGAGGGATCACCCTTGAAAACTACCATCAAAGTTTAAGTACTATGTAAAGTATATGGGGATGAAAGTGATGACACAACATTTTTGCCTGAGCACGTGATCATTTCATACCTCCTTGACCTCTGTGGTGTATAGTTTAGTGTTGTAAATACAGCTACTTGCATGGCAAACAACGATGTACAGCCACTCCACCAGTACGCTATAGCATGTATGTGGTTAACACGCTTGTCGTGATCTATGTGACATGTACTCTCAGCTTCATGGTACAAACCTTTTTTTTTGTCTCTTTTAGTCTCATCTATCACTCCATCTTTGCTCTTTGAGCCATTTTCATTTTTCTTGACAGAAAGCTACAATAATAATTTTGGTAATCAAAATTGTCAATGATATAATTATTACAGTTAAAGTTCATCTAGCATGGATGGGGCCTCAGCATTCCTTAATGTATCCGTGTTGATACCAGCCAAACTGATAAATGTTGTGTACAGCATGATTGTACACATACAACGTAACCACAATGCAAACAGGCACACAAAGAGTAATTAATTGGGATGCACGAGATGCATAGTTGAGTGCACCCCAATTAATGTCATGTAACTGATTTGTTTCCCCATGACTCCTTTGATGATGAAGTTATCATCAGGCGACCCTATGATCACCTACACTCATCCCATAGCCGGTAATTTGCCTATAAAAACTTTGGTTGCTAGGCAATTGCAAACACTATGCTTTGTTGCCTACCACAGAACAAACACATCATTGCCTTCTATTCCTATAGCCTCGTACATCCCCAGGCCCATTACTAGTGTTTTCAAATTTCAGCATGAAACATTGAAAAACTGGGAATGGGCCTGGGGATGAGGTTATACCACTCCTGTGATACATACATGTACACCCCTAAACATTAAATAAAATCATGACAGTAAAAAACAAAACTGAATATGTACAATGTAAGCATGGTTTCATACAAGGGGGGAGGAAGAAGGGAGTACCCCCCCTCCAAGGGATGAGGCTACATGACATGGTAATTATCATGAAATTAAGCATTAAAAATCATGACTTAAAAGATCAAGAAAGAATTATAATTTTATTCAGGGATTGTTTGATCTATAAATGTCTAACCAGTGTTTCATTTGGAGGGGGTGCCCTGGGATATCCCCCCCACCTCCCCCCAAGACCAGGTTTCCTCCCCCCAAAATTCTTGAAACTAATACATGTAGATGTAATAAAATCTCAAATACATGTATAGTGTAATCACAAACTGCAAAGCTTCCGTATCAATGTCATTTTTGGTAAAAATGGATCTAAAATGCTGTCTGAGAGGTCTTAAGTTTCAAAAATCTTTCTGGGAGGGATGCTCCCAGACCCCCTAGAGATGGTGGTGTTTTATCATAAGATTGACTTGTACTTATCTCCCTAATGAAAATCCAGTAAGAAACCCTGTAATGTACCTGTAATTGTATTCAGTGAGTCCATTAAATCTTCGCTGAAAGGGCTGGCTCCCTTGGCTGGTCTGAGAGAGGTAGATCACGTACTGTGATGTGGCAGTTGGCACCAGAGCTAGTAGGTTCAAGGTCCCTGTCCAAGGTCCCTGTCCAAGGTGTTATTGTTACTGCAGACAAAACAATAGAAGTAATAGACAATAATGCCATACCGTAATCATGGTTGCAACAAAAGTACTGTAATCTGATTGGTCAGGAATTGAAGGGGTATCTACAGTACCGTAATTCTCATACAAACTAGTAAAAATCTCATAAATTTATTGCTTGGAGCATGACGCCAAGCTTGGTTGTATCCCAGTATATCCAAGCATCTGTGGTTGAGTACACACAAGTCAACCACAGTACAAGCATTCAGACAATGCAATAATTGGAAGGCGGAGTCTAAGGAGAAGCGAGCATTGTTAGTTGGGTAAGGGGTTGTCACCCTTCTTATGGAGTACATCAGTGTTTAGTGATCTTTTGTGAGCCTCGTCCATAATGTCCAAGTCCGGCTCCCTGAAGCACACCTCAGCAGCTATAATAATTATTATATGGAAATTCTGTGTAGGAGAGACAGAGATAGACCACACCCACTCCACAAGAGCAGTCATGTGACTTGTTAGACCATTTCCCTCTTCTTATAGCTTCGTCCCCAGGCCTTTCCCAGCTTTCAGTGTTGCATGCTGAAGAGCGGGAAGGCCTGGTATCAGAAATCACATGACTTTGCATCATGATGACACAAAGACCAGCAGTCAAAGGCCCCTTCGATTCTTCAAAAAGCAGGCCACATGCTGTCTTTACAAGTTTATTTTCTTACTCTCTATAGTCTATAAGAATTGTACTACACTCGGTAGCTAGCATTTGAACCATACATCTCGATCGTTGGCAACGAGAGCCATCAAAATTTTCGTGACCTTTGGTGCACCCTGCTTACTGGTAGGTCTCTCTACGTGTTCGTCATGCACGTGACTTCTGATACCAGGCCCTCCCGCTTTTCAGCATGCAAAATTGAAAGGCTGGGAAGGGTCTGGGGACAAGGTTATCTTCTTACACAAATACACTTAATGTGAAACTAGTAGCAGGCGCTACAGCTAGTAAGAGTACATGTATATACCATATAGCCGAAAATTTTCATTGCACAAAAGTTTTGCCAAGCCCAGCTACCTTTGTATTATAGAAATATTCTGTGGAATAAACTTGCACCAGGAGCGTATGAGCCGCCCGAAGGGCGGCGAAGGAGCGTCCGACTTCTATGCATGACCTTATATGGAATGGCCAGCTGCAGGGCATTTCCATTGACCACACTCAGTTGCGATAGAATCAACACTACCACCCTCACTACAACCACACTACAAGCTGACACAGACTAAGTTTATTAGCTGGTCCAGTGTGGCTTGTACTAAGTAATCTGCTATGCACTGCACCAGCTGCACATTCCAAATAAGGGAAAGCAGCCTCAAGTACTTCGCCTAAAACATGCTATGGGCCATCCTACAGCTAATGAACTTCGCCTAACACATCAGATACGCAGACTGACGCCTCATACGCTCCTGCTTGCACCAATGCAGTAAAGCTCCCTGTGTAATCATTAACACAGGACAAAAAATTTAAGGATAAAAAAATTTCACCCACAAGAGCAGGTGGTGAAATTGGTGAAAATTTCCAGCTAACGGAATCTACATGTTGTGTTTGAGTGATTATACAGTCTGTAGGTACATTTACCACATTGGTCATATTATGATGTGAGTGGGTGTGGATGGCTTCCTGGTTGAGTGTCTGCTGACAGACTGTAGTTCACAGAGTTGGTCTAGAGAGAGCTGGACAGAGTTCTAGCAAGCTGCAGAGTTGTCCAACATGCCACAGAGCAACCAAACTGTCAGCTCAACAGCAGCCTCGAGGCATCAACATGACTGCATGGGGTGAATAATACAATTACGTATAAACTGGGTTTATGTACTGAATGTATAGTATAAGCATGGTTATCAACTCAAAAAGGTGACTAAACAGTAGCCTCCACAGGATGAAAATTTGGATTTCGTACATGTAGGAAATCTGTAGGATAGGGCAACATTTTCTACACATTTCATTTGTTTGCATAAAAGTATCACCCTATCCTCTGCCAGGTACATGTATGTGTTGGAAATGTGAGGAAATGTCATGTTTTGGTACACAGGACATGTAGGAAAGTTTAGTTTTGGTCCAGTGCTCGTCCCCAAGCTCCCCTATCTTTTCAATGCACACAAGAAAAAAGGGGGAGCCTGGGATCTAATGTCACGTGTGTGACATTAGGCCCATATACTAGGGTAGGAAGGGTGGCAGATCATGAAAATCGTACGATTTTCAAGTGCTCTGGTTCAATGCAGGTAAAAAAGACAGCTATACTGATTATCAGCGAGGGTAGTACGATCCTTGGAGGCCCCACAGAGCTACATTTGATCTTCCAAAGGTGCCAAGCAGGTTTGCAATCAACACTTTGTGGTGAGGCTAGCGCAACACCATTTTGCCAATGTTTGTCATGTGACTTAGATACCAGGCACTCTCTTGTTTTTAGTGAAACATCTGAGGGGTCTGGGGATGAGGCTAACTAAACAGTACCATAAACAAGAGCGCATAAGAATAAAAAACAAGAGGAAGAGCGTGTAACTTGAACTGGCCAGAATTTTTGAACCGTACTAAAAATAGAACATCCAGTCAAGAATAGACTGAAAATACGTGAATCAAGGCGTAAAATCTATCCGTAGCATGCTCAAAACTCATTGCTTGATGCTTGGACATTCAATATACATGTCATCATCACACTGTGGTTTTGCACATGACCAGATGTTCAATTTTTAGTATCGTTCAAAAATTCTGCCCTGTACACTAATGTCTATGGGAGTTACATGCTCTTCCTCTCCCTGCATTAGTTCTTATGTGCTCTTGTATAAATTATGCACTTATCAATGTATTGCCTCACCTTCCCCCCCCCCCCCCCCCCCCCCCCCCAAACAGGCAGAAAGCGGGGATTTGATGTAATAAACATACCCCAGATCAGGGGGATTGTAATAGGGTGTAAATGTACAGTCCTAATAGGAGCATTAGAATTCACTCCAGGGGAGAGGTTATTGATTCATACTGGACAAATTCCTACCCTTTGCTGGTAGGGCAGTACCTGGGGCAATACAGTGATAGGTGCATTATGATCAAACAAGGCGGGTGGCTTGTTGTTGAAGATTTTTTCCTATTACTTCTACCTTCATTTGTGTCTTGATTATGAGCTTGTTTGCTTACTAGCTATTGTACATGTATATGCATTGTTTCTACTCAGTAGCTTTTTATCTTCCTGCTTAATTTCACTGGTCAACCTTTGTACAGTAGATTCATGCACCTTTGCAATAGAAAAACTGCTAGGACTAGAACCTTAATTTAATAAGCCACAAGCAGCTGTGCAGGAACAGTCTACACGGCTGAAACAAAGGTGGTTTTTAGGGCAGCCCGTCTGTTGCAAAGGTGCCTGAATTTGCTGCTATGTGGTTCATTTGTGGTTGTAACTTTGCCCTAATATCACTGCATAAACTTTACCCCAAACCTGCATCCCCACTTGTTAAAACAATCCAGCAAGCGTAAAATTAATACACACTCACTCATCTCCTAGTGCCTTTTTCTCTTTGAAGGCATTGAAGACCCACTGAGAGTTACTGGAAGGTTCAAGTACTTGGAGAACGCGGCGCGACTTTTTGGACCCCAGCCTTGGCGTAGAGCTCGTTAAATCGGCAAGATATCTCTCCCATTTGCACGGAGGACAGCTGGCACACCGCCTTCTCATAGGTACGCTTGAAAGACGACTCGCTCCGACCCATCTTTACTGCGATCGTTTGGTAAAAGGTCGTTTGAATAGGACATTAATCGGGGCATAATGCATATGCATAGGTTCAGATTAGGTACAGGCCGAATGCCGCAAAGGTCAAAGGTCAACAGGACAAGCCCTAGCCAGCCAGCCAGCTAGCTACTCTGTACTGTACATGTACAGTGTGTCAAAGAGTTGCAGGCGATCACCACATATAAAAAATGCCGTCGATTAACTAAAAAATACAGGTAAGATTAGACTATAGTACTAATTATGAAAGTATACATTACTGTCAATTTTCACTACTATTTCAAGATTCCCTGAGATGAACACACATCTGGTTCCTTTAAAGAACCTGAGTTATTTATAGCATGTTTGGTGGTGTATAGCTCAGCATAAGAGGACCATGAAACGCAGGTAACGTGAAAGTATGCATCACTGACAACAGTTTTCATAACTAGGGCATCACAAAATGAGTCAGTTTGACTACACAAGCATACCATCCCTATTATTCTATAGCCATGATTTGCATATCAATGATTGTACTAGAGTTTAATTTCGGTTACCTATATGTATAATATTATATTAAAGCATAATTTCTAAGCATGAACGCATGTGCACATTCAACTTTCTTCAAAAGACCATCAAATCATGACTTAACTGCATAAGTATACGCAGAAAGTATCTCTTCACAAGAACACCAAATCATGACTTAACTACATGAGTATACACAGGAAGTATTAATGCCCCTTCCCATGATTATGATGGTTTGCTTGATTGAGTAATTTGTTTAAACTTAAGTTTTGTTTTCTTTTTGTGTGGTCAGGTCTACCTCTTAATCTGAACATTTACATCACAGTCAGTGAGTGGATGTTTGTGGGGTCTACCACTGGGTGCCATCTTACTCCCCTTTGTAATTCCTTCTTGTCTTCTTGATATGGCTATTGGCTGGACGTGCATATGTCTTGTACCAGCTATTTGTGTTGTTGATGAAGACAACTGAGAGAAGTAAGTATGTACAAACATGTAAGAGTGATCAAGTTTCGGAGTAGCTGAAACTGCTGGTTCTGTATTTCTTACTGTATCCATGTATTTTAGTCCTGTGAGATATAGAAAGTCCATTTGTCCCATTCTGTCTTGAACGTCTTCAGTAATCTCCTGCTGTATCAATATCCATCATTTTGTTAGTTGTGTCATCTGCCATTTCAACTGAGTTAGTGGGATTGTATGCTGGTGCTTGTACATTGGGTGGTGCTGTTTCTTTCATACTAGCATAAAAGCTCTTATCTCGAACCCTGTGTTGTCCTACGGCAATCAAAGGGTGCAAGTAGCGCCCATCAGCATTAAAATAAGGAAGTAGATTTGGGGCTGTTTATTAGCTACTGCATGTTGATGTTTACATGGTTCACCACTAGGATACCCTGTTCTACTTACTGTACAAGTACATGTCCATTTTTGAGTGTCAACTTCATACTCCCTATCTGCATAAACAGTACCCTTTACAAGATGCACATGACCAACTGTTGTAGATGGGCGTATGCTTTCCTGATTTATCTTTGCTACTCCTAAACCTTTGTATCTTAATGATATGTACCTATCCATTCTGTTATATGTGCCACTGCCAGCAGACGGCATTCATAATACAGTTCAAATGTTACCGTTAAAAAGTTGTATGCCTTGACTCTATTGAAAACTATATCTTAGTGTGCTGTTTGTGTGTAGTTTTCAATGCTTTTTGTGTACTTTCCAGTCTGCCTCTGTTTATGCTGACAAAGCAGGTATAATATTTTAAGGACTCTTTTTCCACTTAGGTTTTTACAGCACTCGTACACCATGGTTTCCTTTGTCTTTTCATTATAATCTGCAACCCACTTTCTTCAGTTCCTAATTTTAGTTTTAATTCACAGTTAAACGAGTCAAGATCCTGGAAATGTGTAACTGTTACCATATTATTATTGTGCGTATAACCTTCAGGGAGCATACCTAAAATTGGGGCCTTCCAACCTTCTCAGATTTTATTAACTCATCTTCTGAGTCACTATCCATTGATAAAGTTGATGGGTGCTTACTCAATTTATAGACACTTATTGTCATGAAGTCATCATCACTGTCTACATGTATGTGAGTAAGGGTATTATTAACTGTATTATCATGTGGTTCAGTAGCCTGAATGTCAGTGGTGGATTGAGTATCAGTTTTGCTGTGACTTTCACTATTTTAAAAAATTTCTTTTGTTATGTTTTCCTTGACAGTTGGAACAACATTACATGTATTAACACTATCATTCACAATCCAAGACATTACTATTAATCTTTGTTGCCTACTGTTTATTGATGGTTTTGACAACAATGGTACATGTACTGCCTCCATTTCACATCCACAAGTAAACCACAGATTCCAATAGTCACAAAGTACAGCACACGTACACACCACAATCACACCACACACATCTAAGCATGTCTGTAGTGGGTAAAACTGCTTGCCTGTGTCAATATCATTACTAGTATCATGTGTTATTTCTGGTCACGTGACTTTCAACCAATCAGCTGCATTGAAAAGTGTGCTTTAAATAGCGTATTGCACACTTAAGTGTGTATTAAATAGATATTGCACAGTTTTAGTGTACTTAGCTTTGAAACAAGTCTAAACCAGTTAGAACAAATCACCAAACTATAGCATTTGAGAGTACAGGCGTGTGAACCATCGATCGTGTAAGTTCAATGCATCTGCTTGGTTAAAAGTCACTCTGACCAGAAATAAAACATTTAGGACACACTTACCTGGTACTGCGTGTTTTAATGTGGTGCACTCGGATGATGCCATCATCCTCGTGCACACATTAAAACACTTAGTACAAGTTAAGTGTGTTATAAATATTACTTAATTTGTTTATAGTAACAATATTCAAGGGAAGATGTGATGTTTATCCCAAGATCCCCCTCCATTCGTTTTTAAGTTTGATCCAACTGTATTAAGTAAATTACTAGGTAGGGGCCAACCAAGTGAATCGCCATAGTATGTAATATCGTTTTTCAAGTCTAATATTAACAGTGTCCAGTGTACCCCCTGTCTTTTTCCATCAGATACATAGCATTTGCCAGTATCGTCACATCTCACACTCAAGGCTACAATCACTCTAGACACAGTAGTACCATTTTCGTGGATTTTTTGCACTTTGTTATTTAATCTTACAGATGAATACATAACTCTAGTTGGTGTACATACAAAACAGATTGTGTCATCATGCTTCGAGTTTATAGTATCAAACACAATTTCTATGACATCATCAGTTAGCCATCTGTTACCCACTATATTACATCTACAAGTAGTTGGATTGAAGCTAGTAGTGGACCAAACATTATCTTTGAAATGTTGATTAATTTTGTCAATATTTACCCCAAGACCTTCACAGTTCTGTGCTGCATGTTTAAGCCAAGCTTTTTCTTCAACTACCTTTTTCTTATGTGCTATGTATTTATGATATGTTTTCATCTTTCAACAGCCAGGGACAAGACACTACACTGTCCATTTGCTTGGATAAATTATTATTACAATTCGTCTGTACCCAGCAGTATCAGAGCATGGAACTCACTTGAGGTGGACATTGTACAAACTCAAAGTCTCTGGTCCTTCAAGCTCGCACTAAAACACTCTCAGTAACTATTAGCTAACTTTGTTTTGTCATTTCCTGTATCTTTTCTGTGTGCATTTTAAAGGCGCACTTGCACTGAAGTAATTTACGCGCGTTGGAATGTGCAATATCTTGAAAAACGCGGCCCAAAAATTCAAGATTACATAATCAGTTGTAACAGTAACATTACATCATTCGATGGCTTCATTACGTAGTGTGAATTTGAATAGTACAACTTCCGTGCAGGTGCGCCTTTAATGATTATGTAATAGGGTATACACTTGATTAGCCTTATACTTATTATTGTTATTCTTGTGGCTATTGTGTATCCTTTGCTATTAAGGCAAGAAATATAGACAAAAAAAAAACATTTGAAGCCCATCATAATCTATTATTCCAAAAGGGAATTTTATGTATGCAAACTTATCAGGATGCTCCTCCTTATTTTTGTACAGCTTACTAAATATAGTGGTCTGGCATACATCAATCTCAGACGGTATTTCAACCAAATTACCAACTTCAACTACCTGTACTCCTTCTGAGAATGTAACAATTTCCATGGGAAGGAACATGCATACAGTAAACCTCTTTCCATTGAATGGATTGGCTATGTCTTCATTATCGCGTATCGGGCTCTAGTCCTCTCCCTGAAGAGAACCACAAGTGATGACGAGCACAACCACAATTATTGTATATTATGATGTCATTAGTATCTTGTACATTGGATGTCTGTTGTAGGAGCTATACATGTACAATGCACAGTTTACATGATAATAAAATTCACTGACTACCTTGTGTATATAAAAATAACTTATGTAATGATAGCCACAGAAAATCTTGAGGAAGCCAAGTAGGCAAACTGACAGCATCAAGCACTTGGACAAGTCATAGAGAGACTCAAAAAGCTCTTGACATGCAAGCACACTCAAGAATATCCCAGGGTCAAGTAGGACCCTTCCTCTGGATTGTGCTGAGAAGCACAAGGATAGACTTATCCCTGGATCCAGAATCAGGGCCTTACCAGGTGGACCTGAAAAACTCGATGGATCACTCCTAGGCATGACCAGCAGGAGAAACAGAAGCATATATCATTCTCGAGAACACAGTGAACCTCTTGAACGCCAACTAGTAATAATTGAATACTTCCCGCCAAACGCGTCATACAAAACCGAACTGTCACATATGGAGCTCGAGTTCGCTTACTGGTACTCGGTGTATATGTATAGTAGGACATACTTACTACGTAGCAAACTGGACGGGGCAATTCCTTACCCGTGTATGCTGTAGCACGATTCCAAATGGCCGAGTGAGCAAAATTAACTTGCCAATTAGCGATCGCGAAAAAAGTAAGAACAACCGCTATGGAGGCTGGGAAGCATATTATTATTGTATGAGTAACATGCGCATGCGCAGATTCACTATTCGAGTCGACGTTCAGCGAAATCAGCATGGCAGGCCAGGTGAGTCAGTGCTTTGGTTATTATAGTTATGCAGTGCTTGTTAAGAGTAACCATAGTTTTATATTGTATCGCAGTGTGTACAGCTAGCACGAATAATAACTCGTTTGAGGTTTCATTGTGTACACACATAATAGAGTACACCCTTCGCCCATATGAAATATGCCGCCTCTGATTCACTGTGGGAGCAGACGCTAGCAAAAATCTTTGAGGCAGAAGAGCTGCTAACCAGTGTCAGAAGAGGTATGCCTACTATCATAGTATATGCATGCATACACAGAGGGGTAGGAAGCAAGAAAAAAGTGAGGGGGCGTACCAACTAGCCCACACGCTCTGTCTTAGTGCGTTCTAGGAGGGGTCTGGGATGGGGCTGCTTCCACAGAAAATTGAGACTTTAGGTGCTCTGAGTTGCATTCTGAGGCTTTTTGAGACACCCTAGCAGTGTTCTTATTCACTGCCCCCACTACTTGAAAAGTAGGGGGAAATTGCTCCCTTGCCCCCTTCTCCTACCTCCCAGATACACATGTACAGTACTACATGTGGCCACTCCAGTACCAGCCGGCCAGTATTACAACTAGTACAGTACACAATAATATTATTATAGTCTCTGTTTGAACTAACGTCCCAGGCATAAATTTCTAAGATGACTACATATAAGTTTGCATGGCTATGTGGCACAACTGTTGTTGCTAGCATTGCAAAAATCACAAATTTGACAGTCATGAGCAAAAGGCACCGTGTTTCTTGACTGCTCATTAAGAACATTAATTAGGCAATTAATGTCATGCATTTGTTCACATACATAAAGGTATCAACAACTATCACTATGACACAATAATATTAATATCAATTTTACAGTGTCCCTAGCTAGCACAGCTCTAGTAGACTTGGATTGCTGAATCAACTCCAAAAATGCATCAGCTCTAATTCATTATTATGGTGCCCTATAAATTATAATACATTTTATACTATAGTTAAAAACATTTTACACTATAGTTAAAAAACAACTGTTGTATTGGAATAGTACTGGCTGATTAGAATTATTTCGACACGGTATTATTCTGTGCATACACAGAGTGTACAAACACAATATCCATACGTACAATGTCATACTTAGCCACTCAGTATGTGCAGATGTTTTCAGTACCTGGAGTTGTAGCTACAAAATTTGTACAAAGCAATAGGTACCATTCTGTAATAGTGTATAATTCAGTGTTGTTTTAGTTAATCAAAACCAAGACTAAAACCCCTTAGTTTTGCCCAATTTATGCCTTAGTTTTAATTACTAAAACAAAATTAATTGTGCTACGCCTTTCATAATTAAAAACTAAAACTAGCAAACTTGCATCAAACCATGCCATAATTATACTAAACTAAAAAGAAAATCAGCTCATTTTAGTTAGTTAACTAAACTAAAATGATCCTCTGCTCTTAATTAAAAACTAAAACTAACTAAAATCAATGAAGAGGACCTTAGTTAAAACTAATAACTAACTAAAATTACTGAAGCCATACTAAAACAACACAGGTGTATAATATGTACGGCTGAATAATAATTATCACAGAGTGGTCAGTATTAATGTAAACTGTTATCACTCAAAACTGTAAGTTGTGGCTAGGTAACCATGCACTGTGCTCCTCTATTGCTGTATGTGTATGTACAGTGTTCACACTAGAGCAGCTGCGATTAAACATTAATTTGGGCAAGAATGTACGAATGTTATTTGGAGTATCAGCATTTTACCTCTCTTTGAATTAATTATAAATTTAGGACTAGGAGATATCCTACATGAATTTGGAGATCCTGCTCCATCCTATGCCACTGCTGAGAGCAAGCCAACGAAGGTTCTCTGCATTACATTAGCCACTATACATACATTATAATGTATACCTGTTAACTAAATGGTAGCCTTCAAATTAAAATTTTCTTCCGTAATGCTTTCTGCTTCTCAGTATAAAATCACTTTTATTGACAGCTATTCATGGAAATCAGATACCTCTTACAGAAGGTCAAAGATGATATTCATCACCACAGGTAAGTTACCTATAACCAAATATTTTTGAGGTTGTAATATTTTGTGGGTTGGAGTGTGGTCACAAAATTTTTCTACCATAAAATTTCAAGTCCATAACAGTTGCAATGCATTGCTGGAACCTTGATCACGAAAGTTTTATCCACAAAAATTTGTTTTTGAGTAAAATTTTGCAAAAACACAAAATATTTACCCCTTAAAAATTTTAGGCTATACAGTGAATGCTCTCTGAAAGGGTAGCATTAATATTATGTGAGATCATCAGCATGCATGTATAATGTAGAAATGAGATTGCCAAGAGAGATCATATAATAAACAGCCTCACAAGATCGGAGGAGAGACACAAAACCTACATCAAGAAGGAAACAGATCGGATTAAAGAGGAGCTGAGGAAGGAAATGGTAAAGACGTATTAAACATTGCTTTTATTTTAATTTACAATGCAATATAGAATATTCTAGCCCATTGCTAAGGTATACAAGGTACTGTATATGTGATACAGACCCTCCTTGTAGGGCTCATGTCCATATGTTTACTATTATACAGTTCCTGAGGACCAGGGCAAACATTCATACAGTTCTTGATCAAGGAGCATGAAAACATGTTTATTGTATCCATGGAAACAATGGGCTAGAAAATAGTTATCAACCAATACCTCGCTTTGTATGCACCATTGAAGCACTCATCCCTCGGGCTTTGCTCTCGGGATTTGTGCTTTTATATAGCATACAAACCTCAGGAGATGGTTAATAACTATTACTTACACTTGCATGCCTATAATACTATGCCAAAATTGATCGGGCCTATTTCGCCAAATTTAGCTAAAATACTCACCAAGGTTTCCACCTATACGGTACATATAGTTATCGCAAAGAGGCCTCATCAATAAGTCCTGCTTGTTAATTTTACAGAAATGAGCCATGGCCAGATAATGCCATGTGCATATTATTTACCACTATGTTGTTAACAACTTACTTAGCTGCATATTATGGGCTCCGGTGGTTTAAATTTAGCCTCGTCCACAGGCTCCTCCCAGTTTTTATTGAAAAACTGGGAAGAGCCTGGAGACAAGGTTTTAGTTTACACTAACTTGTCCAAAACAAAAGATTCTAGCTTCTACATGTTTAGTAGCAGTTACCATAGCAACACATTTTACAACCTCCAATTGTGGGATAGATAGAGGTGATAGAGGGTCATTAGCATGTTAATGGGTCAGTGAGTGCTACCAAATAGTTAGATGTCGGTTTCGCAATTCTCCTTATGACTTCACTGCTCATAGAATAAAACCGACAACTAACTATCATAATAGTGTATCAAACATTAGCAGTACTTCATTGTGTTATGAATCTCGATTATAATTTTACTATAGGATGAAAAGCATCAGGGAATGCAAAACAAGCTGATTACTCTCATCAGTTGTCAAGATAAAATAGTTAGTGAACTCAAATCAATCAAGTTGGATCAGGCGATCCAAAAGTTGGTGGACAGACCTCCACTGAAAAGATCTAGAGCCACTGAAGGTGAGGATGATGATCTTGAGCCACCTAAAAAACAGCAAAAACAATAATATAATTATTATTTTTATACCAGCTATACGTAGTGTCATAATAATTCTATATGCAAGTATGAATGTATTTCTTTTGTTATCATGTATAATTATATCATGCTGGTCATGTTTTTATATATGACATACATAGTTGTATTTCTTTCTGTCCTTTTTCTTCTCTCTCTTACCACTATTTTATTATATCATCAATTTGTTGATACTCAGCAACACATCTTTATATATGGCACATACTGTATGTTGTGTGTGTGTATATGCATGGTACGTGAATGCATGTACTTGATGCGTGATTGTGTGAGTGTGTGTGTGTGTGTGGGTGTGTGTGTATGTGTGTGTGTATGTATGTGTGTGTTATAGATACAGCTTCCATGTACATCCAGTCAAGTTTACGACTTCTAAGCACAGTTTTGATGGATGTTAGGGGTACGTGTATATTTCTCCAACCATTTTGCATACAGCTAACCTAGTAAAGGTTGCTGGGCTTGGCGAAATATTTCTTCACTGAAAATGATCCACTGCATGAAAACTATGGCTAGCTATTGTCTATAAAGATAGATAGTAGTTGTATGTCACGTCATTTTGGACATATAAACCAGGCATACTGCCACTAGCATGGTATTAACAGATACACACATGATGTGCACATACACACACACACACACACACACACACACACACACACACACACACACACACAAGTGGCTTTCAGATGTTTACACTCTGTGGTGTATATACTGGTGTGCAGAAACCTCCCGGCCCATTTTTACCTTGCTTGCATTGCTGATAGGAGTGATCTGCCTGTCTATTGGGCCATACAGGAATACTCTCAAGTCTGTATAGTAAACTGTTTTAAGATAGACAGTAATGTCATACCAAAACTTCCTGTTAACGGATCCCAAATTTTGCACAAAGCTCCCCCACCTCAAAAATCAAAGTAAACATCAAAATACAACCATGATGCCCACCACACATGACTTACTCTGAGCTGGCTAATGGAATGGCCTAGGATGTGGGCCTATGATGCTGTGCTTAGGAATCACATCGTTTCTTCTAATTAAGTACAGTCACGGAAGGAACTTGCTTAACTTAAACCTAACAACAACAGGTGTTGAAACTGGGGCGTTAAAATGGGGAATGAAAGTGATAAATAAGGGTGATAGGGTGATAAATTTTAGCCATTCAGTTCCAGTTAGGGTCTATGGTGGCTCCAGTGTCCAGGTTCATGTTGTTGGGTTTTGCCTTAATGCTGAGTCCCTCTTTGATCTTCCGTTTAGTCCAATTTTGTTCTCTATGCGTCACCACTGCATCCTCCCACATGATCTCGTGTCCAGTATGGAGTACATGAACTGCTATTCCATGATGTAATGATGTAATTATTATTAGAATCTTTCTCCTAACCTACCAATCCCACCGTTTTGCCCTATGGTTCTATAGAACGTGAAATTAAAGTCAGTGTGGACCATCTTGTTTGGGACCTAGTTATATATAGCACTATGCAGTGAGCATGCATTAATTTTAATACACGTACCTTGACATCTTCAGTGATTTCCAGAAATCTTATGCCCTTTCCGCTGTGACAGTCACATTTGTGACATTCAGAAAATTTATCTGTGGGATGCCCAATAAACTATACATGAATGTACACTAACAGTAGACTAGACTAGAGCAGTGACTGACTGGCAAGTATACTCTGCACTGGTTGCAGTGGATATGGTCACAGTTGGAAACAAAGTATGGCTTGCTTCCTCCCATGCCTGCAGCATTTCACGCGGTGTATCCGGGGTGAATAGTCTATCCAGGAAGCAGAAGAGTTTTGGGGTCCTCCAGCTCGATCGAGAAGCCATGCGACTCCGTGTTGTGCACTTTATTGTTGTCAACCACTTACCGAATGTATGGTTTTTATGTGGTCGTGGATACCGAAAATTGGGGAATTTCCCCTAATTACCGTATGGACGTCGGCTATCTGACCTGTTGTCCTCTGAACCTATGAGGACACGCACCCATCAACCTTGTCCGGCTGTAGTCTGCTGCCCTCTGTGAGTCTACAGAGAGAAAAACGTTGTGAAACTTCTACCTCACAGATCCGACCCCTCTGCTACACTGATAGCATAGTCTGGCGTAGAGGGTCGGCTTTGATTTCTCTAACGCCACTCCGGACACAGCTCACTGACACGCATCTTAATATACTGTACGATCACTCAGTCAAGACACGGACATAATTTGAAGAGTCTACATCTGCTATGACAACCAATGAAGATATGGCAGAAATACTCAGTCGAAATGAACGGTCAGTAAAGATCAAGACAGCATCGCCCCAACAAGTAAGCATATATTATAAAGTAAATGCACCTATCGTATTGCCCAACCTACCCCTCTACTGGCAAAAGGTGGGGATTCGATCTCATTTACCAACAAAACTTGCCCCAGATTAGGAGGATTTGATCAATATTTACACGTAATAGGGTGATAATGTACAGTCCTAATTCATTTGATCATAGCATTCGCTCCAGGGGAGAGGTAATTGATTTCATGCTGAGTCCTAAAGATAGGGTCCGCAAGCATCTGTGGCTGAGATCCTCACTGCCAAGTTTCTCAGTGTTCCCTCATATCCGAGTATAGGAAGACCTGTCACTACTATGTTTGGTTTTTGGAGATCGTGAGGAGGATTGCTGACCCCATTACAGCAGCCGGTCTTACGTCGGTAGACTCCCAGAACCATCACCAGTCTCACTTTCTGCCTTGTTCAACATCTAAATGAGCTGTTGGTAGGTTGGTGTGCCATGTTTGAGCTACTACACTGTGATATAAGTGGGTAATGTCACCTTGTATGTATATATATTCAATAGATGAGCTCTTGATGTGCTAGCTGTAATTTGTTCGAAATTCGGAGGTCAATTTTTCACCTTGGGGACCCTACTAAAGATTCCATAGTGTACATGTACATTGATTTATATGTGTGCATTGTTTATTAATTTTCATACAGAGAATATGGTAAAGACAGGGAAAAGAGCAGATGAAGAAAGCACGAGGTCTATACAGGCCAAGGTGATCAGTGAGGATCATGTGGCAAAACAATAATACAAGTCTGATTATCTAGGGTGAGTTTGCTTAATTAGAGAGTGAATTATCAATTACATCATTGTATATTCCACATTGCATATTCCACTGGGAGTGGTCAAGTCCCTACACGGGTACCTGGAGCAATACATTGATAGGTGCATAATACATTTAATATACACATGTTTGATTCAGCACATACAATGTCCTGTAATATCTCTCAAAAATTAGTATAAAATTAAAATTCTAGGTGAAACAGTGAGTCAAGATGTTAGTGATATATAGCCACCCTGGTGATGAGAAATCTTCTATGACAGATGGACTCTTTCACAAAGATATCCAGAGCGTTTTCTACATGGCTAGCTTACTCCTTGTCACCATGTGATCACAATTTTAGTGCTTGTTGGAGTTGAACCGGTTGATAAAGAAGTATCTTCTGCTAGCTATGCATGGTGATGTGTTTCTCCCAGCACTACACAGTGTTTATGGAGATCAGCTTCAGTGGAACATATTTCATCACCATATGGTTGCCTCACTGCACGCCAAAGGTTTGTGCTCCGCTCAAACTGGACTTATCAGAGGCTCAGGAATCTATTACTAACATGGATGGCCAGTTCAAGTGAGTTACATGCCTTTTATTTTTTTGGTGTTTGATTATGCCATGTACGTTTTAATTCTGGAATGACCAAAATTTTAGAGTAGCTACTACATGTACAATCATAGAGTTCACATTTTGCTAAGAAAATGTACAGTTTTGGTCAGACGAGATTGTAGTCTCGCTGGCCAGACTTTCTTAGGAGAAAGAGAGACTGGAAGCTGTGACCAGAGTTCGTAATGGCCACGTCATTTTGTGCGGCACAAAAAAAACATGCTAGCGTAAACTGCCAATTATCGACCTGTATCAATTATCATCCACTAGTTTACAGATTATTTTACGGCAATATCAAAGCATTACACGGAAGCGTTACATAGAGAATAGGCTGTGAAGCTTACTGTCATTGTTGTTTCGGCCTCTAAACACCTGACTTCAACAGTAGGAATCACCTATAAATGTCTGGTCTCCTGTTTGAACGATATTATAAGGTTGCGTGGTTTGCTCACACTGCTCGCCCGATCATCGACTTTGTTTACAAATTTCAGATTCCATCAGTATGATCTACGCAATGGTTGAGGGGGTGTGGTTGCCAAATGAACACTATCTACAGTACTGGTAAAGAGCGTGAAGCGAATAAGTCACACTGGCTGATAATTGACATAGCAGAACTGTATGGGCGGACAGTAAATGATGCAGGGGCACGATAACTGGTTTTTTACCGTGTGCAGTCTCTGACACGTAGCTCAAAGACAGAATGTGGTAGCGACCTCGAACAGAGTTCAATCGAGTCAGAAGACGATTCTCTGTCTATTGGTGCAAGAACCATGTGCTGGGACCGTTCCTAGTATGAGTTACAAAAAATGGGGCAATGTATGTCTGATATAAGGCAGTTTACGCTAATAAACAATAATTGAGGGATTCCCCACAAAGGTGGGCCACTACCACCTGTATAGTGACCCAGGGACTTTCTTTCTCCTGGATATAGTGATAATTAATGCTTTATATATGCCGCACAAAATGATGCAGCCGACACAAAAACTGTAGCCACAGTTTCCAGAATCTCTTTTTCCTAAGAGAGTCTGGCCAGCGAAATTAATGAGATGGTACCATTATGTATTGTGTCTGTCTGATTTTAATGTAGGTTGAATCATCACCCCATCATGTTTCGTCCTTCAGAGTGGAGGGTCATTGTCCTCAGGCTTACTGTTAATCAGGTGAGCACAGTATGATGCATTGCTGTAGCTCTTTGTGTTCTACACAGTCCCCCTAGGTCATATAGAGAGCCTTTCGTGTTGTATAAACCCACCCCTGAATTGAGGATACTCCTGTAATTAATCAGGGTATTAGCTTATTATACTATGGCCAGCGATTCTGGATGATCGACCTGAGGTTATAAAAACAGTCGTAATTCAGTATTGGATTGTCGTATGAACAGGAAACACAAACCACAAGGTAGTTGAGAGATTGCTCTCTCTCCTTAGGCTTGAATCAAGCAAATAGATTAAGAACACGTCATGTGATTTCGATTTTTAGCTCTATTGAAATTTGTACGTAAAAATGTTTCCCAGCTTGTACATTGTAGCTTGTGCATGCTTCATCTGTTCAACGGGAAACACTCAGCGTTAATATTTTAGGCCTCATTGAGAGGAAACTATCCACACTTTAACTGTAAGGATTACTATCACTACCACTCTGCAATTGAGATCGAGCTGAAACATCGGGCATCCAGAATTACTACTACATTATTATTATAGCTATGCATGGTCCCAGCTCCATAGCTACATAGTACATACCCCTGAAAAGGACTGAAATTGTTCTATCCTGTAGATGTAAAATGTACTCCTAGAGCAGCCAGCAGCCATCTCTGGATGGATACACTCTCTTCAGAGGACACACCCACACATACAGCAACTACTCTCAGCATTAAAAACAGTGTTATACCACTCACAACAAAATTGTTAAAAACACAGCTGATTACAATGACATTGTGTTACACATGTATTCATAGCATTTCAATTTGAATGTATTGTGGTGGTGATGCTATAATTAATTTTTTTATTAATTTTGTTTGATGCCAGTTGTGCTGATGTACTTTGAATGTTTCTTGTGTATTCTGTCTCCTGGACAGCACTGCATGCAACTCCATGAGTTCATTCTCAGAGGCCTACTAGTGGAATATACAATGATGTAATTCATATTCACTCTAATTAAGCAAATTCACCGTAGAAAATCAGTCTTGTATTGTTTTGCCACACGTTCCTCACTGGTCACCTCTGCCTGTACATAGTCAAAGAAATTACATCATAATGATGTAGTTGATATAAGAAAACGTCTTGTACATGCCTAACGCTTTCTTCATCTCTTTTCTCTGTCTTAACCATGTTCTCTGCATGAAAATAAACAATGCACATATATAAATCAATGAACACTATGGAAGCTTTAGGACTCTAAAAGGATATCCTCTAAATGCTTTTCTCAGACTCATCATCATGTTGGTTTTTGTATACTGGTTAAAGGTACAGTTGTAATTAACCCCATTCTCTCTCTCTTCGTCCGCTAGTATTGGATCAACATGGTGGCCAACCTTTCTTCTCGGTTTACGCTAGCACCAGCTGCACCACTATACAGCCACTCCACTCACTTATTTCGCTGGCCAATAGCAACACACATACAGACAAAGAGAAAACAGTGTATACTCTGCAGCTGTTATCTACTTCAATGGCTTATGATGTCCAGTTTGTGTGTAGACCTTAATTAGAGGAGTATCCCCATAAGCAGTCAACCCTTGCATTCAGCAAACTTTAACTAGTCTTGTATAAAATGATGTGCAGAACAGTAGAAACACTTCTCATTTTCTCTTACGTGCATGTCTAGTTGCAGCAGAGGTTCACTGGCCAGATCATGATCACCCTCCACCTCCAACTCAACTGAACCTCCGCCCCTTGTGGCTTCATAGCCCCGCCCGGGAGCTAGTAGTGACTCCAGCGTTGCTTCAAGTCCAGCAGAGTCATCCAAATCTCCCTATACAACAGAGTATGAGCTTTATTTCGGCAATTCATATTATAGCAGCTTAGTTCACTACAGTATATCATATCATATCACACACACACACACACACACACACACACACACACACACACACACACACACACACACACACACACACACACACACACACACACACACACACACACACACTATTCTTTATATGATCATCCTAGCTATTATCTAAAACATACAGCAAATCACTGACCTTCGCTGCTGCTGTCTTGGTCGTCATCTCTCAGCTCCTGCAGCCACATCACATGACATCACAGCAGCTTGCTAGGAACGAGTCTGAATACCTATACACAGTGCAGAGGTGGAGAGTTATTAATAGGTAGCCAAATTCACCATAGTTTTTAAAATACAGTACTTCAATAGTTCAGCTGAGCTATTCAAAGAGGCATCTCTCTCTTTCTCTCTCTCTCTCTCTCACACACACACACACACACACGGTCTATACACTTACAATCCCATACCATCTTGCAGTTTAAACTTGGCATAGTTAAGCTCATCCTTGATAGTTATCTTAGTGAGTCTCTCATCACCACTAGCTATGCAGCGAGCCAGCACTACCGATTCCAACTGAGCACAGAGAGAGCATTATATCATAGCAATGGGTGTGGCCATTCAATCATGTATTCACATACCTCTTTCTGAATGAGGTCAGCAAAGACTATGAGCAGACTGCATGACAGATGATGTCTGAATGCAATGCATTATACTCAGCATGCTCGCAGTACTAATTCTAACAGGTTACCAGCCTACAGAAAATTAAATAACATCATTGTACATACATGTAGTAAACATGAGACATCTTTACTTGTGTAACATGTACAAAAAAATCTATTTTAGCCAAGACAGGCCCAAAATAAATCAATAGCTCCCATATATTATAGGTAAGGATGCAAGTACATACACATATACAAAAACTACTGTTAACATAATATGACTTAAACAAAAGTGATTATGACTTTTCCTACAAAAGACGCAGAGTATTCTGGTTTTGAGGGGTCAACAAGATGAAGAGCAACTTGTATGATGTACTGAAATCCATCACGACGTGAGCTGTCCCTCCTGCAGTGTAGGGAGTCACATGATGATCACATGACCACCACAGAGACCACATGATTTTACCATCCTGCTAGCTGCTCCAGTGCTGTGGCTACAAATGCTCTAATACATCCTGAAATGGAGAATTAGCAATCAACACAGAATTCACAAAGCTAATAATACCACGAAATCTACTGTATCCCTATCTTATGGATACGTACATACACATGTACCTGTAAAATTACCGAGTCATCAGAGCTGAGCACTCTTTAAACAACAGTCGGGAGGACTTCATTGACGATGGATGTTCTCAGCTCCTCATGTCCTGCCCCCTGGCAACCACAAACGATATGAACTAGCAAATCCAAAACTGCCTAAATATAGAAGCACGGGCAATGATGTCATGATTTATGAATAGTAACATTGATTCACCACTACTAGTCTGAGAGGTAATTGATTCTTAGTGGACTGGATTACTTCCATGGCCACGGGTAGGAATCTAAGGTGGAGATCGCTATGGCAACCAGTGTTGACTGCAAGCACTGCGAACACTTTTTCAATAGTCGTCATAAGTCCTGGGTCTGTGGGAAATATATACTATACATGTACATACATGTGCATGTGCATCGAATGACTACTACATGTACATGTACTAGTGTTAGTGTATGCACATGTGTGCATGCATGTATGTGTACGAACATGTTTGTGTGTATGTGCTACATTATATGAGGCGAAATCAAGATAGCAATTTTTACCATGAGAGTATTTTAAGAATAGTCTCATTGCTGCTGGGATAATTCGACTATTTGTCATTGCTGGATCAATCTGAAGAAGAGGAGAGAGAGAGAGAGAGAGGGTCACACAACTATGTACATGTAGCTGAACTACATATATACATATATATAATAAGTTCAGGAAAGAGCATAATTATCATGCCCCTCCAATTATTGATATACCTGTATGACTAGCTGCAGTGCTTCGGCTACCACAATAATCACTCTTCAGGGAATTCCCCTAATATCACAGCTAGTTGCTGGATGTGGAGCAGTGAGCAACTGAGCATGCCCAGTAGGCTTTAGCTCATCACAAAATCTGCACATAAAATATTAGGAGCATGCCTTGCTAAGATATCTATATGGTGTCTGTGTGACATTGTGTGCCTGTAAATGAGTCCATGAGTTTGTGTATGTGTGTGTATGCATGTGCACGTACAAGTACATGTACATGTACAATGTACAGTATTAAAATTTATTTTGTTTGAACTCACAGGAAATTGGCCTTAGCCGCTAGTATTCCCAGCACTGGAGCTCTTGAAGGCTGAAGGACACTAGCTAACAACTCCAACAATCCATGATAACAGAGAGTGTACAAAAAAATTAACAATAATTTTAATAATAAATGCACGCCTCAAGTGTACAATCAAATAAACCATGATAAGGCTACAGTATTAGTGGCTTGTACTATGTACACAACACCTTGTACCTTTGGGTGGTATAACTTCACCAGCCATGGTATAACTGCCCTAATTGGCAGTTATACCATGGCTAGTGGTTACTACTGGCAGTTATACCATGGCTGGTGGTTACTACAGAGTATACGTTGTATAGACAACAGGCGGTGCCTTTGATCTTTAGTGTAACTATAGTACAAGAATGACGATTTTGTGTTGAACTGCTCTGCCACGAGTCCTGGGGCTGTACACCTCCGGCTGAACTATAACCTTTAGCAGCTGTGACAGTATCACCGGGGCAACCTGTGGCATCTGAGTGGTGGATATATCACCACAAAATTCTGCAGGAGGAGGGCATAAACAGACAGTTGTAATTAACCTCTTTCTCTCTCTCCTCATCCACTAGTATCAGATCAACATGGTGGCCAACCTTTCTTTCTTCTCAGTTTACGCTAGTACCAGCTGCACCACTGTACAGCCACTCCAATCACTCATGTCGCTGGCTAATAGCAACACACATACAGACAAAGAGAAAATACTGAAGTAGCATACTCCACAGCTGTTATCTACTTTAATGGCTTATGATGTCTAGTTTGTGTAGACCTTAATTAGAGGAATATCCCCATAAGCAGTTAACCCTTGCATTCAGCAAATTTTAACTAGTCTTGTATAAAATGATGTGAATAGCAATAGAAATACTTCTCATCTTCTCTTAGCCAAGATAGGCCCAAAATAGATCAATAGCTCCCATATAATATAGGTAAGGCTGCAAGTAAATATACATGTACAATAACTACTGTTAATTTACGACTTTAACAAAAATGATTATGAATTTTCCTACGAAAGACACAGAGTATTCTGGTCTTGATGGGTCGAGAAGATGGAGAGCAACTTGTATGACGTACTGTAATCCATCATGACCTGAGCTGTCCCTCCTGCAGTGTAGGGAGTCACGTGATGATCACATGACCACCACAGAGGCCACATGACTCTACCATTCTGCTAGCTGCTCCAGTGCTGTGGCTACAAATGCTCTAATACACTCTCCAACATTCTGAAATGGAAAATTAGCAATCAACTCAGATCTAATATGTGACCTGCTATGAGAAAAGGGACCGTTTGGGATAAAATTTCAATTTCCAATAATTGCCAAAATGTGACCCGCTACGAAAAAATCGACCACTCGCGCTCGAATATGATTTTGCACTAGGGGGTTCAATACTCGAACCAACTTTTTTTTCTCGAATTTTTTTGTTTCCATATTGTGAAAGTATAGTCTTTTGTCTATCCATACATAGATTTTCATCGAAAGACAACGTCGTTTAGTACCTGAAACGACCAGGAGAAGAATGGCGTTCAGTTTCTGCTAGCTACGTGAACGGACTTGCAGTATTATCAATCAATCAAAATCTACAAGCCGCTGTTGACCTCCATAACAATACCCACGTTTAGCCATCATAGCAAAGTAAAGCGGCAATGGTAGACAGTAGCTGAGGCCCTCGAGTTGCTTGGCGTTGATAGCGATTGCTGCATAGCAGAGTAGATGCTCAAACTCTCGTTAATCTAGCCTACGAGTACACCAGTCAATCATGGTGGCCCCACCTGTCAACCACACCCTTTAATCATAGGCTGAATGAAACACTATACATGAAAGAATACTACATAGCTAATACTATCTATGTAGACCAGAAGAGCTCTACTGCAACATGTAGATGGCAGTCTTGAGGACTTGAAGATCACAGCTTTGATCAGCAGCAAGAAACAACTGTCATACAGTGGTACAATGCTTGGACTGTTGGTGTACACAAGACTAGTCATAGACAATTTGGGAAGTCAAGTGTCCATTGTACATGTACATGCCATGCATGTCCTAATGTGTGTACAATGGCAACATCGCTTTCACACAAGCATACACATAAATGCACACACACACGCACACACACACACACACACACACACTACATACATATGCCAGGCTCATGCACTGCCACTGTTCATCATCACACTTGAAATACCGTTTGTTGTTGTCCGTTTCTGGATGACAAACTCTTGTGGATGACCATACACTCATCCCAGGCTCCTCACAGAAAGAATGTCAGATTCAACAGCTCTGAAGACAAGACCTAAGTGTACAGAACAGTCAGAACTCACAATACTGCCTCTAGCTAGACCTTGAAAATTTTACTAGAACAATAGGATAGCTTCTCACAACTGTAGTTCATGCCAAGCAGGACAGAGAGTGTAAATTTACAGCTACATATGGCTATCCCCCTTGTACATGGCCAGAAGTACACTATGCTGTCCAAGAACCACACCCACGAGTTTTATTACGTGCAGCCTTAGCTGTATGAACGATCATAGACAACTTACGAAGCATAGAGTCCATCGCTTCTCTCGGTATCTTCTCCACAAGGCCAGGACTGCTACTCCCACTCGACTCTCTGTGGCCATCTTCCCAGCAAATCCATTATAGCGAACTAACCGCGTGGTGTGATACGGAGTGTATACGGAAACATTGAACGTTGAGCTATGTACGTACAAAAGGCTCCGTTTCTCAAAAAATTGTAAACTGAGACATGGGTGACCCGTGTACAATTTTTAGGCCATAACTCGGCCTAGGAACCTTTTTAGAACCTGGTTCTTTGACCGTTGAACTCTACAGTAAATTCTGCGTCTATCTATACCAAAAACGCGGATTTCATAAAAAATTGCGAGTGGTCGATTTTTTCATAGCGGGTCACAAATGTGAAAAAAAATCAATTTTCTTCACTTTTCTGTTTTTCAGTTTATCTAAAAATATAGGTTTTTGGCTTCATATTGATATATTATGCTTTATGTTTGTGACATGTAAGATGTAATTATGGATGTAATTAGTTGCTTGGATGTGTACAATTAAATGCAAAAATTATTTAATAATGCCTATTTTCCGAAAACGAATCTATCAAACTGTGTGCATAAAAATGGTCATAACTCAGCTTGTGATCAATGTTTTTTCTTGGATCTTTCACCATTGTATGCAGCATACACAAAGCTATCCATATGTGCTAAGAACTCAATTTTCATAAAAAATCCCAAATGGTCCCTTTTCTCATAGCTGGTCACATATTACCACAAAATCTACTGTAGCCCTATCTTATGGATACGTACATACATACGTACCTGTAAAATTACTGAGTCATCAGAGCTGAGCACTCTTTGAACAACAGTCGGGAAGCCTTGATTGACAATGGATGTTCTCAGCTCCTCATATTATCCTGCCCCCTGGCAATCACAGACGATAGGAACTAGCAAATCCAAAACTGACTAAATATAGAAGCACTGGCAATGATGTCATGATATATGTATAGTAACACTGATTCACCACTACTAGTCCAAGAGGTAGTTGATTTTCAGTGACCGACCGGGGTGAAAAGTGAGGTCAAGGCAAAATTTTGAAGCTGGTCAAGCGGTCAAGCTAGGAATCGGCGACAGTGTAGGAACGATCAAAGGCTCTCCAGGCGATCGATGGGCATGGTTAATGTTCGATAGTCAAGGGTCAAGGCCAGATTTTCGGTGCGGTCAAGGGGTCAAGCATGAAAATTTGCTGTGTCAAGATCTTGACTGCGGTCGCAGCTGGAAGTACAGGCACTTATGTAGTGTCCCCCCTTGAAAGACATGTCATCATCAGCAAACTTCTGCAAAAATCTATAATTTTGCTACTCTAGTCTAATAAACGACATCCAATCAACCAGGGGCTTTTGATAATCTTATATAAACAAACTGATTCACAGTACATCTGTGAACAAGTGTTCCATGTATTCATGGCACATGCAGGCGCTGACTCACCTTCAGTGACTTCTAACGTCTTTAACTCTTCCTCGACCGACCTCCTAGCGCTCTTATCCGCTCCAAGGATACAACATGTACACGTCAGACTGCTCACAATTATGCTTCTCAGTGCCATCTGATCAGCCATGATTATTCCAATACACGCGCAGCATAGGCGCAGCGCCGCCCATGCATACATGTACGTACGTACACATACATGTATGTATCCAAGCGGCTGGATATCCGACCAGCCAGGCTGTAAGAGCTGTACTAGTTATCGGATCGTTCGAGTTAAGTGCTAGCTGTTAGGCGGTCGTTTCATGTAGATAGGCCATTTCAAAGCTCCCTCAGCGTATTTAAGGACAGTCTCAGTACAATTAACCGTAAAATTCATACATTTTCAACCACCAATACAGGTACCTAAACAAGATACGAGAAGCTGATCATGGTAATGAAATAAAAGTATAACTCTAGTACTTCAAGAATTTTAGAAAATAAACCACAACTAATTATCCAATTACGAGGTACAACCACGATTAGCCACGCCCTCTTAAACACTATTTCAAGTTTTCCAACATTGTTCCAACCAGATTTAGCTGACCTTAACAGGGGGAAATGAAACTTAGGATGATACTCTCGATTCTCCCCGCGGCGATTTTGTAAACAACGTTGTAGTAAGTAGATAATCGCAAAAAACGCCATTTCAGCTGACTTCTGACGGCACGATCTCTCGCACCTAGCTGAAAAACGAAGGCAGCTATGAACAATCGCCGCGGCAGATCGTCAACAATCACCCCAAGGTTAGCTTTTCATTGTTTAACTTGCGAAACTCCCCCAAGAACAATGTTGGAACTCGCTGACTGACATCGATTGTTGCAGCCGTGCGGCCTGGCTGCCGTGGCTTGTATGTGGGTGGTATGGTGTGACGTCACAGTACAAGCTCTAATTAACGACAGACAAGTGGCCGCTAGTCGGACGCGCGCTAAAAGAGCTGAGACAGTCCTTAAGTGCACTGAGCCTGCTACCCAAAAAGAAGAGACGCTGGGAGAAAGCCAATCTTAGCAAACTATTGACGGACGGTGTGCTTTATTCAGAAAGCGTACATTGGTTGTCAGTACTCAGGAAGCTTGTGAAACTGGGAAGTAGCTAGTCACTGTTGCAACGAATGATTGTAGCAGCTGATGTGTGTGAGAGAAAGTGTGTGGTAGTGTATGTGCAAATGCTTGCTGTGTGCATGAACTAGCCATTGCTTTGTATGTGTATGTGTGAGTCATTAAAGAAACTGTGTCATCATATAAGCGTATTTTTAGTAACGGAAGCCGGACGGGATCCCCATTATCCAATCAAGTACGTGGGCGATGTGTTTTTGTGACGTCGCGATCACGCCACTTACCCGTGCCTGGCCGGCCGAGTTAGCCCTGCGCCCGCGATCGGGCGTGTACTTTGGCGTTAGCTAGAGAAATCGACTTCGCGAGTTTACAGAAGGATGCAGAAGGGCCGGATTACCTCTCTCTTCGATGTTTAGCCTTCGTTTCTCGGGTTTATCTGCCATCGTAGGCGCGTTGGGATCGATCGATCGATAGCTGACTGTGGGCGCGGCTTACGGCATGATCGATAAGGCTAGCGCTTGTGCGCGTGTGACGTCCATATTCGTCACGTTTTGCGGTTGATTTCAAATGTTTGTAAATATAATAACACGCGGCCCTTATATTGGGACACAGTGCCTTTAACAGAGCTTCAACCAGTGAATTGAAGCTCCTTTCTTGTAGCATTTTTTGGCGGGGGGGTGGGGTGAAATAAACAAAGTGTACAAAAAGCAAATAAAGATGCATTAAAACAAGGTGTATAAGGGGCGAGAAGTCGCTTGTCTGGGCAGCTCCTATCATGGCTCACAGCATAACAAATGCCACATGTTCTTTGTCACTTAGGTGGAGGAGGTGAGACATGCGGATCAGGAAGTGCTTCTGGGTGTGGAGTTCAACACTTTCTCCCACCACCCATTAGAACTGATTGCAGAGGACAAATGCTATCTTAATCATCTGGGGGTCTGATTTGCTCGTACAGATATCATTGTCGATCAGGACTCAAACTGGCTCTGTGTCTGGTGTCCCTTTCCTACATGTCCAGGAGAAGAAAACACAATGCGGAAGTGATGCAGCTTCTTAATGCCCTGGATCTTCTTTAGCTTGGTGGCAAAGAAGTCAGTCCAGTCCATTGTTGGGACGATAGTGGTGCCATCCTCTCGAGAAACTAACTGGGGAACATTGCACTCAGCCGAGGAGTTGACACCTTCTGCAATGTTCTGCAGGCTACCCACTTTCGTCCGCCTCTACTGTCACTTAAACAGCTAGACCTAAACACCAATCTGTAGAGAGCTTACATTTATGTGTGAACGTGTACATGTGAGTGTTATATGTATGCATGTGTCTGATAAGGCTAGTGTTAGTGCGTGTATGTGTGTGTTTGTATGTGCATGTGTGGTTTTTGTACATTTCTGTATACGTCTGTGAACAAGTGGGTGTATTTGTCCCTGTGTGTACATTCTTGACGTTGTGTGAACAAGTGTGTATGAGTGTGTATGGGACTGTACATGTGTGTACACATTTGTATGTGTGTATGCATATGTGGCAGCCACAGGTAGAAAACGTACATTATTCGATTTTTAATTGGCTTTATTAAGTTATGTTTCCTGGTAGTATGCTTTAGTGTTTCAAGCACCAACATACTATACTTTTAGCAAATAGGAGTTACTGAAAATCAATTTTGAGCTTTCTACATTGCTTATCAACAAAGTTAATACAAAGTCTGAAAAAGTAGTGAAAAAGTGATAGGAAATATGTACGTTTTCTACCTGTGATTGCCACATATGTGAATACATGTGTGTGTTTGTACCTCTATGTGTGTGTATGTGTGTACATGTGTGTTTATACTAATGTATACATGTGGATGTGTTTGTCCCTGTGTGTACAAGTATGCGTGCACATGTGTGTATGTGTATGTACAGGTCTGTACGTGTGTGTACATGTTTGTATGTGTGTGTACACGTGTGTGTGTGAATGTGTGTATGTGTGTACATGTGTTTATACTTATCTATACATGTGGATGTGATTGTCCTTGTGTGTACATGTATGCATATGTGTGTGTACGGGTCTGTACATGTATGTATACGTATGTGTGTACATGTGTGTGTTTGTACCTTTATGTATGCGAATGTGTATGTGTGTACTGGTGTGTGTACCCTTATGTATCTGTATGTGTGTGCACACGTGTGTTTATACTTATCTATACACGTGTGTGTGTGCACGTGTGTGTATGTGTGTACAGGTCTGTACATGTATATACATGTTTGTATGTGTGTGTACGCGTATGTGTGCACATGTGTGTGTTTGTACCCTTATGTGTGTGTATAAGTGTATGTGTACATATGTTTTTATACATGTATGTGGTGTATGCTTGTATGTGTTTGTGTGTGTACATTTGTGTTTGTACATTTGTGTGAATGTGTGTGTATACATGTGTGTTTATATTTATGTATACATGTGTACATGTGTATTTATACTTATCTATGCATATATGTGGGGTATGTTTGTACGTGTTCATGCATGTACACATTTGTATGTGTGTGTACACATGTGTGTACATGTGTGTGTTTGCAACTTAATGTATGTGAATGTGTGTGTATACATTGTGTTTGTACCCTTACGTGTGTGTAGATGTGTACATGTGTGCTTACACTTATCTATACATACATGTGGTGTATATTTGTGTGTGTTGATGTGTGTACATGTGTGTGTTTGTACCCTTATATGTGTAATTTTATACTTATTTATACATGTGGTTGTGTTTGTCCCTGTGTGTACATGTATGTATGCACCTGTGTGTATGAGTGTGTGTGGATCTGTATGCATGTATATACGTTTATGTGCGTGTGTACATGTGTTTGTTTGCACCATTATGTATATATTGTACATGTGTGTGTTTGTACCCTTAAGTGTGTGCATGTGTGCATGTGTGTACATTTGTGTTTATACTTATCTATGCACATATGTGGTACATGTTGGTGTATGTACATGCATATGTTTGTACCTTTATGTGTGTGAATGTGTGTGTATACATTTGTGCATGCACATTTGTATATGTGCGTACACATGTGTTTATGACAACTGACGACTCATTTACAGGATATTGTCTGTTGTTGGTAGTACTGATTTACAGTGATAGTGTATATTTTCAAGTTCACATATTTCACTACATTACCGTTACGTAATGTCATCGCCGAAAGCTTTACCACAAGTTTCTAAGCAGAAATGATTTGGAGGTGTAAATATCTTTGTGCCCATGCTGTGAAATTCATCAAAACTTTTGTACTCACGAATATTCACTATCACTGTGAACCAGTAATATCAGTAATGCTCAGGACCAGGACAAGCGCCTTAAACCTACACTTGTGAGCATGTCAGAGGTATGAAGGAGACTCCATATGAGAGTTTACCTCCTACCATATTATTAATAATTCCGGCGAGACTGTATAACCCATTGGCACTAAGCTCGAGGCGCGAGAAAAATTGCAACATGTGTTAATGTGGGGCTATCACACTTTCGTGGTTGGCAAGAATATACAGTCGCATACGAGAATAAACCCAATATAGATGCTTTTCGAGCGCTAGGAATTGGCTATCAGTAGGAAGATCCACATGCAGAGACCGTCCCTAGCTGGTTCCTCATAGCTACCATGACAGAACTATAGCGAGTAATCTGTTGGATATATAGGCCGCCAAAGTCGTTCTCACATATCCGTGCATTAAGCTTTTGCCAACCAGCACTCTGGAAGAGGCGCGAGTAGGTGTGACTCGCACCTTCGACGCTGGCGCTAACGAGGAAAACATTTATGCCGGAATTATCTATAAGCGCATGCTAATTGCCGCGCTCAAAACCAGCGTGGCCGATCTTGTACATGCACTAATATAGCATAAAATCCAAAAGACTGAGGGCAATCACCCTTGTTAACATCATGGTGAGGCATAATTTGTACATCCTAATCTATAATAATACCCTTTGGCTTTTGTAAAGCCGATTTAGTTTAAGGTTCAGTTTAATTTAGCGCCGCGCGCAAACATTTATCTCTATACAAAACACTGGGCCATAAGGCGCTTTAAATCTTCACGTCGCGTAGTTAAAACTCGTATATAAGATCTGTTCTAGTTTTCAACGATAGGGGCAGCGCCACACGTTTCAACCTTTTGTTTTGTTTGATGCCTGAGCTATGGCCGACTTTATGTGCAAAGGTATGGCCATGAGCCGCTCGCGCTGATACTTCATCGACTCTCGATCGAAAGAGGAGCGATTTTGAAGCAAAAACGCTTAGTGTGGCCCTCAAAGGTGTTAAAAGCTTGCTGCTGGAAGTGGAGCTCATAACTTGACAGCCACTCTACCAGCTAAATTGTGATTTTTCCCGTGCCATCCACCCAAATACAAAAGCTTACCTGACGACCGACTTGTTGAAAATGCCAAAGGACAGATTACTTCAGGTAGTCCGGCATCGGGGCTTCTTTGTCCTCCGTTCTATACTGAAATGGGTGTGGCACGGGTCAAATGACCAGGCAGGTGGTTGACCGAGCAGACTGCTGAAACAACGTAGTTTAAACGGTTTTCGATACTTTCAGTCTCCTGTACGTTCTTATTCACACATAAAATTATTGTGTTAGTAAGGTTCTTGTGGCTGTAAGTTACCAGCCATATATTGGCCACGCACACTAATTATTTGTCAGAGATCGAAATCGCCAAACGGTCCAACGTTTGATCAAAAGCACTCCAGTAACGTAGCGGTAGAATCAAGTCCTGATACTTTCAAGTCACTTGAAACCAAACCTCTTTTGCGATATTAAGAGTATTGCTAAAATGGAGGCATGGTTTCAAGTGACTTGTGAAAAGTTTCAGGACTTGATTATATTGCCATGTTACTTCTATCGTGTAGTGGTTTTGATCCAACATTGGACCATTTGGCATTTTCGACCTTTGGCCTCTACGTATTGCAACCATATGTGACCTTCCATGACAAAATCAAGCATAATGCGCTGACAATCGATTTTGAGTTAAGGCCACCATTACCAACTACAACCTTTGAACTGCTGCTCCTGCAAATTTGAAGTCTCTAGCCCGTATAGTCATGGAGATATGAGCCAAAATGTACCCGGATCGCCCGTACTAAAGTTTTGCAGAAAGTGCAATGAAACATTGCTACGTACATTGCACGCGGAAGTCCGTATACTCGCCGTTTATTAAAAATCCGTGGCCCCGCCCACAAAGTCAACGAGCTAGATGGCTCCAAAACGCTCGAACGAGAGCAGCACTCGCCGTTTCGATGGAAAAGAACGAGAAGACAAGCGTTTCTAAGGCTCGTTTGTACACAAAATCGAAGAAGAAAAGTGGCTGGCGACTTTTTTTATTCGCAGCTGCCACGGTTGCCTACAGCAACAGGTCCGTGCCATGAGCGCTCTATGTAGCTACACGGCTGACTTCTTCGAGCCGTAACTCGGTAAGTATAGCGTTCTAGAAGCTACGAAGCAGATTTTCGTGTAGAGGAATGATTCCTCTATCGATCCATGCCAAAAAGTGAAAATCGATAATTATCAGCCCAGGCGATTATTATGGCCTGTATCTCAGATTGATATCCAGCGCATTATGCTTGGTTTTCTCATGGAGGGTCACATATGGGCTGTGGAGAAGCCGTAAAAATGCCAAGCACACCTTTTTATGCTGCAATGTTCTTCAAAAACATCAACAAAAATTCCATTGGGCAATCTTCACGCGATCTACCTCATTGTTTTGTCCGATTCGCACATGCGACAATACAAACCTGTATAACCACCGACATATGCAGAGGGGAAAACTTCTAGCGCCCTAAATTGCTTTCATGTAGACAGACGTAAGGAAGAAATATCTGGGGAAATCCTTTAACTTTAAATTTCACCCTAATAGCTTCTTACCCAGGCCCTTTCCAGCTTTTTAATGTTGCATGCTGAAAAGTGGGAGTGCCTGGCAGCAGAAATCACGACTTTGGCTCACGATGACGAGAAGACAAGCGGTCAGAAGGTTCCTTCTAAAAGCCAGCCATTGCAGGCCACACGCTGTCTTAACAAGTTCCACTCTTTATAGTCTATATAGATCGTAGTACACTCGGCAGCTAACGTTTGAACCATACCTCTCGATTGTTGGTTAGAAGAGCCCTCGAGATTTTCGTGACCTTCGATGCACTGGTAGGTCTCACAACGCGTTAAAATGCGCTTCACTTATACTGTCGATTGCGTTCTACCTCGAACGCCCGTGAATGCCTGCGCGTGAGCGTGTAACTCGCGAGCGAGATCCTTCATTCGCCCCGTTAAACCACGGGAAATGAAGCGTAAGCCTACTGCTTGCCCAATGTTTGCGTGGCATTCCAACCCATACGTTAGTTTTACGTTCACACGAGGGCGAGGCTACGCTCACAGGCACTCATTTACGGACGCTCGAAGTGAAGCGCAATTGACAGTGCCAGGCATTTCCGATTTTCAGCGTGCACAATTGAGAAGCTCTGAAGGGCCTGGGGCGAGGCTGACGCAAGGGCAAGGCAAGCAAATTTGTGACGTACTATTACGCTATGCTATCAGTAGCTTTAAATGGCGAACGAAGTGAATGAAATATCTCATTTGTTTGGTGCTTACACGCACGCAATCATGAGCGTTCGAATTGAAGCTCAGTCAACAGTTGAATCCGAAGCTATTCTAACGTTGCGTTGCGACAAGCATCGATGCGGTGTGTTAACCGAGTTTGCTACAGTGTATACTTAGAGTCTATTAGTAAGGAGTCGCCCTCGCGATGGTGCGCTACGCTATGATAATTATTAAAACAACAGAAAGCAGTGCACCGACGGGTTCCTTTTCATTCCATTGAAAGGAAACTTCTTCGAAGTAAAGTGTACATCCGAATAGCGCAAACTAGAAAGGGCAATTCAACAGATTTCATTGCAGCATACACACATTGAAAGCGTCACTAGTAGAGGATAGTGCGCTGTCTGTGCTACAGCGCAGACCCTACTAGTAAGGAATTGTCCTTTCTAGTGTGCTCTATTGATGTACACTTTACGAAGTGGGAAGTTTCCTTTTCAGTGTGTGCGTTACTTAGCGCATACAATGAAAGGTAAATTGTCGGTACACTGCATTCTGCTGCTGTATTAGTTATCATAGCGTAGCGCGCAATCGAGAGGGCAACTCTTTACTAGCCCAATAGGAATGTAGTCACTTTTTATTGATTTTTTTCACGTTTTTGAAGAGCACCGCGGCATATAAATGGCATTTTACGGCTTCTCCACGGCCCGTATGCTCGCGTTACGCAGAAATCAAAGGTCAAAAATAACAAATGGTCCAATGTTTGATCAAAAGCATTCCACGATAGAAGTAACGTGGCAATAGAATCAAGTCCTGAAACTTTCAGAAGTATGCCTCTTACAAAGCAATACTCATAATATCGCAAAAAAGGATTGGTTTCAAGTTACTTTTGAAAGTTTCAGGACTTGATTCTACGGTCAGGTTACCTCTATCGTGGATCGAGTGCTTTCGATCAAACGTTGGACCATTTCGCGATTTCGACCATTGACCAATACGTAGTGGACGTGGTCAATGTATGCCTGGTAAGCTACAGCCACAAGAACCTTACTAAGAGTATTGCGTAGACTTTATATGAATGAGAGCGTACAGGAGGTTGAGAGCATCGAAAAACAGTTTAAACCACGTTGGTTCAGCAGTCTGCTCGGTCAGCCACCTGCCTGGTCATTTGACCCGTGCCACACATATTTCTGTATAGAACGGAGGACAAAGAAGCCCAGATGCCGTGACTACCTGAAATAATCTGTCCTTTGTTATTCTGAACATGTCGGCCTTCAGGTAAGCTTTTGTACTTGGATTTAGCAGAAAAACATACAAGTTCACGATTTAGCCTGATAGCGCTTAAACTAAATCGGCTTTACAAAAGCCAAGGGGCATTAATATAGATTAGGATGTACAAATTCTTATGAGTTCCTTACCATGATGTTAGCATGGGTAATTGTCCTCATTATTTTGGCTTTTATGCTATATTAGTGCATATACGTTTTCCTCGTTGCGTCGAAGGTGCGAGTCACACCAGCTCCTCGCTATAGTTCTGTCGTCGTAGCTATGAGGAACCCGTTAGAAAAAGTCTCTGCGTGTTGCTGATAGCCGCTTTATAGGGCTCGAAAAGCATCGATATTGGGTTTATCCCGACGGTATATTATTGCCAACCACGAAAGTGTGATACACTCCGCGTTAACACACTTTCACGACTGCCTCGAGCCTAGTGCCAATGGGTTAGACAGTCACGTGGGATTAATGTGGTAGGAGGTAAACATTCATATAGAGTTTCCTTCATGTCTCTGACATGCTCACAGGTGTAAATCTAAGGTGCTTGTCCCAGTCCTGAGCATTCCTGATATTACTGCTTCACAGTGATACTAAATATATTTTAGTACAATAAGTTTGACGGATTTCATGGCATGGGCACAAAAAAGTACAACTCCAAAATTATTTCTGTTCAGAAACATGTGGTAAAGCTTTTGGCAACGCCATCACAAGATTGAAACTTTACGAGTGAGAAGTCTTGCGGCCATGTAGTGAAACACGCGAAATTTTTCACTGTAAATCAATACTATAGATAATATCCTGCAAATGAATCGTCAGTTGTCGTGAACACATAAGCATACGCACATATACAAGCATGTACACACATGTACAGACCTGTACAAATACATACACAAATTCACACACAAAGATACACATATACACTTACCAACATGTACAAACACACAACACATACATAAGTAAGCATATGTGACCGTCTATGGGAAAACCCGGCATATGGGATTTTTTTGTGGAAATCGAATTTGATGTATCTTTGATAAGCTCTACCCTAGAGCTAACTCACCTGCAAGTTTGAGACCGATCGCGCGCTTCGCCTTGGAAATAGCCCGCTTTGTTTGCGATCGCGCTACACGCATAGAAAACGAGAAATTACGGTCTGAAGACGTTGCTATGTACGCGTATAGCGTTTCCGTATACTACGCGTGAACCGGAAATCAATTAATTTGACTTGGGCGGAGCCGTTCGAAAAGAGCGTAAAGGTCAAGTTAGTCTCGAACTTTGTCGTCGATATCGAGAGCCGCTTCTTCTTCGATGCCTAAGAAGCTTAAAAGGTGAGTCGACGTTCAGTAGTTCGACGAATCTAGCCATAGCTAGATAGCCCGCGCGCGCGAATTCTAAGTAACGCCCTTAGCAACGGGCTCCGTGTACTAGCAGCTGTCAGGCTTGGTAGATCGAGGGGGCTGTAAAATAAGGCTTATTTCGCCTTGGTAACTTACGCCTAGCCTCCGTAGACGACGGTAACAGTTAGAAGACAGGTTCTTTGACATAAATATGACAAAAGCTGGACTTTGACAATTTTTGACCTGATGTACTATAAACGCGCATTGCGCGATCTGCGCAATAATCCCATATGCCGGGTTTTCCCGTAGGCGGTCACATATTTGTACACACATACACACTCATAAGGGTACAAACACACATGTAAACACACACATTCACACACATAAAGGTACAAATGCACACATCGCTTACACATACAAATATACACCACATACAAGTATAGATAAGTAGAAGCACACATGTACACACATACGTACATACAAGTACAGACCTGTTCACACACATAAACTCATGTGCATGCATACATGCACACAGGGACAAACACACTCACATGTATAAACTAGTGGGATGTAAGTCATCGTGGGGGCGAGCGTGAGCGAAGCCCCACATTTGATCGTTCAGCAGAGGTTTGTCTGACCGTGAAGCCTACGTGGACGCTCCTCGCTTCCTTCTCGAGCCTCCTTGCTCTCGCGCTCTTAATCTTTCCGATACTCTGGCTTCAGGTCCCTGCCGCTGTGTCTCCCAGTGTGTCTTGCTCGCTCTCTGTCACGTTGGCAAGCCGATACGCGCGCTGCTCGCTTCCTTCCCGAGCTCTCCTCTGTCTTGCTCGCTCTTGATCTCTGTTACGTTCAAGCCGACACGCGCGCTGGACGCCTGCTTCCCGAGCTCTTCTCTCTCTGCTAGCTATAGCTGTGTTTGTGACGTAACATTTTGTTGTAGCTAATGTTGACCATGCGCAATGAGCATGCGCAACCAGTAAACCACGTGTTCTTTCGCCGCGCATGCCCATTTTGTTCCACCGGGACAGACGGACACACGAACAAACGGACACACGGTCAGACGAACTTCCGCCAAACGATCAAATGTGGGGCTCGCTCACGCTCGCCCCCAATAAGTATAAACACCCATGTACACACATACACACTTTCACACACATAAAGGAACAACCACATACTATCACGTACAAATACACACCACATACATGTATGATTTTGTACCTTTATGTGTGTGAATGTGTGTATGTGTGTACATGTGTGTTTGTACCTTTATGTGTGTGAATGTATGTAAATGTGCATTTGTACCTTTATGTGTGTGATTGTGTGCGTGTGTGTATATACGTGTTTGTACCTTTGTGTGTGAATGTTTGTGTGTACATGTGTGTTTTTACCTTTATGTGTGTGAATGTGTGTATGTATGTAAATGTGCGTTTGTACCTTTATGTGTGTGATTGTGTGCATGTGTGTACCTTTGTGTGTGAACGTTTTGTGTATATGTGTGCTTTTACCTTTATGTGTGTGAATGTGTGTATGTATGTAAATGTGCACCTTTATGTGTGTGATTGTGTGCATGTGTGTATATGTGTTTGTACCTTTGTGTGTGAATGTTTGTGTGTACATGTGTGTTTTTACCTTTATGTGTGTGAATGTGTGTATGTATGTAAATGTGCGTTTGTACCTTTATGTGTGTGATTGTGTGCATGTGTGTATGTACGTGTTTGTACCTTTGTGAATGTTTTGTCTCTATGTGTTTTTACCTTTATGTGTGTGAATGTGTGTATGTATGTAAATGTGCATTTGTATCTTTATGTGTGTGAATGTGTATATGTGTGTGTTTGTACCTTTGTGTGTGAATGTTTGTGTGTACATGTGTTTTTACCTTTATGTGTGTGAATGTGTGTATGTAAATGTGCGTTTGTACCTTTATGTGTGTGATTGTGTGCATGTGTGTACCTTTGTGTGTGAATGTTTGTGTGTATATGTGTGTTTGTATCTTTGTGTGTGAATGTGTGTGTGTACATGTGCGTTTGTACCTTAATGTGTGTGAATGTGTGTATGAGTGTGTGTGTTTGTATGTGTTTTTACCTTTATGTGTGTGAATTTGTGTATGTGTGTACATATATGTGTTTGTACTTTTGTGTGTGAATGTGTGTATGTGTACATGTGTGTGTACCTTTATGTGTGTTTGTGTGTACATGTGTGTTCATACCTTTATGTGTGTGAAAATGTGTATGTGCATACATGTGTGTACTTTTGTGTGTGAATGTGTGTATGTGTGTATATGTGTACCTTTATGTGTGTGTATGTATTTTCATGTGTACCTTTATGTGCGAATGTGTGTACATGTAAGAGTTTGTACCTTTATGTTTGTGAATGTGTTTGTACCTCTATGTGTGTGAATGTGTGTATGTGTGTACATGTGTGTTTGTACCTTTATGTACATGGAAATGTGTATGTGTGTACATGTGTGTTTGTACAATTATGTGTGTGAATATGTGTATGTGTGTATGTGTACCTTTATGTGTGTGAATGTGTGTATGCGTGTACATGTGTTTGTACCTTTATGTGTGTGAATGTGTGTGTATGTATGAGTTTGTACCTTTATGTGTGTGAATGTATGTGTGTACACGTATGTGTTTGTACCCTTATGTGTGTGAATGTGTGTATGTGTGTGCATATGTGTTTTCACCTTTATGCTTATGAATGTGTTTATGTGTGTATGTGTATGTTTTACCATTATGTATGTAAATATGTCTATGTGTGTGCATGTGTTTTTATGTTTATGTGTGTGAATGTGTGTATGTGTGTGTGTTTGTACCATTATGTGTGTTAATGTATGAACGTGTGTACATGAGTGTTTGTACCTTTATGTGTGTGAATGTGTGTACGTGTGTGGTCGTACCTATGTGTGTGAATGTGTGCATGTGTGTACATGTGTGTTTGTACGTTTATGTCTGTAATGTGTGTATGTGTACATGTGAATGTTTGTAACAGTGTGTGAGTTCGTGTGTTTTTACTGTTATGTGTGTGAATGTATGCATGTGTGTACATGTGTGTTTGTATCTTCATGTGTGTGAATGTATGTGTACATGTATGTGTTTGTACTCTTATGTGTGTGAATGTGTGTACATGTGTGTTTTACCTTTATGTGCGTGAATTTGTGTACGTGTACATGCATGCATTTGTACCTTTATGTGTGTGAATGTGTGTACAAGTGTATGTACCTCTATGTGTGTCAGTGTGTGTATGTGTGTACATGTGTGTGCCTTTGTATGTGAATGTGTGTATGTGTGTACATGTGTTTGTACCTTAATGTGTGTCAATGTGTGTATGTGTGTATACATGTGTTTTTGCATTTATGTGTTTGAATGTGTGTGTGTACATGTGTACCTTTAAGTGTGTGAATGTGTGTTCATGTGTGTGTGTTTGTACCTTTGTGTGTGAATGTGCATGCATGTGTGTACAAGTGTGTTTGTACCTTAATGTGTGTATGTGTGTACATGTGTGTGTTTGTACCTTTATATCTGTGAATGTGTGTATGTGTGTACATGTGTGTATTTGTACCTTTATGTGTGTGAAAGTGTATTTGTGTGTACATGTGTGAGTTTTTACCGTATGTGTGTGAATGCACCCTTATGGGTGTGAATGTGTGTATGTGTGTACATGTGTGACTTCACCTTTAAGTGTATGAATGTGTGTATATATGTACATGTATCTGTACTTTGATGTGTATGAATGTATGTGCATACAAGCGTTTTTATGTTTATGTATGTGAATGTGTGTATGTGTGTGTGTACCATTATGTGTGAGAATGTGTGTACATGTACCTTTATTTGTGTGAATGTGTGTATGTTTGTATGCATGTGATTTGTACCTTTGTGTGTGAATGTGTGTATGTGTGTACATGTGTGTTTTAGCATTTATGTAAGTAAATTTGTATGTGTGTACATGTGTGTGTTTGTACCTTTATGTGTGTCAATGTGTGTACCTTTATGTATCAATGTGTGTATGTGTGTACATGTGCGTTTTTGCATTTATGTGTTTGAGTGTGTGTGTACATGTGTACCTTTATGTGTGTGAATGTGCATGTGTACAAGTGTGTTTGTACCTTTGTGTGTGTGAATATGCGTATGTGTGTACATGTGTGTGTGTTTGTATCTTTATATCTGTGAATGTGTGTATGTGTCTACATGTGTGTGTTTGTACCTTTATGTATGTGAATGTGTGTATGTGTCTACATGTGTGTGTTTGTACCTTTATGTATGTGAAAGTGTATTTGTGTGTACATGTGTTTTTATACCGTTATGTGTGTGAATGTGTGAATGTGTGTACATGTGCCTTTATGTGTGTGAATGTATGTGTGTACATGTATGTCTTTGTACCCTTATGGGTGTGAATGTGTGTATGTGTGTACATGTGTGACTTCATCTTTAAGTGTATGAATGTGTGTATGTATGTACATGTATCTGTACCTTGATGTGTGTGAATGTGTGTATGTGCGTACATGTGTTTTTATGTTTGTGTGTGAATGTGTGTATGTGCGTACATGTGTTTTTATGTTTATGTGTGTGAATGTGTGTATGTGTGTGTGTACCATTATGTGTGTAAATGTGAGAATGTGTGTACAAATGCCTTTGTGTGTGAATGCGTGTATGTGTGTACGTATGTGTGTTTGTACCTTGAATGTGTGTATGCATGTACATGTGTGTCTTTACATTTATGTAAGTGAATTTGTGTGTGTGTACATGTATGACTGTGTGCACTCTAAGTAGAAATGGAAGATTATTCACACCCCCCAAAAATGAGATTTTTGCTTCAATAACATGCACATAGGTTTAAAAATTTTTTTCACTAGTATTCATTATAATTGATAACATTTTTAGCGGTGAACAAGGTTGATATAAGTGACGTTTTGCTGATTAGCAAGTTCATGCCATGTGGGATAAAGTTGGCACACATTTGATTCAAATGACTCTGCTTGCTCTCTGATAATTGTTTAATCATTCCCAGAGCAAAATAGGTTTGACCAACTCCAGGTATAGCCATGTCAGTGCAAACTCATTCCTTTTGTGACCTTCATGGATGTGTCCTTAAGTACGCCAGTATAGCAGCTCTCTCTGACTTTCATCACAGCATCTAGCTTGTCCGCTATTACGCAGAGCCAGAAAGTCATGCAATCCTCAGATACCTGGCAGGTTGCTGTACTTTTTTGTAACTGTTTCTCTCCAGGTTCGCACAATACGACCACTGTCAATCACCACACTGGCGTGTCGTTCCATTACTGCCACAAGTTCTCTCTCATTGAATACATCAGACGCATAAAAGTCCCGTTTTCTTGCAGATAGTTGGATCAATTCACATGTAGTCTGCGCTTTCTAGTAGTAGTTTCTTTGCCTGAATCAGGAGACAGTAATTCACACTCTGATGAGCTGGCCTCCGAGCTGTCGTCCAAGGGGCTACTCATGCGGCTCTCTGAGGGACTATCAAAAGAGGTATCACCTGGACTATTATCCATGATTTGTCTGCATGCCAGAATGAATACTCACTAAACACCTACCACAGGTAAGTAACAGCCCTCTAAAATAACCTATAGTACATTGAAACAGTTAGCATACCTGTTCTGAAGACTGTTAAACACACTAGCTTCCAAAAGCTGCTTAGTCAGCACCATGTGGTAGTATTAGGTGGGCAATAATTAGAGTGTGGGCGGATGCGGTGTCATGGTGATCACGTGACATGATTTCCCACTCAATTCTGCACACTTTGACCCCCTAACTATGCAGGTAAGTAGAAGGTAAAGGGTTGTACAAATACAAAAACTTTAAAGTCTTTTTTCTCAAAATGTACAAGTGTGAATAATCTTCCATTTCTACTTAGAGTGCACACATGTGTTTGTATCTTTATGTGTGTGAATGTGTGTACATGTGTGTTTTCACCTTTATGTGTGTGAATATGTGTGTACATGTGTACCTTTATGTGTGTTCATGTGT
>OZ219992.1:0-214765 GCA_964291365.2 Stappiaceae bacterium
TGTATCTGATTAGTGGAGTGCCCTTATTTGATTTGGAAACCTACTTGGTTGAGGGTATTGGAGTACTATAGAATGTTCAGTGCAGTAGTATGGGCATTGATGTGTGTATGCTTGGATGAAAATGAAAATTGTACATGTCCTGTTAATCTATTGTGCTACCACAATTAAGTTGAATTTTTGTACACACATACCAGAGGAGGTAGGACGAGCTTGACCTTTGGCTAATAGGTCGCTAATTAAATCGCCAATACAGGCTTTAGTGAAGGTTTTTGATGGAAATCGTTGCGATTTTCGAACTCAGTACCATCGATTTACTGGGGGAGCCCCTGTTAACTAGCACTCCAGAGCGATTTTTAGGTCTTTGGAATGTTGATCAAAAGCAGCTAATTAACATTCCAAGAGCTTAAATTCTCTCTACAGCACTAGTTAACAGGGGCCTCCCCAGTAAATCGACGATGCTGAGTTCGAAAATAGCAACGATTTCTACCAAAAACCTTCACTAAAGCTTGTATTGATGATTTAATTAGTGACCTATTAGCCAAAGGTCAAGCTCGTCCTACCTCCTCTGCACACATACATATACATACATGCACTCATGTACACCTGTTGTTTAAAATTGCCAAGTTAATGTGTGTTGCTATGAGGATAATCCAATGTGTACCTACACATCCTAGGTAGCTAGGGATGTGTGTGTGCGTGTGTGTGTGTGTGTGTGTGTGTGTGTGTGTGTGTGTGTGTGTGTGTGTGTGTGTGTGTGTGTTTGCCTAACAACCAAAGTTTTTATAGGCAAATTACTGGCTACGAGATGAGTGTAGGTGATCATAGGCCCTAAGGGTAGCCTGATGATGAAAGGGGGTCATGGGCAAACAATTGGGGTGACTTGACCATGCATCTTGTGCACCCCAACATGTAGCTAGTATGTGTGTGTGTATACAGGTAGCTAGCTGCATAGAGAATGTTGTTAAGTATGTTTCTTCTACATGTATGTGTACCGATACATGCGTCCTACACTACAGGTGTGTACTTAGTGTGGAGTATCACTGTTTTCTTACGTGTGTAAAGTAAGAGACATCGGCTGTGGTGGTGATGGGTAGAGACTCTGAACTGTTTAAAGCAGCCAAGACAGGCAATAATGCTCTACTAGAGAGAGTATTTGCGTCGTATCTGAGGAAAGCCAACCCTCAAACCAGCGGCAGCGGGGGAAGCTCTGGAAGCAGTGGACATTTTGGAAGGTAAGAGTCACCTCTCTCTCTCTCTCTCCTTCTTTCTCTGCATGTAGTAAGTGAAGATGCACATTCTCTATCGTTATGGTTACCCCTGTATCAATTTGCCACCCTGGTTGACTAATTTACATAAACTGGCAGATCAGTTTCTGTTTGTTTAGCAAGTGAAAGCTGACGCACTGGTGTTAACAGCTACATGTAGATGTAGTTACAATAATCCATACCTATAATATTCTGTAATTTACATGGATTAGAATATGTTTCAGCTGTATGTGTGTGCATACCTTTGCCATTAGAAGCAGTTCAACTTCTTTTCATAGGCTGTCAAGAATTTACAACCTCCCACTGATTAACTGGTGCCTTAGCAACCTTTAGCTACAGACTGTAGAGAGAGAGAGAGGGAGAGGGAGAGAGAGAGTCTAGCACACTCGCTCATGAGAGTGTTTACAGAGGGAGAGAGGGGGAGGGGGTGAGAGAGAGAGTGGTTCTACTAACTTTGCCTTGTTGATTTGATAGGTAATTGCATTCCTTCCCCCAGCCCATCTTTGACTGTCACCGTCTCATTAACACATCACCTGATAATAGTTAATGGGATTGTTATGTCATGTTAATGGCTGTATAATGAAGTTTTGTTTTCTCACCTGGGAATACCTAAGTGCATGTAACAGCACTCCCTCCTTTCCCCTCTCTTTCTCCCTTTTCCTAAATAGTTTGGGATTTATATTTTAGCAATCTGAGCTACTGAGCAGTAGCCCACAATCCATTTAGAGAGAGTAACTATGGGCTGTGTGAACATTGATGGATACATTAGCTTGAGAAAATTGCAGGGCTAATAATGTTATCCCAGGAATGGTGATAGGTATAGCTACCTAGCTGATTTAGTACAAAGTTATTAGGCATGTGGCTGTCCTAGTATACCCCCATATTTATCTGCCACATCTAAAGCTACAACTCTCTCTTTGAACTCCTCTCATCTTTTACTCCCTCATTGACAGTTTCTAGGCTTCTGTGGTGTGTGTCAGCAATATCCTTTGCATGTGGCTGTGCGCACCCCCTCACACACACACACACACACACACACACACATACACACACACACACACACACACACAGCATTCGTCATAAGACCCATCCTAACATCCAGGATGAATCTGGTTACACTCTCCTCCACCATGCCACACTCCAGGGACAAAAGTAAGAAATTAATCGTGATACAAAATTCCATTATAGCAGTGGTAGAGGTAGTTCTAGGAATGTGAAGTATTGTAGTGTAAATAATTAATCTTCTTGTCTCTATTTGGTCAATTTCAATCAATCGTGTCATGCCGTGTCATATCATGTCTGCTATGGTTAAGGGAAAAGCTGATGCTTGTTGCCTCAACATGCATTACCCCCACCCCCACCCCATTCCCTGCGTGCTTAAGCTAGCTCGTCGAATCAGTCATATATGTGATTAATTAGCCTGCCTTTGCCTGGAAATAGGTGCACTTTCACCCCCTCTACTTGCACATATTAATGCTTTAACCCCTCTCTTCCCACCCTCCCCCCTCACATAGTATTATACAATGTCATGTAGTCCAGTGTCATGAATATGTTATTACTGTCTTCAGGGACACAGTCAGCCTTCTTCTCAAGTGTGGTGCCTCCACTACCATCACAGACAGCTCTGGCAGCTGTTGCCTGCATCTGGCAGCCTGGAAGGGAGACCTAGAGATCGTTAGAATACTCGTTAGTCAGGGGCCATCCCGAGCCAACGTCAATCAGCTTAACGACCAAGAAGACAGCGCTCTACATCTGGCAAGCCAGTATGGCTACTCGGACATTGTCGAGTTCCTGCTACAGGTAAGTGGGCCACACTCAGTGGGTGGAGTCTATGTTAATCATTACAAGGCATGGTTTTTGCCCTGTATCATAAAATTAACTTTTATTGTCTCTTTTGTGTACTCTGACCCCCCTTGCAGAGACACGCAGACCCCCTGCAGCGTAATATCAAAGGGGAGACCCCTCTTGATTTAGCGGCCCAGTACGGCCATATCGACACGGTACATCTCATCATCTCCACTGCTCCCGAGATTCTTCAGCTGCAGAGAGCTGACTTCTCCCCTCTCCACCTGGCTGCGAGGAACGGACACACAGTAGTGGCTCTCTCACTGATCAACGCTGGGATATGTGTCAATACTGTGGTGAGTGAGGGGAAGAGCCGGGTGACTGAAACTAGAATCTAAAAATTACAGTAAATTTTCAGTACAGTTCAAACTAGTAATATGTACCTCTTTCTCTGCTACAGTGTGAGAGAGGCAGTGCCCTCCATGAAGCTGCCATGTGTGGAAAGTCTGACATGGTGCAACTGCTCCTGGATAAAGGTGAGAGAGAGAGAGTATAAATAGCACATGTCATGTGACCATCTGGCCAATCCCCTTTAGGAGTAGACGTTGGCCTTAAGGACTCCAGTGGTAAGACGGTGATGGATTTTCTCAAAGATTACAATGCCCCCAAGGCTAAAGACATCAAAAAGATGATACAAGGTATCCATGTATGTTTTTTCTCCTGTGGCTACATGTAATGTACGAGTCTGTTCCCACTGTGTAAAGTTATTGCTTGGATTTGCTTATTTGCTGGTTTGTACATTTGTTTCCAATGATCTTATTATGTCTGTTTTTGGACTTGACAGATCACATGACAGCCAAGTCCCAACAAGCAGGGTCCTCCCCTTCCCCGCAGCCTGAGGGTGTGTGTCGTGTGATTGCTGTGGCGAAGGCCAATGTCAATGCAGTGATGGAGGAAGGCAGTGCTCTGGCCTTTAAGAAGGGAGACAACATTGTAGTTCAGGGAAGGTGAGAGCTAGTACACTTCAAATGTGCATATTGAGTAAAACCAAGAGACTTGGTAAAGTTTTTCATGGCTAGACATGCACATAACATTGAATTTTGTGAGCATTAATGTACACTATATTGTAAACTTTGAGGGTTATATAGAAGTTTTGCACTTAGATGGTGATCCACAGATAATTTTCACTATATGCACAAGTACAGTTAAAGGGGGCAAGGGTTTCAACGAGTTTTTTGCAATGTCATCCCTCCCCCCTCTGCAGATCTGCCCCTGACGTGTTCATTGGCACAGCCCACGGAAGAACGGGCTCATTTCTAATACAAGATGCCACCTTTTACAAAGAGAAGGGCGGGGTGTTGGTAGAGACAGACCACACCCATTTGTTCAACGATGATATCGCTCCTGTTGGTTCCCTGGCAACTGGTCAGCTATCAGAGGGAGCTATGGTGAGTAAATTAACCAACGCCTACTATTAAAGCATTAGTGAATTGAATCAAGGTTGTCTCTTTCTCAGCGTATGACCATCACTAACAAGGCTCCCTACGAGCACGTCCCTGCTTTTCCTAGCCCCTCCCCCAGTGACTCCATTGCCACGACAATGATGAATCAACCACGCCCACTGTCCACATTCATCCCATCGTCTGATCAACAGCAGAGACAGCAAAGTGCCATCTTTAATAAAGAGTCAGCAGAATTAGCCGAGCCACTAAATAGAACTTGGTCTGAGCCTTATGCCAAGGATTCTGCCACCAAGTTGCCGGGAAAAGGAGCCAGGGTGAGCCAAATTATCAGCGACCGATCGGAAAAACGAAGGCTATCGAAGAAAGAGAAGAAATTTCAACTCTCGAAAGATGATGGAAGTTATGCTGAGCTGAAACCAGTTGATCCACATGACGCAAGAAAGGAGTTTGGTAACACGCTAAAACTTAACCCTGTTGGTCCTGCATTTCAGGCAGCAGCTGCTGCTGTTGGCCATGGAGGGGCGGAGCTTGGTGATGATGATGATCATGTGACTACTGCACACAATGTTGTTGAATCAGAAGGTAATTTACATTGTCGTGATTATGTACATGTAATACTGTAAATCTGGAAATTTTTGTGTTATGAACCTTTCATATTCATGACAAATTTTCATGTTGATAGGAACAACCCCTTACCACATTAATGTTAACAGTGAGCATGCATTTCGTGATTAATATTCGTAGCTGACATTGATTACGAAAATATTTTGCAATGAAATTTCCAGATTTACGGTATATTGATTTTCACACACATATAGATAAAAACAAGCCTCAGTTTCAAGGCTCCTACTACGTTCTGGAGGTCGGCAACTTTGACCCCATCGGAGAGCCACCTGTGGTGTCCCCGCCCACTTCTGGTGATGATGTGACCACACCCACACAGCTACAGCCAGGCTACTACATGCTAGACCTGCAGAATTTCGACCAGGAGGATGAGAAGCCAGAGGAGAGTACAATGGCCGTGTCAGAACCAAGATACAGCAGCGTGAGATACGAAAACATCACTCCATCATCCATGGGTTCAGGATCAAAGGTCAGCACCAGTGCCGAGGGCCGCCTGTCTCCTGAAAACCGCGTTGTTGCTGAGTCAGCAACTGGCCAAGCTCCACCTACTAGTTCTAGCAACGACAATGTACAGAAAGCGACGGTCTACGAGAATGTGATAATATCAGCACTTGGAGTTCCTGAACCTGTTGTGTCTGCAGAACACCCCTACAACGTACCACCACCCAAAGCTAGTCTCAACACAACAGGGGTGGAGCCACCACGCCCACCTCGCGCTGATGGGCGTGGCTTTAGGGTGGGGCCTATGGAGGATGAGAGCGGCTATACTCTTGTTGATGAAACGAGTAAGAAACTAGGAGTGGGTGGAATTATTGTCAGTGCTCGATTGCCTGATTGCTACGAGGAGCACAAACTGAATGCAAGCCAATCGGATAGCCAAAGTCATGTGACTCCAGGACAAGGTCACGTGATTCAAGGACAAGGTTGGGAGACTTCACCAACCAAGAGAAATGCACAAAGACGAAGAGAAGAGGTGTATGAGGCTATAAAGGTGGGTGGAGCTAACAGCAGTAGCAAGCCACACCCATTACCTGTAGCCACACCCCACATGAATGGCACATCATTGGCCGACTCTGATCGAACGCAGCAATCTACCTTACTGGACTCCACATCTTCAAGTGGAGAAGCTACAGGTATCATTGATAATTCTCATGGTGATCCTTTTGCTGGATTGGTCCTCTCGGCGTCTCGACAGCTAGAAGAATCGTTACCCTCTCAATTATCAGCAGCAGTCTCACCAGCGATGATGGGCAGAGCTGGAGAGGGTGTGGTCTCAGAGCCAGTAGGTGGTGGTGGGTTCAGAAGTCGAGTGGAGACTGTGTGGGATGACATTAGAGTGCAGAAAGAATGGACACAGGTACGTGAGTAGATATGGATTTCCTCGATTGCCTTAATTATTAGCACAAAAAATTTAGACAGTATAATAAATTGTTTGTCATGTAGAAAGCTGTTAGTTTGACACCAAGCATTTGACTTCAACACTGCTTCATGCGTGTGTTGTTGCTAAAGATGATAATATACTCCACTTTTATTGCTTTCAGATTGACACTCTACTTCGAGACATGTCATTGCCTGAGGGTGCTTCCGTATCACCAACCCACAGCTCCCATAGCAATGGGAATTCCCCTGTGAAGCAGGCCCACCAGTCAGCTGATATCTACCACTGGTTGAAAGGTCACGGACTATCGGGCTATGCTAGCGTTTTGGAGAGCAGCGGCTTCGACTGTAAAGAGTTTCTGAATGGAGGCATACTAGCCATGGATGACCTGGCAGACATTAGCATTGCAGATGAGGGAGATAGATAGTAAGTGTCATCAGAAGAGAATGTTTAATTTCATCCGATTTCTGTTGGATGATACTGATTTTTGTAGGTCAATGACATTGTAATGGATCGTACTAACTTAGTGATAATCTATTTTATTTTACTCCCCTTCCTCTTTCTCCCCCAGCAATTTGATGGCAGCTGTTTCATTGCTCCCTGATCCGCCAAAAGTAGGCCACGCCCACTCACTCTCAGAGTGGCTCCACCTTTTGAACCTGAGCCACTTAGAGGAGAAATTCAAGGGGTATGCCCTCAGGAGAGTATCTAACTTGTGGGACATTGAACTGGCCTCAGTAAGTGTGTGTGTGTGTGTGTTTTCTTGTGATCATGTGATGCATCACATAGCTTTCCTATGTTATCATGTGGCTATCATGTGACTTTCTGCTACTCTATCATGTACAGGTGGTGGGTATTGAACTGCTGGGCTATCGTAAACGTCTCCAATACGGCATCAGTGAGCTACGAAGGACTCACCCGCAGTGGGCGGAGTTTAACTCCCGGAACACAAGTGGACAAGCCTCCACAAAACAATCTGGTGTGCCAAAGATTCCTGCCAAGAAGAGAAAAGCCACACCCACCATTCCTGTTGGCCCCACCCATGCTCAGTTGCTCCGAGAGGATGGATCTGAGTTGGTTGTCCGTTCTCCCTCGGAGGCTATGCTAGCCAGCGGTGGGGGTGGGGGTGTAGCCGGTGCTGGGAAGATGACTAGAGTTGCCTCGGAGACTTGGAAACATCCAAACAGTGCACTCACAGACGGATGCAACTATCACATCAAGGTATGTAGATAGGCCTTTATGCACCATACCGTACCATATAGCCTAAAATTTTCAAGGTTGAAAATTTCATGGATTTCACAGGTCTGAGCATGGCTGCGAAAATTTTCTCCTGTGAAGTTATAAGTTCATAACATCTGCAATGCATGGCTAGAAGCTTGACCACGAAAATTTTATCCATGAAAATTTGTTTTGAGCAGAATTTGGTAAAACCGTGAAATATTTACCCCTCGAAAATTATAGGCTATACCGATGTCTGGAAAATTGGTGTGTATAAACGCTGCATGGTATGATGATCATGACACTTTTTTGCCCAATGTAATTGTAGTACCTTGGAAGTCTGGTGGCAAAGAGAGTGCTAGGTCAGCAATCAGCAGAGGAGGCCTGCCTCAAACTGAGAGTGAGTATAAAATTCGTACTATAGCAGGAAGTAAACTTATTGTTTTAATTTTTTTCTTGTTGTACAGCACTCGATGGAGAAGGCAAGCAAGATTCCTGAGATTATTCTGTCAATATCATGGAAGGGAGTGCAGTTTGCCAACACTAAGGTGAGGGGGGAGGGGCTAGGGAGAGAACTGTTGCTACTTAGTTGAATTTAATGTTGGAGGAGAAGATATGACTGCTACATGTATATAAAATTTTTTATCACCTTCACGCTGCAGGGGGTGATCAGCACGCATGCTGTTCGTGACATCAGCTACTGTACAGCAGACAGAGAGGACAAACGTGTGTTTGCCTACATCACTAAAGATAGACAAGCTAGCGTCAACTATTCGCACGTCTTTATGGCACCGTCAAAGGTACGTACGTTAGAGGTAATGGGTAGAGTCAGTGGGTGTGGCTTGTGCCTACATGTATGTATCAATACTTATAAAAATCCATTTCTCATTTTAATATTGCTTTCTAATTATAGGAAATTGCTGAAGAAATTCGATTGACTATCGGCCAGGCATTTGAGATATGCTATCAGAAGGTGATGAAGGCCAAACAACTCTCGCAGGAAAAGAGAACAAGTGGGGGCTCCCCCATTGCATCACCGGTTCATTAATTTTATTAATAATAGGGGTTTCCCCATATCCCACTTTATTCATGTTGAACACTTTGATTCATATGCCTCATAATATTATTCTTTTCCATGTCAGTTCGTATGTAGAGTGGATCACTAATTCTGTTACAATGATCATGCAATGCCATTACTTTTCTTATCTTCTTCAATTAACACAATTTCTACAATGACTGTATCCTGATAGTTGCATTGATTGTGTACTTTTGTCTTGCTTCATAAATCACATGAATTACCAACTTCTCGGTCTACACCACTGTGACCAGGCTCTAGCTACTGTTGAAATCTATTGCTACACACTGCACACACACACACACACGGGTACAGCAGTTTTCTTATAGGGGTACTTGCTTTGGCTCACCCAAATTAATTAGAGTACCTCAATCTGTGAAATGAAACTGCCGAAAAATAAATACACAACTGCTTTGCAGAATGTACAAGTATGCTGACAGAATCTGATGATACATAATTGTTAAGTTAGAGGGACAAGGGGAGTTGATGAGAAAGGAGTGTGTTAATAAATCACCATGGAGCCAGGCCATCTGGACAACATGGTGGCTACCAGTCCGTTAGGGCACGACAACTCTTCCTCCCTGTAGAGAGAGAGAGAGAGAGAGATTGTAAATAAAGCATTCCTGCAAACCTTTGTAGCAATTATAATGGAGAATTAGCTAAATACTTTCTAATTAGACGTCACCATGCCTCACACAGTGATATCTTCCCCAACAGTTAAATGTAGCTAATCCAATACTTTGTAGTGTTAAAAACTTAAAACTATACGTATGGCTTTGTGTATGCCGACTCACCACGCTAGTTTGTTCTGGTCATGTGACCTTTTGACAATCTGCAGCTGTGCGTTGCCATCAATAACCTTTGTCAGTCGATGTAGGATCGGTAGTTCAGAGAGGTAACATGAGTGAGCCAACCACGAAAACCTGAACACATAACACAACAGAAACAATACTCAAAAACTTCAATAAAATTACTTCACATTCTTACATGCACACATAGTGCTACTTTGTTCGTATAGATGTGAAACTAGGGAGTAGAAATATCATAATTGTGACCGGATTTGAGAAAACCCTCCGTATGGGATCCGCGCGCTATTCGCGCAATGCGCGTTTTTAGTAGCTCTGGTCAAAAACTGTCAAAGTTCAGATTTGTCCATATCCATGTCAAAGAACCTTTCTTCTAACTGTTACTGTCGTGTATGGAGCCAAGTCGTAAGCTACCAAGGCGAAATAAGCCTTTATTCACAGGCTCCTCGATCTACCTAGTCTATGCAGCTGCCGTTTACGGAGCCCGTTGCTAAGGGCAATAATTATCTAGATACAGCTAGATTCGTCGAAATACTGAACGTTGACTCACCTTTTAAGCTTCTTAGGCATCGAAGAAGAAGCGGCACTCGTTATAGACGACGAAGTTCGAGAGCAGCTCGACCTTTGTGCTCTTTTCAGACGGCTCCGCCCAAGTTGAATTAATTGATTTCCGGTTCACGCGTAGTATACGGAAACGCTATACACGTACATAGCAATGCCTTTAGACCGTAATTTCTCGTTTTCTATGGTTGTAGCGCGATCGCAAACAAAGCGGGCTATCTCCTAAGCGAAGCGCGCGATCAGCCTAAAACTTGCAGGTGGGTTAGCTCTATGGTAGAGCTTATCAAAGATGCATCAAACTCAATTTTCACAAAAAATCCCATAAGGAGGGTTTTCTCAAATCCGGTCACAATTTTCGAAGCTTCATATAGCACTCTTACACTGAATAACATGGCTGCTGCTTTTCACCAAAATTTGGGCGATTTCTACACACACACACACACACACACACACACACACACACACACACACACACACACGTATATACACACATGTTCTAGGCACCCATCATGATGTCTCACCCTCTTAGCGATGATTTGAAGACTCTGACTGGTTGCCAAGCAACATGAGACACCACTGATAGCGACTGACTGTCCTCACAGGCCACACCCACTTCCTGTTTATCATCATCATAATCATGCTCCTCCCCTTCCTCCAACTCATCAAACCGGTTTACCAAGTCCTTCCTGCTAGCCGGCTTCATTATCAGTCCAATATCATCCTCCAAATCTTGTTCAATTTCTTGTGTGTTAAACCATGTGATTGTTGAAACTGTAGCGAGAGAGTCCGAGCGAGAGTGGGTGTGGCTTAGGTAGCCGCTGTCTCTGCCCACACTGATAGACTCCATGGCTGTTGTCTCAGATGATGTACTTGGAAGTGCAGTGACTGATACCTTACTGGCCTTAGGCTCGATCACAGGGTTGGAAATAAGACCTGCACACAGTGAGAGAACAGTATAATAATAGGTAGTCTGCATGTAAGCCAGGGCACCGAGTTGCCTCATGATCACAATATCACCCCAATAAAATTAATGTCCCACTAATGCACTGACATGAATATTGTAATAGGTTAGTAGAGACAGGTAGTGAAGTCAGTCAATGGATGATCTCAGTTCCTGCTTGATCAGTGGATCTATGGTAATGGATCAATAGCCGGTTCTAGTGATGCAAGAAACACCAGCAGATTGGTAATAAAGCAAAAAAATTGATGGCCACACTACAAATATGTTTCCAATTGACACCTAGGGATGTGGGGACAGATCCTTAGCTAAGTACAGTAGAACTCAACCATACCCTCCCAGTACCACCAAACAACATGCTGATCTAATTATCCAACCATGTAGACTGTGTATGATAAACAATATCATTCCATGTACCACACAGCACTAGCAAGCTGAGTACATGTATGTACACGTACACAGTATACACTGAGCAGCCGCACACATTGACCAAAAAAAACATTCCTGTGTTTATCAACATAAGCCGTCACTGAAGCAATTAAAGTCTTTCCACCTAGGTCTCATCACCACAATCCTCCCACACACACTGCTAGGTTTGTCCACGCCATGTTTAACGGCAAACCATACAAGTGTCCACTGCCTATATGTACTCTAGATGAATACAAACCCATAAAAGTAAAGGTAGAGCTCCAATGTGTGCCTAACACATCAGCTAGCTGCCATGTGCAGCCATGCAAACTCCATAGAGCTTTTTGTAGAAGAGCAAAAAAAGGCTATTATGACTTCCTTCAACATTTAGGGAGTTGACACACACACACACACACACACACACACACACACAGTGCACTAGTCTAGGACCCAGTGTGCCATATACATAAACTTAGGTGTGGGTCAGTCAAGACAGTACACACAAACTTAAGAGGACAGCCAATGTGTGCATAACACTATGTTGCAGGCCAGGCTATAAGGCTGCTGAGCTAAAGCCATATTGAGTCAGCTCTGCTCTAGGGTGCGAGAGTCTAGCCAAGATATCCGCTGCTATGGCTATGGCAAGGAAACACAAAAATTGGTAGAATTTGCTAATGGAGTGACTTTTCTATACTCAGTGATCCTTTTTTAAGATTTCATGGACCCAATCAAACAAGAACTACTTGAATAAGTACATGTACTACAGACACACATTTTAAACTGCCTTTATTAAAAAAATCATAGATGAATTTACTGTTTTACCTTCTTGTCTGAAGAACCTCAGAGCGTCACTGTATCCATGGTGAAATAACTCTTCAAGCTCCTCCCATGAGGTGGGGCATAAAGACTTCATCAAACGATACAAGTTCTTGGAGCTGATCTGAAACGGTTGGTTACTAAAGTGAACGTGCTGCATACAGCCAGACTCTCCCTGAGGGCATATGTCACACCCACCACTGAATGGGCTGACAGTGATGACATCGGCATCAAAACAAAATGGAATGTTGCTAGTGAATCCTCCATCAAAACATCGCTGTGTGTGTGTGTGTGTGTGTGTGTGAGAGAGAGAGAGAGAGGAGAGGGGAGGACCTTCAATTATTAGTTAGAGCAACACAAATAATATAAAAAAATTCACTGTTAAAAAGCATTTCTGGTGGGACAACTTCCAATCACAGCTGAAATTAATTTATCATGAGCAGTGAATTTGAAAATTGAAAAAAATCAGGGCCTATAAAAATTCATTGTATCTGAGGGCAACAGGATAGAGGTGTGTATTCTACAAGGTCTGCTGAGGCTATCACTGCGTTAGCACCTATCTACACAAAGCCCCTTTACATCTTTGTAACACCACCGTCATGTGACAGGCTACACAACTCCATAGCATAACTTGATACACTAGGCTATGTACTTCCATGATACAAACAATGTTATTGTACACGGTAGCCCATAATGGCTACATGAATGTATTTATATTACATAAGCATTCATCATTGGTCATGTGTTCCATTAAACATTGGAATGATATGTTATTTTAAAAGCTGCTAATTAACCATTCATTGAGAGGGAGCATACCCCAGAGTACTGCACTCTCCCTAGGCGTGCCATGATATAAATAAACACTTCCATGAATACCTACACATGTACCAATGTGGCGTACGTGGCATGATAGAGTGGTATGATGCAACCGATACTTACCCTGCCCCTGATTTTAGGAAGATCTTTGAAACCAGCATAGCCAGGGATGAAACTGCTAGCAATGATTGCCTATGTAGACAGAAACATGTAATATTTTAAAAGGCGGGTTAAGACATTGATAAAACACATGCAAAGTGAGCACCCCTGTATCATTAAATACAACCTGTGAAAAATTACATAATTATGATTCATCATTTTAAGTCAAACCGACACGTAACTGTTAAAAGGGTGTAAACACTGACATGTACGAGTCGCCCCTTAATAACTAACCTATCAGAACATACATAAATCTAGTAAAACGTTGCTGTTCTATAATTATTATGTGGTTCTGCATTTTTCACTCACATCAATGAGCTCCTTTCTAGTGTTGAAATCAGTGAGGAGCCAGTTGTCAGGAATACCCTTATCCCCCAGTACACTCAGCGAGATCTTGACACGATTCCTGCACACCCTGTGCGCATTCTTGGGCAAAAATCCTTCCAGGAATACCCTCAGGCGAGCGTATAGGTCGAACGAAGGGTGAAACATGCCGAGAGTATACTTTCTTGATGCTTCGAATGTCTTTTTGACCCACTTGTACGCCACCATAGGATCGCTCATACAAGCTGCGCTCACAGCTGTAATGGCACCGGCAGATGCACCATAAAAGTGTTCAAATTCTTCAAAGAGATGTGGTGCGTGATCGACCACGCACTTGCCGACTCCAGCGTGGTAGACACCGAGAAATCCACAGCCGCCGAAAGACATTCGAAGCTTTCGTTGGCGCAGCTTCACGATCTTCTTTACACCTTTTGTAGAGCACACTGCCATGTCCGGTTGTGTCGCGATCGCTCGAAGACTGTACACAGGCGAAAGGTAAAGGGTTCTTTAAACTACGAAGTGAGAAAGAGAGAGGGGGGATAGATAGATGAAGACTAGTTGTACTTACTTAGCTACTGATTAACTTTGCATAAAAGGGTGTTGTTAGGGCGTGTTTGGGCAGACACGGGCGCGTGATCGGAAATGGGCAGTTACATAATGCGCATGCGCGCGTTGATTCGGCTGCATACGCATAATATTATTATTATGCTCGCGTAACTTAAGTTCAAACCTATACATATGCATGTGCATATCAGCTACTGTAGCTGGTTTGAAGGAAATTTCTGAAGGAGGCGAAAAAAATCAATACCTACGCTTGTGTCTTTGTTTTGTTCATGCTTTTGTGTGCCTTTTGGCGGTCCATCCTCTTCTTTTTTTTTTTTAAACTTGAACACACGAACCTTGGGGGTAGTCTGGGGGCCAGCCCCTTCACAAAGCCTTGGGGTAGTTTTAGAAAGAAAAAAAGCGTAAGTTTCTGTAGTGTTTATTGTATTTTCTTTCTTCTTGCAGACTGCAATTCAATCACCGTGTCGCTACCGATGTGAATTTCTGTTGCGAGGGAATCGTCAAGGCAAGTTCTTTTAGGGGGCTTGTCCAAAGTCCTTGTGGAAAAATTAACGTCATTATGACGTTAGGGGGGGAGGGGGTCTTAGTCCATGACGTTTAAAAACTGCATTGTCAGCGGATATTTAGTACAGTTGTGATTGTGCATTCTTGTGGTTGAATAAGTCTAGACTTGCCTCCAGCATTGAATTTTAGTGACAGCTGTGTCAAGCACTACATTGCTAGAAGTGTAGCTACTGATAGCCTGTGCTACCTGCGTGTGTGAGCCATGTCAAAATTCAAATGCCAAACTAATTTTATAATAATAGTGCACATTCAGATAATAATTGTACACTCATACTCGCACACACACACACACAGTTTCTTTCATTCAAATTCAGACTTTTCAGTGTTGAATCTTGCCTAAAATGTTGTGATGTTAAGAGGGGGGGGAGGGGGGCAAAAAGTTAATGTCATAATGACGTTAATTTTTCTACAAGGACTTTGGACAAGCCCCCTTAACTGTATGTGAATTTGTACTGGCCCGTCAAGTCTCTAGACTCGTGTAACCCTAAGGTTTTTTGAGCTCATGTTTGGTGCACATGTTAATTGAAATCTTTTTTTTATTAGCTCCATCTAATTAATTTTAACCTGGTCTGATTTCAGGGTCCTCCTCTTATAGTGCATGTAGCAATTTATGTGCTCAAGGCACATGAAAAATGTCTGTGATACCACTGCTTAACCTTATGCACAAGAATTATGTAGCAATTAGCTACATACATGTGCTGTCAGCTATTTTTATTCAGCCTTGTCCTCTATGGACAAGACTTGAAGTTTCTAGCTGTATACACTCTACATAGATCTGTTTATGAGGACATTTCTTGTATTATCGTGACTTCATGTACTAAACAAAGAGGATCCTGTACAACACTAGGTATGAGACACGCTGTTAAATATGTCAATGTGTGCAGTACAATTGTGTTGTCTTAGTATGGCTTCAGTAATTTCAGTTAGTTATTAGTTTTAATTAAGGTCCTCTTCATTGATTTTAGTTAATTTTAGTTTTTAATTAACAGCAGAGGATCATTTTAGTTTAGTTTTAGTAATTAAAACTAAAAGGATAAATGGTTTACTAAAAGTGCTTTTAGTTTAGTTAACTAACTAAAATGAGCTGATTTTTACCATTTTCTTTTTAGTTTAGTATATGGTATGGTTTGATGCAAGTTTGCTAGTTTTAGTTTTTAATTATGAAAGGCATAACACAATTAATTTAGCTTTAGTAATTAAAACTAAGGCATAAATTGGGCAAAACTAAGTGGTTTTAGTATTGGTTTTGATTAGCTAAAACAACACTGCAGTACAAGCTGCACTCATGTAGTATATTGATGCTACTGTTAGAGCCTTTCTGTCTTTTATACTTATTTGAGGTACACTGGAAAGAGCTGGTGTGAAGAGACAGGATGGGTGCAGTGCTGTGTTGACAGGCAGCACTCAAGGAATAGATCACTACAGTAAGCTGTAATCTTGTGTGTAAATAAAAATTGGTACACCTTTGAGTACTGTGTATAGTCCATTGCACATGCTGTTTTGGGGTAGGGTCTTGATTTTACTTTGTCTTTAATTTGTTCCAGGTGATTCAAACATGTGACCACAGGGAGTGTTGCATCAGAATGGCTGCTGCTATTTGTAGGTGAGCGGAAAAGTATTTATTTTTATCATGTTAGGCCACCCTTTTCCGTAGCATTTTATAGAACACAATGCATCTTCAATATTATGTTGGTATTATTGCAATCATCTCCCCTCCTTGCAGGCACGCTGGCTGGCAATGTTGATGGTTGTCACTCAACGTTAACTTAGTAAGACTTAAAGTGCACATACATGTGGCTTTTCTATGTGATGTTGATGGCCATTATCACATGATCTGTTGATATTCCATGCAGTATCTAAACAAGGGAACAAACATTAAAGCAAAGCAAGAGAGCAAGCCGCAAGTTGAACTGAAATTTGTAGGAGATTGTAGGACTTGAAACTATTGTCATAGTGGTGTGTAACAATGACTCGAGAAGACTGGACTGGTTAGCTTAGGTAGGTAGCTTCCTATTGTATGTACATTTTTTGTTTTTTCGCAAGGGCGTTGAGTCACAGTAAACCACTGCTTATGCTCATAGGTGGCATAATTTGTGTACAGGTGATGGAAATTAAGCAAAGTCGGTTCACAATGTGCCGCAAGGCATCTGATTGCATTAGTTTTTGAAACGCAAAAATTTAACGATTTTTTGCGATCAGACGCAAAGCTAGCCAAGATTATCGTAGCATCACATTGCAACTCACAGTGTAGTGTTATTGTGAACCGGAGTTGTTGAGACAGCAATGATTGCTACCAACTGGAGTATTCAAATACACAGGTGTAAAATAGATCTAGAGTGGAACATACGAGGCAGAAAATTTAGTATAAGTCATGCACACTGACAGTAATACCATATCCAGCTACCTTAATAATAATAATGATATAATTCTTTTACTTATCTAGGCTTTAATCATTTTGCAATGACAGAATCGTCTAAGGAGATAAAAATAAGCAAGAAGTACACATGCAGTTTCTGATTCAGTTGCAGAGTTTCAACACAGAGTTGAGTTGACTATAGTCGAAGGTGTCCTCGCTGAGTTAGACCCTCAAACCTCTTGAAGGTGTAGTTTTGGAAGACCCAGTCTTTCTGAGAATCTTCACTGGCTTCATTGAACGCTATGTACATGTGTGTGTGAAAGAGAGAGCTCATACTACTTTTTGAAGCTACGTATGAACTTGTACTTGCTAACAAACATGTAACCATGACCAATTGTGTACCACTTACATCTCTTCTTTTCGTCAAGCTCTTCAAAGTCATCAAAGTTTGATGTATCAGCCATGTGTTTGATGTGGACCTGAATGGCTGCTGGTCTGTCTCGAATGTGATCCCAGTCTGTGCCATGGAAGAATGGGTGACCCTTCAGCTCCTCAATACGGTAGCCGATACGATCAGGAGCATCACAAACCAATCTGAACAGGGGAAAGAAAAACCACTATCAAATGCGGGCATTTTAAGCAGTGTACTGTACAATCAGCGATGTAAATACAGACTTATTGCAAGAACATAACACACTCATATAGTGCTCATATTAGTATAGGTTCATCAAAGCTAATCACTAAAATTTTAATCTAAGGCATGCCTATGAGGCAGAGAGCTACTGAGGTAGAGAGCTACTGAGGTAGAGAGCTACTGAGGTAGAGAGCTACTGAGGTAGAGAGCTACTGAGGTGCCAATATCTGTGAATCATAATGATGATATGGTATGATACCTTTTTATAAGGTTTTCTGCTTCGTGCGAGATTGGTGGCAGCTCAGGAGAGAAGATGAGATGCTGACGCCAGTTCATTATCTTACGATATGTGTCTATACAAAAGGGAGAACAAGCATGTTTAATAAAATCACTTCTACACACATGTATGTATGTATGTATGTATGTGTTCATATATGTATATGTGTAAGTGTACATACAGCATAATACTTATGCACCTTGTGGCTTTTCAGAGCAGAATGGAGGGAATCCTAGGTGGAACAAAATGTGTGCATCACAATAAAGAAGGCTTATTTACATGAAAGCTTGCCTTGAGAAATGTATAATGAACTTACCCATAAGCATTTCATACATGATGACGCCCATGGACCAGTAGTCACAGACGTACGTGTATCCCGTCTGCATGAATACCTCAGGGGCAATGTAATCAGGAGTACCTACGGTGGAGTAGGCCTAGACAGGGGACAAGGGACAAAGGTCAGGTGAGAATGTCCTAAGTTAGAAATGGATGACTTACTCTGTCTCTTCTCTGCTTCTTCCAAGTCTGAGCAAACTTCATTGAGAGCTGTGGATCAGCTGGAGAGAGAGAGAGAGAGAGAGTTAGTTGTAGACAACGACAGTATCCAATTCGAAACGTATTACTCAGTGAAGCTGCATCATACTGAGCAGACTTACAGAAGTCAACGCTGTTTAGCGCTCGGTAGAAGTCTGTTCTGTGACTTCTCTTAAGACCAGTGCACAGACCAAAGTCACTCAGCTTGATGTGACCCTAGAACACATAAAAGAATAGTAACATCAACTGTAGGCATAAAAATGTAGACTAGGTATCAGCTCTCTCCCCTTCTCCTTCTCCCTCCCTCTCTTCCAACTAGCAGGGGGTCTGTTCACACACTCACCCTGGCATCTAGCAGTAGGTTGTCTGGCTTAATGTCCCTGTGTATGAATCCTAGCTGGTGAATGGAGTCAATGGCCAACACCGTCTCTGCGATGTAGAACCTTGTCACATCCTCTGACAAAATGTCCTTTTTCATCAACAACGTCATCATGTCACCTGAAAGAAGACAAGCACAGCAGTATTGAGCAGACACACACACGAGTTTTTTTCCTAAAAAAGCAACAGCTGTCCTCATGCTTGGATTTTGATAAGCAGTATAGTGTGCATGTGCACACATACGATAATGTGTACAATGATGTGAAACAGTGAAAAATCAGAAGGCTTATCTTCCACAATGCTAGGTTGGTACCATCCAGTGCCCGCTCAGGCATTCAGGCACCAGCGGATGCATCATATTATCTGTACCTCCAGGCAGAAACTCCATGATTAGGTAGAGATTAATGGCGTCTTGGAAGGAGTAGTACATCTTGACCACCCACTGGTTGTCAGCCTCCACCAAAATGTCCCTCTCAGCTCGAGCATGAGCTATCTGTATACACAAAACAGAAAATCAACTCTGTTTGGTCAATCCAAGTCACATGACTCATATTAAGTACACGCATAAAGTGCACAACTCATTTTGGCCCAGCGTACACACCTCCAGCCCCAGCACCGTTTTAAACATATAGACATGGCTTATTGACCATTGTAGTGTACATGTGTTCATGTGTGTTGTAAATATATTATATGTACACATGTGATAGGGTAGTAGGTATCCTAATGCCCTTACTTGTTCTTTCTCGAGCATGTCTGACTTCCTGAGTATCTTCATAGCATAGACATGTCCAGTGTCTAGCTTCTGTACCAGAGCAACTTCGCCAAAAGCACCTCGACCAATGATCTTTAAACATTTGAAGTCTTTCTTCCCGAGCCTCGAGCGACGCAAGCGAAGAAACTGGGTCTCCTTCTGAGCATGCTGCTTGCGATGAATGTCGCGCTATAAATAGTAACAAACAGAGACTATAAACAGTGTACACACCGATATATGAGACCACCGTATACGTAAATCATAGATGAACAAAACTGTGGAATCGATAAACCATACAGGTAAAATCACCTCTAATAACACACAGGATCATATACATAGCATCTAATTTTAAATACGATGAAATTCAGAGGCTTTCTAAACACAACAAGTATCGTTATGCAGCTATCAATGTAATCCCCGACTACCCCCCTCACGGGGTATGTAGGGGGCAACATAGGGGTATTAGCCATTGATTTGTGCCCCAAGGAAGGGGCATTAGCTCATTTTCAGAGCCAAGGAGACTCAAAGAAACATACTAATATACTAATAATAGCTACACAGAAGTGTCCCATGGCAGGGGCATTAGCGAGAATGAAATGCTAATCCCCTTCAAATCCCCACCCCTCCCGGTGAGGGGGGTAGTCGATACTGACATTGATAGGTGCATTATCCTCCAATTTGGAGTCCTACAGTCACTCAATATCAACATGTATGACCAATTATAAGTTATTTAAACGATTCCACGTACAAGCTAGATCATGGACTCTCTCTCAACCCTCACCTCTTCCTCTGCTAGTGCCATTTCTTCCATGGACAGCTCCAGTTTTCTCCATCTGTTGGTTCTGTCTCGATCCAGGATCAGTAAGTTCTCGTAGAACTGCTCCATGGACACCTTCGCCTTACGGGCGTTCTCCATCGTCGTAGTGGTGAAACTAGAGGCAGCTTCGGCACCAGACATCGCGATAAAATATTATACTACTGATCTAGCTTTCAGTGCAGTACTGTATGCACAACTCAGCATTCTTGTGATTGTCATGTGACTAGCTAGAGCATGAAATGTGGCGACCTTTACCAACGCTTATTGGGAAAGTGGGTATAGTACGTCAAACGAAAAGGTTCGATGTTTACCATACCATATGGGCCATGCCATGACATGATATGGACCATCACAAATAATTTTAGCGTCATCCCAGCTTTCAGTACTGTATGCACAACTCAGCATTCTTGTGATTGTCATGTGACTAGCAAGAGCATGAAGTATGTGGCGACCTTTACCAACGCTTATTGGGAAAGTGGGTATAGGACGTCAAACGAAAAGGTTCGATGTTTACCATACCATGCCATGGACCATCACAAATAATTCTAGCGTCATCCCAGCTTAATTTCTCATTGAAACATTGAGGGCCTGGGGACAAGGCCATAAAAGTGATAGTCTATCACAACATGAGCCTGGGTGCTAATCATAATCATCATGAAAATCATTCTTGCAGTAACAATCTATATTTCTATGTATGTACATGGGACATTAAAGTTCAATTGCAAGCTAGCTAGCTAGCTAGCTCCATGTTTATTTCATGTTCTCCTTGATGGTTGAGTGTAGCTTCTCAGCTAGCTGGGCTGTCTTGACTCGAATGAGGTAGGTAACCACGCCCCCCTCTCCTGCTCCCTTCCCCAGCGGAGGATTAGCAGGGCACACAACAATCAAATTGTTCTTAGTCAACGTCATAGGTACATCTCCAGTCACTCGAACATTTAGTAAGATATTCCCGATACTCGTATCATTACGCAATAGGAGACATACAGACTGTCCGTTAGAACTTTGCACCTTAAGTGTGCCAACACCAAGCTCGGTGTATTCATCTTGCTTCTTGTAGAAGAGTTTTGCCCTGAGAGAGAGAAGGCTGCCATCATCAATGCTGTCCACTGCTGTACTCGATGAGGAGGCTAGTTGGAGCTGTTTGGATGAGCCTTCCTGGGTATCCTCTTCCTCACCACCTAACACACACACACACACACACACACACACACACAGGGAAAACAAAGAGCCATGGTATATACCTGTTTTAAATGGCTACTGAATCGGGGGGGGGGGGGGATTAGTGCAATAAATAAAGAAATTCCACAGTCGCTAGCCTAAGCTTTTTGGCATTTATTATTTCTTTACCAGTAGTAGCAGCAGTATCATCCTCTTCAGTGGCAGTCTCTTGTGAGGTCACCTGACTGGAGCTGTCGCCATGGAAATCAGACTCCTCCCCCTGTGAGGTGTGTATGGTCTGGCTGCTCGGTCCCTCTCCACAGTCTGACTCTTGACTGCTCTCAGTCTCAGAGAGAGGCTTGTACTGTAGGAGAAAAAATACATGTACATGTATGTACTGTATAGTGGGAAAATTTCACATCGTGCAAAATTTCACGGTTTTTTTGTGGATAAATCGACCCCCACAGAAGTAAAAACCACTAAAGAACTCAGCATCTCCCACTAGCATATTTCAATCATTAGCGATCGTGCTTATTATGGACTAACAGTGGGTGTGGTCTCACTGGAGTGCAGGTACCAAATTTAAAACAACAAAATCTTCTTCTAAAGGGTTGGGAGGCAACTCTGTGAAATTTTGCACCAGCGAAAATTTTCTGCTATACGGTATCAAGGAGCTTCCATTATACATATACAAGTACAGTACATGCTGCCACCTGAGAACACATTAAAGGGTATTCCCCTCTTATTAAGACTGCACATACTTACCTTCGTGTCAATAGCCTTGAGGTGTTTCTCATAGTCCCTGAATATCGGTGTGAGGTCAACGTGGGGGTTCTTGTCGACATGGCTACTGATCCACTTGCTCACTCCAACGTTGAGAGCTTGAAGCTGTTTCCAATATTCACTGCTGCCCCCACTAACACTGTCGCCGGTGGCAACTCCATTGCTCTGAACTATAATATGTGATAACATAATACAAGTAGATAGATAGTCTAGGCTTGGTAATGCTTAACTTTAGTGAAATCAATACTTACACTCCATAATGGCTGGTTTCTTGTTGAATGATGTCATCGTATTTGATTGTCCAGCGCTGATAGAGGAGAGAGGAGCTCTGCCTAGCGCCACTGCCCCCAGCCCCGGTAGGCCCCCCGAGCTGACACCAAAACCAAGGGAGGGTGTGGCCGATGTCTTGAGTCCAGCAAAGAGACCACCTCCCCCTGCTCCTCCATTAGCCATGCCTGAACCAGTGTTAGTGCGACGAGCCGCCTTCTTAATCCTACAATATGATCAATGGTACCAAAGCTAAAAAGCCAAGGATCAAGACACACAATAGCATTGTATATCACTGTACACTGGCTGCCCAAGGCCAGTACATCAGCCTTTTTTGCAGCACACACATACAACTTGAGATAACAGGGATACACAGACATGGTCTACGTAGCTAGTCTACATGTATATCACTGTGATATTGTTGGACACTTACACTCGTTGTTTCAATTGATCTTCAGTGGCTTGTTCAAACCGGCCAGGCTGTACGCGGAAAGTGAAGGAGGTTATTCTAAATAGAGCCCGTCCAACAAACAAACATAGAATGATCGCTCGTTTATCTCACCTCATCGCTATCTCTGTCGTCTTGTTCATAGTTATCAGAAGTCAGCTGCACAGCCGCGGCCCTCTTAGACATCACTGCGATATTGTTAGCTCCTTTTACAAGCAAACAAACGCTCCGCCAAAAGTATTCTTCGCGCAAAAATCGCGCGCCAAGATATTCGATACTGAGCATGCGCAGTAACAATCCCATGCACAATGGCGCTAGAATGCGATGAATTTGTTAGCGCTTGTTATTGGCATAGTTTCGGCTGTCGTGTTGTTTTGTTGCTATGGCCACTCCAAACAGTGCACTGGGGGTCCCTCAACCTACGCTGCTGTCTATGTGTGTGGCAAAAACGGAGAGAGGATTACAAACTTGCCTGGTGCGTGATTACTAACCAAGCTAAATTTGCGGTCGTTTGTCGTGTACTGTGAATCATGAATATGAACGATCGATAGATGTGAGTCGTGTGGAGCTAGCTACAGAGATGGAGCAGTTTATGTATGTGCTTCAAGTGTTTCTGGTGACCGCGTCCACAGCTGCGCAGCCTCCTGGATCAGGACAAGGTGAGAGAGAGAGAGAGAGATCATGATACTACATACATGTAGATCGATCATGCTGATCAGTGTGCATAGCAGAATGTTCAAATTATCATCTGATCTGGTGATCCCCACACTTTGTTATTTTAAGGCAAAGAATACGCTGAGTGGCAGTACACCTGTTTCAGTTTTGATGACAAAATCTGTGTTGGTGTTGTTTTCAATTACTGATTGTGCATAATTTTATTATACTATTTCCATTTTGTGCTATGTGGCTCTGATCCCTATCTCTGTCTCTTTCCATCTTGTTTCCTCTGCGTAGGTTCAGGTCCAGAGGTCACCTTCCTACCTGTTTCCACGGCAACCCAACCACTTATCATATTCACTCCCCTCCCAGCGGCCAGTGATGACCCACACCCACCTCCATCTATCACGGACGATATAGCAATGTTTAGTACTGTCCCACTTCTCCCTTCATCCCTCACGCCATCTCTAGCATCACCCCTCACATCCACACTCCTCCCTCCCTCACCTCTCTCATTACAATCATCTGAATTTGAAATATTTTCGACTGCACCTCCATCGCCAGTGAGTACCAATATTGCTGATCCACAAAATATGGCAAATTTTGATGAAATATCCACGCAGCAGCCTGTGCTATTTCTACCTCCAAGCAGCATTGAGCCATTGACCAGTAGTCAGCTTTTACCTCAATTAACACCCACCCCTACTCGTCAGGTGTTAATGACGGAAGCTCTGCTGGAATTTCCTGACCCTACTTCAACACAGACTCGACAACTAGTGACAAATCCGCCACTATCATCGATGAAAACCTTCAGTGAACTGGCATCAACCAGCGATGCAGAGGTGATATTTCCCGAGTTCTCATCGACCAGAGTTGGTGAAATTGTGACCAGCCTTCCTCTATTACTACCAGAGGTAACGCTAACACCTGCACCTAGCAGCGCAGTGGTATTGAATACTCAGACTATACCAGGACTTACAGAGCTTTTTCCATCCCAGACTCGTGAAGTTATAAGCACTGAGGCTGTTATACTGCTGCCTGAGGCAACACCCTCTCCTATCTCACTGGCTACTGAAATATCACCAGATCTAACAGTTGTACAAAATGACACAGCGATGACCAGTGTACCAGTGATGCTACTGCCTCTGCAATCAACGCCAGATACAAGCATAAAAATATCATCAACTACTCCAAATCTCGATATTTCAATTACTGAAGCGGTGTTAATATTTTCTGAACTAACTTCTGCTCAAACACAAATCTTCGTGACAAGTCAATCTGTGCTGCAGATGCCTGAATCAACTCCATCCCCTAGTCATGTTATACCATCCAGTGATGCTGTGAGGCTGGTGCCCGAACCTTCGCCGTCCCTGAGTAATGATAAAATATCACTGTCATCTAATGCTCTTCCTACAACGTTCATGAGTAGTGGTAGTGTAATAATCTCTACTCCAGTAATGGAGGGGGAAACCTCTACATCAACATCGTTAATTGATTTCTTCTTCCCTCCTCAGTCGTCCACTCAAGATCTATCGTTACCGTTCACCCCTTCATCACAAGCCACGCTCACATCTCAAGCCATACCCACTCCCCAGGTGCAGCCAAGTTCAGTCGATATGCTCCTCATTCCGCTGCAAACTAGTGAGCTGGCTACGCTACCAATTTCTACTCTAGTTATCTCACCCTCCCCTGTCATTCAACTGTTGTCATCTACTCAAGTTTTTACTGATGCCAGTGAGACAAGTGATTTCCTTATTGTTGAGACCACTGAAGTTTTATTTCCTATGACATCATTGCAATCAGGTGGTGTCTCCTCACCTACTACATTCCCAAGTCTCCCTCTTTCTACTCCATCGCTAACTACACCTACAAGTTCTACTGAAACCCAGTCATCTGTGGATCTGTTAACATCCAGTGTACCACTATTTCTACTCCCTCTCTCCTCCAGCAGTGCTGTTCCTGACGAGCTAACAGCTACACCCACCTCCTCAGATGCCAGTCGTCCAATCACGACGCTCGTGAGTATCTTTCCAACGCCACTACCTTCACTTTTGCAAAGCACTACACCTCTATCATCTGTCACACCCACTTCTCTCTCAGGCTCTCTTTCACAACCTCCTCCCAGTTCAGATTCTGATATGTTTTTGATTGAAACGTCAACTCTGTCTGCAGCCAGTTCCATCGTTACCATAGCAACATCAGCTCGTGGTGATTTATCGACATCCATTGATCTACTTTTTCCATTCCCAACTACTGTAATCACCCAGGTGACCTTTACACCCTCCCCATCGTCTAGTAGGAGCGAGGTGAACTTTGTACCCACCTCTACGCCCACATCTCCTAGTGATGTCTCAACTCTTTCTTCATCGACTCCTCTTCAACAACTGTCAACCAGTCAGCTAGCTATAACATCATCTGAGAGTGACTCAATTGTAACATCATCTGAGAGTGACTCAATTGTACCGACTGACTCAGTTTCTCCTATCTTTACCATCCTTTTTCCCTTCAGCTCCTCAGCGATCGAGGCACCTTTCATTTCTGTCTCCTCTACTGTCTCAGAGCAGTTGTTCTTCCTCACTCCCTCACCTCTCCTCCCCCTAGAGCCTTCTCCAAGCACATCTACTCCACTTCTATCTCCTTCATCAATTGTGGTCTCCTCTGATGATGTCATGATTACATCATCTGCCATCATTGTGACTGAATCATCATCGCTAGCTCTCACAACTCAAACCGGCCTTTTGTCTTCTACAAGTAGCCAGATATTGCTACCTGAATCACCAACTCCAGCTCTCTCTCTTGAAATATCTACGTCTATGGATATTTTTGCAGTTCAACCGACAACATCAATCGAGATTTCAAGTACTATAGGTATTAGTAGCTCTGCCTCACCAACTGTTGCTGTGGTGACATCTACAGCAACGGAGTCACTGGTTGCTATAGAGCCATCTCCCTCACTATCTATCATGACTTCTCCTAGTTCTACTTCGTCAGAACCAACTCTTTCTGTGGAGCCTACTTCTACTTTGATTTTATTTGAGCAACCACCTATCTCTACTTCTGTCATAACATCTGAAAGTGCAGTGTCTTCATCTCCTCAGACATCTGGAGTTTCTCCCTCTCAGCAGATATCCAGTGAAGCTTTTTCAACTGAAATTTTTACACCATCGCTAACTTCGCCAATATCATCGTCTACCCCTCTCTCTCCTTCAGCTAGCTTGCTGTCTTCTGCAACAACAGAAACAGTACTCTTGTCAATAACACCAACTACATCACAAATATCTTCTCTTTCCTCACTTCAGCCTTCATCGACTGATCAGCTAGTGCAGACGTCTTCCCCTCTGCAAACTACACTTAGTCTATCATCACTATCTTTGCCCATACAGCCATCACTGACCTCCACACAACTAGCTAGTGCAGTTCAGACTTCAACCATAACTCCTTCGCTATCTTTATTGGAATCTCCCATTGCTCCTAGCCCCACCCCTAGCTCCACCCCCTCCCCGGGAGAGCCCAGCTGCCCCAGTTTACTAGTCGAGGGAGAGAGTGTTCTGGAAAATTCGCTAGTTCAACTCCGACTCGGACTGACCACATCTAAACACAGTCTGATTGCCATGGCAATGTCCCCAGAGAGGTGCGAGTTGGAAGGGGCATTGGCTGATGCCATATTTGGAAATACTGCTGGACGTGTTGCTAGGAGACAGACCAGTGGCATCTATGATGCTGATGTAAGAAATTAATGCCTGCATACAGTTAGAGATTAATAAAACCTAATGTGTATGATATAGTACAGAGATGCATTTAAAAAACAGAGCATTCAAACAAATACAGAAATGAATCTTAAAACAGAGCATTCAGAATTGAATCTTAAAACAGAGCATTCAAACAAATACAGATAAACAGAGCAAATACAGAAAAACAGAGCATTCAAATAAATACAGAAATGAATCTTAAAACAGAGCATTCAAACAAATACAGAAATGAATCTTAAAACAGAGCATTCAAACAAATACAGAAATGATCTTAAAACAGAGCATTCAAACAGATACAGAAATGATCTTAAAACAGAGCATTCAAACAGATACAGAAATGAATATTAAAACAGAGCATTCAAACAGATACAGAAATGATCTTAAAACAGAGCATTCAAACAAATACAGAAATGAATATTAAAACAGAGCATTCAAACAGATACAGAACTGAATCTTAAAGCAGAGCAAAATTAGGGGAGCATGTTCTGAATCTTAAAACATACAACGATATACTTGTAGATACTAACTTGTGATGAATTAATAAAAAGTGCAAGTAAGGAATTTGAAAGCTATTTTTTTAGAAATGCAGTACGATAGTTTTATTGCTATGCTATGTATGTACACTATGCTAGCTAGCAAACTACATTGCTAGATATAGTGTAATGTGGCGTTGCATTCATCATGCTAGCAGCTGTTTCTGGTCTCATGATTAACGACCTAATAACGAGTTAGCTACGCAATATGAGCAAGCACAAACTATCCAGCCACAAGCATGGAAATGCACATTGTGCGCTTAATATTCCATTATCCTCCACACTTGCTCACACTTACCCTCACGCCCTCTCCCTCTCACACACACACACACACACACTCCCCTGACAGATCACTGATGTTGGAGTTCTGTCCAGTGGCACTAGTGTCATCACCTTTTACATCCTCAATGGCTCAGATCCGCTGGTCCCGCCCACCTTTGTCTCAGCTGCCGTGGTGATAGCGGCAATTCAGAATAGAAATCTCTCTCAAGTACTCACATACCCAGTGAGGAAAAATTAATTTTTATACATGTAAAATTTTTCCCAATCTATGAAGTACTTACATGTTGTTTTCTCACAGATTATTGGTATTGTTGAGGCTCCACCCACTAGCCCCACCTCCTTGGTCGTCCCGCTAGCTGCTGGACTGGGTGTGGCCTTGTTCCTTCTTGTTGTGGTTGCTGTGGTGATGGTACTGTGTGTGGCAGTGCTCTACTACAATGCACATAAGACTATCAAAGTGCAGGTATGGCGTATGTACATTTAGACAGCATAATCATTTTCTGATAAGTATAATTTCATGGCATCTACCTGGAATAATTAAGGTACATGTAGTTGCTATGTTACTGTTTCACACATAACTAATACTAAATTTCAAGTCCATTACGAGCTTAGAGAGCATATAATTTGTGACTTGTATGATTCCTGTACATGCTGTAATTATTTCATTATTATTGGTCAGTTATTAAGGGGGCTGCCTCATAATAATATTCCTATAGACCCTTCGAGGTGCGGAGGCTGCTTCAACGTTCGCCAGAACAGGTGATTTTGGACAATTTTCTGATGAACAGTCAACATCAGGCGGGGCTGTTGCCACCGTTGCAAGGGAAAGGGTTGCTAAGAAACCACCAGTATCCATCAGTCAACTGGCCAATGGATGGGTGGAGGGTGGAGAGGCCACACCCACATTAGAGAGGGAAACCCCTTCATCAAGGGTAATTTTTCAGTGTACAAAATTAGTACACATTTTATACTGTAAGCATACATGTAGCTTGAGATTTAAGGTTGTTTCTGTGGCTTTATCGTTTTATTTCTTGCCTCGTCCCTATAGCAAGAGCACATTCCAGCTGGACTATTCGAGCGTGTAGCTCATTATGAGAGTGCTACACCCCCTCAGCCATCCCCCTCGACTAGAGCACTCAAGATGAAATTTCACAACGCAGTGGCCCCCTCACCGTCCACTTCACACAAGAGCCACAGCTCAGTAGACGGGGCGGAGACAGTCAGAGCCACACCTACTGCACTCCGACCTCATCGTAGGAGCGGCAGCGTTGCTAGGGAAATGGTTCGGAGTAAAGAGGATGATCTGAGATTGCAGGAGCAGAGAGAAGAGGAAGAGTTAAAGCAAAGAAGAAAGGTGAGTGTGCACTCAGTTTTTAGCTGATGATAGTATATAACGGGTGCTCGTGTATCACACACACATAATATGCAAGATCGAGTTCACACTTGCAAAGCATACATACAGTATCTCTACTTGAGTTCTCAGTGCACATAATATGTACATAGATGTACATGTATTTCTAGTTGTTCCAAATCTTTGTTTCATTCTCTCAGGCGACTCTGGAGCGACTGATGTTGCAGTCTCGACAGAGAGACACAGAAATACGATCACGGATCGGCAGTCGAAGGAGAAAGAGGCATGGCTCTATCACCATGGAGACAACAAGAGTTCGTCCGTCAACATATGGTGGAGTCATGCCATCTCCTAGATGGGAACCTGAGGTATGAGTGTTGCCTCTACTCATGATAATTATGGTACTACTGTAATAAGAGAAAATTACGTGAATCCATCAAAATTATTAGTCTCTAAGAAACGTCGTACATTATGTATTTTAACATTATACAATACAGTGTATAGTGCAGTAAAGAAATTATGCAATACAAATCTCATGCATAGAATCATAGCTTTACGGTACCGAGATGCACTCTTGATTGTACCACATTATGATTATCATAATAAACATGTAAACGCTCTCTATAGCTGGATGCTGCTATGGGTGACATTGATAGCTCCTCCCCCTTTGCCACGCCCCATCCGGCTGAAGCCATGGCAACCACACCTCGCCCATCAACCAGACCCTCCACTAAGTAAGTATCGACAATAATACCTTATAGTTCACATACTGTTTTTGTATGATTCATGAGATTATTGATTATTTTCCTCTCTTGTAGGCGTCGAATGGCTCGTCATAAGGGAAATAAGATTGCCCCTGGGGCAACGACTGATGATTATGACTCTACAGACCATGCCCCCCACCCCTATCACATGATGATGGACGTACGAGGTGGTGGCAGCATGGAGAGAAAGATCATGGGGTCAAGGGGTGGATCTCGTATGAAGCATGGGCGAAGTCAGCGAGGACGGCCATTCAGCCGAGACCATGGGAGGCAGTCTACGCTGGGAGTTAGTGGGAGGAGATCAAGGGGTGTGGCTGCCGATGTACAGAGGGAGTTGGCTTGGATGGATACTCCAGGAGGAGTACAGCTCATGAGAATACAGGTACGTAGCTTGGCAATCTTGTGCGTAATGGTCCAGTATACTTCTGTTATATGCTAGCACTACTGATATGTGTGTGTGTGTGTGTGTGTTTGTTGTAAGTAATATATATACAGTCAGCTTAGCACGAGGTGGTAGGGCTAACAAGGTAAAAATCAAAAGAATTGAGATACTTCACAAATACAATACTTAACTCTCTCTCTCTCTCTCTCTCTCCCTCTCCTCTAGCCCATTCTTCCAGCAGCTGCTGTTGCTGCTCCAACCTTTGCCCTTCCTCCTCACCCCTCCACTGCTGGGGGGCAATTGATCTCAGTACAGCCACGCCCACATCCCAAGGCCTTGACCACACCACCCCACCCCCGTCACTCTACACTGGAAAACCTTCCTACTTTAGCCCCTCCCCAGCAGCCGAGTCAGAACTTCACACACAAGCAGCTAGAAACACTATGGAGGGTAAGAGAAGTGTTTATAAGATAAACTATGTAACAACTCTTACATGACAAAAATGATTACCACAATTTTCCCAAGGAGAATGCTAAAATTAAAATAACTGTGAAATTTTTTGTGCCTCAAGCTCCTAATTAAGGGGAACAAATTTTGAAGCAGTTGTGTGTGATAGATGAATTTTCATGCATTGCTAGCACTGTCCATCTGGTGTAATTTTCCACCGCTAAAAATCATTTTTTAGGAGATCGAGAAGTTTCAGCTGGACCAGACTATGAGGAGAGACAGCACAGCAACTGGACAGGCTCCACCCAATAAAGCTATGCCCACAGAGCAACCTAAACCCAAAGAAACGGTGAAGACAATTTTCATCAAAATATTGTATTAATACATCACTTAATACACGTACGTACATGTAGGCCAAATCAACTGATGCTCAACAGGTGACTGCTACTAGTGAAGTTGGTGAAGCTGGTGAGGCTGGTGAGGCTGTGAGCAGTGGAGATGTCAAGCCAAAAGACAAGGATAAGAAAGTTGATGCTTCTCCACAAGAACAAAGCACAGCTACCGCATCAGCTCAAGGTATTGTCAACAGTGGAAAAGATAGGAGCCGTACAATAATGGCGTTTAAAAATAGCATAGTGAGAGTGGAATTATTTCACAGAGACAACTAGTGAAAGAGTACTGCCCTGGTAAATAAAATTAATATAGTGTTCTCTCTCTCTCAGTATGTGTACCCATTTAATATAAAATTAATTGTGCAATGTCCTTCAAAATGGTCCCTTCAAGAAGTTTCCTTTACTGTAGTGGAATAATTTGATGTCTTTCTTTCCCCAGCCTCTTCTAGTCATGCTACAATGGAGCATCCTCCCGCCACACCTGCCCCACCCACCCAGCTGCCACAGGTGCCGGATATTGACTCTTCCTACAGCTCAGCAGCTGCCATACAAGAGCTACTCCAACAAGCCTTCTCAGCGTCTCAGTCACAGGGAGGGGGCGGAGTGGGGCAACCGTGGGCAGCTAGCTCCACCTACCAGGACTCGATGGACTCGGGTACTCACTTGCTGAGACTATCAGGAGGTGCATCCTATCAACCTCCTAGTGAGAGTTCACTAATAAGCATAATACGTACTGTATAACGGTAAACTTTCGAGGGAGAAAACTTTCGCGGATCCGTAGGAAGTGAGAATTTTGTGGAGAAAATTCTCACGGATTGCTTAAACCAAATCATAGGTGGGTGTGGCACGCCCCCAAATTTTGCAGGGAAAACTTTTGCAGATGGCTCTTAAACATCGAAATCCACAAAAGTTTTCTTCCTCAAAAGTTTCCCGCTATATGGTATGACATTTTGGGGGAGAGCTTTCACTTGCAGTGCTCATGTTGTGACAAAAGTGTGCACACACTAAATTACAATGCTTGGAATTTTCTCACAGACGCACATAAATTGTAAAGTGTAGCATTCAAGATCACTTAATACAGTAGATTCTGTTAGTGTGACATTCAAATTTTGCCTCTTTCTCTCTCTCTCTCTTTCTGCAGGCACAGCATGGCATTCGGTGGTCTCATCTCAGCCACCACAACAACTAGCCCCACCCACACAGATCTATGCAGCTCCACCCACTCATTACAGTGGGTTGCCAGGGCAACTAGTCTGGGCCCCACCCGATCCACACTCCTTCGCACCATTACACACACAAGTAAGTGAATTGTGCATTATATTACTATTATGTTCACCAATACAAGTATAGCACGTTGAAGCCTTGAGCACGAGCGTATACGTAAAGGTCTTGCAGTGCATGGTTTTGTATTGCCATAAATCAGGAAATTTTTGGGGGGCAAGCATGCAAATATCATTCAATTGCTACCCTCATAATAACGTTTGTGCTTCAAACTTATCAACATTCACACAACTATCCCAATATCTATGTAGATATTGCTTGATTCTCCTACTACTATGTTATTTGACTGTTTTTATTTTCTCTTTGTGCAGGTGATTTCTCCTGCACAGCTGACTCAGCTAAGACAACAGTCATCCCAACCAACCTCCTATGACTATGATGTTGGTTACTCTAACGACCCTTACCATACACCGCCTGCAGCACCTCGTCCACCAACTCAGCAATATTTCTCCCCATATTCAAGATACAGAAGACACGATCCATTCTCTTAATAATCAATTAAATAAAAATGACAATATTAGACAATTTTTGTGTTCACAATAAATTCACTACCACAATAGCTTTGTGACTATAATGCAATACCCTATAATCTGTTGTGTTCTCCAACTAGAATGGTACATACATGTCTTCAGTATAGCCTAGCTTCTCCAGGTTTGGTAGACAGGCAAACTTTATCATAGGTGGGGGACCACACATTAGAATTTGAGTGCTGGCCCCCGGAGGGGGGAGGTGTTCAGATATCATCTCAGCATTGATGAATCCAGAGCTGTACTTCCAACCTATAGCATTACAACACTTATCATAGCGACTTTCAAAGACCATGCATTCAGCATGACAGTGATCATACGACATGATGTGTGAGTGAGCAAGTGTGTGTATGTATGTGCATGCTAGTGTCACGATGGTGAGTGTGTGTATGCATGTCTATGTGTGTGTGTGTGTGTATGCATACCTTGGTCAGGCTTGTCCAGCGTGTACCAGAGTAAGAATTTACTATTGTTTCTCTCCATCTCCTCCAGTTCCTCTCTCACTATAATGTCCCTCTCCGTCTGTATACATCAAGATTATAAAATTATAAACACACAGCAAGCTGTATGATACAAAGGCTCGGGCAATCCCTTGCTAGTGATGCTCGCAATGCAAATCAAAACGTAATCCGTAGAAGTGACGATCCCATACCTATCCTCGTATTCTTGTCAACAAAAACATGACTATGAGAGCACGAAAATACATGTACCTGGTTTGCAAAAAGTAGGGAGACTTTTGTATCATCCTCGGGGTCTTTAATGATGGCCTTAATTATTTGTAGCATAGGGGTTATCCCCGTTCCCCCAGCAATCAGTCCGACACTGGTAGCATAGCGCAGCTGCTCTGGTTTGCCTGGATACTTCACACGAAAGTGGCCGCGTCCTAGATACTCCACCTATGGGACAGGAATATTCAACTGTGAATTCACTTAAATGGAATCACACCATACTATTAAATAAAATTCACGTATCGTATGTGTACATGCACACATACTTTGCCTGAGGGTCCTTGTATGTCCACAGTTTCACCGATTTTCAGTGAGTTGAGATACTGAGACATTTTCCCACCAGTGGGAAACTTGGGATGTACATTTGCAAAGTATACCTGCGTGGAAAAAGTTGAAATTACAAAATTAATACACAGTCATGCATGACGTCCTGTTAGCCTATGCAACAGAGTTTTAACATTGTACAAAGCAGCCACCTCTCTCTCCCTTCCTCCCTCTCTCCCTCTCTCTCTCTCTCTCACATACACGTATGTACACACGCAGGCGTGCACACACACTCGTTAGCCTATGCAACAGAATTTTATTATGTTACAAAGCAGCTGCCTCTCGGCAGTCTCTATTCACTGGACTGGACCACTGGACTGGACCACTGGACTGGACCACTGGACTGGACTACTGGACTGGACTACTGGACTGGATTACTGGACTCACCTTTGACCCCCCAAATACCAACTAAAATGAGCTATTTTTCAGCAGTTGATAGCCCTAGATTGCAGTTGTGTCCTCTCTTGTGTCAGTATATACTGAGTAATCGGCTTTCTAGTCAGATTGGGCCATCAAATATGTTTTCAAGTTCAGCCTAGCATCTTTAACACTTAACACTAGACCAAAACTAAGATTTCCTACATGTCCTAAGCTACCAAAACATGACGTTTCCTCACATTTCCTACACTTGGCAGAGGATAGGGTGAAATTTTATGCGAACAAATGAACTGTGTAGAAAATCTTGCCCTATCCTACAGATCTCCTGCATGTATGAAATCCAATTTTTTTGTTTAGTGTAAACAAGCAAGTAGCTATTCCTCTCCTGTAGCTCTTCCCTCCCCCCCCCCCCCCCCCCCAATACCCAGAATGGCATGTTTACACTTTTTCACACTTGTTCGTGAGGCTGTAAATCTGGCTACATTATTATTTCTTAATAGACTAACGCTGTAGAACCTAATTTATGCTTTCTCTCTTTCAAGCGGCCACTTTTCAATGTTGTGTACTGAAAAGTTTAAAGAGCTGTGGGAACAAGGCTCTGTTGTGCAATGTAGTTACTGACCTGCAATTTCATTACTCGTGCAGTTTGTCACTAAATTAGTAGAATGACTATAAATTTATAGCCTAATTTGCCTCTCACACTGTATTAATTGTTGTCCATGTCTGAATACCTATAATATTATAGTGACTATGTCATATCCAACATAGGGATTATAATAAAAATGTACTAACTTACTGTACATGCATGTATTCCATGCTTTTGGCAAGCCACAACAAGGGTGAGGGGAGGGGGCAGTGCGGCTCAAACAGTTAGGACCTATGGGTATTATACAAGTAGCCTTGAAATAACTATAATGCGTCATCTTACAAAGATTTCACTACCAAAATCCATAAAACTAGAGTTGATCCTGTAGCTGAGTCTAGTAGAAAATTTAGCTGACAGTCACTGAGAGACCATAATAGTAAATAAAAACTTAATAGCTGGATGGTTTAATTAATAGTGACAACTATCCACAACATAGTAGCTGGAGTTCAGCATTAATCTCAGACAATTACATGTCACATTGGGTCAGAAGAACTGACTACATCTAATTCAGGTACAGCACTGCATTAATCAGCACACTCTTGAGCTGACACATGTACCTTGTGTAGACTATTTGAGGTCAAAGGTGAGTCGGGTATTCCAGTCCAGTGAATAGAGACTGCCCTGCCTCTCTCTCTCTCTCTCTCTCTCTCTCAAACATACACACACACACACACACTGGACTGGAATGGTGGACTGGAATGGTGGAATCGTAAATTCAGCAAAATTGAGGCCAAAAGATCACATTTTCTTATGCATGAGGATATCAATAGTGATTTGATGGCAAGCTTAGCTTACACTGAAGTCAAGTGATACATGATTGTATAGTAGCATCACTGGGACACTTTCCTTTGCATCGACAATATTCACGTGACTGTAGCTATTTAACATAGCTACTATCTAACAATTTCATAGCTATTGCGTCAACATAAGACTAACCCTTGTACCTCAGACTACTGGGTTAGTATAGCTATAAGCATGTTAGGACATCTACTGCATGTAAACAGAGGGGAATGTATTGGTACATGGTGATCAGATCAATATGCATGTAGCTATCATAGTAGCTACATGTATGCATGCTCTTAAACTCATCCTAATATACATATTAGGAGAATTCAATTTTAATGTTTAACCAGCTGGCACCTATTTGCGAGCCAATGTTGCCAGCTAGCTGCCTGTTGGACCATTGATAGCAGCTAGCCTTATTCCCACGCCACTGGGGATGAGGATAGATAACAGTATATCACTATTAAAGCCTCAGTAGCTAGCTACATGTATACTGTTGGCATCATTCTTTACAAGCATCAAGTTCTGAAGTTTTGTCTGCTTGCCCCATTGATCTATGATCATCTATAGTGACTATCAATTGGCTATGTGCCTGCTGAGAAGTTGTTGTCACTAATACGCCAGTTTTGAAGTCCATCAGCGGGCAATAGCTATCATGATTCAGCTGGCAATTACAGAGGTGTATGTTGCATAGTCTGCAAGCAGAAGATATGAGATTGTTACAATTTTTAGCTAGCTAGCCTGAGTCTTTTGATTTGGAGAGCAGCTAACTAGATCTTAGACCTTCAGCATGGCTTTTATTAGCTACTGACTCAGAATAACTGAGTAGCAACATACAAACTACTGTTTACAATACTAAAATGTGGGTGCTTCCTACAGCGATGGCAGCCAACTGGCCACTTCAGATTAGCGCACTCATCACTATTGAACTCGATACCAGCAATCCCAAACCACTTTATAACATTGTGATCTTTTGACCTCATTTTTGCTGAATTTGCAATTCCACCATTCCATTCCACCGTTCCAGTCCAGTGATTGTAGACTACCCTCTCTCTCTGGTTCATAATTAATTTTTTGGTAAAGATTTGCAATGCTCCAACACACAGTGTTGTTCATACCTTGATGACTAGTTCAAAGTAGCCTAGTTCATCATCAGAAGTGACTGGCGTGTATGGTCTTCGCACCAGCTCTCCATCGATCCTTGCTGTCAGATACATGTGGTTGCCCACGGGCAGGCCGAGCACATGCTGTGGACTCTGAAGCTCAAAGCGAAGTCTCCTCGTGTCGTGCGACACCTCTTCTCTCTTCACTAACTTGAAGGGTATCTTTCGATCCTTATCGAGAGCTACTGGACCGAGGCGAGGCTTCTTCGGAGGAGGCTTGGGACGACCCACAGCAACGGCTAGAAGCAGACCACCGTAGTTCTGGAAAAGATAAAGATGAGTTTAACTGTGACAGAGAGAGGGATCTCAGACACTTACGTCGAATTCCATCTTACTCTCCTCTGCCGTGAGCATGGGGCCTGTCTCGAGCTCGATCGCGCGATCGCAAGATCCTCAGTTTGGTACGAGGTCGTTCAACTACAAATTCAGTGGTTAAGGGGTTAAAGGCAAAAGTGCTGACTGCGCGATCGGTGTAAACAACGATGTTCATGGCCGAGTTACTGAGGAAGTACACAAGATTCAGTCTATAAAAGAGCTGAATTCAATAGCCCTAGTCGGTGAAAGTTCAACGGCTTCAAGAAAGGATGTCTCCGTGCCTAACAAAACTGATGGGTCGAGAAGTGCTCACCAAAGCTTCGCTTTCGCGAAAAGTGGCTAGCCTTCTACGAATGGACGTAGACCAGGTTAGCTTAAGTTTAAGTCTAGAAGCTGAAATCTCAAACTACGTAAGCTATAACGTTGAATGAATGTTTCTATACTATCCTATACAGCTTACCAAGGAGGTGGGGAGCATAGCGCCATTTCTCATCCCGTTTATGAAGATGTCGTGCGTGTACTTTGTGTTATGGCTACCGGAAGACGAGCCTTGTATATCAGCAGCATTCGTGAAAGCTCTGCCCATTCTATCCCTCATCTGGTTTGTGTGCCTCCAAGGGATTTCGGGTAACCCGTCACGCTCGTACAATCGGAAAATCCTGCTTGGTTTGGTGTGCAGTTGCTGTGGTGATATCAGCCTCATCTGGCAAAACATTGACGAGGCATACTTCATCCTTGGCCTGGCCTGTTTCCTCATTGCTCACATATTCTACACTCTGGCGTTTGAATTCACACCATTTGGCCTGAAAGAATTTCTCATATTGAGCACCCTTGCAGTTACATTATTCTCTATTGTTCTTCCTGTGTTATCTGGCCCCATCCTCTATGCAGTGTTAGTCTATGGGCTACTGCTTTGGCTGATGTCATGGCGATCACTGGCCAGATTCAGCCTAAAAGGAGACATTCCATGGAGAAAGATCTTTGCCGCTTGCGGAGCTATTCTGTTCGTGGTATCTGACTCCGTACTCGCAGTGAACAAGTTTGTCATGCCATTACCGTGGGAACGGCAAGTTTCCATGACAACATACTATGCTGCTCAGTTGTGCATTTCACTGTCTGTTGTGAACTCACGACTATCAAGGCACCATGATGGGTGTATGAAGGGACATGGTTCCTGTAGCAATGGCCATACAATTGGCAGGAAGTAAAGATGACTGTGTGTGTATGTATCTGTGGATCAATCGGCAAACTCTTTCGAGAGCTCTTATTAACTATTTATCTCAAAATCATGTGTGTTCGGCATCATATATCAGTGTTCCTGTATGTACTGTTATGTGACTCAATGCTGAGTTGGTTCATAAAATTTAACATCTAAGATCAAGTTTCATACCAAATATGTCATTGTGCCATAATTGCCTCATCTATCAAACCATATTACTGTATTGTACGTTAATTCTGATCATGTTTCATGTTACAAAAAAAGTTTGTATAATATTATCGTATTCTTATTGACGATAGCATCCCCCCCTCCCCTGTATGTCTTTTGTGTTTTCCCACACTACCCCATGCAGGGACTATACATTATCTTGCATATCATACAAAATATTGTCGTTGCTGATTCAGCATAAATCTCAACGAGATGAAATTTATAACAATAAAATTTATATGCCAAATCAAACCATAACATCTCATGATTGTACATTATCAGTTCTGACAAAAAAATTTATTACCTCTGTACAATGTGTGTACATGCATCTTGTTGAAGTTTGTGTCCACAGTAAAAATTATTGCTATCATTGGAAGCTATTGATGTGAGTAAGTGTGACATGTAGTGGCTGCTCTTCACTTGCTATGTGGGCGGAGCCTCCTAATTGGTTTCCCGAGGGGCCAGGTCCAGGGTGCTGGGAGGTCATGACCTCCACAGTGCTTGAAGGCTGAGAGGTTGTCGGCTGTGGCCATGAAGTCAAATAGGTGATCTGTTCCACCAGGGAGTCTGTGTCAGGACCTGGGGAGAGAGAGAGAGAGAGTATGATTGCATGAGTGCATATGTGCACACATTACATGTAAAGTAGAACTGCTACAAACTTGAAACTAGTTATGAAAGGTCCAAGTCCTAAAATCACAGAACATTAATCTATCAAATGCCTCATCAAGTATCGTAACACTAATGGTAATTAAGATGCTTCAGGTGATAATCCAGGTATAAAAAAATAAACATAATATTATTATATAGTCGACATGAAGTACTCTGGCTTAGTGCAGCAAGACTAGAGTACATGTACTCCGCATGTTAGCACCTGTATTATGTCAGGCCATGCTTCTATCTACAAACATGCTTATTTGACTGACCAGTAGCTACATGTGTTTGATCCTCGGCTGGTATAACAGGTGGACACTCAGCCGCTGCAACCTGGCTCACTAAAGGGGACAGAGGGAGAGGAGAAGTAAAATCAACATGCAAAGCTCAAGAAAGCAAACAACTCTTGCAAAAGCAATGGTGTAAAAAATATGATCAACTTACACTCGGCTAGAGATTGGAGGTTAGTGAGGGCACTGTCACTCTTTGCAACCAAGCAAAAATCCTGGGGGAAGAAGAGAGCAAATAATGATGGTGCTGCTCAATATATTCTTTTCCAGTTTAGCTCACAGTGGAGTGTAGCCTGTCCCACCAGTTGCCATACTCAGCTCTACACAGCTGCTGTCGGCGACGAATCTCTGTGGAATATACATGTAGTGATCAATAGGGAACATACATCATTGAATTAATACACTCTAAAGCTAGTGTATAGTAACGTCAGCTAATCATGCCATTGTGAATATACACGTATTACAGTAATAGCTACTACTGTACAGAGGTACATATTATATAGTTTACCTTCAAGAACAGCAGGTGGGACAAGGTTGAGAGCAGCCATGAACTCAAGCTTCTGAAAAATAAAATAACATTTATTATTAGATATCACAAACCTAAATTTCTGCTTGATTACACCATTAATTTCAAGCCCCCATCTATGTTAGTTTAGCTTAAAAGTGTTGCTAAGTATTCAAGCACTAACCTTTTGATCTGTAGTGAGTTGTGCCTTTGCTCCACTACTCACGTCATCATCTCCATCGGAGTCTTCAGGCTGAAGGTCGGCCAGACCCTCATCGGCACTGCTCAGTGTGAAGCTGTCCACTGACGAGGCCTAATTGGCAGGGGCAGGGAGGAAAATGAGGATAAGTCTATAATTGCACCTTTATTGACGTTAAATTTACATTCACTAGCCTGTAGTCTCAATTTGAGGGGAAAAAAAAAGCTATAAGACTGCTGTTGATAGTGCATGGGGACACGACAAGTGTACAATATAGTGAGGCTCATGCATACTTACGCTGGAGACTGGTTGGTGGGAGGGGCCAGGGAAATACTCGGTCACTGTGGAGATGGTATGGGGTGGCGCTGATGTTGTTGTTGCATGACCAGACGCACTGGGCGGCCCTGCCAACTAATTAAGGCATATGATAAAAACACATCGCCTTTAGTACAACACTTTATCAAGTTAATAATCACACTCTCCTAACTGTATCAGTTATGGCTAGACTCATGATGGATGTGTGTGTGCTTGTCTCAAGAGTAAGCCCCCTTCATCATACCTGTTCATTGAGTACGTGTGTTGGTATCTGGTGTAGCTGCGCGGCCTCTGCACCTTGACCTTGTGGGAGCGGCACTACCATCACACTACCGTTGGACACGGAGACAGAGAAGCGAGGGGCACCGGCGAAAACTTCTTGCACCTCCATTGTCACAGATCCTAAATAAAGCACACTTGTAATCAACGTACCGAAGTGACCTTTGACACTTGAAGCCAGCTCTTCAAAAGGGTAAGAGGTCGTCAAGAACTTACCGTTTTGTGGTCAGATGATAGTCATGTGACCACGTTGCCATGCCAACAGTCACCCATAACGTATAACAAACGAAGACAGTTGCCAGCTGCCAGCTGCCAGCTGAGCAAAGATGATGGTGAGTTACATGTCTATCGATCGTGTGGATACTGAATAATACTGGCTGTAGTTCCGCAGTGCGCATGCGGACGAGGAGTCTGGCTCTGACTGGGATGACTACAGCCCAGCGCCAACACCGTTGCCCACTGAATCTCACACTGAAACTCCACCAAAGCCACTAACAAAGTCATCGATCGCCGCCACAGCAACCACATCGACACGAGCACACATCACCACTACCGCTGGAAACAGCAGGCATTCACCACATAAAACTACTGTGCAAATTCAAGTAAGTCAGTCCAGTGTTTTTACTGAAACCTGACTACAAAATTGATTGAAAGCACATGCAAGTTTAAACTTGGTGCACAGTAGGGTTCCATATATATTCCTTCAACCTTGCAGGCCGTTAGTAGCAGTCCGGCTGATCATGTGATACGACCACTGGAAACTGAATTGACGGAAATATCGACAGTATCTCCTCCACGTACACCTGTGACCTTTGCACCCCAGGCCCCAGCAGCTGCTGTCTATCGCGCCACAGTACACAACGAGGGGGAGGAGGGGGAGAACCCCATTAATCGTGGTAGTTATGGCAATGCTCCCCTCAAAGCCTCACTGAATGGTGATGGTGAACAGATATTGCAACCACAAGCTGGGTAATCACACATTAGTAATGTTGATCTTCACCAACCACATAAACATACTTGTGTCATTTGTGTGTGCGTTTGCGTGTCTTCTGTGTGTGCATGTGTCTTCTTTGTGTGTGTATGCCTGTGTGTGCAGTGTTGATCGAGCCCTGGAGTTCACTCGTGTCAGTGGTGGGAGTGCTGATGTTCTCTCTCCCTCGTATGACCTCCCCTATTCCTACATGGCTGGAGTAGCAGAAAAGTAAGTATCTTTTCAGCTTGCAGTACATGTATGCAATGCTAAGCCAACAATAAACTTATGTGAGGCACTGAGCAAACTCCTAGCTACATTGATAAAGTATAATAATTATTAATGGGGACAACTCGTTTTCATTTATCTCTGTACTTGAGATAACAATTTCCCAATAATCACCAAAATTCAACGTTCAGCATAATTATACTAATATTAATTTTACTGTTAAATGTAAGTCCTTCCACATGTACACGTACAATCACCCATTTTGATACAGGTCGGAGCAGTATGCCAAGCGTTGTACAGAGGAGGTGTTCTCTACCCTTCGTGTTGCGAGTGACTTCATCATAGCGTTCCTGTTAGGCTGTTGTCACTACCTACTGCACAGTGTCGCAAGAAAACTGCTCTGTGGATTGATACACATCTGTGCTGACTCTGTCTACAAGCCCCTCATTCATATCTGTTTCAATGGATTCTGCTGGCCAATGTTATCGCTGTGTAGTCACATGTGCAAAGGGGGCGTTGTCATACTAACGCCACTATTAGACCTGTTGAGAGCTGTAGTTGCCATGGTAACAAACTGTGTGGCAGCATTTAGACCTGTTCAAGTGAATATTGGACACAAACATCACTCAAATGTTTGACGTAATACTATCGGTATTCAAGTGTATGTCAATTCAATAGCCACAGCTGCATGTAGGACATTTTTATGCTCACAATAAACACAGTACAGTGTACACAATGAAACATGATTCATTTGTCAGTTATGCAATACACACACATGACCTGTGCATTGTGTATGTTCACTTAAACTCATGATACCTGATAATCGAGTTTGATTGTATCTTTTTATTGTTTCAGTCTTTTCTTGTAAGCTGAAAATGCTCTGCTCTTGAATTCCTTCACTGTTGCATTTCTATCACTAGCCTGTGCAAAAAAACAACAACACTACTGGGATGATCATAAAACTTGGCATGCACAACTGAGAACACTATAGTGACATGTACTTACATTGAGAATAGCTCTCCCCACTATAATGACATCAGTTAGATTGCTGCCAATAGCAGTCTCTGGAGTGATGTACTGTTGACCCAAACCATCATTTGATTCATTCAACGATACACCTAGAGTGATGGCAAAAAACATCTTGTGTTACAGTCTTCAAAGAAATATTAATTCAAAATTTACAGTACATGTCTAGGCATAATCTTATAATAAAATTATTTTAATTGTGAATTAATTACCTGGTGTCATGTGGATGATGTTGGGGTGGGTGGAGACACTTTGCCGACAGACCACACCAACCACAAAATCAGGATGGGCCTCCGCCATAGATACAGCAGCTAATATGGAGAGAAAGGGAGAGGGAGAGGGGGAGAAGAGAGAAATAAATATTAATAGCAAGATTAATTTCATCCACTTCCATGAGTCAGATGTTCAAAATATTTAACACTGTTTTTACTGTATAAGGAAGCATTTGCATGAACTAGGTGCACAGAGCAATTGCTCAGACTGGCTGACTCTCCACTGATCCATTACCTTGTGTATATTCTCTTGTTACAAGGTTTCCTGTGGTGCTCATTTGAGCCACTATCACACACCCACAGCCATCTGGACAAGCACTCCTCAGCCCACCGATCACACCTGGTCCAGAGAGGGCGTGACAAGTCACAAGCTCCGCCCAACCAGAGGATAGGTGCTGTTTGTACTGCAGTTGTACTGTGTTGCCGATGTCGGCAAATTTCCTGGAAAAAACAAAACAAATACACACACATCATCGTTGTGTTGCAAAGGTTTTGCAATCTTTTGAGATTCTAGAGTACTTTACTATATGGGCTAGAGGGTAATTTTACAATGCAAAATTGTCACCAAAATCAATTTTCACAACTTGGAGATTTGTTTACTCACTGTTGATAACAGGGGAAAAATTAATATTGAGGCCTAAACAAAAAAAAAAGCACAATGTACAATGTAGAGCATACAGTCACCTATCCTCCAAGATGATAAAGTTGTGTTTCTGAGCAAGTCCTTTCAATTTCACTCTAACTTCATCTGTGAAGTCACTCAGAACATCAATGTGAGTCTTAAGGATGCAGATGTCAGTTCCAAGAGTGTCAGCTAGCTGAAAAACCATAAGCAATTTTTGCGGATTACTTTCATCTTCAAACATCACCCTATACATGTACTCTGGGATCAAAAATTTAATGGAGAACAATTTTTAATTCCTAACCTATGGTATGACATTCTATTAAATAGCCATCAAGTTAACTTAATTATAGAACGCCCCTTACCTCTAGTAGTTGAGCAGAAGTGCTGACATCAGCTGATAAAGCAAGATTGGTAGATTTCTGATCCATTAGCTGTAGCAGTCTCTTGGCCAGTGCATTACTGCTCAACTGGGCACGCTCAGTGTATGAGAGATAGGCGGAGCTTGGTTGCTTATGGGTGAAGTTTCCAGCAATGGCCGACTTTGGTACACCAACTGCAGCATTTTCAGATAGGAATTTCTTAACCATCCTTGTTGTTTCCATGGTGATTTTCCCGGCATGCTGAAGGTGTTCCAATAGCTGAGTCATGGTGAGTACAGAGGTCAGTTCCACCCCTGCTCGCTGAAGATTGCTCCGCCCACCTTGCTCCCGATCCAGTAGCACCACAGCATGAGCCACACCTACTCCAGCAGTCTGTAGAGCGTGGCATGTCTCGAGGACACTCCCACCACTTGTCACCACATCCTCCACCACAAGACACCTGCTACCAGCGACCACCACACCCTCAATCATCTTCTGTAAAGGATAAAAGATCAAGGCGAAATTTAATACACGACAGTTCAGAAACTCCACGACCACCCCCCCCCCCCAACTTAGCCTAGGAGGGGAAACATCCCAGTGCTACACCTATTGTGAACCATGAAAAGCCACAGCAACACAGTAATTGCCTAGCCTTGAGAATTAGGGGTGAAACATTTCTTTGTCAGATCTTGCATAATTTTTTGTCACAAACTAATAGACTGAGAATCTTGTGTATTCTGTACCTTAGTTCCATAGTCCTTTGCCTCCTTTCTTCTCACCAACATGGGAATATTCTGCTCAACTGATATCACCTGAGCCATGTACAAGTATAAATGAAACACACGCAACGTTAGATAATATAGAAACTGAAATTGGTGACGATGAACATGTCATACCGTTGCTATGGGAAGGGCTGTGTATGGGACTCCGCATATCGACTGGAATTCACTGGCATGATCCTTCACAGCAGACCAAAGAACATGGCTCACTTTACTCTACAAACATACAATAAAACAACCATTTGCATAGACAAAACTAATTAATGAATTGGCTTGCTCTCTCACTAGCAAGTCCGGATAGGATACTACGATTCTGAGATCAAAGTACACTGGAGACTCCACTCCACTTTTCAGCTTGAAGGTTCCAAATCTGATAGCTCCAACATCAAAAAGTTCCACAGAGAGCTGCTCCATATTCAACACCCTCCAAATTTACCACGTGTGGAGAGCACGCCCATCCGTTTAATCCAATTGCGCATGCGCACTAGAACGGGGGCGTTCCCCCAGACCATCCTGGATTCGGAGTTGTGAAAAGAGCGTAAACCAGAGGATATCGGTCAGCTGTCGGAAAGAGGTAGAGAGAGATCGAGCTATGGCGGCCTCCGCTAACATCGTTGGATGGAGTAGAGACTCTTTCTGGCAACAGCCTTCGAACTATACGGACCGACTCGGACATCACCGTGCCAATCACTTATGTGTGTCTGGCGGCCTCTCGGGTGCCAGCGCTGCATTGCCCAGCACACAGCAACATCAGCAGGTAGCTACGCTCGCCGGCGATCAAGAACTCGCAGAGGGATCGAGTAGTGAAGGAGGAGACTACTCTTTGAGAGCGCACGAGCTGATTGCCTCACCGAACAGTCTCTACGAGGTCTTGGAAACGCTAGGTAAGCGAAAAGAGGGCTACGTGACATAACTACAAGTTGTAGATCCGGGCGCTGCGGTGTGCTAAATTGTATCCATGGTGGTTTTGTGTGCATGTGTAGTTGCGGTCACTGCGTATATTTGCTTTTCTTTATCTGTGATGCAGTTCTTATCACACCTCTCTCTCCCTCTCTCTCCTTCTCTTTCAGGACGAGGCACTTTTGGTCAAGTTGTTCGCTGCTGGAAGAAAGATACGCACGAGGTGGTGGCATTGAAGATTCTCAAGAACCTTCCCTGCTACACGAAACAGGGACAAGTTGAAGTAGAAGTACTCACAAAACTAAGTAGAGTCTCAGCAGACGAGTTTAACTTTGTTCGAGCATACGAGAGCTTTTGTCACCACGGCCACATATGCATTGTGTTTGAACTGCTTCATGTCAACCTCTATGAGTATCTAAAGTGCAACAGGTTCCATCCTCTACCTCTCAAACATGTGCGACCCATTGCTCAACAGGTGTGTGTGTGTGTGTGTGTGTGTGTGTGTGTGTGTGTGTGTGTGTGTGTGTGTGTGTGTGTGTGTGTGTGTGTGTGTGTGTGTGTGTGTGTGTGAGTGAGGCAATAGTACACCTCGCTGATGTAAAGCCCTAGCTGTATTGATTAGGTGGCCTAATTATCCTCCATGGAAATAGATTGCAGTGTATTGAAAGTGGCTGATCCTATGTGGGACTTTTGCCCACTGTGTGTAATAACATACCCCAGCCTTCCTCTATGGCTAGCCACTGATTCAATCTCTCCATTTCCCCCACCAACATACACATCTCCCTTCCTTTCCCCCCTCACCTCACCTTACCTGGACCTCTTTGTAACTGCTCTGATGTAACACTCACATCACTAGCTATTTGCCTTAGCAAGAGTACATATACTATCCACTCTTGGCCTTAGGTAATTTTAGCTATTTTGGTCTCCATGTACAGTATCACATAAGCCTACTATTTTGTACTGCCTTTCCTATTTCTTTCTATAGTTTTATACAATATTTTGCCTGACTTTCTGTGTGGAATGTATCATAGCTACATGTAGCTACATGTATGCTTTCCTCTTGTGTTTAGGTACTAACTTGTCTTCAGAAGCTGAGTGAGTTAGGTCTGGTCCACGCAGACTTGAAGCCAGAGAACATCATGTTGGTTGACCCTGACAGACAGCCTTTTAGAGTTAAGGTCATTGACTTTGGATCAACCACGATTCGATCAAGAAGTACCACAACCTATCTACAAAGCAGATACTACAGGTATCCTCTCTCTCTCTCTCTCTCTCTCTCTCTCTCACTCTGTGTGTGTGTGTGTGTGTGTGTGTGTGTGTGTGTGTGTGTGTGTGTGTGTGTGTGTGTGTGTGTGTGTGTGTGTGTGTGTGTGTGTGTGTACACGCATTGAATCCCCTATATTGTGTTAAGTTTGGCTAATGTCTCCTGATTAAAGGAGGTGCCCTCATTTCAGGGGTAGCAGTTAGCTAGGACCATATATTGCATAATGTCTTTGATGAAGTTATTCCAGTGTCCATTTCCACTGTGTACTTACGTCTGTGTGTGGGGTGTGCTAAACCATCATACTGTATCGATAGCGCTGAGCAGGAAAAGCAACCCATAGCTCTGTCTGTTTGTGTTTCTCACTAGCTGCTACAATTTGCCTGCCGCCTGATTTGGTTGGACGATGTAATTGCTTTAGAGTTGCTCTGTGCCACAACATGCATTCCTCATAGGGCAGACATCTTGTCAACAGTGCCCAGATTGTCGAGGCTAAGAGTGTACATGGTCGCCTTCCTTGTACAACAGATTGATGTTTGCCCGTCCAGCCTTGTGCTGTGTACGTGGTACCATGTTAGTTGTAGTTCAGGTCTGCACTGCTGTGCTGTGTGTGTGTGTGTGTGTGTGTGTGTGTGCATGTGCATGCAAGTTTTGACTGCCATGTTGTCACATAATACGTGACATTGTTATCACTATAGCCAGTCATGCAGTGATAGAAAACTACATCCTTAACTGTGTCTATGTGCTGTCATGTGATCCTGTTTTCTAGCACTCTCTCTCTTTAATGATACTCAGATGAGCTTATGCCTCTGTTTTCACACACATACACTCACTACCTGCAGAGCTCCCGAGATCATTCTTGGTCAGCCATTTGATGAGTCCATAGACATGTGGTCTCTGGGCTGTGTGCTAGCTGAGCTCTACCTTGGCTGGCCTCTGTTCCCTGGGACCAGTGAGTACGACCAAATCAACTACATCTGTGAAATGCTTGGACAACCTCCTCATTGCCTCATGAGAAATATGGAAAAGACAAAGAAATTCTTCAATCGTAGTAAAGGAGCTTGGAGCATCAAGGTACGTGATGTTAGTGGGTGCCAGCTGATGTGGGCTGCCTTGTTAGGAATGTGTTGGGTGATAGCCAGCTTCCTGATTGATATTTGATGACTTCCTCTTATTGTGCCTGGTTGGTTTGTCCTCTTTTTGACATCACCCCAGACACCCCAAGCATCACTACCCACCTCTCTTCCTCTAACCTCATACCAAGGCTATCAAAACAACTAGCTACCATGTTATAACTTCCTTCTTTGTCATGTTGTGACCCCTCTCTCTCTCTCTCTCTCTCCCCTCTATAGTCACCATACCAGTACCAGTTGGAGTCTAATATTGAACCAAAGGAGACAAGAAAGTTCATATTTCCATCTGTGGAGAGTATTGCATATGCCCACCACAGTAACCTTGGCAACGAACTGAGCATTGAAGATCAGATGGACATTGTGCAGTTTGTACAGCTGTTGGCCCGACTGTTGAATTTTGACCCCAGACACCGTGCCACACCCACACAGGCTATACAGCATCCATTCATCACGATGCAACACCTCGCAATGCACACCAACAGCTTAAAGTGAGTACATGTACATTGTCTAGTTTTGACAGCCTCTGCACTAATTAAAGGAGAAATACTCATATTAGGGGGAGTTTCTAAATTAATGGTTGCACCCTTTTAGCAATGTATAATGTTTTCTTTTTGAATTAGCAAACTGTGATAACATGAGACGATAACTTTTTTCTCCTTTTTAGCGTCCGTGAGTGGATCCAGTGTATGCAGGTCTGCTGTAACTCTCGTACAACTCATTCTGTCTCTCCCCCCGTCCACTCATCCCCTCACGCCCACACCCACCCACCACTGGCCACACCCATGGCTACCTCGTATCATCACCATCATCATCATTCTCAAGTCCACTTGCCTTCTGTCTCGAATACTGCAGCTGCTGCAGCCGTCACAGCTAGTCATACAGGACAGACTAATTTGGGCAGTTTACCGACCAATCCGACCACGTTCAGTTATCACTTAGCTCCATCAACTCTTGCCTACCTACCATTGACCTCTGACCTTACCACACAAGCCCATCCCTCCTCTACTATGGCCATAGATACCGGCTATGTATCGGGGGAGCCAAGTCCTACTGAGCACGCTCAGATGGTAAGAAATTTACATGCCTACAATAGTGCACGGTAAAATTGGCTGCTTTATAGAGATGGTGAATACACAATTTGTAATTTGTCGGTAATTTTGCAAAACATTTTCCTAAGGTCCCCAGATGCTTGGTCTTAAAACGTTTACTTTGTGAATACATCATCTGTGTTTATTTTCTGTTTTCAACTATTTTTCCAGGGATATCAATTCGATATGAAACTTTCAACCCTGCACAACCTCAGCGAGAGCTACAAACAACAGCTGTTGACCACACCCACTCAGCTTCACCCATCACACTATCACCTAGTTCCCACCCATCAACTCTGCCCACATGACACATACTGGATGCTAAATCTCCAGCAACACCCACATGGACAACTATAGCCGTAGTACTGACTTTGTGTAAGATTGACTGACTCAGTGTTGAATTCCAATTGGTGCACATCATTGTTCCCTGCACTTCTGGGATCCAAAATTTCCCAATTTTTTGTTACGTTGATTTCCATGACAAAGCAGCTTTTTGTGTAACCGTATGTCTCAAAATCTTATCTAAATTTGTCCAATTTTTCTCTTTTTTTTTTGTAGTAATTACGTTACGTTATTGTGTAGATGTTTGTGTGTCTGTTGCCATGCCAGTGGATGGCTGGCCCGGCCCTAGTGCCCTCATGGTTACAAGTGATTTGATCATTGACCATAATAAACTACATCCTCACGTCACGTCATCATTATTATCATCACTATCTCTCAATCATTCATTATTATCTGATCCAACAAAAAATATGACATTTTCAAAACCATAATTTACAGACTGCACTGCATGGTATCAAGTGTGTACACATGCATTAGTAAAGGTGCATGAAGTGCGTGCAGGATGTGGTCAGTGACACTGAAAGTGTGAGTGTGTGTGAGGTTTATCATTTCTTTAATCTTTTTAGCTTGTGGTGTTTCTTTGCCTTGCCAGCCCCACTTGGTAGAGAAGACTGCTGCCTGGTGGTGCTATCCCCCCTGGAGCGGGCAAGGCTTACTATGCTTGGTGGTTCTTTAGAGCTTACTCTAGAGTTCAGGGCAGTCTCCCATTGGTCCTCTTGGCCACTCACTGCATACCTAGGTACAAGGACACAAGGGGGAAGACAAGATGACATTACACACAGACAAGGAGTGTAGATAGAGAGATAAATTCACTGGTGCTTAAAATAACAGATGACCTTAATTGACACACTCATCTCTCTCATCTCTCTCATCTCTCTCTCTCTCTCTCTCTCTCTCTCTCTCTCTCTCTCACATGGATAAGTCCATGGCCTCCAATTCAACCTTCTTCTTCTCTTGCTTTTTCTTAAATTCCATAGCTGCCTCCTCCTACATAAGTGTGACATCATCATTCATCATACAGTTGAAAATGAGCAAACAAGTACCAGTTCTTGATCAATGGACTGCTCCAAAGGTTGGAGATCGATATCTGTGGTGGGAGGAGCCAGCATTGCTGAAGCCACTCCCTCCTCCAATGAATTAAAGAGCTGAACAAACTTTCTGATGATTCGTATGAATAGTCCAAGAATTTGTCCCGAGGGTAAATCTAGCTCTGCCTATACCAATGAGGTGTGTGAGTGTGTGTGTGTGTGTGTGAGGAGTGTGTGTGAGGAGTGTGTGTGTGTGTGTGTGTATGCGTGTGTGTGTGTGTGTGTGTGTGTGTGTGTGTGTGTGTGTGTGTGTGTGAGTATGAGTGTGTGTGTGTGCGTGTGTGTAGTATGTGTGTGTGTGTGTGTGTGTGTGTGTGTGTGTGTGTGTGTGTGTGTGTGTGTGTGTGTGTGTGTATGGGAAGGAGAGAGGGGAGAAGCAATAATTTGAAAGATTCCGTTGAAATGTTTACATTGCCCAGCCCCGACACAAAATGCAAACAAAACCAGAGAATGGTGTTTTTGTGGTGTGGCAGTAGGCACAGCTGCTAGGACACATGAACACACAATTAAAGCCCACAGCTCCATGTCAACCATACTCCTCCAGCACACATGGTCATGGACATGTAGCTCATCCTATGACAGTATGTATGTACTTCATAGCATGACATTGAAGAATAGTATAATGTGTCCTTTTGTAGCAGAACTGGCCATTGTAGCTAGTGTAGAAGGTGGGAGGTTGCATTACTGTATTGCACTGGATAAAACACAAAAGGGACACCATCCCTCACCTGCAGCATATCTACAGTCTTGTACTGCAGAGCCATTCCTAATAGTATAGCTCCTTGGACAGCAGAGAGCTTCAAGCTGCTACGACCACCAAAGTGAAGACGACCAACTGAGAAATGAACAAACATATCTTCAGTAAGAAGGTCAACCTTAAGGTCTTATTGGAGGAGGTACATTGTGTAAATGACTGCATGGGAGGTGGCACTTTACAACACTATTATGAGGCAAATGATCAGCAAATTTGGTGGTCTGGGGACAAAATTGTTCAAATCTGATTCAACTCCCAGAAGGCAGTCAAAACACACACAGAAAAGTGTGGGCTCATAGACACATGTGCATGTTAGAACACGCATAAACATGCAGGGAGGGTACACTTACTCTAATTTTGCTACAACACTGAACTATAATATAATTCTTCCCCTAAGCTATAAATAGAACATTTACATTCATTTTGTCATCCACTCATATGATCCTAATCGTAGTAATCATTGGCCCACGATACTCTCCATATGTGGTGTGGTGCGCTCAGTAATCTAGCAGTGATCAACTCACGTGCTGGAAGTAGATCTGTTATGAGGTGGTGGTCGGCCATGTTCCGAGAGTAGAGCTCCAAACGTTTCAAGTCAAACTTACTAAATATAGACATCATTTCACTGTGACTCAGATCTGTAGAGACAGCAGTTTATGAAATCAGTGTGTGTGTGTGTGTGTGTGTGTGTGTGTGTGTGTGTGTGTGTGTGTGTGTGTGTGTGTGTGTGTGTGTGTGTGTGTGTGTGTGTAGTGTCACATGCTGAACCTTTTTTCTTTTGGTGGTTGTGTTTTTGTTGGAGTAGAGAGAGAGCAGTGGACGGAGAGAAACAGCGAAATTGATAACCAAGCAACGACATAAAACGACAACAAAAATCTGGATAAATAAACACACCATCAATACCATGTTTTTCATAGCAGCCATTATGGTACAGACAAAAGTAATAATTAAAGGAGCTAACCCAAACTGTGTATGAGGCTACATTCTTGGATAGCTGATAGCATCTAACCATGGTTTCTTGGTAATTCCATTTAAAGTGCAGTTTGTTAGACCAGCTCACTCACCACTGTGGAATTGAGTCAACCAGTTGTGGTCAGGGTCACTGTTGTCCCCGACAATGGTCCTTATCATAATACAGGAGTGCTCTCCAGTCAGCTCATTCTGTGAAATGAAACAGTGGCAAAATGCATGACATCTTTAGAAGAACATTCAGCTGTCCAGGCAAGCAGCCATGACCAACAGATGTACAGGTAATGTTCTCACACTTCAGCTAGCTTGCTTAGTATGTGTGTAATGCATCTACCAGGTGTTCTATATGCATAACTGCACATTTCAGGAACAGGAGGGGACATGATACACTAATGCCAGCCTGTCTACATGCACTACACTTATAAGAGTGCTTAGACAGACTATATTATGTTACACTAATGCTAGCTAGCACTTGTAACTGGCTGATAATTACACAAAATGCAAATGGAACACTATGTTCCACTGATAAGTTTCACGTAATAATTAGCATTCAGTACATACATAGTGCAGTTCATGCAGGTCTTCTATAGAAAGCACACAGCTAGGGTGTTCTTGTAAAGGCAGGGTTGATGTTAGAGAGAGACAGATAAAGGGAGGAATCTTTGAACACATGAATCACTGCTAATGCTTTGAAGAAAACCTTTTGACCAGCAGTACTGATCATACAAGCAACATATATGCACCACAATACTTACAGGTGTCTGTCTCAAGTATACAGGCAAGAAACCAGCTCGACTCCAAAACCTGCATGTACACGATATGGATGTGTGGTATAAATAAATGGTACAACAGTTAACTTTTACAGACATTTTCAGGACACTGCAAGTCTACAATGCCACAGGTACATATTGTACATGTACATGTACAATTATTGTATAGTATGGAGTACATGTACATGTGTACTTAGCAAAGTTGACTTGTAACTTGCTAAAGTGCGACTGTAAAGTGCTGAACCAAGAAGATGATGGTATAGCTCTTACTTGTATAGCTGAGCAGTGAGCCCGTAGGATACTCCAACGTAGTCCATAGTTCCAGGTTGTTCCTCAGACAGCTGACTCAGCAAAGGTGGGAGGTGGCTGCGAGGACTAATCGTCTCTTTCAGCAGCCCCTCTCCTCCCTCAGTCACCATGGAAACAGGCTTCACCCCTTTCCACTTTGGTTTGGTGCCTTCGTCCAATGAGGTTAGTTTACCTTGGTAGTATTCTATGAGCAGCTGCAGAGCTCGAGATCCATAGCCCATACGCTGGAAATCAGGGTGAGTGGCGATACGAACAACACGTACTCCTGACAAACCAGCGAACTCCTCATCAGCAAACTATACAGAAAGTGAGTGTCGTAAATATAACATACTTGATATTTAATCTTCAGGAATGCATGGATGACTTTGTATGCAATAGACACATACGTAGACTACCTGTTGTGATATTGTCCATGGGATGAGGTCACCTGATGCACGCTTACCACGAGACAAACTGCTCATCACTGAACTGCGACTGATGCCACCTTCTAGGCAAACCTACACACACACACACACACAATATGTGAACAATACAATGCCATGTAGACATATCAGTATCTTGTATCAATCTGTATATCAACGTATTCATACAATGAATGAGATGGTTGAAGGATTCTTGGGAAAGAGAGAGAGCACTGAAATATTACATTAAAAGAGCCCATAGGTTTGCCTGAGAGGCAATGGGATGGCTTCCCCCTAGGTATGGGATTGGTAGTAGAAGATAGACATATTGAATTTTCATATAATTATAATCATCAACATTACCTCCCTCTGTCCTTTGTTCATACACTACAGTTAAAGTATAATGCATGCTGATGATAAACGTAATACTGATTGCTTGCCTGTATAACACAGAGTATCTCAGGCAGTGATGTTGTTTCCATGGACACAGGTCCAAGCAAGACAAAGAGCTGGTGGGCGGGGGCGTCTGATAGCAGTTGGAGGTCGTTAGGGGTATTTTTATAGTGTGAGGCAACGTAGAGTGACATCAAACGATGGAGAAACTCTTCACTAGCACGATGGTAGCAAAACAATGTGTCTCTATTAACAAGGTACAGCTGACAATCGTTAGGAGGGGGGCACCCCCCTGAGACTCGGGGAACTGCACCCCCCACATTGAGACAGAGTAGCTGATGCAGCCATTTCTCTATGGGATCTGCTTCAGAGTAGCGAATCGGGAGAGAGAGAGTTACCTCTTTCAAGACTCGACCTAAAAATAGATTTAGGCAATGCAGTCAGGATGTTTTTTGACTGAAATAAACATATTGTCATCTGTGTAGTGTATGATGAAAGAAAATTTGCTCATTTAGTGTACATGTCACATCTGCCACTTCTGTCAGAGGTGGTGGTGCCCCAACCACTACTTAGCAATTTTTACAGCCACTCACAAGAGAGCAAAAATATTGAAATGTTGCATCAGACATACATGTAGTATTAGCTAACACCATACCCATAGATTATAGAGCTACTGCGTATACGGGATTGGAAATGGACTAATTTCATGAAACACTCCCCCGAATACTTGGCCACAATACGTTGATATGGGAATAGGCCACAAGGGCAAAAAAATTTACCTAAAATGGTGGAAATGGGTAGATGCTATCGCTTTGTTTCAACTTCATGATGAAGACAGCTGGTTATTCTTTAGCCCATGCAATGCTACAAGCCCTGTACTTCAGTTCTGTGAGTAAGAAAGCTATGAAGAGTCACAACAGAAAGTAAGAGAGGGAGACAAAATTTCGAAATTTTTACTAAGCTTAGTAAGCCGTCTTTCCAAGCTGTTTGGCTGTATAACACTGTTCTAAGCGACGTTCGAAGATTCAAAAGGTGCCTATGCAATACTTCAACCAAGCTCAAATGGTCTGATGGCATCCAGGAGGCCGCCAGTCGTAGGTATCTCATGGTAGAGGGAGACAAAAGTTTCTGACTTACCTCGAACTAGCCGCTTCAACGAACAAACTCGCGTCGTGAGCTCCTGGCTTTTGGGTTGACAAACAAATGAAGCTTCAAACAAACCGAACGATATCTCAAGAACACTACTGGCCCTGGTTTTTGCTATGAATCGCTTGACCTGACCTTTCACTAAATCTTTGCGAGCGCTAAGTATTCGGGGGAGTGTTTCAGGGGTGTTAATATGCGGACTATGGCGCACGTGATCCCATTCCCAATCCCGTATATGCTCAATAATCTATGCCATAACACAATTCCCCCGAGTACATATATGCAACAATCTTGTAAAAATTCAATCACTAAATTATTGCTGTAAAATAATTACCTGAAGCTCCACCCACAGCACTTTGCTGACGTAGCTGTTCAATTAACTTTAACGATAGGGACCTCCCTGTTCCCTCATACCTGCAACATTGAAAGCCATTACCAATTGTTGTTGTGGTCACTAATTATTGGTAGGGGCCTACCCATTGACAGTGGAGGCCATGAACACGAGGCATGGAGCTAGTAGCTTCTTAACGAGGGGTAGGGGGATGGCAGCTGCCTCGTCAATCACAACCAACTCTGCCTGCTCTAACTTGTGTGCATCACCAGGGTCAATGTACTAGTATGACAGACAAAGAATGCCATGGTTATTACGGAGCAAACTAACTTGTGTACCGTGACATTAGATAACTTTATGATTACCGTATAGCTGGAAATATTGGCGGGAATTAAATTTGGCGGTTGGGTCCCAAATGGCCATTGCAAAAGCATTGGCAGATTTTAATTTGGTGGTTTGGTATGGGATCGCCATACGTATATATGTAAGTAAGAGACTTTGGCAGATTTTAATTTGGCGGTTGTTGAGCTAGACTGCCAATCCGCCAAATTTAATTCCTGCCAAATTTTCCGGCTATACGGTATATGCATGCGTGCATGATTACACAAGGTGCAATGTGATTTTTATTGTAAAAATTAATAGATTTTCACAGTTGATGGTAGCTACAACGATCAATCTCAATATACAATGGGCAGACAATACAAGCAATACACAGTATACACACAGGACATGCTACGTCAGTATGCCTGATACAAATAGTTTATATCAACAAACAATTTCCTGATTTACAGTGCTGCATGTATCGAACAATGCATTATGTATGTACATGTGTACTCTACGATTAATTTTAAGCATTGTGTACACACACATACACACAATTGGCTAAACACAGCACCCCACTGAGCTAGTGTATACCATGAACATGCACTGGCTGACCTGTACGGTTTGCCTGTGCTGGGAGTACACATTGACCCTGACCACGGCCTTGTTCAACTCTGGGTTTGTTGACTGGATGATGTCATAGTGTTCATGTTCCTCCAAGTGAACTGCATCAAATCCTCGGAACACAAACTCAAACAAGGTCTTGAGGTTTTCGGGTGAAGGAGAAGTGACAAAGATATTGGAGTAACCAAATGCTACTGCGGCTGCTATACCAAGTCCAAGAGCAGCAGACTTGCCACGCCCACGAGCTGCTGTCATGGCAACCGTGCTACGCAAGGTTTGCTCTGAAATGGCCTCCACAAACTTTAACAACGCTTTGGCCTGGAGGGGGAAAATGTTAACAAGATTAGTATGTATGTGTGCGCACACACACGCACACACACACACACACACACACACACACACACACACACACACACACACACACACACACACACACACACACACACACAAACATACACACACACACATAGCCTCGTCCCAGGCTCCTCCCAGTTTTTCAATGTTGCACGCTGAAAAGCGAGAGGGCCTGGTATCTAACTGCACATGACTGTATAAAGTATGGGAAGGGTAGAAAATAGATCAATGTACAGTTGCTTTCTGAAGTTGCTGTCTACTGGCGAATGTTGACTATACCGAATTCGACTGGAGCTTCAAGAAGTGACAATCGCTTGTTTTCAAAAGGTTAGACTGTTGGGCGCCCGTGCACACGAATTCACATACAATGTACAATTAGATACCAGTCTCCCCTGTTTTTCAGCGTGCAACATTGAAAACTGGGAGGAGCCTGGGGACGAGGCTATACACACACACACACACACACTCACTCACACACTCACTCACACACACAGTCACTCGCACACACACACACACACACACACACACACACTCACTCGCTCACACACACACACACACACACACACACACACACACACACACACACACACACACACACACACACTCACTCGCACACACACACACACACACACACACACACACACACACACACACACACACACACACACACACACACACACACACTCACACACTCACACACACACACACTCACACACCTGATCAAGAGTTTTGCAACATTTTACCAGATCCCCAACTGGCTGTGTGTCAGCGAGAGAAAGCTGAAGAGACTTTAGTTCATCACCTTCATCATCAACCTATACATGTTGAATATACATGACTTACCGCTACAGGATACCTGATGGATGTACTCACCTTGTGCTTGGGAGGTGCTGGTTTGATGGTGAGCATGTGTGAGGATATTGGTAGAATATTGAGCTGATCATCAATCACCATACAGTGATGACAGTCAGACAAAGACAGTAGGAACCTGGAGTGAGAGAGAGAGAGAGATACAGTGTAGTTGAATAATTAATAATCGAGAATATTATGCAAATTTTGAGCATGTATTTTTGTTTTGTTTTACCTCTCATTGAACCTAGCGGTGAGTTCTTGATGTGCCTCAGTCCTGTATCGTGAGTGCACATCCATGGCCAGTGTGTAAAGCTGTTTGAGTGATGTCATTGTCCTTAGCAACAGGACAACCACACCCCCTCCCTCCACTGTCTCTATGGTCCGAGCTAGAAGGTTAGGGGTTAGAGCCTCAAAATCCTATACATGTTATGATAAACAGAGTACATAAGTAATGTGTGTGATAGAGACAGGCTTAATAAACATCTGGATTGTTTAAATTTGCAGCAAAGGAAAGCCTTTTCTTTGCAGGTAAATACTTGTGCAGTTAGCATATATTTCAGTCATTAGACTATCTTTTTAGAAGTGCCAAAATAATAATCATACCTGTAGTACACACATGCCGTACGTGTTTCCAAGTATCTTATGTGTTTCAGAATAGTAGCAGTATCGAATGGTGGTTGCAGCGATGAACAGTTCAAAAGGGTCGTCCTGGCTAATGTCAATGCTGCCACTCTTCAGCTTCTTCTGTAACTGACGCATCCTCTTCTTGCGATGGCTAAGAGATGAAGGCACAACTGCAAAGCTGAAACAGTATTTAGTGTGCTTTTTAGTCACCTGCTAAATCCAAGCTCCTTCTTGTAGCACCATAGCACAGTTGGACGGGCCTTCACACTCGCCTTGCTCAACATGTGGTGAAGAAACACAACCTGCAGTCAGTACCAGACACAAAGTGCTTTATTTATGAAGTAAATACTCAGCTACTCGATGTATTAATTAATGAAACATTAAATATGAGCATGTGGTAAGATTATAGAATGACAATGGGAGCAAAATAGACCACAGAACAGCATATTGTAGTGTCGATCGCAGCCAAGTAACAATTTGAAGCATGCGCAGTGTACTGTCATCATGCCATATCCCTGAGCCCACCTGATCTCTTCCTTTATCTCCAACAACAACGAACATACATCGATGCCTCAGGGCTACGCTGTTCTCGATAAGCGTACGAACTCGAGCGTCCACCTTCTTCAAAGGCATCGCACGATCAGATCAGCTGCACTTTCTTCTTTTCAGCACTCGGTCGATCCATATCGATATCCACGTGGAACTTTCTAACGATCTTTACCAAACATTACCATCAATGACGTTCATCTATGTAATCCCCCGTAAATTTCCCGTAAACTCGGCCATCGATTTGAATGTGCTAAGCGTTGAGTGTAGCAGTAGGGAGAGAAAAGAAGAGATTTTGAAGGTTTATTTGCCATCTGCATCGCCGAGAAAGCCTACAAAGATCGAGGTCGAACTCCAGACAAGCTTTTGGAAAAGTTGTATGTTGGCGATTGAGCCGTCACCGCACTTTGCAGCCGATCCATGGACGGTGAGTGTGTGTGTAGCTGTTTCTCGAGCTAGCCACTCGCTCGCAGCGATCTACGTCGTTGCGTCGAGTGCACATCCACCGTACAAGTGTCCAATGTCACCAATGTTTATAACCAAAGTCATCGTTTGGGTATTTTAATAGAACATCGCGGCCGCTTTCATTGTGCTAGCTGGGAGCTACGCACCACCAACGCCATTCATGTTTTAGACCAGAATCATAGACAAACGATTGCGAGGCTTCGCTAGCCAAGTGACAGTGATCTGGAATGATGAAATTTATACTTTGTTTGCTAGTTATATTTGTATGAGTTGCTTTTGTGTGTGTATGTGTATATTAGAGTGTGGTAATGGTATTCATAGAAGCATGCATGTACATATGATCCACAACCCCTCTCCTTATTCACTGCAGAGATCCGTAGCTGGTGGGAGGTGCCTTGTATCGCACACTTCTGCTACATCTTCAGAAAACCATTCAAGCTACCTGAATTTGAAATCGAGGTGTGTTACGTATGGGTTTGTCTGTCTGCGTGTACACCTTGCCTTACGTTGTGTTTCTGCCCTGTTGTGCTTATCACGAGTGAACATGTATGTGTACAGTAGCTATGGGTGGTAGCATTGTGTTGTATGGCTTCATAGAAAGTGCTGGCCACAACTGCTGCCCACTAAAGCAGAGTGTGTGTGTGTGTGTGTGTGTGTGTGTGTGCTGCTTTGAGATGGGTATGTGTTATCCTTGATATACCTCATCTCCGTAGGAACTAGAGGACACGCTGCTGTTAGACTGTGCCCCTACACCCTCTGCCTTATTGGTCGAGCTCTACTGTATCTTCCTCAATGGCATAGTGGACAAGGACATTACGTAAGCTACTCCACTGCACTGTCTACTAGTCTTTGCCTATAGCTGAGCCATCATACATACTCCCTCCGTGCAGTGAGGATAACTGGCCCTTCTTCCTCAAGCTTCATATTGAGTGGAGGTGCGAGTACCTGAAGGAGAAATGGAACCCCTTTACTGATGACAAAGAGTACAAGGACCTTACCATTCGACAGAGAGTCGAGATACTCCATAAGCTTTGTCACTGGAGACTCGAGCTGGATGACATTGCTGATCTTGTCAGAGTGAGTCTATATTCACATTGTAATCAGTACATCAATGACTCATTTAGCCTCTGTTGGGATTCTGACATGCTGGTTAGATTGTGATACACCAACCAGGGACTTTATCTTTCGATAATAAAAATTTCTTGTCAGCCTTGAATGCACAATACAAGAGTGGTACTCTTGATAAATTTTGTTTTTGCTGCAGGGTCTGGATGGTCCGAGCCTTCGCCTGGAATCCCTAGGGAGAGACTCAGAGGGAAGCCGTTACTGGTACTTCTTTGGAGTCAGGCTCTACAAAGAAGAGACTAAGAAAAAGAAAAAAGAGAATGGGACAACTCCGGCCAAAAAGGGGCGTGGTAAAGGAGGAGCCACGCCCAAAACAACACCAGCCTCAAAGAAAAAGTCGACTCCTGCTAATAATCGTACACCAGGTGGTCGCCGTAGCACCACAAGGGGGCGTGGCTCGAAGAAGCAGGAGGTTGAAGAAGAAGCTGACTCAACAGTTTGCAATGTAGAGGTTGGTGAGAATGGAGCTGAAGATAAAGATGAGGTAGAGAGTATGGAGGAGGGAGGAAAGAATGGAGCGGGTGTGAATGCTGCCAGCGCAATCACAGGGTGGCACATCGCATGTAGCACCCTCGAGGAGTGGGAGGAATTGATGGAGAATCTGGGCGGAACAAAACACCAGGAGACAAGGAGACTCATACGAACACTGCAAGGTGAGGGGAGGGGGTATCCCTTTTAATTTAGGACATTATACCTCAAGCTTGACATAGCTACATGTATACTTCAGTTGACTACTGTCTTGTGTGCATTTCTACTCTAGTGTGAGTGTAGGGTGGGGGTGGGGGTGGAGATAAGAGAGAGAGAGAGAGAGAGATAGCATTACAAAGCTGTTATAGTGATAACACTTATTGAGTGTGTTGATTTTGTGTGACCAATGTTTGTCTTTTGTGAGTTGAATGTCACTGTCCATTGAGCACCGTGAATATCTGTTGTTTGCACAGAATACCTGCCTGACGTTGAGAGAATAGTACAGCAAAGGGAAAAGCAGTTCAAAAAGAAGCTGCTAGCTGAGCTACCAAGAAGAACATCAGACAGAATAGCCATCAAGGCAGCTCAGAGGATTGAGGAGGTTGGTTGCTAAGTGGATTGTTTGTGTAGATGTCCTTTGTTGCTGGCTGTAGAAATACATACATAGGTTATTCATAAATGTTTTTTTTTTTTTTTTGTAGGAAAGACTGGATGCTTTAGCTCGTGAGCAACAAAGGCTGGAGATCAGAAAGCTGCAAGCTGAAGAGGAGAAAATCCGCCAAGAAGAAGCTGAAGAGAAGAGAAGAAAGAGACATGATGAGGCAATCCAGCGGAGGAAACAGAAGCAGGAGGAGCAGGCTAGAGTGAGGAAGGAGGAGGAGGAGAACTGGGAGAAGGCGTTAAGCGGAGAGCTGTCGGGACCAAGGAAGGCCGCGCTGGGGGCAGCGGAGGGAGTCTCTGACGCACAGAGGCTCAGCCAAGAGCTACAGATGCAGTTAGTGGCGGATAGGGACGAGGACCTCTACACGGCCATGTTCAAAAGTATATGGATGTTGTATCTGTACATGCATTGTAATTATGAAAGTCTTTGTTTGTTTGTAGTTTTGAACTGTCTTCGAGCTGAGGAGGATGCATGGGTGTTTGAGGAACCAGTGACAGAGTCCATTGCCCCTGGCTACTTTGATGTCGTTGACAAACCTATGGACTACTCGACCATAGAGAAGAAGATAGAGATAAACAACTATAAGAGCAAGGAAGAGGTGAGTTGACAGCTAGCTAGGTGTTAGACTGAGGCTGTGAGGGTGGGATACACTGTCAGTAGGTGTGAATATTTCTTGTAGCAAATATTTGTAGCGTACTCAACACACTACTGTCAGGCTACATGTGTTTATTGAGGCATACCTCCACCTTAATTTGTGATATGTTCCTAGGCTACTATGTCATGTGAACATTTATTCCTAATCTGAAACATGTTCTCTAACTGCAGTTTGCTGCTGATGTGGAGTTGATATTTAACAACTGTATCACATACAACGGAGATGACAGTGAATATGCTGAACTGGCTGTTACCACGAAGAAAGCTTTTGAGGTCTTTTGCAAGAAGCATTTTGAGGGGGAGGAGCCTGCAGAAGAGGGTGAGGCTGGAGGGAAAGGCAAGAAGTCACGGAAGAAGAGGGATTCTCGCTCGCCCTCGGCTTGTAAGACACCAGAGCTAACATCAGAGAGTTCCAGTGAGGAAGAAGAGAGTGATGATAGGTGAGGAATATGGTGGGCTCTAATTAGAATAAGAATACTGTAGGCACCTATGTAGTATTGTGCACATGCATATGACTGATTGTACAGTTTGATATGTATTTGATACCTGTACTGTTTTGTCTCATTTGTGTGACATGTCATCGTGTATGTGTATGTATAATCCATGTTCAAATTTGTGTTCTAGTGATGAGTCATACCATGAAGGCAAAAAACCAACCAAGAAAGCAAAAGGACCACAGCTCAAACTAAACGAAGCACTGCAAAACAAACTTAACAACCTAGATCCTGGAATGAGAATGGGACCAATGATGCCTGGGGCTCGGCCACCTGGACATATGCCTCCTGGAATGATGCCCCCACACTTCCACCCAAACTACTATCAGATGATGCAACAGAGATTTGGCGGTATGAAAGCTCCACCCCCTGGAGCTGGCGGAGATCCAATGGCATATCGCTATCCCCCTCCCCCTCCCCACCCTCACATGCCTCATGGGAGGCTACCACCACCCTATCCAGGACAACTACACCCAGACATGGTTGCTAGGCAACATGGACATGGAATGTATCAGCGGCCTCCCCAACCAGATGGTCGTCACATGTATCCACCTGCGGGAGCAGGCGGGCCTCGCTACCCTCCCCACCCTCACCACTCACTACCTCCACCTCCTCATGGCTACCCTCCACACTATCAGATGTATCCTCATCATCCACACATGCCTCCATATCCCCCTCACCCTATGGGGGCTGGAGGTCGCCCCCCTCACCCTGTTCTGTCTCGACCAGGTAGCAGTGGGAGCCCTGTGCTTCACTCACCTCCTTTAAGACAAGCTGATTCACCAGTGGCTACTAACTCTCGACAGACGGCCTCTCCTGCTGGGTCAAATCCTCGACAGACAGCCTCTCCTGCTGGGTCGAACACAAGAAGAACTGAATCGCCTGCAGATTCTCACTCGAGCGACCAACAGCCATCACAGCATCTACAAAGCTCGCAAGTGGCCAGTTTATTACAGCAAGGAAAATCACAGCCGACCAATCAGAACAGAGAGCCGCAGCAACCGAGTGGGCAGGGAGAAGGCAAACCAGTAGGAGAGAAAGAGAACAGAGAATCAACATCATCAATGGAGGATGGTCATAGTGTAGCAGGTGATAAAACTAATGTCAGTGGTGATGGAAGGAGAGAGAAGGGAAGTGGTGGAGAGGGAGAGGAGAAGAGAGACGAAGGAGGTAAACCAGCTGCAGCTAAGACTACAGGAGCTGAGGGACGAGAGCACCACCATCATCAACATCCTTCACCAGCTGAAATGATGCACCGTCAGCAGTTAGAGTATCAGAGATACAGGTATGGCTGTGTTTAAGAATTTAATGATTCATGAAAAGCTTTTCAAGATGTTGGTCTTGCTATACATCTGGATAAAAAAATTAATTTTGTGTTGAAGTATTTGTATGAACACGTTAACATTAATAAAATGGCACACGTTTTCTTGAGATTAATTTCATAGCTGCCATCATCTACAACATTAATGAAAATTTCCAGATTTACAATAGAAACTTCTACACATGAATTTTTTTATTGCATACTGTGTTCACACACACTTTCTGTATCAGGTACCATCAGCACATGCTTGCCATCCACCAGCAAAGGCAACAGAGAGAAGGAGCAGGAGGAGGACCAGGAATGGGACCCAGTGGTCCTGGAATGGGACCTGGAGGCTACCCACCTTATCCACCAGCGCCAGGCTACGACATGCCACCCTCACACTATGGCCATGCCCACCACCAAGGCGGAGGGGCCAGCGGGGACAGAGAGAGAGAGGCAGCTGCCGCAGCCTATTACTGGCACCAACAACAGCAACATATGTTTGGCGGAGGAGATCCAAGACAAATGGCAGAGCAGCAGCAGAGGTACTGGCATGAGATGGAGATGAGAAAGAGACAGCACATGGCAGCCATGATCAAACAACAAAAGATGGCTCAACAGCAACAACAAGCTCAGCACGGCTCCAAAGACGGCTCTGCCCACCTGAGACTGGATGGCTCCTCCCATCAGAGATCTAAGCCTCAGGATAACTCTGGACATGATAACACTTTGCAACAGGCACAGCAGAGAGATGAACAGGAAGATGACAAACAGGCAAAACCAAGTTACTCTAGTCAGCCAAAGCAAGATAACCCGCAGGCTAACGAGGGGGAGCCCCCAACGTCATCAACTTCACGGACTGGAGGTGAAAGTTCAGACAAAGAGGTGTCCTCAAAGAGTACAGGGAATAGCACAGAGGCTAACAGCACTAACAGCACTGAGGACAAGAAAGAAGAAACACAAGGCAAAGGTATACGTCAGCATGATTCATGGGCATATAGTGTTATATTGGCTAATGAGAGTATAAGGTATAAGCGTATGCCTACGTGTGTATATACTCAGGGGTTCCCTAACCACTAGCCAAATTAGCCATTTGCTACTGTATCCTTCACTTTGGCTACTACTTTCTGGATTGAGTAGCCAATTTTTGCCATTACTTCCCATACAACCTGTCTTTATTGTCAACAATGGTTGGCAATATCTTTGAGAAATGGCTACAAGATTATGTAAGCTCCGGGAACCCCTGATACTCCCTCTTGGCTTTCTCTGGTCATTCTGTCTGTGATCTGATTTTTAGGTGAACCTTTGACTGCCAGTGATCGTGAAGACCAACACACTGGAGAAAATACTGACAGAGCAGAAAAGTTATCTCCAGAGAAACACAACAAGAAATCCCATTCCAATCCCATCAATAGAGATGGAGGATCTCATTCCCATTCCAGCAGTAGAGGAGGAGTGCCTCATTCCCATTCTTCTGGTTATGGTGTTCCAGGTGGCTATGGTGGTCACATGACTCATGGCAGTCCTCACATGATGCCCAACGGCTACATGGAGCCGCCCCCTATGCCTGGATATCACCATCCAGTAATGTACCCTCCCTACCCTGCACATCCGCAACACATGGACCCATCCACACCTCCTGGAATGGACTATAGGAATGGATTTGGGGGACCAGCTCCCTATCCCCCTGCTGGATTTTATCCTCCTCACCATCAGCGAATGCCTTACTATCCGAGCCCCCCTCCCTCAGGAGGCATGCCCCCCTATCAGATGCACCCTCATCATCAATATCCTCCTCAACCACAAGGTACAAAAAATAGCGTCTGCCTTTCACGTAACAGTGGGACAAGTACATGTAGAGTCATTCATATTACATGACTTTACACATACATACACACATACATGTATACTGTGATGTGTAGATTCTCGGAGCGGTAACAAGAGTGTAGCTGGTAGTTCATCGCAGTCGACTGCTAGCATGGTAGCTAACGCGTCTTCAGATGCCATGGCAACAGAGGGGAAGTCCCGTCATCCTCCGCCAACACCACCCCTTGACGATGGTAAAGATACCTTGTTTCCTAATACACATGCACAAAAACTGGTTTTATTATTGAAACTTTAAGCAGTTAGAAGCTGAAAAATAAATACAAATTACAGTACAATTTTTTTATTTATAATGCCGTCTAGTAATTATGATTATTACATTTTTATTGTTACAGAACCTCCAGCAAAAAGAAGTAAAATTGAGACTTGAATATTTCTGAACAATTTTGAGACCAACCAAGCGTAATTTCATATTAAGAGAAGCTGTCTATAAGAGTAACACATACACTCCGCACTCCGCATGTACTGTACTGTGTTATTTTTCTCCTTTTATCTCATGTGAGTGCCTTTTGTGTAACAATCGACTGCTTGTCATCTTTTATCTTTTTCATTTCACACGTCACACACACACCACCGGTCTACATGTTACATGTGCATAGGTATAATGTACAAATAACCATACCACCCACCCTACTTGCTCTCCACTCTCTTCTATTCATGTAAATCATAGAACAAAGATTATAATTACTGTATGTTGAGAAATATTTGTTGAACATATTAAATTCTATAATGGATGTAATTCCATACACCACTTTTTGAGTTCAACAGTGTAAAACTTATGCCACCAGTGCAGACGCAGTTGATGACTCGCTGCATGGAAGGAGAGAGAAAGTGTGTTAGTGAACAAAGTATATCGGTTCTAGGCTGGCCATTAATAGGTTGCTTACTATTTCCAGTTAGGAGCCAGGATGGACTTGGTTTTGTAGTAGCGAGCCAGTCGGTGGATACGAGCCTCAACTAGGATCAAACGAAACTTAGAATCTTTGTCCTGCAATGAATTCAATGAATCCATGTGATAAAACTTTTTTTTTTTTTTTTTTTTTTTTTTTTTTTATCCTTGTTACCTTCCTATGCTTCTCTAGATGCTTTCTGATGGCCACAGCCTTCTTGATGAGGTAGTAAAGGTCTTCAGGCAAGTCTGGGGCCAACCCTGTAATCAACACACGGCAACAAGTTTATGTACATGCCAGCTAGTTTAATACTAGCACCTTTGGACTTGAGAATTCGCAGAATCTTGTTTCCAGTGATCAACTTGACCTGAGCCACACCATGCGAGTCGCGCAGTATCACACCTGTTAGAGGATCAAAAGTGATCATGCCACAAAATCTCAAACTCAATCAAACAACATACCAATCTGCGATGGAGAGAGTCCTTTCTTGGCCAGCTTATATATCTGTTCCTTTACATCCTCAGACGTCAGCTTGAGCCACTAGAAAGCAAGATAGCACCACCATCATCACACTATCAATGATACAACAGTGGCCAGCATGACTCTTACGTACAGTGGGCACAGTTCGCCTGTACGGCAGGGCGCTCTGAGATAGACCCTTCCTGTGAACACGCGAGGCAACATTTTACTTCATGTTACTTAGTACATGGCTTTATAAGCCAGCAGCTACACTAACATACCCTGGAGCGTGCATACGACCCATCCTGAGCTCCTAGATCTTGCTCAAGGTACCTCACAAAAACTTAGCAGGCAAAAAGGGAGATACCATGTGCTCGATCACGTGATACAGCCGCCAGTGCATGCACGCGGCGCGCTCACGAATCGAATAATATACATGTGGATGCATCCAAAAGCAGTACATGTAAGTTTGGCAAACTGTTGTCCACAGAATATTTGGATTGGCAAATAATATAAAATTCCACATTGCAAATACGTACGTATACACACATACAGAGACATGCGGGCATAAAAGACACAGGCTAAGTAGATCGATGAGTGCATTTGCTAGCTCAGTCAAGTATCGAAGTCTGACCCTCTTCACTCTCGTCCTCCGTCGAATTGTATGACTCCAGCAGCTCTCTCGCTGCACCACGAGACCTCTCTCCGTTTTGCTCACTAACGACAGGTTCCTCTCCCTCATTAGTGGCCAGTGTGTCATCTGAACTCAAGCTTGGATTGAGGCCAAAGTCAGCCATCTCGTGGACCAGGGGGTTGACGGTGCTAGGATTGACAATTGCTGCCTGCAACTTCTCACAAACTCTACGAAAGCGACGTGTGGGTCCTAAATGTAAACCAAAATTAACATTATTAGTTGCATAAAGAGACTATAATAATCTCATATGCTAGCAGTGGGTCTTAAGGTTGTTGTACATGACAGGGAGAGCTATCAGTTTACACAGTGACAATGTCGGCAACTCCACTCCCTAATAAATACGCCTAGACAACTGACCTTAATAGTAGAACTAGGAAGAGCATTGTGTAATTGTCACAATGCAAAGCATAATTTTAGGTCTTACCAGCCGTTTGAGTGAAAGTGACTGTGAATGTTTTGCCGTCAAATACAATAGCTGCTTCACTGAGTTCCCCAGTGCTGGGTGTGGTCTGAGTTGGCATTACTGTCAGAGTTAATTTCACTGGTTTCTTAAAAACTGTCTTTCCTGCAACAATAAACATGTACCTATATACTGCATGCACAGCCTCACCACATTCAAACAAACTCTTACCTTTTTGTTTTGCGGATTTTTCATATTTGAGCTTAAAAATATTTTCTGCTATTTCTTCAAATGTACAGTTCACCATCTGTGTGAGACAGACCAGTCAAGGAGGTGCCATAACATGCTTGTTGGACTTACATCAAATGCCCGAAACAGAGAGGCCTTGAGTTCTGTGAAACTTTTGTCCCTAAACACAGCAACCACTTCGCTCTTTTCCCTCTCAGATAAAAAGTTAGAAAACCAAGATCTCTTAGGCAGTTGTGGTGAGTTTGTGCCACTCCCCTCAGTAGCTGTGCCCTCTGATCCCTCGTACCTCTTACGGTGAAAACGTGGCGATACAACCAAATGCTTCATCGTCTTGGATAATTTTCGTTTCCATGGTGATCCAGGTGGTGGGACTCCGCCTCCCAGAGCTGGAACTCCAACTTGAAGAGTTGATGAACCTCCTTGAACTTGAACCACAGCTTCTGTTCCAGCGTAGCTGATCTTTCGACCTTTGTTGAGAGGGGGTGTGGCACTTGTGTAGGTATAGTAGCCGGTAGCTGAGGGAGAATAGCTAGGAGTCGTTGCAACACTGAGTCGGGGCGAGCGTGCTGGAATCTGGTCCAAGTTAGCTGACCCAATTGATTGTGATCTATGTACACAAATGCAAATGAGAGGTTAGAGTGCAAACTGATGGATATATGTACCTTGCCCTTTGTAGGTAGAGCTGCGGGGAGGATGCAGTGCGAGAGTCTACCCGCTTTCTTGGAGGGTCTGGCCATGTGTGATGGGAGGGAGAGGATCAAGACATGAACAATCGTTGCATGTCCTGAGTGATTCACTCACCTTTCACCCTGTGCCCAACGGGAGCTGCTGTTGTATCATCTTCAACACTAGGCTGACGTTCTTTACGAGAAAGGAGAAGGAAATAAATAATCTTTTCTTCGTTGGGTCTGAAATTATAAGGAATATATTCAAACACGCAGTGTCAAGAAACAACCGTTCAACTGACTCTGGTTTGAGAAGAGCTTGAGTGAGAGCGGACTTGTCCTTGAAGCAGCCAAGTGATGTCATGCTTTTAAAGACGTCTGGGTCAATGTCAGAGCGAGAGTGAATAGCATATACCTAATGTGATAGGGCAACTCCATATGAGACAAAAGTTGGCACATGGCCAAATAGCTAGCAACTAAGCCAGCCATTATCTCACCTCAACAGCTTCCTGCATGGGGGGAGCTGCCTCAATATCTGAGCTCCTAGGGGGAGGAAGGGGGACAATCACACTAGTGTGTACAAATGTAAGGTAGAGAGACTTACCCTCTGAACCAAGGATGCTTGATGACCTGATCTAACTGAAAGAGAGAGAAAGAATGGTCAATAGTATACAAGATCACATGCAGTGTACATGAACTTGTTGAGTGTGAGCTTACACTAAGCCTCTTTCGAGGATTAACTTGGACCATATCTCTGAGCAGCTGCTGTGCTCCAGCAGGGACATACGAAGGGATATGAAACTGACCCATCTTCACTTTCTCTAACAGCTGTCGAAGATTGTCATCGTCAAAAGGTAGAGCACCCTAATACAAAACAAGGAAAAATGTATGGGAAGCGATATAGTGGCACTCACACCCACTACTATACAATGTACACACACATCATGCTTACTACTAGCAGCGCATAGAGGATGACACCACAACTCCATACATCTGCCTTCCTGCCATCATACTGCTCTCCCTGCATGTGTATCACATAACAAGTAACATGAGACTAGTAGTTCCATAGTAACTGGTAACTCACCCTTATCACTTCAGGGCAGGCATAATGTGGTGACCTATTGGGAAAGAAACGTGTATAATATTTACATGGTTGAAACTGAAGCTTATGTATTGTTCAATTGTGATCGAGTATGGATCCAATTACAAGTTAGCATAGTCCGAGTCTATTTGTAGACACAGGCATTGTATGTGCTCACCCACAACTTGTCTCAAGGAGTCGTTCACCAACTTGGAGGGAGGCCATGCCAAAATCTGCTACCTTGATGTTTTTGTTCTCATCCAATAGCAGGTTCTCTGGCTTTAGATCACGATGGCTGGAGGCACACACACACACAGAGGGGAGATACATGTACATTTAAAATGTAATGCACAACTAAACCTGTGAATTTATCATACCATATTTTATGCTTGTGGCAAAAATCCACAGCTGACACAATTTGCCTGAAGAAACGCCTTGCCTCTCTTTCTGAGAGCCGCCCCTTTCTAACAAGGTAATCAAAGAGTTCACCTCCTGAAACGTGCTCCAGTACAAGGTATCTGCAGACAATAGACCAATACACACCCAACATGATTGTGCCGACTGTGCTGAACAATTGTGTGTTAGGTGTTAACAGTTGTGAGAGTGGTGAATGTGCTTACAGATGTGTGTTGTTCTCGTAGACGTCATATAGCCCCAACACATGAGGATGGTCTATCAGTTTCATGATGGCTATCTCCCTCTCCACCTAGTCAGACAAAGATGGCATGAAGAATGCCTGGCGCACGGTTGACATACCACCAGAGCCTCCCCCGCCCGCCATCGATCTATCTTACCTTCAACAAAACGGATTTACTCAATTTTTCCCTGTTGATCATTTTGACGGCCACCGTCTTCCTCGTCACGCAGTGAACTCCGAGCCTCACGAGTCCTGCCCATGCCAAGCAAATATCGACCGCCATAAAACACAAACACACATACGATCATTGTGCATCTACGAGCTCTCTCTTTCTATCTCACCAGTTTGTCCCTTCCCGAGCGTTCTTTGTAGAAGGTAGGGACCTACGGCTCTCATGTTGGCCTCTGATTCTCTTCCATTACTGCTCGCAGCTGATTTTCCTGACGCCATGTCAGATCGGCCACGACAACAACTTGATCTCTCTCTCTAGCTAGCTCTAGCTAGTCCAGCCTCCTTACACCCAGTATCAATTTGCAAGGCAATGGCCAGTGGAACCACGCCCCTTCCACCTACAAACGCGACACAATGACGTAAGATTGATCGGAATTCGATTCATATCATATCATGTCATGTCATGCCATGTACATGTCTGTACGTATATAATATTATAGTACATACTGTACTATACTGTGTACATGTACACAGATCTACTGGTATATCCGACACATAATATATAGTACATACACTGTACTGCATGCAGTGCCAGCGCTGGTGGTTCCTCAGAAAAGTCACATGGATTCACTATGATTGTGGTATATTAAAGTGTTGTGGTTTAATATACTAGGTAGCTAGCTAAATAGTTTAAAAAAGGATGTTCCATGGAAGAATCATCTAATGATATCACTGTCCTTGATTGAGTTGGTGTTCCTGAAGGTTGCTCCCTCCCCAGTGGCCGTAGATGTTGCAGTGGACTGAGCCCCACTGCTCAGAGCAGGAGAGACCTCACCAACCAATAGTTGATCTCTAGGTGTTGAAAACTGTAGCAGCTCTCGAAGGTGCTTATTTTCATATTCGAGCCTGGCTACCTTTTCTGCCACCTCACAACTCCTTGTATCTTCAACTTGAGCAGCCCTGTACATGACAGCGGCCATGCTGTAAACTTGCTCTGTGCGACACTGGAGCTCCTGGATGAAGGTGAGGGGAAAACACATTAGGAGCGCTGGAATTGGCATGGTTAAGTTCTCACCTGTTCCAAGCTTCCCTCCTGGAGCACCGCATCTTCAGATGTCACCATAAAAGAACTCATCTAAACGAATAGATACATGTCATGTGATTCTAATTGAATAAGATTTTGGCCTAGAAATGAATGTTTGCATAATAATTATGATAGGGCAACTCAGCTAGCTATCAATAATTATGAGACTACACAGATAAGTAACTCCTACACACCTGTTGTCGATATTTTCCCATGATGATTTCCAGGGCAGCCTGGTGCTCTTCAAGTAAACTGCGAAGCTCTGAATTATCATGTTGAAGTTGTCGAATATAGCTCAGTTCAATGTTTGGTAGGTGCACTCTGTTTTCATCACCTCCGTTCACCTCACGAAGACACTCACGATACTGAAACACAAACAGTAACTAATTTTGAACAATAGAAAGAGAGGAGTCTGAGTGGCCCACATGCATTCCCACGATCCTCCCCCTTAGGTGCCTAGCACTGAGAATCCTCACACATCTAACGTAATTTATTATACTCCACTTCTTGGGAGAAGAATTCCCACGAGTTAGTAGATGTACTCTCTGTTAAGGTACGGTGTGAGTAGTTCTGTCTCACATAACTGATCTTCTCTCACTCAAAAACTATAATTTTCTCGTACATTTAATATATAATATGTTCACGCCTCTAACTTGTTTCATGGCCTTTAGCTCTTCTTGTAGCGACTCGCACTGGCGGAGTAGATCTCCGGCAGCCGTCTCGTTACTATCCACTTTCTCTGATAGCTCTTTCGCTGCTCCTAATAGACGTTCCATTTCTCCAGCTCCAGATATCCACTCACTCACAACTCGTGAAGCCGATGGGCGTGGCGAAAGTCACATGCACGCACGCGTGCCTCGTATATATATATTATAATATTATATAAGTATACGTATCGGTACCCATATCGGGTATGTAATAGCATACCACCCCTCATCATACCACCTGTACTGTACGTACACATAATACATGATCACTCCACTCACTGTAAACGAAAACAATCACCAAAACGCACAATAAAAAGACAAACACGCAAACCAGTGGTAACAACCCTAAGAATTATAACACATAAGCGTAAGTTATGTTGTCTATGTAACCTTGGAATCAGACAGCGTTAACTTTTCTTATTACCCAAGTTTCCAGTTGCACCCAAGGCAATTAGAATAACAGCAAGTATCACAACAAGGATGACCACCAACACAATTATAAGAATCACCCACATCTTCACGCTCTTCCAAAACAGCTTCTTTCTCAGTTTGTTACTGCTGTGGCGAAAATCTGTGGAGCTGTCTGCGAGTAGAGAGGAGCGGTCTGTCAGATCCTCCAGTGCTTCACCACGACGCATCACCTTCTCAATATTCTCCGTCATAACACCAGTCACCTCACTCACTCGATCTTGCAAGTGATCCAACTGATCGCCAGAGGAATATTTCAGCAGCTGCGTGTTCATCACACTCCCAAACTCTTGTCGTAGGGCATAGGGGCCAGCATAGGTGGCTCTTTCCCGCAAATTAGCAGAAATAAGCTGGCGCTCTAGCTCCCTCAAGAAGCCAAACGCAACCTGACGATCAAACACTTTATCAGTGACACAGACGTACCTCAGTCCGCCAGACACCATTATGTGATAAACGTGGCTACTCGATTCATAGCTTATCATGTTGACTGTTGGTTGGAGACCTTCTAATACGGCCTGTGAGGACTGCTCGAAGCCTTCTTGGCCGCCGTCGCATAGAATCACACGTTCTCGGGCCACCAGCGAGTAGTAGATGCCAGAACCTGCTCTGGACGCCATTGCATTATCGATCGAGGTCACTCAGTGTCATGTGACCACGTTTGAATAAGCTTATATATATACCGTGTTTATTCGCAAGCTAAAAAAATAATTACGATTTTAACTTTTGCGCGATTTTCTGGTAAAGGTCGTCAGTCGCTACATTAAGATACATTATGAAGATCCTATGGCCTAGAATGCGAATTTACTTGCGTTATATTAGAATAAACACGGTATATATACTAGCTAGGTGGGTGGGGCTAGTATCAGTATACCTATACCCAGTAATAAGTTTTTTCCCGTGGTACCCTAGCTAGCAACTCGATCGCGATCCGGTCCATGATTGTACATTATCATTCAAAACTTGATAATATTGTAACTATTATTATTCACAATGTCATGGTATTCTAAAGCATGCACAATATTATAGATCTCAACATGACACAATAAACAGTATTACACACAAAGTCAAGATAATAGCACGACTTGGATGCATATGAAACATTGCAATGCAAAATGATATCCACAAAATAACTATGGTGATGAAGTGCATGCATAAATCAAACTAATAGCAGTTCTCCAGGGTCATTAGGGGGTCAGCTTCCCATCAGTGCCCCCACACCACGCCCATTTAGCTCCTCCCACTATCCTCCGCGGGCCTCAAGTCGAAGGTGGGTACGGTAACTGACTCCACATCCACATTCGGCACTGACACTATATTATATTTGTTTAAGGTATTGGTAGAATAAAAATTCACAGCAGTACACACCTGTTCCAATAACCTCAGTTTGACATCTCTCATGGTTTGAGCCATCTGTGTGTATGGGGAGGAGGGCCCATCGTAGGCGATGCTGTTCTCCACTATCTGATTTAAGTCTGACAGAAACTGCTCCTTGTTGAGATAGCTCTGGCTATTGCAGTTCTGTTGAGTATAGTGAATATAATTATGAAAAGCTCATGGACCACACAGCGGTAGAAGACTATTTATCTTTCGCATTTTCTGTATGATCTACTGGTTTCTTGATGATTTGGTGGTAGTCTGGAATCTTCCTAGCTGAGACAGGATGATGGAATGCCCAACACTAATCATAGAGTTACACAGTTTGTGTAAATGACGATATAGCCCAATGTACATATTACTAATGAAATTTTTTGATTAATTTACTTTCCTGAGACTTAATAGTATTTTTTCTTTCTGTTCTTCAAATTCTTTTGTGGTAAGGATACCATCTTTGTACTGTTGCTGTAAGTAACAAAATCGCTCAAAGTTCTTCATGTGAAGCTCAACAGCCTTACCAGGCGATACACCAATAGCAGCATGTGGATGAGGTGGTTTAGAAGTAGATTGTATGTTGCTTGACTTATTCAAATACTGACAAACTGCAATAGCTGCTCCAGTAACAGCATCAGATAAAGCTGCTTCATGTTGAATTTTCTTAGGTGTACATGTCAATGTCACTTTTTCACCATTACTGCGGAATACTGGTAGGTCTGGTGGCTTATCCAAATCATAAATTGTGCAAGTTTCCATATATTTGTTGTACGAGCTCAGAGTTGTGGCTTTGAGTTGTCAAATTTTTGACCTTTCAGCTGCATGAATACAGTGAAACCTCTGAACAGCAGGGGCACAACTCTTGTCCGTTGTAGAGAGGTCGTCCCTAGCTTGGAGGTTGACAGACTGGCCACATGCACCCCCAATCTTGAGCTCGTTAATAGGTTTTATGCAGAGGGGTGTGGCCTACAAGAAGCTGAATCAGCATGTTTCGATCAGACATGCTCTGCATGGGGAAAAATCGACAAAACAAAGGCAAGGGGTGGTCACATATATACCCGATGTACTGACACCCACGACCGGGATCAAAATTTGATCGGGCCTATTTTTGGACCTTGATCGCTTGATCGCACCGTAAAAGAGCCTTGACCCTTGATCGCCAAGCCGGAATGGGCAGGGTATGGGCGGAGTCCGAGGATAAAAGCCATTTTGACCTTGATCAAGCAGCGTGAACAGACGTCTTGATCACTTGAGCATCTCCAATTTTACAGGTTGATCGCTTGATCTCACTTTGATCCCGGTCGCGGGTGTCAGTATAGCAGGTATATCGGTGTGACCACCCCTTGAAAGGAGTGGACTGACTATCTGAGTAACAAACGTTAATGATTTATGCTTGCAATTTTGGTCTCCGTCCGCTTTTGGAGGTTATTTTGTACAGATTGCTGTCCTTTGCGGGCACGCTGGCTGTCCGTTGTCCGGAGTAGAGAGATGTCCGCTACTCGGAGGTTCTAGATGTACTATTTCTATAGGAAGAGCAATCGGAGGAATGGAATTTGTCCGCTGTACAGAGGCTGTCCGCCTTTGATACGGAGAGTCCGTTGTTAGAGGTTTCACTGTATGTCATCTACTTCATCTTCTTTCTCTTGCCTCTTTATAGAAGCCTCTCCATTATCGTGGCTCTTGTTAAGAACTTAATAGAGGCAGACTCGTCGCTATTTGACATTTTGACACCATGTACCAGCCACTCGCTAAGACACCTACATCTCAACATTTGGTGTTCGTGCGTCCCCCCTTACTCATATGCGCATGCGCGCACAGACGTCACATGGCACATTGTACATATCTTGTATGCAATTTAGCATAAAACAAGAATGGGAATTAACTGCATTGTGATTTGATAGCAAGGACAATAGCAGAAGACAACCTGTATCTGCCTACGGGTAGATATGCATAAACTAATAGGACCCTGTAAGACTTATACAGGGCTGTATCTTCATACCTATAACAAGCTGTAGGATACATGCATGCACAATGCAGTATACACAAAACACAAACTAAAGCTACACCCACCAGTTCTTAAAACTACATAGTACTATCAGTAGGCCCAGACAAATAATGCTGGCACTTTTAAAAAGCATTATATTTATCTAGAAGCAATGAGCAATATTGGAGAACTATAGGCAACTTATAGCAAGTTGAGCCGAGAAAGTGCACTTAAAGACCACATTGAAGCTTCCGTTATACTGCAGTATAAGTCACTGACATTCACTTCACGTGCACTAAATTCAATGATTATATATTACAAGCAGGGGGCTCGCCCCCTGCTGTACCCAATTCGGATACCTTCCACCACATAGCTACATACTTGCATACATCAAACAGCATACATCCACATGAATGCTATAAGGTGTTGTAAACGGGTTGTGAAAGGCCAGACCTTGCAAACATGAAGAGCTCAAAGGATCGAGAGTAAAGGGAACTGATTATGTAAACAGCACGCCCCTGACATTGCAGTACATAGTATAGCATAATCTGTAGCACATGATTGTGCATTTATTTCATCCTGTTTGAGCACGTTCAACGGGCCATTAGTTTGCTCGCCGTCTCTCTCTCTTGAAAGACCTGTAAAGGCAAGAAGCCAAAAGCAGAATCTACTACCTCTATAACAATGACCCAGGCAATATCTTCTCGTGAGTCTAGCAGACGGATGGACAGACGCACAACTAAAATCTTAATAATATAGATTGTAATTGAGGAGCAGGAATGATAATTATAGGTACATTTGAAAGCATTATAGGGCATGTTTGCAAGCATTAAAGAAATGAATTATAGGTAGGACAAAAAATATATATTTATCTGGGCCTAACTTTCAGTCCTACATCAATGTTCTACCCAAGAATGATTCATTGGATGACAGGAGGGAGTGGTTTAAGTGTGGCCTGTGGTCACATAAAAAAAATTTGGACTACTTCAAAGAAAAATCTGTTCTGAAGGCTTGCACAGGCCTTGAGTACGCTGGGGGAGAACGCTGTGTAATGGGTCTTGATCTATAGGGAACAATACAAAGGTGATTATGAATATCAATTTACTATGACCACTCACAAGTACCAACTATGCACAATTAGGATAGGAAGCAGGGTGGCCGGGACGGCCATGGCCACCCCACTTTTTGGCTGATCAAGGCTACACCCACCAATACTATTTATAGCACATGCGCATAGCCATTTATTAATCCAGCAAGCTACCAATGACCTTTTCCTGCTTTCTACAGCTAAATCTTCTTTATTGAACCATCACCCATTGTATTGGCATGTCTCTGCTTAATCTTTTATGACTGGCTCCATCCTACAGCCTACCCACCATCAAAACCCTTACTATGCCCCTGCTACTACCCCACATGAAATTTCACCCCAGTTTCCACAAACCTTGGCTATGCCCTAATCAATTATCATAACTGGAGAGGAAAGACTCTAGATTCAAATAAACACACTTGATAGTAAAAAATCCCACAGAAGTACATGTGCAGAGGTCTAAATAATGCTACCTACCTTCTTACACAACACATGCACACACACACACACACACACACACACACACACACACACACACACACACACACACACACACACAAACACATACATGCACATACACATACACACAAACACATATACACATACTAACACACTAGCACAGTGATACACACACATACATGTTTTAGGACTCCTCGCTTATTTAAAGCCCCTTGGTGCCTTAGGTCTTCTGTTGAGGTGGCTGGCCCACCTAGTGCTGCACTGCACTGACGAGGCCCAATTAGGCCGAAACAGCTGTCTGCAGTTGCACTTTTGGCACCAAACTTTTGAACTTTCATGTATGGCTCAAATAGGAAAAGTTGTAGCAAAAAAAGGTAAAATTGCTCGTATGATTGTACATACAAGTAAGCACATTTAACCAAACATGTATTATGCAGACAACCAGCTTTATTGTAGTATCTCCCAAGGACAAGTTCACTACTGTAAACAACACTAGCTACTTCACACAATTGCTGCTGAAGTCATCTAACAGGTTACATGTACATGACATGTACATGACACATACATGTACAACATACAAGCTCATGCACATGCACTTTTGAATTAAAGCTCACCTTGACTCATCATGATACACCATGTGACCCCCCTCCCCCCCCCCCCCCCCCCCCCCCACACACACACAAGCTTAAGCTCATGCACTTGCACACTTGAATTAAAGCTCACCTTGTTCATGTGCATGATCTCCTGGAAACAGTTGCTGGTAAGTCTTCATCATCAGAGAGAGAGAGAGATCTGTAAATTGGGAAATCATCCTCACCAATAACCAGTCTACTGTTAATCGAGCAGGCAGTATAATATAGCAGTAGCAGATATCCAGATATGACCTTTGAGCACAAAGATAGTGGTGAATAATTGAATATAAAATCACACTTTTTACACAATGGAATTTCACCTTAATTTTCTAGAAGACTTGACTTTTGCTGCCTAACCACCCCTCCTCTTATCAATCAATCAATCATTGTATCTGTATGAAGAGAAGTCTGTGACTGACCAACCACATCTGTGGTACGTGCAACTACATACACTCCCGCATACATACTGCAGATTCATACACCTTAGCAATAGAAAAAGTGCTGGGACTAAAACCACAGTTGTAGTTAATTTAATAAGCCACAAGCAACTGTGCAGGAACAGTTTACACAGCAGGACAAGGTGGTTTTAAGGCAGCCAGTCTGTTGCAAAGGTGCCTGAATTTGCTGTACACACACCAACATGAAACTGCTTGTGTCTACATGTTAATGTACTCTTGATGTACAATATAGAACACTGGTAAAGTCACCTACATGTACTGGTCACATGACACACCATGCAATCACAAACTTTCACACACATACATGTACACATTCTCATGCACACATGTTTAAAACACGTACACATAACTGACACACACACACGTACACCAGCTAGTGCACACAACTGCAGCTGAAGTCACCTGACTGATCACATGACACATTCTCATGCATACACATAAGCCTATGCACATGCTGTTTTGAATCAAAGCTCACCTTGACAGGTCACATGACACACCATGTAATCTCATTACCATGTGGCTCAAAAAGGCAAAGTTGCTGATCTCATTCACACACACAACACACAAGCTTATGCACATACATTTTTGAATATTAAAGCTCAGAGGAGGTAGGACAGGGTCGAAAGGTCACTAATTAATTGCTAATTAACATTCCAATACTCTGAAGGTGTTCTTTATAATTAATCTGAGAGCAATTCCCCTAAATCGATGATGCTAAGTTCAAAAATTACATCTAGATCTGCTGAAAACCTTCACAAAAAGCCAATATTAGCTCTGGAATGCTTGATCATTAGGCGCAACCTTTTGACCCTGTCCTACCCTAACCCTCTGATTAAAGCTCATATTGACTGGTCACATGACACACCATGTAATCTCTTACACACACCATGTACCACCACATGGCTCAAAAGGCAAAGTTGCTGCTCTAATGCACACACATAACACAATTAAGCTTATCCACATGCATATTAATTTGAATTAAGCTCACTGTAACTGGTCACATGACACACCCCACTCTCTCACTCACGCATACACACACACACACACACACAATGTACATACATAAGGTTGCAGCATAAAAAGGACATAAGATTCTACATACAATTACATGTATGTGTACAGCATAGGGTTTGTCTATATCACCCTTAAAGCTGGAGAGATATTGCCCAGTGGGTTGTGGGGAGTTGTACGCAGCTCAGTGGTCAGAGCACCTGCAGCCTAAACATGAGGCACAGGGTTCGATCCTTGGCGGCTACCTTAGGTTTTTTCTCTTCCAACTGGCTTACAAGTACTTATATAGATGGGATGGTGCTCTAGTTCAGCTGCTATCAACACAAGACATGAGTGAATACCAAGCCCTATCCACAACCTTGAATCAGTGTTTCCCCAGCATACTTAAGGCATGTTGGCCCTGCAAGCCTTCAATGTAGATTTTCTTTGATGTGGATGCCGAAAGCTTTGATGCACGCCCAAACCATGCCCTTCCATCCCGCTTTGAATTATTTTTGAGAACACTGCATGAACTATCATGTACATGTGTGATGGTAGAGGCACGTACCAAATTGTTTTTGTGTGTCCATACGCATCACAGTCGGGGAGACCATGCCTTTCAGAACATCAGTCACAGACATCTACAATATAAAAGACGAGAGAGAGAGAGAGAAAATATGAAACTACTTGCAAAACATTTTATTATACACAATATTGTGCTAAAAAAGGATGATACATGCAAGATACACTGTATTATATTAAGAGATTTTAATTTACTGCTATAACTAATTTACATCCCAAGGCTCCCCTCCATAGCAACAAACTACTGCAAATACTAAAATCAACTGCACAAAGAAGAGCTATCAAAGAAGAATGTACTGTATAGCTGAAAACAGCAGGCTGACTACACAAGCCTTGAGGACTGGCTGGCTACCTCACCTCAGCATAGTTACTTTCTTACCGCTACGTGTGTACCTGATAGTTGGTATCGACAGTAGGTGTCTTCATGACTGAGACTGACAGAACAGATTGGACTGCACTGTACAATTACAAGGCACTGTATGTAGCTGGAATGCACATGGCTAGATCTAGCTAATAACTTCCTGATTGTTTCAATTATGGTGTCTCACCTTCCTGTATCTATATAAACAATGTGTGCACACACTGCTGACATTGTACTACTTACTAGTCAAGGATTGTTGCTATGTGAATTCACTCAACAGAACAGTAGACTCTCATTCTCATTGGCCAGTGACCCTGTTACTGTGGGCCCTGAAGAAATTAATATCACACTGTAGATCCTGGGGGGATTAATATCACACTGTTAGGAGTGCGATATTAAGCATAGCTGTATTAGTAATACTATGTACAAGTGATATAAATAATACTTATACAATAAGCTCACAAAAGTAAACAACACTAGTGATCACACATGCTGCTAAAGTCACCAAAATTGTCACATGACACACCATGTGATCTCTCTCTCTCTCTCTCACACACACACACACACATACACACACACACTATACCTGGATGGCCAGACATCCAATGTCTTTTACAGGAAACTTTGAGCTCCCAAAGGTAGTCTTCCAACACCTGCTTCTCAATGTGACGAAGCTGGGATCTACTATTACTATAGTGGGACTTAAACAACTCCTAAAGAAACAAAAAGGAGGGAGGGAGGGAGGAGAGAGAGAGAGAGAGAATTGTAATACATGCAGTACACATGTTGTACATATGTGCATGTAGGTGATTATATCCAAGCAACAAGTACATGTAAATGTAAATGTAATGTAAATCATAACATAGAATGTAATTGTCTCTATTTACCTGAACATAGTAGGAAATAATGAACTCCTTGGTGATTCTTTGGATGCTGCAAAGACCAAAAAATTGAGTCTATATAAGGCAATTAATGGCAAACATACATGCATGGTATGAAGTCTGCAGTTAATACACACAGTGCACAGGCACATCAAATGCAGCAGAAGTATATCATTTGGGTTACATGCTGAACAACGCCTAAGATGTGCATACATGTATTATATACTCCTACCATTTGGGGGGGGGGGGGAGGGAGGAGTCTGGTGACATTTACCTCCTTTGTAAAAATACGTGTACATGCAGATTTAGCGAAAAGTTTTGTTTTTTGTTTTTAGTATTACATGTACTAGTATGTGGTATGCATGATAAACTGACTGTGATCTGTGTAGGGCATAGGGAGACGGGGGGTGCTGAAAGAAAACACTGGAGAATAGAGACAGAAGGAGAATCGTTATGAGAGACAGCAGCTGACAAAGACCAATCCACGAAATACCATCGGACTGGAGAGAGAGAGAGAGAGAGAGAGAGAGCACAAACTGGTTATACTTAACAACAACTGTACACATGTACATGTATCTCAAAATTGATCATAGTTTAGGAGTATGTGTAATTACAGGAGTCACCCACGAACAAAATTCATGGACAGATGTGATGGTGTGGCCTGTGACCATATCAAAGCATTTTATACATGCCTTCATCAATCAAAAGAAGAAAAAACTAGAGCTCTCTAGAGCACATACCCTGCCCCACGTGCACTGTATGACATACAGCAAAGCATAGCTATATATAACGCTTACCCTAGCCTGTAGCCTCCAGCCTATAGAACCAGTATTTCTGACTCGACAACCCCTACCTGTTAGAACATGTGCAGTGAAAACTGCAGACTAGTATGGCACTACTACATGTAGGTGTGGTCAATAGGCATGGCTGTTCAATAAGCACGATTTGTAGCGTTTGTGGTCCTTGTCAAGCACTTAGAAGCAAAGACTCGTCACTATTTACGACATCTTGACAGTACTGACCACTTGCTAAGATGCCTACATCTCGAGATCTGGTGATTTTTGTCTTGACAATGACAACAACAACAAAATATTTTATCCCTTGTGCAGGGATAAAATATTATTATAATGAAGAATACTATCAATGCTATGGAGCACGATGCACATGTACACTGGTATGCATGAACAAATCAAAGGGGCTACAGTTGGGTGGGGGGAGTACATACATGTATATGCATGTAGCATATATTTAAATGTGGAACATACCTGTTGGTTGCCATGCTGATGATGATGATGATGAGTGTGGTATTGAGGTCTCCTGTGAGCTTTCCTGTAGAGTCTGCCATCACTACCAGTAGCGTATGTATAAATAACTGCAACAATACAGTACAAGGACAACTGTTAAATTAAAAAAATTTCCTACTCACACTCTGTTTACATACATGCACATACCCCAAGGGCCTCGTACTTTACTCATAATTTATCTGGCTAATGTTCATTGAAAGTAAATTAAAATTATCACAAGAACAAGCCATACTCTATTTTCAGTAGCAAAACAAAAATAAGATCACTACTAGAAAAACTCTTACAGCTCTCTACTGAGAACACTGCATGAACTATCATGTACATGTGTGATGGTAGAGGCACATACCAAATTGTTTTTGTGTGTCCACACGCATCACAGTCGGGGAGACCATGCCTTTCAGAACATCACAGTCACAGACACCTACAATATAAAAGACAAGAGAGAGAGAGAGAGAGAGAGAGAGAGAGAATATGAAACTACTTGCAAAACATTTTATTATACACAATATTGTGCTAAAAAAGGATGATACATGCAAGATACACTGTATTATATTAAGGGATTTAAATTTACTGCTATAACTAATCTACATCCCAAGGCCCCCCTCCATAGCAACAAACTACTGCAAATACTAAAATCAACTACACAAAGAAGAGCTATCAAAGAATAACGTACTGTACAGCTGAAACAGCAGGCTGACTACACAAGCTTTGAGGACTGGCTGGCTACCTCACCTACGTATCGGCCATCTAACTTTCTAAACACTGTACTGTGCTCTCTACTAAAGCATAGTTACTTTCTTACCGCTATGTGTGTACCTGATAGTTGCTATCGACAGTAGGTGTCTTGAAATGATGAAGGTTCTCTTGATAGACAACTTGAACTTGAAAACTTATCTTGTCGACATTTCGATTGGATGCTCCAATCCTCCTCAGGGCGAGATGAACATAGACTGGATGAGACTCCACTTTTATAGGCTATTTGAGAGGGCAAAAGTACAGTAAAAGAATTAGTTTTGGTTAGTGCACATGCCTGACCGGGCGCCCCGCACGTTTGTGCGGGCGCCATGGGCGCTGCTCAAGCTGGCCCCACCCTTCAGTTTCTTGTACATGGCGATCCAACAGTCGGGCAGCTCATACCCGCTGTCTCGATTGAAGCACGTGTCCTCCGGTGTCGTGCGTATGCTCAGCGATTCCTTAAGGACCAGCTCCATGGCCCTCTTTGTCTTGGCCCAGTTTATTGGGTGATCGTTTGTCCATGTATGTTTGGCTATGGCTGACTTATCCGTGAGGTTCTTCACGCATGCGTCCTTATGCTCTTTGATTCGTGTTCCTAGCCTGCACTGGGTTTCGCCGATGTACACCTTTCCGTAGGTGCATGGTACCTCGTAGACAACGTTCGATTGTTTGTTGATCGGGAGGGAGTCTTTTGCCTTAGTGAGTAGGTTGCAGAGGGTGGGTCCGGACCTGAACACCATTCTGATGTTGAAGTCCCAACACACCTTCCTTATCCTCTCACTCACACCTGCTACATATGGAAGAAAGGCTATCGGAGGCTTCTCTGTGTCGTTGTCGTCATCGTCGCTAGGCTCTCTCGGTGTTCGTGGTGCTGCAGCTGAACGTACGAAGGCTTGAGGATAGCCATTCCCAATGAATGTCTTCATGAGATGGCTCTCCTCCTCCTTTAGGCTCTCATCTCGTTGTGTGATGTTTCGTGCTCGATCGTAAAAGCACCTTACCGCTCCTCTCTTGACGTGTGTCAGGTGGTGAGACTCAAAGTGCAGGTACCTGTCTGTGTGCGTCTTTTTACGGTAAACAGTAATATCAAGTTTTTCATTGGTCAAACTAGTTACCCTGGTATCTAGGAAGGGGAGGGACCCCCCTCCTCCAGCTCCATGGTGAATTTTTATGGTGGGTCGTAGGCTGTTAAGGTGATTGAGGAGCCTGTCCACATCACCAGTCTTAAGGATGCAGCATGAGTCATCCACATACCACTTCCACAAATGGGGTCTAGAAGGTGCTGACTCAAGAGCCAGCTCCTCTAAAAATTCCATGTACAGGTTTGCTACATGACCACAGAGACAGGGGAGCCCATGGCGGCGCCCTCTCTCTGTTCATAAAATTTACCACCGTAACTGAAGTATGTAGATTTCAAGCACAGGCCCAGTAATTCAGCTATCCTATCTGGTGAGAGTGGTGTTCTCTCAACCAGATCCTCATCTTCCCTTAGTCTATCACGGATGATCTCTACTGCCTCTCCGATGGGTACATTGGTAAACAGAGATGTGACATCAAAGCTGACCAATGACTCATCACTACCTATGGTAATGTCCCCCATTGTCTCAGCAAAATGCTTAGAATTTAAAACATGCGAGATGGTTCTACCAGCCAGGGGAGAAATGATCGAGGCTATGTACTTGGAAAGCTGGTAGGAGGGGGACCCGATGCATGAGACAATGGGCCTAAGTGGGATGGACTGCTTATGGATCTTAGGTAAGCCATATAACCTAGGGGGTTGAGACCCGGTGGGCCTAAGTCTATTGTATATTGGGGTTGTGATCTCCTTATTTTTTTTGTAATTCCCTTAATTTACGACTTATCTTGGTTTCCTGTGCCTGTGTGGGATCCTTAGGTAGACATCTGTAAGCGGTGGTGTCACTGAGTAGCTCCCTGACCTTCCCATCGTAGTCACTCCTCTCCATCACCACCGTTGCATTCCCCTTGTCTGCTGCCAGGATGACTTGGTCATCCCAGCCCTTCATTTCCTTCAGAGCCACCCGTTGAGACCTCGCGATGTTGCCTTTGAGAAGCTTAGAACTACTAATGATCCCGCATACACGCATCCGTAAGTCCTGGGCGTCATCTTCTGGAAGCTTCCGGGCTGCCTCTTCCATACCTGCAATGGTGTCCTGCAACGGAAAACTTATGGGAACTGGTGCAAAGTTTAAACCTTTCTTCAAAATTTCTTCCTGACTAGGAGTGAGAGCTCTCTTGGACAGGTTGACTACCCAACGTGCCTGGCCCTCGAGGCAAAGCTCTGCTTTATTTTGCTCCTGCTCAGGAGCGCCTCCAGTTTCTTAACATGCTTTCATTTGCAATCTGCGTGCGTCTTCTCCGCTGCTGTGTAGCTAAGCCTGGCGACCTTGATGTAGCCGACTGTATCCAGGTGTCTTCATGACCGAGACTGACAGAACAGATTGGACTGCACTGTACAATTACAAGGCACTGTATGTAGCTGGAATGCACATGGCTAGATATAGCTAATGACTTCCTGATTGTTTCAATTATGGTGTCTCACCTTCCTGTATCTATGTAAACAATGTGTGCACACACTGCTGACATTGTACTACTTACTAGTCAAAGATTGCTGCTATGTGAATTCACTCAACAGAACAGTAGACTCTCATTCTCATTGGCCAGTGACCTTGTTACTGTGGGCCCTGAAGAAATTAATACCACACTGTAGATCCTGGGGGGGATTAATATCACACTGTTAGGAGTGCGATATTAAGCATAGCTGTATTAGTAATACTATGTACATGTGTAAGCTCACAAAAGTAAACAACACTAGTGATCACACATGCTGCTAAAGTCACCAAAATGGTCACATGACACACCATGTGATCTCTCTCTCTCTCTCTCTCTCTCTCTCTCACACACACACACACACACACACACACATACACACACACTATACCTGGATGGCCAGACATCCAATGTCTTTTACAGGAAACTTTGAGCTCCCAAAGGTAGTCTTCCAACACCTGCTTCTCAATGTGATGAAGCTGGGATCTATTACTACTATATTGGGACTTAAACAACTCCTAAAGAAACAAAAAGGAGGGAGGGAGGGAGGGAGGAGAGAGAGAGAGAATTGTAATACATGCAGTACACATGTGTTGTACATATGTGCATGTAGGTGATTATATCCAAGCAACAAGTACATGTAAATATACAATCATAACATAGAATGTGATTGTCTCTATTTACCTGAACATAGTAAGGAATAATGAACTCCTTGGTGATTCTTTTCTCTGTGTGGATGCTGCAAAGACAATATCGTAATATAAAAAATTGAGTCTATATAAGGCAATGGCAAACATACATGCATGGCATGAAGTCTGCAGTTAATATACACAGTGCACAGGCACGTCAAATGCAGTAGAAGTATATCATTTGAGATACATGCTGAACGACGCCTAAGATGTGCATACATATATTATACACTCCTACCATTTTGGGGGGGGGGGGGAGGAGTCTGGTGACATTTACCTCCTTTGTAAAAATACGTGTACATGCAGATTTAGCAAAAAGTTTTGTTTTTTAGTTTTTAGTATTACATGTACTAGTATGTGGTGCACATGATAAACTGACTGTGATCTGTGTAGAGCATAGGGAGACGGGGGCTGCTGAAAGAAAACGCCGGAGAATAGAGACAGAAGGAGAATCATTATGAGAGGCAGCAGGTGACAAAGACCAATCTATGAAATACCATCGGACTGGAGAGAGAGAGAGAGAGAGAGGGAGCACAAACTGGTTATACTTAACAATAACTGTACACATGTACATGTATCTCAAAATTGATCATAGTTCAGGAGTATGTGTAATTACAGGGTTCACCCACGAATAAAATTCATGGACAGATGTGAAGGTGTGGCCTGTGACCATATTAAAGCATTTTATGCATGCCTTCATCAATCAAAAGAAGAAAAACTAGAGCTCTCTAGAGCACATACCCTGCCCCACGTGCACTGTATGACATACAGCAAAGCATAGCTATATATAACGCTCACCCTAGCCTGTAGCCTCCAGCCTATAGAACCAGTATTTCTGACTCGACGACCCCTACCTGTTAGAACATGTGCAGTGTAAACTGCAGACTAGTATGGCACTACTAGGTATGGTCAATAGGCATGGCTGTTAAATAAGCACAATTTGTAGCGTTTGTGGTCCTTGTCAAGCACTCAGAAGCAAAAACTCGTCACTATTTACGACATCTTGACAGCACTGTCCACTTGCTAAGATGCCTACATCTCGAGATCTGGTGATTTTTGTCTTGACAATGACAACAACAACAAAATATTTTATCCCTTGAGCAAGGATAAAATATTATACATCTTATTATAATGAAGAATACTATCAATGCTATGGAGCACGAGGCACATGTACACTGGTATATATGAATTAAGTTCAACAAATTAAAGGGGCTAAAGTTGGGTGGGGGGAGTACATATATGTATATGCATGTAGCATATATTTAAATGTGGAACATACCTGTTGGTTGCCATGCTGATGATGATGATGATGAGTGTGGTATTGAGGTCTCCTGTGAGCTTTCCTGTAGAGTCTGCCATTACCACCAGTAGTGTATGAATAAATAACTGCACCAATACAGTACAAGGATAACTGTTAAATTAAAAAAATTTCCTACTCACACTCTGTTTACATACATGCACATACCCCAAGGGCCTCGTACTTTACTCATAATTTATCTGGCTAATGTTCATTGAAAGTAAATTAAAATTATCACAAGAACAAGCCATACTCTATTTTCAGTAGCAAAACAAAATAAGATCACTACTAGAAAAATTCTTACAGCTCTTTACTGAGAACACTGCATGAACTATCATGTACATGTGTGATGGTGGAGGCATGTACCAAATTGTTTTTGTGTGTATTATACACAATATCGTGCTAAAAAACGATGATACTTATGGGAACTGGTGCAAAGTTTAAACCTTTCTTCAAAATTTCTTCCTGACTAGGAGTGAGAGCTCTCTTGGACAGGTTGACTACCCAACATGCCTGGCCCTCAAGGCGAAGCTCCGCCTTATTTTTGCTCCTGCTCAGGAGCGCCTCCAATTTCTTAACATGCTTTCATTTGCAATCCGCGTGCGTCTTCTCCGCTGCTGTGTAGCTAAGCCTGGCGACCTTGACGTAGTTGACCGTATCCAGGTATCTTCGTGACCGAGACTGACAGAACAGATTGGACTGCACTGTACAATTACAAGGCACTGTATGTAGCTGGAATGCACATGGCTAGATATAGCTAATGACTTCCTGATTGTTTCAATTATGGTGTCTCACCTTCCTGTATCTATGTAAACAATGTGTGCACACACTGCTGACATTGTACTACTTACTAGTCAAAGATTGCTGCTATGTGAATTCACTCAACAGAACAGTAGACTCTCATTCTCATTGGCCAGTGACCTTGTTACTGTGGGCCCTGAAGAAATTAATACCACACTGTAGATCCTGGGGGGGATTAATATCACACTGTTAGGAGTGCGATATTAAGCATAGCTGTATTAGTAATACTATGTACATGTGTAAGCTCACAAAAGTAAACAACACTAGTGATCACACATGCTGCTAAAGTCACCAAAATGGTCACATGACACACCATGTGATCTCTCTCTCTCTCTCTCTCTCTCTCTCTCTCTCTCTCTCACACACACACACACACACACACACACTATACCTGGATGGCCAGACATCCAATGTCTTTTACAGGAAACTTTGAGCTCCCAAAGGTAGTCTTCCAACACCTGCTTCTCAATGTGACGAAGCTGGGATCTACTATTACTATACTGGGACTTAACTCCTAAAGAAACAAAAAGGAGGGAGGGAGGGAGGAGAGAGAGAGAGAATTGTAATACATGCAGTACACATGTGTTGTACATATGTGCATGTAGGTGATTATATCCAAGCAACAAGTACATGTAAATATACAATCATAACATACATGTAGAATGTGATTGTCTCTATTTACCTGAACATAGTAAGGAATAATGAACTCCTTGGTGATTCTTTGGATGCTACAAAGACCAAAAAATTGAGTGTAGGGCATAGGGAGACGGGGGCTGCTGAAAGAAAATACCAGAGAATGGAGACAGAAGAAGAATGATGATGAGAAGCAGCAGCTGACAACGACCAATCCATGAAATATCATCTGACTGGAGAGAGAGAGAGAGAGCACAAACTGGTTATACTCAATAACAACTGTATTCATGACATTGCACATGTACCTCAAAATCGATCATAGTTTAGGAGCATGTGTAATTACAGGATTCACCCACAAACAAAATTCATGGACAGATGTGAGGGTGTGGCCTGTGACCATATTAATGCATTTTATACATGTCTTCCCCAATCAAAAAAAGAAAAACTAGAGCTCTCTAGAGCACATACCCCACATGCACTGTATGACATATACACGTATATAGCAAAGCATACGTGTAGCTACGTATTAACCCTAGCCTCTAGCCCAGGAGTAGGAGTGTTGAACTGCCTGTTAACGCTTTCCCGGTAGGATGATGTCACAAACACCAGCCTAAATGAATAGTGGTCATGGTAAGTCCAGCCCAATAGTGTAGTAGTGTAAACTGAGAGATTTCCCCCGCTGTGTAGCACTCTATGTAGCTGCAGCTGTGGCCTGTCTGTGTTTACATTACGCTGCCATTTTGCCTACATCATCCTACCAGAACGCTACATTATGTTGTATTGCAACATTTGTACAGTAGTTAAACACTACTATCTAATCTACTCCTGCCACCAGTAGTGTATGACTAAAGTACAGTACGAGAACATTAGTATATCACAAGACTAGAATATATCAGCTAGGAAAATTAATAGGGAATTAAAATTTGGTGGTTTGGCAACCATCAAATTAAAAAATTTCCTACTCACACTCTGGTTACATACATGCACATGTCCCAAGGCCCTCATACTGTACCTACAATGTACAACAATGTACATTAGCCACATGAAATGTGAGCAAATGAAAAATTATCACAAGAACAAGCCATACTCTATTTTCAGTAGCAAAAGAAAATCTGTACTAGAGAACTCTTATAGCTCTCTATTTTTGTACTATCATTTACCTTCATCTCCAAAGTTGAAATTATTTCCAAGAAACATCTGAAATATGTTGCTAGGATCAAACTCATCATCATCATAGGCGTAATGGTAGCTAGCTCACCCTTCATTCATGCCAGATGCTTGGAGACCTTCATCACCAAACCGGTCATATCAGTGTCTCTTCTCTTTGTCACTAAGCACAGAGTAGACCTTGTTCACAGCTGCAAGTAAAGACAGACAATTACATCATGAAATATTCCACGTGAGTTTCGTGTATACCAATGCGCATCATTATGGGTGTGTCCCCATAGAGTTGCTGTGTTGAAGCTAAAAAATCGTTGGATCCCCAAGCTAGGGATATCTACATTTAGCTCAAATGTCATAGTTTCAAATGCCAATCACTCTCATATCGTTTTTGCTTGGGAATCCCTAGGGATCACCACCATCGAATATCACCATGGAAGTTTACTATGTACAGTGTATGGGGATAAAAGTGATGACACAGCATTTTTGTCCAAACATGTGATCATCTCTGATGATGTACAAAAATGGTGGAGAGAGATGCCTCCTCCCCTCAGATTTTGAGCAGGACAAAAGCACATAGATGGAACAAATATCACCTTGTTACTACTACTTTCCCATCCAATACACGAAAACTGATACATGCACATGTACGTACACTGTAGCAAACCATTTTATCCCATTATCTAAGAAAGATGTACACATACATGCAGGAGTGCAGAACTGGGAGCACTAGAAAATCAATGATATCACATAAATGTACAAGTCACTTGTAATACCTCAAAGCTAGAAAGTTTCATGTTGACTAAGTTAGCAGCAACGACCCCATACCACATACATGTAACATTAGTAATGTGAATGTGCTTTTATAAGGTTCATTTTCAATAGCTGACATTCTCACAAACATTTCTAAACTTAAATTTACACATGGTGGTAGCAGTACAGATACCTTTGAATGCTTCATCCTATTCAGGGGCATGGTTTTTGTCCAGGTGTAGTTTGAGAGCTAGTTTCTTGTAGGTTTTCTTGATTTCAACTTCCTCTGCAGTCTTAGATACCCCTAGTATGGCATAGTGGTTACTGCCACATCTTAACACAATATAACAAGCAAAAAGGGAAAATTATATATAAGTGACGATCATTACCTAATGTACTTAAAATTGCAATCTACATGAGTCTATTCTGCAATTTTTTTATGCTTGTTGTGCACTGCACGTGGACAATGTGTATGTACATCTTCGTAACCTCCTCCCTCCCTTACACAGTTAAAGGCACAATCAGATAATTTTGAATAAACTTAAGGAGGGGAACTTTGATGCAAATTAAAGGAGGTCCCATGGGAACTACCTTATGTGTTGTACAAGTACATTTCAAACTCCAAAGGGTCCCATATCATAAAGATCATCACTGCTCAACATAACTACATAACTCTGTCCCTGTCTCTCTCTCTATATATTAATGTGCACGCTGTATAATTTTTTCACCCTGACCTTTGCACCACTTCCACTAGCTCCTGAGGCTATTCTCTGATTGGTCATTTCCACCACCGCCAACACCAGTAGATCCACCCGACATTCTTGACTCTGAAGCTCTGCCTCTAGCTCCTCCCCCTTACTCACTGGTTGATTTCCTATTTCCACTAGCTTCTACTGAGTCCACAGTTTTGTGTGGAGATACATTGTGTATAAATATACATACATGTACATCCAGTGTTCTCCCCAGAATCTTATTAAGGCGTAGTGGGAGGGTGTGCATATGCCACGCCCACAAGCAGCATATTCAAATGTTTAATATAAATGCACCTGTCAATGTGTACCTCCACTATTTCCCTCCCAGGTTGCCCAAGGTACATTGTGCAAGACCAGGGGATTTATCAGCTCTCTCACTAAGGCTATTCCAAGTTGTACTTCTGTTTCTGGTCCTGGATTCTTCCAAAGATCATGTGGATGGGTGGAACTACCAGCAACCCAGCAATACAAGCCAATCAGACTCGTCATCAAAATGTCTGCACGTCACTTCATGCATGTAGTATACAAACTACTGAGGATGCTGAAAATGTGGAGATTGCCAAAAGCACACAGGCAGGGGATCAAAAACAGAAATACAACTTGGAATGGCCTATTAAATAGCCTCTATCTAGGGGTCGAGTTCTTGATACTTTCAAGATAAATTTTGTACGGTAAACTGTACGACTGACCTATGGCTATCAGATCATTCATAGATTTGACGAACTGAGCCACTACAGGTTGAAGAGCCTAGTTGTGAAGTCCCCCCCCCCCCCCCCCAGCACAAATGATATAGATAAGCCTACCTTTAGCTTTTGTTGAGGGGAAGAGGCAGTCAGATTTATTAGCTGGTCACTTGGCCACCTCGATCTGTCCCATCCTGTAACCATCCTCAGCCTCTGTTCAGGCAACACTTAGCAGCATCACAATTCACAGCAGGTCCATTTCCTACAACAAAATTTCAAAAATTATGTACAATTAGTTAGCCTCGTTCCCAGGCAATTAGTATACCGGTAATTTGAGATATAGATCGAGGTACGCGTGCATAAATTTTTCTTTGATGTGGGAAAGTATAGAGGCTGAAAGCTTGATCATGCTTTGAATTATTTTTGAGAAGAACACTGCATAAACTATCATGTACATGTGTGATGGTAGAGGCACATACCACATCAGTCAATTGTTATTGTGTATCCATACGCATCACAACCAGGGTAGGGAAGGACCACATGTCTTCACATCAGCAAGTCACTAAATATGCACATTTGCAATATGAAAAAAATTAGAAATGCACATGACAGTTTCTAAATAATGCTCACCAAAACTCCTACAGGACCACAGTGACACTCTGTATGAAGAAAAAGGTTTTTGAACCAAACACACAGTACATGCATGCATGCATGCACACACACACATAGTTGCAGTAAAAAAAGGACACAAGATTCTCTATTTAGCACACAACTGCACGTATGAAGGTAGAGGTACTTACATGTACATGTACCATACATGTTTTGCATGTCAGTACCCAACACAGCTGGAGAACCGTGACATCCACTGCTACACACTGCATTACCTGTAAAGAAAGAATGACATACAACATAAACAATGCCTTAGGATACAGTGTTTGTCCACAGTTGCTCCGAGTTCCTTCTAGCCTATATAAAAAAGAAAAGGACTTTGTGAACTCACAAGATTGCAGCATAAAAAGCACACAAAATTCTCTGCTCAGCTACATGTTTATGTCGAGGCATCAGTGACTTGTTTTTATAGTCTAAATAATGCTCACCATACTCCTACAGGACATCATTAAAACAGTATAACCCATTGCTAACCTGTATAGCCCCCTCACTCTTCACGTTGCCAACATCTGTCCCATCCATGGCTGCAGGAGTAGAGGTAGACAATCCAGTTGATGTCTCGTTGAATGGATGCATGTAGAGGACATACACGTACAAGTCCAGACCAGCTCAATGCAAGGATTAACCACAGGTAGAGTCGATAGCTCGAGGTATCACCACATTCACTGTGGACATACCTGCATTTGTAAAAAAAGGAATGACATAAGTACACAATGCTAGACATATACGTTTGTTCTTCCACAATTGTTCTGCAGTTCATTCCAGCAAATTGCTTGAGGACAGATCTGTTTTCAAATGTAGACAGGTGGATTAATGAGCAGCATTTAAATCAGGGGGGGGGATAAATATTGCAAAATGGGTTAGGTACAGGGTCGTCAGTGTTTAAGCATACAGTTAGGCAGTGTGCGTATTGCACATGCGTACCTTGCTGCAGGAGGTTGATACTGCCAGCCTAGCTGCCTGCATGGAGAGAAATATATATGCACAATGAGGACACTGGAGATAACCTAGTCTTGTTCCAAGTCCTCACCATGGTCAATACAGCCTCCCCCCTCCGTAACCATAGCAAGTAAGTAAACAAACGTACTTGCAAAACATATGTACATGATAATAGTGCTCTAAATAGTGCTCACCAAAACTCCCATCACATGAGGGTAGCAACACCTGCTAGTCTATATGAGGAAAAAAAGGTCTTTGTCAACACCCAAACACACACACACACCACCATGTACACACACACAGTTGCAGCATAAAAAGCATATATGATTCTCTAGTTAGCATGTAATCACATATGTATGAGGGTAGAGGCACTTACATGTACCATATCAGCAACTTGCTTTTGCATCCATCACAGCTGTGCCGTCCCAGATACCTCGCAGATATAAAAGACAAAATGGCTCTAACAATAGCACTAGAACAGTACTAAAAAAATAAAATTGGCACACTAGCGTTCATGCAGGAGCTCGCTAGACTAGTGCCAAAAGAAAGAAAACAAAAGAAAGAAGTGGCACACTAGTGTTCATGCAGGAGCTCACTAGTGGCACACTAGCGTTCATGCAGGAGCTCGCAATACCAGTAAATAAAGTAGCACTTACCGCTGGTCAGATGATGAATTTAATCCCAATGTTAGCGAAGCGATGCAAGGTAGTTCCATTGTCATCTGACGAGCTGGTATATAAATGTGCAAGCTGTATGAAGAAAAGGGTTTTTTTAACCAAATGCATAGTGCATACACTCACACACTGCCATATACATGTACATGTACATACATAAGGTTGCAGCATAAAAAGAAGCACACAAGATTCCCTAGTTAGCATACAACTATGAAGATAGAGGTACTTAAGTACTTACCACATCAGTGTTTTGTTGGACTTTTGTTCACCAAGCACTTGTCTTCACCTCAGACTTGCTCACCTAGAATGTTTACACTCTAGGGCTTACTTCACTGAGGACTGACTTCACCTTGGACTTGCTAGAGCTTTGTCTTCATCTAGGATTTTCTTCACCAGGCTTGACCTGGACTTTTTCACCTAGATGACCTTCATCTAGCACGCCAAAGGACTACCGCGACATGATCTGCATCTACAAATTTAACATAGACAAGTGGATTAACATGTAAATTGGGAGGGGGGGCACATGTCAATTGTTGGTACAGAAACCACCAAAAAAAAAAAAAAAAAAAAACACTCAAACATTCAATTAAACTAAACAACTGTACTTGGAAGATCTCAAATACACAGGACACACATATGCACCATTCTCCCATTATCGACTTGTCATTTGCATGAACTGGCAGTCCCACCCTACCTTATTGGTCCTTTCAACAGGGTGAGGTCAATTGTAGCACTCTTCACGCTTCTGACATCCATGGCTGCATGAGTAGTGGACAATTCAGTTGATGACATCTCCTTGGACGGATGAGGAGGATGGCTGTAGAGTTGAGGGCAGCTCAATTCAAGGATGAAGACCAGTCCAGATATCAACACCTCGAGTCCGAGTCATAACAGAGGTACAGACACAAATCTACAACATAAAAAGCACACAAAATCCTCTAGTTAAGAGTTAGTTTAATAAGCCACAAGCAACAGTTTACACAGCAGGACAAGGTGGTTTTTAAGGTAGCCAGTCTGTTGCAAAGGTGCCTGAATTTGCTGTAGCTTGCCCCAAGGAGACAAGGCCATGGAGCAATGCGTACATAGGATAATTAGTGGTTTCAGATAAGGGTACTTTTCCACACAGGTGTGCACACCCACATGTACATGTATGCAGCCACAAATTGCTACATATGTGTACTCAAACTGCAACATAAATTAATACATAATGTACATTTGACAGGCTTCATGCACTACCAAGGGGAAGATCCTGAAATATAGACTAAATTCAGAGAGACAGTTCAAATGTGCACCAGATATGAAGCCAAAACACAGGCATAAGCTTAACTGGACTGTACAAATGACATGCTAAAGCCCCATCCATATTAGGCTAAGCTTTGAACTACCACGAAATAGCTACACGCCAACTCAGTGTGTTAACTTGCCTTGTTATTTTCTCCCTGAGGCGGCAATAACCACGAGGCATCGGCGAGCGAGACACACCTGCAAATAAATTTCAAAAGAAATGGCAAATTATTTTAAATTTGGCAGAGTCTAGCCGATTTAACATTTCCCAAACTATCACAGTCAGGCCTATTGAAGGTACAGGTGCGTATTTGAACTCACAGCATGATCTCAGACACCTGCCTGCTATCCAGCCAGCTGCAAAAACTTGCAGTTTGTCGGCATCTTTGAATTTCAAACAAACTGGGGGGTATTCGTCCACCTGCTCGTCCAGATTTTCAAATGTAGTTTCCCCCATATGCATATGCCCCGATTAATGGCCTATTGTCCTATTCAAACGACCTTTACCAAACGATCGCAGTAAAGATGGGTCGGAGCGAGTCGTCTTTCAAGCGTACCTATGAGAAGGTTGTGTGCCAGCTGTCCTCCGTGCAAATGGGAGAGATATCTTGCCGATTAAAGAGCTCTACGCCAAGGCTGGGGTCCAAAAAGTCGCGTCGCGTTCTCCAAGTACTTGAACCTTCCGGTAGCTGTCAGTGGGTCTTCGATGCCTTCAACGAGAAAAAGGTACTAGAAGATGAGTGTGTATTAATTTTACACTTGCTGGATTGTTTGATGCAGGCTTGGGGTCTCGCTGTAAATTTTATGCAGTGATATTAAAGCAAAGTTACGACCACATAGCAGCTAGTACAAAGGTTGTAGCTCCGTGGTGCCTCCAAGGATCGTATTACCCTCACTGATAATCAGTGTAGCTTGATCCGCCACCCTTCCTATCCTAGTATATGGGTCTAATGTCATGCATGTGACAGATCCCAGGCTCCCCCTTATTTTCTTACATGCGTTGAAAAGATCGGGGAAGGCTACTGTTTAGTCACTTTTTTGAGTTGATAACCATGCTTATACTATACGTACGTACAGTACGTTTATACATAATTATTATATTCCCATGCAGTCATGTGGGGCTGCTGTTGCTCTGGGGCAAGTTGGCAACCTATCATGCACACACACAAGACTCTGCAGCCTACTAGAACTCTGTCCAGCTCTCTCTAGACCGACTGTGTGAACTACAGACTGTCTATGAGCAGATACTCAACCACAAAACCATCCACACCCACTCACATCATGATCAACAGGGTAAATGTACCTGTTACCACTTATACACAACTTGTAGATACTGTATAGCGAAAATTTTTGGCTATATGTTTTATACATGTACTCTTACTATCTATAACATCTGCTACTATTAACTGTATTTGTATAAGAGGGAAGTGGTCTAACAAGTCATATAACTGCTCTTGTGGAGTGGGTGTGGTCTATCTCTGTCTCTCCTACACAGAATTTCCATATGGCTGCTGAGGTGTGCTTCAGGGAGCTTGACCTGGACATTATGGACAAGGCTCACGAAATATCCCTAAACACTGATGTACTCTTTAAGAAAGGTGATGACCCCTTACCTAACCAATAATGCACCCTTCTCAGGCTTCTGTCTCTTATCATGTGTATCTTTGCTGACAGCTGACATGTAAGCCCTTCTTTCAGGGATGGTTTTTATCTATGTCTCTAAATAGCTATGACTGTGAATAGTGTTCTAATTAATGGAAAATCAATTTTATAGATTTGGAAATTTTTGTGTTAGTAAACTTTCGTATGATAAATTTTTGTATTGAAATTTTTTGTAAGAACGACCCCTTACCACACTAATGTCAATAGTGCGCATGCATTTTTGTAAGATTCATTTTCGTAGCTGCCATTGACTACGAAAATATTTTTACAACAAAGATTTCAGTACATGCATGTACTCTTAACTGTATATATTCACACTCTCTCTCCCTGTCTGTCTCTCTCTCTATGTTATTCCATCCTTCCTCCAGGTTGTATTTTAACGTAACGACCTCAAACTGTTTGTCACCTCAGCTACCATAGATGCTGATAAATTTTTCATATTTTCAGCAACGTTCCCTGGTCAATCTTTCCTATTGATATTTACTCGTAGCCCCTCGGATGATTACAAAGAGAATGCTGTGTAGCAGGTCATTCAGATTCACCTTCAACATTCTAAAAGTGACGTCATCTTGATCTTCACGCCGGTACAGGAGGAAATGGAGGTCACTTGTGAGGCAGTATTGGGTCAGTTGTACATTGTGTGTGAAAGTAGTGTCAGGTACTTGTGCATATGAGGTCATTACGACGTTTGAGGTTGTTACAACGAGATACAACCTGGAGGAAGGAGGGGAGTGAGAGATAGAGAGAGAGTGTGAATCTGCAGTCTGATAGTCTTACAGTATGTGTGTGCACTGTTAATGTAAACATGATAAGGGATTGTTCCTACGGACATTTTTTAAGCATGAGAATTTGTCATACAAAGGTTTTGTAGCGACGAAATTATGTACAGTGTAACTACATGTATGTACACATATATGGCCTGAATCCATTCCATGGCTCCAATCTTTAGAGTATTATACATGGAAAAAATGTTCAGAAAGTGTTGCACTCAAGCTCCACCCTCTTTTATTGTAAACAAATGTGATTATGAAAGTCATAACAGGAAAATGTCCATTCAGACCCGAACCTGTTCCAACACACTAAACTGCCACGAAGTATATGTGCATAGTAGGCCCTAAATATTATTATTATTAAATACTGTATTGTACGATATATGTTAGTTAGCTCTTTTATTATCACATTTATCAAAGCATTTTTTATAGTGGGTGGAGCTTGGATGTGGCTATTCTGAGCTATTTGCTAAATATTCCACTGTGTGTACACTGCAGTGTATGCACACAAACATGCACATGTACACATAGTGCAATATTTTTTTCCCTACTATGCACGTAGGTATACTTTGTGGTGCTTTCTGGGCATAAGTTGTCTATACCTCTCTTAGAGTGCATGCGAGTGTTATCATTTCTGTTGAAAATGTCAGGTAACTTATGAAAAACTGTCGCATACACTTTCCTTATTGCCACAAGTTATCTAAGGTGCCCAGTGGTGGGTGATTTACTAATGAGCTACTTGTAGATGCATTGTGCTGAGGTGGTGTGTGTATCCTTCAGAAGGGTGCTCAATCTCAAGCAAAAGAAAAAATCATAGTAAGGGATTCTACTCACAACATCAGCCTTCTTATTGTAATTAAAGGGTTCTCCCCTTTTTCATCTCCCTGTGGGTCACAATATCTATGTTGTCATGTAATTGGTTCTCCATTTTTTATGTTGCAACAATTAAAGGGTTCTATCTCTCTCTCACACACACAGAGTTTATGGTATAATGATTGTAGTGGACTGTGGCTATTGCTATTGTAAGGCAAGGTCTACAGTGTCTAATCCTCACTTTGGTATGGATGCTCTTCAAGTATACCAGGTAAGCACTCGTTATCATCATTAATATAATACAATTTTTTGAGGATAAACCATGTCACCTTCATAACCACAAGCTGTTTGGTGGCTCTGCCTTTGGTAGCGTTCACATAGACATGCTGTGCAGTGATAGACTTGCCAGATGTTGTTCTGCAAGCCGAGAGTGAAATTAATTTTGGTAGTAATGCATTCGTTGAGATTTCCTGATGTCATCTGGCAAGGCTAGTACATGTAGATGGGAGATCATTGAGCTTCAAACTCTGGTATAGGTTGTCATAATAGAAAATAAGCCATGGTATACATTGTACATGTACATGTACACATACATGCGGATGTGTACATAATATGCTGCATGTTAGTCACTGTACATACATACATGTACATGTCTCTTTTCTCTCCCCCTCAGGCTAATGCTTACCAGCGATCTGGATGAGCTGGGAGGAGAGGGCAGGATGAGTAAGCCCCTTTAATCAATTATATGCGAAGATTGGGCTCACGTAGTGTTTCTATTAGAACTAATTTAATTTTTTACGGAACACAATTTTTAACACCATGTGACTGAAAGCGGTTAAAACTGCTTCTGGGACCACATTTGTGCCAGGATGAAGCTACCAAGTTCAAGAGCGATGAACGGGTTCTCGATTGCTACCCAAGTCGATCATAAACATCAGCTCTGGAAACAAGATTGCTACAATTCAATTCAGGTAAGTATTGCATGTCAAGTTTGACAAAGTAGCTATAGACGATAGGAGTGTAAGTAGTAATGATCGCTCGAGTATTTGTTCAGTTGGTAGGCTCTTTGTAGGTTCTTTGGCCTACCAAGTTATATATTATATGTTTAGAGCATACAGAGGCAGTATCTGATAGCTGCCTTAAGTAGATAGTAACATAAGAAAAAACTACAGTACAATAAAAATTAACTTTGTTACAGTTCAGGGACGTGTTGAGCGTGCCACATCATGAAGCAGTCTGTATTCTGCTCTCCTGTATGACACAGCCACACATGACACTAGGTACAGTACCACAAGGTGAATACACTCCGTTTTGTCCGGCTGTAACACCTGGTGCAGCGTGCTCGCCTGTGCTTTGCCTTCTTGGAGGGATCGCTCTCAGGAATGGTGGTAGGAACTGTCGGAGAGCGAGAGAACAAACAACTCCTCCACTACGACCAGCTCTTTTCCTGCTGCAGTAGTCTCCTATGAGCTCACTTGCCAGCTTGAGTTCAAATTCCTTGATTGAGCTGAAAGGTGCATCCTCACAATAGCCCTTTTGTAGGATGAAGGCATTTGTGATAGCCACGTCAAGCAGAAAATGAAAGATGTATTTGTAAAATTTTCTGCATTTCGTTCTGCAGCTGTAGTAGCCCCTGACTTGGTCTCCTCTGTCAATGCTGCCCATATAGGTGTTGTAGTCCAAGACAGACATGGGGCAAGGCACAGATATCCTCGAACCATCCTTTTGGCGCCGAAGGACGTTAGTCGACTCGGGGTGGCTGGTGGTGGACATGACTGTGACAACCTTTCTATCCATCCAAGAACTTGCACATACATTGCCTTTCTGGACTGTGAGAAATTCACCTCTATTATGTGTGTATTTAGTTGTTTTGTGTGTAAATTGTACCAAGAGTATATGAAAGGGAGATAGGGCGAGTATTGAACTGTGCAATACTGTGTGTAATAGCTGTTTGTACAGTTAGCATTTGTATTATTTTGTAATGATATCCAATCTTGCTGAGCACATAACATGGTGCTATGCCAACCAGTGCATACCTATACACATGGCTAGCATAGCACCATGTTATGTGCACATTACAGCTTGGCCACCAAGAGTCAATATCATTACAAAAGCCATACAAACAGTTGATACACACAGTATTATGCTGTTCAACATACTTCCTCCTCCCCTTTCATATATGCACACACACAAACTCTGTTATTCATGCATCCACACACTGTTATGTACACACATGCGTACATGTACATGCACACACACATGCACATACATGCACACTCATAATATGTACACTCACCTATTCTTCAGATTCGGTTTCTTCAACTGGGGAGGAAAACCCTTGCGATCTTTTCTCACAGTGCCACAGGCATAGATGCTGTCCTTCTCAAGATCTTCCAGGAGTTTGAGGCTGGTGAAGTAGTTGTCAAAATAGACATGGTGGTACTTTCCTAGCTTGGAGATCAGGTGAGCGTCTTGATAACTCTAGCTCCTAGCCCATGCTCAGTGGTGTTGTTCTTGTTTCCTGTGTAGACCTTAAACCTCGAGAAGTGGCCATTGGTGCTGTCTGCGGCAACCCACACCTTGATCCCATGCTTGGTTGGTTTCAGTGGCATATACTGTTTCAGCGATGATCTACCCTGAAACTTGATCATTGCCTCATCAACAGCAATGTCACGGTGGGGCTCGTAGGCCTGAGCGAACTTGGTGAACTGGTGGTCAATCAGTGGTCTGACCTTCCCGAGACAGTCATGGCCATCCTCTTCATATGGTACCAGTGTGTCGTCGTTGACAAAGTAGAGATACCGTGAGATCTCAAGGAATCGGTCTTGAGTGATGCGATCAGCCACTGGAACATACCTAAGACAGGGATCTCGTGACCAGTAGTCGTTGAGGGACGGAAGATGGTTTATGCCCATCAAAACACTAAATCCCAAGAACGCCTTCAACTCCTCCACTGTTATCTTCAACCATTTGTCATACTTCTCGTCTCCCATTGCTATCTTTGCATATGCATTGCTTTCTTTTACTATTCTTTCCATTAGGTCTGGCGAGAAAAACAGGTCGAAGACTTTCAGTGAAGATGTATTGAGTGGGGCCTACTGGGAAGGTGAAAGGATGGATGGATAGGCATGTGATGGTGGTGCTCCATGTCGAATCTTGGTTACCAAAAGAGCTGGAGGTGCCTGTACTACTTGCTGCTGGAGTATCATGCAGGGTGTTGGGGTCGTCTTCATCGATGTCATCAACAAATTCATCCCCTTCCAAGTCACTAAATTTGTCATCACTACCATCCATGAAAGCTCATCTGGATGAAAGTCAGGCTCACAGTCAGCAGCAGCATCATCATCGCTATCAGTACAATACTGCAGCACGTCATCCACAGTCAAGCGGGCCCTTTAGCTGCCATTTAGCTAGTTATTGTGTAATGTATTTATATTCATGAATTGAACTTTACACCATGTACTATCACTTACCGGTTCAATAAGTGCAAGCTTGTAGCGATAAAAGATCGAGAAATCAACGGTGGGAGTGGTCGGTGGAGGACTCGATTCAATGTAGAATAGGTCAGTGGCTCCTCCTCTGAAGTACAATATTGACTAAAGATGAGTACGGTACATCTGTAGTGAATTCGCTACAACCACCTTCCGGTGTTCACGCATGCGTGTAGCGAATTCACTTATAATCGGTTAATAATAATTAAGGTAGAACAATAATAATAGGATGACCATTACTCATGTACATCACGATTCACACACTTAAATTGTATGCGAAAAAAACATGCACTTGTACGTTATACATATTACCCTCTCTTTCTCTTCACACACATTCACATGTTCAAAGGCAGTGCTTTCGATAAGGCAGTCTACACGGAGGCCCCACCCAGGGCGGGGCGGCTCGAGCCGCCCCACTTTTTATGCTTTACATCCGACCTTTGACCCCCTAAATCTTACCTAAAATATGCCAAACCGCAACACGTGCACGCAGAACCAGCTGGTGCTGATTCAGCACTCCTGGATATGAGCTCGAGCCACAGTCCTGCGATTATGCATTGAGCATTCAACAGTGTACTTTGTTCGCGCGCAAATGGAGGATTTTGTGGGCGTGGTTTAACTGTTTTCGGGCGTGGCTTCAAAATTTGCGCGCGCGCTTAATTGCTACAAACTCTTCTACAGAGAGCCTCCCCACTCTTGAACACCTTCCTACGGCCCTGCCACCTACGTACGTGACTACCTCGGGCCAGAGGTCATGTAATCAAACATGGAATGATAATCAAGATTTTATTACTCTATATTATTGTCTGTATTTTTCTTATGTTTGTCCAGTAGCTCTTTCTAATGATCGAAATCACGAAAAGAACGATGAAATAGCACACTGTAACCTACAATCTTGGGTAACAGATTCTTGCCCGCGAAATCGACAGGCGCGCGGGTACAATTATGTCTGGAGTCGACTTCAGCTCTTTGGGCAGGTTGATGCCAGGAAGACTCATCCCTTCTCTTTCTCAGTCAAGAAAATATACTTTCAAGACTACACTTTACCACAACAATCTTGGCTATTGCTTGTTGTACGTAGTACTAAACGTCACTGAAAACGAAGAATAATTACCATATATCGGCGTTCACTGTTCTCTAGCTTCACGATTCAGCATTCCAACTGGCCGAGTTCTTGTAAATATAGTCTCCACTGCAATCATAACAACAAACTACAAGTCTGTATCTACATGTATTCTACTTTTCCCACTATAGACCTATCTGTACACGCGTTCTCTCGGTTTTTCTGTCTCTGCCAACTTCAGCGTTTTGGGCACGCTGATGCGAAAGATCAAAATGATCCCAACTTTGGATGATGTCATCCCTTCAACTTGCACTGCCAGCAGACCAGCCTAGATGTGGATAAGACCTTGTCCGAGGTGCACAAGCTACCGTTAAAAATCCAAAAAGGTGAGTCTAACTTCAATTCTCCATGCCAGGAACGGTTGTGTGACGTCACGCGTGGGTGTTGCATGCGCTATATTATTATTATGCACGCGCATAACAATATTATTACTCGACCTGTAAGGCAAGCCGTGTGTGCAAAAGAAATTATGCTGTGTCAACTTTGATCTTTCCTCCAATTGGCAAGTATAAATTTGAAGCTTCATTTCCTGCTTGCTTGCTTGTTGCCAAGTGTTTTTCAGGCTGCATGTAACTTGAACTTAGTGTACATGTATATACAGTGTGGAAAGAAATGTGGATGATAACCATAGCAGAGACTATAATGGAAAACAGAATCACATCAGAACCACTGACAAAAGGTTCTAGAAATATTTATTAATGATCTACGTTTTGTGTGTCCCGATGGCCGATTTCTCAAAATGGAAATGGGAAAATTCCAATACATCAAAAAGTCACGAACATGCATGGATAAGATTAGTCACAGCAGTTCATTTTTACAAACATAAACCATTCTTCAGGTCAAAACCAGTTTTTTGCGGTTATAGTTTAATATGCAATCACCCCAACTCTTAATGTATGTCAACTTCTCTACTACTTTGCCTTTTAAAATGGCACGATTTTATCCAAAGTGACTAAATTACATGAGTTGAAGCTGATATCCTCATCACAAGCACTAGTCTTACACTGTAAACGAGAAAGGTACATCTTAAAACTAAGTCTTAGCATACCTTTAACTCAGTCTCCTTTCCTTCTATGCTATGAACAATTTGATTGGCACACAACTGATGGGGAGGTAAGCTTCACATGGGATGATGGAGACTCTCCAGAGGGTGATGATGAAGAGGAAGAGTCTGAAGATGAACCAGCAGACAAAGATGACCAGTCAGAACATGAAGATGAACATAGTGATGAGTTTCACGGGCAACAGATCATGGAAGTGACACTGACATCGATTCTAGCTAAACACTGTGACCTTAGTGACCTCTTGTGTATATTATTGCGCATGCATGTCTTCATAATAATATTCATAGCATTGGAGCCTCATACATACGTAATTGTACACACGTAAAGCCCTGTAGTACGTCATTGTGGTTTGTGGTCTGTGGCCAAATACTACATCCCACACTACATTCCTCATCACCCAATCTACCTGGGTCTTAGTGTAGACTGAAAGTGACAGTTCCAGAGATCTATCGTATAGTCCATAATGTGATGCTGCTTCTCAAGTTACTTGGTATGGAAGATCTACTAACCTTTCACTTTATGGACCCATCTCCTCAGGTATGTATACATGTGCACATGCATGTACATGTAGAGTTATACATGTATGTACAATGTATAGTGTCATTTTCATGCATGGTGTCCTGACTGTCCTCATTTAAACAATACATGTACATGTTCAGCTCAGAGGAGGTACAAAATCGTTAATATTCCATGTGACTCGCACCCATACCAGTTTGTGTCATCATGGGTGTGTCCCACATACAGTTGCTGTGTTGAAGGTTAAAAATTGTGGGATCCCAAGGGATCTCTAGCTTAAAATAATAGTGTAGTTTCAATCATTGATCATAGCCATATAATTTTGTTTGGTGATCCCTCGGGATCATCTTTGACAATCGCTGTCGAAGCTTTACTATGTAAAGAATATGGGATAAAAAGTGATAACACAGCATTTTTGAGCGAGCACGTGATCCTTTTGTACCTCCTCTGATGCTATCAACACAGACATGAGTGAATGTTAGCCCCATCCACATTGGGCTAAGCCTTGAATTACATGGAGTATGGATTACTATTGAGCTACATGACTTGTACATGTACACAACAATAAAATTTAAGGGATTTAACATTATCCTTCATACTATAATTAAAGGGTTCTCCCCTCTTTCAACTCACCACAGGTCATCGTTTCTTTACTGTCATGTAATTGGTTCTCCATTTTTACAATATACGTCACAATGTCTCTTCTGTGCCTACAGGTCATTGTATGTTATATCAATCTTCTTTTGTTCTAAAGGTCGTGAGGAGAGTGACCACCTCACCTACCTCCATGTCTACCATCAATGGAAAATCAACAAGTAAGCACTCAAGCTGACTAGCTGCTAAAGAGATGATGTACAGTGGAAAATGTATACAATATTGCACGACTGTGTACATGCATGTGTTTAAATTTATGTGTGTATGTGTGAATTGGTATGTGTTGATCCATGATGTTGCGTGTTTGTACATTTATATGTGCACGTTTACATGTGTTTAATGTATGCATGTTTCTGATAAGGCTAATGTTTGTGCATGTATGTGTGTTTATGTACATGTGTGGGTATTTGTACATTTCTGTATACCATGTGTGCATACGTCTATGAATATGTAGGTGTGTTTGTCCCTGTGTATACATGTATGCATGCACATTTGTGTGTACAGATCTGTGTGTATACATGTTTGTATATGTGTGTACATGTTACGTTTATGTGTGTGAATGTGTGTATGTGTGTACATGTGTGTGTTTGTACCTTTATATGTGTGAATGTGAGATGTGTGTACAAGTATTTATATCTTTATGTGTGAATGTATGTGTGTACAGGTATGCTTTTATACCTTTATGTGTGTGAATGTGTACATGTATGTACATTTGTGTGTGAATGTGTATACGTGTGTACATGTATGTGTTTGTACCTTAATGTGTGTGAATGTGTATATGTGTACATGTGTGTTTTACCTTCATGTGTGTGAATGTGTGTGTATACATGTGTGTGTTTGTATCTTTATGTGTGTGAATGTGTGCATGTGTGTGTACACATGCGTGTTTGTACCATTATGTGTGTGAATGTGTGTATGTGTCTACATATGTGTGTTTGTACCTTCATTTGAGCGAATGTGTGTGTGTACATGTACCTTATGTGTGTGAATGTGTGTACATGTATGTGTTTGTACGTGAATGTGTCTATATGTATGCCTTTATGAGTGTGTAAATGTCTGTGTACATGTGTGTGTTTGTACCTTTATGTGTGTGAATGAATGTGTACATTTTGTACATTTATGTGTGAATATGTGTACATGTATGTGTACCTTAATGTGTGATTGTATGTATGTGTACATGTGTGTTTTTACCTTCATGTGTGTGAATGTGTGTATGTGTAAATATGTGTGTACCTTTATGTCTGTGAATATGTATGTGTATACATGTGTGTATTTGTACCTTTATGTGTGTAAACGTGTGTATGTGTATACATGTGTACCTTTATGTATGTGAATGTGTATGTGTACATGTGTGTTTGTACTTTTATGTGTGTGAATGTGTATGTGTCTACACCTGTGTTTGTACCTTTATGTGTGTGAATGTGTGTGTACATGTGTAGCTTTATGTGTGTGAATGTGTATGTCTACATGTGTGTTTGTACTTTTATGTATGTGAATGTGTGTATGTGTGTGTTTGTACCTTCATTTGTGCGAATGTGTGCGTTTGTACCTTTATGTATGTGAATGTGTGCACACGTGTGTGTACCTTTGTGTGAATGTGTATGTGTGTATATGTGTGTGTTTGTACCTTTATGTGTGTGAATATGTGTATATGTGTACATGTGTGTTTGTACCCTTATATCTGTGAATGTGTGTGTGTGTACACATGTGTTTTTATACCTTTATGTGTGTGAATGTGTACATGTATGTACATTAGTGTGTGAATATATGTGTGTACGTGTATGTGTGTACATGTATGTGTACTCTGGCACATTAAGGCCTGGGGCGCGCGTTACATACATGTAGCGGAGGTGAACAGAATTATTGAAAAGTATATGGGGGTGTGGCCAATGGCTGACAGTGAGCTTTGTCTAGAAACGAGTGGCTAGTAAGCTAGAAAATGTCGTGTACAAGATAGCTAGGTGATCGTTAGTGGTAGGATGTAGTTAGCCTTTAGCATAGAGTTTACATCCATAGGCTAGGCTATTCTTGTGCCACGAGCAGTCGTTTGTGTACTAAGTGCTCGAGGCTACACGGAGCAGCTGGAGATGGTGGACTAAGTCAAGAAAGGCGGCGTATAAAGCCACCCTGGGACTTGCTGTGAGGGTGTCCATTGGAAAGAGCAGACATCATTCTGGTATATTCATTGTTAGCAAACGATCATAAAGCCATTATAAGGCTATGAATATTTAATTAGCTTAAAATTGACTACAATCTCTGATTTCATAAGGTTGTAACTCCCCGAAAGTACGTGCATACAAGACGCTAATTCAGACATTGGTAGTGCTAAACATGCTTGTTAAGAGGACCTCTTCAACTAAAACCTGCCTGTTGTCTATATACACCGCCTAAGTGAGTGTATGGCTATTTTTAATTACAATTATTTAATTAACCGGTGGGCGTGGCCATTAATTAATTAATTGAATTCTGTAATATATCTAGTATCCATATTTCAAGTGTGAAGTTCATAGCTTGCTCCGTGTAGCCTCTGTGGCCTCAAATGTGACCATCACTCCTGTTCAAGTGGACCTAGGCCTTAACTGTTCAGAGTACTTTAATGTGTGTGAATGTGCATATGTGTATACATGTATGTTTTACTTTCATGTGTGTGAATGTGTGTGTTCATGTGTGTTTGTATCTTTATGTGTGAATGTGTGTATGTACACATGTGCTTGTACCTTCATGTATGTGAATGTGAGTATATATGTACATGTGTGTGTTTGTACCTTCATTTGTGCGAATGTGTGTGTGTACATGTGTGTTTGTGTGTGAATGTGTGTACATGTATGTGTTTGTACGTGTGAATGTGTGTATATGTATATGTTTGTGTCTTTATGAGTGTGCAAATGTGTGTGTACATGTGTGTGTTTGTACCTTTATGTGTGTAAATATGTGTATGTATGCATGTGTCTTTATACTTATATATACATGTGTGTGTTTGTCCCTGCGTATAACTTAATTCAAGCACATGTGTGTATGTGTGTGTACGGGTCTGTACGTCGTTTGATTATGCATGTGTGTACATGTGGTTTGTACCTTTATGCATGTGAATGTGTGTAAGTGTGTACATGCGTTTGTACCCTTATGTGTGTGAACGTGTATACATGTGAATGTTTGTACCTTTATGTGTGTGAATGTGTGTATGTGTGTACATGTATGTGTTTGTACCTTTATGTATGTGAATGTGTGGCCTTTATTTGTGTAAATGTATATGTGTGTGTTTGTATTTTTATATGTGTGAAGGGTGTACATATGTTGTGTTCGCACCTTTGTGTGTGAATGTGTACGTGGGTACATGTGTGTGTTTGTACCTTTATGTCCATGAATGTGTGTATGTGTGTACATGTGTGTTTGTACCTTTGAATGTGTGTATGTGTGTATGTGTGTACATGTGTGTTTGCCCCTTTATGTGTGTAAATGTGTGTATGTGTGTACATGTGAGTGTTTGTACTTTTATGTGTGATAATGTGTGTGCATGCATGTGTTTATAACTTTATGTGTGTGAATGTGTGTACATTTGTGTTTTTACCTCTGTGCGAATGTGTGTATGTGTACATGTGTTTGTACGTTTATGTGTGTCAATGAATGTGTACATGTATGTATACCTTTATGTGTGTGAATGTGTGTACATGTATGTATTTATACCTTAATGTGTGTGAATGTGTGTATGTGTACATGTGTGTTTTTACGTTTGTGTGTGAATGTATTTGTGTACATTTGTGTGTACCTTTATGAGTGAATGTGTGTATATGTGTACATGTGTGTTTATACCTTTATGACTATGAATGTGTGTATGTGTGTACATGTGTGTGTACCTTTATGTATGAATGTGTGTATGAGTGTACATGAATGTGTGTATATGTGTTTGTACTTTTATGTGTGTAAATGTGTATGTGTGTAAATGTGTGTTTGTACCTTTATGTGTGTGAATATGTGTATGTGTGTACACGTGTTTGTAACTATATGTGCATGAATGTGTGTATGTGTGTACATGTGTTTTTATCTTTATATGTGTGTGTGTGTACATGCGTGTACTTTTATTTGTGTGAATGTGTGAATACAAGTGTTTGTACCTTAATGTGTGTGAATGTATGTATATGTGTACATGTATGTGTTTGTACCCTTATGTGTGTGTATGTATGTACATGTATGTTTTTGCTTTTATGTGTGTAAATGTGTGTATGTGTGTGTGTTTGTATCTTTGTGTGTGAATGTATGTGTGTACATGTGTACATTTGCACCTTTATGTGTGTAATTGTGCATGTGAGTACATATGTGTGTTTGTACCTTTATGTGTGTGAATGTGCATGTGTACGTGTGTTTGTACATTTGTGCGTGAGTGTGCGTGCATGTTTATTTGTACGTTCATGTGTGTAAAAGTGTATGTGTGTATATGTGTATATACTTTATGTGCGTGAATGTGTGCATGAGTGTACACGTGTACATTTGTTTGTGAATGTGTGTATATGCACGTTTATGTGTGTGAATGTGTGTGTGTACAAGTGTATGTTTGTACCTTTATGTGTGTGAATATGTGTGCGTGTACATGTGTTTGTAACTCTATGTACGTGAATGTGTATGTGTGATTGTTTTTATCTTTATGTGTGAATTTGTGTATGTGTGCACATGTGTGTGCGCCTTTATTTGTGTGAATGTGTGTGTACATGTGTGTTTGTACCTTAATGTGTGTGAATGTATGTATATGTGTACATGTATGTGTTTGTACCCTTATGTGTACGTGTATGTATGTACATGTGTGTTTTTAATTTTATGTGTGTAAATGTGTGTGTGTGTTTGTATCTTTATGTGTGTGAATGTATGTGTGTACATATGTGCATTTGCACCCTTATTTGTGTAAATGTGTATGTGAGTACATTTGTACCTTTATGTGTGTATGTGTACGTGTGTGTTTGTACGTTTGTGTGTGAATGTGCGTGCATGTATATTTGTACCTTCATGTGTATGAAAGTGTGTATGTGTATGTACTTTTAGGTGTGTGAATGTGTGTGTGTACATGTATGTGTTTGTACCTTGAATGCGTGTATGTGTGTACATGTGAGTGTTTGTACCTTTATATGTGTGTACATGTGTGTACCTTTATACGTGCTAATGTGTGTGTGTACATGTGTGTTTGTACCATTATGTGTGTGAATGTGTGAATGTGTGTATGTGTGTACATGTGTGTGTACATGTATATCTTTATACCTTTATGAGTGTGTGAATGTGTGTATGTACATGCGTCTACCTTTATATGTGATTATGTGTATGGGTATGCATGTGTCTTTATACTTATATATACAAGTGTGTGTTTTGTGCAATTGTATTCAAGCACATGTGTGTATGTGTGTACACGTTTGTGTATGCACATGTGTGTACATGTGTGTACACGTTTGTGTGTACACATGTGTGTAAATGTGTGTTTGTACCTTTATGCATGTGAATGTGTATGTATATGTGGTGTATAATTGGTGTGTGTATATGTGTGTACCTTTATGCATGTGAATGTGTGTACATGTGTATGTTTGTACCTCTATGTGTGTGAATGTGTGTATGTGTGTACATATGTTTGTACCTTAATGTGTGTGAATGTGTGAATGTGTACGTGTGTGTTTTTACGTTTATGTGTGTTAATGTGTGTACATGTATGTGTACCTTTATGTGTGAACGTATGTATACGTGTCATGTGTGCGTTTGTACCTTTGTGAATGTGTATGTGTGTACATGTGTGTGTACTTTTATGTGTGTGAATGTGTGTATGTGTGTACATGTGTACCTTTATGTGCGTAAATGTGTGTACATGTGTATATGCGTTTGTACTTTTGTGTGTGAATGTATGTGTGCACATGTGTGTGTTTGTACCTTTATGTGTGTGAATGTGTGTACGTGTGTACGTGTGTATGTTTGTACCGTTTTGTGTGAATGTGTGTGTGTACATGTGTGTTTGTACTTTTATGTGAGTGAATGTGTGTAAGTGTGTTCATGTGTGTGTTTGCACCTTTATGTCTGTGAATGTGTGTATGTGTGTACATGAGTGTTTGTCCCTCTGTGTGAGAATGTGTATATGTGTGTACATATGTGTGTTTGAACTTTTATGTGTGTGTACATGTATGTGTTAGCGCCTTCATGTGTGTGAATGTGTGTATATGTGTGTTTGTACCTTTATTAGTGTGTGAATGTATGTGTACATGTGTGTATTTGTGTGTGTGAATATGTATGTATGTGTCTTTATACTTATATATACATGAGTGTGTGTTTGTCCCTGTGCGTAACTGTATGCAAGCACATGTGTGTGAGTGTACGGGTCTGTATGTGTGTGTACACGTTTGTGTAAGCATACATGTGTGTTTGTATTTTATGCATGTGAATGTGTGCATGTGTTTGTATCCTTATGTGTGTGAACGTGTGTATTTAAACTAATCTATATATGTATGTAGTGCATAATTCTAGAGTGTACATGTGTGTGTACCTTAATGTGTGAACGTGTGTATGTGTACATGTGTGCTTTTACATTTATGTGTGTGAAAGTGTATGTGTACAACCTTAATGTGTGTGTATGTGTACATGTGTGCGTCTGTACCTTTATGTCTGTGAATATGTGTATGTGTGTACATGTGTGTGCTTGTTCCTTTATGTTTGTGAATGTGTGTATGTATGCACATGTGTGTTTTTACCCTTATTTGTGTAAATGTGTGTGTGTTTGTATCTGTGTGTGAATGTGTACATATGTGTGTTTGCACATTTATTTGTGTTAATGTGTATGTGTGTACATGTGTGCTTGTACCTTTGTGTTAGTGAATGAGTGTATGTGAGTACATGTGTGTTTGTCCCTTTATGTGTGAAAATGTGTGTATGTGTACATGTATGTGTTTGTACCTTTATGTGTGTGAATATGTGTACATGCATGTGATTTCCCTTTATATGTGTGAATGTGTGTACATGTGTATGTTTATACATTTATGTGTGTGAATGTGTGTATTTGTGTACATGTATGTGTTTGTATCTTTATATGTGTGTATGTATGTACATGTGTGTTTTTATCTCTATTTGTGTAAATGTGTGTGTTTGAATCTGTGTGAATATATGTGTACATGTGTGTGCTTGCATCTTTATGTGTGTGAATGTGTATGTGTGTACATATGTGTGTTTGTACCTTTTTGTGAGTGAATGTATGTAAGTATGTACATGTGGGTGTTTGTACCTTTGTGTGTGAATGTATGTGTGTAAAGGTATGTGTTTGTACCTTTATTGTGTGAATGTATGTATGTATATGTGTGCTTTACCATTATTTGTGTAAATGTGTGTTTGTATCTATGTGTGTGAATGTGTGTGTACATGTGTTTGCATCTTTTGTGTATAAATGTGTATATGTGTACATGTGTGTGTTTGTACCTTTATGTGAGTGAATGTGTGTATGTGCGCATATGTGAGTGTTTGTATCTCAATGTGTGTGAATGTAGGTGTGTACATGTATGTGTTTATACCTTTATGTGTGTGAATGTGTGTACATGTCTACGTGTGTGTGTTTGCATATATGTGTGTGTACCTTTAAGTGTGTGAATGTGTGTATATATGCACACGTATGTTTTTACCTGTATTTGTGTAAATGTTTGTGTGTTTGTATCTTTATGTGAATATATGTGTGTACACGTGTGTGTTTGCACATTTATGTGTGAATGTGTATGTATGTACCCTTATGTGAGTGAATGTGTGTACATGTATGCGTTTTTACATTTATATGTGTGAATGTGTGTACAAGTGTACATTTGTACCTTTGTGTGTGAATGTGTGTGTGTGTACATGTATGTGTTTGTACCTTTGTGTGTGAATGTGTGTATGTACATGTGTGTTTTCACTTTTATTTGTGTAAATGTATGTGTTTGTATCTGTGTGTGAATTATATGTGTGTGTTTGTACCTTTATGTGAGTAAATGTGTCCATGTGTGTACGTGTGTGTGCTTGTATCCTTATGTGTGTGAATGTGTGTATGTGTGTATATGTATGTTTGTCCCTTTATGTATTGAATGTGTATGTGTGTACATGTGTGTGTTTGTACCATTACATGTGTGAATATGTGTGTGTACATGTGTGTGTGTTTGTATCTTTATGCATGTGAATGTAAGTGTGTACATGCATGTGTTTGTATCCTTATGTATGTGAACGTGTGAACATGTGTATTTAAAATAATCTATATATATGTGGTGTATAATTCGTGTGTGTACATGTGTGTATGTGAGTGTACCTTTATGTGTGAATGTGTGTACATGTGTATGTTTGTAAATCTATGTGTGTGAATGTGTGTATGTGTGTACATGTATGTGTTTGTACCTTAATGTGTGTGAATGTGTGTATGTGTACATGTGTGTGTTTCTACGTTCATATGTGTGAATGCCTGTATGTGTGTACATGTGTGTGCACCTTTAGGTATGTATACGTGTCATGTGTGTGTTTGTACCTTTATGTTTGTGAATGTGTATGTGTGTACATGTTTGTGCACATTTATACGTGTGAATTTGTGTATGTGTACATGTGTACCTTTACAAATGTAAATGTGTGTATGTGTGTACATGAGTTTGTACTTTTATGTGTATGAATGTGCATGTGTGTACATGTGTGTTTGTACCTTTATGTGTGTGTATGTGTGCACATGTGTGTGTTTGTACCGTTATGTTTGTGAATGTGTGTATGTGCGTGTGTTTGTACCTTTATGTGTGTGAATGGGTGTACGTGTGTACGTACCTTTTTGTGTGAATGTGTGTACATGTGTGGTTGTACCTTTATGTTAGTGAATGTGTGTATGTGTGTACATGTGTGTGTTTGCACCTTATGTCTGTGAATGTGTGTATGTGTGTACATGTGTGTTTGTCCCTCTGTGTGAGAATGTGTGTATGTGTGTACATGTGTGTGTTTGCACCTTATGTCTGTGAATGTGTGTATGTGTGTACATGTGTGTTTGTCCCTCTGTGTGAGAATGTGCGTATGTGTGTACATGTGTGTTTGAACTTTTGTGTGTAAATATGTGTACATGTATGTGTTTGCACCTTCATGTGTGTGAATGTGTGTATATGTATATTTGTACCTTTATTAGTGTGTGAATGTGTGTGTACATGTGTGTGTTTGTACTTTTATGTGTGTGAATATTTGTATGTATATGTATGTGTCTTTATACTTATATATACATGTGTGTGTTTGTCCCTCTGTGTAACTGTATGCAAGCACATGTGTGTGCGTATGTACGTGTCTGTATGTGTGTACACGTTTGTGTAAGCATACATGTGTACATGTGTGTTTTGTAGTTTATGCATGTGAATGTGTGTACATGCATGTGTTTGTACCCTTATGTTTGTGAAAGTGTGTACACGTGTATATCTATGATTATATGTATGTGGTGTATAATTCTTGTGTGTACATGTGTACGTACCTTATTGTGTGAATGTGTGTATGTGTGTACCTTTATGTGTGAATGTGTGTGTATGTGTACATGTGTGTGTCTGTACCTTTATGTCTGTGAATGTGCGTATGTGTACATGTGTGTGTACCTTTATGTGTGTGAATGTGTGTATATGTGTACCTTTATGTGTGTGAATGTGTGCATGTGTGTGCATGTGTGTGTTTGTTCCTTTATGTGTGTAAATGTGTGTATGTATGCACATGTGTGTTTTTACCTTTATTTGTGTAAATGTGTGTGTGTATCTGTGTGTGAATGAATGTATGTACGTGTTTGCACATTTATGTGTGTTAATGTGTAAGTGTACACGTGTGTTTGTACCTTTGTGTGAGTGAATGTGTGTATGTGTGTACATGTGTGTTTGTCCCTTAATGTGTGAGAATGTGTATGTGTACATGTATGTGTTTGTACCTTTATTTGTGTGAATGTGCATACTGCATGTGGTTGTCCCTTTATGGGTGTGAATGTGTGTACATGGTATGCTTATACATTTATGTGTGTGAATGTGTGTATCTGTGTACATGTGTTTGTACCTTTATGTGTGTGAATGTGTGTATGTATGTATTGTGTAAATGTGTGCATGTATCTGTGTGTGAATGTATGTGTGTACATGTGTGTGCTTGCATGTGTATGTGTGTACATGTGTGTGTTTGTACCTTTTTGTGAGTGAATGTGTGTAAGTGTGTACATGTGGGTGTTTATACCTTTGTGTGTGAATGTATGTGTGTAAATGTATGTTTGTACCTTTGTGTGTGAATGTCTGTATGTATGTATATGTGTGTTTTTACCATTATTTGTGTAAATGTGTCTTTGTATCTATGTGTGTGAATGTATGTGTGTACATGTGTGTGTACCTTTATGTGAGTTCATGTGTGCACCTGTGTGTGTTTGTACCCTTGTTTGTGAATGTGTGTATGTGTGTACATGTACGTTTGTCCCTTTATATGTGTGTATGTGCGTACATGTGTGTGTTTATACCTTTATGTGTGTGAATGTGTGTATGTGTGTACCTGTGTGTTTGTACCCTTGTGTGTATGTGTGTACAAGTGTGTGTTTGTACCTTTATGTGTGTGAACGTGTGTGTGTGTACATGTGCGTGTTTGTACCTTTATGTGAGTGAATGTGTGTATGTGTGTACATGTGACCTTTATATGTGTGAATGTAGGTGTGTACATGTATTTTTTATACTTTTATGTGTGTGAATGTGTGTACATGTGTATGTGTGTACACGTGTGTACCTGTGCGAATGTGTGTATGTGTGTACCTGTGTGTTTGTACCTTTATGTGTGCATGTGTGTACATATGTACGTTTGTACTTTTATGTATGTGAATGTGTGTATGTGTACATGTACCTTTAAGTGAGTGAATGTGTATTTGTGTACATGTGAGTGTTTGTACCTTTATGTGTAGGTGTGTACATGTACTTTTTATATCTTTATGTGTGTGAATGTGTGTACATGTGTATGTGTGTATGTGTGTACAGGTATGTGTTTGTACCTTTATTTGTGTGGATGTGTGTATGATGTATGCTTATACCTTTATTTGTGTAAATGTGTGTGTACTAGTGTCTTTGTGTGTGAATGTGTACATGTATGTGTTTGCACATTTATGTGTAAATGTGTATGTTTGTACATGTGTGTTTGTACTTTTATGTGAGTGAATGTGTGTATATGTGTATGTTTGTACCTTTATGTGTGTGAAAGTGTGTATGTGTGTACATGAATGTGTTTGTACCTTTGTGTGTGAATGTGTATATATATGTACATGTCTGTTTTTGTGTTAATATGTGTGTGCTTGTATCAATGTATGTGAATGTATGTGTGTACATGTGTATGTTTGCACCTTTGTGTGTGAATGTGTATGTGTGTACATGTGTGTTTGTACCTTTATGTCAGTAAATGTGTGCATGTGTGTAGATGTGTGTGTTTGTACCCTTATGTCTGTCTTTGTGTGTATGTGTGTACGTGTGTGTTTGTCCCTTCATGTGTGTGAATGTGTGTACATGTGTTTGTACCTTTATGTGAATAAAAGTGCACATGTATGCTTGTACATTTTTGTGTGTGAATGTATGTGTACATTTAGTACCTCTATGTGTGTGAATGTGTGTACAGGTGTGTATTTATACCTTTATCTGTGAATGAATGTGTGAATGCATGTACATTTATGTATGTTAATGTGTGTGTGTACATGTACGTATTTATATCTTAATGTGTGTGAATGTGTGTATGTGTATACATGTGTGTTTTTACTTTCATGTGTGTGAATGTGTGTGTGTACATGTACGTTTGTCTATGTGTGTGAATGTGTGTATGTGTACATATGTGTTTGTACTTTAATGTGTGTGAATGGGTGTATGTGTGTACAATTGTGTTTGTACCTGTGTGAATGTGTATGTGTGTGCCTGTGTGTTTGTACCTTTATGTGTGTATGTGTGTACATGTGTGCGTTTGTACCTTCTGTGTGTGAATGTAGGTGTGTACATGTATGTTTTTATACCTTTATGTGTGTGAATGTGTGTACATGTGTATGTGTATGTGTGTACATGTGTGTGTTTGTACCTTTATGTGTGAATAAAAGTGTACATATATCTTTGTACATTTATGTGTGTGAATGTGTGTATATGTGTACATGTGTGTGTGTACCTTTATGTCTGAGTGTGTGTACATGTGTGTTTGTGCCTTTATGTATGTGAATGTGTGTATATGTGTACATGTGTGTGTGTACTTTTATGTCTGAGTGTGTGTACATGTGTGTTTGTGCCTTTATGTGTGTGAATGTGTGTATATGTTTACATGTGTGTGTGTACCTTTATGTCTGTGAGTGTGTCCATGTGTGTTTGTACTTTTATGTGTGTATGTATGTACATGTGTACTTTTGTGTGTGTAATTGTGTGTATGTATGTACATGTGTGTGTATGTACCTTTATGTGTGTGATTAAGTGTATGTTTGTACATGTGTACCTTTATATGTGTATGTGTGTATGTGTTTGTACCTCTATTTGTGTGAATGTGTACCTTTATGTGTGTGAGTGTGTGTATGTGTGTACATGCGCATATTTGTACCTTTATGTCTGTGAATGTGTGTACAAGTATATATGTACCTCCATGTATGTGAATGCATGTATGTGTGTATATGTGTATATTAATTTGCACCCTGTGTATCTCTGTGTGTACATGTGAGTTTGTACTTATCTATACATCTGGGTGTTTTTTCCTGTATGTACAAGTATGCTAATATTTATATATACCGTAGAATCCCGCAAATACGCCCCCCCCCTCGCGTATAAGCCCCCCCTGCAATTTTGGCTCAAGTTCCTGCATAGGTAATTTTGTCTCGTGTATAAGCCCCCCCCCGCTCTGACTGTAAAATGTAGATATTAAGAGTCCACAAGGCAACAAAAACAGTAGCTACAACTAGTAAACTAGCCATTTGTGCCATAATATGCCTCACTTTGTCGTTTTTCTAGAGTTTCCCCATCAAATAGCCAGAGATCGCGCGCCATGTGGCATTCGTCGGTCGGTAATGGTCGTCAGGCGAAAATGTCACGATCCCGCGTATAAGCCCCCTCCCCACTTTTGCCCAATGCTAGCATGCAAAAAGGGGGGGCGTAATCGCGGGATTCTACGGTACATGTATGTGGTGTATATTTGTACATGTTGGTGACTGTACATGTGTGTGTTTGTACCTTGATGTGTGTGTGTTTGTACAAATCTGAATGTGTGTGCACATGCTTGTATAAGTGCTTGTACTTATGTATAATTGTGACCAGATCTGAGAAAATCCGCCATATTTCTCATTCTATGAAATTTTAGTTAGCTGTATTTTTGAAAAGCTAACTTACCTCCAAGTCTGAGACAGAGCGCTCACTTCACTTTGGAGCTAGAGCGCTTTGTTCCTGATCTCGCTACAAGCATAAAAACGAGAAATTACGGTCTGAAGACGTTGCTCTTTATGCGTATAGGGTTTCCGTATACTACGCGTTAATCGTAAATCAATTAAATGGACCTAGGCGGATCGTTCGAAACGAACGCTACGGTCAAGTTATTCTCGAACTTAGTTGTCCATAACGAGAGCCGCTTCTTTTTCGATGCCTAAGAAGCTTAAAAGGTGAGTGAACGTACAGTACTTCGACGAATCTAGCTGTATCCACAGAGCTGGCGAACGGGAATTCTAAATAACTCCCTTAGCAACGGGCTCGGTGTACGTAAACACGAAAAATGGTACGACGCTGGTCTACTATGATGCTAGGAGATTGCGACTTCAGAAGGGGTATCCAAGCTATTTACTCTTGCTCTGTCCATGGATGCATCCAGTAAATAGCTTCTGGTGATGCTTTCACCTTTTTTAGTCGCACAGTGTACACCATTACAACTATTATGGGTTTTGGTCACGTACCATTTTTCGTGTTTATTTTGCTGGCCTTGCCCTTGCGTCAACCTCGTCCCCAGGCCGTTCAGAGCTTTTCAATGGTGCACGCTGAAAAGCGGGAATGCCTGGTGCTGTCGATTGCTGTTCACTTGGAACATCCGTGAATGCTTGCCTGTGAGCGTAGCCTTGCCCTCGTGTGAGTGTAAAACTAACGTATGGGTTGGAATGCCACGCAATCATTGGGCAAGCAGTTGGCTTACGCTTCGTTTTCCGTGGTTTTACGTGGCGAATGAAGTATCTCGTTTGTTCAACGCTCACACGCACGCATTCACGGGCGTTCGAGGTAAAGCGCAATCGACAGTACAAGTGTAGCGCAATTTATTGTACAAGTCACGTGCATGTCGTAACGCGTAGTGAGACCTTCCAGTGCGTCGAAAGTCACGAAGATTTTGAAGGCTCCTGTAGCCAATGATCGAGAGGTATGGTTCAAACGCTAGATACCGAGTGTAGTACGATCCATAAAGACCATAAAGAGTGAAACTTGTTAAGATAGCGTGTGGCTAGCAAAGACTGGCTTTTCGAAGGAACCATCCGACCGCTTGTCTTCGCGTCATCGTGAGCCAAAGTCGTGGTTTCTGCTGCCAGGCCTCCCACTTTTCAGTATACAACATTGAAAAGCAGGGAAGGGCCTAGGTACGAGGCTACTAGGGTTATCACTTGAAAATTTAAAGCTGAAGCATTTCCCCAGGTATTCCTTCCATACGTTAGTCTACATGAAAGCAATATAGGGCGCTAAAAGTTTTCTCCTCCACATTATATGGCGGTGGTTATACAGGCCTGTATTATCGCACGCAAATCGACAAAACAATGGGGTAAATCGCGTAATGAATGCCCAATGGGAATGTAGCGATTTTTGTTGATGTTTTTCACGTTTTTGAAGAACATCGCAGCACAAAAAGGTGTGCGTAAGCTTTTTTACGGCTTCTTCACGGCCCGTATAGTCGCATTACGTAGAGGTCAAAGGTCAAAATTGCCAATGTTGGATCAAAAGCACTCCACGATAGAAGTAACGTAGCAATAGAATCAAGTTCTGAAACTTTTAGAAGTCACTTGAAACCATGCCTCCAATATAGCATACTCTCAATATCGCGAAGGTTTGGTTTCAAGTGATGTTTGAAAAAACCAGAACTTGAATCTATCGCTAAATTATTTCTATCATGGAGTGCTTTCGATCAAGCGTTGGACCGACTTCGATCTTTGACAAAGAATACGTGGGCGTGGCCAACGTATGGATGGTAACTTACACCCACAAGAACCTTACTAAGCCACATTAATAATATGTAGAATTTATGTGAATAAGAACGTAGGCCTACAGGAGGTTGAAAGCATCGAAAAACAGTTTAAACTACGTTGTTTCAGCTGTCTGCTCGGTCAGTCATCTGCATGGTCATTTGACCCGTGCCACACCCATCTCTGTACAGAACGGAGGACAAAAAAGCTCTGCATGATGCCGTGACTACCTGAAGTAACCTGTCCTTCGGTATTTTCAACAAGTCGGCCGTCAGGTAAGCCTTTGTATTTGGGTGAGTGGCAGAAAAAATCACGATCTATGCTGATAGCAAGGCCCAGATAAATAATTCTTTTTTTTTTCTACCTATAGTTCATTTCTTCAATGCTGGCAAACATGCCCTATAATTCTTTCAAATGTACCTATAATTCTCATTTCTTGCTCCTCAGATTTCATGTAATCAATAATGAATTTAGTACATACGAAGTGAATGTCAGTAACTGTTATATATACTCCAGCATAACTGAAGCTTCAATGTAGTCTTCAAGTGCACTTTCTAGACTCGACTTGAATAAATTGGCTAGTAACAAATCCCACATCCACATTCCATATTACCACAAGTTGACAGAACAGTAGTTTGGTGCAGCCCAATATCTGGCTACCAGCAGACCGATAGCTATACTATAAGTTGCCTATAATTCTCAAATATTGCTCATTGCTTCTAGGTACATATAATGCTCAAAAAAATGCCAGCATATATGGGTGAACGAGCCTATGCAGCGGACAGCATACTCGCTATAGTTCTCACAGGAAAATGACTCCATACGGACGGATTTACGCGGTCTACCGTATTGATGAAAGAAGCGGGCGCTACACTGCCTGGAGACGGCGTATCTGTAACACGGACTCTGTCAGTATTCCGTGTAAGATACCCTCTATATCCCAGCCTGTGGAATCCATCAACCTGGCCCTACACGAAGGCCAGGTACTAGCATTTTGAACAATTCTCTAATACGGTATCACTATGACTATATACATAATTATATACTATATTTTTTCTGCAATTCTGTATCATCAGTATATATTTGTTATTTTTGACTTCATCATTCGTGTACACGTATATATACATGTATCAAAAAAAAAAAAAAAAAAAAGATACGCACGGTGCATGCGGACTCCGTTGCTTGCACTATGCTTGCACGGTTACAACATTCGGTATCCGTCCTCTCGGCTTGCGCTACGCGGACGCAGTATAGAGCAGCGCGCGAGACTCCACCCCATGGCCCGCGCCCTGAATATTGAATCGCGAATACATATACGCGTACGCGGAGTACGTGAATTGAAAGTGATCGCGCGCGCTGCGCCGCGCAGCTAGCTCTAATAGAAGAGGTGTGGTTTCAATAATTAAAGCACAGATCAGGGCGCCGGCAATACAGACTCATTGCTCAGCTATTAAAAATATTCTGTAACGTTGCTCTTGGCATGTGAGCAAATCCATGTTTAGTCGCCATCGCACGATACCTTCTACAACAAGAAAAGGCAAGAATGGTCGAGATAACAACGGATGAGCAGTTCTAGTCTGAATTCGGACTTCACAGCCCAGGCTCGACCACGATCCATCGCACAGCTTGCCTTTTGAAAGATGCAGGTATGATCCTAAGAACTTTATGTTAATTATGGAATAGCTCATTGAGTGCCGAAATTAGGAACCATGGTATGCACACACACGCACACACGTACACACGCGCGTGTACTCACACACACACACACACACACACACACACACACACACACACACACACACACACACACACACACACACACACACGCACATCAGATCGGTTAGTGAGTCTGACAGTTCGGAGTGATGAGATCATGATGATGTCAAGTCAAGAATTTGTAGGCCATTAGGTATACACTCACTATATATAGCTAATTGCATGTGTCAGCATGCATGTGTATTTAGCCAGTGTTTGTGCTTACTTTATAGAAAGACTACCCAAAACTATGGATACCGACTTCCATTTCAGTGGCCAGCACCCTCATAGTTTGCGTCCACACCTACGACTGATTAAGTTAAGTGATGCATGTGTGTACGTTATGAGCAATAGGAGCTTTAAGCTATATATGTGTAGGCTTGGTTGCTAATTCCTGTAACTTACATTTAAGTGCAAACAACCCTGATGACACTGTGCATATTATTGTATTGCACCTGGTAGGCTATAGCTAACACCAATGTTTAATTATTAAGCAGATAAACTTTATCTATCAATTAAGCCTGCCATGGGCCCACATGTGAATAGAGTGTCCTACCACTTCTACTACTTTCCCATGCCCAATGACTCGCTTGTCCATAATATTATAGAACATGCTGTGTGTGACAAAAATATAGTATAATTATGTAGATTGTACATTACTGGGACTGTAATCTGAGTGCTAATGTGCGTGTGTACATGTGAAACTTCAGCTTTTTGTGAGCAATTCAAATGTACCAAACATTTAGGTGACTAGCCTGCTGTTAAGATGGCACATCTTTCAACAGTAAGACTCAGCTAAGATGGCACATCTTTCAGCTGAAAGGGTAGTCTGCTGTTAAGATGGCACATTTTTCAACAGTAAGACTCAGCTAAGATGGCACATCTTTAAGCTGAATGAGCATAAGAGTGTGTGAGTAATGTACATGCATACACATGAAACTTCAGCTTGTTGTGTATCAGAGCGAGTGATTGGAATGTACCGAGTATTTAGGACTAGCCTGCTGTTAAGATGGCACATCTTTCAACAGTATAAGACTCAGCTAAGATGGCACATCTTTAAGCTGAAAGGGTAGCCTGCTGTTAAGATGGCACATTTTTCAACAGTAAGACTCAGCTAAGATGGCACATCTTTAAGCTGAATGAGCATAAGAGTGTGTGAGTAATGTACGTGCGTACACGTGAAGCTTCAGCTTGTTGTGTATCAGAGCGAGTGATTGGAATGTACCGAGCATTTAGGACTAGCCTGCTGTTAAGATGGCACATCTTTCAACAGTAAGACTCAGCTAAGATGGCACATCTTTAAGCTGAAAGGGCATAAGAGTGTGTGAGTAATGTGTGTGTGTAAATGTGAAACTTCAGCTTGTTGTGTATCAGAGTGAGCGATTGGAATGTACCGAGCATTTAGGACTAGCCTGCTGTTAAGATGGCACATCTTTCAACCGTAAGACTCAGCTAAGATGGCACATCTTTAAGCTGAAAGGGCATAAGAGTGTGTGAGTAATGTGCGTGTGTACATGTGAAGCTTGAGCTTGTTGTGTATCAGTGCGAGTGATTAGAATGTACCAAGCGTTTAGGTGACTAGCCTGCTGTTAAGATAGCACATCTTTCAACAGTAAGACTCAGCTAAGATGGCACGTCTTTAAGCTGAATGAGCATAAGAGTGTGTGAGTAATGTACGTGCGTACACGTGAAGCTTCAGCTTGTTGTGTATCAGAGCGAGCGATTGGAATGTACCGAGCATTTAGGACTAGCCTGCTGTTAAGATGGCACATCTTTCAACAGTAAAACTCAGCTAAGATGGCACATCTAGAGTATAAGAGTGTGTGAGTAATGTGCGTGTGTACATTGAAACTTCAGCTTGTTGTGTATCAGAACGAGCGATTGGAATGTACCGAGCATTTAAGTGACTAGCCTGCTGTTAAGATGGCACATCTTCAAGCTGAAAGGGTATGAGAGTGTGTGAGCAATAGGCCCGTGTACATGTGAAACTTCGCTTGTTGTGCTTCAGAGTGAGCAATTGAGATGTACATGTACCAAGCATTTAGGTGACTATCCTACAGTTTAGTTGGCTATGGGGAAATATTTGGAACGTAGTCCTCTGTACCACAAGTGTCTAACATTGATGAATGTCCATCTCATTGTATAAAGACTTGGTATGTAGGTTGTTATATGCATTAATTATTATTTGTAATACTATATATTATAGAAGCAGTTCATGGCTACTGTGAATGTCGTTGGAGGTAGAGAGAGCTGAAAAAGTGCTGAAGAGGAAATGAAAAAGCAGGAAGCATTCGAATTTTAGCTGTGATTGACTAACTACACCAACTGAGTGGATGTATCTATTATTATGCTATTAATAATTATACGCATGCGCTATATGATATGATTCGGACGGGATAGAATTGACTGGAACGGGATCGTCAGACGGAGTTGTTACGTACAAGTAGACGGAGGCGGTCCATGCGGTCCGATCGGACAGACGGAGTCACACGACGGACAATACTGGATAAAATGGGGTAACTAGACGGACTCAGCACGGATCTGATAGCGGACTCAGTGAAATAATCCGTAAAAAGTGGTCCCAGTACGGGCGACAACGGTACTCGTTATCCTGGACATCGGAGATTCCGTTCCAAGCTCGTCTATACGGCGAAAGCGGACCTCGTTCTCCCTGTATACGTGCACAGTTCACGCGGCTACGTTTTCCAGTGTCTGCCATGGCAACTATGAGGAACCCGCTAGGAAAGGTCTCTGCATGTGGATTCTCCTGAAGATAGATACTTTCTAGCGCTCGAAAAGCATCTATATTGCGTTTATTCCCATATGTGACTGTATATTCTTACCAACCACAAAAGTGTGATAACCTAGCATTAACACACATTCGCGACTTTTCTCGCGCCTCGAGCCTAGTGCCAATGGGTTATACAGTCGGGCCGGAATTATCTATAACATGCTAGGAGGTAAACACTCGTATGGAGTTACCTTCATACCTCTGATATGCTCACAAGTATAGATCTAAGGCGCTTGTCCCGGTCCTGAGCATTACTGATATTACTGGTTCACAGTGATAGTGAATATTTTTGAGTACAAGTTTTGATGAATTTCACGGCATGGGCACAAAAATAAATACAACTCCAAATTATTACTGTTTAGAAACATGTGGTAAAACTTTTGGCTACACCATTACATATCTGAAATTTTATGAGTGAAAACTCTTGCGGCCATGCAGTGAAATACGCGAAATTTTTCACACTTGAAAATATACACTATCACTGCAACAGACAATATCCTGCAAATGAATTGTTGTCATAAACACACATGTGTACGCACATACAAACATGTACATACAAACACGTACAGACACACATACGCACATTCACACACATAAAGGTACACACACCAACACTTAAAAATATACACCACATACATGTATAGATAACTACAAGCATACTTGGTATACACAAATGTACAAGAGCACATATATATATACCAACACACACGTACACATACATACATATTATATCAAAAGCACACAAATGTCATATACACAGGTGCATATAAACGTACAAACACATGTACACATACGAACACACACAAATATGTATATATTCATCACATATGTGTGTACACGTATACATACACTCACATACACACACATACACTGATTTGTAGCAATAGTGAAAATTTTCAAGTGTGAAAGCTTTCTTGGATTAACGACATAGCCATAAAACTTTTCACTAACAAAATTAATTTCAAACTCATAACAGTTGTATTGCATGGCTAGAACCTTTATGACATGTTTCTGAGCAGAAATAATTACAACTCAAGAATTGATGATTCACTTGCAGGATATTGTCTGGCAAACATTGCTGATAATAATGATAGTTAATATTTTTGTGTAGTGAACGACATGGCTGCAAAATTTATCAATCATAAACTTTCAAGTTTATAACAGGTGTATTGCCTGGCTGGTCACTTTACTGAGCAGAAATTCAAAATTGACAATTCATTCATTTATGGTGTATAGTCCGGCAAATATTGCTGGTAGCAGTACTAGTGCATATTTGAGTGTGAAAATTTTTGTGGATTTCTAGACACGATCGCAAAAAGTTTGACTCACAAAGTTTCAAGTATGTAATATCTATATTACATCACCAAAAGATTTATCATACATTTTTGAGCTCTATTTACGAAAATTAATACAACTCAAACATTGATGATTTGTTTGCAGGATATTGTTTGTAAACATTGATAACGTATACATATGAGTATGAAACTTCTTGCTGATTTCACAGCATGGATATGAAAACTCATGCACTCGTGAAATTTCAAATTCATAACGTGTGGCTGGAAGCTTTTACCATTTGACATTGCTTTTAAAAATTTGTTGGATATTGTCAGGCTGATAATGCTGATTTATTATGAAAGTGAATATTTCTGAGTGTGTAAAATATTACTGATTTCACGACATGGCCACAAAAATTTTTGCTCGCAAAATTTCAAGTTCATAAGGTTGTATTGCATGATTGGACACTTTACCACATAATAGTTTTAAGCAGAAATACTTACAACTTCAAAATTGATGATTCATTTGAGTTATGTTGTCTGGCAAACATTGCTGTTTTGCGTCACCGAAAGCTTCACCACATTTCTGAGTAGAAACAGTTACATCACGACAATTGACGATTCAGATATTGTCTGTTGTTGATAGTACTGATTTACAGTGATAGTAAAAATATTAAGTGTGATAATTTCACTACATGCCTGCAAAAATTTCCACTCGTAAAATTTCAGTTATGTAACGGCATCGCCGAAAGCTTTACCACATGTTTCTGAGCAGAAATAATTTGGAGTTGTAATTATTTTTGCGCCCATGTTGATTTCCGCGAAAATCTTCATACTCAAAAATATTCACTCTCACTGTGAACCAGTAATATCAGCAATGCTCAGGTGCATTAAGGGCCGGGACAGGCACCTTAGATCTACACTTGTGAGCATGTCAGAGATATAAAGCAAACTCCATATGAATGTTTACCTCCTACCATATTGTAGATAATTTTGGCGTGACCATTGGCACTAGGCTCGAGAAAGCTCTCGAACGTGTGTTAACGCAGGGTGTATCACACTTTCTTGGTTGGCAAGAATAAACTGTCGTCTATGGGAATAAACGCAATATCGATGCTTTTCGAGCGCTAGGAAGCGGCTATCAGCAGAAAAGTCCACATGCAGTGAACTTCCCTAGTTGGTTCCTCGTAGCTAACATGACAGAACTATAGCGAGTATGCTGTCTGCTGTATAGGCCGCCGAAGCCGTTCTCCTATATAGATAACTCCGACATGTCCGTTTGGCCCATTGGAACTAGGTTCGAAGTGCGAGAAAAGAGTGAACATGTGTTAACGCGGGGTGTATAGCACTTCCTTAGGGCCTAGGGGTGGGAAGAGCCCGAGGCTATGTAACGTTACCAGTTTGCCTGAAGCCTCCACTGGTATGGTACGGTGCTGTCGTTGTTCTAGCCATATCCTGGTTTCCCCACAAGCTAATCTTTGATCCATAAACGTGACACCACGAGGGAAATATTACAAAGATGCGCTAAATTAGAGCATGCTATCGTAGTTGTTTCTGAGCGCAAAAGTTTCAGCACAAAAGATTGCATGCGATTCTGAACAGAGTCTATAAAGAGGCGCGCGGATGATGCACGTACCATACATACATACATACATACACCATATTATTGCAGGCATTGCTGTACAGTTTATGTGGGGCTCGCTCAGGCTCGCCCCAATAAATCAATAGCTTCAATCACCATGTTGAAGCTGTTGATTGTTGAAGCTGTTGATTGTTGTTGGTGTTAATGCTAAATCCGTTGTTGTTGAAGCTGTTGATTGTTGTTGATGTTGTTAAATCTGTTGTTGAATCTGTTGTTGAATCTGTTGTTGAAGCTGTTAATTGTTGATTATGATTGTTGAAGCTGTTGAATCTGTTGATCTTGTTAGTATAGTCTAAGCTGTTGATTGTTGGTTATAATTGTTGAAGCTGTTGAATCTGTTGATCACCACGTTGAAGCTGTTAATATTGTTCTTGATGTTGTTGAATCTGTTACTATTGATTGTTGTTGAATCTGTTGTTGTTGAACATGTTGATGTTGAAGCTGTTGAAGCTGTTGAATCTGATTGTGTTGAATCTGCTGTTGAGGCTGTTGATTGTTGAAGTTGAATGTGTTGTTTAGTCAATTGATCACCATGATGAAGTTGTTGATTGTTGTTGATTTTGAATCTGTTGTTGAAGCTGTTGATTGTTGATCATGGTTGTTAAAGCTGTTGAATCTGTTGTGAATCTGCTGTTGTAGTTGAAGCTGTTGATTGTCGGTTATGATTGTTGAGGCTGTTGAATCTGTTGATCACCAAGTGAAAGCTGTTAATTGTTGATATTATTAAATCTGTTGCTGTTGACAATTGTTGAATCCGTTGTTGAAGCTGTTGATTGTTGAAGCTGTTAAATCTGAAGTTGTTGAATCTGTTGTTGAAGCTGTTGAATCTGTTGTTTAAACGGTTGATTATCTTGTTGAAGTTGTTGATTGTTGGATAGATTGGTGAAGCTGTTGATTGTTAGTACAGTCTATTTCATCATGTTGAAGCTGTTGAATCCGTTGTTATTGGCGTTTGTAATGTTAAATCTGGTGTTGTTGAAGCTGTTTATTGTTGATGGTGTTGAATTAGTTGTTGAATCTGTTGATTGTTGATTATAATTGTTGAAGCAGTTGTTGAATCTGTTGATCTTGTTAGTATAGTTGAAGCTATTGATTGTTGGCTATGATAGTTGAAGCTGTTGATCACCATGTTGAACCTGTTAACTGTTGTTGATATTGTTGAATCTGTTGCTGATAATTGTTGTTAAATCTGTTTTTGAATCTATTGATTGTTGAAGCTGTTGAATCTGAAGTGGTTGAATCTGTTGTTGAAGCTCTTGATTGTAGAAGCTGTTGAATTTGTTGTTTAATCTGCTGATCTCCATGATGAAGTTGATGATTGTTGTTGATGTTGTTAAATCTGTTATTAAATCTGTTGTTGAAGATGTTGATTGTTGATTATGATTTTTGAAGCAGTTGAATCTGTTGTTGAATCTGTTGATCTTGTTAGTATAGATGAAGCTGTTGATTGCTAGTACAGTCTGTCGTGTGTAAGAGTAGGCCCGTCCCAATAAATCAATAGCTTCAATCAGCATGTTGAAGCTGTTGACTGTTGAATCTGTTGTTGAAGCTGTTGAGTGTTGATGTTATTGAATCTGTTGCTGTTGATTGTTGTTGAATCTGTTGTTATTGAACCAGTTGATTGTTGAAGCTGTTAAATCTGAAATTGTTGAAGCTGTTAAATCTGTTGTTTAATCCGTTGATCACCATGTTGAAGTAGTTGATTGTTGTTGATGTTGTTGAAGCTGTTGATTGTTGGTTATAATTGTTGAGGCTGTTGAATCAGTTGATCTTGTTAGTATAGTTGAAGCTGTTGATTATTAGTACAGTCTATTTTGTGTAACAGTAGGCTCGCACCAGTAAATCAATAGCTTTAATCACCATGTTGAAGCTGTCGATTGTTGAAGCTGTTGAATCTGTTGTTGAAGCTGTTGGTTGTTGTTGGTGTTGTTGATGCTAAATCTGTTGTTGTTGAAGTTGTTGATTGTTGATGTTGTTGAATCTGTTGTTTAAGCTGTTGATTGTTGATCATGATTATTGAAGCTGTTGTTTAATCTGTTAATCTAGTTAGAATAGTTGAAGCTGTTGATTGTTGGTTATGATTGTTGAAGCTGTTGAATATGTTGATTACCATGTTGAAACTGTGAATTGTTGATGATGTTGAATCTGTTTCTGTTGTTGAATCTGCTGTTGTTGAGGCTGTTGATTATTGAAGCTGCTGAATCTCAAGTTGTTGAATCTGTTGTTGAAGCTGTTGAATCTGTTGTTTAATCTGTTGATCACCATGTTGAAGTTGTTGATATTGAATCTGTTGTTGAAGCTGTTAAATCTAAACTTGTAGAATCTGTTATTAAAGCTGATGATCACCATATTGAAGTTATTTGTTGTTGAATTTGTTGTTGTTGAAGCTGTTGATAGTTGAAGCTGTTGAATCTGAAGTTGTTGAATCTGTTGTTAAAGCTGTTGATTGTTGAAGGTGTTGAATCTGCTGTTTAATATGTTGATCACATTGATGAACTTGTTGGTGTTGTTTAATCTGTTGTTGATGCTGTACATTGTTGGTATGATTGTTGAAGCTGTTGAATCTGTTGATCTTGTTAGTATAGTTTAAGCTGTTGATTGTTAGTACAGTCTATCTTGTGTAAGTGTCGGCTTGCCCCAATAGATCAATAGCTTCAATCACAATGTTGAAGCTGTTGATTGTTGTTGGTATTGTTGATGTTATATCTGTTGTTGTTGAAGTTGTTGACTGTCGTTGATGTTGAATTGATTGTTGATTGTTGATTATGATTGTTGAAGCTGTTGTTGAACCTGCTAATCTTGTTAGTATATTTAAAGCTGTTGATTGTTGGTTATGATTGTTGAAGCTGTTAAATCTGTTGATCACCATGTTGAAACTGTTAAATGTTGATGTTCAATCTGATGCTGTTGACTGGTGTTGAATCTGCTGTTGAAGCTGTTGATTAATCTGTTGATTGTAGAAGCTGTTGAATCTGAAGTTGTTGAATTTGTTGTTGAAGCTGTAGATTGTTGAAGCTGTTAAATCTGAAGTAGTTGAATCTGTTGAAGCCGTTGATTGTTGTTGATGTGGTTGAATCTGTTGTTGAAGGTTTTCATTGTTGGTTATGATTATTTGCTCTAGAGAGCTATAGCTTTGTTGAAGCAGTTGAATCTGTTGTTGAAACTTGATTGTTGTAGGCTATTATGTGCTCTAGAAAGCTCTAGATTTGTTGAAGCTGTTGATTGTTGTAGGCTGTTAAGTGCTGTAGAAAGCTCTCGTTTTGTTGAAATTGTTGATTCTGTTGTTGTTGAAGATGTTGATTGTTGTAGGCAACATTATGTGTTCTAGAGAGCTCTAGTTTGTTGAAGCTGTTGAATCTGTTGTTGAAGTTCTTGATTGTTGAAGGCTATTATGTGCTATAGAGAGCTCTAGTTTCGTTGAAGCTGTTGAATCTGTTGTTGAAGCTGTTGATTGTTGTAGGCTATTTTGTGCTCTAGGGAGCTCTAGTTTTGTTGAAGCTGTTGAATCTGTTGTTGAAGCTGTTGATTGTTGTAGGCTATTGTGTGCTCTAGAGAGCTCTAGTTTTGTTGAAGCTGTTGAATCTGTTGTTAAAGCTGTTGATTGTTATAGGCTACATTATGTGCTCTATAGAGCTCCAGTTTAGTTGAAGCTGTTGAATCTGTTGATTGTTGTAGGCTATTATGTGCTCTAGTTTTGTTGAAGCTGTTGAATGTGTTGTTGAATCTGTTGATTGTTGTAGGCTACATTATGTGCTCTAGAGAGCTCAAGTTTTGTTGAAGCTGTTAAATCTGTTGTTGAAGCTGTTGATTGTTGTATGCTATTATGTGCTCTAGAGAGCTCTAGTTTTGTTGAAGCTGTTGAATCTGTTGTTGATGAAGCTGTTGATCGTTGAAGGCTATTATGTGCTCTAGAGAGCTCTAGTTTTATTGAAGCTGTTGAATCTGTTGTTAAAGCTGTTGATTGTTATAGGCTACATTATGTGCTCTATAGAGCTCCAGTTTAGTTGAAGTTGTTGAATCTATTGTTGTTGAAGCTGTTGATTGTTGTAGGCTATTATATGCTCTAATTTTGAAGCTGTTGAATCTGTTGTTGTTAAAGCTGTTGATTGTTATAGGCTACATTATGTGCTCTATAGAGCTCCACTTTAGTTGAAGCTGTTGAAGCTGTTGATTGTTGTAGGCTATTATATGCTCTAATTTTGTTGAAGCTGTTGAATGTGTTGTTGAATCTGTTGATTGTTGTAGGCTACATTATGTGCTCTAGAGAGCTCAAGTTTTGTTGAAGCTGTTGAATTTGTTGTTGAAGCTGTTGATTGTTGTAGGCTATTATGTGCTCTAGAGAGCTCTAGTTTTGTTGAAGCTGTTGAATCTGTTGTTGTTAAAGCTGTTGATTATTATAGGCTACATTATGTGCTCTATAGAGCTCCAGTTTAGTTGAAGCTGTTGAGTCTATTGTTGTTGAAGCTGTTGATTGTTGTAGGCTATTATGTGTTCTAGAGAGCTCAAGTTTTGTTGAAGCTGTTGAATCTGTTTGTTGAAGTTGTTGATTGTTGTAGGCTATTATGTGCTCTAGAGAGCTCTAGTTTTGTTAAAGCCGTTGAATCTGTTGTTGTTGAAGATGTTGATTGTTGTAGGCTACATTATATGTGCTAAAGAACTATAGTTTTTTTTGAAGCTTTTGAATCTGTTGTTGAAGCTGTAGTTGTTGAATCTGTTGTTGAAGCTGTTGATTGATGAAGCTGTTGATTCTGTTGTTTAATCTGTTGATAACCATGTTGAAGTTGTTGATTGCAGTTTATGTTGTTGAATCTGTTGTTGAAGCTATTGATTGTTGGTATTGTTGAAGCTGTTGAATAGGTTGATGTTGTTTATATAACTAAAGCTGTCAATTGTTAGTACAGTCTATCTTGTGTAAGTGTAGGCTCGCCCAAATAAATCAATAGCTTCAATCACACCGTTGAAGCTGTTGAATCTGTTGTTGAACCTGTTGAAAGTTGTTGGTGTTGTTAATGTTAAACTTGTTGTTGAACCTGTTGATTGTTGTTGATGTTGTTGAATCTGTTGTTGAAGCTAATGATTGTTGATTATGATTATTGAAGCTGTTGTTGAATCTGTTAATCTTGTTAGTATATTTAAAGCTGTTGATTGTTGGTTATGATTGTAGAAGCTGTTGAATCAGTTGATCACCATGATGGAACTTAAATGTTGTTGATGTTGTGGAATCTGTTGCTGTTGACTGTTGCAGAAGCTGTTGATTGTTGAAGCTGTAGTTGTTGAATCTGTTGTTGAAGCTGTTGATTGTTGAAGCTGTTGAATCTGTTGTTTAGTCTGTTGATAACAATGTTAAATGTGTTGATTGTTGTTGATGTTGTTAAATTTGTTGTTGAAGCTGATAATTGTTGGTATTGTTGAAGCTGTTGATCTTGTTAGTATAATTATAGCTGTTGATTGTTAGTACAGTCTATCTTGTGTAAGTGTAGGGTCACCCCAATAAATCAATAGCTTCAATCACCATGTTGAAGCTGTTGAATCCGTTGTTGAAGCTGTTGATAGTTGTTGGTGTTGTTGATGTTAAACCTGTTGTTGTTGAAGCTGTTGATTGTTGTTGATGTTGTTGAAATTGTTGTTGAATCTGTTGTTGAAAATGTTGATTGTTGATTATGATTTTTGAAGCTGTTGAATCTGTTGTTGAATCCGTTGATCTTGTTAGTATGGTTGAAGCATTTGATTGTTGGTTATGATTGTTGAAGCTGTTGAATCTGTTGATCTTGTTAGTATGGTTGAAGCTGTAGATAGTTAGTACAGTCTATTGTGTGTAAGAGTAGGTTCGTCCAAATAAATCAATAGCTAGCCTCGTCCCCAGGCCCGAAAAGAGGGCCTGGTACACACTGTCTGCGCATGCGCCAAAGTGTACCGAAAATCCTGGTACATCGTATATTTCCGTAAAACAATCCGTAAACTATGGTACATGACTTACAATTTCATGCTAAATCTGCCTCAACATTGACATCGCTTACTGCTAATAACGAGAACGGATCCGTTAGATATCGGATACACGAACGCTTCATCAGAAAGCCTAGCTTCGGCTGATACTGTCGTGCCCTGGATAGCCAGCGGTCAAAGCCACGTGTTTGTTGTTAGTTTACAAATAATTTTATGGTAATATATGGATAAGTTAGCGCATGCGCATATGGTGTGTACCAGGCCCTCTTTTCGGGCCTGGGGACGAGGCTAATCAATAGCTTCAATCACCATGTTGAAGCTATTGACTGTTGAAGCTGTTAAATCTATTGTTGAAGATGTTGATTGTTGAAGCTATTGAATCTGAAGTAGTTCAATCTGTTGTTGAAGCTGATGATAGCTGAAGCTGTTATTTAATCTGTTGTTCACCATGATGAAGTTGTTGATTGTAGTTGATGTTGCTGAATCTGTTGTTGAAGCTGTTGATTGTTGTTGATGTCGTTGAATCTGTTGTTGTTGAAGCTTTTGATTGCCGGTTTTGATTATTGAAGCTGTTGAATCTGTTGATCTTGTTAGTATAGTTGAAGCTGTTGATTGTTAGTACAGTCTATCTTGTGTAAAAGAGTAGGCTCGCCCCAATAATTCAATAGCTTCATTAACCATGTTGAAGCTGTTGATTATTGAAGCTGTTGAATCTGTTGTTGCTGTTGATTGTTAAAGCTGTTAAATCTGAAGTAGTTGAATCTGTTGTTGAAGCTGTTGATTGTTAAAGCTGTTAAATCTGAAGTTGTTCAATCTGTTGTTGAAGCTGTTAAATCTGTTATTTAATTGGTTGATCACCATGTAGAAGTGGTTGATTGTTGTTGATGTTGTGAATCTGTTGTTGAAGATGTTGATTGTTAGTACAGTCTATTTTGTGTAAGAGTAGGCTCGCCCAATAAATCAGTAGCTTCAATCACCGTGTTGAAGTTAATTGTTGAAGCTGTTGAATCTGTTGTTATTGGTGTTTAAATCGGTTGTTGTTGAAGCTGTTCAATGTTAATGATGTTGAATTTGTTGTTGAATCTGTTGTTGAAGCTTTTGATTGTTGATTATGATTGTTGAAGCAGTTGTTGAATCTGTTGATCTTGTTAGTATAGTTGAAGCTGTTGATTGTTAAAGCTGTTAAATCTGAAGTTGTTCAATCTGTTGTTGAAGCTGTTAAATCTGTTATTTAATTGGTTGATCACCATGTAGAAGTGGTTGATTGTTGTTGATGTTGTGAATCTGTTGTTGAAGATGTTGATTGTTAGTACAGTCTATTTTGTGTAAGAGTAGGCTCGCCCAATAAATCAGTAGCTTCAATCACCGTGTTGAAGTTGTTAATTGTTGAAGCTGTTGAATCTGTTGTTATTGGTGTTTAAATCGGTTGTTGTTGAAGCTGTTCAATGTTAATGATGTTGAATTTGTTGTTGAATCTGTTGTTGAAGCTTTTGATTGTTGATTATGATTGTTGAAGCAGTTGTTGAATCTGTTGATCTTGTTAGTATAGTTGAAGCTGTTGATTGTTGGTTAAGATTGTTGAAGCTGTTGAATCTGTTGATCTGGTTAGTATAGTTGAAGCTGTTGATTGTTAGTAGTCTATCTTGTGTACAAGTAGGCTCGCCACAATAAATCAATAGCTTCAATCACCATGATGAAGCTGTTGACTGTTGAAGCTGTTAAATCTGTTGTTGAAGCTGTTGATTGTTGAAGCTGTTGATTGTTGAAGCTGTTGATTGTTGAAGCTGTTGAATCTGTTGATCTTGTTAGTATAGTTGAAGCTGTTGATTGTTAGTACAGTCTATTGTGTGCAAGAGTAGGCTCGTGCCAATAAATCAATAGCTTCCATTACTATGTTGAAGCTGTTGTCTGTTGAAGCTGTGAAATCTGTTGTTGAAGATGTTGATTATTGAAGCTGTTGAATCTGAAGCAGTTGAATATGTTGTTAAAGCTGTTGATAGCTGAAGTTGTTGAATCTGTTGTTTAATCTGTTGATTACCATGTTGAAGTTGTTGATTGTAGTTGAGGTTGCTGAATCTGTTGTTGTTGAAGCTGTTAAGTGTTGAAGCTGTTGAATCCGAAGTTGTTGAAGCTGTTAAATCTGTTATTTAATTGGTTGATCACTGTGTAGAAGTGGTTGATTGTTGATTTTGTTGAATCTGTTGTTGAAGCTGGTGATTGTTGGTTACGATTGTTGAGGCTGTTGAATCTGTTGACCTTGTTAGTATAGTTGAAGCTGTTGATTGTTAGTACAGTCTATCTTGTGTAAGAGTAGGCTCGCTCCAATAAATCAATAGCTTCAATCACCATGTTAACGCTGTTGATTGTTGAAGCTGTTGAATCTGTTGTTGAATCTGTTGATTGTTTTTTAATATATGTTTGTTGTTGAATCTGTAGCTGAAGCTGTTAATTGTTGGTTATGATAATTGAAGCCGTTAAATCTGTTGATCACCATGTTGAAGCTGTTAATTGTTTATGTTGTTGAAACTGTTGCTGTTGATTGTTGTTGAATCTGTTGTTGAAGCTGTTGATTGTGGAAGCTGTTAAATCTGAAGTAGTTGAATCTGTTGAATCTGTTGTTGAAGGTTTTCACTGTTAGTTATGATTGTAGAAGCTGTTGAATCTGTTGTTGAAGCTGTTGATTGTTGTAGGCTACATTATGTGCTCTAGAGAGCTATAGCTTTGTTGAAGCAGTTGAATCTGTTGTTGAAACTGTTGATTGTTGTAGGCTATAATGTGCTCTAGAGAGCTCTAGATTAGTTGAAACTGTTGAATCTGTTGTTGAAGCTGTTGATTGTCGTAGGCTATTAAGTGCTCTAGAAAGCTCTCATTTTGTTGAAATTGTTGATTCTGTTGTTGAAGATGTTGATTGTTGAAGGCTACATTATGTGCTCTAGAGAGCTCTAGTTTTGATGAAGCTGTTGAATCTGTTGTTGAAGCTCTTGATTGTTGAAGGCTATTATGTGCTCTAGAGAGCTCTAGATTAGTTCAAGCTGTTGAATCTGTTATTGAAGCTGTTGAATGTCGTAGGCTATTAAGTGCTCTAGAAAGCTCTCATTTTGTTGAAATTGTTGATTCTGTTGTTGTTGAAGATGTTGATTGTTGAAGGCTACATTATGTGCTCTAGAGAGCTCTAGTTTTGATGAAGCTGTTGAATCTGTTGTTGAAGCTCTTGATTGTTGAAGGCTATTATGTGCTCTAGAGAGCTCTAGTCTTGTTGAAGCTGTTGTTGAAGCTCTTGATTGTTGAAGGCTTTTATGTGCTCTAGAGAGCTCTAGCTTCGTTGAAGCTGTTGAATCTGTTGTTAAAGCTATTGATTGTTGTAGGTTATTTTGTGCTCTAGAGAACTCTAGTTTTGTTGAAGCTGTTGAATCTGTTGTTGATGAAGCTGTTGATTGTTGTAGGCTATTATGTGCTCTAGAGAGCTCTAGTTCTGTTGGAGTTGTTGAATCTGTTGTTGCTGAAGCTGTTGAATCAGTTGTTAAGCTGTTGATTGTTGTAGGATACATTATGTGCTCTATAGAGCTCCAGTTTAGTTGAAGCTGTTGAATCTGTTGTTAAAGCTATTGATTGTTGCAGGCTATTTTGTGCTCTAGAGAGCTCCAGTTTAGTTGAAGCTGTTGAATCTGTTGTTGATGAAGCTGTTGATTGTTGTAGGCTATTATGTGCTCTAGAGAGCTCTAGTTCTGTTGAAGTTGTTGAATCTGTTGTTGTTGAAGCTGTTGAATCAGTTGTTAAGCTGTTGATTGTTGTAGGATACATTATGTGCTCTATAGAGCTCCAGTTTAGTTGAAGCTGTTGAATCTGTTGTTGTTGAGCTGTTGATTGTTGTAGGCTATTATGTGCTCTAGAAAGCTCTAATTTTGTTAAAGCTGTTGAATCTGTTATTGATGAAAATGTTGGTTGTTGTAGGCTACATTATGTGCTAGAGAGCTATAGTTTTGTTGAAGCTATTGAATCTGTTGTAGTTGAAGCTGTTGATTGTTATGTGCTCTAAAAAGTGCTAGTTTTGTTGAAGCTGTTGAATCAGTTGTTGATGGGTTGAATCTTTTGTTGTTAAAAGCTGTTGATTGTTGTAAGCTATTATGAGCTCTAGTTTTATTGAAGCTGTTGAATCTGTTGTTGTTGAAGATGTTGATTGTTGTAGGCTATTATGAGCTCTAGAGAGCTCTAGTTTTGTTGAAGCTGTCGAATCTGTTGTTGAAGTTGTTGATTGTTGCAGGCTATTATGTGCTTTAGAGAGCTCTAGTTTTGTTGAAGCTGATGAATCTGTTGTTGAAGTTGTTGATTGTTGTAGGCTATTATGTGCTCTAGAGAGCTATAGTTTTGTTGAAGCTGTTGAATCTGTTGTTGTTGAAGCTGTTGAATCTGTTGTTGTTAAAGCTGTTGATTATTGTAGGATACATTATGTGATCTATAGAGCTCCAGTTTAGTTGAAGCTGTTTAATCTTTTTGTTGAAGCTGTTGATCGTTGTAGGCTATTATGTGCTCTAGTTTTATTGAAGCTGTTGAATGTGTTGTTGAATCTGTTGATTGTTGTAGGCTACATTATGTGCTCTAGAGAGTTCAAGTTTTGTTGAAGCTGTTGAATCCGTTATTGAAGCTGTTAATAGTTGTAGGCTATTATGTGCTCTAAAGAGCTCGAGTTTTGTTGAAGCTGTTGAATCTGTTGTTGAAGCTGTTGATTGTTGTGGGCTATTACGTGCTCTAGAGAGCTCTAGTTTTGTTGAAGCAGTTGAATCTGGTGTTGAAACTGTTGTTGTTAAAGCTGTTGATTGTTGTAAGCTATTATGTGCTCTAGTTTTATTAAAGCTGTTGAATCTGTTGATTGTTGTAGGCTATTATGTGCTCTAGAGAGCTCTAGTTTTGTTGAAGCTGTTGAATCTGTTGTTGAAGCTGTTGATTGTTGTAAGCTATTATGTGCTCTAGAGAGCTCTAGTTTTGTTGAAGCTGTTGAATCTGTTGATGTTGAAGCTGTTGATTGCTGCAGGCTATTATGTGCTCTAGAGAACTCTAGTTTTGTTGAAGCTGTTGATTGTTGTAGGCTATTATGAGCTCTAGAGAGCTCTATTTTTGTTGAAACTGTTGAATCTGCTGTTGAAGCTGTTGATTGTTGTCGGCAATTATGTGTACTAGAGAGCTCTAGTTTTGTTGAAGCTGTTAAATCTGTTATTGAACCTGTTGATTGTTGTAGGCTATTATGTGCTTTAGAGAGCTCTAGTTTTGTTGAAGCTGTTGAATCTGTAGTTGTTAAAGCTGTTGATTGTTGTAGGCTATTATGTGCTCTAGAGAGCTCTAGTTTTGTTGAAGCTCTCGAATCTGTAGTTGTTAAAGCTGTTGATTGTTGTAGGCTACATTATGTGCTCCATAGAGTTCTAGTTTTATTGAAGCTGTTGAATCTGTTGTTGTTGAAGTTGTTGATTGTTGTAGGCTATTATGTGCTCTAGGGAGCTCTAGTTTTGTTGAAGCTGTTGAATCTGTTTCTGAAGTTGTTAATTGTTGTAGGCTATTATGTGTTCTAGAGAGCTCTAGTTTTGTAGAAATTGCTGAATCTGCTGTTGATGTGTTGAATCTTTTGTTGTTAAAGCTGTTGATTGTTGTAAGCTATTATGAGCTCTAGTTTTATTGAAGCTGTTGAATCTGTTGTTGTGGCCGTTGATTGTTGTAGGCTACTATGTGTTCTAGAGAGCTCTAGTTTTGTTGAAATTGTTGAATCTGTTGTTGGAGATGTTGATTGTTGTAGGCTATTATGAGCTCTATAGAGCTCTAGTTTTGTTGAAGCTGTTGAATCTGTTGTTGAAGCTGTTGATTGTTGCAGGCTATTATGTGCTTTAGAGAGCTCTAGTTTTGTTGATGCTGATGAATCTGTTGTTGAAGTTGTTGATTGTTGTAGGCTATTATGAGCTATAGAAGGCTCTAGTTTTGTTGAAGCTGTTGATTGTTGTAGGCTACATTATGTACTCTATAGAGCTCTAGTTTTGTTGAAGCTGTTGAGTCTGTTGTTGAAGCTGTAGATTGTTGTAGGATATTATGTGCTCTGGAGAGATCTAGTTTTATTGAAGCTTATGAATCTGTTGTTGCTGAAGATGTTTGTTGTAGGTTACATTATGTGCTCTAGAGATCTCTAGTTTTGTTAAAGCTGTTGAATCTCTTGTTGAAGCTGCTGATTGTTGTAGGCTATTATGTGCTCTAGAGAGCTCTAGTTTTGTTAAAGCTGTTGAATCTGCTGTTGTTGGAGCTGATGATTGTTGTAGGCTATTATGTGATCTAGTTTTGTTGAAGCTGTTGAATCTGTTGTTAAAGCTGTTGATTGTAGTAGGCTACATTATGTGTTCTAGAGAGCTCTAGTTTTGTTGAAGCTGTTGAATCTGTTGTTAAAGCTGTTGATTGTTGTAGGCTACATTATGTGCTCTATAGAACTCTAGTTTTGTTAAAGTTGTTGAATCTGTTGTTGAAGCTGTTGACTGTTGTAGGCTATCATGAGCTCTAGAAAGCTCTAGTTTTGTTGAAGCTGTTGAATCTGTTATTGTTTAAGCTGTTGATGGTTGTAGGCTATTATGTGCTCTATAGATCTCTAGTTTTGTTGAAGCTGTTGAATCTGTTGTTGAAGTTGTTGATTGTTGTAGGCTATCATGTGCTCTAGGGAGCTCTAGTTTTGTTGAAGCTGTTGAATCTGTTGTTGAAACTGTTGATTGTTGTAGGCTATTATGTGTTCTAGAGAGATCTAGTTTTGTAGAAATTGTGGAATCTGTTGTTGTTGAAGATGTTGATTATTGTGGGCTATTATGTGCTCTAGAGAGCTCTGGATTAGTTGAAGCTGTTGAATCTGTTGTTGAAGCTGTTGATTGTCGTAGGCTATTAAGTGCTCTAGAAAACTCTCATTTTGTTGAAATTGTTGATTCTGTTGTTGTTGAAAATGTTGATTGTTGAAGGCTACATTATGTGCTCTAGAGAGCTCTAGTTTTGATGAAGCTGTTGAATCTGTTGTTGAAGCTCTTGATTGTTGAAGGCTATTATGTGCTCTAGAGAGGTCTAGTTTTGATGAAGCTGTTGAATCTGTCGTTGAAGCTCTTGATTGTTGAAGGCTATTATGTGCTCTAGAGAGCTCTAGTTTCGTTGAAGCTGTTGAATCTGTTGTTGAAGCTCTTGATTGTTGTAGGCTATTATGTGCTCTAGAGAGCTCTAGCTTCGTTGAAGCTGTTGAATCTGTTGTTAAAGCTATTGATTGTTGTAGGCTATTTTGTGCTCTAGAGAACTCTAGTTCTGTTGAAGTTGTTGAATCTGTTGTTGCTGAAGCAGTTGAATCAGTTGTTAAAGCTGTTGATTGTTGTAGGATACATTATGTGCTCTATAGAGCTCCAGTTTAGTTGAAGCTGTCGAATCTGTTGTTGTTGAGCTGTTGATTGTTGTAGGCTATTATGTGCAATAGTTTTTCTTGTTGAATCTGTTGTTGAAGATGTTGATTGTTATAGGCTACATTATGTGCTCTAAAAAGATCTAGTTTTGTCGAAGGTGTTCAATCTGTTGTTGTTGTTGAAGCTGTTGAATCTGTTGTTAAAGCTGTTGATTGTTGTAGGCCATTATGTGCTCTAGTTTTATTGAAGCTGTTGAATCTGTTGTTGAAAATGTTGATTGTTGTAGGCCATAATGTGCTCTAGAGAGCACTAGTTTCGTTGAAGCTGTTGAATCTGTTGTTGAAGCTGTTGATTCTTGTAGGCTACATTATGTGCTCTACAGAGCTCTAGTTTTGTTGAGGCAGTAGAATCTCCTGTTGAAGCTCTTCATTGTTGTAGGCTATTATGTGTTCTAGAGAGCTCTAGTTTTGTTGAACCTGTTGAATATGTTGATGGTGAAGCAGTTGAATCTGTTGTTGTTACAGCTGTTGATTATTGTAGGCTATTATGTGCTCTAGTTTTATTGGAACTGTTGAATCTGTTGTTGTTGAAAATGTTGATTGTTGTATGCTACATTATGTGCTCTAGAGAGCACTAGTTTCGTTGAAGCTGTTGAATCTGTTGTTGAAGCTGTTGATTCTTGTAGGCTAGATTATGTGCTCTACAGAGCTCTAGTTTTGTTGAGGCAGTAGAATCTCCTGTTGAAGCTCTTCATTGTTGTAGGCTATTATGTGTTCTAGAGAGCTCTAGTTTTGTTGAACCTGTTGAATATGTTGATGGTGAAGCAGTTGAATCTGTTGTTGTTACAGCTGTTGATTATTGTAGGCTATTATGTGCTCTAGTTTTATTGGAACTGTTGAATCTGTTGTTATTGAAAATGTTGATTGTTGTATGCTACATTATGTGCTCTAAAGAGCTCTAGTTTTGTTAAGGCAGTTGAATCTGTTGTTGAAGCCGTTGATTGTTGTAGGCTATTATGTGCTCTAAAGAGCTCTAGTTATGTTGGAGCAGTTGAATCTGTTGTTAAAGCTGTTGATTGTTGAAGGCTATTATGTACTCTAGAGAGCTCTAGTTTTGCTGAAGCTGTTCAATCTGCTATTGTTGAAGCTGTTGAATCTGTTGTTGTTAAAGCTGGTGATTGTTGTGGGCTATTATGTGCTCTAGTTTTATTGAAGCTGTTGAATCTGTTGTTGAAGATGTTGATTGTTGTAAGTTACATTATGTGCTCTAGAAATATCTAGTTCTGTCGTGCTTTATAGAGCTCTAGTTTTGTTGAAGGCCGTTGAATCTGTTGTTGTGGCTGTTGATTGTTGTAGGCTACTATGTGTTCTAGAGAGCTCTAGTTTTGTTGAAATTGTTGAATCTGTTGTTGTTGGAGATGTTGATTGTTGTAGGCTATTATGAGCTCTAGAGAGCTCTAGTTTTGTTGAAGCTGTCGAATCTGTTGTTGAAGCTGTTGATTGTTGCAGGCTATTATGTGCTTTAGAGAGCCCTACTTTTGTTGCCAAAGCTGATGAATCTGTTGTTGAAGCTGTTGATTGTTGTAGGCTATTATGTGCGCTATACAGCTCCACTTTAGTTGAAGCTGTTTAATCCGTTGTTGTTGAAGCTGTCGATTGTTGTAGGCTATTATGTGTTCTAGTTTTATTGAAGCTGTTGAATCTGTTGTTGTTGAATCTGTTGACTACATTATGTGCTCTAGGGAGTTCAAGTTTCATTGAAGCTGTTGAATCCGTTGTTGAAGCTGTTGATTGTTGTAGGCTATTATGTGTTCTAAAGAGCTCTAGTTTTGTTGAAGCTTTTGAATCTGTTATTGTTGAAGCTGTTGATTGTTGTAGGTTATTATGTGCTCTAGAGAGCTCTAGATTTGTTGAAATTGTTGAATCTGTTGTTGAACATGTTGATCGTTGTAGGCTACATTATGTGCTCTAGAGGGCTCTAGCTCTGTTGAAGCAGTTGAACCTGTTGTTGAAGCTGTTGATTGTTGTAGGCCACATAATGTGCTCGACAGAGCTCTAATTTTGTTGAAGCAGTAGAATCTCCTGTTGAAGCTGTTCATTGTTGTAGGCTATTATGTGTTCAAGAGAGCTCTAGTTTTGTTGAAGCTGTTGAGTATGTTGATGGTGAAGCTGTTGAATCTGTTGTTGTTGAAGCTATTGATTATTGTAGGCTATTATGTGCTCTAGTTTTATTGGAGCTGTTGAATCTGTTGTTGTTGAAGCTGTTGATTGTTGTAGGCTATTATGCGCAATAGAGCGCTCTAGTTTTGTTGAAGCTGTTGAATCTGTTGTTGAAGCTGTTGATTGTTGTAGGCTATTGTGTGGTCTAGAGAGCTCTAGTATTGTTGAACCTGTTGAATCTGTTGTTGAAGACATTGATTGTTGTTGGCTACATTATGTGCTCTAGAGTGTTGGATCTGTTGTTGAAGCTGTTGAATCTGTTTCTGTTAAAGCTGTTGATTGTTGTAGGCTATTATGTGCTCTAGTTTAATTGAAGCTGTAGAATCTGTTGTTGTTGAAGATGTTGATTGTTGTAGGCTACATTATGTGGTCTAGAGAGCTCTAGTTTTGTTGAAGGTGTTGAACCTGTTGTTGTTGAAGCTGTTGATTGTTGTAGGCTATTATATGCTATAGAGAGCTCTAGGTTTGTTGAAGCTGTTGAATCTGGTGTTGTTGAAGCATTTGATTGTTGTAGGCTACATTATGTGTTCTAGAGAGCTCTACTTTTGTTTATGCTGTTGAATCTGTTGTTGTTGAAGCATTTGATTGTTGTAGGCTACATTATGTGCTCTAGAGAGCTCTAGTTTTGTTTATGCTGTTGAATCTGTCTCTGTTAAAGCTGTTGATTGTTGTAGGCTATTATGTGCTCTAGTTTAATTGAAGCTGTTGAATCTGTTGTTGTTGAAGATGTTGATTGTTGTAGGCTACATTATGTACCCTAGAGAGCTCCAGTTTTGTCAAAGCTGTTGAATTTGTTGTTGAAGCTGTTGATTGTTGTAGGCTATTATGTGTTATAGAGAGCTCTAGTTTTGTTGAAGCTGTTGAATCTGTTGTTATTAAAGCTTTTGATTGTAGGCTACATTATGTGCTCTAGAGAGCTCTAGTTTTGTTGAAAATGTTGAATCTGTTGTTGAAGCTGTTGATTGTTGTAGGCTATTATGAGCTCTAGAGAGCTCTAGTTTTGTTGAAGCTGTTGAATCTCTTGTTGTTGAAGCTGTTGATTGTTGTAGGCTGTTTTATGTTGAATCTGTTGTTGAAGCTGTTGATTGTTGTTGACTGTTGAAGCTGCTGAATCTGAAGTTGTTGAATCTGTTGTTGAAGCTGTCATTGTTGTTGATGTTGTTGAATCTGTTGTTGAAGCTTTTGATTGTTGGTTATGATTGTTAAAGCTGCTAAATCAGTTGTTGAATCTGTTGATCTTGTTAGTATAGTTAAAGCTGTTGATTGTTGGTTATGATAGTGAAGCTGTTGAATTGTTGATCACTATGTTCAACCTGTTAATTGTTGTTGATGTCGAATCTGTTGCTGATGATTGTTGTTGAATCTGTTCTTGAAGCTGTTGATTAGTGAAGGTGTTGAATCTGAAGTTGTTGAATCTGTTCTTGAAGTTGTTGACTGTTGAAGCGGTTGAATTTGTTGTTTAATCTGTTGATCACCATGTAGAAGTTGTTGACTGTAGTTGATGTTGTTGAATTTGTTGTTGTTGAAGCTTTTGACTGTTGATGTTGTTGAATCTGAAGTAGTTGAATCTGTTGATTGTTGTTGATGTTGTTAAAGCTGTTAAATCAGTTGTTGAAGCTGTTGAATTTGTTGTTGTTGAAGCTGTTGATTGCTGTAGGCTATTATGTGTTCTAGAGAATTCTAGTTTTATTGAAGCCGTTGAATCTGTTGTTAAAGCAGTTGATTGTTGTAGGCTACATTATGTGCTCTATAGAGCTCTAGTTTTGTTGAAGCTGTTGAATTTGCTGTTGAAGTTGTTGATTGTTGTAGGCTATTATGTGCTCTAGGGAGCTCTAGTTTTGTTGAAGCTGTTGATTGTTGTAGGCTATTATGTGCTCTAGAGAGCTCTAGTTTTGTTGAAGCTGTTGAATCTGTTGTTGTTGAAGCTGTTGATTGTAATAGGCTACATTATGTGCTCTAGAGAGCTCTAGTATTGTTGAAGCGGTTGATTGTTGTAGGCTATTATGTGCTCTCGTGAGCTCTAGTTTTGTTGAAAATGTTGAATCTGTTGTTGTTAAAGTTGTTGATCTATATTATGTGCTCCATAGAGTTCTAAGTTTGTTGAAGCTGTTGAATCTGTTGTTGTTGAAGCTGTTGATTGTTGTAGGCTATTATGTGCTCTGGAGAGGTCTAGTTTTATTGAAGCTTATGAATCTGTTGTTGCTGAAGATGTTGTTTGTTGTAGGTTACATTATGTGCTCTAGATATCTCTAGTTTTGTTAATACTGTTGAATCTCTTGTTGAAGCTGTTGATTGTTGTAGGCTATTATGTGCTCTAGAGAGCTCTAGTTTTGTTGAAGCTGTTTAATCTGCTGTTGTTGGAGCTGTTGATTGTTGTAGGTTATTATGTGCTCTAGTTTTGTTGAAGCTGTTGAATCTGTTGTTGTTGAAGCTGTTGATTGTAGTAGGCTACATTATGTGCTCTAGAGAGCTCTAGTATTGTTGAAGCGGTTGATTGTTGTAGGCTATTATGTGATCTAGTGAGCTCTAGTTTTGTTGAAAATGTTGAATTTGTTGTTGAAGCTGTTGATTGTAAGCTATTATGTCATCTGGAGAACTCTAGTTTTGTTGAATCTGTTGTTGAAGCTGTTGATTGTTGTAGGCTATTATGAGCTCTAGAGGGCTCTAGTTGTGTCGAAGCCGTTGAATCTCTTGTTGAAGATGTTGAATCTGTTGTTGTTAAAGCTGTTGATTGTTGTAGGCTATTATGTGCTCTAGTTTTATTAAAGCTGTTGAATCTGTTTTTGTTGAAGATGTTGATTGTTGTAGGCTATTATGTGCTCTGGAGAGGTCTAATTTTATTGAAACTTATGAATCTGTTGTTGCTGAAGATGTTTGTTGTAGGTTACATTATGTGCTCTAGATATCTCTAGTTATGTTAAAGCTGTTGAATCTCTTGTTGAAGCTGTTGATTGTTGTGGGCTATTATGTGCTCTAGAGAGCTCTAGTTTTGTTGAAGCTGTTGAATCTGCTGTTGTTGGAGCTGTTGATTGTTGTAGGCTATTATGTGCTCTAGTTTTGTTGAAGCTGTTGAATCTGTTGTTGTTGAAGCTGTTGATTGTAGTAGGCTACATTATGTGCTCTAGAGAGCTCTAGTTTTGTTGAAGCTGTTGATTGTTGTAGGCTACATTATGTACTCTATAGAGCTCTAGTTTTGAAGTTGAAGCTATTGAATCTGTTGTTGAAGCAGTTGATTGTTGTCGGCAATTATGAGCTCTAGAAAGCTCTAGTTTTGTTGAAGTAGTTGAATCTGCTGTTAAAGCCGTTGATTGTTGTAAGCTATTATGAGCTCTAGAGAGCTCTAGATTTTTTGAAGTTGTTGAGTCTGTTGTTGAAGATGTTGATTGTTGTATGCTATTTTATATGCTCTAGAGAGTTCTAGTTGTGTTGAAGCTGTTGATTGTTGTAGGCTACATTATGTACTCTATAGAGCTCTAGTTTTGAAGTTGAAGCTATTGAATCTGTTGTTGAAGCTGTTGATTGTTGTAGGCTATTATGAGCTCTAGAAAGCTCTAGTTTTGTTGAAGCTGTTGAATCTGCTGTTGAAGCAGTTGATTGTTGTCGGCAATTATGTGCACTAGAGAACTCTAGTTTTGTTGAAGCTGTTGAATCTGTTATTGAAGCTGTTGATCGTTGTAGGCTATTATGAGCTCTAGAAAGCTCTAGTTTGTTGAAACTGTTGATTGTTGTCGGCAATTATGTGTACTAGAGAGCTCTAGTTTTGTTGAAGCTGTTGAATCTGTTATTGAAGCTGTTGATTGTTGTAGGCTATTATGTGCTCTAGAGAGCTCTAGTTTTGTTGAAGCTGTTGAATCTGTTATTGTTTAAGCTGTTGATGGTTGTAGGCTATGATGTGCTCTAGAGAGCTCTAGTTTTGTTGAAGCTGTTGAATTTGTTGAAGTTGTTGATTGTTGTAGGCTATTATGTGCTCTAGGGAGCTCTAGTTTTGTTGAAGCTGTTGAATCTGCTGTTGTTGGAGCTGTTGATTGTTGTAGGCTATTATGTGCTCTAGTTTTGTTGAAGCTGTTGAATCTGTTGTTGTTGAAGCTGTTGATTGTAGTAGGCTACATTATGTGCTCTAGAGAGCTCTAGTTTTGTTGAAGCTGTTGATTGTTGTAGGCTACATTATGTACTCTATAGAGCTCTAGTTTTGAAGTTGAAGCTATTGAATCTGTTGTTGAAGCAGTTGATTGTTGTCGGCAATTATGAGCTCTAGAAAGCTCTAGTTTTGTTGAAATAGTTGAATCTGCTGTTGAAGCTGTTGATTGTTGTAAGCTATTATGAGCTCTAGAGAGCTCTAGATTTTTTGAAGTTGTTGAGTCTGTTGTTGAAGATGTTGATTGTTGCATGCTACATTATATGCTCTAGAGAGCTCTAGTTGTGTTGAAGCTGTTGATTGTTGTAGGCTACATTATGTACTCTATAGAGCTCTAGTTTTGAAGTTGAAGCTATTGAATCTGTTGTTGAAGCAGTTGATTGTTGTCGGCAATTATGAGCTCTAGAAAGCTCTAGTTTTGTTGAAATAGTTGAATCTGCTGTTGAAGCTGTTGATTGTTGTAAGCTATTATGAGCTCTAGAGAGCTCTAGATTTTTTGAAGTTGTTGAGTCTGTTGTTGAAGATGTTGATTGTTGCATGCTACATTATATGCTCTAGAGAGCTCTAGTTGTGTTGAAGCTGTTGATTGTTGTAGGCTACATTATGTACTCTATAGAGGTCTAGTTTTGAAGTTGAAGCTATTGAATCTGTTGTTGAAGCTGTTGATTGTTGTAGGCTATTATGAGCTCTAGAAAGCTCTAGTTTTGTTGAAGCTGTTGAATCTGCTGTTGAAGCAGTTGATTGTTGTCGGCAATTATGTGCACTAGAGAACTCTAGTTTTGTTGAAGCTGTTGAATCTGTTATTGAAGCTGTTGATCGTTGTAGGCTATTATGAGCTCTAGAAAGCTCTAGTTTGTTGAAACTGTTGATTGTTGTCGGCAATTATGTGTACTAGAGAGCTCTAGTTTTGTTGAAGCTGTTGAATCTGTTATTGAAGCTGTTGATTGTTGTAGGCTATTATGTGCTCTAGAGAGCTCTAGTTTTGTTAAGGCAGTTCAATGTGTTGTTGAAGCTGTTGATTGTTGTAGGCTATTATGTGCTCTAGAGAGCTATAGATTTATTGAAGCTGTTGAATCTGTTGTTGTTAAAGCTGTTGGTTATTGTAGGCTACATTATGTGCTCTAGAGAGCTCTAGTTATGTTGGAACAGTTGAATCTGTTGTTAAAGCTGTTGATTGTTGAAGGATATTATATGCTCTAGAGAGCTCTAGTTTTGTTGAAGCTGTTGAATCTGTTATTGTTGAAGCTTTTGAATCTGTTGTTGTTAAAGTTGTTGATTGTTGTGGGCTATTATGTGCTCAAGTTTTATTGAAGCTGTTGAATCTGTTGCTGAAGATGTTGATTGTTGTAGGCTACATTATGTGCTCTAGAAAGATCTAGTTCTGTCGAAGCTGTTCAATCTCTTGTTGTTTAATCCATTGTTGTTAAAGCTGTTGATTGTTATAGGCTATTATGTTCTTTAGTTTTATTGAAGCTGTTGAATCTATTGTTGAAGATGTTGATTGTTGTAGGGTACATTATGTGTTCTAGAGAGCTCAAGTTTTGTCGAAGTTGTTGAACCTGAAGCTATTGATTGTTGTAGGCTATTATGTGCTGTAGAGAGCTCTAATTTTATTGAAGCAGTAGAATCTCCTGTTGAAGCTGTTGATTTTTGTAGGTTATTATGTGTTCTAGAGAGCTCTAGTTTTGTTGAAGCTGTTGAATATGTTGATGGTGAAGCTGTTGAATCTGTCGTTGTTAAAGCTGTTGATTGATGTAGGCTATTATGTGTTCTAGTTTTATTGAAGACGTTGAATCTGTTGTTGAAGCTGTTGATTGTTGTAGGCTATTATGAGCTTTAGAGAGCTCTAGTTCTGTTGAAGCTGTTGAATCTGTTGTTGTTGAAGCTGTTGAATCTTGTTGTTAAAGCTGTTGATTGTTGTAGGCTATTATGTGCTCTAGAGAGCTCTAGTCTTGTTGAAATTGTTGAATCTGTCGTTGAAGCTGTTCATTGTTGTAGGCTATTATGTGTTCTAGCTTTATTGAAGTTGTTGAATCTGTTGTAGTTGAAGATGTTGATTGTTGTAGGCTACAATATATGCTCTAGAGAGATCTAGTATTGTCGAAACTATTGAATCTGTTGTTGAAGCTGTTTAATCTGTCGGTGTTAAAGCTGTTCATTGTTGTAGGCTATTATGTGCTCTAGTTTTATTAAAGCTGTTGAATCTGTTGTTCAAGTTGTTGATTGTTGTAGGCTACATTATGTGCTCTAGATAGCTCTAGTTTTGTTGAAGCTGTCGAATCTGTTGTTGTAGTTGTTGAATCCGTTTTTGTTGAAGCTGTTGATTGTTGTAAGCTATTATGTGCTCTAGAGAGCTTTAGTTTTGTTGAAACTGTTGAATCTGTTGTTGTTGAAGCTGTTGACTGTTGTAAGCTATTATGTGCTCTAGAGAGCTCTAGTTTTGTTGAAGCTGTTAAATCTGTTGTTGAAGATGTTGATTGTTGTTGGCTACATTATGTGCTCTAGAGAGCTCTAATTTTGTTTAAGCTGTTGGATCTGTTGTTATTGAAGCTGTCGAATCTGTTATTGTTAAAGCTGTTGATTGTTGTAGGCTATTATGTACTCTAGTATAATTGAAGATGTTGAATCTGTTGTTGTTGAAGATGTTGATTGTTGTAGGCTATTATGTGCTCTAGTTTTATTGAAGATGTTGAATCTGTTGTTGAAGCTGTTGATTGTTGTAGGCTATTATAAGCTCTAGAGAGCTCTAGTTTTGTTGAAGCTGTTGAATCTGTTGTTAAACCTGTTGATAGTTGTAGGCTAGTATGTGCTATAGTTTTATTGATGTTGAATCTGTTGTTGAAGCTGTTGATTGTTGTAGGCTATTATGAGCTCTAGAGAGCTCTAGTTTTGTTGAAGCTGTTGAATCTGTTGTTGTTGAAGCTGTTGAATCTGTTGTTAAACCTGTTGATTATTGTAGGCTATTATGTGCTCTAGAGAGCTCTAGTTTTGTTGAAATTGTTGAATCTGTTGTAGAAACTGTTGATTGTTGTAGGCAACATTATGTGCTCTAAAGAGCTCTAGTTTTGTTTAAGCTGTTTAATCTGTTGTTGTTCAAGCTGTTGAATCCGTTGTTGTTAAAGCTGTTCATTGTTGTAGGCTATTATGTGTTCTAGCTTTATTGAAGTTGTTGAATCTGTTGTAGTTGAAGATGTTGATTGTAGTATGCTACAATATGTGCTCTAGAGAGATCTAGTATTGTTGAAACTATTGAATCTGTTGTTGAAGCTGTTTAATCTGTTGGTGTTAAAGCTGTTCATTGTTGTAGGCTATTATGTGCTCTAGTTTTATTGAAGCTGTTGAATCTGTTGTTGTTCAAGATGTTAATTGTTGAGGGCTACATTATGTGCTCTAGATAGATCTAGTTTTGTTGAAGCTGTCGAATCTGTTGTTGTTGAAGCTGTTGATTGTTGTAAGCTATTATGTGCTCTAGAGAGCTCTAGTTTTGTTGAAGCTGTTGTTGTTGAAGCTGTTGATTGTTGTAAGCTATCATGTGCTCTAGAGAGCTCTAGTTTAATTGAAGCTGTTGAATTTGTTGTTGAAGCTGTTGATTGTTGTAGGCTATTATGTGCAATAGAGAGCTCTTGTTTTGTTGAAGCTGTTGATTTTTGTAGGCTACATTATGTGTTCTAGAGAGCTCTAGTTTTGTCAAAGATGTTGAATCTGTTGTTGTTGAAGCTGTTGATTGTTGTAGGTTGTTATGTGCTCTAGAGAGCTCTACTTTTGTTGAATCTGTTGTTCAAGATGTTGATTGTTGTAGGCTATTATGTGCTCTAGAGAGCTCTAGTTTAGCTGAAACTGTTGAATCTGTTGTTGAATCTGTTGATTGTTGTAGACTATTATGCGCTCTAGAGAGCACTAGTTTTGTTGAAACTGTTGAATCTGTTGTAGTTGAAGATGTTGATTGTTGTAGGCTACATTATGTGCTCTAGAAAGCTCTAATTTTCTTGAAGCAGTAGAATCTTCTGTTTAAGCTGTTGGTTATTGTAGGCTAAATTATGTGCTCTAGAGAGCTCTAGTTATGTTGGAGCAGTTGAATCTGTTGTTAAAGCTGTTGATTGTTGTAGGCTATTATGTGTTCCAGAGAGCTCTAGTTTTGTTGAAGCTGTTGAATATGTTGATAGTGAAGCTGTTAAATCTGTTGTTGTTAAAGCTGTCAATTGTTGTAGGCTATTATGTGCTCTAGGTTTATTGAGGGCTGTTGAATCTGTTGTTGAAAATGTTGATTGTTGTAGGCTATATTATGTGCTCTAAAGAGCTCTAGTTTAGCTGAAACTGTTGAATCTGTTGTTGTTGAAGCTGTTGATTGTTGTAGGTTATTATGTGCTCTAGAGAGCTCTACTTTTGTTGAATCTGTTGTTCAAGATGTTGATTGTTGTACGCTATTATGTGCTCTAGAGAGCTCTAGTCTAGCTGAAACTGTTGAATCCGTTGTTGAATCTGTTGATTGTTGTAGACTATTATGTGCTCTAGGTTTATTGAGGGCTGTTGAATCTGTTGTTGAAAATGTTGATTGTTGTAGGCTATATTATGTGCTCTAAAGAGCTCTAGTTTTGTTAAGGCAGTTGAATCTGTTGTTGTTGAAGCTGTTGAATCTGTTTTTGTTGAAGCTGTTGATTGTTGTAGGCTATTATGTGCTCTAGTTTGATTGAAGCTGTTGAATCTGTTGTTGAAGATGTTGACTGTTGTAGGCTACATTATGTGCTCTAGAGAGCTCTAGTTTTGTCAAAGATGTTGAATCTGTTGTTGAAGCTGTTGATTGTTGTAGGCTATTATATGCTATAGAGAGCTCTAGTTTTGTTTAAGCTGTTGAATCTGTTGTTGTTGAAGCTGTTGATTGTTGTAGGCTAGATTATGTGCTCTAGAGAGCTCTAGTTTCGTTGAAAATGTTGAATCTGTTGTTGAAGCTGTTGATTGTTGTAGGCCATTATGTCCTCAGGAGAACTCTAGTTTTGTTGAATCTGTTGTTGAAGCTGTTGATTGTTGTAGGCTATTATGAGCTCTAGAGAGCTCTAGCTTTGTTGAAGCTGTTGAATCTGTTGTTGTTAAAGCTGTTGATTATTGTAGGCTATTATGTGCTCTAGAGAGCTCTAGTTTTGTTGAAGCTGTTGAATCTGTTGTTGTTAAAGCTGTTGATTGTTGTAGACTATTATGTGCTCTAGTTTTATTAAAGCTGTTGAATCTCTTTTTGTTGAAGATGTTGGTTGTAGGCTACATTATGTGCTCTAGAGAGCTCTAGTTTTGTCAAAGATGTTGAATCTGTTGTTGAAGCTGTTGAATCTGTTGATAACCATGTTGAAGTTGTTGATTGTTGTTGATGTTGTTGAATCTGTTGTTGAAGCTGTTGATTGTTGGTATTGTTGAAGCTGTTCAATCAGTTGATCTTGTTAGTACAATCAAATCTGTTGATTGTGAGTACAGTCTATTTTGTGTAATTGTAGGCTCGCCCCAATAAATCAATAGCTTCAATCACTATGTTGAAGTTGTTGAATTTGTTGTTGAAGCTGTTGACAGTTGATGGTGTTGTTGATGTTAAACCTGTTGTTGTTGAAGCTGTTGATTGTTGATTATGATTTTTGAAGCTGTTGAATCTGTTGTTGAATCTGTTGATCTTGTTAGTATAGTTGAAGGTGTTGATTGTTGAAGCTGTTGAATCTGTTGATCACCATGTTTAAGGTGTTAATTGTTATCCATGTTAATTCTGTTGCTGTTGAAGCTGTCGATTATTGAAGCTGCTGAATATGAAGTTGTTGAATCTGTTGTTGAAGCTGTTGATCACAATGTTGAAATTGTTGATTGTTGTTGATGTTTAATCTGTTGTGTTGAAGCTGCTGAATCTGAAGTTGTTGAATCTGTTGTTGAAGCTGTTGATCACCATGTTGAAGTTCATGATTGTTGTTGATGTTGAATCTGTTGTTGAAGATGTTGATCGTTGAAGCTATTGAATTTGAAGTAGTTGAATCTGTGTTTAATCTGTTGATCACCATGTTGAAGTTGTTGATTGTAGTTGATGTTACTGAATCTGTTGTTATTGAAGCTGTTGATTGTTGAAGCTATTGAATCTGAAGTTGCTCAGTGTACTTAAGGCCGAGCTAAGGCCAGGTACCAGCTGGAATCTGCTGCTGAAATAGGCAAATTTCAAAGGCTCATACTGCCACTAAACAGAAGGATAGTGGGCCCATCATGATATTAGAACGAAGACTAAATCAAGTACTTGGATGTCACCAATTAATTAATTAATTAATTCGCCATGCCCTCGAAAACACTAAATCGTGAGTTCCAACCTTAAAGCAGCTACTTTCAGCCGACCTTAACTATGAAATAAGAAGCCTAAGACAATGATCTAAACTTTAATCGGAGGGATTGTGAAAACATCGTTCTGGTCGAGTTTTATTCGCAGTAGACGCTGTTTTTGGTGTGCTGACAGCCCGATCTCCTGCATGTAAGTAGAAAACGAACGTACTTATTCATTATCCTTCTGACAGATCCTCGACATCCATCCCAACGTTCATGTTCACGTTGTCAGACCTGTGAAATATTAGCTGCAATAACCCTGGACGGCTTTTGCTCGAAGTATTGAGCTCCAAACTGCAGCTATGCGGCCATACCGCCATGGCTTGTATGAGCGGTATACAATATGACGTCACGATACAAGTGTTTAATTGATCACAAACATGAGCGATAAGTGGCCATTAGTCGGGCGTGCGCTTGGCAGTCAGAGCCTGGCCTTAAGTACACTGAGTGTTGAATCTGATGTTGAAGCTGTTGATTGTTGTTGATGTTGTTGAATCTGTTGTTGTTGAAGCTTACGATTGTTGGTTGTGATTGTTAAAGCTGCTAAATCAGTTGTTGAATCTGTTGATCTTGTTAGTATAGTTAAAGCTGTTGATTGTTGGTTATGATAGTTGAAGCTGTTGAATTGTTGATCACCATGTTCAACCTGTTAATTGTTGTTGATGTTGTTGAATCTGTTGCTGATGATTGTTGTTGAATCTGTTCTTGAAGCTGTTGATTAGTGAAGCTGTTGAATCTTAAGTTGTTGAATCTGTTCTTGAAGCTGTTGATTGTTGAAGCTGTTGAATTTGTTGTTTAATCTGTTGATCACCATGTGGAAGTTGTTGATTGTAATTGATGTTGTTGAATCTGTTGTTGTTGAAGCTGTTGACTGTTGATGTTGTTGAATCTGAAGTAGTTGAATCTGTTGTTGAAGCTGTTGATTGTTATTGATGTTGAATAATATTATGTTGTTGAAGCTTTTGATTGTTGGTTATGATTGTTGAAGCTGTTGAATCTGTTGATCTTGTTAGTATAGTTGAAGCTGTTGATTGTTAGTACAATCTATTGTGTATAAGAGTAGGCTCGTCCCCATAAATCAATTGCTTCAATCACCATGTTGAAGCTGTTGACTGTTGAAGCTGTTAAATCTGTTGTTGAAGATGTTGATTGTTGAAGCTGTTGAATCTGAAGTAGTTAAATCTGTAGTTGAAGTTGTAGATAGCTGAAGCTATTGAATCTGTTGTTTAATCTGTTGATCACCATGTTGAAGCTGTTGAATCTGAAGTTGTTGAATCTGTTGTTGAAGCTGTTGATTGTTGTTGAATCTGTTGTTGAAGGTTTTGATTGTTGGTTATGATTGTTGAAGTTGTTGAATCTGTTGATCTTGTTAGTATAGTTGAAGCTGTTGATTGTTAGTACAGTCTATTGTGTGTAAGAGTAGGCTCGTCCCCATAAATCAATTGCTTCAATCACCATGTTGAAGCTGTTGACTGTTGAAGCTGTTAAATCTGTTGTTGAAGATGTAGATTGTTGAAGCTGTTGAATCTGAAATAGTTGAATCTGTTGTTGAAGCTGTTGATAGCTGAAGCTGTTGAATCTGTTGTTTAATCTGTTGATCACCATGTTGAAGTGTTGATTGTAGTTGATGTTGCTGAATCTGTTGTTGAAGCAGTTGAATCTGAAGTTGTTGAATCTCTTGTTGAAGCTGTTGATTGTTGTTGAATCTGTTGTTGAAGCTGTTGATTGTTGGTTATGATTGTTGAAGTTGTTGAATCTGCTGATCTTGTTAGAAGAGTTGAATCTGCTGATCTTGTTAGTATAGTTGAAGCTGTTGATTGTTAGTACAGTCTATCATGTTTAAGAGTAGGCTTGCCCCAATAAATCAATAGCTTCAATAACCATGTTGAAGCAGTTGATTGTTGAAGCTATTAAATCTGTTATTAAAGCTGTTGATTGTTGAAGCCGTTAAATAGTAAGTAGTTGAATCTGTTGTTAAAGCTGTTGATTGTTGAAGCTCGTGAATCTGTTGTTTAATCTGTTGATTTCCATGTTGAAGTTGATGATTGTCGTTGATGTTGAATCTGTAGCTGTTGATTGTTGTTGAATCTGTTGTTATTGAAGATGTTGATTGTTGAAGCTGTTAAATCTGAAGCTGTTCCATCTGTTGTTGAAGCTGATGATTGTTGAAGCTATGTTGTTTAATCGGTTGATCACCATGTAGAAGTTGTTGATTGTCGTTGATGTTGTTGAATTTGTTGTTGAAGCTGTTGATTGTTGAGGCTGTTGAATCTGTTGACCTTGTTAGTATAGTTGAAGCTGTTGATTGTTAGTACAGTCTATCTTGTGTAAGAGTAGGCTCACCCCAATGAATCAATAGCTTCAATCGCCGTGTTGAAGCTGTTGATTGTTGAAACTAATGAATCTGTTGTTGAAGCTGTTGATTGGTATTGGTGCTTTTGATGTTAAATCTGTTGTTGAAGCTGTTTATTGTTGATGATGTTGAATTTGGTGTTGAATCAGTTGTTGAAGCTGTTTATTATTGTTGAAGCAGTTGTTCAATCTGTTGAACTTGTTAGTATAGTTGAAGCTGTCGATTAATGGTTATGATAGTTGAAGCTGTCGAATCTGTTGTTTATCATGTTGAACCTGTTAATAATATTGTTGTTGATGTTGTTGAATCTGTTGCTTAAGCTTGTTGTTGAATCGGTTCTTGAAGCTGTTGAATCTGAAGTTGTTGGATCTGTTGTTGAAGCTGTTGATAGCTGAAACAGTTAAATCTGTTGTTTAATCTGTTGATCATCACGTTGAAGCTGTTGATATTTATAGGCTATCATGTGCTCCAGTTTTGTTGAAGCTGTTGATTGTTGTAGGCTATTATGTGCTCTAGAGCGCTCTAGTTTTGTTAAAGCTGTTGTTGTTAAAGCTGTTGAATCTGTTGCTGTTGAAGCTGTTGATTGTTTTAAGCTATTATGTGCTCTAGTTTTATTGAAGCTGTTGAATCTGTTGTTGAAGATGTTGATTACAATATGTGCTCTAGAGAGCTCTAGTTTTGTCGAAGCTGTTGAATCTATTGTTGTTGAAGCTGTTGATTGTTGTAGGCTATTATGTGCTCTAGAGAGCTCTAGTTTCGTTGATCGTTGAATCTGTTGTTGAAGATGTTAATTGTTGTAAGCTACATTATGTGCTCTAGAGAGCTCTAGTTTTGTTAAAGCTGTTCAATTTTTTGTTGTTGAAGGCGTTGTTTGTTGTAAGCTACATTATATGCTCTAGAGAGCTCTAGCTTTGTTGAAGCTGTTCAATCTGTTGTTGAAGCTGTTGATTGTTGTAGGCTATTATGTGCTCTAGAAAGCTCCAGTTTTGTTGAAGCAATTGAATCAGCTGTTGATTGTTGTAGGCTATAATGTGCTCTAGAGAGTTCTAGTTTTGTTGAAGCAGTTGAATCTGTTGTTGAAGCTGTTGATTGTTGTAGGCTATTATGTGCTCTAGGGAGCCCTAGTTTTGTTGAAGCTGTTGAATCTGTTGTTGTTGAAGCTGTTGAATCTGTTGTTAAAGCTATTGATTGTTGTAGGCTATTATGTGATCTAGTTTTATTGAAGCTGTTGAATCTGTTGTTGTTGAAGTTGTTGATTGTTGTAGGTTATTATGTGCAATAGAGAGCTCTAGTTTTGTAGAAGTTGTTGAATCTGTTGTTATTGCAGATGTTGATTGTTGTAGGCTACATTGTCTGCTCTAGAGAGCTCTAGTTTTGTTCAAGCTGTTCAATCTGTTGTTGCTGAAGGTGTCAAATGTTGTAAGGTATTATGTGCTCTAGAGAGCTCTAGCTTTGTTGAAATTGTTGAATCTGTTGTTGTTGACGATGTTGATTGTTGTAAGGTACATTATGTGCTGTGGAAGCTGTTGATTGTTGTAGGCTATTATGTGCTCTAGAGAGCTCTAGTTTTGTTGAAATTGTTGAATCTGTTGTTGAAGCTGTTGATTATTTTAGGCTACATTATGTGCTCTAAAGAGCTCTAATTTTGTTGAAGCTGTTGAATCTGACGTTGTGGAAGCTGTTGAATCTGTTGTTAAAACTGTTGATTGTTATAGGCTATTAAGTGCTCTAGAGAGCTCTAGTTTTGTTGAAGCTTTTGAATCTGTTGTTGAAGCTGTTGATTGTTTTAGGCTACATTATGTGCTCTAAAGAGCTCTAATTTTGTTGAAGCTGTTGAATCTGATGTTGTTGAAGCTGTTGAATCTGTTGTTAAAACTGTTGATTGTTATAGGCTATTATGTGCTCTAGAGAGCTCTAGTTTTGTTGAAGCTGTTGAATCTGTTGTTGAAGCTGTTGATTGTTGTAGCCTATATTATGTGCTCTATAGAGCTCTAATTTTGTTGAAGCTGTTGAATCTGTTGTTGAAGATGTTGATTGTTGTAGGTAACATTATGTGCTCTAAAGAGCACTAGTTTGGTTTAAGCTGTTGAATTTGTTCTTGTTCAAGCTGTTGAATCTGTTCTTGTTAAAGCTGTTCATTGTTGTACGCTATTACGTGTTCTAGCTTTATTGAAGTTGTTGAATCCGTTGTAGTTGAAGATATTAATTGTTGTAGGCTACAATATGTGCTCTAGAGAGATCTAGTATTGTCAAGACTACTGAATCTTTTGTTGAAGCTGTTTAATCTGTTGGTGTTAAAACTGTTCATTGTAGGCTATTATGTGCTTTATTTTTATTGAAGCTGTTGAATTTGTTGTTGTTCAAGATGTTGTTTGTTGCAGGCTACATTATATGCTCTAGATAGCTCTAGTTTTGTTGAAGATGTTGAAGCTGTTGTTGTTGAAGCTGTTGAATCTGTTTTTGTTGAAGCTGTTGATTGTTGTAGGCTATTATGTGCCCTAGTTTAATTAAAGCTGTTGAATCTGTTGTTGAAGATGTTGATTGTTGTAGGCTACATTATGTGCTCTAGAGAGCTCTAGCTTTGTTTATCTGTTGTTGAAGTTGTTGATTGTTGTAGGCTATTATGTGCTCTAGAGAGCTCTAGATTTATTGAAGCTGTTGAATCTGTTGTTGTTAAAGCTGTTGGTTGTTGTTGGCTACATTATGTGCTCTAGAGAGCTCTAGTTATGTTGGAGTAGTTGAATCTATTGTTAAAGACGTTGATTGTTGAAGGCTATTATGTGCTCTAGAGAGCTCAAGTTTTGTTGAAGCTGTTGAATCTGTTATTGTTGAAGCTATTGAATCTGTTGTTGTTAAAGCTGGTGATTGTTGTAGGTTATTATGTGCTCTAGAGAGCTCTACTTTTGTTGAATCTGTTGTTCAAGATGTTGATTGTTGTAGGCTATTATGTGCTCTAGAGAGCTATAGTTTTGTTAAAGCTGTTGAATATGTTGATGGTGAAGTTGTTGAATCTTTTGTTGTTAAAGTTGTTGATTGTTGTAGGCTATTATGTGCTCTAGTTTTATTGAAGCTGTTGAATCTGTTGTTGTAGATGTTGATTGTAGTAGGCTATTATGTGCTCTAGAGAGCTCTAGTTTAGCTGAAACTGTTGAATCTGTTGTTGAATCTGTTGATTGTTGTAGACTAATATGCGCTCTAGAGAGCACTAGTTTTGTTGAAACTGTTGAATCTGATGTTGTTGAAGATGTTGATTGTTGTAGGTTACATTATGTGCTCTAGAGAGCTCTAGTTTTGTTGAAGCTGTTGAATCTATTCTTGTTGAAGATGTTGATTGTTGTAGGCTACATTATGTGCTCTAGAGAGCTCTAGTTTTGTTGAAGCTGTTGAATCTGTTCTTTTTGAAACTGTTGAATCTGTTGTTAAACCTGTTGATTGATGTAGGCTATTATGTACTCTAGTTTAATTGAAGCTGTTGAATCTGTTGTTGAAGATGTTGATTGTTGTAGGCTACATTACGTGCTCTAGTGAGCTCTAATTTTGTTTAAGCTGTTGAATCCGTTGTTGTTGAAGCTGTTGAATCTGTTTCTTTTGAACCTGTTGATTGTTGTAGGCTATTATGTGCTCTAGTTTACTAGAAGCTGTTGAATCTGTTGTTGTTGAAGATAGTGATTGTTGTAGGCTATGTGCTCTAGAAAGCTCTAGTTTTGTCGAAACTGTTGAATCAGTTGTTGTTGAAGCTGTTGATTGTTGTGGGCTATTATGTGCAATAGAAAGCTCTGGTTTTGTTGAAGATGTTCAATCTGTTGTTGTTAAAGCTGTTGATTGTTGTAGGCTACATTATGTACTCTATAGAGCTCTAGTTTTGTTGAAGCTGTTGAGGCTGTTGTTGTTGAAGCTGTTGATTCTTGTAGGCTATTATGTGCACTGAAAAGGTCTAGTTTTATTGAAGCTTATGAATCTGTTGTTGCTGAAGATGTTGTTTGTTGTAGGCTACATTATGTGCTCTAGAGATCTCTAGTTTTGTTAAAGCTGTTGAATCTCTTGTTGAAGCTGTTGATTGTTGTAGGCTATTATGTGCTCTTGAGAGCTCTAGTTTTGTTGAAGCTGTTGAATCTGCTGTTGTTGGAGCTGTTGATTGTTGTAGGCTATTATGTGCTCTAGTTTTGTTGAAGCTGCTGAATCTGTTTTTGAAGATATTGATTGTTGTAGGCTACATTACATGCTCTAGACTAGAGAGCTCTAGTTTTGTTGAAGCTGTTGATTGTTGTAGGCTACATTATGTGCTCTAGAGAGCTCTAGTTTTGTTGAAGCAGTTGATTGTTGGCTATTATGTGCTCTAGAGAGCTCTAGTTTTGTTGAAGCAGTTGAATCTGCTGTTGAAGCTGTTGAATCTGTTGTTAAAGCTGTTGATTGTTGTAGGCTATTTTGTGCTCTTAAGAGCTCTAGTTTCGTTGAAGCTGTTGAATCTGTTGTTGTTGAAGCTGTTGAGTCTGTTGTTAAAGCTGCTGATTGTTGTAGGCTATTGTGTGCTCTAGGGAGCTATAGTTTTGTTGAAGCTGTTGAATCTGTTGTTGAAGCTGATGATTAATTATTGTAGGCTATTATGTGCTCTAGAGAGCTCTAGTTTTGTTGAAGCAGTTGAATCTGCTGTTGAATCTGTTGTTAAAGCTGTAGATTGTTGTAGGCTCTAGAGAGCTCAAGTTTTGTTGAAGCTGTTGAATCTGTTGTTGAAGCTGTTGATTGTTGTAGGCTATTATGTGCTCTAGAGAACTCTAGTTTTGTTGAAGCTGTTGAATCTGTTGTTAAAGCTGTTGATTGTTGTAGGCTACATCAAGTGCTCTATAGAGCTCTAGTTTTGTTGAAGCTGTTTAATCTGTTGTTGAAGCTGTTGATTGTTATAGGCTATTATGAGCTATAGAAAGCTCTAGTTTTGTTGAAGCTGTTGAATCTGCACTTAAAGCTGTCGATTGTTGTCATCAATTATGTGCACTAGAGAACTCTAGTTTTGTTGAAGCTGTTGAATCTGTTATTGAAGATGTTGATTGTTGTAGGCTATTATGTGTTATAGAGAACTCTAGTTTTGTTGTAGCTGTTGAATCAGTTGTGGAAGCTGTTGATTGTTCTAAGCTATAATGTGCTCTAGAGTGCTCTAGAGAGCTCAAGTTTTGTTGAAGCTGTTGAATCTGTTGTTGTTGAAGCTGTTGATTGTTGTAGGCTATTATGAGCTATAGAAAGCTCTAGTTTTGTTGAAGCTGTTGAATCTGCAGTTAAAGCTGTCGATTGTTGTCAGAAATTATGTGCACTAGAGAACTCTAGTTTTGTTGAAGCTGTTGAATCTGTTATTGAAGATGTTGATTGTTGTAGGCTATTACGAGCTGTAAAAAGCTCTAGTTTGGTCAAGCTGTTGAATCTGCTACTGAAACTGTTGATTGTTTTCGGCAATTATGTGCACTAGAGAGCTCTAGTTTTGTTGAAGCTGTTGAATCTGTTACTGAAGCTGTTGATTGTTGTAGGCTATTATGTGCTCTAGAGAGTGCTAGTTTTGTTGAAGCTGTTGAATCTGTTATTGTTTAAGCTGTTGATGATTGGAGGCTTTTATGTGCTCTAGAGAGCTCCAGTTTTGTTGAAGTTGTTGAATCTATGTTTTCTAGAGAGCTCAAGTTTTGTACAAATTGTTGAAAGTTTTTTAAATTTGATTGTTGTAGGCTATTATGAGCTCTAGAAAGCTCTGGTTTTGTTGAAGCTGTTGAATCTGCAGTTGAAGCTGTTGATTGTTGTCGGCAATTATGTGCACTAGAGAACTCTAGTTTTGTTGGAGCTGTTGATTGTTTTCAACAATTATGTGTACTAGAGAGCTCTAGTTTTGTTGAAGCTGTTGAAACTGTTATTGAAGCGGTTGATTGTTGTAGGTTATTTTGTGCTCCAGAGAGGTCTAGTTTCGTTAAAGCTATTGAATCTGTTGGTATTGAAGCTGTTGAGTCTATTGTTAAAGCTGTTGATTGTTGTAGGCTATTATGTGATCTAGGGAGCTCTAGTTTTATTAAAGCTGTAGAATCTGTTGTTGAAGCTGTTGATTGTTGTAGGCGATTATGTGCTATAGAGAACTCTAGTTTTGTTGAAGCTGTTGAATCTGTTGTGGAAGCTGTTGATTGTTCTAAGCTATTATGTGCTCTTGAGAGCTCTAGTTTTGTTGAAGCTCAGAATCTGCTGTTGTTGGAGCTGTTGATTGTTGAAGGCTAATATGTGCTCTAGTTTTGTCGAAGCTGCTGAATCTGTGTTTGAAGATATTGATTGTTGTAGAGTACATTACATGCTCTAGACTAGAGAGCTCTAGTTTTGTTGAAGCTGTTGATTGTTGTAGGCTACATTATGTGTTCTAGAGAGCTCTAGTTTTATTGAAGCAGTCGATTGTAGGCTATTATATGCTCTAGAGAGCTCTAGTTTTGTTGAAGCAGTTGAATCTGCTGTAGAAGCTGTTGAATCTGTTGTTAAAACGTTGATTGTTGTAGGCTATTTTGTACTCTTAAGAGCTCTAGTTTTGTTGAAGCTGTTGAATCTGTTGTTATTGAAGCTGTTGAGTCTGTTGTTAAAGCTGCTGATTGTTGTAGGCTATTATGTGCTCTAGGGAGCTCTAGTTTTGTTAAAGCTGTTGAATCTGTTGTTGAAGCTGTTGATTGTTGTAGGCTATTATGTGCTATAGAGAACTCTAGTTTTGTTGAAGCGGTTGAATCTGTTGTGGAAGCTGTTGATTATTCTAAGCTATTATGTGTTCTAGAGAGCTCTAGTTTTGTTGAAGCTGTTGAATCTGTTGTTGTTGAAGCTGTTGATTGATGTAGGCTATTATGTGCTCTAGAGAACTCTAGTTTTGTTGAAGCTGTTGAATCTGTTGTTGTTAAAGCTGTTGATTGTTGTAGGCTATATTATGTGCTCTATAGAGCTCTAGTTTTGTTGAAGCTGTTGAAGCTGTTGATAGTTGTAGGCTATTATGAGCTCAAAAAAGCTCTAGTTTTGTTGAAGCTGTTGAATCTGCAGTTGAAGTTGTCGATTGTTGTCGGCAGTTATGTGCACTAGAGAACTCTAGTTTTGTTGAAGCTGTTGAATCTGTTATTGAAGATGTTGATTGTTGTAGGCTATTATGAGCTCTAGAAAGCTCTAGTTTGGTTGAAGCTGTAGCTCTAGTTTTATTAAAGCTGTTGAATCTGTTGATTGTTGTAGGCTATTATGTGCTCTAGAGAGCACTAGTTTTGTTGAAGCTGTTGAATCTGTTATTGTTAAAGCTGTTGATGATTGGAGGTTATTATGTGCTCTAGAGAGCTCTAGTTTTCGAGAAGCTGTTGAATATATGTGTTCTAGAGAGCTCTAGTTTTGTAGAAATTGTTAAATCTGTTTTTGATGTTGATTGTTGAGCTATAGAAAGCTCTAGTTTTGCTGAAGCTGTTGAATCTGTTGTTGTTAAAGCTCTTGATTGTTGTAAGTTCTTATGTGCTTTAGAGAGCTCTAGTTTTGTTGAAATAGTTGAATCTGTTGTTGAAGCTGTTGATTGTTGTAGGCTATTATGTGCTCTAGAAAGCTCTAGTTTTGTTGAAGCTGTTGAATTTGTTGTTAAAACTATTAATTGTTGTAGGCTATTATGAGCTCTAGAAAGCTCTGGTGTTGTTGAAGCTGTTGAATCTGTAGTTGAAGCTGTTGATTGTTGTCGGCAATTATGAGCACTAGAGAGCTCTAGTTTTGTTGAAGCTGTTGAATCTGCTACTGAAGATGTTGATTGTTGTAGGCTATTATGAGCTCAAGAAAGCTCTAGTTTTGTTGAAGCTGTTGAATCTACTGTTGAAGCTGTTGATTCTGTTGTTAAAGCTGTTGATTGTTTTAGGCTATTTTGTGCTCTTAAGAGCTCTAGTTTTGTTGAAGCTGTTGAATCTGTAGTTATTGAAGCACTTGAGTCTGTTGTTAAAGCTCTTGATTGTTGTAGGCTATTGTGTGCTCTTGGGAGCTCTAGTTTTGGTGAAGCTGATGATTGTTGTAGGCTATTATGTGCTCTAGAGAGCTCTAGTTTTGTTGAAGCAGTTGAATCTGCTGTTGAATCTGTTGTTAATGCTGTTGATTGTTGTAGGCTATTTTGTGCTCTAGAGAGCTCTAGTTTCGTTGAAGCTGTTGAATCTGTTGTTATTGAAGTTGTTGAATCTGTTGTTGAAGCTGTTGATTGTTGTAGGCTATTATGTACTATAGAGAACTCTAGTTTTGTTGAAGCTGTTGAATCTGTTGTGGAAGCTGTTGATTGTTCTAAGCTATTATGTGCTCTAGAGAGCTCTAGTTTTGTTGAAGCTGTTGAATGTGTTGTTGAAGCTGATGATTGTTGTAGGCTATTATGTGCTCTAGAGAGCTCTAGTTTTGTTGAAGCAGTTGAATCTGTTGTTAAAGCTGTTGATTGTTGTAGGCTATTTTGTGCTCTAGAGAGCTCTAGTTTTGTTCAAGCTGTTGAATCTGTTGTTATTGAAGCTGTTGAGTCTGTCGTTAAAGCTGTTGATTGTTGTAGGCTATTTTTGTGTTCTAGAGAGCTCTAGTTTTGTTGAAGCTGTTGAATCTGTCGTTAAAGCTGTTGATTGTTGTAGGCTACATTATGTGCTCTAGTTTTGTTGAAGCTGTTGAATCTGTTGTTGAAACTGTTGATTGCGGTAGGCTACTATGAGCTATAGAAAGCTCTAGTTTTGATGAGGCTGTTGAATCTGCAGTTGAAGCTGTCGATTGTTGTCGGAAATTACATGCACTAGAGAACTCTAGTTTTGTTGAAACTGTTGAATCTTCAGTTGAAGCTGTCGATTGTTGTCAGAAATTATGTGCACCAGAGAACTCTAGTTTTGTTGAAGCTGTTGAATCTGTTATTGATGATGTTGATTGTTGTAGGCTATTATGTGCTCTAGAGAGCTCTAGTTTTGTTGAAGCTGTTGAATCCGTTATTGAAGCTGTTAATAGTTGTAGGCTATTATGTGCTCTAAAGAGCTCGAGTTTTGTTGAAGCTGTTGAATCTATTGATTGTTGTGGGCTATTACGTGCTCTAGAGAGCTCTAGTTTTGTTGAAGCAGTTGAATCTGGTGTTGAAACTGTTGCATCTGTTGTTGTTAAAGCTGTTGATTGTTGTAAGCTATTATGTGCTCTAGTTTTATTAAAGCTGTTGAATCTGTTGATTGTTGTAGGCTATTATGTGCTTTAGAGAGCTCTAGTTTTGTTGAAGCTGTTGAATCTGTTGTTGAAGCTGTTGATTGTTGTAAGCTATTATGTGCTCTAGAGAGCTCTAGTTTTGTTGAAGCTGTTGAATCTGTTGATGTTGAAGCTGATGATTGCTGTAGGCTATTATGTGCTCTAGAGAACTCTAGTTTTGTTGAAGCTGTTGATTATTGTAGGCTATTATGAGCTCTAGAGAGCTCTATTTTTGTTGAAGCTGTTGAATCTGCTGTTGAAGCTGTTGATTGTTGTCGGCAATTATGTGTACTAGAGAGCTCTAGTTTTGTTGAAGCTGTTAAATCTGTTATTGAACCTGTTGATTGTTGTAGGCTATTATGTGCTCTAGAGAGCTCTAGTTTTGTTGAAGCTGTTGAATCTGTTATTGTTAAGCTGTTGATGGTTGTAGGCCATTATGTGCTCTAGAGAGCTCTAGTTTTGTTGAAGCTGTTGAATCTGTAGTTGTTAAAGCTGTTGATTGTTGTAGGCTATTATGTGCTCTAGAGAGCTCTAGTTTTGTTGAAGCTCTTGAATCTGTAGTTGTTAAAGCTGTTGATTGTTGTAGGCTACATTATGTGCTCCATAGAGTTCTAGTTTTATTGAAGCTGTTGAATCTGTTGTTGTTGAAGTTGTTGATTGTTGTAGGCTATTATGTGCTCTAGGGAGCTCTAGTTTTGTTGAAGCTGTTGAATCTGTTTTTGAAGTTGTTAATTGTTGTAGGCTATTATGTGTTCTAGAGAGCTCTAGTTTTGTAGAAATTGCTGAATCTGCTGTTGATGTGTTGAATCTTTTGTTGTTAAAGCTGTTGATTGTTGTAAGCTATTATGAGCTCTAGTTTTATTGAAGCTGTTGAATCTGTTGTTGTGGCCGTTGATTGTTGTAGGCTACTATGTGTTCTAGAGAGCTCTAGTTTTGTTGAAATTGTTGAATCTGTTGTTGGAGAAGTTGATTGCTGTAGGCTATTATGAGCTCTATAGAGCTCTAGTTTTGTTGAAGCTGTTGAATCTGTTGTTGAAGCTGTTGATTGTTGCAGGCTATTATGTGCTTTAGAGAGCTCTAGTTTTGTTGAAGCTGATGAATCTGTTGTTGAAGTTGATTTTTGTAGGCTATTATGAGCTATAGAAGGCTCTAGTTTTGTTGAAGCTGTTGATTGTTGTAGGCTACATTATGTACTCTATAGAGCTCTAGTTTTGTTGAAGCTGTTGAGTCTGTTGTTGTTGAAGCTGTAGATTGTTGTAGGATGTTATGTGCTGTGGAGAGATCTAGTTTTATTGAAGCTTATGAATCTGTTGTTGCTGAAGATGTTTGTTGTAGGTTACATTATGTGCTCTAGAGATCTCTAGTTTTGTTAAAGCTGTTGAATCTCTTGTTGAAGCTGCTGATTGTTGTAGGCTATTATGTGCTCTAGAGAGCTCTAGTTTTGTTAAAGCTGTTGAATCTGCTGTTGTTGGAGCTGATGATTGTTGTAGGCTATTATGTGATCTAGTTTTGTTGAAGCTGTTGAATCTGTTGTTAAAGCTGTTGATTGTAGTAGGCTACATTATGTGTTCTAGAGAGCTCTAGTTTTGTTGAAGCTGTTGAATCTGTTGTTAAAGCTGTTGATTGTTGTAGGCTACATTATGTGCTCTATAGAACTCTAGTTTTGTTAAAGTTGTTGAATCTGTTGTTGAAGCTGTTGACTGTTGTAGGCTATTATGAGCTCTAGAAAGCTCTAGTTTTGTTGAAGCTGTTGAATCTGTTATTGTTTAAGCTGTTGATGGTTGTAGGCTATTATGTGCTCTATAGATCTCTAGTTTTGTTGAAGCTGTTGAATCTGTTGTTGAAGTTGTTGATTGTTGTAGGCTATTATGTGCTCTAGGGAGCTCTAGTTTTGTTGAAGCTGTTGAATCTGTTGTTGAAACTGTTGATTGTTGTAGGCTATTATGTGTTCTAGAGAGCTCTAGTTTTGTAGAAATTGTCGAATCTGTTTTGTTGAAGATGTTGATTGTTGTGGGCTATTATGTGCTCTAGAGAGCTCTGGATTAGTTGAAGCTGTTGAATCTGTTGTTGTTGAAGCTGTTGATTGTCGTAGGCTATTAAGTGCTCTAGAAAACTCTCATTTTGTTGAAATTGTTGATTCTGTTGTTGTTGAAAATGTTGATTGTTGAAGGCTACATTATGTGCTCTAGAGAGCTCTAGTTTTGATGAAGCTGTTGAATCTGTTGTTGAAGCTCTTGATTGTTGAAGGCTATTATGTGCTCTAGAGAGCTCTAGTTTCGTTGAAGCTGTTGAATCTGTTGTTGAAGCTCTTGATTGTTGTAGGCTATTATGTGCTCTAGAGAGCTCTAGTTTCGTTGAAGCTGTTGAATCTGTTGTTAAAGCTATTGATTGTTGTAGGCTCTTTTGTGCTCTAGAGAACTCTAGTTCTGTTGAAGTTGTTGAATCTGTTGTTGCTGAAGCTGTTGAATCAGTTGTTAAAGCTGTTGATTGTTGTAGGATACATTATGTGCTCTATAGAGCTCCAGTTTAGTTGAAGCTGTCGAATCTGTTGTTGTTGAGCTGTTGATTGTTGTAGGCTATTATGTGCAATAGTTTTTTTTTGTTGAATTTGTTGTTGAAGATGTTGATTGTTATAGGCTACATTATGTGCTCTAAAAAGATCTAGTTTTGTCGAAGGTGTTCAATCTGTTGTTGTTGTTGAAGCTGTTGAATCTGTTGTTAAAGCTGTTGATTGTTGTAGGCCATTATGTGCTCTAGTTTTATTGAAGCTGTTGAATCTGTTGTTGAAAATGTTGATTGTTGTAGGCCATTATGTGCTCTAGAGAGCACTAGTTTCGTTGAAGCTGTCGAATCTGTTGTTGAAGCTGTTGATTCTTGTAGGCTACATTATGTGCTCTACAGAGCTCTAGTTTTGTTGAGGCAGTAGAATCTCCTGTTGAAGCTCTTCATTGTTGTAGGCTATTATGTGTTCTAGAGAGCTCTAGTTTTGTTGAACCTGTTGAATATGTTGATGGTGAAGCAGTTGAATCTGTTGTTGTTACAGCTGTTGATTATTGTAGGCTATTATGTGCTCTAGTTTTATTGGAACTGTTGAATCTGTTGTTGTTGAAAATGTTGATTGTTGTATGCTACATTATGTGCTCTAGAGAGCTCTAGTTTTGTTAAGGCAGTTGAATCTGTTGTTAAAGCTGTTGATTGTTGAAGGCTATTATGTGCTCTAGAGAGCTCTAGTTTTGCTGAAGCTGTTCAATCTGCTATTGTTGAAGCTGTTGAATCTGTTGTTGTTAAAGCTGGTGATTGTTGTGGGCTATTATGTGCTCTAGTTTTATTGAAGCTGTTGAATCTGTTGTTGAAGATGTTGATTGTTGTAGGTTACATTATGTGCTCTAGAAGTATATAGTTCTGTCGTGCTTTATAGAGCTCTAGTTTTGTTGAAGGCCGTTGAATCTGTTGTTGTGGCTGTTGATTGTTGTAGGCTACTATGTGTTCTAGAGAGCTCTAGTTTTGTTGAAATTGTTGAATCTGTTGTTGTTGGAGATGTTGATTGTTGTAGGCTATTATGAGCTCTAGAGAGCTCTAGTTTTGTTGAAGCTGTCAAATCTGTTGTTGAAGCTGTTGATTGTTGCAGGCTATTATTTGCTTTAGAGAGCTCTAGTTTTGTTGCCAAAGCTGATGAATCTGTTGTTGAAGCTGTTGATTGTTGTAGGCTAGTATGTGCTCTATACAGCTCCACTTTAGTTGAAGCTGTTTAATCCGTTGTTGTTGAAGCTGTCGATTGTTGTAGGCTATTATGTGTTCTAGTTTTATTGAAGCTGTTGAATCTGTTGACTCTACATTATGTGCTCTAGGGAGTTCAAGTTTCATTGAAGCTGTTGAATCCGTTGTTGAAGCTGTTGATTGTTGTAGGCTATTATGTGTTCTAAAGAGCTCTAGTTTTGTTGAAGCTTTTGAATCTGTTATTGTTGAAGCTGTTGATTGTTGTAGGTTATTATGTGCTCTAGAGAGCTCTAGATTTGTTGAAATTGTTGAATCTGTTGTTGAACATGTTGATCGTTGTAGGCTACATTATGTGCTCTAGAGGGCTCTAGCTCTGTTGAAGCAGTTGAACCTGTTGTTGAAGCTGTTGATTGTTGTAGGCTACATAATGTGCTCGACAGAGCTCTAATTTTGTTGAAGCAGTAGAATCTCCTGTTGAAGCTGTTCATTGTTGTAGGCTATTATGTGTTCAAGAGAACTCTAGTTTTGTTGAAGCTGTTGAATATGTTGATGGTGAAGCTGTTGAATCTGTTGTTGTTAAAGCTATTGATTATTGTAGGCTATTATGTGCTCTAGTTTTATTGGAGCTGTTGAATCTGTTGTTGTTGAAGCTGTTGATTGTTGTAGGCTATTATACGCAATAGAGCGCTCTAGTTTTGTTGAAGCTGTTGAATCTGTTGTTGAAGCTGTTCGATTGTTGTAGGCTATTGTGTGGTCTAGAGAGCTCTTGTATTGTTGAACCTGTTGAATCTGTTGTTGAAGACATTGATTGTTGTTGGCTACATTATGTGCTCTAGAGTGTTGAATCTGTTGTTGTTGAAGCTGTTGATTGTTGTAGGCTATTATGTGCTCTAGTTTAATTGAAGCTGTTGAATCTGTTGTTGTTGAAGATGTTGATTGTTGTAGGCCACATTATGTGCTTTAGAGAGCTCTGGGTTGGTCGAAGCTGTTGAATCTGTTGTTGTTGAAGCTGTTGATTGTTGTAGGCTATAGAGAGCTCTAGTTTTTTTGAAGCTGTTGAACCTGTTGTTGTTGAAGCTGTTGATTGTTGTAGGCTAGATTATAGCTCTAGTTTTGTTGAAGCTGTTGAATCTGTTGTTGTTGAAGATGTTGATTGTTGTAGGCTACATTATGTGGTCTAGAGAGCTCTAGTTTTGTTGAAGCTGTTGAACCTGTTGTTGTTGAAGCTGTTGATTGTTGTAGGCTATTATATGCTATAGAGAGCTCTAGGTTTGTTGAAGATGTTGAATCTGGTGTTGTTGAAGCATTTGATTGTTGTAGGCTACATTATGTGTTCTAGAGAGCTCTACTTTTGTTTATGCTGTTGAATCTGTTGTTGTTGAAGCATTTGATTGTTGTAGGCTACATTATGTGCTCTAGAGAGCTCTAGTTTTGTTTATGCTGTTGAATCTGTCTCTGTTAAAGCTGTTGATTGTTGTAGGCTATTATGTGCTCTAGTTTAATTGAAGCTGTTGAATCTGTTGTTGTTGAAGATGTTGATTGTTGTAGGCTACATTATGTACCCTAGAGAACTCCAGTTTTGTCAAAGCTGTTGAATTTGTTGTTGAAGCCGTTGATTGTTGTAGGCTATTATGTGTTATAGAGAGCTCTAGTTTTGTTGAAGCTGTTGAATGTGTTGTTATTGAAGCTTTTGATTGTTGTAGGCTACATTATGTGCTCTAGAGAGCTCTAGTTTTGTTGAAAATGTTGAATCTGTTGTTGAAGCTGTTGATTGTTGTAGGCTATTATGAGCTCTAGAGAGCTCTAGTTTTGTTGAAGCTGTTGAATCTCTTGTTGAAGATGTTGAATCTGTTGTTAAAGCTATTGACTGTTGTAGGCTATTATGTGCTCTAGTTTTATTAAAGCTGTTGAATCTGTTTTTGTTGAAGATGTTGATTGTTGTAGGCTACATTATGTGCTCTAGAGAGCTCTAGTTTTGTCGAAGCTGTTGAATCTGTTGTTGTTGAAGCTGTTGATTGTTGTAGGCTATTATATGCTATACAGAGCTCTAGTTTTGTTTAAGCTGTTGAATCTGTTGTTGAAGCTGTTGATTGTTGTAGGCTATTATATGTTATAGAGAGGTCTAGTTTTGTTTAAGCTGTCGACTCTGTTGTTGTTTAAGCTATTGATTTTTGTAGGCTATTATATGCTATAGAGAGCTCTAGTTTTGTTTAAGCTGTTGAATCTGTTGTTGTTGAAGCTGTTGATTGTTGTAGGCTATTATGTGCAATAGAGAGCTCTTGTTTTGTTGAAGCTGTTGAATCTGTTGTTGTTGAAGCTGTTGATTGTTGTAGGCTACATTATGTGCTCTAGAGAGCTCTAGTTTTGTTGAAGCAGTTGAATCTGTTGTTGATGCTGTTGATTGTTGTAGGCTATAATGAGCTCTAGAGAGCTCTAGTTTTGTTGAAGTTGTTGAATCTTGTTGAAGCTGTTGATTGTTGAAGCTGTAGTTGTTGAATCTGTTTTTGAAGCTGTTGAATCAGTTGTTAAATCTGTTGATAACCATGTTGAAGTTGTTGATCGTTGTTGATGTTGTTGAATCTGTTGTTGTTGAAGCTGTTAATTGTTGGTATTGTTGAAGCTGTTCAATCAGTTGATCCTGTTAGTACAATTAAAGCTGTTGATTGTGAGTACAGTCTATTTTGTGTAAGTGTAGGCTCGCCCCAATAAATCAATAGCTTCAATCACTATGTTGAAGCTGTTGAATTTGTTGTTGAAGTTGTTGACAGTTGATGGTGTTGTTGATGTTAAACCTGTTGTTGAAGCTGTTGATTGTTGATCATGTTGTTGAACCTGTTGTTGAAGATGTTGATTGTTGATTATGATTTTTGAAGCTGTTGAATCTGTTGTTGAATCTGTTGATCTTGTTAGTATAGTTGAAGGTGTTGATTGTTGGTTATGATTGTTGAAGCTGTTGAATCTGTTGACCACCATGTTTAATTGTTACTCATGTTAATTCTGTTGCTGTTGAAGCTGTTGATTGTTGAAGCTGCTGAATCTGAAGTTGTTGAATCTGTTGTTGAAGCTGTTGATCACAATGTTGAAATTGTTGATTGCTGATGATGTTGTTTAATCTGTTGTGTTGAAGCTGTTGACTGTTGAAGCTGCTGAATCTGAAGTTGTTGAATCTGTTGTTGAAGCTGTCATTGTTGTTGATGTTGTTGAATCTGTTGTTGAAGCTTTTGATTGTTGGTTATGATTGTTAAAGCTGCTAAATCAGTTGTTGAATCTGTTGATCTTGTTAGTATAGTTAAAGCTGTTGATTGTTGGTTATGATAGTGAAGCTGTTGAATTGTTGATCACTATGTTCAACCTGTTAATTGTTGTTGATGTCGAATCTGTTGCTGATGATTGTTGTTGAATCTGTTCTTGAAGCTGTTGATTAGTGAAGCTGTTGAATCTGAAGTTGTTGAATCTGAAGTTGTTGAATCTGTTCTTGAAGTTGTTGATTGTTGAAGCGGTTGAATTTGTTGTTTAATCTGTTGATCACCATGTAGAAGTTGTTGACTGTAGTTGATGTTGTTGAATTTGTTGTTGTTGAAGCTTTTGACTGTTGATGTTGTTGAATCTGAAGTAGTTGAATCTGTTGATTGTTGTTGATGTTGTTGAAGCTGTTAAATCAGTTGTTGAAGCTGTTGAATCTGTTGTTGTTGAAGCTGTTGATTGCTGTAGGCTATTATGTGTTCTAGAGAATTCTAGTTTTATTGAAGCCGTTGAATCTGTTGTTAAAGCAGTTGATTGTTGTAGGCTACATTACGTGCTCTATAGAGCTCTAGTTTTGTTGAAGCTGTTGAATTTGCTGTTGAAGTTGTTGATTGTTGTAGGCTATTATGTGCTCTAGAGAGCTCTAGTTTTGTTGAAGCTGTTGAATCTGTTGTTGTTGAAGCTGTTGATTGTAGTAGGCTACATTATGTGCTCTAGAGAGCTCTAGTTTTGTTGAAGCTGTTGATTGTTGTAGGCTATTATGTGCTCTAGAGAGCTCTAGTTTTGTTGAAGCTGTTGAATCTGTTGTTGTTGAAGCTGTTGATTGTAGTAGGCTACATTATGTGCTCTAGAGAGCTCTAGTATTGTTGAAGCGGTTGATTGTTGTAGGCTATTATGTGCTCTAGTGAGCTCTAGTTTTGTTGATAATGTTGAATCTGTTGTTGAAGCTGTTGATTGTAAGCTATTATGTCATCTGGAGAACTCTAATTTTGTTGAATCTGTTGTTGAAGCTGTTGATTGTTGTAGGCTATCATGAGCTCTAGAGGGCTCTAGTTTTGTTGAAGCCGTTGAATCTCTTGTTGAAGATGTTGAATCTGTTGTTGTTAAAGCTGTTGATTGTTGTAGGCTATTATGTGCTCTAGTTTTATTAAAGCTGTTGAATCTGTTTTTGTTGAAGATGTTGATTGTTGTAGGCTATTATGTGCTCTGGAGAGGTCTAGTTTTATTGAAACTTATGAATCTGTTGTTGCTGAAGATGTTTGTTGTAGGTTACATTATGTGCTCTAGATATCTCTAGTTTTGTTAAAGCTGTGGAATCTCTTGTTGAAGCTGTTGATTGTTGTGGGCTATTATGTGCTCTAGAGAGCTCTAGTTTTGTTGAAGCTGTTGAATCTGCTGTTGTTGGAGCTGTTGATTGTTGTAGGCTATTATGTGCTCTAGTTTTGTTGAAGCTGTTGAATCTGTTGTTGTTGAAGCTGTTGATTGTAGTAGGCTACATTATGTGCTCTAGAGAGCTCTAGTTTTGTTGAAGCTGTTGATTGTTGTAGGCTACATTATGTACTCTATAGAGCTCTAGTTTTGAAGTTGAAGCTATTGAATCTGTTGTTAAAGTTGTTGATTGTTGTGGGCTATTATGTGCTCAAGTTTTATTGAAGCTATTGAATCTGTTGCTGAAGCTGTTGATTGTTGTAGGCTACATTATGTGCTCTAGAAAGATCTAGTTCTGTCGAAGCTGTTCAATCTGTTGTTGTTTAATCTATTGTTGTTAAAGCTGTTGATTGTTATAGGCTATTATGTTCTTTAGTTTTATTGAAGCTATTGAATCTATTGTTGAAGATGTTGATTGTTGTAGGCTACATTATGTGTTCTAGAGAGCTCAAGTTTTGTCGAAGTTGTTGAACCTGTTGTTGTTGAAGCTATTGATTGTTGTAGGCTATTATGTGCTTTAGAGAGCTCTAATTTTATTGAAGCAGTAGAATCTCCTGTTGAAGCTGTTCATTTTTGTAGGTTATTATGTGTTCTAGAGAGCTCTAGTTTTGTTGAAGCTGTTGAATATGTTGATGGTGAAGCTGTTGAATCTGTTGTTGTTAAAGCTGTTGATTGATGTAGGCTATTATGTGCTCTAGTTTTATTGAAGATGTTGAATCTGTTGTTGAAGCTGTTGATTGTTGTAGGCTATTATGAGCTTTAGAGAGCTCTAGTTTTGTTGAAGCTGTTGAATCTGTTGTTGTTGAAGCTGTTGAATCTTGTTGTTAAAGCTGTTGATTGTTGTAGGCTATTATGTGCTCTAGAGAGCTCTAGTCTTGTTGAAATTGTTGAATCTGTCGTTGAAGCTGTTCATTGTTGTAGGGTATTATGTGTTCTAGCTTTATTGAAGTTGTTGAATCTGTTGTAGTTGAAGATGTTGATTGTTGTAGGCTACAATATATGCTCTAGAGAGATCTAGTATTGTCGAAACTATCGAATCTGTTGTTGAAGCTGTTTAATCTGTCGGTGTTAAAGCTGTTCATTGTTGTAGGCTATTATGTGCTCTAGTTTTATTAAAGCTGTTGAATCTGTTGTTCAAGTTGTTGATTGTTGTAGGCTGCATTATGTGCTCTAGATAGCTCTAGTTTTGTTGAAGCTGTCGAATCTGTTGTTGTAGTTGTTGAATCTGTTTTTGTTGAAGCTGTTGATTGTTGTAAGCTATTATGTGCTCTAGAGAGCTCTAGTTTTGTTGAAACTGTTGAATCTGTTGTTGAAGCTGTTGACTGTTGTAAGCTATTATGTGCTCTAGAGAGCTCTAGTTTTGTTGAAGCTGTTAAATCTGTTATTGAAGATGTTGATTGTTGTTGGCTACATTATGAGCTCTAGAGAGCTCTAATTTTGTTTAAGCTGTTGGATCTGTTGTTGTTGAAGCTGTTGAATCTGTTATTGTTAAAGCTGTTGATTGTTGTAGGCTATTATGTACTCTAGTATAATTGAAGATGTTGAATCTGTTGTTGTTGAAGATGTTGATTGTTGTAGGCTATTATGTGCTCTAGTTTTATTAAAGCTGTTGAATCTGTTGTTCAAGTTGTTGATTGTTGTAGGCTGCATTATGTGCTCTAGATAGCTCTAGTTTTGTTGAAGCTGTCGAATCTGTTGTTGTAGTTGTTGAATCTGTTTTTGTTGAAGCTGTTGATTGTTGTAAGCTATTATGTGCTCTAGAGAGCTCTAGTTTTGTTGAAACTGTTGAATCTGTTGTTGAAGCTGTTGACTGTTGTAAGCTATTATGTGCTCTAGAGAGCTCTAGTTTTGTTGAAGCTGTTAAATCTGTTATTGAAGATGTTGATTGTTGTTGGCTACATTATGAGCTCTAGAGAGCTCTAATTTTGTTTAAGCTGTTGGATCTGTTGTTGTTGAAGCTGTTGAATCTGTTATTGTTAAAGCTGTTGATTGTTGTAGGCTATTATGTACTCTAGTATAATTGAAGATGTTGAATCTGTTGTTGTTGAAGATGTTGATTGTTGTAGGCTATTATGTGCTCTAGTTTTATTGAAGATGTTGAATCTGTTGTTGAAGCTGTTGATTGTTGTAGGCTATTATAAGCTCTAGAGAGCTCTAGTTTTGTTGAAGCTGTTGAATCTGTTGTTAAACCTGTTGATTGTTGTAGGCTAGTATGTGCTATAGTTTTATTGAAGATGTTGAATCTGTTGTTGAAGCTGTTGATTGTTGTAGGCTATTATGAGCTCTAGAGAGCTCTAGTTTTGTTGAAGCTGTTGAATCTGTTGTTGTTGAAGCTGTTGAATCTGTTGTTAAAGCTGTTGATTATTGTAGGCTATTATGTGCTCTAGAGAGCTCTAGTTTTGTTGAAATTGTTGAATCTGTTGTAGAAACTGTTGATTGTTGTAGGCTACATTATGTGCTCTAAAGAGCTCTAATTTTGTTGAAGCTGTTGAATCTGTTGTTGAAGATGTTGATTGTTGTAGGCAACATTATGTGCTCTAAAGAGCTCTAGTTTTGTTTAAGCTGTTTAATCTGTTGTTGTTCAAGCTGTTGAATCCGTTGTTGTTAAAGCTGTTCATTGTTGTAGGCTATTATGTGTTCTAGCTTTATTGAAGTTGTTGAATCTGTTGTAGTTGAAGATGTTGATTGTAGTATGCTACAATATGTGCTCTAGAGAGATCTAGTATTGTTGAAACTATTGAATCTGTTGTTGAAGCTGTTTAATCTGTTGGTGTTAAAGCTGTTCATTGTTGTAGGCTATTATGTGCTCTAGTTTTATTGAAGTTGTTGAATCTGTTGTTGTTCAAGATGTTAATTGTTGAGGGCTACATTATGTGCTCTAGATAGATCTAGTTTTGTTGAAGCTGTCGAATCTGTTGTTGTTGAAGCTGTTGAATCTGTTTTTGTTGAAGCTGTTGATTGTTGTAAGCTATTATGTGCTCTAGAGAGCTCTAGTTTTATTGAAGCTGTTGAATCTGTTGTTGTTGAAGCTGTTGATTGTTGTAAGCTATCATGTGCTCTAGAGAGCTCTAGTTTTGTTGAAGCTGTTGAATCTGTTATTGTTAAAGCTGTTGATTGTTGTAGGTTATTATGTACTCTAGTTTAATTGAAGCTGTTGAATTTGTTGTTGAAGCTGTTGATTGTTGTAGGCTATTATGTGCAATAGAGAGCTCTTGTTTTGTTGAAGCTGTTGATTTTTGTAGGCTACATTATGTGCTCTAGAGAGCTCTAGTCTTGTTGAAGCTGTTGAATCTGTTGTTGAAGCTGTTGATTGTTGTAGGCTATTATGTGCTCTAGAGAGCTCTAGTTTTGTTGAAGCTGTTCAATCTGTTGTTGAAGATGTTGATTGTTATAGGCTACATTATGTGCTCTAGAGAGATCTAGTTTTGCCGAAGCTGTTGAATCTGTTGTTGAAGCTGTTGATTGTTGTTGGTTTTGTTGAAGTTAAATCAGTTGTTGTTGAAGCCGTTGATTGTTGTTGGTGTTGAATTTGTTGTTGTAGAAGTTGATTGTTGATTATAATTGTTGAAGCTGTTGATTGTTGTTGGTTTTGTTGAAGTTAAATCAGTTGTTGTTGAAGCCGTTGATTGTTGTTGGTGTTGAATTTGTTGTTGAAGAAGTTGATTGTTGATTATTATTGTTGAAGCTGTTGTTGAATGTGTTGATCTTGTTAGTATAGTTGAAGCTGTTGATTGTTGGTTATTATTGTTGAAGCTGTTGAATTTGTTGATCACCATGTTGATCGAAGCTCTTTATTGTTGATGCTGAATCTGTTCCTGTTGATTGTTGTTCAAGCTGTTGAATAATCTGTTGTTGAAGGTGGTGATTATTGAAGCTGTTGAATCTGTTGTCTAATCTGTTGATCACCATGTTGAAGTTCTTGATTGTTGTTGATGTTGTTGATTCTGTTGTTTTTGAAGCTGTTGATTGTTTGTCATGACTGTTGAAGCTGTTGAATTTGTTGATCTTGTTAGTATAGTTGAAGCTGTTGATTGTTAGTACAGTCTATCTTGTGTAAGAGTAGGTTCGCCCCAATAAATCAATAGCTTCAATCACCATGTTGAAGCTGTTGAATCTGTTGATTGTTGTTGTTGATGTTAAATCTGTTGTTGTTGAAGCTGTTGATTGTTGTTGATGTTGTTGAATCTGTTGTTTAATCTGTTCATTGTTGATTATAATCACTGAAGCTGTTGTTGAATCTGTTGATCTTGTTAGTATAGTTAAAGCTGTTGATTGTTGATTATGATTGTTGAAGCTATTGAATCTGTTGATCACCATGTTGAAGATGTTAATTGTTGTTGATGTTGTTGAATCTGTTGCTGTTGATTGTTGTTGTTGAAGCTCGTGATTGTTGAAGCTGTTGAATAATCAGTTGTTGAAGCTGGTGATTGATGAAGCTGTTGAATCTGTTGTTTAATCTGTTGATCACCATGTTGAAGTTGTTGATTGTTATTGATGTTGAACTTGTTGTTGAAGCTGTTGATTGTTGGTTAGACTGTAGAAGCTCTTGAATTTGTTGATCTTGTTAGTACAGTTGAAACTTTTGATTGTTTGTACAGTCTATCTTGTGTAAGAGTAGTTTTTAATTATGGCTATGAAGGTTTTGATTATGGCTGACAGTAGATAACTTGCTGTTTCAGCTAGTGCAGTGGCGTAGGCAGAAATTTTTTCTATATTACTCTGTAGTGTACAGGTGCGATATTGTGCGGGTGAGCATGAGCAAGTTTCGTGGCCACACCCCCTTCAGTGTAATGGTGCTCCATCTATATATTAATTACATACTTCATAGCAATTTTTACTAGGTCTAACGATTTGATCGTTTGCCGGATACTGTGCGGCAAAAAATTTGTGTTACATAGCTTCATAGCATTACTTACTAGGTCTAACGGTTTGATCGTTTGCCAGATACTGTCCGGCAAAAATGATTAGGTTACATAGCTTTATAGCCATCCTTATTAATGATTTGATGGTTTGCCAGATACTGTCTGACAAAAAGATTATGTTACATAGCTTCATAGCCATCCTTACTAACGATTGGATCGTTTGCCGGATATTGTCTGGCAAAAAGATTACGTCACAGCTTCCTAGCCAACCTTACAACCAGTAAACAGTTACTCTAGTCTTTCAGCAAATTCATTTCTGTAGCACTTGAGAAAAGGAGATCACTTCTTTAACACTTTTATCTGCCACTACTTTTCCTCAATTTTTGTTTACACTTTTGTTTCTGACTATTGGGCCTCCTGGCCTCTATTTGTCATTAAAACTATTGTCAGATACCGTCCAGCAAAAAAGATTGTATTACTTAGCAACCTTACTATCATTGCCGGCTACTATCCGGCAAAAGAACTACATTACATAGCTTCATAGCCATCCTAACTAACAATTCGATCGTTTGCCGGATACTGTCCGGCAATATGACATACCATTCATAGTGATATATACTAACATACTCTAGTAACGATTCGATAGTTTGCGGATCCGGAAAAACGATTTCGTTTCATAACCATCCTTAGTAACGATTCGATTCGTTTGCCGGATACTGTTAGGCAAAAAGATTACATTACACTATAGTAGCTTCATAGCCATCCCTACTAAAAATTCAGTCATTTGTCGGGTACTGTCCGGCAAAAAGATTTCGTTTCATAGCCATCCTTACTGGCGATTCGATTTGTTTGCCAGATACTGTTAGGCAAAAAGATTACACTACATAGCTTCATAGCCATCCTTACTAAAGATTCGGTCGTTTGTCGAGTACTGTCCGGCAAAAAACTTTGTGTCATAGCCATCCTTACTAACGGTTCGATCGTTCGCCGAAAACTGAGTTATTTTGTTTCATAGCCGTCCTTACTAACGATTCTATCTTTTGTTGACTGACTAGAATGATTTCGACACAGTATTACTCTGTGCACAGAGTGTACAAACATAATGTCCATACATAGCCACTCAGTATGTGCAGACGTTTTCAAAATCAATTTTATGCTGCATCTGGCGATATACCTACAAAATTTGTATAATGCAATAGGTACATCTCTGTACTATTGTACATGCATGGCTTGCAGGACAGTGGAGTCCACTTAATAATTATTACAGTGTGGTCAGTATTAGTGTAAATTGTTATCACTCATAACTGTAAGTTGTGGCTAGGTAACCATGCACCGTGCTCCTCTATTGCTGTATGTATATGTACAGTGTCCACACTAAAGCAGCTGTGATTAGACATTAATTTGGGCTTCATGTAGGAATGTTATCTAAAGTATCAGTATTTTACCTCTCTTTGAATTAATTAAATTTATGACTAGGAATGTCTAGTGCCCAACAAATGTCCCAACCTTCATTGTCTTCCTCTGCCTATACATGCGTAATGGCTTCCACTTCTCAGTATAAGATCAGTTTTATTGAAAATTTTAACAGCTGTTCATGGAAATCAGGTATCAATTACACAGAGTCAAGGATGATATTCATCACCACAGGTATAGTACAGCAATACCTAAATAACACATACTGGTAGCCTAAAATCTTCGAGGTTGTAATATTTTGTGGGTTGGAGTGTGGTCACAAAAGGTTTCTCCCATAAAATTTCAAGTCCATAATAGATGCAATGCATTGCTGGAACCTTGGTCATGAAAATTTTATCCACAAAATTAGTTTTTGAGTAAAGTTTGGCAAGAGCACATAATATCCCCCCCCCCCCCCCCCCCCCCCCCCCCGAACATTTTAGGCTATACACTAATGCTGTCTGAGAGGGTAGAATTAATGCTATGTGAGACCATCAGCATGGATGTATAATGTAGAAAATAGAGTGCCATGAAGGATTCTATAATAAAGACCCTACCAAGAACAGAGGAGAGGCACAAAAGTTACATCAAGAGAGAAACGGAACGTAGTAAAGAGGAGCTGAAGAAGGAAATGTTAAAGACTTTAACAAGTTTACAATGCAATATTGTAGTGGGAATATTGCACTTGTATGCCTATAATCCTACGCCTAAATTGATCGAGCCTATTTCGCCAAATTCAACTAATACTCACCAAGGTCACTGCCTATACGGTACATATAATTATCTCAAAAAGGCTTCATCAATATGTCCTGCTTGTTAATATTACTGAAACGAGCCATGGCCAGATAATGCCTCATGCTTATTCACTATGTTGTTAAAAACTCACATAGCTGCATATTCATGGGCGCTGGTGGTTTACATTTAGCCTTGTCCCCAGGCTCCTCCCAGTTTTCATTGAAAAACTGGGAGGAGCCTGGGGATGAGGTTTTAGTTAACACTAACCTGTCAAATACAAAACATCCTAACCACTATGTTGTTAAAACTCACATAGGTGCATGTTATGGGTGGTTTACATTTAGCTTTGTCCCTAGGCTCCTCCCAGTTTTCATTGAAAAACTGGGAGGAGCCTGGGAATGAGGTTTTAGTTTACACTAACTTGTCCAATACACTAGCTCTACGTGTTTAGTAGCACTTACCATAGCATCACATTTTTCACCACCCAACTAGAGGTGATAGAGGGTTAATGGGCCAGTAGTGAGTGCTACCAAATAGTTAGATGTTGGTTTCGCAATTCTACTCGTGGTTTTACTGCTCATAGAATATGCAAAACCAACATCTAATTATCATATTTGTGTACAAAACATTACAGCAGTGAGTTACTTCATTGTGTTATGATTCTCGACTATAATTTTACTATAGGAAGAAAAGCATCAGAGAGTGCAAGGTCAGCAAGGGGGTATGGGGTCAATGACTTAATCAATTATTTATATTCTTTAGGCATTTCTAGGGAACATCACTCGTTCATTGCCTTAGGTATTGTTACTGGTGCTATGCACTCGTAACAATACTTGGCAATGAACTTGTGATATTTCCTGGTATCGTGTTCTACCATGGTAATAACGATTTTATCGTATGGCAAATCTGGCGAATGATTGGATCATACACACGTACCCACACCCCCTAAAAACTAAAAATTAACTTCGAACACAGCTAGCAACAGTGACTGTGGAATGACAAATGAACAAAAGAGAAGCCTATCGTTGAGCAAATGGCTGTAAAATTAATAATACCAGAGAGGTGTCTCGGATCATTTGTCGAACAAATTCAGAGTAGACACCACACGGTGACCAAGCAAACACCAGCAGCAGTTACAACCAGCTTCCCTCCAGTACGAAGTTCTCTCCGTAGCATTGATATCGACATACTAGTAAGCGAAGATAGCTAGCTACCTATCGCTAACACCGTTCTTCATACTTAGCAGCTAGCTGTCCAAACTCACAGTAATACGGGTCACATGATTCAAACAGGGGTACGGGATGATAACGGTTTTTTTCAAAACGTGTTTGAAATTACTTTCCCCATACATTACTATGTAAAAGAATATTTAGACTATACAATAATTATGATTATTAGTGATTTACCCTGGTGGAGGAGTGGTAGCTGGTCGCTTAGTAACAGCTGTACCTGCCTTGTCAGTAGGTTTTGGATCTTGTGTGTGTGTGCATGTGTGTGATAAAATTTAATATAGCTCCTATGTACATCCAGTTTTACACCTTCTAAGCACAGTTTGAATGGATGCTAGGGCTACATGTACATTTTCTAACCAATTTGCATACAGCTAGCTTAGTAAAGGTTGTTGGGCTTGGCAAAATATCTCTCCACTGAAAATGATCCACTGCATGAAAACTATGGCTAGCTATTGTCCAAGTATAAAGATAGTAGTTGTATGTCACCTCATTTTGGACATAAACCAGGCATATTGCCACTAGCTTGGTAACAGATACACACATGATGCACGCACACACACACACACACACACACACACACACTCACACACACACACACTCACACACACACAAGAGGCTTTCAGATATTTACACTTCTGTGGTGTACGTACTGGTATGTAGAAACCTCTTGGCCCATTTTTACCTTGCTTGCATTGCTGATAGGAGTGATCTTCCAAGCTGTGGCCTGTCTACTGGGTGATACAGGAATACTCTCAAGTCTGTATGGTAAACTGTTTTAGGATAGACACTAAGGTCATACAAAAATTTTCTGTCAACAGACCCCATATTTTGTACAAAGCTCTCCCCCACCCCCCCCCCCAAATCAAAGTAAGCAACAAGATACAACCATGATGCCCGCCACACACGTATTAACTTTAATTTGTATGAGTTACTCTGAGCTGGCTAATGGAATGTCCTAGGATGCTGCGTTAGGAATCACATCATTTGTACTAATAATATTAAGGACGAAGTAATTACTTACTTCACTGTCCTTAATAATTTAAATTTTCCTGTTATTATAAAACGAGAAATGATGTAATTATTATTATTCTTTCCTAACCTACCAATCCCACCGTCTTGCGCTATGGTTCTATAGAACATGAAATTAAATTGGTGTGGACCGTCTTGTTTGGGCCCTAGCTATATAGCACTATGCAGTGAGCATGTGTAATTAAAATTGAAGCATTAATTTAAAGGGGTAGTCACCGCAATGTGCTCTGTACTTCCAGCTGCAACGGTGATCAAAGTGAAATCAAGGGATCAAGCACACAGGTGAGCAATGATCAAGAAATCAAGATGGCATTCAGGCCACAAATACGATCAAAATCAGAATAAAATGCCAGACGTTGTATATACCATGCACACACTATTAACTCTGATGCTCCATCGAGCAATAGTAGTAATTTTAACTGTACTTTGTCCGGTAGCACGGATATTATGGTTAATTATTAATATCAACTAGTATAAACAATGATAAAATGCTAGCACTATAGGACGATTCCACGCAGACGTGTGAAGGAGTTTTAATGAGATGCAAATGATATTCAACGCCCATTCAGGAAGTTCCGGCCAGGTTCCTGTCATACCCATTGGTGGGAATCGAATGCATTATGCTCAATGGGATAACATTGCGTTTATCGCGCTAGCCAAGCAAATAGTTGCACTCTCAAAAAAGTGCCTCGGCTATATCATGTACGGCACCCTAGAGTGCTGTAGCTAGCGCCGTTTCTTGGTATCTAACTTGAAGCTTTGCACAGCCTCGAAAATGCACGTTATTCCCATAGAGCGTAATACATTTGATTCCCACCAATGGGCGTGACAGGAACCTGGCTGGAGCTTCCCGAAAGTGCGTTAAATATCATTTGCATCTCATTAAAATTTCTTCACACGTCTGCGTGGAATCCTCCTATTATCTTCATGTTATGTATATGCAAATAATATGTGTGGGTGTGTCTTGTAACTTGATTTAGCGTATAACTTTACCACAAATGTACATAGTGACATTGTGTGCTCTGGTATGCAAAACTCAAAGATATTTTGCATGTGGGAGATGGTGCAGTAGTAAAGCTATGGAGATTTGACCCTGCCAAAATCATGGAGAAGGGGAAGCTATGATGATGGGCTGCTTGGTTCTCGGATATTAAGCATTATCAAAAGAGCTGAACCTATCAATAACATCACTTATCATTCGGAGTTTTACTAAACAACTGATAGATGCATATGAACTTGAGCTCGGCTACCATGTCATAGTGCTGCGCGAGATGTATTAATAGAGGCGTGGTCCGCATTATTGTGGTTAAGTCTACTTCAAGTATAGATAGGTGGTGGACATAACCACTGGGTGTGGTCACTTAACCGATCAACAATCAAGCATAGAAAGTTCGTCAATCAAGGGATCAAGAGGTGCTTTAAGGCAGGATCAAGCGATCAAGAGCCAATTTTAGCGATCAAAAACTTTGATCGCTGTCGCAGCTGGAAGTAAAGAGTATATTGCAGTGACTACCCCTTGAAAATAGGACAAAAGTGAGGGGGCCATGGCCCCCCTTGGCAGGGGTGTATCCGGGGGGGGGGGGGGGGGGGGGGGGGGGGGGGGGGGGGGGTGCTCAAGCACCCCCCTCCCTGCTGAGAACAATACAGTATCTATGAAGCTCATTTCAGTGATAGCAAGCCAACTGAAGGCAACTTTTAATTTCAAATATCATAAGTTTATGAATCAATTGTAGAATAACTTACTCATGATATATTCACAGCAGATTCCAGCTAGAACTACCTCATGTCGCTCCTCTGATCCTTATACGTTATAGAAACATAAACCACACCTCCCCAACGTTAAAGGTCAGAGTACGAGTAGCTACCATGACATAATCACTAAATACACAGCGCATGCGTTAAATGATTTACTAGCGCGCAATCCAGCGACCATGTCTCTCCTAAGTTTTTTTTTTCCACAAAGCAGCATCACAGCAGACTGCTGGTCCTGGCAATAGAGGATCAATGATTTCAGTCAGGGTACGGGGCGACTCACGCGCACGCGCGAACGCATGCATGATGTGGGCGTGGGCAAATTATCGCGTGCGATTATATAATTTTCTATTGCTCAGTACCCTCCTACCAAAAATCCTGGATACGCCCCCGCTTGGCCCCATCGTAGCCACGCCAGTGCTGCATTGTAATATCATTCACAAAGTACAGTGCAGTTGGAAGACAGTGATACACGGTAGTAAAGTCCACACTTAGTTTTGATAATTTTGCCAAAAAAATTTCATCTATAGGAGACAGTCGAACTTTTCCAGTCACTGTGATTCAAGTGGTAACATGAAAGCTTTGAACATGACAGAACTAGAGCTCTCTAACCTGTGCACTCCGTATGACATACAAAAACAGTGCCTGACTCAACTACCCTTACCGATTCGAGCATGCGCATAGGTGTGGTCAATAGGCGTGCCCATTAAAAGCACGATGAAGTGGCTCTTGTTATAATTAAGAACTTAATAGAGGCAGACTTGTCGCTATTTCTGATATCTTGACACCATGTACTAGCCACTCACTAAGACACCTACATCTCAACATTTTAGTGTTTGTGCTTATGACAAAACCGATTACTTTACCTCTTGTGCATGCGCGCGCGGACGTCACATTGCAGCAATTACACGATTGTACATAATATTACTTTGTATGCAATGTCATACATCTTAGCATAAAACGAAAATAAGAATTAACTAGCTGCATTGTGATTTGATAGCAGGGACAATAGTAGAAGACAATCTGTATAGGACATGTAGCCACAGCCTGTATCTACCTGTACAGCTACAGGTAGATATGTATAAACTAAATAGAACCCTACATACAGGGCTATATCTTCATATCAATAACAGGCTGGAGGATACATACATGCAGAATGCAGTATACACAAAACGCAAACTAAAGCTACACCCGCCAGTTCCAATTTTAGTTTTTAACTACACACTATTACATGTAGTACTTCCAGTAGGCCCAGACTAAATAATGCTGGCATTTTTTAAAAACAGCACAGATATCTAGAAGTATTTGAAAATTATAGGCAACTTAATGCAAATTGAGTCAAGAAAGTGCACTTGAAGACTACATTGAAGTTTCAGTTATACTGCAGTATATGTCACTGACATTCACTTCATGCACACTAAATTCAATTATTATAATTGGATTACATGAAATTTGAGGAGCAGGAAATGAGAATTTTAGGTACATTTGAAAGCATTACAGGGTATGTTTGTAAGCAGTGAAGAAATTAATTATAGGTAGAAAAAAAGGATTATTTATCCGGGCCTAACTTTCAGTCCTACACCAGTATTCTCCCCAAGAATAGTATGATAGGAGGGAGTGGTTTAAGAGTGGCCTGTGGTCATATAAAAAAAATTGGACTATATCAAAGAAAAGTCTGTTCTGAAGGCTTGCAGGGCCAACATGCCTTGAGTACACTGGGGGAGAACACTGTGCGATGGGTCTTGCTTGACTCTTGACTCCAATGACTGGGTGGTCTTGATCTATAGGGAACAATACAAAGGTGATTGTGAAATTTATTATGATCGCTCACAAGTACCAACTATGCATGATTAGGATAGGAAGCAGGGTGGCTGGGACGGCCATGGCCACCCCACTTTTTGGCTGATCAAGTCTACACCCACCAATTTATAGCACATGCGCATAGCCATTCATTGATCCAGCAAGCTACCAATGACCTTTTCCCGCTTTCTACAGCTAAATCTTCTTTATTGAACCATCACCCATTGTATTGGCATGTCTCTGCTTAATCTTTTATGACTGGCTCCATCCTATAGCCCACCCACCATCAAAATCCTTACTATGCCCCTGCCTACTGCCCCACATGAAATTTCACCCCAGTTTTCACAAACCTTGGCCATGCCCTAATTAATTATCATAACTGGAGAGGAAGGACTCTAGATTCAAATAAACGTACTCGATAGTAAAAAACCCCACAAAAGTACATGTGCAGAGGTGCTACCTACATGTACCTTCTTACACAACACATGCACACACACACACACAAACACATACAAACACATACATGCACATACTCATACACACAAACACATATACACATACTAGTGGGATGTAAGTCATCGTGGGGGCGAGCGTGAGCGAAGCCCCACATTTGATCGTTCGGCAGAAGTTCGTCTGACCGTGAAGCCTACGTGGACGCTCCTCGCTTCCTTCTCGAGCCTCCTTGCTCTCGCGCTCTTAATCTTTCCGATACTCTGGCTTCAGTCCCTGCCGCTGTGTCTCCCAGTGTGTCTTGCTCGCTCTCTGTCGCGTTCAAGCCGACACGCGCGCTGCTCGCTTCCTTCCCGAGGTCTCCTCTGTCTTGCTCGCTCTCGATCTCTGTTACGTTCAAGCCGACACGCGTGCTGGATGCCTGCTTCCCGAGCTCTTCTCTCTCTGCTAGCTATGTGCTTGTGGCGTAACATTTTGTTGTAGCTAATGTTGACCATGCACAATGAGCATGCGCAACCAGTAAACCACGTGTTCTTTCGCCGCGCATGCCCATTATGTTCCACCGGGACAGACGGACACACGAACAAACGGACACACGGTCAGACGAACTTCCGCCAAACGATCAAATGTGGGGCTCGCTCACGCTCGCCCCCAATAACACACTAGCACTGTGATACACACACATACATGTATGGCTTGAAAAGGAAAAGATGTAGCAAAAAAACGTTAAATTGCTCGTATGATTGTACATACAAGTAAGCACATTTAACCAAACATGTATCATGCAGACAACCAGCTTTATTGTAGTATCTCCCAAGGACAAGTTCACCACTGTAAACACTAGCTAGTTCACACAATTGCTGCTGAAGTCACCTGACAGGTTATATGTACATGAAACATACATGTACAACATACAAGCTCATGCACATGCATTTTTGAATTAAAGCTCACCTTGACTTGTCACATGACACACAATGTGACCTCTCCCTCCCCCCCCCCACACACACACACAAGCTTAAGCTCATGCCCTTGCATACTTGAATTAAAGCTCACCTTGTTCACGTGCATGATCTCCTGGAATCAGTTGCTGGTAAGTCTTTATCATCAGAGAGAGATCTGTAAATTGGGAAATCATCCTCACCAATAACCAGTCTACTGTTAATCGAGCAGGCAGTATAATATAGCAGTAGCAGATATCCAGATATGACCTTTGAGCACAAAGATAGTGGTGAATAATTGAATATAAAATCACACTTTTTACACAATGGAATTTCACCTTATATTTCTAGAAGACTTGACTTTTGCTGCCTAACCACCCCTCCTCTTATCAATCAATCATTGTATCTGTATGAAGAGAAGTCTGTGAATGACCAACCACATCTGTGGTACATGCAACTACCGTATACACTGGCGCATACATACACACACCAACATGAAATTGCTTGTGGCTACATGTTAATGTACTCTTGATGTACGATATAGAACACTGGTCAAGACACCTACATGTACTGGTCACATGACACATCATGCAATCACAAACTTTCACACACATACATGTACACATTCTCATGCACACATGATTAAAACACGTACACACAACTGACACACACACACACGTACACCAGCTAGTGCACACAACTGCAGCTGAAGTCACCTGACTGATCACATGTCACATTCTCATGCATACACACAAGCCTATGCACATGCTGTTTTGAATTAAAGCTCAGAGAGAGAGCACAAACTGGTTATACTTAACAACAACTGTACACATGTACATGTATCTCAAAATTGATCATAGTTTAGGAGTATGTGTAATTACAGGGTTCACCCACAAACAAAATTCATGGACAGATGTGATGGTGTGGCCTGTGACCATATCAAAGCATTTTATACATGCCTTCATCAATCAAAAGAAGAAAAACTAAAGCTCTCTAGAGCACATACCCCACCCCACGTGCACTGTATGACATACAGCAAAGCATAGCTATATATAACGCTCACCCTAGCCTGTAGCCTCCAGCCTATAGAACCAGTATTTCTGACTCAACGACCCCTACCTGTTAGAACATGTGCAGCAAAAACTGCAGACTAGTATGGCACTACTACATGTAGGTGTGGTCAATAGGCATGGCTGTTCAATAAGCACGATTTGTAGCGTTTGTGGTCCTTGTCAAGCACTTAGAAGCAAAGACTCGTCACTATTTATGACATCTTGACAGCACTGTCCACTTGCTAAGATGCCTACATCTCGAGATCTGGTGATTTTTGTCTTGACAATGACAACAACAACAAAATATTTTATCCCTTGTGCAGGGATAAAATATTATACATCTTATTATAATGAAGAATACTATCAATGCTATGGAGCACGATGCACATGTACACTGGTATATATGAATTAAGTTCAACAAATTAAAGGGGCTAAAGTTGGGTGGGGGGAGTACATATATGTATATGCATGTAGCATATATTTAAATGTGGAACATACCTGTTGGTTGCCATGCTGATGATGATGATGATGAGTGTGGTATTGAGGTCTCCTGTGAGCTCTCCTGTAGAGTCTGCCATCACTACCAGTAGCGTATGTATAAATAACTGCAACAATACAGTACAAGGACAACTGTTAAATTAAATAAATTTCCTACTCACACTCTGTTTACATACATGCACATACCCCAAGGGCCTCGTACTTTACTCATAATTTATCTGGCTAATGTTCATTGAAAGTAAATTAAAATTATCACAAGAACAAGCCATACTCTATTTTCAGTAGCAAAACAAAAATAAGATCACTACTAGAAAAACTCTTACAGTTCTCTACTGAGAACACTGCATGAACTATCATGTACATGTGTGATGGTAGAGGCACGTACCAAATTGTTTTTGTGTGTCCACACGCATCACAGTCGGGGAGACCATGCCTTTCAGAACATCACAGTCACAGACACCTACAATATAAAAGACAAGAGAGAGAGAGAGAGAGAAAATATGAAACTACTTGCAAAACATTTTATTATACACAATATTGTGCTAAAAAAGGATGATACATGCAAGATACACTGTATTATATTAAGAGATTTTAATTTACTGCTATAACTAATTTACATCCCAAGGCTCCCCTCCATAGCAACAAACTACTGCAAATACTAAAGTCAACTGCACAAAGAAGAGCTATCAAAGAAGAATGTACTGTATAGCTGAAAACAGCAGGCTGACTACACAAGCCTTGAGGACTGGCTGGCTACCTCACCTACGTATCGGCCATCTAACTTTCTAAACACTGTACTGTGCTCTCTACTAAAGCATAGTTACTTTCTTACTGCTACGTGTGTACCTGATAGTTGTCATCAACAGTAGGTGTCTTCATAACCAAGACTGACAGAACAATTACAAGGCAAGCACTGTATGTAGCTGGAATGCACATGGCTAGATCTAGCATGGGATAGCTAATATCTTCCTGATTGTTTCAATTATGGTGTCTCACCTTCCTGTATCTAATGTGTGCACACACTGCTGACATTGTACTACTTACTAGTCAAAGATTGTTGCTATGTGAATTCACTCAACAGAATAGTAGACTCTCATTCTCATTGGCCAGTGACCCTGTTGCTGTGGGCCCTGAAGAAATTAATATCACACTGTAGATCCTGGGGGGATTAATATCACACTGTTAAGAGTGCGATATTAAGCATAGCTGTATTAGTAATACTATGTAGAAGTGATATAAATAATATTTATACAATAAGCTCACAAAAGTAAACAACACTAGTGATCACACATGCTGCTAAAGTCACCAAAATGGTCACGACACACGATGTGATCTCTCTCTCTCTCTCTCACATACACACACACACACACTATACCTGGATGGCCAGACATCCAATGTCTTTTACAGGAAACTTTGAGCTCCCAAAGGTAGTCTTCCAACACCTGCTTCTCAATGTGACGAAGCTGGGATCTACTATTACTATACTGGGACTTAAATGACTCCTAGAGAAACAAAAAGGAGGGAGAGAGAGAGAGAGAGAGAGAGAGAATTGTAATACATGCAGTACACATGTTGTACATATGTGCATGTAGGTGATTATACCCAAGCAACAAGTACATGTAAATATACAATCATAACATAGAATGTGATTGTCTCTATTTACCTGAACATAGTAAGGAATACTGAACTCCTTGGTGATTCCTTTCTCTGCGTGGATGCTGCAAAGACAATATCATAATATAAAAAATTGAGTCTATATAAGGCAATGGCAAACATACATGCATGGTATGAAGTCTGCAGCTAATATACACAGTGCACAGGCACATCAAATGCAGTATTATATTATATTGTATTATACCCTCCTACCATTTTGGGGGGGGGGGGGAGGAGTCTGGTGACATTTACCTTCTTTGTAAAAGTACGTGTACATGCAGATTTAGCAAAAAGTTTTAGCTTTTAGTATTACATGTACTAATATGTGGTACGCATGATAAACTGACTGTGATCTGTGTAGGGCATAGGGAGACGGGAGCTGCTGAAAGAAAACACCAGAGAATAGGGACAGGAGAATGATGACGAGAAGCAGCAGCTGACAGACCAATCCATGAAATATCATCTGACTGGAGAGAGAGAGAGCACAAACTGGTTATACTCAATAACAACTGTACTGTACATGTATCTCAAAATTGATTATAGTTTAGGAGCATGTGTAATTACAGGATTCACCCACAAACAAAATTCATGGACACATGTGAGGGTGTGGCCTGTGACCATATCAAAGCATTTTATACATGTCTTCCCCAATCAAACAAAAGAAAAACTAGAGCTCTCTAGAGCACATACCCCACATGCACTGTATGACACATACATGTATATAGCAAAGCATACATGTAGCTACGTATTTACCCTAGTCTCTAGCCTTTAGTCTATAGAACAATATTTCTGACTTGACAACGTGTGTAGTGAAGCTGCATACTATTATGGCACTACTAGGTGTGGTCAATAGGCATGGCCGTTAAAAAAGCATGATTTGTAGCGTTTGTTACTATAAATGCTGTGGAGCATGATGCACACATGTACACTGGTATGTATGTATGAATTAAGTTCAACAAATTAAAGGAGCTATAGATGGGTGGGGGAGTACATACATGTACATGCATGTAGCATACATTTATATGTATGTGGAACATACCAGTTGGTTGCCATGGTAATGATGATGATGAGTGTGGTATTGAGGTCTCCTGTGAGCTCTCCTGTGAGCTCTCCTGTAGAGTTTGCCATCACTACCAGTAGTGTATGAATAAAGTACAGTACAAGGACATTAGTATATCACAAGACTAGAATATATCAGCTAGGAAAATTAATAGGGAATTAAATTCGGTGGTTTGGCAACCGTCAAATTAAAAAATTTCCTACTCACACTCTGGTTACATACATGCACATGTCCCAAGGCCCTCATACTGTACCTACAATGTACAACAATGTACATTAGCCACATGAAATGTGAGCAAATTAAAAATTATCACAAGAACAAGCCATACTCTATTTTCAGTAGCAAAAAAAATCTATACTAGAGAACTCTTATAGCTCTCTATTTTTGTACTATCATTTACCTTCATCTCCAAAGTTGAAATTATTTCCAAAAAACATCCAAAATATGTCGTTAGGATCAAACTCATCATCATCATAGGCATAATGGTAGCTAGCTCGCCCTCCGTTCATGCCAGATGCGTGGAGACCTTCATCACCAAACCGGTCATATCAGTGTCTCTTCTCTTTGTCACTAAGCACAGAGTGGACCTTGCTCACAGCTGCAAGTAAAAACAGACAATTACATCATGAAATACTCCACGTAAGTTTCGTGTATACCAATGTGCATCATTATGGGTGTGTCCCCATAGAGTTGCTGTGTTGAAGCTAAAAAATCACTGGATCCCCAAGCTAGGGATATCTACATTTAGCTCAAATGTCATAGTTTCAATCGCCAATCACAGCCATATCGTTTTTGCTTGGGAATCCCGAGGGATCACCACCATCGAATATCACCATGGAAGTTTACTATGTACAGTGTATGGGGATAAAAGTGACGACACAGCATTTTTGTCCAAGTATGTGATCATCTCTGATGATGTACAAAAATGGTGGAGAGATGCCTCCTCCCCTCAAATTTTGAGCAGGGCGAAAGCACATAGATGAAACAAATATCACCTTATTACTACTACTTTCCAATCCAATACATAAAAACTGATACATGCGCATGTACGTACACTGTAGCAAACCATTTTCTAAGAAAGATGTATGCATACATGCAGGAATGCAGAACTGGGAGTACTAGAACATCAATGACATCACATAAATGTACAAGTCACTTGTAATACCTTGAAGCTAGAAATTTTCATGTTGACTAAGTTAGCAGCAACGACCCCATGCCACATACATGTAACATTAGTAATGTGAATATACTTTCATAAGGTTCATTTTCAATAGCTGACATTCTCACAAACATTTCTAAACTTAAATTTACACATGGTGGTAGCAGTACAGATACCTTTGAATGTTTCGTCCGATTTGGGGGCATGGTTTTTGTCCGGGTGTAGCTTGAGAGCTAGTTTCTTGTAGGCTTTCTTGATTTCAACCTCCTCTGCAGTCTTAGATACCCCTAGTATGGCATAGTGGTTACTGTCATATCTTAACACAATATAACAAACAAAAAGGGGAAAGTATATATAAGTGACGATCATTACCTAATGTGCTTAAAATTGCAATCTACACGAGTCTATTCTGCAATTTTTTTCTGCTTGTTGTGCACTGCACGTGGACAATGTGTATGTACATCTTCGTAACCTCCTCCCTCCCTTACACAGTTAAAGGCACAATCAGATAATTTTGAATAAACTTAAGGAGGGGAACTTTGATGCAAATTAAAGGAGCTAGGTCCCATGGGTACTACCTTATGTGTTGTACAAGTACATTTCAAACTCCAAGGGGTCCCATATCATAAAGATCATCACTGCTCAACATAACTACATAACTCTGTCCCTGTCTCTCTCTCTCTCACTCTCCTCTCTCTCTCTATTAATGTGCACGCTGTATAATTTGTTCACCCTGACCTTTGCACCACTTCCACTAGCTCCTGAGGCTATTCTCTGATTGGTCATTTCCACCACCGCCAACACCAGTAGATCCACCCGATGTTCTTGACTCTGAAGCTCTGCCTCTAGCTCCCCCCCCCTTACTCACTGGTTGATTTCCTATTTCCACCAGCTTCTACTGAGTCCACAGTTTTGTGTGGAGATACATTGTGTATAAATATACATACATGTACATCCAGTATTCTCCCCAGAATCTTATTAAGGTGTAGTGGGAGGGTGTGCATATGCCATGTCCACAAGCAGCATATTCAAATGTTTAATATAAATGCACCTGTCAATGTGTACCTCCACTATTTCCCTCCCAGGTTGCCCAAGGTACATTGTGTAAGACCAGGGGATTTAACATCTCTCTCACTAAGGCTATTCCAAGTTGTACTTCTGTTTCTGGTCCTGGATTCTTCCTAAGATCATGTGGATGGGTGGAACTACCAGCAACCCAGCAATACAAGCCAATCAGACTCTTGTCATCAAAATGTCTGCACGTCACTTCATGCATGTAGTATACAAACTACTGAGGATGCTGAAAATGTGGAGATTGCCAAAAGCACACAGGCAGGGGATCAAAAACAGAAATACAACTTGGAATGGCCTATTAAATAGCCTCTATCTAGGGGCCGAGTTCTTGATACTTTCAAGATAAATTTTGTACGGTAAACTGTACGACTGACCTATGGCTATCAGATCATTCACAGATTTGACGAACTGAGCCACTACAGGTTGAAGAGCCTAGTTGTGAAGTCCCCCCCCCCCCAGCACAAATGATATAGACAAGCCTACCTTTAGCTTTTGTTGAGGGGAAGAGGCAGTCAGATTTATTAGCTGGTCACTTGGCCACCTCGATCTGTCCCATCCTGTAACCATCCTCAGCCTCTGTTCAGGCAACACTTAGCAGCACCACAATTCACAGCAGGTCCATTTCCTACAACAAAATTTCAAAAATTATGTACAATTAGTTAGGCTCATCCACAGGCAATTAGTATACCGGTAATTTGAGATATAGATCGAGGTACGCGTGCATAAATGTTTCTTTGATGTGGGAAAGTATAGAGCTGAAAGCTTGATCATGCTTTGAATTATTTTTGAGAAGAACACTGCATAAACTATCATGTACATGTGTGATGGTAGAGGCACATACCACATCAGTGAATTGCTTTTGTGTGTCCACAAGCATCATAGTCGGGGAGGCCATGACATCAACTTCCTTTCAGAACATCACAGTCGCAGAGACAATGACATCTACAATATATAAAAGACAAAATGGCTCTAACAGTAGCACCAGAAAAGTATTTCATAGCACAAAACAAAGTAGAGGTACATACCACATCAGTCAATTGTTATTGTGTATCCACACGCATCACAACCAGGGTAGGGAAGGACCACATGTCTTCACATCAGCAAGTCACTAAACATGCACATTTGTAATATGAAAAAATTAGAAATGCACATGACAGTTTCTAAATAATGCTCACCAAAACTCCTACAGGACAACAGTAACACTCTGTATGAAGAAAAAGGTTTTTGAACCAAACACACAGTACATGCATGCATGCACGCACACACACACATAGTTGCAGCAAAAAAGGACACAAGATTCTCTATTTAGCACACAACTGCACGTATGATGGTAGAGGTACTTACATGTACATGTACCATACATGTTTTGCATGTCAGTACCCAACACAGCTGGAGAACCGTGACATCCACTGCTACACACTGCATTACCTGTAAAGAAAGAATGACATACAACATAAACAATGCCTTAGGATACAGTGTTTGTCCACAGTTGCTCCGAGTTCCTTCTAGCCTATATAAAAAAGAAAAGGACTTTGTGAACTCACAAGGTTGCAGCATAAAAAGCACACAAAATTCTCTGCTCAGCTACATGTTTATGTCGAGGCATCAGTGACTTGTTTTTATAGTCTAAATAATGCTCACCATACTCCTACAGGACATCATTAAAACAGTATAACCCATTGCTAACCTGTATAGCCCCCTCACTCTTCACGTTGCCAACATCTGTCCCATCCATGGCTGCAGGAGTAGAGGTAGACAATCCAGTTGATGTCTCGTTGAATGGATGCATGTAGAGGACATACACATACAAGTCCAGACCAACTCAATGCAAGGATTAACCACAGGTAGAGTCGATAGCTCGAGGTATCACCACATTCACAGTGGACACACCTGCATTTGTAAAAAAAGGAATGACATAAGTACACAATGCTAGACATGTACGTTGGTTCTTCCACAATTGTTCTGCAGTTCATTCCAGCAAATTGCTTGAGGACAGATCTGTTTTCAAATGTAGACAGGTGGATTAATGAGCAGCATTTAAATCGGGGGGGGGGGGGGGGGATAAATATTGCAAAATGGGTTAGGTATAGGGTCGTCAGTGTTTAAGCATACAGTTAGGCAGTGTGCGTATTGCACATGCGTACCTTGCTGCAGGAGGTTGATACTGCCAGCCTAGCTGCCTGCATGGAGAGAAATATATATGCACAATGAGGACACTGGAGATAACCTAGTCTTGTTCCAAGTCCTCACCGTGGTCAATACAGCCTCCCCCCTCCGTAACCATAACAAGTCAGTAAACAAACGTACTTGCAAAACATATGTACATGATAATAGTGCTCTAAATAGTGCTCACCAAAACTCCCATCACATGAGGGTAGCAACACCTGCTAGTCTATATGAGGAAAAAAAGGTCTTTGTCAACACCCAAACACACACACACACCACCATGTACACACACACAGTTGCAGCATAAAAAGCATATATGATTCTCTAGTTAGCATGTAATCACATATGTATGAGGGTAGAGGCACTTACATGTACCATATCAGCAACTTGCTTTTGCATCCATCACAGCTGTGCCGTCCCAGATACCTCGCAGATATAAAAGACAAAATGGCTCTAACAATAGCACTAGAACAGTACTAAAAAAATAAAATTGGCACACTAGCGTTCATGCAGGAGCTCGCTAGACTAGTGCCAAAAGAAAGAAAACAAAAGAAAGAAGTGGCACACTAGCGTTCATGCAGGAGCTCACTAGTGGCACACTAGCGTTCATGCAGGAGCTCGCAATACCAGTAAATAAAGTAGCACTTACCGCTGGTCAGAAGATGAATCTAATCCCAATGTTAGCGAAGCGATGCAAGGTAGTTCCACTGTCATCTGACGAGCTGGTATATAAATGAGCAAGCTGTATGAAGATAAGGTTTTTTTTAACCAAATGCATAGTGCATACACTCACACACTGCCATATACATGTACATGTACATACATAAGGTTGCAGCATAAAAAGAAGCACACAAGATTCCTTAGTTAGCATACAACTGTACATAATTACGAAGATAGAGGTACTTAAGTACTTACCACATCAGTGTTTTGTTGGACTTTTGTTCACCAAGCACTTGTCTTCACCTCAGACTTGCTCACCTAGAATGTTTACACTCTAGGGCTTACTTCACTGAGGACTGACTTCACCTTGGACTTGCTAGAGCTTTGTCTTCATCTAGGATTTTCTTCACCAGGCTTGACCTGGACTTTTTCACCTAGATGGCCTTCATCTAGCACACCAAAGGACTACCGCAACATGATCTGTGTCTACAAATTTAACATAGACAAGTGGATTAACATGTAAATTGGGAGGGGGGAGCACATGTCAATTGTTGGTACAGAAACCACCAAAAAAAAAAAAAAAAAACACTCAAACACTCAATTAAACTAAACTGTACTTGGAAGATCTCAAATACACAGAACACACATATGCACCATTCTCCCATTATTGACTTGTCATTTGCATGAACTGGCAGTCCCACCCTACCTTATTGGTCCTTTCAACAGGGTGAGGTCAATTGTAGCACTCTTCACGCTTCTGACATCCATGGCTGCATGAGTAGTGGACAATTCTGTTGATGACATCTCATTGGACGGATGAGGAGGATGGTTGTAGAGTTGAGGGCAACTCAATTCAAGGATGAAGACCAGTCCAGATATCAACACCTCGAGTCCGAGTCTTAACAGAGGTACAGACACAAATCTACAACATAAAAAGCACACAAAATCCTCTAGTTAGGACGTTAGGGTTTCATATTGGGGGGATCACACAGGTTAGAAAGAAGACAATTGCATGCGTACAAAATTTGTATACCTCATATACAATACTGTTTAATTTTGATAGTGAACTGTAGCTATACACATGGCTAGTCTCGTACCCAGCCCGTATCTAGATCTGCACGCGCGAGAAACGGTCTGGTGCACCAAGTTCAAATACTTGGCCCTGTTCCCCAAAATTAGGAACATCCAATCAAATTGCAGAATGATTACATCATCACATCGGAATGAAATCGCAACGTACCGCGTGCGTACCTTGTGTACAGGCTGGCCGTCAGAATGGGAATCCAATAACTAGAAGTATCATTTTAACTGGATTAACATAGTGTATCATGTGACATGCTCGCTTCCGTCTGGCCCAAGTATTTGAACTTGGTGCACCAGACCATTTCTCGCGCGTACGTGCAGATACGGGCTGGGTACGAGACTAACACATGGCTACCAGTACTCACAGTAAATCTTAATATGTAATTCGGATTATTAGAGAGAAAATTTGAATAGCGGTGGGCACTATTTAGAAACAATGCCATAATAATATTATAGACTTTGCTCTGCAGTAGCTAAACAAAATGTAAGCCATAGGGAGAGTATATTTGGGGAGGGATATCCCCTTCCCCCCAAGGGTTGAGGCTATATAACATATGTAACTACATGCAATTTTCATGAAACTAAGCATTCAAAATCACCTTGGAGATATAATAGACAAAAGTAGCAGCACCAGAATAGTATACAACTACATGTGTATGAACAAGGACCCCTCTTAACTATGGGCACGGACCATGTGCGACTGTTTTGTGGTGCACATTGATAATCCCACCTGGATAATTCCTCAAATTTGGTCTGTATGTCAGGATTCAACCTACTTCCTTAGTATATAAAGCTAGGATCGTACGATATCGGTGCAGTTCAGCCTTCTTTATAAATTTTGCACACACCAGTACCACTTGTATACAACACTGTTCCTATACAGTGTGTATGTACAACAGATTCATGCACCTTTGCAATAGAAAAAGTGCTAGGACTAAAACCATAGTTGTAGTTCATTTAATAAGCCACAAGCAACAGTTTACACAGCAGGACAAGGTGGTTTTTAAGGTAGCCAGTCTGTTGCAAAGGTGCCTGAATATGCTGTAGCTTGCCCCAAGGAGACAAGGCCATGGAGCAATGTATACATAGAATAATTAGTGGTTTCAGATAAGGGTACTTTTCCACACAGGTGTGCACACCCACATGTACATGTATGCAGCCACAAATTGCTACATATGTGTACTCAAACTGCAACATAAATTAATACATAATGTACATTTGACAGGCTTCATGCGCTACCAAGGGGAAGATCCTGAAATATAGACTAAATTCAGAAAGACAGTTCAAATGTGCACCAGATATGAAGCCAAAACACAGGCATAGGCTTGACTGGACTGTACAAATGACATGCTAAAGCCCCATCCATATTAGGCTAAGCTTTGAACTACCACGAAATAGCTACACGCCAACTCAGTGTGTTACCTTGCCTTGTTATTTTCTCCCTGAGGCGGCAGTAGCCACGAGGCATCAGCGAGCGAGACACACCTGCAAATAAATTTCAAAAGAAATGGCAAATTATTTTAAGTTTGGCAGTCTTGCCGATTTAACATTTCCCAAACTATCACAGTCAGGCCTATTGAAGGTACGGGTGCGTATTTGCACTCACAGCATGATCTCAGACACCTGCCTGCTATCCAGCCAGCTGCAAAAACTTGCAGCTTGTTGGCATCTTTGAATCTCAAACAAACTGGAGGGTATTCGTCCACCTGCTCGTCTAGATTTTCAAATGCAGTTTCCCCCATATATATATATGCATATGCCCCGATTAATGTCCTATTCAAACGACCTTTACCAAACGATCGCAGTAAAGATGGATCGGAGCGAGTTGACTTTCAAGCGTACCTATGAGAAGGTTGTGTGCCAGCTGTCCTCCGTGCAAATGGGAGAGATATCTTGCCGATTTAACGAGCTCTACGCCAAGGCTGGGGTCCAAAAGTCGCGTCGCGTTCTCCAAGTACTTGAACCTTCTGGTAGCTGTCAGTGGGTCTTCGATGCCTTCAACGAGAAAAAGGTACTAGAAGATGAGTGAGCGTGTATTAATTTTACACTTTCTGGATTGTTTGATGCAGGCTTGGGGTCTCGCTGTAAATTTTATGCAGTGATATTAAAGCAAAGTTACGACCACATAGCAGCTAGTACAAAGGTTGTAGCTCCGTGGTGCCTCCAGGATCGTATTACCCTCACTGATAATCAGTGTAGCTTGATCCGCCACCCTTCCTATCCTAGTATCTCCCCCTTATTTTCTTGCATGCATTGAAAAGATCGGGGAAGGCTACTGTTTAGTCACTTTTTTGAGTTGATAACCATGCTTATACTATACGTACGTACAGTACGTTTATACATAATTATTATATTCCCATGCAGTCATGTGGGGCTGCTGTTGCTCTGGGGCAAGTTGGACAACCTATCATGCACACACACAAGACTCTGCAGCCTACTAGAACTCTGTCCAGCTCTCTCTAGACCGACTGTGTGAACTACAGACTGTCTATGAGCAGATACTCAACCACAAAACCATCCACACCCACTCACATCATGATCAACAGGGTAAGTGTACCTGTTACCACTTATACACAACTTGTAGATACTGTATAGCGAAAATTTTTGGCTATATGTTTTATACATGTACTCTTACTATCTATAACATCTGCTACTAGTTTCACATTAACTGTATTTGTATAAGAGGGAAGTGGTCTAACATGTCATATAACTGCTCTTGTGGAGTGGGTGTGGTCTATCTCTGTCTCTCCTACACAGAATTTCCATATGGCTGCTGAGGTGTGCTTCAGGGAGCCTGACCTGGACATTATGGACAAGGCTCACGAAATATCCCTAAACACTCTTTAAGAAAGGTGACGACCCCTTACCTAACCAATAATACACCCTTCTCAGGCTTCTGTCTCTTATCATGTGTATCTTTGCTGACAGCTTACATGTAAGCCCTTCTTTCAGGGATGGTTTTTTATCTATGTCTCTAAATAGCTATGACTGTGAATAGTGTTCTAATTAATGGAAAATCAATTTTATGACCTATAGATTTGGAAATTTTTGTGTTAGTAAACTTTCGTATGATAAATTTTGTATTGAAATTTTTTGTAAGAACGACCCCTTACCACACTAATGTCAATAGTGTGCATGCATTTTTGTAAGATTCATTTTCGTAGCTGCCATTGACTACGAAAATATTTTTACAACAAAGATTTCAGTACATGCATGTACTCTTAGCTGTATATATTCACACTCTCTCTCCCTGTCTGTCTCTCTCTCTTCGTTATTCCATCCTCCCTCCAGGTTGTATTTTAACGTAACGACCTCAAACTGTTTGTCACCTCAGCTACCATAGATGCTGATAAATTTTCAGCAACGTTCCCTGGTCAATCTTTCCTATTGATATTTACTCGTAGCCCCTCGGATGATTACAAAGAGAATGCTGTGTAGCAGGTCATTCAGATTCACCTTCAACATTCTAAAAGTGACATCATCTTGATCTTCACGCCGGTACAGGAGGAAATGGAGGTCACTTGTGAGGCAGTATTGGGTCAGTTGTACATTATGTGTGAAAGTAGTGTCATGTACTTGTGCATATGAGGTCATTACGACGTTTGAGGTTGTTACAACGAGATACAACCTGGAGGAAGGAGGGGAGTGAGAGACAGAGAGAAAGAGAGTGTGAATCTGCAGTCTGATAGTCTTACAGTATGCGTGTGCACTGTTAATGTAAACATGATAAGGGATTGTTCCTATGGACATTTTTTAAGCATGAGAATTTGTCATACAAAGGTTTTGTAGCAACGAAAATTATGTACAGTGTAACTACATGTATGTACACATATATGGCCTGAATCCATTCCATGGCTCCAATCTTTAGAGTATTATACATGGAAAAAATGTTCGGAAAGTGTTGCACTCAAACTCCACCCTCTTTTATTGTAAACAAATGTGATTATCAAAATCATAACAGGAAAATGTCCATTCAGACTCGAACCTCTTCCCACACACCAAACTGCCACGAAGTATACCTACGTGCATAGTAGGCCCTAAATATTGCACTATGTGTAAGTATGCATACTGTATATTGTACGATATATGTTAGTTGGCTCTTTTATTATCACATTTATCAAAGCATTTTTTTATAGTGGGTGGAGCTTGGATGTGGCTATTCTGAGCTATTTGCTAAATATTCCACTGTGTGTACACTGCAGTATATGCACACAAACATGCACATGTACACATAGTGCAATATTTTTTCCCTACTATGCACGTAGGTATACTTTGTGGTGCTTTCTGGGCATGAGTTGTCTATACCTCTCTTAGAGTGCATGCGAGTGTTATCATTTCTGTTGAAAATGTCAGGTAACTTATGAAAAACTGTCGCATACACTTTCCTTGTTGCCACAAGTTATCTAAGGTGCCCAGTGGTGGGTGATTTACTAATGAGCTACTTGTAGATGCATTGTGCTGAGGTGGTGTGTGTATCCTTCAGAAGGGTGCTCAATCTCAAGCAAAAGAAAAAATCATAGTAAGGGATTCTACTCACAACATCAGCCTTCTTATTGTAATTAAAGGGTTCTCCCCTTTTTCATCTCCCTGTGGGTCACAATATCTATGTTGTCATGTAATTGGTTCTCCATTTTTTATGTTGCAACAATTAAAGGGTTCTATCTCTCTCTCACACACACAGAGTTTATGGTATAATGATTGTAGTGGACTGTGGCTATTGCTATTGTAAGGCAAGGTCTACAGTGTCTAATCCTCACTTTGGTATGGATGCTCTTCAAGTATACCAGGTAAGCACTCGTTATCATCACTAATTCAATACAATTTTTTGGGGATAAACCATGTCACCTTCATAACCACAAGCCTGTTTGGTGGCTCTGCCTTTGGTAGCATTCACATAGACATGCTGTGCAGTGATAGACTTGCCAGATGTTGTTCTGCAAGCCGAGAGTGAAATTAATTTTGGTAGTAATGCATTCGTTGAGATTTCCTGATGTCATCTGGCAAGGCTAGTACATGTAGATGGGAGATCATTGAGCTTCAAACTCTGGTATAGGTTGTCATAATAGAAAATAAGCCATGGTATACATTGTACATGTACATGTACACATACATGCGGATGTGTACATAATATGCTGCATGTTAGTCACTGTACATACATACATGTACATGTCTCTTTTCTCTCCCCCTCAGGCTAATGCTTACCAGCGATCTGGATGAGCTGGGAGGAGAGGGCAGGATGAGTAAGCCCTTTTAATCAATTATATGCGGAGATTGGGCTCACGTAGTGTTTCTATTAGAACTAAATTAATTTTTTACGGAACGCAATTTTTGACACCATGTGACTGAAAGCGGTTAAAACTGCTTCTGGGACCACATTTGTGCCAGGATGAAGCTACCAAGTTCGAGAGCGATGAACGGGCTCTTGATTGCTACCCAAGTCGATCATAAACATCAGCTCTGGAAACAAGATTGCTACAATTCAATTCAGGTAAGTATTGCATGTCAAGTTTGACAAAGTAGCTATAGACAATAGGAGAGTAAGTAGTAATGATCGCTGGAGTATTTGTTCAGTTGATAGGCTCTTTGTAGGTTCTTTGGCCTACCAAGTTATATATTATATGTTTAGAGCATACAGAGGCAGTATCTGATAGCTGCCTTAAGTAGATAGTAACATAAGAAAAAACTACAGTACAATAAAAATTAACTTTGTTACAGTTCAGGGACGTGTTGAGCGTGCCACATCATGAAGCAGTCTGTGTTCTGCTCTCCTGTATGACACAGCCACACATGACACTAGGTACAGTACCACGAGGTGAATACACTCCGTTTTGTCCGGCTGTAACACCTGGTGCAGCGTGCTCGCCTGTGCTTTGCCTTCTTGGAGGGATCGCTCTCAGGAATGGTGGTAGGAACTGTCGGAGAGCGAGAGAACAAACAACTCCTCCACTACAACCAGCTCTTTTCCTGCTGCAGTAGTCTCCTATGAGCTCACTTGCCAGCTTGAGTTCAAATTCCTTGATTGAGCTGAAAGGTGCATCCTCACAATAGCCCTTTTGTAGGATGAAGGCATTTGTGATAGCCACATCAAGCAGAAAATGAAAGATGTATTTGTAAAATTTTCTGCATTTCGTTCTGCAGCTGTAGTAGCCCCTGACTTGGTCTCCTCTGTCAACGCTGCCCATATAGATGTTGTAGTCCAAGACAGACATGGGGCAAGGCACAGATATCCTCGAACCATCCTTTTGGCGCCAGAGGACGTTAGTCGACTCGGGCTGGCTGGTGGTGGACATGACTGTGACAACCTTTCTATCCATCCAAGAACTTGCACATACATTGCCTTTCTGGACTGTGAGAAATTCACCTCTATTATGCGTGTATTTAGTTGTTTTGTGTGTAAATTGTACCAAGAGTATATGAAAGGGAGATAGGGAGAGTATTGAACTGTGCAATACTGTGTGTAACAGCTGTTTGTACAGTTAGCATTTGTATTATTTTGTAATGATATCCAATCTTGCTGAGCACATAACATGGTGCTATGCCAACCAGTGCATACCTATACACATGGCTAGCATAGCACCATGTTATGTGCACATTACAGCTTGGCCACCAAGAGTCAATATCATTACAAAAGCCATACAAACAGTTGATACACACAGTATTATGCTGTTCAACATACTTCCTCCTCCCCTTTCATATATGCACACACACAAACTCTGTTATTCATGCATCCACACACTGTTATGTACACACATGCGTACATGTACATGCACACACACATGCACATACATGCACACTCATAATAATATGTACACTCACCTATTCTTCAGATTCGGTTTCTTCAACTGGGGAGGAAAACCCTTGCGATCTTTCTCACAGTGCCACAGGCATAGATGCTGTCCTTCTCAAGATCTTCCAGGAGTTTGAGGCTGGTGAAGTAGTTGTCAAAATAGACATGGTGGTACTTTCCTAGCTTGGAGATCAGGTGAGCATCTTGACAACTCTAGCTCCTAGCCCATGCTCAGTGGTGTTGTTCTTGTTTCCTGTGTAGACCTTAAACCTCGAGAAGTGGCCATTGGTGCTGTCTGCGGCAACCCACACCTTGATCCCATGCTTGGTTGGTTTCAGTGGCATACACTGTTTCAGCGATGATCTACCCTGAAACTTGATCATTGCCTCATCAACAGCAATGTCACGGTGGGGCTCGTAGGCCTGAGCGAACTTGGTGAACTGGTGGTCAATCAGTGGTCTGACCTTCCCGAGACAGTCATGGCCATCCTCTTCATATGGTACCAGTGTGTCGTTGTTGACAAAGTAGAGATACCGTGAGATCTCAAGGAATCAGTCTTGAGTGATGCGATCAGCCACTGGAACATACCTAAGACAGGGATCTCGTGACCAGTAGTCATTGAGGGACGGAAGATGGTTTATGCCCATCAAAACACTAAATCCCAAGAACGCCTTCAACTCCTCCACTGTTATCTTCGACCATTTGTCATACTTCTTGTCTCCCATTGCTATCTTTGTATATGCATTGCTTTCTTTTACTGTTCTTTCCATTAGGTCTGGCGAGAAAAACAGGTTGAAGACTTTCAGTGAAGATGTATTGAGTGATGGTGGTGCTCCATGTTGAATCTTGGTTACCAAAAGAGCTGGAGGTGCCTGTACTACTTGCTGCTGGAGTATCATGCAGGGTGTTGGGGTCGTCTTCATCGATGTCATCAACAAATTCATCCCCTTCCAAGTCACTAAATTTGTCATCACTACCATCCATGAAAGCTCATCTGGATCAAAGTCAGGCTCACAGTCAGCAGCAGCAGCATCATCGCTATCAGTACAATACTGCAGCACGTCATCCACAGTCAAGCGGGCCCTTTAGCTGCCATTTAGCTAGTTATTGTGTAATGTATTTATATTCATGAATTGAACTTTACACCATGTACTATCACTTACGGGTTCAATAAGTGCAAGCTTGTAGCGATAAAAGGTCGAGAAATCAACGGTGGGAGTGGTCGGTGGAGAGACTCGATTCAATGTAGAATAGGTCAGTGGCTCCTGCTCTGAAGTACAATATTGACTAAAGATGAGCACGGTACAGCTGTAGTGAATTCGCTACAACCACCTTCCGGTGTTCACGCATGCGTGTAGCGAATTCACTTATAATCGGTTAATAATAATTAAGGTAGAACAATAATAATAGGATGACCATTACTCGTGTACATCACGATTCACACACTTAAATTGTATGCGAAAAAAACATGCACTTATACGTTATACATATTACCCTCTCTTTCTCTTCACACACATTCACATGTTCAAAGGCAGTACTTTCAATAAGGCAGTCTACACGGAGGCCCCACCCAGGGGCGGCTCGAGCCGCCCCACTTTTTATGCTTTACATCCGACCTTTGACCCCCTAAATCTTACCTAAAATATGCCAAACCGCAACACGTGCACGCGGAACCAGCTGGTGCTGATTCAGCACTCCTGGATATGAGCTCGAGCCACAGTCCTGCGATTATGCATTGAGCATTCAACAGTGTACTTTGTTCGCGCGCGAATGGAGCGATTTTGTGGGCGTGGCTTCAAATTTTGCGCGCGCTTAATTGCTACAAACTCTTCTACAGAGAGCCTCCCCACTCTTGAACACCTTCCTACGGCCCTGCCACCTACGTACGTGACTACCTCGGGCCAGAGGTCATGTAATCAAACATATGGAATGATAATCAAGATTTTATTACTCTATATTATTGTCTGTATTTTTCTTATGTTTGTCCAGTAGCTCTTTCTAATGATCGAAATCACGAAAAGAATGATGAAATAGCACACTGTAACCTACAATCTTGGGTAACAGATTCTTGCCCGCGAAATCGACAGGCGCGCGGGTACAATTATGTCTGGAGTCGACTTCAGCTCTTTGGGCAGGTTGATGCCAGGAAGACTCTTTCTCAGTCAAGAAAATATACTTTCAAGACTACACTTTACCACAACAATCTTGGCTATTGCTTGTTGTACGTAGTACTAAACGTCACTGAAAACGAAGAATAATTACCATATATCGGCGTTCACTGTTCTCTAGCTTCACGATTCAGCATTCCAACTGGCCGAGTTGTTGTAAATATAGTCTCCACTGCAATCATAACAACAAACTACAAGTCTGTATCTACATGTATTCTACCTTTCCCACTATAGACCTATCTGTACACGCGTTCTCTCGGTTTTTCTGTCTCTGCCAACTTCAGCGTTTTGGGCACGCTGATGCGAAAGATCAAAATGATCCCAACTTTGGATGATGTCATCCCTTCAACTTGCACTGCCAGCAGACCAGCCTAGATATGGATAAGACCTTGTCCGAGGTGCACAAGCTACCGTTAAAAATCCAAAAGGTGAGTCTAACTTCAATTCTCCATGCCAGGAACGGTTGTGTGACGTCACGCGTGGGTGTTGCATGCGCTATATTACTATTATGCACGCGCATAACAATATTATTACTCGACCTGTAAGGCAAGCCGTGTGTGCAAAAGAAATTATGCTGTGTCAACTTTGATCTCTCCTCCTCCAATTGGCAAGTATAAATTTGAAGCTTCAAATATCCCTCATTTCCTGCTTGCTTGCTTGTTGCCAGGTGTTTTTCAGGCTGCATGTAACTTGAACTTAGTGTACATGTATATACAGTGTGGAAAGAAATGTGGATGATAACCATAGCAGAGACTATAATGGAAAACAGAATCACATCAGAACCACTGACAAAAGGTTCTAGAAATATTTATTAATGATCTACGCTTTGTGTGTCCCGATGGCCGATTTCTCAAAATGGAAATGGGAAAATTCCAATACATCAAAAAGTCACGAACATGCACGGATAAGATTAGTCACAGCAGTTCATTTTTACAAACATAAACCATTCTTCAGGTCAAAACCAGTTTTTTGCGGTTATAGTTTAATATGCAATCACCCCAACTCTGATGAAGCTTAATGTATGTCAAATTCTCTACCACTTTGCCTTTTAAAATGGCACGATTTTATCCAAAGTGACTAAATTACATGAGTTGAAGCTGATATCCTCATCACAAGCACTAGTCTTACACTGTAAACGAGAAAATTACATCTTAAAACTAAGTCTTAGCACACATTTAACTCAGTCTCCTTTCCTTCTATGCTATGAACAATTTGATTGGCACACAACTGATGGGGAGGTAAGCATCACATGGGATGATGGAGACTCTCCAGAGAGTGATGATGAAGAGGAAGAGTCTGAAGATGAACCAGCAGACAAAGATGACCAGTCAGAACATGAAGATGAACATAGTGATGAGTTTCACGGACAACAGATCATGGAAGTGACACTGACATCGATTCTAGCTAAACACTGTGACCTTAGTGACCTCTTGTGTATATTATTGCGCATGCATGTCTTCATAATAATATTCATAGCGTTGGAGCCTCATACATACGTAATTGTACACACGTGAAGCCCTGTAGTACATCATTGTGATTTGTGGTCTGTGGCCAAATACTACATCCCACACTACATTCCTCATCACCCAATCTACCTGGGTCTTAGTGTAGACTGAAAGTGACAGTTCCAGAGATCCATCATATAGTCCATAATGTGATGCTGCTTCTCAAGTTACTTGGTATGGAAGATCTACTAACCTTTCACTTTATGGATCCATCTCCTCAGGTATGTATACATGTGCACATGCATGTACATGTAGAGTTATACATGTATGTACAATGTATAGTGTCATTTTCATGCATGGTGTCCTGACTGTCCTCATTTAAACAATACATGTACATGTTCAGCTCAGAGGAGGTACAAAATCGTTAATATTCCATGTGACTCGCACCCATACCAGTTTGTGTCATCATGAGTGTGTCCCACATACAGTTGCTGTGTTGAAGGTTAAAAATTGTGGGATCCCAAGGGATCTCTAGCTTAAAATAATAGTGTAGTTTCAATCATTGATCATAGCCATATAAGTTTGTTTGGTGATCCCTCGGGATCATCTTTGACAATCGCTGTTGAAGCTTTACTATGTAAAGAATATGGGATAAAAAGTGATGACACAGCATTTTTGAGCGAGCACGTGATCCTTTTGTACCTCCTCTGATGCTATCAACACAGACATGAGTGAATGTTAGCCCCATCCACATTAGGCTAAGCCTTGAATTACATGGAGTATGGATTACTATTGAGCTACATGACTTGTACATGTACACAACAATAAAAATTAAGGGATTTAACATTATCCTTCATACTATAATTAAAGGGTTCTCCCCTCTTTCAACTCACCACAGGTCATCGTTTCTTTATTGTCATGTAACTGGTTCTCCATTTTTACAATATACGTCACAATGTCTCTTCTGTGCCTACAGGTCATTGTATCTGTTGTGTCAATCTTTTGTTCTAAAGGTCGTGAGGAGAGTGACCACCTCACCTACCTCCATGTCTACCATCAATGGAAAATCAACAAGTAAGCACTCAAGCTAACTAGCTGCTAAAGAGATGATGTACAGTGGAAAATGTATACAATAATACACGACTGTGTACATGCATGTGTTTAAATTTATGTGTGTATGTGTGAATTGGTATGTGTTGATCCATGATGTTGTGTGTTTGTACATTTATATGTGCACGTTTACATGTGTTTAATGTATGCATGTTTCTGATAAGGCTAATGTTTGTGCATGTATGTGTGTTTATGTACATGTGTGGGTATTTGTACATTTCTGTATACCGTGTGTGCATACGTCTATGAATATGTAGGTGTGTTTGTCCCTGTGTATACATGTATGCATGCACATTTGTGTGTACAGATCTGTGTGTATACATGTTTGTATATGTGTGTACATGTTACGTTTATGTGTGTGAATGTGTGTATGTGTGTACATGTGTGTGTTTGTACCTTTATATGTGTGAATGTGAGATGTGTGTACAAGTGTTTATATCTTTATGTGTGTGAATGTGTGTACATTTAGTACCTTTCAGTGTGTGAATGTGTATGTGTGTACAGGTATGCTTTTATACCTTTATGTGTGTGAATGTGTACATGTATGTACATTTGTGTGTGAATGTGTGTATGTGTGTACATGTATGTGTTTGTACCTTAATGTGTGTGAATGTGTATATGTGTACATGTGTGTTTTACCTTCGTGTGTGTGAATGTGTGTGTATACATGTGTGTGTTTGTATCTTTATGTGTGTGAATGTGTGCATGTGTGTGCACACATGCGTGTTTGTACCATTATGTGTGTGAATGTGTGTATGTGTCTACATGTGTGTGTTTGTACCTTCATTTGTGCGAATGTGTGTGTGTACATGTACCTTATGTGTGTGAATGTGTGTACATGTATGTGTTTGTACATTTATGTGTGTGAATGTGTCTATATGTATGCCTTTATGAGTGTGTAAATGTCTGTGTACATGTGTGTGTTGTACCTTTATGTGTGTGAATGAATGTGTACATTTTGTACATTTATGTGTGAATATGTGTACATGTATGTGTACCTTAATGTGTGATTGTATGTATGTGTACATGTGTGTTTTTACCTTCATGTGTGTGAATGTGTGTATGTGTAAATATGTGTGTACCTTTATGTCTGTGAATATGTATGTGTATACATGTGTGTATTTGTACCTTTATGTGTGTAAATGTGTGTATGTGTATACATGTGTACCTTTATGTGTGTGAATGTGTATGTGTACATGTGTGTTTGTACTTTTATGTATGTGAATGTGTGTGTCTACACCTGTGTTTGTACCTTTATGTGTGTGAATGTGTGTGTGTACATGTGTAGCTTTATGTGTGTGAATGTGTATGTCTACATGTGTGTTTGTACTTTTATGTATGTGAATGTGTGTATGTGTGTTTGTACCTTCATTTGTGCGAATGTGTGCGTTTATGTGTGTGAATGTGTGTACATGTGTGTGTACCTTTGTGTGAATGTGTATGTGTGTATATGTGTATGTTTGTACCTTTATGTGTGTGAACATGTGTACATGTGTGTTTGTACCCTTATATCTGTGAATGTGTGTGTGTGTACAGGTGTGTTTTTATACCTTTATGTGTGTGAATGTGTACATGTATGTACATTAGTGTGTGAATATATGTGTGTATGTGTATGTGTGTA
>OZ219993.1:0-211820 GCA_964291365.2 Stappiaceae bacterium
CATGCGTATTTGAACACAACTGTAATGATGCACTTTCAATCCAGATTCCAGTATACCAGTACCGGCCGCATGGATAAACTGCGCGCGCCGGATACAGTCTATCCATGCGGCCGGTACTAGTATACTGAAATCTGGATTGAAAGTGCATCATTACAGTTATACCTTGAACGCGTGTTCAAATGCGCATGCGTAATAAAATTTCTACTTTTCCTCGCCAGCAGAAGGATCCCTTGCTTTGTTTGATGCAAAAGCCTTGCTACTACCCGTCGATCATTCGTAATTAGCAATAAAACTGTGCCTATATTCTGCCATAGTGGAGGAAAACGAACCCTGACGATCTTTACCACACACGACGACCGTTACAACACCAACACCCAGAAGCAGTGGTTTTTGTTGTGTAAAAAAGCCAGCGCTGTTTTCCTAGCAAGGAGTACTATCCGTGCATAAGAAGGTGAGCCCAATGATTTGGAAGTTGGATTTAAGTTGTAAAACGTTAAGCTTAAAGTCGGTTCACACACCGCGTCGATGCTTGTCGTAACAAAAAGCTAGAAGAGACTCTGATTCAACCGTTGATTGAGCTTCATTCGAATCCTCGTGAATGCGTGCGTGTAAGCCTAAAACGTGAGAGATACTTCATTCATTTCGTTCGCCACTTAAAGCCACTGAAAACGTAGCGTAAGTATACGTCACAAATTTTGCTGGCCTTGCCTTTGCGTCAACCTCATCCCCAGGCCGTTCAGAGCTTTTCAATGGTGCACGCTGAAAAGCGGGAATGCCTGGTACTGTCGATTGCTGTTCACTTGGAACATCCGTGAATGCTTGCCTGTGAGCGTAGCCTTGCCCTCGTGTGAGTGTAAAACTAACGTATGGGTTGGAATGCCACGCAATCATTGGGCAAGCAGTTGGCTCACGCTTCGTTTTCCGTAGTTTTACGTGGCGAATGAAGTATCTCGTTTGTTCAACGCTCACACGCACGCATTCACGGGCGTTCGAGGTAAAGCGCAATCGACAGTACAAGTGTAACGCAATTTATTGTACAAGTCACGTGCATAGCGTAACGCGTAGTGAGACCTTCCAGTGCGTCGAAAGTCACGAAGATTTTGAGGGCTCCTGTCGCCAACGATCGAGAGGTATGGTTCAAACGCTAGATACCGAGTGTAGTACGATCCATAAAGACCATAAAGAATGAAACTTGTTAAGATAGCGTGTGGCTAGCAAAGACTGGCTTTTCGAAGGAACCATCCGACCGGCCTCCCACTTTTCAGTATGCAACATTGAAAAGCTGGGAAGGGTCTAGGTACGAGGCTACTAGGGTTATCACTTGAAAATTTAAAGCTGAAGCATTTCCCCAGGTATTCCTTCCATACGTTAGTCTACATGAAAGCAATTTAGGGCGCTAAAAGTTTTCTCCTCCACATTATATGGCGGTGGTTATACAGGATTGTATTATCGCACGCAAATCGACAAAACAATGGGGTAAATCGCGTAATGAATGCCCAATGGGAATGTAGCGCTTTTTATTGATGTTTTTCTACGTTTTTGAAGAACATCGCAGCATAAAAAGGTGAGCGTAAGCTTTTTACGGCTTCTTCACGGCCCGTATAGGCGCATTACGTAGAGGTCAAAGGTCAACATTGCCAACGTTGGATCAAAAGCACTCCACGATAGAAGTAACGTAGCAATAGAATCAAGTCCTGAAACTTATAGAAGTCACTTGAAACCATGCCTCCAATATAGCATACTCTCAATATCGCGAAGGTTTGGTTTCAAGTGATTTTTGAAAAAATCAGAACTTGAATCTACCGCTAAATTACTTCTATCATGGAGTGCTTGCGATCAAGCGTTGGACCGATTTCGATCTTTGACAAAGAATAAGTGGGCGTGGCCAATGTATGGATGGTAACTTACAGCCACAAGAACCTTACTAAGCCACAGTAATAATACGTAGAATTTATGTGAATAAGAACGTAGGCCTACAGGAGGTTGAAAGCATCGAAAAACAGTTTAAACTACGTTGTTTCAGCAGTCTGCTCGGTCAGTCATCTGCCTGGTCATTTGACCCGTGCCACACCCATCTCTGTATAGAACGGAGGACAAAAAAGCCCTGCATGATGCCGTGACTACCTGAAGTAACCTGTCCTTTGGTATTTTCAACAAATCGGCCGTCAGGTAAGCCTTTGTATTTGGGTGGGTGGCAGAAAAAAATCACGATCTATGCTGATAGCTAGGCCCAGATAAATAATTCTTTTTTTTTTCTACCTATAGTTCATTTCTTCAATGCTTGCAAACATGCCCTATAATTCTTTCAAATGTACCTATAATTCTCATTTCTTGCTCCTCAGATTTCATGTAATCAATAATGAATTTAGTACATACGAAGTGAATGTCAGTAACTGTTATATATACTCCAGTATAACTGAAGCTTCAATGTAGTCTTCAAGTGCACTTTCTAGACTCGACTTGAATGAATTGGCTAGTAACAAATCCCACATCCACATTCCATATTCCACATTCCATATCTGTAACACGGACTCTGTCAGTATTCCGTGTAACATACCCTCTATATCCCAACCTGTGGAATCCATCAACCTGGCCCTACACGAAGGCCAGGTACCAGCATTTTGAACAATTCTCTAATACGGTATCACTATGACTATATACATATAATTATACTATATTTTTTCTGCAATTCTGTATCACCAGTATATATTTTTTACTTTTTGACTTCATCATTCGTGTACACGTATATATACATGTATCAAAGAAAAAAAAAAAAGAAAAAAAAAAAAAAAGATACGCACGGTGCATGCGGACTCCGTTGCTTGCACTATGCTTGCACGGTTACAACATTCGGTATCCGTCCTCTCGGCTTGCGCTATGCGGACGCAGTATAGAGCAGCGCGCGAGACTCCACCCCATGGCCCAGGCAGGCCGGTCGGGCCGCGGGCCCGCGCCCTGAATATTGAATCGCGAATACATATACGCGTACGCGGAGTACGTGAATTGAAAGTGATCGCGCGCGCTGCGCCGCGCAGCTAGCTCTAATAGAAGAGTTGTGGTTTCAATAATTAAAACTCAGATCAGGGCGCCAGCAATACAGGCTCATTGCTCAGCGATTAAAAATATTCTGTAACGTTGCTCTTGGCATGTGAGCAAATCCATGTTTAGTCGCCACCGCACGATACCTTCTACAACAAGAAAAGGCAAGAATGGTCGAGATAACAACGGATGAGCAGTTCTAGTCTGAATTCGGACTTCACATCCCAGGCTCGACCACGATCCATCGCACAGCTTGCCTTTTGAAAGATGCAGGTATGATCCTAAGAACTTTATGTTAATTATGGAATAGCACATTGAGTGCCGAAACTAGGAACCATTGCATGCACACACACACACGTACACACGCGCGTGTACTCACACACACACACACACACACACACACACACACACACACACACACACACACACACACACGCACATCAGATCGGTTAGTGAGTCTGACAGTTCGGAGTGATGAGATCATGATGATGTCAAGGCAAGAATTTGTAGGCCATTAGGTATACACTCACTATAGCTAATTGCATGTGTCAGCATGCATGTGTATTTAGCCAGTGTTTGTGCTTACTTTATAGAAAGACTACCTAAAACTTTGGATACCGACTTCAGTGGCCAGCACCCTCATAGTTGGCGTCCACACCTACGACTGATTAAGTTAAAGGTGCTCTGAAACGGAAGTCGTTACGTAATTCAAAAACGCTTGAAGGGCGCGCGCGCGCGCGTTAACGCATTGCGTATAATTATTATTGCGGCGTAAATATGTTCGCGACCACGAGGCCGCTGACCCAACGCGAACGCAAGATCGAGCTATCATGACAGATGCCATCAACGCAAACAGCGTTTGTGTCTCTGAGTCTCAAGCTCCATCGATTACTTGTGGCTGTAAGAACAGCTGCCAATCGCGCGAGAATAATAGCTTGGTCACGCGTTCGCGATGACGTTGGATTGACCAATCAGGTTTGTGCTTTGAAAACCGGGTCAGGAATTCAAAAAAGTAGGCGGGCAGTTCGACTTCCGTTTCAGAGCACCTTTAAGTGATGCATGTGTGTACGTTATGAGCAATAGGAGCTTTAAGCTATATATGTGTAGGCTTGGTTGTTAATTCCTGTAACTTACATTTAAGTGCAAACAACCCTGATGACACTGTGCATATTATTGTATTGCACCTGGTAGGCTATAGCTAACACCAATGTTTAATTATTGAGCTGATAAGCTTTATCTATCAATTAAGTCCTGCCATGGGCCCACATGTGAATAGAGTGTCCTACCACTTCTACTACTTTCCCATGCCCAATGACTCGCTTGTCCATAATATTATAGAACATGCTGTGTGTGAAAGAAATATAGTATAATTATGTAGATTGTACATTACTGGGACTATAATCTGAGTGCTAATGTGCGTGTGTACATGTGAAACTTCAGCTTATTGTGAGCAATTCAAATGTACCAAGCATTTAGGTGACTAGCCTGCTGTTAAGATGGCACATCTTTCAACAGTAAGACTCAGCTAAGATGGCACATCTTTAAGCTGAAAGGGTAGTCTGCTGTTAAGATGGCACATCTTTCAACAGTAAGACTAAGCTAAGATGGCACATCTTTAAGCTGAAAGGGTAGCCTGGTGTTAAGATGGCACATCTTTCAACAGTAAGACTCAGCTAAGATGGCACATCTTTAAGCTGAATGAGCATAAGAGTGTGTGAGTAATGTACATGCATACACATGAAACTTCAGCTTGTTGTGTATCAGAGCGAGTGATTGGAATGTACCGAGCATTTAGGACTAGCCTGCTGTTAAGATGGCACATCTTTCAACAGTATAAGACTCAGCTAAGATGGCACATCTTTAAGCTGAAAGGGCATAAGAGTGTGTGAGTAATGTGTGCGTGTAAATGTGAAACTTCAGCTTGTTGTGTATCAGAGTGAGTGATTGGAATGTACCGAGCATTTAGGACTAGCCTGCTGTTAAGATGGCACATCTTTCAACAGTAAGACTCAGCTAAGATGGCACATCTTTAAGCTGAATGAGCATAAGAGTGTGTGAGTAATGTACGTGCGTACATGTGAAGCTTGAGCTTGTTGTGTATCAGTGCGAGTGATTGGAATGTACCAAGCGTTTAGGTGACTAGCCTGCTGTTAAGATGGCACATCTTTCAACAGTAAGAGTCAGCTAAGATGGCACATCTTTAAGTTGAAAGTGTATAAGAGTGTGTGAGTAATGTGTGTGTACATGTGAAACTTCAGCTTGTTGTGTGTTAGAGTGAGCAATTCAAATGTACCGAGCATTTAGGTGACTAGCCTGCTATTAAGATGGCACATCTTTCAACTGTAAGACTCAGCTAAGATGGCACATCTTTAAGCTGAAAGGGTAGCCTGATGTTAAGATGGCACATTTTTCAACAGTAAGACTCAGCCAAGATGGCACGTCTTTAAGCTGAATGAGCATAAGAGTGTGTGAGTAATGTACGTGCGTACACGTGAAGCTTCAGCTTGTTGTGTATCAGAGCGAGCGATTGGAATGTACCGAGCATTTAGGACTAGCCTGCTGTTAAGATGGCACATCTTTCAACAGTAAAACTCAGCTAAGATGGCACATCTAGAGTATAAGAGTGTGTGAGTAACGTGCGTGTGTACATTGAAACTTCAGCTTGTTGTGTATCAGAACGAGCGATTGGAATGTACCGAGCATTTAGATGACTAGCCTGCTGTTAAGATGGCACATCTTCAAGCTGAAAGGGTATGAGAGTGTGTGAGCAATAGGCTCGTGTACATGTGAAACTTCGCTTGTTGTGCTTCAGAGTGAGCAATGGAGATGTACATGTACCAAGCATTTAGGTGACTATCCTATAGTTTAGTTGGCTATGGGGAAATGTTTGGAACGTAGTCCTCTGTACCACAAGTGTCTAACATTGATGAATGTCCATCTCATTGTATAAAGACTTGGTATGTAGATTGTTATATGCATTAATTATTATTTGTAATACTATAATATTATATTATAGAAGCAGTTCATGGCTACTATGAATGTCGTTGGAGGTAGAGAGAGCTGAAAGAGTGCTGAAGAGGAAATGAAAAAGCAGGAAGCATTCGAATTTTAGCTGTGATTGACTAACTACACCAACTGAGTGGATGTATCTATTATTATGCTATTAACAATTATACGCATGCGCTATATGATATGAGGGATAGAATTGACTGGAACGGGATCGTCAGACGGAGTTGTTACGTACAAGTAGACGGAGGCGGTCCATGCGGTCCGATCGGACAGACGGACAATACTGGATAAAACGGGGTAACTAGACGGACTCAGCACGGATCTGATAGCGGACTCAGTGAAATAATCCGTAAAAAGTGGTCCCAGTACGGGCGACAACGGCACTCGTTATCCTGGACATCGGAGATTCCGTTCCAAGCTCGTCTATACGGCGAACGCGGACCTCGTTCTCCCTGTATACGTGCACGGTTCACGCGGCTACGTTTTCCAGTGTCTGTCATGGCAACTATGAGGAACCCGCTAGGAAAGGTCTCTGCATGTGGATTCTCCTGATGATAGATACTTTCTAGCGCTCGAAAAGCATCTATATTGCGTTTATTCCCATATGTGACTGTATATTCTTGCCAACCACGAAAGTGTGATAACCTAGCATTAACACACATTCGCGACTTTTCTTGCGCCTCGAGCCTAGTGCCAATGGGTTAAACAGTCGGGCCGGAATTATCTATAACGTGCTAGGAGGTAAATACTCGTATGGAGTTTCCTTCATACCTCTGACATGCTCACAAGTATAGATCTAAGGCGCTTGTCCCTGTCCTGAGCATTACTGATATTACTGGTTCACAGTGATAGTGAATATTTTTGAGTACAAGTTTTGATGAATTTCACGGCATGGACACAAAAATAAATACAACTCCAAATTATTATTGTTTAGAAACATGTGGTAAAGCTTTTGGCGACACCATTACATATCTGAAATTTTATGAGTGAAAAGTCTTGCGGCCATGCAGTGAAATACGCGAAATTTTTCACACTTGAAAATATGCACTATCACTGTAAAACTATCAGCAACAGATAATATCTTGCAAATGAATTGTTGTCATAAACACACATGTGTACGCACATACAAACGTACGTACAAACACGTACAGACACACATACACACATAAAGGTACACACACCAACACATAAAAATATACACCACATACATGTATAGATAACTACAAGCATACTTGGTATACACAAATGTACAAGAGCACATATATATATATATATACCAACACACATGTACACATACATACATATTATATCAAAAGCACATAAATGTCATATACACAGGTGCATATAAACGTACAAACACATATACGCATACGAACACACACAAATATGTATTCATCACATACGTGTGTACACATATACATACACTCACATACACACACATACACTGATTTGTAGCAATAGTGAAAATTTTCAAGTGTGAAAGCTTTCTTGGATTAACGACATAGCCATAAAACTTTTCACTAACAAAATTAATTTCAAACTCATAACAGTTGTATTGCATGGCTAGAACCTTTATGACATGTTTAATAATTACAACTCAAGAATTGATGATTCACTTGCAGGATATTGTCTGGCAAACATTGTTGATAATAATATTTTTGTGTAGTGAACGACATGGCTGCAAAATTTATCAATCATAAATTTTCAAGTTTATAACAGGTGTATTGCCTGGCCAGTCACTTTACTGAGCAGAAATTCAAAATTGACAATTCATTTATGGTGTATAGTCCGGCAAATATTGCTGGTAGCAGTATTAGTGCATATTTGAGTGTGAAAATTTTCACGGATTTCTAGACACGATCACAAAAAGTTTCACTCACAAAGTGTCAAGTATGTAATATCTATATTACATCACCGAAAGATTTATCATACATTTTTGAGCTCTATTTACGAAAATTAATACAACTCAAACATTGATGATTTGTTTGCAGGATATTGTTTGTAAACATTATTGATAACGTATACATAATATGAGTATGAAACTTTTTGCTGATTTCACAGCATGGATATGAAAACTCATGCACTCGTGAAATTTCAAATTCATAATGTGTGGCTGGAAGCTTTTACCATTTGACATTGCTTTTAAAAATTTGTTGGATATTGTCAGGCTGATAATGCTGATTTATTATGATAGTGAATATTTCTGAGTGTGAAAAATATTACTGATTTCACGACATGGCCACAAAAATTTTTGCTCGTAAAATTTCAAGTTCATAAGGTATTGCATGATTGGACACTTTACCACATAATAGTTTTAAGCAGAAATACTTACAACTTCAAAATTGATGATTCATTTGAGTTATGTTGTCCGGCAAACATTGCTGTTTTGCGTCACCGAAAGCTTCACCACATTTCTGAGTAGAAACAGTTACATCACAATTGACGATTCAGATATTGTCTGTTGTTGATAGTACTGATTTACGGTGATAGTAAAAATATTAAGTGTGATAATTTCACTACATGCCTGCAAAAATTTCCACTCGTAAAATTTCAGTTATGTAACGGCATCGCTGAAAGCTTTACCACATGTTTCTGAGCAGAAATAATTTGGAGTTGTAATTATTTTTGCGCCCATGCTGATTTCCGCGAAAATCTTCGTACTCAAAAATATTCACTCTCACTGTGAACCAGTAATATCAGCAATGCTCAGGTGCATTAAGGGCCGGGACAGGCACCTTAGATCTACACTTGTGAGCATGTCAGAGATATAAAGCAAACTCCATATGAATGTTTACCTCCTACCATATTGTAGATAATTCTGGCGTGACCATTAGCACTAGGCTCGAGAAAGCTCTCGAACGTGTGTTAACGCAGGGTGTATCACACTTTCTTGGTTGGCAAGAATAAACTGTCGTCTATGGGAATAAAATTAATGCAATATCGATGCTTTTCGAGCACTAGGAAGTGGCTATCAGCAGGAAAGTCCACATGCAGTGAACTTCCCTAGTTGGTTCCTCATAGCTACCATGACAGAACTATAGCGAGTATGCTGTCCGCTGTATAGGCCGCCGAAGCCGTTCTCCTATATAGATAACTCCGGCATGTCCGTTTGGCCCATTGGAACTAGGTTTGAAGTGCGAGAAAAGAGTGAACATGTGTTAATGCGGGGTGTATAGCACTTCCTTAGGGCCTAGGGGTGGGAAGAGCCCGAGGCTATGTAACGTTACCAGTTTGCCTGAAGCCTCCACTGGTACGGTACGGTGCTGTCGTTGTTCTAGCCGTATCCTGGTTTCCCCACAAGCTAATCTTTGATCCATAAACGTGACACCACGAGGGAAATATTACAAAGATGCGCTAAATTAGAGCATGCTGCCGCAGTTGTTTCTGAGCGCAAAATTTCAGCACAAGAGATTGCATGCGATTCTGAACAGAGTCTATAAAGTGGCGCATACATACATACATACACCATATTATTGCAGGCATTGCTGTACAGTTTATGTGGGGCTCGCTCAGGCTCGCCCCAATAAATCAATAGCTTCAATCACCATGTTGAAGCTGTTGATTGTTGTTGGTGTTAATGCTATATCCGTTGTTGTTGAAGCTGTTGATTGTTGTTGATGTTGTTAAATCTGTTGTTGAATCTGTTGTTGAAGCTGTTAATTGTTGATTATGATTGTTGAAGCTGTTGAATCTGTTGATCTTGTTAGTATAGTCTAAGCTGTTGATTGTTGGTTATAATTGTTGAAGCTGTTGAATCTGTTGATCACCATGTTGAAGCTGTTAGTATTGTTCTTGATGTTGTTGAATCTGTTACTATTGATTGTTGTTGAACATGTTGATTGTTGAAGCTGTTGAATCTGATTGTGTTGAATCTGCTGTTGAGGCTGTTGATTGTTGAAGTTGTTGAATGTGTTGTTTAGTCAATTGATCACCATGTTGAAGTTGTTGATTGTTGTTGATGTTGTTGAATCTGTTGTTGAAGCTGTTGATTGTTGATCATGGTTGTTAAAGCTGTTGAATCTGTTGTTGAATCTGCTGTTGAATCTGTTGTTCTTGTTAGTATAGTTGAAGCTGTTGATTGTCAGTTATGATTGTTGAGGCTGTTGAATCTGTTGATCACCAAGTGGAAGCTGTTAATTATTGTTGATGTTATTAAATCTGTTGCTATTGACAATTGTTGAATCCGTTGTTGAAGCTGTTGATTGTTGAAGCTGTTAAATCTGAAGTTGTTGAATCTGTTGTTGAAGCTGTTGAATCTGTTGTTTAAACGGTTGATCATCTTGTTGAAGTTATTGATTGTTGTTGATATTGTTTAATCTGTTGTTGAAGCTGTTGATTGTTGGATAGATTGGTGAGGCTGTTAAATCTGTTAATCTTATTAGCATAGTTGAAGCTGTTGATTGTTAGTACAGTCTATTTCACCATGTTGAAGCTGTTGAATCTGTTGATTGTTATTGGCATTTGTAATGTTAAATCTGGTGTTGTTGAAGCTGTTTATTGTTGATGGTGTTGAATTAGTTGTTGAATCTGTTGATTGTTGATTATAATTGTTGAAGCAGTTCTTGAATCTGTTGATCTTGTTAGTATAGTTGAAGCTGTTGATTGTTGGCTATGATAGTTGAAGCTGTTGAATCTGTTGATCACCATGTTGAACCTGTTAACTGTTGTTGATATTGTTGAATCTGTTGCTGATAATTGTTGTTAAATCTGTTTTAGAATCTATTGATTTTTGAAGCTGTTGAATCTGAAGTGGTTGAACCTGTTGTTGAAGCTCTTGATTGTAGAAGCTGTTGAATTTGTTGTTTAATCTGTTGATCACCATGTGGAAGTTGTTGATTGTACTTGATGTTGAATCTGTTGTTGATGAAGCTGTTGATTGTTGAAGCTGTTGAATCTGAAGTAGTTGAATCTGTTGTTGAAGCTGTTGATTGTTGTTGATGTTGTTGAATCTGTTGTTGAAGCTTTTGATTGTTGAAGCTGTTGAATCTGTTATTAGTATAGCTGAAGCTGTTGATTGTCAGTACAGTCTATTGCGTCTAAGAGTAGGCTCGTCCCAATAAATCGATAGCTCATGTTGAAGCTGTTGACTGTTGAAGCTGTTAAACCTGTTGTTGAAGCTGTTGGTGTTGTTGGTGTTGTTGATGCTAAATCTGTTGTTGAAGTTGTTGGTTGTTGTTGATGTTGTTGAATCTGTTGTTTAAGCTGTTGATCATGATTATTGAAGCTGTTGTTGAATCTGTTAATCTAGTTAGAATAGTTGAAGCTGTTGATTGTTGGTTATGATTGTTGAAGCTGTTGAATATGTTGATTACCATGTTGAAACTGTGAATTGTTGATGTTGTTGAATCTGTTTCTGTTGTTGAATCTGCTGTTGTTGAGGCTGTTGATTATTGAAGCTGCTAAATCTCAAGTTGTTGAATCTGTTGTTGAAGCTGTTGAATCTGTTGTTTAATCTGTTGATCACCATGTTGAAGTTATTAATATTGAATCTGTTGTTGAAGCTGTTAAATCTAAACTTGTAGAATCTGTTATTAAAGCTGATGATCACCATATTGAAGTTATTTGTTGTTGAATCTGTTGTTGTTGAAGCTGTTAAATCTGAAGTTGTTGAATCTGTTGTTAAAGCTGTTGATTGTTGAAGGTGTTGAATCTGTTGTTTAATGTTGATCACATTGTTGAAGTTGTTGATGTTGTTTAATCTGTTGTTGATGCTGTTGATTGTTGGTATGATTGTTGAAGCTGTTGAATCTGTTGATCTTGTTAGTATAGTTTAAGCTGTTGATTGTTAGTACAGTCTATCTTGTGTAAGTGTCGGCTTGCCCCAATAGATCAATAGCTTCAATCACAATGTTGAAGCTGTTGATTGTTGTTGGTATTGTTGATGTTATATCTGTTGTTGTTGAAGTTGTTGACTGTCGTTGATGTTGAATCGGTTGTTGATGCTGTTGATTGTTGATTATGATTGTTGAAGCTGTTGTTGAATCTGCTAATCTTGTTAGTATATTTAAAGCTGTTGATTGTTGGTTATGATTGTTGAAGCTGTTAAATCTGTTGATCACCATGTTGAAACTGTTAAATGTTGATGTTCAATCTGTTGCTGTTGACTGTTGTTGAATCTGCTGTTGAAGCTGTTGATTAATCTGTTGATTGTAGAAGCTATTGAATCTGAAGTTGTTGAATTTGTTGTTGAAGCTGTAGATTGTTGAAGCTGTTAAATCTGAAGAAGTTGAATCTGTTGAATCTGTTGATTGTTGTTGATGTAGTTGAATCTGTTGTTGAAGGTTTTCATTGTTGGTTATGATTGTTGAAGCTGTTGAATCTGTTGTTGAAGCTGTTGATTGTTGTAGGCTATATTATGTGCTCTAGAGAGCTATAACTTTGTTGAAGCAGTTGAATCTGTTGTTGAAACTTGATTGTTGTAGGCTATTATGTGCTCTAGAGAGCTCTAGATTTGTTGAAGCTGTTGATTGTTGTAGGCTGTTAAGTGCAGTAGAAAGCTCTCGTTTTGTTGAAATTGTTGATTCTGTTGTTGTTGAAGATGTTGATTGTTGTAGGCTACATTATGTGTTCTAGAGAGCTCTAGGTTTGTTGAAGCTGTTGAATCTGTTGTTGAAGCTCTTGATTGTTGAAGGCTATTATGTGCTATAGAGAGCTCTAGTTTCGTTGAAGCTGTTGAATCTGTTGTTGAAGCTGTTGATTGTTGTAGGCTATTTTGTGCTCTAGAGAGCTCTAATTTTGTTGAAGCTGTTGAATCTGTTGTTGTTAAAGCTGTTGATTGTTATAGGCTACATTATGTGCTCTATAGAACTCCAGTTTAGTTGAAGCTGTTGAATCTGTTGTTGTTAAAGCTGTTGATTGTTATAGGCTACATTATGTGTTCTATAGAGCTCCAGTTTAGTTGAAGCTGTTGAATCTATTGTTGTTGAAGCTGTTGATTGTTGTAGGCTAATATATGCTCTAGTTTTGTTGAAGCTGTTGAATGTGTTGTTGAATCTGTTGATTGTTGTAGGCTACATTATGTGCTCTAGAGAGCTCAAGTTTTGTTGAAGCTGTTGAATCTGTTGTTGAAGCTGTTGATTGTTGTAGGTTACTATGTGCTCTAGAGAACTCTAGTTTTGTTGAAGCTGTTAAATCTGTTGTTGTTAAAGCTGTTGATTGTTATAGGCTACATTATGTGCTCTATAGAGCTCCAGTTTAGTTGAAGCTGTTGAATCTATTGTTGAAGCTGTTGATTGTTGTAGGCTATTATGTGCTCTAGTTTTGTTGAAGCTGTTGAATGTGTTGTTGAATCTGTTGATTGTTGTAGGCTACATTACGTGCTCTAGAGAGCTCAAGTTTTGTTGAAGCTGTTGAATCTGTTGTTGAAGCTGTTGATTGTTGTAGGCTATTATGTGCTCTAGAGAGCTCTAGTTTTGTTAAAGCTGTTGAATTTGTTGTTGTTGAAGATGTTGATTGTTGTAGGCTACATTATATGTGCTAAAGAATTATAGTTTTGTTGAAGTTTTTGAATCTGTTGTTGAAGCTGTAGTTGTTGAATCTGTTGTTGAAGCTGTTGATTGATGAAGCTGTTGATTCTGTTGTTTAATCTGTTGATAACCATGTTGAAGTTGTTGATTGCTGTTTATGTTGTTGAATCTGTTGTTGAAGCTATTGATTGTTGGTATTGTTGAAGGTGTTGAATAGGTTGATCTTGTTTATATAACTAAAGCTGTCAACTGTTAGTACAGTCTATCTTGTGTAAGTGTAGGCTCGCCCAAATAAATCAATAGCTTCAATCACACCGTTGAAGCTGTTGAATCTGTTGTTGAACCTGTTGAAAGTTATTGGTGTTGTTAATGTTAAATTTGTTGTTGAGCCTGTTGATTGTTGTTGATGTTGTTGAATCTGTTGTTGAATCTGTTGTTGAAGCTATTGATTGTTGATTATGATTATTGAAGCTGTTGTTGAGTCTGTTAATCTTGTTAGTATATTTAAAGCTGTTGATTGTTGGTTATGATTGTAGAAGCTGTTGAATCAGTTGATCACCATGATGAAACTGTTAAATGTTGTTGATATTGTGGAATCTGTTGTTGACTGTTGCAGAAGCTGTTGATTGTTGAAGCTGTAGTTGTTGAATCTGTTGTTGAAGCTGTTGATTGTTGAAGCTGTTGAATCTGTTGTTTAATCTGTTGATAACAATGTTAAATGTGTTGATTGTTGTTGATGTTGTTAAATTTGTTGTTGAAGCTGATGATTGTTGGTATTGTTGAAGCTGTTGATCTTGTTAGTATAATTAAAGCTGTTGATTGTTAGTACAGTCTATCTTGTGTAAGTGTAGGGTCACCCCAATAAATCAATAGCTTCAATCACCATGTTGAAGCTGTTGAATCCGTTGTTGAAGCTGTTGATAGTTGTTGGTGTTGTTGATGTTAAACCTGTTGTTGTTGAAGCTGTTGATTGTTGTTGATGTTGTTGAAATTGTTGTTGAATCTGTTGTTGAAAATGTTGATTGTTGATTATGATTTTTGAAGTTGTTGAATCTGTTGTTGAATCCGTTGATCTTGTTAGTATAGTTGAAGCATTTGATTGTTGGTTATGATTGTTGAAGCTGTTGAATCTGTTGATATTGTTAGTATAGTTGAAGCTGTTGATAGTTAGTACAGTCTATTGTGTGTAAGAGTAGGTTCGTCCAAATAAATCAATAACTAGCCTCGTCCCCAGGCCCGAAAAGAGGGCCGGGTACACACTGTCTGCGCATGCGCCAAAGTGTACCGAAAATCCTGGTACATCGTATATTTCCGTAAAACAATCCGTAAACTATGGTACATGACTTACGATTTCATGCTAAATCTGCCTCGACATTGACATCGCTTACTGCTAACAACGAGAACGGATCCGTTAGATATCGGATACACGAACGCTTCGTCAGAAAGCCTAGCTTCGGCTGATACTGTCGTGCCCTGGATAGCCAGCGGTCAAAGCCACGTGTTTGTTGTTAGTTTACAAATAATTTTACAGTAATATACGGATGAGTTAGCGCATGCGCATACAATGTGTACCAGGCCCTCTTTTCGGGCCTGGGGACGAGGCTAATCAATAGCTTCAATCACCATGTTGAAGCTATTGACTGTTGAAGCTGTTAAATCTGTTGTTGAAGATGTTGATTGTTGAAGCTATTGAATCTGAAGTAGTTCAATCTGTTGTTGAAGCTGATGATAGCTGAAGCTGTTGAATCTGTTGTTTAATCTGTTGTTCACCATGATGAAGTTGTTGATTGTACTTGATGTTGCTGAATCTGTTGTTGAAGCTGTTGATTGTTGTTGATGTCGTTGAATCTGTTGTTGTTGAAGCTTTTGATTGCTGGTTTTGATTATTGAAGCTGTTGAATCTGTTGATCTTGTTAGTATAGTTGAAGCTGTTGATTGTTAGTACAGTCTATCTTGTGTAAAAGAGTAGACTCGCCCCAATAATTCAATAGCTTCATTAACCATGTTGAAGCTGTTGATTATTGAAGCTGTTGAATCTGTTGTTGCTGTTGATTGTTAAAGCTGTTAAATCTGAAGTAGTTGAATCTGTTGTTGAAGCTGTTGATTGTTAAAGCTGTTAAATCTGAAGTTGTTCAATCTGTTGTTGAAGCTGATGATTGTTGAAGCTGTTAAATCTGTTGTTTAATTGGTTGATCACCATGTAGAAGTGGTTGATTGTTGTTGATGTTGTGAATCTGTTGTTGAAGATGTTGATTGTTAGTACAGTCTATTTTGTGTAAGAGTAGGCTCGCCCAATAAATCAGTAGCTTCAATCACCGTGTTGAAGTTGTTAATTGTTGAAGCTGTTGAATCTGTTGATTGTTATTGGTGTTTAAATCGGTTGTTGTTGAAGCTGTTTAATGTTAATGATGTTGAATTTGTTGTTGAATCTGTTGTTGAAGCTTTTGATTGTTGATTATGATTGTTGAAGCAGTTGTTGAATCTGTTGATCTTGTTAGTATAGTTGAAGCTGTTGATTGTTGGTTATGATTGTTGAAGCTGTTGAATCTGTTGATCTGGTTAGTATAGTTGAAGCTGTTGATTGTTAGTACAGTCTATCTTGTGTACAAGTAGGCTCGCCACAATAAATCAATAGCTTCAATCACCATGTTGAAGCTGTTGACTGTTGAAGCTGTTAAATCTGTTGTTGAAGCTGTTGATTGTTGAAGCTGTTGAATCTGTTGATCTTGTTAGTATAGTTGAAGCTGTTGATTGTTATTACAGTCTATTGTGTGCAAGAGTAGGCTCGTCCCAATAAATCAATAGCTTCCATTACTATGTTGAAGCTGTTGTCTGTTGAAGCTGTGAAATCTGTTGTTGAAGATGTTGATTGTTGAAGCTGTTGAATCTGAAGTATTTGAATATGTTGTTAAAGCTGTTGATAGCTGAAGTTGTTGAATCTGTTGTTTAATCTGTTGATTACCATGTTGAAGTTGTTGATTGTAGTTGAGGTTGCTGAATCTGTTGTTGTTGAAGCTGTTAAGTGTTGAAGCTGTTGAATCCGAAGTTGTTGAATCTGTTGTTGAAGCTGTTAAATCTGTTATTTAATTGGTTGATCACTGTGTAGAAGTGGTTGATTGTTGATTTTGTTGAATCTGTTGTTGAAGCTGTTGATTGTTAGTTGTGATTGTTGAGGCTGTTGAATCTGTTGACCTTGTTAGTATAGTTGAAGCTGTTGATTGTTAGTACAGTCTATCTTGTGTAAGAGTAGGCTCGCTCCAATAAATCAATAGCTTCAATCACCATGTTAACACTGTTGATTGTTGAAGCTGTTGAATCTGTTGTTGAATCTGTTGATTGTTTTTAATATATGATGTTGTTGAAGCAGTTTATGATGTTGAATTTGTTGTTGAATCTGTAGTTTAAGCAGTTAATTGTTGATTATGATTGTTGAAGCAGTTGTTGAATCTGTTGATCTTAGTATAGCTGAAGCTGTTAATTGTTGGTTATGATAGTTGAAGCTGTTAAATCTGTTGATCACCATGTTGAAGCTGTTAATTGCTTATGTTTTTGAAACTGTTGCTGTTGATTGTTGTTGAATCTGTTGTTGAAGCTGTTGATTGTGGAAGTTGTTGAATTTGATGTTCAATCTGTTGTAGAAGCTGTTGATTGTTGAAGCTGTTAAATCTGAAGTAGTTGAATCTGTTGAAGCTGTTGATTGTTGTTGTTGAATCTGTTGTTGAAGGTTTTCACTGTTAGTTATGATTGTAGAAGCTGTTGAATCTGTTGTTTAAGCTGTTGATTGTTGTAGGCTACATTATGTGCTCTAGAGAGATATAGCTTTGTTGAAGCAGTTGAATCTGTTGTTGAAACTGTTGATTGTTGTAGGCTATTATGTGCTCTAAAGAGCTCTAGATTAGTTGAAGCTGTTGAATCTGTTGTTGTTGAAGCTGTTGATTGTTGTAGGCTATTAAGTGCTCTAGAAAGCTCTCATTTTGTTGAAATTGTTGATTCTGTTGTTGTTGAAGATGTTGATTGTTGAAGGCTACATTATGTGCTCTACAGAGCTCTAGTTTTGTTGAGGCAGTAGAATCACCTGTTGAAGCTGTTCATTGTTGTAGGCTATTATGTGCTCTAGGGAGCTCTGGATTTGTTGAAATTGTTGAATCTGTTGTTAAAGATGTTGATCATTGTAGGCTACATTATGTGCTCTAGAGAGCTCTAGTTTTGTTAAGGCAGTTGAATCTGTTGTTGAAGCTGTTGATTGTTGTAGGCTACATTATGTGCTCTAGAAATATCTAGTTCTGTTGTGCTTTATAGAGCTCTAGTTTTGTTGAAGGCCATTGAATTTGTTGTTGTGGCTGTTGATTGTTGTAGGCTACTATGTGTTCTAGAGAGCTCTAGTTTTGTTGAAATTGTTGAATCTGTTGTTGTTGGAGATGTTGATTGTTGTAGGCTATTATGAGCTCTAGAGAGCTCTAGTTTTGTTGAAGCTGTCGAATCTGTTGTTGAAGCTATTGATTGTTGCAGGCTATTATGTGCTTTAGAGAACTCTACTTTTGTTGCCAAAGCTGATGAATCTATTGTTAAAGCTGTTGATTGTTGTAGGCTATTATGTGCTCTATACAGCTCCACTTTAGTTGAAGCTGTTTAATCTGTTGTTGTTGAAGCTGTCGATTGTTGTAGGCTATTATGTGTTCTAGTTTTATTGAAGCTGTTGAATCTGTTGATTGTTGTAGGCTACATTATGTGCTCTAGAGAGTTCAAGTTTCATTGAAGCTGTTGAATCCGTTGTTGAAGCTGTTGATTGTTGTAGGCTATTATGTGTTTTAGAGAGCTCTAGTTTTGTTGAAATTGTTGAATCTGTTGTTTAAGCTGTTGCTTGTTGTAGGCTATTATGTGCTCTAGAGAGCTCTAGTTTTGTTGAAGCTGTACAATCTGTTGTTGTAGCTGTTGATTGTTGTAAGCTATTATGTGCTCTAGAGAGTTCTAGTTTTGTTGAAGCTGTTGAATCTGTTGTTGAAGATGTTGATTGTTGTTGGCTACATTATGTGCTCTAGAGTGTTGAATCTGTTGTTGACGCTGTTGAATCTGTTTCTGTTAAAGCTGTTGATTGTTGTAGGCTATTATGTGCAATAGAGAGCTCTAGTTTTTTTGAAGCTGTTGAATCTGTTGTTGAAGCTGCATGTTGATTGTTGTAGGCTATTATGTGCTCTAGAGAACTCTAGTTTTGTTGAAGCTGTTGAATCTGTTATTGTTGAAGCTGTTGATTGTTGTAGGCTATTATGTGCTCTAGAGAGCTCTACTTTTGTTGGAGCTGTTAAATCTGTTGAAGCTGTTGATTGTTGTAGGCTATTATGTACTCTAGAGAGCTCTAGTTTTGTTGAAACTGTTGAATCTGTTGTTGTTGAAGATGTTGATTGTTGTAGGCTACATTGTGTGCTCTAGATAGCTCTAGTTCAGTTGAAGCTGTTGATTGTTGTAGGCTATTATGTGTTCTAGAGAGCTCTAGTTTTGTTGAAATTGTTGAATCTGTTGTTGAAGCTGTTGATTGTTGTAGGCTATTATGTGCTCTAGAGAGCTCTAGTTTTGTTGAAGCTGTAGAATCTGTTGTTGAAGCTGTTGATTGTTGTAAGCTATTATGTGCTCTAGAGAGCTCTAGTTTTGTTGAAGCTGTTGAATCGATTGTTGCAGATGTTGATTGTTGTTGGCTACATTATGTGCTCTAGAGTGTTGAATCTGTTGTTGAAGCTGTTGAATCTGTTTTTGTTAAAGCTGTTGATTGTTGTAGGTTATTATGTGCTCTAGTTTAATTGAAGCTGTTGAATCTGTTGTTGAAGATGTTGATCGTTGTAGGCCACATTATGTGCTCTAGAGAGCTCTGGTTTGGTCGAAGCTGTTGAATCTGTTGTTGTTGAAGCTGCTGATTGTTGTAGGCTATTATGCGCAACAGAGAGCTCTAGTTTTGTTGAAGCTGTTGAATCTGTTGTTGAAGCTGTTGATTGTTGTAGGCTATTGTGTGCTCTAGAGAGTTCTAGTATTGTTGAACCTGTTGAATCTGTTGTTGAAGCTGTTGATTGTAGGCTATTATGTGCTCTAGAGAGCTCTAGTTTCGCTGAAGCTGTACAATCTGTTGTTGTTGAAGCTGTTGATTGTTGTAAGCTATTATGTGCTCTAGAGAGCTCTAGTTTTGTTGAAGCTGTTGAATCTGTTGTTGTTGAAGATGTTGATTGTTGTAGGCCACATTATGTGCTTTAGAGAGCTCTGAGTTGGTCGAAGCTGTTGAATCTGTTGTTGTTGAAGCTGTTGATTGTTGTAGGCTATTGTGTGCGATAGAGAGCTCTAGTTTTGTTGAAGCTGTTGAATCTGTTGTTGTTGAAGCTGTTGATTGTTGTAGGCTAGATTATAGCTCTAGTTTTGTTGAAGCTGTTGAATCTGTTGTTGTTGAAGATGTTGATTGTTGTAGGCTACATTATGTGGTCTAGAGAGCTCTAGTTTTGTTGAAGCTGTTGAACCTGTTGTTGTTGAAGCTGTTGATTGTTGTAGGCTATTATATACTATAGAGAGCTCTAGGTTTGTTGAAGCTGTTGAATCTGGTGTTGTTGAAGCATTTGATTGTTGTAGGCTACATTATGTGCTCTAGAGAGCTCTACTTTTGTTTATGCTGTTGAATCCGTTGTTGTTGAAGCATTTGATTGTTGTAGGCTACATAATGTGCTCTAGAGAGCTCTAGTTTTGTTTATGCTGTTGAATTTGTTGTTGAAGCTGTTGAATCTGTCTCTGTTAAAGCTGTTGATTGTTGTAGGCTATATTATGTGCTCTAGTTTAATTGGAGCTGTTGAATCTGTTGTTGTTGAAGATGTTGATTGTTGTAGGCTACATTATGTACTCTAGAGAGCTCCAGTTTTGTCAAAGCTGTTGAATTTGTTGTTGAAGCTGTTGATTGTTGTAGGCTATTATGTTTAATAGAGAGCTCTAGCTTTGTTGAAGCTGTTGAATCTGTTGTTATTGAAGCTTTAGATTGTTGTAGGCTACATTATGTGCTCTAGAGAGCTCTAGTTGAAAATGTTGAATCTGTTGTTGAAGCTGTTGATTGTTGTAGGCTATTATGTCATCTGGAGAACTTTAGTTTTGTTGAATCTGTTGTTGAAGCTGTTGATTGTAGGCTATTATGAGCTCTAGAGAGCTCTAGTTTTGTTGAAGCTGTTGAATCTCTTGTTGAAGATGTTGAATCTGTTGCTGTTAAAGCTGTTGATTGTTGTAGGCTATTATGTGCTCTAGTTTTATTAAAGCTGTTGAATCTGTTTTTGTTGAAGATGTTGTTGTTGTAGGCTACATTATGTGCTCTAGAGAGCTCTAGTTTTGTCGAAGCTGTTGAATCTGTTGTTGTTGAAGCTGTTGATTGTTGTAGGCTATTATATGCTATACAGAGCTCTAGTTTTGTTTAAGCTGTTGAATCTGTTGTTGAAGCTGTTGATTGTTGTAGGCTGTTATATGTTAGAGAGAGGTCTGGTTTTGTTTAAGCTGTCGAATCTGTTGTTGTTTAAGCTATTGATTTTTGTAGGCTATTATATGCTATAGAGAGCTCTAGTTTTGTTTAAGCTGTTGAATCTGTTGTTGAAGCTGTTGATTGTTGTAGGCTATTATGTGCAATAGAGAGCTCTAGTTTTGTTGAAGCTGTTAAATCTGTTGTTGTTGAAGCTGTTGATTGTTGTAGGCTACATTATGTGTTCTAGAGAGCTCTAGTTTTGTTGAAGCAGTTGAATCTGTTGTTGATGCTGTTGATTGTTGTAGGCTATAATGAGCTCTAGAGAGCTCTAGTTTTGTTGAAGTTGTTGAATCTTTTGTTGAAGCTGTTGATTGTTGAAGCTGTAGTTGTTGAATCTGTTTTTGAAGCTTTTAAATCTGTTGTTAAATCTGTTGATAACCATGTTGAAGTTGTTGATCGTTGTTGATGTTGTTGAATCTGTTGTTGTTGAAGTTGTTAATTGTTGGTATTGTTGAAGCTGTTCGATCAGTTGATCTTGTTAGTACAATTAAAGCTGTTGATTGTGAGTACAGTCTATTTTGTGTAAGTGTAGGCTCGCCCCAATAAATCAATAGTTTCAATCACTATGTTGAAGATGTTGAATTTGTTGCTGAAGTTGTTGACAGTTGATGGTGTTGTTGATGTTAAACCTGTTGTTGTTGAAGCTGTTGATTGTTGATCATGTTGTTGAACCTGTTGTTGAAGATGTTGATTGTTGATTATGATTTTTGAAGCTATTGAATCTGTTGTTGAATCTGTTGATCTTGTTAGTATAGTTGAAGGTGTTGATTGTTGGTTATGATTGTTGAAGCTGTTGAATCTGTTGATCACCATGTTTAAGGTGGTAATTGTTATTCATGTTAATTCTGTTGCTGTTGAAGCTGTTGATTGTTGAAGCTGCTGAATCTGAAGTTGTTGAATCCGATGTTGAAGCTGTTGATCACAATGTTGAAATTGTTGATTGTTGATGATGTTGTTTAATCTGTTGTGTTGAAGCTGTTGATTGTTGAAGCTGCTGAATCTGAAGTTGTCGAATCTGTTGTTGAAGCTGTCATTGTTGTTGATGCTGTTGAATCTGTCATTGTTGTTGATGTTGTTGAATCTGTTGTTGTTGAAGCTTTTGATTGTTGGTTATGATTGTTAAAGCTGCTAAATCAGTTGTTGAATCTGTTGATCTTGTTAGTATAGTTAAAGCTGTTGATTGTTGGTTATGATAGTGAAGCTGTTGAGTTGTTGATCACCATGTTCAACCTGTTAATTGTTGTTGATGTCGAATCTGTTGCTGATGATTGTTGTTGAATCTGTTCTTGAAGCTGTTGATTAGTGAAGCTGTTGAATCTGAAGTTGTTGAATCTGTTGTTGAAGCTGTTGATTGTTGAAGCTGTTGAATTGGTTGTTTAATCTGTTGATCACCATGTAGAAGTTGTTGATTGTAGTTGATGTTGTTGAATCTGTTGTTGTTGAAGCTTTTGACTGTTGATGTTGTTGAATCTGAAGTAGTTGAATCTGTTGATTGTTGTCGATGTTGTTGAATATGTTGACTGTTGAAGCTGTTAAATCTGTTGTTGAAGCTATTGAATCTGTTGTTGTTGAAGCTGTTAATTGCTGTAGGCTATTGTGTGCTCTAGAGAATTCTAGTTTTATTGAAGCCGTTGAATCTGTTGTTAAAGCAGTTGATTGTTGTAGGCTACATTATGTGCTCTATAGAGCTCTAGTTTTGTTGAAGCTGTTGAATCTGTTGTTAAGTTGTTGATTGTTGTAGGCTATTATATGCTCTAGGGAGCTCTAGTTTTGTTGAGGCTGTTGACTGTTGTAGGCTATTATGTGCTCTAGAGAGCTGTAGTTTTGTTGAAGCTGTTGAATCTGTTGTTGAAGCTGTTGATTGTTGTAGGCTATTATGTGCTCTAGAGAGCTCTAGTTTTGTTGAAGCTGTTGAATCTGTTGTTGAAGCTGTTGATTGTTGTAAGCTATTATGTGCTCTAGAGAGCTCTAGTTTTGTTAAAGCTGTTGAATCTGTTGTTGTTAAAGCTGTTGATCTATATTATGTGCTCCATAGAGTTCTAATTTTGTTGAAGCTGTTGAATCTGTTGTTGTTGAAGCTGTAGATTGTTGTAGGCTATTATGTGCTCAGGAGAGGTCTAGTCTTATTGAAGCTTATGAATCTGTTGTTGCTGAAGATGTTGTTTGTTGTAGGTTACATTATGTGCTCTAGATATCTCTAGTTTTGTTAATACTGTTGAATCTCTTGTTGTAGCCGTTGATTGTTGTAGGCTATTATGTGCTCTAGAGAGCTCTAGTTTTGTTGAAGCTGTTTAATCTGCTGTTGTTGGAGCTGTTGATTGTTGTATGTTATTATGTGCTCTAATTTTGTTGAAGCTGTAGAATCTGTTGTTGTTGAAGCTGTTGATTGTAGTAGGCTACATTATGTGCTCTAGAGAGCTTTAGTATTGTTGAAGCGGTTGATTGTTGTAGGCTATTATGTGATCTAGTGAGCTCTAGTTTTGTTGAAAATGTTGAATCTGTTGTTGAAGCTGTTGATTGTTGTAGGCTATTATGAGCTCTAGAGAGCTCTAGTTTTGTTGAAGCTGTTGAATCTCTTGTTGAAAATGTTGAATCTGTTGTTCTTAAAGCTGTTGATTGTTGTAGGCTATTATGTGCTCTAGTGTTATTAAAGCTGTTGAATCTGTTTGTGTTGAAGATGTTGATTGTTGTAGGCTATTATGTGCTCTGGAGAGGTCTAGTTTTATTGAAACTTATAAGTCTGTTGTTGCTGAAGATGTTTGTTGTAGGTTACATTATGTGCTCTGGATATCTCTAGTTTTGCTAAAGCTTTTGAATCTCTTGTTGAAGCTGTTGATTGTTGTAGGCTATTATGTCATCTGGAGAACTCTAGTTTTGTTGAATCTGTTGTTGAAGCTGTTGATTGTTGTAGGCTATTATGAGCTCTAGAGAGCTCTAGTTTTGTTGAAGTTGTTGAATCTCTTGTTGAAGACTTTGAGTCTGTTGTTAAAGCTGTTGATTGTTGTAGGCTATTATGTGCTCTAGTTTAATGAATCTGTTTTTGTTGAAGTTGTTGATTGTTGTAGGCTACATTATGTGCTCTAGAGAGCTCTAGTATTGTTGAAGCTGTTGATTGTTGTAGGCTATTATGTGCTCTAGAGAGCTCTAGTTTTGTTGAAGCAGTTGAATCTGCTGTTGAAGCTGTTGATTGTTGTAAGCTATTATGAGCTCTAGAGAGCTCTAGATTTGTTGAAGTTGTTGACTCTGTTGTTGAAGATGTTGATTGTTGTATGCTACATTATATGCTCTAGAGAGCTCCAGTTGTGTTGAAGTAGTTGAATCTGCTATTGTTGTAGCTGTTGATTTTTGTAGGCTATTATATGCTCTAGAGAGCTCTAGTTTTGTTGAAGCAGTTGAATCTGTTGTTGAAGCTGTTGATTGTTTTAGGCTATTATGTGCTATAGAGAGCTCTAGTTTTGTTGAAGCTGTTGAATCTGCTGTTGTTGGAGCTGTTGATTGTTGTAGGCTATTATGTGCTCTAGGTTTGTTCAAGCTTTTGAATCTATTGTTGAAGCTGTTGATTGTAGTAGGCTACATTATGTGCTCCAGAGAGCTCTAGTTTTATTGAAGCTGTTGATTGTTGTAGGCTACATTATGTACTCTATAGAGCTCTAGTTTTGAAGTTGAAGCTATTGAATCTGTTGTTGAAGCTGTTGACTGTTGTAGGCTATTATGAGCTCTAGAAAGCTCTAGTTTTGTTGAAGCTGTTGAATCTGCTGTTGAAGCAGTTGATTGTTGTCGGCAATTATGTGCACTAGAGAACTCTAGTTTTGTTGAAGCTGTTGAATCTGTTAATGAAGCTGTTGATTGTTGTAGGCTATTATGAGCTCTAGAAAGCTCTAGTTTTGTTGAAGCTGTTGAATCTGTTGTTGAAGCTGTTGATTGTTGAAGCTGTTGAATTGGTTGTTTAATCTCTTGATCACCATGTATAAGTTGTTGATTGTAGTTGATGTTGTTGAATCTGTTGTTGTTAAGCTTTTGACTGTTGATGTTGTTGAATCTGAAGTAGTTGAATCTGTTGATTGTTGTCGATGTTGTTGAATATGTTGACTGTTGAAGCTGTTAAATCTGTTGTTGAAGCTGTTGAATCTGTTGTTGTTGAAGCTGTTAATTGCTGTAGGCTATTGTGTGCTCTAGACAATTCTAGTTTTATTGAAGCCGTTGAATCTGTTGTTAAAGCAGTTGATTGTTGTAGGCTATTATGTGCTCTAGAGAGCTCTAGTTTTGTTAAAGCTGTTGAATCTGTTGTTGTTAAAGTTGTTGATCTATATTATGTGCTGTTGAAGCTGTTGATTGTAGTAGGCTACATTATGTGCTCTAGAGAGCTTTAGTATTGTTGAAGCGGTTGATTGTTGTAGGCTATTATGTGATCTAGTGAGCTCTAGTTTTGTTGAAAATGTTGAATCTGTTGTTGAAGCTGTTGATTGTTGTAAGCTATTATGTCATCTGGAGAACTCTAGTTTTCTTGAATCTGTTGTTGAAGCTGTTGATTGTTGTAGGCTATTATGAGCTCTAGAGAGCTCTAGTTTTGTTGAAGCTGTTGAATCTCTTGTTGAAGATGTTGAATCTGTTGTTCTTAAAGCTGTTGATTGTTGTAGGCTATTATGTGCTCTAGTTTTATTAAAGCTGTTGAATCTGTTTGTGTTGAAGATGTTGATTGTTGTAGGCTATTATGTCATCTGGAGAACTCTAGTTTTGTTGAATCTGTTGTTGAAGCTGTTGATTGTTGTAGGCTATTATGAGCTCTAGAGAGCTCTAGTTTTGTTGAAGTTGTTGAATTTCTTGTTGAAGACGTTGAGTCTGTTGTTAAAGCTGTTGATTGTTGTAGGCTATTATGTGCTCTAGTTTAATGAATCTGTTTTTGTTGAAGCTGTTGATTGTTGTAGGCTACATTATGTGCTCTAGAGAGCTCTAGTATTGTTGAAGCTGTTGATTGTTGTAGGCTATTATGTGCTCTAGAGAGCTCTAGTTGTGTTGAAGTAGTTGAATCTGCTGTTGTTGTAGCTGTTGATTGTTGTAGGCTATTATGAGCTCTAGAAAGCTCTAGTTTTGTTGAAGCTGTTGAATCTGCTGTTGAAGCAGTTGATTGTTGTCGGCAATTATGTGCACTAGAGAACTCTAGTTTTGTTGAAGCTGTTGAATCTGTTAATGAAGCTGTTGATTGTTGTAGGCTATTATGAGCTCTAGAAAGCTCTAGTTTTGTTGAAGCTGTTGAATCTGTTCTTGAAGCTGTTGATTGTAGTAGGCTACATTATGTGCTCTAGAGAGCTCTAGTTTTGTTGAAGCTGTTGAATCTGTTGTTGTTGAAGCTGTTGATTGTTGTAGGCTATTATGTGCTCTAGAGAGCTCTAGTTTTGTTGAAGCTGTTGAATCTGTTGTTGTTAAAGCTGTTGATTGTTATAGGCTACATTATATGCTCTATAGAGCTCCAGTTTAGTTGAAGCTGTTGAATCTGTTGTTGTTGAAGCTGTTGATTGTTGTAGGCTATTATGTGCTCTAGTTTTGTTGAAGCTGTTGAATGTGTTGTTGAATCTGTTGATTGTTGTAGGCTACATTATGTGCTCTAGAGAGCTCAAGTTTTGTTGAAGCTGTTGAATCTGTTGTTGAAGCTGTTGATTGTTGTAGGCTATTATGTGCTCTAGAGAGCTCTAGTTTTGTTGAAGCTGTTGTTGTTAAAGCTATTGATTGTTATAGGCTACATTATGTGCTCTAGAGAGCTCCAGTTTAGTTGAAGCTGTTGAATCTGTTGTTGTTGAAGCTGTTGATTGTTGTAGGCTATTATGTGCTCTAGAGAACTCTAGTTTTGTTGAAGCTGTTGAATCTGTTGTTGTTAAAGCTGTTGATTGTTATAGGCTACATTATGTGCTCTATAGAGCTCCAGTTTAGTTGAAGCTGTTGAATCTATTGTTGTTGAAGCTGTTGATTGTTGTAGGCTATTATATGCTCTAGTTTTGTTGAAGCTGTTGAATGTGTTGTTGAATCTGTTGATTGTTGTAGGCTACATTATGTGCTCTAGAGAGCTCAAGTTTTGTTGAAGCTGTTGAATCTGTTGTTGAAGCTGTTGATTGTTGTAGGCTATTATGTGCTCTGGAGAGCTCTAGATTTGTTGAAGCTGTTGATTGTTGTAGGCTGTTAAGTGCTGTAGAAAGCTCTTGTTTTGTTGAAATTGTTGATTCTGTTGTTGTTGAAGATGTTGATTGTTGTAGGCTACATTATGTGTTCTAGAGAGCTCTGGTTTTGTTGAAGCTGTTGAATCTGTTGTTGAAGCTCTTGATTGTTGAAGTCTATTATGTGCTATAGAGAGCTCTAGTTTCGTTGAAGCTGTTGAATCTGTTGTTGAAGCTGTTGATTGTTGTAGGCTATTTTGTGCTCTAGAGAGCTCTAGTTTTGTTGAAGCTGTTGAACCTGTTGTTGATGAAGCTGTTGATTGTTGTAGGCTATTGTGTGCTCTAGAGAGCTCTAGTTTTGTTGAAGCTGTTGAATCTGTTGTTGTTAAAGCTGTTGATTGTTATAGGCTACATTATGTGCTCTATAGAGCTCCAGTTTAGTTGAAGCTGTTGAATCTGTTGATTGTTGTAGGCTATTATGTGCTTTAGTTTTGTTGAAGCTGTTGAATGTGTTGTTGAATCTGTTGATTGTTGTACGCTACATTATGTGCTCTAGAGAGCTCAAGTTTTGTTGAAGCTGTTGAATCTGTTGTTGAAGCTGTTGATTGTTGTAGGCTATTATGAGCTCTAGAGAGCTCTAGTTCTGTTGAAGCCGTTGAATCTCTTGTTGAAGATGTTGAATCTGTTGTTCTTAAAGCTGTTGATCGTTGTAGGCTATTATGTGCTCTAGTTTTATTAAAGCTGTTGAATCTGTTTGTGTTGAAGCTGTTGATTGTTGTAGGCTGTTATGTCATCTGGAGAACTCTAGTTTTGTTGAATCTGTTGATTGTTGTAGGCTATTATGTGCTCTAGTTTTGTTGAAGCTGTTGAATGTGTTGTTGAATCTGTTGATTGTTGTACGCTACATTATGTGCTCTAGAGAGCTCAAGTTATGTTGAAGCTGTTGAATCTGTTGTTGAAGCTGTTGATTGTTGTAGGCTATTATGAGCTCTAGAGAGCTCTAGTTTTGTTGAAGTTGTTGAATCTCTTGTTGAAGACGTTGAGTCTGTTGTTAAAGCTGTTGATTGTTGTAGGCTATTATGTGCTCTAGTTTAATGAATCTGTTTTTGTTGAAGCTGTTGAGTGTTGTAGGCTATTATGTGATCTAGAGAGCTCTAGTTTTGTTGAAGCAGTTGAATCTGCTGTTGAAGCTGTTGATTGTTGTAAGCTATTAAGAGCTCTAGAGAGCTCTAGATTTGTTGAAGTTGTTAACTCTGTTGTTGTAGCTGTTGATTGTTGTAGGCTATTATATGCTCTAGAGAGCTCTAGTTTTGTTGAAGCAGTTGAATCTGTTGTTGAAGCTGTTGATTGTTTTAGGCTATTATGTGCTATAGAGAGCTCTAGTTTTGTTGAAGCTGTTGAATCTGCTGTTGTTGGAACTGTTGATTGTTGTAGGCTATTATGTGCTCTAGGTTTGTTGAAGCTTTTGAATCTATTGTTGAAGCTGTTGATTGTAGTAGGCTACATTATGTGCTCCAGAGAGCTCTAGTTTTGTTGAAGCTGTTGATTGTTGTAGGCTACATTATGTACTCTATAGAGCTCTAGTTTTGAAGTTGAAGCTACTGAATCTGTTGTTGAAGCTGTTGACTGTTGTAGGCTATTATGAGCTCTAGAAAGCTCTAGTTTTGTTGAAGCTGTTGAATCTGCTGTTGAAGCAGTTGATTGTTGTCGGCAATTATGTGCACTAGAGAACTCTAGTTTTGTTGAAGCTGTTGAATCTGTTAATGAAGCTGTTGATTGTTGTAGGCTATTATGAGCTCTAGAAAGCTCTAGTTTTGTTAAAGCTGTTGAATCTGTTCTTGAAGCTGTTGATTGTAGTAGGCTACATTATGTGCTCTAGAGAGCTCTAGTTTTGTTGAAGCTGTTGATTGTTGTAGGCTACATTATGTACTCTATAGAGCTCTAGTTTTGAAGTTGAAGCTATTGAATCTGTTGTTGAAGCTGTTGATTGTTGTAGGCTATTATGAGCTCTAGAAAGCTCTAGTTTTGTTGAAGCTATTGAATCTGCTGTTGGAGCAGTTGATTGTTGTCGGCAATTATGTGCACTAGAGAACCCTAGTTTTGTTGAAGCTGTTGAATCTGATATTGAAGCTGTTGATTGTTGTAAGCTATTATGAGCTCTAGAAAGCTCTAGTTTGTTGAAACTGTTGATTATTGTCCGCAATTATGTGTACTAGAGAGCTCTAGTTTTGTTGAAGCTGTTGAATCTGTTATTGAAGCTGTTGATTGTTGTAGGCTATTATGTGCTCTAGAGAGCTCTAGTTTTGTTTAAGCTATTGAATCTGTTATTGTTTAATCTGTTGATGGTTGTAGGCTATGATGTGCTCTAGAGAGCTCTAGTTTTGTTGAAGCTGTTGAATCTGTTGAGGTTGTTGATTATTGTAGGCTATTATGTGCTCTAGGGAGCTCTAGTTTTGTTGAAGCTGTTGAATCTGTTGTTGAAGCTGTTGATTGTTGTAGGCTATTATGTGTTCTAGAGAGCTCTAGTTTTGTAGAAATTGTTAAATCTGTTGTTGAAGATGTTGATTATAGGCTATTATGAGCTATAGAAGGCTGTAATTTTGTTCAAGCTGTTGAATCTTGTTGTTAAAGCTGTTGATTGTTGTAGGCTATGATGTGCTCTAGTTTTATTGAAGCTGTTGAATCTGTTGTTGAAGCTATTGATTGTTGTAGGCTATTATGTGCTCTAGAGAGCTCTAATTTAATTGAAGCAGTAGAATCTCCTGATGAAGCTGTTCATTGTTGTAGACTATTATGTGTTCTAGAGAGCTCTAGTTTTGTTGAAGCTGTTGAATCTGTTGTTAAAACTGTTGATTATTGTAGGCTATTATGTGCTCTAGTTTTATTGGAACTGTTGAATCTGTTGTTGAAAATGTTGATTGTTGTAGGCTACATTATGTGCTCTAAAGAGCTCTAGTTTTGTTAAGGCAGTTGAATGCGTTGTTGAAGCTGTTGATTGTTGTAGGCTATTATGTGCTCTAGAGAGCTCCAGTTTAGTTGAAGCTGTTGAATCTGTTGATTGTTGTAGGCTATTATGTGCTCTAGTTTTGTTGAAGCTGTTGAATGTGTTGTTGAATCTGTTGATTGTTGTAGGCTACATTATGTGCTCTAGAGAGCTCAAGTTTTGTTGAAGCTGTTGAATTTGTTGTTGTTTAAGCTGTTGATTGTTATAGGCTACATTATGTGCTCTATAGAGCTCCAGTTTAGTTGAAGCTGTTGAATCTGTTGTTGTTGAAGCTGTAGATTGTTGTAGGCTATTATGTGCTCTAGTTTTGTTGAAGCTGTTGAATGTGTTGTTGAATCTGTTGATTGTTGTAGGCTACAATATGTGTTCTAGAGAGCTCAAGTTTTGTTGAAGCTGTTGTTGTTAAAGCTATTGATTGTTATAGGCTACATTATGTGCTCTATAGAGCTACAGTTTAGTCGAAGCTGTTGAATCTATTGTTGTTGAAGCTGTTGATTGTTGTAGGCTATTATATGCTCTAGTTTTGTTGAAGCTGTTGAATGTATTGTTGAATCTGTTGATTGTTGTAGGCTACATTATGTGCTCTAGAGAGCTCAAGTTTTGTTGAAGCTGTTGAATCTGTTGTTGAATCAGTTGATTGTTGTAGGCTACATTATGTGCTCTAGAGAGCTCAAGTTTTGTTGAAGCTGTTGAATCTGTTGTTGAAGCTGTTGATTGTTGTAGGCTATTATGTGCTCTAGAGAGCTCTAGTTTTGTTGAAGCTGTTGTTGTTAAAGCTATTTATTGTTATAGGCTATATTATGTGCTCTATAGAGCTCCAGTTTAGTTGAAGCTGTTGAAGCTGTTGAATCTATTGTTGTTGAAGCTGTTGATTGTTGTAGGCTATTATGTGCTCTAGAGAGCTCTAGTTTTGTTGAAGCTGTTGAATCTGTTGTTGAAGCTGTTGATTGTTGTAGGCTATTATGTGCTCTAGAGAGCTCTAGTTTTGTTGAAGCTGTTGTTGTTAAAGCTATTGATTGTTATAGGCTACATTATGTGCTCTATAGAGCTCCAGTTTAGTTGAAGCTGTAGAATCTATTGTTGTTGAAGCTGTTGATTGTTGTAGGCTATTATGTGCTCTAGAGAGCTCTAGTTTTGTTGAAGCTGTTGAATCTGTTGTTGTTAAAGCTGTTGATTGTTATAGGCTACATTATGTGCTCTATAGAGCTCCAGTTTAGTTGAAGCTGTTGAATCTGTTGTTGTTGAAGCTGTTGATTGTTGTAGGCTATTATGTGCTCTAGTTTTGTTGAAGCTGTTGAATGTGTTGTTGAATCTGTTGATTGTTGTAGGCTACATTATGTGCTCTAGAGAGCTCAAGTTGCTCTAGAGAGCTCAAGTTTTGTTGAAGCTGTTGAATCTGTTGTTGAAGCTGTTGATTGTTGTAGGCTATTATGTGTTCTAGAGAGCTCTAGTTTTGTTGAAGCTGTTGTTGTTAAAGCTATTGATTGTTATAGGCTACATTATGTGCTCTATAGAGCTCCAGTTTAGTTGAAGCTGTTGAATCTATTGTTGTTGAAGCTGTTGATTGTTGTAGGCCATTATATGCTCTAGTTTTGTTGAAGCTGTTGAATGTGTTGTTGAATCTGTTGATTGTTGTAGGCTACATTATGTGCTCTAGAGAGCTCAAGTTGTGTTGAAGCTGTTGAATTTGTTGTTGTTAAAGCTGTTGATTGTTATTGGCTACATTATGTGCTCTATAGAGCTCCAGTTTAGTTGAAGCTGTTGAATCTGTTGATTGTTGTAGGCTATTATGTGCTCTAGTTTTGTTGAAGCTGTTGAATGTGTTGTTGAATCTGTTGATTGTTGTAGGCTACATTAAGTGCTCTAGAGAGCTCAAGTTTTGTTGAAGCTGTTGAATCTGTTGTTGAATCTGTTGATTGTTGTAGGCTACATTATGTGCTCTAGAGAGCTCAAGTTTTGTTGAAGCTGTTGAATCTATTGTTGAAGCTGTTGATTGTTGTAGGCTATTATGTGCTCTAGAGAGCTCTAGTTTTGTTGAAGCTGTTGTTGTTAAAGCTATTGATTGTTATAGGCTACATTATGTGCTCTATAGAGCTCCAGTTTAGTTGAAGCTGTTGAATCTATTGTTGTTGAAGCTGTTGATTGTTGTAGGCTATTATATGCTCTAGTTTTATTGAAGCTGTTGAATGTGTTGTTGAATCTGTTGATTGTTGTAGGCTACATCATGTGCTCTAGAGAGCTCAAGTTTTGTTGAAGCTGTTGAATCTGTTGTTGAAGCTGTTGATTGTTGTAGGCTATTATGTGCTCTAGAGAGCTCTAGATTTGTTGAAGCTGTTGACTGTTGTAGGCTGTTAAGTGCTGTAGAAAGCTCTTGTTTTGTTGAAATTGTTGATTCTGTTGTTGTTGAATATGTTGATTGTTGTAGGCTACATTATGTGTTCTAGAGAGCTCTAGTTTTGTTGAAGCTGTTGAATCTGTTGTTGAAGCTCTTGATTGTTGAAGGCTATTATGTGCTATAGAAAGCACTAGTTTCGTTGAAGCTGTTGAATCTGTTGTTGAAGCTGTTGATTGTTGTAGGCTATTTTGTGCTCTAGAGAGCTCTAGTTTTGTTGAAGCTGTTGAATCTGTTGTTGACGAAGCTGTTGATTGTTTTAGGCTATTATGTGCTCTAGAGAGCTCTAGTTTTGTTGAAGCTGTTGTTGTTAAAGCTATTGATTGTTATAGGCTACATTATGTGCTCTATAGAGCTCCAGTTTAGTTGAAGCTGTTGAATCTATTGTTGTTGAAGCTGTTGATTGTTGTAGGCTATTATATGCTCTAGTTTTGTTGAAGCTGTTGAATGTGTTGTTGAATCTGTTGATTGTTGTAGGCTACATTATGTGCTCTAGAGAGCTCAAGTTTTGTTGAAGCTGTTGAATCTGTTGTTGAATCTGTTGATTGTTGTAGGCTACATTATGTGCTCTAGAGAGCTCAAGTTTTGTTGAAGCTGTTGAATCTGTTGTTGAAGCTGTTGATTGTTTTAGGCTATTATGTGCTCTAGAGAGCTCTAGTTTTGTTGAAGCTGTTGTTGTTATAGCTATTGATTGTTATAGGCTACATTATGTGCTCTATAGAGCTCCAGTTTAGTTGAAGCTGTTGAATCTATTGTTGTTGAAGCTGTTGATTGTTGTAGGCTATTATATGCTCTAGTTTTGTTGAAGCTGTTGAATGTGTTGTTGAATCTGTTGATTGTTGTAGGCTACATTATGTGCTCTAGAGAGCTCAAGTTTTGTTGAAGCTGTTGAATCTGTTGTTGAATCTGTTGATTGTTGTAGGCTACGTTATGTGCTCTAGAGAGCTCAAGTTTTGTTGAAGCTGTTGAATCTGTTGTTGAAGCTGTTGATTGTTTTAGGCTATTATGTGCTCTAGAGAGCTCTAGTTTTGTTGAAGCTGTTGTTGTTAAAGCTATTGATTGTTATAGGCTACATTATGTGCTCTATAGAGCTCCAGTTTAGTTGAAGCTGTTGAATCTATTGTTGTTGAAGCTGTTGATTGTTGTAGGCTATTATAATATTATGCTCTAGTTTTGTTGAAGCTGTTGAATGTGTTGTTGAATCTGTTGATTGTTGTAGGCTACATTATGTGCTCCAGAGAGCTCAAGTTTTGTTGAAGCTGTTGAATCTGTTGTTGAAGCTGTTGATTGTTGTAGGCTATTATGTGCTCTAGAGAGCTCTAGATTTGTTGAAGCTGTTGATTGTTGTAGGCTGTTAAGTGCTGTAGAAAGCTCTTGTTTTGTCGAAATTGTTGATTCTGTTGTTGTTGAAGATGTTGATTGTTGTAGGCTACATTATGTGCTCTATAGAGCTCCAGTTTAGTTGAAGCTGTTGAATCTATTGTTATTGAAGCTGTTGATTGTTGTAGGCTATTATGTTCTCTAGAGAGCTATAGTTTTGTTGAAGCTGTTGAATCTGTTGCTGTTAAAGCTATTGATTGTTATAGGCTACATTATGTGCTCTATAGAGCTCCACTTTAGTTGAAGCTGTTGAATCTGTTGTTGTTGAAGCTGTTGATTGTTGTAGGCTATTATGTGCTCTAGTTTTGTTGAAGCTGTTGAATGTGTTGTTGAATCTGTTGATTGTTGTAGGCTACATTATGTGCTCTAGAGAGCTCAAGTTTTGTTGAAGCTGTTGAATCTGTTGTTGAAGCTGTTGATTGTTGTAGGCTATTATGTGCTCTAGAGAGCTCTAGTTTTGTTGAAGCTGTTGTTGTTAAAGCTATTGATTGTTATAGGCTACATTATGTGCTCTATAGAGCTCCAGTTTAGTTGAAGCTGTTGAATCTATTGTTGTTGAAGCAGTTGATTGTTGTAGGCTATTATATGCTCTAGTTTGGTTGAAGCTGTTGAATGTGTTGTTGAATCTGTTGATTGTTGTAGGCTACATTATGTGCTCTAGAGAGCTCAAGTTTTGTTGAAGCTGTTGAATCTGTTGTTGAATCAGTTGATTGTTGTAGGCTACATTATGTGCTCTAGAGAGCTCAAGTTTTGTTGAAGCTGTTGAATCTGTTGTTGAAGCTGTTGATTGTTTTAGGCTATTATGTGCTCTAGAGAGCTCTAGTTTGTTGAAGCTGTTGTTGTTAAAGCTATTGATTGTTATAGGCTACATTATGTGCTCTATAGAGCTCCAGTTTAGTTGAAGCTGTTGAATCTATTGTTGTTGAAGCTGTTGATTGTTGTAGGCTATTATATGCTCTAGTTTTGTTGAAGCTGTTGAATGTGTTGTTGAATCTGTTGATTGTTGTAGGCTACATTATGTGCTCTAGAGAGCTGAAGTTTTGTTGAAGCTGTTGAATCTGTTGTTGAAGCTGTTGATTGTTGTAGGCTATTATGTGCTCTAGAGAGCTCTAGATTTGTTGAAGCTGTTGATTGTTGTAGGCTGTTAAGTGCTGTAGAAAGCTCTTGTTTTGTTGAAATTGTTGATTTTGTTGTTGTTGAAGATGTTGATTGTTGTAGGCTACATTATGTGTTCTAGAGAGCTCTAGTTTTGTTGAAGCTGTTGAATCTGTTGTTGAAGCTCTTGATTGTTGAAAGCTACGATGTGATATAGAGAGCTCTAGTTTCGTTGAAGCTGTTGAATCTGTTGTTGAAGCTGTTGATTGTTGTAGGCTATTTTGTGGTCTAGAGAGCTCTAGTTTTGTTGAACCTGTTGAATCTGTTGTTGATGAAGCTGTTGATTGTTGTAGGCTATTGTGTGCTCTAGAGAGCTCTAGTTTTGTTGAAGCTGTTGAATCTGTTGTTAAAGCTGTTGATTGTTATAGGCTACATTATGTGCTCTATAGAGCTCCAGTTTAGTTGAAGCTGTTGAATCTGTTGATTGTTGTAGGCTATTATGTGCTCTAGTTTTGTTGAAGCTGTTGAATGTGTTGTTGAATCTGTTGATTGTTGTAGGCTACATTATGTGCTCTAGAGAGCTCAAGTTTTGTTGAAGCTGTTGAATCTGTTGTTGAAGCTGTTGATTGTTGTAGGCTATTATGTGCTCTAGAGAGCTCTAGATTTGTTGAAGTTGTTGATTGTTGTAGGCTGTTAAGTGCTGTAGAAAGCTCTTGTTTTGTTGAAATTGTTGATTCTGTTGTTGTTGAAGATGTTGATTGTTGTAGGCTACATTATGTGTTCTAGAGAGCTCTAGTTTTGTTGAAGCTGTTGAATCTGTTGTTGAAGCTCTTGATTGTTGAAAGCTACGATGTGATATAGAGAGCTCTAGTTTCGTTGAAGCTGTTGAATCTGTTGTTGAAGCTGTTGATTGTTGTAGGCTATTTTGTGGTCTAGAGAGCTCTAGTTTTGTTGAACCTGTTGAATCTGTTGTTGATGAAGCTGTTGATTGTTGTAGGCTATTGTGTGCTCTAGAGAGCTCTAGTTTTGTTGAAGCTGTTGAATCTGTTGTTAAAGCTGTTGATTGTTATAGGCTACATTATGTGCTCTATAGAGCTCCAGTTTAGTTGAAGCTGTTGAATCTGTTGATTGTTGTAGGCTATTATGTGCTCTAGTTTTGTTGAAGCTGTTGAATGTGTTGTTGAATCTGTTGATTGTTGTAGGCTACATTATGTGCTCTAGAGAGCTCAAGTTTTGTTGAAGCTGTTGAATCTGTTGTTGAAGCTGTTGATTGTTGTAGGCTATTATGTGCTCTAGAGAGCTCTAGATTTGTTGAAGCTGTTGATTGTTGTAGGCTGTTAAGTGCTGTAGAAAGCTCTTGTTTTGTTGAAATTGTTGATTCTGTTGTTGTTGAAGATGTTGATTGTTGTAGGCTACATTATGTGTTCTAGAGAGCTCTAGTTTTGTTGAAGCTGTTGAATCTGTTGTTGAAGCTCTTGATTGTTGAAAGCTATTATGTGATATAGAGAGCTCTAGTTTCGTTGAAGCTGTTGAATCTGTTGTTGAAGCTGTTGATTGTTGTAGGCTATTTTGTGCTCTAGAGAGCTCTAGTTTTGTTGAAGCTGTTGAATCTGTTGTTGTTAAAGCTGTTGATTGTTATAGGCTACATTATGTGCTCTATAGAGCTCCAGTTTAGTTGAAGCTGTTGAATCTATTGTTGCTGAAGCTGTTGATTGTTGTGGGCCATTATGTGCTCTAGTTTTGTTGAAGCTGTTGAATGTGTTGTTGAATCTGTTGATTGTTGTAGGCTACATTACGTGCTCTAGAGAGCTCAAGTTTTGTTGAAGCTGTTGAATCTGTTGTTGAAGCTGTTGATTGTTGTAGGCTATTATGTACTCTAGAGAGCTCTAGTTTTGTTAAAACTGTTGAATTTGTTGTTGTTGAAGATGTTGATTGTTGTAGGCTACATTATATGTGCTAAAGAACTATAGTTTTGTTGAAGTTTTTGAATCTGTTGTTGAAGCTGTAGTTGTTGAATCTGTTGTTGAAGCTGTTGATTGATGAAGCTGTTGATTCTGTTGTTTAATCTGTTGATAACCATGTTGAAGTTGTTGATTGCTGTTTATGTTGTTGAATATGTTGTTGAAGCTATTGATTGTTGGTATTGTTGAAGCTGTTGAATAGGTTGATCTTGTTTATATAACTAAAGCTGTCAACTGTTAGTACAGTCTATCTTGTGTAAGTGTAGGCTCGCCCAAATAGATCAATAGCTTCAATCACACCGTTGAAGCTGTTGAATCTGTTGTTGAACCTGTTGAAAGTTGTTGGTGTTGTTAATGTTAAACTTGTGGTTGAGCCTGTTGATTGTTGTTGATGTTGTTAAATCTGTTGTTGAATCTGTTGTTGAAGCTATTGATTGTTGATTATGATTATTGAAGCTGTTGTTGAGTCTGTTAATCTTGTTAGTATATTTAAAGCTGTTGATTGTTGGTTATGATTGTAGAAGCTGTTGAATCAGTTGATCACCATGATGAAACTGTTAAATGTTGTTGATATTGTGGAATCTGTTGTTGTTGACTGTTGCAGAAGCTGTTGATTGTTGAAGCTGTAGTTGTTGAATCTGTTGTTGAAGCTGTTGATTGTTGAAGCTGTTGAATCTGTTGTTTAATCTGTTGATAACAATGTTAAATGTGTTGATTGTTGTTGATGTTGTTAAATTTGTTGTTGAAGCTGATGATTGTTGGTATTGTTGAAGCTGTTGATCTTGTTAGTATAATTAAAGCTGTTGATTGTTAGTACAGTCTATCTTGTTTAAGTGTAGGATCACCCCAATAAATCAACAGCTTCAATCACCATGTTGAAGCTGTTGAATCCGTTGTTGAAGCTGTTGATAGTTGTTGGTGTTGTTGATGTTAAACCTGTTGTTGTTGAAGCTGTTGATTGTTGTTGATGTTGTTGAAATTGTTGTTGAATCTGTTGTTGAAAATGTTGATTGTTGATCATGATTTTTGAAGTTGTTGAATCTGTTGTTGAATCCGTTGATCTTGTTAGTATAGTTGAAGCATTTGATTGTTGGTTATGATTGTTGAAGCTGTTGAATCTGTTGATATTGTTAGTATAGTTGAAGCTGTTGATAGTTAGTACAGTCTATTGTGTGTAAGAGTAGGTTCGACCAAATAAATCAATAACTAGCCTCGTCCCCAGGCCCGAAAAGAGGGCCGGGTACACACTGTCTGCGCATGCGCCAAAGTGTACCGAAAATCCTGGTACATCGTATATTTCCGTAAAACAATCCGTAAACTATGGTACATGACTTACGATTTCATGCTAAATCTGCCTCGACATTGACATCGCTTACTGCTAACAACGAGAACGGATCCGTTAGATATCGGATACACGAACGCTTCGTCAGAAAGCCTAGCTTCGGCTGATACTGTCGTGCCCTGGATAGCCAGCGGTCAAAGCCACGTGTTTGTTGTTAGTTTACAAATAATTTTACAGTAATATACGGATGAGTTAGCGCATGCGCATACAATGTGTACCAGGCCCTCTTTTCGGGCCTGGGGACGAGGCTAATCAATAGCTTCAATCACCATGTTGAAGCTATTGACTGTTGAAGCTGTTAAATCTGTTGTTGAAGATGTTGATTGTTGAAGCTATTGAATCTGAAGTAGTTCAATCTGTTGTTGAAGCTGATGATAGCTGAAGCTGTTGAATCTGTTGTTTAATCTGTTGTTCACCATGATGAAGTTGTTGATTGTACTTGATGTTGCTGAATCTGTTGTTGAAGCTGTTGATTGTTGTTGATGTCGTTGAATCTGTTGTTGTTGAAGCTTTTGATTGCTGGTTTTGATTATTGAAGCTGTTGAATCTGTTGATCTTGCTAGTATAGTTGAAGCTGTTGATTGTTAGTACAGTCTATCTTGTGTAAAAGAGTAGACTCGCCCCAATAATTCAATAGCTTCATTAACCATGTTGAAGCTGTTGATTATTGAAGCTGTTGAATCTGTTGTTGCTGTTGATTGTTAAAGCTGTTAAATCTGAAGTAGTTGAATCTGTTGTTGAAGCTGTTGATTGTTAAAGCTGTTAAATCTGAAGTTGTTCAATCTGTTGTTGAAGCTGATGATTGTTGAAGCTGTTAAATCTGTTGTTTAATTGGTTGATCACCATGTAGAAGTGGTTGATTGTTGTTGATGTTGTGAATCTGTTGTTGAAGATGTTGATTGTTAGTACAGTCTATTTTGTGTAAGAGTAGGCTCGCCCAATAAATCAGTAGCTTCAATCACCGTGTTGAAGTTGTTAATTGTTGAAGCTGTTGAATCTGTTGATTGTTATTGGTGTTTAAATCGGTTGTTGTTGAAGCTGTTTAATGTTAATGATGTTGAATTTGTTGTTGAATCTGTTGTTGAAGCTTTTGATTGTTGATTATGATTGTTGAAGCAGTTGTTGAATCTGTTGATCTTGTTAGTATAGTTGAAGCTGTTGATTGTTGGTTATGATTGTTGAAGCTGTTGAATCTGTTGATCTGGTTAGTATAGTTGAAGCTGTTGATTGTTAGTACAGTCTATCTTGTGTACAAGTAGGCTCGCCACAATAAATCAATAGCTTCAATCACCATGTTGAAGCTGTTGACTGTTGAAGCTGTTAAATCTGTTGTTGAAGCTGTTGATTGTTGAAGCTGTTGAATCTGTTGATCTTGTTAGTATAGTTGAAGCTGTTGATTGTTATTACAGTCTATTGTGTGCAAGAGTAGGCTCGTCCCAATAAATCAATAGCTTCCATTACTATGTTGAAGCTGTTGTCTGTTGAAGCTGTGAAATCTGTTGTTGAAGATGTTGATTGTTGAAGCTGTTGAATCTGAAGTAGTTGAATATGTTGTTAAAGCTGTTGATAGCTGAAGTTGTTGAATCTGTTGTTTAATCTGTTGATTACCATGTTGAAGTTGTTGATTGAAGTTGAGGTTGCTGAATCTGTTGTTGTTGAAGCTGTTAAGTGTTGAAGCTGTTGAATCCGAAGTTGTTGAATCTGTTGTTGAAGCTGTTAAATCTGTTATTTAATTGGTTGATCACTGTGTAGAAGTGGTTGATTGTTGATTTTGTTGAATCTGTTGTTGAAGCTGTTGATTGTTGGTTGTGATTGTTGAGGCTGTTGAATCTGTTGACCTTGTTAGTATAGTTGAAGCTGTTGATTGTTAGTACAGTCTATCTTGTGTAAGAGTAGGCTCGCTCCAATAAATCAATAGCTTCAATCACCATGTTAACACTGTTGATTGTTGAAGCTGTTGAATCTGTTGTTGAATCTGTTGATTGTTTTTAATATATGATGTTGTTGAAGCAGTTTATGATGCTGAATTTGTTGTTGAATCTGTAGTTGAAGCAGTTAATTGTTGATTATGATTGTTGAAGCAGTTGTTGAATCTGTTGATCTTATTAGTATAGCTGAAGCTGTTAATTGTTGGTTATGATAGTTGAAGCTGTTAAATCTGTTGATCACCATGTTGAAGCTGTTAATTGCTTATGTTTTTGAAACTGTTGCTGTTGATTGTTGTTGAATCTGTTGTTGAAGCTGTTGATTGTGGAAGTTGTTGAATTTGATGTTCAATCTGTTGTAGAAGCTGTTGATTGTTGAAGCTGTTAAATCTGAAGTAGTTGAATCTGTTGAAGCTGTTGATTGTTGTTGTTGAATCTGTTGTTGAAGGTTTTCACTGTTAGTTATGATTGTAGAAGCTGTTGAATCTGTTGTTGAAGCTGTTGATTGTTGTAGGCTACATTATGTGCTCTAGAGAGATATAGCTTTGTTGAAGCAGTTGAATCTGTTGTCGAAACTGTTGATTGTTGTAGGCTATTATGTGCTCTAGAGAGCTCTAGATTAGTTGAAGCTGTTGAATCTGTTGTTGTTGAAGCTGTTGATTATTGTAGGCTATTAAGTGCTCTAGAAAGCTCTCATTTTGTTGAAATTGTTGATTCTGTTGTTGAAGATGTTGATTGTTGAAGGCTACATTATGTGCTCTACAGAGCTCTAGTTTTGTTGAGGCAGTAGAATCACCTGTTGAAGTTGTTCATTGTTGTAGGCTATTGTGTTCTAGAGAGCTCTAGTTTTGTTGAACCTGTTGAATATGTTGATGGCGAAGCTGTTGAATCTGTTGTTGTTACAGCTGTTGATTATTGTAGGCTATTATGTGCTCTAGTTTTATTGGAACTGTTGAATCTGTTGTTGTTGAAAATGTTGATTGTTGTATGCTACATTATGTGCTCTAGAGATCTCTAGTTTTGTTAAAGCTGTTGAATGTTGTAGGCTACATTATGTGCTCCATAGAGTTCTAGTTTTATTGAAGCTGTTGAATCTGTTGTTGTTGGAGTTGTTGATTGTTGTAGGCTATTATGTGCTCTAGGGAGCTCTAGTTTTGTTGAAGCTGTTGAACCTGTTTTTGAAGTTGTTAATTGTTGTAGGCTATTATGTGTTCTAGAGAGCTCTAGTTTTGTAGAAATTGTTGAATCTGTTGTTTTTTAGTGAGTTTCGTGATTGGGTGTTCATCAGTTACAGGGTAGTATAGATCGTTTTACACCAATCTGGCATTATTTAACATAATGATGGTAAATAATCAATATAAATTATATTGATTATTTACCATCATTATACTATCCTGAATCTGTTGTTGTTGAAGATGTTGATTGTTGTAGGCTATTATGAGCTATAGAAGACTCTAGTTTTGTTGAAGCTGTTGATTGTTGTAGGCTACATTATGTACTCTATAGAGCTCTAGTTTTGTTGAAGCTGTTGAGTCTGTTGTTGTTGAAGCTGTAGATTGTTGTAGGCTATTATGTGCTCTGGAGAGATCTAGCTTTATTGAAGCTTATGAATCTGTCGTTGCTGAAGATGTTTCTTGTAGGTTACATTATGTGCTCTAGAGATCGCTAGTTTTGTTAAAGCTGTTGAATCTCTTGTTGAAGCTGCTGATTGTTGTAGGCTATTATGTGCTCTAGAGAGCTCTAGTTTTGTTAAAGCTGTTGAATCTGCTGTTGTTGGAGCTGATGATTGTTGTAGGCTATTATGTGATCTAGTTTTGTTGAAGCTGTTGAATCTGTTGTTAAAGCTGCCGATTGTAGTAGGCTACATTATGTGTTCTAGAGAGCTCTAGTTTTGTTGAAGCTGTTGAATCTGTTGTTAAAGCTGTTGATTGTTGTAGGCTACATTATGTGCTCTATAAAGCTCTAGTTTTGTTGAAGTTGTTGAATCTATTATCGAAGCTGTTGATTGTTGTAGGCTATTATGAGCTCTAGAAAGCTCTGGTTTTGTTGAAGCTGTTGAATCTGCTGTTGAAGCTGTTGATTGTTGTCGGCAATTATGTGCACTATAGAGCTCAAATTTTGTTGAAGCTGTTGAATCTGTTATTGAAGCTGTTGATTATTGTAGGCTATTATGAGCTCCAGAAAGCTCTAGTTTTGTTGAAGCTGTTGAATCTGTTATTGTTTAAGCTGTTGATGGTTGTAGGCTATTATGTGCTCTATAGAGCTCTAGTTTTGTTGAAGCTGTTGAATCTGTTGTTGTTGAAGTTGTTGATTGTTGTAGGCTATTATGTGCTCTAGGGAGCTCTAGTTATGTTGAAGCTGTTGAATCTGTTGTTGAAGATGTTGACTGTTGTAGGCTATTATGAGTTATAGAAGGCTCTAGTTTTGTTTAAGCTGTTGAATCTATTGTTGTTAAAGCTATTGATTGTTGTAGGCTGTTATGTGCAATAGTTTTATTTTTGTTGAATCTGTTGTTGAAGATGTTGATTGTTATAGGCTACATTATGTGCTCTAAAAAGATCTAGTTTTGTCGAAGGTGTTGAATCTGTTGTTGTTGAAGCGGTTGAATCTGTTGTTAAAGCTGTTGATTGTTGTAGGTTATGATGTGCTCTAGTTTTATTGAAGCTGTTGAATCTGTTGTTGAAGATGTTGATTGTTGTAGTCCATTATGTGCTCTAGAGAGCACTAGTTTCGTTGAAGCTGTTGAATCTGTTGTTGAAGCTGTTGATTGTTGTAGGCTACATTATGTGCTCTAGAAATATCTAGTTCTGTTGTGCTTTATAGAGCTCTAGTTTTGTTGAAGGCCATTGAATTTGTTGTTGTGGCTGTTGATTGTTGTAGGCTACTATGTGTTCTAGAGAGCTCTAGTTTTGTTGAAATTGTTGAATCTGTTGTTGTTGGAGATGTTGATTGTTGTAGGCTATTATGAGCTCTAGAGAGCTCTAGTTTTGTTGAAGCTGTCGAATCTGTTGTTGAAGCTGTTGATTGTTGCAGGCTATTATGTGCTTTAGAGAACTCTACTTTTGTTGCCAAAGCTGATGAATCTATTGTTAAAGCTGTTGATTGTTGTAGGCTATTATGTGCTCTATACAGCTCCACTTTAGTTGAAGCTGTTTAATCTGTTGTTGTTGAAGCTGTCGATTGTTGTAGGCTATTATGTGCAATAGAGAGCTCTAGTTTTTTTGAAGCGGTTCAATCTGTTGATAAAGCTGTTGATTGTTGTAGGCTATTATGTGCTCTAGAGAACTCTAGTTTTGTTGAAGCTGTTGAATCTGTTATTGTTGAAGCTGTTGATTGTTGTAGGCTATTATGTGCTCTAGAGAGCTCTAGTTTTGTTAAGGCAGTTGAATCTGTTGTTGAAGCTGTTGATTGTTGTAGGCTACATTATGTGCTCTAGAAATATCTAGTTCTGTTGTGCTTTATAGAGCTCTAGTTTTGTTGAAATTGTTGAATCTGTTGTTGTTGGAGATGTTGATTGTTGTAGGCTATTATGAGCTCTAGAGAGCTCTAGTTTTGTTGAAGCTGTCGAATCTGTTGTTGAAGCTGTTGATTGTTGCAGGCTATTATGTGCTTTAGAGAACTCTACTTTTGTTGCCAAAGCTGATGAATCTATTGTTGAAGCTGTTGATTGTTGTAGGCTATTATGTGCTCTATACAGCTCCACTTTAGTTGAAGCTGTTTAATCTGTTGTTGTTGAAGCTGTCGATTGTTGTAGGCTATTATGTGTTCTAGTTTTATTGAAGCTGTTGAATCTGTTGATTGTTGTAGGCTACATTATGTGCTCTAGAGAGTTCAAGTTTCATTGAAGCTGTTGAATCCGTTGTTGAAGCTGTTGAATCCATTGTTGAAGCTGTTGATTGTTGTAGGCTATTATGTGTTTTAGAGAGCTCTAGTTTTGTTGAAATTGTTGAATCTGTTGTTGAAGCTGTTGATTGTTGTAGGCTATTATGTGCTCTAGAGAGCTCTAGTTTTGTTGAAGCTGTACAATCTGTTGTTGAAGCTGTTGATTGTTGTAAGCTATTATGTGCTCTAGAGAGTTCTAGTTTTGTTGAAGCTGTTGAATCTGTTGTTGAAGATGTTGATTGTTGTTGGCTACATTATGTGCTCTAGAGTGTTGAATCTGTTGTTGACGCTGTTGAACCTGTTTCTGTTAAAGCTGTTGATTGTTGTAGGCTATTATGCGCAATAGAGAGCTCTAGTTTTTTTGAAGCTGTTGAATCTGTTGTTGAAGCTGTTGATTGTAGTAGGCTACATTATGTGCTCTAGAGAGCTCAAGTTTTGTTGAAGCTGTTGATTGTTGTAGGCTATTATATGCTCTAGTTTTGTTGAAGCTGTTGAATGTGTTGTTGAATCTGTTGATTGTTGTAGGCTACATTATGTGCTCTAGAGAGCTCAAGTTCTGTTGAAGCTGTTGAATCTGTTGTTGAATCTGTTGATTGTTGTAGGCTACATTATGTGCTCTAGAGAGATATAGCTTTGTTGAAGCAGTTGAATCTGTTGTCGAAACTGTTGATTGTTGTAGGCTATTATGTGCTCTAGAGAGCTCTAGTTTTGTTGAAGCTGTTGTTGTTAAAGCTATTGATTGTTATAGGCTACATTATGTGCTCTATAGAGCTCCAGTTTAGTTGAAGCTGTTGAATCTATTGTTGTTGAAGCTGTTGATTGTTGTAGGCTATTATATGCTCTAGTTTTGTTGAAGCTGTTGAATGTGTTGTTGAATCTGTTGATTGTTGTAGGCTACATTATGTGCTCTAGAGAGCTCAAGTTGTGTTGAAGCTGTTGAATTTGTTGTTGTTGAATCTGTTGATTGTTGTAGGCTACATTATGTGCTCTAGAGAGCTCAAGTTTAGTTGAAGCTATTGAATCTGTTGATTGTTGTAGGCTATTATGTGCTCTAGTTTTGTTGAAGCTGTTGAATGTGTTGTTGAATCTGTTGATTGTTGTAGGCTGCATTATGTGCTCTAGAGAGCTCAAGTTTTGTTGAAGCTGTTGAATTTGTTGTTGTTTAAGCTGTTGATTGTTATAGGCTACATTATGTGCTCTATAGAGCTCCAGTTTAGTTGAAGCTGTTGAATCTGTTGTTGTTGAAGGTGTTGATTGTTGTAGGCTATTATGTGCTCTAGAGAGCTCTAGTTTTGTTGAAGCTGTTGAATCTGTTGTTGTTAAAGCTGTTGATTGTTATAGGCTACATTATGTGCTCTATAGAGCTCCAGTTTAGTTGAAGCTGTTGAATCTGTTGATTGTTGTAGGTTATTATGTGCTCTAGTTTTGTTGAAGCAGTTGAATGTGTTGTTGAATCTGTTGATTGTTGTAGGCTACATTATGTGCTCTAGAGAGCTCAAGTTTTGTTGAAGCTGTTGAATTTGTTGTTGTTTAAGCTGTTGATTGTTATAGGCTACATTATGTGCTCTATAGAGCTCCAGTTTAGTTGAAGCTGTTGAATCTGTTGTTGTTGAAGCTGTTGATTGTTGTAGGCTATTATGTGCTCTAGAGAGCTCTAGTTTTGTTGAAGCAGTTGAATCTGTTGTTGTTAAAGCTGTTGATTGTTATAGGCTACATTATGTGCTCTATAGAGCTCCACTTTAGTTTAAGCTGTTGAATCTGTTGTTGTTGAAGCTGTCGATTGTTGTAGGCCATTATGTGCTCTAGTTTTGTTGAAGCTGTTGAATGTGTTGTTGAATCTGTTGATTGTTGTAGGCTACATTATGTGCTCTAGAGAGCTCAAGTTTTGTTGAAGCTATTGAATCTGTTGTTGAATCTGTTGATTGTTGTAGGCTACATTATGTGCTCTAGAGAGCTCAAGTTTTGTTGAAGCTGTTGAATCTGTTGTTGAAGCTGTTGATTGTTGTAGGCTATTATGTGCTCTAGAGAGCTCTAGATTTGTTGAAGCTGTTGACTGTTGTAGGCTGTTAAGTGCTGTAGAAAGCTCTTGTATTGTTGAAATTGTTGATTCTGTTGTTGTTGAAGATGTTGATTGTTGTAGGCTACATTATGTGTTCTAGAGAGCTCTAGTTTTGTTGAAGCTGTTGAATCTGTTGTTGAAGCTCTTGATTGTTGAAGGCTATTATGTGCTATAGAGAGCTCTAGTTTCGTTGAAGCTGTTGAATCGGTTGTTGAAGCTGTTGATTGTTGTAGGCTATTTTGTGCTCTACAGAGCTCTAGTTTTGTTGAAGCTGTTGAATCTGTTGTTGATGAAGCTGTTGATTGTTGTAGGCTATTGTGTGCTCTAGAGAGCTCTAGTTTTGTTGAAGCTGTTGAATCTGTTGTTGTTAAAGCTGTTGATTGTTATAGGCTACATATGTGCTCTATAGAGCTCCAGTTTAGTTGAAGCTGTTGAATCTGTTGTTGTTAAAGCTGTTGGTTGTTATAGGCTACATTATGTGCTCTATAGAGCTCCAGTTTAGTTGAAGCTGTTGAATCTGTTGATTGTTGTAGGCTATTATATGCTCTAGTTTTGTTGAAGCTGTTGAATGTGTTGTTGAATCTGTTGATTGTTGTAGGCTACATTATGTGCTCTAGAGAGCTCAAGTTTTGTTGAAGCTGTTGAATTTGTTGTTGTTTAAGCTGTTGATTGTTATAGGCTACATTATGTGCTCTATAGAGCTCCAGTTTAGTTGAAGCTGTTGAATCTGTTGTTGTTGAAGCTGTTGATTGTTGTAGGCTATTATGTGCTCTAGAGAGCTCCACTTTAGTTGAAGCTGTTGAATCTGTTGTTGTTGAAGCTGTTGATTGTTGTAGGCTATTATGTGCTCTAGTTTTGTTGAAGCTGTTGAATGTGTTGTTGAATCTGTTGATTGTTGTAGGCTACACTATGTGCTCTAGAGAGCTCAAGTTTTGTTGAAGCTGTTGAATTTGTTGTTGTTTAAGCTGTTGATTGTTATAGGCTACATTATGTGCTCTATAGAGCTCCAGTTTAGTTGAAGCTGTTGAATCTGTTGTTGTTGAAGCTGTTGATTGTTGTAGGCTATTATGTGCTCTATAGAGCTCCACTTTAGTTGAAGCTGTTGAATCTGTTGTTGTTGAAGCTGTTGATTGTTGTAGGCTATTATGTGCTCTAGTTTTGTTGAAGCTGGTGAATGTGTTGTTGAATCTGTTGATTGTTGTAGGCTACATTATGTGCTCTAGAGAGCTCAAGTTTTGTTGAAGCTGTTGAATCTGTTGTTAAAGCTGTTGATTGTTGTAGGCTATTATGTGCTCTAGTTTTGTTGAAGCTGTTGAATGTGTTGTTGAATATGTTAATTGTTGTAGGCTACATTATGTGCTCTAGAGAGCTCAAGTTTTGTTGAAGCTGTTGAATCTATTGTTGAAGCTGTTGATTGTTGTAGGCTATTATGTGCTCTAGAGAGCTCTAGTTTTGTTGAAGCTGTTGTTGCTAAAGCTATTGATTGTTATAGGCTACATTATGTGCTCTATAGAGCTCCAGTTTAGTTGAAGCCGTTGAATCTATTGTTGTTGAAGCTGTTGTTTGTTGTAGGCTATTATATGCTCTAGTTTTGTTGAAGCTGTTGAATGTGTTGTTGAATCTGTTGATTGTTGTAGGCTACATTATGTGCTCTAGAGAGCTCAAGTTTTGTTGAAGCTGTTGAATCTGTTGTTGAATCTGTTGATTGTTGTAGGCTACATTATGTGCTCTAGAGAGCTCAAGTTTTGTTGAAGCTGTTGAATCTGTTGTTGAAGCTGTTGATTGTTGTAGGCTATTATGTGCTCTAGAGAGCTCTACTTTTGTTGAAGCTGTTGTTGTTAAAGCTATTGATTGTTATAGGCTACATTATGTGCTCTATAGAGCTCCAGGTTAGTTGAAGCTGTTGAATCTATTGTTGTTGAAACTGTTGATTGTTGTAGGCTATTATGTGCTCTAGAGAGCTCTAGTTTTGTTGAAGCTGTTGAATCTGTTGTTGTTAAAGCTGTTGATTGTTATAGGCTACATTATGTGCTCTATAGAGCTCCAGTTTAGTTGAAGCTGTTGAATCTGTTGTTGTTAAAGCTGTTGATTGTTATAGGCTACATTATGTGCTCTATAGAGCTCCAGTTTAGTTGAAGCTGTTGAAGCTGTTGTTGTTGAAGCTGTTGATTGTTGTAGGCTATTATGTGCTCTAGTTTTGTTGAAGCTGTTGAATGTGTTGTTGAATCTGTTGATTGTTGTAGGCTACATTATGTGCTCTAGAGAGCTCAAGTTTTGTTGAAGCTGTTGAATCTGTTGTTGAAGCTGTTGATTGTTGTAGGCTATTATGTGCTCTAGAGAGCTCTAGTTTTGTTGAAGCTGTTGTTGCTAAAGCTATTGATTGTTATAGGCTACATTATGTGCTCTATAGAGCTCCAGTTTAGTTGAAGCCGTTGAATCTATTGTTGTTGAAGCTGTTGATTGTTGTAGGCTATTATATGTTCTAGTTTTGTTGAAGCTGTTGAATGTGTTGTTGAATCTGTTGATTGTTGTAGGCTACATTATGTGCTCTAGAGAGCTCAAGTTTTGTTGAAGCTGTTGAATCTGTTGTTGAATCTGTTGATTGTTATAGGCTACATTATGTGCTCTATAGAGCTCCAGTTTAGTTGAAGCTGTTGAATCTGTTGTTGTTGAAGCTGTTGATTGTTGTAGGCTATTATGTGCTCTAGAGAGCTCCACTTTAGTTGAAGCTGTTGAATCTGTTGTTGTTGAAGCTGTTGATTGTTGTAGGCTATTATGTGCTCTAGTTTTGTTGAAGCTGTTGAATGTGTTGTTGAATCTGTTGATTGTTGTAGGCTACACTATGTGCTCTAGAGAGCTCAAGTTTTGTTGAAGCTGTTGAATTTGTTGTTGTTTAAGCTGTTGATTGTTATAGGCTACATTATGTGCTCTATAGAGCTCCAGTTTAGTTGAAGCTGTTGAATCTGTTGTTGTTGAAGCTGTTGATTGTTGTAGGCTATTATGTGCTCTATAGAGCTCCACTTTAGTTGAAGCTGTTGAATCTGTTGTTGTTGAAGCTGTTGATTGTTGTAGGCTATTATGTGCTCTAGTTTTGTTGAAGCTGTTGAATGTGTTGTTGAATCTGTTGATTGTTGTAGGCTACATTATGTGCTCTAGAGAGCTCAAGTTTTGTTGAAGCTGTTGAATCTGTTGTTAAAGCTGTTGATTGTTGTAGGCTATTATGTGCTCTAGTTTTGTTGAAGCTGTTGAATGTGTTGTTGAATCTGTTAATTGTTGTAGGCTACATTATGTGCTCTAGAGAGCTCAAGTTTTGTTGAAGCTGTTGAATCTGTTGTTGAAGCTGTTGATTGTTGTAGGCTATTATGTGCTCTAGAGAGCTCTAGTTTTGTTGAAGCTGTTGTTGCTAAAGCTATTGATTGTTATAGGCTACATTATGTGCTCTATAGAGCTCCAGTTTAGTTGAAGCCGTTGAATCTATTGTTGTTGAAGCTGTTGTTTGTTGTAGGCTATTATATGCTCTAGTTTTGTTGAAACTGTTGAATGTGTTGTTAAATCTGTTGATTGTTGTAGGCTACATTATGTGCTCTAGAGAGCTCAAGTTTTGTTGAAGCTGTTGAATGTGTTGTTGAATCTGTTGATTGTTGTAGGCTACATTATGTGCTCTAGAGAGCTCAAGTTTTGTTGAAGCTGTTGAATCTGTTGTTGAATCTGTTGATTGTTGTAGGGTACATTATGTGCTCTAGAGAGCTCAAGTTTTGTTGAAGCTGTTGAATCTGTTGTTGAAGCTGTTGATTGTTGTAGGCTATTATGTGCTCTAGAGAGCTCCAGTTTTGTTGAAGCTGTTGTTGTTAAAGCTGTTGTTGTTAAAGCTATTGATTGTTATAGGCTACATTATGTGCTCTATAGAGCTCCAGGTTAGTTGAAGCTGTTGAATCTATTGTTGTTGAAGCTGTTGATTGTTGTAGGCTATTATGTGCTCTAGAGAGCTCTAGTTTTGTTGAAGCTGTTGAATCTGTTGTTGTTAAAGCTGTTGATTGTTATAGGCTACATTATGTGCTCTATAGAGCTCCAGTTTAGTTGAAGCTGTTGAATCTGTTGTTGTTAAAGCTGTAGGCTACATTATGTGCTCTATAGAGCTCCAGTTTAGTTGAAGCTGTTGAAGCTGTTGTTGTTGAAGCTGTTGATTGTTGTAGGCTATTATGTGCTCTAGTTTTGTTGAAGCTGTTGAATGTGTTGTTGAATCTGTTGATTGTTGTAGGCTACATTATGTGCTCTAGAGAGCTCAAGTTTTGTTGAAGCTGTTGAATCAGTTGTTGAAGCTGTTGATTGTTGTAGGCTATTATGTGCTCTAGAGAGCTCTAGTTTTGTTGAAGCTGTTGTTGCTAAAGCTATTGATTGTTATAGGCTACATTATGTGCTCTATAGAGCTCCAGTTTAGTTGAAGCCGTTGAATCTATTGTTGTTGAAGCTGTTGATTGTTGTAGGCTATTATATGTTCTAGTTTTGTTGAAGCTGTTGAATGTGTTGTTGAATCTGTTGATTGTTGTAGGCTACATTATGTGCTCTAGAGAGCTCAAGTTTTGTTGAAGCTGTTGAATCTGTTGTTGAATCTGTTGATTGTTGTAGGCTACATTATGTGCTCTAGAGAGCTCAAGTTTTGTTGAAGCTGTTGAATCTGTTGTTGAAGCTGTTGATTGTTGTAGGCTATTATGTGCTCTAGAGAGCTCTAGTTTTGTTGAAGCTGTTGAATCTGTTGTTGTTAAAGCTGTTGATTGTTATAGGCTACATTATGTGCTCTATAGAGCTCCAGTTTAGTTGAAGCTGTTGAATCTGTTGTTGTTAAAGCTGTTGATTGTTATAGGCTACATTATGTGCTCTATAGAGCTCCAGTTTAGTTGAAGCTGTTGAATCTGTTGTTGTTAAAGCTGTTGATTGTTATAGGCTACATTATGTGCTCTAGAGAGCTCAAGTTTTGTTGAAGCTGTTGAATCTGTTGTTGTTAAAGCTGTTGATTGTTATAGGCTACATTATGTGCTCTATAGAGGTCCAGTTTAGTTGAAGCTGTTGAATCTGTTGTTGTTGAAGCTGTTGATTGTTGTAGGCTATTATGTGCTCTAGTTTTGTTGAAGCTGTTGAATGTGTTGTTGAATCTGTTGATTGTTGTAGGCTACATTATGTGCTCTAGAGAGCTCAAGTTTTGTTGAAGCTGTTGAATCTGTTGTTGAAGATGTTGAATCTGTTGTTGTTAAAGCTGTTGATTGTTGTAGGCTATTATGTCATCAGGAGAACTTTAGTTTTGTTGAATCTGTTGTTGAAGCTGTTGATTGCAGGCTATTATGAGCTCTAGAGAGCTCTAGTTTTGTTGAAGCTGTTGAATCTCTTGTTGAAGATGTTGAATCTGTTGTTGTTAAAGCTGTTGTTTGTTGTAGGCTATTATGTGCTCTAGTTTTATTAAAGCTGTTGAATCTGTTGTTGTTGAAGCTGTTGATTGTAGTAGGCTACATTATGTGCTCTAGAGAGCTTTAGTATTGTTGAAGCGGTTGATTGTTGTAGGCTATTATGTGATCTAGTGAGCTTTAGTTTTGTTGAAAATGTTGAATCTGTTGTTGAAGCTGTTGATTGTTGTAGGTTATTATGTGCTCTAGTTTTGTTGAAGCTGTAGAATCTGTTGTTGTTGAAGCTGTTGATTGTAGCAGGCTACATTATGTGCTCTAGAGAGCTTTAGTATTGTTGAAGCGGTTGATTGTTGTAGGCTATTATGTGATCTAGTGAGCTCTAGTTTTGTTGAAAATGTTGAATCTGTTGTTGAAGCTGTTGATTGTTGTAAGCTATTATGTCATCTGGAGAACTCTAGTTTTGTTGAATCTGTTGTTGAAGCTGTTGATTGTTGTAGGCTATTATGAGCTCTAGAGAGCTCTAGTTTTGTTGAAGCTGTTGAATCTCTTGTTGAAGATGTTGAATCTATTGTTCTTAAAGCTGTTGATTGTTGTAGGCTACTATGTGCTCTAGTTTTATTAAAGCTGTTGAATCTGTTTGTGTTGAAGATGTTGATTGTTGTAGGCTATTATGTGCTCTGGAGAGGTCTAGTTTTATTGAAAATTATGAATCTGTTGTTGCTGAAGATGTTTGTTGTAGGTTACATTATGTGCTCTGGATATCTCTAGTTTTGTTAAAGCTGTTGAATCTCTTGTTGAAGCTGTTGATTGTTGTGAGCTATTATGTCATCTGGAGAACTCTAGTTTTGTTGAATCTGTTGTTGAAGCTGTTGATTGTTGTAGGCTATTATGAGCTCTAGAGAGCTCTAGTTTTGTTGAAGTTGTTGAATCTCTTGTTGAAGACGTTGAGTCTGTTGTTAAAGCTGTTGATTGTTGTAGGCTATTATGTGCTCTAGAGAGCTCTAGTTATGTTGAAGCAGTTGAATCTGCTGTTGAAGCTGTTGATTGTTGTAAGCTATTATGAGCTCTAGAGAGCTCTAGATTTGTTGAAGTTGTTAACTCTGTTGTTGAAGATGTTGATTGTTGTAGGCTATTATATGCTCTAGAGAGCTCTAGTTTTGATGAAGCAGTTGAATCTGTTGTTGAAGCTGTTGATTGTTTTAGGCTATTATGTGCTATAGAGAGCTCTAGTTTTGTTGAAGCTGTTGAATCTGCTGTTGTTGGAGCTGTTGATTGTTGTAGGCTATTATGTGCTCTAGGTTTGTTGAAGCTTTTGAATCTATTGTTGAAGCTGTTGATTGTAGTAGGCTACATTATGTGCTCCAGAGAGCTCTAGTTTTGTTGAAGCTGTTGATTGTTGTAGGCTACATTATGTACTCTATAGAGCTCTAGTTTTGAAGTTGAAGCTATTGAATCTGTTGTTGAAGCTGTTGACTGTTGTAGGCTATTATGAGCTCTAGAAAGCTCTAGTTTTGTTGAAGCTGTTGAATCTGCTGTTGAAGCAGTTGATTGTTGTCGGCAATTATGTGCACTAGACAACTCTAGTTTTGTTGAAACTGTTGAATCTGTTAATGAAGCTGTTGATTGCTGTAGGCTATTATGAGCTCTAGAAAGCTCTAGTTTTGTTGAAGCTGTTGAATCTGTTGTTGAAGCTGTTGATTGTAGTAGGCTACATTATGTGCTCTAGAGAGCTCTAGTTTTGTTGAAGCTGTTGATTGTTGTAGGCTACATTATGTACTCTATAGAGCTCTAGTTTTGAAGTTGAAGCTATTGAATCTGTTGTTGAAGCTGTTGATTGTTGTAGGCTATTATGAGCTCTAGAAAGCTCTAGTTTTGTTGAAGCTGTTGAATCTGCTGTTGGAGCAGTTGATTGTTGTCGGCAATTATGTGCACTAGAGAACTCTAGTTTTGTTGAAGCTGTTGAATCTGATATTGAAGATGTTGATTGTTGTAAGCTATTATGAGCTCTAGAAAGCTCTAGTTTGTTGAAACTGTTGATTACTGTGGCAATTATGTGTACTAGAGAGCTTTAGTTTTGTTGAAGCTGTTGAATCTGTTATTGAAGCTGTTGATTGTTGTAGGCTATTACGTGCTCTAGAGAGCTCTAGTTTTGTTGAAGCTATTGAATCTGTTATTGTTTAAGCTGTTGATGGTTGTAGGCTATGATGTGCTCTAGAGAGCTCTAGTTTTGTTGAAGCTGTTGAATCTGTTGAAGTTGTTGATTATTGTAGGCTATTATGTGCTCTTGGGAGCTCTAGTTTTGTTGAAGCTGTTGAATCTGTTGTTGAAGCTGTTGATTGTTGTAGGCTATTATGTGTTCTAGAGAGCTCTAGTTTTGTAGAAATCGTTAAATCTGTTGAAGATGTTGATTGTAGGCTATTATGAGCTATAGAAGGCTGTAATTTTGTTCAAGCTATTGAATCTTGTTGTTAAAGCTGTTGATTGTTGTAGGCTATGATGTGCTCTAGTTTTATTGAAGCTGTTGAATCTGTTGTTGAAGATGTTGATTGTAGGCTATTATGAGCTATAGAAGGCTGTAATTTTGTTCAAGCTGTTGAATCTTGTTGTTAAAGCTGTTGATTGTTGTAGGCTATGATGTGCTCTAGTTTTATTGAAGCTGTTGAACCTGTTGTTGTTGAAGCTATGGATTGTTGTAGGCTATTATGTGCTCTAGAGAGCTCTAATTTAATTGAAGCAGTAGAATCTCCTGATGAAGCTGTAGACTATTATGTGTTCTAGAGAGCTCTAGTTTTGTTGAAGCTGTTGAATCTGTTGTTAAAACTGTTGATTATTGTAGGCTATTATGTGCTCTAGTTTTATTGGAACTGTTGAATCTGTTGTTGAAAATGTTGATTGTTGTAGGCTACATTATGTGCTCTAAAGAGCTCTAGTTTTGTTAAGGCTATAGAGCTATAGAGTTTGAGGCAGTTGCGTTGTTGAAGCTGTTGATTGTTGTAGGCTATTATGTGCTCTAGAGAGCTATAGATTTATTGAAGCTGTTGAATCTGTTGTTGTTAAAGCTGTTGGTTGTTATAGGCTACATTATGTGCTCTATAGAGCTCCAGTTTAGTTGAAGCTGTTGAATCTGTTGATTGTTGTAGGCTATTATATGCTCTAGTTTTGTTGAAGCTGTTGAATGTGTTGTTGAATCTGTTGATTGTTGTAGGCTACATTATGTGCTTTAGAGAGCTCAAGTTTTGTTGAAGCTGTTGAATTTGTTGTTGTTTAAGCTGTTGATTGTTATAGGCTACATTATGTGCTCTATAGAGCTCCAGTTTAGTTGAAGCTGTTGAATCTGTTGTTGTTGAAGCTGTTGATTGTTGTAGGCTATTATGTGCTCTAGAGAGCTCCACTTTAGTTGAAGCTGTTGAATCTGTTGTTGTTGAAGCTGTTGATTGTTGTAGGCTATTATGTGCTCTAGTTTTGTTGAAGCTGTTGAATGTGTTGTTGAATCTGTTGATTGTTGTAAGCTATATTATGTGCTGTATGTGCTCTAGAGAGCTCAAGTTTTGTTGAAGCTGTTGAATCTGTTGTTGAAGCTGTTGATTGTTGTAGGCTATTATGTGCTCTAGAGAGCTCTAGTTTTGTTGAAGCTGTTGTTGTTAAAGCTATTGATTGTTATAGGCTACATTATGTGCTCTATAGAGCTCCAGTTTAGTTGAAGCTGTTGAATCTATTGTTGTTGAAGCTGTTGATTGTTGTAGGCTATTGTGTGCTCTAGTTTTGTTGAAGCTATTGAATGTGTTGTTGAATCTGTTGATTGTTGTAGGCTACATTATGTGCTCTAGAGAGCTCAAGTTTTGTTGAAGCTGTTGAATCTGTTGTTGAATCTGTTGATTGTTGTAGGCTACATTATGTGCTCTAGAGAGCTCAAGTTTTGTTGAAGCTGTTGAATCTATTGTTGAAGCTGTTGATTGTTGTAGGCTATTATGTGCTCTAGAGAGCTCTAGTTTTGTTGAAGCTGTTGTTGTTAAAGCTATTGATTGTTATAGGCTACATTATGTGCTCTATAGAGCTCCAGTTTAGTTGAAGCTGTTGAATCTATTGTTGTTGAAGCTGTTGATTGTTGTAGGCTATTATGTGCTCTAGAGAGCTCTAGTTTTGTTGAAGCTGTTGAATCTGTTGTTGTTAAAGCTGTTGATTGTTATAGGCTACATTATGTGCTCTATAGAGCTCCAGTTTAGTTGAAGCTGTTGAATCTGTTGTTGTTGAAGCTGTTGATTGTTGTAGGCTATTATGTGCTCTAGTTTTGTTGAAGCCGTTGAATGTGTTGTTGAATCTGTTGATTGTTGTAGGCTACATTATGTGCTCTAGAGAGCTCAAGTTTTGTTGAAGCTGTTGAATCTGTTGTTGAAGCTGTTGATTGTTGTAGGCTATTATGTGCTCTAGAGAGCTCTAGTTTTGTTGAGAGCTGTTGTTGTTAAAGTTATAGATTGTTATAGGCTACATTATGTGCTCTATAGAGCTCCAGTTCAGTTGAAGCTGTTGAATCTATTGTTGTTGAAGCTGTTGATTGTTGTAGGCTATTATATGCTCTAGTTTTGTTGAAGCTGTTGAATGTGTTGTTGAATCTGTTGATTGTTGTAGGCTACATTATGTGCTCTAGAGAGCTCAAGTTGTGTTGAAGCTGTTGAATTTTGTTGTTGCTCTAGTTTTGTTGAAGCTGTTGATTGTTGATTGTTGTAGGCTACATTATGTGCTCTAGAGAGCTCAAGTTGTGTTGAAGCTGTTGAATTTTGTTGTTGTTAAAGCTGTTGATTGTTATAGGCTACATTATGTGCTCTATAGAGCTCCAGTTTAGTTGAAGCTGTTGAATCTGTTGATTGTTGTAGGCTATTATGTGCTCTAGTCTTGTTGAAGCTGTTGAATGTGTTGTTGAAGCTGTTGATTGTTATAGGCTACATTATGTGCTCTATAGAGCTCCAGTTTAGTTGAAGCTGTTGAATCTGTTGTTGTTGAAGCTGTTGATTGTTGTAGGCTATTATGTGCTCTAGAGAGCTCTAGTTTTGTTGAAGCTGTTGAATCTGTTGTTGTTAAAGCTGTTGATTGTTATGTTCTCTATAGAGCTCCACTTTAGTTGAAGCTGTTGAATCTGTTGTTGTTGAAGCTGTTGATTGTTGTAGGCTATTATGTGCTCTAGTTTTGTTGAAGCTGTTGAATGTGTTGTTGAATCTGTTGATTGTTGTAGGCTACATTATAATATGCTCTAGAGCGCTCAAGTTTTGTTGAAGCTGTTGAATCTGTTGTTGAAGCTGTTGATTGTTGTAGGCTATTATGTGCTCTAGAGAGCTCTAGATTTGTTGAAGCTGTTGATTGTTGTAGGCTGTTAAGTGCTGTAGAAAGCTCTTGTTTTGTTGAAATTGTTGATTCTGTTGTTGTTGAAGATGTTGATTGTTGTAGGCTACATTATGTGTTCTAGAGAGCTCTAGTTTCGTTGAAGCTATTGAATCTGTTGTTGAAGCTGTTGATTGTTGTAGGCTATTTTGTGCTCTAGAGAGCTCTAGTTTTGTTGAAGCTGTTGAATCTGTTGTTGATGAAGCTGTTGATTGTTGTAGGCTCTTGTGTGCTCTAGAGAGCCCTAGTTTTGTTGAAGCTGTTGAATCTGTTGTTGTTAAAGCTGTTGATTGTTATAGGCTACATTATGTGCTCTATAGAGCTCCACTTTAGTTGAAGCTGTTGAATCTGTTGTTGTTGAAGCTGTTGATTGTTGTAGGCTATTATGTGCTCTAGTTTTGTTGAAGCTGTTGAATGTGTTGTTGAATCTGTTGATTGTTGTAGGCTACATTATGTGCTCTAGAGAGCTCAAGTTTTGTTGAAGCTGTTGAATCTGTTGTTGAAGCTGTTGATTGTTGTAGGCTATTATGTGCTCTAGAGAGCTCTAGTTTTGTTGAAGCTGTTGTTGTTAAAGCTGTTGATTGTTATAGGCTACATTATGTGCTCTATAGAGTTCCAGTTTAGTTGAAGCTGTTGAATCTATTGTTGTTGAAGCTGTTGATTGTTGTAGGCTATTATATGCTCTAGTTTTGTTGAAGCTGTTGAATGTGTTGTTGAATCTGTTGATTGTTGTAGGCTACATTATGTGCTCTAGAGAGCTCAAGTTTTGTTGAAGCTGTTGAATCTGTTGTTGAATCTGTTGATTGTTGTAGGCTACATTATGTGCTCTAGAGAGCTCTAGAGAGCTCAAGATTTGTTGAAGCTGTTGAATCTGTTGTTGAAGCTGTTGATTGTTGTAGGCTATTATGTGCTCTAGAGAGCTCTAGTTTTGTTGAAGCTGTTGTTGTTAAAGCTATTGATTGTTATAGGCTACATTATGTGCTCTATAGAGCTCCAGTTTAGTTGAAGCTGTTGAATCTATTGTTGTTGAAGCTGTTGATTGTTGTAGGCTATTATGTGCTCTAGAGAGCTCTAGTTTTGTTGAAGCTGTTGAATCTGTTGTTGTTAAAGCTGTTGATTGTTATAGGCTACATTATGTGCTCTATAGAGCTCCAGTTTAGTTGAAGCTGTTGAATCTGTTGTTGTTGAAGCTGTTGATTGTTGTAGGTTATTATGTGCTCTAGTTGTGTTGAAGCTGTTGAATGTGTTGTTGAATCTGTTGATTGTTGTAGGTTACATTATGTGCTCTAGAGAGCTCAAGTTTTGTTGAAGCTGTTGAATCTGTTGTTGAAGCTGTTGATTGTTGTAGGCTATTATGTGCTCTAGAGAGCTCTAGTTTTGTTGAAGCTGTTGTTGTTAAATCTATTGATTGTTATAGGCTACATTATGTGCTCTATAGAGCTCCAGTTTAGTTGAAGCTGTTGAATCTATTGTTGTTGAAGCTGTTGATTGTTGTAGGCTATTATATGCTCTAGTTTTGTTGAAGCTGTTGAATGTCTTGTTGAATCTGTTGATTGTTGTAGGCTACATTATGTGCTCTAGAGAGCTCAAGTTGTGTTGAAGCTGTTGAATTTGTTGTTGTTAAAGCTGTTGATTGTTATAGGCTACATTATGTGCTCTATAGAGCTCCAGTTTAGTTGAAGCTGTTTAATCTGTTGATTGTTGTAGGCTATTATGTGCTCTAGTTTTGTTGAAGCTGTTGAATGTGTTGTTGAATCTGTTGATTGTTGTAGGCTACATTGTGTGCTCTATAGAGCTCCAGTTTAGTTGAAGCTGTTGAATCTGTTGTTGTTGAAGCTGTTGATTGTTGCAGGCTATTATGTGCTCTAGTTTTGTTGAAGCTGTTGAATGTGTTGTTGAATCTGTTGATTGTTGTAGGCTACATTATGTGCTCTAGAGAGCTCAAGTTTTGTTGAAGCTGTTGAATCTGTTGTTGAAGCTGTTGATTGTTGTAGGCTATTATGTGCTCTAGAGAGCTCTAGTTTTGTTGAAGCTGTTGTTGTTAAAGCTATTGATTGTTATAGGCTACATTATGTGCTCTATAGAGCTCCAGTTTAGTTGAAGCTGTTGAATCTATTGTTGTTGAAGCTGTTGATTGTTGTAGGCTATTATATGCTCTAGTTTTGTTGAAGCTGTTGAATGTGTTGTTGAATCTGTTGATTGTTGTAGGCTACATTATGTGCTCTAGAGAGCTCAAGTTGTGTTGAAGCTGTTGAATTTTGTTGTTGTTAAAGCTGTTGATTGTTATAGGCTACATTATGTGCTCTATAGAGCTCCAGTTTAGTTGAAGCTGTTGAATCTGTTGATTGTTGTAGGCTATTATGTGCTCTAGTTTTGTTGAAGCTGTTGAATGTGTTGTTGAAGCTGTTGATTGTTATAGGCTACATTATGTGCTCTATAGAGCTCCAGTTTAGTTGAAGCTGTTGAATCTGTTGTTGTTGAAGGTGTTGATTGTTGTAGGCTATTATGTGCTCTAGAGAGCTTTAGTTTTGTTGAAGCTGTTGAATCTGTTGTTGTTAAAGCTGTTGATTGTTATGTGCTCTATAGAGCTCCACTTTAGTTGAAGCTGTTGAATCTTATGTTGTTGAAGCTGTTGATTGTTGTAGGCTACATTATGTGCTCTAGAGAGCTCAAGTTTTGTTGAAGCTGTTGAATCTGTTGTTGAAGCTGTTGATTGTTGTAGGCTATTATGTGCTCTAGAGAGCTCTAGATTCGTTGAAGCTGTTGATTGTTGTAGGCTGTTAAGTGCTGTAGAAAGCTCTTGTTTTGTTGAAATTGTTGATTCTGTTGTTGTTGAAGATGTTGATTGTTGTAGGCTACATTATGTGTTCTAGAGAGCTCTAGTTTCGTTGAAGCTATTGAATCTGTTGTTGAAGCTGTTGATTGTTGTAGGCTATTTTGTGCTCTAGAGAGCTCTAGTTTTGTTGAAGCTGTTGAATCTGTTGTTGATGAAGCTGTTGATTGTTGTAGGCTATTGTGTGCTCTAGAGAGCTCTAGTTTTGTTGAAGCTGTTGAATCTGTTGTTGTTAAAGCTGTTGATTGTTATAGGCTACATTATGTGCTCTATAGAGCTCCAGTTTAGTTGAAGCTGTTGAATCTGTTGATTGTTGTAGGCTATTATGTGCTCTAGTTTTGTTGAAGCTGTTGAATGTGTTGTTGAATCTGTTAATTGTTGTAGGCTACATTATGTGCTCTAGAGAGCTCAAGTTTTGTTGAAGCTGTTGAATTTGTTGTTGTTTAAGCTGTTGATTGTTATAGGCTACATTATGTGCTCTAGAGAGCTCAAGTTTTGTTGAAGCTGTTGAATCTGTTGAGGTTGTTGATTATTGTAGGCTATTATGTGCTCTAGGGAGCTCTAGTTTTGTTGAAGCTGTTGAATCTGTTGTTGAAGCTGTTGATTGTTGTAGGCTATTATGTGTTCTAGAGAGCTCTAGTTTTGTAGAAATTGTTAAATCTGTTGTTGAAGATGTTGATTGTTATAGGCTATTATGAGCTATAGAAGGCTGTAATTTTGTTCAAGCTGTTGAATCTTGTTGTTAAAGCTGTTGATTGTTGTAGGCTATTATGTGCTCTAGTTATATTGAAGCTGTTGAATCTGTTGTTGAAGATGTTGATTGTAGGCTATTATGAGCTATAGAAGGCTGTAAGTTTTGTTGAAGCTGTTGAATCTGTTGTTGTTAAAGCTGTTGATTGTTGTAGGCTATGATGTGCTCTAGTATTATTGTTGTTAAAGCTGTTGATTGTTATGTGCTGTTGAACCTGTTGTTGTTGAAGCTATTGATTGTTGTAGGCTATTATGTGCTCTAGAGAGCTCTAATTTAATTGAAGCAGTAGAATCTCCTGATGAAGCTGTTCATTGTTGTAGACTATTATGTGTTCTAGAGACCTCTAGTTTTGTTGAAGCTGTTGAATCTGTTGTTGAAGCTGTTGATTGTTGTAGGCTATTATGTGCTCTAGAGAGCTCTAGTTTTGTTGAAGCTGTTGTTGTTAAAGCTATTGATTGTTATAGGCTACATTATGTGCTCTATAGAGCTCCAGTTTAGTTGAAGCTGTTGAATCTATTGTTGTTGAAGCTGTTGATTGTTGTAGGCTATTATGTGCTCTAGAGAGCTCTAGTTTTGTTGAAGCTGTTGAATCTGTTGTTGTTAAAGCTGTTGATTGTTATAGGCTACATTATGTGCTCTATAGAGCTCCAGTTTAGTTGAAGCTGTTGAATCTGTTGTTGTTGAAGCTGTTGATTGTTGTAGGCTATTATGTGCTCTAGTTTTGTTGAAGCTGTTGAATGTGTTGTTGAATCTGTTGATTGTTGTAGGCTACATTATGTGCTCTAGAGAGCTCAAGTTTTGTTGAAGCTGTGAATCTGTTGTTGAAGCTGTTGATTGTTGTTGAAGCTGTTGAAGCTGTTGATTGTTGTAGGCTATTATGTTAAGTACTGTAGAAAGCTCTTGTATTGTTGAAATTGTTGATTCTGTTGTTGTTGAAGATGTTGATTGTTGTAGGCTACATTATGTGTTCTAGAGAGCTCTAGTTTTGTTGAAGCTGTTGAATCTGTTGTTGAAGCTCTTGATTGTTAAGGCTATTATGTGCTATAGAGAGCTCTAGTTTCGTTGAAGCTGTTGAATCGGTTGTTGAAGCTGTTGATTGTTGTAGGTTATTTTGTGCTCTACAGAGCTCTAGTTTTGTTGAAGCTGTTGAATCTGTTATTGATGAAGCTGTTGATTGTTGTAGGCTATTGTGTGCTCTAGAGAGCTCTAGTTTTGTTGAAGCTGTTGAATCTGTTGTTGTTAAAGCTGTTGATTGTTATAGGCTACATTATGTGCTCTATAGAGCTCCAGTTTAGTTGAAGCTGTTGAATCTGTTGATTGTTGTAGGCTATTATGTGCTCTAGTTTTGTTGAAGCTGTTGAATGTGTTGTTGAATCTGTTGATTGTTGTAGGCTACATTATGTGCTCTAGAGAGCTCAAGTTTTGTTGAAGCTGTTGAATTTGTTGTTGTTTAAGCTGTTGATTGTTATAGGCTACATTATGTGCTCTAGAGAGCTCTAGTTTTGTTGAAGCTGTTGAATCTGTTGTTGTTGAAGCTTTTGAATCTGTTGTTGTTAAAGTTGTTGATTGTTGTGGGCTATTATGTGCTCAAGTTTTATTGAAGCTGTTGAATCTATTGCTGAAGATGTTGATTGTTGTAGGCTACATTATGTGCTCTAGAAAGATCTAGTTCTGTCGAAGCTGTTCAATCTGTTATTGTTTAATCTATTGTTGTAAAAGCTGTTGATTGTTGTAGGCCATTATGTTCTTTAGTTTTATTGAAGCTGTTGAATCTATTGTTGAAGATGTTGATTGTTGTAGGCTACATTATGTGTTCTAGAGAGCTCAAATTTTGTCGAAGTTGTTGAACCTGTTGTTGTTGAAGCTATTGATTGTTGTAGGCTATTATGTGCTCTAGAGAGCTCTAATTTTAGTGAAGCAGTAGAATCTCCTGTTGAAGCTGTTCATTTTTGTAGGTTATTATATGTTCTAGAGAGCTCTAGTTTTGTTGAAGCTGTTGAATCTGTTGTTGAAGCTATTGATTGTTGTAGGCTATTATGTGCTCTAGAGAGCTCTAATTTAATTGAAGCAGTAGAATCTCCTGATGAAGCTGTTCATTGTTGTAGACTATTATGTGTTCTAGAGAGCTCTAGTTTTGTTGAAGCTGTTGAATCTGTTGTTAAAACTGTTGATTATTGTAGGCTATTATGTGCTCTAGTTTTATTGGAACTGTTGAATCTGTTGTTGAAAATGTTGATTGTTGTAGGCTACATTATGTGCTCTAAAGAGCTCTAGTTTTGTTAAGGCAGTTGAATGCGTTGTTGAAGCTGCATGTTGATTGTTGTAGGCTATTATGTGCTCTAGAGAGCTATAGATTTATTGAAGCTGTTGAATCTGTTGTTGTTAAAGCTGTTGGTTGTTGTAGGCTACATTATGTGCTCTAGAGAGCTCTAGTTATGTTGGAACAGTTGAATCTGTCGTTAAAGCTGTTGATTGTTGTAGGCTATTATGTGCACTAGAGAACTCTAGTTTTGTTGAAGCTGTTGAATCTGATATTGAAGATGTTGATTGTTGTAAGCTATTATGAGCTCTAGAAAGCTCTAGTTTGTTGAAACTGTTGATTATTGTCCGCAATTATGTGTACTAGAGAGCTCTAGTTTTGTTGAAGCTGTTGAATCTGTTATTGAAGCTGTTGATTGTTGTAGGCTATTATGTGCTCTAGAGAGCTCTAGTTTTGTTGAAGCTATTGAATCTGTTATTGTTTAAGCTGTTGATGGTTGTAGGCTATGATGTGCTCTAGAGAGCTCTAGTTTTGTTGAAGCTGTTGAATCTGTTGAAGTTGTTGATTATTGTAGGCTATTATGTGCTCTAGGGAGCTCTAGTTTTGTTGAAGCTGTTGAATCTGTTGTTGAAGCTGTTGATTGTTGTAGGCTATTATGTGTTCTAGAGAGCTCTAGTTTTGTAGAAATTGTTAAATCTGTTGTTGAAGATGTTGATTGTAGGCTATTATGAGCTATAGAAGGCTGTAATTTTGTTCAAGCTGTTGAATCTTGTTGTTAAAGCTGTTGATTGTTGTAGGCTATGATGTGCTCTAGTTTTATTGAAGCTGTTGAATCTGTTGTTGAAGATGTTGATTGTAGGCTATTATGAGCTATAGAAGGCTGTAATTTTGTTCAAGCTGTTGAATCTTGTTGTTAAAGCTGTTGATTGTTGTAGGCTATGATGTGCTCTAGTTTTATTGAAGCTGTTGAACCTGTTGTTGTTGAAGCTATTGATTGTTGTAGGCTATTATGTGCTCTAGAGAGCTCTAATTTTAGTGAAGCAGTAGAATCTCCTGTTGAAGCTGTTCATTTTTGTAGGTTATTATGTGTTCTAGAGAGCTCTAGTTTTGTTGAAGCTGTTGAATCTGTTGTTGAAGCTATTGATTGTTGTAGGCTATTATGTGCTCTAGAGAGCTCTAATTTAATTGAAGCAGTAGAATCTCCTGATGAAGCTGTTCATTGTTGTAGACTATTATGTGTTCTAGAGAGCTCTAGTTTTGTTGAAGCTGTTGAATCTGTTGTTAAAACTGTTGATTATTGTAGGCTATTATGTGCTCTAGTTTTATTGGAACTGTTGAATCTGTTGTTGAAAATGTTGATTGTTGTAGGCTACATTATGTGCTCTAAAGAGTTCTAGTTTTGTTAAGGCAGTTGAATGCGTTGTTGAAGCTGTTGGTTGTTGTAGGCTACATTATGTGCTCTAGAGAGCTCTAGTTTTGCTAAAGCTGATGAATTTGTTGTTGAAGCTGTTGATTGTTGTAGGCTATTATGTGCTATAGAGAACTCTAGTTTTGTTGAAGCTGTTGAATCTGCTGTTGTTGGAGCTGTGTGCTCTAGTTTTGTTGAAGCTGCTGAATCTGTTTTTGAAGAAATTGATTGTTGTAAGCTACATTACATGCTCTAGACTAGAGAGCTCTAGTTTTGTTGAAGCTGTTGATTGTTGTAGGCTACATTATGTGCTCTAGAGAGCTCTAGTTTTGTTGAAGCAGTTGATTGTAGGCTATCATGTGCTCTAGAGAGCTCTAGCTTTGTTGAAGCAGTTGAATCTGCTGTTGAAGCTGTTGAATCTGTTGTTAAAGCTGTTGATTGTTGTAGGCTATTTTGTGCTCTCAAGAGCTCTAGTTTTGTTGAATCTGTTGTTATTGAAGTTGTTGAGTCTGTTGTTAAAGCTGCTGATTGTTGTAGGCTATTGTGAGCTCTAGGGAGCTTTAGTTTTGTTGAAGCTGTTGAATCTGTTGTTGAAGCTGATGATTAATTGCTGTAGGCTATTATGTGCTCTAGAGAGCTCAAGTTTTGTTGAAGCAGTTGAATCTGCTCTTGAGTCTGTTGTTAAAGCTGTTGATTGTTGTAGGCTATTTTGTGCTCTAGAGAGCTCTAGTTTTTGTGGGCTATTTTGTGTTAAAGCTGTTGAATCTGTTGTTATTGAAGCTGTTGAGTCTGTTGTTAAAGCTGTTGATTGTTGTGGGCTATTTTGTGTTCTAGAGAGCTCTAGTTTTGTTGAAGCTGTTGAATCTGTTGTTATTGAAGCTGTTGAGTCTGTTGTTAAAGCTGTTGATTGTTGTAAGCTATTATGTGCTCTAGGGAGCTCTAGTTTTGTTGAAGCTGTTGAACCTGTTGTGGAAGCTGTTGATTATTGTAGGCTATTATGTGCTCTAGAGAGCTCTAGTTTTGTTGAAGCTGTTGAATCTGTTGGGGAAGCTGTTGATTGTTCTAAGCTATTATGTGCTCTTAAGAGCTCTAGGTTTGTTGAAGCTGTTGAATCTGCTGTTGTTGGAGCTGTTGAGTCTGTTGTTAAAGCTGATGATTGTTGTAGGCTGTTGTGTGCTCTAGGGAGCTCTAGTTTTGTTGAAGCTGTTGAATCTGTTGTTGAAGCTGATGATTATTGTAGGCTATTATGTGCTCTAGAGAGTTCTAGTTTTGTTGAAGCAGTTGAATCTGCTGTTGAATCTGTCGTTAAAGCTGTTGATTGGTGTAGGCTATTTTGTGCTCAAGAGAGCTCTAGTTTTGTTGAAGCTGTTGAATCTGTTGTTATTGAAGCTGTTGAGTCTGTTGTTAAAGCTGTTGATTGTTGTAGGCTATTTTGTGTTCTAGAGAGCTCTAGTTTTGTTGAAGCTGTTGAATCTGTTGTTATTGAAGCTGTTGAGTCTGTTGTTAAAGCTGTTGATTGTTGTAGGCTATTATGTGCTCTAGGGTGCTCTAGTTTTGTTAAAGCTGTTGAATCTGTTGTTGAAGCTGTTGATTGTTGTAGGCTATTATGTGCTATAGAGAACTCTAGTTTTGTTGAAGCTGTTGAATCTGTTGCGGAAGCTGTTGATTGTTGTAAGCTATTATGTGCTCTTGAGAGCTCTAGTTTTGTTGAAGCTGTTGAATCTGCTGTTGGAGCTGTTGAGTCTGTTGTTAAAGCTGTTGATTGTTGTGGGCTATTTTGTGTTCTAGAGAGCTCTAGTTTTGTTGAAGCTGTTGAATCTGCTGTTGTTGGAGCTGTTGAGTCTGTTGTTAAAGCTGTTGATTGTTGTGGGCTATTTTGTGTTCTAGAGAGCTCTAGTTTTGTTGAAGCTGTTGAATCTGTTGTTGAAGCTGATGATTGTTGTAGGCTACTATGTGCTCTAGAGAGCTCTAGTTTTGTTGAAGCAGTTGAATCTGCTGTTGAATCTGTTGTTATAGCTGTTGATTGTTGTAGGCTATTTTGTGCTCTAGAGAGCTCTAGTTTCGTTGAAGCTGTTGAATCTGTTGCTATTGAAGCTGTTGAATCTGTTGTTGAAGCTGTTGAATCTGTTGTTGAAGCTGTTGATAATTGTAGGCTATTATGTACTATAGACAACTCTAGTTTTGTTGAAGCTGTTGAATCTGTTGTGGAAGCTGTTCATTGTTCTAAGCTATTATGTGCTCTAGAGTGCTCTAGTTTTGTTGAAGCTGTTGAATCTGTTGTTGAAGCTGATGATTGTTGTAGGCTATTATGTGCTCTAGAGAGCTCTAGTTTTGTTGAAGCAGTTGAATCTGTTGTTAAAGCTGTTGATTGTTGTAGGCTATTTTGTGCTCTAGAGAGCTCTAGTTTTGTTCAAGCTGTTAAATCTGTTGTTATTGAAGCTGTTGAGTCTGTTGTTAAAGCTGTTGATTGTTGTAGGCTATTTTTGTGTTCTAGAGAGCTCTAGTTTTGTTGAAGCTGTTGAATCTGTTGTTATTGAAACTGTTGAGTCTGTTGATAAAACTGTTGATTGTTGTAGGTTATTATGTGCTCTAGGGACCTCTAGTTTTGTTGAAGCAGTTGTTGAAGCTGTTGATTGCTGTAGGCTACTTTGTGATCTAGAGAGCTCTAGTTTCGTTGAAGCTGTTGAATCTGTTGTTATTGAAGCTGTTGAATCTGTTGTTGAAGCTGTTGATTGTTGTAGGCTATTATGTGCTATAGAGAACTCTAGTTTTGTTGAAGCTGTTGTGGAAGCTGTTGATTGTTCTAAGCTATTATGTGCTCTAGAGAGCTCTAGCTTTGTTGAAGCTGTTGAATCTGTTGTTGAAGCTGTTGATTGCTGTAGGCTATTATGTGCTTTAGAGAACTCTAGTTTTGTTGAATCTGTTGTTAAAGCTGTTGATTGTTGTAGGCTACATTATGTGCTCTAGTTTTGTTGAAGCTGTTGAATCTGTTGTTGAAACTGTTGATTGCTGTAGGCTATTATGAGCTATAGAAAGCTCTAGTTTTGATGAAGCTGTTGAATCTTCAGTTGAAGCTGTCGATTGTTGTCAGAAATTATGTGCACCAGAGAACTCTAGTTTTGTTGAAGCTGTTGAATCTGTTATTGAAGATGTTGATTGTTGTAGGCTATTATGAGCTCTAGAAAGCTCTAGTTTGGTTGAAGCTGTTGAATGTGCTATTGAAGCTGTTAATTGTTTTCGGCAATTATGTGTACTAGAGAGCTCTAGTTTTATTAAAGCTGTTGAATCTGTTATTGAAGCTGTTGATGGTTGTAGGCTATTATGTGCTCTAGAGAGCGCTAGTTTTGTTGAAGCTGTTGAATCTGTTATTGTTTAAGCTGTTGATGATTGGAGGCTATTATGTGCTCTAGAGAGCTCTAGTTCTGTTGTAGCTGTTGAATCTATGTGTTCTAGAGAGCTCTAGTTTTGAGTTCTAGTTCTAGAAATTGTTGAATCTATTTTTGAAAATGTTGATTGTTGTAGGCTATTATGAGCTATAGAAAGCTCTAGTTTTGTTGAAGCTGTTGAATCTGTTGTTGTTAAAGCTTTTGATTGTTGTAGGTTCTTATGTGCTTTAGAGAGCTCTAGTTTTGTTGAAATTGTTGAATCTGTTGTTGAAGCTGTTAATTGTTGTAGGCTATTATGTGCTCTAGAAAGCTCTAGTTTTGATATTGAATCTGTTGTTGAAGCTGTTGATTGTTGAAGCTGTTAAATCTAAACTTGTAGAATCTGTTGTTAAAGCTGATGGTCACGATATTGAAGTTATTTGTTGTTGATGTTGAATCTGTTGTTGAAGCTGTTGATAGTTGAAGCTGTTGAATCTGAAGTTGTTGAATCTATTGTTAAAGCTGTTGATTGTTGAAGGTGTTGAATCTGTTGTTTAATATGTTGATCACAATGTTGAAGTTGTTGAATCTGTTTGTTGATGCTGTTGATTGTTGGTATGATTGTTGAAGCTGTTGAATCTGTTGATCTTGTTAGTATAGTTTAAGCTGTTGATTGTTAGTACAGTCTATCTTGTGTAAGTGTAGGCTTGCCCCAATAAATTAATAGCTTTAATCACAATGTTGAAGCTGTCGATTGTTAAAGCTGTTGAATCTGTTATTGAAGCTGTTGATTGTTGTCGGTATTGTTGATGTTATACCTGTTGTTGTAGAAGTCGTTGATTGTCGTTGATGTTGAATCTGTTGTTGATGCTGTTGATTGTTGATTATGATTGTTGAAGCTGTTGTTGAATCTGCTAATATTGTTAGTATATTTAAAGCTGTTGATTGTTTGTTATGATTGTTGAAGCTGTTAAATCTGTTGATCACCATGTTGAACTGTTAAATGTTGATGTTCAATCTGTTGCTGTTGACTGTTGTTGAATCTGCTGTTGAAGCTGTTGATTAATCTGTCGATTGTAGAAGTTGTTGAATCTGTTGTTGAAGCTGTTGAATCTGAAGTAGTTGAATCTGGTGAAGCATTTGATTGTTGTTGTTGTTGAATCTGTCGTTAAAGGTTTTCATTGTTGGTTACGATTGTTGAAGCTGTTGAATCTGTTGATTGTTGTAGGCTACATTATGTGCTCTAGAGAGCTATAGCTTTGTTGAAGCAGTTGAATCTGTTGTTGAAACTGTTGATTGTTGTAGGCTATTATGTGCTCTAGAGAGTCTAGATTTGTTGAAGCTGTTGAATCTGTTGTTGTTGAAGCTGTTGATTGTTGTATAGGCTATTAAGTGCTCTAGAAAGCTCTTGTTTTGTTAAAATTGTTGATTCTGTTGTTGTTGAAGATGTTGATTGTTGTAGGCTACATTATGTGCTCTAGAGAGCTCTAGTTTTGTTGAAGCTGTTGAATCTGTTGTTGAAGCTCTTGATTGTTGAAGGCTATTATGTGCTCTAGAGAGCTCTAGTTTTGTTGAAGCTGTTGAATCTGTTGTTGAAGCTGATGATTGTTGTAGGCTATTATGTGCTCTAGAGAGCTCTAGTTTTGTTGAAGCTGTAGAATCTGTTGATGAAGCTGTTGATTGTTGTAGGCTATTATGTGCTCTAGAGAGCTCTAGTTTTGTTGAAGCTGTTGAATCTGTTGTTAAAGCTGTTGATTATTATAGGCTACATTATGTGCTCTATAGAGCTCCAGTTTAGTTGAAGCTGTTGAATCTGTTGTTGTTGAATCTGTTGATTGTTGTAGGCTATTATGTGCTCTAGTTTTGTTGAAACTGTTGAATGTGTTGTTGAATGTGTTGATTGTTGTAGGCTACATTATGTGCTCTAGAGAGCTCTAGTTTTGTTGAAGCTGTTGAATCTGTTGTTAAAGCTGTTGATTATTATAGGCTACATTATGTGCTCTATAGAGCTCCAGTTTAGTTGAAGCTGTTGAATCTGTTGTTGTTGAAGCTGTAGGCTATTATGTGCTCTAGTTTTGTTGAAACTGTTAAATGTGTTGTTGAATCTGTTGATTGCTACATTATGTGCTCTAGAGAGCTCAAGTTTTGTTGAAGCTGTTGAATCTGTTGTTGAAGCTGTTGACTGTTGTAGGCTATTATGTGCTCTAGAGAGCTCTAGTTTTGTTGAAGCTGTTGAATCTGTTGTTAAAGCTGTTGATTATTATAGGCTACATTATGTGCTCTATAGAGCTCCAGTTTAGTTGAAGCTGTTGAATCTGTTGTTGTTGAATCTGTTGATTGTTGTAGGCTATTATGTGCTCTAGTTTTGTTGAAACTGTTGAATGTGTTGTTGAATGTGTTGATTGTTGTAGGCTACATTATGTGCTCTAGAGAGCTCTAGTTTTGTTGAAGCTGTTGAATCTGTTGTTAAAGCTGTTGATTATTATAGGCTACATTATGTGCTCTATAGAGCTCCAGTTTAGTTGAAGCTGTTGAATCTGTTGTTGTTGAAGCTGTAGGCTATTATGTGCTCTAGTTTTGTTGAAACTGTTAAATGTGTTGTTGAATCTGTTGATTGCTACATTATGTGCTCTAGAGAGCTCAAGTTTTGTTGAAGCTGTTGAATCTGTTGTTGAAGCTGTTGACTGTTGTAGGCTATTATGTGCTCTAGAGAGCTCTAGATTTGTTAAAGCTTTTGAATCTGTTGATGTTGAAGATGTTGATTGTTGTCAGCTACATTATATGTGCTAAAGATCTATAGTTTTGTTGAAGCTTTTGAATCTGTTGTTGAAGCTGTAGTTGTTGAATCTGTTGTTGAATCTGTTGTTGAAGCTGTTGATTCTGTTTAATCTGTTGATAACCATGTTGAAGTTGTTGATTGTTGTTTATGTTGTTGAATCTGTTGTTGAAGCTATTGATTGTTGGTACTGTTGAAGCTGTTGAACAGGTTGATCTTGTTTATATAACTAAAGCTGTCAATTGTTAGTACAGTCTATCTTGTGTAAGTGTAGGCTCGCCCAAATAAATCAATAGCTTCAATCACACTGTTGAAACTGTTGAATCTGTTGTTGAACCTGTTGAAAGTTGTTGGTGTTGTTGATGTTAAATCTGTTGTTGAATCTGTTGATTATTGTTGATGTTGTTGAATCTGTTGTTGAATCTGTTGTTGAAGCTGTTGTTGAAGCTGTTGATTGTTGATTATGATTATTGAAGCTGTTGTTGAATCTGTTAATCTTGTTAGTATATTTAAAGCTGGTGATTGTTGGTTATGATTGTAGAAGCTGTTGAATCAGTTGATCACCACGTTAAAACTGTTAAATGTTGTTGTGGAATCTGTTACTGTTGACTGTTGTTGAAGCTGTTGATTGTTGAAGCTGTACTTGTTGAATCTGTTGTTGACGCTGTTGATTGTTGAAGCTGTTGAATCTGTTGTTTAATCTGTTGATAACCATGTTAAATGTGTTGATTGTTGTTGATGTTGTTAAATTTGTTGTTGAAGCCGATGATTTTTGGTATTGTTGAAGCTGTTGATCTTGTTAGTATAATTAAAGCTGTCGATTGTTAGTACAGTCTATCTTGTGTAAGTGTAGGGTCGCCCAATAAATCAATAGCTTCAATCACCATGTTGAAGCTGTTGAATCCGTTGTTGAAGCTGTTGACAGTTGTTGGTGTTGTTGATGTTAAACCTGTTGTTGAAGCTGTTGATTGTTGTTGATGTTGTTGAATCTGTTGTTGAATTTGTTGTTGAAAATGTTGATTATGATTTTTGAAGCTGTTGAATCTGTTGATCTTGTTAGTATAGTTAAAGCTTTTGATTGTTGGTTATGATTGTTGAAGCTGTCAAATCTGTTGATCTTGTTGGTATAGTTGAAGCTGTTGATAGTTAGTACAGTCTATTGTGTGTAAGAGTAGGTTCGTCCAAATAAATCAATAATTTCAATCACCATGTTGAATCTGTTGACTGTTGAAGCTGTGAAATCTGTTGTTGAAGATGTTGATTGTTGAAGCTATTGAATCTGAAGTAGTTGAATCTGATGTTGAAGCTGATGATAGCTGAAGCTGTTGAATCTGTTGTTTAATCTGTTGTTGTTGAAGCTTTTGACTGCTGGTTATGATTATTGAAGCTGTTGAATCTTGTTAGTATAGTTGAAACTGTTGATTGTTAGTACAGTCTATCTTGTGTAAGAGTAGGCTCGCCCCAATAATTCAACAGCTTCAATAACCATGTTGAAGCTGTTGATTATTGAAGCTGATGAATCTGTTGTTGCTGTTGATTGTTAAAGCTGTTAAATCTAAAGTAGTTGAATCTGTTGTTGAAGCTCTTGATTGTTAAAGCTGTTAAATCTGAAGTAGTTGAATCTGTTGTTGAAGCTGTTGATTGTTGAAGCTCATGAATCTGTTGTTTAATCTGTTGATCTCCATGTTGAAGTTGATGATTGTTGATATTGAATTTGTTGATGTTGATTGTTGAAGCTGTTAAATCTGAAGTTGTTCAATCTGTTGTTGAAGCTGATGATTGTTGAAGCTGTTAAATCTGTTGTTCAATTGGTTGATCACCATGTAGAAGTGGTTGATTGTTGTTGATGTTGTGAATCTGTTGTTGTTGATGTTGATTGTTAGTACAGTCTATTTTGTGTAAGAGTATTCTCGCCCCAATAAATCAATAGCTTCAATCACCGTGTTGAAGCTGTTAATTGTTGAAGCTGTTGAATCTGTTATTGAAGCTGTTAATTGTTATTGGTGTTCTTGATGTTAAATCTGTTGTTGTTGAAGCTGTTTAATGTTAATGATGTTGAATTTGTTGTTGAATCTGTTGTTGAAGCTTTTGATTGTTGATTGTGATTGTTGAAGCAGTTGTTGAATCTGTTGATCTTGTTAGTATAGTTGAAGCTTTTGATTGTTGGTTATGATTGTTGAAGCTGTTGAATCTGTTGATCTGGTTAGTGTAGTTGAAGCTGTTGATTGTTAGTACAGTCTATCTTGTGTGCAAGTAGGCTCGCCACAATAAATTAATAGCTTCAATCACCATGTTGAAGCTGTTAAATCTGTTGTTGAAGCTGTTGATTGTTGAAGCTGTTGAATCTGTTGATCTTGTTAGTATAGTTGAAGCTGTTGATTGTTAGTACAGTCTATTGTGTGCAAGAGTAGGCTTGTCCTAATAAATCAATAGCTTCCATTACCATGTTGAAGCTGTTGTCTGTTGAAGCTGTGAAATCTGTTGTTGAAGATGTTGATTGTTGAAGCTGTTGAATCTGAAGCAGTTGAATCTGTTGTTGAAGCTATTGATAGCTGAAGTTGTTGAATCTGTTGTTTAATCTGTTGATTACCACGTTGAAGTTGTTGATTGTAGTTGATGTTGCTGAATCTGTTGTTGAAGCTGTTGATCGTTGAAGTTGTTGAATCCAAAGTTGTTGAATCTGTTGTTGAAGCTGTTAAATCTGTTATTTAATTGGTTGATCACCATAAAAGTTGTTGATTGTTGACGTTGTTGAATCTGTTGTTTAAGCTGTTGATTGTTGGTTATGATTGTTGAGGCTGTTGAATCTGTTGACATTGCTAGAATAGTTGAAGCTGTTGATTGTTAGTCTTGTGTAAGAGTAGGCTAGCTCTGATAAATCAATAGCTTCAATCACCATGTTAAAGCTGTTGATTGTTGAAGCTGTTAAATCTGTTGTTGTTGAAGCTGTTGATTGTTTTAGGCTATTAAGTGCTTTAAAAAGCTCTTGTTTTGTTGAAATTGTTGATTCTGTTGTTGTTGAAGATGTTGATTGTTGTAGGCTACATTATGTGCTCTAGAGAGCTCTAGTTTTGTTGAAGCTGTTGAATCTGTTGATTGTTGTAGGCTATTTTGTACTCTAGAGAGCTCTAGTTTTGTTGAAGCTGTTGAATCTGTTGTTGAAGCTGTTGATTGTTGTAGGCTATTTTGTACTCTAGAGAGCTCTACTTTTGTTGAAGCTGTTGAATCTGTTGTTGATGAAGCTGTTGATTGTTGTAGGCTACATTATGTGCTCTAGAGAGCACTAGTTTTGTTGAAGCTATTGAATCTGTTGTTCTTAAAGCTGTTAAATCTGTTGTTGTTAAAACTGTTGATTGTAGGATATTACTTGTATGTGCTCAAGAGAGCACTAGTTTTGTTGAAGATGTTGAATCTGTTGTTGAAGCTGTTGAATCTGTTGTTGTTAAATCTGTTGATTGTTGTAGGCTATTATGTGGTCTAGTTTATTGAAGCTGTTGAATCTGTTGTTGTTGAAGATGTTGATTGTTGTAGGCTACATTATGTGCTCTAGAGAGCTCTTGTTTAGTCGAAGCTGTTGAATCCGTTCTTGTTGAAGCTGTTGAATCTGTTGTTGCTGAAGCTGTTGAATCTGTTGTTAAAGCTGTTGATTTTTGTAGGCTAATATAATTATGCTCTGGTTTTATAGAAGCTGTTAAATCTGTTGTTGTTAAAGCTGTTGATTGTTGTAGGCTATTAATGTGCTCCAGCTTTATTGATGCTGTTGAATCTGTTGTTGTTGAAGATGTTGATTGTTGTAGGTTACATTATGTGCTATAGAGAGCTCTAGTTTTGTCGAAGCTGTTGAACCTGTTGTTGTTGAAACTGTTGATTGTTGTTATAGGCTATTATGTGCAATAGAGAGCTCTAGTTTTGTTGAAGCCGTTGAATCTGTTGTTGTTGAAACTGTTGTTTGTTGTAGGCTATTATGTGCAATAGAGAGCTCTAGTTTTATTGAAGCTGTTGAATCCATTGTTGTTGAAGCTATTGACTGTTGTAGGCTACATTATGTGCTCTAAAGAGCTCTAGTTTTGTTGAAGCTGTTGAATCTGTTGTTGGTGAAGCTGTTGATTGTTGTAGGCTACATTACGTGCTCTAGAGAGCTCTAGTTTTGTTGAAGCTGTTGAATTTGTTGTTGTTGAAGCTGATGATTGTTGTAGGTTATTATGTGCTATTGAGAGATCTATTTTTGTTGAAGCTGTTAAATTTATTGTTGAAACTGTTGATTGTTGTAGGCTATTATGTACTCTAGAGAGCTCTAGTTTTGTTGAAGCTGTTGATTGTTGTAGGTAACATTATGTGCTCTAGAGAGCTCAAGTTTTGTTGAAGCTGTTGAATCTGTTGTTGTTGAAGCAGTTGATTGTTGTAGGCTATTATGTGCTATTGAGAGATCTATTTTTATTGAAGCTGTTAAACTTATTGTAGAAACTGTCGATTGTTGTAGGCTATTATGTACTCTAGAGAGCTCTAGTTTTGTTTGAAGTGGCTGAATCTGTTGTTGAAGCTGTAGATTGTTGTAGGCTACATTATGTGCTCTAGAGAGCTCTAGTTTTGTTGAAGCTGTTGAATCTGTTGTTGAAGCTGTTGATTGTTGTAGGCTACATTATGTGCTCTAGAGAGCTCTAGTTTTGTTGAAGCTGTTGAATCTGTTGTTGAAGCTGTTGATTGTTGTTGGCTATTATGTGCTCTAGAGAGCTCTAGTTTTGTTGAAGCTGTTGAATCTGTTGTTGAAGATGTTGACTATTGTAAGCTACATTACGTGCTCTAAAGAGCTCTAGTTTTGTCGAAGCTGTTGAATCTGTTGTTGTTGAAACTGTTGACTGTTGTAGGCTATTATGTGCAATAGAGAGCTCTAGTTTTGTCGAAGCTGTTGAATTTGTTGTTGTTGAAACTGTTGATTGTTGTAGGCTATTATGTGCAACAGAGAGCTCTAGTTTTGTCGAAGGCGTTGAATCTGTTGTTGCTGAAACTGTTGATTGTTGTAGGCTATTATGTGCAATAGAGAGCTCTAGTTTTATTGAAGCTGTTGAATCCATTGTTGTTGAAGCTATTGACTGTTGTAGGCTACATTATGTGCTCTAGAGAGCTCTAGTTTTGTTGAAGCTGTTGAATTTGTTGTTGAAACTGTTGATTGTTGTAGGCTACATTATGTGCTCTAGAGAGCTCTAGTTTTTTTAAAGCTGTTGAATCTGTTGTTGAAGCTGTTGATTGTTGTTGGCTATTATGTGCTCTAGAGAGCTCTAGTTTTGTTGAAGCTGTTGAATCTGTTGTTGAAGATGTTGATAATTGTAAGCTACATTATGTGCTCTAAAGAGCTCTAGTTTTGTCGAAGCTGTTGAATCTGTTGTTGTTGAAACTGTTGATTGTTGTAGGCTATTATGTGCAACAGAGAGCTCTAGTTTTGTCGAAGCTGTTGAATTTGTTGTTGTTGTTGTTGAAACTGTTGATTCTTGTAGGCTATTATGTGCAATAGAGAGCTCTAGTTTTGTCGAAGCCGTTGAATCTGTTGTTGTTGAAACTATTGATTGTTGTAGGCTATTATGTGCAATAGAGAGCTCTAGTTTTATTGAAGCTGTTGAATCCATTGTTGTTGAAGCTATTGACTGTTGTAGGCTACATTATGTGCTCTAGGGAGCTCTAGTTTTGTTGAAGCTGTTGAATTTGTTGTGGTTGAAGCTGTTGATTGTTGTAGGCTACATCATGTGCTCTAGAGAGCTCTAGTTTTGTTAAAGCTGTTGAATTTGTTGTTGAAGCTGTTGATTGTTGTAGGCTATTATGTGCTATTGAGAGATCTATTATTGTTGAAGCTGTTAAATTTATTGTTGAAACTGTTGATTGTTGTAAGCTATTATGTACTCTAGAGAGCTCTAGTTTTGTTGAAGCTGTTGATTGTTGTAGGCTTCATTATGTGCTCTAGAGAGCTCAAGTTTTGTTGAAGCTGTTGAATCAGTTGTTGAAGCTGTTGACTGTTGTAGGCTATTATGTGCCTTAGATATCTATTATTGTTGAAGCTGTTAAAGTTTTGTTGAAGCTGTTGATTGTTGTAGGCTACATAATGTGCTCTAGAGAGGTCTAGTTTTGTTGAAGCTTTTTAATTTGTTGTGGTTGAAGCTGTTGATTGTTGTAGGCTACATCATGTGCTCTAGAGAGCTCTAGTTTTTTTTAAAGCCGTTGAATTTGTTGTTGAAGCTGTTGATTGTTGTAGGCTATTATGTGCCTTAGATATCTCTAGTTTTGTTGAAGCTGTTGAATCTGTTGTTGTTGAAGCTGTTGATTGTTGTAGGCTACATAATGTGCTCTAGAGAGGTCTAGTTTTGTTGAAGCTTTTGAATCTGTTGTTGTTGAAGCTGTTGATTGTTGTAGGCTATTATGTGCTATTAAGAGATCCATTTTTGTTGAAGCTGTTAAACTTATTGTATAAACTGTTGATTGTTGTAGGCTATTATGTACTCTAGAGAGCTCTAGTTTTGTTGAAGTGGCTGAATCTGTTGTTGAAGCTGTAGATTGTTGTAGGCTACATTATGTGCTCTAGAGAGCTCTAGTTTTGTTGAAGCTGTTGAATCTGTTGTTGAAGCTGTTGATTGTTGTTGGCTATTATGTGCTCTAGAGAACTCTAGTTTTGTTAAAGCTGTTGAATCTGTTGTTGAAGATGTTGATTATTGTAAGCTACATTATGTGCTCTAAAGAGCTCTAGTTTGTCGAAACTGTTGAATCTGTTGTTGTTGAAACTGTTGTTTGTTGTAGGCTATTATGTGCAATAGAGAGCTCTAGTTTTGTCAAAACCGTTGAATCTATTGTTGTTGAAACTGTTGATTGTTGTAGGCTATTATGTTTAATAGAGAGCTCTAGTTTTATTGAAGCTGTTGAATCCATTGTTGTTGAAGCTATTGACTGTTGTAGGCTACATTATGTGCTCTAGAGAGCCCTAGTTTTGTTGAAGCTGTTGAATCTGTTGTTGTTGAAGCTGTTGATTGTTGTAGGCTACATTATGTGCTCTAGAGAGCTCTAGTTTTGTTAAAGCTGTTGAATTTGTTGTTGAAGCTATTGACTGTTGTAGGCTACATTATGTGCTCTAGAGAGCTCTAGTTTTGTTGAAGCTGTTGAATTTGTTGTTATTGAAGCTGTTGATTGTTGTAGGCCACATTATGTGCTCTAGCTCTAGTTTTGTTGAAGCTATTGAATCTGTTGTTGTTGAAGCTGTTGAATCTGTTTTTGTTGAAGCTGTTGATTGTTGTAAGCTATTACGTGCTCTAGAGAGCTCTAGCTTTGTTGAAGCTGTTGAATCTGTTGTTGTTGAAGCTGTTGATTGTTGTAGGCTATCATGTGCTCTAGAGAGCTCTAGTTTTGTTGCAGCCGTTGGATCTGTTGTTGTTGAAGTTGTTGAATCTGTTATTGTTAAAACTGTTGATTGTTGTAGGCTATTATGTACTCTAGTTTAATTGAAGCTGTTGAATCTCTTGTTGTTGAAGATGTTAATTGTTGTAGGCCACATTATGTGTTCTAGCTCTAGTTTTGTTGAAGCTGTTGAATCTGTTGTTGTTGAAGCTGTTGAATCTGTTGTTGTTAAAGCTGTTCATTGTTGTAGGCTATTATGTGTTCTAGCTTTATTGAAGTTGTTGAATCCGTTGTAGTTGAAGATATTGATTGTTGTAGGCTACAATATGTGCTCTAGAGAGATCTAGTATTGTCGAAACTAATGAATCTGTTGTTGAAGCTGTTTAATCTGTTGGTGTTAAAGCTGTTCATTGTTGCAGGCTATTATGTGCTCTAGTTTTGTTGAAGCTGTTGAATCTGTTGTTGTTGAAGCTGTTGATTGTTGTAGGCTATTACGTGCTCTAGAGAGCTCTAGTTTTGTTGAAGCTGTTGGATTTGTTGTTCTTGAAGCTGTTGAATCTGTTATTGTTTAAACTGTTGATAGTTGTAGACTATTATGTACTCTAGTTTAATTGAAGCTGTTGAATCTGTTGTTGAAGATGTTGATTGTTGTAGGCCACATTATGTGCTCTAGCTCTAGTTTTGTTGAAGCTGCTGAATCTGTTGTTATTGAAGCTGTTGAATCTGTTTTTGTTGAAGCTGTTGATTGTTGGAAGCTATTATGTGCTCTAAAGAGCTCTAGTTTTGTTGAAGCTGTTGAATCTGTTGTTGTTGAAGCTGTTGATTGTTGTAGGCTATTATGTGCTCTAGAGAGCTCTAGTTTTCTTGAAGCAGTTGAATCTGTTGTTGAAGCTGTTGATTGTTGTAGGCTATTATGTGCTCTAGACAGCTCTAGTTTTGTTGAAGCAGTTGAATCTGTTGTTGAAGCTGTTGATTGTTATAGGCTATTATGTGCTCTAGGGAGCTCAAGTTTTATTGAAGCTGTTGAATCTGTTGTTGAATCTGTTGATCTTGTTAGTATAGTTGAAGCTGTTGATTGTTGGTTATTATCGTTGAAGCTGTTGAATTTGTTGATCACCATGTTGATCGAAGCTCTTTATTGTTGATGTTGAATCTGTTCCTGTTGATTGTTGTTCAAGCTGTTGAATAATCTGTTGTTGAAGCTGGTGATTATTGAAGCTGTTGAATCTGTTGTCTAATCTGTTGATCACCATGTTGAAGTTGTCGATTGTTGTTGATGTTGTTGATTCTGTTGTTTTTGAAGCCGTTGATTGTTTGTCATGGCTGTTGAAGGTGTTGAATTTGTTGATCTTGTTAGTATAGTTGAAGCTGTTGATTGTTAGTACAGTCTATCTTGTGTAAGAGTAGGCTCACTCCAATAAATCAATAGCTTCAATCACCATGTTGAAGCTGTTGAATCTGTTGATTGTTGTTGTTGTTGTTAAATCTGTTGTTGTTGAAGCTATTTATTGTTGTTGATGTTGTTGAATCTGTTGTTTAATGTTCATTGTTGATTATAATTATTGAATCTGTTGTTTAATGTTCATTGTTGATTATAATTATTGAAGCTGTTGTTGAATCAGTTGATCTTGTTAGTATAGTTAAAGCTGTTGATTGTTGATTGTGATTGTTGAAGCTGTTGAATCTGTTGATCACCATGTTGAAGATGTTAATTGTTGTTGATGTTGTTGAATCTGTTGCTGTTGATTGTTGTTGAATCTGTTGTTGAAGCTCTTGATTGTTGGAGCTGTTGAATAATCAGTTGTTGAAGTTGGTGATTGATGAAGCTGTTGAATCTGTTGTTTAATCTGTTGATCACCACGTTGAAGTTGTTGATTGTTGTTGATGTTGAATTTGTTGTTGTTGAAGCTGTTGATTGTTGGTTAGACTGTAGAAGCTCTTGAATTTATTGATTTTGTTAGTACAGTTGAAACTTTTGATTGTTTGTACAGTCTATCTTGTGTAAGAGTAGTCTCGCCCAAATAAATCAATAGCTTCAATCACCATGTTGAAGCTGTTGATTGTTGAAGCTGTTGAATCTGTTGTTGAAGCTGTTGATTGTTGTTGGTGTTGTTGATGGTAAATCTGTTGTTGTTGAAGCTGTTGAATCTGTTGTTGAAGCTGTTCATTGTTGATTATGATTGTTGAAGCTGTTGAATCTGTTGTTGAAGCTGTTCATTGTTGATTATGATTGTTGAAGCTGTTGGATCCATTGTTGAACCTGTTGATCTTGTTAGTATAGTTCAAGTTATTGATTGTTGGTTATGATTGTTGGAGCTGTTGAATCTGTTGATCACCATGTTAATTGTTGTTGATGTTGAATCTGTTGTTGTTAAGCTGTTGATTGTTGAAGCTGTTGAATAATCGGTTGTTGAAGCTGATGATTATTGAAGCTGTTGAATCTGTTGTTTAATCTATTGATCACCATGTTGAAGTTGTTGATTGTTCTTGATGTTGAATCTGTTGTTGTTGAAGCTGTTGATTATTTGTCATGATTGTTGAAGCTCTTAAATTTGTTGATCTTGTTAGTATAGTTGAAGTTGTTGATTGTTGAGTCGCCCCAATAAATCAATAGCCTCAATCTCCATGTATCCGTAGAACCATCTTGTTAGTATAGTTGAAGCAGTTGATTGTTGGTTATGATTGTTGAAGCTGTTGATTACCATGTTGAAGCTGTTAATTGTTGATGTTGTTGAATTTGTTGCTGTTGATTGTTGTTGAATCTGTTGTTGTTGAAGCTGTTGAATAATTTGTTGTTCAATCTGTTGATCACCATATTGAAGCTGTTAATTGTTGATGTTGTTGAATTTGCTGCTGTTTATTGTTGTTGAATCTGTTGTTGTTGAAGCTGTTGATTGTTGAAGCTGTTGAACATTCTGTTGTTGAATCTGTTGATCACCATGTTGAAGCTGTAATTGTTGATGTTGTTGAATCTGTTGCTGTTGATTGTTGTTGAAACTGTTGTTGTTGAAGCTGTTGATTGTTGGTTATGATTGTTGAAGCTGTTGAATCTGTTGATCTTATTAGTATAGTTGAAGCTCTTTATTGACAGTACAGTGCATTTTAGTAGGAGTAGGCTCGTCCCAATAAATCAATAGCTTTAATCACCATGTTGAAGCTGTTGATTGTTGAAGCTGTTGAATCTGTTGTTGAAGCAGTTGATTGTTGTTGGTGTTGTTGATGTTAAATCTGTTATTGTTGGTGCTATTGATTGTTGTTGATGTTTAATTTGTTGTTGAAGATGTTGATTGTTGATTATGATTGTTGAAGCTGTTGTTGAATCTGTTGATCATGTTAGTATAGTTGAAGCTGTTGGTTGTTGGTTATGATTGTTGAAGCTGTTGAATCTGTTGATCACTATGTTGAAGCTGTTGATGTTGATGTTGTTGAATCTGTTGTTGAATCTGTTGGTGAAGCTGTTGATTGTTGATTATGACTGTTGAAACTATTGAATCTGTTGATCTTGTTATTATAGTTGAAGCTGTTGATTGTTGGTTATGATTGTTGAAGCTGTTGAATCTCTTGATCACCATGTTGAAGTTGTTAATTGTTGTTGATGTTGAATCTGTTGCTGTTGATTGTTGTTTAAGCTGTTAAATCTGAAGTCGTTGATGTTGATGTCGTTGATGTTTAATTTGTTGTTGAAGCTGTTGATTGTTATGATTGTTGAAGCTGTTGAATCTCTTGATCACCATGTTGAAGCTGTTAATTGTTGTTGATGTTGAATCTGTTGCTGTTGATTGTTGTTGAAGCTGTTAAATCTGAAGTTGTTGAATCTGTTGTTGAAGCTATTGATTGATGAAGCTGTTGAATCTGTTGATCACCATGTTGAAGTTGTTGATTATTGTTGATGTTGTTGAAGCTGTTGGTCGTTGAAGCTATTAAATTTGTTGATCTTGTTAGTATAGTTGAAGCTGTTGATTGTTAGTACAGTCTATCTAGTGTAAGAGTAGAGATCCCCACAGACTAGTACAGGCACGAGCGTCCGTGTTTCGCCACCATACAAATTTGGGTCCTGAATCTCAGCCCGCTCCTCTGTCTGCTGCCATTGCTAAACCATTCGAGTTCCCTCACGAGCCATGAGGTTCCAACATTTGACCTTTGACCCCACGAATTGGGCCCAAAATAAAAAATCGTCCAGGCAGGTTGCTGACCGAGCAGACTGCTGAAACAACGAAGTATAAACTGTTTTTCGATGTTTTCAGCCTCCTGCATGTTCTTATTCGCATAAAATTAATTCTACATAATATTATTGTGTTAGTAAGGTTCTTGTGGCTATAAGTTGCCAGCTATACCATTGACATTGGCCACGCCCACTAATTATTGTACACGCGTGTGTGATTCCAGTCCTTAATGCACCTGAATGTAGGCCGGACAATACCTTGTCATCAATTCTCTAATTGTAAAATTGACGATTCATTTGCGGGATATTGTCTGGCAAAAACTGCTGATGGCACTGATTTGTAGTGATAGTGACTAATAAAGTGAAATCCGTGAAATTAAAAGTATTTCTGCTTAGAACTCTATCCGAGTATTTTTTGCGGCAATGTCCTTAAATCCACAAACGTTTTTAATTATGGCTATGAAGGTTTTGATTATGGCTGACTGTAGATAACTTGCTGTTTCAGCTAGTGCAGTGGCGTAGGCAGAAATTTCTTTTTATATTACTCTGTAGTGTACAGGTGCAATATTGTGCGGGTGAGCATGAGCAAGTTTCATGGCCACACCCCCTTCAGTGTAATGGTGCTCCATCTATATATCAATTACGTACTTCATAGCAATTTTTACTAGTCTAACGATTTGATCGTTTGCCGGATACTGTGCGGCAAAAAATTTGTGTTACATAGCTTCATAGCATTACTTACTAGGTCTAACGATTCGATCGTTTGCTGGATACTGTCTGGCAAAAATGATTAGGTTACATAGCTTTATAGCCATCCTTATTAATGATTCGATGGTTTGCCGGATACTGTATGACAAAAAGATTACGTTACATAGCTTCATAGTCAGCCTTACTAACGATTGGATCGTTTGCCGGATACTGTCTGGCAAAAAGATTACGTCACATAGCTTCCTAGCCATCCTTACAACCAGTAAACAGTTACTCTACTCTTTCAGCAAATTCATATCTGTAGCACTCGAGAAAAGGAGATCACTTCTTTAACACTTTTATCTGCCACTACTTTTCCTCAATTTTTGTTTACACTTTTGTTTCTGACTATTGGGCCTCCTGGCCTCTATTTGTCATTAAAATTATTGTCAGATACCGTCCAGCAAAAAAGATTGCATTACTTAGCAACCTTACTATCATTGCCAGCTACTATCCGGCAAAAAAACTACGTTACATAGCTTCATAGCCATCCTAACTAACAATTCGATCATTTGCCGGATACTGTCCGGCAATATGACATACCATTCATAGTGATATAATATAGTAACATACTCTAGTAACGATTCAATAGTTTGCAGATCCGGAAAAACGATTTCATTTCATAGCCATCCTTAGTAACGATTCGATTGGTTTGCGGATACTGTTAGGCAAAAAGATTACATTACACTATAGTAGCTTCATAGCCATCCTTACTAAAAATTTGGTCATTTGTCGGGTACTGTACGGCAAAAAGATTTCGTTTCATAGCCATCCTTACTGACGATTTGATTTGTTTGCCAGATACTGTTAGGCAAAAAGATTACACTACATAGCTTCATAGCCATCCTTACTAAAGATTCGGTCGTTTATCGGGTACTGTCCGGCAAAAAACGTTTGTGTCATAGTCATCCTTACTAACGGTTCGATCGTTCGCCGAAAACTGAGTTATTTTGTTTCATAGCTGTCCTTATTAACGATTCTATCTTTTGTTGACTGACTAGAATGATTTCGACACAGTATTACTCTGTGCACAGAGTGTACAAACATAATGTCCATACATAGCCACTCAGTATGTGCAGACGTTTTAAAATTAATTTTATGCTGCACCTGGCGATATACCTACAAAATTTGTATAATGCAATAGGTATATCTCTGTACTATTGTATATGCACGGCCTGCAGGACAGTGGAGTCCACTTAATAATTACAGTGTGGTCAGTATTAGTGTAAACTGTTATCACTCAAAACTGTAAGTTGTGGCTAGGTAACCATGCACCGTGCTCCTCTATTGCTGTATGTATTATGTACAGTGTCCACACTAAAGCAGCTGTGATTAGACATTAATTTGGGCAATAATGTAGGAATGTTATCTAAAGTATCAGTGTTTTACCTCTCTTTGAATTAATTAAATTTATGACTAGGAATGTCTAGTGCCCAACGAATGTCCCAACCTTCACTGTCTTCCTCTGCCTATACATGCGTAATGGCTTCCACTTCTCAGTATAAGATCAGTTATATTGAAAATTTTAACAGCTGTTCATGGAAATCAGGTATCAATTACACAGAGTCAAGGATGATATTCATCACCACAGATATAGTACAGCAATACCTAAATAACATATACTGGTAGCCTAAAATCTTCGAGGTTGTAATATTTTGTGGGTTGGAGTGTGGTCACAAAAAGTTTCTCCCATAAAATTTCAAGTCCATAATAGATGCAATGCATTGCTGGAACCTTGGTCACGAAAATTTTATCCACAAAATTAGTTTTTGAGTAAAATTTGGCAAGAGCATATAATATCCCACCCCCCAAACATTTTAGGCTATACAGTAATGCTGTCTGAGAGGGTAGAATTAATGCTATGTGAGACCATCAGCATGGATGTATAATGTATAAGTTAGAGTGCCATGAAGGATTCTATAATAAAGACCCTACCGAGAACAGAGGAGAGGCACAAAAGTTACATCAAGAGAGAAACAGTAAAGAGGAGCTGAAGAAGGAAATGGTAAAGACTTTAATTTACAATGCAATATTATAGTGGGAATATTGCACTTGTATGCCTATAATCCTACGCCTAAATTGATCGAGCCTATTTTGCCAAATTAAGCTAATACTCACCAAGGTCACTGCCTATACGGTACACATAATTATCTCAAAAAGGCTTCATCAATATGTCCTGCTTGTTAATCTTACTGAAATGAGCCATGGCCAGATAATGCCTCATGCTTATTCACTATGTTGTTAAAAACTCACATAGCTGTATATTCATGGGCGCTGATGGTTTACATTTAGCCTTGTCCCCAGGCTCCTCCCAGTTTTCATTGAAAAACTGGGAGGAGCCTGGGGATGAGGTTTTAGTTAACACTAACCTGTCAAATACAAAACATCCTAATCACTATGTTGTTAAAAACTCACATAGGTGCATGTTATGGGTGGTTTACATTTAGCTTTGTCCCTAGGCTCCTCCCAGTTTTCATTGAAATACTGGGAGGAGCCTGGGGATGAAGTTTTAGTTTACACTAACTTGTCCAATACACTAGCTCTACGTGTTTAGTAGCACTTACCATAGCATCACATTTTTCAACACCCAACTAGAGGTGATAGAGGGTTAATGGGCCAGTAGTGAGTGCTACCAAAATATTAATAGTTAGATGTTGGTTTCACAATTGTACTCGTGGTTTTACTGCTCATAGAATATGCAAAACCAACATCTAATTATCATATTTGTGTATAAAACATTACAGCAGTGAGTTACTTCATTGTGTTATGATTCTCGACTATAATTTTACTATAGGAAGAAAAGCATCAGAGAGTGCAAGGTCAGCAAGGGGGTATGGGGTCAATGATTTAATCAATTATTTATATTCTTTAGGCATTTCTAGGGAACATCACTCGTTCATTGCTGTATTGTTACTCGTGCTATGCACTCGTAACAATACTTGGCAATGAACTTGTGATATTTCCTGGTATCACGTTCTACTATGGTAATAACGATTTTATCGTATGGCAAATCTGGCAAATGATTGGATCATACATACGTACCCACACCCCCTAAAAACTAAAAATTAACTTCGAACGCAGCTAGCAACAGCGACTGTGGAATGACAAAATGAATGAAAGAGAAGCCTATCGTTGAGCAAACGGCTGTAAAATTAATAATACCAGAGAGGTGTCTTGGATCATTTTGTTGAACAAATTCAGAGTAGACACCACATGGTTACCGAGCAAACACCGGCGGCAGTTACAACCAGCTTCCCTCCAGTACGAAGTTCTCTCCGTAGCATCGATATTGACATACTAGTAAGCGAAGATAGCTAGCTACCTATCGCTAATACCGTTCTTCATACTTGCCTACATAGCAGCTAGCTGTCCAAACTCACAGTAATACGGGTCACATGATTCAAACAGGGTTACGGGGTGATAACGGTTTTTATCAAAACGTGTTTGAAATTACTTTCCCCATACATTACTATGTAAAAGAATATTTAGACTATACAATAATTATGATTATTAGTGATTTACCCTGGTGGAGGAGTGGTAGCTGGTCGCTTAGTAACAGCTGTATCTGCCTTGTCAGTAGGTTTTGGATCTTGTGTGCGTGTGCATGTGTGTGATAAAATTTAATATAGCTCCTATGTACATCCAGTTTTACACCTTCTAAGCACAGTTTGAATGGATGCTAGGGCTACGTGTACATTTTCTAACCAATTTGCATACAGCTAGCTTAGTAAAGGTTGTTGGGCTTGGCAAAATATCTCTCCACTGAAAATGATCCACTGCATGAAAACTATGGCTAGCTATTGTCCAAGTATAAAGATAGTAGTTGTATGTCACCTCATTTTGGACATAAACCAGGCATATTGCCACTAGCTTGGTAACAGATACACACATGATGCACGCACACACACACACACACACACACACACACACACACACACACACTCACACACACACACACACACACACTCACACACACACAAGAGGCTTTCAGATATTTACACTTCTGTGGTGTACGTACTGGTATGTAGAAACCTCTTGGCCCATTTTTACCTTGCTTGCATTGCTGATAGGAGTGATCTTCCAAGCTGTGGCCTGTCTACTGGGTGATACAGGAATACTCTCAAGTCTGTATGGTAAACTGTTTTAGGATAGACACTAAGGTCATACAAAAATTTTCTGTCAACAGACCCCATATTTTGTACAAAGCTCTCCCCCACCCCCCCCCCCACATCAAAGTAAACAACAAGATACAACCATGATGCCCGCCACACACGTATTAACTTTAATTTGTACGAGTTACTCTGAGCTGGCTAATGGAATGTCCTAGGATGCTGCGTTAGGAATCACATCATTTATACTAATAATATTAAGGACGAAGTAATTACTTACTCACTATCCTTAATAATTTAAATTTTCCTGTTATTATAAAATGAGAAATGATGTAATTATTACTATTTTTTCCTAACCTACCAATCCCACCGTCTTGCGCTATGGTTCTATAGAACATGAAATTAAATTGGTGCGGACCGTCTTGTTTGGGCCCTAGCTATATAGCACTATGCAGTGAGCATGGGTAATTAAAATTGAAGCATTAATTTAAAGGGGTAGTCACCGCAATGTGCTCTGTACTTCCAGCTGCGATGGCGATCAAAGTGAAATCAAGGGATCAAGCACACAGGCGAGCAATGATCAAGAAATCAAGATGGCGTTCAGGCCACAAATACGATCAAAATCAGAATAAAATGCCAGACGTTGTATATACCATGCACACACTATTAACTCTGATGCTCCATCGAGCAATAGTAGTAATTTTAACTGTACTTTGTCCGGTAGCACGGATATTATGGTTAATTATTAATATCAACTAGTATAAACAATGATAAAATGCTAGCACTATAGGACGATTCCACGCAGACGTGTGAAGGAGTTTTAATGAGATGCAAATGATATTCAATGCCCATTCAGGAAGTTCCGGCCAGGTTCCTGTCACACCCATTGGTGGGAATCGAATGCATTATGCTCAATGGGATAACATTGCGTTTATCACGCTAGCCAAGCAAATAGTTGCACTCTCAAAAAAGTGCCTCGGCTATATCATGTACGGCACCCTAGAGTGCTGTAGCTAGCGCCGTTTCTTGGTATCTAAGTTGAAGCTCTGCACAGCCTTGAAAATGCACGTTATTCCCATAAAGCGTAATACATTTGATTCCCACCAATGGGCGTGACAGGAACCTGGCCGGAGCTTCCTGAAAGTGCGTTGAATATCATTTGCATCTCATTAAAATTTCTTCACACGTCTGCGTGGAATCGTCCTATTATCTTCATGTTATGTATATGCAAATAATATGTGTGGGTGTGTCTTGTAACTTGATTTAGCGTATAACTTTACCACAAATGTACATAGCGACATTGTGTGCTCTGGTATGCAAAACTCAAAGATATTTTGCATGTGGGAGATGGTGCAGTAGTAAAGCTATGGAGATTTGACCCTGCCAAAATCATCGAGAAGGGGAAGCTATGATGATGGGCTGCTTGGTTCTCGGATATTAAGCATTATCAAAAGAGCTGAACCTATCAATAACATCATTTATCATTCGGAGTTTTACTAAACAACTGATAGATGCATATGAACTTGAGCTCGGCTACCATGTCATAGTGCTGCGCGAGATGTATTAATAGAGGCGTGGTCCGCATTATTGTGGTTAAGTCTACTTCAAGTATAGATAGGTGGTGGACATAACCACTGGGTGTGGTCACTTAACCGATCAACAATCAAGCACAGAAAGTTCGTCAATCAAGGGATCAAGAGGTGCTTTAAGGCAGGATCAAGCGATCAAGAGCCAATTTTAGCGATCAAAAACTTTGATCGCTGTCGCAGCTGGAAGTAAAGAGTATATTGCAGTGACTACCCCTTGAAAATAGGACAAAAGTGAGGGGGCCATGGCCCCCCTTGGCAGGGGTGTATCCGGGGGGGGGGTGCTCAAGCACTCCCTCAAGGGGTAGTCACCGCAATGTGCCCTGTGCTTCCACCTGCGACGGCGATCAAAGTGAAATCAAGAGATCAAGCACACAGGCAAGCAACGATCAAGGGATCAAGATGGCGTTCAGGCCGCAAATACGATCAAAATCAAAACAAAAATGCCAGACGTTATAATATTATTATACCTTGCACACACTGCTTCCACTGTACTTTATCCCGTAGCACGGATATTATGGTTAATTATTAATATCAACTAGTATAAAGTGCTAGCGCTTTATCATGATTATAGCCGCGATACTCTTCGTGCGATATGTGTGGGTGTGTCTTGTAATTTAGCGTATAACTTTACCACAAATGCATATAGCGACATGGTGTGCTCTGGCATGCAACACTCTTTTTGCATGTGGGAGATAGTGCAGTAGTAAAGCTATGGAGATTTGACCCTGCCGAAATCATGGAGACTATGATGATCGCTGTACATGAAAAGGGTTGCTTGGTTCTCGGATATTAAGCATTATCAAAAGAGCTGAAGCTATCAATACCATCATTTACCATCACCATTTATCATTCTTTTGCTAAACAACTGACAGATGAGCTTGAACTCAGCTACCTTGTCATAATGCTGCGCAAGGTGTATTAATAGAGGCGTGGTCCGCATTATTGTGGTTAAGTCTACTTCAAGTGTAGATACTTGATGGGTGTAACCACTGGGTGTGGTCACTTATCCGATCAACAATCAAGCGTAGAAAGTTCGTCGATCAAGGGATCAAGAGGTGCTTCGAGGCAGGATCAAGCGATCAAGAGCCAATTTTAGCGATCAAAAACTTTGATCGCCGTCGCAGGTGGAAGTACATGGCATATTGCAGTGACTACCCCTTGTCCCTGCTGAGAACAATACAGTATCTATGAAGCTCATTTCAGTGATAGCAAGCCAACTGAAGGCAACTTTTAATTTCAAATATCATAAGTTTATGAATCAATTGTAGAATAACTTACTCATGATATATTCACAGCAGATTCGAACTACCTCATGTCGCTCCTCTGATCCTTATACGTTATAGAAACATAAACCACACCTCCCCAACGTTAAAGGTCAGAGTACGAGTAGCTACCATGACATAAATACACAGCGCATGCGTTAAATGATTTACTAGCGCGGCAATCCAGCGACCATGTCTCTCCTAAGTTTTTTTCACAAAGCAGCATCACAGCAGACTGCTGGTCCTGGCAATAGAGGATCAACTGGTAGAGATGCTACCTCTGCTTTGCCCTTTCAAGTAATGATTTCAGTCAGGGTACGGGGCGACTCACGCGCACGCGCGAACGCATGCATGATGTGGGCGTGGGCAAATTATCGCGTGCGATTATTCCGAGCGAAGCGAGGCTATAATCGCATACTGTTGAACTTTCCGTGGACGTCTTTGACAGCCGGTGTCGTATTGGCCAAATAGCTGGACAGATAACGACCAGACTTGGTACTGTGACTCTTCAGGTTGTGACTAGCTCCTCTAGCGAATCTTAGACTGTGGCATGGCTGCATTTTCTCCAGCGTGGCCGAAAGGTTTTTGACGACCAATATTAAAAATATCACATTTGATCTTGTCGATCTCTACCTTACAATGTCAACTCGGCACATTATGTACGACATGTAAATTATGTGCTAAAGCTGAGCGAGGATTGCACTAAGTGTACCCCTAGTATAATTTTCTATTGCTCAGTACCCGCCTACCAAAAATCCTGGATACGCCCCCGCTTGGCCCCATCGTAGCCACGCCAGTGCTGCATTGTAATATCATTTACAAACATATCAGGAAATGTGTACAGCATTGTGGACATCCATTATCAAGGTGCTAATTATAATTAATGCTTTCAGCTGTTAATATGTACAAGAATGTCTGTGAAACTGTATGATTCAACAATATTATTGACAGTGAGAGAGAATGAAAGAGTCCTAGCTATATGTAATTATTTAAATCTGACTTAGTACTATCTCCTCTAAACTAAATAGGAGTTCTGTTCAAGATGAACAAATTTGTAAATTCCGTCCTCATTTCTTACTACCTCATACTCACTGAGAGGCCTGCCTCTGGTATTAAAGGTGGAAGGAAACTGCCCAAAATTGCATAGGAAAAATCTCCATTGATATTGAGCATTCTCATGTGCCACTGATTTCCTAGCAACTTATCCTGATCATTGTAGTGGCTTATGCTGTACATTCAGGGACTCCTCCACAAGCATCCTTTACATCCATTCTTTGCATCCACCGCATAACTACTCCATCTTACTTCCTATTGATTTTAGCCATGCTGGACAACCGAACGACTAGGATTAGTACCATCATCTCGAGTTAAGTCAGAGAAACATGCTAAAGTAAATAAATAAAAAAAAGTCGCTCATATACATTCATATTGCAACTCAAGAATGTTAATGTACTCTTGGCATATACAGTACATAGGTAATCATAGCTTTCCTAGGTACTACTAACTTATTCATACTGTCATTTCATAGTTTGATGATAACTGATCACTTACTTCGTTACCAGGTAAGCCATATATATTGAGTCGAGTTCGCCTGGGTACCATTCCCTGGATCGGCAGCACAACAGGGGATGTAGAAAACAATGAGGAGGACGATGATAGTCGTGAAAAGGACTGGTTGAGAGCAAAGATGCAAGCGCATTTTCACACCTTAGAACGGCCGAGTGCAGGAACGACCAGGACGCATAAAACTAAGTGCAAGTGGTTGTTGACAGGATTGGCACAACGATGGGTTACAAAATTACACCGTATATGCACAATTAGATATAAATGAGAGTATGTAAAAATATGACCTTTAACCCTCATAGACGATAGTATATTACTACTGTAAATATGCGGCCGGTGCTATGTTTACTTGTAGGAGGTGATTTTTAGTGCAATATGCAGCTTGAATAGCAGGTAAATGCATGCAAACTTACAAAATTGAAAAAAATGCATGCTTTTCGTTTTATATCAAGTTAAATATAAAATTCTATACTAAGTAGTGGGGCGAGCAAGGTGAGTGAAAAGGCGTGAATGGGTGTTGAAAACATCTTCATGTCTGTCCATTTCCTGATATGGTACAGTGCAGTTGGAAGACAGTGATACACGGTAGTAGTCCACACTTAGTTTTGGTAATTTTGCCAAAAAAATTTCATCTATAGGAGACAGTCGAACTTTTCCAGTCACTATGATTTGAGTGGTAACATGAAAGCTTTGAACATGACAGAACTAGAGCTCTCTAACCTGTGCACTCCGTATGACATACCAAAACAGTGCCTGACTCAACTACCCTTACCAATTCGAGCATGCGCACAGGTGTGGTCAATAGGCGTGCCCATTAAAAGCACGATGAAGTGGCTCTTGTTAAGAACTTAATAGAGGCAGACTCGTCGCTATTTCTGACATCTTGACACCATGTACTAGCCACTCGCTAAGACACCTACATCTCAACATTTGGTGTTTGTGCTTATGACAAAACCGATTACTTTACCCCTTGTGCATGCGCGCGCGGACGTCACATAGCAGCAATTACACGATTGTACATCTTTGTATGCAATGTCATACATCTTAGCATAAAACGAAAATAAGAATTAACTAGCTGCATTGTGATTTGATAGCAGGGACAATAGTAGAAGACAATCTGTATAGGACCTGTAGCCACAGCCTGTATCTACCTGTACAGCTACAGGTAGATATGTATATTAAAACTAAATAGAACCCTACATACAGGGCTGTATCTTCATATCAATAACAGGCTGTAGGATACATACATGCAGAATGCAGTATACACAAAATGCAGACTAAAGCTACACCCGCCAGTTCCAATTTTAGTTTTTAACTACATACTATTACATGTAGTACTTCCAGTAGGCCCAGACTAAATAATGCTGGCATTTTTTAAAAACAGCATAGATATCTAGAAGTATTTGAAAATTATTATAGGCAACTTAATGCAAATTGAGTCAAGAAAGTGCACTTGAAGACTACATTGAAGCTTCAGTTATACTGCAGTATATGTCACTGACATTCACTTCATGCACACTAAATTCAATTATTATAATTGGATTACATGAAATTTGAGGAGCAGGAAATGAGAATTTTAGGTACATTTGAAAGCATTACAGGGTATGTTTGTAAGTATTGAAGAAATTAATTATACGTAGAAAAAAAAGGATTATTTATCTGGGCCTAGCTTTCAGTCCTACACCAGTATTCTCCCCAAGAATAGTATGATAGGAGGGAGTGGTTTAAGAGTGGCCTGTGGTCACATAAAAAAAATTGGACTACATCAAAGAAAAGTCTGTTCTGAAGGCTTGCAGGGCCAACATGCCTTGAGAACACTGGGGGAGAACACTGTGCGATGGGTCTTGCTTGACTCTTGACTCCAATGACTGGGTCTTGATCTATAGGGAACAATACAAAGGTGATTGTGAAATTTATTATGATCGCTCACAAGTACCAACTATGCATGATTAGGATAGGAAGCAGGGTGGCCGGGACGGCCATGGCCACCCCACTTTTTGGCTGATCAAGTCTACATCCACCAATTTATAGCACATGCGCATAGCCATTCATTGATCCAGCAAGCTACCAATGACCTTTTCCCGCTTTCTACAGCTAAATCTTCTTTATTGAACCATCACCCATTGTATTGGCATGTCTCTGCTTAATCTTTTATGACTGGCTCCATCCTATAGCCCACCAACCATCAAAATCCTTACTATGCCCCTGCCTACTGCCCCACATGAAATTTCACCCCAGTTTTCACAAACCTTGGCCATGCCCTAATCAATTATCATAACTGGAGAGGAAGGACTCTAGATTCAAATAAACGTACTCGATAGTAAAAAACCCCGCAAAAGTACATGTGCAGAGGTGCTACCTACATGTACCTTCTTACACAACACATGCACACACACACACAAACACATACATGCAAATACTCATACACACAAACACATATAACACACTAGCACTGTGATACACACACATACATGTATGGCTCGAAAAGGAAAAGATGTAGCAAAAAAACGTTAAATTGCTCGTATGATTGTACATACAAGTAAGCACATTTAATCAAACATGTATCATGCAGACAACCAGCTTTATTGTAGTATCTCCCAAGGACAAGTTCACCACTGTAAACACTAGCTAGTTCACACAATTGCTGCTGAAGTCACCTGACAGGTTACATGTACATGACACAACATACAAGCTCATGCACATGCATTTTTGAATTAAAGCTCACCTTGACTTGTCACATGACACACAATGTGACCTCTTCCCCCCCCCCCCCCCCCACACACACACAAGCTTAAGCTCATGCACTTGCATACTTGAATTATAGCTCACTTTGTTCACGTGCATGATCTCCTGGAAACAGTTGCTGGTAAGTCTTTATCATCAGAGAGAGATCTGTAAATTGGGAAATCATCCTCACCAATAAGCGGTCTACTGTTAATCGAGCAGGCAGTATAATATAGCAGTAGCAGATATCCAGATATGACCTTTGAGCACAAAGATAGTGGTGAACAATTGAATACAAAATCACACTTTTTACACAATGGAATTTCACCTTAAATTTCTAGAAGACTTGACGTTTGCTGCCTAACCACCCCTCCTCTTATCAATCAATCATTGTATCTGTATGAAGAGAAGTCTGTGAGTGACCAACCACATCTGTGGTACATGCAACTACCATATACACTGGCGCATACATACACACACCAACATGAAATTGCTTGTGGCTACATGTTAATGTACTCTTGATGTACGATATAGAACACTGGTCAAGACACCTACATGTACTGGTCACATGACACACCATGCAATCACAAACTTTCACACACATACATGTACACATTCTCATGCACACATGATTAAAACACGTACACATAAACTGACACACACACACACGTACACCAGCTAGTGCACACAACTGCAGCTGAAGTCACCTGACTGATCACATGACACATTCTCATGCATACACACAAGCCTATGCACATGCTGTTGTGAATTAAAGCTCAGAGAGAGAGCACAAACTGGTTATACTTAACAACAACTGTACACATGTACATGCATCTCAAAATTGATCATAGTTTAGGAGTATGTGTAATTACAGGGTTCACCCACGAACAAAATTCATGGACAGATGTGATGGTGTGGCCTGTGACCATATCAAAGCATTTTATACATGCCTTCATCAATCAAAAGAAGAAAAACTAAAGCTCTCTAGAGCACATACCCCACCCCACGTGCACTGTATGACATACAGCAAAGCATAGCTATATATAACGCTCACCCTAGCCTGTAGCCTCCAGCCTATAGAACCAGTATTTCTGACTCGACGACCCCTACCTGTTAGAACATGTGCAGCAAAAACTGCAGACTAGTATGGCACTACTACATGTAGGTGTGGTCAATAGGCATGGCTGTTCAATAAGCGCGATTTGTAGCGTTTGTGGTCCTTGTCAAGCATTTAGAAGCAAAGACTCATCACTATTTATGACATCTTGACAGCACTGTCCACTTGCTAAGATGCCTACATCTCGAGATCTGGTGATTTTTGTCTTGACAATGACAACAACAACAAAATATTTTATCCCTTGTGCAGGGATAAAATTTTCAGTGATTGAGTTCTTGGTTGTACTGTATTGGTTAAGAACTCTAGTCAGGTAGACATTGTAGATTTGCATTCTTGCCCTGATGATGATCGCAGCATGGCGATCGAAACTGTTGGCATTAAATTTTCATTATTGAAAGATAATGTCCGGGTTGGTGTAACAAGATCTAACTAATTTCTAGTATGGACAGGGATAAAATATTATATATCTTATTATAATGAAGAATACTATCAATGCTATGGAGCACGATGCACATGTACACTGGTATGTATGAATTAAGTTCAACAAATTAAAGGGGCTAAAGTTGGGTGGGGGGAGTACATATATGTATATGCATGTAGCATATATTTAAATGTGGAACATACCTGTTGGTTGCCATGCTGATGATGATGATGATGAGTGTGGTATTGAGGTCTCCTGTGAGCTTTCCTGTAGAGTCTGCCATCACCACCAGTAGTGTATGAATAAATAACTGCACCAATACAGTACAAGGATAACTGTTAAATTAAAAAAATTTCCTACTCACACTCTGTTTACATACATGCACATACCCCAAGGGCCTCCTACTTTACTCATAATTTATCTGGCTAATGTTCATTGAAAGTAAATTAAAATTATCACAAGAACAAGCCATACTCTATTTTCAGTAGCAAAACAAAAATAAGATCACTACTAGAAAAACTCTTGCAGCTCTCTACTGAGAACACTGCATGAACTATCATGTACATGTGTGATAGTAGAGGCACGTACCAAATTGTTTTTGTGTGTCCACACGCATCACAGTCAGGGAGACCATGCCTTTCAGAACATCACAGTCACAGACACCTACAATATAAAAGACAAGAGAGAGAGAGAGAGAGAGAGAGAGAGAGAGAGAGAAAATATGAAACTACTTGCAAAACATTTTATTATACACAATATTGTGCTAAAAAAGGATGATACATGCAAGATACACTGTATTATATTAAGAGATTTTAATTTACTGCTATAACTAATTTACATCCCAAGGCTCCCCTCAATAGCAACAAACTACTGCAAATACTAAAGTCAACTGCACAAAGAAGAGCTATCAAAGAAGAATGTACTGTATAGCTGTAAACAGCAGGCTGACTACACAAGCCTTGAGGACTGGCTGGCTACCTCACCTACGTATCGGCCATCTAACTTTCTAAACACTGTACTGTGCTCTCTACTAAAGCATAGTTACTTTCTTATCACTACGTGTGTACCTGATAGTTGGTATCGACAGTAGGTGTCTTCATAACTGAGACTGACAGAACAATTACAAGGCAAGCACTGTATGTAGCTGGAATGCACATGGCTAGATCTAGCATGGGATAGCTAATGACTTCCTGATTGTTTCAATTATGGTGTCTCACCTTCCTGTATCTATGTAATCAATGTGTGCACACACTGCTGACATTGTACTACTTATTAGTCAAAGATTGTTGCTATGTGAATTCACTCAACAGAATAGTAGACTCTCATTCTCATTGGCCAGTGACCCTGTTACTGTGGGCCCTGAAGAAATTAATATCACACTGTAGATCCTGGGGGGATTAATATCACACTGTTAAGAGTGCGATATTAAGCATAGCTGTATTAGTAATACTATGTAGAAGTGATATAAATAATATTTATACAATAAGCTCACAAAAGTAAACAACACTAGTGATCACACATGCTGCTAAAGTCACCAAAATGGTCACATGACACACAATGTGATCTCTCTCTCATTCTCTCTCTCTCTCTCTCTCTCTCACATACACACACACACACTATACCTGGATGGCCAGATATCCAATGTCTTTTTACAGGAAACTTTGAGCTCCCAAAGGTAGTCTTCCAACACCTGTTTCTCAATGTGACGAAGCTGGGATCTACTATTACTATACTGGGACTTAAACAACTCCTAGAGAAACAAAAAGGAGGGAGGAAGGGAGGGAGGAGAGAGAGAGAAAGAGAGAGAGAGAGAGATAATTGTAATACATGCAGTACACATGTGTTGTACATATGTGCATGTAGGTGATTATATCCAAGCAACAACTACATGTAAATATACAATCATAACATAGAATGTGATTGTCTCTATTTACCTGAACAGAGTAAGGAATACTGAACTCCTTGGTGATTCCTTTCTCTGCGTGGATGCTGCAAAGACAATATCATAATATAAAGTATTGAGTCTATATAAGGCAATGGCAAACATACATGCATGGTATGAAGTCTGCAGCTAATATACACAGTGCACAGGCACATCAAATCCAGTATTATTTTATACTGTATTATACCCTCCTACCATTTTGAGGGGGGGGAGGAGTCTGGTGACATTTACCTTCTTTGTAAAAATACGTGTACATGCAGATTTAGCAAAAAGTTTTGTTTTTGGTTTTTAGTATTACATGTACTAGTAGTACGTGGTATGCATGATAAACTGACTGTGATCTGTGTAGGGCATAGGGAGACGGGGGCTGCTGAAAGAAAACACCAGAGAACAGAGACAGGAGAATGATGACGAGAAGCAGCAGCTGACAGACCAATCCATGAAATATCATCTGACTGGAGAGAGAGAGAGCACAAACTGGTTATATTCAATAACAACTGTACTGTACATGTATCTCAAAATTGATCATAGTTTAGGAGCATGTGTAATTACAGGATTCACCCACAAACAAAATTCATGGACACATGTGAGGGTGTGGCCTGTGACCATATCAAAGCATTTTATACATGTCTTCCCCAATCAAAAAAAAGAAAAACTAGAGCTCTCTAGAGCACATACCCCACATGCACTGTATGACACATACATGTATATAGCAAAACATACATGTAGCTACGTATTTATCCTAGCCTCTAGCCTTTAGTCTATAGAACAATATTTCTGACTTGACAACGTATGTAGTGAAGCTGCATACTATTATGGCACTACTAGGTGTGGTCAATAGGCATGGCTGTTAAAAAGCATGATTTGTAGCGTTTGTTACTATAAATGCTGTGGAGCATGATGCACACATGTACACTGGTATGTATGTATGAATTAAGTTCAACAAATTAAAGGAGCTATAGATGGGTGGGGGAGTACATACATGTACATGCATGTAGCATACGTACGTGGAACATACCAGTTGGTTGCCATGGTAATGATGATGATGAGTGTGGTATTGAGGTCTCCTGTGAGCTCTCCTGTAGAGTCTGCCATCACCACCAGTAGTGTATGAATAAAGTACAGTACAAGGACATTAGTATATCACAAGACTAGAATACATCAGCTAGGAAAATTAATAGGGAATTAAATTTGGTGGTTTGGCAACCGTCAAATTAAAAAATTTCCTACTCACACTCTGTTTACATGCACATGCCTCAAGGGCCTCATACTGTACCTACAATGTACAACAATGTACATTAGCCACATGAAATGTGAGCAATTAAAAATTATCACAAGAACAAGCCATACTCTATTTTCCGTAGCAAAAAAAATCTATACTAGAGAACTCTTATAGCTCTCTATTTTTGTACTATCATTTACCTTCATCTCCAAAGTTGAAATCATTTCCAAAAAAGATCCAAAATATGTCGTTAGGATCAAACTCATTATCATCATAGGCATAATGGTAGCTAGCTCGCCCTCCGTTCATGCCAGATGCGTGGAGACCTTCATCACCAAACCGGTCATATCAGTGTCTCTTCTCTTTGTCACTAAGCACAGAGTAGACCTTGCTCACAGCTGCAACTAAAAACAGACAATTACATCATGAAATACTCCACGTAAGTTTCGTGTATACCAATGTGCATCATTATGGGTGTGTCCCCATAGAGTTGCTGTGTTGAAGCTAAAAAATCACTGGATCCCCAAGCTAAGGATATCTACATTTAGCTCAAGTGTCATAGTTTCAATCGCTAATCACAGTCATATCGTTTTTGCTTGGGAATCCCGAGGGATCACCACCATCGAATATCACCATGGAAGTTTACTATGTACAGTGTATGGGGATAAAAGTGATGACACAGCATTTTTGTCCAAGTATGTGATCATCTCTGATGATGTACAAAAATGGTGGAGAGATGCCTCCTCCCCTCAAATTTTGAGCAGGGCGAAAGCACATAGATGGAACAAATATCACCTTATTACTACTACTTTCCAATCCAATACATGAAAACTGATACATGTGCATGTACGTACACTGTAGCAAACCATTTTATCCCATTATCTAAGAAAGATGTATGCATACATGCAGGAATGCAGAACTGGGAGTACTAGAACATCAATGACATCACATAAATGTACAAGTCACTTGTAATACCTTGAAGCTAGAAATTTTCATGTTGACTAAGTTAGCAGCAACGACTCCATACCACATACATGTAACATTAGTAATGTGAATATACTTTCATAAGGTTCATTTATAATAGCTGACATTCTCACAAACATTTCTAAACTTAAATTTACACATGGTGGTAGCAGTACAGATACCTTTGAATGTTTCATCCGATTTGGGGGCATGGTTTTTGTCCGGGTGTAGCTTGAGAGCTAGTTTCTTGTAGGCTTTCTTGATTTCAACCTCCTCTGCAGTTTTAGATACCCCTAGTATGGCATAGTGGTTACTGTCACATCTTAACACAATATAATGAACAAAAAGGGGAAAGTATATATATAAGTGACGATTATTACCTAATGTACTTAAAATTGCAATCTACATGAGTCTATTCTGCAATTATTTTCTGCTTGTTGTGCACTGCACGTGGACAATGTGTATGTACATCTTCGTAACTTCCTCCCTCCCTTACACAGTTAAAGGCACAATCAGATAATTTTGAATAAACTTAAGGGGGGAACTTTGATGAAAATTAAAGGAGGTCCCATGGGAACTACATGTACCTTATGTGTTATACAAGTACATTTCAAACTCCAAGGGGTCCCATATCATAAAGATCATCACTGCTCAACATAACTACATAACTGTCCCTGTCTCTCTCTCTCACTCTCCTCTCTCTCTCTATTAATGTGCACGCAGTATAATTTGTTCACCCTGACCTTTGCACCACTTCCACTAGCTCCTGAGGCTATTCTCTGATTGGTCATTTCCACCACCGCCAACACAAGTAGATCCATCCGACGTTCTTGACTCTGAAGCTCTGCCTCTAGCTCCTCCCCCTTAATCACTGGTTGATTTCCTATTTCCACTAGCTTCTACTGAGTCCACAGTTTTGTGTGGAGATACATTGTGTATAAATATACATACATGTACATCCAGTGTTCTCCCCAGAATCTTATTAAGGCGTAGTGGGAGGGTGTGCATATGCCATGTCCACAAGCAGCATATTCAAATGTTTAATATAAATGCACCTGTCAATGTGTACCTCCACTATTTCCCTCCCAGGTTGCCCAAGGTACATTGTGTAAGACCAGGGGATTTAACATCTCTCTCACTAAGGCTATTCCAAGTTGTACTTCTGTTTCTGGTCCTGGATTCTTCCAAAGATCATGTGGATGGGTGGAACTACCAGCAACCCGGCAATACAAGCCAATCAGACTCCCTTCGAATGCTAAGTTTTGTCATCAAAATGTCTGCACGTCACTTCATGCATGTAGTATACAAACTACTGAGGATGCTGAAAATGTGGAGATTGCCAAAAGCACACAGGCAGGGGATCAAAACAGAAGTACAACTTGGAATGGCCTATTAAATAGCCTCTATCTAGGGGCCGAGTTCTTGATACCTTCAAGATAAATTTTGTACGGTAAACTGTACCACTGACCTATGGCTATCAGATCATTCACAGACTTGACGAACTGAGCCAATACAGGTTGAAGAGCCTAGTTGTGAAGTCCCCCCCCCCCCAGCACAAATGATATAGATAAGCCTACCTTTAGCTTTTGTTGAGGGGAAGAGGCAGTCAGATTTATTAGCTGGTCACTTGGCCACCTCGATCTGTCCCATCCTGTAACCATCCTCAGCCTCTGTTCAGGCAACACTTAGCAGCATCACAATTCACAGCAGGTCCATTTCCTACAACAAAATTTCAAAAATTATGTACAATTAGTTAGGCTCGTCCACAGGCAATTAGTATACCGGTAATTTGAGATATAGATCGAGGTACGCGTGCATAGATTTTTCTTTGATGTGGGAAAGTATAGAGGCTAAAAGCTTGATCATGCTTTGAATTATTTTTGAGAAGAACACTGCATGGACTATCATGTACATGTGTGATGGTAGAGGCACGTACCACATCAGTGAATTGCTTTTGTGTGTCCACAAGCATCACAGTCGGGGAGCCCATGACATCAACTTCCTTTCAGAACATCACAGTCGCAGAGACAGTGACATCTACAACATATAAAAGACAAAATGGCTCTAACAGTAGCACCAGAAAAGTATTTCATAGCACAAAACAAAGTAGAGGTACATACCACATCAGTCAATTGTTATTGTGTATCCACACCCATCACAACCAGGGTAGGGAAGGACCACATGTCTTCACATCAGCAAGTCACTAAACATGCACATTTGCAATTATGAAAAAATTAGAAATGCAAATGACAGTTTCTAAATAATGCTCACCAAAACTCCTACAGGACAACAGTAACACTGTATGAAGAAAAAGGTTTTTGAACCAAACACACAGTACATGCATGCATGCACACACACACACACATGGTTGCAGCAAAAAAAGGACACAAGATTCTCTATTTAGCACACAACTGCATGTATGAAGGTAGAGGTACTTACATGTACATGTACCATACATGTTTTGCATGTCAGTACCCAACACAGCTGGAGAACCGTGACATCCACTGCCACACACTGCATTACCTGTAAAGAAAGAATGACATACAACATAAACAATGCCCTAGGATACAGTGTTTGTCCACAGTTGCTCCGAGTTCCTTCTAGCCTATATAGAAAAGAAAAGGACTTTGTGAACTCACAAGGTTGCAGCATAAAAAGCACACAAAATTCTCTGCTTAGCTACATGTTTATGCCGAGGCATCAGTGACTTGTTTTTGTAGTCTAAATAATGCTCACCATACTCCTACAGGACATCATTAAAACAGTATAACCCATTGCTAACCTGTATAGCCCCATCACTCTTCATGTTGCCAACAACCATCCCATCCATGGCTGCAGGAGTAGCAGTAGACAATCCAGTTGATGTCTCGTTGAATGGATACATGTAGAGGACATACATGTACAATGTACGAGTCCAGACCAGCTCAATGCAAGGATTAACCACAGGTAGAGTCAACAGCTTGAGGTATCACCACATTCACTGTGGACATACCTGCATTTGTAAAAAAAAAGGAATGACATAAGTACACAATGCTAGATATGTACGTTGGTTCTTCCACAATTGTTCTGCAGTTCATTCCAGCAAATTGCTTGAGGACAGATCTGTTTTCAAATGTAGACAGGTGGATTAATGAGCAGCATTTAAATCGGGGGGGGGGGGGGGGGATAAATATTGCAAAATGGATTAGGTATAGGGTCATCAGTGTTTAAGCATACAGTTAGGCAGTGTGCATATTGCACATGCGTACCTTACTGCAGGAGGTTGATACTGCCAGCCTAGCTGCCTGCATGGAGAGAAATATATATGCATAATGAGGACACTGGAGATAATCTAGTCTTGTTCCAAGTCCTCACCATGGTTAAAACAGCCTCCCCCCTCCGTAACCATAGCAAGTCAGTAAACAAACATACCGTCCCTGTTCTAATAAAACGCAAGATCTAATTAACGCAAGTAAATTCGCATTCTAGGATCTTCATAATGTATCTTAATGTAGCGACTGACGACCTTTACCAGAAAATCGCGCAAAAGTTAAAATCGTAATTATTTTTTTAGCTTGCGTCTATTAGAATAAACACGGTACTTGCAAAACATAATATGTATGTGATAATAGTGCTCTAAATAGTGCTCACCAAAACTCCTATCACATGAGGGTAGCAACACCTGCTAGTCTATATGAGGAAAAGAAAAGGTCTTTGTCAACACCCAAACACACACACACACACCACCACCACGTACACACACACAGTTGGAGCATAAAAAGTACATAAGATTCTCTAGTTAGCATGTAATCACATGTATGAAGGTAGAGACACTTACATGTCATATCAACGACTTGCTTTTGCATCCATCACAGCTGTGCCATCCCAGATACCTCGCAGATATAAAAGACAAAATGGCTCTAACAATAGCACTAGAACAGTAGTAAAAAAATAAAAGTGGCACACTAGCATACATGATAATAGTGCTCACCAAAACTCCTATCACATGAGAGAGGGTATCTGAAATAGCAGCACCTACTAGTCTATATGAGGGAAAAAAAAGGTCTTTGTCAACACCCAAACACACACACACACACACCACCACATACACACACACAGTTGCGGTATAAAAAGCACATAAGATTCTCTAGTTAGCATGTAATCACATGTATGAAGGTAGAGACACTTACATGTCATATCAGCGACTTGCTTTTGCATCCATCACAGCTGTGCTGTCCCAGATACCTCGCAGATATAAAAGACAAAATGGCTCTAACAATAGCACTAGAACAGTAGTAAAAAAATTAAAGTGGCACACTAGCATACATGATAATAGTGCTCTAAATAGCGCTTACCAAAACTCTTATCACATGAGAGAGGGTATCTGAAATAGCAACACCTGCTAGTCTATATGAGGAAAAAAAAGGTCTTTGTCAACACACACACACACACACACACCACACACCATCACATACACACACAGTTGCGGCATAAAAAGCACATAAGATTCTCTAGTTAGCATGTAATCACATGTATGAAGGTAGAGACACTTACATGTCATATCAGCGACTTGCTTTTGCATCCATCACAGCTGTGCTGTCCCAGATACCTCGCAGATATAAAAGACAAAATGGCTCTAACAATAGCACTAGAACAGTAGTAAAAAAATAAAAGTGGCACACTAGCATACATGATAATAGTGCTCTAAATAGTGCTTACCAAAACTCTTATCACATGAGAGAGGGTATCTGAAATAGCAACACCTGCTAGTCTATATGAGGGAAAAAAAGGTCTTTGTCAACACCCACACACACACACACACACACACACCATCACATACACACACAGTTGCGGCATAAAAAGCACATAAGATTCTCTAGTTAGCATGTAATCACATGTATGAAGGTAGAGACACTTACGTGTCATATCAGCGACTTGCTTTTGCATCCATCACAGCTGTGCCATCCCAGATACCTCGCAGATATAAAAGACAAAATGGCTCTAACAATAGCACTAGAACAGTACTAAAAAAATAAAAGTGGCACACTAGCGTTCATGCAGGAGCTCGCTAGACTAGTGCCAAAAGAAAGAAAACAAAAGAAAGAAGTGGCACACTAGCGTTCATGCAGGAGCTCGCTGGTGGCACACTAGCGTTCATGCAGGAGCTCGCAATACCAGTAATTAAAGTAGCACTTACCGCTGGTCAGATGATGAATCTAATCCTGATGTTAGTGAAGTGATGCAAGGTAGTTCCATTGTCATCTGACGAGCTGGTATATAAATGTGCAAGCTGTATGAAGAAAAAGGTTTTTTTAACCAAATGCATACTGCATACACACATACACTCACACACTGCCATATACACGTACATGTACATACATAAGGTTGCAGCATAAAAAGAAGCACACAAGATTCCCTAGTTAGCATACAACTGCACATAATTATGAAGATAGAGATACTTAAGTACTTACCACATCAGTGTTTTGTTGGACTTTTGTTCACCAAGCACTTGTCTTCACCTCAGACTTGCTCACCTAGAATGTTTACACTCTAGGGCTTACTTCACTGAGGACTGACTTCACCTTGGACTTGCTAGAGCTTTGTCTTCATCTAGGATTTTCTTCACCAGGCTTGACCTGGACTTTTTCACCTAGATGGCCTTCATCTAGCACGCCAAAGGACTACCGCAACATGATCTGCGTCTACAAATTTAACATAGACAAGTGGATTAACATGTAAATTGGGAGGGGGGGCAAATGTCAATTGTTGGTACAGAAAACACCAAAAAAAAACAAAAAAAACCATCAATTAAACTAAACAACTGTACTTGGAAGATCACAATGTTGCTCAAACACAAAGGACACACATATGCACCATTGTCCCATTATTGACTTGTCATCTGCATGAACTGGCATCAACAGAGTAGTCCCACCTTACCTTACTGGTCCTTTCAACGGGGTGAGGTCAAGTGTAGCACTCTTCACGCTTCTGACATCCATGGCTGCATGAGTAGTGGACAATTCAGTTGATGACATCTCGTTGGACGGATGAGGAGGATGGTTGTAGAGTTGAGGGCAGCTCAATTCAAGGATGAAGACCAGTCCAGATATCAACACCTCAAGTCCGAGTCATAACAGAGGTACAGACACAAATCTACAACATAAGAAGCACACAAAATCCTCTAGTTAGGATGTTAGGGTTTCATATTGGGGGGATCACACAGGTTAGAAAGAAGACAATTGCATGTGTACAAAATTTGTATACCTCATATACAATACTGTTGAATTTTGATAGTGAAATGTAGCTATACACATGGCTACCAGTACTCACAGTGAATCTTAATGTGAAATTCGGATTATTAGAGAGAAAACTTGAATAGCGGTGGGCACTATTTAGAAACAATGCCATAATAATATTATAGACTTTGCTCTGCAGTAGCTAAACAAAAGGTAAGCCATAGGGAGAGTGTATTTGGGGAGGGGTATCCCCCTTCCCCCCCCCCCCCCCCCCCCCCCCCCCCCCCCCCCCAGGGATGAGGCTATATAACATATGCAACTACATGCAGTTATCATGAAACTAAGCATTCAAAATCACCTTGGAGATATAATAGACAAAAGTAGCAGCACCAGAATAGTATACAACTACATGTGTATGAACAAGGACCCCTGGGCACGGACCATGTGCGACTGTTTTGTGGTGCACATTGATAATCCCACCTGGATAATTCCTCAAATTTGGTCTGTATGTCAGGATTCAACCTACTTCCTTAGTATATAAAGCTAGGATCGTAGGATATCGGTGCAGTTCAGCCTTCTTTATAAATTTTGCACACACCAGTACCACTTGTATACAACACTGTTCCTATACAGTGTGTATGTACAGCAGATTCATGCACCTTTGCAATAGAAAAAGTGCTAGGACTAAAACCATAGTTGTAGTTCATTTAATAAGCCACAAGCAACAGTTTACACAGCAGGACAAGGTGGTTTTTAAGGTAGCCAGTCTGTTGCAAAGGTGCCTGAATTTGCTGTAGCTTGCCCCAAGGTGACAAGGCCATGGAGCAATGTATACATAGGATAATTAGTGGTTTCAGATAAGGGTACTTTTCCACACAGGTGTGCACACCCACATGTACATGTATGCAGCCACAAACTGCTACATATGTGTACTCAAACTGCAACATAAATTAATACATAATGTACATTTGACAGGCTTCATGCACTACCAAGGGGAAGATCCTGAAATATAGACTAAATTTAGAAAGACAGTTCAAATGTGCACCAGATATGAAGCCAAAACACAGGCATAGGCTTGACTGGACTGTACAAATGACATGCTCAAACCCCATCCATATTAGGCTAAGCTTTGAACTACCACGAAATAGCTACACACCAACTCAGTGTGTTACCTTGCCTTGTTATTTTCTCCCTGAGGCGGCAGTAGCCACGAGGCATCGGCGAGCGAGACACACCTGCAAATAAATTTCAAAAGAAATGGCAAATTATTTTAAATTTGGCAGTCTTGCCGATTTAACATTTCCCAAACTATCACAGTCAGGCCTATTGAAGGTACAGGTGCGTATTTGAACTCACAGCATGATCTCAGACACCTGCCTGCTATCCAGCCAGCTGTAAAAACTTGCAGTTTGTTGGCATCTTTGAATCTCAAACATACTGGGAGGTATTCGTCCACCTGCTCGTCCAGATTTTCAAATGCAATTCCCCCCATATATACCGTAGTTCGGGATCTGACTAGCACACGTTTTAAAATTTCGTGTTAAAAATTTTTCGGACAAATAGGCGATGTCCGAAAAATTTTTAACACGGAATTTTAAAACGTGAAAAATTTTATACGCGAAAATTTCCCGAACTACGGTATATGCATATGCCCCGATTAATGTCCTATTCAAACGACCTTTACCAAACGATCGCATTAAAGATGGATCGGAGCGAGTCGTCTTTCAAGCGTACCTATGAGAAGGTTGTGTGCCAGCTGTCCTCCGTGCAAATGGGAGAGATATCTTGCCGATTTAACGAGCTCTACGCCAAGGCTGGGGTCCAAAAAGTCGCGTCGCGTTCTCCAAGTACTTGAACCTTCCGGTAGCTGTCAGTGGGTCTTCGATGCCTTCAACGAGAAAAGGTACTAGAAGATGAGTGAGTGTGTATTAATTTTACACTTGCTGGATTGTTTGATGCAGGCTTGGGGTCTCGCTGTAAATTTTATGCAGTGATATTAAAGCAAAGTTACGACCACATAGCAGCTAGTACAAAGGTTGTAGCTCCGTGGTGCCTCCAAGGATCGTATTACCCTCATTGATAATCAGTGTAGCTTGATCCGCCACCCTTCCTATCCTAGTATCTCCCCCTTATTTTCTTGCATGCATTGAAAAGAACGGGGAAGGCTACTGTTTAGTCACTTTTTTTAGTTGATAACCATGCTTATACTATACGTACGTACAGTACATTTATACATAATTATTATATTCCCATGCAATCATGTGGGGCTGCTGTTGCTCTGGGGCAAGTTGGACAACCTATCATGCACACACACAAGACTCTGCAGCCTACTAGAACTCTGTCCAGCTCTCTCTAGACCGACCGTGTGAACTACAGACTGTCTATGAGCAGATACTCAACCACAAAACCATCCACACCCACTCACATCATAGGGTAAATGTACCCGTTACCACCTATACACAACTTGTAGATACTGTATAACGAAAATTTTCGGCTATATGTTTTATACATGTACTCTTACTATCTATAACATCTGCTACTAGTTTCACATTAACTGTATTTGTATAAGAGAGAAGTGGTCTAACAAGTCATATAACTGCTCTTGTGGAGTGGGTGTGGTCTATCTCTGTCTCTCCTACACAGAATTTCCATATGGCTGCTGAGGTGTGCTTCAGGGAGCCTGACCTGGACATTATGGACAAGGCTCACGAAATATCCCTAAACACTCTTTAAGAAAGGTGACGACCCCTTACCTAACCAATAATACACCCTTCTCAGGCTTCTGCCTCTTATCATGTGTATCTTTGCTGACAGCTTACATGTAAGCCCTTCTTTCAGGGATGGTTTTTTATCTATGTCTCTAAATAGCTATGACTGTGAATAGTGTTCTAATTAATGGAAAATCAATTTTATGACCTATAGATTTGGAAATTTTTGTGTTAGTAAACTTTCGTATGATAAATTTTTGTATTGAAATTTTTTGTAAGAACGACCCCTTACCACACTAATGTCAATAGTGTGCATGCATTTTTGTAAGATTCATTTTCGTAGCTGCCATTGACTACGAAAATATTTTTACAACAAAGATTTCAGTACATGCATGTACTCTTAGCTGTATATATTCACACTCTCTCTCCCTGTCTGTCTCTCTCTCTTCGTTATTCCATCCTCCCTCCAGGTTGTATTTTAACGTAACGACCTCAAACTGTTTGTCACCTCAGCTACCATAGATGCTGATAAATTTTCAGCAACGTTCCCTGGTCAATCTTTCCTATTGATATTTACTCGTAGCCCCTCAGATGATTACAAAGAGAATGCTGTGTAGCAGGTCATTCAGATTCACCTTCAACATTCTAAAAGTGACATCATCTTGATCTTCACGCCGGTACAGGAGGAAATGGAGGTCACTTGTGAGGCAGTATTGGGTCAGTTGTACATTATGTGTGAAAGTAGTGTCATGTACTTGTGCATATGAGGTCATTACGACGTTTGAGGTTGTTACAACGAGATACAACCTGGAGGAAGGAGGGGAGTGAGAGACAGAGAGAAAGAGAGTGTGAATCTGCAGTCTGATAGTCTTACAGTATGCGTGTGCACTGTTAATGTAAACATGATAAGGGATTGTTCCTATGGACATTTTTTAAGCATGAGAATTTGTCATACAAAGGTTTTGTAGCAACGAAAATTATGTACAGTGTAACTACATGTATGTACACATATATGGCCTGAATCCATTCCATAGCTCCAATCTTTAGAGTATTATACATGGAAAAAATGTTCGGAAAGTGTTGCACTCAAACTCCACCCTCTTTTATTGTAAACAAATGTGATTATCAAAATCATAACAGGAAAATGTCCATTCAGACTCAAACCTCTTCCCACACACCAAACTGCCACGAAGTATACCTACGTGCATAGTAGGCCCTAAATATTGCACTATGTGTAAGTATGCATACTGTATATTGTACGATATAATTATGTTAGTTGGCTCTTTTATTATCACATTTATCAAAGCATTTTTTATAGTGGGTGGAGCTTGGATGTGGCTATTCTGAGCTATTTGCTAAATATTCCACTGTGTGTAAGCTGCAGTATATGCACACAAACATGCACATGTACACATAGTGCAATATTTTTTCCCTGCTATGCACATAGGTATACTTTGTGGTGCTTTCTGGGCATAAGTTGTCTATACCTCTCTTAGAGTGCATGGGAGTGTTATCATTTCTGTTGAAAATGTCAGGTAACTTATGAAAAACTGTCGCATACACTTTCCTTATTGCCACAAGTTATCTAAGGTGCCCAGTGGTGGGTGATTTACTAATGAGCTACTTGTAGATGCATTGTGCTGAGGTGGTGTGTGTATCCTTCAGAAGGGTGCTCAATCTCAAGCAAAAGAAAAAATCATAGTAAGGGATTCTACTCACAACATCAGCCTTCTTATTGTAATTAAAGGGTTCTCCCCTTTTTCATCTCCCTGTGGGTCACAATATCTATGTTGTCATGTAATTGGTTCTCCATTTTTTATGTTGCAACAATTAAAGGGTTCTATCTCTCTCTCACACACACAGAGTTTATGGTATAATGATTGTAGTGGACTGTGGCTATTGCTATTGTAAGGCAAGGTCTACAGTGTCTAATCCTCACTTTGGTATGGATGCTCTTCAAGTATAACAGGTAAGCACTCGTTATCATCATTAATTTAATACAATTTTTTGGGGATAAACCATGTCACCTTCATAACCACAAGCTGTTTGGTGCCTTTGGTAGCATTCACATAGACATGCTGTGCAGTGATAGACTTGCCAGATGTTGTTCTGCAAGCCGAGAGTGAAATTAATTTTGGTAGTAATGCATTCGTTGAGATTTCCTGATGTCATCTGGCAAGGCTAGTACATGTAGATGGGAGATCATTGAGCTTCAAACTCTGGTATAGGTTGTCATAATAGAAAATAAGCCATGATATACATTGTACATGTAAATGTACACATACATGCGGATGTGTACATAATGTGCTGCATGTTAGTCACTGTACATACATACATGTACATGTCTCTTTTCTCTCCCCCTCAGGCTAATGCTTACCAGCGATCTGGATGAGCTGGGAGGAGAGGGCAGGATGAGTAAGCCCCTTTAATCAATTATATGCAAAGATTGGGCTCACGTAGTGTTTCTATTAGAACTAAATTAATTTTTTACGGAACGCAATTTTGACACCATGTGACTGAAAGCGGTTAAAACTGCTTCTGGGACCACATTTGTGCCAGGATGAAGCTACCAAGTTCGAGAGCGATGAACGGGCTCTTGATTGCTACCCAAGTCGATCATAAACATCAGCTCTGGAAACGAGATTGCTACAATTCAATTCAGGTAAGTATTGCATGTCAAGTTTGACAAAGTAGCTATAGACAATAGGAGTGTAAGTAGTAATGATCGCTCAAGTATTTGTTCAGTTGGTAGGCTCTTTGTAGGTTCTTTGGCCTACCAAGTTATATATTATATGTTTAGAGCATACAGAGGCAGTATCTGATAGCTGCCTTAAGTAGATAGTAACATAAGAAAAAACTACAGTACAATAAAAATTAACTTTGTTACAGTTCAGGGACGTGTTGAGCATGCCACATCATGAAGCAGTCTGTGTTCTGCTCTCCTGTATGACACAGCCACACATGACACTAGGTACAGTACCACGAGGTGAATACACTCCGTTTTGTCCGGCTGTAACACCTGGTGCAGCGTGCTCGCCTGTGCTTTGCCTTCTTGGAGGGATCGCTCTCAGGAATGGTGGTAGGAACTGTCGGAGAGCGAGAGAACAACCAACTCCTCCACTACGACCAGCTCTTTTCCTGCTGCAGTAGTCTCCTATGAGCTCACTTGCCAGCTTGAGTTCAAATTCCTTGATTGAGCTGAAAGGTGCATCCTCACAATAGCCCTTTTGTAGGATGAAGGCATTTGTGATAGCCACGTCAAGCAGAAAATGAAAGATGTATTTGTAAAATTTTCTGCATTTCATTCTGCAGCTGTAGTAGCCCCTGACTTGGTCTCCTCTGTCAATGCTGCCCATATAGGTGTTGTAGTCCAAGACAGACATGGGGCAAGGCACAGATATCCTCGAACCATCCTTTTGGCACCGGAGGACGTTAGTCGACTGGGGCTGGCTGGTGGTGGACATGACTGTGACAACCTTACTATCCATCCAAGAACTTGCACATACACTGCCTTTCTGGACTGTGAGAAATTCACCTCTATTATGTGTGTATTTAGTTGTTTTGTGTGTAAATTGTACCAAGAGTATATGAAAGGGAGATAGGGAGAGTATTGAACTGTGCAATACTGTGTGTAACAGCTGTTTGTACAGTTGGCATTTGTATTATTTTGTAATGATATCCAATCTTGCTGAGCACATAACATGGTGCTATGCCAACCAGTGCATACCTATACACATGGCTAGCATAGCACCATGTTATGTGCACATTACAGCTTGGTCACCAAGAGTCAATATCATTACAAAAGCCATACAAACAGTTGATACACACAGTATTATGCTGTTCAAACATACTTCCTCCTCCCCTTTCATATATGCACACACACAAACTCTGTTATTCATGCATCCACACACTGTTATGTACACATATGCGTACATGTACATGCACACACACATGCACATACATGCACACTCATAATATGTACACTCACCTATTCTTCAGATTTGGTTTCTTCAACTGGGGAGGAAAACCCTTGCGATCTTTTCTCAGTGCCACAGGCATAGATGCTGTCCTTCTCAAGATCTTCCAGGAGTTTGAGGCTGGTGAAGTAGTTGTCAAAATAGACATGGTGGTACTTTCCTAGCTTGGAGATCAGGTAAGCGTCTTGACAACTCTAGCTCCTAGCCCATGCTCAGTGGTGTTGTTCTTGTTTCCTGTGTAGACCTTAAACCTCGAGAAGTGGCCATTGGTGCTGTCTGCGGCAACCCACACCTTGATCCCATGCTTGGTTGGTTTCAGTGGCATATACTGTTTCAGCGATGATCTACCCTGAAACTTGATCATTGCCTCATCAACAGCAATGTCACGGTGGGGCTCGTAGGCCTGAGCGAACTTGGTGAACTGGTGGTCAATCAGTGGTCTGACCTTCCCGAGACAGTCATGGCCATCCTCTTCATATGGTACCAGTGTGTCGTTGTTGACAAAGTAGAGATACCGTGAGATCTCAAGGAATCGGTCTTGAGTGATGCGATCAGCCACTGGAACATACCTAAGACAGGGATCTCGTGACCAGTAGTCGTTGAGGGACGGAAGAGGGTTTATGCCCATCAAAACACTAAATCTCAAGAACGCCTTCAACTCCTCCACTGTTATCTTCGACCATTTGTCATACTTCTCGTCTCCCATTGCTATCTTTGCATATGCATTGCTTTCTTTTACTATTCTTTCCATTAGGTCTGGCGAGAAAAACAGGTCGAAGACTTTCAGTGAAGATGTATTGAGTGGGGCCTACTGGGAAGGTGAAAGGATGGATGGATAGGCATGTGATGGTGGTGCTCCATGTCGAATCTTGGTTACCAAAAGAGCTGAAGGTGCCTGTACTACTTGCTGCTGGAGTATCATGCAGGGTGTTGGGGTCGTCTTCATCGATGTCATCAACAAATTCATCCCCTTCCAAGTCACTAAATTTGTCATCACTACCATCCATGACAAGCTCATCTGGATCAAAGTCAGGCTCACAGTCAGTAGCAGCATCATCATCGCTATCAGTACAATACTGCAGCACGTCATCCACAGTCAAGCGGGCCCTTTAGCTGCCATTTAGCTAGTTATTGTGTAATGTATTTATATTCATGATTTGAACTTTACACCATGTACTATCACTTACCGGTTCAATAAGTGCAAGCTTGTAGCGATAAAAGATCGAGAAATCAACGGTGGGAGTGGTCGGTGGAGAGACTCGATTCAATGTCGAATAGGTCAGTGGCTCCTCTGAAGCACAATATTGACTAAAGATGAGTACGGTACAGCTGTAGTAAATTCGCTACAACCACCTTCCGGTGTTGACGCATGCGTGTAGCGAATTCACTTACAATCGGTTAATAATTAAGGTAGAACAATAATAGGATGACCATTACTCATGTACATCACGATCCACACACTTAAATTGTACGCGAAAAAAATATGCACTTGTACGTTATACATATTACCCTCTCTTCACACACATTCACATGTTCAAAGGCAGTACTTTCAGCAAAGCAGTCTACACAGAGGCCCCACCCAGGGCCCTCGAGCCGCCCCACTTTTTTTATGCCTTACATCCGACCTTTGACCCCCTAAATCTTACCTAAAATATGCCAAACCGCAACACGTGCACGCAGAACCAGCTGGTGCTGATTCAGCACTGTTAATCATCCTGGATATGAGCTCGAGCCACAGTCCTGCGATTATGCATGATCATAAGTGAGCATGTACTTTGTTCGCGCGCGAATGGAGAGATTTTGTGGGCGTGGTTTAACTATTTTTGGGCGTGGCTTCAATTTTTGCGCGCGCTTAATTGCTACAAACTCTTTTACAGAGAGCCTCCCCACTCTTGAATACCTTCCTACGGCCCTGCCACCTACGTACGTGACTACCTCGGGCCAGAGGTCATGTAATCGAACATATGGGAATGATAATCAAGATTTTATTACTGTATATTATTGTCTGTATTTTTCTTATGTTTGTCCAGTAGCTCTTTCTAATGATCGAAATCACGAAAAGAATGATGAAATAGCACACTGTAACCTACAATCTTGGGTAACAGTAAGATTCTTGCCCGCGAAATCGACAGGTGCGCGGGTACAATTATGTCTGGAGTCGACTTCAGCTCTTTGGGCAGGTTGATGCCAGGAAGACTCATCCCTTCTCTTTCTCAGTCAAGAAAATATACTTTCAAGACTACACTTTACCACAACAATCTTGGCTATTGCTTGTTGTACGTAGTACTAAAACGTCACTGAAAACGAAGAATAATTACCAAAATTATATCGGCGTTCACTGTTCTCTAGCTTCACGATTCAGCATTCCAACTGGCCGAGTTCTTGTAAATATAGTCTCCACTGCAATCATAACAACAAACTACAAGCCTGTATCTATTCTACTTTTCACACTATAGACCTATCTGTACACGCGTTCTCTCGGTTTTTCTGTCTCTGCCAACTTCAGCGTTTTGGGCAGGTTGATGCGAAAGGTCAAAATGGTCCCAACTTTGGATGATGTCATCCCTTCAACTTGCACTGCCAGCAGACCAGCCTAGATGTGGATAAGACCTTGTCCGAGGTGCACAAGCTACCGTTAAAAATCCAAAAAGGTGAGTCTAACTTCAATTCTCCATGCCAGGAACGGTTGTGTGACGTCACGCGTGGGTGTTGCATGTGCTATATTATTATTATGCACGCGCATAACAATACTATTACTCGACCTGTAAGGCAAGCCGTGTGTGCAAAAGAAATTATGCTGTGTCAACTTTGATCTCTCCTCCTCCAATTGGCAAGTATAAATTTGAAGTTTCAAATATCCCTCATTTCCTGCTTGCTTGCTTGTTGCCAGGTGTTTTTCAGGCTGCATGTAACTTGAACTTAGTGTACATGTATATACAGTGTGGAAAGAAATGTGGATGATAACCATAGCAGAGACTATAATGGAAAACAGCATCACATCAGAACCACTGACAAAAGGTTCTAGAAATATTTATTAATGATCTATGCTTTGTGTGTCCCGATGGCCTTTTTCTCAAAATGGAAATGGGAAAATTCCAATACATCAAAAAGTCACGAATATGCATGGATAAGGTTAGTCACAGCAGTTCATTTTTACAAACATAAACCATTCTTCAGGTCAAAACCAGTTTTTTGCGGTTATAGTTTAATATGCAATCACCCCAACTCTGACGAAACTTAATGTATGTCAACTTCTCTACTACTTTGCCTTTTAAAATGGCACGATTTTATCCAAAGTGACTAAATTAGATGAGTTGAAGCTGATACCCTCATCACAAGCACTAGTCTTACACTGTAAACGAGCAAATTATATCTTAAAAGTAAGTCTTAGCATACCTTTAACTCAGTCTCCTTTCCTTCTATGCTATGAACAATTTGATTGGCACACAACTGATGGGGAGGTAAGCATCACATGGGATGATGGAGACTCTCCAGAGAGTGATGATGAAGAGGAAGTCTGAAGATGAACCAGCAGACAAAGATGACCAGTCAGAAACATGAAGATGAACATAGTGATGAGTTTCACGGGCAACAGATCATGGAAGTGACACTGACATCGATTCTAGCTAAACACTGTGACCTTAGTGACCTCTTGTGTATATTATTGCGCATGCATGTCTTCATAATAATATTCATAGCGTTGGAGCCTCATACATACGTAATTGTACACACGTGAAGCCCTGTAGTACGTCATTGTGCTTTGTGGTCTGTGGCCAAATACTACATCCCACACTACATTCCTCATCACCCAATCTACCTGGGTCTTAGTGTAGACTGAAAGTGACAGTTCCAGAGATCCATCGTATAATCCATAATGTGATGCTGCTTCTCAAGTTACTTGGTATGGAAGATCTACTAACCTTTCACTTTATGGACCCATCTCCTCAGGTATGTATACATGTGCACATGCATGTACATGTAGAGTTATACATGTATGTACAATGTATAGTGTCATTTTCATGCATGGTGTCCTGACTGTCCTCATTTAAACAATACATGTACATGTTCAGCTCAGAGGAGGTACGAAATCGTTAATATTCCATGTGACTCGCACCCATACCAGTTTGTGTCATCATGGGTGTGTCCCACATACAGTTGCTGTGTTGAAGGTTAAAAATTGTGGGATCCCCAAGGGATCTCTAGCTTAAAATAATAGTGTAGTTTCAATCACTGATCATAGCCATATAATTTGTTTGGTGATCCCTCGGGATCATCTTTGACAATCGCTGTTGAAGCTTTACTATGTAAAGAGTATGGGGATAAAAAGTGATGATACAGCATTTTTGAGCGAGCACGTGATCCTTTTGTACCTCCTCTGATACTATCAACACAGACATGAGTGAATGTTAGCCCCATCCATATTGGGCTAAGCCTTGAATTACATGGAGTATGGATTACTATTGAGCTACATGACTTGTACATGTACACAACAATAAAAATTAAGGGATTTAACATTATCCTTCATACTATAATTAAAGGGTTCTCCCCTCTTTCAACTCACCACAGGTCATATATATATATACATGTATGTGTACCTTAATGTGTGATTGTATGTATGTGTACATGTGTGTTTTTACCTTCATGTGTGTGAATGTGTGTATGTGTAAATATGTGTGTACCTTTATGTCTGTGAATATGTATGTGTGTACATGTGTGTATTTGTACCTTTATGTGTGTAAATGTGTGTATGTGTATACATGTGTACCTTTATGTGTGTGAATGTGTATGTGTACATGTGTGTTTGTACTTTTATGTATGTGAATGTGCATGTGTGTACACCTGTGTTTGTACCTTTATGTGTGTAAATGTGTGTGTGTACATGTGTAGCTTTATGTGTGTAAATGTGTATGTCTACATGTGTGTTTGTACTTTTATGCATGTGAATGTGTGTATGTGTGTGTTTGTACCTTCATTTGTGCGAATGTGTGCGTACCTTTATGTGTGTGAATGTGTGCACATGTGTGTGTACCTTTGTGTGAATGTGTATGTGTGTATATGTGTATGTTTGTACATTTATGTGTGTGAATGTGTGTATATGTGTACATGTGTATGTTTGTACCCTTATATCTGTGAATGTGTGTGTGTGTACAGGTGTGTTTTTATACCTTTATGTGTGTGAATGTGTACATGTATGTACATTAGTGTGTGAATATATGTGTGTACGTGTATGTGTGTACATGTATGTGTACTCTGGCACATTAAGGCCTGGGGCACGCGTTACGTACATGTAGCGGAGGTGAACGGAATTATTGAAAAATATACGGGGGTGTGGCCAATGGCTGACAGTGAGCTTTGTCTAGAAACGAGTGGCTAGTAAGCTAGAAAATGTCGTGTACGAGATAGCTAGGTGATTGTTAGTTAGTGGTAGGATGTAGTTAGCCTTTGGCATAGAGTTTACATCCATAGGCTAGGCTATTCTTGTGCCACAAGCAGTCGTTAGTGTACTAAGCGCTCGAGGCTACACGGAGCAGCTGGAGATGGTGAACTAAGTCAAGAAAGGCGGCGTATAAAGCCACCCAGGGACTTGCTGTGAGGGTGTCCATTGGAAAGAGCAGACATCATTCTGGTATATTCGTTGTTAGCAAACGATCACAAAGCCATTATAAGGCTATGAATATTTAATTAGCTTAAAATTGACTACAATCTCGGATTTCATAAGGTTGTAACTCCCCGAAAGTACATGCATACAAGACGCTAATTTAGAAATTGGTAGTGCTAAACATGCTTGTTAAGAGGACCTCTTCAACTAAAGCCTGCCTGTTGTTTATATACGCCGCCTAAGTGAGTGTATGGCTATTTTTAACTACAATTAATTAATTAACAGGTGGGCGTGGCCATTAATCAATTAATTGAATTCTGTAATGTATCTAGTATCCATGTTTCAAGTGTGATGTTCATAGCTTGCTTCATGTAGCGTCTGTGGCCTCAAATGTGACCATCACTCCTGTTCAAGTGGACCTAGGCCTTAACTGTTCAGAGTACCTTAATGTGTGTGAATGTGCATATGTGTATACATGTGTGTTTTACCTTCATGTGTGTGAATGTGTGTGTACATGTATGTGTTTGTATCTTTGTGTGTGAATGTGTGTATGTACACATGTGTTTGTACCTTCATGTGTGTGAATGTGAGTATATATGTGCATGTGTGTGTTTGTACCTTCATTTGTGCGAATGTGTGTGTGTACATGTGTGTTTGTGTGCGAATGTGCGTACAAGTATGTGTTTGTACGTGTGAATATGTGTATATGTATATGTTTGTGTCTTTATGAGTGTGTAAATGTGTGTGTACATGTGTGTGTTTGTACCTTCATGTGTGTAAATATGTGTATGTGTATGCATGTGTCTTTATACTTATATATACATGTGTGTATGTTTGTCCCTGTGTGTAACTTAATTCAAGCACAAGTGTGTATGTGTGTGTACGGGTCTGTGCGTGTGTGTTCACGTTTGGCTATGCATGTGTGTACATGTGGTTTGTACCTTTATGCATGTGAATGTGTGTAAGTGTGTACATGCGTTTGTACCCTTATGTGTGTGAACGTATATACATGTGAATGTTTGTACCTTTATGTGTGTGAATGTGTGAATGTGTGTACATGTATGTGTACCTTTATGTGTGTGAATGTGTGGCTTTTATTTGTGTAAATGTGTGTATGTGTGTTTATATTTTTATATGTGTAAATGTATGCGTGTACATATGTTGTGTTCGCACCTTTGTGTGTGAATGTGTATGTGGATACATGTGTGAGTTTGTACCTTTATGTCCGTGAATGTGTGTATGTATGTACATGTGTGTGTTTGTACCTTTGAATGTGTGTATGTGTGTACATGTGTGTTTGCCCCTTTATGTGTGTAAATGTGTGTATGTGTGTACATGTGAGTGTTTGTACTTTTGTGTGATAATGTGTGTACATGCATGTGTTTATAACTTTATGTGTGTTTATGTGTGTACATTTGTGTTTTTACCTCTGTGTGAATGTGTATGCGTACATGTGTTTGTACGTTTATGTGTGTCAATGAATGTGTACATGTATGTGTACCTTTATGTGTGTGAATGTGTGTACATGTATGTATTTATACCTTAATGTGTGTGAATGTGTGTGAGTACATGTGTGTTTTTACGTTTGTGTGTGTGAATGTATTTGTGTACATTTGTGTGTACCTTTATGAGTGAATGTGTGTATATGTCTTCATGTGTTTGTACCTTTATGACTATAAATGTGTGTATGTGTGTACATGTGAGTGTACCTTTATGTATGAATGTGTGTATGAGTGTACATGTGTACATACATGTTTTGTGAATGTGTGTATGTGTGTACTTTTATGTGTATAAATGTATGTGTTTGTACCTTTATGTGTGTGAATATGTGTGTGTGCACACGTGTTTGTAACTCTATGTGCATGAATGTGTGTATGTGTGTACATGTGTTTATCTTTATGTGTGTGTGTACATGGGTGTACTTTTATTTGTGTGAATACATGTGTTTGTACCTTAATGTGTGTGAATGTATGTATATGTGTACATGTATGTGTTTGTACCCTTATGTGTGTGTATGTTTGTATCTTTATGTGTGTGAATGTATGTGTGTTCATGTGTACATTTGCACCGTTATGTGTGTAAATGTGTATGTGAGTACATATGTGTGTTTGTACTTTTATGTGTGTGAATGTGCATGTGTACATGTGTTTGTACATTTGTGTGTGAGTGTGCGTGCATGTATATTTGTACCTTCATGTGTGTGAAAGTGTATCTGTGTATATGTGTATGTACTTTTATGTGTGTGAATGTGTGTATGAGTGTACGCGTGTACATATGTTTGTGAATGTGTGTATGTACTTTTATGTGTGTGAATGTGTATGTGTGTACAAGTGTATGTTTGCACCTTTATGTGTGTGAATATGTGTATGTGTGTACATGTGTTTGTAACTATATGTGCGTAAGTGTGTATGTGTGTATATGTGTTTTTATCATATGTGTGAATATGTGTATGTGTGCACATGTGTGTGCACCTTTATTTGTGTGAATGCGTGTGTACATATGTGTTTGTACCTTAATGTGTGTGAATGTATGTATATGTGTACATGTATGCGTTTGTACCCTTATGTGTATGTGTATGTATGTACATGTGTGTTTTTACTTCTATGTGTGTAAATGTGTGTATGTGTGTGTTTGTATCTTAATGTGTGTGAATGTATGTGTGTACATCACCTTTATTTGTGTAAATGTGTATGTGAGTACATTTGTACCTTTATGTGTGTATGTGTACGTGTGTGTTCGTACGTTTGTGTGTGAATGTGCGTGCATGTATATTTGTACCTTCATGTGTGTGAATGTGTGTGTACATGTATGTGTTTGTACCTTGAATGTGTGTATGTGTGTAAATGTGTGTGTTTGTACCTTTATATGTGTGAAAATGTGTACATGTGTGTTTGTACCTTTATACGTGTTAATGTGTGTGTGTACATGTGTGTTTGTACCATTATGTGTGTGAATGTGTGTATGTGTGTACATGTGTGTGTACATGTATATCTTTATACCTTTATGAGTGTGTGAATGTGTGTTTGTACATGTGTCTACCTTTATATTTGTGATTATGTGTATGGGTATGCATGTGTCTTTATACTTATATATACAAGTGTGTGTTTTGTGCAATTGTATTCAAGCACATGTGTGTATGTGTGTACACGTTTGTGTATGCACATGTGTGTACATGTGTGTACACATTTGTGTATACACATGTGCGTACATGTGTGTTTGTACATGTGAATGTGTATATATATATATGTGGTGTATAATTGGTGTGTGTACATGTGTGTACCTTTATGCATGTGAGTGTGTGTACATGTGTATGTTTGTACCTTAATGTGTGTGAATGTGTGTATGTACATGTGTGTGTTTTTACGTTTATGTGTGTTAATGTATGTGTACATGTATGTGTACCTTTATGTGTGAACGTATGTATACATGTCATATGTGTGTTTGTACCTTTGTGAATGTGTACATGTGTGTGTACTTTTATGTGTGTGAATGTGTGTATGTGTGTACATGTGTACCTTTATGTGCGTAAATGTGTGTACATGTGTATATGCGTTTGTACTTTTGTGTGTGAATGTATATGTGTACATGTGTGTGTTTGTACCTTTATGTGTGTGAATGTGTATGTGTACACGTGTGTCTTTGTACCTTTGAATGTGTGTATGTGTGTACATATGTGTTTGTCCCTTTGTGTGTAAATGTGTGTATGTGTGTACATGTGAGTGTTTGTACTTTTATGTGTGATAATGTGTGTACATGCATGTGTTAATAATTTTATGTGTGTCAATGTGTGTACATTTGTGTTTTTACCTCTGTGTGTGAATGTGTGTGTGTACATGTGTTTGTACGTTTATGTGTGTCAATGAATGTGTACATGTATGTGTACCTTTATGTGTGTGAATATGTGTACATGTATGTATTTGTACCTTAATGTGTGTGAATGTGTGTATGTGTACATGTGTGTTTTTACGTTTGTGTGTGTGAATGTATTTGTGCACATTTGTGTGTACCTTTATGAGTGAATGTGTGTATATGTGTACATGTGTGTTTGTACCTTTATGACTATGAATGTGTGTATGTGTGTACATGTGTGTGTACCTTTATGTGTGAATGTGTGTATGTGTACATATGTTTTGTGAATGTGTGTGTGTTTGTACTTTTATGTGTGTAAATGTGTATGTGTGTAAATGTGTGTGTACCTTTATGTGTGTGAATATGTGTATGTGTGTACATGTGTTTGTAACTATATGTGCATGAATGTGTGTATGTGTGTACATGTGTTTTTATTTTTATATGTGTGTATGTGTGTACATGTGTGTACTTTTATTTGTGTGAATGTGTGAATACATGTGTTTGTACCTTAATGTGTGTGAATGTATGTATATGTGTACATGTATGTGTTTGTACCCTTATGTGTGTGTATGTATGTACATGTATGTTTTTGCTTTTATGTGTGTAAATGTGTATGTGAGTACATATGTATGTTTGTACCTTTATGTGTGTGAATGTGCATGTGTACGTGTGTTTGTACCTTTGTGCATGAGTATGCGTACATGTATATTTGTACCTTCATGTGTGTGAAAGTGTATGTGTATGTGTATGTACTTTTGTGTGTGAATGTGTGTATGAGTGTACACGTGTACATATATATTATGTTTGTGAATGTATGTACTTTTATGTGTGTGAATGTGTGTGTGTACATGTGTGTGTTTGTACCTTTATGTGTGTAAATATGTGTGTACATGTGTTTGTAACTATATGTGCGTGAATGTGTATATGTTTATGTGTTTTTATCTTTATATGTGTGAAATGTGTATGTGTGCACATGTGTGTGCGCCTTTATTTGTGTGATTGTGTGTGTACATGTGTGTTTGTACCTTAATGTGTGTGAATGTATGTATATGTGTACGTGTATGTGTTTGTACCCTTATGTGTATGTGTATGTATGTACATGTGTGTTTTTACTTTTATGTGTGTAAATGTGTGTATGTGTGTGTGTTTGTATCTTTATGTGTGTATGTGTGTACATGTGTGCATTTGCACCTTTATTTGTGTAAATGTGTATGTGAGTACATACATGTGTTTGTACCTTTATGTGTGTATGTACGTGTGTGTTTGTACGTTTGTGTGTGAATGTGCGTGCATGTATACATGTGTGTGAAAGTGTGTGTGTATGTGTATGTACTTTTATGTGTGTGAATGTGTGTGTGTACATGTATGTGTTTGTACCTTGAATGTGTGTATGTGTGTACATGTGTGTGTACATGTATATCTTTATACCTTTATGAGTGTGTGAATGTGTGTTTGTACATGCATCTACCTTTATATATGTGATTATGTGAGTGTTTGTATTTTTATGTGTGATAATGTGTGTACATGCATGTGTTTATAACTTTATGTGTGTGAATGTGTGTACATTTGTGTTTTTACCTCTGTGTGAATGTGTGTATGTGTACATGTGTTTGTACGTTTATGTGTGTCAATGAATGTGTACATGTATGTGTACCTTTATGTGTGTGAATGTGTGTACATGTATGTATTTATACCTTAATGTGTGTGAATGTGTGTATGTGTACATGTGTGTTTTTACGTTTGTGTGTGTGAATGTATTTGTGTACATTTGTGTGTACCTTTATGAGTGAATGTGTGTATATGTGTACATGTGTGTTTGTACCTTTATGACTATGAATGTGTGTATGTGTGTACATGTGTGTGTACCTTTATGTATGAATGTGTGTATGAGTGTACATGTGTACATATGTTTTGTGAATATGTGTATATGTGTTTGTACTTTTAATGCGTATGTGTGTAAATGTGTGTGTTTGTACCTTTATGTGTGCGAATATGTGTATGTGTGTACACGTGTTTGTAACTATATGTGCATGAATGTGTGTATGTGTGTACACGTGTTTTTATCTTTATATGTGTGTGTGTACATGCGTGTACTTTTATTTGTGTGAATGTGTGAATACATGTGTTTGTACCTTAATGTGTGTGAATGTATGTATATGTGTACATGTATGTGTTTGTACCCTTATGTGTGTGTATGTATGTACATGTATGTTTTTGCTTTTATGTGTGTAAATGTGTGTATGTGTGTGTGTTTGTATCTTTGTGTGTGAATGTGTGTACATGTGTACATTTGCACCTTTATGTGTGTAATTGTGTATGTGAGTACATATGTGTGTTTGTACCTTTATGTGTGTGAATGTGCATGTGTACGTGTGTTTGTACCTTTGTGCGTGAGTGTGCGTGCATGTTTATTTGTACGTTCATGTGTGCGAAAGTGTATGTGTGTATGTGTATATACTTTTATGTGTGTGAATGTGTGTATGAGTGTACACGTGTACATATGTTTGTGAATGTGTGTATATGTACTTTTATGTGTGTGAATTGTGAATGTGTATGTGTGTGAATATGCATGTGTGTACAAGTGTATGTTTGTACCTTTATGTGTGTGAATATGTGTATGTGTGTACATGTGTTTGTAACTATATGTGCGTGAATGTGTATGTGTGTTTTTATCTTTATGTGTGAATATGTGTATGTGTGCCATGTGTGTGCGCCTTTATTTGTATGAATGTGTGTGTACATGTGTGTTTGTACCTTAATGTGTGTGAATGTATGTATATGTGTACATGTATGTGTTTGTACCCTTATGTGTATGTGTATGTATGTACATGTGTGTTTTTACTTTTATGTATGTAAATGTGTGTATGTGTGTGTGTTTGTATCTTTATGTGTGTGAATGTATGTGCGTACATGTGTACCTTTATTTGTGTAAATGTGTATGTGAGTACATTTGTACCTTTATGTGTGTATGTGTACGTGTGTGTTTGTACGTTTGTGTGTGAATGTGCGTGCATGTATATTTGTACCTTCATGTGTATGAAAGTGTGTATGTGTATGTACTTTTATGTGTGTGAATGTGTGTGTGTACATGTATGTGTTTGTACCTTGAATGCGTGTATATGTGTACATGTCAGTGTTTGTACCTTTATAGTGTGTACATGTGTGTTTGTAACTTTATACATGTTAATGTGTGTGTGTACATGTGTGTTTGTACCATTATGTGTGTGAATGTGTGAATGTGTGTATGTGTGTACATGTGTGTGTACATGTATATCTTTATACCTTTATGAGTGTTTGTACATGCGTCTACCTTTATATGTGATTATGTGTATGGGTATGCATGTGTCTTTATACTTATATATACAAGTGTGTGTTTTGTGCAATTGTATTCAAGCACATGTGTGTATGTGTGTACACGTTTGTGTATGCACATGTGTGTACATGTGTGTACACGTTTGTGTATACACATGTGTGTAAATGTGTGTTTGTACCTTTATGCATGTGAATGTGTATGTATATGCGGTGTATAATTGGTGTGTGTACATGTGTGTACCTTTATGCATGTGAATGTGTGTACATGTGTGTTTGTACCTCTATGTGTGTGAATGTGTGTACGTGTGTACATATGTTTGTACCTTAATGTGTGTGAATGTGTGAATGTGTACATGTGTGTGTTTTTACGTTTATGTGTGTTAATGTATGTGTGTACATGTATGTGTACCTTTATGTGTGAACGTATGTATACGTGTCATGTGTGTTTGTACCTTTGTGAATGTGTATGTGTGTACATGTGTGTGTACTTTTATGTGTGTGAATGTGTGTATGTGTGTACATGTGTACCTTGATGTGCGTAAATGTGTGTACATGTGTATATGCGTTTGTACTTTTGTGTGTGAATGTATGTGTACATGTGTGTGTTTGTACCTTTATGTGTGTGAATGTGTGTACGTGTGTACGTGTGTATGTTTGTACCATTTTGTGTGAATGTGTGTGTACATGTGTGTTTGTACTTTTATGTGAGTGAATGTGTGTGTGTACATGTGTGTGTTTGCACCTTTATGTCTGTGAATGTGTGTATGTGTGTACATGAGTGTTTGTCCCTCTGTGTGAGAATGTGTATATGTGTGTACATATGTGTGTTTGAACTTTTATGTGTGTGTACATGTATGTGTTAGCGCCTTCATGTGTGTGAATGTGTATATATGTGTGTTTGTACCTTGTGAATGTATGTGTACATGTGTGTATTTGTGTGTGTGATTATGTATGTATGTGTCTTTATACTTATATATACATGAGTGTGTGTTTGTCCCTGTGCGTAACTGTATGCAAGCACATGTGTGTGAGTGTACGGGTCTGTATGTGTGTGTACACGTTTGTGTAAGCATACATGTGTGTTTGTATTTTATGCATGTGAATGTGTGCATGTGTTTGTACCCTTATGTGTGTGAACGTGTGTATTTAAACTAATCTATATATGTATGTAGTGCATAATTCTAGAGTGTACATGTGTGTGTACCTTAATGTGTGACTATGTGTATGTGTACATGTGTGCTTTTACATTTATGTGTGTGAATGTGTGTATGTGTGTACAACCTTAATGTGTGTGTATGTGTACATGTGTGTGTCTGTACCTTTATGCCTGTGAATATGTGTATGTGTGTACATGTGTGTGCTTGTTCCTTTACGTTTGTGAATGTGTGTATGTATGCACATGTGTGTTTTTACCCTTATTTGTGTAAATGTGTGTGTGTTTGTATCTCTGTGTGTGAATATGTGTACATATGTGTGTTTGCACATTTATTTGTGTTAATGTGTATGTGTGTACATGTGTGTTTGTACCTTTGTGTTAGTGAATGAGTGTATGTGAGTACATGTGTGTTTGTCCCTTTATGTGTGAAAATGTGTGTATGTGTACATGTATGTGTTTGTACCTTTATGTGTGTGAATATGTGTACAAGCATGTGATTTCCCTTTATGTGTGTGAATGTGTGTACATGTGTATGTTTATACATTTATGTGTGTGAATGTGTGTATCTGTGTACATGTATGTGTTTGTATCTCTATATGTGTGTATGTATGTACATGTGTGTTTTTATCTTTATTTGTGTAAATGTGTGTGTTTGAATCTGTGTGAATGTATGTGTACATGTATGGGTGTTTGGGCCTGGTTGTTTTGCTGTACTTGTGGGTGGATAAAGCAATCCCATTGAGCCTTAACGAAGCCTAATTTGGGTTGAATAAAGAAGTTTTGAGAGCTTTTACGAAACCCACAAGTGCTTTAGGACTCCTGGCTTATTTAAAGCCCCTTGGTGCCTTAGGTCTTCTGTTGAGGTGGCTGGCCCACCTAGTGCTGCACTGCACTGACGAGGCCCAATTAGGCCGAAACAGCTGTCTGCAGTTGCACTTTTGGCACCAAACTTTTGAACTTTCATGTGTGTGCTTGCATCTTTATGTGTGTGAATGTGTATGTGTGTACATATGTGTGTTCGTACCTTTTTGTGAGTGAATGTGTGTAAGTATGTACATGTGGGTGTTTGTACCTTTGTGTGTGAATGTATGTGTGTAAAGGTATGTGTTTGTACCTTTATTGTGTGAATGTATGTATGTATATGTGTGTTTTTACCATTATTTGTGTAAATGTGTGTTTGTATCTATGTGTGTGAATGTATGTGTGTACATGTGTGTGTTTGCATCTTTTGTGTGTAAATGTGTATGTGTGTACATGTGTGTGTTTGTACCTTTATGTGAGTGAATGTGTGTATGTGTGCATATGTGAGTGTTTGTATCTCAATGTGTGTGAATGTAGGTGTGTACATGTATGTGTTTATACCTTTATGTATGTGAATGTGTGTACATGTCTACGTGTGTGTTTGCATATATGTGTTTGTACCTTTAAGTGTGTGAATGTGTGTATATATGCACACGTATGTTTTTACCTGCATTTGTGTAAATGTTTGTGTGTTTGTATCTTTATGTGAATATATGTGTGTACATGTGTGTGTTTGCACATTTATGTGTGAATGTGTATGTATGTACCCTTATGTGAGTGAATGTGTGTACATGTATGTGTTTTTACTTTTATATGTGTGAATGTGTGTACAAGTGTACATTTGTACCTTTGTGTGTGAATGTGTGTGTGTGTACATGTGTGTTTGTACCTTTGTGTGTGAATGTGCGTATGTACATGTGTGTTTTCATTTTTATTTGTGTAAATGTATGTGTTTGTATCTGTGTGTGAATTACATGTGTGTGTTTGTACCTTTATGTGAGTAAATGTATCCATGTGTGTACGTGTGTGTGTTTGTATCCTTATGTGTGTGAATGTGTGTGTGTGTGTATATGTATGTTTGTCCCTTTATGCATTGAATGTGTGTATGTGTGTACATGTGTGTGTTTGTACCTTTTCATGTGTGAATATGTGTATGTGTGTACATGTGTGTGTGTTTGTATCTTTATGCATGTGAATGTAAGTGTGTACATGCATGTGTTTGTATCCTTATGTATGTGAACGTGTGAACATGTGTATTTAAAATAATCTATATATATGTGGTGTATAATTCGTGTGTGTACATGTGTGTGTATGTGTGTGTACCTTTATGTGTGAGTGTACATGTGTATGTTTGTAAATCTGTGTGTGAATGTGTGTACATGTATGTGTTTGTACCTTAATGTGTGTGAATGTGTGTATGTGTGTACATGTGTGTGCACCTTTAGGTATGTATACGTGTCATGTGTGTGTTTGTACCTTTATGTTTGTGAATGTGTATGTGTGTACATGTTTGTGCAGATTTATACGTGTGAATTTGTGTATATGTACATGTGTACCTTTACAAATGTAAATGTGTGTATGTGTGTACATGAGTTTGTACTTTTATGTGTGTGAATGTGCATGTGTGTACATGTGTGTGTTTGTACCTTTATGTGTGTGTATGTGTGCACATGTGTGTGTTTGTACCGTTATGCTTGTGAATATGTGTACGTGCGTGTGTTTGTACCTTTATGTGTGTGAATGTGTGTACATGTGTGGTTGTACCTTTATGTGAGTATGTGTATGTGTGTACATGTGTGTGTTTGCACCTTATGTCTGTGAATGTGTGTATGTGTGTACTTGTGTGTTTGTCCCTCTGTGTGAGAATGTGTGTATGTGTGTACATGTGTGTGTTTGAACTTTTGTGTGTAAATGTGTGTACATGTATGTGTTTGCACCTTCATGTGTGTGAATGTGTGTATATGTATATTCGTACCTTTATTAGTGTGTGAATGTGTGTGTACATGTGTGTGTTTGTACCTTTATGTGTGTGAATATTTGTATGTGTATGTATGTGTCTTTATACTATATATACATGTGTGTGTTTGTCCCTCTGTGTAACTGTATGCAAGCACATGTGTGTGCTGCGTATGTACGTGTCTGTATGTGTGTGTACACGTTTGTGAAAGCATACATGTGTACATGTATGTTTGTAGTTTATGCATGTGAATGTGTGTACATGCATGTGTTTGTACCCGTATGTTTGTGAAAGTGTGTACACGTGTATATCTATGATTATATGTATGTGGTGTATAATTCTTGTGTGTACACGTGTGCGTATCTTATTGTGTGAATCTGTGTATGTGTACATGTGTGATTTTACATTTATGGGTGTGAATGTGTGTATGTGTGTACCTTTATGTGTGAATGTGTGTGTATGTGTACATGTGTGTGTCTGTACCTTTATGTCTGTGAATGTGTGTATGTGTACATGTGTGTGTACCTTTATGTGTGTGAATGTGTGTACATGTGTACCTTTATGTGTGTGAATGTGTGTACATGTGTACCTTTATGTGTGTGAATGTGTGCATGTGTGTGTTTGTTCCTTTATGTGTGTAAATGTGTGTATGTATGCACATGTGTGTTTTTACCTTTATTTGTGTAAATGTGTGTGTGTGTATCTGTGTGTGAATGAATGTATGTGTTTGCACATTTATGTATGTTAATGTGTAAGTGTACATGTGTGTTTGTACCTTTGTGTGAGTGAATGTGTGTATGTGTGTACATGTGTGTTTGTCCCTTGTGAGAATGTGTATGTGTGTACACGTATGTGTTTGTATCTTTATTTGTGTGAATGTGCGTACATGCATGTGGTTGTCCCTTTATGTGTGTGAATGTGTGTACATGGTATGCTTATACATTTATGTGTGAATGTGTGTATCTGTGTACATGTGTTTGTACCTTTATGTGTGTGAATGTGTGTATGTATGTACATCTTTATTTGTGTAAATGTGTGCATGTATCTGTGTGTGAATGTATGTGTGTACATGTGTGTGCTTGCATGTGTATGTGTGTACATGTGTGTGTTTGTACCTTTTTGTGAGTGAATGTGTGTAAGTGTGTACATGTGGGTGTTCATACCTTTGTGTGTGAATGTATGTGTGTAAATGTATGTTTGTACCTTTGTGTGTGAATGTCTGTATGTATGTATATGTGTGTTTTTACCATTATTTGTGTAAATGTGTCTTTGTATCTATGTGTGTGAATGTATGTGTGTACATGTGTGTGTTTGCATCTTTTTTGTGTGTGAATGTGTATGTGTGTACATGTGTGTGTTTGTACCTTTATGTGTGTGTATGTGTTTGTGCAAATCTGAATGTGTGTGCACACGCTTGTATAAGTGCTTATACTTATGTATAATTGTGACCAGATCTGAGAAAACCCGCCATATTTCCCATTCTATGAAAGTTTAGTTAGCTGTATTTTTGAAAAGTTAACTTACCTCCAAGTCTGAGACAGAGCGCTCACTTCACTTTGGAGCTAGAGCGCTTTGTTCCTGATCTCGCTACAAGCATAAAAACGAGAAATTACGGTCTGAAGACGTTGCTCTTTATGCGTATAGGGTTTCCGTATACTACGCGTTAATCGTAAATCAATTAGATGGACCTGGGCGGATTGTTCGAAACCAACGCTACGGTCAAGTTAGTCTCGAACTTAGTTGTCCATAACGAGAGCCGCTTCCTTTTCGATGCCTAAGAAGCTTAAAGGGTGAGTGAACGTACAGTACTTCGACGAATCTAGCTGTATCCAGAGAGCTGGCGATCGGGAATTCTAAATAACTCCCTTAGCAACGGGCTCGGTGTACGGCAGCCGTACACTACGTGGGTAGAAATGAAGGCCTTGGTAACTTACGTTTACCCTCCGTAGGTGACGGCAAAGGATAATAGATTTTTGGCATAAATATGACAAAAACTGGACTTTGACATTGTTTTACTTGTGGTACTAAGAACGCGTATTGTGCCATATGCGCACAATACGCCGGGTATTCTCACATCCGGTGTCACAGCGAATTTGTTCCGCCGGAATTTATTCGCTAGCGGAGCTGTTCCGGATTTTCAGAAAATCAGCAAATTTGTTCCGGATGGGCAACGGTCGATGTTTCTTTGACGCAGGTGCAACCAGAGTCAAAGTACATGTTCCATTTTAATAATTATTGGAGCTTCTCTGGTGGCCTCAGGAGTGGCATAACCACTTCATACGTCTCTGCACTGGCGCAGAGTGACATGCGCACATCATGGATTTGGTGTGGATGTGCCTTTATGCATGTCCAAGCGATTGTCCACAGAAGGCTACAACGAATCATTGATATTATAGTACACAAAAATTTGAAGACGGTGAAGTATTTGTTCGCTTCCTTTCTTCAAGCTACTCTGTAATCTCTATAAGCCTTGACCTTCATGTGTCCTGAATGGGCATGGTTCACTTTTCTTTACTTTTACATTTGTTAAACTTTATCTTAGGTCAGCCCATCTTCATACCCATGCATAGTAATGATTTTTAAAGCGAGTGATATCAAACTGAGAAGTGTAATAGCACATTTTACTAGGCGGAACATTTGCGCCGGCCGGAATATTTACGCGGTCGCGTAGATTATCCGGCCGGAATATGTGCGCTAGCGTATTCTTTCCGGTGGAATGTATCCGCCAGCGAATTTATTCCGCCGGAACCTTGGCACGGCGGAACAAATCCGCTATGACACCGGTAACAATTGACGATTCATTTGCAGGATATTGTCTGTCGTTGATAGTACTGATTTACAGTGATAGTGTATATTTTCAAAAATTTCGAGTATTTCACTACATGGCCGCAAGAATTTTCACTTGTAAAATTTCAGTTACGGAATGGCGTCGCCAAAAGCTTTATCACATGTTTCTGAGCAGAAATAATCTGGAGTTGTATTTATTTTTGTGCCCATGCTGTGAAAACCGTCAAACCTTTCGTACACAAAAATATTCACTATCACTGTTAACCAGTAATATTAGCAATGCTCAGGACAGGGACAAGCGCCTTAGATCTACACTTTTGCGCATGTTAGAAAAACTCCATATGAATATTTACCTCCTACCACATTAATCCGGCGTGACCGTTTAACCACTGGCACTAGGCTCGAGGCACGAGAAAAGTCGTGAACGTGTGTTAATGCGGGGTGTATCACACTTTCTTGGTTGGCAATAATATACAGACAACTATGGGGATAAACGCAATATCGATGTTTTTCGAGCGCTAGGAAGCGGCTATCAACAGGAAAGTCCACTTGCAGAGACTTTCCCTAACGGGTTCCTCGTGGCTACCATGACAGAACTATAGCGAGGAGTAGGTGTGACTCGAACCTTCGACGCTGGCGCTAACGAGGAAAACGTTCACGAAGGAATTAATTACCACGCCCACATTCACGTTAGAAAGCGTGACCGATCTTGTACATGCACTAATATAGCATAAAAGCCAAAATACTGAGGACAATTACCCCGGCTAGCATCATGGTATGGCATTCATAAGAATTTGTACATCCTAATCTATAATAATGCCCTTTGGCTTTTGTAAAGCCGATTTAGTTTAAGCGCTATTAGCCTAAATTGTGAATATTTTTTCCTGCCATTCATCCAAATACAAAAGCTTACCTGACGGCCGACTTGTTGAAAATACCAAAGGACAGATTACTTCAGGTAGTCACGGTATCAGGGCTTCTTTGTCCTCCGTTTTATACAGAGATGTGTGTGGCACGGGTCAAATGACCAGGCAGGTGGCTGACCGAGCAGACTGCTGAATCAAGTCCTGACACTTTCAAAAGTCATCAAACCCATTTTGCGACATTGAGAGTATTGCTATATTGGAGGCATGGCTTCAAGTGACTTCTGAAAGTCTCAGGACTTGATACTATTGTGGAGTGCTTTCGAGGCAATATCGACCTTTGACCTCTACGTGATGTAACCATACGACCGTGGAGAAGCCGTAAAAATGCCAGCACTGTGCCAGGATGTTCTACAAAAACGTGAAAAAATCGCTACATTCTCATTGGGCAGTTGGGCTAGTAAGGAGTCGCCCTCTCGATCGTAATACAGCAGCAGAATGCAGTGTATCAACAATTTCATTTCATTGTGTGCGCTAAGTAACGTACACATTGAAAAGGAAACTTCTTAGTAAAGTGTACATCAATAGCGCACTCTAGAAAGGGCAATTCCCTACTAGTAGGGTCTGCGCTGCAGCACAGACAGCGCACTATCCTCTATTTAATGTGCGTATGCTGCAATGAAATCCGTTGAATCATAGATAATAGAGAGAGGGATTAAAAACGCGCATATATCTCTATAGTGACGTCACGGAACATGCTCGTCACGGCACGCCCCCCTTTGCAAGTCAGTATCGTACAGTATAGTACAAGCTCCTATGGCCTTGTACAGCCTAGTATTCAACAGTAACCCGACTAAAAACAAGTGTAGTGCTATCGAACAAGGGATCAAGCAATGAAAAGAGTGATTTGAACGGTCTTGGTAGTCGCGCCTGCTCTTGTACACGCTTGAAATTCTTTTGTGTACTTTTCCTTCACAAACGGTGATCGACCCAGAAGAAAAGTCGATGGGACCTTGTTCACAGTCGAATACAGAGTGTAACTGAAGCATTCGCGAGCTCTGTTGATGTGGTATGTTCCCCAGCGAGCGTTTTAAACGCTGGAGTCTACCCAGGCTCACAACAGATCTGGGCTTAGTGTGTTCATTTTGAAAAGAAAGGCCTTACCTGAAGGCGATGTTTGTATTCTCTATGTGACGATAGTTCATGCCAGGCCTTGAAAGAATCTATTCACAATGTACAGGTCTCGTAAAAAGTACACAAAGCCAATCTGTGAGTGGTAGCTACAAAACCGTTCTGAAAACAGCCTAATTTTTTTTGGCTTTTGGCTTTAGATCTCTGGTAGGTTGGTTAGAAAGGTGATACGCATACATGGCGCCCTTGCCAAGGCCCGAAAAGGCTGCCTTGATGTGGTTTTATGCCACTCGTGAACTTAGATGAAGTCACGTGACCGCGACGAGCATATATCTACAGGGTATGCGCGCGTTTCCAATCCCTCCTTCCTCTCTATTATCTATGGTTGAATTTCCCTTTCTAGTTTGCGCTGTTGATGTATACTTTACTACGAAGTAAGAAGTTTCCTTATCGATGAAATAATAAGGAAATTGGTCGGTACACTGCTTTCTGCTGTTTTTTTTAATTGCCATAGCGTAGCACACAATCGAGAGAGAGACTCTTTATTAGTAGACTCTAAGTATACACTGTAGCATACCAGTAGCGCAGTTAAACTTAAAGTCGGTTCACACACCGCGTCGATGCTTGTCGCAACAAAAAGCTAGAAGAGACTGATTCAACCGTTGATTGAGCTTCATTCGAATCCTCGTGAATGCGTGCGTGTAAGCCTAAAACGTGAGAGATACTTCATTCACTTCGTTCGCCACTTAAAGCCACTGAAAACGTAGCGTAAGTTTACGTCACAAATTGTGCTGGCCTTGCCCTTGCGTCAGCCTCGTCCTCAGGCCGTTCAGAGCTTTTCAATGGTGCACGCTGAAAAGCGGGAATGCCTGGTACTGTCGATTGCTGTTCACTTGGAACATCAGTGAATGCTTGCCTGTGAGCGTAGCCTTGCCCTCGTGTGAGTGTAAAACTAACGTATGGGTTGGAATGCCACGCATTCATTGGGCAAGCAGTTGGCTTACGCATCGTTTTCCGTGGTTTTACGTGGCGAATGAAGTATCTCGTTTGTTCAACGCTCACACGAACGCATTCACGGGCGTTCGAGATAAAGCGCAATCGACAGTACAAGTGTAGCGCAATTTATTGTACAAGTCACGTGCATGGCGTAACGCGTGGTGAGACCTTCCAGTGTGTCGAAAGTCACGAAGATTTTGAGGGCTCTTGTCGCCAACGATCGAGAGGTATGGTTCAAACGCTAGATACAGAGTGTAGTACGATCCATAAAGACCATAAAGAGTGAAACTTGTTAAGATAGCGTGTGGCTAGCAAAGACTGGCTTTTCGAAGGAACCATCAGACCGCTTGTCTTCGCGTCATCGTGAGCCAAAGTCGTGGTTTCTGCTGCCAGGCCTCCCACTTTTCAGTATGCAACATTGAAAAGCTGGGAAGGGCCGCTAGGTACGAGGCTGCTAGGGTTATCACTTGAAAATTTAAAGCTGAAGCATTTCCCCAGGTATTCCTTCCATACGTCAGTCTACATGTAAGCAATTTAGGGCGCTAGAAGTTTTCTCCTCCACATTATATGGCGGTGGTTATACAGGCCTGTATTATCGCACGCAAATCGACAAAACAATGGGGTAAATCGCGTAATGAATGCCCAATGGGAATGTAGCGATTTTTGTTGATGTTTTTCACGTTTTTGAAGAACATCGCGGCACAAAAAGGTGTGCTGAGCTTTTTTACGGCTTCTTCACGGCCCGTATAGTCACATTACGTAGAGGTCAAAGGTCAAAATTGCCAATGTTGGATCAAAAGCACTCCACGATAAAAGTAACGTGGCAATAGAATCAAGTTATGAAACTTTTAGAAGTCACTTGAAACCATGCCTCCAATATAGCATACTCTCAATATCGCGAAGGTTTGGTTTCAAGTGATTTTTGAAAGAATCAGAACTTGAATCTACCCCTACATTACTTCTATCATGGAGTGCTTTCGATCAAGCGTTGGACCGACTTCGATCTTTGACAAAGAATAAGTGGGCGTGGCCAATGTATGGATGGTAACTTACAGCCACAAGAACCTTACTAAGCCACAGTAATAATAATTATGTAGAATTTATTTAAATAAGAACGTGGGCCTACAGGAGGTTGAAAGTATCGACAAATAGTTTAAACTACGTTGTTTCAGCAGTCTGCTTGGTCAGCCACCTGCCTGGTCATTTTGACCCGTGCCACACCCATCTCTGTATAGAACGGAGGACAAAAAAGCCCTGCATGATGCCGTGACTACCTGAAGTAATCTGTCCTTTGGTATTTTCAACAAGTCGGCCGTCAGGTAAGCTTTTTTATTTGGGTGGGTGGCAGAAAAAATCACGATTTAGGCTGATAGTTAGGCCCAGATAATTTTTTTTTCTACCGATAATTCATTTCTTCAATGCTGGCAAACATGCCCTATAATTCTTTCAAATGTACCTATAATTATCATTTCTTGCTCCTCAAATTTCATGTAATCAACAATGAATTTAGTGCATACGAAGTGAATGTCAGTAACTGTTATACTGCAGCATAACTGAAGTTTCAATGTAGTCTTCAAGTGCACTTTCTTGACTCGACTTAAATGAATTGGCTAGTAACAAATCCCACATCCACATTCCATATTACCACAAGTTGACAGAACAGCAGTTTGGTGCAGCCCAATATCTGGCTACCAGCAGACCAATAGCTATACTATAAGTTGTTTATAATTCTCAAATATTGCTCATTGCTTCTAGGTACCTATAATGCTCAAAAAATGCCAGCATTATTTATCTGGGCCTACTGTTAGCGCTTGAACTAAATCAGCTTTACAAAAGCCAAAGAGCTGTACAAATTCTTATGAATGCATTACCATGATGTTAACAAGGATAATTACCCTCAGTGTTTTGGCTTTTATGCTATATTAGTGGATCGGCAACGCTCTCTAACGTGATTGTGAGAGGGGTAATTGGAATGCGCATAATGAATTCCGGCGTGACCGTTTTCCTCGTTAGCGCCAAGGTCGAAGGTGCGAGTCACACCTACTCGCACCTCTCCCAGAGTAATGATTGGCAAAAGCCTATTGCGCATATATGGGAGAACGAGCCTATACAGCAGACAACATACTCGCTATAGTTCTCACAGGAAAATGACTCCATATGGACGGATTTACTCGGTCTACCGTATTGATGAAAGAAGCGGGCGCTACACTGCCTGGAGACGGCGTACCTGTAACACGGACTCTGTCAGTATTCCGTGTACGATATGCACGGTACATGCGGACTCCGTTGCTTGCAACATGCTTACACAGTTACAACATTCGGTATCCGTCCTCTCGGCTTGCGCTACACGGACGCAGTATAGAGCAGCGCGCCAGACTCTACCCTATGGCCCAGACCAGGCCGGCCGGGCCGCGGGCCCGCGCCCTGGATATTGAATCGCGAATACATATAGAGTAGGGTAGGGTATTTCCGCACGGAGGCAGTTACTGGCCGCCTCGCACATAATTGCGTTTATATGGCCAACGGTATTACGTAATCCTTCACCACTTGCCACGAGGTAGGGGCCATGTAAGTACTAGCTGCATCTCATTTCTTGTGATGTGTATCCACACAGAAGCTGCACAACACTGCTCTAAACAGTTGCAACTTTTTCTCATTTTGGTCCAGAAGCTGGTTTTTTATGGTAGCTAAGATTTTTCATGATTTGTAAATTACACAACGGCATCAATTTTTTATGATTTATTTTTTCATTTGGTATGCGTATACTAGAATGTATGGAGAATTTTTAGAATTTTTTGACCGTATTATAAGCATAAACCAATTTTTTTTTTTTTTTTTGTAAAGAGCTTTCAGAGGTAGTTTCTGGACAATGCATATATTGCATTACACGTTGTATTTCACAATTTTTGGATGAATATTCAAATCTAAGGCAGAATGTAAGAAGGATGTTCATGATGCATTTGATGCCATTTACGTGTCATATATTGATAACCGCAGCCGCAATTTTTTAATGTAATTTTTCACCTTCGTCCGGTAATGGTCGACATTGTCCGCTCTCTACCTCCGGAACTAGCGGTACTTTGTGCGCACGCCCTGCATGAACGAAGGTGAGTGGGGCCACGGTTAAGGGCTCGTTTAGTAGGTGGTGCTTGGGCCTATCTGTGGTTGCATACTCGCGATCTAGTGCTGCTCGTTTGTCTGTGATATAACGCTGTCTTTCCTTAGAACTGAGCTTTTCTTTTGCGCCCATGCTGGTTTCCGCGAAAATCTTCATACTCAAAAGTATTCACTATCACTGTGAACCAGTAATATCAGCAATGCTCAGGTGCATTAAGGGCCGGGACAAGCACTTTAGATCTACACTTGTGAGCATGTCAGAGATATAAAGCAAACTCCATATGAATGTTTACCTCCTACCATATTGTAGATAATTCTGGCATGACCATTGGCACTAGGGTCGAGGCGCAAGAAAGCTCTCGAACGTGTGTTAACGCGGGGTGTATCACACTTTCTTGGTTGGCAAGAATAAACTGTCGTCTATGGGAATAAACGCAATATCGATGCTTTTCGAGCGCTACGAAGCGGCTATCAGCAGGAAAGTCCACATGCAGTGAACTTCCCTAGTTGGTTCCTCATAGCTACCATGACAGAATTATAGCGAGTATGCTGTCCGCCGTATAGGCCACCGAAGCCGTTCTCCTATATAGATAATTCCGGCGTGTCCGTTTGGCCCATTGGCACTAAGTTCGAAGCGCGAGAAAAAAGCGAACATGTGTTAGCGCGGGGTGTATAGCACTTCCTTAGGGCCTAGGGGTGGGAAGAGCCCGAGGCTATGTAACGTTACCAGTTTGCCTGAAGCCTCCACTGGTACGGTACGGTGCTGTTGTTGTCGTTCTAGCCGTATCCTGATTTCCCCACAAGCTAATCTTTGATCCATAAATGTGACACCACGAGGGAAATATTACAAAAATGTACTAAATTAGAGCATGCTGTCGCAGTTGTTTCTGAGCGCAAAATTTCAGCACAAAAGATTGCATGCGACCCCGAACAGAGTCTATAAAGCGGTGCGCGGATGACGGACGTACCAAACATACATACATACATACACCATATTATTGCAGGCATTGCTGTACAGTTTATGTGGGGCTCGCCCCAATAAATCAATAGCTTCAATCACCATGTTGAAGCTGTTGATTGTTGAAGCTGTTGATTGTTGTTGGTGTTGATGCTAAATCCGTTGTTGTTGAAGCTGTTGATTGTTGTTGATGTTGTTAAATCTGTTGTTGAATCTGTTGTTGAAGCTGTTAATTATTGATTATGATTGTTGAAGTTGTTGAATCTGTTGATCTTGTTAGTATAGTCTAAGCTGTTGATTGTTGGTTATAATTGTTGAAGCTGTTGAATCTGTTGATCACCATGTTGAAGCTGTTAATAATATTGTTCTTGATGTTGTTGAATCTGTTACTATTGATTGTTGTTGAATCTGTTGTTGAACATGTTGATTGTTGAAGCTGTTGAATCGGATTGTGCTGAATCTGCTATTGAGGCTGTTGATTGTTGAAGCTGTTGAATCTGTTGTTTAGTCAATTGATCACCATGTTGAAGTTGTTGAATGTTGTTGATGTTGAATCTGTGTTGTTGAAGCTGTTGATTGTTATGATTGTTGAAGCTGTTGAATCTGTTGATCACCATGTTGAAGCTGTTAATAATATTGTTCTTGATGTTGAATCTGTTACTATTGATTGTTGTTGAATCTGTTGTTGAACATGTTGATTGTTGAAGCTGTTGAATCGGATTGTGCTGAATCTGCTATTGAGGCTGTTGATTGTTGAAGCTATTGAATCTGTTGTTTAGTCAATTGATCACCATGTTGAAGTTGTTGAATGTTGTTGAAGTTGTTGAATCTGTGTTGTTGAAGCTGTTGATTGTTGGTTATGATTGTTGAAGCTGTTGAATCTGTTGAAGCTGTTGTTGAAGCTGTTGATTGTTGTTGGTGTTGATGTTAAATCAGTTGTTATTGAAGCTGTTGATTGTTGTTGAATCTGTTGTTGAAGTTGTTGATTGTTGATCATGGTTGTTAAAGCTGTTGAATCTGTAGTTGAATCTGCTGTTGAATCAGTTGTTCTTGTTAGTATAGTTGAAGCTGTTGATTGTCGGTTAAGATTGTTGAGGCTGTTGAATCTGTTGATCACCAAGTGGAAGCTGTTAATTTTGATGTTATTAAATCTGTTGCTATTGACAATTGTTGAATCCGTTGTTGAAGCTGTAGATTGTTGAAGCTGTTAAATCTGAAGTTGTTGAATCTGTTGTTGAAGCTGTTGAATCTGTTGTTTAAACGGTTGATCACCTTGTTGAAGTTGTTGATAATGTTTAATCTGGTGTTGAAGCCGTTGATTGTTGGATAGATTGGTGAGGCTGTTGAATCTGTTAATCTTGTTAGCATAGTTGAAGCTGTTGATTGTTACCGTAAATGTTCGAATTATAGCGCCACCCTAATATAAGCGCCACTTGGAGGTTAACGACGATTGTTGCACTCTATTTATAGCGCCAACTGCAGTCACAAAGCGGCGCTTACTAAATAGAAAACGCTGTGCTTTTGTATGTAGTGTCCTATTCACTAAGCACCACCCTGATTTAAGCGCCACTATCGACTTTAGAAGTATTTTTTGGCTCCAATAGAAGCGCCAACTGAAGATTAGAATTAAACTTTTTGGCACTGTAATTAGAACTTTTACGGTAGTACAGTCTATTTTGCGTAAGAGTAGGCTCGCCCCAATAAATCAATAGCTTCAATCACCATGTTGAATTAAGCTGTTGATTGTTGAATCTGTTGAATCTGTTGTTGAAGCTGTTGATTGTTATTGGTGTTTACAATGTTAAATCTGGTGTTATTGAGCTGTTTATTGTTGATGGTGTTGAATTTGTTGAATCTGTTGTTGAAGCTGTTGATTGTTGATTATAATTGTTGAAGCAGTTGTTGAATCTGTTGATCTTGTTAGTATAGTTGAAGCTGTTGATTGTTGGCTATGATAGTTGAAGCTGTTGAATCTGTTGATCACCATGTTGAACCTGTTAATTGTTGTTGACGGACGTACCAAACATACATACCGTATAGCCGGAAAATTTGGCGGGGAATTAAATTTGGTGGTTTGGCGGTCTAGCTCAACAACCGCCAAATTAAAATCCGCCAAAATTTCTTACTCGCATATATACGTATGGCGATCCCATACCGAACCGCCAAATTAAAATCTGCCAATGCTTTTGCAATGGCCATTTGGGACCCAACCGCCAAATTTTATTCCCGCCAATATTTCCGGCTATACGGTACATACATACACCATATTATTGCAGGCATTGCTGTACAGTTTATGTGGGGCTCGCTCAGGCTCGCCCCAATAAATCAATAGCTTCAATCACCACGTTGAATCTGTTGAATCTGTTGTTGATGAAGCTGTTGATTGTTGAAGCTGTTGAATCTGAAGTAGTTAAATCTGTTGTTGAAGCTGTTGAATGTTGTTGATATTGTTGAATCTGTTGTTGTGGAAGCTTTTGATTGTTGGTTATGATTGATGAAGTTGTTGAATCTGTTGATATTAGTATAACTGAAGCTGTTGATTGTTAGTACAGTCTATTGTGTCTAAGAGTAGGCTCGTCCCAATAAATCAATAGCTTCAATCACCATGTTGAAGCTGTTGACTGTTGAAGCTGTTAAATCTGTTGTTGATGTTGATTCTTGAAGCTGTGGAATCTGAAGCTGTTGTTCAAGCTGTTGATTGTTAAAGCTGTTGAATCTGTTGATCTCCATGATGAAGTTGATGATTGTTGATGTTGTTAAATCTGTTATTGAATCTGTTGTTGAAGATGTTGATTGTTGATTATGATTTTTGAAGCAGTTGAATCTGTTGTTGAATCTGTTGATCTTGTTAGTATAGTTTAAGCTGTTGATTGTTAGTACAGTCCATCTTGTGTAAGTGTAGGCTCGTTCCAATAAATTAATAGCTTCAATCACCATGTTGAAGCTGTTAAATCTGTTGTTGAAGCCGTTGAATCTGAAGTAGTTGAATCTGTTGTTGAAGCTGTTGATTTCCATGTTGAAGTTGATGATTGTTGTTGATGTTGAATCTGTTGCTGTTGATTGTTGTTGAATCTCTTGTTATTGAACCTGTTGATTGTTGAAACTGTTAAATCTGAAGTTGTTGAATCCGTTGTTGAAGTTGTCGATTGTTGAAGCAGTTAAATCTGTTGTTTATATCCGTTGATCACCATGTTGAAGTAGTTGATTGTTGTTGATGTTGTTGAAGCTGTTGATTGTTGGTTATGATTGTTGAGGCTATTGAACCTGTTGATCTTGTTAGTATAGTTGAAGCTGTTGATTGTTAGTACAGTCTATTTTGTGTAAGTGTAGGCTCGCCCCAATAAATCAATACCTTTAATCACCATGTTGAAGCTGTTGATTGTTGAAGCTGTTGAATCTGTTGTTGAAGCTGTTGATTGTTGTTGGTGTTGTTGATGTTAAATTTGTTGTTGTTGAAGTTGTTGATTGTTGTTAATATTGTTGAAGTTGTTGAATCTGTTGTTTAAGCTATTGATTGTTGATTATGATTGTTGAAGCTGTTGAATCTATTGATTACCATGTTGAAACTGTGAATTGTTGTTGATGTTGTTGAATCTGTTTCTGTTGTTGAATCTGCTGTTGTTGAGGCTGTTGATTGTTGAAGCTGTTGAATCTCAAGTTGTTGAATCTGTTGTTGAAGCTGTTGAATCCGTTGTTTAATCTGTTGATCACCATGTTGAAGTTGTTGATATTGAATCTGTTGTTGAAGCTGTTGGTTGTTGAAGCTCTTAAATCTAAACTTGTAGAATCTGTTGTTAAAGCTGATGATCACCATATTGAAGTTATTTGTTGTTGATGTTGAATTTGTTGTTGAAGCTGTTGATAGTTGAAGCTGTTGAATCTGAAGTTGTTGAATCTGTTGTTAAAGCTGTTGATTGTTGAAGGTGTTGAATCTGTTGTTTAACATGTTGATCACATTGTTGAAGTTGTTGATGTTGTTTAATCTGTTGTTGATGCTGTTGATTGTTGTTATGATTGTTGAAACTGTTGAATCTGTTGATCTTGTTAGTATAGTTTAAGCTGTTGATTGTTAGTACAGTCTATCTTGTGTAAGTATAGGCTTGCCCCAATAAATCAATAGCTTCAATCACAATGTTGAAGCTATTGATTGTTAAAGCTGTTGAATCTGTTGTTGAAGCTGTTGATTGTTGTTATTGTTGATGTTATATCTGTTGTTGTTGAAGTTGTTGATTGTCATTGATGTTGAATCTGTTGTTGATGCTGTTGATTGTTGAAGCTGTTGTTGAATCTGCTAATCTTGTTAGTATATTTAGAGCTGTTGATTGGTGGTTATGATTGTTGAAGCTGTTAAATCTCTTGATCACCATGTCGAAACTGTTAAATGTTGATGCTCAATCTGTTGCTGTTGACTGTTGTTGAATCTGCTGTTGATTAATCTTGACTGTAGTAGCTGTTGAATCTGAAGTTGTTGAATCTGTTGTTGAAGCTATTGATTGTTGAAGCTGTTAAATCTGTAGTTGAATCTGTTGAAGTTGTTGATTGTTAATGTTGTTAAATCTGTCGTTGAAGGTTTTCATTGTTGAAGCTGTTGAATCTGTTGCTTGTTGTAGGATACATCATGTGCTCTAGAGAGCTATATCTTTATTGAAGCAGTTGAATCTGTTGTTGAAACTGTTGATTGTTGTAGGCTATTATGTGCTCTAAAGAGCTCTAAATTTGTTGAAATCGTTGAATCTGTGGTTGAAGATGTTGATCGTTGTAGGCTACATTATGTACTCTAGAGAGCTCTAGTTCTGTTGAAGCAGTTGAACCTGTTGTTGAAGCTGTTGATTGTTGTAGGCTACATAATATGCTCGACAGAGCTCTAATTTTGTTGAAGCAGTAGAATTTCCTGTTGAAGTTGTTCATTGTTGTAGGCTATTATGTGTTCTAGAGAGCTCAAGTTTTGTTGAAGCTGTTGAATATGTTGATGGTGTAGCTGTTGAATCTGTTGTTGTTAAAGCTATTGATTGTTGTAAGCTATTATGTGCTCAAGTTTTATTGGAGCTGTTGAACCTGTTGTTGAAAATGTTGATTGTTGTAGGCTACATTATGTGCTCTAAAGAACTCTAAATTTGTTAAGGCAGTTGAATCCGTTGTTGAAGCTGTTGATTGTTGTAGGCTATATGTGCTCTAGAGAACTCTAGATTTATTGAAGCTGTTGAATCTGTTGTTGTTAAAGTTGTTGGTTGTTGTAGGCTACATTATGTGCTCTAGAGAGCTCTAGTTATGTTGGAGCAGTTGAATCTGTTGTTAAAGCTGTTGATTGTTGAAGGTAATTATGTACTGTAGAGAACTCTAGTTCTGTTGAAGCTGTTGAATCTGTTATTGTTGAAGTTGTTGAATCTGTTGTTGTTAAAGCTGGTTATTATTGTGGGCTATTATGTGCTCTAGTTTTATTGAAGCTGTTGAATCGGTTGTTGAAGATGTTGATTGTTGTAGGCTACATTATGTGCTCTAGAAAGATCTAGTTCTGTCGAAGCTGTTCAATCCGTTGTTGTTGAATCTATTGTTGTTAAAGCTGTTGATTGTTGTAGGCTATTATGTTCTCAGTTTTATTGAAGCTGTTGGACCTGTTGTTGAAGATGTTGATTGTTGTAGGCTACATTAGGTGTTCTAGAGAGCTCAAGTTTTGTCGAAACTGAATCTGCTGTTGTTGAAGCTGTTGATTGTTGTAGGCTATTATGTGGCTCTAGAGAGCTCTAGTTTTGTTGAAGCTGTTAAATCTGTTGTTCAAGCTGTTGATTGTTGTAGGATATTATGTGCTCTAGAGAGCTCTAGTTTTGTTCAAACTGTTGAATTGGTTGTTGAAGCTGTTGATTGTTGTAGGCTATTATGTGCTCTAGAGAGCTCTGGTTTTGTTAAAACTGTTGAATCTGTTGTTGTTGAAGATGTTGATTGTTGTAGGCTACGTTACGTGCTCTAGAGAGCTCTAATTTTTTTAAGCTGTTGAATTTGTTGTTGAAACTGTTGAATCTGTTTTTGTTGAATCTGTTGATTGTTGTAGGCTATTATGTGCTCTCGTTTTATTGAAGCTATTGAATCTGTTGTTGAAAATGTTGATTGTTGTAGGCTATTATGTGCTCTAGAGAGCTCTAGATTTGTTGAAATTGTTGAATCTGTTGTTGAAACTGTTGATTGTTGTAGGCTATTATGAGCTCTAGAGAGCTCTAGTTTTGTTGAAGCTGTTGAACATGTTGAAGCTGTTGAATCTGTTGTTAAAGCTGTTGAATCTATTTTTGCTGAAGATGTTGATTGTTGTAGGCTACATTATGTGCTCTAGAGAGCTCTAGTTATGTTGGAGCAGTTGAATCTGTTGTTAAAGCTGTTGATTGTTGAAGGTAATTATGTACTCTAGAGAACTCTAGTTTTGTTGAAGCTGTTGAATCTGTTATTGTTGAAGTTGTTGAATCTGTTGTTGTTAAAGCTGGTGATTATTGTGGGCTATTATGTGCTCTAGTTTTATTGAAGCTGTTGAATCTGTTGTTGAAGATGTTGATTGTTGTAGGCTACATTATGTGCTCTAGAAAGATCTAGTTCTGTCGAAGCTGTTCAATCCGTTGTTGTTGAATCTATTGTTGTTAAAGCTGTTGATTGTTGTAGGCTATTATGTTCTCAGTTTTATTGAAGCTGTTGGACCTGTTGTTGAAGATGTTGATTGTTGTAGGCTACATTAGGTGTTCTAGAGAGCTCAAGTTTTGTCGAAACTGAATCTGCTGTTGTTGAAGCTGTTGATTGTTGTAGGCTATTATGTGGCTCTAGAGAGCTCTAGTTTCCTTGAAGCTGTTGAATCTGTTGTTGTTGAAGCTGTTGATTGTTGTAGGCTATTATGTGCTCTAGAGAGCTCTACTTTTGTTGAATCTGTTGTTCAAGCTGTTGATTGTTGTAGGATATTATGTGCTCTAGAGAGCTCTAGTTTTGTTCAAACTGTTGAATCTGTTGTTGAAGCTGTTGATTGCTGTAGGCTATTATGTGCTCTAGAGAGCTCTTGTTTTGTTAAAACTGTTGAATCTGTTGTTGAAAATGTTGATTGTTGTAGGCTACATTACGTGCTCTAGAGAGCTCTAATTTTGTTTAAGCTGTTGAATCTATTGAAACTGTTGAATCTGTTTTTGTTGAACCTGTTGATTGTTGTAGGCTATTATGTGCTCTCGTTTTATTGAAGCTATTGAATCTGTTGTTGAAAATGTTGATTGTTGTAGGCTATTATGTGCTCTAGAGAGCTCTAGATTTGTTGAAATTGTTGAATCTGTGGTTGAAGATGTTGATCGTTGTAGGCTACAATATGTGCTCTAGAGAGCTCTAGTTCTGTTGAAGCAGTCAAACCTGTTGTTGAAGCTGTTGATTGTTGTAGGCTATTATGAGCTCTAGAGAGCTCTAGTTTTGTTGAAGCTGTTGAACATGTTGTTGAAGCTGTTGAATCTGTTGTTGTTAAAGCTGTTGTTTATTGTAGGCTATTATGTGCAATAGAGAGTTCTAGATTTGTTGAAGCTGTTGAAACTGTTGCTGTTGAAGCTGTTGATTGTTGTAGGCTATTATGTGCTCTAGAAAGCTCTAGTTTTGTTGAAGCTGTTGAATCTGTTGTTGTTGAAGCTGTTGAATCAGTTGTCATTGAAGCTGTTGTTTGTTGTAGGCTATTATGTGCATTAGAGAGCTCTAGTTTTGTTGAAGCTGTTGAATCTGTTGTTGTTGAAGCTGTTGATTGTTGTAGGCTAGATTATAGCTCTAGTTATGTTGAAGCTGTTGAATCTGTTGTTGAAGCTGTTGATTGTTGTAGGCTATTATGTACTCTAGAGAGCTCTTGTTTTGTTGAAGCGGTTGAATCTGTTGTTGAAGCTGTTGAATCTGTTGCTGTTAAAGCTGTTGATTGTTGTAGGCTATTTTGTGCTCTAGAGAGCTCTAGTTTTGTTGAAGCTGTTGAGTCTGTTGTTGTTAAAGCGGTTGATTGTTGTAGGTTATTATGTGCTCTAGAGAGCTCTAGTTTTGTTGAAATTGTTGAATCTGTTGAAGCTGTTGATTGTTGTAGCCTATATTACTCTAAAGAGCTCTAATTTTGTTAAAGCTGTTGAATCTGTTGTTGAAGATGTTGATTGTTGTAGGCAACATTATGTGCTCTAAAGAGCTCTAGTTTTGTTCAAGCCGTTAAATCTGTTCTTGTTCAAGCTGTTGAATCTGTTGTTATTAAAGCTGTTCATTGTTGTAGGCTATTATGTGTTCTAACTTTATTGAAGTTGTTGAATCTGTTGTTGTTGAATCTATTGATTGTTGTAGGCTACATTGTGTGCTCTAGAGAGTTCGTTTTGTTGAAGCTGTTGATTGTTGTAGGCTATTATGTGCTCTAAAGAGCTCTAATTTTGTTAAAGCTGTTGAATCTGTTGTTGAAGATGTTGATTGTTGTAGGCTACATTATGTGCTCTAGAGAGTTCTAGATTCGTCGAAGCTGTTGAATCCGTTGTTGCAAGGAGAGTAGTTTGTGGAGCGCTATGTCTTGAGTGCCTTTTGCAGCTAACGAAGGACCACGGTCCGAAACGTTCTGTCTCTACAGTACATTAAACTACGTTCAATAGCGCTCCACAAACTACTCTCCTTGCATCAACAACGTAGTTATGAGCCTTTATTCTAGAATCCGTTGTTGTTAAAGCTGTTGATCGTTGTAGGCTATTATACGTTCTAGAGAGCTCTAATTTTGTTGAAATTGTTGAATCTGTTGTTGTTGAAGATGTTGATTATTGTAGGATGCATTATGTGCTCTAGAGAGCTCTAGTTTTTTTTGAAGCTGTTGAATCTGTTGTTGTTGAGCTGTTGAATCTGTTGTTGTTAGAGCTGATGATTGCTATAAGCTATTATGTGCTCTAGTTTTATTGAAGTTGTTGAATGTATTCTTGTTGAAAATGTTAATTGTTCTAGGTTACATTATGTTCTCTAGAGAAATCTACTTTTGTCAAAGCTGTTGTATCTGTTGTTGTTGAAGCTCTTGATTGTCAGGTTTTTTTGTGTTCCAGATAGCTCTAGTTTTTCTAATGTTGTCGAATCTGTTGTTGGAGATATTGATTGTTGTAGGCTACATTATGTGCTCTAGATAAATCTAGTTTTGTTGAAGCTGTTGAATCTGTTGTTGTTGAAGCTGTTGAATCTGTTGTTGTTAAAGCTGTTGATTGTTGTAGGCTATTATGTGCTCTAGCTGTATTGAAGTAGTTGAATCTGTTGTTGAAATTGTTGATTGTTGTAGGCTATACTATGTGCACTAGAGAGCTCTAGTTTTGTAGAAGCTGTTGAATCTGTTGTTGAAGATGTTGATTGTTGTAGGCTACATTACGTGCTCTAGAGAGCTCTAATTTGTTTAAGCTGTTGAATCTGTTGTTGTTGAAGCTGTTGAATCTGTTGTTAAAGCTGTTGATTGTTGTAGGCTATTATGTGCTCTAGTTTAATTGAAGCTGTTGAATCTGTTGTTGAAGATGTTGATTGTTGTAGGCTATTATGTGCTCTAGCTGTATTGAAGTAGTTGAATCTGTTGTTGAAATTGTTGATTGTTGTAGGCTATACTATGTGCACTAGAGAGCTCTAGTTTTGTTGAAGCTGTTGAATCTGTTGTTGAAGATGTTGATTGTTGTAGGCTACATTACGTGCTCTAGAGAGCTCTAATTTTGTTTAAGCTGTTGAATCTGTTGTTGTTGAAACTGTTGAATCTGTTTTTGTTGAACCTGTTGATTGTTGTAGGCTATTATGTGCTCTAGTTTTATTGAAGCTGTTGAATCTGTTGTTGTTGATTGTTGTAGGCTACATTATGTGCTCTAGAGAGCTCAAGTTCTGTTGAAGCAGTTGAACCTGTTGTTGAAGCTGATGAATGTTGTAGGCTACATAACGTGCTTGACAGAGCTCTAATTTTGTTGAAACAGTAGAATCTCCTGTTGAAGTTGTTCATTGTTGTAGGCTATTATGTGTACTAGAGAGCTCAAGTTTTGTTGAAGCTGTTGAATATGTTGATGGTGAAGCTGTTGAATCTGTTATTGTTAAAGCTATTGATTGTTGTAGGCTATTATGTGCTCTGGTTTTATTGGAGCTGTTGAACCTGTTGTTGAAAATGTCGATTGTTGTAGGCTACATTATGTGCTCTAAAGAACTCTAGATTTGTTAAGGCAGTTGAATCTGTTGTTGTTAAAGCTGTTGGTTGTTGTAGGCTACATTATGTGCTCTAAAGAGCTCTAGTTATGTTGGAGCAGTTGAATCTTTTGTTAAAGTTGTTGATTGTTAAAGGCTATTATGTGCTCTAGAGAACTCTAGTTTTGTTGAAGCTGTTGAATCTGTTATTGTTGAAGTTGTTGAATCTGTTGTTAGAGCTGATGATTGTTGTGGGCTATTATGTGTTCTAGTTATATTGAAGCTGTTGAATCTGTTGTTGAAGATGTTGATTGTTGTAGGCTACATTATGTGCTCTAGAAAGATCGAATTCTGTCGAAGCTGTTCAATCCGTTGTTGCTGAATCTATTGTTGTTAAAGCTGTTGATTGTTGTAGGCTATTATGTTCTCTAGTTTTATTGAAGCTGTTGGATCTGTTGTTGAAGACGTTGATTGTTGTAGGCTACATTATGTGTTCTAGAGAGCTCAAGTTTTGTCGAAGATGAATCTCTTGTTGAAGCTGTTGATTGTTGTAGGCTATTATGTGCTCTAGAGAGCTCTAGTTTTGTTGAAGCTGTTGAATCTGTTGTTGTTGAAGCTGTTGATTGTTGTAGGCTATTATGTGCTCTAGAGAGCTCTACCTTTGTTGAAGCTGTTAAATCAGTTGTTTAAGCTGGTGATTGTTGTAGGATATTATGTACTCTAGAGAGTTCTAGTTTTGTTCAAGCTGTTGAATTTGTTGTGGAAGCTGTTGATTGTTGTAGGCTATTATGTGCTCTAGAGAGCTCTAGTTTTGTTAAAACTGTTGAATCTGTTGTTGTTGAAGATGTTGATTGTTGTAGGCTACATTATGTGCTCTACAGAACTCTAGTTTTGTTGAAGCAGTTGAATCTGTTGTTGAAGATGTTGATTGTTGCAGGCTACATTATGTGCTCTAGAGAGCTCTAATTTTGTTTAAGCTGTTGAATCTGTTGTTGAAACTGTTGAATCTGTTTTTGTTGAACCTGTTGATTGTTGTAGGATATATTATGTGCTCTAAAGAGCTCTAGTTTTGTTAAGGCAGATGAATCTGTTGTTGAAGCTGTTGATTATTGCAGGCTATTATGTGCTCTAGAGAGCTCTAAATTTGTTGAAATTGTTGAATCTGTTGTTGAAGATGTTGATCATTGTAGGCTACATTATGTGCTCTAGAGAGCTCTAGTTATGTTGGAGCAGTTCAATCTGTTGTTAAAGCTGTTGATTGCTGAAGGCTATTATGTGCTCTAGAGAGTTCTAGTTTTGTTGAAGTTGTTGAATCTGTTATTGTTGAAGCTGTTGAATCTGTTGTTGTTAAAGCTCTTGATTGTTGTAGGCTATTATGTGCTCTAGTTTTATTGAAGCTGTTGAATCTGTTGTTGAAAATGTTGATTGTTGTAGGCTATAATTATGTGTTCTAAAGAGCTCTAGTTGTGTTAAGGCAGTTGAATCTGTTGTTGAAGCTGTTGATTGTTGTAGGCTACATTATGTGCTTTAGAGAGCTCTAGATATGTTGGAGCGATTGAATCTGTTGTTGAAGCTGTTGATTATTGTAGGCTATTATGTGCAATAGAGAGCTCTAGTTTTGTTGAAGCTGTTGAATCTGGTGTTAATGAAGCTGTTGAGTCTGTTGTTAAAGCTGTTGATTGTTGTAGGCTATTATGAGCTCTAGAGAGCTCTAGTTTTGTTGAAAATTTTGAATCTGTTGTTGAAGCTGTTGATTGTTGTAGGCTATTATGTCCTCTGGAGAACTCTAGTTTTGTTAGATCTGTTGTTGAAGCTGTTGATTGTTGTAGGCTATTATGAGCTCTAGAGAGCTCTAGTTTTGTTGAAGCTGTTGAATCTCTTGTTGAAGATGTTGAATCTCTTGTTGTTAAGGCTGTTGATTGTTGTAGGCTATTATATGCTCTAATTTTATTAAAGCTGTTGAATCTATTTTTGCTGAAGATGTTGATTGTTGTAGGCTACACTATGTGCTCTAGAGAGCTCTAGTTTTGTTGAAGCTGTTGAATCTGTTGTTGAAGCTGTTGATTGATGTAGGCTATTATATGCTATAGAGAGCTCTAGTTTTGTTTAAGCTGTTGAATCTGTTGAAGCTGTTGATTGTTGTAGGCTATTATATCTTATAGAGAGGTCTAGTTTTGTTTAAGCTGTTGAATCTGTTGTTGAAGCTGTTGATTGTTGTAGGCTATTATGTGCTCTAGAGAGCTCTGGTTTTGTTAAAACTGTTGAATCTGTTGTTGTTGAAGATGTTGATTGTTGTAGGCTACGTTACGTGCTCTAGAGAGCTCTAATTTTTTTAAGCTGTTGAATTTGTTGTTGAAACTGTTGAATCTGTTTTTGTTGAATCTGTTGATTGTTGTAGGCTATTATGTGCTCTCGTTTTATTGAAGCTATTGAATCTGTTGTTGAAAATGTTGATTGTTGTAGGCTATTATGTGCTCTAGAGAGCTCTAGATTTGTTGAAATTGTTGAATCTGTTGTTGAAACTGTTGATTGTTGTAGGCTATTATGAGCTCTAGAGAGCTCTAGTTTTGTTGAAGCTGTTGAACATGTTGAAGCTGTTGAATCTGTTGTTAAAGCTGTTGAATCTATTTTTGCTGAAGATGTTGATTGTTGTAGGCTACATTATGTGCTCTAGAGAGCTCTAGTTATGTTGGAGCAGTTGAATCTGTTGTTAAAGCTGTTGATTGTTGAAGGTAATTATGTACTCTAGAGAACTCTAGTTTTGTTGAAGCTGTTGAATCTGTTATTGTTGAAGTTGTTGAATCTGTTGTTGTTAAAGCTGGTGATTATTGTGGGCTATTATGTGCTCTAGTTTTATTGAAGCTGTTGAATCTGTTGTTGAAGATGTTGATTGTTGTAGGCTACATTATGTGCTCTAGAAAGATCTAGTTCTGTCGAAGCTGTTCAATCCGTTGTTGTTGAATCTATTGTTGTTAAAGCTGTTGATTGTTGTAGGCTATTATGTTCTCAGTTTTATTGAAGCTGTTGGACCTGTTGTTGAAGATGTTGATTGTTGTAGGCTACATTAGGTGTTCTAGAGAGCTCAAGTTTTGTCGAAACTGAATCTGCTGTTGTTGAAGCTGTTGATTGTTGTAGGCTATTATGTGGCTCTAGAGAGCTCTAGTTTCCTTGAAGCTGTTGAATCTGTTGTTGTTGAAGTTGTTGATTGTTGTAGGCTATTATGTGCTCTAGAGAGCTCTACTTTTGTTGAATCTGTTGTTCAAGCTGTTGATTGTTGTAGGATATTATGTGCTCTAGAGAGCTCTAGTTTTGTTCAAACTGTTGAATCTGTTGTTGAAGCTGTTGATTGCTGTAGGCTATTATGTGCTCTAGAGAGCTCTTGTTTTGTTAAAACTGTTGAATCTGTTGTTGAAAATGTTGATTGTTGTAGGCTACATTACGTGCTCTAGAGAGCTCTAATTTTGTTTAAGCTGTTGAATCTATTGAAACTGTTGAATCTGTTTTTGTTGAACCTGTTGATTGTTGTAGGCTATTATGTGCTCTCGTTTTATTGAAGCTATTGAATCTGTTGTTGAAAATGTTGATTGTTGTAGGCTATTATGTGCTCTAGAGAGCTCTAGATTTGTTGAAATTGTTGAATCTGTGGTTGAAGATGTTGATCGTTGTAGGCTACAATATGTGCTCTAGAGAGCTCTAGTTCTGTTGAAGCAGTCAAACCTGTTGTTGAAGCTGTTGATTGTTGTAGGCTATTATGAGCTCTAGAGAGCTCTAGTTTTGTTGAAGCTGTTGAACATGTTGTTGAAGCTGTTGAATCTGTTGTTGTTAAAGCTGTTGTTTATTGTAGGCTATTATGTGCAATAGAGAGTTCTAGATTTGTTGAAGCTGTTGAAACTGTTGCTGTTGAAGCTGTTGATTGTTGTAGGCTATTATGTGCTCTAGAAAGCTCTAGTTTTGTTGAAGCTGTTGAATCTGTTGTTGTTGAAGCTGTTGAATCAGTTGTCATTGAAGCTGTTGTTTGTTGTAGGCTATTATGTGCATTAGAGAGCTCTAGTCTTGTTGAAGCTGTTGAATCTGTTGTTGTTGAAGCTGTTGATTGTTGTAGGCTAGATTATAGCTCTAGTTATGTTGAAGCTGTTGAATCTGTTGTTGAAGCTGTTGATTGTTGTAGGCTATTATGTACTCTAGAGAGCTCTTGTTTTGTTGAAGCTGTTGAATCTGTTGTTGAAGCTGTTGAATCTGTTGCTGTTAAAGCTGTTGATTGTTGTAGGCTATTTTGTGCTCTAGAGAGCTCTAGTTTTGTTGAAGCTGTTGAGTCTGTTGTTGTTAAAGCGGTTGATTGTTGTAGGTTATTATGTGCTCTAGAGAGCTCTAGTAATTGTTGAATCTGTTGAAGCTGTTGATTGTTGTAGCCTATATTACTCTAAAGAGCTCTAATTTTGTTAAAGCTGTTGAATCTGTTGTTGAAGATGTTGATTGTTGTAGGTTATTATGTGCTCTAGAGAGCTCTAGTTTTGTTGAAATTGTTGAATCTGTTGAAGCTGTTGATTGTTGTAGCCTATATTACTCTAAAGAGCTCTAATTTTGTTAAAGCTGTTGAATCTGTTGTTGAAGCTGTTGATTGTTGTAGGCTATTATGTGCTCTAGAGAGCTCTGGTTTTGTTAAAACTGTTGAATCTGTTGTTGTTGAAGATGTTGATTGTTGTAGGCTACGTTACGTGCTCTAGAGAGCTCTAATTTTTTTAAGCTGTTGAATTTGTTGTTGAAACTGTTGAATCTGTTTTTGTTGAATCTGTTGATTGTTGTAGGCTATTATGTGCTCTCGTTTTATTGAAGCTATTGAATCTGTTGTTGAAAATGTTGATTGTTGTAGGCTATTATGTGCTCTAGAGAGCTCTAGATTTGTTGAAATTGTTGAATCTGTTGTTGAAACTGTTGATTGTTGTAGGCTATTATGAGCTCTAGAGAGCTCTAGTTTTGTTGAAGCTGTTAAATCTGTTGTTGAAGCTGTTGATTGTTGAAGCTGTAGTTGTTGAATCTGTTTTTGAAGCTGTTGAATCAGTTGTTGAATCTGTTGATAACCATGTTGAAGTTGTTGATTGTCGTTGATGTTGAAACTATTGTTGTTGAAGCTGTTGATTGTTGGTAGTGTTGAAGCTGTTCAATCAGTTGATCTTGTTAGTACAATTAAAGCTGTTGATTGTGAGTACAGTCTATTTTGTATAAGTGTAGGCTCGCCCCAATAAATCAATAGCTTCAATCACTATGTTGAAGCTGTTGAATTTGTTGTAGAAGCTGTTGATTGTTGTAAGCCATTATGTGCTCTAGAGAGCTCTAGTTTTGTTTAAGCTGTTGAATCTGTTGTTGAAGCTGTTGATTGTTGTAGGGCATTATATCTTATAGAGAGGTCTAGTTTTGTTTAAGCTGTCGAGTTTGTTGTTGAAGCTGTTGATTGTTGTAGGCTATTACATGCTATAGACAGCTCTAGTTTTGTTTAAGCTGATGAATCTGTTGTTGTTGAAGCTGTTGATTGTTGTAGGCTACATAATGTGCTTTAGAGAGCTCTAGTTTTGTTGAAGCTGTTGAATCTGTGGTTGAAGCTGTTGATTGTAGGCTATTATATGCTCTAGTGAGCTCTAGTTTTGTTGAAGCTGTTCATTGTTGTAGGCTACATTATGTGCTTTAGAGAGCTCTAGTTTTGTTGAAGCTGTTGAATCTGTGGTTGAAGCTGTTGATTGTAGGCTATTATAATCTCTAGTGAGCTCTAGTTTTGTTGAAGCTGTTGATTGTTGTAGGCTATTAAGTGCCCTAGTTTAATTGAAGCTGTTGAATCTGTTGTTGTTAAAGCTGTTGATTGTTGTAGGCTATTATGTGCTCTATTTTTATTAAAGCTGTTGAATCTATTTTTGTTGAAGAAGTTGATTGTTGTAGGCTATTATGTGCAATAGAGAGCTCTAGTTTTGTTGAAGTTGATGAATCTGGTGTTGTTGAAGCTGTTGATTGTTGTAGGCTATTATATGCTATAGAGAGCTCTAGTTTTGTTTAAGCTGTTGTTGAAGCTGTTGATTGTTGTAGGCTATTATATGTTATAGAGAGCTCTAGTTTTGTTTAAGCTGTCGAATCTGTTGTTGAAATTGTTGATTGTTGTAGGCTATTATATATTATAGAGAGGTCTTGTTTTGTTTAAGCTGTCGAAACTTTTGTTGAAGTAGTTGATTGTTGTAGGCTATTATATGCTATAGAGAGCTCTAGTTTTGTTTAAGCTGTCGAATCTGTTGTTGTTGAAGCTGTTGATTGTTGTAGGCTATTATGTGCAATAGACAGCTCTAATTTTGTTGAAGCTGTTCAATCTGTTGTTGAAGCTGTTGATTGTTGTAGGCTATTATATCTTATAGAGAGGTCTAGTTTGTTTAAGCTGTTGAATCTGTTGTTGTTGAAGCTGTTGATTGTTGTAGGCTATTATATGCTATAGAGAGCTCTAGTTTTGTTCAAGCTGTTGAATCTGTTGTTGTTGAAGCTGTTGATTGTTGTAGGCTATTATGTGTAATAGAGAGCTCTAGTTTTGTTGAAGTTGTTGAATCTGTTGTTGAAGCTGTTGATTGTTGTAGGCTACATTATGTGCATTAGAGAGCTCTAGTTTTGTTGAAGCAGTTGAATCTGTTGTTGAAGCTGTTGATTGTTGCATGCTATTATGAGCTCTTGAGAGCTCTAGTTTTGTTGAAGCTGTTAAATCTGTTGTTGAAGCTGTTGATTGTTGAAGCTGTAGTTGTTGAATCTGTTTCTGAAGCTGTTGAATCAGTTGTTAAATCTGTTGATAACCATGCTGAAGTTGTTGATTGTCGTTGATGTTGAGCTCTAGTTTTGTTGAAGCTGTTGAATCTGTGGTTGAAGCTGTTGATTGTTGTAGGTTATTATGTGCTCTAGAGAGCTCTAGTTTTGTTTAAGCTGTTGAATCTGTTGTTGAAGCTGTTGATTGTTGTAGGCTATTATATCTTATAGAGAGGTCTAGTTTTGTTTAAGCTGTCGAATTTGTTGTTGTTGAAGCTGTTGATTGTTGTAGGCTATTACATGCTATAGACAGCTCTAGTTTTTTTTTAACTATTGAATCTGTTGTTGTTGAAGCTGTTGATTGTTGTAGGCTACATAATGTGCTTTAGAGAGCTCTAGTTTTGTTGAAGCTGTTGAATCTGTGGTTGAAGCTGTTGATTGTAGGCTATTATATGCTCTAGTGAGCTCTAGTTTTGTTGAAGCTGTTGATTGTTGTAGGCTATTAAGTGCCCTAGTTTAATTGAAGCTGTTGAATCTGTTGTTGTTAAAGCTGTTGATTGTTGTAGGCTATTATGTGCTCCAATTTTATTAAAGCTGTTGAATCTATTTTTGTTGAAGAAGTTGATTGTTGTAAGTTATTATGTGCAATAGAGAGCTCTAGTTTTGTTGAAGCTGTTGAATCTGTTGTTGTTGAAGCTGTTGATTGTTGTAGGCTATTATAAGCTATAGAGAGCTCTAGTTTTGTTTAAGCTGTTGAATCTGTTGTTGAAGCTGATGATTGTTGTAGGCTATTATATGTTATAGAGAGCTCTAGTTTTATTTAAGCTGTCGAATCTGTTGTTGAAATTGTTGATTGTTGTAGGCTATTATATATTATAGAGAGGTCTTGTTTTGCTTAAGCTGTCGAAACTTTTGTTGAAGTAGTTGATTGTTGTAGGCTATTATATGCTATAGAGAGCTCTAGTTTTGTTTAAGCTGTCGAATCTGTTGTTGTTGAAGCTGTTGATTGTTGTAGGCTATTATGTGCAATAGACAGCTCTAATTTTGTTGAAGCTGTTCAATCTGTTGTTGAAGCTGTTGATTGTTGTAGGCTATTATATCTTATAGAGAGGTCTAGTTTGTTTAAGCTGTTGAATCTGTTGTTGTTGAAGCTGTTGATTGTTGTAGGCTATTATATGCTATAGAGAGCTCTAGTTTTGTTCAAGCTGTTGAATCTGTTGTTGTTGAAGCTGTTGATTGTTGTAGGCTATTATGTGTAATAGAGAGCTCTAGTTTTGTTGAAGTTGTTGAATCTGTTGTTGAAGCTGTTGATTGTTGTAGGCTACATTATGTGCATTAGAGAGCTCTAGTTTTGTTGAAGCAGTTGAATCTGTTGTTGAAGCTGTTGATTGTTGCATGCTATTATGAGCTCTTGAGAGCTCTAGTTTTGTTGAAGCTGTTAAATCTGTTGTTGAAGGCTGTTGATTGTTGAAGCTGTAGTTGTTGAATCTGTTTCTGAAGCTGTTGAATCAGTTGTTAAATCTGTTGATAACCATGCTGAAGTTGTTGATTGTCGTTGATGTTGAGCTCTAGTTTTGTTGAAGCTGTTGAATCTGTGGTTGAAGCTGTTGATTGTTGTAGGTTATTATGTGCTCTAGAGAGCTCTAGTTTTGTTTAAGCTGTTGAATCTGTTGTTGAAGCTGTTGATTGTTGTAGGCTATTATATCTTATAGAGAGGTCTAGTTTTGTTTAAGCTGTCGAATTTGTTGTTGTTGAAGCTGTTGATTGTTGTAGGCTATTACATGCTATAGACAGCTCTAGTTTTTTTTTAACTATTGAATCTGTTGTTGTTGAAGCTGTTGATTGTTGTAGGCTACATAATGTGCTTTAGAGAGCTCTAGTTTTGTAGAAGCTGTTGAATCTGTGGTTGAAGCTGTTGATTGTAGGCTATTATATGCTCTAGTGAGCTCTACTTTTGTTGAAGCTGTTGATTGTTGTAGGCTATTAAGTGCCCTAGTTTAATTGAAGCTGTTGAATCTGTTGTTGTTAAAGCTGTTGATTGTTGTAGGCTATTATGTGCTCCAATTTTATTAAAGCTGTTGAATCTATTTTTGTTGAAGAAGTTGATTGTTGTAAGCTATTATGTGCAATAGAGAGCTCTAGTTTTGTTGAAGCTGTTGAATCTGTTGTTGTTGAAGCTGTTGATTGTTGTAGGCTATTATAAGCTATAGAGAGCTCTAGTTTTGTTTAAGCTGTTGAATCTGTTGTTGAAGCTGATGATTGTTGTAGGCTATTATATGTTATAGAGAGCTCTAGTTTTATTTAAGCTGTCGAATCTGTTGTTGAAATTGTTGATTGTTGTAGGCTATTATATGTTATAGAGAGGTCTAGTTTTGTTTAAGCTGTCGAATCTGTTGTTGTTGAAGCAGTTGATTGTTGTAGGCTATTATATGCTATAGAGAGCTCTAGTTTTGTTCAAGCTGTTGAATCTGTTGTTGAAGCTGTTGATTGTTGTAGGCTATTATATGCTATAAAGAGCTCTAGTTTTGTTGAAGTTGTTGAATCTGTTGTTGTTGAAGCTGTTGATTGCTGTAGGCTACATTATGTGCTTTAGAGAGCTCTAGTTTTGTTGAAGCAGTTGAATCGGTTGTTGAAGCTGTTGACTGTGTAGGCTATTATGAGCTCTTGAGAGCTCTAGTTTTGTTGAAGCTGTTGATTGTTGAAGCTGTAGTTGTTGAATCTGTTTCTGAAGCTGTTGATTGTTGAAGCTGTTGAATCAGTTGTTAAATCTGTTGATAACCATGTTGAAGTTGTTGATTGTTGTTGATGTTGAATCCGTTGTTGTTGAAGCTGTTGATTGTTGGTAGTGTTGAAGCTGTTCAATCAGTTGATCTTGATTAAAGCTGTTGATTGTGAGTACAGTCTATTTTGTGTAAGTGTAGGCTCGCTCCAATAAATCAATAGCTTCAATCACTATGTTGGAGCTGTTGAATTTGTTGTAGAAGCTGTTGATTGTTGTAAGCTATTATGTGCTCTAGAGAGCTCTAGTTTTGTTGAAGCTGTTGAATCTATTTCTGTTAAAGCTGTTGATCGCTGTAGGCTATTATGTGCTCTAGTTTAATTGATGCTGTTGAATCTGTTGTTGAAGAAGTTGATTGTTGTAGGCTATTATGTGCAATAGAGAGCTCTAGTTTTGTTGAAGCTGTTGAATCTGTTGTTGTTGAAGCTGTTGATTGTTGTAGGCTATTATATGCAATAGAGAGCTCTAGTTTTGTTTGAGCTGTCGAATCTGTTGTTGAAGCTGTTGATTGTTGTAGGCTATTATATGTTATAGAGAGCTCTAGTTTTGTTTAAGCTGTCGAATCTGTTGTTGAAATTGTTGATTGTTGTAGGCTATTATATGTTATAGCTTCAGAGGTCTAGTTTTGCTTAAGCTGTCGAATCTGTTGTTGAAGTAGTTGATTGTTGTAGGCTATTATATGCTATAGAGAGCTCTAGTTTTGTTTAAGCTGTCGAATCTGTTGTTGTTGAAGCTGTTGATTGTTGTAGGCTATTATGTGCAATAGAGAGCTCTAATTTTGTTGAAGCTGTTGAATCTGTTGTTGAAGCTGTTTATTGTTGCAGGCTATTATATCTTATAGAGAGGTCTAGTTTTGTTTAAGCTGTTGAATCTGTTGTTGTTGAGCTGTTGATTGTTGTGGGCTATTATATGCTATAGAGAACTCTAGTTTTGTTCAAGCTGTTGAATCTGTTGTTGTTGAAGCTGTTGATTGTTGTAGGCTATTATGTGTAATAGAGAGCTCTAGTTTTGTTGAAGTTGTTGAATCTGTTGTTGAAGCTGTTGATTGTTGTAGGCTACATTATGTGCTTTAGAGAGCTCTAGTTTTGTTGAAGCAGTTGAATCTGTTGTTGAAGCTGTTGATTTTTGTAGGTTATTATGTGCTCTAGAGAGCTCTAGTTTTGTTTAAGCTGTTGAATCTGTTGTTGAAGCTGTTGATTGTTGTAGGCTATTATATCTTATAGAGAGGTCTAGTTTTGTTTAAGCTGTCAAATCTGTTGTTGAAGCTGTTGATTGTTGTAGGCTATTACATGCTATAGACAGCTCTAGTTCTTTTTAAGTTGTTGAATCTGTTGTTGTTGAAGCTGTTGATTGTTGTAGGCTACATCATCAGTGTGTGCTTTAGAGAGCTCTAGTTTTGTTGAAGCAGTTGAATCTGTTGTTGAAGCTGTTGATTGTTGTAGGCTATTATGAGTTCTTGAGAGCTCTAGTTTTGTTGAAGCTGTTAAATCTGTTGTTGAAGCTGTTGATTGTTGAAGCTGTAGTTGTTGAATCTGTTTTTGAAGCTGTTGAATCAGTTGTTAAATCTGTTGATAACCATGTTGAAGTTGTTGATTGTCGTTGATGTTGAATCTGTTGTTGTTGAAGCTGTTGATTGTTGGTAGTGTTGAAGCTGTTCAATCAGTTGATCTTGTTAGCACAATTAAAGCTGTTGATTGTGAGTACAGTCTATTTTGTGTAAGTGTAGGCTCGCTCCAATAAATCAATAGCTTCAATCACTATGTTGAAGCTGTTGAATTTGTTGTAGAAGCTGTTGATTGTTGTAAGCTATTATGTGCTCTAGAGAGCTCTAGTTTTGTTGAAGCTGTTGAATCTGTTGTTGTTAAAGCTGTTGATTGTTGTAGGCTATTATATGCTATAGAGAGCTCTAGTTTTGTTTAAGCTGTTGAATCTGTTGTTGAAGCTGTTGATTTTTGTAGGCTATTATATCTTATAGAGAGGTCTAGTTTTGTTTAAACTGTCAAAACTGTTGTTGTTGAAGCTGTTGATTGTTGTAGGCTATTATGTGCAATAGAGAGCTCTAGTTTTGTTGAAGCTGTTGAATCTGTTGTTGAAGCTGTTGATTGTTGTAGGCTATTATATGTTATAGAGAGCTCTAGTTTTATTTAAGCTGTCGAATCTGTTGTTGAAATTGTTGATTGTTGTAGGCTATTATATGTTATAGAGAGGTCTAGTTTTGTTTAAGCTGTCGAATTTGTTGTTGTTGAAGCTGTTGATTGTTGTAGGCTAATACATGCTATAGACAGCTCTAGTTTTGTTTAAGCTGTTGAATCTGTTGTTGTTGAAGCTGTTGATTGTTGTAGGCTACATAATGTGCTTTAGAGAGCTCTAGTTTTGTTGAAGCTGTTGAATCTGTTGTTGAAGCTGTTGATTGTAGGCTATTATATGCTCTAGTGAGCTCTAGTTTTGTTGAAGCTGTTGATTGTTGTAGGCTATTAAGTGCCCTAGTTTAATTGAAGCTGTTGAATCTGTTGTTGTTAAAGCTGTTGATTGTTGTAGGCTACATAATGTGCTTTAGAGAGCTCTAGTTTTGTTGAATTAAAGCTGTTGAATCTATTTTTGTTGAAGCTGTTGATTGTTGTAGGCTATTATGTGCCCTAGAGAGCTCTAGTTTTGTTGAAGCTATCGAATCTGTTGTTGAAATTGTTGATTGTTGTAGGCTATTATATGTTATAGAGAGGTCTAGTTTTGTTTAAGCTGTCGAATCTGTTGTTGTTGAAGTTGATTGTTGTAGGCTATTATATACTATAGAGAGTTCTAGTTTTGTTTAAGCTGTCGAATTTGTTGTTGTTGAAGCTGTTGATTGTTGTAGGCTATTATGTGCAATAGAGAGCTCTAGTTTTGTTTAAGCTGTTGAATCTGTTGTTGAAGCTGTTGATTGTTGTAGGCTATTATATCTTATAGAGAGGTCTAGTTTTGTTTAAGCTGTTGAATCTGTTGTTGTTGAAGCTGTTGATTGTTGTAGGCTATTATATGCTATAGAGAGCTCTATTTTGTTCAAGCTGTTGAATCTGTTGTTGTTGAAGCTGTTGATTGTTGTAGGCTATTATGTGTAATAGAGAGCTCTAGTTTTGTTGAAGCTGTTGAATCTGTTGTTGAAGCTGTTGATTGTTGTAGGCTACATTATATGCTTTAGAGAGCTCTAGTTTTGTTGAAGTAGTTGAATCTGTTGAAGCTGTTGAATGTTGTAGGCTATTATGTGCTCTAGAGAGCTCTAGTTTTGTTTAAGCTGTTGAATCTGTTGTTGAAGCTGTTGATTGTTGTAGGCTATTATATCTCTATAGAGAGGTCTAGTTTTGTTTAAGCTGTTGAATCTGTTGTTGTTGAAGCTGTTGATTGTTGTAGGCTATTATATGCTATAGAGAGCTCTAGTTTTGTTTAAGCTGTTGAATCTGTTGTTGTTGAAGCTGTTGATTGTTGTAGGCTATTATATGCTTTAGAGAGCTCTAGTTTTGTTGAAGCTGTTGAATCTGTGGTTGAAGCTGTTGATTGTAGGCTACTATATGCTCTAATGACCTCTAGTTTTGTTGAAGCTGTTGATTGTTGTAGGCTACATTATGTGCTTTAGAGAGCTCTAGTTTTGTTTAAGCTGTTGAATCTGTGGTTGAAGCTGTTGATTGTTGTAGGCTACATTATGTGCTTTAGAGAGCTCTAGTTTTGTTGAAGCTGTTGAATCTGTGGTTGAAGCTGTTGATTGTAGGCTATTATATGCTCTAGTGAGCTCTAGTTTTGTTGAAGCTGTTGATTGTTGTAGGCTACATTATGTGCTTTAGAGAGCTCTAGTTTTGTTGAAGCTGTTGAATCTGTGGTTGAAGCTGTTGATTGTAGGCTATTATATGCTCTAGTGAGCTCTAGTTTTGTTGAAGCTGTTGATTGTTGTAGGCTATTAAGTGCCCTAGTTTAATTGAAGCTGTTGAATCTGTTGTTGTTAAAGCTGTTGATTGTTGTAGGCTATTATGTGCTCTATTTTTATTAAAGCTGTTGAATCTATTTTTGTTGAAGAAGTTGATTGTTGTAGGCTATTATGTGCAATAGAGAGCTCTAGTTTTGTTGAAGCTGTTGAATCTGTTGTTGTTGAAGCTGTTGATTGTTGTAGGCTATTATATGCTATAGAGAGCTCTAGTTTTGTTTAAGCTGTTGAATCTGTTGTTGAAGCTGTTGATTGTTGTAGGCTATTAAATCTTATAGAGAGGTCTAGTTTTGTTTAAGCTGTTGAATCTGTTGTTGAAATTGTTGATTGTTGTAGGCTATTATATGTTATAGAGAGGTCTAGTTTTGTTTAAGCTGTCGAATCTGTTGTTGAAGTAGTTGATTGTTGTAGGCTATTATATGCTATAGAGAGCTCTAGTTTTGTTTAAGCTGTCGAATCTGTTGTTGTTGAAGCTGTTGATTGTTGTAGGCTATTATGTGCAATAGAGAGCTCTAATTTTGTTGAAGCTGTTGAATCTGTTGTTGAAGCTGTTGATTGTTGTAGGCTATTATATCTTACAGAGAGGTCTAGTTTGTTTAAGCTGTTGAATCTGTTGTTGTTGAAGCTGTTGATTGTTGTAGGCTATTATATGCTATAGAGAGCTCTAGTTTTGTTCACGTTGTTGAATCTGTTGTTGTTGAAGCTGTTGATTGTTGTAGGCTATTATGTGTAATAGAGAGCTCTAGTTTTGTTGAAGTTGTTGAATCTGTTGTTGAAGCTGTTGATTGTTGTAGGCTACATTATGTGCTTTAGAGAGCTCTAGTTTTGTTGAAGCAGTTGAATCTGTTGTTGAAGCTGTTGACTGTTGTAGGCTATTGAGCTCTTGAGAGCTATAGTTTTGTTGAAGCTGTTTAAACTGTTGTTGAAGCTGTTGATTGTTGAAGCTGTAGTTGTTGAATCTGTTTTTGAAGCTGTTGAATCAGTTGTTAAATCTGTTGATAACCATGTTGAAGTTGTTGATTGTCGTTGATGTTGAATCTGTTGTTGTTGAAGCTGTTGATTGTTGGTAGTGTTGAAGCTGTTCAATCAGTTGATCTTGTTAGTACAATTAAAGCTGTTGATTGTGAGTACAGTCTATTTTGTGTAAGTGTAGGCTCGCCCCAATAAATCAATAGCTTCAATCACTATGTTGAAGCTGTTGAATTTGTTGTAGAAGCTGTTGATTGTTGTAAGCTATTATGTGCTCTAGAGAGCTCTAGTTTTGTTGAAGCTGTTGAATCTGTGGTTGAAGCTGTTGATTGTAGGCTATTATATGCTCTAGTGAGCTCTAGTTTTGTTGAAGCTGTTGATTGTTGTAGGCTATTAAGTGCCCTAGTTTAATTGAAGCTGTTGAATCTGTTGTTGTTAAAGCTGTTGATTGTTGTAGGCTATTATGTGCTCTATTTCTATTAAAGCTGTTGAATCTATTTTTGTTGAAGAAGTTGATTGTTGTAGGCTATTATGTGCAATAGAGAGCTCTAGTTTTCTTGAAGCTGTTGAATCTGTTGTTGTTGAAGCTGTTGATTGTTGTAGGCTATTATATGCTATAGAGAGCTCTAGTTTTGTTTAAGCTGTTGAATCTGTTGTTGAAGCTGTTGATTGTTGTAGGCTATTAAATCTTATAGAGAGGTCTAGTTTTGTTTAAGCTGTCGAATCTGTTGTTGAAATTGTTGATTGTTGTAGGCTATTATATGTTATAGAGAGGTCTAGTTTTGTTTAAGCTGTCGAATCTGTTGTTGAAGTAGTTGATTGTTGTAGGCTATTATATGCTATAGAGAGCTCTCGTTTTGTTTAAGCTGTCGAATCTGTTGTTGTTGAAGCTGTTGATTGTTGTAGGCTATTATGTGCAATAGAGAGCTCTAATTTTGTTGAAGCTGTTGAATCTGTTGTTGAAGCTGTTGATTGTTGTAGGCTATTATATCTTACAGAGAGGTCTAGTTTGTTTAAGCTGTTGAATCTGTTGTTGTTGAAGCTGTTGATTGTTGTAGGCTATTATATGCTATAGAGAGCTCTAGTTTTGTTCACGTTGTTGAATCTGTTGTTGTTGAAGCTGTTGATTGTTGTAGGCTATTATGTGTAATAGAGAGCTCCAGTTTTGTTGAAGTTGTTGAATCTGTTGTTGAAGCTGTTGATTGTTGTAGGCTACATTATGTGCTTTAGAGAGCTCTAGTTTTGTTGAAGCAGTTGAATCTGTTGTTGAAGCTGTTGACTGTTGTAGGCTATTTTGAGCTCTTGAGAGCTATAGTTTTGTTGAAGCTGTTTAAACTGTTGTTGAAGCTGTTGATTGTTGAAGCTGTAGTTGTTGAATCTGTTTTTGAAGCTGTTGAATCGGTTGTTAAATCTGTTGATAACCATGTTGAAGTTGTTGATTGTCGTTGATGTTGAATCTGTTGTTGTTGAAGCTGTTGATTGTTGGTAGTGTTGAAGCTGTTCAATCAGTTGATCTTGTTAGTACAATTAAAGCTGTTGATTGTGAGTACAGTCTATTTTGTGTAAGTGTAGGCTCGCCCCAATAAATCAATAGCTTCAATCACTATGTTGAAGCTGTTGAATTTGTTGTAGAAGCTGTTGATTGTTGTAAGCTATTATGTGCTCTAGAGAGCTCTAGTTTTGTTGAAGCTGTTGAATCTGTGGTTGAAGCTGTTGATTGTAGGCTATTATATGCTCTAGTGAGCTCTAGTATTGTTGAAGCTGTTGATTGTTGTAGGCTATTAAGTGCCCTAGTTTAATTGAAGCTGCTGAATCTGTTGTTGTTAAAGCTGTTGATTGTTGTAGGCTATTATGTGCTCTATTTTTATTAAAGCTGTTGAATCTATTTTTGTTGAAGAAGTTGATTGTTGTAGGCTATTATGTGCAATAGAGAGCTCTAGTTTTGTTGAAGCTGTTGAATCTGTTGTTGTTGAAGCTGTTGATTGTTGTAGGCTATGATATGCTATAGAGAGCTCTAGTTTTGTTTAAGCTGTTGAATCTGTTGTTGAAGCTGTTGATTGTTCTAGGCTATTAAATCTTATAGAGAGGTCTAGTTTTGTTTAAGCTGTCAAATCTGTTGTTGAAATTGTTGATTGTTGTAGGCTATTATATGTTATAGAGAGGTCTAGTTTTGTTTAAGCTGTCGAATCTGTTGTTGAAGTAGTTGATTGTTGTAGGCTATTATATGCTATAGAGAGCTCTAGTTTTGTTTAAGCTGTTGAATCTGTTGTTGAAGCTGTTGATTGTTGTAGGCTACTATGTGCAACAGAGAGCTCTAATTTTGTTGAAGCTGTTCAATCTGTTGTTGAAGCTGTTGATTGTTGTAGGCTATTATATCTTACAGAGAGGTCTAGTTTGTTTAAGCTGTTGAATCTGTTGTTGTTGAAGCTGTTGATTGTTGTAGGCTATTATATGCTATAGAGAGCTCTAGTTTTGTTCACGCTGTTGAATCTGTTGTTGTTGAAGCTGTTGATTGTTGTAGGCTATTATGTGTAATAGAGAGCTCTAGTTTTGTTGAAGTTGTTGAATCTGTTGTTGAAGCTGTTGATTGTTGTAGGCTACATTATGTGTTTTAGAGAGCTCTAGTTTTGTTGAAGCAGTTGAATCTGTTGTTGAAGCTGTTGACTGTTGTAGGCTATTATGAGCTCTTGAGAGCTATAGTTTTGTTGAAGCTGTTTAAACTGTTGTTGAAGCTGTTGATTGTTGAAGCTGTAGTTGTTGAATCTGTTTTTGAAGCTGTTGAATCAGTTGTTAAATCTGTTGATAACCATGTTGAAGTTGTTGATTGTCGTTGATGTTGAATCTGTTGTTGTTGAAGCTGTTGATTGTTGGTAGTGTTGAAGCTGTTCAATCAGTTGATCTTGTTAGTACAATTAAAGCTGTTGATTGTGAGTACAGTCTATTTTGTGTAAGTGTAGGCTCGCCCCAATAAATCAATAGCTTCAATCACTATGTTGAAGCTGTTGAATTTGTTGTAGAAGCTGTTGATTGTTGTAAGCTATTATGTGCTCTAGAGAGCTCTAGTTTTGTTGAAGCTGTTGAATCTGTGGTTGAAGCTGTTGATTGTAGGCTATTATATGCTCTAGTGAGCTCTAGTTTTGTTGAAGCTGTTGATTGTTGTAGGCTATTAAGTGCCCTAGTTTAATTGAAGCTGTTGAATCTGTTGTTGTTAAAGCTGTTGATTGTTGTAGGCTATTATGTGCTCTATTTCTATTAAAGCAGTTGAATCTATTTTTGTTGAAGAAGTTGATTGTTGGAGGCTATTATGTGCAATAGAGAGCTCTAGTTTTCTTGAAGCTGTTGAATCTGTTGTTGTTGAAGCTGTTGATTGTTGTAGGCTATTATATGCTATAGAGAGCTCTAGTTTTGTTTAAGCTGTTGAATCTGTTGTTGAAGCTGTTGATTGTTGTAGGCTATTATATCTTATAGAGAGGTCTAGTTTTGTTTAAGCTGTCGAATCTGTTGTTGAAATTGTTGATTGTTGTAGGCTATTATATGTTATAGAGAAGTCTAGTTTTGTTTAAGCTGTCGAATCTATTGTTGAAGTAGTTGATTGTTGTAGGCTATTATATGCTATAGAGAGCTCTAGTTTTGCTTAAGCTGTCGAATCTGTTGTTGTTGAAGCTGTTGATTGTTGTAGGCTATTATGTGCAATAGAGAGCTCTAATTTTGTTGAAGCTGTTGAATCTGTTGTTGAAGCTGTTGATTGTTGCAGGCTATTATATCTTATAGAGAGGTCTAGTTTGTTTAAGCTGTTGAATCTGTTGTTGTTGAAGCTGTTGATTGATGTAGGCTATTATATGCTATAGAGAGCTCTAGTTTTGTTCAAGCTATTGAATCTGTTGTTGTTGAAGCTTTTGATTGTTGTAGGCTATTATGTGTAATAGAGAGCTCTAGGTATGTTGAAGTTGTTGAATCTGTTGTTGAAGCTGTTGATTGTTGTAGGCTACATTATGTGCTTTAGAGAGCTCTAGTTTTGTTGAAGCAGTTGAATCTGTTGTTGAAGCTGTTGATTGTTGTAGGCTATTATGAGCTCTTGAGAGCTCTAGCTTTGTTGAAGCTTTTAAATCTGTTGTTGAAGCTGTTGATTGTTGAAGCTGTAGTTGTTGAATCTGTGTTGAATCAATTGTTAAATCTGTTAACCATGTTGAAGTTGTTGATTGTCGTTGATGTTGAATCTGTTGTTGTTGAAGCTGTTGATTGTTGGTAGTGTTGAAGCTGTTCAATCAGTTGATCTTGTCAGTACAATTAAAGCTGTTGATTGTGAGTACAGTCTATTTTGTGTAAGTGTAGGTTCGCCCAATAAATCAATAGCTTCAATCACTATGTTGAAGCTGTTGAATTTGTTGTAGAAGCTGTTGATTGTTGTAAGCTATTATGTGCTCTAGAGAGCTCTAGTTTTGTTGAAACTGTTGAATCTGTTGTTGTTAAAGCTGTTGATTGTTGTAGGCTATTATGTGCTCCAGTTTATTAAAGCTGTTGAATCTATTTTTGTTGAAGATGTTGATTGTTGTAGGCTACATTATGTGCTCTACAGAGCTCTAGTTTTGTCGAAGCTGTTGAATCTATGGTTGTTGAAGCTGTTGATTGTTGTAGGCTATTATATACTATAGAGAGGTCTAGTTTTTTTTAAGCTGTTGAATCTGTTGTTGTTGAAGCTGTTGATTGTTGTAGGCTACATTATGTGCTTTAGAGAGCTCTAGTTTTGTTGAAGCTGTTGAATCTGTGGTTGAAGCTGTTGATTGTAGGCTATTATATGCTCTAGTGAGCTCTAGTTTTGTTGAAGCTGTTCATTGTTGTAGGCTACATTTTGTGCTTTAGAGAGCTCTAGTTTTGTTGAAGCTGTTGAATCTGTGGTTGAAGCTGTTGATTGTAGGCTATTATAGGCTCTAGTGAGCTCTAGTTTTGTTGAAGCTGTTGATTGTTGTAGGCTATTAAGTGCCCTAGTTTAATTGAAGCTGTTGAATCTGTTGTTGTTAAAGCTGTTGATTGTTGTAGGCTATTATGTGCTCTATTCTTATTAAAGCTGTTGAATCTATTTTTGTTGAAGAAGTTGATTGTTGTAGGCTATTATGTGCAATAGAGAGCTCTAGTTTTGTTGAAGCTGTTGAATCTGTTGTTGTTGAAGCTGTTGATTGTTGTAGGCTATTATATGCTATAGAGAGCTCTAGTTTTGTTTAAGCTGTTGAATCTGTTGTTGAAGCTGTTGATTGTTGTAGGCCATTATATGTTATAGAGAGCTCTAGTTTTGTTTAAGCTGTCGAATCTGTTGTTGAAATTGTTGATTGTTGTAGGCTATTATATGTTATAGAGAGGCCTAGTTTTGTTTAAGCTGTCGAATCTGTTGTTGAAGTAGTTGATTGTTGTAGGCTATTATATGCTATAGAGAGCTCTAGTTTTGTTTAAGCTGTCGAATCTGTTGTTGTTGAAGCTGTTGATTGTTGTAGGCTATTATGTGCAATAGAGAGCTCTAATTTTGTTGAAGATGTTGAATCTGTTGTTGAAGCTGTTGAATCTGTTGTTGAAGCTGTTGATTGTTGTAGGCTATTATATCTTATAGAGAGCTCTATTTTTGTTCAAGCTGTTGAATCTGTTGTTGTTGAAGCTGTTGATTGTTGTAGGCTATTATGTGCAATAGAGAGCTCTAATTTTGTTGAAGATGTTCAATCTGTTGTTGAAGCTGTTGATTGTTGTAGGCTATTATATCTTATAGAGAGGTCTAGTTTGTTTAAGCTGTTGAATCTGTTGTTGTTGAAGCTGTTGATTGTTGTAGGCTATTATATGCTATAGAGAGCTCTAGTTTTGTTCAAGCTGTTGAATCTGTTGTTGTTGAAGCTGTTGATTGTTGTAGGCTATTATGAGTAATAGAGAGCTCTAGTTTTGTTGAAGTTGTGAATCTGTTGTTGAAGCTGTTGATTGTTGTAGGCTACATTATGTGCTTTAGAGAGCTCTAGTTTTGTTGAAGCAGTTGAATCTGTTGTTGAAGCTGTTGATTGTTGTAGGCTATTATGAGCTCTTGAGAGCTATAGTTTTGTTGAAGCTGTTAAATCTGTTGTTGAAGCTGTTGATTGTTGAAGCTGTAGTTGTTGAATCTGTTTCTGAAGCTGTTGAATCAGTTGTTAAATCTGTTGATAACCATGTTGAAGTTGTTGATTGTCGTTGATGTTGAATCTGTTGTTGTTGAAGCTGTTGATTGTTGGTAGTGTTGAAGCTGTTCAATCAGTTGATCTTGTTAGTACAATTAAAGCTGTTGATTGTGAGTACAGTCTATTTTGTGTAAGTGTAGGTTCGCCCCAATAAATCAATAGCTTCAATCACTATGTTGAAGCTGTTGAATTTGTTCTAGAAGCTGTTGATTGTTGTAAACTATTATGTGCTCTAGAGAGCTCTAGTTTTGTTGAAGCTGTTGAATCTGCTGTTGTTAAAGCTGTTGATTGTTGTAGGCTAGATTATGGCTCTAGTTTTGTTGAAGATGTTGATTGGTTTGTAAGCTACATTATGTGGTCTAGAGAGTTCTAGTTTTGTTGAAGCTGTTGAATCTGTTGTTGTTGAAGCTGTTGATTGTTGTAGGCTATTATGTGCTCTAGAGAGTTCTAGTTTTGTTTAAGCTTTTGAATATTTTGTTGTTGAAACTGTTGAATCTGTTTTTATTGAACCTGTTGATTGTTGTAGGCTATATTATGTGCTCTAAAGAACTCTAGTTTTTTTAAGGCAGTTGAATCTGTTGCTGAAGCTGTTGATTGTTGTAGGCTATATTATGTGCTCTAAAGAACTCTAGTTTTGTTAAGGCAGTTGAATCTGTTGCTGAAGCTGTTGATTGTTGTAGGCTATTATGTGCTCAAGACAGCTCTAGATTTGTTGAAATTGTTGAATGTGTTGTTGAAGATGTTGATCGTTGTAGGCTACATTATGTGCTCTAGAAAGCTCTAAATATGTTGGAGCAGTTGAATCTGTTGTTGAAGCTGTTGATTGTTGTAGGCTATTATGTGCAATAGAGAGCTCTAGTTTTGTTGAAGTTGTTGAATCTGTTGTTATTGAAGCTTTTGATTGTTGTAGGCTACATTATGTGCTCTAGAAAGCTCTAAATATGTTGGAGCAGTTGAATCTGTTGTTGAAGCTGTTGATTGTTGTAGGCTATTATGTGCAATAGAGAGCTCTAGTTTTGTTGAAGTTGTTGAATCTGTTGTTATTGAAGCTTTTGATTGTTGTAGGCTACATTATGTGCTCTAGAGAGCTCTAGTTTTGTTGAAATTGTTGAATCTGTTGTTGAAGATGTTGATCGTTGTAGGCTACATTATGTGCTCTAGAAAGCTCTAGTTTTGTTTAAGCTGTTGAATCTGTTGTTGTTGAAGCTGTTGATTGTTGTAGGCTATTATGTGTAATAGAGAGCTCTAGTTTTGTTGAAGTTGTGAATCTGTTGTTGAAGCTGTTGATTGTTGTAGGCTACATTATGTGCTTTAGAGAGCTCTAGTTTTGTTGAAGCAGTTGAATCTGTTGTTGAAGCTGTTGATTGTTGTAGGCTATTATGAGCTCTTGAGAGCTCTAGTTTTGTTAAAGCTGTTAAATCTGTTGTTGAAGCTGTTGATTGTTGAAGCTGTAGTTGTTGAATCTGTTTCTGAAGCTGTTGAATCAGTTGTTAAATCTGTTGATATCCATGTTGAAGTTGTTGATTGTCGTTGATGTTGAATCTGTTGTTGTAGAAGCTGTTGATTGTTGGTAGTGTTGAACCTGTTCAATCAGTTGATCTTGTTAGTACAATTAAAGCTGTTGATTGTGAGCACAGTCTATTTTGTGTAAGTGTAGGCTCGCCCCAATAAATCAATAGCTTCAATCACGATGTTGAAGCTGTTGAATTTGTTGTAGAAGCTGTTGATTGTTGTAAGCTATTATGTGCTCTAGAGAGCTCTACTTTTGTTGAAGCTGTTGAATCTGTTGTTGTTAAAGCTGTTGATTGTTATAGGCTAGATTATGGCTCTAGTTTTGTTGAAGCTGTTGAATCTGTTGTTGTTGAAGATGTTGATTGGTTTGTAAGCTACATTATGTGGTCTAGAGAGCTCTAGTTTTGTTGAAGCTGTTGAATCTGTTGTTGTTGAAGCTGTTGATTGTTGTAGGCTATTATGTGCTCTAGAGAGTTCTAGTTTTGTTTAAGCTGTTGAATATTTTGTTGTTGAAACTGTTGAATCTGTTTTTATTGAACCTGTTGGTTGTTGTAGGCTATATTATGTGCTCTAAAGAACTCTAGTTTTGTTAAGGCAGTTGAATCTGTTGTTGAAGCTGTTGATTGTTGTAGGCTATTATGTGCTCAAGACAGCTTTAGATTTGTTGAAATTGTTGAATCTGTTGTTGAAGATGTTGATCGTTGTAGGCTACATTATGTGCTCTAGAAAGCTCTAGATATGTTGGAGCAGTTGAATCTGTTGTTGAAGCTGTTGATTGTTGTAGGCTATTATGTACAATAGAGAGCTCTAGTTTTGTTGAAGCTGTTGAATCTGTTGTTATTGAAGCTTTTGATTGTTGTAGGCTACATTATGTGCTCTAGAGAGCTCTAGTTTTGTTGAAAATGTTGAATCAGTTGTTGAAGCTGTTGATTGTTGTAGGCTATTATGTCCTCTGGAGAACTCTAGTTTTGTGAAATCTGTTCTTGAAGCTGTTGATTGTTGTAGGCTATTATGTGCTCTAGAGAGCTCTAGTTATGTTGAAGCTGTTGAATCTGTTGTTGTTAAGGCTGTTGATTGTTGTAGGCCATTATGTGCTCTAATTTTATTAAAGCTGTTGAATCTATTTTTGTTGAAGATGTTGATTGTTGTAGGCTACATTATGTGTTCTAGAGAGCTCTAGTTCTGTCGAAGCTGTTGAATCTGTTGTCGAAGCTGTTGATTGTTGTAGGCTATTATATGCTATAGAGAGCTCTAGTTTTGTTCAAGCTGTTGAATCTGTTGTTGTTGAAGCTGTTGATTGTTGTAGGCTATTATGTGTAATAGAGAGCTCTAGTTTTGTTGAAGTTGTTGAATCTGTTGTTGTTGAAGCTGTTGATTGTTGTAGGCTACATTACGTGCTTTAGAGAGCTCTAGTTTTGTTGAAGCAGTTGAATCTGTTGTTGAAGCTGTTGATTGTTGTAGGCTATTATGAGCTCTTGAGAGCTCTAGTTTTGTTGAAGCTGTTAATTCTGTTGTTGAAGCTGTTGATTGTTGAAGCTGTAGTTGGTGAATCTGTTTTTGAAGCTGTTGATTGTTGAAGCTGTTGAATCTGTTGTTAAATCTGTTGATAACCATGTTGAAGTTGTTGATTGTCATTGATGTTGAATCTGTTGTTGTTGAAGCTGTTGATTGTTGGTAGTGTTGAAGCTGTTCAATCAGTTGATCTTGTTAGTACAATTAAAGCTGTTGATTGTGAGTACAGTCTACTTTGTGTAAGTGTAGGCTCGCCCCAATAAATCAATAGCTTCAATCACTATGTTGAAGCTGTTGAATTTGTTGTAGAAGCTGTTGATTGTTGTAAGCTATTATGTGCTCTAGAGAGCTCTAGTTTTGTTGAAGCTGTTGAATCTGTTGTTGTTAAAGCTGTTGATTGTTGTAGGCTATTATGTGCTCTAGTTTATTAAAGCTGTTGAATCTATTTTTGTTGAAGATGTTGATTGTTGTAGGCTACATTATGTGTTCTAGAGAGCTCTAGTTTTGTTGAAGATGTCGAATCTGTTGTTGTTGAAGCTGTTGATTGTTGTAGGCTATTACATGCTATAGAGAGCTCTAGTTTTGTTTAAGTTGTTGAATCTGTTGTTGAAGCTGTTGATTGTTGTAGGCTATTATATGTTATAGAAAGCTCTAGTTTTGTTTAAGCTGTCGAATCTGTTGTTGAAATTGTTGATTGTTGTAGGCTATTATATGTTATAGAGAGATCTAGTTTTGTTTAAGCTGCCGAATCTGTTGTTGTTGAAGTAGTTGATTGTTGTAGGCTATTATATGCTATAGAGAGCTCTAGTTTTGTTTAAGCAGTCGAATCTGTTGTTGAAGCTGTTGATTGTTGTAGGCTATTATGTGCAATAGAGAGCTCTAGTTTTGCTGAAGCTGTTGAATCTGTTGTTGTTAAAGCTGTTGATTGTTGTAGGCTATTATGTGCTCTAGTTTATTAAAGCTGTTGAATCTATTTTTGTTGAAGATGTTGATTGTTGTAGGCTACATTATGTGCTCTAGAGAGCTCTAGTTTTGTCAAAGCTGTTGAATCTGTGGTTGTTGAAGCTGTTGATTGTTGTAGGCTATTATATACTATAGAGAGCTCTAGTTTTGTTTAAGCTGTTGAATCTGTTGTTGAAGCTGTTGATTGTTGTAGGCTATTATATGTTATAGAGAGGTCTAGTTTTGTTTAAGCTGTCGAATCTGTTGTTGAAGCTGTTGATTGTTGTAGGCTATTATATGTTATAGAGAGGTCTAGTTTTGTTTAAGCTGTCGAATCTGTTGTTGTTGAAGCAGTTGATTGTTGTAGGCTATTATATGCTATAGAGAGCTCTAGTTTTGTTTAAGCTGTTGAATCTGTTGTTGTTGAAGCTGTTGATTGTTGTAGGCTATTATAATATGCTATAGAGAGCTCTAGTTTTGTTCAAGCTGTTGACTCTGTTGTTGTTGAAGCTGTTGATTGTTGTAGGCTATTATGTGTAATAGAGAGCTCTAGTTTTGTTGAAGTTGTTGAATCTGTTGTTGAAGCTGTTGATTGTTGTAGGCTACATTATGTGCATTAGAGAGCTCTAGTTTTGTTGAAGCAGTTGAATCTGTTGTTGAAGCTGTTGATTGTTGTAGGCTATTATGTACAATAGAGAGCTCTAGTTTTGTTGAAGCTGTTGAATCTGTTGTTATTGAAGCTTTTGATTGTTGTAGGCTACATTATGTGCTCTAGAGAGCTCTAGTTTTGTTGAAAATGTTGAATCAGTTGTTGAAGCTGTTGATTGTTGTAGGCTATTATGTCCTCTGGAGAACTCTAGTTTTGTGAAATCTGTTCTTGAAGCTGTTGATTGTTGTAGGCTATTATGTGCTCTAGAGAGCTCTAGTTATGTTGAAGCTGTTGAATCTGTTGTTGTTAAGGCTGTTGATTGTTGTAGGCCATTATGTGCTCTAATTTTATTAAAGCTGTTGAATCTATTTTTGTTGAAGATGTTGATTGTTGTAGGCTACATTATGTGTTCTAGAGAGCTCTAGTTCTGTCGAAGCTGTTGAATCTGTTGTTGAAGCTGTTGATTGTTGTAGGCTATTATATGCTATAGAGAGCTCTAGTTTTGTTCAAGCTGTTGAATCTGTTGTTGTTGAAGCTGTTGATTGTTGTAGGCTATTATGTGTAATAGAGAGCTCTAGTTTTGTTGAAGTTGTTGAATCTGTTGTTGTTGAAGCTGTTGATTGTTGTAGGCTACATTACGTGCTTTAGAGAGCTCTAGTTTTGTTGAAGCAGTTGAATCTGTTGTTGAAGCTGTTGATTGTTGTAGGCTATTATGAGCTCTTGAGAGCTCTAGTTTTGTTGAAGCTGTTAATTCTGTTGTTGAAGCTGTTGATTGTTGAAGCTGTAGTTGGTGAATCTGTTTTTGAAGCTGTTGATTGTTGAAGCTGTTGAATCTGTTGTTAAATCTGTTGATAACCATGTTGAAGTTGTTGATTGTCATTGATGTTGAATCTGTTGTTGTTGAAGCTGTTGATTGTTGGTAGTGTTGAAGCTGTTCAATCAGTTGATCTTGTTAGTACAATTAAAGCTGTTGATTGTGAGCACAGTCTACTTTGTGTAAGTGTAGGCTCGCCCCTGTCGAATCTGTTGTTGAAGCTGTTGATTGTTGTAGGCTATTATATGCTATAGTTTTGTTTAAGCTGTCGAATCTGTTGTTGTTGAAGCAGTTGATTGTTGTAGGCTATTATATGCTATAGAGAGCTCTAGTTTTGTTTAAGCTGTTGAATCTGTTGTTGTTGAAGCTGTTGATTGTTGTAGGCTATTATAATATGCTATAGAGAGCTCTAGTTTTGTTGAAGTTGTTGAATCTGTTGATTGTTGTAGGCTACATTATGTGCATTAGAGAGCTCTAGTTTTGTTGAAGCAGTTGAATCTGTTGTTGAAGCTGTTGATTGTTGCATGCTATTATGAGCTCTTGAGAGCTCTAGTTTTGTTGAAGCTGTTAAATCTGTTGTTGAAGCTGTTGATTGTTGAAGCTGTAGTTGTTGAATCTGTTTCTGAAGCTGTTGAATCAGTTGTTAAATCTGTTGATAACCATGTTGAAGTTGTTGATTGTCGTTGATGTTGAATCTGTTGTTGTTGAAGCTGTTGATTGTTGGTAGTGTTGAAGCTGTTCAATCAGTTGATCTTGTTAGTACAATTAAAGCTGTTGATTGTGAGTACAGTCTATTTTGTGCAAGTGTAGGCTCGCCCCAATAAATCAATAGCTTCAATCACTATGTTGAAGCTGTTGAATTTGTTGTAGAAGCTGTTGATTGTTGTAAGCTATTATGTGCTCTAGAGAGCTCTAGTTTTGTTGAAGCTGTTGAATCTGTTGTTGTTAAAGCTGTTGATTGTTGTAGGCTATTATGTGCTCTAGTTTATTAAAGCTGTTGAATCTATTATTGTTGAAGATGTTGATTGTTGTAGGCTACATTATGTGCTCTAGAGAGCTCTAGTTTTGTTGAAGCTGTTGAATCTGTTGTTGTTGAAGCAGTTGATTGTTGTAGGCTATTATATGCTATAGAGAGCTCTAGTTTTGTTTAAGCTGTTGAATCTGTTGTTGAAATTGTTGATTGTTGTAGGTTATTATATGTTATAGAGAGGTCTAGTTTTGTTTTAGCTGCCGAATCTGTTGTTGTTGAAGTAGTTGATTGTTGTAGGCTATTATATGCTATAGAGAGCTCTAGTTTTGTTTAAGCTGTCGAATCTGTTGTTGAAGCTGTTGATTGTTGTAGGCTATTATGTGCAATAGAGAGCTCTAGTTTTGTTGAAGCTGTTGAATCTGTTGTTGTTAAAGCTGTTGATTGTTGTAGGCTATTATGTGCTCTAGTTTATTAAAGCTGTTGAATCTATTTTTGTTGAAGATGTTGATTGTTGTAGTCTACATTATGTGCTCTAGAGAGCTCTAGTTTTGTCAAAGCTGTTGAATCTGTGGTTGTTGAAGCTGTTGATTGTTGTAGGCTATTATATACTATAGAGAGCTCTAGTTTTGTTTAAGCTGTCGAATCTGTTGTTGAAGCTGTTGATTGTTGTAGGCTATTATATGTTATAGAGAGGTCTAGTTTTGTTTAAGCTGTCGAATCTGTTGTTGTTGAAGCAGTTGATTGTTGTAGGCTATTATATGCTATAGAGAGCTCTAGTTTTGTTTAAGCTGTTGAATCTGTTGTTGTTGAAGCTGTTGATTGTTGTAGGCTATTATAATATGCTATAGAGAGCTCTAGTTTTGTTCAAGCTGTTGAATCTGTTGTTGTTGAAGCTGTTGATTGTTGTAGGCTATTATGTGAAATAGAGAGCTCTAGTTTTGTTGAAGTTGTTGAATCTGTTGATTGTTGTAGGCTACATTATGTGCATTAGAGAGCTCTAGTTTTGTTGAAGCAGTTGAATCTGTTGTTGAAGCTGTTGATTGTTGCATGCTATTATGAGCTCTTGAGAGCTCTAGTTTTGTTGAAGCTGTTAAATCTGTTGTTGAAGCTGTTGATTGTTGAAGCTGTAGTTGTTGAATCTGTTTTTGAAGCTGTTGAATCAGTTGTTAAATCTGTTGATAACCATGTTGAAGTTGTTGATTGTCGTTGATGTTGAATCTGTTGTTGTTGAAGCTGTTGATTGTTGGTAGTGTTGAAGCTGTTCAATCAGTTGATCTTGTTAGTACAATTAAAGCTGTTGATTGTGAGTACAGTCTATTTTGTGCAAGTGTAGGCTCGCCCCAATAAATCAATAGCTTCAATCACTATGTTGAAGCTGTTGAATTTGTTGTAGAAGCTGTTGATTGTTGTAAGCTATTATGTGCTCTAGAGAGCTCTAGTTTTGTTGAAGCTGTTGAATCTGTTGTTGTTAAAGCTGTTGATTGTTGTAGGCTATTATGTGCTCTAGTTTATTAAAGCTGTTGAATCTATTTTTGTTGAAGATGTTGATTGTTGTAGGCTACATTATGTGCTCTAGAGAGCTCTAGTTTTGTTGAAGCTGTTGAATCTGTTGTTGTTGAAGCAGTTGATTGTTGTAGGCTATTATATGCTATAGAGAGCTCTAGTTTTGTTTAAGCTGTTGAATCTGTTGTTGAAGCTGTTGATTGTTGTAGGCTATTATATGTTATAGAAAGCTCTAGTTTTGTTTAAGCTGTCGAATCTGTTGTTGAAATTGTTGATTGTTGTAGGTTATTATATGTTATAGAGAGGTCTAGTTTTGTTTTAGCTGCCGAATCTGTTGTTGTTGAAGTAGTTGATTGTGGTAGGCTATTATATGCTATAGAGAGCTCTAGTTTTGTTTAAGCTGTCGAATCTGTTGTTGAAGCTGTTGATTGTTGTAGGCTATTATGTGCAATAGAGAGCTCTAGTTTTGTTGAAGCTGTTGAATCTGTTGTTGTTAAAGCTGTTGATTGTTGTAGGCTATTATGTGCTCCAGTTTATTAAAGCTATTGAATCTATTTTTGTTGAAGATGTTGATTGTTGTAGGCTACATTATGTGCTCTAGAGAGCTCTAGTTTTGTCAAAGCTGTTGAATCTGTGGTTGTTGAAGCTGTTGATTGTTGTAGGCTATTATATACTATAGAGAGCTCTAGTTTTGTTTAAGCTGTTGAATCTGTTGTTGAAGCTGTTGATTGTTGTAGGCTATTATATGTTATAGAGAGGTCTAGTTTTGTTTAAGCTGTCGAATCTGTTGTTGTTGAAGCAGTTGATTGTTGAAGGCTATTATATGCTATAGAGAGCTCTAGTTTTGTTTAAGCAGTTGAATCTGTTGTTGTTGAAGCTGTTGATTGTTGTAGGCTATAATATGCTATAGAGAGCTCTAGTTTTGTTCAAGCTGTTGAATCTGTTGTTGTTGAAGCTGTCGATTGTTGTAGGTTATTATGTGCAATAGAGAGCTCTAGTTTTGTTGAAGTTGTTGAATCTATTGTTGAAGCTGTTGATTGTTGTAGGCTACATTATGTGCATTAGAGAACTCTAGTTTTGTTGAAGCTGTAGTTGTTGAATCTGTTTTTGAAGCTGTTGAATCAGTTGTTAAATCTGTTGATAACCATGTTGATCAGTTGTTAAATCTGTTGATAACCATGTTGAAGTTGTTGATTGTCGTTGATGTTGAATCTGTTGTTGAAGCTGTTGATTGTTGGTAGTGTTGAAGCTGTTCAATCAGTTGATCTTGTTAGTACAATTAAAGCTGTTGATTGTGAGTACAGTCTATTTTGTGTAAGTGTAGGCTCGCCCCAATAAATCAATAGCTTCAATCACTATGTTGAAGCTGTTGAATTTGTTGTAGAAGCTGTTGATTGTTGTAAGCTATTATGTGCTCTAGAGAGCTCTAGTTTTGTTGAAGCTGTTGAATCTGTTGTTAAAACTGTTGATTGTTGTAGACTATTATGTGCTCTAGTTTATTTAAGCTGTTGAATCTATTTTTGTTGAATATGTTGATTGTTGTAGGCTACATTATGTGCTCTAGAGAGCTCTAGTTTTGTCGAAGCTGTTGAATCTGTGGTTGTTGAAGCTGTTGATTGTTGTAGGCTATTATATACTATAGAGAGTTCTAGTTTTGTTTAAGCTGTTGAATCTGTTGTTGAAGCTGTTGATTGTTGTAGGCTATTATATGTTATAGAGAGGTCTAGTTTTGTTTAAGCTGTCGAATCTGTTGTTGTTGAAGCAGTTGATTGTTGTAGGCTATTATATGCTATAGAGAGCTCTAGTTTTGTTCAAGCTGTTGAATCTGTTGTTGTTGAAGCTGTTGATTGTTGTAGGCTATTATATGCTATAGAGAGCTCTAGTTTTGTTGAAGTTGTTGAATCTGTTGTTGTTGAAGCTGTTGATTGCTGTAGGCTACATTATGTGCTTTAGAGAGTTCTAGTTTTGTTGAAGCAGTTGAATCTGTTGTTGAAGCTGTTGACTGTTGTAGGCTATTATGAGCTCTTGAGAGCTCTAGTTTTGTTGAAGCTGTTGATTGTTGAAGCTGTAGTTGTTGAATCTGTTTCTGAAGCTGTTGAATCAGTTGTTAAATCTGTTGATAACCATGTTGAAGTTGTTGATTGTTGTTGATGTTGAATCTGTTGTTGTTGAAGCCGTTGTTGTTGAAGCTGTTCAATCAGTTGATCTTGTTAGTACAATTAAAGCTGTTGATTGTGAGTACAGTCTATTTTGTGTAAGTGTAGACTCGCCCCAATAAATCAATAGCTTCAATCACTATGTTGAAGCTGTTGAATTTGTTGTAGAAGCTGTTGATTGTTGTAAGCTATTATGTGCTCTAGAGAGCTCTAGTTTTGTTGAAGCTGTTGAATCTGTTGTTGTTAAAGCTGTTGATTGTTGTAGGCTATTATGTGCTCTAGTTTATTAAAGCTGTTGAATCTATTTTTGTTGAAGATGTTGATTGTTGTAGGCTACATTATGTGCTCTAGAGAGCTCTAGTTTTGTTGAAGCTGTTGAATCTGTTGTTGTTGAAGCTGTTGATTGTTGTAGGCTATTATATGCTATAGAGAGCTCTAGTTTTGTTTAAGCTGTTGAATCTGTTGTTGAAGCTGTTGATTGTTGTAGGCTATTATATGTTATAGAAAGCTCTAGTTTTGTTTAAGCTGTCGAATCTGTTGTTGAAATTGTTGATTGTTGTAGGTTATTATATGTTATAGAGAGGTCTAGTTTTGTTTTAGCTGCCGAATCTGTTGTTGTTGAAGTAGTTGATTGTGGTAGGCTATTATATGCTATAGAGAGCTCTAGTTTTGTTTAAGCTGTCGAATCTGTTGTTGAAGCTGTTGATTGTTGTAGGCTATTATGTGCAATAGAGAGCTCTAGTTTTGTTGAAGCTGTTGAATCTGTTGTTGTTAAAGCTGTTGATTGTTGTAGGCTATTATGTGCTCCAGTTTATTAAAGCTGTTGAATCTATTTTTGTTGAAGATGTTGATTGTTGTAGGCTACATTATGTGCTCTAGAGAGCTCTAGTTTTGTCAAAGCTGTTGAATCTGTGGTTGTTGAAGCTGTTGATTGTTGTAGGCTATTATATACTATAGAGAGCTCTAGTTTTGTTTAAGCTGTTGAATCTGTTGTTGAAGCTGTTGATTGTTGTAGGCTATTATATTATGTTATAGAGAGGTCTAGTTTTGTTTAAGCTGTCGAATCTGTTGTTGTTGAAGCAGTTGATTGTTGAAGGCTATTATATGCTATAGAGAGCTCTAGTTTTGTTTAAGCTGTTGAATCTGTTGTTGTTGAAGCTGTTGATTGTTGTAGGCTATTATATGCTATAGAGAGCTCTAGTTTTGTTCAAGCTGTTGAATCTGTTGTTGTTGAAGCTGTTGATTGTTGTAGGCTATTATGTGCAATAGAGAGCTCTAGTTTTGTTGAAGTTGTTGAATCTGTTGTTGAAGCTGTTGATTGTTGTAGGCTACATTATGTGCATTAGAGAACTCTAGTTTTGTTGAAGCAGTTGAATCTGTTGTTGAAGCTGTTGATTGTTGTATGCTATTATGAGCTCTTGAGAGCTCTAGTTTTGTTGAAGCTGTTAAATCTGTTGTTGAAGCTGTTGATTGTTGAAGCTGTAGTTGTTGAATCTGTTTTTGAAGCTGTTGAATCAGTTGTTAAATCTGTTGATAACCATGTTGAAGTTGTTGATTGTCGTTGATGTTGAATCTGTTGTTGAAGCTGTTGATTGTTGGTAGTGTTGAAGCTGTTCAATCAGTTGATCTTGTTAGTACAATTAAAGCTGTTGATTGTGAGTACAGTCTATTTTGTGTAAGTGTAGGCTCGCCCCAATAAATCAATAGCTTCAATCACTATGTTGAAGCTGTTGAATTTGTTGTAGAAGCTGTTGATTGTTGTAAGCTATTATGTGCTCTAGAGAGCTCTAGTTTTGTTGAAGCTGTTGAATCTGTTGTTAAAGCTGTTGATTGTTGTAGACTATTATGTGCTCTAGTTTATTTAAGCTGTTGAATCTATTTTTGTTGAATATGTTGATTGTTGTAGGCTACATTATGTGCTCTAGAGAGCTCTAGTTTTGTCGAAGCTGTTGAATCTGTGGTTGTTGAAGCTGTTGATTGTTGTAGGCTATTATATACTATAGAGAGTTCTAGTTTTGTTTAAGCTGTTGAATCTGTTGTTGAAGCTGTTGATTGTTGTAGGCTATTATATGTTATAGAGAGGTCTAGTTTTGTTTAAGCTGTCGAATCTGTTGTTGTTGAAGCAGTTGATTGTTGTAGGCTATTATATGCTATAGAGAGCTCTAGTTTTGTTCAAGCTGTTGAATCTGTTGTTGTTGAAGCTGTTGATTGTTGTAGGCTATTATATGCTATAGAGAGCTCTAGTTTTGTTGAAGTTGTTGAATCTGTTGTTGTTGAAGCTGTTGATTGCTGTAGGCTACATTATGTGCTTTAGAGAGTTCTAGTTTTGTTGAAGCAGTTGAATCTGTTGTTGAAGCTGTTGACTGTTGTAGGCTATTATGAGCTCTTGAGAGCTCTAGTTTTGTTGAAGCTGTTGATTGTTGAAGCTGTAGTTGTTGAATCTGTTTCTGAAGCTGTTGAATCAGTTGTTAAATCTGTTGATAACCATGTTGAAGTTGTTGATTGTTGTTGATGTTGAACCCGTTGTTGTTGAAGCTGTTCAATCAGTTGATCTTGTTAGTACAATTAAAGCTGTTGATTGTGAGTACAGTCTATTTTGTGTAAGTGTAGGCTCGCCCCAATAAATCAATAGCTTCAATCACTATGTTGAAGCTGTTGAATTTGTTGTAGAAGCTGTTGATTGTTGTAAGCTATTATGTGCTCTAGAGAGCTCTAGTTTTGTTGAAGCTGTTGAATCTAGTTCTGTTAAAGCTGTTGATCGTTGTAGGCTATTATGTGCTCTAGTTTAATTGAAGCTGTTGAATCTGTTGTTGAAGAAGTTGATTGTATTATGTGCAATAGAGAGCTCTAGTTTTGTTGAAGCTGTTGAATTCATGATCTTGCAAGGGTCTGCAAGACCTGAAGTGAGGTCAGAATTGTATGAGGAGCTGAAGGCAAGAATATGACATTATGTGTCTAGTCTCCTAATTGCCCGAATGACAGCAAGTTCAAAGGTTAAATAAACTCACGTGATACCTCACATAATCACATGATCCTTTGGCGCCCATCCAGTCTTCTTTTTGTCAATCTAGAAGAATATAGGGTGGGCCTTAAAACGTAAATACTTGAATCATTTTTAACAATGGTGCTCTCTTTTTCTAGCAGGTAAAATCTACTCACTGCAGAAAATTTAATGGGTGGGAATGTCATATTCTTGCCTTCAGCTCCTCATACAATTCTGACCTCACTTCAGGTCTTGCAGACCCTTGCAAGATCATGAATTGTACTTCGGAGCTTCCAGCTACGAATATGACATTATGTGTTGTTCAAAGCCATAGTTGATGCACCACCATGCATTAATTATTAATTATAATGTGATGCATGGAGTTCAACCGAATGAAGTTCAGGAACTCTAGAAATTTTAATCATTCCATATAGGATAATTTCATTATGTCACTATTGTGACCATAATGAATAATAGCAACAATGTTAAGTTGCCATAACATGTTAATTATTATCATTATCAATAATTGTATTAAGAAGAGATTGTGGCCTAGTGTCAGTAGGCTTGAAATAAAACATTTTGAATACATTGTCTGAGGACCAATCAGCAATGCATAATACTTCGGAAATTGACATTCCTTTCATCACTGCAGCTATAGAAGCTGCTCCTCGAATGGAATAAGCAGAAATTTGCTCTCCAACATTAGCTTCCCGGATCAATAATTTCATCCATTGAGCAACACTTGATTTGGATATCGGTTGGAAAGGTTCTACCACCGACAGCAATAGCTGCGTCTTTGATGTATCTTTTCTCCTGATAGGAGATGTACGTTTGAGGTACTCCTCCAAAGCCGCTATTGGGCATAATCTACCTTCCTGTTTCAGAGGGAGATAGTGAATAACCTTTTTGCCTGGTTGTGTTGTTTTAGTTAATTCAGCAATAGTGCATGAATGTAACACCATTCTTATTCCTGCTAAGATATCAAATATCCAGTGCATGGATTTCTGAAGCTCTGCTGGCATTAGAGAGTTCCAATAAAACCACAAGTTTATGTGACAGCTGTTTCAAGCTAATGTTGTTATTCTTCTCTAAAGAACAGATGTGCTCAAGCACTCTTCCCACACCCCGAGTAAATGCATATCTGGGCTGTGTAGGTCGACGATTAAAGTTCCTTTTATCAATCTTGTCACCAGAGGATGCTTACCCACGACCACTCCATCAATTGGAGTGTGGGTCATGGAAATAGCTGAACAATAAGAATTGAGTCTGGTATTGCTTGCCTTCAGCAAGTTGACATGTCAGAAAATTAGGAATAGCGCTTATAGGCGCTTGAATAGAGTTATATCCAGATGAGGCACACCATTGTTCCCATCTTCGCCAACAACAGGAACTTCTGTGGTTTTTCGCCAGGAAGATAGGATAAGGGTTGTTGCTTGGCTTGAAATTCCTTGATGACTGAGGGAATTCCTGATATTGGCCACACAGGTAGATTTAACTGATGTATCAGTGGTGACTTTTATTGTTGTGATTCATCAGGAGAGATGGCAGTTTCAGTAGGAGGAGTGGTCTCTGAAACAACTTTGACAGGAGAACTGCAAACTATGGCTGTGTAAACTATGGCTGTGTTGGCCATAGTGGTGCAATGAGTATTAACTCTTTGAGTCTCTCTGAATCTTGGATAGGCACCTGCCTATCAATGCAAAAGGAGGAAAGGCATAACCTTTCATGCTCGTCCAGGACTGACTCAACACATCTGTCACTACTGGTCCTGGATTTGGTTATCAGCTCATGTACATTAGAAGTTGAGCCGATATTCTGGAGGCAAAAAGATCCACCTGACAGGGGCCCAGAACTCGCATGATTTGTTGAAAAATCATCGGGTCTAGCTTCCATTCTGAGCTGTCCCATTTTCTTCGTAATTCCCGATCTGCATCCATATTCTGGACGCCTGGGAGGTGTTCGGCAGACAGGACTATTCACCTGTCAAAGCTCCAATTCCACATCTGAGATGTGATTTGCATTAACTGTTTGGAATGGGTACCACCCATCCGATTGATATAATAAACTGCGGTCATGTTGTCTATTTTTAGGAGGACATTGATTTCCTTCCTATTCCCCATGATAATATGTAGGGCTAGAAAAGCAGCAAGCAATATTTCGTATTGATATGAAGTTGAGATTCCTGGAATGACCAATGACCACCCATCTTCTGGTTCTTCCAACAGGCTCCCCAGCCTGTATTGGATGATTGGATTCTATCATCATCTCTGGAACTCCTAAGTGAATTGGTCTCCCATTGGTGGTCTCCAAATTGCTGATCCACCAATTCAAATCCATAACACTCTGCTCCTCCAATACTATCATCGACTTGTATGAGGGGTGGAGGAGGAGACCTTTGATTTTTTGCATTTGAAGACCTCGATAGTGTAGAGGCGCTGAGAGGATTGCAAGGTGGGTTGATGACAAGACACCTAATATGATATGAGCCAACTGGCATATTAATAGCATTTTCTCCCGCAATGCTTGCTTGCATTTGCTCTTTATCTCCTTCACTTTGGCTGTCGGCAGCTTGAAGGACATTGATAGGGAGTTGAGTATGAATCCAAAAACTTGATGCACTGTGTTGCTTCTGGTTGTGATTTTTCCTGATTGATCATAAAGCCAAAATCTTCCAGTAGCTGTTTGGCCTGGTGGTATGCTTTCTCTGCCTTAGCTCTGTTCTTGCCAATTATTTGGATGTTGTCCAAATACGCAACTAATCTCCGTCCTTTGGCTCGGAGATGAGCTAGGACGGATTTCAGAAGCTTCATAAATACCCGAGGTGCCGCTGCTAGCTCAAATGGTAGAGCATTGTAGTGATACGTTACTCCCTCCCATTGGAATTGGAGGTATTTCCGATGTGCTGCATTGATTGGCACTGACAGGTACGCATCCTTCAAATCTAGCTTGCACATGTAATCTCCTCTGTTTAGGAGATCCTTCACGGAGCGTATATCGTCCATGTTGAAATGCTCCCATATTGTGTACATGTTTAGGGTCTTCAGGTTGAATATCAACCTCCACTGGTTCTCCTTCGGAACCAGAAATACATTGCTTGTGAAGCCATGAATGGCTTCTGCTGGGCTTATCGTGTGCTTCTCCAACAGCTTTTTTATCTCGGCTGAAAGTGCCTACCTCTCTACTTCTGAGAAGATGAAGGCTGGAATCTGCTTGACTGAAGGCTGCTCCCGGAAGGGAATTCTGTAGCCTTGAATAGTCTCCAGGATCCATGGATCCTGTGTGAGCTGCTCCCATGCCTGTACAAAATGTTGCAGTTTCCTGGCATGTGGCAAGGCTTTTACTTGCTCTGCTGGCTGTTGGATGGGTTCCTGTCGGACTGGCTGGATCCGAGTCTGTCGAACACACTGCCTTTCTTGTAGTAAGGCTTGTTGGGGGTCTGTTTTCCTTTCCCTTGGTACCTGTTGTACGGCTGGTACACTTTGCCGGACGCAGCACCATACCAACTGGTCCAGCTGCCGAAAAAATGTTTGCCACTTGGTCAACCTTGTTGGCAGTTTTGGACACAATGTTGACAGCTTTCGACAAGGCTGAGTCTGTCTCGACTTTTTTCACCAATGTATCCTTATATTCTTCCCCAAAGTGGTCAGCTTTGGCCTTTGTGAATTTCCTTTCCCATACTTTTTTAGGGAAGGATGTATTGATTCGAGAGCAATCTCCCTAATTCTCTTATCAGAAATGAGGCTGTTGGCATTACCAAGGAGGACTAGGGCTCATTGAATGCTGTCCAGCATATCTGAAACATGAATGGTGGTTTCAGGGTCATTTGCAAGTCCCTGGTCAATAAGTTTAGCCCAGAGGTTAGTAAGTGGGCTTGCCGCATACAGCACTGCCCCCTGAATCTTAGCCAACTGCGAGTCACGAGCCTTATCTAATTTTTTGCCCGCCACGAAACTGTCCAATTTAGGTGGCATTGCAGCCTCTTGTCCAGTTGTGGATGCCTCTTTAGCATTGCTGTGCGTTCCTCCTTAGATAGTGATCGACAAAAATGTTTGTCGATGTATCTCTCAATTGTCATGGGAACCTTCACTTTGAAATCATCCTTATCTTCCCTCTCCAAAGTTGGGTCAATGACTCGTCCTCTAATTCAGAGGTACTGCTCGGCTGCGAGGGGATCTTTGACTTTTTGGCTGGAGGTGTGTTCCCGTGTCCTCCAAGTTACACTTCCTGCTTCTGTTGGAGCTTGTCTTCTGCCTCTTTTTAGGCAGACTAGAGCTAGAGCTCCTATCAGAAGGCCGTTTCAGGGCCCTCTCCCTGGCTGTGGAAGAGGAGGTGTCAGCTCCTTCTTCCTGCCTACTAGATAGCTTATATACAACTGGGTTGGCCCCTTTTTCTGATTGCTCATCAGTGATAGTGTGGTCAGCACTATGCACGGATCCAGTCTCACTAAGAGATTCTTCCATAAACGGGGCTAACAAATCTGATAGGATGTTCCTATACCTCGAATTACCAACAATTTATTGCAATTCCTCCTGAGACAAGGCGTCCGAGGATACAATTTCCTTTTCCGGTTCGGACTCTGTGTACGTGTCCGACGGCTCATCGTTGACGTCATCTTTCTTGTCCCCTAGCGCTAGCCGCGCCCGGGCGCCGGCGAGTCACGGTGGGATCAAAGTCCGATCCGTGGTCACCCTGGTCGGTCGGAAAACCTTGGGACTCGTCGCCCATTTTGTGCCACAGACACTCAAGATAGGTAGCACGAGTGTTTCTGCTCTATTTAGCGCAATTTGGATAGACTACGAAGTCTGTTTAGGCGGTTTGTGCGACTTCACTCGCTCACCGTACTGCTGTCTATGGAGCAAAAAAGAAGACTGGATGGGCGCTAAAGGATCATGTGATTATGTGAGGTATCACGTGAGTTTATTTAACCTTTGAACTTGCTGTCATTCGGGCAATTAGGAGACTAGACACATAATGTCATATTCGTAGCCGGAAGCTCCGAAGTACAATCTGCTGTTGTTGAAGCTGTTCATTGTTGTAGGCTATTATATGCTATAGAGAGCTCTAGTTTTGTTTAAGCTGTTGAATCTGTTGTTGAAGCTGTTGATTGTTGTAGGCTATTATATGCCAAGTTATAGAGAGCTCTAGTTCTATTTAAGCTGTCGAATCTGTTGTTGAAATTGTTGATTGTTGTAGGCTATTATATGTTATAGAGAGGTCTAGTTTTGTTTAAGCTGTCGAATCTGTTGTTGAAGTAGTTGATTGTTGTAGGCTATTATATGCTATAGAGAGCTCTAGTTTTGTTTAAGCTGTCGAATCTGTTGTTGTTGAAGCTGTTGATTGTTGTAGGCTATTATGTGCAATAGAGAGCTCTAATTTTGTTGAAGCTGTTCAATCTGTTGTTGAAGCTGTTGATTGTTGTAGGCTATTATATCTTATAGAGAGGTCTAGTTTTGTTTAAGCTGTTGAATCTGTTGTTGAAGCTGTTGATTGTTGTAGGCTATTATATGTTATAGAGAGCTCTAGTTTTATTTAAGCTGTCGAATCTGTTGTTGAAATTGTTGATTGTTGTAGGCTATTATACGTTATAGAGAGGTGTACTTTTGTTTAAGCTGTCGAATCTGTTGTTGAAGCAGTTGATTGTTGTAGGCTATTATATGCTATAGAGAGCTCTAGTTTTGTTTAAGCTGTCGAATCTGTTGTTGAAGCTGTTGATTGTTGTAGGCTATTATGCGCTCTAATTTTATTAAAGCTGTTGAATCTATTTTTGTTGAAGATGTTGATTGTTGTAGGCTACATTATGTGTTCTAGAGAGCTCTAGTTCTGTCGAAGCTGTTGAATCTGTTGTTGAAGCTGTTGATTGTTGTAGGCTATTATATGCTATAGAGAGCTCTAGTTTTGTTCAAGCTGTTGAATCTGTTGTTGTTGAAGCTGTTGATTGTTGTAGGCTATTATGTGTAATAGAGAGCTCTAGTTTTGTTGAAGTTGTTGAATCTGTTGTTGTTGAAGCTGTTGATTGTTGTAGGCTACATTATGTGCTTTACAGAGCTCTAGTTTTGTTGAAGCAGTTGAATGTGTTGTTGAAGCTGTTGATTGTTGTAGGCTATTATGAGTTCTTGAGAGCTCTAGTTTTGTTTAAGCTGTTGAATCTGTTGTTGAAGCTGTTGATTGTTGAAGCTGTAGTTGTTGAATCAGTTGTTAAATCTGTTGATAACCATGTTGAAGTTGTTGATTGTCGTTGATGTTGAATCTGTTGTTGTTGAAGCTGTTGATTGTTGGTAGTGTTGAAGCTGTTCAATCAGTTGATCTTGTTAGTACAATTAAAGCTGTTGATTGTGAGTACAGTCTATTTTGTGTAAGTGTAGGCTCGCCCCAATAAATCAATAGCTTCAATCACTATGTTGAAGCTGTTGAATTTGTTGTAGAAGCTGTTGATTGTTGTAAGCTATTATGTGCTCTAGAGAGCTCTACTTTTGTTGAAGCTGTTGAATCTGTTGTTATTAAAGCTGTTGATTGTTGTAGGCTAGATTATGGCTCTAGTTTTGTTGAAGCTGTTGAATCTGTTGTTGTTGAAGATGTTGATTGGTTTGTAAGCTACATTATGTGGTCTAGAGAGCTCTAGTTTTGTTGAAGCTGTTGAATCTGTTGTTGTTGAAGCTGTTGATTGTTGTAGGCTATTATGTGCTCTAGAGAGTTCTAGTTTTGTTTAAGCTGTTGAATATTTTGTTGTTGAAACTGTTGAATCTGTTTTTATTGAACCTGTTGATTGTTGTAGGCTATATTATGTGCTCTAAAAAACTCTAGTTTTGTTAAGGCAGTTGAATCTGTTGTTGAAGCTGTTGATTGTTGTAAGCTATTATGTGCTCTAGAGAGCTCTAGTTTTGTTGAAGCTGTTGATGTAGAAGCTGTTGATTGCTGTAGACTTTTATGTGCTCTAGAGAACTCTAGTTTTGTTGAAGCTGTTGAATCTGTTGGTGTTAAAGCTGTTGGTTGTTGTAGGCTACATTATGTGCTCTAGAGAGCTCTAGATTTGTTGAAGCCGTTGAATCTGTTGTTGTGGCCGTTGATTGTTGTAGGCTACTATGTGTTCTAGAGAGCTCTAGTTTTGTTGAAATTGTTGAATCTGTTGTTGGAGATGTTGATTGTTGTAGTCTATTATGTGCTCTAGAGAGCTCTAGTTTTGTTGAAGCTGTTGAATTTGCTGTTGAAGCTGTTGATTGTTGTCGGCAATTATGTGTACTAGAGAGCTCTAGTATTGTTGAAGCTGTTGATTGTTGTAGGCTATTATGTGATCTAGAGAGCTCTAGTTTTGTTGAAAATGTTGAAGCTGTTGATTGTTGTAAGCTATTATGTCATCTGGAGAACTCTAGTTTTGTTGAATCTGTTGTTGAAGCTGTTGATTGTTGTAGGCTATTATGTGCTCTGGAGAGGTCTAGTTTTATTGAAGCTTATGAATCTGTTGTTGCTGAAGATGTTGTTTGTTGTACGCTATTATGTGCTCTAGAGAGCTCTAGTTTTGTTGAAGCTGTTGAATCTGCTGTTGTTGGAGCTGTTGATTGTTGTACGCTATTATGTGCTCTAGTTTTGTTGAAGCTGTTGAATCTTTTGTGGTTGAAGCTGTTGATTGTTGTAGGCTACATTATGTGCTCTAGAGAGCTCTAGTATTGTTGAAACTGTTGATTGTTGTAGGCTATTATGTGCTCTAGAGAGCTCTAATTTTGTTGAAAATGTTGAATCTGTTGTTGAAGCTGTTGATTGTTGTACGCTATTATGTCATCTGGAGAAGTCTAATTTTGTTGAATCTGTTGTTGAAGCTGTTGATTATTGTAGGCTATTATGAGCTCTAGAGAGCTCTAGTTTTGTTGAAGCTGTTGAATCTCTTGTTGAAGATGTTGAGTCTGTTGTTGTTAAAGCTGTTGATTGTTGTAGGCTATTATGTGCTCTAGTTTTATGAATCTGTTTTTGTTGAAGCTGTTGATTGTTGTAGGCTACATTATGTGCTCTAGAGAGCTCTAGTATTGTTGAAGCTGTTGATTGTTGTAGGCTATTATGTGCTCTAGAGAGCTCTGGTTTTGTTGAAGCTGTTGAATCTGCTGTTGAAGCTGTTGATTGTTGTAAGCTATTATGAGCTCTAGAGAGCTCTAATTTTGATGAATGTTGAATCTGTTGTTGAAGCTGTGTTGTTGAAGCTGTTGAATCTGTTTTTGTTGAAGCAGTTGATTGTTGTCGGCAATTATGTGCACTAGAGAGCTCTAGTTTTGTTGAAGCTGTTGAATCTATTATTGAAGCTGTTGATTGTTGTAGGCTATTATGTGCTCTAGAGAGCTCTAATTTTGTTGAAGCTGTTGAATCTGTTGTTGAAGCTGTTGTTGTTGAAGCTGTTGAATCTGTTTTTGTTGAAGCAATTGATTGTTGTAAGCTATTATGTGCTCTAGAGAGCTCTAGTTTTGTTGAAGCTGTTGAATCTGTTGTTGAAGCTGTTGATTGTTGTAAGCTATTATGTGCTCTAGAGAGCTCTAGTTTTGTTGAAGCTGTTGAATCTGTTCTTGTTGAAGCTGTTGAATCTGTTGTTGCTAAAGCTGTTGATTGTTGTAGGCTATTATGTGCTCTAGTTTTATTGAAGCTGTTGAATCAGTTGTTGAAGCTGTAGATTGTTATAGGCTATTATGTGCAATAGAGACCTCTAGTTTTGTTGAAGTTGTTGAATCTATTGTTGTTGAAGCTGTTGATTGTTGTAAGCTATTATGTGCTCTAGAGACCTCTAGTTTTGTTGAAGCTGTTGAATCTGTTCTTGTTGAAGCTGTTGAATCTGTTGTTGCTAAAGCTGTTGATTGTTGTAGGCTATTATGTGCTCTAGTTTTATTGAAGCTGTTGAATCAGTTGTTGAAGCTGTTGATTGTTGTAGGCTATTATGTGCAATAGAGACCTCTAGTTTTGTTGAAGTTGTTGAATCTGTTGTTGTTGAAGCTGTTGATTGTTGTAAGCTATTATGTGCTCTAGAGAGCTCTAGTTTTGTTGAAGTTGTTGAATCTGTTGTTGTTGAAGCTGTTGATTGTTGTAAGCTATTATGTGCTCTAGAGAGCTCTAGTTTTGTTGAAGCTGTTGGATATGTTGTTGTTGAAGCTGTTGAATCTGTTATTGTTAAAGCTGTTGATTGTTGTAGGCTATTATGTACTCTAGCTTAATTGAAGCTGTTGAATCTGTTGTTGTTGAAGCTGTTGATTGTTGTAAGCTATTATGTGCTCTAGAGAGCTCTAGTTTTGTTGAAGTTGTTGAATCTGTTGTTGTTGAAGCTGTTGATTGTTGTAAGCTATTATGTGCTCTAGAGAGCTCTAGTTTTGTTGAAGCTGTTGAATCAGTTGTTGTTTAAGCTGTTGATTGTTGTAGGCTATTATGTGCTCTAGAGAGCTCTAGTTTTGTTGAAGCTGTTGAATCTGTTCTTGTTGAAGCTGTTGAATCTGTTATTGTTGAAGCTGTTGAATCTGTTGTTAAAGTTGTTGATTGTTGTGGGCTATTATGTGCTAAGTTTTATTGAAGCTGTTGAATCTGTTGCTGAAAATGTTGATTGTTGTAGGCTACATTATGTGCTCTAGAAAGATCTAGTTCTGTCGAAGCTGTTCAATCTGTTGTTGTTTAATCTATTGTTGTTAAAGCTGTTGATTGTTGTAGGCTATTATGTTCTCTAGTTTTATTGAAGCTGTTGAATCTATTGTTGAAGATGTTGATTGTTGTAGGCTACATTATGTGTTCTAGAGAGCTCAAGTTTTGTCGAAGTTGTTGAATCTGTTGATAGTGAAGCTATTGATTGTTGTAGGCCATTATGTGCTCTAGAGAGCTCTAATTTTATTGAAGCAGTAGAATCTCATGTTGAAGCTGTTCATTTTTGTAGGTTATTATTATGTTCTAGAGAGTTCTAGTCTTGTTAAAACTGTTGAATCTGTTGTTGAAGCTGTTAATTATTGAAGGCTATTATGTGCTCTAGAGAGCTCTAATTTTATTGAAGCAGTAGAATCTCCTGTTGAAGCTGTTCATTTTTGTAGGTTATTATGTGTTCTAGAGAGCTCTAGTTTTGTTGAAGCTGTTGAATATGTTGATGGTGAAGCTGTTGAATCTGTTGTTGTTAAAGCTGTTGATTGTTGTAGGCTATTATGTGCTCTAGTTTTATTGAAGATGTTGAATCTGTTGTTGAAGCTGTTGATTGTTGTAGGCTATTATGAGCTTTAGAGAGCTCTAGTTTTGTTGAAGCTGTTGAATCTGTTGTTGTTGAAGCTGTTGAATCTGTTGTTGTTAAAGCTGTTCATTGTTGTAGGCTATTATGTGCTCTAGAGAGCTCTAGTCTTGTTGAAATTGTTGAATCTGTTGTTGAAACTGTTGATTGTTGTAGGCTACATTATGTGCTCTAAAGAGCTCTAATTTTGTTGAAGATGTTGAATCTGTTGTTGAAGATGTTGATTGTTGTAGGCAACATTATGTGCTCTAAAGAGCTCTAGTTTTGTTTAAGCTGTTTAATCTGTTGTTGTTCAAGCTGTTGAATCTGTTGTTGTTAAAGCTGTTCATTGTTGTAGGCTATTATGTGTTCTAGCTTTATTGAAGTTGTTAAATCTGTTGTAGTTGAAGATGTTCATTGTTGTAGGCTACAATATATGCTCTAGAGAGATCTAGTATTGTCGAAACTATTGAATCTGTTGTTGAAGCTGTCGAATCTGTTGTTGTTGAAGCTGTTGAATCTGTTTTTGTTGAAGCTATTGATTGTTGTAAGCTATTATGTGCTCTAGAGAGCTCTAGTTTTGTTGAAGTTGTTGAATCTGTTGTTGTTGAAGCTGTTGATTGTTGTAAGCTATTATGTGCTCTAGAGAGCTCTAGTTTTGTTGAAGCTGTTAAATCATTCTGTTGTTGAAGATGTTGATTGTTGTTGGCTACATTATGTGCTCTAGAGAGCTCTAGTTTTGTTTAAGCTGTTGGATCTGTTGTTGTTGAAGCTGTTGAATCTGTTATTGTTAAAGCTGTTGATTGTTGTAGGCTATTATGTACTCTAGTTTAATTGAAGCTGTTGAATCTGTTGTTGTTGAAGATGTTGATTGTTGTAGGCTATTATGTGCTCTAGTTTTATTGAAGATGTTGAATCTGTTGTTGAAGCTGTTGATTATTGTAGGCTATTATGAGCTCTAGAGAGCTCTAGTTTTGTTGAAGCTGTTGAATCTGTTGCTGTTGAAGCTGTTGAATCTGTTGTTAAAGCTGTTGATTGTTGTAGGCTATTATGTACTCTAGTTTAATTGAAGCTGTTGAATCTGTTGTTGTTGAAGATGTTGATTGTTGAAGCTGTTGAATCTGCTGTTGAAGCTGTTGAATCTGTTGTTAAACCTGTTGATTGTTGTAGGCTAGTATGTGCTATAGTTTTATTGAAGATGTTGAATCTGTTGTTGAAGCTGTTGATTGTTATAGGCTATTATGAGTTCTAGAGAGCTCTAGTTTTGTTGAAGCTGTTGAATCTGTTGTTGTTGAAGCTGTTGAATCTGTTGTTAAAGCTGTTGATTGTTGTAGGTTATTATGTACTCTAGTTTAATTGAAGCTGTTGAATCTGTTGTTGTTGAAGATGTTGATTGTTGTAGGCTATTATGTGCTCTAGTTTTATTGAACATGTTGAATCTGTTGTTGAAGCTGTTGATTGTTGTAGGCTATTATGAGCTCTAGAGAGCTCTAGTTTTGTTGAAGCTGTTGAATCTGCTGTTGAAGCTGTTGAATCTGTTGTTAAAGCTGTTGATTGTTGTAGGCTATTATGAGCTCTAGATAGCTCTAGTTTTGTTGAAGCTGTCGAATCTGTTGTTGTTGAAGCTGTTGAATCTGTTTTTGTTGAAGCTATTGATTGTTGTAAGCTATTATGTGCTCTAGAGAGCTCTAGTTTTGTTGAAGTTGTTGAATCTGTTGTTGTTGAAGCTGTTGATTGTTGTAAGCTATTATGTGCTCTAGAGAGCTATAGTTTTGTTAAAGTTGTTGAATCTGTTGTTGTTCAAGCTGTTGATTGTTGTAAGCTATTATGTGCTCTAGAGAGCTCTAGTTTTGTTGAAGCTGTTGGATATGTTGTTGTTGAATCTGTTATTGTTAAAGCTGTTGATTGTTGTAGGCTATTATGTACTCTAGTTTAATTGAAACTGTTGAATCTGTTGTTGTTGAAGCTGTTGATTGTTGTAAGCTATTATGTGCTCTAGAGAGCTCTAGTTTTGCTGAAGCTGTTGAATCTGTTGTTGTTGAAGCTGTTGTTGAAGCTGTTGAATCTGTTTTTGTTGAAGCAATTGATTGTTGTAAGCTATTATGTGCTCTAGAGAGCTCTAGTTTTGTTGAAGCTGTTGAATCTGTTGTTGAAGCTGTTGATTGTTGTAAGCTATTGTGTGCTCTAGAGAGCTCTAGTTTTGTTGAAGCTGTTGAATCAGTTGTTGAAGCTGTTGATTGTTGTAGGCTATTATGTGCAATAGAGACCTCTAGTTTTGTTGAAGTTGTTGAATCTGTTGTTGTTGCAGATGTTGATTGTTGTAGGCTACATTGTCTGCTCTATAGAGCTCTAGTTTTGTTGAAGCTGTTGAATCAGTTGTTGTTTAAGCTGTTGATTGTTGTAAGCTATTATGTGCTCTAGAGAGCTCTAGTTTTGTTGAAGCTGTTGAATCTGTTCTTGTTGAAGCTGTTGAATCTGTTATTGTTGAAGCTGTTGAATCTGTTGTTAAAGTTGTTGATTGTTGTGGGCTATTATGTGCTAAGTTTTATTGAAGCTGTTGAATCTGTTGCTGAAAATGTTGATTGTTGTAGGCTACATTATGTGCTCTAGAAAGATCTAGTTCTGTCGAAGCTGTTCAATCTGTTGTTGTTTAATCTATTGTTGTTAAAGCTGTTGATTGTTGTAGGCTATTATGTTCTCTAGTTTTATTGAAGCTGTTGAATCTATTGTTGAAGATGTTGATTGTTGTAGGCTACATTATGTGTTCTAGAGAGCTCAAGTTTTGTCGAAGTTGTTGAATCTGTTGTTGAAGCTATTGATTGTTGTAGGCCATTATGTGCTCTAGAGAGCTCTAATTTTATTGAAGCAGTAGAATCTCTTGTTGAAGCTGTTCATTTTTGTAGATTATTATGTGTTCTAGAGAGCTCTAGTCTTGTTGAAACTGTTGAATCTGTTGTTGAAGCTGTTGATTGTTGTAGGCTATTATGTGCTCTAGAGAGCTCTAATTTTATTGAAGCAGTAGAATCTCCTGTTGAAGCTGTTCATTTTTGTAGGTTATTATGTGTTCTAGAGAGCTCTAGTTTTGTTGAAGCTGTTGAATATGTTGATGGTGAAGCTGTTGAATCTGTTGTTGTTAAAGCTGTTGATTGTTGTAGGCTATTATGTGCTCTAGTTTTATTGAAGATGTTGAATCTGTTGTTGAAGCTGTTGATTGTTGTAGGCTATTATGAGCTTTAGAGAGCTCTAGTTTTGTTGAAGCTGTTGAATCTGTTGTTGTTGAAGCTGTTGAATCTGTTGTTGTTAAAGCTGTTGATTGTTGTAGGCAAGCTGTTGGATCTGTTGTTGTTGAAGCTGTTGAATCTGTTATTGTTAAAGCTGTTGATTGTTGTAGGCTATTATGTACTCTAGTTTAATTGAAGCTGTTGAATCTGTTGTTGTTGAAGATGTTGATTGTTGTAGGCTATTATGTGCTCTAGTTTTATTGAAGATGTTGAATCTGTTGTTGAAGCTGTTGATTGTTGTAGGCTATTATGAGCTCTAGAGAGCTCTAGTTTTGTTGAAGCTGTTGAATCTGTTGTTGTTGAAGCTGTTGAATCTGTTGTTAAAGCTGTTGATGGTTGTAGGCTAGTATGTGCTATAGTTCTATTGAAGATGTTGAATCTGTTGTTGAAGCTGTTGATTGTTGTATGCTATTATGAGCTCTACAGAGCTCTAGTTTTGCTGAAGCGGTTGAATCTGTTGTTGTTGAAGCTGTTGAATCTGTTGTTAAAGCTGTTGATTGTTGTAGGCTATTATGTACTCTAGTTTAATTGAAGCTGTTTAATCTGTTGTTGTTGAAGATGTTGATTGTTGTAGGCTATTATGTGCTCTAGTTTTATTGAAGATGCTGAATCTGTTGTTGAAGCTGTTGATTGTTGTAGGCTATTATGAGCTCTAGAGAGCTCTAGTTTTGTTGAAGCTGTTGAATCTGTTGTTGTTGAAGCTGTTGAATTTGTTGTTAAAGCTGTTGATTGTTGTAGGCTATTATGTGCTCAAGATAGCTCTAGTTTTGTTGAAGCTGTCGAATCTGTTGTTGTTGAAGCTGTTGAATCTGTTTTTGTTGAAGCTGTTGATTGTTGTAAGCTATTATGTGCTCTAGAGAACTCTAGTTTTGTTGAAGTTGTTGAATCTGTTGTTGTTGAAGCTGTTGATTGTTGTAAGCTATTATGTGCTCTAGAGAGCTCTAGTTTTGTTGAAGTTGTTGAATCTGTTGTTGTTGAAGCTGTTGATTGTTTTAAGCTATTATGTGCTCTAGAGAGCTCTAGTTTTGTTGAAGCTGTTGGATATGTTGTTGTTGAAGCTGTTGAATCTGTTATTGTTAAAGCTGTTGATTGTTGTAGGCTATTATGTACTCTAGTTTAATTGAAGCTGTTGTATCTGTTGTTGTTGAAGATGTTGATTAGTGTAGGCTATTATGAGCTCTACAGAGCTCTAGTTTTGTTGAAGCTGTTGAATCTGTTGTTGTTGAAGCTGTTGAATCTGTTGTTAAAGCTGTTGATTGTTGTAGGCTATTATGTACTCTAGTTTAATTGAAGCTGTTGAATCTGTTGTTGTTGAAGATGTTGATGTAGGCTATTATGTGCTCTAGTTTTATTGAAGATGTTGAATCTGTTGTTGAAGCTGTTGATTGTTGTAGGCTATTATGAGCTCTAGAGAGCTCTACTTTTGTTGAAGCTGTTGAATCTGCTGTTGAAGCTGTTGAATCTGTTGTTAAAGCTGTTGATTGTTGTAGGCTAGTATGTGCTATAGTTTTATTGAAGATGTTGAATCTGTTGTTGAAGCTGTTGATTGTTGTAGGCTGTTATGAGCTCTAGAGAGCTCTAGTTTTGTTGAAGCTGTTGAATCTGTTGTTGAAGCTGTTGAATTTGTTGTTAAAGCTGTTGATTGTTGTAGGCTATTATGTGCTCTAGATAGCTCTAGTTTTGTTGAAGCTGTCGAATCTGTTGTTGTTGAAGCTGTTGAATCTGTTTTTGTTGAAGCTGCTGATTGTTGTAGGCTATTATGTACTCTAGTTTAATTGAAGCTGTTGAATCTGTTGTTGAAGATGTTGATTGTTGTAGGCTATTATGCGCTCTAATTTTTTTGAAGATGTCGAATCTGTTGTTGAAGCTGTTGATTATTGTAGGCTATTATGAGCTCTAGAGAGCTCTAGTTTTGTTGAAGCTGTTGAATCTGTTGTTGTTGAAGCTGTTGAATCTGTTGTTAAAGCTGTTGATTGTTGTAGGCTATTATGTACTCTAGTTTAATTGAAGCTGTTGAATCTGTTGTTGTTGAAGATGTTGATGTAGGCTATTATGTGCTCTAGTTTTATTGAAGATGTTGAATCTGTTGTTGAAGCTGTCGATTGTTGTAGGCTATTATGAGCTCTAGAGAGCTCTACTTTTGTTGAAGCTGTTGAATCTACTGTTGAAGCTGTTGAATCTGTTGTTAAACCTGTTGATTGTTGTAGGCTAGTATGTGCTATAGTTTTATTGAAGATGTTGAATCTGTTGTTGAAGCTGTTGATTGTTGTAAGCTATTATGAGCTCTAGAGAGCTCTAGTTTTGTTGAAGCTGTTGAATCTGTTGTTGTTGAAGCTGTTGAATCTGTTGTTAAAGCTGTTGATTGTTGTAGGCTATTATGTACTCTAGTTTAATTGAAGCTGTTGAATCTGTTGTTGAAGATGTTGATTGTTGTAGGCTATTATGCGCTCTAATTTTTTTGAAGATGTCGAATCTGTTGTTGAAGCTGTTGATTATTGTAGGCTATTATGAGCTCTAGAGAGCTCTAGTTTTGTTGAAGCTGTTGAATCTGCTGTTGAAGCTGTTGAATCTGTTGTTAAAGCTGTTGATTGTTGTAGGCAATTATGTACTCTAGTTTAATTGAAGCTGTTGAATCTGTTGTTGTTGAAGATGTTGATTGTTGTAGGCTATTATGTGCTCTAGTTTTATTCAAGATGCTGAATCTGTTGTTGAAGCTGTTGATTGTTGTAGGCTATTATGAGCTCTAGAGAGCTCTAGTTTTGTTGAAGCTGTTGAATCTGTTGAATCTGTTGTTAAACCTGTTGATTGTTGTAGGCTAGTATGTGCTATAGTTTTTTGAAGATGTTGAATCTGTTGTTGAAGCTGTTGATTGTTGTAGGCTGTTATGAGCTCTAGAGAGCTCTAGTTTTGTTGAAGCTGTTGAATCTGTTGTTGAAGCTGTTGAATTTGTTGTTAAAGCTGTTGATTGTTGTAGGCTATTATGTGCTCTAGATAGCTCTAGTTTTGTTGAAGCTGTCGAATCTGTTGTTGTCGAAGCTGTTGAATCTGTTTTTGTTGAAGCTGCTGATTGTTGTAAGCTATTATGTGCTCTAGATAGCTCCAGCTTTGTTGAAGCTGTCGAATCTGTTGTTGATGAAGCTGTTGAATCTGTTTTTGTTGTAAGCTATTATGTGCTCTAGAGAGCTCTAGTTTTGTTGAAGTTGTTGAATCTGTTGTTGTTGAAGCTGTTGATTGTTGTAAGCTATTATGTGCTCTAGAGAGCTCTAGTTTTGTTGAAGTTGATGAATCTGTTGTTGAAGCTGTTGATTGTTGTAAGCTATTATGTGCTCTAGAGAGCTCTAGTTTTGTTGAAGCTGTTGGATATGTTGTTGTTGAAGCTGTTGAATCTGTTATTGTTAAAGCTGTTGATTGTTGTAGGCTATTATATACTCTAGTTTAATTGAAGCTGTTGAATCTGTTGTTGTTGAAGTTGTTGATTGTTGTAAGCTATTATGTGCTCTAGAGAGCTCTAGTTTTGTTGAAGCTGTTGAATCTGTTGTTGTTGAAGCTGTTGATTGTTGTAAGCTATTATGTGCTCTAGAGAGCTCTAGTTTTGTTGAAGCTGTTAAATCTGTTGTTGAAGATGTTGATTGTTGTTGGCTACATTATGTGCTCTAGAGAGCACTAGTTTTGTTTAAGCTGATGGATCTGTTGTTGTTGAATCTGTTGAATCTGTTATTGTTAAAGCTGTTGATTGTTGTAGGCTATTATGTACTCTAGTTTAATTGAAGCTGTTGAATCTGTTGTTGAAGATGTTGATTGTTGTAGGCTATTATGAGCTCTAGAGAGATCTAGTTTTGTTGAAGCTGTTGAATCTGCTGTTGAAGCTGTTGAATCTGTTGTTAAAGCTGTTGATTGTTGTAGGCTAGTATGTGCTATAGTTGTATTGAAGATGTTGAATCTGTTGTTGAAGCTGTTGATTGTTGTAGGCTATTATGAGCTCTAGAGAGCTCTAGTTTTGTTGAAGCTGTTGAATCTGTTGTTGTTGAAGCTGTTATGTGCTATAGTTGTATTGAAGATGTTGAATCTGTTGTTGAAGCTGTTGATTGTTGTAGGCTATTATGAGCTCTAGAGAGCTCTAGTTTTGTTGAAGCTGTTGAATCTGTTGAATCTGTTGTTAAACCTGTTGATTGTTGTAGGCTAGTATGTGCTATAGTTTTATTGAAGATGTTGAATCTGTTGTTGAAGCTGTTGATTGTTGTAGGCTGTTATGAGCTCTAGAGAGCTCTAGTTTTGTTGAAGCTGTTGAATCTGTTGTTGAAGCTGTTGAATTTGTTGTTAAAGCTGTTGATTGTTGTAGGCTATTATGTGCTCTAGATAGCTCTAGTTTTGTTGAAGCTGTCGAATCTGTTGTTGTTGAAGCTGTTGAATCTATTTTTGTTGAAGCTGCTGATTGTTGTAAGCTATTATGTGCTCTAGATAGCTCCAGTTTTGTTGAAGCTGTCGAATCTGTTGTTGATGAAGCTGTTGAATCTGTTTTTGTTGAAGCTGTTGATTGTTGTAAGCTATTATGTGCTCTAGAGAGCTCTAGTTTTGTTGAAGTTGTTGAATCTGTGGTTGTTGAAGCTGTTGATTGTTGTAAGCTATTATGTGCTCTAGAGAGCTCTAGTTTTGTTGAAGTTGATGAATCTGTTGTTGAAGCTGTTGATTGTTGTAAGCTATTATGTGCTCTAGAGAGCTCTAGTTTTGTTGAAGCTGTTGGATATGTTGTTGTTGAAGCTGTTGAATCTGTTATTGTTAAAGCTGTTGATTGTTGTAGGCTATTATGTACTCTAGTTTAATTGAAGCTGTTGAATCTGTTGTTGTTGAAGCTGTTGATTGTTGTAAGCTATTATGTGCTCTAGAGAGGTCTAGTTTTGTTGAAGATGTTGAATCTGTTGTTGTTGAAGCTGTTGATTGTTGTAAGCTATTATGTGCTCTAGAGAGCTCTAGTTTTGTTGAAGCTGTTAAATCTGTTGTTGAAGATGTTGATTGTTGTTGGCTACATTATGTGCTTTAGAGAGCACTAGTTTTGTTTAAGCTGTTGGATCTGTTGTTGTTGAATCTGTTGAATCTGTTATTGTTAAAGCTGTTGATTGTTGTAGGCTATTATGTACTCTAGTTTAATTGAAGCTGTTGAATCTGTTGTTGTTGAAGATGTTGATTGTTGTAGGCTATTATGTGCTCTAGTTTTATTGAAGATGTTGAATCTGTTGTTAAAGCTGTTGAATGTTGTAGGCTATTATGAGCTCTAGAGAGCTCTAGTTTTGTTGAAGCTGTTGAATCTGTTGTTGTTGAAGCTGTTGAATCTGTTGTTAAAGCTGTTGATTGTTGTAGGCTATTATGTAGTCTAGTTTAATTGAAGCTGTTGAATCTGTTGTTGTTATAGATGTTGATTGTTGTAGGCTATTATGTGCTCGTTTTATTGAAGATGTTGAATCTGTTGTTGAAGCTGTTGATTGTTGTAGGCTATTATGAGCTCTAGAGAGCTCTAGTTTTGTTGAAGCTGTTGAATCTGCTGTTGAAGCTCTTGAATCTGTTGTTAAACCTGTTGATTGTTGTAGGCTAGTATGTGCTATAGTTTTATTGAAGTTGTTGAATCTGTTGTTGAAGCTGTTGATTGTTGTAGGCTATTATGAGCTCTAGAGAGCTCCAGTTTTGTTGAAGCTGTTGAATTTGTTGCTGTTGAAGCTGTTGAATCTGTTGTTAAAGCTGTTGATTGTTGTAGGCTATTATGTACTCTAGTTTAGTTGAAGCTGTTGAATCTGTTGTTGTTGAAGATGTTGATTGTTGTAGGCTATTATGTGCTATAGTTTTATTGACGATGTTGAATCTGTTGTTGAAGCTGTTGATTGTTGTAGGCTATTATGAGCTCTAGAGAGCTCTACTTTTGTTGAAGCTGTTGAATCTGCTGTTGAAGCTGTTGAATCTGTTGTTAAACCTGTTGATTGTTGTAGGCTAGTATGTGCTATAGTTTTATTGAAGATGTTGAATCTGTTGTTGAAGCTGTTGATTGTTATAGGCTATTATGAGCTCTAGAGAGCTCTAGTTTTGTTGAAGCTGTTGAATCTGTTGTTGTTGAAGCTGTTGAATCTGTTGTTAAAGCTGTTGATTGTTGTAGGCTATTATGTACTCTAGTTTAATTGAAGCTGTTGAATCTGTTGTTGTTGAAGATGTTGATTGTTGTAGGCTACATTATGTGCTCTAGTTTTATTGAAGATGTTGAATCTGTTGTTGAAACTGTTGATTGTTGTAGGCTATTATGAGCTCTAGAGAGCTCTAGTTTTGTTGAAGCTGTTGAATCTGCTGTTGAAGCTTTTGAATCTGTTGTTAACGCTGTTGATTGTTGTAGGCTATTATGTTCTCTAGATAGCTCTAGTTTTGTTGAAGCTGTCGAATCTGTTGTTGTTGAAGCTGTTGAATCTGTTGTTGTTAAAGCTGTTGATTGTTGTAAGCTATTATGTGCTCTAGAGAGCTCCAGTTTTTTTGAAGTTGTTGAATCTGTTGTTGAAGCTGTTGAACTCTGTAAGCTATTATGTGCTCTAGAGAGCTCTAGTTTTGTTGAAGTTGTTGAATCTGTTGTTGTTGAAGCTGTTGAATCTGTTTTTGTTGAAGCAATTGATTGTTGTAAGCTATTATGTACTCTAGTTTAATTGAAGTTGTTGAATCTGTTGTTGTTGAAGCTGTTGAATCTGTTTTTGGTGAAGCAATTGATTGTTGTAAGCTATTATGTGCTCTAGAGAGCTCTAGTTTTGTTGAAGCTGTTGAATCTGTTGTTGTTGAAGCTGTTGATTGTTGTAAGCTATTATGTGCTCTAGAGAGCTCTAGTTTTGTTGAAGCTGTTGAATCTGTTCTTGTTGAAGCTGTTGAATCTGTTGTTGCTAAAGCTGTTGATTGTTGTAGGCTATTATGAGCTCTAGAGAGCTCTACTTTTGTTGAAGCTGTTGAATCTGTTGTTAAACCTGTTGATTGTTGTAGGCTAGTATGTGCTATAGTTTTATTGAAGATGTTGAATCTGTTGTTGAAGCTGTTGATTGTTGTAGGCTATTATGAGCTCTAGAGAGCTTTAGTTTTGTTGAAGCTGTTGAATCTGTTGTTGTTGAAGCTGTTGAATCTGTTGTTAAAGCTGTTGATTGTTGTAGGCTATTATGTGTTCTAGATAGCTCTAGTTTTGTTGAAGCTGTCGAATCTGTTGTTGTTGAAGCTGTTGAATCCGTTTTTGTTGAAGCTGTTGATTGTTGTAAGCTATTATGTGCTCTAGAGAGCTCTAGTTTTGTTGAAGTTGTTGAATCTGTTGTTGTTGAAGCTGTTGATTGTTGTAAGCTATTATGTGCTCTAGAGAGCTCTAGTTTTGTTGAAGCTGTTGGATATGTTGTTGTTGAAGCTGTTGAATCTGTTATTGTTAAAGCTGTTGATTGTTGTAGGCTATTATGTACTCTAGTTTAATTGAAGCTGTTGAATCTGTTGTTGTTGAAGCTGTTGATTGTTGTAAGCTATTATGTGCTCTAGAGAGCTCTAGGTTTGTTGAAGCTGTTGAATCTGTTGTTGTTGAATCTGTTGTTAAAGCTGTTGATTGTTGTATGCTATTATGTGCTCTAGAGAGCTCTAGTTTTGTTGAAATTGTTGAATCTGTTGTAGAAACTGTTGATTGTTGTTGGCTACATTATGTGCTCTAAAGAGCTCTAATTTCGTTGAAGTTGTTGAATCTGTTGTTGAAGATGTTGATTGCTGTAGGCAACATTATGTGCTCTAAAGAGCTCTAGTTTTGTTTAAGCTGTTTAATCTGTTGTTGTTCAAGCTGTTGAATCTGTTGTTGTTAAAGCTGTTCATTGTTGTAGGCTATTATGTGTTCTAGCTTTATTGAAATTGTTAAATCTGCTGTAGTTGAAGATGTTCATTGTTGTACGCTACAATATGTGCTCTAGAGAGATCTAGTATTGTTGAAACTATTGAATCTGTTGTTGAAGCTGTTTAATCTGTTGGTGTTAAAGCTGTTCATTGTTGTAGGCTATTATGTGCTCTAGTTTTATTGAAGCTGTCGAATCTGTTGTTGTTCAAGATGTTAATTGTTGAGGGCTACATTATGTGCTCTAGATAGCTCTAGTTTTGTTGAAGCTATCGAATCTGTTGTTGTTGAAGCTGTTGAATCTGTTTTTGTTGAAGCTGTTGGTTGTTGTAAGCTATTATGTGCTCTAGAGAGCTCTAGTTTTGTTGAAGTTGTTGAATCTGTTGTTGAAGCTGTTGATTGTTGTAAGCTATTATGTGCTCTAGAGAGCTCTAGTTTTGTTGAAGCTGTTGGATATGTTGTTGTTGAAGCTGTTGAATCTGTTATTGATAAAGCTGTTGATTGTTGTAGGCTATTATGTACTCTAGTTTAATTGAAGCTGTTGAATCTGTTGTTGAAGCTGTTGATTGTTGTAAGCTATTATGTGCTCTAGAGAGCTCTAGTTTTGTTGAAGCTGTTGAATCTGTTGTTGTTGAAGCTGTTGAATCTGTTTTTGTTGAAGCAATTGATTGTTGTAAGCTATTATGTGCTCTAGAGAGCTCTAGTTTTGTTGAAGCTGTTGAATCTGTTGTTGAAGCTGTTGATTGTTGTAAGCTATTATGTGCTCTAGAGAGCTCTAGTTTTGTTGAAGCTGTTGAATCTGTTCTTGTTGAAGCTGTTGAATCTGTTGTTGCTAAAGCTGTTGATTGTTGTAGGCTATTATGTGCTCTAGTTTTATTGAAGCTGTTGAATCAGTTGTTGAAGCTGTTGATTGTTGTAGGTTATTATGTGCAATAGAGACCTCTAGTTTTGTTGAAGTTGTTGAATCTGTTGTTGTTGCAGATGTTGATTGTTGTAGGCTACATTGTCTGCTCTAGAGAGCTCTAGTTTTGTTGAAGCTGTTCAATAATATGTTGTTGCTGAAGGTGTCAAATGTTGTAGGCTATTATGTGCTCTAGAGAGCTCTAGTTTTGTTGAAATTGTTGAATCTGTTGTTGTTGACGATGTTGATTGCTGTAAGGTACATTATGTGCTCTAGAGAGCTCTAGCTTTGTTGAAGCTGTTGATTGTTGTAGGCTATTATGTGCTCTAGAGAGCTCTAGTTTTGTTGAAGCAGTTGAATCTGTTGTGGAAGCTGTTGATTGTTGTAGGCTATTATATCCTCTAGGGAGCTCTAGTTTTGTTGAAGCTGTTGAATCTGTTGTTAAAGCTGTTGACTGTTGTAGGCTATTATGTGCTCTAGTTTTACTGAAGCTGTTGAATCTGTTGCTGAAGATGTTGATTGACGTAGGCTACATTATGTGTTCTAGAGATATCTAGTTTTGTCGAAGCTGTTGAATCTGTTGTTGAAGCTGTTGAATCTGTTGTTAAAGCTGTTAATTGTTGTAGGCTATTATGTGCTCTAGTTTTATTGAAGCTGTTGAATTTGTTGTTGAAGCTGTTGATTGTTGTAGGCTATTATGTGCAATAGAGAGCTCTTGTTTTGTTGAAGCTGTTAAATCTGTTGTTGTTGAAGCTGTTGATTGTTGTAGGCTACATTATGTGCTCTAGAGAGCTCTAGTCTTGTTGAAGCTGTTGAATCTGTTGTTGAAGCTGTTGATTGTTGTAGGCTATTATGTGCTCTATAGAGATCTAGTTTTGCCGAAGCTGTTGAATCTGTTGTTGAAGCTGTTGATTGTTGTTGGTTTTGTTGAAGTTAAATCAGTTGTTGTTGAAGCCGTTGATTGTTGTTGGTGTTGAATTTGTTGTTGAAGAAGTTGATTGTTGATTATAATTGTTGAAGCTGTTGTTGAATGTGTTGATCTTGTTAGTATAGTTGAAGCTGTTGATTGTTGGTTATTATCGTTGAAGCTGTTGAATTTGTTGATCACTATGTTGATCGAAGCTCTTTATTGTTGATGTTGAATCTGTTCCTGTTGATTGTTGTTCAAGCTGTTGAACAATCTGTTGTTGAAGCTGGTGATTATTGAAGCTGTTGAATCTGTTGTCTAATCTGTTGATCACCATGTTGAAGTTGTTGATTGTTGTTGATGTTGTTGATTCTGTTGATTGTTGAAGCTGTTGAATTTGTTGATCTTGTTAGTATACTTGAAGCTGTTGATTGTTAGTACAGTCTATCTTGTGTAAGAGTAGGCTCGCCCCAATAAATCAATAGCTTCAATCACCATGTTGAAGCTGTTGAATCTGTTGATTGTTGTTGTAGTTGTTGATGTTAAATCTGTTGTTGTTGAAGCTGTTGATTGTTGTTGATGTTGTTGAATCTGTTCATTGTTGATTATAATTATTGAAGCTGTTGTTGAATCTGTTGATCTTGTTAGTATAGTTAAAGCTGTTGATTGTTGATTATGATTGTTGAAGCTATTGAATCTGTTGATCACCATGTTGAAGATGTTAATTGTTGTTGATGTTGTTGAATCTGTTGCTGTTGATTGTTGTTGAATCTGTTGTTGTTGAATCTCGTGATTGTTGAAGCTGTTGAATAATCAGTTGTTGAAGCTGGTGATTGATGAAGCTGTTGAATCTGTTGTTTAATCTGTTGATCACCATCTTGAAGTTGTTGATTGTTGTTGATGTTGAACTTGTTGTTGAAGCTGTTGATTGTTGGTTAGACTGTTGAAGCTCTTGAATTTGTTGATCTTGTTAGTACAGTTGAAACTTTTGATTGTTTGTACAGTCTATCTTGTGTAAGAGTAGTTTTTAATTATGACTATGAAGGTTTTGATTATGGCTGACAGTAGATAACTTGCTGTTTCAGCTAGTGCAGTGGCGTAGGCAGAAATTTTTTTTTATATTACTCTGTAGTGTACAGGTGCAATATTGTGCGGGTGAGCATGAGCAAGTTTCGTGGCCACACCCCCTTCAGTGTAATGGTGCTCCATCTATATATTAATTACATACTTCATAGCAATTTTTACTAGGTCTAACGATTTGATCGTTTGCCGGATACTGTGCGGCAAAGAATTAGTTACATAGTTTCATAGCATTACCAAGAGTACATAATAGAAGAGAGAGGGAGAGTATCCTACTCTGTATACTGCTGTGCAAACGCATTGCGGATAATTAAACCCGTATATCCCTGTAAACTGTAGTATACTACACAACCACCTTGTAAGTTAAGTGAGTGTTGGCCAATAATTGGTCTAGGACAGCCCACCTTGACACTAACCAACTACTGCACTGTTGGGTTTCACAGCTTGTTTGAGTCAACCACTCAAATTTAATTATCCGCAATGTGTTTGCACAGCAGTATATGGAGTAGGATACTCTCCCTCTCTCTTCCTATTATATACTCTTGGCATTACTTACTAGGTCTAACGTTTGCCAGATACTGTCTGGCAAAAATGATTAGGTTACATAGCTTTATAGCCATCCTTATTAATGATTCGATGGTTTGCCGGATACTGCCTGACAAAAAGATTACGTTACATAGCTTCATAGCCATCCTTGCTAACGATTGGATCGTTTGCCGGATACTGTCCGGCAAAAAGATTACGTCACAGCTTCCTAGCCATCCTTACAACCAGTAAACAGTTACTCTACTCCTTCAGCAAATTCATTTTTGTAGCACTCAAGAAAAGGAGATCACTTCTTTAACACTTTTATCTGCCACTACTTTTCCTCAATTTTTGTTTACACTTTTGTTTCTGACTATTGGGCCTCCTGGCCTCTATTTGTCATAAATTATTGTCAGATACCGTCCAGCAAAAAAGATTGCATTACTTAGCAACCTTACTATCATTGCCGGCTACTATCCGGCAAAAGAACTACATTACATAGCTTCATAGCCATCCTAACTAACAATTCGATCGTTTGCTGGATACTGTCCGGCAGTATGACATACCATTCATAGTGATATATAGTAACATACTCTAGTAACGATTCGATAGTTTGCGGATCCGGAAAAACGATTTCGTTTCATAACCATCCTTAGTAACGATTCGATTCGTTTGCCAGATACTGTTAGGCAAAAAGATTACATTACACTATAGTAGCTTCATAGCCATCCTTACTAAAAATTCGGTCATTTGTCGGGTACTGTCCGGTAAAAAGATTTGTTTCATAGCCATCCTTACTGACAATTTGATTTGTTTGCCAGATACTGTTAGGCAAAAAGATTACACTACATAGCTTCATAGCCATCCTTACTAAAGATTCGGTCGTTTGTCGGGTACTGTCCGGCAAAAAAATTTTGTGTCATAGCCATCCCTACTAACGGTTCGATCGTTCGCCGAAAACTGAGTTATTTTGTTTCATAGCCGTCCTTACTAACGATTCTATCTTTTGTTGGCTGACTAGAATGATTTCGACACAGTATTACTCTGTGCACAGAGTGTACAAACATAATGTCCATACATAGCCACTCAGTATGTGCAGACGTTTTCAAAATTAATTTTATGCTGCATCTGGCGATATACCTACAAAATTTGTATAATGCAATAGGTACATCTCTGTACTATTGTATATGCACGGCTTGCAGGACAGTGGAGTCCACTTAATAATTATTACAGTGTGGTCAGTATTAGTGTAAACTGTTATCACTCAAAACTGTAAGTTGTGGCTAGGTAACCATGCACCGTGCTCCTCTATTGCTGTATGTATATGTACAGTGTCCACACTAAAGCAGCTGTGATTAGACATTAATTTGGGCAATAATGTAGGAATGTTATCTAAAGTATCAGTATTTTACCTCTCTTTGAATTAATTAAATTTATGACTAGGAATGTCTAGTGCCCAACGAATGTCCCAACCTTCACTGTCTTCCTCTGCCTATACATGCGTAATGGCTTCCACTTCTCAGTATAAGATCAGTTATATTGAAAATTTTAACAGCTGTTCATGGAAATCAGGTATCAATTACACAGAGTCAAGGATGATATTCATCACCACAGGTATAATACAGCAATACCTAAATAACATATACTGGTAGCCTAAAATCTTCGAGGTTGTAATATTTTGTGGGTTGGAGTGTGGTCACAAAAAGTTTCTCCCATAAAATTTTAAGTCCATAATAGATGCAATGCATTGCTGGAACCTTGGTCACGAAAATTTTATCCACAAAATTAGTTTTTGAGTAAAGTTTGGCAAGAGCATATAATACTACTCATGGTTTTATTGCTCATAGAATATGCAAAACCAACATCTAATTATCATATTTGTGTATAAAACATTACAGCAGTGAGTTACTTGATTGTGTTATGATTCTCGACTATAATTTTACTATAGGAAGAAAAGTATCAGAGAGTGCAAGGTCAGCAAGGGGGTATGGGGTCAATGACTTAAGCAATTATTTATATTCTTTAGGCATTTCTAGGGAACATCACTCATTCATTGCCTTAGGTATTGTTACTTGTGCTATGCACTCGTAACAATACTTGGCAATGAACTTGTGATATTTCCTGGTATCGTGTTCTACCATGGTAATAACGATTTTATCGTATGGCAAATCTGGCGAATGATTGGATCATACATACGTACCCACACACCCTAAAAACTAAAAATTAACTTCGAACGCAGCTAGCAACAGCGACTGTAGAATGACAAAATGAACAAAAGAAGAAGCCTATCGTTGAGCAAATGGCTGTAAAATTAATAATACCAGAGAGGTGTCTTGGAATATTTGTTGAACAAATTCAGAGTAGACACCACACGGTGACCGAGCAAACACCGGCGGCAGTTACAACCAGCTTCCCTCCAGTACGAAGTTCTCTCCGTAGCATCGATATCGACATACTAGTAAGCGAAGATAGCTAGCTACCTATCGCTAACACCGTTCTTCATACTTGCCTACATAGCAGCTAGCTGTCCAAACTCACAGTAATACGGGTCACATGATTCAAACAGGGGTACGGGATGATAATGGTTTTTTTCAAAACGTGTTTGAAATTACTTTCCCCATACATTACTATGTAAAAGAATATTTAGACTATACAATAATTATGATTATTAGTGATTTACCCTGGTGGAGGAGTGGTAGCTGGTCGCTTAGTAACAGCTGTCCCTGCCTTGTCAGTAGGTTTTGGATCTTGTGTGTGTGTGCATGTGTGTGATAAAATTTAATATAGCTCCTATGTACATCCAGTTTTACACCTTCTAAGCACAGTTTGAATGGATGCTAGGGCTATGTGTACATTTTCTAACCATTTTGCATACAGCTAGCTTAGTAAAGGTTGTTGGGCTTGGCAAAATATCTCTCCACTGAAAATGATCCACTGCATGAAAACTATGGCTAGCTATTGTCCAAGTATAAAGATAGTAGTTGTATGTCACCTCATTTTGGACATAAACCAGGCATATTGCCACTAGCATGGTAACAGATACACACATGATGCGCGCACACACACACACACACACACACACACACTCACACACACACACTCACACACACACACACTCACACACACACAAGAGGCTTTCAGATATTTACACTTCTGTGGTGTACGTACTGGTATGTAGAAACCTCCTGGCCCATTTTTACCTTGCTTGCATTGCTGATAGGAGTGATCTTCCAAGCTGTGGCCTGTCTACCGGGTGATACAGGAATACTCTCGAGTCTGTATGGTAAACTGTTTTAGGATAGACACTAAGGTCATACAAAAATTTTCTGTCACAGACCCCATATTTTGTACAAAGCTCTCCCCCACCCCCCCCCCCAAAATCAAAGTAAGCAAGAAGATATAACCATGATGCCCGCCACACACGTATTAACTTTAATTTGTACAAGTTACTCTGAGCTGGCTAATGGAATGTCCTAGGATGCTGCGTTAGGAATCACATCATTTGTACTAATAATATTAAGGACGAAGTAATTACTTCCTTCACTGTCCTTATTTTCCTGTTATTATAAAACGAGAAATGATGTAATTCTTATTTTTTCCTAACCTACCAATCCCACCGTTTTGCGCTATGGTTCTATAGAACATGAAATTAAATTGGTGTGGACCGTCTTGTTTGGGCCCTAGCTATATAGCACTATGCAGTGAGCATGTGTAATTAAAATTGAAGCATTAATTTAAAGGGGTAGTCACCGCAATGTGCTCTGTACTTCCAGCTGCGACGGCGATCAAAGTGAAATCAAGGGATCAAGCACACAGGCGAGCAATGATCAAGGAATCAAGATGGCGTTCAGGCCACAAATACGATCAAAATAAAAAAAAATGCCAGACGTTGTATATACCATGCACACACTATTAACTCTGATGCTCCATCGAGCAATAGTAGTAATTTTAACTGTACTTTGTCCGGTAGCACGGATATTATGGTTAATTATTAATATCAACTAGTATAAACAATGATAAAAATTAATGTTAGCACTATAGGACGATTCCACGCAGACATGTGAAGGAGTTTTAATGAGATGCAAATGATATTCAACGCCTGTTCAGGAAGTTCCGGCCAGGTTCCTGCCAAACCCGAATGCATTATGCTCAATGGGAATAACATTGCGTTTATCGCGTTAGCCAAGCAAATAGTTGCACTCTCAAAAAAGTGCCTCGGCTATAT
>OZ219994.1:0-97045 GCA_964291365.2 Stappiaceae bacterium
GATGTAACTTCTGACGGAGAGAATGCATGGAACTATGAGCCATTTCAATTTACTTTCAAGCTTATTAATAGTTTTAGTTTGTGATTTCATGTCACTTTTTAACCGTTTGATATGAGACTGCACTTCTGCTATTTTTTTATCCCAACATTTTATATGCTTATTAATGCTATGAGCACCGAGTCTGCTAAGATTGGAGGTTAGCTTTTCTGCTTTTGCTTTATCATTTTCATGAGCAGCTTTTTCTACTTCACTTGCTCCTGTTTCCTCAGATGATGTGTACCCATGCTGCACAATATTTAATGGTTGAAATAAAAGTTGCTTAAGTTCATTATGCTTCTTGTTTTGAGGAAGTTCAGCCCTTTTCTTCTCAAGTCGACCAACCATTACTTTGACCATAGACATTAGAGGGGAGAATGGACTGGAAACGTCCATACATTTTAATAGTAAACCTTGCGTATAGGGCTGGATATGGTTGTATAGGAATTCTTAATACATTGTTTCGTAGTTTTTGTGAGTTTCCTGTGATTTGTGTCCTATTCCAAAGTGTAGTAACACCTTTAGGTGCATCTGGATGGTGTATTGGAAGGATAATTCGTGGTTAAACTGATTACATTTATGCTCATTTTTCACTGTAAAGTTTGGCCCTTTTAGGTGGCAATACGTTTGTACACAACTGCCACACAAACTTGTCGTAGTTTTTACAAAGAATTTTAGTAATAAAATCATATGGTATTATGAGCTAGAATGTCTCAGGTTAGCACATAGAATGTATCTGTGCCCCTTTTCTAAATTCCCATAAGTAAAGTATTAGGTGGTTAATACACACCAGGTCGAGCCCTATACGAATGTTTCCAGTCCATCCTCCTCACTCTATTGTCTATGCTTTGACTGAGCTAAACGTTGCAATTGATCCACCACAGAGTTCCTTAGCCCAATCATAGAATTGACTCCATGGAATAATATTATAATACGCCTTTCTTAGCAAACTCAGTTCGTAGACAATACCTTTAGTTAAGTGAGGACAGTGAGGCCAACCTTCCTATTATACTCTCCAGGATAGCTATCACCATTTGACATCATTTAGTACTTCTAAAGTGTACAAGAATTACATACCTCATTAACTGCAGCTTTATGTTTAACCATATCTGTATGTGAACACACACACACACACACACACACACACACACACACACACACACACACACACACACAGTACAGCTAAATTAATTCCAATTAATGCCTCCCTGTCCTGCCATCATCCTTGCACACTCCATACGACTTACATTTCAGAGTAGACCAGGTAACTGGCTGAGGCACTGGGTAGTAGTACAAGTAGCACCGCGGAAACAAGACAGCTAACTTCGGACCAGTAGAAATGACGGGGTAGCAATCCGGGCCTTTCCGCTATCGGGAAATACGACTTAGTAAGGTGCTATAGCCAATTTCGATGTGCTGATTCCGAATCTGGATGTTACTTTAGCGTACCAGAAAAGACTTTTCCTTCACAAACGGTGATCGACCCAGAAGAAAAGTCGATGGGACCTTGTTCACAGTCGAATACAGAGTGCAACTGAAGCATTCGCGAGCTCTGTTGATGTGGTATGTTCCCCAGCGAGCGTTTTAAACGCTGGAGTCTACCCAGGCTCACAACAGATCTGGGCTTAGTGTGTTCATTTTGAAAAGAAAGGCCTTACCTGAAGGCGATGTTTGTATTCTCTATGTGACGATAGTTCATGCCAGGCCTTGAAAGAATCTATTCACCATGTACAGGTCTCGTAAAAAGTACACAAAGCCAATCTGTGAGTGGTAGCTACAAAACCGTTCTGAAAACTGCCTAATTTTTTTGGCTTTTGGCTTTAGATCTCTGGTAGGTTGGTTAGAAAGGTGATACGCATACATGGTGCCCTTGCCAAGGCCCGAAAAGGCTGCCTTGATGTGGTTTTATGCCACTCGTGAACTTAGATGAAGTCACGTGACCGCGACGAGCATATATCTACAGGGTATGCGCGCGTTTCCAATCCCTCCTTCCTCTCTATTATCTATGGTTGAATTTCCCTTTCTAGTTTGCGCTGTTGATGTATACTTTACTACGAAGTAAGAAGTTTCCTTATCGATGAAATAATAAGGAAATTGGTCGGTACACTGCTTTCTGCTGTTTTATTAATTGCCATAGCGTAGCACACAATCGAGAGAGAGAGACTCCTTACTAGTAGACTCTAAGTATACACTGTAGCATACCAGTAGCGCAGTTAAACTTAAAGTCGGTTCACACACCGCGTCGATGCTTGTCGCAACAAAAAGCTAGAAGAGACTGATTCAACCGTTGATTGAGCTTCATTCGAATCCTCGTGAATGCGTGCGTGTAAGCCTAGAACGTGAGAGATACTTCATTCACTTCGTTCGCCACTTAAAGCCACCGAAAACGTAGCGTAAGTTTACGTCACAAATTGTGCTGGCCTTGCCCTTGCGTCAGCCTCGTCCTCAGGCCGTTCAGAGCTTTTCAATGGTGCACGCTGAAAAGCGGGAATGCCTGGTACTGTCGATTGCTGTTCACTTGGAACATCAGTGAATGCTTGCCTGTGAGCGTAGCCTTGCCCTCGTGTGAGTGTAAAACTAACGTATGGGTTGGAATGCCACGCAATCATTGGGCAAGCAGTTGGCTTACGCATCGTTTTCCGTGGTTTTACGTGGCGAATGAAGTGTCGCGTTTGTTCAACGCTCACACGAACGCATTCACGGGCGTTCGAGGTAAAGCGCAATCGACAGTACAAGTGTAGCGCAATTTATTGTACAAGTCACGTGCATGGCGTAACGCGTGGTGAGACCTTCCAGTGTGTCGAAAGTCACGAAGATTTTGAGGGCTCTTGTCGCCAACGATCGAGAGGTATGGTTCAAACGCTAGATACAGAGTGTAGCACGATCCATAAAGACCATAAAGAGTGAAACTTGTTAAGATAGCGTGTGGCTAGCAAAGACTGGCTTTTCGAAGGAACCATCAGACCGCTTGTCTTCGCGTCATCGTGAGCCAAAGTCGTGGTTTCTGCTGCCAGGCCTCCCACTTTTCAGTATGCAACATTGAAAAGCTGGGAAGGGCCTAGGTACGAGGCTGCTAGGGTTATCACATGAAAATTTAAAGCTGAAGCATTTCCCCAGGTATTCCTTCCATACGTCAGTCTACATGTAAGCAATTTAGGGCGCTAGAAGTTTTCTCGTCCACATTATATGGCGGTAGTTATACAGGCCTGTATTATCGCACGCAAATCGACAAAACAATGGGGTAAATCGCGTAATGAATGCCCAATGGGAATGTAGCGATTTTTGTTGATGTTTTTCACGTTTCTGAAGAACATCGCGGCACAAAAAGGTGTGCGTAAGCTTTTTTACGGCTTCTTCACGGCCCGTATAGTCACATTACGTAGAGGTCAAAGGTCAAAATTGCCAACGTTGGATCAAAAGCACTCCACAATAAAAGTAACGTGGCAATAGAATCAAGTTGTGAAACTTTTAGAAGTCACTTGAAACCATGCCTCCAATATAGCATACTCTCAATATCGCGAAGGTTTGGTTTCAAGTGATTTTTGAAAGAATCAGAACTTGAATCTACCCCTACATTACTTCTATCATGGAGTGCTTTCGATCAAGCGTTGGACCGACTTCGATCTTTGACAAAGAATAAGTGGGCGAGGCCAATGTATGGATGGTAACTTACAGCCACAAGAACCTTACTAAGCCACAGTAATAATATGTAGAATTTATGTAAATAAGAACGTAGGCCTACAGGAGGTTGAAAGCATCGAAAAATAGTTTAAACTACGTTGTTTCAGCAGTCTGCTTGGTCAGCCACCTGCCTGGTCATTTTGACCCGTGCCACACCCATCTCTGTATAGAACGGAGGACAAAAAAGCCCTGCATGATGCCGTGACTACCTGAAGTAATCTATCCTTTGGTATTTTCAACAAGTCGGCCGTCAGGTAAGCTTTTTTATTTGGGTGGGTGGCAGAAAAAATCACGATTTAGGCTGATAGGCCCAGATAAAAAATTTTTTTCTACCGATAATTCATTTCTTCAATGCTGGCAAACATGCCCTATAATTCTTTCAAATGTACCTATAATTATCATTTCTTGCTCCTCAAATTTGATGTAATCAATAATGAATTTAGTGCATACGAAGTGAATGTCAGTAACTGTTATACTGCAGCATAACTGAAGCTTCAATGTAGTCTTCAAGTGCACTTTCTTGACTCGACTTAAATGAATTGGCTAGTAACAAATCCCACATCCACATTCCATATTACCACAAGTTGACAGAACAGCAGTTTGGTGCAGCCCAATATCTGGCTACCAGCAGACCAATAGCTATACTATAAGTTGCTTATAATTCTCAAGTATTGCTCATTGCTTCTAGGTACCTATAATGCTCAAAAAAATGCCAGCATTATTTATCTGGGCCTACTGTTAGCGCTTGAACTAAATCAGCTTTACAAAAGCCAAAGAGCTGTACAAATTCTTATGAATGCATTACCATGATGTCAACAAGGATAATTACCCTCAGTGTTTTGGCTTTTATGCTATATTAGTGGATCGGCAACGCTCTCTAACGTGATTGTGAGAGGGGTAATTGGAATGCGCATAATGAATTCCGGCGTGACCGTTTTCCTCGTTAGCGCCAAGGTCGAAGGTGCGAGTCACACCTACTCGCACCTCTCCCAGAGTAATGATTGGCAAAAGCCTATTGCGCATATATGGGAGAACGAGCCTATACAGCGGACAGCATACTCGCTATAGTTCTCACAGGAAAATGACTCCATATGGACGGATTTACTCGGTCTACCGTATTGATGAAAGAAGCGGGCGCTACACTGCCTGGAGACGGCGTACCTGTAACACGGACTCTGTCAGTATTCCGTGTACGATATGCACGGTACATGCGGACTCCGTTGCTTGCAACATGCTTACACAGTTACAACATTCGGTATCCGTCCTCTCGGCTTGCGCTACACGGACGCAGTATAGAGCAGCGCGCCAGACTCTACCCTATGGCCCAGACCAGGCCGGCCTGGCCGCGGGCCCGCGCCCTGGATATTGAATCGCGAATACATATAGAGTAGGGTAGGGTATTTCCGCACGGAGGCAGTTACTGGCCGCCTCGCACATAATTGCGTTTATATGGCCAACGGTATTACGTAATCCTTCACCACTTGCCACGAGGTAGGGGCCATGTAAGTACTAGCTGCATCTCATTTCTTGTGATGTGTATCCACACAGAAGCTGCACAATACCGCTCTAAACAGTTGCAACTTTTTCTCATTTTGGTCCAGAAGCTGGTTTTTTATGGTAGCTAAGATTTTTCATGATTTGTAAATTACACAACGGCATCAATTTTTTGATTTATTTTTTTATTTGGTATGCGTATACTAGAATGTATGGAGAATTTTTAGAATTTTTTGACCGTATTATAAGCATAAACCAATTTTTTTTTTTATTTTGTAAAGAGCTTTCAGAGGTAGTTTCTGGACAATGCATATATTGCATTACTTTATGTGTTCACGTTGTATTTCACAATTTTTGGATGAATATTCAAATCTAAGGCAGAATGTAAGAAGGATGTTCATGATGCATTTGATGCCATTTACGTGTCATATATTGATAACCGCAGCCGCGATTTTTTAATGTAATTTTTCACCTTCGTCCGGTAATGGTCGACATTGTCCGCTCTCTACCTCCGGAACTAGCGGTACTTTGTGCGCACGCCCTGCATGAACGAAGGTGGGTGGGGCCACGGTTAAGGGCTCGTTTAGTAGGTGGTGCTTGGGCCTATCTGTGGTTGCATACTCGCGATCTAGTGCTGCTCGTTTGTCTGTGATATAACGCTGTCTTTCCTTAGAACTGAGCTTTTCTTTTGCGCCCATGCTGATTTCCGCGAAAATCTTCATACTCAAAAGTATTCACTATCACTGTGAACCAGTAATATCAGCAATGCTCAGGTGCATTAAGGGCCGGGACAAGCACTTTAGATCTACACTTGTGAGCATGTCAGAGATATAAAGCAAACTCCATATGAATGTTTACCTCCTACCATATTGTAGATAATTCTGGCATGACCATTGGCACTAGGCTCGAGGCGCAAGAAAGCTCTCGAACGTGTGTTAACGCGGGGTGTATCACACTTTCTTGGTTGGCAAGAATAAACTGTCGTCTATGGGAATAAACGCAATATCGATGCTTTTCGAGCGCTACGAAGCGGCTATCAGCAGGAAAGTCCACATGCAGTGAACTTCCCTAGTTGGTTCCTCATAGCTACCATGACAGAATTATAGCGAGTATGCTGTCCGCCGTATAGGCCACCGAAGCCGTTCTCCTATATAGATAATTCCGGCGTGTCCGTTTGGCCCATTGGCACTAAGTTCGAAGCGCGAGAAAAAAGCGAACATGTGTTAGCGCGGGGTGTATAGCACTTCCTTAGGGCCTAGGGGTGGGAAGAGCCCGAGGCTATGAAACGTTACCAGTTTGCCTGAAGCCTCCACTGGTACGGTACGGTGCTGTTGTTGTCGTTCTAGCCGTATCCTGATTTCCCCACAAGCTAATCTTTGATCCATAAATGTGACACCACGAGGGAAATATTACAAAAATATACTAAATTAGAGCATGCTGTCGCAGTTGTTTCTGAGCGCAAAATTTCAGCACAAAAGATTGCATGCGACTCCGAACAGAGTCTATAAAGCGGTGCGCGGATGACGGACGTACCAAACATACATACATACATACACCATATTATTGCAGGCATTGCTGTACAGTTTATGTGGGGCTCGCTCAGGCTCGCCCCAATATATCAATAGCTTCAATCACCATGTTGAAGCTGTTGATTGTTGTTGGTGTTGATGCTAAATCCGTTGTTGTTGAAGCTGTTGATTGTTGTTGATGTTGTTAAATCTGTTGTTGAATCTGTTGTTGAAGCTGTTAATTATTGATTATGATTGTTGAAGTTGTTGAATCTGTTGATCTTGTTAGTATAGTCTAAGCTGTTGATTGTTGGTTATAATTGTTGAAGCTGTTGAATCTGTTGATCACCATGTTGAAGCTGTTAATAATATTGTTCTTGATGTTGAATCTGTTACTATTGATTGTTGTTGAATCTGTTGTTGAACATGTTGATTGTTGAAGCTGTTGAATCGGATTGTGCTGAATCTGCTATTGAGGCTGTTGATTGTTGAAGCTGTTGAATCTTGTTTAGTCAATTGATCACCATGTTGAAGTTGTTGAATGTTGTTGATGTTGAATCTGTGTTGTTGAAGCTGTTGATTGTTATGATTGTTGAAGCTGTTGAATCTGTTGATCACCATGTTGAAGCTGTTAATAATATTGTTCTTGATGTTGACTCTGTTACTATTGATTGTTGTTGAATCTGTTGTTGAACATGTTGATTGTTGAAGCTGTTGAATCGGATTGTGCTGAATCTGCTATTGAGGCTGTTGATTGTTGAAGCTATTGAATCTGTTGTTTAGTCAATTGATCACCATGTTGAAGTTGTTGAATGTTGTTGAAGTTGTTGAATCTGTGTTGTTGAAGCTGTTGATTGTTGGTTATGATTGTTGAAGCTGTTGAATCTGTTGTTGAAGCTGTTGATTGTTGTTGGTGTTGATGTTAAATCAGTTGTTATTGAAGCTGTTGATTGTTGTTGAATCTGTTGTTGAAGTTGTTGATTGTTGATCATGGTTGTTAAAGCTGTTGAATCTGTAGTTGAATCTGCTGTTGAATCAGTTGTTCTTGTTAGTATAGTTGAAGCTGTTGATTGTCGGTTAAGATTGTTGAGGCTGTTGAATCTGTTGATCACCAAGTGGAAGCTGTTAATTTTGATGTTATTAAATCTGTTGCTATTGACAATTGTTGAATCCGTTGTTGAAGCTGTAGATTGTTGAAGCTGTTAAATCTGAAGTTGTTGAATCTGTTGTTGAAGCTGTTGAATCTGTTGTTTAAACGGTTGATCACCTTGTTGAAGTTGTTGATGTTGTTTAATCTGGTGTTGAAGCCGTTGATTGTTGGATAGATTGGTGAGGCTGTTGAATCTGTTAATCTTGTTAGCATAGTTGAAGCTGTTGATTGTTACCGTAAATGTTCGAATTATAGCGGCACCCTAATATAAGCGCCACTTGGAGGTTAACGACGATTGTTGCACTCTATAGCGCCAACTGCAGTCACAAAGCGGCGCTTACTAAATAGAAAACGCTGTGCTTTTGTATGTAGTGTCCTATTCACTAAGCACCACCCTAATTTAAGCGCCACTATCGACTTTAGAAGTATTTTTTGGCTCCAATAGAAGCGCCAACTGAAGATTAGAATTAAATTTTTTGGCACTGTAATTAGAACTTTTACGGTAGTACAGTCTATTTTGCGTAAGAGTAGGCTCGCCCCAATAAATCAATAGCTTCAATCACCATGTTGAATTAAGCTGTTGATTGTTGAATCTGTTGAATCTGTTGTTGAAGCTGTTGATTGTTATTGGTGTTTACAATGTTAAATCTGGTGTTATTGAGCTGTTTATTGTTGATGGTGTTGAATTAGTTGAATCTGTTGTTGAAGCTGTTGATTGTTGATTATAATTGTTGAAGCAGTTGTTGAATCTGTTGATCTTGTTAGTATAGTTGAAGCTGTTGATTGTTGGCTATGATAGTTGAAGCTGTTGAATCTGTTGATCACCATGTTGAACCTGTTAATTGTTGTTGACGGACGTACCAAACATACATACATACATACACCATATTATTGCAGGCATTGCTGTACAGTTTATGTGGGGCTCGCTTAGGCTCGCCCCAATAAATCAATAGCTTCAATCACCACGTTGAATCTGTTGAATCTGTTGTTGATGAAGCTGTTGATTGTTGAAGCTGTTGAATCTGAAGTAGTTAAATCTGTTGTTGAAGCTGTTGAATGTTGTTGATATTGTTGAATCTGTTGTTGTGGAAGCTTTTGATTGTTGGTTATGATTGATGAAGTTGTTGAATCTGTTGATATTAGTATAACTGAAGCTGTTGATTGTTAGTACAGTCTATTGTGTCTAAGAGTAGGCTCGTCCCAATAAATCAATAGCTTCAATCACCATGTTGAAGCTGTTGACTGTTGAAGCTGTTAAATCTGTTGTTGATGTTGATTCTTGAAGCTGTGGAATCTGAAGCTGTTGTTCAAGCTGTTGATTGTTAAAGCTGTTGAATCTGTTGATCTCCATGATGAAGTTGATGATTGTTGATGTTGTTAAATCTGTTATTGAATCTGTTGTTGAAGATGTTGATTGTTGATTATGATTTTTGAAGCAGTTGAATCTGTTGTTGAATCTGTTGATCTTGTTAGTATAGTTTAAGCTGTTGATTGTTAGTACAGTCCATCTTGTGTAAGTGTAGGCTCGTTCCAATAAATTAATAGCTTCAATCACCATGTTGAAGCTGTTAAATCTGTTGTTGAAGCCGTTGAATCTGAAGTAGTTGAATCTGTTGTTGAAGCTGTTGATTTCCATGTTGAAGTTGATGATTGTTGTTGATGTTGAATCTGTTGCTGTTGATTGTTGTTGAATCTCTTGTTATTGAACCTGTTGATTGTTGAAACTGTTAAATCTGAAGTTGTTGAATCCGTTGTTGAAGTTGTCGATTGTTGAAGCAGTTAAATCTGTTGTTTATATCCGTTGATCACCATGTTGAAGTAGTTGATTGTTGTTGATGTTGTTGAAGCTGTTGATTGTTGGTTATGATTGTTGAGGCTATTGAACCTGTTGATCTTGTTAGTATAGTTGAAGCTGTTGATTGTTAGTACAGTCTATTTTGTGTAAGTGTAGGCTCGCCCCAATAAATCAATACCTTTAATCACCATGTTGAAGCTGTTGATTGTTGAAGCTGTTGAATCTGTTGTTGAAGCTGTTGATTGTTGTTGGTGTTGTTGATGTTAAATTTGTTGTTGTTGAAGTTGTTGATTGTTGTTAATATTGTTGAAGTTGTTGAATCTGTTGTTTAAGCTATTGATTGTTGATTATGATTGTTGAAGCTGTTGAATCTGTTGATTACCATGTTGAAACTGTGAATTGTTGTTGATGTTGTTGAATCTGTTTCTGTTGTTGAATCTGCTGTTGTTGAGGCTGTTGATTGTTGAAGCTGTTGAATCTCAAGTTGTTGAATCTGTTGTTGAAGCTGTTGAATCTGTTGTTTAATCTGTTGATCACCATGTTGAAGTTGTTGATATTGAATCTGTTGTTGAAGCTGTTGGTTGTTGAAGCTCTTAAATCTAAACTTGTAGAATCTGTTGTTAAAGCTGATGATCACCATATTGAAGTTATTTGTTGTTGATGTTGAATTTGTTGTTGAAGCTGTTGATAGTTGAAGCTGTTGAATCTGAAGTTGTTGAATCTGTTGTTAAAGCTGTTGATTGTTGAAGGTGTTGAATCTGTTGTTTAACATGTTGATCACATTGTTGAAGTTGTTGATGTTGTTTAATCTGTTGTTGATGCTGTTGATTGTTGTTATGATTGTTGAAACTGTTGAATCTGTTGATGTTGTTAGTATAGTTTAAGCTGTTGATTGTTAGTACAGTCTATCTTGTGTAAGTATAGGCTTGCCCCAATAAATCAATAGCTTCAATCACAATGTTGAAGCTATTGATTGTTAAAGCTGTTGAATCTGTTGTTGAAGCTGTTGATTGTTGTTATTGTTGATGTTATATCTGTTGTTGTTGAAGTTGTTGATTGTCATTGATGTTGAATCTGTTGTTGATGCTGTTGATTGTTGAAGCTGTTGTTGAATCTGCTAATCTTGTTAGTATATTTAGAGCTGTTGATTGGTGGTTATGATTGTTGAAGCTGTTGATCACCATGTCGAAACTGTTAAATGTTGATGTTCAATCTGTTGCTGTTGACTGTTGTTGAATCTGCTGTTGAAGCTATTGATTAATCTTGACTGTAGTAGCTGTTGAATCTGTTGTTGAAGCTATTGATTGTTGAAGCTGTTAAATCTGTAGTTGAATCTGTTGAAGTTGTTGATTGTTAATGTTGCTAAATCTGTCGTTGAAGGTTTTCATTGTTGAAGCTGTTGAATCTGTTGCTTGTTGTAGGATACATCATGTGCTCTAGAGAGCTATATCTTTATTGAAGCAGTTGAATCTGTTGTTGAAACTGTTGATTGTTGTAGGCTATTATGTGCTCTAAAGAGCTCTAAATTTGTTGAAATCGTTGAATCTGTGGTTGAAGATGTTGATCGTTGTAGGCTACATTATGTACTCTAGAGAGCTCTAGTTCTGTTGAAGCAGTTGAACCTGTTGTTGAAGCTGTTGATTGTTGTAGGCTACATAATATGCTCGACAGAGCTCTAATTTTGTTGAAGCAGTAGAATTTCCTGTTGAAGTTGTTCATTGTTGTAGGCTATTATGTGTTCTAGAGAGCTCAAGTTTTGTTGAAGCTGTTGAATATGTTGATGGTGTAGCTGTTGAATCTGTTGTTGTTAAAGCTATTGATTGTTGTAAGCTATTATGTGCTCAAGTTTTATTGGAGCTGTTGAACCTGTTGTTGAAAATGTTGATTGTGGTAGGCTACATTATGTGCTCTAAAGAACTCTAGATTTGTTAAGGCAGTTGAATCCGTTGTTGAAGCTGTTGATTGTTGTAGGCTATATGTGCTCTAGAGAACTCTAGATTTATTGAAGCTGTTGAATCTGTTGTTGTTAAAGTTGTTGGTTGTTGTAGGCTACATTATGTGCTCTAGAGAGCTCTAGTTATGTTGGAGCAGTTGAATCTGTTGTTAAAGCTGTTGATTGTTGAAGGTAATTATGTACTGTAGAGAACTCTAGTTCTGTTGAAGCTGTTGAATCTGTTATTGTTGAAGTTGTTGAATCTGTTGTTGTTAAAGCTGGTGATTATTGTGGGCTATTATGTGCTCTAGTTTTATTGAAGCTGTTGAATCGGTTGTTGAAGATGTTGATTGTTGTAGGCTACATTATGTGCTCTAGAAAGATCTAGTTCTGTCGAAGCTGTTCAATCCGTTGTTGTTGAATCTATTGTTGTTAAAGCTGTTGATTGTTGTAGGCTATTATGTTCTCAGTTTTATTGAAGCTGTTGGACCTGTTGTTGAAGATGTTGATTGTTGTAGGCTACATTAGGTGTTCTAGAGAGCTCAAGTTTTGTCGAAACTGAATCTGCTGTTGTTGAAGTTGTTGATTGTTGTAGGCTATTATGTGGCTCTAGAGAGCTCTAGTTTTGTTGAAGCTGTTGAATCTGTTGTTGTTGAAGCTGTTGATTGTTGTAGGCTATTATGTGGCTCTAGAGAGCTCTAGTTTTGTTGAAGCTGTTAAATCTGTTGTTCAAGCTGTTGATTGTTGTAGGATATTATGTGCTCTAGAGAGCTCTAGTTTTGTTCAAACTGTTGAATCTGTTGTTGAAGCTGTTGATTGTTGTAGGCTATTATGTGCTCTAGAGAGCTCTGGTTTTGTTAAAACTGTTGAATCTGTTGTTAAAGCTGTTGATTGTTGAAGGTAATTATGTACTCTAGAGAACTCTAGTTTTGTTGAAGCTGTTGAATCTGTTATTGTTGAAGTTGTTGAATCTGTTGTTAAAGCTGGTGATTATTGTGGGCTATTATGTGCTCTAGTTTTATTGAAGCTGTTGAATCTGTTGTTGAAGATGTTGATTGTTGTAGGCTACATTATGTGCTCTAGAAAGATCTAGTTCTGTCGAAGCTGTTCAATCCGTTGTTGTTGAATCTATTGTTGTTAAAGCTGTTGATTGTTGTAGGCTATTATGTTCTCAGGTTTATTGAAGCTGTTGGACCTGTTGTTGAAGATGTTGATTGTTGTAGGCTACATTAGGTGTTCTAGAGAGCTCAAGTTTTGTCGAAACTGAATCTGCTGTTGTTGAAGCTGTTGATTGTTGTAGGCTATTATGTGGCTCTAGAGAGCTCTAGTTTTGTTCAAACTGTTGAATCTGTTGTTGAAGCTGTTGATTGCTGTAGGCTATTATGTGCTCTAGAGAGCTCTTGTTTTGTTAAAACTGTTGAATCTGTTGTTGAAAATGTTGATTGTTGTAGGCTACATTACGTGCTCTAGAGAGCTCTAATTTTGTTTAAGCTGTTGAATCTGTTGAAACTGTTGAATCTGTTTTTGTTGAACCTGTTGATTGTTGTAGGCTATTATGTGCTCTCGTTTTATTGAAGCTATTGAATCTGTTGTTGAAAATGTTGATTGTTGTAGGCTATTATGTGCTCTAGAGAGCTCTAGATTTGTTGAAATTGTTGAATCTGTGGTTGTAGATGTTGATCGTTGTAGGCTACAATATGTGCTCTAGAGAGCTCTAGTTCTGTTGAAGCAGTCAAACCTGTTGTTGAAGCTGTTTTTCATGGCACAGAGAGCCAATGAAAAATTATTTTCATTGAACTTTCATTGAATGACATGCACACAATATATACATAATTTTGCATTATGACTTATAATTATGATGGTACCATTATACAATGGGCTATGTTTTTCCATGACCATAGCAACCAAAACTGGAGTTGCTATGGCTACAATACTTTTTCCTCACTGTATGCTTAGCTAAAAGCAAAATTTGAAGAGAATCCATTGAAGCGTCTCCGAGTTATAAGCCGTTAAACTGACATCCATTTGTATAGGCTATATAATTATGCTGGAGGGTAGGGGGTGCCTTCCAGCATGTATAGCCCATACAAAATGGTGTCACTTTGATGAGTCATAACTCAGCAATGCTTCAATGGATCTCTTCAAATTTTGTGTATAACTTAATCAAGGCTAGCCGATATTGAGGAAAAAATATTGTAGCCATAGCAACCACAGCTTAGGTTTCTATAGTAACACATTCATATATGTACACGGATTCTGTAATTCATAATATCTGCCATTATTATTCACATGTAGATGAAACAATGGGCAGCAAAATATATGGCCATGGAGACCTTCTCAATTAGGATCTAAAGGTTTATTTCAAGGGTGACCCTAGATATTGGCTTCACTACATGCATGACGTTAATAAATTACACTGTGGCACTAGGCATTTGGCCCCATCTGGAGCAGAATCGTAAACCAATATCTCCTTAAGATCAGTCTCAGTCTGAATGCTCACAATGCCACGGCCTCTAAATAATTTCATCGATGCTATGAAATGTTATTAATTATAAATGCATGCATGCACGCATAATATAAGTACTAAGAAATAATCACATGATACAAAAGAGAGCATAAAAATAACATACATCTATAAGGTCAGAAACCACAGCTTTCCATCATCTTTGGCCACAACTAGCGGAGTGGACAATGATGCCAGTTCAACTACAATTAGGTTATTTGTGACCACTAATGGTACCCACCACAAACCTGACTGCAAGTCAAGCTGAGGAGTTGTGAAAATATTAAACACAACAAACTTGTGAGTCTGACGAATAAATGTATGTGAAAAGCACATTCTGATTTGACCTAATTTGGGAGGATTTGTGTCACTTAGTACCCGTGCATAACTACAACAATACCGCGAGCTTGTAGACTCATGATCAGCTGCTGTATATGCAACAAGGCGGTTAGTACTTTCATCTTCTATTATTATCTTCTTGTGCAGAGTAGCGTGTTTACTGGGTCCTTGAAGAAGTTCCTGGTCTCCGATAAGTAAACCTCCTGTGGGTATCCATTTATTGAATGCAGGAAAGGTAGATTTCTGTCTCCGATTCCTTGCCCGTTTCAGTTCCTCTTCATATTTCTTGCAAAGTTCTTGAAACCTTGGAACTTTAGTTTGGTAGACTTCCAGGAGAAGTCTGTACACATCATCCGGTAGGTCCCAATCAGTGATGGTACACGTATCATCTGCTGGATTTTCATACTCCATCTTTATTGCAACCTTTCCTGAGGTCTTCATGAACTGGCACCACTCAAAGATCTGAATGTTACACAAAACACAATATCATGTAGTACATTTTAGACCACTCTCAGTATATATACTACATTTCTTCAAATCTTATTTAAGGCATTGTACCATGTGGTGAAAATTTGTAATCAACCTATTCGTATACATGTATAGCAGTGTGTGCATACCTGTAAAGTCATTGGGCCTTACCACATGGCAAGATTTGAGATATTGGAAGTTGTCTGAGGATAGCAAGAATTCTAGGTGCAGCAAGAGTATACCGTGACTTTTTTCATATGGGCAAAAAAATTCTTGCAACAGTATAGGTACATGTAAGTCTTGCAAATAATATTCCCTTGCAATTAATTTCCAATGTGTACACTATTACCCTCTCTTCAGGTGCATGCATTGTTGGTAAATCGGGACACCATATGGAATATATATAGTGTATGCATATTATAATATTATACAGGTACACATGTGTAATTAGGAAACAAACCCTGTATGTTTCCATAAGTGTAGCTTCTGGAAATCTCCGATTCATGACACGTCTATGAAGCCAGCTGTTAAATCTTTCATATGCAAACATCCAGGATCCATATACAGGTCCAAAGCGCCTGATACCATCAGCAACATGACGCAGCAAGTGCATTGTAGTAACCTAAATATATTGTATATCAAGCATAACACTGTACAACAGTGACAACAGTTAGTCTTAATGTAACATAGTTATCATTATATTAAAATTATAGAAATTATAGTTGCCCATTTGTCTGCCTATCTGTCCGAAACGGAATGTCAGCGGAACAATTTGACCTCAAGACACAAGATGCTCTATCTCTGGCTATTGAGCGAAAGAAGCCAGAACTAGGCGATATCTATGAGCGCCAGCATTGGCATTAACTATAGGTGTGCACACTACCTTATTGGATAGACTATACAAAAACCGGACACTTACATGTAGCGGCATGCAGTTAGCTAAACAACTAGATTCACAAGAAGATACTGCCTGAGTCATAGTCATGGAGGCAGTGAATTCTGTATTTGGCCTCTTCTCGTCATGAGAGAGATAGCTGAGTTTCTTGGCCAGCTAATCAGGCAATGTGCCAAAACAGGAAGTGTGTAAATGCCATAATGCTATACTGCAACATCACACACATGCTGTTTACACGTACACAATCAATGTCGTTTACTCTCCCCTGTACCATACCATGAACTCTTCATGGTTGTAAGGTATGCCCTTTCACAGCCTGGTTCACTATTACGTTTCATAGCACGTATATAGGCATACTAAATTGGGTGTAGCAGGGGGAAAGTGAAGTGAGTCCCCTGCTTGTACTAAATAAAAGTATAGGTTACGGCAAGGGGTCCCACAGTTCCCACCAACAGAGATGCTGCATGATTTGCAGATGACGTATAGTAACCACTAACATTCTACAGCTTACAAATATATATACACCACATCATGCAACTATGTACACACCTGAATATCCACAGGAAAGTCTCGTTCCATCAAAGCGAGAGCTAAGTTTATCTGCGACTGCAATCCATCAACATCATCTGGTCGAATACTCTCAGCTACCAGGCTTCGCACAGCATCCAAAAACAAAAATAAGGTGGCTCGCTGACGCTCTTGAAGCATTCCACGTAAACAAAATTTGAGTATATTTTTGGCAACAAGCTATATCAGAAAAACACTCATAAGATAAGATAAGCAAGCATTAGTTAGACATAAACATACCTCCTTCCAATCATGGGACTTTAATCCTGTAGTCCGAAAGAATATCGATCCAGGGCAAAAGTCAGAGTTGGTCATTATGATTGACTTTGAGCGGTTGTCAGCCAGTTTCAGCTCACTTGAAGAGAGAATATAAGGATGCTCATCTCTATCTGAAAGTGCCTCCTTCCCACGTTTCCTCTTACGACTGGACTCTTTGAAGCCAAATCTGTGAAGAGTCTTTTCACATTTTGTTATTTTGTCTAAGTTGACTTTCCCAATTAGAAGGAAGAAAATGCGTTCAATACAGTCTTTCACTGTATGCATCGCATCTGGGAAACACTGAATGGTGCGATTATGACCAGGGAGCCTCATGAGTGAATATGAGCTCTTACACCCAGTAGATTTTGCAATAGCTGTTGCCATTTGCCTGTAAGCATGTGGTTATAACATGAATAATTTATATATAGTTAACGAGTTTTAAAGGGTTAAACCGTCAAGCCTAGTAATGTGCGCATGTGCTATCATGGTAAGGAAATACATGTATGTGCATATTAGGTGATGTGCACTTAATAGAGAATGACAATTGGTCCCGCCAACTATCAGCATGAGTGAGCGCTTGAGTGATTCCAGCATCTATAATTCCAGTGAAACAGGCTCGCAAGTATGAAGTCTGCGATTATGGAGACCATTACTGTTGTAGTTCATGAAAGTATGATTGCAAGCCCATGCAAGAAATCGTTTGATATGATTATTACAAGTACTCTTGGATTATTATCATGTTAGTAGTATGGATGAGACTTTTAACATTCATTTGTGCCTATGTTGATAGCAGTCAAACTGTACTAGAGCACCACCGATCCTTCGTCCTATTGAAAGTTAGTATGTAAGCAAACTAGTAGAGAAGAAAACCCAAGGTAGCTGCCGGGGATCAAACCCAGGGCCTCTTGCTTAAGCTGCAGGTGCTCTGACTACACGTACATGTATGTAATATTACAGTTCACCTACTTGGTTTTAGTTGCATCATATGCCATATGTATATCTTTCAAGGTATCGTATGATCGACTGGAAGGTGGTTGGTTTAATTCTGGTGATTTGTCTGGAAAGTTTTCTGAATCACGTCTTAACTCAGAATCTTGCGGTAAAAATCTCCGGTTCTGTAAATACACCATCTTGTGCAGGTCTTGGATGTATGTACCTAAGAATATAAAATTATTTGAGTGCAAAAAGTAGTGAAAATATAGTGTAACTACAGGGTTCTACAACTATCCATATTGTAGCCATCGCCATGCATAGTAAAGTTTTATGTCATTTTGCAACCCCTCAAAAATTCTTTACTGTTATAGTTTCTGTGAAAAATGTAATCTCCTAGGCTCACAGTATAACTGATATAGCAGTTTACACATTAGCCTCTTACCTTGTATTTCACACCAAGCACATGCTTGGTAAGCATTGGCCCCCATCACATTGAATACCTTCGCAATGCCTGGATAATCTAAAATGTATAAAAGTACATTGACTTTCAGCTGAAAGGAAGCTCCTTGATAGGCATCAAACAATATCTGGTTGGTAATAGAAAGTAACTCATCGACTAAGATTTCAATGTAAGGATCCATGGTGCGTGGTTCCTTAGTTCCATTACCAGGAACAGTACCAACCAACCAGAAGTTCCCAAACGTGCATCGAAATTGTCTTGGTAAGTTTAATAGGGTCAAAATAATGGGCCACATAGAGTATGAGACTCTGTTCTGGCTGTATGGATTCACTCCATCCGTATTGAGAGCAAATGAAATGCCACGGCAATCGGAAGAAAAATTTCCAGTGCTAGAATAAGCAAGTTTCCAAGATGGAGAATCATGGATGTCGTACATAATTAAGCCATCGCTACAACAACGAAGTCCATGAGCTTGTATGATTTTAGCCAAGTTGTGTGTTCCAAATAATCGAACTAGTCTAGGACCAACAGGAAGGTATGTGTATGTTCTTGCAGGGATTCCAGGCTTCATGTACCGTGAAGTACCACAAATTGGGCATGAATCCAGGTCCGTATGTACTCCCCTAAACACAATACAATCATTAGGACAGCAATGAAAGCGTATCGGTTGCATGAGGAAGGGCTCTACAAGTTTCATGATATCACTGTAAGATGCTGGAAGCCTATTCCCACGTGGAAGAACTTCACGATGTTGTAGACTCAACATGTCTGAGAACGCCTCTTTGCTTATTCCAGGATGCTCGCTAAACCAGCTAAGATATTTAACAATAGCGTCCATTACAGTACTTTCTGCTCCATCATACAGGGGAGTTGATGACAACTGCTCATCATCATAAATAGATATATCATAGAGCTTAGAAAAACTGCCACTGGGAGCATCGTCTTGTTCCATAGAATTATCTGAAAGTAAGATATCCTGCACATAGGTCAACTGGTCATCCTGATCGTCAAAAGCTGACAGATCTGGGTCCAGATCATCTTTGTCACAGGCACTGTCATCAGCCTAAAGCAGGAATATGAAAGCTATGATTATTTTTAGCCAGCAGTCTAAAAGAAAATATATGCCCTTGAATAGCCTAAGACTTGAATCATTTCTAGTCTATATTTAAACTCCCTTCCATCCAATAATAATACCTATGTTTCCTAGTGCTATCCCTGCTCCGCCACCCACCCCCCAAATGCTCGACCTGGGCGGTATGTACTAGCTACAAACTTACACTGGGGTGCTCCTTTTGAGGCTCAGATGCCACCGTATCACAGTTGACATCAGAGCGATGGCCGTCGCTATCGATCTGTCGATCGACTCCATGAACGAATACTTTCATGTGCTGATGGCGAACGTAGCTAGATACGGGCTTCCCTTGACACGCTGGACAAGGACAGCTAACGGTAGTTATGGACTTAGAGCTCATTGTACTGACTGAACTTGGCACTACAGTATACTGTACAGTGCATGCAATGCGTGATCACGTGCAAAGTCATATGACAAATTAACACGCGCACGTGTTAACTAGCGTTGCATGCATGCATGTTCATGCATGCTATTTTGGCAGCTGCTTAAGAACAGAGTGGACTAGAGTAACTGAGTTTCGCCTCTGGTTGTGCTCCGTGGGGGTAGAACTGCCATGTTATCGAGTCCCGTAGCTATCACGCAACAGCAGGCCCGTTTGCTGCTTCCACTTTTGCAACAAATTGCTAGCAGTGGTACTCCGGGACCGTCGTCGTGTGAGGCTACATCTGGAAGCTGCTCACAGTCTGGCAGCAGCTATGGGAGCAGTAACAGTAGCCCTCTTTTCTACCCAACTCCAACTCGCATGGCAGCTCCTGGTTCAGGACACGGTGGCTATAGCACCGATGAAAGTGAAAGTGCCTGCAGGTACTCGTCCGATGAGCTATTTCACTCAAAGAAGAAAAACAGTAAATCTTCCTCTGCTCACAGCTATTGCCATGTAAGTATGAAATAATTTACAAGGGGTATACTAAATTTCTTTCCTCACACTTTGCTTGTCAAATGGAGCCCAACTTGCAATTGACTGTGGCCAGAAATGTTTAATCAGTTTGGTTAAAGTAAAGTGATAATATGTGTTACTAGTGTGATGTAAATCATCGAGGGGGCGAGCCTTTGCTCACAGTTCAGTAGGCTTGTATGCACAAGTTATGAAACTGTAACTGTGATGACATGAACTAGTTCAGACTGAGATGTAGATGATTAATGCTGAGGTCCAGGCTTTGTTGGGTGCATGGTGTAGTCAATAGCTAATAGCAGTCAGTACTGATAACAGTATAAATATTTAATAAAGGTTTATTTTGCCTTAGTATCTTGCACTTAGCAATGATAGCAGTTAGAAGAAAGACATGAATGACAAATTGTGTACTTTGACCTGAGGTGCAAGTGTGCATTATTGAAATTACGTGTTGTTGAAGGGTTTCCCTATTCCAGTCACATATATAGGCATGTTGAGTTCATAAGTTGATCTTGTGTATTAGCTATGCCACTACCACATCACATGGTCATGCAGTGCATGCTCTATGGTGGCAGTGTAATGCTGTGTGTACAGGTACATGCTCTGTAGAGCTCTGCTACATTCTTAAATTTGTCCTTAGACTATTATACGTGAAGCAGCTAAGGCAAGTGGCCTGTGGGACTCTGCTCCACTGTTGGAGGAAATACCCCCGGAAACACTAAAGAAGTTTAGAGAAACGGTATGCTAGATGGAGTTGCATTAGAACATCCCTCTCTAGCATAATCATGTGTGATTGCCTCTCCTATTTATTGCAATCACATACAAAAGTCATTAGAACTAGACTAAAATTGAAAGTGTCATGTATATGTATGGACAATTTAAAGGCACACACCCCCTTGTCCTTGATGCTGTAACAGTTCTACTAATGTAGCTTCCATTATGTTATATATGAATGTGCCATACTTGTTTACAATGCACTGTACACTATGATGTAGGCTTACAGTTTATGTCCAGTTTTGAAAAGTGATCCAGCTAAACTTAAAAAACTTCTTGGAGAGAGTATGATGAATAGACGTGCCTATCTGAGGAGAACTAAGAGAAAGTCTCCACCGGCTAAAGGGTAATTGTAACACATGTGGCAGTCCTGGGTAGAAATTGAAGCTTATTCCGTACATTAATATTGGAGAAAAACACGTTCGGTGTTTGATGTAATTCTTAATGCTTTAACAACTTTTAGTTATAAGCTTCTAAGCTTTCCTACCATTCTCCCACTGTCGCCTGACCCTCTACAATAGCAAGCAATGGCTTAAATCTCGAACCAAACCCTAAAAGCACTATGTTATCTTGGCCCCCCATAGGTAACTTACAGATATAGTAGCGAATGCAAAGTAGTTTGAAGATTTCAAGCCTCTCACAGATGTTTTGCCATCGCTCTTTGCTCAACTGACACTGAAACGAGTAACAAATAGCTGCCTCAGTACACGAACCAACCCTTGTCTTGATCTTGCCTAACAACTTTTGCTGACATTGCACTAGAGACAACACCCAAATGGGTGGTGTTTGATGGCATATACCTCATCGTGTAGATACACTATGGCACTGGCGATCGAGAACGAAGCAGACAAAGCCCAGAAGCATTGATTTCAGGAGCAAACTTGATTTTCACCTGGAAGGAACAATATTCGATTTCTACCCAGGACTGCCACACATAATGATATTATACCATAATACCAAGAGTGCATTATAATATAGTAGGAAATTTTTGCACGAAGCAGTTTCGCATTATTCTCACATAGATTGGCTTCTGTGAAAATGAGAACCATTAGCGAGTGCTTATGGGAATGAGAATGGGTGTGATCTCACCAACACAACCACAGAAGTTTCTTCTAAAGGGTTAGAAGGAAACTTCTGCACTTGTGAATATATCATATACTTGATCAGGTTGCTTGCCTCCTACATATGATTTTGCTGAGTATAGTTCATCACACACATACCATACCTACATATATTATACAAAGTGTTGTAAACAGTACCACACGTACCCTCCATTACTGACGGACACAATTTCAGTATTATAGTGAGAAATTACAACCAGGAGAAATTTTCGTTACGCATTCTTGTTGGTGAGTGCATTTCAATGCCCACAGAGGATTCTTTCTTCACCTTGGTGAAATATTCCATGATAATCATGCTGCTTTAGTGAAACTCCCACAAAATATTTCTGCTGTGCATTGAATAAGCAAAATGTTTTAACATAGGCACAAGACACCTAAGTATCGGTATGGCCGAAAGGGAGCTAAGGCGACAGCAAAGAATTTGTTTGCACCTCAAGTTCAGGTAGATAAGGGCAAGATTTCTGAAGAGATGTCCATCCTTAGACCAGGGTATGTTGTATAACACCCAACATGTATGGTATATGTAGCAGTTGTATGTTGTCTAAGATCTTGTCCAATTCTCTCCCTTAAGTGTACTATGATTATGTGCTACTTCAGCTATGCACTACTATAAATTCTCCGATTTATTTATAATCATAGAGTATAATTTTTATAGGACTGGTGTCATTATCAGGGACTCGAATGCCACAATAATAGGAAAGGGGATGTTTATGAATAAAGGTACAGAAGATACTTATGAATACTCTCTATGGAGTTACTATATATTGCATGCAGAGAATGAAATGTATGGGCAAGTTGTACTTCAAGAGAATATGTCCAAGAAAAAGGACGAAATTAATCTACCAAAAGCAGTGGGCAAAAAAGTTATATTTCAGCAACTTAAAGTGAGGAATTTAATAATTAGTGAGAATAATGTGCAATATTATACCCGTGACCTGTAATTAAAAAATATGCAGAAGAATGATGTGTTTCAGTGGAAGATGAGCTACTTAGCTGCTGATATTATAGTAAGTTTCTTGAACATTACGTGCATGCATGTACTAATTTTATAATATCTGCATGTAGGAAAGAGAAGGTGAAGAAGACTCATCTTCTGATGAGGGGGCACTTTCTGCAATGGAGGAAAAACGACTTGCCAGTATTCAACGCAATGAATTAGCTTGGGATGAAATTAGAAGGGTAAATCTAAAAATGTTAAGTGGCATCTCATAAATGTGGCAGTGACAGGTAAATTATTCCTGAAGTAAATTATTGAAGTTGGGTGTTATTTTTGCATTTTTTAAATAACCTTTAGATATGAGCTATTTCTAGCCTTCCTTTACTATCGCCTGAGTATGATTGCAAGCGATGGCTTGAATCCGGAAACAAAGGCTCCAAAATGCTACCATAGTCTCGAGTATGGTGTAAGCTACTTGCTAGGCTAGCGTCAGAGATCCTAGTTCTTCAAAGCTTTAATGCCTCTCATCGTCCTATAGCCTTAACCCTTCGCTTAACAAGCACAGACAATCGACAAGTAACCTTCTAAGCACGTGAGCAATCTTGCCTGCCGATTTTTGCTGATGTGGCGAAAATAGCAATGACAGCTATGCCAAAACTGGTGGAGTTTGCGGTCTATAACTCGTCGCATGTACGCACAATGGTGCCAGTGATCAAACGCCACGGAGACAATGGCTTGATGTGTCATTATCAGTGTTAATTTTGATTTTCATAGAGATGGAATAATGTGCGGTTTCTACCCGTGACTGCCACACGTGTAATAAATTTACCTTTATGTACTTGTACAGTGTACATACATGTACATATTAGGATATGGTTTAATGCTTGGTGATGCTTTTACTTGAATAATAATGTAAATTACATTTGTGTATCACCATGTAGTCAAAAGCAGCCTTATACATTGTAAATCTTCCTGAGAGAGCATGCCCCTTTGGCTTTTGTTTCATACTTACATGTAGAGCAAGCCACATTACCACAAATTGGTATACCCAATGAATGTGGAAAGTGATAAATGTAGTATTTGCAGAGAATAGGGCAATCTCTTTTCTTTTATTTGTCAGCCACCAGCTCAAACTTTCAGTCCATACTTATGTAGATACAGCAAATGGTATTTAAACTATCTCTGGGCTCTGTGGAGCCTTCTGCCTTTCTGCCTTTTAAGTCACATAGAAGCTCCTAAACAGTATATGACTTATGTGAAGGAACCTAACTTTTACATTGATTACATGTACAGGGAAACATTTCTATGGATGGAGAGGGAGAATTATTCTTTTCTGGGCCTGCTGAACATCTAAAGGATCATGAGCCACCAGTTGAAGATGATCATCCAAGGAAAAACGCTCAGAAACCGTCACCAAAGAGGGCTCTCCCCAAGAGTACTGCAAAGAAATTTGGACCAATTCCTAAAAAGGCTACAAAGAAGCCTTGCCCCAGTTCAAAGCAGTCGCCATCCAAGAAACGTAAAATTATTCCTTCAGTGGCCTCTCCTAAGAAAAGAGCTACTCCTTCAAAGATGAGTTCAAGGGAATCTCCTTCAAAAAAGAGTGCTAGTGGATCTCCTTTAAAGAAGAGTATGAGGAACTCTCCTTCAAAAAAACAGCCACAAGCTTCTGATTCCTTGTCGCCCAATGACCAGGGAGTTGAAAAGCACTCTAAGGTATAGTATATATATACATGTAGATCTTTCATTGCACAGAATATCAATATGTACATACATAGTGTGGCTTGTACACATACAATCTAGATGTTATAGGATTATTGTTCATTGTCGTTGTATGTAGGAATCAAAGTATTGGACATACATCAGTGATTCAGATGCTGAATCACTGGAACCTGAGCCTGCATCTGAACTTGGACGTGGAAAGCGACAGAGAAAAATAAAGATAAGATCAGATGATGACATAATATAGAAGCAAACAATGATCACTAAAGAATTCTTCTACACAATGAGCATTATAGCATTCATGTATACATTTTTCATGTACAGCTAATCATCAATCATGCCCATGCCATGCTACAGTACGTATACGTACATGCGTGAGATTTTTGCCCAAATTAATGGACTTTTCACGGATTTTTCATTGATATGCCATCATTATTGGATTCTGATAATTTCATTAACATTTCACGGATTTTTCATTGATCCGTGAAATTTCACAGTCCATGATTTGTCGTGAAACACCTGTGAAATTTCATGGGTATTTCATATTTTAACGGGCGCTTGGTCAATGAAAATCAAAGTTTTCACGGGATATGTATGTGAATTATCTGTGAAACAACCCTAGGTATAGTGTGATATATACATGAAATCTTCAGCTGATTTTCACGGCGTTTGTAGCCAGTAGTGTCTAGTTTTGTTGAAGCTGTTGAATATGTTGTTGAAGCTGTTGAATCTGTTGTTGTTAAAGCTGTTGAATGTTGTAGGCTATTATGTGCTCTAGTTTTATTGAAGCTGTTGAATCTGTTGTTGTTGAAGCTGTTGTTTATTGTAGGCTATTATGTGCAATAGAGAGTTCTAGATTTGTTGAAGCTGTTGAAACTGTTGCTGTTGAAGCTGTTGATTGTTGTAGGCTATTATGTGCTCTAGAAAGCTCTAGTTTTGTTGAAGCTGTTGAATCAGTTGTCATTGAAGCTGTTGTTTGTTGTAGGCTATTATGTGCATTAGAGAGCTCTAGTTTTGTTGAAGCTGTTGAATCTGTTGTTAAAGCTGTTGATTGTTGTAGGCTAGATTATAGCTCTAGTTATGTTGAAGCTGTTGAATCTGTTGTTGAAGCTGTTGAATCTGTTGCTGTTAAAGCTGTTGATTGTTGTAGGCTATTTTGTGCTCTAGAGAGCTCTAGTTTTGTTGAAGCTGTTGAGTCTGTTGTTGTTAAAGCGGTTGATTGTTGTAGGCTATTATGTGCTCTAGAGAGCTCTAGTTTTGTTGAAATTGTTGAATCTGTTGAAGCTGTTGATTGTTGTAGCCTATATTACTCTAAAGAGCTCTAATTTTGTTAAAGCTGTTGAATCTGTTGTTGAAGATGTTGATTGTTGTAGGCAACATTATGTGCTCTAAAGAGCTCTAGTTTTGTTCAAGCCGTTAAATCTGTTCTTGTTCAAGCTGTTGAATCTGTTGTTATTAAAGCTGTTCATTGTTGTAGGCTATTATGTGTTCTAGCTTTATTGAAGCTGTTGATTGTTGTAGGCTATTATGTGCTCTAAAGAGCTCTAATTTTGTTAAAGCTGTTGAATCTGTTGTTGAAGATGTTGATTGTTGTAGGCTACATTATGTGCTCTAGAGAGTTCTAGATTCGTCGAAGCTGTTGAATCCGTTGTTGCAAGGAGAGTAGTTTGTGGAGCGCTATGTCTTGAGTGCCTTTTGCAGCTAACGAAGGACCACGGTCCGAAACGTTCTGTCTCTACAGTACATTAAACTATGTTCAATAGCGCTCCACAAACTACTCTCCTTGCATCAACAACGTAGTTATGAGCCTCATTCTAGAATCCGTTGTTGTTGAAGCTGTTGATCGTTGTAGGCTATTATACGTTCTAGAGAGCTCTAATTTTGTTGAAATTGTTGAATCTGTTGTTGTTGAAGATGTTGATTATTGTAGGATGCATTATGTGCTCTAGAGAGCTCTAGTTTTTTTTGAAGCTGTTGAATCTGTTGTTGTTGAGCTGTTGAATCTGTTGTTGTTAGAGCTGATGATTGCTATAAGCTATTATGTGCTCTAGTTTTATTGAAGTTGTTGAATGTATTCTTGTTGAAAATGTTAATTGTTCTAGGTTACATTATGTTCTCTAGAGAAATCTACTTTTGTCAAAGCTGTTGTATCTGTTGTTGTTGAAGCTCTTGATTGTCAGGTTTTTTTGTGTTCCAGATAGCTCTAGTTTTTCTAATGTTGTCGAATCTGTTGTTGGAGATATTGATTGTTGTAGGCTACATTATGTGCTCTAGATAAATCTAGTTTTGTTGAAGCTGTTGAATCTGTTGTTGTTGAAGCTGTTGAATCTGTTGTTGTTAAAGCTGTTGATTGTTGTAGGCTATTATGTGCTCTAGCTGTATTGAAGTAGTTGAATCTGTTGTTGAAATTGTTGATTGTTGTAGGCTATACTATGTGCACTAGAGAACTCTAGTTTTGTAGAAGCTGTTGAATCTGTTGTTGAAGATGTTGATTGTTGTAGGCTACATTACGTGCTCTAGAGAGCTCTAATTTGTTTAAGCTGTTGAATCTGTTGTTGTTGAAGCTGTTGAATCTGTTGTTAAAGCTGTTGATTGTTGTAGGCTATTATGTGCTCTAGCTGTATTGAAGTAGTTGAATCTGTTGTTGAAATTGTTGATTGTTATAGGCTATACTATGTGCACTAGAGAGCTCTAGTTTTGTTGAAGCTGTTGAATCTGTTGTTGAAGATGTTGATTGTTGTAGGCTACATTACGTGCTCTAGAGAGCTCTAATTTTGTTTAAGCTGTTGAATCTGTTGTTGTTGAAACTGTTGAATCTGTTTTTGTTGAACCTGTTGATTGTTGTAGGCTATTATGTGCTCTAGTTTTATTGAAGCTGTTGAATCTGTTGTTGTTGATTGTTGTAGGCTACATTATGTGCTCTAGAGAGCTCAAGTTCTGTTGAAGCAGTTGAACCTGTTGTTGAAGCTGATGATTATTGTAGGCTACATAACGTGCTTGACAGAGCTCTAATTTTGTTGAAGCAGTAGAATCTCCTGTTGAAGTTGTTCATTGTTGTAGGCTATTATGTGTTCTAGAGAGCTCAAGTTTTGTTGAAGCTGTTGAATATGTTGATGGTGAAGCTGTTGAATCTGTTGTTGTTAAAGCTATTGATTGTTGTAGGCTATTATGTGCTCTGGTTTTATTGGAGCTGTTGAACCTGTTGTTGAAAATGTTGATTGTTGTAGGCTACATTATGAGCTCTAAAGAACTCTAGATTTGTTAAGGCAGTTGAATCTGTTGTTGAAGCGGTTGATTGTTGTAGGCTATTATGTACTCTAGAGAGCTCTAGATTTATTGAAGCTGTTGAATCTGTTGTTGTTAAAGCTGTTGGTTGTTGTAGGCTACATTATGTGCTCTAAAGAGCTCTAGTTATGTTGGAGCAGTTGAATCTTTTGATAAAGTTGTTGATTGTTAAAGGCTATTATGTGCTCTAGAGAACTCTAGTTTTGTTGAAGCTGTTGAATCTGTTATTGTTGAAGTTGTTGAATCTGTTGTTAGAGCTGATGATTGTTGTGGGCTATTATGCGTTCTAGTTTTATTGAAGCTGTTGAATCTGTTGTTGAAGATGTTGATTGTTGTAGGCTACATTATGTGCTCTAGAAAGATCGAATTCTGTCGAAGCTGTTCAATCCGTTGTTGCTGAATCTATTGTTGTTAAAGCTGTTGATTGTTGTAGGCTATTATGTGCAATAGAGAGCTCTAGTTTTGTTTAAGCTGTTGAATCTGTTGTTGTTGAAGCTGTTGATTGTTGTAGGCTATTATAATATGCTGTAGAGAGCTCTAGTTTTGTTCAAGCTGTTGAATCTGTTGTTGTTGAAGCTGTTGATTGTTGTAGGCTATTATGTGTAATAGAGAGCTCTAGTTTTGTTGAAGCTGTTGAATCTCTTGTTGAAGATGTTGAATCTTTTGTTGTTAAGGCTGTTGATTGTTGTAGGCTATTATGTGCTCTAATTTTATTAAAACTGTTGAATCTATTTTTGCTGAAGATGTTGTTGTAGGCTACACTATGTGCTCTAGAGAGCTCTAGTTTTGTTGAAGCTGTTGAATTTGTTGTAGAAGCTGTTGATTGTTGTAAGCCATTATGTGCTCTAGAGAGCTCTAGTTTTGTTTAAGCTGTTGAATCTGTTGTTGAAGCTGTTGATCGTTGTAGGGTACTATATCTTATAGAGAGGTCTAGTTTTGTTTAAGCTGTCGAATTTGTTGTTGAAGCTGTTGATTGTTGTAGGCTATTACATGCTATAGACAGCTCTAGTTTTGTTTAAGCTGTTGAATCTGTTGTTGTTGAAGCTGTTGATTGTTATAGGCTACATAATGTGCTTTAGAGAGCTCTAGTTTTGTTGAAGCTGTTGAATCTGTGGTTGAAGCTGTTGATTGTAGGCTATTATATGCTCTAGTGAGCTCTAGTTTTGTTGAAGCTGTTCATTGTTGTAGGCTACATTATGTGCTTTAGAGAGCTCTAGTTTTGTTGAAGCTGTTGAATCTGTGGTTGAAGCTGTTGATTGTAGGCTATTATATTCTCTAGTGAGCTCTAGTTTTGTTGAAGCTGTTGATTGTTGTAGGCTATTAAGTGCCCTAGTTTAATTGAAGCTGTTGAATCTGTTGTTGTTAAAGCTGTTGATTGTTGTAGGCTATTATGTGCTCTATTTTTATTAAAGCTGTTGAATCTATTTTTGTTGAAGAAGTTGATTGTTGTAGGCTATTATGTGCAATAGAGAGCTCTAGTTTTGTTGAAGCTGATGAATCTGTTGTTGTTGAAGCTGTTGATTGTTGTAGGCTATTATATGCTATAGAGAGCTCTAGTTTTGTTTAAGCTGTTGAATCTGTTGTTGAAGCTGTTGATTGTTGTAGGCTATTATATGTTATAGAGAGCTCTAGTTTTGTTTAAGCTGTCGAATCTGTTGTTGAAATTGTTGATTGTTGTAGGCTATTATATATTATAGAGAGGTCTTGTTTTGTTTAAGCTGTCGAAACTTTTGTTGAAGTAGTTGATTGTTGTAGACCATTATATGCTATAGAGAGCTCTAGTTTTGTTTAAGCTGTCGAATCTGTTGTTGTTGAAGCTGTTGATTGTTGTAGGCTATTATGTGCAATAGAGAGCTCTAATTTTGTTGAAGCTGTTCAATCTGTTGTTGAAGCTGTTGATTGTTGTAGGCTATTATATCTTATAGAGAGGTCTAGTTTGTTTAAGCTGTTGAATCTGTTGTTGTTGAAGCTGTTGATTGTTGTAGGCTATTATATGCTATAGAGAGTTCTAGTTTTGTTCAAGCTGTTGAATCTGTTGTTGTTGAAGCTGTTGATTGTTGTAGGCTATTATGTGTAATAGAGAGCTCTAGTTTTGTTGAAGTTGTTGAATCTGTTGTTGAAGCTGTTGATTGTTGTAGGCTACATTATGTGCTTTAGAGAGCTCTAGTTTTGTTGAAGCAGTTGAATCTGTTGTTGAAGCTGTTGATTGTTGTAGGCTATTATGAGTTCTTGAGAGCTCTAGTTTTGTTGAAGCTGTTAAATCTGTTGTTGAAGCTGTTGATTGTTGAAGCTGTAGTTGTTGAATCTGTTATTGAAGCTGTTGAATCAGTTGTTAAATCTGTTGATAACCATGCTGAAGTTGTTGATTGTCGTTGATGTTGAATCTGTTGTTGAAGCTGTTGATTGTTGGTAGTGTTGAAGCTGTTCAATCAGTTGATCTTGTTAGTACAATTAAAGCTGTTGATTGTGAGTCAGTCTATTTTGTGTAAGTGTAGGCTCGCCCCAATAAATCAATAGCTTCAATCACTATGTTGAAGCTGTTGAATTTGTTGTAGAAGCTGTTGATTGTTGTAAGCTATTATGTGCTCTAGAGAGCTCTAGGTTTGTTGAAGCTGTTGAATCTGTTGTTGTTAAAGCTGTTGATTGTTGTAGGCTATTATATGCTATAGAGAGCTCTAGTTTTGTTTAAGCTGTTGAATCTGTTGTTGAAGCTGTTGATTTTTGTAGGCTATTATATCTTATAGAGAGGTCTAGTTTTGTTTAAGCTGTCGAAACTGTTGTTGTTGAAGCTGTTGATTGTCATAGGCTATTACATGCTATAGAGAGCTCTAGTTTTGTTTAAGCTGTTGAATCTGTTATTGTTGAAGCTGTTGATTGTTGTAGGCTATTATGTGCTCTAGAGAGCTCTAGTTTTGTTGAAGCTGTTGAATCTGTTGTTGTTAAAGCTGTTGATTGTTGTAGGCTATTATATGCTATAGAGAGCTCTAGTTTTGTTTAAGCTGTTGAATCTGTTGTTGAAGCTGTTGATTTTTGTAGGCTATTATATCTTATAGAGAAGTCTAGTTTTGTTTAAACTGTCAAAACTGTTGTTGTTGAAGCTGTTGATTGTTGTAGGCTATTATGTGCAATAGAGAGCTCTAGTTTTGTTGAATCTGTTGTTGAAGCTGTTGATTGTTGTAGGCTATTATATGTTATAGAGAGCTCTAGTTTTATTTAAGCTGTCGAATCTGTTGTTGAAATTGTTGATTGTTGTAGGCTATTATATGTTATAGAGAGGTCTAGTTTTGTTTAAGCTGTCGAATTTGTTGTTGTTGAAGCTGTTGATTGTTGTAGGCTAATACATGCTATAGACAGCTCTAGTTTTGTTTAAGCTGTTGAATCTGTTGTTGTTGAAGCTGTTGATTGTTGTAGGCTACATAATGTGCTTTAGAGAGCTCTAGTTTTGTTGAAGCTGTTGAATCTGTGGTTGAAGCTGTTGATTGTAGGCTATTATATTCTCTAGTGAGCTCTAGTTTTGTTGAAGCTGTTGATTGTTGTAGGCTATTAAGTGCCCTAGTTTAATTGAAGCTGTTGAATCTGTTGTTGTTAAAGCTGTTGATTGTTGGAGGCTATTATGTGCTCTATTTTTATTAAAGCTGTTGAATCTATTTTTGTTGAAGAAGTTGATTGTTGTAGGCTATTATGTGCAATAGAGAGCTCTAGTTTTGTTGAAGCTGTTGAATCTGTTGTTGTTGAAGCTGTTGATTGTTGTAGGCTATTATATGCTATAGAGAGCTCTAGTTTTGTTTAAGCTGTTGAATCTGTTGTTGAAGCTGTTGATTGTTGTAGGCTATTATGTGTTATAGAGAGCTCTAGTTTTATTTAAGCTATCGAATCTGTTGTTGAAATTGTTGATTGTTGTAGGCTATTATATGTTATAGAGAGGTCTAGTTTTGTTTAAGCTGTCGAATCTGTTGTTGAAGTAGTTGATTGTTGTAGGCTATTATATGCTATAGAGAGTTCTAGTTTTGTTTAAGCTGTCGAATCTGTTGTTGTTGAAGCTGTTGATTGTTGTAGGCTATTATATCTTATAGAGAGGTCTAGTTTTGTTTAAGCTGTCGAATCTGTTGTTGTTGAAGCTGTTGATTGTTGTAGGTTATTATATCTTATAGAGAGGTCTAGTTTTGTTTAAGCTGTCGAATCTGTTGTTGTTGAAGCTGTTGATTGTTGTAGGCTATTACATGCTATAGACAGCTCTAGTTTTTTTAAGCTGTTGAATCTGTTGTTGAAGCTGTTGATTGTTGTAGGCTACATTATGTGCTTTAGAGAGCTCTAGTTTTGTTGAAGCTGTTGAATCTGTGGTTGAAGCTGTTGATTGTAGGCTATTATATGCTCTAATGACCTCTAGTTTTGTTGAAGCTGTTGATTGTTGTAGGCTACATTATGTGCTTTAGAGAGCTCTAGTTTTGTTGAAGCTGTTGAATCTGTGGTTGAAGCTGTTGATTGTTGTAGGCTACATTATGTGCTTTAGAGAGCTCTAGTTTTGTTGAAGCTGTTGAATCTGTGGTTGAAGCTGTTGATTGTAGGCTATTATATGCTCTAGTGAGCTCTAGTTTTGTTGAAGCTGTTGATTGTTGTAGGCTATTAAGTGCCCTAGTTTAATTGAAGCTGTTGTTGTTAAAGCTGTTGACTGTTGTAGGCTATTATGTGCTCTATTTTTATTAAAGCTGTTGAATCTATTTTTGTTGAAGAAGTTGATTGTTGTAGGCTATTATGTGCAATAGAGAACTCTAGTTTTGTTGAAGCTGTTGAATCTGTTGTTGTTGAAGCTGTTGATTGTTGTAGGCTATTATATGCTATAAGAGAGCTCTAGTTTTGTTTAAGCTGTTGAATCTGTTGTTGAAGCTGTTGATTGTTGTAGGCTATTATATGTTATAGAGAGCTCTAGTTTTATTTAAGCTGTCGAATCTGCTGTTGAAATTGTTGATTGTTGTAGGCTATTATATGTTATAGAGAGGTCTAGTTTTGTTTAAGCTGTCGAATCTGTTGTTGAAGTAGTTGATTGTTGAAGGCTATTATATGCTATAGAGAGCTCTAGTTTTGTTTAAGCTGTCGAATCTGTTGTTGTTGAAGGTATTGATTGTTGTAGGCTATTCTATGCTATAGGGAGCTCTAGTTTTGTTGAAGCTGTTAAATCTGTTGTTGTTGAAGCTGTTAATTGTTGTAGGCTATTATGTGTAATAGAGAGCTCTAGTTTTGTTGAAGTTGTTGAATCTGTTGTTGAAGCTGTTGATTGTTGTAGGCTACATTATGTGCTTTAGAGAGCTCTAGTTTTGTTGAAGCAGTTGAATCTGTTGTTGAAACTGTTGATTGTTGTAGGTTATTATGTGCTCTAGAGAGCTATAGTTTTGTTTAAGCCGTTGATTGTTGTAGGCTATTAAGTGCCCTAGTTTAATTGAAGCTGTTGAATCTGTTGTTGTTAAAGCTGTTGATTGTTGTAGGCTATTATGTGCAATAGAGAGCTCTAATTTTGTTGAAGCTGTTCAATCTGTTGTTGAAGCTGTTGATTGTTGTAGGCTATTATATCTTATAGAGAGGTCTAGTTTGTTTAAGCTGTTGAATCTGTTGTTGTTGAAGCTGTTGATTGTTGTAGGCTATTATATCTTATAGAGAGGTCTAGTTTTGTTTAAGCTGTCGAAACTGTTGTTGTTGAAGCTGCTGATTGTCGTAGGCTATTACATGCTATAGAGAGCTCTAGTTTTGTTTAAGCTGTTGAATCTGTTGTTGTTGAAGCTGTTGATTGTTGTAGGCTATTATGTGCAATAGAGAGCTCTAGTTTTGTTGAAGCTGTTGAATCTGTTGTTGAAGCTGTTGATTGTTGTAGGTTATTATGTGCTCTAGAGAGCTCTAGTTTTGTTTAAGCTGTTGAATCTGTTGTTGAAGCTGTTGATTTTTATAGGCTATTATATCTTATAGAGAGGTCTAGTTTTGTTTAAGCTGTCGAAACTGTTGTTGTTGAAGCTGTTGATTGTCGTAGGCTATTACATGCTATAGAGAGCTCTAGTTTTGTTTAAGCTGTAGAATCTGTTGTTGTTGAAGCTGTTGATTGTTGTAGGCTATTATGTGCAATAGAGAGCGCTAGTTTTGTTGAAGCTGTTGAATCTGTTGTTGAAGCTGTTGATTGTTGTAGGTTATTATGTGCTCTAGAGAGCTCTAGTTTTGTTTAAGCTGTTGAATCTGTTGTTGAAGCTGTTGATTGTTGTAGGCTATTATATCTTATAGAGAGGTCTAGTTTTGTTTAAGCTGTCAAATTTGTTGTTGAAGCTGTTGATTGTTGTAGGCTATTACATGCTATAGACAGCTCTAGTTTTTTTTAAGCTGTTGAATCTGTTGTTGTTGAAGCTGTTGATTGTTGTAGGCTACATTATGTGCTTTAGAGAGCTCTAGTTTTGTTGAAGCTGTTGAATCTGTGGTTGAAGCTGTTGATTGTAGGTTATTATATGCTCTAGTGAGCTCTAGTTTTGTTGAAGCTGTTGATTGTTGTAGGCTATTAAGTGCCCTAGTTTAATTGAAGCTGTTGAATCTGTTGTTGTTAAAGCTGTTGATTGTTGTAGGCTATTATGTGCTCTATTTTTATTAAAGCTGTTGAATCTATTTTTGTGAAGAAGTTGATTGTTGTAGGCTATTATGTGCAATAGAGAGCTCTAGTTTTGTTGAAGCTGTTGAATCTGTTGTTGTTGAAGCTGTTGATTGTTGCAGGCTATTATATGCTATATAGAGAGCTCTAGTTTTGTTTAAGCTGTTGAATCTGTTGTTGAAGCTGTTGATTGTTGTAGGCTATTATATCTTATAGAGAGGTCTAGTTTTGCTTAAGCTGTTGAATCTGTTGTTGTTGAAGCTGTTGATTGTTGTAGGCTATTATATGCTATAGAGAGCTCTAGTTTTGTTTAAGCTGTTGAATCTGTTGTTGAAGCTGTTGATTGTTGTAGGCTATTATATCTTATAGAGAGGTCTAGTTTTGTTTAAGCTGTTGAATCTGTTGTTGTTGAAGCTGTTGATTGTTGTAGGCTATTATATGCTATAGAGAGCTCTAGTTTTGTTCAAGCTGTTGAATCTGTTGTTGTTGAAGCTGTTGACTGTTGTAGGCTATTATGTGTAATAGAGAGCTCTAGTTTTGTTGAAGTTGTTGAATGTGTTGTTGAAGCTGTTGATTGTTGTAGGCTACATTATGTGCTTTAGAGAGCTCTAGTTTTGTTGAAGCAGTTGAATCTGTTGTTGAAGCTGTTGATTGTTGTAGGTTATTATGTGCTCTAGAGAGCTCTAGTTTTGTTTAAGCTGTTGAATCTGTTGTTGAAGCTGTTGATTGTTGTAGGCTATTATATCTTATAGAGAGGTCTAGTTTTGTTTAAGCTGTCGAATCTGTTGTTGCTGAAGCAGTTGATTGTTGTAGGCTATTACATGCTATAGACAGCTCTAGTTTTTTTAAGCTGTTGAATCTGTTGTTGTTGAAGCTGTTGATTGTTGTAGGCTACATTATGTGCTTTAGAGAGCTCTAGTTTTGTTGAAGCTGTTGAATCTGTGGTTGAAGCTGTTGATTGTAGGCTATTATATGCTCTAGTGAGCTCTAGTTTTGTTGAAGCTGTTGATTGTTGTAGGCTACATTATGTGCTTTAGAGAGCTCTAGTTTTGTTGAAGCTGTTGAATCTGTGGTTGAAGCTGTTGATTGTATGCTATTATATGCTCTAGTGAGCTCTAGTTTTGTTGAAGCTGTTGATTGTTGTAGGCTATTAAAGCTGTTTAATTGAAGCTATTTTTGTTGAAGAAGTTGATTGTTGTAGGCTATTATGTGCAATAGAGAGCTCTAGTTTTGTTGAAGCTGTTGAATCTGTTGTTGTTGAAGCTGTTGATTGTTGTAGGCTATTATATGTTATAGAGAGGTCTAGTTTTGTTTAAGCTGTCGAATCTGTTGTTGAAGTAGTTGATTGTTGTAGGCTATTATATGCTATAGAGAGCTCTAGTTTTGTTTAAGCTGTCGAATCTGTTGTTGAAGCTGTTGATTGTTGTAGGCTATTATGTGCAATAGAGAGCTCTAATTTTGTTGAAGCTGTTCAATCTGTTGTTGAAGCTGTTGATTGTTGTAGGCTATTATATCTTACAGAGAGGTCTAGTTTGTTTAAGCTGTTGAATCTGTTGTTGAAGCTGTTGATTATTGTAGGCTATTATATGCTATAGAGAGCTCTAGTTTTGTTCACGCTGTTGAATCTGTTGTTGTTGAAGCTGTTGATTGTTGTAGGCTATTATGTGTAATAGAGAGCTCTAGTTTTGTTGAAGTTATTGAATCTGTTGTTGAAGCTGTTGATTGTTGTAGGCTACATTATGTGCTTTAGAGAGCTCTAGTTTTGTTGAAGCAGTTGAATCTGTTGTTGAAGTTGTTGACTGTTGTAGGCTATTATGAGCTCTTGAGAGCTATAGTTTTGTTGAAGCTGTTTAAACTGTTGTTGAAGCTGTTGATTGTTGAAGCTGTAGTTGTTGAATCTGTTTTTGAAGCTGTTGAATCAGTTGTTAAATCTGTTGATAACCATGTTGAAGTTGTTGATTGTCGTTGATGTTGAATCTGTTGTTGTTGAAGCTGTTGATTGTTGGTAGTGTTGAAGCTGTTCAATCAGTTGATCTTGTTAGTACAATTAAAGCTGTTGATTGTGAGTACAGTCTATTTTGTGTAAGTGTAGGCTCGCCCCAATAAATCAATAGCTTCAATCACTATGTTGAAGCTATTGAATTTGTTGTAGAAGCTGTTGATTGTTGTAAGCTATTATGTGCTCTAGAGAGCTCTAGTTTTGTTGAAGCTGTTGAATCTGTGGTTGAAGCTGTTGATTGTAGGCTATTATATGCTCTAGTGAGCTCTAGTATTGTTGAAGCTGTTGATTGTTGTAGGCTATTAAGTGCCCTAGTTAAATTAAAGCTGTTGAATCTGTTGTTGTTAAAGCTGTTGATTGTTGTAGGCTATTATGTGCTCTATTTTTATTAAAGCTGTTGAATCTATTTTTGTTGAAGAAGTTGATTGTTGTAGGCTATTATGTGCAATAGAGAGCTCTAGTTTTGTTGAAGCTGTTGAATCTGTTGTTGTTGAAGCTGTTGATTGTTGTAGGCTATTATATGCTACAGAGAGCTCTAATTTTGTTTAAGCTGTTGAATCTGTTGTTGAAGCTGTTGACTGTTGTAGGCTATTATATGTTATAGAGAGCTCTAGTTTTGTTTAAGCTGTCGAATCTGTTGTTGAAATTGTTGATTGTTGTAGGCTATTATATGTTATAGAGAGGTCTAGTTTTGTTTAAGCTGTCGAATCTGTTGTTGAAGTAGTTGATTGTTGTAGGCTATTATATGCTATAGAGAGCTCTAGTTTTGTTTAATCTGTCGAATCTGTTGTTGAAGCTGTTGATTGTTGTAGGCTATTATGTGCAATAGAGAGCTCTAATTTTGTTGAAGCTGTTCAATCTGTTGTTGAAGCTGTTGATTGTTGTAGGCTATTATATCTTATAGAGAGGTCTAAATTGTTTAAGCTGTTGAATCTGTTGTTGTTGAAGCTGTTGATTGTTGTAGGCTATTATATGCTATAGAGAGCTCTAGTTTTGTTCACGCTGTTGAATCTGTTGTTGTTGAAGCTGTTGATTGTTGTAGGCTATTATGTGTAATAGAGAGCTCTAGTTTTGTTGAAGTTGTTGAATCTGTTGTTGAAGCTGTTGATTGTTGTAGGCTACATTATGTGCTTTAGAGAGCTCTAGTTTTGTTGAAGCAGTTGAATCTGTTGTTGAAGCTGTTGACTGTTGTAGGCTATTATGAGCTCTTGAGAGCTATAGTTTTGTTGAAGCTGTTTAAACTGTTGTTGAAGCTGTTGATTGTTGAAGCTGTAGTTGTTGAATCTGTTTTTGAAGCTGTTGAATCAGTTGTTAAATCTGTTGATAACCATGTTGAAGTTGTTGATTGTCGTTGATATTGAATCTGTTGTTGTTGAAGCTGTTGATTGTTGGTAGTGTTGAAGCTGTTCAATCAGTTGATCTTGTTAGTAAAATTAAAGCTGTTGATTGTGAGTACAGTCTATTTTGTGTAAGTGTAGGCTCGCCCCAATAAATCAATAGCTTCAATCACTATGTTGAAGCTGTTGAATTTGTTGTAGAAGCTGTTGATTGTTGTAAGCTATTATGTGCTCTAGAGAGCTCTAGTTTTGTTTAAGCTGTTGAATCTGTGGTTGAAGCTGTTGATTGTAGGCTATTATATGCTCTAGTGAGCTCTAGTATTGTTGAAGCTGTTGATTGTTGTAGGCTATTAAGTGCCCTAGTTTAATTGAAGCTGTTGAATCTGTTGTTGTTAAAGCTGTTGATTGTTGTAGGCTATTATGTGCTCTATTTCTATTAAAGCTGTTGAATCTATTTTTGTTGAAGAAGTTGATTGTTGTAGGCTATTATGTGCAATAGAGAGCTCTAGTTTTGTTGAAGCTGTTGAATCTGTTGTTGTTGAAGCTGTTGATTGTTGTCGGCTATTATATGCTATAGAGAGCTCTAGTTTTGTTTAAGCTGTTGAATCTGTTGTTGAAGCTGTTGACTGTTGTAGGCTATTATATGTTATAGAGAGCTCTAGTTTTGTTTAAGCCGTCGAACCTGTTGTCGAAATTGTTGATTGTTGTAGGCTATTATATGTTATAGAGAGGTCTAGTTTTGTTTAAGCTGTCGAATCTGTTGTTGAAGTAGTTGATTGTTGTAGGCTATTATATGCTATAGAGAGCTCTAGTTTTGTTTAAGCTGTCGAATCTGTTGTTGAAGCTGTTGATTGTTGTAGGCTATTATGTGCAATAGAGAGCTCTAATTTTGTTGAAGCTGTTCAATCTGTTGTTGAAGCTGTTGATTGTTGTAGGCTATTATATCTTATAGAGAGGTCTAGTTTGTTTAAGCTGTTGAATCTGTTGTTGTTGAAGCTGTTGATTGTTGTAGGCTATTATATGCTATAGAGAGCTCTAGTTTTGTTCAAGCTGTTGAATCTGTTGTTGTTGAAGCTGTTGATTGTTGTAGGCTATTATGTGTAATAGAGAGCTCTTCTTTTGTTGAAGTTGTTGAATCTCTTGTTGAAGCTGTTGATTGTTGTAGGCTACATTATGTGCTTTAGAGAACTCTAGTTTTGTTGAAGCAGTTGAATCTGTTGTTGAAGCTGTTGATTGTTGTAGGCTATTATGAGCTCTTGAGAGCTCTAGTTTTGTTGAAGCTGTTAAATCTGTTGTTGAAGCTGTTGATTGTTGAAGCTGTAGTTGTTGAATCTGTTTTTGAAGTTGTTGAATCAGTTGTTAAATCTGTTGATAACCATGTTGAAGTTGTTGATTGTCGTTGATGTTGAATCTGTTGTTGTTGAAGCTGTTGATTGTTGGTAGTGTTGAAGCTGTTCGATCAGTTGATCTTGTTAGTACAATTAAAGCTGTTGATTGTGAGTACAGTCTATTTTGTGTAAGTGTAGGCTCGCCCCAATAAATCAATAGCTTCAATCACTATGTTGAAGCTGTTGAATTTGTTGTAGAAGCTGTTGATTGTTGTAAGCTATTATGTGCTCTAGAGAGCTCTAGTTTTGTTGAAGCTGTTGAATCTGTTGTTGTTAAAGCTGTTGATTGTTGTAGGCTATTATGTGCTCTAGTTTATTAAAGCTGTTAAATCTATTTTTGTTGAAGATATTGATTGTTGTAGGCTACATTATGTGTTCTAGAGAGCTCTAGTTTTGTTGAAGCTGTTGAATCTGTTGTTGTTAAAGCTGTTGATTGTTGTAGGCTATTATGTGCTCTAGTTTATTAAAGCTGTTGAATCTATTGTTGTTGAAGATGTTGATTGTTGTAGGCTACATTATGCGCTCTAGAGAGCTCTAGTTTTGTCGAAGCTGTTGAATCTGTGGTTGTTGAAGCTGTTGATTGTTGTAGGCTATGGTATACTATAGAGAGCTCTAGTTTTGTTTAAGCTGTTGAATTTGTTGTAGAAGCTGTTGATTGTTGTATGATATTATATGCTATAGAGAGCTCTAGTTTTGTTTAAGCTGTCGAATCTGTTGTTGTTGAAGCTGTTGATTGTTGTAGGCTATTATGTGCAATAGAGAGCTCTAATTTTGTTGAAGCTGTTCAATCTGTTGTTGAAGCTGTTGATTGTTGTAGGCTATTATATCTTATAGAGAGGTCTAGTTTTGCTTAAGCTGTTGAATCTGTTGTTGAAGCTGTTGATTGTTGTAGGCTATTATATGCTATAGAGAGCTCTAGTTTTGTTCAAACTATTGAATCTGTTGTTGTTGAAACTGTTGATTGTTGTAGGCTATTATGTGTAATAGAGAGCTCTAGTTTTGTTGAAGTTGTTGAATCTGTTGTTGAAGCTGTTGATTGTTGTAGGCTACATTATGTGCTTTAGAGAGCTCTAGTTTTGTTGAAGCAGTTGAATCTGTTGTTGAAGCTGTTGATTGTTGTAGGCTATTATGAGCTCTTGAGAGCTCTAGTTTTTATGAAGCTTTTAAATCTGTTGTTGAAGCTGTTGATTGTTGAAGCTGTAGTTGTTGAATCTGTTTGTGAAGCTGTTGAATCAGTTGTTAAACTGTTAACCATGTTGAAGTTGTTGATTGTCGTTGATGTTGAATCTGTTGTTGAAGCTGTTGATTGTTAGTAGTGTTGAAGCTGTTCAATCAGTTGATCTTGTTAGTACAATTAAAGCTGTTGATTGTGAGTACAGTCTATTTTGTGTAAGTGTAGGCTCGCCCCAATAAATCAATAGCTTCAATCACTATGTTGAAGCTGTTGAATTTGTTGTAGAAGCTGTTGATTGTTGTAAGCTATTATGTGCTCTAGAGAGCTCTAGTTTTGTTGAAGCTGTTGAATCCGTTGTTGTTAAAGCTGTTGATTGTTGTAGGCTATTATGTGCTCTAGTTTATTAAAGCTGTTGAATCTATTTTTGTTGAAGATGTTGATTGTTGTACGCTACATTATGTGCTCTAGAGAGCTCTAGTTTTGTCGAAGCAGTTGAATCTATGGTTGTTGAAGCTGTTGATTGTTGTAGGCTATTATATACTATAGAGAGCCCTAGTTTTGTTTAAGCTGTTGAATCTGTTGTTGAAGCTGTTGATTGTTGTAGGCTATTATATGTTATAGAGAGGTCTAGTTTTGTTTAAGCTGTCGAATCTGTTGTTGTTGAAGCAGTTGATTGTTGTAGGCTATTATATGCTATAGAGAGCTCTAGTTTTCTTCAAGCTGTTGAATCTGTTGTTGTTGTTGAAGCTGTTGATTGTTGTAGGCTATTACATGCTATAGACAGCTCTAGTTTTTTTTAAGCTGTTGAATCTGTTGTTGTTTAAGCTGTTGATTGTTGTAGGCTACATTATGTTCTTTAGAGAGCTCTAGTTTTGTTGAAGCTGTTGAATCTGTGGTTGAAGCTGTTGATTGTAGGCTATTATATGCTCTAGTGAGCTCTAGTTTTGTTGAAGCTGTTGATTGTTGTAGGCTATTAAGTGCCCTAGTTTAATTGAAGCTGTTGAATCTGTTGTTGTTAAAGCTGTTAATTGTTGTAGGCTATTATGTGCTTTATTTCTATTAAAGCTGTTGAATCTATTTTTGTTGAAGAAGTTGATTGTTGTAGGCTATTATGTGCAATAGAGAGCTCTAGTTTTGTTGAAGCTGTTGAATCTGTTGTTGTTGAAGCTGTTGATTGTTGTAGGCTATTATATGCTATAGAGAGCTCTAGTTTTGTTTAAGCTGTTGAATCTGTTGTTGAAGCTGTTGATTGTTGTAGGCTATTAAATCTTATAGAGAGGTCTAGTTTTGTTTAAGCTGTCGAATCTGTTTTTGAAATTGTTGATTGTTGTAGGCTATTATATGTTATAGAGAGGTCTAGTTTTGTTTAAGCTGTCGAATCTGTTGTTGAAGTAGTTGATTGTTGTAGGCTATTATATGCTATAGAGAGCTCTAGTTTTGTTTAAGCTGTCAAATCTGTTGTTGTTGAAGCTGTTGATTGTTGTAGGCTATTATGTGCAATAGAGAGCTCTAATTTTGTTGAAGCTGTTCAATCTGTTGTTGAAGCTGTTGATTGTTGTAGGCTATTATATCTTATAGAGAGGTCTAGTTTGTTTAAGCTGTTGAATCTGTTGTTGTTGAAGCTGTTGATTGTTGTAGGCTATTATATGCTATAGAGAGCTCTAGTTTTGTTCAAGCTGTTGAATCTGTTGTTGTTGAAGCTGTTGATTGTTGTAGGCTATTATGTGTAATAGAGAGCTCTAGTTTTGTTGAAGTTGTTGAATCTGTTGTTGAAGCTGTTGATTGTTGTAGGCTACATTATGTGCTTTAGAGAGCTCTAGTTTTGTTGAAGCAGTTGAATCTGTTGTTGAAGCTGTTGATTGTTGTAGGCTATTATGAGCTCTTGAGAGCTCTAGTTTTGTTGAAGCTTTTAAATCTGTTGTTGAAGCTGTTGATTGTTGAAGCTGTAGTTGTTGAATCTGTTTTTGAAGCTGTTGAATCAGTTGTTAAATCTGTTAACCATGTTGAAGTTGTTGATTGTCGTTGATGTTGAATCTGTTGTTGTTGAAGCTGTTGATTGTTGGTAGTGTTGAAGCTGTTCAATCAGTTGATCTTGTTAGTACAATTAAAGCTGTTGATTGTGAGTACAGTCTATTTTGTGTAAGTGTAGGTTCGCCCAATAAATCAATAGCTTCAATCACTATGTTGAAGCTGTTGAATTTGTTGTAGAAGCTGTTGATTGTTGTAAGCTATTATGTGCTCTAGAGAGCTCTAGTTTTGTTGAAGCTGTTGAATCTGTTGTTGTTAAAGCTGTTGATTGTTGTAGGCTATTATGTGCTCTAGTTTATTAAAGCTGTTGAATCTATTTTTGTTGAAGATGTTGATTGTTGTAGGCTACATTATGTGCTCTACAGAGCTTTAGTTTTGTCAAAGCTGTTGAATCTATGGTTGTTGAAGCTGTTGATTGTTGTAGGCTATTATATACTATAGAGAGCTCTAGTTTTGTTTAAGCTGTTGAATCTGTTGTTGAAGCAGTTGATTGTTGTAGGCTATTATGTGTCATAGAGAGGTCTAATTTTGTTTAAGCTGTCGAATCTGTTGTTGTTGAAGCAGTTGATTGTTGTAGGCTATTATATGCTATAGAGAGCTCTAGTTTTGTTCAAGTTGTTGAATCTGTTGTTGTTGAAGCTGTTGATTGCTGTAGGCTAAATTACGTGCTTTAGAGAGCTCTAGTTTTGTTGAAGCAGTTGAATCTGTTGTTGAAGCTGTTGACTGTTGTAGGCTATCATGAGCTCTTGAGAGCTCTAGTTTTGTTGAAGCTGTTGATTGTTGAAGCTGTAGTTGTTGAATCTGTTTCTGAAGCTGTTGATTGTTGAAGCTGTTGAATCAGTTGTTAAATCTGTTGATAACCATGTTGAAGTTGTTGATTGTTGTTGATGTTGAATCCGTTGTTGTTGAAGCTGTTGATTGTTGGTAGTGTTGAAGCTGTTCAATCAGTTGATCTTGTTAGTACAATTAAAGCTATTGATTGTGAGTACAGTCTATTTTGTGTAAGTGTAGGCTCGCCCCAATAAATCAATAGCTTCAATCACTATGTTGAAGCTGTTGAATTTGTTGTAGAAGCTGTTGATTGTTGTAAGCTATTATGTGCTCTAGAGAGCTCTAGTTTTGTTGAAGCTGTTGAATCTGTTGTTGTTAAAGCTGTTGATCGTTGTAGCCTATTATGTGCTCTAGTTTAATTGAAGCTGTTGAATCTGTTGTTGAAGAAGTAGATTGTTGTAGGCTATTATGTGCAATAGAGAGCTCTAGTTTTGTTGAAGCTGTTGAATCTGTTGTTGTTGAAGCTGTTGATTGTTGTAGGCTATTATATGCTATAGAGAGCTCTAGTTTTGTTTAAGCTGTTGAATCTGTTGTTGAAGCTGTTGATTGTTGTAGGATATTATATGCTATAGAGAGCTCTAGTTTTGTTTAAGCTGTCGAATCTGTTGTTGTTGAAGCTGTTGATTGTTGTAGGCTATTATGTGCAATAGAGAGCTCTAATTTTGTTGAAGCTGTTCAATCTGTTGTTGAAGCTGTTGATTGTTGTAGGCTATTATATCTTATAGAGAGGTCTAGTTTTGTTTAAGCTGTTGAATCTGTTGTTGTTGAAGCTGTTGATTGTTGTAGGCTATTATATGCTATAGAGAGCTCTAGTTTTGTTCAAGCTGTTGAATCTGTTGTTGTTGAAGCTGTTGATTGTTGTAGGCTATTATGTGTAATAGAAAGCTCTAGTTTTGTTGAAGTTGTTGAATCTGTTGTTGAAGCTGTTGATTGTTGTAGGCTACATTATGTGCTTTAGAGAGCTCTAGTTTTGTTGAAGCAGTTGAATCTGTTGTTGAAGCTGTTGATTGTTGTAGGTTATTATGTGCTCTAGAGAGCTCTAGTTTTGTTTAAGCTGTTGAATCTGTTGTTGAAGCTGTTGATTGTTGTAGGCTATTATATCTTAGAGAGGTTTAGTTTTGTTTAAGCTGTCGAATCTGTTGTTGTTGAAGCTGTTGATTGTTGTAGGCTTTTACATGCTATAGACAGCTCTAGTTTTTTTTAAGCTGTTGAATCTGTTGTTGTTGAAGCTGTTGATTGTTGTAGGCTACATTATGTACTTTAGAGAGCTCTAGTTTTGTTGAAGCTGTTGAATCTGTGGTTGAAGCTGTTGATTGTAGGCTATTATATGCTCTAGTGAGCTCTAGTTTTGTTGAAGCTGTTCATTGTTGTAGGCTACATTATGTGCTTTAGAGAGCTCTAGTTTTGTTGAAGCTGTTGAATCTGTGGTTGAAGCTGTTGATTGTAGGCTATTATAGGCTCTAGTGAGCTCTAGTTTTGTTGAAGCTGTTGATTGTTGTAGGCTATTAAGTGCCCTAGTTTAATTGAAGCTGTTGAATCTGTTGTTGTTAAAGCTGTTGATTGTTGTAGGCTATTATGTGCTCTATTCTTATTAAAGCTGTTGAATCTATTTTTGTTGAAGAAGTTGATTGTTGTAGGCTATTATGTGCAATAGAGAGCTCTAGTTTTGTTGAAGCTGTTGAATCTGTTGTTGTTGAAGCTGTTGATTGTTGTAGGCTATTATATGCTATAGAGAGCTCTAGTTTTGTTTAAGCTGTTGAATCTGTTGTTGAAGCTGTTGATTGTTGTAGGCTGTTATATGTTATAGAGAGCTCCAGTTTTATTTAAGCTGTCGAATCTGTTGTTGAAATTGTTGATTGTTGTAGGCTATTATATGTTATAGAGAGGTCTAGTTTTGTTTAAGCTGTCGAATCTGTTGTTGAAGTAGTTGATTGTTGTAGGCTATTATATGCTATAGAGAGCTCTAGTTTTGTTTAAGCTGTCGAATCTGTTGTTGTTAAAGCTGTTGATTGTTGTAGGCTATTATGTGCAATAGAGAGCTCTAATTTTGTTGAAGCTGTTCAATCTGTTATTGAAGCTGTTGATTGCTGTAGGCTATTATATCTTATAGAGAGGTCTAGTTTTGTTTAAGCTGTTGAATCTGTTGTTGTTGAAGCTGTTGATTGTTGTAGGCTATTATATGCTATAGAGAGCTCTAGTTTTGTTCAAGCTGTTGAATCTGTTGTTGTTGAAGCTGTTGATTGTTGTAGGCTATTATGTGTAATAGAGAGCTCTAGTTTTGTTGAAGTTGTTGAATCTGTTGTTGAAGCTGTTGATTGTTGTAGGCTACATTATGTACTTTAGAGAGCTCTAGTTTTGTTGAAGCAGTTGAATCTGTTGTTGAAGCTGTTGATTGTTGTAGGTTATTATGTGCTCTAGAGAGCTCTAGTTTTGTTGAAGCTGTTGAATCTGTTGTTGAAGCTGTTGATTGTTGTAGGCTATTATATCTTATAGAGAGGTCTAGGTTTGTTTAAGCTGTCAAATCTGTTGTTGTTGAAGCTGTTGATTGTTGTAGACTTTTACATGCTATAGACAGCTCTAGTTTTTTTAAGCTGTTGAATCTGTTGTTGTTGAAGCTGTTGATTGTTGTAGGCTACATTATGTGCTTTAGAGAGCTCTAGTTTTGTTGAAGCTGTTGAATCTGTGGTTGAAGCTGTTGATTGTAGGCTATTATATGCTCTAGTGAGCTCTAGTTTTGTTGAAGCTGTTCATTGTTGTAGGCTACATTATGTGCTTTAGAGAGCTCTAGTTTTGTTGAAGCTGTTGAATCTGTGGTCGAAGCTGTTGATTGTAGGCTATTATAGGCTCTAGTGAGCTCTAGTTTTGTTGAAGCTGTTGATTGTTGTAGGCTATTAAGTGCCCTAGTTTAATTGAAGCTGTTGAATCTGTTGTTGTTAAAGCTGTTGATTGTTGTAGGCTATTATGTGCTCTATTCTTATTAAAGCTGTTGAATCTATCTTTGTTGAAGAAGTTGATTGTTGTAGGCTATTATGTGCAATAGAGAGCTCTAGTTTTGTTGAAGCTGTTGAATCTGTTGTTGTTGAAGCTGTTGATTGTTGTAGGCTATTATATGCTATAGAGAGCTCTAGTTTTGTTTAAGCAGTTGAATCTGTTGTTGAAGCTGTTGATTGTTGTAGGCTATTATGAGCTCTTGAGAGCTCTAGTTTTGTTGAAGCAGTTGAATCTGTTGTTGAAGCTGTTGATTGTTGTAGGCTATTATGAGCTCTTGAGAGCTCTAGTTTTGTTGAAGCTGTTAAATCTGTTGTTGAAGCTGTTGATTGTTGAAGCTGTAGTTGTTGAATCTGTTTTTGAAGCTGTTGAATCAGTTGTTAAATCTGTTGATATCCATGTTGAAGTTGTTGATTGTCGTTGATGTTGAATCTGTTGTTGTAGAAGCTGTTGATTGTTGGTAGTGTTGAAGCTGTTCAATCAGTTGATCTTGTTAGTACAATTAAAGCTGTTGATTGTGAGCACAGTCTATTTTGTGTAAGTGTAGGCTCGCCCCAATAAATCAATAGCTTCAATCACGATGTTGAAGCTGTTGAATTTGTTGTAGAAGCTGTTGATTGTTGTAAGCTATTATGTGCTCTAGAGAGCTCTACTTTTGTTGAAGCTGTTGAATCTGTTGTTGTTAAAGCTGTTGATTGTTATAGGCTGGATTATGGCTCTAGTTTTGTTGAAGCTGTTGAATCTGTTGTTGTTGAAGATGTTGATTGGTTTGTAAGCTACATTATGTGGTCTAGAGAGCTCTAGTTTTGTTGAAGCTCTTGAATCTGTTGTTGTTGAAGCTGTTGATTGTTGTAGGCTATTATGTGCTCTAGAGAGTTCTAGTTTTGTTTAAGCTGTTGAATATTTTGTTGTTGAAACTATTGAATCTGTTTTTATTGAACCTGTTGATTGTTGTAGGCTACATTATGTGTTCTAGAGAGCTCTAGTTCTGTCGAAGCTGTTGAATCTGTTGTTGAAGCTGTTGATTGTTGTAGGCTATTATATGCTATAGAGAGCTCTAGTTTTGTTCAAGCTGTTGAATCTGTTGTTGTTGAAGCTGTTGATTGTTGTAGGCTATTATGTGTAATAGAGAGCTCTAGTTTTGTTGAAGTTGTTGAATCTGTTGTTGTTGAAGCTGTTGATTGTTGTAGGCTACATTATGTGCTTTAGAGAGCTCTAGTTTTGTTGAAGCAGTTGAATCTGTTGTTGAAGCTGTTGATTGTTGTAGGCTATTATATGCTATAGAGAGCTCTAGTTTTGTTTAAGGTGTCGAATGTGTTGTTGAAGCTGTTGATTGTTGTAGGTTATTATGTGCAATAGAGAGCTCTAGTTTTGTTGAAGCTGTTGAATCTGTTGTTGTTAAAGCTGTTGATTGTTGTAGGCTATTATGTGCTCTAGTTTATTAAAGCTGTTGAATCTATTTTTGTTGAAGATGTTGATTGTTGTAGGCTACATTATGTGCTCTAGAGAGCTCTAATTTTGTCAAAGCTGTTGAATCAGTGGTTGTTGAAGCTGTTGATTGTTGTAGGCTATTATATACTATAGAGAGCTCTAGTTTTGTTTAAGCTGTTGAATCTGTTGTTGAAGCTGTTGATTGTTGAAGGCTATTATATGTTATAGAGAGGTCTAGTTTTGTTTAAGCTGTCGAATCTGTTGTTGTTGAAGCAGTTGATTGTTGTAGGCTATTATGTGCAATAGAGAGCTCTAGTTTTGTTTAAGCTGTTGAATCTGTTGTTGTTGAAGCTGTTGATTGTTGTAGGCTATTATAATATGCTGTAGAGAGCTCTAGTTTTGTTCAAGCTGTTGAATCTGTTGTTGTTGAAGCTGTTGATTGTTGTAGGCTATTATGTGTAATAGAGAGCTCTAGTTTTGTTGAAGTTGTTGAATCTGTTGTTGAAGCTGTTGATTGTTGTAGGCTACATTATGTGCTTTAGAGAGCTCTAGTTTTGTTGAAGCAGTTGAATCTGTTGTTGAAGCTGTTGATTGTTGTAGGCTATTATGAGCTCTTGAGAGCTCTAGTTTTGTTGAAGCTGTTAAATCTGTTGTTGAAGCTGTTGATTGTTGAAGCTGTAGTTGTTGAATCTGTTTTTGAAGCTGTTGAATCAGTTGTTAAATATGTTGATATCCATGTTGAAGTTGTTCATTGTCGTTGATGTTGAATCTGTTGTTGTAGAAGCTGTTGATTGTTGGTAGTGTTGAAGCTGTTCAATCAGTTGATCTTGTTAGTACAATTAAAGCTGTTGATTGTGAGCACAGTCTATTTTGTGTAAGTGTAGGCTCGCCCCAATAAATCAATAGCTTCAATCACGATGTTGAAGCTGTTGAATTTGTTGTAGAAGCTGTTGATTGTTGTAAGCTATTATGTGCTCTAGAGAGCTCTACTTTTGTTGAAGCTGTTGAATCTGTTGTTGTTAAAGCTGTTGATTGTTATAGGCTAGATTATGGCTCTAGTATTGTTGAAGCTGTTGAATCTGTTATTGTTGAAGATGTTGATTGGTTTGTAAGCTACATTATGTGGTCTAGAGAGCTCTAGTTTTGTTGAAGCTGTTGAATCTGTTGTTGTTGAAGCTGTTGATTGTTGTAGGCTATTATGTGCTCTAGAGAGTTCTAGTTTTGTTTAAGCTGTTGAATATTTTGTTGTTGAAACTGTTGAATCTGTTTTTATTGAACCTGTTGATTGTTGTAGGTGTTCTAGAGAGCTCTAGTTCTGTCGAAGCTGTTGAATCTGTTGTTGAAGCTGTTGATTGTTGTAGGCTATTATATGCTATAGAGAGCTCTAGTTTTGTTCAAGCTGTTGAATCTGTTGTTGTTGAAGCTGTTGATTGTTGTAGGCTATTATGTGTAATAGAGAGCTCTAGTTTTGTTGAAGTTGTTGAATCTGTTGTTGTTGAAGCTGTTGATTGTTGTAGGCTACATTATGTGCTTTAGAGAGCTCTAGTTTTGTTGAAGCAGTTGAATCTGTTGTTGAAGCTGTTGATTGTTGTAGGCTATTATATGCTATAGAGAGCTCTAGTTTTGTTTAAGCTGTCGAATGTGTTGTTGAAGCTGTTGATTGTTGTAGGTTATTATGTGCAATAGAGAGCTCTAGTTTTGTTGAAGCTGTTGAATCTGTTGTTGTTAAAGCTGTTGATTGTTGTAGGCTATTATGTGCTCTAGTTTATTAAAGCTGTTGAATCTATTTTTGTTGAAGATGTTGATTGTTGTAGGCTACATTATGTGCTCTAGAGAGCTCTAATATTGTCAAAGCTGTTGAATCAGTGGTTGTTGAAGCAGTTGATTGTTGTAGGCTATTATGTGCAATAGAGAGCTCTAGTTTTGTTTAAGCTGTTGAATCTGTTGTTGTTGAAGCTGTTGATTGTTGTAGGCTATTATAATATGCTGTAGAGAGCTCTAGTTTTGTTCAAGCTGTTGAATCTGTTGTTGTTGAAGCTGTTGATTGTTGTAGGCTATTATGTGTAATAGAGAGCTCTAGTTTTGTTGAAGTTGTTGAATCTGTTGTTGAAGCTGTTGATTGTTGTAGGCTACATTATGTGCTTTAGAGAGCTCTAGTTTTGTTGAAGCAGTTGAATCTGTTGTTGAAGCTGTTGATTGTTGTAGGCTATTATGAGCTCTTGAGAGCTCTAGTTTTGTTGAAGCTGTTAAATCTGTTGTTGAAGCTGTTGATTGTTGAAGCTGTAGTTGTTGAATCTGTTTTTGAAGCTGTTGAATCAGTTGTTAAATATGTTGATATCCATGTTGAAGTTGTTGATTGTCGTTGATGTTGAATCTGTTGTTGTAGAAGCTGTTGATTGTTGGTAGTGTTGAAGCTGTTCAATCAGTTGATCTTGTTAGTACAATTAAAGCTGTTGATTGTGAGCACAGTCTATTTTGTGTAAGTGCGCCCCAATAAATCAATAGCTTCAATCACGATGTTGAAGCTGTTGAATTTGTTGTAGAAGCTGTTGATTGTTGTAAGCTATTATGTGCTCTAGAGAGCTCTACTTTTGTTGAAGCTGTTGAATCTGTTGTTGTTAAAGCTGTTGATTGTTATAGGCTAGATTATGGCTCTAGTTTTGTTGAAGCTGTTGAATCTGTTGTTGTTGAAGATGTTGATTGGTTTGTAAGCTACATTATGTGGTCTAGAGAGCTCTAGTTTTGTTGAAGCTGTTGAATCTGTTGTTGTTGAAGCTGTTGATTGTTGTAGGCTATTATGTGCTCTAGAGAGTTCTAGTTTTGTTTAAGCTGTTGAATATTTTGTTGTTGAAACTGTTGAATCTGTTTTTATTGAACCTGTTGATTGTTGTAGGCTACATTATGTGTTCTAGAGAGCTCTAGTTCTGTCGAAGCTGTTGAATCTGTTGTTGAAGCTGTTGATTGTTGTAGGCTATTATATGCTATAGAGAGTTCTAGTTTTGTTCAAGCTGTTGAATCTGTTGTTGTTGAAGCTGTTGATTGTTGTAGGCTATTATGTGTAATAGAGAGCTCTAGTTTTGTTGAAGTTGTTGAATCTGTTGTTGTTGAAGCTGTTGATTGTTGTAGGCTACATTATGTGCTTTAGAGAGCTCTAGTTTTGTTGAAGCAGTTGAATCTGTTGTTGAAGCTGTTGATTGTTGTAGGCTATTATATGCTATAGAGAGCTCTAGTTTTGTTTAAGCTGTCGAATGTGTTGTTGAAGCTGTTGATTGTTGTAGGTTATTATGTGCAATAGAGAGCTCTAGTTTTGTTGAAGCTGTTGAATCTGTTGTTGTTAAAGCTGTTGATTGTTGTAGGCTATTATGTGCTCTAGTTTATTAAAGATGTTGAATCTATTTTTGTTGAAGATGTTGATTGTTGTAGGCTACATTATGTGCTCTAGAGAGCTCTAATTTTGTCAAAGCTGTTGAATCAGTGGTTGTTGAAGCTGTTGATTGTTGTAGGCTATTATATACTATAGAGAGCTCTAGTTTTGTTTAAGCTGTTGAATCTGTTGTTGTTGAAGCTGTTGATTGTTGTAGGCTGTTATATGTTATAGAGAGGTCTAGTTTTGTTTAAGCTGTCGAATCTGTTGTTGAAGCAGTTGATTGTTGTAGGCTATTATATGCTATAGAGAGTTCTAGTTTTGTTCAAGCTGTTGAATCTGTTGTTGTTGAAGCTGTTGATTGTTGTAGGCTATTATGTGTAATAGAGAGCTCTAGTTTTGTTGAAGTTGTTGAATCTGTTGTTGAAGCTGTTGATTGTTGTAGGCTACATTATGTGCTTTAGAGAGCTCTAGTTTTGTTGAAGCAGTTGAATCTGTTGTTGAAGCTGTTGATTGTTGTAGGCTATTATGAGCTCTTGAGAGCTCTAGTTTTGTTGAAGCTGTTAAATCTGTTGTTGAAGCTGTTGATTGTTGAAGCTGTAGTTGTTGAATCTGTTTTTGAAGCTGTTGAATCAGTTGTTAAATCTGTTGATAACCATGTTGAAGTTGTTGATTGTCGTTGATGTTGAATCTGTTGTTGTTGAAGCTGTTGATTGTTGGTAGTGTTGAAGCTGTTCAATCAGTTGATCTTGTTAGTACAATTAAAGCTGTTGATTGTGAGTACAGTCTATTTTGTGTAAGTGTAGCTCGCCCCAATAAATCAATAGCTTCAATCACTATGTTGAAGCTGTTGAATTTGTTGTAGAAGCTGTTGATTGTTGTAAGCTATTATGTGCTCTAGAGAGCTCTAGTTTTGTTGAAGCTGTTGAATCTGTTGTTGTTAAAGCTGTTGATTGTTGTAGGCTATTATGTGCTCTAGTTTATTAAAGCTGTTGAATCTATTTTTGTTGAAGATGTTGATTGTTGTAGGCTACATTATGTGCTCTAGAGAGCTCTAGTTTTGTTGAAGCTGTTGAATCTGTTGTTGTTGAAGCTGTTGATTGTTGTAGGCTATTATATGCTATAGAGAGCTCTAGTTTTGTTTAAGCTGTTGAATCTGTTGTTGAAGCTGTTGATTGTTGTAGGCTATTATATGTTATAGAAAGCTCTAGTTTTGTTTAAGCTGTCGAATCTGTTGTTGAAATTGTTGATTGTTGTAGGCTATTATATGTTATAGAGAGGTCTAGTTTTGTTTAAGCTGCTGAATCTGTTGTTGTTGAAGTAGTTGATTGTGGTAGGCTATTATATGCTATAGAGAGCTCTAGTTTCTATAGAGAGCTCTAGTTTTGTTTAAGCTGTTGAATCTGTTGTTGTTGAAGCTGTTGATTGTTGTAGGCTATTATATGCTATAGAGAGCTCTAGTTTTGTTCAAGCTGTTGAATCTGTTGTTGTTGAAGCTGTTGATTGTTGTAGGCTATTATGTGTAATAGAGAGCTCTAGTTTTGTTGAAGTTGTTGAATCTGTTGTTGAAGCTGTTGATTGTTGTAGGCTACATTATGTGCTTTAGAGAGCTCTAGTTTTGTTGAAGCAGTTGAATCTGTTGTTGAAGCTGTTGATTGTTGTAGGCTATTATGAGCTCTTGAGAGCTCTAGTTTTGTTGAAGCTGTTGATTGTTGAAGCTGTAGTTGGTGAATCTGTTTTTGAAGCTGTTGAATCAGTTGTTAAATCTGTTGATATCCATGTTGAAGTTGTTGATTGTCGTTGATGTTGAATCTGTTGTTGTTGAAGCTGTTGATTGTTGGTAGTGTTGAAGCTGTTCAATCAGTTGATCTTGTTAGTACAATTAAAGCTGTTGATTGTGAGTACAGTCTATTTTGTGTAAGTGTAGCTCGCCCCAATAAATCAATAGCTTCAATCACTATGTTGAAGCTGTTGAATTTGTTGTAGAAGCTGTTGATTGTTGTAAGCTATTATGTGCTCTAGAGAGCTCTACTTTTGTTGAAGCTGTTGAATCTGTTGTTATTAAAGCTGTTGATTGTTGTAGGCTAGATTATGGCTCTAGTTTTGTTGAAGCTGTTGAATCTGTTGTTGTTGAAGATGTTGATTGGTTTGTAAGCTACATTATGTGGTCTAGAGAGCTCTAGTTTTGTTGAAGCTGTTGAATCTGTTGTTGTTGAAGCTGTTGATTGTTGTAGGCTATTATGTGCTCTAGAGAGTTCTAGTTTTGTTTAAGCTGTTGAATATTTTGTTGTTGAAACTGTTGAATCTGTTTTTATTGAACCTGTTGATTGTTGTAGGCTATATTATGTGCTCTAAAGAACTCTAGTTTTGTTAAGGCAGTTGAATCTGTTGTTGAAGCTGTTGATTGTTGTAAGCTATTATGTGCTCTAGAGAGCTCTAGTTTTGTTGAAGCTGTTGATGTAGAAGCTGTTGATTGCTGTAGACTTTTATGTGCTCTAGAGAACTCTAGTTTTGTTGAAGCTGTTGAATCTGTTGGTGTTAAAGCTGTTGGTTGTTGTAGGCTACATTATGTGCTCTAGAGAGCTCTAGATTTGTTGAAGCCGTTGAATCTGTTGTTGTGGCCGTTGATTGTTGTAGGCTACTATGTGTTCTAGAGAGCTCTAGTTTTGTTGAAATTGTTGAATCTGTTGTTGGAGATGTTGATTGTTGTAGTCTATTATGTGCTCTAGAGAGCTCTAGTTTTGTTGAAGCTGTTGAATTTGCTGTTGAAGCTGTTGATTGTTGTCGGCAATTATGTGTACTAGAGAGCTCTAGTATTGTTGAAGCTGTTGATTGTTGTAGGCTATTATGTGATCTAGAGAGCTCTAGTTTTGTTGAAAATGTTGAAGCTGTTGATTGTTGTAAGCTATTATGTCATCTGGAGAACTCTAGTTTTGTTGAATCTGTTGTTGAAGCTGTTGATTGTTGTAGGCAATTATGTGCTCTGGAGAGGTCTAGTTTTATTGAAGCTTATGAATCTGTTGTTGCTGAAGATGTTGTTTGTTGTACGCTATTATGTGCTCTAGAGAGCTCTAGTTTTGTTGAAGCTGTTGAATCTGCTGTTGTTGGAGCTGTTGATTGTTGTACGCTATTATGTGCTCTAGAGAGCTCTAGTTTTGTTGAAGCTGTTGAATCTGTTGTGGTTGAAGCTGTTGATTGTTGTAGGCTACATTATGTGTTCTAGAGAGCTCTAGTATTGTTGAAGCTGTTGATTGTTGTAGGCTATTATGTGCTCTAGAGAGCTCTAATTTTGTTGAAAATGTTGAATCTGTTGTTGAAGCTGTTGATTGTTGTACACTATTATGTCATCTGGAGAACTCTAATTTTGTGAATCTGTTGTTGAAGCTGTTGATTATTGTAGGCTATTATGAGCTCTAGAGAGCTCTAGTTTTGTTGAAGCTGTTGAATCTCTTGTTGAAGATGTTGAGTCTGTTGTTGTTAAAGCTGTTGATTGTTGTAGGCTATTATGTGCTCTAGTTTTATGAATCTGTTTTTGTTGAAGCTGTTGATTGTTGTAGGCTACATTATGTGCTCTAGAGAGCTCTAGTATTGTTGAAGCTGTTGATTGTTGTAGGCTATTATGTGCTCTAGAGAGCTCTGGTTTTGTTGAAGCAGTTGAATCTGCTGTTAAAGCTGTTGATTGTTGTAAGCTATTATGAGCTCTAGAGAGCTCTAGATATGTTGAAGTTGTTGAGTCTGTTTGTTGAAGCTGTTGAATCTGCTGTTGAAGCAGTTGATTGTTGTCGGCAATTATGTGCACTAGAGAGCTCTAGTTTTGTTGAAGCTGTTGAATCTATTATTGAAGCTGTTGATTGTTGTAGGCTATTATGTGCTCTAGAGAGCTCTAATTTTGTTGAAGCTGTTGAATCTGTTGTTGAAGCTGTTGTTGTTGAAGCTGTTGAATCTGTTTTTGTTGAAGCAATTGATTGTTGTAAGCTATTATGTGCTCTAGAGAGCTCTAGTTTTGTTGAAGCTGTTGAATCTGTTGTTGAAGCTGTTGATTGTTGTAAGCTATTATGTGCTCTAGAGAGCTCTAGTTTTGTTGAAGCTGTTGAATCTGTTCTTGTTGAAGCTGTTGAATCTGTTGTTGCTAAAGCTGTTGATTGTTGTAGGCTATTACGTGCTCTAGTTTTATTGAAGCTGTTGAATCAGTTGTTGAAGCTGTTGATTGTTATAGGCTATTATGTGCAATAGAGACCTCTAGTTTTGTTGAAGTTGTTGAATCTGTTGTTGTTGCAGATGTTGATTGTTGTAGACTACATTGTCTGCTCTAGAGAGCTCTAGTTTTGTTGAAGCTGTTGAATCTGTTGTTGTTGAAGCTGTTGAATCTGTTGTTGCTAAAGCTGTTGATTGTTGTAGGCTATTATGTGCTCTAGTTTTATTGAAGCTGTTGAATCAGTTGTTGAAGCTGTTGATTGTTGTAGGCTATTATGTGCAATAGAGACCTCTAGTTTTGTTGAAGTTGTTGAATCTGTTGTTGTTGAAGCTGTTGATTGTTGTAAGCTATTATGTGCTCTAGAGAGCTCTAGTTTTGTTGAAGCTGTTGAATCTGTTCTTGTTGAAGCTGTTGAATCTGTTGTTGCTAAAGCTGTTGATTGTTGTAGGCTATTATGTGCTCTAGTTTTATTGAAGCTGTTGAATCAGTTGTTGAAGCTGTTGATTGTTGTAGGCTATTATGTGCAATAGAGACCTCTAGTTTTGTTGAAGTTGTTGAATCTGTTGTTGTTGAAGCTGTTGATTGTTGTAAGCTATTACGTGCTCTAGAGAGCTCTAGTTTTGTTGAAGTTGTTGAATCCGTTGTTGTTGAAGCTGTTGATTGTTGTAAGCTATTATGTGCTCTAGAGAGCTCTAGTTTTGTTGAAGCTGTTGGATATGTTGTTGTTGAAGCTGTTGAATCTGTTATTGTTAAAGCTGTTGATTGTTGTAGGCTATTATGTACTCTAGCTTAATTGAAGCTGTTGAATCTGTTGTTGTTGAAGCTGTTGATTGTTGTAAGCTATTATGTGCTCTAGAGAGCTCTAGTTTTGTTGAAGTTGTTGAATCTGTTGTTGTTGAAGCTGTTGATTGTTGTAAGCTATTATGTGCTCTAGAGAGCTCTAGTTTTGTTGAAGCTGTTGAATCTGTTGTTGTTTAAGCTGTTGATTGTTGTAAGCTATTATGTGCTCTAGAGAGCTCTAGTTTTGTTGAAGCTGTTGAATCTGTTATTGTTGAAGCTGTTGAATCTGTTATTGTTGAAGCTGTTGAATCTGTTGTTGTTGGCTATTATGTGCTAAGTTTTATTGAAGCTGTTGAATTTGTTCCTGAAAATGTCGATTGTTGTAGGCTACATTATGTGCTCTAGAAAGATCTAGTTCTGTCGAAGCTGTTCAATCTGTTGTTGTTTAATCTATTGTTGTTAAAGCTGTTGATTGTTGTAGGCTATTATGTTCTCTAGTTTTATTGAAGCTGTTGAATCTATTGTTGAAGATGTTGATTGTTGTAGGCTACATTATGTGTTCTAGAGAGCTCAAGTTTTGTCGAAGTTGTTGAATCTGTTGATAGTGAAGCTATTGATTGTGTAGGCCATTATGTGCTCTAGAGAGCTCTAATTTTATTGAAGCAGTAGAATCTCATGTTGAAGCTGTTCATTTTTGTAGGTTATTATTATGTTCTAGAGAGTTCTAGTCTTGTTAAAACTGTTGAATCTGTTGTTGAAGCTGTTAATTATTGTAGGCTATTATGTGCTCTAGAGAGCTCTAATTTTATTGAAGCAGTAGAATCTCCTGTTGAAGCTGTTCATTTTTGTAGGTTATTATGTGTTCTAGAGAGCTCTAGTTTTGTTGAATATGTTGATGGTGAAGCTGTTGAATCTGTTGTTGTTAAAGCTGTTGATTGTTGTAGGCTATTATGTGCTCTAGTTTTATTGAAGATGTTGAATCTGTTGTTGAAGCTGTTGATTGTTGTAGGCTATTATGAGCTTTAGAGAGCTCTAGTTTTGTTGAAGCTGTTGAATCTGTTGTTGTTAAAGCTGTTCATTGTTGTAGGCTATTATGTGCTCTAGAGAGCTCTAGTCTTGTTGAAATTGTTGAATCTGTTGTTGAAACTGTTGATTGTTGTAGGCTACATTATGTGCTCTAAAGAGCTCCAATTTTGTTGAAGATGTTGAATCTGTTGTTGAAGATGTTGATTGTTGTAGGCAACATTATGTGCTCTAAAGAGCTCTAGTTTTGTTTAAGCTGTTTAATCTGTTGTTCAAGCTGTTGAATCTGTTGTTGTTAAAGCTGTTCATTGTTGTAGGCTATTATGTGTTCTAGCTTTATTGAAGTTGTTAAATCTGTTGTAGTTGAAGATGTTCATTGTTGTAGGCTACAATATATGCTCTAGAGAGATCTAGTATTGTCGAAACTATTGAATCTGTTGTTGAAGCTGTCGAATCTGTTGTTGTTGAAGCTGTTGAATCTGTTTTTGTTGAAGCTATTGATTGTTGTAAGCTATTATGTGCTCTAGAGAGCTCTAGTTTTGTTGAAGTTGTTGAATCTGTTGTTGTTGAAGCTGTTGATTGTTGTAAGTTATTATGTGCTCTAGAGAGCTCTAGTTTTGTTGAAGCTGTTAAATCATTCTGTTGTTGAAGATGTTGATTGTTGTTGGCTACATTATGTGCTCTAGAGAGCTCTAGTTTTGTTTAAGCTGTTGGATCTGTTGTTGTTGAAGCTGTTGAATCTGTTATTGTTAAAGCTGTTGATTGTTGTAGGCTATTATGTACTCTAGTTTAATTGAAGCTGTTGAATCTGTTGTTGTTGAAGATGTTGATTGTTGTAGGCTATTATGTGCTCTAGTTTTATTGAAGATGTTGAATCTGTTGTTGAAGCTGTTGATTATTGTAGGCTATTATGAGCTCTAGAGAGCTCTAGTTTTGTTGAAGCTGTTGAATCTGTTGTTGTTGAAGCTGTTGAATCTGTTGTTAAAGCTGTTGATTGTTGTAGGCTATTATGTACTCTAGTTTAATTGAAGCTGTTGAATCTGTTGTTGTTGAAGATGTTGATTGTTGAAGCTGTTGAATCTGCTGTTGAAGCTGTTGAATCTGTTGTTAAACCTGTTGATTGTTGTAGGCTAGTATGTGCTATAGTTTTATTGAAGATGTTGAATCTGTTGTTGAAGCTGTTGATTGTTATAGGCTATTATGAGCTCTAGAGAGCTCTAGTTTTGTTGAAGCTGTTGAATCTGTTGTTGTTGAAGCTGTTGAATCTGTTGTTAAAGCTGTTGATTGTTGTAGGCTATTATGTACTCTAGTTTAATTGAAGCTGTTGATTCTGTTGTTGTTGAAGATGTTGATTGTTGTAGGCTATTATGTGCTCTAGTTTTATTGAAGATGTTGAATCTGTTGTTGAAGCTGTTGATTGTTGTAGGCTATTATGAGCTCTAGAGAGCTCTAGTTTTGTTGAAGCTGTTGAATCTGCTGTTGAAGCTGTTGAATCTGTTGTTAAACATGTTGATTGTTGTAGGCTAGTATGTGCTATAGTTTTATTGAAGATGTTGAATCTGTTGTTGAAGCTGTTGATTGTTGTAGGCTATTATGAGCTCTAGAGAGCTCTAGTTTTGTTGAAGCTGTTGAATCTGTTGTTGTTGAAGCTGTTGAATCTGTTGTTAAAGCTGTTGATTGTTGTAGGCTATTATGAGCTCTAGATAGCTCTAGTTTTGTTGAAGCTGTCGAATCTGTTGTTGTTGAAGCTGCTGAATCTGTTTTTGTTGAAGCTATTGATTGTTGTAAGCTATTATGTGCTCTAGAGAGCTCTAGTTTTGTTGAAGTTGTTGAATCTGTTGTTGTTGAAGCTGTTGATTGTTGTAAGCTATTATGTGCTCTAGAGAGCTCTAGTTTTGTTGAAGTTGTTGAATCTGTTGTTGTTCAAGCTGTTGATTGTTTTAAGCTATTATGTGCTCTAGAGAGCTCTAGTTTTGTTGAAGCTGTTGGACATGTTGTTGAAGCTGTTGAATCTGTTATTGTTAAAGCTGTTGATTGTTGTAGGCTATTATGTACTCTAGTTTAATTGAAACTGTTGAATCTGTTGTTGAAGCTGTGGATTGTTGTAAGCTATTATGTGCTCTAGAGAGCTCTAGTTTTGCTGAAGCTGTTGAATCTGTTGTTGTTGAAGCTGTTGTTGTTGAAGCTGTTGAATCAGTTTTTGTTGAAGCAATTGATTGTTGTAAGCTATTATGTGCTCTAGAGAGCTCTAGTTTTGTTGAAGCTGTTGAATCTGTTGTTGAAGCTGTTGATTGTTGTAAGCTATTATGTGCTCTAGAGAGCTCTAGTTTTGTTGAAGCCGTTGAATCTGTTGTTGCTAAAGCTGTTGATTGTTGTAAGCGATTATGTGCTCTAGAGAGCTCTAGTTTTGTTGAAGCTGTTGAATCTGTTCTTGTTGAAGCTGTTGAATCTGTTATTGTTGAAGCTGTTGAATCTGTTGTTAAAGTTGTTGATTGTTGTGGGCTATTATGTGCTAAGTTTTATTGAAGCTGATGAATCTGTTGCTGAAAATGTTGATTGTTGTAGGCTACATTATGTGCTCTAGAAAGATCTAGTTCTGTCGAAGCTGTTCAATCTATTGTTTAATCTATTGTTGTTAAAGCTGTTGATTGTTGTAGGCTATTATGTTCTCTAGTTTTATTGAAGCTGTTGAATCTATTGTTGAAGATGTTGATTGTTGTAGGCTACATTATGTGTTCTAGAGAGCTCAAGTTTTGTCGAAGTTGTTGAATCTGTTGTTGTTGAAGCTATTGATTGTTGTAGGCCATTATGTGCTCTAGAGAGCTCTAATTTTATTGAAGCAGTAGAATCTCTTGTTGAAGCTGTTCATTTTTGTAGGTTATTATGTGTTCTAGAGAGCTCTAGTCTTGTTGAAACTGTTGAATCTGTTGTTGAAGCTGTTGATTGTTGTAGGCTATTATGTGCTCTAGAGAGCTCTAATTTTATTGAAGCAGTAGAATCTCCTGTGAAGCTGTTCATTTTTGTAGGTTATTACGTGTTCTAGAGAGCTCTAGTTTTGTTGAAGCTGTTGAATATGTTGATGGTGAAGCTGTTGAATCTGTTGTTGTTAAAGCTGTTGATTGTTGTAGGCTATTATGTGCTCTAGTTTTATTGAAGATGTTGAATCTGTTGTTGAAGCTGTTGATTGTTGTAGGCTATTATGAGCTTTAGAGAGCTCTAGTTTTGTTGAAGCTGTTGAATCTGTTGTTGTTGAAGCTGTTGAATCTGTTGTTGTTAAAGCTGTTGATTGTTGTAGGCAAGCTGTTGGATCTGTTGTTGTTGAAGCTGTTGAATCTGTTATTGTTAAAGCTGTTGATTGTTGTAGGCTATTATGTACTCTAGTTTAATTGAAGCTGTTGAATCTGTTGTTGTTGAAGATGTTGATTGTTGTAGGCTATTATGTGCTCTAGTTTTATTGAAGATGTTGAATCTGTTGTTGAAGCTGTTGATTGTTGTAGGCTATTATGAGCTCTAGAGAGTTCTAGTTTTGTTGAAGCTGTTGAATCTGTTGTTGTTGTAGCTGTTGAATCTGTTGTTAAAGCTGTTGATTGTTGTAGGCTAGTATGTGCTATAGTTCTATTGAAGATGTTGAGTCTGTTGTTGAAGCTGTTGATTGTTGTAGGCTATTATGAGCTCTACAGAGCTCTAGTTTTGCTGAAGCGGTTGAATCTGTTGTTGAAGCTGTTGAATCTGTTGTTAAAGCTGTTGATTGTTGTAGGCTATTATGTACTCTAGTTTAATTGAAGCTGTTTAATCTGTTGTTGTTGAAGATGTTGATTGTTGTAGGCTATTATGTGCTCTAGTTTTATTGAAGATGTTGAATCTGTCGTTGAAGCTGTTGATTATTGTAGGCTATTATGAGCTCTAGAGAGCTCTAGTTTTGTTGAAACTGTTGAATCTGTTGTTGTCAAAGCTGTTGAATCTGTTGTTAAAGCTGTTGATTGTTGTAGGCTAGTATGTGCTATAGTTCTATTGAAGATGTTGAGTCTGTTGTTGAAGCTGTTGATTGTTGTAGGCTATTATGAACTCTAGAGAGCTCTAGTTTTGCTGAAGCGGTTGAATCTGTTGTTGTTGAAGCTGTTGAATCTGTTGTTAAAGCTGTTGATTGTTGTAGGCTATTATGTACTCTAGTTTAATTGAAGCTGTTTAATCTGTTGTTGTTGAAGATGTTGATTGTTGTAGGCTATTATGTGCTCTAGTTTTATTGAAGATGTTGAATCTGTCGTTGAAGCTGTTGATTATTGTAGGCTATTATGAGCTCTAGAGAGCTCTAGTTTTGTTGAAACTGTTGAATCTGTTGTTGTCAAAGCTGTTGAATCTGTTGTTAAAGCTGTTGATTGTTGTAGGCTAGTATGTGCTATAGTTCTATTGAAGATGTTGAGTCTGTTGTTGAAGCTGTTGATTGTTGTAGGCTATTATGAACTCTAGAGAGCTCTAGTTTTGCTGAAGCGGTTGAATCTGTTGTTGTTGAAGCTGTTGAATCTGTTGTTAAAGCTGTTGATTGTTGTAGGCTATTATGTACTCTAGTTTAATTGAAGCTGTTTAATCTGTTGTTGAAGATGTTGATTGTTGTAGGCTATTATGTGCTCTAGTTTTATTGAAGATGCTGAATCTGTTGTTGAAGCTGTTGATTGTTGTAGGCTATTATGAGCTCTAGAGAGCTCTAGTTTTGTTGAAGCTGTTGAATCTGCTGTTAAAGCTGTTGAATCTGTTGCTAAACCTGTTGATTGTTGTAGGATAGTATGTGCTATAGTTTTATTGAAGATGTTGAATCTGTTGTTGAAGCTGTTGATTGTAGGCTATTATGAGCTCTAGAGAGCTCTAGTTTTGTTGAAGCTGTTGAATCTGTTGTTGTTGAAGCTGTTGAATTTGTTGTTAAAGCTGTTGATTGTTGTAGGCTATTATGTGCTCAAGATAGCTCTAGTTTTGTTGAAGCTGTCGAATCTGTTGTTGTTGAAGCTGTTGAATCTGTTTTTGTTGAAGCTGTTGACTGTTGTAAGCTATTATGTGCTCTAGATAGCTCTAGTTCTGTTGAAGCTGTCGAATCTGTTGTTGTTGAAGCTGTTGAATCTGTTTTTGTTGAAGCAGTTGATTGTTGTAAGCTACTATGTGCTCTAGAGAACTCTAGTTTTGTTGAAGTTGTTGAATCTGTTGTTGTTGAAGCTGTTGATTGTTGTAAGCTATTATGTGCTCTAGAGAGCTCTAGTTTTGTTGAAGTTGTTGAATCTGTTGTTGTTGAAGCTGTTGATTGTTGTAAGCTATTATGTGCTCTAGAGAGCTCTAGTTTTGTTGAAGCTGTTGGATATGTTGTTGTTGAAGCTGTTGAATCTGTTATTGTTAAAGCTGTTGATTGTTGTAGGCTATTAAGTACTCTAGTTTAATTGAAGCTGTTGTATCTGTTGTTGTTGAAGATGTTGATTGTTGTAGGCTATTATGAGCTCTACAGAGCTCTAGTTTTGTTGAAGCTGTTGAATCTGTTGTTGTTGAAGCTGTTGAATCTGTTGTTAAAGCTGTTGATTGTTGTAGGCTATTATGTACTCTAGTTTAATTGAAGCTGTTGAATCTGTTGTTGAAGATGTTGATGTAGGCTATTATGTGCTCTAGTTTTATTGAAGATGTTGAATCTGTTGTTGAAGCTGTTGATTGTTGTAGGCTATTATGAGCTCTAGAGAGCTCTACTTTTGTTGAAGCTGTTGAATCTGCTGTTGAAGCTGTTGAATCTGTTGTTAAACCTGTTGATTATTGTAGGCTAGTATGTGCTATAGGTTTATTGAAGATGTTGAATCTGTTGTTGAAGCTGTTGATTGTTGTAAGCTATTATGAGCTCTAGAGAGCTCTAGTTTTGTTGAAGCTGTTGAATCTGTTGTTGTTGAAGCTGTTGAATCTGTTGTTAAAGCTGTTGATTGTTGTAGGCTATTATGTACTCTAGTTTAATTGAAGCTGTTGAATCTGTTGTTGAAGATGTTGATTGTTGTAGGCTATTATGCGCTCTAATTTTTTTGAAGATGTCGAATCTGTTGTTGAAGCTGTTGATTATTGTAGGCTATTATGAGCTCTAGAGAGCTCTAGTTTTGTTGAAGCTGTTGAATCTGCTGTTGAAGCTGTTGAATCTGTTGTTAAAGCTGTTGATTGTTGTAGGCAATTATGTACTCTAGTTTAATTGAAGCTGTTGAATCTGTTGTTGTTGAAGATGTTGATTGTTGTAGGCTATTATGTGCTCTAGTTTTATTGAAGATGCTGAATCTGTTGTTGAAGCTGTTGATTGTTGTAGGCTATTATGAGCTCTAGAGAGCTCTAGTTTTGTTGAAGCTGTTGAATCTGTTGAATCTGTTGTTAAACCTGTTGATTGTTGTAGGCTAGTATGTGCTATAGTTTTATTGAAGATGTTGAATCTGTTGTTGAAGCTGTTGATTGTTGTAGGCTGTTATGAGCTCTAGAGAGCTCTAGTTTTGTTGAAGCTGTTGAATCTGTTGTTGAAGCTGTTGAATTTGTTGTTAAAGCTGTTGATTGTTGTAGGCTATTATGTGCTCTAGATAGCTCTAGTTTTGTTGAAGCTGTCGAATCTGTTGTTGTTGAAGCTGTTGAATCTGTTTTTGTTGAAGCTGCTGATTGTTGTAAGCTATTATGTGCTCTAGATAGCTCTAGTTTTGTTGAAGCTGTCGAATCTGTTGTTGATGAAGCTGTTGAATCTGTTTTTGTTGAAGCTGTTGATTGTTGTAAGCTATTATGTGCTCTAGAGAGCTCTAGTTTTGTTGAAGTTGTTGAATCTGTTGTTGAAGCTGTTGATTGTTGTAAGCTATTATGTGCTCTAGAGAGCTCTAGTTTTGTTGAAGCTGTTGGATATGTTGTTGTTGAAGCTGTTGAATCTGTTATTGTTAAAGCTGTTGATTGTTGTAGGCTATTATGTACTCTAGTTTAATTGAAGCTGTTGAATCTGTTGTTGTTGAAGATGTTGATTGTTGTAGGCTATTATGTGCTCTAGTTTTATTGAAGATGTTGAATCTGTTGTTAAAGCTGTTGATTGTTGTAGGCTATTATGAGCTCTAGAGAGCTCTAGTTTTGCTGAAGCTATTGAATCTGTTGTTGTTGAAGCTGTTGAATCTGTTGTTGTTGAAGCTGTTGAATCTGTTGCTAAAGCTGCTGATTGTTGTAGGCTATTATGTACTCTAGTTTAATTGAAGCTGTTGAATCTGTTGTTGTTGAAGATGTTGATTGTTGTAGGCTATTATGTGCTCTAGTTTTATTGAAGATGTTGAATCTGTTGTTAAAGCTGTTGATTGTTGTAGGCTATTATGAGCTCTAGAGAGCTCTAGTTTTGCTGAAGCTATTGAATCTGTTGTTGTTGAAGCTGTTGAATCTGTTGTTGTTGAAGCTGTTGAATCTGTTGTTAAAGCTGTTGATTGTTGTAGGCTATTATGTACTCTAGTTTAATTGAAGCTGTTGAATCTGTTGTTGTTGAAGATGTTGATTGTTGTAGGCTATTATGTGCTCTAGTTTTATTGAAGATGTTGAATCTGTTGTTGAAGCTGTTGATTGTTGTAGGCTATTATGAGCTCTAGAGAGCTCTAGTTTTATTGAAGCTGTTGAATCTGCTGTTGAAGCTCTTGAATCTGTTGTTAAACCTGTTGATTGTTGTAGGCTAGTATGTGCTATAGTTTTATTGAAGTTGTCGAATCTGTTGTTGAAGCTGTTGATTGTTGTAGGCTATTATGAGCTCTAGAGAGCTCTAGTTTTGTTGAAGCTGTTGAATTTGTTGCTGTTGAAGCTGTTGAATCTGTTGTTAAAGCTGTTGATTGTTGTAGGCTATTATGTACTCTAGTTTAATTGAAGCTGTTGAATCTGTTGTTGTTGAAGATGTTGATTGTTGTAGGCTATTATGTGCTCTAGAGAGCTCTAGTTTTGTTGAAGCTGTTGAATTTGTTGTTGTTGAAGCTGTTGAATCTGTTGTTAAAGCTGTTGATTGTTGTAGGCTATTATGTTCTCTAGATAGCTCTAGTTTTGTTGAAGCTGTCGAATCTGTTGTTGTTGAAGCTGTTGAATCTGTTTTTGTTAAAGCTGTTGATTGTTGTAAGCTATTATGTGCTCGAGAGAGCTCCAGTTTTTTTGGAGTTGTTGAATCTGTTGTTGAAGCTGTTGAATTCTGTAAGCTATTATGTGCTCTAGAGAGCTCTAGTTTTGTTCAAGTTGTTGAATCTGTTGTTGTTGAAGCTGTTGAATCTGTTTTTGTTGAAGCAATTGATTGTTGTAAGCTATTATGTACTCTAGTTTAATTGAAGTTGTTGAATCTGTTGTTGTTGAAGCTGTTGAATCTGTTTTTGCTGAAGTAATTGATTGTTGTAAGCTATTATGTGCTCTAGAGAGCTCTAGTTTTGTTGAAGCTGTTGAATCTGTTACGGGACAGAGATGTACAATAGGTAATCCTATCTAGGCATGCCCCCACTCCTTCACAAAAGTATTCGTGGAGCTGCCCCGTGTCCTACATGCAACCTAATTTAAAAGCTACTTCATAGAACACAATGATACTGAATGTTTGTGCTGTGGAGGAGAGAGCATAAACACATGCACACTGAGATTGTTGCATATTATGGTGGTGGTGGTGGTAGTGGTTGGGGGGGGGCTAGCCTTGAACCCAGGTGCTGTTTCATGGGAGGAAAGGAGAGCCTGTTGCACACTGTGCACACGCCAAAATTCCCAGGAATTCGGATTCTTCAGTAAAACATCACATATCCTTTTTTTTGTGTACTGAACATAAACTATTACACTACTGCTTATTTCACCTCTACAACATTTTTACAACACTTACTCCTTCACTGAAACAGCCCACGTCCACTATTTCTGTCTTGGCAAGGCTCCAGAGCCAGTTCAAGGCCAAAATTTAAGAGATAAGGATGTAGCTATCGGTGATTTGGTAGGTCTAGGTGCAAGTGAAGTAGCCATTTCAAGGTATGGGATAGTTATTTTCTAGCATCTCTCATTGTTTCATGGAGGCATCATAGTCTTTTGAACTCAACAATATTATTAGCTTCTTCGCCACCAGGCTTTTAATATTTGTCTCTGTATTTTCACCATACATTGCCATATACATGCCCATAGTCTCGCACACCAACCCCTCCTGCGAAAAAAAACCGAGAGAGGGTCTGGTCAAAAAGATTACACTAATGCGTCCTGGAGGAATGCAATTATTGCAATTAAGATGTGCATTAAATAGAATCCTATTGTAACTTCCGAATAAGCTAAAAGCACTTCAGAGCACTTTAGTTCAACTCTTTCAGCTTTCGAGAGTTTCTGCTCTCTTTTTGCAGTCAGTTTAGGTCTCAGGGCACATATTGCCGTCGTATTATGCACCTATCAATGTATTGCCCCACCCACCCCCCTGCGGGCAAACGTTGGGAATAGGTGGGGATTTGCCAACATTCGAGGATATTGCCTCACCCCTGGGGCAGATTACGAAGGTGAAACTCCACCCAATCCCGTCTATTGTAAATGGGGATACGTAGGGATTTGCTTCACAGTAGCTACTCTCACGACAGTCAGGTAAGACTAGCGGGTGAAATCCCGTCATTAGGGGCACATTTTTTTGGTGAATCCCTACTTAATCCCCGCCATACGCCCGCAGGGGGATAGGTGGGGCTATACTTTGATAGGTGCATTACACTACCAATTCAAATTAGTAAACACTATTAATTACATTCCAGTCTCGTTTACGTTCCATGAATGTCATGTGACCGCTGTTCTGCAATCTGATTGGTCACGTTCGATATTCAACTTTGGGACAAGGAAGTGTGACCCGTTTGACCAGACCCTTTCTCGATTTTTTCGTAGGAGGAGCTGGCACACGAGATTTACATGCCCAAGCCACATGTATGCCATTAGTGTAACCTGACAGTTTGCAGAAAAGTTTCACATGCACAGACAGTATGTACCAGGCTCTCTTACCCTTTTTGGGGGGGGGGGTGCCGATGATGACAGTTGGCCTATTCACACATGCAATACTGAAAGCATTAGTATACCGCCCACACTTCAACTTTCTAGGCCGGATAAAAGTCAGAGTTAGCCTAAGTCAAATTTAAATAGCCTAGTACCACGATTTCCAATTAAACCCCACCAGACTGATTACTTGGAAAATGATAGATAATCACACGATCAACGAAACACAGACCATAAGTGACGGTTTATTTTTTAGAATGCACACATTGGGGCTCACCTTTTTACGTAAAAGATGTCATTTCAATCACATCAGTCAAACAGTCGCCATCTTCCCCTCACGTCTGAGCGCGTGGTTGCATGTACATATGCGCATGCGCGCAGTAATTGAATACCACACAATTTACCACGCCTATAATTATAGCTATAGCGCTACTGTATATCGATCGATATCTGATCTAGTTTGTCAGCAAAATCTCAGTCTGTAAACGCAAAATTATTCCCTGGTCAACTATGTATTCCAACAAAAGGAAAGTATGTGAATTTTGCCACGAAGAGCTGTCCTTTTCAGCGTACTATCGGCATAGAGACAACTGTAGAATGTTGTCAATGAATAATCGTTCTGTAGCCATCCCCAATGCAGAATACCCCCAAGAATGTGGTTCGGAGGCAGATGTTCAGTCCTCAGAAGAAGATTCTGATGTATGCGTATCCTCAGCAGATTCAAGTGGTACTGATTCTAGTTTCTGTCTGGATAGAGATTCTTCCTCTAGCATGAGCGACGTTGGCGATATCGATGGACCTGGCATGGACGTGGAGCCACAAGACTCAGAACCTGACATTTCTAGTAGTAGTAGCGAGTCAGATGCAACGCTACCAAGTGATGATAATGAAATCTGGGATGTTTCTGATTCTGACGGTGATGCCAATGATTCCAACAACGATGCTAATCATAGTACTAGTACTATCATTCGTGCGATTTCAATTTTTATTTCTATGTTCCATCTCACATTTCGTTTGCCAGAGAAAGCAATTGTAACTTTATTGGCTTTTCTGCGAACACTGTTTTCTTACCTTGCATCACTGTGCCAACCATTGTCTCTTCTTGCAGAGTTAGCAACGAGCCTTCCACGATCCGTTTGTGGCATACGGAAATATCTCAAACACAGTGATGAGTATGTTGTTTATGTAGTCTGTCCTCGGTGTGCAAAACTCTACCACCTTCAAGACTGTATCATCAATTTCAGAGGCAATCAAGAATCAAAGCGATGTGATCATATTGAGTATCCTCACCATCGGCATTCAAATAAGCGCACTGCATGCAACACAATTCTATTGAAAAGGGTGAAGATTGGAGGAAAGTTCAAACTTGTACCACGAAAGACATTTGTTTATCGTAGCATCATTAAAGCAATACAGATGATGATAGTCCGTGAAAATTTCTTGCAAAAATGTGAAGAGTGGAGAAGTCGTAATATTGAAGAGGGAGTATTGGGAGATGTTTATGATGGAAAAGTCTGGAAAGATCTGCATACAATTGCCGGCCGTCCATTTCTAGCTCTTCCTGGTAATTTGTGTTTTGCTCTTAATATTGACTGGTTCAACCCTTTTGATGAAACTCAGTATTCCGCTGGCGCAATCTATTTGGTGATTTTAAACCTTCCTCGCTGTGATCGATACAAGGTAGAAAATACAATCCTTGTTGGCATAATGCCAGGACCAAGTGAGCCTAAAGTTCACATAAACACCTACTTATCACCTATGGTTGATGACATATGCAAGCTCTATGATGGTCATGATTTTTCCAATCCAAGGTCACTGACAAATGTAACAACAATGCGAGCAATGCTGGCTTGTATCACATGTGATTTGCCGGCAACAAGAAAAGTTTGCGGCTTTTCTAATTTTAATGCAACGCTTGGTTGTTCAAAATGCCTTAAGAAATTTCCAGTATATCAATTTGGCAAGAAACCAGATTACAGCGGTTTCAACGTACAAACATGGGTGCTAAGGGACATGGACACTCATATGGTAAAGGCTATTGAAAGCAAGAGTGCAAATAGTACAAGTCATAGAGAAGAAATAGCTAAAACATATGGTGTGAAGTATTCGGAGCTGTTGCGTCTTCCTGAGTTCAACATGGTTCGTTACCATGTAATTGATCCAATGCATAATGTATTTCTTGGAATTATAAAGCATACAGTAAAAACATGGAAAGAGACTGGATTGTTGCTTGATCGCCACTTCGAGAAATTGCAAGAAAAAGTTGATTCAATGAATGTTCCCTCTAAAATAGGCAGAATTCCAAGAAAAATTGGAGCTGGGTTTGCTGCATTCACTGCAGATGAATGGAAACATTGGGTTTTGATCTACTCGGTGTATGCATTATATGATATTTTACCTGAAGAACACTACAAATGTTGGTGCATGCTAGTTGACAGCTGCCTTCACCTCTGTCAACCAGTGACCACACTTGCTACCATTAATCGAGCCCATGACCTCATTGTAGAGTTTTGCAAGACATTCGAAACTCTTTACGGTCGAGAAAGTTGCACAGCAAATATGCACATGGCATGTCACCTAAAAGCAAGTATTGAGGATTATGGCCCCCTCTCTAGCTTCTGGTGTTTCCCGTTTGAACGGTACAATGGTATTTTAGAAGGAATTAAAAAATCATGGCTAAACCCAGGAAAACAAATGTTTTTGAAGTACTTAGACTTACAATTAATGAGACAATTTACAAACTCAGAACACAACATGTTTGTATCAGACATATGCAAGGAATATATGATGGGAAACTCTGCATCAGGAAGCAGTTTATTGGCTCAAACTGGAAAGTCTGATGTTATCATAGTTGAACAGCTGAAGAATATTAGCTGCCCAGTTGTCCAAATTGATGCTACAAAAAAGTCATTTCATTATTTAGTCCCTCCTTTTAAAGAAAAGTGCTTTTGCGATACTGAAGTTGCCATCTTGGAACATATGTATTCATTACTGTACCCCACTTCAATCGTCAACTTCACAAGGTTCTATTTTCAGTATAAGAAATTAGTAATTAATAATGAAGAGTTCCTGTGTGAAAATTCATTATCTAAGAGGTCATCAACAATTGCTGCCAAATGGCCCGGTGTGTTGCGTGTTGACCCTAGCGGCGAAGCACCACTGAGAGTGGCTCAAGTTCATGCATACATTGAGCACAACGTTGTTTTAAATATAAATGGTGAAACTACCTCACTACCACATGTTCTCGCTAAAGTCAGCTGGTACATGGACCACCCAAAGCGTGATCACCTTCATTCAACTGTTACTATTTGTTCTACAACCTTTGACTCTGTGACATCAGCCAGTTTTTTGCCTGTTGCCAGGATAGCTGGACGATGTGCAATTGCTAAGTCTGTATTAAAGTTTGATTATGGCGAGGACACAGTAAACATAATTGTACCTCTATCGAAAAATATCCCTTTATCATCACTATCGTAATAATATTTTGTACCATATTAGTTAATTCAGCATTCCTTTTTAAAAATAATTGTTGCTCCTCATGAACATGTTGAAATGGGTATAATATTATTATGTGTGCACACATCCCACATTCAGACTCAACATGTGTACATTGCACATACACACACACAAAGGTCAATGTACAGCTAATGTTATCGCTAATTTGGTTTAACACTTGCATTGAGACTAAAACCACCAGCCATACAGCTGACATCTGATCAGACTTTGTAATATATAATTACCATAATCATCAATGGCATAATTATGTAACCACAAGAGAATGTGAGCAACATGTGTATAGCTAATGTACATATATAACCAAAGGCTTTAAGGAGTCCATAAGTCCTTTACATAACCCAAATAGTTAGTCAAAAGTTGGAAAACTAGCACCTAGCTTAATCAATATCACTACTTTCAATTGCTTCATCATCATTGTTAACACTAAACTCAGAATCGCTATCATCTATACTGTCATGATCAAGCTCAGCTTCATTAGCTATTGATTGGGGAGGTGTAATAGCATCTTCATTGATAGTGGCCATGGTGGTTGTGCTTGTATCTTCACTACCATCTTGTTCAGTGGCACTATGTATACGTTCATTCTTCTTCACTGTCCACTTCCTTGCATGTGATGGAGGGCACAGCTTACGTGGTGAACCCATTGTTCGCTTGGTGCGAGGGTGGGCTGACATTTTCTTATCACCTCTGTTGTCTAGTTTAGTGATAAACTTATTCAGGGCATCAGAGCGATAGGATGGTTGGTGACGAACATAATTTTCACCAATCTGCTCTTCGTCTGACATCATATCAGGTGTCACATCCTGCCATAATTCTTTTTCCCTACCCAACTTAAGCATTTTCGATCGTCTTTCATAAATCTAAAATTTTAAATTGCACAATAATTATATACAATCATATCAACTTGTGTATGGTTATACTCTTATACCCTTTGCTTTCTTGATCTGATACATTTCTTTTTCTTTACTGGTGTTGACATGTGCTTTGACTTAGCCACCATTGTCTTTCGGTAGGTCTTACAGCCCTCTAGAGAACAGATACACTCTCATAGTTAGGTAACTATTAGCTACAAGTTGCCAATCTTACTATGAATGATATCTTCATCATATTTATCTGTCCCAATGGCTTTTACAATGGTAGCAGTTACATGGCTATTGTGAGGGCTATTGATCCTATGGAATAGCAAAGATTATCAGTATTAAATTATTACAACCGTGCATGAGGTATATAATAATACATACGGCTCAGAAACTTTGATCTGATTTTCTTCATCAAAGGAACTATGAACTTTTCTAATTTTATCCTAGATTGTCACGCGGCAATGTCATAATACTATATGATAATACTTTTCATTAAAATATTACTATTACCTGCAAATCAACAGGAGTCAATCGCTTGCGTTTCCTTGATGATGGCGTTTTGGGAGTACTCCCACTAGTACTAGTATTTGCATGCATACTCTGATAGGATTGCATCTGTTCCTCCAAAGTAGTTTGAGACTTTTCAAGGCTATCAATCCGTTCTATTACACCATCTAGTTTGGATGAAACCTTTTGAAACTCTTTCTCCATTGAAGACTGAAATAAGCGCATCATGTCAGAGATGTTGACAGCTCGACTCCCAGAGTTCTCAAGCCGCTGGCCGTTTGATTCGTCAGGCAGTAATCCTTGATCATCTGAGCTAGAAAAGCGATTGTCTGGAATAGTTGGTGGCGTTATCAGTTGTCCTGGTCTCCAAGTGTGCTGTGGTGGTTGCCTGCATAAGAATGGTTTAGCCGCCAGTCAGCGGCTATTTAGCTTGATACCGGTATGCAAGCATGCATGAGAAGAATTATTAAGTTAACCAACCTTCTTATAGATGATTCCCCAGAATAGAAAGAAACAACACCACCTCCAGGTCTATTGTCTGAATGTTGTCCGCTATTGCCTAGTAGATCTCTGGCAACTTCGTTTGCAGAGATATTTCTGCGTTGATGACGACGGTCACGGGATGTAGGCATGATCTGATCGGTGTCGGACAGCTAGCTAGCTAGCTACAAGTACGTAGCGGCAACTTTTAAGGCGCAGATAGTTCAGAGTCAACCCACGTGGCGAAAGAGTATAAACCACCGTTGCATTTCGTGGTTTGATCCCACTCCCGATCACAGAAATGCCACAGATTTGTAATTGTAATACAGATTATACCACTAGAATACTACAGTTAGCGCCCAGTTACCGCGCAAAATATTGGATATTCGGCAAAATAGAAGAACAATTGGTGAAAAGCGAGGGAAAAGCACATACACACTGCACTGCTGCAGCCTGGAAAGCCGATCGAGGGAGACCAGCTAGCTACGCAGCACGTTCTCGAGTCGTTCAGAGTCTCAGAGTCGACTTTCGAGTCTGTGTAAGCCAGGTTTTTGTAAAGTTCTGTTCGATGTTGCCGTGTGTTTTCGTCTTTGTTCTGTGTTCGGGCTTTGTCGGCTTATGCTGTCAGTCCGTTAATCTTGATTAAGTGTGTCTGTAAGTCTGTTCGCTGTCTTTGTCAGCTTTCATGCTGTGATCATTATTAAAATATAATTTGGGGTTTGTCAGCTGATTGCGTATATGCATGGTAGCTATTAGTATTCATAACTAATATTCATAGCCATGATGTAGTGCATGGTGTGGGCGGAGACTGTGGTCACATCAAGCTTTTCAATCGCCCCATTCCCACATCAAGGACAAGTCTCTACTGAAGGCTTGCAGGGCCGACATGCCTTGGGGAGAACACTGATATATTATTATCATTAAAATTACATGTATTACAGGACCATGGGCAAGCCGCATTCTATTGAAAAAAAAAGGATCAAACAACGGAACCAGAAAAGAAGGAAACGACATCGACTTAAGCAGTCTACACAATCTTCTGGTGATGAACAGAACGAAGGATCTACATCATATAGTTCTGATCAATTGACACCTGAAGAGGATTTACTTAGCTCTCCTAATGATAATGAACAAGGTGCAGAAGCTACTGACAGTGGCCTGTTTGAAGCATTGGACCGTGTATGCAAAGAAAGTGATGATTATTGGGAGAAAATGACGGAAGAGAAGATCAGAGAATTTGACTCGTATCGTGACACACACCCATGCATTGTGACTGACAAAGAACGAGCTATAAGAGTTTATGTAGATGGTACTGGTAAATACAAAAACAGTATCCATTTAAGATCCGGAATATTTATTTGCCGGATTCTGTAAAAATTGTCGCTAAAATGGTGGGCATTTTTAATGATAATTTAGCTTAGCCCCTAAGCCATATGGCTTAGATCCTAAGCACACTGACAGGTTCCTACGCCTAGATCCTAAGCACACTGACAGGCTCCTATGCCGTGTAGCTTAGAGCCTAATCTGTAGAAATGACAAATATTTGAGGACAAACCATCTCACTTAGGATCTAAAGCTTACCACACTCTGCTTAGGATCTAAGCCACTCTCCGCTTAGGATCTAAGCCACTCTCTGCTTAGGATCTAAGCCACTCACAGCTTAGAATCTAAGCCACTCTCCGCTTAGGATCTAAGCCACTCTCCGCTTAGGATCTAAGCCACACTCCGCTTAGGATCTAAGCCACTCTCCGCTTAGGATCTAAGCCACTCACAGCTTAGGATCTAAGCCACTCTCCACTTAGGATCTAAGCCATTCACAGCTTAGAATCTATATAAGCCACCCTGCCTCAGCTTAGGATCTAAGCCACTCTCCGCTTAGGATCTAAGCCACTCACAGCTTAGAATCTAAGCCACTCTCCGCTTAGGATCTAAGCCACTCTCCGCTTAGGATCTAAGCCACACTCCGCTTAGGATCTAAGCCACTCTCCGCTTAGGATCTAAGCCACTCACAGCTTAGGATCTAAGCCACTCTCCACTTAGGATCTAAGCCATTCACAGCTTAGAATCTATATAAGCCACCCTGCCTCAGCTTAGGATCTAAGCCACTTTGCCTCAACTTAGGATCTGTAAGCCATAGGATCTAAGTAACTATCCACTTAGCCTAGGGAGTACAGGCTTAGATACTGATACTGAAACCAGCTAAGGCCTAAGCAAAATAACTCTGATTACTTAAGTTAATTAACCATAAGCCTCTTAAGATGTGACCACACGATCGTCTGCAACAAGGTACCTCAGTTTATGAACACCATGCATCATAACATTGTTTCTCTACTATACAGGGTTTAAACACATCACAGAATCACAATATTTGGTACGATGAAAGACAAACTATAACTAGAATATTATCATCCTTCATCTCAATAAACATTGTCATAATAATAATTATCAATGATGTAATCATGGTGCCTCAAAATGTATCACAATAATATTATTCTGACATTATCTCTTGTTACAGTAACATAATACCTGCATTTGCTATTTATTTGCCTATTGGTCGATTTTACATGAGTTAGTATTGAATTTTAACACAGCATGTGACAGAGAAGTTAAGAATGTCACCAAATTCAAGGAGTGGTTCAAATTGATGTGCAATCAATTAACATTATGAAGAGAAATAATTAGTTCAATCGTTTTATCACAGCAGCAAAAAAGCAAAGCTTGAGATTCCCCATGTCAGAAAGAAGGGCTAATTCATTACATATTCAGGTAATAAATATATCACCGGAGTAATTCTGATGGAATTGGATACATATAATTATAGAAGTTCCAAATTTGATCAGTACTTTTATCTTGAGGCTAATATAGTCATTTCATTAACAGGCGACATGGATGAAGTGTGTTCTGTGCAGCATTTCACATAAGCATACATTTAAGACAAATGGTACACGTTTCATAGCTTTTTGTCTCTCAATTCTACACACATCATCTCTGAAGTTCCAAATTTGATCAGCACCTCTAAATTGATGCTAATAGTCATATTTCTGAGCTTCATTGACTGGCGATTTGGTTGAAGTGCGTTCTGAGATGAGCATTTCACATGTACATACTACATTTACTGCTAAGCGCACACATTTCATAGCTTTTTGGCTCTCAATTCTACACACATCATCTCTGAAGTTCCAAAATTGATCAATACCTTTGTTTTGATGCTAATAGTCATAATCCCGAGTTTAATTAACTGGTGATGTGGTTGAAGTGTGTTCTGTACATGTGAGGAAGAGCTTTTCACATAAGCATACATTTACGGTAAACAGTACACATTTCATATCCTTTTGGCTCTCAATTATACACATATCATCTCTGAAACTCCAAATTCTATCAGCACCTTTAACTTGATGCTAATAGTCATAATCCTAAGTTTCATTAACTGGCGACGTGGTTGAAGTGTGTTCTGTGCATGTGAGGAAGAGCATTTCACATAAGCATACATTAAAGGCAAACAGTACACATTTCATAGCATTTTGGCTCTCAATTCTACACATATCATCTCTGAAGCTCCAAATTTGATGAGCACCTCTAAATTGATGCTAATCGTCATAATCCTGAGTTTCATTAACTGGTGACGTGGTTGAAGTGTGTTCTGCGCATTTGAGGAAGAGCATTTCATATATGCGTACGTTTACGGCAAACGGTACATGTTTCATAGCTTTTTGGCTCTTAATTCTACACACATCATCTATGAAGTTCCAAATTTGATCAGCACCTTTAACTTGATGCTAATAGTCATAATCCTGAGTTTCATTAACTGGCGATGTGGTTGAAGTGTGTTCTGTGCATGTGAGGAAGAGCATTTCACATAAGCATACATTTACGGCAAACGATACACATTTCATAGCTTTTTGGCTCTCAATTCTACACACATCATCTATGAAGTTCCAAATTTGATCACCACCTCTAACTTGATGCTAATAGTCATAATCCTGAGTTTCATTAACTGGCGATGTGGTTGAAGTGTGTTCTGTGCATGTGAGGAAGAGCATTTCACATATGCGTACGTTTACGGCAAACGGTACATGTTTCATAGCTTTTTGGCTCTCAATTCTACACACATCATCTATGAAGTTCCAAATTTGATCAGCACCTTTAACTTGATGCTAATAGTCATAATCCTGAGTTTCATTAACTGGCGACGTGGTTGAAGTGTGCTCTGTGCATGTGAGGAAGAGCATTTCATATAAGCATACATTTACGGCAAAACAGTACACATTTCATAGCTTTTTGGCTCTCAATTCTACACACATCATCTCTGAAGTTCCAAATTTGATCAGCACCTTTAACTTGATGCTAATAGTCATAATCCTGAGTTTCATTAACTGGCGACGTGGTTGAAGTGTGCTCTGTGCATGTGAGGAAGAGCATTTCATATAAGCATACATTTACGGCAAAACAGTACACATTTCATAGCTTTTTGGCTCTCAATTCTACACACATCATCTCTGAAGTTCCAAATTTGATCAGCACCTTTAACTTGATGCTAATAGTCATAATCCTGAGTTTCATTAACTGGCGACTTAGTTGAAGTGTGTTCTGTGCATGTGAGGGAGAGCATTTCACATAAGCATACATTTACGGCAAACGATACACATTTCATAGCTTTTTGGCTCTCAATTCTACACACATCATCTATGAAGTTATAAATTTGATCAGCACCTTTAACTTGATGCTAATAGTCATAATCCTGAGTTTCATTAACTGGCGACTTGGTTGAAGTGTGTTCTGTGCATGTGAGGAAGAGCATTTCACATAAGCATACATTTACGGCAAAACAGTACACATTTCATAGCTTTTTGGCTCTCAATTCTACACACATCATCTATGAAGTTATAAATTTGATCAGCACCTTTAACTTGATGCTAATAGTCATAATCCTGAGTTTCATTAACTGGCGACTTGGTTGAAGTGTGTTCTGTGCATGTGAGGAAGAGCATTTCACATAAGCATACATTTACGGCAAACGATACACATTTCATAGCTTTTTGGCTCTCAATTCTACACACATCATCTATGAAGTTATAAATTTGATCAGCACCTTTAACTTGATGCTAATAGTCATAATCCTGAGTTTCATTAACTGGCGACTTGGTTGAAGTGTGTTCTGTGCATGTGAGGAAGAGCATTTCACATAAGCATACATTTACGGTAAACAGTACACATTTCATATCCTTTTGGCTCTCAATTATACACATATCATCTCTGAAACTCCAAATTCTATCAGCACCTTTAACTTGATGCTAATAGTCATAATCCTAAGTTTCATTAACTGGCGACGTGGTTGAAGTGTGTTCTGTGCATGTGAGGAAGAGCATTTCACATAAGCATACATTAAAGGCAAACAGTACACATTTCATAGCATTTTGGCTGTCAATTCTACACATATCATCTCTGAAGCTCCAAATTTGATGAGCACCTCTAAATTGATGCTAATCGTCATAATCCTGAGTTTCATTAACTGGTGACGTGGTTGAAGTGTGTTCTGCGCATTTGAGGAAGAGCATTTCATATATGTGACCGGATTTGAGAAAACCCTCCTTGTGGGATTTTTTGTGAAAATTAAGTTTGATGCGTCTTTGATAAGTTCTACCATAGAGCTAACCCACCTGCAAGTTTTAGACTGATCGCGCGCTCCGCTTTGGAGATAGCCCGCTTTGTTTGCGATCGCGCTACAACCATAGAAAACGAGAAATTACGGTCTAAAGGCGTTGCTATGTACGCGTGTAGCGTTTCCGTATACTACGCGTCAACCGGAAATCAATTGATTCAACTTGGGCGGGACCGTCCGAAAAGAGCGCAAAGGTCGAGCTAGTCTCGAACTTCGTCGTCGATAACGATGGCCGCTTCTTCTTCGATGCCTAAGAAGCTTAAAAGGTGAGTCAACGTTCAGTAGTTCGATGAATCTAGCTGTATCTAGATAATTATCGCCCTTAGCAACGGACTCCGTAAACGGCAGCTGCATAGACTAGGTAGATCGAGGAGCCTGTGAATAAAGGCTTATTTCGCCTTGGTAACTTACGACTAGGCTCCGTAGGCGACGGTAACAGTTACAAGAAAGGTTCTTTGACATGGATGTGGCAAAATCTGAACTTTGACAGTTTTTGACCAGAGCTACTAAAAACGCGCAATGCGCGAATAGTGCGCCGATCCCATACGGAGGGTTTTCTCAAATCCGGTCACATATGCGTACGTTTACGGCAAACGGTACATGTTTCATAGCTTTTTGGCTCTTAATTCTACACACATCATCTATGAAGTTCCAAATTTGATCAGCACCTTTAACTTGATGCTAATAGTCATAATCCTTAGTTTCATTAACTGGCGATGTGGTTGAAGTGTGTTCTGTGCATGTGAGGAAGAGCATTTCACATAAGCATACATTTACGGCAAACGATACACATTTCATAGCTTTTTGGCTCTCAATTCTACACACATCATCTATGAAGTTCCAAATTTGATCACCACCTCTAACTTGATGCTAATAGTCATAATCCTGAGTTTCATTAACTGGCGATGTGGTTGAAGTGTGTTCTGTGCATGTGAGGAAGAGCATTTCACATATGCGTACGTTTACGGCAAACGGTACATGTTTCATAGCTTTTTGGCTCTCAATTCTACACACATCATCTATGAAGTTCCAAATTTGATCAGCACCTTTAACTTGATGCTAATAGTCATAATCCTGAGTTTCATTAACTGGCGACTTGGTTGAAGTGTGTTCTGTGCATGTGAGGAAGAGCATTTCACATAAGCATACATTTACGGCAAACGATACACATTTCATAGCTTTTTGGCTCTCAATTCTACACACATCACCTATGAAGTTCCAAATTTGATCAGTACCTCTAACTTGATGCTAATAGTCATAATCCTGAGTTTCATTAACTGGCGATATGGTTGAAGTGTGTTCTGTGCATGTGAGGAAGAGCATTTCACATAAGCATACATTTACGGCAAAACAGTACACATTTCATAGCTTTTTGGCTCTCAATTCTACACACATCATCTCTGAAGTTCCAAATTTGATCAGCACCTTTAACTTGATGCTAATAGTCATAATCCTGAGTTTCATTAACTGGCGACGTGGTTGAAGTGTGTTCTGTGCATGTGAGGAAGAGCATTTCACATAAGCATACATTTACGGCAAAACAGTACACATTTCATAGCTTTTTGGCTCTCAATTCTACACACATCATCTATGAAGTTATAAATTTGATCAGCACCTTTAACTTGATGCTAATAGTCATAATCCTGAGTTTCATTAACTGGCGACTTGGTTGAAGTGTGTTCTGTGCATGTGAGGAAGAGCATTTCACATAAGCATACATTTACGGCAAACGATACACATTTCATAGCTTTTTGGCTCTCAATTCTACACACATCATCTATGAAGTTATAAATTTGATCAGCACCTTTAACTTGATGCTAATAGTCATAATCCTGAGTTTCATTAACTGGCGACTTGGTTGAAGTGTGTTCTGTGCATGTGAGGAAGAGCATTTCACATAAGCATACATTTACGGCAAACGATACACATTTCATAGCTTTTTGGCTCTCAATTCTACACACATCATCTATGAAGTTCCAAATTTGATCAGTACCTCTAACTTGATGCTAATAGTCATAATCCTGAGTTTCATTAACTGGCGATATGGTTGAAGTGTGTTCTGTGCATGTGAGGAAGAGCATTTCACATAAGCATACATTTACGGCAAAACAGTACACATTTCATAGCTTTTTGGCTCTCAATTCTACACACATCATCTATGAAGTTCCAAATTTGATCAGCACCTTTAACTTGATGCTAATAGTCATAATCCTGAGTTTCATTAACTGGCGACGTGGTTGAAGTGTGTTCTGTGCATGTGAGGAAGAGCATTTCACATAAGCATACATTTACGGCAAAACAGTACACATTTCATAGCTTTTTGGCTCTCAATTCTACACACATCATCTATGAAGTTATAAATTTGATCAGCACCTTTAACTTGATGCTAATAGTCATAATCCTGAGTTTCATTAACTGGCGACTTGGTTCACATAAGCATACATTTACGGCAAACGATACACATTTCATAGCTTTTTGGCTCTCAATTCTACACACATCATCTATGAAGTTCCAAATTTGATCAGTACCTCTAACTTGATGCTAATAGTCATAATCCTGAGTTTCATTAACTGGCGATATGGTTGAAGTGTGTTCTGTGCATGTGAGGAAGAGCATTTCACATAAGCATACATTTACGGCAAAACAGTACACATTTCATAGCTTTTTGGCTCTCAATTCTACACACATCATCTCTGAAGTTCCAAATTTGATCAGCACCTTTAACTTGATGCTAATAGTCATAATCCTGAGTTTCATTAACTGGCGACGTGGTTGAAGTGTGTTCTGTGCATGTGAGGAAGAGCATTTCACATAAGCATACATTTACGGCAAAACAGTACACATTTCATAGCTTTTTGGCTCTCAATTCTACACACATCATCTATGAAGTTATAAATTTGATCAGCACCTTTAACTTGATGCTAATAGTCATAATCCTGAGTTTCATTAACTGGCGACTTGGTTGAAGTGTGTTCTGTGCATGTGAGGAAGAGCATTTCACATAAGCATACATTTACGGAAAACGATACACATTTCATAGCTTTTTGGCTCTCAATTCTACACACATCATCTATGAAGTTCCAAATTTGATCAGTACCTTTAACTTGATGCTAATAGTCATAATCCTGAGTTTCATTAACTGGCGATATGGTTGAAGTGTGTTCTGTGCATGTGAGGAAGAGCATTTCACATAAGCATACATTTACGGCAAAACAGTACACATTTCATAGCTTTTTGGCTCTCAATTCTACACACATCATCTATGAAGTTATGAAGTTCCAAATTTGATCAGCACCTTTAACTTGATGCTCACAAGAACACATCAAGAGTTTAGAGGATTATGACTAGCATCAAGTTAAAGGTGCTGATCATAATTTGGAATAGATGATGTGTGTAGAATTAGCCAAAAATTGAGAGCCAATGTGAAAGTTACGAAATGTGTACCGTTTGCCTTAAATGTATGCTTATGTTGAAATGCTCTTCCTCACATGCACAGAACACACTTCAACCAAGTCGCCAGTTAATGAAACTCAGGATTATGACTATTAGCATCAAGTTAAAGGTGCTGATCAAATTTGGAACTTCATAGATGATGTGTGTAGAATTGAGAGCCAAAAAGCTATGAAATGTGTACTGTTTTGCCGTAAATGTATGCTTATGTGAAATGCTCTTCCTCACATGCACAGAACACACTTCAACCACTTGGAACTTCATAGATGATGTGTGTAGAATTGAGAGCCAAAAAGCTATGAAATGTGTACTGTTTTGCCGTAAATGTATGCTTATGTGAAATGCTCTTCCTCACATGCACAGAACACACTTCAACCACGTCGCCAGTTAATGAAACTCAGGATTATGACTATTAGCATCAAGTTAAAGGTGCTGATCAAATTTGGAACTTCAGAGATGATGTGTGTAGAATTGAGAGCCAAAAAGCTATGAAACATGTACCGTTTGCCATAAACGTACGCATATGTGAAATGCTCTCCTTCACATGCACAGAACACACTTCAACCAAGTCGCCAGTTAATGAAACTCAGGATTATGACTATTAGCATCAAGTTAAAGGTGCTGATCAAATTTGGAACTTCATAGATGATGTGTGTAGAATTGAGAGCCAAAAAGCTATGAAATGTGTACTGTTTTGCCGTAAACGTATGCTTATGTGAAATGCTCTTCCTCACATGCACAGAACACACTTCAACCACATCGCCAGTTAATGAAACTCAGGATTATGACTATTAGCATCAAGTTAAAGGTGCTGATCAAATTTGGAACTTCATAGATGATGTGTGTAGAATTGAGAGCCAAAAAGCTATGAAATGTGTACTTTTTTGCCGTAAATGTATGCTTATGTGAAATGCTCTTCCTCACATGCACAGAACACACTTCAACCACGTCGCCAGTTAATGAAACTCAGGATTATGACTATTAGCATCAAGTTAAAGGTGCTGATCAAGTTTGGAACTTCATAGATGATGTGTGTAGAATTGAGAGCCAAAAAGCTATGAAATGTGTACTGTTTTGCCGTAAACGTATGCTTATGTGAAATGCTCTTCCTCACATGCACAGAACACACTTCAACCACATCGCCAGTTAATGAAACTCAGGATTATGACTATTAGCATCAAGTTAAAGGTGGTGATCAAGTTTGGAACTTCATAGATGATGTGTGTAGAATTAAGAGCCAAAAAGCTATGAAACATGTACCGTTTGCCATAAACGTACGCATATGTGAAATGCTCTTCCTCACATGCACAGAACACACTTCAACCACATCGCCAGTTAATGAAACTCAGGATTATGACTATATAGCATCAAGTTAAAGGTGGTGATCAAATTTGGAACTTCATAGATGATGTGTGCAGAATTGAGAGCCAAAAAGCTATGAAATGTGTACTGTTTTGCCGTAAACGTATGCTTATGTGAAATGCTCTTCCTCACATGCACAGAACACACTTCAACCACATCGCCAGTTAATGAAACTCAGGATTATGACTATTAGCATCAGGTTAAAGGTGGTGATCAAATTTGGAACTTCATAGATGATGTGTGTAGAATTGAGAGCCAAAAAGCTATGAAATGTGTATCGTTTACCGTAAATGTATGCTTATGTGAAATGCTCTCCCTCACATGCACAGAACACACTTCAACCAAGTCGCCAGTTAATGAAACTCAGGATTATGACTATTAGCATCAAGTTAAAGGTGGTGATCAAATTTGGAACTTCATAGATGATGTGTGTAGAATTGAGAGCCAAAAAGCTATGAAACATGTACCGTTTGCCGTAAACGTACGCATATGTGAAATGCTCTTCCTCACATGCACAGAACACACTTCAACCATATCGCCAGTTAATGAAACTCAGGATTATGACTATTAGCATCAAGTTAAAGGTGCTGATCAAATTTGGAACTTCATAGATGATGTGTGTAGAATTGAGAGCCAAAAAGCTATGAAATGTGTACTGTTTTGCCGTAAACGTATGCTTATGTGAAATGCTCTTCCTCACATGCACAGAACACACTTCAACCACATCGCCAGTTAATGAAACTCAGGATTATGACTATTAGCATCAAAACAAAGGTACTAATCAAGTTTGGAACTTCAGAGATGATGTGTGTAGAATTGAGAGCCAAAAAGCTATGAAATGTGTGCGCTTAGCAGTAAATGTAGTATGTACATGTGAAATGCTCATCTCAGAACGCACTTCAACCAAATCGTCAGTCAATGAAGCTCAGAAATATGACTATTAGCATCAATTTAGAGGTGCTGATCAAATTTGGAACTTCAGAGATGATGTGTGTCGAATTGAGAGACAAAAAGCTATGATATGTGTACCATTTGTCTTAAATGTATGTTTATGTGAAATGCTCTTCCTCACATGCACAGAACACACTTCAACCATGTCGCCTGTTAATGAAATGACTATATTAGCCTCAAGATAAAAGTACTGATCAAATTTGGAACTTCTATAATTATATGTATCCAATTCCATCAGAATTACTCCGGTGATATATATATATTACCTGAATATGCAATGAATTAGCCCTTCTTTCTGACATGGGGAATCTCAAGCTTTGCTTTTTTGCTGCTGTGATAAAACGATTGAACTAATTATTTCTCTTCATAATGTTAATTGATTGCACATCAATTTGAACCACTCCTTGAATTTGGTGACATGCTTAACTTCTCTGTCACATGCTGTGTTAAAATTCAATACTAACTCATGTAAAATAGACCAATAGGCAAATAAATAGCAAATGCAGGTATTATGTTACTGTAACAAGAGATAATGTCAGAATAATATTATTATGATACATTTTGAGGCACCATGATTACATCATTGATAATTATTATTATGACAATGTTTATTGAGATGAAGGATGATAATATTCTAGTTATAGTTTGTCTTTCATCGTACCTAAGTGAGATGGTTTGTCCTCATGATCAAATACTTGCCATTTCTACAGATTAGGCTCTAAGCTACACGGCGTAGGAGCCTGTCAGTGTGCTTAGGATCTAAGCCATATGGCTTAGGGGCTAAGATAACTTATCATTAAAAATGCCCACCATTGTAGCAACAATTTTTACAGAATCCGGAAAATTAATATTCTGGATCTTAAATGGATACTGTTCAAAGGGACGTCAGCTCTTAAATGTGTGGAAATTAAGGACTATTTTAGTCGAATAATGAAGAAAGAAGTAAAGGCAACAGAACTATGCCGAATCATGAGGGATCGTATCGAAACACTGGAGGGCGCTCTAAAGGATTCCAAAGTTAGAATGATGGAGATGCATCGAGAGAGCCAAAGAAAGATCGAAAAAGTGCGGTACTTTTGGCGCAACAAAATTTTTGAAGCCAATAGTCGAGGAGGTGAGTTGTTAAAAGCTGCACTGATGTACCCTGATATGTATTCATGAACTTATGTAGCACTAGTGTGTATCATTTGGAATAGTTCTGTACTTTGTAATAATTTCAGTAGGATTATGAGATAAACCATTCTTTCATAATACATGGGACCTGGTATGAAATAATGAATTATACACACATAATACATAATAATAAGTAATTGAATGCTAGGTATATAGAATTCGAATTGAGCCAAAAAAAATTATGGCATTGTCTAATACTTCACCAGTATTGTTCTCAAAAAATCTTCTGAGATCTTGTCGGCTGATCTGCATAAATAAAACCAAGGATGAATTCATAGCTAGTTGTCAGCAGAGTAGGATAGAGATAGGGAGAGTACAGTTGAAAGAGAGAAACAAATGAGGGAGGAACATAGAGGAGAGGAATCAAGAGGATAAGGGATGAAGAGAAACAACTTGAGTAAAGAGAGAGAGGGAGACAAAAGATGTGAGAGATAGAGATGTAGAGAGACAGGATGGATAAAGAGAAAGAGGGAGGGGAGGAATCGAAGAGGGGGCTGGCTACAGATTCCGACAAATATCACATAAGCCTACCGTATTAAAGAAGTCCAATCTCAGATGATCTTAAGTTAAGGTCCAGATACGAATCTACTAACGATATTCATATAATATCCTCTCTGCACTGGTAACTTCAGATCATCACAGTAGGTACTTACATACGACGGTTTATCATGCTTCTCACTCGACCTCGAGCTCGCGCGAGTACTTAGTACTCATGCTTAATAATTTCTCACTTTTTGACGTAATATCATCGTTAATTATTAACCGGCCGGCCGGGCGGCCGCGTGCGCGGCTGCACGGATGTGATGTACATGTGGGATGCTTGTTCGTGACCCAGCCCCCTATATTAATATAATTATATGGTTGAGCCAACTTGCCAGACTGGAGTTGATTAAACCTAGCACTAGCTAACAGGCCGGGACTAATACTTTTCCTGACATCAAATCACAGGCAAAGCCGCACGCCCATGCGGCTCAGTAGGCTTAGCCTGGATATGAAGCTATCATCGTTAGCTAAACTTGAACGAGAGAGCTAAATCTGAACCATGATGATTAGACCTGAAGTTAACTCATTCACTAGAACTAGCCCGTACATATGACTAGCTATAATAACTATCATGTGTATGAACGTTAAATTACTAAAATATATAGTATCACTCATAATTATACTACTGAGCGGATAGCCCCTCCCCAACACAGAACAGAGGGGGAGGCTATCCTAGGCTGGTGCTAACACCAGGGTTGTGATATGACGACAAAGTTAGACTAGCTTGACCGTACATATGACTAGCTATAATAACTATCATGTGCCGTAATTTCTCGTTTCTTGTAGGTGTGGCGCGATCGCAAACAAAGCGCTCTAGCTCCTATGCTCTAACGTTAAATTACTAAAATATATAGTATCACTCATAATTATACTACTGAGCGGATAGCCCCTCCCCAACACAGAACAGAGGGGGAGGGGCTGGTGCTAACACCAGGGTTGTGATATACTTGTATGTTTATAACAAGCATATAGCACATGAGGCTGTTATAAGAGTGGTATAGGCTCCAGCTTATACAACTAATAATATAAGGCAGTTTAAAACAAGCTTATAGCACTATCACATATAAGTTAGCTTATAACAGTAGAACAACAAAGATATACTGCCACACTTATTCTAGCTTATATCTTCACGTTTTTACGGTGAAACTGCTTCAAGTCTAGTTGGGAAAAGTTCAGTTACGTCCCTCATGATATTGCCTGTAGCAGCTTGTGTCAGTCTTTGTCCATCACGAGTCTTGAGAATGGACATTGCCGACTGCTTAGTAAGATCCACTGAAGAAGTACAATTGGCAGGCTCTTATTCATCACCCATGACCTACAATTACCATGACATTTATACACCTACTTACACTGATGACAAAATTAAGATACAAGTATACATGTAGATGATCTTTAAATAGAATCAGTAGCCAGGGCACATCCCCCCCCCCCCAAGCCCAGCAGTTACCTTCTGCACTAGTTACCTACCTTTTGTTCTGAAAATGCAATAAATGCATAAAACATTAGATGATCTAGCAACTCTTTCAATGATTTCTGATGAAATAACCATGATTTTTTGCCTTGGTATCGTTGTTAGCCAGCGTGAAATGCCGAAAGTGGGCGTGGTCAATAGGTTGTGCATGCGCATTGTGCAAAATCTTGTAGAATTCCCTCCCCCCTTAATAGCCCTGCATCCGCCCCTGAGTAGCTACATCTAATAGCTGTTTAGATGTTGGGGGAGAGGGTTAGAACAACTCTACATATTCCCGTAATAAGTAGCCCAGCAAATTCTTTTTTATCCTAGATGTTTGATTGCTTACTTCATCCCAATTATCCCACCAATTGGAGCCGCTGGACTCAGCAGTAGTTTGCTCCGCGGGCACAGTGGTTCCACTGCTACACCTGTACAAGATATTCAATAGTTAAACCTTTAAGTCTAGTATGTCAACCTGATATAGTTCCTAGATGTTTGATTGCTTACTTCATCCCAATTATCCCACCAATTGGAGCCGCTGGACTCAGCAGTAGTTTGCTCCGCGGGCACAGTGGTTCCACTGCTACACCTGTACAAGATATTCAATAGTTAAACCTTTACCTTTAAGTCTAGTATGTCAGCATGCACCTACCTTTATGATTGCGATACAGGTGAGACCTCCATGAAGATAACTTCTTATAAGTTGCTTGGCAGCCTTCTATACCACACGTGACTCTGAAATTAGCCTCGAATGCGTGCTCAGAGCTGATATGTCGAAACACCCCACCAAACGATGGTGAGGCAAATATGTGACCTTCCATGACAAAACCAAGCATAATGCGCTGACAACCGATTTTGAGTTAAGGCCATCATTACCAACTACAACCTTTGAACTGCTGCTCCTGCAGATTTGAAGTCTCTAGCCCGTATAGTCATGGAGATATGAGCCAAAATGTACCCGGATCGCCCGTACTAAAGTTTTGCAGAAAGTGCAATGAAACATTGCTACGTACATTGCACGCGGAAGTCCGTATACTCGCCGTTTATTAAAAATCCGTGGCCCCGCCCACAAAGTCAACGAGCTAGATGGCTCCAAAACGCTCGAACGAGAGGAGCACTCGCCGTTTCGATGGAAAAGAACGAGAAGGCAACCGTTTCTAAGGCTCGTTTGTACACAAAATCGAAGAAGAAAAGTGGCTGGCGACTTTTTTATTCGCAGCTGCCACGGTTGCCTACAGCAACAGGTCCGTACCATGAACGCTCTATGTAGCTACACGCTGACTTCTTCGAGCCATAACTCGGTAAGTATAGCGTTCTAGAAGCTACGAAGCAGATTTTCGTGTAGAGGAATGATTCCTCCATCGATCCATGCCAAAAAGTGAAATTCGATAATTATCAGCCCAGGCGATTATTATGGCCTGTATCTCAGATTGATGTCCAGCGCATTATGCTTGGTTTTCTCGTGGAGGGTCACATATATGACAAATCGAACAGATAAACTTAGACATGTCTTGATCATATCAGTCGGCAGCGTAGCTAGTAAATTCGGGAGGGGTGTGGCTTGCGATTAGACCACGCCAAAAAAACGTGCTGACATATACATGCGCATGCGCAAATGATTGAAATGCGCGCGCTCCAGCGCAGTTGTCCAACTAGGTGAGGAAAGACAGCTGTCAACATGTCGACTTTTCGTTTGCTACTTACTGTTGACGAAAATTTGAAAAAGGTTGTCAGTGTTCCCAATAATATCGACGCAAAACGCCTAAAAGAGCTAGTAGCCACTTCTTTTGGTATGAAACCCGGGGCCACTGGTGTGAAATGCTATGACAAGGACTTTGAAGAATGGGTACTTATTCCTGATGACTTTGTACCCACGAAAAAGTAACGTTGTAGTTGTAGCCAGGCCTATGATTGTGTAAAGCCGCATTATTCCATTTTTTGCAGCCTCAAAAACTGCCCCTAGATTTGACACCTCCAGACCCTAAAGAGACACAAGATAATCTCTCCTTACAAGTATTAAAACTCTCTCTCTCTAAAGTAATTGCTTTTATAGTGTTCGTGTACTTTTGCAGTCAAGATTCAAGTGATGATGGAGATAGCAGTAGTGCAGCTGATGTTACTGCTAATAAGGACCAGGTTACTCCTAGCAAGAAGTCAACAGCAGACAAGGTAACTACTATAAGAGTAATGCACAAATAGAGTCAAGAAGAATTTGTAGCTATCTACATGCATAGTGCCATGACCATTCTTTCCATTTATTTAGAGTGCTTCTCTCCCTTTGGGAGATGCAACAAATTCTGGAGGGAGTCAGGCATCTCCTGTTATTACAGCTGAAGGCCAGGAAGATATGGATATCCCTTATCCATTTCCATTTCCTTCTCATTATCGATCAGATATAGAAATGGGCCTTAAAGTAAAAGTTATGTCACCTTTGACTTTCACAAAGTTTCTTACCAGAATAGCAAATGTGATGTTCCTGTACAAGAGATATCCTAAGAAAGCAGATTATGACAGTGTTGCTGAGCAAATCGTAACTCGCTATACTTTCATGATATCACCCCTGGAACGTACTGTAAGTATAGTAAATGTCTATAATTTAGTATAATATTATCCACTTCTTCATGTCAGGGACATATGTGACCGGATTTGAGAAAAACCTCCGTATGGGATCCGCGCACTATTCGCGCATTGCGCGTTTTTAGTAGCTCTGGTCAAAAACTGTCGAAGTTCAGATTTTGCCACATCCATGTCAAAGAACCTTTCTTGTAACTGTTACCGTCGCCTACGGAGCCTAGTCGTAAGTTACCAAGGCGAAATAAGCCTTTATTCACAGGCTCCTCGATCTACCTAGTCTATGCAGCTGCCGTTTACGGAGTCCGTTGCTAAGGGCGATAATTATCTAGATACAGCTAGATTCATCGAACTACTGAACGTTGACTCACCTTTTAAGCTTCTTAGGCATCGAAGAAGAAGCGGCCATCGTTATCGACGACGAAGTTCGAGACTAGCTCGACCTTTGCGCTCTTTTCGGACGGTCCCGCCCAAGTTGAATCAATTGATTTCCGGTTGACGCGTAGTATACGGAAACGCTACACGCGTACATAGCAACGCCTTTAGACCGTAATTTCTCGTTTTCTATGGTTGTAGCGCGATCGCAAACAAAGCGGGCTATCTCCAAAGCGGAGCGCGCGATCAGTCTAAAACTTGCAGGTGGGTTAGCTCTATGGTAGAGCTTATCAAAGACGCATCAAACTCAATTTTCACAAAAAATCCCACAAGGAGGGTTTTCTCAAATCCGGTCACATATAGTCAACACACTGCAGAGAAGGTTCAGAGAGTTTAGGAGAGACCACCCAGGCACTGACAATGGTGATGTGAAGGTTAAATTTGCATTCAAAGGAGCTACTCCAAGTCGCAAGCAAAAGGATAAGTGTGATTTTCAAGTTCCAGATGGGGAGGATGAAGTCTCTTTCAGTCCTCACAACAAGTAAGGACATAGCCCCATACTTTAACTATTGCACTAATAATATTGATAGCGTATATAGATAGCTATTAGCAGGTAGCAACACTGTACCTGTTACTCTATTAATTGCTTATCTCCCATCCCCCCTCCCTGGGGCCCACACAGAAAGCCGTTCCCAGCACTGGTAGTAAGTCAAGGTTCATGAACTGAGGTCACACCTATTCAGAAAAAATCAATGGTTGGAAGAAAGCATGCATGTCATGATATTCACAAAATAGCAGGGTGCATGTAATAACCAGTTTACAGTAGCTTACAATGACAGTATCACATGCTTCAAGGTCAAATAAGCTGACGGACAACAGTCAATAGATTTTCATATCATACAGATTTCTTTGCGATGAGAGCAGAAAGAGAGAATCGAACATCAACATGCAAGCTGTGAACGAGTTGATGTCTGTCACCTTTGCACAACGTCAAAATGACATCAAAGAGAATCCACTCCATGTTTCATGGCTTTTAGAGAAGTATCCATTCTTGAAGAATAAGGACATAGTAAGAATTTTATTGTCACCATGTATACTGTTGGTCACACACTGATTTAATCGTAATATTAGCTAATTGCTGAGCCCTGGCACCATTTGCGAAAAGAACGTGCCCCTGACATAGCAGCTGTGTGGAAAAATCTCTTCCCAAAGATTCTGGATTATGGAAAACAGTCTTCTAAGACGGAAATAAAGTCTCTGTGCTCAACAGTGTCACAACGGCCATTGGACGAGTGGCCAGGTTAGGATTTAATTACCCCTCTCATAAACAAATTTATTGCTCTCTTTCTTGCACAGATGATGTTCTCAGTATCAAAATGATGTGTTTATTGCTACTACTTGTGCCAGATCATAAGACAAAAGCTTCTACTGACTTGCTTCTCACCTTCACTCCTGTAAGTACTCTTACTTGTACTCGTATGGCCCAATAACACTCGCTATTGCTCGTGCTATTACTGGCCATACTCGTACAAGTAAGACTGATTACTGCCCTAATTGTACTCAGAAGTGTGTGATTAAATTATACTAATAATTTATTGGATGAGTTTATGATTACAAGTGGAACACAGTTGTTCAACTTTAGCAGCCAGTTCTATCCACCATTCTCTTTCTCTCCCTCCCTCCCTCTCTCTCTTTCTCTGTCCCTCTTTTCCCTCTCCGACTATCCAAAATAATATTATAAACCCTAGACACATCCTTTATTTTAGTTTGTTCTGTATGCAGGCTTCTCTGAGCTTGACAGCAGCTGTGAGTGGCTCTTCTCTAAGTCATCCGTCTCTTATTGTTAAAGAGATACCTGGAGAAAAGGTCCAAGTGTTCCTTGTGTGCGAGCAAGTCATTATCTCAGAGATTGCAGGAATGGAGGCTCCACTTGTACTTCTTGCAGCATATTATTCCTACAATATGCAATATCCCAAAGGTTTGAGCTCGTTTACCCTGTTGGAGGTGAAGCTTTGTGGAATAAAGCCACGTAAAGTGCCAAATGCTGTATCAAATGCACTTATTGGGCTACAGTGACATAGACTGTTCCTAAGCCTACAGCTAGTCTACTAATAATATTGTTAGTTGTTGCTTAGTGCTTAGGTTATAGCTTAATATCAGGTTGTATTGTCTTAGTATCATGGTATTATTGTACAAATTTATTATGATATTGTGAATTTTACATTCTTTAGTAATGCGATATCTACACATGATGTGCGTGAAATCTGATAATGCATGAAAATAACGCACAAAAATGTGTGACTATAGTTGCAAATGAAACACGCAAAATTTTGTGTGAAACCACGCACCAATTTTTACAGTGTACATCCATCTGGCTATTTATAGTACAAGAAACATCAATACTACTATAAGCACATGCAGCTACAATAAAGTGCCTACCTCCAATAATTTAGCTACATCATCAAGAAATGGTTCTAAGATTACATCAATTGAGTAGGTGCTTAATAGTGAGCAAGGAAATAGTGCAACCAAATTAATAGCATCCAGTGTTGACCTTTGAGTAAGCTAGTGTGAAATAGACAGCACCTGTATGTTTTAAAAAAATTGTAACTGATTGTATTATTAGTATGTGTCCTAGATTACCAATTTTATTGTGCTTAGCTTTACTTCCAAGAGGATTCGACAACTCCACTTCGTCTAAATAAGCTATGATTTGTAATGCCTGTGGATATTCTCCAAAGATAGGATGTTCTTCAAATAATTTCCCATCGCATACATCACCAATATGAGGATGAAGAAGTTTATATGGGCCAGATAGTACCTATTAAATAAATAATACTATTGTGTTTCTTTAATCTGAATTTCTAGGACAATAAAGCACGAGCGAACACAACGTTACCAATTAATAAGGCCATAGTTTTAGTCTAAAGCCTAAAGTATATATGTTACTATGATTATAGATGCTCACCAACTGTCATCATTATAATGGAAAAGAATCAAATTATGATGCATAGCTACCTGTGCTTGAATGTCATCATTTTGCAATATACTTTCCAAATTCTTCAGAAATGGCACATAGATTATCTTATCAGGAGCATCAGCACTAAACCCATCCTTTATAGTGATATGTGATCCAACCTCAAGCCGAACAGGCTCCTGTGCACATGTGTATGATATGGTTAGCCACTCCAATGCACTGTGCTAATTTTCTTTACATGGCTAACTCAAGTAATGTAGCATTGCTCTTGTATGCATGGAATATACATTTATATATGTGCACCAGAAAAGCCACTAAAGTAGCTAGCTAAGTGGTTACTTACTATAGCTGGATACTTCGTTTGAGTGATGGATTTCAGATGATAAGTAGTGCTGAGGGAAGCCAATGGATCAGATGCATCATCAATAAGTGATATCACAGCTGCAGTATCGGCAGTATTGTACTTCGTTTCACTATTTTTTAAGAGTTCAGTTACGTCTGTTTTCAGATTCAAGAGCACTCCATTAACTACAGTTTCAATTGATTCTGTGACCTCATTGAGAAGTGATTCCGTAACACCAGGCTTACATCTTAGTTTTAATAAGCAACCACATGCCACATCTTCAATATCTACTTTATTTGTGGCTACTGGGGTAAATTCCTCTCTATCATGGTATGGTACATGAGCAGCAGTATTCACTGTAATTGGTTCAGTGCTAGTGATAGTAAATTCCATAGGCTCTTCTCCATCCATAGTATTGGAGCTAGGTTCAGGTGTAAAAGGTGTACTTTCATCTTTATGTAAGGCTGAATATTCATTTGCATGAACTTTTCGCACATGTTTATAAAATGTTGTCATGTTGTGAAATATTTGTTCACATTTGTTGATACCACACTGGAATGATAGACCAGCTACATGTGAATGAGATGCTCTAATATGGCTGACCAACGTAGATTGCAATACATAGCTTTACCTAATGTGCACTTCCAAGAATTCCGAAGCTGAAGACAAGCCATAGTGACAGTATTCACATACTTAAACTAAGAAGTGGAGGAGTTGATGTTTGCACATGCCCAGTGACGTATTTGCTGAAGGCAGCTGCTTCTCAATTCGAGCACGAGGGGTAGACGCAGACAGCGTAACTTTGAAGTTGGTTTTAGCCTTGTTCTTTGTACCACAGCAGCTGAAATGGAACAAAAACAATGTAAGTTAACCCATCTATGGTTTGCCATGCTGATTTAAAATTAATGGTAATGCTTGTATAGTATTGCAGTATGCAAACACTTACACGGATGAGTGCGGTTGCTGTAATACCTTGTAGCTATGTAAATTGAAGCAAATTATGGCTCTCCTGATGCCGAGTTAGCATTTAGCGATCTCACCAGGTTTCTTTTTGTGCCCCTCTCGGTGACAATCTTACTGTCAAATATAAAGTGACTTTCAAATATAATCAGCAGCTGTTATCGATTACGATGCATGCAACGCTGATAATACAAAAAAATGATAATTCTTTTTTCTAGTAATTAAACTAGTACATGTGGTGCACACTCGTACATGTATACAGTATCAAAGGAAGACATTGAAGCACTTATTGTAGATGAGCTGTCTGAACATCTTATCGAAGACAAGGAGTTTCCTGCAAGAGAAATTGAAACATTGGAGGGTAAGCCTGAATGACTCGAAAGAGCAACCACGTAATTAAGTATACACATGCAAGCCATCTAATAATTACGTTCGGTGATGAGGGGACGTAGCACTGTATATAGCATTAACCTAAACTGCATGGGCAGCACTAGCATTTTGCCATAGAATGTTCACTGAAGGTCACACAATGCAACTCTTAATTTCACAGATCGCAAGATAGATGGACGACATTTCTTGCAGCTGTCAAGGTAGGATATTGCAATCCTCTTTCCCGAAAGCGAGCAATTCATCTTTGGGATGCATCTATATGAATATATAGAAGTGAACATGCAATCCACTAGCTCAAAAAAATATCCCAGGCTTCTGACTCAACTAGCTCGAAACAAGGCAGCTCTAAAACAACCACACCTGCTTCTGACCCTATTAACTCAAGAAAAGCATCCCAAGGTTCTAATCCCTTAACCAGTTCAAATTCGGAGCAATCAAACAATGTCCCTGGTAACAATAACGTTAAAGCAGTTGGTCGAAAAAAATCCTTTTCTTCTCTGCCTCCCGGCTTTGCTCTGCCAAGCTATGAGCCAGACCTAGAGCAAGCAATCAAGTCCGATAGCTTTTACAATCCCTACAAGCGTGCAAAGCTACTTCGAAAATCATGTGAGGCCTTTGCTGGTTACTGCCGTGAAAATGAAATGCCGGTCACTACAGAGCTTAGGAGTCATCTAGCAACAGCTCTTGGATGGAAAATCTGCTGTAAGTTTAAACTGTACAAGTGCCTGGAGTACGTAATAAATGGTGGTTGCATTCATGCAGGATGATGGAATGAAAACACAAGTCAACAAGTGGTTTTACAACAATGGATTTCAAATCAGGGTGTCGACTGGTGCTGTTAAGAGAAGGAAAATGAATCCCGAGAGTGATGTGAATGCCAGTAGGTCTGCTGGTCCTGGTCTCAACTTACTATGCTTACCAATTGGAATTTCCAAAGAATGTGGGGGCTGTTATGACATTTCTAGCTCAACGAATGGGAAATGCTCCTTTTGAAAAAAATCCCACGACAGTCTTCACCAGAGACCAGGACCAGCAGACCTTCAGCAATTGATCTTCCTGCCATGTTGTTGGTGAGTACCTTCTTTTCACCAATGATCACCATTTGCCTGATGTTATTTTCAGTCCCCTGAATGCACAGAAATGGAGACGTATCCGTCCTTGTGAAGTCAAGACTGGCAACATCTGGCTCCTGAACAGAGAATTCAAAGAAAGTTCTGAAATTTGTGATTGTAGCTAGAATAATATTTTGTACCTCTCAGATGTACACTATATACTTCATCATATTGTTAACCTTGTCTTTGTTACAGCATTTTAGCTGTATTACTATGCTTACTAATTGGAATTTCCAAAGAATGTGGGGGCTGTTATGACATTTCTAGCTCAACGAATGGGAAATGCTCCTTTTGAAAAAAATCTGACAGTCTTCACCAATTTTATGCGAGTCATCAATCCCATTGTAGAAGAAGGCAAGGAACCAAATAATGATGAGACCAGGGGTGCTACTGATGATGACAACAGTGAACCTGAAGAGTAACAAAAAAAGCAAGTATGACTACCTCTCCTTGACTTAAGAATCAATTATTATAATAATATGTATACATAGCTTTGATTTAAGAAGGTACTGCTTGTGAGTAGCAAGCTAATTTTTATAATTAGTAGTTACTCATTGCTTTTGAACATTCTTGAACATAGCAAAACTTTCCTTAATTAAGAATTACATTCAAGGCTCACAGTACTGAAATTAAGAATGAGATGTTTACAAACAAGAAAGTATTACTTCGTACAAGAATACTATCACCATGGCACTGTAAAAAATGACGTGTGAATTTCACACAAAAATGTCTGTGGTTCAATTATACACTAGCTTGCGTGGAAACAACACATCTCTTTTGTGGACAAAACATTTTGTTTGTGTGATTATTACAATGTCAGCAATGCATGTAGGAAGCATACATAAATAAAAAAGTACAGTTGTAGTGTGCGCGCAATGGTGGTTGTGTGATGATTACAAGAAATAAAAGTCTGTGAATATTATATAGCTACTTGATCAATAGTTGATCAGTGTTCAGTTAGCAGTGTTTAGGCATGATAACACAGATGAAACTATGGAGGGGACCTTGGTGGGCCATTTATTCAAAAGAAAAATCTCTAAAAAAGTATACAAGGACACCAAACCTTTGGGATACTTCATGTTAAAGACAGAAAAACCAGCTAACAAATACAATGGAGATTTCTGTCGTGGTATTTTACATAGTACCTCCTTTTCAGAAACCCAAAACACTTCCTTTACTTGACCTTCAAAGCTTTCTTTAATCACAAGTGTGGGGGCTGCCTCGTCTACGTCTGAAACTGCTGCAGTGATGGAAAGGGATTCCTGGAAAATGAAACGTGATGCCATAATAAATGAAACCTTTGCATAGAGAGAGGGGGGAAGTGAGATATGAGATAGAGTAAGAGAAAGAAAGCTAGGGT
>OZ219995.1:0-27500 GCA_964291365.2 Stappiaceae bacterium
CTATATCTTCAGTCTACAGCGCATGCGCTGTTCTGTAGGTATCGTCGATGGACAAGTAACCATAGACGACCTATAGCGAAATGCGTGAGCGCTTTTGGTTCTCATATCCATGTTCGCTCGCTTTGGCGATCAATCATATAGAATTATGTTTGTATCTTGGAGAGGTAAGGCCAGTCGCTCAATGTAAGCCCTTTTTGGGAGGGAAGGTTAGTTTGTTAGCTCTATTTAGTGATCTAACGTTATGGCTATTCGATGAAGCTCAAACAACATTCAAAATCTAGGGAGTGGCCGTATCCCGTTGCACCTCCTCTAACATAGCCAGCTAACTGGCTGATTGATTTCCCTGATCTTTGAATTAAGTATCTTCAGTCTACAGCGCATGCGTTGATCCGTCCATGGTGGCTCTTATATCCATTTTCGCTCGCTTTGGCGATCTATCATCGAGAAATTATGGTTGTATCTTGGAGAGGTAAGGTCAGTCGCTCATTGTAAGCCCTTTTGTGGGAGGGGGAGGGTGGTTCGTTTGTCTATTTAGCGTTCGTAACGTTTCGGCTATTCGATGAAGCTCAAACAACATGCATAATCTAGAGAATGGCCAAAGCCCGTTACACCACTGCTAATATCGTAAGCTAATTCGCTGATTGATTTCCCTGATATTTGGGCTAAGTATCTTCAGTCTACAGCGCATGCGCTCCTCTGTAGGGATCGTCGATGGACAACTAACCATTGACAACCTATCGAACTGCGTGTGCTCCTTTGGCTCTTATATTATCCATTATAGCTCGCTCGGGCGATCTATCATCGAGAATTATGGTTGTATCTTGGAGATACAAGGTCAGTCACTCAATTTGAGCCCTTTCTTCGGGGGACGGTGGTTCGTTAGCCTATTTAGCGATCGTAACGTTTTGGCCATTCGATGAAACTCAAACAACATTCAAAATCTATGGAATGACTATAGCCCGTTGCACCTCTGCTAATATGTTATAGTTAGACCGTGCCTACTAGGGCTTTATCCCAAATACACGAGGTATTATTTGAATAAGCCCGATGGTTTATTCAAATATTATAAAGTGTATTTCGGATGAAAGCCCTAATAGGCAAGGTCTAACGACTTGTCAGTCGATACGCGCGCAGGCAGATTTATTTGCAGACGGGAAGTTTGTGGTTGACCAGGCGGGATGGCAGCCAGAAACCAAAAAAAATTATGGTTTTTTTCTCAAGTTATATATCGGGACCTGAACATGCTGTAAACTCAGAACAAAGTTTATATTATAGCTCTGTGCAAAAGATAATCGTTGCAGCTTGTTTCAACTTCATAGGTGCCGCCAAAGCTGAGTTAGAGCCCGCTTCGTTGGACCAACTTATTCCAGTACTCCTAGATGACCACCAAGTTTCGCTACCGAACAGCGTACCTGACCATTATTTTGGACTCAGATTCATGTTATTACTAGTTATATGATCGATCTATGTGAAAACCGCCTCAGGAGTATTTTGCAATTGTCGTTTTCATGTTATGGTCGCTCAAAGTTGGATAAATTTTAGCCGCCCGCATGCTCCTATTGTGTACATGCAATAGCGTAAAAGCCAAGCTACAACGCCCATTCTTGATCTTGCTACTATAGCATGTTTACAGAATCGTTTTCCCAACATTACAAAGGTGCATAATAACACAAAATCATTATTATTCATGCTTTAGCAGTCAACCATAGCTATGGAATCAGGGATCTGTGACAGACTTGACAAGCCTTCTGGTATTTCTTCATAAAGACTGCTCCAACTGCACTCTTTAAGGAGTACACACATCTAATAAAATAGAAAAACAGAGTATTAGTCTAAGAGAGAGGAAATAAGCCAACACTCTGATCTCATGTGGTCGATACATATTGCCAACATATGCAGCAAGACTAGGAGACTCATTGGCCTGCTCTACAGACGATTCTATAAGTACTCTTCACCTAATACTTTACTTAAATTATGTCTCCTTCATCAGGCCCCACCTTGAATATGCTTCAGCTGCTTGGGATCCCTTCTTAAAGAAAGACATAGATCTTATTGAAGACGTGCAAAAATTTGCCCTTAAAGTCTGCCTAAAGTCTTGGAATTCCAGTTTTAATGATTTATTGAAACAATCTAATCTCCTATCCTTGCAAGCTAGAAGGCATGATACTAAGCTTTGTCACCTATACAAGATAGTCATCAATGTAACTTTCTTTCCCAATGCTCCAACACAAACCAGACAACTAACATACTCAAGTCGCTCAGTTCATTCCAAAGCAATAGTTCCTCTACAAGCACACTCATCTCAATATCTGTATTCGTTCTTTCCAAGCACTATTGTTGCATGGAACTCACTTCCTTCTGACACTGCTTCCGCTCCCTCCATCACCTCTTTCAAGACAGCACTAAAACATTAACTCATTAATTCCTTGTCTCAGTTAATTAATTTTCTCTTTGGTTGCATGCTTGCATTAGCTTTTAGCTAAGTCATGTAACCCCTGCAATGCAGAAACTTTTATAAAAAAAAAAAACATAAAAAAAAAAAAACACTCCATGGATGTATTCACTGAATGCAAAATCACATGGTCAATTTAATGTAATGTAAAGTGACATAAACGCTCCCTCCAAAAAATTAAATCCAGAAAGCTATCAGTGTTGAAGTATACAGTATGTTCTACTGGCACACAGAACAACATCATGTTATTCAGTTTAGCTAACAACAATTACAACTAAGCTGATACAGAGCTGAGACTTCCAAGCAATAACTACGGCAAATGATGATACAGGTATTCTATAATAATAGACTCACCCCCCCCCCCCCCACTTTAAAGAAACCCAACCATCAGCAATACTTTGCCTGGCTGTATCTACTCTATCACACATGTACAGTGCTCCAGAAGTTGCTAAATAAAGCATGCTACTAAACTGCCTAGTGCACACAGTACCTTTACATGTTAGCTAGCCAAGTCTGTGGTTGTTGAGTCAACTATCTTCCTCACACTACAGTACCATGACTCTGTTGTCCATCTGTATAAAGATAGGTAAAGAGAACATGCAAAATAGTATCTATAGCGAATCCAGGCACAGTAGGAGAGGTATACATCTGTGGGACAATGATGAAGAATAGGGTAGAGTATAAGTAGTAGCTGGCATATTCATCAGTGCCATCTCTGTCTGCAATATTATAGTGTTCATACGCCACCCAAATGTCCAATCCAACATCTATGACAATGTACACGAGAATGTCACCAGCTGCCTTAAACAGAACTTGTGTCTTCGGACCACAAGAGACAGTTTCTTAAACAATAGCAATGGTAGCAGTGATGAACTTGAAGGCCTGGGGTAGTTTTATGGCCACATCACAAGCCAAAGAAACTCAGATCATGTAAGCAAACAAGCAGCTGAACCATATAGGTAAATACATGCAGCATTATATCAGAAAACATGGGATGGCCAGTACAACACATGGTACAAGCTTACAACATAACTGTACATGTACCTTTAAGCCCTGGTACTCCTTTTATTAAGAGTTTATGTTCATAGCTTTGATATTTATGGTTAGTCTATCTTGTTTGACGTACCAATTCGCCCCCACGCTCTTACAGTGCATAGATAATATAGCAATTATTCACACACTCCTATACCCCACACAAGGCAGAGGAAAATGATTTGTACCCACCTAGAACACTAGTTTTACCTCTTAACTAAGTATTCTAGGTGTTTTGGACGAAAAATATTGGTCAGGTATGCTGTTCGGTAGCACCTTGCAACACCATTTTCGTCGAATAACAAAAGAATGCAGCAACAAAAACGGAGCTGACGCCTTCGTTCTTTCACCAACTCGCTAGGTCAAGAGGTCGATGGCACAAGGGGAAGCTCCTCTTTCGATTAGTTTTTGTTTGGGGGCCGTAGCTGCTACAGTTCCCGGGATATCATCCGCGAAAGTCGGGGTCACAAAAGTGCACTTTTAATGAGCAAAGACAAGAGTGACGTAATGCACTTTCACGTTGTAAATAAATTTTGACCAAACATATGGACTTCCTGTACGCGCGCGTAACGACTGTTGTATCATGGAGAAAACTATCCAAGACACCGCTGATAGGTCAAAAGTAAAGAATTGGCACGCTTTCTACGTTGTATGGCGAGTCGATCGACTCGACACGGCGTTAGCGTGATCTATTCAAGCCTCGTGAGTCACAATCGCGAGCAGTTTACAGCCAACCTATCGTTAGTACTAGCTGTTCATAGCCTATCTGTCACTGGAAGTAGCTTTTTGTGGGTCTTCTCTGCCTAGCGCAAGCTGTTTCAAGCTACGATTCCGGTGGTTTATCGACACACCACCGGAAATCCGGGATTCTTCAGCGTATGTTCAACTGTCGGCGCCTTTGATCTGTATGGCTTCCATGATACAACGTCAGTTAACTCGCTGATTGATTTACCTGATATTTGGGGTAAATGTCTTCAGTCAACAGCGCATGCAGCTGTTCTGTAGGGATCGTCGATGGACAACTAACCATTGACAGCCAATTCTGAAATATCAGCGATGGTTTCGTTTTGGCTATTCGATAAAGCTCAAACAACATTCAAAATCTAGGCAATGGCCCGTTGCACCTATGGTAATATAGTCAGCTAACACTCTGATTGATTTCCCTGATCTTTGGGCTAAATACATTCAGTCTACAGCGCATGAGCTGTTCTGTATGGATCGTCGATGGACAACTAACCATTGACACCCTATACTGAACTGCGTATGCGCCTTCGGCTCTTATATCCATTTTCGCTCTCTTTGGCGATCTATCTTCGGGAATTATGATTGTATCTTAGAACGGTTAGGTCAGTCGCTCAATACAAGCCCTCTTTTGGTTGGTGGTTCTTTAGCCTTTTTAGCTATCGTAACGTTTTGGCTAATCAATGAAGCTAAAAAAACATTTAAAAATTAGGGATGGCCATAGCCCGTTGCACCTCAGCTAATATAGTCATTAAACTTGCTGATTGATATTCACTGATTGTTGGGCTAAGTATCTTCAGTCTACAGCGCATGCGCTGTTCTGCAGGGATCGTCGATGAATAATCACAACCTCTACCAAACTGCGCAGGCTTCTTATGCTTTTATATCCATCTATCATCGAATTATGGTTGTACCATGGAAAGGTAAGGTCAGTCACTCAATGGGAGCCCTTTTTTGGGGGGGGGGGGGGTCGTTAGCCTATTTAGCGATCGTACGTTTTTTGGCTATTCGATAAAGCTCAAATAACATTCAAATTCAAGGAATGGCTGCTAATATAAATTGTTAACACGCCGATTGATATCCCTGATTTTTGGACTACCGTAAATGTTCGAATTATAGCGCTACCCTAATTTAAGCGCCTCTTGGAGGTTAACGAAGATTGTTGTGCTCTATTTATAGCGCCAAATACAGCGCTAAATTTCTTTAAGTGGCGCTTACTAAATAGAAAACGCTGTTCTTTTGTATGTAGTGTCCTATCATAGATAATAGAGAGGGAGGAGGAATTGGAAACGCGCATATATGTGACCGGATCTGAGAAAACCCGCCATACTGTCCAAACGCGCATATGGCGCAATGCGCGTTTTTAGTGCCACTGGTAAAAAAAGTCAAAGTCCAGTTTTTGTCATATTCATGTCAGAAAACCTTTCTATTATCCTTTGCCGTCACTTACGGAGGGTAAACGTAGGTTACAAGGCGAAGTATGTCTTCATTTCGATCTACCTAGTCTATACAGCTGCCGTACACGGAACCCGTTGCTAAGGGCGTTAATTGGAATTCCCGCTAGCGGGCTATCTGGATACAGCTATATTCGTCTAACTACTCTACGTTCACTCACCTTTAGGCTTCTTAGGCATCGAAGAAGAAGCGGCTCTTGTTATGGACGACGAAGTTCGCGACTAGCTCGACCTTAGCGTTCATTTAGAACGGCTCCACCCAGGTCCATTTAATTGACTTCCGATTCAAGTGTAGTATACGAAAACGCTATACGCGTACATAGCAACGCCTTCGGACCGTAATTTCTCGTTTTCTATGCTTGTAGTGCGATCGCGAATAAAGCGAAGCGCGCGATCTGTGTCAGACTAGGAGGTAGGTTAGCTCTATGGTAGAGGTTTTCAAAAATAAAGCAAACTAAAATTTCATAGAATTGGCACTATGGCGGATTTTCTCAGATCCGGTCACATATCACCATAGTGACGTCACGGACATGCTCGTCACGGCACGCCCCCATTGCAAGTCAGTATCGTACACTATAGTACAAGCTCCTATAGCCTTGTACAGCCTAGTATTCGCCAGTAACCTGACTGAAAACAAGTGTAGTGCTATCGAACAAGGGATCAAGCAATGAAAAGAGTGATATGAATGGTCTTGGTAGTCGCGCCTGCTATTGTACACGCTTGAAATTCTTCTGTGTACTTTTCCTTCACAAACGGTGGTCGACCCACAAGAAAAGTCGATGGCACCTTGTCTACAGTCAGATGCAGAGTGCAACTGAAGCATTCGCGAGCTCTGTTGATGTGGTATGTTCCCCAGCGAGCGTTTTAAACGCTGGAGTCTACCCAGGCTCACAACAGATCTGGGCTTAGTGTGCTCATTTTGAAACGAAAGGACTTACTTGAAGGCGATGTTTGCATTCTCTATGTGACGATAGTTCGTGCCAGGCATTGAAAGAGTCCATTCACTATGCACAGGTCTCGTAAAAAGTACTCAAATCCAATCTGTGAGTGGTAGCTACAAAACCGTTCTGAAAACTGCCTAATTTTTTGGGGGTTTTTTGGCTTTAGGTCTCTGGTAGGTTGGTTAGAAAGGTGATATGCATACATGGTGCCATTTCCAAGACCTGCAAAGGCTGCCTTGATGTAGTTTTATGCCAATCGCGAACTTAGATGAGGTCACGTGACCGTGACGAGCATATATCTACAGGGTATGCGCGTTTCCAATCCCTCCTTCCTCTCCATTATCTATGGTCCTATTTACTAAACACCACCCTAATTTAAGCGCCACTAGCGTCTTTCGAAGTATTTTTTGTCTCGAATAGAAGCACCAACTGAAGATTAGAATTAAAATTTTTTGGCGCTGTAATTAGAACATTTACGGTAAGTGTCTTCAGTCAACAGCGCATGCAGCTGTTCTGTAGGGATCATCGATGGACAACTAACCATTGACTACCTATACTGAACTGCGCGTGCGCCTTCGACTCATATCCTCCATCGCTCCTTTGGCGATCTATCATCGAGAACTATGGTTGTATCTTGGAGAAGTAAGGGAGCCCTTTGGGGGGGGGCTGTGGTTCGTAAGCCTACTTGGCGATCGTAACGTTTTGGCTATACAAGTTCATTTTGAAGTTCAAACGTAGCATTGAAAATATAGGGAGTTGTCAATGCCTGTCCCACCCCCGCTTATATAGTCAGCCAATCGCTGATTGATATCTCTGGCCTCTGGGCTAAATGTCTTCAGTCAACAGCTCATGCGTGGCTATAGCCTGTACCACCACTGCTAATATAGCCAACCAAAACGCTGATTGACTACCCAAGCCTCTGGGCTAAAGGTCTAAGACGACGATCCCTACCGAGAACTGCCGCATGCGCCTTAAGTCTTAGATCATTCTCGCTCATTTTGGCAATGCATCATCGAAAATTAAGGCCTTATCTTGGAGAGTTAAGATCAGACGCTGAATGTGATCCATTTTTGTGGGCTATTTAGCGTTCTCAACCAAATTATATAATGGTTTTAATGGTCAAATATAGCATTCAAAAACGGCCATAGCCTTTCCCATCACTGCTAATATAGCCAGCCAACTAGCTGATTGATTTCCCAAGCCTCTAGGCTGAAGGTCTCCAATTTAAGGCGCATAAACTGTAGGGATCGTCGATAGACAACCAAGAGAGAAACCGTTGCGACGACCACTAAGGAACTGCGCATACGCCTGGCCCTCTTAGATCCATTCTCGCTCGCTCTGGCAATCCATCATTGAGAATTATGGCGCTATCATGGAGAGTTGAAGTAATTCGTTTAATGTGAGTCCTTTTTTGATGTTCGTTAGCGTTCAAAACTATCGCTACGTTTTGATTATGCGAGATAGTTTTGATGCTCAAACAACATTCAAAATCTAGGGAGTGGACGTAGCCTGTCCCACCATTGCTAATATAGCCAGCCAAATCGCTGATTGATTTCTCAGACCCCTTGGATAAAGGTCTCAAGTCTAAAGCGCATGCGCTGAGTTCGTTAGGGATCATCGACGGACAACTAACCGGAAAATCGCAGTACAGCGGGTTTTGTGTTGGCCGTACATCGACCACCCCTACCAACCTTCCTCGAGCTTTTAGATTCAAACCTCGCTCGCTTTGGCAATCCATCATTGAGAATTATGGCTGTATCTTGGAGAGTTAAGGTAACTCGCTCAATGTGAGCCCAACCTATTTAACCTATATATTGTTCAAAATGAAGAGACAGTAGTTAAGTTTGAACATCTAATTTTTGCTGAACTGTCGTTCATATGCTCAGGAAAGGCAATAATTTATCAAACACTGTAAATTACTGAACATAGCTTTCCCTACCTGACCAACATTGAAGAATGGAAATTTATATCACATACAACCTATAAACATTTACTCTACTCTTTCAACAAATTCATTTCTGTAGCACCGCTTCTTTAACACCATCATCTGCCACCACTTTATCTCAGTTTTTGTTCACACTTTTGCTTTTGACTATTAGGCCTCTTTTTGTCATTAAAATCAATTCGATCTCCATGTTTTGGCTATAATGAGATCGTTTTGAAGCTCTAACCTAGTATTCAAAATCTAGGGAGTGGCCATAGCCTTTCTCACAATTGGTAATATAGCCATCCGACTCTGATTAATTCCCCAAGGCTCTGCGCTAAAGGTCTCTAGTCTAAGGCGCTTGGGCTGTTCGGTAGGGATCGTCGATGTACAACCAACCGGAAAATGACTGCCACGACCTCTACAGAAATCTGCATGCGTTTTGCGCTCTTAGATCCGATCTCGCTCGCTTTGGCATTCCATCATCGTGAAATATGGCTGTATCTTGGAGAGTTGAGGTCAGTTGCTCAATGTAAGCCCTTTTTTGGGTGGGGGGGGGGGGGGAGGGGGAGGTGTTCGTTAGCCTATTTAGTGTTCAAAGCGATCGCTACGCTTTGGCTGTACGAGATCGTTTTGAAGCTCCAACATAGCATTCAAAATCTAGGAAGTGACCATAGCCTATCACACCACTGCTAATATAGTCGGCCAACACCCTGATAGGTTTTTCCAGGTCCCTTGGCTAAAGGTTTCTAGTGTAAGGCGCATGCGCTGTGTTCGGGAGGGATTGTCAATGGACAACGAACAGAAAAATATCCGTACAGCGCTTTTTTTTTTAAGGTCCATCGACGACCTCTACCAAACTGTGCATGCGCCTTGCGTTAGTTTGTATTATGGGACATCCACAATACTAAATGTGGAAGTATTCAATTACAGGATCAGTGTATTATGCCATATGAGCTTATTAACTATCCTGTTGTTTGTTCATGCCTAGTTAAACGATTTTTTAGTTCTATTGCAGAACCTAAGAAATATTTTGGCACATTTAATTGGTCTAAGACATCTAACCTAGCGTTAAGGACAGCTGCTATCATGGACATCCACATTGGAAGAGCTTCAGGTTGGTTAATATTGTGGTAGTGAAGGTAGTGACTCGCAGAACAGACAGGCAACCTATAATACCTTCAAAACAGTGTTAATAACACCCATTTGTAATCCACTCAATAGGCACCTTGGGAAATCCTATAAAAATTCACTGAACTACAAATTAATTTTATAACTCATTGTTCACTTGAATGGTTCATAGCTGGGACAGTGCATGACCAGAATTGGAATCTATGCTGTTACAGTCCATGACCTACATATTACTTCCTACACTGTAAAAAATGATTAGTGACTGTCACTACAAATATGTAGTGAAATGTTCACCACAGTTCTCACCACTTTTAATGTAGTGATGGTCACTACGCAACCGTTCACTACATTAAAAATTAGGTGACATTCACTACCAACTGTTGTGGGGTTCACATTGAAATAATATGATTTTCACTACAACCGATTTTGTTGAACTCAATATCGAATTATACATACAAAATACTAGGCCAAGAAAGACAAAAACAAAGCAGAAAGAGCTACATAGTTGGTAGCTAGGTAGTATATATCAAGAAAGCCTAAAGCAATGTTCAGTAACAAATTATCAGCATTGTTCTCAACCACTATTAGCTTGAAACCTTGTCGGCAGAGCTGCAGGAATGAAAGTGTTGAAGCAGATCATAAAATTGTTGGCAAAGGTGAGGAGAGTATGACTTCAAAGTGGGAGAGGGTAGAGACAGACGGACTAGGGAGAGCAATCTGAGAAAGACAGAGTGGTGGGAAGGGATAATGTAGAGAAGAATCAAGCAAAGAGGACACATGCAAGGTGTGGAGATAAACGAAAAGTAAGAGAGAGTGGGGAGAGAGAGGGTAGAGAGAGAGGGCCTAGGAAGAATAGTAAGAGAGAGAGTGGGGGGGGGGGATAATGGAAAAGAATCAAGCAAAGAGGATACATTCAAGGGGTGGAGATGGACAAAAAGTAAGAGAGGGTGGAAGCAAACACATGAGGGAGGGAAAGAGTGATGAGAGCGAGAAGAATAAACTAAAAAGGACAAGAGAAAGAAACTTACCAGCATATAATACTCAGGCCCATTAAGGACTGGGGCCAGCTATACGTACGTATTACGCGCGCGCGGAAGAAAACAGAGAAAATTAATTAATTTACGGAGGTGTGGCCAATGGCTGCCAGATCGCTCCGTTTAGAAACTAGCCGAGTATAGGCTAGAGATCGTCGTTAGTCGAGAATTAGTCGCTCAGTTAGCGAGTACGAGCCTTAGTTTAGTCGTTAGCGTTGACTATAAGTTTGTAGGCTAGGCTACCTTCGAGCTATAATCGTTTGTCCTCGAGGCAGCTACTAAGCAGCTGCTTTGAGAAGATGGGAGACGCTTTAACAGGGGCAGTGCGAGCCTTGGGGAAAGCTTTTGGATGACATTCATCGATGTCCTGGACGAAGATAAGCCGGTATATAAGTTGGCAAATGTAGACTCTCGTCATTACATGCGCTAGACGCTAGCTATAGTCTATGTATCGAGTAGCAGTACAAAACATACATATTAGCAGTTTACAGAAATTCTGTAAGTGTACACCCCATGCCAATAAGCGCTAGAGTTCATTGTCTTGAGCCAACTAACATACTTGAGTGACGTTTAGTACACCACCCGGGAACTGCTCCTGTAGCATATATAGTGTGTGGCGTTAATTGAATTAACCACCTAATAACGCTTGATACAAGAGTGGGCGTGGCCTGATAATTAACTTTAGACTGTGCTAAACTTTGTCTGGATAAACTTTTGTACATATTAGTGCATTTCAACATACATAAACAGGCTTTCAAAGACTGGCACTGATTCAGCTCTTATACTGGACCCAGTCCTTAACACCCCTGAGTATGCTCTCAACAGCTGTAGCACCTTGATAACTTGTCAACTAAGCTGCAAGAACGAGAATGGATGCACAAAATCGATCAAAAATTTTTTATATTCAGAGGTTAAACAAGGGAGAGTAAAATTAATGTTAATAACATCATAAGAAAGGGTAGGGATGATGAGAGTGATGGAAGGAAAGAGAGAAAAAGGGAGAAATCAGGAGTATACAGAAGGAAGGAAAGAAACAAAGTAGGACAGGGAGGAATTTGAAAGATTGGTAGTACAGAAAGTTGAGAATTAGAGACCTACCAGCACACTCCCAAAAGTAGCACCTGCTTGAAATTGGTGGCCGAGCTGCAAGGATTAGAGTGCATGCATGGAGAAAGAAAAAATTAATTTGTGTGGAAGGGTAGAGTAAGATTAAATAGATACCACATAGCTGAAAACTTTTGCATGGTGCAAAGCCTTGCGATTCTCGTGGATAGCTCAGCCAGTGCGAAATAAGAACCATAAAACTTCAGCTAGAACTTATTATATACTGTCGGTGGGTGTGGTCTTGCTGAGCACCGCATGAAATTAGAAATTTTCTTCTGAAGGGCTGGGAAGCAACTCCGTGAAATTTTGCACCATCAAAAATTTCCCACTATACAGTAATGGAGAGATACTAGAGGAAGAGAGTAAGGGAGAGAAAAGAAGTGAGAAATAAGAATGAAAATACACAGAGGGTGGAGAGAGGAATATAGGGATAAAGAGAGAAGGTGGAACAGAGGAAATTTAATTTTAAAAAGAGTGTGACGTACCAGCACAGTACCTCTTAGTCTCGACAGCTGTATGTACCAACTAACAGCTTAACTGCAGAGACAAACGTGGGAATACAAATCATAAAAATTAATTGTGTGTGGCGTGGAAGGGGAGAGTAAAGTTAATTAGAGAGGGGGGACAGAGAGCCAAGGAGAGAAAGACAGAGAATGAGCAAGGGAAGATAAGAAGAGAGAATGAAAAGTGTGTATAGATGATCTGGAGAATGAGATAGAAGAGAGAGACTTACCAGCAATATGCCATCTGTCAAAAGCTCTACCAGCTTAAAATGTTAATTTTGTCAGCTGAGCTGCAGTACAAGCTTGTATCTTGGCTACTAAACTGCAGAGATAAATATGAAATTGTGTGTGCGGGGGAAGAGGAAAGGGAGGATAAGACTGAATATTATACAGGGAGAGGGAGAGAGAGGGAACGAGGAGGAGAAGGAAGAGGGAAAATCAAGAGTACAGATGGTCATTAGGTGAAAAAGGAGAGAAAGGAATTAAGAGAGACAAATCAAGATATAAAGAGAGAGAGTGAGAGGGAGAGACCTTCCAGCATACTCTAAACGGCTGTTCTAGCTCGAAAACATGGCAGCTTAACTGCAGGGACAAATATGGTGATACAAATCACAAAATTGTGTGTGTTGGGAGGAGTAAGATGGAGAGAGACAGGTGTATGTGTAAATAGGGATCATACATTATGTAGTGAAGCTCACTACCAATACATTTCACTAACAATGTATTGGTCACAACGCTGCCAATTCCCTTTTTTTAAACCTTCTTATAGCCCATACTTTTAGGCTGTGGCTATAAATTACTTAGAAAAAGAGTAAAAAAGGTACTACATACAGAGGAGAGCATCGAACACGGTACCGTGGCTATAAATTACTTATAAAAAAATCTTAGAAAAGAAAAAAAAAAACAAAAACAAGAAACAACATACAGATTAGAACATCGAACACGGTACCACTGACACCAAATGCGAGAGTATACCCTCCAAGCTATCGGTCACAACGCCGCCAATCGCCGTTTTTTAAACGTTCTTATACCCCATACTTTTAGGCCGTGGCTTAGAAAAAGAAAAAAAAAAAAAAAGGTACTACGTACAAAGGAGAGCATCGAACACGGTACCGTGGCTATAAATTACTTATAAAAAAAACTTAGAAAAGAAAAAGAAAAGAAAACAAAACAAAACAAGATACTACATACAGAGGAGCGCATCGAACACGGTACCACTGACATCAAATGCGATAGTATATCCTCCACGTTATCGGTCACAACGCCACCAATTGCGGTTTTTTAAACGTTCTTATACCCCATACTTTTAGGCCGTGGCTATAAAATGCTTAGAAAAAGAAAAAAAGTACTAAATACAGAGGAGAGCATCGAACACGGTACCGTGGCAATAAATTACTTAGAAAAAATCTTAGAAAAGAAAAAGAAAAAAACAAACAAAACAAAACAAGATACTACATACAGAGGAGAGCATCGAACACGGTACCACTGACACCAAATGCGAGAGTATATCCTCCAAGCTATCGGTCACAACGCCACCAATTGCTGTTTTTTAAACGTTCTTATACCCCATACTTTTAGGCCGTGGCTATAAAATGCTTAGAAAAAGAAAAAAAAAGTACTAAATACAGAGGAGAGCATCGAACACGGTACCGTGGCAATAAATTACTTAGAAAAAATCTTAGAAAAGAAAAAGAAAAAAAAAAACAAAACAAAACAAGATACTACATACAGAGGAGAGCATCGAACACGGTACCACTGACACCAAATGCGAGAGTATATCCTCCAAGCTATCGGTCACAACGCCACCAATTGCTGTTTTTTAAAACGTTCTTATACCCCATACTTTTAGGCCGTGGCTATGAATTATTTAGAAAAAGAAAGAAAAAAAAAAGGTACTACATACAGAGGAGAGCATCGAACACGGTACCGTGGCTATAAACTACTTAGAAAAAATCTTAGAAAGGAGAAAAAACAAGATACTACATACAGAGGAGAGCATCGAACACGGTTCCACTGACACCAACTGCGAGAGTATGCCCTCCAAGCTATCGGTGACAACGCCGCCATTTGCCGTTTTTTAAACGTTCTTATACCCCATACTTTTAGGCCGTGGCTATAAATTACTTAGAAAAAGAAAAAAAAAAAGGCACTACATACAGAGGAGAGCATCGAACACGGTACCGTGGCTATAAACTGCTTAGAAAAAATCTTAGAAAAGAAAAAAAAAAACAAGATACTACATACAGAGGAGAGCATCGAACACGGTACCACTGACACCAACTGCGAGAGTATGCCCTCCAAGCTATCGGTGACAACGCCGCCATTTGCCGTTTTTTTAAACGTTCTTATACCCCATACTTTTAGGTCGTGGCTATGAATTACTTAGAAAAAGAAAAAAAAAAAGGCACTACATACAAAGGAGAGCATCGAACACGGTACCGTGGCTATAAACTACTTAGAAAAAATCTTAGAAAAGAAAAAAAAAACAAGATACTACATACAGAGGAAAGCATCGAACACGGTACCACTGACACCAACTGCGAGAGTATACCCTCCAATCTATCGGTCACAACGCCACCAATTGCCGTTTTTTAAACGTTCTTATACCCCATACTTTTAGGCCGTGGCTATAAATTACTTAGAAAAAGAAAAAAAAGGGACTACATTCAGAGGAGAGCATCGAACACGGTACCGTGGCTATAAATTACTTAAAAATCTTAAAAAAAAAAAAAAAAAAGATACTACATACAGAGGAGAGCATCGAACACGGTACCACTGACACCAAATGCGAGAGTATACCCTCCAAGCTATCGGTCACAACGCTGCCAATTGCCGTTCTTATAACCCATACTTTTAGGCCGTGGCTATAAATTACTTAGAAAAAGAAAAAAAAAAGGTACACATACAGAGGAGAGCATCGAACACGGTACCGTGGCTATAAACTACTTAGAAAAAATCTTAGAAAAGAAAAAAAAAGATACTACATACAGAGGAGAGCATCGAACACGGTACCACTGACACCAAATGCGAGAGTATGCCCTCCAAGCTATCGGTGACAACGCCGCCATTTGCCGTTTTTTAAACGTTCTTATACCCCATACTTTTAGGCCGTGGCTATAAATTACTTAGAAAAAGAAAAAAAAGGTACTACATACAGAGGAGAGCATCGAACACGGTACCGCGGCTATAAACTACTTAGAAAAAATCTTAGAAAAGAAAAAAAAAAAAAAAAACAAGATACTACATACAGAGGAGAGCATCGAACACGGTACCACTGACACCAACTGAGAGAGTATGCCCTCCAAGCTATCGGTGACAACGCCGCCATTTGCCGTTTTTTAAACGTTCTTATACCCCATACTTTTAGGCCGTGGCTATAAATTACTTAGAAAAAGAAAAAAAAGGTACTACATACAGAGGAGAGCATCGAACACGGTACCGTGGCTATAAACTACTTAGAAAAAAACTTAGAAAAGAAAAAAAAAAACAACATACTACATACAGAGGAGAGCATCGAACACGGTACCACTGACACCAACTGCGAGAGTATGCCCTCCAAGCTATCGGTGACAACGCCGCCATTTGCCGTTTTTTAAACGTTCTTATACCCCATACTTTTAGGCCGTGGCTATAAATTACTTAGAAAAAGAAAAAAAAAGGTACTACATACAGAGGAGAGCATCGAACACGGTACCGTGGCTATAAACTACTTAGAAAAAATCTTAGAAAAGAAAAAAAACAAGATACTACATACAGAGGAAAGCATCGAACACGGTACCACTGACACCAACTGCGAGAGTATGCCCTCCAAGCTATCGGTGACAACGCCGCCATTTGCCGTTTTTTAAACGTTCTTATACCCCATACTTTTAGGCCGTGGCTATAAATTACTTAGAAAAAGAAAAAAAAAAAGGGAGTACATTCAGAGGAGAGCATCGAACACGGTACCGTGGCTATAAATTACTTAAAAATCTTAGAAAAAAAAAAAAGATACTACATACAGAGGAGAGCATCGAACACGGTACCACTGACACCAAATGCGAGAGTATACCCTCCAAGCTATCGGTCACAACGCTGCCAATTGCCGTTCTTATAACCCATACTTTTAGGCCGTGGCTACAAGAGTTCGGTCAAAAGCATCGATAGCGTCGACGTTCTCGATTGATTCGGTCTACTAAATCGTCAGAAGCTTCACGTAGGCTTGACTGATATAGAGCTCGAAAGTAGCCTTCTTCTTAGGTCATTTAGCGCTTCGGAATATGTCTCCTTGAGACCTTTGATATTCCCTTTACAATTACTAACACATACGGCGCGCGCGGACGGCTAGTTACATGCAACGCAAAGTAAGGGTTGGCTCCAGTTCGTTAGTCAGCCCTGCGGTTCCATCTGTCCGTTGAAGTGCCACGTGTTCGCCTCGTTTCCATTCAGTTTGTCTCCACGTCTAGCCAGCCAATTAATCGCTACATTGATATGAATACTTGTTATTGGAATTTGTTGATTCGAACATTGTCTAAACCAGTCAAACCAATCACGAGCACCTGATCAGCCCTGACGGGTCCGCTGAGTATATAAAGCCTAGCATCGCTCGAGCTCTCATCTCGCCAGCAAATCGTCAATCGCTCTGTTCAAGATTCAAGATTCAAGTAGAAGCTCAGGCTTGAAGAAGCCATGGCAGAACTCCATCTGTCCACGCGTCTGGCAGCATGCTGCCGTTGCTCTGCTCGCCATCTTCGCTACAACGCTGGCGGTTGGACTTTGTCGCTACCGAAGGTTGTGGCTCCTACTTGTACTACCTCTCCACCTTCGTCGCCGACATTACCTACTCGGCTCGCTAGGAAGCGGCCATTGGGTATAAAACTGCTTTCGATCTTTGTTTGCTGTCTTCGTTTGTTTACTCCTTCTACAGCACTGACTACCAGATCGACTGCCATTTCTACTAGCGACGTTCATATCGACTATGGATCATACATGTACGTGAAAGCACTGTATGGAGCTACTGTCCATTTTGCAATTTACTGTCTACAGCTCATTCAAAGTCTACTCAGCTTCTTGAGTGTTGTGTTCATCAATTGCAAAGGTCATAGGTCAAGAAATCGTTGGTCAACAACTCTTAGTACTACAGTTACTTTTCAGGTTCTTCTGTCCACTTCTTCAAGCTGCTTAGTTGGTGTGCATTATTTGGAGTGTGGTGGTCATCAATTGGAAAGGTCAATGATACAACTTCGGACAGCAAGTGTTTAGTAATACAGCTACTTTTCTCTTTGTTTTGCACCTGCAGTATACTCGAAGATGGACTCTGCTGTTGTTACTTTGTCCTGTCTGCTTAATGGTGTTGCTCAACTGGATAGGTGGATGCCAGCTTGTGCAAATTCTACCCAGCTTCCGCTGTCCACAGTTTAGATGGTGTGCACTACTTGGAGTGTGGTGGTCATCAATTGGAGAAGGTCAACAATACATGTTTGGTCAGCAACTGTTTAATAATACGGCTACTTCTTTTCCTTTTGAATTTGCAGTAGGATTTGCCACGATGTTGTACCTGCTACTGGGTAAAATCCTGCCCAGCTCTTGCTCTCTCTGGTGTTTGCTCGATGTTGAAGATGGGACTCTGCTGTTGATGCTTCAACCTGTGCATACTGCTTCTGCTATCATCACTCCAAGCTGCTTAACTGTGTTCTTCAATTGGAAACATCAATGCCAGCTCGTGCAAGTTCTACCCAGCTTCTACTGTCGAGCTGCTCAATTGGTGTGCATTATTTGGAGTGTGGTGGCCATCAATTGGAATCGAAGAAGGTCAATGATACAAGTTTGGTCAGCAACTGTTTAATACAACTACCTTTCTCTCTCTCTCTTTTGCAGTAAGATTTGCCACGATATTGAAGCTGCTGCTGGGGGAAGCTTTTACTGTCTCTGCTCAATGTTGAAGATGGGACTCTGCTGTTGATGCTTCGACCGGTCTATTCGACATTATATCCTGTGCAAACTGCTTCCGCTCCTACTTCAAGCCGTTTAATGGTGAATTGGTTGATGCCAGCTCGTGGAAATTCTACCCAGCTTCTGCTGTCCACTGTTTTAAGTGTGGTGGTCATCAATTGGAATAGGAGAAGGTCAACGACACAAGTTTGGTCAGCAACTGTTTAATACAACTATCTTTCTCTCTTTTGCAGTAAGATTTGCCACGATGTTGAAGCTGCTACTGGGGGAAGCTTTTACTGTCTCTGCTCAATGTTGAAGATGGGACTCTGCTATTGATGCTTCGACCGGTCTATTCGACACTATATCCTGTGCAAACTGCTTCCGCTCCTACTTCAAGCTGTTTAATGGTGATGCCAGCTCGTGGAAATTCTACCCAGCTTCTGCTGTCCACTGTTTTAAGTGTGGTGGTCATCAATTGGAATTGGAGAAGGTCAACGATGCAAGTTTGGTCAGCAATTGCCTAATGCAACTGCTTTTCTCTTTCTTTTGCAGCAAGATTTGGCACAGTGTTGAAGCTGCTACTGGGGGAAATCCAGCCTAGCTATTGCTGTCTCTGGCATATGCTCGATGTTGAAGATGGGACTCTGCTGTTGATGCTTTGACCGGTCTATTCAACACGGTATCAACTGCTTCTGCTCCTACTTGAAGCTGTTAAATGGTGTTGCTCAATTGGATCGGTTGATGCCAGCTCGTGGAAATTCTACCAGCTTCTGCTGTCCACTGTTCAGTTGATGTGCATTATTTGGAGAGTGGTGGTCATCAATTGGAGAAGGTCAACGATACAAGATTGGTTGGCAACTCTACAGCTACTTCTCCTTGTTTTACATCTGCAGTATGATTTGCCACAATGTTGAAGCTGCTAATTGGTGAAATCCTACCCAGCTTTTGCTGTCTCTGCTCGATGTTGAAGATAAGACTCTGCTGTTGGTGCTTGGACCTGTCTCTCCTTGTGCATCAGCTTCTGCTGTTACCAAGCTGCTCAACTGTGTTCTTCAATTGGAAACGTCGATGCCAGCTCGTGCAGGTTCTACCCAGCTTCAGCTGTCAAGCTGCTTAATTGGTGTACATTATTTGGACTGTGGTGGTAATCAATTGGAATTGAAGAAGGTCAACAATACAAGTTTGGTCAGCAACTGTTTAATACAACGACTCTTCTCTTTCTTTGCAGTAAGACTTGCCACAATGTTGAAGGTGCTACTTGGGGAATCCAGCCCAGCTTTTGCTGTTTCTGGTGTATGCTCAATGTTGAAGATGGGACTCTGCTGTTGATGCTTTGAGCGGTCTATTCGACACCATACCCTGTGTAAACCTCTTCCGCTACTACTACTTCAAGCTGTTCAATGGTGTTACTCAATTGGATTGGTTGATGCCAGCTCCTGAAAATTCTACCCAGCTTCTGCTGTCCGCTGTTCAATTGGTGTGTATTATTTGGAGAGTGGTGGTCATCAATTGGAGAAGGTCAACGATGCAGGATTGGTCGGCAACTATACAGCTACTTCTCTTTCTTTTGCATCTGCAGTAGGATTTGTCACGATGTTGAAGCTGCTACTGGGTGAAGTCCTGCCTAGATTTTGCTGTCTCTGGTGTTTGCTCGATGTTGAAGATGGACTCTGCTGTTGATGCTTGGACTTGTCTATCCTTGTGTATCCTGCTGGTGCTGTCGAAGCTGCTTAACTGTGTTCTTCAACTGGAAACGTCGATACAGTTTCTACTGTCAAGCTGCTTAATTGGTGTGCATTATTTGGAGTGTGGTGGTCATCAATTGGAATTGAAGAAGGTCAACAATGCAAGTGTTTAATGTAACAACTCTTTTCTTATTTTGCAGTAAGACTTGCCAAGATGTTGAAGGTGCTACTGGGGGAAATTCAGCCCAGTTTCTGCTGTCTCTGGTGTATGCTCGACGTTGAGATATGACTCTGCTGTTGATGCTTCGACCAGTCTATTTGACACAATACCCTGTGCAAATCTCTTCCACTACTACTTCAAGCTGTTCAATGGTGTTACTCAATTGGATTGGTTGATGCCAGCTCGTGGAAATTCTACCCAGCTTCTGCTGTCCACTGTTCAATTGGTGTGCATTATTTAGAGTGGTGGTCATCAATTGGAGAAGATCAACGATGCAAGATTGGTCGGCAACTATACAGCACTTGTTGAAGCTGCTACTGGGCGAAGTCCTGCCTAGCTTTTGCTGTCTCTGCTCGATGTTGAAGATGGGACTCTGCTGTTGATGCCTGGACCTTCTATTCTTGTGCATACTGCCACCACTCGAAGCTGCTTAACTGTGTTCTTCAATTGGGAATGTCGATGCCAGCCTGTGCAAGTTCTACCCAGCTTCAACTGTCAAGCTGCTTAATTGGTGTACATTATTTGGACTGTGGTGGTCATCAATTGGAATTGAAGAAGGTCAACAATACAAGTTTGGTCAGCAATTGTTTAATGCAATGACTCTTCTCTTTCTTTGCAGTAAGACTTGCCACGATGTTGAAGGTGCTACTTGGGGAATCCAGCCCAGCTTTTGCTGTTTCTGGTGTATGCTCAATGTTGAAGATGGGACTCTACTGTTGATGCATTGAGCGGTCTATTCGACACCATACCCTGTGTAAACCTCTTCCGCTACTACTACTTCAACTTCAAGCTGTTCAATGGTGTTACTCAATTGGATTGGTTGATGCCAGTTCCTGAAAATTCTACCCAGCTTCTGCTGTCCGCTGTTCAATTGGTGTGTATTATTTGGAGAGTGGTGGTCATCAATTGGAGAAGGTCAACGATACAGGATTGGTCGGCAACTATACAGCTACTTCACTTTCTTTTGCATCTGCAGTATGATTTGTCACGATGTTGAAGCTGCTACTGGGTGAAGTCCTGCCTAGCTTTTGCTGTCTCTGCTCGATGTTGAAGATGGGACTCTGCTGTTGATGCCTGGACCTTCTATTCTTGTGCATACTGCCACCACTCGAAGCAGCTTAAGTTTGTTCATCAATTGGGAATGTCGATGCCAGCTTGTGCAAGTTCTACCCAGCTTCAACTGTCAAGCTGCTTAATTGGTGTACATTATTTGGACTGTGGTGGTCATCAATTGGAATTGAAGAAGGTCAACAATACAAGTTTGGTCAGCAACTGTTTAATACAACGACTCCTCTCTTTCTTTGCAGTAAGACTTGCCACGATGTTGAAGGTGCTACTTGGGGAATCCAGCCCAGCTTTTGCTGTTTCTGGTGTATGTTCAATGTTGAAGATGGGACTCTGCTGTTGATGCATTGAGCGGTCTATTCGACACCATACCCTGTGTAAACCTCTTCCGCTACTACTACTTCAAGCTGTTCAATGGTGTTCCTCAATTGGATTGGTTGATGCCAGCTCCTGAAAATTCTACTCGGCTTCTGTTGTCCGCTGTTCAATTGGTGTGTATTTGGAAAGTGGTGGTCATCAATTGGAGAAGGTCAACGATACAGGATTGCTCGGCGACTATACAGCTACTTCTCTTTCTTTTGCATCTGCAGTATGATTTGTCACGATGTTGAAGCTGCTACTAGGTGAAGTCCTGCCTAGCTTTTGCTGTCTGGTGTTTGCTCGATGTTGAAGATGGGACTCTGCTGTTGATGCTTGGACTTGTCTATCCTTGTGCATACTGCTTCTGCTATCACCACACCAAGCTGCTTAACTGTGTTCTACATTTGGAAACATCGATGCCAGCTCGTGCAAGTTCTACCCAGCTTCTACTGTCAAGCTGCTTAATTGGTGTGCATTATTTGGAGTGTGGTCGTCATCAATTGGAATTGGAGGTCAACGATACAAGTCTGGTCGGCAACTGTTTACTACAACTATCTTTCTCTTTGGAAGTGAAATTTGCCACGGTGTTGAAGGTGCTACTGGGGGAAGTCCATCCCATCATTTGCTGTCTCCGGCATATGTGAAGATGGGACTCGGCTGTTGATGCATTGACTGGTCTCTTCGACACGAATTATACTTTGTATGGTTTCTGTGTCTGTGTGTTTCTTGTCTGTATCTGTCTAACTGTTGCCCTGGTGAGTGGCCACTGTCTGTATCTGTCTATCCGTTGCCCTGGTGAGTGGCCACTGTCTGTATCTGTCTATCTGTTGCTCTGGTGAGTGGCCACTATCTGTATCTGTCTATCTGTTGCCCTGGTGAGTGGCACAAACGTACGTTGACTCTGGATTGGACTTCATCTTGCAACTTACTGTTGTCTACTCGTATGTCTTCTACGGATCAGATTCTTCATTTTCAACAAGTATGTGTAACGGGTGGGGGGTGCATGCAACATTGTAGGTGCATAATTGCTAACATAGGTAATGTACGGCTTGTAAGTGTCAGGTTGCATGCCATGACGTAATGTAAGCGCTTGCGCTGACTGTGATGGAAGAAGATGACTGAAGAAACATGCAAGGTATATGTATATTTATCTTTTCATTTATAATAATTTCATTTGCGCTGCGTCGACTTCAAGAAAGAAGAGGGCCCATTTTAATAATTTCCAATCCCCCTCGTCGACCTTCAACTTCATCACGCAAAGACTCTGTTTAATTTCTAATGGGAGGATGGGGGTTGTTTAAATATGGCCATGTCTTAGCTAAAAATGTATGTCATCTATTGCCCAACAATGGTATGCACTTCAATGGTAAGTTTAAGGCTTTTACAATGTGCAATGTACCATTTTTGGACAACCATCAAACGAAAGGTGAGTATACACTTGTAGGTGTATAAATGCTACCCTAAGAATATTGTACGTGTCCGGTTGCACAATACCTTGTGCAAACTGCTCCTGCTGTCCCTACTCCAAGCTGCTTGTTGTGGTCTTCAACTGGAATGGACGATGCAAATTCTACCCAGCTTTGGCTGTCCCCTGTTACTTAATTGGATAGGTCGATACCGGCTCGTGGAAATTCTACCCAGCTTTTGATGTCTTGGCATTTGCTCGATGTTGAAAATGGGACTCTGCTGTTGATGCTTTGACCTATCTATCCTTGTGCATACTGTTCCTACTGTCACTACTCTAAGCTGTTTGACGGTGTTCTTCAATTGGAAAGGTTGATACCAGCTTGTGCAAATTCTATCCAGCTTCTGCTGTCCCCTGCTCCAAGTTGCTTGATTGGTGTACATTATTTGGAGTGTGGTGATCATTGATTGGAAAGGTCAATGATGCAACTTTGATCAGCAAATGTTTCAGCCACTTATCTCTTTCTTTTGCATCCGTCTTCGTCCTTGCAATGGGATGTCTACACGTATGTCAACAAACGTCTTCCTCGTCCGTCCAACTATTTACTTCTTTTGCACTTGCAGGAATTGACACCAATGCTATTGGTTTTGTCGTCGTCCTTGCAACGAGCTGTTGTCTACTCGTAGATCTACAAACGTCTTCCTCGTCCGTCCAACGAGACGTCGTCAACTGGATTGTCTACCACTCATCCAGTCATTGAAAGGATGGTTGTCGGCGATGGTCAGAGTGATGGGGTTAAAATTGCTCATTTATTGTTGGCAACTCATCCCGGATATGTGCTGCTTGTGTGTGGGACTCTACACTTGACCACGCCTCGTTTATGAGGACAAATGAGGATGGGATGGAACTGCTTGTGGAACTACGCTGTTGACTTCAGCCCGTGTAAGACGAGTCGATGATGGACACTACCTGCATCCAACTTCAGATGTTTCGTTTCTAACAGGTACTTGCAATGGATGGGGAAACATGCTATGTTGGTCAACAAGTGCTTAATAATACATCCATTTCTTTATCACTTGCAGTTATCTACACTGATGCCATTGGTTTTGTCGTCGTCCTTGCAACGAGCTGTTGTCTACTCGTAGATCTACAAAAGTCTTCCTCGTCCGTCCAACGAGACGTCGTCAACTGGATTGTCTACCACTCATCCAGTCATTGAAAGGATGGTTGTCGGCGATGGTCAGAGTGATGGAGTTAAAATTGCTCATTTATTGTTGGCAACTCATCCCGGATATGTGCTGCTTGTGTGTGGGACTCTACACTTGACCACGCCTCGTTTATGAGGACAAATGAGGATGGGATGGAACTGCTTGTGGAAATACGCTGTTGACTTCAGCCCGTGTAAGACGAGTCGATGATGGACACTACCTGCATCCAACTTCAGATGTTTCGTTTCTAACAGGTATTTGCAATGGGTGGGGAAACATGCTGTATTGGTGAACAAGTGCTTAATAATACATCCATTTCTTCTTCATTTGCAGTTATCTACACTGATGTCATTGGTTTTGTCGTCGTCCTTGCAACGAGCTGTTGTCTACTCGTAGATCTACAAAAGTCTTCCTCGTCCGTCCAACGAGACGTCGTCAACTGGATTGTCTACCACTCATCCAGTCATTGAAAGGATGGTTGTCGGCGATGGTCAGAGTGATGGGGTTAAAATTGCTCATTTATTGTTGGCAACTCATCCCGGATATGTGCTGCTTGTGTGTGGGACTCTACACTTGACCACGCCTCGTTTATGAGGACAAATGAGGATGGGATGGAACTGCTTGTGGAACTACGCTGTTGACTTCAGCCCGTGTAAGACGAGTCGATGATGGACACTACCTGCATCCAACTTCAGATGTTTCGTTTCTAACAGGTATATGCACTGTGTGGAGGATACATACACTATCAACCCTTTAATGTTGCAACTTTTTTCTCTTTTGTGTTTGCAGTGATCTACACCGATGCTACTGAGGGACAGCGTTTGTTGTCACTGGCTCCAAGCAATCAACGCTGTTGTGCACCTTCACTACTCTGGTGACTGTTCCACACTGATGTTGGACATTGTAGAACAATCTCTGTCACTTGGACATTGAAATGCACAGTTGCACACTCGATAGTGTAGCTAGTAGCTTCAAAGTGTGCTTGGTTGCACTTCATTGCTTCAAGAGTGTGTCCATCCTTTTGTTATATTTTGAATGGTGCATTGTGTACTCTATATTGTTTCTGTGTCTGCATCTGTGTTTATCTGTTGCCATGGTGAGTGGCTCAACATACACGGACTCCTCTGGATTGGACTTATCCTTGCAACGAGATGTTGTCTACTCTTATGTCTTCTATGGATCAGATTCTTCATTTTTAACAGGTATTTGTAATGGGTGGGGGGTGCATGCAACATTGTAGGTGCATAATTGCTAACATAGGTAATGTACGACTTGTAAGTGTCAGATTGCATGCCATGTTGTAATGTAAGCGCTTGCGCTGACTGTGATGGAAGAAGATGACTGAAGAAACTTGCCAGGTATATGCATTTTCATTCATTTGCGCTGCGACTTCAAGAAAGAAGAGGGCCCAATTTAATAATTTCCATTCCCACTCGTCGACCTTCAACTTCATCACGCAAAGACTCTGTTTAATTTCTAATGGGAGGATGGGGGTTGTTTAAATATGGCCATGTCTTAGCTAAAAATGTATGTCATCTGTTGTCCAACAGTGGTATGCACATCAAAGGCTAGTCTTAGGTTTTTGCAATGTGCAACGTACCATTGTTGGACAACCATCGGTCAAAAGGTGAGTGTACACTTGTAGGAGCATAAATGCTAACTTAAGTAATCTACGGCTTGTAAGTGTCAGGTTGCATGTCATGTTGTAATGTAAGCGCTTGCGCCGACTGTGATGGAAGAAGATGACTGAAGAAATATGCCAGGTATATGTATATTTATGCCTTTTAATAATTCATTTGCGCTGCGTCGACTTCAAGAAAGAAGAGGGCCCATTTTAATAATTTCAATTCCCATTCCTCGACCTTCAACTTCATCACGCAAAGACTCTGTTTAAAGGGTGGTTGGTTAATGGGGTGGGGGTTGAGTAAATATGGCCATGTCTTAGCTAAATATGTATGTCATCTGTTGCCTAACAATGGTATGCACTCCAAGGTAAGTCTAGGCTTTTACATTGTGCTTGTACCATTGTTGGACAACCATCGGTCAAAAGGTAAGGCATTAGATTGCACACACCGCAAAGTTCAAAGGAACTGAGCACATGTCTTAATTGTACTCTTTGGGATGTCTAAAAGTAATACCCCTGGGATATTGCATGCTACACTTGGTCACTATTGGAATCCATATGTTCAAATGGACAAAGTAGGATTGTGTGACGATTTAGATGCCCTCTGTGATGACAACAATGCCAACAGAGCTACCTGATTTGGTATGCTATGGTTTGCACATGATGTGCAGGAATTGTAGTTGGTATGTCTGAGAGGCAACATGGACACTTTAAAAAATGGCTTCATGTCGAACATGTGCTTGCTTGTGCTTCCCAAGACTAAAACAATTGTGAACCTACTGTATCTTGCATGGAAAAGATACGATAGACTTCACCCTTCCCACCTAATCTTAGAGCAACAAACATTAGTGCTTAGATTTTTCTGGATCTCTTAGCTAGCTAACACTGCTGTAGGATGTTGAGCCTTGAGCCTTTGAATGTTTTGTAGCATCGATTTTAGGCATTGCATAGAAGCAAACATGTTTAAATGTTAATGCCCATCATGTGGGGTCCGCTCAGGGAATATGTGAATGCCAAACCGGTTCACTACTGGTCTGTTCGTGCAACCTGCAATGGGTGTTCACCCGTGTAGCCATACTTGCTCAGCTGCAGTCGACGACTGTAGTGAGCAAGAAGGCTGCATGGAAGGTGGGCGCCCGTTGTGTGGTTGTACGATCAGCCAGCAACCGGTAGGTATTCACCAGGCTCATTACGCTGGCATTGCTCATTAATTATAAATTCATAGTAGTCATAAACTATGAATATTAATGAGGCAATGTAGTAATGAGCCTGAATATATACATGAGCGGGCCCCGCCCCCCCCGGGCAGCCCATATTCCCCCCCTATAGTCGGGGGGTGGATTATTCCTCCTAAAGTCGGAGTTACCAGTGGCGTGTGGGTTAGACTGACGTAGTCAGAGTTACCAGTGGCGTGTGGGTTAGACTGACGTAGTCAGAGTTACCAGTGGCGTGTGGGTTAGACTGACGTAGTCAGAGTTACCAGTGGCGTGTGGGTTAGACTGACGTAGTCAGAGTTACCAGTGGCGTGTGGGTTAGACTGACGTAGTCAGAGTTACCAGTGGCGTGTGGGTTAGACTGACGTAGTCAGAGTTACCAGTGGCGTGTGGGTTAGACTGACGTAGTCAGAGTTACCAGTGGCGTGTGGGTTAGACTGACGTAGTCAGAGTTACCAGTGGCGTGTGGGTTAGACTGACGTAGTCAGAG
>OZ219996.1:0-161416 GCA_964291365.2 Stappiaceae bacterium
ATACTTCACCGTCTTCAAATTTTTGTGTACTATAATATCAATGATTCGTTGTAGCCTTCTGTGGACAATCGCTTGGACATGCATAAAAGCACATCCACACCAAATCCATGATGTGCGCATGTCACTCTGCGCCAGTGCAGAGACGTTTGAAGTGGTTATGCCACTCCTGAGGCCACCAGAGAAGCTCCAATAATTATTAAAATGGAACATGTACTTTGACTCTGGTTGCACCTGTGTCAAAGAAACATCGATCGTTGCCCATCCGGAACAAATTTGCTGATTTTCTGAAAATCCGGAACAGCTCCGCTAGCGAATAAATTCCGGCGGAACAAATTCGCTGTGACACCGGATGTGAGAATACCCGGCGTATTGTGCGCATATGGCACAATACGCGTTCTTAGTACCACAAGTAAAACAATGTCAAAATCCAGTTTTTGTCATATTTATGCCAAAAATCTATTATCCTTTGCCGTCACCTACGGAGGGTAAACGTAAGTTACCAAGGCCTTCATTTCTACCCACGTAGTGTACGGCTGCCGTACACCGAGCCCGTTACTAAGGAAGTTATTTAGAATTCCCGATCGCCAGCTCTCTGGATACAGCTAGATTCGTCGAAGTACTGTACGTTCACTCACCCTTTAAGCTTCTTAGGCATCGAAAAGGAAGCGGCTCTCGTTATGGACAACTAAGTTCGAGACTAACTTGACCGTAGCGTTGGTTTCGAACAATCCGCCCAGGTCCATCTAATTGATTTACGATTAACGCGTAGTATACGGAAACCCTATACGCATAAAGAGCAACGTCTTCAGACCGTAATTTCTCGTTTTTATGCTTGTAGCGAGATCAGGAACAAAGCGCTCTAGCTCCAAAGTGAAGTGAGCGCTCTGTCTCAGACTTGGAGGTAAGTTAACTTTTCAAAAATACAGCTAACTAAACTTTCATAGAATGGGAAGTATGGCGGGTTTTCTCAGATCTGGTCACAATTATACATAAGTATAAGCACTTATACAAGCGTGTGCACACACATTCAGATTTGCACAAACACATACACACACATAAAGGTACAAACACACACATGTACACACATACACATTCACACACAAAAAAAGATGCAAACACACACATGTACACACATACATTCACACACATAGATACAAAGACACATTTACACAAATAATGGTAAAAACACACATATACATACATACAGACATTCACACACAAAGGTACAAACATACATTTACACACATACATTCACACACAAAGGTATGAACACCCACATGTACACACTTACACACATTCACTCACAAAAAGGTACAAACACACACATGTACACACATACACATGCAAGCACACACATGTACACTCATACATTCACACACAGATACATGCACACATTTACACAAATAAAGATGTACATACATACACACATTCACACACATAAAGGTACAAACACATGTACACAGATACACACATTCACACATAAATGTATAAGCATACCATGTACACACATTCACACACATAAAGGGACAACCACATGCATGTACGCACATTCACACAAATAAAGATACAAACACATACGTGTACACACATACACATTCTCACAAGGGACAAACACACATGTACACACATACACACATTCACTCACACAAAGGTACAAACACACATGTACACTTACACATTAACATACTTAAATGTGCAAACACATACATTCATTCACACACAGATACACACACACACATTTACACAAATAAAGGTAAAAACACACATGTGCATACATACACACATTTACACACATAAAGGAACAAACACACACATGCACACATTCACACACATAAAGGTACACACACATGTACACATACACACATTCACAGACATAAAGGTACAGACACACACATGTACACATACACACACATTCACACATAAAGGTACACACATACACACATTCACACCCATAAATGTAAAATCACATATGTACACATACACAGATTCACACAATAAGATACGCACACGTGTACACACAAGAATTATACACCACAAACATAAAATCATAGATATACACGTGTACACACTTTCACAAACATACGGGTACAAACACATGCATGTACACACATTCACATGCATAAACTACAAACATACATGTACACATGTATGCTTTCACAAACGTGTACACACACATACAGACACGTACATACGCACACACATGTGCTTGCATACAGTTACACAGAGGGACAAACACACACATGTATATATAAGTATAAAGACACATACATACACATACAAATATTCACACACATAAAGGTACAAACACACACATGTACACACACATTCACACACTAATAAAGGTACGAATATACATATACACACATTCACACACATGAAGGTGCAAACACATACATGTACACACATTTACACACAAAAGTTCAAACACACACATGTACACACATACACACATTCTCACACAGAGGGACAAACACACAAGTACACACATACACACATTCACAGACATAAGGTGCAAACACACACATGTACACACATACACATACTCACATAAAGGTACAACCACACATGTACACACATTCACACACATAAAGGTACAAACACACGCGCATACACATATTCACAAGCATAACGGTACAAACACACACATGTGCACACATACACACACATAAAGGTACAAACACACACACATGCACATTCACACACATAAAAGTACAAACTCATGTACACACACACACATTTACATTTGTAAAGGTACACATGTACACATACACAAATTCACACGTATAAATCTGCACAAACATGTACACACATACACATTCACAAACATAAAGGTACAAACACACACATGACACGTATACATACCTAAAGGTGCACACACATGTACACACATACAGGCATTCACACACATAAACGTAGAAACACACACATGTACACATACACACATTCACACACATTAAGGTACAAACACATACATGTACACACATTCACACACAGATTTACAAACATACACATGTACACTCACACATAAAGGTACACACACACACACACATGTACACACACGAATTATACACCACATATATATAGATTATTTTAAATACACATGTTCACACGTTCACATACATAAGGATACAAACACATGCATGTACACACTTACATTCACATGCATAAAGATACAAACACACACACATGTACACACATACACATATTCACACATGAAAAGGTACAAACACACACATGTACACACATACACACATTCAATGCATAAAGGGACAAACATACATATACACACATACACACATTCACACACATAAGGATACAAACACACACACGTACACACATGGACACATTTACTCACATAAAGGTACAAACACACACATGTAATTCACACACAGATACAAACACATACATTTACACAAATAAAAGTGAAAACACACATGTACATACGCACATTCACACACAAAGGTACAAACACACATGTACACACACACACATTCACACACAAAGGTACAAATGTACACTTGTACACACATTCACACATATAAAAGTAAAAACACATACATGTACACACATTCACTCACATAAGGGTACATACATACACATTCACACATAAATGTGCAAACACACACATGTACACACATATATTCACATAAAGATACAAACACACAAACATTTACACAAATGCAGGTAAAAACATACGTGTGCATATATACACACATTCACACACTTAAAGGTACAAACACATATATGCAAACACACACGTAGACATGTACACACATTCACACACATAAAGGTATAAACACATACATGTACACACCTACATTCACACACATTGAGATACAAACACTCACATATGCACACATACACACATTCACTCACATAAAGGTACAAACACACACATGTACACACATACACATTTACACACAAAAGATGCAAACACACACATGTACACACATACATTCACACACATAGATACAAACACACATTTACACAAATAATGGTAAAAACACACATATACATACATACATTCACACAATAAAGGTACAAACACATACCTTTACACACATACATTCACACACAAAGGTACAAACACCCACATGTACATACTTACACACATTCACTCACAAAAAGGTACAAACACACATATGTACACACATACACATTCACACACATAAGGATGCAAGCACACACATGAAAGTTCAAAAGTTTGGTGCCAAAAGTGCAACTGCAGACAGCTGTTTTGGCCTAATTGGGCCTCATCAGTGCAGTGCAGCACTAGGTGGGCCAGCCACCTCAACAGAAGACCTAAGGCACCAAGGGGCTTTAAATAAGCCAGGAGTCCTAAAGCACTTGTGGGTTTCGTAAAAGCTCTCAAAACTTCTTTATTCAACCCAAATTAGGCTTCGTTAAGGCTCAATGGGATTGCTTTATCCACCCACAAGTACAGCAAAACAACCAGGCCCAAACACCCATACATGTACACATACATTCACACAGATTCAAACACACACATTTACACAAATATAGATAAAAACACACATGTACATACATACACACATATAGAGATACAAACACATACATGTACACAGATACACACATTCACACACATAAATGTATAAACATACACATGTACACACATTCACACACATAAAGGGAAATCACATGCTTGTACACATATTCACACACATAAAGGTACAAACACATACATGTACACATACACACATTTTCACACATAAAGGGACAAACACACATGTACTCACATACACTCATTCACTAACACAAAGGTACAAACACACATGTACACACATACACGTTAACACAAATAAATGTGCAAACACACATATGTACACATATTCACACACAGAGATACAAACACACACACATTTACACAAATAAGGGTAAAAACACACATGTGCATACATACACACATTCACAAACGTAAAGGAACAAGCACACACAGTACACACATACACATATTCACAGACATAAAGGTACAGACACACACATGTACACATACACACACATTAAGGTTGTACACACATACACACATTCACACACATAAATGTAAAAGCACACATGTACACATACACATAGTCACACATTAAGGTACACACACATGTACACTCTAGAATTATGCACTACATACATATATAGATTAGTTTAAATACACACGTTCACACACATAAGGGTACAAACACATGCACACATTCACATGCATAAAATACAAACACACATGTATGCTTACACAAACGTGTACACACACATACAGACCCGTACACTCACACACATGTGCTTGCATACAGTTACGCACAGGGACAAACACACACTCATATATATATAAGTATAAAGACACATACATACATAATCACACACACAAATACACACATGTACACATACATTCACAAGGTACAAACACACATATATACACATTCACACACATGAAGGCGCTAACACATACATGTACACACACATAAAAGTTCAAACACACATATGTACACACATATACACATTCTCACACAGAGGGACAAACACTCATGTACACACATACACACATTCACAGACATAAAGGTGCAAACACACACATGTACACACACACATTCACTCACATAAAAGTACAAACACACATGTACACACACATTCACACAAAACGGTACAAACATACACACGTACACACGTACACACATTCACACACATAAAGGTACAAACACACACATGTACACATACATTCACACACAAAAGTACAAACGCATATACACATGTACACACATTTACGCACATAAAGGTACACATGTACACACATACACACATTCACACACATAAAAGTACACACACATGTACACACATACACATTCACAAAGGTACAAACACACATGACACGTATACATACGTTCACACATAAAGGTACACATACATGTACACACATACATTAACACACATAAACGTAAAAACACACACATGTACACATTCACACATTCACACACATTAAGGTACAAACATATGTACACACGTACACACATTCACACACATAGAGGTACAAACATACACATGTACACACATTCACATGCATAAAGGTGCACACATGTACACACACCAATTATACACCACATATACATACACATTCACATGCATAAAGGTACAAACACACATTTACACACATGTGTATACACAAACGTGTACACACATGTACACACATGTGCATACACAAACGTTTACACACATACACACATGTGCTTGAATACAATTGCACAAAACACACACTTGTATATATAAGTATAAGACACATGCATACCCATACACATGTACACACATACACATACACATGTACACACATTCACACACATAAAGATATAAAAACACATGTTCACACCTACATTCACACACAGAAGGTACAAGCGCACACATGTACACACATACACACATAAAGGTACAAACACACAGGTACACACACATTCACACAGGTACAAACACACATGTACACACATACACCCATTCACACACATTAAAGTACGAACACGTATGTACACACATACACACATTCACACACATAGACAAACGTACATGTACACACACACATTCACACACATGAAGGTAAAAACACACATGTACACACATACACACATTCACACACATTAAGATATAAATACGTACATGTACACACACACATTAACACACATAAATGTACATGCATTCACACATTCATTCACAGATAAAGGTATAAATACACACCTGTACACACATTCACACACATAGAGGTACTAAATGTACACACATATATTCACACACAAAAATGTACAAGCATACATGTGCACTGTTAGGGATTAAAATTGTTTTGTATAGGTCAAAGGTTATTTGACGTAACTAACCAGCACGTGATTGTTAGATCAAGCCATGAGTTTTGTGAGCTAATTACAGTGTGTGCGTTTCTCTACCTTTGAAAGTTTATTGATACAGTCGTGAACTATTTGAGTAAAATTAATCTATAACCAGCTAGTTGTACAATTCTAGAGTCTCTTACATGGTCCTTCGAGCCGGATCGCATTGGATACACTAGCTGATATCGACACGACTACTACACGTTGTGGACACGTGCCCTGACTGTACACACAAGGATGGCAGAAGGCCTAGCGAGAAAGAAGCGGATTAGAGCAGGACACAAGGCTTCCGCTACAAAGACGATCGCAAAAGTCGATGAGATGTTAGCTGCAGTGGACACTGACGAAGCCGTCGACAAGTCAAAGTTCTCACAATTAAAGTTGAGTCTCGAAGAAAAACTGGAGACAATTAAGCAGTTAGATGGCGAGATGCTGGAGCTAACTGAAGATGACAAGGTCGTCGACGAGATCGAGCAAGCAGACTTGTTTAAGGAGGGCATCTACACGGCCATTGTGCGGATCGAGAAACTTCTCGCGACCGCGCCCATCGCTCCGCCCACTAGCCCTCCCATCACCCCACGTGCATCGGAGCACACTACTGATGCAGGCGGACATCGCGTGAAGCTCCCTAAGCTTATGCTGAAGGCCTTTAGCGGGGATATTACTACCTGGACCTCATTTTGGGATTCCTACGAATCAGCAATTCATAAAAATCCTTCTCTTTCTGACATTGACAAATTCAATTACCTGAACTCACTGTTGGAATGCTCTGCACGTGAAGCAGTATCTGGGTTGACATTGACGTCAGCCAACTATTGTGAAGCAATATCGATTCTGAAGAAGCGTTTTGGCAACAAACAACAGATAATCAGTCGACACATGGAGATTTTGCTCAATGTCGAGCCGGTAGTGTCACAGCGTGACCTCAAGGGTTTGCGTCACTTGTTTGATCTAATCGAGTCCCATGTTCGTAGCCTGAAATCACTGGGTGTGTCTCCTGATTCATATGGTGCCCTTCTGTCGTCGGTCTTATTGAGTAAACTGCCCCATGAACTGCGACTAATCGTTAGTAGGAAAACAGGTGATGATGACTGGAACTTGGATAACCTGATGAAGGAGATGGAACAAGAAATTGAGGCAAGAGAGAGAGCTCAAGCCAATCCAGCAATTCCTAATGCTACTGCTTCCAATCAGCAGAGCAAAAGGCAGACCCGAGACCAACACACAGCTGCTGCCCTATTGTCTGGAGCCTCCGACCCACGTTGTTGCTATTGTCAGCAAGCACACTTATCTGGTACGTGCAAGGTCGTAACACAAGTTGATGCTAGGAAGCAAATTCTAAGGAAATCGGGCAGATGCTTTTCCTGCTTGAGAAGGGGTCACCTCAGTCGTGAGTGTAGGTCCAAATCGAGGTGTTCCAAGTGTGGTGGCAAGCATCACTTTACTATATGCATGAAAACTTCGACGGCACCACCAAACACCCCAGATGCTCCCCCTTCTAGTGAAACTTCAGTCCATCCTACCACCTCAACGGCAGGTCAGTCTACGTCTGGCCTCAATCCTAATGCAGCCTCCTTCACTGTTATACCTACCACATCCGTATACATCAATGCCAACGCGACGGTATTGCTGCAGACTGCCCGAGCCCTTGTTTACAATCCTGCCATGCCTCAGTCTCCACGAGAAGTACGAATGGTGTTGGATGCTGGTAGTCAGAGATCGTATGTAACAAATCGAATCAAAGACGCCCTTGCATTGAAGACAGAGGGCAACCAGCACATGTCCATCATAACTTTCGGATCTGACAAGCGTAGCAGCCAGAATTGTGAGATCGTACGCATTCGCATGAAGCTTAAGGACGGCTCTGACAGGGAGTTCAAACTGTTTGCTGTACCATTGATCTGTGAACCAGTAGCCGCACAGCCAATCAAACTATGCATGGAAAAGTACAGCCATCTATTCCAACTCGACTTGGCTGATTTTTCGGATGGAACGACACCTATGAACGTTGACATGTTGATTGGGGCTGACTATTACTGGGAGCTAACTACTGGCGAGACGAGCAGGGGGGACACTGGCCCCATCGCAATCCACACGAAGCTTGGGTGGGTACTATCTGGACCAGCACCAGCCACAGAATCGAATCAACAGTCGCTCAGTCTAGTTACCACACACACTCTACAGGTCGGCAACCCACCACGTGATACTGAGAGCCTTGACGATACGTTGCAGTCCTTCTGGGACTTGGAATCCCTTGGAATTATGGACCCAGACCGGTCAGTGTTTGCAGAATTTGAAGAAAACATCCGATTCAGAGATGGCCGATACGAGGTCTCACTGCCTTGGAAGGATCCTCATCTTATGTTGCCAGATAACTATCAGCTGTGCCTGAAGAGGCTTCATGGCCTCCTTCGTCGACTTCGGCAAGACCCAACAGTGCTTGAACAGTACGATTCCATCATCCAAGACCAGATTGTACAAGGAATAGTTCAACCTGTGGAAAATCCAGATGTAGCAGAGGTTGGCAAGGTGCATTATTTACCCCACCATGCTGTTGTTCGGCAGGATAAGGAAACGACAAAGTTGCGAGTTGTTTATGACGCCTCAGCCAAATCTGATGGACCATCCCTCAACAATTGTTTGTACACTGGACCCAAATTCGACCAGCGAATAATGGACATCTTGCAGAGATTTCGCACGCACAAGATTGCACTCACCGCTGATATTGAGAAGGCTTTTCTTATGATCTCCATGTCAGAGAAGGATCGGGATGTCCTACGATTTCTGTGGGTCGATGATATCCTCAAGGATCAGCCCAGTGTGCGTGTCTTTCGATTCACCCGAGTGGTCTTCGGAGTATCCTCGAGTCCATTTCTACTCAATGCGACTGTCAGTCACCACTTGAACAAGTACTCCCCCTCTCATCCACAGTTGGTAAAAAACCTTTCACAATCCACATATGTTGACGATATTGTTAGTGGAGCCAAGAATGATGATGATGCCTACCTTTTGTACAAGGAATCAAAGAGCTTGTTGAAGGCTGGTGGGTTTAACCTACGGAAGTTTATCACCAATTCAAGTCAGTTGCAAGATAGAATCAACAGAGATGAAGGGGTGCTTCATGCCTCCAAGACTCCCGAACTGGAGGAGACATACTCGAGTTCTACTCTTGGAGCTACTCAAAGCCTATGCTATGGGGAACAAAAAATTCTCGGTATTCGATGGAATGTCTCAGCTGACCACTTTGTCATTGATGTCAGCAACATTGCTTGCCTGGCAAGGGAGCTCGAGCCTACCAAGAGGCACGTTGTCAGTGTTGTGGGAAGATTTTATGACCCACTGGGGTTTATGTCACCTGTTGTAATCCAATTCAAGATACTATTCCAAGAGCTCTGCCGAAGCAAGTTGGATTGGGACCAGCCACTCAATGGAGAACTACTCCATAAATGGCAATCCTTGATCGCTGATCTACGAGTAGGCCCACCTATTTCCATTCCTCGATATTTTCTCAATGATATCCACTCAGAAGTTAAGTCCTACAGCTTGCACGGTTTCTGTGACGCCTCAAAGGATGCGTATGCTGCTGTTATTTACCTGTTGATCGAGACCACTGCTGGACGTCATATAAGGTTTGTATCCTCCAAAACTCGTGTAGCCCCAGTACATGAGCTGACTATTCCCAGATTGGAGCTGTTGTCAGCATTACTGCTTGCAAGGCTAATGACAAGCATCACAAACAGCCTGGAGTCTGTGCTACCTTTGTTGCAACCCACGTGTTATACAGATTCGGAGGTGACACTCTACTGGATTTTGGGAGCAGAACGAGAATGGAAACAGTTCGTTCAGAATCGAGTCTCGGAGATAAGAAAGCTTCTCCCGTCCAGCAGCTGGAAACATGTTGCTGGCAAGGATAACCCAGCTGACCTACCATCCAGAGGTCTTGCTTTAATGGAACTCTCAGTCAACAAACTTTGGCGAGACGGACCTGTCTGGCTTAAGGAGGGTGAAACTGTGAAAGGTCAAGAAGATAACCACATGCCGGAGGAGTGCGTCCCAGAAATGAAGGCTAAGGACCAAAGGTTAACTCATAACTTGTTGGTGGCAGAGGAGCAATCGAGTTTAAGTCAGATCCTATACTGTGAGCAGTACAGCACAATCCATCGACTACTTCGAGTGACTGCGTATGTGCTGAGGTTTGTTAGTATCCTCAAACAGAATGTCAAGAATGAGGACACCTCTCCTGCTTCTGCTGTTTTGAGTACAGCAGAAATTTCACATGCTGAGATGTTATGGGTCAGGGAAGCCCAAGCTTTGTTGGCAAAGAACAAGAAGTTTGAATGCTGGAAGAAGCAATTCAATCTTTTCCTTGATCCCTTAGGGGTTTGGAGGTGCGGTGGGAGAATCTCGAACGCGGATGTTCCGTATGCCACCAAGCATCCCATTTTATTGCCAAAGGACCATCACTTAACCACCCTGATTATTCTCAGGGCCCACGAGAGAGTCCTCCACAATGGGACAAAGGAGACATTGACTGAAGTACGCTCAAAGTACTGGATCGTGAAGGGCCGGTCCGTTGTTAAGATGATCTTGCGTAACTGTACTCTCTGTCGTAAATTTGAAGGTAAACCTTGTCTCGCTCCTCCCCCACCACCATTGCCCAAGTTTCGGGTTAGGGAAGAGCCCCCCTTCACCTACACTGGCGTGGACTTCGCTGGACTATTCTACGTTAAGACCAGCGGTACCACTAGTGGAAGCAAAGTTTGGCTCTGTCTTTACACGTGCTGCATTGTTCGTGCCGTACACCTGGATATTGTTCCCGATTTGACGACAGAATCATTTCTCCGAAGCTTCAAACGGTTCTCAGCTCGAAGAGGATTACCTCGAAGGATGATATCTGATAACGGCAAAACCTTCAAGGCAGCAGCCAAATCGCTTGAGAAGCTGATGAAGCATGATGAAGTGCAGCAACACTTATCTGGAATTGGAATCGAATGGTCTTTCAATATTGAGAAGGCGCCTTGGTGGGGAGGCATCTTTGAGAGGATGGTGCGGTCATCCAAGCGATGTTTAAAGAAGATAATTGGCAGAGCAAGGTTGAACTATGATGAATTACTAACCGCAATAACTGAGGTAGAAATGATAATCAACTCCCGGCCGTTGACTTACCTCTCTTCGGATGATGTTGAAGCCCCTCTCACACCTGCTCATTTCTTGATGGGAAGACGAACACTGAGTGTTCCGGATACTCTCCTCTATGAATGTGATGATGATGATGATGATGTGACAGTCACCCACGAACAGTTGAACAAGAGGATGCGGCATCTCAATGTGGTCCTCAATCAGTTCTGGAAACGGTGGCAAAAGGAGTATCTCCTGGAACTACGAGAAGCTCACCGATACAGCTCAGGTGGTTCTGATGCCAGTACAGTTTCGATTGGTGACATCGTTCTGGTTCATGATGACAAGCCCCGAGGGTTTTGGAGATTAGCCCGGATAAAGGACATCATAACCGGACGAGACGGTCGAATTAGAGGGGCAATTCTTCGAGTGTCCTCAGAAAAGGGTCGTTCAACTACACTACAACGCCCTCTTCAACGACTTTATCCTTTGGAGATTAACTGTTGTTTTAAGGAGTCCGAGGGTGAGAACACCCCAAGTATACCTGAGGCTTGCAGAACCGAGAACGTAGAAATGGCCAGTGCCACTGACCAAGAGAAAGACAGTAATGATCTTGCAACAAGACAGCCTAAGAGAGTAGTCGCACTACAGGCAAGAGACAAAGTAAAGGCTTGGACCACGTATGAAAGTGAGAATGACTAATATGACTCTGTAAGACACTTGATATGACTTTATTTACTTATACTTATTTTGTGCATTTAGTCCCTGTTGACCACTATATGGTCAACGGGGGGAGGATGTTAGGGATTAAAATTGTTTTGTATAGGTCAAAGGTTATTTGACGTAACTAACCAGCACGTGATTGTTAGATCAAGCCATGAGTTTTGTGAGCTAATTACAGTGTGTGCGTTTCTCTACCTTTGAAAGTTTATTGATACAGTCGTGAACTATTTGAGTAAAATTAATCTATAACCAGCTAGTTGTACAATTCTAGAGTCTCTTACATGCACTTTTATTCACATAAAGGTACAAACACACACATGTACACACATACACACATTCACACACATGAAGGGACAAACACATGTACACATACACACAAAAACAGACATAAGGGTACAAACACGCACATGTACACACATGCACACATTTACTGACATAAAGGTACAAACACACATGTACACACACACATTCACACACATAAAGGTGCAAACACACATACATTCACATACATTGATACAAACACACACATATTAACACAAATAAAGGTAAAAACACACATGTACATATATATATACATTCACACACAAAGGTACAAACATATGTGTACACACATACACACTTTCACACACATAAAGGTACAAACATACACATGTACACACATTCACGCACATAGATAAAAACATACATGTACACACATTCACTCACATGAAAGTACAAACACACATGTGCAAACATACACATTCACACATAAATGTGCAAACACATACATTTACACATTCACACACAAAGATACAAGTACACACACATTTACACAAATAAAGGTATAAGCATACATGTACATACATACACACATCCACACAAATAAAGGTACAAACACATACATGTACACACATACACACATACACATGTACACACATTCACACACATAAAGGTATAAAAAATACACGTACACACCTACACATAAAAGTATAAACACTCACATGTACACAAACACACACATTCACTCACTTAAAGGTAGAAACACACATGTACACACACACATTCACACACATAAAGGTACAAACGCACACATGTACACACATACACACATAAAGGTACACACAGGTACACACATGCACACATTCACACAGGTACAAATACACGTGTACACACATACACACATACACATGTACGCACATTCACACACATAAAGATATAAAAAAATACATGTACACACCTACATTCACACACAGAAAGGTCACATGTACACACACACATTCACTCACATAAAGGTACAAACACGCACATGTACACACATACACACGTTCACACACATAAAGGTACAAACGCACACATGTACACACATACACACATAAGGGTACAAACACACAGGTACACACATACACACATTCACACACATAAAGGTATAAACACACACATGTACACACATACACACATATAAAGGGACAAACATACATGTACACACATACACACATTCACAAACATAAGGGTACAAACACACACATGTACACACATGAACTCACATAAAGGTACACACACATGTACACACATACATTCACACACAAACATACATTTACACAAATAAAGGTGAAAACACGCATACACATTCACACAAAGGTACAAACACATACATGTACACACAAATTCACACAAAGATACAAATGTACACATGTACACACATTCACACACAAAGGTAAATACACATGTATGTACACATTCACTCACATAGACACAAGCACGCATGTACAAACATACACATTCACACATAAACACATTCACACATGTACACACACACAAAGATACACACATTTACATAAATACAGTTAAAATGTACATATATACACACATTCACACACTTAAAGTTACAAACACATAATATTATTATATGTACACACATACACACATACACATGTACACACATTCACACACATAAAGGTATAAACACATACATGTACACACCTACATTCACACACATAAAGATACAATCACTCACATATACACACATACACACATTCACTCGCATAAAGGTACAAACACACACATGTACACACATACACATTCACACACATAAAAAGATGCAAACACACACATGTACACACATACATTCACATACATAGATATAAAGACACATTTACACAAATAATGGTAAAAACACACATATACATACATAGAGACATTCACACAAAGGTACAAACATATGTGACCCTCCACGAGAAAACCAAGCATAATGCGCTGGACATCAATCTGAGATACAGGCCATAATAATCGCTTGGGCTGATAATTATCGAATTTCACTTTTTGGCATAGATCGATAGAGGAATCATTCCTCTACACGAAAATCTGCTTCGTAGCGTCTAGAACGCTATATTTACCGAGTTATGGCTCGAAGAAGTCAGCCGTGTAGCTACATAGAGCATTCATGGCACGGACTCGTTGCTGTAGGCAACCGTGGCAGCTGCGAATAAAAAAGTCGCCAGCCACTTTTCTTCTTCGATTTTGTGTACAAACAAGCCTTAGAAACGCTTGTCTTCTCGTTCTTTTCCATCGAAACGGCGAGTGCTGCTCTCGTTCGAGCGTTTTGGAGCCATCTAGCTCGTTGACTTTGTGGGCGGGGCCACGGATTTTTAATAAACGGCGAGTATACGGACTTCCGCGTGCAATGTACGTAGCAATGTTTCGTTGCACTTTCTGCAAAACTATAGTACGGGCGATCTGGGTACATTTTGGCTCATATCTACATGACTATACGGGCTAGAGACTTCAAATTTGCAGGAGCAGCAGTTCAAAGGTTGTAGTTGGTAATGGTGGCCTTAACTCAAAATCGGTTGTCAGCATATTATGCTTGGTTTTGTCATGGAAGGTCACATATGCATTTACACACATTCACACACAAAGGTATAAACACCCACATGGACACACTTACACACATTCACTCACAAAAAGGTACAAACACACACATGATACACATTCAACACATAAAGATGCAAGCACACACGTACACACATACATTCACACACGGACACATACACACATTTACACAAATAAAGATGTACGTACATACACACATTCAAACACATAAAGGTACAAACACATACATGTACACAGATACACACATTCACACACATAAATGTATAAGCATACCATGTACACACATTCACACACATAAAGGGACAACCACATGCATGCACGCACATTCACACAAACAAAGGTACAAACACATACATGTACACACATACACATTCTCACACATTAAGGGACAAACACATGTACACACATACACACATTCACTCAGACAAAGGTACAAACACATGTACACTTACACATTAACACACATAAATGTGCAAACACACACATGTACATACATTCATTCACTACAAAGATACAAACACACACACATTTACACAAATAAAGGTAAAAACACACATGTGCATACATACGCACATTTACACATAAAGGAACAAACACACATGCACACACATGCACACGTTCACACACATAACAATACAACACACATGAACACACATACACACATTCACACACATAAAGGTACACACACATGTATACATACACACATTCACAGATATAAAGTTACAGACACACACATGTACACATACACACACATTCACACATAAAGGTACACACATATGTACACACATACACACATTCACACCTATAAATGTAAAAACACACATGTACACATACACACATTCACACACATTAAGGTACGCACACATGTACACACAAGAATTATACACCACATACATATATAGATATACACATGTACACACTTTCACACACATAAGGGTACAAACACATGCATATACACACACACACATGCATAAACTAGAAATACACATGTACACACGTATGCTTACACAAACGTGTACACACACATACAGACACGGACACACGCACACACATGTGCTTGCCTACAGTTACACACAGGGACAAACACACACTCATGTATAAGTATAAAGACACATACATACACATATATTCACACACACAAATACACACTTGTACACATACATTCACACACCAATAAAGGTACAAACACACATATGCACATATTCACACACATGAAGATGCAAACACATACATGTACACACATTCACACACATAAAAGTTCAAACACACATATGCACACACATACATACATTCTCACGCAGAGGGACAAACACACATGTACACACATACACACGTTCACAGACATAAAGGTGCAAACACACACACGTACACACTTACACACATTCACTCACATAAAAGTACAAGCACACATGTACACACACATTCACACAAAATGGTACAAACATACACATGTACACACGTACACCCATTCACACACATAAAGGTACAAACACACATGTACACACACACACATTCACAAACATAAAGGTACAAACACACACATGTACACACATACACATATTCACAAACATAAACGTACAAACACACACATGTACACACATACACACATTCACACACAAAAGTACAAACGCATATACACATGTACACACATTTACGCACATAAAGGTACACATGTACACACATACACACTTTCACACACATAAAAGTACACACACATGTACACACATACACATTCACAAAGGTACAAACACACACATGACACGTATACATACGTTCACACATAAAGGTACACATACATGTACACACATACATTAACACACATAAATGTAAAAACACACACATGTACACATACACACATTCACGCACATTAAGGTACAAACATATGTACACACATACATACATTCACACATATAGAGGTACAAACATACACATGTACACACATTCACATACATAAAGGTACACACATGTACACACCAATTGTACACCACATATATATACACATTCACATGCATAGAGGTACAAACACACATGTACACACATGTGCATACACAAATGTGTACACACATGTACAGACCCATATACACATACACACATGTGCTTGAATACAGTTGCACAAAACACACACTTGTATATATAAGTATAAAGACACATGCATACCCATACACATAATCACATATATAAAGGTAGATGCATGTACAAACACACATTCACACACTCATAAAGGTATAAAGATATACATGTACACACACATGTACACACATACACACCTTCAAGGTACAAACACATACATGTACACACACACACATTCACACACATAAAAGTACATACACATACACACACACTTTCACACACATGTATACATGCACGCACATTCACACACAAACGTACAAACACACACGTACATACACACATAAAGGTACAAACACATGTACGTACTCACATACACATTTACACAAATAAAGGTGCAAATGCACACATGTACACACATACACACATAAAGATACAAACACACACACATACACACATTTACACACATAAAAGTAAAAACACACATGTACATACATACACATACACATAAGGGTACAAACACATACACGTACACATATACATACATTCACACACATTAAGGTACAAACACACATGTACACACACATTCACACAAATAAAGGCGCACACACATGTGCACACATACACACTTCACACATATAAAGATAAAAACACATACACATATACACATTCACGCACATATAGTTACAAACACATGTACACACATATTCACACACATAAAGGTACAAACACACACATGTACACACACACATTCACACACATAAAAGTACATACATTCACAAACATAATATATATGTACACGTGTACACTCATACACACATTCACACACAAAAGTACATACACATACACACATACACTTTCACACACATGAAGGTACAAATAAAAATGTACGCACACTCATGCACAAAGGTACAAACACGTACACATGCACATTCACACACATAAAGGTACAAACATACATATGTACTCACATACACATTTACACACATAAAGATGCACATGTACACACATACATTCACACACAAAGATACAAACACACACACATACACACATTTACACACATAAAAGCAAAAACATACATGTACACATATACATACATTCACACACATTAAGGTACAAACACATGTATTCACACATTCACACAAATAAAAGTACACACATGTACACACATACACACATATAAAGATAAAAACACATGTACACACATACACACATTCATGCACATATAGTTACAAACACATGTACACACATACACATATTCACACACATAAAGGTACACACACATTTACACACATACACATTTACACACATAAAAGTACAAACACACACACATTCACAAAACATATGTACACATACACACATTCACACATAAAGGTACACACACATGTACACACATACACACATTCATAGTCATAAAGGTACAAACACACATGTACACATATACACACATTCACTCATAAAGGTACACACAAATGTGCACAAATACATTCACACACACAAACGTAAAAACACACATGTACACATACACACATTCACACACATTAAGGTACATGTACACATATTCACAGACATAAAGGTACACATACATGTACACATTCATTGACACACATAAACGTACAAACACATGTACACACACACATTCACACACAGAGGTAAAAACACAAATGTACACACATTGACACACATAAAATTATTAACACATGCATGTACACACATTATCACACATAAAAGTACAAACACTCACATGTACACACATACACACATTTACACACAAAGGGACAAACACATATGTACACACATACACACATTCTAAGGTACAAACACACACATGTACACACATACACATTCACACACATAAAGGTGCAAACACACACATGTACACATATACATTCACACACAAAAGTACAAACGCATATACACATGTACACACATTTACGCACATAAAGGTACACATGTACACACATACACACATTCACACACATAAAAGTACACACACATGTACACACATACACATTCACAAAGGTACAAACACACATATGACACGTATACATACGTTCACACATAAAGGTACACATACATGTACACATACATTAACACACATAAACGTAAAAACACACATGTACATACACACATTCACACACATTAAGGTACAAACATACACATGTACACACACTCACATGCATAAAGGTACACACATGTACACACACCAATTATACACCACATATATATATACACATTCACATGTACAAACACACATGTACGCACATGTGTATACACAAATGTGTGGAGTACACTATATTATAGTGAGTATAGTCAACAAATTTAATCAAGTATACGTGTAGTATGTGGACGTGAGATAAAAAGAACTTGTAGTAAGCTGAAAAATAGAAGGTACATGTACAAACCCAACCCAACCCAACCCAAAACCCAAACCCAAAAAACCCATACACAAATGTGTACACACATGTGCATACACAAACGTGTACACACATACACACATGTGCTTGAATACAATTGCACAAAACACACACTTGTATATATAAGTATAGACACATGCATACCCATACACATAATCACAGGTAGACACATGTACAAACACACATTCACACACTCATAAAGGTATAAAGATATACATGTACACACACATGTACACACATTCACACATTCACACACATAATGGTACAAACACACATGTACACACACACATTAACACGTATAAAGGTACAAACACACATGTACACATTTTCACACATATAAAGGTACAAACACACACATTTACACACATACACACATTCAAGGTACAAACCCATACATGTACACACACATTCACACACATGAAGGTACAAATATACATACACGCACATTCACACACAAACGTACGAACACACACGTACACATACACACATAAAGGTACAAATGTACTCACATACACATGTACACAAATAAAGGTGATGTACACACAGACATTCACACACATTAAGATACAAACACACACATACACACATTTACACACATAGAAGTAAAACACACATGTACATACATACACATACACATAAGGGTACAAACGCATACATGTACACATATACATACATTCACACACATTAAGGTACAAACACACATGTACACACGCATTCACACAAATAAAGGTGCACACACATGTGCACACGTACACATATTCACACATATGATAAAAACACATATACACACATACACACTTACGCACATATAGTTACAAACACATGTACACACATACACATATTCACACACATAAAGGTGCAAACATACACTTGTACACACATACACATTCACACACATAAAAGTACATACACACATTCACAAACATATGTACACGCGTACACTCATACACACATTCACACACATAAAAGTACATACACATATACACAGATACACTTTCACACACATGAAGGTACAAATATACATGCACGCACACTCACACACAAAGGTACAAACACACGTACACATGCACATTCACACACATAAAAGTACAAACACACATATGTACTCACATACACATTTACACACATAACGGTGCAAATGTACACATGTACACACATACATTCACACACATAAAGATACAAACATACACACACATAAGGGTACAAACACATACATGTACACATATACATACATTCACACACATTAAGGTACAAACACATGTATTCACACAAATAAAAGTACACCCATGTACACACACATATAAAGATAAACACATGTACACACATACACACATTCATGCACATATAGTTACAAACACGTGTACACACACATATTCACACACATAAAGGTACAAACACATACATTTATACACATAAAAGTACACACATACACACATTCACAAAACATGTATGTACACATGTACACTCATACACACATTCATACATAAAGGTACACTCACATGTACACACATACACACATTTATAGTCATAAAGGTACAAACACATGTACACATATACACACATTCACTCATAAAGGTACACACAAATGTACACAAATACATTCACACACACAAACGTAAAAACACACATGTACTCACACACATTCACACACATTAAGGTATAAATACATACATGTACACACATTCACACACATAAAGGTACACATACATGTACACATTCATTGACACACATAAACGTACAAACACATGTACGCATACACATTCACACAGAGGTAAAAACACAAATGTACACACATAAACACACATAAAGTTATAAACACATGCATGTACACACATTATCACACAAAAGTACAAACACTCACATGTACACACATACACACATTTACACACATAAAGGGGCAAACACACATGTACACACATACACACATTCAAAGGTACAAACACACACATGTACATACATACACACATTCACGGACATAAAGGTACAAACTCACACATGTATCCACATACACATTCACACACAAAGGTGCGAACACAACATATGTACACGCATACATTTACACATATAAAAATATAAACACACATACACACATTTACACAAATAAAAGCCACACATTCACACACATAAAGGTACACATACATGTACACACATACACACATTCACACACATAAAGGTACAAACATTCACATGTATATACGTTCACACACATAAGGGTACAAACGCATGTACACACTTACACACATTCACATGCATAAAGGTACAAACCACATGTACACACATGCATAACCAAACGTGAACACACACGCACAGACCCGTACACACACATACACACTTGTGCTTGAATTAAGGTACACACAGGGACAAACATACACACATGTATATATAAGTATAAAGACACATGCATACACATACACATATTTACACACATAAAGGTACAAACACACACATCACATTTACACACTCATAAAGACACAAACATATACATATACACATATTCACACGTACAAACACATACTTGTACGCACATTCGCACACAAACACACATGTACACACACACATTCGCACAAATGAAGGTACAAACACACACATGCACATATATACTCACATTCACACACATGAAGGTACAAACACATGTGTACATACACACATTCACACACAAAGATACAAACACACACATGTACACACACATTCACACACATGAAGGTAAAACACACATGTATACACATATGCACATTCACACACATTAAGGTACTCTGAACAGTTAAGGCCTAGGTCCACTTGAACGGGAGTGATGGTCACATTTGAGGCCACAGACGCTACATGAAGCAAGCTATGAACTTCACACTTGAAACATGGATACTAGATATATTACAGAATTCAATTAATTAATTAATGGCCACGCCCACCTGTTAAGTAATTAATTGTAGTTAAAAATAGCCATACACTCACTTAGGCGGCGTATATAAACAACAGGCAGGCTTTAGTTGAAGAGGTCCTCTTAACAAGCATGTTTAGCACTACCAATTTCTAAATTAGCGTCTTGTATGCATGTACTTTCGGGGAGTTACAACCTTATGAAATCCGAGATTGTAGTCAATTTTAAGCTAATTAAATATTCATAGCCTTATAATGGCTTTATGATCGTTTGCTAACAACGAATATACCAGAATGATGTCTGCTCTTTCCAATGGACACCCTCACAGCAAGTCCCTGGGTGGCTTTATACGCCGCCTTTCTTGACTTAGTCCACCATCTCCAGCTGCTCCGTGTAGCCTCGAGCGCTTAGTACACTAACGACTGCTTGTGGCACAAGAATATCCTAGCCTATGGATGTAAACTCTATGCTAAAGGCTAACTACATCCTACCACTAACTAACGATTACCTAGCTATCTCGTACACGACATTTTCTAGCTTACTAGCCACTCGTTTCTAGACAAAGCTCACTGTCAGCCATTGGCCACACCCCCGTATATTTTTCAATAATTCCGTTCACCTCTGCTACATGTACGTAACGCGTACCCCAGGCCTTAATGTGCCAGAGTACACATACATGTACACACATACACATACACACATATATTCACACACTAATGTACATACATGTACACATTCACACACATAAAGGTATAAAAACACACCTGTACACACACACACATTCACAGATATAAGGGTACAAACATACACATGTACACATATACACACATTCACACACATAAATGTACAAACATACACATATACACACATACACATTCACACAAAGGTACACACACATGTGCACACATTCACACACATAAAGGTACGCACACATTCGCACAAATGAAGGTACAAACACACACATACACACATTCACATACATAAAAGTACAAACACACATGTAGACATACACATTCACACACATAAAGCTACACATGTACACACACATTTACACACATAAAGGTACAAACACAGGTGTACACACATGCACATTCACATACATAAAAGTACGAACACACATGTACACATACACATTCACACACATAAAGGTACACATGTATACACATACACACATTTACACACATAAAGGTACAAATACACACATGTACACACATACATATTCACAGACATAAAGGTACACACATATTTACACATACACACATTCACACACATGAAGGTAAAAACACACATGTACACATACATACAATCACACATTAAGGTACACATACATGTATATATATATATGACCTGTGGTGAGTTGAAAGAGGGGAGAACCCTTTAATTATAGTATGAAGGATAATGTTAAATCCCTTAATTTTTATTGTTGTGTACATGTACAAGTCATGTAGCTCAATAGTAATCCATACTCCATGTAATTCAAGGCTTAGCCCAATATGGATGGGGCTAACATTCACTCATGTCTGTGTTGATAGTATCAGAGGAGGTACAAAAGGATCACGTGCTCGCTCAAAAATGCTGTATCATCACTTTTTATCCCCATACTCTTTACATAGTAAAGCTTCGACAGCGATTGTCAAAGATGATCCCGAGGGATCACCAAACAAATTATATGGCTATGATCAGTGATTGAAACTACACTATTATTTTAAGCTAGAGATCCCTTGGGGATCCCACAATTTTTAACTCTCAACACAGCAACTGTATGTGGGACACACCCATGATGACACAAACTGGTATGGGTGCGAGTCACATGGAATATTAACGATTTCGTACCTCCTCTGAGCTGAACATGTACATGTATTGTTTAAATGAGGACAGTCAGGACACCATGCATGAAAATGACACTATACATTGTACATACATGTATAACTCTACATGTACATGCATGTGCACATGTATACATACCTGAGGAGATGGGTCCATAAAGTGAAAGGTTAGTAGATCTTCCATACCAAGTAACTTGAGAAGCAGCATCACATTATGGACTATACGATGGATCTCTGGAACTGTCACTTTCAGTCTACACTAAGACCCAGGTAGATTGGGTGATGAGGAATGTAGTGTGGGATGTAGTATTTGGCCACAGACCACAAACCACAATGACGTAATACAGGGCTTCACGTGTGTACAATTACGTATGTATGAGGCTCCAACGCTATGAATATTATTATGAAGACATGCATGCGCAATAATATACACAAGAGGTCACTAAGGTCACAGTGTCTAGCTAGAATCAATGTCAGTGTCACTTCCATGATCTGTTGCCCGTGAAACTCATCACTATGTTCATCTTCATGTTCTGACTGGTCATCTTTGTCTGCTGGTTCATCTTCAGACTTCCTCTTCATCATCACTCTCTGGAGAGTCTCCATCATCCCATGTGATGCTTACCTCCCCATTAGTTGTGTGCCAATCAAATTGTTCATAGCATAGAAGGAAAGGAGACTGAGTTAAAGGTATGCTAAGATTTAGTTTTAAGATATAATTTGCTCGTTTACAGTGTAAGACTAGTGCTTGTGATGAGGGTATCAGCTTCAACTCATGTAATTTAGTCACTATGGATAAAATCATGCCATTTTAAAAGGCAAAGTAGTAGAGAAGTTGACATACATTAAGCTTCGTCAGAGTTGGGGTGATTGCATATTAAACTATAACCGCAAAAAACTGGTTTTGACCTGAAGAATGGTTTATGTTTGTAAAAATGAACTGCTGTGACTAACCTTATCCATGCATATTCGTGACTTTTTGATGTATTGGAATTTTCCCATTTCCATTTTGAGAAATCGGCCATCGGGACACACAAAGCATAGATCATTAATAAATATTTCTAGAACCTTTTGTCAGTGGTTCTGATGTGATGCTGTTTTCCATTATAGTCTGCTATGGTTATCATCCACATTTCTTTCCACACTGTATATACATGTACACTAAGTTCAAGTTACATGCAGCCTGAAAAACACCTGGCAACAAGCAAGCAAGCAGGAAATGAGGGATATTTGAAACTTCAAATTTATACTTGCCAATTGGAGGAGGAGAGATCAAAGTTGACACAGCATAATTTCTTTTGCACACACGGCTTGCATTACAGGTCGAGTAATAGTATTGTTATGCGCGTGCATAATAATAATATAGCACATGCAACACCCACGCGTGACGTCACACAACCGTTCCTGGCATGGAGAATTGAAGTTAGACTCACCTTTTTGGATTTTTAACGGTAGCTTGTGCACCTCGGACAAGGTCTTATCCACATCTAGGCTGGTCTGCTGGCAGTGCAAGTTGAAGGGATGACATCATCCAAAGTTGGGATCATTTTGACCTTTCGCATCAACCTGCCCAAAACGCTGAAGTTGGCAGAGACAGAAAAACCGAGAGAACGCGTGTACAGATAGGTCTATAGTGTGAAAAGTAGAATAGATACAGACTTGTAGTTTGTTGTTATGATTGCAGTGGAGACTATATTTACAAGAACTCGGCCAGTTGGAATGCTGAATCGTGAAGCTAGAGAACAGTGAACGCCGATATAATTTTGGTAATTATTCTTCGTTTTCAGTGACGTTTTAGTACTACGTACAAGCAATAGCCAAGATTGTTGTGGTAAAGTGTAGTCTTGAAAGTATATTTTCTTGACTGAGAAAGAGAAGGGATGAGTCTTCCTGGCATCAACCTGCCCAAAGAGCTGAAGTCGACTCCAGACATAATTGTACCCGCCCACCTGTCGATTTCGCGGACAAGAATCTTACTGTTACCCAAGATTGTAGGTTACAGTGTGCTATTTCATCATTCTTTTCGTGATTTCGATCATTAGAAAGAGCTACTGGACAAACATAAGAAAAATACAGACAATAATATACAGTAATAAAATCTTGATTATCATTCCCATATGTTTGATTACATGACCTCTGGCCCGAGGTAGTCACGTACGTAGGTGGCAGGGCCGTAGGAAGGTATTCAAGAGTGGGGAGGCTCTCTGTAGAAGAGTTTGTAGCAATTAAGCGCGCGCGCAAAATTTGAAGCCACGCCCGAAAATAGTTAAACCACGCCCACAAAATCTCTCCATTCGCGCGCGAACAAAGTACACTGTTGAATGCTCACTTATGATCATGCATAATCGCAGGACTGTGGCTCGAGCTCATATCCAGGATGGTTAACAGTGCTGAATCAGCACCAGCTGGTTCTGCGTGCACGTGTTGCGGTTTGGCATATTTTAGGTAAGATTTAGGGGGTCAAAGGTCGGATGTAAGGCATAAAAAAAGTGGGGCGGCTCGAGCCGCCCCGCCTCCGACGGCCCTGGGTGGGGCCTCCGTGTAGACTGCTTTGCTGAAAGTACTGCCTTTGAACATGTGAATGTGTGTGAAGAGAGGGTAATATGTATAACGTACAAGTGCATATTTTTTTCGCATACAATTTAAGTGTGTGGATCGTGATGTACATGAGTAATGGTCATCCTATTATTGTTCTACCTTAATTATTAACCGATTGTAAGTGAATTCGCTACACGCATGCGTCAACACCGGAAGGTGGTTGTAGCGAATTCACTACAGCTGTACCGTACTCATCTTTAGTCAATATTGTGCTTCAGAGGAGCCACTGACCTATTCGACATTGAATCGAGTCTCTCCACCGACCACTCCCACCGTTGATTTCTCGATCTTTTATCGCTACAAGCTTGCACTTATTGAACCGGTAAGTGATAGTACATGGTGTAAAGTTCAATTCATGAATATAAATACATTACACAATAACTAGCTAAATGGCAGCTAAAGGGCCCGCTTGACTGTGGATGACGTGCTGCAGTATTGTACTGATAGCGATGATGATGCTGCTGCTGACAGAGAGCCTGACTTTGATCCAGATGAGCTTGTCATGGATGGTAGTGATGATAAATTTAGTGACTTGGAAGGGGATGAATTTGTTGATGACATCGATGAAGACGACCCCAACACCCTGCATGATACTCCAGCAGCAAGTAGTACAGGCACCTTCAGCTCTTTTGGTAACCAAGATTCGACATGGAGCACCACCATCACATGCCTATCCATCCATCCTTTCACCTTCCCAGTAGGCCCCACTCAATACATCTTCACTGAAAGTCTTCGACCTGTTTTTCTCGCCAGACCTAATGGAAAGAATAGTAAAAGAAAGCAATGCATATGCAATGGGAGACGAGAAGTATGACAAATGGTCGAAGATAACAGTGGAGGAGTTGAAGGCGTTCTTGGGATTTAGTGTTTTGATGGGCATAAACCATCTTCCGTCCCTCAACGACTAATGGTCACGAGATCCCTGTCTTAGGTATGTTCCAGTGGCTGATCGCATCACTCAAGACCGATTCCTTGAGATCTCACGGTATCTCTACTTTGTCAACAACGACACACTGGTACCATATGAAGAGGATGGCCATGACTGTCTCGGGAAGGTCAGACCACTGATTGACCACCAGTTCACCAAGTTCGCTCAGGCCTACGAGCCCCACCGTGACATTGCTGTTGATGAGGCAATGATCAAGTTTCAGGGTAGATCATTGCTGAAACAGTATATGCCACTGAAACCAACCAAGCATGGGATCAAGGTGTGGGTTGCCGCAGACAGCACCAATGGCCACTTCTCGAGGTTTAAGGTCTACACAGGAAACAAGAACAACACCACTGAGCATGGGCTAGGAGCTAGAGTTGTCAAGACGCTCACCTGATCTCCAAGCTAGGAAAGTACCACCATGTCTATTTTGACAACTACTTCACCAGCCTCAAACTCCTGGAAGATCTTGAGAAGGACAGCATCTATGCCTGTGGCACTGTGAGAAAAGATCGCAAGGGTTTTCCTCCCCAGTTGAAGAAACCGAATCTGAAGAATAGGTGAGTGTACACATTATGAGTGTACACATTATGAGTGTGCATGTATGTGCATGTGTGTGTGCATGTACATGTACGCATGTGTGTACATAACAGTGTGTGGATGCATGAATAACAGAGTTTGTGTGTGTGCATATATGAAAGGGGAGGAGGAAGTATGTTGAACAGCATAATACTGTGTGTATCAACTGTTTGTATGGCTTTTGTAATGATATTGACTCTTGGTGGCCAAGCTGTAATGTGCACATAACATGGTGCTATGCTAGCCATGTGTATAGGTATGCACTGGTTGGCATAGCACCATGTTATGTGCTCAGCAAGATTGGATATCATTACAAAATAATACAAATGCTAACTGTACAAACAGCTGTTACACACAGTATTGCACAGTTCAATACTCTCCCTATCTCCCTTTCATATACTCTTGGTACAATTTACACACAAAACAACTAAATACACACATAATAGAGGTGAATTTCTCACAGTCCAGAAAGGCAATGTATGTGCAAGTTCTTGGATGGATAGTAAGGTTGTCACAGTCATGTCCACCACCAGCCAGCCCGAGTCGACTAACGTCCTCCGGCGCCAAAAGGATGGTTCGAGGATATCTGCCTTGCCCCATGTCTGTCTTGGACTACAACACCTATATGGGCAGCGTTGACAGAGGAGACCAAGTCAGGGGCTACTACAGCTGCAGAACGAAATGCAGAAAATTTTACAAATACATCTTTCATTTTCTGCTTGACGTGGCTATCACAAATGCCTTCATCCTACAAAAGGGCTATTGTGAGGATGCACCTTTCAGCTCAATCAAGGAATTTGAACTCAAGCTGGCAAGTGAGCTCATAGGAGACTACTGCAGCAGGAAAAGAGCTGGTCGTAGTGGAGGAGTTGTTTGTTCTCTCGCTCTCCGACAGTTCCTACCACCATTCCTGAGAGCGATCCCTCCAAGAAGGCAAAGCACAGGCGAGCACGCTGCACCAGGTGTTACAGCCGGACAAAACGGAGTGTATTCACCTCGTGGTACTGTACCTAGTGTCATGTGTGGCTGTGTCATACAGGAGAGCAGAACACAGACTGCTTCATGATGTGGCATGCTCAACACGTCCCTGAACTGTAACAAAGTTAATTTTTATTGTACTGTAGTTTTTTCTTATGTTACTATCTACTTAAGGCAGCTATCAGATACTGCCTCTGTATGCTCTAAACATATAATATATAACTTGGTAGGCCAAAGAACCTACAAAGAGCCTACCAACTGAACAAATACTTGAGCGATCATTACTACTTACACTCCTATTGTCTATAGCTACTTTGTCAAACTTGACATGCAATACTTACCTGAATTGAATTGTAGCAATCTCGTTTCCAGAGCTGATGTTTATGATCGACTTGGGTAGCAATCGAGAGCCCGTTCATCGCTCTCGAACTTGGTAGCTTCATCCTGGCACAAATGTGGTCCCAGAAGCAGTTTTAACTGCTTTCAGTCACATGGTGTCAAAAATTGCGTTCCGTAAAAAATTAATTTAGTTCTAATAGAAACACTACGTGAGCCCAATCTTCGCATATAATTGATTAAAGGGGCTTACTCATCCTGCCCTCTCCTCCCAGCTCATTCAGATTGCTGGTAAGCATTAGCCTGAGGGGGAGAGAAAAGAGACATGTACATGTATGTATGTACAGTGACTAACATGCAGCACATTATGTAGACATCCGCATGTATGTGTACATGTACATGTACAATGTATATCATGGCTTATTTTCTATTATGACAACCTATACCAGAGTTTGAAGCTCAATGATCTCCCATCTACATGTACTAGCCTTGCCAGATGACATCAGGAAATCTCAACGAATGCATTACTACCAAAATTAATTTCACTCTCGGCTTGCAGAACAACATCTGGCAAGTCTATCACTGCACAGCATGTCTATGTGAATGCTACCAAAGGCAGAGACACCAAACAGCTTGTGGTTATGAAGGTGACATGGTTTATCCCCAAAAAATTGTATTAAATTAGTGATGATAACGAGTGCTTACCTGGTATACTTGAAGAGCATCCATACCAAAGTGAGGATTAGACACTGTAGACCTTGCCTTACAATAGCAATAGCCACAGTCCACTACAATCATTATACCATAAACTCTGTGTGTGTGAGAGAGAGATAGAACCCTTTAATTGTTGCAACATAAAAAATGGAGAACCAATTACATGACAACATAGATATTGTGACCCACAGGGAGATGAAAAAGGGGAGAACCCTTTAATTACAATAAGAAGGCTGATGTTGTGAGTAGAATCCATTACTATGATTTTTTCTTTTGCTTGAGATTGAGCACCCTTCTGAAGGATACACACACCACCTCAGCACAATGCATCTACAAGTAGCTCATTAGTAAATCACCCACCACTGGGCACCTTAGATAACTTGTGGCAATAAGGAAAGTGTATGCGACAGTTTTTCATAAGTTACCTGACATTTTCAACAGAAATGATAACACTCCCATGCACTCTAAGAGAGGTATAGACAACTTATGCCCAGAAAGCACCACAAAGTATACCTATGTGCATAGTAGGGAAAAAATATTGCACTATGTGTACATGTGCATGTTTGTGTGCATATACTGCAGCTTACACACAGTGGAATATTTAGCAAATAGCTCAGAATAGCCACATCCAAGCTCCACCCACTATAAAAAAATGCTTTGATGAATGTGATAATAAAAGAGCCAACTAACATATATCGTACAATATACAGTATGCATACTTACACATAGTGCAATATTTAGGGCCTACTATGCACGTAGGTATACTTCGTGGCAGTTTGGTGTGTGGGAAGAGGTTCGAGTCTGAATGGACATTTTCCTGTTATGATTTTGATAATCACATTTGTTTACAATAAAAGAGGGTGGAGTTTGAGTGCAACACTTTCCGAACATTTTTTCCATGTATAATACTCTAAAGATTGGAGCCATGGAATGGATTCAGGCCATATATGTGTACATACATGTAGTTACACTGTACATAATTTTCGTTGCTACAAAACCTTTGTATGACAAATTCTCATGCTTAAAAAATGTCCATAGGAACAATCCCTTATCATGTTTACATTAACAGTGCACACACATACTGTAAGACTATCAGACTGCAGATTCACACTCTCTTTCTCTCTGTCTCTCACTCCCCTCCTTCCTCCAGGTTGTATCTCGTTGTAACAACCTCAAACGTCGTAATGACCTCATATGCACAAGTACATGACACTACTTTCACACATAATGTACAACTGACCCAATACTGCCTCACAAGTGACCTCCATTTCCTCCTGTACCGGCGTGAAGATCAAGATGATGTCACTTTTAGAATGTTGAAGGTGAATCTGAATGACCTGCTACACAGCATTCTCTTTGTAATCATCCGAGGGGCTACGAGTAAATATCAATAGGAAAGATTGACCAGGGAACGTTGCTGAAAATTTATCAGCATCTATGGTAGCTGAGGTGACAAACAGTTTGAGGTCGTTACGTTAAAATACAACCTGGAGGGAGGATGGAATAACGAAGAGAGAGAGACAGACAGGGAGAGAGAGTGTGAATATATACAGCTAAGAGTACATGCATGTACTGAAATCTTTGTTGTAAAAATGTTTTCGTAGTCAATGGCAGCTACGAAAATGAATCTTACAAAAATGCATGCACACTATTGACATTAGTGTGGTAAGGGGTCGTTCTTACAAAAAATTTCAACACAAAAATTTATCATACGAAAGTTAACTAACACAAAAATTTCCAAATCTATAGGTCATAAAATTGATTTTCCATTAATTAGAACACTATTCACAGTCATAGCTATTTAGAGACATAGATAAAAAAACCATCCCTGAAAGAAGGGCTTACATGTAAGCTGTCAGCAAAGATACACATGATACGAGACAGAAGCCTGAGAAGGGTGTATTATTGGTTAGGTAAGGGGTCGTCACCTTTCTTAAAGAGTGTTTAGGGATATTTCGTGAGCCTTGTCCATAATGTCCAGGTCAGGCTCCCTGAAGCACACCTCAGCAGCCATATGGAAATTCTGTGTAGGAGAGACAGAGATAGACCACACCCACTCCACAAGAGCAGTTATATGACTTGTTAGACCACTTCTCTCTTATACAAATACAGTTAATGTGAAACTAGTAGCAGATGTTATAGATAGTAAGAGTACATGTATAAAACATATAGCCGAAAATTTTCGCTATACAGTATCTACAAGTTGTGTATAGGTGGTAACGGGTACATTTACCCTATGATGTGAGTGGGTGTGGATGGTTTTGTGGTTGAGTATCTGCTCATAGACAGTCTGTAGTTCACACGGTCGTTCTAGAGAGAGCTGGACAGAGTTCTAGTAGGCTGCAGAGTCTTGTGTGTGTGCATGATAGGTTGTCCAACTTGCCCCAGAGCAACAGCAGCCCCACATGATTGCATGGGAATATAATAATTATGTATAAATGTACTGTACGTACGTATAGTATAAGCATGGTTATCAACTCAAAAAAGTGACTAAACAGTAGCCTTCCCCGTTCTTTTCAATGCATGCAAGAAAATAAGGGGGAGATACTAGGATAGGAAGGGTGGCGGATCAAGCTACACTGATTATCAGTGAGGGTAATACGATCCTTGGAGGCACCACGGAGCTACAACCTTTGTACTAGCTGCTATGTGGTCGTAACTTTGCTTTAATATCACTGCATAAAATTTACAGCGAGACCCCAAGCCTGCATCAAACAATCCAGCAAGTGTAAAATTAATACACACTCACTCATCTTCTAGTACCTTTTCTCGTTGAAGGCATCGAAGACCCACTGACAGCTACCGGAAGGTTCAAGTACTTGGAGAACGCGACGCGACTTTTTGGACCCCAGCCTTGGCGTAGAGCTCGTTAAATCGGCAAGATATCTCTCCCATTTGCACGGAGGACAGCTGGCACACAACCTTCTCATAGGTACGCTTGAAAGACGACTCGCTCCGATCCATCTTTAATGCGATCGTTTGGTAAAGGTCGTTTGAATAGGACATTAATCGGGGCATATGCATATACCGTAGTTCGGGAAATTTTCGCGTATAAAATTTTTCACGTTTTAACACGAAATTTTAAAACGTGTGCTAGTCAGATCCCGAACTACGGTATATATGGGGGGAACTGCATTTGAAAATCTGGACGAGCAGGTGGACGAATACCCCCCAGTATGTTTGAGATTCAAAGATGCCAACAAACTGCAAGTTTTTGCAGCTGGCTGGATAGCAGGCAGGTGTCTGAGATCATGCTGTGAGTTCAAATACGCACCTGTACCTTCAATAGGCCTGACTGTGATAGTTTGGGAAATGTTAAATCGGCAAGACTGCCAAATTTAAAATAATTTGCCATTTCTTTTGAAATTTATTTGCAGGTGTGTCTCGCTCGCCGATGCCTCGTGGCTACTGCCGCCTCAGGGAGAAAATAACAAGGCAAGGTAACACACTGAGTTGGTGTGTAGCTATTTCGTGGTAGTTCAAAGCTTAGCCTAATATGGATGGGGCTTTAGCATGTCATTTGTACAGTCCAGTCAAGCCTATGCCTGTGTTTTGGCTTCATATCTGGTGCACATTTGAATTGTCTTTCTAAATTTAGTCTATATTTCAGGATCTTCCCCTTGGTAGTGCATGAAGCCTGTCAAATGTACATTATGTACTAATTTATGTTGCAGTTTGAGTACACATATGTAGCAGTTTGTGGCTGCATACATGTACATGTGGGTGTGCACACCTGTGTGGAAAAGTACCCTTATCTGAAACCACTAATTATCCTATGTATACATTGCTCCATGGCCTTGTCACCTTGGGGCAAGCTACAGCAAATTCAGGCACCTTTGCAACAGACTGGCTACCTTAAAAACCACCTTGTCCTGCTGTGTAAACTGTTGCTTGTGGCTTATTAAATGAACTACAACTATGGTAGTCCTAGCACTTTTTCTATTGCAAAGGTGCATGAATCTGCTGTACATACACACTGTATAGGAACAGTGTTGTATACAAGTGGTACTGGTGTGTGCAAAATTTATAAAGAAGGCTGAACTGCACCGATATCCTACGATCCTAGCTTTATATACTAAGGAAGTAGGTTGAATCCTGACATACAGACCAAATTTGAGGAATTATCCAGGTGGGATTATCAATGTGCACCACAAAACAGTCGCACATGGTCCGTGCCCATAGTTAAGAGGGGTCCTTGTTCATACACATGTAGTTGTATACTATTCTGGTGCTGCTACTTTTGTCTATTATATCTCCAAGGTGATTTTGAATGCTTAGTTTCATGATAATTGCATGTAGTTACATATGTTATATAGCCTCATCCCTTGGGGGGAAGGGGATATCCCTCCCCAAATACACTCTCCCTATGGCTTACATTTTGTTTAGCTACTGCAGAGCAAAGTCTATAATATTATTATGGCATTGTTTCTAAATAGTGCCCACCGCTATTCAAATTTTCTCTCTAATAATCCGAATTACACATTAAGATTTACTGTGAGTACTGGTAGCCATGTGTATAGCTACAGTTCACTATCAAAATTAAACAGTATTGTATATGAGGTATACAAATTTTGTACGCATGCAATTGTCTTCTTTCTAACCTGTGTGATCCCCCCAATATGAAACCCTAACGTCCTAATTAGATGATTTTGTATGCTTTTTATGTTGTAGATTTGTGTCTGTACCTCTGTTATGACTCGGACTCGAGGTGTTGATATCTGGACTGGTCTTCATCCTTGAATTGAGCTGCCCTCAACTCTACAACCATCCTCCTCATCCGTCCAACGAGATGTCATCAACTGAATTGTCCACTACTCATGCAGCCATGGATGTCAGAAGCGTGAAGAGTGCTACAATTGACCTCACCCTGTTGAAAGGACCAATAAGGTAGGGTGGGACTGCCAGTTCATGCAAATGACAAGTCAATAATGGGAGAATGGTGCATATGTGTGTTCTGTGTATTTGAGATCTTCCAAGTACAGTTTAGTTTAATTGAATGTTTGAGTGTTTTTTTTTTTTTTTTTTTTGGTGGTTTCTGTACCAACAATTGACATGTGCCCCCCCTCCCAATTTGCATGTTAATCCACTTGTCTATGTTAAATTTGTAGACGCAGATCATGTCGCGGTAGTCCTTTGGCGTGCTAGATGAAGGCCATCTAGGTGAAAAAGTCCAGGTCAAGCCTGGTGAAGAAAATCCTAGATGAAGACAAAGCTCTAGCAAGTCCAAGGTGAAGTCAGTCCTCAGTGAAGTAAGCCCTAGAGTGTGAACATTCTAGGTGAGCAAGTCTGAGGTGAAGACAAGTGCTTGGTGAACAAAAGTCCAACAAAACACTGATGTGGTAAGTACTTAAGTACCTCTATCTTCATAATTATGTGCAGTTGTATGCTAACTAGGGAATCTTGTGTGCTTCTTTTTATGCTGCAACCTTATGTATGTACATGTACATGTATATGGCAGTGTGTGAGTGTATGCACTATGCATTTGGTTAAAAAAAACCTTATCTTCATACAGCTTGCACATTTATATACCAGCTCGTCAGATGACAGTGGAACTACCTTGCATCGCTTCGCTAACATTGGGATTAGAATCATCATCTGACCAGCGGTAAGTGCTACTTTATTTACTGGTATTGCGAGCTCCTGCATGAACGCTAGTGTGCCACTAGCGAGCTCCTGCATGAACGCTAGTGTGCCACTTCTTTCTTTTGTTTTCTTTCTTTTGGCACTAGTCTAGCGAGCTCCTGCATGAACGCTAGTGTGCCACTTTTATTTTTTTAGTACTGTTCTAGTGCTATTGTTAGAGCCATTTTGTCTTTTATATCTGCGAGGTATCTGGGATGGCACAGCTGTGATGGATGCAAAAGCAAGTTGCTGATATGGTACATGTAAGTGCCTCTACCCTCATACATGTGATTACATGCTAACTAGAGAATCATATATGCTTTTTATGCTGCAACTGTGTGTGTGTACGTGGTGGTGTGTGTGTGTGTTTGGGTGTTGACAAAGACCTTTTTTTCCTCATATAGACTAGCAGGTGTTGCTACCCTCATGTGATAGGAGTTTTGGTGAGCACTATTTAGAGCACTATTATCATGTACATATGTTTTGCAAGTATGTTTGTTTACTGACTTGCTATGGTTACGGAGGGGGTAGGCTGTATTGACTATGGTGAGGACTTGGAACAAGACTAGGTTATCTCCAGTGTCCTCATTGTGCATATATATTTCTCTCCATGTAGGCAGCTAGGCTGGCAGTATCAACCTCCTGCAGCAAGGTACGCATGTGCAATACGCACACATTGCCTAACTGTATGCTTAAACACTGACGACCCTATACCTAACCCATTTTGCAATATTTATCCCCCCCCCCCCCCCCCCCGATTTAAATGCTGCTCATTAATCCACCTGTCTACATTTGAAAACAGATCTGTCCTCAAGCAATTTGCTGGAATGAACTGCTGAACAATTGTGGAAGAACCAACGTACATGTCTAGCATTGTGTACTTATGTCATTCCTTTTTTTACAAATGCAGGTATGTCCACAGTGAATGTGGTGATACCTCGAGCTATCGACTCTACCTGTGGTCATTCCTTGCATTGAGCTGGTCTGGACTTGTACGTGTATGTCCTCTACATGCATCCATTCAACGAGACATCAACTGGATTGTCTACCTCTACTCCTGCAGCCATGGATGGGACAGATGTTGGCAACGTGAAGAGTGATGGGGCTATACAGGTTAGCAATGGGTTATACTGTTTTAATGATGTCCTGTAGGAGTATGGTGAGCATTATTTAGACTATAAAAACAAGTCACTGATGCCTCGACATAAACATGGCTGGCCCACCTAGTGCTGCACTGCACTGACGAGGCCTAATTAGGCCGAAACAGCTGTCTGCAGTTGCACTTTTGGCACCAAACTTTTGAACTTTCATGTAGCTGAGCAGAGAATTTTGTGTGCTTTTTATGCTGCAACCTTGTGAGTTCACAAAGTCCTTTTCATTTTTATATAGGCTAGAAGGAACTCGGAGCAACTGTGGACAAACACTGTATCCTAAGGCATTGTTTATGTTGTATGTCATTCTTTCTTTACAGGTAATGCAGTGTGTGGCATGGATGTCACGGTTCTCCAGCTGTGTTGGGTACTGACATGCAAAACATGTATGGTACATGTACATGTAAGTACCTCTACCATCATACGTGCAGTTGTGTGCTAAATAGAGAATCTTGTGTCCTTTTTTTGCTGCAACTATGTGTGTGTGTGTGTGCGTGCATGCATGCATGTACTGTGTGTTTGGCTCAAAAACCTTTTTCTTCATACAGAGTGTTACTGTTGTCCTGTAGGAGTTTTGGTGAGCATTATTTAGAAACTGTCATGTGCATTTCTAATTTTTTCATATTGCAAATGTGCATGTTTAGTGACTTGCTGATGTGAAGACATGTGGTCCTTCCCTACCCTGGTTGTGATGCGTGTGGATACACAATAACAATTGACTGATGTGGTATGTACCTCTACTTTGTTTTGTGTTATGAAATACTTTTCTGCTGCTACTGTTAGAGCTATTTTGTGTTTTATATATTGTAGATGTCATTGTCTCTGCGACTGTGATGTTCTGAAAGGAAGTTGATGTCATGGCCTCCCCGACTATGATGCTTGTGGACACACAAAAGTAATTCACTGATGTGGTATGTGCCTCTACCATCACACATGTACATGATAGTTTATGCAGTGTTCTTCTCAATAATAATTCAAAGCATGATCAAGCTTTCAGCTCTATACTTTCCCACATCAAAGAAAAATTTATGCACGCGTACCTCGATCTATATCTCAAATTACCGGTATACTAATTGCCTGTGGATGAGCCTAACTAATTGTACATAATTTTTGAAATTTTGTTGTAGGAAATGGACCTGCTGTGAATTGTGATGCTGCTAAGTGTTGCCTGAACGGAGGCTGAGGATGGTTACAGGACGGGTCAGATCGAGGTGGCCAAGTGACCAGCTAATAAATCTGACTGCCTCTTCCCCTCAACAAAAGCTAAAGGTAGGCTTGTCTATATCATTTGTGCTGGGGGGGGCTTCACAACTAGGCTCTTCAACCTGTAGTGGCTCAGTTCGTCAAATCTGTGAATGATCTGATAGCCATAGGTCAGTCGTACAGTTTACCGTACAAAATTTATCTTGAAAGTATCAAGAACTCGGCCCCTAGATAGAGGCTATTTAATAGGCCATTCCAAGTTGTATTTCTGTTTTTGATCCCCTGCCTGTGTGGTTTTGGCAATCTCCACATTTTCAGCATCCTCAGTAGTTTGTATACTACATGCATGAAGTGACGTGCAGACATTTTGATGACAAGAGTCTGATTGGCTTGTATTGCTGGGTTGCTGGTAGTTCCACCCATCCACATGATCTTTGGAAGAATCCAGGACCAGAAACAGAAGTACAACTTGGAATAGCCTTAGTGAGAGAGATGTTAAATCCCCTGGTCTTACACAATGTACCTTGGGCAACCTGGGAGGGAAATAGTGGAGGTACACATTGACAGGTGCATTTATATTAAACATTTGAATATGCTGCTTGTGGACATGGCATATGCACACCCTCCCACTACACCTTAATAAGATTCTGGGGGAGAACACTGGATGTACATGTATGTATATTTATACACAATGTATCTCCACACAAAACTGTGGACTCAGTAGAAGCTAGTGGAAATAGGAAATCAACCAGTGAGTAAGGGGGGGGGAGCTAGAGGCAGAGCTTCAGAGTCAAGAACATCGGGTGGATCTACTGGTGTTGGCGGTGGTGGAAATGACCAATCAGAGAATAGCCTCAGGAGCTAGTGGAAGTGGTGCAAAGGTCAGGGTGAACAAATTATACAGCGTGCACATTAATAGAGAGAGAGAGGAGAGTGAGAGAGAGAGAGACAGGGACAGAGTTATGTAGTTATGTTGAGCAGTGATGATCTTTATGATATGGGACCCCTTGGAGTTTGAAATGTACTTGTACAACACATAAGGTAGGTCAAATGGGACCTAGCTCCTTTAATTTGCATCAAAGTTCCCCTCCTTAAGTTTATTCAAAATTATCTGATTGTGCCTTTAACTGTGTAAGGGAGGGAGGAGGTTACGAAGATGTACATACACATTGTCGACGTGCAGTGCACAACAAGCAGAAAAAAAAATTGCAGAATAGACTCATGTAGATTGCAATTTTTAGTACATTAGGTAATGATCGTCACTTATATATACTTTCCCCTTTTTGTTCGTTATATTGTGTTAAGATGTGACAGTAACCACTATGCCATACTAGGGGTATCTAAGACTGCAGAGGAGGTTGAAATCAAGAAAGCCTACAAGAAACTAGCTCTCAAGCTACACCCGGACAAAAACCATGCCCCCAAATCAGACGAAACATTCAAAGGTATCTGTACTGTTACCACCATGTGTAAATTTAAGTTTAGAAATGTTTGTGAGAATGTCAGCTATTGAAAATGAACCTTATGAAAGTACATTCACATTACTAGTGTTACTTGTATGTGGTATGGGGTCGTTGCTGCTAACTTAGTCAACATGAAAATTTCTAGCTTCAAGGTATTACAAGTGACTTGTACATTTATGTGATGTCATTGATGTTCTAGTACTCCCAGTTCTGCATTCCTGCATGTATGCATACATCTTTCTTAGATAATGGGATAAAATGGTTTGCTACAGTGTACGTACATGCGCATGTATCAGTTTTCATGTATTGGACTGGAAAGTAGTAGTAATAAGGTGATATTTGTTTCATCTATGTGCTTTCGCCCTGCTCAAAATTTGAGGGGAGGAGGCATCTCTCCACCATTTTTGTACATCATCAGAGATGATCACATACTTGGACAAAAATGCTGTGTCGTCACTTTTATCCCCATACACTGTACATAGTAAACTTCCATAGTGATATTCGATGGTGGTGGTCCCTCAGGATTCCCAAGCAAAAACGATATGACTGTGATTGGCGATTGAAACTATGACATTTGAGCTAAATGTAGATATCCCTAGCTTGGGGATCCAGTGATTTTTTAGCTTCAACACAGCAACTCTATGGGGACACACCCATAATGTTGCGCATTGGTATACATGAAACTTACGTGGAGTATTTCATGATGTAATTGTCTGTCTTTACTTGCAGCTGTGAGCAAGGTCTACTCTGTGCTTAGTGACAAAGAGAAGAGACACTGATATGACCAGTTTGGTGATGAAGGTCTCCAAGCATCTGGCATGAACGGAGGGCGAGCTAGCTACCATTATGCCTATGATGATGATGAGTTTGATCCTAACGACATATTTTGGATGTTTTTTGGAAATAATTTCAACTTTGGAGATGAAGGTAAATGATAGTACAAAAATAGAGAGCTATAAGAGTTCTCTAGTATAGATTTTTTTTGCTACTGAAAATAGAGTATGGCTTGTTCTTGAGATCATTTTTAATTTGCTCATATTTCATGTGGCTAATGTACATTGTTGTACATTGTAGGTACAGTATGAGGCCCTTGAGGCATGTGCATGTAAACAGAGTGTGAGTAGGAAATTTTTTAATTTGACGGTTGCCAAACCACCAAATTTAATTCCCTATTAATTTTCCTAGCTGATATATTCTAGTCTTGTGATATACTAATGTCCTTGTACTGTACTTTATTCATACACTACTGGTGGTGATGGCAAACTCTACAGGAGAGCTCACAGGAGAGCTCACAGGAGACCTCAATACCACACTCATCATCATCATTACCATGGCAACCAACTGGTATGTTCCACGTACATATAAATGTATGCTACATGCATGTACATGTATGTACTCCCCCACCCATCTATAGCTCCTTTAATTTGTTGAACTTAATTCATACATACATACCAGTGTACATGTGTGCATCATGCTCCACAGCATTTATAGTAACAAACGCTACAAATCATGCTTTTTTAACGGCCATGCCTATTGACCACACCTAGTAGTGCCATAATAGTATGCGGCTTCACTACACACGTTGTCGAGTCAGAAATATTGTTCTATAGACTAAAGGCTAGAGGCTAGGGTAAATACGTAGCTACATGTATGCTTTGCTATATACATGTATGTGTCATACAGTGCATGTGGGGTATGTGCTCTAGAGAGCTCTAGTTTTTCTTTTTTTTGATTGGGGAAGACGTGTATAAAATGCTTTGATATGGTCACAGGCCACACCCTCACATGTGTCCATGAATTTTGTTTGTGGGTGAATCCTGTAATTACACATGCTCCTAAACTATGATCAATTTTGAGATACATGTACAGTACAGTTGTTATTGAGTATAACCAGTTTGTGCTCTCTCTCTCTCCAGTCAGATGATATTTCATGGATTGGTCTGTCAGCTGCTGCTTCTCGTCATCATTCTCCTGTCTCTATTCTCTCGTGTTTTCTTTCAGCAGCCCCTGTCTCCCTATGCCCTACACAGATCACAGTCAGTTTATCATGCATACCACGTACTACTAGTACATGTAATACTAAAAACCAAAAACAAAATTTTTTGCTAAATCTGCATGTACACATATTTTTACAAAGGAGGTAAATGTCACCAGACTCCTCCCCCCCCCCCCCAAAATGGTAGGAGTGTATAATACAATATAATATAATACTGCATTTGATGTGCCTGTGCACTGTGTATATTAGCTGCAGACTTCATACCATGCATGTATGTTTGCCATTGCCTTATATAGACTCAATTTTTTTATATTATGATATTGTCTTTGCAGCATCCACACAGAGAAAGGAATCACCAAGGAGTTCAGTATTCCTTACTCTGTTCAGGTAAATAGAGACAATCACATTCTATGTTATGATTGTATATTTACATGTACTTGTTGCTTGGATATAATCACCTACATGCACATATGTACAACATGTGTACTGCATGTATTACAATTATCTCTCTCTCTCTCTCTCTCTCTCTCCTCCCTCCCTTCCTCCCTCCTTTTTGTTTCTCTAGGAGTTGTTTAAGTCCCAGTATAGTAATAGTAGATCCCAGCTTCGTCACATTGAGAAGCAGGTGTTGGAAGACTACCTTTGGGAGCTCAAAGTTTCCTGTAAAAGACATTGGATGTCTGGCCATCCAGGTATAGTGTGTGTGTATGTGAGAGAGAGAGAGAGAGAGAAAGAGAAGAGATCACATTGTGTGTCATGTGACCATTTTGGTGACTTTAGCAGCATGTGTGATCACTAGTGTGTTTACTTTTGTGAGCTTATTGTATAAATATTATTTATATCACTTCTACATAGTATTACTAATACAGCTATGCTTAATATCGCACTCTTAACAGTGTGATATTAATCCCCCCAGGATCTACAGTGTGATATTAATTTCTTCGGGGCCCACAGTAACAGGGTCACTGGCCAATGAGAATGGGAGTCTACTATTCTGTTGAGTGAATTCACATAGCAACAATCTTTGACTAGTAAGTAGTACAATGTCAGCAGTGTGTGCACACATTGATTACATAGATACAGGAAGGTGAGACACCATAATTGAAACATTCAGGAAGTCATTAGCTATCCCATGCTAGATCTAGCCATGTGCATTCCAGCTACATACAGTGCTTGCCTTGTAATTGTTCTGTCAGTCTCGGTTATGAAGACACCTACTGTCGATACCAACTATCAGGTACACACGTAGCAGTAAGAAAGTAACTATGCTTTAGTAGAGAGCACAGTACAGTGTTTAGAAAGTTAGATGGCCGATACGTAGGTGAGGTAGCCAGCTAGTCCTCAAGGCTTGTGTAGTCAGCCTGCTGTTTTCAGCTATACAGTACATTCTTCTTTGATAGCTCTTCTTTGTGCAGTTGACTTTAGTATTTGCAGTAGTTTGTTGCTATGGAGGGGAGCCTTGGGATGTAAATTAGTTATAGCAGTAAATTAATATAATACAGTGTATCTTGCATGTATCATCCTTTTTTAGCACAATATTGTGTATAATAAAATGTTTTGCAAGTAGTTTCATATTTTCTCTCTCTCTCTCTCTTGTCTTTTATATTGTAGATGTCTGTGACTGTGATGTTCTGAAAGGCATGGTCTCCCCGACTGTGATGCGTGCGGACACACAAAAACAGTTTGGTACGTGCCTCTACCATCACACATGTACATGATAGTTCATGCAGTGTTCTTCTCAAAAATAATTCAAAGCATGATGGAAGGGCATGGTTTGGGCGTGGCCTATGGCCACATCAAAGTTTTTGGCATCCACATCAAAGAAAAATCTACGTTGAAGGCTTGCAGGGCCAACAACATGCCTTAAGTATGCTGGGGAAACACTGATTCAAGGTTATGGATAGGGCTTGGTATTCACTCATGTCTTGTGTTGATAGCAGCTGAACTAAAGCACCATCCCATCTATATATAAGTACTTGTAAGCCAGTTGGAAGAGAAAAAACCTAGGGTAGCTGCCAAGGATCGAACCTTGTGCCTCATGTTTAGGCTGCAGGTGCTCTGACCACTGAGCTGCGTACAACTCCCCACAACCCACTGCGCAATATCTCTCCAGCTTTAAGGGCGATATAGACAAACCCTATGCTGTACACATACATGTAATTATATGCAGAATCTTATGTCCTTTTTATGCTGCAACCTTATGTATGTACATTGTGTGTGTGTGTGTATGCGTGAGTGAGAGAGTGGGGTGTGTCATGTGACCAGTTACAGTGAGCTTAATTCAAATATGCATGTGGATAAGCTTGTGTTATGTGTGTGTGAGAGATCACATGGAGTGTCATGTGACCAGTCAATATGAGCTCTAATCAGAGGAGGTAGGACAGGGTCCAAAGGTTGTGCCTAATGATCAAGCATTCCAGAGCTGATATTGGCTTTTTGTAAAGGTTTTCAGCAAATCTAGATGTAATTTTTGAACTTAGCATCATCCATTTAGGGGGAATTGCTCTCAGATTAATTGTAAAGAACACCTTCAGGGTATTGGGATGTTAATATTGTTAGTAATTGATTAGTGACCTTTCGACCCTGTCCTACCTCCTCTGAGCTTTAATATTAAAAAATATATGTGCATAAGCTTATGTGTGCGTGAATGAGAGCAGCAACTTTGCCTTTTTGAGCTACATGGTAATGAGATTACATGGTGTGTCATGTGACCAGTCAAGGTTAGCTTTAATTCAAAACAGCATGTGCATAGGCTTGTGTGTATGCATGAGAATGTGTCATGTGATCAGTCAGGTGACTTCAGCAGCAGTTGTGTGCACTAGCTGGTGTACGTGTGTGTGTATCAGTTATGTGTACACGTTTTAAACATGTGTGCATGAGAATGTGTACATGTATGTGTGTGAAAGTTTGTGATTGCATGGTGTGTCATGTGACCAGTACATGTAGGTGACTTTACCAGTGTTCTATATTGTACATCAAGAGTACATTAACCTGTAGACACAAGCAGTTTCATGTTGGTGTGTGTACAGCAAATTCAGGCACCTTTGCAACAGACTGGCTGCCTTAAAACCACCTTGTCCTGCTGTGTAAACTGTTCCTGCACAGTTGCTTGTGGTTTATTAAATTAACTACAACTGTGGTTTTAGTCCCAGCATTTTTTCTATTGCTAAGGTGTATGAATCTGCAGTATGTATGCTGTGTAAACTGTTCCTGCATAGTTGCCTGTGGTATGTATGCGGGAGTGTATGGTAGTTGCATGTACCACAGATGTGGTTGGTCATTCACAGACTTCTCTTCATACAGATACAATGATTGATTGATAAGAGGAGGGGTGGTTAGGCAGCAAAAGTCAAGTCTTCTAGAAATTTAAGGTGAAATTCCATTGTGTAAAAAGTGTGATTTTATATTCAATTATTCACCACTATCTTTGTGCTCAAAGGTCATATCTGGATATCTGCTACTGCTATATTATACTGCCTGCTCGATTAACAGTAGACTGGTTATTGGTGAGGATGATTTCCCAATATACAGATCTCTCTCTCTCTCTGATGATGAAGACTTACCAGCAACTGTTTCCAGTAGATCATGCACATGAACAAGGTGAGCTTTAATTCAAGTGTGCAAGTGCATGAGCTTAAGCTTGTGTGTGTGTGGGGGGGGGGGGGGGGAGGGGGGTCACATGGTGTATCATGTGATGAGTCAAGGTGAGCTTTAATTCAAAAGTGCATGTGCATGAGCTTGTATGTTGTACATGTATGTGTCATGTACATGTAACCTGTCAGGTGACTTCAGCAGCAATTGTGTGAACTAGCTAGTGTTCACAGTAGTGAACTTGTCCTTGGGAGATACTACAATAAAGCTGGTTGTCTGCATGATACATGTTTGGTTAAATGTGCTTACTTGTATGTACAATCATACGAGCAATTTTACCTTTTTTTGCTACAACTTTTCCTATTTGAGCCATACATGTATGTGTGTGTATCACTGTGCTAGTGTGTTAGTATGTGTATATGTGTTTGTGTGTATGTGTATGTGTATGTGTGTGTGTGTGTGTGTATGTGTGCATGTGTTATGTAAGAAGGTAGGCAGCATTATTTAGACCTCTGCACATGTACTTTTGTGGGTTTATTTTTACTATCGAGTACATTTATTTGAATCTAGAGTCTTTCCTCTCCAGTTATGATAATTGATTAGGGCATAGCGAAGGTTTGTGGAAACTGGGGTGAAATTTCATGTGGGGTAGTAGGCAGGGGCATAGTAAGGATTTTGATGGTGGGTGGGCTATAGAATGGAGCCAGTCATAAAAGATTAAGCAGAGACATGCCAATACAATGGGTGATGGTTCAATAAAGAAGATTTAGCTGTAGAAAGCGGGAAAAGGTCATTGGTAGCTTGCTGGATCAATGAATGGCTATGCGCATGTGCTATGAATTGGTGGGTGTAGCCTTGATCAGCCAATAAGTAGGGTGGCCATGGCCGTCCCGGCCACCCTGCTTCCTATCCTAATCATGTATAATTGGTACTTGTGAGCGGTCATAATAAATTCATATTCACAATCACCTTTGTATTGTTCCCTATAGATCAAGACCCAGTCATTGGAGTCAAGAGAGCAAGTCTCAAGCAAGACCCATTGCACAGTGTTCTCCCCAGTGCAGCGTACTCAAAGCATATCGGTCCTGCAAGCCTTCAGAACAGATTTTTCTTTGATGTAGTCCAATTTTTTTTATGTGATCACAGGCCACACTTTAACCACTCCCTCCTGTCATGCAGTGAATTATTCTTGGGGAGAATACTGGTGTAGGACTGAAAGTTAGGCCCAGATAAATAATCCTTTTTTCTACCTATAATTAATTTCTTCAATGCTTACAAACATACCCTGTAATGCTTTCAAATGTACCTAAAATTCTCATTTCCTGTTCCTCAAATTTCATGTAATCCAATTGTAATAATTGAATTTAGTGTGCATGAAGTGAATGTCAGTGACATATACTGCAGTATAACTGAAGCTTCAATGTAGTCTTCAAGTGCACTTTCTTGACTCAATTTGCATTAAGTTGCCTATAATTTTCAAATACTTCTAGATATCTATGCTGTTTTTACAAAATGCAAGCATTATTTAGTCTGGGCCTACTGGAAGTACTACATGTGATAGTATGTAGTTAAAAACTAAAATTGGAACTGGTGGGTGTAGCTTAATTAGTTTGCGTGTATACTGCATACTGCATGCATGTATCCTACAGCCTGTTATTGGTATGAAGATACAGCCCTGTATGTAGGGTTCTATTTAGTTTATACATATCTACCTGTAGCTGTACAGGTAGATACAGGCTGTGGCTACAGGTCCTATACAGATTGTCTTCTACTATTGTCCCTGCTATCAAATCACAATGCAGCTAGTTAATTCTTATTTTCGTTTTATGCTAAAATGTATGACATTGCATACAAAGTAATATTATGTACAATCGTGTAATTTGCTGCTATGTGACGTCCGCGCGCGCATGCGCAAGGGGTAAAGTAATCGGTTTTGTCATAAGCACAAACACCAAATGTTGAGATGTAGGTATCTTAGCGAGTGGCTAGTACATGGTGTCAAGATGTCAGAAATAGCGACGAGTCTGCCTCTATTAAGTTCTTAACAAGAGCCACTTCATCGTGCTTTTAATGGGCACGCCTATTGAACACACCTGTGCGCATGCTCGAATTGGTAAGGGTAGTTGAGTCAGGCACTGTTTTTGTATGTCATACGGAGTGCACAGGTTAGAGAGCTCTAGTTCTGTCATGATCAAAGCTTTCATGTTACCACTTGAATCACAGTGACTGGAAAAGTTCGACTGTCTCCTATAGATGAAATTTTTTTGGCAAAATTACCAATATTAAGTGTGGACTTTACTACCGTGTATCACTGTCTTCCAACTGCACTGTACTTTGTAAATGATATTACAATGCAGCACTGGCGTGGCTACGATGGGGCCAAGCGGGGGCGTATCCAGGATTTTTGGTAGGAGGGTACTGAGCAAGTGTATAATCGCGCGCGATAATTTGGCCACGCCCACTTTTAAATCTCGGAAACACGCCCACATCATGCATGCGTTCGCGCGTGCGCGTGAGTCGCCCCGTACTCTGACTGAAATCATTACTTGAAAGGGCAAAGCAGAGGTAGCATCTCTGCCAGTTGATCCTCTATTGCCAGGACCAACAGTCTGCTGTGATGCTGCTTTGTGAAAAAACCTTAGGAGAGACATGATCGCTGGATTGCCGCGCTAGTAAATCATTTAACGCATGCGCTGTGTATTTAGTGATTATGTCATGGTAGCTACTCGTACTCTGACCTTTAACGTTGGGGAGGTGTGGTTTATGTTTCTATAACGTATAAGGATCAGAGGAGCGACATGAGGTAGTTCTCTAGCTGGAATCTGCTGTGAATATATCATGAGTAAGTTATTCTACAATTGATTCATAAACTTATGATATTTGAAATTAAAAGTTGCCTTCAGTTGGCTTGCTATCACTGAAATGAGCTTCATAGATACTGTATTGTTCTCAGCAGGGAGGGGGGTGCTTGAGCACCCCCCTGGATACGCCCCTGCCAAGGGGGGCCATGGCCCCCTCACTTTTGTCCTATTTTCAAGGGGTAGTCACTGCAATATACTCTTTACTTCCAGCTGTGACAGCAATCAAAGTTTTTGATCGCTAAAATTGGCTCTTGATCGCTTGATTCTGCCTTAAAGCACCTCTTGATTCCTTGATTGACGAACTTTCTACGCTTGATTGTTGATCGGTTAAGTGACCACACCCAGTGGTTATGTCCACCACCTATCTATACTTGAAGTAGACTTAACCACAATAATGCGGACCACGCCTCTATTAATACATCTCGCGCAGCACTATGATAAGGTAGCTGAGCTCAAGTTCATATGCATCTATCAGTTGTTTAGTAAAACTCCGAATGATAAATGATGTTATTGATAGGTTCAGCTCTTTCGATAATGCTTAATATCCGAGAACCAAGCAGCCATTATCATAGCTTCCCCTTCTCCATGATTTTGGCTAGTCTCGCGAGCCAGCCCCTTCACAAAAAAAGAAGGGTCTGGTACGGCGCCGTTACTTGAGTTGTTCTTTTCCCCAGAAATCCTGGGGAACATGAATATGCAAATTTTGTGGCTGCGGCATGACCGCGGTATGTAAGCGTGAACCACACGTGCATCAGCGCACCTGCCCTGCTGTACACAGCCCTGTGTGCGGTTAGCTTGTCACCACAATGCGCAAGGGATGCGTAAAAATACGTAGCGCGCGTGATGTGTTAATTGCATTCCAGCAGGACAACTCGAGTAACGGCGCTGTACCAGACCCTTCCTTTTTTGTGAAGGGGCTGGCTTGCGAGACTAGATTTTGGCAGGGTCAAATCTCCATAGCTTTACTACTGCACCATCTCCCACATGCAAAATATCTTTGAGTTTTGCATACCAGAGCACACAATGTCGCTATGTACATTTGTGGTAAAGTTATACGCTAAATCAAGTTACAAGACACACCCACACATATTATTTGCACATACATAACATGAAGATAATAGGAGGATTCCACGCAGACGTGTGAAGAAATTTTAATGAGATGCAAATGATATTCAATGCACTTTCAGGAAGCTCCGGCCAGGTTCCTGTCGCGGCCATTGGTGGGAATCAAATGTATTACGCTCTATGGGAATAACGTGCATTTTCGAGGCTGTGCGGAGCTTCAAGTTAGATACCAAGAAACGGCGCTAGCTACAGCACTCTAGGGTGCTGTACATGATATAGCCGAGGCACTTTTTTGAGAGTGCAACTATTTGCTTGGCTAGCGCGATAAACGCAATGTTATTCCCATTGAGCATAATGCATTCGATTCCCACCAATGGGTTTGGCAGGAACCTGGCCGGAACTTCCTGAACAGGCGTTGAATATCATTTGCATCTCATTAAAACTCCTTCACATGTCTGCGTGGAATTGTCCTATAGTGCTAACATTTTATCATTGTTTATACTAGTTGATATTAATAATTAACCATAATATCCGTGCTACCGGACAAAGTACAGTTAAAATTACTACTATTGCTCGATGGAGCATCAGAGTTAATAGTGTGTGCATGGTATATACAACGTCTGGCATTTTTTCTTATTTTGATCGTATTTGTGGCCTGAACGCCATCTTGATTCCTTGATCATTGCTCGCCTGTGTGCTTGATCCCTTGATTTCACTTTGATCGCCGTCGCAGCTGGAAGTACAGAGCACATTGTGGTGACTACCCCTTTAAATTAATGCTTCAATTTTAATTACACATGCTCACTGCATAGTGCTATATAGCTAGGGCCCAAACAAGACGGTCCACACCAATTTAATTTCATGTTCTATAGAACCATAGCGCAAAACGGTGGGATTGGTAGGTTAGGAAAAAATAATAATTACATCATTTCTCGTTTTATAATAACAGGAAAATAAGGACAGTGAAGGAAGTAATTACTTCGTCCTTAATATTATTAGTACAAATGATGTGATTCCTAACGCAGCATCCTAGGACATTCCATTAGCCAGCTCAGAGTAACTTGTACAAATTAAAGTTAATACGTGTGTGGCGGGCATCATGGTTATATCTTCTTGCTTTGATTTTGGGGGGGGGGGTGGGGGAGAGCTTTGTACAAAATATGGGGTCTGTGACAGAAAATTTTTGTATGACCTTAGTGTCTATCCTAAAACAGTTTACCATACAGACTCGAGAGTATTCCTGTATCACCCAGTAGACAGGCCACAGCTTGGAAGGTCACTCCTATCAGCAATGCAAGCAAGGTAAAAATGGGCCAGGAGGTTTCTACATACCAGTACGTACACCACAGAAGTGTAAATTTCTGAAAGCCTCTTGTGTGTGTGTGAGTGTGTGTGTGTGTGTGTGTGTGTGTGCGCGCATCATGTGTGTATCTGTTACCATGCTAGTGGCAATATGCCTGGTTTATGTCCAAAATGAGGTGACATACAACTACTATCTTTATACTTGGACAATAGCTAGCCATAGTTTTCATGCAGTGGATCATTTTCAGTGGAGAGATATTTTGCCAAGCCCAACAACCTTTACTAAGCTAGCTGTATGCAAAATGGTTAGAAAATGTACACATAGCCCTAGCATCCATTCAAACTGTGCTTAGAAGGTGTAAAACTGGATGTACATAGGAGCTATATTAAATTTTATCACACACATACACACACAAACAAGATCCAAAACCTACTGACAAGGCAGGTACAGCTGTTACTAAGCGACCAGCTACCACTCCTCCACCAGGGTAAATCACTAATAATCATAATTATTGTATAGTCTAAATATTCTTTTACATAGTAATGTATGGGGAAAGTAATTTCAAACACGTTTTGAAAAAAAACATTATCATCCCGTACCCCTGTTTGAATCATGTGACCCGTATTACTGTGAGTTTGGACAGCTAGCTGCTATGTAGGCAAGTATGAAGAACGGTGTTAGCGATAGGTAGCTAGCTATCTTCGCTTACTAGTATGTCGATATCGATGCTACGGAGAGAACTTCGTACTGGAGGGAAGCTGGTTGTAACTGCCGCCGGTGTTTGCTCGGTCACCGTGTGGTGTCTACTCTGAATTTGTTCAACAAATGTTCCAAGACACCTCTCTGGTATTATTAATTTTACAGCCATTTGCTCAACGATAGGCTTCTTCTTTTGTTCATTTTGTCATTCTACAGTCGCTGTTGCTAGCTGCGTTTGAAGTTAATTTTTAGTTTTTAGGGTGTGTGGGTACGTATGTATGATCCAATCATTCGCCAGATTTGCCATACGATAAAATCGTTATTACCATGGTAGAACACGATACCAGGAAATATCACAAGTTCATTGCCAAGTATTGTTACGAGTGCATAGCACAAGTAACAATACCTAAGGCAATGAATGAGTGATGTTCCCTAGAAATGCCTAAAGAATATAAATAATTGCTTAAGTCATTGACCCCATACCCCCTTGCTGACCTTGCACTCTCTGATACTTTTCTTCCTATAGTAAAATTATAGTCGAGAATCATAACACAATCAAGTAACTCACTGCTGTAATGTTTTATACACAAATATGATAATTAGATGTTGGTTTTGCATATTCTATGAGCAGTAAAACCATGAGTAGTATTATATGCTCTTGCCAAACTTTACTCAAAAACTAATTTTGTGGATAAAATTTTCGTGACCAAGGTTCCAGCAATGCATTGCATCTATTATGGACTTAAAATTTTATGGGAGAAACTTTTTGTGACCACACTCCAACCCACAAAATATTACAACCTCGAAGATTTTAGGCTACCAGTATATGTTATTTAGGTATTGCTGTATTATACCTGTGATGATGAATATCATCCTTGACTCTGTGTAATTGATACCTGATTTCCATGAACAGCTGTTAAAATTTTCAATATAACTGATCTTATACTGAGAAGTGGAAGCCATTACGCATGTATAGGCAGAGGAAGACAGTGAAGGTTGGGACATTCGTTGGGCACTAGACATTCCTAGTCATAAATTTAATTAATTCAAAGAGAGGTAAAATACTGATACTTTAGATAACATTCCTACATTATTGCCCAAATTAATGTCTAATCACAGCTGCTTTAGTGTGGACACTGTACATATACATACAGCAATAGAGGAGCACAGTGCATGGTTACCTAGCCACAACTTACAGTTTTGAGTGATAACAGTTTACACTAATACTGACCACACTGTAATAATTATTAAGTGGACTCCACTGTCCTGCAGGCCGTGCATATACAATAGTACAGAGATATACCTATTGCATTATACAAATTTTGTAGGTATATCGCCAGGTGCAGCATAGAATTAATTTTGAAAACGTCTGCACATACTGAGTGGCTATGTATGGACATTATGTTTGTACACTCTGTGCACAGAGTAATACTGTGTCGAAATCATTCTAGTCAGTCAACAAAAGATAGAATCGTTAGTAAGGACGGCTATGAAACAAAATAAGTCAGTTTTCGGCGAACGATCGAACCGTTAGTAAGGATGGCTATGACACAAACTTTTTTTGCCGGACAGTACCCGATAAACGACCGAATCTTTAGTAAGGATGGCTATGAAGCTATGTAGTGTAATCTTTTTGCCTAACAGTATCTGGCAAACAAATCGAATCGTCAGTAAGGATGGCTATGAAACGAAATCTTTTTGCCGTACAGTACCCGACAAATGACCGAATTTTTAGTAAGGATGGCTATGAAGCTACTATAGTGTAATGTAATCTTTTTGCCTAACAGTATCCGGCAAACCAATCGAATCGTTACTAAGGATGGCTATGAAACGAAATCGTTTTTCCGGATCTGCAAACTATTGAATCGTTACTAGAGTATGTTACTATATTATATCACTATGAATGGTATGTCATATTGCCGGACAGTATCCGGCAAATGATCGAATTGTTAGTTAGGATGGCTATGAAGCTATGTAACGTAGTTTTTTTGCCGGATAGTAGCCGGCAATGATAGTAAGGTTGCTAAGTAATGCAATCTTTTTTGCTGGACAGTATCTGACAATAATTTTAATGACAAATAGAGGCCAGGAGGCCCAGTAGTCAGAAACAAAAGTGTAAACAAAAATTGAGGAAAAGTAGTGGCAGATAAAAGTGTTAAAGAAGTGATCTCCTTTTCTCGAGTGCTACAGATATGAATTTGCTGAAAGAGTAGAGTAACTGTTTACTGGTTGTAAGGATGGCTAGGAAGCTATGTGACGTAATCTTTTTGCCGGACAGTATCCGGCAAATGATCCAATCGTTAGTAAGGCTGACTATGAAGCTATGTAACGTAATCTTTTTGTCAGACAGTATCCGGCAAACCATCGAATCATTAATAAGGATGGCTATAAAGCTATGTAACCTAATCATTTTTGCCAGACAGTATCTGGCAAACTATCGAATCGTTAGACCTAGTAAGTAATGCTATGAAGCTATGTAACACAAATTTTTTGCCGCACAGTATCCGGCAAACGATCAAATCGTTAGACCTAGTAAAAATTGCTATGAAGTATGTAATTGATATATAGATGGAGCACCATTACACTGAAGGGGGTGTGGCCACGAAACTTGCTCATGCTCACCCACACAATATTGCACCTGTACACTACAGAGTAATATAGAAAAAAATTTCTGCCTACGCCACTGCATTAGCTGAAACAGCAAGTTATCTACAGTCAGCCATAATCAAAACCTTCATAGCCATAATTAAAAACGTTCGTGGATTTAAGGACATTGCCGCAAAAAATACTCGGATAGAGTTCTAAGCAGAAATACTTTTAATTTCGTGGATTTCACTTTATTAGTCACTATCACTACAAATCAGTGCCATCAGCAATTTTTGCTAGACAATATCCCGCAAATGAATCGTCAATTTTACAATTAGAGAATTGATGACAAGGTATTGTCCGGCCTACATTCAGGTGCATTAAGGACTGGAATCACACACGCATGTACAATAATTAGTGGGCGTGGCCAATGTCAATGGGATAGGTGGCAACTTATAGCCACAAGAACCTTACTAACACAATAATATTATGTAGAATTTATGCGAATAAGAACATGCAGGAGGCTGAAAGCATCGAAAAACAGTTTATACTTCATTGTTTCAGCAGTCTGCTCGGTCAGCCACCTGCCTGGACAATTTTTTATTTTGGGCCGAATTCGTGGGGTCAAAGGTCAAATGTTGACTGCTTTAACCCTAGGCTCACGGGATTTTGAACTTGATGCACAGATCAGAGGAGGTTGGAACCGGAAAAAAATCACATGATAACCATTCGCATGTAGTACATGTACGTGTAGCATGTGCTGTGCATATTATTGGTATGTTAATTAACTGCGTAGCCGCTAACCTGGGCGCAAGTCCTCATGGCTCATGAGGGAACTCGAATAGTTTAGCAATGGCAGCAGACAGAGGAGCGGGCTGAGATTCAGGACCCAAATTTGTATGGTGGCGAAACACAGACGCTCGTGCCTGTACTAGTCTGTGGGGATCTCTACTCTTACACTAGATAGACTGTACTAACATTCAACAGCTTCAACTATACTAACAAGATCAACAAATTTAATAGCTTCAATGACCAACAGCTTCAACAACATCAACAATAATCAACAACTTCAACATGGTGATCAACAGATTCAACAGCTTCATCAATCAATAGCTTCAACAACAGATTCAACGACTTCAGATTTTAACAGCTTCAACAATCAACAGCAACAGATTCAACATCAACAACAATTAACAGCTTCAACATGGTGATCAACAGATTCAACAGCTTCAACAATAACCAACAATCAACAGCTTCAACTATAATAACAAGATCAACAGATTCAATAGCTTCAACAATCATAATCAACAATCAACAGCTTCACCAACAGATTCAACAACAGATTCAACATCAACATCAACAGCTTCAACATGGTGATCAACAGATTCAACAGCTTCAGCAATCATAACCAACAATCAACAGCTTCAACTATAATAACAAGATCAACAGATTCAATAGCTTCAACAATCATAATCAACAATCAACAGCTTCGCCAACAGATTCAACAACAGATTCAACAACATCAACATCAACAGCTTCAACATGGTGATCAACAGATTCAACAGCTTCAACAATCATAACCAACAACCAACAGCTTCAACTATACTAACATGATCAACAGATTCAACAACAGCTTCAACAATCATAATCAACAATCAACATCTTCAACAACAAATTAAACATCAACAACAATCAATAGCATCAACAATAACAGATTTGACATCAACAACACCAACAACAATCAACTGCTTCAACAACAGATTCAACAGCTTCAACAATCAACAGCTTCAACATGGTGATTAAAGCTATTGATTTATTGGGATGAGCCTACTCCTTCATAAAATGCACTGTACTGTCAATAAAGAGCTTCAACTATACTAATAAGATCAACAGATTCAACAGCTTCAACAATCATAACCAACAATCAACAGCTTCAACAACAGATTCAACAACAATCAACAGCAACAGATTCAACAACATCAACAATTACAGCTTCAACATGGTGATCAACAGATTGAACAACAAATTATTCAACAGCTTCAACAACAACAGATTCAACAACAATAAACAGCAGCAAATTCAACAACATCAACAATTAACAGCTTCAACATGGTGATCAACAGATTGAACAACAAATTATTCAACAGCTTCAACAACAACAGATTCAACAACAATCAACAGCAACAAATTCAACAACATCAACAATTAACAGCTTCAACATGGTAATCAACAGCTTCAACAGCTTCAACAATCATAACCAACAATCAACTGCTTCAACTATACCAACAAGATGGTTCTACGGACACATGGAGATTGAAGCTATTGATTTATTGGGGCGACTCAACAATCAACAACTTCAACTATACTACAAGATCAACAAATTTAAGAGCTTCAACAGTCATGACAAATAATCAACAGCTTCAACAACAACAGATTCAACATCAAGAACAATCAACAACTTCAACATGGTGATCAACGGATTAAACAACAGATTCAACAGCTTCAATAATCATCAGCTTCAACAACCGATTATTCAACAGCTTCAACAATCAACAGCTTAACAACAACAGATTCAACATCAACAACAATTAACATGGTGATCAACAGATTCAACAGTTCCAACAATCATAACCAACAATCAATAACTTGAACTATACTAACAAGATCAACAGATTCAACAACGGATTCAACAGCTTCAACAATCATAATCAACAATGAACAGCTTCAACAACAGATTCAACAGCTTCAACAATCATAATCAACAATAAACAGCTTCAACAACAGATTCAACAGCTTCAACAACAACAGATTTACCATCAACAACACCAACAACAATCAACAGCTTCAACAACAGATTCAACAGCTTCAACAATCAACAGCTTCAACATGGTGATTGAAGCTATTGATTTATTTGGGGCGAGACTACTCTTACACAAGATAGACTGTACAAACAATCAAAAGTTTCAACTGTACTAACAAGATCAACAAATTCAAGAGCTTCTACAGTCTAACCAACAATCAACAGCTTCAACAACAACAAATTCAACATCAACAACAATCAACAACTTCAACATGGTGATCAACAGATTAAACAACAGATTCAACAGCTTCATCAATCACCAGCTTCAACAACTGATTATTCAACAGCTCCAACAATCAAGAGCTTCAACAACAACAGATTCAACAACAATCAACAGCAACAAATTAAACAACATCAACAACATCAACAACAATTAAAATCTTCAACATGGTGATCAACAGATTCAACAGCTTCAACAATCATAATCAACAATCAACAGCTTTAACTATACTAACAAGATCAACAGATTCAACAACAGCTTCAATAATTATAATCAACAATGAACATTAAACAACAGATTCAACAACATCAACAACAATAAATAGCTTCAACAACAACAGATTTAACAACAACAACAACAACAATCAACAGATTCAACAGCTTCAACATGGTGATTAAAGCTATTGATTTATTGGGGCGAGCCTACTCTTACTCAAGATAGACTGTACTAACAATCAACAGCTTCAACTATACTAACAAGATCAACAAATTCAACACCTTCAACAGTCATGACAAACAATCAACAGCTTCAAAAACAACAGAATCAACAACATCAACAACAATCAACAACTTCAACATGGTGATGAACAGATTAGACAACAGATTCAACAGCTTCAATAATCACCAGCTTCAACAACAGATTATTCAACAGCTTGAACAACAATCAACAGGAACAGATTCAACATCAACAATGAAGAGCTTCGATCAACATAGTGATCAACAAATTCAACAGCTTCAACGATAATAACCAACAATCAACAGCTTCAACTATACTAACAAGATCAACAGATTCAACAACAGCTTCAACAATTATCATCAACAATCAACTTCTTCAACAACAAATTCAACACCAACAAAAATCAACGGCTTCAACAACAACTGATTTCACTTCAACAAAACCAACAACAATCAATAGCTTCAACAACAGATTCAAAAGCTTCGGCAAAACTAGATCTCTCTTGAGCACATAATATAGCCTACAACAATCAACATCTTCAACAACAGATTCAACAGCTTCAACAAGACTAGAGCTCTCTAGAGCACATAATGTTGCCTACAACAATCAACAGCTTCAACAACAGATTTAACAGCTTCAACAAAATAAGAGCTCTCTATCGCACATAATCGCCTACAACAATCAACAGCTTCAACAACAACAGATTCAACAGCTTCAATAAAACTAGAGCACATAATAGCCTACAGCAATCAACAGCTTTAACAACAGATTCAACAGCTTCAACAACAGATTCAACAGCTTCGACAAAACTAAATCTCTCTAGAGCACATAATGTAGCCTACATCAATCAACATATTCAATAACAACAGATTCAACAGCTTCAATAAAACTAGAGCACATAATAGCCTTCAACAATCAACAGCTTTAACAACAGATTCAACAGCTTCAACAAATCTAGAGCTCCCTAGAGCACATAATAGCCTACAACAATCAACAGCTTCCACAACAGATTCAACTGCTTCAACAAAACTTGAGCTCTCTAGAGCACATAACAGCCTACAACAATCAACAGCTTCCACAACAGATTCAACTGCTTCAACAAAACTAAAGCTCTCTAGAACACATAATAGCCTACAACAATCAACTGCTTCAACAAAGCTAGAGCTCTCTAGAGCACATAATGTACCTTACAGCAATCAACATCGTCAACGACAGATTCAACAATTTCAACAAAACTAGAGCTCTCTAGAGCACATAATAACCTACAATATTTGACCACTTCAGCAACAACATATTGAACAGCTTCAACAAAACTAGAGCTCACTAGAGCAGACAATGTAGCCTACAACAATCAACATCTGCAACAACAACAGATTCAACAACTTCAACAAAACTAGAGCTCTCTATTGCACATAATAGCCTACAACAATCAACAGCTTCAACAACAGATTCAACAGCTTCAATAACACTAGAGCACATAATGGCCTACAACAATCAACAGCTTTAGCAACAACAGATTCAACAGCTTTCAACAAAACTAGAGCTCTCTAGAGCAGACAATGTAGCCTACAACAATCAACATCTGCAACAACAGATTCAACAAACCTAGAGCTCTCTATTGCACATAATAACCTACAACAATCAACAGCTTCAACAACAGATTCAACAGCTTCAATAAAACAGGAGCACATAATAGCCTACAACAATCAACAGCTTTAGCAACAACAGATTCAATAGCTTCAACAACAGATTTAACAGCTTCAACAAAATTAGAGTTCTCTAGAGCACATAATAGCTTACAACAATCAACAGCTTCAACAACAGATTCAACAGCTTCATCAAAACTAGAGCTCTTTAGAGCACATAATAGCTTCCAACAATCAACAGCTTCAACAAAAACAGACTCAACAGCTTCAACAACGACAGCTTCAACAACAACAGATTCAACAGCTTCAACAAAACTAGAGCTAGAGCCCATAATGTGGCCTACAACAATCAACATCTTCAACAATAACAGATTCAACAGCTTCAAATAAACTAGAGTACATAATAGTCTACAACAATCAACAGTTTAAACAATAACAGATTCAACAGCTTCAACAACAACATATCCAACAGCTTCAACAAAACTAGAGGTCTCTAGAGCACATAATAGCCTATAACAATCAACAGCTTCAACAACAACAGATTCAACAACTTCAACAAAACTTGAGCACATAATAGCCTGCAACAATGAACAGCTTTAACACCAACAGATTAAACAGCTTCAACAACAGATTCATCAGTTTCGACAATACTAGATCTCTCTACAGCACATATTGTAGCCTACAACAATCAACATCTTCAACTACAACAGATTCAACAACTTCAATAAAGCTAGAACACATAATAGCCTACAACAATGAACAGCTTTAGCAACAACAGATTCAACAGCTTTAACAACAACAGATTCAAGAGCTTCAACAGCAACAGATTCAACAGCTTCAACAAAACTAGAGCTAGAGCACATAATGTGACCTACAACTATTAACATCTTCAACAACAGATTCAACAGCTTCAATTAAACTAGAGTACATAATAGCCTACAACAATCAACAGTTTTAACAATAACAGATTCAACAGCTTTAAGAACAACAGATCCAACAGCTCAACAAAACTAGAGCTCTCTAGAGCACATAATAGCCTACAACAATCAACAGCTTCAACAACAAATGATTCAACAGCTTCAACAAAGCTAGAGCTCTCTTTTGAGCACATAATAGCTTACAACAATCAACAGCTTCAACAAAAACAGATTAAACAGCTTCAACAACAACAGCTTCAACAACAACATATTCGACAACTTCATTAAAACTAGAGCTATCTAGAGCACCTAATGTAGCCTACAACAATCAACATCTTGAATAACAACAGATTCAACAGATTCAATAAAACTGGAGCACATAATAGCCTACAACAATGAACAGCTTTAACACCAATAGATAAAACAGCTTCAACAACAGATTCAATTGTTTCGACAATAGCCTACAACAATCAACAGCTTTAACAACAAAAGATTCAACAGCTTCAACAACAGATTCAACAGCTTCTACAAAACTAGATCTCTCTAGAGCACATAATGTAGCCTACATCAATCAACATATTCAACAACAGATTCAACAGCTTCAATAAAACTAGAGCACATAATAGCCTACAACAATCAACAGCTTTAACAACAGATTCAACAGCTTCAACAACAACAGATTCAACAGCTTCAACAAAATTAAAACTAGAGCTCCCTAGAGCACATAATAGCCTACAACAATCAACAGCTTCAACAAAGCTAGAGCTCTCTAGAGCACATAATGTACCTTACAGGAATCAACAGATTCAACAATTTTAGCAAAACTAGAGCTCTCTAGAGCACATAATAGCCTTCATTTGACACCTTCAGCAACAACATATTGAACAGCTTCAACAAAACTAGAGCTCTCTAGAGCAGACAATGTAGCCTACAACAATCAACATCTGCAACAACAACAGATTCAACAACTTCAACAAAACTAGAGCTCTCTATTGCACATAATAGCCTACAACAATCAACAGCTTCAATAACAGATTCAACAGCTTCAATAAAACTAGAGCACATAATAGCCTACAACAATCAACAGCTTTAGCAACAACAGATTCAAGAGCTTCAACAACAACAGATTCAACAGCTTCAACAAAATTATAGCTCTCTAGAGCACATAATAGCTTACAACAATCAACAGCTTCAACAACAGATTCAACAGCTTCAACAAAACTAGAGCTCTTTAGAGCACATAATAGCTTCCAACAATCAACAGCTTCAACAAAAACAGATTCAACAGCTTCAACAGCAACAGCTTCAACAGCAACAGATTCAACAGCTTCAACAAAACTAGAGCTAGAGCACATAATGTGGCCTACAACAAACATCTTCAACAACAACAGATTCAACAGCTTCAATTAAACTAGAGTACATAATAGCCTACAACAATCAACAGTTTCAACAATAACAGATTCAACAGCTTCAACAACAACAGTCCAACAGCTTCAACAAAACTAGAGCTCTCTAGAGCACATAATAACCTACAACAATCAACAGCTTCAACAACAACAGATTCAACAGCTTCAACAAAACTAGAGCACGTAATAGCCTGCAACAATGAACTGCTTTAACACCAACAGATTAAACAACTTTAACAACTGATTCATTAGTTTCGACAATACTAGATCTCTCTAGAGCACATATTGTAGCCTACAACAATCAACATCTTCAACTACAACAGATTCAACAACTTCAATAAAGCTAGAACACATAATAGCCTACAATAATGAACAGGTTTAACAAGAACAGATTCAACAGCTTGAACAACAACAGATTCAACAGCTTAAACAAAACTAGAGCTCTCTAGAACACATAATGTTGCCTACAGCAATCAACATCTTCAACAACAGATACAACAGCTTCAACAAAATTAGAGCTCTTTAGAGCACATAATGTAGCCTACAACAATCAACATCTGCAACAACAACAGATTCAACAAACCTAGAGCTCTCTATTGCACATAATAGCCTACAACAATCAACAGCTTCAACAACAGATTCAACAGCTTCAATAAAACTAGAGCACATAATAGCCTACAACAATCAACAGCTTTAGCAACAACAGATTCAATAGCTTCAACAACAACAGATTCAACAGCTTCAACAAAATTAGAGCTCTCTAGAGCACATAATAGCTTACAACAATCAACAGCTTCAACAAAACTAGAGCTCTATAGAGCACATAATAGCTTCCAACAATCAACAGCTTCAACAAAAACAGATTCAACAGCTTCAACAACGACAGCTTCAACAACAACAGATTCAACAGCTTCAACAAAACTAGAGCTAGAGCACATAATGTGGCCTACCACAATCAACATCAACAACAACAGATTCAACAGCTTCAATAAAACTAGATCTAGAGCACATAATGTGGCCTACAACAATTAACATCTTCAACAACAACAGATTCAACAGCTTCAATTAAACTAGAGTACATAATAGCCTACAACAATCAACAGTTTTAACAATAACAGATTCAACAGCTTCAACAACAACAGATCCAATGGCTTCAACAAAACTAGAGCTCTCTAGAGCACATAATAGCCTACAACAATCAACAGCTTCAACAACAACAGATTCAACAGCTTCAACAAATCTAGAGCTCTCTAGAGCACATAATAGCTTACAATCAACATCTTGAACAACAGCAGATTCAACAGCTTCAACAACAGATTGAACAGCTTCAACAAAACTAGAGCTCTCTAGAGCACATAATAGCCTACAACAATCAACAGCTTCAACAACAGATTCAACAGCTTCAACAAGACTAGAGCTCTCTAGAGCACATAATGTAGCCTACAACAATCAACAGCTTCAACAACAGATTTAACAGCTTCAACAAAACAAGAGCTCTCTATTGCACATAATAGCCTACAACAATCAACAGCTTCAACAACAACAGATTCAATAGCTTCAATAAAACTAGAGCACATAATAGCCTACAACAATCAACAGCTTTAACAACAGATTCAACAGCTTTAACAAAACTAGAGCTTTCTAGAGCACATGATAGCCTACAACAATGAACAGCTTCCACAACAGATTCAACTGTTTCAACAAAACTATATAGAGCTCTCTAGAGCACATAATAGCCTACAATAATCAACAGCTTTCACAACAGATTCAACTGCTTCAACAAAACTAGAGCTCTCTAGAGCACATAATAGCCTACAACAATCAACAGCTTCAACTAAGCTAGAGCTCTCTAGAGCACATAATGTACCTTAAAAGCAATCAACATCGTCAACAACAACAGATTCATCAATTTCAACACAACTAGAGCTCTCTAGAGCACATAATAGCCTACAACATTTGACACCTTCAACAACAGATTGAACAGCTTCAACAAAACTAGAGCTCTCTAGAGCACATAATAGCCTACAACAATCAACAGCTTCAACAACAGATTCAACAGCTTCAACAAGACTAGAGCTCTCTAGAGCACATAATGTAGCCTACAACAATCAACAGCTTCAACAACAGATTTAACAGCTTCAACAAAACAAGAGCTCTCTATTGCACATAATAGCCTACAACAATCAACAGCTTCAACAACAACAGATTCAATAGCTTCAATAAAACTAGAGCACATAATAGCCTACAACAATCAACAGCTTTAACAACAGATTCAACAGCTTTAACAAAACTAGAGCTTTCTAGAGCACATGATAGCCTACAACAATGAACAGCTTCCACAACAGATTCAACTGTTTCAACAAAACTATATAGAGCTCTCTAGAGCACATAATAGCCTACAATAATCAACAGCTTTCACAACAGATTCAACTGCTTCAACAAAACTAGAGCTCTCTAGAGCACATAATAGCCTACAACAATCAACAGCTTCAACTAAGCTAGAGCTCTCTAGAGCACATAATGTACCTTAAAAGCAATCAACATCGTCAACAACAACAGATTCATCAATTTCAACACAACTAGAGCTCTCTAGAGCACATAATAGCCTACAACATTTGACACCTTCAACAACAGATTGAACAGCTTCAACAAAACTAGAGCTCTCTAGAGCACATAATAGCCTACAACAATCAACAGCTTCAACAACAGATTCAACAGCTTCAACAAGACTAGAGCTCTCTAGAGCACATAATGTAGCCTACAACAATCAACAGCTTCAACAACAGATTTAACAGCTTCAACAAAATAAGAGCTCTCTATTGCACATAATAGCTTACAACAATCAACAGCTTCAACAACAACAGATTCAACAGCTTCAATAAAACTAGAGCACATAATAGCCTTCAACAATCAACAGCTTTAACAACAGATTCAACAGCTTCAACAAAACTAGAGCTCCCTAGAGCACATAATAGCCTACAACAATCAACAGCTTCCACAACAGATTCAACTGCTCCAACAAAACTTGAGCTCTCTAGAGCACATAGCCTACAACAATCAACAGCTTCCACAACAGATTCAACTGCTTCAACAAAACTAGAGCTCTCTAGAACACATAATAGCCTACAACATTCAACAGCTTCAACAAAGCTAGAGCTCTCTAGAGCACATAATGTACATTACAGCAATCAACATCGTCAACGACAGATTCAACAATTTCAACAAAACTAGAGCTCTCTAGAGCACATAATAGCCTACAACATTTGACCACTTCAGCAACAACATATTGAACAGCTTCAACAAAACTAGAGCTCACTAGAGCAGACAATGTAGCCTACAACAATCAACATCTGCAACAACAACAGATTCAACAACTTCAACAAAACTAGAGCTCTCTATTGCACATAATAGCCTACAACAATCAACAACTTCAACAACAGATTCAACAGCTTCAATAACACTAGAGCACATAATGGCCTATAACAATCAACAGCTTTAGCAACAACAGATTCAACAGCTTCAACAACAACAGATTCAACAGCTTTCAACAAAACTAGAGCTCTCTAGAGCACATAATAGCCTACAACAATCAACAGCTTCAACAACAGATTTAACAACTTCAACAAAACAAGAGCTCTCTATTGCACATAATAGCCTACAACAATCAACAGCTTCAACAACAACAGATTCAACAGCTTCAATAAAACTAGAGCACATAATAGCCTACAACAATCAACAGCTTTAACAACAACAGATTCAACAGCTTCAACAACAGATTCAACAGCTTTGACAAAACTAGATCTCTCTAGAGCACATAATGTAGCCTACATCAATCAACATATTCAACAACAACAGATTCAACAGCTTCAATAAAACTAGAGCACATAATAGCCTACAACAATCAACAGCTTTAACAACAGATTCAACAGCTTTAACAAAACTAGAGCTCCCTAGAGCACATAATAGCCTACAACAACCAACAGCTTCCACAACAGATTCAACTGCTTCAACAAAACTAGAGCTCTCTAGAGCACATTATAGCCTACAACAATCAACAGCTTCAACAACAGATTCAACAGCTTCAATAACACTAGAGCACATAATGGCCTACAACAATCAACAGCTTTAGCAACAACAGATTCAACAGCTTCAACAACAACAGATTCAACAGCTTTCAACAAAACTAGAGCTCTCTAGAGCACATAATAGCCTACAACAATCAACAGCTTCAACAACAGATTTAACAACTTCAACAAAACAAGAGCTCTCTATTGCACATAATAGCCTACAACAATCAACAGCTTCAACAACAACAGATTCAACAGCTTCAATAAAACTAGAGCACATAATAGCCTACAACAATCAACAGCTTTAACAACAACAGATTCAACAGCTTCAACAACAGATTCAACAGCTTTGACAAAACTAGATCTCTCTAGAGCACATAATGTAGCCTACATCAATCAACATATTCAACAACAACAGATTCAACAGCTTCAATAAAACTAGAGCACATAATAGCCTACAACAATCAACAGCTTTAACAAAACTAGAGCTCCCTAGAGCACATAATAGCCTACAACAACCAACAGCTTACGCAACAGATTCAACTGCTTCAACAAAACTAGAGCTCTCTAGAGCACATTATAGCCTACAATAATCAACAGCTTCCACAACAGATTCAACTGCTTCAACAAAACTAGTGCTCTCTCGAACACATAATAGCCTACAACAATCAACAGCTTTAACAACAGATTCAACAGCTTCAACAACAGATTCAACAGCTTCGACAAAACTAAATCTCTCTAGAGCACATAATGTAGCCTACATCAATCAACATATTCAACAGCAGATTCAACAGCTTCAATAAAACTAAAGCACATAATAGCCTTCAACAATCAACAGCTTTAACAACAGATTCAACAGCTTCAACAAAACTAGAGCTCCCTAGAGCACATAATAGCCTACAACAATCAACAGCTTCCACAACAGATTCAACTGCTTCAACAAAACTAGAGCTCTCTAGAACACATAATAGCCTACAACAATCAACAGCTTCAACAAAGCTAGAGCTCTCTAGAGCACATAATGTACCTTACAGCAATCAACATCGTCAACGACAGATTCAACAATTTCATAAAAGCTAGAGCTCTCTAGAGCACCTAATAGCCTACAACATTTGACACCTTCAGCAACAACATATTGAACAGCTTCAACAAAACTAGAGCTCACTAGAGCAGACAATGTAGCCTACAACAATCAGCATCTGCAGCAACAACAGATTCAACAACTTCAACAAAACTAGAGCTCTCTATTGCACATAATAGCCTACAACAATCAACAGCTTCAACAACAGATTCAACAGCTTCAATAAAACTAGAGCACATAATGCCCTACAACAATCAACAGCTTTAGCAACAACAGATTCAACAGCTTCAACAACAACAGATTCAACAGCTTTCAACAAAACTAGAGCTCTCTAGAGCACATAATAGCCTACAACAATCAACAGCTTTAACAACAGATTTAACAGCTTCAACAAAACAAGAGCTCTCTATTGCACATAATAGCCTACAACAATCAACAGCTTCAACAACAACAGATTCAACAGCTTCAATAAAACTAGAGCACATAATAGCCTACAACAATCAACAGCTTTAACAACAACAGATTCAACAGCTTCGACAAAACTAGATCTCTCTAGAGCACATAATGTAGCCTACATCAATCAACATATTCAACAACAACAGATTCAACACCTTCAATAAAACTAGAGCACATAATAGCCTACAACAATCAACAGCTTTAACAAAACTAGACCTCCCTAGAGCACATAATAGCCTACAACAACCAACAGCTTACGCAACAGATTCAACTGCTTCAACAAAACTAGAGCTCTCTAGAGCACATTATAGCCTACAATAATCAACAGCTTCCACAACAGATTCAACTGCTTCAACAAAACTAGTGCTCTCTCGAACACATAATAGCCTACAACAATCAACAGCTTTAACAACAGATTCAACAACTTCAACAACAGATTCAACAGCTTCGACAAAACTAAATCTCTCTAGAGCACATAATGTAGCCTACATCAATCAACATATTCAACAGCAGATTCAACAGCTTCAATAAAACTAAAGCACATAATAGCCTTCAACAATCAACAGCTTTAACAACAGATTCAACAGCTTCAACAAAACTAGAGCTCCCTAGAGCACATAATAGCCTACAACAATCAACAGCTTCCACAACAGATTCAACTGCTTCAACAAAACTAGAGCTCTCTAGAACACATAATAGCCTACAACAATCAACAGCTTCAACAAAGCTAGAGCTCTCTAGAGCACATAATGTACCTTACAGCAATCAACATCGTCAACGACAGATTCAACAATTTCATAAAAGCTAGAGCTCTCTAGAGCACCTAATAGCCTACAACATTTGACACCTTCAGCAACAACATATTGAACAGCTTCAACAAAACTAGAGCTCACTAGAGCAGACAATGTAGCCTACAACAATCAACATCTGCAACAACAACAGATTCAACAACTTCAACAAAACTAGAGCTCTCTATTGCACATAATAGCCTACAACAATCAACAGCTTCAACAACAGATTCAACAGCTTCAATAAAACTAGAGCACATAATGCCCTACAACAATCAACAGCTTTAGCAACAACAGATTCAACAGCTTCAACAACAACAGATTCAACAGCTTTCAACAAAACTAGAGCTCTCTAGAGCACATAATAGCCTACAACAATCAACAGCTTTAACAACAGATTTAACAGCTTCAACAAAACAAGAGCTCTCTATTGCACATAATAGCCTACAACAATCAACAGCTTCAACAACAACAGATTCAACAGCTTCAATAAAACTCGAGCACATAATAGCCTACAACAATCAACAGCTTTAACAACAACAGATTCAACAGCTTCGACAAAACTAGATCTCTCTAGAGCACATAATGTAGCCTACATCAATCAACATATTCAACAACAACAGATTCAACAGCTTCAATAAAACTAGAGCACATAATAGCCTACAACAATCAACAGCTTTAACAACAGATTCAACAGCTTTAACAAAACTAGAGCTCCCTAGAGCACATAATAGCCTACAACAACCAACAGCTTCCACGGCAGATTCAACTGCTTCAACAAAACTAGAGCTCTCTAGAGCACATAATAGCCTACAACAATCAACAGCTTCCACAACGGATTCAACTGCTTCAACAAAACTAGTGCTCTCTCGAGCACATAATAGCCTACAACAATCAACAGCTTCAACAAAGTAGAGCCCTCTAGAGCACATAATGTACCTTACAGCAATGAACATTGTCAACAACAGATTCAACAATTTCAACAAAACTAGAGCTCTCTAGAGCACATAATAGCCTACATTTGACACCTTCAGCAACAACATATTGAACAGCTTCAACAAAACTAGAGCTCTCTAGAGCAGACAATGTAGCCTACAACAATCAACATCTGCAACAACAGATTCAACAAACCTAGAGCTCTCTATTGCACATAATAGCCTACAACAATCAACAGCTTCAACAACAGATTCAACAGCTTCAATAAAACAGGAGCACATAATAGCCTACAACAATCAACAGCTTTAGCAACAACAGATTCAATAGCTTCAACAACAGATTCAACAGCTTCAACAAAATTAGAGTTCTCTAGAGCACATAATAGCTTACAACAATCAACAGCTTCAACAACAGATTCAACAGCTTCAACAAAACTAGAGCTCTTTAGAGCACATAATAGCTTCCAACAATCAACAGCTTCAACAACAACAGATTCAACAGCTTCAACAAAGCTAGAGCTCTCTAGAGCACATAATAGCTTACAACAATCAACAGCTTCAACAAAAACAGATTCAACAGCTTCAACAACAGCTTCAACAACAACAGATTTGATAGCTTCAACAAAACTAGAGCTATCTAGAGCATCTAATGTAGCCTACAACAATCAACATCTTGAACAACAACAGATTCAACAGCTTCAATAAAACTAGAGCACATAATAGCCTACCACAATGTACAGCTTTAACACCAATAGATTAAACAGCTTCAACAACAGATTCAATAGTTTCGACAATAGCCTACAACAATCAACAGCTTTATCAACAACAGATTCAACAGCTTCAACAACAGATTCAACAGCTTCAACAAAACAAGAGCTCTCTAGAGTACATAATAGCCTACAACAATCAACAGGTTTAACAATAACAGATTCAACAGCTTAAACATAACTAGAGCTCTCTAGAGCACATATTATCTTACAACAATCAACAGTTTCAACAAGAGATTCAACAGCTTCGACAAAACTAGAGCTCTTTAGAACACATAATGTAGCTTACAATAATCAACATTTTCAACATCAGATTCAACAGCTTGAACAAAACTAGAGCTCTCTAGAGCACATAATAGCCTATAAAAATCAACATCTTCAACAACAGATTCAACAATTTCAACAAATCTAGAGCTCTCTAGAGCTTATAGTAGCTTACAACAATCAACAGGTTCAACAACAGATTCAACTGCTTCAACAAAACTAGAGCTCTCTAGAGCACATAATAGCCTACAACAATCATCAGCTTCAACAACAGATTCAACAGCTTCATCAAAACTATAGCTCTCTAGAGCACATAATGTAGCCTACAACAATCAACATCTTCAACAAAAATAGATTCAACAGCTTTAATAAACTAGAGCACATAATAGCCTACAACAATCAACAGCTTTAACAACAACAGATTCAACAGCTTCAACAAAACTAGAGCTCTCTATTGCACATAATAGCCTGCAACAATCAACAGCTTCAACAACAGATTCGACAGCTTAAACAAAACTAGAGCTCTCTATAGCATATAATAGCCTACAACAATCAACTACTTCAACAACAACAGATTCGACGGCTTAAACAAAACTAGACCTCTCTATAACATATAATAGCCTACAAAATCAACAATTTCAACAACAGATTCGACAGCTTAAACAAAACTAGAGCTTTCTATAACATATAATAGCCTACAACAATCAACAGCTTCAACAACAGATTCAACAGCTTAAAGAAAACTAGAGCTCTCTATAGCATATAATAGCCTACAACAATCAACAGCTTCAACAACAACAGATTCAACAGCTTCAACAAAACTAGAACTCTCTAGAGCACATAATGTAGCCTACAACAATCAACATCTTCAACAAAAATAGATTCAATAGCTTTAATAAACTAGAGCACATAATAGCCTACAACAATCAACAGCTTTAACAACAACAGATTCAACAGCTTCAACAAAACTAGAGCTCTCTAGAGCACATAATATCTTACAACAATCAACAGCTTCTACAACAAATTCAACAGCTTCAACATAGTGATTGAAGCTATTGATTTATTGGGGCGAGCCTACACTTACACAAAAGAGACTGTACTCACAATCAACAGCTTCAATTGTACTAACAAGATCAACTGATTGAACAGCTTCAACACTACCAACAATCAACAGCTTCAACAACAACAGATTCAACATCAACGACAATCAACAACTTCAACATGGTTATCAACAGATTTAACAACTGATTCAACAGCTTCAACAATCAACAGCTTCAAAAAGAGACTCAACAACTACAGCTTCAACAATCAACAGCTTCAACAAAACTAGAGCTCTCAAGAGATCATAATAGCCTAAACAGTCAACAGCTTCAACAACAGATTCAACTGCTTCAACAAAACTAGAGCTCTCTAAAGCACATAATGTAGCCTACAACAATCAACACCTTCAACAACAACAGATTCAACAGCTTAAACAAAACTAGAGCTCTCTATTGCACATAATAGCCTACAACAATCAACTGCTTCAACAACAACAGATTCGACAGCTTTAACAAAACTAGACCTCTCTATAACATATAATAGCCTACAACAATCAACAGCTTCAACAACAGATTCAACAGCTTAAACAAACGAGACCTCTCTATAGCATATAATAGCCTACAACAATCAACAGCTTCAACAACAGATTCAACAGCTTCAACAAAATTAGAGCTCTCTATTGCACATAATAGCCTACAACAATCAACAGCTTCAACAACAACAGATTCGACAGCTTAAACAAAACTAGAGCTCTCTATAGCATATAATAGCCTACAACAATCAACTACTTCAACAACAGATTCGACAGCTTAAACAAAACTAGACCTCTCTATAACATATAATAGCCTACAACAATCAACAATTTCAACAACAGATTCGACAGCTTAAATAAAACTAGAGCTCTCTCTAACATATAATAGCCTACAACAATCAACAGCTTCAACAACAGATTCAACAGCTTAAACAAAACTAGAGCTCTCTATATGATATAATAGCCTACAACAATCAACAGCTTTAACAACAACAGATTCAACAGCTTCAATTAAACTAGGGAACTTAATAGCCTACAACAATCAACAGCTTCAACAAAACTAGAGCTCACTAGAGCATATAATAGCCTACAATCAACAGCTTCAACCACAGATTCAACAGCTTCAACAAAACTAGAGTTCTCTAAAGCACATAATGTAGCCTACAACAATCAACAGCTTCAACCACAGATTCAACAGCTTCAACAAAACTAGAGCTCTCTAAAGCACATAATGTAGCCTACAACAATCAACAGCTTCAACAAAACTAGAGCTCACTAGAGCATATAATAGCCTACAATCAACAGCTTCAACCACAGATTCAACAGCTTCAACTAAACTAGAGCTCTCTAATGCACACAATGTAGCCTACAACAATCAACAGCTTCAACAACAGATTCAACAGCTTAAAAAAAACTAGAGCTGTCTATAGCATGTAATAGCCTACAACAATCAACACCTTCAACAACAGATTCGACAGCTTAAACAAAAATTAGACCTCTCCATAAGATATAATAGCCTACAACAATCAACAGCTTCAACAACAGATTCAACTGCTTAAACAAAACTAGAGCTCTCTAGAGCACATAATAACCTACAACAATCAACACCTTCAACAACAGATTCAACTGCTTCAACAAAACTAGAGCTCTCTAAAGCACATAAAGTAGCCTACAACAATCAACAGCTTCAACAACAGATTCAACAACTTCAACAAAACTAGAGCTCTCTATTACACGTAATAGCCTACAACAATCAACAGCTTCAACAACAACAGATTCAACAGCTTGAACAAAACTAGAGTTCTCTATAGCATATAATAGCCTACAACAATCAACAGCTTCAACAACAACAGATTCAACAGCTTAAACAAAACTAGACCTCTCTATAAGATATAATAGCCTACAACAATCAACAGCTTCAACAACAGATTCTACAGCTTCAACAAAATTAGAGCTCTCTATTGCACATAATAGCCTACAACAATCCACAGCTTCAACAACAACAGATTCGACAGCTTAAACAAAACTAGAGCTCTCTATAGCATATAATAGCCTACAACAATCAACAATTTCAACAACAGATTCGACAGCTTAAATAAAGTTAGAGCTCTCTATAACATATAATAGCCTACAACAATCAACAGCTTCAACAACAGATTCAACAGCTCAAACAAAACTAGAGCTCTCTATAGCATATAATAGCCTACAACAATCAACAGCTTCAACAACAACAGATTCAACAGCTTCAACAAAACTAGAGCTCTCTATTGCACATAATAGCCTACAACAATCAACTTCTTCAACAACAGATTCAACAGCTTCAATTAAACTAGAGCACATAATAGCCTACAACGATCAACAGCTTTAACAGAAATAGATTCAACAGCTTCAACAAAACTAGAGCTCTCTAGAGCACATAATAGCTTACAACAATCAACAGCTTCTACAACAAATTCAACAGCTTCAACATAGTGATGGAAGGTATTGATTTATTGGGGTGAGCCTACACTTACACAAAATAGACTGTACTCACAATCAACAGCTTTAATTGTACTAACAAGATCAACTGATTGAACAGCTTTAACACTACCAACAATCAACAGCTTCAACAACAACGGATTCAACATCAACAACAATCAACAACTTCAACACGGTTATCAACAGATTTAACAACTGATTCAACAGCTTCAACAATCAACAGCTTCAGAAACAGATTCAACAACTACAGCTTCAACAATCAACAGCTTCAACAAAACTAGAGCTCTCAAGAGCTCATAATAGCCTACAACAGTCAACAGCTTCAACAACAGATTCAACTGCTTCAACAAAACTAGTGCTCTCTAAAGCACATAATGTAACCTACAACAATCAACAGCTTCAACAACAACAGATTCAACAACTTCAACAAAACTAGAGCTCTCTATAGCATATAATAGCCTACAACTATCAACAGCTTCAACAACAACAGATTCAACAGCTTGAACAAAACTAGAGCTCTCTATAGCATATAATAGCCTACAACAATCAACTGCTTCAACAACAACAGATTCGACAGCTTAAACAAAACTAGACCTCTCTATAACATATAATAGCCTACAACAATCAACAGCTTCAACAACAGATTCAACAGTTTGAACAAAACTAGAGCTCTCTATAGTATATAATAGCCTACAACAATCAACAGCTTCAACAACAACAGATTCAACAGCTTTGACATAACTAGAGCTCTCTAGAGCACATAATGTAGCCTACAACAATCAACATCTTCAACAAATATAGATTCAACAGCTTTAATAAACTAGAGCTCTCTATTGCACATAATAGCCTACAACAATCAACTTCTTCAACAACAGATTCAACAGCTTCAATTAAACTAGAGCACATAATAGCCTACAACGATCAACAGCTTTAACAGAAATAGATTCAACAGCTTCAACAAAACTAGAGCTCTCTAGAGCACATAATAGCTTACAACAATCAACAGCTTCTACAACAAATTCAACAGCTTCAACATAGTGATGGAAGGTATTGATTTATTGGGGTGAGCCTACACTTACACAAAATAGACTGTACTCACAATCAACAGCTTTAATTGTACTAACAAGATCAACTGATTGAACAGCTTTAACACTACCAACAATCAACAGCTTCAACAACAACGGATTCAACATCAACAACAATCAACAACTTCAACACGGTTATCAACAGATTTAACAACTGATTCAACAGCTTCAACAATCAACAGCTTCAGAAACAGATTCAACAACTACAGCTTCAACAATCAACAGCTTCAACAAAACTAGAGCTCTCAAGAGCTCATAATAGCCTACAACAGTCAACAGCTTCAACAACAGATTCAACTGCTTCAACAAAACTAGTGCTCTCTAAAGCACATAATGTAACCTACAACAATCAACAGCTTCAACAACAACAGATTCAACAACTTCAACAAAACTAGAGCTCTCTATAGCATATAATAGCCTACAACTATCAACAGCTTCAACAACAACAGATTCAACAGCTTGAACAAAACTAGAGCTCTCTATAGCATATAATGGCCTACAACAATCAACTGCTTCAACAACAACAGATTCGACAGCTTAAACAAAACTAGACCTCTCTATAACATATAATAGCCTACAACAATCAACAGCTTCAACAACAGATTCAACAGTTTGAACAAAACTAGAGCTCTCTATAGTATATAATAGCCTACAACAATCAACAGCTTCAACAACAACAGATTCAACAGCTTTGACATAACTAGAGCTCTCTAGAGCACATAATGTAGCCTACAACAATCAACATCTTCAACAAATATAGATTCAACAGCTTTAATAAACTAGAGCTCATAATAGCCTACAACAATCAACAGCTTTAACAACAACAGATTCAACATCTTCAACAAAACTAGAGCTCTCTAGAGCACATAATAGCTTACAACAATCAACAGCTTCTACAACAAATTCAACAGCTTCAACATAGTGATTGAAGCTAGTAATTTATTAGTGCGAGCCTACACTTACACAAAATAGACTGTACTCACAATCAACAGCTTTAATTGTACTAACAAGATCAACTGATTGAACAGCTTCAACAGTACCAACAATCAACCGCTTCAACAACAACAGATTCAACATCAACGACAATCAACAACTTCAACATGGTTATCAACAGATTTAACAACTGATTCAACAGCTTCAAAAACAGATTCAACAACTACAGCTTCAACAATCAACAGCTTCAACAACAGATTTAACAGCTTCAACAAAACTAGAGCTCTCAAGAGCTCATAATAGCCTACAACAATCAACAGCTTTAACAACAGATTTAACAGCTTCAACAAAACAAGAGCTCTCTATTGCACATAATAGCCTACAACAATCAACAGCTTCAACAACAACAGATTCAACAGCTTCAATAAAACTAGAGCACATAATAGCCTACAACAATCAACAGCTTTAACAACAACAGAGTCAACAGCTTCGACAAAACTAGATCTCTCTAGAGCACATAATGTAGCCTACATCAATCAACATATTCAACAACAACAGATTCAACAGCTTCAATAAAACTAGAGCACATAATAGCCTACAACAATCAACAGCTTTAACAACATATTCACAGCTTTAACAAAACTAGAGCTCCCTAGAGCACGTAATAGCCTACAACAACCAACAGCTTCCACGACAGATTCAACTGCTTCAACAAAACTAGAGCTCTCTAGAGCACATAATAGCCTACAACAATCAACAGCTTCCACAACGGATTCAACTGCTTCAACAAAACTAGTGCTCTCTCGAGCACATAATAGCCTACAACAATCAACAGCTTCAACAAAGTAGAGCCCTCTAGAGCACATAATGTACCTTACAGCAATCAACATCGTCAACAACAGATTCAACAATTTTAACAAAACTAGAGCTCTCTAGAGCACATATTAGCCTACATTTGACAACTTCAGCAACAACATATTGAACAGCTTCAACAAAACTAGAGCTCTCTAGAGCAGACAATGTAGCCTACAACAATCAACATCTGCAACAACAGATTCAACAAACCTAGAGCTCTCTATTGCACATAATAGCCTACAACAATCAACAGCTTCAACAACAGATTCAACAGCTTCAATATAACAGGAGCACATAATAGCCTACAACAATCAACAGCTTTAGCAACAACAGATTCAATAGCTTCAACAACAGATTCAACAGCTTCAACAAAATTAGAGCTCTCTAGAGCACATAATAGCTTACAACAATCAACAGCTTTAACAACAGATTCAACAGCTTCAACAAAACTAGAGCTCTTTAGAGCACATAATAGCTTCCAACAATCAACAGCTTTAACATCAGCAGACTCAACAGCTTCAATATTATTACAACAGATTCAACAGCTTTAACAAAACTAGAGCTCTCTAGAGCACAAAATAGCCTACAACAATCAACAGCTTTAACAACAGCAGATTCAACAGCTTCAACAACAGATTCAACAGCTACAACAAAACAAGAGCTCTCTAGAGTACATAATAGCCTACAACAATCAACATCTTCAACAACAACAGATTCAACAGCTTCAATAAAACTAGAGCACATAAAAGCCTACAAAAATGAACAGCTTCAACAACAACAGATTCAACAGCTTCAACAAAAACAGAGTTCTCTAGAGTTCATGATAGCCTACAACAATCAACAGCTTCAACAACAGATTTAACAGCTTCGACAAAACTGGAGCTCTCTAGAGCACATAATGTAGCCTACAACAATCAACATCTTCAACAACAACAGATTCAACAACTTCAACAAAACTAGAGCTCTCTATAGCATATAATAGCCTACAACTATCAACAGCTTCAACAACAACAGATTCAACAGCTTGAACAAAACTAGAGCTCTCTATAACATATAATAGCCTACAACAATCAACTGCTTCAACAAAAACAGATTCGACAGCTTAAACAAAACTAGACCTCTCTATAACATATAATAGCCTACAACAATCAACAGCTTCAACAACAACAGATTCAACAGCTTTGACATAACTAGAGCTCTCTAGAGCACATAATGTAGCCTACAACAATCAACTGCTTCAACAAAAACAGATTCGACAGCTTAAACAAAACTAGACCTCTCTATAACATATAATAGCCTACAACAATCAACAGCTTCAACAACAGATTCAACAGCTTAATCAAAACTAGAGCTCTCTATAGTATATAATAGCCTACAACAATCAACAGCTTCAACAACCACAGATTCAACAGCTTCAACAAAACTAGAGCTCTCTAGAGCACATAATGTAGCCTACAACAATCAACTTCTTCAACAAAAATAGATTCAACAGCTTTAATAAACTAGAGCACATAATAGCCTACAACAATCAACAGCTTTAACAACAACAGATTCAACAGCTTCAACAAAACTAGAGCTCTCTAGAGCACATAATAGCTTACAACAATCAACAGCTTCTACAACAAATTCAACAGCTTCAACATAGTGATTGAAGCTATTGATTTATTGGGGCGAGCCTACACTTACACAAAATAGACTGTACTCACAATCAACAGCTTTAATTGTACTAACAAGATCAACTGATTGAACAGCTTCAACACTACCAACAGTCAACAGCTTCAACAACAACAGATTCAACATCAACGACAATCAACAACTTCAACATGGTTATCAACAGATTTAACAACTGATTCAGCAGCTTCAAAAACAGATTCAACAACTACAGCTTCAACAATCAACAGCTTCAACAACAGATTTAACAGCTTCAACAAAACTAGAGCTCTCAAGAGCTCATAATAGCCTACAACAATCAACAGCTTCAACAACAGATTCAACTGCTTCAACAAAACTAGAACTCTCTAAAGCACATAATGTAGCCTACAACAATCAACAGCTTCAACAACAGATTCAACAACTTCAACAAAACTAGAGCTCTCTATTACACATAATAGCCTACAACAATCAACAGCTTCAACAACAACAGATTCAACAGCTTGAACAAAACTAGAACTCTCTATAGCATATTATAATAGCCTACAACAATCAACAGCTTCAACAACAACAGATTCAACAGCTTAAACAAAACTAGAGCTCTCTATAGCATATAATTGCCTACAACAATCGACTGCTTCAACAACAACAGATTCGACAGCTTAAACAAAACTAGACCTCTCTATAACATATAATAGCCTACAACAATCAACAGCTTCAACAACGGATTCAACAGCTTGAACTAAACTAGAGCTCTCTATAGTATATAATAGCCTACAACAATCAACAGCTTCAACAACAACAGATTCAACAGCTTCAACAAAACTAGAGCTCTCTAGAGCACATAATGTAGCCTACAACAATCAACATCTTCAACAAAAAAAGATTCAACAGCTTTAATAAACTAGAGCACATAATAGCCTACAACAATCAACAGCTTCAACGACAGATTCAACTGCTTCAACAAAACTAGAGCTCTCTAAAGCACATAATGTAGCCTACAACAATCAACAGCTTCAACAACAGATTCAACAACTTCAACAAAACTAGAGCTCTCTATTACACATAATAGCCTACAACAATCAACAGCTTCAACAACAACGGATTCAACAGCTTGAACAAAACTAGAGCTCTCTATAGCGTATAATAGCCTACAACAATCAACTGCTTCAACAACAACAGATTCAACAGCTTAAACAAAACTAGAGCTCTCTATAGCATATAATAGCCTACAACAATCAACTGCTTCAACAACAACAGATTCGACAGCTTAAACAAAACTAGACCTCTCTATAACATATAATAGCCTACAACAATCAACAGCTTCAGCAACAGATTCAATAGCTTAAACAAAACTAGAGCTCTCTATAGTATATAATAGCCTACAACAATCACAGCTTCAACAACTACAGATTCAACAGCTTTGACAAAACTAGAGCTCTCTAGAGCACATAATGTAGCCTACAACAATCAACATCTTCAACAAAAGTAGATTCAACAGCTTTAATAAACTAGAGCATTAATAGCCTACAACAATCAACAGCTTTAACAACAACAGATTCAACATCTTCAACAAAACTAGAGCTCTCTAGAGCACGTAATAGCTTACAACAATCAACAGCTTCTACAACAAATTCAACAGCTTCAACATAGTGATTGAAGCTATTGATTTATTGGGGCGAGCCTACACTTACACAAAATAGACTGTACTCACAATCAACAGCTTTAATTGTACTAACAAGATCAACTGATTGAACAGCTTCAACAGTACCAACAATCAACAGCTTCAACAACAACAGATTCAAGATCAACGACAATCAATAACTTCAACATGGTTATCAACAGATTTAACACTGATTCAACAGCTTCAAAAACAGATTCAACAACTACAGCTTCAACAATCAACAGCTTCAACAACAGATTCAACTGCTTCAACAAAACTAGAGCTCTCTAAAGCACATAATGTAGCCTACAACAATCAACAGCTTCAACAACAGATTCAACAACTTCAACAAAACTAGAGCTGTCTATTACACATAATAGCCTCCAACAATCAACAGCTTCAACAACAGATTCAACAGCTTGAACAAAACTAGAGCTCTCTATAGCATATAATAGCCTACAACAATCAACTGCTTCAACAACAACAGATTCAACATCTTAAACAAAACTAGAGCTCTCTATAGCATATAATGGCCTACAATAATCAACATCTTCAACAAAAATAGATTCAACAGCTTAAATAAACTAGAGCACATAATAGCCTACAACAAACAACACCTTTAACAACAGCAGATTCAACAGCTTCAACAAAACTAGAGCTCTCTAGAGCACATAATAGCTTACAACAGTCAACAGCTTCTACAACAAATTCAACAGCTTCAACATAGTGATTGAAACTATTGATTTATTGGGGCGAGCCTACACTTACACAAAATAGACTGTACTCACAATCAACAGCTTTAATTGTACTAACAAGATCAACTGATTGAACAGCTTCAACACTACCAACAATCAACAGCTTCAACAACAGATTCAACATCAACGACAATCAAAAACTTCAACATGGTTATCAACAGATTTAACAACTGATTCAACAGCTTCAACAATCAACAGCTTCAAAAACAGATTCAACAGCTACAGCTTCAACAATCAACAGCTTCAACAAAACTAGAGCTCTCAAGAGCTCATAACAGCCTAAACAGTCAACAGCTTCAACAACAGATTCAACTGCTTCAACAAAACTAGAGCTCTCTAAAGCATATAATGTAGCCTACAACAATCAACAGCTTCAACAACAACAGATTCAACTGCTTCAACAAAACTAGACCTCTCTACAACATATAACAATCAACAGCTTCAACAACAGATTCAACAGCTTAAACAAAACTAGAGCTCTCTATAGTATATAATAGCCTACAACAATCAACAGCTTCAACAACCACAGATTCAACAGCTTCGACAAAACTAGAGCTATTACTATAGCACTTGTATGCAAGTCCCGAGATTTTTTTTTCTTGGAAAAAAAAAAAAAATCTCAGGACTTGAGTGGGAATCGAACCCACACTCTCACATCTCCGGTGTGATGCTCTACCAATTAAGCTATCAAGCCCCTTGGGAGCAAGGTGGTGGGAAGGAAGGTATACAAGTGCTAGTTCTTGGTGCCCATTACATCAGAATAAGCTTCTCTTATGAAACACCCCTGCGGTGACGATGCTGTCACCGTGGCACTCAGCTAGATGCTCTAGCCATCAGGCCTAACTCATCAAGGAATCATTACTATAGCACTTGTATGCAACACTTGTATGTGTTTCATAAGAGAAGCTTCTTCTGATGTAATGGGCACCAAGAACTAGCACTTGTATACCTTCCTTCCCACCACCTTGCTCCCAAGGGGCTTGATAGCTTAATTGGTAGAGCATCACACCGGAGATGTGAGAGTGTGGGTTCGATTCCCACTCAAGTCCTGAGATTTTTTTTCCAAGAAAAAAAAAATCTCGGGACTTGCATACAAGTGCTATAGTAATGATTCCTTGATGAGTTAGGCCTGATGGCTAGAGCATCTAGCTGAGTGCCACGATGACAGCATCGTCACCGCAGGGGTGTTTCATAAGAGAAGCTTCTTCTGAAACTAGAGCTCTCTAGAGCACATAATGTACCCTACAACAATCAACATCTTCAACAAAAATAGATTCAACAGCTTTAATAAACTAGAGCACGTAATAGCCTACAACAATCAACAGCTTTAACAACTACAGACTCAACAGCTTCAACAAAAGTAGAGCTCTCTAGAGCACATAATAGCTTACAACAATCAACAGCTTCTACAACAAATTCAACAGCTTCAACAAAACTAGAGCTCTCTAGAGCACATAATAGCTTACAACAATCAACAGCTTCTACAACAAATTCAACAGCTTCAACATAGTGATTGAAGCTATTGATTTATTGGGGCGAGCCTACACTTACACAAAATAGACTGTACTCACAACCAACAGCTTCAATTGTACTAACAAGATCAACTGATTGAACAGCTTCAACACTACCAACAATCAACCGCTTCAACAACAACAGATTCAACATCGACAATCAACAACTTCAACATGGTTAACAGATTTAACAACTGATTCAACAGCTTCAAAAACAGATTCAACAACTACAGCTTCAACTATCAACAGCTTCAACAGATTTAAAAGCTTCAACAAAACTAGAGCTCTCAAGAGCTCATAATAGCCTACAACAATCAACAGCTTCAACAACAGATTCAACTGCTTCAACAAAACTAGAGCTCTCTAAAGCACATAATGTAGCCTACAACAATCAACAGCTTCAACAACAGATTCAACAACTTCAACAAAACTAGAGCTCTCTATTACACATAATAGCCTACAACAATCAACAGCTTCAACAACAACAGATTCAACAGCTTGAACAAAACTAGAGCTCTCTATAGCATATAATAGCCTACAACAATCAACAGCTTCAACAACAACAGATTCAACAGCTTAAACAAAACTAGACCTCTCTATAAGATATAATAGCCTACAACAATCAACAGCTTCAACAACAGATTCAACAGCTTCAACAACAGATTCAACATCTTCAACAAAATTAGAGCTCTCTATTGCACATAATAGCCAACAACAATCAACAGCTTCAACAACAACAGATTCGACAGCTTAAACAAAACTAGAGCTCTCTATAGCATATAATATCCTACAACAATCAACAGCTTCAACAACAGTTTCAACAGCTTAAACAAAACTAGAGCTCTCTATAGCATATAATATCCTACAACAATCAACAGCTTCAACAACAGTTTCAACAGCTTAAACAAAACTAGAGCTCTCTATAGTATATAATAGCCTACAACAATCAACAGCTTTAACAACCACAGATTCAACAGCTTCGACAAAACTAGAGCTCTCTAGAGCGCATAATGTAGCCTACAACAATCAACATCTTCAACAAAAATAGATTCAACAGCTTTAATAAACTAGAGCACATAATAACCTACAACAATCAACAGCTTTAACAACAACAGATTCAACAGCTTCAACAAAACTAGAGCTCTCTAGAGCACATAATAGCTTACAACAATCAACAGCTTCTACAACAAATTCAACAGCTTCAACATAGTGATTGAAGCTATTGATTTATTGGGGCGAGCCTACACTTACACAAAATATAGACTGTACTCACAATCAACAGCTTTATTTGTACTAACAAGATCAACTGATTGAACAGCTTCAACACTACCAACAATCAACAGCTTCAACAACAACAGATTGAACATCAACGACAATCAACAACTTCAACATGGTTAACAGATTTAACAACTGATTCAACAGCTTCAAAAACAGATTCAACAACTACAGCTTCAACTATCAACAGCTTCAACAGATTTAAAAGCTTCAACAAAACTAGAGCTCTCAAGAGCTCATAATAGCCTACAACAATCAACAGCTTCAACAACAGATTCAACTGCTTCAACAAAACTAGAGCTCTCTAAAGCACATAATGTAGCCTACAACAATCAACAGCTTCAACAACAGATTCAACAACTTCAACAAAACTAGAGCTCTCTATTACACATAATAGCCTACAACAATCAACAGCTTCAACAACAACAGATTCAACAGCTTGAACAAAACTAGAGCTCTCTATAGCATATAATAGCCTACAACAATCAACAGCTTCAACAACAACAGATTCAACAGCTTAAACAAAACTAGACCTCTCTATAAGATATAATAGCCTACAACAATCAACAGCTTCAACAACAGATTCAACAGCTTCAACAACAGATTCAACATCTTCAACAAAATTAGAGCTCTCTATTGCACATAATAGCCAACAACAATCAACAGCTTCAACAACAACAGATTTGACAGCTTAAACAAAACTAGAGCTCTCTATAGCATATAATATCCTACAACAATCAACAGCTTCAACAACAGTTTCAACAGCTTAAACAAAACTAGAGCTCTCTATAGCATATAATATCCTACAACAATCAACAGCTTCAACAACAGTTTCAACAGCTTAAACAAAACTAGAGCTCTCTATAGTATATAATAGCCTACAACAATCAACAGCTTTAACAACCACAGATTCAACAGCTTCGACAAAACTAGAGCTCTCTAGAGCGCATAATGTAGCCTACAACAATCAACATCTTCAACAAAAATAGATTCAACAGCTTTAATAAACTAGAGCACATTATAACCTACAACAATCAACAGCTTTAACAACAACAGATTCAACAGCTTCAACAAAACTAGAGCTCTCTAGAGCACATAATAGCTTACAACAATCAACAGCTTCTACAACAAATTCAACAGCTTCAACATAGTGATTGAAGCTATTGATTTATTGGGGCGAGCCTACACTTACACAAAATATAGACTGTACTCACAATCAACAGCTTTATTTGTACTAACAAGATCAACTGATTGAACAGCTTCAACACTACCAACAATCAACAGCTTCAACAACAACAGATTGAACATCAACGACAATCAACAACTTCAACATGGTTATCAACAGATTTAACAACTGATTCAACAGCTTCAAAAACAGATTCAACAACTACAGCTTCAACAATCAACAGCTTCAACAACAGATTTAACAGCTTCAACAAAACTAGAGCTCTCAAGAGCTCATAATAGCCTACAACAATCAATAGCTTCAACAACAGATTCAACTGCTTCAACAAAACTAGAGCTCTCTAAAGCACATAATGTAGCCTACAACAATCAACAGCTTCAACAACAACAGATTCAACAGCTTGAACAAAACTAGAGCTCTCTATAGCATATAATAGCCTACAACAATCAACAGCTTCAACAACAACAGATTCAACAGCTTAAACAAAACTAGAGCTCTCTATTGCACATAATAGCCTACAACAATCAACTGCTTCAACAACAACAGATTCGACAGCTTTAACAAAACTAGACCTCTCTATAACATATAATAGCCTACAACAATCAACAGCTTCAACAACAGATTCAACAGCTTGAACAAAACTAGAGCTCTCTATAGCATATAATAGCCTACAACAATCAACAGCTTCAACAACTATACAGATTCAACAGCTTAAACAAAACGAGAACTCTCTATTGCACATAATAGCCTACAACAATCAACTGCTTCAACAACAACAGATTCGACAGCTTTAACAAAACTAGACCTCTCTATAACATATAATAGCCTACAACAATCAACAGCTTCAACAACAGATTCAACAGCTTCAACAAAATTAGAGCTCTCTATTGCACATAATAGCCTACAACAATCAACAGCTTCAACAACAACAGATTCGACAGCTTAAACAAAACTAGAGCTCTCTATAGCATATAATAGCCTACAACAATCAACTACTTCAACAACAGATTCGACAGCTTAAATAAAACTAGACCTCTCTATAACATATAATAGCTTACAACAATCAACAATTTCAACAACAGATTCGACAGCTTAAATAAAACTAGAGCTCTCTATAACATATAATAGCCTACAACAATCAACAGCTTCAACAACAGATTCAACAGCTTAAACAAAACTAGAGCTCTCTATAGTATATAATAGCCTACAACAATCAACACCTTCAACAACAACAGATTCAACAGCTTCAACAAAACTAGAGCTCTCTATTGCACATAATAGCCTACAACAATCAACTTCTTCAACAAAAATAGATTCAACAGCTTTAATAAAAATAGAGCACATAATAGCCTACAACAATCAACAGCTTTAACAACAACAGATTCAACAGCTTCAATTAAACTAGGGCACTTAATAGCCTACAACAATCAACAGCTTCAAAAAAACTAGAGCTCACTAGAGCATATAATAGCCTACAATCAACAGCTTCAACCACAGATTCAACAGCTTCAACAAAACTAGAGCTCTCTAAAGCACATAATGTAGCCTACAACAATCAACAGCTTCAACAAAACTAGAGCTCACTAGAGCATATAATAGCCTACAATCAACAGCTTCAACCACAGATTCAACAGCTTCAACAAAACTAGAGCTCTCTAAAGCACATTATGTAGCCTACAACAATCAACAGCTTCAACAACAACAGATTTAACAGCTTAAAAAAAACTAGAGCTATCTATAGCATGTAATAGCTTACAACAATCAACAGCTTCAACAACAACAAATTCGACAGCTTAAACAAAACTAGACCTCTCTATAAGATATAATAGCCTACAACAATCAACAGCTTCAACAACAGATTCAACAGCTTAAACAAAACTAGAGCTCTCTAGAGCACATAATAACCTACAACAATCAACAGCTTCAACAACAGATTCAACAGCTTCAACAAAACTAGAGCTCTCTATTGAACATAATAGCCTACAACAATCAACAGCTTCAACAAGAACAGATTCAACAGCTTAAACAAAACTAGAGCTCTCTATAGCATATAATAGCCTACAACAATCAACAGCTTTAACAACAACAGATTCAACAGCTTCAACAAAACTAGAGCTCTCTAGAGCACATAATAGCTTACAACAATCAACAGCTTCTACAACAAATTCAACAGCTTCAACATAGTGATTGAAGCTATTGATTTATTGGGGCGAGCCTACACTTACACAAAATAGACTGTACTCACAATCAACAGCTTTAATTGTACTAACAAGATCAACTGATTGAACAGCTTCAACAGTACCAACAATCAACAGCTTCAACAACAACAGATTCAAGATCAACGACAATCAATAACTTCAACATGGTTATCAACAGATTTAACACTGATTCAACAGCTTCAAAAACAGATTCAACAACTACAGCTTCAACAATCAACAGCTTCAACAACAGATTCAACTGCTTCAACAAAACTAGAGCTCTCTAAAGCACATAATGTAGCCTACAACAATCAACAGCTTCAACAACAACAGATTCAACAGCTTCAACAAAACTAGAGCTCTCAAGAGCTCATAATAGCCTACAACAATCAACAGCTTCAACAACAGATTCAACTGCTTCAACAAAACTAGAACTCTCTAAAGCACATAATGTAGCCTACAACAATCAACAGCTTCAACAACAGATTCAACAACTTCAACAAAACTACAGCTCTCTATTACACATAATAGCCTACAACAATCAACAGCTTCAACAACAACAGATTCAACAGCTTGAACAAAACTAGAGCTCTCTATGGCATATAATAGCCTACAACAATCAACAGCTTCAACAACAACAGATTCAACAGCTTAAACAAACTAGACCTCTCTATAAGATATAATAGCCTACAACAATCAACAGCTTCAACAACAGATCCAACAGCTTCAACAAAACTAGAGCTCTCTATAGCATATAATAGCCTACAACAATCAACAGCTTCAACAACAACAGATTCAACAGCTTCAACAAAACTAGAGCTCTCTATTGCACATAATAGCCTACAACAATCAACTTCTTCAACAAAAATAGATTCAACAGCTTTAATAAAAATAGAGCACATAATAGCCTACAACAATCAACAGCTTTAACAACAACAGATTCAACAGCTTCAATTAAACTAGGGCATTTAATAGCCTACAACAATCAACAGCTTCAACAAAACTAGTGCTCACTAGAGCATATAATAGCCTACAATCAACAGCTTCAACCACAGATTCAACAGCTTCAACAAAACTAGAGCTCTCTAAAGCACATAATGTAGCCTACAACAATCAACAGCTTCAACAACAACAGATTCAACAGCTTGAACAAAACTTGAGCTCTCTATAGCATATAATAGCCTACAACAATCAACAGCTTCAACAACAACAGATTCAACAGCTTAAACAAAACTGGAGCTCTCTATAGCATATAATAGCCTACAACAATCAACAGCTTCAACAACAACAGATTCAACAGCTTCAACAAAACTAGAGCTCTCTATTGCACATAATAGCCTACAACAATCAACTTCTTCAACAAAAATAGATTCAACAGCTTTAATAAAAATAGAGCACATAATAGCCTACAACAATCAACAGCTTTAACAACAACAGATTCAACAGCTTCAATTAAACTAGGGCATTTAATAGCCTACAACAATCAACAGCTTCAACAAAACTAGAGCTCACTAGAGCATATAATAGCCTACAATCAACAGCTTCAACCACAGATTCAACAGCTTCAACAAAACTAGAGCTCTCTAAAGCACATAATGTAGCCTACAACAATCAACAGCTTCAACAACAACAGATTCAACAGCTTGAACAAAACTAGAGCTCTCTATAGCATATAATAGCCTACAACAATCAACAGCTTCAACAACAACAGATTCAACAGCTTAAACAAAACTAGACCTCTCTATAAGATATAATAGCCTACAACAATCAACAGCTTCAACAACAGATTCAACAGCTTCAACAAAATTAGAGCTCTCTATTGCACATAATAGCCTACAACAATCAATAGCTTCAACAACAACAGATTCGACAGCTTAAACATAACTAGAGCTCTCTATAGCATATAATAGCCTACAACAATCAACAGCTTCAACAACAGATTCGACAGCTTAAACAAAACTAGACCTCTCTATAACATATAATAGCCTACAACAATCAACAGCTTCAACAACAGATTGAACAGCTTAAACAAAACTAGAGCTCTCTATAGCATATAATAGCCTACAACAATCAACAGCTTCAACAACAACAGATTCAACAGCTTCAACAAAACTAGAGCTCTCTATTGCACATAATAGCCTACAACAATCAACTTCTTCAACAAAAATAGATTCAACAGCTTTAATAAAAATAGAGCACATAATAGCCTACAACAATCAACAGCTTTAACAACAACAGATTCAACAGCTTCAATTAAACTAGGGAACTTAATAGCCTACAACAATCAACAGCTTCAACAAAACTAGAGCTCACTAGAGCATATAATAGCCTACAATCAACAGCTTCAACCACAGATTCAACAGCTTCAACAAAACTAGAGCTCTCTAAAGCACATAATGTAGCCTACAACAATCAACAGCTTCAACCACAGATTCAACAGCTTCAACAAAACTAGAGCTCTCTAAAGCACATAATGTAGCCTACAACAATCAACAGCTTCAACAAAACTAGAGCTCACTAGAGCATGTAATAGCCTACAATCAACAGCTTCAACGACAGATTCAACAGCTTCAACAAAACTAGAGCTCTCTAATGCACAAAATGTAGCCTACAACAATCAACAGCTTCAACAACAACAGAGTCAACAGCTTAAAAAAAACTAGAGCTGTCTATAGCATGTAATAGCCTACAACAATCAACAGCTTCAACAACAACAGATTCGACAGCTTAAACAAAAATTAGACCTCTCTATAGCCTGCAACAATCAACAGCTTCAACAACAGATTCAACAGCTTAAACAAAACTAGAGCTCTCTAGAGCACATAATAACCTACAACAATCAACAGCTTCAACAACAGATTCAACTGCTTCAACAAAACTAGTGCTCTCTAAAGCACATAAAGTAGCCTACAACAATCAACAGCTTCAACAACAAATTCAACAACTTCAACAAAACTAGAGCTCTCTATTACGCGTAATTGCCTACAACAATCAACAGCTTCAACAACAGATTCAACAGCTTGAACAAAACTAGAGCTCTCTATAGCATTTAATAGCCTACAACAATCAACAGCTTCAACAACAACAGATTCAACAGCTTAAACAAAACTAGACCTCTCTATAAGTTATAATAGCCTACAACAATCAACAGCTTCAACAACAGATTCAACAGCTTCAACAAAATTAGAGCTCTCTATTGCACATAATAGCCTACAACAATCAACAGCTTCAACAACAGATTCGACAGCTTAAACAAAACTAGAGCTCTCTATAGCATATAATAGCCTACAACAATCAACTATATACTTCAACAACAAATTCGACAGCTTAAACAAAACTAGACCTCTCTATAACATATAATAGCCTACAACAATCAACTACTTCAACAACAGATTCGACAGCTTAAACAAAACTAGACCTCTCTATAACATATAATAGCCTACAACAATCAACAATTTCAACAACAGATTCGACAGCTTAAATATAACTAGAGCTCTCTATAAGATATAATAGCCTACAACAATCAACAGCTTCAACAACAGATTCAACAGCTTCAACAAAATTAGAACTCTCTAGAGCACATAATAGCCTACAACAATCAACAGCTTCAACAACAACAGATTCGACAGCTTAAACAAAACTAGAGCTCTCGATAGCATATACTGATAGCCTACAACAATCAACTACTTCAACAACAGATTCGACAGCTTAAACAAAACTAGACCTCTCTATAACATATAATAGCCTACAACAATCAACAATTTCAACAACAGATTCGACAGCTTAAACAAAACTAGAGCTCTCTATAACATATAATAGCCTACAACAATCAACAGCTTCAACAACAGATTCAACAGCTTAAACAAAACTAGAGCTCTCTATAGCATATAATAGCCTACAACAATCAACAGCTTCAACAACAACAGATTCAACAGCTTCAACAAAACTAGAGCTCTCTATTGCACATAATAGCCTACAACAATCAACTTCTTCAACAAAAATAGATTCAACAGCTTTAATAAAAATAGAGCACATAATAGCCTACAACAATCAACAGCTTTAACAACAACAGATTCAACAGCTTCAATTAAACTAGGGAACTTAATAGCCTACAACAATCAACAGCTTCAACAAAACTAGAGCTCACTAGAGCATATAATAGCCTACAATCAACAGCTTCAACCACAGATTCAACAGCTTCAACAAAACTAGAGCTCTCTAAAGCACATAATGTAGCCTACAACAATCAACAGCTTCAACCACAGATTCAACAGCTTCAACAAAACTAGAGCTCTCTAAAGCACATAATGTAGCCTACAACAATCAACAGCTTCAACAAAACTAGAGCTCACTAGAGCATGTAATAGCCTACAATCAACAGCTTCAACGACAGATTCAACAGCTTCAACAAAACTAGAGCTCTCTAATGCACATAATGTAGCCTACAACAATCAACAGCTTCAACAACAACAGATTCAACAGCTAAAAAAAAACTAGAGCTGTCTATAGCATTTAATAGCCTACAACAATCAACAGCTTCAACAACAACAGATTCGACAGCTTAAACAAAAATTAGACCTCTCTATAGCCTGCAACAATCAACAGCTTCAACAACAGATTCAACAGCTTAAACAAAACTAGAGCTCTCTAGAGCACATAATAACCTACAACAATCAACAGCTTCAACAACAGATTCAACTGCTTCAACAAAACTAGTGCTCTCTAAAGCACATAAAGTAGCCTACAACAATGAACAGCTTCAACAACAAATTCAACAACTTCAACAAAACTAGAGCTCTCTATTACGCGTAATTGCCTACAACAATCAACAGCTTCAACAACAGATTCAACAGCTTGAACAAAACTAGAGCACTCTATAGCATATAATAGCCTACAACAATCAACAGCTTCAACAACAACAGATTCAACAGCTTGAACAAAACTAGAGCTCTCTATAGCATATAATAGCCTACAACAATCAACAGCTTCAACAACAACAGATTCAACAGCTTGAACAAAACTAGAGCTCTCTATAGCATATAATAGCCTACAACAATCAACAGCTTCAACAACAACGGATTCAACAGCTTAAACAAAACTAGAGCTCTCTATAGCATATAATAGCCTACAACAATCAACAGCTTAAACAACAACAGATTCAACAGCTTCAACAAAACTAGAGCTCTCTATTGCACATAATAGCCTACAACAATCAACTTCTTCAACAAAAATAGATTCAACAGCTTTAATAAAAATAGAGCACATAATAGCCTACAACAATCAACAGCTTTAACAACAACAGATTCAACAGCTTCAATTAAACTAGGGCATTAAATAGCCTACAACAATCAACAGCTTCAACAAAACTAGAGCTCACTAGAGCATATAATAGCCTACAATCAACAGCTTCAACCACAGATTCAACAGCTTCAACAAAACTAGAGCTCTCTAAAGCACATAATGTAGCCTACAACAATCAACAGCTTCAACAACAACAGATTCAACAGCTTGAACAAAACTAGAGCTCTCTATAGCATATAATAACCTACAACAATCAACAGCTTCAACAACAACAGATTCAACAGCTTAAACAAAACTAGACCTCTCTATAAGATATAATAGCCTACAACAATCAACAGCTTCAACAACAGATTCAACAGCTTCAACAAAATTAGAGCTCTCTATTGCACATAATAGCCTACAACAATCAATAGCTTCAACAACAACAGATTCGACAGCTTAAACAAAACTGGAGCTCTCTATAGCATATAATAGCCTACAACAATCAACAGCTTCAACAACAGATTCGACAGCTTAAACAAAACTAGACCTCTCTATAACATATAATAGCCTACAACAATCAACAATTTCAACAACAGATTCGACAGCTTAAATAAAACTAGAGCTCTCTATAACATATAATAGCCTACAACAATCAACAGCTTCAACAACAGATTCAACAGCTTAAACAAAACTAGAGCTCTCTATAGCATATAATAGCCTACAACAATCAACAGCTTCAACAACAACAGATTCAACAGCTTCAACAAAACTAGAGCTCTCTATTTCACATAATAGCCTACAACAATCAACTTCTTCAACAAAAATAGATTCAACAGCTTTAATAAAAATAGAGCACATAATAGCCTACAACAATCAACAGCTTTAACAACAACAGATTCAACAGCTTCAATTAAACTAGGGAACTTAATAGCCTACAACAATCAACAGCTTCAACAAAACTAGAGCTCACTAGAGCATATAATAGCCTACAATCAACAGCTTCAACCACAGATTCAACAGCTTCAACAAAACTAGAGGTCTCTAAAGCACATAATGTAGCCTACAACAATCAACAGCTTCAACCACAGATTCAACAGCTTCAACAAAACTAGAGCTCTCTAAAGCACATAATGTAGCCTACAACAATCAACAGCTTCAACAAAACTAGAGCTCACCAGAGCATGTAATAGCCTACAATCAACACCTTCAACGACAGATTCAACAGCTTCAACAAAACTAGAGCTCTCTAATGCACATAATGTAGCCTACAACAATCAACAGCTTCAACAACAACAGATTCAACAGCTTAAAAAAAACTAGAGCTGTCTATAGCATGTAATAGCCTACAACAATCAACAGCTTCAACAACAACAGATTCGACAGCTTAAACAAAACTAGACCTCTCTATAACATATAATAGCCTACAACAATCAACAGCTTCAACAACAGATTGAACAGCTTAAACAAAACTAGAGCTCTCTATAGCATATAATAGCCTACAACAATCAACAGCTTCAACAACAACAGATTCAACAGCTTCAACAAAACTAGAGCTCTCTATTGCACATAATAGCCTACAACAATCAACTTCTTCAACAAAAATAGATTCAACAGCTTTAATAAAAATAGAGCACATAATAGCCTACAACAATCAACAGCTTTAACAACAACAGATTCAACAGCTTCAATTAAACTAGGGAACTTAACTAGAGCTCACTACAGCATATAATAGCCTACAATCAACAGCTTCAACCACAGATTCAACAGCTTCAACAAAACTAGAGCTCTCTAAAGCACATAATGTAGCCTACAACAATCAACTTTTTCAACAAAAATAGATTCAACAGCTTTAATAAAAATAGAGCACATAAAAGCCTACAACGATCAACAGCTTTAACAACAACAGATTCAACAGCTTCAATTAAACTAGGGCACTTAATAGCCTACAACAATCAACAGCCTCAACAAAACCAGAGCATATAATAGCCTACAATCAACAGCTTCAACCACAGATTCAACAGCTTCAACAAAATTAGAGCTCTCTATTGCACATAATAGCCTACAACAATCAACAGCTTCAACAACAACAGATTCGACAGCTTAAACAAAACTAGAGCTCTCTATAGCATATGTGACCGGATTTGCGAAAACCCGGCATGTCGCAAAAACGCGCAAGTCGCGCAATGCGCGTTTTTAGTATCTCAGGTCGAAAATTGTCAAAGTCCAGTTTTTGTCATATTCATGTCAAAAAACCTTTCTACTAACTATTGCCGTAACCTACGGAGGGTAAACATAACTTACCAAGGCGAAAATAAGCCTTTACTTACAGGCCCCTCGATCTACTCAGTCAGTGCAGCTGCCGTACACGGAGACCGTTGCTAAGGGCGTTAATTGGAATTCCCGCTCGCGGGCTATCCTAGATACAGCTAGATTCGTCGAATCACTAAACGTTGACTCACCTTATTAGCTTCTTAGGCATCGAAGAAGAAGCGGCTCTCGTTATCGACGACAAAGTTCGAGTCTAGCTTGACCTTTGGCGTTCATTTCGAACGGCTCCGCCCAGTGTCAATTCAATTGACTTCCGGTACACGCGTAGTATACGGGAACGTTATACGCGTACATAGCAACGCCTTTAGGCCGTCATTTCTCGTTTCTTGTGGGTGTGGCGCGATCGCAAACAAAGCGCTCTAGCTCCTACGCGAAGCGCGCGATCGGTCTGAAACTTGGAGGCAGGTTAGCTCTAGGGTAGAGCTTATCAAAAATACAGCTAACTAAAATTTCATAAAATTCGCTACATGGCGGGTTTTCCCAGATACGGTCACATATAATAGCCTACAACAATCAACTACTTCAACAACAGATTCGACAGCTTAAATAAAACTAGAGCTCTCTATAACATATAATAGCCTACAACAATCAACAGCTTCAACAACAGATTCAACAGCTTAAACAAAACTAGAGCTCTAAAGGTTCAGCAAAACTAGAGCTCTCTATTGCACATAATAGCCTACAACAATCAACTTCTTCAACAAAAATAGATTCAACAGCTTTAATAAAAATAGAGCACATAATAGCCTACAACAATCAACAGCTTTAACAACAACAGATTCAACAGCTTCAATTAAACTAGGGAACTTAACTAGAGCTCACTACAGCATATAATAGCCTACAATCAACAGCTTCAACCACAGATTCAACAGCTTCAACAAAACTAGAGCTCTCTAAAGCACATAATGTAGCCTACAACAATCAACTTTTTCAACAAAAATAGATTCAACAGCTTTAATAAAAATAGAGCACATAAAAGCCTACAACGATCAACAGCTTTAACAACAACAGATTCAACAGCTTCAATTAAACTAGGGCACTTAATAGCCTACAACAATCAACAGCCTCAACAAAACCAGAGCATATAATAGCCTACAATCAACAGCTTCAACCACAGATTCAACAGCTTCAACAAAATTAGAGCTCTCTATTGCACATAATAGCCTACAACAATCAACAGCTTCAACAACAACAGATTCGACAGCTTAAACAAAACTAGAGCTCTCTATAGCATATAATAGCCTACAACAATCAACTACTTCAACAACAGATTCGACAGCTTAAATAAAACTAGAGCTATCTATAACATATAATAGCCTACAACAATCAACAGCTTCAACAACAGATTCAACAGCTTAAACAAAACTAGAGCTCTCTATAGCATATAATAGCCTACAACAATCAACAGCTTCAACAACAACAGATTCAACAGCTTCAGCAAAACTAGAGCTCTCTATTGCACATAATAGCCTACAACAATCAACTTCTTCAACAAAAATAGATTCATAAAAATAGAGCACATAATAGCCTACAACAATCAACAGCTTTAACAACAACAGATTCAACAGCAAAATTAGAGCTCTCTATTGCACATAATAGCCTACAACAATCAACAGCTTCAACAACAACAGATTCGACAGCTTAAACAAAACTAGAGCTCTCTATAGCATATAATAGCCTACAACAATCAACTACTTCAACAACAGATTCGACATCTTAAACAAAACTAGACCTCTCTATAACATATAATAGCCTACAACAATCAACAATTTCAACAACAGATTCAACAGCTTAAACAAAACTAGAGCTCTCTATAGCATATAATAGCCTACAACAATCAACAGCTTCAACAACAGATTCAACAGCTTAAACAAAACTAGAGCTCTCTATAGCATATAATAGCCTACAACAATCAACAGCTTCAACAAAACTAGAGATCTCTATTGCACATAATAGCCTACAACAATCAACTTCTTCAACAAAAATAGATTCAACAGCTTTAATAAAAATAGAGCACATAAAAGCCTACAACGATCAACAGCTTTAACAACAACAGATTCGACAGCTTAAACAAAACTAGAGCTCTCTATGGCATATAATAGCCCACAACAATCAACTACTTCAACAACAGATTCGACATCTTAAACAAAACTAGACCTCTCTATAACATGTAATAGCCTACAACAATCAACTACTTCAACAACAGATTCGACAGCTTCAACAAAACTAGAGCTCTCTATTGCACATAATAGCCTACAACAATCAACAGCTTCAATAACAACAGATTCAACAGCTTAAACAAAACTAGAGTTCTCTATAGCATGTAATAGGCTACGACAATCAACAGCTTCAACAACAATTTCGACAGCTTAAACAAAACTAGACCTCTCTATAAGAGAGCTTCAACAACAGATTCAAAATTTTCAACAAAACTAGAGCTCTCTAGAGCTCATTATAGCCTGCAACAATCAACAGCTTTAACAACAGACTCAACAGCTTCAATAACAACAGATTCAACAGCTTCAACAAAACTTGAGCTCTCTATTGCACATAATAGCCTACAATAATCAACAGCTTCAACAACAGATTCAACTGCTCCTACATATCTAGAGCTCTCTAGAGCACATAATGTAGCCTACAACAATCAACAGCTTCAACAACAGATTCAACTGCCTTAACACAACTAGAGCTCTTTAGAACACATAATTATAGCCTACAACAATCAATATTTTCAACAACAGATTCAACAGCTTCAATAAAACTAGAGCACATAATAGCCTACAACAATCAAGAGCTTTAACAACAACAGATTCAACAGCTTCACCATCAACATATTCAACAGCTTCAACAAAACTGGAGCTCTCTAGAACACATAATAACCTACAACAATGAACAACTTCAACAGGAGATTCTACTGCTTCAACAAAATTAGAGCTCTCTAGAACATGTAATGTAGCCTACAACAATCAACATCTTCAACAACAGATTCAACAGCTTCAACAAAACTAGAGCTCTCTAGAGCACATAATAGCCTACAACAATCAACAGCTTTAACAACAACAGATTCAACAGCTTCAACAGCTTCAACAACAGATTCAACAGCTTCAACAAAACTAGATTTATCTAGAGCACATAATGTAGCCTACAACAATCAATATCTTCAACAACAGATTCGACAACATTAGAAAAACTAGAGCTATCTAGAACACAAAAAAACCTAACAATCAAGAGCTTCAACAACAACAGATACAACAGCTTTGACAAAACTAGATTTCTCTAGAGAACATAATGTAACCTAGAACAATTAACATTTTCAACAAGAATACATTCAACAACTTCAATAATACTAGAGCACATAATAGCTTATAGCAATCAACAGCTCTAACAACAACAGATTCAACAGCTCAACAGCAACAGATTCAACAGCTTCAAAAAAACTAGAGCTCTCTAGAGCACATAATGCATCCTACAACAATCAACATCTTCAACAACAACAGATTCAACAATTTCAACAAAATTAGAGCTCTCTAGAACGTATAATAGCCTACAACGATCAACAGCTTCAACAACAACGGATTCTAGAATAAAGGCTCATAACTACGTTGTTGATGCAAGGAGAGTAGTTTGTGGAGCGCTATTGAACGTAGTTTAATGTACTGTAGAGACAGAACGTTTCGGACCGTGGTCCTTCGTCAGCTGCAAAAGGCACTCAAGACATAGCGCTCCACAAACTACTCTCCTTGCAACAACGGATTCAACAGCTTTGACGAATCTAGAGCTCTCTAGAGCACATAATGTAGCCTACAACAATCAACATCTTCAACAACAACAGATTCAACAGCTTTAACAAAATTAGAGCTCTTTAGAGCACATAATAGCCTACAACAATCAACAGCTTCAACAAAACGAACTCTCTAGAGCACACAATGTAGCCTACAACAATCAACAGACTCAACAACTTCAATAAAGCTAGAACACATAATAGCCCACAACAATGAACAGCTTTAACAACAGATTCAACAGCTTGAACAAGAACAGATTTAACGGCTTGAACAAAGCTAGAGCTCTTTAGAGCATATAATGTTGCCTACAACAATCAACATCTTCAACAACAGATTCAACAGCTTTAACAAAATTAGAGCTCTTTAGAGTAATATAGGCTATAACAATCAACAGATTCAACAATTTCAACAAAACTAGAGCTCTCTAGAGCACATAATAGCCTACAACAATCAACCGCTTTAACAACAGACTCAACAGCTTCAACAAAACTAGAGCTCTCTAGAGCACAAAATAGCCTACAACAATCAACAGCTTTAACAGCAACAGATTCAACAGCTTCAACAACAGATTGAACAGCTTTAACAAAACAAGAGCTCTCTAGAGTACATGATAGCCTACAACAATCAACAGCTTCAACAACAGATTCAACAGCTTCAACATAACTAGAGCTATAATCTAGCCTACAACAATCAACAGCTTCAACAACAACAGATTCAACAGCTTCAACAAAACTAGAGCTCTCTAATGCACATAATAGCCTACAACAAACAACAGCTTCAATGACAACTGATTCAACAGCTTCAACAACAACAGATTCAACAGCTTCAACAAAACTAGAGCTCTCTAGAGTACATAATAGCCTACAACAATCAACAGCTTCAACAGCAACAATTTCAACAGCTTCAACAAATCTAGAACTCTCTATTGCACATAATACCCTACAATAAACAACAGCTTCAACAACAACAGATTCTACAGCTTCAATAAAACTAGAGCACATAATAGCCTACAACATTCAACAGCTTTAACAACAACAGATTCAACAGCTTCAACAACATGTTCAACAGCTTCTACAAAACTAGAGCTCTCTAGAGCTCATAATAGCCTACAACAATCAACAGCTTCAACAACAGGTTTGACTGCTTCAACAGAACTAGAGCTCTCTAGAGCACATATTGTAGCCTACAACGATCAACATCTTCAACCACAGATTCAACAATTTCAACAAATCTAGAGCTCTCTAGAGCACATAATAGCCTACAACAATCAACATTTTCAACAACAGATTCAATAGCTTCAATAAAACGAGAGCACATAATAGCCTACAACAATCAACAGCTTCAACAACAGCAGATTCAGTTTCAACAAAACTTGAGCTCTCTAGAACACCTAATGTAGCCTACACCAATCAATATCTTCAACAACCGATTCAACAGCTTCAATAAAACTAGAGCACATAATAGCCCACAATAATCACCAGCTTTAACAACAACAGATTCAACAACTTCAACAATAACAGATTCAACAGAACTAGAATTCTCTAGAGCACATAATGTAGCCTATAACAACTAACAACTTTAACAACAACAGATTCAACAGCTTCAATAAATCTAGAGCTCTTTAGAGCACATAATGTAGCCTACAACAAGCAACAGATTCAACAGCTTCATCAATGAAAACCTTCAACGACAGATTTAACAACATTAACAATCAACAACTTCAACAGATTCAACTACAGATTTAACAGCTTCAGCAATCAACAGCTTCAACAACAGATTCAACAATTTCAGATTCAACAGCTACTACAATCAAGATTAATCAACAGCAGATTCAACAACAGTCAACAGCAACAGATTGAACATCAACATTTAACAGTTTCGACATGGTGATCAACAGATTTAACAGCTTCAACAATCATAGCCAACAATCAACAGCTCTAAATATATTAACAAGATTAGCAGATTCAACAACACCTTCAACAATCAACAGCATCAACAACAGATTCAACATCAACGACAATCAACAACTTCACCAACAACAGATATAACATCAACAATAACAACAATCAACAGATTCAACAACAGATTCAACAGCTTTAACAATCAATAGCTTCAACATTGTGATTGAAGCTATTGATTTATTGGGGCAAGCCTATACTTACACAAGATAGACTGTACTAACAATCAACAGCTTAAACTATACTAACAAGATCAACAGATTCAACAGTTTCAACAATCATACTAACAATCAACAGCATCAACAACAGATTAAACAACATCAACAATGTGATCAACATATTAAACAACAGATTCAACACCTTCAATAATCAACAGCTTTAACAACAGATTCAACAACTTCAGATTCAACAGCTTCAACTATCAACAGCTTCAACAACAAATTCAACATCAACAGCAAATTACTTCAATATGGTGATCATCAGCTTTAACAACAGATTCTACAAGTTTAGATTTAAGAGCTTCAACAACCAACAGCTTCAACAACAGATTCAATATCAACAACTTCAACATGGTGATCAACAGATTAAACAACAGATTCAACAGCTTCAACAACAGATTCAACAACTTGAGATTCAACAGCTTCAACAATCAACAGCCTCAACAACAGCAGATTCAACAACAGAAACAGATTCAACAACATCAACAACAATTCACAGTTTCAACATGGTAATCAACAGATTCAACAGCTTCAACAATCATAATTAACAATCAATAGCTTAAACAACAGATTCAAAAACTTCAACAATATTAACAACAATCAACAACTTCAACAACAACAAATTTAACATCAACAACACCAACAACAATCAACAGCTTCAACAACAGATTCAACAGCTTCAACAATCAATAGCTTCAACATGGTGATTAAAGGTATTGATTTATTGGGGCGAGCCTACACTTACACAAAATAGACTGTACTAACAATCAACAGCTTCAACTATACTAACAAGATCAACAGGTTCAATAGCCTCAACAATCATAACCAACAATCAACAGCTTCAACAACATCAACAGCAATCGACTACTTCAACATGGTGATCAACGGATATAAACAACAGATTTAACTGCTTCAACAATCTACAGCTTCAACAACGGATTTAACAATTGTCAATAGCAACAGATTTAATAACATCAACAATTAACAGCTTCCACTTGGTGATCAACAGATTCAACAGCCTCAACAATCTTAACTGACAATCAACAGCTTCAACTATACTAACAAGAACAACTGATTCAACGGCAGATTCAACTACAGATTCAACAGCTTTAACAACCATGATCAACAATCAACAACTTCAACAACAGATTCAACATCAACAACAATCAACAGCTTCAATAACAACTGATTTAACATCAACACCAACAACAATCAACAGCTTCAACAACAGATTCAACAGCTTCAACAATCATAACCAACAATCAACAGCTTCAACAACACAGATTCAACATCAACAACATTCAACAACTTCAACATGGTGATCAATTGACTAAACAACAGATTCAACAGCTTCAACAATCAACAGCCTCAATAGCAGATTCAGCACAATCCGATTCAACAGCTTCAACAATCAACATGTTCAACAACAGATTCAACAACAATCAATAGTAACAGATTCAACAACATCAAGAACAATATTATTAACAGCTTCAACATGGTGATCAACAGATTCAACAGCTTCAACAATTATAACCAACAATCAACATCTTAGACTATACTAACAAGATCAACAGATTCAACAGCTTCAACAATCATAATCAACAATTAACAGATTCAACAACAGATTCAACAACAGATTTAACAACATCAACAACAATCAACAGCTTCAACAACAACGGATTTAGCATCAACACCAACAACAATCAACAGCTTCAACAACGGATTCAACAGCTTCAACAATCAACAGCTTCAACATGGTGATTGAAGCTATTGATTTATTGGGGCGAGCCTGAGCGAGCCCCACATAAACTGTACAGCAATGCCTGCAATAATATGGTGTATGTATGTATGTATGTTTGGTACGTCCGTCATCCGCGCACCGCTTTATAGACTCTGTTCGGAGTCGCATGCAATCTTTTGTGCTGAAATTTTGCGCTCAGAAACAACTGCGACAGCATGCTATAATTTAATGCATTTTTGTAATATTTCCCTCGTGGTGTCACATTTATGGATCAAAGATTATCTTGTGGGGAAATCAGGATACGGCTAGAACGACAACAACAGCACCGTACCGTACCAGTTCAGGCAAACTGGTAACGTTACATAGCCTCGGGCTCTTCCCACCCCTGGCCCTAAGGAAGTGCTATACACCCCGCGCTAACACATGTTCGCTTTTTTCTCGCGCTTCGAACTTAGTGCCAATGGGCCAAACGGACACGCCGGAATTATCTATATAGGAGAACGGCTTCGGTGGCCTATACGGCGGACGGCATACTCGCTATAATTTTGTCATGGTAGCTATGAGGAACCAACTAGGGAAGTTCACTGCATGTGGACTTTCCTGCTGATAGCCGCTTCGTAGCGCTCGAAAAGCATCGATATTGCGTTTATTCCCATAGACGACAGTTTATTCTTGCCAACCAAGAAAGTGTGATACACCCCGCGTTAACACACGTTCGAGAGCTTTCTTGCGCCTCGAGCCTAGTGCCAATGGTCATGCCAGAATTATCTACAATATGGTAGGAGGTAAACATTCATATGGAGTTTGCTTTATATCTCTGACATGCTCACAAGTGTAGATCTAAAGTGCTTGTCCCGGCCCTTAATGCACCTGAGCATTGCTGATATTACTGGTTCACAGTGATAGTGAATACTTTTGAGTATGAATATTTTCGCGGAAATCAGCATGGGCGCAAAAGAAATGCTCAGTTCTAAGAAAAGACAGCGTTATATCACAGACAAACGAGCAGCACTAGATCGCGAGTATGCAACCACAGATAGGCCCAAGCACCACCTACTAAACGAGCCCTTAACCGTGGCCCCACCCACCTTCGTTCATGCAGGGCGTGCGCACAAAGTACCGCTAGTTCCGGAGGTAGAGAGCGGACAATGTCGACCATTACCGGACGAAGGTGAAAAATTACATTAAAAAAATCGCGGCTGCGGTTATCATTATATGACACGTAAATGGCATCAAATGCATCATGAACAACATCCTTCTTACATTCTGCCTTAGATTTGAATATTCATCCAAAAATTGTGAAATACAACGTGAACACAAAGTAATGCAATATATGCATTGTCCAGAAACTACCTCTGAAAGCTCTTTACAAAAAAAAATTGGTTTATGCTTATAATACGGTCAAAAAATTCTAAAAATTCTCCATACATTCTAGTATACGCATACCAAATGAAAAAACACATCATAAAAAATTGATGCCGTTGTGTAATTTACAAATCATGAAAAATCTTAGCTACCATAAAAAAAAACCAGCTTCTGGACCAAAATGAGAAAAAGTTGCAACTGTTTAGAGCAGTGTTGTGCAGCTTCTGTGTGGATACACATCACAAGAAATGAGATGCAGCTAGTACTTACATGGCCCCTACCTCGTGGCAAGTGGTGAAGGATTACGTAATACCGTTGGCCATATAAACGCAATTATGTGCGAGGCGGCCAGTAACTGCCTCCGTCCAGAAATACCCTATCCTACTCTATATGTATTCGCGATTCAATATCCAGGGCGCGGGCCCGCGGCCCGGCCGGCCTGGTCTGGGCCATGGGGTAGAGTCTGGCGCGCTGCTCTATACTGCGTCCGTGTAGCGCAAGCCGAGAGGACGGATACCGAATGTTGTAACTGTGTAAGCATGTTGCAAGCAACGGAGTCTGCGTGTACCGTGCATATCGTACACGGAATACTGACAGAGTCCGTGTTACAGGTACGCCGTCTCCAGGCAGTGTAGCGCCCGCTTCTTTCATCAATACGGTCGACCGAGTAAATCCGTCCATATGGAGTCATTTTCCTGTGAGAACTATAGCGAGTATGCTGTCCGCTGTATAGGCTCGTTCTCCCATATATGCGCAATAGGCTTTTGCCAATCATTACTCTGGGAGAGGCGCGAGTAGGTGTGACTCGCACCTTCGACCTTGGCGCTAACGAGGAAAACGGTCACGCCGGAATTATCTATTATGCGCATGCCAATTATCCCTCTCACAATCACGTTAGAGAGCGTTGCCGATCCACTAATATAGCATAAAAGTCAAAACACTGAGGGTAATTATCCTTGTTAACATCATGGTAATGCATTCATAAGAATTTGTACAGCTCTTTGGCTTTTGTAAAGCTGATTTAGTTCAAGCGCTAACAGTAGGCCCAGATAAATAATGCTGGCATTTTTTTGAGCATTATAGGTACCTAGAAGCAATGAGCAATATTAGAGAATTATAAGCAACTTATAGTATAGCTATTGGTCTGCTGGTAGCCAGATATTGGGCTGCACCAAACTGCTGTTCTGTCAACTTGTGGTAATATGGAATGTTGATGTGGGATTTGTTACTAGCCAATTCATTTAAGTCGAGTCAAGAAAGTGCACTTGAAGACTACATTGAAGCTTGAGTTATGCTGCAGTATAACAGTTACTGACATTCACTTCGTATGCACTAAATTCATTATTGATTACATGAAATTTGAGGAGCAAGAAATGATAATTATCACTACAAAAAAGGCCATATAATCTGATCAGAAAAAGCCAGTATACTTATGGTAATCTGTGAATCTTCTGTGATAACCTGATTTAGTTATCTGATTTAGCATGGTCAGAATATGTCAGAACAAGTTCACAACAAAAATCTGAGTATAATCTGGGTCAGTAAATGTATCAGATACATCAACAGATTATATCAGAATACATCAAGGATATCCTATGTCAATAATATTCTGACTCAGTGTTGCTAGCAGACTACTTCAGTAAATTGTATCCAGGTACTAGCAGAATATCACACCAGAAAATTGTCATAGCTATACTATTACTTTTACACATTATTCAATAATGATTATTATGTTGAATTTACAACACAACATACCCAAGTTATACAAATCAAAATGATACTTGGTGATTAAATAAGAATTAATGATACAAGTGGTGGTCAAAATGCATGGCAGTTGGTATGAATCACAGTGAGTGGTCAGTGGGAAGTGCATGTACATAACAGTATAAAATGTATGGTGGACATTAGCAAGTGATTAAATGGGTTCGGTAATAATGTAAGCAAGGTGATCATAAGTTTAATGAACTCACAAAAGTCTGTAATTGAGTCAAGTCATTCCAGCAACATTACGTATCCACCCTTCCAGATCTGAGTCATCATCGATATTGTTGTTCAGCTGCACAGGAGAATCTGATGGAGATAAGGAAGCAGCAGATCCAGCAGCAGAATTCGGTGGTGTACTAACCAAGGATGGAGCAGAAGAAAATGGCGTACTAGCACCAGATGGACTAGGATTAGTGAAAGAAGTGTTAGGTGTTGTAGGACTCATACTTTGTTGATTCTCCCCATTCTGTCTCTGAGATTGGTCATTCAAACGAACACCCTCTTGTATTGCCCAACTAACAACATTTTGTGGTGGGGAGCGTTCCGAGTTTGGGCCAACTTTTCGGGGCTTAAGTGGTTTTGAGTTGTTCTTTTTTTCTCGAGATTCCACATATCGATCATCAAGTGTCTTTAAGAATCGCTCACACTTGGTGCTTCTCCATGGTAGAGAGCGCTTCACTAGGGTGGTATCGTCATCACTGTCTGTTTCTTCATCCGTCATGTATTTCTCACTCAGTGATTGCATGACAGAGACTTCTTGGCCTGTTGCGTACTTCTTTCGCCTTTCGTATAACTGTTTAAAGACGAATGATAAGAGCAGCAATTTACAGGTAAATAAGCACACATACCCTTTGCCGACGCTGGACAATCCGATTATTTTTCGCAACTTTCTTTTTTTGTTCTGCCGTTTGTGGCTTTTGCTGCCTGACCAAATACTCGTGGTACTTTTTCGCAGCATCTGTAATAAGTCAGGAGATTCTTTTACATAACACTACTAGTGAGTTTGTTACTTACAAGCTATGTCACCACGTTCCTTGTAGGAGCCATCACTAATGACATCCTTAATAATTTTATCAGTCACAGCTTTGTTATGCGCTGAGTCAACCCTATTAACAATAATTATATTATAAAGGTTCAGAAAAGCATAAGGATAACTTACCGCTCATCAGCATGATACTGATCTTCATCTTCAAATGATGAATGAAGTGTCTGTATACAGAGCTACAATAGTTGATTATAAATAGTACTACAATGCATAATATATTATTAAGACAATGTATCACACTAGCACTTACACTTAGACCACATGGACTCTTTCTGTGTCTTTTTGACTTTGGAGTGTCCTGCGGAGCTTCACTGTTCCTCTTCATTGCTTGAATTTCCCCCTCAAGGCAGTTGAGAGTGGAGTCGCGTTGTTCATTTTGTTGTTGAATTATTGTCAGCTGTCCTTGAACATCACTCAGAGTCATACTTATGGACTGGAGCATTGACAAAACTTGCTGGTTGGGCTGCTGAGTCCTGGTGGGGGTTATAGTATCATTTCTTCCATAAAATGAATTGCCATTAGAAGGGTTGAGAAATCTAATAGAGGGTAAATGGGTGTTAATGGGTGCCTTTAGAAACAGTGAACGTACCGTCCCGGAATGTTCCCAACGTTTAGAAAACTACCGTCCATAGCTGCTAGCTAGCTTAGCTCTCGATCTCCCGCGTTTTTCAAACTGGAATCACATGAATGTCACATGACAATCTTGGATCGGGCGGGTGCAGAGGAGGTAGGACAAGCTTGACCTTTGGTTAATAGGTCGCTAATTAAATCTCCTATATAGGCTTTAGTGAAGGTTTTTGGTGGAAATCATTGCGATTTTTGAACTCAGCACCATCGATTTACTGGGGAGGCCCCTGTTAACTAGTGCTGTAGATTGAATTTAAGCTCTTGGAATGTTAATTAGTCACTTTTAATCAACATTCCAAAGACTTAAAAATGGCTCTGGAGTGCTAGTTAGCAGGGGCCCCCCTACTAAATTGATGGTGCTGAGTTCGAAAATTGTAATGATTTCCACCAAAAACCTTCACTAAAGCCTATATTGGTGATCCAATTAGCGACCTATTAGCAAAAGGTCAAGTTTGTCCTACCTCCTCTGGGGCGGGTGTGGCTTGCAAGCACAGTCTAGTAATAGTACATACTGTGCAGCCTGGCCATAGGAGAGATGGGGGATCGCGCACGCGAAAGAACTGAGAAGCAATACAAGAAAAAGATGAGAAAATCCCAGAGGAGCGGTCGAGTAGAACGTTTAAAAGAGTCTATTCTTCAAAGAAACGAAGAAATTCAAGACTTGCGTTGTCAATCATCAGCACTGAAGACTGCTGTAAATAAGGCAAATATTACCACAAAAACTTTAAAAAAGTAAGCCTTTCTTAAATGTGTATCACTTCTATAATTAACAATATTTTGATTTTTTTTTAGGAAACTTCAGGAAGCTGAACTTGAGAATGTGCTATTAAGGGACCCAAATAGCCGTGCCAATCGCCTGCAGCGTCTTGGGTATCCTACGACCTTGGCCACCAGTGGACATTTTGGTCCTTCAGCTACATCATAACTATCATGCATTAAAATCATCAGCGATAAAGCATTTTCGTCTGAATCAAAGCAGTTGGGTGCAGGACAGTTTGGGGTATGCTATTTACGTACTCTTGGGCACTACAAAACTTGTGTAAAGGTGTTCAAGCGAAATGACAATTCTGCGTTTTGCCATGAAGCTAACATCCTTTCTAATTTTATCCATCCCAACTTGCCGTATCTATTTGGAGTGTGTGTAGGTGACAGTCTTGCTGTTGTAACCAGCTTTCATGGTTTCAGTGACTACTCGGTGACAATTCATTCTGCTCTGTTTTCTACCTCATCAAAGATGGCAAGATTACTACATGGCATTGACTGGAAAGGGATCATGGTTGATATTTTATCAGGTTTAGAGCATCTTCATTCCCAGTGTAAAATTCTTCATAATGATTTGAAGGACGACAACATTGCGTTAAGTAAAACTCTGTCTCAAATTAGAGCAGTTATTGTCGACTTTGGTAAAGCTTGTAGGATTAGTGAAGGGAAATACTACTCTCTGACACAAGAGGAAAAGAAGCGTTACAAAACTCGTCACCCTCAAATTGCACCTGACCTACGTGATGGACGTTGCAGACAAAGTGTTACAACTGACATCTATTCTATTGGAAGAATTTTATGCACAATTAATATCAATTCGTCACTCAACAATGACAAAGTAAAAGAAACATCTGAGCAGTGTATGCAATATAGTGGAAATTTACGTCCGGACATAGTCACATTAAAAAATGCTCTAATTAGTTAGGTGCATAATTATTATGTAATTCATGATCATGATTATTACTACACTATAATAAGTCTTGATTCTTAAAAGAATAAATTTGCACAACCAATTGGTGTAATAACAATTGTACTTCCATTGTTGTACGGTCTCTCTGGGAAATCCATTGGGGTTTTTAGCTGCATGCATCTTCCAGCTATCCTACAAATTGGTAAGAACGAAGCTTCACTGATACATCCGAAGTCAGGAGACCACAAGGTGACTGGAGATAGAAGGTAGTTCTTTTCTGGATGCTGTTTATACCACTCGGTGAATGCAAGTAAGAATGACATGGGTATTTGCTCAGACGATCGTTTCAAAACTACATTATGCTTTATATAATACTGCACCTGTCCTGGTCTGCATGCTGCATGTAAATCAATAGTCTGGTTGTTGTCTCCAAGCCAATGGGCACATATGTAGCTAGCACAGTCACTTTTAGCCATTTGTGATGCATACATCTTATCCACAATTTTTACCCTAGCAAATCGGCGGCAGAGAGGACTGACATGGAGTACTGTACCATCTGTGACCACAGCTTGATACATTCTTGTTAGGAAATCCACCTGGTACTGTTGCAAGGCATGTTCGTACATTTGTCCAATAGGATAGATGAGGTCATCCACACAGCCAAAATTTAGCTCAGGTAAGTTTGTTCCCCTTGATAGATGAGTGTGCTTGATAAATAATTCAGAACTAGTATGGGTTTCACTCAATGAACCAACTGTCATTGTTGGAAAAAACTGATTCAACTCTGAAAGCTGAGGAAGTGATTGAGGGGACTCCATCTGTTCAACAAACCGAGTCATCATAGTTTTCTCTATTTGAAGGGATCGTTTGTTGTTTGGGGTCTTTCCTAATAATCCATTGCATCGTTCAAAACTAAAGCACCAAGTAGCATGTGCCGGACCATAGTCTCTTAAGCATTCAGCAAGATGGCAATGTAAATGTAGGTTGATTGTACAACATTCAGGACCATATATGTTTTCAAAGCATTTGCAAAACTCCAGCAGTAATTGGTCAGCTCTATCGATGTCAGCATTGCTTATTAGAGGCTGGCAAATCAGGATGCAGGCTTGTACAAACAACCACCAGCAGTTCAAATGATCACTGGGAAGTATATCATGAAGTAAGTACAAGGAATAAACACATGTCCAGTTCTTCCACTGATCTGCTGTCATACCAGACATTCCACTATCGATCTTATATGGTATTCGACCAATGTCTACGGGAACATTGGCATCTTCTACCCTTTGTTGCAGGACCTTAAAAGTCGATTTCGTGAGAAGATTCAAATCTTTCCATTTAGACATCATATTCTTTGCTGTGCCCCAAAACAAATTGTGCATAACATCTATCACGGGAAATCTTATGGCATCATAGTAGGGCAGTTCTAAAAGAATGCAGTACCTTGCTCCATTAGCTTTCTCAATAATTTTTCTGTCAGCCTTTGTTCTTGATGTTAGTGTTTGGTATGCACTTTGGCGATGGGCAGCATTCGTCCTTTTTGGCCATGAATCCCTATCAAAGCCTGAACAATCTAGCGAATCACCAACTTTTGGGAAAGGTTTGAGGCACCGTGAACACGCCTTGTTTGCTTTGTGCCCAAGAAATCCAGCAGCCTTTCTCGTAGCTGGGATGTCTGAGGATTGACACACTAGCACACAACGAACAAATTGCCTCCCAGCTGAAGTCATAAGCCAGACTCCAGAATAAAATTCTAAGAGTTCGCTGACAAGTGGTCCGAGAAATGAATTTATGTGTTTCTTTGGCTCGTGAGGACCTGGTATAATACCAATTATTATCACATTTTCCTCACTGTATCTGATGTTTCGGGGTAGATTAATGATTACTGCATAAATAACGCCAACTGAGTAGGAAATGTCTTTATATGGTTGGAACCAGTCCACATTCATCAACAATCCTAAAATATTGATTGGTTTTCTTTCTGGTGACATAGAAGACACAAATTCTTTCCATATATCTCCATCTGTTATATCACCCATCATGTCATCACATTTCCTACGTTTCAGCCAAAGATTGCATATATCCAAGAAATTTGGACGCTTCACCAATGTACACAATGCTGCTTTCAGACCATAATAGTAGTAGATCTTTCGTGGTCTGAACATGTGCTCTTTTCTACGCTTTACATTATTCAGAAGAATGGTATTGCAGGGTAGCCGATAGCGACGTTGAGGGTGATTGGGAAATTCAACAAAGGAGCATGCAATAGATTGGTAAGAGGTGCCAGTCCTTGTTACAAGTGCTTGTAGCTCCTGGTCATATAACATTTGACATGTTGGGCAAACAGTATACTCCTTGTATGGAGTACTATTAAGCTGTAGATAAGAATAGCAACCTGGAATACTTTGTGGCAGATACATCTCACCGCTTAAACTTGGAACTCCAAAGCTTTGACCAATTAAAAGCAGTAGGTACTTGAAGAATCTAAGCAGCACAATGATTGCACGATTAGAAATGTTATATACAATTCTGAATTTGAGAAGAAAGGCAACTATAACAGTGATAAGCTTGTCAACAACTCCTGGATGGATGTGTACTTCAGTGAGATGAGCTGGATCTATTTGATCATCATTGTCATCTGACTCTTCAACAATAATGTCGTCTTCCTTAACACATTCATCTAAACAAATTCAATATCATAGGTAACTTCAACAGTATTTCAGGCTATCCTATTATACAAACCTTCGTCAGTGTCAGAGTGTTCAGGTGTCATTGGGTCATCATCTGGTGCCAGTGGGAGATCGGCAGAATCAGGAAAATCCATATCATCATGTGGATCATACACTACAAAATACCAAAAAAAAAATTATGAGACTGGTAGCTAGGAACTGGATAAGTTATGAATATTAGTAAATTTTTACCTGTCTGGTCCATTTGCGTATCCTCGATTATCCGCCCAGCATCGGCCTGGTGTATACCACTGCACTGATCATCATCTTTGTCTGTTTGAGACAGCCATCTCCCCTCAGATTCCAGGTAGTACAAAGCTTTATGTGATCGATAGGCAGAATAAGAAAGTTCTTCATTACAATGCCCACAAAGTCTTCGAAGATGCCGTGCACTTGTATTCACTTGGAGCTAGCCATTTCACTTGCCTTGAAAGATTTCTAATTGAAGCTCACCAACAAGATCATGTGATAGAGGGAGGGGCTCATCATACAGTGGCGGGTAAACTTGAGCACTTGGGTTACAGGGTAAGTCATGTAGCTCAGTAGCTTGGGCAAGGGCATTGGGACAAATAGACCCGTATTGTTTAGGCGCTAACACCTGCATTGTCTTGGATTCCTGAATACCTGGTTTGATTTCCCCAGTGGTAATTTTGAACTATGGTGGAAGGAATTGGACATGTGGGATTGTTAGAGTGTACCGGTTGTGGAGCTTTCCATACTAGCTAGCTACCTACCAAGAATATTACACCCTGATGTTTGCATACCTATTCAGCGTTCTTAAAGTAACTAACCACCCATCATACTCAGTATATCTGCTGTGTCTTTGATCTCTGTTATCCTGGTTTGATTGCTCCTGAGTGATCTTGAACCTCTGGTGGAAGGGATTGGAGCAGCTGATCTTACTGATTTGGGGGGGGGGGGGGGGGGGGGGGGGGCCTTAATGTTCATTATTTGTGTATTTTACTGTACTGTGAACTATTCAGTCCTAATACAGCTTGGAACTGATCAATCATGGCGGCAATGTGAGCAGGCTGGGAAGATGTCACTTGTGTGTGGATTGCCCCGCTGTACATGCATGCTCAATACTTTGCTGGGGTGATGTATAAAAATGTGGCATGGTTGTATACTGCACATCTTTAGAAGTGAATGACATGTCACAACTGAGATTGGCTTGCAATGATCGAGCTATATTATATCTGCATGGAGGGAGGAGGGGGGTGTGTGCATAAAATTTTACTGAACTTAATAATACCGCAGAATATCCACACTTGGTTGTTCTGTAATCAGTTAACTAACAGAAAACTTTTGTGTGAGTGTAAGCATTAGTACTCTAGGTCAGATAAACCTATGTGGTTGATAACTATGTGAGTATTCTGATCAGATAATTGAAGTACCAGAATACATCAGATTAAGTACAGAACTACTAAAGATATTCTGAGTTAGTATATTCCAGAAAAAGGAAGAATTTTTGTAGTGTATAGGTACATTTGAAAGAATTATAGGGCATGTTTGCCAGCATTGAAGAAATGAATTATCGGTAAAAAAAAAGAATTATCTGGGCCTAACTATCAGCCTAAATCGTGATTTTTTCTGCCACCCACCCAAATAAAAAAGCTTACCTGACGGCCGACTTGTTGAAAATACCAAAGGACAGATTACTTCAGGTAGTCACGGCATCATGCAGGGCTTCTTTGTCCTCCGTTCTATACAGAGATGGGTGTGGCACGGGTCAAAATGACCAGGCAGGTGGCTGACCAAGCAAACTGCTGAATCAACGTAGTTTAAACTATTTGTCGATGCTTTCAACCTCCTGTAGGCCTACGTTCTTATTTACATAAATTCTACATATTATTACTGTGGCTTAGTAAGGTTCTTGTGGCTGTAAGTTACCATCCATACATTGGCCACGCCCACTTATTCTTTGTCAAAGATCGAAGTCGGTCCAACGCTTGATCGAAAGCACTCCATGATAGAAGTAATGTAGGGGTAGATTCAAGTTCTGATTCTTTCAAAAATCACTTGAAACCAAACCTTCGCGATATTGAGAGTATGCTATATTGGAGGCATGGTTTCAAGTGACTTCTAAACGTTTCATAACTTGATTCTATTGCCATGTTACTTTTATCGTGGAGTGCTTTTGATCCAACATTGGCAATTTTGACCTTTGACCTCTACGTAATGTGACTATACGGGCCGTGAAGAAGCCGTAAAAAGCTTACCACACCTTTTTGTGCCGCGATGTTCTTCAAAAACGTGAAAAACATCAACAAAAATCGCTACATTCCCATTGGGCATTCATTACGCGATTTACCCCATTGTTTTGTCGATTTGCGTGCGATAATACAGGCCTGTATAACCACCGCCATATAATGTGGAGGAGAAAACTTCTAGCGCCCTAAATTGCTTACATGTAGACTGACGTATGGAAGGAATACCTGGGGAAATGCTTCAGCTTTAAATTTTCAAGTGATAACCCTAGCAGCCTCGTACCTAGCGGCCCTTCCCAGCTTTTCAATGTTGCATACTGAAAAGTGGGAGGCCTGGCAGCAGAAACCACGACTTTGGCTCACGATGACGCGAAGACAAGCGGTCTGATGGTTCCTTCAAAAAGCCAGTCTTTGCTAGCCACACGTTAGCTTAACAAGTTTCATTCGTTATGGTCTTTATGGATCGTACTACACTCTGTATCTAGCGTTTGAACCATACCTCTCGATCGTTAGCGACAAGAGCCCTCAAAATCTTGGTGACTTTCGACGCACTGGAAGGTCTCACTACGCGTTACGCCATGCACGTGACTTGTACAATAAATCGCGCTACACTTGTACTGTCGATTGCGCTTTACCTCGAACGCCCGTGAATGCGTTCGTATGAGCGTTGAACAAACGAGATACTTCATTCGCCACGTAAAACCACGGAAAACGATGCGTAAGCCAACTGCTTGCCCAATGATTGCGTGGCATTCCAACCCATACGTTAGTTTTACACTCACACGAAGGCAAGGCTACGCTCACAGGCAAGCATTCACTGATGTTCCAAGTGAACAGTAATCGACAGTATCAGGCATTCCCGCTTTTCAGCGTGCACCATTGAAAAGCTCTGAACGGCCTGAGGACGAGGCTGACGCAAGGGCAAGGCCAGCACAATTTGTGACGTAAACTTACGCTACGTTTTCAGTGGCTTTACGTGGCGAACGAAGTGAATGAAGTATCTCTCACGTTCTAGGCTTACACGCACGCATTTACGAGGATTCGAATGAAGCTCAATCAACGGTTGAATCAGTCTCTTCTAGCTTTTCGTTGCGACAAGCATCGACGCGGTGTGTGAACCGACTTTAAGTTTAACTGCGCTACTGGTATGCTACAGTGTATACTTAGAGTCTACTAGTAAAGAGTCTCTCTCTCGATTGTGTGCTACGCTATGGCAATTAATAAAACAGCAGAAAGCAGTGTACCGACCAATTTCCTTATTATTTCATCGATGAGGAAACTTCTTACTTCGTAGTAAAGTATACATCAACAGCGCAAACTAGAAAGGGAAATTCAACCATAGATAATAGAGAGGAAGGAGGGATTGGAAACGCGCGCATACCCTGTAGATATATGCTCGTCGCGGTCACGTGACTTCATCTAAGTTCACGAGTGGCATAAAACCACATCAAGACAGCCTTTTCGCGCCTTGGCAAGGGCACCATGTATGGGTATCACCTTTCTAACCAACCTACCAGAGATCTAAAGCCAAAAGCCAAAAAAATTAGGCAGTTTTCAGAACGGTTTTGTAGCTACCACTCACAGATTGGCCTTGTGTACTTTTTACGAGACCTGTACATAGTGAATAGATTCTTTCAAGGCCTGGCATGAACTATCGTCACATAGAGAATACAAACATCGCCTTCAGGTAAGGCCTTTCTGTTCAAATGAACACACTAAGCCCAGATCTGTTGTGAGCCTGGGTAGACTCCAGCGTTTAAAACGCTCGCTGGGGAACATACCACATCAACAGAGCTCGCGAATGCTTCAGTTGCACTCTGTATTCGACTGTGAACAAGGTCCCATCGACTTTTCTTCTGGGTCGATCACCGTTTGTGAAGGAAAAGTACACAAAAGAATTTCAAGCGTGTACAAGAGCAGGCGCGACTACCAAGACCATTCAAATCACTCTTTTCATTGCTTGATCCCTTGTTCGATAGAACTACACTTGTTTTTAGTCGGTTACTGTTGAATACTAGGCTCTACAAGGCCATAGGAGCTTGTACTATACTGTACGATACTGACTTGCAATGGGGGGCGTGCCGTGACGAGCATGTTCCGTGACGTCACTATAGAGATATATGCGCGTTTTCAATCCCTCTCTCTATTATCTATGATTCAACGGATTTCATTGCAGCATACGCACATTAAATAGAGGATAGTGCGCTGTCTGTGCTGCAGCGCAGACCCTACTAGTAGGGAATTGCCCTTTCTAGAGTGCGCTATTGATGTACACTTTACTAAGAAGTTTCCTTTTCAATGTGTACGTTACTTAGCGCACACAATGAAATGAAATTGTTGATACACTGCATTCTGCTGCTGTATTACGATCGAGAGGGCGACTCCTTACTAGCCCAACTGCCCAATGAGAATGTAGCGATTTTTTTCACGTTTTTGTAGAACATCCTGGCACAGTGCTGGCATTTTTACGGCTTCTCCACGGTCGTATGGTTACATCACGTAGAGGTCAAAGGTCGATATTGCCTCGAAAGCACTCCACAAAAGTATCAAGTCCTGAAACTTTCAGAAGTCACTTGAAGCCATGCCTCCAATATAGCAATACTCTCAATGTCGCAAAATGGGTTTGATGACTTTTGAAAGTGTCAGGACTTGATTCAGCAGTCTGCTCGGTCAGCCACCTGCCTGGTCATTTGACCCGTGCCACACACATCTCTGTATAGAACGGAGGACAAAGAAGCCCTGATACCGTGACTACCTGAAGTAATCTGTCCTTTGGTATTTTCAACAAGTCGGCCGTCAGGTAAGCTTTTGTATTTGGATGGATGGCAGGAAAAAATATTCACAATTTAGGCTAATAGCGCTTAAACTAAATCGGCTTTACAAAAGCCAAAGGGCATTATTATAGATTAGGATGTACAATTCTTATGAATGCCATACCATGAATCTAGCCGGGGTAATTGTCCTCAGTATTTTGGCTTTTATGCTATATTAGTGCATGTACAAGATCGGTCACGCTTTCTAACGTGAATGTGGGCGTGGTAATTAATTCCTTCGTGAACGTTTTCCTCGTTAGCGCCAGCGTCGAATGTTCGAGTCACACCTACTCCTCGCTATAGTTCTGTCATGGTAGCCACGAGGAACCCGTTAGGGAAAGTCTCTGCAAGTGGACTTTCCTGTTGATAGCCGCTTCCTAGCGCTCGAAAAACATCGATATTGCGTTTATCCCCATAGTTGTCTGTATATTATTGCCAACCAAGAAAGTGTGATACACCCCGCATTAACACACGTTCACGACTTTTCTCGTGCCTCGAGCCTAGTGCCAGTGGTTAAACGGTCACGCCGGATTAATGTCGTAGGAGGTAAATATTCATATGGAGTTTTTCTAACATGCGCAAAAGTGTAGATCTAAGGCGCTTGTCCCTGTCCTGAGCATTGCTAATATTACTGGTTAACAGTGATAGTGAATATTTTTGTGTACGAAAGGTTTGACGGATTTCACAGCATGGGCACAAAGATAAATACAACTCCAGATTATTTCTGCTCAGAAACATGTGGTAAAGTTTTTGGCGACGCCATTCCGTAACTGAAATTTTACAAGTGAAAATTCTTGCGGCCATGTAGTGAAATACTCGAAATTTTTGAAAATATACACTATCACTGTAAATCAGTACTATCAACGACAGACAATATCCTGCAAACGAATCGTCAATTGTTACCGGTGTCATAGCGGATTTGTTCCGCCGTGCCAAAGTTCCGGCGGAATAAATATCGCTGGCGGATACATTCCACCGGAAAGAATACGCTAGCGTACATATTCCGCCCGGATAATCTACGCGACCGCGTAAATATTCCGGCCGGCGCAAATGTTCCGCCTAGTAAAATGTGCTATTGCACTTCTCAGTTTGATATCACTCGTTTTAAAAATCATTACTATGCATGGGTATGAGGATGGGCTGACCTAAGATAAAGTTTAACAAATGTAAAAGTAAAGAAAAGTGAACCATGCCCATTCAGGACACATGAAGGTCAAGGCTTATAGAGATTGCAGAGTAGCTTGAAGAAAGGAAGCGAACAAATACTTCGTCTTCAAATTTTTGTGTACTATAATATCAATGATTCGTTGTAGCCTTCTGTGGACAATCGCTTGGACATGCATAAAGGCACATCCACACCTAATCCATGATGTGCGCATGTCACTCTGCGCCAGTGCAGAGACGTATGAAGTGGTTATGCCACTCCAGAGGCCACCAGAGAAGCTCCAATAATTATTAAAATGGAACATGTACTTTGACTCTGGTTGCACCTGTGTCAAAGAAACATCGACTGTTGCCCATCCGGAACAAATTTGCTGATTTTCTGGAAATCCGGAACAGATCCGCTAGCGAATAAATTCCGGCGGAACAAATTCGCTGTGACACCGGATGTGAGAATACCCGGCGTATTGTGCGCATATGGCACAATACGCGTTCTTAGTACCACAGGTAAAACAATGTCAAAGTCCAGTTTTTGTCATATTTATGCCAAAAATCTATTATCCTTTGCCGTCACCTACGGAGGGTAAACGTAAGTTACCAAGGCCTTCATTTCTACCCACGTAGTGTACGGCTGCCGTACACCGAGCCCGTTGCTAAGGGAGTTATTTAGAATTCCCGATCGCCAGCTCTCTGGATACAGCTAGATTCGTCGAAGTACTGTACGTTCACTCACCCTTTAAGCTTCTTAGGCATCGAAAAAGAAGCGGCTCTCGTTATGGACAACTAAGTTCGAGACTAACTTGACCGTAGCGTTCGTTTTGAACAATCCGCCCAGGTCCATCTAATTGATTTACGATTAACGCGTAGTATACGGAAACCCTATACGCATAAAGAGCAACGTCTTCAGACCGTAATTTCTCGTTTTTATGCTTGTAGCGAGATCAGGAACAAAGCGCTCTAGCTCCAAAGTGAAGTGAGCGCTCCGTCTCAGACTTTTAGGTAAGTTAACTTTTCAAAAATACAGCTAACTAAAATTTCATAGAATAGGAAATATGGCGGATTTTCTCAGATCTGGTCACAATTATACATAAGTATAAGCACTTATACAAGCGTGTGCACACACATTCAGATTTGCACAAACACATACACACACATAAAGGTACAAACACACACATGTACACTATGTACAAATATACACCACATACATGTATATATAAATATAAGCATACTTGTACATACAGGAAAAAATACCCAGATGTATAGATAAGTACAAACTCTCATGTACACACAGAGACACACAGGGTACAAATATACACATATACACACATACATGCATTCACATACATGAAGGTACATATGTACATTCACAGACATAAAGGTACAAATATGCACATGTACACATACACACACTCACACGTATAAAGGTACACATGTACACATACATTCACACAAATAGAGGTACACACATATACACACATACACCCTTTCACACGCATAAAGGTACACATGTACAAACATACACTTAATCACACACATAAAGGTACATACACACACATGTGCTCACATACACACATTTGCACACATAAATGTACAAACACACATGTACACACATACACACATTCACACACATGAAGGTAAAAACACACATGTACACATGCACACATTTACACATTAAGGTACAAACACGTACATATACACACAAACGGACATTAACACACATAAATATACATACATGTACACATTCATTCATACAGATAAAGGTACAAACACACACCTGTACACACATTCACACACATAAAGGTACTAAATGTACACATACATTCACACATATAAAGGAACAAACATACATGTACACTTTTATTCACACAGACACAGCTACAAACACACACCTGTTCACACATTCACACACATAATGTACACAAATACATTCACACACATAAATGTACAAATATACATGTACACTTTTATTCACACATAAAGGTACAAACACACTCATGTACACACATACACATACACATGTACACACAATCACACACATAAAGGTATAAAAACATACATGTACACACCTACATTCACACACAGAAGGTACAAACGCACACATGTACACACATACACACATAAAAGTACAAACACACAGGTACACACATACACACATTCACACACAGACAAACGTACATGTGCACACTCATTCACACACATGAAGGCAAAAACACACATGTACACATACACACATTCACACACATTAAGATATAAATACGCAAATGCATTCACACATTCATTCACACAGATAAAGGTATAAATACACACCTGTACACACATTCACACACATAGAGGTACTAAATGTACACACATACATTGACACACAAAATGTACAAGCATACATGTGCACTTTTATTCACATAAAGGTACAAACACACACATGTACACACATACACACATTCACACACATGAAGGGACAAACACACATGTACACACATACACACAAAGACAGACATAAGGGTACAAACACACACATGTACACACATGCACACATTTACTGACATAAAGGTGCAAACACACACATGTACACACATACATTCACACACATTGATACACACACATATTTACACAAATAAAGGTAAAAACACACATGTACATATATATACGCATTCACACACAAAGGTACAAACACATACATGTATACACATACACACTTTCACACACATAAAGGTACAAATATACACATATACACACATTCACGTACATTAAGATAAAAACATATACATGTACTCACATAAAAGTACAAACACACATGTACAAACATACACATTCACACATAAATGTGCAAACACATACACGTACACATTCACACACAAAGATACAAGTACACACACATTTACACAAATAAAGGTATAAGCATACATGTACATACATACACACATCCACACTCATAAATGTACAAACACATACATGTACATACACATGTACACACATTCACACATAAAAGTATAAATATAGATGTACACACCTACACATAAAGGTACAAACACTCACATGTACACAAATACACACATTCACTCACTTAAAGGTACAAACACACATGTACACTTACACACATTCACACACATAAAGGTACAAACGCACACATGTGCACACATACACACATAAAGGTACAAACACACAGGTACACACATACACACATTCACACAAGTACAAACACACGTGTACACACATACACACACATGTACACACATTCACACACATAAAGGTATAAAAAATACATGTACACACCTACATTCACACATATAAAGGTCACATGTACACACATTCACTCACATAAAGGTACAAACACATATGTACACACATACACACATTCACACACATAAAGGTACAAACACACACATGTACACACATACACACATAAGGGTACAAGCACACAGGTACACACATACACACTTTCACACACATAAAGGTATAAACACACATGTACACACATATACACATAAAGGGACAAACGTACATGTACACACGTACACACATAAGGGTACAAACACACACATGTACACACATGCACTCACGTAAAGGTACAGACACACATGTGCACACATACATTCACACACAGATACAAACATACATTTACACAAATAAAGGTGAAAACACACATGTACATACGTACACACATTCACACATAGGTACAAACACATACATGTACGCACACACACATTCACACACAAAGATACAAATGTACACATGTACACACATTCACACACAATGGTAAATACACATATATGTATACACATTCACTCACATAAAGGCACAAACACGCATGTTAAAACATACAAATTCACACAAATGTGCAAACACGCACATGTACACACATATATTCACACAAAGATACACACATTTACATAAATACAGGTAAAACCATACATGTACATATATACACACTTAAAGTTACAAACACATATATGTACACACACACATTCACACATATAAAGGTATAAACACATACATGTACACACCTACATTCACACACAAAGATATAATACTCACATATACACACATACACACATTCACTCACATAAAGGTACAAACACACACATGTACACACATACACATTCACACACATAAAAAGATGCAAACACACACATGTACACACATACATTTACACACATAGATACAAACACACATTTACACAAAAACACACATATACATACATACAGACATTCACACACAAAGGTACAAACACATACATTTACACACATACATTCACGGTATACACCCACATGTACACACATACACATTCACTCACAAAAAGGTACAAATACACACATGTACACACATACACATTCACACACATAAAGATGCAAGCACACACATGTACACACATACATTCACACACAGATACATACACACATTTACACAAATAAAGATGTACATACACACATTCACACACATAAAGGTACAAACATACACATGTATACACATTCACACACATAAAGGGAAATCACATGCATGTACACATATTCACACATATAAAGATACAAACACATACATGTATACATACACACATTCTCACACATAAAGGGACAAACACACATGTACACACATACACTCATTCACTAACACAAAGGTACAAACACACATGTACACATATACACATTAACACAATAAATGTGCAAACACACATGTACACACATTCACACACAGAGGTACAAACACACACACACATTTACACAAATAAAGGTAAAAACACACATGTGCATACATACACATTCACAAACATAAAGGAACAAGCACACACATGTATACATACACACATTCACAGATATAAAGGTACAGACAAAACATGTACACATACACACACATTAAGGTTCACACACATGTACACACATACACACATTCACACACATAAATGTAAAAACACACATGTACACATACATATTCATACATTAAGGTACACACACATGTACACACTAGAATTATGCACCACGTACATATATAGATTAGTTTAAATACACACGTTCACACACATAAGGGTACAAACACATGCACACATTCACATGCATAAAATACAAACACACATATACATATGTATGCTTACACAAACGTGTACACACACATACAAACCTGTACACATACATACACACATGTGCTTGCATACAGTTACACACAGGGACAAACACACGCTCATGTATATATAAGTATAAAGACACATACATACACATACACATATTCACACACACAAATACACACATGTACACATGCATTCACACACTAATGAAGGTACATATACACACATTCACACACATGAAAGTGCAAACACATACATGTACACACATTCACACACACAAAAGTTCAAACACACATATGTACACACATACACATTCTCACACAGAGGGACAAACGCATGTACACACATACACACATTCACAGACATAAAGATGCAGACACACACATGTACACACATACACACATTCACTCACATAAAGGTACAAACACACATGTACACACACACATTCACACAAAACAGTACAAACACACACACGTACACACGTACACCCATTCACACACATAAAGGTACAAACACACTTATGTACACACATACACACATTCACAAACATAAAGGTACGAACACACACATGTACACATTCACACACATAAAGGTACAAACACACATATGTACACACACACACATTCACACACAAAAGTACAAACGCATATACACATGTACACACATTTACGCACATAAAGGTACACATGTACACACATACACACATTCACACACATAAAAGTACACACGCATGTACACACATGCACATTCACAAACATAAAGGCACTAACACAAACATGACACGTATACATACGTTCACACAAAGGTACACATACATGCATTAACACACATAAACGTAAAAACACACACATGTACACATACACACATTCACACACATTAAGGTACAAACATATGTACACACATACACACATTCACACATAGAGGTACAAACATACACATGTACACACATTCACATGCATAAAGGTACACACATGTACACACACCAATTATACACTACATATATATAGATTATTTTAAACACATGTTCACACGTTCACACACGTAACAGTACAAACACTTGCATGTACACATACACATTCACATGAATAAAGGTACAAACACACATATACACACATGTGCATACACAAACGTGTACACACATGTACAGACCCGTATACACACATACACACATGTGCTTGAATACAATTGCACAAAACACACACAATTGTATATATAAGTATAAAGACACATGCATACCCATACACATAATCACACATATAATGGATGTACAAACACATTCACACACTCATAAAGGTATAGATACACATGTACACACACATGTACATACATACACACATTCACACACTCATAAAGGTATAGATACACATGTACACACACATGTACATACATACACACATTCACACACACACATGTACACACACATGTACATACATACACACATTCACACACATAATGGTACAAACACACATGTACACACACATTAACATGTATAAAGGTACATGTACACACATGCACACATTCACACATATAAAGGTACGAACACACACATGTACACACATACACACATTCAAGGTACAAACACATACATGTACACACACACATTCACACACATAAAAGTACATACACACATACACTTTCACACACATGAAGGTACAAATATACATGCACGCACATTCACACACAAACGTACAAACACGCACGTACACATACACACATAAAGGTACAAACACATGTATGCATTCAAATACACATTTACACAAATAAAGGTGCAAATGCACACATGTACACGCATACATTCACACACATAAAGATACAAACACACACACATACACACATTTACACACACAAAAGTAAAAACACACATGTACATACATGCACATACACATAAGGGTACAAACACATACATGTACACATAAATACATTCACACACATTAAGGTACAAACACACATGTACACACATTCACACAAATAAAGGCACACACATGTGCACACATACACACATTCACACATATAAAGATAAAAACATATACACACATACACATTCACACACATAGTTACAAACACATGTACACACATACACATATTCACACACATAAAGGTACAAACACACATGTACACACACACATTCACACACACATACACACATTCACAAACGTATATATACATGTGTACACTCATACACACATTCACACACATAAAGGTACATACACATATACACACATACACTTTCACACACATGAAGGTACAAATATACATGCACACACACTCACACACAAAGGTACAAGCACACGTACACATCCACATTCACACACATAAATGTACAAACACACATAAGTACTCACATACACATTTACATACATAAAGGTGTTAATATACACATGTACACACATACATTTACACACATAAAGATACAAACACACACACATACACAAATTTACACACATAAAAGCAAAAACATACATGTACATACATACACACACATAAGGGTACAAACACATACATGTACACATATACATACATTCACACACATTAAGGTACAAACACATGTATTCACACATTCACACAAATAAAAGCACACACACATGTACACACATATACACATTTGAAGATAAAAACACATGTACACACATTCTGCACATATAGTTACAAACACATGTACACACATACACATATTCACACACATAAAGGTACAAACACACACATTTACACACATAAAAGTACAAACACACATACACACATTCACCAAACATATATACACATGTACACTCATACACACATTCACACACATAAAGGTACACACACATGTACACACATACACACATTCATAGTCATAAAGGTACAAACACATGTACACATATACACACATTCACTCATAAAGGTACACACAAATGTACACACATTCACACACATAAAGTTATAAACATGCATGTACACACATACATTATCACACATAAAAGTACAAACACATGTACACACATACACACATTTACACACAAAGGGACATGTACACATACACACATTCAAAGGTACAAACACACACATGTACACACATACACACATTCACAGACATAAAGGTACAAACACACACATGTACCCACATACACATTCACACACATAAAGGTGCGAACACAACACATGTACACACATACATTCACACAAAAATACAAACACACACACACATTTACACAAATAAAGGTAAAACACACCTGTACATACATGCACACATTCACACACATAAAGGTACAAACACATACATGTACACACATACACACATTCACACACATAAACGTACAAACATTCACATGTACACACGTTCACACACATAAAGGTACAAATGCATGTACACACACACATTCACATGCATAAAGGTACAAACCACATGTACACACATGCATAATCAAATGTGAACACACACGTACAGACCCGTACACACATACACACGTGTTTGAATTAAGTTACACACAGGGACAAACACACACACATGTATATGTAAGTATAAAGACACATGCATACACATACACATATTTATACACATAAAGGTACAAACACACACATATACACACATTCACGCACATAGATAAAAACATACATGTACACACATTCACTCACATGAAAGTACAAACACACGTGCAAACATACACATTCACACATAAATGTGCAAACACATACATTCACACACAAAGATACAAGTACACACACATTTACACAAATAAAGGTATAAGCATACATGTACATACAAACACACATCCACACAAATAAAGGTACAAACACATACATGTACACACATACACACATACACATGTGCACACATTCACACACATAAAGGTATAAAAAATACACGTACACACCTACACATAAAAGTACAAAAACTCACATGTACACAAACACACACGTTCACTCACTTAAAGGTAGAAACACACATGTACACACACACATTCACACACATAAAGGTACAAACGCACACATGTACACACATACACACATAAAGGTACAAACACACAGGTACACACATACACACATTCACACAGGTACAAATATATGTGTACACACATACACACATACACATGTACGCACATTCACACACATAAAGGTACAAAAAAATACATGTACACACCTACATTCACACACAGAAAGGTCACATGTACACACATACACACATTCACTCACATAAGGTACAAACACGCACATGTACACACATACACACGTTCACACACATAAAGGTACAAACGCACACATGTACACACATACACACATAAGGGTACAAACACATAGGTACACACATACACACATTCACACACATAAAGGTATAAACACACACATGTACACACATACAAAGGGACAAACATACATGTACACACATACACACATTCACAAACATAAGGGTACAAACACACACATGTACACACATGAACTCACATAAAGGTACATACACATGTACACACATACATTCACACACAGATACAAACATACATTTGCACAAATAAAGGTGAAAACACATACACATTCACACACAAAGGTACAAACACATACATGTACACACAAATTCACACAAAGATACAAATGTAAACATGTACACACATTCACACACAAAGGTAAATACACATGTATGTACACACATTCACTCACATAGTCACAAACACGCATGTACAAACACACACATTCACACATAAATGTGCAAACACACACATGTACACACACACAAAGATACACACATTTACATAAATACAGGTAAAATGTACATATATACACACATTCACACACTTAAAGTTACAAACACATATATGTACACACATACACACATACACATGTACACACATTCACACACATAAAGGTATAAACACATACATGTACACACCTACATTCACACACATAAAGATACAATCACTCACATATACACACATACACACATTCACTCGCATAAAGGTACAAACACACATGTACACACATACACATTCACACACATAAAAAGATGCAAACACACACATGTACACACATACATTCACATACATAGATATAAAGACACATTTACACAAATAATGGTAAAAACACACATATACATACATACAGACATTCACACAAAGGTACAAACATAATTTATGCATTTACACACATTCACACACAAAGGTATAAACACTCACATGTACACACTTACACACATTCACTCACAAAAAGGTACAAACACACACATGATACACATTCATACACATAAAGATGCAAGCACACACGTACACACATACATTCACACACCGACACACACATTTACACAAATAAAGATGTACATACATACACACATTCAAACACATAAAGGTACACATACATGTACACAGATACACATTCACACACATAAATGTATAAGCATACCATGTACACACATTCACACACATAAAGGGACAACCACATGCATGCACGCACATTCACACAAGTAAAGGTACAAACACATACATGTACACACATACACATTCTCACACATTAAGGGACAAACACATGTACACACATACACACATTCACTCACACAAAGGTACAAAAACACATGTACACATTAACACACATAAATGTGCAAACACACACATGTACATACATTCATTCACACACAAAGATACAAACACACACACATTTACACAAATAAAGGTAAAAACACACATGTGCATACATACACACATTTACACATAAAGGAACAAACACACATGCACACGTTCACACACATAAAGGTACAACACACATGAACACACATACACACATTCACACACATAAAGGTACACATGTACACACATACACACATTCACACACATAAAGGTACACACACATGTATACATACACACATTCACAGACATAAAGGTACAGACACACACATGTACACATACACACACATTCACACATAAAGGTACACACATATGTACACACATACACACATTCACACCCATAAATGTAAAAACACACATGTACACATACACACATTCACACACATTAAGGTACGCACACATGTACACACAAGAATTATACACCACATACATATATAGATATACACATGTACACACTTTCACACACATAAGGGTACAAACACATGCATGTACACACACATTCACATGCATAAACTAGAAATACACATGTACACACGTATGCTTACACAAACGTGTACACACACATACAGACACGTACACACGCACACACATGTGCTTGCATACAGTTACACACAGGGACAAACACACACTCATGTATAAGTATAAAGAAACATACATACACATACACATATTCACACACACAAATACACACATGTACACATACATTCACACACTAATAAAGGTACAAACACACATATACTCATATTCATACACATGAAGGTGCAAACATACATGTACACACATTCACACACATAAAAGTTCAAACACACATATGTACACACATACATTCTCACACAGAGGGACAAACACACATGTACACACATACACACATTTACAGACATAAAGGTGCAAACACACACACGTACACACTTACACACATTCACTCACATAAAAGTACAAACACACATGTACACACACACATTCACACAAAATGGTACAAACATACACATATACACACGTACACCCATTCACACACATAAGGGTACAAACACACATGTACACACACACACATTCACAAACATAAAGGTACACACACATGTACACACATACACATATTCACACACATAAAGGTACAAACACACACATGTACACACATACACACATTCACACACAAAAGTTCAAACACACATATGTACACACATACATTCTCACACAGAGGGACAAACACACATGTACACACATACACACATTCACAGACATAAAGGTGCAAACACACACACGTACACACATTCACTCACATAAAAGTACAAACACACATGTACACACACACATTCACACAAAATGGTACAAACATACACATATACACACGTACACCCATTCACACACATAAGGGTACAAACACACATGTACACACACACACATTCACAAACATAAAGGTACACACACATGTACACACATACACATATTCACACACATAAAGGTACAAACACACACATGTACACACATACACACATTCACACACAAAAGTACAAACGCATATACACATGTACACACATTTACGCACATAAAGGTACACATGTACACACATACACACATTCACACACATAAAAGTACACACACATGTACACACATACACATTCACAAAGGTACAAACACACACATAACACGTATACGTACGTTCACACATAGAGGTACACATACATTTACACACATACATTAACACACATAAATGTAAAAACACATGTACACATACACACATTCACGCACATTAAGGTACAAACATATGTACACACATACATACATTCACACACATAGAGGTACAAACATACACATGTACAAACATTCACATACATAAAGGTACACACATGTACACACCAATTATACACCACATATATATACACATACACATGCATAGAGGTACAAACATACATGTACACACATGTGCATACACAAACGTGTACACACATGTACAGACCCGTATACACATACATACATGTGCTTGAATACAGTTGCACAAAACACACACTTGTATATATAAGTATAAAGACGCATGCATACCCATACACATAATCACATATATAAAGGTAGATGCATGTACAAACACACATTCACACACTCATAAAGGTATAAAGATATACATGTACACACACATGTACACACATACACATTTTCACACACATAATGGTACAAACATACATATACACACACATTAACACGTATAAAGGTACAAACACACATGTACACACATACACATATTCACACCCATAATGGTACAAACATACATATACACACACATTAACACGTATAAAGGTACAAACACACATGTACACACATGCACACATTCACACATATAAAGGTACAAACACACACATGTACACACATACACACATTCAAGGTACAAACACATACATGTACACACACACACATTCACACACATAAAAGTACATACACATACACACACACTTTCACACACATGTATACATGCACGCACATTCACACACAAACGTACAAACACACACGTACACATACACACATAAAGGTACAAACACATGTATGTACTCACATACACATTTACACAAATAAAGGTGCAAATGCACACATGTACACACATACACACATAAAGATACAAACACACACATACACACATTTACACACATAAAAGTAAAAACACACATGTACATACATACACATACACATAAGGGTACAAACACATACATGTACACATATACATACATTCACACACATTAAGGTACAAACACACATGTACACACACATTCACACATAAAGGCGCACACACATGTGCACACATACACACATTCACACATATAAAGATAAAAACATACACATGTACTTCCAGGATGTCGGTTTGCGTGCTCGGTTTCTGTTTGCGTGCTCGGTTTACTTCATGCCGATAGCAGGTAGCTAATCGTTGCTCGGTTACAGTACCCTCAGCCAATGGAGTAACCGAGCAACGCATTAGCTTTAATATTAAACCGGGCACTGTAACCGAGCAATGATGCGATACACGTACGCGTTCTGGCTGTCGGTTTGCATGCTCGGTTTACATCACGCCCGATAGCCGTTGCTCGGTTACAGTGCCCTCGGCCAATGGAGTAACCGAGCAACGATTTGCTCTCAGGTCCACCCTCTATAAAAGCAGCCAGGCACACTCGTGCACATGCATACTAAACAACTGTTCACGAGTCGAGAAATCAAACTGTTTAACAATGGCAAGGACAATGGATAAGACACGTCACTATCCAACGGTCTCAAATGAAGATGATCTACAAACAGAAGGTGATGATGAGGATGATTCGCCGAGTGACAACGATCCACTATGGTGCAGTGATGATGAAGAGCAATCGGATGATTCGTGGAGTGATGACGATCTAACATGGTGCGGTGATGACGCAGACAAACAGGAGGAGGATGGTGACGATGATGATGATGATGCAGATGATCTACAAACGAGCGGTGATGATGCAGACAAACAGGAGGAGGATGATGACGATGATGATAATGATGATGATGATGATGATGAAGACGATCTACAATTACAAACGAGCAGTGACGATGCAGACAAACGGGATGATCTACAAATGGGCGATGATGACGAAGTAGTGGCGAAGAAACCCCTTGTACATAGGAGGGGGTTCTGGAGTGTACAGAGCACATTCCTATTGGACCGACTGTCGGTGCACGCTGTCACATGTAAGGAACAAGGCACATACATTGTACGAAGAGAGTTACTGGAGAGGAGTGGCCTGTCTTCCCACTACTCCGAGTGTACTCTACGCCGGCGGTGCAAACGAGCCATAGGTGGGCACCAGTATGCGACAGCCAATCTCCTAAGAGTGTTGAAAGGTGAAGAGTTGGTCTCGGCTGATGCAAAGAAGGTGTCCGTTGTGACAATTAAACAAGCAAGGGACATACTCACTTCCTTTGGCCACAGCAAATCCACTCCCCAGATGCTAAAGAAACGGAGCTGCACGACAGACAACACCGCTGAAATGGAATCACTACGAAAGTACCTGACGGATGCTGTCTGTCCTCGGCGAAAGTCATTGAAGGCTCCGATTAGGGGTGCGACAGTTGGGCAGTGTTTGTCACTATGCAACTGTAAGTTGATTGACTGATTGAAGCATGACAGCTTAAAGCCTTTAAAATGTTGTAAATAATCACTTGTACCATTTAGACTTCAGTCGGGTAGCTTCACCTGACCACACGCATGATGGCAGTATTGCACTGTGTGCAGATGCTTCAGCTCTGGCCACCTTCTTTGATGCTCTTGTGAGTTTTTTTCCTTTGATGTCTCATGCTACTATTTATAGTTCACCTACACTGTACAGAGTGCATCCAACAAGAAGCCAGCCACAATGGCGTCGTATGCAGGGAACTTGAGACGGATTGTGTGCTACTGCCACGACGTACTCCAAATGGACACGACTGAAGCGGAGGAATATCTGGCCACTGCCCGCAAGCAGTCAGCTCGGCAAACATCAAGACGCCAGTCTGGTCGGGCACAACTTGCACTCCAAAGGAGGTGGATCGATTGGATTGATGTTGTAAAAGGAGCAGGCACCCTAAAACGCCTGTTTGAGGAAGCAAAAGAAGAGAAGGTGAAAGCTACGGCATGCATGCATTATGTGCTATACCTGTTCTTCACCATGCTGCCTCCGGGAAGGGGGGCCGAGTTTGCAACAATGGAAATTGTTGATCAGCGCCACCACCCCCTACAGAGTACACGAATCACAGGAAATAGGAATGCCTGCGTTATCAGTCGTGACGGACAAGTTTCTCTGAGACTTGGAGACTACAAGACGGTAGAGGCACACGGGGAACAGGTGACAGACTTGTCCAGTAACGAGGAGTGTCGTAAACATCTCATTCCTGTTATGTTGGCTTACATTAACAAGTGGCGTCCCCTTCGTGCTGGCTGTAGTCACTCCGTTATGTTTTTCGTCAAGAATGGAGGTGGTCCCTATGAACCAAACAGGTTTTCCGGCCTTGTCATGAGAGTTGTGAAAAAAGTTACTGGCGTCAATGCCGGAATCAACATCCTCCGGAAGAGTTTCGTCACCCACTTCTGTGGAGCTGGCTCCACCCATCGTGGAATCGCCACCAGCATGCGACACGGAGGAGTCCAACAAGAAGTGTATAATATGATTACGACAGAAGAGGAGATGGCTTCGGCCTTGAGCTTGTCCTCCAGTCTATGCTCAAAATATTTGGCGTAAGATGTCGAGAGATCCTGCAAAGGACAGAAAAATTAATGATCATGCTGTTACATCCATGTATTTAATGATTATGCTGTTACATCCATGTATTTAATGATTATGCTGTTACATCCATGTATTTAATGATTATGCTGTTACATCCATGTATTGATTATGCTGTTACAATTGTAGACTCTCTTTATATAAAGTAATTACATAGTGCTAATACCGTTTATCTACGCAATTCAAATCTCCCGCGCCCCCTCTCCATTGGCTCGTACCCACTACTGTACAAATCCCCTACATGCTAAGCCGCTTAGCGTCTAATGAGATGCACAGGGCCCTAAGCACTGTTGTCTATGGGGCAGTTAATGAGATGCAAGAAATTTCAACTGGCCATGCTTCGGGAGGGAAAGGCCTGGGGACAGTTTAGTGGCAGGAGGTGTGCATAAAATCAAGAAAACTACTAACCAATGGGGATTTTGTGAGCTGAAAAGGACGTACGCTTAGCAGCCAGGTGCCTTGGTTCACGACATCTGCACGCAGAAAGACGGAACGGAAGGTAAAAAATAGGGATCCCCAGACACTCTCTAACAACCGCTTACCCTTCTCGAAGGTTAGATCCCCACTTTTGATCCGTTGTATTGCTTGAATTTCCAGCGAGTGGTTCCTATCCCTGTGGATCATCGGTAGCTTGTATACGCACGTAGGTACGTGTGCGCATGCTCGAATTAGGTCACGTGGTTTAGGTCATGTGATTTGTGCAAATTCGAATCTAAGATCAAGATGTCGACTACTACTGCTACTACTGTCATCATTGATCTCATTGAAAAGGTCCTGTTGGACCTGAAGAATCTTGGCGATCCATCGCTGAGAAAGCTGATGCCTGAACTCGAGCAGGTTGTCGTGCTGTTCGAGAAGATCGCCACCACGATAGCCCGGCTACAGGCATCGTCGTCAGGTGCGGGATGGATAAAATAGTATTACACTGTTTTTTACGATCCACCATATACTGGAAGGAAAGTGTCTACCCCTACACTCTTTCCTGCCAGTATCACACGGGCAATGACCTCTGTGTACCCAGACACTATTTTAACCCCTTCTTTGCCGAGTATCACTGGCAGGAAAGAGTGTACACCTACACTCTTTCCTTCCAGTTAATGCTGGTAGAATATATAAAACAGTGTAATTTAATCCCCACCCTCAGGTGCGTCAACATCAGCACCAGGCTCAAGACGAGCTACTACAACACCAACAACTACAACTACAACACCACCTAGCACGCGTACTGGAGAGTCCTCTCAGTCGAGCGGCAGCCGACGCACTGGACGAAAACGACGTGGCGGAGCAGGCGGAGCAGGCGAGGAAGAGCCATCAGTGACGCCGAAGCGCAGGAGAACCAATCCCGGTGAGAAGAGGAACTACCATCACAGAGCGAATCGTTTCACCACCCAGACTCCAGCCACGGCTACGTTCACAGTCACGGAAGCTGCCCGGGCAAAGAAGCCCACGGAAGAAAACATAGAAGACATCGTCAGAGCTACTGGTGCAAGTTCCACTGTGCCGCCATTGAACATCCACGACGGCCCACCAGAATGCCTAGACGAGGGTGAGGGAAGAGTCGTGGAAGTGATCAAAACTGCTCTGGAACAACAGGTCAGCGAAGAGCTCCACACCGACCACTTCATTGGTCGATGCGTGAGGAAAGGGAAGGAAGCCAATCCAGCCGTCAGTGTAGAAGAGTACGTCACCTCCCTGTGTGAACGTGCAGAGGATATGAAAGTTGAAAGGCAAAAGTATGTTGCATCAAGGTACGTTGGTGTGGAATTTTGAGTATGACTGTAGTTGCATGTGATCTGGCTTCAGTCTATCCCACTCCGCCTCAGGTGTCCCTGTCAGGCCTGCGTCGACGCGACAGCAGCTGGATCGGGAGAGTGCTGTCTCCATACCCAGTATCTCATATCTTTGAGCGACAGGTGCTACACTAACCTGACGATGTCACACCTGAAGCAGTGCCTGTCTTTTGCCGACAACACCAGTCTCCACTCTCCCGTGTTGAGGGTGGCATGTCCTGGCCTGAGAACCAGTCTCAGGCAGCTCTGCTCACAGTTGCCACCAAACTCCCGCGTCCTCAAGGCGTCCTTTGAAGTGAAGACAGACATCAACCATTTGGAGGCCATCACCTACGTGGACGGTGATGGTGGCTACATCACCACTGATTTTGTACCTGGACTATATGATTACGTCCAGCAGCTCGATCATTCCATCCAATTTCAAAACATCCAAGTAGGTGGTAGAAGTCACACCCTGGTCGAGTTTCGTGAAGCATTCCATGATGCAGTGGAACTCTCTCACGAATACAAGTTTACTGATGAAGACACTCCCCCTACTGCACTTCTGTTGCCTGCTGGTCTCAAAGCCCTTGCCTCGGCACGCCGCTCGGTGGGACTATCGAAAAAGACCACCATTGTTGTACGTGGCGTGGATGAATCCGGATTGAGACTTCTGGTGGAAGTTGTCACTGAGCTGGACACTGACACAGCACCTGTGGCGAACGGATTGCGGTGTATCCGTGAAGGCTACAGCTATGCCGCAACGTACAACTAGAGTCAAGTCCCACAGTGCTATCGAGAGGCCGAAGATGACGCCCGATCCAACTGCAGGGGAGTGTGGCAGTTGAAGGAGTACCACAACATCCTGCAGATGGAGAAGTATAAGCCCTGGACGCTCAAGAGGGCCCTTTGTGCAGGAGAAGGATATGGTCGAGTGGGAGAAGACTTTGAGGATGACGACGGTGCTCGCTATGATTTCTTGGTGAAGGCCTCCAGCGAACACCTGAATGAAGCCAATCTCTATGTTGCTCAAAGCACCATCGAGAATGCTGGGCTGGGGCTTTTCTTGCTACCACCAAAGCCAGGAGCAAGCAGGATAGTGATTCCAGCGGGCACTCATCTCTGCACTTATGCCCACTGTATCAGACCTGGAGAGAGCAACGAAACACATGGTGACTATTATGTCTTCAGAGAGGGTGGATCGTACGATGCAAAAATCATTGATGGGGAGAATCATGGACGATTCGCCAATCAAGGTGGTCTTGAAGAGGGCACAAAGAAGATGTGTGAACTTGCTACTCTTCCTGTGGGCTTCAACTGGATAGAAGTGAACAGAGAGGTCGAGCAGAAGGTAGATGTGACATTCAAGACTGTGGGAAGGACCAAGACACTGAAGCTAGCCACCACCAAGGTGATAACGATGCCAGCCGGAAGCAGTGCTTGTAAAGAAGTGTTCGTGGACTATGGTCTCCAAAATTACTGGATACCATACATACTGAGGAACAGGGACGCCATCGGCCACGATCATTGGATGGTGAAGAGGACCCTGTGGCTCTTGCTCTCCAGCAAGAGTAACCAGGCCGGTACAGTATGGGCAAGAGGACAGTTGTCGCTCCACAATATAGAGTCAGACAGGGACGTGGTTGATGACTACTTGGATGCAGATTGTCCAGTTTTACCTCCCCCGAGTAGACGTACACGTAGGACTCACGTGTAGAGATCGACTGGTCCCTGCAATAGAGGTGCTGTTGGTGTTGCGAGTGGTGTCAGCAAGAATAAGAACCTAGTGTTGTAGCACTGGCAATAGTAAGCTTGCATGCCCCCACACACCCTCTCATCCAAAAACGTTTTACTATGTCCTACCAATTTACAGGTTGTGGCTGTCCATAGCTTTCTATTACCTAGAATGCGCTATGCTGACGAGACCCAACAAGGTCGAAACAGCCAAGTACATGCACATAAAGTACAGTGCATGCAGCATGCAATAAAATTAATAACAATAATTATTGAAATGTTAATTATTAATAATAATTTTAATTTCGATCTGTTTCTGTGGAGGAATACAATTATCGGTGTATAATAATATTACATTTGTGATAGAATAATTATTACATCATTTTGTGTCTTGGTCTTGCTTGTGGACGTGGTGGTTAGTTTCTCCCTCAAGTCCTGCAGGTACAATAATGATGCAACGTACAAAACAATGTAGTATAGAACTCACGGTAACTGCTCTTCTCTTGAGTCTCTACACAACAACTATGATAAATCAGTGCAGTCATTACAAAACATTATAGAATTATACCTTTTTTTTTTTTTTTTCTTTCTCTTTTTCTAACAGTATGATGGTGAGTGCAGTGTCACAAGCATTAAATTGAGTATGTGAGAGCATACCGCTAATCGGCTCGTCGTTATGTTTGGTCATTAAGGTATGGGTGGCACGACGCACATGTGCCGATCGGCATTCTGGCATGCAATATCCTGTCATGGATGTGCTGCCGACAACCCCATCAACTGTGTGCGACCGATTGTATTGGCATTATTAAAGAAACAATCGTCAGAACATCAATTGATTAATACACTCATGTAGATACACTAGAGCTAGATGAGTACAGTCATTATACAGTACACTGAATAACGGGCCTTGTTCGTGGTGGCTTGCTCTTCTGCCTGTGACCAGGTCGAGAGAGCAACACCTAGATAGTAGGGAGAGAGAGAGAGAGAGAGAGGAGGTGATAGTAGTTAAGTGTGGAACTATAGGTGCTAGGGTGTGTGCACCAGCAGCATGAATGCTACTGTTTTCCGGGTGTACTAGTACACACACACACACACACACACACACACACACACTCACCAACGGAGCCACGCTCCCGGTGCGGGTCAGCTTCCCCTCACACCAGCACCTAGAGTACTAGAGAGAGAGAGAGAGAGAGTGCTGGACTGTGCACTATAATAATATTATAGACCTATCATTTAGGTGTGGGTAGTGTATAATCATTACATTGAGTGGCTTACAGGGTGCCAGGGTGTTGGATGTGCTGGAGGCGGCCTTTGCACCCACCGCAGCGCCTGGAGGGAGAGAGTGGCCACGACAATCTCATCGTAGGTGTGCTGTGGGTGTGTGTGAGTGCGCTACAATTAGACAGTAGTTAGGAGGGAGGGAGAGGAGAGAGAGAGAGAGAGCGAGAGAGCGAGGAGTGAGAGTGCTGGACTGTGCACTATAATATAGACCTATCATTTAAGTGTGGGTAGTACAATCATTATATTGAGTGGCTTACAGGGTGCCAGGGTGTTGCATGTGCTGGAGGCGGCCTTTGCACCCACCGCAGCGCCTAGAGGGAGAGAGTGGCCACAGCAGTCTCATCATAGGTGTGCTGTGGGCGCCATTGGTGTGGGTGTGTGGACTAGAGGGAGAGAGAGAGGTCATGTGTCCAGACAGTAGTTAAGTGTGGACAGAGTGTGCTGCTGCGTGGGGGAAAGGAGTGGGATGGAGGCCCCTCCGTAACCACCTACTCCACCGTTTCAATAATAATCACTGTCGACAAACCCTTAATGGAGCCCACCCGGTACTATGGCATGGCCTGGCCCTACAGGAGTAGACCTACACGACTTGCCATGCCGTGCAGGGGGATGGATTGCTGCTGGACCAGTATAGGTGGGCACCCAGCCAGCCCAGGGCGTGGGAGCTGTGGGGATGCCTGGGACTCCACACCACGGACACCACCACCATGCACGCAACCCACCTTGTCCCGTGGCCTCGGCTGTTCGAGCTGCAAGGCCATGGAAGCCTCTCTTCTCTTGTGTCTTCTCCCCCTCCACGATCGATCCAGCTAGCCAGCTCTGGGGGTGGATCCTTTCCACGTCACATGACCTCGGCCGGCCCATCCCACTACTGATATGTATTATACAGTACAGTACAGTACTATACAGTGGGCATGGCTTTCCAAACCGAGCAAAGCGTTTGCTTCAATAGTAAACCGGGCACTGTAACCGAGCAACGATGGTACAAACGCACACATGTACACACATATACACATTAACACACATACATTCAAAGGTACAAACACACACATGTACACACATTCACGGACATAAAGGTACAAACACACACATGTACCCACATACACATTCACACACATAAAGGTGCGAACACAACACATGTACATTCACACATATAAAAATACACACACATACACACATTTACACAAATAAAGGTAAAAACACCGGTACATGCATGCACACATTCACACACATAAAGGTACAAACACATACATGTACACACATACACACATTCACACACATAAGGGTACAAACGCATGTACACACTTACACACACATGCATAAAGGTACAAACCACATGTACACAGATGCATAATCAAACATGAAAACACGTACAGACCCGTACACACATATACACACGTGCTTGAATTAAGCTACACACAGGGACAAACACACACACATGTATATACAAGTATAAAGACACATGCATACACATATTTACACACATAAAGGTACAAACACACACATGTACACACACATTTACACACTTATAAAGACACAAACATACATATACACACATTCACACGTACAAACACATGTACACACATTCACACACATAAAGGTACAAACACACATGTACACACACACTCGCACAAATGAAGGTACAAACACACACATGTACATATACTCACATTCACACACATGAAGGTACAAACATGTGTACATACACACATTCACACACACAAAGATACACACATGTACACACACATTCACACACATGAAGGTAAAACACACATGTACACATGCACATTCACACACATTAAGGTACACATACATGTACACACATACATGCACACACATACACATTCACACATAATGGTACAGGTGCACACATTCACACACATAAAGGTACAAACACATGTACACACACATTCGCACAAATGAAGATACAAACACACACATGTACACACACACATTCACATACATAAAAGTACACACATGTAGACATACACATTCACACACATAAAGGTACACATGTACACACACATTCACACACATAAAGGTACAAACACAGGTGTACACACATACATTCACATACATAAAAGTACACACATGTACACATACACATTCATGCACATAAAGGTACACATGTATACACATACACACACAAGGTACAAATACACACATGTACACACATACACATTCACAGATATAAAGGTACACACATATTTACACATACACACATTCACACACATGAAGGTAAAAACACACATGTACACATACATACAATCGCACATTAAGGTACAAACACATACATGTACACACATTCACACATAAATGTACAAAATGTACACATTCATTCACACACATAAAGGTACAAACACACACATGTACACAGACATTTACACACTCATAAAGGCATACATATAGACACATTCACACACATAAATGTACAAACACATACATGTACACACATTCACACACATAAGGTACATGTACACACACATTCGCACAAATGAAGGTACAAACACACACATGTAGACACATACACACATTCACACACATAAACACGAATGTGTACACACACATTCACACACATAAAGATACAAACACACACATGTACACACACACATTCATATGTAAAAACACACATGTACACACATATACACATTCACACACATTAAGGTACAAACACATACATGTACACACGTACACACATTCACACACAAATGTACATACATGTACACAGTCACACACATAAAGGTATAAAAACACACCTGTACACACATACACATTCACACACTGAAAGGTACTAAATGTACACACATACATTCATCCATAAAAATATAAACACTTGTACACACATCTCACATTCACACATATAAAGGTACAAACGCACACATGTACACACATACACACATTCACACACATAAACATCACATGTATACACACAGATCCGTACACACAAATGTGCATGCATACATGTATACACAGGGACAAACACACCTACATATTCATAGACGTATGCACACATGGTGTACAGAAATGTACAAATACCCACACATGTACATAAACACACATACACGTACAAACACTAGCCATATCGGAAACATGCATACATTAAACACATGTAAACGTGCACATATAAATGTACACATCATGGATCAACACATACCAATTCACACATACACACATAAATTTAAACACATGCATGTACACAGTCGTAAAATATTGTATACATTTTCCACTGTACATCATCACTTTAGCAGCTAGTTAGCTTGAGTGCTTATTTGTTGATTTTCCATTGATGGTAGACATGTGAGGTGGTCACTCTCATCACAACCTTTAGAACAAAAGATTGATACAACAGATACAATGACCTGTAGGCACAGAAGAGACTTGTGACGTAGATTGTAAAAAATAGAGAACCAATTACATGACAACAAAGAAACGATGACCTGTGGTAAGTTGAAAGAGGGGAGAACCCTTTAATTAGAGTATGAAGGATAATGTTAACTCCCTTAATTTTTATTGTTGTGTACATGTACAAGTCATGTAGCTCAATAGTAATCCATACTCTATGTAATTCAAGGCTTAGCCCAATATGGATGGGGCTAACATTCACTGTATTGATAGCATCAGAGGAGGTACAAAAGGATCACGTGCTCGCTCAAAAATGCTGTGTCATCACTTTTTATCCCCATATTCTTTACATAGTAAAGCTTCGACAGCAATTGTCAAAGATGATCCCGAGGGATCACCAAACAAAATTATATGGCTATGATCAGTGATTGAAACTACACTATTATTTTAAGCTAGAGATCCCTTGGGGATCCACAATTTTTAACCTTCAAAACAGCAACTGTATGTGGGACACACCCATGATGACACAAACTGGTATGGGTGCGAGTCACATGGAATATTAACGATTTCGTACCTCCTCTGAGCTGAACATGTACATGTATTGTTGAAATGAGGACAGTCAGGACACTATGCATGAAAATGACACTATACATTGTACATACATGTATAACTCTACATGTACATGCCTTGTAGCAGGTATCCTGAGATATTTTCCAAGTTTGCAGTTTCTATTAGAAAGCATGTAGAGGATGGAATCTGCCTTCCTACTGTAGCTATCAGGAGTCTGTCAAACAAAGTGAGCAATAGGACTAGATAGAACAATGGAATAGCTAAATACCTTAGAGTCCATGGGGAGCACTAACTAGAACAACATATAGGAGCCTGATTTCTGGATAGTCTAGACAGAATGGCAACTTGGTTTGAGTCTGACATCATATTACATCATAACACTGATTACCATAGCAACCTAGACTCCATACATATACTGGGGCCTTTAGCCACAACAGCTAGTTTACAACAAGTTCCAGAGCCTAGAAGAAGTAGACTACCTCAGCTTCTGCATGAACACCTGGGATTCGTGAGTTAACCCCTACAAACTTATGTAGTAGCTAGTAACAGTACTTACTGGAGATTCTGTTAATTTCCCTGAATGTGTAAATTATGGTCATGTGTGCATGCTGCCCGTGTCCATGAGCCACTTAGGTGGGTAGGGAGAGTTCCCATGGGACAAAAGAGCTTTTTAACCTACCACCCCTAGTTCTCAAGGCTAGGCACCTAAGTGGCTCTGCCTTTTGCTGGGTTAGGTTTGCCTGAGCAGGCAATGAGATGGATGGTTGCCCCTTAGGTTTGGGATTGGTAGTAGAAGATAAACCTACTGAATTTTCATGCATGTGCACATGTATGCATACCTGAGGAGGTGGGTCCATAAAGTGAAAGGTTAGTAGATCTTCCATACCAAGTAACTTGAGAAGCAGCATCACATTATGGACTATACGATGGATCTCTGGAACTGTCACTTTACTGAAAGTACTGCCTTTAAACATGTGAATGTGTGTGTGAAGAGAGAGGGTAATAATTATGTATAATGTACATGTGTATGTTTTTTTGGCATACAATTTAAGTGTGTGAATTGTGATGTACATGAGTAATGGTCATCCTATTGTTATTGTTCTACCTTAATTATTATAAGTGAATTTGCTACACACGTGCCGGAAGGTGGTTGTAGCAAATTCACTACAGCTGTACCGTACTCATCTTTAGTCGATATTGTGCTTCAGAGGAGCCACTGACCTCACTACGCTATTCTACATTGAATCGAGTCTCTCCACCGACCACTCCCACCGTTGATTTCTCGATCTTTTATCGCTACAAGCTTGCACTTATTGAAACGGTAAGTGATAGTACATGGTTTAAAGTTCAATTCATGAATATAAATACATTATACAATAACTAGCTGAATGGCAGCTAAAAGGGCCCGCTTGACTGTGGATGACGTGCTGCAGTATTGTACTGATAGCGATGATGATGCTGCTGCTGACTGTGAGCCTGACTTTGATCCAGATGAGCTTGTCATGGATGGTAGTGATGACAAATTTAGTGACTTGGAAGGAGATGAATTTGATGATGACATCGATGAAGACGACCCCAACACCCTGCATGATACTCCAGCAGCAAGTAGTACAGGCACCTCCAGCTCTTTTGGTAACCAAGATTCGACATGGAGCACCACCATCAAATGCCTATCCATCCATCCTTTCACCTCCCCAGTAGGCCCCACTCAATACATCTTCACTGAAAGTCTTCGACCTGTTTTTCTCGCCAGACCTAATGGAAAGAATGGTAAAAGAAAGCAATGCATATGCAAAGATAGCAATGGGAGACAAGAAGTATGACAAATGGTCAAAGATAACAGTGGAGGAGTTGAAGGCGTTCTTGGGATTTAGTGTTTTGATGGGCATAAACCATCTTCTGTCCCTCAATGACTACTGGTCACGAGATCCCTGTCTTAGGTATGTTCCAGTGGCTGATCGCATCACTCAAGACCGATTCCTTGAGATCTCACGGTATCTCTACTTTGTCAACAACGACACACTGGTACCATATGAAGAGGATGGCCATGACTGTCTGGGGAAGGTCAGACCACTGACTGACCACCTGTTCACCAAGTTCGCTCAGGCCTACGAGCCCCACCGTGACATTGCTGTTGATGAGGCAATGATCAAGTTTCAGGGTAGATCATTGCTGAAACAGTATATGCCACTGAAACCAACCAAGCATGGGATCAAGGTGTGGGTTGCCGCAGACAGCACCAATGGCTACTTCTCGAGGTTTAAGGTCTATACAGGAAACAAGAACAACACCACTGAGCATGGGGTAGGAGCTAGAGTTGTCAAGACGCTCACTTGATCTCCAAGGAAAGTACCACCATGTCTATTTTGACAACTACTTCACCAGCGTCAAACTCTTGGAAGATCTTGAGAAGGACAGCATCTATGCCTGTGGCACTGTGAGAAAAGATCGCAGCGGTTTTCCTCCCCAGTTGAAGAAACCGAATCTGAAGAATAGGTGAGTGTACATATTATGAGTGTGCATGTATGTGCATGTGTGTGTGCACGTACATGTATGCATGTGTGTACATACATTGTAACAGTGTGTGGATGCATGAATAACAGAGTTTGTGTGTGTGCATATATGAAAGGGGAGGAGGAAGTATGTTGAACAGCATAGTACTGTGTATCAACTGTTTGTATGGCTTTTGTAATGATATTGACTCTTGGTGGCCAAGCTGTAATGTGCACATAACATGGTGCTATGCTAGCCATGCGTATAGGTATGCACTGGTTGGCATAGCACCATGTTATGTGCTCAGCAAGATTGGATATCATTACAAAATAATACAAATGTTAACTGTATAAACAGCTGTTACACACAGTATTGCACAGTTCAATACTCTCCCTATCTCCCTTTCATATACTCTTGGTGCAATTTACACACAAAACAACTAAATGCACACATAATAGAGGTGAATTTCTCACAGTCCAGAAAGGCAATGTATGTGCAAGTTCTTGGATGGATAGAAAGGTTGTCACAATCATGTTCACCACCTGCCAGCCCGAGTCGACTAACGTCCTCTGGCGCCAAAAGGATGGTTCGAGGATATCTGCGCCTTGCCCCATGTCTGTCATGGACTACAACACCTATATGGGCAGCGTTGACAGAGGAGACCAAGTCAGGGGCTACTACAGCTGCAGAATGAAATGCAGAAAATTTTACAGATATATCTTTCATTCTCTGCTTGACGTGGCTATCACAAATGCCTTCATCCTACAAAAGGGCTATTGTGAGGACGCACCTTTCAGCTCAATCAAGGAGTTTTGACTCAAGCTGGCAAGTGAGCTCATAGGAGACTACTGCAGCAGGAAAAGAGCTGGTCATAGTGGAGGAGTTGTTTGTTCTCTCGCTCTCCGACACCTCCTACCACCATTCCTGAGAGTGATCCCTCCAAGAAGGCAAAGCACAGGCGAGCATACTGCACCAGGTGTTACAGCCGGACAAAACTGAGTGTATTCACCTCGTGGTACTGTCCTTAGTGTCATGTGTGGCTGTGTCATACAGGAGAGCAGAACACAGACTGCTTCATGATGTGGCATGCTCAACACGTCCCTGAACTGTAACAAAGTTAATTTTTATTGTACTGTAGTTTTTTCTTATGTTACTATCCACTTAAGGCAGCTATCAGATACTGCCTCTATATGCTCTAAACATATAATATATAACTTGGTAGGCCAAAGAACCTACAAAGAGCCTACCAACTGAACAAATACTCGAGTGATCGTTACTACTTACACTCCTATCGTCTATAGCTACTTTGTCAAACTTGACATGCAATACTTACTTGTAGCAATCTCGTTTCCAGAGCTGATGTTTACGATCGACTTGGGTAGCAATTGAGAGCACATTGATCGCTCTCGAACTCGGTAGCTTCATCCTGGCACAAATGTGGCCCCAGAAGCAGTTTTAACCGCTTTCAGTCACATGGTGTCAAAAATTATGTTCTGTAAAAAATTAATTTAGTTCTAATAGAAACAATACGCAAGCGTGATCTTCGCGTATAATCGATTAAAGGGGCTTACTCATCCTGCCCTCTCCTCCCAGCTCATCCAGATCGCTGGTAAGCATTAGTCTGATGGGGAGAGAAGAGAAAAGAGACATGTACATGTATGTATGTACAGTGACTAACATGCAGCATATTATGTACACATCCACATGTATGTGTACATGTACATGTACAATGTATACCATGGCTTATTTTCTATTATATCAACCTATACCAGAGTTTGAAGCTCAATGATCTCCCATCTACATGTACTAGCCTTGCCAGATGACATCAGGAAATCTCAACGAATGCATTACTACCAAAATTAATTTCACTCTCTGCTTGCAGAACATCTGGCAAGTCTATCACTGCACAGCATGTCTATGTAAATGCTACCAAAGGCAGAGCCACCAAACAGCTTGTGGTTATGAAGGTGACATGGTTTATCCCAAAAAATTGTATTAAATTAATGATGATAACGAGTGCTTACCTGGTATACTTGAAGAGCATCCATACCAAAGTGAGGATTAGACACTGTAAATCTCGCCTTATAATAGCAATAGCCACAGTCCACTACAATCATTATACCATAAATTCTGTGTGTGAGAGAGAGAGATAGAACCCTTTAATTGCTGTGACATAAAAAATGGAGAACCAATTACTTGACAAAATGGATATTGTGACCCACAGGGAGATGAGAAAGAGGAGAACCCTTTAATTACAGTAAGAAGGCTGATGTTGTGAGTAGAATCCCTTAATTTTTTTGCTTGAGATTGAGCACCCTTCTAAAGGATACACACACCACCTCAGCACAATGCATCTACAAGTAGCTCATTAGTAAATCACCCACCACTGGGCACCTTAGATAACTCGTGGCAATAAGGAAAGTGTATGCGACAGTTTTTCATAAGTTACCTGACATTTTCAACAGAAATGATAACACTCACATGCACTCTAAGAGAGGTATAGACAACTTATGCCCAGAAAGCAACACAAAGTATACCTACGTGCATAGTAGGGATAAAATATTGCACTATGTGTACATGTGCATGTTTGTGTGCATATACTGCAGTGTACACACAGTGGAATATTTAGCAAATAGCTCAGAATAGCCACATCCAAGCTCCACCCACTATAAAAAATGCTTTGATAAGTGTGATAATAAAAGAGCTAACTTGTATCGTACAATACAGTATGCATATGCAATATTTAGGGCCTACTATGCACGTAGGTATACTTCATGGCAGTTTAGTGTGTTGGAACAGGTTCGAGTCTGAATGGACATTTTCCTGTCATGACTTTGATAATCACATTTGTTTACAATAAAAGAGGATGGAGCTTGAGTGCAACACTTTCCAAACATTTTTTTCATGTATAATACTCTAAAGATTGGAGCCATGGAGTGGATTCAGGCCAAATATGTGTGCATACATGTAGTTACACTGTACATAATTTTCGTCGCTACAAAACCTTTGTATGACAGATTCTCATGTTTAAAAAATGTCCGTAGGAACAATCTCTTACCATGTTTACATTAACAGTGCACACACATAATTGTAAGACTATCAGACTGCAGATTCACACTCTCTTTCTCTCTCTCTCCCTTTGTCTCTCTCACTCCCCTCCTTCCTCCAGATTGTATCTTGTTGTAACAACCTCAAACGTTGTAATGACCTCATATGCACAAGTACATGACACTACTTTCACACACAATGTACAACTGACCCAATACTGCTTCACAAGTGACCTCCATTTCCTCTTGTACCAGCATGAAATCAAGATGATGTCACCTTTAGAATGTTGAAGGTGAACCTGAACGGCCTGCTACACAGCATTCTCTTTGTAATCATCCGAGTAAATATCAACAGGAAAGATTGACCAGGGAACATTGCTGAAAATTTGGAGAATTTATCAGCATCTATGGTAGCTGAGGTGACAAACAGTTTGAGGTCGTTACGTTGAAATACAACCTGGAGGGAGGATGGGATAACGAAGAGAGAGAGAGACAGGGAGAGAGAAAGAGTGTGAATATATACAGCCAAGAGTACATGCATGTACTGAAATCTTTGTTGTAAAAACATTTTCGTAGTCAATGGCAGCTACGAAAATGAATCTTACAAAAATGCATGCGCACTATTGACAATAGTGTGGTAAGGGGTCGTTCTTACAAAAAATTTCAATACAAAAATTTATCATACGAAAGTTTACTAACACAAAAATTTCCAAATCTACAGGTCATAAAATTGATTTTCCATTAATTAGAACACTATTCACAGTCATAGCTATTTAGAGACATAGATAAAAAACCATCCCTGAATTACATGTAAGCTGTCAGCAAAGATACACATGATAAAGAGACAGAAGCCTGAGAAGGGTGCATTATTAGTTAGGTAAGGGGTCGTCACCTTTCTTAAAGAGTACATCAGTGTTTAGGGATCTTTCGTGAGCCTTGTCCATAATGTCCAGGTCAAGCTCCCTGAAGCACACTTCAGCAGCCATATGGAAATTCTGTGTAGGAGAGACAGAGATAGACCACACCCATGCACTCCACAAGCACGGCTGTTTCACGCTGGACATTTAGCGTTTAATTAGATAGCGGGCGCGTAGTTACGGTAGCTAATTTGCATATTCAAATTAGGTGCTCTGAGTGGGCTCAAAATCTTGAAACTCCATACTGTCACTTGGTCACACTGGTTTGGGCTATGAGCTTAAAACCCATTCCAATACCTTCAGAAGTCCCAGCACAAGGCTAAGGTAGAAAGTGCGCAACAGAAACGCGTCTTCTTTTTCTTTGCGCATCCATCTTGTGCACCCGTATTTACTGCCAACGTCAGCAACTCGGATAGTGCATTTATGAGAAAGAGGCTGGACCAGACAGGGAAGTGCTTCAGCAGTGGAGACAGTGGTCAAACGAAGCCTCTAAGGTAGTGCTAGCTTATAGTAGAGTAGCTGAGCTGGTACTATTTTTCCCCACTTGACAGTGCCCCATCAAAGGTGAGTGAATTCATGCATGTCCGCTTATGACAATCGACCACCTGCTCGTTGATAGAAGAGTTTTCGAGATGAAAAGAAGGTAGACTTCATCCAAAACCAGACAGAGACTATTAGTTAGCCCTTTCTGACCTCCATGAAGTCCAGGGTGAAGTAACTAGTAGCAAAAAGGGATGCACGATACACACATAATTTGTCTTCTACAGGTCTAAGCTAGCTCTGTTCTTCTTTGGGAACTAGAAGAGCAGAATTTAAAGATATGGGAGCAACAGGGCATCCATGAGAATAAGCACAGTACACATGTATTATTATATCTCACAGAATACACACAATCATGCATGACACAGCATACACACACTAAGTGTACATGCATACACATAAACTAAACCAAATAAAAATGTAAGGAATCATCTTTGACTTCACTGAATGTTGCTAGCTTGTGTGCCCAAGGTTTTCACCTACTGCATTTGGTCTAACATGGGTTCTATGCTCATTGCTGAGCTCCGTCTGTGTGTGTGTGTGTGTGTGTGTGTGTGTGTGTGTGTGTGTGTGTGTGTGCGTGTGCGCGTGCGCGTGTGCGTGTGCGTGTGCGTGTGCGTGTGTGTGTGCATGCATGCGTGCGTGCGTGCGTGCGTGTGTGTGTGTGTGTGTATGTATGTGTGTGTGCATGTGCGTGCGTGTGTGTGTGAAGAAAGAGAGAAGAGGGGAGGGAGAAGAGACAGAGAGAGATAGCAAAGGTACAAGGGAGAGAGAGGGCAGGGGAGGGAAAGAGAGAGAGAGAGAAAGAGAGAAAGGTGTACATGACAATTCCACACTACTTGAAGAAGTCAAATGTGCATGTCAGTGCTATTAATTTTCTTAAGTGCACACACAAACATAAGAAATGAAATGAGTTGTTTTTGATAAACAGATACCAAAACTAGTCTACTGTGTTTAATAGCTATGCTTGAACTCACATCTGTGCTACAATCCTCAGTATGCTGTAGTCCATATCTGGACTTCATGTAGACCGACTGTGAGGTACTTTCAACAGCCTTTTATCCTCATCCTGACAGGAATAATATAAAGCAATGACATGAAAGGATTGACTAAGGCGTTTTTTATGGAAACTGTTAGAAATACATGATAGAATAGGGCACCCGTGAAACTAGATCGAAATATATCCACTCTGATACCATCCCATCTCTCCCTCTCTCTCTCTCTCTCTCTCCCCCCCCCCCCCACTCATTTGTCATAATGCAATATTAGTATAGTATAAATTATGGCCCGCTAAGATCGTGCATGTCACTCGCACAAAAAATAGTACCACAACAGGCTCTAGACAAGTGAAGTAGGGATAGATTAAAGTTGAACTTACACTGCTTGATGAGCTTTGAAGCACTTCTGGAATCTTGGAAAAACTGGAAACACTCTTGAACATTCGCGTTAGCGTAGCGTGGCTTCTGAATATCGAAAATCCACCCGACTTTTTGCAAGCGCCTTCTTTGTCCCTCTATTACCTTGTGGCATTGCACACATGGCAAGGTTCACAAAGGGCAAGGGCTGGAGAGTAATTGCATTCCTGAGAGTACCCGTTGCTATGAATGTTGCTATGGATATTTTGCCCTTGGAAAAAATTTTGGGGGGTGTGTCTAAATGTCCACGCAATATATGCGCGGAAACAGCCGTGCAAGAGCAGTTATGTGACTTGTTAGGCCACTTTCCTCTTCTTATACAAATACAGTTAATGTGAAACTAGTAGCAGATGCTATAGATAGTAAGAGTACATGTATATACCATATAGCCGAAAATTTTCGCTGCTCAAAAATTTCGTCAAGCCCAGCTACCTTGTATTGCAGAAATATTTGGTGGAATAAATTTTTACCAATGTAGTAAAGTTTGCCATACCATCTATGTAATCATTAACACAGGACAAAAAAATTGCAGATAATTGAGAACAGGTTATGAAAGTGGCGAAAATTTCTCATGGCGAAAATTTCCGGCTATACAGTATCTACAAGTTGTGTATAAGTGGTAACAGGTACATTTACCCCGTTGATCATGATGTGAGTGGGTGTGGACAGTTTTGTGGTTGAGTATCTGCTCATAGACAGTCTGTAATTCACACAGTTGGTCTAGAGAGAGCTGGACAGAGTTCTTGTAGGCTGCAGAGTCTTGTGTGTGTGCATGATAGGTTGTCCAACTTGCCCCAGAGCAACAGCAGCCCCACATGACTGCATGGGAATATAATAATTATGTATAAACGTACTGTACGTACGTATAGTATAAGCATAGTTATCAACTCAAAAAAGTGACTAAACAGTAGTCTTCCCCGATCTTTTCAACACATGCAAGAAAATAAGGGGGAGCCTGGGATCTGTCACATGCATGACATTAGACCCATATACTAGGATAGGAAGGATGGCGGATCAAGCTACACCGATTATCAGTGAGGGTAATACGATCCTTGGAGGCACCACGGAGCTACAACCTTTGTACTAGCTGCTATGTGGTCGTAACTTTGCTTTAATATCACCGCATAAAATTTACAGCGAGACCCCAAGCCTGCATCAAACAATCCAGCAAGTGTAAAATTAACACACACTCACTCATCTTCTAGTACCTTTTTCTCGTTGAAGGCATCGAAGACCCACTGACAGCTACCGGAAGGTTCAAGTACTTGGAGAACGCGACGCGACTTTTTGGACCCCAGCCTTGGCGTAGAGCTCGTTAAATCGGCAAGATATCTCTCCCATTCGCACGGAGGACAGCTGGCACACAACCTTCTCATAGGTAGCTACGCTTGAAAGACGACTCCCTCCGACCCATCTTTACTGCGATCGTTTGGTAAAGGTCGTTTGAATAGGACATTAATCGGGCATATGCATATGAGGGAAACTGCATTTGAAAATCTGGACGAGCAGGTGGACGAATATCCCCCAGTTTGTTTGAGATTCAAAGATGCCGACAAACTGCAAGTTTTTGCAGCTGGCTGGATAGCAGGCAGGTGTTTGAGATCATGCTGTGAGTTCAAATACGCACCCGTACCTTCAATAGGCCTGACTGTGATAGTTTGTGAATGTTAAATCGGCAGGACTCTGCCAAATTTGAAAATTATTTGCAGGTGTGTCTCGCTCGCCGATGCCTCGTGGCTACTGCCGCCTCAGGGAGAAAATAACAAGGCAAGTTAACACACTGAGTTGGCGTGTAGCTATTTCATGATAGTTCAAAGCTTAGCCTAATGTGGATGGGGCTTTAGCATGTCATTTGTACAGTCCAGTTAAGCCTATGCCTGTGTTTTGGCTTCATATCTGGTGCACATTTAAACTGTCTTTCCGAATTTAGGCTATATTTCAGGATCTTCCCCTTGGTAGTGCATGAAGCCTGTCAAATGTACATTATGTATTAATTTATGTTGCAGTTTGAGTACACATATGTAGCAATTTGTGGCTGCATACATGTACATGTGGGTGTGCACACCTGTGTAGAAAAGTACCCTTATCTGAAACCACTAATTATCCTATGTATACATTGCTCCATGGCCTCATCTCCTTGGGGCAAGCTACTGTACATACACACTGTATAGGAACAGTGTTGTATACAAGTGGCACTGGTGTATGCAAAATTTATAAAGAAGGCTGAACTGCACCGATATCCTATGATCCTAGCTTTATATACTAAGGAAGTAGGTTGAATCCTGACATACAGACCAAATTTGAGGAATTATCCAGGTGGGATTATCAATATGCACCACAAATAGTCGCACATGGTCCGTGCCCATAGTTAAGAGGGGTCCTTGTTCATACACATGTAGTTGTATACTATTCTGGTGCTGCTACTTTTGTCTATTATATCTCCAAGGTGATTTTGAATGCTTAGTTTCATGATAACTGCATGTAGTTGCATATGTTATATAGCCTCATCCCTGGGGGGGGGGGGGGGGGGGGGGGGGGGGGGGGGGGGGAAGGGGGATACCCCTCCCCAAATACACTCTCCCTATGGCTTACCTTTTGTTTAGCTACTGCAGAGCAAAGTCTATAATATTATTATGGCATTGTTTCTAAATAGTGCCCACCGCTATTCAAGTTTTCTCTCTAATAATCCGAATTTCACATTAAGATTCACTGTGAGTACTGGTAGCCATGTGTATAGCTACATTTCACTATCAAAATTCAACAGTATTGTATATGAGGTATACAAATTTTGTACACATGCAATTGTCTTCTTTCTAACCTGTGTGATCCCCCCAATATGAAACCCTAACATCCTAACTAGAGGATTTTGTGTGCTTCTTATGTTGTAGATTTGTGTCTGTACCTCTGTTATGACTCGGACTTGAGGTGTTGATATCTGGACTGGTCTTCATCCTTGAATTGAGCTGCCCTCAACTCTACAACCATCCTCCTCATCCGTCCAACGAGATGTCATCAACTGAATTGTCCACTACTCATGCAGCCATGGATGTCAGAAGCGTGAAGAGTGCTACACTTGACCTCACCCCGTTGAAAGGACCAGTAAGGTAAGGTGGGACTACTCTGTTGATGCCAGTTCATGCAGATGACAAGTCAATAATGGGACAATGGTGCATATGTGTGTCCTTTGTGTTTGAGCAACATTGTGATCTTCCAAGTACAGTTGTTTAGTTTAATTGATGGTTTTTTTTTTTTTTTTTTGGTGTTTTCTGTACCAACAATTGACATTTGCCCCCCCTCCCAATTTACATGTTAATCCACTTGTCTATGTTAAATTTGTAGACGCAGATCATGTTGCGGTAGTCCTTTGGCGTGCTAGATGAAGGCCATCTAGGTGAAAAAGTCCAGGTCAAGCCTGGTGAAGAAAATCCTAGATGAAGACAAAGCTCTAGCAAGTCCAAGGTGAAGTCAGTCCTCAGTGAAGTAAGCCCTAGAGTGTAAACATTCTAGGTGAGCAAGTCTGAGGTGAAGACAAGTGCTTGGTGAACAAAAGTCCAACAAAACACTGATGTGGTAAGTACTTAAGTATCTCTATCTTCATAATTATGTGCAGTTGTATGCTAACTAGGGAATCTTGTGTGCTTCTTTTTATGCTGCAACCTTATGTATGTACATGTACGTGTATATGGCAGTGTGTGAGTGTATGTGTGTATGCAGTATGCATTAAAACCTTTTTCTTCATACAGCTTGCACATTTATATACCAGCTCGTCAGATGACAATGGAACTACCTTGCATCACTTCACTAACATCAGGATTAGATTCATCATCTGACCAGCGGTAAGTGCTACTTTAATTACTGGTATTGCGAGCTCCTGCATGAACGCTAGTGTGCCACCAGCGAGCTCCTGCATGAACGCTAGTGTGCCACTTCTTTCTTTTGTTTTCTTTCTTTTGGCACTAGTCTAGCGAGCTCCTGCATGAACGCTAGTGTGCCACTTTTATTTTTTTAGTACTGTTCTAGTGCTATTGTTAGAGCCATTTTGTCTTTTATATCTGCGAGGTATCTGGGATGGCACAGCTGTGATGGATGCAAAAGCAAGTCGCTGATATGACACGTAAGTGTCTCTACCTTCATACATGTGATTACATGCTAACTAGAGAATCTTATGTGCTTTTTATGCCGCAACTGTGTGTGTATGTGATGGTGTGTGTGTGTGTGTGTGTGTGTGGGTGTTGACAAAGACCTTTTTTTCCCTCATATAGACTAGCAGGTGTTGCTATTTCAGATACCCTCTCTCATGTGATAAGAGTTTTGGTAAGCACTATTTAGAGCACTATTATCATGTATGCTAGTGTGCCACTTTTATTTTTTTACTACTGTTCTAGTGCTATTGTTTGAGCCATTTTGTCTTTTATATCTGCGAGGTATCTGGGACGGCACAGCTGTGATGGATGCAAAAGCAAGTCGCTGATATGACATGTAAGTGTCTCTACCTTCATACATGTGATTACATGCTAACTAGAGAATCTTATGTGCTTTTTATGCCGCAACTGTGTGTGTATGTGATGGTGTGTGTGTGTGTGTGTGTGGGTGTTGACAAAGACCTTTTTTTTCCTCATATAGACTAGCAGGTGTTGCTATTTCAGATACCCTCTCTCATGTGATAAGAGTTATGGTAAGCGCTATTTAGAGCACTATTATCATGTATGCTAGTGTGCCACTTTTATTTTTTTACTACTGTTCTAGTGCTATTGTTTGAGCCATTTTGTCTTTTATATCTGCGAGGTATCTGGGACGGCACAGCTGTGATGGATGCAAAAGCAAGTCGCTGATATGACATGTAAGTGTCTCTACCTTCATACATGTGATTACATGCTAACTAGAGAATCTTATGTGCTTTTTATACCGCAACTGTGTGTGTGTATGTGGTGGTGTGTGTGTGTGTGTGTGCTTGGGTGTTGACAAAGACCTTTTTTTTCCCTCATATAGACTAGTAGGTGCTGCTATTTCAGATACCCTCTCTCATGTGATAAGAGTTTTGGTGAGCGCTATTTAGAGCACTATTATCATGTATGCTAGTGTGCCACTTTTATTTTTTTACTACTGTTCTAGTGCTATTGTTAGAGCCATTTTGTCTTTTATATCTGCGAGGTATCTGGGACGGCACAGCTGTGATGGATGCAAAAGCAAGTCGCTGATATGACACGTAAGTGTCTCTACCTTCATACATGTGATTACATGCTAACTAGAGAATCTTATGTGCTTTTTATGCCGCAACTGTGTGTGTATGTGATGGTGTGTGTGTGTGTGTGTGTGTGGGTGTTGACAAAGACCTTTTTTTTCCTCATATAGACTAGCAGGTGTTGCTATTTCAGATACCCTCTCTCATGTGATAAGAGTTTTGGTGAGCGCTATTTAGAGCACTATTATCATGTATGCTAGTGTGCCACTTTTATTTTTTTTACTACTGTTCTAGTGCTATTGTTTGATCCATTTTGTCTTTTATATCTGCGAGGTATCTGGGACGGCACAGCTGTGATGGATGCAAAAGCAAGTCGCTGATATGACATGTAAGTGTCTCTACCTTCATACATGTGATTACATGCTAACTAGAGAATCTTATGTGCTTTTTATGCCGCAACTGTGTGTGTATGTGATGGTGTGTGTGTGTGTGTGTGTGGGTGTTGACAAAGACCTTTTTTTTCCTCATATAGACTAGCAGGTGTTGCTATTTCAGATACCCTCTCTCATGTGATAAGAGTTTTGGTAAGCGCTATTTAGAGCACTATTATCATGTATGCTAGTGTGCCACTTTTATTTTTTTACTACTGTTCTAGTGCTATTGTTAGAGCCATTTTGTCTTTTATATCTGCGAGGTATCTGGGATGGCACAGCTGTGATGGATGCAAAAGCAAGTCGTTGATATGACATGTAAGTGTCTCTACCTTCATACATGTGATTACATGCTAACTAGAGAATCTTATGTACTTTTTATGCTCCAACTGTGTGTGTGTACGTGGTGGTGTGTGTGTGTGTGTGTGTTTGGGTGTTGACAAAGACCTTTTCTTTTCCTCATATAGACTAGCAGATGTTGCTACCCTCATGTGATAGGAGTTTTGGTGAGCACTATTTAGAGCACTATTATCACATACATATTATGTTTTGCAAGTACCGTGTTTATTCTAATAGAACGCAAGCTAAAAAAATAATTACGATTTTAACTTTTGCGCGATTTTCTGGTAAAGGTCGTCAGTCGCTACATTAAGATACATTATGAAGATCCTAGAATGCGAATTTACTTGCGTTAATTAGATCTTGCGTTTTATTAGAACAGAGACGGTATGTTTGTTTACTGACTTGCTATGGTTACGGAGGGGGGAGGCTGTTTTAACCATGGTGAGGACTTGGAACAAGACTAGATTATCTCCAGTGTCCTCATTATGCATATATATTTCTCTCCATGCAGGCAGCTAGGCTGGCAGTATCAACCTCCTGCAGCGAGGTACGCATGTGCAATATGCACACTGCCTAACTGTATGCTTAAACACTGATGACCCTATACCTAATCCATTTTGCAATATTTATCCCCCCCCCCCCCCCCCCCCCCGATTTAAATGCTGCTCATTAATCCACCTGTCTACATTTGAAAACAGATCTGTCCTCAAGCAATTTGCTGGAATGAACTGCAGAACAATTGTGGAAGAACCAACGTACATATCTAGCATTGTGTACTTATGTCATTCCTTTTTTTTTACAAATGCAGGTATGTCCACAGTGAATGTGGTGATACCTCAAGCTGTTGACTCTACCTGTGGTTAATCCTTGCATTGAGCTGGTCTGGACTCGTACATTGTACATGTATGTCCTCTACATGTATCCATTCAACGAGACATCAACTGGATTGTCTACTGCTACTCCTGCAGCCATGGATGGGATGGTTGTTGGCAACATGAAGAGTGATGGGGCTATACAGGTTAGCAATGGGTTATACTGTTTTAATGATGTCCTGTAGGAGTATGGTGAGCATTATTTAGACTACAAAAACAAGTCACTGATGCCTCGGCATAAACATGTAGCTAAGCAGAGAATTTTGTGTGCTTTTTATGCTGCAACCTTGTGAGTTCACAAAGTCCTTTTCTTTTCTATATAGGCTAGAAGGAACTCGGAGCAACTGTGGACAAACACTGTATCCTAGGGCATTGTTTATGTTGTATGTCATTCTTTCTTTACAGGTAATGCAGTGTGTGGCAGTGGATGTCACGGTTCTCCAGCTGTGTTGGGTACTGACATGCAAAACATGTATGGTACATGTACATGTAAGTACCTCTACCTTCATACATGCAGTTGTGTGCTAAATAGAGAATCTTGTGTCCTTTTTTTGCTGCAACCATGTGTGTGTGTGTGTGCATGCATGCATGTACTGTGTGTTTGGTTCAAAAACCTTTTTCTTCATACAGTGTTACTGTTGTCCTGTAGGAGTTTTGGTGAGCATTATTTAGAAACTGTCATTTGCATTTCTAATTTTTTCATATTGCAAATGTGCATGTTTAGTGACTTGCTGATGTGAAGACATGTGGTCCTTCCCTACCCTGGTTGTGATGGGTGTGGATACACAATAACAATTGACTGATGTGGTATGTACCTCTACTTTGTTTTGTGCTATGAAATACTTTTCTGGTGCTACTGTTAGAGCCATTTTGTCTTTTATATGTTGTAGATGTCACTGTCTCTGCGACTGTGATGTTCTGAAAGGAAGTTGATGTCATGGGCTTCCCGACTGTGATGCTTGTGGACACACAAAAGCAATTCACTGATGTGGTACGTGCCTCTACCATCACACATGTACATGATAGTCCATGCAGTGTTCTTCTCAAAAATAATTCAAAGCATGATCAAGCTTTTAGCCTCTATACTTTCCCACATCAAAGAAAAATCTATGCACGCGTACCTCGATCTATATCTCAAATTACCGGTATACTAATTGCCTGTGGATGAGCCTAACTAATTGTACATAATTTTTGAAATTTTGTTGTAGGAAATGGACCTGCTGTGAATTGTGATGCTGCTAAGTGTTGCCTGAACAGAGGCTGAGGATGGTTACAGGATGGGACAGATCGAGGTGGCCAAGTGACCAGCTAATAAATCTGACTGCCTCTTCCCCTCAACAAAAGCTAAAGGTAGGCTTATCTATATCATTTGTGCTGGGGGGGGGGGACTTCACAACTAGGCTCTTCAACCTGTATTGGCTCAGTTCGTCAAGTCTGTGAATGATCTGATAGCCATAGGTCAGTGGTACAGTTTACCGTACAAAATTTATCTTGAAGGTATCAAGAACTCGGCCCCTAGATAGAGGCTATTTAATAGGCCATTCCAAGTTGTACTTCTGTTTTGATCCCCTGCCTGTGTGCTTTTGGCAATCTCCACATTTTCAGCATCCTCAGTAGTTTGTATACTACATGCATGAAGTGACGTGCAGACATTTTGATGACAAAACTTAGCATTCGAAGGGAGTCTGATTGGCTTGTATTGCCGGGTTGCTGGTAGTTCCACCCATCCACATGATCTTTGGAAGAATCCAGGACCAGAAACAGAAGTACAACTTGGAATAGCCTTAGTGAGAGAGATGTTAAATCCCCTGGTCTTACACAATGTACCTTGGGCAACCTGGGAGGGAAATAGTGGAGGTACACATTGACAGGTGCATTTATATTAAACATTTGAATATGCTGCTTGTGGACATGGCATATGCACACCCTCCCACTACGCCTTAATAAGATTCTGGGGAGAACACTGGATGTACATGTATGTATATTTATACACAATGTATCTCCACACAAAACTGTGGACTCAGTAGAAGCTAGTGGAAATAGGAAATCAACCAGTGATTAAGGGGGAGGAGCTAGAGGCAGAGCTTCAGAGTCAAGAACGTCGGATGGATCTACTGGTGTTGGCGGTGGTGGAAATGACCAATCAGAGAATAGCCTCAGGAGCTAGTGGAAGTGGTGCAAAGGTCAGGGTGAACAAATTATACAGCGTGCACATTAATAGAGAGAGAGAGGAGAGTGAGAGAGAGAGACAGGGACAGTTATGTAGTTATGTTGAGCAGTGATGATCTTTATGATATGGGACCCCTTGGAGTTTGAAATGTACTTGTATAACACATAAGGTACATGTAGTTCCCATGGGACCTCCTTTAATTTTCATCAAAGTTCCCCCCTTAAGTTTATTCAAAATTATCTGATTGTGCCTTTAACTGTGTAAGGGAGGGAGGAAGTTACGAAGATGTACATACACATTGTCCACGTGCAGTGCACAACAAGCAGAAAATAATTGCAGAATAGACTCATGTAGATTGCAATTTTAAGTACATTAGGTAATAATCGTCACTTGTATATATACTTTCCCCTTTTTGTTCATTATATTGTGTTAAGATGTGACAGTAACCACTATGCCATACTAGGGGTATCTAAAACTGCAGAGGAGGTTGAAATCAAGAAAGCCTACAAGAAACTAGCTCTCAAGCTACACCCGGACAAAAACCATGCCCCCAAATCGGATGAAACATTCAAAGGTATCTGTACTGCTACCACCATGTGTAAATTTAAGTTTAGAAATGTTTGTGAGAATGTCAGCTATTATAAATGAACCTTATGAAAGTATATTCACATTACTAATGTTACATGTATGTGGTATGGAGTCGTTGCTGCTAACTTAGTCAACATGAAAATTTCTAGCTTCAAGGTATTACAAGTGACTTGTACATTTATGTGATGTCATTGATGTTCTAGTACTCCCAGTTCTGCATTCCTGCATGTATGCATACATCTTTCTTAGATAATGGGATAAAATGGTTTGCTACAGTGTACATACATGCGCATGTATCAGTTTTCATGTATTGGATTGGGAAGTAGTAGTAATAAGGTGATATTTGTTCCATCTATGTGCTTTCGCCCTGCTCAAAATTTGAGGGGAGGAGGCATCTCTCCACTTTTGTACATCATCAGAGATGATCACATACTTGGACAAAAATGCTGTGTCGTCACTTTTATCCCCATACACTGTACATAGTAAACTTCCATGGTGATATTCGATGGTGGTGATCCCTCGGGATTCCCAAGCAAAAACGATATGACTGTGATTAGCGATTGAAACTATGACACTTGAGCTAAATGTAGATATCCTTAGCTTGGGGATCCAGTGATTTTTTAGCTTCAACACAGCAACTCCATGGGGACACACCCATAATGATGCACATTGGTATACACGAAACTTACGTGGAGTATTTCATGATGTAATTGTCTGTTTTTAGTTGCAGCTGTGAGCAAGGTCTACTCTGTGCTTAGTGACAAAGAGAAGAGACACTGATATGACCGGTTTGGTGATGAAGGTCTCCACGCATCTGGCATGAACGGAGGGCGAGCTAGCTACCATTATGCCTATGATGATAATGAGTTTGATCCTAACGACATATTTTGGATCTTTTTTGGAAATGATTTCAACTTTGGAGATGAAGGTAAATGATAGTACAAAAATAGAGAGCTATAAGAGTTCTCTAGTATAGATTTTTTTTGCTACTGAAAATAGAGTATGGCTTGTTCTTGTGATAATTTTTAATTGCTCACATTTCATGTGGCTAATGTACATTGTTGTACATTGTAGGTACAGTATGAGGCCCTTGAGGCATGTGCATGTAAACAGAGTGTGAGTAGGAAATTTTTTAATTTGACGGTTGCCAAACCACCAAATTTAATTCCCTATTAAT
>OZ219997.1:0-133736 GCA_964291365.2 Stappiaceae bacterium
TTCTAGAGAGCTCTAGTTCTGTCGAAGCTGTTGAATCTGTTGTTGAAGCTGTTGATTGTTGTAGGCTATTATATGCTAGAGAGAGCTCTAGTTTTGTTCAAGCTGTCGAATCTGTTGTTGTTGAAGCTGTTGATTGTTGTAGGCTATTATATGCTATAGAGAGCTCTAGTTTTGTTTAAGATGTTGAATCTGTTGTTGTTGAAGCTGTTGATTGTTGTAGGCTATTATATGCTATAGAGAGCTCTAGTTTTGTTCAAGCTGTTGAATCTGTTGTTAAAGCTGTTGATTGTTGTAGGCTATTATGTGTAATAGAGAGCTCTAGTTTTGTTGAAGTTGTTAAATCTGTTGTTGAAGCTGTTGATTGTTGTAGGCTACATTATGTGCTTTAGAGAGTTCTAGTTTTGATGAAGCAGTTGAATCTGTTGTTGAAGCTGTTGATTGTTGTAGGCTATTATGAGTTCTTGAGAGCTCTAGTTTTGATGAAGCTGTTAAATCTGTTGTTGAAGCTGTTGATTGTTGAAGCTGTAGTTGTTGAATCTGTTTTTGGAGCTGTTGAATCAGTTGTTAAATCTGTTGATAACCATGTTGAAGTTGTTGATTGTCGTTGATGTTGAATCTGTTGTTGTTGAAGCGGTTGATTGTTGGTAGTGTTGAAGCTGTTCAATCAGTTGATCTTGTTAGTACAATTAAAGCTGTTGATTGTGAGTACAGTCTATTTTGTGTAAGTGTAGGCTCGCCCCAATAAATCAATAGCTTCAATCACTATGTTGAAGCTGTTGAATTTGTTGTAGAAGCTGTTGATTGTTGTAAGCTATTATGTGCTCTAGAGAGCTCTAGTTTGGTTGAAGCTGTTGAATCTGTTGTTGTTAAAGCTGTTGATTGTTGTAGGCTATTATGTGCTCTAGTTTATTAGAGCTGTTGAATCTATTTTTGTTGAAGATGTTGATTGTTGTAGGCTACACTATGTGCTCTAGAGAGCTCTAGTTTTGTTGAAGCTGTTGATTGTGGTAGGCTATTATATGCTATAGAGAGCTCTAGTTTTGTTTAAGCTGTTGAATCTGTTGTTGAAGCTGTTGATTGTTGTAGGCTATTATATGTTATAGAAAGCTCTAGTTTTGTTTAAGCTATCGAATCAGTTGTTGAATTGTTGATTGTTGTAGGCTATTATATGTTATAGAGAGGTCTAGTTTTGTTTAAGCTGCCGAATCTGTTGTTGTTGAAGTAGTTGATTGTTGTAGGCTATTATATGCTATAGAGAGCTCAAGTTTTGTTTAAGCTGTCGAATCTGTTGTTGAAGCTGTTGGTTGTTGTAGGCTTTTATGTGCAATAGAGAGCTCTAGTTTTGTTGAAGCTGTTGAATCTGTTGTTGTTAAAGCTGTTGATTGTTGTAGGCTATTATGTGCTCTAGTTTATTAAAGCTGTTGAATCTATTTTTGTTGAAGATGTTGATTGTTGTAGGCTACATTATGTGCTCTAGAGAGTTCAAGTATTGTCAAAGCTGTTGAATCTGTGGTTGTTGAAGCTGTTGATTGTTGTAGGCTATTATATACTATAGAGAGCTCTAGTTTTGTTTAAGCTGTTGAATCTGTTGTTGAAGCTGTTGATTGTTGTAGGCTATTATATGTTATAGAGAGGTCTAGTTTTGTTAAAGCTGTCGAATCTGTTGTTGTTGAAGCAGTTGATTGTTGATAGGCTATTATGTGCAATAGAGAGCTCTAGTTTTGTTTAAGCTGTTGAATCTGTTGTTGTTGAAGCTGTTGATTGTTGTAGGCTATTATATGCTATAGAGAGCTCTAGTTTTGTTCAAGCTGTTGAATCTGTTGTTGTTGAAGCTGTTGATTGTTGTAGGCTATTATGTGTAATAGAGAGCTCTAGTTTTGTTGAAGTTGTTGAATCTGTTGTTGAAGCTGTTGATTGTTGTAGGCTACATTATGTGCTTTAGAGAGCTCTAGTTTTGTTGAAGCAGTTGAATCTGTTGTTGAAGCTGTAGATTGTTGCAGGCTATTTTGAGCTCTTGATAGCTCTAGTTTTGTTGAAGCTGTTAAATCTGTTGTTGAAGCTGTTGATTGTTGAAGCTGTAGTTGTTGAATCTGTTTTTGAAGCTGTTGAATCAGTTGTTAAATCTGTTGATAACCATGTTGAAGTTGTTGATTGTCGTTGATGTTGAATCTGTTGTTGTTGAAGCGGTTGATTGTTGGTAGTGTTGAAGCTGTTCAATCAGTTGATCTTGTTAGTACAATTAAAGCTGTTGATTGTGAGTACAGTCTATTTTGTGTAAGTGTAGGCTCGCCCCAATAAATCAATAGCTTCAATCACTATGTTGAAGCTGTTGAATTTGTTGTAGAAGCTGTTGATTGTTGTAAGCTATTATGTGCTCTAGAGAGCTCTAGTTTTGTTGAAGCTGTTGAATCTGTTGTTGTTAAAGCTGTTGATTGTTGTAGGCTATTATGTGCTCTAGTTTATTAAAGCTGTTGAATCTATTTTTGTTGAAGATGTTGATTGTTGTAGGCTACATTATGCGCTCTAGAGAGCTCTAGTATTGTCAAAGCTGTTGAATCTGTGGTTGTTGAAGCTGTTGATTGTTGTGGGCTATTATATACTATAGAGAGCTCTAGTTTTGTTTAAGCTGTTGAATCTGTTGTTGAAGCTGTTGATTGTTGTAGGATATTATATGCTATAGAGAGCTCTAGTTTTGTTTAAGCTGTCGAATGTGTTGTTGTTGAAGCTGTTGATTGTTGTAGGTTATTATGTGCAATAGAGAGCTCTAATTTTGTTGAAGATGTTGAATCTGTTGTTGAAGCTGTTGATTGTTGTAGGCTATTATATCTTATAGAGAGGTCTAGTTTTGTTTAAGCTGTTGATTGTTGTAGGCTATTATATGCTATAGAGAGCTCTAGTTTTGTTCAAGCTGTTGAATCTGTTGTTGTTGAAGCTGTTGATTGTTGTAGGCTATTATGTGTAATAGAGAGCTCTAGTTTTGTTGAAGTTGTTGAAGCTGTTGATTGTTGTAAGTTATTATGAGCTCTTGAGAGCTCTAGTTTTGTTGAAGCTTTTAAATTTGTTGTTGAAGCTGTTGATTGTTGAAGCTGTAGTTGTTTAATCTGTTTTTGAAGCTGTTGAATCAGTTGTTAAATCTGTTAACCATGTTGAAGTTGTTGATTGTCGTTGATGTTGAACCTGTAGTTGTTGAAGCTGTTGATTGTTGTAGGCTATTATGTGCATTAGAGAGCTCTAGTTTTGTTGAAACTGTTGAATCTGTTGTTGTTGAAGCTGTTGATTGTTGTAGGCTAGATTATGGCTCTAGTTTTGTTGAAGCTGTTGAATCTGTTGTTGTTGAAGATGTTGATTGGTTTGTAAGCTACATTATGTGGTCTAGAGAGCTCTAGTTTTGTTGAAGTTGTTGAATCTGTTGTTGTTGAAGCTGTTGATTGTTGTAGGCTATTATGTGCATTAGAGAGCTCTAGTTTTGTTGAAGCTGTTGAATCTGTTGTTGTTGAAGCTGTTGATTGTTGTAGGCTAGATTATGGCTCTAGTTTTGTTGAAGCTGTTGAATCTGTTGTTGTTGAAGATGTTGATTGGTTTGTAAGCTACATTATGTGGTCTAGAGAGCTCTAGTTTTGTTGAAGTTGTTGAATCTGTTGTTGTTGAAGCTGTTGATTGTTGTAGGCTATTATGTGCATTAGAGAGCTCTAGTTTTGTTGAAGCTGTTGAATCTGTTATTGTTGAAGCTGTTGATTATTGTAGGCTAGATTATGGCTCTAGTTTTGTTGAAGCTGTTGAATCTGTTGTTGTTGAAGATGTTGATTGGTTTGTAAGCTACATTATGTGGTCTAGAGAGCTCTAGTTTTGTTAAAGCTGTTGAATCTGTTGTTGTTGAAGCTGTTGATTGTTGTAGGCTATTATGTGTAATAGAGAGCTCTAGTTTTGTTGAAGTTGTTGAATCTGTTGTTGAAGCTGTTGATTGTTGTAGGCTACATTATGTGCATTAGAGAGCTCTAGTTTTGATGAAGCAGTTGAATCTGTTGTTGAAGCTGTTGATTGTTGTAGGCTATTATGAGCTCTTGAGAGCTCTAGTTTTGTTGAAGCTGTTAAATCTGTTGTTGAAGTTGTTGATTGTTGAAGCTGTAGTTGTTGAATCTGTTTTTGAAGGTGTTGAATCAGTTGTTAAATCTGTTGATAACCATGTTGAAGTTGTTGATTGTCGTTGATGTTGAATCTGTTGTTGTTGAAGCGGTTGATTGTTGGTAGTGTTGAAGCTGTTCAATCAGTTGATCTTGTTAGTACAATTAAAGCTGTTGATTGTGAGTACAGTCTATTTTGTGTAAGTGTAGGCTCGCCCCAATAAATCAATAACTTCAATCACTATGTCGAAGCTGTTGAATTTGTTGCAGAAGCTGTTGATTGTTGTAAGCTATTATGGGCTCTAGAGAGCTCTAGTTTTGTTGAAGCTGTTGAATCTGTTGTTGTTAAAGCTGTTGATTGTTGTAGGCTATTATGTGCTCTAGTTTATTAAAGCTGTTGAATCTATTTTTGTTGAAGATGTTGATCGTTGTAGGCTACATTATGTGCTCTAGAGAGCTCTAGTTTTGTCGAAGCTGTTGAATCTGTTGTTGTTGAAGCTGTTGATTGTTGTAGGCTATTATATACTATAGAGAGCTCTAGTTTTGTTTAAGCTGTTGAATCTGTTGTTGAAGCTGTTGATTGGTGTAGGCTATTATATGTTATAGAGAGGTCTAGTTTTGTTTAAGCTGTCGAATCTGTTGTTGTTGAAGCAGTTGATTGTTGTAGGCTATTATATGCTATAGAGAGCTCTAGTTTTGTTCAAGCTGTTGAATCTGTTGTTGTTGATGCTGTTGATAGTTGTAGGCTATTATATGCTATAGACAGCTCTAGTTTTGTTGAAATTGTTGAATCTGTTGTTGTTGAAGCTGTTGATTGTTGTAGGCTACATTATGTGCTTTAGAGAGCTCTAGTTTTGTTGAAGCAGTTGAATCTGTTGTTAAAGCTGCTGACTGTTGTAGGCTATTATGAGCTCTTGAGAGTTCTAGTTTTGTTGAAGCTGTTGATTGTTGAAGCTGTAGTTGTTGAATCTGTTTCTGAAGCTGTTGATTGTTGAAGCTGTTGAATCAGTTGTTAAATCTGTTGAAAACCATGTTGAAGTTGTTGATTGTTGTTGATGTTGAATCCATTGTTGTTGAAGCTGTTGATTGTTGGTAGTGTTGTAGCTGTTCAATCAGTTGATCTTGTTAGTACAATTAAAGCTGTTGATTGTGAGTACAGTCTATTTTGTGTAAGTGTAGGCTCGCCCCAATAAATCAATAGCTTCAATCACTATGTTGAAGCTGTTGAATTTGTTGTAGAAGCTGTTGATTGTTGTAAGCTATTATGTGCTCTAGAGAGCTCTAGTTTTGTTGAAGCTGTTGAATCTGTGGTTGAAGCTGTTGATTGTAGGCTATTATATGCTCTAGTGAGCTCTAGTTTTGTTGAAGCTGTTGATTGTTGTAGGCTATTAAGTGCCCTAGTTTAATTGAAGCTGTTGAATCTGTTGTTGAAGCTGTTGATTGTTGTAGGCTATTATATGTTATAGAGAGGTCTAGTTTTGTTTAAGCTGTCGAATCTGTTGTTGAAGCAGTTGATTGTTGTAGGCTATTATATGCTATAGAGAGCTCTAGTTTTGTTTAAGACGTTGAATCTGTTGTTGTTGAAGCTGTTGATTGTTGTAGGCTATTATATGCTATAGAGAGCTCTAGTTTTGTTCAAGCTGTTGAATCTGTTGTTGAAGCTGTTGATTGTTGTAGGCTATTATGTGTAATAGAGAGCTCTAGTTTTGTTGAAGTTGTTAAATCTGTTGTTGAAGCTGTTGATTGTTGTAGGCTACATTATGTGCTTTAGAGAGCTCTAGTTTTGTTGAAGCAGTTGAATCTGTTGTTGAAGCTGTTGATTGTTGTAGGCTATTTTGAGCTCTTGAGAGCTCTAGTTTTGTTGAAGCTGTTAAATCTGTTGTTGAAGCTGTTGATTGTTGAAGCTGTAGTTGTTGAATCTGTTTTTGAAGCTGTTGAATCAGTTGTTAAATCTGTTGATAACCATGTTGAAGTTGTTGATTGTCGTTGATGTTGAATCTGTTGTTGTTGAAGCGGTTGATTGTTGGCAGTGTTGAAGATGTTCAATCAGTTGATCTTGTTAGTACAATTAAAGCTGTTGATTGTGAGTACAGTCTATTTTGTGTAAGTGTAGGCTCGCCCCAATAAATCAATAGCTTCAATCACTATGTTGAAGCTGTTGAATTTGTTGTAGAAGCTGTTGATTGTTGTAAGCTATTATGTGCTCTAGAGAGCTCTAGTTTTGTTGAAGCTGTTGAATCTGTTGTTGTTAAAGCTGTTGATTGTTGTAGGCTATTATGTGTTCTAGTTTATTAAAGCTGTTGAATCTATCTTTGTTGAAGATGTTGATTGTTATAGGCTACATTATGTGCTCTAGAGAGCTCTAGTTTTGTCGAAGCTGTTGAATCTGTAGTTGTTGAAGCTGTTGATTGTTGTAGGCTATTATATACTATAGAGAGCTCTAGTTTTGTTTAAGCTGTTGAATCTGTTGTTGAAGCTGTTGATTGTTGTAGGCTATTATATGTTATAGAGAGGTCTAGTTTTGTTTAAGCTGTCGAATCTGTTGTTGTTGAAGCAGTTGATTGTTGTAGGCTATTATATGCTATAGAGAGCTCTAGTTTTGTTTAAGCTGTTGAATCTGTTGTTGTTGAAGCTGTTGATTGTTGTAGGCTATTATATGCTATAGAGAGCTCTAGTTTTGTTCAAGCTGTTGAATCTGTTGTTGTTGAAGCTGTTGATTGTTGTAGGCTATTATGTGTAATAGAGAGCTCTAGTTTTGTTGAAGTTGTTGAATCTGTTGATTATTGTAGGCTACATTATGTGCTTTAGAGAGCTCTAGTTTTGTTGAAGCTGTTAAATCTGTTGTTGAAGCTGTTGATTGTTGAAGCTGTAGTTGTTGAATCTGTTTTTGAAGCTGTTGAATCAGTTGTTAAATCTGTTGATAACCATGTTGAAGTTGTTGATTGTCGTTGATGGTGAATCTGTTGTTGTTGAAGCTGTTGATTGTTGGTAGTGTTGAAGCTGTTCAATCAGTTGATCTTGTTAGTACAATTAAAGCTGTTGATTGTGAGTACAGTCTATTTTGTGTAAGTGTAGGCTCGCCCCAATAAATCAATAGCTTCAATCACTATGTTGAAGCTGTTGAATTTGTTGTTAAAGCTGTTGATTGTTGTAGGCTATTATGTGCTCTAGTTCATTAGAGCTGTTGAATCTATTTTTGTTGAAGATGTTGATTGTTGTAGGCTACATTATGTGCTCTAGAGAGCTCTAGTTTTGTCGAAGCTGTTGAATCTGTTGTTGAAGCTGTTGATTGTTGTAGGCTATAGAGAGCTCTAGTTTTGTTCAAGCTGTTGAATCTGTTGTTGTTGAAGTTGTTGATTGTTGTAGGCTATTATGTGTAATAGAGAGCTCTAGCTTTGTTGAAGTTGTTGAATCTGTTGTTGTTGAAGCGGTTGATTGTTGTAGGCTACATTATGTGCTTTAGAGAGCTCTAGTTTTGTTGAAGCAGTTGAATCTGTTGTTGAAGCTGTTGATTGTTGTAGGCTATTTTGAGCTCTTGAGAGCTCTAGTTTTGTTGAAGCTGTTAAATCTGTTGTTGAAGCTGTTGATTGTTGAAGCTGTAGTTGTTGAATCTGTTTTTGAAGCTGTTGAATCAGTTGTTAAATCCGTTGATAACCATGTTGAAGTTGTTAATTGTCGTTGATGTTGAATCTGTTGTTGTTGAAGCTGTTGATTGTTGGTAGTGTTGAAGCTGTTCAATCAGTTGATCTTGTTAGTACAATTAAAGCTGTTGATTGTGAGTACAGTCTATTTTGTGTAAGTGTAGGCTCGCCCAATAAATCAATAGCTTCAATCACTATGTTGAAGCTGTTGAATTTGTTGTAGAAGCTGTTGATTGTTGTAAGCTATTATGTGCTCTAGAGAGCTCTAGTTTTGTTGAAGCTGTTGAATCTGTTGTTGTTAAAGCTGTTGATTGTTGTAGGCTATTATGTGCTCTAGTTTATTAAAGCTGTTGAATCTATTTTTGTTGAAGATATTGAATGTTGTAGGCTACATTATGTGCTCTAGAGAGCTCTAGTTTTGTCGAAGCTGTTGAATCTGTGGTTGTTGAAGCTGTTGATTGTTGTAGGCTATTATATACTATAGAGAGCTCTAGTTTTGTTTGAGCTGTTGAATCTGTTGTTGAAGCTGTTGATTGTTATATGTTATAGAGAGGTCTAGTTTTGTTGAAGCAGTTGAATCTGTTGTTTTTGAAGCTGTTGATTGTTGTAGGCTACATTATGTGCTTTAGAGAGCTCTAGTTTTGTTGAAGCAGTTGAATCTGTTGTTGAAGCTGTTGACTGTTTAGGCTATTATAAGCTCTTGAGAGCTCTAGTTTTGTTGAAGCTGTTGATTGTTGAAGCTGTAGTTGTTGAATCTGTTTTTGAAGCTGTTGATTGTTGAAGCTGTTGAATCAGTTGTTAAATCTGTTGATAACCATGTTGAAGTTGTTGATTGTCGTTGATGTTGAATCTGTTGTTGTTGAAGCTGTTGATTGCTGGTAGTGTTGAAGCTGTTCAATCAGTTGATCTTGTTAGTACAATTAAAGCTGTTGATTGTGAGCACAGTCTATTTTGTGTAAGTGTAGGCTTGGCCTAATAAATCAATAGTTTCTATCACTATGTTGAAGCTGTTGAATTTGTTGTAGAAGCTGTTGATTGTTGTAAGCTATTATGTGCTCTAGAGAGCTCTAGTTTTGTTTAAGCTGTTGAATCTATTGTTGTTGAAGCTGTTGATTGTTGTAGGTTATTATATGCTATAGAGAGCTCTAGTTTTGTTTAAGCTGTCGAATCTGTTGTTGTTGAAGCAGTTGATTGTTGTAGGCTATTATATGCTATAGAGAGCTCTAGTTTTGTTTAAGCTGTTGAATCTGTTGTTATTGAACCTGTTGATTGTTGTAGGCTATTATATGCTATAGAGAGCTCTAGTTTTGTTCAAGCTGTTGAATCTGTTGTTAAAGCTGTTGATTGTTGTAGGCTATTATGTGTAATAGAGAGCTCTAGTTTTGTTGAAGTTGTTGAATCTGTTGTTGAAGCTGTTGATTGTTGTAGGCTATATTATGTGCTTTAGAGAGCTCTAGTTTTGTTGAAGCAGTTGAATCTGTTGTTGAAGCTGTTGATTGTTGTAGGCTATTATGAGCTCTTGAGAGCTCTAGTTTTGTTGAAGCTGTTAAATCTGTTGTTGAAGCTGTTGATTGTTGAAGCTGTAGTTGTTGAATCTGTTTTTGAAGCTGTTGAATCAGTTGTTAAATCTGTTGATAACCATGTTGAAGTTGTTGATTGTCGTTAATGTTGAATCTGTTGTTGTTGAAGCTGTTGATTGTTGGTAGTGTTGAAGCTGTTCAATCAGTTGATCTTGTTAGTACAATTAAAGCTGTTGATTGTGAGTACAGTCTATTTTGTGTAAGTGTAGGCTCGCCCAATAAATCAATAGCTTCAATCACTATGTTGAAGCTGTTGAATTTGTTGTAGAAGCTGTTGATTGTTGTAAGCTATTATGTGCTCTAGAGAGCTCTAGTTTTGTTGAAGCTGTTGAATCTGTTGTTGTTAAAGCTGTTGATTGTTGTAGGCTATTATGTGCTCTAGTTTATTAAAGCTGTTGAATCTATTTTTGTTGAAGATATTGAATGTTGTAGGCTACATTATGTGCTCTAGAGAGCTCTAGTTTTGTCGAAGCTGTTGAATCTGTGGTTGTTGAAGCTGTTGATTGTTGTAGGCTATTATATACTATAGAGAGCTCTAGTTTTGTTTGAGCTGTTGAATCTGTTGTTGAAGCTGTTGATTGTTATATGTTATAGAGAGGTCTAGTTTTGTTGAAGCAGTTGAATCTGTTGTTTTTGAAGCTGTTGATTGTTGTAGGCTACATTATGTGCTTTAGAGAGCTCTAGTTTTGTTGAAGCAGTTGAATCTGTTGTTGAAACTGTTGACTGTTTAGGCTATTATGAGCTCTTGAGAGCTCTAGTTTTGTTGAAGCTGTTGATTGTTGAAGCTGTAGTTGTTGAATCTGTTTTTGAAGCTGTTGATTGTTGAAACTGTTGAATCAGTTGTTAAATCTGTTGATAACCATGTTGAAGTTGTTGATTGTTGTTGATGTTGAATCCGTTGTTGTTGAAGCTGTTGATTGTTGGTAGTGTTGAAGCTGTTCAATCAGTTGATCTTGTTAGTACAATTAAAGCTGTTGATTGTGAGTACAGTCTATTTTGTGTAAGTGTAGGCTTGCCCCAATAAATCAATAGCTTCAATCACTATGTTGAAGCTGTTGAATTTGTTGTAGAAGCTGTTGATTGTTGTAAGCTATTATGTGCTCTAGAGAGCTCTAGTTTTGTTGAAGCTGTTGAATCTATTTCTGTTAAAGTTGTTGATTGTTGTAGGCTATTATGTGCTCTAGTTTAATTGAAGCTGTTGAATCTGTTGTTGTAGATGTTGATTGTTGTAGGCCACATTATATGTTCTAGAGAGCTCTCGGTTGGTCGAAGTTGTAGAAGCTGTTGATTGTTGTAGGCTATTATGCGCATTAGAGAGCTCTAGTTTTGTTGAAGCTGTTGAATCTGTTGTTGTTGAAGATGTTGATTGGTTTGTAAGCTACATTATGTGGTCTAGAGAGCTCTAGTTTTGTTGAAGCTGTTGAATCTGTTGTTGTTGAAGCTGTTGATTGTTGTAGGCTATTATGTGCTCTAGAGAGTTCTAGTTTTGTTTAAGCTGTTGAATATTTTGTTGTTGAAACTGTTGAATCTGTTTTTATTGAACCTGTTGATTGTTGTAGGCTATACTATGTGCTCTAAAGAACTCTAGTTTAGTTAAGGCAGTTGAATCTGTTGTTGAAGCTGTTGATTGTTGTAGACTATTATGTGCTCTAGAAAGCTCTAGTTATGTTGGAGCAGTTGAATCTGTTGTTGAAGCTGTTGATTGTTGTAGGCTATTATGTGCAATAGAGAGCTCTAGTTTTGTTGAAGTTGTTGAATCTGTTGTTATTGAAGCTTTTGATTGTTGTAGGCTACATCATGTGCTCTAGAGAGCTCAAGATTTGTTGAAATTGTTGAATCTGTTGTTGAAGATGCTGATCGTTGTAGGCTACATTATGTGCTCTAGAAAGCTCTAGTTATGTTGGAGCAGTTGAATCTGTTGTTGAAGCTGTTGATTGTTGTAGGCTATTATGTGCAATAGAGAGCTCTAGTTTTGTTGAAGTTGTTGAATCTGTTGTTATTGAAGCTTTTGATTGTTGTAGGCTACATCATGTGCTCTAGAGAGCTCTAGTTTTGTTGAAAATGTTGAATCAGTTGTTGAAGTTGTTGATTGTTGTAGGCTATTATGTCCTCTGGAGAACTCTAGTTTTGTGAAATCTGTTCTTGAAGCTGTTGATTGTTGTAGGCTAATATGAGCTCTAGAGAGCTCTAGTTTTGTTAAAGTTGTTGAATCTCTTGTTGAAGATGTTGAATCTGTTGTTAAAGCTCTTGATTGTTGTAGGCTATTATATGCTCTAGAGAGCTCTAGTTTTGTTGAAGCTGTTGAATCTGTTGTTGTTAAGGCTGTTGATTGTTGTAGGCTATTATGTGCTCTAATTTTATTAAAGCTGCTGAATCTATTTTTGTTGAAGATGTTGATCATTGTAGGCTACATTATGTGCTCTAGAGAGCTCTAGTTTTGTCGAAGCTGTTGAATCTGTTGTTGAAGATATTGATTGTTGTAGGCTATTATATGCTATAGAGAGCTCTAGTTTTGTTGAAGCTGTTGAATCTGTTGTTGTTAAAGCTGTTGATTGTTGTAGGCTATTATGTGCTCTAGTTTATTAAAGCTGTTGAATCTATTTTTGTTGAAGATGTTGATTGTTGTAGGCTACATTATGTGCTCTAGAGAGCTCTAGTTTTGTTGAAGCTGTTGAATCTGTTGTTGTTGAAGCTGTTGATTGTTGTAGGCTATTATATGCTATAGAGAGCTCTAGTTTTGTTTAAGCTGTTGAATCTGTTGTTGAAGCTGTTGATTGTTGTAGGCTATTATATGTTATAGAAAGCTCTAGTTTTGTTTAAGCTGTCGAATCTGTTGTTGAAGCTGTTGATTGTTGTAGGCTATTATATGTTATAGAAAGCTCTAGTTTTGTTTAAGCTGTCGAATCTGTTGTTGAAGCTGTTGATTGTTGTAGGCTATTATATGTTATAGAAAGCTCTAGTTTTGTTTAAGCTGTCGAATCTGTTGTTGAACTTGTTGATTTTGTAGGCTATTATATGTTATAGAGAGGTCTAGTTTTGTTTAAGCTGTCGAATCTGTTGTTGTTGAAGTAGTTGATTGTTGTAGGCTATTATATGCTATAGAGAGCTCTAGTTTTGTTTAAGCTGTCGAATCTGTTGTTGAAGCTGTTGATTGTTGCAGGCTATTATGTGCAATAGAGAGCTCTAGTTTTGTTGAAGCTGTTGAATCTGTTGTTGTTAAAGCTGTTGATTGTTGTAGGCTATTATGTGCTCTAGTTTATTAAAGCTGTTGAATCTATTTTTGTTGAAGATGTTGATTGTTGTAGGCTACATTATGTGCTCTAGAGAGCTCTAGTTTTGTCAAAGCTGTTGAATCTGTGGTTGTTGAAGCTGTTGATTGTTGTAGGCTATTATATACTATAGAGAGCTCTAGTTTTGTTTAAGCTGTTGAATCTGTTGTTGAAGCTGTTGATTGTAGTAGGCTATTACATGTTATAGAGAGGTCTAGTTTTGTTTAAGCTGTCGAATCTGTTGTTGTTGAAGCAGTTGATTGTTGTAGGCTATTATATGCTATAGAGAGCTCTAGTTTTGTTTAAGCTGTTGAATCTGTTGTTGTTGAAGCTGTTGATAGTTATATGCTATAGAGAGCTCTAGTTTTGTTCAAGCTGTTGAATCTGTTGTTGTTGAAGCTGTTGATTGTTGTAGGCTATTATGTGTAATAGAGAGCTCTAGTTTTGTTGAAGCAGTTGAATCTGTTGTGGAAGCTGTTCATTGTTGTAGGCTATTATGTGCTCTAGGTAGCTCTAGTTTTGTTGAAGCTGTTGATTGTAGTAGGCTATTATATGTTATAGAGAGGTCTAGTTTTGTTTAAGCTGTCGAATCTGTTGTTGTTAAAGCTGTTGATTGTTGAAGGCTATTATGTGCTTTAGTTTTATTGAAGCTGTTGAATTAGTTGTTGAATATGTTGATTGATGTAGGCTACATTATGTGCTCAAGAGAGCACTAGTTTTGTTGAAGCAGTTGAATCTGTTGTGGAAGCTGTTGATTGTTGTAGGCTATAATGTGCTCTAGAGAGCTCTAGTTTTGTTGAAGCAGTTGAATCTGTTGTGGAAGCTGTTGGTTGTTGTAGGCTATTATGTGCTCTAGGGAGCTCTAGTTTTGTTAAAGCTGTTGAATCTGTTGTTAAAGCTGTTGATTGTTGTAGGCTATTATGTGCTCTAGTTTTATTGAAGCTGTTGTTGTTGAATATGTTGATTGATGTAGGCTACATTATGTGCTCTAGAGAGATCTAGTTTTGTCAAAGCTGTTGAATCTGTTGTTGAAGCTGTTGAATTTGTTGTTGTTAAAGCTGTTGATTGTTGTAGGCTATTATGTGCTATAGTTTTATTGAAGCTGTTGAATCTGTTGTTGTTGAAACTGTTGATTGTTGTAGGCTATTATGTGCAATAGAGAGCTCTTGTTTTGTTGAAGCTGTTAAATCTGTTGTTGAAGCTGTTGATTGTTGTAGGCTATTATGTGCCCTAGAGAGCTCTAGTTTTGTTGAAAGCTGTTGAATCAGTTGTTGTTGAAGCTGTTGAATCTGTTGTTGCTAAAGCTGTTGATTGTTGTAGGCCATTATGTGCTCTAGTGTTATTGAAGCTGTTGAATCTGTTGTTGAAGCTGTTGATTGTTGTAGGCTATTATGTGCAATAGAGAGCTCTAGTTTTGTTGAAGTTGTTGAATCTGATGTTGTTGCAGATGTTGATTGTTGTAGGCTACATTGTCTGCTCTAGTGAGCTCTAGTTTTGTTGAAGCTGTTCAATATGTTGTTGCTGAAGTGGTCAAATGTTGTGGGCTATTATGTGCTCTAGAGAGCTCTAGTTTTGTTGAAATTGTTGAATCTGTCATTGACGATGTTGATTGCTGTAAGGTACATTATGTGCTCTAGAGAACTCTAGCTTTGTTGAAGCTGTTGATTGTTGTAGGCTATTATGTGTTCTAGAGAGCTCTAGTTTTGTTGAAGCAGTTGAATCTGTTGTGGAAGCTGTTGATTGTTGTAGGCTATTATGTGCCCTAGAGAGCTCTAGTTTTGTTGAAAGCTGTTGAATCAGTTGTTGTTGAAGCTGTTGAATCTGTTGTTGCTAAAGCTGTTGATTGTTGTAGGCCATTATGTGCTCTAGTGTTATTGAAGCTGTTGAATCTGTTGTTGAAGCTGTTGATTGTTGTAGGCTATTATGTGCAATAGAGAGCTCTAGTTTTGTTGAAGTTGTTGAATCTGATGTTGTTGCAGATGTTGATTGTTGTAGGCTACATTGTCTGCTCTAGTGAGCTCTAGTTTTGTTGAAGCTGTTCAATATGTTGTTGCTGAAGTGGTCAAATGTTGTGGGCTATTATGTGCTCTAGAGAGCTCTAGTTTTGTTGAAATTGTTGAATCTGTCATTGACGATGTTGATTGCTGTAAGGTACATTATGTGCTCTAGAGAACTCTAGCTTTGTTGAAGCTGTTGATTGTTGTAGGCTATTATGTGTTCTAGAGAGCTCTAGTTTTGTTGAAGCAGTTGAATCTGTTGTGGAAGCTGTTGATTGTTGTAGGCTGTTATGTGCTCTAGAGAGCTCAAGTTTTGTTGAAGCAGTTGAATCTATTGTGGAAGCTGTTGATTGTTGTAGGCTATTATGCGCTCTAGGGAGCTCTAGTTTTGTTGAAGCTGTTGAATCTGTTGTTAAAGCTGTTGATTGTTGAAGGCTATTATGTGCTCTAGTTTTATTGAAGCTGTTGAATCTATTGTTGTTGAAGATGTTAATTGTTGTAGGCCACATTATGTGCTCTAGATCTAGTTTTATTGAAGCTGTTGAATCTGTTGTTGTTGATGTTGATTGTGGTAGGCCACATTATGTGCTCTAGCTCTAGTTTTGTTGAAGCTGTTGAATCTGTTGTTGTTGAAGCTGTTGAATCTGTTTTTGTTGAAGCTGTTGATTGTTGGAAGCTATTATGTGCTCTAAAGAGCTCTAGTTTTGTTGAAGCTGTTGAATCTGTTGTTGAAGCTGTTGATTGTTGTAAGCTATTATGTGCTCTAGAGAGCTCTAATTTTGTTGAAGCTGTTGAATCTGTTGTTGTTTAAGCTATTGAATCTGTTGTTGCTAAAGCTGTTGATTGTTGTAGGCTATTATGTGCTCTAGTTTTATTGAAGCTGTTTAATCTGTTGTTGAAGCTGTTGATTGTTGTAGGCTATTATGTGCAATAGAGAGCTCTAGGTTTGTTGAATCTGTTGTTGTTGCAGATGTTGATTGTTGTAGGCTACATTATGTGCTCTAAAGAGCTCTAATTTTGTTGAAGCTGTTGAATCTGTTGTTGAAGCTGTTGATTGTCGTAGGCTACATTATGTGCTCTAAAGAGCTCTAAATTTGTTGAAGCTGTTGAATCTGTTGTTGAAGATGTTGATTGCTGTAGGCAACATTATGTGTTCTAGAGAGCTCTAGTTTTGTTTAAGCTGTTGAATCTGTTGTTGTTCAAGCTGTTGAATCTGTTCTTGTTAAAGCTGTTCATTATTGTAGGCTATTATGTGTTCTAGCTTTATTGAAGTTGTTGAATCTGTTGTAGTTGAAGATGTTGATTGTTGTAGGCTACAATATGTGCTCTAGAGAGATCTAGTATTGTCGAAACTAATGAATCTGTTGTTGAAGCTGTTTAATCTGTTGGTGTTAAAGCAGTTCATTGTTGCAGGCTATTACGTGCTCTAGTTTTGTTGAAGCTGTTGAATCTGTTGTTGTTGAAGCTGTTGATTGTTGTAGGTTATTGTGTGCTCTAGAGAGCTCTAGTTTTGTTGAAGCTGTTGGACTGTTGTTGTTGAAGCTGTTGAATCTGTTATTGTTGAAACTGTTGATTGTTGTAGGCTATTATGTACTCTAGTTTAATTGAGGGCTGTTGAATCTGTTGTTGTTGAAGATGTTGTTTGTTGTAGGCCACATTATGTGCTCTAGCTCTAGTTTTGTTGAAGCAGTTGAATCTGTTGCTGTTGAAGCTGTTGTTGTTGAAGCTGTTGAATCTGTTTTTGTTGAAGCTGTTGATTGTTGGAAGCTATTATGTGCTCTAAAGAGCTCTAGTTTTGTTGAAGCTGTTGAATCTGTTGCTGAAGCTGTTGATTGTTGTAAGCTATTATGTGCTCTAGAGAGCTCTAATTTTGTTGAAGCTGTTGAATCTGTTGTTGTTGAAGCTCTTGAATCTGTTGTTGCTAAAGCTGTTGATTGTTGTAGGCTATTATGTGCTCTAGTTTTATTGAAGCTGTTGAATCTGTTGTTGAAGCTGTTGATTGTTGTAGGCTATTATGTGCAATAGAGAGCTCTAGGTTTGTTGATTCTGTTGTTGTTGCAGATGTTGATTGTTGTAGGCTACATTGTCTGCTCTAGAGAGCTCTAGTTTTGTTGAAGCTGTTCAATATGTTGTTGCTGAAGGTGTCAAATGAAGGCTATTATGTGCTCTAGAGAGCTCTAGTTTTGTTAAAATTGTTGAATCTGTTGTTGACGATGTTGATTCCTGTAAGGTACATTATGTGCTCTAGAGAGCTCTAGCTTTGTTGAAGCTGTTGATTGTTGTAGGCTATTATGTGCTCTAGGGAGCTCTAGTTTTGTTAAAGCTTTTGAATCTGTTGTTAAAGCTATTGATTGTTGTAGGCTATTATGTGCTCTAGTTTTATTGAAGCTGTTGAATCTGTTGTTGAATATGTTGATTGATGTAGGCTACATTATGTGCTCTAGAGAGATCTAGTTTTGTCGAAGCTGTTGAATCTGTTGTTGAAGCTGTTGAATCTGTTGTTGTTAAAGCTGTTGGTTGTTGTAGGCTATAGTTGAAACAATTGAATCTGTTGTTGAAGCTGTTTTATCTCTGGGTGTTAAAGCTGTTCATTGTTGTAGGCTATTATGTGCTCCAGTTTTATTGAATCTGTTGAATCTGTTGTTATTCAAGATGTTGATTGTTGTAGGCTACATTAGGTGCTCTAGATAGCTCTAGTTTTGTTGAAGTTGTCGAATATGTTGTTGTTGAAGCTGTTGTTGTTGAAGCTGTTGAATCTGTTTTTGTTGAAGCTGTTGATTGTTGTAAGCTATTATGTGCTCAAAAGAGAGCTCTAGCTTTGTTGAAGCTGTTGAATCATTTGTTGTTGAAGCTGTTGATTGTTGCAGGCTATTATGTGCTCTAGAGAGCTCTAGTTTTGTTGAGCTGTTGGATCTGTTGTTGTTGAAGCTGTTGAATCTGTTATTGTTAAAACTGTTGATTGTTGTAGGCTATTATGTACTCTAGTTTAATTGAAGCTGTTGAATCTGTTGTTGAAGATGTTAATAGTTGTAGGCCACATTATGTGCTCTAGCTCTAGTTTTGTTGAAGCTGTTGAATCTGTTGTTGTTGAAGCTGTTGAATCTGTTGTTGTTAAAGCTGTTGAATCTGTTGTTGCTAAAGCTGTTCATTGTTGTAGGCTATTATGTGTTCTAGCTTTATTGAAGTTGTTGAATCTGTTGTAGTTGAAGATGTTGATTGTTGTAGGCTACAATATGTGCTCTAGAGAGATCTAGTATTGTCGAAACTAATGAATCTGTTGTTGAAGTTGTTTAATCTGTTGGTGTTAAAGCTGTTCATTGTTGCAGGCTATTATGTGCTCAAGTTTTGTTGAAGTTGTTGAATCTGTTGTTGTCGAAGCTGTTGATTGTTATAGGCTATTATGTGCTCTAGAGAGCTCTAGTTTTGTTAAAGCTGTTGGATATGTTGTTGTTGAAGCTGTTGAATCTGTTATTGTTTAAACTGTTGATTGTTGTAGACTATTATGTACTCTAGTTTAATTGAAGCTGTTGAATCTGTTATTGTTGAAGATGTTGATTGTTGTAGGCCACATTATGGGCTCTAGCTCTAGTTTTGTTGAAGCTGTTGAACCTGTTGTTGTTGAAGCTGTCGTTGTTGAAGCTGTTGAGTCTGTTTTTGTTGAAGCTGTTGATTGTTGGAAGCTATTATGTGCTCTAAAGAGCTCTAGTTTTGTTGAAGCTGTTGAATCTGTTGTTGAAGCTGTTGATTGTTGTAGGCTATTATGTGCTCTAGAGAGCTCTAATTTTGTTGAAGCTGTTGAATCTGTTGTTGTTGAAGCTGTCGTTGTTGAAGCTGTTGAGTCTGTTTTTGTTGAAGCTGTTGATTGTTGGAAGCTATTATGTGCTGTAAAGAGCTCTAGTTTTGTTGAAGCTGTTGAATCTGTTGTTGAAGCTGTTGATTGTTGTAAGCTATTATGTGCTCTAGAGAGCTCTAATTTTGTTGAAGCTGTTGAATCTGTTGTTGAAGCTATTGAATCTGTTGTTGCTAAAGCTGTTGATTGTTGTAGGCTATTATGTGCTCCTGTTTTATTGAAGCTGTTGAATCTGTTGTTGAAGCTGCTGATTGTTGTGAGCTATTATGTGCAATAGAGAGCTCTAGGTTTGTTGAATCTGTTGTTGCAGATGTTGATTGTTGTAGGCTACATTGTCGGCTCTAGAGAGCTCTAGTTTTGTTGAAAGCTGTTGAATCTGTTGTTACTAAAATGTTGATTGTTGTAGGCCATTATGTGCTCTAGTGTTATTGAAGCTGTTGAATCTGTTGTTGAAGCTGTTGATTGTTGTAGGCTATTATGTGCAATAGAGAGCTCTAGTTTTGTTGAAGTTGTTGAATCTGATGTTGTTGCAGTTGTTGATTGTTGTAGGCTACATTGTCTGCTCTAGTGAGCTCTAGTTTTGTTGAAGCTGTTCAATACGTTGTTGCTGAAGTGGTCAAATATTGTAGGCTATTATGTGCTCTAGAGAGCTCTAGTTTTGCTGAAATTGTTGAATCTGTCGTTGACGATGTTGATTGCTGTTAGGTACATTATGTGCTCTAGAGAGCTCTAGCTTTGTTGAAGCAGTTGATTGTTGTAGGCTATTATGTGTTGTAGAGAGCTCTAGTTTTGTTGAAGCAGTTGAATCTGTTGTGGAAGCTGTTGATTGTTGTAGGCTGTTATGTGCTCTAGAGAGCTCAAGTTTTGTTGAAGCAGTTGAATCTGTTGTGGAAGCTGTTGATTGTTGTAGGCTATTATGTGCTCTAGGGAGCTCTAGATTTGTTGAAGCTGTTGAATCTGTTGTTAAAGCTGTTGATTGTTGAAGGCTATTATGTGCTCTAGTTTTATTGAAGCTGTTGAATCTGTTGTTGTTGAATATGTTGATTGATGTAGGCTACATTATGTGCTCTAGAGAGATTTATTTTTGTCGAAGCTGTTGAATCTGTTGTTAAAGCTGTTGATTGTTGTAGGCTATTATGTGCTCTAGTTTTATTGAAGCTGTTGAATCTGTTGTTGTTAAAGCTGTTGATTGTTGTAGGCGATTATGTGCGATAGAGAGCTCTTATTTTGTTGAAGCTGTTAAATCTGTTGTTGAAGCTGTTGATTGTTGTAGGCTACATTATGTGCTCTAGAGAGCTCTAGTCTTGTTGAAGCTGTTGAATCTGTTGTTGAAGCTGTTGATTGTTGTAGGCTATAATGTGCTCTAGAGAGCTCTAGTTTTGTTGAAGCTGTTCAATCTGTTGTTGAAGGTGTCAAATGTTGTAGGCTATTATGTGCTCTAGAGAGCTCTAGTTGTGTTGAAATTGTTGAATCTGTTGTTGTTGACGATGTTGATTGCTGTAAGGTACATTATGTGCTCTAGAGAGCTCTAGCTTTGTTGAAGCTGTTGATTGTTGTAGGCTATTATGTGCTCTAGAGAGCTCTAGTTTTGTTGAAGCAGTTGAATCTGTTGTGGAAGCTGTTGATTGTTGTAGGCTATTATGTGCTCTAGAGAGCTCTATATAGTTTTGTTGAAGCAGTTGAATCTGTTGTGGAAGCTGTTCATTGTTGTAGGCTATCATGTGCTCTAGGGAGCTCTAGTTTTGTTAAAGCTGTTGAATCTGTTGTTAAAGCTGTTGATTGCTGTAGGCTATTAGGTGCTCTAGTTTTATTGAAGCTGTTGAATCTGTTGTTGAAGCTGTTGATTGTTGTAGGCTATTATGTGCAATAGAGAGCTCTTGTTTTGTTGAAGCTGTTAAATCTGTTGTTGAAGCTGTTGATTGTTGTAGGCTACATTATGTGCTCTAGAGAGCTCTAGTCTTGTTGAAGCTGTTGAATCTGTTGTTGAAGCTGTTGATTGTTGTAGGCTATTATGTGCTCTAGAGAGCTCTAGTTTTGTTGAAGCTGTTCAATCTGTTGTTGAAGGTGTCAAATGTTGTAGGCTATTATGTACTCTAGAGAGCTCTAGTTGTGTTGAAGCTGTTGATTGTTGTAGGCTATTATGTGCTCGAGAGAGCTCTAGTTTTGTTAAAGCAGTTCAATCTGTTGTGGAAGCTGTTCATTGCTGTAGACTATTATGTGCTCTAGGGAGCTCTAGTTTTGTTGAAGCTGTTGAATCTGTTGTTAAAGCTGTTGATTGTTGTAGGCTATTATGCGCTCTAGTTTTATTGAAGTTGTTGAATCTGTTGTTGTTGAATATGTTGATTGATGTAGGCTACATTATGTGCTCTAGAGAGATCTAGTTTTGTCGAAGCTGTTGAATCTGTTGTTGACGCTGTTGAATCTGTTGTTGTTAAAGCTGTTGATTGTTGTAGGTTATTATGTGCTATAGTTTTATTAAAGCTGTTGAATCTGTTGTTGTTGAAGCTGTTGATTGTTGTAGGCTATTATGTGCAATAGAGAGCTCTTATTTTGTTGAAGCTGTTAAATCTGTTGTTGAAGCTGTTGATTGTTGTAGGCTACATTATGTGCTCTAGAGAGCTTTAGTCTTGTTGAAGCTGTTGAATCTGTTGTTGAAGCTGTTGATTGTTGTAGGCTATTATGTGCTCTAGAGAGCTCTAGTTTTGTTGAAGCTGTTCAATCTGTTGTTGAAGGTGTCAAATGTTGTAGGCTATTATATACTCTAGAGAGCTCTAGTTGTGTTGAAATTGTTGAATCTGTTGTTGACGATGTTGATTGCTGTAAGGTACATTATGTGCTCTAGAGAGCTCTAGCTTTGTTGAAGCTGTTGATTGTTGTAGGCTATTATGTGCTCTAGAGAGCTCTAGTTTTGTTGAAGCAGTTGAATCTGTTGTGGAAGCTGTTGATTGTTGTAGGCTATTATGTGCTCTAGAAAGCTCTATATAGTTTTGTTGAAGCAGTTGAATCTGTTGTGGAAACTGTTCATTGTTGTAGGCTATCATGTGCTTTAGGGAGCTCTAGTTTTGTTAAAGCTGTTGAATCTGTTGTTAAAGCTGTTGATTGTTGTAGGCTATTATGTGCTCTAGTTTTATTGAAGCTGTTGAATCTGTTGTTGTTGAAGCTGTTGATTGTTGTAGGCGATTATGTGCAATAGAGAGCTCTTATTTTGTTGAAGCTGTTAAATCTGTTGTTGAAGCTGTTGATTGTTGTAGGCTACATTATGTGCTCTAGAGAGCTCTAGTCTTGTTGAAGCTGTTGAATCTGTTGTTGAAGCTGTTGATTGTTGTAGGGCATTATGTGCTCTAGAGAGCTCTAGTTTTGTTGAAGCTGTTCAATCTGTTGTTGAAGGTGTCAAATGTTGTAGGCTATTATGTACTCTAGAGAGCTCTAGTTGTGTTGAAATTGTTGAATCTGTTGTTGTTGACAATGTTGATTGTTGTAAGGTACATTATGTGCTCTAGAGAGCTCTAGCTTTGTTGAAGCTGTTGATTGTTGTAGGCTATTATGTGCTCGAGAGAGCTCTAGTTTTGTTGAAGCAGTTGAATCTGTTGTGGAAGCTGTTCATTGCTGTAGGCTATTATGTGCTCTAGGGAGCTCTAGTTTTGTTGAAGCTGTTGAATCTGTTGTTAAAGCTGTTGATTGTTGTAGGCTATTATGCGCTCTAGTTTTATTGAAGTTGTTGAATCTGTTGTTGTTGAATATGTTGATTGATGTAGGCTACATTATGTGCTCTAGAGAGATCTAGTTTTGTCAAAGCTGTTGAATCTGTTGTTGAAGCTGTTGAATCTGTTGTTAAAGCTGTTGATTGTTGTAGGTTATTATGTGCTCTAGTTTTATTGAAGCTGTTGAATCTGTTGTTGTTGAAGCTGTTGATTGTTGTAGGCTATTATGTGCAATAGAGAGCTCTTGTTTTGTTGAAGCTGTTAAATCTGTTGTTGAAGCTGTTGATTGTTGTAGGCTACATTATGTGCTCTAGAGAGCTCTAGTCTTGTTGAAGCTGTTGATTGTTGTAGGCTATTATGTGCTCTATAGAGCTCTAGTTTTGTTGAAGCTGTTAAATCTGTTGTTGAAGCTGTTGATTTTTGTAGGCTACATTATGTGCTCTAGAGAGCTCTAGTCTTGTTGAAGCTGTTGAATCTGTTGTTGAAGCTGTTGATTGTTGTAGGCTATTATGTGTTCTAGAGAGCTCTAGTTTTGTTGAAGCTGTTCAATCTGTTGTTGAAGGTGTCAAATGTTGTAGGCTATTATGTGCTCTAGAGAGCTCTAGTTGTGTTGAAATTGTTGAATCTGTTGTTGTTGATGATGTTGATTGTTGTAAGGTACATTATGTGCTCTAGAGAGCTCTAGCTTTGTTGAAGCTGTTGATTGTTGTAGGCTATTATGTGCTCTAGATAGCTCTAGTTTTGTTGAAGCAGTTGAATCTGTTGTTGAAGCTGTTGATTGTTATAGGCTATTATGTGCTCTAGGGAGCTCTAGTTTTATTGAAGCTGTTCAATCTGTTGTTGAAGATGTTGATTGTTGTAGGCTATATTATGTGCTCAAGAGAGATCTAGTTTTGCCGAAGCTTTTGAATCTGTTGTTGAAGTTATTGATTGTTGTTGGTTTTGTTGAAGTTAAATCAGTTGTTGTTGAAGCCGTTGATTTTTGTTGGTGTTGAATTTGTTGTTGAAGAAGTTGATTGTTGATGATAATTGTTGAAGCTGTTGTTGAATCTGTTGATCTTGTTAGTATAGTTGAAGCTGTTGATTGTTGGTTATTATCGTTGAAGCTGTTGAATTTGTTGATCACTATGTTGATCGAAGCTCTTCATTGTTGATGTTGAATCTGTTCCTGTTGATTGTTGTTCAAGCTGTTGAACAATCTGTTGTTGAAGCTGGTGATTACTGAAGCTGTTGAATCTGTTGTCTAATCTGTTCATCACCATGTTGAAGTTGTTGATTGTTGTTGATGTTGTTGATTCTGTTGTTTTTGAAGCTGTTGATTGTTTGTAATGACTGTTGAAGGTGTTGAATTTGTTGATCTTGTTAGTATAGTTGAAGCTGTTGATTGTTAGTACAGTCTATCTTGAGTCGCCCCAATAAATCAATAGCTTCAATCACCATGTTGAAGCTGTTGAATCTGTTGATTGTTGTTGTTGTTGTTGTTAAATCTGTTGTTGTTGAAGCTATTTATTGTTGTTGATGTTGTTGAATCTGTTGTTTAATGTTCATTGTTGATTATAATTATTGAAGCTGTTGTTGAATCTGTTGATCTTGTTAGTATAGTTAAAGCTGTTGATTGTTGATTATGATTGTTGAAGTTGTTGAATCTGTTGATCACCATGTTGAAGATGTTAATTGTTGTTGATGTTGTTGAATTTGTTGCTGTTGATTGTTGTTGAATCTGTTGTTGTTGAAGCTCTTGATTGTTGGAGCCGTTGAATAATCAGTTGTTGAAGCTGGTGATTGATGAAGCTGTTGAATCTGTTTTTTAATCTGTTGATCACCATGTTGAAGTTGTTGATTGTTGTTGATGTTGAATTTGTTGTTGTTGAAGCTGTTGATTGTTGGTTAGACTGTAGAATCTCTTGAATTTGTTGATCTTGTTAGTACAGTTGAAACTTTTGATTGTTTGTACAGTCTATCTTGTGTAAGAGTAGTCTCGCCCCAAATAAATCAATAGCTTCAATCACCATGTTGAAGCTGTTGATTGTTGAAGCTGTTGAATCTGTTGTTGAAGCTGTTGATTGTTGTTGGTGTTGTTGATGGTAAATCTGTTGTTGTTGAAGCTGTTGAATCTGTTGTTGAAGCTGTTTATTGTTGATTATGATTGTTGAAGCTGTTGAATCTGTTGTTAAAGCTGTTCATTGTTGATTATGATTGTTGAAGCTGTTGAATCCGTTGTTAAATCTGTTGATCTTGTTAGTATAGTTCAAGTTATTGATTGTTGGTTATGATTGTTGGAGCTGTTGAATCTGTTGATCACCATGTTAATTGTTGTTGATGTTGAATCTGTTGTTGTTAAGCTGTTGATTGTTGAAGCTGTTGAATAATCGGTTGTTGAAGCTGATGATTATTGAAGCTGTTGAATCTGTTGTTTAATCTGTTGATCACCATGTTGAAGTTGTTGATTGTTCTTGATGTTGAATCTGTTGTTGTTGAAGCTGTTGATTATTTGTCATGACTGTTGAAGCTCTTAAATTTGTTGATCTTGTTAGTATAGTTGAAGTTGTTGATTGTTGAGTCGCTCCAATAAATCAATAGCTTCAATCTCCATGTGTCCGTAGAACCATCTTGTTGGTATAGTTGAAGTAGTTGATTGTTGGTTATGATTGTTGAAGCTGTTGATTACCATGTTGAAGCTGTTAATTGTTGATGTTGTTGAATTTGTTGCTGTTGATTGTTGTTGAATCTGTTGTTGTTGAAGCTGTTGAATAATTTGTTGTTCAATCTGTTGATCACCATGTTGAAGCTGTTAATTGTTGATGTTGTTGAATTTGCTGCTGTTTATTGTTGTTGAATCTGTTGTCGAAGCTGTTGATTGTTGAAGCTGTTGAACATTGTTGTTGAATCTGTTGATCACCGTGTTGAAGCTGTAATTGTTGATGTTGTTGAATCTGTTGCTGTTGATTGTTGTTGAATCTGTTGTTGAAGCTGTTGATTGTTGGTTATGATTGTTGAAGCTGTTGAATCTGTTGATCTTATTAGTATAGTTGAAGCTCTTTATTGATAGTACAGTGCATTTTATGTAGGAGTAGGCTCATCCCAATAAATCAATAGCTTTAATCACCATGTTGAAGCTGTTGATTGTTGAAGCTGTTGAATCTGTTGTTGAAGCAGTTGATTGTTGTTGGTGTTGTTGATGTCAAATCTGTTATTGTTGATGCTATTGATTGTTGTTGATGTTTAATTTGTTGTTGAAGATGTTGATTGTTGATTATGATTGTTGAAGCTGTTGTTGAATCTGTTGATCATGTTAGTATAGTTGAAGCTGTTGGTTGGTTATGATTGTTGAAGCTGTTGAATCTGTTGATCACCATGTTGAAGCTGTTGATGTTGATGCTGTTGAATCTGTTGTTGAATCTGTTGGCGAAGCTGTTGATTGTTGATTATGATTATTGAAGCTATTGAATCTGTTGATCTTGTTATTATAGTTGAAGCTGTTGATTGTTGGTTATGATTGCTGAAGCTGTTGAATCTGTTGATCACCATGTTGAAGCTGTTAATTATTGTTGATGTTGAATCTGTTGCTGTTGATTATTGTTTAAGCTGTTAAATCTGAAGTCGTTGATGTTGATGTCGATGTTTAATTTGTTGTTGAAGATGTTGATTGTTGATTATGATTGTTGAAGCTGTTGTTGAATCTGTTGATCATGTTAGTATAGTTGAAGCTGTTGGCTGTTGGTTATGATTGTTGAAGCTGTTGAATCTGTTGATCACCACGTTGAAGCTGTTGATGTTGATGCTGAATCTGTTGTTGAATCTGTTGGTGAAGCTGTTGATTGTTGATTATGATTGTTGAAGCTATTGAATCTGTTGATCTTGTTATTATAGTTGAAGCTGTTGATTGTTGGTTATTGTTGAAGCTGTTGAATCTGTTGATCACCATGTTGAAGCTGTTAATTGTTGTTGATGTTGAATCTGTTGCTGTTGATTGTTGTTGAAGCTGTTAAATCTGAAGTCGTTGAATCTGTTGTTGAAGCTATTGATTGATGAAGCTGTTGAATCTGTTGATCACCATGTTGAAGTTGTTGATTATTGTTGATGTTGTTGAAGCTGTTGGTCGTTGAAGCTATTAAATTTGTTGATCTTGTTAGTATAGTTGAAGCTGTTGATTGTTAGTACAGTCTATCTAGTGTAAGAGTAGAGATCCCCACAGACTAGTACAGGCACGAGCGTCTGTGTTTCGCCACCATACAAATTTGGGTCCTGAATCTCAGCCCGCTCCTCTGTCTGCTGCCATTGCTAAACTATTCGAGTTCCCTCATGAGCCATGAGGACTTGCGACCAGGTTAGCGGCTACGCAGTTAATTAACATACCAATAATATGCACAGCACATGCTACACGTACATGTACTACATGCGAATGGTTATCATGTGATTTTTTTCAGGTTCCAACCTCCTCTGATCTGTGCATCAAGTTCAAAATCCCGTGAGCCTAGGGTTAAAGCAGTCAACATTTGACCTTTGACCCCACGAATTGGGCCCAAAATAAAAAATCGTCCAGGCAGGTGGTTGACCGAGCAGACTGCTGAAACAATGAAGTATAAACTGTTTTTCGATGCTTTCAGCCTCCTGCATGTTCTTATTCGCATAAATTCTACATAATATTATTGTGTTAGTAAGGTTCTTGTGGCTATAAGTTGCCACCTATCCCATTGACATTGGCCACGCCCACTAATTATTGTACATGCGTGTGTGATTCCAGTCCTTAATGCACCTGAATGTAGGCCGGACAATACCTTGTCATCAATTCTCTAATTGTAAAATTGACGATTCATTTGCGGGATATTGTCTAGCAAAAATTGCTGATGGCACTGATTTGTAGTGATAGTGACTAATAAAGTGAAATCCACGAAATTAAAAGTATTTCTGCTTAGAACTCTATCCGAGTATTTTTTGCAGCAATGTCCTTAAATCCACGAACGTTTTTAATTATGGCTATGAAGGTTTTGATTATGGCTGACTGTAGATAACTTGCTGTTTCAGCTAGTGCAGTGGCGTAGGCAGAAATTTTTTTCTATATTACTCTGTAGTGTACAGGTGCAATATTGTGCGGGTGAGCATGAGCAAGTTTCATGGCCACACCCCCTTCAGTGTAATGGTGCTCCATCTATATATCAATTACATACTTCATAGCAATTTTTACTAGGTCTAACGATTTGATCGTTTGCCGGATACTGTGCGGCAAAAAATTTGTGTTACATAGCTTCATAGCATTACTTACTAGGTCTAACGATTCGATAGTTTGCCGGATACTGTCTGGCAAAAGTGATTAGGTTACATAGCTTTATAGCCATCCTTATTAATGATTCGATGGTTTGCCGGATACTGTCTGACAAAAAGATTACGTTACATAGCTTCATAGTCAGCCTTACTAACGATTGGATCATTTGCCGGATACTCTCCGGCAAAAAGATTACGTCACATAGCTTCCTAGCCATCCTTACAACCAGTAAACAGTTACTCTACTCTTTCAGCAAATTCATATCTGTAGCACTCGAGAAAAGGAGATCACTTCTTTAACACTTTTATCTGCCACTACTTTTCCTCAATTTTTGTTTACACTTTTGTTTCTGACTACTGGGCCTCCTGGCCTCTATTTGTCATTAAAATTATTGTCAGATACTGTCCAGCAAAAAAGATTGCATTACTTAGCAACCTTACTATCATTGCCGGCTACTATCCGGCAAAAAAACTACGTTACATAGCTTCATAGCCATCCTAACTAACAAATCAATCATTTGTCGGATACTGTCCGGCAATATGACATACCATTCATAGTGATATAATATAGTAACATACTCTAGTAACGATTCAATAGTTTGCAGATCCGGAAAAACGATTTCATTTCATAGCCATCCTTAGTAACGATTCGATTGGTTTGCCAGATACTGTTAGGCAAAAAGATTACATTACACTATAGTAGCTTCATAGCCATCCTTACTAAAAATTCGGTCATTTGTTGGGTACTGTACGGCAAAAAGATTTCATTTCATAGTCATCCTTACTGACGATTCGATTTGTTTGCCAGATACTGTTAGGCAAAAAGATTACACTACATAGCTTCATAGCCATCCTTACTAAAGATTCGGTCGTTTATCGGGTACTGTCCGGCAAAAAAAGTTTGTGTCATAGCCATCCTTACTAACGGTTCGATCGTTCGCCGAAAACTGACTTATTTCGTTTCATAGCCGTCCTTACTAACGATTCTATCTTTTGTTGACTGACTAGAATGATTTCGACACAGTATTACTCTGTGCACAGAGTGTACAAACATAATGTCCATACATAGCCACTCAGTATGTGCAGACGTTTTCAAAATTAATTTTATGCTGCACCTGGCGATATACCTACAAAATTTGTATAATGCAATAGGTATATCTCTGTACTATTGTATATGCACGGCCTGCAGGACAGTGGAGTCCACTTAATAATTATTACAGTGTGGTCAGTATTAGTGTAAACTGTTATCACTCAAAACTGTAAGTTGTGGCTAGGTAACCATGCACTGTGCTCCTCTATTGCTGTATGTATATGTACAGTGTCCACACTAAAGCAGCTGTGATTAGACATTAATTTGGGCAATAACGTAGGAATGTTATCTAAAGTATCAGTATTTTACCTCTCTTTGAATTAATTAAATTTATGACTAGGAATATCTAGTGCCCAACGAATGTCCCAACCTTCACTGTCTTCCTCTGCCTATACATGCGTAATGGCTTCCACTTCTCAGTATAAGATCAGTTATATTGAAAATTTTAACAGCTGTTCATGGAAATCAGGTATCAATTACACAGAGTCAAGGATGATATTCATCACCACAGGTATAGTACAGCAATACCTAAGTAACATATACTGGTAGCCTAAAATCTTTAAGGTTGTAATATTTTGTGGGTTGGAGTGTGGTCACAAAAAGTTTCTCCCATGAAATTTCAAGTCCATAATAGATGCAATGTATTGCTGGAACCTTGGTCACGAAAATTTTATCCACAAAATTAGTTTTTGAGTAAAGTTTGGCAAGAGCATATAATATCCCCCCCCCCCCCCCCCCCCCCCCGAACATTTTAGGCTATACAGTAATGCTGTCTGAGAGGGTAGAATTAATGCTATGTGAGACCATCAGCATGGATGTATAACGTAGAAGTTAGAGTGCCATGAAGGATTCTATAATAAAGACCCTACCAAGAACAGAGGAGAGGCACAAAAGTTACATCAAGAGAGAAACGGAACGTAGTAAAGAGGAGCTGAAGAAGGAAATGGTAAAGACTTTAACAAGTTTACAATGCAATATTATAGTGGGAATATTGTACTTGTATGCCTATAATCCTACGCCTAAATTGATCGAGCCTATTTCGCCAAATTCAACTAATACTCACCAAGATCATTGCCTATACGGTACATATAATTATCTCAAAAAGGCTTCATCAATATGTCCTGCTTGTTAATATTACTGAAACGAGCCATGGCCAGATAATGCCTCATGCTTATTCACTATGTTGTTAAAAACTCACATAGCTGCATATTCATGGGTGCTGGTGGTTTACATTTAGCCTTGTCCCCAGGCTCCTCCCAGTTTTCATTGAAAAACTGGGAGGAGCCTGGGGATGAGGTTTTAGTTAACACTAACCTGTCAAATACAAAACATCCTAACCACTATGTTGTTAAAAACTCACATAGGTGCATGTTATGGGTGGTTTACATTTAGCTTTGTCCCTAGGCTCCTCCCAGTTTTCATTGAAAAACTGGGAGGAGCCTGGGGATGAGGTTTTAGTTTACACTAACTTGTCCAATACACTAGCTCTACATGTTTAGTAGCACTTACCATAGCATCACATTTTTCACCACCCAACTAGAGGTGATAGAGGGTTAATGGGCCAGTAGTAAGTGCTACCAAATAGTTAGATGTTGGTTTCGCAATTCTACTCGTGGTTTTACTGCTCATAGAATATGCAAAACCAACATCTAATTATCATATTTGTGTATAAAAAATTACAGCAGTGAGTTACTTCATTGTATTATGATTCTCGACTATAATTTTACTATAGGAAGAAAAGCATCAGAGAGTGCAAGGTCAGCAAGGGGGTATGGGGTCAATGACTTAAGCAATTATTTATATTCTTTAGGCATTTCTAGGGAACATCACTTGTTCATTGCCTTAGGTATTGTTACTTGTGCTATGCACTCGTAACAATACTTGGCAATGAACTTGTGATATTTCCTGGTATCGTGTTCTACCATGGTAATAACGATTTTATCGTATGGCAAATCTGGCGAATGATTGGATCATACACACATACCCACACCCCCTAAAAACTAAAAATTAACTTCGAACGCAGCTAGCAACAGCGACTGTGGAATGACAAAATGAACAAAAGAGAAGCCTATTGTTGAGCAAATGGCTGTAAAATTAATAATACCAGAGAGGTGTCTTGGATCATTTGTCGAACAAATTCAGAGTAGACACCACACGGTGACCGAGCAAACACCAGCAGCAGTTACAACCAGCTTCCCTCCAGTACGAAGTTCTCTCCGTAGCATCGATATCGACATACTAGTAAGCGAAGATAGCTAGCTACCTATCGCTAACACCGTTCTTCATACTTGCCTACATAGCAGCTAGCTGTCCAAACTCACAGTAATACAGGTCACATGATTCAAACAGGGGTACGGGATGATAACGGTTTTTTTCAAAACGTGTTTGAAATTATTTTCCCCATACATTACTATGTAAAAGAATATTTAAACTATACAATAATTATGATTATTAGTGATTTACCCTGGTGGAGGAGTGGTAGCTGGTCGCTTAGTAACAGCTGTACCTGCCTTGTCAGTAGGTTTTGGATCTTGTGTGTGTGTGTGTATGTGTGTGATAAAATTTAATATAGCTCCTATGTACATCCAGTTTTACACCTTCTAAGCACAGTTTGAATGGATGCTAGGGCTACGTGTACATTTTCTAACCAATTTGCATACAGCTAGCTTAGTAAAGGTTGTTGGGCTTGGCAAAATATCTCTCCACTGAAAATGATCCACTGCATGAAAACTATGGCTAGCTATTGTCCAAGTATAAAGATAGTAGTTGTATGTCACCTCATTTTGGACATAAACCAGGCATATTGCCACTAGCATAGTAACAGATACACACATGATGCGCGCACACACACACACACACACACACACACACACACACTCACACACACACACACTCACACACACACAAGAGGCTTTCAGATATTTACATTTCTGTGGTGTACGTACTGGTATATAGAAACCTCTTGGCCCATTTTTACCTTGCTTGCATTGCTGATAGGAGTGATCTTCCAAGCTGTGGCCTGTCTACTGGGTGATACAGGAATACTCTCAAGTCTGTATGGTAAACTGTTTTAGGATAGACACTAAGGTCATACAACAATTTTCTGTCAACAGACCCCATATTTTGTACAAAGCTCCCCTCCCACCCCCTCCCCAAAATCAAAGTAAGCAACAAGATACAACCATGATGCCCGCCACACATGTATTAACTTTAATTTGTATGAGTTACTCTGAGCTGGCTAATGGAATGTCCTAGGATGCTGCGTTAGGAATCACATCATTTGTACTAATAATATTAAGGACGAAGTAATTACTTCCTTCACTGTCCTTAATAATTTAAATTTTCCTGTTATTATAAAACGAGAAATGATGTAATTATTATTATTCTTTCCTAACCTACCAATCCCACCGTCTTGCGCTATGGTTCTATAGAACATGAAATTAAATTGGTGTGGACCGTCTTGTTTGGGCCCTAGCTATATAGCACTATGCAGTGAGCATGTGTAATTAAAATTGAAGCATTAATTTAAAGGGGTAGTCACCGCAATGTGCTCTGTACTTCCAGCTGCGACGGCGATCAAAGTGAAATCAAGGGATCAAGCACACAGGCGAGCAATGATCAAGGAATCAAGATGGCGTTCAGGCCACAAATACGATCAAAATCAGAATAAAATGCCAGACGTTGTATATACCATGCACACACTATTAACTCTGTTGCTCCATCGAGCAATAGTAGTAATTTTAACTGTACTTTGTCCGGTAGCACGGATATTATGGTTAATTATTAATATCAACTAGTATAAACAATGATAAAATGCTAGCACTATAGGACGATTCCACGCAGACCTGTGAAGGAGTTTTAATGAGATGCAAATAATATTCAACGCCCGTTCAGGAAGTTCCGGCCAGGTTCCTGTCACACCCATTGGTGGGAATCGAATGCATTATGCTCAATGGGATAACATTGCGTTTATCGCGCTAGCCAAGCAAATAGTTGCACTCTCAAAAAAGTGCCTCGGCTATATCATGTACGGCACCCTAGAGTGCTGTAGCTAGCGCCGTTTCTTGGTATCTAACTTGAAGCTCTGCACAGCCTCGAAAATGCACGTTATTCCCATAGAGCATAATACATTTGATTCCCACCAATGGGCGTGACAGGAACCTGGCCCGAGCTTCCTGAAAGTGCGTTGAATATCATTTGCATCTCATTAAAATTTCTTCACACGTCTGCGTGGAATCCTCCTATTATCTTCATGTTATGTATATGCAAATAATATGTGTGGGTGTGTCTTGTAACTTGATTTAGCGTATAACTTTACCACAAATGTACATAGCGACATTGTGTGCTCTGGTATGCAAAACTCAGATATTTTGCATGTGGGAGATGGTGCAGTAGTAAAGCTATGGAGATTTGACCCTGCCAAAATTATGGAGAAGGGGAAGCTATGATGATGGGCTGCTTGGTTCTTGGATATCAAGCATTATCAAAAGAGCTGAACCTATCAATAACATCATTTATCATGGCGTGGTCCGCATTATTGTGGTTAAGTCTACTTCAAGCATAGATAGGTGGTGGGCATAACCACTGGGTGTGGTCACTTAACCGATCAACAATCAAGCGTAGAAAGTTCGTCAATCAAGGGATCAAGAGGTGCTTTAAGGCAGGATCAAGCGATCAAGAGCCAATTTTAGCGATCAAAAACTTTGATCGCTGTCGCAGCTGGAAGTAAAGAGTATATTGCAATGACTACCTCTTGAAAATAGGACAAAAGTGAGGGGGCCATGGCCCCCCCTTGGCAGGGGTGTATCCAGGGGGGTGCTCAAGCACCCCCCTCCCTGCTGAGAACAATACAGTATCTATGAAGCTCATTTCAGTGATAGCAAGCCAACTGAAGGCAACTTTTAATTTCAAATATCATAAGTTTATGAATCAATTGTAGAATAACTTACTCATGATATATTCACAGCAGATTCCAGCTAGAACTACCTCATGTCGCTCCTCTGATCCTTATACGTTATAGAAACATAAACCACACCTCCCCAACGTTAACGGTCAGAGTACGAGTAGCTAATATGACATAAATACACAGCGCATGCGTTAAATGATTTACTAGCGCGGCAATCCAGCGACCATGTCTCTCCTAAGTTTTTTTTCACAAAGCAGCATCACAGCAGACTGCTGGTCCTGGCAATAGAGGATCAACTGGTAGAGATGCTACCTCTGCTTTGCCCTTTCAAGTAATGATTTCAGTCAGGGTACGGGGCGACTCACGCGCACGCGCGAACGCATGCATGATGTGGGCGTGGGCAAATTATCGCGTGCGATTATATAATTTTCTATTGCTCAGTACCCTCCTACCAAAAATCCTGGATACGCCCCCGCTTGGCCCCATCGCAGCCACGCCAGTGCTGCATTGTAATATCATTTACAAAGTACAGTGCAGTTGGAAGACAGTGATACACGGTAGTAAAGTCCACACTTAGTTTTGATAATTTTGCCAAAAAAATTTCATCTATAGGAGACAGTCGAACTTTTCCAATCACTGTGATTCAAGTGGTAACATGAAAGCTTTGAACATGACAGAACTAGAGCTCTCTAACCTGTGCACTCCGTATGACATACAAAAACAGTGCCTGACTCAATTACCCTTACCAATTCGAGCATGCGCATAGGTGTGGTCAATAGGCGTGCCCATTAAAAGCACGATGAAGTGGCTCTTGTTAAGAACTTAATAGAGGCAGACTCGTCGCTATTTCTGATATCTTGACACCATGTACTAGCCACTCACTAAGACACCTACATCTCAACATTTTAGTGTTTGTTCTTATGACAAAACCGATTACTTTACCCCTTGTGCATGCGCGCGCGGACGTCACATAGCAGCAATTACACGATTGTACATAATATTACTTTGTATGCAATGTCATACATCTTAGCATAAAACGAAAATAAGAATTAACTAGCTGCATTGTGATTTGATAGCAGGGACAATAGTAGAAGACAATCTGTATAGGATATGTAGCCACAGCCTGTATCTACCTGTACAGCTACAGGTAGATATGTATAAACTAAATAGAACCCTACATACAGGGCTGTATCTTCATATCAATAACAGGCTGTAGGATACATACATGCAGAATGCAGTATACACAAAACGCAAACTAAAGCTACACCCGCCAGTTCCAATTTTAGTTTTTAACTACATACTATTACATGTAGTACTTCCAGTAGGCCCAGACTAAATAATGCTGGCATTTTTTAAAAACAGCATAGATATCTAGAAGTATTTGAAAATTATAGGCAACTTAATGCAAATTGAGTCAAGAAAGTGCACTTGAAGACTCCATTGAAGCTTCAGTTATACTGCAGTATATGTCACTGACATTCACTTCATGCACACTAAATTCAATTATTATAATTGGATTACATGAAATTTGAGGAGCAGGAAATGAGAATTTTAGGTACATTTGAAAGCATTACAGGGTATGTTTGTAAGCATTGAAGAAATTAATTATAGGTAGAAAAAAAGGATTATTTATCTGGGCCTAGCTTTCAGTCCTACACCAGTATTCTCCCAAAGAATAGTATGATAGGAGGGAGTGGTTTAAGAGTGGCCTGTGGTCACATAAAAAAAATTGGACTACATCAAAGAAAAGTCTGTTCTGAAGGCTTGCAGGGCCAACATTTCTTGAGTACACTGGGGGAGAACACTGTGCGATGGGTCTTGCTTGACTCTTGACTCCAATGACTGGGTCTTGATCTATAGGGAACAATACAAAGGTGATTGTGAAATTTATTATGATCGCTCACAAGTACCAACTATGCATGATTAGGATAGGAAGCAGGGTGGCCGGGACGGCCATGGCCACCCCACTTTTTGGCTGATCAAGTCTACACCCACCAATTTATAGCACATGCGCATAGCCATTCATTGATCCAGCAAGCTACCAATGACCTTTTCCCGCTTTATACAGCTAAATCTTCTTTATTGAACCATCACCCATTGTATTGGCATGTCTCTGCTTAATCTTTTATGACTGGCTCCATCCTATAGCCCACCCACCATCAAAATCCTTACTATGCCCCTGCCTACTGCCCCACATGAAATTTCACCCCAGTTTTCACAAACCTTGGCCATGCCCTAATCAATTATCATAACTGGAGAGGAAGGACTCTAGATTCAAATAAACGTACTCGATAGTAAAAAAACCCACAAAAGTACATGTGCAGAGGTGCTACCTACATGTACCTTCTTACACAACACATGCACACACACACACACACAAACACATACAAACACATACAAACACATACATGCACATACTCATACACACAAACACATACACACATATAACACACTAGCACTGTGATACACACACATACATGTATGGCTCGAAAAGGAAAAGATGTAGCAAAAAAACGTTAAATTGCTCGTATGATTGTACATACAAGTAAGCACATTTAACCAAACATGTATCATGCAGACAACCAGCTTTATTGTAGTATCTCCCAAGGACAAGTTCACCACTGTAAACACTAGCTAGTTCACACAATTGCTGCTGAAGTCACCTGACAGGTTATATGTACATGACACATACATGTACAACATACAAGCTCTTGCACATGCATTTTTGAATTAAAGCTCACCTTGACTTGTCACATGACACACAATGTGACCTCTCCCCCCCCCCCCCCCCCCCCCCCCCCCCCCCACACACACACAGGCTTAAGCTCATGCACTTGCATACTTGAATTAAAGCTCACCTTGTTCTCGTGCATGATCTCCTGGAATCAGTTGCTGGTAAGTCTTTATCATCAGAGAGAGATCTGTAAATTGGGAAATCATCCTCACCAATAACCAGTCTACTGTTAATCGAGCAGGCAGTATAATATAGCAGTAGCAGATATCCAGATATGACCTTTGAGCACAAAGATAGTGGTGAATAATTGAATATAAAATCACACTTTTTACACAATGGAATTTCACCTTAAATTTCTAGAAGACTTGACTTTTGCTGCCTAACCACCCCTCCTCTTATCAATCAATCATTGTATCTGTATGAAGTGAAGTCTGTGAATGACCAATCACATCTGTGGTACATGCAACTACCATATACACTGGCGCATACATACACACACCAACATGAAATTGCTTGTGGCTACATGTTAATGTACTCTTGATGTACGATATAGAACACCGGTCAAGACACCTACATGTACTGGTCACATGACACACCATGCAATCACAAACTTTCACACACATACATGTACACATTCTCATGCACACATGATTAAAACACGTACACACAACTGACACACACACACGTACACCAGCTAGTGCACACAACTGCAGCTGAAGTCACCTGACTGATCACATGACACATTCTCATGCATACACACAAGCCTATGCACATGCTGTTTTGAATTAAAGCTCAGAGAGAGAGCACAAACTGGTTATACTTAACAACAACTGTACACATGTACATGTATCTCAAAATTGATCATAGTTTAGGAGTATGTGTAATTACAGGGTTCACCCACAAACAAAATTCATGGACAGATGTGATGGTGTGGCCTGTGACCATATCAAAGCATTTTATACATGCCTTCATCAATCAAAAGAAGAAAAACTAAAGCTCTCTAGAGCACATACCCCACCCCACGTGCACTGTATGACATACAGCAAAGCATAGCTATATATAACGCTCACCCTAGCCTGTAGCCTCCAGCCTATAGAACCAGTATTTCTGACTCAACGACCCCTACCTGTTAGAACATGTGCAGCAAAAACTGCAGACTAGTATGGCACTACTACATGTAGGTGTGGTCAATAGGCATGGCTGTTCAATAAGCACGATTTGTAGCGTTTGTGGTCCTTGTCAAGCACTTAGAAGCAAAGACTCGTCACTATTTACGACATCTTGACAGCACTGTCCACTTGCTAAGATGCCTACATCTCGAGATCTGGTGATTTTTGTCTTGACAATGACAACAACAACCAAATATTGTATCCCTTGTGCAGGGATAAAATATTATACATCTTATTATAATGAAGAATACTATCAATGCTATGGAGCACGATGCACATGTACACTGGTATGTATGAATTAAGTTCAACAAATTAAAGGGGCTAAAGTTGGGTGGGGGGAGTACATATATGTATATGCATGTAGCATATATTTAAATGTGGAACATACCTGTTGGTTGCCATGCTGATGATGATGATGATGAGTGTGGTATTGAGGTCTCCTGTGAGCTCTCCTGTAGAGTCTGCCATCACTACCAGTAGCATATGTATAAATAACTGCAACAATACAGTACAAGGACAACTGTTAAATTAAATAAATTTCCTACTCACACTCTGTTTACATACATGCACATACCCCAAGGGCCTCGTACTTTACTCATAATTTATCTGGCTAATGTTCATTGAAAGTAAATTAAAATTATCACAAGAACAAGCCATACTCTATTTTCAGTAGCAAAACAAAAATAAGATCACTACTAGAAAAACTCTTACAGCTCTCTACTAAGAACACTGCATGAACTATCATGTACATGTGTGATGGTAGAGGCACGTACCAAATTGTTTTTGTGTGTCCACACGCATCACAGTCGGGGAGACCATGCCTTTCAGAACATCACAGTCACAGACACCTACAATATAAAAGACAAGAGAGAGAGAGAGAGAAAATATGAAACTACTTGCAAAACATTTTATTATACACAATATTGTGCTAAAAAAGGATACATGTAAGATACACTGTATTATATTAAGAGATTTTAATTTACTGCTATAACTAATTTACATCCCAAGGCTCCCCTCCATAGCAACAAACTACTGCAAATACTAAAGTCAACTGCACAAAGAAGAGCTATCAAAGAAGAATGTACTGTATAGCTGAAAACAGCAGGCTGACTACACAAGCCTTGAGGACTGGCTGGCTACCTCACCTACGTATCGGCCATCTAACTTTCTAAACACTGTACTGTGCTCTCTACTGAAGCATAGTTACTTTCTTACCGCTATGTGTGTACCTGATAGTTGGTATCAACAGTAGGTGTCTTCATAACCAAGACTGACAGAACAATTACAAGGCAAGCACTGTATGTAGCTGGAATGCACATGGCTAGATCTAGCATGGGATAGCTAATGACTTCCTGATTGTTTCAATTATGGTGTCTCACCTTCCTGTATCTATGTAAACAATGTGTGCACACACTGCTGACATTGTACTACTTACTAGTCAAAGATTGTTGCTATGTGAATTCACTCAACAGAATAGTAGACTCTCATTCTCATTGGCCAGTGACCCTGTTACTGTGGGCCCTGAAGAAATTAATATCACACAGTAGATCCTGGGGGGATTAATATCACACTGTTAGGAGTGCAATATTAAGCATAGCTGTATTAGTAATACTATGTACAAGTGATATAAATAATACTTATACAATAAGCTCACAAAAGTAAACAACACTAGTGATCACACATGCTGCTAAAGTCACCAAAATGGTCACATGACACACCATATGATCTCTCTCTCTCTCTCACACGCACATACACACACACACTATACCTGGATGGCCAGACATCCAATGTCTTTTACAGGAAACTTTGAGTTCCCAAAGGTAGTCTTCCTACACCTGCTTCTCAATGTGACGAAGCTGGAATCTACTATTACTATATTGGGACTTAAACGACTCCTAGAGAAACAAAAAGGAGGGAGGGAGGGAGGAGAGAGAGAGAGATAATTGTAATACATGCAGTACACATGTTGTACATATGTGCATGTAGGTGATTATATCCAAGCAACAAGTACATGTAAATATACAATCATAACATAGAATGTGATTGTCTCTATTTACCTGAACAGAGTAAGGAATACTGAACTCCTTGGTGATTCCGTTCTCTGTGTGGATGCTGCAAAGACAATATCATAATATAAAAAATGAGTCTATATAAGGCAATGGCAAACATACATGCATGGTATGAAGTCTGCAGCTAATATACACAGTGCACAGGCACATCAATGCAGTATTATATTATATTGTATTATACACTCCTACCATTTTGGGGGGGGGGGGGGGGAGGAGTCTGGTGACATTTACCTTCTTTGTAAAAATACATGTACATGCAGATTTAGCAAAAGTTTTGTTTTTGGTTTTAGTATTACATGTACTAGTATGTGGTATGCATGATAAACTGACTGTGATCTGTGTAGGGCATAGGGAGACGGGGGCTGCTGAAAGAAAACACCAGAGAATAGAGACAGGAGAATGATGACGAAAAGCAGCAGCTGACAGACCAATCCATGAAATATCATCTGACTGGAGAGAGAGAGAGCACAAACTGGTTATACTCAATAACAACTGTACTGTACATGTATCTCAAAATTGATCATAGTTTAGGAGCATGTGTAATTACAGGATTCACCCACAAACAAAATTCATGGACACATGTGAGGGTGTGGCCTGTGACCATATCAAAGCATTTTATACATGTCTTCCCCAATCAAAAAAAAGAAAAACTAGAGCTCTCTAGAGCACATACCCCACATGCACTGTATGACACATACATGTATATAGCAAAGCATACATGTAGCTACGTATTTACCCTAGTCTCTAGCCTTTAGTCTATAGAACAATATTTCTGACTCGACAACGTGTGTAGTGAAGCTGCATACTATTATGGCACTACTAGGTGTGGCCAATAGGCATGGCCGTTAAAAAAGCATGATTTGTAGCGTTTGTTACTATAAATGCTGTGAGCATGATGCACACTGGGGTATGTATGCATGTATGTATGAATTAAGTTCAACAAATTAAAGGAGCTATAGATGGGTGAGGGAGTACATACATGTACATGCATGTAACATACATTTACATGTACGTGGAACATACCAGTTGGTTGCCATGGTAATGACGATGATGAGAGTGGTATTGAGGTCTCCTGTGAGCTCTCCTGTAGAGTCTGCCATCACCACCAGTAGTGTATGAATAAAGTACAGTACAAGGACATAAGTATATCACAAGACTAGAATATATCAGCTAGGAAAATTAATAGGGAATTAAATTTGGTGGTTTGGCAACCGTCAAATTAAAAAATTTCCTACTCACACTCTGTTTACATACATGCACATGTCCCAAGGGCCTCATACTGTACCTACAATGTACAACAGTGTACATTAGCCACATGAAATATGAGCAAATTAAAAATTATCACAAGAACAAGCCATACTCTATTTTCAGTAGCAAAAAAAATCTATACTAGAGAACTCTTATAGCTCTCTATTTTTGTACTATCATTTACCTTCATCTCCAAATTTGAAATTATTTCCAAAAAACATCCAAAATATGTCGTTAGGATCAAACTCATCATCATCATAGGCGTAATGGTGGCTAGCTCGCCCTCTGTTCATGCCAGATGCTTGGAGACCTTCATCACCAAACCGGTCATATCAGTGTCTCTTCTCTTTGCCACTAAGCACAGAGTAGACCTTGCTCACAGCTGCAAGTAAAGACAGACAATTACATCATGAAATTTTCCACGTGAGTTTCATGTATACCAATGCGCATCATTATGGGTGTGTCCCCATAGAGTTGCTGTGTTGAAGCTAAAAAATCGCTGGATCCCCAAGCTAGGGATATCTACATTTAGCTCAAATGTCATAGTTTCAATCGCCAATCACAGTCATATCGTTTTTGCTTGGGAATCCCGAGGGATCACCACCATCAAATATCACCATGGAAGTTTACTATGTACAGTGTATGGGGATAAAAGTGACGACACAGCATTTGTGTCCAAGTATGTGATCATCTCTGATGATGTACAAAAATGGTGGAGAGATGCCTCCTCCCCTCAAATTTTGAGCAGGTCCCAATACATGAAAACTGATACATGCGCATGTACATACACTGTAGCAAACCATTTTATCCCATTATCTAAGAGAGATGTATGCATACATGCAGGAATTCAGAACTGGGAGTACTAGAAAATCAATGATATCACATAAATGTACAAATCACTTGTAATACCTTAAAGCAAAAAATTTTCATGTTGACTAAGTTAGCAGCAACGACCCCATACATGTAACATTAGTAATGTGAATGTACTTTCATAAGGTTCACTTTCAATAGCTGACATTCTCACAAACATTTCTAAACTTAAATTTACACATGGTGGTAGCAGTACAGATACCTTTGAATGCTTCGTCCGATTTGGGGGCATGGTTTTTAGCTTGAGAGCTAGTTTCTTGTAGGCTTTCTTGATTTCAACTTCCTCTGCAGTCTTAGATACCCCTAGTATGGCACAGTGGTTACTGCCACATCTTAACACAAAATAACATACAAGAAGGGAAGAGTATATGTAAGTGACGACCATTACCTAATGTGCTTAAAATTGTAATCTACGAGTCTATTCTGCAATTTTTTTTCTGTTTGTTGTGCACTGCACGTGGACAATGTGTATGTACATCTTCGTAACTTCCTCCCTTACACAGTTAAAGGCACAATCAGATAATTTTGAAAGGGGGAACTTTGATGCAAATTAAAGAAGGTCCCATGGGAACTACCTTATGTGTTGTACACGTACATTTCAAACTCCAAGGGGTCCCATATCATAAAGATCATCACTGCTCAACATGCTATTCAGAACATCAGTCGCAGAGACAACGACATCTACAATATAAAAGACAGTAACAGTAGCACCAGAAAAGTATTTCATAACACAAAACAAAGTAGAGGTACATACCATATCAGTCAATTGTTATTGTGTATCCACACCCATCACAACCAGGGTAGGGAAGGACCACATGTCTTCACATCAGCAAGTCACTAAACATGCACATTATGCAATATGAAAAAATTAGAAATGCACATGAGTTTCTAAATAATGCTCACCAAAACTCCTACAGGACAATAACACTCTGTATGAAGAAAAAGGTTTTTGAACCAAACACACAGTACATGCATGCATGCACACAAACACACACATAATTGCAGCAAAAAAAGCCCACAAGAATCTCTATTTAGCACACAACTGCACGTATGAAGGTAGAGGTACTTATACATGTACATGTACCATACATGTTTTGCATGTCAGTACCCAACACAGCTGGAGAACCGTGACATCCACTGCTACACACTGCATTACCTGTAAAGGAAGAATGACATACAACATAAACAATGCCTTAGGATACAGTGTTTGTCCACAGTTGCTCCAAGTTCCTTCTAGCCTATATAAAAAAGAAAAGGACTTTGTGAACTCACAAGGTTGCAGCATAAAAAGCACACAAAATTCTCTGCTTAGCTACATGTTTATGTCAAGGCATCAGTGACTTGTTTTTATAGTCTAAATAATGCTCACCATACTCCTACAGGACATCATTAAAACAGTATAACCCATTGCTAACCTGTATAGCCCCATCACTCTTCACGTTGCCAACAACCATCCCATCATCCATGGCTGCAGGAGTAGCAGTAGACAATCCAGTTGATGTCTCGTTGAATGGATGCATGTAGAGGACATGCACGTACGAGTCCAGACCAGCTCAATGCAAGGATTAACCACAGGTAGAGTCGACAGCTTGAGGTATCACCACATTCACTGTGGACATACCTGCATTTGTAAAAAAAAAAGGAATGACATAAGTACACAATGCTACACATGTACGTTGGTTCTTCCACAATTGTTCTGCAGTTCATTCCAGCAAATTGCTTGAGGACAGATCTGTTTTCAAATGTAGACAGGTGGATTAATGAGCAGCATTTAAATCGGGGGGGGGGGGGGGGGGGGGATAAATATTGCAAAATGGGTTAGGTATAGGGTCGTCAGTGTTTAAGCATACAGTTAGGCAGTGTGCGTATTGCACATGCGTACCTTGCTGCAGGAGGTTGATACTGCTAGCCTAGCTGCCTGCATGGAGAGAAATATATATGCACAATGAGGACACTGGAGATAACCTAGTCTTGTTCCAAGTCCTCACCATGGTTAAAACAGCCTCCCCCCTCCATAACCATAGCAAATCAGTAAACAAACATACATGTACTTGCAAAACATATATGTACATGATAATAGTGCTCACCAAAACTCTCATCACATGAGGGTAGCAACACCTGCTAGTCTATATGAGGAAAAAAAGGTCTTTGTCAACACCCAAACACACACACACACCACCACGTACACACACACAGTTGCAGCATAAAAAGCACATATGATTCTCTAGTTAGCATGTAATCACATGTATGAGGGTAGAGGCACTTACATGTACCATATCAGCAACTTGCTTTTGCATCCATCACAGCTGTGCCGTCCCAGATACCTCGCAGATATAAAAGACAAAATGGCTCTAACAATAGCACTAGAACAGTACTAAAAAAATAAAAGTGGCACACTAGCGTTCATGCAGGAGCTCGCTAGACTAGTGCCAAAAGAAAGAAAACAAAAGAAAGAAGTGGCACACTGACGTTCATGCAGGAGCTCGCTAGTGGCACACTAGCGTTCATGCAGGAGCTCGCAATACCAGTAAATAAAGTAGCACTTACCGCTGGTCAGATGATGAATCTAATCCCAATGTTAGCGAAGCGATGCAAGGTAGTTCCATTGTCATCTGACGAGCTGGTATATAAATGTGCAAGCTGTATGAAGATAAGGTTTTTTTTAACCAAATGCATAGTGCATACACTCACACACTGCCATATACATGTACATGTACATACATAAGGTTGCAGCATAAAAAGAAGCACACAAGATTCCCTAGTTAGCATACAACTGCACATAATTATGAAGATAGAGGTACTTAAGTACTTACCACATCAGTGTTTTGTTGGACTTTTGTTCACCAAGCACTTGTCTTCACCTCAGACTTGCTCACCTAGAATGTTTACACTCTAGGGCTTACTTCACTGAGGACTGACTTCACCTTGGACTTGCTAGAGCTTTGTCTTCATCTAGGATTTTCTTCACCAGGCTTGACCTGGACTTTTTCACCTAGATGGCCTTCATCTAGCACGCCAAAGGACTACCGCGACATGATCTGCGTCTACAAATTTAACATAGACAAGTGGATTAACATGTAAATTGGGAGGGGGGGCACATGTCAATTGTTGGTACAGAAACCACCAAAAAAAAAAAAAAAACACTCAAACATTCAATTAAACTAAACTGTACTTGGAAGATCTCAAATACACAGAACACACATATGCACCATTCTCCCGACTTGTCATTTGCATGAACTGGCAGTCCCACCCTACCTTATTGGTCCTTTCAACAGGGTGAGGTCAATTGTAGCACTCTTCACGCTTCTGACATCCATGGCTGCATGAGTAGTGGACAATTCAGTTGATGACATCTCGTTGGACGGATGAGGAGGATGGTTGTAGAGTTGAGGGCAGCTCAATTCAAGGATGAAGACCAGTCCAGATATCAACACCTCGAGTCCGAGTCATAACAGAGGTACAGACACAAATCTACAACATAAAAAGCATACAAAATCCTCTAGTTAGGACGTTAGGGTTTCATATTGGGGGGATCACACAGGTTAGAAAGAAGACAATTGCATGCGTACAAAATTTGTATACCTCATATACAATACTGTTTAATTTTGATAGTGAACTGTAGCTATACACATGGCTACCAGTACTCACAGTAAATCTTAATATGTAATTCGGATTATTAGAGAGAAAATTTGAATAGCGGTGGGCACTATTTAGAAACAATGCCATAATAATAATTATTATAGACTTTGCTCTGCAGTAGCTAAACATAATGTAAGCCATAGGGAGAGTGTATTTGGGGAGGGATATCCCCTTCCCCCCCCCCAAGGGATGAGGCTATATAACATATGTAACTACATGCAATTATCATGAAACTAAGCATTCAAAATCACCTTGGAAATATAATAGACAAAAGTAGTAGCACCAGAATAGTATACAACTACATGTGTATGAACAAGGACCCCTCTTAACTATGGGCACGGACCATGTGCGACTGTTTTGTGGTGCACATTGATAATCCCACCTGGATAATTCCTCAAATTTGGTCTGTATGTCAGGATTCAACCTACTTCCTTAGTATATAAAGCTAGGATCGTAGGATATCGGTGCAGTTCAGCCTTCTTTATAAATTTTGCACACACCAGTACCACTTGTATACAACACTGTTCCTATACAGTGTGTATGTACAGCAGATTCATGCACCTTTGCAATAGAAAAAGTGCTAGGACTAAAACCATAGTTGTACTTCATTTAATAAGCCACAAGCAACAGTTTACACAGCAGGACAAGGTGGTTTTTAAGGTAGCCAGTCTGTTGCAAAGGTGCCTGAATTTGCTGTAGCTTGCCCCAAGGAGACAAGGCCATGGAGCAATGTATACATAGGATAATTAGTGGTTTCAGATAAGGGTACTTTTCCACACAGGTGTGCACACCCACATGTACATGTATGCAGCCACAAATTGCTACATATGTGTACTCAAACTGCAACATAAATTAATACATAATGTACATTTGACAGGCTTCATGCACTACCAGGGGGAAGATCCTGAAATATAGACTAAATTCAGAAAGACAGTTCAAATGTGCACCAGATATGATGCCAAAACACAGGCATACATGTAGGCTTGACTGGACTGTACAAATGACATGCTAAAGCCCCATCCATATTAGGCTAAGCTTTGAACTACCACGAAATAGCTACACGCCAACTCAGTGTGTTACCTTGCCTTGTTATTTTCTCCCTGAGGCGGCAGTAGCCACGAGGCATCGGCGAGCGAGACACACCTGCAAATAAATTTCAAAAGAAATGGCAAATTATTTTAAATTTGGCAGTCTTGCCGATTTAACATTTCCCAAACTATCACAGTCAGGCCTATTGAAGGTACGGGTGCGTATTTGAACTCACAGCATGATCTCAGACACCTGCCTGCTATCCAGCCAGCTGCAAAAACTTGCAGCTTGTTGGCATCTTTGAATCTCAAACAAACTGGAGGGTATTCGTCCACCTGCTCGTCTAGATTTTCAAATGCAGTTTCCCCCATATATATATATGCATATGCCCCGATTAATGTCCTATTCAAACGACCTTTACCAAACGATCGCAGTAAAGATGGATCGGAGCGAGTCGTCTTTCAAGCGTACCTATGAGAAGGTTGTGTGCCAGCTGTCCTCCGTGCAAATGGGAGAGATATCTTGCCGATTTAACGAGCTCTACGCTAAGGCTGGGGTCCAAAAGTCGCGTCGCGTTCTCCAAGTACTTGAACCTTCCGGTAGCTGTCAGTGGGTCTTCGATGCCTTCAACGAGAAAAAGATACTAGAAGATGAGTGAGTGTGTATTAATTTTACACTTGCTGGATTGTTTGATGCAGGCTTGGGGTCTCGCTGTAAATTTTATGCAGTGATATTAAAGCAAAGTTACGACCACATAGCAGCTAGTACAAAGGTTGTAGCTCCGTGGTGCCTCCAAGGATCGTATAATCGACGTATTACCCTCACTGATAATCAGTGTAGCTTGATCCGCCACCCTTCCTATCCTAGTATCTCCCCCTTATTTTCTTGCATGCATTGAAAAGATCGGGGAAGGCTACTGTTTAGTCACTTTTTTGAGTTGATAACCATGCTTATACTATACGTACGTACAGTACGTTTATACATATTCCCATGCAGTCATGTGGGGCTGCTGTTGCTCTGGGGCAAGTTGGACAACCTATCATGCACACACACAAGACTCTGCAGCCTACTAGAACTCTGTCCAGCTCTCTCTAGACCGACCGTGTGAACTACAGACTGTCTATGAGCAGATACTCAACCACAAAACCATCCACACCCACTCACATCATAGGGTAAATGTACCCGTTACCACCTATACACAACTTGTAGATACTGTATAGCGAAAATTTTCGGCTATATGTTTTATACATGTACTCTTACTATCTATAACATCTGCTACTAATTTCACATTAACTATATTTGTATAAGAGGGAAGTGGTCTAACAAGTCATATAACTGCTCTTGTGGAGTGGGGGTGGTCTATCTCTGTCTCTCCTACACAGAATTTCCATATGGCTGCTGAGGTGTGCTTCAGGGAGCCTGACCTGGACATTATGGACAAGGCTCACGAAATATCCCTAAACACTGATGTACTCTTTAAGAAAGGTGACGACCCCTTACCTAACCAATAATACACCCTTCTCAGGCTTTTGTCTCTTATCATGTGTATCTTTGTTAACAGCTTACATGTAAGCCCTCCTTTCAGGGATGGTTTTTTTATCTATGTCTCTAAATAGCTATGACTGCGAATAGTGTTCTAATTAATGGAAAATCAATTTTATGACCTATAGATTTGGAAATTTTTGTGTTAGTAAACTTTCGTATGATAAATTTTTGTATTGAAATTTTTTGTAAGAACGACCCCTTACCACACTAATGTCAATAGTGTGCATGCATTATTGTAAGATTCATTTTCGTAGCTGCCATTGACTACGAAAATATTTTTACAACAAAGATTTCAGTACATGCATGTACTCTTAGCTGTATATATTCACACTCTCTCTCCCTGTCCGTCTCTCTCTCTTTGTTATTCCATCCTCCCTCCAGGTTGTATTTTAACGTAACGACCTCAAACTGTTTGTCACCTCAGCTACCATAGATGCTGATAAATTTTCAGCAACGTTCCCTGGTCAATCTTTCCTATTGATATTTACTCGTAGCCCCTCAGATGATTACAAAGAGAATGCTGTGTAGCAGGTCATTCAGATTCACCTTCAACATTCTAAAAGTGACATCATCTTGATCTTCACGCCGGTACAGGAGGAAATGGAGGTCACTTGTGAGGCAGTATTGGGTCAGTTGTACATTATGTGTGAAAGTAGTGTCATGTACTTGTGCATATGAGGTCATTACGATGTTTGAGGTTGTTACAACGAGATACAACCTGGAGGAAGGAGGGGAGTGAGAGACAGAGAGAAAGAGAGCGTGAATCTGCAGTCTGATAGTCTTACAGTATGCGTGTGCACTGTTAATGTAAACATGATAAGGGATTGTTCCTATGGACATTTTTTAAGCATGAGAATTTGTCATACAAAGGTTTTGTAGCGACGAAAATTATGTACAGTGTAACTACATGTATATACACATATATGGCCTGAATCCATTCCATGGCTCCAATCTTTAGAGTATTATACATGGAAAAAATGTTCGGAAAGTGTTGCACTCAAACTCCACCCTCTTTTATTGTAAACAAATGTGATTATCAAAGTCATAACAGGAAAATGTCCATTCAGACTCGAACCTGTTCCAACACACTAAACTGCCACGAAGTATACCTACGTGCATAGTAGGCCCTAAATATTGCACTATGTGTAAGTATGCATACTGTATTGTATGATATATGTTAGTTGGCTCTTTTATTATCACATTTATCAAAGCATTTTTTATAGTGGGTAGAGCTTGGATGTGGCTATTCTGAGCTATTTGCTAAATATTCCACTGTGTGTACACTGCAGTATATGCACACAAACATGCACATGTACACATAGTGCAATATTTTTTCCCTACTATGCACGTAGGTATACTTTGTGGTGCTTTTGGGCATAAGTTGTCTATACCTCTCTTAGAGTGCATGCGAGTGTTATCATTTCTGTTGAAAATGTCAGGTAACTTATGAAAAACTGTCGCATACACTTTCCTTATTGCCACAAGTTATCTAAGGTGCCCAGTGGTGGGTGATTTACTAATGAGCTACTTGTAGATGCATTGTGCTGAGGTGGTGTGTGTATCCTTCAGAAGGGTGCTCAATCTCAAGCAAAAGAAAAAATCATAGTAAGGGATTCTACTCACAACATCAGCCTTCTTATTGTAATTAAAGGGTTCTCCCCTTTTTCATCTCCCTGTGGGTCACAATATCTATGTTGTCATGTAATTGGTTCTCCATTTTTTATGTTGCAACAATTAAAGGGTTCTATCTCTCTCTCACACACACAGAGTTTATGGTATAATGATTGTAGTGGACTGTGGCTATTGCTATTGTAAGGCAAGGTCTATAGTGTCTAATCCTCACTTTGGTATGGATGCTCTTCAAGTATACCAGGTAAGCACTCGTTATCATCACTAATTTAATACAATTTTTTGGGGATAAACCATGTCACCTTCATAACCACAAGCCTGTTTGGTGGCTCTGCCTTTGGTAGCATTCACATAGACATGCTGTGCAGTGATAGACTTGCCAGATGTTGTTCTGCAAGCCGAGAGTGAAATTAATTTTGGTAGTAATGCATTCGTTGAGATTTCCTGATGTCATCTGGCAAGGCTAGTACATGTAGATGGGAGATCATTGAGCTTCAAACTCTGGTATAGGTTGTCATAATAGAAAATAAGCCATGGTATACATTGTACATGTACATGTACACATACATGCGGATGTGTACATAATATGCTGCATGTTAGTCACTGTACATACATACATGTACATGTCTCTTTTCTCTCCCCCTCAGGCTAATGCTTACCAGCGATCTGGATGAGCTGGGAGGAGAGGGCAGGATGAGTAAGCCCTTTTAATCAATTATATGCGGAGATTGGGCTCACGTAGTGTTTCTATTAGAACTAAATTAATTTTTTACGGAACGCAATTTTTGACACCGTGTGACTGAAAGCGGTTAAAACTGCTTCTGGGACCACATTTGTGCCAGGATGAAGCTACCAAGTTCGAGAGCGATGAACGGGCTCTTGATTGCTACCCAAGTCGATCATAAACATCAGCTCTGGAAACAAGATTGCTACAATTCAATTCAGGTAAGTATTGCATGTCAAGTTTGACAAAGTAGCTATAGACAATAGGAGTGTAAGTAGTAATGATTGCTGGAGTATTTGTTCAGTTGGTAGGCTCTTTGTAGGTTCTTTGGCCTACCAAGTTATATATTATATGTTTAGAGCATACAGAGGCAGTATCTGATAGCTGCCTTAAGTAGATAGTAACATAAGAAAAAACTACAGTACAATAAAAATTAACTTTGTTACAGTTCAGGGACGTGTTGAGCGTGCCACATCATGAAGCAGTCTGTGTTCTGCTCTCCTGTATGACACAGCCACACATGACACTAGGTACAGTACCACGAGGTGAATACACTCCGTTTCGTCCGGCTGTAACACCTGGTGCAGCGTGCTCGCCTGTGCTTTGCCTTCTTGGAGGGATCGCTCTCAGGAATGGTGGTAGGAACTGTCGGAGAGCGAGAGAACAAACAACTCCTCCACTACAACCAGCTCTTTTCCTGCTGCAGTAGTCTCCTATGAGCTCACTTGCCAGCTTGAGTTCAAATTCCTTGATTGAGCTGAAAGGTGCATCCTCACAATAGCCCTTTTGTAGGATGAAGGCATTTGTGATAGCCACATCAAGCAGAAAATGAAAGATGTATTTGTAAAATTTTCTGCATTTCGTTCTGCAGCTGTAGTAGCCCCTGACTTGGTCTCCTCTGTCAACGCTGCCCATATAGATGTTGTAGTCCAAGACAGACATGGGGCAAGGCACAGATATCCTCGAACCATCCTTTTGGCGCCGGAGGACGTTAGTCGACTCGGGCTGGCTGGTGGTGGACATGACTGTGACAACCTTTCTATCCATCCAAGAACTTGCACATACATTGCCTTTCTGGACTGTGAGAAATTCACCTCTATTATGTGTGTATTTAGTTGTTTTGTGTGTAAATTGTACCAAGAGTATATGAAAGGGAGATAGGGAGAGTATTGAACTGTGCAATACTGTGTGTAACAGCTGTTTGTACAGTTAGCATTTGTATTATTTTGTAATGATATCCAATCTTGCTGAGCACATAACATGGTGCTATGCCAACCAGTGCATACCTATACACATGGCTAGCATAGCACCATGTTATGTGCACATTACAGCTTGGCCACCAAGAGTCAATATCATTACAAAAGCCATACAAACAGTTGATACACACAGTATTATGCTGTTCAACATACTTCCTCCTCCCCTTTCATATATGCACACACACAAACTCTGTTATTCATGCATCCACACACTGTTATGTACACACATGCGTACATGTACATGCACACACACATGCACATACATGCACACTCATAATATGTACACTCACCTATTCTTCAGATTCGGTTTCTTCAACTGGGGAGGAAAACCCTTGCGATCTTTCTCACAGTGCCACAGGCATAGATGCTGTCCTTCTCAAGATCTTCCAGGAGTTTGAGGCTGGTGAAGTAGTTGTCAAAATAGACATGGTGGTACTTTCCTAGCTTGGAGATCAGGTGAGCATCTTGACAACTCTAGCTCCTAGCCCATGCTCAGTGGTGTTGTTCTTGTTTAATGTGTAGACCTTAAACCTCGAGAAGTGGCCATTGGTGCTGTCTGCGGCAACCCACACCTTGATCCCATGCTTGGTTGGTTTCAGTGACATATACTGTTTCAGCGATGATCTACCCTGAAACTTGATCATAGCCTCATCAACAGCAATGTCACGGTGGGGCTCGTAGGCCTGAGCGAACTTGGTGAACTGGTGGTCAATCAGTGGTCTGACCTTCCCGAGACAGTCATGGCCATCCTCTTCATATGGTACCAGTGTGTCGTTGTTGACAAAGTAGAGATACCGTGAGATCTCAAGGAATCAGTCTTGAGTGATGTGATCAGCCACTGGAACATACCTAAGACAGGGATCTCGTGACCAGTAGTCATTGAGGGACGGAAGATGGTTTATGCCCATCAAAACACTAAATCCCAAGAACGCCTTCAACTCCTCCACTGTTATCTTCGACCATTTGTCATACTTCTTGTCTCCCATTGCTATCTTTGCATATGCATTGCTTTCTTTTACTGTTCTTTCCATTAGGTCTGGCGAGAAAAACAGGTCGAAGACTTTCAGTGAAGATGTATTGAGTGATGGTGGTGCTCCATGTTGAATCTTGGTTACCAAAAGAGCTGGAGGTGCCTGTACTACTTGCTGCTGGAGTATCATGCAGGGTGTTGGGGTCGTCTTCATCGATGTCATCAACAAATTATCCCCTTCCAAGTCACTAAATTTGTCATCACTATCATCCATGAAAGCTCATCTGGATCAAAGTCAGGCTCACAGTCAGCAGCAGCAGCATCATCGCTATCAGTACAATACTGCAGCACGTCATCCACAGTCAAGCGGGCCCTTTAGCTGCCATTTAGCTAGTTATTGTGTAATGTATTTATATTCATGAATTGAACTTTACACCATGTACTATCACTTACGGGTTCAATAAGTGCAAGCTTGTAGCGATAAAAGGTCGAGAAATCAACGGTGGGAGTGGTCGGTGGAGAGACTCGATTCAATGTAGAATAGGTCAGTGGCTCCTGCTCTGAAGTACAATATTGACTAAAGATGAGTACGGTACAGCTGTAGTGAATTCGCTACAACCACCTTCCGGTGTTCACGCATGCGTGTAGCGAATTCACTTATAATCGGTTAATAATAATTAAGGTAGAACAATAATAATAGGATGACCATTACTCGTGTACATCACGATTCACACACTTAAATTGTATGCGAAAAAAACATGCACTTATACGTTATACATATTACCCTCTCTTTCTCTTCACACACATTCACATGTTCAAAGGCAGTACTTTCAATAAGGCAGTCTACACGGAGGCCCCACCCAGGACCGTCGGAGGCGGGGCGGCTCGAGCCGCCCCACTTTTTATGCTTTACATCCGACCTTTGACCCCCTAAATCTTACCTAAAATATGCCAAACCGCAACACGTGCACGCGGAACCAGCTGGTGCTGATTCAGCACTCCTGGATATGAGCTCGAGCCACAGTCCTGCGATTATGCATTGAGCATTCAACAGTGTACTTTGTTCGCGCGCGAATGGAGCGATTTTGTGGGCGTGGCTTCAAATTTTGCGCGCGCGTTTAATTGCTACAAACTCTTCTACAGAGAGCCTCCCCACTCTTGAACACCTTCCTACGGCCCTGCCACCTACGTACGTGACTACCTCGGGCCAGAGGTCATGTAATCAAACATATGGAATGATAATCAAGATTTTATTACTCTATATTATTGTCTGTATTTTTCTTATGTTTGTCCAGTAGCTCTTTCTAATGATCGAAATCACGAAAAGAATGATGAAATAGCACACTGTAACCTACAATCTTGGGTAACAGATTCTTGCCCGCGAAATCGACAGGCGCGCGGGTACAATTATGTCTGGAGTCGACTTCAGCTCTTTGGGCAGGTTGATGCCAGGAAGACTCTTTCTCAGTCAAGAAAATATACTTTCAAGACTACACTTTACCACAACAATCTTGGCTATTGCTTGTTGTACGTAGTACTAAACGTCACTGAAAACGAAGAATAATTACCATATATCGGCGTTCACTGTTCTCTAGCTTCACGATTCAGCATTCCAACTGGCCGAGTTGTTGTAAATATAGTCTCCACTGCAATCATAACAACAAACTACAAGTCTGTATCTACATGTATTCTACCTTTCCCACTATAGACCTATCTGTACACGCGTTCTCTCGGTTTTTCTGTCTCTGCCAACTTCAGCGTTTTGGGCACGCTGATGCGAAAGATCAAAATGATCCCAACTTTGGATGATGTCATCCCTTCAACTTGCACTGCCAGCAGACCAGCCTAGATATGGATAAGACCTTGTCCGAGGTGCACAAGCTACCGTTAAAAATCCAAAAGGTGAGTCTAACTTCAATTCTCCATGCCAGGAACGGTTGTGTGACGTCACGCGTGGGTGTTGCATGCGCTATATTATTATTATGCACGCGCATAACAATATTATTACTCGACCTGTAAGGCAAGCCGTGTGTGCAAAAGAAATTATGCTGTGTCAACTTTGATCTCTCCTCTTCCAATTGGCAAGTATAAATTTGAAGCTTCAAATATCCCTCATTTCCTGCTTGCTTGCTTGTTGCCAGGTGTTTTTCAGGCTGCATGTAACTTGAACTTAGTGTACATGTATATACAGTGTGGAAAGAAATGTGGATGATAACCATAGCAGAGACTATAATGGAAAACAGAATCACATCAGAACCACTGACAAAAGGTTCTAGAAATATTTATTAATGATCTACGCTTTGTGTGTCCCGATGGCCGATTTCTCAAAATGGAAATGGGAAAATTCCAATACATCAAAAAGTCACGAACATGCACGGATAAGATTAGTCACAGCAGTTCATTTTTACAAACATAAACCATTCTTCAGGTCAAAACCAGTTTTTTGCGGTTATAGTTTAATATGCAATCACCCCAACTCTGATGAAGCTTAATGTATGTCAACTTCTCTACTACTTTGCCTTTTAAAATGGCACGATTTTATCCAAAGTGACTAAATTACATGAGTTGAAGCTGATATCCTCATCACAAGCACTAGTCTTACACTGTAAACGAGAAAATTACATCTTAAAACTAAGTCTTAGCATACCTTTAACTCAGTCTCCTTTCCTTCTATGCTATGAACAATTTGATTGGCACACAACTGATGGGGAGGTAAGCATCACATGGGATGATGGAGACTCTCCAGAGAGTGATGATGAAGAGGAAGAGTCTGAAGATGAACCAGCAGACAAAGATGACCAGTCAGAACATGAAGATGAACATAATGATGAGTTTCACGGACAACAGATCATGGAAGTGACACTGACATCGATTCTAGCTAAACACTGTGACCTTAGTGACCTCTTGTGTATATTATTGCGCATGCATGTCTTCATAATAATATTCATAGCGTTGGAGCCTCATACATACGTAATTGTACACACGTGAAGCCCTGTAGTACATCATTGTGATTTGTGGTCTGTGGCCAAATACTACATCCCACACTACATTCCTCATCACCCAATCTACCTGGGTCTTAGTGTAGACTGAAAGTGACAGTTCCAGAGATCCATCATATAGTCCATAATGTGATGCTGCTTCTCAAGTTACTTGGTATGGAAGATCTACTAACCTTTCACTTTATGGATCCATCTCCTCAGGTATGTATACATGTGCACATGCATGTACATGTAGAGTTATACATGTATGTACAATGTATAGTGTCATTTTCATGCATGGTGTCCTGACTGTCCTCATTTAAACAATACATGTACATGTTCAGCTCAGAGGAGGTACAAAATCGTTAATATTCCATGTGACTCGCACCCATACCAGTTTGTGTCATCATGAGTGTGTCCCACATACAGTTGCTGTGTTGAAGGTTAAAAATTGTGGGATCCCAAGGGATCTCTAGCTTAAAATAATAGTGTAGTTTCAATCATTGATCATAGCCATATAATTTTGTTTGGTGATCCCTCGGGATCATCTTTGACAATCGCTGTTGAAGCTTTACTATGTAAAGAATATGGGATAAAAAGTGATGACACAGCATTTTTGAGCGAGCACGTGATCCTTTTGTACCTCCTCTGATGCTATCAACACAGACATGAGTGAATGTTAGCCCCATCCACATTAGGCTAAGCCTTGAATTACATGGAGTATGGATTACTATTGAGCTACATGACTTGTACATGTACACAACAATAAAAATTAAGGGATTTAACATTATCCTTCATACTATAATTAAAGGGTTCTCCCCTCTTTCAACTCACCACAGGTCATCGTTTCTTTATTGTCATGTAACTGGTTCTCCATTTTTACAATATACGTCACAATGTCTCTTCTGTGCCTACAGGTCATTGTATCTGTTGTGTCAATCTTTTGTTCTAAAGGTCGTGAGGAGAGTGACCACCTCACCTACCTCCATGTCTACCATCAATGGAAAATCAACAAGTAAGCACTCAAGCTAACTAGCTGCTAAAGAGATGATGTACAGTGGAAAATGTATACAATAATACACGACTGTGTACATGCATGTGTTTAAATTTATGTGTGTATGTGTGAATTGGTATGTGTTGATCCATGATGTTGTGTGTTTGTACATTTATATGTGCACGTTTACATGTGTTTAATGTATGCATGTTTCTGATAAGGCTAATGTTTGTGCATGTATGTGTGTTTATGTACATGTGTGGGTATTTGTACATTTCTGTATACCGTGTGTGCATACGTCTATGAATATGTAGGTGTGTTTGTCCCTGTGTATACATGTATGCATGCACATTTGTGTGTACAGATCTGTGTGTATACATGTTTGTATATGTGTGTACATGTTACGTTTATGTGTGTGAATGTGTGTATGTGTGTACATGTGTGTGTTTGTACCTTTATATGTGTGAATGTGAGATGTGTGTACAAGTGTTTATATCTTTATGTGTGTGAATGTGTGTACATTTAGTACCTTTCAGTGTGTGAATGTGTATGTGTGTACAGGTATGCTTTTATACCTTTATGTGTGTGAATGTGTACATGTATGTACATTTGTGTGTGAATGTGTGTACGTGTGTACATGTATGTGTTTGTACCTTAATGTGTGTGAATGTGTATATGTGTACATGTGTGTTTTACCTTCGTGTGTGTGAATGTGTGTGTATACATGTGTGTGTTTGTATCTTTATGTGTGTGAATGTGTGCATGTGTGTGCACACATGCGTGTTTGTACCATTATGTGTGTGAATGTGTGTATGTGTCTACATGTGTGTGTTTGTACCTTCATTTGTGCGAATGTGTGTGTGTACATGTACCTTATGTGTGTGAATGTGTGTACATGTATGTGTTTGTACATTTATGTGTGTGAATGTGTCTATATGTATGCCTTTATGAGTGTGTAAATGTCTGTGTACATGTGTGTGTTTGTACCTTTATGTGTGTGAATGAATGTGTACATTTTGTACATTTATGTGTGAATATGTGTACATGTATGTGTACCTTAATGTGTGATTGTATGTATGTGTACATGTGTGTTTTTACCTTCATGTGTGTGAATGTGTGTATGTGTAAATATGTGTGTACCTTTATGTCTGTGAATATGTATGTGTATACATGTGTGTATTTGTACCTTTATGTGTGTAAATGTGTGTATGTGTATACATGTGTACCTTTATGTGTGTGAATGTGTATGTGTACATGTGTGTTTGTACTTTTATGTATGTGAATGTGTGTGTCTACACCTGTGTTTGTACCTTTATGTGTGTGAATGTGTGTGTGTACATGTGTAGCTTTATGTGTGTGAATGTGTATGTCTACATGTGTGTTTGTACTTTTATGTATGTGAATGTGTGTATGTGTGTGTTTGTACCTTCATTTGTGCGAATGTGTGCGTTTGTACCTTTATGTGTGTGAATGTGTGTACATGTGTGTGTACCTTTGTGTGAATGTGTATGTGTGTATATGTGTATGTTTGTACCTTTATGTGTGTGAATATGTGTACATGTGTGTTTGTACCCTTATATCTGTGAATGTGTGTGTGTGTACAGGTGTGTTTTTATACCTTTATGTGTGTGAATGTGTACATGTATGTACATTAGTGTGTGAATATATGTGTGTATGTGTATGTGTGTACATGTATGTGTATTCTGGCACATTAAGGCCTGGGGCACGCGTTACATACATGTAGTGGAGGTGAACGGAATTATTGAAAAGTATATGGGGGTGTGGCCAATGGCTGACAGTGAGCTTTGTCTAGAAACGAGTGGCTAGTAAGCTAGAAAATGTCGTGTACGAGATAGCTAGGTGATCGTTAGTGGTAGGATGTAGTTAGCCTTTAGCATAGAGTTTACATCCATAGGCTAGGCTATTCTTGTGCCACGAGCAGTCGTTTGTGTACTAAGTGCTCGAGGCTACACGGAGCAGCTGGAGATGGTGGACTAAGTCAAGAAAGGCGGCGTATAAAGCCACCCTGGGACTTGCTGTGAGGGTGTCCATTGGAAAGAGCAGACATCATTCTGGTATATTCGTTGTTAGCAAACGATCATAAAGCCATTATAAGGCTATGAATATTTAATTAGCTTAAAATTGACTACAATCTCTGATTTCATAAGGCCCGAAAGTACGTGCATACAAGACGCTAATTCAGACATTGGTAGTGCTAAACATGCTTGTTAAGAGGACCTCTTCAACTAAAGCCTGCCTGTTGTCTATATACACTGCCTAAGTGAGTGTATGGCTATTTTTAATTACAATTAATTAATTAACCGGTGGGCGTGGCCATTAATTAATTGAATTCTGTAATATATCTAGTATCCATATTTCAAGTGTGAAGTTCATAGCTTGCTCCGTGTAGCCTCTGTGGCCTCAAATGTGACCATCACTCCTGTTCAAGTGGACTTAGGCCTTAACTGTTAGAGTACCTTAATGTGTGTGAATATGCATATGTGTATACATGTGTGTTTTACCTTCATGTGTGTGAATGTGTGTGTACATGTGTGTGTTTGTATCTTTATGTGTGAATGTGTGTATGTACACATGTGTTTGTACCTTCATGTATGTGAATGTGAGTATATATGTACATGTGTGTGTTTGTACCTTCATTTGTGTGAATGTGTGCGTGTACATGTGTGTTTGTGTGTGAATGTGTGTACATGTGTTTGTACGTGTGAATGTGTGTATATGTATATGTTTGTGTCTTTATGAGTGTGTAAATGTGTGTGTACATGTGTGTGTTTGTACCTTTATGTGTGTAAATATGTGTATGTATGCATGTGTCTTTATACTTATATATACATGTGTGTGTTTGTCCCTGTGTATAACTTAATTCAAGCACATGTGTGTATATGTGTGTACAGGTCTGTACGTTGTTTGATTATGCATGTGTGTACATGTGGTTTGTACTTTTATGCATGTGAATGTTTGTAAGTGTGTACATGCGTTTGTACCCTTATGTGTGTGAACGTGTATACATGTGAATGTTTGTACCTTTATGTGTGTATGTGTGTACATGTATGTGTTTGTACCTTTATGTGTGTGAATGTGTGGCCTTTATTTATGTAAATGTGTATATGTGTGTGTTTGTATTTTTATATGTGTGAAGGGTGTACATATGTTGTGTTCGCATCTTTGTGTGTGAATGTGTATGTGGGTACATTTGTGTTTTTACCTCTGTGTGAATGTGTGTATGTGTACATGTGTTTGTACGTTTATGTGTGTCAATGTATGTGTACATGTATGTGTACCTTTATGTGTGTGAATGTGTGTACATGTATGTATTTATACCTTAATGTGTGTGAATGTGTGTATGTGTACATGTGTGTTTTTACGTTTGCGTGTGTGAATGTATTTGTGTACATTTGTGTGTACCTTTGAGTGAATGTGTGTATATGTGTACATGTGTGTTTGTACCTTTATGACTATGAATGTGTGTATGTGTGTACATGTGTGTGTACCTTTATGTATGAATGTGTGTATGAGTGTACATGTGTACATATATGTTTTGTGAATGTGTGTATATGTGTTTGTACTTTTATGTGTGTAAATGTGTATGTGTGTAAATGTGTGTGTTTGTACCTTTATGTGTGCGAATATGTGTATGAGTGTACACGTGTTTGTAACTATATGTGCATGAATGTGTGTATGTGTGTACATGTGTTTTTATCTTTATATGTGTGTGTGTGTACATGCGTGTACTTTTATTTGTGTGAATGTGTGAATACATGTGTTTGTACCTTAATGTGTGTGAATGTATGTATATGGTACATGTATGTGTTTGTACCCTTATGTGTGTGTATGTATGTACATGTATGTTTTTGCTTTTATGTGTGTAAATGTGTGTATGTGTGTGTGTTTGTATCTTTGTGTGTGAATGTATGTGTGTACATGTGTACATTTGCACCTTTATGTGTGTAATTGTGTATGTGAGTACATATGTGTGTTTGTACCTGTATGTGTGTGAATGTGCATGTGTACGTGTGTTTGTACCTTTGTGCGTGAGTGTGCGTGCATGTTTATTTGTACGTTCATGTGTGTGAAAGTGTATGTGTGTATGTGTATATACTTTTATGTGTGTGAATGTGTGTATGAGTGTACACGTGTACATATGTTTGTGAATGTGTGTATATGTACTTTTATGTGTGTGAATGTGTATGTGTGTGAATGTGTATGTGTGTACAAGTGTATGTTTGTACCTTTATGTGTGTGAATATGTGTATGTGTGTACATGTGTTTGTAATTATGTGCGTGAATGTGTATGTGTGTTTTTATCTTTATGTGTGAATATGTGTATGTGTGCACAAGTGTGTGCGCCTTTATTAGTATGAATGTGTGTGTACATGTGTGTTTGTACCTTAATGAGTGTGAATGTATGTATATGTGTACATGTATGTTTTTGTACCCTTATGTGTATGTGTATGTATGTACATGTGTGTTTTTACTTTTATGTGTGTAATTGTGTGTATGTGTGTGTGTTTGTATCTTTATGTGTGTGAATGTATGTGTGTACATGTGTACATTTGCACCTTTATTTGTGTAAATGTGTATGTGAGTACATTTGTACCTTTATGTGTGTATGTGTACGTGTGTGTTTGTACGTTTGTGTGAATATGCGTGCATGTATATTTGTACCTTCATGTGTATGAAAGTGTGTATGTGTATGTACTTTTATGTGTGTGAATGTGTGTGTGTACATGTATGTGTTTGTACCTTGAATGCGTTTATGTGTGTACATGTGAGTGTTTGTACCTTTATATGTGTGAATGTGTGTACATGTGTGTTTGTACCTTTATACGTGTTAATGTGTGTTTGTACATGTGTGTTTGTACCATTATGTGTGTGAATGTGTGAATGTGTGTATGTGTGTACATGTGTGTGTACATGTATATCTTTATACTTTTATGAGTGTGTGAATGTGTGTTTGTACATGCGTCTACCTTTATATGTGATTATGTGTATGGGTATGCATGTGTCTTTATACTTATATATACAAGTGTGTTTTGTGCAATTGTATTCAAGCACATGTGTGTATGTGTGTACACGTTTGTGTATGCACATGTGTGTACATGTGTGTACACGTTTGTGTATACACATGTGTGTAAATGTGTGTTTGTACCTTTATGCATGTGAATGTGTATGTATATGTGGTGTATAATTGGTGTGTGTACATGTGTGCACCTTTATGCATGTGAATGTGTGTACATGTGTATGTTTGTACCTCTATGTGTGTGAATGTGTGTATGTGTGTACATATGTTTGTACCTTAATGTGTGTGAATGTGTGAATGTGTACATGTGTGTTTTTACGTTTATGTGTGTTAATGTATGTGTGTACATGTATGTGTACCTTTATGTGTGAACGTATGTATACGTGTCATGTGTGTGTTTGTACCTTTGTGAATGTGTATGTGTGTACATGTGTGTACTTTTATGTGTGTGAATGTGTGTATGTGTGTACATGTGTACCTTTATGTGCGTAAATGTGTGTACATGTGTATATGCGTTTGTACTTATGTGTGTGAATGTATGTATACATGTGTGTGTTTGTACCTTTATGTGTGTGAATGTGTGTACGTGTGTACGTGTGTATGTTTGTACCGTTTTGTGTGAATGTGTGTGTACATGTGTGTTTGTACTTTTATGTGAGTGAATGTGTGTGTGTACATGTGTGTGTTTGCACCTTTATGTCTGTGAATGTGTGTATGTGTGTACATGAGTGTTTGTCCCTCTGTGTGAGAATGTGTATATGTGTGTACATATGTGTGTTTGAACTTTTATGTGTGTGTACATGTATGTGTTAGTACCTTCATGTGTGTGAATGTGTGTATATGTGTGTTTGTACCTTTATTAGTGTGTGAATGTATGTGTACATGTGTGTATTTGTGTGTGTGAATATGCATGTATGTGTCTTTATACTTATATATACATGAGTGTGTGTTTGTCCCTGTGCGTAACTGTATGCAAGCACATGTGTGTGAGTGTACGGGTCTGTATGTGTGTGTACACGTTTGTGTAAGCATACATGTGTGTTTGTATTTTATGCAATTGAATGTGTGCATGTGTTTGTACCCTTATGTGTGTGAACGTGTGTATTTAAACTAATCTATATATGTATGTAGTGCATAATTCTAGAGTGTACATGTGTGTGTACCTTAATGTGTGAATATGTGTATGTGTACATGTGTGTGTCTGTAACTTTATGTCTGTGAATATGTGTATGTGTGTACATGTGTGCTTGTTCCTTTATGTTTGTGAATGTGTGTATGTATGCACATGTGTGTTTTTACCCTTATTTGTGTAAATGTGTGTGTTTGTATCTCTGTGTGTGAATATGTGTACATATGTGTGTTTGCACATTTATTTGTGTTAATGTGTATGTGTGTACATGTGTGTTTGTACCTTTGTGTTAGTGAATGAGTGTATGTGAGTACATGTGTGTTTGTCCCTTTGTGTGAAAATGTGTGTATGTGTACATGTATGTGTTTGTACCTTTATGTGTGTGAATATGTGTACATGCATGTGATTTCCCTTTATGTGTGTGAATGTGTGTACATGTGTATGTTTATACATTTATGTGTGTGAATGTGTGTATCTGTGTACATGTATGTGTTTGTATCTTTATATGTGTGTATGTATGTACATGTGTGCTTTTATCTTTATTTGTATAAATGTGTTTGAATCTATGTGAATGTATGTGTACATGTGTGTGCTTGCATCTTTATGTGTGTGAATGTGTATGTGTGTACATATGTGTGTTTGTACCTTTTTGTGAGTGAATGTGTGTAAGTATGTACATGTGGGTGTTTGTACCTTTGTGTGTGAATGTATGTGTGTAAAGGTATGTGTTTGTACCTTTATTGTGTGAATGTATGTATGTATATGTGTGTTTTTACCATTATTTGTGTAAATGTGTGTTTGTATCTATGTGTGTGAATGTATGTGTGTACATGTGTGTGTTTGCATCTTTTGTGTGTAAATGTGTATGTGTGTACATGTGTGTGTTTGTACCTTTATGTGAGTGAATGTGTGTATGTGTGCATATGTGAGTGTTTGTATCTCAATGTGTGTGAATGTAGGTGTGTACATGTATGTGTTTATACCTTTATGTGTGTGAATGTGTGTACATGTCTACGTGTGTGTTTGCATATATGTGTTTGTACCTTTAAGTGTGTGAATGTGTGTATATATGCACACGTATGTTTTTACCTGCATTTGTGTAAATGTTTGTGTGTTTGTATCTTTATGTGAATATATGTGTGTACATGTGTGTGTTTGCACATTTATGTGTGAATGTGTATGTATGTACCCTTATGTGAGTGAATGTGTGTACATGTATGTGTTTTTACTTTTATATGTGTGAATGTGTGTACAAGTGTACATTTGTACCTTTGTGTGTGAATGTGTGTGTGTGTACATGTGTGTTTGTACCTTTGTGTGTGAATGTGCGTATGTACATGTGTGTTTTCACTTTTATTTGTGTAAATGTATGTGTTTGTATCTGTGTGTGAATTACATGTGTGTGTTTGTACCTTTATGTGAGTAAATGTGTCCATGTGTGTACGTGTGTGTGTTTATATCCTTATGTGTGTGAATGTGTGTATGTGTGTATATGTATGTTTGTCCCTTTATGCATTGAATGTGTGTATGTGTGTACATGTGTGTGTTTGTACCTTTTCATGTGTGAATATGTGTATGTGTGTACATGTGTGTGTGTTTGTATCTTTATGCATGTGAATGTAAGTGTGTACATGCATATGTTTGTATCCTTATGTATGTGAACGTGTGAACATGTGTATTTAAAATAATCTATATATATGTGGTGTATAATTCGTGTGTGTACATGTGTGTGTATGTGTGTGTACCTTTATGTGTGAATGTGTGTACATGTGTATGTTTGTAAATCTATGTGTGTGAATGCGTGTATGTGTGTACATGTATGTGTTTGTACCTTAATGTGTGTGAATGTGTGTATGTGTACATGTGTGTGTTTCTACGTTTATGTGTGTGAATGCCTGTATGTGTGTACATGTGTGTGCACCTTTAGGTATGTATACGTGTCATGTGTGTGTTTGTACCTTTATGTTTATGAATGTGTATGTGTGTACATGTTTGTGCACATTTATACGTGTGAATTTGTGTATGTGTACATGTGTACCTTTACAAATGTAAATGTGTGTATGTGTGTACATGAGTTTGTACTTTTATGTGTGTCAATGTGCATGTGTGTACATGTGTGTGTTTGTACCTTTATGTGTGTGTATGTGTGCACATGTGTGTGTTTGTACCGTTATGCTTGTGAATGTGTGTACGTGCGTGTGTTTGTACCTTTATGTGTGAATGGGTGTACGTGTACGTACCTTTTTGTGTGAATGTGTGTACATGTGTGGTTGTACCTTTGTGTGAGTGAATGTGTGTATGTGTGTACATGTGTGTGTTTGCACCTTATGTCTGTGAATGTGTGTATGTGTGTACATGTGTGTTTGTCCCTCTGTATGAGAATGTGTGTATGTGTGTACATGTGTGTGTTTGAACTTTTGTGTGTAAATGTGTGTACATGTATGTGTTTGCACCTTCATGTGTGTGAATGTGTGTATATGTATATTCGTACCTTTATTAGTGTGTGAATGTGTGTGTACATGTGTGTGTTTGTACCTTTATGTGTGTGAATATTTGTATGTGTATGTATGTGTCTTTATACTTATATATACATGTGTGTGTTTGTCCCTCTGTGTAACTGTATGCAAGCACATGTGTGTACGTATGTACGTGTCTGTATATGTGTGTACATGTTTGTGTAAGCATACATGTGTACATGTGTGTTTGTAGTTTATGCATGTGAATGTGTGTACATGCATGTGTTTGTACCCTTATGTTTGTGAAAGTGTGTACACGTGTATATCTATGATTATATGTATGTGGTGTATAATTCTTGTGTGTACATGTGTGCATACCTTATTGTGTGAATGTATGTATGTGTACATGTGTGATTTTACATTTATGGGTGTGAATGTGTGTATGTGTGTACATATGTGTGTACCTTTATGTGTGAATGTGTGTGTATGTGTACATGTGTGTGTCTGTACCTTTATGTCTGTGAATGTGTGTATGTGTACATGTGTGTGTACCTTTATGTGTGTGAATGTGTGTACATGTGTACCTTTATGTGTGTGAATGTGTGCATGTGTGTGCATGTGTGTGTTCCTTTATGTGTGTAAATGTGTGTATGTATGCACATGTGTGTTTTTACCTTTATTTGTGTAAATGTGTGTGTGTGTATCTGTGTGTGAATGAATGTATGTACATGTGTGTTTGCACATTTATGTGTGTTAATGTGTAAGTGTACACGTGTGTCTGTACCTTTGTGTGAGTGAATGTGTGTATGTGTGTACATGTGTGTTTGTCCCTTAATGTGTGAGAATGAGTATGTGTGTACACGTATGTGTTTGTATCTTTATTTGTGTGAATGTGCGTACATGCATGTGGTTGTCCCTTTATGTGTGTGAATGTGTGTACATGGTATGCTTATACACTTATGTGTGTGAATGTGTGTATCTGTGTACATGTGTTTGTATCTTTATGTGTGTGAATGTGTGTATGTATGTACATCTTTATTTGTGTAAATGTGTGCATGTATCTGTGTGTGAATGTATGTGTGTACATGTGTGTGCTTGCATGTGTATGTGTGTACATGTGTGTGTTTGTACCTTTTTGTGAGTGAATGTGTGTAAGTGTGTACATGTGGGTGTTTATACCTTTGTGTGTGAATGTATGTGTGTAAATGTATGTTTGTACCTTTGTGTGTGAATGTCTGTATGTATGTATATGTGTGTTTTTACCATTATTTGTGTAAATGTGTCTTTGTATCTATGTGTGTGAATGTATGTGTGTACATGTGTGTGTTTGCATCTTTTTATGTGTGTGAATGTGTATGTGTGTACATGTGTGTGTTTGTACCTTTATGTGAGTGAATGTGTGTATGTGTGTATATGTGTGTGTATGTACCTTTGTGTGTGATTAAGTATGTTTGTACATGTGTACCTTTATGCGTGTGAAAGGGTGTATGTGTGTATATGTGTGTACCTCTATTTGTGTGAATGTATGTGTGTACATGTGTACCTTTATGCGTGTGAGTGTGTGTATGTGTACATGTGCATATTTGTACCTTTATGTCTGTTAATATACATATGTACCTTCATGTATGTGAATGCATGTATGTGTGTATATGTGTATATTTGTACCCTGTGTATCTCTGTGTGTACATGTGAGTTTGTACTTATCTATACATCTGGGTGTTTTTTCCTGTATGTACAAGTATGCTTATATTTATATATACATGTATGTGGTGTATATTTGTACATAGTGTACATGTGTGTGTTTGTACCTTTGTGTGTATGTGTTTGTGCAAATCTGAATGTGTGTGCACACGCTTGTATAAGTGCTTATACTTATGTATAATTGTGACCAGATCTGAGAAAACCCGCCATATTTCCCATTCTATGAAATTTTAGTTAGCTGTATTTTTGAAAAGTTAACTTACCTCCAAGTCTGAGACAGAGCGCTCACTTCACTTTGGAGCTAGAGCGCTTTGTTCCTGATCTCGCTACAAGCATAAAAAAACGAGAAATTACGGTCTGAAGACGTTGCTCTTTATGCGTATAGGGTTTCCGTATACTACGCGTTAATCGTAAATCAATTAGATGGACCTGGGCGGATTGTTCGAAACCAACGCTACGGTCAAGTTAGTCTCGAACTTAGTTGTCCATAACGAGAGCCGCTTCTTTTTCGATGCCTAAGAAGCTTAAAGGGTGAGTGAACGTACAGTACTTCGACGAATCTAGCTGTATCCAGAGAGCTGGCGATCGGGAATTCTAAATAACTCCCTTAGCAACGGGCTCGGTGTACGGCAGCCGTACACTAGGTGGGTAGAAATGAAGGCCTTGGTAACTTACGTTTACCCTCCGTAGGTGACGGCAAAGGATAATAGATTTTTGGCATAAATATGACAAAAACTGGACTTTGACATTGTTTTACCTGTGGTACTAAGAACGCGTATTGTGCCATATGCGCACAATACGCCGGGTATTCTCACATCCGGTGTCACAGCGAATTTGTTCCGCCGGAATTTATTCGCTAGCGGATCTGTTCCGGATTTCCAGAAAATCAGCAAATTTGTTCCGGATGGGCAACGGTCGACGTTTCTTTGACACAGGTGCAACCAGAGTCAAAGTACATGTTCCATTTTAATAATAATTGGAGCTTCTCTGGTGGCCTCAGGAGTGGCATAACCACTTCAAACGTCTCTGCACTGGCGCAGAGTGACATGCGCACATCATGGATTTGGTGTGGATGTGCCTTTATGCATGTCCAAGCGATTGTCCACAGAAGGCTACAACGAATCATTGATATTATAGTACACAAAAATTTGAAGACGGTGAAGTATTTGTTCGCTTCCTTTCTTCAAGCTACTCTGCAATCTCTATAAGCCTTGACCTTCATGTGTCCTGAATGGGCATGGTTCACTTTTCTTTGCTTTTACATTTGTTAAATTTTATCTTAGGTCAGCCCATCTTCATACCCATGCATAGTAATGATTTTTAAAGCGAGTGATATCAAACTGAGAAGTGTAATAGCACATTTTACTAGGGGGAACATTTGCGCCGGCCGGAATATTTACGCGGTCGCGTAGATTATCCGGGCGGAATATGTACGCTAGCGTATTCTTTCCGGTGGAATGTATCCGCCAGCGAATTTATTCCGCCGGAACTTTGGCACGGCGGAACAAATCCGCTATGACACCGGTAACAACTGACGATTCATTTGCAGGATATTGTCTGTCGTTGATAGTACTGATTTACAGTGATAGTGTATATTTTCAAAAATTTCGAGTATTTCACTACATGGCTGCAAGAATTTTCACTTGTAAAATTTCAGTTACGGAATGGCGTCGCCAAAAGCTTTACCACATGTTTCTGAGCAGAAATAATCTGGAGTTGTATTTATTTTTGTGCCCATGCTGTGAAATCCGTCAAACCTTTCGTACACAAAAATATTCACTATCACTGTTAACCAGTAATACTAGCAATGCTCAGGACAGGGACAAGCGCCTTAGATCTACACTTTTGCGCATGTTAGAAAAACTCCATATGAATATTTACCTCCTACCACATTAATCCGGCGTGACCGTTTAACCACTGGCACTAGGCTCGAGGCACGAGAAAAGTCGTGAACGTGTGTTAATGCGGGGTGTATCACACTTTCTTGGTTGGCAATAATATACTGACAACTATGGGGATAAACGCAATATCGATGTTTTTCGAGCGCTAGGAAGCGGCTATCAACAGGAAAGTCCACTTGCAGAGACTTTCCCTAACGGGTTCCTCGTGACTACCATGACAGAACTATAGCGAGGAGTAGGTGTGACTCGAACCTTCGACGCTGGCGCTAACGAGGAAAACGTTCACGAAGGAATTAATTACCACGCCCACATTCACGTTAGAAAGCGTGACCGATCTTGTACATGCACTAATATGGCATAAAAGCCAAAATACTGAGGACAATTACCCCGGCTAGCATCATGGTATGGCATTCATAAGAATTTGTACATCCTAATCTATAATAATGCCCTTTGGCTTTTGTAAAGCCGATTTAGTTTAAGCGCTATTAGCCTAAATTGTGAATATTTTTTCCTGCCATCCATCCAAATACAAAAGCTTACCTGACGGCCGACTTGTTGAAAATACCAAAGGACAGATTACTTCAGGTAGTCACGGTATCAGGGCTTCTTTGTCCTCCGTTCTATACAGAGATGTGTGTGGCACGGGTCAAATGACCAGGCAGGTGGCTGACCGAGCAGACTGCTGAATCAAGTCCTGACACTTTCAAAAGTCATCAAACCCATTTTGCGACATTGAGAGTATTGCTAAATTGGAGGCATGGCTTCAAGTGACTTCTGAAAGTTTCAGGACTTGATACTATTGTGGAGTGCTTTCGAGGCAATATCGACCTTTGACCTCTACGTGATGTAACCATACGACCGTGGAGAAGCCGTAAAAATGCCAGCACTGTGCCAGGATGTTCTACAAAAACGTGAAAAAATCGCTACATTCTCATTGGGCAGTTGGGCTAGTAAGGAGTCGCCCTCTCGATCGTAATACAGCAGCAGAATGCAGTGCATCAACAATTTCATTTCATTGTGTGCGCTAAGTAACGTACACATTGAAAAGGAAACTTCTTAGTAAAGTGTACATCAATAGCGCACTCTAGAAAGGGCAATTCCCTACTAGTAGGGTCTGCGCTGCAGCACAGACAGCGCACTATCCTCTATTTAATGTGCGTATGCTGCAATGAAATCCGTTGAATCATAGATAATAGAGAGAGGGATTGAAAACGCGCATATATCTCTATAGTGACGTCACGGAACATGCTCGTCACGGCACGCCCCCCTTTGCAAGTCAGTATCGTACAGTATAGTACAAGCTCCTATGGCCTTGTACAGCCTAGTATTCAACAGTAACCCGACTAAAAACATGTATAGTGCTATCGAACAAGGGATCAAGCAATGAAAAGAGTGATTTGAATGATCTTGGTAGTCGCGCCTGCTCTTGTACACGCTTGAAATTCTTTTGTGTACTTTTCCTTCACAAACGGTGATCGACCCAGAAGAAAAGTCGATGGGACCTTGTTCACAGTCGAATACAGAGTGCAACTGAAGCATTCGCGAGCTCTGTTGATGTGGTATGTTCCCCAGCGAGCGTTTTAAACGCTGGAGTCTACCCAGGCTCACAACAGATCTGGGCTTAGTGTGTTCATTTTGAAAAGAAAGGCCTTACCTGAAGGCGATGTTTGTATTCTCTATGTGACGATAGTTCATGCCAGGCCTTGAAAGAATCTATTCACTATGTACAGGTCTCGTAAAAAGTACACAAAGCCAATCTGTGAGTGGTAGCTACAAAACCGTTCTGAAAACAGCCTAATTTTTTTGGCTTTTGGCTTTAGATCTCTGGTAGGTTGGTTAGAAAGGTGATACGCATACATGGTGCCCTTGCCAAGGCCCGAAAAGGCTGCCTTGATGTGGTTTTATGCCACTCGTGAACTTAGATCAAGTCACGTGACCGCGACGAGCATATATGTACAGGGTATGCGCGCGTTTCCAATCCCTCCTTCCTCTCTATTATCTATGGTTGAATTTCCCTTTCTAGTTTGCGCTGTTGATGTATACTTTACTACGAAGTAAGAAGTTTCCTTATCGATGAAATAATAAGGAAATTGGTCGGTACACTGCTTTCTGCTGTTTTATTAATTGCCATAGCGTAGCACACAATCGAGAAAGAGACTCCTTACTAGTAGGCTCTAAGTATACACTGTAGCATACCAGTAGCGCAGTTAAACTTAAAGTCGGTTCACACACCGCGTCGATGCTTGTCGTAACAAAAAGCTAGAAGAGACTGATTCAACCGTTGATTGAGCTTCATTCGAATCCTCGTGAATGCGTGCGTGTAAGCCTAAAACGTGAGAGATACTTCATTCACTTCGTTCGCCACTTAAAGCCACTGAAAACGTAGCGTAAGTTTACGTCACAAATTGTGCTGGCCTTGCCCTTGCGTCAGCCTCGTCCTCAGGCCGTTCAGAGCTTTTCAATGGTGCACGCTGAAAAGCGGGAATGCCTGGTACTGTCGATTGCTGTTCACTTGGAACATCAGTGAATGCTTGCCTGTGAGCGTAGCCTTGCCCTCGCGTGAGTGTAAAACTAACGTATGGGTTGGAATGCCACGCAATCATTGGGCAAGCAGTTGGCTTACGCATCGTTTTCCGTGGTTTTACGTGGCGAATGAAGTATCTCGTTTGTTCAACGCTCACACGAACGCATTCACGGGCGTTCGAGATAAAGCGCAATCGACAGTACAAGTGTAGCGCAATTTATTGTACAAGTCACGTGCATGGCGTAACGCGTAGTGAGATCTTCCAGTGCGTCGAAAGTCACGAAGATTTTGAGGGCTCTTGTCGCCAACGATCGAGAGGTATGGTTCAAACGCTAGATACAGAGTGTAGTACGATCCATAAAGACCATAAAGAGTGAAACTTGTTAAGATAGCGTGTGGCTAGCAAAGACTGGCTTTTCGAAGGAACCATCAGACCGCTTGTCTTCGCGTCATCGTGAGCCAAAGTCGTGGTTTCTGCTGCCAGGCCTCACACTTTTCAGTATGCAACATTGAAAAGCTGGGAAGGGCCTAGGTACGAGGCTGCTAGGGTTATCACTTGAAAATTTAAAGCTGAAGCATTTCCCCAGGTATTCCTTCCATACGTCAGTCTACATGTAAGCAATTTAGGGCGCTAGAAGTTTTCTCCTCCACATTATATGGCGGTGGTTATACAGGCCTGTATTATCGCACGCAAATCGACAAAACAACGGGGTAAATCGCGTAATGAATGCCCAATGGGAATGTAGCGATTTTTGTTGATGTTTTTCACGTTTTTGAAGAACATCGCGGCACAAAAAGGTGTGCTAAGCTTTTTTACGGCTTCTTCACGGCCCGTATAGTCACATTACGTAGATGGTCAAAGGTCAAAATTGCCAATGTTGGATCAAAAGCACTCCACGATAAAAGTAACGTGGCAATAGAATCAAGTTATAAAACTTTAGAAGTCACTTGAAACCATGCCTCCAATATAGCATACTCTCAATATCGCGAAGGTTTGGTTTCAAGTGATTTTTGAAAGAATCAGAACTTGAATCTACCCCTACATTACTTCTATCATGGAGTGCTTTCGATCAAGCGTTGGACCGACTTCGATCTTTGACAAAGAATAAGTGGGCGTGGCCAATGTATGGATGGTAACTTACAGCCACAAGAACCTTACTAAGCCACAGTAATAATATGTAGAATTTATGTAAATAAGAACGTAGGCCTACAGGAGGTTGAAAGCATCGACAAATAGTTTAAACTACGTTGTTTCAGCAGTCTGCTTGGTCAGCCACCTGCCTGGTCATTTTGACCCGTGCCACACCCATCTCTGTATAGAACGGAGGACAAAGAAGCCCTGCATGATGCCGTGACTACCTGAAGTAATCTGTCCTTTGGTATTTTCAACAAGTCGGCCGTCAGGTAAGCTTTTTTATTTGGGTGGGTGGCAGAAAAAAATCACGATTTAGGCTGATAGGCCCAGATAAATTTTTTTTTTCTACCGATAATTCATTTCTTCAATGCTGGCAAACATGCCCTATAATTCTTTCAAATGTACCTATAATTATCATTTCTTGCTCCTCAAATTTCATGTAATCATTAATGAATTTAGTGCATACGAAGTGAATGTCAGTAACTGTTATACTGCAGCATAACTGAAGCTTCAATGTAGTCTTCAAGTGCACTTTCTTGACTCGACTTAAATGAATTGGCTAGTAACAAATCCTACATCCACATTCCATATTACCACAAGTTGACAGAACAGCAGTTTGGTGCAGCCCAATATCTGGCTACCAGTAGACCAATAGCTATACTATAAGTTGCTTATAATTCTCAAATATTGCTCATTGCTTCTAGGTACCTATAATGCTCAAAAAAAAATGCCAGCATTATCTGGGCCTACTGTTAGCGCTTGAACTAAATCAGCTTTACAAAAGCCAAAGAGCTGTACAAATTCTTATGAATGCATTACCATGATGTTAACAAAGATAATTACCCTCAGTGTTTTGGCTTTTATGCTATATTAGTGGATCGGCAACGCTCTCTAACGTGATTGTGAGAGGGGTAATTGGCATGCGCATAATAGATAATTCGTTAGCGCCAAGGTCGAAGGTGCGAGTCACACCTACTCGCGCCTCTTGCAGAGTAATGATTGGCAAAAGCCTATTGCGCATATATGGGAGAACGAGCCTATACAGCGGACAGCATACTCGCTATAGTTCTCACAGGAAAATGACTCCATATGGACGGATTTACTCGGTCTACCGTATTGATGAAAGAAGCGGGCGCTACACTGCCTGGAGACGGCGTACCTGTAACACGGACTCTGTCAGTATTCCGTGTACGATATGCACGGTACATGCAGACTCCGTTGCTTGCAACATGCTTACACAGTTACAACATTCGGTATCCGTCCTCTCGGCTTGCGCTACACGGACGCAGTATAGAGCAGCGTGCCAGACTCTACCCCATGGCCCAGACCAGGCCGGCCGGGCCGCGGGCCCGCGCCATGGATATTGAATCGCGAATACATATAGAGTAGGGTAGGGTATTTCCGCACGGAGGCAGTTACTGGCCGCCTCGCACATAATTGCGTTTATATGGCCAACGGTATTACGTAATCCTTCACCACTTGCCACGATGTAGGGGCCATGTAAGTACTAGCTGCATCTCATTTCTTGTGATGTGTATCCACACAGAAGCTGCACAACATGCTCTAAACAGTTGCAACTTTTTCTCATTTTGGTCCAGAAGCTGGTTTTTTATGGTAGCTAAGATTTTTCATGATTAGTAAATTACACAACGGCATCAATTTTTTTATGATTTATTTTTCATTTGGTATGCGTATACTAGAATGTATGGAGAATTTTTAGAATTTTTTGACCGTATTATAAGCATAAACCAATTTTTTTTTTTTTTGTAAAGAGCTTTCAGAGGTAGTTTCTGGACAATGCATATATTGCATTACTTTATGTGTTCACGTTGTATTTCACAATTTTTGGATGAATATTCAAATCTAAGGTAGAATGTAAGAAGGATGTTGTTCATGATGCATTTGATGCCATTTACGTGTCATATATTGATAACCGCAGCCGCGATTTTTTTATGTAATATTTCACCTTCGTCCGGTAATGGTCGACATTGTCCGCTCTCTACCTCCGGAACTAGCGGTACTTTGTGCGCACGACCTGCATGAACGAAGGTGGGTGGGGCCACGGTTAAGGGCTCATTTAGTAGGTGGTGCTTGGGCCTATCTGTGGTTGCATACTCGCGATCTAGTGCTGCTCGTTTGTCTGTGATATAACGCTGTCTTTTCTTAGAACTGAGCTTTTCTTTTGCGCCCATGCTGATTTCCGCGAAAATCTTCATACTCAAAAGTATTCACTATCACTGTGAACCAGTAATATCAGCAATGCTCAGGTGCATTAAGGGCCGGGACAAGCACTTTAGATCTACACTTGTGAGCATGTCAGAGATATAAAGCAAACTCCATATGAATGTTTACCTCCTACCATATTGTAGATAATTCTGGCATGACCATTGGCACTAGGCTCGAGGCGCAAGAAAGCTCTCGAACGTGTGTTAACGCGGGGTGTATCACACTTTCTTGGTTGGCAAGAATAAACTGTCGTCTATGGGAATAAACGCAATATCGATGCTTTTCGAGCGCTACGAAGCGGCTATCAGCAGGAAAGTCCACATGCAGTGAACTTCCCTAGTTGGTTCCTCATAGCTACCATGACAGAATTATAGCGAGTATGCTGTCCGCCGTATAGGCCACCGAAGCCGTTCTCCTATATAGATAATTCCGGCGTGTCCGTTTGGCCCATTGGCACTAAGTTCGAAGCGCGAGAAAAAAAGCGAACATGTGTTAGCGCGGGGTGTATAGCACTTCCTTAGGGCCTAGGGGTGGGAAGACCCCGAGGCTATGTAACGTTACCAGTTTGCCTGAAGCCTCCACTGGTACGGTACGGTGCTGTTGTTGTCGTTCTAGCCGTATCCTGATTTCCCCACAAGCTAATCTTTGATCCATAAATGTGACACCACGAGGGAAATATTACAAAAATGCACTAAATTAGAGCATGCTGTCGCAGTTGTTTCTGAGCGCAAAATTTCAGCACAAAAGATTGCATGCGACTCCGAACAGAGTCTATAAAGCGGTGCGCGGATGACGGACGTACCAAACATACATACATACATACACCATATTATTGCAGGCATTGCTGTACAGTTTATGTGGGGCTCGCTCAGGCTCGCCCCAATAAATCAATAGCTTCAATCACCATGTTGAAGCTGTTGATTGTTGAAGCTGTTGAATCCGTTGTTGAAGCTGTTGATTGTTGTTGGTGTTGATGCTAAATCCGTTGTTGTTGAAGCTGTTGATTGTTGTTGATGTTGTTAAATCTGTTGTTGAATCTGTTGTTGAAGCTGTTAATTGTTGATTATGATTGTTGAAGCTGTTGAATCTGTTGATCTTGTTAGTATAGTCTAAGCTGTTGATTGTTGGTTATAATTGTTGAAGCTGTTGAATCTGTTGATCACCATGTTGAAGCTGTTAATAATATTGTTCTTGATGTTGTTGAATCTGTTACTATTGATTGTTGTTGAATCTGTTGTTGAACATGTTGACTGTTGAAGCTGTTGAATCGGATTATGCTGAATCTGCTATTGAGGCTGTTGATTGTTGAAGCTGTTGAATCTGTTGTTTAGTCAATTGATCACCATGTTGAAGTTGTTGAATGTTGTTGATGTTGAATCTGTGTTGTTGAAGCTGTTGATTGTTGGTTATGATTGTTGAAGCTGTTGAATCTGTTGTTGAAGCTGTTGATTGTTGTTGGTGTTGATGTTAAATCTGTTGTTATTGAAGCTGTTGATTGTTGTTGATGTTGAATCTGTTGTTGAAGTTGTTGATTGTTGATCATGGTTGTTAAAGCTGTTGAATCTGTAGTTGAATCTGCTGTTGAATCAGTTGTTCTTGTTAGTATAGTTGAAGCTGTTGATTGTCGGTTAAGATTGTTGAGGCTGTTGAATCTGTTGATCACCAAGTGGAAGCTGTTAATTGTTGATGTTATTAAATCTGTTGCTATTGACAATTGTTGAATCCGTTGTTGAAGCTGTAGATTGTTGAAGCTGTTAAATCTGAAGTTGTTGAATCTGTTGTTGAAGCTGTTGAATCTGTTGTTTAAACGGTTGATCACCTTGTTGAAGTTTTTGACGTTGTTTAATCTGTTGTTGAAGCCGTTGATTGTTGGATAGATTGGTGAGGCTGTTGAATCTGTTAATCATGTTAGCATAGTTGAAGCTGTTGATTGTTACCGTAAATGTTCGAATTATAGCGCCACCCTAATTTAAGCGCCACTTGGAGGTTAACGACGATTGTTGCACTCTATTTATAGCACCAACTACAGTCATAAAGCGGCGCTTACTAAATAGAAAACGCTGTGCTTTTGTATGTAGTGTCCTATTCACTAAGCACCACCCTAATTTAAGCGCCACTAGCGACTTTAGAAGTATTTTTTGGCTCCAAAAGAAGCGCCAACTGAAGATTAGAATTAAATGTTTTGGCACTGTAATTAGAACTTTTACGGTAGTACAGTCTATTTTGCGTAAGAGTAGGCTCGCCCCAATAAATCAATAGCTTCAATCACCATGTTGAATTAAGCTGTTGATTGTTGAATCTGTTGAATCTGTTGTTGAAGCTGTTGATTGTTATTGGTGTTTATAATGTTAAATCTGGTGTTATTGAAGCTGTTTATTGTTGATGGTGTTGAATTAGTTGAATCTGTTGTTGAAGCTGTTGATTGTTGATTATAATTGTTGAAGCAGTTGTTGAATCTGTTGATCTTGTTAGTATAGTTGAAGCTGTTGATTGTTGGCTATGATAGTTGAAGCTGTTGAATCTGTTGATCACCATGTTGAACCTGTTAATTGTTGTTGATGGATGTACCAAACATACATACATACATACACCATATTATTGCAGGCATTGCTGTACAGTTTATGTGGGGCTCGCTCAGGCTCGCCCCAATAAATCAATAGCTTCAATCACCATGTTGAATCTGTTGAATCTGTTGTTGATGAAGCTGTTGATTGTTGAAGCTGTTGAATCTGAAGTAGTTAAATCTGTTGTTGAAGCTGTTGAATGTTGTTGATATTGTTGAATCTGTTGTTGTGGAAGCTTTTGATTGTTGGTTATGATTGATGAAGTTGTTGAATCTGTTGATATTAGTATAACTAAAGCTGTTGATTGTTAGTACAGTCTATTGTGTCTAAGAGTAGGCTCGTCCCAATAAATCAATAGCTTCAATCACCATGTTGAAGCTGTTGACTGTTGAAGCTGTTAAATCTGTTGTTGATGTTGATTCTTGAAGCTGTGGAATCTGAAGCTGTTGTTCAAGCTGTTGATTGTTAAAGCTGTTGAATCTGTTGATCTCCATGATGAAGTTGATGATTGTTGATGTTGTTAAATCTGTTATTGAATCTGTTGTTGAAGATGTTGATTGTTGATTATGATTTTTGAAGCAGTTGAATCTGTTGTTGAATCTGTTGATCTTGTTAGTATAGTTTAAGCTGTTGATTGTTAGTACAGTCCATCTTGTGTAAGTGTAGGCTTGTTCCAATAAATTAATAGCTTCAATCACTATGTTGAAGCTGTTAAATCTGTTGTTGAAGCCGTTGAATCTGAAGTAGTTGAATCTGTTGTTGAAGCTGTTGATCTCCATGTTGAAGTTGATGATTGTTGTTGATGTTGAATCTGTTGCTGTTGATTGTTGTTGAATCTCTTGTTATTGAACCTGTTGATTGTTGAAACTGTTAAATCTGAAGTTGTTGAATCCATTGTTGAAGTTGTCGATTGTTGAAGCAGTTAAATCTGTTGTTTATATCCGTTGATCACCATGTTGAAGTAGTTGATTGTTGTTGATGTTGTTGAAGTTGTTGATTGTTGAGGCTATTGAACCTGTTGATCTTGTTAGTATAGTTGAAGCTGTTGATTGTTAGTACAGTCTATTTTGTGTAAGTGTAGGCTCGCCCCAATAAATCAATACCTTTAATCACCATGTTGAAGCTGTTGATTGTTGAAGCTGTTGAATCTGTTGTTGAAGCTGTTGATTGTTGTTGGTGTTGTTGATGTTAAATTTGTTGTTGTTGAAGTTGTTGATTGTTGTTAATATTGTTGAAGTTGTTGAATCTGTTGTTTAAGCTATTGATTGTTGATTATGATTGTTGAAGCTGTTGAATCTGTTGATTACCATGTTGAAACTGTGAATTGTTGTTGATGTTGTTGAATCTGTTTCTGTTGTTGAATCTGCTGTTGTTGAGGCTGTTGATTGTTGAAGCTGTTGAATCTCAAGTTGTTGAATCTGTTGTTGAAGCTGTTGAATCCGTTGTTTAATCTGTTGATCACCATGTTGAAGTTGTTGATATTGAATCTGTTGTTGAAGCTGTTGGTTGTTGAAGCTCTTAAATCTAAACTTGTAGAATCTGTTGTTAAAGCTGATGATCACCATATTGAAGTTATTTGTTGTTGATGTTGAATTTGTTGTTGAAGCTGTTGATAGTTGAAGCTGTTGAATCTGAAGTTGTTGAATCTGTTGTTAAAGCTGTTGATTGTTGAAGGTGTTGAATCTGTTGTTTAATATGTTGATCACGTTGTTGAAGTTGTTGATGTTGTTTAATCTGTTGTTGATGCTGTTGATTGTTGGTATGATTGTTGACTGTTGAATCTGTTGATCTTGTTAGTATAGTTTAAGCTGTTGATTGTTAGTACAGTCTATCTTGTGTAAGTATAGGCTTGCCCCAATAAATCAATAGCTTCAATCACGATGTTGAAGCTATTGATTGTTGAAGCTGTTGAATCTGTTGTTGAAGCTGTTGATTGTTGTTATTGTTGATGTTATATCTGTTGTTGGTGAAGTTGTTGATTGTCGTTGATGTTGAATCTGTTGTTGATGCTGTTGATTGTTGAAGCTGTTGTTGAATCTGCTAATCTTGTTAGTATATTTAGAGCTGTTGATTGTTGGCTATGATTGTTGAAGCTGTTAAATCTGTTGATCACCATGTCGAAACTGTTAAATGTTGATGTTCAATCTGTTGCTGTTGACTGTTGTTGAATCTGCTGTTGATTAATCTTGATTGTAGTAGCTGTTGAATCTGAAGTTGTTGAATCTGTTGTTGAAGCTGTTGATTGTTGAAGCTGTTAAATCTGTAGTTGAATCTGTTGAAGTTGTTGATTGTTAATGTTGTTAAATCTGTCGTTGAAGGTTTTCATTGATGAAGCTGTTGAACCTGTTGCTTGTTGTAGGCTACATTATGTGCTCTAGAGAGCTATATCTTTATTGAAGCAGTTGAATCTGTTGTTGAAACTGTTGATTGTTGTAGGCTATTATGTGCTCTAAAGAGCTCTAAATTTGTTGAAATCGTTGAATCTGTGGTTAAAGATGTTGATCGTTGTAGGCTACATTATGTACGCTAGAGAACTCTAGTTCTGTTGAAACAGTTGAACCTGTTGTTGAAGCTGTTGATTGTTGTAGGCTACATAATATGCTCGACAGAGCTCTAATTTTGTTGAAACAGTAGAATTTCCTGTTGAAGTTGCTCATTGTTGTAGGCTATTATGTGTTCTAGAGAGCTCAAAATTTGTTGAAGCTGTTGAATATGTTGATGGTTTAGCTGTTGAATCTGTTGTTGTTAAAGCTATTGATTGTTGTAAGCTATTATGTGCTCAAGTTTTATTGGAGCTGTTGAACCTGTTGTTGAAAATGTTGATTGTTGTAGGCTACATTATGTGCTCTAAAGAGCTCTAGATTTATTGAAGCTGTTGAATCTGTTGTTGTTAAAGTTGTTGGTTGTTGTAGGCTACATTATGTGCTCTAGAGGGCTCTAGTTATGTTGGAGCAGTTGAATCTGTTGTTAAAGCTGTTGATTGTTGAAGGTAATTATGTACTCTAGAGAACTCTAGTTCTGTTGAAGCTGTTGAATCTGTTATTGTTGAAGTTGTTGAATCTGTTGTTGTTAAAGCTGATGATTATTGTGGGCTATTATGTGCTCTAGTTTTATTGAAGCTGTTGAATCGGTTGTTGAAGATGTTGATTGTTGTAGGCTACATTATGTGCTCTAGAAAGATCTAGATCTGTCGAAGCTGTTCAATCCGTTGTTGTTGAATCTATTGTTGTTAAAGCTGTTGATTGTTGTAGGCTATTATGTTCTCAGTTTTATTGAAGCTGTTGGACCTGTTGTTGAACATGTTGATTGTTGTAGGCTACATTAGGTGTTCTAGAGAGCTCAAGTTTTGTCGAAACTGAATCTGCTGTTGTTGAAGCTGTTGATTGTTGTAGGCTATTATGTGGCTCTAGAGAGCTCTAGTTTTGTTGAAGCTGTTGAATCTGTTGTTGTTGAAGATGTTGATTGTTGTAGGCTATTATGTGCTCTAGAGAGCTCTACTTTTGTTGAAGCTGTTAAATCTGTTGTTCAAGCTGTTGATTGTTGTAGGCTATTATGTGCTCTAGAGAGCTCTTGTTTTGTTAAAACTGTTGAATCTGTTGTTGTTGAAAATGTTGATTGTTGTAGGCTACATTACATGCTCTAGAGAGCTCTAATTTTGTTTAAGCTGTTGAATCTGTTGAAATTGTTGAATCTGTTTTTGTTGAACCTGTTGATTGTTGTAGGCTATTATGTGCTCTCGTTTTATTGAAGCTATTGAATCTGTTGTTGAAAATGTTGATTGTTGTAGGCTATTATGTGCTCTAGAGAGCTCTAGATTTGTTGAAATTGTTGAATCTGTGGTTGAAGACGTTGATCGTTGTAGGCTACAATATGTGCTCTAGAGAGCTCTAGTTCTGTTGAAGCAGTCAAACCTGTTGTTGAAGCTGTTGATTGTTGTAGGCTATTATGAGCTCTAGAGAGCTCTAGTTTTGTTGAAGCTGTTGAACATGTTGTTGAAGCTGTTGAATCTGCTGTTGTTAAAGCTGTTGAATGTTGTAGGCTATTATGTGCTCTAGTTTTATTGAAGCTGTTGAATCTGTTGTTGTTGAAGCTGTTGTTTATTGTAGGCTATTATGTGCAATAGAGAGTTCTAAATTTGTTGAAGCTGTTGAAACTGTTGCTGTTGAAGCTGTTGATTGTTGTAGGCTATTATGTGCTCTAGAGAGCTCTAGTTTTGTTGAAGCTGTTGAATCTGTTGTTGTTGAAGCTGTTGAATCAGTTGTCATTGAAGCTGTTGTTTGTTGTAGGCTATTATGTGCATTAGAGAGCTCTAGTTTTGTTGAAGCTGTTGAATCTGTTGTTGTTGAAGCTGTTAATTGTTGTAGGCTAGATTATAGCTCTAGTTATGTTGAAGCTGTTGAATCTGTTGTTGAAGCTGTTGATTGTTGTAGGCTATTATGTACTCTAGAGAGCTCTTGTTTTGTTGAAGCTGTTGAATCTGTTGTTGAAGCTGTTGAATCTGTTGCTGTTAAAGCTGTTGATTGTTGTAGGCTATTTTGTGCTCTAGAGAGCTCTAGTTTTGTTGAAGCTGTTGAGTCTGTTGTTGTTAAAGCGGTTGGTTGTTGTAGGCTATTATGTGCTCTAGAGAGCTCTAGTTTTGTTGAAATTGTTGAATCTGTTGAAGCTGTTGATTGTTGTAGCCTATATTACTCTAAAGAGCTCTAATTTTGTTAAAGCTGTTGAATCTGTTGTTGAAGATGTTGATTGTTGTAGGCAACATTATGTGCTCTAAAGAGCTCTAGTTTTGTTCAAGCCGTTAAATCTGTTCTTGTTCAAGCTGTTGAATCTGTTGTTAAAGCTGTTCATTGTTGTAGGCGATTATGTGTTCTAGCTTTATTGAAGTTGTTGAATCTGTTGTTGAATCTGTTGATTGTTGTAGGCTACATTGTGTGCTCTAGAGAGTTCGTTTTGTTGAAGCTGTTGATTGTTGTAGGCTATTATGTGCTCTAAAGAGCTCTAATTTTGTTAAAGCTGTTGAATCTGTTGTTGTTGAAGATGTTGATTGTTGTAGGCTACATTATGTGCTCTAGAGAGCTCTAGATTCGTCGAAGCTGTTGAATCCGTTGTTGCAAGGAGAGTAGTTTGTGGAGCGCTATGTCTTGAGTGCCTTTTGCAGCTGACGAAGGACCACGGTCCGAAACGTTCTGTCTCTACAGTACATTAAACTACGTTCAATAGCGCTCCACAAACTACTCTCCTTGCATCAACAACGTAGTTATGAGCCTTTATTCTAGAATCCGTTGTTGTTGAAGCTGTTGATCGTTGTAGGCTATTATACGTTCTAGAGAGCTCTAATTTTGTTGAAATTGTTGAATCTGTTGTTGTTGAAGATGTTGATTGTAGGATGCATTATGTGCTCTAGAAAGCTCTAGTTTTTTTGAAGCTGTTAAATCTGTTGTTGTTAGAGCTGTTGATTGCTATAAGCTATTATGTGCTCTAGTTTTATTGAAGTTGTTGAATGTATTCTTGTTGAAAATATTAATTGTTCTAGGTTACATTATGTTCTCTAGAGAAATCTAGTTTTGTCAAAGCTGTTGTATCTGTTGTTGTTGAAGCTCTTGATTGTCAGGTTTTTTTGTGTTCTAGATAGCTCTAGTTTTTCTAATGTTGTCGAATCTGTTGTTGAAGATATTGATTGTTGTAGGCTACATTATGTGCTCTAGATAAATCTAGTTTTGTTGAAGCTGTTGAATCTGTTGTTGTTGAAGCTGTTGAATCTGTTGTTGTTAAAGCTGTTGATTGTTGTAGGCTATTATGTGCTCTAGCTGTATTGAAGTAGTTGAATCTGTTGTTGAAATTGTTGATTGTTGTAGGCTATACTATGTGCACTAGAGAGCTCTAGTTTTGTTGAATCTGTTGTTGAAGATGTTGATTGTTGTAGGCTACATTACATGCTCTAGAGAGCTCTAATTTTGTTTAAGCTGTTGAATCTGTTGTTGTTGAAACTGTTGAATCTGTTTTTGTTGAACCTGTTGATTGTTGTAGGCTATTATGTGCTCTAGTTTTATTGAAGCTCTTGAATCTGTTGTTGTTGATTGTTGTAGGCTACATTATGTGCTCTAGAGAGCTCAAGTTCTGTTGAAGCAGTTGAACCTGCTGTTGAAGCTGCTGATTGTTGTAGGCTACATAACGTGCTAGAGAGAGCTCTAATTTTGTTGAAGCAGTAGAATCTCCTGTTGAAGTTGTTCATTGTTGTAGGCTATTATGTGTTCCAGAGAGCTCCAGTTTTGTTGAAGCTGTTGAATCTGTTGTTGTTAAAGCTCTTGATTGTTGTAGGCTATTATGTGCTTTAGTTTTATTGGAGCTGTTGAACCTGTTGTTATTGAAAATGTTGATTGTTGTAGGCTACATTATGTGCTCTAAAGAGCTCTAGATTTGTTAAGCAGTTGAATCTGTTGTTGAAGCTGTTGATTGTTGTAGGCTATTATGTGCTCTAAAGAACTCTAGATTTGTTAAGGCAGTTGAATCTGTTGTTGAAGCTGTTGATTGTTGTAGGCTATTATGCGCTCTAGAGAGCTCTAGATTTATTGAAGCTGTTGAATCTGTTGTTGTTAAAGCTGTTGGTTGTTGTAGGCTGCATTATGTGCTCTAGAGAGCTCTAGTTATGTTGGAGCAGTTGAATCTGTTGTTAAAGCTGTTGATTGTTGAAGGCTATTATGTGCTCAAGAGAACTCTACTTTGGATCTATTGTTGAAGATGTTGATTGTTGTAGGCTACAATATGTGTTCTAGAGAGCTCAAGTTTTGTTGAAGCTGAATCTGTTGTTGTTGAAGTTGTTGATTGTTGTATGCTATTATGTGCTCTAGAGAGCTCTAGTTTTGTTGAAGCTGTTAAATCAGTTGTCAAAGCTGTTGATTGTTGTAGGATATTATGTGCTCTAGAGAGCTCTAGTTTTGTTAAAACTGTTGAATATGTTGTTGTTGAAGATGTTGATTGTTGTAGGCTACATTATGTGCTCTAGAGAGCTCTAGTTTTGTTGAAGCTGTTGAATCTGTTGTTGAAGATGTTGATTGTTGTAGGCTACATTACGTGCCCTAGAGAGCTCTAATTTTGTTTAAGCTGTTGAATCTGTTATTGTTGAAGCTGTTGAATCTGTTGTTGAAAATGTTGATTGTTGTAGGCTATATTATGTGCTCTAAAGAGCTCTAGTTGTGTTAAGGCAGTTGAATCTGTTGTTGAAGTTGTTGATTGTAGTAGGCTACTATGTGCTCTGGAGAACTCTAGATTTGTTGAAATTATTGAATCTGTGGTTGAAGATGTTGATTGTTGTAGGCTACATTATGTGCTCTAGTTTTATTGAAGCTGTTGAATCTGTTGTTGAAAATGTTGATTGTTGTAGGCTATATTATGTGCTCTAAAGAGCTCTAGTTGTGTTAAGGCAGTTGAATCTGTTGTTGAAGTTGTTGATTGTAGTAGGCTACTATGTGCTCTAGAGAACTCTAGATTTGTTGAAATTATTGAATCTGTGGTTGAAGATGTTGATTGTTGTAGGCTACATTATGTGCTCTAGAGAGCTCTAGTTCTGTTGAAGCAGTTGAATCTGTTGTTAAAGTTGTTGATTGTTAAAGGGTATTATGTGCTCTAGAGAACTCTAGTTTTGTTGAAGCTGTTGAATCTGTTATTGTTGAAGTTGTTGAATCTCTTGTTAGAGCTGATGATTGTTGTGGGCTATTATGTGCTCTAGTTTTATTGAAGCTGTTGAATCTGTTGTTGAAAATATTGATTGTTGTAGGCTATAATTATGTGTTCTAAAGAGCTCTAGTTGTGTTAAGGCAGTTGAATCTGTTGTTGAAGCTGTTGATTGTTGTAGGCTACATTATGTGCTGTAGGCTACATAATGTGCTCGACAGAGCTCTAATTTTGTTGTAGCAGTAGAATCTCCTGTTGAGGTTGTTCATTGTTGTAGGCTATTATGTGTTCTAGAGAGCTCCAGTTTTGTTGAAGCTGTTCAATATGTTGATGGTGAAGCTGTTGAATCTGTTGTTGTTAAAGCTATTGATTGTTGTAGGCTATTATGTGCTCTAAAGAACTCTAGATTTGTTAAGGCAGTTGAATCTGTTGTTGAAGCTGTTGATTGTTGTAGGCTATTATGTACTCTAGAGAGCTCTAGATTTATTGAAGCTGTTGAATCTGTTGTTGTTAAAGCTGTTGGTTGTTGTAGGCTACATTATGTGCTCTAAAGAGCTCTAGTTATGTTGGAGCAGTTGAATCTGTTGTTAAAGTTGTTGATTGTTAAAGGGTATTATGTGCTCTAGAGAACTCTAGTTTTGTTGAAGCTGTTGAATCTGTTATTGTTGAAGTTGTTGAATCTCTTGTTAGAGCTGATGATTGTTGTGGGCTATTATGTGCTCTAGTTTTATTGAAGCTGTTGAATCTGTTGTTGAAAATATTGATTGTTGTAGGCTATAATTATGTGTTCTAAAGAGCTCTAGTTGTGTTAAGGCAGTTGAATCTGTTGTTGAAGCTGTTGATTGTTGTAGGCTACATTATGTGCTCAAGAGAGCTCTAGATATGTTGCAGCAGTTGAATCTGTTGTTGAAGCTGTTGATTATTGTAGGTTATTATGTGCAATAGAGAGCTCTAGTTTTGTTGAAGCTGTTGAATCTGTTATTGAAGCTGTTGAGTCTGTTGTTAAAGCTGTTGATTGTTGTAGGCTATTATGAGCTCTAGAGAGCTCTAGTTTTGTTGAAATTATGAATCTGTTGTTGAAGCTGTTGATTGTTGTAGGCTATTATGTCCTCTGGAGAACTCTAGTTTTGTTAAATCTGTTGTTGAAGCTGTTGATTGTTGTAGGCTATTATGAGCTCTAGAGAGCTCTAGTTTTGTTGAAAATTTTGAATTTGTTGTTGAAGCTGTTGATTGTTGTAGGCTATTATGTCCTCTGGAGAACTCAAGTTTTGTTAAATCTGTTGTTGAAGCTGATGATTGTTGTAGGCTATTATGAGCTATAGAGAGCTCTAGTTTGTTGAAGCTGTTGAATCTCTTGTTGAAGATGTTGAATCTTTTGTTGTTAAAGCTGTTGATTGTTGTAGGCCATTATGTGCTCTAATTTTATTAAAGCTGTTGAATCTATTTTTGCTGAAGATGTTGATTGTTGTAGGCTACATTATGTGCTCTAGAGAGCTCTAGTTTTGTTGAAGCTGTTGAATCTGTTGTTGAAGCTGTTGATTGATGTAGGCTATTATATGCTATAGAGAGCTCTAGTTTTGTTTAAGCTGTTGAATCTGTTGTTGAAGCTGTTGATTTTTGTAGGCTATTATATCTTATAGAGAGGTCTAGTTTTGTTTAAGCTGTCGAAACTGTTGTTGTTGAAGCTGTTGATTGTCGTAGGCTATTACATGCTATAGAGAGCTCTAGTTTTGTTTAAGCTGTTGAATCTGTTGTTGTTGAAGCTGTTGATCGTTGTAGGCTATTATGTGCAATAGAGAGCTCTAGTTTTGTTGAAGCTGTTGAATCTGTTGTTGAAGCTGTTGATTGTTGTAGGTTATTATGTGCTCTAGAGAGCTCTAGTTTTGTTTAAGCTGTTGAATCTGTTGTTGAAGCTGTTGATTTTTGTAGGCTATTATACCTTATAGAGATGTCTAGTTTTGTTTAAGCTGTCGAAACTGTTGTTGTTGAAGCTGTTGATTGTCGTAGGCTATTACATGCTATAGAGAGCTCTAGTTTTGTTTAAGCTGTTGAAGCTGTTGTTGTTGAAGCTGTTGATTGTTGTAGGCTATTATGTGCAATAGAGAGCTCTAGTTTTGTTGAAGCTGTTGAATCTGTTGTTGAAGCTGTTGATTGTTGTAGGTTATTATGTGCTCTAGAGAGCTCTAATTTTGTTGAAGCTGTTGAATCTGTTGTTGAAGCTGTTGATTTTTGTAGGCTATTATATCTTATAGAGAGGTCTAGTTTTGTTTAAGCTGTTGAAACTGTTGTTGATGAAGCTGTTGATTGTCGTAGCCTATTACATGCTATAGGAAGCTCTAGTTTTGTTTAAGCTGTTGAATCTGTTGTTGTTGAAGCTGTTGATTGTTGTAGGCTGTTATGTGCAATAGAGAGCTCTAATTTTGTTGAAGCTGTTGAATCTGTGGTTGAAGCTGTTGATTGTAGGCTATTATATGCTCTAGTGAGCTCTAGTTTTGTTGAAGCTGTTGATTGTTGTAGGCTACATTATGTGCTTTAGAGAGCTCTAGTTTTGTTGAAGCTGTTGAATCTGTGGTTGAAGCTGTTGATTGTAGGCTATTATATGCTCTAGTGAGCTCTAGTTTTGTTGAAGCTGTTGATTGTTGTAGGCTATTAAGTGCCCTAGTTTAATTGAAGCTGTTGAATCTGTTGTTGTTAAAGCTGTTGATTGTTGTAGGCTATTATGTGCTCTATTTTTATTAAAGCTGTTGAATCTATTTTTGTTGAAGAAGTTAATTGTTGTAGGCTATTATGTGCAATAGAGAGCTCTAGTTTTGTTGAAGCTGTTGATCGTTGTAGGCTATTATATGCTATAGAGAGCTCTAGTTTTGTTCAAGCTGTTGAATCTGTTGTTGAAGCTGTTGATTGTTGTAGGCTATTATGTGTAATAGAGAGCTCTAGTTTTGTTGAAGTTGTTGAATCTGTTGTTGAAGCTGTTGATTGTTGTAGGCTACATTATGTGCTTTAGAGAGCTCTAGTTTTGTTGAAGCAGTTGAATCCGTTGTTGAAGCTGTTGATTGTTGTAGGCTATTATGAGTTCTTGAGAGCTCTAGTTTTGTTGAAACTGTTGATTGTTGAAGCTGTAGTTGTTGAATCTGTTTTTGAAGCTGTTGAATCAGTTGTTAAATCTGTTGATAACCATGTTGAAGTTGTTGATTGTCGTTGATGTTGAATCTGTTGTTGTTGAAGCTGTTGATTGTTGGTAGTGTTGAAGCTGTTCAATCAGTTGATCTTGTTAGTACAATTAAAGCTGTTGATTGTGAGTACAGTCTATTTTGTGTAAGTGTAGGCTCGCCCCAATAAATCAATAGCTTCAATCACTATGTTGAAGCTGTTGAATTTGTTGTAGAAGCTGTTGATTGTTGTAAGCTATTATGTGCTCTAGAGAGCTCTAGTTTTGTTGAAGCTGTTTAATCTGTTGTTGTTAAAGCTGTTGATTGTTGTAGGCTATTATGTGCTCTAGTTTATTAAAGCTGTTGAATCTATTTTTGTTGAAGATGTTGATTGTTGTAGGCTACATTATGTGCTCTAGAGAGCTCTAGTTTTGTCGAAGCTGTTGAATCTGTTGTTGTTGAAGCTGTTGATTATTGTAGGCTATTATATACTATAGAGAGCTCTAGTTTTGTTTAAGCTGTTGAATCTGTTGTTGAAGCAGTTGATTGTTGTAGGCTATTATATGCTATAGAGAGCTCTAGTTTTGTTCAAGCTGTTGAATCTGTTGTTGTTGAAGCTGTTGATAGTTGTAGGCTATTATATGCTATAGAGAGCTCTACTTTTGTTGAAGTTGTTGAATCTGTTGTTGTTGAAGCTGTTGATTGTTGTAGGCTACATTATGTGCTTTAGAGAGCACTAGTTTTGTTGAAGCAGTTGAATCTGTTGTTGAAGCTGTTGACTGTTGTAGGCTATTATGAGCTCTTGAGAGCTCTAGTTTTGTTGAAGCAGTTGATTGTTGAAGCTGTAGTTGAATCTGTTTCTGAAGCTCTTGATTGTTGAAGCTGTTGAATCAGATGTTAAATCTGTTGATAACCATGTTGAAGTTGTTGATTGTTGTTGATGTTGAATCCGTTGTTGTTGAAGCTGTTGATTGTTGGTAGTGTTGAAGCTGTTCAATCAGTTGATCTTGTTAGTACAATTAAAGCTGTTGATTGTGAGTACAGTCTATTTTGTGTAAGTGTAGGCTCACCCCAATAAATCAATAGCTTCAATCACTATGTTGAAGCTGTTGAATTTGTTGTAGAAGCTGTTGATTGTTGTAAGCTATTATGTGCTCTAGAGAGCTCTAGTTTTGTTGAAGCTGTTGAATCTATTTCTGTTAAAGCTGTTGATCGTTGTAGGCTATTATGTGCTCTAGTTTAATTGAAGCTGTTGAATCTGTTGTTGAAGAAGTTGATTGTTGTAGGCTATTATGTGCAATAGAGAGCTCTAGTTTTGTTGAAGCTGTTGAATCTGTTGTTGTTGAAGCTGTTGATTGTTGTAGGCTATTATATGCTATAGAGAGCTCTAGTTTTGTTTAAGCTGTTGAATCTGTTGTTGAAGCTGTTGATTGTTGTAGGCTATTATATGTTATAGAGAGCTCTAATTTTATTTAAGCTGTCGAATCTGTTGTTGAAATTGTTGATTGTTGTAGGCTAATATATGTTATAGAGAGGTCTAGTTTAGTTTAAGCTGTCGAATCTGTTGTTGAAGTAGTTGATTGTTGTAGGCTATTATATGCTATAGAGAGCTCTAGTTTTGTTTAAGCTGTCGAATCTGTTGTTGTTGAAGCTGTTGATTGTTGTAGGCTATTATGTGCAATAGAGAGCTCTAATTTTGTTGAAGCTGTTGAATCTGTTGTTGAAGCTGTTGATTGTTGTAGGCTATTATATCTTATAGAGAGGTCTAGTTTTGTTTAAGCTGTTGAATCTGTTGTTGTTGAAGCTGTTGATTGTCGTTGGCTATTATATGTTATAGAGAGCTCTAGTTTTATTTAAGCTGTCGAATCTGTTGTTGAAATTGTTGATTGTTGTAGGCTATTATATGTTATAGAGAGGTCTAGTTTTGTTTAAGCTGTCGAATCTGTTGTTGAAGTAGTTGATTGTTGTAGGCTATTATATGTTATAGAGAGGTCTAGTTTTGTTTAAGCTGTCGAATCTGTTGTTGAAGTAGTTGATTGTTGTAGGCTATTATATGCTATAAAGAGCTCTAGTTTTGTTTAAGCTGTCGAATCTGTTGTTGTTGAAGCTGTTGATTGTTGTAGGCTATTATGTGCAATAGAGAGCTCTAATTTTGTTGAAGCTGTTGAATCTGTTGTTGAAGCTGTTGATTGTTGTAGGCTATCATATCTTATAGAGAGGTCTAGTTTTGTTTAAGCTGTTGAATCTGTTGTTGTTGAAGCTGTTGATTGTCGTAGGCTATTATATGTTATAGAGAGCTCTAGTTTTATTTAAGCTGTCGAATCTGTTGTTGTAATTGTTGATTGTTGTAGGCTACTATATGTTATAGAGAGGTCTAGTTTTGTTTAAGCTGTCGAATCTGTTGTTGAAGTAGTTGATTGTTGTAGGCTATTATATGTTATAGAGAGGTCTAGTTTTGTTTAAGCTGTCGAATCTGTTGTTGTTGAAGCTGTTGATTGTTGTAGGCTATTACGTGTAATAGAGAGCTCTAGTTTTGTTGAAGCAGTTGAATCTGTTGAAGGTGTTGATTGTTGTAGGTTATTATGTTCTCTAGAGAGCTCTAGTTTTGTTTAAGCTGTTGAATCTGTTGTTGAAGCTGTTGATTGTTGTAGGCTATTATATCTTATAGAGAGGTCTAATTTTTGTTTAAGCTGTCGAATCTGTTGTTGTTGAAGCTGTTGATTGTTGTAGGCTATCATACATGCTATAGACAGCTCTAGTTTTTTTTAAGCTGTTGAATCTATTGTTGAAGCTATTGATTGTTGTAGGCTACATTATGTGCATTAGAGAGCTCTAGTTTTGTTGAAGCTGTTGAATCTGTGGTTGAAGCTGTTGATTGTAGGCTATTATATGCTCTAGTGAGCTCTAGTTTTGTTGAAGCTGTTGATTGTTGTAGGCTACATTATGTGCTTTAGAGAGCTCTAGTTTTGTTGAAGCTGTTGAATCTGTGGTTGAAGCTGTTGATTGTTGTAGGCTACATTATGTGCTTTAGAGAGCTCTAGTTTTGTTGAAGCTGTTGAATCTGTGGTTGAAGCTGTTGATTGTAGGCTATTATATGCTCTAGTGAACTCTAGTTTTGTTGAATCTGTTGATTGTTGTAGGCTATTAAGTGCCCTAGTTAAATTGAAGCTGTTGAATCTGTTGTTGTTAAAGCTGTTGATTGTTGTAGGCTATTATGTGCTCTATTTTTATTAAAGCTGTTGAATCTATTTTTGTTGAAGAATTATGTTGATTGTTGTAGGCTATTATGTGCAATAGAGAGCTCTAGTTTTGTTGAAGCTGTTGAATCTGTTGTTGGTGAAGCTGTTGATTGTTGTAGGCTATTATATGTTATAGAGATCTCTAGTTTTGTTTAAGCTGTCGAATCTGTTGTTGAAATTGTTGATTGTTGTAGGCTATTATATGTTATAGAGAGGTCTAGTTTTGTTTAAGCTGTCGAATCTGTTGTTGAAGTAGTTGATTGTTGTAGGCTATTATATGCTATAGAGAGCTCTAGTTTTGTTTAAGCTGTCGAATCTCTTGTTGTTGAAGCTGTTGATTGTTGTAGGCTATTATGTGCAATAGAGAGCTCTAATTTTGTTGAAGCTGTTGAATCTGTTGTTGAAGCTGTTGATTGTTGTAGGCTATTATATGCTATAGAGAGGTCTAGTTTGTTTAAGCTGTTGAATCTGTTGTTGTTGAAGCTGTTGATTGTTTTAGGCTATTATATGCTATAGAGAGCTCTAGTTTTGTTCAAGCTGTTGAATCTGTTGTTGTTGAAGCTGTTGATTGTTGTATAGGCTATTATGTGTAATAGAGAGCTCTAGTTTTGTTGAAGTTGTTGAATCTGTTGTTGAAGCTGTTGATTGTTGTAGGCTACATTATGTGCTTTAGAGAGCTCTAGTTTTGTTGAAGCCAGTTGAATCTGTTGTTGAAGCTGTTGATTGTTGTAGGCTATTATGAGCTCTTGAGAGCTCTAGTTTTGTTGAAGCTGTTAAATCTGTTGTTGAAGCTGTTGATTGTTGAAGCTGTAGTTGTTGAATCTGTTTTTGAAGCTGTTGAATCAGTTGTTAAATCTGTTGATAACCATGTTGAAGTTGTTGGTTGTCGTTGATGTTGAATCTGTTGTTGTTGAAGCTGTTGATTGTTGGTAGTGTTGAAGCTGTTCAATCAGTTGATCTTGTTAGTACAATTAAAGCTGTTGATTGTGAGTACAGTCTATTTTGTGTAAGTGTAGGCTTGCCCCAATAAATCAATAGCTTCAATCACTATGTTGAAGCTGTTGAATTTGTTGTAGAAGCTGTTGATTGTTGAGAGCTATTATGTGCTCTAGAGAGCTCTAGTTTTGTTGAAGCTGTTGAATCTGTTGTTGTTAAAGCTGTTGATTGTTGTAGGCTATTATATGCTAAAGAGAGCTCTAGTTTTGTTTAAGCTGTTGAATCTGTTGTTGAAGCTGTTGATTTTTGTAGGCTATTATATCTTATAGAGAGGTCTAGTTTTGTTTAAGCAGTCGAAACTGTTGTTGTTGAAGCTGTTGATTGTCGTAGCCTATTACATGCTATAGAGAGCTCTAGTTTTGTTTAAGCTGTTGAATCTGTTGTTGTTGAAGCTGTTGATTGTTGTAGGCTATTATGTGCAATAGAGAGCTCCAGTTTTGTTTGTTGTTGAAGCTGCTGATTGTTGTAGGTTATTATGTGCTCTAGAGAGCTCTAGTTTTGTTTAAGCTGTTAAATCTGTTGTTGAAGCTGTTGATTTTTGTAGGCTATTATATCTTATAGAGAGGTCTAGTTTTGTTTAAGCAGTCGAAACTGTTGTTGTTGAAGCTGTTGATTGTCGTAGCCTATTACATGCTATAGAGAGCTCTAGTTTTGTTTAAGCTGTTGAATCTGTTGTTGTTGAAGCTGTTGATTGTTGTAGGCTATTATGTGCAATAGAGAGCTCCAGTTTTGTTGAAGCTGTTGTTGAAGCTGCTGATTGTTGTAGGTTATTATGTGCTCTAGAGAGCTCTAGTTTTGTTTAAGCTGTTAAATCTGTTGTTGAAGCTGTTGATTTTTGTAGGCTATTATATCTTATAGAGAGGTCTAGTTTTGTTTAAGCTGTCGAAACTGTTGTTGTTGAAGCTGTTGATTGTCGTAGGCTATTACATGCTATAGAGAGCTCTAGTTTTGTTTAAGCTGTTGAATATGTTGTTGTTGAAGCTGTTGATTGTTGTAGGCTATTATGTGCAATAGAGAGCTCTAGTTTTGTTGAAGCTGTTGAATCTGTTGTTGAAGCTGTTGATTGTTGTAGGTTATTATGTGCTCTAGAGAGCTCTAATTTTGTTTAAGCTGTTGAATCTGTTGTTGAAGCTGTTGATTGTTGTAGGCTATTATATCTTATAGAGAGGTCTAGTTTTGTTTAAGCTGTCGAATTTGTTGTTGTTGAAGCTGTTGATTGTTGTAGGCTATTACATGCTATAGACAGCTCTAGTTTTTTTTAAGCTGTTGAATCTGTTGTTGTTGAAGCTGTTGATTGTTGTAGGCTACATAATGTGCTTTAGAGAGCTCTAGTTTTGTTGAAGCTGTTGAATCTGTGGTTGAAGCTGTTGATTGTAGGCTATTATATGCTCTAGTGAGCTCTAGTTTTGTTGAAGCTGTTGATTGCTGTAGGCTACATTATGTGCTTTAGAGAGCTCTAGTTTTGTTGAAGCTGTTGAATCTGTGGTTGAAGCTGTTGATTGTAGGCTATTATATGCTCTAGTGAGCTCTAGTTTTGTTGAAGCTGTTGATTGTTGTAGGCTATTAAATGCCCTAGTTTAATTGAAGCTGTTGAATCTGTTGTTGTTAAAGCTGTTGATTGTTGTAGGCTATTATGTGCTCTATTTTTATTAAGGCTGTTGAATCTATTTTTGTTGAAGAAGTTGATTGTTGTAGGCTATTATGTGCAATAGAGAGCTCTAGTTTTGTTGAAGCTGTTGAATCTGTTGTTGTTGAAGCTGTTGATTGTTGTAGGCTATTATATGCTATAGAGAGCTCTAGTTTTGTTTAAGCTGTTGAATCTGTTGTTGAAGCTGTTGATTGTTGTAGGCTATTATATGTTATAGAGAGCTCTAGTTTTATTTAAGCTGTCGAATCTGTTGTTGAAATTGTTGATTGTTGTAGGCTATTATATGTTATAGAGAGGTCTAGTTTTGTTTAAGCTGTCGAATCTGTTGTTGAGTAGTTGATTGTTGTAGGCTATTATATGCTATAGAGAGCTCTAGTTTTGTTTAAGCTGTCGAATCTGTTGTTGTTGAAGCTGTTGATTGTTGTAGGCTATTATGTGTAATAGAGAGCTCTAGTTTTGTTGAAGTTGTTGAATCTGTTGTTGAAGCTGTTGATTGTTGTAGGCTACATTATGTGCTTTAGAGAGCTCTAGTTTTGTTGAAGCAGTTGAATCTGTTGTTGAAGCTGTTGATTGTTGTAGGCTATTATGAGCTCTTGAGAGCTCTAGTTTTGTTGAAGCTGTTAAATCTGTTGTTGAAGCTGTTGATTGTTGAAGCTGTAGTTGTTGAATCTGTTTTTGAAGCTGTTGAATCAGTTGTTAAATCTGTTGATAACCATGTTGAAGTTGTTGATTGTCGTTGATGTTGAATCTGTTGTTGTTGAAGCTGTTGATTGTTGGTAGTGTTGAAGCTGTTCAATCAGTTGATCTTGTTAGTAAAATTAAAGCTGTTGATTGTGAGTACAGTCTATTTTGTGTAAGTGTAGGCTCGCCCCAATAAATCAATAGCTTCAATCACTATGTTGAAGCTGTTGAATTTGTTGTAGAAGTTGTTGGTTGTTGTAAGCTATTATGTGCTCTAGAGAGCTCTAGTTTTGTTGAAGATGTTGAATCTGTTGTTGTTAAAGCTGTTGATTGTTGTAGGCTATTATGTGCTCTAGTTTATTAAAGCTGTTGAATCTATTTTTGTTGAAGATATTGATTGTTGTAGGCTACATTATGTGCTCTAGAGAGCTCTAGTTTTGTCGAAGCTGTTGAATCTGTGGTTGTTGAAGCTGTTGATTGTTGTAGGCTATTATATACTATAGAGAGCTCTAGTTTTGTTTAAGCTGTTGAATCTGTTGTTGAAGCTGTTGATTGTTATATGTTATAGAGAGGTCTAGTTTTGTTGAAGCAGTTGAATCTGTTGTTGTTGAAGCTGTTGATTGTTGTAGGCTACATTATGTGCTTTAGAGAGCTCTAGTTTTGTTGAAGTAGTTGAATCTGTTGTTGAAGCTGTTGACTGTTTAGGCTATTATGAGCTCTTGAGAGCTCTAGTTTTGTTGAAGCTGTTGATTGTTGAAGCTGTAGTTGTTGAATCTGTTTTTGAAGCTGTTGATTGTTGAAGCTGTTGAATCAGTTGTTAAATCTGTTGATAACCATGTTGAAGTTGTTGATTGTTGTTGATGTTGAATCCGTCGTTGTTGAAGCTGTTGATTGTTGGTAGTGTTGAAGCTGTTCAATCAGTTGATCTTGTTAGTACAATTAAAGCTGTTGATTGTAAGTCCAGTCTATTTTGTGTAAGTGTAGGCTCGCCCAATAAATCAATAGCTTCAATCACTATGTTGAAGCTGTTGAATTTGTTGTAGAAGCTGTTGATTGTTGTAAGCTATTATGTGCTCTAGAGAGCTCTAGTTTTGTTGAAGCTGTTGAATCTATTTCTGTTAAAGCTGTTGATTGTTGTAGGCTATTATGTGCTCTAGTTTAATTGAAGCTGTTGAATCTGTTGTTGAAGATGTTGATTGTTTTAGGCCACATTATATGCTCTAGAGAGCTCTGGGTTGGTCGAAGTTGTTGAATCTGTTGTTGTTGAAGCTGTTGATTGTTGTAGGCTATTATGTGCACTAGAGAGCTCTAGTTTTGTTGAAGCTGTTGAATCTGTTGTTGTTGAAGCTGTTGATTGTTGTAGGCTAGATTATAGCTCTAGTTTTGTTGAAGCAGTTGAATGTGTTGTTGTTGAAGATGTTGATTGGTTTGTAAGCTACATTATGAGGTCTAGAGAGCTCTAGTTTTGTTGAAGCTGTTGAATCTGTTGTTGTTGAAGCTGTTGATTGTTGTAGGCTACTATGTGCTCTAGAGGGATCTAGTTTTGTTTAAGCTGTTGAATATTTTGTTGTTGAAACTGTTGAATCTGTTTTTATTGAACCTGTTGATTGTAGGCTATACTATGTGCTCTAAAGAACTCTAGTTTTGTTAAGGCAGTTGAATCTGTTGTGGAAGCTGTTGATTGTTGTAGGCTATTATGTGCTCAAGAGAGCTCTAGATTTGTTGAAATTGCTGAATCTGTTGTTGAAGATGTTAATCGTTGTAGGCTACATTATGTGCTCTAGAAAGTTCTAGTTATGTTGGAGCAGTTGAATCTGTTGTTGAAGCTGTTGATTGTTGTAGGCTATTATGTGCAATAGAGAGCTCTAGTTTTGTTGAAGTTGTTGAATCTGTTGTTATTGAAGCTTTTGATTGTTGTAGGCTACATTATGTGCTCTAGAGAGCTCTAGTTTTGTTGAAAATGTTGAATCAGTTGTTGAAGCTATTGATTGTTGTAGGCTATTATGTCCTCTGGAGAACTCTAGTTTTGTGAAATCTGTTGTTGAAGCTGTTGATTGTTGTAGGCTAATATGTGTTCTAGCTTTATTGAAGTTGTTGAATCTGTTGTTGTTGAAGATGTTGATTGTTGTAGGCTACAATATGTGCTCTAGAGAGATCTAGTATTGTCGAAACTAATGAATCTGTTGTTGAAGCTGTTTAATCTGTTGGTGTTAAAGCTGTTCATTGCTGCAGGCTATTATGTGCTCAAGTTTTGTTGAAGTTGTTGAATCTGTTGTTGTTGAAGCTGTTGATTGTTATAGGCTATTATGTGCTCTAGAGAGCTCTAGTTTTGTTGAAGCTGTTGGATATGTTGTTGTTGAAGCTGTTGAATCTGTTTTTTGTTGAAGCTGTTGATTGTTGGAAGCTATTATGTGCTCTAAAGAGCTCTAGTTGTGTTGAAGCTGTTGAATCTGTTGTTGAAGCTGTTGATTGTTGTAAGCTATTATGTGCTCTAGAGAGCTCTAATTTTGTTGAAGCTGTTGGATCTGTTGTTGAAGCTATTGAATCTGTTGTTGCTAAAGCTGTTGATTGTTATAGGCTATTATGTGCTCCTGTTTTATTGAAGCTGTTGAATCTGTTGTTGAAGCTGTTGATTGTTGTAGGCTATTATGTGCAATAGAGAGCTCTAGGTTTGTTGAATCTGTTGTTGCAGATGTTGATTGTTGTAGGCTACGTTGTCTGCTCTAGAGAGCTCTAGTTTCGTTGAAAGCTGTTGAATCTGTTGTTGCTAAAGCTGTTGATTGTTGTAGGCCATTATGTGCTCTAGTGTTATTGAAGCTGTTGAATCTGTTGTTGAAGCTGTTGATTGTTGTAGGCTATTATGTGCAATAGAGAGCTCTAGTTTTGTTGAAGTTGTTCAATCTGTTGTTGTTGCAGATGTTGATTGTTGTAGGCTACATTGTCTGCTCTAGTGAGCTCTAGTTTTGTTGAAGCTGTTCAATATGTTGTTGCTGAAGTGGTCAAATATTGTAGGTTATTATGTGCTCTAGAGAGCTCTAGTTTTGTTGAAATTGTTGAATCTGTCGTTGACGATGTTGATTGCTGTAAGGTACATTATGTGCTCTAGAGAGCTCTAGCTTTGTTGAAGCAGTTGATTGTTGTAGGCTATTATGTGTTCTAGAGAGCTCTAGCTTTGTTGAAGCAGTTGAATCTGTTGTGGAAGCTGTTGATTGTTGTAGGCTGTTATGTGCTCTAGAGAGCTCAAGTTTTGTTGAAGCAGCTGAATCTGTTGTGGAAGCTGTTGATTGTTGTAGGCTATTATGTGCTCTAGGGAGCTCTAGATTTGTTGAAGCTGTTGAATCTGTTGTTAAAGCTGTTGATTGTTGAAGGCTATTATGTGCTCTAGTTTTATTGAAGCTGTTGAATCTGTTGTTGAATATGTTGATTGATGTAGGCTACATTATGTGCTCTAGAGAGTTTTAGTTTTGTCGAAGCTGTTGAATCTGTTGTTGAAGCTGTTGAATCTGTTGTTAAAGCTGTTGATTGTTGTAGGCTATTATGTGCTCTAGTTTTATTGAAGCTGTTGAATCTGTTGTTGTTGAAGCTGTTGATTGTTGTAGGCGATTATGTGCGATAGAGAGCTCTTATTTTGTTGAAGCTGTTAAATCTGTTGTTGAAGCTGTTGATTGTTGTAGGCTACATTATGTGCTCTAGAGAGCTCTAGTCTTGTTGAAGCTGTTGAATCTGTTGTTGAAGCTGTTGATTGTTGTAGGCTATTATGTGCTCTAGAGAGCTCTAGTTTTGTTGAAGCTGTTCAATCTGTTGTTGAAGGTGTCAAATGTTGTAGGCTATTATGTGCTCTAGAGAGCTCTAGTTGTGTTGAAATTGTTGAATCTGTTGTTGTTGATGATGTTGATTGCTGTAGGTACATTATTTGCTCTATAGAGCTCTAGCTTTGTTGAAACTGTTGATTGTTGTAGGCTATTATGTGCTCGAGAGAGCTCTAGTTTTGTTGAAGCAGTTGAATCTGTTGTGGAAGCTGTTCATTGCTGTAGGCTATTATGTGCTCTAGGGAGCTCTAGTTTTGTTGAAGCTGTTGAATCTGTTGTTAAAGCTGTTGATTGTTGTAGGCTATTATGCGCTCTAGTTTTATTGAAGTTGTTGAATCTGTTGTTGTTGAATATGTTGATTGATGTAGGCTACATTATGTGCTCTAGAGAGATCTAGTTTTGTCGAAGCTGTTGAATCTGTTGTTGACGCTGTTGAATCTGTTGTTGTTAAAGCTGTTGATTGTTGTAGGTTATTATGTGCTCTAGTTTTATTGAAGCTGTTGAATCTGTTGTTGTTGAAGCTGTTGATTGTTGTAGGCTATTATGTGCAATAGAGAGCTCTTATTTTGTTGAAGCTGTTAAATCTGTTGTTGAAGCTGTTGATTGTTGTAGGCTACATTATGTGCTCTAGAGAGCTCTAGTCTTGTTGAAGCTGTTGATTGTTGTAGGCTATTATGTGCTCTAGAGAGCTCTAGTTTTGTTGAAGCTGTTCAATCTGTTGTTGAAGGTGTCAAATGTTGCAGGCTATTATGTACTCTAGAGAGCTCTAGTTGTGTTGAAATTGTTGAATCTGTTGTTGTTGACGATGTTGATTGCTGTAAGGTACATTATGTGCTCTAGAGAGCTCTAGCTTTGTTGAAGCTGTTGATTGTTATAGGCTATTATGTGCTCTAGATAGCTCTAGTTTTGTTGAAGCAGTTGAATCTGTTGTTGAAGCTGTTGATTGTTATAGGCTATTATGTGCTCTAGGGAGCTCTAGGGAGCTCTAGTTTTATTGAAGCTGTTCAATCTGTTGTTGAAGATGTTGATTGTTGTAGGCTATATTATGTGCTCAAGAGAGATCTAGTTTTGCCGAAGCTTTTGAATCTGTTGTTGAAGCTATTGATTGTTGTTGGTTTTGTTGAGTTAAATCAGTTGTTGTTGAAGCCGTTGATTTTTGTTGGTGTTGAATTTGTTGTTGAAGAAGTTGATTGTTGATGATAATTGTTGAAGCTGTTGTTGAATCTGTTGATCTTGTTAGTATAGTTGAAGCTGTTGATTGTTGGTTATTATCGTTGAAGCTGTTGAATTTGTTGATCACTATGTTGATCGAAGCTCTTCATTGTTGATGTTGAATCTGTTCCTGTTGATTGTTGTTCAAGCTGTTGAATAATCTGTTGTTGAAGCTGGTGATTACTGAAGCTGTTGAATCTGTTGTCTAATCTGTTCATCACCATGTTGAAGTTGTTGATTGTTGTTGATGTTGTTGATTCTGTTGTTTTTGAAGCTGTTGATTGTTTGTCATGACTGTTGAAGGTGTTGAATTTGTTGATCTTGTTAGTATAGTTGAAGCTGTTGATTGTTAGTACAGTCTATCTTGAGTAAGAGTAGGCTCGCCCCAATAAATCAATAGCTTCAATCACCATGTTGAAGCTGTTGAATCTGTTGATTGTTGTTGTTGTTGTTGTTAAATCTGTTGTTGTTGAAGCTATTTATTGTTGTTGTTGTTGTTAAATCTGTTGTTGTTGAAGCTATTTATTGTTGTTGATGTTGTTGAATCTGTTGTTTAATGTTCATTGTTGATTATAATTATTGAAGCTGTTGTTGAATCTGTTGATCTTGTTAGTATAGTTAAAGCTGTTGATTGTTGATTATGATTGTTGAAGCTGTTGAATCTGTTGATCACCATGTTGAAGATGTTAATTGTTGTTGATGTTGTTAATTGTTGTTGATGTTGTTGAATTTGTTGCTGTTGATTGTTGTTGAATCTGTTGTTGTTGAAGCTCTTGATTGTTGGAGCTGTTGAATAATCAGTTGTTGAAGCTGGTGATTGATGAAGCTGTTGAATCTGTTGTTTAATCTGTTGATCACCATGTTGAAGTTGTTGATTGTTGTTGATGTTGAATTTGTTGTTGTTGAAGCTGTTGATTGTTGGTTAGACTGTAGAAGCTCTTGAATTTGTTGATCTTGTTAGTACAGTTGAAACTTTTGATTGTTTGTACAGTCTATCTTGTGTAAGAGTAGTCTCGTCCCAAATAAATCAATAGCTTCAATCACCATGTTGAAGCTGTTGATTGTTGAAGCTGTTGAATCTGTTGTTGAAGCTGTTGATTGTTGTTGGTGTTGTTGATGGTAAATCTGTTGTTGTTGAAGCTGTTGAATCTGTTGTTGAAGCTGTTTATTGTTGATTATGATTGTTGAAGCTGTTGAATCTGTTGTTGAAGCTGTTCATTGATTATGATTGTTGAAGCTGTTGAATCCGTTGTTGAATCTGTTGATCTTGTTAGTATAGTTCAAGTTATTGATTGTTGGTTATGATTATTTGTCATGACTGTTGAAGCTCTTAAATTTGTTGATCTTGTTAGTATAGTTGAAGTTGAAGATTGTTGAGTCGCCCCAATAAATCAATAGCTTCAATCTCCATGTGTCCGTAGAACCATCTTGTTGGTATAGTTGAAGTAGTTGATTGTTGGTTATGATTGTTGAAGCTGTTGAAGCTGTTGATTACCATGTTGAAGCTGTTAATTGTTGATGTTGTTGAATTTGTTGCTGTTGATTGTTGTTGAATCTGTTGTTGTTGAAGCTGTTGAATAATTTGTTGTTCAATCTGTTGATCACCATGTTGAAGCTGTTAATTGTTGATGTTGTTGAATTTGCTGCTGTTTATTGTTGTTGAATCTGTTGTTGTTGAAGCTGTTGATTGTTGAAGCTGTTGAACATTGTTGTTGAATCTGTTGATCACCATGTTGAAGCTGTAATTGTTGATGTTGTTGAATCTGTTGCTGTTGATTGTTGTTGAATCTGTTGTTGAAGCTGTTGATTGTTGGTTATGATTGTTGAAGCTGTTGAATCTGTTGATCTTATTAGTATAGTTGAAGCTCTTTATTGACAGTACAGTGCATTTTATGTAGGAGTAGGCTCATCCCAATAAATCAATAGCTTTAATCACCATGTTGAAGCTGTTGATTGTTGAAGCTGTTGAATCTGTTGTTGAAGCAGTTGATTGTTGTTGGTGTTGTTGATGTCAAATCTGTTATTGTTGATGCTATTGATTGTTGTTGATGTTTAATTTGTTGTTGAAGATGTTGATTGTTGATTATGATTGTTGAAGCTGTTGTTGAATCTGTTGATCATGTTAGTATAGTTGAAGCTGTTGGCTGTTGGTTATGATTGTTGAAGCTGTTGAATCTGTTGATCACCATGTTGAAGCTGTTGATGTTGATGTTGTTGAATCTGTTGTTGAATCTGTTGGCGAAGCTGTTGATTGTTGATTATGATTGTTGAAGCTATTGAATCTGTTGATCTTGTTATTATAGTTGAAGCTGTTGATTGTTGGTTATGATTGCTGAAGCTGTTGAATCTGTTGATCACCATGTTGAAGCTGTTAATTGTTGTTGATGTTGAATCTGTTGCTGTTGATTGTTGTTTAAGCTGTTAAATCTGAAGTCGTTGATGTTGATGTCGTTGATGTTTAATTTGTTGTTGAAGATGTTGATTGTTGATTATGATTATTGAAGCTGTTGTTGAATCTGTTGATCATGTTAGTATAGTTGAAGCTGTTGGCTGTTGGTTATGATTGTTGAAGCTGTTGAATCTGTTGATCACCACGTTGAAGCTGTTGATGTTGATGTTGAATCTGTTGTTGAATCTGTTGGTGAAGCTGTTGATTGTTGATTATGATTGTTGAAGCTATTGAATCTGTTGATCTTGTTATTATAGTTGAAGCTGTTGATTGTTGGTTATTGTTGAAGCTGTTGAATCTGTTGATCACCATGTCGAAGCTGTTAATTGTTGTTGATGTTGAATCTGTTGCTGTTGATTGTTGTTGAAGCTGTTAAATCTGAAGTCGTTGAATCTGTTGTTGAAGCTATTGATTGATGAAGCTGTTGAATCTGTTGATCACCATGTTGAAGTTGTTGATTATTGTTGATGTTGTTGAAGCTGTTGGTCGTTGAAGCTATTAAATTTGTTGATTTTGTTAGTATAGTTGAAGCTGTTCATTGTTAGTACAGTCTATCTAGTGTAAGAGTAGAGATCCCCACAGACTAGTACAGGCACGAGCGTCTGTGTTTCGCCACCATACAAATTTGGGTCCTGAATCTCAGCCCGCTTCTCTGTCTGCTGCCATTGCTAAACTATTCGAGTTCCCTCATGAGCCATGAGGACTTGCGCCCAGGTTAGCGGCTACGCAGTTAATTAACATACCAATAATATGCACAGCACATGCTACACGTACATGTACTACATGCGAATGGTTATCATGTGATTTTTTTCCGGTTCCAACCTCCTCTGATCTGTGCATCAAGTTCAAAATCCCGTGAGCCTAGGGTTAAAGCAGTCAACATTTGACCTTTGACCCCACGAATTGGGCCCAAAATAAAAAATCGTCCAGGCAGGTGGCTGACCGAGCAGACTGCTGAAACAATGAAGTATAAACTGTTTTTCGATGCTTTCAGCCTCCTGCATGTTCTTATTCGCATAAATTCTACATAATATTATTGTGTTAGTAAGGTTCTTGTGGCTATAAGTTGCCACCTATCCCATTGACATTGACCACGCCCACTAATTATTGTACACGCGTGTGTTATTCCAGTCCTTAATGCACCTGAATGTAGGCCGGACAATACCTTGTCATCAATTCTCTAATTGTAAAATTGACGATTCATTTGCGGGATATTGTCTAGCAAAAATTGCTGATGGCACTGATTTGTAGTGATAGTGACTAATAAAGTGAAATCCACGAAATTAAAAGTATTTCTGCTTAGAACTCTATCCGAGTATTTTTTGCGGCAATGTCCTTAAATCCACGAACGTTTTTAATTATGGCTATGAAGGTTTTGATTATGGCTGACTGTAGATAACTTGCTGTTTCAGCTAGTGCAGTGGCGTAGGCAGAAATTTTTTTCTATATTACTCTGTAGTGTACAGGTGCAATATTGTGCGGGTGAGCATGAGCAAGTTTCATGGCCACACCCCCTTCAGTGTAATGGTGCTCCATCTATAATTATATCAATTACATACTTCATAGCAATATTTACTAGGTCTAACGATTTGATCGTTTGCCGGATACTGTGCGGCAAAAAATTTGTGTTACATAGCTTCATAGCATTACTTACTAGGTCTAACGATTTGATAGTTTGCCGGATACTGTCTGGCAAAAATGATTAGGTTACATAGCTTTATAGCCATCCTTATTAATGATTCGATGGTTTGCCGGATACTGTCTGACAAAAAGATTACGTTACATAGCTTCATAGTCAGCCTTACTAACGATTGGATCATTTGCCGGATACTGTCCGGCAAAAAGATTACGTCACATAGCTTCCTAGCCATCCTTACAACCAGTAAACAGTTACTCTACTCTTTCAGCAAATTCATATCTGTAGCACTCGAGAAAAGGAGATCACTTCTTTAACACTTTTATCTGCCACTACTTTTCCTCAATTTTTGTTTACACTTTTGTTTCTGACTACTGGGCCTCCTGGCCTCTATTTGTCATTAAAATTATTGTCAGATACTGTCCAGCAAAAAAGATTGCATTACTTAGCAACCTTACTATCATTGCCGGCTACTATCCGGCAAAAAAACTACGTTACATAGCTTCATAGCCATCCTAACTAACAATTCGATCATTTGCCGGATACTGTCCGGCAATATGACATACCATTCATAGTGATATAATATAGTAACATACTCTAGTAACGATTCAATAGTTTGCAGATCCGGAAAAACGATTTCGTTTCATAGCCATCCTTAGTAACGATTCGATTGGTTTGCCGGATACTGTTAGGCAAAAAGATTACATTACACTATAGTAGCTTCATAGCCATCCTTACTAAAAATTCGGTCATTTGTCGGGTACTGTACGGCAAAAAGATTTCGTTTCATAGCCATCCTTACTGACGATTCGATTTGTTTGCCAGATACTGTTAGGCAAAAAGATTACACTACATAGCTTCATAGCCATCCTTACTAAAGATTCGGTCGTTTATCGGGTACTGTCCGGCAAAAAAAGTTTGTGTCATAGCCATCCTTACTAACGGTTCGATCGTTCGCCGAAAACTGACTTATTTTGTTTCATAGCCGTCCTTACTAACGATTCTATCTTTTGTTGACTGACTAGAATGATTTCGACACAGTATTACTCTGTGCACAGAGTGTACAAACATAATGTCCATACATAGCCACTCATTATGTGCAGACGTTTTCAAAATTAATTTTATGCTGCACCTGGCGATATACCTACAAAATTTGTATAATGCAATAGGTATATCTCTGTACTATTGTATATGCACGGCCTGCAGGACAGTGGAGTCCACTTAATAATTATTACAGTGTGGTCAGTATTAGTGTAAACTGTTATCACTCAAAACTGTAAGTTGTGGCTAGGTAACCATGCACTGTGCTCCTCTATTGCTGTATGTATATGTACAGTGTCCACACTAAAGCAGCTGTGATTAGACATTAATTTGGGCAATAATGTAGGAATGTTATCTAAAGTATCAGTATTTTACCTCTCTTTGAATTAATTAAATTTATGACTAGGAATGTCTAGTGCCCAACGAATGTCCCAACCTTCACTGTCTTCCTCTGCCTTCCTCTGCCTATACATGCGTAATGGCTTCCACTTCTCAGTATAAGATCAGTTATATTGAAAATTTTAACAGCTGTTCATGGAAATCAGGTATCAATTACACAGAGTCAAGGATGATATTCATCACCACAGGTAAAGTACAGCAATACCTAAATAACATATACTGGTAGCCTAAAATCTTCAAGGTTGTAATATTTTGTGGGTTGGAGTGTGGTCACAAAAAGTTTCTCCCATGAAATTTCAAGTCCATAATAGATGCAATGTATTGCTGGAACCTTGGTCACGAAAATTTTATCCACAAAATTAGTTTTTGAGTAAAGTTTGGCAAGAGCATATAATATACACCCCCCCCCGAACATTTTAGGCTATACAGTAATGCTGTCTGAGAGGGTAGAATTAATGCTATGTGAGACCATCAGCATGGATGTATAATGTAGAAGTTAGAGTGCCATGAAGGATTCTATAATAAAGACCCTACCAAGAACAGAGGAGAGGCACAAAAGTTACATCAAGAGAGAAACGGAACGTAGTAAAGAGGAGCTGAAGAAGGAAATGGTAAAGACTTTAACAAGTTTACAATGCAATATTATAGTGGGAATATTGCACTTGTATGCCTATAATCCTACGCCTAAATTGATCGAGCCTATTTCGCCAAATTCAACTAATACTCACCAAGATCACTGCCTATACGGTACATATAATTATCTCAAAAAGGCTTCATCAATATGTCCTGCTTGTTAATATTACTGAAACGAGCCATGGCCAGATAATGCCTCATGCTTATTCACTATGTTGTTAAAAACTCACATAGCTGCATATTCATGGGGGCTGGTGGTTTACATTTAGCCTTGTCCCCAGGCTCCTCCCAGTTTTCATTGAAAAACTGGGAGGAGCCTGGGGATGAGGTTTTAGTTAACACTAACCTGTCAAATACAAAACATCCTAACCACTATGTTGTTAAAAACTCACATAGGTACATGTTATGGGTGGTTTACATTTAGCTTTGTCCCTAGGCTCCTCCCAGTTTTCATTGAAAAACTGGGAGGAGCCTGGGGATGAGGTTTTAGTTTACACTAACTTGTCCAATACACTAGCTCTACGTGTTTAGTAGCACTTACCATAGCATCACATTTTTCACCACCCAACTAGAGGTGATAGAGGGTTAATGGGCCAGTAGTAAGTGCTACCAAATAGTTAGATGTTGGTTTCGCAATTCTACTCGTGGTTTTACTGCTCATAGAATATGCAAAACCAACATCTAATTATCATATTTGTGTATAAAACATTACAGCAGTGAGTTACTTCATTGTGTTATGATTCTCGACTATAATTTTACTATAGGAAGAAAAGCATCAGAGAGTGCAAGGTCAGCAAGGGGGTATGGGGTCAATGACTTAATCAATTATTTATATTCTTTAGGCATTTCTAGGGAACATCACTCATTCATTGCCTTAGGTATTGTTACTTGTGCTATGCACTCGTAACAATACTTGGCAATGAACTTGTGATATTTCCTGGTATCGTGTTCTACCATGGTAATAACGATTTTATCGTATGGCAAATCTGGCGAATGATTGGATCATACACACGTACCCACACCCCCTAAAAACTAAAAATTAACTTCGAACGCAGCTAGCAACAGCGACTGTGGAATGACAAAATGAACAAAAGAGAAGCCTATCGTTGAGCAAATGGCTGTAAAATTAATAATACCAGAGAGGTGTCTTGGATCATTTGTCGAACAAATTCAGAGTAGACACCACACGGTGACCGAGCAAACACCAGCAGCAGTTACAACCAGCTTCCCTCCAGTACGAAGTTCTCTCCGTAGCATCGATATCGACATACTAGTAAGCGAAGATAGCTAGCTACCTATCGCTAACACCGTTCTTCATACTTGCCTACATAGCAGCTAGCTGTCCAAACTCACAGTAATACAGGTCACATGATTCAAACAGGGGTACGGGATGATAACGGTTTTTTTCAAAACGTGTTTGAAATTATTTTCCCCATACATTACTATGTAAAGAATATTTAGACTATACAATAATTATGATTATTAGTGATTTACCCTGGTGGAGGAGTGGTAGCTGGTCGCTTAGTAACAGCTGTCCCTGCCTTGTCAGTAGGTTTTGGATCTTGTGTGTGTGTGCATGTGTGTGATAAAATTTAATATAGCTCCTATGTACATCCAGTTTTACACCTTCTAAGCACAGTTTGAATGGATGCTAGGGCTATGTGTACATTTTCTAACCATTTTGCATACAGCTAGCTTAGTAAAGGTTGTTGGGCTTGGCAAAATATCTCTCCACTGAAAATGATCCACTGCATGAAAACTATGGCTAGCTATTGTCCAAGTATAAAGATAGTAGTTGTATGTCACCTCATTTTGGACATAAACCAGGCATATTGCCACTAGCATGGTAACAGATACACACATGATGCGCGCACACACACACACACACACACACACACACACACACACACACTCACACACACACACACACTCACACACACACAAGAGGCTTTCAGATATTTACACTTCTGTGGTGTACGTACTGGTATGTAGAAACCTCCTGGCCCATTTTTACCTTGCTTGCATTGCTGATAGGAGTGATCTTCCAAGCTGTGGCCTGTCTACTGGGTGATACAGGAATACTCTCGAGTCTGTATGGTAAACTGTTTTAGGATAGACACTAAGGTCATACAAAAATTTTCTGTCACAGACCCCATATTTTGTACAAAGCTCTCCCCCACCCCCCCCCCAAAATCAAAGTAAGCAAGAAGATATAACCATGATGCCCGCCACACACGTATTAACTTTAATTTGTACAAGTTACTCTGAGCTGGCTAATGGAATGTCCTAGGATGCTGCGTTAGGAATCACATCATTTGTACTAATAATATTAAGGACGAAGTAATTACTTCCTTCACTGTCCTTATTTTCCTGTTATTATAAAACGAGAAATGATGTAATTCTTATTTTTTCCTAACCTACCAATCCCACCGTTTTGCGCTATGGTTCTATAGAACATGAAATTAAATTGGTGTGGACCGTCTTGTTTGGGCCCTAGCTATATAGCACTATGCAGTGAGCATGTGTAATTAAAATTGAAGCATTAATTTAAAGGGGTAGTCACCGCAATGTGCTCTGTACTTCCAGCTGCGACGGCGATCAAAGTGAAATCAAGGGATCAAGCACACAGGCGAGCAATGATCAAGGAATCAAGATGGCGTTCAGGCCACAAATACGATCAAAATAAAAAAAAATGCCAGACGTTGTATATACCATGCACACACTATTAACTCTGATGCTCCATCGAGCAATAGTAGTAATTTTAACTGTACTTTGTCCGGTAGCACGGATATTATGGTTAATTATTAATATCAACTAGTATAAACAATGATAAAAATTAATGTTAGCACTATAGGACGATTCCACGCAGACATGTGAAGGAGTTTTAATGAGATGCAAATGATATTCAACGCCTGTTCAGGAAGTTCCGGCCAGGTTCCTGCCAAACCCATTGGTGGGAATCGAATGCATTATGCTCAATGGGAATAACATTGCGTTTATCGCGTTAGCCAAGCAAATAGTTGCACTCTCAAAAAAGTGCCTCGGCTATATCATGTATAGCACCCTAGAGTGCTGTAGCTAGCGCCGTTTCTTGGTATCTAACTTGAAGCTCCGCACAGCCTCGAAAATGCACGTTATTCCCATAGAGCGTAATACATTTGATTCCCACCAATGGCCGCGACAGGAACCTGGCCGGAGCTTCCTGAAAGTGCATTGAATATCATTTGCATCTCATTAAAATTTCTTCACACGTCTGCGTGGAATCCTCCTATTATCTTCATGTTATGTATGTGCAAATAATATGTGTGGGTGTGTCTTGTAACTTGATTTAGCGTATAACTTTACCACAAATGTACATAGCGACATTGTGTGCTCTGGTATGCAAAACTCAAAGATATTTTGCATGTGGGAGATGGTGCAGTAGTAGAGCTATGGAGATTTGACCCTGCCAAAATCTAGTCTCGCAAGCCAGCCCCTTCACAAAAAAGGAAGGGTCTGGTACGGCGCCGTTACTCGAGTTGTCCTGCTGGAATGCAATTAACACATCACGCGCGCTACGTATTTTTATGCATCCCTTGCGCATTGTGGTGACAAGCTAACCGCACACAGGGCTTGTGTACAGCAGGCCAGGTGCGCTGATGCACGTGTGGTTCACGCTTACATACCGCGGTCATGCCGCAGCCACAAAATTTGCATATTCATGTTCCCCAGGATTTCTGGGGAAAAGAACAACTCAAGTAACGGCGCCGTACCAGACCCTTCTTTTTTTGTGAAGGGGCTGGCTCGCGAGACTAGCCAAAATCATGGAGAAGGGGAAGCTATGATAATGGCTGCTTGGTTCTCGGATATTAAGCATTATCGAAAGAGCTGAACCTATCAATAACATCATTTATCATTCGGAGTTTTACTAAACAACTGATAGATGCATATGAACTTGAGCTCAGCTACCTTGTCATAGTGCTGCGCGAGATGTATTAATAGAGGCGTGGTCCGCATTATTGTGGTTAAGTCTACTTCAAGTATAGATAGGTGGTGGGCATAACCACTGGGTGTGGTCACTTAACCGATCAACAATCAAGCGTAGAAAGTTCGTCAATCAAGGAATCAAGAGGTGCTTTAAGGCAGGATCAAGCGATCAAGAGCCAATTTTAGCGATCAAAAACTTTGATTGCTGTCACAGCTGGAAGTAAAGAGTATATTGCAGTGACTACCCCTTGAAAATAGGACAAAAGTGAGGGGGCCATGGCCCCCCTTGGCAGGGGCGTATCCAGGGGGGTGCTCAAGCACCCCCCTCCCTGCTGAGAACAATACAGTATCTATGAAGCTCATTTCAGTGATAGCAAGCCAACTGAAGGCAACTTTTAATTTCAAATATCATAAGTTTATGAATCAATTGTAGAATAACTTACTCATGATATATTCACAGCAGATTCCAGCTAGAGAACTACCTCATGTCGCTCCTCTGATCCTTATACGTTATAGAAACATAAACCACACCTCCCCAACGTTAAAGGTCAGAGTACGAGTAGCTACCATGACATAATCACTAAATACACAGCGCATGCGTTAAATGATTTACTAGCGCGGCAATCCAGCGATCATGTCTCTCCTAAGGTTTTTTCACAAAGCAGCATCACAGCAGACTGCTGGTCCTGGCAATAGAGGATCAACTGGCAGAGATGCTACCTCTGCTTTGCCCTTTCAAGTAATGATTTCAGTCAGAGTACGGGGCGACTCACGCGCACGCGCGAACGCATGCATGATGTGGGCGTGTTTCCGAGATTTAAAAGTGGGCGTGGCCAAATTATCGCGCGCGATTATATACTTGCTCAGTACCCTCCTACCAAAAATCCTGGATACGCCCCCGCTTGGCCCCATCGTAGCCACGCCAGTGCTGCATTGTAATATCATTTACAAAGTACAGTGCAGTTGGAAGACAGTGATACACGGTAGTAAAGTCCACACTTAATTTTGGTAATTTTGCCAAAAAAATTTCATCTATAGGAGACAGTCGAACTTTTCCAGTCACTGTGATTCAAGTGGTAACATGAAAGCTTTGATCATGACAGAACTAGAGCTCTCTAACCTGTGCACTCCGTATGACATACAAAGACAGTGCCTGACTCAACTACCCTTACCAATTCGAGCATGCGCACAGGTGTGGTCAATAGGCGTGCCCATTAAAAGCACGATGAAGTGGCTCTTGTTAAGAACTTAATAGAGGCAGACTCGTTGCTTTTTCTGACATCTTGACACCATGTACTAGCCACTCGCTAAGACACCTACATCTCAACATTTGGTGTTTGTGCTTATGACAAAACCGATTACTTTACCCCTTGCGCATGCGCGCGCGGACGTCACATAGCAGCAAATTACACGATTGTACATAATATTACTTTGTATGCAATGTCATACATTTTAGCATAAAACGAAAATAAGAATTAACTAGCTGCATTGTGATTTGATAGCAGGGACAATAGTAGAAGACAATCTGTATAGGACCTGTAGCCACAGCCTGTATCTACCTGTACAGCTACAGGTAGATATGTATAAACTAAATAGAACCCTTTCAGATTTCAAATCAGTAGTAGAAAGGCCCTACTCGAACTCGAGATTGCCGAGACCCCACCCTCCAATTAGAGCGCTCGAGGGGGTGGGGCTAGGTGCCATATATTTACTGTATTGCATCTAAAACTGAAAAATTTGGAGAAAATCTGAAAACAGGTAGATACTGTGCCCCGCCTAAACTAAATAGAACCCTACATACAGGGCTGTATCTTCATACCAATAACAGGCTGTAGGATACATGCATGCAGAATGCAGTATACACGCAAACTAATTAAGCTACACCCACCAGTTCCAATTTTAGTTTTTAACTACATACTATCACATGTAGTACTTCCAGTAGGCCCAGACTAAATAATGCTGGCATTTTGTAAAAACAGCATAGATATCTAGAAGTATTTGAAAATTATAGGCAACTTAATGCAAATTGAGTCAAGAAAGTGCACTTGAAGACTACATTGAAGCTTCAGTTATACTGCAGTATATGTCACTGACATTCACTTCATGCACACTAAATTCAATTATTATAATTGGATTACATGAAATTTGAGGAGCAAGAAATGAGAATTTTAGGTACATTTGAAAGCATTACAGGGTATGTTTGTAAGCATTGAAGAAATTAATTATAGGTAGAAAAAAGGATTATTTATCTGGGCCTAACTTTCAGTCCTACACCAGTATTCTCCCCAAGAATAATTCACTGCATGACAGGAGGGAGTGGTTAAAGTGTGGCCTGTGATCACATAAAAAAAATTGGACTACATCAAAGAAAAATCTGTTCTGAAGGCTTGCAGGACCGATATGCTTTGAGTACGCTGCACTGGGGAGAACACTGTGCAATGGGTCTTGCTTGAGACTTGCTCTCTTGACTCCAATGACTGGGTCTTGATCTATAGGGAACAATACAAAGGTGATTGTGAATATGAATTTATTATGACCGCTCACAAGTACCAATTATACATGATTAGGATAGGAAGCAGGGTGGCCGGGACGGCCATGGCCACCCTACTTATTGGCTGATCAAGGCTACACCCACCAATTCATAGCACATGCGCATAGCCATTCATTGATCCAGCAAGCTACCAATGACCTTTTTCCCGCTTTCTACAGCTAAATCTTCTTTATTGAACCATCACCCATTGTATTGGCATGTCTCTGCTTAATCTTTTATGACTGGCTCCATTCTATAGCCCACCCACCATCAAAATCCTTACTATGCCCCTGCCTACTACCCCACATGAAATTTCACCCCAGTTTCCACAAACCTTCGCTATGCCCTAATCAATTATCATAACTGGAGAGGAAAGACTCTAGATTCAAATAAATGTACTCGATAGTAAAAATAAACCCACAAAAGTACATGTGCAGAGGTCTAAATAATGCTGCCTACCTTCTTAAACAACACATGCACACATACACACACACACACACACACATACACATACACACAAACACATATACACATACTAACACACTAGCACAGTGATACACACACATACATGTATGGCTCAAATAGGAAAAGTTGTAGCAAAAAAGGTAAAATTGCTCGTATGATTGTACATACAAGTAAGCACATTTAACCAAACATGTATCATGCAGACAACCAGCTTTATTGTAGTATCTCCCAAGGACAAGTTCACTACTGTGAACACTAGCTAGTTCACACAATTGCTGCTGAAGTCACCTGACAGGTTACATGTACATGACACATACATGTACAACATACAAGCTCATGCACATGCACTTTTGAATTAAAGCTCACCTTGACTCATCACATGATACACCATGTGACCCCCCTCCCCCCCCCCCCCCCCCCCACACACACACAAGCTTAAGCTCATGCACTTGCACACTTGAATTAAAGCTCACCTTGTTCATGTGCATGATCTACTGGAAACAGTTGCTGGTAAGTCTTCATCATCAGAGAGAGAGAGATCTGTAAATTGGGAAATCATCCTCACCAATAACCAGTCTACTGTTAATCGAGCAGGCAGTATAATATAGCAGTAGCAGATATCCAGATATGACCTTTGAGCACAAAGATAGTGGTGAATAATTACATCCCCAGTAGCAATTTACTTTTCTGTGGTTATGAGGTAATTATGATGAAACCTATGGTGTAATTTATGAGGTAATTATAATAAAATCCAGGGCCTCGACAGAGCCTTTCTGAGACTTGAAAATCTAGTACTATGTAGAGTAACTTACGCGCGTATCCAGCGAATACATTAAAAGCTGCGTGTTACTTTCTCTGACAAGTATGGCTGGTCGAACTTCATGCGTTCTTTTGGCTTACGTAATCCCATGTATAAATAAAGCTAGCTAGCGCTATATATAGCACGCATACATTCATGCATGCACTACGCGCACGTACGCGTGCTACGTACCGATCTGTACTGTGCTGTCGAATTCGTATCTGTCGTTTTTGTCTACTATCGAGGTCGAGAGTCGATCTGTCGAGTTCATTTCAGTGATTGAGGCATAGAACACGCATAGACTGTGCATATACTGACGACCTTTTACCATATGTGCCATTTACTATGTTCAGCTACTGGGGATGTGGTGAAAGTTGTTTATTGAATATAAAATCACACTTTTTACACAATGGAATTTCACCTTAAATTTCTAGAAGACTTGACTTTTGCTGCCTAACCACCCCTCCTCTTATCAATCAATCATTGTATCTGTATGAAGAGAAGTCTGTGAATGACCAACCACATCTGTGGTACATGCAACTACCATACACTCCCGCATACATACTGCAGATTCATACACCTTAGCAATAGAAAAAATGCTGGGACTAAAACCACAGTTGTAGTTAATTTAATAAACCACAAGCAACTGTGCAGGAACAGTTTACACAGCAGGACAAGGTGGTTTTAAGGCAGCCAGTCTGTTGCAAAGGTGCCTGAATTTGCTGTACACACACCAACATGAAACTGCTTGTGTCTACAGGTTAATGTACTCTTGATGTACAATATAGAACACCGGTAAAGTCACCTACATGTACTGGTCACATGACACACCATGCAATCACAAACTTTCACACACATACATGTACACATTCTCATGCACACATGTTTAAAACGTGTACACATAACTGATACACACACACGTACACCAGCTAGTGCACACAACTGCTGCTGAAGTCACCTGACTGATCACATGACACATTCTCATGCATACACACAAGCCTATGCACATGCTGTTTTGAATTAAAGCTAACCTTGACTGGTCACATGACACACCATGTAATCTCATTACCATGTAGCTCAAAAAGGCAAAGTTGCTGCTCTCATTCACGCACACATAAGCTTATGCACATACATTTTTTAATATTAAAGCTCAGAGGAGGTAGGACAGGGTCGAAAGGTCACTAATCAATTACTAACAATATTAACATTCCAATACCCTGAAGGTGTTCTTTACAATTAATCTGAGAGCAATTCCCCCTAAATGGATGATGCTAAGTTCAAAAATTACATCTAGATTTGCTGAAAACCTTTACAAAAAGCCAATATCAGCTCTGGAATGCTTGATCATTAGGCACAACCTTTGGACCCTGTCCTACCTCCTCTGATTAGAGCTCATATTGACTGGTCACATGACACTCCATGTGATCTCTCACACACACATAACACAAGCTTACCCACATGCATATTTGAATTAAGCTCACTGTAACTGGTCACATGACACACCCCACTCTCTCACTCACGCATACACACACACACACAATGTACATACATAAGGTTGCAGCATAAAAAGGACATAAGATTCTGCATATAATTACATGTATGTGTACAGCATAGGGTTTGTCTATATCGCCCTTAAAGCTGGAGAGATATTGCGCAGTGGGTTGTGGGGAGTTGTACGCAGCTCAGTGGTCAGAGCACCTGCAGCCTAAACATGAGGCACAAGGTTCGATCCTTGGCAGCTACCCTAGGTTTTTTCTCTTCCAACTGGCTTACAAGTACTTATATATAGATGGGATGGTGCTTTAGTTCAGCTGCTATCAACACAAGACATGAGTGAATACCAAGCCCTATCCATAACCTTGAATCAGTGTTTCCCCAGCATACTTAAGGCATGTTGTTGGCCCTGCAAACCTTCAACGTAGATTTTTCTTTGATGTGGATGCCAAAAACTTTGATGTGGCCATAGGCCACGCCCAAACCATGCCCTTCCATCATGCTTTGAATTATTTTTGAGAAGAACACTGCATGAACTATCATGTACATGTGTGATGGTAGAGGCACGTACCAAACTGTTTTTGTGTGTCCGCACGCATCAGTCGGGGAGACCATGCCTTTCAGAACATCACAGTCACAGACATCTACAATATAAAAGACAAGAGAGAGAGAGAGAGAGAGAGAGAGAAAATATGAAACTACTTGCAAAACATTTTATTATACACAATATTGTGCTAAAAAAGGATGATACATGCAAGATACACTGTATTATATTAAGAGATTTTAATTTACTGCTATAACTAATTTATACCCCAAGGCTCCCCTCCATAGCAACAAACTACTGCAAATACTAAAGTCAACTGCACAAAGAAGAGCTATCAAAGAAGAATGTACTGTATCGCTGAAAACAGCAGGCTGACTACACAAGCCTTGAGGACTAGCTGGCTACCTCACCTACGTATCGGCCATCTAACTTTCTAAACACTGTACTGTGCTCTCTACTAAAGCATAGTTACTTTCTTACCGCTACGTGTGTACCTGATAGTTGGTATCGACAGTAGGTGTCTTCATAACCGAGATTGACAGAACAATTACAAGGCAAGCGCTGTATGTAGCTGGAATGCACATGGCTAGATCTAGCATGGGATAGCTAATGACTTCTTGATTGTTTCAATTATGGTGTCTCACCTTCCTGTATCTATGTAATCAATGTGTGCACACACTGCTGACATTGTACTACTTACTAGTCAAAGATTGTTGCTATATGAATTCACTCAACAGAATAGTAGACTCCCATTCTCATTGGCCAGTGACCCTGTTACTGTGGGCCCTGAAGAAATTAATATCACACTGTAGATCCTGGGGGGATTAATATCACACTGTTAAGAGTGCGATATTAAGCATAGCTGTATTAGTAATACTATGTAGAAGTGATATAAATAATATTTATACAATAAGCTCACAAAAGTAAACACACTAGTGATCACACATGCTGCTAAAGTCACCAAAATGGTCACATGACACACAATGTGATCTCCCTCTTTCTCTCTCTCTCTCTCTCACATACACACACACACTATACCTGGATGGCCAGACATCCAATGTCTTTTACAGGAAACTTTGAGCTCCCAAAGGTAGTCTTCCAACACCTGCTTCTCAATGTGACGAAGCTGGGATCTACTATTACTATACTGGGACTTAAACAACTCCTAGAGAAACAAAAAGGAGGGAGGAAGGGAGGGAGGAGAGAGAGAGAGAGAGAGAGATAATTGTAATACATGCAGTACACATGTTGTACATATGTGCATGTAGGTGATTATATCCAAGCAACAAGTACATGTAAATATACAATCATAACATAGAATGTGATTGTCTCTATTTACCTGAACAGAGTAAGGAATACTGAACTCCTTGGTGATTCCTTTCTCTGTGTGGATGCTGCAAAGACAATATCATAATATAAAAAAATTGAGTCTATATAAGGCAATGGCAAACATACATGCATGGTATGAAGTCTGCAGCTAATATACACAGTGCACAGGCACATCAAATGCAGTATTATATTATACAAGCAGGGGGGCTCGCTTCGCTCGCCTCCTGCTTGTATCTGTGTTTGTCTGCATGTACTACTTAACTTGGTAAGGCACATGGTTTGGAACTCTCTCTGCATTCCCTGCATGGACTCCAGCCCGACCATGAGTAGGTGATCAATAATCCAGAGTAAGACCTTGTATCATGTGGTGGTGGGTTCGTTATTTGACAGGATATAGGTCAGCATGGCAGCTAAGACCGCCCTTTACCTGGTTTCTAGAACATTCCATTGAGCATGCGCATTTATGACATCCTGTTTTGAGCACATTGCTAAAGCAATCAACTGTCAAGAAACTCGTTATGTCGCTCGCCAACTCTCTCGCAAGACTTGTGAAGGCAAGGGCAAACCCTCGGAATCTACTACCTCCGTGACGATCACTCGGACAATATCTTCTCACGAATCAAGCTCCTTAGCTAACTGCAGCCCACTACATGTAAGTGTCCATTGTCGCGTGGTTTTTGTACAGTCCGTCCAAGAAGCTAGTGTTCGTGCCTGTAGCTAGTGCCACGGATGGCGGTCACAGAGATTGCCCAGTTCTAGCTTCTGTTGCTCAATGGCCAGAGATACAGCCTCTTGTTTCTCGGGGTCAAATCATTTCTGGTGTCCTCCCGTTACTGACGGACGGACAGACAGACACACAGACGGACAACTATAATTTTAATATAATGATTGTATTATACACTCCTACCATTTTGGGGGGGGGGGGGGGAGGAGTCTGGTGACATTTACCTCCTTTGTAAAAATATGTGTACATGCAGATTTAGCAAAAAATTTTGTTTTTGGTTTTTAGTATTACATGTACTAGTAGTACGTGGTATGCATGATAAACTGACTGTGATCTGTGTAGGGCATAGGGAGACAGGGGCTGCTGAAAGAAAACACCAGAGAATAGAGACAGGAGAATGATGACGAGAAGCAGCAGCTGACAGACCAATCCATGAAATATCATCTGACTGGAGAGAGAGAGAGCACAAACTGGTTATACTCAATAACAACTGTACTGTACATGTATCTCAAAATTGATCATAGTTTAGGAGCATGTGTAATTACAGGATTCACTCACAAACAAAATTCATGGACACATGTGAGGGTGTGGCCTGTGACCATATCAAAGCATTTTATACACGTCTTCCCCAATCAAAAAAAAGAAAAACTAGAGCTCTCTAGAGCACATACCCCACATGCACTGTATGACACATACATGTATATAGCAAAGCATACATGTAGCTACGTATTTACCCTAGCCTCTAGCCTTTAGTCTATAGAACAATATTTCTGACTCGACAACGTGTGTAGTGAAGCCGCATACTATTATGACACTACTAGGTGTGGTCAATAGGCATGGCCGTTAAAAAAGCATGATTTGTAGCGTTTGTTACTATAAATGCTGTGGAGCATGATGCACACATGTACACTGGTATGTATGTATGAATTAAGTTCAACAAATTAAAGGAGCTATAGATGGGTGGGGGAGTACATACATGTACATGCATGTAGCATACATTTATATGTACGTGGAACATACCAGTTGGTTGCCATGGTAATGATGATGATGAGTGTGGTATTGAGGTCTCCTGTGAGCTCTCCTGTGAGCTCTCCTGTAGAGTTTGCCATCACCACCAGTAGTGTATGAATAAAGTACAGTACAAGGACATTAGTATATCACAAAACTAGAATATATCAGCTAGGAAAATTAATAGGGAATTAAATTTGGTGGTTTGGCAACCGTCAAATTAAAAAATTTCCTACTCACACTCTGTTTACATGCACATGCCTCAAGGGCCTCATACTGTACCTACAATGTACAACAATGTACATTAGTCACATGAAATATGAGCAAATTAAAAATGATCACAAGAACAAGCCATACTCTATTTTCAGTAGCAAAAAAAAATCTATACTAGAGAACTCTTATAGCTCTCTATTTTTGTACTATCATTTACCTTCATCTCCAAAGTTGAAATTATTTCCAAAAAACATCCAAAATATGTCGTTAGGATCAAACTCATCATCATCATAGGCATAATGGTAGCTAGGTCGCCCTCCGTTCATGCCAGATGCTTGGAGACCTTCATCACCAAACTGGTCATATCAGTGTCTCTTCTCTTTGTCACTAAGCACAGAGTAGACCTTGCTCACAGCTGCAAGTAAAGACAGACAATTACATCATGAAATGCTCCACGTAAGTTTCATGTATACCAATGTGCAACATTATGGGTGTGTCCCCATAGAGTTGCTGTGTTGAAGCTAAAAAATCACTGGATCCCCAAGCTAGGGATATCTACATTTAGCTCAAATGTCATAGTTTCAATCGCCAATCACAGTCATATCGTTTTTGCTTGGGAATCCTGAGGGACCACCACCATCGAATATCACCATGGAAGTTTACTATGTACAGTGTATGGGGATAAAAGTGACGACACAGCATTTTTGTCCAAGTATGTGATCATCTCTAATGATGTACAAAAATGGTGGAGAGATGCCTCCTCCCCTCAAATTTTGAGCAGGGCGAAAGCACATAGATGAAACAAATATCACCTTATTACTACTACTTTCCAGTCCAATACATGAAAACTGATACATGCGCATGTACGTACACTGTAGCAAACCATTTTATCCCATTATCTAAGAAAGATGTATGCATACATGCAGGAATGCAGAACTGGGAGTACTAGAACATCAATGACATCACATAAATGTACAAGTCACTTGTAATACCTTGAAGCTAGAAATTTTCATGTTGACTAAGTTAGCAGCAACGACCCCATACCACATACATGTAACAGTAGTAATGTGAATGTACTTTCATAAGGTTCATTTTCAATAGCTGACATTCTCACAAACATTTCTAAACTTAAATTTACACATGGTGGTAGCAGTACAGATACCTTTGAATGTTTCGTCTGATTTGGGGGCATGGTTTTTGTCCGGGTGTAGCTTGAGAGCTAGTTTCTTGTAGGCTTTCTTGATTTCAACCTCCTCTGCAGTCTTAGATACCCCTAGTATGGCATAGTGGTTACTATCACATCTTAACACAATATAACGAACAAAAAGAGGAAAGTATATATAAGTGACGATCATTACCTAATGTACTAAAAATTGCAATCTACATGAGTCTATTCTGCAATTTTTTTTCTGCTTGTTGTGCACTGCACGTCGACAATGTGTATGTACATCTTCATAACCTCCTCCCTCCCTTACACACTTAAAGGCACAGTCAGATAATTTTGAATCAACTTAAGGAGGGGAACTTTGATGCAAATTAAAGGAGCTAGGTCCCATGGGACCTACCTTATGTGTTGTACAAGTACATTTCAAACTCCAAGGGGTCCCATATCATAAAGATCATCACTGCTCAACATAACTACATAACTCTGTCCCTGTCTCTCTCTCTCTCACTCTCCTCTCTCTCTCTATTAATGTGCACGCTGTATAATTTGTTCACCCTGACCTTTGCACCACTTCCACTAGCTCCTGAGGCTATTCTCTGATTGGTCATTTCCACCACCGCCAACACCAGTAGATCCACCCGATGTTCTTGACTCTGAAGCTCTGCCTCTAGCTCCCCCCCCCTTACTCACTGGTTGATTTCCTATTTCCACTAGCTTCTACTGAGTCCACAGTTTTGTGTGGAGATACATTGTGTATAAATATACATACATGTACATCCAGTGTTCTCCCCCAGAATCTTATTAAGGTGTAGTGGGAGGGTGTGCATATGCCATGTCCACAAGCAGCATATTCAAATGTTTAATATAAATGCACCTGTCAATGTGTACCTCCACTATTTCCCTCCCAGGTTGCCCAAGGTACATTGTGTAAGACCAGGGGATTTAACATCTCTCTCACTAAGGCTATTCCAAGTTGTACTTCTGTTTCTGGTCCTGGATTCTTCCAAAGATCATGTGGATGGGTGGAACTACCAGCAACCCAGCAATACAAGCCAATCAGACTCTTGTCATCAAAATGTCTGCACGTCACTTCATGCATGTAGTATACAAACTACTGAGGATGCTGAAAATGTGGAGATTGCCAAAAGCACACAGGCAGGGGATCAAAAACAGAAATACAACTTGGAATGGCCTATTAAATAGCCTCTATCTAGGGGCCGAGTTCTTGATACTTTCAAGATAAATTTTGTACGGTAAACTGTACGACTGACCTATGGCTATCAGATCATTCACAGATTTGACGAACTGAGCCACTACAGGTTGAAGAGCCTAGTTGTGAAGCCCCCCCCCCCAGCACAAATGATATAGACAAGCCTACCTTTAGCTTTTGTTGAGGGGAAGAGGCAGTCAGATTTATTAGCTGGTCACTTGGCCACCTCGATCTGACCCGTCCTGTAACCATCCTCAGCCTCTGTTCAGGCAACACTTAGCAGCATCACAATTCACAGCAGGTCCATTTCCTACAACAAAATTTCAAAAATTATGTACAATTAGTTAGGCTCATCCACAGGCAATTAGTATATCGGTAATTTGAGATATAGATCAAGGTACGCGTGCATAAATTTTTCTTTGATGTGGGAAAGTATAGAGCTGAAAGCTTGATCATGCTTTGAATTATTTTTGAGAAGAACACTGCATAAACTATCATGTACATGTGTGATGGTAGAGGCACATACCACATCAGTGAATTACTTTTGTGTGTCCACAAGCATCATAGTCGGGGAGGCCATGACATCAACTTCCTTTCAGAACATCACAGTCGCAGAGACAATGACATCTACATTATATAAAACACAAAATAGCTCTAACAGTAGCAGCAGAAAAGTATTTCATAACACAAAACAAAGTAGAGGTACATACCACATCAGTCAATTGTTATTGTGTATCCACACCCATCACAACCAGGGTAGGGAAGGACCACATGTCTTCACATCAGCAAGTCACTAAACATGCACATTTGCAATATGAAAAAATTAGAAATGCACATGACAGTTTCTAAATAATGCTCACCAAAACTTCTACAGGACAACAGTAACACTCTGTATGAAGAAAAAGGTTTTTGAACCAAACACACAGTACATGCATGCATGCACGCACACACACACACACATAGTTGCAGCAAAAAAAGGACACAAGATTCTCTATTTAGCACACAACTGCACGTATGATGGTAGAGGTACTTACATGTACATGTACCATACATGTTTTGCATGTCAGTACCCAACACAGCTGGAGAACCGTGACATCCATGCCACACACTGCATTACCTGTAAAGAAAGAATGACATACAACATAAACAATGCCTTAGGATACAGTGTTTGTCCACAGTTGCTCCAAGTTCCTTATAGCCTATATAAAAAAGAAAAGGACTTTGTGAACTCACAAGGTTGCAGCATAAAAAGCACACAAAATTCTCTGCTCAGCTACATGCAAGTTCAAAAGTTTGGTGCCAAAAGTGCAACTGCAGACAGCTGTTTTGGCCTAATTAGGCCTCGTCAGTGCAGTGCAGCACTAGGTGGGCCAGCCATGTTTATGTCGAGGCATCAGTGACTTGTTTATATAGTCTAAATAATGCTCACCATACTCCTACAGGACATCATTAAAACAGTATAACCCATTGCTAACCTGTATAGCCCCATCACTCTTCACGTTGCCAATATCTGTCCCATCCATGGCTGCAGGAGTAGAGGTAGACAATCCAGTTGATGTCTCGTTGAATGGATGCATGTAGAGGACATACACGTACAAGTCCAGACCAGCTCAATGCAAGGATTAACCACAGGTAGAGTCGATAGCTCGAGGTATCACCACATTCACTGTGGACATACCTGCATTTGTAAAAAAAGGAATGACATAAGTACACAATGCTAGACATGTACGTTGGTTCTTCCACAATTGTTCAGCAGTTCATTCCAGCAAATTGCTTGAGGACAGATCTGTTTTCAAATGTAGACAGGTGGATTAATGAGCAGCATTTAAATCGGGGGGGGGGGGGGGATAAATATTGCAAAATGGGTTAGGTATAGGGTCGTCAGTGTTTAAGCATACAGTTAGGCAATGTGTGCGTATTGCACATGCGTACCTTGCTGCAGGAGGTTGATACTGCCAGCCTAGCTGCCTGCATGGAGAGAAATATATATGCACAATGAGGACACTGGAGATAACCTAGTCTTGTTCCAAGTCCTCACCATAGTCAATACAGCCTCCCCCCTCCGTAACCATAGCAAGTCAGTAAACAAACATACTTGCAAAACATATGTACATGATAATAGTGCTCTAAATAGTGCTCACCAAAACTCCTATCACATGAGGGTAGCAACACCTGCTAGTCTATATGAGGAAAAAAAGGTCTTTGTCAACACCCAAACACTCACACACACCACCACGTACACACACACAGTTGCAGCATAAAAAGCATATATGATTCTCTAGTTAGCATGTAATCACATGTATGAGGGTAGAGGCACTTACATGTACCATATCAGCAACTTGCTTTTGCATCCATCACAGCTGTGCCATCCCAGATACCTCGCAGATATAAAAGACAAAATGGCTCTAACAATAGCACTAGAACAGTACTAAAAAAAAAAAGTGGCACACTAGCGTTCATGCAGGAGCTCGCTAGACTAGTGCCAAAAGAAAGAAAACAAAAGAAAGAAGTGACACACTAGCGTTCATGCAGGAGCTCGCTAGTGGCACACTAGCGTTCATGCAGGAGCTCGCAATACCAGTAAATAAAGTAGCACTTACCGCTGGTCAGATGATGAATCTAATCCCAATGTTAGCGAAGCGATGCAAGGTAGTTCCACTGTCATCTGACGAGCTGGTATATAAATGTGCAAGCTGTATGAAGATAAGGTTTTTTTTAACCAAATGCATAGTGCATACACTCACACACTGCCATATACATGTATATGTACATACATAAGGTTGCAGCATAAAAAGAAGCACACAAGATTCCCTAGTTAGCATACAACTGCACATAATTATGAAGATAGAGGTACTTAAGTACTTACCACATCAGTGTTTTGTTGGACTTTTGTTCACCAAGCACTTGTCTTCACCTCAGACTTGCTCACCTAGAATGTTTACACTAGGGCTTACTTCACTGAGGACTGACTTCACCTTGGACTTGCTAGAGCTTTGTCTTCATCTAGGATTTTCTTCACCAGGCTTGACCTGGACTTTTTCACCTAGATGGCCTTCATCTAGCACGCCAAAGGACTACCGCGACATGATCTGCATCTACAAATTTAACATAGACAAGTGGATTAACATGCAAATTGGGAGGGGGGGCACATGTCAATTGTTGGTACAGAAACCACCAAAAAAAAAAAAAAAAAAACACTCAAACATTCAATTAAACTAAACTGTACTTGGAAGATCTCAAATACACAGAACACACATATGCACCATTCTCCCATTATTGACTTGTCATTTGCATGAACTGGCAGTCCCACCCTACCTTATTGGTCCTTTCAACAGGGTGAGGTCAATTGTAGCACTCTTCACGCTTCTGACATCCATGGCTGCATGAATAGTGGACAATTCAGTTGATGACATCTCGTTGGACGGATGAGGATGGTTGTAGAGTTGAGGGCAGCTCAATTCAAGGATGAAGACCAGTCCAGATATCAACACCTCGAGTCCGAGTCATAACAGAGGTACAGACACAAATCTACAACATAAAAAGCATACAAAATCCTCTAATTAGGACGTTAGGGTTTCATATTGGGGGGATCACACATGTTAGAAAGAAGACAATTGCATGCGTACAAAATTTGTATACCTCATATACAATACTGTTTAATTTTGATAGTGAACTGTAGCTATACACATGGCTACCAGTACTCACAGTAAATCTTAATGTGTAATTCGGATTATTAGAGAGAAAATTTGAATAGCGGTGGGCACTATTTAGAAAGAATGCCATAATAATATTATAGACTTTGCTCTGCAGTAGCTAAACAAAATGTAAGCCATAGGGAGAGTGTATTTGGGGAGGGATATTCCCTTCCCCCCAAGGGATGAGGCTATATAACGTATGTAACTACATGCAATTATCATGAAACTAAGCATTCAAAATCACCTTGGAGATATAATAGACAAAAGTAGCAGCACCAGAATAGTATACAACTACATGTGTATGAACAAGGACCCCTCTTAACTATGGGCACGGACCATGTGCGACTGTTTTGTGGTGCACATTGATAATCCCACCTGGATAATTCTTCAAATTTGGTCTGTATGTCAGGATTCAACCTACTTCCTTAGTATATAAAGCTAGGATCGTAGGATATCGGTGCAGTTCAGCCTTCTTTATAAATTTTGCACACACCAGTACCACTTGTATACAACACTGTTCCTATACAGTGTGTATGTACAGCAGATTCATGCACCTTTGCAATAGAAAAAGTGCTAGGACTAAAACCATAGTTGTAGTTCATTTAATAAGCCACAAGCAACAGTTTACACAGCAGGACAAGGTGGTTTATAAGGTAGCCAGTCTGTTGCAAAGGTGCCTGAATTTGCTGTAGCTTGCCCCAAGGTGACAAGGCCATGGAGCAATGTATACATAGGATAATTAGTGGTTTCAGATAAGGGTACTTTTCCACACAGGTGTGCACACCCACATGTACATGTATGCAGCCACAAACTGCTACATATGTGTACTCAAACTGCAACATAAATTAATACATAATGTACATTTGACAGGCTTCATGCACTACCAAGGGGAAGATCCTGAAATATAGACTAAATTTAGAAAGACAGTTCAAATGTGCACCAGATATGAAGCCAAAACACAGGCATAGGCTTGACTGGACTGTACAAATGACATGCTAAAGCCCCATCCATATTAGGCTAAGCTTTGAACTACCACGAAATAGCTACACACCAACTCAGTGTGTTACCTTGCCTTGTTATTTTCTCCCTGAGGCGGCAGTAGCCACGAGGCATCGGCGAGCGAGACACACCTGCAAATAAATTTCAAAAGAAATGGCAAATTATTTTAAATTTGGCAGTCTTGCCGATTTAACATTTCCCAAACTATCACAGTCAGGCCTATTGAAGGTACAGGTGCGTATTTGAACTCACAGCATGATCTTAGACACCTGCCTGCTATCCAGCCAGCTGCAAAAACTTGCAGTTTGTTGGCATCTTTGAATCTCAAACATACTGGGGGGTATTCGTCCACCTGCTCGTCCAGATTTTCAAATGCAGTTCCCCCCATATATACCGTAGTTCGGGATCTGACTAGCACACGTTTTAAAATTTCGTGTTAAAAATTTTTCGGACAAATAGGCGATGTCCGAAAAATTTTTAACACGAAATTTTAAAACGTGAAAAATTTTATACGCGAAAATTTCCCGAACTACGGTATATGCATATGCCCCGATTAATGTCATATTCAAACGACCTTTACCAAACGATCGCATTGAAGATGGATCGGAGCGAGTCGTCTTTCAAGCGTACCTATGAGAAGGTTGTGTGCCAGCTGTCCTCCGTGCAAATGGGAGAGATATCTTGCCGATTTAACGAGCTCTACGCCAAGGCTGGGGTCCAAAAAGTCGCGTCGCGTTCTCCAAGTACTTGAACCTTCCGGTAGCTGTCAGTGGGTCTTCGATGCCTTCAACAAGAAAAGGTACTAGAAGATGAGTGAGTGTGTATTAATTTTACACTTGCTGGATTGTTTGATGCAGGCTTGGGGTCTCGCTGTAAATTTTATGCAGTGATATTAAAGCAAAGTTACGACCACATAGCAGCTAGTACAAAGGTTGTAGCTCCGTGGTGCCTCCAAGGATCGTATTACCCTCACTGATAATCAGTGTAGCTTGATTCGCCACCCTTCCTATCCTAGTATCTCCCCCTTATTTTCTTGCATGCATTGAAAAGAACAGGGAAGGCTACTGTTTAGTCACTTTTTTGAGTTGATAACCATGCTTATACTATACGTACGTACAGTACATTTATACATAATTATTATATTCCCATGCAATCATGTGGGGCTGCTGTTGCTCTGGGGCAAGTTGGACAACCTATCATGCACACACACAAGACTCTGCAGCCTACTAGAACTCTGTCCAGCTCTCTCTAGACCGACCGTGTGAACTACAGACTGTCTATGAGCAGATACTCAACCACAAAACCATCCACACCCACTCACATCATAGGGTAAATGTACCTGTTACCACCTATACACAACTTGTAGATACTGTATAACGAAAATTTTTGGCTATATGTTTTATACATGTACTCTTACTATCTATAACATCTGCTACTAGTTTCACATTAACTGTATTTGTATAAAAGAGAAGTGGTCTAACAAGTCATATAACTGCTCTTGTGGAGTGGGTGTGGTCTATCTCTGTCTCTCCTACACAGAATTTCCATATGGCTGCTGAGGTGTGCTTCAGGGAGCCTGACCTGGACATTATGGACAAGGCTCACGAAATATCCCTAAACACTCTTTAAGAAAGGTGACGACCCCTTACCTAACCAATAATACACCCTTCTCAGGCTTCTGCCTCTTATCATGTGTATCTTTGCTGACAGCTTACATGTAAGCCCTTCTTTCAGGGATGGTTTTTTATCTATGTCTCTAAATAGCTATGACTGTGAATAGTGTTCTAATTAATGGAAAATCAATTTTATGACCTATAGATTTGGAAACTTTTGTGTTAGTAAACTTTCGTATGATAAATTTTTGTATTGAAATTTTTTGTAAGAACGACCCCTTACCACACTAATGTCAATAGTGTGCATGCATTTTTGTAAGATTCATTTTCGTAGCTGCCATTGACTACGAAAATATTTTTACAACAAAGATTTCAGTACATGCATGTACTCTTAGCTGTATATATTCACACTCTCTCTCCCTGTCTGTCTCTCTCTCTTCGTTATTCCATCCTCCCTCCAGGTTGTATTTTAACGTAACGACCTCAAACTGTTTGTCACCTCAGCTACCATAGATGCTGATAAATTTTCAGCAACGTTCCCTGGTCAATCTTTCCTATTGATATTTACTCGTAGCCCCTCGGATGATTACAAAGAGAATGCTGTGTAGCAGGTCATTCAGATTCACCTTCAACATTCTAAAAGTGACATCATCTTGATCTTCACGCCGGTACAGGAGGAAATGGAGGTCACTTGTGAGGCAGTATTGGGTCAGTTGTACATTATGTGTGAAAGTAGTGTCATGTACTTGTGCATATGAGGTCATTACGACGTTTGAGGTTGTTACAACGAGATACAACCTGGAGGAAGGAGGGGAGTGAGAGACAGAGAGAAAGAGAGTGTGAATCTGCAGTCTGATAGTCTTACAGTATGCGTGTGCACTGTTAATGTAAACATGATAAGGGATTGTTCCTATGGACATTTTTTAAGCATGAGAATTTGTCATACAAAGGTTTTGTAGCAACGAAAATTATGTACAGTGTAACTACATGTATGTACACATATATGGCCTGAATCCATTCCATGGCTCCAATCTTTAGAGTATTATACATGGAAAAAATGTTCGGAAAGTGTTGCACTCAAACTCCACCCTCTTTTATTGTAAACAAATGTGATTATCAAAATCATAACAGGAAAATGTCCATTCAGACTCGAACCTCTTCCCACACACCAAACTGCCACGAAGTATACCTACGTGCATAGTAGGCCCTAAATATTGCACTATGTGTAAGTATGCATACTGTATATTGTACGATATATGTTAGTTGGCTCTTTTATTATCACATTTATCAAAGCATTTTTTTATAGTGGGTGGAGCTTGGATGTGGCTATTCTGAGCTATTTGCTAAATATTCCACTGTGTGTAAGCTGCAGTATATGCACACAAACATGCACATGTACACATAGTGCAATATTTTTTCCCTGCTATGCACATAGGTATACTTTGTGGTGCTTTCTGGGCATAAGTTGTCTATACCTCTCTTAGAGTGCATGGGAGTGTTATCATTTCTGTTGAAAATGTCAGGTAACTTATGAAAAACTGTCGCATACACTTTCCTTATTGCCACAAGTTATCTAAGGTGCCCAGTGGTGGGTGATTTACTAATGAGCTACTTGTAGATGCATTGTGCTGAGGTGGTGTGTGTATCCTTCAGAAGGGTGCTCAATCTCAAGCAAAAGAAAAAATCATAGTAAGGGATTCTACTCACAACATCAGCCTTCTTATTGTAATTAAAGGGTTCTCCCCTTTTTCATCTCCCTGTGGGTCACAATATCTATGTTGTCATGTAATTGGTTCTCCATTTTTTATGTTGCAACAATTAAAGGGTTCTATCTCTCTCTCACACACACAGAGTTTATGGTATAATGATTGTAGTGGACTGTGGCTATTGCTATTGTAAGGCAAGGTCTACAGTGTCTAATCCTCACTTTGGTATGGATGCTCTTCAAGTATACCAGGTAAGCACTCGTTATCATCATTAATTTAATACAATTTTTGGGGGATAAACCATGTCACCTTCATAACCACAAGCTGTTTGGTGCCTTTGGTAGCATTCACATAGACATGCTGTGCAGTGATAGACTTGCCAGATGTTGTTCTGCAAGCCGAGAGTGAAATTAATTTTGGTAGTAATGCATTCGTTGAGATTTCCTGATGTCATCTGGCAAGGCTAGTACATGTAGATGGGTGATCATTGAGCTTCAAACTCTGGTATAGGTTGTCATAATAGAAAATAAGCCATGATATACATTGTACATGTACATGTACACATACATGCGGATGTGTACATAATGTGCTGCATGTTAGTCACTGTACATACATACATGTACATGTCTCTTTTCTCTCCCCCTCAGGCTAATGCTTACCAGCGATCTGGATGAGCTGGGAGGAGAGGGCAGGATGAGTAAGCCCCTTTAATCAATTATATGCAAAGATTGGGCTCACATAGTGTTTCTATTAGAACTAAATTAATTTTTTACTGAACGCAATTTTTGACATCATGTGACTGAAAGCGGTTAAAACTGCTTCTGGGACCACATTTGTGCCAGGATGAAGCTACCAAGTTCGAGAGCAATGAACGGGCTCTCGATTGCTACCCAAGTCGATCATAAACATCAGCTCTGGAAACGAGATTGCTACAATTCAATTCAGGTAAGTATTGCATGTCAAGTTTGACAAAGTAGCTATAGACAATAGGAGTGTAAGTAGTAATGATCGCTCAAGTATTTGTTCAGTTGGTAGGCTCTTTGTAGGTTCTTTGGCCTACCAAGTTATATATTATATGTTTAGAGCATACAGAGGCAGTATCTGATAGCTGCCTTAAGTAGATAGTAACATAAGAAAAAAAAACAGTACAATAAAAATTAACTTTGTTACAGTTCAGGGACGTGTTGAGCATGCCACATCATGAAGCAGTCTGTGTTCTGCTCTCCTGTATGACACAGCCACACATGACACTAGGTACAGTACCACAAGGTGAATACACTCCGTTTTGTCCGGCTGTAACACCTGGTGCAGCGTGCTCGCCTGTGCTTTGCCTTCTTGGAGGGATCGCTCTCAGGAATGGTGGTAGGAACTGTCGGAGAGCGAGAGAACAAACAACTCCTCCACTACGACCAGCTCTTTTCTTGCTGCAGTAGTCTCCTATGAGCTCACTTGCCAGCTTGAGTTCAAATTCCTTGATCGAGCTGAAAGGTGCATCCTCACAATAGCCCTTTTGTAGGATGAAGGCATTTGTGACAGCCACGTCAAGCAGAAAATGAAAGATGTATTTGTAAAATTTTCTGCATTTCATTCTGCAGCTGTAGTAGCCCCTGACTTGATCTCCTCTGTCAACGCTGCCCATATAGGTATTGTAGTCCAAGACAGACATGGGGCAAGGCACAGATATCCTCAAACCATCCTTTTGGCGCCGGAGGACGTTAGTCGACTGGGGCTGGCTGGTGGTGGACATGACTGTGACAACCTTACTATCCATCCAAGAACTTGCACATACATTGCCTTTCTGGACTGTGAGAAATTCACCTCTATTATGTGTGTATTTAGTTGTTTTGTGTATAAATTGTATCAAGAGTATATGAAAGGGAGATAGGGAGAGTATTGAACTGTGCAATACTGTGTGTAACAGCTGTTTGTACAGTTAGCATTTGTATTATTTTGTAATGATATCCAATCTTGCTGAGCACATAACATGGTGCTATGCCAACCAGTGCATACCTATACACATGGCTAGCATAGCACCATGTTATGTGCACATTACAGCTTGGCCACCAAGAGTCAATATCATTACAAAAGCCATACAAACAGTTGATACACACAGTATTATGCTGTTCAACATACTTCCTCCTCCCCTTTCATATATGCACACACACAAACTCTGTTATTCATGCATCCACACACTGTTATGTACACACATGCGTACATGTACATGCACACACACATGCACATACATGCACACTCATAATGTGTACACTCATAATGTGTACACTCACCTATTCTTCAGATTCGGTTTCTTCAACTGGGGAGGAAAACCCTTGCGATCTTTTCTCACAGTGCCACAGGCATAGATGCTGTCCTTCTCAAGATCTTCCAGGAGTTTGAGGCTGGTGAAGTAGTTGTCAAAATAGACATGGTGGTACTTTCCTAGCTTGGAGATCAGGTGAGCGTCTTGACAACTCTAGCTCCTAGCCCATGCTCAGTGGTGTTGTTCTTGTTTCCTGTGTAGACCTTAAACCTCGAGAAGTGGCCATTGGTGCTGTCTGCAGCAACCCACACCTTGATCCCATGCTTGGTTGGTTTCAGTGGCATATACTGTTTCAGCGATGATCTACCCTGAAACTTGATCATTGCCTCATCAACAGCAATGTCACGGTGGGGCTCGTAGGCCTGAGCGAACTTGGTGAACTGGTGGTCAATCAGTGGTCTGACCTTCCCGAGACAGTCATGGCCATCCTCTTCATATGGTACCAGTGTGTCGTTGTTGACAAAGTAGAGATACCGTGAGATCTCAAGGAATCGGTCTTGAGTGATGCGATCAGCCACTGGAACATACCTAAGACAGGGATCTCGTGACCATTAGTCGTTGAGGGACGGAAGATGGTTTATGCCCATCAAAACACTAAATCCCAAGAACGCCTTCAACTCCTCCACTGTTATCTTCGACCATTTGTCATACTTCTCGTCTCCCATTGCTATCTTTGCATATGCATTGCTTTCTTTTACTATTCTTTCCATTAGGTCTGGCGAGAAAAACAGGTTGAAGACTTTCAGTGAAGATGTATTGAGTGGGGCCTACTGGGAAGGTGAAAGGATGGATGGATAGGCATGTGATGGTGGTGCTCCATGTCGAATCTTGGTTACCAAAAGAGCTGATGGTGCCTGTACTACTTGCTGCTGGAGTATCATGCAGGGTGTTGGGGTCGTCTTCATCGATGTCATCAACAAATTCATCCCCTTCCAAGTCACTAAATTTGTCATCACTACCATCCATGACAAGCTCATCTGGATCAAAGTCAGGCTCACAGTCAGCAGCAGCATCATCATCGCTATCAGTACAGTACTGCAGCACGTCATCCACAGTCAAGCGGGCCCTTTAGCTGCCATTTAGCTAGTTATTGTGTAATGTATTTATATTCATGAATTGAACTTTACACCATGTACTATCACTTACCGGTTCAATAAGTGCAAGCTTGTAGCGATAAAAGATCGAGAAATCAACGGTGGGAGTGGTCGGTGGAGAGACTCGATTCAATGTCGAATAGGTCAGTGGCTCCTCTGAAGCACAATATTGACTAAAGATGAGTACGGTACAGCTGTAGTGAATTCGCTACAACCACCTTCCGGTGTTGACGCATGCGTGTAGCGAATTCACTTACAATCGGTTAATAATTAAGGTAGAACAATAATAGGATGACCATTACTCATGTACATCACGATCCACACACTTAAATTGTATGGGAAAAAATATGCACTTGTACGTTATACATATTACCCTCTCTTCACACACATTCACATGTTCAAAGGCAGTACTTTCAGCAAAGCAGTCTACACGGAGGCCCCACCCAGGGCCGTCGGAGGCGGGGCGGTTCGAGCCGCCCCACTTTTTTTATGCCTTACATCCGACCTTTGACCCCCTAAATCTTACCTAAAATATGCCAAACCGCAACACGTGCACGCAGAACCAGCCGGTGCTGATTCAGCACTGTTAATCATCCTGGATATGAGCTCGAGCCACAGTCCTGCGATTATGCATGATCATAAGTGAGCATTCAACAGTGTACTTTGTTCGCGCGCGAATGGAGAGATTTTGTGGGCGTGGTTTAACTTTTTTCGGGCGTGGCTTCAAATTTTGCGCGCGCGCTTAATTGCTACAAACTCTTCTACAGAGAGCCTCCCCACTCTTGAATACCTTCCTACGGCCCTGCCACCTACGTACGTGACTACCTCGGGCCAGAGGTCATGTAATCAAACATATGGGAATGATAATCAAGATTTTATTACTGTATATTATTGTCTGTATTTTTCTTATGTTTGTCCAGTAGCTCTTTCTAATGATCGAAATCACGAAAAGAATGATGAAATAGCACACTGTAACCTACAATCTTGGGTAACAGTAAGATTCTTGCCCGCGAAATCGACAGGTGCGCGGGTACAATTATGTCTGGAGTCGACTTCAGCTCTTTGGGCAGGTTGATGCCAGGAAGACTCATCCCTTCTCTTTCTCAGTCAAGAAAATATACTTTCAAGACTACATTTTACCACAACAATCTTGGCTATTGCTTGTTGTACGTAGTACTAAAACGTCACTGATAACGAAGAATAATTACCAAAATTATATCGGCGTTCACTGTTCTCTAGCTTCACGATTCAGCATTCCAACTGGCCGAGTTCTTGTAAATATGTGACCGGATTTGAGAAAACCCTCCTTGTGGGATTTTTTGTGAAAATTGAGTTTGATGCGTCTTTGATAAGCTCTACC